>NZ_CP184125.1:0-5423960 GCF_052474385.1 Methylomonas sp. BW4-1
GTTGGGTGATTAGAATGAGCGGCTCTTCACTGATCTGGCTTTTAAGTTTTAGCGGTGAAGCGGTCGGTTTAGTTCGGCAGGTTTGAAGCTGTTGATTGACGGGTTTGTTTTTTGAGTTTCGGTTTTTGAAATGACTTAAAAATAAATTTGACAAACACTGAAAACGCTGTAGAATATGTCGGCTCAACAGAGCGAAATGCTCTGGCTCTTTAACAAACGAAATCGAAATAATTTGTGTGGGTATGTGTAGCGACTATGTGCTGTTAGAAATAGTCGACACAGAAACCACGTCAATTCGCAAGAAAAGATGTTCTGTAGTCGAGCCAAGATTGGTCACTAATCTTATTTAGTGACAAGTTAAAATTAAACTGAAGAGTTTGATCATGGCTCAGATTGAACGCTGGCGGTATGCTTAACACATGCAAGTCGAACGGTAGCAGGCCTTCGGGCGCTGACGAGTGGCGGACGGGTGAGTAATGCATAGGAATCTGCCTATTAGTGGGGGACAACGTGGGGAAACTCACGCTAATACCGCATACGCCCTACGGGGGAAAGCTGGGGATCTTCGGACCTGGCGCTAATAGATGAGCCTATGTCGGATTAGCTAGTTGGTGGGGTAAAGGCCTACCAAGGCGACGATCCGTAGCTGGTCTGAGAGGATGATCAGCCACACTGGGACTGAGACACGGCCCAGACTCCTACGGGAGGCAGCAGTGGGGAATATTGGACAATGGGCGAAAGCCTGATCCAGCAATACCGCGTGTGTGAAGAAGGCCTGAGGGTTGTAAAGCACTTTCAATAGGAAGGAATACCTATCGGTTAATACCCGGTAGACTGACATTACCTATACAAGAAGCACCGGCTAACTCCGTGCCAGCAGCCGCGGTAATACGGAGGGTGCAAGCGTTAATCGGAATTACTGGGCGTAAAGCGTGCGTAGGCGGTTGTTTAAGTCAGATGTGAAAGCCCTGGGCTTAACCTGGGAACTGCATTTGATACTGGGCAACTAGAGTTTAGTAGAGGGGAGTGGAATTTCAGGTGTAGCGGTGAAATGCGTAGAGATCTGAAGGAACACCAGTGGCGAAGGCGGCTCCCTGGACTAAAACTGACGCTGAGGTACGAAAGCGTGGGTAGCAAACAGGATTAGATACCCTGGTAGTCCACGCCGTAAACGATGTCAACTAACTGTTGGGTTCTTAAAGAACTTAGTAGTGGAGCTAACGTATTAAGTTGACCGCCTGGGGAGTACGGCCGCAAGGCTAAAACTCAAATGAATTGACGGGGGCCCGCACAAGCGGTGGAGCATGTGGTTTAATTCGATGCAACGCGAAGAACCTTACCTACCCTTGACATCCAGAGAATCTGTTAGAGATAGCGGAGTGCCTTCGGGAACTCTGAGACAGGTGCTGCATGGCTGTCGTCAGCTCGTGTTGTGAAATGTTGGGTTAAGTCCCGTAACGAGCGCAACCCTTATCCTTAGTTGCCAGCGGGTCATGCCGGGAACTCTAGGGAGACTGCCGGTGATAAACCGGAGGAAGGTGGGGACGACGTCAAGTCATCATGGCCCTTATGGGTAGGGCTACACACGTGCTACAATGGCCGGTACAGAGGGCTGCGAACTCGCGAGAGTAAGCGAATCCCAAAAAGCCGGTCCCAGTCCGGATCGCAGTCTGCAACTCGACTGCGTGAAGTCGGAATCGCTAGTAATCGCGGATCAGAATGCCGCGGTGAATACGTTCCCGGGCCTTGTACACACCGCCCGTCACACCATGGGAGTGGGTTGCAAAAGAAGTAGGTAGTTTAACCTTCGGGAGGGCGCTTACCACTTTGTGATTCATGACTGGGGTGAAGTCGTAACAAGGTAGCCCTAGGGGAACCTGGGGCTGGATCACCTCCTTACAAAGACGGCACACCGTTACACGTACTCACAACAAATTATTTCGATTGAAAGACGCACCTGGGTCTGTAGCTCAGTTGGTTAGAGCGCACCCCTGATAAGGGTGAGGTCGGAGGTTCAACTCCTCCCAGACCCACCAACGCATAAAAGGCGAAAGCAATAAGGCGAAACACAATCAGACCACACGCCTGGTTAGAATAACTGGCGCTGTGCTTAGTCACGTTTCGGCTTGAGTCTTGGCTTTAGTCTGCTTTAGGGGCCATAGCTCAGCTGGGAGAGCGCCTGCCTTGCACGCAGGAGGTCGGGAGTTCGATCCTCCCTGGCTCCACCATCATGCTGAACGCTGAGGGTCAACCAGTTCGTCAAACGTAAGAAAAATAGTGGGTGAACATCAACGCTATAGGGTTTTATCGGCGGCAACAGATAAAGACTTTATAGCATTGGTATTCGTACCGATAGCTCTTTAACAATATGGAAATCTGTAACTATAGTAATGATCAGCAATGATCAACACTAAAACGAGTTGCGGTTTGAATGACGTCGTTCTCGAAAGGGAAAGGCAGAAAACAAACGGCATGTCGTTCTCAAGCAGAAAAAATCAGCGAAAATGTCAGCTGACAGTATAACCAAAGTACAGACGTATTCGGGTTATATGGTCAAGTGAATAAGCGCATACGGTGAATGCCTAGGCAGTAAGAGGCGATGAAGGACGTTGTAGCATGCGAAAAGCTTTGGGGAGCCTGCAAACCGGCTGTGATCCAGAGATGTCCGAATGGGGAAACCCGGCGCGCATAAGCGCGTCATCTTTGAGTGAATACATAGCTCACTGAAGCGAACCCGGAGAACTGAAACATCTAAGTACCCGGAGGAAAAGAAATCAACCGAGATTCCCTAAGTAGTGGCGAGCGAACGGGGACTAGCCCTTAAGCTAGGATAAGGTTAGTGGAACGGTCTGGAAAGTCCGGCGATACAGGGTGATAGCCCCGTACACGAAAACCTTTTTCTAGTGAAATCGAGTAGGTCGGAGCACGTGAAACTTTGACTGAATATGGGGGGACCATCCTCCAAGGCTAAATACTCCTTACTGACCGATAGTGAACCAGTACCGTGAGGGAAAGGCGAAAAGAACCGCGGAGAGCGGAGTGAAATAGAACCTGAAACCGTATGCGTACAAGCAGTGGGAACCCCTTCGTGGGGTGACTGCGTACCTTTTGTATAATGGGTCAGCGACTTACATTTTGTGGCAAGCTTAACCGAATAGGGGAGGCGTAGCGAAAGCGAGTCTTAATAGGGCGTTTAGTCGCAAGGTGTAGACCCGAAACCGGGCGATCTATCCATGGCCAGGCTGAAGGTTGGGTAATACTAACTGGAGGGCCGAACCCACGTCTGTTGAAAAAGACGGGGATGAGCTGTGGATCGGAGTGAAAGGCTAATCAAGCTCGGAGATAGCTGGTTCTCCTCGAAAGCTATTTAGGTAGCGCCTCGTGTATCACTGCTGGGGGTAGAGCACTGTTTCGGCTAGGGGGTCATCCCGACTTACCAACCCGATGCAAACTCCGAATACCAGCAAGTGCCAGCACGGGAGACACACGGCGGGTGATAAGGTCCGTCGTGAAAAGGGAAACAGCCCAGACCGTCAGCTAAGGTCCCCAAATCTATGCTCAGTGGGAAACGATGTGGAAAGGCACAGACAGCCAGGAGGTTGGCTTAGAAGCAGCCATCCTTTAAAGAAAGCGTAATAGCTCACTGGTCGAGTCGGTCTGCGCGGAAGATTTACCGGGGCTAAGCATAGTACCGAAGCTACGGATTTACACGTAAGTGTGAGTGGTAGAGGAGCGTTCCGTACGCCTGCGAAGGTCGATTGAGAAGTCGGCTGGAGGTATCGGAAGTGCGAATGCTGACATAAGTAACGATAAAGGGGGTGAAAAACCCCCTCGCCGAAAACCCAAGGTTTCCTGCGCAACGTTAATCGACGCAGGGTTAGTCGGCACCTAAGGCGAGGCTGAAAAGCGTAGTCGATGGAAAACAGGTTAATATTCCTGTACCAGTAGTAACTGCGATGGGGTGACGGAGAAGGCTATATCAGCGGTCGGTTGGAAGTGGCCGTTTAAGCAGGTAGGCATGCATCTTAGGCAAATCCGGGGTGCTCTATGCCGAGACGTGATGACGAGCGGTTCGAAAGAACAGCGAAGTGATAGATGCCCTGCTTCCAGGAAAAACCTCTAAGCTTCAGGTTACTAGTGGCCGTACCCTAAACCGACACAGGTGGGTGGGATGAAAATTCTAAGGCGCTTGAGAGAACCCAGGTGAAGGAACTAGGCAAAATGATACCGTAACTTCGGGAGAAGGTATGCCCTCATTACGTGAAGGTCCTCGCGACTGGAGCGGAAGGGGGTTGCAAAAAATCGGTGGCTGCGACTGTTTAGCAAAAACATAGCACTCTGCAAACACGAAAGTGGACGTATAGGGTGTGACGCCTGCCCGGTGCTGGAAGGTTAATTGATGGGGTTATCTTCGGAGAAGCTCTTGATCGAAGCCCCAGTAAACGGCGGCCGTAACTATAACGGTCCTAAGGTAGCGAAATTCCTTGTCGGGTAAGTTCCGACCTGCACGAATGGCGTAACGATGGCCACACTGTCTCCACCTGGGACTCAGTGAAATTGAAATCGCTGTGAAGATGCAGTGTACCCGCGGCTAGACGGAAAGACCCCGTGCACCTTTACTATAGCTTGACACTGGACTTTGAACCTACTTGTGTAGGATAGGTGGGAGGCTTTGAAGCGGGAACGCCAGTTCTCGTGGAGCCAACCTTGAAATACCACCCTGGTATGTTTGGAGTTCTAACCTCGATCCATTATCTGGATTAGGGACAGTGTCTGGTGGGTAGTTTGACTGGGGCGGTCTCCTCCTAAAGAGTAACGGAGGAGCACGAAGGTACCCTCAGCCTGGTCGGAAATCAGGCAATGAGTGCAAAGGCATAAGGGTGCTTGACTGCGAGACGGACAAGTCGAGCAGGTACGAAAGTAGGTCTTAGTGATCCGGTGGTTCTGTATGGAAGGGCCATCGCTCAACGGATAAAAGGTACGCCGGGGATAACAGGCTGATACCGCCCAAGAGTTCATATCGACGGCGGTGTTTGGCACCTCGATGTCGGCTCATCACATCCTGGGGCTGAAGCAGGTCCCAAGGGTATGGCTGTTCGCCATTTAAAGTGGTACGCGAGCTGGGTTCAGAACGTCGTGAGACAGTTCGGTCCCTATCTGCCGTGGGCGTTTGAGATTTGAGGGAAGCTGCTTCTAGTACGAGAGGACCGAAGTGGACGAACCTCTGGTGTTCCGGTTGTCATGCCAATGGCATTGCCGGGTAGCCACGTTCGGACAGGATAACCGCTGAAAGCATCTAAGCGGGAAGCCCCTCCCAAGATGAGATCTCACTGGGACTTTAAGTCCCCTGAAGGGCCGTCGGAGACTACGACGTTGGTAGGCACGGTGTGGAAGTCCAGTAATGGGCGTAGCTAACGTGTACTAATTGCCCGTGAGGCTTGACCATATAACACCCAATGCGTTTGGGTGTCACTGACACGCTGATAAACGTAAGATAACGACACACTCGATACAGATTTCCATGAAGACAGGTAAACGGCAAATGCCGGGAAGCGAATACGCTTCAAGCCTGTGCATGACGGCTGCAAAACAGCCAAACCAGTTTGCTTGGTGAACATAGCAAGCGTGAACCACCCGATCCCATCCCGAACTCGGAAGTGAAACCGCTTAGCGCCGATGATAGTGTGGCAGGTTGCCATGTGAAAGTAGGTCATCGCCAAGCTCTTAAACCAAAAGCCCTGCTTACCCATAGCAGGGCTTTTTTTTACCCCCAAATCACCCCTACTGCTGCTCCCTTCTCTTTTGCGGATTTACTGTTACCAGACAACACCTCTATAGCTAAATTACAAAGTAGTTTTCTATAATTGCGTCAGAAGTGTTTTTAAAGATGCTAAATCGAAAGCGCCGATTTTGTGCATGATGATCACGCCCTGTTTGTCTATTAAAAACATCGTTGGGGTCAATTGCACATCACCAAAAGCATGTACAAGACTACCATCTATATCAAGAGCAACTTGATAAGGAAGCTGACGTTCTTTGGCTAATGTTTGCACGCGGCTAGGCGGGTCGTATGGCATTGCCACAGCAATGATTTTCAGGCCTTGCTGATGCAATGCAATCAAATCCGGAATTTCCTCAAGACAGCTAGGGCAGTCGGTTGCCCAAAATGTTATCAATACGGGCTTGCCTTTCAGCTCGGCAATTGCCAGTCGTTCGCCTGTCAATGTTGTAAAAACGGCGTTGGGGGCGAAACTTTTAGTGTAAGTCAGCCACCAGGCGATTGCGCCAAGTAAACAGATCACCGATAGGACGCCAAGCGCCGATTTTATTCTCATAAGTAATAGACTTTGGTTGTTTGTCGGGAACGCGCATTACGGCGATTATAGCAAAGCTGCTAAAATGCCGGCCTTATCCAATAATCCAGTCATGGCGATGAAAAAGATACTGATTTCAGACAAGCTTGCGGAAGACGGCATTAATTTCTTGAATGTCCAGGACGGTATACAGATACATATCCAAACCGGCTTAAATGAAGACGAGTTGTGCGAGATTATTCCGGAATTCGACGCCTTATTGATTCGCAGCGATACTCAGGTGACGGCTAAGGTTTTAAAAGCGGCGACTCGTCTGAAGGTAGTCGGGCGTGCCGGCATAGGGGTCGATAATGTTGACTTAAATGCCGCGACTGAACAAGGCGTTATCGTAATGAATACGCCGGATGCCAATGCCACCACGACGGCGGAACTCGCTATCGCGCACATGTTTTCCTTGAGTCGCAATCTACCGTTTGCCAATCAATCGGTCAGAGAGGGGAAATGGGAGCGATCTAAGTTGATGGGCGCTGAAATTGCTCATAAAACTCTGGCAGTGCTGGGTTTTGGTACTATCGGCCGGATAGTCGCGCAACGCGGCAACGGTTTGGGAATGCGGGTGATCGCTTATGATCCGTTTGTAGCGCCGGATGTTTTTGCCATACATGGCGCGGAAATGGTCGACTTGGAGACCCTGGTTAAACAAGCCGACTATTTGACTCTGCATTGCCCTTTGCTGGAAAAAACCAAAAACATTATCGGCCGGGAACAATTGGCGATGATGAAAAAATCTGCACGGTTGATCAATTGCGCGCGCGGCGGCTTGGTTGACGAATCGGCATTATATGATGCTTTGAAAGACGGCCGGATCGCTGGCGCCGCGCTGGACGTTTATGAGCAAGAACCCCCCAAGGATTCGCCATTGCTTACACTGGATAATGTGGTATTTACGCCGCATTTGGGCGCTTCGACCAAAGAAGCGCAAGTGGCGGTGAGTGTCGAAATTGCCCGCCAGGCGGTTAAATATTTGCAAACCGGCGAAGCTGTTAATGCTTTGAATCTCCCTAGGTTGTCGGCAGAAGAGCTATCCAAGGCTCAACCATTTATGAACCTTGCTAATATTCTCGGTAAGGTTTTAGTAGGGTTGATCGATCAACCGATTCAAAAATTGGAAGTTGCGGTTTATGGAAAGGCTGCTGAGGTAAAAATTCGGCCGATTTCCGCAGAGGCGATGGTCGGTTTGTTGGGGGGGCAGCTTTCCACGCCGGTTAACCGCGTCAATGTTGAGAACATTGCCAAACGCCAAGGTATAACGCTAATTGAGTCCCAGACCGAGGAATCGGAAGGCTATCAGTCTCTAATCAAAATTACCGGGCACTGCGCCGATAAGTCGGTATCTCTGGCGGGAACGTTGTTAGGAAATCAACATCCACGCTTGGTCAGTATCAATCATTTCGAAATTGAAGTGGTGCCGGAAGGCGCGTTACTGATCACTCGCCACGATGATAAGCCGGGCGTGATTGCGGCGATTAGCTCGATCTTGGGCGTTGCCAATATCAATATTACCCGCATGCAAGTCAGTATCGCCGACGAACATCAATTGGCGATGATGGTCATCAGCATCTCTGATCCCTTAAATGAACAAGTATTGAAATCGGTTTGTGAGGTGCCTGCGGTGCACACAGCAAGGCAGATCGCGTTATGAGTTTTGAAGTTGTTTGTTTCGATTGCGACAGTACGCTGAGCCGGGTCGAAGGTATCGATGAATTGGCTAGGCGTAACGGTTTATTCGAACAGGTTGCGGCGTTAACCGATGCAGCTATGAATGGCGAATTGGCCCTTGAGGATGTCTACGCGAACCGACTGGATTTGATCAAGCCCGATAAAGCCGCGATAGACTGGTTGGCCGAGTTGTATATTGCCGAAATGGTTGACGGTGTCAGCGACACAATTAAAACCCTGCAAGCCAATAATAAGCTGATCCACATCATAAGTGGCGGCTTGCGGCAGGCGATACTACCTTTGGCGGAGCAACTGGGCATACCGGAAGCGCATGTGCATGCGGTTGATGTGCTGTTTGACGACGACGGTAATTACCAGGATTTTGCCCGACACTCGCCGTTGGCCGTCAGTGGCGGCAAAGCCAGGATTTGTCGCCGACTGAGGATGCATCATTCGTCCTTGGTCATGATAGGCGATGGCAAGACCGATCTGGAAGCTAAATTGGCCGGTGCCTATATGATCGGTTTCGGCGGTGTCGTCCGCAGGCCGTTGGTGGAAGAGCAAGCGGATAGCTACGTCTCGGATGCTTCGTTAGCGGCTATATTGCCGCTAGTATTGTAAGCAAGGGTCGATAAGCCGGCGGGACGATGGTAAAATTTCCAAATTTTTAGCAGATTCAGAGAGATAGAATGGCTGGGCATAGTAAGTGGGCTAACATCAAGCATCGCAAAGGCGCGCAGGACGCAAAACGCGGCAAGATTTTTACCAAACTGATTCGCGAGATTACCGTGGCCGCAAAAGGATCGGGTGGCGGTGATCCCGCCAATAATCCGAGTTTGCGTACCGCTATTGATAAAGCGCTTGGTGCTAACATGAAGCGCGATACCATCGACAACACCATCAAAAAGGCCATCGGCGCGGTCGATGGCGTGGTTTACGAAGAGGTGCGTTACGAAGGTTATGGTCCTGGCGGCACGGCGGTGATGGTGAATTGCTTGACCGATAATCGCAATCGTACCGTCGCCGATGTCAGGCACGCCTTCTCTAAGGCTGGCGGCAACTTGGGCACGGACGGTTCGGTGGCTTATATGTTTCGCAAGGTCGGCATTATCAGCTACGCCAACGGCGTCGATGAAGACGCAGTGATGGAAGCCGCGATGGAGGCCGGCGCCGAGGACGTGGTCACCAACGACGATGGTTCTATCGACGTGTTTACCACCCCTGAAGACTATATGACCGTCAAGGAAGCTATGCTTGCTGCGGGCTTCGAGCCGGAAAACGCCGAAGTGACGATGCATGCCGACGTTAAGACTGAATTGGATAGCGAATCCGCCGAAAAAATGCTGAAGTTGATCGACCGTTTGGAAGATCTGGACGATGTGCAGGACGTTTACTCGAATGCCGACATCAGCGACGACATCATGACTGCGCTAGATGCCTAATCACACCGCAAAATTACTCGTATCAATAGACTATTGACCAGAATCTTAGGAATAGATCCAGGTTCGCGCATAACCGGATACGGCGTGGTGGAATCGACCTCGCGCGGTATTCGCTACGTAGCCAGTGGCTGTATTCGAATCAAATCCGACGAGTTTCCCGAGCGCTTGAAGCAGATTTTTGATGGCGTTAGCCAGGTGATTGAGTTGTACCGTCCTGAGCAAATGGCCATAGAGCAAGTGTTTATGCACAAGAATGCCGATTCTGCCCTGAAGCTAGGGCAGGCGCGCGGCGCTGCAATTTGCGCCACCTTAAACCGAGATCTGCCGGTTTTCGAATATGCGGCTAGGCAAGTTAAACAGGCCTTGGTAGGCAAGGGCAATGCCGATAAGCAGCAAGTGCAGCATATGGTGAAAATTTTGTTGAGTATTCAAGGTGATATGCAGATCGATGCTAGCGATGCATTGGCTATTGGCCTGTGTCACAGCCACTATCAGGAGACCGCGATGCGTTTGCAGAAGGCGATTTCATGATCGGTTTTTTATGCGGTAAATTGATTTACAAAGCTCCTCCGCAACTGTTGTTGGATGTGCACGGCGTCGGCTATGAAATTGAAGCGCCGATGAATACCTTTTACGATCTGCCGGCATTGGGTGAAGTGGTTAAGCTGCATACGCATCTCGTGGTTCGCGAGGACGCGCATATCCTGTTCGGTTTTGCCACAGAAAGCGAACGCATGCTGTTCAGAACCCTGATCAAAGTCAATGGTGTCGGCCCCAAGCTGGCGTTGACTGTTCTGTCCGGGCAAAGTACCGAAGAATTCTATCGTTGCGTCCATGATAACGATGTAAAAGGTTTGGTGCGCTTGCCGGGCGTCGGCCAAAAAACAGCTGAACGCTTGATTATCGAAATGCGTGGTCGTTTACCGGAACTAAACAAACTATCGGCAGCTAGTGATAGCCCAAGTTCGCTTCCCGGTTTGGCAGCAAGTCCTAAGCAGGAGGCGATTAGCGCGCTGTGTGCCCTGGGTTATAAGCCACCGGACGCGACGCGGATGGTGCAAGCGGCTGCTACAGACGATAAAAGCTGCGAGGACATTATTCGTCTGGCGCTGCGCGGTGCGGTTAAATGATTGAAAGCGACAGATTGGTTACTGCGCACGGTAATAACGACGAAGAGCGAGTGGACCGAGCCATTCGCCCCAAGCGCTTGAAAGACTATGTCGGGCAAAAAGAACTCCGCGAGCAGATGGAAATTTTTATCCAGGCGGCGGTAACGCGCTCTGAAGCTTTGGATCATGTATTGATCTTCGGGCCGCCCGGCTTGGGGAAAACCACGCTGGCCAACATCGTGGCTGCTGAGATGAATGTCAACATTCGCCAAACTTCGGGTCCGGTGCTGGATAAAGCCGGCGATTTGGCGGCTTTGCTGACCAATCTGCAAGCCCATGATGTGTTATTCATCGACGAAATCCATAGGCTCAGCCCGGCGGTGGAAGAGGTGCTGTATCCGGCTATGGAAGACTACCAAATTGATATTATAATAGGCGAAGGCCCGGCAGCCCGCTCTATTAAGCTGGATTTGCCGCCCTTTACGCTGATAGGCGCGACGACCCGAGCCGGCTTGTTGACATCGCCTTTACGCGACCGTTTCGGTATCGTCCAACGTCTTGAGTTTTACACCGTGGAGGAACTGGCCAGTATCGTCAGTCGCTCCGCAAAGCTATTGAATATCGGCATGGACGGCGGCGGTGCCGACGAGATCGCCTGCCGTTCGCGAGGTACGCCGCGCATCGCCAACCGACTCTTACGTAGAGTGCGCGATTTTGCCGAAGTCAAAGGCAACGGCACGGTGACTCGTGAGATTGCCAAACAAGCCTTGGATATGCTGAAAATAGACCAGCAAGGTTTCGACATGCTGGATCGGAAATTGTTGACCGCCATGATAGAACATTTTCAAGGCGGTCCGGTTGGGCTGGATACGCTGGCTGCGGTAATCAGCGAGGAACGTGGCACGGTTGAAGACGTGTTGGAACCTTATTTACTGCAGCAGGGTTTTATTATGCGCACCCCCAGGGGGCGAGTAGTCACGCATAAGGCATACAGTCATTTTGGCCTGCCCGCGCCCAGGCAGCAAATCGGCAGCGATGACATCTTTGATATTTAATAATTCGTTAAGAGACGAATGAAAGAATTTAACTGGCCGGTACGAGTGTATTACGAAGATACCGATGCGGGTGGCGTAGTGTTTTACGCTAATTATTTGAAGTTTTTTGAACGGGCTAGAACCGAAATGCTGCGTAGTGTGGGTTTTGAGCAGGATAATCTTCTAGCCGAACAAAACCTGATTTTTGTAGTCCGTTCGGTGAAAGTCGACTATTTAAAGCCCGCCCGCTTCAACGAACTGTTGGACGTTAGCGCAAAAGTTATTGAGTACAAAAAAACTTATTTTACCTTTGAGCAAGCGATCACCCGGCAACAAGATACTTTATGCACGGGTGAAATCCGGATTGCCTGTCTTGATGCGCAAAGCATGAAGCCCAAACTTATTCCCTCTGCTATTTTGGAACATTTAAACTAATGAATACCGATTTATCCATCCTGACGCTGGTCAAAGAAGCCAGTATCGTCGTGCAGTTTGTTATGTTCATTCTGTTATCGGCATCGGTTGCGTCCTGGACCTTCATCTTCTCCAAACGGAAAGAATTGAAGCAGGCCATAGCCATTACCGACGATTTCGAAGAGGAGTTTTGGTCTGGCGTCGGTTTGGCCGAGTTGTATAAAAAGATGTCCAGCGACCGGTTCGAGCCGGAAGGTATTGAAAAAATCTTTCTAGCGGGTTATCGCGAGTTTGCGCGGATGCGCCAGAAAGGCGATGTCGAGCCTTCTGTCCAGGTTGAAAGTGCGCAACGGGCCATGCGTATCGAATTGTCCCGCGAGTTGGATAGGTTGGACGAGACTTTGCCGTTTTTGGCGACAGTCGGTTCGACCAGTCCGTATATCGGTTTGTTTGGCACTGTCTGGGGCATCATGAACTCGTTCCGCGCTTTGGGCGAAATTAAAAATGCTACCTTGGCGAATGTCGCTCCAGGTATTTCAGAAGCGTTAATTGCCACCGCGATTGGTTTGTTCGCGGCGATTCCAGCGGTAATTGCCTATAACCGCTTCTCCACGCGCTTGGATCGCTTGGCCGGCCGTTACGAGTTATTCGTCGACGAGTTCGTGGTATTACTGCAAAGACAGGCGCACAGCAAATGAATGTAGGTGGCAGCAATCGTAGATCGCGAAAAAAACGCGGAGTAATGGCCGAAATCAACGTCGTTCCCTATATTGACGTAACTTTTGTGCTGTTGATGATATTCATGATCACCGCGCCGCTGGTGCAAACCGGCGTCGATGTCGAATTGCCGCAAGCCGAGGCCGAGTCTGTGGATTTACAAGATCAGGTGCCGGTGATCGTTTCGATCAAAAAGGACGGCAGTTTATACGTCGATATTGGCAATGGCGATGAAGAAGCCGATACGCCTGTCGATGTTGATACCGTTAAAACCAGAGTAGCGGCGGTATTCAGAAATAATCCCAAAGCCCAGCTCTACGTGCGTGGCGACCATGAAGTGGATTACGGCAGTATCGTCAAAGTGATGGTTGAGTTGAAGAAAACCGGCGCCCCCAAAGTGGGCTTGATGACCGCGCCGCCGCCTGACAGCAAATAATCACTATCATGAAAAGTTTTAAACCTTCGCTCGCGCAGGCGATAGCGCTACATATTCTGATTGTGTTGTTGTTCAGTTTCAGTTTTCTCACCGAGACTGACGACGCGCAAATGTCGCCGCCCGCGGACATTATTGAAGCGACTGTATTGGACGGCGCGGAAATCGATGCGGAAGCCGAGCGCTTAAAGCAGAACGAAACAAACAAGCAGCAAGCCGAGAAACAGCATCAAGAGCAACTGGAAAACGCCAGAAAAGCCGAAGAGCAGTTGTTGCAGCAAGCTAAAAAGCAACGTGTGCTTGAAGAGCAAAAAATTCAGGAAGCCGCCGAAAAGCGCAAGCAGGAAGCATTAGAAGAAAAGAAGATGCAGGAACAGCTCGCTGCGAAGCGTAAGGAAGAGGAAAAAAAGTTAGAGGAGGCCAAGGAACGGCAAGCTCTCGAACAGAAAAAAGCCAAGGAAGCCGCGGAAAAGCAGAAACAGGCCGAACTGGACAAACAAAAGGAATTCGCGGAAAAACAGAAACAAGCCGAACTGGAAAAACAGAAGGAGTTGGCGGAAAAACAAAGGGAAGTAGAGAAACAGAAATTGCTGGAAAAGCAAAAACAACAGGAAATGGAACGCGAAGCCAAGTTGAAGGAACAAAAACTGGCGGAAGCGGCGCGAGAGAAACAGCAGCAGGAAGCCGAAATCAAAAAGCTGGAGCAGGAAAAGAAGTTGCAGGAGCAAAGAGCCCTGGAGCAGCAAAAAAAGCTGCAGGAGCAAAAGAACGAGGAAGCCAAGCGCCAAGAACAAGCAAAACAAGCGGAAGCCAAGGCCAAAGCGGAAAAGGAAAAGCAGTTAGCTGACGAAAAAGCTAAAGCCGAAAAAGAAAAACAGGCCGCGCTTAATGCGGAAAAAGCCAAGCAAGCTGCAGAAGCCGAGGCTAGGGCCAAAGCGGAAAAAGATAAACAGCTCGCTGCCGAGAAAGCGGAGAAAGAACGCCAAGCCAAATTAGCGGCGGAAAAAGCCGAAAAAGAACGCCAGGCTGCCGAAGCGGAAGCCAAAGCCAAGGCTGAAAAAGAACGTCAGGCCAAACTGGCTGCGGAAAAGGCAGAGAAGGCTGAGAAAGAAAGACTTGCTGCAGAAGCGGCGGCAAAAGCCAAAGCAGAACAAGAGCGCCAAGCTGCGATAGCGGCGGCTGAAAAAGCGGAAAAAGAACGGCAGGCTGCGGAAGCAGCCGCGGCGGCTGCGGCAAAAGCGGCATCGGATAAGCAGGCTGTTGATTCTGCCAAACAGATGATTGCGCGCAAAGTCGAAGGCGCCTGGACGCGGCCGATCAACGCAACGCAAGGCTTGAGATGCACAATTCAGGTAAAATTGTTGGCTAGTGGTGATGTGATGGACGCTGTGGTAATTGGTAGTAGTGGTGATCCGATTTTTGACCGTTCGGCGGAGAATGCAGTGAGAAAAGCCTCGCCTTTGCCGGTACCACAAGATAGAAATTTATTTAATCAGGAATTTAGAGTTTTCACCTTTGTGTTTAAACCGGAATAATCAGTAAAACGGAAACGAGAGAATGATGTTAATCACAAGAATGTTAGTCGGCGGCATTTTGGCTGGGATGTTTACAGTGGCGCAGGCGGCCGGTTTAACCATAGAAATTACCAAAGGTTCGCAAACTGCGGTGCCTATCGCCATCGTCCCGTTTGCTCAACAAGGTTCTATCGGCAATGTTAAATTGTCCGATGTGATCAGTTCTGATTTGGGTGGCAGCGGGTTTTTCAAAACCTTGTCCGAAGACGATATGCTGACCAAACCTAGCGAACCCGAGCGGGTTAATTTCAAGGATTGGCAGGTACTGGGCCAAGACTATATGGCGATAGGCCAAGTGGTCGGTAATGGTGGCAGCTACAACATCCAGTTTCATTTGTTTAATGTGCATAACGGCCAGTTATTGATGGGTTACCGTTTGACGGCCGGCGCTAACGAATTGCGTCGTGCCGCGCATCACATCAGTGATCTGATTTACGAAAAACTGACCGGCCGCAAAGGCGCATTCAATACCCGGATTGCTTATGTCACCAGCGTGCGCCGCGGCAATGGCAAGCAGTTCATGCTGCAAGTGGCCGATGCCGATGGTTATAACCCCCGGACTATTGCCGAATCTCCGGAACCTATTATGGCGCCGGCTTGGTCGCCTGACGGCAGCAAAATCGCTTATGTATCCTTCCACACCAAACGTTCGGAAATCTGGGTGCAGACTTTGGCGACGGGACAACGTGAAAGCGTTTCCTCTTATCCGGGCATCAACGGTGCGCCGGCTTTTTCACCGGACGGTAGTCGTCTGGCGGTTACGCTTTCTAAGGACGGCAGTCCCGATATTTACGTTTTGAACTTGGGTAGCCGCTCTTTGACGCGCTTGACCAACAGTTTATCTATCGATACCGAACCGACCTGGTCGCCGGATGGCAGCTCTATCTTGTTTACGTCTGATCAAGGCGGCAAACCGCAGCTTTATTTGATGCCAGCTTCGGGGGGCAAAGCTAGCCGGGTTACATTCCAAGGCGACTATAACGCCAGAGGCCGTTTTTCCGCCGATGGCAGAAGCCTGGCGATGGTAACGGGTAGTGGCGGTGGCTATAAGATTGCGGTTATGGACATGGCCTCGCGCACTGTGAACGTGCTAACCGAGGGTAATCTTGACGAATCGCCCAGTTTTGCGCCTAATGGCAGCATGGTCTTGTTTGCCGCGAATCGCGGCGGGCGCTCGGCCTTATCGGTGGTGTCCACCGATGGCGCGATGCAACAAAAATTGGCATTTGAGAGTGGCGAGGTCCGTGAGCCGGCCTGGGCACCTTGATTGCAAGCGCGATAGCCCTCACACTATTGCTACCTGAGCTTTACTTAATATTTGGAGAAAATTGATGAGATTTAACAAAACCTATTTGGCTTTGGCCATGACTGCGATTTTGGTAACAACCGGCTGTAGCTCAACCGAAGAAGAAGGTTTGGCCGATTCTACCCAAGGAACCGATGCGTCTACCAGCGGTTACAATGACGGTTCCATGTCCGGCAGCCAATTCGGTTCAGGCAATGGCAGCAGCTTTGGCTCCGGTTCCGGCGCGAACCTGGGTCCTGAATTTAGCGACCCTAACAATCCGTTGTCCAAACAAGTGATTTATTTTGAATTGGATAGCAGCCAAGTCAAACAAGACTACGTACCTGTTGTTGCGGCGCATGCCCGTTATTTGGCTTCACACCCAAACCAGCACGTGATTCTATCCGGTCATGCCGACGAGCGTGGTTCCAGCGAATACAACATCGCGCTGGGTGAGCAACGGGCCAAATCGGTGGAAAGAATGATGCGCTCGCAAGGCGTCACTGCCGGCCAATTGGAAGTGGTGAGCTACGGTGAAGAAAAGCCCGCTGTTTCCGGTCATGACGAGTCGGCGTGGCAACAAAATCGCCGCGTGGAAGTTGGCTATCAATGAGTAAGCGTGCGCTTCTGATACTGAGTCTCGGCTTTGGCTTATCTGCCGGAGCTGGTGCTGCGCCTAACGGTGCGGGTTACCCGGCTGGGAATGCTTATGCACAGCCGGCCGCCACTGACAATGCTATTTTTGAGGTATTGGGCAGATTGGAGCAGTTACAGTCGGAAGTGCAGCAATTGCGCGGCATGGTCGAGGAGCAATCCCAGACCATCGCCGACTTGCAAAGAAAACAAAGCAATATGTACTCCGATCTGGATGATCGGATGCAGGCGCTTACCGCGGGCGGGCAAACGCCGCCGAGTCAAACGCCTGCGCCAGTTCCTGCAGATACTGCTGCGGCTGGGCAAGCGCCGGTTACTGCTGCTCAACCCGCTGCTGCGGCTGCACCAACTCCGGCGCCAGTTGCAACTGCGACGCCAGCTCCGGTTGCTGCGCCCGTAGTGGATAATAAGCCGACCGCGACATTGACACAAGGCAACGAAAAGGAAAGGTATCAGTCGGCTTACGACACTTTGCGTAACGGCCACAATGCCCAGGCCATCAAAATGTTTCAGGATTTGCTGAAAGATTTTCCGGCGGGTGAGTTTGCCGACAATTCTCAGTATTGGTTGGCGGAAGCGTATAAGATCAACCGCGAATTCGATGCGGCGCGCGCCGCATTCAATAAGGTGGTTAGTCAATATCCCAATAGCTCGAAAGTCCCTGATGCCTTGTTGAAACTGGGTTATATCGAATTCGATCTGCAAAACACCGCAAAAGCTCGCGATTATCTGACGCGGGTGACGACCAGCTATCCAGGCACCACAGCCGCGCATTTGGCTGAAAAAAAACTGGCGCAAATGCCGCAATAAGTTGGCGTTGGGATGGAACAAACGCTACGTATTACCGAAATTTTTTATTCCCTGCAGGGTGAGGCGAATACAGTGGGGTTACCCACCATCTTTATTCGCTTGACCGGCTGTCCATTGCGCTGTTCCTATTGCGATACCGCATATGCGTTTACTGGCGGCGAAAAACTCAGCATCGACGATATTTTCGAGCAAGTTGGCCGTTACAACACCCGCTATGTCACGGTAACCGGCGGCGAACCTTTAGCACAACCGGGCTGCAATCCTTTAATGGTCAGACTGCTCGATGCTGGTTACCAGGTTTCGCTGGAAACCAGCGGTGCCTTGGATGTGTCGATGGTTGACAGCCGGGTCAGTAAAGTCATGGATTTGAAAACGCCGAGTTCCGGAGAGCTTGAGCGCAATCGATATGACAATATCCAGTATTTAACGTCCCACGATCAAGTCAAATTCGTGATTGCCGACTCCGCCGATTACCAATGGGCCAAGCAGCAACTTGAGCTGTATCGCTTAGTTGAACATTGCCAAGTACTGTTCTCGCCGGTGATGGATGTGATGTCGCCGACCGAGCTGGCTGAGCGTATTTTGGCCGACCAATTACAGGTTAGGTTTCAAATTCAATTACATAAATTTCTTTGGAACGACGCGCGTGGAAAATAACAGCAGTTCCAGGCCGGCAATCATTTTATTGTCCGGCGGCCTGGATTCTATAACGGTGTTGGCACTTGCCAAACAACAAGGCTTTACTTGCTACGCCCTGAGTTTCGATTACGGCCAGCGCCACAATGCTGAATTGGAGGCTTCTCGGAGAATCGCCAAGCATTACCAGGTGGCCGACCATAAGATTATCAATCTCGGCTTGAGCGCAATAGGCGGTTCCGCGTTGACAGACGCTCGGATCGATGTGCCGACTTCGCCGCAAGCCGGCATTCCGGTAACTTATGTGCCGGCCAGAAACACTATATTTCTGGCGTTTGCCCTGGGTTGGGCGGAAGTGGTGAACGCTCACGACGTAATCATCGGCGTTAACGCCGTCGACTATTCCGGTTACCCAGACTGCCGGCCGGAATTTATCAAAGCTTTTCAGGATATGGCCAACCTGGGCACCAAAGCCGGGGTAGAGGGCCATAAAATTCAAATTCACACGCCGCTGATAGCGCTGAGCAAAGCCGAAATTATTCGACAAGGTCTGGCGCTTGGCGTCGATTATGCCGATACCGTTTCCTGTTATTCAGCGGATATCAAAGGCAGAGCCTGCGGTGTGTGCGATGCCTGCAGATTGCGGGCGGCCGGTTTCCAAAATCTGGGTGTGGACGATCCAACTCATTATCGACCTAAATAACCGGTGTTGACGCGCATTTATTAGAAACTCAAATAGCACCGGTATTTATTTGTCGGCTAAGCTATAAATAAATTTATCGTCGATCTGAGGGTCTTTCAGTATGCAAGTCAATCAAACCAAGTCCCAATTTGTCGCCGTGGCTTCCATAGCCGCCGAATTGAGCGCGGTGATGGAAGTGGCCAAGGAAATTTCTCTCGCGGCAGCCAATGCCAAAGCGATTGCTTTCCGCGCCGGTGAAAAGGCCAAGGGCTTCCAACCCATCACGGACTTCATAAACGAATTGGCCAAGGATACGATCGAATTGGTCAATAACATCAACGAATACGCATTCCATCTTTATCGTCTGACAGTCAATGAACAGCGCATGACCGAAGCATGCAGACGCTTCGAGAAAGTGGGGCAGTTGGCTGTCGGAGCCAGATATGCCGATTCCTTAGCCACTCCGTTGCAGGAAGTCAGACTAAGAACGCAGATTTGTCATCGAGAGTTTATTATCCAGGTTTCGGAATTACTGATTAAGTTGGCGGATGTGATGCATCCGGCCAGGGCGGCGCGGGTGATTGCTGCCAACTCCCGGATAGAAGCTTCGCAAGCGGGAGAGTATCTGCAAAGTCTGCAAGCGGTCGCTGAAAGCGTCGATAACGCCGCGCAAATAATAAACGACAAAGTACATAAATGCCGGAGTGCATTGACGATTATAAACGTCGCCGAATAGCGCACCCATCAAACCCAGTATGGCCAAGAGGTACAGTTAGCATGAGAATGACCAAAATTTATGAGGGCGCCTATCAATGGATAATGTTTGGCCGCGATGCACATAAGCCCGAGAAAATCATTGATACCAACCAATATATGGTAAGGACGGCCAATCGCTGCCTTTTGATCGATCCCGGCGGCATAGAGCTGTTTGCGCCAATGCTGGCGGCGGTATTACACCATGCGCCGGTCGAGGAAATTACTGATTTGTTCGCCTCACATCAAGATCCGGACATCATTTCATCTTTGGGTTTATGGGATCAAGCGCTGCCCAATGCCAAGCTGCATGCCTCAGCATTATGGGAAGGTTTTTTAAGGCACTTCGGCTGCGAAACTATCGAATATGTACCGATTCCCGACCATGGCGGAGTCATCAATCTCGGTACTACCGAATTGCAGATTGTTCCCGCTCACTATTTGCATGCCTCCGCTAATTTCCATATTTATGATCCACACGCCAAAATCCTGATGTCCGGCGATGTCGGTGCAGCCTTGGAACCGCCTGGAACGCCAGTATTTGTGGACAACTTCGATATGCACGTCGATAAAATGCGTTTTTTCCATCAGCGTTGGATGCCCTCTAATCAAGCTAAGCGCGCCTGGATTGATCGGGTCAGGAAGTTGGATATCGACATACTGGCCCCGCAACATGGTCGGATGTTCAAAGGCGATGATGTGAAGCGTTTCTTAGATTGGTTCGAGGCCCTACAAGTGGGGATTGCCGTATAAAACAAGCATTTGCCGAAAATTGGGTTTATAATCCGGCCATTACGAGCCCCCGTCGCGAGACGGGGGTTTTTTGTTAGTGAGAGTAGTTGAGGTATCTCATCAAGCATGGCGCAAAAACTTTATATACAGACTAACGGCTGTCAAATGAACGAATACGATTCCGATAAGATGCGGGACGTATTGATCGCATCGCACGGCATGGAATTGACAGACATTCCGGAACAAGCCGATGTGCTGCTGCTAAACACTTGTTCGATCCGCGAAAAAGCCCAGGAAAAGGTATTTTCCGCCGTGGGGCGCTGGAAAAAAATCAAAGACAAACGTCCTGGCGTGATTATTGGTGTTGGTGGCTGCGTAGCCAGCCAGGAAGGTGCGGCCCTGCAAAAGCGCGCGCCGTATGTAGACATTGTGTTTGGTCCGCAAACCCTGCACCGCTTGCCTGAGTTGTTAAACCAAGCACGTAGTGGCGGTAAGCATGTCGTAGACATTTCTTTTCCCGAAATCGAAAAATTCGATAATTTACCGGAACCGCGTGCGGAAGGGCCCAAGGCTTATGTATCGGTGATGGAAGGTTGCAGTAAGTACTGTACCTATTGCGTAGTGCCTTACACCCGCGGAGAAGAAGTCAGCCGGCCGCTGAACGATGTGATTGCTGAAATCGAAACGCTGGCTAGACAAGGTGTGCGCGAGATCAATCTGCTCGGTCAAAACGTTAATGCTTATCGCGGCGCGATGGAAGATGGCGATGTGGCTAGTTTTGCGCTGTTGTTGCATTGCGTTGCCGCTGTCGATGGTATAGACCGTATTCGTTTCACTACATCGCATCCTTTAGAATTCACTGACGATATTATCGAAGCGTTTGCCGAGATTCCGCAGCTGGTCAATCATTTGCATTTGCCGGTGCAAAGCGGCAGCAACCGGATTTTGGCCGAGATGAAGCGCGGTCATAGGCGCGAAGATTATCTGGAAATCATGCGCAAGATGAAAGCGGTGCGGCCGGGCATCAGTTTGTCGTCGGATTTTATCGTCGGCTTTCCCGGTGAAACCGAAGAAGATTTTGAAGATACCATGGCCTTGATCGAGGAAGTCGGTTACGACCTGTCTTACAGTTTTATCTTCAGTGCCAGACCCGGTACGCCGGCGGCCAATTTTGCCGACGATGTCAGTATGGCGGTTAAGGAACAACGTCTGAAGCGATTGAAAGACCGTCTGAACGAAATGTTCATGGCTATTTCGGAGGCTATGATCGGTAGCGTGCAAAGTGTGTTGGTGGAGGGCATCTCCAAGAAAAACCCGTTGCATCTAACCGGGCGGACCGAAAATAATCGCGCCGTCAATTTTGCCGGGCATCCGCGCTTGATCGGGCAGTTCGTCGACGTGTATATTGCCGAAGCCTTGCCCAATTCGTTACGGGGTCGCCTGGTGGAATCGTCCATTGAAAAAATCAAGCAGACCGCCTAGTGTTGACCGCCAGCCATATTTCTCAAGAAATTACCCTGTTACCCGCCGATGCGCAACGCCTGTCCAATTTTTGTGGACAGTTGGATGCGCATATCCGCCAAATCGAGCAACGCTTACAGGTGGAGATCGCCAATCGCAGCAATCATTTCAAGGTCACGGGTGTCGATGCTGCGGTCAAAGCGGCTTGCGCGGTGATTCAGAAATTGTTCGAATTGACCGAGCGGGAAGAAATCACTCCGGAGCAAGTGCATTTGAGTTTGCAGGATGCCAGTATCGACCAGTTACTACAGACTGTTCCGAACATTAAATCGGAGCCGGTGGCGATTAAAACCAAGCGCGGTGTAATCAAGGGTCGCGGTTTTAATCAGCAGGACTATTTGCGCAAGATCATTTCGCATGACATTAATTTCGGTGTCGGTCCCGCGGGTACCGGTAAAACCTATCTGGCGGTCGCGTGTGCGGTTGATGCGTTGCAAAACGAGACCGTGCGGCGGATTATTTTGGTACGGCCGGCGGTGGAAGCGGGCGAGAAGTTAGGTTTCCTCCCAGGCGATATGGCGCAGAAAGTCGACCCCTATTTGCGGCCCTTGTATGATGCGCTATACGACATGTTGGGTTTCGAGCGCGTCGAAAAATTGCTGGAAAAAAATGTCATCGAAGTGGCGCCCTTAGCCTTCATGCGCGGTAGAACCTTGAACGACTCGTTTATTATTCTGGATGAGGCGCAAAACACGACGGTGGAACAAATCAAGATGTTTTTGACCCGGATCGGTTTCGGTTCCACTGCCGTCATTACCGGCGATGTTACGCAAATCGATTTGCCCAACGAAAAAATGTCCGGTCTGAAACATGTGTTGAAAGTGTTGAAGGATGTGGACGGTATCAGTTTTACCTTTTTCGGCGTGCGCGACGTGGTTCGGCATCCGTTGGTGCAGCGCATCGTCGCCGCCTACGAGCATTACGAAAAAGAGCACATGCCGTCGGCGTAGTCTATGAATTATATCGACATGCAAATTGCTACTTCGGCACCTCATCCCGAACTCGAGCAGTTTCAGCAATGGGTGGACGCCGGGCTAGCAAGCTTTGAGGATGATGCGGACTGCGAGTTGGTGATTCGTTTGGTCGACGATGTGGAAAGCGCAGAGCTGAATCAGCAGTATCGGCATAAAAACGGACCGACTAACATCCTGAGCTTTCCCTTTGAAGCCCCGGCGGGCATGGACATGGACTTGCTGGGCGATTTGGTGATTTGTGCACCGCTGATAGGGCTGGAAGCTGCGCAGCAAAATAAATTGCCCGAGCACCATTGGGCGCATATCACTATACACGGCGTATTGCATTTGCTAGGGTATGACCACATAGAGGATCAGGATGCCGAACAAATGGAAGCATTAGAGATTGAGATTTTGAGCAAATTAGGTATAGCAAACCCTTATATGGAGGATGGAAAGCAATGAGCGATGGTAACCCCCCGAGTAGTCAACCCCATAAGAGTTTGATCGAGCGCATCGGTCATTTTCTGAGTGGGGAGCCGCAAGATCAGGAAGACTTGCTGGAAATATTGAGAGAATCGCAAGAAAAACATCTGTTAGACTCCGACGCACTGGCCATGATGGAAGGCGTGATGCATGTGGCGGAGATGCGGGTCAGAGACATCATGATTCCGCGTTCACAAATGGTCGTCGTTCCTAGGGAAGCGGAACTGGAAACCATCTTTCCTTTAGTGGTCGAATTTGCTCATTCCCGTTTTCCCGTCATCGAAGAAGACCGCAGCAAGGTGGTTGGTGTTTTGCTGGCCAAGGATTTACTGGCTCATGCTTTAAAGGATAAAACCCTGAAAGTCGAGGATGTCATGCGCCCGGTCAACGTGGTGCCGGAAAGCAAACGTTTAAATGTGTTACTAAAAGAATTTCGCACCGAGCGCAACCACATGGCCATCGTCGTCGACGAATACGGCAATGCCGCCGGCTTGGTGACGATTGAAGACGTCCTGGAGCAAATCGTCGGCAAGATTGAAGACGAACACGATGACGACGAAGTACAAGAATTTATTTCTCAGCGTAGCGAGAAAGAATTTATCGTCAGCGCGCTGACACCCATCGAAGAATTCAACGATTATTTTTCCGCCGCATTGGAAGACGACGAATACGACACGCTAGGCGGTTTAATCGTGCAGCGTCTAGAACATTTTCCGAAGAAAGGCGAGAAGGTGGAGCTGGACGATTTCTGTTTCGAGGTATTGCGGGCCGACAATCGGCGAGTGCATTTACTGAAATTGAAGATCAAATAACTGTGTTCTGCGCGCTGGTGCCTGAGGCATTAAGCATTAGTAGTTCCTCGAACGCATCGGCCGGCAGGGCTTTGGAGAATAAATAGCCCTGCCCATAGTCGCACTCCGCTTCCAGCAGTAGCTGGCGTTGTTGTTCGGTTTCTATGCCTTCCGCGATGACTTTCATCCCCAGCTTGTGCGCCATGACGATAATCGCTTCGCAGAGAATTTTGTCGCTGGAATTCGGCGACAAATTGCCGACGAAAGACTGATCGATTTTCAGATAGTCGATATCGAATTTCTTCAGATAAGCCAGCGACGAATAGCCGGTGCCGAAATCGTCCAGCGATACTTGTATCCCTGCGTCTCGAAAAGCCAGTAATTGATCTTTCACCACATTACTGGCGTCCAGCAGCAAGCCCTCGGTAATTTCCGCGACGATGCTTTGTCCCGGCAGCTCAAGTGTTTGTAAGTATTCCAGCCAAGTGCCGTGGGACTGGTCGTCGTAAAACTGCATCGGCGACTTGTTGACGCTGATCTGAAAGTCCGGATGGTATCTTGCACGCCATTGTTTGACCTGTCCTGCCGCTTGTTTAAATACCCAAGTACCGATTTCGGCAATCAGGCCTATATCTTCGGCAATATGCACAAATTCGCTGGGGCTGACCATGCCCCGTGTCGGGTGTTGCCAGCGGATCAGCGCTTCGGCTTTATGGATGGCGCTGGATCCCAGTTCCACGACCGGCTGGTAATATACTTCAAATTGGTTGGCCTCCAAAGCATGGCGCAAATCGTCGGCAATCAGCATGCGCGCTAGAGCGGCTTCCTGCATTGATGGAGTGAAATAACAATAGCGATTACGGCCCTGGTGTTTCGCTGCGTACATTGCCTGATCGGCGTTTTTTATTAAGGTATCGATTCTCTCCGCGTCCTTCGGGTACAGGGTGATGCCGATACTGGCCGAGATGTAGGCCACTTTGCTTTTCAGCTGAAAAGGTTCGGCGAGTCTTTGCAGGATGTTTTTGACCACCCGTTCGGCATCCTCAGCATCATCAAGTTCGCCGAGGATGACTGTGAATTCGTCGCCGCCCAATCGGGCGACAGTATCGGAATCGCGTACGCAATGCAGCAGCCGTTGCGAGGCATCTTTTAACAATAAATCGCCCATATCGTGACCCAGCGTATCGTTAACTTCCTTGAAACGGTCCAGATCAAGCAATATCAAAGCGACCTGCAAGCCGCTGCGATGTGCCTTTTTGATTTCTTGATCCAGCCTGTCATGAAACATGCGGCGGTTGGGCAGGCCGGTGAGCGGATCGAAATTGGCTTGGGTCCAGATCAGTTCTTCGGACTGCTTCTTTTGGGTGATGTCGGAAAATAACGCAACTCGCCGCTGCGGCAGGCCATCGGCGCTAAATATGGTATTGATGGTCAGTTGCTCAGCAAATATCTCGCCGTTCTTCCGACGATTCCAAATTTCGCCTTTCCAGTGACCACTACTGTTGATGGCTTGCCACATGGCTTGATAAAACTGTTCGCCCTGCCGCGCCGAGTTCAGAATGTTATGGTTTTTACCGATGACTTCGTCCAATGTGTAGCCGGTCAAAGCGGTGAAAGCCGGATTGACATTGATAATCATGCCTTGTGCGTCGGTCACGGCCATCGCTTCGCTGCTGTTTTGATAGACTAACGACGCCAATTGCAGTTCTTCATTGCTGCGGCTGCGGTCGATTGCAATGCCGGCCAAATGCGAGGCCTGTTCAATCATCTGAATGTCGTCTGCCCCTGGCTCCGCAGGATGGCGCTGGTAAATACCAAAAGTACCCAACAATTGGCCGGACGCGCCACGTATCGGCTCAGACCAGCACGACCCTAAACCGGCCCTAGCCGCAAGCTCGGTAAACGGCGCCCAATAAGTATGGTTTTGAATATCTTCGACAATGACTCGCTGGCCGAAATACGCAGCCGTACCGCATGAGCCGACACCGGGGCCTACGTAAAGGCCGTCTACAGCAGAATTGTAGAAGTCGGGTAGATGCGGTGCAGAGCCTATGAACAAGCGATTACCTTCGTTATTTAATAGCAATATCGAACAAATTAAGTCAGGATTTTGGGCTTCTACACCCAATACCACCGCTTGCAGGATCTCCGACAGTGCCGCACCTTTGGATACTAATTCCAGCACATGATTATGGGCGCGCTCACGATTGGCCGCTTGTTGGCGGTCAGTAATATCCATGGCTATGCCGATGATGCCGACCGTCTCTTTGTTGATGTCTTGCAATGGCGTGCGGGTTATTTGTATGGTGTGCCGTTTGCCATCGGCAAATTTTATTTGCTCGAGGGACTGATGTGCTTGATTTGCTTGCGCTAAACACGCTTGATCGGCACTTAAAAAACGGGCTGCGATCTCCGCGCCAAACAACTCGGCCAATGGTTCGTTGGCAATTAAACGGGTTTCCGGCAGGCCAAGGGCATCGCAAAAAGTATGGTTCACAAACAAAAAGCGCGTATCAAGGTCGGCCAACCAAATGCCGACGGGGGCGTTGTCGAGAATGGCATGCAACTTAGCTTCGGAGGCATGTAACTCGGCTATTTGCGAGTTTAATTGTTCGGTCATCGACATGAAACTATTCGCCAGATAGCCGATTTCGTCGTTACGATGTGTCGGTAACCCGGTCAGCGGCGTGCCCAGCTTGAATTGACCGATGGCGGTGGTCATCGAATTGAGCGGTTTTGCCAGGACGCGCGCCAACATTAGCGAAATTGCACTTGCCAGCAGGCTGAACAACAAGGTTATTTCGATAACGCTCACTCCCAGAGCTTTACTTTCCTGCAAAACGTTTTTCAGCGGCGTATATAAACCCAGCATGGCGAAGCGTCCGCTGCTTTCCGAGCCCAACGGCAGTTTTACGAAAGCGGCGAGTGAAGAAGCGGCCAAGCTTTGCGTATCGCTGGTCGCGAATACCGAATGCGCTTGTTTGCCAGCCAGAATCGCTTTTACGTTCGGGATGTCTTCCTGAATCAGGAAACTGCGGCCGCTCTCAAATCCAAAGGTTTTTGCCGCGTCGGGGTGAATTAAATAGTCCCCTCTGTCGTTGCTGAGCAGCAATTCAATATCGTCGGGAATATTGCCGCGTACTTGCTCGAATAGCCCTTGTAAATCGACATTGATGACGATCACTGCGATGGTGGCGTTGGCCGACTTGATCGGCATCGCTATCCGCAGTGTGGGTTTGCCGAATCCCAGGTGCGTGCCTAATTCCTGATTTAAATTGATTTCCGAAACGTAATATTGCTCCGCAGCCAGCGGCACGGTTTCGAATACGTAAGGAAAATGGTTTTTCTCTTGTAACTGCGCGTCGGCAATCACTTTGAGGTTGTCTTGATCTCTATCGACTCTGACTAATTCCTTGCCGTAATGCTGCGTGTCGATCAAACGGATTTGACTGTATTCGGGATGGGCATTTAGCAAGCTGACAAAAATCTCCGCCAATTGATTTTTACGTATGCCCAACTTTGCGTCAGGTGTTGCCGAGACCATGTCGGCGCTGACCGGCAAATTGCTTAGAAACTTGACGTTGCTGGCGGTAGCTGCCAACGCATCGGCAAATCGGTTTCCCACGGCTTGGGTGTCGTTGAGCAGCTTATCCTTGGCGGTTCCCACCAGCATGGCTCGGCTGCGGTCGTAAACATAATAACCGGTCAGGCCTGTCGATAACGTGCCTAGCAGTGCCAGCCAGAAACCCAATTTTATGCCTATGCTGGAGCGCACTCAGAATGCCTCGGGCGCTTCGCCGGAAATGATTCTATCCCATAGCGTTTTGCGCGCTAGCGGATTGAGTATCGGTTCCAGCCAAATGATGGGTTGGTTTTGGGTGCTGTCGTTCTCCGGCGCTGTAATGGTGTTTGCCAAGCCGTGTTGCTGGGTTAGCGTTTCGCTGACTGCTTTTTCCAAGGTGTAATTGATCCATTTTTCTGCTAACTCGGGGTTCCGGCTATTTTGGGTGATGGCCCAGCAATCCAGCCAGGCCAGCGCACCTTCGCGGGGAATCACATAACCAATGTCTGCACCTGCTTCGCGCAGAGCTTTCAGTTGCTGGGTGCCGTAATTACCGAAAATCAAGGCTATATCATATTTGACAAACAGCCTGGTCGCTTCTTCGGCGGTCGCGTAAAAGGTCAGCACATTACGGCGTAACTTGGCCAATTCGTGAGCAGCCTGTTTTAGCTCGGGATCTGTCATCCGGAAGGGATTGGATACGCCCCTTAATAAGCCGACTATGGAGAAATTGTGATTACTGGCGTTAAAAGCCAATACTCGGCCCCGATAGGCTGGGTCCCACATAGCCGACATGGATTGGGGGGGAGTGTTAATGAGTTTGCGGTTATAGATCAGCCCCATTTCCGAGTAGGTGTAAGGGACAGCATACGTGTCGTTCCCGCGAACCAGGCCGGGGATGGCTTGCAAGTTTTGGAAACGCGGCAACTGCCGGGCATGGTTGGGAATATTTGTCATGCTGATCGGCCTGCTCAGGCCTTGATCGATATAACGCTGCAATTCCGCAGTATTGACAGCAAATACGTCATAGTTGCCACCATTGATTTTCTGCCAAAGGTCGTCGTCGGACGTTACCAGGGTTAACTCTATCGCGACGTCGAACCGCTGCTGGAATGCCGAAACCACTCCACTATCGGCGTAACCGTCCCAACTAAGCACCCGCAGTGTTTCCTGGGCGGATACCCATCCGGATGTTGCCAGACATATAATCGTAAGAAAATATGTCAGAACGGTGGCGGAACATTTGGCAGTAATGCTCATAAGGCTATCGGCATGAATTTGTCGGGCCATCATAACCAATAAGTATGCGCTTTCCGCCAATGTCGATATTGATATTATGTTTCCGCGCACAGATTCCGAAAATAATGCCATGAGGCTATCTGGTCGGATTGTCGTTTAGGGTGGGTCCGGATTAATCGGCTTGATCGACTTTGATCAGAATGCGTAAAGCATTTTGCCGGGTGCTGTGGTTGAAACTGTTGAAGCCGTGATTGTCGGATTGTTCAGTGTCGGTGTTGCCGGCAATTTCCACCCATTCGCCGAGATTGGCGCGTAAAGTGGTGTGAGCGGATTGGGTTTCGATGTGGCCGTTGCGCTGAAAGCTATCCGACCACGGTTCTATATCGAGAGTAACCTGGTTGCCGGCCAAGCGCGGCGTAACAGCGAAGCCGGTACTGGCTTCTATCATCTGGGTATTGCTGCTCACCGCGGAGCCGTAACCATAACCCGAGTCGTATACGCTGTAATTTTGCATCGGCCGGACCTGTCCGGTTTTGATATGGGCCGCCTGGCCTTCCAGGGTGCGTAATTGTTGGTGTTGTTGCCGGTTTCGCAAGTCTTCGCTGTTGCCCATCATGCCGCGCATCTGAATCGTATTCTGCGTTGCGGCAATGGCCGCTTCGGCGTTCAATTCGGCTGCGGTTTTGCTACTGGTTTGCAAGACGCTGATGACTAAATTGCTGAGCCGGGCATCGAGTTTTTGAATGACGGCCCGGATTTCGCCGAGTTTGGCGGGATTGGTTTTAACGATCAGACTGGCGCCGTTCTCGATGACGCGATCATCGGCATCCAGCAGCGGCGCCAGTAAAGCGCGTACGTCGGAGGCCGGACGGTTCATCAGGGGGATGACTTCTATCACCGATTCGTCGGCAACCGCGAGGCCGGCTATCAACATCAAGCCGGCCAAGCAGGTTTTAAATCTCATCGTAAAGCGCGAGATATTGATTCGCACTGTTTTGCCAGGAGAAATCCTTGAGCATCGCGTTACGTTGAATTTTCTTCCAGACCGGTCGGTTGTGGAATAACACGAGGCTGCGTTTGATGGCTTCTATCAGCGCGGCCGCCGACGCATCGTTGAACGAGATGCCGCTGGCGGTGCCGTTGGCAATACTTTCCGGCAATGCGTCGACTACTGTGTCTGCCAAGCCGCCGGTCTTTCTGACGATAGGTATCGTGCCATAGCATTGGCTATACATTTGGTTTAAGCCGCAAGGTTCGAAGCGCGAAGGCATCAGGAAGATGTCGGCGCCGGCTTCGATTTGATGCGCCAAGCGTTCGTCGTAGCCAATGGTGATGGATACTTTTTCCGGATATAGGCGGGCAAACTCCTGCAGGCGGTATTCGATGCTTTTATCGCCGCTGCCCAGTAAAGCAAATTGCAAGGGTAGGGTGGTCATCTCTTGTAAACAGCTTAGTACCAGATCGATACCTTTTTGTTCGACCAAGCGGCCAATCAAACCAAACAAAGGAGTTTCCGATTCCACCGGCAAGCCCAGTTGTTGTTGGAGTGCCGCTTTATTGATTTGCTTGTCTTTTAGGGTATCGACGCTGAAAGGCTTTGCGATATAGGCGTCGTTCGCCGGATTCCAGACCGACACATCAATGCCGTTCAGAATGCCGCGTAACTGGCTTTGTTTATGCGCCAACAAGCCTTCCAAGCCGTAACCGAATTCAGGGGTCTGGATTTCCTGGGCATAAGTGGGGCTCACCGTGGTAATTCGGTCGGAATAGCTCAACCCGCCTTTGATAAAGGACAGCATGCCGTGGAATTCCAGACCGTCCGGGTGTAGTAATTGCCCCGGCAGATTTAACTGGGCGTAGGTGCTGCCGGGAAACAGTCCTTGGTAGGCCATGTTGTGAATGGTAAAAATCGTCGCCGGCGGGTTGGGTTCCAATGACAGCAGTGCAGGTACCAAGCCGGTTTGCCAATCGTTGCAATGCACAATGTCGGCGTGCCAGTCTAAATAAGCCCGGTTGGTGGCCACTTCGACGATGATGCGGCAAAACAGCGCAAAGCGCTCACCAATGTTCGGCCAAGGGCGTCCGGCTTCATCAAGGTATGGGTTACCCGGAAAATTAAAGAACGGCGGATAGTCCACCAGCCAGACGATGACGTTGCTGTCCGGCAAGCGGGTCTCCAAAAGATTGACGTCGCAATTGTTGACTCGCACCGTGCATAGGTAACGGCCGGGCTCGCAGTTCTTGATGCCCTGGTAATTGGGCATGATGATGCGCACGTCCTGGCCCAACGCGGCCAGGGCCAGAGGCAGGCTGCCGGCGACATCCGCCAGGCCGCCGGTCTTGATCAAGGGGTGGGTTTCGCTGCTTGCGAACAGAATTTTTTTCATGGCGATAAAACTACATTTTCAAAATAATACCGGCCAGGGGCGGCAAGGTGACGGAAATGGAGTGGTCTTGGTTCATCCAGGGTTGCGGTTCTGACAACACCGAGCCGTTGCCAAGGTTGCTGCCGTCGTAATACTGCGAATCTGAATTGAAAATCTCGTAATAGGTGCCGGGATTAGGTACGCCGATTCGGTAACTTTCGCGCGGCACCGGGGTAAAGTTCAGGATCACGATCAAATCTTCATGCGCCGATTTGCGGCGATAACTAATGATAGATTGTTGATAGTCATGGCAATCGATCCATTCGAACCCGTGATGATCAAAGTCGTAACGGTGCAGGGCGGTATGGCTGGAATAGAGTTTATTCAAGTCTTTCACCAGGGTTTGCAAGCCTTTGTGATGCGGGTAATCTAAAACATACCAATCCAACGTGCGGTTACAGCTCCACTCGGTGCCTTGACCGAATTCGCAGCCCATGAACAACAATTTTTTGCCCGGATAAGTAAACATCATCGTGTACAGCAGGCGCAAATTGGCAAAGCGTTGCCATTCATCGCCCGGCATCTTATTCAACATCGAGCCTTTGCCGTGTACCACTTCGTCGTGCGAGAACGGCAGCACAAAGTTTTCTGTGAATGCGTAAAGCAGGCCGAAAGTCAGCGAATCGTGATGGTAGGAGCGGTGGATCGGTTGTTCCTGCATGTAATGCAGAATGTCGTGCATCCAGCCCATGTTCCACTTCATCGAGAAGCCCAAGCCACCGGTCCAGGTGGGGCGAGTGACTTGCGGCCAGGAAGTAGATTCCTCGGCCATGATCACCGTGCCGGGATGCTGCTCGTGGGTGACGGTATTCATTTGACGCAGGAAGTCGATAGCTTCCAGGTTTTCATTGCCGCCATACATGTTCGGGATCCAGTCGTTGGCGTCGCGGGAATAATCCAGATACAGCATCGACGCCACCGCATCGACCCGCAGGCCGTCGAGGTGGAATTCCTCCAGCCAGAAGAAAGCGCTGGACAGCAGGAAGTTTTTCACTTCGTTGCGGCTGTAGTTATAAATCAGTGTGCCCCAATCGCGGTGCTCGCCTTTACGTGGGTCTTCGTGTTCGTAAAGCGGCGTGCCGTCGAAGCGGCCCAGAGCGAAGTTGTCTTTTGGAAAGTGGGCGGGCACCCAATCCAAAATCACGCCGATGCCGTTTTGATGACAATGGTCGACAAAATAACGGAAATCGTCCGGGGTGCCGTGGCGGCTGGTCGGCGCAAAATAACCGGTGGTTTGGTAGCCCCAGGAGATGTCCAGCGGATGTTCAGTGACCGGCAATAACTCGATATGAGTAAATCCCAGTTCCTTGACGTAATCCACCAATTGCTCGGCAAGCTCCCGATAATTCAGGAAATTGCCGCGATGGTCGCGTCGCCAGGAGCCCAGGTGTACCTCGTAAATCGACATTGGCTGATGCAGCCAGTCGTGTTGTGGACGGTGGTCCATCCAGCTACCGTCTTGCCAGGTATAGCTGTCTTCTACTGTGACTATCGCGGCGGTTTGCGGACGGAATTCGAATTGCTGGCCGTAAGGATCGGTTTTGACAAGCAGTTGGCCGGTATGGCGATTCAGAATTTCAAACTTGTACAAGCAGCCGGCAGACAGGCCGGGAATGAAAATTTCCCAGATACCGCTACTGCCCAAGCTGCGCATCGGATGGCAGCGGCCGTCCCAGCGATTGAAGTCGCCGATCACGCTGACCCGCTGTGCGTTTGGCGCCCAGACCGCAAAATGTACGCCGGGAATATCGGCCACGCTGTGCAGATGCGAGCCAAGCTTTTTGTAAATATGCCAATGCCGACCCTCGGCAAACAAATGTTGGTCGAACTCCGGCAGCACCGGGCCGAAGCAGTATGGGTCGTAGTGTTGATGGTCGTAGCCGTCCTTGTCCGTCCAAAATAATGGGTAATGCTCGGGGATGGCTTCGTTGCCCGGATGGTATTCGAAAAAATCGGTGTCGGGAATGCGGGAGAATTCTGGGCCTTTGGGACTGCTGATTCTTACGGTTTCCGCATAGGGCAAATACACTCTGATGACGTTATCGCGGCCTTGACCATGACGGCCTAGCAGGGCGAAAGGATCGTGATGCTTTGCTTCGGTGAGTTTGATTAGTTCTGAATCAAGCGTGTTGGTTTTGCTTGGCTTGTTCATTTTGCAATGCCTCAGTTATAGTTAGTTATCGGTTGGCAGGAATAGCAATTTTGGTAATGACCGACTTTTCAGCATCAAATCGCTTGAGTTTTTACTTTTCCGTGAAGAGTAACGATAATGGCTCTACGCGGCAAGTGGCAGGTAGAGAAATCTGTGAAATGTCGGTTGCAGCCGGTTTTGGGCGGTAAAGCTTATTTAATTGAAAGAGGATACACATGTCAGTCGTCGATACACATCAAACGGAGAGACGGGTCAATGATTTAACCCGCAACACCATTGCGTTAATTCTGGCTGGCGGACGCGGATCGCGGCTGAAGGATATGACCGACTGGCGGGCCAAGCCGGCGGTGCCGTTTGGCGGTAAATTCCGTATCATCGACTTTCCTCTATCCAACTGTATCAACTCCGACATTCGCAAGATCGGTATCCTTACCCAGTATAAAGCTGATTCGCTAATTCGCCACATCCAGCAGGGTTGGGGTTTTTTGCGCGGCGAGTTTGGTGAATATGTCGACTTGATGCCGGCGCAACAACGGCACGACGAGCATTCCTGGTACCAAGGTACCGCTGACGCGATTTACCAAAACATCGACATCTTGCGAGCCCGTAATCCTGAGTTTGTATTGGTATTGGCTGGCGATCATATTTACAAGATGGACTATTCGGTGATGCTGGCCGATCACGTTGCCAACAAGGCCGATCTGACTATCGGTTGTATCGAAGTCTCGCTGGAAGACGCCAAAGCGTTCGGCGTGATGCATGTGGATGAAAATCGCCGGGTCAAGGCGTTTGTGGAAAAGCCCGAAAATCCGCCGGTCATGCCCGGCCGGGAAAACACTGCGCTGGCTTCCATGGGTATTTATATTTTCAATGCTGGCTTCTTGTTCGAACAACTGATCAAAGATGCCGATACCAAAGGCTCCAGCCGTGATTTTGGTAAGGACATCATTCCGTCAGTGATCGAAAAATATCGGGTCAACGCCTATCCGTTCCTCGATTTACAAAGTGGTCAACAAAGTTACTGGCGTGATGTGGGAACCATCGATGCGTACTGGGCGGCCAATATGGAATTGGTCGGTGTCAAACCCGATATGAATTTGTACGACAACACCTGGCCGATCTGGACCTATCAAGCGCAAACGCCACCGGCTAAATTTGTGTTTGACGATGACGATAGACGCGGCCAGGCTATTGACTCCATGGTCTCCGGCGGTTGCGTAATTTCCGGCGCCACAGTGCGCCACTCCTTACTGTTCTCTATGGTGCGTGTTAACTCCTACAGTTCGGTGCAGGATTCAGTGATTTTGCCCGAAGTGAATGTCGGTAGACATTGCCGGATTACCAAAGCCATCATCGAAAAGGGTTGTCAAATACCGGAAGGTACCGTGATCGGCGAGGACAGGGCGGAAGACGAAAAACGTTTTCACGTCAGCGAGGGCGGGGTGGTGTTGGTGACATCCGATATGCTGGGACAAAGACGGAATTATGTCCGATAAAAAGCTTAAGCTGGTGCTCTGCTGGCACATGCACCAGCCTGAGTACCGCGACATGCAGAGTGGGGAATTCAAGCTGCCGTGGACCTATCTGCATGTGATCAAGGATTATGTGGATATGGTCGCGCATCTGGAAGCCGTGCCGGGGGCTAAAGCGGTGGTGAATTTTGCCCCTATCCTATTGGAGCAAATCGAAGATTATTCCAACCAAGTCAACGGCTATTTGCACGATAGAATTGCCATCAAGGACCCTCTGTTGGCTGCTTTGGTCGAACCTTCGGTTTCCGCCGATCCTGAAAAGCGCTTAAAGTTGTTACGCGATTGCCGGAAAGCCAACCGAGAGCGGCAGATCGAACGCTATCCGGCTTTTCGTAAGCTAACCAATATGGCAGACTGGATTGAAGCTCACCAGGACTCAGTCAATTACCTGAATGCGCAATTTATTTCCGACATTCTGGTCTGGTATCACTTGGTCTGGATGGGCGAGACGGTCAAGCTCAACGATAACCGCGTCAAACGCTTAATCGAAAAAGGCAGCGGCTTTAGTCTGCATGATAGGATCGAGATTGTCGAAATTATTCGCGATCTGTTGTCGAAAGTTATCTACCGCTATAAGGCTTTGGCTAGAAAAGGCCGCATCGAACTGTCGGTGACGCCTTATGCGCACCCCATCATGCCGTTGATGCTCGAGATAGACAGTGTCCGCGAGGCAATGCCTGGAGTAACCTTGCCGGGTATTAGTCATTACCCCGGTGGTGAAGAGCGCGTGCGTTGGCATTTGCAAAAAGGCTTGGCGACCTTTCGGCATTTTTTCGGTTTCGAACCGCAAGGGTGCTGGCCGTCCGAGGGCAGTATCAGTCAGCGGACCCTGGAAGTGTTAGCTGATTTTGGTTTCAAATGGGCCGCCAGTGGCGGTAATGTGTTGCATAACAGCATACGCGCCAGCGCGGTTGGCGAAGCAGTTGCTGTGCATCGCCCCTTTAAGCTGGGTTCTGCGGAGATCGCCTGTTTTTTTCGCGACGACGGCTTGTCGGATTTAATCGGATTTGAATATTCAAAATGGCATGCTGATGATGCGGTGGCCGATCTGATTCAGCACTTGGAAAATATCGCCGATTATGAGCCACAGACGCCCCTGGTTTCGATAATCATGGATGGCGAAAATGCCTGGGAATATTTTCCGGATAACGGGTATCATTTTCTTAGTGCGCTGTATAAGCGGCTTAGCGAACATCCGCGTATCGAATTAACCACTTTTTCTGACTATCTGGATAGTGCCGCTCCCCAGTCTGGGTCCTTGCCGAAATTGGTGGCCGGTAGTTGGGTGTATGGTACGTTTTCGACTTGGATCGGCGATGCCGATAAGAACTGCGGCTGGGAGATGTTGGCTGATGTCAAAAACGCTTTCGACAAAGCGGTCGCCAACGGCAAACTCTCCGAGCAACAATTGGCTGCCGCACAGGTGCAATTGGGCGTCTGCGAGGGGTCGGATTGGTTTTGGTGGTTCGGTGATTATAATCCCGGCGAAGCGGTCAGCGATTTTGAAAAACAGTATCGGCTTAATTTGAGCAATCTCTATCGTTTGCTGGGCGAAGAGCCGCCGCCGTATCTGGCCTTGTCGTTTACGCAAGGTAGCGGTAGCCCGGCGATGGGTGGCGCAATGCGGCGCGGTATTCAAATATAATAAAACGGAATAAACAACATGGGTGCTCTCTTGGATAAACGCCGCGCAGGTGTTTTGTTACATATAACATCGCTCCCGGGCCGTGGAGAGTGTGGTGATTTGGGTAAGGAAGCCTTCAATTTTGTTAATTTTCTGCACGATATAGGTGCTACCGTCTGGCAGACCTTGCCGCTGGGCATGACGCATGGCGACGGTTCACCTTACCAGTGCTTGTCGGCACATGCCGGCAATCCTGCCCTGATTAACATTCAATGGCTAGCCGATAAGGGTTGGCTGCAAACTACCGACCGTTGCGGCGATTGCCATACCAACGCCGAATACACCAAAAGTTGTTTGGTAACTAAAGCCTTTTACGGTTTTCAAAGCTTGGCTGATGCCGAGCAGCAGCACGATTTTAAACAGTTTTGCGTGGAAAAGGCCGATTGGCTGGATGACTTTGCCTTGTTTATCGCTTTGCGCAATGTGTTTGGACATAAAAGCTGGAATCAATGGCCGGACGCGCTGAAGCAACGCGAGCCGGGCGCACTGAATGAATCAAAGCAGTTACTGAAGGCTGTGATCGAAACGATCAAATTCGAGCAGTATGTGTTTTTCCGGCAATGGCACGAGTTGAAAGATTACGCCGCCAAGCATGGCGTACTGATGTTTGGCGATATTCCGATCTTTGTATCGTATGACAGTGCCGATGTTTGGGCGAACCGGGCGGTCTTCAAACTTAACGATTTGGGCGAAATGGATGTCGTGGCCGGCGTGCCGCCCGATTATTTTTCTGAGAACGGTCAGCGTTGGGGGAACCCGCACTATGACTGGAAATATTTGCAGAAAACCGGTTTTAACTGGTGGTTGGATAGAATCAAATCCCAGTACGAAATGTTCGATATTTTGCGAATCGATCATTTTCGCGGCTTAGAGGCGGCATGGGAGATTCCGGCCAGCGAGCACACCGCCATCAACGGGCGTTGGGTTAAAGCGCCGGGTGCGGAATTGCTGGCGGCTATTCAGGAGCAATTTGCCTCGCTATCCTTGGTGGCAGAAGATTTGGGAATCATCACCGAAGAAGTGGAAGCTTTGCGCGACGATTTCGATTTGCCGGGCATGAAAATTTTGCAGTTTGCTTTCGGTGACGATAGTCGCAATCCTTATTTGCCCTGCAATTATCAGAAAAATAGCGTGGTTTACACCGGTACCCACGATAACGATACCACGCTGGGCTGGTTCGAAGGGCTTAATGACGGCGAGAAACAGCGTATATACGATTATCTTGGCTGGTCTAGCCTACCTATGCCCAGCGCCTTGATTCATGCCGCGTTAGGCTCGGTTGCCAATCTGGCGGTGATTCCGATGCAGGATATTCTGAAGTTGGGATCACCCGACAGAATGAACACGCCAGGCACAACCGAAGGAAATTGGCGCTGGCGGTTCGATTGGTCGCAATTAACCGATGATAAAGCCGGACATTTTGCGCATCTGGTTAGATTGTTTGGACGTTAGCTCTTAAATGGCATTTCAATCGTCGTCTTTTTTGCCGGTGTCTGCCGGGATCGGCAATACAGCGATGTCGTAACTTGCGATGATGGCCTGGATTTTATCCAGGTTTTTGTCGATCAAATCATTCAGTTGTTGCTTACGTTTGTTGTCGCCTTGACGCAGGCCCATGGCTATTGAAAAATCAAACTTTAAGCCCGGTGAAGATTGCATAGGTATAGCAATATAACTGCCTTTTGGGGCTTGCGATTGCACATATCCCGCCATAGGTCCCCAAAGTATCACCATATCTATTTTTTTGGCACGTAAGTCTTTTTCGATTTGCATAGCGGTGTTGTGTTCGCTGTCTCCGGTCATGCTTTGGTAGGGAATCCCTTGCTCCAGCAAGCCGTTTTTTTGCAGCCATTCTGTGCCTGGGCCGCGGTCGAACATTGCTATTTTCAGCTTTTCCTGCCTGGCCAATGGGAGATTGGCTAGTTGTGCGCTGTCTTTAATATCGTCCCAGCCGCGGCCTTTGGCAATCAGCAGCACATAAGTCGAGTGGAAGTAGGGTTTGCTGGTATCGGTAAGATCGTAGCCGGCTGGCACGCCCATCACTACATCGCATTTAAAACCTTCGCCGTTATCGTTCTCGGCTTTCAATGTGTTGCGGATAAAGCCGATTCTTTCCGGTAGCCAGGTATATTCCAGTTCCTGTCCTAACTGTTCGGCAAATAGGGCGGCGATTTTGTTTTCGTAGCCGGTTTGTTCTTTGGTGGAATAAGGCGGGTTTAACGGGTCGGCGCAAACCCGGAATTTATCTTGGGCATTCACGGAAATAGTGGCTACCGCCAAGGTCGCCGTCATTAACAATCTTGAGGCGGTTGAGAGCATTTTCATCGCAGTTTCCTTTTAGCTGGGGTCTATACGTAAAAAAGCCTTGGCCGATGACTCGGCCAAGGCTTGCTTTACTGAAATCTAACGAGTTAGATCTTAGTTAGGCAGAGCGAACACAGTCAGTGTACCACCCAGTTTGGTGTAAGAGCTCAAGCTTCTGTAAGCACCCACCGCGCCCAAACCTTCTGAGCTGGATGCAGAAGTACCGTCGTCGATACCGGCAGCGATACCGATACCAGCCCAACCGCCGATACCTGACAGAACGCCAACGTATTGTTTGCCTTCAAATTCCCAAGTATTGACGTTACCGATGATGCCGGACGGAGTTTTGAATTTGTACAATTCTTTACCGGTTTTAGCATCAACTGCTTTCAGGTAGCCTTCCAGGGTGCCGTAGAATACGACGCCGCCAGCGGTAGCAACCGAACCTGACCATACAGAGAATTGCTCTTTGTTGGACCAAGCGATTTTGCCGGTTTTAGCGTCATACGCAGTGAACTGACCCAAGTTGGTGGTGCCGTCTTTTTTACCGGTCAGCACGTCAGCGCCGGCAGGCATCATGGACAGCGTAGCACCTACATAAGGTTGGCCAGCAGTGTATGAAACTTCAAAGGGTTCATACTCCATGCACAAATGGTTGCCTGAGATGTAGAACAGGCCGGTTTGTGGAGAGTAAGAAACAGGTTGTTGGTTTTTAGAACCCAACGCCGCAGGGCAAGTACCTACAGTGTTGACGTCTTCACCGTTGTGCTCGGTAGAAAACTCTGGCACTACTTCAGGACGGCCTGATTTCAGATCGACGTGAGAAGCCCAGTTGACGGATTTGTCGAATTTCTCAGCAACCAACAATTCGCCGGTTTCGCGGTCCAGGGTATAACCGAAGCCGTTACGGTCGAAATGCACGATGGTTTTGTGCATTTTGCCTTTGACTTCTTGGTCAACCAGAACGGTTTCGTTGATACCGTCATAGTCCCATTCATCGTGTGGAGTCATTTGGTAAACCCATTTAACTTCACCGGTGTCGGCGTCACGCGCCCACAAAGACATGGACCATTTGTTGTCGCCTGGACGTTGTACAGGGTTCCAGGTCGATGGGTTGCCTGAACCGTAGTAAACCAAGTTCAGTTTAGGATCGTAAGAATACCAACCCCAGGTAGTGCCGCCGCCGATTTTCCATTGGTCGCCTTTCCAGGTGCTGGTGCCAGAGTCAGCGCCAACAGGGGTGACTTTGCCGTCTTGCCAAGTGGTGGATTTGCCGGGTTTCAACAGGGTGTCTTTATCCGGACCCATACTGTAGCCTTTCCATTCCAGCTGGCCGGTGCGGATGTTGTAAGCAGCCAAGAAGCCGCGTACGCCAAACTCACCACCGGAAATACCGGTAATGACTTTATCTTTAACAACCAATGGTGCGTTGGTGTTGGTCATACCCAATTTTGGGTCGCCGTTTTGTACGCTCCATACGCGCTTACCGGTTTTGGCATCCAGCGCAGTCAGTACGGTGTCTGATTGTTGCAGGAAGATTTTGCCGTCGCCGTAAGCCAAACCGCGGTTAACGGTATCGCAGCACATTACTGGGATGGTGACGTCAGCGTCCATGGTTGGGGTAAATTCCCAGATGACTGCTTTAGTTTTTTGATCGATCGCGTAAACGGTGTTTGGGAACGGAGTGTGGATGAACATGACGCCGTTAACAACCAAAGGGCCGCCTTCATGACCACGCAAAACACCTGTAGAAAAAGACCAGGCTGGTTGCAGGTTTTTAACGTTTTGAGCGTTGATTTGCGACAGCTTGCTGTAACGTGTGCCGGCGTAGTCGCCGCCCCATGTAGCCCAGTTGGCTGGGTCTTGTGTCAGTTTTTCAACATCGCTGTTAGCGGTAGAGACAGTTGGTGCAGCAAGTAAAGTCGCTACAGTCGAAGCAAGCAGCCAGTTTTTTACAGGCTTCTTCATATGTTTCCTCCTGGTAATCTGTTGATGAGACAGAGTACGGTTTTGTGTTGTTAAGACTAATATTAGTTTTAAAGCTCTGTTTGGATGACTGCCCTTTAGGGCTTGTTCGGCTATAACCGAGCGCAGAGGGAGAGCCACACCAAGCGCGTAAATTGAAGGATTTTTTCCTAAAAGTCAACCGGAAAAACTCTCCCGGGATGGCGGGGAAACAATAATCTCAAGTCTTATAATGCCTTAGGATTTCTCGGCGATTCGGCTATCTGGAAAAACAGACACCCAGGCCGCCCAAGCCACAGTAACCGGACGGGTTTTTAGTCAGATACTGTTGATGATCTTCCTCGGCATAATAAAAAGTCGGAGCATTGCGGATTTCGGTGGTGATTGCTGGAAAGCCGGCGGCTGTTAATTTTGCTTGGTATTGTTGTTGGCTTGCCACGGCTGTTTGATATTGGTCGTCCTGGCAATAGATGACTGATCGGTATTGGGTGCCGACATCGTTGCCTTGTCGCATGCCTTGGGTGGGATTGTGAGATTCCCAAAATATTGCCAATAAATCCTGGTAAGACACTACGCCCGGGTCGAACACCACCAACACCACTTCGGCGTGGCCGGTCATGCCGGTGCAAATTTCCTGATAAGTAGGGTTGGGCGTAAAGCCGCCGGCATAGCCCACTGCGGTGCTGAATACGCCGGCTTGTTGCCAGAATTTACGCTCGGCACCCCAGAAACAGCCCATGCCGAACACGGCTTGTCGCAGATGCGCCGGAAATGGCGGATGGATAGGATGTCCGTTGACGGCGTGAAATAGGCCGCTGTCTATGGCTTGCTGACGTCCGGGTAAGGCTTGGTCGGCGCTGGGCATGGCGGTTTTTTTGAATAGAAAAGACATGAGTGCATCCCGAGGTCGAATGATGAGGGTGTGCGGATTATAATCTCCGCTTATTCAAGAGGATTCCACTAAATCATGAAACAACAAGATTGCTTACGCCGCTTTATTTTCGAGGAACACGGAGTTCGTGGCGAATGGGTGCGGCTGGAACAAAGTTGGCAGCAAGCCAAACAATATCAACATTTAGTCAATGATGCCGTCGATGCGCAAATGGGACAAGCCTTGGCGGCGGTGGTGTTGTTGTCGGCAACCATCAAGTTTAAAGGCGCGATGATCATGCAGATTCAGGGCGGCGGCGATTTGAAAGCCCTGGTAGCGCAATCCAGCAATGAACGGCAAATCAGAGGCTTGGTGCGCAGTGAGGCCACTGTTGCCGGCGCAAATTTGCTGGACATGGTAGGTGAGGGCGGCCGATTGGTATTGACCGTGGAATCGGAGAATGCCGAACCGTATCAAGGCATCGTCGGTGTGGAGGCGGAAACGCTGGCGGATGTGTTAAGAACCTATTTCACTCAGTCCGAGCAACTCGATACCCGGTTGTGGCTGTTTGCCAATCAAACCCATGCGGCCGGCCTGTTCATCCAGGAGTTACCGAGTAGCAATCAGAACAAAGCCGACTGGGAACGCATCGAAATATTGGCGAATACCGTTACCGCCGACGAACTGTTGAGTCTGGATTGCGAGGACTTATTGCACCGTTTATTTCATCAAGAAAAGGTCAGGATTTACGACCCGGAGCCGGTGGAATTTAAATGCAATTGCTCCCGGCAAAAAATCGGCGGCACTTTAGTCGCATTGGGGCGGTCAGAGTTGGAGGCGATTTTGCAGGAACGCGACGACATCGAAGTCGATTGCCAATTTTGCGGAGCGCAATACCACTTTGACAAGGTTGATGTGGAGAACCTGCTGACCAATCCGGCAGCCGAAACCGATACTAACTCGCCTACCCGGCATTGAGGGTGCTATGAATAAAATTAATCGCTTTTTTCGCCTGTTCCTGGCTTTTGCATTGCTCAGTACCATGACCGGGTGTTTGCACTGGCTGCACGCCTACCAAACTTATTTGCAAATGGACGAGTTTGATCGTTATTTTGCGGTGACGTCTAAAGAGGATTTCACTGTGCATTTCAAACAACCCAAGCTGTTGAGCGAAGATTTTGTATCGCTGGCCAAGCTGCATGCCAGCAGCGAGGAACACACCGGCGACGGCAAGCGATGGCGCTATTGGTTTCGTAAGATAGACAAAGACAGTAAGTTGATCGCGCCGGAGATTAGTTTTTATCTCGATCTGGCCTTTAACAAGGAAGACAAGATCACCGATTGGACTTTCTCCAACCTGTTTTTACAAATTGCGCCGCCGGAGTTTTTGGAAGCGTCATTTCGTTCGCTGGGCGGCGCGGAAATCAATGAAGAGAAAAAACAGTTGAGAGCCAAGGCCGATCAAATGGAAAAAATCGCCGCGTTGCTTCCGAAAAAAGCCACGGTGATTAAACAATTGGGCGAGCCGTTGGAAATCACCGATGAAGAAAAACAGGAAGTCTATCTTTACCATTTTCGGCTAGACGCCAAGGACATCGAAGAAGGCTACGAGGACAGAGCTTTGAGCGAAGTCAGGCTGATGTTCGACAAAACCACGTCCGAATTGATCAAAATGTCCGGCCGCTTTGCCGGTTTAAAAATATCCATCAACTACAGGAATTTCCAGGAAGAAGACGAGAAAAAAGTGGCGGGCATGTAAGCTAGAACGGCAGGCATAAAAAAGCCCACATTGAGTGGGCTTCGTCCTGTGTTATTTTTTATATTGATTGGACGCCTACCGTTGAACAGTAGGTTAATTTCTTGCGTTTATTGTTGTTGTTATACCGGATTAACGGTCGCCTATCCCCCCCCTCATTTAACGATCACGATTCTTTCGAATCGTCAGCGCTTCGCTGAAAGTGGGCGAATTCTATTGGATTAAAATACGGCTGTCCACAAAAAAGTGTGACAATTTGTCGCACATTGATTTTGTGGGCATTCTGCCTGGTTTCTCCTCGGCGTAAGCGAATGACCGAATCGTCTGATTATTGACGCTTTAGAGAGCTAATTGCTTGTCCAGCCAGCGGTTTTAACGAATTTTGCTCGCCTTGACTAAGTGGGATCGCAAGGTAACTTCTCCCGAGTGGTGCTGGTGATGTTCAGGTTTAGGTCGGGAGATAGCTAAATTTGACTTATTAGTGCCACTGCGAACAAATGAAGGTATTTTTACTTTGCTGCCGGCTAAATCTCGAGCCGTTTGAATACCGTGCAGTATTGCCTTATAGGCTCTTGCCTGTCAGCGCTGGGTCCAGCCGGAAGCCGTTTCTACAAATTGTCCCGGTGCCGCTTGGCCTATGACTTTCTGAGCGGTCAGTCGACCTACTTCCTCCACAGCAACGCCGTTTTTAGCCGCTATGCGTTGATATTCCGCCAGGCGTTGGGCGTTAATGCTTTCAACTAGGGCTTTTATCTCGGCCGATGCATCGGGCTTAACCAAGCCCAGGAAACCGTTCATTTGTTCACCCACCAACCCAGCCGATTTTGCCTGGGCTAGATCGGTGGCGTTGACCGGTAGGGCGGTCAGATATAAGCCCAGAAACAAAGGCGCCAAAATTGATAGCAAATTTTTGTTGTTCATCACTCGCTCCTTTAAAACAAGCCTTTTTGGCTGGAAAGCAATTCGTCTACGTCTTTTTCCACTTTCAGACGGATTTCGTGTTCGATTTTGACGTTCATATTGATCTCAATCGGTTTGTCCGGCGCTTCCAACCTTACGGAGGGCGAACACCCCGTCAGGTAGATGCTGCCGCACAAGATGGCCGCGCTGCTTGCAGCTTTCCAGTTCATTGATTCCTCCGGTCCGCCGGCGGCGGTTTGGGTGGTTGATCCCCGCTTGGGGGCTTGGGCGATGCTCCTGCATCGGCCGGTTTGGCGATAGCCTGTTCCAGAATGGTCCGTTCCAAATCGCCGGCTAAAATACCTTTTTGTAGTAACTCGGGTAGCTGGCCGCTGATATTTAGGTTAAACGCCAGCGGATGGCCGGACAATACTTCCGGGTTATTGCCTTCCAGGCGTAAGCCCAGGTGATAGTCGCCGTTTGGGCGATAATTTACCTTGGCTTGCAGATTCCGGTAAACCAGGTTTTTGAGAGCCTTAAAGGCGATATTCTGACTATCGGCCGGTCCCATATAGCGTAACACACCCGGCTGTGTGCCGCTGAGGCTGCCGTCTTGCACATCTATGGCCCCCGCCGACAACTGCAACGGTAGTTCGCCGTCTATTGAGCCGGTTCCGGAAATATTCGGATAATGCAGGCTTATTAAAAGTTGCGACAGATCGATGTCATGCAGTCGTAAAGTCAGCAGTATCGGCGTTTGCTCCAGCGGTATTTTGTCCGGTTTCAATTCCATGATGCCGCCGAATATTGCCAGATTGGCTTGGCTTAGTGTCAGTTCCTGATCGAGATAGCGGGCCTTGATACTAAGATTTTGCGCTATTAAGTCTTTACCTAATCCCAGCGTAGGTATCTCGGCAGACAAGTCCAAGGCGCGATCCGCCAGCTCCGGAATGTTCAGTTCCACCTTGCCGTTCTCGATTTTCGCCGCGCCGGCCGTCAAGGCCAAATCGGCGATAATCAATTGTGCCGTTCCGGAAACATCTTGTTTGCTTGGCCGATGCAGTTTTAGATTTCCGTGTGCCTTGCCGCCGGCAACCGTCCAACTGGCCGCCATGGCCGGTAACCAGGGCTTGATTAAATCGAATGCCTGGCTGGCGGCCATGTCCAGGCGGCCGTTCATATCGATTGTTTGCTTGTTCGTCATCGACAAATCCATAGCCAGCAGAGACTGTTTATCTTTTGTCAGAAAGGCTTCAGCTTGCAGAGTGGCAAAGTTGTCCGGCGTAGTGGCGCTTGCACTGAGCTGCGTGGCGCTTAGTAGCTGGTTTAATTTGGCTAAGTCGTATGACTGGGTTTTTGCCCGCAAAGTCTGCGGTATCAGTAGGCTGTTGCTGAGCCATTCGATTAGCGAAAGTGCACCGGCATTCAGGTTGATTTGCTTGGTGGGGCTATCCAGTTGTTGGACTGCCAGTTCGAATAGTTTGCCAGTTGGCAGCCGTTGGACCTTGAGTTTGGCGGCGCTAAAACCGGGTTCGATATCTAGGTGAATGGATTGTTGAGTGTCTCGAAACGTTGCCTTGAAGGAGTCGGCCTCACTACGCATAACCTCCGCTTGACCAGCAAAGCTGCTCAAGCCCCAAGGCGTATCTACATCAACTTCCAGTTTCGCGATGCTCAATCGGTCCAGCGGTAAGCTGATGGGATTGTTTTCCGATGTCTGCGTCGCGGCTTGGTCGGTAGGGTGGTAGTTGAATTTTAGCGCGGCGTGACCGATGCTGACGTTGCTGATAGTTCGCTTTTCCAGATCGTAATCGGTTGAAACATTCTGCATCGCAACCGATAAGTTGCCAGCCGGTGTGGCGAGGCCGAAGCTGATTTCAGCCAGCTTGGCTTGCTTGGAATCAAACGACAGCCCCGACAGCGAGGGTGAGCTTAGCGAGGTTTGTTTCAGCGCCTGTTGCAGTAGTAACTCCAGCATAACTGAACGCTGCCACCATAGGGCCAGGCAAAATAACCCAAGCATCAGCAGCGTAATAGCCATCTTGCGCCGCCATGAGCCGCGCTGCTGCAAATTATTTGTGGTGGCAGGCAAGTTCATAGCCTGCCGTAGCCGGTCTGTTGCGTGACTAAGCCGTACATGGGAGCTGGGAGTTTGGGACGATAGACACGCAAAATCGGCTGCCCTCAGCCCAAACGCTCGATAAAGGCATCGACTTGCTCCGCCTGCGTCGCAAAAGTGGTGACCAAACGCACCAATACTTCCTGGTCGGCTACCAGGCCAGGGTTTGCGCGCGGCGGATTCCAGGGGTAAAACACCGCCCCTTGTTGTTGCAAGAGGTCCGCGTGCGCTTGGTCTAGCACGGCAAACACCTCATTGGCTTCTGCATGCCAGGCCAGGCGGGCGTTTTTTGAGTGGGCAATGCCGTTTTGCAAACGCGCCGCCATCGCGTTGGCGTGGCAGGCGAGATTCAGCCAAAGTCCGTCGTCTAAATACGCTTCAAACTGACAGGCGATAAATCGGCTTTTAGATACCAACTGCGCGGCGCGCTTGCGGATAAACGGTAAATCTTTGGCCTGTGCCGGATTCATAAACACCAAGGCTTCAGCGCACCAGCAGCCATTTTTGGTGGCCCCGAAAGACACAATATCTATCCCTAGCTTCCAGCTCATTTCCGCAGGCGTTAACCCCAGCGAGACTAGTGCATTGGCAAAGCGCGCGCCGTCCATGTGCAAGGGTAAGCCGTAAGTTTGGGCAATGTCGGCAATCGCGGCAATCTCCTCCGGTTGATAAAGCGTGCCGATCTCGGTGGCCTGAGTGATGGAAATGGCCATGGGTTGGCCGGCATGCACAAAATTAGGCGGGAAACGCTCGATTTCCGCTTTCAGATTTTCCGGATCGATTTTGCCGTTGTCGCCGTCCACTGGCGCCAACCGTGCGCCATGCGTGAAAAACTCCGGTGCGCCGCATTCGTCTTCCAGCATGTGTGCTTCTCGATGGCAAAACGAGACGCCGCCCGGACGGTTGACGGCCGCCAGCGCCAGCGAATTGGCGGCCGTGCCGGTGCTGACGAAATAGACTGCGACTTCCCGTTCGAATAGCTCGTTAAACTGTTGCTCGATTTTGCGATCCAGCGCGCTGGCGCCATAGGGGGCTGAAAAGCCCGCGGAGGCTGCCAACAAACGTTGGGAAATGGCCGGATGAGCGCCGGCCCAGTTATCGGATGCAAAATTCATGGTTGCTATCATGGCGGTGATGTTTAATGTATGGGCTATACGACGGTATGAACTATACCAACGATACCGCAATCCGACACGCGAGCCTGACTTTCGTTCGGCGTATTCCCGGAAAATAGCAATCTTTTAAGGCACTCTCAACTCATGCAAAATACCATTCGCGATCTCGTGCTTCAGGCGACCGGTGCCGATGATGCATTTCAACTTGAAACCATTCAAAGTCTGTGGAGCGGCTACGGCTATATTTTGCGCTATGGCGTAAGCGGCTGCGACAGTGCTAGCGTGATCGTCAAACACGTAAAACTGTCGGCACAAAGTCTGCAAACGCCCGGTTCCAATGAAGATTTATCGCATCGGCGCAAAGTCCGCTCTTATCAGATAGAGGCGGCTTGGTACCAAGGATGGGCCAAACGTTGCGACGCGGATTGCCGAGTCCCGGCGTGTTTAGCTTTCGAAATGTTCGGTGAGGATATAGTCATGGTCTTGGAAGATCTGCATCCGGTGGGGTTTCCGCAACGCCGCTCGCGGGCCGGGGAAGGGGAGATACGCACATGTTTAAATTGGCTGGCCAATTTTCATGCCACGTTTATCGGTGAAAATCCCAGTGGTTTGTGGCCCACCGGCACTTATTGGCATCTGCAAACCCGGCCCAACGAATGGGAGGCCTTGCAGGATATTGTCTTGAAAAATGCCGCGCCGATGATTGATCAAAAACTGCGCGATACGCCTTACCAAACCTTTGTGCACGGCGATGCCAAATTGGCCAATTTTTGTTTTTCGGCGGACGGCAGCCGGGTCGCGGCAGTGGATTTTCAATACGTCGGCGGCGGTTGCGGAATCAAGGATGTCGCGTATTTTATCGATAGCTGTTTGGGCCAGGACGAGTGCCAGCGCCGGGAGAGCGAATTGCTGGATATTTATTTTCAGGCTTTGCAACAGGCGTTGAGGCGTCAACAAAAACCCGTCGATGCCGATGCGGTCGAACGTGATTGGCGGGCACTTTATCCAGTAGCCTGGACCGATTTTCACCGCTTTTTAAAAGGCTGGAGTCCCGGCTATTGGTCCCCCAACAGCTATAGCGAGCGGCTGACGCGGCAAGTCATCGCCCAATTATAAAATTACCAGGAGAACCGATGCGCTTGTCAGCGGACGATCTGTATTTACTCGGCCAGTGTGCCATCTCCGCTGCGATGCAGGCCGGACAATTGATTGCCAGGTCTGCGCATACTGCGGTTGTTGTAAACAGCAAAGACGGCGGCGCCAGTCTGGCTGCTCGGGTAGTGACGGAAATCGATCATTTGAGTCAGGAGATTATTCTGCAAACCTTGCGGCCGATCTGCGCCAGATACGATTTGGCTTTATTGTCGGAAGAAAGTCTGGATGACGGCGCGCGTCTGCAACACGACTATTTCTGGTGTATCGATCCTTTAGACGGCACCTTGCCGTTTATCGAAAACGTGCCGGGTTATTCGGTGTCCATCGCCTTGGTATCGCGCGCCGGAGAGGCGCTGATTGGCGTCGTTTACGATCCCTTAACTCATACGCTGTATCGGGCGATTACAGGCCAAGGCGCTTGGCAAAACCAACACGCTTTTAAGCCGGCACCGCCTGCGCCAGTCTTGACGTTCATTACCGATAAAAGCTTTGCTCACGACCCCTTGTACCAAGCTACGCTAGTCGAATTGCAACGGATTGCCGTTGAGTTGGGCTATGCCGAGGCCAAGCTGCGTTTGCAAGGCGGCGCGGCCTTAAATGCCTGTCAAGCGCTGACTGAGGCACCGGCGTGTTATTTCAAATTTCCTAAGCTGGATAAGGGCGGCGGCAGCGTTTGGGATTACGCGGCTACCGCTTGTTTGTTCCAGGAAGCCGGCGCGCCGGTCAGCGATATACACGGCAAACCGTTACTATTAAATCCGAACGGCTCGACGTTTATGAATCATTGCGGCGTGTTGTATGGCTCGGAACAAGCTATCGCCGATAGCATGATCAGGCTTTACCGGCAGTTACGGCAGGGATAAGCGAACAAGTTGCCCGTTTTATGGCTTGCTAGTGAATGAGGCCCGATAGACGCAAGGTTTTGAATCTATCGGGTATGGATGGTGGCTTCGGTCTTTTTCAGCAGGGAAACAAATCCTGGAAGTGACGCTTATAAAATCGGTTTTTGGAGCGGGCTTTCAGAAATGCGGCGAACAGGTGTTCGGGCACATGGCAAAAATCCTGAGCTTGCCGGTCTTTGAATGACACCCGTAATTTATGGGTTTGTTCGTCGTAGCCGATCACGTCGATGGTGCTGGATTTAACTGATTGCATTTGCATAGTAGCCTCCGGGAATTTCATGCTAAAACTGTGTCGGTGAGGCATGGCTAAATACGAATAGTTCAATCGGCAATTACTTATCAAGACTGCGTAAAACTATAGCTTCCCTTATTTTTCAATCACTCGTTTGGAGACGTAACGATGCAAACTGTTTTAATTACCGGCGCCAATCGCGGCTTGGGTCTGGAGTTTTGCCGGCAATATGCCGCCGCCGATTACCAGGTCATCGCGGCCTGCCGCAAGCCGGACCAGGCCGAACATTTGGCGGCGCTTGCCAAACAATACTCGCACATTCAAATCGAGACACTGGATGTGGCAGATTTCAGCCAAATCGATGCGTTGGCAAGCAAGCTAGCCGACCGCAAAATCGATGTCTTGCTGAATAATGCCGGCGTTTACGGCGATCAAACCGGTCGCGGTTTCGGGCAACTGGATTATCAAACCTGGGAAAACGTGCTGGCGGTCAACGTGATGGCGCCACTTAAATTGGCCGAAGCCTTCCTGCCGCAGGTGCAGAGTGGCGACAAACGCTTGATCGTGGCCTTGAGCAGCTTGATGGGTAGCATGACCGACAATACCAGCGGCGGCAGCATTCTGTACCGCTCCAGCAAGGCCGGTTTGAATGCGGCATTGAAGAGCCTATCCATCGATTTGCGGCCTTCGTCCATCGGCGTATTGATTCTGCATCCGGGTTGGGTCAGAACCGATATGGGCGGACCGAACGGCCTGATTGACGTTGAAGAAAGCGTATCGGGCATGCGTAAGGTGATAGCCAATTTCAGCTTGGCCGATAGCGGCAGCTTTGTTAAGTACGATGGCTCGGCATTGCCTTGGTAAGCTTTTTGGCTTCTAAGTTTTCGCGTCTTAAATAAGTCAGTATCAGAACCACTGCTTAGGTCTGCATAAGCGGTGCGTATACCCCCTCAAGCTAATGCTCATTAGCGATAAAAATATCGAATCGAAACGTTATTGCTTGCATAAAAATTTCGATTCGATATTATTTGTTCGGCTGCCGATACGATCTTCCAATACATCGGTTGCTTAAGTGCGACGCCTAAGAATCGCATCGTTTACATCGCAACGACACAAGAGGAGGGGTTTATGCAGACTCCCAACAAATTGCTGCTGGAAAACAAAGCCTGGTCAGAAGCCATGACCGGTAAACAGCCCGATTACTTCATCAATATGGCCAAGGAACAACATCCGGAGTTTTTATGGATAGGCTGTTCCGACAGCCGCGTGCCGGTCGATACCATCGTTCATGCCCAACCCGGCGAAATATTCGTGCACCGCAATATCGCCAATCAAGTCATCACCACCGATTTTAACGGTTTAAGCGTGCTGCAGTACGCGATTAACGCCTTAAAGGTCAAGCATGTGATCGTCTGCGGCCATTATGGCTGCGGTGGTGTTGAAGCCGCTTTGCGCCAGCAACGCGGTGATTTGGCGATTGCCAACAAGTGGTTGACGCACATTAAGGAAGTGTATCGCTTGCACCAAGACGAACTGGACAATTTACAGCCCGAACGCAAGCTCAACAAATTGATCGAGTGGAATGTCATCGAACAAGTGCAACGTCTGGCCCACACCTCTATCGTGCAATCGGCCTGGAAGTCCGGCCAAAAAGTCAGTTTGCGCGGCTGGGTATACGGTTTGCACGACGGTTTGTTGAATGAGTTGATACACATCGACGCCACCTCGCCGATTCACAACATCTACCAATACGCCCATTAAGGCTCCCAGTTATCCGCACGGAGACCGTCTATGAAAATGCAGTTTAATGATTACCTGAAATATTTTTGTCAGGATTTTTCGGCCAGCATTGTGGTATTTCTGGTGGCCTTACCCTTGTGTTTGGGGGTGGCGTTGGCGTCCGGCGCACCCTTATTCGCCGGGGTTATCGCCGGCATGATCGGCGGTATCGTTGTGTCCTTGTGCAGCGGTTCGCAGCTCAGTGTCTCCGGCCCCGCGGCTGGCCTGACGGTCATCGTTTTCAACGCCATCGAAACCTTGGGCAATTACAAGGCTTTTTTGTTGAGCCTGATGTTTGCCGGGATTTTCCAAATGCTGTTCGGTTTCCTTCGCGCCGGGGCTATTGCCGCGTTTTTCCCTACCGCGGTGATCAAAGGTATGTTGGCGGCTATTGGTATGATCCTGATCATCAAGCAAACCCCGCACGCCACCGGTTACGATGAGGGCTACGCGGCTGACGAGAGTTATATGCCGGATACCGCCAGTTCCAGCTTCATCGAGTTTACCCACTCACTGCACGGCATTTCGCCCGGCGCGACTCTGGTGGCTGGCGTGGCCTTATTGATTCTGATTTTTTGGGAAAGCGCTTTCATCAAACAATTTAATGCCTTGCGGATGATTCCCGGGCCGTTGTTGGCGGTGATTTGGGGAGTGTCTTTCAATGCCTGGGCCTTGGCTGCGGCACCTGAATGGTCCATCGGCGTCAAGTATCTGGTGTCTTTACCGGAACTTGGCTCCACCAGCAATTTTGTTAACCAGTTGCGCTTGCCGGATTTCAGCTATCTCGGCAATCCCAAGATATACAGCATCGCGCTCACCCTGGCCATCATCGCCAGCCTGGAGACCCTGCTGAGCGTTGAAGCGGTGGATAAGCTCGATCCGCATAAGCGCGTTTCGCCGACCAATCGCGAATTGAAAGCCCAAGGCCTGGGCAACCTGCTCAGCGGATTGATAGGTGGTTTGCCGATCACGGCCGTGATTGTGCGCAGTTCGGCTAACATCAATGCCGGCGGTCAAACCCGGGTATCCAGCTTTTTCCATGGGGTGTTGTTATTGATCAGCGTATTGTTTTTCGCGCATTTTCTGAACATGATCCCATTAGCCTGTCTGGCGGCAATCTTGTTGCAAACCGGTTACAAGCTGGCGAAGCCGGCCATGTTTGTGGAGTTTTACCAAAAAGGTTTGAATCAATTTGTGCCGTTTGCGATTACCGTGTTCGCGATTTTATTTACCGACTTGTTGGAAGGTATCGCGATTGGCATGGTGTGCGGTATTTTTTTCGTCTTGCGGGCCAACTTCCATGCGGCTATCACCTTAACCCAGCATGGGCCCAACTACTTGCTGAGGCTGCACAAGGACGTGTCTTTTTTAAATAAAGCCTTGCTTCGTAATTATCTTGCCAGTATCGCCGACGATAGCGAATTGATCATTGACGGCGGCAAAGCCCTGTTTATCGATCACGATATTCTGGAAACGCTGAGCGATTTCCTGCAAGCGGCGCCGGATCGCAATATCCAAGTGGAATTACAAGGTTTGGCCTTGGAGTCTCGATTGCTTGAGCAGGAAGCCGTCTTCATACCCCGCTTGGCTGCGGCTGGGCATTAGCGGGAAACACGTTCATAGGCTCTGCGACACGCGGGCTTTGCATCAATCCAGCAAGATGCAAAGCCTTGCGCTCTACGGATCCGATGCCTTATGAACTATTTTATGACACGCTGTTTTCTTTGCGTGATGCCGGCCAGTCCCAGGGCTGAAGCAAATAGCCAGACACTTGCTGGCAACGGGACCACGGACGCCTGTATGTGATAACTGTAACCCGCTTTTATGTTATCGACTGCTGCGAAGCCGTTCATGCTGATGGATTCATTGCTTAGGGTTCCGAACCAAGACGATGGGTTTGGGTTGGGCATGGTCACACAGGAAGGAATAAGGCCCTGTGGGATAGTACAACCGAGAGATGCCGACTCCGACTGAAACGCCGTGTCGCTGGTCATAAGACTAAGCAAACTCGGGAAATTGAAGCTATGGATTGCGCCGTTCAGTGTGACGTTGGCGTTGGTAAACAATAGCTTGTCGGTAATTTCACCGCTTGCCGACGTTGTAGAAGCACTTGCCGTGCTTTGATAGCGCTCGACGTCAAATGACCCGAAAATAGTGAACGGTCCGAAATTCTCACTTGGCTCCGAACCGTCTGCGCCGATTACGATAAAAGAGGGGATGTAGGTAGCAAAGCTTCCCGCTGAGTTAATAACGTAATGAGTCGTTGCAGTCTTGATGAAATCCGAGCCGGCAACCACGGTTGCTTGCGCCGAACTGATCGCCAGCATGCCGCCTAACAGAAGGATGCCGCGTGAAATAGCCAAAGATCTAAACATGAATTTTCCTTAAATTGTTGAAACGACAGGCTTCCTAACCATGCGTTAGGCGGCGGCGATTCTATAGGCACAGGTAATTTCAGTCAAACAAATAAGCTATGCGGCCAGGCGGTTTTGCCGTTTCCCCAGTTGCCGATTACGTCTCATGTAAAGTCTTTTAAATGCGTTTCCAAGAAATCGATAAACACCCGGGTCTTGGTCGGCATCAAACGCCGACCTGGGAACACCAACCAAGCCGTGGTTTGCGGCAAACACCATTCCGGTAGCACGCGCACCAGTTCCTGATTGGGCATGTAAGTGCTGGCGTAAGAATCCGGCGCGGCGACGATGCCTTGATCCTGCATTGCCAGCTTGACCAATAATTCCGGCGAGTTGGCTTGGATGCGTACCGGCGGCATGCCCAGCCATTGTTGTTCACCCTTCGTCAAGCGCCAGACCGGCGCTTCTCGATTACCGGCCAACAGGCTGAGGGCATCGTGTTCCAACAATTCTTCAGGGTGCGCAGGTGTGCCGCGCTTATGCAAATAAGCTTCAGACGCATACAAGCCCCAGGTTTGCAGATTCAAGCGCTTGGCCGTCAACGTCGCATCATCCGGCAAATCGCCCATCCGAATCGCCAGATCGAAACTCTCGCTGAGCAAATCCACCCGCCGTGCAGATAGATCGATTTCCAAGGTAATAGCCGGGTAGCTGTTGCTGAATTGAGCCAGTAAGGGAGCCAAAAACAGATTGGCGAAGTCGTTGGGCATCGAGATGCGTAGTGCACCGCTGGGCTGGATTTGCCGATGTTGTGCCAATGCCATCGCCGCTTCGATTTCCTCGCTGACCTGTCGGCCGTGTTGTAACAAGCGCAGTCCAAATTCGGTCAAATTCAGCTGTCGGGTGGTGCGTTGCAGCAAGCGCTCGCCCAGTTGTTTTTCCAGATTGCTGATGCGCCGCGACAAGGTTGACTTAGGCAAACCCAGCAATTCGCCGGCTTTGGAAAAACTGCCGGCATCAGCGATTTTGGCGAATAGCCACAGGTCGTTAGGTTCTATCTGCATGATTGTTCCTCCAGTGGAACAATGTTATCCATTTTCCGGTCTTCTGCCCAATATTATCCCGGCGTATAGTCAACCCAACTTCAACACCTTTGGGAGACTTAAATGAACATTCTGCAAATCAATTCCAGCATCCGTGCCGAAAATGCCTATTCCAGCCGTCTGGCCGACAATTTGGTGGCCGGTTTACGCCAGCAAACGCCCGCTGCACAATTGACCGTGCGCGACTTGGCGAAAACCCCGCATCCTTTGCTGGATGAAGCGGCTTTGATTGCGCTGAGTACGCCCGCCGAACAGCGCAACCCCGAGCAAGCGCAACGGGTGGCGCTGGACGACGCCTTAATCGCCGAAATTCAACAAGCCGACATCGTAGTACTGACCGCGCCGATGTATAACTTTGGGATTCCGGCGCAACTCAAAGCCTGGATTGACGCCATCGCTCGGGCCAGGGTGACCTTCCAATACACCGCAAACGGCGTGGAAGGCTTGCTGAAAAACAAACAGGTGTATGTGATTCAAACCGCCGGCGGTAAACACAGCGGTACCGAGACTGACAGCCAAAGCGCTTATTTGCGCACCGTCTTGGGATTTTTGGGCATGACCGATGTCACCTTTATTTATGCGGAAGGCTTGGCGATGGGCGGCGACGCCGAGCAATTGGCCTTGCAAGCTGCCGCTACGCAAATCGCCGCCTTGGCGGCCTGACCTAACCTTAATATAGGAGATTCGCGATGAACACAGACACAGTTAAAAACGATGAAGTAATGCGGTCCCGCGCTATCGAGCAATTGGTGGTTGGTCATGCTACGTCGGATGGCGCCGGCGTGAAATTGACCCGCGTGCTGGGCCAATCCTTGCAGCTACGCCTCGATCCATTTTTGATGCTAGATGCCTTCGGCAGCGATAAGCCCAACGATTACATCGCCGGCTTTCCCAATCATCCGCACCGCGGCTTCGAAACCCTGACTTATTTGATTACTGGGCGGATGCGGCATAGTGATAACGCCGGCCACCAAGGCTTGCTGGAAACCGGTGGCATTCAATGGATGACCGCGGGGCGCGGGATTATTCATTCGGAAATGCCCGAGCAAAAAGACGGCATGCTTGAAGGCTTTCAATTGTGGATCAATCTACCGGCTGCCGAGAAAATGCAGCCGGCCGGTTATCAAGATGTGCAAAGTGAGCAGATTCCGGAATTACTCACGGCCAACGGCGTCAAGGTGCGGGTGATTGCCGGCAGCAGTCATGGCGTCGCGGGCGCGATTCAGCGGCCGGATACTGAACCGCTGTTTTTGGATCTGCATCTGCCCGCTGGGGCCAGTTTCAGTCAGTCGCTTCCGGCAGGCCACAATGCGTTTTTTTATGTGTATCGCGGCGAGGTTGCGGTGGCAGAGCGGTCGGTAGCTGCGCAACGCATGGCGGTGTTAAGCAGCGGTGAGTCGGATGGGGTGATATTGCAGGCCAAGCAAGACAGTCGTTTGATCCTGGTGGCCGGCAAGCCTTTGCGTGAACCAATCGCTCAGCACGGGCCGTTTGTGATGAACACTCGCGAGCAGATCGAGCAAGCTATAGACGATTACCAAGCCTGTCGTTTTAACGTCGCGGCTTAGAAGCAAACATATGGGAGTAGAGACGATGAATACGGCCCAGCCCGACAACCAAAACTTGCCGAGGATGCCGGCCTTATTCATCGGTCACGGCAGCCCGTTGAATGCGCTGGAAGATAACGAATTCAGTCGGGCTTGGGCGGAACTGGGGCAAAATCTGCCCAGGCCCAAGGCGATTTTATGCATCTCGGCGCATTGGCAAACCGATGGCACACGGGTTACTGCGATGCCGCAGCCACGGACCATCCACGATTTCTACGGCTTTCCACAAGCCTTATTCGATTTTGTCTATCCTGCGCCGGGTAGCCCAGCATTGGCGGCGAGGATCAAGGCGCGGATGCCTGGGATTGAGCTGGATCAGGACTGGGGTTTGGATCATGGCAGTTGGTCGGTTTTGTGCCATCTGTTTCCCGATGCAGACATCCCGGTTTTACAACTCAGTCTGGATACAAAAAAGTCGCCTGAACAGCATTACCAACTGGGTAAAGCCTTACGCTGCTTGCGAGACGAGGGGGTGTTGATCGTCGGCAGCGGTAATATCGTACACAACTTGCAAGCGGCGATTTGGCGGGATACGGCTCATGACTGGGCCGTCGCGTTTGCCGAGCGGGTTAAACGCTTGATTGCCGCAGGCGATCACAGCGCCGTCGTCAAATATCGCGAATTAAGCGATGCGGCGTTGGCCATCCCGACAGACGAACATTTTCTGCCCCTCCTATACATCCTGGGCTTGCAAGGTGACGGCGAACAGGTCGGCTTTTTTACTGACAAAACCACGTTGGGTGCCATTGCCATGTTGTCTGTGCAAATAGGTTAACGGCCGTCATGTAGTTTGGCTTACTTCCCGCCGATCATTGAATATTCGCCGTTTGTGGTGGTCTGTTTGCGCATTCGGGCATAAAATCCGCCGATTAACCATTCTGTGCGCCGCCAGCAATATGCCCAACGATCCAATTCGCCGCAAGTCACCTGAACACAAAGCCAGCAATAGTGTTGCCGTTCCTGGAAATACGCAGCGCGAAGTCGCCGCTGGCTGGGCGGACTATGAATTATTGGATGCCGGTGACGGTAAGAAACTGGAACGCTGGGGCGACGTGGTGACGATACGCCCGGAGATTCAAGCACATTTCCAGCCGGGTTGGTCGTGGTCCGATTGGCAGGCGAGGGCAGATTGGGAGTTTGTAGAGCTGTCATCCACGCAAGGCGCCTGGAAAAAATTGAAGCCGCAGGCAGTCGAAAACTGGCAGATTGCTTATGAGCAATTGAAATTCGGGTTGAAGCTGACCAAATTCAAACACCTGGGCTTGTTTCCGGAACAACAAGCCAACTGGCGGTTCATCGCCGAGCGGGTCAAACCGGGCGACAAACTATTAAACCTGTTTGCTTACACTGGTGCGGCCTCACTGGTGGCGAGGGTGAATGGCGCGGAAGTGGTGCATGTGGATTCAGTCAAGCAAATGTTGGATTGGACCAACGACAACATGGTGCGTAGCGGGTTGGCCGACATCCAATGGGTACTGGAAGATGCCTTGAAATTTGCCAAGCGCGAATTGAAACGCGGCAACTATTACGACGGCATCATCATGGACCCACCGGCCTGGGGTTTGGGCGCCAAGGGCGAAAAATGGAAACTGGAAAATCAGCTGGCCGACTTGATCGAAACCGCGCGCGGCTTGATGAATCCGGGGGCGTTTTTAGTCCTGAACACCTATTCTCCCAAGGTGGACTTGCAGGATTTAGCCCGCGCTGCCGCACCTTGTTTTGCTAAACGCCAACTCGAAATCAAACAACTGTGGATGCAGAGCCAAACCGGCAAAGCTTTGTTTTATGGGAATTTGCTGCGGGCGACGGCTTAATCCGTGAATGGATTGAGGACCCGAATTCCTGTGCCGGCAAAGTCACCAACATTCCGGGTGACAACGGTAAGATCGTAAATTAACGCCGTAGCAGCGATCAATTTATCCAAGGGGTGTTGAGGATTTGGTACGCGCAATTTCCCCCAAACCAGCGCAATCTCGTTGTCGATAGGCAAGACATGATGGCGATATTCCTGCATAAGCTGGTTTAGCCAGTTCTCGAGTAACTTGCCTTGGCTAAAATCGCCGCGGTGATTCAGCAGATCCACGCCGCGCCGCAATTCACCGACGGTGACGACAGAAATATACAGCTTGTGATCATTTTGGGCGACGCCGGCAAAGAACTGGTTAACGCCCGGATTTGTCTTGCTGCCTTTGCGGATTTCGCTAATCACATTCGTGTCAATCAAATACATCAGCCAAATCGCTCTCGGTATCCACACGCAGAAAGTCAGTATCCGAACCGACATTGGGCATGGCGGCTAGCGCTTCCGTAAAAGATTTCCGTTGCGGCCCGGTCAAAACCTCCGCCAGGATGGCGCGATGTTCTGCTTCTGTGGAACGATGGTGGGCGGCAGCTCTGGCTTTCAAAGCCTTAACCAGCGTTTCATCAAGATTTCTAACAACAAGGCTGGGCATAGCTAACTCCAAGGGGTGGTGCTATCAATGCTAGCACGCGCTTTGGCGTAGCGGTAGTCTTTTAACTCTAACGTTGTTGGCCCGTAAAAAACGGCCGAGTCGCAAATACACCGTCGGCAAAACGCTTGCCCTGCCACGACAAACTGCGTTTCAACACAAAATCGAAGCGAAACGGGTGATATTCCTGTAGGGCCAGCAACGGTTCGACGGCATCGTCCGCCAGCAGGCCGGCCTCGGCAAAAGCCGACGGTGAGATCAACGGCAAAATGCCGGTCAACGGGTAATCCGAGCCGTACAGCAAGCGGCTATGCCAGCTGGTTTCCGTCAGCAGGGTTTTGATCACGCCCATATCGCGGTTGCGTAACACAATCGCCGAAATGTCACCGTATAGCCGGTCCTGCCACTGTTTATCCGCCATCAACTTGGCAAACAAATCAAAACTTCGCACTTCCCGGCCGTCTTCGTCTACATCCTTGCCCAATGTCGCACAATGGGCAATCACCACCCGGACGCCGGCATCGAGAGCTCGCCGCAAACGCAGCGGATTCCCGAACAAAGGTTGGTCGGCGCCATGCAATGCGTTCTCTTCGCCACCGTGGGTAATGATCGGTATGTTCAATTTTGCAGCCGCTTTATAAAACTGGTCGCATTGCGGCGACGCCGGGTCTATGCCCATTGCCGGCGGTAGCCATTTCACGGCGCGGGCACCGTTGGCGGCGGCCTGTTCCAGTACAGAGACGCAATCGGGGCGATAAGGATGAATGCTGGCTACCCATTCGAAGCGCTGCGGATAGGCTTGCGCCAAACGCTGAGCGTACTCGTTGGGGACAAAGAATGCGGTATTGGCATGATCCGGGTCGCCGCTGGCCCCATGCGCACGGTCAAACGCATAGAGCATGGCCTTGGCGCCCTTGGGCATGTTGTCCATCAGGGCTTGTAAGCGTTTGACGAAGGCGGTGTCTTGGTTCGTGTCAGGGATGCAGGCCGCGTTGGCGTAAGCCCAATGTTGCAGGGTTTGCACCGGGTGCTTGAGCGGGGCATGCATATCCGGCGTTTGCGTAATGCCGCTACCGCCGTCGCCGGAGCCGATGATATGCGTGTGGCAATCCCACCAGTCTGCCGGATCGATGCCTTGCCAAGCGGCGGTTTCTAGGGCTGATGCCGGCGTCCCGGCTGGATTCAGACAGGGATTAGTTAAGCGAAACAGTGCAGACGCCGGCATGCTGGTGGTGACCAAGCCGGCAGCCGCCAGTTTTAAAAAGCGGCGGCGGGCGCGACTGGTAGCGGGCACACGATGGTTTGATGTCATGGGCTGTTTTCTAGGTCGGATACTGTGGGGATAGGATCCGCAAAATCAAATGGGTTGTAAAGAGGTTGGGGCGGATTTTGCCTGGCTTGGTGCTAGCGCCATGGCCTTGCAGATTGGGTGATTATTAACCCGGCTCTTAAATTTCCTGGAAGGTGGAAGCCGTTAGACGGCTCATGGGTTTCGCGCAGCTGCAGCGCTCCCGCTTTTGCGGGAGCAACGATGTGTAAAGGCCGGGTTAAAAAATTTCTTACAACTTAGAAACTTATTGCGCCCTCAAGGAAGAACGTTCTTTGCGGATAAGGATGGAACACATAAGCCGTTTTGTCCGTCAGGTTGTTGATACCGAATGAGATGCGGCTTTTCGCGGGTTTACCCAGCAAATCGTACTTAAAGCGGTAGCTGGTTTTAAAGTCCAGGAAGAAAAAACCGTCCTGCGAGCCGAAGACATTGTTGACGTGGTCTTTGTTATCAATATCGTTGTAAGAGTCGCTGGTGTAGCGGCCGGCCATCGAGACATCCAGCGCTTCGTTCACATGATAGGTCGCCAGCGCATTAAAACGCCATTCCGGCAAACGGATACGTTCTTTGCCGGTTAGGTTAAAGCGGGTAAGTGATCCGTTCGCTTCTTGAAAGTTAATGTCCGGCCCGCCGTCTTCCACAATAGCGTTCATCCAGGTGGCGTTGAAATTCAGATCAAAGTCAGAGTCGAGCACGCGAGCTTGGTCATACACCAGTTCTACGCCGGTAGTGCTGGTGGCGGGAATGTTTTGGAAGGCATTTTCAGTCAAGATGCCGGTGGCGCGTCTAACCTGCTGGATAGTGTTGCGGATGTCGTCGCGGAACACATTGACCCGCACGTAACCGTTATCCAGTCCGTATTCGATCATAAAATTATGATGCCAGCCGTCCTCGGCCTTTAAATTCTCGTTTGCCGTGGTTATGCTCGTCGGCGACTGGAGGTTTTGATACAGCTCTGCGATGACCGGAAAGCGGTAGGCGCGACCAAACGAATAACGGAATTTCCAATTGGACGGCTCAAATCCCAACGATGCTTTCGGGGAGATGGCATCGTCGCTACGATCTGACAATGCACGGTTAGAGCCCACGCCACTGGACGCCAGCCACCACTCGTAACGTGCGCCCAATGTCAAATCCCAGTCCGGCGCAAAGTGATAGGCGAACTGACCGAACATCGCATTGGTAGTGACTTCACCTTGGTTACGCCGTCCTATGGTTTCTGAGCCTATCTGATCGGCCGAATAGCTGTTATAGGAGAACTGTTTGAAGTTCATGTTGTAGTTGTCGAAGTGGTAACCGCCTAAAAATTCCAAGGGTTTCCAGCCTAAAAACTCTCGGGTGCTCAGTTTCAAGTCGTAGTTTTTCCAATTGAAATCGTCAAATACTTGCAGTTGGCCGGTGTTTTGGTTGCGCGGATCGTCAGGATTAAAAAAAGCGGTTCTGCGCTCGTCTTTGATTACATCCAAGTAGCTGAACGTGGTGTCTATATCCCAGGTGTCGGTAATCGCCCCTTTTACCTGCATGCCGATTTGCATGGTTTGTCGTTCGTCATCGGACGGCCCGAAGCCGCTGTTCAAAACGTTGAATGCTCTTCCCGCGTAAACGGCATCGCGAGAATTGGTATTGTTATCGCCGTAATAGGCATTGCCGTTTGCAGAGGTCAGATAATTGCGCGGTTTTTCGGATTTGCGGGTACGTTCCTCGAACGCACCGGTAAAGATGGCCTGCAAATCCGGCGTGATGTCGTATCCCACTTTGAGTTTAACCAGATCGGTATTGATTAATTCGGGGCCAGTGTCGCCGTAGATATAACTGGGCGTGCCGCGGGTGTCCAGAATCGGCACCGCGCCATTGACTGCGGTCGTTACGCCGGTAGGATTGCGCAAACCGGTATTATCGATGAAGTAACTCATAGGCTGGCTTTCCGCTTCCAAGCGGTTGTAGGAAAGCAGCGCAGACCATTTATCCAAGCGGTTACCGTATGAAAAATACTGCCGGTTGCCGTCAAAGGTGCCGCCATCCGCGCCAATATTCTCCCAAGGCTGCACAAAGTAGCTGGTTTCCGCGTAATACTCTTCTTTCATTGGCATGTGGGTTTTAAGGTTCACTACCCCGCCGATGGAGTTGCCGCTGTATTCCGCGGAGAAAGGACCGTAAACCACGTCAACCGCGTCGATTTCGTTTGGGCCCACCATCGACCAGCGCGGCGCACCGTTAAAAGAAGCCTGCAATTGATTGTGCAGCGGTAAGCCATCGGCATACACCATGTTTCTGGCCGTCGAGAACATATCGGCCCCGCGGATGCCTAACACGCCGTTCGGGTCGCCGATATAACGCTGGCGTATCTGCAAGCTCGGTTGATACTTGACCGCTTCTTCGGTGGTTTGGGCGTTTTGCCGTTCAATTTCGGCGCGTGATAGGCGGGTTGATGGCGAGGTGAAATGCGAGTCTTTCGCCACTTCACCGGTGATCACCATTTCTTCCATCACTTCGTCTTTGGTGCTACCGCCCACAGCCGGCGTTTCCGACGACACTTGTTTTGATGCTGTTTGACTATTGTTAGCAGTGGGCTGGTCCGATGGCTTGGAAGCTTCTGCATTTTTTGCCGTATGTTTCGTGGCGTCGCCTGTACTTTTCTTCTGTGTTTCAGCGATGGCGACATTGCTGGTAATAGCCAGCAGAACAGCAGTAGACAATAAAAAACGCATCGGCAATCTATAAGACGCTGATTTATCAAGTGTTTCGGATTGGTTTTTCACGTTTGATCTCGGTTGTAATTATTATTTCTGGATTATTGCTAAGTTTGTTTTAGCCTTCTGATCTACTCAATTTGAGCGATTTTCCGAGCTGGATCATGCTGATAGCTAACAGGTTTTCCGGATAAAAAATATTCCGAATTTCCGGCAAGATTGGGGCCAAGATTAAATGGCTTTGATTTTATTGATAAAAAATTAATAGTTGCGTTTTATATTTAATAAACTGTGTTATTTAACTGATTTTTTAGGTTTTTTTGGGTGATACGCCTTGCTATTCCAAGGTGCTATGTCTGAGACATAAACTTTTAAACAAGCGAGATGTTTAAAAAAAGTCGGATAGTTCAATAATTTGATAGGCGTATTGGTTTGCACAAGATTGAGTGGCTTAAAAAGATTCAACCATTCGTTAAAGCAGCCGGTAGGTAAAAGCAAAGTAATAAACTATGTTAAATGACTACATCGCCTGAGTTGAACCTGGACCACAGCCACTTTATCGTTACCTCTGCCGTTTGGGCTTGAATGTGGTCTTGACTGGCGATAAGGTGCTTAGTTTTTTGATGGCACATTTGGCCCTGGCAGCTAATTTAATAAGGATACTATGAACACAAGAACCATTCTGGTTGGTCTAGCTTTAAATCTCATTGGCTGTGGTGTGGTTTTGGCGGAACAGCCCGAAATAAAACCCTTCACTCCCGGCAGCTATCAACAGATTTTGGCGGTAAACGCCAACAAGCCGTTAATGCTGGCAATCTGGTCGGTGGATTGCCCATCCTGCCTGAAGGACATGGACATACTGGGTAAGCTGCACGAGAAACATCCGGCTCTGAAAATCGTCATGCTAGCCACCGACGACGCGGAAGCCTTGCCGGAGATCAAACGTATCATCGATAGCCATAAACTCGGCGGGCTGGAGAATTGGGCTTTCGCCTCCGATAACCCCGAAAAACTGCGTTACGAGATCGACCCGGCCTGGTATGGCGAATTACCCAGAACCTATTTCTTCGATGCCGGCCATCAGCGGGTGGGTAAGAGCGGGGCGATGTCGCTGGAAGAGTTTGAAGCACAATTCAGCAAGTTAAAGATGTAACGGGCATCTCTAAATCTCTCTGTAAGCACATCGACGGGTCCTAGCACGTCTTTCTGGTTTGCCGGGAACCATACAGGTAATAAACTGCAACCCCCAGCAGGTTCCAGATCAGAAAATACAGCTGCGTAGTGCTCGGCAGGCTGATAAACAGATACAGGCAGCCCAGTATCGCCATCGGCCCGGTGATCCAGACAAACGGTGCCGAGAATTTCCGCGGCATTTCCGGCTGTTGATGCCTGAGCAACAACATGCAAACCGCCACGACACAGAATGCCAGCAGCGTGCCGGCATTGGCCAGTGCGGCGATGTCCGCCAGCGGAAACACGCCGGCGATGATACTGACGATCACGGCGGTAAACACACTGGTGCGAACCGGCGTACCGCGTGGCGACACTTTGGCTAAGCTGCGCGGAAGCAAGCCGTCGCGGGCCATCGCAAAGAAAATCCGGCTCTGTCCGTAAAAAAACGCCAGGACCACGGTTGGCAGGGCGATGACGGCCGATGCCGCCAGCCAGCGCGCCGCGTTAGGTTTGCCCAACTCGCGCAAAATCAGCGCCAGGGGCTCGGGGCTGTCGGCGAAGCGCCGATAATCCAAAGCGCCCAGTGCTGCCACCGCCACCACGACGTAAATGGCCACGCAGATCAGCATCGAACCGACGATGCCTAGCGCCAAATCGCGTTCGGGGTTGCGGGTTTCTTCTGCCGCCGTGGCAATCGCATCGAAGCCGTAGAAGGCAAAAAAGATGATGGCCGCCGCAGCCATCACCCCGCGCTCGACGCCGTCCGCGCCCAAGGTTTTAATGAAGCCAAACGGCAGAAAAGGCTGGAAATGCTCGGCTTTAAACAGCGGCAACACCACTGCGATAAACAGCAGTAATGCGGTGAGCTTTACCACTACTAACAAGGCATTGACGCTGGCGCTTTCCTTTGTGCCGATCAGCAAAAGCATGGTGACAACCAGGATGATGAAAATCGCCGGCAGGTTGATCAGCCCGCCCAATTCCGGGCCTTGCATCCAGTGCATGGGTACGCGCAATCCTTCGTGCAACAGCGGCGCCGCATAACCGGACCAACCGACTGCCACCGCACTGACCACCAGCGAATATTCCAAAATCAAACTCCAGCCCACCAACCAGGCGGCCCATTCGCCGATCACGCTGTACGCATAGGTGTAAGCACCGCCGGCCGCCGGCATCAGCGTCGCCATTTCCGCATAAGCCAAGGCCGCGCAGGCGCAAATCGCCCCGGCAATCACAAACGCCAGGATTACACCTGGTCCGGCCTTGGCCGCGCCAACCCCGATCAAGGTCAAGATGCCGGTGCCGACAATCGCCCCCACGCCCAGCGCCATCAGGTGTGGCCAGCTTAGCGTTGCGGGCAGGCGGTGTGCAGTCTGCTGGCTGTCAGCGGTCGGCCAAGGTTTACGTCGGCTCTGATTGTTCATATCGCGTCCCCGTTGTGGTGCGCAAGCCGGTAAAATAACTAGTCAATTCGGTCTATCCCAATGGAACCCCACATGAAAATCATCTCCTGGAATGTCAATGGTATCCGCGCCGTGCAAGATAAAGGTTTTGCCGATACGCTGTCCAAACTCGATGCCGACTGCGTGTTGCTGCAAGAAACCAAGGCCCAAGACGAGCAAGTCAGCAAGGCTTTGGAAAATATACACGGCTATCATCTGTACTCCAACTCCGCGGAACGCAAGGGTTATTCCGGGGTGGCGATATTGAGCCGGCAACAGCCGCTGCAAGTGGTGCACGACATGGGCATCGCCGAGCACGACCAGGAGGGCCGGATCATCGTCGCCGAATTCGAAAAATTTTATTTGTTGAATGTCTACGTGCCCAATTCCGGCGACGGTCTGGCGCGCCTGGATTACCGGCAGACCTGGGACAAAGAGTTTTTGGCCTATATGCAAAAATTGCAAAGCCAAAAACCGTTGATTGCCTGCGGCGATTTCAACGTCGCCCATCAAGCCATCGACATCGCCCGCCCCAAAGCCAATTACAACAAGTCGGCCGGCTATACCCAAGTCGAGATCGACGGCTTCAGTCATTTTGTCGAAGCCGGTTTGATCGACAGTTTCCGGCACCTGCATCCGGATACCGTGGCTTACAGCTGGTGGAGCTACCGCGCCAATGCCCGCGAAAAGAACATCGGTTGGCGGATTGATTACGTATTGACCAGCCAGGCGCTGCTCGGACAAATCAGCGATGCGTTCATCCTGCCGGACGTCTTTGGTTCGGATCATTGCCCGGTCGGCATCGAGCTGGCGCTTTGAGCGAAATGATCGAAAAGTCCCCTCTCCCTCCGTACCCGCAGGGCATAAAGGAGAGGGTTAGGGTGAGGGATGTTTTTAATTTTTTTATTCCGACAATCATGAGCGACCAACAGCATTTGCTACAACAACACCGTCAAGCGCTGCTGGCCTGTACTCGCTGCCCGGCCATGATCCGCCCAGTGGTTAGCGGCAAGCCGGTATTGTCGCCGGTGTTGCTAATCGGTCAGGCACCCGGCGATAAAGAAGGGGTGTTGGGCAGGCCGTTTGCCTGGACGGCGGGTAAGACGATGTTCAAATGGTTTGCCCAGATCGGCCTGGACGAAGCCAGTTTTCGGGAGCGGGTCTATATGGCGGCGGTGTGCCGCTGCTTTCCGGGGAAAAACCCCAAGGGCGGCGACCGCGTACCCAATCCGCAGGAAATCCAGCAATGCGCGGGGTGGCTGCAAGCGGAGGTAGCGCTGTTGCAGCCCAAGTTGATCATCCCGGTCGGCAAACTGGCGATTCAGCAAATGCTGGAGGTGGATAAGCTCAGCGAGGTCATCGGCGGTTTGCACCGCCTGAATTTTCACGGCCACGACACCGACGTCATCCCGCTGCCGCATCCCTCCGGTGCCTCCACCTGGCATCGTACCGAACCGGGTGCCGGTTTGCTGCAAGCGGCATTGGCCGAAATTCAGAAGCATCCGGCTTGGCGGCAGATTTTGCTTGGTTGAGTTAGGGTGTCGTTGAGCTTGCGAGTTGCTTCATTCGCGAATGATGTAGCCTATAGGATGTGCCGACGTTAGGAGGCGCATCGATCGTGAAACAATTGCGCCATGACAGAATACCGCCGATTTTACATACCCAACGCTATGTGGTTTTTCACCGTCAATCTTGCGGAACGGAAAAACAATCACCTGCTGATTGATAAGATTGATGAATTGCGAAATGCCTTTAGCTATGTAAAACAACGCAAACCTTTTCATATTGATGCCATCGTCATCATGCCTGATCATTTGCATTGTATTTGGACATTGCCGCCCGATGATGGCGATTTCTCTGTTAGATGGAATATGTTGAAAGGACGGTTTTCCAGATCCATTGACCATGGAGAACGAATTTCAAAAAGCCGTCAAAAACGCCGAGAACGAGGTATTTGGCAACGCCGATTGTGGGCGCATTTGATCGAAGACCAAGACGATTACAACAGTCATGTCGATTATATTCATTGGAATCCGGTGAAACACGGTCATGTCAAAAACGTCATCGACTGGTCGTATTCAAGTTTTCACCGTTTTGTGAAACAGGGGGTTTATGAAGAAAATTGGGGGAAGAGCGAAATGCCGGATATCAAAGGCATCGAGTAACTCGACAGATGCGCCTCCTGGCGTCGGCACATCCTATTTTCGTCAGAGTTTTGCGCACATTATCGCGTTGGCCATACTCGACTTTTCACCGATGGGTTGAAAAGGGCGTCTATCCGTTAGATTGGGCAGGAATTGACGGAGATTTATATGGCTTTGAGTAGTTTTAAAATACGGCGCAATCCCCGTTGGCTATGGCGCCTTACGGTTTTTGTATTACAAATCCAAGTGTAGGGCGTCAATAGGCGCAGCCGTATTGCGCCGTATGCTGGCCTTCAAACATGCGGCGCATTACGCTATCGCTAATGCGCCCTACGAGCTATTTTCGCCGGGATTTAGCGCACGTTATCGAGTTGCCGGAGCGCGGAGGGAAGCAATAAGCTCAACTTGTTGGCAGTCCCTCTCGAATGCAAAGTTAGATTTTTGCACCCATCTTCCTTTTCTTAACCCACTCAGGAATCTCTCCAATCTCTGGTGCTGTATCAATCTCAAAGATGTGCTGAAGTAGTGAGTTTATATCGGTGTCGATTTCTGACTTTGATATGCCAAGTTTTGATTTCATGTATATAGGCGTATTTTTTTCAAAATCCCCGTAAGCAACAACGATGTATTTTGTATTCATTTCTCCTTGGAGCATCATATCTCCTTGGATAATCATTGTTTCCCAGCCGACACCCGCTTTTCGCATGTCAGCTTTTTCTGCATAGTGCGAATCACAAATCAACAAAACCTTGCTTGCCTTAATTAATTCGTTCGTCATCCATTGCGGAAGATCCATGCCTGGTTTTAGATGAAATCTATCTAGTCTGGCGTCCACTCCATTTGCACAAAGTCTTTTTGCAAGTTCGAAGGTCCAGCTCTTAACGGAATCATCCTTCCACGAGTAGGAAATGAAAACGCGAGGATGCTCTATAACAATTTCTTCGTGATGGCGAGAGGCGGGTTCTTTTCCGGATATTAGTTGATATATATTTTTGTCCGGAATATAGACATTGACGGTGAAGTTTTCATTGCCGATAACTCGTTCGTAAGTATTAAATACCTCTACTGGGTCGAGGCTCCCAGCTCCTGTTCCTAGGAGAGGGATATTTACTATAGAGCAATCGTTTTGTTTACAAAAAGAAATTAGATCAGAGGCTATTTGTTCAATGGCCAGCAACTCTGAACTAGTTGTGTTTGCGTCGACAGATGCAGCATAGCCAACATAATCCGCCTTTGTATATCGCGCTTCTGTTGAAAGGACTCTGAGCTGTCCAAATGGCAGTGATGCGCTCGGGTACGGCAGATTGTTTTGCTCTATTTCCCCTTTAACCCAACTCGTGACTGAACCGCTGGAGCTGCAAGGCAGCACAATGAGGTCACATTTTTCATCAAATACGCTACCGCGCTTAATTTTTATCATTGGCAGTAATCCAATCGGACTAGAATTAGACGTCCTAAATGACGTAAAACATTGCGTCAAACATCGGTCTAATGGGTTTGTTAAGTAAAAAATTCATATTTACGCCAATGTTTTATAAAGATTCAGCCTATCCCAATCTCTTGGGCAAAAACGTCAATTTCCTGGGGCCGGTTATTTGGATGGCGGCATTCTAACGTGACTAAGGCCTTGGTGCTACATCGGACAAATCAGTACTCTGCTGACTCAACGCCCAACCACCCCCCAGCGCCTTATACATCTGCACCTGGGCGACTAGCACGTCCAGCCTGGCTTGTACCCGGCTGTTTTCGGTGGTTAGGTAGCTGCTTTGCGCGTTCAGCAGGGCTTGGTAATCGACGGCGCCGAGCCGGTAGCGGTTTTGCGAGATGTCGTAGGCCAGTTTGGCCTGGGCGGCGGCGTGTTGCAGGGCTTGCAGGCGGCGGCTGGAGTTGGCGTAGGTGGTGGCCGCATCTTCGACTTCTTTGAAGGCGGTCAATACGGTTTTCCGGTAGTTTTCCACCAATTCGGCATTCGTTGCCAGGGCGTTGCCCAAGGCGCCCTCCAGACGGCCGCCTTGAAACAAGGGCTGGGTCAGGCCGGCCGCCAGGCTGGCGGCGACGCCGGCTGGTTGCGGGTTGGATAATACGCTGCTCAGGCTGAGTTGCAGTTTGGGATAAAACGCCGCACGGGCCACGGCGATGTCGGCATGGGCGGCGATCAATTCCATTTCCAACTGGCCGATGTCGGGCCGACGTTGCAACAGCGTGGCCGGCTGCTCGGCGGCGATGGCCGGCACGCTCAGTGCGGCGAATTGCGCCGGTTCCAGTACCAGATGTTGCGGCGGATGGCCCAGCAAAATGGCCAGGGTGTTTTCCGCCAGGGTTTGCTGTTGCATCAGTAAATCCAGATTGGCCCTGGCGTTGGCTTGGGCGGTGCGCTGCTGCGCCACTTCCAGTTCGTAAGCGGCGCCGGCTCGCTGCCGGGCTTCGACGATGCTCAAAATCGCAGTAACCGTATCCAAAAAGTCGCTGGCGATTTGCCGGCGCTCCTGGATAGCCAGCAAATTGAAATAGGCCTGGCCGACATCGGCCATTACCACCAATTGTAAGGCATCGCGGGCGAACACCTGGCTGAGCAGCCGCGCGCTGCCGGCATCGCGCCGGGCCCGGTTGGCGCCCCATAAATCCACTTCGTACGAAATGTCCAACTGGCCGCTGGTTTTTTGGGTGTCGCTGGCGTTGTTGCGGGTGTCGGTAAAATCGCCGTTCAAGCTGGCGGCCGGCCACAGCCCGGCACCGGCGATACGGGCTTGGGCGCGGGCTTGTTCGATACGCTGGCGGGCGGCGCTCAAATCGTTATTATAGGCCAGCGCGTCGGCCATCAACCGGTTTAACTGCTCGCTGGCAAAGGCCCGCCACCATTGCGGATTGATGTTGGCGCTGTTGGCTTGTTCGGTCTGCCGCCATTGCGTGGGGGTTTCCACGACGGGGCGCTGGTAGTCGGTCAATAGATTGCAGCCGGTCACCAATAGCACCGTGCCGGCCAATAGCAAACGCACAGGCTTGATCAAACGTATTCTCGAATCGCCATGGGTCTTCATTCCCACGAAACCGGGAAGCCATGGTGATGTAAGCTGTTGATTGGATTCCCTCATCCCAGCCTTCTCCTTTATGCCCCACGGGTGCTGAAGGGAGAAGGAGTCTTTTTGAGCTGTTAGAAAGTCCCTGAAGTCAAGGTTAACCATTTTATTCATTCCGCCGCCAAAGCCACGACCGGGTCTAGATGAGCGGCCTTGCGGGCCGGTAAATAACCAAACAGCAGGCCGGTGCCGAAGGCGCAGGAAAAGGCCAATATCGCCGGCAACGGCGAGAACAATACCGCCATCTCGAAATACTTCAGGACGTAACCGGCAGCAAAACCCAACAATACGCCCATCAATCCGCCCAAAGTGCAGACCACCGCCGCTTCGGTATTGAATTGCAGCAAAATGTCGCGGCGGCGGGCGCCGGTGGCGATGCGGATGCCTATTTCGCGGGTGCGTTCGGTGACGCTGACCAGCATGATGTTCATCACGCCGATGCCGCCGACCAGCAGGGAAATCGCCGCGACGATGCCCAGCATCAGGGTAAAGGTATTTTGGGTTTCGGTGGCCGATTCGATGATGGAGGCCATGTTGCGGATCCGAAAATCTTCGGTCTGATGGCGGGCGATCAACAAATCGCTGATGGCTTGTTGGGTGTCGTCAATTTTGTTCAAGTCGCGAACCTTGACGGTGATGCCGCCCAGATATTTTTGACCAAACAGCCTGATCAAACCGGTACTGATCGGCACAAACACTCCATCGTCGCGGTCGCTGCCCATCGCGTCGGCGCCTTTGGGCGACATCACGCCGATCACTTCAAACGGAATATTGCCTATCATCACAAAGCGGCCGATAGGGGCTTCGCCTTCCACAAAAAGCAGTTTGCGCACCGTTTCGCCCAGCACCATCACCGGCGCATAGCGGCGCTGGTCGCGTTCGTCGAAGAAGTCGCCGCTGCCGACCGGCCAGTCGCGCACCATCGGCATGCTCGGCGCGACGCCTTGCACGCTGGTGGCGTAATCGACGGCGCCGTAACGCACCGTCAAGCGACTGCTGCGCTCGGGCGACGCCCATTCGACATTGTCCAGTTCGGCTATCGCCTCGGCGTCGGTCAAAGTGAGTGTCGCCACGTCGCCGCCGCCGCGAAAGCCGGTCAGGCCGGGGCGAATCGACAAGGTGTTGGTGCCCATCGCCCGCATCTGATCCAGCACTTTTTCCTGGCTGCCCTGGCCGACCGCCAGCATGGTGACCACGGCGGCGACGCCGATCACAATGCCCAGCAAGGTCAGGGAGGTACGAAACAAGTTGGCGCGCAAAGATCGCAACGCGGTTTTGGCGGCTTCGCCCAGTTCGGCCAGCAAACCAGCCGCGCCGATGCCGCGGTGCTGGGGCGGGGCCAATCGCTGTCCGCTTTGATTGGGGGTGCCGTCGCTGACGATTTTGCCGTCGGCGATATGAATGATGCGCTGGGCGTGGGCGGCGACTTTATCGTCGTGAGTGATCAATAAAATGGTGCGGCCTTCCTGATGCAAAGCTTTCAAAAGGGCCATCACTTCCGTACCGCTTTGGCTGTCCAGCGCGCCGGTAGGTTCGTCGGCCAGGATGACCGGCGGATCGTTCATCAAGGCGCGGGCGATGGCCACCCGTTGCTGTTGGCCGCCGGATAGTTGCATGGGTTTGTGACCGCTGCGTTCTGCCAAACCGAGTTTGCCGAGCAATTGCAAGGCGCGTTGCTGGCGTTCGGCTTTAGGTAGACCGGCGTACAAGGCCGGAATTTCCACATTTTCGGCGGCGGTTGCTGTGTTCAACAGGTTGTAGCGTTGGAAGACAAAGCCAAAGCTTTCCCGGCGCAGCTCTGCCAGTTGGTCAGGGTCTAAATCCGCGACATTTTGCCCCAGCACTTGGTAGCTGCCGACATCGGCTTTATCCAGACAGCCGATCAGGTTCATTAATGTGGATTTGCCCGAGCCGGACTGGCCGATGATCGCCACAAATTCGCCGGGCCAGATGCTTAGCGAGACATCGTCCAGCGCGCGGACGATGGCATCGCCGTTGGGGTAAAAGCGTTGAATATGCTCAAGTTGCAGCAGGGGCAGGGTGCTCATAGTCTGGGCACTCCGGCGCCGGGATAGCCTTGATTGTTTTTGCGGTTTTTAGCCTTGTCGTCCATGCCGGCGTTGATTTGTAGTTTGTCGCCGACGGTCAGGCCATCCAGCACTTGTGCAAAGCGCCGGGTTCTCAAGCCGATTTGGACGATTTTGTCTTGCACGCCTTGTTCGGTAAGGACTTTGATTTGGTAAGCATGACCGCTGGCTTTATCTTCCTTGCGTTGGCGTGGGCCCAGTGCGTTCACAGGAATCAGCGGCACTTGTTCGGCCTTGCCCAGCACAAAAAACATCTGGGTGCTCATGCCGGTCATCAGTTGCCGGTCGCGGTTATCGACATCCACCAGCACGTTGTAAAGCACCACGTTATTGATCACTTCCGGTGTCGGCAAAATCTGCCGCACCGCGCCTTGCCAGCGGCGTTCGCCGGAACCCAGCGTGGTGAAATACACCGGCATGTCCGAACGCAGGCGCATCACGTCGGCCTCGGCCACTTGAGCGCGCACTGTCATCGTATCCAGTTTGGCCAGTTGCAGGATGGTGGGAGTGGTTTGGTTGGCGTTCAGGGTTTGACCTTCGCGGGCTTTCTGATCGACCATGGTGCCGTCCATCGAGGCAAAGATTTTGGTGAAACCCAGATTGGTTTTGTCGCCGTTTAAAGTCGATTGCACCTGTTCGATTTGGGCTTGCAGCGATTCGGCGGTAGCTTTGGCGTTTTTCAAGGTGAATTCGCTGTTCTGAAAGTCCTGGACGCTGACGCCCTGGCTTTTCAGCAGTTCGCGGTTGCGGTCGTATTGTTGTTGGGCAAACACCACTTGCGCCTGCTGGCCGGCCAGTTGCGCCTGCAAATTTTTGATATTGGCTTCGTCGGCCGCAACGCGAGCGGCGTAGATCCGTGGGTCAATCTGCGCCAGCAATTGGCCGGCCTGGACGTTGTCGCCGATTTTAACGTAGATTTTTTGCAACTGGCCGGTCACCTGCGCACCGACATCCACGTATTCCTTGGGTTCCAGCTTGCCTTGGGCGGTGACGTTTTCTTCCAGATCGCCCAGCGTTACTTCCACGCTATCGGCTTTGTCCTGGTTTGCGTGTTTGGGTTGCTTGGCAAAATACCAGCCGCCAACTGCGACCGCGATAGCCAATAAAAACAGAGCAAGCCAGCGCAGACGCCGGCGGTTTGGGGAGGAAACGAGCGATTGCTGCATGGCAATAATGTATGTCTACTTGAGGATGACGGATAGTTTCCCGACCGGCAGTAGTGGCGATGGCTTCGACAGCGGATAGCAGGATATGGCTTGGCGGGATGCAGGAACGCTAGCTCAAGCCGCCCGCCAAGTCTGCAGGGAGTTTATGCTTTGGTATCGGGCTTGGCAATACTGGGAAGGTAAAGCTTGGTAAAGATGAGGTATCGGATTTTGGTTAGCGTCAATCAAGCAGGGAAGTAGTCGCAGTCGACCCAACGCGGAAGTTCGTGTATTTATCTTGAATGTCGGTTTAAAATTTAAATCGGCCATTCAAATAATAAAAATTGTAGGGTGGATAAGCGAAGCGCCATCCACCATGGGAACGCAAATAGGTGGATGACGCTTCGCTTATCCACCCTACGGCCCTGGGGTAGGTTTGTGACCTTTCCAGTCGTATAGTGCTGAGCCTGTAAGCTAATTACACGGCCTTTGCCGCCGGTCGCGGTCATACAATCGAGTGATTGTGGCCGGCATCTCGCAGCTTGCTGTCATTGAATAGGCAATTTGAGTTGGAGGAATACTCCCAAATTGATCCTAAATGTAATTACCCCGGCCAACGAGCAGTAACGTCATACTCGAAAAGCGCCTTGTTGCAGTTCCGCTTCCGTATGACCATCGAATCAGTGTTTTCGTACCCAAGCATCAGCAGGGAGGCAGTCAGAATCGCTGGGGTATCAACCATGTTTCCGAAGAAGCTGGAATTGCCGACAATGTAATGAAGCTCTGCACCCGGCTCCAGTACGTTTGGTAGCGACGATAAATGCAGGTGCATGTCATAGAAGTACTTGAGCACATAGGTCGCCATGAGCTGAGCATTCTTGCCGTCGCTCTTTGCGATGCGTCCAACCGCATCAGTTAGAACCTCCGGGAGCACTTTGCCATTTGGTCCCCATTCATTTAGGCGACTTGTAGCGATCCCCCAAGTGCCGCCTATCGCCTTCCAATCCATCTCACCCGCTTCTCGGGCTTCTTCAAGAAACTTCATCCAATACATGTATGGGCGAAGTTCTCTAATATAGCTGATGCGATTCGGATAAGGGGGGGAGGTGACGACAAGGTTGAAGCGCCGCCCCATTTCTGGAATAGCGCGGGCATCCACCGCAACAACCGCCCCCTGGCCGCGTAGCTGGGTACCGCTAGAGGCAAGCACGGCATCGAGAATGACTAGATACAGGTCTGTCACATGCTCGACTTCGTGGTCTATCGTCTCCGACGAGAATGACATGGACACGTGATTGAAGGCGGCTGCAGAAGTCTCTATCACCAACCGACAGAAGGCCACCCACGCCAGCCCGGTCGCTCGATCTTTCGCCGGCTCTCCGAACACTTCGACAAGCCCTGTCCGAAGTGCCGCTAGAGCTTGGAGTGTATCGGCTGACCACCAGCGCTCGATGTTGAACAGGCGGGGGGTCCAATTGTCCTTCTTCATCAAGGCGGGAACCCGAGCGATAGCCTGTTGCGCACCGTCTTGCACTAAGGCCAAGTGATCAGACGAGTATGACCGACACTTCACATTGCCAAGCCAGATCAAGAACGGATTGATGTCGAATGAAAGCGCAGAGTTGCCATGCTCCGCCGCCGTAAGTGTCGTGGTCGCAGTCCCGGAGAACGGATCAAGAATCGCAATATTGGGGGGGAATCTGGCGATTATCTCCTTCACCAGCTTTACAGAGTAGGCCGGAGTAAGCCGGAGCCAGCCGTGGCGACCGAGCGACTTGTTATGCTTAAACGTGAGGTCCGAGCGTTGCTTAACGGAATGGCGCGTGACTTCAAGCATTCAACAAGGCTTCCAGCGCTTCTTGGACTTCCTTCTGGATTGCGGGGGAGTTGCGCTTGAAAAAGTCGGCAAGATCAAAGCCCAAGACCTCCTTGCAGAAGGCGAACAGGGATGCGGTCGATGCGTCGTCTGCACGACCGACCAAAACTCCACCTCGGCTGTTTTGATAGCGAAGGACCAAATCACCGTCAATCTGACCGGAGAAGATGGCAAACACGGGCATGTAGCCTTGTGCCCAAGCTACGGCGATGTTGTCGATATCGCCGTTCTGCCGTTTACTATCCTTGCTCTTGTACCCCTGACGAACCTCGAACACCGCGCCGTGGTCGGGGATCTTCGCACCAAGAATTCGGCAGTATTCGGCAACCCACTCGTTCACCCGTGCCTTCACCGCAGCGTTCGTAATGTCATCGAATTGGAGGCGACCATCAAGCGAGAGTGTTTTGTCTTTCCCTGCGCTCGTCTTAGTCTTGTAGGACCATGTGGCGCTGTTCCTGTCCGTGTAGCCCGTGGCATCGATGATGATTTCACGAAAAAGGTTCTCGCACCCCTTGCCGATTTGCCGGTACACCGAGGTCATACCGCCTGCGGCTTTGTGGGCTGCATACATCAGTTCAGAATTCAGGCCGCACCACGCATAGAACGGGTCGGCCCCGTACAAGTCAAGAAACTGCGGAAGGGATACGCCTTCTTCTTTATTTCCCTGTCCAAACTTTGGTTTGTACCGCTTGCATACCTTCAGCGGGTCTAAAAACTTCTTCAACAACTCTTTCTCTGTCGCCACCGGCGATTCCTCTTCATTCTTGGTCTAAAAGCCGCCTCAAAGGCGGCGTTTCCATTATCCCACAATCAGAAAGGCCGAATCCCTGGAATTGACCGCCCGTCTGTATTCAGGATAAAGAGGCCCATTGAATGCCACTTAATCCAAACAATTGGTTCGCTAAAGACTTGCCTAACTCAACTAAAAAAACGCCAACCTTGCCGCCTCGCGCTCGCCGCCGTCGAAAAATCGCAAAGCCCATTGGTCGGTAGGGTCCAGAAAGCCGGCTTTGGGATCGGTTTTCTTTTGTTTGGCGGTCCAGCTGACATAGTCGCGAAAATAGTAATGATCGAACATACGCATGAACTCGCCCAAATACACGTCGGCGACCGCTGTGTCGCCGATGATGAATAGCTGGTTCTCGTCGTTGTAACGGCAGGAATTGGTGCTGAAGTTGGCCGAGCCGGTGACGACCAAGGGCTTGTCGGAAAGCGGATCTACCAGCAGGATTTTGGTATGCACATGCACACCGGAATGATGTTTGGATTCGGCCAGCAGCCGGCCTTGCCATTGCTCCAAAATGGATTTTTCATCTATAGCGGCACTGGCCGCCAATTGGGTGTTGGGCGCGTCGTGCAAGGCTTGACCGACTACGCTGCGGGTGTTCAACAAGCCCAAGACGTGAGCAGGCGCTGCGGCCAGGGCCGCTTCCAGGTCGTCGTGCATGGCAAACGGCGCGGTAAAGCAAATCAGGCGTTTGCTTGCCGTTACCCATTCCGCGCATTCGTTGATGGCTTCGGTGGATTTGCGTGGGCTTAGTACCAGATGCGAACCCGTCGCGGTCGTGGTCGGCGGTTGGGTTAAACCCATCGCGACTTTCCGCGAGTCGGCGCCGGGCAAGCTGGGGTTTTTCCAGACGGTTTGATGCCACTCGAAATATTGTTTGGCGGCTGTGGCATCACTGATGACGTGGCCGACGTTGGATTGCCCGTAAATCGCGCTATCGGTGAAATTGGTCGAGCCGGTCCACACCGACAGCGGTTTGCCTTTGCCGTTGCTCAACACCATAAATTTGTTATGCGAGATATTCAAACCGGCACCGGTGCGGGCTTTGCAGACGCTTTTCAAACCGTATTTTTTGATCTGCGGCAGCGCGTCGAGTGAAGGGCCGTCGCCTTTGGCGTCCAGCAAGCCGTCGTACAAAATCTCCAGCCTGACCTTGCGTTGCTTCGCGCGTTTAAGTGCCTCGAAAAATGCGTCCTTGGCAAATTCGTATAAAAATAAATGTAAGCCCTGTTTGGCTTTGGCCGCGTCTATATAGGCGATCAAGGCCTCCTCCAGGCCGCGCGACAGCCAGCGGCGCGCATTTTCATCGACAATCTCGCCGGCCGGCAAATGTGGAAAGCGCGATGCAAAAGCTTGGCTGGCAGCCGCACTGCGGTTGAAATGCACCGCATGACCTTGGCTGCCGATGGCGGCGGGTTGTTCGCAATTGACTTGCACGGCTACCGAATCGAAAGTCTTTAACGCGCCTGGTTTGCCGGTCAGCGCATGGACGGTGTAGGTATAACTGCGCCCAGGCTTGGTAGTGTAGTCACCCCAATGAAATTTCTGGATCGGGTGATGACGGCTGCTAACGCTGGAGCCGTCGTCGCCGGGTAGCTCGAAGCGCTTTAAGCCGCGCAGCCAAGTGATTTCGCCGTTTTCATGGTCTGTGCGTTGGATGCCGAAGCCGAGCAAGCCGCTGCAATAGGCTTTCGGGCAGGTAAATGCCAGCAGCACCACGTAGGTGCCGGCGATCGCTCTGACTTGCAAGCCCTTGGGGCTGATATTAATTTCGCTACGCATGGCCGTCTCCGTTTAGATAGAGTGGATGACAAGTTTAGGTCTGTTAACCCTCGGTTGCGAGGCTGGCAAGCGTCAAGAAATCGCTGTAAAGCCCCCGCAGCTATTTAATATTCCGCACCAAAAAATCCTTTTGCCCGCAAGATTTCGCCGCACTTTTCACCACGTCGGCGCTGCAACTAGCTGTCGCGCCGCTCTTATCCAAACACACGAACATTTCCTTGAAAAACCGTCCGCCGCCGCTGCAGAATGGGGCGATGGCTTGCTCTTTCAGCCAGGGGTTGACGTCGGCAAAGGCGTTTTTCAAAACTTCGGCTGTGGTTCGGAAAGGTTTTTGCGGCCGCTGGTAGGCCTCCGGGATGGCGACTTTGCTTTTCAGTGCTTGCGATAATTGAAAATAACCGGCTTGGGTTAATCCGGAGCAGGTGCCGTGCTTTTCCCATTCGTGTTCGAACAGAAATTCGGACGGATAAAGCTCTGGAAACGCTTGAGCTTGACTAGGTGCGTAGGCTTCCTTGGTGCAAAAGCTTGGATAACCAACGTTGTATTGCGGCCAAAGGCCATGCAGTACCAAACCCAGTTTTTTGCCGCATTGTTCGCGGTCTTTGGGCTGTTCCTCGCAATAGGTGGGTGACCAGGATAAGGCCAGCACATACCCATCAAACTTGCCGGGCTTGCCGTTGGCGGCCAGGGCGGTCGAGAACGCTGCCAAACACAGCAGTAACCAAGCTTTCATAAATTTCTCCAAGTCTTAGAGTTTAGGGCGAGGAATTCGCCGTCTATATTTTTTAGCTCAGTATCAGAGCATAAACTGCTGCCAAATCCGCTCCACTTCCTTGCGCAGTTCTTGAAATTCGTCGCCGTGCGCGGTGGCGCTGAGGCCTTGCAGTACCTGATGATGGCCGTAATCGCGGTAGGCGCAATAGGCTTGTTTTAGCAAGGCGGCATCGGTTGGCGAGATAAAACCGTGCTGCTGTAAACCTTCCAACAGGCGGACGTTGTCCGTGTAAGTCGCTAGACTCGGCTGCTGCGCGGTTTCTGCGAGGACGCCGAACTGGACGATAAACTCAATGTCGGCGATGCCGCCCTGGCTTTGCTTTAGATCGAATATTGCCGGGTCTTTGGGGGCCAGGTTGTCGCGCATTTTTTCACGCATCTCCCGCACCTGGGTTTTCAGTTCTTCGCGATCCCGCGGTAAGGCTAAAATCCGGCCGCGGATGGCTTCGTAGCTGTGTTTCAAACTTTCGTCGCCGGCCACGAAACGGCCGCGCACCAAGGCTTGGTGTTCCCAGGTCCAGGCCTCGTTTTTTAAATACGCTTCGTAATGGTCAATATGCGTGACCAGCAAGCCGGAGTCACCGTTGGGCCGCAAGCGTAAGTCCGCTTCGTAGAGGATGCCGGACAGCATTTTGGTATCCAGAATGTGGCGGATTTTTTGGCCCAGGCGTAAATAAAACTGGCCGGAATTGATCGGTTTTTCGCCGTTGGTTTGCGCGTCGCCGTCGGCGCAGGCATATAAAAATACCAAATCCAGATCCGAGCCATAGCCCAGTTCGATACCGCCGAATTTACCGAAGGCAATGATCGCAAAGTTTTGCGGATCGGGGCCGGTGCCGGGCGGGTGGCCATGCTTGCTGACCAGCATTTGCCAGGCGCATTGCAATACCTGCTCCAGAATGGCTTCGGCGGTCCAGGTTAAATAGTCGCTGACGATCATCACCGGTATCACGCCCATGATGTCGGCGGCGGCCACCCGCAACACATTCAGATGCTTGAACTGGCGCAGCGCAATCATCAGTTGTTCGCTGTCCTGGGTATCGACGCGCGCCAGTTCGCGCTGCAAGTCCTCGCGCAAGGCCTGCTTTTGCAGCGGGTCGTACAGCGAACGGGTATCCAGCAGTTCGTCGAACAGAATCGGATACAGCGACAGATATTCGCAAATCCACGGACTGGCTGCGGCCAGCTTGATCAGCTGATTCAGCGCGTCCGGATTTTCGGCCAGCAAGGCTAGATAGACGTTGCGGCCGGCTACGGCTTCGAATAAATCCAGAATCCGCAGCAAGCTCGCATCGCTTTTTTCGCTGTTTGCCACTTGTTCTATCAATTGCGGCATCAACCGGTCCAGGACACCGGCGCCTTTGCTGGTCATGCGTTTAATCGCATGCGATTCTTTAAAATTGACGAGCGCTTTTTGGATGTTCAGCGGATCGGCAAAGCCATAGTCGGCCAGTGCTTCCAGCGCCAGTTCGTTGTCCGCGGGGTTGGCCCAGATCAAGCGCGCGCTTTGCTGTTTATTGTCCTGTTCGCTGAGCGAAAACACTTGCTCGAAAATATCCTGCACCGACTCGCGGACCTGGTCCAGTTCGGCTTTGAACGCGCTCCAATCCTCAAAGTCCAGTGAATACGCCAGAATTTGCTGTACCAGCGGGTTAGCGGGTAGGTCGTGGGTTTGTCTGTCCTGGTATTGCTGGATGTGGTTTTCCACGCGCCGTAAAAACCGGTAGGCAAATTTTAAGGTCGCCACATCCTCGACCATCATCAACCCCAACTCTTCCAGTACGCTGAGGATGGTCTGGATTTCCCGTTGCTGCAAGGCGACGTCCTGGCCGCCGCGGATCAACTGAAAGGCTTGGCCGATGAACTCTACCTCGCGGATGCCGCCGGGGCCGAGTTTGACATTGTCGGCGCGATCACGGCGTTTCAGCTCCTGGGCGATTTGGAATTTTAATGAACGTAACTCCTCGAACGCACCGTAATCCAGATAGCGGCGATAGACAAACGGTTTGATTAATGCGGCCAGGTGTTTGCCGGTATGGAAATCGCCCGCCACTTGCCGGGCTTTGATCATCGCATAGCGTTCCCATTCCCGGGCTTGGGTCAGGTAGTAATGCTCCATGCCGTCGAAATTCATGATCAACGGGCCGCTGTCGCCGAACGGGCGCAGGCGCACGTCGGTACGGAACACAAAACCGTCCACGGTAATTTCGTCGAGCATTTTCACCAAGGAACGACAGATGCGGGTGAAGAATTCGCCGTAGCTAATTTCCTTTTTCTCGGTGAGGACGCCGTCTTCGGCGTAAGCAAAAATCAGGTCGATGTCGGAAGAATAATTCAATTCCCAGGCGCCTAGTTTGCCCATCCCCAGCACCACGATGTTAAACGGCGTGCCGTCGGCCAGCGTGGGCGTACCCCAGCGCGCGCAAGCCTGCCGGTATAAAAAATCCAGCGCGGTTTGAATGCAGGCCTCGGCCAAGGCGGTTAAATCCGACAGCGTTTCGTCCAGATCGGACCAGCCGGCCAGATCGCGCCAGGCGATTCTGATCATCTCCCGGCGGCGGAATATGCGTAATTGCCTGGCTAGGGCTGGTTCACCGTCGGCATTGCCGTTTTGTTGCAGCGCGGCGGCGTAATCGGCGCGGCGTAGCGGGGCGAATAGATCGGTGGATGTCACCAGCTCCGGAATCAAATCGGGATGGCGCAGCCAGCTTTCGCTGATAAATTGGCTGCAAACACAAACTTTTAGTACCGAAGCGCAAAATACGGCGTTGTCGAAAACCTGGCGTTGCTCCGGGCTAAGCTTTTCGTCGAGCTTGGTGCAAAAGTCGGAGGCCAAAGTCCGCAGTTCATCCGGCAACAGTACCGTGTGCTGGGACAGCGAATCGAAAAGTGACATAGGCGGGATCCTGTCGGAAGAACGGAAGCAGCATGATACCTAAACTGCAGACGCTACCCTAGATGGCGGCTGAAAAAATATCCACACAGGAATCGGGTAAACTTAAACCAGGCCATGATGCGGCTGAACGCCGCATCATGCAGATTGATCGAACCGGAGCGCAACGTATGAAAACCCTGTATCTAGCCGCACTACTATTGATGTTGAGCGCTTGTAGCCAAAATAATCAGTATGCGTATTTGCAGGGTGGGCACAGCCAAACCGGCCAGCCGGCCTTACATGCGGTGCGGGACAAGCGCTTGCATGAACTGATGGACCGGATGAACAGCCTGATGCAGGAGCGGTTTATGACCGAACAGCAACTAGACGTGGAGCGCCGTAAATATTCAAGGCAAATCGGCGAAGCGGCGCGGGATTTGGCGGCTACTGTCGAGATCATGATTGCCCGTATGCCCGGTTTGCAGTTAAACGCGGCCGAACAAACCACGTTTCTGGCCCTGGCCGGCAAGCTGCGCGAAGAGATGCGCCAATTGCAGCAGCTGGCCGAGCAAAATCATATAGACGCCATTCCGGATAGCTTGCATGAAATCAATACCACCTGTACCTCTTGTCATGCGTTGTTTAGAAAGCTGGGGGGTTAGAAAATGAGCAAATTCCTACAACGATGTTTCATGTTGATGTGCTGTTGGATGGTTAATCCCGCGCAAGCGGCCGACGAAGATATTAAGGCTTTGCTGAAAGCCTTGAGTCAGCAAGTCAATCAATTACAGAGCCAGGTTGAGCGTTCCAATGCCAGGATCGAACAGCTGGAGCAGGAGTTACAGCATGTCCGCGCCGAGCAAGTTGCCGCCGGCAAGGCACCGGTCGGCACGGTGCAAGCTGCGGCGGCGTCGCCGACAGCGGTAGCGACGGGCGGCACCGGTTCCGCTTCGGTGAGCGATAAGGCCAAAGAGAAACCGGCGGTGACGGTTGGCGATGTGAAAGGCACGTTTAAAATTCCCGGCACAGACACTTCGGTGGGTTTGGGCGGGTTCGTGAAAATGGACACCTTGTTTAACAGCGTCAGCGCCGGGCGAGACAGGCTGGGCGATCAGCAGTTGGCGATGGCGCAAATCCCGGTGGGTGCGGCCGGTGAACGTGGGCAAATCACCTTTCACGGCAAAGAAAGCCGCTTGTGGTTCAAATCGTTTACCCCGACGACTGACTGGGGCGACATCAACACCTATATCGAGTTTGACTTTTACGGCGATCCGGCAACGTACACATACACGCCGCGTTTGCGCCATGCTTACGGCTCCATCGGTCATTTCCTGGCCGGACAAACCTGGACCACCTTTCTCAACGTATCCGCATTGCCGGATACGTTGGATGTGGGTGGCTCTGCTGGCGCTGTCGCGAGCCTGCGCGATCCCTTGGTGCGCTGGAGCGAGCCGTTTAATTGGCTGGATACGCCGATGGAGTGGCAAGTGGCGTTGGAGGCACCGCGCAGCCGTTTATGGGTCGATAGTGCGCTGGAGACTTCTTCCAGTAAAAGTACCAATCCCAATTTGGATGCGGGTTATTACACGACGCCCAACGCTGATCGTTATCCGGATTTGATGGCAAGGCTCAACCTGAATCCGGATTGGGGTAATGTGTCTTTGGCGGCGGTCGGCAGGCAGTTGCGCTATACCCATGGCACGACGGGTTATCGACAAGCCGAGTGGGGCGGCGGGGTTAACTTGGCCGGACGGATAAGTACCTTCGGTTTGGATAATATGCGCTTTATGGCGCATTACGGCAAAGGCGACGGGCGCTACGTGTCCACCAATAACACTTTCGCCGACGCGGCGCTGGATCAACATGGCGCTATCGAGCTGGTCAATGCCTACGGCGGGATGTTGTCTTACCAGCATTGGTGGGATAAGCAATGGCGATCTAATGTTACCTATGGTTTTGCGCAGGCGGATTACCCCAGTTACGCAAATACTGTGCTGAGCCGTCAAGTGCAGTCCGTGCATGCCAATTTGCTGTGGAGCCCGGTCAGTCAGGCCATGTTTGGCGTGGAATACACTTATGCGACGCGCGAGTTGATCGATGGTCGGGATGGCGTGTTACAGCGCGTGCAGTTTTCAGCCAAATATAGTTTTTGAATTTGGCTGCAACAAATTCCAATGGGTCGGGCGGAAGCTTTTAGGTGTGCCGCCAACGGTTATTAGCGTTTGATCTTGAACACTCGGCCCTGATAACGGACGATGATTCCGTCTTCTGCTATTTCCTTCAGTTCCAACTGGTCTTTGATAGTTTGGCCGGGCACGTATTTGACCATGTCTATCATCACGAAACGCTCCGCCGGTGTGGGTGAATAGCTAAATACATTAATCGGCAGACTCGGCAACGATAGGCGCACTTCCGGCGGCAAGTCTTGCAAGGTGGGTAAATCGTTTTGTGGCCTTGCTAGCGCGAGTGGCTCCGGTTTTTTTGCTACGGCTTGTTCACTGGGTTCTTCGATGCGTTGCGGAACAAGTTTAGATTGTCGTTCTATCTCGGCTGTCGGCTTGCTAGCCGGCGTTGCTTCGGCGATTATCGTCGGTAAGGGCTTAACCGGCTGCGCTGGCGCAACGGCCGGTTTAACCCTCTCGACCGGCTCAACCGCTTGTTTTGTGTTAGCGGCGAGTTTCTCGGCTGCCGACGTCGGATTGCGAGGCGGCTCAGTTTTGGGCGTGGGGGCAAGCTTTGCCGGTTTCGGTGGACTATCGGCCGGCAATTGTGGATTTGCTTTCGCGATCAACGGCGCCGCTTCTTCGATATTGGCCAGGGGCTGCACTTTGTCTGCGGGTGCCTGCGGCGCGATGCCCAGAAAATAGATCAGAATCGCCAAATTCAACAGGACCAGCGCCACAATGATCTTAGTCAGGCCGTGTCGTTCCGGCATTTGCTCGATAGCGATGCGGCTGGTCACCGAGTCGGGCTGCATGGCTTGGCGTTCTCGTTCAGATTTGCGCAATGCATTCAAGATGTAAGACATATCAACAAGCCTAGCGAGTGGTGATTGCCAAATGAGGCGCAGCAGAGGCACCGATTTGGTTATCCAGGTGTATCAGAGTGCGGGCGCCGGCTATGCCGTCGGGCGTCAGATGTTGCCGGCGTTGGAAAGTAGACAATTCGGCTTTCAGCGTTTCATCGAAAACTCGGGAAGCCATGTCCCCAGCAGGTTTGCCGGTGATTTTACTTAACCGTTCGCGCAGCCAGAGCACTGCTGCGGATTGCTGCGGGGGAGCGATTTCCGTGATCCCCGGATGCGGCGGCCGCCACAGCAGCAAATAATTGCCGTCCCAGAGGGTTAAAAGCTCCGCGAGTGGGATGTTGACGGTGTCCTTTAAGTGGATGATTGCCGAATCCTGGTCAACACCGGGCAACAATACATAGCGTTTGGTGCCGGTCGGGTCGGAAAAAGCCAAAATCGCCGGCCGGTTTAAGGCCAGGAGTTCTTGCCAATTGCCCTTGCCGAATAAGCAATTCAAACCCAAAGCGGCCGCCGCGCTGCAATCCGCTGTGCGGCCGGCGGGGGCGGATAGATGCCAAGTCTTTAGCGACTCGGTCACGGCTTCGGTAAAGTTGAGGCCGGCCTGATCCAGCTGATCGGCAAAACTGACCGGCTTGGCGGCGGGGATGGGCGCTGCCAGTATCGGCAGCACGGTTGGTTGGGTAACAGCCGGTTTGGCCGGTTCAACAACGGGCATCGCCGGATGCCAAAACTGCAATCCTGCCCAAGCGCCGACTGCCAAAATCGCGGCGGTTGCGCCATACCAGCGGCGTTTGGCTGTTACCGACCCCAACACTTCCTGCGCCGCTCGGCGAATAATCGCCGGGTTGATTTCCCGCGCATTAGTGGCGTAAGCGCCTAACAAGGCCCGGTCGCACAGAATGTTGATCAGCCGCGGCACGCCTTGCGAATACAGGTAAATCTTGCGGATGGACGCTGGATTGAATAGGCGATGGTTGCCCTTGCAGACCCGCAAGCGATGCCTGATATAAGCTCGTGTCTCGTCCAGCGACAATGGCAGCAAATGATAGCGGGCAGTGATGCGTTGATTGAGCTGGCGCAAGTCTTGGCGGGCCAGCAACGCATTCAGTTCCGGCTGCCCGACCAAGATGATTTGTAACAGCTTGGCTTTGCTGGTTTCCAGATTGGTCAGCAAGCGAATTTGCTCCAAAACGTCCAAGCTAAGGTTCTGGGCTTCATCGATCAACAATACCGTGCGCCGGCCTTGCGCATAAGCGGCCAGCAGGTATTGATTGATGGCGTCGATCAGCTGTTTGGCCGCGAAACCAGCATGGCTGATGCCCAATTCGTCGCAGATTGTCGCCAGTAATTCCTGTGCCGTTAATTTAGGGTTCAAAATTAAGGCAATATCCACGTTATCCGGTAATTGCTGCAGCAAACAGTGGCACAGCGTAGTCTTGCCGGTGCCTACCTCGCCAGTCAAAGCGACAAACCCACCCCCTTGATTAATGCCATACAGCAAATGCGCCAAACCTTCCTGATGTCGCTCGCTCATGAACATGAAGTGCGGGTCAGGCGAGATCGAAAATGGCAATTCGCTGAAATTGAAGTATTGCTGGTACAAGGTTCTGGGGCTTCAAGGAAATGGTCGCACGATGCTAATTGAAACTGGGGGAAATTGCACTTAAAAGTCTGTATCGAGGCAAGTCTGGGAGGGCTTTTGGTGTCGCTAACGCGACGGTTGTTTTAATGTCGGGTCTCGGCCCGACAGCCGAGTAACTTTTCTTTGTTTGGCCAAAGAAAAGTCACCAAAAGAAAAGCCACCCGGATGCCGCTTGTTTCCTGCGCTCCAGAGCTTTTGGCAGGGGTTGGCGAAAGGGGCTTCCTGCCCCTTCGCCAACGTGCGGCATCCCTGCCGCACCCCTTCGGGCTATTCCCACCAAAAGCTCCGGTGCTCGGCGCGGCATACGGGGAAACCCCGTCGCGAGCTTAAAGGGCTTTGACGGTTCTTTTGGATTTAGAGGAATAGTGGTGTAGCTCGTAGGGCGCAATAACCAACGGGCATTGCGCCGCGTGTCGATTCATCCGGCGTATTGCGCTAACGCCTATGCGCCATAAGGCCTTGGAGGACTACTTGTGCAGCCAATAGTCACGCATTAGTTCATGTGACCAGACTGGTTGATGAACTTCCTGGCGTGGCAGGAACTCAGCCATGACGGGTTTGATGTCGAGCACTGGCGTGCCATTGATGGCATCCAATTCAGCGACGAAAAGCTTCGCCCCTTCCACACGAATCACACGGCAGATCGTGCTGCCGATGCGGTTTGGCCGATTCTTACCACGTTGTGCGAAGATGCCTACGGCTGGCCACGCGCTATTGTTCCGAGGGTGGCGCGCGGCCTTGACAATTTTTGATGGCTCGACTTCATGGAAAAGAAACAGTACTTCGACATGGGAAAAATCAGAAATCCCTTGCAATGCCTCAAAAGTAAATTCCGATGTCAGCGCAATACACGCTTCCTCTCCTCCCCAAAAGTCATCTTCCGCATGAGGCCGAACGGCGTCGACAAATCCGATTGCTGTGACTTGTGAGTGCATTGAAACATTTTCCATTTTGATGCCCAACAAAGAATTAGATAGTTAACTGCACATCTAGCACGAATCCGATCTGGCTGCAATAAGTCTATGTTTTATAGAATGTATTTCCTTATGACTGTCTTCCAAGCCATCGAAAATGGCTAGCCGGGTTTCTCCTCGCGGTGAAAAATCAGTGGCGTAGCTGCGAATAGCGAAGCGTATTCGGAGGAACGAGGGGTATGCGAAACATCGTTTGGACCATTTGCGAGATAGCACACGCCCAGAGTGATTAAGGGATTGCCAACATGTGTTCGAACAGCTCGTAGGGCGCAATAACCAACGGGCATTGCGCCGTGTGTCGATTCATTCGGCGCATTACGCTAAAGCTAATGCGCCCTACGGTCTCTCGAAAGCCCACCGATAACCGGGATGGTTTTCTCCCGTATGCCGCGCCGAGCACCGGAGCTTTTGAACGGTTCAGCCCGTTAGGGGCGCCGCAGGGATGCGGCGCGTTGCCGAAGGGGCAGGAAGCCCCTTTCGGCAACCCCGTTCAAAAGCGAGGAGCGCAGGACAAATCGGCAGGATAGCCGATTTGCATGCGTTAGCACCCGAAGGGCGAAAAACAAGGACGTTTTTCGTGAAACCGACATTAAAATCAGTCGTCGCGTTAGCGACACAAAATACGAAAGCTTATTAACCGGGCTTAAAAACCAACGGGCATTGCGCCATGTGGTTTCATCCGGCGCATTACGCTATCGCTAATGCGCCCTACGGCCCTGAGCGGTTAGGCGTCATTGTGCGGTAGGCAATTCAGGAAGCCACCGACGCGAGATGTAGTCAATGGTGATTCGGCCATTCATGTATCGACTCATTCCAACGGTGCCAAGAATTGGCTCTACGGGGCGGAATGTTAACGTCGGGCAATAGGTGACGCTTGGCCTGAACGGCTTAGAACCCGAAAGGATGATCGCTCGTCGTGATGGCCTCGTTGTGCACCAATGCTGCCTTCCCCAGGCTTGGACTGAGAACTCGCGATCATGCTTCCTCGGTCTCTTGGTCAAAGCACGCCATACGCGCTCGTCATGCACACCCAGATCAAGGCGCAGGGAACCCGTGTCCAGCAGGGCCTCATTGGGTAGGTTCTTCCGAGAGTCCGCCGGCACCAAGACGTGTCCACCCTCGGCGCCCCATTTCGCATACCTGAACGAACTGGCTCGCGTTTCATTGGCAAGCAGTGGTTCTGGGCTGAAGGTCAAGCGTTGGGCGGCGAAATCAATTTCCAAGGTTCCGGTATCGAAGAAGCCATTTCCGACTGTCGCAATGGGATCTCCAAGGTGACATGACTGAATGGCTGCTCTTGTCGCCTGGCTAATCGCGACAGTGTGGCGCAGAGAACCAAGCCGAAAATCGACCGGCTCCAACGCTTCTCCGCTTTGGTCGGTGTGCAGAATGACTGCTGCATTGGCACCAGTGTCTACTTGAACACTGCACTGCTGGCCGCCTATCTCGGCTTGCACCAGAAGAGCAACGGGAGTGTTCCTTTCACCCGCGAAGTCGCCGATGGCATAGTGGACCGCGAGCGATTCGGGTGAGCATTGCGCACCTGTAGCGAAAGCGAGCAGAGGTAGAGTCAATACGGCAATGCGGATCATGGCGCCTAACAAGTAATTAGATAGTTAACTGTATATCTACTAAAAATCATATATTTCTCCGATAAGTCTTTGTTCGATATGGTGTATTGCCTTCTGTCTATCACCCCAGGCCATGTAAGATGTCGGTTGGGCTCCGCCTCGTGGGGGACAACCCCGCCACTCACCCCCCAACAACGGCGACTGCATCATTATCGCCGCCGCAATCAACACCGCCGCGCTGAGAATCGCCCGCAACGTGCGGGTATTATTCCGCTTAAGTTGTTTGCGTAGCTCCAGCATGTCTTTTTGTTGCTGCTGAAGCTGCTGCTGCATGTGCGCGGCGCTTTGCAGGGCTTGGAATACCAGGCCGGGGACTTCCGGAATCTGTTCGGTGATTTCCGGGAATTTGGCAAGCAGCTCTTTGATCTTTTTACCGGGACCGACGCGCTCTTTGAACCAGTTTTCCAGAAAGGGTTTAGCGGTTTGCCATAAATCCAGATCAGGATAGAGCTGGCGGCCTAGGCCTTCGATGTTCAGCAGGGTTTTTTGCAATAACACTAATTGCGGTTGCACCACCATGTCGAAGCGGCGGGCGGTCTGGAACAGTCTGAGCAGCAGTAAGCCGAAAGAAATGTCCTTGAGTGGCTTCTCAAAAATCGGCTCGCAGACGCTACGGATTGCTGCTTCAAATTCTTCTACCCGCGTCGTCGCCGGCACCCAGCCGGATTCGATGTGCATTTGCGCCACTTTCCGGTAGTCGTGGTTGAAGAACGCTAGGAAATTTTCGGCCAGATAACGCTGGTCGGAGCTGGACAGGCTGCCGACGATGCCAAAGTCTACCGCCAGGTATTTGTCCGGCAATTGCACGAAAATATTGCCCGGATGCATGTCAGCGTGGAAGAAATTATCCCGAAAGACTTGGGTGAAAAAGATTTCCACGCCGCGCTCGGCCAGCTTTTTGAAATCGGCATTGCCTTTGCGCAGGGCGTCGATGTCGCCGACCGGAATGCCGTAGATGCGTTCCATCACCAAGACTTTGCGGCGGGTCAGCGGCCAATGAATTTCCGGAATGTAGAGCATCTCGGAGTTCTTGAAATTGGCGCGAATGGCGCTGGCGTTGGAGGCTTCCCGCACCAGATCCAGTTCATCGAGAATGGTTTTTTCGAACTCGGCAACGATTTCCATCGCCCGCAGTCGGCGGGCATCGCTCCAGAAGCGTTCCGCCAAGCGCGCCAGTTCGTACAGCAAGCCGACGTCGGAATGAATCTTGTCTTCGATGTCCGGCCGCAAGACTTTAACGATGACTTTTTCGCCGGTGTGCAGCGTGGCGGTGTGTACTTGCGCAACCGACGCCGAGGCTAGCGGTTGCGGATCGAACTCTGCGAAGGCCTCTTCTATCGATTGCCCCAGCTGTTGCTCAATGATTTTGCGGGCAGTTTCGGCGGAAAACGGCGGCACCTTGTCTTGCAGTTTGACCAGTTCTTCGGCGATGTCTTCCGGCAGTAAATCCTTGCGGGTGGACAGGGTTTGGCCGAATTTGACGTAAATCGGCCCCAGGTCTTCCAGGGTTTTACGGATGCGGGCGCCGCGCGGTTCGCGGGAGTTGCTGGTCCAATAATTTGGCGACAAGAACGCGATGTAACGGATGGGCCGGAACAAATGAGTTTTTAAGACGATTTCGTCCAGGCCATGGAACATCATCACCCAGTTGATATGGATGAGGCGCATCAGAATTTTCGGGCGAATCACGGGGCAGGTCCTTGTTATTGAGGCGCGGATGTAGTTTGGATTGCGGCTTCCAGGCGGGCGAGGCGGGCATCAAGGCGGTCGCAGTCGCTGCGGCAAGTGTCGATGTCGCGGAAAAATAACTCGGCTTCCGATTTGGCCGGCAGCTCACGAGTTTCTTCTTGCAGGAATTCTTCCAGGTTTAAGCGAAAGGTGGTCAGGGTGTGCTGCGTCCAGTCGCGGCTGCCGCGGAACAACTGGCCCAAGCGTTGAGCAAAGGCGTCGCCGGTATAACGGGCGATTTTGCTTTCCAGATTGATGTCCAGTTTTTCGAAGAGGCGTTGCAGACGGCGGGCGACTTGGGCGTCGCCGTCGATGCGAACTTCGCCTTTAAACAGTGAGCGCATCGGTGTGGCACTCAAACCCATCAAACCCAAGGCTGATAGAGAGCCACTCAACGTGGCATCGACGGTTCCCGGATAACTTTCTAGAATTTGCATGCCTTGCGTGGTAGGGCAAAGATACAGGCTGCTGTCGAAAGACGTCACATGCAGGGCGATGACTTTGCCGGCCATGGGCGTTAGATACTGTTCGATGTGATCGTCCAGCGCTAAATAACGATTCAGTGCGGTTTCGAGCGCGGAGATTAATAAGGACTTAACGCTGCTCGACATCACTCGCCTGTGCTTGCTGTTGTTGCAGAAACTCTTGCATGTCTTCGTTATTGACTCGTTGGTATAAATCGCTGACTGTCACGGTTAAGTCTATTGATTCCAGGGTGAGGCTGTCGCCAAGGAAGTAATGTTCCGATAGCCAGTGGGTCGAGCGGCGTAAGATTTCGACGTCGACAAAATCCTGTTCGATCAGTACATATTCTTGCAAGCTCGGCAAGGCCTTATAGGCCGCCAGTTTGGTGGATTTGTCCATGCGTCGGGTGGCTTTGGATAGCACTTCGACGATAATGGTTGGCTTTTCGGTGTAGTACTCGTCGCCGTTTTCGTCGGCGCAGACTACCATCACATCGGGATAGAAAAAGTTGTTTTCGGCTTTGACTTTTATGTCAGCCATGAACGTCTCGCACGGCGTGCCTCGTAGATGTTGGGCGAAAGTCGTGAAAACATTCCCGGCTAATCTTTGATGGTTACGGCTGGCGCCAGCCATTGCGTAAACTTCGCCGTCGATCAATTCATGCTTGATGTCGCTGATCATTTCGCCGGCCAAGTATTCGGCTTCACTGATGTAATGCTGAGCTGGTTTTAGTGCCATTGGCAATTCTCCGATTTCACGACCGGCGAACGGGAGCTTAAAATTTATAGCCCCGGTGTACGGCAACGATACCTTGCGTCATGTTGAAATACTCGCAACGCTCCAGGCCGGCGTTTTCCATCATTTGCTTGAGTTCGTCCTGCTTGGGATGCATGCGGATCGATTCGGCCAGATAACGGTAGCTGTCTTCGTCCTTCGCCACCACGGCGCCGATTTTTGGCAGTAGTTTGAAGGAGTAAAAGTCGTAGACTTTCTCGGTAATCGGGTCGATGGGATGCGAAAACTCCAACACAATCACGCGGCCGCCCGGCTTTAGAACCCGATACATGGAGCGTAAGGCGGCGTCCTTGTCGGTGACGTTGCGCAGGCCAAAGCCGATGGTCACGCAATCAAAAGTGTTGTCGGCAAAAGGCAGGCATTCGGCGTTGACTTGGGCGTAGCGGATATTGCCGCTCAAACCGTGGTCGATCAGCCGGTCGCGGCCGGTGCGCAGCATGGCGGCGTTGATGTCCGCCAGTATCACCTGGCCGGATTTGCCGACGCGCTTTTCGTAGAGTTTGGTCAAATCGCCGGTACCACCTGCCAGGTCCAGCACGCTGTCGCCTTCACGAACATTCGCCAGTTGCACGGCCACTCGTTTCCAGATGCGGTGGATACCCATCGACATGAGATCGTTCATGACGTCGTACTGGCTGGCGACCGAGTCGAACACGCCGCGCACCAGCGCCACTTTTTCCTGTTTAGGAACCTGTTTGAAACCAAAATGGGTGGTATTGTCGTTTGTCATGATGTCGTTTAATTATGGATGGGCGAGCGGCGGCTGAGGCCGGCGGCTTTCAGGGTTTCAAGATACTGCGACCAAAGCAGCGGAAATTCCGAACCCAATTTATACAGTAAATCCCAGCTGTAAATGCCGGTGTCGTGGCCGTCGCTGAACACCAGTTTGATGGCGTAATTGCCCACCGGCTGGATGTCGGTAATCGTCACGTCTTCCTTGCCGATTTGCAGGGTTTCCTGGCCGGGGCCGTGGCCGACCGCTTCTGCCGATTGGGTAAACACCCGCAGGTATTCGCTGGGCAGCTCGTAAATACTCTCGTCGTCGAAATGAATTTCCAGGATGGCCGAAACCTTATGCAGCTTGATTTCGGTCGGGAAACGCTGAGTGGGGGTGATTTTGACGCGCATAATTATAAAATGTAGCGGCTAAGGTCTTCATCATCGGCCAGTTCCATCAAATGTGAATCCACGTAAGCGGCATCGATGGTAATGGATTTTTCGGCCAGGTCCGGCGCATTGAAGGAAATTTCCTCCAGCAGTTTTTCCAGAATGGTGTGCAAACGGCGGGCGCCAATATTTTCGGTCTTTTCATTGACTTGCCAGCCCAGTTCCGCAATGCGCTGAATACCGTCGGCGGTAAATTGTACGTCTACGCCTTCGGTTTTCAAGAGTGCCTGATATTGCTCGGTCAGCGAGGCGTCCGGCTCGGTCAAAATCCGCACGAAATCGTCCGCGCTCAAGGCGTTCAGCTCGACCCTGATTGGAAAGCGGCCTTGCAATTCCGGAATCAGGTCCGACGGCTTGGTCAAATGAAACGCACCGGAAGCGATAAACAGAATATGATCGGTCTTGATCATGCCGTATTTGGTGGTGACGGTGCTGCCTTCCACTAACGGCAATAAATCGCGCTGCACGCCTTCGCGGGACACTTCGCCGCCGCCCATTTCCGCGCGTTTGCAGATTTTGTCGATCTCGTCCAGAAACACGATGCCATGTTGCTCAACCGCTTCCAGCGCGGCTTGCTTGATTTCTTCTTCGTTGACCAGTTTGCCGGCTTCTTCTTCCTGCAACTGTTTCAAGGCATCTTTAATTTTTAATTTGCGGGTCTTGGTGCGGCCGCTGCCTAGGTTTTGAAACATGCCTTGCAACTGGCTGGTCATTTCTTCCATGCCCGGTGGGGCCATGATTTCCACACCCACTGCAGGTGCGGCAACGTCTACTTGAATTTCCTTATCGTTCAAATCGCCTTCGCGCAGTTTTTTGCGCATTTTCTGCCGGGTGGATTCCTCGGTTTCCGAGAGCATGCCGCCTTCGGCGCGCGGCAATAGAATATCCAGCACTTTTTCTTCGGCGGCATCGGCGGCGCGGTTTTGCACACGTTCCATCGCCGAGATGCGGGTGGTTTTCACGGCAGTATCGATCAAGTCGCGAATAATCGATTCCACGTCGCGGCCGACATAACCCACTTCGGTAAATTTGGTGGCTTCAATTTTGATGAAAGGCGCGTTAGCCAAGCGAGCCAGACGGCGGGCGATTTCAGTTTTACCGACGCCGGTGGGGCCTATCATTAGAATATTTTTCGGGGTGATTTCATCGCGCAGCTCGGCGGTAACCTGGCTGCGGCGCCAGCGGTTACGCAGGGCTATTGCGACGGAGCGTTTGGCGGCGGCTTGGCCGACGATGTGTTTGTCCAGTTCGCTGACGATTTCTCTCGGGGTCATTTGACTCATGGTTTTACTCTTGTGCCGGTTGGGGTTCGGCGTCTAATTCTTCGATGCGCAGATTGTGGTTGGTGTAAATGCAAATATCGGCGGCAATGCCTAGCGATTTCTCGACGATTTCGCGGGCGCTGAGTTCGGTATTTTCCAGTAAGGCGCGCGCGGCACTTTGCGCAAACGCGCCGCCGGAGCCGATGGCGATAAAGTCGTATTCCGGTTCGATGACGTCGCCGGTGCCGGAAATCACCAGCGAGGTTTTACTGTCGGCAATGATCAATAACGCTTCCAGCTTGCGCAGGGCGCGGTCGGTGCGCCAGTCTTTGGCCATTTCCACGGCGGCACGGGTCAGATTGCCGCGATGTTTTTCCAGCTTGCCTTCGAAATGTTCGAATAAGGTAAACGCATCGGCCGTCGCGCCGGCGAAACCGGCAATCACTTTGTCGTGGTACAGGCGTCTGACTTTACGGGCATTGCCCTTCATCACGGTGTTGCCCAGGGTGACTTGGCCATCGCCGCCGATCACGACTTTATCGCCGCGTCTGACGGAAAGAATGGTGGTGCCTCTGAAGTTCGTCATGTCTGTGAATGAGAAAGGGAAAGGCGGCGATTTTACATGTTCTCGACGGCGATAGGGTAGAAGTTTAAAACCGTAAGCCCGGTGGGTAAAAGGCGCAAAGATTGAACAAAGCAAGAAAACTGATTAAAGTTCAAAGTGCTGGTATTTTAAAGGATGCGCCGCATTGACCGGCGTTTCCAACATTACAATAACAACAAGAGGGTAGCTAGTCATGAAATTGTCAAATCGCTGGAGAGGTGCGTGCTTACTGGGTGCTATGGTGTTTTCAACGGCGGCCCTGGCTTTATCGCCGGAAGAAGAAGAGCGCTTGAAAGAGTGTAAAAGGCCCAAATTCCGGGATTTTGTGCCTGAACAAAAAGCCGAGGTCGATGCGGGCACGGAAATCTCTTTTCATATCTCCCACAATGCCGATCCATTGACCGTGACCGCCGAAGCGCGTGGCGAAAAAATGAAAGTCAATGTGGTGGATAAAAAGACCTTTTACTTTGTGACCGCGAAATTGCCGCCATTGACGCCGGGATTTGCCCGTGTGCATGTCACCGCTAAATCCGCAGAAAGCAAATTGGAGAGCGGCTGTTTGGGGCAGGATGGCTGGTTGCTGAAAATCAAAGGCGAGGAAGCTGCTAAACCGGCTGAACAGCCGGCGGCGGCTCAGTAGCGAATTTTATCTGTTTTGATCCGCCACATTTGGAAGGGGCGATTGGCCGAGTCGAGCGAGAGTTGCTGCATGACGATCCGGCGTTGCAGGGCGGGTTTGTCGATTTCGGTGTAAATAAAACCGTCGTCGAACCCGGCTTTAGCGGCGTCGAAACGGTCGCAAGCGAAGTAAACGGCTTGCAGTCTTGCCCAATAGATGGCGCCCAAGCACATCGGGCAAGGCTCGCAACTCGTGTAGAGCGTGCAATCGGTTAATTGAAAATCGCCTAGTTTTTGACAAGCCAGCCGAATGGCGACGATTTCGGCGTGAGCGGTCGGGTCCAGATCCGGCGTCACCCGATTCCCGCTGGCGGCAATAATTTCGCCGTCTCTAACGACAATCGCGCCGAACGGCCCGCCACCTTGGTCGATGTTATCGCAGGCTAGTGCGATGGCTTGGTTTAGAAAGCCTTCGTGCATTACAAATCCAGCGGATTATCAGGATTAATACCGTCCATGAACGGCAATCGGCGGTCTTCGTTGGTGATCTGATAAACCTTCCCCAGCCAGTTATTAAACACGGCTTTAGCGGAATCCCGCCAGGTGATGTCCAAGTGCTCGATGATTTGTTGCTCAGGCATGGCTTGCAGTGGGCAGTTACCAAGCTTGGCTTCTTTCACGTGTTCTGTGTACTCGGCCAGTAGCTGTTGCACTTCGTTATCGAAATAATGCTCGGGGTAGGGTGGGTAGTCGTCGCGCTCGCCGTTGTAATAACGCAGTACTTCGCGCTTGTATTCTTTGAGCAGGCTAATATCGTCGTACTCCGGATGACCCTGGAAGAAGACGACGCGAAATCCGTCCGGACTGACGGCTAGATGCACACCGGCGGATTCGCTGGCCACCAGGACTTTCAGTCCGTGTGTTTCCATGTCGCGCTGAAACACTTCGTTAAAACGCGAATGCGGCACATCGAAGCGGGTGTTGATTTCCGCTACCAGGGGATGCTGCCTATCCACCACTTTGTGCGAGAAAACACCCCAACGCTTGGCCGGCAGACGGGTGCGCTCCACACCGTAACTATGCTGAATGAAGGCATGGGTGGCCAGGCAGGAGCAAAGCACCGAGGTGACGTTTTGCGTGGCCCATTCGAACACTTCGGTTAACGGCCGCCAAAAATCTTCCTCCTGCAAATGGTCGTGGGTGACATTGGCACCGCTGATAATCAAGGCATCCAGGCCGTCTTGTCTGATTTGCTCGAAGGATTCGTAATATTGCTGGATATGCGCCAGGGCTTGCGGACTTCTTTCCAGGCCCGCAATCGTAAACGGGTGCACATGAAACTGGGCGATCTGATTACAGGCGCCAACCAGCCGGAAAAACTGGCGCTCCGTGGCTTCCAGCGCCGCGTCAGGCATGATATTCAACAAGCCGATGTGCAATTCTCTAATCGATTGGTGGCTGGCGCGGTCCGGGCTGAGAATTTCTTCGCCTTCTTCGTGCAGACGTTGAAAAGTGGGTAAAGCGGTATGGGCAACTAGCGGCATTACAAGAACGGTCTCAAGATTGTTGCCGGGCAATCGCCTCGGCAATCAGACGGATAAAGTCGTCTTCGTTATTGACTTTAGCGGTTTCGTCGGCACTGATGGTGTAGCCGTACTGGGCGGCAATCGCTTCGTAGCGCGGCACTCTGGCTTTGAACAACTCCGGAAACACCCAGCTGACGAATTCGTCCGGTGGAATCTGATCGGTAGAACTGTAACCGCGTTCACTCATGAATTGGTCCAGTTTTTCATCGACGAATTCAGGGCGGTAGTACAGGGGTTTGGGATCTTTTTTGGCGCGGTCGATGATGGTCTGTTCCAAGGCCGGCGGAATTTTGATGTAGACGATCAGTGTGTGTTTGGCCAGGTTTTCCAGGACTTCCGGACAATCCAGTTCGCAAACGCTACCACCGGCGTCGTTGATGAAATGTTTGTAGCCGTAGATGTCCTCGGCTTTGTGGATAAAGTCCGGCACGTCGTTCATCGCTGCGATTTCGGCTTGATGATGCAGCGCTTGGCGGCGTTTGAATTCGGCTTGCGACAAGCCGCCTTTGGCCGGGTCGCCGATTTTGCCCAGAAAACTGGATACGGGGGCCAGGTTTTCCACGGTGATATTGCTGCAAATATAAATCGAGTCGGATTTGAGCAAATCGCGCAAAAACGGCACGCCCATCGCTTGCTGTTTGATGTTATCCAGAATCGGCTCTTCCAGATATTTGGTGCCGATGCGGTAATCGCCGGAATAATGAAACCATTTATCCCTAGGTAACTTGGCCGAGAGGGTGGTTTTGCCGGCGCCGGACATGGCCAGCAGGGTGATACTCTTGGATTCCCAGTCCAGAAATTGTTGCGGGGTCATTCTCATAAATTATCTCAATCCAACAAATCGCTAATGTCCAAATCTTCCGCATCCGGGCGGGCGTGTCTATCGGGGTCTGTGTAGCCCAGATCGTCGGCTTCCAACTCGTCGAACGGCGCGCTCCAGTCTTCCGGATCTTCGATGTAATCGATAGTGGAGCCGTACCAGGATTCGTTGTCGTATTCGCCCAAATCGCCGTTGGCGAACTGAACCTCCACCGATTCGTCGTTACCCTCAATCGCTACGACCTTGAAGGTAAGATTACTTTCCAGGTCTTTATACCAGCGGCCAATGACCGGATCTGTAATAGTTGCCATAGTTGCATCCTCGCTATTTTGATGACTTATCAATGATAGCGAGTTTATAGAAGCTGTGCGAGTGCATGCGGCAAAACTGTCGGGATTTTCGATTAGAATGGCAAATTTACACAGTCAGCGGCGGGAGCCATGAGCGAAGAAAGATTCATCGAATTGGAGATCAAACAAGCGTATCAGGAAGATTTGATTCAGGCGTTGAACCAAGTGGTGGCAGACCAGCAAAAGCAAATCGGCAAACTGGAAGAAACTTGTAAGTTGCTGCACGACAAGATCAAAAGCCTGGCGCTGGATGAGCGCCAAGCGGGGGCGGTCGATGAGCGTCCGCCCCATTACTGACTTATCAATTACGACTTGCGATGGCTGACGCGGCGTAGCTGCTTCGTCGGGTTGGATGCTGTTGCCAAGCTGGTTCGAGGTTGCGGCGAGGCGCTGCAATCCATATGTTTGGCGCGCAAGCGTCGACAAAAATCCTGACTGTCGTCTTGCTGTAAGCCGGTCCATTGCGCCCGCCAAGATGTGGCGTTTTTGACTTTGGTTTTGACAATGCCGGCCCGCCCGGTTTTTGCTAATGGGCCGAGAGCATTACGCGCACGCTGCAGATTGACATTGGCATCGATTTTTCTGGGGAAACTTCCCATGCTGACGGTCCAAACATTGCCGCGGCTTTGCGGTTTGGCTTGCGCTAATTGCGTGAGCTTTTCGCGGCGACTGTTATACGGCGCGTTGATATGAATCGGTTCATATCGGCTGCTGCCGGAATCGGCGCCCATTTGTTCCGCACTGCCGGCGCAGCGGTTGGACGACAACTGAAACGGCGGCGGCAAGGCACTGTAATCCTTCAGTTGCGATATGTGCTCGCCGAACAGGCCTTTTTCGCTATTGGCAAAGCCCATGTCCAATAAATTACCCATTTGTTCGAAGCGTTCGCCGCTGCTGTGTGCGCCCAATAGCACGCCAATCAAGCGGTGGCCGTTGCGTTTGGCCGAGGCGATCAGGTTGTAGCCGGAGCCGCAGGTAAAACCGGTTTTCAGGCCGTCGGCATCCGGATAGCTTTTCAGGATGCGGTTGGTATTGGGCATTACCCGGCCTTTGTAGTTAAATTCCGTTGCCGAAAAATAATGATAATGTTGCGGGAAATCGCGAATCAACGCGGCAGATAACAAGGCCAGGTCGCGGGCGCTGCTGATTTGCCCGTCGTTGGGCAAGCCGCTGGCATTCTCGAACGAACTGTTGTACATGCCCAGTGTACGCGCTTGCTGGGTCATCATCGCGGCAAAGTTGCTTTCCGTACCGCCCAGTTTTTCCGCCAGCACGACCGCCGCGTCGTTGGCGGAACGGGTGGTGACCGCCATGATGGCTTGTTCCACCGTCAAACTTTGGCCGGTGCGCAAACCCAGCTTGGAAGGCGGTTGCGAGGCGGCGTGTTTTGAGGCGAACACGGTATCGGTCAGTCGCAGACGGCCATTTTCCAATGCCGACAGCGTTAAATAGATAGTCATGACTTTAGTCAATGACGCGGGATACCAGCGTTGAGTGGATTCGGTTTCGTGAACCACGCGGCCGGTGTCGGCGTCGATGACAATCGCCGCATATCTGGCGGACGCAGGAGCGCTTTGCAGCATTAGGCAAGCTAGAGAAAGTAACGCTAAACGGGTTTTGGGTAGGGTGCTCAAGTTATTACTTTGCTCCAGATATGTGGCCTAAACATTTGGCTATATTATTTAATCAGAATTATCGATTTCGAAAAAGACCCAATTAATGCGGGGATGGTCGGTTTTGATCTGCTTTTCCATTCCGTTAATTAATTCAACAGCTTCCCCCACGCTTAAATCCGCCGGCAATTCGGCTTTAATGGCCAGCATCACTTGGCTGCCGTGGCTAATAGCCCAAATATTCAGCACGCGATTGACGCAGCCTTGCTTTTCCAGATAGCCGCGAACGGCATCGCGAATCCCCGCATCGGCCTCACCGAGCAGCAAAGAATGCACTTCCCGGCCAACTAACACCGCCACGACGACCAATAAGGCGCCAATCAACATCGAGCCCACTGCGTCGTACATTGAATTACCGGTAAGCGTAGTCAAGCCCAGCATCGCCGCGGCTATCACTAGACCAATCAGCGCCGCCAAGTCCTCGCCGATGACCACCATCAATTCGCTGGATTGCGTTTCTTTAAACCATTGCCACATGCCTCGTTCGCCGCGTTCGCTTGCCATGGCCCCCAAGGCCGCGCGCAACGAAAAGCCTTCCAAAACCACGGCGATAGCCAGTATCCCCAAAGCCATGCCGGCGTTTTCCACAGTGTGCGCTTCGTGAAAACGCAACCAACCTTCGTGGATAGAGAACAAGCCGCCCACCGAGAATAGCGTAATCGCTACCATCATCGACCAGATATACGCTTCCCGGCCATAGCCCATTGGGTGGTGTTGGGTTGCTGCCCGCGCCGAGCGTTTCATGCCGATAAACAGCAAGACCTGATTGCCGCAATCGGCGAAGGAATGAATGGCTTCCGCCAGCAGCGAGCCGGAACCGGTCCAGACTGCTGCGCCGGTTTTGATCAAAGCGATACCCAGATTAGCGGCGAACGCATAAATGATGGCTGAGGCGGAATTGCTATGAGACATGAGCTATGGGCCAAAAAAATTAAGAATTAGGCGGCGATTGTTTGCAGCAGACAGCACCGAAACAAATCAAGTAATTATGCAGATTTTAGATGAGTCGAGCGGATTTGCTGCAAATACTTAGGTGTTGACAGACAACTTGAGTCATTGACTGTCAACTAGGCAATAGAGAGCTTATCGATTCTGTAAGGCGGGCGGTTGATGTGGGTTTTTTGCCGATTGCTGGTGCCGAGGATGCAGTTGCCGGCCGCGGCGTTTTTGCAGCCAGCGTATCACGCCGGTGATGAACAGCAGCGGGCAGAGCAAGCCGGCAACCAACACCAGCAATTGCCCGGTCAAGCCAAACGCCTCTCCGGTATGCAGCGGATGCAGCCAGTTGATGATTGTGTCCGAGCCGCCCAGTTCTTCGGGGTTGCTGACCGCCAACACCTGGCCGGAATATTGATCGACCCAGACGTTGGTTTTGGGAAAGCGCTGACTGGGCTCGCCAGCCTGGCGTAAATTGATGCGATAGCTGCCGTTGGTATCGTGCGGCGTTTCTATCCAGCACAGGCGCGCCTGTGGAAATCGCGCTTGGCCGACGGCCACGGCTTGATCCAGGCTGATGCGCGCTGGGTTGTTTTCGCTGATGGCCGATTTTGGCGCGGGCGATGCCTGCAAAGGCGAGAAATAGCCCAGTATCGGATTGACGTATTGCGGAATTTCCAAGGCAATCCCGGTTACCGCCAATACCAGCATCACAATCAGGCTGTAGACGCCCGCCAGTTTATGTAAATCGTAATTTCGGCGTTCGCGGCTGGCATGGCGCTTTAGGCTCAAAGCGCTCTTTAATTTGTGTAGTGGAGGCCACCACAGATAGACGCCGCTGATCAAGGACATCAGCAACAAGCCGCCGACGATGGCCATCAAAATTTTGCCGGGATTATCCAGTAGCAGCTTGTAATGCAAGTCGTAGAGCCAGGTCATCGCAAACTCGCCCCAGAAACGATTGGCGAGTACCGAGCCTGTATAGGGATCGACCGACAGCATCAGCGGCGCAAAGCCGTGATGCTCGGTTTCTTGCGGCTTATAGTAGCGGGCGGTGATGGCGCGCTGTGGATCGTCGGGAATTTCCAGCCGCCAGCCGCGTTGCCGCGTGGGCTCCGCGCGGCGCAAGGCTTGAAAAATATCCTCGTAGCTTTGCCGCTGGGCGCTGGATTCGGAAATGATCAACTTTGGATTCAGCCACTCGTCCAGATCGATATAAAACACCAACAGGCTGCCGGTCAGGCCGACCAGGGCGAAGATCAAACCCAGCGACAGTCCGAGGTATAAATGCACGGCCAGCCAGAACTGGCGTCTAGCCTGCTTCTTGCTGGCCGTTGCTCTCATGATTTACGCTAACTCAGTAGTCGAACTTGACGTTGACGGCGCCGTAGAAGGCAACGCCGTCGCCTGGCGAGAAGAACGGTTGGGCGGTGGCACCGAATGATTCGGAATACCAAACGTATTCCCGGCGAACGTCGGTCAGGTTTTTAGCTTGAAATTGCAATTCCACTTCCTTGGTCACCTGATAGCCCAAATCGAGGTTGAGCAGGGCGTACTCACCGTATTGGCCGCGCTGATTGGCTTGATCGACAAAGTAGTCGCCTTGGCCGCTGGTCCATAGCGAAGAACGCAATTGCGGCAGGATTTGGTAGTCGATGCCGGCCGAGAACAAATAATTCGGGGTATTGACCACCTGATTACCCGAGACGTATTCCATCGTGCCAGCCGAAACCGCCGGCGGATTGGTGACTTTAGCTTCCTGCAACGAGTAGGCAGCCCAAACCCCGACTTTATCGGTGGGATACACCTTGACTTCAATGTCCACGCCTTGGCGCAGTGTGGGGCCTATTTGGCTCGACTCCACGCTGGCCAGATCGCGGCTAATTTCGTTGCTGGCTTTTTGCGACCAGTAGGCGACCCGGCCCTCGGCCCACTCGACCGGTTTCAGCTTGACACCCACTTCCCAGCCATCGTTCAACGAGGGGCCGATATTCGCTTGGTTGCGGCCGATGAAGGTGGCTTGGCCCAGGCCGACCTGGAAGGTGCGGCCCCAGTTGCCGTAAAGGCTGTAGCCTTCGATCGGCGTAATCACCGCGCCGATTTTCGGCTGCGAAATCGTACCGTAGTCGTTAAGGGGGTAGGAGCCGAACGCTGAGCCGGGGCGATAGCTGAAGAAGCTGCCGTCGACGATATCGGCACGGTAACCTGGCGTCAGTTTCAACCATTTGAAAGGCTTGATGATCGCCTGGATGTAGCCGCCGTAATTCAAGAAATCCCACTTTTCGTCGTTACGCAAACCGCTGCTACGGCGAACCCTGCTATCGGTTAGATAACGCAGATATTTGTTTTCTTGTTGCTGGAAGTCGAAGCCGGTTTCCAGCGAAAAGTCGTCCAGCCAACTGACCACCGGATGGTAGGTCAGCGAGGTCATCGCGCCGTACTGGATTTCGTCGCGGTCGCGTTCTTGCTGTGCTGCGCCAGGGCCATAGGTGACATAACGCTGGTCGTCGAATAAAGTGCCGTAGACTTTGGACGACCAGAATAAGGTCGGGCTGAGGTTGACGTCCAAGTGGGTGCTGACCTGGCCAACCGTGCGTTTGCCGCCGTCAGTGGCATTTCGGGTGAAGGTTTGGGTTTGATTGAGTAACTGTTCCTGGTAAGTCATATAGCCGGGTTCTTGGGCGCCGGCTTCGCTCCAGCGGGCGATCAAACCTATTTTGTATTTTTGGTTGTCCGGCGTATAGAACCATTTGCCGGAAAAACTGTTTTTGTCGGTGTCGCTATGGTCGCGGTAGCCGTCGCTGGCACGGTAGGAAATTTGATAGTTCTGCGAGAAACCATCTTTTTCATAGCCCAGACCGGATTGGATGTCGTGGGTATTGAAACTGCCAAAACTGGCTCTGGCCTTAGCGTAGTTGCCGCCAGTGGTGGTGTTCATGCTGATGTTGCCGGCAAACGAATGCAGGCCGTAGCGGGCGTCGTTGGTGCCGCGCACCACTTCGATGGATTCGATGTCCAGTGGAAACAATGAATCGACGAAGTAGGTGTCGCCGCTGTTGGTGTTGCTCGGAACGCCGTCGATCAATAATTTGACCGCGTTAACCCTGCCTTCGCCGTTGAAACCGCGAAACGACATTTTTCCGGTGGTGATGCCTTGGCCGAATTGGGTCACTTGAACGCCGGGCATGCGGTGGAACAAATCGTAGGCCGTTAATACGTTTTGGTCGGCAATTTTATCGGCGTACATGATGTCCACTGAAGTGGCAATGTCCTTGCTGGTTAATTTCATGCTCTCGGTTTGATCACTCACTGTGACCGCACCCAGTTCGAAAGTCGAATCGTCCTTAACGGCTTGTGGTTTTGGCGCGGGGACTTTTTTAACCGCAATGACGCCTTCGCCTACTTGCTCGTACTGTAAGCCATTCTGACTTAACACTTTTTCTAGCGCCTGTTGTACGGTGTATTGGCCCTTCAGCGGCTGGGCTTGCAAGCCTTGCACCATCGAGTCGGCGTAGATCAATTTGGTATTGGTGGACTTCGCCAAGTTCTCCAACGTAGCTGCCAGCGGCTGCGCGGGAAGGTCTATGCTTGCGCTGGTGCTGCCTGCCGCGTTTGCGTCGATTGAAGCGGCTAGGGCGAAAGCCAGCAGTGGCGCCTGTCGGCGCGGTTTTTTCGCGGGTGTGGTGTTAAGTTTGCAATCCATGATCGTCTCCTGTTAGTCGTGGGTGGCAATATTTTTTGACTCGCCATACCCCATTAACGAAGCAGACAGGTCAAACTGGACAGGTTTGGGGAATATTTTTTTAACCCAAACGCGAACCTTGTTTGTTAGCGGTTGTAAAGCACGACGGTTTGTTTTTGGCGTTGTACGTGGATAGGCAGGATTTTTTCCAGGGCCTGCAGAAACGGCTTGAGATCGGCGCTATTGAAACTGCCGCTCAGGGTTTGCTTGGCCAAGGCCGGATCGGCAAACGCAAAACGCACGGTGTGATAACGCTCCAATTCCGCGACGACTTCGGTCAGCGGCGTGTGGTCGAACAACAGTTGGCCGTTGAGCCACGCCGCCACTTGCTTGGTATTGGTTTTTTCGGTTTTTTGCCAGTGACCGCCTGCATCTATTTTGCGGCTGAAGCCGGCGGGTAAATTTTCGCCAAACCAACTGCGTCCCGCGTGCACGGCAACTTCGCCTTCCAGCACCGATACGGCGGTGCCTTGATTATCATGTCGCACGTTAAACACGGTGCCAATGTCTTTAATTTTTAGATTGCCGGTGTTTACGGTAAACGGGTGCCAGGCCTGATGGGCGACGTTGAACATGGCTTCGCCTTGCTGCAACTCGATCTCGCGGCGCCACCAGGATAGACGTACGCGCAGTTGTGTATCGGTATTCAATTGCAGTTGGGAACCGTCGGCCAGTTGCACGGTTTGCCGTTCGCCAATGCCTGTTTGGTAAACTCTGCTAGGTGCCTTGAAGTCCAGCCATGCGCCGGTCAACACGGTGGCAAGCAGCAGGCTAATGGTTAACATTTTGCCGTTTCGCCAGACGCGGGGCCTTGCGGAGCGCGCGGTATTCAAGCCGGCGACCTCAGTGGTTTTTAGCTCGTCCAGGTTGCCCCAAAGGCTGGCGATGTCGTCGTAAGCGGTCTGATGCGCTGGACTTTGCAGAAGCCATTGCGCGAATGCTTGACGCCGCTGCTCATCACAGGATTCAGACTGTAACTCCACGAACCACGTCGCAGCTTGCTGAAGAATTTTTTGCGATTGCGAAAGCTTGGGCGCCGTCATCGATTGGCCGGTTTAGTGCTGCGTGCCGATTAGCATGTGATGGCAGTGCAACATGGCCTTGACCAACTGGCGTTGCACCGTTTTCTCGGAAATACCCAGTTTTCCGGCGATTTGGGCATAAGTGAGTTCGTCGATCTTGCGCAGCAGTAAAATATGTCGGCATTGCTGCGGCAGGCTGGCGATAGCCTGCAACAGGCGTTCGCATTGTTGGCTAAGAATGGCAAAGTCTTCCGGTTGCATAAGCGGGCAAGTCAGCTCGTCGTCCAATTCTTGGGTTTTTGCACCGCTGCGCTGATGGTGGCGAATAAAGTCTATCGACAGGCGTTCGGCGGTACGAAACAGATAACCGGGCAGATTGTCGGTGTGTGTCAGACTGTCCTTGCCCAGCAAACGCAAATAAGTTTCCTGACTCAGATCTTGTGCGGCATCGGGGCACTTTACCTTGCGCAGCAAAAAATCGACGATGGCTTCTTTATGAGTCAGAAATAATTCGGCTATCTGATCGTGCTTTATGGCGATGACGGACAAGCGACAAGCTCCGGATTTTTGTGAACGAAAGACGGAAACTGCCGCAAGCTGTGTGCCAATAAACGCATAAAGCCGTCCAATTCCAATAGTGCTCGGCTGTAAGGTTGTTGAGGGGAGGTGTAGGGGGAGGCTTACGTTTAAAACTATGTCATTTAACGCAATTACCTGTGGCATATGACCTGATTTTTCTGTGCAAATCAGCTGCAATGGAAGTCATTCTTCGGCAGGAATCGAGGAAAAGTTGTCCTTTAAACACAATTCAAGAATTGACAATCAATCGATTGATTGATATTGTTTAAATCAATCGATTGATTTTTTCTAACAAGCACTTCCGCAGAGGCAGCATGGTCGCACCTGAAAACTCCGAAACCGAAACTCACGATGCCCGCAGCCGGCTGGTCATGGCGGCATTGCGGCTGTTTGCCGAAAAAGGCTACAAGGCGGCCTCCACCCGCGAAATTTGCGAGGCGGCTGGCGCCAATATTTCTGCCATCCGTTATTACTTCGGCGATAAGGCCGGTCTATATCGCGCCGCATTCTTCGAACCGATGGGCGACGCACGTTGCGGTTCCGATGTCGCGGCCTATGCCGACTTACCGTTGCCCGAAGTGTTGACCCGGTTTTTCGGCGAATTCCTGGAGCCGCTGAAAGAAGGCGAGGACTTTGGGCTTGTGATGAAGCTGCACTTCCGGGAGATGATCGAGCCGACGGGCGCCTGGCAGCAGGAAATCGATGCGGAAATCAAACCGCAGCATGAATCCCTGGTGTTGCTGCTCAAGGAACATTTGGGATTGAGCGGCATCGACGACGACTTGCATCGGCTGGTTTTCGCGATGATAGGCATGGCGGTGCATTTCTATGTGGGACAAGACGTCATCTCGATGATTTCCCCGCAAATTTTAAATTCTCCACAAAACATCGACGTACTAGCGGAACGTCTGGCCGGTTACGCACTGGCCATGATCGACGGTGAAGCCGCGCGGCGTGCTCGGGATGGCGACCATGAACAATAATATCTCGCGGCCGCTGGGCTTGAGTCTGATCCCCTTGCTGCTTTCGGCCTGCGGGTCCGGCGGTTTATTGACGACCGTCGGCCCGGACTATCAAGCCGAACCATTGCCGGCGCCGACTAATTGGCAAGCACCGCAAGCGGATACGGCCAAAGGGCAGCAGGCGCATCAAGGCGACACCGCCGAGCTGATGCGTTGGTGGGAGCGTTTTCAGGACCCGGCTCTGATTCGCCTGTTAAGCGCCGCCGAACAGGTGAGCGCCACGGTCGCCGACGCCCGAGCGCGCATCGAAGAAGCCAGAGCAAATCTCGTGGGCGCCGATGCGGCCATCCTGCCGAAATTGGATTCCGAGTTCGTCTCCAAACGCTCCTCGTCTTCGTTTGGCGGCACGCCGTTCATCTGGAACCAGTTCTCGGCCGGATTGCAATCCAGCTGGGAAATAGACTTGTTCGGCGGTTTGGCCCGGCAGCAGGAAGCGGCCCAAAGCCAACTGGAATCGCGCAACGCCTCCTGGCACGACGCCAGGGTCGCGGTGGCGGTGGAAGTCGCCGATGCCTACCTGGCTTATCGCTATTGCGAAGCGCAAGTGCAGCTATTGCGTACCGACAGCGATTCGCGCCTTAAATCGGCGCGGGTAGCGGCGGTTGCCGGCCAAAGCGGGTTCCGCTCGCCGGGCGATGTGGCTTTGGCTACCGCCAGTGCCGCCGAAGGCAGCAGAACCTTGCTGCAACAACAAGCCCAGTGCGAACGTTCCATCAAAAGCCTGGTGGCGATGACCGGCCTCGCGGAAGCCGACTTGCGGTCGTTACTGAACGGCTCGGCCGATCAGGCGGCGAAACTGCCCACTCCACCGGCGTTCGAAATCGCGTCCTTACCGGCCAAGGTGTTATTGCAACGACCCGACGTGGCAGCCGCCGAACGCGATCTTGCCGAGGCCAGCGCCAATATCGGCGTGCAACGGGCCAAGCAATTTCCGAAACTGAGCCTGTCGGGCAACATCACCCCGACCCTGCAAAACATCAACGGCGCGGCGCTGATGCTGGCACAGACTTGGGCGATAGGACCGACGCTGAGCTTGCCGCTATTCGACGCCGGCAAGCGCGCGGCCGACGTGGAAGTCGCCAAAGTGCAATACCAGGCGGCGGAAAGCCGTTTTCGCGCCAAAGTGCGCACGGCGGTCAAGGAAGTCGAAGACGCCCTGGTGCGATTGGACAGCAGCCGCCAACGTTTGCCGCAAGGCCGCGAGGCGGTCAGCGGCTACCGGGCAAACTTTCAGGCGCTGCAAACGCTCTACCAAAGTGGCCTGGGTAATTTGCTTGATGTGGAAACTGCCCGCCGCAACGTGCTGGCCTCTGAACTGGCGCTAGAAGAACTGGAGCAGGAACAGGTTGGCGCCTGGATCGCGCTGTATCGCGCGGCGGGCGGCGGCTGGATGGATGCCGGCGAGTCGCCGAATCCGGAAGCGGCGGCGGCAGATCCATCCATACCTAGTGACACTGGCAACACGCATTTATATCCGAATCAAAACGACATGCTCAACGGAGGAAACTCATGACCAAGGGAAAAATAGGCGTGCTATTCGCCGCCTTACTATTATTAATCGGCATTGGCGTAGCGATCGGCCGCGTCAGCCAGCCCGCGCCATCGGCCGAAGCACCGGCTGCCAATCCGGCGCTCAGCGTTTCCGCGATTCGTCCGCAAACGCGCGATATTCCGCTCAGTCTCACGGCTAACGGTTCGATTGCAGCTTGGCAGGAAGCCGTGATCGGCGCCGAAATCGGCGACCTGCGCCTGAGCGCGATTAACGTGCAAATCGGCGAAGCCGTTAAAAAAGGCCAGGTGTTGGCCACTTTTTCGGACGAGAGCGTATTGGCCGACGTCGCGCAAGCCCGCGGCGTCGTGGCCGAAGCTGAAGCCAATCTGGCCGAAGCGCGGCTTAACGCCGAGCGGGCGCGCAAGGTCTCGGTATCCGGCGCTTTGAGCGCGCAACAAGTGGATCAGTATCTGACCGGCGCCAAAACCGCGGAGGCCAAACTGCAATCCGCCAAGGCGCAGTTGGATGCGCAATTGTTGCGGCTGAAATACACCAAAGTATTGGCCAGCGACGACGGCGTGATTTCCGCGCGTAGCGCCACCTTGGGCGCGGTCGCCACGAAAGGTCAGGAATTGTTTCGCTTGATTCGGCAAAACCGCCTGGAATGGCGCGGCGAGCTTACCGCCGCCGAAATGACGCAGTTGAAACCGGGCAACAGGGTGAGGGTGGAAGTGCCGAATGTCGGCAGCCTAGAAGGAACTGTACGTTTCCTGGCGCCTACCCTGGATGTGCAAAATCGCAATGGCCTGGTTTATGTTGATTTACCTCATGCCGCGCAGACCGGTTTGCGTGCCGGTATGTTCGCCCGCGGCGAATTTGAATTGGGCAGTTCCACAGCTCTAACGGTGCCGCAAGAGGCGCTGTCGCTGCGGGATGGTTTTAGTTATGTATTTTTGTTGACCGAACAAACCGAAGACCGGGCCCGCGTCAAGCAAGTCAAAGTGCAGTTGGGCCGCAGAAACGGCGACCAGGTGGAAATTTTAGCCGGCGTGGCCGCCGAAGATCGGTTGGTGGCTGGCGGTGCCTCGTTTTTGGCCGACGGTGACAGCGTGCGGGTGGTGACACAATGAACGTCTCAGCCTGGTGTATCCGTAACCCCATTCCGGCCATGATGTTGTTCGTGCTGCTCAGCTTCGCCGGTTTGCTCAGCTTTAAAGCAATGAAAATCCAGAACTTCCCCGATCTGGATCTGCCCACCATCACGGTCTCGACCTCGCTGCCGGGCGCTTCGCCGTCGCAACTGGAAACCGAGGTGGCACGGAAAATCGAAAATGCCATCGCCACCTTGCAGGGTTTGAAACACATCACCTCCAAAGTGCAGGATGGCAGCGCCACGATTACCGCCGAATTTCGTCTGGAAAAACCGGTGCAAGAAGCCTTGGACGATGTGCGTTCCGCGGTGTCCAAAGTCCGTGCCGATTTGCCGGGTGACCTGCGCGATCCGGTTGTCACCAAACTGGATTTGGCCGGTTCGCCGATTTTGGCCTTAACCGTCAGCTCCGCGCAGCGCGATGAAGAAGCGCTGTCCTGGTTTGTGGAAGACACGGTAGCCAAACGCCTGTTGGCGGTACGCGGCGTCGGTGCGGTCAATCGGGTGGGCGGCGTCAGCCGGGAAGTAACGATTGCGCTGGACCCGATCAAGCTACAAGCCTTGGGTGCCACGGCGTCGGACATTTCCCGGCAATTGCGGCAAATCCAGCGCGAGAGCGCCGGCGGCCGGATCGATTTGGGTAGCGGCGAGCAACCGGTGCGCACCTTGGCCAACGTGGCCTCGGTCGAGGAAATACGGCCCTTGCAACTATCCTTGGCCGATGGCCGCCACATTAGGCTCGATCAAGTCGCCAAGGTGGACGATTCGGTAGCGGAACCGCGCGCGCTGGCGCTGCTGAACGGCAAACCGGTAGTGGGCTTTGAAGTGACCCGTAGCCGGGGTGCCAGCGAAGTCGAAGTCGGCGCCGGCGTACAAAAAGCCTTGGCCGAATTGCGTGTCGCCAATCCGGATATCGAATTCACCGAAGCGTTTAATTTCGTTACCCCGGTCGAGGAGGAATTTCAAGGCTCGATGACCATGCTTTACGAAGGTGCGTTGCTGGCGGTTTTGGTGGTCTGGCTGTTCTTGCGCGATTGGCGGGCCACTTTTATTTCCGCCGTGGCGTTGCCGCTATCGGTGATTCCGGCCTTCCTGGGCATGGATTATTTGGGCTTTTCGCTCAACGTGATCACGCTGTTGGCCTTATCGTTAGTAATCGGCATTCTGGTGGACGACGCCATTGTCGAAGTGGAAAACATCGTCCGCCATCTGCGGATGGGCAAAACGCCTTACCAAGCCGCGATGCAGGCCGCGGACGAAATCGGCTTGGCCGTGGTGGCGACCACGTTTGCGCTGGTCGCGGTATTTCTGCCGACCGCCTTCATGAGCGGAGTGGCCGGCCGGTTTTTCAAGCAATTCGGCTGGACGGCGGCGCTGGCGATAATGGCGTCGTTGGTGGTCGCCAGGATGCTGACGCCGATGATGGCGGCGTATATGCTGAAAGACCTCGACCATTCTGAGCCCAAGGAAGGTGCGGTGATGCGCACTTATATGAAGTTGGCGGGCTGGTGTCTGCATCATCGGCTGGCTACGATGGGCGGCGCGGCAGCGTTCTTTATCGGCTCGCTGTTTTTGATTCCGTTATTGCCAACCGGCTTCATCCCGGCGGACGACAACCCACAGACCCAGGTGTTCGTGGAACTGCCGCCCGGTTCGAGTTTGGCGCAAACGCGCGCGTCCGCCGAAGCGGCCAGGCAATTGATTGCCGGTATCGACTACGTAAAAACGATTTACACCACCATCGGCAGCGGTTCGGCGGGTAGCGATCCGATGGCCGGCAACCAGGGCGCCGGCGAGGTTCGCAAGGCCACGCTGACGATTACCCTGGCTAACCGCCAGGACCGCCCGGTGCGTAAACAGGCCATTGAGCAAAATATCCGCCTGGCCCTGCAAAAACTACCCGGCGTGCGCACCAAGGTGGGATTGGGCGCTTCCGGCGAAAAATACGTGTTGGTATTGAGCGGCGACGATCCGCAAGCCTTGAGCGCGGCCGCCCGCAATCTGGAACGCGACCTCAGAACCATTCCCGGCCTGGGCAGCATCGCCTCCAGCGCAGCGCTGGTGCGGCCGGAAATTGCGGTAAGGCCGGACTTCGCCCGCGCCGCCGATCTGGGCGTGACCACCACGGCACTAGCGGAAACCCTGCGCATCGCCACTTTGGGCGATTACGATTGGTCTTTATCCAAGCTCAATCTGGCGCAACGCCAGGTGCCGATGGTCGTCAAACTGGCCGAGGAGGGCCGGCAAGATTTAAACGTATTGGAACGCTTGGCCGTGCCGTCCGCAAAAGCCGGTATTGGCGCGGTGATGGTCGGCCAGGTGGCGAAACTGGAACTGTCCAGCGGACCGGCCGTGATTGATCGATACGACCGCTCGCGGAATATCAATTTCGAAATCGAATTATCCGGCCAGCCGCTGGGTGATGTTGCGGCTGCGGTGGAAAATCTGGACAGCATTAAAAACCTGCCTGCAGGCGTGAAACGCATCAATATCGGCGACGCGGAAATGATGCAAGAGCTGTTCGCCAGTTTTGGTTTAGCGATGCTGACCGGCGTGTTGTGCATCTTCATCGTGCTGGTGTTGCTGTTTAAAGACTTCCTGCAACCCATCACCATTTTGGCGGCGCTACCGTTGTCCTTCGGCGGCGGCTTCGTGGCCTTGCTATTGACCGGCAAAGCTTTTTCGATGCCGTCCTTAATTGGTTTGGTCATGCTGATGGGGATAGCCACCAAAAACTCGATATTGTTGGTTGATTACGCCATCATTGCTCGGCGCGAGCAGGGCTTGAGCCGGGTGGATGCACTATTGGATGCGTGCCACAAACGAGCCCGGCCGATTGTGATGACCACGATTGCGATGGGTGCCGGTATGTTGCCGATTGCGATAGGCATGGGCAACGCCGATTCCTCCTTCCGCAGCCCGATGGCCGTCGCCGTAATCGGCGGTTTGGTGACGTCCACCTTGCTGAGTTTATTGGTGATTCCGGTGGCTTACACCTATCTGGACGATTTCAAAAATCTGGGCATGGCAATTTGGAAACGCTTTACGGGGCCCAAAGCTGTCGCTGTCGAATCGTGATTTTCGAAACACGGCATCATCCATAGCGCATTCGGAAAGATGAAACAGAAGCGGTCGGGCTAGGGTAGGGCGTCAGGCGATGTTCGAACTATCCTGCCGGCCATCAAGCTTATGCCGGCAATTGAAGGGTGTTGGCGTTCGGAGCATCGATTTCATCGAGGCTACGGTTCGCCGAAACTCTGATCGGCAACATTCTCGCCAGCCCAGTTCAGAGGGAGCCAACCGCGATGGACATAACGGTGAAACGATGAAAACGGCCAATCTTGCACGCATTGCGCCCAACCGTGCTTCACCGGGTTGAAGTGAATGTAATCGATGTGATGCAACCAATCCTGTTCGTCGCGAATGGTGTGTTCCCAATAACGGCGTTGCCAGATAGATGCGCTGCCGTCATGCCGTTTGCCGACATCGATACCCCGGCGGTCCAGGGCCTGAGTGAACAGCGATTTGATCGATTTCCAACGTCCGGGATAATCGGTATCGTGTTCCGGCAAACGCCAGATGGCATGCAAATGATCGGGCAATACCACCATAGCCTCAATCACGAAGGGTTTTCGGGCGCGGGTTTGCGCAAATGCTCGGCGTAAATCGCCGATATGTTCGACCAGGAAACGCGCCCGACGATCACGCAAAGTCACCGTAAAAAAGTAGGTGCCACCCGCCACGAAATTACGCCGATACGCGACCATCCCCATTCCTTACGTCGATTAAAGTCAGGCCATTGTAGTCTCGATGTAGCGTCAGCGGAATCGAGGGCGTCGGCTTACCGACCACCAAACCCACTTCGGCAATTGAAGGGGATTGGTCTTCGAAACCTCGATTACATCGAGGCTACTTGCTATTCTGACGCGGGGGGCCAGAAACGATGGGCGCTCTCGGCAACTCGTGCTGTGACAAGAGCCTATCCGAACAGTTGGTTTATCAACCTGATGGGACAGGAAATACGATCCGACCGGCAGTTAGCGCATTGGTTTGATGTTTCTCAGTGGATTCGTCTTGCGTGAGGAGCCGTGTACGGACCCGTACGCACGGTTCTGTGGGCAGACGGGAGCTGCGGCTCCCTCTGACCCGATAAGCGTTAGCGGAGTCGGCTGGAGCGTTGGGTTATGCACCATTTTCAGCCTCGCTTGCCAAGCAGTAAATATCAACGTCAAGCTCGGCACCGATATGACAGAGGATGTTTAACGCTTTTGAACTAAGGTGAAATCCAGGATTGCAACCACTATAATAATACTGGACTACAGATAGCTCCGCACTACAAGTGGCGATTACATCTTTGAGGGTGTCTTTTCTTGGCTCGACAACATGAGCCACAAATTCCTCGACAAGCTCTTCAATAAAGCGATCTTCGCTTCGAATCCAGCGCAATTCCCAGTAATTCCAAGGGTAAGCTCGCTTTTCTCCTTGGTGTGATGGACCGTAATTTCGATTCTCTCCTTTCAATGCCGTTTTTGTTGGTTCAAGTTGCAGACGAGCGCTTAACTCAGCAGCTGAGCCTTCGAAACCAAAAATTTTCAGGGTCGTGTGGTTCTCGTTCAAAATGACTAGCACCTATGCATAACAAAGAATTAGATAGTTAACTGCATATCTACCCCGAAAATGCTATTCGACACGATAGTCTATTGATCTGCATTTGATTTTCCTTTTTGTATATCATCGGGAATAGGTGGCTTTGACTGGTAACGATTAAATAGCAGCCATTGAATGACTTAGAGCGACAGACCGCAAAGTGTCGTAACCAGCCGATCAGCAACTCTCCATGCTGATCTACTGGTACGCCATTTCCTAAATTATCGGATTTGGCAGGGTAGATTAGCCCTGCCAGACCAGCGTGGCTTAGCCGCGAGTTTGCAAAATCGCTACCGCTGGCAATTCCTTGCCTTCCAGGAACTCCAGGAACGCGCCGCCACCGGTAGAGGTGTAAGACACTTTGTCGGCGATGCCGTATTTGTCTATCGCTGCCAATGTGTCGCCGCCGCCTGCGATTGAGAAGGCAGGGCTTTCGGCAATCGCTAACGACAGGGATTTGGTGCCTTCGCCGAATTGGTCGATTTCGAATACGCCGACCGGGCCGTTCCAGACGATGGTGCCGGCGGTTTTCAGAATCTCGGCGTATTGCTTGCTGGTTTCCGGTCCAATGTCCAGGATCAAGTCGTTGGCTTCTACGTCGGCGACGTTTTTCACGGTGGCCGCAGCGCTTTCAGAAAACTCTTTCGCGCAGACCACGTCGACCGGTACTGGAATATCCGCGCCGCGTTCTTTTGCCGACGCGATCAAGCGTTTGGCTTCCGGGATTAAATCTGCTTCGTACAGGGATTTACCAACGGAGTAACCGGCTGCCGCGATAAAGGTGTTGGCAATGCCGCCGCCGACGATCAATTGATCGACTTTAGACGACAAGGACTCCAGTACGGTCAATTTGGTGGATACTTTGGAACCGCCGACGATGGCAACTAACGGCCGGGCCGGGGTTTCCAGCGCTTTACCGAGCGCGTCCAGTTCGGCTGCCAACAGCGGACCGGCACACGCCACGGCGGCGTGTTCGGCTACCGCATGGGTCGAGGCTTCGGCGCGGTGCGCGGTACCAAAGGCGTCCATGACGAATATGTCGCATAGCGCTGCCATTTTTTGGCCCAGTTCGGCACTGTTTTTCTTCTCGCCTTTATTGAAACGCACGTTCTCGCACAGCACTACTTCGCCGCGTTTGACTTCCACGCCTTCCAGCCAATCTTTCACCAAACGCACCGGTTGACCCAGCAACTGCGAAAAGCGCTCGGCGACGGGTTTCAAGCTGGAGGCTTCGTCGTATTCGCCTTCGGTGGGGCGGCCCAAGTGCGACATCAAAATTACCGCCGCGCCGCCGGCCAATGCGGCTTCCACGGTCGGGACACTGGCCTGGATGCGCAAGTCGCTGGTGACTTTGCCGTCTTTGACCGGCACATTCAAATCTTGGCGGATTAATACGCGCTTGCCGGCCAAATCCAGATCGACCATTCGTTTGATAGACATAAGTTCTCCTTTGGTTGAAATAGTGAAAACATTATAAAGTGTAACGCCGGCCGCAGCCTGAATTAAAAAATAACAGAATAGTCAGGCGCTTGGACTATATTTGCTATCCGTTGCCTAAACTTTTACCGGCGGACTTATGTTCAAGGTGTTTATTTTTACGGTGTTCTGTGTGTTGGTGGTTACTATTGATTCTGCGCACTGCCAACCCGTGCCTGCCGCTGCCGGCGCCGACGAAATTCAGGTGTTGATAGACGTATCCGGCAGCATGAAACAGAACGATCCGGACAATCTGCGCATTGAGGCCAGCCGTTTGTTGGTCAACTTGTTACCGGACGGCGCCAAGGCCGCGTTTTGGTTATTCGCCGAAAAAACCGCGCCGCTGTCCGCTACCGATGCTGTCAATGCAATCTGGAAACAGCAAGCCGGCAAAGCCATCGGCAATATTCATTCTCGCGGCTTGTATACCCACATTGAGGACGCGATTCAGATGGTGCTGAGCCAGGGCTTTAAGGGCGGCGGCAAGAAACATCTGATTTTATTGACCGACGGGTTTGTGGACATTTCCAAAGATATCATGCAAAGCGCGGATTCCCGCGAGCGCATCCTCAGCGAGTGGATACCCAAGCTCCAGCAGCAAAACATCAACGTACAAACCGTGGCATTGTCCGAGCAAGCCGATAAAGAATTGTTGGAAAAACTGGCCTTCGAGACCGGCGGCTGGGCGGAAACTGCGCAATCGGCCGAGCAATTGCAACGGGTGTTTTTGAAAATGGCCCAAAAAGCCGCGCCGAAAGAGACTTTGCCGCTGACCGATAATAAATTCCAGGTCGATAGCGGCATCCAAGAGTTTTCGGTGTTGGTATTCAAAAAACCGCATGCCGCGCCGACGCAGTTGGTTGCGCCGGACGGCAAAAGTATCAGTAAACAAAGCATGGTCGCCAACGTGTCCTGGCTGGAAAGCCAGGCTTACGACCTGATCACCGTCAAGCAACCCTTGATCGGTGAATGGCGTCTGGTGGCGGAAGTCGATCCGGACAACCAAGTTATGATCGTCACCGACCTGAAATTGCAACTCAGCGACATTCCGAATTTTCTGGGCGAGAACGAAACCTTGCCGATTAAAGCGCATTTCACCGACAAGGATAAGCTGATAACCCGCGCCGATTTCCTGGGCATGCTAACCCTGGAAGTGATCCAAGATCAGCAAGCACCGGTAAAAATGCAGGCCGTGGTTGCAGAACCCGGTTTTTACCAGCACAAGACTGAGCATTTAAGTTTGGGCAAGCATTTGCTGAAAATCGTTGCCGACGGCAAGACCTTCAAGCGGGAAATTATTCATGAGATCGAAGTGGTTGCCACGCCGATTACGGTCGAGAAGCACGTCGATGCAGCACAACGCCAAGTCACCCTAAAACTGTTACCGGATACCAAACTGATCGATCCCGCCGGTTTGGTGGTCAATGCAGTGATTAACCAAACCGGGCATGAGCCGGAAACCCGCGCATTGACAAATAAAGACGGGGTTTGGCTGCTGGATTTGGCCGGTTTGCCGGCGCAGACCACCACGCATGTCAATTTTAATGTGATGGCTAAAGATCATGCCGGCAAGCCGTTGGCGCCGGCGATCAAACCGCTGAGTATCGATGACAGTTGGTTCGTTCCTGCCGAGAAAGTCGAGGTTGCCGCACCGGCGGCAGATACGGATGCGCATCACGAATCAGCCGATCCTGAAAAAACCGATCACGAAGCCGATGCCGGGCAGCATGAGCAGGCTGAGCATGAGCAACATCCGCCGCCGGACGCCCCGGAAACCAATTGGTTGTTGGTTGGCGGCATCATGTTGGCCATCAATCTGATATTGGGTGTGGGTGGATTTTTTACCTATCGATACCTGAAAAAAAGCCAAGCAGATAAACATCAGCAGTTACTGGAGAGATTGTCATGAATCCATTCGATTCCGTGGTAGTGATATTAGCGGCGGAGGCGTTGGGGGTTTTGACGCTGTTGGTTATCGTGCTGTTTTTTATCTCGAGAAACCGGCGAGGGAAGGAGATGGCCGAAATTGATCATTTCATTACCGAGCTTGAAGAGCAGGCCATCGTCAAAAGTCGCTGGTTGGAGCAATTTCTGGAAGAAAACTGCGGGTTGGCTACAGCGGAGATTGAGCCATTGTTGCAAGAAGTCAATGCATCCGAACGCGCTGTGTTTGAAGGGGTTATTCGCTTGTTTTTAAAACGCGAATTGGTGTTGTTGAGTGAGATCGAGCAACGTATCGGTCGGCTAACCGAGCCATATCAGAATTTGCTGGCGAATCGGGGCACGCTTGCGCCGGTTGCTGCGTCGCAGGATTCGCCGCAAGCCAATCAATTGGCCGGCTTGGAGCGGATTAACCAACAACTGGTGCGGCAACTGGATAACGCGATGAAAACCATAGACGAAATGTCCGCCGAATATACCCGAGTGTTTAGCGGCAATCAGACCGCCTTAGAGTTGGAAAACAGCAGTAAAAAGATGCTGCAAATTTTTCATGATGCCGAACGCGGTGTGCGTGAAAGCATTACGGAGCTGGGGAAATGATGCAATCTCTGCTGCTTATCGGCTTAGGAGAGCTATCGCTGGTGTTGTTGACCGGCTTGATCGCGGTGTTAGTCGTTAATCGGCGGCATAAACGTCGGCGGCTGGCCGGCATCGAAGAGTTGCTGGAAGACATTAAGGACCGGCAGGAGCGGCGCGGCGACAGGTTGGCCTTGGCCTTGGCCGGTAAGCATCACTTAGACGAACAAGCCGCGCAAGTTGTCAGCGACACCCTGATTGCGGCGGAAAAGCAGTTTTTGTATGGGTTTATCGAGCAGCAAATGCAGCAGCAGAGCGTGGCCGGTTTTTACGAAAACCTGTGCCTTTTGCTGGATAGTTATCTGGACGGCTTACCCAAAGTGGCTGAAAAAGCGGTTGCCGACGAGCCGGCTGCGGAGACTGACGAACAATTTGCCGACACCGATTCCGAGCAGCCAAAGTCGCAGAGCTCTGATGAACCCCCTCCCGAAGAGGCTCCACCACCACCGGATTGGGGGGATGTGTTTGATTGAGGCAACAACTGTTCTGACTTAGGGGGGAAGGTTGCCCCCTATTCAAGCTTTTGTGAGCATCCCTGCGACAGCGAAGAAAACCAAGGAAGGTGAGACTATTGAAACTATTTTTACCGGGTAAAAAGGGTTTGTTCTCTTTGAAGTTCATGGTCGGAGTGATGCTAGCGGTCATGCAACGCTATTCGACGGAACGGCTTGTTATGACCACTGCTATTTCAACGAGCCAGGCGTGATATACCGCACTAGCCAGGCAAATTTCTGGGAGCTCAAATGAAGGCCATCCGCGCATGCGTTGCCGTCGGGCTATGTTGCTATTCACTGACGGCTATCGCCGATTCCATCGCTGCCACACGACGTAGCAACGCTGAAAATTATAAGGATAGGGCGCTGGCCGCCTGCTTATCAACCGCTTACAAGGATTCGCCGGCAGGCGAGGACGCTGAGATTACCAAGAGCGCGTTTTTGGAATGGACGTATTACAACGACGATAAAGGGAATCCGGCAACCGATCAGCTTGTTGAGAAATATCTGCATCGAGACTACAGCACCCCGGTGGAAGGGTACGCTGGGGCGAAATTCAACCTGCTCAAATGCCTGGACATGTATCACAGCCCGGAACTTGATGTACAGGTTCATAAGTATGTCCCACACCCTAACTGGGTAGGGGATAAGCCGGCCAAGCGGTAGTAATTTACTGGTTTATGAGTAATCCCGGCCTCGGGCTGGGAGGCAAGTTTTAAAATTATGGGTCATGGGTCCGCGATAGCCGGCGGGCTGTAATCATGGCAAAACTGATAGCCATCGCGGTTATGTGCGTTGTTAGGATGCTGCCGACCTCGCGACCGTCTTGTCAATTTGTCGGGATCTCCGTCGCCGGCTGGTCGAGCAACTTGATGCCGGTCAATTTGCTGAAAAAACTGGCGGACCGTTTGGCCACGCTATCGCCGCCGTCGATACCGGTTTGATGGGTGTTTTCAAACACCACAATGGAGTGCGGCTCCACGGTATACCAAGGTCTGCTCAGTGCTTTTTGCTCGGCCGGCTCGATAATGTCTTTGGGCGATGTTTGCGCGGTATCCACGGCCAGACACCAGCTCTTGCCCTCAACCTCCGGTAGCTGCAGATTGTGCTTGCTGTCGGACATGTTCATTATCGCGTGCAGGTCGGGTTCATCTTTGCCTAATGCCGCCAGCGTAAAGGCCAGAATCCGCGTGTTCGGGTCGTCCCAACGCGGCGGTTGATCTACTTCCAGGCCATGCCAGCTGATGTCGGCCATATCCTTGTCTTCCATTTTCCGGCCGGTCAGGAAGTTTCGGCGCATCAAGGCCGGATGGCGTTTGCGCAAGCGGATCATCTGCTGCACAAAATGCAGCACGTCGGCATTGTCCTTGGCTTTATCCCAGTTCAGCCAGCTTAATTCGTTATCCTGACAATAGCAGTTGTTGTTGCCTTGCTGGGTGTGCAGAAATTCGTCGCCAGCCAGCAACATCGGTACGCCATGGCTAAGCAGCAAAACCGTAAAGGCGTTTTTCACCTGTTGCCGCCGCAGTTTGACTATGGCCGGGTCGGGGGTTGGGCCTTCCACGCCGCAGTTGCTGCTGAGATTGTTGCTGCAACCGTCTCGATTGTTTTCGCCGTTGGCGGTGTTGTGTTTTTCGTTGTAGCTGAACAGGTCTTTTAACGTAAAACCGTCGTGGCAGGTGACAAAGTTAATGCCGCTGATCGGCAGGCGGTGCTGATGTTGATAGAGATCGCTACTGCCACAAATCCGGGTGGCCACTTCGGCGATGATGCCGGTGTCGCCGCGCAGGAAGCGGCGAATCACGTCGCGGTAGCGGCCGTTCCATTCGCCCCAGCGGTAGCCGGGAAAGTTGCCGACTTGATATAGCCCCGAGGCATCCCAGGCCTCCGCGATCAGCTTGGTTTTGGCCAGTTGTTCGGATAGTTCTATGCCCCAGACCAACGGCGGGTCTTGCAATACGCTGCCGTCTTCGCCGCGCGCCAATGCGCTGGCCAGGTCGAATCTAAAGCCGTCCACATGCATTTCCCGCACCCAGTATTCCAGGCAGCTGATGATGAAGTTAGTGACCAGCGGGTGGTTGGCGTTCACGGTGTTGCCGCAGCCGGTATAGTCGTGAAAGATGCGTTTGTCGTGCTTGTCGGTCAAATAAAAGCTGTTGCCGGTAATGCCTTTGAAATTGATCACCGGACCGTCGGCGCCGGCTTCGGAGGTGTGATTGAACACCACGTCCATGATCACGCCGATGCCGGCCTTGTGCAACGCTTTCACCAGATCGCGGAACTCGCGGATATGCGTGCCTTGTTCCGGCGTGACACAGTATCCGGGATGCGGGCTAAAGAAGCTGTGCGTGCTGTAGCCCCAATAGTTTTTCAAGCCCAGATCGGCGGTATGCGGCGGCACGTCTTGCTCGTCGAAGGCCATGATAGGCAGCAGTTCGACATGGGTGATGCCCAGCTTTTTCAGGTAAGGGATTTTTTCGATCAGGCCGATAAAGGTGCCGGGGTGTTTAACCTTGGCGGAGGTGTGGCGGGTAAAGCCGCCGACATGCAATTCGTAGATAATGGCTTTTTCGCTGCGAATGGCCAGCGGTGTGTCGCCTTCCCAGTCGTAACGGTCATCTACCACCACCGCGCGCATGGCATGTTGGCTATTATCACCAGGCTTGCAGGCGGCGGCGCGGTTCCATAATTTGTCGCTGATTGCGCGCGCCCAAGGGTCAAGCAATAATTTTTCGCGATCAAACCGCAAGCCCGATTCGCGCGTGTTGGCGGGGCCGTCGATGCGCCAGGCATACCAGGTGCCGACCGGCAGTTCTTCGACAAACACGTGCCAGGAGAAAAACGTATGGTTTTTCTCTTTTTGTAAGGGTATGACTTGTAAAGGTTTTATGCTGTCGGATTCGGCAAATAACAGCAGTTCCACGTCCGTCGCATGGCGGCTGGAGATGGAGAAGTTGACGCCGCCCTCGCTGACCCGGGCGCCGTGAGGATAGGGACTCCCTGACTTTAAACTGTATGGTTTGTGCATGCCCTTTACCGAGAAACTGTGAATTAGTCCTGATTTTACTGCATATAAGGGCTGCGGGCCTACGCCTTGCGTAAATAATCGACAACGGTTAGAGTCTATAAAGCCTGGTCGCTGCGGCGATACGTCGCGGAGTGTCCGCTACCCACAGGATAAAACCTAGTCACCCGACCCGTTAACATTGCCGATGGCCTTTTCCTCCTCACCGTCTCAAGTCCGCATGCCGCTTTCTGCGGAGGAAATGCGGGCTATCAGTCTGGAGATTAGCCGGGGTTTTGCCCCGCGCCGGTTTAGAGCCGGCGCGGCGCGGTTGACGAGTACCGGCTTCTCGCCGCAAGAGTTGTTAAGCATTAGTCAGCAGATTAATCGCGAATTTGCCCCACCCCTGCAACGGGCTGCCGCCCAAGCTGAAAGCGCCAAGCTGGTGGCGTTGCCGGTCGATCCTGAACATATCCATGTTTATTGGCAGTTGGATGAAGCGGATCAGGCGTCTGTGCCGCTTGCCGAGCCACCGGCAGATGCAAAGCCTTTGACCTTGCGCGTTTACAGTCATCCGGCGTCGCCCGAAGCGGTCCCGTTGCCGGCCGAATCGGCCAAAACCTGGTTCGATGTGCCGGTTGCCGCCGAACGCAGCCAACAGCAGATTACGCTGCCCAGCGGTGACACCTGCATCGCCGGGATTTACCAGGTGGCGATTGGCCGGCTCAATGCTCAGCAGGAATTCAATCCCTTGGCGTATTCGCAGGCTGCCGCAGTCGCGCCGCAAGTGTCGCCGATGACGGAAAGGCTGTCGCCGGCGATGGCGCAGTTTATAATGCTGCCTTCCCAGGCGTCTTCGGCGCTTGCCATAACCGCGTCCGGCCAACAAAACTAACTCCGCGATGAACAAAGGCTATCTCAGCATCGTTTTGCATGCCCATTTGCCCTATGTGCATCATCCCGAACACGCCAGTTTTTTTGAAGAAAACTGGCTGTTCGAAGCGATTACCGAATGCTATCTGCCCCTGTTGGCGATGCTGGAGCGCCTGCATATCGATCAAGTGCCGTACCGGCTGACCTTATCCCTGTCGCCGACGTTGATGACGATGCTGCGCGACCCGATGCTGCAAAACCGCTATCTGCATTATCTGCAAGGCCGGCTGGAACTGGCAGAACGGGAGTTGGAGCGCACCCGCAGGCTGCCGCAGTTCGAGCCGCTGGCTCAGATGTATATGCAGTGGTTTCAGGATGCCTTGCATCGCTACCAACACCGCTATCAATGCGATTTGCTGACGGCGTTTCAATGGCATCACAGCGCGGGCTGCCTGGAGTTGATTACCACGGCCGCCACTCACGGTTTTTTGCCTTTGTTGAATGTCAGTCCGGTGTCGGTGCGCAATCAGATCGGGGTGGGTATCGCCAGCTTCAAGCGCCAATTCGACTTTGCGCCTAGCGGGTTTTGGTTGCCGGAATGCGGTTATTATCCGGGGCTGGAGCAGGTGCTGAAAGCCGAAGGCATCACTTATTTTTTCGTCGATAGCCATGCGGTCATGGACGCCGATCGGCCACCGCTTCATGGCGTGTATGCGCCGCTGGATTGCGGCAATGGCGTGGCGGCGTTTGGCCGCGATCCGGCTTCTTCGCGGCAGGTGTGGAGCGCCGAGGAAGGTTATCCGGGCGACGGCGATTACCGCGAGTATTATCGCGACATCGGCTTTGATTTGCCCCTGGAATATATCGCGCCTTATATTTTGGACGGCGAAACCCGGATCAATACCGGCATCAAGTACTACAGTATTACCGGCGCCAAGCAAACCAAGCAGGTGTACCGACCGGAGCGGGCCAAGCTGAAGGCGCGCCAACATGCCGAGGATTTTATCCTGCGCCGTCAGCAGCAAATTGACGCGCTGACTGCGGAAATGCCGCAAGCGCCGCTTATTGTCGCGCCTTATGATGCTGAACTATTCGGCCACTGGTGGTTCGAAGGGCCTTTATGGCTAGAGCAAGTATTACGCTTGGCGGCGAGCAGCGAAAACGGTATCCAGACCGTCAGTTGCGGCGATTATTTGCAATTGCCGTTGCAGCATGTGCAGGCTACGCCGGCCGCTTCCAGTTGGGGCGAACACGGTTATTCCAGTTACTGGCTGAACGAAAGCAACGACTGGATTTATCCCTTGTTGCACAAGGCCGCCGCCGAAATGGAAAAGCTGGCCAATGATTTACGCGGTTTTACTGTGAGTGATTTACAGCAACGGGCGTTAAATCAGGCTGCCCGGTCATTGTTGCTGGCGCAGTCTTCGGATTGGCCGTTTATTATGAAGGCCGGCACCACTATCGATTATGCGCGCAAACGCATCACCGACCATTTGGCCCGTTTTAATTACCTGCACGATGCGATTCGCAAAAACCGTATCGATGAACGCTATCTGACCGCGCTGGAAATCATGGACGATATTTTTCCCGACATCGATTTTCGCGATTATGCCGCCTAGACAAAGGCCCGTTTTGGGCACTGCTTAACCCAACCTCCAGGGGGAGCTATGGATAACATCCAATTGTTGTATGTAGCCAATAACGTCACCGGCAAAGCTGCCGCCTGTCAGCAATCCTTGCAGTTTTTGATGCGGGTGGCCGACCTGGATTATCACAAGCAAGTTGACGTGCTCTGGGCCGGCGAAGATGGCGTCTGGCATGTTTTGCCGGCCTTATTCAACCGTAAGGCGGAAGACGGGCAGGAGTATTGGCAGGCCGACATCGTATTTCCGCCGCAGCCGCATGCCGACATACCCGGCGACATTCGTTTTGCATTGCGTCTGCAAGCGGCCGGCAGCGAATATTGGGACAACAACGAAGGTGGCGATTATTTCAGCGGCGCGGGTAGTGGTGCTAGATTGACCAACGCCGCGGCCATGCTGCAATTAAGCCACGCCGAACAACTTCAGGACAGGCAACATTCCGTGCCGGTCAAACTGGCGGTGGACGCTGCGCTGGAAATAGACCATGTCACGATCCATTGGACTATCGACGATTGGCAACACAGTCATACCACCAGCTGCCGCCGCCAGGCGCAAAGAAAGTCTGCCCATAAAGCCATCTACGCCGGCTTGCATCTTGCGCAAGTGTGGAACGGGCGGATCAGGGTAGGGGACGCTTTTCGTTTGCAATACAGCATCTGCTGTGAAAACAAGCAGCAACGGCTGTGGGATAACAATGCCGGGCAAAATTACGCGCTAAGCCGCACGCCGCTGCGGCTGTTGATTTTGAATCTGCATTGTTACCAAGAGGAAGACCAAGACCGGAAATTTTGGCAAATTGCTAACGCTATCGACGAGTTGGGCGCGGATTTGGTTTGCCTGCAGGAAGTGGCCGAGTATTGGAATGACGGGCGCGGCGATTGGCCGTCCAATTCTGCGAATATCATCAACCAGCGCTTGCCGCAACCGTTTCATCTGTACACGGATTGGTCGCACCTGGGGTTCGACAAATTCCGCGAGGGTGTGGCCATTCTTAGCCGCTATCCCTTTATAGAGCAAGAAGCCCGCTACGTATCGGATAGTCACGATGCTTACAGCATTCATTCCCGTAAAGTGGTGTCGGCGCGGATCAAGGTGCCTTATATCGGCACCCTGGATGTGTTTTCCGCGCATTTAAGTTGGTGGGAAGACGGCTTTCAGCAACAATTTCAACGGCTATCCGCTTGGGCGAACGACAAGCGCAGCGCCGAGGTGGATGCCACTTTGCTATGCGGTGACTTCAATATCGCCGCCGGTTCGACCGGCTATCAACTGGTGGTCGACGGCCATCAATACGAAGATCAATATCTCGCCGCCAACGCCCCGGCGTTGTTCGAACAAATTTTTCGGGTGAACGATGCGCATTGGCGGGATTATCTGGCCGACGATTATCGAATCGATTACATTTTCATGGACAGGAATAGCGGCTTGCGGGCCAGCTCGGCGCGAACCGTGTTCACCGAGCAGGATTACGGCCCGGTATCGGATCATTGCGGCTATCTGTTAACCTTTGAGCCGTTATAAACTGAATTGCAAAGGGGAAACCTCTAAAAATCGCCTTTCCCTCAGGGAGAGGGTTAGGGTGAGGGATGTAAACAATGGATTTTAATCCCCTCATCCCAAGCTTCTCCCTGAGGGAGAAGGAGGTTTTTAATATTTTGAGGTCTCCGTAGGCGATTTTACAATTAAGATAAAGCTTGTTTAATTAGGCAGCACCATATGCAAGTAGCAGAACATTACGCCAAACCGGTATTTGGCAAATTGGGCGGTTGTTTTCAACGCGGTAACGATTTTCGGGAAACCTTCGACGTCCGCTGGGGCAAGATAGACTTTCATCTGTCGCACGGCATAGCCGCTAACTTGAAGGTGGTGCTGAAGGTGTATCGGGAGTCGATTTGCGAGACCTATATCGTCGACACCGATGCTTATGACGTGGAATGGGACAAGCATAAACGCTCGACGCGGGATTTTTACGTGATGCCGCACTCCGGGCAATTTGGCAAGATCAGCTGCATCAAGTTCTCGTTTATCGTGCATTTGGGTGAGCATTCCATCGCCTCGCGCCACGATTATATTTTCATGGACGGCGACCAGTTAAGGGATAACCACCCGCAGCAGCGCCATATTAACGAACATTGGGCCACGCCCAACCATTTCCGCAGTTACGAGTTGGATCCGGGCCAACTGCAAAGCGATGTGGATTGGTACAACCATCATTTCGATTCCTTGCAACTGACACCTAAATTCACCAAGGGTCAGCAATTTCATCCTTACCACCCCAAGCGTTTTATTCACGATCATATCGATAAAGTCATCGCCGCCAAACACAGCCAGCCCGACCGCTTATGCACCATTAAAGTCAGCGTGGATTGCATCGACGACGGCGATTTTATCAACCACTTGATTCACGCCAGCCAGCAGGGCGTCTGGGTGCAATGCATTGTCGATTGGCGGAAAATGACGCTGACCAATAGCCAGAATTATGCGCGCCTGAAACGCTCCGGCATCGAACTCGTGGGCGTGTTTTGCACCCCCAAACACCACTTGATCGAAGTGGAGCCGGACATGCACACCAAGTTCGTGATCTTCAACGACGAGGATTGCATCATCGGCTCGTTCAACATCACTTTTGATCGCTGGTGGGCAAACTGGGAATCCGGGATGAGCTTTCATTCCAAGGGCGTGTGCCGCTTGCTGGATAACATCTTCCAGAGTCAACGCGGCGGCGTGATTCAAAAATATGGCGTCGATCCGCTCAGTCCATTCAACTTGTTGTATACCTTTGGCCGCCACACCATGGCTAATGGCAGAGTGTATCGCCCGCATCACGCCATATTGGCGGAAATTCATAGAGCGCGCCGTTCCTTGAAACTGTGCTTGTTTTTAATCGGCGACTTGCTGGGCGATCATCACGATAGCGTCGTCAACGCCTTGATCCAGGCCCGCGACCGTGGTGTCGATGTGCAATTGCTATTTAACGGCCACTTGGCCCGCCAAGGCAAAATCGGCGTCGAGCGCAGTATGGCTGACGAACTCGCGAGGCCGCTGTTGCCGGCCGTGCAACGCCTACGCGACGCGGGGATTCGGGTGGGATTGGTCTATGGTCAAGACGACTTGCCGGTGCCTTACTCGCCCATTCACAGCAAATATTGCGTGATCGACGATTACATCGTCATCGACGGTAGCTTCAACTGGTACAACACCTCGGTGTTCTCCCACGACTTGATCGTCGTCGCCGCTAACCGCGACGTGGCCCAGCCGTATTTATACGAGTTTGGGCAGATTCAACGTTTGTTTAGGGTGTTTTATTGATCGGACGCTTGACAGGTATTGATTTGGTTCCATAATGGAATCCGCTTAATTTTTCAGGTGAGCTTTATGGCAACCTTGACCCTAAAAAACATCCCCGATGATTTATACGAACAGCTAAAAGCCGCAGCGAAGCTACACCACCGTAGCATTAACAGCGAAGTCATTTACTGCGTGGAAAGGATCATCGATCCGCACCGAATCAGTATCGATCAGCATCTAGCTCAGGCTCGGCAACTGCGCGAGAAAACCGCGCATTACCTGTTAACCGACCAGGACATCGATCAAGCCAAATCCGCCGGCCGGCCATGATTGTTGTCGACACCAACACGATTGCTTATCTTTACCTCAATAGCGAAAAATCCGCACAAGCCGAAGAACTGTTAAGACAGGAGCCGCAGTGGCTTGCACCCAATCTCTGGAAAAGCGAATTTCGCAATGTCTTGGCTTTGTATCTACGCAAAAACCTGTTGACCTTGGACGATGCCTTACGGATCGTGCGCCAGGCTGAAACCTTGCTGCAGCAAAACGAATACGAAATCCCATCCGTCCAGGTCTTGCAATTGGTGGCCGGCAGCGATTGCTCGGCTTACGACTGCGAATTCGTCGCGCTGGCCAAACTGTTGAACGTCCCATTGATTACCGCCGACCGAAAAGTGCTGCAAGCCTTTCCGGCAATTGCCCGGACGATTGACGATTTTCTGGGGTGAAGCAAGTTTCGGCAAAATCGCCTGTCGGCTGGGTTGGCGCGATGGGGTTTTTCTCAAATTGCAGGTGGTCTAACCAGACCTAAGGCTACGGACATCAACCACAATCGAATATCGCTATGGCTAAAAAATCAAAATCTGCCTACGTTTGCACCGAATGCGGCGCCGATTTTCCCGGCTGGTCCGGGCAGTGCAATCAATGCGGCGCTTGGAATAGCATCAAGGAAGTGAAGCTGGGCAGCGGCAAAACCGCGCGTGATAATTCCGGCTATGCCGGTAGCCGCAGCGAAGTACGGTTGTTGTCCGAAGTCAATCTGGCGCAAGCTGAACGGATTTCCAGCGGTCTGGCTGAGTTCGACCGGGTGTTGGGTGGCGGCATCGTTACTGGCAGCGTGGTGTTGATCGGCGGCGCGCCGGGTGCAGGCAAGAGTACCATTCTACTGCAGGCCATCGCCCATATTGCCCAGCAATTGCCTGTGTTGTACGTGTCCGGCGAGGAATCGCTGCAACAGATTGCTGAGCGCGCGCACCGTTTGCAATTGAATACCACCGGCATCAAGATGCTAGCGGAAACCTCGGTACAGCAGATTTGCCAAGTCTTGGACGAGGAACAGCCCAAGGTAGTCATCATCGATTCGATCCAGGTGATGTACACCGCCGACTCCGACTCCGCGCCGGGCTCAGTGTCGCAGGTGCGCGAATCCGCGAGCTATCTGACGCAATACGCTAAGCGCACCGGCGTGTCGTTTTTCATGGTTGGTCATGTCACCAAAGATCAATCGCTGGCCGGGCCTATGACCTTGAGCCACATCGTCGATGCGCAAGTGGTGTTGTCGTCCACCGACGATTCGCGGTTTAGAGTATTGCGGGCCGACAAAAACCGCTTCGGCAGCGTCGGCGAGTTGGGTTTTTTTGCGATGGAAAGCAGCGGCTTGAAGGAAGTGAAAAACCCGTCGGCGATGTTTTTATCCCGCGCCGAAAAGCCCTCGCCGGGCAGCGTGGTGACGGTGCTGTGGGAAGGTACCCGGCCCTTGCTGGTGGAGATTCAGGCCCTGGTCACCGAAAGTCAGTACGGCAATCCGCGTCGGCTGGCGGTGGGTTTGGATCAAAACCGGCTAGCCATGTTGCTGGCAGTGTTGTCGCGCCACGGCGGGGTTTTTACCGGCAACGACGAGATTTACGCCAACGTAGTCGGCGGCATCAAGGTGTCAGAAACCAGTACCGACCTGGCGATCTTGGTCGGTGTGGTCTCCAGTCTGCGGGACCGGATTATTCCTTACGACACGGTGTTCTTCGGCGAGGTGGGTTTAAACGGTGAAATTCGCCCGGTCGCCAACGGTCACGCTCGGCTCAACGAGGCGGCCAAGCACGGTTTCAAAAAGGCGATTATTCCTAAGAGCAACAAACCCAAGGACCCGGTGAAGAACTTGCAAATCCATGCAGTTAGTAACATTCAAGAAGCGCTGGCCGTGCTGGCGGATTTATAATTGCTGCCCATAATCAATGCCAAACTTCGTCAGGGAACGATATGAAAAATACAGCAACCGTCAACGCTAAATTTGGCCGTAACGATCCGTGCCCATGTGGCAGTGGTAAAAAATACAAAGCCTGTTGTTTAAAGCAAGCCGAATCGGCGGCGAGGCCGCTTAAACCCAGTGTGGACGCCGCCTTAAAGCAAGCCTGGCAAGCCGTGGCCCGGCGCGATATGGCGGGTACGTTGCATGGGTTTCGGCAAGTGTTAGCGATCCAACCCAATCATGCGCAAGCACTGGCCGGATTGGGACAGGCTTTGTGTTGGCAGCAGCAGCGCAGGGAAGGCTTGGCCTATCTACAGCAGGCCGCCCAGCAATTGGAAATTGACGCTCAGCAAACCCGCAATATCCGTTTTATGCTGGAACTGGCCGAGCAATTACATCACTGGGGTGACTTGGATACGGCGCTGAAACTGACCGAGTTGGCGGTCAAACTGGAACCTGAGAACCCTGCCGCGCTGAATAATCGCGCCCTGTATTTGACGCGGGTGAATCGATTCGAAGACGCTTTGCCTTTTGCCAGCAAGGTTTGCGAATTACGTCCGGATGATCCGGCCTGCAATAATATGCTGGCGGTGCTGGAAGCGCATTTAAACCGTTTGCCGGCAGCCAAGCAGCGCTTTCAGGCTGTGATAGCCGCCAATCGCAATATGCAGCAGACCGCACGCGCCTGGCAGGAGTTGGTTGGCGTGCTGGATAAATTGGAAGAATACGATGCATCGTTTGCGGCTTGCCAGCAAGCTAAGGCTTTGTATAAGCAATTACCTGAACTCAGCTCGCTTGACGCCGGACAGGTATTTCGTGCGATTCAACGTAACAAGCAAGGCTTTGATCAGGCGTTACTGCATCGATGGGCTCTCAGCGACTTTGCCGATAACTTGCCGGTGCCGACGTTTCTGCTGGGCTTTTTGCGTTCCGGTACCACGCTGACCGAGCAAGTGTTGGCGGCGCACCCCGAGGTGTTTACCTCCGATGAAAATGATTTGATTCATGGTTTGATTCAAGAACTGCAAAGGTTGAGCGGTGTGCGAGAAGACATCCCGGCCGCCCTCCGCCAGCTTGGTCTGGATGATGTCCGAAAGTTGCGCGCTTACTATTGGCGGCGGGTTAGCGAAGAATATGGCGCGGGTGCCTTGAATAAATGTTTTATCGATAAAGTAGCGCTGAACAGTATCGATATTGGCCTGATCAGCAGCCTATTTCCGGAGGCCAGGATTATCTTTGCGCTACGCGATCCGCGCGATGTGTGTTTGAGTTGCTTCCAGCAGGCGTTTAAGCCGTCTAGCGTGACAGTCAATCTACTGAGCTGGGAAGGTGTGGCCAAGCAATATGCGGCCGTAATGGATCTGTGGTTTTACATTAAACCGATGATGCAGCCGCGTTATATGGAATTGCGTTACGAGGACACGGTCAACGATTTCGAAAACAGTTTTCGCCGGGTGTTTACCTTATTGGATTTGGAATGGGTGGCCGAAGTTAGCGCGTTTCATGAGAAGGCTAAGGGCCGTTACATTGCCACGCCGAGTTTTGCCACTGTCGCTCAGCCGATTTATTCGCGCTCGGTGGCGCGTTGGCAGCACTATGAAAAGTTTTACGAACCCGTATTACCGATTTTAGCGTCGTATATCGATGCGTTCGGTTACGAATGAAGCGAATGGGCAGGGTTGTTCAAGCTTTTTGATCAAGTAGACTACGATCAAACGGATGTAAAAATGGAGCTTCCGTGCCCCCGTTCATCCTTGACCGAAACCGATCCAATTTCTTGCTGATTAACCCGGCCCTTGATCACACTGGTAATTAAGGGCGCCGGGTTAAAAATCAGCTTTAAGTGACATAGATACGTCTCAGACGTTTTCTGTGGTTTTGCGTTTGCCGAAACCGACTAAGCCGGCCATCGCGCTACCGAACAGCCAAACTGCACCCGGCACGGGTACCGGTGATGCGGCGGCGGAGATGGTAGCGGTATAGGCCAGATTGGCGCCGCCTACCGTGCCGTCGTAACCACCCAAAATCAGTGTGTAAGTACCGGCAGTCAGGAAACGGGTCAGCGTCGCGCTGGCGGTGGTGCCTTGAGTGGCTGCGAAGGCCCAGGCGTTTGCGTCAACCAAAGCCAGCGTTGTGCCAAGTGGGCTGGCAGCCATGGGATTCAGAGCACCGTTGTTCAGGTATTCTTGATGACGACTGCTGCTACCCGCGGTATCCCAGCCGCTCCACAAACCAAAAGCCGGGCGCAGATTGGAGCCGTCCGACGATACGGTGATGGTCACTTCCGCATCGGCATGCAGTTCAAACAAACCGTAATCGGCGGTATGCCCCCAGTTTGTCGCGCCGTCTTTATAAGCTTTGGCGCCCATGCCTATGCCGTGGCCGCTGGCGGTTTGCGAGTTGGCAACGCCGCCGTCATTGTGGATCATCGCTACCCAGGTGGCGGGCAAATTGCCAATATAGCCTGGATCGCCGGCCGACCATGGGCCTGCGGCAGAACCGTCCGGTAAGGGATCTCCGGAAGCTAAATTGTAGGTTACGTGAGCGCTAGCCATGCCGCTGATCGACATTAACGCGCCCATGGCGCCGGCTAATGCTAGTTTCTTAAAGGTTAAGTTTGCAGTCATTTTGGATCTCTATCGAATTAAATATATGAGTTAAAGCCTGTTGTTAAACAGCGCTTGGTGAGGGGATTGCCGTTGTTTGGCGGCAACCCCGCTGGGTAATTAAGCCGCTAGTGCTTGTTTGCGGCGGCCGAAACCGATCAAGCCGGCCATCGCGCTGCCGAACAGCCAGACTGCGCCTGGAACAGGCACTGCCGAAGTGGTAACCAGTACGTCGTAGGTTACGCCATCGAGCGCGCCGCCACCGTGCGCGCCGACCACCAAGGTATAAAAGCCATTGGTGTGCAGCCCGGGTGTGCCTGTGGCATTCCACTCGGCTTGGTCGAACACAAACGAGTAGAACAAGGTGTCGGAAGTGCTGCTCATGCTGGCTGTCCAGATAGCTTCGCCCAAGCTTGAGCCTTGCAGGCCCGTTTCGCCGATTGTGGCAGCCGCGTTACGGTCAGATGTGGAACTGCTGTCCACATTGCGATACAGGGCCACGTCCAATAAGCCGTTAAATTGGCTGTAATCGGCGTCGTTTTTCACGGTAATGGTGGTTTTGATATTGCCCGCGCTGGCGCAGTTAGCGCTTGCCGTGTTTGCGCCGCAGCTAATATGAATCAAGCCGTAGTCCAGTCCCAGGCCGGTTGATGCCGAATTGCCTGCTACCGCTAAGTAAGGATGGTCGCCATTAGCTGGCAGATCGGCCATGATGGTGCCCCAGGTGGCGGCGTTGGTGCCGCCGTTTTTGTCCGAGTAAGCTTTCCACAAGCTACCGATAGTGTTGGTGCCGAAGCTAGGGTTTGAGCTAATAAGGTTTGCTGTCAGTGCGCCATCGTTGTCTGTAGCGCTGGAGCCGGTATGTAATTCGCGTTTGGTGAAACCTGTAGCTGTTGTATGCTGACCTGAATACCACATATAGGGCAGATTGCCTGCTACTTCTGTGGCTGTCTCAGCCGCGGTACCTGTGCCCGGAATTAAGGTGTTCGCGTTTAAGTCGCCGACTGTATAAACGTTGGTACCGTTAGCGACTCTATTGGTGCCGTTGGAGTTTGCAGATACACCGTCTGTGCCGTTGATGCTGTTGGCGATGCCGAAGCCGATAGCGGAGTTACCGGAGGCTACTGTGCCCGCGCCGGTCAGGTTGTAGTAAGAGTGCGCGAACGCTTGGCTGGAAACAGCCGACAGGCCAGTTGTCAAAATAGCTGCTATAGCCGTTTTATGAAAGATCATGATCGTCCTCTTTGTTATTGGAATTAAAGGTAACAGCGAAACTGACAAAACTTGACCAACAGCAGCGAGCCAAACTTTGCCCTCGCCCATGGCGCGCATGGGGGCAATCCGGCCTTCTTTAAATCGTTTTTTAAGAACCGTGATTTTCCGGCCCCGCCTCACGACGGGTGTGGCAAAGCTTGCTTTCAGAGATTTGCTCATTCCGCCAGCGGCAGACATGGCAGGGATAGAGACCTACTAACCGCTTTTCGGAAAGCAAACCACGAAGCAAGTACACTAGTTACAGCGAATAGCGGGCCAACTTAATAAAATATATAAATATCATTGTATTGCTGCTTATTTTGCCTGGGATGGCATGAGTGAGCTGCGGGCGAAATTCAGCGAAATAGCGCATGCGCTTATTTTAAATAACACAGTTCAATTGCTGAAAGATAATCCCCGCTTGGTAGTGAAGTTTGATTTGAGGGATTTGATCAGGAATTTCTTTATTTTCTAGTCGTTTATTGTTAGGTTGTTGCGCCGCTCATTGGGTTGGCACGAGATTTTTCAGTGGAGAGATGTATGCAAAAAACCGATAAAACCCCGCTGTGGGTGTTCCTGGCCCTGTCCAGTATAGAAACCCGTAAAGGTGCGTTACTGTTGATCTGGAGTAGTATTGTTTTTACTCTTTACTGTGTGCCTTGGCCGCTCTATTTCGATGGCAATGGCTGGGTTGCCAAATTATTTTTGATCGACGATTGGGAATGGTTTGCGATGATGCTGCCTATGACGTTTTGGTACTGGCTGAGCATGAGATGGGTGGATAAAAACGGCGGCTGGCGTTTGGCTGGTGCGTGATATGCCGCACTATTTTTTGGGACATGATTCGTCAGGCCGCGGCGCTTGCTCCGAAAGGATTAGTTAGTAGATTATCTTTCGATCTTGTAAGCGGCTAGCTTAATTCCGTATTTGCTCTTGCGCTTAGCGGTTGGAGTGAAGCTTGCTATCAAAAATCGATTGAATACTTAGGTGGCCGCCATCCAGGTTTGGTCGGCTTTCCACCTTCTCAAGCAAGCGGCGGTCGTATATCGCTGCGATGCTTTCTTCAATTTAGTGTTGTTTCTATGCTTTCACACATTCTGCCCAAAGCCGAAATATCCATTCGCGAAAACCTGCGTTGGTTATACATTCTTAGAAATTTGATGCTGTTTGCCGTTACGGTGGCGGTGTTTATTGCGGTGAACGGTCTGGGTATTAATTTGCCGCAAAACCAGCTTTGGCTGGCGATTTTTGCGATTTCCATACTTAATCTTTACACCTGGCTACGGCTGAGGACGCCGGAAGAAGTTACCGAGCACGAGATTTTTTCGCAAATATGCATGGATGTGCTCGCACTGGCCTACTTACTTTATTTGACCGGTGGCGCATCAAACCCCATCATCTGGGTGTTTCTGCTGCCTTTGATTGTAACTGCCATCATGCTGCCGCAGGCTTATGCCTGGAATATGGTGATCATTACCTCCTGCGTGTATACGGTGCTGATTGCCTACAACGTACCCTTGCCGGTTGTCGAGCCGCACATGGCCCATCCGGCGATGACGGAGATGACGCCGGAAATGAGCCTGCAAATGCATTTGATGAACGACAGGCGTTATTTCAATCTGCATGTATTCGGTATGTGGTTTGGTTTTGTGTTTAGCGCCGGCTTGGTGGCTTTTTTCGTAGTCGAACTGTCCAAAACCTTGAAAGAACGTGAGCGAAATTTAGCGGATGCCCGCGAGAGTGCGCTACGCGACGAACGAGTTGTATCCCTGGGCACCTTGGCGGCTAGTGCCGCGCACGATATGGGCACACCGTTGGGGACGATTGCCATTTTGACGCATGAAATGGCGGAAGAGTTGTCGGAGCATCGTTACCCGGATATGCACCAGAAACTGGTGATTGTTCAGCAGCAGATTGATCGCTGCAAACAAGCCTTGTCGGTGATGTCGGCCTCCGCCGGCGAGATGCGGGCGGAATCCGGCAAGGTGATGCTGGTGAGCGAGTATATCGATGAAGTATTGGGCCAGTGGCGCACGCATAAAGCCGCTACCCGGCTGAAACTATTTATTTCGCCGAATGTGGATATGGATGCGCGCGTGATTGCGGAACGTACCGTGACTCACTCTATCATCAATATTCTAAATAACGCAGCTGAGGCATCGCCGGTCGATGCGGGCATCGAGTTTCATGTGGAATGGGATGAAGAAACACTAAACTTGAAAATCAGGGATTTCGGTCCAGGTTTGCCCGCTGAATTTATCGAGTTTGCCGGGCATCAACCGGTCAAGAGCAATAAGCAAGGCATGGGGGTTGGCTTGTTTTTGACTTATACCACTATCAAGCGGCTCGGCGGTAAAATACAGTTCAGTAATTTAGAGTCGGGCGGCGCCTGCGTCGAAATCAGTTTGCCGCTATTAGCTAAGGAGAGTATGCATGAACCAATTACCTATGGATAAGCCCAATTTATTGCTGGTCGATGATGACGTCACCTTTTGTTCGGTGCTGAAGCCGGCGTTGGAAAAGCGCAATTTTCAAGTGACTGTCGCCAATGATGTCGATACGGCAATGAAACTGGCGGAACAAACCGAGCCCGAATATGCGGTAATCGACTTACGAATCGGTTTTGACTCCGGTCTGGAAATGGTCAAAAAATTGATTTCCTTGGATGACAATACCCAAATCGTCATGTTGACCGGCTTTGCCAGTATAGCCACAGCTGTAGAGGCTATAAAATTAGGTGCTATCCATTATCTGACCAAGCCGGCGAATGCCGATGAGATTGTTAGTGCCTTATACAAAAACGAAGGCGATGCGTCGGTAGCTATCAGTGACAATCCGCTATCGGTAAAGCGCTTGGAGTGGGAACACTTGCAAAAGGTGCTGATGCAACACGACGGTAACATCTCTGCCGCCGCCAGAGCATTGAATATGCACAGAAGAACCTTGCAAAGAAAGCTGGAAAAACGGCCGGTAAAAGAGTAGGTGACCAGCACCATTTAGGAAAGGAAGATATTATTTGTATTAGCTCAGACCTGATCTGACAGTTACCGTTTTTGCGGGGTGTCTGTCAGATTAGATTTGGTTCAGATTTTTTTGAGCCCAAATCTGTTTTCCATCCAGCAAGGTATCCATCGGCGTTCTGCCGTTGCACATTTTGCCCTGATGAGTTCGGTCATTGTTGTAATAAACCAGCCATTCGTCCAGATCTTTTTGGAGTTGATCCAGGTCGCTATAGAGCTTTTTGCGGAACGTGACCTGATAGAACTCCTGCAAGATGGTCTTATGGAAGCGTTCGCAAATCCCATTGGTTTGCGGTGACATGGCCTTGGTTTTGGTATGGTCGATGTCGTTGATCGCCAGGTATAGCTGATAATCATGCTGTTCGACCTTGCCACAATATTCTGTGCCGCGATCCGTCAGAATGCGTAGAACGGGTAATGCGTTGGCTTCATAGAACGGCAATACTTTGTCATTCAGGATGTCCGCGGCAGTAATCGGCGTTTTGGTGGTGTACAGTTTGCAGTGAGCGACTTTGCTGTAGGTGTCCACGTAAGTCTGCTGGTAAATCCGCCCAACCCCTTTGAGGTTGCCAACGTAAAAGGTATCCTGCGAACCCAGGTAACCGGGATGGGCTGTTTCGATTTCGCCGCAGGCTTGATCATCCTGCTGCTTTTTCTCCAACGCCGCAATCTGCGCATCGCTCAGCATTAACCCTTCGGCGGCTACCTTGGCTTCCAGTGCTTTAAGCCTCTTTTTAAAGTTCTCCAGGTCATGCCGTAACCAGATGGAGCGAACGCCGCTGCCGGATACGAATACCCCTTGTTTACGCAGTTCATTACTGGTTCGATGCTGTCCATGCGCTGGCCACTCAACCGCATAGGCTTTCACTGCCAGCTCAATGCTTTCATCGACGCGATTCTTCAGATTCGGAGACCGGCGGTTTTTGTCGATTAAGGCATCAATGCCACCTTCGGCTACCAGCTCTTGATAACGATAAAACGTATCGCGCGAGACACCCATCACCTTGCAGGCTCTGGAGACGTTATTCAGTTCTTGGGCTAAATTTAACAGCCCCGCTTTGTGTTTAATGATCGGATTGTTTGTATGGATCATGAGAGTTACCTTTTGTGTTTTGTGTAAGGATTCGACACCCCTATCAAAACCGGTAACTCTCATCTTTTCAAGTCGATGTGTCAGATCAAGTCGTGACTAATACATATTATTTTTGTATTTATTACAATTAATCGTTGCAAAACTAATATTTCTGAGTATAATGGGCGGCTCATTCAGGGGGTCGTTAGCTCAGCCGGTAGAGCACCGCACTTTTAATGCGATGGTCGTGCGTTCGAATCGCACACGACCCACCATCAAACGTTTTATAAATCAACCAGTTAGCTTTAGCAGGCAGCTGGTTTTTTTATGTCTGCAATCTGCCAAATTACCCAGTGGGTAAATCATGATGCCAAACGCAACATGGTCACCCCTTCCACAGTAGTCAGCTTCTCTACTGCACTTACCAACTCACCCACTTCCGCCGGCGAATAGTGAACAGTAATATCGCCATCAATGTGATGCATCAGTGCTTTACGCGTTTCCAATGGCACGCCGGCCAGACGCAAACGTCTTGCAAATGTATGCCTTAGGTTGTGCGGACCAGACAACACATCATCACCAACCGGGAGACCTGACCGGATCCATGCTTTTTTCCAAGCCGAATTGTGCATTCGACACACCGGCTTGTTTCTAAATCCAAATACATGGGTATCCAATTTTCCTCGTCTGCCCTCAATGACATTCTTGGCGATGCTATTGAGCACAAGCATGCAGGTGGTTTCATTTTTAGTGAATTCGCCCGGCACCAGGAAAATTGATGACTGGATTTCCGGTATCCGAACTTCCCACTCCCAGCGCAATTCAGTCACGATATGCTCTCTGGCGCCGGTATGAATTGCAAATAAAGCCATTTCCAACAGATGCTCAGGCAATTCTCCAAAAAATCGCTGCTGCTCGTCCATCGAAAGCGGATAGGGCTTTGCCGCATCTTTCCAATCAGGCATTCGGAATAAAGGCGCCGTTGGTAGCCAAGGCTGATTCTCCAAATCACGCCATACCCGAGACGCCAGTGTCAAAATGCGTCTGACAACTGCAAGTTCTCGTGAAATGGTATTGCTTTTAATACCTTGGTTTTTGCGATGTTCAATGTAGGGTTGTATCGACCCTTGATGGACCTGATCGACGCGCAAATGACCAATCCAAGGATCAAGATTCACCAAACATTGTGCATCTCGATCAATACTCGATTTTGTTTCCTCCGATAAATATTTAGTTGCGGCTTCACGGAATAGTTTTCGCTCGGGCGTTGATGCAATAACCTTCGCCTGGGCTATTGCCCGGTGATATTCCGCTTCTGCTTCTGATTGCGAGCTCGCTGTAAAGCGGTGGCGAACTCTTCCGATCCCGTCGATACGTTTGTCGACAGAACCTTTCCCTGTTTTCTTGTCCCAGTACAACCCTGGGAGCTTGTTTCTGGCCATGACGGTTGCTCCTTAACCCTCACGTTGCGGGTTTTATATTCATCTAAAGCTCTATCTAGGTCAAGTCTATCGAAGCCCACACCTTGGCCACCTAATTGAATCTCCGGTACGTAAGGGCGGATTTCTCGATCAAACATCGTTCGCCCCATGCCCGCGTAATAATGAGCTTCATGCGGTCTTAAAATTCTTGGTGGATAACCTGCCGACATCGTTTTAACTTCCGGAAACTGTACTGAGTTAATGATTTATGAGTCTGTCGTTCAAACTGATTGATACAGAACTCGAGGCGTTTTTAAAGCCTCGAGATTCTGACTTAAAACCCTACGACTATCTATTTTAGGCAAGAGACTGGGTATCAATATTTATACGGATTTTGGATTAATCAATGCCATCACCGCATGACCTTTATTTGCGTTTTGCAAATACCACAGCGCTCTTTAATACAAAGTCGTGCATTTAATAAGTTCCAACACGCACAATGCGAGCATTTAACTAATTCGATGGCATTATTTTTTAGATCATCAATAATGACGCAAGCTTCAGGAAAATCGAGATGGGCATTCGGGTGAATTTTTTTAAACGCATCGAAAGCATCAATGACAATTTCCACATCCTTCCGCCGCATAAGCGTTTCGGCATTTCTGTAACAGACGGCAAAAATGGTCGCTTCCTTGTAATTTCTATTGGTCCTGGTCAGCGCGAGGGTTGATTGCTTTTCATTGCCAGTACGTGCCGAAAGTCCGTGATATTCACGAAAGGCTTTGCGTAGCCATTTGATCGACAAACCCGTTGTTTTTTGGATCATGGTAATTCTGGCTTTTCGTTTGATTAGCTCAATCGCCAGACTTTGTTGATAAAAAATCTCTAACATGATGCCCATCCTTAGAACTCAGATGTCAATGCCAGGAGCACATCGACCAGGTCATATCGTTTCTGGGCATAGCCCTCAATAAATTCTGGCGTGAATCGGGGTGCGAAGCACAGGCAACCAGCACTGGCAATCGAATGGATATCATCCAGGGATAACTTGGCCACCGCATTTCTAAGATCGTCGTTGGCTATTCCCAGGATTAATTGGGCTTGCAACGCGTTTTCTCTGACTAACTCACGTACTTTGATTAGCCAAGCAAGATTCAGCTCATACAGTTCAGGATCGATGTTTCCATTTCGAGGGAGACTGAGTCTATCTATATAGGCCTGCGTATTCAGATCATTTTGCATGAAGGCTTCAAGATCTGGCGTGATATTGCTCAGTCTTAATTTGTTTTTTAGAAAATCGGCGCCAAACTCGGTTAACAGTGGCAATATAGCTTCTTGAAAAAAGCCATTTGCAACCGATTCGACGCCTTCAAAATCCAGCGTCAATAGTTCGTTTTTCAAAAAACATTCTCGGGCGGTAGACATTAACTGTTTACCATGGCAAGCCTGAGGCATTTTCAATTTTGTAATGTGCTTCACTACGACATACATACCATTCTCCTTGTTGGTGGGTAAGTCGTCCCTAAGCAACTGAGTATCAAGCGAAAGAGTTGTTGAATCATGCCGTTCCTCGGCTTCGCTTGTTTTTTTGCGACCAAACTTCACACATCGGACAGCGATGAAAATAGTTCGCTACCGTATTAAGTACAACATAACGGGATTGGCAGTTCTTACAGATCTGCAAACTGGTTTCACGGCTGTTAAATTGTTGAATGAGATGCCAGGCTCGGTTAATTTCCAAAAGGTTACCAACGGTTCCATGATCAGCCAGAAAATGACTCCGCGACTGATTGATCACCTTGCTATACAGGTTGTATGAAGCAATTAAAACTTCGGCCTTGGTTATTTGTTCAAAGCCGAGTTCGCTGAGATCGAACGCAATGCCTAAGAAAATCGAGGCATGCAGCGTATTTGTTGATGATCTTATTACCCAATCGGCATCATAAGGCAGCATCCCTGACCTGGTATTGCCCTGATGATTTTCTTTATAAAGCCGTAAAGCCACTTTCCTACCGATTGGGCAAAGATGCTGAACAATCGGTGGGCGCAGCCCTAACTGAATAAGTTGAGTGGCCAGTTGCATCTCGCGCAGAAAATCTGAAGTGGTCGTTTTACTGGATATCCGATACATAGACGATCACCGCTCCGCGTAACCCGTATGAATCAGTAATGCCCCATGCAGACTAGGCGCCATATGTATCGGCGTTTGCAAAGGCAGCAGGCTAACAACGGCTCTACTGGTACAGGCCAAGTTTTTGATTTTTTCAACAGTGAGCGTTTCCATCATGCTGATTTGATTTTGGGTCAAACCAAATCGCCAAGCAGCTTCTAGGGGATTACTCCGAATAGCATCTCGGGCCAAAATTAAATATTCGAAATTTAATTGCGCTAGGTCCTCATCGAACGTCGACATAAAGCGTTCTCCTCTTAAATTGAGTCGTTGGCGTTATGCTAGGAGTTATGATTGTAAAAAGCTTGTTCGCAAAGTGACCGATTTAGGCCGCATATCTCCCCATCCCTTGGTGGACGGCGGATGCGGACAATCGAATAAATCCAAAATAATTGGTTTTTTATTTTTTGGCTCAAATTTCGTGTTTAGCAGTGACTAACCACTATTGAATTAAGCAAATTCTGGCTAATGAGCGAAATGTACGTTTGAAAGCTGTATGCCCCCATTCAATTAATTTTCCATCACAGGTTTTAAGCCACTGACTTTAGGCGGTTATGAGTCGCCGCCGCCCCCGCTAAAACTAACCTCCCCAGGCATCAGAACAATAATTAGCTTCTGATTCTGGGGAGACGTTGGATTTGTATCATTTAACAAAGTGGCAGTAACGTTCATTGTTACCAATAGTCAAGTTGGTTGCTTAACTTCGCTGATGCTTGAATTTTTATTTTGCACCAATGATTTGGTTCGGTGTCAATACCTTCAAAGCAAGCCATGCTCCGCAAAGGAATACACGTTTTCGCCGACGATGAAGTGATCAAGAACTCGAACGTCAATCAAGGCCAAGGCCTCTTTGAGTTTCCCCGTAATCACGCGGTCGGCCTGACTAGGGTCGCTGATTCCGGACGGATGGTTATGCGCCATTATTAGTGCCGCCGCATTATATTGCAGTGCAGTTTTGACGACTTCGCGTGGATACACGCTTGCGCCATCAATCGTACCCCGGAATAATTCATCGCAGGCGATGACGCGATGTTGATTGTCCAAAAATAGACAAACAAAGACTTCGTGCTCATAAGGCGCCAATTTCAATTTGATACAGTCCTTCGCCTTGTCCGGACTCGTCAAAGATTCGCCTCGACTGAAATAGCGATTGTAGATCTGAATAGCCTCGAAGATGACATCCTGTTCATCGGCCATACGGTAACGATTATTGGTTCCTCGAATGTATAACATTGGTTTCTCCAAAGAATCCCCTAACGACCGATTTAACCCTAGCGGGATAGAATCATCCCGCAGGGGTAAAATAGAAATCTCGGCATAACCGAGTGTCAAAAATGAAAACGGCGCGTCAGATCAACGCGAACCGCATACCTTGAATAAAGTCCTGGTAGTGCCGGGCTTCGGTTTTTGCTTTGAACCGGGCATGCACGCTGCCGTCGATCCAGATTTCCCAGGGCAAGCGTTTAAGCTCACCTCTGACCAGTTCCACAGTGCCAACCCGAAAGTCGTCGTGTTGGTAAAGCACCTGGCGGGGACTGTCGACACGGACTATGCAGTGATCCAGTAATGCCGGACCGCCGACATCGCCGGGTTCGATCAACAGCGGCGCTTTGATCGTGCCGGTCGAACGACCAATCCAGCCGATGACATCGTGTTCATCGAGCCAGGATTGACCGGTAACTGGGTCGCCGTAATACAGCCGGATTTTGCGTCGGCTATGGCGAAGCTGTTCCAACAATTCGACCACCGGTTCTGGGGTGTCGGCGTGGTAACAGGTGCCGGATGGCAAACGCTGATACTGGATGCAATGACTCGTGCTGAAGGTATGTTCAAAGAGTTGTTTCATGATGTTGTCCTCAATTAAAACGGAAACATCACGCATCCCCAGCGGGAATAGGACATTCCCGTGTGGGTGGATAATAATGAGCGCCGAATCGAATGACTTGGCTAACTCAGGCTTTTACAAATTGCGCACATAAATACCGCGCGCGTTTTTCAGGATTGGATGTCCAGAGCAGGTTTTCCCAAAGCTTGTAATGCCACAGGAATCAGCTGATCCAAATCGTCCCAATCGATACTGCCGCCGCTGGCTTCGCCTTGTAGATAGGCTTCAACCAATCCCCGACAAACCCGCATGGCCGCTTGCTCTTTCTTCAATTGCTGTACCGAATAATCCGGTTCCGGCAACTGTGCAACGGCAACGCATTCCCAGACTAGGCTTTCACCCTCCACTTCATGATAGTCATCGGACAATAACGGCATGGCAGCGGTGTCATCCCAAATCGTGCCATCATTGAATGCCTGCTCGGCAATCTGTTGTGCCGATTTGGGACTGTCTGCGGTGATACCGACCGACACGCGGTGCACAAAGTCGATCTCGTAGGACACTACGAAGAATCGATTCACACCCGCCACCGTGACATTGGCTGAAGCGGGTCTTTCGACTGGTGTTCCGGTTTCCGCCGACTCACCCTCGATCAATGCGCTTTCATAAGGCTCGATTTCCTTGTTGCAATCCGAGCAGCGATCGTTACAGGCGCAATCCCATTCATCCTCCCATTCGGTCTGGCAGTAAGGGCAGCGGTACTGATTCAGATAGCGAACCGCGCTGATTTCGGCAGGGGTTGCACCAACGCTGGGTTGGTTGATTGTTTTCATGGTCATGTCCTCCAAAAAACGCAGGAACGACCACCCGGCAGGATGAGGTTCCTGCAGGTATAAAACGCTGCTTTAAGCCGAAAATAGGCTCGCACAGCGGGGTTGAGTTCGCGAAAAATTCGGTATATGGTGGCTAAAACTCACTAAAAAGCAGAGAAATAACCATGTTTGATGAAATTTTGCGCATTTTTGATTTCCTCAGTCCTAAGCAGACTGAGAGCACGCAACCAGTACGAAAATCGATGGCAATACCACTCGATCCCAGACTCAATGCGTTAAATCTTTGCAAAACCATTTTGACCAAGTTGGACACCGCGGAAGCCGATGTTTTGCAAAACATCAACGATCCGAAGCGAGCCTGGGAGTTGTTGAGCAATATCCGACAATTGCGACGGGAAACCATTGTGGATCTCCAATCGCTGCTGCCGGATGGCTTTCGTTTCGACGAACCCAAGCTTGAGTTGGCCAGGCCGGTACGCACCGTGATGACACAAACCGGCGCGACGCTTGCGGTTTTCAATGGCGGACAGACTCACTGACCGACACTGATAAACCATTGCCTTTCAGTGCTGCCCGTAATTGGGATACCTGATGCGGAATTTTGTGGGCCGCTGAGTCAGAAACCGCAACCGATTGCTTTTTCGAACGCCGAGGTTTTTTGACTTCAGGCTCGGGACTTTCGATCACCGGTTTGATCTTCAATAATTCCCGTTCGAGTTTGGCGATTTGAATATCCGCCTCATAGATCTCGATGGTTTTTAACTTAGCCTGTAATTGCGCTTCCAGTCGAACAGCCTCATGATTGACACCGTGATTGCGTGTCTGGATTTCTTGGCGCACCGACTCCGATATCGCCAACCAATCCATATCCTCGCGGCTACGTGGCATGATCACCGGTAGCCGGTGTCTTGCCAAACGTTTCGCACGATAGCGGTGAAACGTTTGAGTTGTGTGTTTCAACGCGCTCAGTAGTTGCAACGCCGTTGCCCAAATCACTCGCAAGGCGAGGATAAACATAGCCAGTAAGATGACACCAAAAATAAAGTTCATTGAAGTTCTCCTTTAAAAATTTAAGAAAACACTTCGAATGAACAGCACCCGGCCGGGCGATGGTCGCCCGAAGCGGGTTTAGAATTTGCAGAGTAATAGCTCTGCGCTTTACATCGGGCTTAACGCACCCGACACGATCACGGTTTAACGTGCTCGCCGCCTAATGACGGAACGCCGACCGAAGCCGGATTCAGCATTCATAAAAGAACGCATGAAATGTCTGTTTGTCGAATGGGCTCCAGAAAGTGAGTGCATTCGACAAACTGCGCTTGCAATCAGCTACCCGTAGCCACAATCCAAGGCAATAAGCCAAGGATTGGGCTACGGATAAATGACTGGCCGAGACTTAGGCAGCCAACAACACCGCTTTCGAGAGTTCGAACAATTGCGCTCTCAGCTCTGATAGATCGTTAATGGTGATCGCAATCGGAAATAGATGACTGACATCCAATCCCAATCCCACGCCGACCGTTTCAATACCGCTATCGCGGCAGCGCTGCAACAGTTCCAGCGTACTCAAGGTATCGTTGGGCTGACCATCGGTGATGACCATCAACACCTTGCGCGGTTCCCGGCAACGCAGCAGTGACGCCGCACCAAACCAAATCGCTTCGGTCATCGGCGTACTGCCGGTGGCTGCCAGAGAGAAGGCTCCGGTGCGGACATTCACGCGTTGACCATGCTCCAGCAACTGGAACACCGAATCATCCTGATGCCCTGGAAACGCAGTCACGCCAGGATTTACACCCGGAATGCCTTCAAAGGCCAACGCCAGCGCCAAAGTGGCTTCCAACGCAATCGGCATTCGCGATCCAATCGGTTGCCCTTGGTTATCGGTCACCTGATAACCCATGCTTTCGGATTTATCGAGTAACAGATGGATGGCCGTATTGGGTGCTGCTTTGAACTGCTTACGCTGAAACACCTTGGTTTCGCCGAGTGGTAATCGGTGTAACCGCTTGCCATCCATCCGCCGTCCACGACAAGCGTGTTGCGAGCGGCTGAGGGTTTGTGACTGCACCAAGCCTTGCAACGCGGCACGGATTTTTCCCGATTCGCCTTGCACCTTACGCAGCAAAAACGCACCGGCTCGCTCGTCCATAGGCGGCTCGTTGCCGCTCGGCATCAGCAATTCCGATACATTTTCGGAGGCTAACGACAACGCCGATTTCAGCGATTCGAACAGGTCCTGGTCGATGTCACTGTCACCCGCGGACAACAGGGTTTGCAAGACGCCTATAGGATCGGCAATCACCGTGCTCTCTTCGTCATCACCTTGCGGGTCGGATGAAGAATTTTCTGACTCAGTACTGGGTTCATCGTCAGGATTTTCCAGATTGGAATCATAGTTACCACCGGATTCTGAAGACTGTTCGTCGTCATTATCGGCAGGTAACCGTTGGTCGTGTTCCATATCATCCTCGGAATCCGAGCCGTTCGAACCGTTCAAATCTGCTGATACAGCGGCCTTATACGTAGCATCCGGTTCAAGCGGTGTGTCTTCATCTGCCGATGACCGTGCCTGATTGCGCTGACGTTGTTGCTCGAACTCACGCTCGATCATCGTCAGGATACGGTCGGTCAAGTGCAGACAATCGCTTTCTGACTGCAAACTCTCCGGTACTTCGGACAACAAGCCTTTTAGCCGCGTTATGGCACCTTTTGGAAATTTTGCCTTCAGTGCCGTTTCGGTTTTCTCGACCAAAGGCAGTAAGGCCGTTTGACCCAACACCCTTGCACGCAAACTTTTCAACACGAAGCTGTACAGAATATTGGCCGGATGATCATCAACACTGCTGGCCACAAAGTCGCCTTTATTAATCATCTTTTCTATCACGGTGCGTATTGTCAGCCGCGTCCCCGGAAAGTCTTTGGCCAGTTCCTGCTCGATGCGGACATCTTCAATCGCATTGCATAACCGTCTACGTAAGACTGAATTGCCATAACGCAAACTGAAATCCGAATAACGAATATGCGCCGCTTCATGAGCCAGCACGCCCCAGGCGACATCCTGATAATCCGGATCATCGCCCTCATAGGCCGGCAGTTGAATCGACTTACCATCGGTATAGGCTTGATCGCCACCGACGCTGACTTTAATGCCAAAACGATTGCCGATGGCGGCTGCGACGATGGGGAACGCGTTGTGTAAAGTTCTATTTTTCATGGTGTGCTCCAAAATTCAGGGCAAACCACGGCCCCAAAGGGACATGAATTTGCCCCAGTGGGTGAATAGTTAAATGGCGTCAGATCATTCAGAACCAGTAGTCCTGGTCAGAATGCTCCGCAGCATCCACATCATCATCGCCATCAGCAGTGACTGCTACCAAATCGGATTGATCATCCGGTTTGATGTCTTCATTAGAATCATTAGTAGCAGCATCGGCTTGGCTTTTATCTAGCAAGATCCCAAGCGCCCAGTCCTCCGATACCGATTCAGGTTCGAGTTCATCGTCAAAGATGCCGTCAAACAGATCGGTAAAATCGGGGCTGTATGATACGCTTTCAGCGATGACTGATGTTGGTTCGGTTGCGACTGTTGTTGCTGTTGGTACCGTTGGTGACTCAAACTCCGTTTGTTCGACGATTTCATCAACATCTGTCTCTTCAACAACGGGTGTTTGATTAACCAACAATCCTTCACCGTGCCGCCGGGTTTTATCCGGATCGGACAACAGCATCGCCGTGGCCAAAATCTCCTGCAAAATGCTGCCTTCAATGGCACCTTTGGTAGGAATCCTAGCCAATAAATCGTCAATGGTGCTGACGACCGGCGCGACCCGATGATCCAGAAATCCCAAACCATCGAGTTTATCCCGCATGCGGCGAATCGGCCGTAACGCATTTCGCGTCACTTGCTCCTTACCCAACAACGACTGCTCGATCAACTGATTGGCTTCCACGGAGATTTCGTAGAACATCTGCTCACTGAGTGAACCGATTTTGCTTTCCAGACGCGCGACGTCCGCCGGCGGCAAGCTATCGGGTAAACCGACACTCACCACCAGGAAATCAAACGATAATCGCGTCGAGACAAACTCCACTGAATCCACAGCTTGCTCGATGATGCCGGCAAATTCCGGATGGCGCACCACCCAGTCCGTCACCGCCGCATCGTAACCGGCAATAAACTCGGTTTTAGCCGCAGCAAAATCCAGCGCAATGCGCTCGAGTTCAGTAGTAATACTGGCGGCCGATTCAACCGGCACGGCAAAGCCACCCAGAAAGCGGGTACCGACGCGCAGACAAATGCGTTCGGCTTCCTTCTTCAGACGGTTGAACACCGTCAGCTTGTCCGGATCGAGCAAACGTTTAGACCCTAAACTGGCTAAATCCTCTGGCGGCAATTTGCTACCATCGGCCAGCACCAGGTCTTCTTTTTTCAGTTTCTTGCGAGCGCCGTAAATATTGGCATCCACTTTTACCAAGACCACACGGTCTAAGATGATTTGCGTTTCATGAGACATGGGAACCTCCTAAAATGAGAGGCACACCCATCCCCGCTGGGGCCGATGTGCCCCTGTCGGGTTAAATGAAAATAACAAACCGGTTAAAACCAGCAGTCGTCCGTGTCGGACATGGCCCCTGCCAGATTTAATCGGGGTTTGAGCAGACCTAACACTTCTGCGGTGTCCCGAATGCTGTCAAGATCAGTGCCGAAAAATGCCAGCACCTCCTGTTCAATTTTCAGATCGACCGAGAGGTCTCGGGCAGTTTCGGTGGCAATATCAATCGCCACGCCTTTATAGCCTTTTGCTTTCAGTGCCAGTAAAAACAGCCAAGGCAAAACGCCATGCGCTGATTTGATTTGACCACTGAGTTCAAAAGTTTCAGCATTGAGGATGGCATCAATGAATTGTTGCCAGCTATTCCATTCCTGTTCAGACGTAGCATCACCATCCGACACGTTTTGAATAACGCCGATCAGTCGCCTGACCTCGATACCCAATTCCACACGGATAGACTGTTTTGCATGGCAATCGACAGTCCAATACAGTGCTTCGACAGGCGGTGCTGGCACAGACACGGGATTTGCATCCGATTCAGGCAATTGTGATGGTGTTGCCGAAGTCTTACCCGGAAACACCACATTGCCGTTAACATCAATATCCACCTCGCCGACCAACACATAGCCCTTGGCCTGTTTTTGAGTTTCGATGTCGAATTGCCTAATCCCGCGTCGGTGCCTGACACCCGGTAATTTGGATGCCGTTTTGCCCCAACGCGTCGTAATCGAACCATCCGAATTACTTCTGACTGCCCAGTCCTTGGAACTGCCGTCAGGGTTACGATGACGATAGAGATTCCAGGCCGCCATGATTACACCTGCCAGTCATCGCCAAACACATCCTTGGCGATGCGATGAATCGCTTCGCGTTCAGCCGGTTCGGCTCGAAAGGTCAATGCCCGATCCAGCGAATAGGCCAAAGCATTGGGCGCACTTTTGAAAGTGGCTACTAAAGATGCCCAACGCACTAAACCGCGCGTGGATAAGGTCACCGATAACATGCCGCCGCCATCTGCACCGCCGATAAAGACTTTACGAATCTGATTGGCCACTTTGATCATGCTTTCCCGTACCGATTCCGGCATGGTCGGCACCACATCGGCCAACAGTTTCATTTCATCTTCCGGTTCGGGGTAACCGACTTCCATCAAACGAAACCGATCCAGAAACGCCAGGTTCTGACGTAACACCCCTTGATACAAGCCCGACTGATCGCCGGCGCCGGCACTATTTCCGGTAGCGACCAAACGAAACTTGGGATGCGGCGTGATCACATCGCCGGTCTGCGGAATAGTCAACGGCTTGCCTTCGACGATTTCATTCAGTCCGATCAGTTCAGCGGGATCAATGGCATCAATCTCGTTGATCAACAGCACATGCCCTAAGCGAACCGCCAGGGTCAAGGGGCCGTCAATCCACTTCATCGCACCGCCGTCGACCAGCATGTACTGGCCGAGCAGATCATTAAGTTCCAATCGACCGTGACCGGTGACCGAATGCACGCCCCAATGCAGGCGTGCCGCAACTTGTTCCAACAACGAGGTTTTACCGGAACCGGTAGGACCGGTCAGGTATAAGCCATCGCCGTTGTGTGCGCCTAAAAATGCCAACACATCCCGCAAGTGATCCTTACGAAACACATACGGCTTTTGTGCCGGGACATAAGTATTTTGTCCTGGTTTGAAACCTTCCACTTTCATAGACGCCGGGGCCTGAATGCCGAAGGTGTCGGCGATGGAATAGGATTGAACCATGGTGAGCTCCTCGAGGACTAGCCTCAGAAAATAAGGGGCGCACCGCCCCGAGGGGTAATGAGCCCCAACGGGTGATTAAAACCCTGGCAAACCAGGGTAGATAAAGAAATTAACGTAGCTGCATGACGCAGTACATCGCCCATTCGGCGCGGGCCAACAGCTCCCGATCCATCAGGCGCAGGATGCGCTGAATGTCGCTTCTCAAACCAGGATCCGAGATTTGACGGTGCATCGCCAGCAGCAACCGCTTTTTGGCCTGGATATCGTCGCTATGCGCAACGTTCAACCAGCCGTGCAAGGTTTTCCAAAAGTCGTGATTCATAATGACCTCCTCCAATGATTAAAAGGGGTCACCGAGTCCCGTGAGGGTGATGAACCCCAACGGGACAAACTAAACACACCAGGCTTGACGCACCTGGCACACGAGGCAAACGCTCATGCCGCTTAACAACGGAACGCCGGTCGAAACCGGATTCGGGATTCCACGAAGGGAATGCCTGAACGAAGCGGGTTTTGGGTTGGGCTTTTCTTAAAGCCCAGCCTAAAACCGACAGGCCTAAACTGAAGGATTCCATGAGGTGTCCGGCGTCAACTCTCGTAGCCGACCGTCATCAATGAACATCCCGTAACCACTAGGGTTACGGGATGTCGTGAAACGAACCATCAAAACTCAAAACCAAAAGTCCACACCCGCCAGATCTTTCAAGGCTTGGGCATCGAATGGCACTTCGGCGTGTTTACCGTCGTCGTCCCGGCAGGTCACCCGGACCCGCGTGGCCGACGGTTTACGATAGACTTCCAGCGCCGCTGCCTGAACATCCGGTTGCAAGGCCTGCAGTGCCGCCTTGTAATCGATGGCACCCTGGCTTTGAAACCGGCTGATCCGTAACCCGGAATGCTCCGCAGCGACGTAATCGCCCATCAATGCCACCAAGGTGTCTTCAATCCTCGATTGCTCGTCCTCCAACTGGTTGAGTTGGCTTTTGAGATCCTGGATAGTCAGCGCCCGCTGCCGATACGTCGCCGCCAGTTGTTGCCATTGCCGTTCTGCATCACCTTTGGGTAAGTACAAATCGCGTTCGGGATCCTTGTGTGGTTCCTTTTTCGATTTGACCGCTGACCAGAAATCCATCGCGGACTCGACCAGTTCGATGAGAAAAGCCTCATCGCGTTGAATTTCAAACTCGACGTCTTGGCCTTGGTGGTAGAAAAACAAAAAGCCGCGTTGCGCTTCGGACACCAGCAATTGCTGTTGTACCTGGCACCAATACAACTGATAGGTCGCCGAGGCTTCCCGATTCAACACCACATCCAAGAAAGTGGTCTCGTGCGGGCATTTGATTTCCACGGGCTCATTCGCGTCGGACAAGCCGTCGAACGAAGCACGCATCAAGGGATACTGTTCCGACTCGCCGCACAGCGGCAATAACATCAGACCGTGTTTGTCCTCGAAGCGTTGCAAAGCCTCGGGTTCTTGCTGGATACCGGCGCGGATCAACGGGTTGTTGTCCAGGCTGGCTTCCAGTACCAGGCCGATTTTCTCAGCCCAGAGCCGCCAAGGGGTTTTGTAAGGCGAGCGGTTCATGACGATGGCCGCTTCACTGGCACTGACGCCTTGTGAACGCCAGTGCCGCCAGGCGTCGGAACGTTGCGAAACGTCGACGACGTTCATTGCCAGGCATCCGGCAACTGAATGTGGCAGCCTAACCGCAACGAAGGCACGCCGCGTTGGGTTAAATGCTGTTCACAGCGCTTGGCCCAATGGAAATCGGCAAATAGCAATAACACGGCATCCGCAGTTGGCAATACCAAGCCGCCAAAACTTTCCACCAAATGGTGTAATTCCGCTTTGGAGGGTTTGTCGACCTCTGCCACGGCTACACCCGGTTTAAAACTGCGTTCTAAAAAGCCGCGCCCATGTCGGCGAATCACCGTGGGTGAGTCGTAACGCCGCCAGTCGGTATGACACGGCAGACGATTTAACGATTGATCGATTGCATTCATGATCTCTCCTTAACTAAAACTCAGAGCATCATGAATCCCCACACGGGCGAGTCATGACGCCCTGAAGGGGTGGTTGTTGAATGTGACGGATGCTGAAATCCAGCACCCATCAGTATGAAAATGGCCTAGCCGATTGCTTGATTGAGCAACAGTACAGCCATATACAGTGAAATGACTAACGGTTGGCACTCAAAGCCTGACGCGCCTGCGTCATAGCCATGTCCTTCGCTGTCAATGGCGGCATGGCCGTCGCTTCAGATTGTTCCAATACCGGTGTGGTCCTGGGTTCGACCTCAGAGACCTTGTCCAACTCGGCCAAGGCAAACGTCAGATCGATGCCTTTGAACTTCTGGTGGGCATAGTCGTAGGCTGCTTTCCAGGCACCGGCTGCAGCGGTACGACGTACCAGCTCAGCGACGGCTTTTTGTACCTTGGGATGGATTTGCGACATATCGATCACGTGCGGCGTTTGCTCAGATGATCTGGAAAACCAATCACCAGCCTGGCCAGCATCGTTTTCCCAATGCGTCGCCTCGCCATCGATCACCGAACCGTCGACAACATCATCGAGCGTTTTGCCATCCATTTCCTCGGCGGCATAACCGCATTCCTCCGGAAAGGCTGCACGCAAGGATGCCGCTTTACCGCATTTGGCCAATTGCCCCTTGGGGCGTTTGATCCACATGGCGGTCGGCACTTGCGAGTTTTTGCCGCCGGCGGTGCTGTAGGCTTCGAGCCAATAGACTTCCTCGGTAAAGGCGCAGCGTTTGCCGCCGACGATCCGGTACACAGTAACCGCGACCCATTCTGGAAAGGTCACGGTGACACTGGATTCCTGCCATTGCTCGTTGTCGTCCTTATAGCGCCCGGTAAAGGTTTTGGTGACATCGGGTCCCCAGACGGGTCTGTCCATACCAGCCCAAACACCGGTTCGGGACGCAGTTGTCTGGATTTCCATGATGGACGGCCAGACGGTTTCGACATTGCGGCCTAAAGCGGCACTCCACATCGGCACGATATGCACCGGCTTTTTGAAGATGTCGAGCTTGCGGGCCTTGCAATAATCCAGCGCCATCAGGATGGCTTCCGGAGTTTTCGCCGTGGGAAAGGTAACTTCAGTCAGCACTTTCCAGGATTGCTCCGACAGACCGTAGCTTTGCTGAACAACAGCTGGCATCGGTAAGTCACGGGTTTTGGGTACGGTGTTGCGGTTGTTTTGGCTCATGGTGGGTCTCCTTCAATAAAAAAGGGAACGCCATCCCCCGCCGGGGAATGGCGTTCCCCAGGGGATTGAAATACCGAATCCGGAAACGGGTCGGCGGTGTAACCGTTAAACCAATGAACGCCAATAATCGGCGCGCCGGGATTTAATGGATGGGCATATCGCTATATTCGTCATCCCAATCGGCGTCCTCAGGGGCCGCAGGCGATAATGACGAACCTTTCGGGGCTGCCGAGGTGCTAGGGCGATCCAGCATCTGCAATTCAAAGGCGGCGATTTCGGTCCGGTACCGCTTGTCATTTGCTTGACCCCATTGCTGGGTACGCAAACGGCCTTCGATGTAGATCTGGCTGCCTTTGTGCAAATACTGTTCGGCGGTATCGGCGAGTTTTTTGAAAAACACCACCCGATGCCATTCCGTCCGCTCCTGTTTGCCGTTTTTAGGATCGTTCCAGACTTCGCTGGTTGCCAAACGGACGGCGACGACTTTGCCGCCGTTATTAGGCATAAAGCGAACCTCCGGATCGGCGCCAAGCCGGCCCAGCAAGATGACTTTGTTCACGCCGCGATTGGCCATGATGACATTCCTCCTGTCGGCCGCGCCCGACTCAACGATAACAATACCCAGCGGCGCGGCGATGGGCATGCCGGCCGTCGAATCCCTGCTGGGAATCGATACGCCCGGCAGGGTTAAACAATAAAATCTCACATCAGGCTTGACGCACCTGACACGCCGATGGACAACCACCGTCGCCGCTTAAAAGCGGAACGCCGACCGAAGCCGGATCAAGGCGATCATGAAAGACCCGCCGAGAAAGTCTGGGAAGAATCGGAAGGCTGAAGGCCAATCGATTCCGTTGGCGGCTATTGAAGCAGAGGAAATTTGAAATGACCTTGCAATAAATTGCGAATTCGCAATTTATTGCAAGGCGATCTAAAAAAATCTAACTTACGATCACGGCCCATTTGTTTAACTTGGGAAACGGTCATGTCCGAAGCAGCTCCATCCCCCAAACCAGCCACCCGTCGCGCTATCAGCCGACCGATATTCGAACGTATGTTTAGCATCAACAGCGAACAAGCCATTCGGGTCATTCGTGATAGCTATCACCGACTGATGGTGTCTTTGTATGCGATTGACGTGATCCTGCGCATCATCGGCAGGGAGGAAACGGTCGATGAAATCGAAAGCCTCGTCAGTCAGATGATTACCGAATGCGCTGAGCAACTGCATCAGGAAAAAATGCGGTTGGAAAAACTCAAGGCTGACAACGGTATCAATGAAACGCCGACTTACACGCACCCCAGGGAGTTTGTGGCCAAGATTGCCTCACCGCAGATTGCCCAATTCGTGGAGTTGATTCGTTTACTGGACCAGTTGATGATCGTAATGGACACCTTGTGGTTGTGCCAAGTCATCTCCAACAAACATTGCATTGCCGCGCGCCTGGAGTGGCAGCAGCGGTTGCAGCGACTAGCCAATAAAATTGTGACGATGGAACGGCATGCGCATCAGGCAGCGTATGAACAGGGGCATGGGGAGGAAGTTAGATTGGCGAGGCAGGAATCAGGATTGAATGTGGAGCCGCAATCCTCGTTGGATACCGATGCGCCGAAGGAGTAACGTCCCATTTGATTCAACTACTGGGCGAAAAATAGGCAGCGCATTACCGAGTCGATCCGGCGTGTCAGGTATCGTGAATCGGCTTGGCTTATTATTGTCATGACAACGTCTGGCGGCTATACTGCGCTCCTATGCCTAAGGGAGGTATTATGGCTACTCAATCGACACGCACCACCAAACTTGACCTGCGATTATCGCCTGAAGCTAAGCAAACCTTGAGCGCGGCGGCACAGGCTGCCCATTGTTCCGTCAGTCAGTTTGTATTGGCGAGTGCCTTGTCACGCGCCGCCGAAACGCTTAGCGAGCGACAACGCTTTGAACTCAATGCCGAGCAATGGGAACATTTCATGGCCGCGCTCGATGCGCCGCCGCAAATTGTTCCCCAGATTCAGCGCTTGTTCCGTGAACCGAGCCCCTTTGAGTTGCCGACGCCCGAATGACGGGATTTTGGATTGAGAAGCTACGGCGCGATCATCCCGTTGATAGCTTTACGTGTGGGCGCGATGCGCTTGATCGCTTTCTTATTCGCTATGCTCTCGGGAATCAGCAAGCCAACGCTTCGCAAACATATATAGGCCTGCATGACCAGGAGGTCATCGGCTTCTACAGCCTGGTTGTGGGCGAAGTAGCCTTTGGCGATGCGCCGGAGCGCCTGACCAAAGGCTTGGCCCGTCACCCTGTTCCCGTCATGTTGTTAGCACGGTTGGCTGTTAGCACCGCCTGGCAAGGCCGCAAGATTGGTTCCGGCCTATTAAAAGACGCCATGCTACGCACATTGCAGGCTGCCGACATTGGTGGTATTCGTGCTTTTGCTGTTCACGCCAAGGACGAGCCCGCTAAACAGTTCTACGAGCGGTTTGGTTTTGTCCCCTCACCGACTGACCGATTACACCTATACCGTCTCATCAAGGATTTACGCCGTTCTCTCGAAGCATGAGGTCGAAACCATGCGTATTAACCCCATTAGTGGGCAATGGTTACAAAAGCTGTATTGAAGGTGAGCATTTACGCGCAAGTTAAGTCGTTGGCTCCATTCGCCATCGATTTTTATCCTGCTTCATTCGCCGATCATTTTTTTGATGCTGTCTTTACTGATTGTTGAAAGTGTCAGCTTTTTAATTTCCTTGGCTTTCAAATCTAAGGCCTGGGTTTTACCCAGTTCCAGTAGCTTGGCGATGACCAGTTTGTCGGACTTCAATAAAAAATCCTTGAGTGTCATTTTTTTTACACGAACGGCGTCGACCCCACCTTTTGCCTTTTCGGTATGAACCAGTCCCATGACTATAAAAAACGCAAATGCTTTGTTCACGGTGGTTTTGCTAATGCTCGGGTCAGCCTTATGGCACAGATCGAATAAGGCCGTTCTAAACTGCGCCGGATCAGAGCAGATGTCTTTCAACGCAATGGCGTGTTTGTAAATTTTCTTCAACGTATCGGCATTGTCTGGCAGCGTATTGTATTTTTTTAGCAGGGCTTTATAGCTCTCCGCGTTAGCAACGACTTCGGTTTTTTCAGTCGGTTGGATCGTCTTTGCCAGACTGGCGAAATTAACCGTACCACTTTTGCTGACCTCAATGGCGTTGTTGGCTTTTAGATAATCGGTAAACGTTTTAAAGCCGTAATGCTTTTCGTCGAAGTCGGTCGCATTCTGCTTGAGCAACGTCTTGATTTGCGAGACATTGATTGGTGTGGGTGAGGCCTTCAAGTGGGCAATGACCAATTCATCAGCCTTTGCCCGCGTAAGCGTTGATTGGGAATTCGGTAATGGCTGTGGCGCCTGGGGTGCTTGTGGCAGAACGTCATTACTGGCCAATGTTTTAATAACATCGTCGGTATAAATGAACCGAGTGCACGAGGTCTGCACGCATTCGCTCAAGGTCGAATGCTGGCCAACGCCAATGACATCCTTGTCCATCTCCCGCAGTCGGCGAAAGACTGGCGTAAAGTCTGAGTCGCCAGTGACCAGCACAAAGCAGCTAATGTTCGGAAGTTGCCAAGCGCATTCGATGACATCTACCGTCATTTGGATATCCGCCGTATTCTTGCCGGTCACGGGATGGTAACAATGGATGAGTTCAAAACCCGCTTGATTGATAGCGGCTTGGTGCATCGCCAAGTTAGGCTTACTCCATACACCATAAGCGCGACGGATAATAATCTGGCCAAGCTGATTGAGCTCTTGCATCAGCAATCTGACGCCGTCGTGCTTGATCCAGTTTGTGACATTTTCGGCGTCAACGAATACCGCAATGCGATTGGCTTTTTGATGAGACATAAGGATGCTCTTTACCCAACTCCGATTTCGCTAAATCCCAAGACTACGTTGCGGCGTTGAATATTCTTAAGGCCTCTTCGAATTCTGCCTTGAGATCAAACCCAATGTCCTGTCCTGGCGCGACTTGTGCCAAGGCAACGTACATAAAGCAAACCACCTGCAGTCCCGTATAATTGCCGGGAATAGCACGAAGCTGATAGGTCTTGTTGGAATTATTCACATCCAATCCGCTTTGCCCCAATGCCGCAGCTTCCATGGCCACGCCCGCTACTTCTTGGGGCGTCATGCTCTGAAATGCCTTTAATGCTTGTAGACAATACTCGATGGCCTGCGGATTAAGCGATCCGGTTTGGCGAAATTTGTCGTAGGCGAGAGTTCGCAAGATTTCTTCCGCGCGCTCTGCCGCTTTTGAGCCGGGGGCGACGTCAATAACTTGCGTCAGCAAGGCCGCTACGCGCTTTTTGATGGCCTCGTCTTGATGTCTGGCCTGTAGATTTTCTGCCAGGGCCAAAAGCGCGATCGGGTCATTGGGGCCGGCTCTGACCGCATTTTCCAGTAAGGCAGCAGCTTCCGGTTCATTGAGCTTCGATGCAATATACCCGGCAGTGCGGAGTGCATACTGATCGTTCGGCGCTAGTTGAACTGCCTTTTGCGCGGCTTGATCGGCTTCGACAATTTGGTTGTTCCGCATATACGCCACCGACAACGCCACCCAGCCATGCGCATAATCCGGTTTGAGGCGAATCAAGGTCGATAACAACTCAATAGCTTTGTCCAGGTTACCTTCGTCGCTGTAGACCATGCCTAAGTTGTACAGCACAATCGCATTATTCGGGTGCTCGAATAGCAAGGCTTCGAAAATGGCTTTGCCCGTGGCATAAACCCCGCGTTGTAATGCACCTAGACCTTCGTCTGACTTGGCCTTGGCTTCCAGGTCTTCAGCAATGATCAAGGTATCCTGTTCGATGCTGACGTTGGCAAACATCCCATCAGCGGCGTATTCGTCGGCAACATGCCGAATTAAGATATCCGCGAAACCGGGTGCATTCGGGTCACGGCAGGTTTCCGGCAAGCCCGACAAATCGTAATCGGCGATTTTGATAAAAACGGTACTGGGTGTTTGCATATCAGGGTGTCATCCATTCAAAACGGTCGTTCAAATCCAAGCGGTTCAACCAAGCATTGACCAATTCGGTATCCGATGCGTCGGCTTGGCTGCCGGTCACATCGCCCACCAATCCCGTGCAAATTGCCTCAAAATCGGCCTGTTTGTATGGCGCAAAAAAATCGGTACGATCGAACAAATAATCGGCGGCCAAGGCGTTAGCGCCGTTGATGGCTTGATGACTGCGTAATATCCATGCTGGAAATTTCGCTGCATCGATTCCCAACGATCGTTCGCCGTCTTCTTTTTCCAATAAAAAGTGGGTCAACTGGCTATCGCGTAATTCCGGATAGTCTCTGAATATTTGCGCCGACAGTTTTATCAACGGTGCCGCACTGCGAATCTGGCTGCCCAATTGCGCCAATAAATTCTCCGCCAGAGACTTGGCCATCTCGGGCGCATAACCCAGTGCGCGAAATTCACTGACCGCTTGGTCGTGACTGGCTTGCGAAGCGGTTAAATGCCGTTGTTCGCGTTGCGTGTAAAAACGAATCGCCAGTCCGCACTGCACGCCAACTAGGTAGGGAATGTCCGGCCTGCTCGGTTTGACGGAAATCCGCAACTGTTTAGACCATTGCGCTTCGCTCAAATGCAGGACCGCGCCGACTTGTAGAGTGTCGTCCCAAGTCACACGGACTGGCAGGTTGCTGATTTTCTCGGCTTGGCGGATCAAGCCGGTCGCTTGATTGTATGTGGTGTCTGGCATTAGCACAAAGGTCAAACTGAATTAAACGGCCATTTTATATGCGTTAGCGTGTGATGGTTCGATTTTTAGCCTTCCGTTCTTAACACTTAAAGCCCCCCCATGTTGTAGAATCAAGCTCTATTTAGTTGATCACACAAAACATGACTCCTTCGCTCATACAGCTTTCTGGTTGGATTCCAGCTGTTATATTTCCATTAGCTTGCTTGGCTCAACTGGTAAAAATATTACGTGAGCAATCTGCGGATGGCGTAAGCGTCATGGCCTGGATCGCCTTTGGCCTAGCCAATATCAGTTTGTATGTTTACACGGAAAAATATTCGTCGCTGCAAACGATCATTGGAATGTTGGGACAGGCTGGGGTTGACTTCTTGATTGCTTTCTTCACTTTCTATTTCAGCCAAAAAGTTCGGCTCAAAGAACAAACCAAATAATGATTTTGCAAAACAAAAAAGTTGTCGTCATCTACTCAGGTGGTATGGATTCATTTACTGTGTTGCACAAGGCCTTACAAAACGGCTTCGACGTGTTTCCATTGACCTTTAACTACGGCCAACGCCATGTTAAAGAGATTGAGTTTGCCCGTGCAGTTTGCAAGAGATTAAACCTTGAACATGAAATAGTGGATATTTCGGCAATTAATCATCTATTACAAGGTTCGGCTCTGACTTCCGATATCGATGTACCGGAAGGTCATTATGCCGAAGAAAGTATGAAAGCAACGGTCGTGCCGAACCGTAATATGGTCATGTTGTCACTAGCGATTGGTTATGCCGTCTCGAAAGGCGCGGATAAAGTCTATTTCGGCGCTCATTCGGGCGATCATGCCATTTATCCAGACTGCCGACCCGAATTTGTAGAGAAGATGAATGCGGTAGCAAAGATCGCTAATTACCATCCGGTCGAAATTACCACTCCTTATTTAAATCAAAACAAGGGCCAGATTCTGGCTGACGGATTGAGAATGGGGTTGGACTATAGCCAAACATGGACCTGTTACAACGGTCGAGCAAAAGCTTGTGGTAAATGCGGATCTTGTGTCGAACGTCTAGAAGCTTTTTCCAACAATGGTGCTGTAGATCCTCTCGCTTACGAAGATGCCTAAGCCTTATAAAATCAAGGAAATCTTTTATACCTTGCAAGGTGAAGGGGCTCAAAGCGGTAGACCCGCAGTCTTCTGCCGATTCAGCAAATGTAATCTTTGGAGTGGCAAAGAAGAAAATCGTGCTGAATCAGTCTGTAATTTCTGTGATACCGATTTCATCGGAACTGACGGAGAGAATGGAGGTGTTTACGATACGCCCGATGCTGTGGCTCAAAAAGTTTACCAACTTTGGCCGAAGAAAAATGGCGGTCAGCCTTATGTAGTATGCACGGGCGGCGAGCCGTTACTACAACTAGAAGAACACCTGATAGAGGCGTTCCATACGCATGGATTTGAAGTGGCGATAGAAACCAATGGCACATTGCCTCTGCCGCCCGGAATCGATTGGGTCTGTATAAGCCCTAAGGGGCAATCTAAAATCGTTGTGACTGAATGCAACGAATTGAAACTGGTTTTCCCTCAACTCGATGCAATGCCTGAGCAATTCAATCACATCAAAGCCGATTATTTTTATTTGACACCAATGGCAACCCCAAACTCAAAGAAGACTGGCAATCTTGAACAAGATGCTGTTACACAACAAACAATACAATACTGCCTAGACCATCCGAAATGGCGATTGAATTTGCAAACTCATAAATTGATCGATATCGCATAATCGTCATTCGCATCAATACCAAATAAAAAATCACTTAAATTCGTTAGTTAATGGAAATCTATAAAGACTTTAGTTTTGAATCAGCTCATTTATTGCCGAATGTGCCGGAAGGTCATAAATGTGGCCGACTGCACGGACATTCTTTCCATGTGCGTATCGTTGTAACCGGAAATATTGGCGAAACCAGTGGCTGGGTCATGGACTTTGCAGACATTAAATCAATTGTTAAACCAATCATTAATCAACTGGACCATTATTACCTGAACGAAATTGAAGGCCTGGAAAATCCTACCAGTGAAAACATAGCAAGATGGATTTGGCAAAAACTTAACCCGAAGCTACCCGAACTGGGACGCTTAGAAATCAAGGAAACTTGCACTTCAGGTTGTATCTATAGAGGTAACGATTAAGCGCTTAGCAATACATCGCCACGCATTAAAATAGCGAGATGTTAAATGTCGAGAATGTGATGGAATGAGCGTAAAACCAATTGAGTTGAGCGAAATCCAACGAGAAAAACTGTGTGTTTCAATACTATTAAATGCTAATCGAGACTAATGAACGTCTAAGCTGGCATACTAATCGACGTATTAGCCAAACGCAATAATTCGTACTGTGTTGAACGGTTTACTGATTACTGTGATGGCAATCATAATATTGCGAGAGAGATCAGTGGCCTGGATTAGATATTCGCCACAACATCGGACATCATTCGCCCATCAATTTTTTGATGCTGTACAATACGGTTCAATACCACCCAAATATGAAATTACTGTAAAAAATATCCGATTGATCAAGGAAAGGTAAATTGTGTTTTGCACCGTACTTAACGCAGAAAAAGACGGATTGGGAAAAATCATCCAGATTGAAGACGATTGGGTTGTCGTCGAATATTTTGATTCTCCAACCATTAAACAGTATCCCCGTGTAAAAGTTCCACTAACGTCAGTTACACGGAAACATTTAGGATGCAATACACGTGTATTCATCTTTGACGAAATATCGAACCAGTGGCATATCGGAAGGGTTCGACATGACGATGGCGAAGGGATCGAAGTCCGTTTGGCACACAAACAGGATTTCTATGTGCCACATGAACAGGTCTTTGTTCGATGGAAACGCCCGATCGAGGATCCCGTTGGTTTCCTAGGGAATTTCGTTACCGAAACACCCCAGTATGCTGAGGCTCGCTCTGGATTTATGAGGAATTATGTTAACCAAAGAGGTGCAGCATTCGGGTTGTCAGCCTTATTATCCTCATCGATCGAACTCGAACCACACCAAGTCGAGGTGGTCAGGCGCGTTTTAACCGACCATACCCAGCGTTATTTGCTCGCTGATGAAGTCGGATTGGGAAAAACGATAGAAGCCGGAATTGTCATCCGCCAAACCGTGCTCGACGACATTCGAGGTCATCGGGTGCTCGTTCTAGTCCCTCGCGAATTGGTAAACCAATGGCGCGAAGAACTGATCGTCCGCTTTGGGCTTTTGGTTTTTCTCGACGAATCAGTGTTTGTGCTTCCCCAAGAAGACAGTGAGGAATTGAGGGATGTTTCCCGAAACCTTTCCTTGCTGGTCATCGATGAGGCACACCACATAACTGCACCTAATGCAACGGAGTCTATCGAACGCGTTTACTGTTTGGTTAGGGAGATGGCGCAACGAACGGAAAAACTGCTGTTGTTATCGGCCACACCGATTTTGCGTAACGAGAGTGGATTCCTCCGTATGCTGAACCTTTTGGACCCCGTGGTTTACCCACTTGATGACCTAGACAACTTCCGTTTGAAAGTTCTCAATAGGCAAGCATTGGCCGAACAAGTCGCCGCTCTTGACCCCGCCTATCCTTTTTTTATGGATTCAGCACTTGACGACTTAATGTCTCGACTCCCCAACGACCCTCGATTAGCTGAGTTAGCACGAACGCTAAAGGAAAAATTACTCGACTTACCGGATGCTAGCGATTCGGGGTTTTGCGCTGCCGTGAGGGAACTGCGAGCGCACATTTCCGAGACCTACCGACTTAATCGGCGTATCTTGCGAAACCGCAGAACGCAAATCAAGGGATTAACGCCTCAACGCCAGGAAGTCCAGTTTTGGCAAGTGGATGATTCATCGATGGAACCGATCGAATTCGCTCTAGAGAATTGGCGAGTCAATGCTTCCCTGGCGGCAGGTTTGATGGGTACGGACAGGGTTTCTGAACTCCAGGAATTTTACTGGGGTGCTGTCCGCTCGCTTTTCGAAGATCTTCCTGGGTTCTTGCAATCCTGTGTCCATCGGTCGAAAGAGATCCATATCGGTAATTTGGTGCCATTCGATGATGAACAGTCGCTACTAGACTCCATCATACAGACCATCGACGTAGAGGATTGGATGGGCAACCGTCTTGAGAGAATGTATCAGGGATTGGGGGCGCTACCGGAAACTTCCAAAGCCGTAATTTTTTGTGCCACAGAAAGTAGCGCCGACCAAATTTTCGAGTATCTAAAGGATCAACAGGTCAATGTGGTCCAACAAGGCGTTGACGATGAGTTCGATGGCATGCAGGAGCGTTCTTGGCAAGAGTTCCTGACCAATCCGGCGGTTCGTGCCATCGTTTGCGACCAGCGCGCGGAAGAGGGTGTAAACCTGCAAGGAGGAAACAAGGTCATCATCCATTTCGACCTACCCCTACAACCGAACCGAATAGAGCAGCGCATTGGGCGCGTTGACCGCTATGGATCTGGCAACTCGGTCACATCGTACGTTCTTCTTGATGAGCATGCGCCGCTCCAAGTGGCGTGGTTCCGCGTCCTCGATGATGGCTTAGGTGTATTCAAGCGCTCAATTTCTAGTCTGCAATACCTTGTTGAGGAGGAAGTTTCATCTTTGGGTCGGACGTTGATTTACGAGGGATCTGAGGGATTCGACGCTCTGCGGGAGCGTTTGGCAGGACCAACCGGTGCTGCCGAGCGAGAGTTACGTCTGATCGAGCAGCAAGATGCACTGGACCAGTTGTCTTCGGTTGCAGAACAGGAGTTTGACGAATTATTTGATGTGGACTTAGAATGGCGGGAAATCAGCGAGACAATGACTTATTGGATAGAAACAACACTTCTGTTCGAGAAGGTGACATTACCGCGCCCAAAGGGAATGCCTCCAGTCGATGACCCTTTCCGTTTTCATTACTGCTCCCCCGAACAAGGGACTGGCCAAGCCACACTGATCCCCTTGTCCGAATTCATTGACGACTTTCTGGGCGCCATCGACTTCGACGCGCCGGGTAACCGTTCGACACGACCGCAATCTTTTCCCTACGTCGCCTTCCGACCTATCGCGGTCAAGCGTGGCATTCGTCCGTTGCGTTACGGCGCCGAGTTCATCGAGTCGATCAGGTCGTTCTCAGAGTTGGACGTTCGTGGACGCAGTTACGCCATGTGGCGGCAGATATTCGGTCAGTTCCAGCCAACGGAAATCCGTACCTGCTTTCGCTTCGATTTTCTGGTGGAAACGCGTTTAGAAGAAGCCCAGGCTGTACTTGCGCAAGAAGGGAGTTGCGCGAACGAATCGGAAAAGTCGTTCCTCGCCCGCCGAGGCGACATGTTATTCAGGCCACACTTTATCCAGGTTTGGCTGGATGAAGAAGGCGATGAATTACCACAGGAATTCATCGAACGGTATCTGGTTACACCCTACGCTAAGGCAGGTGGTGATGGCTACATCGACAAAAACCTGGATATTACATATTTAATCGCTTTTAAAAGAAGGTCGCCAGACATCTTCACGAACTGGAACGTGCGGTGCGAACGCATGCGCGACAAGGCAAAAGCCATTGTGAAATCTAGGTCTGAGTTGTTAGACCGGCAGAAAGATGCGCTTGAAAGGGCATTGTCTGCAGCTGAAATCCGCTACGCCCAGTTACAGACTCGTATCCAGTCGCTTGATAGTGAGGAGGCTAGTGCCGAAGCAGCGCAACTAGCACTCGAACAAAATCTCAACGAAGCGCTTCGTCGAGGCATATCCAGTCCCTCGATCAAGGTTGACGTCTCCGGAGTAGTTTTTCTGACCAGCGACCCCGTATCTCTTATAGAGACATAGGGGAAGGGCAATGAATTTCGACCTCAACGAACTGCAGACCATTCTTGCAAATTGGCCTGTGGTCCCTCATTGGCCCGACAATATCGAGGACAGTCTGCTGGACCGGATTTGTCAGGTGCTTCGAGTTGCGCATGATAATCAAGGACAGTGGCACGGTGACTTACAACCCTTAGTTCGGCACGCACTGCTCCGCGCAAGCAAGACTGCCGGATTGCCAATCAATTTAAAAGTGCCCTCTGGTCATGGTTGGCCGGATGTGCAGAGTTGGGTCATGCACCGCATCGAAGTATTGGCAGTTGGGACTTCTGCCTTTCTGTTGACTGCACAGGACTGGCATCCTGAGTGGCTCGATAGTGGTGAGGGCGGGGTTTTCTCGGATGCTTTCTCCGATAAACAGGTTCGAAAGCATAGCTTCTGCCCTGCTGATCCTTTCATTAGGGATGCAACGGGTTACGAAATGTACTCGTCTCCCGGGCAGAGGGAGGCTGTGCGCGCGGCATTTTTGATGCCAGAAGGTGATACCCTCATAGTAAATTTGCCTACTGGGTCGGGAAAGAGCCTGGTGGGTCAGGCGCCCGCTCTCGTCCACAAGGAAGCCGGTCCCCTTTCTATTTTCGTGGTTCCGACGGTTGCATTGGCCTTGGATCAGGAACGCGCTATGCGTGCTTTGTTTCGGATCCAAGATCCTAACCGTGCTAATTGGCCGTTAGCTTGGGTCGGTGGTTTGTCTAAAGATCATCGCGCTGAAATTAGGCAACGTTTACGTGATGGTACGCAGCGCATCTTAATCACCTCACCCGAGGCACTTACGACTTCATTGCTGCGGGCAGTTCTGGAAACAGCGACCGCGGGCATGCTTCGCTACCTGGTGATAGACGAGGCCCATCTCATAACCCAGTGGGGTGATGAGTTCCGCCCTTCCTTTCAAGCCCTGGCAGGCTTACGCAATAGTATGTTAAAGCGTGCGCCACGGGGTTTCCGCACCTTGCTCTTGAGCGCTACATTTACCGAAGAAACAGTGGATACGCTAGCCAACCTCTTCGGTCCCCGTGAGCGCGTACAAATGGTGTCAGCGGTTCATCTTCGACCCGAACCGCAATACTGGTTTTACCAAGCGAATTCCGCGAAAGAGAAACAGGAGCGCGTGTTGGAGGCATTGAGACTTGCGCCAAGGCCTTTCATCCTTTATGTCACCCAAAGAAAAGAAGTGGTGCAATGGAAATCTATCCTCGAAAGTAATGGCTCAGCTCGGATAGCCACTTTCGATGGAGGAACAACCGACTCAGAACGGTTGAGGATCATCCATGAATGGGCGAAAAACCGTCTTGATGGCATAGTCGCGACATCCGCATTTGGTGTCGGCCTCGACAAGAATGATGTTCGGACTGTTATACACGCCACAATTCCAGAGACGCTGGATCGCTATTACCAAGAGGTTGGGCGCGGCGGTCGTGACGGCAAACCATCGGTCAGCTTGATGGTCTTTGACAATACCGATTGGAACTTGCCGGAGCGCCTCGCGACACCCGCAATCATCACCAAAGAATTAGGCTATGGGCGTTGGGATGCAATGTGGAATTCTCGCCAAGCGACTGGTGAAGAGAATTTATGGGAAATCGATATAGAAACCGTTCCGCCCCACCTGCAAGGTGGGAGCGAAGCAAACGTCAAGTGGAATATGCGAACCCTAATCCTAATGGCAAGGGCTGGGCTGATAGCACTCGAACTCGAAAACCACCCTGACGAAATGATGGAAGAACCGGGAGAGGATGCCTCTTCGCTGTTAGCCGCTATCGCCAATATGAGGGTGCGAATTCTTGATGATGGACATCGTCTAACGGAACGCTGGGAAGAGGTTGTTAGTGCTTCGCGCGATAATACGCTAAAGACTGCAGCTCGCAACTTGCAGATGATGAGTCAACTCCTTCCTAATTCGCACAGTGGGTTAACTCAGGTTGGAGAGGTAGGAGATACGCTTTGCCAGTTATACCGAATCAGGTCTCAACAATGGCCTGTGTATGTGAGCCATGCATGTGGTGGCTGTCCTAAGGATCGCTCCGAACCCATTGAATATCGCCATTATCAGGAACCAGTCGTATTACCGATCAATCGTGTAATTACCTCTCAACCTGAAGCGTGGGTGACGAAGTTTCCATGGCTTGATCCCGCTTTTGTCTTAGTATTTTATGACGAAACACAGCCAGAGTCGACATTGCGTCAGGATGTTATTCGGTTTGCAGAGTGGCTCGTTCAGCACTGCGGAGTGCGCGAAATTTCTATTAATCCTGCCTCTTCCTATGCACAACTTCCCGAGTGGAACAAACTTTACATGCGGGCGCGGGACAAGGTGGTTCTGCACCGATCTTTGAAGGAGTTAGATAGGGAACCCTATTCCCCTCTCCTTCGAATGACTTTATTGGACCAAGATACATCGCCAGATCTCATTCAGAAGGTTCAGATGCTGCAACGACCTTTTCACTTCTTACTCTTACCGATATCACTGCCAGACCCTGTTAAAAATTTGAGCAGCTTGTACGATGTGAGCCCGAATAAGATAACGCTAGATGCCTTAATACGAGAAATCGTGCAATGAGTATACTAAATCGCCCCAGTGACGGGCTTTATTCCATTCTTCTGACGCTCGTAACGGCTCTGTTTCGGGAAAAGCCAGTATCACGCGATAACTTAATCCGTATTTATGGGCCGCCACCTTCACAAGACTACGAAAAAAGACAGAATCTGATCCGCGGTACATTAAATCGCTGGATCGCACTCGGCCTCTTTGTTGAAGACGACAACAACGTTCGTCTCGCTATCGATCCCAATAAAGGCGAATCAGTGGAGTCCTTCCTGATGCGTTTGCCGGCAATATGCCGGCAACTCGCATGGTCGCGTGGTAATCCGTTATGGCCTGACAGCGACAAAGTTACCGAAGAAGACTTGGGTGTAACTGCTGATCTGTGCCGCGGATTGTCATGGTGTCTTTGTCAGGATATTTATACGCTCCCAACTGCTTGGGATGACATTAATCCTCTCATCGCAAGGCAGGTAGTACCCGGACGCGCTATTCTCCAGAACGACACCCGGTGGCAGGGATTAAAAGATTGGGCTCGCTTTTTGGGTTTTGCCGTGGAAAGTCGTGCAGGCATCTTCTTTGACCCTACGGTCGCGGTCCGGACAGAATTGGCGCAATTCATGAAATTTGGCACATTGATTCCCGCAGATGAGTTCGTCTTGCAGTTGGCTTCTCGTTTACCCGTGTTAGATAGCGGATCATATCGAGTCGAGGTGGAACAGGCGCTTCGGCCCGAGACTTGGTCAGCACCACCTAAGGGATATCTATCGACAGCACTGTCATTTGCATTACGCCGACTTCAGATTCAAAACAGTCTGGATTTGCGAATCCTTGCAGATGCGAATACTAAACTAACGCTAACCAGACAAGGGGGAAGGACTTGGGATAGTTTTACCCACGTAATGCTGAAGGATGAGTTGTCATGAGCCTGCTTAATTATTGGCCTATAGCCGACGAAATCAATAAATGCATCAAGCACGAAGCTGAAGGCGCAAATGATGCCGTATTGCTTGCAGTTCATAGACCCTCACCACTCAGTTACAGGCTATATTCCTCTACCGAAAAGATTCCCACCAACGAAGAAGAACTTTTTGACTACTTGATGTCTGAAGACGTCGCAGAAGGCGTTCACATTGTACCCATTACCGGCGCGTCTGGTGCCGGTAAGTCACATATGGTGCGCATTCTGAATGCCCGGTTGCAGAGTTTGAATGGGGATAGCAAGTTTGTAGTCATTCGCATCCCCAAGAGCGCCAGTTTGCGTTCAGTAATTGAACTCATACTAGAGCAACTGGAGGGGGATGAGTACGCCCAAGTTAAAGCGGATTTCGCAAGTGCGCTGACCGAGGATCTGGACATAGAGAGCATGGTCACCAAGTTCCAAGCGGAACTGGATATTGCTCTGCAACACTTGTCCACAGAGTTGAAGGCCAAATTTCAGGCGGACCGGGCTAATACGATTTTATGGGCGCAAGCAGGCCATGCCGATCAGTTACGGTATTTTTTTGGAGATCCAGTACTCGTCGATCATTTTCGCACGAATGTATTTAAGCGTTTTGTTCAGCGTGCCATAGCGGGGCAGCACGAGATCGAGCGAGAGTCGTTCGTCGAAGATTTTGTTCCAAATGACTTGCTTCTGCCCGAAGACATAAAAATTGCACAAGCTGCAGATAGGACTCGACATTACTACATCACCCAATTATTGGCTGATGGTAATAGGCATGACGTAACCCGTTTGTTGAATGAAAAGAAGATTGGCGACCGGGCGATTCGGCAATTGTTCAAGTTGCATCAATCTTTGGGTGGTATGACGCTGCATGAGGTCATTCTCAAAATTCGAGAGCAACTGCTTGTGCAGGATAAGGAGTTGGTGATTTTCGTTGAAGACTTCAAAGCACTCATCGGTATTCAGGACACCCTGCTCAAGATCCTGATCCAAGAGGGTGAACGCGAAAATGTGCAGCAATATGCCACGCTACGCTCGGTTATCGCGGTAACGGACGCATACCTTGCGACGGAAGACACATTCGGTACCCGTGCCAAGCGCGAGTGGCGGGTGGAAAGCGAATTATCCACTGACAATGAGGTTCTTGATCGCACAAAAGCTTTGGTTGCAGCCTACTTGAATGCCGCCCGCTGGGGATTCAAGGAATTAGTGCGCCACTTCGAAACGAAAGGGAATACTGGTGATGGTCAAGGTACGTGGATTCAACCATATTTCGATCAGGAAGACGACGATGACACTGTCCTGAAAGCTTTCGGATCCGTAGACGGCATTCCGCTGTTTCCGTTCACCGAGCGCGCCATTGAGCAACTAGCCAGGACAGCACTGATCCGTAACGATAAACTGCTTTTCACCCCGCGGTTTATTATTGATCATATTCTCAGAGATCTTCTCTTAAAGGGGCGTCCAGCTTTTGAGCAAGGGCAATTCCCTCCAACCAGCATCAACATGCCGAATACAAATATGGAGATTGCTAAGTGGTTAAATCAATATAACGGGGCAACGAAAGAACGCTATCAACGTGTTGTTGGCATTTGGGGTAATGCGCCGCAAACAGTGGCGGAAGTTGGCTATATCCCGAAAGAAGTGTTCGATGCGTTCAAGTTAGATCGCCCGAATATCGAGTTCATAATAATAGAAAACCCAACAGATGTAGATGAAACACAACCAGCACCACCGCCTCCACCAACCAGAACGGACGATGCTTCACTGATTGAAGCGCTTGAAAAATGGGTTCAGGGTCAACTTATGTCCCAGATGGTTGCCGGTCAAATCAGAAAATCAGTCGCCGCAGCGCTAAATGATCGCATTGACTGGAATACTGAGCGCTGCGCGAAGATATCGAAGATCCAACTAACCTCGATATCGATTCCAAACGCCTTGGGCCAAGGTACAATTGATAAGACCCCTATCCAGGTTGCGGACGATCATACGGATCCAAGTGGACAAATACGCTCGGAATTGGCTGCGGTAACTCGTCTCTATGAATTAAATAATGGCAAGATTGCTTATGCAGAGGCCGATGACGATATGGTTTGGGTAGGCAGTCTGGCTGATAGACTCATGCCCCAAGCGTTATCGATAATCCGCGCTGAAATGCAGCAAAAACTGAGTGGAGCCTTACGACTTCTCCAAACCAATAGCCAAATATTGGGTTTGGTTGCTCGTGGTAATACCCCCGCCAGTCTTGCGCCCTTTTTGTTTGAAAGCGTTGAAAATTTACCGAATCTACCGCCAGACTGCAACCAAGCCTTTGCCGATTGGTACGCATTGAAAGATTCAGCGCTTCGTGTCCGCCCAGAATTGATCCAGAAGGTCGTGTCTTTCTGCGGAAGCTTCCAAGGTGACAGCACCAAGACTCCATATGCGATTGACATGATTAGACTTACGAATTTGCGACAGTCTGAAAATGAATCAATCAACCCTCGTGAGCTTGGTTTTACGCCCGAGTTGGTCATCTTGCTTCAAAATCAGTTACGCGAAAAGACTGCGGAGATGAAAGCAAAAAATGCGCTAAATGCGGCGAACGCCATTCGTACAACACTCGAAGCTGAATGGGGAGAAAGCTTCAACAAACAGGTGATTGTCGATGAGTTCGAGGCGCTGGCAGACCAGTTAGGTGAATGCGGAGCCTGGAACGAGCAACAAATTGGCATTGGGAAACAGGCTTTCAAGAACCGCTGTAAAGACTTTGGGAAAGTAGCGGTGCACGAGGCGCTTGATACCCTTTCGAGTGCAGTCAATGATGGCGATGTACAATTGTTGAGTCGGATGGGGCGACTTAACGTCAATCCCCTGATCGTTGCAAACAATTTTCTGGAAAAGGCCCGATTAGTAATTCGTGTCGCTTCACGGCACGCGTCGATGCTAGAAACGCAATTCAATAACGTTAATCCTGCCGCGGAGGCGGCAGAGATTCAGGATGTGTTGCAGAATCTGAGTTGCGAGTTGGATTCGTATGCGGTGAAAGGAGAAGCGTCATGATGCTAGACGAAGCTAAAGATGTGCGTGAACGTCTCATGAACGCCGAAGCAGCCAGACATAACGTAGAAGAAGCTACAGCGCTCACCCAGAAGAAAAACGAACTTCGCAATCTGTTGGGTGTGGTCAAGTCCTTGGCGGAACGTCGGGACTGGCTTCAACATGGGGGCGTCCCATTGTCTCAGGCACCTGATGTGGGTAATGCTAAACGATTATGCAGTAATATCCTTGACCGCTTTAATGCGTTACCCAATAACCACACGTTGGTGAATGGTAATAGATGGATCAACTTATTGGATGCCTTGAAAGCATTCAAGCTCGAAGAGGAAACGCAGCAGAAACAGGATTGGAAGGAATACTTCAAGAGTAAGTTGTCTATAGGAGTACCTCCAGAGCAGCGCAAGCAAACCCTCACGCTGTCTTTACCAGTGAATAAAAGTGCTTTTGATCGCTATGAGCGTATGTATCGGCTTGTCAGCCAATACAAAAACGTAGTGCCCAATTCTAAAGAGCAGTTGGTCGAACTTCAGACTTGGTCTGAGCAACTGGCTGCAATTAATAGCGAGTTTGTGGAGAACGACGATGTGCCTGATGCCGTACAGGCGTTTTTCACTGCCACGATTCACGGAGCCAGTCTGGAATTGTTGACGGAAGAAGTCATAACGTGGCTCCGTGCCAAAAATATGCTTAACAACTACGCCGTGCGGGCACGTTAATAGGAAGTGTTTATGTCGGAACCGCGAGAGAGTTTTCTGTTATCGACGCTGGATTGCATTGAGGAGCGCGAAGCGAAGCTGCTTGCTTGGGGGATTGTGGATGGTGCATTCGCCTACGATGAGATTTTCGACCTCATTTTGCCTCTGTTGGAGAAAGCCAACGACGAAGGCTTGGTGGCGTTTTTTTCGGTCGATGAAGTGCTTGCCGAGTTACTGCAACGAAAATGGTTGGTCGAAGCCCTCATGGTCGGCGGTTCCTCTGGTTATCGTTCACGGATGGCGGAAACAGTCCGTCTTATCCAAAGATTGAGGCAGTTGTTCCCTAAACATGCCGGTCCATCCGGATGGCAAAATGCGCCAGGATTGGTTGCCGACTTTCGTTTCCTTCGCCGCCGCCGTCGCTATCCAGCGCGCGACATCCCGTCTGATCAAGCGCTGGCAATGATCAGCGAGGCCGCAGGAAGTCCAGCGTTGCTGGCGGCGGTCAAGGCGCTGTTGGCACCGGGCGGTCGTTCCGTCCGATTATCCGGTTTTCAGGTAAGGACTGCTCAAAGAATCCTTCGTTCGATTGAGACGGGACAGGAGTTGGCTACCATCGTTTGCGCCGGCACCGGCAGTGGGAAGACGCTCGCATTTTATCTACCAGCACTGGCATCGGTATGCCGTCACCTGCTGGTAGACGGGAAAAAATCCGGTTGGGTTAAGGTTGCTGCACTCTATCCCCGCATCGAATTGCTCAAGGATCAGTTACGTGAGGTACTGCAGCGAGTCCGTGCTCTCCAGGCGGATTTACCCGGCGGTGAAAAAGTCCAAATACGCATCGGGGCATTGTATGGCGATATTCCCCGAACTGCACAGTACTGCAAGTGGCCGAGAGGCATCTGCCCGACATTAGCTTGCCCGGACTGTGGAGGCGAATTGCGCTGGCACGAGCAGGACCGTAACGCGGGTGTCGAGCGTCTAGTTTGCGTGTCAGAAGAATGCTCCTGCACCTTGGATGGTGGCGTGTTTCCGTTGACCCGGGAATCGATGATGAACAGCGTGCCTGACATCCTATTCACCACGACCGAGATGCTCAACCAGCGCCTCTCGGATACCTCCATGGCACATCTGTTCGGCATTGGACCAAAAGCCCTTCGTGCCCCGGAATTAGTGCTGATGGACGAAGTGCATACCTATGAGGGCAAGCACGGTGCGCAAGTTGCCTATCTCATGCGTCGTTGGCAACGACTTTTGGATCAGCGTTTGCGTTTCGTTGGCTTGTCGGCCACATTGCGCGAGGCAGCGCAGTTTTTTTCAGCATTAACTGGTTGTCGCAACAACTTGGTGGACGAGGTGTCACCGCATGCTGATGAGATTGAGGCTGAGGGTGCCGAATACATGCTCGCGTTGCGAGGCGATCCGGTCTCTCGTGCGGCGTTACTATCCACCACAATCCAAACTTGCATGGTGACTCAGCGTTGTCTCGACCCGAAGTCAACCAAGCCAGAAGATTCCGTTAGCCGAGGAGCGTTTGGGCAACGAACATTCGTTTTTACGGACAATCTGGATGTTATAAACCGATTATATTTCGATTTGCTTAGTGCTGAGGGACGGAACAGTTACGGTAATCCTGACATGCGTAATGCTCCCGACGGAGGATTGGCGGTACTACGAGAGAGAGGAACTTCCAGCGCACGTTATCTTAATGGGCAGGATTGGCGTTTTTGCGAAGACTTGCACAATGGCCTCAGTCGCCGTCTCGTGGTTGAAAGGGTCAGTTCCCAGGATCGCGGTGTGGATTCTGGCGCGGAGGTGGTTGTCGCTACTGCCGTACTGGAGGTTGGTTTTGACGATCCGGTCGTCGGAGCAGTAATCCAGCACAAAGCTCCGCGAAGCATGGCAGGATTCCTGCAGCGTAAGGGGCGTGGTGGGCGTACGCGGGGTATGCGGCCATGGACCTTGGTTGTGTTGTCCGATTACGGTCGCGACCGTACTACCTATCAAAGCTACGACTTGCTATTTGACCCGGAACTACCGGTTCGGACTTTGCCACTGGAAAACCGGTATGTAACTCGGATGCAAGCGGTATTCGCGACAATCGATTATTTGGGTGCGAAGTTGGATGGCGCTCCAAGCGGAAGCGTTTGGAACGACTTGAGCGGAGGCGAGAAGTTTAGTGACAGGCGACGCCAACGTTTGCTGCGCGAGTTGCACAACATCGTTGAGACAGAGAACGGAGCGAGGCAACTTGGTTATTACCTGAAGAGCGCTTTAGACATATCCATAGAAGATCTGTCGGCGATTATGTGGGAGTTTCCCAGACCCCTGATGACGACCGTCCTTCCTACTGCAATTAGGCGCTTAGAAAGTAATTGGAGTGCAGGAGGCAAACCGCAGCAGGATTACCAGGCGTTCAATAATCCGCTGCCCGACTTTATTCCCGGTTCACTTTTCGCCGACCTCAATTTGGCTGAGGTGGCCATTGATTTACCTGGAACTGACCACCCTACTGTTACGTTGAATGCTCCCGCGATGCCTGTCTTTGCGGCAATGCGGGAGTTCGCGCCCGGTCGAGTTAGCCGTCGTTATGGCGTGAGCCACAAAAACGAGCGGCATTGGTTCCCGCCAGCAGCGGAATTTTCGGGCGAACCCGGTTCCTTCGTGCTCGATATTGATTCAATCGGGAGTCACCAGTTCCTTGGTGACTATCAGGTTCAGGTAGGCGACGAAATCAAATTACTACCGGTCTTTCGCCCGTTCCGTCTAGCTCCGGAATCTCCATCGAAAGAGGTGAAGGATACTTCGAACGCTTCACTCAGATGGCACAGCCAAATCGTCGCCGGAGTTGAGCCGTCTTGGCTGTCGCCTCCGACAGGAAGTCTTTGGGCAACGATCATACCCCGTATCGGTTTTTTCACGCACTCCCGCCATGCACCGCTCGAAATCAGGCGGTTTTCCGTTGGGTCTTCAGCGGAAATTGGTCTTGGCACCCAAAAAGTCCGGACAGAAACCGATTTTCAATCCAATGGCAAACCTGCGGGACTTGGATCTCGTTTTGCCGCAGATGGAGTGGTTTTTCAAGTCCGCATTCCTTCAGGATTGCACCTCGCTGAAGGAAACGAAAAATGGCGTGCTCTTCGTGTTGCCAGATTTACTAACCTTGCCTGGCGCGGCGAACGTTTAGCCAGCGTCCCCAGTCCGTTCATGCGCGAATGGTTGACACAGATTTACCTTTCAGCATTGACTTACGAAGCCATACACGGCCAAGTAGAGTTGGCAGAGGTCGGCGCACGCATTCGTGAAGAACAATCAACAATTTCGCTGTCGGATGTCTTGGCCATCTTGTTTCAGTCACAGGTCGTAGAAGAACAAGGCGATGTTGAAGCGTTAGGGACTACAGACAAGTTGCGCCAAGAGTTAGATGATTATCTTCGCGATCCGTCCATAGTCGAAGAGCTACATGATTTAGCGGGTATGCTTTGGCTACCTGTTGGATCCGATTGGGAACCATGGCTGAGAGGGGTATACCATTCCACCTTAGGCGCGGCATTACTTCGTTCGATAACTGATCTTTGCCCGGGAATTGACCAAGAAGATCTGTCCGTGGATTTGGACCGCGGTCCAGTACCCGCTGGTCAGACGGTTGGCTTTGACCCTGAGACGGTGGAAATCTGGTTTACGGAAAAGAATCCAGGCGGAAACGGACTTGTTGAGGAGTTCATGCGTCGATTCGCCGAAGATCCACGGCGTTTTTTCTCTATAGTTCGAGCAAATCTCGGAATCAGCGAATTCGAGATTATCGATCACCAGCTAGGGCAGATCGTGACCAAACTCGCCAAAGACGACGGTCACGGTGATTCAGAAAGCGCTGAGTTGGTTCGTCAGTTCAGGACTGCTGTTACACAGGAAGATATGGCGCGAGCGTTCAAATCTCTGCGTAGATCTCTATTGCTTGATGGTTTTTCCCCTTTCCATGGATTCCTAGTAGCGCTTGGTAACCGCGTTCTTCGCCCTGGAACTTGCGCGGCAACGGACAATTACATGTCTCAGGTGCTTGATCAATGGCAGACAGAGGAAGAGCGAATCGGTATCGAGATTGATCTGCGCGTAATAACCTATTATCTCAGCCAATCTGATGAGATTGAATGCTTATCTTCCATCGTCGGTGCCCCTCCTATCCTAGGAGACTCTACAGCTTGGAAAATTGGAGCTATTAGCAGTTTCCTATGGCCACGCGGTCAAGCAATCAGGAGATCCGCACTCCAGATGAGAAACCCTTTCACGGAATTGCCTTTGGTCGAGCGCTTGGTAGTCGCAGAGTCCATAGGCGACGACCGCGTGTGTGTTTCTATGCTGGAAAAAGACTGGTTGGAAAAGACCGTGGAGCAACTTGCTGTGGGTTGTCAAGTGACGCTCACTTGCCCAGAAACAGGGCGCGACAATCTAGCTAAGGCACTCAATGCGTTGATGACCAATCCAGTCGAATCCGGCTATTTACGTGCATATGCCCGTCTGCAGGGAATCCGCCAAAGCCATTCCCAGATCGAGGCCGATATCGAACTCGTGGAGGCAGTGCAATGAACGTCCTATACCGACGCATTTTTAAGACCCAAACCACTGGGGTAGCAACCATCCAGGAACTAATGCAGACGATGTTCGTGGCTGAGGTGCTGCAACCTGGTGATGATATCTGGATAGTTTCCCCTTGGATTAGCAACGTTGTGCTAATCGACAATCGGTCCGGTAACTTTGACGCTCTGAATCCGGAATGGGGGCGCCGCGAAATCCGCCTTGTGGATGTACTGATAACTCTAATGAGCCTTGGTTCGAAGGTGCATATCGTTACCCGCGATGATAGCAGTAACGATTCGTTCCGTACGAGGATTGCCGAATTAGCCGGCGAACACGACCTGGAGGACTCCTTAACGGTACATATTCGTGATCAACTTCACACGAAGGGGATTTTACTTACGAGATGCCTGCTGATGGGATCAATGAATCTGACTTATAACGGCATGATCATCAATGACGAATGGGTCGAATTTTCAATTGATGTGAGCGATCTTATTCGGACGAAGCTCGAATTCGCACGCTACGGGGACGGCCAATGATTGATACCTTACTTTCGCGAGACTTATCCTGGCTAGAAGCCTTTTTCTCGGGCCGTAACGTGTTGAAATGGGAAGATGTTATTGAGCGTAGTGCCCCTCAGGCATGGTTGGAGCAAGTCCTCCCATGGATCACATCATTCACTAGTTCTGGAGGTGGCTTACCCATCGTCTTGCCTGTTTTTGGTCCCAATGGGCCCTGCCATTGGTACGGTATGGCATCTAATGAGGTGGGGGCAAACGCTTTGTCCCAAGAATTAATGGCGTTTGTCGGTCCAAGTTTTAGCGACTTTCGAGGACAATTACACAACATGGACTCAAGCGACGTAATTGAGAGATCCTTGCTCGAACGCTTCGGTCGTTTCGTGTTTCGTTTCGACCCGGTTGGCAACGCGGATTGCGATAACATAGCGAGAGCATTGCAATCTTATTTGGGCTCACTCCGGCGTCGCCCCGAAATTCCTGACCGAACCCAACGTCCTTTTGGCAAAATCCGCGCAGAGTTCGACTGCGCTCTGCTGGCCGGTAATGAATCGGACGCACGGCGTTTGCGTGACGAATTGATCAGCAGCGGACGAATTAACGCTGAGCAGCAAAAGTACCTGGACATACGGATGTTGGCTGGGTTGGGTCGCCAATATCAATTGGCGCATGATTACCCCCTAATTAAGTCTGTTCTCGGTCTATCGCTTCCCGCTCAAACTATCGCTGACCTGGTCGGAACTCTCTACTCAGCCTATATCGCCGAATTAGAGGACAGCGGTGATGACGAAGCGCTCCTGGACACATTCAGGAAGGAGATCTCGGGCAACTTTGGCTCACTATTTCTCGAGCGGAAAGGAATCAGGCATCCAAATGTACTCAAAGCCTTCATGCTGTTCGAACTTGTTCAGGCCGAACCGAACAGGGATCGCTGCCAATCAATCGTATCCGCTTACCCGGAGGATGACGGACGCGGCCTAATCGAGCGTTGGGCCGGACGGTTGGCAACGACTGTATTACCCCAAACTGATCTTTTCGAATCCGCACGCCAAGCAATGGCAGACGAGGATTTTGGTTTGGCACTCCAGTTTGCATTCGATGCCCTTCCAGCGCCGTGGACCTATCGTGTGATGCTCCAATGCGCGACTGAGATGGATGACGAAGAAGTCGCGCTCAGGGTTCTCTCAGCGGTGGAAAATGTATCCGATACCGAACGCTTGAAGTGGACAAAGATGGATTTTGTCCTGATTCAGCAATTGCGCGCCGAGTTCTCCGGAAAGTCCGAAGAAACCGATGTGATACTAAACCGTACACCACGTCCGGAAGCGGATTGGCTATCTTGGGTTGGTTATGTTGAATCTGGGATATACGACCGTCCGCCGCTGCAGGTCTTGGAAGATGCCTTGACCCGTTGGAGCGTCGAATCTTATGCCTCGGACCCAGCAGTATGCCGTGTATTGGCGGAAAGGATCGGGAACGCCAGTGGTGACACGGAACAGATGTTCCGCGACGCGTTCGCTCCCCTAGTCGAGTTCTTCGTGGACCGCCCGGACCGTCCGGTTCGTGCCTTCGGCCCAATCTACGCAATGCTGATCCGTATCGTTGCATGGAATGGTATGGTCTCCGCAAACGAACTCGAGTTAGCTTCTGCGCTTGTGCAGGCATTGGTCAGTCTTGCACCGTCGAGTCAGGATTATGTGGAGATTGTTGATGCCTACACAGAGATACTATGTGCGAACAATGCTCCGAGTAACGTCGATTGGGCACTTAATGCGGCCGAAATGTTGGCGCTCCAAGCTTCTCCGGATAGAGGTGAGTCGCGGTTACGTTTTTTTATGGCTGTTGTCGATATGGCACGTGCGTGCGCACACCGTCTCCGATCGGTTCAGTACGAAGTACTGTCTTTGTTGGCCAAGGATTATGGCTGTTCTGGTTTATTGGAGGCTTTTCCAAGCCTGGAAGCGGATTCTCAAGAGCAGGCACTACGGACCGACTTTGCCGACCTGATATGTATCTACACCTTGACGGAACCAGCAGGGCAAAGGGCCCAGCAATTCCTTCGCAAGTTATTGCCGCAGGCCAAGGTAGAAGTGAATGCTGACCACGTTGCGACTGACAAACTCAAACATCTGGCTGCTAATGCCGACATCTTCGTTTTTGCTTGGAAGAGCAGCAAACACCAGGCCTATTTTGCGGTGAAAGACGCTCGGGGAGCCAAGCAAACCCTTCTTCCCCTGGGAAAAGGCAGCGCCAGTATTCTTAACTGCGTACTGGGACAACTTGAGCACAATGGTTGAAAGTTATGTTTTAAATCTATCGATAGATTGACCTTGATTTATATATGCACTTAACCATCTAGGGATGCGTCCTTTTCCTGTCCAAGTGTTTTTATGGTTGCTGGGATCTCTATACTTAATAGAAGGACGGACGTTATTTGAAAGCCTTTTATTATCGTCTGGCATAAAAATCTCAACATGTATATTGATGCTTTCAGCCAATTGCATAATCTGTTGAATTCCATTAAGTCTTAGCTCGTTTTGACGCTCCCTTAGTGAAAAAATTAGATCATCAATTTCTGTTACTGAAAGATTGTTAAAGTCCATTGCCATAACTTATTTGGCGGTGCCATACCAACAGTTTCAAGACATAACCTCGTCGGTACGTCTTGAGCGCAAATCCGATCTGACAATAGAAGTAATATAATGAGTGAGAGAGACGATATCTTTATTTATGTTTTGAATTGCTTTCCAGTGGCGAATATCATTTTCCGCCAATTTCCACTCGCCGTGCGTCCATGCGGTACGTCCAGATAAACATCCCATACCTTTTGCGAAATCTTCCCAATTTCTTGCTCCATCAAGCAATGCCAGTATTTCCATAACGTAGCCTAGTGAAACAATCCCTGCACCGTGAACTAATCGCGATGTCTTTGGCGTATGCCCATTCCATTCATTTGCAAATACTTTTTGGACTGCTCGATAAAATTCGCTAATCAGATCAAAACAACGCTCAGCACCGTCGTTTTCTTTTATAAATTCGCGCATCATGCCATCATTAACTGAGTTCATGACCACTCGCTGAATTGAAGTGTCTGCAATAAAGCCATTTGGATTAGTTTGCTGACGAATTAATCCTTTCAGTGACGAGTTAGGGTCATAATTAAGGCGTGCTGTTAAATCGGCAGCAAAAGTGCGCGCGTCTAGTCTGTGAGGGAGTCCATCTACTGTGGGCAACAATTCGTAAATAAGTGATTTTGGAAGTGGTTTTGTATTGTTAATCAATACAAATTGTCGTCTTAATTCTGCATCGTCTTTACAAATCAGTGCCGAAACGAAAACCTGAAAATCCTTGTTTTCAATTTGGCTTAGTGCGCTCAATCTTTGTTGACCATCTACAACAAGTCCTGGTGGAATATCTGAAGTTTCTATCGATATTCGGCAGACGTTTCCATCCAATGGTTCGATCGTAATGCCATCAGTAAAAGCAACTACAATTGGGTTGGGTAGAACTGCTTCAGCTTTTTCAAGATAATCGCGAATTTCTCTAATATGTGAAGCAATTTGTGGGCGTTGAAACCCACTAAGATGACCTTCTGAATCTCGGCCAATTCTTTCGATAGATGCAAAGCGTAAAAGATCTTCCGCACTTGCAGCAAAAGAAACAACTGTATGGTTAGGACTTTGTTGTGCGCGAATTGCTAAGAACGATATTTTATCCATTAAGTGATCCTTGTTGGTTTAGGGTATCGATCACTCCCTTGTATACTTGGAGGTTATGCATTCCGCGCCGCCTGTTTCTATTGCTGGCGCGAAATATCATTACCTCTATAGAGCTTTCTTGGCAAATTGCACACAGACATTTTTTCCAAGGTTTTTCAGTGAGTGTTTCGACATATTGTGCTTTTAAGGTAGTAATTTTCTGGGTGTGTTTAACCTCTTCATAAGGCTTCTCGAGCATCAGTGGTGAGCTATACAGCATTACTGCTTCAAGAGTCTCTTCTAAATCAGCATATCCTTCATCGTAAGCTCTGAGATGAATCAGTGCATTTTTCTCCATCTTGACTAGATCTTCTGAACGGAAAACACCCCGCTTAATTAATCTGAGTAATCGTTGGTTTTCTATCGCCTGGGGAACACGAATTGCTGTGAAATATCGAAGCGAAACCTCACCCACGCGAGTGTAATAATTCTGCTTGTTATCTTTAAATGCTCGAATTAATGGTGAAGTTGTATCAAAACTGGTGATGTTATAGGGAGTAAATGATGAGATTTCATCAGCTTTAGCAAAGCCTAAGATATGTAACCTGGTAGATCCTGGAATGGCTGCGCGAATTGATTCTAGACACATCCGAATTTGAGCAGCTTTTAATGGAACCATCCCTCCTACAGCTAGATATGTGTAACCCATGGATACCAGTCGTCGAGCAGCTTCAGCCATGCTATCTGGAGACCAACCTTGTATTACCCCTAGCGGAGTAAAGCCTGTTCCAAGAGCACTACTTGCATTCAAAAACACATCCGCATTTTCTAAAGTGATGTCAAAACGCATCCGCGCTTCTTCACTTCCGCCTTCCATGCCTTTTACCGTAGGGTCAAATTCAAAAATAATGTGGTCAACTGAACATCCATGCGAAAACTTACCATCATGGTAAAACTCCAGCATATTTTCTGGTGTGTAGGGTGGTACGTCTTCTTTCACATATGAAAATGCACCACAATCACCAAAAATATCTAAAGCACTAAACTTTGAATGATCAAGCCTAAGAAACTCTCGAGCTCCAATTCTACGGAACCTCATGGCTTGAGAGTCTGTGTACAAGCCTTCTACAGTCGCTCTAGATACCAGGACGCCATCGTAGGGCGCAGTGCTAAACATCTCATGGGGATAACGATCATCCCAATATACTTTCCGGCTTGGTTTTGATCTATCGTTCAAAAAGTCATAATCTGGATCAACCATATCCATGCTGTCAGCAAAGATAAACTTCATCGATCCCGCCTTGATAGGTCCCTATCCAATCGAATAAGGAATTCACTTAATTTTGTAATGTGTTGTCCGGTACTTTGAACTTCGTTCCAGCGCCAGCCAAGGTTTGACCAGGTTCCTTCTGTCCAGGCACAATAAGGAACTAGTCTTTCTAATGAATCACGGACCTCAACTTCTGGGTTAGGAGAGCTATCGGCCCGCAACATAATTTGATCCATTAAAGCGCCCATTGCTCTGATTCCAGCCGAATGCATTAATCGACTTTCAGTAGGTGGTTTGCCCCATGCGTTTTGAAAAACATGGCGCACAGCAGACCAGTACGTGACTAGGGCTCTATACATTCCATCTGCATCAGCATCTTGAGAAATTTTAAACTGACTAAGAGCTCCCATAGGAGGCTTTAGGTTTCGACGAAAAGCTTCGATCAACGCTGTATCAACAACGATGGCATTGGCATTTTCAGAGTCAGATTCTCTCCGGATCAGGCGATAAAATGGGGAGCGAGGATCCTTATTAAGTAGATTGCATAATTCGCTAGGCAGTTTACGTACAGTTAAGTCTTTAGGCAGAACAACATTTACTTCTGGAAGCAATTCGTTGATCAATCGAGTTGGGAGTGGTTTTGCTTTATTTACTAATATGAACTGCTCACGCTGGGTTTCAATGTCCGGACATACAAAGCCTACAACAGGAACTGCAATTTCATTTTTCTTTGCTCTAGCTAATGCTAATGATCGTTGCTGCCCGTCTACAATCCACGCTATTCGCTTACCTTCAGGTCTAACGGGAATAGACAATGTTCCTGCTTGAGCAACATCTACGAAGTTGAGAGGAGATGGGCCACGAGATTGTTTGAATTCAATTTCATTTGAAAGCGCTAATATGATGGCATTAGGAAATAAGACTGGACCACTGTTTAAAAACTCAACAATTGAGTTGACATGGTTACGGATTTCTTTCCGTTGGAACCCCCTCATTTCACCCTCTTCCCTAGAGACACGGGAAATATCGGCAATCTTTGTGATATCGGAACCAAAAAGGAAAAAGGAATAAACATCAACATCAATGCCCTGAATGGTATGTAACGCTCGAACAACAATGTTTTCTTCGATTTTTGACATCATATTGTCTCCATTGACTTAGCCACTGTATGAAAAAGCCTTTGAAATCTTTTTTGTTCACAAGCAACGCCTAGTGAATCCCTAAAAAACCTGAGCATTTTTGTTGGAGACACGAAATTTACAGACCATTGCTCTTGAATAAGGCAAGTCATTTCTTCATCAGAGAACCTGACTCCAGCAACAATTTTGTGAGGTTGTAACTGTTTCAAAACTTCTTCTACTAAAGAAGCGTGAATTTCAGATGAGTTAATTGACGAAATTGGAAGGATAGACTCAACAAAATGTCTTAATGCACGCTGTGGAAAGTCATTTAGCGTTCCTCGATTTGGTCCTTTTTGGCCGTCGAATCGCTCATCGTATGGCATCAAATAGGGTAATAGGCAATTTGAAACATCGTTTCTATGCACTCTCAAAAATAACCTCAACTTTGATTTTTCCGATTCATTAAGCGCTATGAGTTGACGTTCGATCAACTTGAAATATGGATAAGACATTGCGACCAACACCAGTTCATATGGACGGGTATTGAAAGCCACAGAAAATGGACTCTTGCGATTCAATGCATCCCACCAATCAGATGCGTTTCCTTGAGTTAATTTATCAAGTACACAATCGGCATTCCCTTTAGAGATTGTCGAACTGTAGGTAGGGACCTCATTTGAAGCCTCTATTAATCCAAGTCCTGCTGAGGCCACAAGTAGCTTTGCATTCAACAGGATTGCTGCACTTTTTACTTCGGTGAACACTCGTCCACAGTAAAGCCATTCCGCAGAAGTTTTCTTATCAACCTTTGATAATTGAGTTAACCATCTGTCTGCAAGTTCGTCAGCATTACCAGGCCTATGCTGACGAATACTACACTCGGGATGAGCATCCATTCGTTTTCTATTTGTACAATTTGTAATGATTAATGTCTTTTCTTTAAACATTTTTCAAGATTAATTGATGTATTTTATGCATGAAAAAATTTACATATAGGTAATTAATTGTATGTAAAATCACCATAAAGTCAACAAATAAACTTACAGTTAATTGCGTACAGATGATGCAGTGATCTGTAAAAAATGAGGGAGCATGAACAGATATTCAGTTTATGGGTTCGCGATCTCGACATAGAAGAACCGCTCCTTTTTTAGAGCCCATAAGACATCGGCGAGTGCAGGCTTCCGGCGGGAAAGATTGCGCACCATCTGTGGTGATCAATCGTACCTGCACCGCCACGGTGAATGCCTGCGGCGGCCCTGGCCGTCCCAGTCGCTCGAAGGCGGTGCTTCTTGCTCTCAGATGATTCTAAGCCCGCTGGGGGTGCCTTGCAGTTTTCCTGTTCGGAAAACCGCCCGGCCCTCGAGCTTCTAGGGACTACTCCGTAACCGCTCGCTAGCGCAGCGCCGGCTTGACTAAAAGATACCTATTCCTACCGATAGCTCTTTTTTTGTGACTCACCATTCCTTGGGATAGCCGCTTAGAACATTTAAGTCACCTCGGGTCCTTGAGTTATTGTCTATGATTTATTCAGTGCTAAAATCCTTGGCTCTACTACATCGCTATAGCCCATTAAAATGAACAAATCAGACCTCATCGACGCCATCGCCAGCCACGCCAACCTGACCAAAGCAGATGCCGGCCGTGCATTAGATGGCATTACCCAATCCATTCATTCTGCATTAAAAGCGGGCGATTCCGTGTCTTTGGTGGGCTTTGGTACGTTTGAAGTGAAAGAGCGTGCTGAACGCAGCGGCCGTAATCCGCAAACCGGCGAAGCGATTACCATTGCCGCCGCTAAATTGCCTGGTTTCAAAGCCGGCAAAGGTTTGAAAGACGCGGTTCAGTAAGGTTTAGGCCGCTCATTGCGGTCCCATCCCCCAGCCTTCCAGTTCCGACTGCCGCTTGACCGTAGGGACATCCAGATCTGTCATCCGGCCTTGGGTGCGGGTTAAGGTATCCTGTCGGCCGCTGGATGCGGCGCCGTATTTTTGCGGATTGAGTCGGCTACCCGTACCGGTGAGTTGATCGAGATTGAGCATGGATGCTGCATTGGCAGCGCTCGGCAAATGTCCAGTCTGTGCCAGAATCGCCAACCATTCGTCCAGATTAACCTGAGTCCAATCAACACGATCCAGGTCCGCGACTTTGATGCCAGTGCAACTGGGTCGTTCCGGTGTGCCGAAATCCATGCCCAGCTGCGGTTTGATTTGTTCGTTGAGGATGCGTGCTAACGGCGAGTTGTAGCAGCAGTAGCTTTCCTTGCGCACCCAACACACACCAGCCACCTTGCTCTCGCAATAGGTGCCAAGGTCCGTGCAGACCTTCAGTTGTTTCTTGGCGGCCAGTTCGTACTCCGGCTCCTCACAGGAATAGACGATCTGGATAATCATGATGATGATCATAACCACGGTATACGCCGTCATCAAGGTGCTGAGCAGTTGCCCTGCAACTGCCGCGCCGCCGCCTAATTGCACACCACCGGATTGCGCGGCGGGTGTGAGATTGCCCGCAGCATCAAAAGCTGCCTGACCACCGGCGCTGAACAAGGCATTACCGGCCGCTTCACCAAAGGTCTGACCAATCCATTCTGCCACCGACTTCATTAATTCGCCTTTCAACGAGTCGATCAAGCCTTGCGAGGCAATATCGCTGGTGCTCAGCATGTCTGTACCGACCAAGTTATTGACGCCCGAAGCAAAATCCGCTTGAAAACTGTTCCAGGCATCGCCGGCCAAGGTGAGCGGAGTACGCATGGTTTCCCAGGCGCCACGGAAGGTGGAGGTGCTGTCCATGGCCATGACGGCACCGTCCATCTGACTGGTGGCGATCAGCAAATCAATGTAACGTCCCAGCCCCATCGCCCCCGAGGGTGTTTCACAGCAATCGACCAGACTGAGCGCGCCGCCGACCATTTTGCAACTGGCCGGTTTGCCTTGGAATACCTGGCAGGTGGTCGGGTCCATTTGCTGCAGATCGGCGTTGGCATAGTCACACTGCAAATCCATCGCCATTTGCTGGGCGCTATTGAGTAAGGCGACCGCCTTGCTGAAATCCTGGCTCTGAGTCCGGTTCACCGTGATGCAATCCTCGCCCATGCAGCGTATTGGTCCGGCGCATTGTTGTTGAGTGTTGCTTTGAATAGCGGGAATACCTACCGTTTGCCCGCAGTCGTAAGTATCGACGCTATCCCAGCAGGTGCCGGAGGCTAACACACTGGTACATTGGCTTTTGATAAATGAACAGCCTTGGGTTTCCAACGACGCGCAGGTCTTGTTGGGTATTCCGTTCGCCGGCGGTTCTAAACAGTGGGTGCCAGCTGTGTCGGTCCAGCATTGGCCGTACTGATTCAGATCGCAGTTCCCGGCGGCTTGGATACTCATACAGGTATTACGGATCCCCGTCGAACTGGCTACTGGTGCTTGCGCCAAATCCGAGCCGCAGACCATGACTTGCGAGGTGGGATCGACGTAACAACCAGAGGCATTGGCGGGATCGTTCGTGCAACTCAATTGGCTGCCAGCCTGACATATGCCATCGGTAATCGCATTGGCCAAGTTTTGGCAATTCGGTCCGCTCCAGCTCCATTCGTCCTGGGTGATCAGTTTCGACAGGTCATAGCGCAGCCGAATTCTTGAATAGCCTTCGCCCCGTCCGGATACACGGGTTTCTTCTTTGAACACCTTGATGCCGCTGCTATTAAAGGCATACAGCACATTAGTGTTGGGATATTCGTTCCAACTGGTGTAAAGCTCGCAATCCCCGTACCATCCGCTGGCCCCGGTATAGATTAACTGGTTGTCGTAATACACCCGAGTATGGTCATCGTATTTGACGTATTCCAGCGTGGCACTGGTGATGGCTTCCGGGTGCAATACCTCGTATTTGACTTGCCAGGTAAACAAGCCGCAATCTGATTCCCAATAATCATCACCGACTCGGCCGACATACAAATCCATACAGCCCGGCCCACAACTGGAAAATCCGCCATCCCCACTGACAAAACGGATCAAGGGCTGTACATTGACTTGGTGGTTAGCGGTGCAACTTTGCGGTACCGTCGGTTGCCGCAGACAGAGCTGATAATCCGGCACGCGCACCGACTGCTGGGTTTCGGTTTGGGTCGTGATGGTTGTGCAGTCGGAAAAGGACTGTGCCCACGGTGTGAAGTCGCTGAACACCTGGTCGCCGTTTTGCCAGATTGGATCGGATTGTAAGTCCGGGTGCGACTGGTGAGCGTTGTCGATCAAAGTGCGATAGGCTTCGCCGGTAAAGCTGGTTTCGCCGTTCAGGGCGGTCTGTGCATCCAAACCCGCCGCTATCGTGCCGGGGTTGTTGCCATAAAGATTGGCAAAATCGCTAGTCGTGGTTGATGTGCTATTGGTATCCGGAAACAGCGTACCGATTGAAATGGCGCTTTCTTGAGCCGTTCCCGGATTCAAGGTCAGCGTACCGTTGCCGGTATCGAGCGGAAACGAAAAGCCGCCGAGGACTTGCTGTCCCAATTGTTGGCCATCGCGCCCAGCTTCCTGAATCGCATCCGCCCAAGAAATACCAAACGGTGTCCAGGCTAGGGTTACGCACAAAATTGCAGATAGCGTCTGCACAAACCCAATTTGCGGATCGAATATCTCCCTGAAGCCCATCACAGTCCCACACAGCAGTCCTGCCAACGCCACAGCAGGTAGAGATGATCTTCACCCGGCCCCGGATAGGTGCGACCCGCACCCCATTTGAAAGTAGTCTCACCAATGGCGTGATTGGACTCGGTTTCGGCGACCGGATAGAACATCGACAACCGGTATTGCGATTTGGGGATGAAGGGATAGATGTAACCACCGCATAAGGCATCGTTACCCGAGGTTTTCCAGGCCAGCCCGCGTCGATGCAAGGAGGCCGTTGCCCGCGTGGCTAATAAACTCGTAATTCTGGGATCGGTCCCGTAACTGGTTGGCGAAATGCCGGATAAAGGATACATATGCCCCCAGGCGCCGGCACACCAGAACAAGGCATCCGAAGGATTGCCGGTGGCCGCCGCCGCGGCATCGGCGACACATGCGGAAATGGCGACCGGATTGGCAAACAACGCCGTCTCCGGACTGGTAAAAAACGCCAACAAATCGTTATTCCAGGTCGGATCGAGTTCCGAGACATACAGCAAATCAAAATCCCGATAGCCATCACTGTTGCAACGGCCATCCCAGAACAGGTCCATAAGGATGGTTAGCGGAAAGGCGAAATAGTGGTAATTGAAAAAAGACATCTCGCTGGCGTCGAAGTCGGCCTTGCCGGTGGTGGCAATCAGACGCACATTTGAAGCACTGAACTTATGCCCACCCAGCGCCGGCGAGCACCAAGGATTTCGGACGATCTCGATCAGCCGAGCAGGATTCCATAAGCCCATGGTCATGCCGAGTTCCGGAATGTTCATGCTGTCGGTACAAAAGCAAAACTTCTCATCGGTGGCGATACTGGGCACATTGCCGCCACCCAGCGATGCTCCGGCCGCTCGAATCGGAAACAAGCAGCTCCAACAAATATCGGTAATCAGCTTGCCGGACCACAGTTCGGCGTCTGAGCACAAGGGGTCGACGCTATTGGTGGTGGTTTCGGCATAGAGCGGGGTTGCCAGCGTTATCAAAATGCCCAAGACCCAAAGTAAAACGCATTGTTTCATGACCGTTCTCCTGTTGAGGCAGGCAGTTTTCGTTCATGAACCAGCAGACGCTTACCGGATTGTTCGACAACAGACGGCACATGCTGTAATTGAAAACGACTGCGCACATCCGGCGTCAGTAAATACACCGGTGCCTGTAGCGCGGTTTCCAAATGCTTTAAGCTGTCCCACCCGTCTTGACGCGGCAATTGCGTTGACAGATGCATCACGCGGGCCTGTTTGTCTTGGCAGGACTGATGTCGAATCAGTTCGACTTGAGCCGGCACCGTGGCATCGAACACCTTCAGGCATAAGCCAAACGGCATCTTGTCCAACGGATTGACGGTTTGTCCGGCTCGGATGATCAATTGACCGTTGGGCGCTGCCAAATCGCGCGGAGCGGTGATGGTCAGATCCACGGTCCGATCGTGATCCTCCTGAGCAGTAGGTAAGTCTTCAAATTTCTGCTGTGCCCAAAACCGAGCAATGGCCTGTTGCTGCTTTTGTTTCCAGTCGATGGCCGCCATCCGGCGTTTGAGGTCGTCCAGCAAGTCGATTTCGGCAATCTCGGCGACATCGCCCATAGTTCCCAAATCACCCTGTTTGCCGGCTTTGAGTTGCTCGTCCAGCCAGGACAGACTAGTGACACCTCGAACGTGTAGCCGAGATTTGCCTTCTTGTTCTACGACGATGTCCGGTACTGATAACACTGACCAGCGCTGAAAACGGGTGGGATCGATGACAATGTTCGGCAGCGGCTCGATGCCTTTCAGCAAGCGTTTGAGGTCGGCCATCAACGCCGGTAGCTTTTGTCTAGGCTTCGGGCCGCGAAATACCAGTACCACATTGTCTCGGCCTGAGGCTTCTTCAAAGATGCCTTTCAGTGCGGACTCACCCAGCGAGAAAGACACAAACAACAGCGTGAGTGGTTTGTTCGAAGGGGTTGTCAATAAGCCTCTTGCCAATGTTGTCGACCCAGTTGATAGCGCCCCTGTTTGGATCGCCTGTGAGGCTTCTAACACTTGTTGCACTTGGCGTCTCACGTCTAACTGTTCAGCTTGGCCATTCAACCAGTCGGGTCTAGCCTGACCTTCCAATGCCTGCAAAATGGCTTGAGAACGTTGCAGCCAGGCTTCCTCTGCCTGAACCGCTTGCACACTGACCCAACAGAACAAACAGACCACCGATTGACGCCAAGGACCTTGAGACCGATCAAAACAACGCATACGCCCGTCCAATCACTTGATGGTCGTAAACATAGCCCCAGTATCTTGAATCGAAGCTTTTGTCGGTTTGCCCCGTGACCCAATAGGCAGCCGGTGGAATGGTTTCATGGCGTTTGAACTGGGCAGCCGGCTTCTTGAGTTTCTCCGTCAAAGGCAGCCCGTCGATAACTGGTTCACCGTTTATAGTGGTGTGCTGCGGATCGACGTGAATGGTGTCGCCCGTAACACCAGCGGCGATTTTGACGATGATCTGCCCATTTTTGAAAAAGGGCTCCATGCGCTCGGCGCGAAAGGCAATCAAATCGCCGCGCCAGATGTCTTTGTTGTGGGTATCGATCAGATACACCCATTTATCCGGCAGACAACGATCGACCTGGTCGTCGCCACCGATCAGAAAACGTTGGCCGATATAGCGTTCAGCGGCCAACACCAGCAACAAAATCGGTATTGCCTTGAGCAGAAACTGGCCTAAACGCGGTCGCGAATGGCCCCGTGGTTTGTTCATACGTTTAGCGTCCGGCCTGTCTAACATAGACATCCTCCGGCGCGGCCACCACCGCGGTCGAATCGATGACCAGATAGCCCGCATCACTGAGCTTTTTGGCCTGAGCCTGCCAGTCATCGACGATCTTGGCCATGTGTTCCTGGCTCGCATTGGGTGGAATGCTTTGAATCAGCTTGACGCGATCAAGCACGAACACAGGTGTGACCAGATTAAGGCGCGCCAAGGGTTGTTGTAATTGCTGTTGCGTAGCCAGCCAACCGCCGATGCCGCCCAGACAGGCTGAAATTAAAACGGTGCTGAGCCATTGCGATTTAGGATCCATAACGATTTTCCCTGGGTTTGCTGCTGCGGTTGTCGATGAGTTGTTGAATGGCATCACCCAAACTCAAGCCTTGCCGGCGCAACTGCTTCAAGGCGTTGACGTCTTCGGGTTTGGTGGAAAACAGAATGCGTTTGAACGGGTCGACGATCAGCCTACCTATACCGGATCCCATCTCGGTGATGAAGAAGATTTCCGAATACGCGCCAGGCAAGGTATGCACGGTTTTTAGTAACTCGTAGCCGCCATCGGAGAGTGGCAAGCGACGATCCTGCTTCATGCCTTCAATGACTTCGGCTTTCTGGCCGAGCAAATACATATTGGCCGAGTTCTCGACAATCGCTCGCCCAGCGGCATTGCGGTATAAGTCGTTCACCGACTGGGTGATGGTTACCGCCGCGCCGCCGTATTTGCGAAACCGCCGATAGCCGTGCTCCATAAACTTGGCCACATCGCCTTCGGTGAGCAAATCCCAAGCTTCGTCGATGATGACGATCTTCGGTCGATTACGTTCGCCCAGATACATTTCCTGCTGGATTTGGTAGATCAGTTGCAGCAACACCACCTGCTGTAGATGCTTGCGTCCCTTGAGTTCTTCCAGTTCCAGCACGGTAAAGTCGCTGGTGAACTTGGCGTTATTCTTACCGTTGAAGTAACGGCCGTATTCGCCTTGGGTGGTAAAGGGAAACAATTGCTCGCCGACATCTTTTAGTCGCTGATCGGTTTCGGCGCAGAGCTGCTTGGCAATGTCATCGACCGACATCGATTGAGCTTTTTCAGTCCACAGTTGCTTCAATATCCGCTTGAGACCGGCGGTTTGGAAATCGGTCAGTTTCTCGGTCGGCGCTGCCATTTGGCTGACCAATCCGGCTAACATGTCGGCTTCTTCCTCGAAGTTCTGCACGATCTCGAATGGGTTCATGCAGATGTTCGAGCCGTGGGTGAATTTGACGAAATCGCCTTCCAGCACCTCGCAGAGGTTTTCATAGGAGCGACCGACATCAATGGCCCAGATTTGCGCGCCTTCGGTCAGGTAGCTGACGATAATCTCGTTGGTCAGGAAGGATTTGCCTTTACCCGATTCGGCGGCGATACAGAGGTTATAGTTACCGGTGGTATCAAACAACGATACGGCCATGTGTTCGCCATTACGCGAGACGAAATTCAAGGTCGGCGTACCTGTGCCTGCCCAATCGCCAAACAGCGGCAATAACGGAATGGCATGCCGCGTGGCCAGGGTGCGATAACGTTTCAGGTCGGCAATCGCCGAACGCTCGGGACCAAAGGGCAAACAGTTCAGGAAAAACGGCAGGCAGAAATACTTGTCTTCCAACAGCTGAAAACCCAGCTCTCGGAAATACACTCTGGCATTGGATACCGCTGCGGCTTCTTCGGCTTCGTCGCAAAACAGCAGCACCCCGAAATATGCCCGAATCGGCCGGTCGCCGTCACGGTAGGCATCGAACAACACGTCGAAATGGTGCTTGCGTTGTACCAGCACCGGCAAAAACCGGGCAATGGGGGTGTTGACCTGGTTGGTGATGAATTGCCGTACCCCTTCTTGTTTTGATCGGGTCGATTCGGCATCCGGGTAATGCAGGGTCAGACTGAGCAAAGCATTCTGCCGAATCCCGCGAGTACCGGACAGAATGTCGCCCAGATAACTTTTGGCGCTGCCAAAGTAAAAATGATCGGGTGTGCGTTTTGCGGACAGCGTCTTGACGCGTTTTGAGCCAAGCCAAATCCCTTTTTCGTCGGTCTGTAAGGCGTTGTCGTAATCCAGCAATTGGTCGCGGATCAGTTGGGTCGGATCGCACTCGGGTACCACCCGGTCTTTCCAGCTCGGCATCGGGCTGCCAGTTGAGAATCGTGTTCAGAATACGTACATACTGATCAGCGCCTAATAGTTCCGGATACAAGCCGATGGTCGACAATGATTGCTGCGTAGCCATTTGCAACTCGCTGGCACGACGGATGTCTTGTTCACTGGGCCTGGGATACGCCATAGGCAGTTTGACCGTAACCAGAATATGGCTGCGCCGCAGGCGTGCTCCCGAAATCGCTTCAGGCGGTTTGGTCGTACCTCGCCGTAGGAATTCCACGCTGGCCTGGGTCATGGTTTTATAAGTTGGTTTTTGCTGCTTCAAACGTCGGGTCTGCATGATCGCCAGCGATTCCTCAATGTCCGGTGATGTCCACAGTGATACTTGTAATAGCGTGTCGGGCGGCCAGTCCTGATTCAACAACACATTCACCCGAGCGGAAACGCTGGCATCCGCGCCGGTCATCGGTCGGCACAAAAAGCCAAAGCCAAGGCTGTTATCGGCCATCAAAAACAGATGATGGTCGTACTCATAAGCCAGTACCGTGAATAACTGATCGGCACGAGGGCGTTGTGCGGTGGTCATAACTTGAAATCCTCTTCGGAAAACAGCAGCAGCACTTCGACCGGACATTCCGGATCGAGACGAATCGTAAAAGGATGCCGGCACACCAGCGATACGCGGTGGTTGCGTTTCAACTGCCGGGCTCTGGCCGGATGGCAAGGGTTGATTGGCTGGCCGTTGACGTCTTGGACCCTGACGGTCCGCTTATCGTGTGCCAATGAAGCAAGGCGGCGGTTGCCCGCCGCAGTCTCGGTATCAATAATTGAACCGGTCATCGTGGTAAGGCCTAAATTGTGGCAGTCACGATGTTGGTGATAATGGTCGGTGCCGCAAACAGGCCGACACCACTGGCAATCCCCAGCACAAAGCCCATGATGCTGCCGCGCACGACACCGGCGACCAGACCGACGATGACGAACACGATAGCGATAATGCGGCCGAGCAAGCCTTCCACCCAGCCAGTGAGCAAGGTCCAGACGGTGTTGAACTCGGTACCGCCGGTACCGGCCATGGCGTCATTGGCCATCAGCATAAAAAATAACGATGCCAGGGCCATCAAGACCCCGCTTCGATACGAAGTTTTCATCAAAAATATCCTCATTCAGGTTAAAAGACGGTTGCCCGTCGAATCTCGGAGGGTTAGTCCGGCAGGTTTGAAGCGGTTGCCCGCTCAGTCTCGCAGGGGGTGTGGGACCTGCGGTTAAATGGGGTGTGACCCATCAAGGCAATGGCTTGCCGATTCGATTCACTGGACTCTCGTCTTCCGCCGTATCGATGCTGGAGCGTTTCTCCGGTGGACGTTGCTCGACTTGCAAGGGAATCAACGACGCACTGGCGGTGGGTGCCGCCTTGCCGATCATCCAACGCCGGGGTTCCAGTTCGGTGTAGACATAGTTGGACACCATCAAATCGCCGTCTGCATCTTCCCAAGGCGCGATCCAAATGCGCATGACCTGCGATGGGGTACGAATCGGCGTGGGATCTTCGATCTTGGGTACGGGTTGCTGTAACGGCGGTACGAGTGCCGTTGATGAGGTTGTCTCCGAATTGGGGTTATTTTCCGGAGGTGCTTCCGTTATCGCCGTATTAGTGACTTGGTAAGCCTGTGTCGTCGAAAGACAGCTGGGTTCGTCCGGCATGCCTTTGCAGCCGTATTCGGTGGTGGCACAACCGGTGGTTAACACCATCAGCAACAGACTGATGAAAATCATGGAATTTGGGTGCATGGGTTTCAAGGCTGTTTCTCCGGTGCGTTGGCGTTTTGGGCTTTTTTAGCGGGTGTCGTTGCCAGACTAGGCGATGGTTTCGGTTTGTCGGCCAACCAATCGGCTAACACCTCGGGTGCCCCACTGTGGGTGCGGCCGTCCGGAGCGATCAGAAACGGCACGCCCTTTAAATCGAACAACTTGGCGGTGACCACGGCTTTTTGCAGCGGCTCTTTGTTGCATTGAGTGGGCGGTTCGGTTGGCAAACCGGCGTAATCCTGTTTCAACAAGCGGTCGCGAACGCCGTCTTTGGCTTTGGTATCGCTGGATTCCAACTGACACGCCAGTTGCACGACGATGTTTTGCGATTCGGGGCCGAGGATGGGCACCATCACCAGTTTGAAGGTGTATTGGTCTTGCAAGGCTTGCAGGTCTTTCATGACCTTGCCGCAATATGGGCAACGCGGATCGATGAATACCAGCACCTGGCCTTTTCCGTGGCCGACAGTCACCGCACCCAGATCGTCAGCCCTGAGTTTCATCCGCGACAGATCGATGCGGTTGGCGATTTTGTCGATGTCCGTCAGTTCCTTGATCTCCTGCTGAGTCCAGATGTCCATCAATTTGCCGCCGTAAAAGGCAAAGCGACCGTTACTGGACATAAACACCGTCTGCTCGCCGGACTTAACCATCTTCAGGCCTGAGATCGGTAAGTCCTGCATGCCGTCGATTTTGATCGAGAGCAAACCGGCGGCAATATCCGAGACCGCAGGCTTTTGCGGATTGGCGGCCATGGCAATCGATGTACCGAATAGTGAGACTAGAAATAAAAAAATGTGGCGTAGCGTCATAACGACCTTTGGGTTTTAGTTAATGAATCAGCTCGGTGACTTCAGCTTTAATGCCGTGCCTTTTTGCACGATGAAGTTGACCTGGCGGGTGGCATCGACTTCGATGACCGGGTAAATCTCTTCGGCCATGTCCATGTAAAAATGCGACAGCCGTTCCATGGCAAAACCTGCGCCTCGCAAAGCACCGCCTTCCATCGACTGAGAGGAAAAGGCGCTTTGAAACGGTGTGGTACCGGATAGTGCACCGATGCCGCCGGTCATCAGCACCGGAATCTGGTTACGACCGAAGGCATCGGAAAAGCCGCGCAGGAAACCTGCCATCATGGATTGGGCGAGTAACGCACCTTGTTTGGAGACCACGCGACCACGCACCCCGTTTTTGCCGTCTTCGCCGGTGGCGTAGGCATTCATCGGCACTTCGATCACGCCACCGTCCTGGCGCACGCAGGAAAAGGTCTCGCCGCGAAAATAGGCGCGCTCAGCGCTCAAATCGCCAAAGCCGGCTGCCAACAAAAAGCACTCGCGGACATCGGCGTGGAAACGGTTGGGCAAAATGGCTTCCTTCTTGATGCGAAACAGCACCGGCATGGGTTCTTTCTTGGCTTTGCGGCCAGTCGGGGCATCGAGACCATTCAGCAATACGCCGGTTAAAATGCTGCCGGCCGGGATGAAGACATCACTGTTGGCGTGGCCAGGCTGAGAATGGCCGTGATCATTGTTCGACGCTGCGTCTTTGTCTTTACCATTGGCTTGGTCAGCGCCTTCCTGGATGACGCGAATCTGCATTGCCGCCGGCGCTTGGCTATTGGCTCGTCCTCCCGAGACGCCGGTATTGCCGGGTGTTGGTCCGGGAACGGCGGCTTGCTCGAAGACGCGGTTGAGATCGTCTTGGCTGTTATCGAACGGCGCGTTGCTCAGGCGACGGTTTAATGGTCTTCCGGTTGCCGGCTGATCCAATGGTGGTTGGTTGATGTCGCCTGGGGTGCCGGTCGTTGACGGTGTGGACGCTTTGTTCTTCAGAGACTCGACTTCACCGGTGACGGCTTGAAGTTTGGCTTCATAGGCTTCGCGCTCCGCGGTAGTCCATTGTTTGAAACGGATTTCGTCGGATAGCTGTTCTCGCTTTTGTTGTTCTTCGATCGCTGCCAGCCGGCGGGCTTGCTCGTCATTTTTCTGCAGCAGATCGCGTAATTGCGCGGAAATGCCGTCGATGCCCAGTGAACGTGGATCGCTATCGGTCAGGATGTGTTGGATGGTCGCCTGTTTACTCAACGGTTTACTGACGTCCGGGGTGACAGTGGCTAGCGCGATGATGACGGCCAATGCCACGGTACCGATGCTGCCGACAGCTAAATTACGTTTGGCAGCCGGACTCAAGCGTGTCCACCAGGACTCGACGCTGGCCATTACCGTTGCCCTCCGTTCAATAATGAGGGACGCAAACTGACCGACGCCTCAGGCGCTTGTCGTACCACGACATACAGCTCGGTGGCTTCCTGCGGCTTCAACACCACGTTGGGCCAAACTGAAATGGCCAGCACGTCCTGTTGGGTGGTAGCGCAACTGCGTTCGTCGAACTCGAGCATGTCGCTGCCGGTATTTTTGGCAAGCCCCACCAGAATCAGTCGATCCTGGCCTTCCAGAACTTGGCCGGTTTTAATCTGCACGCGCTCTTGCAGGCAGCGAATCTGTTCCTGCGGCTTCGGTTCGCGGAGTGAATAACCGGCTGGGGTCTTTTGCAAACCCAAATCCCGGAACAAGGTTTTTAGCTGGTTGATGTAGGCTTGTTCCTGTTGACCAGAATTTCGATTACCGGCATCCGAGCGTTGCCATTGGTTCAGTAACTGGTAACTGTCCTTATCTAAATCGAGATGGATTTCCCTCGCCGGAATCCGTTTGGGGATCAATGTGAGCGACAAGGCAATGTCTTGATTGTCACCAGGCGTGATGTATAAGGTGACCGGCGTTTCGTCAGCGGTGGCGACATAAACGATTTTGCCTTTGGTACTGGTAGTCGCCTGGCTGGTGGTCGTGACCACCGGATGTTCGAATGGCGTGACCAGACGATTCAAATGGCCGACGGCAATCGGCATCAGTTCGTTGATGCCGGGTTTAACCGCAATGTGCTGAGGGCCGATTGAAGTGGCTGATGCTGCGTTTGACGCCACCGCTTGTTGTTTGGCGGCTTTCAATATGCTGGCATCGACCGGTGGTAACTCGATGCCTAAGTCTGGCTGCGACGAGGCAACCGGCTGTGATGGCGATGAGGATGACTCTTCAGCCACGGTGGTGACCGGCGGTAATATGGTCACCGGTAACTCATCGTTGGCCAATGCGCCATTGGCGAAGCAAAGAAATAACCAGGGGTGCAACAATCGTTTCATGGTTGAGCCTCATGCGGTTGGCCTTGAGTAGCCTTCAAACGGGCCAGTGTTCTGGGGGAATCCGGATACACGTCGATATATTCCAGCCGGGGCCGATAGTTTTTAACGGCGATGATGAATTCGTAGGTACGGAGCTTAACGTCCGGTTTGGAACTGGGGCCCTGGCTTTTCAGTTCGCCGCTGACAAAAACCTTGTTAGTCTCTGCTTCGTAATCGACATGACGCGGGGTGAAACTGATCGCGACCCGATCCATTTTGATAGCCTTGATTTGATCGCTCATGGCATCCAGGACACTGCGGTAAATATCCGGCGCCAATAATGGCTCGACGGCGGTTTTCAGAAAGTCGGCATTGGCTGGAGTGGTGTTGCCAAGCAATTCAGCCAGGAACAAGCCCCAGGACTCTTTGAACTCGCTGGACGCTTGGCTGCGGGTGACTTCGACCTCCTGCGTCAAGCTCGGCGGTACCAGGATGATGCTGCGTTCGGTGCGCCAAGCGGCCAGCGAAGTGATCACGCAAATCACCAGCAAGCCAATGATGATGACGCGGCTAAATCGATTCTCGGTCTCGTGCCCGTCCCAGGTTTGCAGAAACTCCGACCATCTCATGGCAGGAACCGGCGGATGTAGGGATTGGGGATGGTCTGCGCACGACTGGGCAACAAACCCAGCCAATACAACGCATGCAAGGTATAGCCGTCAGGCCGGTTGTCGCGGAAACGCCGGTAAAACTTGACCGCGATGAAGCCCAGCGCCAAGCCGGGGATGAACTGATCAATCAACATGCCAGTGAGCATGCTGACCATGAAGGGCACGATCTCGTCCGCACTCCACAATAAAATGTGGATCGGATCGTCTATCGATTGGGGAATGGCAACGGGTTCCATAATGACCTCCGGTTAGGATGGTCATTATTTTGCTGATGATTTTTAGCGATCAGCTTGCAATAAATTGCGATTTCGCAATTTATTGCAAGGTTAATTAATTTTTTTCCGAAAACGCACTTTTAGGAAATCAATTCGCTTTGCATTTTTGGTTTTAAAAGCAACTCACAATGATCGCGCACTGGTGTTGCTGAAGATATATTGTCTAATCATCCGTGATGGGAAACACGGTTCTTGACAGTTCGACGCGTTCACGTAAATCCAAGCCGGGTTTGAAATGCGTCGCGTATCGAATGGGCAGACTCACTTGTTCGCCTGTCCTGGGGTTACGCCCCATTCGGGCAGCTCGCTGATTGACTGAAAATCCGCCAAATCCCCGAATTTCAATACGTTCGCCTTGTGCCAGATGATGGGTCATCGCATCAATTGTGATATTGATGGCCATTTCGACATCGCGTTGCAACAAGTGTGGCAATTTAAGGCTGATGCGTTCGATGAGCTGGGATTTAGTCATTATCAGAGGATCGTTAATTGAATCAATTGGGCAGCGGGTGCCGATGGGCGTAAGTCATTACAGCGTCGGTAGAGTCTTGCCACCCTGTTCGACGATAACGGCCTGCTTAAGCAAATCACTTGCAGCAGGAAATTGATCGTACAGGTTGCCAATGGCTTGATAATAGGCCATCGTATCGAATGGCTCTGAAGCTTGTTTTCGGATCAACTCAGCCAGTCTTGACCTGAAATCCGGTGAAACGGTCACCATGCGTAGGCCTTTAACAATTTTGGTTTCTGAATCCACCAAGACCAAGTTAAAGGGCAAATAAGCATCACCCTCTTCAATCGTCTCATCACCCGCTAGATGAATAGTAAACGCCAAATCCGACCAATCCAGAAAACCGTCGATTTTGAATAAAAACAAAATGAGCCCGGCTTTTTCAAATAACGCAAACGATGTATTGCCATTCAGAAAGGCCTGGATTTCTCGAGGAGATGCTGAAAAATTAAACGTCAGCAACGGCGTGCCATTGGCCAGGACGATACTCATACCTTCCGCAGGGATGTCATGATCAAAGCGTTCACCCACGCATAGTTTTAGATACTCCATAAAGCCTGCTTCTTTAATCGCCATTTCAGGTGCTGTCAGTCAATTTAGTATAACGCAGCATGCAACGTGCTGCGCTCTGTGCGCCTTCTGCGACAATATGACTGCATTAACGATACAAGGTTATTGGTGCCGATTATCGCTATATAACCCGTTTAAATCATGATAAAAATGCCTAACGGGAGGACGTCGGCCATGGACTACACTGCAATACTTGAAGCGCTCAATAAAGCATCACTCTTTGATTTACATCGATTACAGTCCGCCATTTATCAGGAACTCATCAATCCGGTTCGGGTAGAGCAGATAAAAGACCACTTGAAAGTCGGCCAATCGATTAGTTATTTCGACCCACAAGCCAACGGCTTGATCGATGCCGTGATCTTGAAGATTCAAAAGACGCGTTGCTTGGTGAGAAACGTCAAAGACCAGAAAAACTGGAACATCCCTTTTTATTACATCAATCTGGATGATGATGTTGATACAGCGATTCAACCCAAACCGCATACGACCGGGATTCCCAAAAGTGCATTGCAAGTCGGTACACGCGTAGGATTCAGGGGCCGGGACAACCACGAACTGTTCGGCGAAGTCATCCGGCTGAACCCCAAAACGGCCACTGTCAAGATCAGTGAACAGCATACTTGGCTAGTGCCTTATCAGCGTTTGTTTCCAGTCATCGATGGCACGACCTATGACGCGAAACCCACGCAAGCGTCGCTGTTTATCGAACATGACGAGGGTTAGCAACCAATGATTTCACAGGCTGCGCCGGCACATGCGGACAATCCCGTCGAAAAACTGCATGGTTCCATCGAGCGCGTGACGTTCCATAGCGAGGCCTCGGGATTTTGCGTGTTACGGGTCAAGGTCAAAGGTTATCGGGAACTGATTACCGTGATCGGTTCGGCCGCTAGTGTCACAGCGGGTGAATACATCGAATGCCTGGGTTGCTGGGTCAATGATCGCCAACACGGCCAGCAATTCAAAACCATCTCGTTAAAAATCGTGCCGCCGACCACGTTGGACGGCATCGAAAAATACCTCGGCTCCGGGATGGTCAAAGGTATCGGTCCCCATTTTGCCAAAAAGCTGGTCAAGACCTTCGGTGAGCAGGTATTCGATGTTATTGAGCAAGCACCCGAGCGTCTGTTGGAATTACCGGGCATTGGTAAGAAACGCCAGGAGCGTGTGACCAGTGCTTGGGCTGAACAGAAAGTGATTAGGGAGATCATGGTCTTTCTGCAATCGCATGGTGTCGGCACCTCGCGTTCGGTGCGCATTTACAAAACCTACGGCGAGCAGGCCATCGAGAAAGTGCGCGAAAATCCTTATCGCCTGGCACTGGATATTCACGGCATCGGCTTTAAAACGGCTGACACGCTGGCTCAGAAGTTGGGCATCGGCCCGCAATCGCTGCTACGCGCCCAAGCAGGAGTAAGGCATGTCTTGCAGGAATGGTCCGGCGAAGGCCATTGCGCCGCGATTCGCAGCAACCTTTGCGAAATGGCGGCGAAATTACTGGAAATTCCATTACTGATTATCGACCAGGCTATCGCGGCGGAATTAACCGAAGGCAATTTGATCGCCGAAATCGACGGCAGCGACGAGTTCATTTTTCTGACGCCTTTGCACCGCGCTGAAATCGGTTGTGCCGCCAACCTGAACCGATTGAATCAAGGCGATGCGCCATGGGGTGTGATTGACGCGGAAAAAGCTATACCCTGGGTAGAAGAGCAAACCGGCATGACCTTGTCGCAGTCGCAAGCGGAGGCCATACGATTGGTACTCCAACATAAAGTCTCGGTGATCACCGGCGGCCCCGGTGTCGGTAAAACCACCCTGGTCAACAGCCTGCTCAAGATTCTCAAAGCGAAACGCGTTAGGATTGGTTTGTGTGCGCCGACGGGACGAGCGGCAAAACGCTTAGCGGAATCGACTGGCATGGAAGCAAAAACGGTGCATCGTCTACTGGAGTTTGATCCGACGCAGTTCGCGTTCAAGCATAATGACGAAAACCCGTTGGATCTCTGTTGCTTAGTGATCGATGAGTCGTCGATGATGGACGTGGTGCTGATGAATGAGCTGTTAAAGGCCATACCGACGGAGGCTGCGGTTTTAATTGTCGGTGATGTTGATCAATTACCGTCGGTCGGCCCAGGATCCGTGCTGGCAGATATCATAGATTCCGGGCAAATTGCCACCGTACGTCTGACCGAGATTTTCCGCCAGGCCAGTACCTCCAAAATCATTACTAATGCTCACCGGATTAACCACGGGCAAATGCCGGTAGTGGATAAGACTGAAGCTCTTAGCGATTTTTATTGCCTATACGCTGAAACACCCGAGGAAATTTTCGCTAAATTGATGCAAGTCGTTCTTGAACGGATTCCGCAGCGCTTCCACTTTCATCCGGTTAACGACGTGCAAATCCTGACACCCATGAATCGTGGAGGTCTGGGAGCTCGATCGTTGAATGTCGAATTGCAAGCACGCTTAAACGGACACAGCGAACCGAAGATTACCCGTTTCGGCAATACTTATGCGCCGGGTGATAAGGTGATTCAGCGGATCAACAACTACGACAAGGACGTGTTCAACGGCGACATTGGCGTGATCAAATCCATTGATCTTGAGGACAGCCAAGTCAAGATCCTATTCGATGATCGGGAGGTCGACTACGAATTCAGCGATTTGGACGAAATTTCGCTGGCTTATGCCACCAGTGTGCACAAATCGCAAGGCTCCGAATATCCCGTGGTGGTCATTCCGATGGCCATGCAGCACTTTATGCTGCTGGAACGCAATCTGCTGTATACCGGCGTCACGCGCGGCAAACAACTGGTCGTCGTGATTGCCCAACCCAAAGCGCTGGCGATGGCTGTCAAGAATCAGCAATCACAGCGCAGGATCACTCATTTGGCGGCCAGGCTAAACAATGTTGCGTGACTATTGTTAAGGTTGAATTTGTCGAGAACGGCCAATTGCCGCCGGTTGAAACAAAATGCCAATGACAAATTTAGAGCCAAAAGCAGGCGTAGGGTGTTGAGTTTACGAACCGCACCAATCGCGATCAATGCGGTGCACGCTGTTTGCCGCATCCTACCGGGCTAATATCTGATAGATTTTCTCTGATAAGTCTTTATCTATAAAATTCTTTGTAATAAATATACCTACCGTAGTATCAGGATTTTTTGAGCTCTTAATGGTAGCCGCAATCTCCTCAAGTTGCGTTGCGGTAACTAATATTAATGAGTCATCCAAATAACCTTTGTCTTTAACTAAAAGTTGCTCTGAATTTGCTTCTGAAAAGTCCCCTCCCCCTAAAAGCGGAATAAGATTTGGCTCGCCACTATCTGAACGTCGGCCAATTGGGCGCACCCCTTCTCGTTCCAACATATGACGTATATCGTCTGATTGGTTTTCATATCGGATATAGAAAAGTGGTCGAGCACTCCAAGAACGGATTGAGTTATTCTTCAAAGACTCTGGGCTTGGATCAGAAAACAGTGCGCAGAATGCTCCAGACAGCAACATTTTCATGGACTGAGCAAAAATGGTTCTCCCCCACGCTTGGTTTGGAGATGCCACAGAAATTATTGAGAAAGGTATATTTCTCTGGTCGAATAAGGTGTACCCAATAGATTTACGGGTCAGAGGGCAAAATGGCAAAATTAAGACAACGGAAATGCCGCGCTTCAAAAAAATATCGGCAATATTTTCTGTAGTGCGATTAGCATATACTAGTGCAACCACTATCTGTTTTGATGCTAGGGCTATTTGGCATGCAATTGCATTCAATGCCTTTAATTCACGTTCTGCTGGCGCTTTAGAAGGTAACAAAGCAACCCATTTTTGATTCAAAAGTGATTCATCCCCTTTAAGCCAAGATACTGTTGGCAATCCTTCATTTGTATATTGATGAGGGCGCTCGATAGATTTGAAGCCAAGTTCTTTAAGATTCTGAACTTGCTCATCCGATAATTCACTATTAACAATTCGCCCTGCGTTACGGGAGTCAGCAGGTTCGAATACAAAAATCTTGGTATCTAAATCGCCAAGCTTTTCCTTAATCATTGACGAGACCTTGTTCCAATCAAGCCCACCATGACCACAGCCCAATGCCGGAAGCGCTAAAGAAGCTGGTTTTTGTTCTTGCAGATAGCTCCGCAATGCTTCAAGTCCCGCTGAAACATCTTCGTAGCGTGATTTTTCTTTCCAATCTCGCTTAGTTGGAAAATTTATAACCCAATCCCCCATTAGGTTTTTCCAAACATGTAAAGCCCCTGGGCGAATAGTTCCGTCCTGACACTTTTGTTTATACTCTTTAAACATATCGGGATAGCGGTTTTTAAAAGCTAGAGCAACACCAGCCCCCATTACCCCTTTACAGTTAACAGTGTTGACGCGTGCATCAACCGGCATCGCGAACATATCACCTTTAGTAAACTCAATCATTGCTTCACCTTACTGCTGACCACTTTTTAGTTTAATCGCTTTCAGACAACGATCATAAAGTGACTCAGCCTGATCATCGTCCCACCATGTTTCACATAACGATGTCGCATCTGCTTTGCCAAGAGCAAACAACATATCCAATTCAAGTTCATTATCCGCTACATCGACAATTTGCTGCTCATCTCGATCTTTACCTAAAACCTCGCCAACCAAATCGTGATAACAGACCAGTTTCAGTATCAAGTTGGCATTCTCCTTTTTAACTTTTCCTATGTATTGAGTCAGAATCTCAACCATCATAGGCATGGCGGCTATTGGATGATTAGGATCAACTTTTTGTACTCCATTATTTGTAGCCCAACGAGACTTAGGGCCCTTACCAATATCGTGAAGATAAGCGGCCAATTCAACTCTGTTTTGAAACTCAATTGGCAGATGTGTAAACTCTGGCAACGCTTTAAGCTTATTGACAACTTCAACGGTGTGCATATCGACTGTTTGTTTATGAACCCCATTTTCTGATCTGAGCCCTACCAGTTCCGCAGTTTGAGGAATGCAACCGAAGTTTTCACGCAAAGATTCAAGTAGCTGCTTTGGTTTTTCATAGGGTGTATTTTCGACTTTCCCCTTATTTTCGTTAGTTTGCTCGCAAGCCTGTTGATAATTAAGAAATATTTCACGCGGCCCCATCACAACGCTGTTTCTTCCATCCCCTATAGCAAAGTCTTTAAACCAGTGATAACGATCTCTCGACTCGAATTCTATTGATGGAAACGTGACATTAGCCTTTTGCACAAGTTGTGACACTTGTTTTTTAATGTGTTCATTCCAGACTACGACCCTTGTGGCATCTTGAAGAGGCAGGTTTGAATGGACAAGAACCTCGGCCATACGTTGATGTCGCAATGTATCATTTGCCGAACTCCATTTTTTCGAGTTAATTTCGTCCCAGTTCAGCCTGTCTAAATCGGCAGGATCGGAGTAGAAATTTGGTGGTTGATCTGTATTAGCCGATGCGTCTGTAAATACTATATCTTCGCGACAAATTAGCGATATGGGGAACTCGAAGTAGAGCATTTCAAATTGATCGATATTCTTTTTGTTTATTACCCCTAGAAGCATTGGACTTATCGAGCCGAAGTACAAAGGAACATAATCATGAACTACCCCGCCAGGGCCGCAAGGAACCTCCATTTTGGCACGTCTGTATTGAATACCTTGCGCGGCTACTGATAGATGGTTTTCTTTTGGGAACTTAGGGTGATTATTCGCGAGAAAACCTGTCTCCAAGAGACTAGGCAAATTTTCTATATGCGTAAAATGATAAATGAATCGGTACTGATGGGAAGAAGGGATAGGCATAGAACTCCTTTGCATTTAGCCAAATATTTACATCGAAATGTGCGATTACGTAAGCTAATCGGACAATTGAATGGCAGCTTATCTGACTTTTTTTGCCTGTTCAAATTCACCGTCATTGGCTGCTTAGGGTCGATAGCGTCGATTCTGATCATTCAAAGTAATATCAACAAACCCGTTTCAATTTTTTACTGCTCGCCGTTCTTGAAGTAATTTATCACGCTGTTCTGACCAAAAAATGCTGGCGTCATGCTCTGATAAGTTTCCATCGGCCGCCAATTGGCAAAGCCCAATGAAATAGGCATTGAGTTTGATGATTTCTTCGTCTTTGGGGTATTGACTCAAAAGGTTCTTATGTTTTTGTCGAGCATCGTCATTGCAAAACTCATTGGGGAGTGGTGCGAAATCGATATTGTCACCGCCTCCAATCGCTGCTGTGGCGGATTCGGCCAGGATTATTAGCAAACAGAAAATTACCCTTTTCGTCACGGACTGCTCCTCGGATCAAATTGTCATTTCATTCTGAATTGAAGTGATAGAAGCATAGTCTCTGTTAGAGCAAAATCTGTCATAACTCAAAAAGCGGCTCATGATTTTCTACTTCACTGTTGGCTCTATACATCGAATATCGTCGTGTCTAGGATTATTCACCCAATCGCCGACCGGCGTTGTAACCATATTGGCGTAAGCTGAGTTTTCAAGTAAGTCATAGGCGTCATCTGTATTGGAGGTTATGTTGAGCCAGTCGTGATAACACCCTTCCGGCATGATCACTGGCATGCGCTCATGAATGGGTTGCATTAGCTCATTGGCTGCCGTGGTAATGATCGTGCAGGAATACAGCGTTTCGACTTCGTGTTGCCACTGTTCCCACACCCCGGCAAAGGCAAATAACTGATGGTCCTGACGATGAATACGGAAAGCCTGTTTGCCCGAATCCAATTTCTGCCATTCATAAAAACTTTGTGCGACGATCAGGCAGCGGCGTTTTTGAAATGCCGCTCGAAACGATGGTTTTTCTCGAATCGTTTCGGCACGCGCATTGATCAGGTGATGGCTGTTTTTGGTGTCTTTGGACCAGGACGGCACTAATCCCCAGAACAGATTGACCGCTTTCAGCGATTTGTCCTCCAACTCGACAACACAGAGGATTTTCCGCGCAGGGGTAATATTGTAGCTGGGCTGGTATTTTGGCAGGCGTGAGAGTTGGAAATGCTCGGCAATTTCTTCAGGTGACACAGTTAGCTGAAATCGTCCGCACATGATTTTGTAATCCGATCTGGTTTACTGCCAACCTTGTAACCATTGCCCGGTATCGGTCAGCTCACGCCATGGCAGTATAAAGCTGCGGCGCGAATGCACTGCTTCCAGCTCGATGTGTTCGATAGGTGCATCCGGCAATTCGGGCTTGATCAGTTGGGTGACCAGAAAATGCTTTTCCTTGTTTTTGGGCAGTGCGGCAGTCCATTTACTCAACAGCAATTTTTTAGGGTTCAATCGACGTGCAGTTGATTCAGGCATCGGAATGTCTCCTGCGAATAGATTCATGGGTTGGACTCGAGCGTAAATGCACGACCTGCGTTTTCTTTAACGCCTTGACCAAAGTCATATAAGTATCCCGGTCAAACGCTGGTCTGCCTTGCCCCAACAATACGTGGACCTCCTCATCACTATGCGCCGTGCCGAGATAACACCAATGATCGATGATGTGCAAATCCTCTGCCTCGCGAATACCAATGCTACCGGGATAAGGCCAACTGTTCAGTTTCAGTTTGCTCATGGCGGTCAATAATCGCGTGGCATGTTCCAATCCGGATTCCTTGCCGACGCAGGCACCTTTGCAGCGTTTCAGTTGGTGTGCAAAGCACGGTTTGCCGCTGCCAATCTTTTCAAGACCGAGCACACCCAGGCATAGCTGATGTTGTTCGGCCAAACTGCGCAGCGCCTTTTCGGCATCCCGTTTATTGCTGTACAAGCCGTAGAGGTTGTCCTGTACGCCAAAATCTAGCTCATTGGCCCAAGTCAGACGCGGCAACAGTTGCTCCTGCTTTTGCGCCAATTGCCAAGCACACAGCGCATTTTTACGCCGTAGTCGTTGGTTATGCACCGGCGTCATTTGTTTGATCAGCTTGGCTTCGGTCAGTAACGCACCCAGTTCACCGCCGGTTTCAATCCAGTCGATACGTTTGGTTTGCTGCGACAAGCTCATTTCCTTGGCGTGGCGATGGTCTGCGGCAAAGTGCGAAAGTACCCGCTGGCGGATATTGACGCTTTTGCCAATGTACAGCGGTAAGTCGTTTTCACCATAGAACAGATAGACGCCGGGACCTTCCGGCAATTCATGGACCAAATTCGGATCCAGTTGCGATGGCAGACTGGAACGCTGCACCAGACTCTTAACCGTGGCTTCGATGGCGTCGACGGAAAATTGCTGATGGGCATGTTGCCAGAACTGATGAATCAGTTGGGCATCTGCTAGAGCGCGGTGACGTTCCTTGGCGGTGAGTTGATGGCGTTCGATCAGGCTATCAAGATTGTGCCGGTGATACTGTGGATAAAGCGCCCGCGACAACTTCACGGTGCACAGTACTTGCGGTTTAAATAGCATACCGACCCGCTTGAATTCATTTTTCAGAAACCCGTAATCAAAGCGGGCGTTATGGGCGATGAACAACCGGCCTTGCAATAAGGCATCGACTTCCGTGGCCACCTGTTCAAAGGTGGGTGCGTTTTCGACCATGGTGTTGCTGATGCCGGTCATCTGTTCGATGAACAACGGAATGCGCATTTGCGGATGCACCAGTTGGCTCCATTCCCGCACGCCATCGTCATCTACCAGGACAATGCCGATCTCGGTAATACGGTCTTTCGTGGCAGAACCGCCGGTGGTTTCCAGGTCGACAAAGGCTAAGGGTTGCATGGTCCAGTCCTAACGGTAACTGCGCATCTGGCCGACCAGTACGCCTTGAATACTGACTTGCGATGGATTGAAACGCATGGCTTCCATACTGGAATTGGCGGGAATCAATAACACCTCATCCGCTGTTTGCTCAATGACTTTCAAGGTGGCCTCCTGATTGTCGATCAGCGCGACGACAATGTCACCGTTGTCGGCGTGACTGCGATGTTCAATGATCACCCAATCGCCATCGAGTATGCCGGCTTCGATCATGGAATCCCCCTTAACTTTGAGCACATAACAGGACTGTTCGGTACGAATTTGATCGGGGACATTAATCCATTCGGTATGCTCAATCGCCTCGATCGGTTTACCGGCGGCAATGCTGCCTACTAAAGGCAAAGCCTGGGGCCTATGTTGGCCAGATTCACGCAATGCGAAGGCCTTTTCCGTCAACCGAACCCCTCGATGTTTGAGCCCCATGGCTTCGACAAAACCGGCGTTGATCAAGCCGCTCAACGTCAAATGTAACGAGCCCCGTGATTTCAAGCCGAGTGCCTGACACAGTTCATTCAACGACGGTGGCCGTGGAAACTGTGCCTGGTTATCGAGCAAGAAATCTAAAATGGCCTGTTGTTTTCGGGTTAAGGCGCTCATGCGACAAATAATTACGGCTCAACTAAATTGAGAACAATCATAGAACGTTTGTGTTTTCGATGGTAGTCTTATGTCGTTAAAATTTTTTTAGCTCACCGTGATACCCATGACCGAATCATTGCCATTTTCGATCCTTAACCCCGCACAACCCTTACCCCCAATTCGGGATGGATTGGATTGGTTTCATCTTGCCAAGCCGGGAAAAAACCGAGGACTGCCGCTGTTCATCAGCAAAGTAGCCGCGGGTTTTCCATCGCCGGCCGATGATTATGTGGAAAAGACACTGGATTTGGAGGAATTGCTGATTCAAAAACCGGCGGCAACCTTTTTTGTCCGCGCCCAGGGCGATTCCATGCTCGGTGCCGGTATTCATCCCAACGACATTCTGGTGGTCGACCGCTCCAAGGAGCCGATGCCCGATAAGATCGTGATCTGCGCGGTCAACGGCGAATTGACGGTGAAACGTCTAATCGTTACCGATGGCCAATGGCGTTTGAAAGCCGAAAACCCTGCGTATCCGGATATTCCCTTAACCGATGACCTAGAAACCGTTTTCTGGGGGACGGTCACCAATGTCATCCATCCTGTCTGATCATGACGGAACAAGCACGTATCGGCCTTGTCGACTGTAACAATTTTTACGTGAGTTGCGAGCGCGTGTTCCGGCCGGACCTCAATGACAAACCGGTCATGGTGCTCAGCAATAACGACGGCTGTGTAGTGGCGCGTAGCCAGCAGGTTAAAGATTTAGGCATCAAAATGGGTGTGCCTTTATTCCAGGTGCAGCACTTGGTCAATCAGCATCAAATCCAACTGTTTTCGTCGAACTATACCTTGTACGCGGACATGTCGGCACGGGTGATGAGTTTGCTGGAAGAATTTACGCCGCGCATGGAAGTGTATTCCATTGATGAAGCGTTTTTGGATTTAACCGGCGTGTATCCTTGTTATCAAGATCCCATGGCCTATGGCCAACGCATCCGCAAGGCGATTGCTCGGCAAACCGGCATTCCGGTCTGTGTCGGTATGGGACCAACCAAGACCCTGGCCAAGCTGGCCAACTTTGCCGCCAAGAAATGGAAACAAACCGGCGGTGTCCTCGACCTTACCGACCCCATCCGTCGGGAAAAACTGATGAAAATCGTCCCCGTCGATGAAGTCTGGGGGATTGGCCGGCAAACCACAAAACGTCTTAATCAGTTGGGCATTCAAACCGTCTGGGACCTGGCCAACCAGTCGCCTAAAACCATCCAGGCGCAATTCAACGTCGTGGTCGCCCGTACGGTCATGGAACTGAACGGTACCGCCTGTCTTGATCTGGAAGACGTGGCGCCGGATAAACAACAGATTGTCTGTTCACGATCCTTCAGTCGCAAACTAACAGAGCTTGAGGAGTTAAGTCGAGCCCTGTCGGCATACTGTACCCGAGCGGCGGAAAAGCTACGCCGGCAGCAGTCTGTGACCGGTTGCGTCAGTGTGTTTATTCGCACCAATCCCTTTGCGGTTCAAGATCCCCAGTACCAGCGATCGGCGACCGTTAAGTTGGAGGCCGCCACCCAGGATACCCGCACGATTATTCGCGTCGCACTGTCGAGTTTAAAAGCCATCTACAAACCTGGCTTTAGTTATCAAAAATGCGGTATCCAACTGAGCGCTATTCGACCTGCCGCATCGCCCTCGCAGTTCGATCTCTTCGACTTGAGCTGCGAGGGTTCGCCGCCCGATAACGCCATCCTCATGCAAACCCTAGACACCATCAATCGACGCTTTCCCAAAGCGGTTACGATCGCGTCATCGGGCTTCGATAACAGTTGGAAACCCAAAGCCGAACGCATTTCACAACGCTACACCACCGATTGGCGAGAATTGGTCATCGTTCGCTAACCCCATGACTTAATGCAAGTTGTGCGATTGAGGTTGCTCCGACTCCAGTTGTATACACATCAATTCAAAATAGCGATCGAAGTTACCTGTGAATTCGATGATGGGGAGAAGCGCGGCGAAAACGACGCGGGGTACACTGACTTTGTTCAACAGTTCAATGATGTCTTCAAATACTGACTCAGCCTCATGGTCTGCCAAGAGCGGCCAAACGAATACGGTTGATAGCTCTTCAGCACTATCGAAAAATGCCACCCGAATTTCACTGGGTACGCCATCGACACCGTGTGTACTGATCAGTGCTTTTGATGTTTGATGATCTTGGGTTTCCGACGATGCCGTGTAGAAAAAGCCGACGGCATGCAGCAAATAGATGCCCGGTGAAACGGCCATGCTGAGCGCACTAGGTGTTGCAATATCCCAGATGACGTGCCCAGTTTGGCCGTTCATATCCTCTTTGAAGGCTTCGGACCATTGTTCAAGCCTGGGTTGATTCAATGCCTGGTCCATCTCTGAACAAAACAATTGACGTGTCGGATCATCCCAAACCACCACCCCAACCAAAAACCGCAAAACGATGCGCCCCTCCGGACTCGGCGTGAGATGCGTTCTGAACGAATGGTTCGATTCCGAGTATGAAATGCAGGACAGAGCTTGTTGCGTTAACTGACGGTTGATGTGACGAATTTGGCTGGGTAACCAGTTAATTTCTTCGGCTGCGAATAGTTCATCATGGATTGCGATAGCGTGGCCATCATTGATCAGTCCGAAGGTTTGGAACAATTGTTGAATACGTTGAGGATTGGCGATGCGATTCGGCAACGCCTTATCAAGATCGGTGATGATGGCCATCGGAATGGCAAATACGATCGCCGCCGCATTTGGGGCAGACGCTGACCCTACGTGCGTTAATTCGGCAGCCGAAATAATGCGTTCGGTTAACAGTAAACGCCCATCGATGTCAGTCGATCGTTGCATGGCAGACATCAAAATATCGTCCTGACCTTGCTCGACACAGTTCTCGATCATTTCCTGCAAATACGATTGGGACACCGACGATTCTGGATTGATGGCAAGGTGATAAGAGGTTGTCATGAGTGCCTGGACGAGTTGCTGAGAGGTGGCATCAATAACGGAATGGCTTTGCATATCATTTCTCCTGGGTTGAGGTTGAGGGGTAAACTGGAAATGAATTTTTGTGGAGCGTCCGGTGTAGGTAGCTGGTGACATCCATAATTTGCCTACACCCGCTTTTGCGTATTGGCCAACAGCACGTTGACGGCGCAAGCCACGACAAAAACGCCCACCGGGATGGCTTGCGGTGGAATCGGAAACGGCAGGGTCAAGCTGACCAACAACAGATACAGCGCGCCTAAAATCAGATAAAGACTGTAGCGGTGCGCCATGGGGCTGGGGTAATCAAAGTTGGTCTGGCTGATTTTGCGCCGCACCAGTCCGTCGACGACAAACGGCAACAATGCTGCTGCCAGGTACGGCAACCAGATGCAGGCGGTGGTCAGGCGCTTGATCATTTGAAAGATCGTGTCCCACAGCACGTTGAGTCGGCTTTCGATAAAGGGAAACAAATCGTTTCGTCCCACATCCTCGAAGCCTTTGGACATCTGCCGTTCGCGCTCGGTGGGGATGAAGTAGCGGAACACACTGTTTCGGATGCCGGTGGTGACGAACAAGCGATCAAACCAACGCTGCGCGGTGTGGCTGATCTGCGATTCTTTATCGGCGCCAAAATAGCCGATCATCATTTGATCTTCGGCGCGCTGCAGTTCACGCGTCCAGCGGTCTGACACAAAGCTGGCCACCAGGATCACTTCCAGTAGCCAAAGCATCAGGCTGAACAGCAGATTGCGCGTCATGAGCCAGCGCCTTGACGATTTCGTTGTTGATCCAATTCCGACCGCAGTATCGGCAAACGACCTTTGACGATCCGGCCACCGGATAACTTGGCGATGTAATGCAAGTCCGGCAGTTGACCCAACAATTGCGGCGCAAACAAATCGCCTTCTTCTTCCATCAGGCGTTCACCGACATTGCCGGAAAACACGGTGGGATTAGTCGCACTGGTGGCCACGCCCTGGGTGCGCATGATGTATTTCAATCGCGTCTTCGGCAGATTGTCGGTGATGTACTGCTGAGTTTCGCTGTCCATGATCCTGAGCGCGATCAGGTTATTGACGTTACCCAGTACCTGGCGGGCTTTGTCCTGAGAACCGGTGCGGGCTGCAAAATCGGCAAAGGTCTGGGTGGCAATGAACAGCCGAATCTTGGCGCCCCGGCCTTTGTTCAGGACTTGAATGAAGGGATCGTTGATGACTTCCGCCGCTTCGTCGACAAAAACATTCACCGGTCGCTCCGAGACGCCGTAGTTGTAACGGTCGCCGGCGACGGCGGCTAAGTCGGCCAACAGAATCGAGCCAATCGCACTGCCCACCATGCCATCCGATAACGAGTCCAGACCGATATAAGCGACCTGGGCTTTTTCGATGATGTGGCCGGTATTGGTAATCGGCCGCAGATCATCCACGTCATGGGGATTCGGTGACAGCAAAGGTCCCAACGAACCGGAGGTCAGCATGTTCATGATCGGAATCAAGGAGGCGACCATCTTGCTGAAATGTGCCCGGTCGTGTTCGAACAACGATAACAAGCCTTCCAAATCCAAATTGGGTAGTTGGTACTGCACGACCTCCCGGTAAAACCGCACCAATCCCAGCGCTTTGGAATCAATCTCCTTGGCATTCTTCAAGTAAGGCCGCGCCTCTTGTCGCCAATGACCGAGGTTGTTGTCGAAATAGCGTTCCAAGGCTTGAATCACCAGCGTTGATGGTCCGCCTTCAAGGTAACGGCGCAGCTTGACCAAGGTTGGCCGTTCCTCGATCACCATCAAGCCCTGAATCACGTTATCCAGCGATTTCTGACCAAAGGCTTTGAACGGATCGTTACTGCTTTCGCTGGGCGAAATGGCGCTGATGCGGCTGGCGATTTCCGACGGCCGGTTGAAATTGTGCAAGGGATCAAGGCGCACACTGTCTTCCGGAAACGCCGGGTGGAAATACACAAATCGATCCGGACGTTTCGCCAAGGTGCAGGCGCGCTTGGCACAAGCCATCAAATCCTTGTCGCCTTTGGGATCGATGATGATCACCGCTTCACCGCGCAACACGGCTTGCGTCACCAACACGTCAAAGGCGCGGGTTTTACCGGCGCCGGTGGTACCGACCAGCAACGTATGGCCGGCGGTATGCTGCAAGGGCTGACGAATATCACTTTCGGACACTTCCAATCCATGTATCCAGGCCGAGCCCATGCGTTGATGATCGCTGGGAATCAGGGTCGAGACATCCCGTTTCAAAATCTCGTAGGCCAACTGGGCATGCTTTTGCACCCAATCGAATCCCCAGCCGAACCACAAGGCCTCGGGATGCTGTTTCACCATGCCTGCCAGCTTTTCGGCATCCAGGTATTGGAACCGAAACTGCCGCAATCGGCGTTTGCGGTACCAGAGACTCAGCGCCGGCGACAATCGCCAACACGCCATCACCCCGCACGCGGTCATCAACCAGTCGAACGGCTCACGCGGTAGGCCCGACCAGCGACTGGTGAAATGCGCCAAACCGGCACCGCCGAGCCAGCCCGAGATGGCATACACCTCGAAGATGGGTCGCCAGGGAAACTGGTAGTCGTAATCGGATTTCATGGCTTAACCCGTACTTTGATGCCTTGCCCACGTCCCAGCACTTGGCAGTCAGGATGCTGACTGATCTCGCGCAGGAACTCGTAGCGTTTCAAGTCGGGATGTGCGTCGAGGTAGACTCCGAGTTCGTCATCAGAAACAGTGATCCAGTCGTCTTGCTGATCGGGATGGATGCGCAGTGTCGAGATCCACACGCCCACCGCCGGAAAATCTTGCCCAGGTTGCACACTCGGAATGACGTCGTCAGCGCTCGGTTTGACTGAAACCGTGACCGTAGCCGACGTTACGTCGGGGTCTGCTTGTTGCTTGTGACTGCGTAGTTTGGTTTTGGCGTTTCGCTGCTGGGTGGACTTTTGAAGGGTCGATGGATTGACGGGATCGGTACGATTGCCTGGTTTGACTTCGACATTTTCAGCAGGCAATGCATTTGGTGTGGCATTCGATGATTGAATCGATAAATCGCCTATCATGCGCAATAGCTTCTGCGCAGGTTCCTCAGCCAGTTGTACAACGCGTTGCTGCCCTAGGTTTTGTACTTTACGCATCGGAGACAACACATCGGTCACTAACCAGTTTTGATCGACCAATCCTTGAATGAACACCTCGCTTTCGATTTGCAGTTTTTGCGGAACGTCTGGAAACAGGCAAAACCATTTGCCTTGTCTTTCAAAGAGGTCGCCGTTCCATGACCACTGCCCCTGAGCGATTCGGGTTACGATCTCGAACAGCCACGAGCCGGCCTGTCCATGATTGCGGAGCCATAAGGCTTCCAGGTCTTGGATGGATTGGGATTGGGTTTGCTCAGTCACGATGTCCGCTACAGGGTCTGCTGAAGACTTGGTATCGCCATCCACGCTCGGCGCGCATGCGTCCTCGACAAGGGTGGTGGGTTTGTCGGTATCACCGTTATCCGATTCAACGGGCATAGCTGGGGATAACGAGAGCTGCGCTTGGCTATTGCCACCGGGAATGACCGCCAAGGTTGGCATCTCGCGGTCGGTTGATGATGACTGCGAAACCTGCTTGGGTTTGATCGGTTTGCGAGATTTGACTGCTTCAGTCTTTTCCGGCAATGCCTGGTATTTGGTTCCTGGTTGGGATGGTGTATTAGATTCCTCGTCCTCAACATCAAATCCTTCGATCGCAGCCGGCGGCTCATTGCTGAAAATTGATTCCAACGATGCCAAACGCAGCATGTAAAACACGGCATCTAAACCATCCGGTCTGATGCGCCAATAGCGATACTGGCGGCCTGCGGTATCGCGTTTGGGAATTGCCAAACCACGTTCGATCAAAATATCCGCCAAGGTATCTTCATCGCGCGGAATACCGGGCACTTTGTCTTTGGCCAGCAAACCGACGATGTCTTGCGCGCCAGTCCGCCAAACAATATGCACACCGGATTGAAATCGCCATACTCTGGCGCCTTTGTCATTGACCAACCAGTGGCCGGATTTAATCAAGCGCCGCATCGCATCGAACAGATACCGCTCGACCGGCATGCCCAACGCCGCATCGACCGAATGCGCATGGGTCTTCAAATCGCGTTCCACGCTTTTGCAATCAGCGGTAACCACTAACTCGTAGAGCTTGCTGCCGCGATCCAGACCATGCAACGTTTCCAATAGCGCTTGCATGATCTCGGGCCCCGGTTCCAGCAGGTAGGCGCGCGACTCACGGGTCAGCACCCGCTCGATAACCAGTGCCGAAAACTGTTGGTGGCGCTTATGACGGTTCTCTCGCCAGCGCAAAAAATAGCGATCGATATTGTGTTGTGTCGCCCAGTCGATCAGATTTTCGTCGCAAGGGTTCCAGGTGTGCAGTCCCTGACTGTCGGTGACTGCAATGTCGGACACTGGTTTACCTATATCGTGCAATAAACCGGCAAAACACACGGCCAATCGCCAGCGCGGCTCCAAGGTTTTACGGGTTTTGGGTGTGGTGTCGGTTGCAAACAGCGAACCGTGCGATGCCAGCGTTGCCCAATGTGCGACTTCAAGGCCATGCCGAAACAAACCACCGGCGCCGCGATGGTGATGTGATTCGGAGGCCGGCAACAAATGACTGAATGCGGCATAGCGCGTAATGACCGGTAGCGCGATGGTCTGATATAGCGCATCAGGTAGTGCCAATGCCTGCTCGATCGATTGAATCAGCTCATTTTGGGTGTCCAAAACGCGTTCCACAGGAGCGGCAGGCAATCCCTTCATGAACGGCGGATAGCGGGGTATCTCCTCGCTAGATGCGATTGTCTCCTTGGGCATAGGTGTTTTATCACCCCAAAGGCGTTGACTCAATCGCTGAAAGAAAGTCGGATACGTCGTTTCCATAACGGCGCATCCTGACAGAGAAAAATTCAATTGATCTTGCAATAAATTTCGAATTCGCAATTTATTGCAGGATGAATTGAAAAAATGATGATTAATGTACGGGGCTTTTCAAAGCTTGGAGTCATCATGAATGCACCAACCCCGTATTTTTCGAAACAACGGTTATCTCCCGTTTTATGCTTGATACCCCTGATGTTTGGCGCAGCCTGCACATCGCCCGTCTATGATGATTTGACCATCAATCAATCCATCATCGAGTCATTGATCGTGGATACAGAACACCCTTGGCGACAGGAGAGTGCCTGGCAACTGGGTGGACTAGGCGGTGCCGTATGGCGTCCGTCAGCTATTGAACATGTCGTTAGACAATCGGAACCAAACTGGCGATCGGTAACCGACGGCGTTTATCCTGTCACTCAGGAAACATCTGACAAGATTTCAAACGGATCTGATGTGAACGTTGCGCTAAGCAGATTCGCCATGGATGCGGACAACGAGCCATCTAAGATCGAAAGAGCCTGGCGAAAATATTGCCGTCATCAGTTGGATATGAGCTTCTCAGAACGGGCCTTGATCGATTCAACCGAGATCCCTGAACAGATGCGGCATGGCTGTGATCCTCGCAGTTTGTTCAAATAGGTGGCATCATGACCAACACGACAAGTGATGCTCTGAACAATCTGGAAGACCGTTTTCAAAAGCTGGTCACTCGAAAAAAAACGCAACAACTTCAATCCAACGCTCTAGTCACGTTGCCGCAATGGCCCAACGGTATGCGAGGTACCCCTAATGCCTGTTTGCGCAGCGCCTTGTTTGCCGGCGTTCAGGGTAATGAGCGGATCGCTTACAAAAAACGCACTCTACTGGCCGCCGTAGACGGTATCGAAGTGCGCTATTTAGGCGTCCAGTTGAATCAATCGGATCTTGATGTTTGGATGCAGATCGTGCATTTGTCCAGACAGCAATTGCCGGGTTTCTGTGTCACGTTTAGTGCCTATGCGCTATTGGCGTCCCTCGGCCGCAGCAGTGGTAAAAGTCAGCATGAATGGCTGAAAGAGTCCATGGCTCGGTTAGGTGGCGCTTTTGTTGAAATCACCTTTCAAGGCCGACATACCTTTGGTGAAAAAGGCTTTCTGCGCTACTACCGTGACGAAAACACTCAACGTTATGTCGTGGAGTTGACCGAATCCATGTTACGGCTATTCGAAGAGGGATATACCCATATTGAGTTTGAACAGCGGCAGCAATTGCGCAAGCAACCGTTGGCGTTATGGCTCCACGGATTCTTATCTTCGCATGCAGCGCCATACCCGATGAAAGTCGCGACGATCCACCGATTGAGCGGAAGCAGTGCCAAGACTTTGCGTGATTTCAAATACCGTTTGCGTAAAGCTCTGGATGCATTGGTCAGCATTGGTAGTATCGAAAGCTACGTGATTGGCGATGAAGCCGTCAAACTCCAAAAACGCCCATCCCCGACTCAGCAGCGATTTTTAAACGGCAACAGCCACTGAAAAGCACGGCATTCGACCGACGCTATTTTGGCCCGGTCGAGCGCCATCGATACGGCATTCGACCGACACCGACACGGCATTAGGCCGACGGTGGCACGGCATTCGACCGACGGACACGGCATTAGGCCGACAAAAAGCACGGCATTCGACCGACAAAACTCACGGCATTCGACCGACGCATCCATCTCTTTTGAGAATCGCTGCAGACCCTGTCTGGCGTGACCTACAGCGATTTTCAATGACTCAAAAAAACGGGTGCTAATCTATTTATAATCTTTTTTTAATCTTAATAAGGGGCTACGCCTCTGTGGATAACTTACCCTAGGCATCCTTTTCTCATGCTGAGTTGGAATGCATGGCCATTTGCAACTGCCGATAGGCATCGCGCAATTTACCAAGCAATGCCAATTGTTTGCGAAGCCTTGCAAACTCGTCTTCCAAGTCTTCAACCAAGCGCTGCGACCAGTCTGGTTCGCCTCTCAATGTCCTCTGCAGGGAATAGCGATGACCCAGACCTTTTTTCAAATATTGGCAGATGGGTTTGTTCTGACCGTTTTGTCGCAGAGTGGCCATTCGGTACCATTCGATGCTAAAGGTCAAGCTGGTATCTCGGCGACGAATCCGCACACCTATATGCCCACGTTCTTTCAACGAGACCTGTTTGTGTTTCTGATTGAGTTGTCGCCAATAATCATCGACCAACATGCGGGCATGTGCATGTAATTGCTCAGACTGGCTTTGCATCCAGGATAGGATGGGATCATCGGGCGGCGATTCCGCGTTTTCAGTGTGTTGTTCATTACTCATCGAAAATCCTAATACTTAACTTCAGGGATTTAGGTTGCGTTTCCCTGAGGAAGACGTGGGTAAAAATCGAGGGCTATAAACCCATCGGCATTCGATGAGATGTAAATCCTGATCAGGTTTTGTCAGCGGGGCTTCCCTGAACTATCAGGGAAATGGTTTCAGAAAAATGGCTACTTAACTGCCTTTAGCCTTGTCAATTTGGCTTGGCTAAATCCCTGTTCAAACATACATCGCAGCAAGTCAGGCAATTTCTCAGCGAGCTTTCCCTGAATCATCAGGAAAACATCTTGAGGATTCCTGAGCAGGTTTTGATCTCATCACAACCTATCGCTGATAGTACCGATTCAAAATCAGCCAACCCCTGCAACAAATGCCTAAATCGCAATTTATTGCAGGTATGGGCAAAAAAATCGGCGGTATCGTGCATCTTTTTGCGAATTCGCAATTTATTGCACGATGATTGCCATTTTCTTGGGTGGACAATAGGGCATGATCAAAATCCACCGCCTCTTGCTGTTGCTGACTTACTGGCCGCCATTCGTGACTGCTCAAGGAGATGCTGTCGTTCTATCGCCGTCCGTTCCCTATTTCGAAGACAAACAACGTGGCTGGTTTTGGTATGAGGTGTTGCCGGAGCCGGTTAAAAAAAGAGCACAACCCGAAACCCAAGTCGATCAGGAAAAGCCCAAGCCTGACAGTAAACAACCCAGCGTCGTTGAGGCTGAAGTTGATCACAAAGCTCAAGCCCAGACTGCTGTAGAACCTCAACCCCTCTCATCCGCCTGGTTGAAGCAAAACCTGGAGCATTACCTGAACCAGGCGATCGACGATCCCAGTCCCGAGAATGTGGCCGCGTTTTATTACCTGCAGCGGGTGATGATGGACAAAGCCGAGCGTTTTACCAATGCTGCCCGTTACGTGGTGATGTCCGATCCGCAACTCGATGAAACCGTGCGTCGGCCAGTGGCAACCTATGCCGCCAATGAAGCCAATCATCAGGCCGGCGTGGTGGCCGAACGCGCCTTGAAAGCGATTGCTGCGCAAGCCGGCATTTTGTTTTTCTTCCGCTCCGATTGCCCGTATTGCCATGTGCAGGCACCGATTCTGGCGATGCTTGAAAACGCTTATGGATTCAAGATTTATCCCGTGTCGCTCGATGGTTTGCCGATGCCGAATGGCTTTTTCAGTCAGTTCAAACGTGATAACGGTCAGGCGGCGATGTTGGGCGTTGAACAGACACCAGCGCTGTTTCTGATAAAACCACCCAAGCAGATTGTGCCGTTGGCGCAAGGCGCCTTGTCGTTAGAGGAAGTTACCGGACGGATTCTGCTGGCCGCCAAGGAAGCAGGTTGGATCGATGCTTCGGAATACCAAACTACTCAGGGTGTTCGTAATACACCGATGTTGTTACCGGCCGCCGGTAGCATCATCCCCTCGGTCACTCAAGATCCACTGTCACTGATCCAGGCATTGCAACGCAGTGCGCAAATGAGGAGCACACCATGAAGTCGATTTCATTGTCTCTGCGGTATCGCCAGGTGGTGGTCTTGATCCTGTTGGTCGAGAGTGCCACGCCAGCTTATGCCGATCTGCAACAAGAAATGGACAGCATGTTCGGCACCATGACCAACTTCACGGCGCCGACTGCGCATTTAGGACAGCGCCGTGGCGTGATTACCGGCGGCAGTTTGGTGGCGCGCAATGGCATTACCAACACCAACCTGGTGTCGTTCGTGCCGCCCTCGTTCAGTGCCGGCTGTGGCGGCATCGATTTGTTTGCCGGCAGTTTCAGTTTCATCAACTTCAACCAGTTCGTGCAATTGCTGCGCAACGTGGCCGCCAATGCCTCAGGTTATGCATTCCAACTCGCTGTTGGCGCCATGTGCCCTTGGTGTGCGTCGGTGATGACCGATCTGCAAAAGAAAATTCAGGAGATGAACCAGATGTTCAGCAACTCCTGCCGTTTGGCGCAAGGCCTGGTTAACGACACGGTCAAAGCCTTCGACCTGCAAAGCAAAACCAATCTGTCCAATGCCTCGTTTACCCAAGGCATCAGCGATGTGTTTTCCAGTTGGACCAATACCAGTACCTTGGGTGATCCGGTACAGCAGATCAAGCAGAACGACCCGACCGATATGACCAAGATCATCCAAGGCAATCTGGTCTGGCGGGCCTTGGTCAATCAAAATGCCGGTGGCTGGTTTAGGTTCGGCGGCAACAGTTTGCTGGAAGCGGCGATGAGTATATCCGGCACAGTGATCGTCGACGCCCCACAAGCGGCCCCCGACGGCAAGGGCGAGAATAATGCCATCAGCGCGCCGCCGCCGGTGTTGCGGATCAAGGATTTGATGTACGGCAACGACGCGGGTAACAGCTATCAAACCGTCAGGCTGTATACCTGTTCGGATGGCCACGATGCCGATCAGTGTCTGAAACCCATTGTCCAAAACGTCAATCTGGTCGGCTTGAAACAACGGGTGATGGAGATCCTGTTGGGTTCGGCCAATACCGGCAACGGACTAATCTACAAATTCTCGACCAACAGCGGCCAAATCACCGACAGCGAAAAAGCCTTCATGCAAACCGTGCCGGATGCCATTGGCGGCATGATCCATAACCTGGCGAGGGAAGATGCCGGCATTGCCAAACTGTGGGCCGAAGAAGCGGCGCCGGTGATTGCCCTGGAACTGGCACAACTGATCGTCAACGATTTGCTCACTGCCGTGCAAACCGCCGCGCACATGAATGACCATGCCTACGCCAAATTGCTGATGGATGCCTTGAAGGATGCCAGGGAGCAAATCCAGGACGAATACGTCACCATCGCCGGCCGTTATGGCAATCCTCAAACCCTGATGGCGTTTTACCAACAGTTGATGACCACCGTGAAGCCTAAACACTACGGCACCGTGGCGCAATTGCCGGCTTCCGGGGTGGCTTGGCCAAGTCCTTAAACGCTCATTCCTTGCGTCTCCCCGCTATGTATTTCTTCCTCGTTTTATAAAAGGCAGGTTGCCCATGTTTGAAATCTTCTCCGTGGGCGATTCCGCCTATTTGCAAGCTGTACTGAATGCCATCGCGATGATTTCAGGTACCGGCGATTACCGTACCGCGGCGGCCGTCGGCGGCCTGATCGGCGTCATCATCGTTATGCTCAGGGCTTTGTTGCAATGGGATGGTCGCGGCATTCGCTATCAGGATTTATTGCTGGCCTACGTGTTGTGGTTGATGCTGTATGCGCCGTCGGTGCGGGTGTCGATCGAGGATGCCTATACCGGCAGCGTAGTGGTAGTCGACAATGTGCCGTTGGGTCCGGCTGTCGTAGGTAGTGTGATGTCGAACATGGGTTATCGCACGACACGGCTGTTCGAACAAGGCTTTGGCACACCGTCGATGACCGGCAATGGCTTTGCCGACAGTTTGCAGACCTTGACGGCGGTGCGGAAGAATTTGTTGTCGCGGGTTAATCTGGGGGCAGCCAATGTACCGAATGCCGGTAGCGATATGGAAACCTCGTTTGCCAACTACGTGCGCGAATGTACCTTGACCGGTGTCGATCTGAACCTGAAATCGGTGGATGCCATCTTGCGCGATGCTGATCCGTTGAATGCGATCAGATTTGATTCCGACATTTACATGACTCAAATCTATGTCGGTGGCCAACCGCAAACCAAAACCTGCACGGATGCCTGGGCGGATTTGAGCGTAGTGGCCAACGGTAATTTCGCGACAGCGCTAGAAGGGTTGTTGCAACCGACCTTGGGTGTACCGGCGGCGGCCGATACGGTGCCGAAAATACAGGATGCCTTCGATGCGCTGGCCGGCCCCGGCGTAGTCGATGCCGCCGATTACATGCTGATGTCGGCGATCATGCCCATGTTCGAGAAAGGCGTCATCGGCCGGCATGAAGACGGTTTGCATTGGAACAAAGCGGCGATGGTCGAACAAGCCATTCAGCAACGCAATACCCAATGGGCGGCCGAACAAACCCTGTTTGCCAAGATCGTGCGTCCGATGATGGCGTTTATCGAAGGTTTGAGTTATGCCATCGCCCCGATTATGGCTTTCGTGGTGATGCTGGGCAATGTCGGCATCCGGATGAATATCGGCTACTTCTCTATGCTGCTGTGGATCCAATTGTGGATGCCGATACTGGCAGTGATCAATCTATTCATCCAGATGTCGGCCGCCGGTAAAATGGCGGCATTGACCACGGCCACCTACAATCTGCCGTCGATGATGGGCATTTACCAGCTGGACATGGAGTTGCAGCAATGGCTGTCGATCGGCGGCATGCTGGCGGCGTCGACGCCGGCCATTACCTTGATGCTGATCTACCGTGGGGCCGTGACTGCGACGCATTTCCTGGGACGGATGGACGGCGGCGATTATGTGAACGAGAAAATCGCCACACCCGATGTGATCAGCCCGGCGCCGGTATTGAATGCCCAATCGCAACATCAATACAGTCCGTTGTCTGCGGTCACCCAAACCGGCGTCGACAAGGTGCTGCCGACATTCACAGCCGGCAAGGATATGAGTGCTGCCGTATCGTCGGCGTACAGTGCTTCCGAACAAGCCACCAATAGCTTCATGCACAGCGTGTCGTCGACGGCGTCGAAGTCGGCCAGTATCGCCAGTGATGCCTTCGACAGCCGTTCATTGGGCAATCAGATTGCCAGCAGTTCCAGCTATACCGATGCCTATAATCGTCAATTTGGCGAAGCTTTTGCCAAGAAGCATGCTGATACTGGTATTTCTGCGGATCACTTTTCGGCACTAGTGGCCGGTAGTGCAAATGCCGGCGGCAAGACCTCAAACGATAAATTGAGTGCGGCGATTTCGGGGCGGCTCCAGAATGACTTTAAAGTGGGTCAGGACAAATCTGATGCCATTGCCGCCGACATCAGTCAGACCGTCAACGACAGTCAGGGCTATCAGGCCGGGTTGGCGAAAAGCCTGGCGCTGGATGCGCAAACTGGAACTCGAAACGTCGCTTCAATGGGGCTACAAAATCAATCGTTGTCCTCGTTGCAAAACATTGCAACCGATGCGGTATCCGCCAGCGAATCCTATCAACAAACCCTATTGGCCCAACAACGCTTCGGGACGCAGGCGATCTTCGGCGCTGCGGAAACGGGATACAAAATCGCGCATGATCCCGGCTTGATGGAACGCCTGGATCGGACATTGGATCAATACGGCTTGCGCGGCGATACGCAACGGCTGGCCTCGCAATGGAAAGCCGCCGGCTGGATCAGCGATGCCGATCAAGCCTATGCTGCCGCCGGGATGTCGTTATTGACAGGATTCTCATCACCCAGTTACCGCACACTGGATGACCAAAAATCGCACCAGGCACACATCTCGGGTTATCAACTGCTGGGCGATGCGTTTAATGCACCACATGCCGATCAAAGCTGGGATGCCAGCCAGAACGAATCGCTGAAAACCAATGCACCGGAAACTGGCAAGGTTCAGACGACCGTAGAACAAGCACAGCTGAAAGACCCACGCGCTGAAACCGAATCGCTAAATCAGCGTGCTCAGGCACAGATTGGTTCAGCGACGGGAAAAATTGCCGGCGGCGAAGCCCGTGTTGAAGCACAATACGATCGTAACCTGGCTGAGCGTGAACAAAACTCAAAAGAAGGTTTTGGGCAATTGGCGAATGTTAAAGCCGAGCATTTTAGGCAATCGATTGCTGCAGCTGCCAATGACACGCCTTCTGCTGCAGAGGCTTCCTATAATTTTCTGGGGGGGAGTCTTTACAATACGGCGAAGAACATTGAGGCTAGCGGTTCAGCGGGTAGCCAATACGTCAAACAATTCAACGAAGGCTATGAGGTGGCTCGTTCAAAAGGCTCTGATATGTGGGAGTCGGTTAAATTTGCTGCTTCTCAGTCATACCCTGGGTTTATGGAGGCAACCCGAGCTTGGGCGGATCATCGGGTCAACGAGGTAGCTGACAGATTAACGCCTAATCAACAAGCCTATTATCGTGCCGCCCTATTTGAAGCATTCGCTGGGATTGATGTGGGTGGCACACAGATTGGCGTTCTCGATAAGCTTAAGCAGCAGATGATTGACGAGGATGGAAGTGTCGAAGGGAACAATATCGCTAAACTGCTCCTAAGCGCTGCGGGCCAGAATCGAATGGATTTAGTCAACCAAATCGGTAACTACAATCGTGCGTTGGGTCGAGTCAATTATTAGTGGGAAGAACGCTGGAAGCAAATTAGTCCCACCACCAGACCTCGAAGCAGAATTATCATGAAAAACGCGCCTATGTAGCCTGCCAACTCACTGTGAGTTATAGCGAGCAACATACCGATCGTAATTAGCGTTAACCAATAGTAGTTGCTCTCGTGAGATAGCTTTGACGCTAATTGTTCTATGCCTTGGAAAAGTAATTCGGCAAGAAATGTGACGCCAAAAACCACAGCGCCATAGAAAGCTACGAGGCCAATCTGGCCGGACACGATGTTTAAATCGCTCATGACAAACAGCAACAGGCAGCAAACAGCCATGATCAATAATTGCCTCAGAATGGCTAGTGAAGGCATTGGAGTATGTAATCGATTTATGAATCGCTCAAATCCGCTTTGGAATTTGGTGAACGTAGCGCCACAAAACGGGCAAATCGATTTCAGTGGCTGACCATAGTAAATGACGACCCTCGGCACCATTGCTCGGTTACATTCATGGCAATTTACAGTGGCGTGATGTCCGGTAAACATTGTTTGGACGGATCCGGATTGCTGAATAGCGGTGCTGGCTTTAAATCGGTTTGATAGAGAGGATGACATCAATAACTCCCGAATATCTTGGTGCGATTATCGTACGTGGATATTGCTGGATTTCCAAGTCATAATATTGAAATTATTGGATTTTTATACGTTAAAGTTGATATGTTTACACCCTCAGTCTGACTCAGACCGAGGGCTCATTTATTTTGTCTTTTAGCGCAGAAACCGGCTTGCTTCATTTGCAATTTGTCAGCAACGAATTTAGATTTCTGACATTTGAAGTATTGCTATGAGTCATTTTGCTGAGAATATTTTATCTACAGCCCAAGCGTTACCTGAGGGAAGCCTTGCAGGGTGTGCGAGCGTCATTACCCCGTTGGATGGCCCTTGCCGTTAGCGAAGCGAAATAGTGCAGGCTGAGTCGTGGTTTTTACCCAGTCGTGCAGACCAAGCTGAAGCGCTCGAAATACGGCGGAATTCAAAGAATTCGAAAAATATCAGCTACTGCCATCCATTTTTAGCATGCCAAGTCCTATCGAGACGACCATCCGTAGAGATTGTTGCCAACACAGGTAAGAGAAATTCACGCAAATCGCTGATTACTTTCTCCAGTGACAGCCGGGCTAACGCATTTTTTCTTAGAAAGCCCTGCCATTGTTTTTCTTTCTGTGAATCGGTGAAGAACTCGTCACTTAAGCCAATAGGCACTCCCTGGGGAATAGCCGTTCGCCGTCGTTCGAAGGTTGCTGTAACAGCTATGACTAGCAACGCACCTTCGAAGTTAGAGTGATTTGCCAATACCCAGAGATCGAAAAAATCCTTCATCCGGCTATTCAACATACCCAGTGACGTCAGTGCTTCCAGCTTTTCAGCAACGACCGTGTAGCGGGGATAGGCGCGTATTTTTGGTGCATCCATACCCGGCAAAATAACCGGGTAAAAGACATCCTCAGGACCCGGTACCACCGAATCACCGAAACCAACGTCGATCTGTACCGGACAACGAGCGCTATCGAGTAAACCCATCAGCGTCACTCGAACACCGGCATAATTTGCTTCTTTCCGAATTTCGGCAGCCTTGACGGAATCGGGCTGGAACGCAATGCCGTCCTCAGCATCAATCCTGCAAATGTCCTGGAATACCTTTTCCAGATGAGGAATTTCTGCAGTTCCGAAACCCAAAAAATCGGCGTCGTGAGTGGGTCGGTGCGGTACATCGAACCACAAGTCGAACAGCAGAGCCCCTTTAAGCAGAAATTGGTCGCGCTGTTCTGAGAGACTCAGGCGATAGAGCAGGCGCTCCAATGTGTACCGAGTCAGTAACAGGTTGTAATCCAGTTTTTCTGCCCGGGCTTTGTTGAGCAGACGATCCCGAATCGATGCCCCCATGTTTCGAATGCTCATGCCAGACTATCCAGATAGGGGCGCATCACATTGGCGACGCGGCATACCTTGGCATAGCGCCAAATTTCGTCGCTGGTCATGCGCTTCTCGTGCCAGGCATCGCGTAGCGCTTCCAGGGCGACATCAAGCCCGATTTTGTTGCGGTACTTGAAGCAATCGGCGACGGTCTTAGCAACACCGGTAATACGAATGGTTACGCCATCCACGATGTGCTCTTCAACACCTTCAGTCAGCGCGGCGCCCGAGAAACGGACAATGCGAAGCGGTGGATAGTCAAGCTTGGGGGCGATGGCTTTATTTTCGATGGCCAGCCACACTTCGAAAGGCGCTTGGGTTGTTATTCCATGAAAACGTAGCGCTGATAGCAGACAGATGATGCCCTTGGGTACCCTTAGCGCCACTTCCGCCATCGATCCGTGAGCTGAAATCTCACGCCCCGGCAATCCGTATAGCCCTCGTCCGACGCGTTCAAGCTGTCCCCGACGAACAGCCCGGGTCAAGGATACGCGGGGTATGTCTAATGGCATGAGATCACACGGGCGGATTAATCCGCGCAATCGTGCTAATTCGATTAGTCTGTCAGCAGTAGTATCCATGGTGATTATGGTGTTGCATAATCTAGGTAAATGTCAATAAATACCGTTTTATTGAAACATTTAAGGTGCCGAACGAAACGCGAAACCTAGTATTTAAGTTGAGCGATATTAGCGGAACCGCTATGACTATGTTTTTCTGACATTATTGAGCAATGTGCAATTATCCAAAATAAAGCGAGTCGAGAGGCATCGAGATTCAGCGGATTGAATCTTACTTTAATGGGTATTCGCTTTTTTTTGGGCAAAGAAAAATGGCCTGCATAATGACTGGATTACTCGCCGACACTCGCCAGAATTTTGTTGATTACCGTAGCCGAAATTCGAAAATCTGAACGGTGCAAGACTTCAAAAGCTGCTCGAGCCGACGAAATCAAGCCTCGTTTTTTGGCTAGGCCAATGACAGCGACTGTACCGACGACCTGTAGTTGATATTCTTTGGCCACAGCCCGGCCGGCACGTTCGTCCATGATCAGCAAATAGTGTTCGGGTGACGATAACGCGATGTTGATGCAATCCGTTTCACCAGCGTCCAGATCAATGTCTAAACAAGGTGTGATGGATTCATGCCATACCGTTAGCCAACCTGAATCGAATGCCTGAGCCAGCGCTTGTTCACCTGGCGCTGATTTGCCGGGTAACACTTCTTGTTTCACCGATTCGGGTACGAAAACCTGGCCAAATAACTGGGGCAGCCAGATTAACCCCTCCACCAACGCCAAACCGTTCAATGGACTGGCATCGACAATTACTTTTTTGGCCATCCGCGATCAGGCTTGGTTGAGCCACTGGTCCAGGGTATCCAAATCGTCCTCGACTTCATCTGTCGTTTGCTCGATGACGGAAATACCCTGGCGCGAGACGTGCGCAATAAAGTTTGCCAATGGCATATCGGCCAGTTTTGCGGAGCGGGCAAGGGATAAATTTCCGTCTTTGAATAAGGCTGTCGCCAAGGCTTTGCGCACACCCGGCATACCAATGATTTTGGCGGATTTGAGGCCGACCATCACCGCGTCTGGTTCGTTTCGATTCATAACCAGGACCATGTCCTCGTGAGCCATGCGTAGTGCTTCGCTGGGGTTGTTCTTTAGACCGCTGACATTCACTGTTTTCATAGCCAGGCTACATAGGAAGATTGAATGGGTGGATTATATCCCTCTGAATTGAGATGGGTGCATAAAGTTATCCGAAGGACTGCCTGGATAATGCCCTCTTATGCGACCAACACTAATCTCATCATTCAAATGGTTGTCAACAGTTTTCTATAACTGTGAAAATCGACCATTAGGGGATTATTTCGTGCAAATGAGCGTTTGCCCACTTCACGATTTTTGTGGCGTTGCCCCAAACCAGTACATTTGTACTGGTACGTTTGTAAGGTTGACGTGGTCATTTGGTGGGATATAGTTCTCTGTACGCTAGACGCAGTCAACTAGTTATTGGTAAACCATATAATTCTAGGAGAGGAAATGCCCCCATCAATTCATCTGCTTTCCCTGCAGATACAAAGCTTACGGAGCGAGTATTTCAATTTGAACTGCGAGAAATATCACCACCATTTGCTGGTATTGAGCTTCTAGCTTTTCCATGCGATCAAACCACCTATGGGACAACTGGCGCATTGGTAAAACTGGAGGGTTGTCCTTCAGGCGGTAATTCCACCATCATCTATTTTCACTGTGCTGATTGCGCTGTTGAAGAGGCACGAGTCAAAGATGCTGGGGGGTTCAGTTCATCGTGAAAAAATGTCGATTGGTGAGTACGGTTTCATCTCATTAGTAACGGATACGGAAGTCAATATGATTGGCTTGCATTCAATATGAGCTGTCTGAAAGTTATTGCTTTACATTTTGCTGTAGAATCAAATTTACCAATTTCTGACCTTATCTTCAAAAATTTAGTAGGTCAGTTAGAGCTACACAACCCACTACAGTTAAAATAAAATAGGGTCATTATAAACGCCATAAACACATGGTTACATATTGCGGAAAGTCGCAAACTTTTTCTTTAGCGAGAGGCCACCAGACTTTATACTTTAAATATATAAACGTCTGGCAAGCCTTAGTGGTTGTTTAATCCCATTTGGATTGCACTAATGTCTACACATAATATATTTCGATTAAGCGTGCTCATTTTGGTAGTCGTTGGTTCAATTCTGTATGCTTTATTTAAGAAAGCCGAGGGCGTCGCCTTGGTCACTTCACAGAAGCAAGCGGAACTGGCACTTCTAGAACTCCAAAAATGGGGCACCTTCCTCATTGGCTTACAAACAGGATCAATTGGCGTAATGGGATTTCTTTTTGAAAAGGTTGCAACTAGCCCGAAGCAAGGAGTTGTGAGCAGCGTAAATGAATCCATAGCTAACTTAGCAGCTAACTCTCCACAGGCACTCTCTTCATGGTTGTATACGTCGGGAGTATTTGCTCTAATCTTCTTTGGTGCATCAATTTTGGTTGCGACCTGGCTATTAGGCGCAATTCCTTCTCTCATGATTCGAACAAAAGAAATAGATTCTGTCGAAAATGATGTATTTCATATGAGTTTGTTCAAAATGCAACGTTGGCCGGAAGTTGGTCCGATGACTGGACTTCAATACATTTTGTTTTCATGCGGTTTGATAATGTTTTCGATATTCGTCTATATGCGAGTGCCATCGTCGGGTTAACTATATATATTTTCGAGAACAGGCGGTTAAATGATTTGTTGAAATACTATTTCATATTGGGGAATCAGTCCAAATTTTGCATAACTAGAGCGATGGTCACTTTTAAAAACAGAGATAATAAGACTTTTTACTAAACCCTATGAGGTCAAGAGATGGATTTTGATTCAAGCTGCATGATTGATATTGACGATGGACGACTAGTTAGTAGTCGCCAAGAGCTTGCTGATATTTTTAATAACGCAATCAAGAGTGAAAAGCCAATTGTGTTGCATTTTCATGGGGGACTTGTTGGTCGAAGCAGTGCCATTGACGCGGCAATCTCCAACAAGGCTTTCTATGAAATTTACGATGCTTATCCGGTTTTCCCCATCTGGCGAACGGGTTTCCTAGAAACTCTAGGTGATGTATGGATAAAGATTGCCAGTGAACAACTTTTCCGCATGTTAATAGACCGCGTCTCAGGTTGGGTCCACGGCCAGATTCTAAATGTCCTTGAAGGTGGTCGAGACTGGAGTACCTGAGCGCACATTGCCTCCTGTTACCATTGAAATTATGAGGGAGTCAGGAAAGAATGATGGCGACTTTGCAGCATCATTTTTGCATAATCTTAATTTAAAAGGATTAAAAGACTCAGATCTCAGACTAACTGCAATTGAAGAAAAAGGAATTCGCAATAGCTTAGCGAAGGATACAGAACTAAAGGTGGAAATCGATGCAATTCTAGCCGGCGCTGGTTTAACCGTTTCGACCGATACTCGCGATCTTGATGGTTTTGATGCGCAAGCACCAAAGGCAAGTATTGCAGATAGGGCTGTGTTAACCCAGTTAGCCAGTGATGCTAACACCCGCTCGATTGGGTTCGGTTCAGCTATAAAAGTGTTAGGTATTATAAAAAAAGTATTGCAAAGGTTTATGGAAGGCAAGGATCACGGTCTCCATGCAACAGTTGTTGAGGAAGTTTTGCGTGCCTTCTATATAGGTTCAATTGGAACAACGATCTGGAGTGACATGAAAAATGATGCCCTTTCTGCTTTCAATAATGGCGATGACTGGGCGGGAACCGCGATTATAAATGAAATTGCCAAAGTGCCTAATACGCAAAGGGTTCTGCTGGTAGGTCACAGTGCAGGAGCAATTTTTATTAGTGAATTGATGAAAAGTATCGGGGCAAACCTAAGACCGGTTGAAATTATATTCCTCGCACCAGCTGTTCGTACTAAGCTTTTTGCAGAAGGTATAGTGCAAAATCAAAGCCATATCTCTAATTTCAGAATGTATTCAATGTCCGACGAAAATGAGTGCAAAGATACATTGATTCGCGATTTACCAATAGTAGGTGATCTGACTTGGTTCTATCCACGATCACTTCTCTATTTCATTTCAGGCTTACTAGAAGGTAATGAAGTAGATGCTGACGTGTTAGGTTTGCAGCGTTTTCAACAGCCGAATTGTTGGAATGCCGGGCATGAATCTGTCGCTTCAGCTAGGAATTTCTGCTCTGCTGATAATGATCGCACTTATTGGTCTGTAAATCAGGTTATAGATATAAAACGTTGCACAAATTCGTTGAGCCATGGAGGATTTGGAACAGGCAGTGTTCAAAATACAACGATGGTGAGTGTTGGAAATATACTTAAAACCGGTTGGTAAATTCCGATGTTAGACACAGCTTTTCCAACTGCGCTGGTGATTGGAGTTGACAAATACAAGGAGTATCGTTCTCTTAAAGGGGCCACCGCAGACGCAATGAGTATGGTTGATTGGCTTGCCAACTCTCAAGGTTTGCCAGATACTAATATCACCTGCCTACTTTCTCAAGACACGTCTCCTCCTTACGTACCAATAGCTCAGCAAGTACATGATTGGCTTGATATGTTGGACGATGAGGCTAACAGTAAAGGTGATCAGAATTTTCCGTTAGGTCCAAGAGTCTATGTGATATTTGCTGGTCATGGCTACAATGCAGCAACAGCACAGCAGACTGCAATCTTTCCAAAGACTTCAAAAACGTATTGGGATGTCATTCCGATAATGCCTGTCAAAACATATCTTGAAATGTCAGCTTATTTCAAGGAAGTTGTGATTATTTGTGATGCGTGCCGTGATGTGATTGATTTTGCTCCCGAACCCGGTTGGACTCGGCGAATGGACAGCCACCCCAACAGTCCTCAAGTTAAAGTGTTTCAGGCTTATGGCTCAAAGGCGGGGCAAAAATCAAAAGAAAAAGACTTTGGTAATGGCCTGTTACGGGGTGTAATGAGTTACGCGTTTCTTCGAGGAGTGACAGGCGCTGCAAGAGATGCGAATGGCATTGTCACGGGAGTTAAGTTAAAAAACTTCATAAAAAGCGCCGTGATTGAAGAGTTGGGTGAAGAATTTAAACCCGAAATAATTGAAGATGATTTTGTGATGTGCAATGCAGGGGAAGTTGCTACTCTTCTCCATATTTCACCCAAAAGTGAAACCACTGGATTGGCAACGTTAAAATTCCATGAAGACAATCAAACTGTCCAGATTGACTTGGGTAAAGGTGAGCAGGTGTTCGAGGTACCCATAGGGAAATACACACTTACAACCCCTTTAGGAATAGACTCAAATTTTGCCGCTATTTGGGAGACTAAAAATGTCAATATCTGATGATAAATCAGTAACTCGTCTTTTTAACTCTACTTCCGTTAATAAACCACGTCACCAATTAAAAATTGAAACTGGAAACCCGCTAATGGAGGCATTTGTAATTAACGGTGCCTTGGATTTAGTTGCCCAGGGTCAAGATAGCCTAGTGGAGGAGTTACCTGAAGGTACTTATCAGGTGAAATTCCGAGCTGGAAATGCAATTACCGAGCAATGGGTTAACCTTTCTGGGGATCTTGAAATTTCTCCTGAAAGTATTCCAGTTCCTGATTCGTCGCTCCCATCTGAAGATAATTGGTCAAACCAGGAACTGGAAGCCGCACAACAATTTATTGCACCTCATAATTTGGCGGTAATTATACGCGACCCTGAGCACGAAATTACGCCATCCGATCAGGTCAGTATTCGGTCTTTGACAGGTGAAATCTTTGTCCAAACTCGCATTGACCGCTCTTGTAAGCCAGGATGGGTAACACTTACCAATGCTCCTGTACTTGGTTTAGGTGGCTCTGCTGAACCAGGGGCTTACTTACTCAGGGTCTCAACTCCTGAGATAGGTACTTACGAAATGATTATTTGGGTTAGTTCGCGATTTAAGACGCGAGTCTATCTGACCCGCAAATTTGCATCATCCTGGAAAAAACGCCGTCGTACTCCACATTTGGGTAGCGCTACGATCCACATGGTGGCCAATGATAGTCCATCCCCTGATAACGAAAGAAGATCAGAACTCACAGAAATCATCCTCGCAGCACACAGAGAGGATCGATTACTACAACTGAGTAATGACTTTATTCTGCAAGCCCTAAGTGTTAAGACGGAACACCCCATGTTAGGTCTCTTCGCGGCCCATATGCTACATATCCAAATTAAGAATAAAATTTCATCGGTCCCTGAAGGCGAAGACAGCGACGAAATTATACAAATGCGTCAAACGATGATGTTGGCTATAAATAATCTTAATAATTTAATCCCCGGCTGCCCAGACATAGGTATATTAGGATTAGCCTATGGCCTTGAATTAAGCGGTATTGACTATAGTATTCCGCCCATGCTTGTTCAAAGCTGGAACATTATGGCTACTGCTGAAAATGGTCGATTAGTACCCAAGGGTTCCTATGCTTCTCGTATTTCTGGAGCATTAACCATTGAAAGACCTTGGTTGATTTGGAGAACTAATCAAATGCTGCCAGCGAATTTGGAAAATATTGAATCAATGGAAATAGAGAGCCTCTTAAATGTCCGGAAGTATTTTAAGAGTAGCGGTAAAACTATATCAAATTCTTTAGCTCAGCAAATAATCGACACTCCTTTAAGTCAATATCAATCTTTTCAAGATTTAGCACAAGTTCTTGGAGTTCCGGAATCTAGCGTAGAAACATCAATCGCACAGATGCACAATATACATTCAAAAAGCAAATAGCTTATTCAATATTTTATCCAACGGAGATAATATGGACGACAAGCAGCTTGAACGTCTCTATGATTACACTAAATTCCATATTGGAATTTATCTCTCATTTGCCGGAGGTTTAGGTGCGTTTATTTCGGCAGCCGGCAAACCTGAGCAGATCTTTTTAAGGAGTATGATCGGATTTCCTTGGGCGATTATACTGGCCTTGTTATTTATGGTCGGAGCTGGTATGGCAGGTGGCATCATTGCAACTTCAACCATTGAAAGCAAGACGTACTCTGATTTTAGATCCACTTTACAGGGTGCGTATGGAATTAAACCCTTTCTTGGGGAAACATGGGTAGCAATTGAGCACGCCAGTTTTTGGCTTAGCCTATTTTTTCTAGCGATCGGTATATTCTCTGCCGAAGATGTTCGAAAGTGGGTATTTTGACAACCAAAGAGGGATTGTTAGACGGTTTAAAACCCGCTTCGCCTCGATCAAGGTCGTAGAAGTGATGTAATTGCCAGTACTGCGCATGATATGTAAATTCTTTTTAATTTATCGCTAAAATATTAAAGCATTCTTTAATTTAAAGCATGGCTTTCAAAGAATTCTTGAATATGCGACGTTTACACAGCTTGGTTAATGCTTTGCTCAGTTCTAGTCTTCGGTTTCGGGCCTGGACGTTTTTTGATCGCGCAAAGTTGGCAAATCGGTTGGAGGTGGGAGTAATAGTTAGTCAAAAAATTATGATGGCAACGGTGACAATAGGCTAATTCGATCAAGCCCGCTTGAACACTTTCAGCAATCGCCCAGGCTTCATCAAAATTGGCGGGGCGAATGTTGCCATAAGGTCTTCTCTCACGGATGTGACCCGGAAAAGTTAAACAAAAGTAATCCCACGCAAACATTAATGCCTCGACATCCATCTCAGTCCTGATGTTACATCGACTGGCATTTCGATAAATCGAGACGAACACGGCTACGTATCGATAGGATTCTCTGTTTGCGGTGATGGTCTGGATGCCGGGAAGTTGACCTGGTGCTGGTTTCTCATGGTGAATGGTGTAATACAAATGGCGCAGATCCTGGATGCGCAATGTGTTACAGACTTTTATGACGATGGATGTGCGTAATTTTCGTTTGATTAGCTCTAAAGCACGAATTTGCTCATTGACATCCGCTTGGTATCGAAAACCCAGAGACATTAGCGGTTCTCATTAACCAGTAACATCATAAGGGCTTTGGCTCGTTGATCACTAGAGTCCGCGTTAACCGACTGGGTGGCCATGAATTCAGCCCAGTGGTTCGTGTTAATACGGGGCACAAAGCGCAAGCAGTCACTTCGCGCCAGCTCCCTGATCCGTTTTATCGACATTTGACGCAGTATCGTAATGGCATCCGGCGGCAATCCCAGATAAAACACCGCCTTGTGATCCTCACCAGCGGCAATCAGCTCTTTGGCAACCAACAAATAATCCAAGTTGAGGTTATAGAGATTTTCATTCATGGGTGTTGGCCTAGATGAAAAATCGCAGTTGCTCTGCCAGGGCAATGACCTTCTGTCCGTATTCAATAGCCGCTTGCCGGTTTTTCCAGCTGTAATAGCGACCAACCCCGAGCGCCCTGTTTTCCGGAGCGGATTGCATGGCTTCGGCAAGTAAACTCGCTCCCACATCAAGGTTCGTCCTGGGATCGAGCAAATTTTCTGGCTTGGCTACCCGATGCCCGTGCCAACGCAAGTTGACCTGCATCATGCCAACATCCACACTTCGTTCACCCGATTCAAGCAATTGGTTTAAGGCGTTGACAGCCTCTTGTTTGGATTTTGGGATAATAGCTTTGCCGGCATGATTAATTGCCCAGGGCCATGGTTTGGACTGATTTTGAGCATCGTCTTTTCGGGATTCTACGAGTGCGACTGCATATAAGACATAGGGATCTAGTTGATGTCGTTTAGCGACTTGCGCCCAGAGGGTATTGTGTAATCGGCCTTGGTTTGGCTTTGACTGAGTCAAAATTTGCCGATGCTGGGAATTTTCATTGGCCACACAAGTTTGGCAAATGGAGCCCGACAGTATTGTCAGCAAGACAGCAATCAATCCATGAAATTGTGTCGACTTCTTTAATCCGACGGACAACGTTGTTTTATCGATAGTGTGTGAATACATGCCATGAGCGAATCCATATTAGTCGGCTCGAAGTGTATAGGCCGGGCAGGTGATAAAACAGTTTGAAAATCGACCCTTAGGGTCAAATCGACGATGTTTTGCGTTTTCTGAATGCAAAGAGAATGCTCATTGCAACTTGCTATGCACGGTATAACGGGTACTTTCCAGTTATTACCATGCATTGCGTGATGGGCATTAGAAATACGCCGGAACCCGAATATCAAATGCTGTTGCGAGATGGTGAGTTCGAAATACTCATATACCCTTCTCTATGAGTGGGCCGAAACCCTAGTCGCCGCCGACTACCAAGAAGCAGGCAGCATCGGCTTCAATCGGCTGGCTGCCTATATTTTCGGTGGCAATATCCGACGAGAAAAAATGGCGATGACCACGCCAGTGCTTCGCGAAGCAGACGCCGAAGAAATTGCGATGACTGCGCCGGTGCTGCAACAAACCGACGGGCGACATTGGCGCATGTCATTTGTCATGCCTGCGGGTAATAGCCTGGAAACCTTACCCATTCCGCTCGATGCCGATGTCACGCTGAAACAGCTGTCGGCCAAAAAAGTGGCCGTGTTGAAATATAGCGGATCGCTGAGCGAAGGCGTCATTGCCCGCAACAGTCAAAAATTGCTGGATAGGTTAAACCAGCGATCACTCAAGCCGATTTCGTGTCCACGCTCTGCAGCCTACGATCCACCTTGGACCATTCCCATACTGCGTCGCAACGAAATTCATGTTGACATTGAATAAGCGGCTACGCCCCCATTGTTTGCGGTGGCCCACGGCATTAGACTCAATGCCTCAAATGAAGAAATTAGAACGCTTGCGGCTTTGCTGCGCCAGATGCCAGGAATTGGAGAACGTCGATTGTGCTTTTCTCGAAATCGCCAAGTCATCAATTGCGAGGGATTGCGCCAATGCATTTCTCTAGGATGCGGATGAAATTGTGGTAGTTCTGTATTCTATTTCATCAGATCGGCATGTGACGATCGATGAGCAGGTTGGTGGTGTAAAAAAGTGCATTCCGAAAATCGATACCCGCGTGATCCAGACAATTGGCGCCATAAAAGCATTGCACAGTTTTTATTGAACCATTTATCTGGGAGCAGATTGAGTCGCAAACAAAGCTAGGAGGTTAAGTGGTATATAAATCAATCAGGCTCCGTATTAACCAGAAATTAAGCAACTTCTGCATCTGGTGTCGGCCAGAAGTTGTTTGTCGAATTGCATATTGAATAGCCGATCTATACTCAAGACAACTCTTTTGTAATCTTGAGCTGCTACCTTGCACCGGCAAACAACCAATTGCCTCCAGCAGTGCCATAGCAATCAATAAAAAATCCCATTGATGTAAAACTGAGTTATACGGTCGCACGAGATTAAATCTGTGAAAAAACTAACTAAAATTTAGGTTTTACGCAACTAGTATCAGAACCACAAGACTTTCTAATTTTGTCAGCCAAAAGATGTCCAATGTGTCTACCAAATGTAGAGTAAGCATCAAATTGATTTGCCTCATAGAAAATATCAGTAGTAGATGTACCCGGAAACTGCTCTGTATAGCAATATCCATTTTCTTCACAACTAGATATAGCCATATATTGCCGTACCACTCGGGGGTAGCACTCAACTTCCTTGTCCGACTCCATTAAATGTCCATAGGAAGATGCTTTTATTTCACAACCAGCCCCCCCCTTTTTGCCGGAATCCGCATTTTTTCCATTCAAATAGAATTTTGAAACAGCTCTGGCTTTGACATAAAACAAAGTGGACACGTGCTTATCTGAGTCATCACAGATTTCTGATGTGTTTATATCACTAGTTTCGCATATTTCGCCGATTAGCACTGATGGTAGAGGGTTATTCAAATTGTAATCGTGATGACCAAGTAGCATTTTTGCTTGTGGATCATTCTGCAAATAATAGCGAACGGGTCTATGTTCCTCATCGTACAGAACGAATTTCATCTTTACTGATTCATTGGCAAGTTGCTCTCGAAGACGTATTAGCGCTTCAGGAACACCATCGCTTGTATGTTCTGCATCCGAAATAACGATAATAGGTAGTCGGCGTTTGATTAAAGAATAAGCCCCAAAATTATCAGAATGTCCTCCATCGGTTAGATAAACATGTTGATTTCCGTAATTTGCATAATCACCAATTGATAACAAACTTAATGGAAGTGAAAGGTACCAAGAATTATGGGGATTTGCTGAATCCATTGCTGCGCCAGACATCTGTACAGCTTTTGAAATCGTACCAGTATATTCAGAAGATGGTACATAACCAAGCGAGTCATTCCCGTAGTAAAGAGGTGAGAATTCAAATACCGCCTCATGCATAGGGGGTGTATTACTGAATGCATTAGTCCAACGAAATAAACTATTGTTAACATCAACAGTTGCATTAACAAGCCATATGGGCGAGTTTGTTTTTGATTTCTTGTTGCCCAACTCCGCTAACTGTGAAAAACTCAAGTTGTCCATTTGCCGACTAAGGATAGTTTCTTTCTGATTTTCATATCCCTCACCTAATAGTCCCTTAATATTATCCGGACTTGGATAAAGACCATAATTTCGCTCAACTGATGCTTGATACATATAAGGGGCAAAAGTTAGATTTGTATGGAAGATTTGATCTATCGGTGTCCAGCCCAATATGAATTTTGGTATTACACCACCAAAGAAAACCTTCCCAATAGTTACGCTGTTATAAAGGTAATTAAGTATCTCATTAGAAAATTGCGATGCATCTCGTAATAATACGGAGTTATTCGTCAAGTGGCGTTGAAATCTATAATGAAAAATATCCTCGTAAACTCCATTAGTATAGTTTCTTACGTCAGGCTCGTAACAGTCGTTAAATCCTTCAATTTTATGCGGCACGAAATCATTGTAGAATATTGAATCAGATGAACATTCTAAATCATTATTAATATTTGCTTGTGCGTTATAGCATTTTTTAAAGAAAAACGATTGTTGATCTCCAGAGGATACTCCTGTCGAATTCAAATAAAGTTTTGAAAAAAGCCATAAAGCTGCGTAAGATCCTCCAGATACACTAGAGATATAATCAAATTCATTAAGTTTATTTCCATCTTGCAGGCCATTCATAAGCCCTATATTAAAAGACGCTGAACGCGTCCCGCCTCCTGATAATGCCAACCCCATTAAAGGATCACGCTGGAGATACAGCTTTTCAATATGTTGAATATCACCGAGTGATTGCTTTGGTACATTAATATTGATCGGAGAACAACCGCACACAGAAACAACAAACGAAATTATAGAAAAAACTTTAAAATTTGACATAGAGTGTTTTAATGGATTATTGATTTTTTTATTCTTCGCTTGAGATCATCTCTTTTTTATCTCAAGCCAGTTCCACACAACTGATTTCAACAGTCTAATAAGCGATCATGCCTTGCCAAATATTCGCTTATGTTTTGATTTAATAACATGTTTCCGTGTTATCCATTTTAAAATTGTGCTTTCGTGTAAGAAACTGCTTAATAAGGACGAAAAAATTACCTCGATCGAATTAATCATGGATTTCATTTTTTTGCCTATCTATTGGTGTGCGGATTATTTCCAATACTAAAATCCCCTTGTTATTAATATATCGCCCCTCCGCGTCGTTGGCATAAAAATAAAGTTCTGCATCTTCCTCATCAGGTTCGATAGTCAAAAATTGATTATTGGGAAACAAATATTCATTATGTATCTTTTCATCAAGACTTTGATCGTCAATTTCCCCATAAAAATTTAAAGGAAGAAATGTGCGTGCGTTTTGGCCTTTGCCAATTGATCCTACTAACTGATACCACTTTGCTTCCCCATCCCTTTTCAGGAAGGATGCAATCCATCCAAAAAATTTATTCGCTAACCATCCATCATGTGGATTCGCTGGCAACTCACCATCTTGCCAAGGCTCGATAACATCTTTCACACGAAAACTGTATTTCTCTTCCTTATAAACTTTAAAATTCGATACATTCCATGTTTTACAGGCACAAACTTCAACCTCGTTTTCATTTTTTGCTTTCCTATTTGCAGAATTACATATACTTAATTCGCAGGTGTCAGGGTGAAAAGAAAATTCTGACTTAACTATAGTTCCGCATCCTGTTTGGCAAGCGTAGAGAATGGAAGCAAGTATAATTAAATTTCTACGTGAATATTTGTTCTTCATTTTTTAGTCAAAAACGCTGTTCTCTTACCGCGATAGACGCGCTAAATAGAAGTGGTATGAGTAAGATATAAGCTGGTGCATCGGATGCGTAACTCAATTTCATAATATTGTTATTTATATCATTTCCTAAATTAATTTCATGAATATTATTCGAGTATTTAATGGATAAAACTAGATCATTATTCAATTCCAGCTACTCCTCGATCCGTTTAATATTTCAGCGAAAGTCTGACTCCTCAGAGACTATGCCATCATTCCATTAAACCCATAGGAATCTTGCTTTACCAGTCACCGCAAATTGAAATTTATATGTCAAAAATGGATTGGTCCTGTTCTTTCGTCTTGGCAAAAAGTTAATAGTCGGATATGGAGCCTGACAAATTCACAAGTCCGACTGTCAACAGAGAGCCACCACCTTAATCGACAGACAGGTAAGTTGCTAATTCCTGTCAACTATTATGGCTTGAATTAAAAATCTAAGGAACCTCTGATTAATTACCGGCGAGCGATATAATTCACCAACAGCCCCGATTTCGAGATAACGCGCATGGAACAGTATCAACAGCTCAGTTTTGCCGATGTTGAATACGCCAACAAAGGCAAAGTCACCCGGCGGGAAAAGTTTCTGAACCAACTCGATGGGCTTTTGCCGTGGTCAGTCATGCGAGCGGTGATTGAGCCGCATTATGACTCCGGCAAAGGGTGCGGCCGCAAGCCGTTTGCCTTGAATGCCATGCTGCATGTGCACGTGCACGTGGCGCAAATTGTCTACAGCTACTCCGATCCCGGCATACCCAAAGGCGCTGTACGAGATTGAGTCCCTGCGGCGTTTTTGTGGTATTCGCCTGGAGACTGTGCCCGATGAGAGCACGATTTTGCAGTTTCGTAATTTGCTGGAACGGCATGGATTAACCGAACAAATCTTTCAGGCCATCAACCTAACACTGAGTGAACGCGTGCTGTTTTTAAAAGCCGGCACCATCGTCGACGCCAGTCTGATTGCGGCGTCGACCATAGAACCGGCTTGGTGCATACGCTCAAAGTCACCGCCGGGAACGTGAGCGACGTGGCTGAAGCCGCCAATTTGCTGCACGGCGAAGAGCAATTTGTGCACGGTGACGCCCGCTTTCAAGGCCTGGACCAACGTCCCGAAATGCCGACCTAAAACCCACCCGCCTGCGTCATTGCGATGCGTCCGGGCAAATTGGCCAAGTTAACCCAAGACGAAAGCCAGGAGGTCCAGTTACTGCGTAAGGCCGCCCGCGAACTCGCCAGCCGCCGGGCCAAAGTCGAGCACGTGTTTCGGGATATTAAAATCCGCTTTGGTTACGCAAAGAATCGCTATCGCGGTTTAGCTAATAACGCCGCCCGATTAACCTTTTTGACCGCGATTGCCAATGTGCTGTGCGGTGATGCGTATGAACGTCGCTGCCTCATTGCGGCTGAAATTTGAAAATTGGCTCAGAAAGGTGCTTGTTTTTGAGAAAAACTAGCTGTTTTGATGAAAAAACGGTCAATTATTGAAGTCCTTGACCAATCTTAGAAACTACTGTCGCCCAAAACGGCAGTTTTTCAGAGGCTCCCTAACTGTTTTTTATTTTCTTTAATCCTCATTATGTTGACAACTCCAAGGTGCGATCATGTGGTGATTGATGTCATGAATCATTAAAACTTGCAGGTCAGAATCCAACGCTGCGAAACCTTGGAAACGAAGCGTTAGCGAGTGAAGGTTGATTAGTCCTGCAAGCCGTCCCCGGGCGGTTTTCGACGATAAAAACTGCAAGGCTTCGAGAAACGGCGTCGAGGCATGTGAGAGTCAAGGCTTTGCCCCCACTTGGATCAAAGCCGGGGTGACACGGACGGTAGGACCGCCACAGACAATCACGTAGCGTTGTAGGCACGTTTGCTTGCCAGGGATGACTAGCAATCTTGCTCGCCGGAAGCCGACACTCGCCGAATCCAGCACCTTAAGCTTAATGAATTCGAACAAACAGAGGCCGCAACCGCATAATAAATTTGCAATCAAATCTTAGGACCGTTGGAAGGTCCCTTATTTGGCTTCTCTTACGCATGCAATGGTGAAGGATATTTTGCGGATGAATTGGCGGAGTCTACTTTCGGGGATTTATGATGCGAGTTACTCTACTAGTGTTTCGAGTTGCGTTATTAAGCGCCAATAAAGTAATCTTGAGGGATGTCACGAATAGCCCCAAAATTAAGTGTTCCGCGGAAGTACGAGCGGAGTTGTAACGACGTGCGGCGAGCCAGACGGATGAAGTTCGCGTAGTAGAGCGAGCCCGGATGATTCTGGGTTGTCTTGATGGCGAGTAGGTTCAAAAGGTTGCGGTAAAATGCCAAACGCGGGTCAATACGGTCATCAAATGGCTAGACCGATTCCTGGATCAGGGGCTAGCCGGGCATCGGGCGAATCTCGTCCGGGGCGCTCCGAAGGCGTATGGTGAAGATTTCCGGCAGCGTGTCTTGGGGACCCTTGATCATTCGCCGCCGAAGGGGCAAGCCGTATGGGATGGTTCCTCTGTGGCCGAAACGGTGGGTGGTTCGGTATGCTGTTTGGCACGTGCTTCGCAAGGAAGGAATATGCCTGCAACGACAACGATCCTGGTGTTTCAGTACCGACAAAGAATTTGCGGTCAAGGCGGCGGATATTGTCGGCCTGTATCTTAGTCCGCCCGAAAATGCCTTGGTCATCAGCGTCGATGAGAAACCCAGCATCGAAGCCTTGGAGTGGACGACCGGGTACGTTGAGAGCGACAGCGGCAAAATTGCGCGCGGCTTCAAGAGCACCTAAAAGCGTCATGGGACGCTCAACTTGTTTGCGGCTCTGCAGGTCGCGACCGGTAGTCACCGCCCAGATTATCGAGACCAAACGCCGTGAAGATTTTCTGGGGTTTATGGACACGGTTGTCGCAGTGACGCCGGAGGGTAAAGAATTGCATGTGATTCTGTACAATTACTGTACCAACAAAAAATGCGATGCTTGGCTGGTGCAGCATTCGAACGTCCATTTCCACTTCACGCCAACCTCTGCCAGTTGGTTAGATCAGGTGGAAATCTGCTTTGGCATTTTGGCTCGCAAAGCTTTGCTGGAAGCAAGTTTTCAAAACATCGCTGCCTTACGCCAAGCTATTGAAGATTTTATCGCCGCCTACAACACAACGGAAACGCCTTTTCGATGGCGAAAAAGTGAGGTTCGCGGTGCGCAACTACGAAACACTAGCGTTAACTTACGAAATTAAGCACTTGATTGCAATTGAACAGTGAGCCTGCTTTTTCTGCGCGTTTGTATTGCCCTTTGCTTATTTATTTTTCGCCAAACCAGACAAAGCGCTTCGAAGCAGCTGTGTATTGTTACAAAATCCCAGATAAAACCTAAGCCACTCATAAATCCCCAGCACCAACAGCACAACTGGTCTAGAAGATTGCGCTGAAAAAAGCTGTGACTTGAGCGATATGCATCAGTGATGTGAGAGCCGGCAAAATGGTTGCATCCAACAGCGATTTCAAATCAAGTTTTAATGATTTACGGAACCAAAAAATCCTTAAATTTCGTAAATTCATTGTGGTCACACAGTTTTGCGGTCGTTATACTTATAACTTATTGATTCGGTCCTTTGAAGTTTGAATACTTTTGTTTCGGCAACACTGGAAAGCCAGAAATGTTCTGGCTTTGCGCAATACCCTAATAGAACAAGTAAAAATTAATGTTGCCGAATTTAAAGAAACTAGATGTGCAAAGAATAAGGAAATTATGATATCTAAGAACTCAAACGCTTTTCGAAATTTACCTATATTCTCTTTTTCCTGGCAGGAGTATATGAATAAACTTTCATTATTGGTTCTATATGCACATTTGATCATGTTTGCTGGTTGCGCGGTTCCACGTGATGCGGTTTTGCTTTTTGACAAGCCCAATCCTGGAAGCTATGAGGGTAAGGTTACGGCGGTGCCGGATGGATGGATGGGCAGAATGTTGATGGTCAGCGCAACTGCGATCTTGCCCACGGTAGGTGGTGTTGAGATGCATAGCCACGGAATTGGGCACGTGCACGAAGGGCGGTCTGGCGCAACGAATATGCTTGAAAGGCCTTTAGGTATAAAGGAAACGGTCGCAGACGGTCAGCATGTTCACGCATTGGTCAGTGTAAGTACCTCGCCAGGAACTTCAACACTCACGTCAGGGCGGCCGAAAAGCTATGGATTGTCGGCATTTCTGTTCGACGGTCTTTTCTCTTACTCAATGCCGGAAGGTTTAATCGTGGGGTACATTGGCAGAGACTTACCAGAAGGATGGCGTTGGTGCGACGGTGCCAATAAGACCCCGGACCTACGCGAGCGGTTTCTTAGCATTACACCACCAGCTGGTGCGCAAGGGGATACTAACCACACCCATAATATAGAGCACACGCATACCTGGAAGGCCGGAGCAAACCAGGATCGTCCGGCATTCGCCGGCGATATCACTTCGCCCAGACTGCCAATCGCTCAGTTTCAGGCCAGAATCCACGAGCATGAATCACTCGAGAAAGGAGGCACAACGGTTGTCAACGAAGTCGCAAACGAGCCACAATTTATCGGCATTCGCTTTATCCAAGCAGAGCAGTATGCAAAGCTTCCAACCGGCACGGTCCTGTTGCTTGCGAACAATAAAATTCCAGACGGATGGGATTTGCTTTCTACACAATTTGATGGATCGATTGAAAATCGCTACGTCAAGGCACTGTTAAGCGATGAACCAATGGGCGTGCTTGGGGGAAATAAGATACATTCGCATAAGTTTACTTCCACACATACTGTTGAATTATTGCCCATAAATGATATTGGTGTGGTTGATTCTGCTCGTAACGGGCCAAAACTCGCCATCAATGGTCATGGGCATAATGACATAAGCGTTGGTGTTGAAGCGGATTCCACACCGGCTGAAAACGCACCAACTTTTGTTAAGTTAACTGCAGTTGTAAAACAGTAATAAGTTGAAGGGGATCATACTATGGCGACACATCATGTTTCCTACCACTCAGAATTTGGATTGGCTCTCCACGAGACTGGCATCAATAAGATAAGCGCGGGACTGAGAGAGGTTCAGCCAGAGAAATTCGCATTCCGTGAAGAAATCCCTATTGGTTCGAATCGATTTCTGACTTTTTATGCTGTTACCAATGAACCGATTAGTTTCAATTTCTATCCCGTTTCAGATAGCCCCGAGTTTGTCGAGGATACATTCCTGATGCAAATCAAGGTTGTGTTTACCCTAACCGACTCCGAGCATGGATCCATAACTCGTCTGAAACTCGTGGCTCAGGCGGGGGGACAAATCGTCAAACGTGCGCACGGCTACGTTATAGGACTGCTAACTAAGAAAAATGGTCTTCCCTGGTTCGATGTAACTGAGATAGAAGGAGATCACCCTGAATCTGTACGCTTGGTTGGTGAGGCTATTGCCGGTCTAACTCTTGAGACTGGAGAACATTCCGTTAGCCGCTTAGCGTTGCCGGGCGATGATGATGGACCAACAGCACGCGCTTTCAGAGCTATCATGAATTTTTTGATTGATCTTTGGTTGAAAGATGGGCTCAAGAAAACTGTAACGGAGTTTCCGCTTCCAGACTTTGATGATTTGGTTGAGCTTGGGCCGCTGGGACGGTTGCCAGGCAAAGATTTGTATATCCGGAACAATCAGTTCTATCTCACTCTTGGTAATCAGGCATCGGGAGATGTTGCGTTTCCCGACGTCTCAGGAAACGATGATCTACGTTTGGGTATAAGTGAAATCGGACTTCGGCGGCTACTGGGGTTACTTCCGATTGCCGACATCCCAATCTCGATTGGAAAAGACAATACGACTTTCCAGGTTCGTTCTAGAAATTTCCATGTTTCTCGAATAAGGGCAGATTTGAAGCCCGGCGAGGATCAATTTGACGGCCAGGTCTACTTTGGCGGTCTGATTGAAATTCGTATCAATGTCGAGGTGTTTGGTGCATGGGTTCGCACTCCTTGGTTTCCATTACCAGTAGATGACACCTTAAGTAGGTATATTGGAAAGTTTTTACCGTATATCAATTCAGACGATAAAAACTTATCCCTCAAGATCCGACCAAGCCAAGAGTTTTATGAAAGTTGGTTGTTACTCCTGGTTACTGACTACAGAGGTTACTTTGCCGAGTTATTTAAGGGATGGTTACGGTCAATTCGCAGGCTGTTTATAAAAGACAAATATTGCAAGATTCCTATCATTGGTTGGTTGGTCTGCGGTACCTTCGATCTCTTAGGTGATGTGCTTGGGTGGATTGTTGGAGCCCCGCTTGATCTCTTCATGAGTTCAATTCTCACCATCGTCATTAACGCAATCTACCGGGTCCTTCGCGCCGTCCTCTTCGTGACAGGGGATTCGAAAGACGAGGAGTTCAGCCTCTTGGATCTGTCCCGCGACGAGTTTGTTAAACAACTTGGTATCATCATCGGCGGAGCTGCCATACGACAAGTTGAGGACAATCGTGGAGGTGAGTTGCAATTGGGTTTGATATTTAACAGTGGCTCGTTTCCCGCTCCGCCACCGCCTCTGCCCGATACGCCGCAGCCCCCCGATGAACCAGATATAGATCCGTTCCCACACAATCCAGATAGGGTTGACCTTCCGACGTATAGCGAATCTGATTTCAATCCAATTTACGCGATTCCAAAGGCCAATTGGACTCCCGGCGAAGAGCTCAGCTTCCAGGTCTCTATCGAGCAAGCCGGTAGCGTGATTGCGGACCGTTTGATGACAGTGACGTTCACTGAAGATAAAGACTATTGGATCGTCGAGCAGTCGGTTGCCAAAGGCGAAGATGTGATTTCCAAAACAATCGCAATGTATGCGTCTGACAGCGTCACACCAACAAGGGCTACTGTTACGACAAAGATACCTGGAGGCATCGGAAACTTAGAGAGTCAGGTTGCCTTTACTTCTGGCGGAGAAGCCGAAGTCAATGTTTTCGTTGGAAAAAAGACTCACGATGCCAAGATTAACGTTATGGATACTCGGTATATAGAGCTTGAAGATATATGGATGTTTCGAATTGCCGCAGCAGACTTGTCAGCCGCTCAAGGAAAGTTCGCTCGAATTGAGGTCTCTGATCCTGGGCAATTTAACAATTTCGCCCGTCAAATTCCGGTGAATATCGAGGTGCGTGAGTCAACATGGAATAATGGGAAATCTGACCATGAGATTGATGTTTGGCGCGTTATCGCCAGTGACGAGGAATCGCGCACAACACTCATTATTGATCGTAAAGGTAATACGGGTATTTGGGAAGCCTTTGTTGAACGAGAAGGCATAATGATCAGGTTAAATCGTCTTATGATGGATTGATACATAAAACGCGAAAGAAGGTTTCTTTAGGCTACAGTACTAAACTAATTTAATCGGTGTTTTTACTTAGATTAAATAGTGAAGGTCTCAGTTGTTAAATTTTCCTTTGCTGAAATATCCAAATTCTTGGTCAAGACTCTTCTGCTTGAGATTAAAGAATTTCTGGTTAAACGGGGTCCTTGTGTATTCACTTTTCTGCTTTGTATTCGACAGCAATCGAATAACAATGCCATCATCAGCTAACGCACCTATTAAGTCCGCTGTCGTTGCAGTTGAATGGTTGCTGATTGAGAAGTCCAAGGTATTTGGACGATCAAAAAAGAGATCACTAGGAAATGAGGATGGTACAACGCGCTTTATGATTCTACTATCACAGATTTATAGAAAATCTGTAGTTGTTCGTCAGCTTAAATTCTGTTGAAAAAGAATCAATAGCATTGCAAGGATCATTATATCTAGCTTTCATTCGAATTTTTTTGATTGGAAATTTGCTCTTTTAGTGATCTTCGCTGGGTAAATCTTGGGTAAAACCAATAATCAACAATAGGTACAAATATGCATTGCAACGTGAGAGCTGTTTGTTAAATATTGTTGTATATCAATAGGTTATTTGTTAAATGCAGCTCTTTTAATGCGATGGTCGTGCGTTCGAATCGCACACGACCCACCACTGAATAAGTTTTAAATTCAAGGGCTTACAAGGAAGTAGAGCCTTAGTAACTGTGTACTAAAACCACCGACTACAGTGATTTTACTAGTAGTCCTGTTTTTAGCCTCAAACATGAGGAAGCACAGATGCTAAATTTTCATATCATCAAGATTGATCTAAAAAACGGCGAAACCCGTTATCGCACCATTCTTACCAAATCTGGTAAGGGCATCAAAACCAAAACATTTCGACGCAAGCAAGATGCCCGGACATGGGGTACTCGTTCGGTTCTTGAGCACCAAGAATACGACGCTAAAGGCATACGTCCCTGCACTATCCCTTTTGACCGTCTCGCCGATGAATACATGGCTTGGTGGACAGGAAAAGATCACGACCGCGCCCGGTTGGTTAAATGGTGGGTCGATCATTTCAACAAAGTCATTCTACCTGACATTACTCCCGACGAAATCCGTCTTAAACTAAAATCAAAACGCTCACTGGCACCAGCCACCTATAATCGACATCTTGCGGTACTTTCTTCCATCATGGATTTTGCCACTCGACAGCAAGAGGATGATCGCGTTTCAGAGCAGTATATTGACGAAAATCCCTGTAAAAAGGTTCGCTCCCTTACTTTAGATAATAAAGTTGTCCGCTATCTATCCGACGAAGAGAAGCCGCGCTTAATTCGAGCAGCTCAGGTCATTGGCGGCAAGTTTTATCTGAAAGTCCTGATGGCGCTGACCACTGGCATGCGCAAAGGAGAATTGGATAAATTACGCTGGTGCGATATTGACTTCGACAAAGGCCTAGCTTTGCTAGCCGACACCAAAAACGGACAGCCGCGTCACACGCCAATTCCCTCCGTCACTATCGAAGAGATGAAGAAATTTCGTGAGGTAGGTGGCAGTTTGTTATTTCCATCACCTGCAAATCCTGACAAGCCCTTCGATTTTCGTAAACAATGGGCTGCTTGTTTAAAGGCCGCCAAGATTGAAAACTTTCGTTGGCATGATTTGCGACACGATACAGCGTCGACGCTGGCGCGCGCCGGTCGAACCCTAAAAGAAATAGCGGAAATTTTAGGACACAAAAGCCTTATCAGTACTGACCGCTATGCTCATCTGTGCACGGAGCATAAAAGTACTATTTTAAATGAAACTATGAATAAGGCTTTTAACTTAGGCGTTTAGCATAGTCGACAGGTTTTATTATGGTTAATGATTCTGATTTTAGTTGGTTTAATTTAAATAATTACGACAGATATGCATCTATGTCTCTCGAGGATTGGCAATGGCAACTTCAAATTAGGACGTTAATGCACTATTTAATTAATTACGCGCCTGGTTTGAAATCTTGTTTTGAAGAAAATTTGATAAATGGAATAAAGAACGGTTTTGTGGGGAGAGGATCATATCTCTGTCTAGGCTTTTCCGAGGCATTTACGCAACGTGACGCGAAACGTAGTGAATCTAGCGTGAAAAGTATTACTTCCTTGCAATTATGGAAGATATTTAAACACGAATTTGATAACAAAGAGCTAGTAGAGGCATGTAAGCACGGGGAAAGCTTCTGGCATAAAGAGGACTGTAATAGAGAACTTGCTAAGTTAGCAAATAGGCCGCATGCAATAAATAGGCGAGAGATCTTAAAGCGTCGCAAGTATAGTCAATTCGAAATCTCGGTTGATCTAAATGCGACTGATGAAGTTCTGAAAGAGGATTTCAGCCATTGGCTGGCGTCGGTTCGTGAGACTCTCAAGCCTAAAGATAGATATACACCTAAAGTAACAGAAATTAAAACAAAGGAATTAAAAAATTGGGTCAAATTAAAATGCATTCCTTATCTAGATTTAAAATTTATGTGGCTTTATGGCGGTAATGATGAGCATGATTTTAGAGGCCAAATGGTTGAAAAACTGTTGTTTCCAAATGATCCAATTAAGGGCTACGATCCTCGTGATCGTGTTAGAAAATCGACTAAAGATTGGGCCAATCGAATTATAGAAACAAATGTGGCACGAATTATAGAGCGGCAATTGCGCAGATCGTCGACAAAGTAGGAACTCTTATCACGAACAACAAAAGATAAACAGTCTCAGCCATGATCAGACGCACTATCATCATGACGAGTGCCACCTTGAGTCTCGGCTTGAAGCCATCGCAAACACCGCCTCAAACTGCCCTGATGTAAACGACGCTTACACAACCACGCGCCATTGCCATCCCACAGAAACAGTCGCAATCGGGCGCCGGCCCGGTTACGGAAGATAAACACCGATCCGGCACAGGGCGAGTAACCCAGACTCTGCTGCACAATGGCCGACAAGCCATCCAGACCACGCCGCATGTCCACCGGCTCCACCGCCAACTAAATCCGTGCCGGATACTCGATCAAGCCAGACATCGCAACAACTCCGCCACCCAGCCGGTCGGACGAAATTCAAGCTGATGGCCTTGAGCGTGTTTAAAGACGATCAGGTCAACACCGGTCGATTCAATGTGAATCGGTTTTAGACCGACTGAATCCACGGTAGGCAATTTTTGATACTCGCTCAATCGGGCAGTGAAGGTGCGGAAATCAATCTGTTGCTGCGCGCAGTACTCCCGCTACGATAAACCACTGCTCTAACACGCGTCTATATGCTGACGCCATTTCGATGTGACGGCCATATCCACTCCTGATGAAAAAATCAAAGGATGCAACAAATTAAGGGAGATGCATACGTGGCGCCGATAGGCCGTTACGATCAACTTGAACGCGACGTAAGATTAATGCTCGATCAAGTCTTTTCGCCCGCATTACCATCATTTCGACTCCAAAATTCTTGCCGCTAATCGGCATTCCGTGACCCTGCTGAAAGCCAACATTTCCTAAAACAACAAAATCAATCGAACGCAAGTTTGCGCATCCGAAGTTCTAAATGCCAGAACCGGACCGAAAAACAGGTGATTCCCGGTCCATTGATCCCCGCTAGTTTTATGAAAAACTAGTCATCATGTACCGCCACAAGGAGGCAAAATGCAAGAAAAACCAATTAACTACGGGTTGGACGAATACTGCTCAATCGCAGTATTTAAATCGCGTTCAGAAAATCCGCTGAAACCCACAGAATTCGAATGGCTCTTTAGAAATCGAAAATCCAACGGATTCCAGACGGCCTTCGTTCAAATTAATGCTAGGAAATTTTTGGTCCACATTCCGACATTTATTACCTGTTTAGCCAATCGTAGAGGAGCCTAATTTCTATAGGTTTCGCGGGCATGGAACTGACTACCGATTTGGAATATCGGGCACAGATAGTCAGTTTTTCATGCGGAGCGATTTCTAACATTAAACGATTTTTTAAAAAAGGAAAATCATCAATAAAAAATAAATGTGTATGTTCTTGTTATTTGTGGGGGATTGAGAGATTCGAACGCGAGACTATCGCTTTAATGATCGGAAATTTAGCGTCATTTCCGTTGAAACCTAGAGAAAAAGTATATGCCGCCTAGGTTGGTTATTCGGCAATCGCTTTTCATATTTTAAAAGATAAATCAATCAACTTTCATGGCCAAATATCTACGGTCAATACTCGGCGATCAATCCAATTCAAGCGGCGACTATGAATCTTCTAAAAATAGATTCGGTTCGCCATGCATAATTTTAATTTAACTATTTTGAGAAAATATTTATGTACGAAAAACCTGTAGACCATATGTATGGTCAGAAAATAGAAATTTTCAATAACGCATATAGTATCCATGCCCTACTAATAGGCTTGGGCTTTATAGCAGACAACAATTCATTACAATTTGAATATTTAGGGAGTATTCTCCAGTCTAGATATTATCACCACAATGGTCCGACGATTTCTATCAAATTCGACAACCTAAGAGGCATTATTGAAATTCACACTTTCGATGGTTTTTTACTTGACCATGCTTTTGACATTTATGCACATTTCTACAACGATAGGGATGTATACAAAGCACTGAATTGGGAATCAGACCCGCGAATTAATATGGCTAAATTACAAGCTCAGTCTCAACCCCAACCACAAATTCAGCTACAGCCATTTCAAAATCAACAATATCAAGCATATCAGTATCAAGCACCACCGCCCCCTCTTCCTCTTCCGCGCTATAACACCTATCCGTCTCCGACAATGGATATTGATTTTATGTTAGACAACTCAGCGCCAAAATATTATTTAAATCTGGCAACTCATATTCACGACAAAGATTCGTTGGTTTCTAAGTTATCTTTATATATTAGCTACAGAAATGACATTGCTGATAGTACAATTATTCTGCTTACTTTGAGCGCATGGAGTGGCATCACTAGTAAGCGTTACCAAGTTTCTTATCCAGATGGACGCACTGTTTCAATTGGTTTGTATGCAGCTTTAGAACAAAGTTCTGGTACAGGTAAATCACTTGCCCTTGGAATGCTACTAGAACCTTTAAAAAATATGATCGAACCAAAGATTTCTGAACTCAAATCTAGTATTAAAATTTACAAAGATATAAGCGATGAACTCAAAGAATCTCTAGCTGGATGTACAACCAAAGAAGAGAAAGCAACCTACAAGAAACAAATTGAAGTAACGAATAACTTTATTAAGAAGCTTAAGAAACATTTTGATCGATTGCAAAACATGATGCCGATAACCAATGTCACCCCTGCAGCATTAGACGCGATGTTAACGACTACTGATGGGTTCTTTTTTGCTGCCACGTCAGAGCAAGGATTTTTTAATTCAATTTTAGGGCTACGTACTGGTCCCAAAAATAATAATAACGATTTGCTTCTTAATGCACGCGAAGGTGGTTATGTGAATAGTAATCGTATTGGCAGTAAATCATACAGTGGTCAAGTTCGTGGCGCTATCGCCTGCTTTGCTCAAGAGGGCGTAATTGGGAAATTATTAGCCGCCAGTGAAGAAACTGGGTTATCTGAACGATTTCTTATGATTTGCGAACCATCATCTATTGGTTACCGCGACAGAGTTACCGACAAAATAAATGGTGAACACATTCTTGAACTGTACGCAAAAAGGTGTGAGTTTTTTAAAATCTATATCGATGACGAAAACGCATTAAGTCACGATTTACTAATTACTTTAAGGATATCTGACGACGGTTGGCGACATATTGGAAACTTCGAGCAGGAATTAGAATATAAGATGCGGCCTGGTGCAGAGTTATCCCATCCTATTTTGCAACGGGTAGTTGGCAAAACAAAAATGCAAATCATGGGCATAGCATCGAATTTGTTTCTACTCCATACGGATAACCCCCCTGAAAGTGAATTGGATGACCCATTTATACCAAATGAGTTTGTCGTAATGGCGATCAACATTTTCAATGAACTGATAACTGGCGTGAGAAATTACTGCGAACGCAAAGGATTAATCAGTGATGTGGCGCAACTGGCCGCTGTCTACAACGTATTTGTTGGCAAGGGCGAGAATGGCGCTTACACAGTTCAAGAGCTTAAAAAACGGTTGCAACAAGTAAAGCCGTTCAAGGATATGGAAGAGCCTAGAAAGGCCATTCAGCGGGCGCTTGATTATCTTGCGCAACACCACGTGCTCCTGATAGACATCAACGGTAAGTATTTTAAAAACCCTGTTCAATTTAATCCTAATTGCCGGTAAAAAAACATTGCATCTGCAAAAATGCCAAAAAACCTAGGTTTTCTAGGTAAAACGCCGTTTTTTATAAAACGGCGTTAAAAAATACATGCTTTTCGCCGGGGCTCAGTTTAGCCTCTGCGGGAGTCAGCGGCTTAATAGTTTTGGCTGCCTAGTCAATATCTCCGGCATTAGAGCGGCTCATTCCGGCAACCTTAGCGGAATGAGCCGCACATAGCCACCCATCATTATTTTTCCGAAACATGATAAATCATAACTTTAAAGAACCATTCGCTAATTATTCTTTTCAGACCGCCCTCAAGGGGCGCCATTGCCTGATTGATGTGAATCTGATCGATCCGAATCCTGATCAACCACGCCGACTTTTTTCCGAAGAATCATTGGAGAGTCTCGTACAGTCAATCCGAGAAAAAGGCTTACTTCAACCCATCAATGTTCAAAAAAAAGCGGACCGTTTTCAACTCATCGCAGGCGAACGGCGATGGCGAGCTTATCGTATTTTGAATAAGCAACAGATCGAAGCGATAGTGATAACAGTTGATGATCAGAACCGAGCAATTTATGCCTTGGCAGAAAATATAGTCCGGGAGGATTTGAGTGATTACGAAATCGGTAAGGCAATTCGAAGCATAGAGAATGAATTTCCGAGCAAAACAAACCTCGCTGAAGCGATTGGTATTAATCGTACCGACATGTATCGCTTTTTGGCTTTCGACAGCCTACCCGATTTCATCTTAAACGACTTGAATCGTGATCCAACATTACTATCGCGAACCGCAGCAGTTCAGATTAAAAAAATATTGGATGATCATCAAAATTCCAGCGTAGTGCTTGCATCTTTAGAAACAGCTTGGGGGTTGCTCAAGGCTGGCAAGCTCCAGCAAACCCATATTACTCGGTTTGTTATTAAAGCACTCAAGGACGTCTATGAGCTAAATCAAGTTGCCACTGAAAACGTTCTCCTGAATGAAAATGGCAGTCAAATTGGACGGGTAAACCAAACTGAAAAGTACTGGACGGTTCAGCTGAATGTTGACGGGATTAATGAACAACAGCAGGAACAAATTCTTAATTTCATCCGGGGAATACTTGGCGAACAACCCAAAAGTGTCGCAAGTTGCGACACCGTTTGAGGTATTAACCCGAAAAATCTTTTGTACTTCCAACGACATTAGCTGAATCGCTACGAACAGAGCAATGTCTAGCTCAGCACCTGCTATTTTGAGCAAAAGTCGTAACCATAACCATACATTTTTGATAGAGCCCATATATATTCACCTGCTAATACCGCTAAATTAGCGGATTTAGCAGGCAATTTTTGGGGCATGCATGGATTTTCAATCTAAAACCGCCGCTGACCCTGACTGGTCGCTTCATGATTGAATATGCTGTACTGCGTCGATCATGTCGGATTGCTTTTAGGGGTATTTGATTCAGCAAATCTGATTCGAATTTTCATGGCTGCTTAATCAATCAATTGTTTTGTAATGCAGACAATAATCGGGGATGCCTTCTGGATAATGGGAAGAATATTATAGTTATGCATATAGTATGGACTTGCACTAACTAGATATAAAAAACAGATTTTATTTTTACTACAATTCAAGAGTAAATAATTTTTGTTACCAATGAGCGCTAGGGATTTTTGAATCGATAGAGTTTTGTATTATATGTTATTAATAATAGATTCCCCACAAGCCCATATTAACTGACATATCTCTATAACTCTAAACACTCAGATTACTAGCCCCCCTCTAAAAAACTAATACATCAAATAAAGAGCACTATCAGTCTCTCATATGATTACTTGTTTTTTAGAAAGATGGATTGCACAAAACAATCCATCGATTCAATATCAAGCCAGCGCAGGTTCATAACTAAATCCATTTAACCCAAGAGGTTTATTATGAACACCTTAAGCAATCAACTCGCTCAAATCAGCCAATTGACACAAACCATCATCAGTCAAACTAATGACCCGCTTTACATCGTCACAGATCAGGGTAATGGCTTGTTACAGGTGCAACCGACTCAGTTAGCGAAATCGATCGAGACCCTAGTCGAACACTATCTCTACGAGATCAAAGAAGAGTTTCCGATCCATGGCTTTCATCCCTATGTAAGCATATTCGTTAATAACGCTTTGGACTGTAGTCTTCGATCAGCGATAGAACATCAACGATCGCTTAAAAAATCAAACAGCTTGTACCAGATGGGTGTCGACTATGAAGTGATGTTAGACCTCATCATTCGAATGAAAACCTTTGTCATGCAGATACTGGAAGTCACCGGCACCTTCGAGTTCAAAGATTTGATCAATAAGGCTCATCGTACCGCGAATAAAAACCATGAAGGGATGATGCGCTATATCGACTCCTTGTTCGAGCATTACTCCCGATTGGTTGTGATTAGATTGGATTTGTATGAGGATGGTCCCATCATGAGTCTAAATGACATCGAGAAGAAGTACTGGCAGGCGAAACATGACTTTAAACATCTATTGAACAACGCCAAGATGAACAGCCTGTTCGATGATAAGTTCGGCTATATTTGGTCCTTGGAGTACGGACCTGAGCGGGGATACCATTACCACTTGGTCTTGTTCTTTGATGGTTCTCAGGTCAAAAACGATGTCTACCGTGCTTGGGAGATCGGTGAATACTGGCAATGGGTTATTACCAATGGACGTGGTTCCTACTGGAACTGCAACGATAATAAGGCCGGCTATCACCATCTTGGTATCGGCATGATCCACTATAGCGATGTCGAGAAGATCAACAATCTGAAACAGGCTGCTGCATATCTGATCAAAGTCGATCATTACGTGCGTATGCTGACCCAGGATAACGGCAGAACCTTCGGACGAGGTGAGATACTACCTCCCAGAACTGGAACTGTTGGTCGACCAAGAGCGGCGTAATAAGTCGTGACTAATACACATGATACCTTGATTGCCGTTGGCATCTGTATCTCTTATGGATGCCAACGTCATTTCAGCACTGCTCCGGGTTTTAGCAACAAATAGTGCTGCACCAAAACCCAGCAATACTTTATTAAGCAAATGCCGGATTATCTGCTCTGGTTTCTGGTGGTACTAACCCAATAAAAACACAAAGTGAACCCAGGATTAGTGATTGCCGGATTTGAATAAACTCAACGCCTCTTCGAATTCTGCCTTGAGATCAAACCCAATATCCTGTCCGGGCGCGACTTGTTCCAAGGCAACATACATAAAGCAAACCACCTGCAGTCCCGTGTAATTGCCGGGAACCGCGCGAAGCTGATAAGTTTTATTGGGATTATTAACATCCAATCCGCTTTGTCCCAATGCCGCAGCTTCCATGGCCACACCCGCTACTTCTTGAGGCGTCATGCCCTGAAACGTTTTTAATGCCTGCAAGCAGTACTCAACTGCTTGCGGATTCTGTGAACCGGTTTGGCGGAATTTGTCGTAAGCGAGGGTTCGCAAGATTTCTTCAGCTCGCTCTGCCGCTTTTGAAGCGGGAGCGACGTCAATCACTTGTGTCAATAAAGCGGCCACGCGTTTTTTGATGGCTTCGTCTTGATGGGTGGCTAGTAGGTTTTCTGCCAAGGCTAAAAGCGCGATCGGGTCATTAGGCCCTGCTCTAACCGCATTTTCCAGCAAAGCAGCGGCTTCTGGTTCGTTGAGCTTCGATGCAATATACCCGGCAGTGCGTAGTGCATACTGATCGTTGGGGGCTAACCCAGTTCGCGAAATTCACTGACTGCTTTATCCCGGCTGACTTGCGAAGCGGTCAAATGCCGCTGTTCGCGTTGCGTGTAAAAGCGAATCGCAAGCGCACATTGCACACCAACCAGATAGGGAATATCCGGACGAGTTGGTTTTACCGAAATCCGTAATTGTTTTGACCATTGCGCTTCGCTCAAATGCAGGACTGCACCCACTTGCAGCGTATAGTCCCAAGTTACTCGAACCGGTAGGTTGCTGATTTTCTCGGCTTCGCGGATTAAGCCGGTCGCTTGTTTGTATGTCGTTTCTGGCATGCAACAAAAAATGTAATCGAATTGGCCGATCAGTTTAACTTTTTTGGATTTAAGTAGCCTGCTTTTGTGTACTTTAAACCTGTAAATGACAAGACTAAATCGACCTAATAACCATCTGGATTGGTTTAATTAGTCGCTGTCCATTAAAATTCCGCCCAAACGTCTAATTTAAGGAAACAGGATGCTTGGCCTCAACCTACGCAGCGAATTCACAGGAAAGCGATTAAGTGGAACCACCATCGATTTTACCAATCGGCATGGTACGGGCGCGTTAGATAAGTCTGCCAGTGACTTTCTCAACATTACCTACCCATCTATCGATCTGCTCAAAACCATTGAAGCAGTAGAGCCTGGAAAATCGAGACCTACCGTGATCATTGGCGCACGTGGCCAAGGTAAATCGCACTTGATGGCTGCGTTGTCCCACATGCTCAAAGACAGCGCCGCCGGTCGCAATTGGCTCGATGATTGGTCTTTAAGACTTGCTAACCCGGCCATAGCAAGTCTTGCTCTCCGCACAGACATGAATGTCATCGTCGAGAGCTTGCATCTCCACAACTACAAGTTTCTTTGGGACTTGTTATTTGAAAAACACCCTCATGGCACCTTTATCAAAGGTAAATGGGAAGGTCAAGGCGATAAGAAAACCGAGGTACCTGGCTATGAACTATTGGTCGAATTGTTTCAACAGCAACCTACACTGCTGATCCTGGACGAATTCCAGACCTGGTACGAAGGCCTCACCAACAATAAACAATACCCGTGGCGAAACTGGGCTTTTAACTTCATTCAGATTCTTTCGGAAATTGCTGAGAAGAATCCTGAATTGCTGGCGTTGGTGGTGTCGGTTAGGGATGGTGTATCCGATGCAGCCCAGCAAATCTACCGCGTCAACCCTGTACGGATCGACTTCAAAGGTCCGCAAGCCAAAAAAGATCGTCAAAAGCTATTACTGTATCGGCTGTTTGAAAATCGGATGCAGATCAACGAAAGCGACATAGAAAACATCATCGTCAACCACCTTAATGAATACCTGCGGCTCAACCATATTTCCGGCGCTGATCATGAGAAGGTAAAGCAGGAATTCATTGATGCATGGCCTTACGCACCACATTTGCTGAAGCTGCTTGATGACCAAGTGTTGATCGCGACCGAAACCCAAGAAACACGGGATTTACTGAGAATCTTAGTTGATGTCTTTAAAACAGCTGGTAAAGACTCACCGATCATCACCGCTGCTGATTTTTCCATTACCAATGAAAACAGCGGCGTGTCTTCGTTGCTGGATTCAGTTGCCAATCAAATGCAGCGTAGCCTCAGAGACAAGGCATTACGCAACTATGAAGCAGTCAGAGATGCAACGACCAGTCTAGGTAACCATACGAAGTATTTGGAACCGATACTAAGCTCGCTCTGGCTTCGTTCATTGTCGATTGAATCCATGGCCGGTGCAGAAGCGCACGAACTGCAAGTAGACATCACTCGCCATAAGCCTATTGACGACAACCAGTTCCAGGCAGAACTCGCTTTAATTGAAGAGAACAGCTTTAACATTCACCGTAAAGGCAATCGCTTAATCTTCCTGAACGAAGAAAATCCGCAAGCCAAATTAATGGCGCATGCCAAAAATGATCGCTTGTTCGAGAAAGGTGAAGATCAAAACTACTTGGCGGACGAAATTCGCTATGTTTTGGCTGGTTCCGGTGATGCGTCGCAAACTTATCGGGTGCTTATTCTCAAACGGAGTTGGAACACTGACCCATGGAGCGACATTGATGAGCGGGATCAGCCACAGAACTGGGATAACCGCATTCCAGTAATCGTCGTTCCATCCAGCAATGTCAGCGATGCGGAATTGGGTAAATGGCTGAAAACCTACGTACCCAAAAACCGAAATACCGTGCGTTTTTTATTGGCTCAACGAGCTTTGGAAAACGTGTTTTACGACAAATCATTGCTGGTGCTCGCTCGTGCCGTGTATTTAGCTGCGCAATGGAAAAAGGCCGATTCGGAATACTCAAGCCTGCACATCAAGTATCAAAAGGAACTGCGCGACCAACTGAATAAACGCTTTGATCGGTTTGCAATACTTGAGATATGGAATTTTGCCGATCCACAAAAATGTGAGTTCATCACAACAAGCCACAACGCGGAAGGCAGCAAAATCTTGTCTGCAATCCAAGAACACATACAGCGCGAATTGTTTATACCGGAGGAATTTAAAGAGCTTGTTGCAGACAATGCAAAAAGAAATGATTCGGTAGCGGAAGTACTGAAACAATTGAAAGAGCCCAAATCAGGCGGTGAACCATCGATACCCTGGCTGGGCGAAATTGAGGCGAAAGAAAAAATTATTCGTCTATGTGCGCAAGGCGCCATTGCGATCAACTTGCTGGGAAGGGAGCTACTGGAAAGACGACCTGGTGAAAGCGAGGATGAAGCCTGGCAACGCATGAAAGGCCGATTGGCTTCGGGCAGGCAATTGGAAGAAACTACCCTTCACGAACCCGGCACGACCGTTTCTAGTGGTGGCGGTGTCGTCGTGCCGCCTGTAAATCCACCGGAACCACCCACAACAAATCCTAGCCCTGGAGAAAAAACAACCGGCAATAATGGCAGCGAGCCGACCGGTTTAGGTTTATTCGGCGGAACCAACTCAGGGGTTCGAGACAGGATGCGACTAAATGCCCCTGCAACGTCCTCGTTAAATCTGCTTGGCAAACTGGAAGGCTGGGGAATCAATGCCGGAAGTCAGGTCTATGGATGCAAGGTGTCTATCGACAAATTGACCGGCGCGCAATTGCAAGAACTGTTAAAAAAGCTGCCTGACGGAATCACATACTCTCTGGATTTGGAAAAGGATTGAAGCAATGGATCAGGCGCTTATCACCCAGGTATTTAACCTGCCTGCCGATCAAGCATGGCAAGCGATTTTCGATTTTCTGCACGAGACATTTTCGCCGCCAATACGCGCGGATGTCGTCGATGCCATCACCACCGAACGGGATAAAAGCATTGAAAAGCTCGATAATGTTCTGTCCGGCAGCGCCTGGGAATTGTGGCAACAGTTTGAAGGCGCTGCGCCAAGAACCAGCGACCAACTAAAACGGTTTTGGGCGGAACGTTGCAATGGCAAGGCCATCTTAATTTTGGATGCCTTGTCATTACGCGAATTGCCTTGGCTTATAGAACAAGCCGCGCAACGCGGCTATAGCCTGCACAAATCATGCGTTACCGCAGCAGAAATACCCGCCAATACCAACCCATTTGCCAAGGCATTGGGGTTCGGCCAACGATCGGGGCTTGAACATAATTCAACAAAAAGCTCGCATTTCCCGGATGCATGGACAGAGGCAACGGACATGCCGTTCGTGGATTGCGTAAGCCTGATCAAAGCCGATCCCAATATCCTTTTTTGGCACCATTGGCCGGACAGTCAGATGCACGACTTATCCGACAATGGCGATGGCTACCGTAAGCTATCGAAATCCGCCGCAGAACAGCTCGCGTCCGATGATTTCTGGCAGTTTGTCGATCGTCTCGCAACTGGGCGCAGGTTGGTGATTACTTCAGACCATGGCTATGCTCATTCCGGGATTTTCCCCGATGTCGTGCACAAAGATCAGTCCGATTTTTTAAAGGAGAACTTTAAAAGTGGTCGTTCCGTTCAATCACTCACAAATGCCAACAGCCATTACTGGATTCCGCCACTGACGCAAACCATCACTTCGCAGCATGGTGAATGGCACCTCGTGCTTGGGCGTAAAAAATGGAAAAGCCAGGGCGGTTATCCGACATTGACGCATGGTGGACTTTCACTTCTTGAAATGGCTGTACCATTCATTGTTATAGAGAAATGATTTTTTACGTTTAATATTAATTATCAATTTTTAATTGCGCAATAAAATATAAGGAAGCATATTTATGGCAGAACAAGAAAAACAAAGCAAATACACCAGAGAGTTAGATGATTTTATTAGTTTTGCATTTGATGATCTTGTTGAAATAGCAAAAACTGACTTCAAGCTATTTGAAGAGCTATATTACAATCGAAAAAATCAATGCGATGAGTTTTATGCGCTTATGGAAGATAAGCATAAAAAAGCTCAGAATGTATTAGTTATTGGTAATGCTGGCGTAGGGAAAACCAGCTTCATGCACAAGCTTATAATAAACTGCAACAATGCGAAGTTTTATCCTGTGTTAATGGATTATAGAAAAATAGTTCCAAAATCAACCCATGGATTAGTTTCTGATTTTTTAAGAGCAATTGAGAGTTACTTTGATGACATTGGCTCTCCGATTCATACTCTCAAATCCGGAGGCTCAATGGATCAGAATTTTCAAGAAGCATATAATCATCTCGAGTCGCTCGATTTAAACAGTCTAAAAAAGCAGCTAATTATTTTTCTTGACGACTTTGATTACGCCGAAGAGGAATGGTTTGATCTTCTTAGATACTTTTTGCCATTTTCAAATAACAATAAAGTTTCTTTAGTCTTATCTGTAAGACCATTGTTACTTTCAGCTATAGACGAATATGATGATAGGTTTAGAAATTCTTATATTAGAAAAGCAAGGCAGATTGAATTAGCACCCATATCTGTTGAAAATGTTATTTCTACACGGCTAGCACCTGTTTTAGCAGAGAGGGAAAAAACTGGATTAATATCAAAAATATTCAAAAGAGAAAGTTCTCTCTGCAAGTTAGCCAAGAAATATGGGAAAATTGTGGATGACCTTCCTCGCTTTGAGTATCCATTGACAATTAAACATAATGATTTCATGCAAAGAATAACTAGTGGCGACCTTAGAGAGACTTTTGCCATTGCTTATGAGAGTTTAAAATTTGTACTGGAACATGAGGACTATTTGGAAAATAAAGTCGAGGACGATGGATCAGTAAAAAAAATAATTGGAAGGGAAAATGTAATGAAGATTCTTTATGACAATAAAGATGCTCATTACTCAATTATAAATCTTCATACCTTTCGATCTAAATCCACAAAGAACTCCCTTTTTTACAATGTGCTACAAGGCATAAAAATTTATGGTGTAGCAGACGACCGTTTTTTTGAGGTATTAAAAGACTTGGGGCACGAAAAAAAGAAAGTAGACGAAGCAATTGATGAATTATCTTCAAAAAAACAACGTTTTTTCGTACCAATCAAATATGTTGCAAAAAGTGCGAAAAAACGTATCGAATATGCTAGAGAATATAAGGCATTGCCGAAGCTCGATAAATATTTAGAAATGTGTGAATGGGATGAGTACATACAGAGATGTGGAGAGCCTGGTGCCTCTTTGGAGGATATGTTATGAAAACCAATCTTTTGCTAGACGTTGCTGAATTATCTTTGAGGTCCCTTCCTGATAATTCCGCTGTTACTTTTGTAAATATAGAGGAACTGTATGAGCGATTTTTGCGAGGGGAATCACTTTGCAAAAGCAAGGCATCCTTTGACGAATTTAGGTTGGCCATAAAGACCGTATTCCCAATATACAAAAACAATAGAAGGAAAACAAAAATTTTTAAAATATCAAGCGTTTCCGCATACAGATATTTTGATTCTAAATCAATAAAATTTAGGCCTTTATCTCATATTAAAGCAGGTTGACATGTTTGAATTTTTAAAGAAAAGATGTCATACCTGCTATTTCTTTCAGAAATCTGCATGCATTCTACATAAGAGTCGGTGTGTTCCCTGCGATATGAAAGTTAAAAAGATTAATGGAATAACTGCTGGTGCTGAGTTTTATATAAACTATATGAATTCTAGAAAAATAAGCATCAGATCGCTATGGATCTCATCAATTTCATTGATAATTTCTTTTTTGGCTTTGATTGTAAACTATATGAAGGTTACTGGACGTTCGTGACTTTTTTGAAATAAAAGTCTTTTTTATGAATACTGAATTATGAAAAAAATAACCCAAGCTGAAATCATTGCTGAACAAGTTGCGGAAGCGGTAAACGCGGGTGCGGAATTGCATTTGGAATCCGTGGATTTTAGCGATCCCAATCGGCCAAAAACCTGTTTGGAAGTGGATTTCCCGATATTACCGATCAATCAGATTGCCCAGATTGAGGGTAATGCAGGCAAGCCTATTTATCAGATGTCCAAATGGTGGGCACGCCGGCGCTCCAGTGTGTTTCGCTCGACCTTGATTGCCGCTGCGACTAAAGCACCTGACGATCCGGCGGAAGCCGCTAAATTGGTTTGGGATTCTTATTACGGTAATCATCAACACAACGAAGCGTTTCGTAAACTAAAGGTCGCCGACATTTTTATGGGCGGCGGCACGACATTGGTGGAAGGTGCGCGGTTGGGGATGCAGATGGTCGGTAACGACCTTAATCCCGTCGCTTGGCTGGTGGTAAAAAACGAATTGGCCGATGTCGATCTGGATGAGGTGCAAAAGCTGTTCGATCACATTGAGCGGGAAGTTAAGCCGCAAATCATGCCGTTTTATGCCTGCGAAGGACCGAACGGCGAAAAAGGCGTTTGGACGAAGTTATCGACTAAGGAAGTGATGGGCGATGATTTCGATCCGTTGGTGTTGAAACCGGAAGAACGTAAAGACTATTCCTACGAAGGGCCGGAAGTGATTTACACCTTCTGGGCGAAACACGGGCCCTGTTCCGCTCCCGGTTGCGGACATCGGACGCCGTTGATGTCCAGCCCTGTGGTGGCGGTTAAATCGTTATCGGTAAAAGCGTGGCTGGGCGTTCGCTGTGGTAAATGCCATGAATCATTCGATGTCGAACAGCAGGAAGCAAGAATGGCACCGGATGCGTCGTGGGTGGTTGCCGACTCGGAAGCACCTTATGCGCTGATGGATGGCGAAGGCCGTTACCAATGTCCGCATTGCCAGCACGAATACCATGACTTCAAAGCGGCTACGGCCAACGAATCGATTGTATTGCCGAAGAAACTGCGCAAGAACAAAAAAATTGAGCTAACACTGTTGGTTCATCCCGATTGGTTGAAAGGCGCGCCGGGCAAAGATGAACAAGGTGTGTTGGGCGGAACCGCGACCAGCGATATTGAAGATACCATTCGTTGGAATGAGCTTCGCGCCAAAAACTTACGATTGGTGGAAGTCAGAGGCGATTTGCCGGATGAAATTACTTGTCCTGAAACTGGCGTAACATTCAGCACTAGCCAGGGAACAATTCCCAAAAAAGCGAACTTTACTTGTCAGGAAAACACTTGCGGTCGAGAACAACCAGTTTTAACGGCTATTAACGCGTCGAGAACAACAGGGCCAATGGCAACATATGCGCTGCAATGCTATTCACCTTCTCGAAGTGAACAAGGGGTTCCTTATAACGGTCGATATTTTAAAGCTGTGTCTGCGAAAGATGTGCAACGGCAAAATGCAGCTTTAAAAGAATGGGAAGCGCTCAAGGAATCAGATTTAAAAGACTATTGGCCTAAATCTGAAATCCCATTTGGTCACATGACTCATCAGAGGCAGCCTTTGCCACAGCATGGATTTACTTATTGGCACACAATGTTTAACCCTCGCCAATTGCTAATTCACGCACTCATTCTGAAAGCATTAGATTTGGCTCATGGATTTCAGGATTCAACTTTCGAAATCGTACTAGGTTCATTTCAACAATATCTGCGCAATCAGAACATGTTTTGTTTTTGGGATATTAGTCGAGACTGTTTAGCTCCACACATGAGCAACAATAACTATCACCCAAAATCTAATATTGTTGAAAACTGCATCTTTCCTGATTTAGGTCGAGGAAACTGGGCATCTTGTAGGGACAATACAATTAAGGGTATTGAATGGGTTAAGTCTCCCTGGGATTCCATTTCTATTGACTATATCAAATCAAAAAATACTGAGTTCGCTAAAAAGTTAACAGGGCAAAGCGAAAAAATAATGCCCAATGACCCCGTAATTCCCGGTACTTTGGTTACTTGTGGCTCATCAACCGATCTAAGCCAGTATGAGGCAGAATCTTTCGATTTAGTGGTCACTGATCCACCTTTTGGCGGCTTATTGCATTATGCTGAATTAGCTGATTTCTTTTATGTTTGGCTGCGGCTGGTTTTAAAAGATAAATATCCAGAGTATTTTTCTGGCGAATACACACCAAAGACACTTGAAGCTGTAGCCAATCGTGCCAGACATCCTGACGATCCAGATGCGTTTTACAAACGAATCTTGACAGAATGCTGGCGGGAAGCACATAGGTTGTTGAAAGCGGGTGGCGTCCTTTCCTTCACTTTTCATCACAGTGAAGACGGTCCATGGGTCGATGTGTTGGAAAGTTTGTTTGATTCCGGTTTCTATCTGGAAGCGACCTATCCAATTCGTAGCGACGAAACCAAAGGCCAAGGCGAGTTTGGGTCTAAAACCATCGAGTACGACATCATCCACGTTTGCCGTAAACGCATCGAAGAGCCGAGCCGGATCAGTTGGGCCAGACTACGCCGCCGGATTTTGTCCGATGTTCGGCAATTGCAGGATATTTTGGAACATCACCAAAACGAAGGCTTACCCAAGGCCGACATTCAGGTGATTAAGCGCGGTAAGGCGTTGGAGTATTTTTCACGCCATTACGGTCAGGTATATGTCGAGGAAGGTCGGGAATTTACCGTTAAGGAAGCGTTGGCGGGTATCAACCAAATTTTGGATGATCAGGACGAAGGCGAATCCGGCAGCACGCCCGTCAATTGCGAACCGATTACGCGGCAATTTTTGCGCATTTTTGCCGGTACGCCCGAAGTGCCGCGCGACCACATGCAGAAGTTTTTGCGCGGCACCGGCATCGGTCCCAGTGATTTTGTCGAACGAGGGTGGTGCGAGGAAAAGAAGAAAATTTTCCATTGGTTGTCGCCACTGGCTTTTGCCCAAGCCAACAGCCCGAAGGCCAAGTCGTTAAGCAGAGACATGGATCAAGCCATGTTGCTGATCGGTGCTTGTTACCCGGATAGCGGAATTCAGGTTAAAAAGCTATTGGACGAAGATTTTAAGCCGCATCCTGCCTTGGGCGATTTATTAGGTTGGCTGGTCACTAAGGGCGGCGGTTTGGAATTACGAAATGCCGCGATTACCGCTCGGCAACTGTATAACAATTGGGCGGCACAGCATCAGGCTGTGATTCAAAAACAAATGTCGCTGTTTGACATGGAATAACAGGACCGACGTTTCATTTTTTATTGGAGAGCCACGATGCAACTGATCGTAAATTACCCCGAACAATTACCCGATGCCCTGCAACAATCGCCGTCGCAGTTCGAGCATGAGGCGAAGATGGCGATGGCGGTTAAGCTGTATGAAATGAAGCGGATTTCAAGTGGCATGGCCGCCGCGTTGGTGGGCATGGAACGAGTCGAGTTTTTGCTGGATTTACACCGTTACGGTGTGTCTGCCATTGATTTGACCGACGAAGAATTGCAGGCGGATTTGAGCAATGCCTGATACCAAGGAAATCGTCATCAACACCACCCCTATCCTGTCGTTGATCGCGGCAACCGGCACATTGGACATGCTGCCGTTGTTGTATAGCCGGGTTTGGGTGCCTTGGGAAGTGTGTCGGGAAATCCACATTGGCGGCGCCGATGGTTTTGCGGTGAGCGAGTTTCAACACGACGATTGGTTATTCAAACAAAATCAGCCTGTCACCATTCCGCCCTTGCTGCGAAATTCTTTGGATGCCGGTGAAGCCGCAGTAATCCAATTGGCTTTGCAGGAAGGTATTCCATTGGTTGCGATTGATGAGAACGTCGGTCGTCGTTTTGCGCGCTTATCGGGTCTGACGTTGACCGGCTCGATTGGTATTTTGTTGAAAGCCAAGAGCCTGGGTTACCCGGTCAAAATCACCGATGTCGTGCAGCGAATGCGGCAACGGGGTATCTGGTTGAGCGATAAGGTGGTGGAGTTTTCTTTGCGCGAAGCGGGTGAATAAATATGGGTTGCAGGGATTAGTGAATGAAACAACAAACGGTTTATGGCGAGGCGTTGGCGGTTAAATTTTCATTGGGGGCGCAATGAATCCAGCGTTGACCGATGATGTGTGGAAACGCCGAGGCATCAGCATTCTGTGGGATGGCGATACCTTGGCACATTTGCAAGCGATGGATAAAGTCGTTAGCTTGCGCCGATTTTTTGAATTGTACGAAGCAAATTGGCCGGAAGACGAGATTCCATTTATCAATGAAGACGCGTTGATGGTTGCTGGCCTGGATGTGATGATCGATGCGCTAGAACCCGATGAGGCAGTCGATTGGGTGGAGCAGCAGGTTTATAGCAAGATTCAAAGCTTTCAATCCTGTTTTGATCGCTGTGCTTTGATTTTTTGGATGGCGGATAAAAGCCGCTGGAAGGAAAACCCCGGTGAAATCAGTTACGACTGGTGGTTGAGCGGTAAATATAAGGATCAAACCTTTCCGATTGGTCGCTGTATTTGGAACGGTGCACAAAACGGTGTCCGGCGTATTGAGTCGCAACAAGGGCATTGGCTCGGTCTTTATCACCCGCGAATTTCGTAGATCATGATGCAGATTAAACCCGGTGATCGCGTCAAGCACGCGGCCTTTGGTCAAGGCGTTGTCATTAGTTTGGCCGAGGGCTACGCGAGAGTATTCTTTGCCGATGGTGAACGGCAGGTTCCGTTACCCGCGCTGGAACCGGTTTTAGGCCGAAATGAAACGGTCGTAACTTATGCGCGTGGCGGCGAACAACGAGCAATAAAGGCCCGGTTATGCTGGAAGGCGCACGAGCTGCCGTTACTGGATAGTGCCAGTTCGCTAACTTCGGCAAAGATCGATTTGCTGCCGCATCAGGTGGTTATAACTCACCACGTGGCGACATCGATGCCACGCCGATTTCTGATAGCTGATGAGGTAGGTCTTGGTAAAACGATTGAAACGGCGCTGATCCTTCGAGAATTAGCTAGCCGTGGGGAATTAGGCCGAGCGCTGATGGTGGTGCCTGCCGGTTTGGTAAATAACTGGCATCGCGAGTTGAACGAAGTCTTTAATTTAAACTTTGAAATCTTCGGTCGCGAAGGCGATGTCAGCGACCGGCGAACCAATGCATTTGCCAAGCACAATTTGCTGATTGCCAGTATCGACACCCTAAAGCGGGCCGAGCGAATCAAAAAATTGTTGGATGCCCCGATGTGGGATTTGGTCGTATTTGATGAGGCACATCATTTAACGGCTTACAAACAAGGCAACAAAATCAGGAAGACCCAGAATTATAAGTTAGCGGAAACACTGCGTGATCATAGCCGCGATTTGATTTTGCTCTCTGCCACACCCCACCAAGGTGATCATTTCCGGTTCTGGAAATTGATTCAGCTGTTAGACCCCATCCTGTTCGAAGACGAGGTTGAAATGCTGGAGCATCGTCATCGGTTGAATTCGGTGGTGATTCGGCGTACCAAGGCGGACGCCTGCCGCGCTGATGGCTCGACGCTATTTGCTCGGCGTTGGGTTCATACCGAAGCGTTTGTCATGTCCGACGCGGAGCGGCTGTTTTACCAAGCGTTGAACGAATATCTGCGTGATGGATTTGCGCTGGCCAAGAAGATGGGTGGTAAAGGCCGCGCGCTGGGCTTCATCATGACCATTTTCCAAAAAATCGCCGCTTCAAGCTTTGCCGCTGTGTATCGTACATTACGCCGCAGGTTATTGGCGCTAACGATCCATGAAGGTCTGATGCATGATCTGAATTTGGATATTGAAGCAAGGGATCAAGCTTTCCGTGAAGCCAAGGAAATTATCCGCGTTGATTTTGGTTTGAGTAATGAGCGTATCGACGATCTTGAAGTTGATCGTATCCTCAGCGATGCCAAGCTGAAAGTATTGAAAAAACTCGATGAAGACGAACTAGCATTGGCATCCGACGAATACAGCGATGAGGTCGAAACTGCTGCGGCTGAAGAAATGGCGATGAATGTGATTGCTGTTGCTTTGCCGGAAGAAAGGCTACGCATTAAAGAGCTTTTGCATCTGTTTCCAGAAAGCCAGGAAACCAAGGTCGATAAATTGATAGGCGCTTTGGGTGTGTTATGGCAACAGAATCCCGAAGAACGAGTGGTTATCTTTGCCACCTACTTGGGTACTGTGGAAATGCTAGGCGAACGCATTGATGCTGCTTATCCAGGCCAAGGTGTTGTGGTATTGAAGGGTGGTGACCACGGCAGCAAGGTTGCCGCAGAGAAACGCTTTAAACAAGCCAATGGCCCACGCGTGATGATTTGTACGGCTGCCGGCCGCGAAGGGATCAATCTACAGCATGCGCGTATCTTGTTTAACTTTGATTTGCCTTGGAACCCGATGGATGTGGAGCAGCGGATTGGCCGGATTCATCGTTATGGCCAGCGCGATACCGCTCAGGTTTATAACCTGGTGTTGGGCGATACCATTGAAGGCCGGATTTATTTGCTGCTGGATGACAAGTTAAAGGAAATTGCCTTGACGCTGGGTAAAGTGGATGAGCGCGGCAATGTGGCGGAAGATTTGCGCTCGCAAATATTGGGTCAATTGTCGGAGCGTATCAAATACCAGGAGTTATATGCCGAAGCCTTGCAAGACCCTGAATTAAAGCGCACCCGGTTGGAATTGGATGCCGCGATGCTGAATGCCAGCCAAGCGCGTGATGTCGTTTTTGAGTTATTCCAGGATTTGGAGCGCTTCAGTTTGGATGATTACGCGCCGTTATCAAAGGTCAGCGAGAGCATGGAAATGTTGGTTGATTTCATCATTAAGGCTTGTATTCTCGATGGCTACAAATTTACACGAGTCGATGATGTTCACTATGAATTGCGGGACGACAAAAATCAGCTATTGGCTCAGTTCACGGTAGACAGAGATGAGGCGAATGAATCCGAACATTTGCATTTGGTTGGCTTGGATCACCCCTATATTGAAAAGCTATTAAGTCGTTACCGGCAACTTCCTGCTGAAGAAATTGGTATTACCGTCAAGAGTAACGGAACAAAAGGTGTGCTGTCGATTTGGGAAATAGAAACCCATAACGACAAGGGGCACGATGTTCATTCGATCTTAAAACTTGCAGTAGACCGGGATGGAAATCGGCTGCCTATGTTGGAAAAGCATGTGGAAGCTTATTATCAACTACAGCCAATTGATGTTTCCGAGAATAATCTGCCATTGTTGCCAAAATTGGAGTCTGTTGTAGAGCGGGAACTTAAGTTTCGGGGGATCGTGAAGGAAAGCCAGCCTTATTCGGCTGGATTGATTGGGTGGATGGTTATTTCGTGATCCGATTCGCCGAGCTGGAGTCTTGGGTGGCTTCCACAGTAATATTTGAACTGGCTGAAAGCTCAACAACTAAAAATTTAAAATGGCAATAATCCATAACGATGTTCATCCCCATTTAAACTACTTCCTTTGCCTGGAATCCGATATTTTTGGCCTTTCACGGTGGATCGAATTTTCGCCGGACAACGAAAGTGTTTACTCGATTGAGTTAGCGCGACTGCTCATGACAGCCGCCTCAGAGGCAGATGTCTTAGCCAAGGGGCTATGTAGAATTATCGAAGCTACCCGCAATGCCAGTAGCATCAATGTATATCAATCGGTTTTATGTGAAGCTTTTCCTACATTGCCGGATTCGTTGGTCGAAATTCCGCGCTTTGGAATGGAATTCCGTCCTTGGTCAAATTGGCGGGAACCAGATTCTCCTCCTAATTGGTGGACTGGCAATAACAAAGTCAAACACCACAGAGCTGAACACTTTAAACAGGCTAACCTGAAGAATGTTCTGAATGCCAGCGCAGGGTTACTCGTATTATTGATTTTATATCACCGCTCTCAGGGAAATACCCATTTTCCGCTGTTGGACCTATTTCGACCAAGAAGTTTCGCGAGTCAAGATGGTCATTCGTTTTATATCGTTATTCCGGATGGGGCTAATGTTCCCTGGGAATGAGTTTTCCGTGCATCCATTAACCAAACAGCTTAACGACATTCTCACTGCAAACTAATTCTGGCGTACCTAATAACCGATTCAGTAATTTCGGAGTCACAAACATTTCCCGTGCTATTGAGCTACGCGGTATGCCGCATTGCTGTTCAAGCACCTTTAATCCATCGGCAACGATTTCGGGTGTTTCCGCCTCAATAGCATCGTCCTCGCATTCTTTGATGGCTTCGCTATGACGGCGTAAATAAATAACACCTGATCGGTACTGATCTTCAGAAAACACACCCAATTGCCGTCCACGATACAAAATTGCTGCCTTAGACACCTTCCATTTAAGTTTGATGTCAGCCATCGCAGACCAGCTAAAGCGACTGCCTCTAAATGCGCGCTGACACTCTTTTATGAAGTAAGACCTTGGCATTAAAAACGCGCTTGCAAACCGGTTTGCCTGACTTTCCGTCAACCGGTCGCCCGTTTGAACGCCAACGTGAATCGTTAAATGCCCAATTTCGTGTGCAATGCCAAACCGGGTTCTACAGGCCGATTTGCCTTCGGCATTCAGCGTAATCACTGGCCTTCGTGTTGCAAAAGAAATCGCATCGATTTCATTGGACAGCCCGTCCATGCTCATCAATACGGCCCCTGCATTCTCGGCCACCCGGATCATATTGGAGATAGGGCCTAGACCAAGCCCCCACTCGACACGGCAAGCTTCGGCTACTTTCTCAATGTCTTCGGGGGTTGTCGGTTCCTCGTGAAGAAATCCGTAAGCGGGAAAATCGAGTTGTCGATCCAAAACGGAAACCAGTCGTTTAATCATCTCGCCTTTTGCTCGGGCGACTTGGCGTAGTGCAACCTTTGTTGTCAGTTGCTTACGAAAATGGCACTGTTCATCCGCAATAGGCATAACGTCCAAAGCCGTGAAAAATTCCGGCAATACTTCTAAGGCTTCCGCCAAATCCCGCGCTAGATTTTCGGATGGCTGCTCAATACCCGATTCCAGTCTACTCAAATATTGCTTGGATTTACCAACTGAATCAGCCAACTCCTGTAACGATAGCCCCTGGAATAATCTTGCCAAACGCAAGTTCTGAGACAAAAACTCAGGTTTCATTGTTCCCCAGCCCGACCAACTATGCCGTCAGAGGATGGACGTTTAGGCGTAACAGTAGGTTTGCTGATTTGAACTGCGCTAGGAGTAGTCACTGGAGCCACGCTATGCAGCGTTCTTACGTCATCAGACTCCCATTGGCATTTAATGGCACCGCTCGCATCGAAACCTAGAAAAACGATTCTGGGCTCAATGTCCTCGTTATAACCTTTATCCAATACAAAACAAAACCGGCATGGCTCACCATTTTCTGCGTCGTCGAACAACGGCTGCTGGTAACGATTCACGGTAAGTGTCGCATTTTTCTTAGGATTTTCTGGGTTATCACTACTAAATCGGCAAGAAACCGAACCTATTGCAAAAACCAGATCGTTTCCGCTGTTTAACACTTTCAACCACGGATAATTACCAGCCAACGCCAAAGAAATAATCCTGTTTTTTTGACGGCCAAATGCAGTGCAGCCCCAAGTGTAAGGACTATCATAGTCGGAAGAAAGGTCGTCCAACGTGTTGTAGTATTCCTCCAACAGAATGCTAGCAATGACAGTCAAGCGTTCGTGGGTTAAGTCGGACTTATAGTGTACAGGGAGGTTCATGAGTCGCCTTTTGTGCAAATTAGCAAAAATGTCAACCCAATGATTGTGCAAAATTTAGATTTTGTCAACCCGATTTAAAAGGGTATACAAGAAATTTACATGCTCATGATGAAATAGTAGACTTTAAACTTACAAGTTATTAAGGAAGCATTGGAGCGAGAAGACCGAGAGTTCAATCAGCCTTGAATATCAACGTATTCGCATGACTGAAAAGACCGTCCGAATGTTGGGTGGAATTCCCACTAACAATGAACACCACAATGTACCCATAGCACTTCGAACCAAGGAGGTAACTATGAAGAAAGCCAGCTTAAAAATCGTAGTAAGTTGGGCTGTTGTACTGTCGGTTTTTGTTGGCGCTGGAGGGGTACAGTACAACTGTGCTCGATCCAATGCTTCTTTATATTGACCCCAATCTACCGCTTTTATTTTGATAATTAGTTAGAGCATGCAGAAAGATAATGGCGACTTTAATTCAGGGTAGGTTGAGGTAAAAAAATAAACGCATTATTCGGGATTGGTATCACTTTCTGAACTTCACCGCAATGTATACGTGCTTTTTGATTCGACAAATGTCGTTGATCTGCTAGCTTTGTTTGGTGTCTTTAACCGTCAAGCCATCTCCATTGGTCACGCTCAGCTATTCAGATTACCGTTCGGACAAAACAATAACAAGGCACTAGCCGAAGCCAGTGCCTTGATCTTTGTTTTTACTAAGTTTTTTCAACTACCAGATTGAACTTGTTAAACGTTGAACCATTGGTGCTTTTCTCCTTGCCTAGCAACTGGATCAATACCAGATCGCCTACCTCAGCATGCTTAATCTGCATCCCGTTGCTGAGGTAACCGTTAAGGATTGCGGATACGTGTTCTCCGGATTCCAGTTCAACAATGACCGTTTCCTGCGGACCATAGCGATCATGCTCGAAGTTGCTAAATCCCTTGATGGTTCCGATCAAGGGATTACCGACCTCGTGCTTCCATATGTCTGGCAAGGATGATGGCATCGATTCGCCCGCTGCAATCGCTTTAAGATGGGCAAATTTATCTTTTTTAGGGTTGTTGTCGTTATCGAACATGGTTTGAAGCTCCAAAAAAATGAATGGTGGCATCGAAGTAACATCCCAGTCTCGATGCGGTTGTGGCACGTCCTCTCGCCATACCATTAGGGTTTGTTTCAAACGTTGGAAGCCCATACCTACGCAGTGGTATCCCGTTTTCATACCGTGCAATGTTCTGGCTATCGCTGTGGACTCGACGCCTGTCAATGCGGGCCGTTGATGGTGAAAACCCGATGTCCGACTTGCGGGCAAAAACAACAAACTAACTAAAGAAAAAAAATTAACCCTGTTTTGGCACCCATCAGGGGCCAAAACAGGGTGCTTTTTCAGAAAAAAGTTTTGTTTAGTTAGTTAGTTAGTTCCGAATAGGTAGACCACTTCCGGATGTGGTCTAAAACAGTTTTAAACGAGCTACACGATAACGGTCCGTTACAGCAGGCCGTGCTCGGCAAACGAATACACGGTTTCGCCGACGATGAAGTGATCGAGCACGCGGATGTCGATCAAAGCCAGGGCTGCTTTGAGTTTTTCGGTAATCACTTTATCCGCCTGACTGGGTTCACTGATGCCGGACGGGTGATTGTGTGCCAATATCAACGCTGCCGAGTTATGCTGCAAAGCCGCTTTGACCACTTCGCGCGGATACACGCTGGCACCATCAATGGTCCCTCTGAATAATTCTTCACAAGCGATGACGCGGTGCTGATTGTCTAAAAACAGACACAGGAACACCTCGTATTCGAACGGCGCCAGTTTTAACTTGATACAGTCCTTGGCTTTGTCCGGATTGGTTAAGGGCTCGCCTTTACTGAACGTGCGGTTGTAAATCTGGATCGCCTCGAAGATCACATCGTCTTCATCAGCCACCCGGTAACGATTATTCGTCCCTCGCAGGAATAACATGGTTTTCTCCCGTCATGATGAAAACCGGAGAAACGCCAGCCCCTGCCGGGGTGGAGTTGCCCCGGTAGGGTGATTAAAAATGATGGTAGCGGCTACTGCTATTCCCACAGTAGTCCTGCACCATTAACGTGAAAAAATGAAGCTTGGTTCGGGATTTCACAGCCCTAGGCGAAATCAGAGGTATCCAGTTGCCGGGTTTTCGCGTCCAGTTTTGCGGTTAATGGGATCTGCGTGGCCTGCGGCGTTGATGCGGTATTGGATGATGCAGGAGGCGTTGATTGATTAGTGGAGGGCTCATTGGAATCGACGGGAAAAAACTCCTCCACTACCGCCGAACCATCATCCTCGTTGTCTTCAAACGCACCATTGGCAAACCCCAGTCGTGCCGCTTGATCTAACGCCGTTTGATCAAAACCTGAGGCTTGCCGTTGTTCGTCAATCCGTTGGGCTTCAGCCAAGGCCTCTTCAATGCTTTGATTGTTACGCAGGGTTATATCGACATAAAAGATCGCCGAACCGTGGCTTTGCCGGGTGGATTTGCCGCGCAGCTTCAATTCCAACGGCATGCAGGACAAGCGATTGCCGGAGATGGCTTTGAAGTATTGCAAGCGGGCGGTTAAGGTGCGGATACTGTTAAAGCCGGTAGTCCGGAAGATAAAACTACCGAGTGGATCGTCATCGCCGATCAGTACGTTCAAGCGACCATAGGGTTTGCAAGCACCGCCTTGGGCCAGTTGGCAGCCTTCCGGCGCAGGACAAGGCACACTGGCGATCCCGTCATTAGTGCGACGCCGGCAACTTTCGCCATTCCCAACACAGACCGGTCTGCCGGTGGCCCTATCAAACAAACTGTATTCGGCCCGAAAGTTTAAATCAGGCTCATTGAACAGCAACCGAATCGGAATACTGCGGATTTTGCCGCCTTGGGCTTTACGCAAGTCGGCATCGTGCGGATGTAACAACCAGCCGTCCTTGCTTTGTAACTGACTGGTGATCGTGAACTGATCATCTTTTTCCGGTAAGCGCTTACCGTTTTTCTCAATGATTTTACCAATGGCAATCCGCCCGAGTACCGGCGGGGTAATGGCTAGACCTTTTAACATGGTGAACTCCTGTGGCTGAGCGAGTGAGCGAGTGAGCGAGTGATTGACTCTAAAGGGCATGCGCAGCCATGAGCGGGTTATCCCCGCTCATGGCTGTTGTGGTGTGATGGTTTTGATTTTTGCTTTGTAGTAGGTTTGCTGGTTTATGGGTTAATCCGCAGCCTGCACGAGAAATCGCCGACTACCGGTTTTGGTGGTGGCATACTGCTGTAACAGCGTCGGTTGCTCTTTCAGCAGGCGTGGGGTATCCAGGACCACACTGTCCTTGGCTTTCTTCCAGGTCACTGCGCCGGTTTCAAAGCGGGCTTTGCTGGCGTCACCGATGGCTTGCTGTAAGGTTTGCTTAAACAGCGCTTCTTGTTGTTCCAGCTCAGACAGGCTTTGCCGAACGTTGACCAGATCGGCAAAGGTGGCTGATAGCGGTCGGTCCTGACTGAAATCCAGGGTTTCGCCGCTGTCCTGCGGATACAAACAGCGCAAGGCTAAATCCGCCGATTCCGAACCGTCTGCCGGTGGCGGGGTATCGGTTTCCACGTAGTGCCAAAAGCGTTGTTCCAGCTGGATCAAGCGCCCGATCAAGGCCTCGTCCCGCTGGATGCGATGAATCTCCAACTCCTGACCACCCAGCAACACCGCCACATCCGCCGTGGTTTTGCCGGTGACGGCTAGTTGATGCTGTACTTGCAGTTGCACATATTCCGGTACACCGTCCCGCCATAAGCGGGCACCGTTGATGCCGGCGGTTTTGCATTCCAGAATCTGTACCTCGTCGCTACCGATGACTTCCCGGTCGATATTGGCCAGCATCCATAACAAACTGGGATGCGGATGTTGCAGTACCGCATTGATGCGTCTGACCTTGTTGCCGGTGCGCCGAGTGTAATGCGCGGCGACAATCGGCTCTAACAGATTGCCCCAGTAGGTGGGGCTGGTTTCATCGTGCGGATCGATCTTGGGTAGATTATCATCCCGCCCGGTTTTCTCCAGCCACAATTCCAGCTGGGATTTGTAAGGGTTTAAACCGACCGCTGCGGCGGCATCGGAACTGCCAATGCCGCGTTTGCGCACGGCCAGCCAGTCTTCGCGTGGCAGATGCTTGGTTTTAACCAGACGTAAGGCGGGTTTGGCCCGCCGGGTGTGAGGGAGTTGTAAAGCGGTTTCGGTCATATTGACCTCCTGAGTGGTCTGAGTGAAATAGGCTTAACGATTGAATGTACGGACTAACAGACACAAAAACGCCCGGTCAGCTTGAGGGCTGACCGGGCGCTTTGTGTTTTGCTGGGGATTGAGTTTATGCCGCGAGCAACAATGCGGAATCCAATGCCCGTTGTTTGATCGTGGCGCCTTGGCCGAACCAAGCGGAATCCATCCGACTCTCGGTACTTCTAGCCCGCTTTTCATGGTCGACATACTCGGTGACGGCATTCAGCAACCCCCAAGCCGTGCCTTTCGCAGAATCCAGTGCCGCGCCGTGACCTTGACCGTCATACAGGCTCTGCACCTTTTTCAAGGCCCGTTCATTGACCAGCGTGGCGGGTTCACCGGCATTTGCTGCTGACGTATCGCACAGTACCCGCAGAAAGTAGTTCATCGCTTCATGCGATTTCACCTTGCGTTCCGATAACATGCGCATGCGGTACATGAAGGCATCCCACTGGGATACCGCCACCCCCAGCTGTTGTTTCACCGCTTGGACATCGAACTTGGTGCTGTGCGGCACCTTGATGGCTTGGGTGGCGCCGTTGACGGCAATGGTCAGCGTGTTATTGCAGACTACGCGAATCGTGGTCGGTGTCGCAGTGGTCGCTAACGTGCCGTCACAGGAGGTAGCCAATAGCAGATAGCCTTTGACCAGATCGTTGCCCTTCAGTGCCATCGATTGACCTGTCTTCGCCAAGGCCCAGAACTTCTTGCCGCCTTTTAATACCCCGGCGGTTTCCAGTTCATAGCCGGCGATTTCGGTCAGATCGCGATAGAATTCCAGCACCTCGCGCGGTTGTACGACTTGATAGCGTTGGGAAACCACTGATAAAGCCTGCTTGGTATCGGACCGGTACAATACCTTTTGGTCCGCAAAGGTATGGATCGTGCCCAGGTGACCGACCTGATCGGCCATGAAGCGCACCTCGGATTCTTGAATTTGCCAATCCATACCGGCTTGCTTGGCCCACACTTCCAAGGGTTGCTTGGGTGCTAAGCTATTTCCTAAACCATGCCAGGGCGTTTCCCCGACATAGGCCATTTGTTCCAGTAAATGTGCCATGACTTATCTCCTCACTTCACACCAACGGTTCATCGGTATCCACATCGCCGAACTGCAAGCCGCAGCTTTGGCAAACGTAGTTGTGTAACACCTTTTGATCAATGACCTGACCCAACTTGGCGCCAGTGACACCACCGGTAGCGGCCCAGATCAAGGCACCGATCAATGCACCGCCGGCTGCGCCTGCCGCCACGCCCAACGGTCCGCCCATAATGCCAACCGTCGCACCCAACTCGGCACCCACCGCCGCCCCGGAACTCGATGCAGCCAAACTGCTCATCGCGCCACCCACGGCGCCGACCATACCGCCAATGCGTTTACCCCGATCTAACGTAATCACCTGATGTGATCGACAAATTGGACATTGCATACCCATCTCGAATACTCCTAAACAAAAATGCCAGACAGCAGCCTTGGATACCGGCATGCAACAGCGCACCGAGACACCCAGGACCACAAGCCGGCAGGAAAAGACCAACGCCCGACGCCAGGCGCCGAGCGTTGGAGGACGAATGAAAAGCAAGCCTGCCCCCACAATCAGACGTAATGTCGAGTGCAGGAAAGCAGGCTCAGGATAGGTATATGTGACTGAGATTTTTTAAAAGCGGGTAATTCAATTGTCGATACTAGTGTAACGTCCCCAACATAGCTTTAGCTTTGGCGACTTTGGCCAAAATGGCATCTGGAGTAGCCGTCCATTGATAGGGTTTTGGATGATCGTTACGGTGCTGAAGGTACTGCATGATAGTTTGCTTCAGTTCATCGACACTGCGAAACACCCCGCGACGAATGCTTTCTTCGGTGATATCCCGAAAGAATCGCTCAACCAAGTTTACCCAGGATGCCGATGTCGGCGTAAAGTGCATGTGGAAGCGCGGATGCTTGTCGAGCCAAGCTTTCACGTTTGGGTGTTTGTGAGTGGCATAATTGTCGACGATGAGATGCACATCCAAGCTCTTATCGGTTCGACGGTCGAGCAGTTTCAAGAATTTTAGAAACTCGTCGTTGCGATGCTTGGGCAAACACTCGCCGATCACCGTACCTTCATGGACGTTGAGGGCGGCGAACAAGGTGGTGGTTCCGTGACGTTTGTAGTCATGCGTCATGGTTCCGTTTTTGCCGGGCTTGATCGGTAAACCCGGTTGCGTACGATCCAAGGCCTGGATCTGGCTTTTTTCATCAACGGAAAACACCAGGGCCTTCTCCGGTGGGTCCAGATACAACCCCACCACATCTCGTAATTTTGCCTCAAATTGCGGGTCGGTGGAGACCTTGAATCCCTTAACCCGATGTGGCTTCAACTGGTGTTCTCGCCAAATGCGATGCACCGCCATGCGTGAAATTCCTACCTGCGCTGCCATCGTCCGGCAACTCCAATGAGTTGCGTGGGCGGGCTTACCTGTCATTGTCAACGTCAACACTTCTTGAGCTTTTTCCTCCGGTAATGGTGACACGCGTGAGGGGCGCGTTTTTCCTTTTTTCAAACCGGCTATACCGCTGTCCACGAATCGATGTCGCCACAAATTGAGCGTCGGTGCGCTGATCTTCAGGGTTTCAATGATTTCCTGAGATGGCGCTCCGTCAGCTGTCATCAATACGATTCTTGCCCGTATCGTCGGCTTCTCGCCTACCGATCGACTTTTTACCCACCGATTCAATGTAGCTCGGTCTTGCTCGTTCAACTCAAGTTTCATTGGTGTTCTCATAGACACCAATTTCACCATAGATAACGTTTTGTTGGGGACATTACACTAGGAGACTTTTATATGCAATTATTTAAAGAACCCCCGGTTTTCATTCTGATCCTGTCGATGCGGGTTTTAAAGCTTTGAGTGTTGAATAGTTATCGTCAAATCTCGCCACCGATACAAACTAGCATTCATAAACTAAAGTAAAAACTACAGTGCCGACTACAGTACTTTATACTACCGCACACTACTTTTAACGACTTTACACATCTCTAATATACTGCTAAGCTGTTGATTGTTAGGGAGTATGACGTAGTATGCAGTTGTCTGACAGGTGATTAATTCGCACTTTTAATGCGATGGTCGTGCGTTCGAATCGCACACGACCCACCATCAAATTGATATACGAATCAAGCAGTTACTGAGAAATCGGAACTGCTTTTTTTATGCCTGAAAGTCAGTGTGTGTAATTCCTGTGTAATCGTGCAGAGATTTTGTAGGAACTACTGAGATTTTTCTTTTTTCTTACGATAGCGCTGTTCAAGCTTTTCCATCGCTTCTTGAATGTGTTCGCCGTTCTGACGACTGTAGCGAACGACCATCTGCATAGTCTTGTGTCCACTGATTCTTTGAACTGTTGGTAGATCAACGCCAGCTTGAACAAGATGCGTAATCGCAGTATGCCGAAGTGTGTGACGCAAGACTTCTTTGGGATCAAGCCCCGCTTCTGCAACAACGCGACGAAACGCCTTTTCAATACTGACCATATGGCCCGATTCAGATGATTCAGATGGAAACAGCCAGACTTGTTCCGATTCTACCTGTTTCAGATGCTGCTTCAAATAATCAGCTAGATGAGCAGTGATTGGTTGTTCTCTAGCACCGGCCTTAGCTTTTGGGATATAAATCACGCGACGCTTGAGATCAATATGCCCTAAGCGGATGCTAAGAATCTCCATCTTCCGCATCGATGTTTCAAGTCCAATCAGGGCAAACGGATAAATGTAATTGCTACTGTCATTCCGACACGCCTCTAGCAAACGGTCAATTTGCTCCGTGGTTAGATAGCTAATTCGGCCGTTTGACAGTATCGATTCATCATTTGAGAGCCGCTTTCATTCAAACCAACATTCAGTCATTGATGAGAACAATCATCGGCAGCCTTAGCCGCCTCTGGTTGAGGTACAGGTAGATTTTTTTCGGCGGGCTGTGGGTCGGGTTTAATTTTTTCCGCAAATTCGTTTTGCAGTTGCCAGCGCACAACGCGGTTTCGGCCCGATTCCTTGGCAACATACAACGCTTCATCGGCAAATTTGTTCAATTCGCTCGGGTCTTCCGGTTGGTCGAGGATACTGGCGACACCCAGACTCGCGGTCACCCAAGGGCCGGTTTCGTAACGGGCGACCGATTCGGATTTGATGCGCAACCGAATACGCTCCGCCACTGTAATGGCTTCGTCTACGCTTAGACCCGGTAACACGACGCAAAACTCTTCGCCGCCGTAGCGGCCAACCAAATCAATTTTGCGGGTGTTGTTGGTTAAGATTTCGGCGAGCAATTTGATGATGACGTCACCGGTGGCATGACCGTAATTATCGTTAACCCGTTTGAAATGGTCGATGTCGACCATAATGCAGCACAGCTCCAAATTGTTTTGCAGGGCATCGGCAAACGCCTTTTCAAACAGTTCGTTAAATGCTCGCCGATTCAAACAGCCGGTCAGAGAGTCCCTGGTGGCCAGAAAGTGCAATTCCTTGTTTTGTTCTTTAACTTGCGCCTGACTTTCCTCCAACTTGCTGACCATGATTTGCAACTTGGTATTGTGTTCTTCTATTTCGGTGATGTCATCCAGCGTGATCAACACGCCTTGAGGGGCGTCGTTGCCAGAAAGAATGGGCGATGCGTTGATCACAAATTTAAATGTGTCATTGTCAGGACTAGTCAGTTTCAGATGCGCGCCAATCGAACTTTTGCCGGTTTTTAAAACAGTTTGCCAGGGCAGGTAGACGTCGGTGGTCGAATCGTCCGCGCTTTTCCATTCTAATTGTGAGGCCTTTTTCCCTAGTAAAGCGGCCATAGGGCTGGTGATCTTTTTCAGAAAGGCATTATTGGCCAAGACAATTTGCTCGTACTCATCAATGATGATGACGCCCTCGGCCAGCGTATCGAAAGCCGCGTTGACCCGGTCGGGAATCACGGCGCTGGGGTCGAGTACTTTCAAGGTTCTGAGCATGAACGCCAAGTAAATAAAAAAGCCGACAACCAAAAAGAATATCGCCATTTTAAAACTGGGGTGTTCAAGAAAATCTGAGGCCGATTCTCCGGCTATCGGCGCGAATTTAAATTCAATATCCCCCCATTTTTCCGAGTCGCGAAAAATAGGCACCACCAAATGCGTGGACGTGGATTTTTGGCTATCGTAATCGGCCCATTCTTTAACGTGATCGTTGACTTGAAAAATTAATTGATTGTTTTGCAAGCGGATGCCGGCGGAGAGAATGTCCGGGTTTCTCTTGATTAAGGCATTGAGCATTCGCTCAATGCGGTGTGGGTCTTGATCGGAGGCGATGGTGGAAAATTGAATGGCTAGCGCTTCGCTGATTTGTTTGCGCGACTCCAGCATAAACTTGGATCTATCCGGCATGAAACCCAACATTTCCGCTGCAAACAGTAAGCAGATACTCAGCATTACTAAAGCCACGCTGATGCGCATTGCCGGCAATAAAACTCCAACCGCTTTTTTTAGGGCGTCCATGATCTTAAATGATGCGATGCCGGAATATTAAACCGAAACTCAAGCAAACAGTTTCTGATCATCACGGGGTGTCTTCAGAGCCGGAGGATACTGAGTCAAGCTCTTTGGCTTCATGGTCTTTTGCCAGCCTTGATTTTTTGACTGATCGCATTATAGGTAATGGATCAAAGCGTTTCAGTAAGGGCACCGTGGACATAAAGCTGGCCATTAGCGACCCAGCTCGCAAGATCCAGCTGACAAATCCGGCAGTCAGACCGGCGCTGGTCCCCAGGATGATTTTAATGTTTACCGGATTGGCGTCCTCTACGACCGTAGGGTCGCTCATTTGCTTGTGAATGTTTTCCAATCTGTTCCAAAACTCCACTTCTTCTTGCTCGCTTAAAGTCGTCTGGCTATCAATTCTGTATTCATCGACGGATGGAATTCTGGATTCAAAGTGGTATTTTCGGCTAGTTTCGTTCCTGCGTGGTTCTTCGTTTTTATTAGTGTCCATCAGTCCGGATAAGCGTGGGCTATTTCCATTATCAATCCATGCGTTGGATTCTAAGATAAATCGATTGTCTGTTGCCTGCTTATCTGGTGGTGATTCATGCGTTAATTGATCGGCATCGGGGGTTAAATCAACAATGACCGCAAATTGATCGGTGGATACGTGCTGACTTGCTGAAATATGTGTTTGAGCTTCGTCTCCCTGATTTTTATCATTCAAACCATTTTTTGGATTATACCTAATGATGTCGTGCAAAGTATTCGTCGTATCGTTAGATGCAATATAGTTAATCTTGGCGGCCATTGCGGTGGAGCCCGCTAATCCGTCGTTGACCGAGAGGCTAAAACTCGGCGCCGATTCATTGTTGCCGTCGTCGATGAATTGCACTTGGTTGGCGGTCAGCTGGGCGCTGGTAAAGCCGGTGATCGGTAATCCTGCACGGGATGCCAATTGGAAATACCCCCCCGTTACATCGCCGACCGTGTAAGTAAAGCTGTCACTATCCGGATCGGTTACCCCAAAATGGGCCGCGCTGAGCGTGACCGTTTCCCCCTCGCTTACCGTCAAGCCCAGATTATTGATGATCGGTGCATCATTGATACCGGTGTAGTAGATCGTCGCGGATAAGGTATTGGAACTGAGGCTACCGTCGCTGACCGTGACATCAAAACGCGGCGCCACTTCATTGCCGTCATCGACAAACTGCACCTGGCCGGCGGCCAGCTGAGTGCTGTTGAAACTGGTGACGCTGACATCGGGATTGGTGGTGAGTTGGAAATACCCGCCACTCACGCTGCTGAGCGCATAGGTGACGCTGGCGTTGTCGGGGTCCGTGACGCCGAAGTTGGCGGCCGAAAGGGTGACGGTCTCGCCTTCATCCAACGTTAGGCTGGCACTGGTCAGCACTGGCACATCGTTGAGCGAGCTGTAGTTGATGGTCGCGGCCAGCGTATTGGAATGAAGCGTGCCATCGCTGGCTGTAGCGTTGAAGTTTGGCGGAGCCTCGTTAGCGTCGTCGACAAATTGCACTTGATTGGCGGCGAGTTGCGTGCTGGAAAAGCTGGTGATAGCAATGCCGGGGGCCGTTGTTAGTTGAAAGTAACCCCCGGTCAGCGCGCTGATGGTAAAAGTGAAATCACTACTGTCCGCATCGCTGACGACAAAATCTGCGGCGCTCAGAGTCACCGTCTGGCCTTCGCTCTGGGTCAAATTGGTTGCACTGAGTACAGGGGCATTGTCGTTGAGGTTGGTTATATTGATTGTAAAGCTTTGGCTGTTAGTCGAACCGTCCGAACTGGTCGCCAACACGGTGATGCTGTGGTTGGTGGCAGACTCGTAATCGAGCAGACCGCCATCGGCAACCGTGACCACGCCGGTGCTGCTGTCGATGGCAAAACGGCCGCCGGCGTTGTCCGTCAGGCTGTAGCTGATCGTCGCCCCCGTGTCGGCATCGCTCGCTAACGCCGTGATGCCCACCACCGTGCCGTTGGCGGTGTTCTCGGCGATACTGTTGGCGGTGGCGTTGCTGTCACTGATCGCCGAGACCGGATTGTCGTTGAGATTGACGACCGCCAAGGTCACGGCCAGACTACTGCTCAAGGTGCCGTCGCTGGCGACGACATCGAAACTGTAGCTGGACTTGCTTTCGTAATCGGCGAAGGCGTTGAGGGTGACTGCGCCGCTATTGGCGTCGATGGTCAATAACCCGGCATCAGTACCGCTTAGACTCCACGTCAGCGGGTTGCCGTCGGCATCGCTGCCGGTGGCGGTGTAGACCACGGTGTTGATCGGACTGTTCTCATTGACGCTGGCACTGCCGCCGGAGCTGATCGCCGGGGCGTTGTCGTTGACGGCCGTATAATGGATCGTTGCGGCCAATGTGTTGGAATTCAACGCACCGTCACTGACAGTCATACTGAAACTCGGCGCCACTTCGTTGCCATCATCGACGAACTGCACAAGACCGCCACTCAAATCGGCACTGGTGAATTGCGTGATCGAGTTACCCGCCGCGCTGCTCAATTGGAAGTAACCGCCGCTGACGCTACTGACTGTGTAGGTGAAGCCGGCATTGTCGGGATCGCTGACGCCAAAGTTGGCCGATGACAAAGTAACGGTATCGCCTTCATTCAAGGTCAGCGACGCACTGCTGATGACCGGCACCTCGTTAACATCAGCCAGCGAGATGGTAAATGTTTTATCGACGCTGAGCCCGCCTGTGTCGGTCGCACGGATGATGATGTCGTGGCTGGTCGCGGCTTCATAATTAAGTAGACTGTCGTTAGCGACGGTGATTTGGCCGGTGTTGGCGTTTATCGCAAAACGTCCGCCTGCATCGTTGATCAGCGCATAACTCCAATTTTCCCGCAGATCGTTATCAACCCCCACAACCGAGCCTATGACCGTGCCAATGGCGGTATTCTCGGCGATACTTGCCAAGGCAACAGTGCCGCCTTCCAGGCGCGCATTGGCCCAAACACCATGATCAAAAGCGTTGCCGTTATTGGCGTTGTCGATAGCAAGCCTTAACGTACTGGCTCCGGTCACGTCGATGTTCAGGTCGATAGGTGTGCTGGTGGAGTTTAGAATAGGGCTGCTATAAGTCTGTACACCATCGACATATACATAAAACTGCACCTTGCCATACGAGCCGGTTTGGTAATCGTTGATGCCGATTGTGGCCTTGAACGATGTGGCGCCATTGACCGCATAGTCGACATAACCGTAGCCATTGCCGCTAGCGGCGGGATGAGTTCCCAAGCCACGGGCGTAGCTGACCCCGTCCAGGACAATGCCGTAGCCACTATGTCCGGTATCGAGGGTTAAGTCATACATTGATTTTGTCAAATAGCTCTGCTCAGACAGATAGCGGGTCGCGGCAATGTCCGTTGGCGCTTCGTTGGCGGCGGTATAGTTGATTGTTGCTGCCAGAGTATTCGAATTCGCCGAGCCATCACTTACGGTAACGCTAAAACTAGGCGCGACTTCATTGCCATCGTCAATAAATTGCACTTGATTGTTAGACAGTTGCGTGCTAGTAAAACTGTTGATGTTGAAGCCGGGGTTGGTCGTAAGCTGGAAAATACCGCCGGACACATTGCTGACCGTGTAGGTGAAACTGTTGTTATCCGGATCGGTTACGCCGAAGTTCGCCGCCGAAAGGGTGACGGTTTGGCCCTCGCTCAAGGTCAGACTGGCACTGGTCACAACCGGCGCGTCGTTGCTGGCAATAATACTGAGTGTGCCGGACACCACATTGCTGGTGCCGCCATCGCCATCAGTCAGATACCCTTGCAAGGTACGTACCAAATTTGACGGGGAGTCCGAGACATTCTGATAAGTAATGTTACGCCCCAAGGCCTGTGCTGCGGCCACGCTGGCGTTGCTGTTAAAGCTGATGACCAAAGGTGTCGTGCCGTCGGTACCGCCGGTGAAAGTACCCATTACGACCCCACCGTAGCTGACATTGCTACCCGACACGCCGATTTGTCCACTGGCCGTACCTTGGTTACGGATCGCCAGACGATCTTCTGCTTGGCCGTTGGCGCTAAACGAAACTACCAACTGGCCGCCGTTAAAATCTGTCGAGTCAGCATCGGTCACGGTCGCAGTGGGTGCCAATATCACGGCGCCGGCATTTTCCGGATAACTGACGCTGCCGGTGGCAAAACTCAACACCGGCGCGTCATTGACCGCCGCGACCGAGATGCTGCGCGTTCCAATGTTACTTGCCGTCGTGCCGTCGGTCACACTAAAGCTCACGGTGCGGCTGGCGGTGGACGGTGCATCGCTGGTGTTTTGATAGGTAACAGAACGCAGCGCAGTTTGGTATTGAGAAACGGTGGCCGTGCCGGATAAGGTCAGTGTGCCGGTGCTACTATCCCAACTGCCGGTGATACCGTTTTGGTTGGTGAACGCCAGTACGTCCTGCCCGCTGGCGTAGTTGCCGGTGATTTGTACTGTTGCCCCGCTTAGGTTGGTGTTGTCGGCATCACTCAATGCCAGCGTTGCGGTTATCGCCGTGGCGCTGCCATTTTCGGTGTAAGCCAGCGTCGTGCCTTCAGTGGCCGACAGGACGGGCGCATCATTAACGGCGCTGATATTGATGGTCAGCGTATTGGCCGTACTATCCAGGGTTTGGCCGCCGCCATAGTTACTGCCGCTATCGACGATACTGAATAAAAAGCTGGTTGCGTCCGTGCCATTGGCGGCCGGTGTGTAGGTCAATTTTCCGGATTGAATGTCCGCGGCACTGATGGCGTCCCACTCCTGCGCGGCAACACCGTTTAAAAACAAGGTGCCTGCGCCGGGCAGCGATTCGATCCAGACCTGGCTGAGATTGTTGCCATCGGCGTCGGTGAACGGAAAATCGGCGGCGCTAAAGGTGTAAGCCGTATCCTCAGTAACCGTGACGGAGTGGTCTTGACCCACCGGCGCGCTATCCGGCGTTGCCGTGACAATCGTATTGGAAAATTCCGAGGTTTCGTAAAAGGTCGAGTAACTGGAATCGGTGCGGGTCGCAGTGACGGTGATGTAATGACCAGTTGCCAAGCGGGCATCGGAAAAGTTAAATGACATGCTGACGCTGCCTGAACTGCCGACCGCCATGTTCAATGCATTCAGAAAGGTTCGTCCCTCGCCGCTGGCCGTGGTATCCGAAAAAACTTCGATGCGGTAATAGCTGTTAGCCGCGCCGTTGTAGGTGCCGCTAAACGTCAGATTCGTGCCATTCACGACCGCCCGGGTTAACACCATCGTGTTCAATAGGCTGTTCGGGCCGCTATCGACATCGCCGGCGTCGTTGGCGGTGGCACCATCGTCGGCCAGATCAATGCCAAGCCGGGTGTTGCCGTAAATGCTGTTCTCTAAAAACACGTTGCTGGAGCTAGCCCCTACAATCGTTATGCCCACGTCGTTGTTGGCGATGATATTGCCGGCGCCAGCCGCCGTGCCGCCGATCAAACTGCTGGTGGCGGAATTTTCAATAGCAACCCCTTGCATACCGTTCCCTAATGCAGTGACGCCATCCGCGCCAACCCCAATGTAGTTGCCTTGGACGGTAGTACCGGTGGTGCCGCTATCGCTGATATAGATGCCTGCTTCGGTGTTGCCGGCAATGATGTTGCGGGCCGATGCCGTGGTGCCGCCGATTAGGGTGTTGTCAGCGCCGCCGATCACGGAAATCCCGTCCCAACTGTTTGCCAAACTGGCATTGCCGGATACGTCGGTACCGATATAGTTACCTTGGACAATATTGTTGTCGGCGCTTTCGCCATTGATAAAAACGCCGGAGTAACTGTTACCTGAGATCAGGTTGCCGGCGCCGGTTGCCGTGCCGCCAATGGTGTTTCCGGACGATTCGATAGTAATACCGGAATTGGCATTGCCCAAGTCGATCATGCCGGAAATATCGGTACCAATATAGTTACCGGAAATGACGTTGCCGGTTGCCGAGCCGCCGGTCAAGGTAATACCCGAACCGCTATTGCCGGAAATGACGTTACGCGCGACGGCTGTTGTGCCGCCGATGGTGTTGTTGGCCGATTGCACATAAATACCGCCGCCGGCATTGGCCAGCGCGGCGGTTCCGGTGGCGTTGAGACCGATCAGGTTGCCTGCGATCAAGGTGTTGCTGGCAGGCGCTTCCAACTGAATCCCCACCCAGTTGGTGGTGCCACTGATGACGTTGCCTTCGCCGGCGACCGTTCCGCCGATGCTGTTACCGGCGGCACTAACCCAAACACCCTGATTGGCATTGCCGACTGCATTCGCACCGGAGGCATCGGTGCCGATGTAGTTACCCTTGATTACGTTGCCTGTGGTCGAGCCGTTGTCGGTATTCAAGCCGATACCAAGAATGGTATTGCCGGAGATCACGTTGCGATCCGCCGCCGAGCTGCCGCCGATGATGTTATTGGCGGAATTCCAGATGCTGACGCCCACTGCGTTGCCGGCGGCGCCGGTGCCTGTAGCGTTAAGGCCTATCCAGTTACCGGCAATGGTGTTGCTGCTACTGCCGGCGATAGTGATACCGCTGCCGGTAAAGTTTTGAATCACCAGGCCGCGGATGATACTGCCATCGCTGCCGCCGTGTAGCTGTATGCCATCTTGAATACTACCGGCGCCGTTCAAAACAATTGCGGGTTTGTTGGCGCTGAAGCTGTCGTCGCTGGTGGCATCCAGCACGACTTGACTCGTAATCGTCAAGGGTGCCGTCAGATTGATGGTATGCACCGACGAACCGCTGATGCCGAAGTAAATGTAATCCGTGCCGGCGGTATTGTTGGCGGCGGCAATCGCCTCCCGCAGCGAGATGCCATCGCCGCCGTCGCTGGCGATCAATGCGCTGATCGAACTGGTATTAGCCGAGGCGCTGATGATGTCCGAGGTGTTGGTGACAACGATGGCGCCGACGTGCACATCCAGAATATCGGTATCGATTAAAGTGCCACCCGAACCGGTATTGCCTTGATCGCTGGTGGTCATGGTCAGTTGCGCCAAGCCACGGTAATTGCTATCGGGCGTAAAGGTCAGGCCATTGTTCAGTGCGGTGTTGATTGCCGACACTGTGCCGGAATAAGTCATGCTACTGCTGCCGTTGGTGCCGCTGACCAAGGTCAAGCCCGCATTACTGGCCAGCGTCAAGCTACCGTGGCTGATGCTGAGCGTCACTTGCACATTGCTGGAGGCAGCATCGGCATCGGCAATTTGTAGGGCATTGCCATTGGCGCTGGAGAAGGTTTTGCTGGTATTGACGGCGGTGTAACTGTTGGCGGGCAGACTGTTGACCGGCGCATCATTGACCGCCGCGACCGAGATGCTGCGCGTTCCAATGTTACTTGCCGTCGTGCCGTCGGTCACACTAAAACTCACGGTGCGGCTGGCGGTGGACGGTGCATCGCTGGTGTTTTGATAGGTAACAGAACGCAGCGCAGTTTGATACTGGGCGACGCTGGCCGTGCCGGTTAAGGTCAGCGTGCCGGTGGTGGCATTCCAACTGCCGGTGATGCCGTTTTGACCGGTAAACGCCAGTACGTCCTGCCCGCTGGCGTAGTTGCCGCTGATCTGTACCGTGGCGCTGCTCAGATTAGCGTTATCGACCTCAGTAAGTACCAGGCCTGAGGTAATCGCTGTCGCAGCGCCGTTCTCGGTGTAAGCCAGGGTCGTGGCTTCGATGGCGGAAATGAGCGGTGCATCGTTGACTGCCGTTACTGTGATAGCCACCGTATCGGTGTCTGTTAAGGTCAGGTCCCCGGCGAGTGCGGCAATTTCCGCCCCAGTTAAAGCGCGGTTATAAATCCGTGCTTGGTCGATCTTGCCATTGAAATCGTAGGTAGTACCACCGTTTCCGTGCTTGCCGATAAAACTATTGGTTCCCTGATTGTAAGCGATGGATGTGGTGTAAGCGGTAGAGGCCACGACAACGCCGTCTATATAAACCGCTTGGGTATGAGCTACGCTGTCGATGGTGTATGCAACGTGGTGCCAGCCGGTACCGGCCAATGTCGTAGCCGTTTCGGTAAATCTGAACGTGCCGCTATCGACATAACTACCTTTGATTTTGCCGCCGGCATCCAGGCGTAATATCACGTTGTCGCCCAGCGAAATGACTTCTGCACCCCCCGTGTCGGCGGACGCCAAGTTTACCCAGGCCGCCAGGGTGACACTGGATGGCTGACCATAAAGCCCCGTAGTTTGCACATAACCGTCGCCAGCCAAGCTCAGCACATTGCCGCGGGTAGTGTCATTGACGGACGTGCCATTGACGACCGAGGCCGTGGAACCGGCCGCCGGACTGCTATCGGTCTCCAGTGCGCTAGTGTTATCGAAAGCGTAACGGCCCAAGAGGCCGGTATCGATATCCAAACTCAGGAGTACCGAGTCTTTGGTGGCTAATGTCAGCGTCGCGCTGCCGCTGTATTCGGCAGTGGGCATGAAACTCAAGCCATTCAGCGCCGTGTTGATGGCGCTGGCCGTGCCACGAAACCTCATCGTGTTGTCGGCGGTGCCGTCGCCGGCTACAAAGGTCAAGCCGGTGGTGCCGCCCAAGGTCAGCGTGCCGTTGGTGACCGTCAGAGTGATTTCGTTGTTTGCGCCGCCGGCATCAGCGTCGGTTATCGTAATCGCATTGCCATTGGCCGATGAGAACACTTTGGCCGTGTCCTCATTCGTCGTTTGTGCTGCGGGTACTGTATTCACAGGCGCGGTGTTTATACTTGCTTTGATAGATACCGCACCTATCGACCAATCGGCAGCAAGTAACGCTGAACCGCTCATCGTTACTGAGCTCGCGCCTTCCGCCACGGAAGAGCCTGCCTTTGCCGTAGACAATAGGGGAGAGCTGCTCCATTGCGAAGTTTGCCCGGTACCCGTAGTATCAGCTGAAATAGCTTTCCAATACTGCACGTCGATAACCAAATCGCCAGTCGCACTGGCGACATTCACCGTGCCTGATCCTCCCAACAAACCGGTGGTGCCGGTGTTGCCAGCGTAAGTACCGTAGGGCGTCGATTGGTTAACACCGTTAAAGGTCGATGCACCCGCAGCAGCTTCTGTATTTCCGGTAAATGATATAACGACGTTATCGGTTCCCTCTGTGGGGTTGACCAACGCCCAAATTTCGACAGCGTGATTGGCTGCTGTGCGCCCTACGCGGGTGAGATCGGCGGTACCGTATTTAACGCTGTTGACCCCAGCGCTGCCGTCATCAATGGCAATCTCGACAAATAGTACCCGGTCGAAGCCGGCACTGACCGTATGCGACCACGTCAGTTGGTTGGTGCTGGTGCTGCTGGTGGATGTCACTGTGCCATTGGCAGTCACCGCCATCAAGCCAGTCCATTCGCTTTGACCCGCCGTGCTGACTACAACTTCGGTTTCGACGTCGCCGGTTTGGTATTCAAGTAGCCAGTCCCCTCCCAAATCCGCACTGCCGGTGGTATCTTCCGACGCCGCGACGTCGATATTGGTGATCCCGGACAGATACTCGACAAAGCTCTGCCCAAATTGCGTTTCCGCGACATTGCAGCCGTAAATCAGAATATCGCCGTCGATATTGAAGGCATCTCCCCAGGCGCTGATGTCGGTCTGGTTTTGAATCAAGGTATCGAAATTGAGTTGACTGTTGCCTAAATTCAGGCTGCCGTCGCTGCCGTGGGAGATGATATGCACCGCGTCCAGATTGTCGCGCTCGCCCAGAATCTGCGTGATTTGTTGAATGCCGTCGGCGCTGCTGTCCAGCGTAATGATTTCCAGATTACGGTTGGAAACGTCGCTGCTTTTGATATCGTTTATTAGCGATTCGTAGCCCTGGACGCGGGTATCGACAAACACGATTTCATTTCGGCTGGTCTCGCTGGCGCTGGTTTGCGCGGGGGGCTGTTGGGTGTCGGCGGGCGGCGTGGCATTGGTGTAGGTTGCGTTGGGATCCATGAGCTGTTCGGTCAAAAGCCCCTCGATGCCGCCGGAGAACAGCTGTCGAGATTCCAACTCTTCCAGAATCGGTTTTGAGTGGTAGTGCTTGAGATGTGACTTTGAATTCATGGGCGTTGAAAGTTGCAGTTTGACCGATGCGCATGGAACGCCGTTGGCATCGAATGCCTTAGATGCTGCTAGAGTTTAGCGACTTCGCTTTAATTATTCTGTGATTGCAGCAAATAATCCGTAATAGAACACAGATAAGCCTGCTCAAAATGTGCAGTGGTTAAGTGTCGGAGGGTATATGGAAAAAATGGAGCGCTTGTGGCTTTTATTAGACCCACTCTTAAATACCGATCACCCCTCAAAGAGCAAACCAGCTTGAGTTTCGACGACCTCAGCCCGAACGGAATACCGGTAGTTTCCCTACTACAGCTCAGGTTTCCGTTCTATACTTCCGCTTGATTTAAACACTGTCTAATTTGGAGGGACGCCCTTGCTTGATCCTGCCGAGATCGATTCGCAAGCAGATTTGATCGAACACACCTTGCAAGAAATCAAAGGTTTGGTTTCTTTGCCCGAGGTATATCAGAAAGTTAGAAATTTGATCGACGATCCCCATTCGGATATCGAGCACTTTGTCGAAGTTGTGGCCAGCGATCCCAACTTAACCGTCGCCGTGTTAAGAGTTGCCAACAGCGCTTTCTTTGGTTTTCCGGGAAAGATCGACAGCTTGAGTCGCGCCGTCAATATGTTGGGCATCGGGCAGTTACATGACTTGGTGCTCGCTACCTCGGCGATTGCCTCGTTAAAATTGCCCAATGACATCATGCCGCTGAAAACCTTTTGGCGGTTCAGCTTGTTCTCGGCGGTGTTGACCCGGTTGTTGGCAAGCCAGCTAAAATTCCCCAAGAGCGAACGCCTGTTTGTGATTGGTTTGTTGTATGAGATAGGGCATCTGGTGCTTTACGCAAAGCACCCTGAGTTGGCGAAACGCGCGATGGAACTGTCCCGGCATAACAAGGAATTACTGCACATCGCTGAACAAAAACTGTTGGGTATGCATTATGGCGAGATCGGTGCCAAACTGATGGCGCAATGGTGTTTGCCGGCGCATTTTCAAGACATTGTGCATTATCAGCCCACCCCTGACCTTGCTCCGGAGCAGCGCAGGGAAACCGCACTACTGCATCTGGTGCGGGCCTGTGCCGAAAAATACATATCCGGGCATATGCGCGCAATCGAGGAGAGCGTATCCGCGGACATTTGGGATATTTTGCAACTCAATGCCGAACAGCTGGCAGAGACTGTCGAACAAGCTTTAAAAGCCGCGACTGAGATGGAAAAGCTCATGTTCAATTAAGCCGCTATGAGAGCTGAACAACAATTCCTTTGCGATTTGGCCGAAAAAATTTCGATGCCTGAGGTGTATCTGAAAATCAGGCTGTTATTAGAAAAGCCGGATGCCAGAATCCGCGACTATGTCGCTGTGCTGCAAACCGATTCTATGTTGACCGTCCGTATAATCCGCATGGCCAATAGCCGCTTCTTTGGCTTTAACCGCAAAGCGTATGACCTTTACGATGCAATCAGCTTGATTGGTACCATTCAGTTGCATGACTTGCTGTTGAGCAGTCTGTGCATGCGCACGTTTTGCAATATTCCCGACGCGGTGATGGACTTGAAAGAGTTCTGGTTGCATGGCATCGAATGCGGCATCGCCTGCCGCACGCTGGCTAAACTGGCCGGACTACCCGCTGGACATCGTTTTTTTGCTCTCGGGCTGTTATTGGAAATCGGTCACGCGGCGATGTTTGTCAAAGCCCCGGAACAGGCGCTGGACGCATTGCTGGCAAGCCGGGAGCAGGGCTTGCCGATTGACGAGCAGGAACGGCTGTTGTTTGGCTTTGATTATTGTCAGTTGGGCTCTGAGTTGATGCGTTTATGGCATTTACCCGAGGTATATTCGCACATCATTGGTCACCAACTGCATCCTGAACTTACCGATCCACATTATCGCAACGAAACCTATCTGGTTTATCTGGCGCAGCAAGTGTTTGCGGAGCCGGAACAATTTAACCAAGCGCTCAGTGGCTTAAAGGATAGCCAGCAACAATTTGCCGCCATCCCCAGTAATTTGAAAGACCTGGTCAGTCAGGAAATAGCCAACCATCTCGATGACATATTTCTGATGTTGTGCCCGCAGAGTGTGGTTCAGAGTAATGCCTGTCCGGGAGGTTTTCCGCCATGAGCGTTAGATTTGCCCAACAATGGCTGGAGATAGTCTGCCGCATTGTGCCGCAAACTGAGGCTGCGGCATTGATGGTGAGCGATGCGGATGGCAAAACACTGAGACTCTCTGCGAAATGGCCGGAGAACCTCGCCGATACCGCCGAGTTATCGGCTATTTGCAAACTCACACTGGATAAAAATCAACCCAGTTATATTCCGAATGTCGCAAAGCCGGATCAACTGCAATATGACTTTTTCGGTCTGCCGGTATTTGACGGTTCGTTACTATTAGGCGTGATTGCGCTCAAACTTGAGCACTCTGTTGCTGATCGGCGCGCGGCTGTTTTTGCCACGCTGGAGCAGAGTGTGGAGTGGTGGGGCTTGGCGCAAGGTCACTTGCAGCAGAACGACGATTTTTACAGCTCGGTAGTCGGTTTGCTGGCGGCTTGTTTCGAGCAAAATAGTTACCGCGAGGTTTTGATTAGCCTGGGTAGCGAATTGACGCGCATGCTGGGTTGCGATCGGGTTGCCATCGGCGAATATAAAGACAACTACAGTACGGTAGTGGCGATTTCCAACAATGCGCAATTCGACCAGCAAGCCAATTTGTTGCAAAAAATAGCCGACGCGATGGGCGAAGCCATCGAGCAGGATAGCGTGGTGGTGGTTCCGGATGTCAAATCGGTCAGCATCCAGCGCGCTCATCAGGAAATCGTCCGCAAGTATGGTTATGGATCATTGCTGACCGTGCCGATGTTGCATGGCGGTGAGTTTATCGGCGCGGTTACCCTGCTACGCAGCGAAGAACAATCCTTTGCTAAGGAAACCGTGCTACTTTGCCAACAAGCCCTGGCACTGATCTCGCCCTATCTGGCCCTAAAAAAACTCGATGAACAAGCGTTGTCGGTAAAAATCGGCATCAAGCTTAAACAGCGGCTGGCCGAACTGATGGGCGTCAAACACTTCAAAGTGAAATTGACCGCCCTGGGCTTGGTGTTGTTCTTGTTGGTCACCTCCGTGTGGCGCGCTGATTTTCGGGTGACCGCCAACGCGGTGTTGGAAGGCAAAATTCAGCGGGTGGTCGCTGCGCCCATTTCCGGATTTTTGCAATCGGCGGCGGTACGGGCCGGCGATACGGTGCGGCAAGGCGAACTGATGGCTAGCCTGGACGATGCGGAATTACAACTGGAATTAAGCAAGCTGGACGGACAGCTGCAAAAATTCCGCCGCGAATATCGCGAAGCCCTGTCCGGTGGTGATCTGGTGAAAGTCAGGGTCATCAGCGCGCAAATCGATCAGGCCGACGCGGAAATGGAGCTGACCCGCCAGCAGTTGCAGAAAATCAATCTGGCCGCGCCGTTCGATGGGGTGGTGATTGAAGGCGATTTGAGTCAGAAACTTGGTTCACCGGTCGAACGCGGTGAAATCCTGTTCAAGATTGCCCCGTTGGAGGGTTACCGCATCATCCTGAAGGTGGATGAAAGCCTGATTTCCTATATTCAGGAAGGTCAAAAAGGTTCTTTGGTGCTGGCCAGTATGCCCAGCCGGACCTTTCCACTGTTGGTGCAAAAGATTACCGCAGTGGCCAAAACCGATAGTGGTAAGAATGTCTTTCGGGTGGAAGCTAGCCTGGAAAAAGCTCCTGAATTATTGCGGCCGGGTATGGAGGGTGTTGGCAAGATCGAAGCCGGACGCGCTAGTTTGTTGTGGATATGGAGCCACGACATGCTGGCTTGGCTGCGTTTGTGGATTTGGTCCTGGTGAAACGGATGCTGAGGTTTACTTATGGCTAACGAACTGTTCAGCCCGCATTGGTACCGGGTCGCCAAGCTCAAACCCAAGTTGCATAGCCATATCGAGATTCATCGCCACGAGTATCGCGGCCTGATCTGGTACATCCTGGAAGACCCCAATACCGCCCGCCATCAGCGCTTTAATAGCCTGGCCTATCAGTTCATCGGGCTATTGGACGGCAAGTTGAGCGTACAAGAGATAGCCGACATCCTGAATCGGCAGTTGGGCGACTACGCACCCAGCCAACAGGACCTCATTCAACTACTGGGGCAATTACATCAGGCCGATTTGATTCAAACCGAAGCCTTGGTCAACACCGAAGAATTATTCGAGCGTCAGGCGCGTTTAAGCAGCGCGAAAAGCAATCAGCGTTTGTTGAATCCGCTGTCTTTGAGATTACCGTTGTGGGATCCGGACGAGTTTCTCAGCAAACATGTATCTAAAGTGGCGGGGCTGTTCAGCGTCAAGTTCGGCGTGGTTTGGCTGCTAGTCATTGCAATTGCTTTACTGCAAGCAGGGGCTAATTGGTCGGAAATCAGCCATCATTTTGAATTGAACGCTTTGGCACCCTACAATTTTTTGATCATGTTCTTGCTGTATCCCTTGATCAAAATCCTGCATGAATTGGGGCATGGCTTTGCGATGAAGTTGAAAGGTGGCGAAGTGCATGAAATGGGCGTCAATTTTTTATTGTTCATGCCGGTGCCTTACGTCAATGCCTCCGCCGCCAACCATCTGCGTAACAAATACGACCGGATGTTGATCAGCGCCGCTGGCATTCTGGTGGAAGGATTTCTGGCCGCGCTCGGCTTATTCTTGTTTTTGAGTACCGAGACCGGGTTTGTCCAGGATGTGGGCTTCGACATCTTGCTGACCGGCGGCGTCTCATCGTTGTTTTTTAACGGGAACCCATTATTGAAGTACGACGGCTATTACATTCTGGCCGATGCCTTGAGCATTCCCAATTTGTATCAGCGTTCAAGCCAAATCTGGGCTTATTTGGCCCAGCGCTATTTGTTTGATTTGAAACAGGCGGTGTCCCCAGCCTCCGCTCCAGGCGAAACGGCTTGGTTTGTCATTTATAGTTTGGCATCGCTGACTTACCGCCTGATGATGTTATGGTTTGTCTGTATTTATCTGACCGAAAAATTTTTCTCACTGGGTATCGTCGTTGCGTTGTTGATGGTGTCATTACAGGTGGCGTTTCCGCTGTATAAAGCCATACGTTTTGTGTTTGCCAGCCCCAGTCTGAGTCGGAAAAGAGATAAGGCGCTACTGACCACTGCAGGCGTAGCCTTGTTGGTTGTTCTGGTTTTTGGTGCTTTGCCGATTCCCAATTACACGCTGGCTGAAGGTGTGGTGTGGCTGCCCGATGAGGCGTTGATCAAGGTGGAGCAAGAGGGTTTCATCGGCGAACTGTTGGTGAAATCCAATCAATTCGTGAATCAGGGTGATGTGTTGCTGACCATGCATGACGACGCATTGGAAGCCAAAGCCAAGATCGCTCGCGCCAAAGTGGCCGAGTTACAAAGCCAATATCGGGCGGAGAAAGAGTCGGATTTGGTGAAGGCGGAAATTTTGAAAGAATCGCTGCGCGTTGCGGAATCCGAACTGGATCATTTGCACAAAAAAGCGAGTGCGATGATTGTGAGTGCGGCGAAATCTGGCTACATTTTGTTACCGGATGCCGACGATCTGACCGGTAGCCATTTGCGTCAGGGGGAGTTGATTGGTTACATTCTGGATGAACAGCCGCCGACCATCCGCATGGTGGTAACGCAAGACAATATTGGCCTGCTAAGGCAAGGCAGTCCGGAAATCAATGTGCGCCTGGTGAGTGATCCGTATCGGGACTACCCGGCCCGGATTATCAGGCTGGCGCCGGAAGCGACCAATACGCTACCCAGCCCGGCCCTGGCGACCACCGGCGGCGGCAAGATCCGCGTGAACACGGAAAACGAACAAGACATGCAAACCCTGCAAAAAATCTTTTTGGTCGATCTGGACTTCTCGCCGCCGAAAAATCTGCCGATAGGTATGCGCGCTTATGTGCGGATCAACCATGGCGGCGAATCGATTATGACTCAGCTGTACCGCCGGGTACGCCAGGTATTTTTGAGGCAGTTCAATGTCTGAGTTGGTGTTGCGTCCAGGGGTATATTTTGGCAGCTACCCGCAAAAGCCGGAAAGTCGACTAAGTGATTTCGAACAAGGCGCCGCGGCATTTTTCGACAAAATCCACAAACGCCTGAACCGCCAACGTTTCAGCCAGGCTTATATCGTCAGTCGAGTTGAAAAAGTTGCTGCCCCGTTAAGCCACTACAACGAGCAACAGTTGACCATTGCCATTCTGGAACTGCGGGAAAATCTATACCGGCATGGTCTGACAGAAGAGCTGATGATCAGAGCCTTCGCGCTGATTCGCGAAACCGCCGGTCGGACGCTGAATAAACGGCATTTTGACGTGCAATTGTTTGGCGGCTGGTTAATGATCAACGGCATGCTGGCGGAAATGGAAACCGGCGAAGGCAAAACGCTGACCGCGACCTTGCCGGCCTGCACCGCCGCCTTGGCAGGCATCCCGGTGCATGTGATTACTGCCAACGATTACTTGGCGGCGCGCGATGCGGAGATTCTGAAACCGCTTTATCTGCGCCTGGGCTTGAAGTCCGGTGCGGTGGTTGACGGTATGGACCTTGAACTGCGCCGAAAACTGTATCAACAACCCATCGTCCATACGACGAATAAACAAATTGCCTTTGATTATCTGCGTGACCGCATCGAGATGGGCGAGGATGTGGGCTTGTTAAAATTTCAATTCAAGCAGATTCAGCAGCAAATAAAACAGCCGAAAAGCAAGGCTCTGATCATGCGCGGCTTATGCTTTGCCATCATTGACGAAGCCGATAGCGTACTGATCGATGAAGCCAAAACGCCGCTGATCATCACCCAGACCCGGCCGAATGAGGCGTCTCCGGAAACCTACGGTGATGCCTTGTATCTGGCCTCATCGTTGTTCATTAACGACGACTTTGTCATGGACCCGAAAACTCGGGATGTCGAACTGACGCCGCAAGGCGAAAATACCCTTGCGGATATGATTATCGGCTTGGGACCGAGTTGGAAAAATAAGCGCTGGCGGGAAGCCATGGTCAAACAGGCGCTAATTGCCGAGTATTGCTTCAAGCGCAACAAGCAATACATCCTCAAAGATAACAAGGTGCAAATCATCGATGAGTTTACCGGCCGGGTGATGGAGGATCGGTCTTGGGAGCAGGGCTTGCAACAAATGATAGAAGCTAAGGAAGGTTGCTTGATTTCCGAACAACGCGAGCCGCTGGCACGGATCAGTTACCAGCGCTTTTTCAGCCGCTATCTCAAACTGGCCGGTACTTCGGGCACGGTGCGGGAAGTGGCGACGGAAATGCAGCGCGTTTATGGTTTGCATAGCGTAAAAGTGCCTACGCACATAGTATCGAAACGGATTTTGTTCAGCGAACGGATTTATGCCACGCAGGCAGCCAAGCAACGGGCATTTTTACAACGGGTCGCGGAAATACATGCGCAAGGCCGGCCAATTTTGGTAGGCACCGGTTCGGTTGCCGAGTCGCTAGAGGTCAGTGTCTGGCTGGAAGCGGCGGGTTTGGTTCACCGGGTGTTGAATGCGGAACAAGATCAACACGAGGCTGAGATCATCGCGCAAGCCGGGCAGTTGCACGCTATTACGGTAGCTACGAATATGGCCGGCCGTGGCACCGATATAGCCCTGGGATTGGGCGTGGCGGAGTTGGGCGGTTTGCACGTGATCGCGTTGAACTGCAATGAATCTCGGCGTATAGATCGGCAACTATACGGGCGCTCTGCCCGGCAAGGCGATCCGGGTAGCTGCGAAGCGATACTGTCGCTGGAGGATACGGCGCTACGGGAGTTTTATTCGTCTGCTATTCTCAAGGCTCTGGCCGGCCTGGCTAAAGATCAGCAAGCTTTGCCGGGTTTTTTGGGAAACCTGATATTACGCCTGCCGCAAATTTATAACGAGCGGCAACAGCGCAACGTCAGAAGGCAACTCAGCAAACAGGATAAGCATTTGTCGCGTATTTTGGCGTTTTCCGGCAAGTTTGAATAAACGCTGTGGCCTTAAATTTACTATTTTGTTAAAAATCAGACCGTTTCAAATCAAACTAATCGATTAGTGATTTTTACATGCCCATACGCCACCATTTTTTTTGCGCATTAATCGGTCCTGGCCTGTTCAGTGGCACCGTGTTTGCCGCCAATCTGGATTGCATGGTCAAGCCGGAAATGTACGTCGAGTTGAGTAGCCCGGTGGCGGGGACTGTCGCAGCGCTGTTGGTCGATAAGGGCGATCACGTTATCAAAGGCCAACCGCTGGCCCAATTGGAAGCGTCGGTGGAATTGGCCAAGTTCAACCAGGCCAAGGCCGATGCCGAGAGTAGCAGTGAGGTACGCAATCAGAAAGTGAAACTGGAATACGCCACGCGCAACCGCACCCGTTATCGGAGTTTAGCCACCACCAATGTCATTTCGCAAATCGAGAAAGATAAAGTCGAAACCGAAGTGGTGTTAGCGGGAATCGAGTTGAGAAAGGCAGAGGAACGTAAAAAGTCGGCGATGTTGGCACTGGAAATGGCCAAGGCGCAACTGGAGGTTAAAACCATCAAAAGTCCGATAGACGGTATTGTGATAGACCGTTATGCGATGCCCGGCGAGTCCGTTAGTGATCGCGCGATTATGAAGCTGGCGCAAGTCAATCCGTTGCGCGTTGAGCTGATCGCGCCGACTGAATATTTTGGTCTGATTCAGCCTGGTATGGATGTGGAAGTACGCCCCGAACTGCCGGCCAAAAAAGTCGTGAAAGCCACGGTTACCAAAGTGGACCAATTGATTGATCCTGCCAGCGGCAGCTTTACCGTGCGCATGACCTTACCGAACCCCAGCGACGAACTGATCGGCGGCGTCAACTGTATCGCCACCTTTGATTTTGCCACGCCAGCTCCAACCACGACGCCGACTCCCCCGCCTTTTGTACCGCAGAACGCGGTGCCGGTGAGTCCGGTCATCAAGCGTTGAGCCAAGCAACAGCGCTTACCCGCCGCATTGATACTAACAAATAGGGTGGATTGACAAGCGAACGCCTACCGGTGTTTTTCCTGTCTGAAGCCTCGCGAGAACGGATTGATGCGGCATATCGGGTAAATTAGCGCAATTCAGGTATATGCTTCGAAGCTGGTATAGCAATTATCTCGAAAACTGCGAGGCAACAGGCAACTCATACAAAGGGCTTGGAATAAAATTGGCTGCTCTCAAGTAGAGTTGTAGCCATTAAATCCGTGAACAAGAGGTAGCCAATGTCATACATGTCAATTAATTCAGGCGCGTCGCAAATTTATAGTGCTGCCGGGGCCAATGTTCCGACAGTCAAAAAGGCGCAGCCAAACAGCCCCATACAAGCGTTTCAGCAAGTCCAACCGGTTGTTAAAGACGCCTCCGATCAAAATAACGAAGGTGGTAAAGGCAGATTTATTGATGTTCGAGCCTGATGCCCGAGTATTTCACCGCAAATTGCCTAGGGTCTGAGGGCAGTCCGGTAAAGCGCCAACGAATTATTCCTCTCCCCCTCTCACCGTCGCTATACCCGCAAGCTAGCCTAGTTAAAAAGCCTCAGGCCAATATAGACCTGCTTCCGGCAGCAATCCTGGAAACGAGCCTTTACGGATGTTAAAGAACAACAGTTCAGGCAGGCTGACCACAAAACCTTTCAAGCCTTTGCGTAGATTGTCGCCGTCATCCCAAGGCCAACTGAACAAACCATAAAGGCCCTGGCCGCCGGCTATCGCTAGATTGAAGCCGCCCTGCAATGGCCGAGGCCATAGCTGATCTTGAGTGAAGAATAAAAACGCCGCGTCATCCTCGTTCCATTGATAAATCCTCGAACTTAGGGTATTGGATTCCTGTAAATCCACCTGCCATTGTGGCATTTGCCGGTAACGCCGTTGACGCTGCCGTTCCCTGTAGGGCTGGCGCTGGAAGCTGGTGCTTAGTCGATATGTGCTTCCTATCTGGTCATAGGCGATAAACGGAATCATGTTCAAGCTGCCTTCATCAACGTAACCGCCCAGCAGCCGCTGCGACGCCTGGCTTGTGCTTTCGTTGGTTGTAGACGAGATGTCAGCAACCGTCTGGTTAATGAGCCGAAAGATTTCGGTGGCGCAATTGCGGCTAAGCAAGTTATAGCCATATAAGGATTGCAATTGGCTTTGATATGTTTCGAGTTGCTGTGTGACGCTGTTTTGGAAATCTGCCAGTTCGCTGGTAGGCAGCGGCAAACCAAGCAATTCCGCCGCTGCCGGTCGCGACGGCGTGGTTGTCAATGGCAACAGCTGCAAAGATTGCTGATCATGGCGCGGCTTATGCAGTTGCATTAGCGCCGTCGCGCTTAGCTCCAGTTCCGAGTAAGCAAGCTCATCCAGCGCTATGGGGCTGTCGAGTTGTTTGGACGCCGCAGCAAACAGCTCTTGGCTGTATTGCAGCGCTGCCGGCAAGTTGTCATTGTCGATAATAGTGGCTTGTGGATCTTCACTGTCGGGGCGACTGCGGTCCAGCACGCTCAGATAGCCCGAGGCGACGGCATGGTCCAGCGCATGCAAACGGGCCATTCCCACCAACAGCGGATAACCCCAGTCGCTGCGTTGGCTGTGCATTAGAGTCATTAAATCGGCAAACAAACGCTGCCGAAAATCTTGCAGCTTGGCACGTTGTGCGGTGTTGAGTTTGTATGTCGCCTCGGGAATTTCTAACAAACTTTCGCTAAGCGGGGATAGCCTGGCGTGTAGCACATCCAGCGCGGCCAGATTCAGCAACTGATTGCGATAGCGTTCCGCAAACGAACTGTTCGTGGCGGTAAACCGTGTATCCGTGGTTTCAGCGGGGTTAACTGCTAACTCAGGTTTCAGGGTTTGCAAGGTTTGCCAAGCTTGCTGGCGCTTGGCCGCCAAAAAATCTTCGCCATACTTGTTAACGATGGCTTCGTGCAATTGTTGTAGCGCTTGGCTGTTATTGCTGGGTTTGTCTGCCTCGACAGGGAGCGCTTCCGTCGCTCGGTATTGCCTCAAAAAATAACCCAATCCTTTTATGGGTATAGGCGGCGCAGAGCCAAGATTTTGCAAGCCTGAAACCAGCGTCTGGTCGTCGTGTAGGGCTTGTAACAGCGACAATTGTTGGTTTTGAATGAACAGGCGGCGACTAAAGGTATCCCGTAGTACTTGAAAAAAATCCTCTGACACTTCGATGCGGTGACCGTATATGTTTCGGTTCTCCTGAAAGCCGTAGGCAAACTCAAAAGCCGCCGCATCGTTGCGATACAAACGCAGCAGGCCAGGTTCGATGTGCTGAAAATGAAAGACTTGCCGGTCGAATTTAATGGCGGCATGGCCGCCGCTGGCGCTGCCTTCGTTGGCGTCTATGTACAGGAATTCGAAATGATGACTTTGGTCTGCTTCGGCAACGGCTACCCAAAGTAAACAGCCCAGCGTCAGCGCCCACGTTGCGAATTTCAAGCCAGCAACTGGCATGACCAAGTGGGCGACTGCCTGCGGGATTATTTTTTCAAACCTTCTTCAATGGCCTGTTTCTTCCAGGGCTCGTTATCGCTCAAACTTTCGGTAAACGCCGAAATTTGCGGTTTGCCGAGCTTGGCTTTAGCAAGTCCACGGCCGATGCCTACGTAAGTATTCCGGTCGGTTTCCCAGTTGGTGATCTCATGACTTTCGGCCAATTCGCTGAGATGTCCGCGAAAACTATCCAGTGTGCCGCTGCTGGACACCACGAAGGTAGCGGTATAGTCGGCCACATCGGTTTCGTATTTATCGCGCTTGTTACGAGACGAGTCGGAGCTGGAGGTAAACGGGCTGGAGGCGCTTTTGAAGATGCCGCCGGAGCTGTCAGATAAGCTGCCGATGCTGTCGGACGAGCTCTCGGAGCTGGTGGAAAACGAGCAGCCGCTTATCAGTGTAGTTCCCAACGCGATAGTAGTTGCCAAAGTAAAGGTTCTGAATGAGTTCATATGCTTGGATGGCTTTAAAAAACAAGTAGTGTTACTGCTTATGCGTGAAGACGCAAGGTTTTACGCCTCTACAGTGTTTTGGTGGAGGTAGGATGGCGAATTGTCAACGCTCGCGGCCTCCGAAGCCGCATGATAAAAAGGGAGAAGAAGGTCAGGGATGAAGAGGCTTACATCCCGTGTTTATACGTTTTTAATGGGTAGTTCCAAGCTCGGGTGCTTAGCGTTATACACAAGTGCCGTCCCACGCGCTAGCGTGGGAACGAGCGAAAAATCTGCTAGTGCGAATGGGGGGCGGCGCGCCGCAGACATACTGCCGCAGATGCCAGTGCAATGCCGAACAGCGAAAAAGCTCCCGGTAACGGCACAGGCTTAACCCAGGTCAAAGTACCACCAGCATTGTCGACCAAACTGACGCCAGCCGGTAAATTGAAAAACAACTTTGCGCTGTTCGACGCATCGGCTAGTGATTTGACGCCGACACCATTGGCCCCTTGTATCGTTTGCAGCAAAAACGTGATTTCCAGGGTTTCGCCAGGGTCTATTGTCATGGCTGGCATTAATAATGTCATGTCAAGGTTGGTCAAGGTTGCCGTATTAAACAAGACGGTCCCCCCGTTTTGCGTAATTGGGGTTGTTGTATTGGTGGGAGGGTAGGAGAAACCATTACTAGCCTGACCAATATTGACGAAATGATCGCCTCTGGCTACTCTTGCCAAGCTGCCGTCATTGATGCTAAGGACACCGGTTATGCCCGCGCTGGCGCCAGAGTTTGGTACCAGCGGGCCAAGTGTATACTGGCCGGTAATGTTGACACCAAGCGCTCCGGCCGGCAGCAGTATTGGCGCGTTGCCCAGCGGATTGGTAAAGGTCAAACCTTGTAGTCCAGCATAAGCAAAGGAAGCGTCCGGGGATTCCGATCTTGCCTTGAATACGGCACTCAGCAGATCCGCCTCTGCAAAGAAGCCGGCGCCGGTCTGCGTGGCAAATGCAGGATCAGACGTGATCCCAGAACCGCTGGGGTCAGGGTATTGAACGAACACTGTCGCCGCTGTTGCAAGTTGGCTGGTCGCAAGCGCGCATATGCCAATATATCGTACTAATTTCAACATAATAATCCTCCAAATGTTATGACGTGCTTTAAAGTATCTCTGACTGGTGTTTAATCTGAATGGTCTTAAGTAACTTAGATAGTGATATTGCAAGGAGCCTTGGCTGAAACGGTTGTTCGAGTTGGTTACCGAATCGGAATAACCGGAAGCCCTGAATCCCGCCGTGGCGACATGACGCCATCCTAAATGTTGGCGTCGTCGAAAGTAGCTGGATTGGGATCGAAAAGACGCTGATTGCCGTAATCGTTGCCGCCATATTGCAAAATGGCCTTGTCCGCGCGAACAGCGGTGGTAAGGCCGAATAACGCGATGCCGAATAGCGCATAACCTTTGTTTAGATTCATGATTGGATTCCTGGGTTAATGGATTCGACCAGCGGGAAAATCATGGCTTGGTGCGAACGTTGGCGGGTGAAGCCGAATATGCCCGCCAACCCGGTAAGCATCAAGCCGATGGCTGGCGGGAGCGGGACAGGCGCCGTTTTCACCCAATCTAGCGCAATCGGCGAGTTCAGTAAGGTTCCCGCCGGCAATTGCAGGCTGAACGACGCGGTGTGCGTTGCATCGCTGGTCGCGCTCCAGCCACTGCCGGGAGTGCCCAAGCCGACGCCGGCCACGACCCAGGTATTCAGCGAATAATTCACGGTTAGAATGTCGTTCGGTTTCAGCGTGAAAGCCGGGAAGGCCAGATTGGCCGACAACTTGTCCGCATCTGCCGTACCGCTGCCGGTGAAACCGGCATTGGGGTTGAAATGAAAGTCGAAAAACGGCGATGACGGGCTATTGGAAGCACCGTATTGATACAGCACGCTAACGCCGGGAACATTATTGCCCGGGTAAGTTCCTGCCAACGCGGAACTCAGTACCGTGGCGGCTTGGCCGCTCGCTTCGCTGCCGATTGTGCGGCTGAACACCGCGTCGATGTCGGCATCAATCGCCCCGGCGGCAAAACTGATATTGACGGCGCCGGTATTTTTGAATGTTGCAGTCATGCCGGTGTAGGCATAAGTGGTTTGTGAGCCTGTATCCGCAGCTGCAGAATTGGCCTTAAAGACGCCGCTGCCGAAATCGGCGGAAGCCATAGAGCCGCCGACTGCAATCGACAATACGCTGGGATGATGCTGCAAGGTATTCGCGACCCCGGGGCCGCCGTACTGGACATAAACGTCGGAAGCGATCAACGACAGCACAGGCGGTGGCGAAACTACCGCGGCAAACGTCGAAAACGGATTGACGCATAAAAACAAGGTGATCGGCTTAGCGGGAAAGTTCATGTTTAGGTCTCCTATCGACGGTCGTGTCGATACCCTAAAGCAACAGGCCTCACAAAAAACTCACAACATCGACCGAATTTGTTTGCGGATGATCGGCGAATGCGTGACCGGAAGTTATTTAGTATTAGCTCGATACCGTCTATTAAGGCTATGAACAGTGTTCAGCCTTTACCGACGTTTGGTGCCGTGATCAGTGCGGCCAGGGACTTTAAGCGGGGAGAGGGTTCGATGCCATAGTGGCCAGCATAGTGGCGCCGACAGCGGCGGTAAGCTAGCAAGGCCTCGGCGCGCCTATCTTCGGCGAGCAGGCAATCGATCAGCCGGTATTGCAGATTTTCCGCCAACGGTTCAATTGAGACGGCTTGCGTATAGCAGGCGATGGCCACGGCTCTGCGGCCTGCGGCTTCCAGCTCGGAACCAAGCTTTTCCAAAGTTTGGATGAATTTGCCAGCGAGATTTTCCCGTTTCGATGCCGCTAATGGCGCTTCCAGGCCGGGCAAAAACGAGCCGCGCCAGACTTTTAACAGGCGATCCGCCAAGGTTGCGGCCTGATTCGGGTCGGCGGCAAATCGTCTGGCGACTTCGTCGACGACCCAAATGTCCAGCCAGCACAATTCCCGATTCAAAGACAGGGTGCCGCCCTGCAACAACACCGCCTCATTCCGTCCCAGCAGTTTGCGCAGGCGCTGCAAGGCCACTTCCAGCGCATGCTGGGCGGCATCGGCGTCCGAGTCCGGCCACAGCGCATCGGCCAGGGTTTGTTGAGGCACGCCGTCCGGATTCGTCGCCAGCAACCACTGCAGCAACTGCAATGGCTTGTTGTCTTTTTGCCTGCGACGGGCCGCCGGTTCGAGGCTGTCGATCCTGAACTGGCCCAGCGTTCGGATTTTCACCGGCCACGGCCATTCTTCGCAGGCGTTACCGTCCGGTTGCAGTTGGCGTTGCACTATCCACCAACGCACATAGTCGGCTTCGATACCGCGCTCCAGTGCCACGGTACATAACCTGCCGATCACTGCCGGCTGCCAGAACGGGTGCACGTTCAGATAGCGCTGGCGCTTGCCCAATGCCATCGCTCGGGCCAACGCTGCCAGGCCGCCGGCTTCGTCGTCGCCGGCCAGTAGGACTTGGGCTTCGGTCAGCAAGGCCATGAATAGAATGAAGGGCTTGTCCGCGCGAACGGCATGGCTTTGCAATTGCTGTAAATGCCGGGCGGCTTCGGCCAGATCGCCAGCCGCCGCCAAAATTTGCGCCAGACCGTGCTGAACCAGGGCCGCCACCGAAGGTAAGTTGATTTCGCGGCAAATCGACAACGCCAGTTCCGCTTCCTGGCGCGCTTGACTAAAACGCTGTTCCGCCAGCGACAGGCCGGAGCGCAAATGCAAGATGAACGATTGGTCTACCCGCCGATTCGCCGGCAAACACGCTTCCATGCGCGCCAACGCCGAGCGAAAGCGCTCCCAGTCCCTGGCCGACAGCGCGGTGTAGGCTTCTTGTCCGTAAATGTTCGGCAAATAAAAAGCCAAGCCGTAAGCGGTAGCCAATTGCGCGGCCGCCTCGGTGGCTGCGTAAGCGGCGGCGTGCTCGGCGCATAGGTAAGCGTTCACTGCTTGCCAATTCAATAGATTGATCCGGTACAGCGGTTCGTCGTTGACTATCTGTTGATCCAGTAGGGCGAAAAAGGCGCGCGAACCCTCCGTATCGCCGCGCCAGACATGGTATTGCAACAGGAAGGAAGTTAAAAATACCTGGCGCCCCGGTGGACAGTGCGGCAGGCGCGCTAATGCTCGCTGCGCCCAGCGTCGGGTCAATTCCAGGTAATCGGGGAAGTGGACCAGAATATTGCCGCAGCCCAGGATCCAGGCGTCCAACTCCGGATCGTCGGCTGCTTCGATTACTGAATCCAGCACAGTCAGTTCGTTCAGCCAGCGTGCCGCGTCGCGAAAGTCGTCCATCACGAAAAACATCGCGCTCAGTACCCCGGCGGCGCTCAGCGCTTTGCCCAAGGGGTCGTCGCCGAAACTGGCGTGAGCCCGTTCGAACAAGGTTTGGGCCAACGGCGGATTTAACGCCAACTGGGCCGCGGCCCGCCAGAACTCCAGCCACGGGTTAGCCGGTAAGTCGTCCGGTAAACTCTGCAACCAAGACTGCAGTTGCAGGCTTCTGCCGGCGCCCAACTCGGTTTTGGCATGGACCAGAATCAGGCGTTGCAGGTCCAGTCCGGCGCCGGCTTGGCGGTACAGTTCGAAGGCCTGGCCAATCTCGCCGTGGCGTTCCAGCACTCCGGCACTGCGTTTTAAAAATGCCGCGTAACCGTCCTGTCCGAGGTTGGCCCGGTGGCGGGCCAGCAGAAATTCCCGCAGCAAAGGGTGAAGTTGGTAACTGGGGATGGCAGTGTCGATGCGGTTGACCAAATAATGGTTGGCCGCCAGTCGGGCCAACGTCGCCAACACGGCCGGGTCGTCTGCTAAATCGTGCGCCAGCGGCTCGGTTGCGGTTTCTGCGCAGGCAACGGCCAGCAACTGTTGCAAGACGGTGGCATCCAAACCGTCCTGCACCCGTTGCGCTAAATCTGCTTGCTCGTTGGCCGGAGTCGGATGTTCGGGTGGCCGTTGCCGTAATTCCACGGCTAAAGCGGCTGGCCAGCCGCGGCTTTGGCCGAACAACTTGTCGAGCCTGTCGCTGCCGCCGTCGAATCCGGCCAGATCGGCCAGTCGGCCGGCTTCGTCGCGGTCAAACGCCAATTGCGCCGGCGTGAGCATGCCGAGCGGCTGCAATGCAATAGCCAGTCCGGGTGGTGGTTCGTGGCGGCTCAGACACAGTATTCGGTGCTGCACGCCGACGATGCGGCCCAATGCGGCCAATATCCGCACCAGTAACGGCGAAGCGACCACCTGGTGGCAATCGTCGAATACCAGCAGCATTGGCGCGGCTTCGGGCGGCAACAGCGTGCGCAATAACTCGCCGACATAGGCTTCAAGGCCGGGCAAATATTCCGGGCCGAACGCCGGTGTCGCGGAGACCAGGCCCAAACGGGTTGCCGCAGTGCGGAAATGCCCCAAAAAAACGGCCGGGTCCAGGTCATCGCTGTCGAAACGGTACCAAAGTACGGGTTGAGTGTTTGCGGCGGCATAATCAGCCGCTAATGTGGTTTTACCGTAACCGGCCGGCCCGAACAGCCAGACTGCCGAACCGTAGTCGGAATAGCTGCGGTCTATTTGTTCGAACAGGCGTCGGCGGCAAACCACAGCGGGTAAGGTCGGCGCGACCAATTTAGCGGGAAGTTGCGCGCGCACCGGTTTGTCGATCATCCACCCCCCAAGCAATTTATCCACACGAATCGCGTCGGTAGTTCAGCACAAACCAGCGTCCGGCAGCAACTGTTATTAATCCGGTCTTTAGTAATCGGCTGGGAAGAGTCCTATAAATAGTATTCTATTCACGCAAAAGCAGTTAGGCTCTTAATATCCATGTGCTCGATGCCGGCTATTCAGCCACAAACCGATGACCTTAAATCAGCCGGCTTACGCGCTAGAGGAAATCAAGAACCGGCTCAGCCGATTTCACTGAGTACCGAAGTAAATATAATGTTCGACGTCGCCCCTTGCGGGTTGGCAATTGATACCACTCCGCGAATCAGTTACGGGCCGGATTTGCTTGCTTGCGTATTCTTTATCCATGCGCGATTGACGGCTATGATGCGACAAAGCTCAAACGCTATCGGGATGTTTGTATAGCTTGGGATGTGTTGCTATTTGCCAACACCCGCTGCCTGCAAATCGGCGTGAAAGGAAGACCGTACCAAGGGCGCGCTGGCGACCTGTTTGAATCCCAATTCGCGGGCGATCTTGGCATAGCGCTGAAATTGGTCAGGATGAATGTATTCCTGTACCGCCAAATGGTCCTTGCTGGGTTGCAAATACTGGCCCAAAGTCAGCATGCTGACGCCGTGGGCCAGTAGATCTTTCATCACCTCGATCACTTCCGCTTCGGTCTCGCCTATGCCTAGCATCAAGCCGGATTTGGTCGGTACTTCAGGCAGAAGCTGGCCGTGTTGTTGCAGCAGTTTTAGCGAAACGTGATAATCGGCGCCGGGGCGGGCTTGCAGATACAGGCGCGGCACGGTTTCCAGATTGTGGTTGAACACATCGCAAGGCTGTTGTTGCAGAATATCCAGTGCGGTGTCCATACGGCCGCGAAAATCCGGTACCAATACTTCGATGGTGGTATTAGGCGACTGGCTACGCACTGCCGCGATACAAGCGGCAAAATGACTGGCGCCGCCGTCGCGCAAATCGTCGCGGTTTACCGAGGTGATAACCACGTATTTCAAGGCCATTGCGGCGATGGTCGCGGCCAGGTTGGCCGGTTCTTCTGCATCCAAGGGTTGCGGCTTGCCGTGGGCGACATCGCAAAATGGACAGCGGCGGGTGCACAAATCGCCCATGATCATAAAGGTGGCGGTGCCGTGGCTGAAGCATTCGCTCAAGTTGGGGCAGGCGGCTTCTTCGCAGACGGTGTGCAGGCGATGTTCGCGCAATGATTGCTTGATGCGATTGACTTGGTCGCCGCTGGGCAATTTGATGCGGATCCAGTCCGGCTTGCGCAAGATTTGTTCGGGCTTTTCCACTTTTACCGGAATCCGCGATAGCTTGTCGGCATTGCGTTGATGAGTTTCAGGCGTGGAGCGGGAAGGGGCGTTGAGTGTCATATTGCCACCGGGCACTTGGGTTGGTTTTTGAGTCTCCGCAAGCTTGGCTGTTTCCAGCGATGCTCGTCGAGTTTGCTTGTTTCAGAGTTCTATTGCTTGCAGTAACTGATGCACAACCGGCACCGCGAGTTCCTGATTAGTGATCTTAATTCCCAAATCGGCCAGTTGCGTGACTTGCAAGCCGGCATAGCCGCAGGGATTGATGTCTGCAAACGGCGCCAAATCCATATCGTTATTGATGCTCAGGCCATGGTAACAGCAACCGCGCTTGATACGCAGGCCCAGCGAAGCAATTTTTTGCTGATTGACGTAGACGCCCGGTGCCTTGGGCTCGGCCTGGGCGGCAATGCCGTATTGCCGCAAGGTGTTTATCACCGCGTTTTCCAGGATGGTCACCATTTGTCTGGGGCCTTTGTTTAAACGGCGCAAATCGGCCAATAGGTAAATCACCAACTGGCCGGGGCCGTGATAGGTCACTTGACCGCCGCGGTCGCTTTCGACGATTTCGATGTTATTGGCTTTAAGAAAATGTTCGCGCTTGCCGTTTAAACCCAGGGTATAAACCGGCGGATGCTCGACGATCCAGATTTGATCGGCCGTGTCACCATCGCGTTCCGCTGTGAACTGCTGCATGTCTCGCCAGACGCCGAGATAGTCTTGTCGCCCCAAATTACGCAGGACGGTCGTCGCCTTGCTGGGCATCAGTCCGGTTTACAGCGCCATCAGCACATCGGGGCAGGCTGTCAAGCCCAGGTAGATTGCGTCAAGTTGTTCGCGGCTATGGGCTTCGATCATGACCGTCACCGACAGATAATTGCCGCCTTTGCTGGGCCGGGTGGTGACCGCGCCTTCCAGGATGTCCGGGACATGGCGGCGGACGATTTCCACGACGATGGCGTCGAAATCGTCGCGATGTTTGCCCATCACCTTGATAGGGAATTGGCAGGGAAATTCCAGTAAGCTTTCGGTTTCGCTCATGACAGTGATTTTTTGTAGGCTTGCAATAAGTCGTCCATGTGTTTCCAGACGGGGCCGGGCTTGCCGTCGCCGACTTGCTGGCCGTCCAGTTCGATGACCGGCACGATCTCGCGGGTGGAACTGGTGACCCAGATTTCGCTGGCGTTGTGCAGCGCTTCCAGTGCGATGATGTCTTCTTGATAAGGGATGTTGTGCGCGGCCGCCAATTCCAGAATCACGTCGCGGGTAATGCCGGGCAGGATCTCATGGCCTTTCGGCGGCGTAATCAATTCGCCGTCCAGCACCGCAAACAGATTACTGGCCGCGCCTTCGACGACGTAACCGTTGCGCACCAGTATCGCTTCCGCGCTGCCTTGATCCAGCGCTTCCTGCCTAAGCAGAATATTGCCCAGCAAGGTGATGGCTTTGATGTTGCACAGCTGCCAACGGGTGTCGTCCAGCGTCATCGCCTTGATGCCGTCGATCCGGCCGGCGAACGGCTTGATGTCCGCAGACATTGCAAATATCGTCGGTACGATTTGCTCGGGAAAACCGTGATCGCGTTTCGGCGCGTAGCCGCGGGTGACTTGCAGGTAAATGTATTGATCGCGGTCATCCGCCAGTAGCGGCCGGAAAATCGCTTCCCAGTCCGCGACGCTATGCGGCAACGGCAAGCGGATGCCGTTCAGGCTGTTGTTGAGCCGGGCAATATGATCTTCCAGTCTGAACAGCCGGCCGTTATAAGCCGGAATCACTTCGTAGACGCCGTCGCCGAATAAAAAACCGCGATCCAGCACCGACACCTTGGCGTCGGCTAATGGCAGATAAGCGCCGTTCAGATAGACTTGCTCGGTCATTCTTTTTCCAGTAAACCAATGGCTGCATCATAGAGACGGCGGAAAATGCCGCCCTCGGCGACAGCATCCAAAGCCACCAGCGGTTTGCTGAGGATGGATTCGCCAGCCAACGAAATGTTGAGGTTGCCGACCGTGTCGCCCTTGTTCAGCGGCGCGAATACGCCTTTGTCAATCTGCGTTTCGGCTTTTAACTCGTTAAAGTGTTTACGTGGGGCGGTGACGTACAGGTCTTCCGGCAAACCAACTGCAACTTTGGAGGTCACGCCTTTTCTGACCCGCGCTTCGCCCAAGGGCTTATTGCCTTCGTACAATCGGTGGGTTTCGAAGAAGCGGAAACCGTAATTCAGCAGCGATTGGCTCTCGTTGGAGCGTGCGCCGGCGCTGGCGGTACCCATGACTACCGAAATCAAACGCATATCTTCACGTTTAGCGGAAGCCACCATGCAATAGCCGGCATCGTCGGTAAAACCAGTTTTCAAGCCATCAACGGAAGGATCACGCCATAGCAACAGGTTGCGGTTTTGCTGGGTGATGCCGTTGTAAGTAAATTCTTTTTGTTTGTCCCAGCGGTAGTACTCCGGGAACTCCTTGATCACCGCGCGGGCTAAGGTCGCCAGGTCATGTGCCGAGCTGTAATGGTTGGGGCTGGGCAGGCCGGTGGCGTTTTCGAAATTGCTGTTGGACATCCCCAGGCGGCTGGCTTGTTCGTTCATCATCGTCGCGAAGGTTTGCTCGCTGCCGGCGACGTGTTCAGCCAAGGCCACACTGGCATCGTTGCCCGATTGAATGATCATGCCTTGCAACAAGTCTTCGACCGCCACTTGCTTGTTTACCTCAACGAACATTTTTGAGCCGCCAGTTTCCCAGGCGTTCTGGCTGATCGTGACTTTCTCGTCCAGCGTCAAATGCCCAGCTTTGAGCTCGCGGAACACCACGTAGGCGGTCATGATTTTGGTCAAGCTGGCGGGCGATACGCGCTTGTCGGCGTCTTTTTCGGCCAATACCCGGCCGCTGTCGAAGTCCATCAAAAAGTAACTGGAGGCCGCGACGCTGGGAGCGGCGGGCGTGAAAATCGGGCTGGCGGCTTGCAGCGAGAAGGCGGTTAACAATAACAGCAGCCCGCTAAACAGGCTGGTTGTCGTGCGGAAAGGTTGGCTCATGGTCGCGATTCAAAATAGTCATTCTGGAAAACAACATTGTAACACCGAGAGCCGCCGCGTAGAAAAACCCGCGTATTGTGCTAAGGCGCTTTAGTCCAAAGCCGGAAATTTTGGCAACTGTTTGGAATAGTTGGGAAGTTGGCTCAGGCGCTTGTATGGCAGATTTTGAATTTGCAGGCGCAATCCTGCAAGGCCATGCAAGCGGTTTGCTCGACGGGCCTATCCAATAAAGTGGACATCAGCGCGCGATCAAATTCGCATAGTTCCGGGTGCTGCTGCGCTAAATCGTGATAAACACAGTTAACGGCTTTAATGGTCGGCTGGGTTTGTTCGGTGTCCATTTCGGCGTGATAACCCAACGATTGCATCAATTCCAGCAGCGCGCTTTGTTTCTGTGCCGGGTCCTTGCCGCTGAATTGCGGGGCCAGCGACTGTGCCAGATTGACGCCCATGCGCCACAGCATTTGCCGTAAGGCCGTTTCGCCCAGTTCGGTTTTCAACTCGCCCAGCAACAAATTACAAAACCAGGGATATTGCTTGGGTAGGCGGTTGCGGCCTTGTTCGGTCAGTATGTAATTGCGCGAAGGCCGGCCGCCGGTGCTGTTCAGCGCCGCTTCCTGAACCAACTGATCTTTTTCCAGGCCGGTGAGATGTTGTTTGACGGCGTTTCTGGAAATCTCCAATTGCGCGGCTAGCTCGTCGATGCTCATGCCGGACGTGGTGGATAGCAGTAATTTTAAGATTTGCTCTTGGCGCGAGCCGGTAAGTTTGACCATATGCGTGTCTGGCGGTCGGAAATAAGTGATGCGGCATTCTACGCCGGATCAGCTATCACGCAAAGCGCTATAAGCCTATTTTTGACATATAAATAACTTTTATAATAAAAATATTGCAAAAGTAGTTTTTTTCGCTTACTCTGCGCTCGGCTTTAAACAGCCGCATTTTTTTAATTTGCAATGAAAGGCAGACCATCATGAGCGAAACCACGGCAACTCTTTACGAACAACTAGGCGGCGAAGCGGCCGTTAACGCTGCTGTCGATATTTTTTATCGCAAAGTCTTGAGCGATCACCGCATCAACCGCTTTTTCGATAACACCGATATGGACAAACAGGCCGCCAAACAAAAATCCTTTTTAACCATGGCCTTCGGCGGTCCGAATAACTATTCCGGCGCCGATATGCGTCAAGCCCATGCGCATCTGGTTAAAAAACTGGGTTTGGATGATTCACATTTTGATGCGGTGGTCGAAAATCTGGCGGCTACCTTGCAAGAACTGAATGTGCCGCAAGAGTTGATCAATCAAGTCGCGGCGATTGCCGAAAGCACCCGTAACGACGTGTTGGACCGCTAGGCGCCGGAGTAGGGGATGAGCTTGCATAAACTCAGCGTGAACGACCGCGAAATTGTTTGCGAGTCTGGCGAAACCGTGCTGGACGCCTGTCTGCGCGAAAACATCGACATCCCCTACGGTTGTCGGCAGGGCGCTTGTCAAAGCTGTACGGTGCGCAGCTTGCAGGGCCCGCCGCCGCTGGCGGCGCAAGACGGTTTAAAAGACGTATTGCGGCATCAGAACCATTTCCTGGCCTGCCTGTGCTATCCGCAGCAGGATATGTCTATCAGCATTAGCCCGCCCGCCGATTTTTTCACCGAAGCGACGGTAATTGAAAAAAGTTTGTTGAATGCGGAGACGCTGCAACTCACCTTGCGGTGCCGGGAAACCATGGATTATTACGCCGGCCAGTTCGTGAATCTGAAACGCGCCGACGGATTGACCCGTAGTTATTCGATTGCCAACAATCGCTTGCAAGCCAACAAATTAAGTTTTCATATCCGCCGCTTGGCCGGAGGCCGCTTCAGCGAATGGGCGCACCGGGAACTTCAGGTAGGCGACAAACTCGAGGTATCTGATCCGCAGGGCCTGTGTTATTACCTGCCGACCGCTCCGGAGAAAAATCTATTGCTGATCGGCACCGGCAGCGGTTTGGCGCCATTGGCGGGCATAGTCAGCGAGGCTTTGCACCACGGCCACAGCGGCGATATTCATCTGTTCCATGGCAGCCGCGAGATGGATGGTTTGTATTGGATCGAGGAAATGCAGGCGCTTGCCGACCAATACTCAAATTTCCATTACACCGCCTGTATCTCACGCGGCGATGCGCCTGATGGCGTGGCCAGGGGCCGGGCCAACGACGTGGCGATGGCGAGTTTGCCTAGTCTGAAAGGTTGGCGGCTGTATTTATGCGGCCATCCGGATATGGTGCATCAGACCAAGCGCCAGGCGTTTTTGCATGGCGCGGCCTTGCAGGACATCCATGCCGATGCATTTCATGTCGCGTCGGCCACCTTGGATTGATTGGGCAGCACGTAAACCTTTTGCCGCTCCAGTACCGCCAGGGCGCGGATCTGCTCCAGCACCTGCTGCAAAACCGGCGCATCGTTATCGCGCTGCGACACCATGTAGGCCGGTAATTTGAATTGCGGGCTATCGGCGACCGGAAACAGTTTGCCGGCTTGTAGCAGCGGTTCGGCCAGGCGTACCGGTAGGAAACTGGAGCCGCGGCCTTGCGCCAGAATCAGCTGTACCGCCATCCAGCCGATATTGACCACTTGCGCCGGCCGTTCCAGATTGGGGTAACTATTGCTGTGCTGGGCGTAAAATCCGGGCGCCCAATCGACATAAATGTAATCGTCGTTCGGCCAGGGCTGGGTGGGGTCGGTGGTCAGCAGCACCAGGGTTTCATCGAACAAATGCTCGATTTGCAGGCCGGGGCTGTGCTGGGGGGTGTACATCAAGCCTATGTCCAGCGCGCCCGCTACCAGGCTGCGCATCAAGTCTTCCTCAAAGCCGATGTCGCTGCGGATGGAAATGTCAGGCATGGCCCGCCGTATTTCACTGATCCATTCCGGCAACAAGGTTTCGCAGAGGGCAATCCGTGCGCCGATGCTGATACTGCCGCGAAACCGGCTGGGCAAGCCGATGTCGTGCCGGGCTTGTTCCAGGGTTAATAGCAAGGATTTGGCATGTTGTAAAAAACGCCGGCCCGGTAAGGTCAGGCTGGCGCCGGAGCGATTGCGGACAAACAGCGTCACGCCCAAATAAGCCTCCAGGCGCTGGATGCGGGTGCTGACCGTCGATTGCGTTACGTACAAACGATTGGCCGCTTCCAGAAAACTGCCGTTGGCCGCGACGCTTAAAAAGGTTCTGATTTGGTCGATGTCCATGGTTTTAATATTGCATTTATCGATATTAAAGTCCAATAAATATCGCTTGTCTTATATCAACGTGGTTTTTATAGTACCTCCTGAGTAATGTATCGATTCGATGGCATTGTTGGGTGCGGAGGAAGTCATGAAAACTTCAATATGTTTATTCACCAGGCTTTGGGGCAACCATAAAAACGTCCTGCTGGGATTGGCTTTGCCGTGTTTGCTGGCGGCATGCACGGCGCCGAGTATTAAGCCCGCCGCGTCGCAGATCGACCGATTGCACAGTTTTTTGATTGTGCCGGTGCAAGCGCCGCCGCTGGAAGTGATACCGGATTTGATCGAGCGGCGCGACCCTGCTTATCGACATTTCGAAAACATGGCGATGGGTTATGCACTGCCTACTGAGCTTTATCAAATCCCTGGCGGTATCGAAATTGCGGGCATGGTTATTGACAGCCAAACGGCTGATGTGGACGCGATGACCAAGGCGGCGCCAAGCGCTGCCGGTAGCCCTGTAAATACCGATTTGGGTTGGACGCCCGCCAAGGCGGCGGCGCAGAAGCTGCCTGGTCTACTGGCTGCGGAAAATCGCAAAGGGGAATTGAGTCGCGAGTATTACCCCTTGCCTACGGCGGGCGACGCCAGTTTGCAACATTGGCATCAGGCGATGCAAGCTTGGTACGGCCAGAACACCACGTCAATTGATTATGCGACGATGGGCCACTACGACGCGGTGATAGAAGTTGGGATCGGCAGGTATCGGATTTTTGAAGGGCAAACGTCTTTGCAGCTAATGATCAAGCTGATCGATCCCGTCTCGCGCCATGTCATCGCTCGGACACTATCGGAAAGTTTCAGGGTTGACGATCAGGCGTTCGCCTCTCTGGACAATGGCGGTGGCGCGTTTAAACAATTGATCAGCGATATGGCGGTGCCACTGTTGCGGCAAAGTTTGGGTGACATTGGTCTGCGCCTACCCCCTCAAGCCGACGAATCTTAGCGTGTTGACCAGGCCGATAAGCGGATGAGCCTCGTCTATCAAAAGCGTCTGCGCGGCTGGCGGTTTAAGCTGTTTAACCTATGTCTGGGATTTGGGCATGCGTTGGTGATCTTCAATGCCGGCGCGTACATCGCCATGCTGCCCAGATTGGCCGGCGGCTTGGGTGTGCCGCCCAGTTTTGCGACCTGGACCCAGACTGATTACATGATAGCGCTGGCGCTGGCGTTTCCGGTGGGCGGCTGGTTGGCGCGGCGCTTCGGCGAATACCGGCCCTTCGTCGCGGCTTTCCTGGCGTTTGCCTTGGCCTCTTTCCTCTGCGCCTATTGCACTGCCTTTTATGGCTATCTGGCTGGCCGCATTGTGCTGGGATTTGCCGGCGGCTTGACGCTGCCCTTGGGTCAGGCCTTGTTGCTGAAGGAATATCCCGATAGACGTAAATCGCTAGGTATCGGTATCTGGAGCCTATTCACGTTGACGCCGTTCACCTTCGGCCCGCCTTTGGGTGGTTGGATAGCCGATAACCTGGGTTGGCGCTGGCTATTTTGGCTCAACATCCCAGCGGCATTTGCGATTGCCGGTATCGTCGGCGCGCTGTTGTATCGGCGCGGTCACCGGCGATCCTGGCAGCGCTTTGACAGCGTCGGATTTATGTTGTCGGTGATGCTGGTGTTTGCTTTGCAGACTTTGTTGAATCAGGGCAACGATTGGGACTGGACCAATTCGGCTTACATCAAAGGCTTAATCGCGTTGATAGCCGCCACGCTGATTTATTGGGTGGTATGGGAATTGCGCGTGCGTCGGCCATTTCTGGATATTCGCCTGTTTGCCCACCGCAATTTCAGTATTGGCGTGTTCATTTTATTCACCGGTTTTCTGTATTTTCAAGGCTTGCTGTCCTTGCTGATCGTGCAGTTGCAACTGGCGTTCGGCTATTCGTCGTGGGAAGCCGGTTTGGTATTTCTGCCGATGGCTATCTGCGCCAAGCCGATGGCCAGCGTCTTGCACGAGATCGTCAAACGCTGCGATGCCCGGCTGTTGGCGAGTGCGAATTTGCTGGGATTTGCCGCCACCTATTTTTGGCTGAGTCGCTTCGACGATCCTGACTCGTTTGCCCAATTGTTCTGGCCGAAGTTGCTGGAGGGCGCCTGCCTGGGCAGCTTTTTCGTGCCGATGACCGCTTTGCTGCTGCACGGCTTGCCAGCCGAACGGCAATGGCGGGCGCTGGAATTGGCTAATCTGTTGCGGATAGCGGCCGGGGCAATCGGCATTGCCGTGCAAGGCATCGTGCTGTACCGGCGGGCGCCGCAGCATCTGACCCGCTTTGCCGAAAATCACGGCGCGTTTGAATTGTCAGATCATCCTACCTTGTCAACGCTAAATTTCCTGGGATTTGCCGAGCCGGCGGCGTTAACCAAATATGCCAAGCTGGCCGGACGTGATGCGGTGTTACACGCCATGAACGATGCGTTCTGGATGGCCGGTTGCGTGTTTGTCGGCATGGCGGCGCTAGTTTGGTTGGCGCACCCAACTCGCACCCCGGTTAAAGTTAGCGTCGAGCAGGAGCTGCGCCGGGAAACTCAGGAACTGCTGGCGGAGGAGGCCTGATGTCCGCTCGTCAGCTAATTGCACTGGCGTTAATGTTGGGTATTTCGTCAAGTTGCGCCCGGTTCGGCGACGAAGAAGGCGCGCGCGTCAGTCTGTTACCCATGCCCGACATGACCAACACCGTTGCTGATGCGCGCGGCAGTTTCGCAAGCAGCGATGCCTGGCCGACGCCGGATTGGTGGACCGGCTTCGCCAGCCCGGAATTGCAGCGCTTGATAAGCACGGCGCTGGCCGATAATCCGGATTTGAAGGCCACCGCCGCCCGGTTGCGGCAGTCTCAGGCGATGGTCGATGCGCAGGCCGCCGAGCTTTATCCGACGGTTGATGCCAACGTCAGCTTTTCGGTGCAACGCTTCTCGGCGAACAGCGTGCAAGCCAAGTTGGCCGGCGAAAACTTTCGGCAGATGCTGATTAACCCCTTGATCTTGCGTTACCACCTGGATTTTTGGGGGCGCGATGCAGCGGCTCTGCAAGGCGCGGTTGGCCGTTCGCTGGCGGCCGCGGCGGAACTGGCCGATGCGCGCCTGCTATTGTCATCTACCGTGGCTAGGGGTTATTTCGAATTGTTGGCTGCCGCCGCAAAACAAGGCATCGCCGAGAACATCGTCGCCGAGCGCCAGGCCTTGTTGAGATTCGAACAAACGCGCCTGGCGACCGGTTTGGCCGCCGATGCACCGCTATTGCAGGCCAGAATAGCTCTTGCTAACGCCGAACAAGGTTTGGCTGCGGCGCGCGCCGACGTGGAATTAAGTAAAAACCTGTTGGCGGCGCTGGCCGGGAAGGGGCCAGATTGGGGGGCGGGCATCGTCATCGAACCGGATCGGCTTGAGCAAGCGTTAACCCTGCCGATGGATTTGCCGCTGCATTTACTGGCGCATCGTCCCGATATTAGCGCGGCGCGGCTGCATGCCGAGGCGGCGGCTGAGGAAATCAAGGTTGCCGAGACCGCGTTTTATCCGGACGTCAATCTGGTGGCCTTCACCGGCTTGCATAGCGTCAGCTTGAGCGACGTGTTGTTGCAAGGTTCCAGTCTGGCTTACGCGGTCGGGCCTTCCATCGAGTTTCCGATCTTCGAAGGCGGCCGGCTGCGCGCCAATTTGGCGTATCAAGAGTCTGCTTATGACGCGGCCGTCGAGCGCTATAACCGCAGCTTGGTGCATGCGGTGCAGGAAGTGGCGGATGCGCTGAGCCGCTGGCGCGAGCTGGATGAGCGTCTGGCGGCACAGCGGCAAAGCCTGGCCGACGCATTAGCCGCCGACAAACTGGCCGACAGTTTACGCAGTCATGGCTTGTCTGATCGCGCCGCGCCGAGTTTGGCTAAATTGGAGGTCTATCAACAACAGTTTCGCTTGGCGGCTTTGGTGGGCGAGCGACACAAAGCCGAGATCAACATTCTCAAAGCGCTGGGCGGCGGCTACAGCGACACTAAACCCGCAAAGCCATGACCGCAAACATGCCAAAAAAAATTCGTCCTCGGGAAATTCTGCGCCAACGCCGGCGCCGCTTGCAAGGCGTCACCTTGGCTTTGCTGCTGACCGGTTTGACTTATCTGGCGTATTGGTGGTTGGAGCATCGCGACTGGGTGGCCACTGACGACGCCTTCGTGGCCGGGCATTTAATTACGTTGAAAACCCAGACTGACGGTACCGTGATCGAAGTATTGGCGGAAAACACCCAGTGCGTGGAAAAAGGCCAGGTTTTGGTTCGGCTGGATGGTGTGCATGCCGGCATTGCCTTGCAGCAGACGCAAGCCGAATTGGCGGAAGCGGTGCGGAATATCGTTAGTTTGCAGGCCAAAGCCGAGACGCTGAAGCAGCGGGCCTTGGTGAAACAAGCTTTACTGGCACAGGTCAATCACGACCTGGCGCGCTTCAACGCGGCGGCCAAGGACGGCGCGGTTTCCGATCAGCAACTGCAAAATGCCCAAGATAAAAGCCACGAACTGGAGGCGGCGATTAAAGAAATTCGCGCCGAACAAAGCGGCATTGAGGCGCAATTGCTGGATTCGGGGATAGATAATCATCCTGCCGTGGAAAAAGCCAAGAGCCGCTTGCGCCAGGCGTTTCTGGATTACCAACGCCGGAATCTGGTGGCGCCGGTGTCCGGTTGCGTGGCCAAACGCAAGGTACAAGTTGGCGATACGCTGAAGGCTGGTGCGCCCTTACTGGCTATCGTGCCGCTGAACGATCTATGGATAGAAGCCAACTTTCTGGAAAGTCAGATCGCCGGGGTCAGGCCGGGGCAGGCGGCGGTAGTGCGCGTCGCGGCGTATGGCGACGACCGGATGTATCACGGCCGGGTGCAAGGCATCAACCCGGGTACCGGCAGCATCTTTGCAGTGTTGCCGACCGATAATGCTACCGGCAATTTCATTCATATAGCCGAGCGTTTGCAGGTGCGTATCGCGCTGGATGCAGGGGAACTCAAGGCCAATCCCTTGCAGCCAGGCTTGTCTACATTAACCCGTATCAACATAGAAAAAGCCGACGGTTTGGTATCGGCATCCGCGGTTACGCTGAATGGCGAGGCTTATCGCACCGATGTTTATGATCGAGAGTTGGAGGGTGCCGAACAGTTGATAGAACAGATTGAGTTGGCCAATCGGCCGCACTAGTTCGGCCGTATTCAGGCGGCTAGCGATTAATTTCCACAAAATTGCTGCAATAATGCGCGGCTACGTGTATCTTTGCCTTCCGGCAAAAATGGCCGACACTCATAAATCAAACCGGCGACTGCGACAAGGTACGCGCCGCTTCTAAAAATTTAAATGACGGATTAACCATGTGTTTTAGCGCCAATATGTCTTTGGGCCTGGGAGTGGCGGGGCTCGTTGCCTCCACGGTAACTTTCCTGGATAAGGACGAAACCTTTTGGGTGAAACTGGCGAGGGCTTACGCCATTTTTCACTTCTCGTTGATGGAGTTTATTCAGTATTTTGCGTATCCGGTGGCCGATCAGTGCGGTTACGGGACCAACCTTTTTCTGAGCGAGTTGTCGTCGGTGCATATCAGCCTGCAAGCCTTTGCGATCATGCCGGCTTTGGCGACGTATTCGTCAGACCCTAAGGCTTTGAAAAAAGCCTTTATCGTCGGCAGCTCTTTGAGCGGTTTGTTTTTGATTTTGACCCGCTTGCCGAACGACTGGCAACTGTTTGACATAGATCCTAACTTTATCGGCAGGATGAACTCCTGCCTGTTCATGGGCATTTACCACATCGGTTATGCGATCTCCAGCGCCTTTGGTTTGCTGGTGACCCATGGGTCACTGTTTGCGTTGGCGTTCAGCGCGTTTGTCTGGAAAAACAATTGGCGAATCGGCATCTACCATTGTTTTGGCGCGTTGATGACCTTGTTCATGCCGCAATGGCTGTTTGGCGTCAGTACCGGCGAGGCGGCGGCGATGTATTGTTTTTATTCGATCCCGATCACCGCCAGCTTCATGCCGACATTTAAAAAGCTTTTCTCCGCCCAGTCTGACGATTGGTCAGACGGTGTGCCTGCCAGACAACAGTCTTGATTAGTGCCGCAGAGGCACAAGACATTACGCCTCTGCTATTGCCAAGCTTCAATAAACCCTTGATAAAACGCTGGGTCGGCGACGGTAGCGCCGCGCTGACCTACCAACGCCGACGCAAACTCCTGCGCCCGTTTTAGCATCACGGGCATAGGCCAGTTTTCGGCAATCCCCAATAACAAAACTGCTGCAAACGCATCGCCGGCACCGACCGTATCGACTATTTCAATATGGCTTTCGGGGGCGATACTGAACAACTCCCCAGATGAATTCAGCGCCAGCGCACCTTGGCTGCCGCGCGTAAGCACCACGCCTTTTAAATGATATGTCTGCTGCAATAGGCGCATCTTGGTGTCTATGCTCTGCTGGCCAGGCAGCAATAATTCCAACTCTTCATCGTTCAGTTTCAACCAATCCGCGCCGGCGATCCAGCCCAAGACCTCATCCGCTTGCCACCAGGGCGCGCGCAGATTGACATCCAGAAACACCGGGCCACTCCAGTTCTGTTGCATATCAAGCAATGTTTGTCTGGAAACCGGGTTTCGTAAAGCCAGGCTGCCATGATAGAGCAAGTCCTGTTTGGGGGCATGATGGAACGCCTCGGCATCAATGTAGTCGTAAGCTTGCCGGTCCAGAATCCGGTAGCTGGGTTGCCCGTCTGTTATGCTGACCGCTACGCTGCCTGTTGGGTGAGCAGCGTCTATCTGCATGGCAGATCGAGTCATGCCGACACTTTGCATGGCCGCGAGGATCTCGCGGCCGGCGTCATCTTCCCCCACACGGCTGATAAACAGGGCTGGCCGGCCCAAAGCTTGCAGATGCCAGGCGACATTAAATGGCGCGCCACCGAGGATTCGGCTGCCGTCCGGAAAATTGTCGAATAGTACTTCACCGAATATCGTGAAAAAAGCTGTTTGCATCTGTCTGGCCTCGCCGCAATTGCTGGTTTAGAGCAATCACAATAATCAACGCCTGCGGAAATGACAATGGCGTGTGAACGGCTATGGTCGTTTTCAGGGCGCTTACCGATGTGTGCTGCACTGATGTGGTGCGTAAAGCAGTTTGGGTGATGTGGCGGCGATTTAACTTTTTGATAAATAGACATTAATAAGATTGGCATGTGGATTGCTGAAAGATGGTCATGAATATAAATACTTTTTTCGATGAAATGCGTACCTCAACCGGTAGCGTCCGGCGGCTGTATCAACCCTTCGCGGAGTGGTTGAGCAGTACCGATCACGCCCAGTTGATGCAAAAGTCCCGCGAAGCGGAAATGCTGTTTCGGCGGGTGGGCATTACTTTTAATGTCTACGGCGACGAGGCCGGCGCTGAGCGCTTAATTCCGTTTGATGTGGTGCCGCGGATTCTGGCCGCCACGGAATGGCGGGTATTGTCGGCTGGCGTGATTCAGCGAGTCACGGCGCTGAATGCGTTTTTGAACGATCTGTATCACGATCAGGAAATCATCAAAGCCGGTATCGTCCCCGCCAGCATTCTGGAAAACGAGATGTATCGGCCGGAAATGCAGGGCGTGGATGTGCCGGGCGGGATTTATGCGCATATCGCCGGTGTCGACATAGTGCGTACCGCCGAGAATGAATTTTATGTGCTGGAAGACAATCTGCGCACACCGTCCGGGGTTTCCTACATGCTGGAAGACCGCAAAATGATGATGCGTCTGTTCCCGGAACTGTTCCGCCGTTATGCGGTAGCGCCGGTCGAGCATTATCCGCAGGTGCTATTGAACAATTTGCGGGCGGTGGCGCAGCCCGGGGTTTATGACCCGACTGTGGTGTTGTTGACTCCTGGCGCCTATAACAGTGCGTATTTCGAACATGCGTTTCTGGCGCAGCAAATGGGTATAGAACTGGTAGAGGGCCAGGACTTGTTTTGCAAGGACAATGGAGTGTTCATGCGCACCACGGAAGGCCCAAAGCGCATTGACGTGATTTATCGGCGCATCGACGACGATTTTCTCGATCCGCTGGCGTTTCGCGAAGATTCGATGCTGGGCGTGCCGGGCTTGGTCTCGGTGTATCGCAATGGGGGCGTCACGCTGGCTAACGCGATTGGCACGGGAGTGGCAGACGACAAAGCTACTTATACCTATGTGCCCGAGATGGTGCGTTTTTATCTGGGTGAGGAGCCTATTTTGTCCAATGTGCCCACGTATAAACTGGAAAATCCCGACGATTTGAAATATGTGTTAGAGCATCTGGAGGAGCTGGTGGTCAAGGAAGTGCAGGGTTCCGGCGGTTATGGCATGTTGGTGGGGCCGACCTCATCCAAACAGCAGATCGAGGATTTTCGGGCGCGGATTTTGGCCGAGCCCGACAATTACATCGCCCAGCCGACTCTGGCTTTGTCGACTTGTCCGACCTTAGTCGAGCAGGGCGTGGCCCCAAGGCACGTCGATTTACGGCCGTTTGTGTTGTCCGGCAAAACCACCACGCTGGTGCCGGGAGGCTTATGCCGAGTAGCGATGCGGGAAGGTTCGCTGGTGGTGAACTCCTCGCAGGGCGGCGGCACTAAGGACACTTGGGTATTGCACGGAGACTCAACATGCTAAGCCGCACCGCCGACCATCTTTACTGGATGGCCCGTTACATCGAGCGCGCCGAGAATATGGCGCGGGTGCTGGACGTTACTTATCGGATGTCACTGGTCGCCAATAGCGCCTACGACGAAGCCGCACGCTGGAAACCCCCGGTGCAGATTGCCGACGATATCGAGGCTTTCGAGAAAAACTACTCCGGCTACACTGCGGTCAATGTGATTCAGTTCATGGCTTTGGATGAGCGTAACCCGTCCAGCATCGTCAGTGCTCTTAACTCGGCGCGCGAAAACGCGCGTGCCGTGCGAGTGGCGATGTCTTCGGAAATGTGGGAGACCGTCAATGCCTTATGGTTGGAACTTAGGCAACGGATTCGACAAGGTTTAAGAGAAGCTGAGATCAGCGAATTTTGCGATTGGGTGAAATCGCGTTCGCACCTGTTTCGCGGTGTTACCTTCGGCACCATGTTGCGCGACGACAGTTACAAGTTTGTGCGTTTGGGCAGCTTTGTCGAGCGGGCCGACAATACCGCCCGGCTGCTGGATGCCAAGTATCAATTGCTGTTGCCGGCCGTGGAAGCTCCCGAGGGCCAGGTCGATTATTACGAATGGAGTTCCTTGCTGCGTTCGGTGTCTGCATTCGAGGCCTATCAAAAAGTGTTTAGAGATACCATTGAGCCTTGGAAAGTGGCCGAGCTATTGGTGTTACGCGACGACATGCCGCGCTCCTTGCATGCCTGTTACGACGAATTGGCGCCTATCCTGGAGCAACTGTGTCGGCAGCGGGGCCGGGAGTGTCTGCGCTTGGCCGGCGAAAATCATGCGCGGCTGCATTACGGGCGGATGGCCGACATTTTTAAGACGGGCTTGCATCAGTTTTTGCAGGATTTCATTTTGCGCAACAACGCGCTCGGCGTTGAAATTCAGCGGGCCTTTCTTAACGGACCGGAATAAGTCCTTGTGTAAACAGTGTATTGCTGCACCGACTGTTTAAGCAAAATTTTGGCGATTCAGCCTGGCGGACAAATAGAGTTAGAGGAAAACGGATGATAAATTCACTGATCCACCCCAAACAGGGCGACAAGGCCAATTCGCCCTGGTTTGACGAGTTTCTGGTCAAGTTGCTGGAAAACCGGGATCGAACCGGCCTGACCGAAATGATCCGCGAAATCGATGCGTTAATGTTGACGGTGGAGCCAGGCTGTTCGGCGGCCTATGTCAGCGAATTGGCCTTGATGACGCCTTACCACTATCTGGTCACTTTACAGTCCGAGAGCCATTGGACTCACGTGCTGCGGATTGATATGAATTCGCCGGACTTGTTGGTGCGGGAAGTGCGTGCACCCGGTCGGGCTGACATTTTCCGCAGTCTGAACGAGGTGTATCCGATTGGTGCCCACAAGCCTAACTCGCGCTATATGGGCGAAATTTTCCGGGTCAGCAATTTGCACGAAGTGGTCGAGCAGCAAAAAGCCAGGGAAATCCGCTTTTTTAACCAGGATCAAATTCGCAAACTGGAATTGCCGGGGAATATGGCCATCGTCAAGCCGTCGCCGTATACCCATAACATCGTTGCATACTGGGAGCGGCCGCCGGAGGACATCAGAGTATATGCCTTGGGAAACAGCATCATTCTCGACGAAGTGAATCGCGGCTATCTGCAAGCTAAGGAAATTCAGGAAGAATTGGGTCTGGATAAACTTATCCGGCCCATCGATCATTTAGCTACCCGGGTTTACAGCCAGAATCGGGAAGTGGCGATTTTGGAATATTTGACGCTCTCCAGTTATTACTATTGGGGGTCCTACGATATTGCCAATCAGAATTCTTCGACCAACGTCACCAAAAGCATTCATTATCCCGAGGAACGCATTAGTCCGGCCAAAGTGTTTACCGCCGCCAATCATCCGTATTTTGTTAATCATTTGGTGGGCTTGCCGTCACCGACCGAGAGTTTCGTGCGCAACTATGGACCGCGCTTGCATCATGTGGCTTTGGAAGTAGCGGACGGTGAGATCAACGGCCAGGCCAATATCGATTATGTAGTGCAGGCTATCCGGGCCAGAGGTAAAGACTTTCTGCTGGATGTCATCGGATCGCGTGAGGAAGGTTTGAAACAGATTTTTTCCAGTGCTTCCGAGCATTCGTCGTTGATCGTGGAATACGTGCAGCGTTTCGGTAATTTCGATGGTTTTTTCACCAAGCAGAATGTTGCTGAATTAACGCACGCGGCCGGGGTAGAGGAAAATCTACGCTTGTTGCAGGCAGAGAGTGAAGCAGCCAGTCCGGTGTCAGCATGAGTATCAGAGTCGCGATTAACCACAAAACCAGTTACCACTACGATCATCCGGTCCAGTTGACGCCGCATGTGCTGCGGCTGCGGCCGGCTTCACATTCGCGGACGGCGGTCAGTGCCTATTCATTGACTATCAAGCCGGATAAGCACTTCATTAACTGGCAGCAGGACCCGTTTGGCAATTATCTGGCGCGCTTGGTGTTTCCGGAAAAAACCACGGAGTTTTCGATAGAGGTGGATTTGATCGCCGATATGACGGTAATCAATCCCTTTGATTTTTTTCTGGAGGAATACGCGGAACATTACCCGTTTGCTTATCCTGAGCAATTGGCCAAGGAGCTGGCGCCCTACCTGGAAATTCGCGAGCAAGGGCCTTTGCTCAAAGGCTTTTTGGCCGGCTTGAAGCGGGATAAACAAGGTATCGTCGATTTTCTGGTCGGCATCAATCAAGCCGTGAACCAGGTCGTCAACTATGCAATCCGCATGGAGCCGGGCGTGCAAAGTTGCGAGGAAACCCTGGAAAAAAAGTTGGGTTCCTGTCGAGATTCCGGTTGGTTACTGGTGCAGGTATTGCGGCACATGGGTTTGGCCGCGCGCTTTGTATCGGGGTATTTGGTGCAGCTGGTGGCGGATGTGAAATCGCTGGACGGGCCGTCGGGTACCGATCACGATTTCACCGATCTGCACGCCTGGGCCGAGGTGTATATTCCCGGCGCCGGCTGGATAGGTATGGATCCGACGTCCGGACTGTTTGCCGGAGAGGGTCATATTCCCTTGGCCTGTACCGCCGATTATGTCAGCGCGGCGCCGGTCAGCGGCGGCTTTATCGGAAAGGCCGAGACTACCTTCGATTTTTCCAATCGTGTCAGCCGCATCCATGAAGATCCCAGGGTTACCAAACCTTATACCGATAGGCAATGGTCAGACATTGAGCGTCTGGGCGAAAAGGTTGATGCCGAGCTGAAAGCGGGTGATGTACGCTTAACCATGGGCGGCGAGCCGACTTTTGTGTCCATCGATAACATGGATGCGCCGGAATGGAATACCGATGCTGACGGCGAGGAAAAGCGTAAGTTGGCCGGAAAATTGGTCAGACGTTTGCGCGACAGCTTTGCGCCGGGCGGCTTATTGTATTTCGGCCAAGGCAAATGGTATCCGGGCGAGCCGTTGCCGCGCTGGCAGTTGGCGTGTTTCTGGCGCAAGGACGGCAAACCGATTTGGAAAAATCCGGCTTTATTGGCGGATGAGACCCGTGATTATGGATTCGATCTCAAGCATGCGGATGCATTTATCCGTGATTTGGTGAAACGGCTGGGCGTGGCCGGCGAGTTCATTCTGCCGGGTTTCGAAGATCCTCTTTACTACCTGTTACAGGAGGGATTGGTACCGAAAAACCTGGATCCTTTGCAAGTCGATTTGAAAGACGACTTAGAGCGTCAGCGCTTGGCCAAATTGCTCAGCGAGGATCTCGGCGCGCCGGTCGGCTATGTGTTGCCGCTGCATTGGAGCTATCAGGCCGGCTCTTGGAACAGCAGTGCTTGGGAATTTCGGCGTGGGGCTATGTTCCTGGTGCCGGGCGATTCGGCGATGGGTTTGCGTTTACCTTTAAACAGTTTGCCTTGGGTGCCGTTTGAAAAGCGCGATCACCCCCATGAACGTAGCCTGTACGAACCTGTGGAACCTCTGGGCGATATTGATTCGGAAGTTAGCCGTCGTTACAGTCAAATGGCCAAGCAGGGACTACATCCGACCGAAATGGACGCCGCCGACGATGAGAGGCCGCACGATCCGGAATGGGTGCCGCATACGGCTTTGTCGGTTCAGGCCCGTGAAGGCCGTTTATTTGTATTTGTGCCGCCCACGACCGAGTTGGAACACTACCTGGACATTATCGCGTCGGTGGAAGCTACGGCAGCGGCTTTGAAAATGCCTGTGGTAATAGAGGGGTATCAGCCGCCGCACGATTTGCGTCTGACCCGTTTGCCGGTGACGCCCGATCCTGGCGTGATAGAGGTGAATATTCATCCGGCCGCCAGTTGGAAAGAGCTGGTGCACAACACCACTACTTTGTACGAGCTGGCCCGGTTGACCCGGCTCGGCACCGAGAAATTCATGCTGGATGGCCGGCATACCGGGACCGGTGGCGGTAATCATGTGACCTTGGGCGGCATTACACCCGCCGATAGTCCGATTTTGCGGCGACCGGATTTGTTGCGCAGCTTGGTCACGTATTGGCAGCATCACCCAGCCTTGTCCTATTTGTTTTCCGGCTTGTTTATTGGTCCAACCAGCCAGGCGCCGCGCGTCGATGAAGCGCGCAATGACAGCCTGTACGAGCTGGAAATTGCCTTTCAACAGATGCCGGAGGGCGAAGTGGCCGCGCCGTGGCTGGTCGATAGGCTGTTCCGCAATTTGTTGGTGGATATGACCGGCAATACGCATCGTAGCGAGTTTTGTATCGACAAACTGTATGCGCCGGGTACCGATGCTGGACGGCTTGGGCTTCTGGAGTTGCGTGCGTTCGAAATGCCGCCGCACGCACGAATGAGTTTGATGCAAATGCTGTTGCTGCGAACCCTGGTAGCTTGGTTTTGGCGCGAGCCCTACAAGAAGCCTTTGGTGCGCTGGGGGACGCAATTGCATGATCGATTTATGTTGCCGCATTTCATTGCCAGCGATATTTACGATGTGGCGCGCGATCTGCAAGCTGCGGGTTATGAATTCAAGACGGAATGGTTCGCGCCGTTTTTGGAATTCCGGTTTCCTAGAATCGGTAGTCTGCGGGTTAACGATCTGCAATTGGATCTGTATCAGGCTATTGAGCCGTGGCACGTGTTAGGCGAAGAAATCACCAGCAGCGGCACCGCCCGTTATGTCGACTCCTCGGTGGAGCGCTTGCAGGTGTCGCTGAGTGGAGCGATGGGTGAACGCTATGCCTTAACCTGCAATGGTCGCAGGGTGCCGTTAAAGGCCACCGGCAAGCAAGGAGAGCTGGTGGCGGGTATCCGTTATCGGGCTTGGAACCCGCCGTCGGCTTTGCATCCGTCTATCGGTGTGCAGGCTCCGCTGGTATTTGATTTGGTCGATACCTGGAACGGTCGGTCTATCGGCGGTTGTACGTATCATGTCTCTCACCCCGGCGGCCGCAACTACGACACGCTGCCAGTTAATGCTTACGAGGCTGAAGGACGCAGGGTTAGTCGTTTTTGGCAGCACGGGCATACGCCGACCGAAACCGTGTTGGAATTACCGAGTGAGGAGTTCAATAAAGATTATCCGTTTACGCTGGATTTACGTTGGAATGCGAGCTAGATAGAACGAGGAAATTAAAAAACCTAATCAGCGAGTGTCGGTTTTTTTTACAATTTTGCTTGAAATTGACTCGATTTGCTATACCATCCTTACCTGCGGAACGAGACAAAGCGGCTATAGCTATTTGAACTTGTTATGAATATTTGTTTATAGGGTGGGGTGTCTCTTGAATCGACAGAAGCAGTCTTTCGATCATTGTTTCGAGGTATTTTTAGCTGATACGCCGGAAAGTAAAAAAATTCATTATCAACTCAGATACCGGGTTTATTGCGATCAAATGGGCTTCGACGATACGGAGCGGTTTCCGGCGCAGCAAGAAAACGATGAATGGGATAAAAGCGCAGTTCATTTTTTAGTCAGGCATAAATATACTCAGCAGTGGTTGGGCGGGCTGAGAATGGTCATGCCCAAAGGTCACGTTTTTCCGTTTCAAGAAAGCAGTAGTTCACATCAACGGCTACCAAACGGCAGATACAAAAATTCCGTTGAAATTTCCAGGCTATGCGTTACTAAGGACGCAAGGCGCTTTGCCTTCAGAAACTCGGCTGTAGAGGTAGCTGAAGAAAATCGCAAAATTAGTTTTCTGCACGATTACCGCAATATCAATAGAGACATAATGTGGGGGCTGTATCGGGCAGCGGCGGTTTATTCCGTCCAGCAGGGCATTAAATATTGGTATATGTTAGCCAATCCGGCACTGGCGTACAGTATTAAGAAACAAGGCTTAGATATACAGCAACTGGGTGATGCTAGTCGTCAAAGTGCACGTCTGCTGTATTATTTGAATACAAAGCAAGTGCTGGAAAACTCTTTGTGGTTTGAGGGTTACCGACACGATTTTCGCTTATATTCGGATATTGCAACTGACGTTCCTGTCGATATGAGGGGGCGCCAGGTAAAGCAAATCGGCGTTATTTCTTATGTGTCGAGAATCTGATTTATCCGTTTAAATCCGCCGCGTAAAACCCTAGCCTGCAATTATCAACCGTTCTCGCTGGTAGGCCTTCTATGTCAATCCTGGTGTTCATCAGTATGATTACGCAGCAAAGCTTGCAGTCCGTATTTTTCAAATAAACCGTACAAGGTTGGCCTGGTAACACCCAATAATTTAGCTGCTTCGGATATGTTATTGTCTGCGTAGGTCAGTGCGCGTTTGATGGCGATCGTTTCTGCCGCTTCTCGTACCGATTTGAGATTCAGCGGCATAGACTTGTCGCTATCGGTACCAATTTCCAGCTCTTCGGCGGTGACGAAATTGTTGTCGGATAAAATGACCGCACGTTTGATTTTGTTCTCCATCTCCCGAATGTTGCCAGGCCAGTTATAAGCTTCAAGAGCACGAGCGGCGTCGTGGGAAAAATGTTTTTCTTTGGAGTTGTTTTCGCGGCAATAGCGCTGTAGCAAAGCATTAGCTATCGTAATAATGTCGCCTTCGCGTTCGCGTAGTGGGGGAATGTCAACGACAATCTCACTGAGCCTGTAATATAAGTCGCCCCGGAAATTACCTTGCGCAATGAGGTCGGGTAAATGGCGATGTGTTGCACATATAATGCGCACATCCACGGCAATTTCCTTTCTACCCCCTAACCGTTCTATGACCCGTTCCTGGATAAATCGCAGCAATTTTGCTTGCAAGGCAAAAGGGAGGTCGCCGATTTCGTCTAAAAAGAATGTGCCGCCCTGCGCATATTCGATTTTGCCTTTGGTTTGCGCGACTGCGCCGGTGAATGCACCTTTCTCGTAGCCAAATAATTCACTCTCTAACAATGTTTCTGGTATGGCCGCGCAGTTTACCGCTACAAACGGTTGTGAGGCGCGTGTGCTCAGGCGATGTAAGGCTTTTGCCAATAGCTCTTTACCGGTGCCGCTTTCGCCGATTAGTAAAACGGTTGCTTGAGTCGGTGCAATTTTTTCAATCATCCGCATGACCGCCTGCATTTGCGGACTGGTGGCAATCACGCCGGTCAGGGGCTTTTGTTGCTGCAATATTTGGTAGTCGCGCTCCAATGCGTCGAGTTGAAACGCTCTTTCTATAATCAGGCCCAAGACGTCCGGGTCTACCGGCTTTTGATAAAAGTCATAAGCACCTAAGGCTACTGCATGAATGGCATTTGCGCGATCATCATTGCCGGTTACCACGATTATCTTGGTGGCCGGTGCTAATGCGAGAATTTCCTTGAGAGTGGCGAGTCCTTCAGTGGCGTTGGTGGGGTCGGGCGGTAAACCAAGATCCAAGGTAACGACGCTTGGCGCATATCGTCTAAGTGCAGCTATTGCTTCGTCTCTATTACTTGCTATTACTACTTCGTATTGCTCGAAGGCCCATTTCAGTTGTTTTTGTAAGCCTAGATCGTCCTCGATAACTAACAGTACTTTAGAAGTGATCATTATTTCCTTGATTTGCGGAAACTCGCTGAGCTAATGGTAATTGGATGGTGAAAGCAGTGCCGCGGCCTGGATTGCTATCGACCCGGATATTTCCGGACTGCTTTAGAATGTAATCTCGGGCTTCGTAGGCGCCGATGCCCATTCCGGCGTTGCCTTTTGTCGTATCGAACGGCTTGAATAGGCGTTCTGCAATGAACTGTTGGTCCATACCTATGCCGTTATCGATAATTTTGATGACAGCATAGTCTTGGTTTTTTGTTAATTCAAGCTTAACCCATCCATCGCTTGTCGCTATGGCATCTTGGGCGTTTTGAACTAAATTCGTCAAGATATTGGTCAGTTTGATTTTGTCGGCCGTCACGAAGCACTCGCTGAGTGTTGTGTCCATCTGCAACGGCGGAGTGCCGAGATGTTGTTGCGCGATGTTTTTAACCAATTCCACCAAATTGATGAAGGTATTGGCTGTGGTTGTGTTGGTCTCGCCTTGTTTTAACTGTTCGACAATATGGTGCATTCTTTTGACCACATTATTTAGTGTGTCTATGGTATCGTCGAAGAAGTCCGGGTTATGTTTATGCTTTTCCGCGTTTTTTACGATCAGGGAGATCTGGGCCACCAGATTTTTGAGGTCATGTACCAAATATGCTGAAAGGCGGTGATAAGTTTCAAATTGACGATTATTGGCGAGTTCTTCACTTGTCCGGTTCAAAGCGAGGGCGTTGGCAAGTTGCATTCCCACTGTTTTTAAAAGATCGTGGTCTTCCCAGTCAAGCTTTCGTGGCGCGCGCGCCTGCGTTAACACCACAAAAGCTTCAAGTTTGTTTAGGTGAAATAGCGGCACTATCAGCCACACTTGGCTATCTTCGTAGCACCACGGCGATAGATCTATGTCGTCGTATACTTCCGGAGCATGAGCCAGTTCGAAAAAATCGATGACCCATTGCTTGTTCGCTAAATATTGAGGCAGGTCGCCTATGTTGTGGAGATATTCAATTTCTTGCGGAGTGAGTTTGAGGTTTTGTTCTGCAGCTAGAAAAAAATGGCCTTGATCGTTTTTTAACCACAAACCGCCTCCTGCGCTTTCTACTAGGTCCGTTAAAGTAGTTATGATGAATCCTTTTAGTTCCTCAAGCGACTCAAGTTTTGCCAATGATTTGCTGATCTTGAGCCACTCTTCACGGTAATCGTAGCTGTAGTGGAAAAAGTGCTTACTAAAATACACCTTGGAGATCGCTCGTATTTTTCCAGATGTAAACGGGATAATCAGCAGGAGAATGGCGAGAAAAATAAACAGAGTTTGTGCAGCCTCACCCCATTCGGTATTTGCGCGTTTGATATAAAAACCGGCAAACGACATAAGGATTAAATAGATGCCGCAACCGAGGAGAATCGTTGAGTAAAAAATAGTTTTGCGAGGTGTTGTCAGTTCCGTACTTTGGCTGTTAAGCTTTAGTCGGGTCAATGTGACTGCTAAAAGTGGTGTCATGAGTGCGTTAATTGCACCTCGTGACTGCCATAGCTCGAAGTCCAGGCTACTGAATAGCAGTGATTTGCTGTAAACGAGCAAATCGAATGCGAATAGCGAGCCAAGGCTTATACACAGAAATTTGAGATTCCACCTTTGCTTCAGGGGGGTGCTGCGATAAAGCTGCTCAACTAGGATGAGGCCAAATACAGCGGATACAACGTGCGATGCGAAACGAGGATCGACGTTTAGATGTTCTCGGATTAGGGTTAGGCTGCCAGGGAAGATCTCGATACCTAAAACCAGCATTAAAATCAGGGTAACGACTACGCTAACGTTCGACTTAAATATTTGCTTGTGATCGTTGTATATTTGTTTGGACAGCAGCGTTCCAAGTTGAAGAAACCAAGATGCATTCCGGAGAGTTTCGTACGGTAGCGTGTCAGCAAAGAAGAAATGGCTATTTTTTGTGGCGATTATCACGCTTGTGCACCATGCTAACGAGCACAAAACTGCTATTATGAAAGGCAGATGCCAGTTTTTCCTAAAGCAAGCGTATAAAAGTAAAAAACCATAAGCGATGGCTGCGCTTAAGTAGCTGTAATAAATGTAGCTTTGCATTTAGCGTCGATGTTTAAGTGTTTTTTCAATACGTATAATCATTATACGACCTTATAAGCAGTAGGCAGGATCATTACTTTGCAGATTCAGGCTGACATGAAAGAATTATTTAGTGACGTACTAGCCAATGCGCAATTCTCTGACGGTTCCGGCTGGAAACGATACCGCCTTAATGCGGGTGAGACCATCGTAAAAAAAGGCCAGCAAGGAAATACATTATTTCTCATAGAAGAAGGTGTTGTTAGAGTGTTGGGCGGTGCAGAGCTGGATGGTAATCGGCGAATAAGCCCAGGTCTCTGTGATTTAGATGCTGGGGCGGTATTTGGGGATGTCTGTTTGTACGAGCCTAGGGAGAGAACGGCTTCTGTTGTTTCATTGACTGATGTGTGTTTACTTGAAGTTCGTAGTGATATGTTGAGTGTTTATTTGGACGATCATCCGGTGCAGGGTTATTTATTTTTGAAGGGCTTGTTTCAAGCTATGTCTAATCGTTTGGGATTGGCAAATGATCGAATAGAGCATTTACTGGCGTGGGGAATTAAAGCGCATGATATCGATAAATATTTGTAGTTGGATGATGCTCGTGAAAATGAGAGGGCAAGATGGATGTGGGGCCTAAGTTATCACTGGCAGAAAGTTTTAGCCGTTACTTCAAGGTGGGGCTCGCTGAAAGCGATGCTCAGAAGGAATTTGTTTTTCAAGTAAGGTACCGTGTTTATTGTGAAGAGTTTAAATATGAACCTGTTGAACGTTTTGCTAATCGCCTTGAAGTAGACGAATACGATCAATATTCCCGCCACTGTTTGATTACGCATTTGCAAACTGGTATCCCTGCTGGTTGTGTAAGAATGGTTCCTGCTATCGGGGAACGACAGAATAAGCCATTGCCGTTAGAAAAATACTGTGGAGCTAGTTTAGACAGCAAGCTTATAGATAATTTAAAGCTACAAAGAAATACAGTATGCGAAATATCAAGATTAGCTGTGGATGGGGCGTTTCGTAGACGTACCGGCGAGACTCTAACCCGATTCGGTGAAATTAACGGCTTGCAGTTTTCGCCTCAAGAGCAGAGGACTTTTTCGTCAATAGCAGTTGCTTGTTTTTTTGCCGCCACAGTCCTAACAGAGGTTGATGGACGTACAAATGTGTTTGCGATGATGGAGCCGTTCTTGCCGCGGCTGATGCATCGGTCAGGTATAGATTTTCAACGAGTTGGTAAGGATATTGACTATCATGGTATACGAGCACCTTATTTCATTACTACTCAGGCTGTTTTAGAAAATATGCATCCCGATTTGCTAGAGTTATATTCCTGGATAAAAGAAAATATTGTTAATTAATATGGCGGGATCGAATGTAATTATATATTTCTAGGCGATTAGTAAGTAGTCAAATAAAATATTGGGGTTTTGGTAATAGGATGAAAAGAAAAATAATCAGTTCCGTAGTTCTCGCATGTACGTTTTTATTGCAAACAGCGGCATGTTCCTCGCCGGAGGAATCTGCTCGGAGTCATTTGCAAAAAGGTAAGGAGCTTTTTGAAAAAGGGGAATTTGATAAGGCATTGCTTGAGTTGAAGACAGCCAGTCAAAGCAGCGATAAGTTTGGTGAGACCTATTTCTATATGGCCCTATTGGACGAAAAAAATAATAATTTCAAGTCGATGCGGCAAAACCTGATTAGGGCCTTAGAGTTAGAGCCAAGTTTGACTTCCGCAAAAATAAAACTAGGTAAGCTCGATATTGTTTTTGGAGATCTGGAGAAAGCATTGGAGCAAGCGGAGTCAGTTTTGACAAGTGACTCAAGCAATATTGATGCAAAAATGATCAAGGCATCGGTTTATATTAAGCAGTTAAAAAAAGATCAAGCAGCAGAAATAGTTGATTTTGTTTTAAAAAATAGCCCGGATAATGTTGAGGCTTTGTCATTGCAAGCTGCTTTATTTGCTGAAAAAAATGAAATAGATCAAGCTTTGGGGGCAGTAAATAGGGCATTGGGAGTACAGCCCGCAAACCTTCCTTTGCGCTTATTTAAGATAAAACTGGATGCAGGGCTAAATAACATAGATAGCGTAATAAAAGGTTATCAGGAGCTTATTCAGTTATACCCAGATGCCGGTAATTTTAAGCTGAGCTTGGCTTCCATTTACTCGATGACTGATAAGCTTGAGGAGGCGGAGAGACTATTGAGGGAAATGGTCGAAAAATCAAATGATAAAGTCGAGCCTGAAATAGTTTTGTTCGAATTTTTAAATGCTCGTGCTAAAGATCGAGTGATTCCTGAGTACAAGGCTATGCTTAACCGCCATCAAGGGCAACCTAAGGTGTTGTTAGAGTTCTCGAAATGGATGGTTGCGTCAGGATATGCTGAAACTGGTAAGGAAGGGTTAGAACAAGTTGTTCAGCTAGAAAAGAATAACGAAGCAGGCTTGTCAGCCCAAGTCATTCTTGCGGAAATTGCGCTAACGGAAAAGCAGTTTAGTGCTGTAGAGAGCTCTTTAAAAGATATTCTTAGTATTAATTCGGAATTGATTCAGGCAAATTTGCTTAAAGGTCGTTTTTTGCTGGCTCAAAATAAAACGGATGAAGCTATTGAGCTCCTTAATAAACTTGTATGGAATAAAACTAATGTAGACGACGTTTATTCTTTGTTAGGTGATGCTTATTTAATAAAGCAAGATCGGAAACAGGCTGAGAAAAGTTTTAAACAGGCGTTAGAAGTTAATCCAGCAAATTTGGCTGCTTTTTCTCGTGTATATAGTAACTACGTACAGGCCGGGCAAAATGAAAATGCTAGGCAATATCTTGAAAAGGCGTTATCGCTAAAACAAAATGACATTTTATTGCTTACTAGTAAGGCTGAGTTGGATATTTTAGAGAAAAAGTGGGATGGCGCCCAAGAGTCTATTCAACGGCTGGCACTTTTTTCTAAAGATAAGGCGATGCCTATATATCTTCAAGCTAATGTTTTACAGGGTAAAGGTAAGTATGCTGAGGCAATTAGCTTGTATGGCAAGTTGATACAGCAGTATCCTAATCATTTAAATTCTTTGATTAATTTAGTCAGATCTTACGAGGCTCTTGGGCAAAGAGAGAATGCTGTTGCGTATTTGGAAAAGCACCATGTAAAGTATCCTGATCAATTAAATACTGTTGGCGTACTGAGTGATATATACATTGCAAATAATGATTTTGTAAAAACCAAAAAGCTGCTGACGGATCAGCTTAAACATACTCCAAAAGCAGCATCGATTTATCTCGCTCTAGCAAGGGTTGAGGCAATGATGAATAAAAATATTTCTTCAGCCAAAGATGTGTATTTGCGAGGATTGGAAGTCAATCCAAATGATCCTCAGTTAGCTATGGCTCTAGCTGCTTTGTATGAACAATTAAACGAAAAGGAAAATGCAATCAGGGTGTATAAAGCAGTACTCGATAAGAATCCCGATAATAACTTAGCTATTAACAATTTGGCCTCGTTATTGGTAGAGTCAAACAGTCACGATGAGATTAGTCAAGGAATGGAGTTAGCAAAAGTATTTAAAGATTCCGAGAATTCTTATTTTCAAGACACATACGCTTGGGCATTAATTAAAGCTGGTAGTAATGAAGAGGGGCTTAAGTTATTACAGTCCTTGATTCTAAAAGAGCCTAAACTGCCTGAGTTTAGATATCACTTAGGAGTTGCGCACATGAATGCTGGTAATAAAGCGACTGCGATAAGCGAGCTTAAACAATCTATTAGTTTGTCTGAAAAACAGAAGCGAAATTTTTCCGGTAAAGATAACGCAAAAAAGATCCTTGAAGAAATAGAGAATTGAGCGGGTAATTGGGTAACTACTTAGATTATGATTATGCCGATATTTAAAAAAAAGTTGTTGTATTGTTTGATAGCTTCTGCCCTTGTTTCTAGTATTGTTGGGTGTTCCCAGCCTTTACTTGAGGATATGCAACAGACTGCTGACTATACTTATCAGATAGGGCCTGGCGATAGTGTCAATATTTTTGTTTGGGGCAATCCAGAGTTATCTACATCAGCACCAGTGCGTCCAGATGGAAAGATAACTGTTCCTTTAGTAGAAGAATTGTTGGCCAGTGGTAAAACGCCATTTGAACTTGCTCGGGACATTGAGAAGGTGCTTTCGACGTATATAAAAAGTCCACAGGTAGTTGTTATGGTTAGCGGATTCAAAGGGATTAGCACTCAGCAAATCAGGGTCATCGGGAGAATTGGCGGTGGCGGTGGTGGAACCAGTGGTGGAACTGGCGGTGGTGGCGTAGGACGTTACCAGGGTAAATCCATTCCATACGAGAGGGGAATGACACTATTGGATGTTATTATTCAAATTGGTCTGAACCAATATGCTGATGGTAATAGAGCTAGTGTTATCAGGGATGTGAATGGAGAATTGAAGCCGTTTGGCGTAAGGATTGACGACCTTATTGATGATACAGATTTGTCAGCCAATGTCTTGATGATGCCTGGGGACATTTTAATTATTCCCGATGCGTATTTTTAAGTGTTTGTAAGAAGGTAGACTTTTTCTGTAGGTAGTATGTCCATTAATTTTAGATTGAAAACAACGGCTAGTTAATATGCAGCAAGATCTTTCCGAAGTTTATTTTTATTTGAAAGGTACTTTAAAGTACAAGCGCCTTGCCATCGTTTTCGCTTTGGTTGTTTGTTCAGCTGCTTGGGCGTACATTTTTATGATGCCTGATAAATTTGAATCGAAAGCCAAAGTTCATATTGATTCAGCTACAGTGATTAGGCCTCTGATGAGAGGCATGGTTATAGAGCCTGATATATCTGCGCTGATCAGAATAATTCAGCAGCTAATGTTTACGAGACCTAATCTGGAAAAAATTATTTCGCTATCTCAGCTAAGTAGATCGCAGGATAGCTCAGGATCTGCTACAGAATTGATTGAGAAACTTAAGAAAGACATAACAATTGCAGGAGGTAGAGGAGATATATTTGATATTGCTTATACTTCGCAAGATCCTGAAGTAGCGAAGAGTGTGGTCCAGGCTGTTCTTACTGTGTTTTCTGAACAAACAGAGGGGAAAGCACTGGCTGACGCGAGTGATGCGCAGCGTTTCATCGAACAGCAGATACGAGAATACGAGATTAGACTGCAAGATGCTGAAAAAGCGAAAGAAGAATTTAAACGCGCAAACATTGATTTACTTAACGGCTCAGATCAATTTCAGAGTTTGCAGAAAATGAAGGAACAGTATCTGGATGCCAATACGGCTCTAGATCAAGCTATTTCTCGACGAAATGTATTAGCGGAGCAGGTTGCTGAAATCCAAGAGTCTGAAGAAGACTGGGGTCTGCCGACATCCACTCAGGAAGTATCTGCAGATAATGCAAGAATAGAATCTCTGAAAGATAAGCGCACTGAATTGTTGCTGAAATACACCGAACGCCATCCGGAAATAATTGAAATCGATAAGTTGATTGACACGCTGAAAACTCAAGAAAATCAAACTAAGACTAGTCAGACGCAAGCAAATGGAGATATACAGGCAGGTCTTTCCGAAAGTATTGGCGCAGAGAAAATGGCGAATCCCTATGTTCAGGCATTAAAAATGGGGTTTGACAATGCTCAGGCTGAAGTTGCTTCTAGTCAAACTTTGGTTGAGTCAATTCGAAACAGGATAGCAAAGCTTGAAGAAGGTTTGAATGAAAGATTGACCATAGAAACGGAAATGAAAAATCTTAACCGGGACTATGAAACGATAAGCGGCAAGTACGCCGAGTTGCTGGATCGGCGTGAGCAGGCTCATATTACCGAACGCGTTGATGACCAGACATCTCGTTTGAAATTTAAAATTGCTGATCCCCCTAGTAAGCCCAACAAGCCTAGCTCCCCTAATAGAAAATTATTTTATTCTTTCGCGCTTTTGGTTGGGGTTATTTTAGGATTTGGTGTCGCGTTTTTGGTTTATTTTATACGGCCAGTGTTCATGTCAACGAGACAAGTAAGGATTGTGACTGGCCTACCATCCTTAGGTAGTGTGTCTCTTACCTCACAAGGCATAAGTCAGACTAATAATATTGACTGGTTACTTATTTCGACTTTTGCAATATTGCTAAGTGGTTATATCGGTATCATGATATTTGAGATACTCAAGTAAAGTCGTATTAAACAGGTAAACATATGAGCATTATAGAGAATGCGCTGAAAAAGGCAGGGAGCCAAGGGTTAGTTGTGGAAAATAATAGTCAAGAGTCGGCTACCACAGCTAAACCTGATAGGGGTTTCAGTGAAACCAATTTAGAATCGACTGGGTTGCGAGAATCTTCCGGGGCATTTTCGCCCGAACAACAGGTTGTTGTTGATTGGGCTGGTTTGGCGGAAAACGGTTTTATAGATAATAATAATGCAAAATCTCAGCTAGCTGAAGAATTTAGAGTTATTAAGAGGCCTTTGGTAAACAATATACAGGGCGCAGAAAATAATGGAATTAATCGTTCTAATTTAATTCTTATTTGCAGTAGTTTGCCTGGGGAAGGTAAGACATTTGTTTCAATTAATTTGGCTTTGAGTATTGCTAACGAAAGAGATAAAAAAGTTTTGCTTATAGATGCTGATGTGGAAAAGCCAAGTATATCAAAACAATTAGGGATTAATAGCCCTCGAGGCTTAATAGAGTATTTAGAAGATGATAAAGTAACTTTTTCAGATATTTTGTTAAAAACAGATCTTCCAAATCTTAGTTTAATTACAGCGGGTAAAAGACATAAATACTCAACAGAGTTGTTATCAAGTCAACGGATGTATTTGTTCGCGGAAGAAGTGAGTCGGCGATACAAAGATCGAATTGTGATTTTTGATTCACCTCCGTTGTTAGTTGCTACTCAAGCCCAAATACTTGCGGAACTTGTAGGTCAAGTAGTGCTGGTGATTGCGGCGGAAGTAACCCCTCAGAGCGTGGTTAATGAGTCGGTTGCGAAGCTTAGTAATTGCGATGTTGTTATGACCCTTCTGAATAAAACAAGAAAAGAGATAGATATATACGGTCACAATTATAGTTATGGGAAATATGGACATTTGTGACAGTAATCGTCTTTCCGGTTTATCTCTAGCTACCTTGCTTTCTGGTTTAAGTGTCGGCATGGTTTTACATTCTGGCGTCGCAATGGCGCTTGATTGGAGATTTAGTCCGAGTTTATCGGCGAGTGAAATATTTTCTGATAATTTGGCGCTTTCTGAAAATAACAAAAAGAGCGGTTTTGTAACCGAGATTAGTCCTGGAGTTTCGTTGTATGGGAATTCTCCGTGGAGTAATTTCAATTTAAATTATCGTATGCAAGGTCTCTATAATGCGGGTGGTAGAGATGCTATAGATATAAATCATCAGCTTAATATGAATTCTTTGTATCAAGCTGTTCGTAATACTCTTTTTCTGGAAACTGCAAGCTCAATTAGTCAGCAAAATATTAGTAATTCCTTTGTTACGACTGATAATATTTCTGGGAACGGAGGGCGGACTGAAGTAAAGACATTTAGTATTTCACCCTATTGGACGCCTCGTTTTGGCCAGTTTGCAACGGGTTTAGCTAAAGTCGGTTATAGTAAGTCTTCCTTTGAGAATTTAAATGGATCTGCGGTCACTCCGCAGTTGTCGAGTTTAGTGTCTGATTCAGATACTATTACGCGCCAGGCTAGATTGTCCAGCGGCAGTTATTTTAATAGAATTAATTGGGGATTAAATTATTCTTCGCAAGAACAGAGTAGGGTTGTCGGGCAAGATGTTCGATTTGAACAATATCAAGGTAATGCCCGGTATTATATCAATCACAAATTCAACCTTTTCGGGCAAGCGGGGTTTGAAAATAACGATTTTCAGACCTCGGCCAACAGCATAAGTAATGGTTTTTTTTATACTGTAGGTGGTCAATGGACGCCAAGCAAGTGGTATTCGCTTGAGGTCGGTATTGGTAATAACAAGCATGCTACGTTGCAATTTAATCCATCGGAAAATCTTAGTTCGACTATTACGTATCGTAATAAAGATGTTGGGTTAAACACTGGCGATTCCTGGGATGCAAACTTTAATTATCGAGCTAAGCAGGCCACTATTGCATTCAATTATTCCCAGGAGACAACTACACAGCAGCAATTGTTTGCTGAGCAGGGTTTTTTTCTTCGGGATGCATCGGGTAGTTTGACTCAGGTGGTTAATACTCAAGATTTAATTGCTCAGGGATTTCTCACGCCGGGCCCTACTGATCCTGTGACTGGAAGATCATCTTTAATTCGAGGCCCCAATTTTAACAATACTCAATTAGTTTTCAATCCGTTTGATTTGGTCAACGACGTGATTATTAGAAAACGTGGAAATCTTTCTTTCTCGTACCAAACGGGCAAGAGCAGTTATACCGCTTCGGTATTTAACGAACGTAGAACATATGAGGTTCGTTCTGGAGAAGACATGTCATATGGTGTTACGGGTAGTTGGCAATGGCAATTTGCTTCTAGAATGGATCTTTATTTGCGGCCGTCTTGGCAGCACACCGATGGAGAGTTGACCAGCAATTCTCGATATGATGTTGCTTTGGGGGTTAGTAGGGGGATTCCGATTAATCTTGGGAGGCCCTTATTAATGGATACTCGGCTCGAGTTTCGACATATCAATCAAATATCTGATTCGTCTCAATTTAACGGTTATGTTGAAAACAGGGCGACAGCCAATTTTAACGTACGATTCTAAATAGAAACTACATGTACGACGGATTTTATAATCTCACCCAAAAGCCTTTTCAGTTAAGCGCCGACCCAGATTTCTTTTTCCAGAGCTCCGTGCATAAGCGTGCTTTAGCTTATATGCATTACGGCTTGACGCAAGGTGAAGGCTTTGTGCTCGTTATCGGCTCACCTGGCACAGGTAAAACTATGCTGGTAAAGAGTTTGATAAAAAATTTGAATAAGGAGAAATTGTTAATTGGTGTGATGATGACTTCTCAAGTCGGTCCCGAAGACACCTTGCGGATGGCTGCATCGACATTTGGTTTTTCATTTTCCCTAACGGATAAAGCTAGTTTATTATCGGGATTCGAAAAATTTATCGCTGAAAAAGCCAGAGAGGGAAGGCGATTATTGTTAATCGTAGATGAAGCACAAAATTTGCCTAAACAGTCCTTGGAAGAGTTGCGCATGCTTACCAATTTGGATGTTAACGGCAATCCCGTTTTTCAGGTGTTTCTGGTTGGGCAAACCGAATTGAAACGTACTATATACTCCGCGGATATGGAGCAGCTGAAACAACGGATTGTATCCACATTTCAACTTGATCCATTGGATTTGGAAGAGACTAAAGAATATATACTTTTTAGGTTGCAAACTGCCGGTTGGACGGGAACTCCCGAGTTTACGCCCAGTGTTTTCGAGGTGATTCATGAGTTTAGCGGCGGTATTCCTAGGCGCATTAATTCCTTGTGTGATCGTCTGCTATTGTTCGGTTATTTGGAGGAGTTGAAGCTGCTGGATGAGCAGGCGGTCACCAAAGTGATTGTCGAGGTTAAGGAAGAAATGTTACTCGAAGCTGCTGACGAGGAGTATGAGAATTCCATGCCGCCTTTACATCGTTTCAGTGGTGTTGACTCAGAATCTCTTGAGCATCGGATTGCCAGACTAGAAGAAGTTGTCACCAATCTTCGAAACAGTCTGAATAAAGAAAAAGCGTTACTTAGAAAAGCTATTCTGCTGCAATTGGATATGGATGCCGTATATAGCGATACAACAACCTCCCTGGATTAAAAAATGTTCCCTAAAGTCTTGGTTTGCGTGGTTGGCGCGCGACCTAATTTCATGAAAATGGCGCCCATTATTAGGCAGTTGCAAGCGGTTAGGCATTTGATAATACCTTATCTGGTGCATACCGGTCAGCATTACGACCAAGCCATGAAAGATACTTTTTTCCAACAGCTCGGTATTCCGGAGCCGGACAAAGATTTGGGGGTCGGATCTGGTAGTCATGCCGTGCAGACTGCAAATGTCATGTTGCGCTTTGAGCCGGTTTTGGATGAGGTTAAGCCTTTTGCGGTATTGGTTGTCGGCGACGTCAATTCCACCATCGCCTGCGGGTTGGTCGCAGTGAAAAAGAACATCCCACTGATTCATGTTGAAGCCGGTTTAAGAAGTTATGATCGGCAAATGCCGGAAGAGATTAACCGGATTTTGACCGACCAGCTCTCTGACTTGCTATTCACTACGGAACGTGCGGCGGCGGATAATTTGACAAGGGAGGGGATTGCAGAACAGCGGATATGCTTTACTGGGAACGTGATGATCGACACACTTTTGGCTAACTGCCAGCAAGCCTCTTCTTTGGCGGAAACATTGCAGCGATACGGTTCTAAGCAGGTTGTTTCGGAAAAAGCTTACGCCTTATTAACATTACACCGACCTTCTAATGTTGACGACCCCGAAACACTGGAGCGCTTGGTTCGGGTAGTGGGTGATATTAGTGAAAAACTCCCTGTGATATTCCCGGTTCACCCACGCACACAGCAAAAAATTGCGGAAGCGGGTTTGCTGCAATTATTGCCGCAACAGCGAGTGATTATGTTGCCGCCGGTGGCATATCTGGAAATGCTTGGTTTGATGCAAGCTGCCCAATTGGTTTTGACTGATTCCGGTGGTTTACAGGAAGAAACCACCGCATTGGGTGTGCCTTGTGTGACTTTGCGGGAAAATACCGAAAGGCCGATTACGATCACCGAGGGCACGAATACTATTGTGGGAACCGATCCGGCCAAAATCATGCAATGTGTTGATGATATTTTGCACACTGGCGGTAAGAGTGGTCGAGTCCCGGAATATTGGGACGGTAAAGCGGCTGATCGCATCGTCGATGAAATTCTGCGTCGTTATGAGTTGGCAAGGTAAAAGTGTATGAATTTGCCTGTGCGGGTTAATGCCATGACAGTCGATGTCGAGGATTATTTTCAGGTCTCGGCTTTCGAGGCGAATATTCAGCGTGACCAGTGGGATAGATTGCCGCACCGGGTAGAGCGGAACACCCATAGAATTTTGGATTTGTTTGCTCAACATCAAGTAAAAGCAACGTTTTTTACCTTGGGCTGGGTGGCTGAGCGTTACCCGCAGTTGGTTACGCGGATTGTCGATGATGGGCATGAACTCGCATCGCATGGTTATCAACACACCCGGGTAACCGAACAAACACCGGAGCAATTCCGCCAAGACCTTAAAATTAGCCGGCAGATTCTTGAGGATATTGGTGGTAAGCCAATTGTGGGTTATCGGGCGGCTAGTTATTCAATTGGCGCCAAAAATCTTTGGGCCTTAGAAGTCCTTGAGGATGAAGGCTTTCACTACAGTTCCAGTATTTACCCGGTCAAGCATGATTTATACGGTATGCCTGGAGCTCCTCGCTTCGCCTATCGGCCCGACAACGCGCCGAAACTGTTGGAAATTCCGATTACTACATTGAAAATTCTGAATCGTAATATCCCCTGTGGTGGTGGTGGGTTTTTTCGATTATATCCGTATCAATTTTCAAAGTGGGCTTACCTCCACCTCAATAAATACGAAAACCAGTCTGGCATTTTTTATTTTCACCCTTGGGAAATAGATCCAGAGCAACCGCGGCAGCATGACCTGTCATTTAAAACCCGCTTTAGACATTATCTGAATCTGGGTCGAATGGAAAATCGCCTTAACAGCTTACTTGCTGATTTTGCTTGGGACACCATGCAGAGCGTGTTTCTAAGCAAACAGACACATCATCATAGTCAGTCATGATCAAATTACTTGAGCCTTCCCAAAGAGAGCGTTGGGATCACTATGTCATGGCTTCGGCCGATGGCAGCTTTTTTCATTTATCGGCCTGGCAGCAAGTGATAAAGCAGGCTTTCGGACATAACACCTATTATTACTATACAGAGCAAGATGGCGAAATTACCGGTATTTTGCCCTTGACCCATGTCAATAGTTTGCTATTTGGCAATTCTTTGGTTTCAAACGCGTTTTGCGTCTATGGCGGAATTATTGCCAGCAATGATGAAGCCTTCGTAGCGTTACAAAGCAAAGCGCAACAACTGGCTAGGGAATTGGGTGTGGATAGCCTGGAGATGAGAAGTCGACAACAGAATCACCCCGATTGGCCGCACAAAGAACTCTATGTCACCTTTAGAAAAGAACTCGATCCAGACGTTGAAAAAAATCTAAATGCGATTCCACGCAAGCAGCGGGCAATGGTCCGGGCTGGCATCAAAGCCGGTCTTACCAGTGTCATCGACGATAATGTCGAACGTTTGTATCGCGCCTATTCCGAAAGTGTCCGGAATCTAGGCACCCCCGTATTTCCGAAAAGATATTTTCAAATTTTGCAGGATGTATTTGGTGAGAGTTGCGAGGTGCTCACGATAGAGCACGAAGGTCAATTAGTGGCCAGCGTAATGAGTTTTTATTTCAAGGACGAGGTTTTGCCGTATTACGGCGGCGGCACCGACGCAGCCCGTGATTTGAAAGGCAACGATTTCATGTATTGGGAAGTGATGCGGCGTGCGGTGGAAAAGGGCTGCAAGATTTTCGATTATGGTCGCAGTAAAGTTGGCACGGGCTCTTATCGCTTTAAAAAGCACTGGGGTTTTGAACCGGAACCGCTCTATTACGAGGTTGATCTGGTTAAAGCCAAACAAATACCCGAAATCAATCCGCTAAATCCTAAATACCGCTTGTTTATTGCGGCTTGGAAGCGTTTGCCTTTGCCGCTTAGTCAGCTAATTGGCCCTTGGCTTGCCAAGGACTTAGGCTAATGGAAAAGCCTAAATTACTTTACTTGGTCCATCGTATTCCTTATCCGCCCAACAAGGGCGATAAGATTCGTTCATTTCATTTTTTGCAGGCGTTAGCCGCCGAATACCGGATATTCCTCGGTACCTTTATCGATGATCCTGATGACAGGTGGCATCTCGACGCCTTAAAGTCTTTCTGTGCGGATACTTGCTGTATCGAATTAAATCCCAAGATCGGTAAAATTAAAAGCTTGGCGGGCTTGTTGAGTGGCGAAGCCTTGAGTTTGCCGTATTATCGAAACCGTGGGTTGCAAGAGTGGGTGGATAAGACTATTCACGAACAGGGTATTGAGCGGGCGATGATTTTTTCATCGCCGATGGCGCAATACGTGGAGAAATATACCAACTTGTATTGTGTGGCCGATTTTGTCGATGTCGATTCCGATAAATGGCAGCAATATGCCTTCAGCAAGCGCTGGCCAGCCAATTGGGTTTACCGGCGTGAAGCCGAAAAGCTTTTGGCCTATGAGCGACGTATCGCAGCATGGGCTGATGCGACAATATTCGTATCCGAACAAGAAGCAGGTTTGTTCAAAGCTTTGGCGCCTGAATGGGCAAGCAAAATTGGTTTTGTGAACAACGGTGTGGATACGGATAGTTTCGATCCGGATTTGTCTTGGCAAACGCCCTTTCCGGCCAAGCAGCACGCTATAGTTTTCACGGGAGCGATGGATTATTGGGCCAATGTCGATGCGGTCAAATGGTTTGCCGAGCAGGTTTTTCCAATTATTAAAAGCCGCGTCCCCGACATACATTTTTACATAGTGGGTTCCAAGCCTGCCAAAGAAGTGTCGCAACTGGCGGGTAAAGACTCAGGCGTCATTGTGACCGGTCGGGTTGACGATGTCAGGCCCTATTTAGCTTATGCTGACGTTGTCGTCGCACCCTTGCGAATTGCCAGAGGGATTCAAAACAAGGTGTTGGAAGCGATGGCGATGGCGAAGCCGATAGTGGCTACTACGGCGGCTATGGAAGGTATACCTGGTGGGGCGGATCTGCAGGTGGCGATAACCGACGCTCCCGAAGACTTTGCCTGCCAAGTTTTACGGTTTTTGAGTCAGCCGGTCGAATCAGCTAACATCAATCGCCGCTATGTGGAAAGCGATTTCAGTTGGGAGCAGAACGGCCAACGCTTGTGCCGATTGATAGCGGGCGAGTCTGCATAAATGTCCAAGCCGTTACCGCCGTTAATCGTGCACATCATTTATCGGTTAGGAATTGGCGGTCTGGAGAACGGCCTGGTCAATATCATCAACAACCTACCTGAACACAGTTACCGGCATGCCATTATCTGTTTGGCGGATAGTACCGAATTCAGCCAACGTATCAAACGGCAAGATGTGATCGTTCACCAGTTGCATAAACGGCCAGGGCAGGATTGGGAGTCGTTTTATACAGTTTATCGCTTGTTGAAACAATTGCAGCCCGCTATCGTGCATACCCGTAATTTAGCGGCAATCGAATATCAGGTTTGCGCGTTGTTAGCTGGTGTGTCTTATCGCGTACATGGCGAGCATGGCTGGGATGTCTTCGATCCGGATGGCAGTAATGTCAAATATCAATGGCTAAGGCGGGGTTTAGGTTTAATCATTCATCGCTTCATTCCTTTGTCGCAGCATTTACAGGATTATCTGCTGAATCGAGTGGGCATTTCTTCAGATAAAATCACGCGAATCTGTAACGGTGTCGATACCAAAACGTTTTATCCTCGTGCCGGAAGTAGACAAATACCGGACGGTTGCTCACTGAATTTGCATGAAAAGCTGGTGATCGGTACGGTCGGGCGCATGCACGGCGTGAAAGATCAATTGACGCTGGTTAGGGGGTTTATCGATGCTTGTCAAAAATCCCCAGAATTTGCCCAAATAACCCGATTGTTTTTGATTGGTGACGGGCCTTTGCGAGCCGAAGCGCTTGAGTTATTGAGTGCCGCCAGCCTTACAGATAAAGCCTGGTTGCCCGGCGAACGTAACGACATCGCCGAAATCCTGCGTAGTCTGGATATTTTTGTATTGCCGTCAAAAGCCGAAGGTATTTCCAATACCATATTGGAAGCGATGGCTAGCGGTTTGCCGGTTATAGCGACTCGTGTAGGCGGTAACCCCGAGTTGGTGTTGGATGGAAAGACTGGATGTCTGGTAGAAAAAGAGGATGTAGCGGGATTGTCATTCGCGATGCGTGATTTGGCGCTGGATGATAGCAAACGGCAGCAACGGGGCGCAGCTTCGCTGAGGCGGGTTCAGGCGGAATTTTCAATCGATAGCATGGTGAATCGCTATCGGCAGGTTTATGACAAACAGTAAATGATCCAGAGAGAACTCATATGTGCGGCATAGTCGGTATTTTCGATATTACAGGTGCTAGTGAAATAGACCGCAACTTGTTGTCGCGGATGAACGAATCCCAGTTTCACCGGGGGCCCGACGAAGGCGGTTTGCATACCGAGCCTGGTTTGGGTTTTGGGCACCGCAGACTGTCTATTATTGACTTGTCCAGCGGTCAACAACCCATGCATAGTCAGGATGGCAATGTAGTGTTGACTTATAACGGCGAGGTCTACAATTTTCCGGAATTGCGAGAAGAATTGGAGGCATTGGGCTTTAGTTTCAGGACGCATTGCGATACAGAAGTCATTCTCTATGCTTGGCAGGCTTGGGGTGAGTTGTGCGTGGAACGCTTGCGCGGCATGTTTGCATTTGGAATTTGGGATAGGCCGCGGCAGACCTTATTTTTGGCTAGAGATCGTCTCGGCGTAAAACCGCTGTTTTATGCTGAATTAAGTAACGGTCAGTTCATTTTCGGTTCCGAACTGAAAGCATTAAAACAACACCCTTTACTGCCAAAAAATGTTGACCCTACTGCGGTAGAGGACTATTTCGGCTTTGGCTATATTCCCGATCCAAAAACCATATATAAAGGTGTTTACAAGCTTGAGCCTGGATATTGTTTAACGATTAAACGAGGACAGAACGGTTTTCGACCTAAACAATATTGGGATGTTAAATTTCAGACGGCCTCTGTGGGCAACGCAGTAGAAGCCGGTGAAGAGTTAATCGAGCGCTTGCGCGAGGCTGTGAAAATTAGAATGGTCGCTGACGTGCCATTGGGGGCATTTCTGTCTGGCGGCGTCGATTCCAGTGGTGTCGTGGCATTGATGGCTGGACTATCCAAAGATCCGGTCAATACTTGTTCGATTTCCTTTGGCGATCCTAAATTTAACGAAGCGCAATTCGCCGCTCAGGTTGCGGACCGCTATCACACTGCACATAGAGTCGAACAAGTCGATCCCGAAGACTTTAGTTTGATTGATCAATTGTCCGGTTTGTATGACGAACCCTATGCCGACAGTTCTGCGTTACCTACTTACCGGGTTTGCGAATTGGCCAAGAAGCAGGTGACCGTGGTGTTATCTGGCGACGGCGGCGACGAGAATCTGGCTGGTTACAGGCGCTATCGCTGGCACACCTATGAAGAGAGGATGAGGGCGTTATTGCCTGATGCGTTGCGGATGCCTTTGTTCTCTGCCTTGGGCAAGGTATATCCAAAGCTGGATTGGGCGCCCAAGGTATTAAGGGCAAAAACAACATTCGAGTCTATTGGTAGAGATTCGATGGCAGGTTATTTTCACAGTGTCTCGGTGCTCTCCAACGGCATGCGCAGCCAATTATTTAGCGATAGTCTAAAGAGCGAGTTGCAGGGTTATCAAGCTATTGAAGTATTCCGTCGGTATAGTCAGCAAGCCCCTGATCATCCATTGTCAATGGTGCAATATTTGGATTTGAAAACTTATTTGGCTGGAGATATTCTGACTAAGGTTGATCGGGCTAGTATGGCCCATGCCTTGGAGGTTCGGGTGCCGTTGCTAGATCACAAGTTAGTGGAATGGATGGCAACCTTGCCACCTAATTTAAAATTGCATGGGCGAGAAGGTAAATATCTATTCAAGAAGGCATTGGAACCTTATCTACCTAATGATATTCTTTATCGTCCCAAAATGGGTTTTGCGGTGCCATTAAGTAACTGGTTTAGAGGGCCATTAAAGGGGCGTGTGCAGCAGGCATTGCTGGGGGAAACTCTGAAAAGCACAGGGTGGTTCGATGACGCTTATTTGCATCATTTGGTTACTCAGCATCAGTCCGGGCTGCGCGATTACAGCGCGTCAATTTGGTCATTGCTGATGTTTGAAGCGTTTATTCGAAATAGTTAAATGATCTACTTTCAAATTCTGGATCTGTACCTGTGTGCAATAGACAGATACAAGGTATTTTGCTAGAGTGCGAACCAATTCAAAGTTTAATTTAAGAGGGTTCCAGATGAACAGAATAGATGAACACAAACGTACTGCAGAAGAATCCCAGAACGTTGGTAGGTCACTTGATAAATCCAGAAGGTCTTTCGCGAAAGCAGGTGTGATCGCGCCGGTTTTAATGACACTCACCAGTAAGACCGCTTTAGGCAGTGTTTATCAATGTACCATCTCAGGAGTGCAATCAGGCAATGTGTCGAGTCATTCCGAGGATATGTCGGTTTGTAGGGCTGGACATACAGCATTGGCCTGGAGTGGTAATGTCGACACCGTTGACGTAAATACCCAATCTGGCACCCGTCCGAATATCAACGACTGGATCACCGCGAGAATCAATCCTTTTTTGGTGAGTAAATCGTGGCCGAAAAACACCACAAACTATACTTACAAGTATTACAAATCTAATAGTTGGGTAAACGCTTCAACATCTGCCCAAATTAAGATGTGTCAACTGATAGTCAATAACTTTCCTAAGACAAGCACCAATGTAGATAGCTCAGGAAAGACCACAGAAACGTATGGTGCAACTACTTTTTCATCCGTATTTGGTTCTGCGTCGGCTACAACCACGTTTTTTGAAACATTGCTTTATAGTCCTAGTGTGGACATCCGCGGAGCCGCTAGTGTTGATTATCTCAACGCTATTTTAGGGTTAATACCTGATGTTAGCGCCGAAGACATCAAAAAACTTTACCTTCTGGGAATTAATTCAGCAAACACTTTTTATGACGGGAGTTTGTTAGTTTCTAATTCTGAAGCGGCTAAGGAGTTACTTAGAAGTCTGGTTCCTCTTTAATTTGTGGCTTGGACTCTTTCCTCAAGTTTTCCTGTTCAGATAGCATTGCTTGATAAGCAGGCCATAGTTTTTCATCACGGTAGTGGAGAAACTCATCGTTTAGATGAGGAGGCGAGCTTAATATTATTGACAATTATGCATTCTCAAGCACCGATTAGTGAATCAGCCTTGCTAGGTATGGCTATTGATGCAGGGCTGCAGAGAGTTGATCAGCAATCTTTAGCGAGCATATTAGGCGTGTTGCAGAGCATTCAAGTTGTTGAAAATATATAAATATTTTGCGCGGACCTAATTCCACTTCATCTTTGATAGCGTCTGGGCAGTTTGTTATCAGGATTGGCCCTTTCTCCATTAGAATTCATTCTGCTATACCGTCAGTTCAGCAGGGTATCTTTGAGCTTTACTCTGCCTATCCGATATTACCCCCAGATACTTTTTGCGACTTTTATGTCCGCTTAATTCAGCCTGCGGGCGTAAGACGTTTCTTTCGCAAACAGGTACTATTTGCCTTTGATCAATTTATTCCTTTCAAGCCTTTGCCGTATGCGCAGGCATTTCCATTCTTTGAATGGGGGTTGAACTGGTGTATATCCGGTTACTCACACCGGTTTCTAATTGTTCACGCCGCCGTGGTGGAACGAAACGGTAAAGCATTAATTTTACCTGGTGCTCCGGGGTCAGGTAAGAGCACATTGTGCGCAGCATTAATCAACAACGGTTGGCGACTATTATCTGATGAATTAGCTTTGGTGAATCGAGCAACCGGGTATGTTGCTCCGGTGCCGCGTCCAGTTAGTTTGAAAAACGAATCTATATCGGTGATCGCGGATACTTTTCCATTTTGCCAATTCAGTCCAGTTGTTCACGATACTTTGAAAGGATCGGTTTGTTTGATGAAGCCGCCCTCCGAATCGGTGTCAAAAGCTGACCAAACCGCCCTGCCATGCTTGGTTGTATTTCCGAAGTATCGAGCGGAATCATCCTTGAGTTTATCTGCGGTGCCAAAGGCTGAGGCGTTCATGCGGCTGGCGGACCTTTCATTCAATTACAGTGTACTAGGTGCGCAGGGTTTTGAGACCATGTTGGGTCTGGTAAACAGCTGTCAGGCGTATGATTTCATTTACGATGGCGATTTTAACCATGCGTCTGATTTATTTGTGCAATTATTGGATGATGTACGCTAGAGAGTCGTATGATGCCTGATTTGTTGAATGAATACTTGATGCTCAAGGCGAAAGATAGTATTGACTCGAATTCCGATTGGGAGCTGTTGTTAAGGCAAGCAAGGAGCGCTGGAGTATTGGCCAGACTGGCATTTTTCCAGAAAAAATTTCTACTATTCAACCCGCCACAGCATTTTGCATATCACCTCGATTCAGCCGAGACTTATTGGTTGTCTCAAAAGCGCATCGTCAATTGGGAGCTGCATAACCTGTTGCAGGTCTTTAAGCTTTTGAATATTCGGTTGATTTTGTTGAAGGGCACCGCTTATTCGGCATCCGGATTGAATGCTGGTTTGGGGCGCGTATTCAGCGATATTGATATACTGGTGCCGAAGACTCAGTTGAAACAGGTCAAAGATGCGTTGAAATGGCATGGATGGCTTCCTGAACCGATGGATAATTACGATCAGCGCTATTACGAGCAGTGGATGCATGAATTGCCGCCGCTTAGGCATATCAAGCGTGGGACTTCGCTGGATATTCACCACAATATACTTCCGCAAACCTGTAATTTATACCCTGATGCCGAGTTGTTGCTAAAAGCCGCTGTCAAGATAACCGATACCGATTATTGGGTTTTGGCCCCTGAAGATATGGTTCTCCATAGCGCCAGCCATTTATTCTGGGGCGGAGAGTTTGAAAATGGTTTGCGCGATTTGAGCGATATAGATTTGCTTCTCCGCGAGTTTAGTGGCAACGATCCGGGTTTTTGGGACAACCTGCATAATCGAGCAGAAATGTTGGGATTGGGTAAGCCCTTGTTTTACGCCCTCCGCTACGCCACTAAAATATTGGGAACCCCGATTCCTGATAGTGCCATTGAGGCTTCTACTATCTATGCGGGGCGCGGAAAAAACCGAGTTATGGACTATCTTTTCTTGCAAGCCCTAAAGCCACACCATCGTAGCTGCGCGGATAGCCTGACCGGCTTTGCTCGTTGGCTGTTGTTTCTTCGCTCGCATTGGTTAAAAATGCCCTTGCATATACTAGTGCCGCATTTAATCAGAAAGGCTTGGTTTCGGCTGGCCGACAATACTAAAAAAACATAAATTATGGCAATCATGTCGAACCAGGCAAGTTGCCAATAGGAACATTCCTTAACCCGTTCTTGACATGAAGATATTACATATACTGGATCACTCCATTCCTTTGCACAGCGGATACACCTTCCGTACTCGTGCGATTCTCGAACAACAACGCAAACTGGGATGGGAGACGTTTCACGTCACATCCGCCAAACATCAAGTCGCGGAAGCTCCTGTAGAAACCATTGATGGACTGACCTTTTATCGATCTGTTATCCCGCAAGGTTTGGCAGCGAAATTGCCGGTTTTAAATCAGTGGACCATCGTACAGTCGTTGGCGGAGCGGTTGGATGAAATTATTCCGCAGATCAAGCCGGACATTCTGCACGCCCATTCGCCCGCGTTGAACGGGCTTGCGGCATTCAAAGTAGCTCAGAAATATGGGCTGCCGTTGGTCTACGAATGCCGGGCATTTTGGGAAGATGCGGCCGTCGATCATGGCACCACCCGAGAAGGTAGTTTACGTTACCGATTGACTAAGGCTTTGGAGACGCATGTTTTTAAGCATGCCGATGCGGTGACGACTATTTGCGAGGGTCTGCGCCGGGATATTATCGGGCGCGGAGTCGCGGCGGACAAAATTACCGTGATTCCCAACGCCGTCGATATAGAGAAATTTACCTACGGCGAGGCCGCCGAGCCAGATTTGCAAGCAGAGTTGGGTTTGAACGGCAAAATTGTGCTCGGTTTTATCGGTTCTTTTTATGCTTATGAGGGGTTATTGCTATTGCTGGATGCATTGCCGGCGATTATTCAACAACAGCCTGATGTGCGCTTGTTGTTAGTGGGCGGAGGGCCGCAACAGCAACAAATCTTGCAGAAAATTGAGACGCTGGGCTTGCAGGATTGGGTCATTCTGCCCGGACGTGTCGCTCATGATCAAGTGCAGCGCTATTACAATCTGGTCGATATCTTTGTTTATCCGCGCTTGGCGATGCGCTTAACGGATTTGGTCACCCCTTTAAAACCTCTGGAAGCGATGGCGCAAGGCCGATTGTTGGTGGCGTCGGATGTTGGTGGGCATCATGAGTTAATTCGAGACAGGGAAACTGGCTATCTCTTCAAAGCTGGAGATAAAGCAGCTTTGGCGCAAGCGGTGTTGGCGGTCCTCGATCAGCAAGATCAATGGGAGCAAGTTCGGCGAGCCGGCAGGCGCTATGTCGAAGAAGAGCGTAATTGGCAGCGAAGTGTCAGTCATTATCAGGCTGTTTACGGCAGGATAATGGCGGGTAACGATGGCAGATAACTCGCCAAGGCTGATTGTTTTCAGTTCTTTGTATCCCAGCCGTGTCAGACCTAACGCTGGCGTTTTTATTCGCGAGCGTATGTCCAAAGTGGCCCATCATTGTTCTTTGATTGTCATTTCCCCGGTGCCTTGGTTTCCACTGCAAAGCCTGATTCAATGGTTTAAACCGAATTACCGGCCGCAACCGGATAAGTACGAAAATCAAGACGGTATTTCTGTCTATTTTCCGCGCTTTTTGTCGATACCCGGAATCGGACGTTCTTGGGACGGTTTTTTTATGGCGCTGTGTAGTTTGGTGATTTGTCGTCAGTTAAAAAAGAGCTTCGCATTTAATTTGATCGATGCACACTTCGCATACCCTGACGGGTATGCTGCCACGTTACTCGGTAAATGGTTTAAGGTGCCGGTCACCATCACTTTACGCGGCACAGAAGTGCCTTTGTCTAACATTCCCAGTCGCCGCCAACGATTGTTGAGAGCCCTTAATGATGCCGCCCGAGTATTTTCGGTATCGGATTCTTTAAAGCGACACGTAGTGAATTTAGGCGCCGACGCGCGGAAAATACGGGTGGTGGGCAACGGTATCGATACCGCAAAATTTTTTCCTGTCGATAAGAAACAGGCGCGACACGCTTGGCAAATTCCTGAAGACGTTCAGGTCTTGATTTCGGTCGGCGGATTGGTTGATAGAAAAGGCTTCCATCGGGTGATCGAAATTTTGCCGGCATTAATCGAAAAATATCCGAGATTGCTATACTTGATCGTTGGAGGCGCTAGTCCGGAAGGCGATATTCGTAATCGCCTGGAGCAGCAGGTTGAAACGCTTAATCTTCGTCAGCATGTTCGTTTTCTGGGGGCGATGCCTGCCGAACAATTGCATGGTCCCTTATCGGCGGCTGACATATTCGTGCTAGCGACCGCTAACGAAGGTTGGGCAAACGTGTTTCTGGAAGCCATGGCTTGCGGTTTGCCGGTGGTTAGCACCGATGTTGGCGGCAATCGCGAGGTGGTTGCTGATGAAACGCTGGGCACTATCGTGCCGTTTGGGGATGCAGACGCATTATTGTTAGCGCTTGATGATGCTCTGCAGCGGCAATGGGACCGGCAAGCTATTGTAAAGTATGCGGCTGATAACTCTTGGGATAAGCGGGTGGATATTTTGTTGGCGGAATTTAAAAAACTGGTGGAATCATGAGCTTTTACACGTCTTTTTGTTCAACGGTGATTTTTCCGCTTCACGAAGCCTTAAAAAAGCACACTACCGTCGAGGTTAGGAGCGGCATGGAGCGCAGTCAGTGGCTAAAACCCGACGAGATTAGACAGTTGCAATTGCAACATTTACGCGCTTATCTGCAAGACGTACAAATTCATGTACCTTACTACAGGCAGTTGTTCGCTAACTTGGGGTTTGAGCCGGCGAACATCGATAGTGTGCAAAAATTAGCCGAGCTACCGTTGTTGAGTAAGCCGGAAATCAGGCAACATCTTGATGAAATGAAAGCCGACGATGCTCTAAGGCTCGCGCGTTTCAACACTGGCGGTTCCAGTGGAGAGCCATTGATTTTTTACATCGGTAGCCGCCGAGTTAGTCACGATGTCGCAGCAAAATGGCGAGCCACTCGTTGGTGGGGTGTCGATATAGGCGATCCGGAAGCTGTAATCTGGGGGTCTCCAATTGAACTAGGTGCGCAGGATAAAATTCGCCTGTTACGCGATAAATTGTTGCGTACGCATCTGATTCCAGCGTTCGAAATGTCGTCGGAAAAGTTGGATGGCTTTGTTCGACAAATCCAGCAGATTCGCCCGAAAATGTTATTTGGTTATCCTTCTGCATTGGCTCATATTGCCAGTCATGCTGAGAAGAGGGGCGTGGCATTGAATAATTTGGGGATTAAAGTGGCTTTCGTGACATCGGAACGGCTTTACGATCACCAGCGGACAAAAATAGAAAGCGTGTTTGCTTGTCCGGTCGCGAATGGTTACGGTGGGCGTGATGCCGGCTTTATCGCGCATCAGTGTCCCGAAGGCAGTATGCATATTACCGCTGAAGACATTGTCGTCGAGATTGTAGACAAACAAGGCCAGCTTTTACCTAATGGGGAGCTCGGTGAAATTGTGGTTACGCATATGGCGACCAGAGATTTTCCATTTATTCGGTATCGTACCGGCGATATGGGAATATTGTCGGATAAAATTTGTGCCTGCGGGCGCGGACTACCAGTACTGGAGGATATTCAAGGTCGAACCACCGACTTTGTAGTTGCTCAGGATGGAACGGTATTACATGGCTTGGCATTGATTTATGTGCTGCGCGATTTAGAAGGTGTTGATTCATTTAAAATCACCCAGGATAGTTTGGATAAAACCACCGTGCAAATTGTTAAAACCCTTAAATATCAAGCTGCTTACGAACAAAAAATCATCGACGAATTTAAAAAACGTTTGGGACAAGCAGTTACTATCAAGATCGAATACACTGATTACATTCCCAAGGAACGCTCAGGAAAGTTCCGTTATGTGATCAGTCACGTCAAGGCTTAATTACACCTACCACTATGACAAAATTTGCGGGATGGATGGGGAGCGGTCTCCAGAAAGATGAATCTATCGCCTTGCTGGGGCAAATGACGGCGGCAGATTCGACATTTAGTGTTCGGCATGGTCAGAACTATGCCTTTTCAAACACCGCCACCGATATTGCGGACCGTAATGGGACGTTGTTGCTTGCCCCGCAATCCGGTTCGCGATTAGGTTGCTCACAGGGTTTGTTGGATGCCTATTTAAGTCGCGGCGTCGATTTTTTAGTCGGTTTGCCGGAAGCTGATACCTTGCTGCTTATTGATACCAATCAGCAGCTACTGATGTTGGCTACCGATCCGATCGGTCTCAGTAACATCTATTACGCAGAAATTGCCGACGGCCTAATATTTGGCTCAAGTGCTGATTTTGTAGTTCGTCATCCTCAGGTCAGTAACGGCATTGCGCCGCAAGCGGTATTTGATTACATCTATCTCAACCATTGTCCCAGCCCCACAACGATTTATCGGCAGGTTAAAAAGCTGGAAGGCGGGCAATGCCTGGTTTATCACAACGGACGAATCAGCTTAAAACGCTACTGGCTACCGGTATTTCATGAGCAATCCTGCGATTTGCAGCAAGCCGGCCTGGAATTGCAGCAGCAGTTGATCGAAGCGGTTAGAGGTATGGCCGATACCGAAGACAACACCGGTGCGTTTCTGAGTGGCGGGCTAGATAGTTCCAGTGTTGCGGGAGCCTTAGCTAAGGTATTTCCAGGCAAGGCGAAAACCTTTTCGATGGGTTTTGACGCTGACGGCTATGATGAAATCGAGTACGCCAATATTGCAGTGCAACGTTTCAATACGCGGCAACACCAGTATTACGTCACTCCCGAGGATACCGTTAATGCCGTGCCGGCAATAGCGGCTTACTACGATGAGCCGTTTGGGAATGCGTCGGCCTTGGCAGCGTATTATTGCGCGAAGTTGGCTAAGGATCATGGTGTTGACCGTTTGCTCGCGGGGGATGGGGGGGACGAGATTTTTGCGGGTAACGAGCGCTATGCCAAGCAAATGTTATTCGAGAGTTATCATCGCCTGCCAAAATTCCTCAGCGCTGGCCTCGAAGCAACATTAAATAACTTGCCGGATATAATAGCCAAACAGAAACTACTGTTTAAGGCAAAACGCTATATCGATCAAGCGAACGCAGCGATGCCAGACCGCTTACAGGACTACAATTTTTTGCATAGGCATGCTGCGGCAGACATTTTTCAAGCTGATTTTTTAGTGGAAATTGATGCTTCTGCGCCCTTACGCCAGTTTAGGGAAGACTATTGGCGGCCGGAGTCTGCTAGTACCTTGAACCGTATGTTGTATCTGGATTGGAAAAATACGCTCCACGATAACGATTTGGTCAAAGTCAATAGAATGTGCGAAATGGCAGGCGTTGAAGTCTGCTACCCCTTGTTGGATAGACGCATTCTCGACTTGTCTTGCCGAATTCCTTCGAATGACAAGTTGCGAGGGCAAAAGCTGCGCTGGTTTTACAAGCAGGCTATGACGGATTTCCTTCCGGAGCGGATTATCAACAAGCCCAAGCATGGCTTTGGGTTGCCTTTCGGCGTTTGGCTGAAGGACCATCAGCCGCTTAAGCAACTGGCTTATGGAGCAATAAATGATTTGAAGCGGCGCGAGTTTTTTAAACCGGATTTTTTGGATCATGCTATCGAGATGCATCAAAGTGTGCATGCCGCCTATTACGGTGATTTAGTGTGGATGTTGATGATGCTGGAGCTTTGGTTTGTCGGTAAGAGTTTGTAGTCAACCATCCCTGAATTATTTAGCGATTTATAGGGGTGACAAAAAACGTCAGTTATGAACAAAAACTACTTTTTTGATAAGGTTGTGGCTACAGGAATATTGCCTAATTTTATTTGTAAGAGCGTTGTGTAAGGCTTTGAAATGTATGTGGAACAAGCTTAATTTTATCGTTTTATTTTGTTCGAAAGATAATTGGCATTCTAATTGCTAATAAGCCTGAGAGTTTTAAGTTCCGTTCATCATAAAAAAGAAGGTGGTTATGAATAAGCAAATGCAAAAAGTACAACAAGGTTTTACCTTGATCGAGTTAATGATTGTGGTAGCCATTATCGGTATCTTGGCTGCCATCGCGATTCCGGCATATCAAGATTACACCGTTAAATCCAAAGTATCGGAAGGTCCAAGTTTGGCCTCTCCTGCTATGACCGCTGGTGGCGTATCTTGCAGTGAGCAGAGTTTGTGGGTCAGTGGGGCAACACTAACGAATGGGTATTTTGGCATCCTCCCAAAAGCTCAAATCGTCGGTAACTATGTTAAGTCCGTTGAGATTACCTCAGCTAGTCCCTCAACTGCCAGGGTGACCATTGCCTATAAAACCATTGGTACATCGGTTAATGCTGATCAAACCATGACGTTTCAGGGTACCTGCACCGTTGGTGTGGGTATGAAGTGGGCTGTATTGGCTAGTGGCGCAGGAAGCTCATTACCCCAAAAATATCTGCCTAAACAGTAGAAACTTTATTCAAATGGATTGCAAAAGGGGCTTAGGCCCCTTTTGTTTTTAAGCGTCTTTATGTGTCTTAACTACTCCTATGATTTTGATGAGAAGCCCGAAGGAAACATCTTGGCATTTGTACCTTTCTATAGGACTTCTAGCGATAGCAATATTTATTGTTTATTTCCCTGGGAGCCACGGGCCTTTCTTAGCTGACGATTACCCTAACATCGTTGACAACGCTGGTGTTTCGCTTAACACACTCTCTGTCCAGGAGTTGGCGGCGGCTTGGAGTGCCAATACAAGCGGTCCAGCCAAGCGACCTCTTGCCAGTCTAAGTTTTGCGCTAAATTATTTTTACGCGGGACAGCAATTTGACCCAGTCCCATTCAAGTTGGCCAATATTGGGATCCACGTCATCAATAGCTTTTTAGTTTTCTTGCTAAGTTGCCAACTGTTTCAGATTGCCTCACCTAATTCTCCTGTTCGAAAACTAGCTTTTCTTTCCGCGCTAATTTGGGCGGTACACCCGTTACAACTGACTTCTGTGCTGTATGTCGTCCAGCGTATGAACAGCATGGCCTGCATGTTTATGTTGAGCGGATTTTTAGTGTTTTTAAAAGGTAGGTTACAGCTAGAAAAGCCTGCTGGCCTGCTGTTTATGGTGCTGGGCTGTGTGCTTGGTACAGGCTTAGGGGTTTTATCCAAGGAAAATGCGTTGCTTTTGCCGCTATTGATTTTTGTCAGTGAAGTAACCTTGTTACCGCCGATCCCAATAGCGTCCCGCTTTAAAGTGTACAGCTATTACCTTGTCACCGTCATATTGCCGGTATTGTTTGGCTTGGCGTACTTGCTGACTCATCCGGAATATGTGCTGGGCGGTTATTTGACGCGCGAATTTACGCTGGCAGAGCGTTTAATGTCCGAAGCCAGAATACTGTTTTACTATCTGGGATTGCTGTTCTATCCGGATAATACCCAGCTCAGTTTGGCGCACGATGATTTTGTTTTGAGCAAGGGCCCGTTTCAGCCTTTTGGTACAGTGCTGTCGATTGCCGGTATTGTAGTGTTGATAGTGGTAGCAATCTATAGCACTTGTCAAAACAAAACTCGTTTTTTGAATTTTGCGGTTCTTTGGTTTTTTGTCGGACACGCTATGGAGTCCACTATATTTCCTTTGGAATTGATATACGAGCATCGCAATTATCTGCCCAGTATCGGGATTGTTTTAGCGCTAGTGGCTTTGTTGTACGAGCTACTAACGAAGCAAATCAGCAGTAGGCTACTCAATGGATTGTATGTCTGTATCATTGGCAGTCTGGCTTTGGCTACGCATACCCGTGCCGCAATCTGGTCAAATCTCGACAGTTTTAGTTACTTTGAGGTGCGTAATCATCCCGGCTCCGTGCGGGCCAATAGCGCTTATGCCAACAATCTCGAACTCAAACGCGGTCCCAACGCAGAAACCTATCAGTATTATCTGACAGCCTCCAAACTAAACATTTTTGAAGTGTCAACCTTGATTGAGATGTTTATGGAACTCAACAGATTGATAAATTTTCAAGGTGTAGCTAAAGATCAAAAATACGCTGCGTTACCTGTGCGATACGATGAACCCTTGGTTCTTGATGTTAAGTATATGGAAACGTTGAGAGATTTGGTGCACAAGGAAGTCCTGCATAGAATATCGGATAAGTCTCATCCGTTGCGTACCATGGATTCGATACGGACTGCTGCTACTTGTTTGATCAATGGGGATTATGAATGCAAAACGATTGCAGCAAATGTTTTGGAATGGTCAGACGCTGCGTTGATGCAGCCAAACTTCACCGATAAACCGATGATGCATCTTATCAAAGCAAAGGTCTATTTCACTCAGGGGCAAACAGAAAGCACATTTGAGGAAATGGATAGAGCTATTGCGCTGGATCCAAATAGAATGTATTTCCGTGCCGAAAAAGCCTACTTGTTTATCGAGTTAAAGGAATACGACAAGGCGGAGGATGTAATCCGTGAAGCTGAATTGCTGGGTGTGGCAAATGGTTTTGATGCGAAGGAATTTCAAAAACTCAGAGATGCGATTGTTTATAAAAAAGCTATCGCTCAGACTCCAAAAGCCATAATTTCGCCCTCCGATATTATTCAGCATCCCTAGGTCAAATTCACTAAAATACACGCATAGATTTTCAATCTGATTTGCTTGCATTAGCTTAATGCTATTCGAGTTTGAGCAAATTGCCACCAACAGCCCTCAAAGCCTGGGATTATGCGGATACTCAATATAGTCTTCAAAAATATCAATTCACTGGAAGGCGAAGGCCGAGTCGATTTCGAGCAAGGACCTATCGCCGACAGCGGTGTGTTTGCTATCACTGGTCCCAACGGTTCCGGCAAGACCAGTATCCTTGATGTCATCACGCTAGGCCTATACGGTGAGACTTTTCGTTTCGACAAGCCTGCCGAGCATGTAATCACCAAGCAGGCAAACGATAGCTTCGCACAGGTTGAATTTGCTTTAGATGGCGAGAGGTTTCGTTCCTCATGGCAGGTAAAACGGCCTGCTGACGCAAATCAAGATCAGGTTTTACAGCCGGAAATGAGCTTGACTAAGTTAAACGATGATTCGGAGTTACTCGCCAGGACACCAAATACAGTACGGACCAAAATTGCCGAGTTGACGGGCATGGACTTTCATAAATTCAGCAAATCCATGGTTTTGCCGCAGGGCGACTTTGCGGCTTTTCTAAATGCGCTGGATAGCGAGCGCATGGACATTCTGGAAAAAATCAGCGGTACCCAGATCTATGTTGAGTATCGGCAGCGGACTGAAGGTAACTTTCATACATCGCTCAGTCGTTTAACGCAACTACAACAGGATATTGATCTGATTCCTTTACTCAGTCCGGAAGCCTTGCAAGCCGGTGAGCAAGACTTACAGGATTTCAAGGATCAAGTTGCTGAGTTAAAAAACCAACAAAAACAGTTGCAACAGCAACTATTTACAATCGAAAACATTCACTCACTAGAAGGACGCCAAAGACAACTTCTCGAACAGTCAAAGAAAGTTGATGCGCAAATTAAGCTGTTACAAGACGATTTACAGAAAATTGCCGATTGTCGGCAAGCGACGCAGTTTCGCGAAGAAGTAATTTTATTGGACGGTAAGCAGGGACAGATTGTCCAGAGTCAGGCGACCTTGGATGCTTATCGTCAGGAGCTGAATGCGCTACAGCGCCAACTTGGCGAAGACGTCAGTAACGCAATCGTCCCAAGCCTGAATGGTAAAAGCGTAGAGGAGCAAAAACAGGCTATTGACGCGCTGAAATTGAAAGTGGGGGATCTGAAGCTTGAGTTGCCGCGTGAAGCCGAACTGGTGCAGACGCTGCAACAACAATTGGACGAAAGAAAGGCCAGTCTTGCGGAAATAGACGGCTGGTTGCAAGATCATCAGGTGGATGCTAGTTTGCAGTCTGACTTTCCCGACGTGGTGCAGTTACGTAATCTCCGGACAGAATTGGCGGAGCTGGCCGGTAAGCAGAAGACACAAGCAAATTGGACTAAAAACACGACTGCGGCGCTGAAAAAAAACCAGACTGCTTTGCGCGATACTAAAACGGCGGTTGCCGATTTGAATGAGCGTATTGAAGCTGCACGTAAAACCCTACTGGAGTTGGCGCAAGGTAAAAGTTTCGAGGAGTTGAAGGAGTTACTGGTAGAGCAGCAAGCACGAGTCAATGATTTTCAGGAGCTGCACTCGCTGGCTGCGGTTAACGCCAAATTTACCAAAAAAAGTTTTTTTAGTTGGTTCTCTCGTAATAAAGTGCCGGAACTGCCCGATGAGACCCGCTTGCAAGCCAGGCTGGATGCGCTGCGAGACGAGATGGATCGTGAAGAAAATATCGGCAAAGCCTTGGAGCAAGCTGTGCTTAATGAGGCATTGCTGAAAAAATTTAGCGGTGATCGCGGCAAGTTAGTTGATGGTAAACCGTGTTTTTTATGTGGCTCCTTAGATCATCCCTATGTTTCTAAACCGCCAATCCAAACCAACTCTAAAAAAGCCTTAGTCGATCAGCGCGGCAAGATGCAGGCCTTAAAAGCGGCTATCGATAGTGTCTCCGGGCAGTTGGCAGTGGCAAAAAAGCAAGGTAGTCAATTGTCAGCTCGGCAGCAAAGATTGCAGCAAATGCGCTCGCAATGGTTGGTTTTGAGCAACCGTTTAAATGCCGTCAGTGCAGAGTTGGACATCAACAATTTGTCTTTGCAAAAACGCTTGTGGGACGCAGAAGCCCAGGAGTTGGAGAAAATCAAAAACCTGGTCAATGATCACGCGCAGTTACAGCGTAATGTGGCTAAGTGGACGGCCGAGCTAGAAGCCAAGCAGGCATTGGTAGAAAAATTAACGGCGTCGGTGGAGCAACTTGATGCCACTTGGCGTAACCGGCCGCAGGAATACATCGAATCGGAACAGCTTTTCGCTAGTCGTACGGCGGAACAAAAGGTGCTTGTTGATAAACTGGAAAAGCAGTTGGCTTTATTGGGTGAGAAGCTACCTGGAAAAGGCAAAGAAAATATAGTCTTCGATAAGCTCAATACCCGGCGCCAGGATTACCAAATCCGCGAGTTACGTCAGAAGGGCTTGCTGGAGGAAGTTGCTAGCTTGCAAGATAGACTGCACGCTAGTCAGGCAAAAATAGCCAGTTATCAGGAGCAGATGGCAGACGCTTTGACTAGCTTGCAAACGGAAGAATCGCTGGGTTTGCATCTAGTTATCCTGGAGAAGCAAAAACTCATCGTCGAATTGGAGCGGCAAATAGCCACCCAGCAACTTGAACTAGATGCAATGCGGCGAGTATTAGCTAATAAAATTGCGGGTGGCGTTTTTACTGATGTCGATAGTTTGCGGTCGGCTTTAGAGCTGATCGATAGGCGGGCTGAAATTGAGCAAAAGCTGGAACAGCAAAATACGCAATTGGCAGCAATCGACGAAGAACTGGCTAAACTGTCAGCCGATTTACAAAAGGAATTGGCGGTTATGCCGTCCGATTTAAACGAAGCCGATCTTTTGGCAATCCAACGCCAGCTATCCCAGAAAATCGATATTGCCGAACAAGAAGTGGCTACGTTGGAAACTAAGCTGGATAAACAGTCAGCTTATCAAGAAAAATATCAGAGCCTTCAGGCGCTTTTGGCTGAGCAAAGGGTGATACATGCACAAGCCGAAGCGGAAATGAAGTTGATTAACGACGAGCAGGGTGGTTTCCGGCGGCGTATTCAACAGTTGTTGGTGGATAATTTGTTGTCGCAAGCCAACCGGATTTTGGAAAAACTAAGCGGACGTTACTATATTCGCAGTTTGGCCAGTGATAATGGCTTGGCGCTAGAGGTTGAAGATACCAAACAAAAAAATCTACGGCGATTGCCGAAAACCTTGTCTGGTGGCGAGAGCTTTGTGGTGAGTTTGGCCTTGGCTTTGGCGCTAGCCGAGATTGCCAACAACGGTAAGGCGATCGATTCACTGTTTCTGGATGAGGGCTTTGGTAATTTAGATGCGGAAGCCCTGTATTTGGCAATGAGTGCCTTAGAAGGCTTGAAGACTCAAGGGAAAACGGTCGGTGTAATTTCCCACGTCGAAGGGGTAAAAAAGCGCATTAAAACGCAGATTGAATTGGTAAAAAAAGCCAACGGTATGAGCGAGTTGAAGATGGTTGCTTGATCTGACGGTGGAGTAGGTGAACGCTCCACCACAAAATTAAGTAATTAATTGCTGGGGCGGAAGGCTTTGCCGTAGGTGGTTTCCGCGTTGAAATTGTCCCAAACATATAAAGGATAGACGATGGGCTGCGTAGGGATTGGCGAGGAAACCAAATCCAGCACGCCGACGCCGATTCTTCCTCCCATATTCAATAACCCTTTAAAAGTACCGCCGATAAAGCCGTAAATAACATTGCTTTGATTATTGATTAAAATAATGTTTTTTGGTATTTCCAGGGAAGATGTGGTGATGTTGGCGAGGCCGGTAGTCAGTTTTCGCCCGAAGGTTTCGCCATAGGTTTCGGCCTCTTCCGCTAGGCTTGGCAAGCTGGTCATTAGAAAAGCTGCGAATAAAACAGTGGTCAGGGCGCGAGTATTTCGATTCATAACTGATCCTGTATATGAGAATGGATTTGAGAATCTGTTGGTCGAGTCGGATTTACCGCTTCGACCGACAATCGCTCGAAAGTATAGCAGAGCCCTGAACTGTTTACTTTTTCAACGCCTTGGCAAATGCACTGCTCATGCTGTTCTGTAGCGCGGGTTGTTGTTTGGGTTTATGAGCAGTTTTTTGCGGTTTTTCTTTTGGAATAATCTCACCGGCATCCACGTTTTTTCGCATGCTTAGAGAAATACGCTGGCGTGCTACATCCACTTCCAGTACACGTACTTTTACCATATCGCCGGTTTTTACGACGCTACGCGGATCTTTAACAAAGTCGTCCGCTAGGTGAGAAATATGCACCAAACCGTCTTGATGTACGCCAATATCAACAAAAGCACCGAAATTGGCGACGTTGGTCACGACGCCGTCTAAAGTCATACCGGGTTCAAGATCAGTAATTTTCTCCACGCCATCCTTGAATTGCACGCTTTTAAACTCCGGACGCGGGTCGCGGCCGGGTTTTTCCAGTTCCTGCAATATATCCGAGACGGTGGGAACGCCAAAATTGGCGTTGGCATAGTTTGCCGGATTCAGGCCGCGTAAAAACTGGCTTTGGCCGATCAAGTCGCGGATTGATTTGCCCGTATCATCAAGAATTGCATTGACTACCGGGTAGGCTTCAGGATGTACGGCAGATGCGTCTAGCGGGTTGTCGCCGTTCATGACTCTGAGAAAGCCGGCGGCTTGTTCGAACGCTTTATCGCCTAGGCGCGGCACTTTTTTCAATTGATTGCGGTTCGCAAACGGGCCATTCGCATCGCGAAACGCAACGATGTTTTCGCTGATGCTGCTGCTAAGTCCAGATACTTGTTTCAGCAAAGCTACCGAAGCTGTGTTTACGTCTACGCCGACCGCGTTCACGCAATCCTCTACCACGGTATCGAGCATTCGAGCCAATTGCACTTGGTTAACATCATGTTGATATTGACCAACGCCTATCGATTTTGGATCGATTTTCACCAGTTCCGCCAGTGGGTCTTGTAGCCGGCGGGCTATCGATACTGCGCCGCGTAATGAGACGTCGAGGTCTGGAAACTCCTTAGCAGCCAGTTCCGATGCCGAATATACCGACGCGCCGGCTTCGGAAACTGTGATTTTTTGAAAATTAAGGTCTTTATGTTGCTTCATCAAGTCTGCAACCAATTGATCAGTTTCCCGAGAAGCGGTGCCGTTACCGATACTCACCAGTTGTACTTGGTGCTGCTTGATCAATTTAGCCAGAACTGCTATCGATTGATCCCACTGGTTCTTAGGTTGATGTGGGTAAATGGTTTCTGTGGTCAACAGCTTGCCGGTTGCGTCAACCACAGCAACTTTGACACCTGTGCGAATGCCGGGGTCCAGGCCCATGGTCGCTTTGGGACCTGCTGGCGCCGCCAGCATCAAGTCGCGCAAATTGCTGGCAAACACTCTAATGGCTTCTTGCTCGGCGGCTTCGCGCAGTCTCAGCTTTAGATCCATATCGATACGGGTAAATAATTTGATTTTCCAGGCAAAGCGGGCGGTTTCGGCCAACCAGGCATCGGCGGGTTTTTCTGTGTCTTTAACTTGCAGGCGTTGACTAACGAATTGTGAACATAACTGATGTTCTTCTTGATCCAGTTCCGCCGGTTTTAGGGTTAAGGACAGTAAATCCTCGTTACGACCGCGGAACAAGGCCAAGGCACGGTGCGACGGAATCTTATTGATCGCTTCGCTATAGTCGAAATAATCCTTGAATTTGGCTGCCTCTGCTTCCTTGCTGGTCACGACGCTAGCGTGCAGAATGCCCTTGTTCCAAACACGTTCGCGCAATTCAGCAAGTAGTTCGGCATCTTCGGAAATACGCTCCATGATGATCTGACGGGCGCCCTCCAGGGCCGCCGCGACATCCGCGATACCTTTTTCAGCATCGATATAGCTAGCTGCGATTTGTTCGGGGATTAGGTCGCGATTATCCAGGATGGCGTCGGCTAATGGTTCAAGACCGGCTTCGCGAGCAATTTGCGCTTTGGTGCGGCGTTTAGGCTTGTAGGGCAGGTATAGGTCTTCCAGAAGCGTTTTGGTGTCGGCGTCGAGTATTGCTAGTTCCAGTTCCGGGGTGAGCTTTCCTTGCGAGCGAATGGTGTCGAGAATTGAGTCGCGGCGGCTGTTAAGTTCCCGCAAATAAATCAATCTTTCCTCAAGATTTCGCAATTGCGTATCGTCCAGGCCACCGGTTACTTCTTTGCGATAGCGGGCTATGAAGGGCACCGTGGCGCCATCGTCCAATAGGGCGGCTGCGGCGGCGACTTGTTGCGGCTTAACTGAAAGTTCTTCGGCAATGCGTTGGATAACGTCCATCTGTAGCTTAAATAAAATTGGTATAAAGGCCCAATTCTACATTAGCGTGGGTTCTTGAAAAAGCGAACTATCAGAAATGGAGTGAGAAACTTGCGGGCACAAAAAAGGCGCCAGCTGAATTCTCAGCTGGCGCCTAGATTGCTAAGCAAAAATTATTTTGCTTGGCTTAAAACGTCGTTATTAAAATCTTTATGCTTTGCCAAAACTTGGGCTTCAGCTTGGGCAGAAGTTTCGCCGCTGTATTTGAGATGTTTGGTTTCATCCGCTTTCAGCAAAACGACGCCAGCAATAGCAATTGCAGTAACAACAGCAACTACAGTAAAGGTATTGTCTTTTTCTTGTTCAGCCATTTTTATAATCCTCATCTTGTTGTTGTAATAATTAGCCCTAAAACGGGGCAACTCGAGTTGTATGTCGAAATTAGTATTATTGTTGGTCGACGGTGCATTTTTTACACTCAAAACTGTTTTGTGTCAAAACAATATTTTTGCGATTATTCGTTTTGACTGATAGGTGTTTTGTTTTTCTAATAAAATCAACTTATTATGGGCTTTTCTTTTGGCTGAAAAGTATCCGGTTTTGATGTGATGCTGTTGCTGCGTATCTGTTTCGGCGTGGCTTGCTATGCATTTATGCCGTATGCCCGAAGCCTGCATTGCGGCGGCAAGTCGAGAAATATTGCGGGAAATTCCTATCGTTTGTCGAGTGTTCTGCGGGGCGATGAAGGGAAAGGAGGTATGGTTAACCTCGGTCATCGTGCAGGTTGCATGATAGGATTGGAATTTGAATCTGGCAGTCTGTTTGTTCTTACGGCGTTGTGTTGTTCGAATGGAGGCGGCTCGAAAATAATCTTTAGCTAAATTTGGGGTACTCATGCTTAAACACATACATCTTCTTTTCGTGGTAGTTTTGGTGGTCAGCTTTATTGGGCGAGTGGTGCTTGCCGAGCTAAAGCCAGCCCTGTTGGAGCAGAAATGGCTAAAAATTGGTCCGCATGTTATTGCGAGTTTGGTCTTGTTGACCGGATTTGTCTTGGTTTTTCAAGGAGGTTGGTTATCAGCAGAATTTGCTTGGATCGTAGCCAAGCTATTGATGTTGTTAGTTTACATTGGCTTGGGGATTGTGGCGATTCGCCAATCGGGACGTTCGCGATGGTTGGCTTTTGGTGGCGCATTGATTTGTTTGTATTACATCTCCAAGGTTGCTGTGACTAAGCAGGTTTTTTTCTTTTTTTAAGTGTTGTTCTATGCGTTGGAGTTTGCCCGCGAGGTCTTGTGTTTCTTAGAGAGTAGATAAATTTGGCTTGCGAAAAATAGTTATTGACAGATGGTGAAATTTGTATACTAACGAAAAAAGCTTGTCAAAGCGTTTTTATTCGGATAACCTCAAACCTCCTGTCAATACTCAACGTAAGGAGGGTAGGATGCGAAAAACGAAATTGACGGCAATATTATTGCTTTCAGCGAGTCTAGCGTCTTTTAGCTCTGTAGGTTTAGCGAAAACAGAAAGGAACGGTTTTCTTTCCCTTGAACAAAGCGGCGTCGCATCGTATTACAGCGACAAATTGCATGGTCAGCGGACAGCAAACGGTGAATTTTATGATAAAAACGCATTAACTGCGGCTCACGCTAGCTTGCCGTTTGGTTCTTTGGTGCGTGTCGTTAATCTTAGTAATAATCGTAGTGTCGAGTTGCGGATAAATAGCCGCGCTCATAAAGCCAATAAGCGGCTGCTTGATGTGTCCAAAAGGGCGGCCAGCGAGCTTGGTTTCATCCAAGCAGGCTTGGCGAAAGTCAAACTTGAAGTTCTGCGCGTAGGCGACGCCTAAGTTGCCTGTAGTGATGTAATTCGGTCTACGGGCCGGATTACATCGTACTCGCTTATTCTGAAATCTCTCAAACTTACTTGTTAAGCGGTTTCTTTAATCGCTTTAAAACCGATGTCTGTTCGGAAATACACATCCTGCCAGTTGATTTGTCTGCATAGCTCGTAGGCTTTTTCTTGGGCTTGGGCGATGCTGTCGCCCAATGCACACGCGCATAATACTCGGCCTCCAGCTGTGACTACTTGGCCTGCAACTTGTTTGGTGCCGGCGTGAAACACCTTAAAATCTTCACCAATATTGCCCGGTAATCCGCTGATTGGATGGCCTTTGGCGTAATCGTCGGGGTAACCACCGGCTGCGAGTACGACACCCAATGAAGGGCGTTCGTCCCACTCCGTAGTCGTATGATCAAGTTGTTTATCTATGGCCGCCAGACAAAGTTCAACCAAATCGCTTTTTAAACGCATCATGATCGGTTGGGTTTCCGGATCGCCAAAGCGGCAGTTGTATTCCAACACTTTGATACTACCGTTTTTGCCTATCATTAATCCGGCATAGAGAAAGCCGGTATATTCGTTACCGTCTTCACGCATACCTTGCAGAGTGGGCAAAATTACCTCATTCATGACACGTTGGTGAATCTCCGGCGTCACCACAGGTGCGGGAGAATAGGCCCCCATGCCGCCGGTGTTGGGGCCTTGATCGCCGTTGTCGCGGGCCTTGTGATCTTGAGAGGTGGCCATGGCCAAGGCATGCAAGCCGTCGGCGATAACGATAAAACTGGCTTCTTCGCCATCCAAAAATTCTTCAATCACCACCCGGTGCCCGGCCGTGCCAAACGTATTGCCGGCTAACATGTCTTGAACCGCGGCAATTGCCTCTTGTTCGGATTGGGCGACGACTACGCCTTTACCGGCTGCCAAACCATCGGCTTTGACAACGATGGGTGCGCCATTTTCGCGAATATAAGCGATTGCCGGTTCAACTTCTGTAAAACTTTCGTATGCGGCTGTGGGGATGCCGTGGCGGATCATAAAATCCTTACAGAAGGATTTGGAGCCTTCCAACTGCGCGGCTTGAGCAGTCGGCCCGAAGCACTTCAAACCAGCGGCGGAAAATCGGTCAACGATGCCTTTGACTAAGGGTACCTCCGGTCCAATTATGGTGAGCTCTATGTCTCGGGCTTGAGCGAAGTTTAGCAAACCTTCAATATCGTCGGCTTGAATGTCGGCATTGTCAATGCCGTGTTCCAGGGCAGTGCCAGCGTTACCAGGCGCAACGTAAACGTTGCCGGCTTTTGCGGATTGCCTGACTTTCCAGGCCAAGGCGTGTTCTCGGCCGCCACTACCTACGATCAAAATGTTCATATAAGGTTGTCCCGTATTAATGTCTGAAATGCCGCATGCCGGTCAATACCATTGCGATATTGTGTTCGTCGGCGGCGGCAATCACTTCTGCATCGCGCATCGAGACCGCCTGGATGAATAACTGCGGTTATGCCGGCCGCCGCTGCTGCGTCGATGCCGTCGCGGAACGGAAAAAAGGCGTCTGAGGCCATGACCGAGCCGGGCACGGTTAATCCTTCGTCGGCGGCCTTGATGCCGGCGATTTTTGCCGAATAAACTCGACTCATTTGTCCGGCGCCAATGCCGATGGTCTGGCCGTTTTTGCCGTAAACGATGGCATTGGATTTAACAAATTTAGCGACTTTCCAGACGAATAATAGGTCCGCCAATTCTTGTTCAGTTGGTGCGCGTTTGCTGACTACTTTCAAATCGGCAGCGCTGATCTTGCCGGTATCCTTGTCCTGAGCTAATAAGCCGCCTGTGATGCGTTTAAAATCTAAAGCTGATTCATGGGTATTTGTCCAATAGCCGGTTTCCAGCACCCGGACGTTCTGCTTTTTAGCCAACGCCGCTTGCGCACCCGCTGATATGGCCGGCGCGATGATCACTTCGACGAACTGGCGTCCTGCGATTTCTGCAGCAGTCTTTTCGTCCAATTCACGGTTGAAAGCGATGATGCCGCCAAAAGCGGAAGTCGGGTCGGTCGCGTACGCCAGATTGTAGGCGTCGAAAATGTCACCGCTTACCGCAACGCCGCAAGGATTGGCGTGTTTGACGATCACGCAGGTTGGTTGGTCGTTAAACGCTTTGACACATTCCAATGCCGCATCGGCGTCAGCAATATTGTTGTAAGACAATGCCTTGCCTTGTAACTGTTTGGCAGCGGCTATGCTGCCGGCGGGTGGATTTTTTTCACCATAAAAAGCCGCGTTTTGATGGGGGTTTTCGCCGTAACGCATGCTCTGCAGGCGGTGGAATTGCAGATTTAGGGTTTCCGGGAAATCGCCGCTATCGACGACTTTGCTCAGGTAAGCGGCAATCATCGTGTCGTAACGCGCGGTATGCTCGAAACTCTTTAGCGCCAATTTAAAACGGGTGTCGTGGCTTAGGGCGCTGGCATTAGCTTGTAACTCGGCCAAAATTTTCGGGTAATCGACCGGATCGACAACGATAGCCACGTCACTATGGTTCTTGGCTGCGCCCCGGATCATGCTTGGGCCGCCAATGTCGATATTTTCAATCGCGGTTTCCAGATCGCAATCGGGTTTTGCGACAGTTTGTTCGAAGGGGTACAAGTTGACCACCACCATATCGATAGCTTTGATGCCGTTCTCGGCCATCACGGCGTCATCAATGCCGCGTCGACCCAGAATGCCGCCGTGAACTTTGGGATGTAGGGTTTTAACGCGGCCGTCCATCATTTCCGGGAAGCCGGTGTAGTCGGAGACTTCGGTAACGGCAATATCATTGTCGGCCAGCAGTTTAGCCGTGCCGCCGGTAGATAGTAGCTCGATGCCCAGGTGGTTTAGTTCTCGGCAAAACTCCAGAATACCGGTTTTGTCGGAAACGCTGACCAAGGCGCGGGTCACTTTTTTATTTATGCCCAAAGTGGGATTCATGCAAACCTCAAGAAAGGGTAAAGAGAAGGGTTGGAAATTAACCTATGCCGTAATGTTCAAGCTTTTTGCGTAAGGTGCTGCGGCTGAGACCGAGGATAATCGCGGCTTTGCTTTGATTGTAATCGCAGTGTTTCAGCGTGGTTTCCAGTAGGGGTCTTTCCACCTCTGCTAAAACCAAATGGTATAAACCGCTGGAATCGTGCCCGTTTAGGTGGGTGAAATAGTCTTCGACGCAATGACGGACATGGTCAGACAGCGTTTGCTCGCTGCCGGTGACTTTATGAGTAAGATGTTTTCCCATCTAGGCGGTCTCGTGGTGTCAGCAAATTGAAAGAGGCGTTGACGAGCGCGAGTTGCCGCGCAGCGTGTTGGGCTTGGTTAATTGCAGTCTTTTGGTCGGCAGGCAGAGTGCCGAGATGATCGAAATACCAGCCGATGTGCTTGCGGGCGATTCTAACACCACTGTCGTTGCCATAAAAACTGTATAAATTTTCCAGGTGCCGGTTGATAACGGCTTTGATGTCGGTCAAGCTAAGTGGTGAATATGTCGTGTTGCTGAGATGGGCGACTAGGTCATTAAATATCCAGGGTTTGCCTTGCGCCGCTCGCCCTATCATCACCGCGTCGGCTCCCGTATATGCCAATACCTCACTGGCTTTAGCGGGGCTATCGATATCGCCGTTTGCGATAATCGGAATACTGATACTTTGTTTGACCTGTTTGATGGTGTCGTACTCAGCATGTCCGGAAAATTTACAGGCTCGGCTGCGCCCGTGGATGGTGAGCGCTTGAATGCCGCAGTTCTCAGCAATTTTGGCGATGCTTGGCGCGTTTCTATTAGCTAAGTCCCAGCCCGTACGAATCTTGAGGGTTACCGGGATTTCCACGGCATTGATTACCGCGTCTAAAATTTTAGCCACTAATGACTCATTTTTCATTAGCGCTGAACCCGCCGCCACCGAGCACACTTTTTTTGCCGGGCAGCCCATGTTAATGTCGATAATCTGGGCGCCTCGGTCCTGATTCAATTTGGCCGCTTCAGCCATTTGCCGAGGGTCGGTACCCAAAATTTGCACCGAGCGCAGGCTAATGTCGCCGTTGTAATCGAGCTTTTTCAGGGTGCGCGGGTGGTGCTGCAAGCTGCGATTTGAAATCACCATTTCCGACACAGTGAGGCCCGCTCCAAATTCGCTGCAGATTTGCCGAAACGGCGCGTCTGTAATGCCCGCCATAGGCGCTAGTAATACTGGGTTGGGAAGTTCGTAAGGGCCAATTCGCATGAAAAGCCAAGCTAGTCGAAAAAGGCGGCAAATGATACCCGAAAACGCGCGGATTAACGATGGCTGAAAGAAAGTTCTTGAAAATCGTTGTTAGCGTTGATTTGGGAGTAAGTCCTGAGTATTAGTTTGGCGTTTAAATCTCCTGTGACCATTATCGCCGCGAAATCCACGGATGAAGTAGAAGCGTAAGCAATCGGCGAGATTTCCGGATTTGTTGAAGAGGATTGCATCGTTTGCCCGCGATGAAGTAGTCTTGGCCGAACAATTATGGAGTTAGATTCAATGGATAAACAAAGCTCAAATACTGTTTGGCATCATGCCACCGTAACACGTAGCCGCCGAGAGATTTTAAACGGGCACAAATCGGCCATTCTGTGGTTTACCGGTTTATCCGGGGCAGGCAAGTCAACTTTGGCTCATGCCGTCGAGGAGCGGTTGTACCAATTAAAGTGTCGAACGTTTGTGTTGGATGGCGATAACGTTCGCCAAGGCTTATGTGGCGATCTGGGGTTTAGTCATCAAGACCGGCAGGAGAATATCCGTAGAATTGCCGAAGTCGCCAAATTAATGCTGGAGGCCGGTACGATAGCGTTAACTGCCTTTATTTCGCCCTTCCGGGCTGAACGGCAATATGCGCGAAATTTGGTACCGCACGGCGATTTTATTGAAATTTACTGCAACTGCGATTTGTCCGTGTGTGAACAGCGGGATGTAAAAGGTCTATATAAAAAAGCGCGGCAAGGCGATATTAAGCTATTCACCGGCATATCTTCTCCTTATGAAGTGCCGGAAAACCCCGAGATGATAGTAGGTACCGGAACGTATGAGTTGGAAGCCTGTGTAGACCAAGTCATGAGCATGCTCGAGCAGCGCGGTGTTATCGCCTCTACTAAAAGCGAAATGTAAAGTGAATATCGACGTATTTAATGGCGATGCAGATGGTATTTGTGCGTTGCTACAGTTGCGATTGGCTTTTCCCAAGGAGTCTGTGCTTGTTACTGGGGTCAAGCGCGACATTGGTTTATTAAGTCGAGTTTGCGCTGAGGCAGGCGATCAGATAGTTGTGCTCGACATCTCTCTGGATAAGAATCGCGTACCGCTATGCGAGCTTCTTAATAAAGGTGTCAGTATTTTTTACATGGATCACCATTATTCAGGTGAAATTCCAGTTCACCAAGGTCTGACCTCTTTGATAAGCACTGATGCCAACGTTTGCACAAGTTTATTGATGAATATTTATTTGAAGCAACGCTTTGCCGAATGGGCTGTGACAGGGGCTTTTGGCGATAATTTGGATGCTTCGGCAAGAGAAGCCGCTAAGTTACTTAATTTAACGGCCCAAGAATTGCTTCAACTACAGCAACTGGGAATCGCTATCAATTACAACGCTTACGGTACGAGTATCGATGATCTATATTTTGCTCCGGATGAGCTCTATAGGCAGCTGGAAGGTTTTATATCGCCGTTTGACTTTATCCGGGATAAGGCGGAAATTTGTCAGCAATTATTTAATGGTTATAACGAGGATATGAGTCTAGCGGCGCAAGTTGATGCTGAATATCAGACCGACAGTATCTCGGTAGTTATTTTGCCTGATGAAAAGTGGGCAAGGCGGGTATCTGGTGTATGGGGAAATCAACTGGCTAATCAATATCCGGATAGGGCTCATGCAATCGTTAGCAACAATCAAAGAGGAGGCTATCAAATTAGCGTTAGAGCCCCGATAAATAATAAAGTTGGTGCCGATGTGTTATGTGCCTTATTTTCGGGTGGCGGCCGTAAGGCTGCGGCAGGTATTAATCATATTCCATACCAGCAGTTGACCAATTTTGTAGCGGCTTTTCAAAGCCAATATCAATGAGCCAAGTTTTTTGTGAAAAATAGCTTATTAATTGCTTGTGTTGTTTATACGATTTTTGTCGTTTACGGCAGTTTGGTGCCATGGCAATTTAATAGTATTTCGTTAAGCGATGCTTGGTTTCGTTTTCAGAATATTGAATATTTGACCCTGGGTATTGCGTCAAGAGCAGATTGGGTTGCCAATATTCTGCTATTTATACCGCTTGCCTTTCTTTGGCTGGGTACGCTTTCCCTAAAGCAACAATTTGTTGGTAGGTGTGTGTCATCAGTTTTTGTATTGATAGTCAGTTTTTTGCTTTGTTCGACTATCGAATTTACTCAGTTATTTTTTCCTCCCAGAACGGTGTCGTTAAACGACATAATAGCCGAAACTTTGGGAGCCGCCATTGGTGTTTTTGCTTGGTGGGTTTTTGGTGAAAGATTTGCCAATTGGTTTGAAAATTGGCAAATAAATAAAACCAATTCAGTCCCCTATTTGCAAATCTATTTGGGGTGTATGTTTTTTTACAGCGTCATGCCGCTGGATTTAACCCTAAGTCCTGTTGAGTTTTATCATAAATGGCATGAAGGGCGCGTTATTCTACTGCCATTTTATGGGTTAAAGGGAGAAGCTTTTCGAGATATATATGACTGCTTGTCTGATGTCATATTATGGATGCCAATTCCTTGGCTATGGTATAAGCTGAAACCTTTGAGTAAAGTTGATCTATTAAAAAGAGTTTTTTTCTCGGCAACTATAATTGAGTTTTTTCAGCTGTTTGTATATAGCAGGGTTACCGATGTTACGGATATTTTGCTTGCGTTGGTGGGTGGTTTTATTGGCGTGCAATTGATAACGTTAGGTTCAAATGGGCTTGCTTTGGTCGGAAGTGCTAGTGATTTGAAAAGTTATCATAGGTTCACTGTTTTGTATGCGTGTTTAGCGTATTTTTTATGGGTATTAGTTGTAGGATTTGTATTTTTGTACCCTTATGATTTTGAGTGGAGTTATATAAGACTTTCAACTTGGAGTGATAAGTTTCTTAGAGTGCCTTTTTATGCATATTATTATGGTACCGAATATAGGGCTATTACAGAGGTTTTTCATAAAATTTTATTTTTTATGCCTTTTGGTTTGATAGGGTATTCTTTTCAGTATTTTAATAGTCGCAATCAAGCAAGTATCATTATTTTGGCTGTAATAGTGATGACGGCTCTGAGTATTGAATTTGCACAATTGTTTTTGCCAAATAAAAATGTTGATATAACAGATGTTATTTTAGAATCTTTTGGAGGGTATCTCGGTTATTCGGTGGTCAGAGCTGCTGCAACTTAATAGACTTGCTTTGCCGGAGCCTAAAAACAAGCTGGGAAATGAGGTTTTGTTTGCGATTTCAAGGGGGCAGGCTAATTTTGCTGAAGGCTCGGCTTCCGTGAGTCGTCCAAGAAATATTACGAGCTATACAAGTGGGATTCCCCTATTTTTGCTGGCAGTGGGGTCTGTATTTGTGACTTTGGGTGTGCTGATATTTGTCAGTGGCTCTGAGGCTATGCCTTACAATGTGAGGGAGTTATTTTCGAAAGAATACCGAATCATCAGTGCTTTAGGCATAGCTGTATTGATTTATTGGTGCTTTGCATATCCGCTATTCTCTTTGATGAATATTTCGAAAAACGGTAGGGGAGAAGTTTTTTTTTATGCTCGTTTTTTAGCGGTACATACTCTGATAGCGTGGATGTTGGTAAGGGTTATTGTTCCCCTTGAAAGTATACATGATGTGTTGGGCTCTCCAATTTTGAGTATCCCCGCAGAGCTAGAGCTAGCGTTGCGGTTTTTAGGTTTGTTTGGTGTATATTCATTAATCGCATTGACAGCCACTCATGCGGCGCTTTTTTGGGTGGTTTCAACTCGGCAGTTGGTGCGGCTTTTCGTTTTAGGCTTCTTTTGGATATTATCGTTACTGCCGTTTGGGTATTGGGTCGTGGTTATTGAAGCTGCGACGGACAATCTAACAGAGTTAATGATCAATAGTGGCTATTCTTTCGCGGTCATCTGTATTGGTATTTATTTTTTTCTGGTCGTCTGGCTAGGTTCGTCCATTTTATTTTTAACGGTTTTTAATAATCGGCGCATTATTGTTGTAGGATTTTTATTTATAATTTCTTTTCCATTAGGCTATCAGTTGTTAAGTTGGGGGACGGAGCAGTTTATTCTAAAGTATGATGCTGTTTTTTCGGCTATGCAATTTTTGCTAAGTACTGATAGAAGTCATTTAATTTCAGGCGATATATTAATGGCGCGTTTTTTTGTGGCGCACTTTGGACTGGTTTTATTGGTTTTTATGGCTCAAGCCCCGCTGTGTATGATTTTTCGTAAAGTGGTTACGTCAAAATATTCAGCGAAACCCATGTGAAGTACTTAGTGGTGTTTTAGTTTTTATTATGTTTTTTAAATTGATACGTATTTATGCTCTTGGGTAGTCTTGCATGATATTTAGAGGTTTTCCATTCGCAATTGTGCTGACGGCATTATTGAGCATGTTCTTTACTAATGTGGTTGCGATGGGTGTCCAGGCTGAGCTTGTCGTAGATGATGTTAAAGTGAGAGACGACAAGGAGAAGCTTCAAACAACTCCAGATGGTGTTAAAGATATTCTAAGTTCGGTTGATCTTAAAAAGGATATTGCTAAAATTCATAATCATGAAATAGCGGTGCAAAATATCAGAGCCAAGGTTTCTCTGGACGAATTCGCTGTTGATGATTCTTCGGTCTCACGACCTATATTTCGACAGCAGGAAAACATTAATAAACCTGCGCAATTTTCCTTCTTTGTTCCAGATTTTTCTGATGCCGATTTGGTTAGAGGGATGGGTGGCTATAATTACTCCGATGATGTATTTTTCTCTAAAAAACTCCTGGACGAACTACGGGATAGTCTTGGGGAAGGAATATATAGCAAATTAGTTTGGACCTATTACGATCTTAAAGACCTTGACAGCAGAATATATGCGAGCATGGTCGGGTATGATTTAAGTGGAAGTAATTTGTTGGGAAAATTACAACAATTCATTGGGGTGGATGAGAATCTGAATGCTATGATAGTTTTCAAGAGCAGTATTGGGATAACTGCTAAACCTGAGAGTGCTGATGATAGGAAAAATCAAGATTCTGGCAGAAATTCTAAGGTTATACTTGACTTCTCTCAACGTAATTTCGCCAGAAAAGAAGATGTCGATACTGGACGATTTCAATATATTTTAAGGTACTTGACTATAAAAAATATTATATACGGTTTATTGGGGGTGATGGGGTTTGGTTCGGTTTGGAGGATGTTCAGATTTTTTGTTAAGCAAGATCTAAATTGATTGCTAGTGCGTTCTTGCCCATAAAGAAAGTATTGTCACTCATTAGTCAATTCGGGGGGGGCTTGGGTAACAGGAAAATGATGTGTCAAAACCTTTCCGAACACACAACTAAGGATCCCGCCAAAAATAACTTCCTGAAATGAGTTGGTTTGAGGAATAGCCCGATAGTTCCAGCGCGGTAGATGTTCGTCGAAAACGATCCGCATGTTTTCAATGAAATCTGCAGCGCATTTTTTCCCGATCTCGTAGACAGTTGTCAAAATATCCACAGTCACTTTCAATCCCGTGGATGTCTTCGCCTTGGCCATCAATTGCTTGGCAATGTCGACCGTATGAAACACCACGCCCTGGCAGGCGCGAGTGATGTGCGGAAACAGGCGATGTTCAATTGGGTTGTGTTTTGAGCAATAAGGCGGATAGTGCGCGATTCGAATAGCCAGTCCCAAACCATCGGCCAAGGCCTGCAGAGCTTCCTTGAATACATGGCGATTGGCGGCATTGCCGCCGCCGCCATCACAGAGGATTAATACGCGGCGGACGTTGGGATAATGGTGTTGGCCATGTTGCTGCCACCAGCGTGCGATGCTGTCGCAACATAATTCGCTGGTATCGTGGCTCATATTGAGGTGCATAGTGCCTTCATTCCGGGCTACATCATAGATGCCATGCGGAATGAGTTTGCCTTGGCTGGCGCTGGGAAAGTCGTGATCCAAGGTTTCGACGGGTATTTGCGTATGGGTATGACCTTCGCGGGCAAAGTCGCCGATCAGTTCTTTCTTTTTGGTATCGATGCTGATCACGGGATCGCCGGCGGTCAGATATTCCGCTTTGAGTCGCGCTATGTTTTCAACTTGGGCATTGCGGTCGGGATGGGCGCCCATCGACTTTTTCTTGCGTGCCTTGCGCTGGCCCAAGCCCTGTTGCTTCAGCAGTTTACGCACCGTTAGCCGACTGGCCGGTGTGCCCATTTCCCGTAACCGACGACTGATCTCGCAGCGCGATAGATTGGTCCACAACACGCCTTCCCGCATCGGATCGCCAGCGGTGAATTCTGCCAGTAGCGCCAAAAAGTTAACCAGCAGTTGCGGTTGCCGTTCAAGTGCCGTTTTCCGCCCCGCACCTTTTTTTCGGACCCGATCCGATGCCGGATCATCGTTCAGGTCTAATTCCACAAGCCCACGGCGAACTGTCTTCGGGTCAATGCCGAATAACGTCGAAATATACTCTGTGCCACCATGCCTCAGTTTGGCCGCTTCTATACCGGCATAGCGACGCCTATCTTTCTCGGACAAGGTGGTAAAGAGTCGCTGCATTTTGATTTCTATCGCGGGTTCGTAGCCAGTCACTTTTTCATCTTCCACGGTTCGAGTCGTTGTATTCTCCATTACAAATCCAGTTAGGGACAGTATCAATACAGGGAAGTTATTTTTGGCGAAATCCTAAGCAGCTTTGAGCTGCAATTCGTAGTCAGCGGGCGACAGGTAACCATTGAGAGAGATAGTCAAATCTGGTGTACACCAGATTTGACTATCTCCCACAAAAATCCATATGGCCATTGATGCCTGCGGGTTGCCTATTCATTTCTCGGTCACCAGTGGCGAGCTCCATCACTGCAAGGAAGCGCCGGAATTAGTAGCTAAACTGCCTTTGGCTCACTACACGGTCGTTGACAAAAGCTACAACGGTGAACCCTTACGGATTCAGATTCGCGAGAAAGGGCGTGTCCCTATCATTCCTCGAAAACAGTATTCAACCGTTGGGAATGACGGAATGGATGGGCGCCTCTATAAATACCGCCACCTCGTTGAAAATGTCTTTGCAAGACTGAAGCATTTCAGAGTCATCGCTCGCGATATGACAAATTGAAACGCAATTTTGACAGCCTTGTCGCTTTGGCATGCGCTTTTATTTTATTACCTATGTAAAACGGCAACAGCCCCTAATCAATTAACCTTATTTTTTTGCATATATCCCACCATATAAGTTATCCCTATAGGTAATATACCAAAGCGCTGTAAACCGATATCCCATTTATAATAGGGAGCAGAAATTGAATTAACCATGGTTTTTAGTTCTTCAGGTGTATATGTGCGTAGGCATGAAACGATGCCATCAAACATTACTATAAAGGGAATCAAAGGGACTATATAAGTATAAAATACTCTATTCCAACGCCATGGGCGAATAAATGGAGTATTAAGCCAAACCAAAAAAGGCGTAAGCAGCATATAAAGCAACAGCAAAGGATGGCGTTGTGTGCTTTCAAAAATTGCAATGCCGGTTTTTGCATCTACAGCGTCTCGCAAAACGGCTTTAGCCTCCTCAGGTTTCAAATGATGAAATGATGAAAAAAAAGTGCGAAAACCTTTTATCTCTCTGGGTACCTGCGTCGCATTTATTGACTCGGTACAGAAAACGATACCGATATTTTGTGTATGCGCTGCTCGAAAGGCGTCCAAGTTTGGGTACAAATCGGTCAGCGTAACAGATAAAATTCGGTTATCGGACTGTTGAAGTACATCTTTCCACAGTGATAACCAAGGACCTGCACCACCTGAGCAAAGATCAACAATCAAATTTTGTCCACTTTGATCTAAAGCCTTGACCAAGCGCTGAGTGATGGGCTGATATAAATGGTAAGACTGAACAATGTGTTGTAAGAAATCGGTCACGCCATCTCGCAATACTTTTGGGCACCAGTGTTGATCTTCAATTTCAAAAAAATGGATCCGGTTCATCGTGGTTTGCTCTCAAATAAAAATGCCCTCCGTAGAGGGCATATTACAATTGATAAATCTAATTGGCAGTTTGCAGGCTTACGCTACTACGCGATTCTCTATGAAAGACTCATGCATTCACATTATGCAAGCTTCCTTCTTAAATTTTTTCAAGAATAATGCCGACCGTTTTCTATTAAGAATAAAAGCCGGCATTTAAAAGCAGATTTAGATTGAACGTTTTTTTCTAGCGGAAAAAGCCAACATGCCTAAACCTAACAGCGACAAAGAACCTGGTTCAGGAATTGTAGCGCTGGCACCAAGGTCTCCAGAGCCAGTCGAGTAATAAGTTGTAACGCCTCCAGATGTTGATGTGACTGTGTTTCCGGCTAATATGCTGGAGCCCCATGAAAAATCGGCAAATTCGCCAGTAGTTGGTACAAGCTTGGTATTTGTATCAAAAATATCAGTTCCCAAACCGGCGAGCAACAAATCAAAGAATGCGGTACCGCCGCCGCCGCCCAAAACGTTTATAGTGCCCAGGAAAGTATCTCCGATAGCATTCAGGTCTTTTCCTAAAATAGTCATCCACACAGTGCCGTCTTCTGCTGAAGCTTGATTGGTAGGATCATAGGCTGTTAGGTTGTCAAGATAGAATGTGATAACGCCCCCGGTAAATAATGTATCACCTGGAATATTTATTTGGTTTGTGGTGTAGTCAGTTGTAACGGAATAGGTTAATTGACCACCAGGAAAAACATCGTAAGCAATATTGTTAAATCCTGTTACCTCGCCCCAAGCAGTAAATGAACCTGAGCCATCAGCGTTTTTTGTGACTATTTGCGCGAAACTGCCACTATCGAATTCGGTGATAGTTTCAGGCGTTATAACGCCATCGATACTTGCTGCGTTAGCCGCGAAACCTGCGCTGACAAGACTCAGAGCAGCAATGCTCCGTATAACATTAAATTTTTTCATGACTATTCCTTAAAGGGTTATAAAAAAGTTAGCGATCAGTATCCCAGATGTAGATCTTTTGCAAACCAAAATGAATTGCAGTATTTCAATATGCACATAAGTGCAATGTCTCATAATTTTGTGAAGGCGAACTTCACTTTCAGATTCGATCATGAAGACAAACTTCAAATAAAAAACAGCAGAAATTGTGCCAAAATAATAAGCTGTTGTTTTATATATAATTTATAAGCCGGCTGCAATGGCTTGTTTGATTGGTTGTAAAGTTATCTGACACTTTACCAGGGTTAGGATTCGCACTTTTTTGCTTTTAATCAGTCTTTCGCCGATTCTGGGTTGAAAATGAATGACGGGCTAGAAAATTCATAACAAAGACTGGCAGTGAAAGCCTGTCCATGCAAATTTCTGGGAAGGGCGCCGTCGGGAGAAATAGTCAAATCTGGTGTACAGACGAACTGAATCAGGCGGCGATGTAATGGTCAACAAAACCCGGACACCAAATCAGGCAGATTTTTTATAGAATTCCCGCTCAAAGTCGATTGGGGATTGACAACCCAATGTTGAGTGCGATCGCCGGCCATTGTAAAAAGCCAAATAATCGATCACGCTCAGTTTCGCCGCTTCTTGGGTTTTGAATTTTTCGTAGTTGAGCTGTTCGTACTTTAAACTGCGAAAAAAGCGTTCGGTTGGGGAATTATCCCAGCAATTGCCTTTTCGGCTCATACTCTGCTCCATCTTCATGACGGTCAAATGTTGACGATATTCTCGGCTCGCATATTGGCTACCTCAATCGGAATGATGCAATAAGCCGGGCGGAGGCTTACGCCGCCACTTGTGCCCTGTGGGTAGAAGGCCATTTGCAAGGCATTGACGCAAAGCGATGTGCGCATGTGATCGTCAATCGCCCAGCCAACGACTTGGCGGGAAAAGAGATCAATGATGTATTAGCTCAGACCTGATCTGACAGTTACCGTTTTTGCGGGGTGTCTGTCAGATTAGATTTGGTTCAGATTTTTTTGAGCCCAAATCTGTTTTCCATCCAGCAAGGTATCCATCGGCGTTCTGCCGTTGCACATTTTGCCCTGATGAGTTCGGTCATTGTTGTAATAAACCAGCCATTCGTCCAGATCTTTTTGGAGTTCATCCAGGTCGCTATAGAGCTTTTTGCGGAACGTGACCTGATAGAACTCCTGCAAGATGGTCTTGTGGAAGCGTTCGCAAATCCCATTGGTTTGCGGCGACATGGCCTTGGTTTTGGTATGGTCGATGTCGTTGATCGCCAGGTATAGCTGATAATCATGCTGTTCGACCTTGCCACAATATTCTGTGCCGCGATCCGTCAGAATGCGTAGAACGGGTAATGCGTTGGCTTCGTAGAACGGCAATACTTTGTCATTCAGGATATCCGCTGCGGTAATGGGCGTTTTGGTTGTATACAACTTGCAGTGTGCGACTTTGCTATAAGTGTCCACGTAAGTCTGCTGGTATATCCGCCCAACCCCTTTGAGGTTGCCGACGTAAAAAGTATCCTGCGAACCCAGGTAACCGGGATGGGCTGTTTCGATTTCGCCGCAGGCTTGATCATCCTGCTGCTTTTTCTCCAACGCCGCAATCTGCGCATCGCTCAGCATTAACCCTTCGGCGGCTACCTTGGCTTCCAGTGCTTTAAGCCTCTTTTTAAAGTTCTCCAGGTCATGCCGTAACCAGATGGAGCGAACGCCGCTGCCGGATACGAATACTCCTTGTTTACGCAGTTCATTACTGGTTCGATGCTGTCCATGCGCTGGCCACTCAACCGCATAGGCTTTCACTGCCAGCTCAATGCTTTCATCGACGCGATTCTTCAGATTCGGAGACCGGCGGTTTTTGTCGATTAAGGCATCGATACCACCTTCAGCTACCAGCTCTTGATAACGATAAAACGTATCGCGCGAGACACCCATCACCTTGCAGGCTCTGGAGACGTTATTCAGTTCTTGGGCTAAATTTAACAGCCCCGCTTTGTGTTTAATGATCGGATTGTTTGTATGGATCATGAGAGTTACCTTTTGTGTTTTGTGTAAGGATTCGACACCCCTATCAAAACCGGTAACTCTCATCTTTTCAAGTCGATGTGTCAGATCAAGTCGTGACTAATACACGTAAAGCCAACCCTGCAGCGTCCACACATAGGTGATATCGGTCGTCCACACCTGATTAGGCTTGGCTACTTGAAATTGCCGATCCAATCGATTGGGTGAAATAGCCTCATTGTGGTTGCTGTCGGTCGTCGCTTTAAATCGCTTGGGATAACGTACCTGCAATCTCAAGTCTCGCATGAGTCGCCGGGTTTTAAAGCGACCCGCAGCAAATCCCTGTTTTTGCAAGCGATCGGCTAGGCGACGCGAACCAAAGCACTGCTTATTGTCGACAAAAATCTGCCTGGCTGTTTCGGCCATTTTTCGATCTTGTTGCTCTTTATCAACGTCTTTCGGGGCTTTTAACCAATCGTAATAGGCGCTGGTACTCTCCTGCATCACTCGACACAGTACGGTCACTGGATACGTCTTCTCTTGCTCTCGAATAAACCCGTACTTTACTTGTGCCCTGTGGGTATTCGGCTTCTTTCGCAAAGAAGACGGCCGCCTTTTTTAATATTTCGCGCTCCATCCGCAACTGTTCATTTTCCTTGCGCAAGCGAATCAATTCGTCATGCTCTCCCAAGTTTACACTGTTTTTTTTCATCGTCGCGTCACTCGCCGAGGGCTTGCGTTCCGCCCGAACCCAGCGCCGCATCGCACTTAGCGATACGCCCAAATGATCGGCTGCTTGTTGCTGACTATAGCCTTTCTCCAAAACTAGCTTGGCGGCATCTTGCCTGAATTCCAAACTATATTTGGGTCGGTTGTGTTGTTTTTCGTTTGTCATGCTTACCTCTAATAACAGTATAAAGTCTGCTTTTAGAAGTGTCCGGCTTCATTAAACCATTTCAGATTTAGTTATAACTCGGGCGCCGTGTCCATCATTCTTATCAAACAACACTCAACTTTGGGGAATGATCACGTCGATGGAGTCTCGACGGGTTTGGGTATCTCTTGGAAAATGTGTTTGTAAGGCTAAAGTATCTCAGCGTCATCGCATCAGGATGCGGCAAATTGAAATGTAACTTTGAGAGTCTTATCGCTTCGTTTTGGGCCTTCATTTGGTTGCCCTGTAGAAATGGCAACAGCCCATTTCTGAACAGCTTATTATCTCTGCAAAAATTAATTTGCCGTCTGTAGGTATTTTGCGAGTTGGAGTCCCCCATTTAATCGACTATCCTTCTACTTAAACACTAACAGGAGATTCCCATGGACAGCCCTAATCTTGAGCAAGCACTTTCGGACTGGCGCGACCTTTTAGGTAACGATTCCGTTGTCACCTGTAAGGAGTTTTTGCAAGCGGCAGAAACCAATTGTACGGCGCTAAGGAATCAATCACCTGCTTTGCTCCGGCCTGATTTCACCTCAGCCGTTCAGCAAATAGTTCAGATTGCCGCGAAATATCAAATACCTCTTTATCCTTTCAGCACCGGTTGTAACTGGGGCTATGGCTCAAAAAACCCTGCTCAAGACCACTGTGTCTTGGTGGATTTATCACGGATGAATAAAATTCTGGACTTTGATAAGGAAACAGGTTTGCTCACTATCGAGCCTGGAGTTACCCAACGCCAGCTTGATGCTTATTTAAAGCAGCATGACCATCCTTATCTGATTCCGGTTACCGGGGTTGGGCCTGATTGTAGTCTGGTTGGAAATGCCTTAGAGCGAGGCTACGGCATCACCCCTTATGCTGATCACTTCGCCGCGGTAATGGGACTGGAAGCTGTGTTGCCCAACGGAGAAATTTATCGCTCCATGCTTTCAGGCTTGGGAGGTGAGGCGGTTGATAAGGCTTTTAAATGGGGGATGGGGCCCTACATGGACGGTCTTTTCTCGCAAAGTAATTTTGGGATTGTCACCAAGATGACGATCGCTTTGGCGCCAAAGCCGGAGCGAGTTGAAGCGTTTTTTTTCAGTGTAAAAAAAGCTGACGATCTAGGGTTGGCGGTTGAAAAAGTCCGGCAGGTGTTGCGTGAGGTGGGAACTGTGACGGGTTCTATCAACCTGATGAACAAACACCGGGTATTGTCGATGTCGGAGCCTTACCCAAAAGACCGCTTGGGCTCGGATGGGTTGATTCCGGAAGATGTGCTGCAACAGCTTATGAAGCGCAATCAGGTCATGGAATGGACCGGTGTGGGTGCTATTTATGGCAATAAGAAAGTTGTTGCTGCGGCGAGAGGGGAGATTCGAAGAATATTAAAGCCTGTCGCCAAACGGCTTGTTTTTTTTACCCCGGGTTTAGTGAAATTCATGCATGGCGCCGCGCAGGCTTTGCCAGTTATCCGCGACTTACATTTAGTTAATGTGTTGGGGACGTTGAATAAAACCATGCAATTGTTTGCGGGAGAGCCAAGCGAGATTGCCTTGCCTCTGGCCTACTGGCGGTCAGGTGCCATGCCGACTGATGGTACCTCGATGAATCCGGATAAGGACGGCTGTGGGCTTATTTGGTATTCGCCGCTTTTACCCATGAAGCCCGATTTAACTCGTGAATATGTCGAAATGGTGAAATCCATTTGTATCAAACACAGAATCGAGCCGTTGATCACGTTGACTAGTATTTCGGATCGCTGTTGGGACAGCACCATTCCAATTTTGTTTGATAGGCAAGACGCAAATGAGGTTGCCAGAGCGCATGCTTGTTATCATGAACTGTTAGATACGGGGCGAAAACATGGTTTTGTGCCTTATCGTCTCGGTATCCAGTCTATGGATTTGCCGGCTAAGGAACATGCCGTTCCTGATGTTTTGCGTTCTCTAAAGCAGGCTGTCGACCCAAACAATATTATTGCCCCGGGTCGTTATGGCTTATAGACAAACTGGGGGTCGCTGGGTTTGGCTAATAAAGCCAACCCAGCATCTAGCTGGCTTGCTAGTTTTTAATCGAATCTAGCATGGCTTCGGCGAAAACTTTGTGAACCTCTGTGGTTGGATGGATTTCATCCCAAAATATCAAACCGTTTCCTGCATCGAAAGGCACTATTGAACAATTGTCTTGAGTCAATACGGGACTATAGAGACATCCTGCCGCAGGTCCTGCTACAACCTGATCATCTCTAACGATCAAGGATTTGGTTATGGAGTAAATGTCGACTTTATAGATTTTGATTTTAGGTAGCTTTGCAAGTTCTCTCAATTCTATCCTTAGCCTGTTGTTGTGATCGATAGTTTGGAATGAAAGGAGGTCGAGAATTTCCGGATGAGGATTTGCGGGGTCTTGGTAAGCTATGAAATTAGCAATCGGTACTTCACTTAGGTCAGGGAGATTGGGCACTAGAAAACGGCGAATCCCTGAAGCATACAAGTTACGAATCGATTTGCTGATATTGTCGACAACTTGTTCTGTAGGAATCACGATTCCCTTGCCAAATTGATTGAGATAATCGTTTGCTCCACTCCAAACAAAAGCCAAAGAGTTTTCAACAAAGCTGTCATTTTTTATGACCTTGAACATGCCTACTTGCCCTAGTAGGCCGGTCACATTAAATTGTCCTAGTACCGAATTGCCGAAACTAGTTTCAGAGCCACCATAAGCAAAGCTTATGGCTAGGTTTTTATTTGGTTTCAGCGTAAGTTTTTCTGGAGAGAGCGCCAATATAGGTTTTACTTTAGACGAGTTGCCGAGTGACTTCCAGAATTGTTCAGCGGCATTTGGACCGTTCGAAAATCTACCGTTGAAATATCGCTTTTGGGGAGGGACGGGTATGGGAAGTCCTGAGGCGGATGTCTGTATATAAACGTTGCCGGTGTCCGATAAGCTATCACCGAAAACATAAAGATTCCGGTTGTTCTCCGCCAAGGCTGAGTTGCTGAGTTGCAACGATATTAAGGTAAATAAAATAAATCGTAGCATTGAAGTTTTCATTTTTTCTTCTCCCTAATAGGGTGGCAGGATTAATGGTAAGTTATTGATCACTAAAGTTTTTATAAATATTTTTTTATCTCGCTCCCTTGCCCCACAAAATAACCTCCACCGTGCTCAGCATTATCGTCAAGTCCAGAAACAGGCTGTAGTTTTTGACGTAATACAAATCAAATTGCAGTTTTTGTCGGGTATCGTATTCGCTGGCGCCATAGGGGTAACATAGTTGCGCCCATCCGGTGATGCCGGGTTTAACCCTATGCCGTTCTTTATAATAAGGAATATTCTCTTCGAAGCCTTTTACGAATTCCGGTCTCTCAGGGCGCGGGCCGACAAAGCTCATATCGCCTTTTAGCACGTTTAGCAGTTGCGGCAGCTCGTCTATCCGATATTTACGAATCACTTTGCCGACGCGAGTTACGCGGTCATCGGTTTGGCTAGCCCATTGCGCGCCATTTTTTTCAGCGTCGATACGCATACTGCGAAATTTAATGACATCGAACGGAATGTCCCGATAGCCGACACGTTTTTGCCGATAGAAAACCGGTGCACCAAAGCCGCTTTCGATATAGATCGCCAACATGGTGAGGATCATTAGCCACCAACTGACGGAGAGTAGCAGCAGACTGGCTAGAATATCGAAGCTGCGTTTGACGATGGGGCGTAAACCGCCACTCACAAAACCATCGGAAAACATCAGCCAGCTTGGACTCAGCGCCTCCAGAAAAACCAGCCGTTGCTCTCTCTCATAGAAAGTTTGCAAGTCCATGATTTGCACGCCGGACATTTTGATGTCCAGCAGTTCCTCCACGGGTAGTTTTTTTCTACGATCATCGACAGCGATGACTATTTCATCGACGTTAGCGGCTTCGACAATATCGGTTAGCCTGATTTTTTCGTTGAGCGCAATCGCATGGGGTACGCTTATGGGTTCGTCCTCCAGCGTGATGTAACCGACTATTTCAAATCCTCTATAAATATAGCTGGAATTAACGACGCTGAGTTCTCCCGCTCTTTGCCCACAACCCACCACTAACACCCTGCGTTTTAAATTATCCAGATTGACGAAGCGATAAAATAAATAACGTGTTAACAGCAGGCCCACAAAAGAAAAAATAATTGCGGAAATCAGGACACTGCGTGCCAGCATCAAATCGGGAATGATGTAATAGATGAACGCCAGTATAAAAACCGCAACGGCAAAGCTAAAGCTAATGCGCTGGAGAATATTGTATTCTTCTTTATCCAGTGTTTTGCGGTACAAGCCCAAACCGGAACAGCTGGCGATAAACACCACTGCGTAAACCGCTGCTGCAGCAGCGAGTTCGGATTGGGAATACCAGGATGCTATATATAAAAATCTGAGGCCAGCGCCGCAATACATAGCCAGATAAAACACCAAAGATTCAACTATAAGTAACCAAAGGTAGGCGGTGGAAATGTAATGTCGAAAAATTCTTATCATGTGAAGGCTACCGCTAACTCCTGGATAATCACTATTTGACGATATTCTGTTTTAGAAGCGTCTTGATATGTTCAGCGGGAATAGCATAGGTGATGCCGCTGGGATTGGATATGGCATTTTCTTTGCTGCCCTGTACAAAGACTTTGTTAATGATACCAACAACTTTTCCGGAATTGATGTCGTACAAGGGGCTGCCGCTGTTGCCGGGGTAGGCGGTGGCGTCTAATTGGAACACATTGAAGGGCGTCTGTAGTCGTTTCAGCATGTTGACGTTTAACTGCCGAGTGGCGATTGCCGGTATGGCGTTGGGTGAAATAGCCGAAATAATGCTTCTGTGCGTGACCGGATACAAACCCAGCACCATGCCTATTGGGTAACCGGTGAATGCATATTGCTCGCCCTCCCGCACTATTAATGAGTCACCGATTTCCAGTGCGGGTAAAACTCCGCCGTCTACCTTTAGCAATGCCAGATCGTGATCTTCATCGGTTACGGTCAGTTCTGCAATTTGCATTTGTTCTTTTTGCTCGTGGCGATAAAAAACCGCATAACGTTCGAGGTGCTCTTCGTCTAGTTTTTTTGCGGTTACGTGAGCGTTGGTAACCACTTTTCTGCCGTCGGCAACGGCGAAGCCGGTGCCCAGGAATACCGCACGCGGGTTTCGTGTTGGCATATAAGTGCCGATGGCTACTATTCCGGGTTTGACTCGGGCAAGAATCTCGGGGAGGTTAACTTCATCGGCATGGCTGGTGGCGATGGCGGATAGTCCGATAAATAGCGCCAAGAGATAAAGTATTTGGTTTTTCATGGCTGGAGGAGTTAAGGGGCCTTAATTGGTAGAGCTTGGAAAGTTTAGTCTAACTTAGCATGAATGCGGGCGTCGTCGTGAATTAACAGTTGTTTACACTTTGGTAACAGTCAGGCACCGGCTTAGATAGCGCTTGATGTCCACCTGGAACAGCGCGCGTGGGCATTGACCCGGTAAAATTATATACCCAGTGAACTAGTTGGTTTCTTTTGAGTCTTATTTTTCGGAGATAGTAAGACAATTCCCGGTAGTGTCTGGCAGTGGTGTATCAGCGGGTTTGAGATTAAAAAACGCAGGTCGCTGGCCATCTGTTAAATCGCTACCGGTTTTTTTATGCTTATATCAGACCGATTCTGTTTGAAAATCGTTGTTCTTCCAACACAAAACCTCCGCGCCATCCGGTTTCCAATCCGCCAACACGTAGCGTTTGGCCGGCCGGCCATCCAGCATAAATTCGTGTAATTTCGGTCGATGCGTGTGTCCATGAATCAATGTACAGCAACCATACTTGCGCAGGCTTTCGGCCACCGTATCCTGGTTGACATCCATAATATCCAGGGTTTTGCCGCGTTTATGATAATAGCTGCGCAACCGATACCAACGTGCCGCTATCAGACCGCAGCCACAAAGGTTTGGACAACACATTTTGTTGCCATTCCGGGCTGTGCGATTTGCTGCGAAAAGCCTGGTAAGCCAAGTCGTCGCTACAGAGTAAATCGCCGTGGGTTAGTAAAATTCGCTGACCATTCAATTCGATAATCGCATATTCATCCAACAAACGGATACCGGTTTCCCGGCAGAAATCTTGACCCAGCAAAAAATCGCGGTTGCCCTGCAACAGAAAAATCTCGGTGCCGGCGTCGCTAAGTTGTTTGAGAGCGTTTTTGATGGACGGGATAGGCCGGGTATTGTCGTCGTCGCCGATCCAGGCGTCGAACAAATCGCCAAGGATATACAGCGATTTTGCCTCAATGGCGCGCTGCTGCAAAAAGCCCAAGAAACGCCGGGTGATCTCCGGTTTTTCCAAAGCCAGATGCAGGTCGGAGATGAAGAGTACGTCTTGTTTCACGTTAAGTAACAGCGGTTTCCGCCCAATTACCGGCGGAAACCGCTAATTATTATTCGATAACTTCGGCTTTTTCGATAACGATGTCCGTTTTTGGTACATCCTGATGCGGGCCGCGATTGCCGGTGGCTTGTTTGGCCATGGCATCGACGACATCCATGCCTTCGATCACTTCTCCGAATACTGCATAACCCCAACCGCTGGGGCTTGGGCTGGTGTGATCCAGAAAGGAATTGTCTTTATAATTGATAAAAAATTGCGCGGTTGCCGAATGCGGATCGTTAGTACGGGCCATTGCCAAGGTGCCGCGTTTGTTTTTCAGGCCATTGTCGGCTTCGTTCTTGATCGGAGCATTAGTTTCTTTTTGTTTGAATGAGGTATCGAAACCGCCGCCTTGGGCCATAAAACCTGGGATTACTCGGTGGAAAATGGTACCCGCATAAAAGCCCTGTTTCACATAGGCCAGAAAGTTGGCGGCGGAAACCGGTGCTTTTTCGTCTTCCAGTTGAATGACGACGTCGCCCAGTGAGGTGGTTAATTTGACTTTGCTATGTGTGTTTGACATTTTATTTTCTGTTGCAAATGAAAGGGTTGAGAATAAAAACAGCATCAGGTAAACCAGGGTGGTGCGCATTAAAAGCTCCTTAATCTCGCTGCAAGCCGCGAATTCTATGTGTTTTTATCTTGAAAGAGAAGCCGAAATCTTGATAGATTGCCAGATGTTTCGCTGCATCCATCTACCATCGACATGCTGAAAATCTACAACACGCTAACCCGAAGTAAACAAGAATTTATTCCCAAGCAGCCAGGTAAAGTCGGCATGTACGTCTGCGGCATGACGGTTTACGACTACTGTCATATCGGGCATGCGCGGGTCATGGTGGTGTTCGATACGGTTGCCCGTTATTTGCGCCATGCCGGTTATCAGCTTACCTACGTAAGAAATATTACCGACATCGACGACAAGATTATTCAGCGCGCCAATGAGAATGGCGAGGCGTTTACCGCATTGACCGAACGCTTTATCGATGCGATGCACGAAGACGAGCGCGCTTTGTCGGTGTTGCCGCCGGATATTGAACCAAAAGCCACGCAATCGATTGCCGACATCGTGAAGATGATTTCGACATTAATCGAGCGTGAGTTTGCCTACGTCGGTAGCAATGGTGACGTGTTTTATGCGGTAAACCGCTTTGACGGCTACGGCAAGCTGTCCGGTAAAAATATCGAAGACTTACAAGCCGGTGAGCGGGTGAATGTCGATACCGCCAAACGCGATCCGCTGGATTTTGTACTGTGGAAAATGGCCAAGCCAGGCGAACCTTATTGGGATTCGCCATGGGGGCAGGGCAGACCGGGCTGGCATATCGAATGCTCGGCAATGTCCACCTGCTGCCTGGGCAATCATTTCGATATTCACGGTGGTGGCATGGATCTGCAATTCCCGCATCACGAAAACGAGATTGCCCAGTCGGAAGGCGCCACCGGCGAACCCTTTGTGAATTACTGGATGCATAACGGGTTCGTGCGGGTCAACGAAGAAAAAATGTCCAAATCGCTGGGCAATTTTTTCACCGTGCGCGAGGTGTTGAAACAATATCGCCCGGAAGTGATCCGCTTCTTCATCCTCTCCAGCCATTATCGCAGCCCGCTGAATTATTCCGACGAACAGCTCGACGAGGCGGGTGTGGCTTTGGCTCGTTTGTATACAGCCTTGAGAGGTGTCGAAATTATCGATGTGGCTATCGATGCAGATTACTGCCAGCGTTTCGAACAGGCGATGGATGACGACTTTAATACACCAGTGGCTTTGGCTGTTCTATTTGATTTAGCGCGCGAATTAAACAAAGCCGAGGAAAAAAGCGTGCTGGCGGCAACATTAAAGCGACTGGCGGCCATTTTGGGCATATTGCAGGACGATCCGGACAGTTTTTTGAAGGGTGGGGCAGCGCCGGATGGCATGAGTGAAATGGAAATCGAGCAATTGATCGACGCCAGAAAAGCTGCCAAAACGGGCAAAGACTGGGCGCGCGCCGACCAAATCCGCGATCAATTGAAAGCACAAGGCATAGTTTTAGAGGATGTGGCCGGCGGCAACACCATTTGGCGCCGCGAAAGTTAAGGACTGTTAATGAACGAAATCAAAGATAAATCGGTAGAAACATTCCTGGACGAACTAGCCGGCAAGCAAGCCACGCCCGGCGGCGGTAGCGCGGCGGCAGTGATGGGTGCGCAAGCGGCGGCGTTGACTAGCATGGTCTGTAATTTGACCATCGGCAAACCCAAATACGCGGCGGTGGAAGAACAGATGCAGGCTTTGCTGATCGAGTCGGAAGCCTTGCGGCAAACCTTGATCGGCATGATCAAAGCCGATGTCGATGTATTTGACAAATTGATGGCCTGTTACGGCTTACCAAAAAGCACTGACGACGAGAAAGCCGTGCGCACCGAACAGATTCAAACGGTGCTCAGAGAGGCTACGCTAGTGCCGCTGGAATGCGCGAAAGCTTGCGCTAAGGCCATCGAATTGAGCCGGGTGGCTGCCGAACACGGTAATCTTGGTGTGATCAGCGATGCCGGGGTGGCGGTGATGGCGGGCTACGCCGGCTTGAATAGCGCGGCGCTGAATGTGCAAATCAACGCGGCTGGTTTGAAAGACCGGGCGTTCGCCGAAGCCCAACTTGCCGAATTGGATATTTTGTTGCAAACCGGCGAACAGGCCGCCGAGCAGATTTACCGTATCGTCAGGGAAAAGCTTTAAATCTTTCCTTAGGACGGGGCAATTTCAATCGCCCCCTCTCTGCTTAACTTGAGCGGCAGGTTTTCTAAATCTGCTTAACATTGATGTTCAAGGTCTGAATCCGATAAGCAATCTGCCTAGGCGTCATATCCAGTAGCCTGGCAGCCTTGGCTTGCACCCAGCCGCTTTGCTCCAATGCGGCAATCACCCGTTCCCGTTCGTCCATGTTTTCGTCGTGCAGATCGATGTGTTTGATCGACTGCGGAGTGCGGCTAATGCCTATTTCGTTTTCCAGTCCGGTGCTGGCAATCACGTCGCGGTCGATAATGCCTTCTTGGCTCATGATCGCCGCGCGTTCCAAACGGTTTTCCAATTCGCGGACGTTACCCGGCCAATCGTGTTTCATCAAAATGCGTATCGCACTTTCCTTGATTTCCAAAGGCCGGCCGCCTTGTTGGCGCGAGATACGGTTTAACAGAAAGCTGGCCAGTTCCGGAATGTCTTCGATACGCTCGCGCAGCGGCGGCATATTGATGGGCATCACATTCAAGCGGTAATACAAATCCTCTCGGAAATTGCCTTCGGCCACTTCCTGCTCCAGATTGCGGTTGGTGGCGGCAATGATGCGCACATTCACTTTTAAAGTGCGGACGCCGCCGACCCGCTCGAATTCGCCTTCTTGGAGCACGCGCAATAATTTGGCCTGAAACGACGCGGAGATCTCGCCAATTTCGTCGAGAAACAGCGTGCCGTTGTCTGCTAGTTCGAAGCGGCCCTTGCGTTGGCCGATTGCGCCGCTGAATGCACCTTTCTCATGGCCGAATAATTCCGATTCGAGCAAGGTGTCGGGCAAGGCGGCGCAGTTTAATTTTAGAAACGGGCCGTTGGCGCAGGCTGAGTTAAAGTGTATCGAGCTGGCCACCACTTCCTTACCGGTGCCGGATTCGCCGCGAATCAACACCGTGGTATGCCATTTGGCCACCTGGCGGATGATGTCGAACACTTTCAGCATCGGCTCGGAATGGCCGATGATGTTTTCGAAGCGGTAGTTTTTGACCAGTGTTTGTTTTAAATAGTCGCGTTCGCTAGCTAGTTCGTTTTGCTTGCGTTCCATGACACGCAACATGTTCACGCTTTGGGCGATCAGGTTGGCGACCATTTCCATGAAGCGGGCGCGTTCGCCCAAAAACGTCGAAGTACAAGGCTGCGCGGCCAAAATGCCGACCACTTCGCCTTGTTCGATGGCCAGCGGGGAGCCGATAAACGGTAAATCCGGGTTATACACGCCCAAGCGGCTTAAAAAACGCGGCTCGTCGGCAATGCGTTCCACCACAATCGTGCTGCCTTCGTCGAGGATAGCGCCGACCAGACCTTCGCCCGGTTGGTAACGCACCGAGCGGTCTATGCCTTCGCCGTAGATCTCGCAAATGCTCATGCTGTCGTCATCGACATCGCGTAGGGTAATCATGCCGAAATGCAGGCCGTTACGCTTGTGCAAAATCTCCAGGATGCCTTTCAGCTTGGTGCGCAAGTCATGCGTGCTATTCAGCAATTGACTGACCAGAAATAGCGTATCCAGTTCGGATTCAACCAGCAATAAACGATCACTCATGGATGTTCACCATCGCTAGGTTTTTTTGACAGGGAAAGCTAATTTTAAAACTACAGCCGTTTTTGTATTGCGGGTCGATTTCTATCATGCCGTTATGCTGATTGACGATTTCCTTGCTCATGACCAGTCCCATGCCGGCCTGGACGCCGGCGGTGCTTTGATTGGTGGTAAAAAACGGTTCGAATACTTTGCTCCGTTGGTTGGCAGGTATGCCGGGGCCGGAATCGGCTATCGACACGCAAACCCAATCATGCTCGATAGCCGTGCTAATTTTGATGATGCGTTCCTGGCTGCCAGCACGATTCATGGCATTGACCGCATTGTCGATCAATTGCTTGAACAACATGCGTAACTTGTTCTCCGCGCCGAGAATGTTCGGTAGCACAGGATTTGGCAGCCAGTCCACCACAATGCCGTTTGCCAAAAACTTGGTGCTATACAGCAGCATCACTTCGTGCAACAACTGATTCAAATTCACCGGCACCACCGCGGACTCCGGTATTTCCGGCACACAGCGCTGCAAGGTGGCAAGCGTTTCTTCCCCCATTTTTTGCACTTGGCCCAATAGGTCGCGGATCGGACTATTGTTGGCGTCGTTGCGTTGCGTCATGATTTGAATCGCCGCGTGAATCTGGTTCAAGGGCTGGCGAATCTGGTGCATAGCACCCAACAAAGTCTCGCGGATGCTGCGGATGTGTTCTTCTTCCGCCAACATAGTGCGCAAAGTCTGTATCTGTAGCTTTTCCTGCTGCCGGCGCAAGGGGCTGATGTCGTTAATGGTCAGCAACAAGTAATCCTTGGATTGTCTGGCAAAGAAGCTGTCGGCGCAGACGTCGTTTTCGATAAACCAATTGCCGGAGCAGGAAAACCAGCGCGTGCCCTTCAGCCCCGCACTTTCAATCCTCACCTCGCGATTGGCGAAGCCTTGCTGTCTGTCTATGTTGTCGCCCCACAAGTCGCCCATGTCTTGCTCCAGCGCTTCCAGAAAGAATAGCGCGGGCTCTTTTTTGTCGAGTTCGCTGATCAGCATCTTGTACATCTGATTATCGAGCACGACCCGTTTGTCCGAATCGAGCACCACCATCGCCACCGGCGAAGCGTTCAGTACCGATTCGATCAATTGCTTTTGGTTGTTAACTTGTTGTTCCGCGTAGTGTGCCTGGGTGACATCGCGGTGCATACCAATGTAATGACTGATGGCGCCGCGGTCGTCCAGCATCGGCGCGATGGTCAGATCAGCCAGATAGCGTTGCCCCATTTTTTGCCGATTGACCAATTGGCCGTGCCAAACCTGCTTACGGGAAATGGTGTGCCACAAATCATAATAAATCTGTCTGGGTGTGGACTTGTCGGACAGCGCTGATTCGTTTTGGCCCAAAATTTCAGCGGCGTTATAGCCGGTTACATCGGTGAAGGCCTGGTTGATGTAAAGGATATTGGCTTTTTTATCGGTGATCGAAATGGCCACCGGCGCTTGCTCTACGGCCTTAACAAACAAAGAGAAAGGCAGTGTTTTAGAGGTTTTGCCGCTTCTTGGCGATTGCCCGCTAGGGCCGATGGCTGGCGATAGTATATCGGCCGTTTCAATCTCAATCTGGCCTTGCAGGTAGTCAGGGGTGGATTTGGTCATGGCAAATGGTTCTCGCGTGTTTTTTCTGGGCTTAAGTTGGAAAAATACATGCAATTAGAGAGCCAAATGCGTTTTCGCTTAGCTGCTATTGGAAAATCCCGGCGATTTGTATGGTTTACGACAAATTTAACTGTACTTGTTCCGGCTCTGTGTTTTTTAGGACAGAGATGTTGGCGGCAAATCTTGCGGCTTTGCACTGAAATGGGGAGTTACGGCGTTTTTAAGGCGTTGGCATAAATGATGCTGTCTTGTTGCAAAACACCGGGTCGAAAACGATGAGCGAATACTTACTTCTGATATTGGGTACAGCCTTGGTCAACAATGTCGTGTTGGTCAAGTTCTTGGGGTTATGCCCATTCATGGGCGTTTCCAACAAGCTGGACACCGCATTGGGCATGGGTTTGGCGACAACGTTTGTATTGACACTGGCGTCCGCGGCCAGCTGGGTGCTGGAGCATCGTTTACTGATACCGTTCGATATCGGTTTTCTGCGCGTGCTGGGTTTTATCTTGGTGATCGCCGCGGTAGTGCAGTTTACCGAGATGGTGATACACAAAACCAGTCCGGTGATGTATCAGGTGTTGGGGATTTTTTTGCCGCTGATTACGACTAATTGCGCGGTTTTGGGTGTGGCGCTGCTTAATATCCAAGAGAAATACAATTTCGTGCAAAGCCTGCTGTTCGGCTTTGGTTCGGCAATGGGTTTTACCCTGGTGATGGTGCTCTTCGCCGGTCTACGTGAACGCTTAGCGCTCATGGCAGTACCGGCGCTTTTTTCCGGCACCCCCATCGCATTTATCACCGCCGGCATCCTGTCGCTGGCATTCATGGGATTCGCGGGGCTTTACAGCAAATAAGAGGCACATCATGTACGTTTTATCTGCCATCGTTATTTTGACATCGCTGGGATTGTTGCTGGGCGTGGCTTTGGGGATTGCCGCTAAATACTTGAAGGTGGAGTCCGATCCGTTGATCGAGAAAGTTGAAGCCTTAATGCCCGGTTCGCAATGCGGCCAATGCGGCTTCCCAGGTTGCCGGCCGGCTGCCGAGGCTGTGGTGTCCGGCGCCGCGCCGGTGACATTATGCCCGCCGGGCGGTACGTCGCTGGTGGAACAACTGGCCAAATTACTGGGTGTTGATGTCGATTTGAGCCAAACCCAAGACCAAGAAGCGATGGTGGCCAGAGTCAGTGAAGAAACCTGCACCGGTTGCACCCGCTGCTTCAAGGTTTGTCCTACAGACGCCATCGTCGGCGCACCCAAACAAATCCACGCGGTGGTGGCGGATGCCTGTATCGGTTGCAAGAAATGTGTGGAAGTCTGTCCTACCGAATGTCTGCAAATGCACCCTGTGGAAGTGACCTTGCGCAACTGGCGCTGGCCCAAACCGCTGGCCGCTTGAGACGGAGACACCTATGTTCGCCTTGTTCGAAAATCCCCGTTTGCGCGGCGGTATCCATGCTGAAGAGCACAAATCCGAAACCTCTCCGCTTAGCATTGTTACCGATTTTCCCATCCCCAAGAAATTGTACATTCCGGTGCAACAGCATGTCGGCAAGCCTGCCGAGCCGGTGGTGAAGGTCGGAGAGAAAGTACTGAAGGGCCAATTGCTGGCCTATAGCCAAGGCACCATTTCGGCGCCTGTGCATGCACCAACATCGGGCATTATCGCCGACGTCAAAGATTTTCCGGCACCGCATCCGTCAGCCTTGCCGATTCGCACCGTGGTGATTGAAAGCGACGGTAAGGAGCAATGGGCCGAGTTAATCGTTCCGGCAGACCCGTTTCAACTCGAACCGGAAGAAATATGCCAACGAGTCGGCGCCGCCGGTGTGGTGGGTTTAGGTGGTGCGGTATTCCCGTCGGCGGTCAAACTCAGTTTAGGTCGCAAAAACAAGATTCATACCTTGCTGATTAATGCCGGTGAATGCGAGCCTTATCTGACTTGCGATGACCGTTTGATGCAAGAGCGCGCGGAGCAAATCGTTGCCGGCATCCGGTTAATGTTGCGCGGCATGGATGCCCCGACGGCTATGGTGGGTATCGAAGATAATAAACCCGAAGCTTTCGCGGCCATGCAAACGGCCGCCCGGGATTTTCCCAATATCGTGGTGGCGCAAGTGCCGACCCGCTATCCGATGGGGTGGGATAGGCAAATGTTGCGTTATTTAACCGGCCAGGAAATTCCCGCCGACGGGCGAGCCACGGACATTGGGGTGGTGGTGCACAACGTCGCTACTGCCTTTGCCGTCTATCAATCCATTTGCTTGGGACAACCCTTGATTAGCCGGGTGGTTACGGTCTCCGGCGCGGCCGTTGCCAAACCCAGAAATGTGGAAGTGCCCATCGGCACCTTGATGTCGGAAGTATTGGCGTTTTGCGGATTGGAAAAGTCGAAAATGGCCCGCTTAGTGATGGGCGGACCGATGATGGGCGACGCTTTGCCAATTGCCGAAGTACCGGTGGTGAAAGCCTGCAACGGCATCCTAGCCTTATCGCATGCCGACATCGACGAGCCGGCTATACAGCCTTGTATTCGCTGTTCCAGTTGCGTGACCGCTTGCCCGGTGGGTTTGTTGCCCTTGGAAATGGCTAGCCGGATCAAAGCCAATCAGTTGGACTCAGCGGTTGATTTGGGCCTAAAAGATTGCATTAGCTGCGGCAGTTGTTCTTATGTCTGCCCGTCGAATATACCCTTGGTGCATTACTTTAAATTCGCTTCCGGCGAGTTAGTTAAACGCCAACAAGCCGAGCACAAGGCTGAACAAACCAAGCGTTTAGTCGAAGATAGAAATAATCGGATGGAACGAGCCAGATTGGAAGCCGAAGCGGAAGCTTTGCGTGCTCAGGAAGCCAGAGCCGCCCGTTTGGCTGCCGCACAACAGGCGCAAGCAGCGCCAGCAGAGGAAACCGTATGAGTAATAAACCGATTAGCGGGCCTCACGTGGCGGCCACCCGCCGCGTCGATCAAATCATGCGCTTGGTGATTATCGCCTTGGCGCCGGCTACGGCCTGCGGCGTGTTATTGTTCGGCTGGCCAGCGCTGTATTTGCTGGCGGTGACCGTGCTGTCGGCGATGGCTTTTGAAGGTTTGTGCCTGAAAATGAAAGGCGTGGCGGCAATGCCTTATCTGCGCGACGGCTCGGCGATAGTAACCGGCTTATTGGTGGCGATGACCTTGCCGCCTTGGGCGCCATGGTGGATTGGCGTAGTCGGCTCTGCACTGGCGATTGTGCTGGGCAAGCATGTTTACGGCGGCTTGGGGCAAAACCTGTTCAATCCGGCCATGCTGGCCAGGGTGGCGTTGCTGATTTCCTTTCCTATCGAGATGACTACCTGGGCCAACGTATCGCCTCTGTTCACCGGGCCCGGCGTGATCGATAGCTTAGCGATCACCTTTAGTGGTTTGGAAAACCCGGATGCGGTGACCGGCGCCACGACGTTGGGTTGGGTCAAGACTGAGTTTTCGCAAAACCGGCTGTTGCCCGGCAGTTTGATCGAATATTCGGGATTTTTAGCGTTTCTCGGTTGGGAGCGCGGCAGTTTGGGGGAAACCTCGTCTTTATTATTACTGGCCGGCGGCATTTGGCTGATGCGCCAAGGGGTCATCAAATGGCACATCCCTGTCTCGTTGCTGTTCAGTATCCTTCTGTTGTCGACGATTTTTCATGCTTGGGATAGTCAACATTACCTTGGACCCTGGGTGCATTTGAATTCCGGCGCGGTGATGTTGGTAGCGTTCTTTATCGCCACCGATTATGTCACGTCGCCTAACACACCTTTAGGCCAAGTGATTTTTGGGGCCGGCTGTGGTTTATTGATTTTCGTGATCCGCTCTTGGGGCGGCTATCCGGAAGGCACCGGTTTTGCGATTTTATTGATGAACTCGGTTACGCCGCTGATCGATCATTACATTCGTCCGAGAATTTATGGCCGCTACCGAAACGGCAAGCCGCTCGATATTTCCAATTCCTGAGACTGGTCATGAATTCCGAACCCGTTAAATTACCTCCTAAAGCCAACCAATATGTAGAGTACGCCTTGCGTATCTTGAGTAACTTTAGGCAAAAACTGGCCGTGTGGCTGGAGCCAGGAAATTTGGAACAACTGCGGCCGCTATTACAGTATCAGGCCGGCGTGTTGGGGGGATTTGCGTTGCTGGCGGCGATTTTATTGGGCGTTGCCGATCTGGCGACCCGTGGTGTGATCGAGTTGCGCTTGCAGGAAGATTTGCAAGCTAACCTGGAGCAAGTGGTTCCGGCTGAGCTGTACGATAACAACTTGCTGAAAGACAGTGTATTGCTGTCTTCCGCCGATGCTAATCTGGGCGCGGAGCAAACCGAAGTGTATCTGGCTAAAAAGGCAGGTTTGGTTAACGCAGTCTGTTTTAAATTCGTCGCACCTGATGGCTACGCCGGGCCGATCAGTTTGGTGATGGGTATTGACAGCAAAGGCGAAATCCTAGGAGTGCGGGTTATCGCTCATGTCGAAACACCGGGATTGGGCGATAAGATTGAAGTGACCAAGTCCAAGTGGGTGCTGTCTTTCAACGGCAAATCCTTAAATAACCTGACCGTCGAGCAATGGGCGGTAAAGAAAGACGGCGGGGTGTTCGATCAGTTTAGTGGGGCGACGATTACGCCGCGCAAGGTCGTACAGGCCATCAAGCGGGGGTTGGAGTTTTACAAGGTGCATCAGGCGGAGTTGTTGCAGCCTAGTTGATAGTGTTTTTGGTGTCGCTATCGCGACGCTTAGTTTGCATGTCGGTTCGCGGACCGACAGCCGCGATACTTTTCTTTGCTCCGCCAAAGAAAAGTATCCAAAAGAAAGGCGGCCCGAACGCCGCTTTGTTCCTGCGCTCCGAAGCGTTTGGCGAGGGTTTTCGAAAGGGGCTTCCCAGCCCCTCCGAAAACGAGCGGCATCCATGCCGCTCCCCTATCGGGCTGGTCTCGCCAAACGCTTCGGTGCTCGGCGCGGCATACGGGAAGAAAATCGTCGCGATCTTCTCAGGTATTAACACTTGCTCACGATTTTTGGAGAAACCAATATGAATCTTTCGATTCTGTTTTCAGAACAATACAGAAAAATCGCTCGCGACGGCCTATGGGACAACAACGTCGTGCTGACCCAAAATCTGGCGCTGTGTCCGTTGCTGGCAGTGACCGGGACGGCAACCAACGGCTTGGGCATGGGCTTGGCGACCATGGTGGTGATGGTCGCATCCAATGCCGCCGTGTCTGTGAGCCGGCATTTGATTCCGTCCGAGATCCGCATTCCGATTTTTGTATTGCTGATCGCCGCATTGGTGACCCTGGTGGATATTTTTCTAAACGCCTGGATGCACGAACTGCATAAGGTACTGGGCCTGTTTATCCCGTTGATTGTCACCAACTGCGTCATTCTCGGTCGAGCTGAAGCGTTTGCTTCCAAGCAACCGGTGATGCCGTCGATGTGGGATGGTTTGATGATGGGGGTGGGTTTTACTGCGGCGATGGTGGTACTGGGGGCGATGCGAGAGATTAGTTCCGCCGGCACTTTATTCGCCAACGCCTCTGTGCTGTTGGGGGAAAGTTTCCGGTTTCTGGAAACCACTTTGATTCCGGAATACAAAGGTTTTTTGCTGATGGCTTTGCCGCCGGGTGGCTTCATCATGCTGGGTTTCATGGTGGCATTGAAACGCTTGTTGGACCGGAAAGCGGCGGCCAAAATTACAGAACCGACCATTATTGATCCGGTTGTCTTGGAAGAAGGGGCGTAAACTATGAATGTGGGTGTATGTTATGCGCAGGCGGACAGGCAACTCTGGTTGCGGCTGGAAGTGCCGGAGGGCAGTACCATCGCCGAAGTGATTGAATTGTCCGGCGTGTTGACGCAGTATCCCGAGATCGATTTGGAGAACCAAAAGGTCGGGATTTTCGGTAAACTGGCTAAATTGGATGCGTCGGTTAAGGAAGGGGACCGCGTGGAGATTTATCGTAAAATCACCGCCGATCCCGCGCAAGTTCAGCGCAGGCGAGTAGCGTAGCCCATGTACGTGTGTCTCTGCAAAGCCGTCACCGACAGTCAGCTCGATGCTGCCATAGACAGCGGTTTATGCTCGCGGAAACAGTTGGTGCAATGTTTTGGTGTTGGTGGCGATTGCGGTAAATGTAACAAGGACATTGCGCAAATTTTGGATAGAAAAAATGCATGTCGGCTATTGCAGGCTGCGAATGACGCCCAACTAATCATAAAAACCCAGGAGATTTGACATGCAAGGCGATAAAAAAGTAATCGAATTTTTAAATAAGGCACTGGAAAACGAATTAACTGCCATCAATCAATATTTTTTGCATGCCCGGATGTTCAAAAATTGGGGCTTTCAAAAGCTGAATGAAAAGGAATATCACGAATCGATCGACGAAATGAAACACGCCGATAAGTTGATCGAAAGGATTTTGTTTCTGGAAGGATTGCCCAATCTGCAAAGTCTCGGCCGTTTGATGATAGGCGAGAACCCCAAGGAAATGCTGGAATGCGACCTTAAATTGGAACATCTGGCCTTGCCTTTGTTGAAAGAGGCGATAGCTTATTGTGAAAGCATCAACGACTACGTCAGCAGGGAATTGTTCGAACACATTCTGGAAAGCGAAGAAGAGCATGTCGATTGGTTGGAAACCCAGATGGACCTGATCGAAAAAGTCGGCATTCAAAACTATCTGCAATCGCAGATGTAAATAGGCGCTCAAGTCAAAAAAAACTTTACGGGGCCGATTGCCGGCCCCGTTTGTTAGTAAGCCCCGACGCTGCAGTATGCGCCAACGATTGTCATATCGTTGTTGTCCATCATCTTTTGCATTTTCCTGTAATTCTTAACCTCCCTTTTTTCACTGGATTGCGGTCATTCGCGGTGGCTCGCATACCGGCACACCTGATCGTTGAGGGATGAATGAGACACCTATTCCCGCCATTGCGGTTTTGATGGCCCACCCAGTAGGCGCATCTGAGTCTATAGTTATGCTGCTTCGCTTGCCCTAGGGTTAAAACATAGGCGTATTCATAACGGCAGTTGACCAACTTTGATAGATGTTCCCTGGTGATGAATGAGTTATCCTTAGCGGTATTGCGCAACATTGATGCCAAGGGCTGAAGGGTTTAAACGGCCTTTAACGCGCTAACAACACCGAAAACATTGATAGGAATTTATGCCGCACAGTGCCTTTACGCTGGAATCGTTGCTGGAAACTCATGATCTGCCGCTGATCATAATCGGCGCCGATTTACGCATCGTGGCAGTGAATCGCGCTTGGGAACAGAGTTTTGGCGTCATGCGGCAGAATTTGGTCGGCCAACCCTGCTGCGTCGATAACCGCAATTGCCGCCATCAGCGCTTATTTCAAACTCTGGAAGCCTACGCCGGTATTTTTGCCGACACCAACGATGCCAGTTCCCAGCGTTCTTTCAGTGCGCGCGGTTTTCCGTTGCTGGATGCCGATGCCACATTGTATTTAGGCGAAACGCTAACCGTGTTGAAAAGATCCGCGGCAAAAGGCAACGAGGCACCGGCCATGATCGGTAAGTCGACGGCGTTTGCACAATATAAAACCCGGCTGCAACAGGCGGCGGATACGCAAGCACCGGTATTATTGCTGGGTGAGACCGGCACCGGTAAGGAATTGGCGGCGGAATTTGTGCATAGCCATTCCCGGCAGGCGGATGGCAATTTTGTGATTGTCGATTGTACGATTCTGGGCGAAGAGTTATTTGAAAGCGAATTGTTCGGGCATGAAAAGGGTGCGTTTACCGGCGCGACATCTGCAAAAAAAGGTTTATTCGAATTAGCTAACAATGGCACCCTGTTCTTCGACGAGATTGGCGATTTGCCGCTGTCGCAACAGCCCAAACTGCTGCGCGCCCTGGAAAGCGGCCAATTTCGGCGGGTAGGCGGCACGGTGATGCAAAAAGCCAATGTCAGAGTGGTGTGTGCTACGCACAGAAATTTAGCGGACATGGTCAAAGCCGGTCGGTTTCGCGAAGATTTGTTCTACCGTTTATCGGTGTTTCCGGTCGAAGTGCCGCCACTGAGGCAGCGTAGACAGGACTTGCCCTTATTGATCGATCATTTTTTAGCGCAGTTAAACACCGAGGCCGATAGCGGCTATACAATGACGCAATCGGCCTTAATCAAGCTTATCCAATACGCTTGGCCCGGCAATATTCGCGAGCTGAGAAACTGTCTGCAATTGGCGGCTGGCTTGTGTCAGGATAAAAGCATTCAAGAAGCCGACATACATTTTATGCAGCGCCAAGCAGTAGGGGAGCCTGCCGCCGCCAGTGAGGCAAGTGGCGATGCATATTCCCCGCCAATTAACAGCATGGCGCAATTCGAGGCGGAGTTTATCAATAGTTTGATCAGCAAGTATCAGGGGAATCGCAAGTTGATAGCGGCGGAAATGAATATCAGTGAACGAACGCTGTACCGTAAACTTAACCGACTCAATCTAAATTAAGTGGCGGGGCAATGATGGAATCCAACCTGATAAACTGGACGCTTGATAACGTTGGCAGCCGGCAACGCAACGGTTTGACCCCGCCGCGCGACATGCGCGAGACTATCGCCCAGATTAAAGCGCTGCCGCCTTTGCCCGGCAGCGCGCTGCGCATATTGAATCTGATCGCCGATCCCAGCGCGGATGCGCGCAAATTAGCCGACATCATCGAACTCGACCCGTTATTAACAGCGCAAATTACCCGTTGGGCCAGTTCAGCGCTCTACGGTTATCGCGGCCAGATCACGACGGTACATGATGCGATTACTCGTGTGTTGGGGTTTGATTTTGTATTGGATTTGGCTTTGGGTTTGGCGGTGCTGGCACCGTTGAAATCGCCGAAGGAAGGGCAGATAGGTACGCGGATGTTCTGGACGCATGCCTTGGCCAGCACCCGCTTGATGGCGCAGTTGGCTGCCGTTATGCCGGCCGCTACGCGACCGGAGCCGCAAGCCTTGTTTTTATCAGGCTTGATGCACAATATTGGTTTCCCGTTACTGGGGCATCGTTTTCCTGACGAATTCAGTTATTTGAGTGGCTTGATCACCGCCAATCCCAGTCTGGCGATTTTCAATCTGGAAACTTTTGCCTTCGGGCTTAATCATGCCGAAATTGGGGCCTGGCTGATGAATGTGTGGTCGATGCCGCGCATGATTACCGATATTGTCTATCACCATCACAACCCCTTCTATCGCGGCGAAAACCACCAACTGAATCTGCTGACGTTTTACAGCGATTGCCTGTTGGGACGTTTAGGCATAGGCGACGCATCGAACCAGGTGTGTCCGGAGGAAGTGCCGGACTTGCTGGGGTTGGATGAGGCGGTTTGTCTGGAAATACTCGACAGCCAGAATGACGATTTAGCGAAAATTCTAGCCACTGCGGAACAACTTACCGATTAAATTCGCCGCCTGTTATCGCCAAGTGGGCGCCTAAAAGTTTTCCGGCGCCCTATCAAGCAACGCAGCAGTTAATCGCGCAATATTGCATTGCGGCGGTCCGATTGCTTCAGAATACCGCCCAGTACCCACATTTGATACATGGACACGGTCCACATAAACGCAAAGGAAACGCCCAAGCCGGCCCCGGCGACAATCACCAATAAGGCGAAGTGGGGATTGAGTTTAGTCAGCCACCACGAGGCGATGTCTATCAGTAGAAACAAATAAGGCATCACGATGGCGGGGTATTTGTATTTGCAAGGCACACCGGTACTAAAGCTGAAAATGATGCCGACAAACATAAAAATAAAACTGATCCCAAACAAATGGATATGCGACAGGCGGGTCAGTGATTGAAAGGTAGCGCCTTCGTTTGATTCGGTCAGCTTTTTTAAGTTTTCAAACTTGGTGAAATCCGGCAACGAACCGGCATTGGCGCTATGACAGCCTATGCAAAATTGCTCGACGATGGGTTTGATGTCCTTGTTATAAACCGCTTCGTCACCGCCATCCCTCACCCATTGAATGATTTTGAAACGCTCCTGTTCCGGTGCGTTGTATTTCATCGATCCATTCAATTTGGATTCCAACACCGAACCGGAGCGGTCGCCATAGTAGCTGTAAACAATATCGTCCATCGACAAACCGAATTTGCCGTCGGCCATGCCGTGGGTAAACAAAATCTGGATTAAGGCCATCAAATAACCGGCGGCTATCGTCGTTAGATAACCGGTGAACAGCAATTTGATCGAGAGGCCGAAGCTGATCAGATTGGCGCCTTTGTACGCATATTTAACAGGTGTTTGGTTGCGATCGGACATAGATGTTTTCCGGGTTATTGAGCAGGGTATCGCTTAGCGCAAGATTTAAAACGGGAGGCAAAAGCCTTGCCTCCCGTGCCAAGCATATTACTAGTTTTTGATATTTTGGTAGTAATAAGCCAGTTCGCTGATTTCTTCATCAGTCAGGGTTTGCGCGATGATGCGCATCCGGCTGTAGATGTCGTTGTGACGAGAGCCTTCCTTAAACGCATGCAGTGTGGCCGAGATGTAATCGGCATTTTGGCCGGAGATGGCCGGAATATCGACGGCTTGGCCCTTGCCGTCGCCGCCATGGCAGACTTCGCAAGGTGGTAACACCCGCTCACGGCTGCCGTTTTTAACCAAGGCTTCGGCTTTTTCATAGACCATTACTGTTTTCGATTGGAAGGCAGGCGGTTGCGAGCCGAACCATGCTGCCAAATCGGCGGCGTCCTGTTTACTCAGGGTTTTGGCCAAGCCCGACATCATCGCGTTATCCCGGCTACCGTCGGCATAATCCTGCAATTGCTTGTACAAATAGGTCGGCAATTGCCCGGCTAGCGACGGGAACGCCGCCGAGATACTGATGCCTTTTTCGCCGTGACAGGCGCTGCATGCCTTGGCCAGTTCTTCGCCTTTTTGCGGATTGCCGGCTTTCACGAAATTTAACTGTTCGGCAGTCCAGGCGACTTGTGAGGAAGGCTGGGCAAAAGCCGCGCTGGGCAACACTAATGCTGCGCTTAGAATGAGTTTTTTCATGATCAGACCCCCCATCTGCCTGAACCAAAGGTTTCCATCAAGAAGAATTGCAGGATCGGATAGCCGAAGGCAATCAGCATGAATACGCCGATCACGATATTCCATAAGGTGAAGCTGTTCAGATAGCTGGGCAAGTCCTTGACTGCATGTATTGGTTCCGCATATTCCACCTCGCCTTGATAACTTTCGCTGCCGAGATGGGTTTTATACAGGTTGTAAACCAGCATGCCGGCCGAAACGACCAGGATCAAACCGCCGAAAATCATCGTGACCTCGTAGGGTTCCCAGGAAATCGTCAACAGATTGTTGTAATTGACGCTATCGATGCGGCGTGGCTGGCCTAGCAAGCCCAAGATGTGCCAAGGTGTGGTCATGATAATCATGCCGATGAACCAGCTCCAAAGCTGGGCAATGGCCATGGACGGGCAGAACAGCGGCTTGCCAGTCAAAATCGGCCAGAAGTAATAGGCAATGCCAAAGTACATGATGATAGTGGTGCCGCCGAAGATCAGATGGAAGTGTCCGGAAATCCAGGCGGTGTTGTGCACCATCGCGTTCATCGCGTAGCTGGCATTAACCAAGCCGCCGAAGCCGCCGAAGATCAGCATCAACAAGCCCAGAATGATGGCCAATACCATGGGATTATTCCAGGGCAGGGCAGCAATCCAGCCGAACAGCCCTTTGCCGCCGTTCAAGCGGCCGGCGATTTCCAGAGAGGCAATCACGGTAAAACCGGTGATGAACGTAGGCAAGGTCACGACAAAGGTGCCGATCGCATGCAGGATTTTCCAGCCGTGGCCTTGTTCCGGGTCCATGTATAAATGATGAAAACCGATCGGCAAGCTGAATACCACCAATAAGATAAATGCGGCCCGGGCCATCTCATCGCTGAACAAAAAACCGCCAGCTTGTTTGGGCACCAAAGTATAAAACGCCGTGTAGGTGGGAATCAGCCAGAAATAAACGATAGGATGCAGGGTCCAGGCGAACAGCGTGCGCGCCAAGCCGGCATCGATGGTATCGATCCAGCCTAAAGCCCAGGGAATTAACTGGAACAACACTTCGGCAGCAACCCCGGCGCTGGTCCACAGCCATAGAATCGCATTCGCGGTGGTGGCGAACATCGCCAATGGTACGGGTTGCTCCGGATTGATCTTTTTCCACTGCATGTACATGACGATCATCGACACGCACCAAAACCAGGAGCCGACGACCAGCAGTGTGGCGCCGATGTAAAACAGCGGATGCGCCATTAATGGCGGATAAAAGGTAAACAGCACCGAAGCTTGGCCCAGCAGCAACGGTAATGCGGCCAAGACCACGCCGGTCAATGCCACGCCGAAGCCGGTCCAGGCGAAGGTTTTGTTCCAAACCGGCAATTTCAAGGTGGTGTTGGCCACATAATAGCCAAAGCCCATGATGAAAAATGTGGTGAGCACAAAGCCCATTAACACCCCGTGGGTACTGACCGAGGCGTAATACACTTCCCGCGATTCCAAAAAGCCGAAGAAGCCGCTACGCTCGATGACCTGATACAGGCCCATTACCGCCGCCAGCCCGAACGAGCCAAACGCCACCCAGAAATGGGTCAGCGCCAATTTTTTTTCCGCTGAGTTATCCATGATTTGCTCCCCCTTGTTTATTGAGCGCTTCCCATTGCGCCTTGCTCACCACTTTGATGTTGCTCCACATATGCGCGTGGCCCATGCCGCAATATTCGTTGCACAGCACTGGATACTCGCCGGCGTGATGAAAGGCGGTGCTTACCTGAGCAACGTAGCCGGGCACGATCATCGTGCTCATATTGGTCATCGGCATATGCACGCCGTGGATCACGTCCAGACTGACCCAGCGAAAGGTGATTTCGGTTTCGGCGGGCAGGGTGAGTTCTTTCGGATAAAAGCCGTAGCGGCCGGCTACCATGCGCACGGTGACGCTACCGTTAGCGTTATGTTGTACGCCGAGTTTATCTTCGGCAAATTCGGCCGAGAGATGCAGTTTGGCGGAGTCTATGGTTTCGACGTTACTCGGCGCGTGAATGCCGTGAAAAAACGCAGACCCCAGTATAACGGTGACGAACAATCCGGCTATCCCCAACGAGATACCGGCCCAGTTTTTTTCTAGTTTATCGATATGCATGTCTCCCCCTCAACCAATATGGCCGCGAGGCAAAAAGATGCCGTAATACATCAACAGCCAGGCTACGACCATGCCGCCGCCGACTATCAACATCAGCGCCCAAGTGCCCACCGGCGAGCTTTGCAAAATTTTTTGACGTTCTTCTTCTGAGAGATTGTTCATATCCTTCCTTCTTGTATGCGTTTTGATAGGAATTAGGTTGGCAACCAACGGTATGAACAGCAGGGGCTTTGTCATTCTTACTGATGACTTTACCATCTGATTGCTAGGGTAATCATACCTTTAGCGCCGGGCTAACCGAAAGCAATAAATCAGCGGTACTAATTGTTAGAGGAGAGTGGGCTGAAAGCGCGCCGAGAACGGCCTCGGTATTTACCGGAGCGGGGAAGACATGGAGAACGGGAAATTTAGAAACCCTGTGCGGTTGGAAATCTCTGATGTGAGCCAAAAAGCCAAAAAACTGGTAATGGCGAAGTCGTCGTGTCACTATTTGGTGCAAATCGATAGTTTGCCCCAAAAAAGTTAACGGGACCCGCTGGCATGAAACACCGAAACACTGCTTGCAAGCGTCCGTGTTGAATCACTAACCCGTGGTAGCCACAATGAATCAACCGATCAACGAATTTCAAGAAACGCAGCCCCGCCAAGTGAAATATCGATTACTCGGGTTTTCCAATGCGGCGTTGTTGCTGGCGGCTTGTAACTTTGTTATCTGGTTATTTATTTTATTTCCGATCTATGCCGCTACGGATGGCGTCTCCAACAGCGATGGCTTACGCTTCTTAGTGGTGGCTTTTATCGTGATGGATCTGGTTGGCTTAGCGTTGGCTGCCGTGGCGATGTTTAAGTCGAAACTCCGCAAAACCATGGCTAACTACGGATTTGTAATGAATGTCGCGATGATCGGTTTGAATTTATCGGTATTTCCGTTTTAAAGCTTTGTTGCTTCCGTTAAATATGTTTGTTGATTGAAATCAGTCAATCCTTTGCAGCTATGCCACAATAGGCAGTTGGAATCCTGAGGTTTTGTAAGCGGGGCTTTAATAGAGCAACTGTATGCGCTTAGGTCAATGAATAGAAATCAAAAGGTGGGCATGGGGTGTCTACTGCAGATTTTTCCTTAGCCAGGCTTTTCGTGAATGAACCCCGGTGTACAAAGGATTTCCAGCGTGGTACGTACTCAAAAAATTATTATTAGCGACGGTTTGCTCAGGAGCAAATATGCGAACAGTTAGATCAAAATTAAAAAAAAATCTGGTCATTTTTCTGGTGATGGCTGCTTTTTCTGCTTTTAATCCAGTGCTTGCCGAAACGGCGGGGACTGACGATAAGGATGCTCATCACGAACACAAGAGTATGGATTGGCCAGGGATTTATACTGGCTTAACCCCTTGTGCCGACTGCATCGGCGTGAAAACCACGCTGGCTTTGAACAAAAATGGCAGTTATCTGCTGATGACCCAATTTTTGGGGAAATCGGAACGGGAGTTTACTGAAAAGGGTAAGTTTGCCCCTGGCGAAAAAGCCAACACTCTGGTTTTGACGCCAAAGAATGGCGCAACTTCCCAGCAATATCTGGTTGAAAAAGATGCGTTGATTCAGTTGGATACTAGCGGCAACCGGTTCACCGGCAAACTTGCTGATCGCTACATTTTGCGTCGAACCAGCGTCACCGATAAGCAGCCTGAACATTCCGGGCATTGATTTAAACGTTAGGCCGGGTGGCCGCGCGCCCTGGCGGCCACCCGGAGATTACAACTGCTATATCTATTTCTGTTGGTTTTTGCGCCGAAAATAGACAATGGCTAAAAGTACCGTCAAGGCCAACGCGCCAAGCATGAAGCGCGGTTCCACGACCTTCACCGAATGATTGTCGTCTTTGAACTTGAACTTGGCGAGTACGCCCAAGGCGGGGTCGGTAATATCAATGGCAATCGACTTGGCGGCAAGATTTAAAAATTGCACTTCGCTGCCATCGAATGGCTTGTTGTTGCGGGTATCGTTGCTGACCATGCCAGGATAAAGCGGTGTTTCAGCAAGGTGAGAGACACTCAACTGTTTGGCGATTTCTTGCTCGAGTTCGCGAGTGGTTTTACCGTCGGTTTTGATATGAATCGGTTTTTGGTCGTCTATCTTAATCTCGATTTCGCCTTGTGAGGCGGTGAGGGCTTTTTTCGAGGAAAAGCCGTCCAGATATTCCACATCCGCGCTGAACACCAAATCAAAAGCCACTTGCACGCCGTCGGCGTTGAAGTGTTTATCAGCAAGATCGAAACGCAAGCCTTGGTTGCTGTAATCTCTAACCGTTACCGTGGTCAACGAATAGCCGGTTTTGTTGGCGATGATTAATTCTGCTTGTTCCGGCGGTTGGGTAATCGTGATGCCGCGCCAATTCGGATCGAGCTGAATCATGCCGTCTTTCATTGATGTAAGTAGTTTTTTGGTGACCGCGTGAGCCTGTGTCGGGTCATCAAACTTGTGTGCATTCAGAAAGCTCAAGCCGGTAGAACGATATAGCTCCCCATCGTCGATACGCCATTCCGCCGTGTATGAAAACAGCGAATCGCTGGTTCTTCGAGGCATGCTGGTATGAATGCGCAATTTATCCTGATCTGCCGGCGTAGTGATTGCAAAGGCTGATGGGACAAAAATACCCGACGAACAGCATGTCAGAATGATGGCAAGAGTGGATCGTTTCATCGTGGTTCCAAGCAAAAAAAAATTTACGTTAGCATAATGCGGCGTAAATGACACAACCTTTGATCGGACGGATATTAACGCCACTAATTGTAGTGTTTGCCAGTGCTGATATTTTGCGGAAAACTAGGCTGAGCTTGCTTGTGTTTGACCAGAAAAGGCGGTGGTTTATTTGCGCGGATATCTGTTTATTCGGGAACAAAAAAATTCACCGCTTGAAATAAATGTTCAAGTAAAAACTAGGGATATTAAGGCAGGCAAACACTACGCAGCAAACGCTCGAGTATCTGTTCTGTATTACAATCCCAGTGCTGGGCGCTGCGTCAGGTTTTAATTCAATAAGTTGCAGGTAAGGTATCGGTAAAATCCGAAGAGGATACAAGTGGACGAATCGATAGGGAGTAGAAATAGTGGGAACTAGAGTTTTCCACTAAGTTTTTCAAAAAATAAATATAAATTAATAAGGAAATACTGTTATGACATTAGATTCTCATGCTGCTAAATTAAAAGAAATGGCGGAGAAAATTATAGATTTCACGCCGCAAGAAATCAGTAGTATTACGCCGGAAGAAATTCAGCGTTTATTTTATGATTTACAAGTTTACCAAATTGAATTGCAAATGCAGAATGAAGAGCTGCAAAAAGCGCAATTTGAGTTATCCCGCCTAAATAATAAGTTAAATTTTACTTACCATTGCGTTCCGGTGGGTATTATCACCCTAGATTATCAAGGTTTTATAGAGCAAGCAAATCATACGTTTGCAGATATGTTGGGTTATAAAGCCAGTAAATTGCAGAAAACCCATTTTTCCAAGCTAATCTTCGAAGAAGATAAAAATATATTTATTCACCGTTTTGATGCTTTTTTCAAAGCGCCAGCCCATAAAAGTTTGCAGTTGCGTTTGCAAGGCGATAAGAACTTGGCTTTTCCTGCTTTGATTAAAGGTAATGCGGATGACGGTAGCGATACAGCAGGCGAATCGTTTGATTTGAAAGCGCGTAAATTAGTCGTGACTATCACAAATATTAGCGACGTGATCGCCGACGCAAATAAGGCTTGATTTTTTTATCGCCGCGTGAACGGTAATGTTGTCCAGAGGCTTTATTAATTTAAACGATTGATATTAAATAACATGGTTTTATGGATAATGAAAACACTGTAAAAGTGCCGCCGCAGTATATTGTCGGGATAGGTGCTTCGGCCGGAGGCTTGGAAGCTATTGAGGCATTTTTCAAGAATATGCCTGCGAATAGCGGTTTGTCGTTTGTGGTGATTCAGCATTTGTCACCACAGTATAAAAGTTTGATGGCTGAACTATTGTCCAAACATACCGCCATGCCGGTAAAGCGCATCGAGGACGGTATGAAAATCGAGCGCAACACCGTCTACTTGATTCCGCCCCGGAAAAACGTCACGGTGTTTCACAGCCAGCTATTGCTGGCCGAGCAAGATCCCAGCAAAGGGATTAATCTGCCGATCGATATATTTTTGCGCTCCTTGAGCGAAGACGCCAGAGAGCTGGCGGTAGGTATTATTTTGTCCGGCACCGGCAGTGATGGCACACGTGGTATTCGGGCCATCAAAGAATTCGGCGGCATGGTGATGGTGCAAGACGAAAATTCCGCCAAATTCGATGGTATGCCCAAGAATGCTTTTGCCACGGGTTTAGCGGATTTTAGCTTGCCGCCGGAGAAGATGCCGGGTCAGTTGTTGGCTTTTGTTAAGCATCCCTATGCCACCTTACAGGAAAAAAACATCGTCTCGTCTGACGACAGTGACATCACGCGGATTTTTTCAATCCTTAGAGAAAAGTGCAAAATCGATTTTACCTTTTATAAACCCAATACGGTAGTTAGACGCATTGAACGGCGTATATCGATCAATCACTTAAAAGATATATCCGAGTATTTAAACTTGTTGCAAACAAATCCTCATGAAGTTTTAGTGTTATTTCAGGAGTTGTTGATAGGGGTTACCAGTTTTTTTCGCGACGAGCACGTATTTGACGATATTCGTGAGCATTGGTTAAAAAAAGTTGTCAAGTTATTGCAAGAAGATGAGTTGCGAGTTTGGGTGACTGCATGTTCCACCGGGGAGGAAGCTTATTCCTTGGCGATGTTGTTATCGGAATATCGAGAGTATTCAGGACATTATTTTCGCGTGAAGATTTTTGCGACCGATGTCGATCTAACAGCCATTGAGAAAGCCAGTAACGGCAAATATCCGGAAAGTATTATTGCGGATATTCCGCCCAAGCTCCTGTCGAAATATTTTATTCGCCGGGAAGATTATTTTCAGGTCAGTCAAAAAGTTCGGGAAATGGTGGTGTTTGCTCAGCATAACCTGATTAAAGATCCGCCGTTTACCAATATTCATATTCTCAGCTGTCGAAACGTGTTGATTTACTTGCAACCTGTTTTACAGAAGAAAATATTGGAGTTATTCAACTTTTCTCTGGTAAAGGAAGGCTTGTTGGTGCTGGGTACCAGTGAAACGATAGGTGATATGGGTGAGTATTTTGATGTGGCAAGTGCTAAATCAAAACTATATCGCTCCAAAGGCAAATATAAATCTTTGGGTTTTACTGCGTCCCCCAGTGCTTTAATGACTTACGCGCCGTATCCGAGTTCGGTGCGCTCCTCGAATGCGCCTAGTGGTCAGGAAGAAAGAGTATTGGACCGATTCATCAGGGCAATATCCAATGATGTATTGCCGTTTACGATGATAATTAATGAAAATATGGAAATATCCCATATTTTCGGCGACTCTAAGGATTATTTGAGTTATCCCAGCGGCAAACTGGTGAGTAATGTCAGTAAAATTGTTAAAAAAGATTTATCCATACCCATTTCCACAGGTATCCAAAAGGCCTTAAAAGCGAATAACGAAATTGTGTTGTCCAATATTCGGGTCAGAGAGCAAGACAGTTTGCGGACGTTTAGACTGCAATTTAAACCTCTGCCGGGCAAGAAGGGCCAAGAAATCTTAGTGGCGGCGATGATCACGGAGACGGTGGATCCTTCTTGTTTTAGCGAGACGGAAACCTTGGTCTACGATGTCAATTTAGATGCTAAACAACGCATCATCGATCTGGAGCAAGAATTACAGTTTACCCGCGAAAACCTGCAAGCTACGGTGGAAGAGTTAGAAACCTCCAACGAGGAATTGCAAGCCACCAACGAAGAATTATTGGCAAGTAATGAGGAATTGCAGAGTACGAATGAGGAATTGCAATCGGTCAACGAAGAGCTTTATACCGTCAATGCCGAACACCAGGGCAAGATAGTCGAGTTGACCTTGCTGAATAACGATTTGGATAACTTATTCAATAGTACCAATATCGCTACGCTGTTTTTAGACGAGAATCTGGATATTAGGCGATTTACTCCGAAACTACAGTCGATATTCCATATTTTGGAAACCGATCTAGGTCGACCGTTTTATCACTTGACGCATACGATCAAAGACCTGGATGTTATCGCGGTCGTTAAAGGTGTTAACGATCAACACAACTGTTTCGATCAGGAAATTCAACTTGAAAACGGCACCTGGTATCTATTGCGGGTGATTCCCTACGTGGTTTCAGCCAAAGTCAATGCCGGCGTTATTTTGACTTTTGTGGACATCAATCAGCTGAAAAGCGCGCAATTGGAGTTGCATAAGCGTGAAGAGCAAGAAACACTGAGATTGGCCAAGTTTGTGCAGTTTTCCAACGATGCGATTACCTTGCTCGAACCGGACGGTACCATCGTGACGTGGAATCATGCCGCCGAGAAACTGTATGGCTGGTCGGCGCATGAAGCGCTGGGGATGAATTTTTACAATCTGATTCCGGACGACGAAAAGCATTTTGCCAAGCAAGGTTTAAGCAACCTGAAAGTGGGTAACACCTTGCCGTCGTTTCAGGCCAAGCGGCTGAGCAAATCCGGTAAGGTGGTGCACGTTTCGGCGTCGGCTTGTATGTTCCAGGCCGAGAACTCGGCTAGGGAGTTAATCGCGTTAACCGAGCGCGATTACGTTCACCAGCATCAAGTCGAAAAACAGGAGTGTTTAAATTGTTTGCAAAAGCTGGCCACGATAGTGATGGATACCGACGAAGCAATTATTCTGTTTGAAGTGTCAGGGAAGATTACCGCTTGGAATAAAGGTGCCGAAATCTTATACGGTCTGGGATAGCTTGGACGCCGCCAGTATGACGTTTGCCGAGATCGTCTCTGACGATGAAAGGGGCATTACCCAACAACTGATTCAGGAATTGATCCTTGCTGGCGGCGTGAAAAGTATTAAGACCAAACGTATCACCAAGGATCAGAAAATTATCCCGGTGCGTATGCATGCAACGGTTTTGGGTAATCGCTCGGGAGAAGCGCTGTTAATCGTCAGCAGTGAAAAAGCGGTGCACTGAGCGGCTAATATCAACTCGCTATTGAGGCAAGATTTCGGCTAACGATTGCTCCACCGCCGACAATTCCGCCGGCGTATTAATATTGACGAAGAGGTGCTGCGAGTCGCTGAAATCCACCTCGACCAGTGAATGCCGGTGAAACCAAGCTTGTAACTTGCGCTCACCACTATGCAGGTAGTTCTGTAAATCCGATTGCAAGCGGGTTTTCAGCGCGGCGAAAACCGGGTGTAAGCGTTCGCCGTCAAATGCCACGGCGATGTCAGCATCCTGGCTTATTAATGCGTCGAGCAAGCGTTGCAAATGCACGCTTGCAACCAACGGTGAATCGCACGGCGCTACCAGTAATATCGGATGCTGAGCGGTCTGCATCGCCGCCAATACGCCGGCCAGCGGTCCGTCAAAGCTGAGTTCGGCATCGCTGATGACCGGATAATTGAATTGCCGGTATTGGTCTTGATGGCGATTAGCACTGACGAATAACTCGTCGACCAATGGGTTCATGGCGGCCAGCGCATAACTCACCAAGGGCCGGTTATGGCATATCAACAAGCCCTTGTCCTGGCCCTGCATGCGCCGAGCCATACCGCCCGCCAGCACTACGCCGCTCACTTTGTTTTGCCCGTTCATGATGGTAAGCTTTGCCGATGTTTAAAAGAGTCGTCATTTTCGCAAGCCTGCCGTTGATTGCAAGTTGTGCCGCGCAGTCTGTGCATACCGAAGAAGTGACGTATTATCAGGTGGAAACCGGTAAACCCTACGACGAAGTATTGACCGAACTGGAAGTAGCGATTGCCGAACATAACTTTCGCATTACCGGCCACAGTCGGGTGGGGAAGGTCATCCGCGACAGAGGGGCCACAAATTTTCCAGAATACGATACGGTACAGTTTTGTAACCTGACGTTGGCAAAAGTAGTGCTGGAAATCACCCCGCACGCGATAGGCTATATGCCCTGCAATGTGGTGACCTATCAATTCGAAGGTAAAACCATCGTCAGGACGCATTTGTTACCGGAAGATACGGGCAACCCCGCCTTGAATAAATTCGCCAAGGAAATGAACCCGCAATTACGACAGATTGTCGACTTCGCCGCCGAGCAATAATTTAATATCCCTATAACGAAAAAACGAGCACCATGACAAAATCATTCTTCGCTACTCTCGCTGTTGTAACGCTGCTAAGCGGTTGCGCCGCTACCCAGGAAAATTCAAAACCGGACGCCGCTGCCGGCGACCCTGCGGTACTGGTCAATGATTATCCCACCCGCGACCGCGTCGAATACGTGCTGGAATGTGTGGCCAAACATGGCGGCCTAACCTATATCAGCCAATACGCTTGCGGTTGCAAAATCGACAAAATCGCCGAAAAACTCAGCTTCGAGGAATACGAATCGGCCAAAACCTTTACCCAGATGCAAAAAACCCCAGGCGAAGCCGGCGCGGCGTTTCGCGATCCTAAACAATCCAAGGATTTGCGCACTAAGCTGAAAGACGCGGACGCCGAGGCGGAAAAAGCCTGTTTCGTTAAATAATTCCTGTTGGTCATGACGGCGCCAGCCAGGTGTCGTCATGGTTCATGTCTTTTCCGTCAAACCTTTGCCATGAGTAGTTTGGCGTTCGACTCAATTAATCTTACCGTTATGCCCAACGCCGAGTTTTTTCTTACCTACCCCAAATACAAACTGGCGATACTGGCCTTGTTGACGTTGAATATCGGCATATACGCAGCGGTCGATACGCTGACGACGGCGGTTGATGCGCTGACCTGGGTGATATTGCTGGTGATGTTCGAGCTGGAAACCGTCAAGGCCGCGCCATTTACCGAGACTACCCTGCACGCAGTGCGGAATGTATTGATTGTGGTGATTGCGTTGGTATTTGGCAGCTACGTCCGCGATAACGAATGGCTGGATGTGGTCAACTCCGTGCTATGGTTTGGATTGATCGTGTTGCTCGAGTTGGAAGTGCGCTGGCCGGCTTTGGTGGAGCGGCACCGGCAGGCGTTTTGGGTGGTCACCGTGCTGGTATTTATTGGCTTGATCGGTATGGTCGTGGCTTGGCTGATGCGGTCAGAATGGCTGGATGCTTACGATGCGTTGCTGTGGATCACTGCATTCGGTGTGATTGAAGTTGATATCTTTCACTTCCTGAAGTTAACTCGCGATTAACCGCATTTTCAACTGCTTCCTCGGCATGGGTAAAACGGTTTTATGGCTTATTTTGGTTGTGCCCTTGCTGCTGAAAGGGTGGTATGTCGATAATTTTATTTATCACTATACCGGCACCCGTTTTCTGGGATTTACTCAGGTTTTATGTAATGACGCGCTGATTTATGGCGGTATTTTTATATTGCTGTATTTTTCGTTTCTGCCGACTATCATGCGTGGGCTGGCAGCAATATTACGTTTGGCGGCTTTGTTGTTGTTTGCGCTTTATATTATCGATTACGCCATTATCGTTAATTTTAATACCCATTTGGCTTTGGGTGACGCAATAAAATATGCGGATTATTCGTATAAATATATTCAGCAAATTTATGGATTAAGCGATTTTGGTATGCTTGGGCTTAGCGCATTAGTCTTGGCTGTGCCGTTATATTTTTCGTGGGTAAGGTTTAAATCCATAAATCCTTATATCAAAAAGTGGCCCATCTGCTTAATTCTTGGCTTACCGTTGGCCGCTGCGTTTGCCGATAATGAAAAATACGCCCATGCCTGGATTTATAAAAACGTCATTGACTATAACTTAACCATATTATCCGAGGCTGCGCCGTATAGCGCCGCCTATGTCGATAACTTTAGTTTTCAAGAGCATATAGATTGCCAAACTCAGCCGGTAGACACTAAGAATATTATTATTTTGATGGTGGAGTCGCTTTCCGCTTATCAAAGCCGGTATTTCTCCGGCATCCACGATTGGACGCCCAATCTGGATCAAATTGCTCGCCAACATCAAGCGTTCAAGAATTTTTACGCCAACGGTTTTATCACCGAAGACGGCGAAGTCGCGCTGCTGACGGGCTTGCAACCGCTCTATCCGCCCTCCAGTTATACCGACGATGGCGGTACGTCGTTTTATAGTTTTTATAATATAAAAGATTCCCTACCCAATATTCTTAAAAAGCACGGTTATAAAACCGAATTTTTAACGACTGCAGATTTGGAGTTTGGTAATACCGGAGTCTGGGCAAAAAGTGTGGGGTTTGATTATGTCGAAGGCCACAACCAGCCGGAGTATGATAAATGGGAACGGTTTCATTTTGAGGCCGCGCCGGATGAGGCCTTATATTTAAGAGCTTTGGACAGGATCGATAAAAATAAGAGAAATAATTTTTTGCTGTTTATCAAAACGGTTAGCAGTCATCATCCTTATATTAATCCGGAGACTAAGGAAAAATCCGAATCTGCGGCCATCACCTATACCGATAAGCAAATAGGCCGGTTTTATCAAGAACTAAAAAATAAGGGCTTTTTCAAGAATGGTCTCTTGATTATTGTCGGCGACCATCATTCGATGACACCCTTAAAAAAAGCCGAAGTCGAGTTATATGGCCAGTATAAAGCGTCGGCCAAAGTGCCTTTAGTGATTGCCGATGGTGATCAGTCGGCAAGCGTGGAAAACAATCAATATCAACAAATAGATGTTTTTAATACTTTGCAGGGCTTGGCGGCAGGCAAGCAATGTTATTCGGATTGGAACGGAATATTGTTCGGCGCCGCGAAAGCCTCACCCAAATACATCATTCATCGGCGCGGCGATAATCGGGATATGGTTAGTGTATTTGCCGAAAACGAAGAATATCTGGTGAAACTGGATGGCGATAATACTCGCGTAAATAGCAAGCTACCGGCTGAGCAGACTGTCCGGCAGCTGTTGGTCGAAAAGGTTAACGCGCTACGGATAGCGCGGGCGAAGTGGGCGTTGACACAATCCGCCGAAAAGTCAGATTGATACGCGCTTGTTTTAGTTGGCGAGTTTTGGGTAGTTCGTGGCGCCAATGGTGTTGCAACTCGCCGGCCATGATCAGCAAATCGCCGTGCCTTAGCTCGATATCCAGCACCGTGCGGCTGCGGGCGTGTCGAAAGCGCAGCAATCGCGTCTCGCCGAAACTCAGTGAAGCAATCAGCGGGTTCGCTCCCAGTTCTTTTTCATTATCGGCATGGCAACCCATCGAGTCCCGGCCGTCGCGATACATATTGGCCAATACGCTATTGAAAGACTGCTGGCAAACGGTTTCAACGTCGCTTCGTATGGATTGTAGCTCGCTGGTCCAGGGCAAGGGTTGGTGATCAACCCCGGAATAGCGGTAGTCGGCACCTGGGTCGCCGTACCAGGCCATCAAGCGCGGTACCGGCACCCAACGCCCGAAGATATGGATTTGCTCGGTTTGCCAGGCCAGGTTTTGCAATAAGCTGTGCAAATAACTGTCTGCAATGCCGGTTGGGTAAAAAGCTGGCAGTAGATATAACTCGCCATCACGGGTCGCCAGATTTTGGTAGTTGATGTTTAAGCTCGATGTCATCGCAGTACGCGCCTCAGTTGGCTCGGGGATTTAGCCGCCAAACCAGACAATCCGATGAATGAATCGGTTTTAATGCACCAACAATATAATCAGCTGCGCGGCAATGATCCGCAGAATCATGACTAACGGGTACACGGTCGCATAGGCCATGGACACCGCTGCCGCCGGGCTGAGGTTATTAGCGAACGCCAACGCGGGGGGGTCGGTCATGCTGCCGGCCAGCAAGCCGCAAAGCGTCAGGAAGTTGAGTTTATAGACTATCCGGCCCACGGCGGCGATGATCAGGAGCGGAAGTAAGGTGATCATCGCCGCGCAGGCCATCCAGTAAAAACCGTCGCCTTTTACCAACGTCTCGACGAATTGATCGCCGGAGTGTAAACCGACGCAGGCCAGGAACAACACAATGCCGATGTCTTTTAAAATGATGTTGGAGCTTTTCGGTAAATGCCAGGTCATCGTGCCCCAGTTGCCCACCCTGCTCAGCATAATCGCCACCAAGAGCGGTCCGCCGGCCATACCCAGCTTTACCGCGGAGGGAATGCCGGGTAAATACATCGGCAGACTGCCCAGCAACACTCCCAGCGAGATGCCGATAAAAATCGGCATGATCTGCGGATGGTTGAGTTCTTCCAGCGAGTTACCCAAGGCTTTTTCGATACTGTTTAACGCCTCCTGATGACCCACCACATTCAGCTCGTCACCGAAGTGGACATGCACATTGCTGGTGGGCGAGAACTCGACATCAGGCCGATGAATTCGGGAAATCGTGACGCCGTAAAGCATGCACAGATTGCCGACGGTTTGATTGATCGCGGGTTTGTTGGTGACTACCAGCCGTCTGCTTTGCAAATTGGTGGCAATTTGTTTTAGATCGATATCCGACTCCGGACCGATCAGAATTTTCAGTTGTTCCAAAGGTTCGCGTTCGCCCACCAGTCGGATTGTGTCGCCTATCGCTAAGCGGCTTTCCTGGCCGGCGACATCGACTGCACCGTTATGCAGAATCCGGGTCATGACGACGTTCATACCTTCGAAAAACGGAATTTGGCTCAGCGTTAAACCGTTCAGATTAGGGTTTTCCACCCGCAAATCCTTCCAGATCGGTACATGGGTGTCTTGCTGTTGTTGGTCGGCAAAGCTTTTGGCTTCGTCGGCTATATCGACTTTAAACAATCGTTTGTTTAGTAGCATGGCCAGAATGATGCCGGCGATACCAAATGGGTAGGCCACCGCATAGCCCAAGCCCGGCATTTTCAAGGTTTCGCTGTCGATGCCGGCAATCCCGCCCAGTACTTGCTGGGCGGCGGCCAGCGATGGGGTATTGGTGGTGGCGCCGGAAAACAGGCCCACCGCTACGGGCATCGGAATCTCGCCGACAATGCCTATTAATACCGTAATTAATGCGCCCAATAGCACAATCGCGGCGGCCATGCCGTTCAGCCGCAAGCCGTAACGAAAAAACGAGCTGACAAAGCTGGGGCCGACTTGCAAACCAATCGCGTAAACGAAGAGTACCAAGCCGAATTCTCGCAAGAAATGCATCACTTCCGGATTGATACTCAGTTGGAAATGCCCGAATAGCAGTCCGGAAAACAGCACGCCGGCGATGCCCAGTTGAATGCCGGCCAGCGCTACTCTGCCCAACACCAGGCCGCTTGCCACTACCAGGCTGATAATTAGTAGTGTGTGCGGCACGGAATCTTGATTAAAAAGCGATAGCAACCACGACATGGCCTATTCCTTTGGTTCGAGTGGGTTGAAGGGATTTAGGTTTGCTTAGTCAATGTCGCCTGACTATGATGCAGAAGCCTGATAGCGCATTATGTGGTCAGGATTGTACAACAAGGCAACCAAGGGTGATTCCGATGAATAATAAATATCATAAAATGAAATATATCGTCATGCTGGGGCTGTTTGCCGCCGGCGTCAATGCAGCGGATATCGAAGCAGGCAAGGCGAAAGCGGCTGCGTGCCAAGGTTGCCACGGTGCGGCCGGCGTCAGTAGCAGCCCGTTGTGGCCCAGTCTGGCGGGGCAGAGCGCGGTGTATATCGAGAGTCAGCTGAATAAATTCCGCAACGGTCAGCGTGATAACGAGGTGATGAAGCCCTTGGCTTCAGGCTTGAGCGACACCGACATTCAAAATATTTCTGCGTATTACGCCAGCTTGCACGGCAAATCGGCCGGTAGTAGCGACGCCAATTTGGTTAAGCAGGGTAAAGACAAAGCTGCTATGTGTCTGGGTTGCCACGGCAACAATGCGCAAGGTATGGGTATGGTGCCGAAACTGGCCGGACAGCATCCGCAATATTTAGCCAAACAGCTAACCGATTTCAAAAAAGGCGCGCGCAAGGCCCCGCAAATGAATGCTCTGGCGCAATCGCTTAGCGAAGACGACATCAAGGCGGTGGCCGCTTATTTGGGGTCCTTGTAAATTATTTGATATTCCGCATCGTTGAGAGTACCTAACGATGCGGTTGTTTTGTTGAATGATTCGGCTAACCTTATGTGCATAGTTCTTCAAATCCCGCGATCCAAGCGCGTAGCAAATTAACAGTGTGATAAAATTAAAGGCTCCGATACGGATTGGCTTGTTGGCTTGCGCCTCCGGGTCTGCGCTAGCCGATGCGTTGTCATCCGATGTGTCCTGGTCGGTGATTGGGCGTAATGTCACGATTACTCAGCCGTTCTTTGCCGGCGCAGACAGGGGGAGTTTTGCCGGAAACTCGGCAACGGTAGGTTCGGGGGCCACCGTTAATTTGGCGGGTGGTTACAGTATTCAGGAAGGCGACACCAGTTACTGCCCTGGCTGCATTATCCAGCTTTATACCGCTTGGATTGCCCCGGCACAGGCTGGCTCGGCCGGGTTTTACTCCGGCGGAATCGGTCCCGGTTTCGGTAGCCTGAGCGGATCGTTTTCCGGTCAACTCACGGCTCCTAAAACGCCGGGGACTTACTTTATCGGTCTTGGCGCAACGCTGGACTATGTTTACCAACCGAATACTGCCGGCGGGTTTGGGAAAGACCAGAATGGCATATCCGGTTTCGCGCCTTTTCAGGTCACTGTCACACCTATAGCCGTTAGTTCTATTAGTGCGAACGACAGTTTCAGCACTCTGCCCGGTTACTATTACAACACCGGCGGCGATTTCAACAACTATGGCACATTAGTCAATAACAGCGCCACGTTCAGTCATGGCTCAGGCGTTTTCGCCAATTTCGGCGCGATCAACAACCAAGGTGTAATCGAGAATGCCGGACAGATGGTCAATAGCGGCAGCATCGACAATGTAGCAGGCAATACCCTGACAAACGCCGGCGCACTGGTCAATCAGGGAAGTTTCAGCAACGCCGGGCAACTGAGTAACCAAGGTACTTTCAGCAATCACGGCGTGCTGAACAATACCGGCACTATAAGCAATACCGGCCAATTCAATCTGGCGCAAACCGGCCTAATTACCGGGACCGGCGATTTCTATAACAGCGGGCAAGGGCGCGTCGATATTTCCGGTAACAACACGCATCGGTTTGATGGCAATGTCAGTAACGACGGTGTTTTCAGAACGGTAAATACCTCGGTGGCGTTTACCGGTAACTTCACGAATAACGGCCGCTATGAGAGCGACCCGTCGATCAATCAATTCAACAATCTGTCCATAGGTGCCAGCGGTTATTTGGTGGGCGGTGCCGGCGATGTTTTCATCGTAACCGGCGACTTTATTAATGCCAGTACGCAAAATACGCTGTGGAATACCGCAAATGCCGATCTGGTTTTCAGCGGCCCGAGCGCGACGCAGCATGCGATGAGCTTGGTGGGTAGCGATCAGGGGCAGACCACTGCCGGTGCGGTCAATAATTTTGCCTGGGGTTCTGTAACGGTAGCGAGCGGCAACGGTTTGAGCTTGGTCGATGGCAATAGCACGCCGGGCGCCGCATTGTATGCCAGTCGACTGGTATTGGCGGATGGCGTGAACCAATTAAGCAGCATTAGCAGCGACTACAACATTTACATCGATCCCAATCTGCCGGAAAACCAATACTTATTGGGAGCGATACGCAGTTTCGGTGGCGGTCGAGGTCAATTGGCACCCTGGAGTCTGCAACCTTTTACGACCGAAACCAGCACCTCACCGGAATTAACCTTTAACCAGCAGACTTTCGCGCCCGCCTTGAACGAGGCTTGTGCTACGCCAAGCGGGATTTTGGCTACCCGGTGCCTGCAACTGCAAGCGCTCAGTCCGGAACAGCAAACCACCGCGGTTGCAGCATTAACCCCGGATCAGGTGCCGAGCCAGATGGCCGGGCCGGTGAAATTGGGCGCAACGCGCATGGATGGCCCGCTGACCCGATTGGCGAGCTTACGCGCTGGCGGCGGCGGTGCGCCTTTGTCGGTGAATTTTAACGGGATCCAATTATCCGCCAACCCTGTGGGCTCTCAGGGGCTAGGCGGCGCGGCGGGCGATGACGAGCTGTTCCGTGATTCACCGCTGGGTGTGTTTTTACAAACACGCTTTAATTTTGCCAATTTGCGCGGTGATGCTTGGGATCGTGGCTTTGATTCGCAAGCCCGCACCGTGACGGGCGGAGCGGATTATCGGCTTAACGACAAATTGGTGGTTGGTGCCGCGTTTAACTACACGCATTCTTCCACCCAATATGCCGATTCGGCCGGCAATATGAGCAGCGATACTTATCTGGGCGCGCTATACGGCAGCTATTATCTGCCCGAGGATATTTATCTGGATTGGGTGGGAAATTACGGCGGTAATGACTATGCCTTTAACCGCCAATACGCCTTTTCCGGATTCGCCGGCCAATCCGCATCGACAACCACCGGCAATCAATACGGTTTTGCATTAAGCAGCGGCAAAGACTTCAATTGGGACGAGTGGGCCATTGGCCCTTATCTGCGTTTAGAGTACCTGGGCATGAACATCGCCCAATACCAAGAGCACAGCGGCAACGGTTTCGACATCATCACCGGCGAGCAAATCAATCATTCTTTCGTCAGCAATCTCGGTACCCAAATCAGTTATGCGCTCAGCACGTCATGGGGCGTATTCACGCCGGCCGTGCGCGTGGAATGGGAGCATCAATACCTCAACGACAACCGGTTGATTCACATGCGCTTGGCTCAGGCCGAACCGGGCCAGGGTAATTTCACGATTCAGACCGGCGAACCCGACCGCGATTATGTCAATATCGGCGGTTCGCTTAGCGCTACTTTGCCCAATGGCGGCTCAGGGTTCGTGCGTTATGAAACTCGCTTGGGCCAAACCAATATTTCCGACCATATTCTGGAAGCGGGCTTGCGGATGACTTTTTAGTTACGCAAGCCCTTCCTGACTATCACCGATACGGTGGTGGTGGCGGTAATCCGGGCGGTGGTGGCGGGATGCTAGGCTGTGATGTTTTCGGCGCCGGCGATTGGTAAGAAAACTGTCCGGATACCGGCACCCGGTGGCCCTTGGCATACATACATTGCACATAAGCATTGTCGTAACCTTGTTGGGTGGCATACCCGGAGCGTCTTGATTCGCCGCTACCGACGATAGTGCCTGCAACCAAACCCGTGCCCGCGCCGATTGCCGCTCCGCCGCCACCACCAATAGCGGCACCGGCGGCCGCTCCCACTGCTGTGCCGACTGCGGCACTGCCGATTTGGCTATCGGCGCTGGCCTGGTTCGGCGTGGCGCCGACTTGCCCGGCCGCGTATTGCTGACATTGATAATCGTCCTGGCGGAATTGTTCGAACGATAGGCCAGTGCCGGGCAGCGCCATTACGCTGGGGCCGGAGGGCATATGGGCGCAGCCGCTGAAGGCCAGTGCCGCGCAGATTCCCGCCATTTGCTTTTTAGTGTTCATGTTTGCGGTCTCCCTTTAATTTTGCGGCGTGGGCTCGACTTGTTGCCAGCCATTCGCACACTCTTTTATGTAAGGATAGTAGCCGGCCGGATCGTTACAGTAATACCAGTAGCCTTCGGCTAAGGGACCGTTCTGGGGTTGACTGCGCTCGCGCTCGATATAGACCGGGGGTTGCACCGGTACGGTGATAATTTCCCGCGGGTAATACGGGTACGCCGGATAGTAAGGATAAGCCGGGTAAAATGGTCTGGGATAGAGTGGCGCACCAAAGTAAAAGCCAAAACCCGGACGGAAATGGCCGCCAAAATGCCGACCGCCGTGATGGTGAAACGGGTCGGCGTTCGCGCTTAGTGCCCATGCCGACAGTAAAGCGATCAGCGGGGCTGTCATCCACTTTTTGAATTTAAACATACTTACCTCTGGTTTACTTGCCGGGTTGGAAACGGGATCTCAATTAGCACGCTTAAACCGCCTTGCGGCCGGTTGCTGGCGCTGATGCTGCCGCCATGCGCTTCGACGGCGCGATGCGCGATGGTGAGTCCCAGGCCGGTGCTGTGCGGCTTTTGTGCTTGTCCGCTACGGAAAAACGGCTGAAAAATAGCCGTCAAATCCTGATCGGGTACCCCAGGGCCGTCATCGTCCACCCGAATTCTTAAGCGACGATTATCGCTATCAAAATCGGCGGTAATTAATACCGTGCCTTCGGCTTTACAGTGCTGCACCGCATTACGCAGCACGTTTTCGATAGCGCGATGCAATAGTTCGCTTTGGCATTCGACTATCACGTCAATATCACCGTGATAGCTCAGTGCGATACGCTTTGCTTCCGCCTCGAAACGCACGTCGGTGACAATGTCGGCCATTAGGTCGTCGAGATTGATTAGATCAAGTTTTCCTGGCGCAACGCCCGCTTCCAGTTTAGATAGCATCAATAGCTCGCCGACCAAATCGCTGATGCGTTGTGATTCCCGTTCGATACGTTCCAGCGTAGCCGGCAATTTTTCCGGTTGTTGTTGGGCCAGACCGATAGCCGCCTGAATCCGCGCCAACGGTGAGCGCAGTTCGTGAGACACATCGTGCAGCAGATGTTGCTGGGCACTGATTAGCGAGCAGATTTTTTGCACCATATGGTCAAAGTCGCGACCCAGGTCCGCCAATTCGTCGCTCCGTCTACCCATTGCATTACCGATTCGCGTATTCAGCCGGCCTTGAGCCACAGCGCTAAACGCATCGCGCAGGTTGCGAATGGGTTTGGCGAAATACCAGGCCAACAGTCCGCTGAACAGCAGACTGGCCAAACAGCCGGAGATTATCGGTAAAATCGGCGCGGGCGGTTCGCGGTGCGGGCGAGGGCTATGCTCCTCCGGGTTACCGCTCGGCGGGGGCGGCCGATCTCCAGGCATAGGGCCGTCGAAGCCAAAGGGAGATAGTCCGGGATGACCCGGAAATGACGGCCTGAACAGGTCGCCAAAGCCGTGCTCTGGCAAGGGTACAAAAAGCAGATAGCGGTGACCGTCGTCGGCCGAAATCATTTGGATGGCATCCGGGTAGGCGTTTTTTCGATGTAAGGCTCTGGCCTGTTGCAATACCTCTGCCGCTAAAGGCCTGCCCAATAATTCCCGGTCCGTATCGTCTACCGCGTATATCGGTGGGAAACGGGTGTTTTGCAAGGTCTGAATAAAGTCGTGTAAGCCCTTGACGCCGCCATGCGGCAGGGTGCTGGCGGCCAGCTTGACTAGCGAGGCGCGTCTGACATCGACGACATCGGCTGGCTTGGCCGACAGGTTTTGCTGCGCGGAGTGTCTGAGCCAGACGGCGGTACCCACACCGATGCCTGCGGTTAATAGAGCCAGCCAGAAAGCAAAGAAAAACTTCCAAAACAATCTGCCCATCTTATGCCTTGATCATCTGGTAGCCTTGGCCGCGCACGGTCTGAATGTAAGAGCGGCCGTCCGGCTGGTTGCCGAGTTTCTGGCGGATGCTGCTCATATGGACGTCAATGCTACGGTCGAAACGCGCCAGAGGCCTGCCCAGGGCTTTTTCGGAGAGCTCGTTTTTGCTGACGACCCGGCCCACCTGACTGGCCAAAGTTTCCAGCAAATTGAACTCGGTGCTGGTTAGGTCCAGGTCTTGTTCAAACCAGGCAGCTTTGCGTTTTTCCGGCCAAAGTTTCAGCGGGCCGGCCACAATCGGTCCGGGCGAGAGACTGGCGGCGGGCTGGGTTCGGCGCAAAATTGCCCGAATTCTGGCAACCAGTTCTCTGGGCGTGCAGGGCTTGGGGACGTAATCGTCGGCGCCGGATTCCAAGCCAATGATGCGGTCCACGTCATCGCCCTTGGCGGTAAACATCAGTATCGGCACCCGGCTTTCCAGGCGGATGCGCGTCAATATCTCGGTGCCTTTAATATCCGGCAGCATGATGTCCAAAATGACTAATTGATATTCGCCGGATAGGGCATGTTGCAGTCCGGAGGCGCCGGTATGGCTGACGTCCACATTAAAACCTTCCTGCGTTAGATACTCTCGGAATAATCCCGCCAGTTCGACATCGTCATCGATAATTAACACTTTGTGCATGGTTCTCGCTCGTTGGCTGTGTGTTCATCATCATAGCCGCGGCTTCCGTAGACAACCAGCAGGGTTTACCTGATTTTACACGGCACTAACAGCACTTAACCTCTGATTTGAAATACTGGCTACGACGAAATTGAACAAGTTTTGTCCTTGGATTTATCATCGTTTTGTGGAGAGTGTTATGAAAAAATTAGTGTTAGTGCTTGGCTTGTTACCCCTAACTGCAATGGCTGAGCCGCCGCACGGCGGGCACCACGGCGGCGGCAAACCGCCGATGCATAGGTTTGGCGAAGCGGACGGCGAGCAACATTTGCCGAGATTTTTAAAAAATCTTGATCTCAGCGAAAAGCAGGAAGCCGATATCAAGAATTTAATGAAAACCCGATTCGGTGACGGACAGGGTCGATTTAAACAGGAGCATGCGCTGCGAGCCGAATTGCACGCTTTGAGTTTTTCCGCTGATTACAATGAGGAACAGGCCAAAGCGTTGCTTGAGAAATCTGCAGCGATGCATCAGCAGATGGCCTTGGAAAAATCCAAGCTTGATCATGACGTGTTTATGCTGTTAACGGCCGCGCAGCAAGAAAAACTGCAAGCCGAAATCGGCAAATTCGAACATTGACTGAACCTGTTGTCCTTACACAGCCCGGTGCAGTGGCTGCTGGCGCCCGGCCAATCCGGATAAGGCGGAATTGGCAATAAATACAGTGTGTTTGTGAAACAGTGGAATCTCGGTGACGCACCAAGTTAGAAAATTGTTAATGACCAAACAGCCATAATTTCGTAAAATCACCTAAGTTTTTATCTATCAGGAACGGGATGAGTCGCAAGATTTATCCCGTTTTCTACATCTAAGGTGGCCAATCTTGAACAAACCTGCATTACTGGTACTAGAAGACGGGACGGCGTTTCACGGCATTTCGATAGGTGCCGACGGCTGTTCCGTGGGAGAAGTGGTTTTTAACACGGCATTGACCGGCTATCAGGAAATTCTCAGCGATCCGTCGTACGCACGGCAAATCGTCACATTGACGTATCCGCACATCGGTAATGTCGGTACTAATCCTGAAGACGACGAATCTGTCAAAGTGTTTGCCAGCGGCCTGGTGATACGGGATTTGCCTTTGCTGGCCAGCAGCTGGCGTAACGCGAAAACCCTTCCCGAATATCTGCGCGAGCACAACGTGGTGGCGATTGCCGACATCGACACCCGCAAATTAACCCGCTTGCTACGCGACAAAGGCGCGCAACGCGGTTGCATCATCGCCGGCGAGTCGGTTGATTTAGATGCTGCGAAACAGGCTATCGAAGGCTTTCCAGGCCTGAAAGGCATGGATCTGGCGAAGGAAGTGACTACCGCGCAAGCCTATGTCTGGACCGAAAACGTCTGGAAGCTGGGCGAAGGTCATCAACAAGCGCTTGATTTGACCAAGCATGTAGTGGCTTACGATTTCGGTATCAAGCGCAATATCCTGCGGTTGTTGGCCAACCGCGGTTGCAAGGTCACGGTGGTACCGGCCAAAACGCCCGCCGCCGAAGTGTTAGCAATGAATCCTGACGGTGTTTTCCTATCCAATGGCCCCGGCGATCCGGAGCCTTGCACGTATGCCATCGAAGCGATCAAAACCATCCTCGATAAAAAAGTGCCGGTATTTGGTATTTGTTTGGGCCATCAGTTATTGGCGTTAGCCAGCGGCGCAAAAACCGAGAAAATGAAATTCGGCCATCACGGCGCCAACCATCCGGTCCAAGAACTGGCAACCGGCCGGGTGATGATCAGCAGCCAAAACCACGGTTTTGCCGCCAGCCCGGATTCACTGCCCGCCAATCTGAAAGCAACCTACGTCTCGCTGTTCGACGGCAGTTTGCAGGGCATCGCCCGTACCGATGTACCGGCCTTCAGCTTTCAGGGGCATCCGGAAGCCAGCCCCGGTCCGCACGATGTCGAATCTTTGTTCGACGATTTCATCGATTTGATGAACCAGCCTCGTTCCGCTTAAGTTTTATACAGAGTGATATGCCAAAAAGAACCGACATAAAATCGATTTTATTACTGGGCGCCGGACCGATTGTCATCGGTCAGGCTTGCGAGTTTGATTATTCCGGCACCCAGGCTTGTAAAGCCTTACGGGAAGAAGGGTACCGGGTGATTCTGGTCAACTCCAATCCGGCGACGATCATGACCGACCCGGATATGGCCGACGCGATTTACATCGAGCCTATCGACTGGCAGACCGTCGAAAAAATCATTGAAAAAGAACGCCCCGACGCCATCCTGCCGACGATGGGGGGCCAGACCGCGCTGAACTGTGCGCTGGCGCTGGACAAACACGGCGTATTGGCAAAATACGGCGTGGAGATGATAGGCGCGACCAAGGAAGCCATCAACATGGCGGAAGATCGCGCGCTGTTTAACGAAGCAATGGCACGCATTGGTTTGGAAGTGTCCAGAGCCAAAGTCGCACACAGCATGGAAGAAGCCTTTGCCGCACAGGAAGAAGTGGGTTATCCCACCGTGATTCGGCCCTCGTTCACGATGGGCGGTAGCGGCGGCGGTATTGCCTATAACCGCGAAGAATTCATCGAAATTTGCGAGCGCGGCCTGTATCTGTCGCCGACCAGCGAATTGTTGATTGAAGAATCGATTTTGGGCTGGAAAGAATTTGAAATGGAAGTGGTGCGGGATTCAAAAGATAACTGCATCATTATCTGCTCGATCGAAAACTTCGACCCGATGGGCGTACACACCGGTGACTCGATTACCGTCGCCCCGGCGCAAACGTTGACCGACAAGGAATATCAAATCCTGCGGAATGCCTCGTTGGCGGTATTGCGGGAAATCGGCGTCGATACCGGCGGTTCCAATGTGCAGTTCGCCATCAACCCCGACACTGGCCGCTTGATCGTTATCGAAATGAACCCCAGGGTGTCGCGTTCATCGGCGCTGGCCTCTAAAGCCACTGGTTTTCCAATTGCCAAAGTCGCGGCCAAATTGGCGGTGGGCTACACGCTGGATGAATTGCGCAATGAAATCACCGGCGGTGCGACGCCGGCGTCGTTCGAGCCGTCCATCGATTACGTGGTTACCAAGGTGCCGCGCTTTGCCTTCGAAAAATTCCCGCAAGCTAATGACAGGCTGACCACGCAAATGAAGTCGGTCGGCGAGGTGATGGCGATTGGCCGCACCTTCCAGGAATCTTTGCAAAAAGCTTTGCGTGGCTTGGAAGTGGGTGTCGATGGTCTGGATGAAATTTCCGATTTGAACGATGCTAATAGCGAAGACACCATTCTGAAAGAATTACGCTATCCCGGCCCGCAACGTCTGTGGTATTTGGCGGATGCGTTCCGTAGCGGCTTGAGTTTTGCTGAGATTCATCAGGCGTCGAAAATAGATCCGTGGTTCTTGGCACAGGTCGAGGATCTGATTAATACTGAAAAAACCTTGTCCACCAAAACCCTGGCGACCCTGGAGCCGGGTGAGTTGTTGCGGCTGAAGCGTAAAGGTTTTTCCGACAGACGTCTGGCCAAATTACTGGAAACCAAGGAATCCGAAGTGCGCAGCGTCCGCCACAAAAAAGGCGTGCGCCCGGTTTACAAGCGCATCGATTCTTGCGCAGCGGAGTTTGCTTCCGATACCGCCTATCTGTATTCGACTTACGAACAGGAATGCGAGGCCAATCCGTCCGATAAGGAAAAAATCATCATCCTTGGCGGTGGCCCGAACCGGATCGGCCAAGGTATCGAATTTGATTATTGCTGCGTGCATGCCGCGTTGGCGCTGCGCGAAGATGGTTACGAAACCATCATGGTCAACTGTAACCCGGAAACCGTTTCTACCGACTTCGATACCTCCGACCGTCTGTATTTCGAGCCCTTGACGCTGGAAGATGTGTTGGAAATTATCGAATTGGAAAAACCCAAGGGTGTCATCGTCCAATACGGCGGGCAAACACCGTTGAAACTGGCCCGGGCCTTGGAAGCTGCTGGTGCGCCGATTATCGGCACTTCGCCCGATTCGATAGACTTGGCTGAAGACCGTGAGCGTTTCCAGAAATTGTTGGAGCGTTTGAATCTGTTGCAACCACCCAATGCCACTGCACGTTCGGTCGAGCAAGCCGTTAATTCGGCTCGCGAACTCGGTTATCCGTTGGTCGTGCGCCCATCCTATGTGTTGGGTGGTCGGGCGATGGAGATCGTGTTCAACGAAGAAGGCTTGCGCCGCTACATGAAAGAAGCGGTCAGTGTTTCCAACGATTCGCCCGTATTGCTGGATAGATTTCTGGACGATGCGGTGGAAATGGACGTCGATGCGATTTACGACGGCGAGACAGTGTTGATCGGCGGGTTGATGGAACATATCGAGCAAGCCGGCGTGCATTCCGGCGACTCGGCGTGTTCGTTGCCGCCTTATGACTTGCCGGCACATATGCAGGATCAGCTGCGTGCACAAGTCGCGAAAATGGCCGAAGCGCTGGGTGTACGCGGTCTGATGAATACTCAGTTTGCGATTCAAGGCGAAACCATCTATGTGCTGGAAGTCAATCCGCGCGCCTCGCGCACCGCGCCGTTTGTCTCCAAAGCCACCGGTTATCCGCTGGCGAAAATCGCTGCGCGGGTGATGGTCGGTAAATCCTTGCAAGAGCAGGGCATTACCGAAGAGCGTATTCCCGAATATTTCTCAGTGAAAGAGGCGGTATTCCCGTTCATTAAGTTCCCCGGCGTCGATCCTTTGCTGGGCCCGGAAATGAAGTCCACCGGCGAAGTGATGGGCGTCGGTAAGACCTTCGGCGAAGCGTTTGCCAAATCGCAGCGTGCGTGTGGTGTGGATTTGAGCCACAGCGGCAAGGTGTTGATCAGTATCCGTGATGCCGACAAACCTAAGCTGCCGGAACTGGCTAAAATGCTGATCGACAAAAATTACGAGATTGTGGCGACTCGCGGTACTGCCAAGGTATTGAAAGAAGCCGGTATTCCTTGCAAGGAAATCTTCAAGGTCAACGAAGGCCGGCCCAACACCGTGGATATGATTAAAAACGGCGAGGTGCAGTTGATCGTCAACACGACCGAAGGTGTTAAAGCCGTGGCTGATTCGTTTACCATGCGCCGCGAAGCCTTGCAGCGCAAAGTGACCTATTACACGACGATGGCGGGTGCGCGTGCCGCGTGTTATGCCTTGGGCGAACTCGATGCCGGCGACGTGAATTGCCTGCAAGACTTGCATAAAACATTTTAACGGATGAATTTGAATTCAAAAGGGGAGCAGTAAATGCAAAAATTTCCACTGACAGTGGTGGGTGCCAATAAATTGCGCGCCGAATTGGAAGAACTTAAAACTGTGGTTAGACCGCGCATCATTCAGGCCATCTCTGAGGCGCGCGCCCACGGCGATTTAAAAGAAAATGCCGAGTACCACGCGGCGCGCGAACAGCAAAGCTTTGCCGAAGGCCGCATCGCTGAAATCGAAGGCAAGTTATCCAACGCCAATATCATTGATGTGACAAAAACCGAAGCCAACGGCAAGGTCGTGTTCGGGGCGACAGTGGAAATCGAAGATCTCGATTCCGGCAAGACAGTGACCTATCAGATCGTCGGCGAAGACGAAGCCAACATCAAGGAAGGCCGCATTTCGGTGGGTTCGCCGATTGCCAGAGCATTAATAGGCAAGGAAGTTGAAGACGTGGTGACGGTAAAAGCGCCGGGCGGTAATATCGAATACGAGATTCTCTCGGTCCAATATATTTAAGTCGATTGGTAATGGGGAGGAGGCATGCCTCCCCATTGAGTTTATTTCTTGGGGTTCAAACGATAAATAACGGCTATTTGACCAATAGATTGCACCAGTTCCGCCTTGGTTTGCGCGCAGATTTGTTCTCTAATAGCCGCACGCTCGTCTCTTTCTGCGCGAATTTTGACTTTGATCAGCTTCGTGAGCGTCCAACGCTACATTAATTTCTTTGATAACTGCTTCGGTCAAGCCTGCCTGGCCGATAATCACCACCGGATTGAGCGGGTGAGCTTCAGCTTTCAGCTTTTTCTTTTGAATAGGATTCACTCTGTTTCCTTAAACTTTAAAAACCCAGCAATTTTACACGAATAGAAAATATGGCACGCAGCAAAAGTAGCCAGCAGTGGATGCAGGAACATTTCCAAGACGAGTATGTCAAGAAAGCGCAGGCCATGGGCTACCGCTCTCGTGCCGTGTTCAAGCTGATAGAAATCCAAGAAAAAGACAAAATCATAAAACCTGGTATTAATATAGTTGACCTGGGCGCTGCACCAGGTGGGTGGTCCGAATATGTCAGCAAAATCGTCGGTAAAAAAAATAAGGTGATTGCGCTGGATTTATTGCCTATCGATCCTATTGATGGCGTCGATTTTATTCAAGGCGATTTCCGGGAAGACGATGTGCTGGAGCAGCTATATAAAGTGCTTGATGGCGAACCGGTTCACTTGTTATTGTCGGATATGGCCCCCAATATGAGTGGTAGTCGGGAAATGGATCAGCCGCGGGCGATTTACTTGGGCGAATTGGCTCTGGATGCCGCGCAACATATATTGGCTAAGGGTGGGACGTTTTTGATCAAGATGTTTCAGGGCGCCGGATTTGATGAATACTATAATCAAGTGCGTCAGCAGTTCAGCAGTGTGGTGATTAGAAAGCCGAAAGCTTCGCGGCCCAGAAGTAACGAAGTGTATATTTTGGCGAAAGGTTTTAAATAAAACTGCGAAAGTCGCCGTTCATAGGGCTATGATGGCGGTGGGATGCGAGTAGTCCTGATACAATTACTCGGTTTTTAAATTTTGAGGCCATTCCAGGCCGGAGCGCGTAACTTGAGCGATATGATTAAAAATTTAATTTTGTGGGTGGTCATCGCCGTAGTGTTGATGGCTGTATTCAACAGTTTCGGGTCGCGGGCGATTCGTAGCGACGCGACTTTTTCGTACTCGCAATTGATCGACGCTGTCAAAGCTGGACAAGTTCAGCAGGTTGCGATCTCCGATAATACTGTCAAAGGCAAAATGGTCTCCGGCGATAAGTTTAAGACTTATATGCCTAACGATCCGCATTTGATCGACGATCTGTTGGCTAATGGTGTGGAAATATCCGTTCAGCCTCCCGAAGAGCCGTCTATGCTGATGCAAATCTTCGTGTCATTTGGTCCGATTTTGTTGCTGATTGCAGTTTGGGTATTCTTCATGCGCCAAATGCAAGGCGGCGGCGTCGGTGGTCGCGGCGGTGCGATGGGCTTTGGTAAAAGTAAGGCACGGATGCTGGATCAGGATCAAAACAAGGTGACGTTTGCCGACGTGGCAGGTTGCGACGAGGCTAAGGAAGAGGTCGAAGAAATGGTCGACTTCCTTAAAGACCCGTCAAAATACCAAAAACTGGGTGGTAAAGTACCGCGCGGTGCCTTGATGGTGGGGCCTCCGGGCACCGGTAAAACTTTGTTGGCCAGAGCGATTGCCGGCGAAGCCAAAGTGCCGTTCTTCACTATTTCCGGTTCGGACTTTGTGGAAATGTTCGTCGGTGTTGGTGCCTCCAGGGTGCGCGACATGTTCGAACAAGCTAAAAAACACGCACCGTGCATTATCTTCATCGACGAGATCGATGCGGTTGGTCGTTCACGTGGTGCCGGTTTGGGCGGTGGCAACGACGAGCGCGAACAAACCTTGAACCAATTGCTGGTTGAAATGGACGGCTTCGAAGGTCACGAAGGTATTATCGTTATCGCCGCAACCAACCGTTCCGACGTGTTGGATAAAGCGTTGTTGCGTCCAGGTCGTTTTGACCGTCAAGTGGTAGTCGGGTTGCCTGACGTGAGGGGCCGGGAACAAATCCTTAATGTGCATTTGAAAAAAGTCCCTGCGGCGGATGACGTTAAAATCAAATATATTGCACAAGGTACGCCAGGATTTTCCGGAGCTGACTTAGCTAACTTGGTTAACGAAGCGGCCTTGTTCGCCGCGCGCTACAACAAGCGCTTGGTCAGCATGGTGGACTTGGAAAAAGCCAAGGACAAACTGATTATGGGTGCGGAAAGACGCTCCATGGTGATGGACGAGAAAGAAAAGAAAATGACCGCGTATCACGAAGCCGGTCACGCTATCGTCGGTCGCTTGGTGCCTGAACACGATCCTGTCTACAAAGTCAGCATCATGCCGCGTGGCCGTGCGTTGGGTGTAACCATGTTCTTGCCTGAGCGCGATCAATATAGCGCTAGCAAACGTAAACTCGATAGCATGATTTCCAGCTTGTACGGTGGCCGGATTGCCGAGGAATTGATTTTTGGCTGGGAACAAGTGTCCACCGGTGCTTCCAACGACATCGAACGTGCCACCGAGTTGGCCAGAAACATGGTCACAAAATGGGGCTTGTCACAACGTCTTGGGCCATTGGCGTACAGCGAAGAAGAAGGCGAAATTTTCTTGGGCCGCTCTGTCACTCAGCATAAATCTGTGGCCGAAGAAACTTCTCACACTATCGACGAAGAAATCCGGTCTATCATTGACAGAAATTACGAAAGAGCGGAAACGATTCTGAAGGAAAATGAAGATATTCTGCATGCAATGGCAGACGCTTTGATGAAATACGAAACCATCGACAAATATCAGATCGATGATTTGATGGAAAGAAAACCGGTAAGAGAGCCAAAAGGTTGGGAGGACGATACGCCGTCTTCCAGTGGTGGCATCAAAAATGATCATTGGGATCAAAAAGATACCGACCCATCAATCGGAGGCGCAGCCGAGCAAGGCTGATGCTGTAACGGCAAAAGCGAGAGAGGCTCCGGCCTCTCTTTTTTTTGGGATTTAGTTAAGAGAATTTGAGTATGGCAAAAAAATATTTTGGCACTGACGGTATCCGCGGCAAAGTCGGTGAGTACCCCATTACTGCCGACTTCATGCTAAAGCTGGGCTGGGCGACAGGCAGAGTCTTTGCCAAGGAAGGCAGTGGTTTCGTGTTGGTGGGCAAGGACACGCGCATTTCCGGCTATATGTTCGAATCAGCGTTGGAAGCGGGGTTGTCGGCGGCGGGTGTGGATACCCGTTTATTGGGGCCTATGCCCACGCCTGGTATTGCCTACTTGACTCGTACTTTAAGAGCAAAAGCCGGCATTGTCATCAGTGCTTCTCACAATCCGTACTATGACAACGGTATCAAGTTTTTCTCGGTGGACGGCGCCAAATTGCCGGATGACGTAGAGCATCAGATCGAACAATATTTGGATGCGCCGATGACTACGGTGGAATCGGCAAAACTGGGTAAAGCCAAACGGGTCAGCGATGCGGCCGGGCGTTATATTGAGTTTTGCAAAGCAACCGTGCCGCCGCATTTGGATTTTAAAGGCATGCGGATTGTTATCGATTGTGCCAACGGTGCGACGTACCACATCGCACCTCATGTATTTAGTGAAGTGGGCGCCGAAGTTGTCACCATCGGTGCCGACCCGGACGGTTTGAACATTAACGACGAATGCGGTGCTACCAAGCCGGAAAATCTGGCTGCCAAAGTGCTGGAATTCCGCGCCGATCTGGGAATAGCGCTGGATGGCGACGGCGACCGGATTATCATGGTCGATCACAAAGGTGAAATTGTCGATGGCGACGAGTTGATTTACATCATTGCCAAATCACGTTTGGAAGAAGGCAAATTGTTCGGGCCCGTGATTGGTACACTGATGTCAAACCTTGGCATGGAGCATGCGCTGAAAGCCGTCGGCGTGGCTCTGCTGCGCGCCAAAGTAGGCGACCGCTATGTGATGGAAATGTTATCTGAGCACAAAGGTATGCTCGGTGGCGAAGGCTCCGGACATATTATCTGTCTGGATAAAACCACCACGGGCGACGGTATTGTTTCCGCCTTGCAAGTGTTGGCGGAAATGCAACGTACTGGCAAAAGCCTGAATGAGCTTAAATCCGGTATGAGCAAATACCCGCAAGTGCTGATTAACGTCAAAACCGATAAAAAAGTCAAAATCGAAGAGATCGACAGCATCAAAAAAGCCGTGGACGCAGTAGAGAAAAAACTGGGTGAACGAGGTAGAGTGTTGCTGCGATCCTCCGGCACCGAGCCATTGATCCGAGTGATGGTGGAAGGTGTAGATCAAGACGAGGTGGTCAAGTTTGCCAACCAACTGGCCGCCGATGTCAAGAAAGCGATTCCGGCTTGAACTAAAAGGCTTAACTCGATATTATATGCGGTCTTATTTAGCTCGGAGGATGTAATGCGTCGGTCTTTGATTATGGGTAACTGGAAAATGAACGGCTCGCTGGAAGATGGGCAAAAACTTGCTCAAGCTTTGGCTGATGGTCTAGGTGACGTTCAGCAGGAAGTCGCGGTTTGCGTTCCTTTCGTCTATTTGTCAGATATTCGTAGCGTATTGGCGGCATCCCCCATCGCATTGGGCGCACAAAACGTCGCCGACCAAGCATCCGGTGCTTATACCGGCGAAGTATCAGCAGCAATGCTGAGCGAAGTCGGCTGCAAATATGCATTGGTTGGTCACTCCGAGCGCCGCAGCTACTACGGCGACACCAACGAGTCGGTTGCCAAACGTTTTTGCCAAGCCTTGAGCAAAGGCGTAGTGCCTGTGCTGTGCGTTGGCGAAACACTGGAAGAGCGCGAGCAAGACAGAACCTTCCAAGTGGTTGACGAGCAACTGGACGCAGTCATTGCCGCCGCAGGCATCGAAGCGTTCGAAACCGCTGTGATTGCCTACGAACCTGTTTGGGCTATCGGCACCGGCAAAGTGGCTACCGACGAGCAGGCGCAAGAAGTACACAAGTACATTCGCCAACGGATTGCCGATAGAAATCCGGTAATCGCGGAAAAAGTACAAATTTTATACGGCGGTAGCGTCAAGCCAGATAACGCAAAAGGCTTGTTTGCGATGCCGGACATTGATGGTGGTTTGGTTGGGGGCGCATCGCTGGATGCAAAAGGCTTCCTGCAGATTTGCCATTCGGTTTAGTCTCATCCGATTAAGGTCTTTATGTTGTACCAAATTATAATAATTATTCACATCTTCCTGGGTATAGGCATCGTTGGCTTGGTCCTGATGCAACAAGGAAAAGGCGCGGATGCCGGCGCGACTTTTGGCGGTGGCGCATCCGGTTCAGTATTCGGCGCTCAAGGTTCTGCTTCATTTTTGTCCAGAACCACGGCTATTTTCGCCACCTTGTTTTTTATTACCAGCTTAGGCTTGGCCGTCTTAAGCGGCTATCAAGGTAAAAAAACCGACGTCATATTGGATTCGACACCTGCTGCTGAACCCGTTAAGTCTGATGTACCGTTAACGCAAGGCATGCCGGCAGACGGCAGCTTGCCGATCCAGGATGCGACTTTGCCTGCAGCGCCGGCTATCAAAGAAGTCGAAAAGCCAGCGGCAAAATAAGTTAGCAACAAATAAAGCCGACGTGGTGAAATTGGTAGACACGCCATCTTGAGGGGGTGGTGACGCAAGTCGTGGCGGTTCAAGTCCGCCCGTCGGTACCAAACAAGGATTTTAAGAAATCCAAAGAAATACAAAAACCCGCAAGTTATCTGGCTTAGCGGGTTTTTTTACGTCCGCAGTCGGCCTTTGCGATGTGCTGGTTGAGGCGCGGTGGCCTAATATCAACAAAACCGACGTTCATCAGATTGTTCGATTTAGCTGCTAAGCTGTTGGTAGCTTCAATGATCAACACGAAACCACGCAGCGTTTCGTTGGGCTTTTAAGATAATATTCAGAGCTTCAGAGCTTCAGAGCTTCAGAGCTTCAGAGCTTCAAACCCAGCCAAACTTGAGATTTCAGTTTAGTTACAGGGATGTTTTCATCGGCGGCGAGTCAGGACTTATTCAAAGGTTTACAAGGATTTTTCCCGGAAATGAATAACAAAAAAAACCTCAGCGAACGTGACATCTGCACCAAATTTATCACGCCGGCCCTAACGGCCGCCGGCTGGGATTTGCTCAGCCAGATTCGGGAAGAAGTCGGTTTCACCAAAGGCCGCATCATCGTGCGCGGCAAACTGCATACGCGCGGCGAACAAAAACGCGCGGATTACATCCTCTACCATCAAGCAAATATGCCACTGGCCGTCATCGAGGCCAAGGTCAACAGCCTCAGCGTGGGTGCGGGTATGCAGCAAGCGCTGCACTATGCCGAAACCCTCAGCGTGCCGTTCGTATTCAGTTCCAATGGCGACGGCTTTCTGATGCATGATCGCACCGGACGGTCCGATAAAACTGAACAACTGCTGGCGCTGGACGCCTTCCCGTCGCCGGCCGAACTGTGGCAGCGTTATTGCCAATGGAAAGGTTTGGAGACAGACGCCGCTCGCCATACTGTAGAAATGCCGTATTACGATGACGGCACCGGCCGCTCGCCGCGTTATTATCAAGCCAATGCCATCAACCGCACGGTTGAAGCGGTAGCAAAACAACAGCAGCGCATTTTGCTGGTGATGGCGACCGGCACCGGCAAAACCTACACCGCATTCCAGATCATCTGGCGCCTATGGAAGTCCGGCGCGAAAAAACGCATCCTGTTTTTAGCCGACCGTAATATCTTGGTGGATCAAACCAAAAACAACGACTTCAAACCGTTTGCCGCGGCGATGACCAAAATCAGCAAGCGGCAGGTCGATAAAAGTTACGAGATTTACCTGTCTTTATATCAAGCTGTCACCGGCAGGGAAGAAGAGCAAAACATCTACAAACAATTCTCTCCCGACTTTTTTGATTTGATTGTCATCGACGAATGCCATCGGGGCAGTGCCGCAGAAGACTCGGCCTGGCGCGAAATTCTGGCCTATTTTTCCTCGGCTACCCATATCGGCTTAACCGCCACGCCCAAAGAAACCAAAGACGTATCCAGTAGTTATTACTTCGGTGAACCGGTCTATACCTACAGCCTCAAACAAGGTATCGAAGATGGCTTTTTGGCCCCCTACAAAGTGGTGCGCATCGACATCGACAAAGACCTGCAAGGTTGGCGACCCCGCAAAGGTCAAACCGACAAAAATGGCCAACTGATAGAAGACCGGGTTTACAACCAGATTGATATGGATCGCATCCTGGTACTGGAAAAACGCACCGAACTGGTCGCCAAGAAAATCACCGAATTTCTGACTGCCACCGATCCTTACGCCAAAACCATCGTGTTTTGCGATGACATCGACCACGCCGAACGTATGCGCCAAGCCTTGGTTAACCTGAACCCGGAGCGCGTCAAGGAAAGCCGCAAATACGTCATGCGCATTACCGGCGATGAACTCGAAGGCAAGGCCGAACTGGATAACTTCATCAACCCCGAACAGCGTTACCCGGTCATCGCCACCACCTCCAAACTGATGACGACCGGCGTCGATGCGCAAACCTGCAAGCTGGTGGTGCTGGATCAGCATATTAAATCGATGACCGAGTTCAAGCAGATCATCGGTCGCGGCACCCGCATCAACGAGGATTACGACAAATACTGGTTCACCATCATGGACTTCAAAAAAGCCACCGAGCTGTTTGCCGACCAGGATTTCGACGGCGAGCCGGTGATGATTTACCAGCCCGAAGGCGGCGCATCCCCCGTGCCGCCGGACGATAATCCCGGCGCTGAAACCGATCATCCCAATTCAGAAACTACCGGAAATACCGGCGATACCTCAGCAGGCGAAGGCGACGATGAACCACACCGTCGAGTAAAATACGTGCTCGGCGATGTCAGCGTCTATGTGATTGCCGAACGGGTGCAGTATTACGGCCCGGAAGGCAAACTGATCACCGAATCGCTCAAGGACTACACGCGCTCCACCGTGCGCAAGGATTATGCCTCGCTCGATGACTTCCTGCGCCGCTGGACCAAAGCCGAACGCAAAGCCGCCATCCTGCAAGAACTGGAACAACACGGCCTGTTGCTGGAGCCGCTGGCTGACGAAGTGGGTAAGGATTTCGATGCCTTCGATCTCATCTGCCACGTCGCCTTTGACCAACCCCCGCTCACTCGTCGCGAGCGCGCCGAGCAGGTTAAAAAGCGCAACTACTTTGCCAAATACGGCGGGCAGGCCCGTCAGGTACTGGAAACCCTGCTGGAAAAATACGCCGACACCGGCATAGAAAACATTGAAGACATCAAAATCCTCACCCTGGACCCGTTCAAAAACATGGGTTCCGCCAGTGAACTGGTCTCGGCCTTTGGCGGCAAGCCCGCCTACCTGGCCGCGCTGCAAGAATTAGAAGCCCATCTGTATGCGTAAATTCCGGTTTTTATAATTTTTGTAGTCGATTCGCGTGGGCAGCAAAACTTGCCCACCTACCTTTGCATATCCCTCTTAACAAACATGATACACCCCCATTTATGAGCATTTCCGCCACCATTAAATCCATCCAAGACATCATGCGCAAAGATGTGGGTGTCGATGGCGACGCCCAGCGCCTCAGTCAATTGGTGTGGATGTTGTTTTTAAAAATCTTTGACGACCGCGAAACCGAATGGGAGATATTGCAAGACGACTATCAATCGCCGTTGCCGGAGCCTTATCGTTGGCGTAACTGGGCGGCCAATGCCGAAGGCATGACCGGCGATGCGCTGAAATCGTTCCTGGATAACGAGCTGTTTCCCTCCTTGCAGCAACTGCCGGCCAAGGGCGGCGACCAGCGCGCCTACGTCATCCGTTCGGTGTTTGAAGACGCCTACAACTACATGAAATCCGGCCAGTTGATCCGGCAAGTCATCAACAAAATTCAGGAAGGCGTCGATTTCAACAAAGCCCAGGAACGGCATTTGTTCGGCGATATGTACGAGCAATTGCTGCGCGATTTGCAGTCCGCGGGCAATGCCGGCGAATTTTACACCCCGCGCGCCGTCACCGAATTCATGGTGCGAATGGTCAACCCGCGCCTGGGGGAAAAAGTCATGGACCCGGCCTGTGGCACCGGCGGGTTTCTGTCCTGCGCCATCGAACACATTCGCAAACAAGATGTAAAAACCGTCGATGACGAAGCCCAACTGCAAGCCAGCATCTTCGGTATCGAGAAAAAGCCGCTGCCGCATTTACTCTGCACCACCAACATGATCCTGCACGGCATGGATGTCCCCAGCAATATCCGCCACGACAACACCCTGGCCAGGCCGCTGATCAGCTGGACGCCCAAAGACCGCGTCGATGTCATCGTCACCAATCCGCCGTTTGGCGGCATGGAAGAAGATGGTATCGAAACCAATTTTCCGGCCAGCTTCCGCACTCGCGAAACCGCCGACCTGTTTTTAGTGCTGATCATGCAACTGCTTAAACCCGGTGGCCGCGCCGCGCTGGTATTGCCGGACGGATTTCTGTTTGGCGAAGGCATCAAAACCCGTATCAAGGAAAAACTGCTGGCAGAATGCAACCTGCACACCATCGTCCGCCTGCCCAACGGCGTCTTTGCCCCCTACACCGGCATTAAGACCAATTTGCTGTTTTTCAGCAAAGGCACGCCCACCCAACAGATCTGGTTTTACGAACACCCCTATCCGCCCGGTGTCAAAAGCTACAACAAAACCAAACCGATGAAGATCGAAGAGTTTGCGGCGGAGGCCGTCTGGTGGGGCAGCGAAGCGGATGGTTTCAGTCAGCGCGTGGAAAACCCGCAGGCCTGGCAAGTCAGCCTGGCAGACATCCAAGCCCGCAACTACAACCTGGATTGCAAAAACCCGCACGTCGGCGAGCAGGAAATCCACGACCCCGAACAGCTGCTGGCCCAATACCAGGCCATGCAAGCCGACATTGCTGCCTTGCGCGGGCAATTGAAAGGTATTTTGGATGCAGCTTTAAATCCCCCCCAGCCCCCCTTTTTCAAAGGGGGGAGCAAGAACCCAACTTCTAACAAAATGGTGGAAAACCAAAAGTTCCCAGCTTTGAACGAAGGAGAGAACCCAAAGTCCGCTGCTTTGAAAAATGAGGGCTAGGGGATTATGAAATCATACAATCCAAACTTAAAACCATTTTCCCGCAACTTGCGCAGCAACATGACCGATGCTGAACAGTTGCTGTGGTCAAAATTACGGCGCAAGCAAATATTGGGCTTGCCGTTTTATCGCCAAAAACCTTTGGCAAATTACATCGTCGATTTTTATTGTGCAGCCGCTAATCTCGTATTGAATTGGATGGTTCGCAGCATTTCCAAGCGGAGCACCAAGTTAAGGATGCAGAAAGGGATCGGGTGTTGGAATCAATGGGTATCGTCGTGTTGCGGTTTGATAACCGCCAGGTATTGACGGAATTGGATGCTGTGATGAGCGTTGTTTTTAGTACCGTTCAAAAGCAAATCCCCCCCAGCCCCCCTTTTGCAAAGGAAGGAGTTATAGAGTCATCATCAACGTCTGTTTTTGACAAAGAGCAGCCGGATGCCGAAGCAGCACAGGCACAGATGACACCACGGACAACACCCCCCTTTGAAAAAGGGGGGCTGGGGGGATTTTCAAAAAAGGGTACTTCAACATGAGCGCCATTCACGAATTACTGACCGAACACCTGGACCTCTGGACCGCTGCCGACACCGCGAAAAAGTCAGGCCGGGGCCGCGGTGCCGGCACGGCGGCCAGTGTCTATGGCATCAAGAAACTGCGCGAGCTGATTTTGGAACTGGCCGTGCGCGGCAAACTGGTGCCGCAAGATGCTAACGACGAGCCGGCCAGTGAATTGCTGAAACGGATACAGGCGGAAAAGGCCAAGTTGATTGCGGAAGGCAAGATCAAGAACAGCAAATCCCCCCTAACCCCCCTTTTGCAAAGGGGGGGATCAAATTCAACGGCAGTCACAGCAACGACATCAACGTCAACTTCAAATCCTCCCCCCTTTGCAAAAGGGGGGCCGGGGGGGATTTCTGATGAACAGCAGCCGTTTGAATTGCCGCATGGGTGGGAGTGGGTGAGGCTTGGTGAAGTTTGTTCTTACATTCAACGCGGCAAAGGTCCTGTTTATACCGGTAAATCTGACTAGGGGCTGTTGCCGTTTTACATGGGTAACCAAATAAAAGCGCAGGCCAAAGCGACAACGCCTTCAAAATTGCGTTTCAATTTGTCATATCGCGTCGCGATGGCTCTGAAATGTTTCAATCGCGCAAAGACATTTTCAACGAGGTGGCGATATTGGTAGAGGCACCAATCCATTCCGTCATTCCCGACGATTGAATTTTGTTTTCTAGGAATGATAGGGACACTCCCTTTCTCTCGAATTTGAATCCGTAGAGGTTCACTGTCATAGCCTTTGTCAGCGACCGTGTAGTCAGCCAAAGGCAGTTTAGCCACTAATTCCGGCGCTTCTTTGCAGTCATGGACTTCACCACCGGTGATCGAGAAATGAATAGGCAGCCCACAGGCATCAACGGCCATATGGATTTTCGTGGTGTGACCCGCAACGGATTTCCCAATCGCGGCATCCTGTTCATGAGCCGCACCACTACTATGCTGATGCGCTTTCACGATACTGCCGTCAATAAAGGTCCATTCCAAATCCGGTGCCACAACCAGGCCTCGAAAGATGCCCATCAGTTTTTCTTGCAGTGACCACGCATTAAACCGTTTGTAGACTGCATTCCACTTACCAAACGTGGCAGGCAGGTCTCGCCAGGGGCAGCCGACTCGCATGCGATAAAAAATCCCTTCTACCGTTTGCCTGAGCGAAGGCTTGTCATAAATCCCCAGGCTTAACAGGATGGCTTTGAATTTATTCCAGTATGCATCCGTAAACATTTGTCGCGGCATAGCTCACTTGTCTTCTGATTGAAAAATCAATCAATGAGGCAGAGCCGTTCGATTTCAAGGCTATCGTTTCAAAATGGCAACAGCCCCTATTCGGTTATATCCCAAAAATGCGTTAGGTGGACTGGGCTTGATCTTTCCCAAGCACGATTTATCGATTCAGACTCGATACATAAATACGAAGCTATAAGGATGCTTTGCGAGGGAGATGTTTTATGGAATTCCACCGGAACAGGCACTATCGGGCGCGCATGTGTTATCCCTGAGTTGGAACATAAGCCAATTCTCGTTGCAGACTCTCATGTGACGGTAATCAGACCGATCGCCTTTTTGAGTGTTTTTTTATGGCGATGGATTCAAAGTCCTTCCGTCCAGTCCAAGATAGAAAGTGCCGCTTCGGGAACGACCAATCAAATTGAATTAAATACCTCTACAGTCATTTCACATCCATTTCCACTACCACCCCTCGCCGAACAACACCGCATCGTCGCTAAAGTCGATGAGCTAATGGCGCTTTGTGACCAACTGGAAGCCCAGCATATCAATGCTGCCGAAGCCCACGAAAAGCTGGTCAGCCACTTGCTCGGCACGCTCACTTCCACAACCGTCAGTCCTGAGCTTGTCGAAGGACCATTAGCAAAAGATGCCGCTCATGCTTCGATCATTCGACAGGCTCATGACTCAGTACGAACGGAATCTTTTGCCGAAAACTGGCAGCGCATCGCCGCGCATTTCGACACCTTGTTCACCACCGAAGCCAGCATCGACGCCCTCAAGCAAACCCTGTTGCAACTGGCGGTAATGGGCAAACTGGTGCCGCAAGACCCAAACGACGAACCGGCCAGCGAATTGCTCAAGCGCATCCAGGCTGAAAAAGCCAAGTTGATTGCGGAAGGGAAGATCAAAAAAGATAAACCGCTGCCGGCGATTGCTGTGGATGAAAAACCGTTTGAATTGCCCAAGGAATGGGAGTGGGTAATGCTAGGCACAATAACAGAGATCAAGGGGGGGAAACGAGTGCCAAACGGTTATCATCTTCTAACAGAGCCAACACCCTATATCTATATTCGTGTTAGCGACATGAAAGATGGCTCAATTGATTGCACTGATTTACGTTACATCGATAGTGAAATTCGTGAAAAAATCAGTCGTTACATTATTACTAAAGATGATATTTACATGACGATTGTCGGCGCTACCATTGGCAAATGTGGAATTATTCCAGAAAAGTTTGACCAGATGAATTTAACAGAAAACGCTGCAAGGATAAGTCCGTGGGAAGGTGTGGAAAAACTTTTTCTGTATATGTGTTTGAATAGTTCACTTTGCCAAAATCAGTTTTTTGATAAAACCAAACAAGTTGGAGTCCAGAAAATGGCTTTGAATAGATTAGCTAGTACTCTAATTTGTATTAGTCACGACTTGATCTGACACATCGACTTGAAAAGATGAGAGTTACCGGTTTTGATAGGGGTGTCGAATCCTTACACAAAACACAAAAGGTAACTCTCATGATCCATACAAACAATCCGATCATTAAACACAAAGCGGGGCTGTTAAATTTAGCCCAAGAACTGAATAACGTCTCCAGAGCCTGCAAGGTGATGGGTGTCTCGCGCGATACGTTTTATCGTTATCAAGAGCTGGTAGCCGAAGGTGGCATTGATGCCTTAATCGACAAAAACCGCCGGTCTCCGAATCTGAAGAATCGCGTCGATGAAAGCATTGAGCTGGCAGTGAAAGCCTATGCGGTTGAGTGGCCAGCGCATGGACAGCATCGAACCAGTAATGAACTGCGTAAACAAGGGGTATTCGTATCCGGCAGCGGCGTTCGCTCCATCTGGTTACGGCATGACCTGGAGAACTTTAAAAAGAGGCTTAAAGCACTGGAAGCCAAGGTAGCCGCCGAAGGGTTAATGCTGAGCGATGCGCAGATTGCGGCGTTGGAGAAAAAGCAGCAGGATGATCAAGCCTGCGGCGAAATCGAAACAGCCCATCCCGGTTACCTGGGTTCGCAGGATACCTTTTACGTTGGCAACCTCAAAGGGGTTGGGCGGATTTACCAGCAGACTTACGTGGACACCTACAGCAAAGTCGCTCACTGCAAACTGTACACCACCAAAACGCCGATTACTGCCGCGGACATCCTGAATGACAAAGTATTGCCGTTCTATGAAGCCAACGCATTACCCGTTCTACGCATTCTGACGGATCGCGGCACAGAATATTGTGGCAAGGTCGAACAGCATGATTATCAGCTATACCTGGCGATCAACGACATCGACCATACCAAAACCAAGGCCATGTCGCCGCAAACCAATGGGATTTGCGAACGCTTCCACAAGACCATCTTGCAGGAGTTCTATCAGGTCACGTTCCGCAAAAAGCTCTATAGCGACCTGGATGAACTCCAAAAAGATCTGGACGAATGGCTGGTTTATTACAACAATGACCGAACTCATCAGGGCAAAATGTGCAACGGCAGAACGCCGATGGATACCTTGCTGGATGGAAAACAGATTTGGGCTCAAAAAAATCTGAACCAAATCTAATCTGACAGACACCCCGCAAAAACGGTAACTGTCAGATCAGGTCTGAGCTAATACATCTAATTCCATTTCCTCCACTCGCCGAACAACACCGCATAGTCGCCAAAGTCGAAGAACTAATGGCTCTCTGCGACCAGCTAAAAGCCCGCCTCGCCGCCGCTAATCAATTACAGCAAAAGCTGGCGGATGGAATGGTTGAGCGGGCCATGATGTCTTGATGTATTGTTCACCGCCTGAATAGAAAGCCGCCTTCAATTATTTTTCAGACGGTTTATGCCCATGGGCCGTCGCTATATCGTCCGCTGAGCCGGCCTGTGCTGGGCGCAGCCGATGTGGCCGGTGTACAAGACACCCGGCGCGCTGCTCATGAACCATGCCGTAATCCCCAACAAAACCTAAAGGCGCGTCATTGCGGATGCTGTGGATTATTGCGTCCGGCTGTCGGTAATTTGCCACAGATGTAAGGGCGGGCGGCTTGTAAAGTGCTTATGCCGGCAAACAGCAAGGGTTTGCGACCCGACCGATCAGTGGTCGCCGCCGGTCAGATTGCAATAGGCATTGCTTTTTGGCTCCGGCCAGCACAGGGAGGGGGGCTGGCCAAGAGCATCTGCGATTTGAATGGGTGTGCCCAAAACGGCATGCGGATGAACGCTTTGTTTAAACACGGATCGGTTCAAGTCGCGGTTTGGAACCACCTTTTAGCGGTGGGATTTTTTGATATTTCAAAGGAGCCAGTCAAATGAACACACAATTAACGCAAAATTTCAGGGTTCTGAATACGGAAGAACTGCAACAGGTAGCCGGTGGTTGGTGCGGAACGCCTTATCCCGGTTTCTGGAAAGGGCCAAAACCCGGTCCGCTGCCCGACTTGTTTAGTGGCGCGGTCAGCAAGCTATCCATGGTCAGTTTGAACCCGCAACCGTTACCACCCGCTGAAATCGGCTTTTTCGCGCAGTAAGCGCTTAAGCTTAGAAGAGCCGGCCCCGTGCCGGCTTTTTTACGTGGTGGCAAGTAAATAAAGGCTGAGTTACCGGCCTAGAAAAAAACCATGCCGCCAACAACTTGCTTGTTAACAGCATGGCAGGTAGGAGAGGAGTGCAGTGCAGGACGATTTAAACGTTGGCTTGTTTGCGTTTACCCAAGCCCATAACGCCCAGGATGCCGCTTAGAAACAGCCAGGTGGCAGCCGGCAGCGGTACGGCGGCAACGCCGGATACCGAGAAGGCTTGGTTAAAGGTGGTGCCGCCGACGATGTCGGTGCCGATTCTCAGCCAGTCCGGGTCCAGGTTGCCGTCGCGTATCCAGGATTGCAAATCCGGCGTGAACGGGCCGCTGCCGCCGACTATTGGTTTAGCAGCCGACAACCAGAGGAAATTCCCGTTTTTCAATTCCACCTGCGGCACGAAAAAGTAATGGTCGGCTGCCAAGGAGATGGCGTCGTTAAAATTAATGTCAAATCTGACTTCCTGCCCGGAAACAGCGCCTTCGCCGCCGGTGGTTTGGTTGGGCAGCGGATGAATGCCGTTGATTACCGAGTTGCCGGCCAAGGCGTTGCTGTTTAGTAATGTGACGCTGTAGCTCAAGGAGTTGTCAGCCGATTCGCGGCCCAAAAACGCCACATCCGAAGGCGAGTTGACGCGGGTAGGCACGCGGCCGGAGGGCGGGTTTACGGAATCCTTACCAAATACCCGGTAGATTTCCACATTCACATTGGCGATGTCACTCAGCGTGGCGCCGTTGGCGAGCAAACCGGTGAACGTGGCTTGGTTTAGCTGGGTATGTTGCGTTAACACAAAGTCGTCCGCTGATTCTATTTCCCGGCTGGTGCCGCCGGCTTGCGCGCCGGTGGCGATTCGGTAATCCGGGCCGCCGGTGCTGAACGAGAAGGCTGCGGCGTCGGCGTTGGCGGCGAACAAGGTGGAAACGGCTAAAAGTGGGATTAATTTGCTTTGCATGTCGGTACTCCTAAAAGGGTTAAAGTGCTGAGAATTGGTCTCGGATAAAGAAACTGCTGGCAGCTTCTGTCTCTAACAATGCGAGTAGCGTGCCAAGAAAGTTTTTTATAAATAGATGTTTAAAATCATTTATTTAGGATTTTGTTTTCCGTGTTTGTGCCGGTGAGTGGGTGCGACGAAAGTTGCAGCAAAGGTGCTGGAAAGCGCTGCGATGCCGGTCATTAAGCGGCGCAGGGCGGTTGCCAGAGTGACTTATTCAGCAACTTTTGTCTCAGGGTGGGTTAACGGAAGGCTTACATGTAGCGCGACGGCCGCAGCAAAAAGCCGTTGATCCAGCGTGAAATTTAGGCTTACCGCGATTTCAATCGAGGATAGAATGAAGACCGGATTCGTAAACCACGCTTTGACACACGTAAACATGACGCAAAAAAGTATGTTTGGGCTTTTTTTAGCGGTTGGCATGGGAATGGCCTTAACGATGGCCGCGCGGGCGCAAACCCCGGAACCGCTGGCGCCCTTGCCGCTCACGGTGGCTTTAGATGCCCCGCGCGTGGTGTTGGGCCAACGCTTATTTCACGATCCCAAACTCTCCGACCAAGGCCAGCGCTCTTGCGCCAGTTGTCATCCGCTGGACAGCGGCGGCATGGACGGCAAGGTCCGCGCCGCAGCGGCGGACGGAGTTTCGCGGCTGCGCAATACCCCCAGTTTGTTCAATGTCTCGTTCAATTACTTTTTTAATTGGGATGGGGTAGTCACCACGCTGGAAGCCCACACCGAAAAAGTCATGCTTAATCCGAAAATCATGAACGCCAAATGGCCGGAGTTGATCGAGCGTTTGCGCGCGGTGCCGGATTATGTCGATGCGTTTAGCCGCATCTACCCGGACGGATTGACCAAAGCCAACGTCGTCGATGCCTTGAGCCATTTTGAGCGCAGTTTGATCACGCCCAATGCCCGCTTCGACCGCTTTCTACGCGGTGAAACCGCGGCGCTTGATGCAGACGAACAGCAAGGTTTTCATTTGTTCAAGGCCCTGGGCTGCGTGGCCTGCCATCAGGGCGTCAATATCGGCGGCAATCTATTTCAGAAGTTCGGGGTATTCGGCGCACCGCAAGGGCCGCAAGAGCCGGTGGACGAGGGCCGTTACAGCGTCACCGGCAACGCCAGAGACCGCGGCGTGTTTCGGGTGCCAAGCTTGCGTAACGTTGCTGTCACCGCGCCGTATTTTCACGATGGCCGCGCCGCTACCCTGGAAGCGGCGGTGGATACGATGGCCGAGCATCAATTGGGCAAGCGGCTGGCGGCGAAGCAGCGCGATGCTATCGTTAAATTTCTAAAGACATTGACCGGGGAATACGCCGGCAAGGCTTTGGTCGCCAGCCAATCAGCCAAGCCATGACCGCGATTTCCTGGCGGCCCAGGTTGATCGTCGCCGGTCTGTTACTGGCCTTGACCTATCTCTGGCTGCAAAGCGCCAGCCCGGAACTGGAGCGGCGTAACCGCCTGCAAAGCACGCTGCGCATCATCGAACTGCGCGATGCGGAATTGATGCGCGATATTTTGCTGGCCCGCGCCGGCTTGCTGGCCAACTACGATGCCCTCACCAAAGCAGGCCAGGAGCTGCTGCGCTTGTCGCAGAGTTTGCAAACCGAATTGCAAGCGGTGGAAGGGGCGGAGCAATTGCTTGGCAATTTAGCGGACCAGTTAACCGCAACAGTCCAGGAACGCTTAGGGCAGATCGAATACCTCAAATCCGATAATGCCTTGCTGCGCAATTCGGTGATGTCCTTCGACGAAATCGGTAAAACCTTGCGGGCCGCGGCAAAGCCCGGTGATGCCGCCAAGCTGGGCAATTTATGGCGCTTGATGTTCAGTTTCATGGACAGCCCGCAGCCGGAACTGGCCGCGGAAATTAAGCAGGAGCTTGATCGGCTGGCCGGACTGGCCGCGCAGTCGGATGACTATCGGGTGCTGATCGCCCACGGCCGGCTGATTATCGAGGTGTCGCCGAAGGTGGATACGCTGCTGCGGCAGATCATCGCTCAGCCTATCGTCAGCCGAGTCGATGATTTGCAACAAGCCCTGCGCCAGTACAGCGGCAGCGTGGAGCAACAAGCCGAGGCCTATCGTTTGGCGTTGTATTTAGTCGCCGTCGTCCTCCTGGCGTATTTGCTGTATCAATTTGTCCTGCTAAGGGCGAATACGCTGGCGTTACGAAAGGCCCACGCCAATTTGCAACAAGAAACCAACGAGCGCTTGCAAGCCGAATCCTGGTTGCGGGAAAGCGAAGCCCGGCTGCGCGCCATCACCGACTCGGCGCATGAAGCGATTGTCTCCGTGGACATGCAAGGCAATATCGTGTCCTGGAACCAGGGCGCACAGCTGATGTTTGGCTTTCCGGCAGACCAGGTGCTGGGTCAGCCGTTTCAGCAGTTGCTGGCAAACCCGGCGCCGGATTTTTTTGCACAAATCCAGGAAGTACAAGGCGCAAATCGACTTAGTAGCCCAATGCGGGAATTGAAAGCGTTAAGGCGGAACAGCAGCGTGTTTCCGGTCGAATTGTCGCTATCCCGTTGGACGCGCGGCACCGAGCGCTATTTGACCGCGATCATCCGTGACATTAGCGTGCGCAAGCAACTGGAACAGGTCGCCCGCCAGCAAGAACTGCAACTGATTCAAGCCAACAAGATGACTGCCTTGGGTACTTTGGTATCCGGCGTCGCGCATGAAATCAATAACCCCAATCAACTGATTTTGTTCAACTCCGGTTTACTTGCCGATATTTGGAGCGATGCGCTGGAGGTGTTGGAAGAGCATTATCAAGCGGCCGGTGAGTTTTCCTTGGGCGGCTTGCCTTACAGCGAAATGCGCAACAGCGCCGCGGTGCTGATTCACGATGTCAGGGATGGCGCCAAACGCATCGAACGCATCGTCGCGGAACTGAAAAACTATGCCCGCCCGCCCAGCAGCGAGGCTCCGGTATCTTTTGCGATTAACGAGGTGGTGGAGCGGGCGTTAGGTTTACTGAAGCATCTGATAGACCAAAAAACCCGGCATTTCAAAACCGATTTTGCCGAGGGCTTGCCGGAGCTGCGCGGCAATCCGCAGCAAGTGGAACAGGTGCTGGTCAATCTGTTGATTAATGCCCTGGAAGCACTTCCGGACCCGGAAAAATCTGTTAGCGTTACCACCAAATTACTGAATGACGGCCGACAGTTGGGTGTGGAAGTTTGGGACGAAGGTGTCGGCATCGCCGCCGAACATATCCAGCAACTGTGCGACCCGTTCTTTACTACGAAACAGGCTAATGGCGGCACCGGTTTGGGTTTGGCTATCAGCGCTTCATTGCTGCGCGCCCAAGGCGGCAGCTTAAGTTTTTCATCCGAGCCGGGGCAAGGCACCTGCGCACGGGTTATTTTTCAGGTCAATCCGGGGCCGGCGATGGCAGACAATCATGCAATGTAAAGATCTGGGCAAGCTGCCTATCTTGTTGGTGGACGATGAAGCGCAGTTGTTGCACAGCGCCAGTTTGGTGTTGCGGAGTGCCGGTTTTACCGAGGTACTGACGCTGGACGACAGCCGGGCGGTATTGCCATTGCTGGCAAGCCGGCCCATCGGCGTAATAGTGCTGGATTTGACCATGCCGCATCTGTCCGGCAGGGCCTTATTGGACCAGATCGCTGCTGAGTATCCGGAAATTCCGGTGATCATGATGACCGCCACCAACGATTTGCAGATTGCTGTAGAGTGCATGCGCAGCGGCGCCAGCGATTATTTACTCAAGCCGGTGGAGCAAAACTGTCTGGTGGCGGCGGTAAGGCGGGCGGTAGAAAGTCGGGTGCTGCGCGCGGAATTTTTGTCGCTGAAAGAGCGGATGCTCACCAACAGCCCGCACGAACCCAGCGCATTCGCCGAGATCGTCACGCAAAGCCCGGCCATGTTTGCCATCTTCCGCTACATCGAAGCCATTGCCGCCTCGCCGCAGCCGGTGTTGATTACCGGTGAAACCGGAGCCGGCAAGGAGCTTATTGCCCGCGCCTTGCATCGCTTGTCCGGGCGCGCGGGTGATTTGGTGGCAGTCAACGTCGCCGGCCTGGACGACACGCTGTTTTCCGATACATTGTTCGGTCATGCCAAAGGCTCGTTCACCGGCGCCGAGCGAGCGCGCGACGGATTGCTGGCCAGCACTGGCGAGGGAACGCTGTTTCTGGATGAAATCGGCGACCTGAGTATCGCTTCGCAGGTCAAGCTGTTGCGTTTATTGCAGGATGGTTCGTTTTACCCGATAGGTGCGGATCGGCCCCGGCAAAGTAGGGCGCGCATCATTGTAGCCACCCATTGCGATGTCAGACGGCAAGTTGAACTCGGCACCTTTCGCAAGGATTTATACTTTCGCTTGCGGACCCATCATATCCAGCTGCCGCCGCTCCGCGAACGCCGGGAAGACCTGCCGCAACTGACGCTGCATTTTGTGGAAAAAGCCGCCGACAGCCTGGGCAAGCCCGCGCCCAGCGTGCCGCCGGCGTTGTTTCAGTGGTTGCATAATTACCCGTTCCCCGGCAATATCCGCGAGCTGGAAGGCATGGCCTTCGATGCGGTCGCCCGTAGCCAGGGTGGGGTACTGTCCTTGCAGAGTTTCAAGGAAGCCATTGCCGAGCAAATGCCGATGCCCGGCGATGGTAGTGTCATGGACGGGATGTCTGCCTCGTCCGGCAGTTTTCCGGAGCGCTTGCCGACGCTGAAGGAAGCCGAAGAGTCACTGATTGCCGAAGCTCTACAACGCGCCCAAGGCAATCAAGGCGTCGCCGCGGGTTTGCTGGGCATTAGCCGGCAGGCTTTAAACAAGCGGCTGATTCGCCGCGACGCGGAGAGCTTCTGAGTCCAAGAACTATTTGTCCGGGCCGGCGTATCAGCCGATAAAACTTAATAAAACAACGCCAAGGAGAGCCAAGCGTGGCTTTAATATCTTTACGACAACTTTTGGATTACGCGGCGGAACACAGCTTTGCCGTGCCGGCTTTCAACATCAGCAACATGGAACAAGTGCAGGCCATTATGCAGGCGGCCGATGCTTGTGACAGCCCGGTAATCATGCAAGGTTCTGCCGGCGCTAATCGCTATGCCGGCGAGGTGTTTCTGCGGCATTTGATCTTGGCTGCCGTCGAGCAATATCCGCATATTCCGGTGGTGATGCACCGCGATCACGCGCCATCGCCGGACATTTGCGCCCAGGCTATTCAATCAGGATTTAGCTCGGTGATGATGGATGGCTCTTTACTGGAGGACATGAAGACGCCTGCGTCGTTTGAGTATAACGTCGAGGTGACCCGCCGCGTTGTGAGCATGGCGCATGCCTGCGGCGTGTCGGTGGAAGGCGAAATCGGTTGCCTGGGTTCGCTGGAAAATCAGCAGGATGCGGATCACAGCCGCTTGCTGACCGATCCCGATGAAGCGGTGGAGTTTGTCAAGCAAACCCAAATCGATGCCTTGGCGGTGGCCATAGGCACCAGTCATGGCGCGTATAAATTCAGCAAGCCGCCGACAGGCGAAGTGTTGGTGATCAGCCGCTTAAAAACCTTGCAACAGCGTCTGCCGAATATGCATTTTGTGATGCACGGCTCCAGCTCGGTGCCGCAAGACTGGCTGCAAGTCATCAACGAATACGGCGGAGATATTGCACAAACCTATGGCGTACCGGTGGCGGAAATTGTGGAAGGCATTAAATACGGCGTTCGCAAAGTCAATATCGATACCGACTTGCGCATGGCGTCCACCGGCGCGATTCGCCGCTTTGTCGCCCAACCGGAACATGTCGCGGAATTGGATGCCCGCAAGATTTACCAAGCCGCCAGAGACGCCATGCAGGCGCTTTGCCAGGCACGTTACGAAGCATTCGGTTCGGCTGGACATGCCGGCAAGATTAAAGTGGTGCCATTAAGCCGGATGGCGAAAAGCTATTGTTGAGATAGGCAACGCCGAGCGGATTTTTCGCAAAGTTGCCTATGATTTTCTGACCCTTGAGCGTCATGCTTACCTATCCTGCGGGCTTGTCGTTGGCAATCCCGTAAAGCTCGACTGGGCAGTTCCGACAGAAATCCCGCCTTAACCCCCGCTATTGTCAGTCAATGTAAGACTAAAAAAATAATTATCTTAATAATGCTACAATTCGCGGCCGATTAGGTTTGTCCGAAAGTGAGTCCTTTATTTTTTATCCGTGATAACGGGAACGGGCTACAGCGTAGTCATTAGGAGGAAATGTGAGAGTTTTGGCTATTGTGTTAATTGCATCGCTGGTATGCGTGATGGGTGCTTGCAGCAAGGCGAATCAGATCAATGCCCGGAGTTTACAGACTGCGCAGAAGTCGGTTTTTTACATCAAAGAACATTTACCGGAAGCCGAACGTATGCCGTTTGAGGTTTCCTATTGGTTATTGCGCGAGCAAATCAAGAATAACGATGAGTTTTTGCAACTCATCGACGGTAAGACATCAAAAGAGTTGATCGATCTGGGCAAGGAAAATTTTACGAAGCGTAAAGCGGCCGGCGACAAGGAATATGCCCGTTACGAGAATTGGGAGCAGATGATTGCTAAGTCTGCGCAACAACGCAACGATCAAGAAACCGCCGACAGCGCCGATCCGCGCGACAAAAAGGATTACCCCCGCGTCGACTACAAAATGCACGCGATGTAACTCGCGCATTTATGCGTCTGCTACTGGTCGAGGACGATCCGGCCTTTGCTTTGCCGCTGGCGGCTGATTTGCGCGGCGCCGGCTACGTCGTCGATACCGCAATCGACGGTGCGCAGGGCGAGTTCCTGGGGGCGACTGAGCCCTACGATGCCGCGATTCTCGACTTGGGCTTGCCCAAGCTGGCCGGCCTGGAAGTACTGAAATGCTGGCGCGACGCGGGCAACCACATGCCGGTGATTGTTCTGACCGCCCGCGATGCCTGGTACGAAAAAGTCGACGGCTTCAAGGCCGGCGCCGACGACTATGTCTGCAAGCCCTTCCACCCCCAAGAATTGCTGGCCCGCTTGCAGGCGGTGTTGAAGCGGGTGCACCATTTCAACCAAGCCAAACTAAAACTGTTCGGCGTCGAACTGGACGAAGACGAACAAACCGCCATGGTCGCCGGTGGCGAGGCTCAGCCGCTGACCGCTATCGAATTCAGGCTATTGCGCTACTTCATGCTGAATGCCGGCAAGGTGTTAAGCAAGGGTCAACTAGGTGAACATGTCTACAGCGAATCCACAGAACCCGACAGCAACGTGCTGGAAGTCTACGTCAAACGTCTGCGCAAAATCGTCGGCACCGATTTGATTCATACTCGGCGCGGCCAAGGTTATCTGTTCGGTCTCAAGCCGTGATGTCCTTACGCAAGCGCCTGGGCCGCGGCCTGATCGCGGTGCTGGGGGCGATTTTTATCCTACATTGGCTGGCCTCCGACTGGATCATCCGCAGCGCCGCCGAAAAGCAAATGGCCAACCGCCTGGCCGACGACGGCTATTCGCTGTTGGAGTCTCTGGCCTACAGCGACGCCGACCAAGTCGTTTTCAATAGTTTCCATATCAGTTCGGTTTACAACCGCCGGTTGTCCGGCCATTATTATCTGGTCAAGGTCGATGCCCAGGGCTACCCATCGCCATCTTTGCTGGATTTTCCGTTGGCGGTCGAGGCCGTCGGGCCTGAGCAGTCGATGCTGTACCATGCGGCCGGACCCGAGCAAACGCCGCTGCTGGTATTGACCTTGGGCGCGGTCCGTTTCGGCCATCGCATCAACATCAGCGTGGCCGAAGACCTGTCGGCAGTCGACCATGACATCACCGCCATTCGCGTGGCCTATTTGGGTTTGACCTTGCTGATATTGTTCAGCGCCATCGGTCTGCTGCGCTGGAACATCCAGCGTGCACTGCATCCGCTGGCCACGGTGCGCGCCGAACTGGAGCAGGTGGCCGGCGGCGGCAGGCAACATATCGGCAGCGAGGTGCCGGCCGAAGTTCAGCCGCTGGTCGAGGAAATCAACCATTTGCTGGAATTGGTGGTGCGCCGCTTGCAACAGTCGCGCACCGCGATGGGTAATTTGGCGCACGCGCTGAAATCGCCGATGGCGCTATTGTTAAGAACCGGCGAAGACCCGCATTTCGATAGTCGGCCGGACCTGCGGTCGCGCTTGGATGAGCAAAGCCAAGCCATCCGTCATTGCATCGAACGCGAGTTAAAACGGGCGCGGATCGCCGGCGACCAGCAGGCGGCGCCGGCCTTCAACCCGCATGGCGAAATCATCGCCTTGAAAAAGACCCTGCGCGCCATTTACGCCGACAAGCCGCTGGACATTCAAGTCACCGCACCCAAACAACTGCTGCATTTCGACCGGGAAGACTTGATGGAAGTCCTCGGCAATCTGCTGGATAACGCCTGCAAATGGGCGAAGCAGCGGATTGATGTCGAATTGGCGCTGGAAGGCGGGGTGGTGATTCGGGTCGCCGACGACGGCCCCGGTTGCCAAAACGAAGATCTGGCCTACCTGACCCAACGCGGCCGGCGCTTAGATGAGTCGGTGCAGGGCCATGGCCTGGGTCTTGGTATCGTGTCGGACATCGTCAACACCTACCATGGCGCAATATATTTTGGCCGCAGTAAGGTTCTGGGCGGCTTTTTGGTAACGGTGAGTTTGCCGTTGCATCGCTAAAACCGGATTAAAAGCGCCGGGATTTTCAGTTTCGATTCAGTTGGCTTGGTTACATTGCGCCCCGGTATTCAGTTTCGGCCTGCCGGGGCTTGGATGCGTTGTTAATCAATATTCAATCCGAAGTGAATCATATGCCCAAACAACATGGATTATTGCCGGCTTTGCTAGCGGGTCTGATGGCCGGGAGCGTGGCGGCGGCCGAACCCGAAGTTCATTCGCCTTCAGCCGAGAATGCCGTCGACACGCTGACTGGCGTCGAAGTCGTGGAAAGCGTCGAGAAAGCCGCGACCTTTTCCGGCTCCACGGCGGTGATCAGCAAAGACACTTTGGAACGCGACCAGGTGTTCACCGTCAACGAAGCCTTGCGCAAGGCGCCCGGCGTGTATGTGCGCGATGAGGAAGGCTTTGGCCTGCGGCCGAATATCGCCTTTCGCGGACAGAACCCGTTCCGCTCCACCAAAGTGTTGTTTCTGGAGGACGGCATCCCGTTCAACTTCGCGCCCTACGGCGACAACGACATTTACTACCATCCGCCGATCGAACGCTACGACGGCATCGAAATCTACAAAGGCGCCGACTTGACCCAATTCGGCCCGCAAACTATTAACGGCGCAATCAATTATCTGACTCCCAAAGTACCGACTAAGCCCGGAGGTTTCGTCAGTTTTACCGGCGGTAACCGCGATTATCTGAACGGCCACGCCCGTTACGGTGGCATAGCCAAGAACGTGCAAGGCCTGGATGCGGTCGGCGGCGTGGTCGATTACATTCACAAGGAAGGCATGGAAAATCGCGACAATACCTTTGCCGTGGTCGACGACGCTAACTTAAAAAGCATTATCGATTTCGACGCCCGTAACCGTTTGACCCTGCGCGGCGACTTTTACCACCAGGACGAGCAAGGCGCGGCCTTTGGCTTGACCGATGCCGAATACCGCAAACTGGGCGCACGTTACAATCCGGACAAAAACGCCAATTTTACCAACGACCGCTGGTCCACCTCGGCCACCTACGAGCACAGTTTTAATAACGACGTGACGCTGGAAACCAGTTTTTACTGGTCGGCGTACGAGCGCAACTGGTGGCGACAGCAGAATGAATTTCCGACCGAGAACCAGTGCGTTGGGCGAGGCATCCCCACTTATGTGCAAGACCGGGAGAACGGCATTCCGGTCGATATGGATTTGTGCAATTACAACTCCGGCCGGTTGCGTAACTACGAAACCTGGGGCGTGGCGCCGACCTTGCATGCCAAACACGATTTGTTCGGCATCGAAAGCCAATTGGACGCGGGTTTTCGGGCGCATTTCGAGAATCAGTATCGGCGCATGATTCGCGGCAGTACCGCGGACGCACGCGACGCCAGCAATCCCAACGGCGGCAATTACGGTCAACTGACCGAGAATAACGAACGCTTTGCCGACGCCTATTCCGGATTTGTGCAGAACAAATTCATCTGGAACGATTGGACCTTCACGCCGGGCGTGCGCGTCGAATCGGTCAGCTATGAGCGCAGAAATTTACTGAACGGCGCGCAAGGCCAAAGCAGCCTGACCGAAATTCTGCCGTCGTTCGCGATGACGTATGCGCCCATCGATAGCGCCGAGCTGTTTTTCGGCATTCACCGCGGGTTCGCGCCACCCCGAGTGGAGGACGCGGTTTACAACGATACCGGCGGCTCGGCCGAAGTCGGCGCCGAGATCAGTTGGAATACCGAGTTTGGCGTTCGGGCCAGGCCGTTGCGCGGCGTCAAGACCGAGCTGACCTATTTCCACAACGACTTCGATTCCCTAACCGTATTGGGCACAGTCGGCGGCGGCAGCGTGCCGGTGGCGCAAGGCAAGGCCTTGTATGAAGGCATCGAATTGATGGCGCGGGCCGACTTCGGCGATGTGTTCAACTGGACTCACAACCCGTATGCGCAGATTGCTTACATGTGGCTGCCAACCGCCGAGACCACGGCGGCCTTCCGTTGCGTGCCGCTGTCCAGCGGCGCCTATCCGGCGAGTTGCCCCGGCGGCAATGTATTCGGTTCCGCGCCCGGCAAGCGCGCGCCGTATGCGCCGGAAAGCCTGTTGACCGCGACCTTGGGCTACTCGCATCCGACCGGTTTCGATGCCCACTTGGAAGCGGCCTTCGTCAGCGAGCAATACGCCGATTTTCTGAATCTGGACAGTGGCGCCGACCATCCCAACGGCCCGACCAGCAGCGCGGCTTTGGGCGGCAGCTACGGCAAAATCAACGACTATGTGGTGGTCAACTTCGCCAGCTTGTACAAGGTGCGCAAGGACTTGACCCTGTTCGTGTCGCTGAAAAACCTGCTGGACAACACCTACATCACCGACCGGGTGCGCGGGATCCAGTCGGGCATGCCGCGTCTGGTGCAGGCGGGGTTTAAGTACGAGTTTTGATAGGCAGGGTTTTTTGTTTTAATTTTGTTATGAAATATTTTTAATTCATCTTATTTCTGCTACGATGGCGGCGATTCTATAAAAATTCCTCAACCTTGCCGCTATCGGAGACAGAAGCATGACGCAACAATTATTACGACAGTTTTTAGTTGTGATGCTGGCGTCTGTGTCAGCTGTGCAGGCGCATCCGTTGCATTGGGCCGAAGAATCGGTCGGTTTTGGCAGCGGTTTGCTCCATCCTTTTTCCAGTTCCGATCACATCTTGACGATGCTCGCGGTAGGCATGTGGATTTGCCGGACAGGTAGCGGCAAATCGTTTGTTTGGCAGGTGTTATTGTTCTTGTGCATGTTGTTGCTGGGCGGCGGCTTGACCCTGATCCCGTTGCAGATTGCCCACGCTGAAACGCTGATGTATGCGAGCGTGCTGGTTTTGGGTTTGCTGTTGGCGTCGGGACGCAAATTGCACTGGGTTTTTTCGTTGCTGCTGATTGCTGCCGTCGCGGTGTTTCACGGTTATGTGCACGCTTTGGCTATTTGGCTGGATGTTGAAGCGCTTGGCTATACGGCCGGCTTTGCTTTGGCGACTTCAAGTCTATTGGCAATCGGCGTTGCCGTAAACCTGGGTATCTTGATGTCACTGGCTAAGCTGGCCGGCCGGATGCCCCAATAAATAGCCATTCCAAGCACTCGAAAATACTTTCAACCAAAGGAGTCGCCCGCTCAGTAGCGTTTAATCTCAGATCAGGACAATTTGCTTTACCCGTTACATTTCATTTTAACTAAGAGGAAACACATGACATTAAAGAAAATTTTTATCGCATCAACTCTGCTGGTTTCGATTCTGGGCTTTTCCGGTGCAACGTACGCAAAAGAAGCCCATAAATCCGTACCAGAGGTGTTGAAAGAAGTGGATGCTCATATGCAAGCCGCTTTGGATGCGATTCCGTCCGCTGATTCGACAAAAATAGCCACGTTGATCAAGGAAGCGTCACAAAGCGCCAGCGAACTTAGCGCCAACTATAAATTCGAATTCGAACGCGATAAAGTGGTTTTGAAATTGAAAAAAGCCAGAGAATTGGCTAAAAAGTCCGATTTTGCTGCGGCAGAACAAGAACTTAAAGAAGCCAGAGAAGGCTTTGCCGGTCTGACAAAATTCCAGTAATGGCATTTTGACAACACAAATACTTCATGTATGCAGTTTGGGCAGCTTAGGCTGCCCTTTTTTTTGCGCGGAAGAAAATACCGGAAGTCGCCGCCGACTGGGTCGGCGTGGACAATTTAAGATGCCGGAAAAAATAGCGCGATGAAGAAATAACGGGTCGTTTTACACAGGGATAGGCAAGAAAATGAACGTCAAAAACGCCGATACCTCCCACTGTTATTCGAGTGTGCCAACTCCGGCGACGGCAGAAGTTGGCTTTTACTGTTGGTTAGAAAGCCTGGTTGGCAAAGGGGTTGAAACTGGGGCGTTGAACCACGTTAAAGCCAAATTCGGTGGCTTGGTGGCAGGCGTTGCAACCAGCGGTGAGCTTATCGTAATTTGCAATAAACTCAGCTTTGTTTTTGGCGTTTATCGCTTGTTCCAGCGCTGTGAGTGGCTGGTCGACATATTGGGCGATCAATTCCGGAATCGCTTGTTTGATCTGCTTATGCGTGGGGTGGTACTTACCGGCATCTTCCATCCCTTCGTGCAGTTCGTCGATTTCATAGGCCGCCAGTGCCCAGTTTTCGGCCTGACCGGCAAACCATAATTTGGCGTGGCGAGTGGCGGTTTGCGCCATGATTTCACCCAGGCCTGGTACGAAACCGGCGTCGGCGTGCTGTTCATCGTGGTGGTGACGGGAGGCGCAGGCGGTTAGCGATAACACGCAAGCGGCCAGTATGGTCGATTTAAATCGGATCGGTGTCATAGGGGGTTCCTTTGCAAGACAGAGTGAAAGCAGGCTATTGACTACCGACGGTCGCGACATACGGCGGCGCGCCGGTATCTTTTCGTTCGGTCCGTAGCATGGGGTTACGGCAGGACGGTTGTGGCCGGAGCGATGAAATCGGAATTAATGCGGTGTATGAGCTGCATTGGGCTTTAGCCAGCGCGGCACTAAATAGGCCGCCAGCGCTATCAATCCGCCCAGCAACCCCACCACAATCCATAGGCTATTGCCGCTAGTGGCCGTTGGTTCCACAAGCAAACCAACGGTCAGAGGCATGTGTAGCGCGCTGATCTCCGGTGGCGTATGCAAGTCGTTGTCCTCTACGAACAACACTGCTTGGTATTTACCCGGCGTTTTAAAATCCACTGTCGTCGTCAATACGCCTTGCTTAACCACGGCCATCGGTAATTCGGCGATGGATTGGCCGTCTTCGCGTAGTATTTTCAATGCCACCGGCTTCTTGCGTACATCCAGATCCAGCAAATCGATAGCAATCTGGGTTTTGCCGACGCGCGGCAGATCGACGCATTCGGCCTGAGGTACGGATTTGTCGTCCTTGGCACGATTAGGATCGATCTGGTAGGCGGCAAAATTGACGACGTAATAGTCATTGGTCAGCATGCAACCGTACAGATCGTAGCTGCCGTTGGCGCCTTTGCGGTTGCCACCCAGCGGCACCGATGCCATAGCCAGTTGCAAGCCGGTCGCGAACAACAATAAAGCAGCGGAAAGTCGGCTGATACGAATCATGGTTTGGCCTCCCCGGGCGCCGATTCGGCGACGATGGAAAATTTGGAAACCCCGCTGACGATTAGCCCGTCTTCGGTAATCACCCGGTAGCGGGTGGCGTAAGCGCCGGGCGGCAATGTTTGGGTGGTGGCGGTTAGCCGATGACGTTCGCCGAGGACAAGGCGGGCATCGCCGTTGTCGACCCGCTTGCCTTGGGCATCGACAACCACGACCGAAGGTGAACGCTCGCCTACGTTACCACTGAACCAGAATTTCACCGTGCCGTCGAAACCGGTCACTTCGGCGTTATTTTTGGGGTCGGACTTTAACAGCACGCCTTCGGCAAGGCTAATTGGGCTGACCAATGCCAGCAACACCGGGATGAATGGATTTAAAAGCTTACGCATGGAGTTTCCTTAGGGCAGGCCGAAGAAGCCGGCGATGAACAGTACCAGCGGATCGGATAAGGGGTGAAAGAAGCCCAAGGTTATCGCCGCCAGACTAATGACGAAAACTCGGGTCCAAGTCGTCAGATCCAAATCCTGTTTGCGCCAGAGCAAATGAAATGCCAGCCAACTTAATAACCAGACGCCGATAGCCAGGGTTTCCTTGCCCGTATACGAGCCTATGCTGCCGTCCGGGCCTTTGCCTTGCGACCCCGGAATCCAGTAGCCGAAGCTATGCACTAACTTGTCCAGGCCGGGCGACAATCGCGAAATATGGTGGCTGACCATCAAGGTCAAAAATGCCAATAAAAGGGCTAGGCTGGCCGCTACCACCGGCCCGGAATAGAGGGGCTCGTTATTGGAATCGGTTTGGTTTTGATTATGTATCACGCGGGTCACCGTCAAACAAAGCGCAGTTTGGCCAGTACCAAGCCAACCACGAAGCCGATCATCAGAAAACTCCATGACACCAGGATTGTGATGCCGACGAAGCGGGTCAGGTCGCGGCGCATTTGGATCGATAGGCCGTAGTAGTACAGTGTCGCGGTTGCCAATAGCATCAGCGGAAACGGGAACAGCGAGACGAATTCCTTGAATTCCATCAGCACGTTATGAATTGCTGGCACATGCGCCAATATCCAGTCGCGCGGACCGTCTTGACCGCGGTAGCGCATATAAATCCAGTTGCCGCTAATCGCGCCGGCCAGATTTAGCAGGGTGGCGGCCAGCAGCCAATGGCGCAACGATTCAAGTCTGACGTGCATGCCTTTTATCAACGGAATGGCGCGATGGGTAAGATAGGTGCCGACCACGACAGCGAGGATCGCGCTCACGCCATGCACGCCGGCCTTCAGGCTATACTCGCTCGGATACCAAAAGTCTGACGCCGTTAATATCAACAGCAGTGTTAAGGCAATACCGACTTGGCTGCGAATGACGAGTTTGCTGAAGTTGTCGTGTATGTAATGTCCGGTGGACATGAAAAATGCCTCTTGTTGTTTTAATCGCGCCGGCAGTGCGGCGGGTATCTATATCGGCGTAAACGCCAGCGAATCAGGGCTTTGCGTTATAATCGGCGATCCAATAACAATAACGACAGGAGCCGACTTTGGAACGTTTTACCATCTCTCTCAACGACGATTTGGCCGCCGAATTCGATCAATGGATTGCAGCGCGCGGCTACTCCAACCGTTCCGAAGCCGTACGCGATTTATTGCGCAAGGAAATCGAAACCAAGCGTCTCAGCAAGGATGAGGCCATCTACAGCATCGCCACGCTTTCCTATGTCTACAATCATCACGAACGCAATTTAGCCGAACGCCTAACTAGCCTGCAACACGACGCCCATGACCTGGTCGTGTCGTCCATGCATGTGCATCTCGATCACGACGACTGCATGGAAACCTTGTTTCTGCGCGGCATGACTCAACGAATTCGGTCGCTGGCAGACAAAATGTCCGCCGAAACCGGTGTGCGCCACGCATCGCTAAACTTGGTGCCGGTGAAAATGGCAATGTCGCATCACCAGCATGGTCACCACGATCATGCTCACAGCCACTTTCATCCGCGTACTTGAAGGCCCGAGTTAGCGGCACGAGCAGTTTATTGGCGAGGATAATAAGATATTTTGTTAAATCTTCATAATTTTAAAAAATGTGACTTCTATCGTATGATGGTTTTCCGTTTTGTCCTACATGGCGCATAGATCGAGCTTTAAGACCGATAAACCCAGATAAATCTCATGCAATTTCAGTTTCAAATCAAGCTAACAGAGTCAGCCCGCAGCCGTTTATGGCTCGCGTCGTGCCTGGCTTTAGCGTTTGGGTTGATATTTCCGTTGCTCAATATTTCTGGTGGTTTGGACAATATCGGTTGGAATAATGGCTTTAGTCATCCCTTGGGGGGCTGGGATCACCTGCTGACCATGTTGGCGGTGGGGATCTGGGCCGCGCAATTACGCGGTCAAGCGATCTGGATGTTGCCGTTGGCCTTTGTCGGCGTGATGAGCTTGGGCGGATTGGCCGGCGCGGCCGGGCTGACGATTCCCAGTGTCGAAGGCATCATCCTATTGTCTTGCGCGGTGTTTGCCGTACTGATTACCCGCAAGATTCGTTTCAGCGCCAAGCTCAACGTCTTTATCGTCGCCTTTTTCGCGTTTTTCCACGGCTTTGCCCACGGCCAGGAAATTTCCACATCGGCTAGTTTGTTGTCTTACACGCTGGGCTTTATGCTGGCGACGCTGTTGCTGCACGGCGCCGGGATACTGGTCGCTAAGCTGGTGGTGTTGACCGCTACCTGCTTGCTGACTTTGTTGTTCTCGCAAGCGGCGTTGGCCAAAGCCGCTGACGCCATGGTCAGCGACACCGGCAACATTACAACGCTAAATCAGAATACCAGTTCAACAGCGTTGAACAACTGGACGGACTTATTCAATACCGGAGAGTTTGCCGAGCGGTCTGTTTTTGAGCGGCAAGTAGCTGCGATGGGGCTGGATGATGTGGTTTCGGGCGGTCAAGCGTTGGGTAGTCCGGCCGGATATTCGGCGGTAAAGGCTTGCGCTACGGACGGTCAAACCCATGGGCTTAGTGCTTCATTGAACGCTTATTTGCAGAATCTGTCGGTGCTATTAAAGGCTATCGTCGATTTCGATGGTCTGGCAGCACTGGGCAACTTACACTTCAGGCAGCTGTTTCCGGACATCAATCATACGCCGGGTACGCAATTGCGCAGCAGTGGCGTCGGTCGCACATCGCCGCCTGCCTATTCAAATGTTTTTGTTGTAAGCACCTCTTTCACTCTTCGCACGTCCCCGGTTTCCACTGTTGAAGTGCCCCGTCTTCAACTGACTTTCGCCAGCAATCTCCTCGGCGATTTTACTACCCAATCATTTAACGAGTTACTGCCGAACGCTTTAGCGGCTGCGGTTTCCAGCAAGCAGTTTTCGCTCCCCGAGCCAGCGCTTTGCTCGGCACGTTTATTCCTCCCGTTTCATTCTCGCGCTGTCGGCGTTCAACGGCTCATAGCGCGCGGTTTAGAAAATTCGACCGATTTCGGTCCTGGCAATACCCCCAAAACAATAACAACTAAAACAATAACGCACATCGAGGAAGACCTTATGCAACACCCTGCCGGCGCTCCGCGTCACCCATCGCCTTTACTAAATACCTCCCGGAGCTGAGATGAAATCCTGCAATCCCTATTTCAAAAAGAAGCACCTGGTCATCGGCCTGGAAATTATTTTAGGTCTGGCCTGTGCGGATTTGAACGCCGCACCTAATGCCGACGCTGAATCTGTCGAACAAACGGCGCAAGAGACCTCGCAACAGAGCACAAAGAAAGCCAAAACCGCTAAGTCAGAAGAACTGGAAGCGGTGCAAGTGGAAGAAGACGGCCGCGGCAAAAACCTGATCGGCATTGCACCGTCGGCCTCGCAAGGTGAAGTCAGTCAGAAGCAATTCGAATACCGGCCGTTTTCGCGTAATGGCGAGTTGGTCGAAGTGGTGCCCGGCGCCATCGCCACCCAGCATAGCGGCTCCGGCAAGGCCAACCAATACTTCCTGCGTGGCTTTAACCTGGACCACGGTACCGATTTCACGACTTATGTCGACGGCATCCCGATGAACATGACTACCCACGCCCATGGTCAAGGTTACATGGACATCAATAGCATCATTCCGGAGCTGGTGAAAAAAGTGGAATACGGCAAGGGCCCGTATTACGCGGAAGTGGGGGACTTCTCGGCCGCCGGTTACGCCAAAATGTTCAGTATGGACAAGTTGGATAAAGGCATCGCCAAATTTACCGCTGGTTCGTTTGATTACTACCGAACGCTGGTGGCCAATTCCAACAAGCTCGGCGATGGCGATTTGCTGTATGCCGGCGAATTCAATCTCTACAACGGCGTCTGGGAAGTGCCGGAAGATTCGAAAAAATTCAACGGCCAGTTACGCTACACATTGGATCGCGGCGATTGGGGGATGGCAATTAACGGCAAGGCTTACACCAATAGCTGGACCGCCACCAATCAGATTCCGCAGGCGGCTATTGATAGCGGTGCCATCGGTCTGTACGGCAGCATGGACCCTACCGACGGCGGCGAGAGCAATCGTTATAGCGCTTCGGCCAGCTTCTGGAACCAGGGCGGTAATTGGAAAAACGACGCGAATATCTACGCGGTCTACACCGATTTGAATTTGTTCTCCAATTTCAGCGGCTTTACCCGCGGCGACGGCGGCGACCAGATTTTGCAAACCGAACGCCGCGTGCAAACCGGCGGTCATTTCGAACACACCCGCTATAACAAGCTGTTCGGCTTTGAAATGGACAACAGCATTGGCCTGCAATTTCGTAATGACCAGATCATGGATTTGGGTCTATACGAAACTACAGCCCGGCAGGTCGTCAATACCGTCAGCAAGAGCAATGTTGGTGTGACCACCGTGGGTACTTATTTCAAAAATACTACCCACTGGCACGATAAAGTCCGCACCATCGCCGGTTTGCGCGGCGATTTCATTAATAATGACGTCGAAGTGCTGGCCAGCGGCAGCGGCACGGCCGAGACCAACGCCGCTAACTCCGGCAGTCGCGGCAAAGCCATGATCAGTCCGAAATTGAGTCTGGTGGTCGGCCCCTGGTACAACACCGAATACTTCGCGAATATCGGTTACGGCTATCACTCCAACGATGCGCGCGGCACCACGCTGCAAGTGCATCCGGTCACCGGCACCGAGTTTGACCCAGATGGCAATGCGGTTAGTCCGCGCATCCGCCCGGCGGCCTGGTCGCGCGGCGGCGAAGTGGGCGCGCGTACCAATATCATCCCCGGTTTGAACAGCACCTTTGCCTTGTGGTGGTTGCAATCCAGTGAGGAGCTGGTGTTCGTCGGCGATGCCGGAACGACCGAAGTGAATGGTAAATCGCAACGCTACGGTATCGAGTTTACCAACTACTACAAACCCACCGAATGGCTGACACTGGATGCCGACTATGCTTTGACCACGGCACAATTCAACAAAGCCCCGGATGGTGCGACCAATAAGTACATCCCGAATTCCGTGGGCCGGGTAATTAGCGCCGGTGCCCTGATCGAAGCTCCCAATGGCTTGTTCGGCACCTTGCGTTTCCGCCACTTCGGCAGCGTGCCGCTGGATGAATCCGGCGCGGTTTGGGCCGGCGATACCAACATCGTCAACTTGGGCGCGGGCTATAAACAAAAGCAATACAAATTCGAGGTCGACATCTTCAATATTCTCGGTTCGCAAAGCAACGATATTGCCTACAACTATGAATATAACTATCCAAACGGCGTTTCTGGCGCCGGCCTGATGAAACATCCGGTCGAGCCACGTATGGTGCGCGGCACCATCACGGTCAATTTTTGAGGATAGCCTGATGAAATTTGCTTCAACCCACTGGGCTATCAGCTTGATTGCAGTGTTGTTAACGCTGCAATCCGCCAGGGTTTATGCGCATCCACCCGGTCTAAGTTCGCTGGATGTAACGATCAAACCCGCGCAACTCGACGCCAAGGCGACCTTCGCCTTACAAGACATCGAAGCCTTTACGCCGATGGATGCCGATTTGGACGCGGAGGTGACCGATGCCGAGCGTGAAGCGGCCAAGCCGGCTATTGCCAAACTATTGGCCGAGCAACTGCGCGTGAATATCGATAGCCATGATGCTCTGCCCAGCGAACCAGGACAGGTCAGCTTTGATGATCAAAACAATGCCCGGGTGGAACTGCACTATGCGGGGCCGGTGCAAACCGCTTTGTTGGTGCAGTCGAAGTTTTTGGCTTTGCTGCCCGACGGCCATCAGCAGTATTTGACGGTCAGGGAAGCCAACGGCAAAGCGCTCAGCGAAAAAATGCTGGGCAAACACGACGATCAGATCAGTTTACCAATCGCCAACGCCGCGGTCGCGGAGTCCCCCCAAGCTCCGTTTGCGGCGTTCGGCGATTTTTTTAAACTGGGCATCGAGCACATCCTCACCGGTTACGATCATTTGCTGTTTTTGTTCGCATTGCTGACGGTGACGCACAGCTTTTGGCCGGCCCTGAAAATCATCACGTTCTTTACCGTCGCCCATTCCATCACGCTGGCTTGCGCCGGGCTTAATCTGATCGAGCTACCCAGTAGTTTCGTCGAGCCGTTCATTGCCGCGACGATTATCTACGTGGGCGTGGAAAACATCATCCGCGGCGACCATCCCAAAGGGCGGCATTGGCTGACTTTCGGATTTGGCTTGATCCACGGTTTTGGGTTTGCCGGGGTGTTGCAGGAAATGGATATTTCGTCCGGCGATACCGGGATTTTGTTGCCTTTATTGTCGTTCAACTTGGGCATAGAAACCGGGCAAATCGCCGTCGCGGCTATCGTGTTGCCGATGATCTGGTGGCTGAACAATAAGATCGAGACTGCCGAGAAGTTTTTGAAAGCCGGCTCGATTGCGGTCAGTTTGATGGGGATTTTTTGGTTACTGGAACGCACCGTTCTCCAATAAGAAAAGGAATACAACATGAAAAGGACAAGGTTTTTTTATCTGGGATGGCTGTTGGTTCTGATCCAGTCGCCAGCATTCGCCGCAGGCAAATATCACTTTGAACCGGGCGACGCGGTTTTAACCAACTGCCGTGAAATTTACACCAAAGGCGTGGTCAAGGCCAAAGTTGATGACGGCTATACCGTGCATTTTCCTAAAGGTAGCGGTCCCATCCAGTGCCCGCCGTTTCGTTGGCATGCCGAGTTCGTTCTACCTTATCAATCGGTAGCGGAATATCGGCTGAAATTTTTGGGCGGTTTGAAGAACGATTTGCTATTCAAAGTCGGCGAGCCGGTTAGTTTTCGTTTCGATACCGACAGGCGCGTTGTGAACAACCAAGCCACGATTGATATAGACGCGCAAATCACCGACATCAGCAGCAATGGCGCCATTGCCGTTAAATTGCTGAGCACCAGCCCGGAAGCGGCCGCCACCTTTTGGCAATGGGTGGGCGGGAACTATGTCGATCTGCGTCATAAATCGCTTGAACCAGAAAGAGCCAAGCGGTCCCGATAAAATTTCAATAAAAACATAACTATAAGAAAGCATTAACTAGGAGAGGAACAGTGGAACTTACGCACGCACTTGAAAAAATTCTGTACATGATCTCGTCATCGCTTTACCTGCCGGTATTGCTGATTGTCACGTTGCTGGCCGCCTATTCGGTTTACACCTGCGGCCGATTAGCTCAGGAATGGCTGGAGCGGCGCAAAGCCGGTCTCGCGTACCGTGCGCCTTTTCAATCTCGATCTGGCTGTCGCGCTAGGTCGCCAGCAACGCGCCAACGCTGCGCCGCTGGATGTCGAGCTGGAATTATTGCTGCAAACCCATGAACATCGGCAATTGATCAAGCTCGATCAGGTGCGTTTCGTCATCAAGCTCGGCCCGGCGCTGGGTTTGATGGGCACCTTGATTCCGATGGGTATTTCGCTGGCTGCATTGGCGCAAGGCAATATTCCCAGCATGGCGGGCAGCATGGTCACCGCGTTTACCGCCACCGTGACCGGTTTGGGCTGCGGCGTGATCACCTATCTGGTGGCACTGGTGCGCGAACAATGGCTGCGCGCTGATTTTGCGGCGATGCGCCATCAAGCCGAGCTGGCCGCCAGCCGGACTCTGGACGCGCCGGATTTGACAATCGAGGAGGACGGCCATGCGCTATCTGAGACGCTCTAGTCTGCATCGCAACAGCGAGCCGCTGGAAGATCCGATTGCCGGCGTCGCCAATCTGTTCGACGCCAGCGTGGTGTTCATCGTCAGCATGATGGTGGCCTTGTTCATGGCCTACAACATGTTGGATTTGATGAACCCGGAGTCGACCGTGACGATGACCAAGGAAAACGCCGACGGCACCATGGAAATCGTCAGCAAGAAAGGCTCGCAAATCAAGGTCTCCAAAGTCACCGACCGCAAACTTAGCGGTTCCGGCGAACGATTAGGTACTGCGTACCGCTTGAACGACGGTAAGGTGGTTTATGTACCGGAATAAATGCTGGCTTTGGCTGCCGGCTCTGCTGCTATGGCTGGCCGCAAGCAGCGCTTTCGCCGAAACGCCGCTCAACCTTAGCCTGATTCTCGGCGATCTGGATTCGCAAACGGCTGTCGCCGCCACCGCTAAACTGCAAAATGATCCGCTGTTGCAAGGCGTCAAGTTGCGGGTGTATTCCAGCTCCAAATTGGCGCAAGCCGATCAGGCCGAACTGCAACAATCCAATCTGGTGCTGGCGCAAATCACCGGCCGCGGCATTTTGCGAGAGTGCGGCGAGGTGTTTAAACAGATCGCCGCGCATGGGGGCAAGCTGTACGCGGTGGGTTTGAGTTACGACGCCGATTTCGCCGACTACGGCCTGCAACTGGATAAAGACCTGCAAGCCTATATGTCGGCCGGCGGCGCGGACAATGCCGCCAACATGATCCGGCTAGCCTTGGCTAAATTCAAAAACGTCCAGGCCGACATTGCACCACCGCAAGCCCAGCCGGAAATCGGCGCCTTCGACGTGCGCAGCAAACAATTGTTCGCAGACTTCGACGGCTACCAAAAAGCTTACGCCGGCTACAAAGCCGACCGGCCCTGGATCGCGATTTTGTTCTACCGTTCCTCGGCCCTGTCCGGCCAGACCGACACGGTCAAAATGCTGGCCGAACAATTGGAAGCCAAGGGTTACAACGTGCTGCCGATATTCGGCTATCCCTACGACAAGACGCTGGAAAAAATGTTGGTGGACGCCAACGGCAAATCCCGTGTCGAAGCCATCGCCGCGTTGGCTCTTAAAATCGGTGCCAGCCCGGACAAAACCGTGCCGACCTTGACCCGCTTGGGCGTACCGGTGCTAAACGGCATTGCCTTGAACAGCCAAAGCCAGGCCCAATGGACCGAGTCCGCGACCGGCCTGGATGTAATGGAACGGGCCTGGCAAGTGGCCTTGCCGGAATTCGCCGGCGAAATCGCCCCGACCGTGGTGGCCAGCAAGGAAAGCGTGCACGACCAGGCCACCGGCCAGGATTTCGTCCGTGAAACGCCGATCCCGGAGCGCGTCGCCCGTTACGCCGACCGGCTCGACAAGTGGGCTAAATTGCGCAGTACCGTCAATGCCGACAAGAAAGTCGCCTTGCTGTATTACAACTATCCGCCCGGCAAGGAAAACATCGGTGCGTCGTATTTGAACGTATTGCCGGAATCGCTGCTGCTGATCATGCAGCGCATGCGCCAGGAGGGCTATCAATTGGGCAATGCGCCTTCGGACGGCGAAACGTTGAAAGCGGCCGTCAAGAACCACGGCATCAATCTGGGTAACTGGGAACCGGGCGCCATTGCCGAAGCCGCTGCTAGCGGCAGGGCGGTGTTGTTGCCGATTGCCGATTACCAAAAATGGTTCGATGCCTTGCCGGAAACCTTCAAGACGGCGATGCTGAAAGCCTGGGGCAAACCGGAAGACAGCAAAATCGGGGCATGGACCGACAGCAAAGGTCAACGCTTCTTGATCCTGCCGGCCCTGCAATACGGCAATCTGTTGTTGGCGCCGCAACCGTCGCGCGGCTGGGAGCAGGACGTCAAAAAGCTCTATCACGACGTGAGCATGCCGCCGCATCATCAATACGTAGCGTTTTATCTGTGGCTGCAAAAAGGCTACCGCGCCGACGCGATGATTCATCTCGGCACCCACGCCACCCACGAATGGCTGTCCGGCAAGGAAGTCGGTTTCACCGCCGCCGATCCCGGCGAAATTTTGATGGCCGACGTGCCGCAGATTTATCCCTACATCATGGACGACGTCGGCGAAGCCTTGCAGGCCAAGCGCCGGGCGATGGCGACCATCATTTCGCATATGACGCCGCCGCTGGACAAGGCCGACTTGAATCCGGAGCTGGCCAAACTGGCCGGCTTATTGGACGACTACAATGTCGCCGCGCAAAAAAGCGAGCAACTGGCGAAGATTAGGTTGGACGAGATCAATCAAATCGCCGCCAAGGCCGGCTTGTTGAAGGACCTGAAAATGGAACGGGCCGAAACCGGCGACCAGTTGGAAGAACTGGAGCATTACCTAAAGGAAATCCGCGAGAAAAAGGTGCCGATGGGTTTGCATACCTTTGGTAAGGCGCCGGACGAAGCGGCCAGACAGCGCTTCGCCGAAGCCATCGTTGCCCGCGATCCCAAGCTGAAAGGCGAGGCGTTGAAACAAAAAGTCCAGGCCACGGCCAAACTGATTGCCGATAGTGCCAACGCCGAAATGAACGCGCTGATGGATGCGTTGGCCGGCCGCTATATTCCGGCCGGCAGTGGCGGCGACCCATTGCGCAACCCGGATGCCTTGCCGACCGGCAAGGATTTGTACGGCTTCGATCCGTCGCGGATTCCCAGCGAGGCGGTTTACAACGAAGGCGCACGGCTGGCCGAGCAAGTGGTCGCCGACTTTAAAAAGCAGCACGGCCATTACCCGGAACGCCTGGTGTTCAATTTGTGGGGCGTGGAAAGCTCGCGCCACGAGGGCGTGATGGAAGCGCAAATCATGCACCTGCTCGGCGTCAAACCGCATTGGGACGAGCGCGGCCGCACCCAGGGCGTGGACGTGATCAGCCGCGATAAGTTGGGCCGGCCGCGTGTCGACGTCACCATCATTCCGTCCGGCTTATACCGGGATTTGTTCGCGTCGGTGATCAAGTTACTGGATCAAGCCGAAACCAAGGCTCAGGAACAGGACGAGCCGGACAATCCGTTGCGCCGGCATATCAAGGAAACCCAGGCCGAATTGGTCAAGCGCGGCTTGAAACCGGAGGAAGCGTTGGACATGGCTTCGGCGCGCTTGTTCAGCGTGCCGTCCGGCGCCTACGGCACCAATCTGGACCGGGCCATTCCGCTGTCCAACACCTGGACCGACGAAAAACAACTGGCGGACGTGTTCTTCAACCGCATGCACCACGTCTACGGCCGCGGTCATTGGGGCGAAGCAGCCAGCAAGGACGCGACGCTGGCGGTGGACTTGTTCAAATTGTCTTTGAAAGACACCGATGCGGTGATCCACAGCCGCTCGAGCAACGTCTACGCCACGCTGGACGGTGACGACTTCTTCCAATATCTGGGCGGCACGGCAATGGCGGCGCGGCAAGTCAACGGCAAAACCCCGGAAGTACTGGTCGCCGACTTGGCCGACCCGACCGCCGCCAAGACCATGAGTCTGGAGCTCTATCAAGGCCGGGAAATGCAAAGCCGCTACCTGAACCCGAAATGGATCGAGTCGATGTTGAAGGAAGGCTACTCAGGCGCGCGCTTCATCAATATGGTCGCCGAAAACCTGTGGGGCTGGCAGGTGACCGTGCCGGAAGCGGTTGGCGCCGAGAAGTGGCAGGCGATGTACGAGACCTACGTCGAGGACAAATACCAGTTGGACATCCAGAAAAAGTTCGAGCAAGCCGACAACCTGCTGGCCTATCAGGCCATGGTGGATCGGATGCTGGTGGCGATCAACAAAGGTTACTGGCAAGCTGATCCAGCTGTGAAAGCCAAGCTGGAGCAGGTTAACAAGGAAGTCATCGCCAAGGCCGGCGTGGCCTGCAACAAGGATACCTGCAGCAGCCCGGAAATCACCAAGCTGGCTGAGCAACAGGATGCGGCAAAAGCTGCCAAGGCTGCCGCGCCGGGTGCGCAAGCGCAGCCACCGGCACCCGCAGCGGCTCAAACGCCACCGCAGCCCACTCAATCTCAACAGCCGGCAGCCGCTCAGCAACCGCAGGCTCAAGCACAAGCCGCGCCGGATGCCGCCAAGCCTTTGGAAGGCTATGAGATAGAAGAGAAAAATGCCGCCAGCGAAAGCACTGAACAGCAACAAACCTTGAGTTCGGCGCAGAGCTGGTGGTTGAGTTTTGCGATCTTGCTGTTGTTTGTCGCCGGTTATTGGCACGGCAGTTGGGAACAGCGGAAGGACAAAGCCTAGCGCTTGGCTGGAAAAACCCTGGCCTCCTTGTTACAGCGAGGGCGGTAACCCTGGAAATTCGGCAGCCATCATTCCCGCTTTAGTGGGGATGATAGCTGCACGTAATTTAGGGAGCTCACTTAGTCCCGATATGAATAACAGCGTGGCGCCTCAGGGGGAAATTCAAGTAGGGGCCTGCTCTTGATGTAAGAAGAATTAAAAATAAATCTAACATGACCATGAAGCGCCGTTTTTTAAAGGTGCATTACCGGAGGAATCAACTTTGTCTCGTTTACACGTAATAACGCTGTTGGCCCTGACCAATTTGGCTTACAGCAATCAAATCCTGGCAGAAGATAGCGATCAAAGCGTCGTGGGGCCAGCCGAAACCGCTAACACCGACAATCCGGCCAGCAACGATGAGTCGCTGGGCACGATGGTGGTGACCGCCACGCGCTCGGAAATCAGTGCATCGATGGCGCCGGCCAATGTCAGTGTCATCACCACCGAAAATACCGAAAACCGCCTGACCCAACGGATTGGTGATGCGTTGAAGGACGTGCCGGGGATATATTTGCGGGGTAGTGCTTATGGTACGAGTATGCCAGGCTCCAGCTTAAGTTCCTCAGCATTTCATGGTGTCAGTGGTACCAATCGATCACTGTTCCTGGTTGACGGCTTGCCGGTGAATCTGCCCAATAATGGCAGCGTCGATTGGAACATTCTGAATATGGACGACGCTCAGCAAGTGGAATATGTCCCTGGACCCTTTTCAGCGCTGTACGGTAGTGGCGCGATGGGCGGTGTACTGAATGTGATCTCCAAAGTCCCCACTAAGCGCGAAGGGCGTCTGTCCTTTGGTGCCGGTGGCGCGGCTGTTGATCAATGGGGCATCAAAGGCCGTTACCGGGATCGTTTTGAAAACGGCGTGGGGATTTCCGTGACCTTCAACCACATGGATAGCGATAACTGGGCGGTGTCGGATTACGTGACGGCTTCGCCGGCCAGCTTTACGCCATCGGCTACAGCGATACCGAATGCGGTAGTCAGAGCGAACACGGCTACCGCGTTAAGAAACGCCTCGACACCGGTATTCGGCGCCATTCCGACCGCAACCACCCAAGGTGGCTCGTCCTACATCATAGGCGACAAAGGGGATCGCCCTTGGGAGCAGAACACCGCTTCCTTGCATCTCTATTACGATTTGACTGATAGCACCGAGATTGATGGCGGGATGAGCTGGAGCCGCAGCGAAACCAGCGCAGGGACGTTTAACAGTTATTTGACCACTGCCGGAGGCTCGCCAATAGCAATCGCTACCGGAAACCCCACTGTCAATTCAGTCGCCAGCGTGGCCGGCCTGGCACAAAGCAACAACCTTAATCTAAATGGGCAGCGACTGAATGTCTACGAGCAGCAATTTCTGCATTTTTTGCCGTCAGTAGAAGACACTCGCCGCTATTTTGCCCACCTGAAACATGATTTTGGGCATGACGTGAAATTGAATGTCGATTTTCAATACATGGATCACGAGACTTATTCGCCTAGCCCAAACAGTGCGGCGTTCGACGATACCTTAAGCGGTGGCAGAGGCCAATTGACCGTCACGCCTAGCCAACGGATTGACGGTAACGTGGCATTGCGCTTCCCGTTTTTGTGGGATCAGCGTAATTTTGTCACCGTCGGTTTTGGCGCAAACCATAACAATTTGGAAGGTCAAAAACGTTTGGCCTTGAGTAATTGGCAAGATTGGTCCTCAGTGACGAATACTGTTTACGATGGCAAGGGCGAGTCGAGTATTTACTCCGCCTTTATTCAGGACGAAATTTGGTTGCGTAAAAACTTGATTGCTCATCTTGGCGTGCGTTATGACGACTGGTCAACTTCCGGTTCCATCGTACAAAAGGCTACTGTCACTTCCACGGGTACCACCACTAACCTGACGCAAACATACAGCGAACGTTCCGTGTCGCAATTTAATCCCAAATTCAGTTTGACCTGGTTGCCGGCGGATGGCTACAAGTTGTTTGCTTCAACCGGTTGGGCATTCCGTCCACCCACCAACTCGGATTTGTATTCGACATCGCAAACGGCTAGCGGCAGTGTTTTTACCTTGACGCAAGCCGGGCCGAATCTGAAACCGGAAACCATGTATTCATGGGAAGTAGGAGGAGAGGCAACACCGATTGAGGGTACAACGATTGCAGCCTCGTATTTTCACCATTACATTTCTGATTTGATTTACCGTAAAGATACGACATTAAGCGCAACCAATCGGCTTCAGGAGCGGCAAAATGCGGGTGAAGCGGAGGTTGAAGGCGTGGAGGCCAAATTAAGGCAGAAATTGTATTGGGACTGGCTGCATTTTACGGGAACCTACACCTTAAACGACTCGATAATTACCAAGAACGAGGCGAATCCGCTGTCGGTTGGCAAACAGATGGTGTTGTTGCCGGAGACCATGTTCAGTGGCGGCTTGGATGTCAAATATGAGCATTGGAGCGGTGGCATTATTGGGCGCTATGTCAGCCAGCAGTATACGAACGACCAAAATCTGGATCAAAGGGCCGGCGTCCCAGGGAGTTACGACCCTTATTTTCTGGTCGATACCCGTATTGCTTATCAAGCGACGAAAAATATCGATCTGTCGTTTTCGGCGAATAATCTGTTGGATCGGGAATATTCCTCTTTTTACCAACAAGCCGGCCGCACCGTTTACGGGGAAGTGTCTTACAGCTTTTAATGTGCGTGACTGTCGCCTCCGGCGCAATCTGCTCCGGATATTCGGTTTGCGAGTATCCGGAGTAATGGCTATTGGTAGTTTATAGTCCTCGCTTAGCGTGCACAGTTCACAAAAATTGGCAATGTAAGCGCCGGCTTTGCTGTCTTCATCTGTTCTTAATCTTTTCCTAATCAAGACTTAAACATTGCTCTCTAGAATCAACTCATAGATGAATTATTCTCGATCAAGGGGATTTATGTTTAGAGTGGCAAGTGTCGTTGTAATCAGTTTGTTGGTTTCGCCAATAGCCATCGCTGACGGGCATGGGCGAGGTCATCACAAACATCACCACCATGACCGGTACGTCGAGGTCGAGCGGGTGTATGTACCGGGGAGGGTTACGCAGTACGTCCCGGCACCGCCGCCCGCGCCGCGCTACGACCGATACGACCAACGCTCCACTCAGGGCTTGGTAGGTGGCGCGTTAGGCAGTGCGGCGGGTTACGAGATGAGTAGAGGCGATCCGTTGGGAGCCGGCATCGGTGCCGCCGCCGGCGCCTGGCTCGGCAACAGCATGAGCCGTTAATCAGCTACCGCCAATCAATTAACCGGTTTTGAATTTTTGGATGACTCATGCGACAGGAGGACAAAATGAGAATAAAAAATGGTAAAAAATATCAACAAGAACAGTACAGTAGAGTAGAAAAGTTTTTGAATGTATTGTTGTTTTTTGTCGTTGCCTACTATAGCTACTATGTGTTGTCTTTCTCCCAAATGGGGGCTTGAGACCACTGACGGTTGCGGTTTATTGGCCGTTTGCGTTCCTGCCATACAGTCCAGATAAGCAAACGCTAGATCGAATCAGAACCCTGCCAAGTCGTAAGACTTGCAGGGTTTTTTTATTGCCGGTTGTTGGGCAATATCGAAGATACATCTAAAAATCGTAATTCCGGAACAAACTGTCCATTGATCCGTTCTCCACGACACGGGGGCTTCGGATATTCAATCCCAGCCCTTGATTGTGCTGGCAGCGCTTAGTTTATTCATAACCTGTTCAAGCCGTTGACAAGGCCGGACCCAGCTGATAGCTTTGCTGTCTGGCACTCACCAATATCGAGTGCTAACGGAATTTGGGGGATGACGTGGCTGGCGGACAAGATTTAAACGAAAGATCGCTGTATTTATTAAAAACCTTGGTTGAGCGTTATATCCAGGACGGCCAGCCTGTTGGTTCGCGTTTGTTATCTAAAGATCCGCAGTTAAAGCTGAGCCCCGCCAGCATTCGCAATGTGATGGCGGATCTGGAAGAGATGGGTTTGATCCATTCCCCGCACACATCCGCCGGCCGAGTCCCGACCGTGAGCGGCTATCGTTTATTTGTCGACAGTTTGTTAACCGTCAAGCCTTTGGCATCCAGCGAATTGGACCAACTGCAACATGGCCTGAAAGGGGAGGCGGATAAAGCGAGTGACGTGTTGAACAAGGCTTCCAAATTATTGTCGGACGTAACGCGGATGGCCGGCGTGGTGACTTTGCCGCGCAGAGAAAGCGTCACCTTGCGGCACATCGAATTTCTGCCTATGTCCAATACTCGGGTGTTGGTGATTTTCGTCACCGACGACCAGGAAGTGCACAACAAAATTATTCACACCCACAAGCAATTCAGTCCTGCGGAATTACAACAGGCTGCCAACTATTTGAATTCGGTTTATTCCGGCCGCAGCTTGGCGAAAATTCGCGATTTGGTGGTGCGGGAGATGGAGTTCGATCAGCGGCAGGTCAATCAAGGCATGATGGACGCGGTGAACATGGCACAGCTGACCTTCAGCGAACAACCCAACGATGATTATGTGTTGAGCGGCGAAACCAATCTAATGGGCTTTTCCGAGTTGTCGGATATGGAGCGCTTGAAGCAGCTGTTCGAAGCGTTCAGCCAAAAGCGCGGCGTCATTCATTTATTGGATCAGTGTCTACAGGCCGAAGGCGTGCAGATTTTTATCGGTGAAGAGTCCGGCTATAGCGCATTCGATCATTGCAGCCTGGTGACGGCGCCTTATTCAGTGAATGACGAAGTGGTGGGGGTGTTGGGCGTGATCGGCCCCACCCGAATGGCGTATGAAAAAGTGATTCCGTTCGTGGATGTGACGGCAAAATTATTGGGCGCGGCCTTGAATCCCAAATAAATGGCCCTATCGTTAGGCCAACCAAAAAATTTAGAACCATGGAGTAAGTAATGAGTCATCAGCAATCGAGCCACGAACCCCAATCGGATAGCGATTTGATCGCCGAAGTTTTGGAACAGACCAAGCCAATCGACGCCGACGAACAGCCAACCGAAGCATCTGGCGCCGCCCCAGTCACTGTGGAAGCCTTACAGGAACAATTGGAGCAAGCTCAGCAACAGGCTGCTGCCAACCTGGATAAAGCCATCCGCACGATGGCCGAGATGGAAAATTTAAAAAAGCGCGTGCAAAAAGACTTGGACGACGAACGCAAATACGGTCTGGCCAAATTTGCGAAAGAATTGCTGAGTGTTCTAGATAGTTTGGAATTAGGCCTGCAAGCGGCAACCGGCGATAGCCCGGAGATAGTGAAACTACGCGAAGGCAGTGAATTGACCATCAAGCAATTCGAGTCGGTATTTGCCAAGTTTAATATCGAAACTGTCGACCCCATCGGTCAAGCATTCAATCCGGAATTGCACCAGGCGATGCTCATGCAGCCAAGTGCCACCGCCCAACCCAATACCGTGTTAAACGTCTTCCAAAAAGGCTATGTGTTGAACGGCCGTTTATTGCGCCCTGCCATGGTGGTGGTGGCGAAAGCCGAGGACAAACCTGCCGATAGCGCAAAAATCGATGAGCAGGCTTGAAATTAAGACGATCAACCGCATATCGCTAACAACTTTTTAATTTATTACCAATTCAAGTCTGGAGAATATCAATGGGCAAAATGATCGGCATCGATTTAGGAACCACCAACTCCTGCGTCGCAGTCCTGGAAAACGGCACCGCGCGGGTTATCGAAAACAGCGAAGGCGCGCGCACCACGCCTTCCATCATCGCTTTTACCGGCGACAACGAAGTATTGGTCGGCCAGTCCGCCAAACGGCAGGCGGTGACCAACCCTGAAAACACTTTGTTTGCGATCAAACGCTTGATCGGCCGTCGCTTTAAAGAAGATGCAGTACAAAAAGACATCAAAATGGTGCCTTACAAAATTATGGAAGCCAACAATGGTGACGCTTGGGTGGAATGCCACGGTAAAAAAATGGCGCCGCCCGAAGTATCGTCACGGGTGTTGATGAAACTGAAAAAAGACGCTGAAGCCTTCTTGGGTGAAGAAGTGACCGAAGCGGTCATCACCGTGCCGGCTTACTTTAACGACTCGCAACGTCAAGCGACCAAAGACGCCGGCCGTATCGCCGGTCTGGACGTCAAACGCATCATCAACGAGCCGACCGCGGCGGCGTTGGCGTTTGGTATGGACAAACCCAAAGGCGACACCACTATCGCGGTCTACGACCTGGGTGGCGGTACTTTCGATATTTCCATCATCGAAATCGCTGAAATCGAAGGCGAACACCAGTTCGAAGTATTGGCCACCAACGGCGACACCTTCCTGGGCGGTGAAGACTTTGACTTACGCATCATCGACTTCCTGGCCGGCGAATTTAAAAAAGACAGTGGCATCGACCTGCACAACGACCCATTGGCCTTACAACGTCTGAAAGAAGCGGCAGAAAAAGCCAAAATTGAATTGTCGTCAGCTGAGCAAACCGACATCAATCTGCCGTACATCACAGCCGATGCATCGGGTCCGAAACATTTGAATGTCAAACTGACCCGCGCCAAATTGGAGTCGCTGGTTGACGAGTTGATCGAAAGAACCAAAGGCCCTTGCTTGCAAGCGATTAAGGACGCCGGTATTTCGACTTCTAAGATCAACGACGTAATTCTGGTGGGCGGTCAAACCCGCATGCCGAAAGTCCAAGCGTTCGTTAAAGAGCTGTTCGGCAAAGAGCCACGCAAAGACGTTAACCCTGATGAAGCGGTAGCCTTGGGTGCGGCGATTCAAGCCGGCGTATTGGGCGGCGACGTTAAAGACGTATTGTTGTTGGACGTCACTCCGCTGTCTTTGGGTATCGAAACCTTGGGCGGCGTGATGACGAAGTTGATCGAGAAAAACACCACGATCCCAACCAACGCCTCGCAAACCTTCTCGACTGCGGACGACAATCAAACTGCGGTAACCGTGCACGTGCTGCAGGGTGAGCGGGAAGTCGCTGCCGGTAATAAATCATTGGGTCGTTTTGATTTGCAGGACATTCCGCCGGCACCACGCGGTATTCCGCAAATCGAAGTGTCATTTGACATCGACGCAAACGGTATCTTGAACGTATCGGCGAAAGACAAAGCCACCGGCAAGAAACAATCCATCGTGATTAAAGCCTCCAGCGGTTTGTCGGACGACGAAGTCGAACGCATGATCAAGGATGCCGAAGCACACGCCGACGAAGACCGGAAATTAAAAGAACTGGTGTCCGCGCGTAACTCAGCGGAAGGTATGATCCATGCCACCGAAAAATCGCTGAAAGAACTGAGCGATCAAGTAGCTAGCGACGAAAAATCGGCCATCGAATCGGCGATCAAAGACCTGCAAGCAGTGCTCAAATCCGACGACAAAGACGCGATTGAAGCGAAAATCCACGCTTTAACCGAATTGTCCGGTAAATTGGCCGAGCGCGTTTACGCACAGAAAGGTGCGGAAGGCGGTGCCGAGGGCGGTCATGCCGCAGGCGCGTCTGAAGCGGCTGCAGAGCATGATCACAATGTGGTCGACGCGGAGTTTGAAGAAGTTAAGGACGATAAAAAATAATTAGCAGCGTAAAGGGCGGATGGCGAAAGCCGATCCGCCCTTTGCTTTTGATTTGGCGGAACGCCTAGCGTATTCTCATTTGGTGGGGCTGAGCAATGTTTAACCCAGCCTATAAACTAATAAGCATTATTAGGCTTAGTTTTTAAAGAGGAAGTGTATGGATTTCAATAAAGGCGATGTTGTTGCGCTTAAAAGTGGTGGGCCGAAAATGACTGTTACTGGAGTCGTGGGCGGGGATGCCATTTTAAATGTGACAAAAGTTCAAGGATATAGTGATGGAGATGTCTCTGTAGAATATTTTCATCAAGATAAGCTGGAAAAAGCAATGTTTAAGAAGACATCCTTAGTACTTGCGAAGGATTGATTATAGTAACGTAGGGTACGCATCGCGTACCTTTTTGTTTGTGTGAAGATCGGGTATGCAAACCGCTGTTTCGGAAGTCCGGTAGGGCGCAATAACCAACGGGCATTGCGCCGTATTAAGCCCTCTTAGGTCAGATTAGTCATGTAGGGTACTCACACCGCGGACCTTTTGCAAACGATGGGCTTCCTGGTGTCAGCCCATCCTACATTGAATAAACCGAATTCGGCAGAAATACAGGCAAGAACCGGCAATGCCAAAACTCTACGAATATTTCGGTTTAATTGTGATGTTTTATGCCAATGAACACGAACCCGTTCATGTTCACGGCAAATGCCAGGGGCGGGAAGCGAAGGCCGAAATTATTCTGGTAGATGGGCGAGTTGATAGTGTTCGTTATATTACAGTCTCCGGTCGTGAAATGTTATCCGAGCGTGAGATGCAATATTTCCGCGAAATTGTCACGGCTCGTGTTAATGACATTGTGCAAAAATGGATCGATTATTTTGTTTGGCATAAATCGATTCGACCAGAACGCATTTGTACGAGGTTGAAATGAATCAAGTTGTTAATATTTGTAGCGCCGAGCAGATCGATTCGTATCTTTTGCGCTTAAAATTTGATGATGGCAAGGAGCAGATTATCGACTTCAAGGGATTTTTGATGCGTTCCCCGCACCCTGATATTCGAGCTTACCTCGATTCGGCGAAATTTTCCGATTATCGTATCGAGTACGGGGAATTGGTGTGGGGCGATTATGAATTATGTTTTCCGATGATCGATTTGTATATGAATCGTTTGGAACACGGTACTTATATTGAATCGGCAGCGTAGATTTATGAATAATTGGTTAGACTTGGCGGAAACCAGAGCAGAAGAGATCGATGCCGGCATCGTTGAATTGATACCTTCCGAAATAATGTCGCTCAAAGCAAGTGAGTTGTTGAGTTTTCAGCGAGATCAACAGGCATTATTGCCGCCAAAGTTTAGCGAGCCAATAAAGGCCGAATATAGAAAGTAAAAATAAATAGATAAATTAATCAAGTGACTCAAGACATTTAAATGGCCGCAAAAGAAGATTTTTACAAACTGCTGGAACTGGATCGCAACGCCAGCGAAGCCGAGATTAAGAAGAGCTATCGCAAGATGGCGATGAAATTTCATCCCGACAGAAACAAGGATAATCCGGAAGAAGCGGAGAAGAAATTCAAGCTGGTCAAGGAAGCATACGAGATTTTATCCGACCCAAAAAAACGCGCGGCTTACGATCAATTCGGTCATGCCGGCGTCGATTCGTCTATGGGCGGCGGTCGTGGCGGCTTTAGCGGGGCGGAGAATTTTAGCGATATTTTCGGTGATGTGTTCGGCGATATTTTCGGTGGTGGTCGGCAGCAACGCAGCAGCGTGCAACGCGGTGCTGATTTACGCTACAACCTGGAATTAACCCTGGAAGAAGCCGTTGGTGGCACCGAAGCGACAGTCAAGGTGCCGGTTCTGGTGGCTTGCGTTGAGTGTAACGGCAGCGGCGCCAAAAAAGGCAGCAGCCCGGTCACCTGTAATACCTGTCATGGGCACGGCCAGGTCAGGATGCAGCAAGGCTTCTTCTCTGTGCAACAAACCTGTCCCACCTGTCGCGGCACGGGCAAGCAGATCAAAGATCCTTGTCCGAAGTGCTACGGTCAAGGCCGCGTGCAGGAAACCAAAACCCTCAACGTCAAAGTGCCGGCCGGCGTGGATACTGGCGATCGGATTCGTTTGGCCGGCGAAGGCGAAGCCGGTGCGAACGGCGGTCCGGCTGGGGACTTATATGTACAAGTGCAGGTCAAGGATCATCCGATCTTTACCCGTGATGGTGCCAATTTGTATTGCGAAGTGCCGATCAGTTTCCCCATGGCCTGCTTGGGCGGCGAACTGGAGGTACCTACGCTGGACGGCAAGGTCATGTTGAAAATCCCGCCGGAAACCCAAACCGGACGCATGTTCCGTTTGCGCGGCAAAGGTGTGAAACCGGTCCGGGGCGGTGCAGTCGGCGATCTGTTGTGCAAGGTGCAATTGGAAACCCCGGTACATCTGACCAAAGATCAAAAAGCCATGATCGAGAAGTTGGGCGAATCCTTGTCCGGCGGCGGCAAACATCACAGCCCGCAAGAGCATGGCTGGATGGATGGCGTTAAAAACTTCTTCGATAAATTAACAGGATAAGACATGGTACGGATCGCGGTAGTAGGCGCTTCCGGGCGCATGGGTCTGTGCTTGCTCAAAGCCGCGCTGGCGGCGGAAAATGCTGAGTTGACGGTAGCGGTATCCCGCCCCGATAGCTTGGCACTGGGCAAGGATGCCGGCGAACTGGCCGGTGTGTCAGTGGCAGGTATTAAAGTCTGCGACGACTTGGCTGCTCTGACTAATAAATTTGACGTATTGATCGACTTCACCCGGCCCGATGCGTCGATGGATTACGTCGAAATCTGTCGGCAGGCCGGCAAAAAAATAGTGATAGGGACGACCGGCTATAGCGAGGCGCAAAAAGCCGCGATTGCTGAGGCTGCCCAGGATGTGGCAATAGTCATCGCACCCAATTTCAGTGTCGGCGTCAATCTGTCCTTAAAGTTGCTGGAAATGACCGCCAAGGTGATGGGTGATTACACCGACATCGAAGTAATTGAGGCACATCACCGCCACAAGGTCGATGCGCCATCCGGTACCGCGTTGCGGATGGGCGAGGTAGTTGCCGCAGCCTTGGGGCGCGATTTGAAAGACTGTGCCATCTATGGCCGCGAAGGCGATACCGGCGCTCGCGACCGCAAAACCATCGGCTTTTCCACTATCCGGGCCGGCGATATAGTCGGTGAGCATACCGTGATGTTTGCCGATGAAGGTGAACGAGTGGAAATTACCCATAAAGCCGCCAGCCGTATGACCTTCGCCAATGGCGCGGTAAGAGCCGCGGCTTGGTTGGCGGACAAACAAAGCGGCCTGTTCGATATGCAGGATGTGTTGGGTCTGAAAGGCTGACCAGGTCTTAAACCTTGTCTGCACGCCGCTGAATCAGCTAAGACTTATATTCGTAGAGGCGTTACCTCGCCAGTCAGTTTATAATGCCGGTAATCCGCGATAACCTGAGCGTGATCGAAAGCCAACAGGCTGGGCAGATTGTCGAAGTTGAATAAACCAAAGTTTTTAGCATCGTCGGCCGCCATCGGTGTGCCATGCGCTTGCGCCAGGTAGACAGCGGTGACGGTGTGGTTGCGTGGGTCGCGTTGCGGATTGGAGTAAAGGCCCAGCAGTACGGTTAGTTGTACATCCAGACAGGTTTCTTCCTTAGCTTCGCGGATGGCCGCGTGCTCAATCGTTTCGCCGACATCGACAAACCCGCCGGGTACTGCCCAGCCATAGGGCGGATATTTCCGCTCTATCAACACGAAAGGACGCTGGGGGTGGTCGATCAGTTCGATCAAAATATCGGCGGCTAACAAGGGGGTGACGGGCTTTGCCATGGCATTCCTGAAAATGATGAGTTTTAGTGCATTGAAAATAGGCGTGTTCTGCTAAATTTAACCATGTTTTCAAGCCTTGCTGAAATTCTCGATGCTTTTTCCTCGACCAATTAATCATGAATTAATCGGCTTTTCATATCATCCCAGCCGCTTTACACGGCGCTTTTAAAGTCGAATCAAATTTCCAAGAATCAAAACATGAATGAGTTTATTCCCGGCCAACGCTGGATTAGTAATACCGAATCGGAACTCGGTTTGGGTATGGTCATAGACACCGAGTTTAACCGCGTCACCGTGCTATTTTTAGCGACCGGCGACCGCCGGGTTTACGCCAGAGATAATGCGCCGTTGACCCGGGTGCAATTCAACGAAGGCGACGTGATCGAATCGGCGGATTACGCCAAGATCAGCGTGCAACAGGTGCAACAACATAATGGCTTGTTGACTTACATTGGTATCGATGAAGACGGTCAGCTGCAACAAATTGATGAGATGGAGCTTAACCATCATATTCAATTTAACAAACCGCAAGATCGTTTATTTACCGGCCAGTTCGACCCGACGGCCTGGTTTTTATTACGCTATGAAACCTGGCGGCGCCAGCAACAGCACCAACAAGCCGCGACCAAAGGTTTGCAGGGTGCACGGGCTTCGCTGATTCCGCATCAGCTGTATATCGCCCATCAAGCCGCCAGTCGCGCCTTGCCGCGGATTATGCTGGCCGATGAAGTGGGTTTGGGTAAAACCATCGAAGCCGGTTTAATCATCCAGCATCGCTTGATTAACGGCTTAAGCAAGCGGGTGTTGATTTTGGTACCGGAAAGCCTGTTGCATCAATGGTTGGTGGAGATGCTGCGCCGCTTCAATCTGCGCTTCAGCATTTTCGACGAAAGCCGTTGCTTTGCCAGTCCCGACGAGAACCCGTTTCTCAGCGAACAATTAGTGCTGTGCAGCCAGCGCTTCTTTGCCGATTCTCCGCATCGCCAGCAACAAGCTTTGGATGCAGGTTGGGATCTGGTGGTAGTTGACGAAGCACATCATCTTGAATGGAGCGAAGACGCACCCAGTGCCGATTATCTATTTGTCGAGCAATTAGCCTTGGCGTCACCCGGTCTGATTCTGTTGACCGCTACCCCCGAGCAGTTGGGTAAGGAAAGTCATTTTGCGCGTCTGCGCTTGCTCGATCCTGACCGCTTTTACCGTTTTGAACAATTCCTGCGCGAAGAAAGTCAGTTTGAGCCGGTAGCTAGACTCGCCAATTTGCTGATTTCCGGCGAAGCGCTGGATGCCGAACAGCAGGAGCAATTGAAAGTTTTATTAAAACAGGACAATGTCGACAAACTGCTGCAACAGGTTAACGACAGCGAAGCGAATGCACGGGAAGAGTTGATCAAGTTGTTGCTCGATCATCATGGCACCGGCCGGATTTTGTTCAGAAACTCTCGACAAACCGTGCAGGGTTTTCCGGATCGTCAGCGCCATGCTTATCCGCTGCAAGGTGAGGACACGGCGGACTTAGCCAACAGCCCTTATCTGCATTGGCTGGTTGCGCAGTTGAAGGCCTTGGGCGACGAAAAGGCCTTATTAATCTGCAAACGCGCGGAAACCGCGATCCAGCTGGAGCAATTGTTACGGCAGCACGTCGGCCATACGGCAGCGGTGTTTCATGAAGGCATGAGTATCGTCGAGCGGGATAGGGCGGCGGCATTTTTCGCCGACGAAGAGAGCCGCGCGCAAGTGTTGATTTGCTCCGAGATCGGCAGTGAAGGGCGCAATTTTCAATTCGTGCGGCATCTGTTTTTGTTCGATCTGCCGGAAAATCCGGATTTGTTGCAGCAGCGTATCGGTCGTTTGGATCGAATCGGCCAAAAGCATGTGATTCAAATTCATATCCCTTATCTGCTAGATAGTACTCAGCACGTATTATTCCGTTGGTACGACGAGGGCCTGGACGCATTCCGGCATAATTGTTCGGGTGCCGCACAAGTCTTGAAGTTGCTCGGTGATGCTCGTGACAGCGCATTGCTTAGCCGCGATGCGGCGGCAGTAGAAGCCTTGATCGCCAATACGAAGGCTCTGAACAGCCAAGTTGAAGAGGAATTGCACAAAGGCCGCGATTTACTGCTGGAACTGAATTCTTGCCGCCCGCAAGAAGCCGCGCGCTTGGTGGAAGAGATCAGCGCCGGCGAACGCGACGGTAGTTTGTGGCCGTTTATGGAAGCGATGTTCGATTGTTATGGGGTCGATGTTGAAGACCATTCGCGCGATTGCCATATCCTCTGGCCCAGCGAAAATCTGCGCATCGCCCATTTTCCGATGCTGCAAGACGACGGCCTGACGGTAACCATCAACCGAGACATCGCGCTGGCCAGGGAAGACATGCAATTTTTGACCGCCGAACATCCTATGGTGTTGTCGGCCATGGATTTGGTGCTATCCAGCGAGACCGGCAATGCCGCGGTCAGCGTGGTCAAACATCCACAACTGAAAGCCGGCCAATTCCTGCTGGAGCTGTTGTTTGTTGCCGAATGCAGCGCGCCCGCCGAATTGCAAATCGGCCGATTTTTACCGCACACGCCGCTGCGCGTTTTGGTCGATCAAAATAAAAAGGATCTAACGGCTGTTATTAGCCACGACAGCTTGGTCGAGACCGGCGATAGCTTTGATAAGGCGCAAATCAGCCAGTTTTTGAACAGCCAACGCCAGCATATTCAGGATATGATCAAAGTCGCGGAGCAGTTGGCGGGTGCGCAAATGCAGAAGTTGATAGCGGAAAGCAGTAATCTGATGATAGTTACGCTAACCGGTGAAATCAAACGTCTGGTGCGGCTGAAAAAGATCAATCCCGGCATCAAGGAGCAGGAAATAGAGCAACTCAAGGAAATGACCATGCTCTCGCACGAAAGCATACAGGAAACTCAGTTGCGGCTGGATGCGGTGCGGTTTGTGATTACCAGCTAACTTGCCGACAGCGATTTACGGCGAGCAGGTGCCGTTTTGTGCCGGGATGACGATTAAGCGGTTTTGATCAGCACGGTGGTGTCGTCCAGTTCCACGCATTCAAACATCAGATCGTCGATAGAACCTTCCACGTGGTCTACGTAGTGTAAGCCGCATTCCGAATCGACATGTTGATGTTTCAGAATGCCGTGTACACTGAACGGCGTTCCGGATTCAGGCAATACCATGGTGATTTTAACTTTGCCGGCAACATCGGGACTGATGGGGTCTTGAAGTTTAACTCGGATGCCGCTATAGCTGATGTCCAGGATTTCCGCATTCAGCGAAATTTCCCGGGGTGTTCTGCTATTGAAAATAATGCCGGCCTGCAGGCCTCTAGGTTTTACTCTACGGTGAATTCGTTTTTCGAAACTCATGTGTTGTGGCCTCTGCTGAAGAATTGCGGTAATGCTATTGAGGATTTAGTGTAGGTGCAAAGTCAGTTTTTGCTACTGTGGCGTGCCCATCATGCCATATCTTTTCTATTCATACACCCGTTAATTGCGGGCATAAAATAAGGTTTTTGCATGTTATTTTCAGAATTGGGTTTGTCCGAGCAGCTTCTTAAAGCGGTTGCCGAGCAAGGCTATGAAACCCCCACACCGATTCAGGCGCAGGCTATTCCGGTCATTTTGCAAGGCCGCGATGTGCTGGCCGGCGCGCAAACCGGCACAGGTAAAACCGCCGGGTTTACCTTGCCTTTGCTACAGTTGTTGCAAGGACAACCGGTTCCGCAAAAGCCGCGGCCGGTTCGGGTATTGATTTTGACACCGACCCGCGAATTGGCGATGCAGGTTTATGAAAGCGTCAGAACCTACGGCAAGCATTTACCGTTTTTTGCGGAAGCAATATACGGCGGCGTCAGTATTAATCCGCAGATTCAAAAGATACAACGCGGCACCGATATTGTGGTCGCGACGCCCGGTCGTTTATTGGACTTGATTCAGCAACAGCATCTGGATTTATCCAAGGTTGAACATTTCGTACTCGACGAAGCCGACCGGATGCTGGACATGGGCTTTATCCGCGATATTCGTCGAATCATCGCCTTGTTGCCGAGTAAACGTCAGAACCTACTGTTTTCGGCGACCTATGCCCCGGAAATTAGTGCGCTGGCGGAACAAATACTCACTGATCCAGTTGAAATCGCCGTCGCCAAGCGCAATGCCGCCGCCGATACCGTTTCGCAACTGGTGTATGGCATTAACCGTGAGTACAAACGCGAATTGCTGTCCTACCTGATTGGCAATGGCCATTGGCAGCAAGTGTTGGTGTTCGTCCGCACCAAGCATGGCGCGGATCGTTTGGCCAAGCAGTTGATCAAGGATGGCATCCGTTGCGCGGCCTTGCACGGTGATAAAAGCCAGGGGGCCAGGGTGAGGGCGCTTGAAGATTTTAAAAGCGGTTCGATTACCGCGTTGATTGCCACCGACATTGCCGCGCGCGGCCTGGACATCGACCAATTGCCGCATGTGGTGAATTTCGATTTGCCGCAAGTAGCGGAAGATTATGTGCATCGTATCGGCCGTACCGGCCGAGCTGGGGCCGAAGGCCTGGCAATTTCGCTGGTTGATCCGGAAGAGGCGTACTTGTTGGCTGCCATCGAAAAACTGTTGAAAAGGCAGATTCCGCGAGTCGACGATACCGGCTATCCGAGGGTATCTTTGGCTGTGACCAATAGCAAGCCGCAGCCGAAACCGGCTCAGCCGAACAAGCCGGCGGCCAGACGGCCGCATAATGGCCGGGCAGGGGAGTCGGCTAAACGAGCGCCGAATTCGCGCAAACCGCGTGCGCAAACGGCCAAGCCCCGCTAATCAATTTGATTTGTCGTGCCCGGTCATGGGCACGGCATTCGTCTCTCCCCGAATGCCGGTTTATTCCGCAACCGGCTCTGCGAACATATGGATTGCCAGCCATATCGACTCAATGTCCGGATGAGTCCAATCCACCCTATGCCGACAATGCGCCGGAATCAGCAGATAGTCGCCGGGCTTAAGATCGACAGGTGCGGATTGAGCAAATGCCAGTCGTGCTGCGCCTTGTAACAACATCACCCATTCGTCCTGATTTTGATCGTACCACTCGTTTTCGTGGCTGCAATGGCCCTTGGAAACGATGCGCTCGATGCGAATAGTAGGCTTGCTAAACAAGGTTTGGCATAATTCTATTGGCAACTGAGCTGGAATGTCTGTAAAAATGCACGAACTGCTGATGTTCATAAAAGCGGGTACATAATAAAAAATTGGGGGAGGGGAATGAATATGAATAATACGTCTTTTACTGCGTTAATGGCGGTGGTTATCGATAAACTACCGGGGATTATGCAACTGTCGCAACGCAGTTGCGATACGGCTAAATGCGTGGACTTTTTGGCGCCGCTGTTGCTGCGGCTGTATTTGGCACCGGTATTTTGGATGGCGGGGACCAAAAAATTTGCCAATTTTTCCGACACGGCCGAGTGGTTTGGTAATGCTGAATGGGGTTTGGGTTTGCCGGCGCCGTATGTGTTGGTGTTTCTGGTCGCGCTATTTGAAATCGTCGGCGCCTTGTTTTTACTGTTAGGTTTTGCCACCCGGCCTATCACTTTGCCATTGATGATCATCATGGTGGTCGCAGCGGTCAGCGCGCATCTCCAAAACGGCTGGTTGGCCATTGCGGCCGGTAGCGGCATTTTTGCCACCGATCGCACGATAGGCGCGATAGAGCGACTGGAGCGGGCCAAGGAAATTTTACAAGTGCAGGGCGACTATCAATGGCTGACCGAGAACGGCGCCTTGGTGATACTGAATAACGGGATAGAGTTTGCCGCCACCTATTTCGTCATGTTGTTGGCTTTGTTTTTCCTGGGCGGCGGCCGGTTTGTCAGTGTGGATTACTGGCTGGCGCGCAAGTATTTGCCTGAACTAACACCCAGGGCCTGACCACCACAGCCCACACCGAACTGTTGGCACTGATCCATTCGCCGGCCTGTCGATCCGAAACATGACCGATTAGGCCGGCTTCCAGCCATTGCTCAACTTGCGCCTTGTTGTCGCGCGAGAACTGATAAGCCACTTCTACCAGATCCAGATCCTTTGCAACCGAGATTGCCAGGCCGGCCGCGAAAAATCGTTGCAACTCGGCCCAGGGAATGGACGAGGTTTCCAAATTCACCTTGGCTTTTTCCAGATCGGGGAGAGAGTCGTTCATTAACATTTTCCGGTTGGGATGTTGTAGTATGCCCAGCTATTTTATCGTAACCCGGTTTATAAAACAGAAGTGAGGATTCATCAATGTCGCTATTGAGTTCATTTAAAAAGCGTTCCACCCTGGACGCGGCGATTAAGCAAGTTGCCCAGGCCCGTAAAAGCGAAGGCAGCAAAGCCGAGCAACTATACAAGGGTGCGTATCAAGGCTTTGCTAATGTCATTGCCGACCATTTGATCGTCTCAGAAGCGCTGTATCACTGGGGATTTGGGCTATTACACGAAGCCCGGACTCAAGAACCGAAAGCCGCTATTGAAATTTACGAAGATGCCATTTCCAAGTTTTCTTTTTGCTTATTGATTTCGCCTAACTATTTGGGGGCGGCGATAGACGGCGGCGTAGCATTTATGGAATTGGCCCGCATCAGTGCCGAGGCGGCGAAGCCCGACCTTTACGATTTGGCGGAAGATTTTTTCGAGAAGGCCTGCGCCATTCAAAAAGGCAGCGCGGCTTACAATCTGGCCTGCGTTTATGCGTTGCGCGGCGATAACGACGCCTGCTTGGCCGCACTGCAAACCGCCAGGGAATTTGGTAGTTTGCCCGACGAACAAAATATATTGCAAGACGACGATATGGCCGGCGTGATTAATGCCCCTTGGTTCAAGGCGTTTATGGAGGAGGTACGCGCTACGCCGGCCCCGGAAAAAACCAAACTCAAGGATATTGAAATCAATGTCGAGCCGGGCTTCAAGATAGAGAAAAAAGAGGATTTTGATTACTACTCATAAGTTATTAGGCCATTCAAACTTGAATACCCTTGCGCGCCAAGGCTTAGCGGGGTTTTAGGTCTGAATGAGCCAGATTGACCATCTGCGCGGTTTTCCATATAGCCAATCCGTTTTTGTCCGCGGATAGGGGATGAAAGCAAGCTATTTGATGCACGTTGGCATTAATCGGGTTTTTCCGTCCAGGTTGTTTGTTGTACCGGCAAGATGAACCTTGCTATGTCTTTCAGGATTTAGCTGATAGCGAATGCGCTTTGGTTTCCATGGCAGGCTTGGCGTCGCCGACATCCTGGTAGCGCTGAGCGGTTTCATCGAATGCCTCGGCGATAGCCAAAAAGGCATCGGTGACATCCGGATCGAAGTGCGTTCCCCGGCCTTTAGCGATCAGCCGCACCGCTTCTTCGTGGGGATACGCTTCTTTATAAACCCGTTTGCTGATCAGTGCGTCGTAAACGTCGGCGACTGCCATCAAACGGGCGCTCAGCGGGATTTGCTCTCCGGAAAGCCCTTGCGGATAACCGGCGCCATCCCATCTTTCATGGTGGCAATAAGCGATCTCCACCGCGTAATTTAAAAACGACCAGTCACTGTCGCCAAAATCCCGGGCCGCCGACAAGATGGCAGACCTTCCCTCCGCGCAGTGCGTTTTCATAATCGTCCATTCATCCGGCGATAGTTTTCCCGGCTTAAGCAGTATCGCATCGGGAATGGCAACCTTGCCGATGTCGTGCAGAGGCGCGGATTTAAACAACAGTTCGATGTCGCCATCGGTGAGACTATAGCGAGCATTGGTGCGCAACCGTTCGGCCAACAGCTGCACGTATCGTTGGGTACGGCGTATATGGTTGCCGGTCTCGTTGTCCCTGACTTCTGCCAAGGCACAAAAAGCGGCGATGATGGAGCTTTGCGCGGCGATTAGCTGCCGATCTTTGCGGAACAACTCTGCCGTGCGCTCGGCCACCAATTGCTCAAGATTGTCGTTATGCTGTTTCAGCTCGCGCCTGGTGGTGGCCAGGGCCAGATGATTACGGACCCGGGCCAACACCACCGGCGCGGATGCCGGTTTGTGAATAAAATCCTCGGCGCCCAGTGACAGACCGCACTCCTCGTCCACGGCGCTATCCAAGCTGGTCAGAAAAATCACCGGAATATCACGAGTCGCGAGGTTGGCTTTAAGTTGCTTACAAACCTCGAAGCCGTCGATGCCCGGCATGACGACATCCAGTAATATCAGGTCCGGCGCGTCGCGGCCGATCAGCGCCAAAGCCTCGGAGCCATCGCTGGCAAAGCGGGTGCTGTATCCCTTGCCCAAGATGTTGCTCAACACCTCGATGTTATTTAAGGAGTCGTCTACGATCAGTATTTTCGGTCGTTTATCTTGGCTATTCATGGTCTGTCCAGCTATTGCCCTCTAAGAGTTTCTCTAATGCAATCAATGCTGCATCGTAGCGCAATTCTTGTGTCGCTTGCGCAATTTCCGCAAATTCCAAGGCGAGTTCATGATCGCCTATCTTGTCGGCGAGATCGGTGACCGAATACCGGGCATCCAGATTCTTAGTTTTCAATTGGCGAAGCAATTTCTGTAGGTCGGGCAGCAGATTGGCATGTTTAAACAGTTTTTCTGAATTAACCGATAAGGCAAGCCGCCTATCGTCAGCATCTTCTAATGACTGACTCAATAACAGGAGTGCCGCCTCGCATTCCTGTGTAAGTAGTTCCATTTGCGCCGTCAAATTCCTCTCCTCTCCGCCTTTGAGCATCCGGCACAGTCGGTCGGCTGAGGCTTGAAGCGCGCCGAGGCCTAAATTGCCGGCCTCGCCTTTCAGGCTGTGAGCGAGTAAAAACAGTTGCTCCGAATCGCCATCGGCAAGCCGTTGGTGCAATAGCGTTGCAGCGTTCCGATACTGTTCGGCAAACGCCAGCAATAGGCGCCGGTAAAGGGCGATGTTGCCTCCCAGCCGGGCCAAAGCCGCTTGCACCGCCACGCCTGGCAGATGGCTCTCGAGTTGGGCAATCGCCTTGGTATCCGGGCGAATGTCGGCAGCTTTTTCCTGCTGCGCCGTAGCGGGTTTGGGCTTGATCCACCTCGCCAGCGCATTGGCGAGTTCTTCCGGTTCGACCGGCTTGGCGATGTGGTCATTCATGCCGGCCGCTACGCAGGCCTCTTTATCCTGATTCATCGCCGCCGCAGTCATGGCAATGATGGGCAATTCCTTTAACGCCGGCAATTGGCGAATCTTGCGGGTGGCCTCCAGACCATCCAGCACCGGCATATGCAGGTCCATCAACACCGCATCGAAATGGGATTTCTCCAGGCATGCCAAGGCCTCCAGGCCATTGTTGGCAGTCGTGACCGCCAAGCCGCCTTTAATCAGAAATTCCTGTGCCACCTGTTGATTGAGTTGATTATCCTCGACCAGCAAAATCCGCGCGCCGCGGATAGCTGCCAGCGTGGTTCGGGTGGCGTTGAATACTTCGGCGGCGGGTACAGGTTGGCTGGTTTCGTTTCGTTGTAGTTGGATCAGGGTGTTGAGCAGGCTGGAGGGCGTGACCGGCTTGGCGATGATCGCGTCCACTGGAATGTTGCCGGCCGACTTGGCCAGCGCCTCGCGCTCATACGCCGTGATCATGATGGATATTGGCGGCCGGCTGTTATGCTCGTCATGGGCTATGGTCTCGGCTAGTTCCAGACCGTTCATGCCGGGCATTTTCCAATCCAATAACAACAGCTCAAAGGGTTTGCCGCATCGCGCCGCTTCGGCGAACAAGCGTAAACCTGTTTCGCCCGAATCAGCCGTCGCCACTTCGAATTGCCAACTTTCCAAAATCGAGCGCAGTATCGTCAGTGAAGTTTCCTGATCGTCGACCACCAGGGTGCGCATGGGGCATAAACCCTGCAAACGCCAGCCCTGTGTCTGCTCGCTGGACGAAACGCCGGCCGGCAGGCCTAGTCTAACCGTAAAGGCAAAGGTACTGCCGGATTCGGGTTCGCTCTCCAGGGTGATTTCTCCCGCCATCAATTCCACCAGGCGTTTCGAGATCGTTAGCCCCAAGCCGGTGCCGCCGAATTTGCGGGTGATGCCGGCGTCGGCCTGCGCGAAAGGCTGAAACAGTTGGCTGGCTTGTTCGGCCGTGATGCCGATGCCGGTATCTCTTACCGCAAAACGCAGGCGTATGGCATTGTCCGTTCTTTCCTGAGTCTCGACGCGAAGGTGGACTTCGCCTTGATGGGTGAATTTAATGGCGTTGCCGACCAGGTTGTTAATGATTTGGCTGAGGCGGAGCGGATCACCCTGCAATTGATCGGGCACATCCTGTGCTATTTCGATGAACAGCTCTAGGCCTTTTTCATCGGCACGGATGGAGAACAAGTCTGCCGTCGCCCGCAGTATGTCTTCCAAGCTGAATTCGATGGCCTCAATGTCTATGCGCCCGGCTTCGATTTTTGAGTAATCGAGAATGTCATTCAGAATACCCAGTAAGGCTCGCGATGAATTCAATACCTTGCTGAGGTAATCGTGTTGCTTCCGGTTCAGCTCGGTATCCAGTGCCAGTTGCGTCAGGCCGATGATGGCGTTCATCGGGGTACGTATCTCGTGGCTCATGTTCGCCAAGAAATCGGATTTGGCCAGGTTGGCACTTTCGGCTTGTTTCCTGGCGTCCAACAACTCCGTCGTGCGCTCGTTTACCAGGTGTTCGAGATGATTTTTGTAGTGCTCCAATTCGACTTCGTAGCGTTTGCGGTCGGTGATGTCCATACGTATGCCCAGGATACGGCTAACCATGCCGTCTTCGCCGCGCTGCACGCAGAATGCTTTAACACTGATCCAGCGATAGCTGCCGTTGGCATGGCGCATCCTGGCTTCGTAACTGTAGGCATTGGCGCGTTTCGACAATACGGCCGCAATTTTTTCGGCGATGCCGGCTCTGTCGTCGGGATGGAGGCGCTCCAGCCATTCGTTACGATCACCGGGGCCGGGTTTTGCTTGATAGCCCAGCATGGTGAAATAAATCGGTGACATCTCGAAACTGTCCTTTTTGACGTCCCAATCGAAAATGCCGATTTGCGCCACATCCATCGTCAAGCGCAGACGCTCTTCCGATGTTTTGAGCTGCTCTTCGACTTGCTTACGTTCGGTAATGTCAAGCGTAAAACCGTTGATCTGTCCGTTTTCTTCATCCAGATAAGCGGACATCGAGAACCATTTAGTTTGCCCGGTTACGAGCACCGCTTGCGCTTCAAAGCCGCGTACCTCTTTATTTGTCTGCAGCAACTGATAAAACAACTTCAATTGATCGAGATCGGCCCACAGCTTCTCGGCCGGCACATAATGTTGCAGAAAGGTATCGACGGAGTCGCAATCCAATTGGCGTGCCAAAGTGAGATTCAGAAAGCTAAACTGACCTGCAAAGTTTCTCTGAAAAATGCCGACCGGTGCATTCTCGATAATGTAGCGGTAATTTCTTTCGTCGTTCTGCCATTTCAAACGGCTGTGCCGCGCAACCAAGGCTAATACTAACGAAGCGATCAAAATGACGAGTCCGGCCATGCCGTACCAGGCCAAATGTTTCCGCCATTCGGCCAGATAGTCCTGTTCGGCGATGGCCGCCAGCACGTACAAAGGATAATCGCCGACCCGCCGAAAGCTATAGAGGCGTTTAACGCCATCGCCCGGGCCGGGCTGTAGATAGGAGCCGTGGGTTATGCCCTGGGCGATGTATTGGTGCAGGGGGTGGTTAGGCATGGTTTTGCCTAGATTGGCTTCCAGATGCGGATGGCGAGCCCAAAGCCGCATCTGTTCGTCGCGGAGTAAAACCGCGCCGTGCTCGCCAAGGTTCAACGTCGCGTAAAAACTTTCGAACGAACTCAATTGCACGATGACGTTAACGTATCCGGCAAAGCCGCCGTCGGGAAAATCGATACGCCGGGTCAGGGAGATATGCCAGATGCCCAGAGTACGTGATATTTCCGGCGGGGAAATGTGTAAGCCAGTCTGGCGATGATCCCTATGAAATTGAAAGCTTTCTTTGTCGGCGACATTGATGGCTGGCTGAGCATCGATAGAACTGTAGATACAATCGCCGTTGGTATTGAATATCTGGATTCCGCCGATCTCGATCACCGCCGCTTGCTGAATATCGTTGGCCTTTTCCTGCAGCAAGGCTTGCATAGCATGGTTTTCAACGGCGTTATCGAATTGGCTGCTGCGCATGTCCTCGGGTCGAATATGCCCCTGAAGATTTTTCAGAATCAGATCGATTTTTTGTAGGGTGGCCAGCGCATGCCCCTCCAGAACCAGAGCGATATTTGCTGTTTCGATACGCGCGTGTTCTATGTGGTTATCGCGCTCTTGCTGCAGGCTCAAGCCCATCAGCGCCACAAATCCCAAGATACCGACCAAGCCAGCGGCGATTGCCAACCCAAATGCCGATATTCTTGGAAAACGTTGTTTCATGTGCCCACTCCCGGCTATAAATTATCACCTAAATTCGGCAATTGCTAAAAAGCCGAGGACTCAAAGTGAGCCGCTGAGATGGCCGCGCATAAACCGGCGCGAGTCGAGTTATCTCGTGAACGGCTCTATGCAATCCTAACGTAACAACAATTCGAAAGACTTATTTTGCGCCGCCGCTTTGCCGTATCAGAACTCGGCTAATCTTGAAACGAGAAAACCGAACGCATACGGGTAAAGGTTTTCGCTACTTTTGGTAGCAGGCATTGACAATCGCCCGCAATTTTTCCAGACCCAATTCGCGGGTCAGCGCAATATTTCGGTCTGGAATACCCTCCGGGTCGGGATGACTGGCGACGGCTTTTTCGATGCTTTCTTCGCGAATCAGATGCAGCATGGGGTAGGGGGAACGGTTGGTGTAATTGCTGGGATCGTTTGTCGGCGTTTGCGCAAAGCAATAGTCCGGGTGAAAACTAGCCAATTGGTAGATGCCTTCGTAGCCTTGATCAATCAGCAATTGCTCGGCGATAGCCAGCAAATCCAGGAAATCTTCGAAGTCGGCAAACGCCTCATTAAATATCAGTAAGGTGGTTTCGGTGTCGGGCTCGGAATCGAGATGCACGCACTCGGCAATGACCGCTTCCAGGCTATCCTCAATGCTGTTGCTCGACACGACCTGATAGCGAATACTGCCTTTCTCCTGCTCGCGGCGGGCAAACGGGCAAATATTGTATTCAATAACAAAAGTTTTTAGCCAGGCCTGCGTAGCGGCGATAATCTGTTGGTTAGTCATGGTGATCGAAAAAAATGAAGAAAAGCACTAAACACTGTCTCTGGCTGTTGGCGATATTGCCGGCTTTAGTAAACGCTGAAGTCTATCAATGGACCGATCCGCAAGGTCGTCGCCATTATGCCGACCATGGCAATGAAAACGCCAAAGTCTTAAGCATCGATCCCGGCGTCGCCTTTTATCGGGTAGAAAAGGTGTTCGATGGCGATACTATCTTATTAAGCGATGGCCAGAAAGTCCGTTTTTTGGGGATCAATACCCCGGAGGTTGCCGGCCGTAACAAGTCAGCGGAAGCCGGCGGCGAGCAGGCCAAGGCCTGGTTGAAGCAAAAGTTGGAGCATCAGAAGGTATTCCTGCAAGGCGATGTGGAAAAACAGGACAAATATCAGCGCACTTTGGCCTACGTGTTTACCGAGGACAAGGAGCATATCAATCTGGAACTGGTGAAACGCGGATTGGCCACGGTTAACATTTTTCCGCCGAATTTCAAATATCTCGACAGCTTGCTGTCGGCTCAGCGCAGTGCCGAGCAAGCCAAATTAGGGATTTGGGGGGACCAAGCCTACGCGCCGCTGGCTGCGGAACTGCTAGATGAGGGGAATTACCAGGGTTGGAAACGCTTAACAGGACGCATCCGCGCGCTCAAAAACACAGCGAAACACAGCTACCTGCAATTCTCCGATGCGGTATCCATCAGTGTCGAGCCAATATCGGCGGGGTTGTTTCCGCCGCTGGAAACCTATGTAGGCAAAGACGTGGAAGTGAGGGGCTGGGTGAGACGCTCGAAACAGCGTTTTGCCTTGCAGGTCAGGCATCCGGCGGACATCGTGCTGCGCTGATGCGGCCCGTGTCAGGCTAGTCTTCTTCCGCAAATAAAGCCTGAATCATCAGCTTTTCTTCGTCGTTGAGGATATGCTCAGCCGAAAACCAGCGGGTGCGTTGAAACGGGATTTCCCGCTCCGCGTCGCGCATTCCAGCGCGACGATCAATCTCGCGGCGCTCGGCGCGCCGGCGATCTAATACCCGTCGGTCTTGTTTTGGCCACAGCACATATTGCTGTTGCACAAATGCGATCCACTCTGCGGAGTTGAAGGCGAACGGATTAGTCCGACGTTCTTGCTGACGGCGCGCCCCTCGGCGGCGCGCCGAATCATCGCTAGTCATCATAGTGGCTACCACTGACCTATGCCGCCGCATACACGAATGCTGTAGAGGACAACCGGCGAATTGATGTTGAAAAAATAGTTCCTAAATAACATTCGACCAAAATAATAAACTTCCCAAGAAAATCTGAGTATCTAGGTAGGGATTTTAAATGTACCGGCCCAAATGCTCAATCAAACTTAGTTTTCGGATGTCATTTTACTGGACAAAGTTCCCGCTAACCGCGGCAGTTGATCAGTCATCACCAGCAATTTGGATGGCGATCCAAAAATCCGGGAGACATTTTTGGCTATGTCTTATTCCGCCGAACAACCCAGGCCTGCAAGCGCTTTTTATTGTTTTGGCGGCTATGGCGCTATGCGCCATTCGCACCTGGACAGCTCCGGGAACAATGTATTGATTAATAGCCGCGAATCGACCAAGCCTTTTTTCATGAGCGCAATCAATGTTTTATTAGTGGATCCAACCGGTACGACAGCCCATTCCTTAGGGCATTTATTCAGCAGATTTATTTGAGCAGTAGTCAGTTTTTCTCTAGCCATCGTTACACCTATTTTCGGATTTGGTATTGCTAACGGGTCTTGTATATGGGGTTTTACTTGACGCCGGCATACGGTAAGTCAAAAAACAGGATTTGTTAAATTAGTAATATTCATCAGCTCTATTAATAACGTGCATTTGGGGCTATCGGCCTTCCGCCGGCATAGGAACAAGGGTAGCGAAGGGCAGGGTAACGGGATAGAGACACTCAAAGCCGGCAGGCCGCATAGATGCGGGCGAGCTCCAGCAGATTCGGCGCGCCGGTTTTCTCCATCACCTTGGCGCGGTGGATTTCAACGGTGCGGTGACTAATCCCCAAACGCCTGGCTATTTCTTTGTTGGTTAGACCAGCCACCACCATCCCCATAATCTCAAGTTCGCGTGACGTCAGCCCGCTTAGCCGATTACACAGCGCTTGCCCTTTATTGGCCTGTGCGTGAGTGTTGACTTCAAGCTGTAGCGCGGCCTGTACTCTGTCGAGCAATAGTTCGGTGCTGACCGGTTTGGTCAGAAAATCAACAGCTCCCGCCTTCATCGCGCGCACTGTCATCGGTATGTCGCCATAGGCGGTCAGGAAAATAATGGGAAGCTGGATGTGGCGGCGGATAAGTTCGGCTTGCAACTCGTGACCATCCAGACCCGGCATGTTGACATCCAGCACCAGGCAGCCTGGCTGCTCCGGAGAATAGCTTTCCAGAAAGCACTCGGCACTGGCAAATGTTTGATACGGGAGGCCCGCGGTTTCAAATACCAAACCCAAGCTGTCGCGGACCGCATCATCGTCGTCCACCACGAATACGCAGGGCTGAGTATTCATTTCGCAAACGGTAAGGTAAAGAACAGGCTTAGGCCGTCGCCGACATTCCGCTCCGCCCACATATTCCCGCCGTGGGCCTGAATTAGGGCTCGGCTGATGGCCAAACCCATTCCCAGTCCCGCGGGTTTAGTCGAGTAAAAGGGTTGAAACAGCATTTTCAGGGCAGTGGCGTCCGTCAGGCCTTTGCCGCTGTCACAAACACAGACTACCGCCATATCAGGATCGTCGGCGTATCGGCCGGTGGTAATGCGCAATACCTCGGCGAGCTTACCGTGTTCCTGCATCGCTTCCAGACCATTAATGATCAGATTGACCAGCACCTTTTGAATTTGCAGTGCATTGACCGTGGTCTGCGGTAAGTCGGCGGCAAGGTTCAGTTCTATGTTTAAAGTGTCTAGGGTTTTGTCGTTTTTTATAAACGCGCAGGCTTCTGTCACGAGAAAGTTAATATCGACCCGTTCACCGACGGCCTCGGTTTTATTCAAATGGCTAAATAATTGTCTGATGACTTCGCCGGCACGCTGAGCTTGTTGCACACAGGCTTCCAGTACGTGGTTGAGTTTTTGGGAATCCGGTTTTTCCGATTGGTAGAGGCGCAACGCCACGTCGGCATAAGAGGAAATAGCGGCCAGGGGTTGGTTTAATTCGTGGGCAATCGCCGCTATCGTCTGCGTCGCCAACGATACTCGAAATGACTGTTCCATCCGATTTCGGCGTTCGCTCAATTCCCGGGTCAGTTTATAGTCGGTGATGTCGAAATTGATGCCCAGCAATCGATAAGGCCGATTATTTTTATCATTCAATAAGCTGCCGCGCGAATGGATCCAGCGGTAGGAGCCATTCTTGTGGCGTAAGCGGAATTCCAGTTCGTAAGCGGATACATGCCCGGACAGGTAGTCTTTGGTGCTTGCCAGGACCCATGCCCGATCATCCGGATGCAAGCGAGATTCCCATTCCTCCCAGCGGTTCTGCATCTCATGGTCGTCAAAACCGATTTGCCGTTTCCATTCCGGCGAGAGAAATAAGGTTTGCGAGACCAAATCCCAGTCCCAATACCCGGCATTCACTTCGTCGATGATCAGTGCCAGGCGGGTCTCGGTATGCCGCAATTCCGCGTGGGTGCGTTTCAGTTCGGTAATGTCTACATGGGTGATAATCATACCCTGGAAACCTTGGGTAATGCGTTTGGCGTGCATCATAAACCAAAGCTCGCCCAGCGCGGTTCGACAGGGATATTCCATCATAAATTCCTGTTGATGGCCCGCTATCAGGCTTTCAAGGCCGGTCAAAGCCTTTTGTGCGTCCCGGTCGCCTGCCGCCGACGAGCGGCGGCAAACTTCAAGGTAATTGGCGCCTTCCGACAATTGACTGGACGAACCGCCGTTCTCGATAGCAAAGCAATCCCAGGGCGCGTTGACCGTCGTCACCAAGCCGCTATCATCCAGTACTGCCACATGTGCGGGCAGCGAATTCAGAACGCAGCGTACGAAAGCCTCGTTACGGCGCAGGGCGTCATCAGCGACTTTCAGCGGTGTAATATCCAAAAATGCGCCAACGGCCCCGCGCGGCTGCCCATTATTGTCCAGCAAGGGCGATGCATTGGATACCACGGTAATCACTTTGCCGTCCGGGCGGACTATATCCAGCGTCTCGTCGCTCACCACTTCTCCCCGGCAAGCACGCTGAATCGGCAGATCTTCAGCGGCCAGCGGGTAGCCGTTTTGCAATACTGTGATGGCCGGCGGGGTTGGGCTCGATAGTGAAAGTTCCGAGGTGGGGGGCACGCCCAGCATCTTCTCATTCGCCCGATTTCCGCGGATATGTTGCCCGCTATTGTCGTTGGCGATGGCGAGTCCAATGGGTACCGTGTTGTAAATAACCTGCATTTCCTCCAGACGGCGTTCCAAGCGTTGGTTCAATAAGGCAATTTTCTGCTCTGACAGTTTGCGCTCTTCGATGTCGATCACATGCACCACAATACCTTTCAACCTGCCGGCTTCATCGGCATTGGGAATATAGGTCGCATGCACCCAGCGGGGTTTGCCGTTGCCATAAGGAATTTGCTGGTCAAAACTAACCGGCTCGCCCGCCAAAGCCCGCTCCAGATACGGGCGGACTATGTCCCAGGCCGCGCCACCCAGAATTTCCGGCACGGTGCGGCCGATAACCTGTTCCGGAGAGATGCCGAACCAGTGTTCATATGTCGCATTTACCCGTACATAGCGAAAATCGACATCCAAATAGGCGATCAGCGCCGGCGTGGCATCCATGATCAGTTGTAGTTCCCTATCCTGGTCGCGATAGACCGATTCAGCCTGCTTTCGCGCGGTAATATCTTGGAGATAGCCATGCCACAAAATGCTGCCGCCCTGTTCCCGCATCGGCATGGAATGACCTTCAATCCAGATTTCGCCTTTACTAGGGTGTTGGTAGCGAAAGGTGTCGCGCCAAGGCGTCAGGCTGCGCGCCGATTCGCTGATGGTTTCGTTGATCAGTTTGATGTCGTCGGGATGCACCCTGGCAAATACCGGACTAAAGTCCTCGGCCACCGCTTCGGGCGGCAGTCCGTACAAAGATTCAAGCGCCTGACTGGCATAAGGCATGCTGGCTGAGCCATCCGCAGCCAAACGAAAAGAACAAATAACGCCGGGTACGGAAGCCGCCACTTTGGACAGCTGATCCTGTAAATGATGTTCGGCTGGTAGTGGGCTGCGTCCGTCTGCATTGCGCAGGACAAGGCAATACAAGGTTTGCTGGTTAGTGTCGATCTCGGAAATCACGGCTTCTATAAGAAACTCTTCGCCGTTAGCGCGCAAACCGGTTACTGTGCGAAGTTCTTTAGACTGATGATCGCTATCGCCTGTTGGTGCTATATAAATGGCCGGAAAACCAGCCGGAATAAAGCATTCGATCGCGTTACCAATGGCTTGATCTGCGCGGCAGCCGAACAACTTGCCGGCTGCGGGATTGCATAATACGACACGGTGTTTTGCGTCGATGCAGACAATGGCATCCCGCGCGGCTTGTATAAGTGCCGCGCACAGTGCCGGGCTTTGCGCATGCACCGAGGATTCTGTTTGTGATTGTCGACTGAGATCGGTGAGGTTAATACGCAGTTCCGGCTGGTCGGCGAGACCGGTGAGCATCAGGCAGTCGAGTCTGGCAGGAAATACAGCGTTATCGCCACGCAGCATTGGCACTTCGCAAGGCTGATTTTCGCTAAGTTGCTGAATCTGCAATAAATGCCGTTGCCAAAAGTCGCGGCTTTGATCGGCAATCAAGCTTGAAAAATGACGGCCAATTAAGTGTTGACGCTCACCACCCAACAAGGCGGCGGCCGCAAAGTTGATGGTGGATATTCGCTGGTCCGGGCTGAGTGTGAGGCAGGCGTGCGGGGCGAAATCGTAAAGATGCTGGAAGCGGTCTCGCGCCTGAATCAGCGATTGATTTTGGGTTTCTAATTCAAGCAGTCGTACTTGCAGCTCATTTAAAATTTTCTCCGGAGCATCCAGGGAACAGTTGGTTTTGCTTGAGTTTGGGTGTCTGTTCTGAGCTTTTTGTCGAACAGTATTGTCAGGGTGTGCAGACTTACAGCGCTCGTCAGTCATGAGACATCTTCTATTTTGGACAGAATTTAGACCGCTTCAGGCATTCTTTCGATGGTTGTAACACAAGCCCTGTTATACGGATGTGGCTAGCCGAGAAGCCCTGTTTCGGCAACAGCGGGAGGCGACAACCGGATCTTAACCCGGGCATAAGCCGAAATAGCCGGCCTTAGTTTGTGAAAATCTATGCCTAGAGTTGGCTTCTTACCCCAGTTCGCGCGGAAGTATGCTGGCGAAAAATTAGCCCTGTCAATCTTATCTTCAATCTAAGTAGCAGTACGTATTTTTAGCGGATAGCGGCTGTGTTAAAACGCGCTATGTTGGTATGGATTTACCGTTTCAGCAATATGAATACTTGATTTACCCCTCACCAAACAATCCGGAAATAACTGATGAGTGAATTGGACCATCCAAGACAAAACCAGCTTCTCGCTATGCTGCCTGAACCCGAGTATGCCCGTGTTTCAAGTTTACTGGAACGGGTTGAAATGGAGTGTGGCGACGCGCTTTGTGAACCGGATGAGTCTTTGCGTTATGTCTACTTCCCTGTGACCGGTGTGATAGCGGAGCTTTACTTTACTGAGAATGGAGCCTCCCGCGAACTGGCTTTGATTGGCAACGAAGGCATGCTGGGTATATCGCTGTTCATGGGCGGTGAATCCATACCGTATCAAGCCTTAGTAGTGATGCCGGGCTACGCCTATCGTTTGCGCAGGAGTTTGGTTGATGAGGAAATTGGGCGGATAGGCGGACAGCACAGTGGGCTGCAAGGTGTGTTACTCCGCTATACCCAGGCACTACTGACGCATATGACGCAAATAGCGGCTTGCAAGCGGCATCATTCCATTGAACAACAATTCTCGCGTTGGCTGTTGATGATCCTGGACCGGCAGAGCGGGAGCGAGATAGCAATAACGCAGCAATCCATCGCCAGTCTGTTGGGCGTGCGCCGCGAAGGCATCACAGAGGTCGCCGGGAAATTACAGCAAGCCGGGGTAATTCGGTATTGCCGTGGTCAAATCAGCGTGCTGGAGCGCGCCGGCCTGGAAGCGCAAAGTTGCGAGTGTTACCCGATCATCAAAAACGAGTTTGCTCGGCTGCTTGCTGTCAGTGCCAATCCGTCGCCGCTGTCCAAACCTATTACTGCCATTACCACTTATGGACATGCCAAAGATCTCAGGAGACGCTACGCATTTGGCTGATCAAGTCTACCGGCGCTGAAATATCGCCCCGTGGTTTTATCTGGTCAGTCCGGCTATTGAAACCCAGTCACCGATAGGGGGCGATTTTATGAACACTGCATCAGCCAAAGCCCATAGCTGCTCACTTGTTATAGACCACGATCCAGCCAGCCGGATGGCGAACAAACACTCCCTGGCGGCGTTTCGGGATCATGATGCGGCGTTTTGCGAGGGAGAACCCAGTCATCACGGTCTTAAACTCGCCGAAGACCGCCAGCCCGAACAAGTGCGCGGGGATTGGCAATCACCGGATATGCTGGATGCCGGCTACATCGCCAATCAAGTGGAAACGGTCAAACAGGCGAATGTCTCCATCCTGATGCCGATAGAATGCGATGATGCGGCCTTTGTCACGGTCCACTCTAACAACTGCGCCAGCAACGCGGACGCCGCATCGCCCACTGAAGTTAGCCGAGAGTTGCAGGGACAGCACCTGCTGGCGGAGAAAACCGAAACCCTGGCGCAATTGCGTGAGGCGGAAGCTAAGTACCGGGCCTTGGTGGAACAAATGCCGGTGATCACTTATATCGCATCGTTGGAAACGCCGGTAAAGCTGTTATATGTCAGTCCGCAAATTGCTCAATTGGGTTTGCCCGAGCAAGATTGGCTTGATGACCCGCAAGGTATACTGAAGCGGGTGCACCCGGACGATCTGGCAGTGGCGGTAGAAGCCTATGCCTATACCTATAAACATCATGCGCCGCTGAGGTGCGAATACCGATTACGTAAACAGGATGGAAGCCATCGCTGGTTTCTCGACGAAGCCAACGTAGTGCGGAATGAAGCCGGCGAAAGTTTGTTTTTGCAAGGGGTCCTGATTGATATTACCAAAGACAAAGAAACCGAACAGGAGCTGAGCTATTACCGGCAACGTTTGGAGGAGTTGGTGTTTAAGCGTACGGAACAACTGGAAAAACAATGCGCCATCCTCAAGTCTGCCAATGCCAGTCTTGATACCACTTTGGTGAAGCTCAAACACGCCAATACCGAGGCGCGCAACAGCGAGAGGCGCTTTCGCTTACTGCTGGATTCTGCCGGCGAAGGTATTGTCGGTCTTGATGTGGATGGCCGTTGCAGCTTCGTTAACCGGGCCGCGTTGCAGGTTTTGGGTTACGCCGAGATAGACGTGCTGGGACAGGACATCGTTGCCATGATAGCCGGGGATTTGATCTTAGCGCTGGAAGCGCTCAAGTTGCCTGATATGGCCCGCGACATCATCGCTCAGCGTAGTACCGCTAATTTTAAACGCAAGGATGGCCGGTCATTTCCGGTCGAATATTCGTTTTATCCGGTCGCGTTGGATGGATTTGTCGATAGCTTGGTACTGGTGTTTTGGGATATGTCGGCATCTCAAACCAAACGGCAGAGTTTGGCCTATCAGGCCAGCCACGACCCCTTGACCGGGCTGGTTAATCGGACAGCTTTTGAACAACGGGTGGCAAGGGTATTGGCTAGCACCCGCCCCGGCTATTTTCACCATGCGCTTTGTTATCTCGATCTGGATCATTTTAAGCAGGTCAACGATACCTGTGGACAAGCGGCAGGGGATGAATTACTGCGCAGAATCAGTAGCGTTTTGTCCTCCAAACTGCGGCAACGTGACACGCTGGCCCGATTGGGCGGTGACGAGTTCGCGTTGTTGCTGGAACACACCACACTTGATCAAGCGCGCAATATCGCCCATGAACTATGTAATAGTCTACGCAATTTCAAATTTAACTGGGGTGATGCTGAATTTACCGTGAGCGCCAGCATTGGAGTGGCTGCGGTGACGTGCACCGTTCGGGATGTCGGGGAGTTTTTAAGTAACGCCGATAGCGCGTGTTACAGAGCCAAGGAAAAAGGCCGGAATCAGGTGCATGTGTTTTTACCTGATAACGTCGAGCGCCTCGATCAATTCCTGCAATGGAAAGCTTGAGGATTTGCTAAAACGTATTTTGTGTATGAAGAACGGAGCCAGCGAATCACTGAGTGGCAAATCCGGCTCTATTGATTACCGGCATCCCGATCCGGCTATGTTTGTCCAAGCCAATTAGGGTGCTTCTCCAATAGGTCCGGAGCGAAAGGTATTAATCGACCGGATAAAAAACTCAGTCTTCAGGATGAATGTCAATCTACTCGGAGTATCGCCATGAAACACTACCTATTGATAATACTGGGTATTTTACAATGCCTGATCGTCGTGCAAGCTATTGAGCATGCGCCTGCCAAACCCATCAATCAAGAACAGTTACAGACAATAGTGCCTTACGCGGTGCAGGGGACGGTACAAACCTTTACCAAAACGGTGCACGGCGGTGTCCAGCATGTGGTGATCAAATCCGCGGACAATGCCTCGCAAATCAAATTAATTCAGGGGCATTTGCAAAAAAGGGCGGAACAATACCAGGCGGGCAATTATGCGGCGACGGAACGTTTGCATGGTGCGGAAATGCCGGGGCTGGCGCAGTTAAAAAAGGCAAAAGTCGATGATATTAAAGTTCAATATCAAGCTTTGGATAACGGCGGACAGATTCATTTTTCTACCGAATACCCCCAATTCGTTCAGGCCCTGCACGAATGGTTCGATGCCCAAGCCGAGGACCACGGCAATCCAGGCATACCTGATCACGATAGCCATCATTCGCCGGCTGCTGAATGATGGCAGAGGCGTGTCTGTTCCGGGCATCCCTGGCGCGCTATAGGGCTTACTGAGTCGGCGCTGTTCGTTGAGCGGTATGAGTCGCGGAGCCTCCGCTCTGCGGACTGGCGACAGCTACTCTTTGAGCGGCGTGTTAGGTCTTTTTACTATCAAAAACAAACCTCTGCGTGTCGGGGCTATAGCCTCGATTCAATCATCATCCCGCTGCCAATCCGCAAACCACTCCGGCAATTCGCGCGACTCGCCTAGAGCAAGTAACCGATGATCAATGCCGTCATGGTTGCCCCACACCACTTCGCTCAGCGCGCCATCACTTACGCGCGCTTCGATGTCTTTACAGTACAGCCCCTGATCGCGCTGAACATAAAAACCGTAAGTTCGGCAAGCGATAGGGCGGTGTGCATAGACCAGGCAAGCGCCATTGGCTTTGTCCAGCAGCGGGCAGATGACCGGGCGCGCTATTTGGCCGGCCAGCGCGGCTATCTCCCCACTGATTTGCTGAAATCGTTCCGGCGTTAAGGCCATCAGGCCTTGTTGCAGACAATGCCATTCGTCCGCGGTGATCTTAGGTACTGCGGCAAGCTTGCGGCAACAGCCGTCGCAACCCTGGCGGCATAGCCAATCGGGTTGGTTGTCGCGGATGATTTTTACCCGCGTGTCGATATCTGCATGGAGTTGGGTGAGGGTTTTCATTGGAACATACTGCCTGTTTAAGCGGGGTTTGCAAAGCCTTTCCGAACATGACGCCGATTCCTGTGTGCTGAGCAGCCGGCGGCGTTTTAACCGGATTCTAATCAAAGCTTAAGTAGATTTTAAGTCGCCAAACTTAGAATTTTTCGCAAGTGAACAACTGACGGAGTGATTATGCGCGACTTGAATACTGCTATAAATCAACAGCTTGGCGAAAAACACATCGGCGGCGGCATCTATGTTGCCATTGACGGTCTTTTAAAACACTGCATCACCGCGCCCCTACTCGAGCTGCCGATAGATTTTAAGGAATGGTACATACCCGTCGGCAGCAATATCTCGCAACTTTATCCACTCTAATGCGTGCCGGAGCAATCCTCCGCAGCACCAGTCGCTCAATATCTCAACCAGCAATGATGAGATTTTAGCTAACAATTTAAACATGCCTTTTGGAGGAAAAATGACACAAAAATATTTCGGCAGTATGTTGCTACTTGCCACATTAACCAGCGGCTGCGCATCCATGACTGGCTGGCATCCGATCATCGACCCGCGCTTGGACCAACAGCCGCAAACCACGCAACGTGACATGGTCGAGTGTAAGTCTCTTGCGGAACAAGCGTCGGATATTACCAAGGAAATCGGCATGGGTGCCGGTGTCGGCGCGGTTACCGGTGCCGCGGGCGGCGCGGCAGTCGGTGCGATAGCCGGCAGCGCCGCCACCGGCGCAGCTGGTGGTGCAATATTGGCTATCCCCGCGGGGTTGTGGGAAGGCTATAAAGCGAACGAAAGCTTTAAACGGGCATTTAAAACCTGCATGCGTCAACGCGGCCATACCCTGGTTAACTGAAGAAAATTTCTGAAAATGCCTGATTTTCACCATGGAAGGCGAGGATATTTAAAGGCCGGTTCAATGGGCCATATACTATAAATATCCTTTATCAGGCATGGGCTTGATAATATATCGCCTGGATATTTATCGAACTTAGTTAGAACCGACGATGCGTGAATTAACCGACCGAGAGCTGTATCAGGCCCTGCAATACGCCAAAAGCCAGGATGAAAATGCCGGCCGCAGCATACTTCAGCAATTCCAAGCCGAGCAGGGCGCGTTGGCGCAAACGATCTTTGGCGTGTTTTCGGCTTTGATTGCCGACAAGGATAAAGATTTGGCAAATCTGTTCATGGATCTTTGTTTCGATGTGATTTGTGTATTCCGGCATGCCTTCGGCGATTTGCCGGACCAAAGGGTATTGAACATGGAATGGTTACAGAATACGGCCGCCTTACTCGATGCGGAATTGCAGGCATTCATGCCTGGCAACAAGATGGATACGAAATTTCGCGACAAATTTCAGAATCGATTTACCGAGCGCCTGACCGAGAGCGATTCGCAAGCCGGCTTGGTTAAATTCATGGATGATGCCATCAGCGCCTATGTTGCCGACAGCCCGGCGGAGCCTGATGCGGTTCGTGTTGCCAGAACCATGATTTATGTCGTTATTCAGCTATTTGGCGCGATGTACGATCAGGCGGAACGCCAAGCGACGGCTTGATGATTCCGGGGATTTAGAAAAATCTTAGACTTTAGCTTGTGGCTTCGCGCCGAGTTGAAAAATCTGAACTCGGCGCTCTGTGTCACGGTTAATGCAGGGCGGCCAAGGCGCTGACGTAGTCAGGCTCGTCCGCAATTTCGCTGACCAACTGGGTGTAGATCACTTTATCGTTTTCGTCGATGATGACGATAGCGCGGGCGGTCAAGCCTGCCAGGATGCTGTCCAACAGCTCGACGCCGTAATCGTGGGCGAAGCTGGAACGGAAGGTCGAGAGCGGCACGACGTGTTTGATGCCTTCGACTTCGCAAAACCGCACTTGCGCGAAGGGTAGGTCAGCCGATACCACCAACACCACGGTATTATGCAAATGCGCGGCTTTTTCGTTGAATTTGCGGGTCGAGGTAGCGCAGGTCGGCGTATCCAGGCTGGGGACTATGTTCAACACTTTACGTTTGCCGGCAAATTCAGCCAAACCCACGTCCTGCATTTTACGATTGGTTAATTGAAAATCCGGCGCTTGCGTACCTACCGCCGGTAAATCGCCGATAGTGTTGATCGGTTTGCCTTGGAAAGTGATGGTTGCCATGTGTTGCTCCCTGGGTGTTTTTATTTTTTGCGTTTGCTGAAATCGATCAGGCGCTTGCGTTTTTTCATCTGGCGGTCGCTTAGCGGGTTTTTCTGGCCTTGAAACGGGTTCTCCGGCGATTTGAATACCAAGCGTATCGGCGTGCCGGTCAGCCGCAACTGATCGCGGAAATAATTCATCAAATAGCGTTTGTATGCACCGGGCAGGGCATCGGTCTGGGTGCCGTGGATCACGACAACCGGTGGATTGCGGCCGCCCTGGTGCGCGTACTTCAATTTGATGCGGCGACCACCGACCAGCGGCGGCTGATGCGCGGCTAGGGCATCGGTCAAAATCCGGGTCAGCAAGGGCGTCGACATATCAGTCATCGCCGAGTCGTACAAGGTATGCACCACGTCGAACAACTTGCCGACGCCGCTGCCGTGTAGCGCCGAGATCGGATGCTTTTCGGCAAAGTCCAAAAACGACAATTTGATCTCGATCTGCTTTTTCACGAAATCGCGGTGTTCGGCGTTCAGGCCGTCCCATTTGTTCAAACCAATGATCAAGGCTCGGCCGGCTTCCAACACCAAGCCCAAAATGTGCGCATCCTGATCGGTCACGCCTTCACGGGCGTCGATCAAATAAATCACCACATGGGCTTTTTCGATGGCTTGCAGCGATTTAATGATGCTGAATTTTTCCACGGTCAGCGATACCCGGGAGCGGCGGCGCATGCCGGCGGTATCGATTAAGGTAAATTTCTGGCCGTTGCGTTCGAACGGAATATAGATACTGTCGCGGGTCGTGCCGGCTTCGTCGAACACCACCACGCGCTCTTCGCCGAGCAGCCGATTCACTAAGGTCGATTTGCCGACGTTAGGACGGCCGACGATGGCAATGGCGATACCCGGATCCTGCTCTTCCAATTCGTCCTCGACTACCGGCAATAACTCGTCAATACGATCCAGTAAGTCGTGGACATTGCGGCCGTGGGTAGCGGCAATCCCGATGGGTTCGCCGAGTGCCAGGCTATAAAAATCGTTGGTCACGGTATTGCTGTCGATGCCGTCGACTTTATTCACCACCAGCACCACCGGTTTGCCCAGCTTGCGCAGCATATCGGCAATCGCTTCGTCGGTGGCGTTCAAACCGTCGCGGGCGTCGACCAGGAAGAACACCACGTCGGCTTCCTGCAGCGCAATTTCCACCTGCTTTTTGGCGAAGACGTCTATGCCTTCCTGTTCGTCAGTGATACCGCCGGTATCGACTACCAGACAGTCGCGCTCGCCGCGTTTGACCCGACCGTACTGGCGGTCGCGGGTCAGGCCGGGATAATCGGCAACTAATGCTTCGCGACTGCGCGTCAAGTAATTAAATAGCGTAGATTTGCCCACATTGGGGCGGCCCACCAGGGCGATAACAGGTAACATGAATTTATTTTGCTCTCAAAGCGGCCAGGGTGCCGTCTTTGGCGTAAATGAAAACCGTATCGTCCACGACTACCGGCTTGGCTTCTATCGCCGCTTTACTGACCTGAATCCGGCCCAATTGGCGGCCGTCGCTATTGGACAGCCAATGTACATAGCCTTCGAAATCGCCGACTACGACATAATTTTGATAAACCACCGCCGCCGTCAATTGGCGGTTGTGTAAGTCTTTTTGTTTCCAAAGTGAGGCGCCGCTGCGTTGATCGAGTTGCCAGACATGGCTTTGGGTATCGCTGACATAAAGGTAACGGTAATCCAGACTCAGGCCGGTGTAGGAAGACACCGCTTCGTTGCGCCACAGCACATCGCCGTCCACTTCGGAGACCGAAGACGCGCCGCCGGTGAAGCCGGCAATATAAATGGCGCCGCGTGCCGCGACCGGATCGACATCGAGATCGACCAAGCGTTCGACTTCGGACCGACCGCTGGGTATCGCGATAGTGGCTTCCCAGATGGATTTGCCGTCTTTCAATTGTAGGGCTTCCAGCTTGCCATTGGCCGAGCCGGCGATCACGTTGTCGTCGACAATGATGGGCGCGCCGGTGCCGCGGATGCTCAGGGCCGGTACGCTGTGTTCGAAGGTCCAGAGTTGGGCGCCGTTATCTTCTTTTAGGCCGATGATTTTGCCGTCGGTGGTACGGACGATGACAATACCGTGACTCACCACCGGAGCCGCCAATACTTCGCTGGGTACATCGATTTTCCAGCGCTGTTCGCCGTTGGCTTTGTCAAAACCTATGACTTCGCCGGTGCTGGTACCCATTACCACGGTATGCACGCCCAGACCGGGACCGGCTGAGAAGCTGTAATCGGTGTTGTTTTCCCAGCTCAGACTACCGTTGCCGGCGCCACGCGCCTGCAAATGGCCTTTGTTGTCGCCGACGTATACAGTGCCTTCGGCGACTGCCGGTATCAGTTTCAGATATTTTTCATCCGCGCCATTACCGATTGATTCCTTCCACAGCACCTCGACTTGCACTTCCGGGGTATATTCCTGCAAGGCGGCCGGCGGATCGGCGTTGTCGTCGTCGCCAGTGATATATTCCGTTAAGCCCGAGATAAAGTCGCGTCCGGCATCCAAGCCCGCGCAGCCGGCTAGCATCGGCAGGCAGGCAAGCAGCGGGAGAAGTGAGCGGTATCTGATGTTCCTGATTAACATGCTAAAGCGTGTATCCGTTGGCGTGTGCTTAATTGGCAGTCGCCGTGGCAGGGTTGCCAGGCGTTGCGACGTCGTCCAGCTTGAACTGCGTCAGGGGGGTGGCTTGACCGGTTCTGATCGCGCTTTGGTACGCGCTACGGGCTTCGTCCAAGCGGTCCAGTGCGACGTACAGGTCGCCCTGCAATTCGTCGTAACTGGCGGAAAAGCCTTCCGATTTGGCCGGATCGACCGCAGCGATCAGTTGCAAACCTTGTTCGTATTGGCCGGTAGCTAGCATTAACTGAATCAGGCGCAGACGGGCGACATGTATTAATTCATCGCTGTCGGCTTCCTTGATGGATTTTTCCAGAATCGCTTTAGCGCCTTCCAGATCGCCTTTTTGCACTTTGCTTTTGGCCAATTGCAGGCCGGCATAGTGGGCGTAAGCGGTGCCCGGAAATTCGATAGGCAGGCGTTCCGCCAGTTTTTCGGCGGATTCGCTGTTGTCCTTGGCCGCACTATCCAACAATTGTTGGTACATCTGCGAGGCTTGGGCGCGTTTTTCCAGTTGGTGGTTTTGCCAGAGATTCCAGCCGCTCACCAATACTATTGCGGTGACAACACCGGCGATCAATGAAGTCTGATTGGCTTCCCACCACTTTTTCAACTGTTCCAGTTGTTCTTCTTCGGTATCGTAAATTGCCACGGTAGTTCTCTTCTATTATCAGGTTACAAGGGATTATTGGCTGTGCCAGTCTTGCAGGGTTTGCAGGAGTTGGTCGTGATTGTGTGTGCTTTGCTCAGCGTCGATGCGCAAGGGTTTCAAGGCCACTTCGCCGCGTTGGGCTTCGTCGTCGCCGATGATGATGGCGTACTCGGCACCGGACTTATCGGCTTTTTTAAACTGGCTTTTGAAGCTGCCGCCGCCGCAATTGACTTGCAATTTCAAGCCGGGAAGCGCATCGCGAATGCGTTCCGCCAAGCGCATGCCGGCTGCTTCGGCATTGGTGCCGACGCGAATCATGTAGACATCGGTGCTAGCCGCGATTGGGACATTATCCAGTAATTCAAGCAAGGCCAGGATGCGCTCCATGCCCATCGCAAAGCCGATGGCGTGATTCGCCTTGCCGCCCAGCTGTTCGATCAATCCGTCGTAGCGGCCGCCAGCGCAGATGGTGCCTTGCGAGCCTAAGTGCTCGGTGACCCATTCGAATACTGTTTTGCCGTAATAATCCAGGCCACGCACCAAGCGAGTATTCAATTGGTAGGTAATACCCAGATCGTCCAGCGTGGCTTTCAGGCTATTGAAATGTGCCAGACTTTCTTCTCCAAGATGCTCAAGTAGTACCGGGGCCTGTTGCAACATAGCCTGCATATCCGGATTTTTACTATCCAGGATGCGTAGCGGATTGGTTTCCAGGCGGCGCAAGCTGTCTTCGTCTAAAACTGCCAGATGTTGTTGGAAATATTCGACCAGTTTGCCGCGATAAGCCAGACGTTCTTCGCTGGTACCCAGGGAATTGATTTGCAGCTCGACTTTATCGCGGATGCCCAGTTGCTTCCAGAACCGGTCGGTCAGCGCGATGATTTCCGCGTCGATGTCCGGGCCGGGCATGCCGTAGGTTTCCACACCTAATTGATAAAATTGGCGGTAACGGCCTTTTTGTGGGCGTTCGTGGCGGAACATGGGGCCGTAGTACCACAGACGGTGGCTTTGGTTGTGCAATAAACCGTGTTCCAGGCAGGCGCGCAAACAGCCGGCGGTACCTTCGGGGCGGAGGGTTAACGAATCGCCGTTGCGGTCGTCGAAGGTATACATTTCTTTTTCGACGATGTCGGTGACTTCACCAATAGAGCGTTTGAACAGCTCGGTTTTTTCAACGATAGGCAATCTGATTTCCTGATAGCCGTAGGCGCTCAACACCTGTTTGGCCTGGCTTTCCAGCCATTGCCATAGAGGCGATTGTTCAGGAAGGATGTCGTGCATGCCGCGGATGGCTTGGATAGCCTGTTGTTGTTTTGCCATGATCTTATTTGTTGCCGGATTATTTGCTGATCGCGGTTTTGACTTGTTGTGCTTCTTTGGAAGCCGGAAAAGAGCTAATCAATTGCTCGCGGTATTCTTCGGATATTTTGCTGTTACCCAGCGCCCGTTCGGTTTGAAACGCGATCCACAGCGTTTCCGGGGTATGTTTGGCGACGCCCAGGTAGCGCTCCAGAAACGCCCTGGCCGACATGAATTGGCCATTCTGATAACTGATGCGTTGCATCTCCTGCAAGGCCGGCGAGTAATCGGGCTGAGATTGCAAGGCTTGGCGAAAATACTCTTCGGCGCGCTGCATGTCGTTCTGCTTAACGTAACAAACGCCCAGATTGGTTAATGCAAACCAGGGCCGGTTGTTCATTGGCGATGCCATCGAATCTTGCAGCAAGGCTATGCCTTTGTCGAATTTGCCTTGCTCGCACAAGAAGCGGCCGTAGTTGTTCTTGATGCTGAAGTTATCCGAGTCTTTATTTAGCGCAGTTTGATAGCTGTCGCTGGCCGCTTCGGTTTGTTTGATGCGCTCATAGAAGACGGCCAGGGCGTTATGGGTTTCCGGGTTGCTGGAATCCAACCGTACCGCAGTTTCCAGTTTTTCCTTGGCGACGTCGAGCATGCCCATGTCCAGATAACGCGCGCCCATTTGTAGATTGAGCTTGGCTTTTTCGGCATTGCTCATCGTCTCGCGGGTGTCCGGCAGCAGGCCGCAAGCGCCTAGCAATAGGCTCATTAGCACTAATCCGCGAGCGGCTTGCCTATTGGTCATGCGAGAGTCCTTGTGCTTGCAGTTTTAAATGTCTGCGGCTTTTATCTTGTACTTGACCGACCAATTGCCCGCAGGCTGCATCGATGTCCTCGCCGCGGGTCTTGCGAACGGTAGTGACGATGCCGGCATTATGCAGAATATCCCGAAATTTCAGGATGGCGGCGTTACTGGAGCAACGGTAATGCGATTGCGGAAACGGATTGAATGGAATCAAATTCAGTTTGGACGGCACGGTTTTCAATAGCTTGACTAAGGTGCGGGCGTCTTCCGGGCTGTCGTTGATGCCGTCCAGCATCACGTATTCAAACGTAATATGCTTGCGCGGGCCGGTCTTGGCGTATTCGCGGCAGGCTTCCATCAATTCCTTCAGCGGATATTTGACGTTGATCGGTACGATTTGGTCGCGCAAGGCGTCGTTGGGGGCGTGCAGCGAGACGGCCACGCTGACGTCGCAGACTTCGTTCAGGCGCTTCATTGCCGGGACAATCCCCGAGGTGCTGATGGTGACGCGGCGTTTGGACAGGCCGTAACAAAAATCATCCATCATTAAATTCATGGCTGCCACGACATTGTCGAAATTCAATAGCGGCTCGCCCATGCCCATCATCACCACGTTGGTGATGCGGCGTTCCGGTCCCAGCCGTTGTTGAGCCAGATACAGCTGGCCGATGATTTCGGCGGTGGACAGGTTGCGGTTAAAGCCTTGTTTGGCGGTCGAGCAAAAGGTGCAGGCCAACGCGCAGCCCACTTGCGAGGAGATGCACAAGGTGGCGCGGCGTTCTTCCGGGATGTAAACGGTCTCCACCCGATTGCCGCAGTGCATCTGCACCGCCCATTTGCAAGTGCCGTCGGACGCCAATTGTTCGGCGACGATTTCCGGGACTTTTATCTGGCAGTGTTCTTTTAAATAATTGCGTAGCGATTTGCTCAGGTTGGTCATCTCGTCAAAATCTGAGATGCCTTCCTGATAAATCCATTTCAGCACCTGGGTAGCGCGAAACGGCTTTTCGCCGAGCTCGACAAAAAAGGCCTGCAAGCCTTTTCTGTCGAAATCCAGCAGATTAATCAATGCTGGCTTAGCGGATACGGTCGCAGAGTTCATTAGCAGAGAAGAAGTAAGCGATTTCTCTCGCGGCAGATTCTGGTGCATCGGAACCGTGTACAGCGTTTTCGTCGATGCTGACTGCGAAGTCGGCGCGAATAGTGCCGGCCGCCGCTTCTTTAGGATTAGTGGCGCCCATCAGTTCGCGGTTTTTCAGGACTGCGTTTTCGCCTTCCAATACTTGGACAACGACTGGACCAGAAGTCATGAAGCTAACCAAGTCTTTGAAAAAACCGCGTTCTTTGTGCTCGGCATAAAAGCCTTCGGCTTGCTCTTGGGTCAGTTGCAGCATTTTGGATGCGACGATGCGCAGGCCGTTTTTTTCAAAGCGGCTGACAATTTCCCCAATCACATTTTTAGCGACTGCATCAGGCTTGATGATTGAGAAAGTACGTTCGATTGCCATTGTGTAACTCCAGTGAGGATGTTGATTGAAAAATTAATTGCGCATTATAGCGTGTCAGGCAGAGTGTTGAAAAACGCCCTGCCGAATAGTGTGTTTCCGAAATCGCGGAAGCGGTCCGGTTTATGCTAAGCCGAGACCAGATTTTTGGCTAGATGGAAATTTTATCGCTGCGGTGATCGTTGCCGTAAAACCAGTTAACCAACATCCGGGTGCCGGTGACCGCGGTAAATACCGAAGTGGCAATCCCAATCATCAAGACCAGCGCGAAACCCTTAACCGGGCCCGTGCCAAAGCCGAACAACAATACGGCGACGATAAAGTGGGTAACGTTGGAGTCGAGAATGGTCGCAAAGGCCTTTTCGTAACCTACGTAAATGCTGGCCTGCCGGCTCAAGCCATTACGCAGTTCCTCGCGGATCCGTTCGTTGATCAGTACGTTGGCGTCCACCGCCATACCCACAGTCAAGACGATACCGGCCATGCCTGGCAGGGTCAGGGTGGCTTGCAACACGGACATAATGGAGATCAGCAGCACGACGTTAAACAACAAAGCAAAGTTGGCGATCAAGCCGAAAGCGCGGTAATAAGCAACCATGAAAAATACCACCAGCAGGAAGCCGGCGGTAATCGACATCATGCCTTGATCGATATTTTCCTGACCCAAGCTGGGGCCGACGGTGCGTTCTTCGACGATTTCAACCGGAGCAGCCAAGGCGCCGGCTCTGAGTAATAAGGCCAAGGTGCGGGCTTCTTCAGGGCTGTCCAGGCCGGTGGTTTGGAAGCGTTTGCTGAAACTGTCGCGAATGGTGGCGACGCTGATGACTTTTTCGACTTTTTCTTTATGTTGAACTTTCTCGCCGTTAACGACCCGGGTTTCGGATTTGTATTCGATGAACACCACAGCCATCGGTTTGCCGATATTTTCCTGGGTCATCTTGCCCATTTTCTTGGCACCGACACCATCCAATGTGATGAATACGGCAGGTGAACCGTCTTGATCCAAGCCTGATGACGCATCGGTGATCTGGTCGCCCGTAACGATAACCGCACGTTTCAACAGCACCGGGGCGCCGTTTTTGTCTTTATATAAGCGGCTGCCGATAGGTTCGTGGCCGCCCAAGGCCGATTGCACATCGTGCTCCACATCTACCAAACGGTATTCCAGTGTGGCGGTGGTGCCTAACAATTCTTTGGCGCGGGTAGTGTCTTGCACGCCGGGCAGTTGCACGACGATGCGGCTGTCGCCTTGTTGCTGAATGATAGGCTCGGCGACACCCAGTTCGTTGACCCGGTTGCGCAGCGTGGTAATGTTTTGGCCCAGCGCCGATTTCTTGATTTCGCGCAGGTTGCGTTCGGGGATGTTTAATGTGAATTCATTCGGACCGCTTTCCACTAAATCCAGACCGCGGAAGTCTTTATTGAGTACTTCTGTGGCGGCAACTCTGGATTCTTCGTTAGGCAGCACGACTTTGATGCCGCCCGCTTCCTTCGAAACGGATTGATACCGAACTTTCGCATCGCGGAAGGCCGAGCGAATGTCGTTGGTGTAGCGTTCTTCGGCTTGTTTCAGCGCGGAGTCCATGTCAACTTCCAACAGAAAGTGCACCCCCCCTCGCAAGTCTAAGCCCAGATGCATAGGGTTTGCACCGAAAGCGCGCAGCCAAGCCGGGGTGGCAGGCGCTAAATTCAAGGCGACTGTGGCTTTACCGGCCATTTGTTCACGCAATAGGTCTGCCGCTTTCATTTGCTCGTCGGTATTATTGAATCGCGCCAGGATTTTGCCGTCGGCAAATTCAAAGCTTTTCAACGTGAAACCAGCGTTTTTGATGCTGGCGGCGACTGCGTCAGCCTGAGACTGCTGCAATGGCGTCGGGCTAGACGAGGCCAATTGCACTGCCGGGTCGTTGCCATAAAGATTAGGCAGCGCGTAAATCGTACCGACTAACAGCACGAAAATTACTAGGATGTTTTTCCAGACAGGGAAATGATTTTGCATGGTTATTCCATTAAAAGCAGTGACAGCCAGGCTGTTGCGAATAAAAGCGGGGTATATCGCAGGGTTAAAGCAAACTTATTCTTTGGTTTTTTTGCTGTTCAAGGTTTTGTAAGTACCTTTAGGCATCATGTTGGCGATGGCGTGACGTTGGACCTGAATAAAGCTGTTGTCAGAGACTTCCAGTTTGACGAAGTTGTCGTCCAGTTCCGCCACTTTACCTAGAATACCGCCGGTGGTGACCACTTCGGCGCCTTTACCCAACGCAGCCAGCATTTGTTTTTGTTCTTTGTTGCGCTTGGATTGTGGGCGGATGAACAGGAAATAGAAAAATATCAGAATACCCAATGGAAACAGCATACCTTCAAAGCCGGGTTGTACGGCGGAGGGCGCTGTTTGGGCCAGCGCATCGGAAATCAAGAAACTCATGGTAATCCTCTTATTGTTATCGTCGTTTTAATGGTCCGGCCGGGCGGACAGGCGCGCATTATGCCACACTAGCAGTGCTTATCACATTACGCTGTCAATTTGTCCGGTTTATGCTAGCGTTCGGCCAATCGCCTCGCCCAGTTGTACCGCTCTGCCGCTGGAGAAGTCGTCGTTCCAAGCTATTTTTTCTTTACCGAACAGGACGATAATTGTCGAGCCCATATTGAATCTGCCCATTTCCATGCCTTTTTCAATAATCGGCGCGTCTTTTTCATAAGGCCAGGTCCTGGGAGCGCTTATGCTCGGTGGCGTGACGACGCCGTGCCAGACAGTTTCGACGCTGGACACGAAAATCGCACCCACCAAAATTAACGCCATCGGACCGGCGGCCGTGTCAAAAATACAGGCTACGCGCTCGTTGCGCGCGAATAGATTCGGCACGGCGCCAACGGTAGTGTTATTCACGCTAAACAGGCGGCCGGGAATATGTACCATTTCTTGCAAAGTGCCGGTCAGCGGCATATGCAGACGGTGGTAATCCTTGGGTGATAAGTAAATAGTGGCGAAAGAGCCATCTTCAAAGGCCTGCGCCCGTTCGGCGTCACCGCCCAGTAATTCCAAGGCGCTGTAGTCGTGGCCCTTGGCTTGGAAAATTCGACCGTTGCTGATCGATCCGGCTTGGCTGACCGCGCCGTCCGCCGGACAGGCTATGGCGTCGGCGGCGGAGTCAATCTGTCTGGCGCCGTCTTTTAATTCGCGGGTAAAAAAATCATTGAAACTAGCGTAGTGATCTAGGTCTTGAAACTTGGCTTCCTGCATATTTACCCCGTACAGTTGCACGATGGATTTGATAAACAGGTTTTTCCAGGCTTTGTTTTGGCAGTGAGTCAGTTTGGACATCACGCCGGAGAGTGCGTGATGCGGCAATGCGTATTGCGGCAACACGGTAAACGTTTCTTTTAAATTCATGATTCGGAATCAGGGGTTTTGCCGCTGATGAAATACGCAAAGGCGATGACTTCGGCAACGGCAATATAGAGTTGTTGGGGGATTTCCTCACCGAGTGGGACTTGCGCCAAAATTCGCGCCAGCTCCGGCTCGTTTTGCAGCGGTACGCCGTGTTTTTCGGCGATGGCCAGAATTTGCTGAGCGGTAAAACCTTCGCCTTTGGCGGTTACTTTCGGCGCATTTTTGCCGTCGTATTGCAGGGCGACAGCAATATCGCTGTTATAGAAGGTTCTGCCGCTCACGTTGCTTTATGGCAAATTGACCAGCTCAGGCGCTTGCCAACTTGGGTCGCGATGTTCGGCAATTACCGTGGTGTAAATGCCGCCACGCACATTGAATTCGGCGCGCAGGCGCATGAAATTGGGCGAAATTGCCGCGACGATATGATCCAAAATTTCGTTGGTTACAGCCTCATGAAACGCGCCACGCTCGCGGAAAGTCCACATATACAGCTTCAAAGACTTGAGTTCCACGCATAATTTATTGGGTACATATTCCAGAACCAGTTTGGCGAAGTCGGGCTGGCCGGTCATCGGGCACAAACAGGTGAATTCCGGGATGTCGATGCGAATCGTAAAGTCGCGCGCCGGCCTGGGGTTTTCGAAAGTGGTGAGGTCTGCGCTGGGTTTTGTAGTCATTGCTTGATTTGGGTTGTTAGGGATTCCGGAGTGGCGAATGGGATGTCCGCCGGTTAAGTCTGGCAATATTTTACCAGCTAAGATGCGATAACGTATTAAGCATTTAAACTCAATGAGTTATCTTGTTATTTTTGCGTTGGCGGTTGTGTGTGGTTTCGGTTTTGGTTCTCCTGAATCGGCCGAAACAATTAACGGGTGGAATTGTCAACAACTTACGGCGAATGATGTAAACTAGTCGTTAAGGCGAATCGTAAAAACCGTTAAGATGTAAGTCCAACTTGCAGGGGAGTCGACGATGGAAATCAACACTACATACCCAAACCCAAATTCCTTGGCTAGCCAAGGTGTATCCAAAGATCAAAAAGCCGGCGGGATTGAAGCGTTAGCCGAACGCAGAAAGGCGGCCAATTCGCAAAATCAGGCTGAGAGACCCGAGCCCAGCCCAAGTGACACGGTTAGTTTGTCACAGGAGTCTTTGAAATTGGCGCAGGCTGCCAGCGGACAAAATAGTGACAGTCAGGCCAGAATCAATAGCCCTGAGCAGGCGCAACAGGTGCTTGGAAGGTTAATCTCGGATATCCAAAACAATCCCGGTCAAGCGCAATCCGCTGTCGCCAATCGGCGGCCTAACAACTTAGGCGCATTGTTGAATTAGCTACGGTCCTTTTTAGGCCTGGGCATAGACGACTAGAGCCAGTCTTGATGGATTGGCTCGCTTCTTCCTAATCCGTTAAAACCACGCGGTTTTCCAGAACCAAATACCTGACACGGCCATTTCGAAAGGAATTCACCGTAACAGGCTTCTCGATTAGTTTTTAGATTCCTAGAATCTTGGACTCCCACCTCGACAGGCCAGCACCGGGTGCAGTCAACAGTTTAGAGAGAACCGCTGTTACAGGCTGGGTCAAACTCTAATCGTCATCGTTAACCGCCATGCGATACCCCACCCCCACTTCAGTCAGCAAATAACGCGGCCGCGCCGGATTGACTTCCAGTTTGTGGCGCAACTGGCCCATGTAAATACGTAGATAATGTTGATCGTGTATGTGCTCCACACCCCAGACCTCTTGCAGTAACTGGCGATGGGTGACGACCACCCCGGCATGACGGATTAGAATGCCGAGTAGCCGAAATTCGATAGGGGTGATGCGCACTTCGTGATCGGCAACAAATACTTTGCGCCGCGTCAGATCGACTTTTAACTGGCCGCTTTCGAAAGTCTCTTGATTGCTCAGGCTGCGTGTAACCCTGCGCATTAAAGCTTGTAGCCTAGCATGCAATTCGCCGCTGCCAAAAGGCTTGGTCAAGTAATCGTCGGCCCCGGCATCCAGCGCCATGATCTTGTTTTGCTCCTGGCTGCGCGCCGACAATATCAGGATGGGCAGGTCAGACAATTGCCGCAAGCGTCGGGTTACAGCGATCCCGTCCATGTCAGGTAAGCCCAGATCCAAGATCACCAAGTCGGGATTGGCATTGCTCAGCATCGCCAGGCCGGATTTGCCGCAGTCAGTTTCGATCATGGACCAGCCGCGAAGGCTGAGGCTGGTTTTTAGAAAACGTCGGGTTTGCGCGTCGTCTTCTATTAGTAAAATTAAAGGCGCAGTAGTCATGCCAGGCCTCCAAGCGCTTCCGATTCGGCCAGCGGTGGTGGTTCGTGCAGCGGCAGTTCGATAAGAAACTCCGCTCCCTTCCCGATGCGGTTTTTCACATAAATCATCCCGCCATGTGCCTCGACAATAGCCTTGCACAATGCGAGTCCCAGGCCAACCCCGTTTTGCTCGGTTTCGGTGGTGCCCCGATAAAACTTTTCGAAAATCCGAATTTGTTGGTTCTTGGCGATGCCCGGACCGTAATCCGCTACGGTTAAGCGGAATTGATCGCGCAGCGATACGGCCTCGATGTCAATCGGGCTGCCTGGCGACGTGTACTTAACCGCGTTTTCGATCAGATTGACCAGCACCTGTTCTATCAGCACGGCATCTATCCAAAGTAGCGGCAAGCTATCAGGCAGCAGGGTGCGGACCGGTCTGTTCTGTAACTGCCTATCCATACGGTTCAGGGCACTGCCGACGATTTCCTCAATGGTATTCCAGCTTCTGTGCAAAATGATTTGACCGCTACTCAAGCGGGCCATATCCAGAATTTTGCCGGTCAACTCCGACATGCGTTGCGCTTCTTCCAATACCGATTGACTCAGCTCTTGGCGTTCCGAGGCTGATAATCCGGCATCATTCTCGATAGCGGTGCCGACCGCGGTAATGATGCGGGTCAAGGGCGTGCGCAAGTCATGGGAGATGGAGCTTAATAGGGCATTGCGCAAGGCTTCGGTTTCGGCTTGCAGATTAGCCTCGCGGGCTTGAGCGGCTAGCTGAAATCGCTCCAAGGTTTGCGCGATTAAATGGCAGAAGGTGTTTACTTCCGGCGTTTGTCTGGCCAATGCTTCGGTTTGTAGGACGGCTAGAACGCCTTGCGCAGCGCTAGATCCTTGCAGTGGGTAATAGCTTAATAGGGGCTGAAGTCTGGCTTCACCTGTCTCGAAGGCTTGCTGTGCCAGGGTATGGTCGAGGCTTTGCAATGAAATGGGCAATGCTTGATTCGTTTGAATTTGCAGGCCGTTTTCGGTATTGGCAATCAGTAGAACCGAATCGGTACCAAATTCATTATCGATATGTTCGGCCGCGATACGTGCGACGGCGTTATGATCCTGTGCTGCCGACAGGTCGCGACTCAATCGATAGAGCGCATTGGTATGCGATTCACGCTGTTCGGCTAACTCGGCTTGCAGGCGTGATTTTTCAAGCAGACTGCCCGTGACATTCGCGACGATGATCATCACCGCCAAGCCGACGATATTTTCCAAGTCGCTGATCGCAAAGGAGAATATGGGGCGGGCAAAATAAAAGGCAAAGGTTGGTGCACTGAGTAGCGAGGCGACGATGGATGGGCTGCGGCCGTAGCGGCTGGCGACCAGAAATACGCCCAGTAAATAAGTCATCAGGATGCTGGCCGGTCCCAGCAGGTCACGCAAAGGCCAATCGATTAGCGTGCAAATGAAGGGGGCGGCGATGCCCCAGGCATGGCCGAGGAAGCGCTCGCGCTTTTGCGGGGATAGCCAAGCTTCGGATAGTGTCATTGGGGCGTCGATATTAGCGCGTGGTGCGGTTGTTAGCCATTCGACCGGTCAGAAAGACCCGGCATTGAACAGCATATGCGTACCGATACTGGCGAAGTAAGCCAACAGGATGACCGGGCACCATTTCATGTGGCTAGCAAAGGTGTATTGCCCCTTGGCTTGTCCCATCAAACCGATGCCCGGGGCCGAGCCGATGGCCAGCAGGCTGCCGCCGACACCGAGGGTCAAGGTCAGCAACAACCATTGGCCTTGCGGAATATCCGGGTGCATGGTTAGCACGGCAAACATCAGCGTACCGTTGTCGACGAATGCCGACGATAAACCGATCATCACATTCGCCAGAGTTGGGCTGAATTGTCCATATAACACCTGAGAAATGGCATCAAGATAGCCGATAAAGCCCAAGCCGCCAATTCCCATCATCGCGCCGTAGAAAAACAGTAAGGTATCCCATTCCATTCGGCCCACTTTATCGAAAATATCCAGGCGCTTGGCTTCGTTAGTCATCAAACTCACGTCGCCGCCGCCGAAAAATAGGGAAAACTCCGACTGTTGCGGACTGCTCGGTTTATCGGATTTTTGGAGATAGAAATAAAAGAATTGCAACAAGGATAGGCCTGCCATCATGCCGGCCGCCGCCGGTAATCCCAAGGCCATGTCAAAACCAACCGCCAAGCTGATGGTGACGCCGAACAAGAACAGGATGCGCTTGGCGCCGCGCGGTAACAAGATTTCCTCGGCATCAACGATGGGTTTGTCTTTAGGCAAGGCAAAATGCATGGCTGTCGCCGGCACTAGAAAATTTACCAGGCAAGGTACGAATAATTTAAAAAACTCGGTAAAACCCAGCATGCCATGCTGCCAAACAAACAGTGTCGATATGCCGCCCAGTGGGCTAAATGTGCCGCCGGCATTGGTGGCAATCACGATGTTCAAGCAGCCCAGTGAGACAAAACGCGCACTGTTTTTGCCAACAGCTACCACAACAGCGCCCATCAACAAGCCGGCGGTCAAGCCGTTGACGATACAGGAAATGAGAAAAACTAAAAATCCCGTTATCCAAAATAGTCTGCGATAGCTGAGGTCTTTACTGACCAGCCAGATCTTCAGCGCATTAAAAATACCCATGTCCTCCATCGCATTCAAGTAGGTCATCGAAACCATGATGAACAAGAGTAATTCGATATACGCCTGCAAGTTACTCTTGAAGGCTGTGGTTGCCGGTAAGCTGTGGCCGTGCTGTTGATATGCCAGGACGATGACGAACCAGATCAACGCCGCGGCCAGCAGCATCGGTTTGGATTTGCGAAGATGGGTTACGTCTTCGAGCATTGCCGAGATATAGGCAACGATCATCACGACCAGCGAAAAGTAGCCAACCCAATGTTGGGTAAGGTCAAGATGAAAGGTCGGTGGCACTGCTGGCGTCGAATCGGCAGATACGAGGCCCGGAAAAATCAGTGATACCAATCCAAACAGATAAATGATCCGCAGCATGCGTTCTCCGGCTAACGAGATTAATTAAATGCCGCAAAATTGCTTGGTTTTCGGCAACTTTTGGCTATCTGCGGATTTTATTTTTAGCCGTGTAAAAAAGGCGTAAAGAGCGGATGTTTGCGGGCAATGCCGAGGTGCGCACTAAGCTGAAGTAGGCTGGAATATCGAGCGGTTTTCGGTTGCGGGAGTTTGCAGTCTGACTTGTCCATAGGCTTGATCAAGCGATGCCCGCAATCTGTTTACGTATTGATTTTCGAGACGAAATGTTGGGCTCGGTTTAAGGCTTGGTGGTAAACCGAGTTAAATTCCATTCGAATCGAAACGGCATTTCGACGATAATAGCCGGCTTTGTAAACGGTCTTGAACGTCATAAATCAGGCATGAAGCTGGAAAAAATCAAACTTTCGGGTTTCAAATCCTTTGTCGATCCCACCACGATACCGATCAATGGCAATCTGACCGCGATCGTCGGGCCGAACGGTTGCGGCAAATCCAATATCATCGACGCGGTGCGCTGGGTGATGGGCGAGAGCTCGGCCAAGCATTTGCGCGGCGGCAATATGGCGGACGTGATTTTTAACGGTTCGTCGGGCCGTAAACCTGTCAGCATGGCGTCGGTGGAACTGGTATTCGACAACAGCGAAGGCAAGGCCGGCGGGGAATATTCACAGTACGCCACCATTTCCATCAAGCGCCAGGTCAGCCGCGACGGCCAATCGCTGTTCATGCTCAACGGCTCCAAATGTCGGCGTAAAGATATTACCGATCTGTTCTTGGGCACCGGTCTCGGTTCGCGCAGCTATGCGATCATCGAGCAGGGCACGATTTCCCGAATGGTCGAAGCCAAGCCCGAAGACTTGCGGGTGCATATCGAGGAAGCGGCGGGTGTTTCCAAATATAAAGAGCGGCGTTCGGAAACCGAAACCCGCATGCGCCATACCCGCGAAAATCTGGAGCGGCTGAACGACTTGCGCGACGAAGTCGAAAAGCAAATCAAGAATTTGGCCAAGCAGGCCGAGAAGGCCGAGAAGTACACCGAACTGAAAAAGCAGGAGCGCCAGTACAAGCAAGAGTTGCTGGCGATGCGCTGGCAAAATTTTCAGCGTTCGGCGCAGAAGCTGGAAGAAAAACTGCAAAGTATCGCCGCCGAGCACAATCGTTTGTTCGTGTTGCTGCGCGATACCGAAAAAGCCATGGAGCTTAAACGCGGCGAACAAAAAGCCCAGCAGCAGCATTTGGATAGTACCCAAGCCGAATATTATGCGGTGGTCGCCGAAGTTAGTCGGCTGGAGCAGGCCATCAAGCACAACCAAAAAAGCCACGAAGAAACCCTGGTCGAAATCAATCGCTTGAAACTGCAAGCTGAGCAGGCGCAATCCGAATGCGAGCAGGATCGGCAGCAATTGGAGGAAATCCGTCAGACCTTGCTGGAAGCTGAAGAAACCATGATCGTTGCCCGCGAGCGTGAGGAAGACTTGCTGGGCATTCAGCAAGACGCGCATCTGCAAAAGCAGCAATGGCAGCAGCAGTGGGAAGCTTTTTTGGCGGAAAACGCCGGCTACCGCGAACAAGCCGAAGTACAGCGGACCAAGCTGGTGCAGCTGGAAAATCAAAACCGGCAGTTGCAGACGCGCTTAGACAAATTAAATGGCGAACGCGGTGGCCTGGCAGACACCCAATTGCAACTGGAATTGGAAACCCTGGATAGCAGTATCGAATTGATCGAAGCCGAACGCGAGCAATTGCAGCAGCAACTGGAAGTCGTGCTGCAACGCATCGCGGAACTGCGGCCGGCCATCAAGCAACTTCACGACAGCCTGCACGCCAGCCGAGCCGAGTTGCAAAAGGTCAACGGCAAGATCAGTTCCTTGGAGTTATTGCAGCAGCATGCGATGGGCAAGGATAAAAAAGAGCTGAGCGCCTGGCTGGAACAGGTGGGTTTGGAGCAACAGCCACGATTGGCCGAGTTCCTGGATGCTGAAGAAGGTTGGGAAACCGCGGTGGAAACGGTGTTGGGCAGTTACCTGGAAGCGATCTGTGTGGATAGCGCCGATTCTATACTGGGCGAGTTGCAGGATTTGACCAAGCAATCGTTGGTGGTGTTCGAAACGCATGCTAGCCCATCTAGTGTTAGTCCCGATTCGGTGGCTTTGGCGAGTAAGCTGCGCAGTCGCTGGGATTTATCCAGTTTGTTGAGCGGCATTTACTGCGCGGAGACCCTGCAACAAGCCCGGCAAATGCATCTGCAGGCGCACGAGTCGGTGGTATTGGCCGACGGCACTTGGTTGGGCAAGGACTGGATCAAAATCAGCCGTGGTAGCGACAGCAAGGCCGGGGTACTGCATAGGGAAAAGGAATTACGCGAACTGAAGCAGCGGCAAAGCGAATTGCAGATGATGATAGCCGAGGACGAAGAGCAATTAGCCAACTCCGAACACGAATTGAAGGCCGCCGAAAACAATCGAGAGCAATATCAACAAAAGGAAAAGCTGCTCAGCGCCGAGTTTTCCGCAAAAAGCGCCGAATATAGTGCGCAATCGGCCCGTTTCGAACAGCAAAAGCGCCGCCTGGAGCAACTCGATCACGAAATCGAAGAAATCAGCCAGCATCTTGCCGAAAACGCCGAAAGCATCTCCGAAGCGGAGATGATCAAGCAAGATGCCGAGCAAGCTTTAGGCGATCTGGGCGAAAAAAAAACCGAATTGGAACAACTGAATCAGCAAATTCAAGCCCAGCAGCAAAACACCGATGCCTCGGTCGATGAAGCGCGTCGACATTTGCACAGGTTGCATGCGCAAATCGAATCGCTGAAGTCCTCGGAAATACTGACTGCCAAACAGATCGAGCGTTTGCAATTGCAACATCAGCAATCCGCTGATCGAATCGCTGAATTGGAAAACAAGTTGCATTTTTCATTAGCGCCGCTCGACGATGAGAAAATGCAGTTGGAAGAGTTGTTGGAAAGAAAAGCCGAATTCGAGGATAACTTGCAGTCCGAGCGCCAGGCGCAACAAGCCAGCGAACAGACGGTCAGTCAGTTAGCCGAGCAATATTCGCAAACGCAGCGCTCCTTGGAAAAACAAAAAGAAGCTTTGGATCAGGTGCGTTTTGAGCAACAAGACAGCCGGGTACGACAGCAAACGATTGCCGAACAGCTCACCGAGGTCGACGCCGACCCGGAGGTGATATTGACCAATCTAACCGAAGGCGCGAGCGAAACGAAATGGAAAAATGCCGTCGACGAGCTGACTGATCAAATAGAAAAGTTGGGCTCCATCAATCTGACTGCCATCGAAGAGTTCAAAACCCAGTCCGAACGGATGAAATTTTTAAACGAGCAGCATGACGACTTGGTTGATGCATTGAATACGTTGGATCAGGCCATCAGCAAGATCGACAAGGAAAGTCGCCAACGCTTTAAAGAGACTTTCGACAAGATCAATAACGGTTTGAAAGAAAAGTTTCCGCGTTTGTTCGGTGGCGGTCAGGCTTATCTGGAGCTCACCGAAGACGATTTGCTGGAAGCCGGCGTCAACATCATCGCCCGGCCACCCGGCAAGCGCAACAGCTCTATTCATTTGTTGTCCGGCGGCGAAAAGGCCTTGACGGCGGTGGCCTTGGTTTTTTCTATTTTTGAACTGAATCCGGCGCCATTCTGTTTGCTGGATGAAGTGGACGCGCCGCTCGACGATGCTAATGTCGTGCGCTTTTCGCAGATGGTGGAAGACATGTCGGCAACCGTACAGTTTTTGTATATTTCGCACAACAAAGTCACAATGGAAATTGCAAAACATCTGGCAGGTGTTACCATGAAGGAGCCTGGAGTATCCAGAATGGTGGCGGTTGATATTGATGAAGCAGTGAGCATGGCAGAAAGCTAATGGATAAAGAATTATTAAGAGTCGTGATTATTTTGATCGGCGTGCTGGTGATGATCGGCATGGTGTTGTGGCATTTCGTCAAGTCGTTGCGAGAAAGACGCACCCCTGACGATTATTACGACGAGGACTCTTACGACGACCGAGTGGTTGACGAGTTTTCGGTCGAGGAAGACGACGACGAGATGGATGTATTTGCGTTAGGCAACGAGTTGGTTGATGGAGATGCTCTGTTAGACGATCAAGCCATCAAGCCCAGCCCAAAACCTTCTGCCGATGCTGTGCGCAAGGATGTCGAGAAAAAACAAGCCGCGACCTTGGCTAATTCGCGGCGTTTGGAATTGCCGGCTTTGATCGAGTTCAGCATCGTTGCCCGTGCCGACCAAGGCTTTAATGGCGAAGATCTGTTCGAGGCTTTCGAACGTGTGGGCTTGCGCTATGGCAGTGTGCGGGTATTCGAGCGGGTGGATGCCAATCGCATGGTCGATTTCGCAGTCGCCAGCATGGTTGACCCCGGTACTTTCCCGGACACCGGGCTACAAGATTTTTATTGCCCCGGCATCGTGTTTTTTATGCAACCGCGCGAAGTCGATGCGCCGTTGGCGGTATTCGATGATTTCATGGAAACCATCGATACGTTGGCCGACGAACTTGACGGCGTGGTCTGGGACAACCAGCGGCAGCCGTTGACTGCCGAAACCGTCGCGCAATTCAGACAAATACTGGCTAAGGCCGCCTAAAGCAGTACCTCGCGGGGGCAGGGCAGCTACCGCATTTATTCTGTAAACCTAACGAATTAACTAGAAGCTAAGTGGATCAAAAAAATATCAGAAATTTCTCCATCATTGCCCATATCGATCACGGGAAATCGACATTGGCAGACCGATTTATTCAAATTTGTGGCGGCTTAAGCGACCGGGAAATGGAGGCGCAGGTACTCGATTCCATGGATCTGGAGCGGGAGCGTGGTATTACCATCAAGGCGCAAAGCGTCACCCTGGATTACAAGGCCAGTGACGGCGTCACCTATCAGCTGAACTTTATCGACACGCCGGGCCACGTGGACTTTTCCTATGAAGTTTCGCGTTCGCTGGCGGCTTGCGAGGGTGCCTTGCTGGTCGTCGATGCGGCTCAAGGCGTCGAAGCGCAAAGCGTCGCTAACTGCTACACCGCCATCGAACAAGGTTTGGAAGTCGTGCCGGTCTTGAATAAGATCGATTTGCCGTCAGCTGAGCCCGAGCGGGTGATGGAAGAAATCGAGAATGTGATCGGCATTCCGGCCGATGAAGCTTTGAAGATCAGCGCGAAGACCGGCATTGGTGTCGAAGCCGTGCTGGATCAACTGATTCAAAAGATTCCACCGCCGGCCGGCGATGAAAATGCGCCGTTACAGGCTTTAATCATCGATTCCTGGTTCGACAACTATCTGGGCGTGGTGTCCTTGGTGCGCATCGTCAACGGTAGTTTGCGGAAAAAGCAAAAAATTACCGTGATGTCGACCGGAAAGTCATTTCTGGTTGATAAATTGGGCGTTTATACCCCCAAACAATTGGAAAAGCAGCAACTCAACACCGGTGAGGTGGGATTCATTGTTGCCGGCATCAAGGACATTTTCGGCGCGCCGGTCGGCGACACCATTACGGCTACCGACAATCCAGCCAGTGAAGTACTGCCGGGGTTTGAAAAAGTCCAGCCGCGGGTGTTTGCTGGTTTGTATCCGGTCAGTTCCGATGATTTCGGCGCCATGCGCGAAGCCTTGGATAAATTGCGTCTGAATGACTCGGCACTCAATTACGAACCGGAAACCTCGCAAGCGCTGGGTTTTGGCTTTCGTTGCGGCTTCCTCGGCATGCTACATATGGAGATCGTCCAGGAACGGCTGGAGCGCGAATACAACATCGATCTGATTACCACCGCGCCGACTGTTATTTACGAAGTGGAAACCCATGGCGGCGAGGTCGTTATGGTCGACAATCCGGCTAAGCTGCCGGATGTCGGCACCATTGTCGAGATTCGCGAACCGATTATTCAGGCCAATATTCTGGTGCCGCAGGCCTACTTGGGTAACGTGATCAATCTGTGTATCGAAAAACGCGGCATCCAAAAAAACATGCAGTATGCCGGTAGCCAAGTATCGCTTAGCTACGAACTACCGATGAGTGAAGTAGTGCTGGATTTCTTTGATCGTTTGAAATCCTGTAGCCGCGGCTATGCGTCTTTCGATTACGAATTTTTGCGCTTCGAACCTGCGCCGCTGGTTAAGCTGGACGTCTTGATCAATGGCGACAAAGTCGATGCCTTGTCTATTATTGTGCATCGGGATTTGAGTCAGAACCGTGGTCGAGATTTAGTCGAAAAGATGAAAGATCTGATTCCGCGGCAGATGTACGAAGTGGCGATTCAGGCGGCTATTGGTGCCAAGGTCATCGCCCGCTCTACCGTAAAAGCCATGCGCAAAAATGTCACAGCCAAATGTTATGGTGGCGACATTACCCGTAAGAAAAAGCTGCTGGAAAAACAGAAAGCCGGTAAGAAACGCATGAAGCAGGTGGGTAGTATCGAGATTCCACAGGAAGCCTTCCTGGCGGTGTTGCAGGTCAATAAAGAGTAATAACGATCAATTATGGATTACGATTTTTCATTTTTTCTGGTGGTAGCCAGTTTTGTCACCGGCGTTGTCTGGGGTGGCTATAGCTTATATCTGAAGCGGGCCAATCTGCCTTATCCTACTGAGAACGAGCCGTTACTGGTCGAATATGCCCGTTCGTTTTTTCCGGTGGTGTTGATCGTATTGTTGCTGCGCTCGTTTCTGTTCGAACCCTTCCGGATTCCCTCGGGATCGATGATGCCGACATTGTTGGTCGGTGATTTTATTTTGGTGAATAAATTCAGTTATGGAGTGCGCTTACCTGTGCTGAACACCAAGGTTATCGAAATGGGTGAGCCCAAGCGCGGCGATATCGTGGTGTTCAGGTTTCCGAAACAGCCGGAAGTCGATTACATCAAACGAGTGATAGGTTTGCCGGGTGACCGCGTCGCTTACTTTGATAAAAAGCTTTACGTCAACGGCGTACCCGCCAAGCAAGTGTCTTTGGGACGTTATCAAGGCGTCGGGCAGGGCAGCAATATGAGCGGTGCCGAGCGGCTGGAAGAGGATTTGTTGGGGGTTGAGCATTCCATCCTGGTAAGTCACGGGGCTTCGTCTGTAGAGGATGTGTTCGTCGTGCCGCAGGGTCAGTATTTCGTCATGGGCGATAACCGCGATAACAGTAATGACAGTCGTTATTGGGGTACGGTACCGGAAGCTAATCTGGTGGGTAGAGCCTTTTTTATCTGGATGAATTGGGACTGGCAAAATAACGGTATTGCTTTCGACCGGCTAGGCACAGTGCTGCGTTGAGAGGTTTGCTGTTAGATAATCCGAAAAAACAATGCTTAATGCGGTGGACTCTCAACAGTCGTCGGTTTATTTCTAATTTTTCTTGGGGGTAGTGTTATGCCGTCATCATTAAAAAAACAACGCGGTTTAACCTTTCTGTCCATTGCCTTTATTTTGGCGTTAATTGGTTTTTTTACCTTATTGATTCTAAAAATTGCGCCGATTTATATCAATCATAGCCGGGTGGTAAACGCCTTGAAAGCGGTGGAAAACACTACCGATATAGTGACTAAAACTAAGTCTGATATAAAGGGTAGCTTGGAAAAACGCTTTGATATGAATTATGTAGAGCACGTCACCAATGACAATATCAAAATTGTCGCGCAACCCGGCTATGTACGGGTTGACATCGACTACGAGCGAGTGGAGCCCATTATGGGTAATTTGAGTGTGTTGGTTGAATTCCACGAGGGATTCGAAGCTGGCAATAAGTGATTAAAAAGCCTGAAACTCTAGCCGGTAAGTTGGGTTTAACCTTTAACGATCCCAGCTTATTTACGATGGCTTTGACTCATCGCAGCATGGGGGCCAGAAACAACGAGCGCCTGGAATATCTGGGCGATTCCGTGTTGGGCTTCGTGATCGCCCAAAAACTATACGAACTGTTCCCCGAGGCGGGAGAGGGCGCCTTAAGTCGGCTGCGGGCCAGTTTGGTCAACCAGAATTCGCTGGCGGAAGTGGCCAGGCAGCACAATATCGGTGATTATCTAATTCTAGGTTCCGGCGAACTGAAAAGCGGCGGTTTCCGTAGAGATTCGATTTTGTCGGATGCGTTGGAAGCCATCATGGGGGCCTTGCTGAAAGACCAAGGCGTTGAGGTTTGTCAGCAGTGGATATTGCGATTATTCGATGACAAGCTGGCCGCGCTGAAAGTAGACGATTGGACCAAAGACCCGAAAACCCGTTTGCAGGAGTTGATGCAAGCCAGCCGTAAACCCTTGCCGATTTACGAATTGGTCAGCATGTCCGGCGCGGATCATGCCCAAACCTTTGAAGTGAAATGCACCATCGCATTAACACCGGAAACCCGAAATGGCGTAGGTATTTCCAGAAAAAAGGCCGAGCAGGCTGCTGCCGAAAATATGTTAAATTTTTTACAATCCAGGGATAAATGAACTGCGGATATGTTGCTTTAATCGGTAGGCCCAATGTCGGCAAATCGACGCTGATGAATCACTTGCTGGGTCAGAAGCTCAGTATCACCTCAAGAAAACCGCAAACTACCCGGCACCGAATTCTGGGTATCAAGACGACAGCCGCTGGTCAAGCCATCTTCATGGACACACCGGGCATGCACAGCGACGAAAAAAAGGTATTGAACCGTTATCTGAATAAGACTGCGGACAGCACCTTGCTGGGAGTCGATGTCGTGATTTGGTTGCTGGACGGCCTGTATTGGCACGACTACGACGAGAAGATTTTCAAGAAACTCGAGCAAGCCGGACTGCCGGTTATCTTGGCAATCAACAAGGTCGATAAAATCAAGGATAAGGATGCGGTGTTGAAGTTTTTCGCCGAGGCCCAGCAAAAATATCCCTTTCAGCATATCGTGCCGGTTTCGGCCTTGAAGAATACCAATCTTGATGTATTGGAGCAGCATATCATGGCCTTGCTGCCCAAGGCCGAGCTGATTTATCCGGAAGATCAAATCACTGACCGGCCGGAGCGCTTTTTTGCCGCCGAAATTATTCGCGAAAAACTAACCCGGCGTTTGGGTGACGAATTACCTTATGCGCTGACTGTCGAAATCGAACGCTACGAGGAGTTTCCGGAGCTTTGCAAAATATACGCGGCGATTTTGGTCGAGCGAGATAGCCAGAAAAGTATCGTCATCGGTAAGCAAGGCGAAATGCTGAAAAAAGTCGGTAGCGAGGCGCGGGTTGATATTGAAAAATTGATCGGCCAAAAAGTCTATCTGGAATTGTGGGTCAAAGTGAAAAAGGGTTGGTCGGATAACGAGCGCGCCTTACAGAGTTTAGGTTTTAGCGATTTTGGCCATTAATGAGCGGCTTGGCCGTTTATTTACAGCCGGCGTTTGTTCTGCAGCATCGGCCATACCGGGAAACCAGTGTATTGTTAGAGGTTTTCACGCGGGATTTTGGCGTGATGTCCATGCTTGCCAAGGGTGTGCGTAAGGAAAAGTCGAAAATTGCCGGGTTGTTATTGCCTTTCAGTGCATTGCGGCTGTCATTTATCGATAAAAACGAACTAAAAATTCTGTCTCAGGTGGAATACGTCGACAGCTACCCTTTAGAGCGCTTGGCGCTTTACTGCGGATTTTATGTGAACGAGTTGGTGCAACTATTCGTGCACAAAGACGATCCCCAGCCCGAGATATTTAGCTGCTACGAGCGCTGCTTGAGTGGTTTATTGCTTGGTGAATGTATCGAGCAGACTCTGCGTTATTTTGAACTGGATTTGTTGCAAGAAGCTGGCTACGCCGTTGCGATGGATTCGGAAGCTAACGGTAATCCCATCAAGATAGGTCAGCGCTACAATTTTTTAGCTGATTTCGGCATGGTCGCGGATAACGAAGGTTTGGTCGCTGGTGAAACCTTGTCAATATTGGCCGCAAGGGCTTCGTTGGAAGGCCGCGCTCTGCTCGAAGCCAAACTGCTCTTCAGAAAAATGCTGGATGGACATTTGCAAGGCAGACAGTTGAAAAGTAGGGATGTCCTGGCAAAAATTATTAAGTATTTATAGGCGAAAGACAAAGATCAGGATAGGTTGACCGTCTTTCATCCCTCTTTCTCATCCGCTTGCGGACCAATATTCAATGGAAAAACAAATCATCTTATTAGGTGTCAACATCGACCATGTTGCGACCTTGCGTCAGGCGAGAGGTACTCGTTATCCCGAGCCGGTGCAGGCTGCGCTGATCGCCGAGCAAGCCGGTGCCGACGGCATTACCGCGCATTTGCGCGAAGACAGACGGCATATTCAGGACAGAGATATTTATTTGTTAAAGAATATGTTGCACACCCGGTTGAATCTGGAAATGGCAGTGACGGATGCCATGTTGGCGTTTGCGGTTAAAGTTGAGCCGCAAGCTTGTTGTTTGGTACCGGAGCGCCGAGAAGAATTGACGACCGAAGGCGGTCTGGATGTGGCAGGCGCCGCGGAAAAGATGCGTTCTGCCTGCCAACAATTGGCGGATGCGAATATAGAAGTCTCCTTGTTTATCGATCCGGATTGTCGGCAAATCGATGCGGCGGTCCAGGCGGGGGCGCCGGTGGTGGAGTTACATACCGGCCGCTATGCCGATGCTGCAAGTAAACCAGAGCGGGAGCAAGAATTGCAACGAATCCGCACGGCTGCGGCTTACGCGCACCAAGCAGGATTACAAGTCAATGCCGGCCACGGCTTGAATATCGCCAATGTGGAGGCTATTTGCCGGATTGATCAGATTGTCGAGCTAAATATTGGTCATTCTTTGATTGCACAGGCTTTGTTTTCCGGCTTGGATAGTGCGGTCAGGGATATGAAGCGCGTCATGCGGGAGTCGCGTTTACACGGTTGATGTAATGCAGAAAGAACTCGAGTTTTATCAATTAACTTCGATAGGCAATCGCGAGGTCAATCAGGATTGCATGGCGCACCGGGTGTGCTCTGATTACGCATTATTTGTGGTCGCTGACGGATTAGGCGGACATTACTCCGGCGAAAAAGCTTCACAATTTTTTTGCCGTAGCTTGATTGCTCTGGCGGAAAAATATCATGGTCATATAGCCTCAGTGAAGGCAGAAACGGTCATGGCTGCTTGGATTGCGGAAGCTGTTAGGAATATGAGTGAACTATTTGCCGACGATCCGTTTGCAAGCGATGCCCACACCACCTGTGCAATCCTGTATCTGGACCAGGAACGAGCGATAGTGGCGCATTGCGGAGATTCGCGAGTTTATCGGATCAATTCCGAGCAAGTTCTATGGCGTACAAAAGATCATTCTGTGCCCCAACAACTGTTTAACGAGGGAAAAATCAGCGAATGGGAGATGGGTGTTCATCCCGATCAGCATAAGCTGACCCGAAGTATCAATGTGTTGACTGCGCCTGCGGTGGATATTGCCTGTTTCCCACCGATGAAATGCGGCGAAACCTTTCTGCTCTGTAGCGACGGTTTTTGGGAGTTTGTAAAGGAACAGGAATTGTTGGCGTTATCGCAAGAGGGTAGCGGAAAGCCGGAGTTGCAGAAGATGGCAAAAATGGCAGTGTTACGAGCCCAAGGTAAAAGCGATAATGTTACTGTGCAGTGGGTCAGGCGGCGGCGTTAGCTGTTTAAGTGGAGGCTGGGGCTGAACCATGCAGCCCCCGGTAAACCGTATGGCTTAGTGTGTTGCCAAGCCGTGCTTTTGAATCCGGTAAAGCAAGGTGTCTCTGGAAATGCCCAATAAGCGCGCCGATTTGCTGCGATTGCCTTTGGTTCTGTTCAAAGCTTGCAGAATCATATCTGCTTCCAGTGCATCTAGTTGTAGACCCAACTCCGGCAAAGTAAAGTCCGAGCTGACTGTTATTGCGCTGCGGTTGAATTCGTGGGGCAGATTTTCCGGCTCGATTACTTTGCCCGCCAGCAGAATGCTTAGTCTTTCGCAAAGATTGCGCAATTCACGTACATTGCCCGGCCATTTGTAGCTGCGCAGCGTTTTTATGGCTTGTCTGCTGAAAGTAGGCGGTTCCAGGGAATGTGCGGCCGAGAAGTGTGTGAAAAAGTGTTTCGCCAGTATTTCTATATCTTCGGTGCGCTGATGTAATGCCGGCAATTCCAGCGGCACTACATTTAAGCGAAAATACAAGTCCTGACGAAATTGACCGTTTTCTATCAGTTTGGTGAGGTCGGCATTGGAGGCAGCAATCACGCGCACATTCACCATGTAGGGTTTGGTGCCGCCAACGGGTAAACATTCTCCCGACTCCAGAAAGCGCAAAAGTTTTGCCTGGATTCCCAAGGGTAAGGAATTGATTTCGTCCAGAAACAAAGTGCCGCCATCGGCTGCCTGAAACAAACCTTGCTTGTCCGATACTGCGCCGGTAAAAGCGCCTTTCTTATGGCCGAATATTTCTGATTCAACCAGACCCTCAGGGAGTGCTGCGCAATTTAAGGCGATGAAAGGTTTATTTGCGCGCGGGCTATCCTTTTGAATGGCCGTTGCCAGTACTTCTTTTCCCGTGCCGGTTTCGCCTTTGATCAGCACGGTAACGTCGGTCGCCGCAACGATACGAGCGCTGCGAATCAATGCTTCGATTGCGGGAGATTGTCCAATAATAGGATCGAAGTTATCCACTGTAAAACCTCTCAAAACGTCATGATGTGTTCAACGCGCATCGGATAGAGCCATGGGAAGGCTGCCAATAGCGCAAAGATAATAAACAAGGCTGCCACCGCGTGTTTAAAGTGCCGGATTTTCGAAAGCCTCGCCAGTAATGAGGTCATTATACCGACACCCATTACGGCAGGTAAAGTGCCCAATCCAAATGCTAACATCGTGAGCGCGCTGTGGGTAATGCTCCCCGTGGTAACTGCTAGTGCCAATGCCGTATAAATCAGGCCACAGGGTAGCCAGCCCCACACCATACCAAACAACAAAGCTTGGGTGCGGTTTTGTACCGGAATCAATCGGCGGCCGAATGGTTCGATCAGTTTCCAGAAGCGTGCGCCCATTTTTTCTATATAGGCAAAATACGGAAACCAGCCGCCAAGGTAAAGCCCTGCACCCGCCATCACCACGGCGGAGAGGAGTTGCAAAAATCTGTGCGCTTGGCCTTGAGCAAAAGGTAAAGTTAAGAAGGCCTCCAGCACGCCAACCAAGGCACCGGCCATCGCGTAGCTGAGAACCCGACCGATGTTGTAATTCAGCACGATGCCGAACAGACGGCGCTTGTCGTTACGAAGTTCGGGTTTCAGACTGTAAGTTAGGGTGCCGATAATGGAGCCGCACATGCCTATGCAATGCAGGCTGCCGAATAAACCCATTACAAACGCGGCAAGATAGGAAGCATTAAAGTCGAGGTAAAGATGCATAAACAAAAAGCCGAGGTAATAAGGTATCGAGTGGATTAGCGGGGATTATAGACGCTTTCCGAAACGGGAACGACGCGCAGATCTCTAAACTACCTGCCGTTGGACAAGTTATTCGCGCAGATACGATTCCGCCCTTGATGCTTGGCCTGATATAACGCATCGTCCGCTGCTTTCAATAAACTGGCAACGTCGTCGAACGTGTGGGCCTGTAGCGTCGCAACGCCGAGGGATATGGTCACGAAATTGTTGGGATTGTTCTGCGTATGCCGTATTTTCAGGTTCTCTATGGTTTCGCGGTATTGCTCGGCACGCATTAGGGCGCCTATGCTGTCGGTGTTGGGAAGCAGGATGGCGAACTCTTCACCGCCCAATCTTGCTACCAAGTCTTCGGGTCTGTGGGTAATTGTTTGTAAGGCACGCGCCACCCGTTTCAGGCACTCGTCGCCCATAGGGTGGCCAAAGTAGTCGTTAAATTGTTTGAAATTGTCAATATCGGCAATTAACAACGAGAGCGGCATGCCGGTGCGTTTGGACTGGTTCCATTGGCGTTCCAGGGCGGCGTCAAACGCTCTGCGGTTGGGTATCTCGGTCAGTCCATCCAGCGATGCCAGTTTTTCCAATAAATCGGATTTGGTTTTTAGCTGTATTTGAGTGCGTACTCTTGCTAAAACAATCGACGGCGAAAACGGTTTGGTGATGTAGTCGCTACCGCCGATTCGAAAACCGTGCACCTCATCTTCTTCCGAATGTTTGGCGGTCAGAAAAATAATCGGAATATTGCGGGTTTTATCCGATGACTTGAGCTGATGGCATATTTCATAACCATCCATGTCGTCCAGCATGATGTCCAGTAGGATCAGATCGGGAAGCTGGCTGGTGGCGATATGTAACGCCAGTTCGCTATGCACGGCTACTTTTACCGTGTAATGGGGTTCGAGAATATTCTTGATAAGATCCAGATTTTCCGGGCTATCGTCCACGGCCAGAATGGTATGCGTGTTTCTACTTTCCATTTTCCTATATCCGATGTTCCAGTATGTGGTTGAGAGCTTGCGCGGCATCTACAAACTGGTAATTGGCAATTTGTTTTTTGATGGGCAATAAGATTTGCAGCAGAGCTTTATCATCGATATGGCGCATAATCCGCTCAAGTTGCTGGTCCGAGTCGGAATCGAAGGTTTGCAGTTTATCAATCAATATGGCCAGCTGTTGCCGAGTTTCCAGTGTCGAGTAGCGCAGTTCACCGTCGCTGTGGCTTTCGCTGTTGGCCAAATTACTGTTGATACTGCTGATAACCTTGCTCATCTCCAGTGTTGTGGCGGCAATATTACTATCGATATACGGTACGTCGGCAATATTGGCGCGGAAATCGATTAGCGACTCTTCCAGCCGTACTAAGTGGCTTTGCAAGTGTAACGCTCCGAGGGAGCCGACTAAGCCTTTCAAAGTATGGACTAATTGATAGGCCTTGTCGTGCTGGTTATGTATGAAGGCTTGGCCGATTTCGTTCATGGTATCCGCATGGTTTTCAGCAAATTTTAGTAACACTTTTCGATAGACGGCAAGATTCCCGGCCGTATGTTGTAAGCCGGCCGAGGTGTCTATGCCATACAGATAAGGAAGCGGATTGCTTTCCAACTGTTCGCTGTTGGGATCGGTCTGGGGTATCCCGTCGGCTCGCGGTTTAATCCATTTTGCCAGCGTGGCGTAAAGCGTTTCCGGTAATATCGGTTTGCTGATGAAATCGTCCATATCGGCTTGAAAGCATTTGTTGCGATCATTACTCATTGCGTTAGCGGTCATCGCTATGACCGGCAAGGTTTGACAGCCGGGGAGTGTTCGTAGTTGTTTGGTGGTTTGATAGCCATCCATCACCGGCATTTGCACATCCATTAGCACGCAGTCGTAAGTGGTTTGTTGCAGTTTGCCCAAGGCGATTTCGCCGTTTTCGGCCACGTCGACTTGCAAATGTGCTTGTTCCAGCAACTCGATGGCCACAATTCGATTCACTTCGTTGTCTTCAACCAGCAATACTCGGGCGCCGCTGATATGTTGCAATTTCCCCGTATCGAGGGGGAGCTTTTGTTGGTATTGCGCATTGCGTATCGAAGCAAGGCTGGTAATGCCCAGTTTGACGCTAAAGGTAAATGTAGAGCCCAGGTTTTCTTGGCTGGTGACGCTTATCGTTCCGCCCATTTGTTCTACCAATTGTTTGGAAATGATCAGGCCCAAGCCCGTGCCGCCGTAATGACGTGTGACGCTACTGTCCCCTTGGCTGAACGCCTGGAATAGTTTGGCTTGTTTTTCTGCATTCATGCCGATGCCGGTATCGCTGATACTAAACTGCAAACAAGTCTGTTGCGCAGAGCGCTTAAGTTCGGTGAGCGTGACTCTTACCTCTCCATGTTCGGTAAATTTGATCGCATTCCCGATCAGATTGATAAAAATTTGCCTTAGCCGTTGCGGGTCGCCGATCACCGGGAGAAAAGTTAGCGTCTTAGGTGGGCGAATCAAGGCTATGCCTTTGCTGGCGCAAAGTTCCGACATCGTGGAAAACACCTTGTCCAGCATTTCTTCCAATAGAAAGGGTACGGATTCCAGTTGCATTTTTCCGGCTTCCATTTTGGAAAAGTCCAGAATGTCGTCAATGATGGTCATCAACGAGCGTGACGCGGTTTCCACTCTTTCCAGGTAGTCGCGCTGTTTGGCGGAGATGCTGCTGTTCAGACATAATTCAACCAAGCCGATAATGGCATTCATCGGCGTGCGGATTTCGTGGCTCATATTGGCGAGAAATTCCGATTTTACCCGTGTTGCCTGTTCTGCCTGCTGCTTGGCTTCCAAAAGCCGTTGCTCGGTTTGCAGCCGGTCGGTGATGTCTTGCATGGTGCCTTGAACGCCAGTGGGTTTGTCATTAACGTCGCGAATAACTTGTCCGCGTTGGTGGACATGACGAATTTGGTCGTTACCGAGCACTATCCGATGTCTGAAATCGAGACTGCCGCTACTGATCGCGTTTTGCATCGATGTTTTGAAAAAGCTTTGGTCGTCCGGATGAATCAGCGTGCTTAAAATGCTGGAAAAGTTGGGGGTAAAAACCGCTTTAATGGTTGCGGTGATCCGATACATTTCGTCCGACCAGCTAAAGTGATTGCCCGGCAAATGCCAATGCCAATCGCCGATATGGGAAATACTTTGCGCATCCAGTAAGCGCTGTTTTTGGTCTTGCAGTGCATTGATGGCACGGCTGCGTTCCAGTTCGGCGGTAATTTGCAACGCGAATAATTTCAGGGTGTCTGTGGCAAAGGTAGTATCGGGAATCGGCCGACAGTAGGATACCGAGATAAATCCGAAACTATTTTGTTGTTTGTCGTGTAATGGAATGCCCAGATAACCTTGAATTTGTTGGCGTCGCAGCCAGTCGGCGTCGGGGAATCGTTCCGCTGCGTCGTGTTCGACACAACAAATAGTGTCGGCGGCCACCTCGCGGCAAGGCGAATTATCTAGGCTGAATTCGCGGTTACCGACAATTTTGCCTTTTGCGCAAAGCGATAGGCTACGGGCACGCCCATTGCCCGTTGTTTCGGCAATTAATGCAAAATCGGCTCCCAGGGTTTCCACGGTCAATAGCGTCAGATTATCCAGCAGCGACGTGGCACTTTGCGGCAGGTTGCTGGAGACGATATTCCTAATCACACTGGATTGCTGACGCTGCTGAGTGATGTCACTCACCAGACCCTGATAGTCGATAATCTTGCCTTGCTCGTTGCGCACCACCATCTTGCGGTCTTGCACCCATTTTATGCCGCCGTTTTGGGCGACGATGCGATAGGGTTGATGCGCTATTTCGGAACAGTCCGGATCGTTGCGGCAGGTGGCTATCTCGCGAAGGAAAACCCCGACATCGTCAGGATGGATCAGGTTTAGATAAAACAGATTGCCGGTAATCAATTGTTCGACACTGTAGCCGAATAGCTGGCGGGCGTTCTCAGTGGCGAACTCTATCGGTAATCCTTCGGAATTATTCCATTTCAATACCACTGCCGCGCTCTGGCTGATAATTTGATAGGCGCGTTGCAGATTATGCTCCGACTGCTTACGCACGCTGATGTCTTGGTGCGTGCCGCATAGCCGGCTTGGAGCGCCGCTGACCGGATCGTACGCGACAACGGCGCCGGAACCTTGTATCCATACCCAATGGCCGAGTTTATGGCGCATGCGAAATTCCACGACATAGGGGCGGTCGGAGGCTATATGTTTGGCAACGAATTGTTTCACTCGTTGTCTGTCGTCCGGATGCAGGCGTTTGTCCCAGTCGCTGACATAGTTATCCAGCTCGTCATGGCTGAGGCCCAACATGTCCAGCCAACGTTGATTCACGGAATGTTCGCCGCTTAGATAATTCCAATCCCAGTAGCCTAGCTGGGCGCCGTCTATGACCAGGGCCAATTGTTCTTCAACTTGTTTTCGCGGCGTGATGTCGATATGGAACTGAATTAATTCGCTGTTGTTCTGCGTGGACAGACGGGTAAGCGAGATTTGCTGCCATGTTTGATTTGGAAAGGCAAAGTCGCTGGCCTGCATAGCCTTGCCGGCCATGATATGTTGGCATAAGGGGCACTCTGTTTCGGCATGGTGGGTCGGGTGAAACCAGGCGTGTATGGTTTGTCCGACTAATTCCGCCGGGGACTTGCCCACCGACAAAGCGGCTGCCTGGTTGGCATGGCGAATAATCCCCTGATTATCGACCACGATGGCGGATTGGGCGAGATGGTCGTAAAAGTCGCCGATGGGTGTCAGTCCGGAGGATAAAATTTGCCGATTTGACAGCAGTTCGCTAAAAATCAACAAGACAGCCAGTCCGGGCAGCAAAACTATCAATATTTTGGTCAGCTCACTCGTGCCGTTTGTGTTTTGATAGAGCACAACGGTAATCTCACCTATCAACAGTAAACACACTGCGACCAGCACGAACCGGCGTATCTGATTGGCAGTATTGGCAAGTTTATCTGTCATAGTTTGCTGATGTCGGGGATCTGGCCGGGAGGGACGGGAAAAATCTTAGACCGGGTATCGGTAAATGTGAATCCATGTCGCCGGAAAACTGTCCGGTGCTCAGCAAATTGGGATTTTATAGGCTGCTCCGGCCTGTTCTTTAACCAGCTTGGGAACCAGATAACCGGGTAGATGGCTTTGCATATCTTCGAGCAATTGCCGGGCGGTGGTTTCGGAGACTTCAAAATGACCGGTGCCGCTGGCGTGATCCAGTACATGCAGGTAGTAAGGCAAAATACCTAGTTCAAACAGCTTTTCGCTCAGTTCGCAGAGAGTGCGGCCGGCATCGTTAACTCCCTTTAGCAGAACGCTTTGGTTCAATAAAGTGATGCCGTGGCGGCGTAAATCGCCGCAAATAGCTCCAACGGCAACACTCAGCTCATTCGCATGATTGGCGTGAAATACCATCACAACTTGTTGCGACAGGCTGGAGAAAGAGTTGAGCAGTGGTTGGGTGATGCGCATTGGTAGCACGATGGGCACTCGGCTATGAATGCGAATACGTTTGATATGTTCAATCTCACCTAACCGTGCCAACAGCTGGCCGAGTTTTTCGTCATTTAGCAGCAAGGGGTCGCCGCCACTGAGGATGACTTCGCTGATTTCCGGATGGCTAATGATGTAGCTAAGCGCTTGTTGAACTTTTTGCGTCGACAACTGCAACTCCGTATACGGGAAATTGCGTCGAAAACAGTACCGGCAGTGCACCGCGCAAGCGCCGGTGCTGATCAACAATACCCGGCCATGATACTTATGAATGATACCTGCTTCGGCGACCGCGCCGAGGTCGCCTACCGGATCATGGCTGTAGCCGGGATAGTCGATCAGTTCGTTCTGAGTCGGCAGCACTTGTCTCAGCAAGGGGTCATTTGGATCGCCGCGGCGCATGCAATCAGCAAAGCCGCGCGGCACACGGAGCGGAAAGGCTTTGAAATCCGGCAGCATTGCCACGCTGCCTGTTGAAATATTCAAATAGTCACAAAGGGCCTCGACGCTGGTAAATGCGTCGGCCAGCGCCTGTTGCCAGCCGGCGGTTTGGGTGTTCAATGCTGCTCCGGTTTCCGATTAAAAATCTTATCCATTATAATCGTCCGACTATTATTTGTTTCACGAGGAAAAAATGGCGACTTTTAGCACCAACGAGTTCAAGGGCGGTTTGAAAATCATGCTGGACAACGACCCTTGTTCGATTATCGAAAACGAGTTTGTTAAGCCGGGTAAGGGGCAGGCGTTCAATCGGGTCAGGATCAGAAATCTGAAAACCGGCCGCGTCATCGAGCGTACCTTCAAATCCGGCGATACCGTCGAAGGTGCGGACGTCGTTGATAAAGAAATGCAGTATCTGTATAGCGATGGCGAATTCTGGCATTTCATGGTGCCCGATACTTTTGAACAGTATCAAGCCGATAAAAATGCGGTGTCCGATGCGATCAAATGGCTGAAAGAGCAAGACATCTGCACGATGACCTTGTGGAACGACTCACCACTGTCCGTAACACCTCCCAACTTCGTGGAATTGGCAATTACCGAAACCGATCCTGGTTTGAAAGGCGATACTTCTGGCGGTGGCGGCAAACCGGCTACGCTGGAATCCGGTGCCGTGGTGCGCGTACCCTTGTTTGTACAAATCGGCGAAGTCATTAAAGTCGATACTCGCACCGGCGAGTACGTGTCCCGCGTCAAAGAGTGACGGTAAGCTGGCAGCCGAGCTGCCCACTCGAGCATTTGCGCACTCGCGCGCAAATGCTGGCGGCGACACGGCGTTTTTTCGAGGCACGGGATGTGCTGGAAGTCGAGACGCCGCTATTGTGCCCAGCCACCGGTACCGACCCGCAGCTGGATTTTTTCAGCAGTCAGTTTAACTTCCCCCCCACCCGACCCACTCTGTTTCTGCAAACCTCGCCTGAGTTCGCGATGAAACGGTTGTTGGCCGACGGCAGCGGCAGTATTTATCAGATCTGCAAGGCGTTTAGGAACGGCGAAGCCGGGCGCTATCACAATCCGGAATTCACGATTTTGGAATGGTATCGGGTCGGCTACGATTTGCGGCAATTGATGGCGGAAGTCGCCGAATTATTGTTGCAGTTGTTGCAACCTTTTCATGCCGCATTGCCAACCAAACAAATCAGCTACCAACAATTATTTTTGGACGCCACCGGCTTGGATCCCTTGGTATTTTGCAACAGCGATTATCAAGCTTATGCGGCTGCGAATGAGCTTCCGGAGGCTGTCGACCTATGCGGCGACGATCATGCCTTGTGGCTGGATTTTATTTTTAGCCATTGTGTCCAGCGGACGATGGATAAAGATACGATTTATTTGCTGCATAGCTATCCGGCGATACAGTCTTCGCTGGCGCGCCTGCATGTTGATGATTCAAGGGTCAGTGAGCGTTTTGAGGTATTCATCAATGGTGTGGAACTGGGTAATGGTTTTTATGAGCTTGCGGATCCGCAAGAGCAGGAGGCGCGTTTTGATAAGGAAATTGCTTATCGGCTAAGCCACGACTTGCCGGTAGTTAGCAAAGATGAAGCATTTTTGCAGGCATTGAAATTCGGTTTGCCGGATTGCAGCGGGGTAGCAATTGGTTTGGATCGGCTGCTGATGATTGCTCTGGGCAGCGAGTCTATCAGTGATGTGCTGGCTTTTCCGGTCCGCGTTTGAGGCTCAATGTTGAAAGGCTTGAAAAAACTCCCCCTTCGCCGAAGGGGGATGTAGTCGGTAGGTGTCCCTAAAAACGATTAATCGATTTGTTTAGTAGGGCCAGTCTGAGCGAGCTTTTTTGCTGGTCCGGGTGGTCTGCGGCATCTAGCGCTGTTTGTATGTCGTCTACGAAAAAACGTCTAAGGCCGCGGCCAAGGCGATGCGCCAGCACCGCTAGAGCGTGATCTTTGTCTAGGTAGGCCACGGGTTCGCGACCCTTGCGGTAACTGTGTAGCGCTCTTCTGACTGTGCCGCACAGATAGCACTCTGCACCCTCAGGAAGAGTGGCGTTCAAATCGCGAAGTAGATGTGGAGTTATTTTATTCATAGCATCCCCCTCCTCATTCGGAGTGTTGGGCGGTAATCCCTATGCCATGCGAAGATCCGCAACCGGGATCTGTTATTTAATAAAAATAGCGTGATTAACTTATCAATTTGGCAAAAAAAGTCAACGAGTATTTGGTGGGCTTTTTTGACGTATATCAAGACCTTGGTTCACTGCTTGCTAAGGTATCGCAGGTGGCAAGCTTAACAAGAACAAAGGGCGGACAAGTTAGCCCGCCCTCAGATTTATTTTAATCCTGCTTTTCGGTTTTGCCGGCAGGGTTACGCAACCTGATGCCCAATTCTTTCAATTGTTCTTCGCTGACCAATGCCGGTGCATTGAATAACGGGCATGCGGCAGTTTGGGTTTTCGGGAACGCGATCACATCGCGGATCGAGCTGGCTCCGGTCATCAACATGACCAAGCGGTCCAAACCAAAGGCGATACCGCCGTGGGGCGGTGCACCGTATTTCAAGGCATCCAAAAGGAAGCCGAATTTTTCGCGGGCTTCTTCGTGGCCAATACCCAGAATGTCGAATACGGTTTGCTGCATCGCGGTGCGGTTGATCCGGATCGAGCCGCCGCCGACTTCGGTGCCGTTCAGCACCAAATCGTAAGCGCGCGACAATGCCGTACCAGGATTAGCGACCAAATCTTCCACCGAGCAGCTCGGCGCGGTGAACGGGTGATGGATAGCTGTAAAGCGTTGGGCTTTTTCGTCCCAGGCAAACATTGGGAAATCCACGACCCACAAGGGTTTCCAAGGTCCGGTCAACAGGTTGCGGTCCAATCCCAATTTAACCCGCAAGGCGCCCATCGCTTCGTTGACGATGCCGGTTTTGTCGGCACCGAAGAAAATCAAATCGCCATTGTGCGCACCGACTTTTTCCATTACCTTGGCCCAGACCTCAGCCGGAGCGAATTTGACGATAGGCGATTGCAAGCCTTCGACGCCGGCCGCCAAGTCGTTGACTTTGATATAAGCCAAGCCTTTAGCACCGTAGATGCCGACGAACTTGGTGAGTTCGTCGATCACGCTACGGCTCAAGTCGCCGCCTTCAGGCAATTTCATTGCCACGACGCGGCCGTTTGGATCGTTGGCGGGGCCGGAGAAGACTTTGAAATCCACGCCTTTCATTTCCTCTGCGATATCTACCAGTTCCAGCGGGATACGCAGGTCCGGACGGTCCGAACCGTAACGATTCATGGCTTCGGCATAACTCATGACCGGGAATTTGTCGCCCAAATCCACGTCGATAATATCCTTGAACAAGCGACGAATCATTTCTTCCATCACCGCCATGATCTCTTGTTCATTCATGAACGAAGTTTCGATATCCAGCTGGGTAAATTCCGGCTGGCGATCAGCACGCAAATCTTCGTCGCGGAAGCAACGTACTACCTGGTAGTAACGGTCCATGCCGGCAATCATCAGCAATTGTTTGTAAAGTTGAGGCGATTGCGGCAAGGCGAAGAATGAGTTCTGGTGGGTCCTGCTTGGGACGATGTAATCGCGCGCACCTTCCGGGGTTGCCTTGGTCAAATAAGGGGTTTCGATTTCGAAAAACTCGTGATCGTCCAGATATTGACGTAGGTTGCGGGTGACGTCGCGGCGCACTTTCATTTTTTGCTGCATCGCGGTGCGGCGCAGATCGATGTAACGGAAACGCAGGCGGGTCTCTTCGTTGACTTCGATATCGCTCTCCAACGGGAACGGCGGGGTTTCCGACTCGTTCAATACTTCGATATGCTTACCCAGTACTTCGATTTGGCCGGTGGACATGTTCGGGTTATGCGTGCCTTCAGGGCGGTCGCGGACGATGCCTTCGATACGCAGTACATATTCACTGCGCACGTGTTCGGCAATCGCAAAGCTTTCGGCCATATCGGGATCGAACACCACTTGCACCAGGCCGGCGCGGTCTCTCAAGTCGATAAAAATAACGCCGCCGTGGTCGCGGCGACGATGGACCCAGCCGCACAGGGCAACGGTTTGACCTAAATGTTGGGTGTTCAATTCTCCACACTTGTGGCTACGCATAGTTGTTCTCGGGTTAATCAAAATACGGGGATAGGTAAAAATTAGGAAGTGCCAGTCGTTTCGGAAAACTGGCAGTTACCATGAGATTCCTAATGGTTATGGTTGGGGCAGCCGCTGCAACTGCTGGCTTTTTCGGGGGCTTTGTTTTCGCCGGCGACGTTTTTCTTGGTGCCACTTTTAAAATCGGTTTCGTACCAGCCGCCGCCTTTCAAACGAAATCCCGCTGCGGAAATTTTCTTTTTTAATTCCGCTTCATTGCAGGCCGGGCAAACGATTAAGGGCTCGGCACCCAGTTTTTGCAGGGCTTCGTGTTCATGTCCGCAAGCATTGCATTGGTATTCGTAAATAGGCATCTGCTTCTCCAGTTGAAAGTGTTTAAATCGGCTTACTAAGGGCGGGGTTTTAATTTTTCAAGGCCCTTAATGTTAGAATAACTGGCTATTTTAAATGAAAACGCCCGGAGATTATGGATAAATTGACCATCCGCCAACCCGACGATTGGCATTTGCACGTCAGGACCGGCAGTATTTTAAAAACCGTGATAGGTCATACGGCTAGGCAGTTCGGTCGCGCTATTATCATGCCGAATCTGAAACCTCCAGTCACAACGGTCGCTCAGGCTTTGCTTTACAGGCAGGAAATTTTGGCAGCTTTGCCGCGAGAGTCCACGTTTCAGCCTTTGATGACTTTGTATCTAACGGCAAGTACCTCCGTTGAGGAAATCAAAAAGGTGGCCGATGCCGAGCATGTTCATGCCTTCAAGCTATATCCGGCCGGAGCAACCACCAATTCCGATGCCGGAGTCGCCGACATTGAAGCGGCTTATCCTTTATTTACGGCGATGGAGCAATACGGCGTACCACTATTACTCCACGGCGAAGTGACGGATGCGGAATACGATATTTTTGACCGCGAAAAACTGTTTATCGATAACAAGCTAAGCAAGATTACCCGGCAATTTCCGGCACTACGCATCGTTGTAGAGCATTTGACGACCCAGGAAGCGGTACAATTTGTCGAAGCTGCATCCGAGAATATCGCCGCGACTATTACCCCGCAGCATTTGCTCTATAACCGCAATGCCATTTTGGCGGGCGGTATTCGTCCGCATTTCTATTGTTTGCCTATCTTAAAGCGCGAGCATCATCGCCAAGCCCTGATAAATGCGGCTACCAGCGCTAATCCCAAATTTTTCCTTGGTACCGATAGTGCGCCGCATTTAACTGGGTTGAAGGAAAATAGCTGCGGTTGCGCCGGTTGTTACAGCGCGCATGCGGCATTGGAATTGTATGCCGAAGCCTTCGAGCAGGTTGGCGCACTGGACAAGCTGGAAGGCTTCGCCAGTTTTTATGGTGCGGATTTTTACGGTTTGCCGCACAATTCCGCGAGCGTTACTTTAGAAAAGCAAGCCTGGATGGTACCGGAAGCGTATGCCGATACGGGTGGCACTATTACACCGTTACGGGCTGGCGAGAGTTTGTCGTGGCGCTTAGTCGTCGCCTGATTCCTTATGATTAATGGGGCAATTCAACCCGCTTAGTGGTTTGTTTCAACCGATCCTCTTGCTTTTTTATATCATCTTGAGGTGTGTCGGGCGTTGCCGACTGAAATAGTGTTGGCATGAAATTGGCTTAATCTTGTGTCATAACGCTGGCGTGATTCTGGTCGCTTGGATGTCCAGTGCCCGGATCAATATTTTCTCGAAAAATGACCATACCCGATAAACTGATTTACCGCTGGGGCATTGTGCCGCTTTGGCTGCTGTTGTCCACAAGCGTTTATTTTCGCTCGACCATTCCCATCGATGAAACGCGCTATCTCAGTGTGGCTTGGGAGATGTGGCTGCGCGGCGACTTCCTGGTGCCGTATTTGAATGGCGAAACCTACAGCCATAAACCGCCTTTATTATTTTGGCTGATTCAGGCCGGGTGGTGGGTATTCGGCGTTAATCAGTGGTGGCCGAGTTTGGTCGGGCCGTTGGCTGCTTTGGCAAATCTGTTGCTGACGCGAAAATTGGCGGAAAAACTTTGGCCGGAGCAAACTGCGGTAGCAATGGCTGCGCCGTGGGTCTTGATTGCAACCTTGCTGTGGACCTTATTCGCCACGTCTATCATGTTTGATATTCTGCTGACTAGCTGGGTGCTGTTGGGAATGCTCGGCTTGCTGGAGGTTGTGCAAGGCGATGAGCGCAAGGGTTGGGTACTGGTTGCGGCAGCAGTGGGGTTCGGTATTCTAAGTAAAGGGCCTGTGGTTTTTTTGCATCTAATCCCTACCGCAATTTTGGTTGTTGTTTGGGCTCCGCGTTCGATTGTGTTCAGTCGCTGGTTTGCTGGCTTGTTGATCGCGGCCTTGATTGGAGTCGCGATAGCCCTGGTTTGGGCGATTCCGGCTGCCATTGCCGGTGGCGAGCAATACGCCAACGCGATATTGTGGCATCAGACCGCTGATCGCGCAGTCAGCACCAAAATCCATACCCGTTCGCTGTTTTGGTATCTGCCTTTTTTACCGATGTTTTTGTTCCCCTGGTTGTTCTGGCCGCATTTCTGGGGCAGTTTGCGCGGCAGCCGATTTTTTAATGATAACGGTCTGCGCTTTTGTCTGGTTTGGCTGGTATCAACCTTTGTGGCGTTTTCGTTATTGCCCAGCAAGCAAATTCATTATTTGATTCCGATGTTACCGGCGTTTGCGTTGTTGGTAGCCAGGGTGGTGGCGAATACCCAAAAGCCGAGATTGGGCGGCGAGTGGTTGCTGCCATTGCTGTTCGGCGCAATCGGGGTGTTTTTAGTTTATCTGCCCAAGGTACCGGGTTTGTCGAAATTGAACTGGGTCCAGACTGTGCAGCCGGCATGGGGTTTGAGTGTGTTGGCTATTGCCATGATGTTGGCGCTATTGGTTTGGATTAAGCGCAAGTTGTCGGTTGCGGCAGTCTCGACTGCATTGGTGGCGGCAATTTTTGTCGGATTTATATTTTTCTTTCGTTATGCCGGCCCGGCATACGACCTGCAACCCGCTGCGTTAAAAGTGAAAAGCTTTAACGATCAGCATATTCCTTATGTCTACGTTGGCAATTACCAAGGGCAATTCAATTTCCTGGGGCGATTAACCCAGCCGCTGCCGGTTTTACCTGCTGAACGGCTTGCCGATTGGGCGGCACAGCATGCTGACGGTTACCTGATTTCCCTGGAAAAAAACCAGCCTAGCGATGCCGTATACCTACAGCCGCATCGGGAATATTGGGTGGTATTTCGGCGCGCGGGGCAGGCTGCTGACGTCAAGCCCCTATAACTTAAACCTGTACAAAATTCTTATCCGTGTATAAGCGTTTGATACAATTCACAACTTTTTCAACTTTTACCTAGATATGAAGATTTCTGTAGTAGTCCCCGTTCACAATGAAACGGACAATGTCGAATTGCTGATCGAGGAAATCCATCGTGCGCTGGGCGATGGGGAAACCTATGAAATGATTTTTGTGGACGACGGTAGTACCGATGACACTGGCCTAAAACTGCAAGGTGCAATGCAGCAATATCCGACTCTGCGCGTGCTGACACATCAACGCAGTTGCGGACAAAGCCGTGCCGTGCATACCGGCGTTTCGGCAGCGCGCTACCCATGGATTGCCACCTTGGACGGCGACGGCCAGAACGATCCGGCCGATATACCCCATCTGGTCGCGGCCTGGCGCGAGCAAAACGACAGCCAATTGTGGATGCTGGCCGGCTTTCGGCATAAGCGCAACGATACCGGTTGGCGCAAGTTTTCCTCTAAGTTTGCCAACGCGGTGCGGCAGTCAATTTTGCATGACGCCACGCCGGATACCGGTTGCGGCTTGAAGTTATTCCTGCGCGATAAGTTTTTGGCCTTACCGTATTTTGATCATATTCACCGTTTCTTGCCGGCGTTGATCAGAATGGCCGGGGGAAATGTCATTTCCGTAAAAGTCAATCATAGGCCGAGAAATTTCGGCACGTCGAAGTATGGAACCTTGGATCGGGCGCTGGTTGGTATCGTCGACTTGCTGGGCGTGGTTTGGTTGAAAAAACGCCATAGCCTGCCGATTGTCAGCGAGATTCAGCGTGGCTAGTTGCTGGTTCAACCCGTTTGTTCCGGCGTATTTTAGGAGTCGTTAACATGGAAAATGGAATCGTTTATTTTTTTACGCATTTGGCGGATAAATGGCAGCACCATTTATCTATCATGGACTCGAATGACATCATTTGGCTTAGCATCGGTTTGGTGGGTCAGACCTTGTTCATGATGCGTTTTATCGTGCAATGGATACACAGCGAGCGGCACCAGAAGAGCATGATCCCGGTGAGTTTTTGGTATTTCAGTTTATCGGGTGGGGTCATTGTGTTGGCTTACGGTATTCACCGTGTGGATCCCGTGATTATCCTGGGTCAATTACCCGGTACTTTTGTGTATGCCAGAAACCTAATGTTAATTCGCCGCGAACATCGCGATGCGTTGGCGGAGATGACCGAGCAAGATCTGGGGACCTAATCGATTTGACTAGCCGGAAAACGACATAAGCTATTTTGGCACAAGGATTTTTCCTAACTATTGAAAACAGACTGAATTTTTACCCTAAACTATGGCCCGAGCAAATGGCGTTTTGGCGAGGTGTGCGATGAGGGTGTTAATTTTGCTGGCGATGGTTCTGAGTTATCACTCGGCAAGCGCGGAGGTATTTAAATGTATCGGCAAGGACGGCAAAACCATTTATCAGGCCAAACCTTGCCAAACCAGCGATAAAACTGTGCAGTTGGATATTCAAGCCAATGAAGCACAAGAGGCAGCGGCCAAAGCCAAGCTGGAAGCCCTGCAAAACGAACAGGAAGCTGCCAAAGCTGCCAAGCTGGAAGCTGAAAGACGCGATGCGATACTGAAAAACCAAACCGAATCGACAAATGCCCTAAAGCAAAGTGCGATTGCTCAGCAGCAGCAAGTTGAAGCGGAACAACGCCAGGCGGCAGCTTTGGAAAGACAAGCGCAACAAAACAGTAATCGGGTGTTGATTGTCGCGCCTCCCACCGCGTTACCGGGCATGCCCGCGCCGGTGACCACCGAAATTTTACGTTAGTCAGTCTCGGGAACCTCATGCTCTGGTTAAAAGCCTTACATTTGATTTTTATGGTGACCTGGTTTGCCGGCTTGTTTTATTTGCCCAGGTTATTTGTTTATCACGCAATGAGCGACGACAGTATCAGCAACGAGCGCTTCAAAGTCATGGAACGCAAACTGTACTATGGTATCATGACGCCCGGCATGATTTGTACCTTTATCTTTGGTGTGTGGATGTTGGGCGATTATGCCTGGATGCTATATGCCGGCAGCGGTTGGCTACATCTAAAGTTGGGTTTGTTGGGCTTGCTGGTGGTTTACCATGTGTTTTGCGGCAAGTGGCTGCTGGATTTCAAGCATGATCGCAACCGGCATTCGCATGTGTATTTCCGCTGGATCAACGAGATTCCGGTATTGTTCTTAGTCGCCATAGTCTTGCTGGCCGTCGTCAAACCGTTCTAATACATGCCATCCTCGGCATGTCTGCCGCTGAGGCGCGCATGTTGTTCACCCAGCGCTGCTAAGCGTTCCGGTGTGCCTATGTCCATCCACAGGCCGGAAAATTTCTCGCCGCTAATCCGCTGTTGTTGCATGGCTTGGTTTAACACCGGTCTCAGTTTTAACGGCGCGACCGGGATGTTGGCAAACAGCTTGGGGTGATAAACGCCGATACCGCTGAAGGTGAGTTTGTTCAAGCCTTGTTCCGACAATACACCGTCGGCATTCAGCGAAAAGTCACCTTCCGGATGATGCGGCGGATTATTGATCATCACCAGGTGAGCCAGATCAATGGCTTGGGTTCGCAAGTTGACCAAGGGATAATCGCAAATAATGTCGGCGTTAAGCACCAGGAACGGCTCATTGCTCAGCAAAGGCAGGGCCTTGGCAATGCCTCCGGCGGTTTCCAGCGCGGTTTCGCCTTCATCTGAATACTCAATCGAAACATTCCAGCGCTTACCGCTTTCGCAATAGTCTTTAATCTGCCCGCCTAGATGGGCGATGTTGATGACGATTTCGGTAAAGCCGGCGTGTGCCAGGTTTTCCAGGGTGTATTCAATCAGCGCCTTACCGGCGGCTTTCAATAAGGGTTTGGGGGTGTGGTCGGTCAAAGGCCGCATTCTTTCGCCGCGCCCGGCCGCTAAAATCATTGCCTTCATGCAGATGCCTCGACACGCGGCAGCATCTGTTCTTGCAGAAACCTCTTCATCTCGGTTAACTCGGGATAGAGCTCGCAAACCCTGGTGATATAAGCCAGGGTGCGCGGAATGTCGGCCAAATAATCGGATTTTCCATCGCGCAGATGCAGTCTGGCGAAAATGCCGACGGCTTTCAGGTGACGCTGCATGCCCATCAGATCGAACCAGCGTTTGAATTGATTGAAATCGGCTTTCAGCAGTCCGGCTGACAACAGGCGTTGATGATATTGCTGGGCCCAGCTGATGACTTGCTGTTCGGGCCAAGCGATGTAACAGTCGCGCAGCAGCGACACCAAATCGTAGCTGATAGGGCCGACGACGGCGTCTTGAAAGTCGATAACGCCCGGTGAGTTGTGTTCCAGCACCATCAGGTTGCGCGAATGGAAGTCGCGGTGCACGCAGACTTGCGGCTGTTCAAGTGCCGAATCGATCAAGATAGCGTTGAGAGATGTCGCGAGCGTATGGGGAATCGTAATGCCCAGTAGATTTTCCAAAAACCATTCGTAAAAAATACCGAGTTCCCGCAGTAGCAGAGCGCTGTCGTAAACCGGCAAGCCGCAATCGAGCGGATTTACGCCGGTTTGTAGTTTGAACAAGCTGTCCATGGCTTGTCGATACAACAGTTCTGCATCGCCTGTTTGTAAGCGGTCAAGAAAGCTTGTGGAGCCTAAGTCTTCCAGCAACAGAAAACCTTGTCGGCTATTCTGTTGATAGATATTCGGGATATGAATATCGCTCGGTTTCAGCAATCCGGCGATGCGTACGAATGGTTCGGTATTTTCCTTGTCCGGTGGTGCATCCATGGCAATGTGGCAGCCGTCCCGGTGCTCAACTCGGAAATATCGCCTAAAGCTAGCGTCGCTGGAAGCAGGGGTGATTTGTTGTATATCAAGCGCGACGTCGTTATTGAGCCAATCGACAAGCTCCGCCAAGCGGCGGTCTGAGCTGGAAACGTACATTTTTATTAATTGCGGGTCAACCTAAGGTAAAATGATGACGAGCATTTTATTCGATTTCCATTCCGCTAAGTCAATTTAGCCGCATTCGCCAAGACATGAATTATCGGTTTTATACAATTTCTTCAGCATTATTGTTTTTTACGGGCGTCGCCTCTGCTGCCAATAATGCGGCGTGGAATTGTGAGCAAACCAAAAATGGCGAATGGACTTGTCTAAATCAAACACCTGCTGGCAACGAGCCAACCGCTCAGCCGCAAGTGATTAAACCCACCCCGCCCGCCCAAACCAAGCCTGCCCAGCCGGAAACAGTCGCGCAGCCGCCTGTTCCCGTCGTGCCCGCGCCGGTTCAGCAAGCGGTCAAACCGGAACCCGAGCCGGAAAAAGTTAAGGTGGTCGAAAAGGCGGTGGAAAAAGCTGTTGCCGAGCCGCAAAAGTTACGGGTTAAAGTGACTGAAAATCAAAAACCGGTGCTGGAAAAAGTCGAGCCCAAAACCGAGACAGCCAATGCCAATACCGGCAAAGTGCCCGGTTGGACTTGCAAAACCGGTGATGATAAGAGCGGTTGGAACTGTAATCTGGTGGGTGCCGATCCGAAAGGCGAGGCCCATGTCGTAGCCGAAGGCGGCGGCAGTGAAGAGTCCGGTTCGTCTTGGCTTACGCCGACCTTTGATCGCAAACAAGAGCGGGATTTTCAAACCTTACGGGCCGAGTTTGATAAAGATCCTTGGCAAAGCTGCGAAGTGTGGGGTTCTAAAAAACGCAAAATCAGAGCCACCTCCGCCGAAGTCCGCGATGCAGCAACTACCGATATTAATGCCGATTTTTCGGAAGTGTTCGACGGCGAAGTGCTTAATTTTGCCGGTAATGTGGATATGGTGCGCGCGGATCAGCATTTGGTTGCCGACAAGGCCAGCTATGATACGGTTGCAGAGACCTTGGACGCACAAGGTAGCGTGTTATACAGCGAAGACCAGCTGGCTTTTTCCAGCGAGACCGCCTCGTTGAGCCTGGGTAAAGACGAAGCACGCTTGCGCAAGGCGCAATTTATCGTCGCGGAGGCGCCGTTTCGCGGCAACGCCGGGGTGGTTTATCGCGAGAGTAAAGGCTTGTCGCGTTATAACGATGCCGCGTTTACCAGTTGTGCGCCGGGCAATCAGGACTGGATTGTGCATGCTTCGCGGATGAAAATTAACCGGGACAGCGGACAAGGTTCAGCGAAAAACGCCTGGCTGGAATTTAAAGGCGTACCGGTGTTGTACACGCCTTATATTTCCTTCCCTACCGACAATCGCCGCCTGTCGGGCCTGTTGGCGCCAACTTGGGGTAGTACGCAACGGAACGGTTTTGACGTTTCCGTGCCGTTTTATTGGAATATCGCCCCCAACTTCGACGATATTGTCACGCCGCGTTACATGAGTAAGCGTGGTGAGCAGTTACGCAATAAATTCCGCTATCTGACCGATATATCCAGAGGTACGTTTTCTGCGGAATATATGCCCAACGATCAATTGGTCAACAAGGCCCGTTACTCGGCAAGCTGGAAGGATCAATCTACCTTGTTGCCGGGTTTAAATTCCTTGTTGGATTTGAACTACGTGTCCGACAAAACCTATTTCAACGACTTGAATAATGCCTTGGGTTTCCAAAATACCAGTTATTTGCCCAGTACCGCATTACTGAGTTACGGCGGGGCTGTTGCCGGCACCGCTCTAGGTTTGTCGGTAGGGGCATATCATTATCAATCGGTGGATAAAACCATTCCCGATGCCGCGATGCCCTACGATATGCTGCCTCGCGTCAATTTCAATGTGGCGCATGCGTTTGAAGGTTTGCCGGTTACGCTGGCGATGAATAACGAGTTTACCCATTTCTATCACACTGATCTGGTTAACGGTCAGCGGATTAATATTGCCCCGTCACTCAGCTTGCCATTGGAAAGTAGCGCCGGGTATTTCATCCCGAAAATCACCGGCCAATACACGCAGTATCAATTGAGCAACCAAACCTTAGCCGGGCAGCCCAGTACTATTAGCCGGACCTTGCCGATCTTCTCGGTTAGCAGCGGCATGAATTTCGAAAAAGACCTTAATTTCGGTGGTTCGCAGTATCTGCACACCTTGGAGCCGCAGGCCTTCTACCTGTACATCCCACGCAAGGATCAAAGCAATATTCCGGTCTTCGATACCGCTCTGTACGATACCAATTTTTACAGCTTGTTCCGGGAAAACCGTTTCGCCGGTGGGGACAGGATACAGGACGCCAATCAGATCACGCTGGCCACCGTTTCGCGGTTTATCGATTCCAATACCGGTTTGGAGCCTTTAAAAGTCAGTCTGGGGCAGATTATGTATTTCCAGGACAGAACCGTGACGATGCCTGGGCAGCCGATTGAGACCAGTAATACCTCCAATTTCGTCGGAGAACTGAGCGGCCAATTCAGCAAACATTGGTCGTATATGACCGGTACCCAATGGGATCCGGAAGCCAACGGCTTCGCGCGTGGCCAGGTGGCGTTAAAATACAATATGCAACCGAACCAGATTGTGAACCTTGGCTATCGGTACCGTCGTAACCCCTTGGACAGCTTACAAACCATCTCGCAAACCGACGTATCGTTCCGCTTACCTTTGTTTGGCGAATGGTACGGCTTCGGTCGCTGGCAGTACTCTTTGAATTTCGATAAAACCACGGAAAGTTTCATTGGCGTGGAGCGGGAAAACTGTTGCTGGCGCTTCCGTATTCTGGGCAGGCGCTTTATCAACGGTGCCAATACCATCGCCTTTATCGATCCTAGCACCAAACCGGAAACGGCGTTTTTCGTACAGTTGGAACTGAAAGGTCTGTCCAGCTTCGGTGACAATGTCGATACCTTCCTGCAAACCAACCTGAAAGGCTATCGCAAAGCCAGCTATTTTGAGTAAGCAACGCATGATTAAAAAAGGGATAGTGATTTTCTGTTTGCTCCTGGGTGCTTATATGGCTCCGGGTCAAGCCCAAGTATTGGACCGGATAGTGGCGGTGGTGGAAGAAGATGTGATTCTGGAACGCGAACTGAATAACGAAGTCGGGGCCATCGTCAGTAAATTGCGGAGTAACAACGTAACGATGCCACCCGAATATGTGCTGCGCAAACAGGTGTTGGAACGCATGGTGGTTGACAAGTTGCAACGGCAACTGGCGGCTAAATCGGGCGTACAGGTCAGCGATGAAATGCTCAGTACTTCAGTTGCTGATATAGCCAGCCGGAACGGCCTGTCTGTTGAAAGTTTTCGTAACGAGTTGGCCAAGCAAGGCATGGACTACAAAGCGTTCGAAGATAATCTGCGCAACGAAATTATCATCAACCAGCTACGTGGCCGGGAAATCGGTTCGCGGGTCAAAGTTACCGATGCCGAAGTGTTGCATTACATGGAAACGCAGAGCAAAGCCGGCCAGAGCAATTCCCAGTATCATTTAGGGCATATTCTGATCGCGGTGTCGGAAGCGGCTTCGGCCTCCGCGATTCAAAAAGCCAAGGACAAGGCCGATCAAGTCATCGCCGAATTACGCGGCGGCAAGGATTTCAAACAAGTTGCGGTTAGTGTCTCCGACGACGATAACGCCTTGAAGGGCGGCGATCTGGGTTGGCGCAGCATCGGCCAGATTCCATCCCTGTTTACGGAAGTCGTGACGACGATGAACCAGGGCGATGTCTCGGAAGCGATCCGCAGTCCCAGCGGTTTTCATATCATTAAAATGCTGGAAACTGAGGGTGCCGGACAGCATATCGTTACCAAAACCAAGGTCAGGCACATTCTGATCAAGACCAATGAATTGGTGGACGACGCCGAAGCGCAGAAGCGTTTGATAGCGCTGAGAGAACGGATTAATGACGGTGACGATTTTGCCAATTTGGCGCGCGCGCATTCCGACGACAAAGGCTCGGCGATTAACGGCGGTTCGCTGGATTGGGTGGGTCCGGGCGCATTAGTGCCGCCTTTTGAGGAAGCGATGAACAAGTTGGCGATTAACGAGATTAGCCAGCCGGTGCAAACCCAGTTCGGTTGGCACATGATTCAGGTCTTGGGGCGCGAAAATCAGGACAACAGCGAGCAATTCAAAAAAGACAAGATTCGCGAGGAAATCCGTAAGCGTAAAATCGAGGAAGAAACCGAATTATGGTTGCGGCGCTTGCGCGACGAGGCTTTTGTGGAAATCGATCTGGATAGATTGTAAGGCACTATGAACGCTTTCTCTGCCGAAAGTCGTAAGGAAGATAAGTTTAAAAGGCGCTTGCAGCGCATAGTCAGCGAAGAAGACCTGACCCAGCAACGGGAGCTGATTCAGCGTACAGCGGCCGAATTGGATATAGACCTATTGACTTGCGCCGCGGCCTTGGTTTACCTAAGCCAACCAAACCTGTATCCCGCGCATACTCATACTCAGCAGCCCAGGTTGTTGGTCCCTCTACCGCAACCTCACAGTCGCGGTCCGCATGCAAACGGCAAAATGGTGCGTTATCGCCTGGCCGTCGGCAGCCAGCACCAAGTTAGCCGCGACGATATTCAGGCGGTATTGGTCGAAGAGTCCGGCGTAGATAAAAAACGCATTGGCAGGATCGACATTCGCGATACGTATACGTTGGTGGAGTTACCGGACGGCATGCCGGCGGATATTTTTCAGTTATTGACCGAAGCGTCCATAGGACCGCATCGCCTCAACATCAAACGCATCAAACCGAATAAATTCAGGCAAACCCGTAACAACAATCAGCTGGACGAGGAAAACGGCTAATTTCAGCCGTTTTCCTGCGGCCAGGTTTGGACTACATCGTCAGGCGAATGCCTATCCAAGCGGCGCGCGGTGCGCCGACCCCAACGAAGCGGCTTTGTTGGTCGCCTGGCAATCCCACGCCGTCAAGTACATCCCCGGTATTGCCCCAGGTGCCGAAATTGGCATATTGGCGGTCGAACAAATTGCTCACTTTACCGAACAGCGCGACGTTTTTGTTGAAGCGGTATTCGCTACGCAAATTAAATACGACGAATCCCGGCAGCTTGGCCGTCAAATTGGCTTCGTCGCCGCGCAGATATTGCGAGCTGTTGTAATTCATATCCATTCCCAGAGTCCAGGCGGAGACGATGTCGAAGTCGGTGCTGAACTTGAACTGATGGGCTGGGATGCCGGGTAGCTTGTCGCCGGCCTGTACCTGGATATTGCCGTCGCCATCCGCCAGCGGATTGTTGGGGCTGCTGCCCAGAAACGGCGTTTCGAAGCTGGCATCGATATAGGTGTAATGGCTAGACCAGCGCCAGCGCTCGTAAAAATTACCCGCCAATCCCACTTCTACACCTTGGCGTAAGGTAGAGCCGACATTGTCGAAATAACCGACATTGCTGCCGACACCGCCGGTGCTCTTGAAGATGATGTCGTTATTGTTGATGGTGCGGAATAAAGCCAAATTCCAGTCCATGTAGCCCGGCAGCAAGTTTTTCAACCGGCCGCGCACCCCGGTTTCGAAGGTATTGGCGACTACTTGCTTGAGAGGCGGATCGGATACGAAAGCATTCGGCAAACGGCAAGGGTCGTCCGGGTTGGCGCAGCTTAACTCCATCGGTGTCGGCACCCGCGACGATTCGCTGTAGTTACCGAAAAAGGTCAATTCCGGCATGAAGGCGTAGGTCAGACCCGCCGCCGGATTGAAGCGGTCGAATGAGTGCGAGCCATTCAGGTCGTCGCCGACATGGTCGCGCAGTTTAATATGGGATTGGTTGTAACGGCCGGAGACGGTCAGATCCAGTTTGTCGGTCAAGGAATAGGTGTCGGTTAAAAATACGCCGTAATGATCGGTCTCCGTAGTCAGGCGGACATGGGCGTCTTGCAGCAATACCCCGCCCCCTGACACCCCGCGATCAGCGGTTAACGAACCCAGCTGGGTGTCGGCGTGATAGCGGGCGTTGCCGTGGTCGAAACTGGCCCCGCCTACCAGATGGTTGTTGCGGCCGAATATTTTGTGGTCGAAAGCATTTTGCAAGGCAAAGCCGAACGATTGCTGTAGCGTGCTGGAAGTGTTGATGGTGCCGCCCTCGACCGCTGGTGAGGCAGCTATATTACTGCCGCCTAGATCGAACAAGCCCTCATCGTCCAACTCGCCACCGGATTCGGCGCACAAAAAGTTGTCCTCGCCAGCGCCTTCATCAATACATTCGCCAAATTCGCTCCCGTCGCCATTATAGGTGCCGATCTTATTCCGGCGGTAATACATCGTGCCGGATAATTGATTGTGGTCGTTCAGCCAGGTATCGCCGGCCAGCGACACCAGCATCATCCGGTTGCGGGTAATGTCGGGATGCGTAAATACTTGATCACGGCCGAATGCCAGCATTTCCTGGGGAAGGGCGCCGTTGCCGCGCAAGGTGTTGTCGCTGCCGGCGATGCTTAAGTCCAGGCTGGATTTGACGCCGCGCCAACTCAGGGTGCCGAAGCCTTGTTTGGCTTCGCTCGGGGAGTGGGCGCGCCAGCCTTTTTCGTTGAAATATTTGGCATCCAGGAAATAACCCCAGGTGCCGTTGTTCCAACCGCTGGTGAGTTCTTCGGAATGGCGGTCCCAGGAGCCGCCTTGGGCTTCGAAACTGTGGCCGGGCGCCGAGAAACCGGTCTTGGTGTTGATGTTGATCGAGCCGCCCAGCGCATTCAAACCAAACGCCGGGTTCGATGCCGGTTGCAGGCTCATATTCTGTATAGCGCCGTTAGGGATTAAGTCCCAGTTGATCATATCGCCGAACGGTTCATTGAAACGAATACCGTTGACATACGTTGCCAGGCCTTGCGGCAAGCCCATCAGCGGGGACGCGCTGAAGCCACGGTATTGCACATCAGGTTGCAAGGGGTTGTTTTGCGCATCGTTGATGTTGACGCTGCCGAGATAGCGGTTCATGTAGTCCGCCAAAGACAGGGCTTGGGCTTCCTGCAATTTTTCGGCTGACACTGTTTGCACATTCGCCGGAATTTTATTGATATCGACGCCGCCGAATTGTAAAGGCGTTACCGCCACAACTTCCACTTCCTCCAGATTGGTCGCAACTTCCGCGGCTATGGCTTCGGCTAAGGGCAGCATGCTGAGCAATGGCAGCACGCCGAGCGCAACTTTTTTCATAAATTTACCTGAGAATACAAAACAAAAGCGGCATGGTAAACAAGCAGGGCCGGGGGTTCCATTGTCGGCAATAAAAAGGAAAAATTCCTGATTTGCATCGCGTCGGCCAATGCCGGAATATTTCAGTCAATAAGGCCCCGACGGGTTAAAATACGCAGTCACGCCGTTTTTCGGCAAGCCCTGTTAATTGCCATAGCGACTATGACTATTCAATATATCAACCGCCCGGATCAACTCGATAGCCTTTGCCAACTGATCAGCCAGGAGCCCTGGATCGCCCTGGATACCGAATTTCTTCGCGAGAAAACCTATTACCCCAAGTTTTGTTTACTGCAAATAGCCGCGCCGGGCTGGGTGGCTTGTGTCGATCCGTTAGCGATTGCCGATTTAACGCCGCTGTTAGAGGCGATTTACAATCCCAATATTGTCAAAGTGTTGCATTCCTGCCGGCAGGATCTGGAAATTTTTTACCAGATTACCGGCAAAATCCCGGGCCCGATTTTCGATACGCAGATTGCCGCGCCGCTGCTGGGTTTTCAGGAAAATCCGGGTTATGCGATGCTGGTATCCAGCTTTTTAAACGTCAATCTCAGCAAGGCGCATACTCGTACCGACTGGTCGGAGCGGCCCTTGAGCCAGGATCAAATTCAGTATGCCGCCGACGATGTGATTTACCTGTGCAAGATTTACAAAATCATGTGTGAGCAACTGGATAAGTTAGGGCGTGCAAATTGGCTGGAAAGTGATTTTGCGCTGTTGAACGATCCGGAGCTGTACCAACTCTCGCCGGAAAATGCCTGGTTGAAGATTCGCGGCAAAAACAAGCTGACCGGCAAGCAATTATCCATCATGCAAAGTCTCACCGAATGGCGCGAACGTACTGCTCAGCAAGAAAACAAACCGCGCAGTTGGTTGTTGCAGGACGATTTGCTGCTGGAACTGGGCAAATTACAACCCGTGACCTTGGCCGATCTAGCCAAGATCCGCAACATCAACGACCGTACCGTCAATCGTTACGGCAAAACGATTTGCGAATTGATCGACAGTGCCAAACAACGTCCGCCCAAACCCTTGGCCGAAAAGGATCAAGCCGGCAAGAAAACCCAACAGCACGAAGCGATACTGGATGTACTCAGCGCGGTGGTCAGAATCCGTGCTGAGGAAAACTCGCTGAATCCCATCATCTTGGCTACCCGCAAGGATCTGGAGCAATTACTGTCCGGCGATGAGGATTGCTTGTTGTTGCACGGCTGGCGTTACAACATGGCCGGCCGGGAGTTGCAGGGCTTATTGCGCGGTGACTTAACCTTGAGCTTGAAGCCGGATGGCGTGGTGATTAGTGCGGTTTAGCATGCGGCGGCCTGCAATAGCCATAATGCTGAATTATTAATCCCCCCAATGTATCGGTGGCCGGCATTTCCGTATAAGCCGGTCTATCGAATAGCAGCGTTTTTATTGACCGGGCTCCCGCCTGCCCGTTAGCGAGTGTGATAACAAAAATAACGGGATTGGCAGCGGGGAACGGCTGAGAATCCGCTATGCTGATTTACCGAATTGCTGTGCGAACAATGCCGCCGGTAGCGGTTTGGCAAACAGATAACCCTGACCGTAATCGCAGCCGATAGCGGTCAGCAAATCGCGTTGCTGCTCGGTTTCCACACCTTCCGCGATGACTTTCAAGCCCAATTTATGCGCCATCACGATGATGGCTTCGCAAAGTACGAAGTCGTTCGAATCCTCCGTTAAATTGCGCACGAACGACTGGTCTATTTTCAAATAATCAATGTCGAATTTTTTCAGATAAGACAATGCGGAATACCCGGTGCCGAAGTCATCTATAGCGACTTGCATGCCGGCGTCGCGGAACGCCATCAAATGATTGTGTACAGACAGATTGGCGTCCAACAGCAAGCCTTCGGTGATTTCCACCACAATACTTTGGCCAGACAATCCCAGTCGATTCAAATAGTTGAACCAGTCTTGAGGGGCATGCTCGGGGCTTTGAAATTGTACCGGCGATTTGTTGACGCTGATTTGAAATTCGGGATGGATAGTGGTTCGCCAGGTTTGTACTTGCCGTGCCGCGGTTTCGAATACCCAATCGCCGATTTCTCTGATTAGACCGGTTTCTTCCGCCAGCGGTATAAATTCTGCCGGGTTAATCAAGCCACGCTTTGGATGATGCCAGCGTAGCAAGGCTTCCGCTTTATGCACTTCGCCGCTCAGCAAGTCGACGATGGGTTGATAGCACAGCAAAAATTGCGTATTGGCCAGCGCGGTACGTAAGTCGCCGAGCATTGCGGCGCGGGCTTCCAGCGCGTCCTGTAAGGCTTGGGTAAAGAAATGGTAGTTGTTACGGCCCTGGTTTTTAGCAGCGTACATGGCCTGATCGGCATTCTTTTGTAATTGGCTTAAGTCGGTGCTGTCGTTTGGATAAAACGTGATGCCGATACTCGCAGAGACATAAGCCAGTTCGCCGTCCAAGCTAAACGGTGCACTGAGTTTTTGCAGCAGGTTTTTAGCTATCGGTTCGGACACTTCGATACAGTCCAACTCGCTCAAGATAATCGTGAATTCGTCGCCCCCCAAGCGCGCCACGGTATCGGACTCCCGCACGCAGGTCTGTAAACGCCGCGCGGTTTCCTTCAGTAAGTTGTCGCCCATATCGTGGCCCAGCGTATCGTTGATTTCCTTGAAGCGGTCCAGGTCGATAAACAACAGTGCAAACAATTGGCCCATGCGGTGGGCTTTTTTGATTTCCAGTTCCAGGCGGTCACGGAACATCCGCCGATTAGGCAGGCCGGTGAGCGGGTCGAAGTTGGCTTGTCGCCAAATTTGTTCCTCGGACTGTTTACGCTGAGTGATGTCGGAAAACAGGGCGACCCGGCGTAGCGGCTTGCCTTCCGCATCATAAATGGTGTTGATGGCTAGCTCTTCGACAAACAAGTGACCATCCTTACAGCGATTTTTTATTTCTCCGCGCCACGCACCGGTCGTTTGCAGCGTGGTCCATAATTCTCGGTAAAACCCCGTATCATGTTCGCCGGAACTGAGAATATGGGGATTTTTACCGACAACTTCAGCCTCCGTATACCCAGTCATCTTGGTAAATGCGGGGTTGACGCTGAGGATGGTGTTATCGCTATCCACCACTATCATCGCTTCACTGCTGTTGTGATAAACCAGGGCCGCCAGCCTCAGGTTCTCTTCGGTTTTGCGCAACTCGCTGATGTCGCGGGCAAAACCAACCGTACCCAGTAACTGACCTTGTTCATCCATTACAGGCGCTTTATAGGTCTCGAACCATTTGCGCACGCCGCGATCGACAATTTCCTCTTCGACAATCAATTTGTCTCGCAAAGCCATCACGCGCCGGTCATCGGCGACGTAGCTTTCGGCCAGTTCCGGCGGGGCAATGTCGAAATCGTTTTTGCCCGCCAGCGCCTCCGGGTTGACGGCGGAAAATACGTTGGCGAACTCCTGGTTGACGGCCAGCAGGCGGCTATCGGTATCTTTTAGCCAAATCGCATGCGGAATGTTATCCAGCAATGCGCGTTGATAGTATTCTTTCTTTTGCAGCGCTTGTTCCGTACGATGTTGATTACTGATGTCGCGAAAACTCCAGACGCGGCCGACAATTTTGTCGGCGATACTTTGTGGCTTGGAATAGCGTTCAAAAATCCGGCCATCGGTAAACTCGATCAGATCGTAACTTTCTGCCGCGGGGTGATTGTAAAGAGCCTGAACTTTGTCGAAAAACGCATCGGGATTTTTTAGCTGCTTAACGGCTAAATGCAAAAGTTTTATATCGTCTTTATCTTCTCCAACAGCCGTGCTGGGCAACTGCCACAGTTCAAAAAAACGCTGATTGTAAGTAACGATCTGACCTTGCAGGCTGACCACCAAAATGCCGTCGGCCGTGGCTTCCAGCGTAGCCTTTAGCAAGGAAACCGATTGGGCTAAAGCGTCTTCGCGAACTTTGTTTTCGGTAATGTCTTCGTAGATCCCCAAAATGCCGATCATTGCATGATCGGAATTGCGCAAGGGTATTTTCGAGGTGCGTAGCCAAATGGTATTGCCGGCAGGTGTGGTTTGGGGTTCTTCATACGCCAGTTTGCCTACCCCCGATGTTATCACCTGGCGATCATCCGCTTGGTAACTTGCGGCTTGATCTCGCCAATTCAGTTGACTGTCGTCCTTGCCGATTAAATCGCTGGAACTGGATTGTCCGGCATCCCCCGCAAATAGCGCGTTACAGCCCAAATAGCGAGAATTCAGGTCTTTCCAGAATACACGGATTGGTAAGGTTTCCAGGATGGTCTGCAACAGTAAATGGGATTCGGTCAGCGCTTTTTCGGATTTTAGTTGCTCGGTAATATCGAACAAAATGGCCAGATTGTCTCCGACATACGATTCGCCCAGGGATACCGAACCGGCGAGCACCGTGCGCCGTTCGCCGTGTTTGCAATGAATTTCCGCTTGGAGGGTTTCGAAACTTTGCACGCGACGGGATTTATCAGTCAACTCCAGCCAGGTTTCCATAATGTTCTGGCGGTAGGCGGGGTCGGGATAGGCTTTGGGCCACCATTCGTCAAGCGTTTTAATGTCTTCCAAGGTGTAACCGAAAGCTTTGCTGAAAGCCGGATTTAGCAATGTGAACTTGCCTTCGGCGTTGTAAATGGCCTGGGGTACTGGCGAGTAGTCGATGATAGCCTTCAAACGTTTTTCGCTATCGCTCAGTCCTGAGGTAATCAGCGGTTGCTTGTGCAGAGTAAGTGCCAAAGTGGTGCCGGTCCAGGACAGTACCAATATATAAAACCAAAGATTCAGCAATTCGCTTTTCTCAAAATCGTCGCCGAAAAAGCCTAGATGATGTGCGGCACCGAATAGCGCTTGGATGGTAATCAAGCCGGAAATCAGGGTCACGCCATGGAGATAGAAACGGAGTGCGGCCCAAATGGCAAACAGAAACATCCAGTAACCGCGGGCGATTTTGCCAAAGACAGGCTGGAAAGCTTCGAGGAATACTACTTGGCCGGCGAACAAGGCAACAATGATCAGCAGCAACGCTTCCAGGCCGCGCTTTTCAGCAAACCATTGCTTTGGCCAATTTCGCCAAACCAATAATATCGGGGTGGTCGTGACAATACCGAAAGCATCCGCCATCCACCAATGTAAAATCGCTTGCGGCATAGCCGCTAGCGGTATGAAGCCGGCCTGATGTAAAGCCAAAGGGCCAATGCCTGCACTGATCAACGAGCAAGCGGCGCCGGTCAGGGTTAGCCAGATAAAGTGGCCTGGCTCGGTTAAGTCTAAAGAAAAACGCTGTTGGTGTTTTAGCAGGTAGGCGGCTGTCACCGATTCCAGTGTGTTGCCCGTTGCAATGGCAAAAGACAGTGGGAGCGAGTCGTCTACCATCAAGCCGGCGGCGAACGCGCCCAGAAATATGCCTGGCCAATAGCAAAGGCCTTGCAGCAATAAGGCGGCCAATCCCAATCCGCCGGAAAACCACACCAGGGTGATGTTACCGGTCTCTGAGAAATAAGACAGTACAATTTTGGCTAACAGGCAATACAGCCCCGCCAAGCCGAGTATTGCCGCAACGTCTAGCCAGCGGTAATTGGGAAATGCCATGAATCGCTGCAAGTCTGGAATTTGGCTAAAGTTGGGGGAGCAAACCGGCAGCCAGCAAGCTTTCGTAGGCTTTATAGGCCGCAACTGCCGACAAAATCAGGAAAAACACGCCGCTGGCTTTATGCAGCAAGGACAGGGGGATTTTTTGCAACACGGTGCGGCCAGCCAGCACGCCCAGTGCGGACGTAAACGCCAGCGCCAGCGTCGAGCCCAGCCAAACTGCAATCGGTTGCGCGGTACTGCTGAATGCCACGACAGCCAATTGAGTTTTATCGCCAAATTCGGCGACGGTGATCAATAAAAAGGTCGTAAAGAAAATGCCGTGGCCACTTTTCTCGACGATTTCTTCGTTGTCATCGTCTTCGTCGTGGTTGAGCAAAGCATGCAGACCGAATGCGGCAAACAGCAGGGCGACGGTGGCTGCGACCAGATATTCCGGTAACCATGTCGCAATCGCCGCACCAAAAACCACCGCCAAAGTGTTCAGCAACGCGAACGCGGCAATCGCTCCTAATAACACCGGAGTCGGTCTGTGCTTGGAGGCCAGGGTCATGCATACCAGTTGGCTTTTATCGCCAATTTCTGCGGCGGCTATCAGTGCAAAGCTGGTGCCGCCGGTCGCGAGCAATTCCGTAAAGTTTAAGGTGCTTATTTGGGTGATGAATGCGGTTAGGTATTCCATTCGGCACTGAGGAGTTTGATCGGAAGATAAAACACCCAAAAAGCTGCTGCTTTTTGGGTGGCGCACTTGGTTTAGGCTGTGTTTATGTCAGTATTTTGTCCAGGATCATCATGATGATGAAACCGGCCATTAATGAAAATGTAGCGATGCGCGAGCGACCTTTGGCGTGCGTCTCCGGGATGATTTCTTCGCTGATGACGAACAACATCGCACCGGCTGCAAACCCCATTGCAATCGGCAATATCGACGAAAACACCGTGACCATGGTAATGCCCAACAGGCCGCCCACCGGTTCCACCAAGCCTGTCAACGTGGCGATGGCGACGGCTTTCCATTTGTTGTAACCCAAGCCGACTAGGGGCAGGGCGACTGCCAGGCCTTCCGGCAAATTTTGCAAGGCAATGGCAATAGACAACACCAAGCCATTGTTCATATCGCCGGAGCCAAAGCTGACGCCGACCGACATGCCTTCCGGGAAGTTATGGATGGTGATGGCGATGATGAATAAAGAGATTTTTTGCAGCGAATCCAGGGAATGATCGCTGACTGAATCAAAATGCAGATGCGGCAATCGGCTGTCGGCAAAATGTAAAAACAGCGCGCCGATCAGCATGCCGGCCGATACTATCCATAAGCCTTTGCCGGGCCAGATTTGCTCACCGTAATCCAAGCCGGGCACCAGTAGCGAAAACGCGGTGGCCGCCAGCATTACGCCCGCTGCGGCGCCCAGCAAGCCGTTGAATAGCCGGTCGGAAATATTTTTAAAGAACAAGGCCGGCAAGGCGCCGATGCCGGTAGCCAGTCCAGCCAGGACGCTGGCCAGAAAGCCGATCACCACGACTTTGTCAAAAATAAGGTACAGGCTGCCGAATACCAGGATTTGCGAGAGCAAAAACAAGCCGATAAACACGCCCCAGCGTTGCATCAGCGGCAAGGTCATCACATGCAGGTATTTAGGATGGGCTTGCAAGCGAAGATAGTAATCTTCGAGCGTTTTTTGAATATTCAGCATATTTTTACCTTTATTGTTCTTGTGGCTAAAGCCAGGATTATACTGAATTCATGCGAATTGCCGATTTTTACCCACAATGTTTGCGGGGAGTTTCTCGGTTATCGGTAGATAACACGCCGTCTTTGCACAGGACGCCGCGGCTGTCCGCCTGCGGCGATAAAAGAGCCCAGGTTGTATCCTGGGCAGGTTTCGATTTACAGTGCCGGTTTTGGCGGCCATGATGTGGCTTGCCGGTATTTCGGCGTTTTTCAGGAGTTCGACAGAATGAAGGTTTTGCAAGGTTTTACAGCAGTCGGTGTTCTCGCGGTCATCAGCGCTTGCGCACCGGTTCAACAGCAGGTTTCAGATCAGACTTTTGCCTTGGGCGGGTCGCCAGCCGTCTATGGTGCAGCAGGTTCTATCGCCGGTGCGGTGGGGCAGGCCAACCAACTAGGGTTAATCGATATTCTGGTTGGGCAATTGGGCATCAGCCCGCAGCAAGCGCTGGGTGGCGTGGGGTCAATTTTTTCAGTGGCGCAGCAACGCATGAATCCCGGTGACTTTTCGCAATTGAGCAATGCCCTACCGGATATGGACCGCTATTTGTCCTCGGTACCGCAACAGGTTTCCACTTCCGGCTCGCAATCTTTGCTGGGCGCTGCGAGCGGGTTAATGGGCGGGCAACTCGGCAGTCTGGCGAATTTAGCCGGATCGTTTCAATCTTTGGGTATGAATCCGTCCATGGTCAGCCAGTTTGTGCCGGTGGTTTTACAATATGTACAAAACCAAAGCGGTGCTGGGGCTATGAGTTTGCTTCAGCACGCTTTATATTGAACTGCGCGCCCACTTTTCCGGTTTGAGTCCCGCTTCTCTGCCCGGAATATCGTCGTTTGCGCTCAGGCGGGAATGACGACACCAGAAGATATAAGGGCCTGGTGAATGAAATGGCGTGGACCTCAATCTAATTTTTACAATCACAGACTAAAAAATCATGGAAATATTATTGATAGGCGCCGTTTTGATGATCTTCGCCATTTTGTTATCCGCATGGCTGATGACTTTTGCCAAATGGTTTCCGATCAAAGGCATAGACGGCGAGTTTTTAAAAGACTACAAAACCCTGATTCGGGCGCATGTGGACTTTGCGTTGATGGCGCTGTTTTGCCTGGGCTTTTACGGCGCCAAAGTGCCGCTGCCGGTCACCGCTTGTTGGTTGGTCGTGATCGGCGGCTTGACCAATCCCGGCGTGTTTGTGGTGGCGGCATTCGATCCGGATTTTTGGTCCAAGCCGATATGGCGGATCTATTCCGCTTTGAGTTTTGTCGTCACCACCCTTGGTTTTGGCTGGATTGGCCTCACTTTACTGAATCATGCTTTGTCGGCATGACCCATGGAACCGGCTGTAAAAAGCCGGGCCTAAGTTTTCGAAATTCTCGCTTTTTGTTTTCAGGTTAAAAAATGACTGCAGCCTTACCCATACATGATTACGCCCTGCTCGATGATGCCGAATGTGCCGCGCGCATAGAAGCCGCCAAAGCCAAACTCGGCAAACGCTGCATTATTCTGGGCCATCATTACCAACGCGACGAAGTATTCAAACATGCGGATATATTCGGCGACTCATTGAAATTATCGCGGGAAGCGGCGCAATCGGAAGCCGAATACATCGTCTTTTGTGGCGTGCATTTCATGGCGGAAGTGGCGGATATTTTGTCGCGGCCGGAGCAAATCGCGATTTTGCCGGATTTGGCGGCTGGTTGTTCCATGGCCGACATGGCCAATAAGGTCAAAGTCCAACAATGCTGGGACGAGTTGGCGAAAGTGATTGACGTGGAAAACACCGTCACCCCGGTGACTTACATCAATTCCGCCGCCGATTTAAAAGCGTTTTGCGGCCAGCATGACGGTATTGTCTGTACCTCTTCCAACGCCGAAAAAATCCTCAACTGGAGCTTTGCCAAACGCGAAAAAGTTTTGTTTTTCCCCGATCAGCACTTGGGTCGCAACACCGGCTACCGGATGGGCATCCCGCTGGAACACATGGTGACCTGGGATTTCAACAAACCGCAGGGCGGTTTGACCGAACAGCAAATCCGCGATGCCAAGATTATTCTTTGGAAGGGTCATTGTTCCGTGCATCAGGCCTTCCAGCCGGAGCAAATCGACAATTTTAAGGAAAAATACCCGGAAACCATCGTCATATCTCACCCGGAAGCCTGTTTTGAAGTCTGCGAAAAATCCGATTACATTGGTTCCACTGAAATGATTTTGAAAATCGTCCGCGAAGCCGAAGCCAATACCCGTTGGTTGGTAGCGACCGAGCTGAATCTAGTCAACCGCCTGAATCAGGAATGCAAGGCACAAGGCAAAAGCGTGCATTTCATGGCGCCCACTTTAAGTATGTGCTCGACGATGTTCCGCACTGACCCGCAGCATTTGTGTTGGGTGCTGGAAAATCTGGCGGCCGGGCATGTGGTCAACCAAGTCTCCGTGCCTGCCGAGCAAGCGGCGCTGGCGAAAAAGACTTTGGATAATATGCTGCTGGCGTCTTAAGGATTTCTAAGCTTGCGCTCGCTGGCGGTGCTGGCGAGTTCAAGCAGGTTAATAATCTGAATGCAGTGCAGGCTGTAACAGAATTTTTCTGACGCCGGCTTGGGCTGCGTGATTGAATGCGGCAAGTCCATCGCTCAGTGGGTATTGGCCGTCTATCATCGTTTCTACGGGTAGCTTGTTTTCTGTCAGCAGCGCTAATGCGTCCGCGAACGGGCCGCAGCGGGAGCCGATGATGTTGATTTCGTAAACCACCACTTTGCTTAAATCCAGCGCTGCGTTGGCTGCAAAGGTGCTTTTCAACACCAAGGTGCCGCGCGGTTTGACGATGCGTAAGGCCTGCGCAAAGCCTGAGGCCTGACCGCTGGCGTCGACGACGCAATCGAAACGATTATCCGCAACCTCGGTAGTCAAGCCGGTCGCCAGTTGCCATTGCTTAGGTAATGCTAAAGAGGCCGCTGATCGGCCCAACACCGTGACTTGGTAGCCGACCAGATTCAACACCTTGGCGATCAACAAACCCAAGCGCCCAGGGCCGACCACCGCGACGTCGGTGATGGGCAGTGCGGCTATTTGTTTTACTACGCGCAAAGCAGCGGCCAGCGGCTCGGTAAACACGGCGGCTTGGTCCGGCACTGCGTCGGGGACGGCGTACAAGTTGGCAACCGGCAGACAGAAATAATCGGCAAATACCCCGTCTTTGCCGCGTATTCCCAGCACTTTACGATTCAGGCAATGCTCGGGGCCGTCGCGTCGGCACGCCTCGCAGGCGTTGCAGCCGATGTTGATGGAACCCACCACGCGCCGGTTTAGCCAGTCGCGGTGTTTGTCGTCGGCAACGGCGCTTACCGTGCCGACAAATTCGTGGCCGAGGATGCCGGAAAATCCGGCATAACCCTTCACCAGTTCCAGGTCGGTGGCGCAGATGCCGGCCAGGCGCAGTTCAATCAAAGCTTCGCCGGCAGCTAATTCGGGTATCGGCATATCGTTGCGGTAGGATAATGATTTGTCTAATCTCAATGCTTGCATCGGTATGGGCAGGGTGTTGTGCAGAGTTAACTTTTTACCAGACATTCAGCCCAAGAATATATCTTTAGGGTTTTTCCAGCATTTTTCAGGTGGTTTGCGATGAGCTATTTACCGACGACGTCTTCCGCGGCAGCATTTCAACATTTTCTGGCCACGCCATTGGATACCTTGCTTACCAAGCATCAAGCGCTTAATCCGCAGCAAAAAATGCTGGCTTTATTTCAGCGTTGTGCGGCTGAGGTTCCCGCTTATCGGCAGTTTTTGCAAGCCCAGCAAATCGATCCAGGGCAGATTAATACTTACGCGGATTTTCAAAAGCTGCCGTTAATCAACAAGGTTAATTACATGCAAACTTATTCTTTGCCGGCGCGTTGTTTCGGCGGCAGTTTGAGTGGGGCGGACCGGGTAGCGGTGTCGTCCGGCTCCACCGGCGTGCCGACTTTCTGGCCGCGTTCGGCGGCATATGAGTTGGATGTGGCGGTGCGCTTCGAGCAGGTGTTCAAGGACAGTTTTCAGGCCGATAAACGCAGTACGCTGGCGGTGGTGTGTTTTGCCTTGGGTAATTGGGTGGGCGGCTTGTTTACCACATCCTGCTGCTGGCATCTGGCGCAGAAGGGCTATCCCTTGCTGGTGGCGACGCCGGGTAATAACAAAGCCGAAATTTTTCGAGTGGTGCGCGAATTGGCGCCGCACTTTGAGCAAACCGTGTTGCTAGGGTATCCGCCGTTTGTGAAAGATGTGATCGATGCCGGTGCCGCCGAAGGCATAGACTGGGCGCAATTCAAACCCAAACTGGTGTTTGCCGGCGAGGTGTTTAGCGAGGAATGGCGCAGCTTGCTGTCCGAGCGTATCGGCTCGCAGTCGGTTTGTTTCGATTCCGCATCGTTATACGGTACCGCCGACGGCGGCGTGCTGGGTAACGAAACGCCGCTTAGCATCGCCATTCGCCGCTGGCTGGCGCAACGACCGGAAGCGGCCCGAGCGTTGTTCGGCGAATCGCGCTTGCCCACCCTGGTGCAATACGATCCGCATAGCCGTTTCTTCGAAGAACACGAGGGGACTTTGGTGGTCTCCGGTGAGAACAGTGTGCCTTTGCTGCGCTATCACATCGCCGACAAGGGCGGGGTGCTTAGCTACACACAAATTTGGGATTTTTTGCGCGAACACGGCGTGCGTGGAGTCGAGGATTTAGGCCTGGATGCTAGTTATCAAGCCCGCCATTTACCTTTTGTGTATGTGTTCGGCCGCGCCGATTTTACCGTGTCCTACTACGGCGCTAATATTTATCCGGAAAACGTCACGGTGGGCCTGGAGCAGCCGGAGATCTTGGCTTGGGTGACCGGTAAATTTGTTCTGCAAACCCAGGAAAATGCGGAGGGCGACAAATATCTGCAGATTGCCGTGGAATTATTGCCGGGTGTGGTGGCGGAACCGGCGATGGCGCCGAGGATAGCCGCCTCCATTCGTACGCAGTTGTTGCGGCTGAACAGCGAATTTGCCCATTACACCCCAGCCGAAAAACAACTGCCGATAATTAGCTTACATAGCTTTGCGGATGCCGAATATTTTCCCGCCGGGGTAAAACATCGCTATACCCGACGTTAAAGGAACTCCGCGAAGACTGGGTTGGATTAATAGGCTTGAGGCGAGAGGTGCATTAATATCCGTAGCACCCGCACGCCCCATCGTTTCCGAAAACCTAAACCGTTACCTTGCTGCCATCGAATTTGGTAAATGTGTAGCCAGCAAAAGGCTCGTTGTAGGTGTAACGCTGATCTCTAAGCAGGCTGATTGCCAGCGCTTCGCCCAGGCTATGCGAAGCGGAAATATCCGCGCGAATATGGAAATTGTTAAAGTTGCGGCCGAAACCAATGTTGTTGACCAGTTTGTTCAACTCGCCGCCCACGGTCAATTTTTCCGAGCCGGTGTAAGGTCTGAGTTTGCTTGGATCGTTGGGGTCGACCTCGACCGGATTCGGTATCACATAGTTTTCGTCGAAGAATGTTTTCAACAGGGTAATAGGCGTCGCCGCGCTGATGGTCGCGCCGCTTGGATAACCAGGATGGGTGGGGGCGCCGACATTGCTGGCGCTGTCCAGCAAATAACTACCGTATTGCTTGTAAATCCGCGCCACGGTCTCCGAATTTAGAATATCGGGATGGATAGGGTAATTAGCGCCATCGGCCAGAATTTTGTGGACCAGACCACCGTAGTCTTCCGGTCTCAAGCGGCGATTGACGTACCAGTTTTGATAGTAAGACACCCGGTTGGTATAAGCGCCGGCCAGTGCCAGCAAGCCCTGGATGAACGCGGTGCTGAAGGACGAAGCGGTAGCATCTTGAGTGGTTGAGTTTTTGTAAGGATTCGCCGGATTCAATGGTGCGCCCACGCCGCCCAGTAACGGGTTACTGACATTGGGTGCGGAGGTCAATATTTGCAGGACGTGCAAATAAGTTGGGCCGCTGCCGCGTGCCAAGGTCGCCAAATCGCGGCCATTGATGATATGGCGGCGCCCCGCTTCCAGGGTAATGTTTTCTGCCTATGCTTTGGCCGTTACGCAGCGCCAGCCATTCTTCATAGGTGGCGCCGAATGTCTCGCCGGCTTTTTGAATGGGGCGGGTTTGCGCCTGGCTGGCGATGGTGCCCCAGGCTGGAATAGGGCGCAATAAAAATTGTGAAATGTAAGGACCATCCAAGCTGCCGTCGGGCACGACATATTTGCCTTTTTTACCGGACGGGTCGGCCTGGTAATCGACATAGGACGCGGTGCCGCGGAACAAGGTTTCCGGGGTGACTTTGCCATCGATTTTAGGTCCATTGAAGGCTTTTAAACTGTTCAACTCGGCGACCGCGGCCAACACCAACTCGTTATTGGTGTCGTTGCGATATTCGCTGAAAGGCACATCGCGCAGCAATGCCTGCCAATACACTTCGATGTGGTGCGCGGCCAGTTCGGCGCTGTCGAGCGGGGCGGCTTCCGGAATGGCCAACTGGCTATTGGCGATGCCTTCCAGACTGGCCGTCAAAGGCCCCTGGATACCGGCCAATTTAGTGGTGCCGCCCAGTTTGATTTTTTCAAAATCCTTGTGTTTGCCGGTTTTTAGCGCTTTTAAAAACGATTCGTAGGAATCCGGCAGCACGTGGCCGTTGGCATCGTGTTGCAAGCCTTTTGTAGAAATCGCGATTTTGTTCGGATAGCGCAGTTCGTCGCCATTATTGGGTTGCGGTGGAATATCGATCCGGTATTCGGCTTCGGCGGATTTTAGCCGCGCTTTAAAGGCTTTTTTTCGCAAATCCTTGCTATGCAGCGTATCGAAAACATCGCGCTGATATTTTCTTGAGAAGTCTTGGCCGAGCGATTCGGGGACTGAGTCGTCATCGTCAAAATGACCCCGGCCGACAGCCGCTTGAACCGATGCCGGTAAGCTTGGTGCCAACACGCCTGCAGCGGAAATTACGGCTGCCCGGCCGATAAATGAGCGTCGGTCTGATGTTGCTTGCGCCCGCATCCGAGGTGTCCGCGGCGCTTTGGCCGTCGTCCGATGCGGATAAGTTGGATACAGAGTTTTGTGCGGAAAACGATTTGGTTGGCATAGGATTTTGCTCCGTAAAATCTTTTAATGTGACATGGCAATTAAAGTGTCCTGAGAATCGAGGTTTTCTGAGCCTCAATGTAGTCACCTCGAATTCCATGCCAACTAAAAAACGGCGAATCCTCTGGTCTGGCGCGGGTCAATATGCTGCGGATGGAGCAGCATTTGGTTTATCGCTGTTGCTAAGGTGATACCCTGGCAAGATTAATTCTTAAGTTTTGTGAAGATAAACGTCTTCATTTGGTGTTCCGTATTTCGGCCCGAGTAGGTATGCAACTGGATAACACCTGGGAGAAACACCGGCAGGCGATTGGTTTGGACGTCAATACCTGAGCAGCATTGGCGGATTGACGGAACATCGGATGGGTAACTGGCCGCATCGCGGTGTGCGGCGGACTGCTTGGTTATTCTTGGGACTCTACATGGGAGAGTCCCAAGGGTTAGCCGTTAATCAGTTAAGCCCTGATTAACGTTTTTCGTCAGCCTCTTCGCCGATTTCCCATTCCTCGGTGGCGGTTTCGATGATTTTGCCGCTGGCGGCATCCACTTCGATTTTGGTTTCTAAGCCTTTGTCATTCACGATGTCGAATTCGTAAGACGAGCCGCCGTTTTCCTCCACTTCGTATTCGACTTCCTCAATCTTGCCGGGGTTGGCTTTTAACGCAATTGCCGCGGCATCTTCCTCGGTGATTTTGACATTCTTTTTGAATGCCTGGCTATTGGGGTCGGCTACTTCCGATTCTTTTTCAGTCAGCTTGCCGCTGTCGGCATCGCACATGTATTCCCATTCCTGGCGGTTGTTGTCGCGCAGTTCCAGTTCATAGGCGCCCTTACCGGCAACGTTGAGCTTTTCCAGTTTGACCAGCTCACCCGCTTTTTCTTTTTTGACGGCTTGGATGCAATTTTCCAAGCCTTGATCGGCTGCCAAAGCATTAGCGGACAACATGCCCAAACCGGCTAATACAGATAATGCTAACACTGACTTTTTCATAAACCACCTCGCAAAAATAGGAAAAATTCCCGAATATCGGGAATCATACGCCTTTATGCATAATCAAGCCATGGCTATTGGCAAATTTTGTCAGTGTGTCCCGACTGTCGATAGCCAGTTTCAGCTTGATTTGAGTTTGGCAATTGGAGACCGTTTTACTGCTGATACCGAGTTGCGCGGCTACCGTTTGCAACGAACAGCCTTCGGCTAACAGGCAAAACACATCAAACTCGCGGGAGCTGAGAGAAACAAAGGGTTCTAACTGTTGTTTGATTTGCCGCATGGCCAGCAATTGGGCAATCTCTTGGTCCAGGTAATATTCACCCTGCACAATCGTGCGGATGATCTCAGCCAACTTGGCCGCGTCGGGAAACCATCTCAACAACCCGGTCACTCCGACCTGCAAATAGGTCAGGGCATGGGCGCTGGAATGGCTAAGCAAGGCTACAAACTTACTGTTAGGGGCAATGCTTTTTACTTGATCGATCAGATCCAGATTGTCTGGCAACGCCGCGTCACCGTCGATCAGGACGACGTCTAAAGCTAACAAATTCATCGGTTCCGTAGTGTTTGGCTCGATTGTGATGACGGCAATGCCTTGGTTTTCCAATTCTTTAGGATTAAGGCTAATTTCTGCAAACCCTTGCGCGGGTAGCAATAACCTGATGACTGACACGATATATAGCCTATTGTCTAAACGGGTGGAATGGCAAACCTAGGACCTTTTGGTAAATAAGGTATTGCCGTTTTTGGTTTGAGCCTAGCTAAACTTGGAGATTAACGGAAACCGGGCGGTTTAGCGCCGATTCAATGACTCTCGATGTTTTTCAGCATCCGTTCGATAGATTGCATGTAGATCTGCACACTGCTCTCAAAAGTCGGCGAAATGGCGGTAAATTGAAAACCTATGCGATGCGCGGTGCTTATCGTATTGGTTTTGACGTCGATACTGTATTTGGCGTGCATCCCAACGTCGGCGTGGTGGTGTTCGTGGTCTTGCAGAAATAAGGTGCAACTGACGACTTCAACACTAAGCAATTCCTGTTGCAAATCATGGTCTGGATTCAATAAAGCCAGTCCGCACAAGCCAATATCGATCAGTTTTAAGGTTTTAACGACAGATATTTGTTCGCCATCCGCACCGCTTAGCTTAAAACCGAATTGGCAATACGTGCCGGCATGCGATTGCGGCACTTTCACCCGGTAATAATTGCGCCGTTGCCGCCAGTACAGTCTATCGGGCAAGGGCATGATTAGTACCGCACCATGCGTGCTTTGCGCCAGTTTGATGTTCACCCCCTGAAAAGCCGCATCAATCCCATCCACCTGCGTAAAGAAATGCGCGCGCTTGCTCAGTAACAAACGGTCCGTCAATTCCTGGGTGGGCGCAATGTCTATCGCCAAGGTATTGTGTTTAGGGTCGATTTGCACAATCGCAGTTAAAAACGCCTGATTATCCGCGCCATAGCGAGCCGACAAAATGCAATTACGCTGCTGGATCTCCGTTAAATAATTGACAATCTGTTTCGGGCTAAAAATCGCGTAGTCGTTTTCCATTGCTAGTGATCATCGGTTTTGCAAATATGCGGAAAATATACGTTAAAAACCGGATTGTTGCCTTGTTGGAAATAAGGAGGGGCTTAAGCTTTTTAGGGCGGGGACGTTTAGGTCTAGTGGGTGCAACGCTGGAGCAATGAGTGAGTGACTATGTGACAAAACCAGGCTAAGTTGTCAGGGAAGCATAGCGCGCACCTTGATCTATCTAGCTTTGGTATTGACATCTGCCGGGGAGCGGTAAAGGTATTTGAAGGCGGGGATCGACTGCCTGATGCGGAAAACAGTCTGACCGGTGGTAAGATCGAGGTGACGGGTGTAATCCCGTCACTCCAATTCAATCTTTACAGCATCTCCGCGATCTGAACCGCCGCTCGCTTAACATCAAGAAATATCAAGCCCAATTTGGCCGATGACTTGGTTAAAACGGTGAGAACACCCTCAGAGCCGGCATAGGTCATTAACACATAGCCAGCCTTACCTTTGATCAGCACTTGCTCCAACTCGCCTCTCGCCAGCTCTTGCGCAGTCCGGTCACCTAATGACAACATCGCGGCGCTCATCGCGCCTACCCGGTCTTCGTCCATGGAAGCCGGTAATACCGAGGCCATCATTAAACCATCAGTCGATATCACGCCACTGGCTTCGATGTCGGCCGATGAACCATTCAATTCCGTCAAAACAGATATTAATAAATCCGCGCGCATAGTGATCTCCTTATTTGTCTCTGTAGGCCAAGGCCAGATTGGTGAATAACGTGCGGCTCATGCCGGAAATTTTCAAAAACTTTTCCAGTTCTTCCGCCAGGCTCGAGGCTTGATAGGATTGCTGCATCACCAGCAATGAAAAGCCGGTTACCGAGTTAACCGCGGCAATCGTCCGAGCGCAATATTGCTTATCGTCACCAAAGGTTTCAACTATCAGCGTGAAAAGACGGTTATTGATCAAAGTCATCGCTCCGGCCATGAATTCGACAGGCAATTTAACCTTGACATGCACATCACCGACCTTGAACATCTGTGCGGTAAAGTCTTTATCATAGGGGCCTGTGAACAGCCCTTCCATCCATAGGCGGTGGGTTTTTTTCAGACCCTCGACTCGTCCTTCCAGAAACGAAGCCGTTTCCGGTATGGTGGCCAACTGTTGATAAAATTCGTCGGTTACCGCCGCCAGATACGGCTTAATTTGCGACCCAACCTCTAGCAACAAAGCTTCCTTATCGGGGGTAAACCCGCTAAACGATTTGCCGTATACGGTCAGCTTTTCGAAATCCAGTGACATTAAACAATCTCCTCGTGAACTTAAAAAAATGCAACCGACTTTGTGGGGGGTGTTTTTAGTGCGGCCGCATGGTCTTGCTAGTTAGACTCAGCGAGGAAAGCATATACCAGGTTTTTTTTTGGGTATTTTTCTGCGTTGCTTATTTGCGGTTTATGAGAATTGGCTCGCAAACCATAATGTTATTAATTTTTCGAGCGTCTATCCCCAAAGCATTGTGCTTAAGGTCAATTTGTACCATTGCGGTTAAAACCGCTTGATCATTAAAGGCATAGCGAGCGGACAAAATGCAATGACGCCGCGGGATTCCCGTTAGGTAATTGATAATGTGTTTTGGGCTGGAAATCGCGTAATTGTCTTCCATCGATAGTGATCATCGTTTTTGAAAATATGCGGAAAAAATACGTTAAAGACCGGATTGTTGCTGGCTGGAAACAAGTGATGTCTAGGGCGGGTTGGCGATAGTGGTTGCGTGACAAATCGAAGCTAAATTGTTAGGGAACACAATCGCGCACTCTGGCCTAAAGGGCTGTGAGGGGACATAAGCAGGGATCGTGTGTGCGTTTGTTTGATGAATTGGATTTGTTGGGGGCGTTAACTGCATGGCTTTTGCTCAGATGTGGGTCACGGCAGCTTATTCGCACAACTTAGCGCCAGCGGCAAGTGGATCGAATCCTTCCGGCCATTTGCTCTTAACGTCGAAACACAGGCCTGTAAGCTTCGCTTCTTCCAGATTCGCCGAGGAAAAATCCACCTCTCTCAGCTTTGCGTTGGATAAATCGGCATGGGCAAATGAAGCTTCGGTAAAATTCACTGCCGTAAAATGGGCATTGGTGAGATTGGTGTACTCGAAGTTAGCCTTATTGTAGCTGCCACCTTGAATATCCAAGCCGATCAGCGTGGCATGAGAAAAATCACTGTTATCGAAATTGGAGTGCTGAAATCTAAATCTCGACAAGTCTCCGTCAACATAGTAGGAATTCGAAGCATCTATACCTTGCAGTACTATTCCCCATGGAAAGCGATACGTAGTTGGTGGAGCGGTTCGCGGGGGATTTTCCTTGCAACCAGTCCATATAGGAAAGACCAGTAATTTTGCTATTTCCAAGTTATACGGCAACTTAGTATGGCAGTCGACAATAACGGGACCCCAATCAACATCGGTGAGATTGGCCTTGGACAAGTCAGAGTCTTGTAGATTAGTAATTTTCCCTTCTGCTACGCCAAAAATAGCTCCCTTAAGATTCGTGGATTGAAAGATCGTGCCGCGTAAATCGGCACCTCGAAAGTCCGCGCCAGATAAATCCTGATCAACGAATTTCAAACCGCGTAGATTGGCTGAAACCATACGTTTGCCGTGCAATTTAGTGTTGTTGATCGAAGCTCCCTCAAAGGAAGCGAGCCTCATGTCGGCTCTAGAAAAATCGGCATCATCGAGTATCGCGTTGTCGAAGTTTGTGGCAAACAAAACGGTGTCACCAAAGTCGGCGTGTCGAAGATCAGCGTGATTGAATTGTGTTTCGGATGCGCTTTTTAGATTACGAAATTTCGCATGACTGAGTTTCGCTCCCTTGAAATTAGAGCTATGTATATCGGATTCAGAGAAATCGGCATTACTCAAATCGGCTCCGGAGAAATCCGTATTGCTAAGTTTGGCGCCCCGGAAATTGGCACCAGCCAAATTCAGGCCGGCGAAAGACGAATGATCCAAATCATTTTCGTAACCGCTAAAGTCTCTGTCGTCCCCAAGTTCTTGAATTCTGCCAAGTTTTAACAAAGCAAAAGTTTTTCCATGTCTAGCAGTACTATTCTGTATATCCAGTTTTTGGATAGCCTGATAGTCTGCCAAAGCAAGTTCATAGGCGCCTTGTTTGTATCGGGCGTCGGCCCGGCCTACCAAGGCTGATAGGTCTTTGGGTCGTAGTTTAAGTATTTGGTTAAACGCCAGTTCTGCCGCAGGATAGTCCTGATTTCGAACGAAAAAGGTGGCTTGTTCTCGTAATAACACTTGGTTTTTACGTGTATTTCGTAACAGGGAGAATAAGGAATTCCGTTTTTTTCGGTAAGCATCAATGGCTTTTTTATATCGATTATCGCCGTGCTCAATAGAATATGCATAAGGGAACATCATGCACATGCTAGTTTTGAAACCATTCCGAGCATTGCCGTCAGCAAACACGGTTACCTCCTTGCCAACCGAAAAATCCCATCCGCAACTCGCGCTATTGTTATGAAATTCGATATCGATCTCTTTGGATTCCGGTCCTTTATAGGAGGTTGTCAGTTTAAATTTAGCGCGGCTTGATCCGAGTTCATCGGGTATTGTGGCAATGCTATATTTGTCCGCTACGGATGTCGGCACAATTTTTTCAACCGATTCAACAATACCTTTGAAAATCAATGTGCTGGCTTGAAGATACTCTTCCGGCTCTGGATCCCAACAACTGCAAGCAAATACCTGTATCGGCAATACAGCCAAGCAGAAAACTATGACTCTAAAGATCATATTTGCCAGCTTGCCACGCTTGGCTGGTTTTGAGAATATGGACATTGAAATTGACGACTGCAATTATCGATGTTTTCATTTTTCTTCCTTATGATTAGTCAGAATTCAGGAGTTTGGAATGATGATCAGACAAAGGTAAATTGATCGTCGATTACACTGTTTCTCAATCACTTGCCGACAAATTCAACACTGCCATCGCCCCGCCGCCCTCTGCATTGCCGACCTTGATCTCGCCGCCATGTAGCGCAGCCATTTCTCGAACGAAAGCCAGTCCCAGGCCGGTGCTCTTACGGCCATTGTTGGGGCGGGGCAGGGAGTAGAAGCGTTCGAACACTCGCGCCAGCGCGTAGTCAGGAATGCCGGGGCCGTGGTCGCGGAAGCGCAAGATGATTTGCTTGCCGTCGCGGCGGCCGTCGATTTCGATTGTGGACTTGGCAGGGGCAAAGGCCAAGGCGTTATCCAAAAGATTGGAGATGGCCTGCCGTAATAAAAACTCTTCCGCCAACACGGGTAGCGGTTCGTCTACCGACACTGCGGTTTGCAAATTGAGTTGCAGCAGTTGCGGGGCTTTTTCGGCCAGGACGCTATTAAGCAATTCGCCTAAATCCAATAGCTGTGGATCGGATAGCTGCTGGCGCTGCTCCAATTCCGCCAGTCCCAGTAGTCGTTCGATTAATTGGTCCAGGCGTTCGGCTTGTTCGCGGGCATTGCCGGCGAAGCGACGGCGGTCGGCATCGGGTAACGGATCTTCCAGCAATTCCGCCGCGCCGCGAATCGCTGCCAACGGGCTTTTCATCTCGTGGGTCAGGGTTTGTACGTAACGCTCGACGTATTGTTTGCCTTCCAATTCCTGGCGCATGGTTTCCAAAGCGTGCGCCAGCGTGGACAGTTCGACGCTGCGCAATTTGGGCGGGCTGGCTTTGCCGCCGGAGGTAACGGTACGAGCATAAATGACCAACAATTCTACAGCGCGGGTCAAGCGCCAGTTGAATATCGCGCCGAATAGTAAAGCGCCGCCGAACAACCAGAAGGCCCCGCGTTGTATGGCATGCTTGCTGGCGTCGACAATGGGTTGCAGCAGGGCGGTGGGGTAGGCGACGGTGACCACGCCGATCAATTTATCGCCGTCGCGCACTGGCGCCGCGACATGCATCGTCGAACTAGTCTTGTCGCCGGGATGGGTTTGCGAGGAACGCGCGCCGTATTGGCCTTGCAGGGTTAGATACACATCGTTCCAGCGAGAGTAGTTTTCGCCGATTGCCGTTCCCGCCGAATCAAATTGGACGATGCCGGCCGCGTCGGTGACGTAAACCCGGTAATCCAGCGTTTGTTTCGGAAAGCCGAAGATGGTCGCGGATACCGGCCGTGTGCTATAGCGCTTGACCGCTTGAGCGAAATGGCCGTCGGCGATGCTGCCTTGCCGCAGATCCGGTGCGGCCAGTTCGGCCAGCAGGTTGGCGGTATCCACCAAACTGGCTTCCAGCGCGGTACGCACGCCGGGGCCGATCTGCTTCACCACCAGCATTAACACCAGTTGCCCGGTCACGGCCACCAGCAGGAAATAGCCTAAAAACAGCCGTACCGATAACTTCATCGGCTTTGCAAGCTATAACCCAAGCCGCGATGCGTGCGTATCGGATCTTGATCGGCGGCGGCCAAGCGCAGTTTGGCGCGCAGGGTTTTGATGTGGGTATCGACGGTGCGGTCGAACACATCGCCGGGGTCTTGCCAGATTCTTTCCAACAGTTGTTCGCGGGAGAAAATCCGCTCGGGGTGTTCGATGAATAGTTTCAGCAACAAAAATTCGTAACGGGTCAAATCCAGTAAGTGTCCGTAAAAACGGATGCGGCCAGCTTGACTATCCAGTTCGAATTGTCCGGCAAGCGTAGGCAATTGATCGGTGGCGATGGCCGCATTTAGCCGGCGCAGGATCACTCCGACTCTGGCCGCCACTTCGCGCGGGCTGAACGGCTTGGTGACGTAGTCGTCGGCGCCGATTTCCAAACCAACGATGCGGTCGATTTCGTCGCCGTGCGCGGTCAGAAAAATCACCGGAATATCCGAAAATCGACGCAACTGCCGGCACAAGTCAAAACCGTTACCGTCCGGCAGGCCGACGTCGAGGATGACAAGGTCGAAAGCTTCGGCCCTTAGTCGGCTCAAGGCGGTTTGCAGCAAGCCGACATGTTCGGTTTGATAACCGCTGCTGTTCAGCACGTAAATCAAGGTGTCGGCAATCGCCGGTTCGTCTTCGACGATTAAGATGCGTTTGCTGGCATTCACGGCGTTAATAAGTCATGCAGGCCGCGCTTAATAAGCCCGCCGCCAGCGCAAAGCCGGCCAGCATGATGGCTGGCCCCAGTTCGTCGTCGGCAATGCGCTTACACAGATCGGCAAAGGCCAGCCGCAGCCCGACAAACACCAGCACTTGCAAAAATAAAGCAATGCCTGCCCAAATCAACATATCGATAAACGACATGCTGTTGGCGATAGCCCCGGACAGCGCCAACACAAAGCCCAGCAGCGCAGCGCTAAACGCCACGGCCGGGGCGGTTTTGCCCTCGCGGATCAGTTTGAATTCGGCGTAGGGCGTAATCCACAGATAGCAGAAAGCAAACGCGCCAGTTAGCGCGGCGGCCGCGACGAAGTGCAGAAAAAAGCCGTTGGCGCCGGCCAGGATGTTAGAGAGGTCTAGCGATTCCATAGTCAATTCTCGACGAAATAATGCGGGATGAAGCGGCTATTGTTGCCGGTGATTTCGGTTTTGTCTTCCCGGATGCCGATGCCGGCGGGTTGATCGGCGACGATCCAGGAGCCGATCACCGGGAAATTGCCGGCAAACTCGGGCAGCGGCGTATAGCGTTGATAAATGCAGGCCGCGCCGCCGTAACTGCCGCCGGTTTCGACGAGGCTGGCACCCCGGCGAATCTGGATATTGGCGCCTTCGCGTGAATACAGCGGCTTGCGTACATAATTGCCCAACAAGGGTTTATCGGGGAAGCTGGCCTCCAGCAAATTGGGGTGGCCGGGAAACAGCTCCCACAAAATCGGCAGTATGCCTTTGTTACTGAGCAGCAGTTTCCAGGGCGGTTCCAGCATCGCCGGTTGGGCTTGCGGCAAGTAAGGGCCAAATTCTTCTTGCAACAGCCATTCCCAGGGATACAGTTTGAACAGCGCATCAATGGGGTTATTGCGCAGATCGACAAAGCGTTGCCGGTCGGCGTCCCAGCCGATTTGTTCGATAGCCAGACGTTGGGTTTGCAGCCCGGCTTGCACGGCGGTATCGCGCAGATATTCCAGATTGCCGCTGTCTTCGTCGCTGCTATCAACGCCGGCAAAATGCAGGTTGGGCTGGCGCTGCCGGTAATCTTGCCAAAAGACCAGCAATTTTTCGTGTATTGAATTGAATTGATCGGCGTCCGGATAGCAATCCCGCAACCAGAACCATTGCACCACGCCGGCTTCCAGCAATGCGGTGGGCGTGTCGGCGTTGTATTCCAGTAATTTGGGTTGGCCGCTGCCGTCCCAGGCCAGATCGAAGCGGCCGTAAACGCTGGGTTCGCGGCGTTCCCAGGAGTCGACGATATAGGGCACAGCCCAGTCCGGAATTAACAGTTTGTTGAACAGATTGCTGTCGATGATGGCTTGTACGGCTTGTAGACACAGCGTATGCAATTCGGCGGTGACATCGTCGAGAGTATCGATCTGACTGGCCGTGAAGAGATAGCAGGCAGATTCATCCCAATAAACATCGCCGTCCAGGGTGTGATAATTCATCCCCACGGCTTCCACCCGCTGCTGCCAATCGGCGCGGGGCCTTAGTTCGACCCTTTGCATATTTAGCCGCCGAAGGAACTGTGCGAACCACCGAAGAAACCAAAGCCGCCGCGCCTGACCGAACTATGGCTGTCCGGGCTGCCGTTGCCGCTATAACGGGAGCTCGAGCCGCCGCCGTGACCACCGCTGCTTCGGCATTCAATCGGGTTGCCCTGGTCGTCTACGCAATCTTGTTGGCGGATCCGAAAATCGTCCGGGTTGGCGTGATAATTGGCTAGCGATAAGCCGCCCAATAACGCCAGCGACACCTGCATGGAACGCCGAGGGACTGTCGCTTGCACCGGCCAAGTTTCCGGTGCGGCTTGCAACACGCTTTCCCAGGTGGATAGCCGGGGATAGAAGTCGTAGTGATAAAGCGCGCCTATCGACAACAGCAGATAAAAGTCCAGCCTGTTTCCGCACAGCAGAAACAGCGGTAAGCCCAACCAGGCCACGCCATTGGCGATCAATGCGGAACGGAGGGCCCGTTGCTGGGCCTGTGCTATGCGCACCGTATAGTTCGAAACGCCGATGGGTGGCTTGGCCAGCGTTTGCATTAGCGGATAGGCCGCCAATGCAATCGCAACAAACAACAAGCGCATCGGCCAGGTCGGCAATTGAGGAGCGTAACCGGCAAATAACGGATATTGCCAGTACAGCATCGTCGCATAGATCACATACACCAGCAGATAGACGGCGGTCAGCACGGCCATGAAACGAAAGGACGACACGGCTTTATCGAACTCCACGCAGACAGCGCTGTTGCTACTCAGCGGGCTGCTGGAAAAGCTGCCGAGCCGATAGATGTTACGTCGATACGAATCCACCCATAGTCGCAGCTCCGCCGACAAAAAATTGCCTGCTATTTGAATAGACTCACGTTGGTTTTTGTTGGAGCCGTGAAAAAAGCGCCAGGATTTCGCATTTCCTTGATCTTGGCTATCAGCCACCAGCAAGGCATGGGTTGGAATAGTAGTTTGGCCGAGCCAGCTGTGTTTGACGATTTTGTCGGGATACAGCGTAATCGATTGAGTCGAGATGATGCCAAGCAGCGCCCAAGCAGCATACGCGCCGAATAAAATAAAACTAACTTCGACGATGAAAAAGTTACTTAGAAATCCCGCCCAAGCCATTAGGAAGGCCAGCGCTAATCCCAGTAGCGCAAGTAGTTGTCTCCAAGCGCTGTAAGTAAGAACCAGTTTTTTATTAAGCGACGACGATGGCATAGGCTCGGCTACATAGGGCGATGAGGTTGGGATCGATTGTGAACAATTGTCGGCGAAGCATAGCCGTTACTTGGTGCTTTTGCTGAAAATAGCCGCGAGTGGCCGGTTGCGGGAAGTGGATTGCTGATACTGGCTTCGCATCTGTCTCCGGACTTGTCTCAGATTGGTGTTTTCCTGTTTTGGTGCGGTGGCAGTCCGTTTTGGTGCGCGATGCTGATTTAGCTTGCTGAGGTTGGCAGCGCAAAGCTTAGTTAGGCTGGATTCAAAGCGCTGGCACAATCCGTGCTGCAAGTTCACCGGTGCAATGGCGCACCCTCGGTTCCCTTCAACAACGGCGTTGAAACGTTGCTGGTTTTATAACCCGCAATACTGTTTGCTCGGCCGTTGTCCCGCTTTTCCCTTTCGGACTTTCGCTGACCCCAAACACGCCGTTTCCAAGGGAGCTTTAGCTTGCGCATACAGGCTTAATCAAACGAATGTCGGTGCTTGATAACCACCGACATTCAAGTCCTTCCCACAATTTAAAGGTGAGTTATGTCCTATCTGATCCCTTCGGAATTCGTCACAAAGATGGTCGATGCCGGTGAATCCAAAATCTTCATGTCTACCCGCGACACGTTAATTCGCGCTTACATGGCCGGCGCGATCCTGGCGTTGGCGGCGGTATTTGCGGTGTCGATTACCGTGCAAACCAACTCGCCGATCTTTGGCGCGATTTTGTTCCCGGTCGGTTTTTGCATGTTGTATTTATTGGGTTTCGATTTGCTGACCGGCGTGTTCGTATTAACGCCGCTGGCCTGGTTGGACAAGCGCGCCGGGGTGACGTTGAGCGGCGTGCTCAGAAACTGGGGCTTGGTGTTTTTAGGCAATTTTCTCGGTGCGTTGACAGTGGCGGTGATGATGTCGGTGGTCTTTACTTACGGCTTCTCCGTGGAACCGGACGCCGTCGGCAAAAAACTCGCCGGCATCGGCGAAGCTCGGACGCTGGGCTATGCCAAATACGGCATAGCCGGCTGGCTGACCATTTTTATCCGTGGCATGCTCTGCAACTGGATGGTGTCCACCGGCGTGGTCGGGGCGATGATTTCCACCTCGGTCAGCGGCAAGGTGATTGCGATGTGGATGCCTATCATGCTGTTCTTCGGCATGACCTTCGAGCATTCGGTGGTGAACATGTTTTTGTTCCCGTCCGGTTTGATCATGGGCGGCAATTTCTCGATTATGGATTATTTTGTCTGGAACGAGATTCCCACCGTGTTGGGTAATCTGGTCGGCGGCTTGGCGTTTACCGGTTTGACCTTGTATTCCACACATGTCAGAACCGCACCGAAACGCTCGTTCAACTGATCACAATTCAATCCGGCCTCGACGCTATTTGGCCAGAGGCCTTTTTCTCACTGTGCAATAGGCTAAGGAGTTAAACATGACACGCAACGAAGTGACCGAATTGGTCGTTACGCAAAAACTGGCCAAGCAATTGAGCTGGGCACAACTGGCTGAAGCGATTGGTTTGAGTAAGGAATGGACCACCGCCGCATTGCTGGGGCAGATGACCTTGAATGCCGAACAAGCCGCGATCATTGGTGCGTTGCTGGAGCTGCCGCCCGCGGCTATCGCCCAACTGCAAGTGGTGCCTTACAAGGGCTCACTGCCCAGCGCCGTGCCGACCGATCCATTGATTTACCGTTTCTACGAGCTGGTGAATGTCTACGGCACCACGTTTAAGGCCTTGATCCATGAAGAGTTTGGCGACGGCATCATGAGCGCCATCGATTTTAGTATGGATTTGCAGCGTGAACCCGATCCGAAAGGCGACCGCGTCAAGATCGTCATGAGCGGGAAATTTCTGCCTTACAAGAGTTATTGAGGCTGTTTTGCTGTAAGCCATGTCCGGGAAATTAAGCATCACCGTCGGCCAATATTCCGACAAGGGCCGCAAGCCGCTAAATCAGGATTTTCATGGCGTGTATATCGCCAAGGAGCCACAGTTAAGCGCCAAAGGCATTGCCATAGCCTTGGCCGACGGTATCAGCAGTAGCGAGGTCAGTCATATCGCCAGCCAGGCGGCGGTGACCGGATTTTTGGCGGATTATTTTTGCACCTCAGAAGCTTGGTCGGTGAAGAAGTCGGTGCAACGGGTGCTGACGGCCACCAACTCCTGGCTGTATGCGCAAACCCGGCAAAGCCGCGATTGCTACGACATGGATCGCGGCTATGTCTGCACCTTGAGTGCGCTGGTGATCAAATCCACCACCGCGCATCTGTTTTCTGTGGGCGACACGCGGATTTATCGGGTAAGCGGCGACGAACTGGAACAGCTGACCCACGACCACCGTTTGTGGCTGTCTCAGGAAAAAAGCTATCTGAGCCGAGCCATGGGCATGGACTCGCATCTGGAAATCGACTATCAAACGCTGACTGTCAGCTTGGGCGACATCTTTGTGTTGGCGACCGACGGCGTCTACGAATACGTCAGCCCGCGCTTCGTTACCCAAACTATCCTGCAAGCCGCCGACGATCTGGACGTTGCGGCGAAAGCCATCGTCGAGGCGGCCCACGCAAATGGCAGCAGCGATAATCTGACCGTGCAGATTGTGCGTATCGACCAACTGCCGCTACCCAGCGCCAACGAGTTGTATCATTCCTTAACCGACTTGCCGTTCCCGCCGCCGTTGGACGCCAGGATGGAATTCGATGGTTACACCTTCGTCCGGCAATTGCATGCCAGCAGCCGCAGCCATATCTACTTAGCTGTGGACAACGACACCCAAGCCCAAGTGGTGCTTAAAACTCCATCCATCGATTTGCGCGGCGATCCGGCGTATTTGGAACGCTTTCTGATGGAAGACTGGATTGCACGGCGCATTAATAACGCCCATGTGTTACAGCCGTGCGCCCAGACGCGCAAACGCAATTTTCTCTATGTGGCGACGGAATTTATCGACGGCCAGACCCTGAAACAGTGGATGATCGATCATCCGCAACCTGATCTGGAAACCGTGCGCGGCATTGTCGAACAAATCGCCAAGGGCTTGCGCGGCTTTCATCGTCTGGAAATGCTGCATCAGGATTTGCGGCCGGACAACATCATGATCGACAGCACCGGCACCGTTAAAATCATCGACTTTGGTTCGACGCGGGTGGCAGGCGTGCTGGAAATGGGGACTCCTATCGGCCATCAGCATATGCTCGGTACCGCGCAATATACCGCGCCGGAGTATTTCCTCGGCGAGCCGGGCACGGTGCGCTCGGAGCAGTTTTCCTTAGCAGTGATTACCTATCAAATGCTCACCGGCAAACTGCCTTACGGGGCGGAAGTGGCCAAATGCAAATCAAGGGCGGCGCAAAACAAACTCAATTACGACGCTACTTTGTATCGCAACCGGGATATTCCTAGCTGGGTGGACGATGCGATCCGCAAGGCCGCGCATCCCGATCCGTATAAGCGCTACGAAGATTTATCTGAATTCATTTTTGATTTACGCCATCCCAATCCGGCGTTTTTGACCAAAACCGGTCCGGCATTGCTGGAACGCAATCCGGCAGTGTTCTGGAAAGGCGTGTCCGGCATTTTGGCGGGGATTATCGCGGCCTTGTTAATCGGGCAATCCGCAAATACCGATCAAGCCGAGTCTGTTACCTGCGCCCGGAACAGCCGGGTGGAAGAGGGTGGCCGGTCCCCCGCGCCTGCGGCAAACAGGGCCGGGTCACCCCACAATCGCTAGCCTGCCCATCGGTATCGCCGGCCCGAATTTGCTTGTCTCTGCTATCCTTTCGGCTGTGCCGGAAAACCTGGAAGAATTGATCTGAGTTAATCGATAGGCTGAAAATTAACAAACATCGCCCGCTCCTTGGTATCCTTCGGCAAAATTAGCCCCAGTGTTAATGCATAACTTCCGAAATAACTAGAATTCCAAACTGGAGTTAGCCATGTTGGTCCGCCCGCTGTTTGTCACTTGTTGCGCTTGCCTGATCAGTGCGTCCGCGCATGCGCAACCGGTTTCCACGGAAGAGGAAGAAAGAGCTTTGTCGCAAATCTACGGCACCGAGGATATGGTCAGTATCGCCAGCGGTTACAAACAACCGATTTCCAAAGCCCCGTCGATTGCCACCGTTATCACGGCCGACGACATCAAACAAATAGGCGCCACCGACATAGACGAAGCGTTGGAAAGCGTGCCCGGCCTGCACGTCGAACGCAACACGATAGGCTATAACCCGATTTACACGTTTCGCGGCATTTATTCGCAGTTCAATCAGCAAGTGCTGATGATGATTAACGGCATCCCGATCACCAATTCCTATACCGGTAGCCGCAGCGAGGTGTGGGGCGGCATGCCGATCCGCGACATCGCCCGTATCGAAATTGTGCGCGGGCCGGGATCGGCGGTATACGGTGCCGATGCCTTCGCCGGGGTAATCAACGTCATCACCAAAACTAAACAGGACATCGAAGGTACTGAGGTCGGTGGCCGGGTCGGCAGCTTCGATACCTATGACGGCTGGGCCTTGCATGGCGGCGAATGGGCCGGCTTTGACGTTGCCTTGGCTTTCGAATACCACAAGACTGCCGGGCAGAACGCCATCGTCGATGCCGACCTGCAAAGCCAGTTCGATAGCTTGTTGGGGACCCGCGCTTCGCTGGCGCCGGGGCCGCTGAACATGTCGCGCGACAATCTCGACGCCCGATTGGATTTGTCGCGCGGCCATTGGCGGTTTCGCGGCGGGCTGCAACACCGCAGCGATTTGGGTAACGCCTCGGGTATCGCGCAAGCCCTCGACCCGGTCAACCGTTATGCCAGCGACCGTTGGAACGCCGACGTCACTTACCATAACGCCGACATTGAAAACTGGGATTTGACGACGCAAGCCAGCTATTTCGAAACCAGTCAGGAAATCGAGCGCAATCTGACGCTATTTCCGGCCGGCACTACCTTGCCTATCGGCGCCAACGGCCAGATCGGCGCCGGCGCGCCGGTCACCTTTCCGAACGGTTACATCGGCAATCCCGAGGTGTGGGAACGCCATGTCCGTATCAGCCAGACCTTTGCTTACGGCGGCTTTCAGGGGCATCAGTTACGCAGCGGCATCGGTTTTAATTACGACAGCCTGTTCAAGGCACGGGTCAGTCAGAATTTTGGTATCGATCCTGCTACCGGCACACCGATACCGTCGCTGCCGGGGATTCCGCTGACCGACGTCTCCGGCACCTCCGCGACCTTCATTCCGGAAGTGGACCGGAAAGTGGCATACCTGTTTTTACAAGACCAATGGAATTTTGCCAATGACTGGAGTTTGACCGCAGGTGCTCGTTACGACCGCTATTCGGACTTCGGCAATACCTTCAATCCGCGCGCGGCCTTGATCTGGGAAGCCCGCTACGATTTAACGGCAAAGCTGATGTACGGTTCGGCGTTTCGGGCGCCGTCGTTTCAAGAAATGTATATCATCAACAACCCGGCGCAGCTCGGTAATGCCGCCTTACGCCCGGAAACCATGGAAAACGTCGAATTGGGTTTCGACTATCGGCCGACGGATAGTCTGCGCCTGGGTTTGAATTTCTTTAACTTCTGGTGGAAGGACATCATCCGTTTTGTACCGGATGCCAATGCCACCACTTCGACGGCGCAAAATACCGGTGTCCAGCAAGGCTACGGCACCGAACTGGAGGCGGAATGGCAGGCCGCCGACACTTTGAAAATTATCGGCAACTACGCCTATCAACGTAGCCGCGACCAGGCTCTGGACCGTGATAGCGGGTATGCGCCGCACCATCAGGTCTATCTGCGTCTGAATTGGGAATTTTTGCCCGATTGGCAACTCAGTCCGCAAGCCAAATGGATAGTGGGGCGCGACCGTAGTTTCGGCGATACGCGCAAACCGGTCGCGGATTATACTTGGGTGGATGTGACGCTACGCCGGCAGAATTTGGCCAAGCATCTGGAAGTGGCGTTTTCGGTGCGTAATCTGTTTGATGTCAGTGCCCGGGAACCCAGTCTGGCCGGCAATCCGGCCGCCATTCCTAACGATTTACCATTGGCGCCGCGCAGTTTTTACGGCGAAATCAGTCTTCATTTTTAGCCGAGGCGCCGTTGGTCGGGTCTTGCTTACACCGTAGTTCGGGAGTCATTTTGTTCTATAGACTATTTTTTCAGCTCGGATTGGCCTTATGTCTGCTGTGGCCTTTTTGCGGTGGCGCCTGGGCGCAAGCGCCGACCGTTGCCATCGTTTATCCCGATGTGCGCGAGCCCTACCGCTCGGTGTTCATGGAGATCGCGCGCGGTATGGAACAGGAGCTGGGTAAGCCGGTTGGGCATTACCTGCTGAGTGAGCGCGACAAGTCCGTCGAAAAATTGATTCAGGACCTGAAAAACGACAGGATCGATGTGGTAGTGACTTTGGGCCGCGCCGGCTTGGCGGTCGCCAAATCGGTATCTTCCCAATTTCCGGTGGTGATCGGCGCGACCATGATCCGCCCGGATGAGGTGCAAGGCTTGGCCGGTATCAGTCTGACGCCGGCCCCGGAAGCGATGTTCGACCATTTGAAAAAATTGGTGCCGGAGGTGAAAAAAATTACCGTGATCTACGATCCTCGGCAAACTGCCTGGGAGATCGAGCGTGCCGGACGGGCGGCTCTGGAACGTGGCTTGACGCTGGTGGCGCAACCGACCGGCAATTTACACGATTCCTCGGATCAGTTCCGGCAGATTTTGCTGGAGATTAAAGACAACTCCATTGCCCTCTGGCTGCCGCGCGAAAACGCCGCCATGGACGAGCAATCCTTGTTACCGGAAGTACTGCGCGAAGCCTGGGAGAAAAATTTCGTGGTGTTTTCCAGCAATCTCGACCATGTGCGCAAAGGGGCATTATTTTCCTTATACCCGGACAATTTCAGCATGGGCCGCAGTTTGGCCGGTCTGGCCGTCCAGCAAGTACAGGCGGGCGGCAAGTTTGAATCGGTCGAATTGCTGCGGGATTTGCTGGTGGCCGTTAATTTACGCACCGCGGAACATCTGGGTTTGCGTTTTTCCAGTCAGACACGCCGCGAATTCGCGATGGTTTTCCCGGTCCCTTAAACGCAATGAAGCGTTTGCGATGGCCCAGGTTCAAGCGGGCGAGCTTCCTGCAACAGCTGGCCGTGACCTTTTGTTTCGGTCTGGTAGTGATCTCGATACTGTCGGCATTCGGCATTTCCACGCTGTCTTACTACATCGTCCGCGATAAATGGGTCGCCCAAGGCCTGCAATCCACGGAAGCCTTTGCGGCACAGAGCACGCTGGCTTTGCTGTATGCCAGCCGGGAGAACGCCGAGGAGCCGGCCCGACGCTTCCTGGCGTTTCCCGATGTGCACGGCGTAGCCATTTACAACAACGCCCTGGAGCCCTTATTCGAACGCGGCGAACCTGCCATGCCCGCTGCCGACGCGGCGCGCTGGCCGGAATCCCTGGCCTTGGTGCATGAGAACGAACAAGCCTGGTATTTTGCCGCGCCGGTATACGCGCGTAACACCGCGGAGCAAGAGGCGTCACCGTTCGAGGCGCAAACGCCGACGCCGGAATTGGTCGGCTATGTGCGCTTGGTGATGGGCAAGCAATCGCTGAATGTCATGAAAGAAAAAATTCGCTGGACCACTTTGATGGCGTCCAGCGGCTCGGCCACGGTGTTTCTGCTGTTTTTATTGGCGATGTCGCGGCGCTTGACTTTGCCGATTCAACAACTGGCGCTGAGAATGCGCAAGGCCTCAGCCGGTGCGAAAAACGTGCGGGCCCGCTTGAGCGGGTCGCGCGACATCATCGAAATGGGTGAAGCCTTCAATACCATGATGGCGGTGTTGGAAACCCGGGAAAAGCAGTTGGAGCGAGCTCGTGACACCGCGCTGGAATCGGCGCGCCTGAAGGGCGAGTTTGCCGCCAATGTCAGCCACGAACTGCGCACGCCGCTGAATGCGGTACTGGGTATGCTGGAGTTGCTGCAGGACATGGGGTTGACGCCCAAGCAGCTGGAATACTCGATGGTAGCCCGCAACGCCGGCGAAGCACTGTTGAAGTTAATCGAAGATATTCTGGATTTTTCGCGCATTGAATCCGGCATGATGAAGCGGCAGCCGGTCGACTTCGTGCTTTACGAAACCTTGGACGAAGTCGTGGAATTGATGTCTGCGCAGGCGCACCGAAAAAATCTGCAGCTCACCTACTCGCTAGCCGACGATATACCGCTGGTGTTGAACGGCGAAGCGTCCAGGGTGCGGCAGGTGCTGATTAATTTGGTCGGCAACGCGCTGAAGTTTACCGAACAAGGCGGCATCACCATTGATGTGCACACCGAAGCGGCAGAAAGCGATACCATCCCGGTGCGGTTTTGCGTGACCGACACCGGGATGGGCATACCCGAGGCAGCGCAAACCAATATTTTTGATGCCTTTGTGCAGGCCGACGGGTCCAGGACCCGGCATTACGAAGGCGCCGGCCTGGGATTGGCGATTTGCCGGCAATTGGTGCAACTGATGGGGGGGCAAATCGGCGTCCAAAGCCGGGAAGGGCAAGGTAGTTCGTTCTGGTTTACCGTACCCTTCAATCCGCCGCGCGGTACCGAGGGCATCTCTGAGGCTCGGCAAGCCTATTTCGCCAATCTGCGGATATTGGTTGTGACCGAGAACGACAAAATGCGCCAGTTTTTGGCGCAAAGTCTGGCGCGTTGGAAAATTCACTACCGGCATAGCGGCTACGGCATCAAAGCCGTGGATATGTTGCGTTCCGCCAATGATCAGGACCAGGCGTATCATTTTGTCATCATCGATCTGAGAGATGCCGGCGATGCCACTTGGGTAGATATGATCGTTGACGATCCGGCGCTGGCCGATGTCAAAATCGTGTTGCTGTCCGACCCCGTTAATGCCGTCAATCTGCCGCGCTTGCCAAACGTGGCCGCGCAGTTGGCGAAACCGGTACAGGTTTCCAAGCTATACGATTTCATATTAACCGCCGGTCAGGATTATCAAGAGCCCGCGTCCGACTTGGCGCCCGAGGTCGAGCAAAGCGTCGTGCTCGGGCGGCGCATATTGATCGTCGAAGACAACCGTGCCAGTCAAATGGTGGCCGCGGGCATGCTGGAGCGGCTGGGTTGCCGCTACGAAATCGCCGGTTCCGGCGTCGAGGCCTTGTCCTGGCTGGAGCATCAGGCTTTCGATTTGATCCTGATGGACTGCCACATGCCGACTATGGACGGCTTTGAGGCGACTCGACGCATCAGGCTGCTGCCTGAACCCGTGGGCCGGCTGCCCATCGTGGCGATGACCGCCAACGCTCAGCAAGGCGATAGCGATTTGTGTCTGGCGGCCGGGATGGACGATTATCTGGCCAAACCGATCAAGCTGAAGCCGTTGCGGGAAAAACTGCTGAGTTGGTTCGAGGACAGGCCGTGCCTGACCGCCGAGCCGCTCTCGCCGGAGCCGTCGCTGGAGGCGCTGGATCACGCGGTTTTACGCCAATTGCGCGAGGAAATCGGCCAGGGTTTTGTGAAGATGGTGGGCTATTATCTGGAAGACGCGCCGGCGCAAATCGAGCAAATCGCCCAGGCGCTGGCGACGGACAATCACGCGCAATTACGCGAATCGGCCCATGGCCTGAAGGGTGCCAGCCGCAACCTGGGCGCAGAAAAGCTGGCGCTGATCGCCCGGCAACTGGAAGAGCAGGCGGCTGAAGCGCAGATTGAAAACGGCGAGGCCTTGCTGCAGCAATTGCGCGACGAATACCGGTTCATCGAACAACTGTTGAGTTTGGAAATAGGCGCGGAAACGGCTGCTGACCCGGTCCCTCAGGCCGGCCCCAGAATTCTGGTGGCGGACGACGACAGAGCCATGCGGTTTGCCTTGCAAGATGTTTTGGAGAAGGACGGCTACCGGGTGGAGTTGGCCGGCACCGGCCGGCAGGCGCTGGCGTTGTGCCAGCGGCAAATGGCGGATTTGATCTTGATGGACGCGATGATGCCGGAAATGGACGGTTTCGAGGCCTGCCGAAAAATTCGCGCGCTGCCCCATGGGGCGGAGGTGCCGATACTGATGATTACCGCTTTGGAAAACGACCATTCGGTGGAATTGGCTTTTTCGATAGGGGCTAACGATTACATTCCCAAACCGATTCATTTCGCGGTGCTGCGCAAGCGTATCGCGCATTTGTTGGAAGCCAGCCTGACCCAGCGGACCTTGAATCGCCTGGCTTACCACGATCCCTTGACCAATCTGGCCAATCGCACGCAATTCATCGACCGGCTGAACTCGGTGATCGCCGTCAGCGCTGATCAAAATCAGCTGCATGCCGTGCTGTTCCTGGATTTGGATAGGTTCAAGCTGACTAACGACACCTTGGGGCACGATGTCGGCGACCAGTTATTGAAAGCCGCGGCAGAGCGGATTCAAGGCTGTGTGCGGCGGGAAGACATGGTGTCCCGGTTTGGCGGCGACGAATTTACGCTGCTGTTGGAAAATATCAGCAATCCGCAAGTCGCCGCTGCTGTCGCCGACAAGATCCGTATCGCCATTGCCCAGCCATTCGCGTTAATGGAGCAAGAGTTTTACGTCAGCTCCAGTATCGGCATTTCGCTGTATCCCGCCGACGGCGCCGATAGCGGTTTGCTGATCAAACACGCCGATACCGCGATGTACCGCGCCAAGGAGCAGGGCAATACCTATTGTTTTTATGAAGATAATATGGAATTTGTCGTGTCGACCAAGCTGCGTCTGGAAAGCGACTTACGCCGGGCGCTGCAACGCGACGAATTTTTTCTTCACTACCAGCCGCAAATCGATCTGGATTCCGGGCGGATCGTCGGCGCCGAGGCGCTGATCCGTTGGCGACATCCCGAGCTGGGCTTGATTCCGCCCGATCAATTCATTCCGGTCGCCGAAGAAATCGGCCTGATCGAGGCGATAGGTGCGTGGGTGTTGGGCGAGGCGTGCCGGCAGAGCCAAATTTGGCGGCAAAGCGGCTATCCGGCGTTCACGATGGCGGTCAATGTCTCGGCGCGGCAATTGGATCAGGAAGACTTTGTCGCGCAAGTTATCGACATCGTCAATGAAACCGGCTTGCCCGCCGAATACCTGGAATTGGAGTTGACGGAAAGTTTGTTCATCCGCAATCCGGGACGGAAGCGGGCTATATTGGCCAAGCTCAGGGAAGCCGGCTTGCAAATTTCGATAGACGATTTCGGCACCGGTTATTCCAGTTTGAACCAACTCAAGCAGTTTGCCTTCGACAAGCTGAAAATCGACCGCTCATTTGTGGCGAACATACCCGACGACGCAGACGCCGCCGCGATTGTGATGGTGATTATTTCCATCGCCAAGATTCTGAAATTCAAGGTGATAGCGGAAGGCGTGGAGACTGAGCAGCAGGCGCAATACTTGTTAAGAAACGACTGCGACGAGGCGCAGGGTTATCTGTTTGGCAAGCCGATGGCCGCCGACGAGTTTACGGCCTTGTTGGCGCGAGCAAAAGTGGCCGTGGGTTAGTCACCAACCGTTTGCGGTGGCTTCGCCGGCCAGCCAGATTTTCGCTCACCCATCATTCCCGATTCACCGGCAAGGCCGCGATACGCCGTTCTATGTCTTGCATCAGTTGTTTGTAGGTTTCGCCATTGGTGCCGCCAAAACGGCGGATAAACTCGGCTTCGCTTAGTGATTCCGGTAAATCGGCGGTAGCCGGCATCATTTGATTTTCATCGGCGTTGGCTAATATTGATTGGATTTTCCGTGCCAGCGCCGGACTGGCGACAGCTTGTTCGCCCATGCGCGTCCCGGCCCGGTCGGCGGCGAGGTCGTTAAACGAAAAACCGCTGCCGCCGCGCGAATCTTCTATTTCCTTAAACAAACCCACCGCATCGGCCAACGGGGTGCCGGAATAGGCCGCCAGCATCGCCGAAACCAGGTAATGTTTCGCTAGGTCGTCGCGGCCGTTCAGCGTTATTTGGCGCCAAATCGGGCGGGGCCAAAGTCTGGATTCCGGGAGAATTTTCGTCAGGCGCTGTTGATTGGCATAAAGTGTCAATATCAGAATCAATGCCCGGTTTTCCTGAATCGGGTCGTTGCTGGCGCTTCGTTGTGCGGCCAGCTGAAACAGCGGCTTGCTGAAATCAGTGAGACTGAGGCTTTTGTTATCTGTCCGGCTTAGTTCCGCTAAATGTCGCTGATAAGCCTGCAGACGCTGCTGATCATCAGGCGTTAGCAAGGCGCCGCGCAATTTGCCGGGCAAGTCAGCTTGCCAACGATAGGTTACCGTCAGGCGCTGGGGTTGAAACAGCACATGCTTGACAATATCGGCGAAGGCTTGCCGATCCGCTGCCGGTTGCAAAGTGTTGAGTGCCCATTTCACCAAGGGTTTGGCTAGCATGCCGGGCAGCCGGAGTTGTCCCAAAGACAGGTGGTCTACTTCCGGTAAGTCGCTGGTTTGCTTCAGCGCCAACGTCAAATTCAGATATTGGCCTACAGGATTTCGTGGTAAAGGCAAGCTGGCGTCGATGTGGGCGCGGCCTTGATAGAGCCGTAAACCCGCTACGCCGTTAGCGTATTGATTGGCAAGATAATTGATCGCCAGGTCCAATTCCTGTTGATCCAGTGCCACTTGGGCGATCGCGCCGGATTTTAGACGGCGCGGATCGTTTTGCCGAAAAATCAATTTGCCGCGGGCAATTTGTTCCGGTGTCAGGTCGGCTCGGGTTTGTAATTTTGGCTTGACATCAATTGCCAGCCATAGCGCCAGTCCAAACAATACAGGCAATAGCAACAACGCCAGCAATATGCTTTTTGTAATCCATTTCATCGGGCGTTCTGTTCAATCCTTCCGGTGGACCATGGTCGTGTTAAATGCTTAAAAACCTTAGGGCAGGCGTTGGGCTAATGTGGTTTGTTGCGCTGTTCTTCATACGCGGAAGGACTGATGCCCGCGCTTGCCAGATATTCGCGCAGATGTTTGATTTCCTGTTTAGTACATATGCCGCTGTGGTGCGGATGATGCAACACGCCTTCGATATTATTCAGTATCACGCGAAAGCGCGCACCATGGCTGGGTTGCAGGTTGGCGCCCAGGTGATGCAACAGCGATTCTATTTCCCGCCAATGGATGTTACCGCTAAGCGGATCCTGGAATATGGCGCGCAGTAGATTTAAATGGTGGCTCATGACTACATCCTCCTGCATCAATATCGGTAGCTTAAGTTTGAACCGAGTTGAGGTTCAATTTGGCTGGTGAAGGGTGGTGTGCAACTAAACTTGTTTCAAAATAAGAAACAAATCATACAATAAACGCCTTATTGTAAATAAACAGCAAAGGTTTATAGTTAAACCGTCTTCAATGAATCGACTGAAACCCAGTCAAGGTGGAAAAAATGAACCAGTCAAGCAATCTGTATAAAGACATCGTCACCGGATTGTTTTTTGCAACCGGTATGTTCAGCTTCCTGTCCGGTCAGTTTGTTCTTTCCACTCTGTTTTTTGGCGCTGCTTCGCTGTTTAGCAATATCGAAGTGGCCAAACCTGTCAGGTTCTGAGTTTTTTCGTAGTACCTCCTCGTTGTAAAGCTTCACATTCCACAGCCTCCACTCTGCTCAAGGTGGGGGCTTTTTTTGTTGTCAAGCAGGCGATTTCTCAGTCTGACTTCGTGGATTTTGTCGGGTCTGAAACCACGGTATATTCAGCTTCCAGACTTTGACCTTCAACCTGGGCATTTTTGAGTTTTCGCAGCAACCACCAGCCTCTGATGCCGATTATCGCTACCGGAATCAACAGTAAGGCAAAAAACGCCGAAAACACCACGGTGCCCAATATCGCGCCGGCGATCATTGCCGGAATGCTCAGCAGATTGTATAGCTTGCTCTGCGGCGGTGACTCGAGGCGGGGATGTGCGCCGGAGCCGTCGATGCGGATGGTTTTTCTGTAAATTTTTAACATGTCGGGCACCTATTGAAATGGGCCGAGGCCGGCCTCGTACCCGAAAAGGACTAACGGGTCGTCAGTTTTCCAGGGCGGGTATTTTCGCATAACCGCTGCAAACAGATTGGACCTTAAAAAAGTGTCCAGCCATTGTTGCAGGGTTGGATACGGCGAACTTTCAAACCACGCATTATCCACTGCAGCAAACTGGCGGATAAATGGTAGCGTGGCGGCATCCGCTAGGCTGAAAGACTCGCCGCATAAGAATTTGTGCCGCTGCAAGCGCCTTTCCAGCTCGGCTAAAAACACCTCGCCTTGTTGACGATAATCGGCTGGTGTTTGTTCCGGATAGCGGTCTGCGTATTTGTAACGGTCTAAATAGTATTTGAAATCGCCGTCGTTCCAGTCGATTAATCGCTGCGTATCTTCCGGCGCTTGGTTTAGCCAGTCATGCGGATCGTGTTGCGCCAAGGCCCACAGCATAATATCCAGACTTTGTTCGATGACTCGGCCGTCGGGCAAAAACAGCACCGGCACCGTGCCTTTCGGCGAAATAGCTAACATTGCTTCAGGTTTATTGCTGAGTTCGATTTCTCTGAGCGCGACGCTTACTCCCGATACGGCAATGGCCAAACGTGCCCGCATCGCATAGGGACAGCGGCGGAAACTATACAAGATGGGGTAAATTTGTTCTGTGGTGGCGGGCGGTGTGTTCATGTGGGGATAGTCAGTGACACATTACTGTAAATGATCGTCGATTAAAGTCTGGTAAAATAACCGATTTTCGCGCCAACTCATTTATTTCGTCACAAGCTTCAAGCGGCGGCGACGCTCTTTTTACTCTTAATCTTCGGACACTCTCTTGATTTCTACCGCCAATATCACCATGCAATTCGGGGCTAAGCCCCTGTTTGAAAACGTTTCCGTCAAATTCGGCAACGGCAACCGTTACGGCTTGATCGGCGCCAACGGCTGCGGCAAGTCTACCTTCATGAAAATCCTTAGCGGCGACTTGGAACCCACCTCGGGCAACGTCAGCATCGACGCCAACGAGCGCGTGGGTATCTTGCGCCAAAACCAATTTGCCTACGAAGAGCAAAGAGTGCTGGACGTGGTGATGATGGGCCACGCCGAAATGTGGGCGGCGATGTCGGAGCGCGATGCGATCTACGCCAATATGGAAGCCAGCGAAGACGATTATATGCGCGCCGCCGATCTGGAAACGGTATTCGCCGAATTCGGCGGTTACACTGCCGAAGCTCGGGCTGGCGAGTTATTGCTGGGTTTGGACATCCCGCTGGAACAACACAACGGCCCAATGAGCGCGGTGGCACCGGGCTGGAAACTGCGGGTGCTGTTGGCGCAAGCTTTGTTCTCCAACCCCGACATCATGCTGCTCGACGAGCCCACCAACAACTTGGACATCAACACCATCCGCTGGCTGGAAAATGTTCTTAACGAGCGCAACTCGACGATGGTAATCATCTCGCATGACCGGCATTTCCTGAACAGCGTTTGCACTCACATGGCCGATCTGGATTACGGCGAATTGCGCGTGTATCCGGGCAATTACGACGATTACATGACCGCCGTGACCCAGGTACGCGAACAATTACTGGCCGGCAACGCCAAGAAAAAAGCCCAGATCGCGGAACTGCAAACCTTCGTGGCGCGCTTTTCCGCGAACGCTTCCAAAGCCAAACAGGCTACATCGCGGGCGCGGCAGTTGGAGAAAATCAAGCTCGACGAAGTCAAACCGTCCAGCCGGGTCAATCCGTTTATTCGCTTCGATCAAGCTAAAAAATTGTACCGTTTGGCGGTGGAAGCTAAAGACTTGGCCAAAGGCTACGGTGCGGAACCCTTGTTCAAAAACTTGAACATGATGATCGCGGTTGGTGAGCGGGTGGCGGTGATCGGCCCGAACGGTATCGGTAAATCGACTTTATTAAAAACCCTGGTCGGCGATTTGACGCCGGACAGCGGCGAAGTGAAATGGGCGGAAAACGCAGACGTTGGTTATTTTGCCCAGGATCACGCCGAAGATTTTGCGGAAGACATGTCGCTGATCGAATGGATGGGCCAATGGCGCAAAGAATCGGACGACGATCAAACCATTCGTGGCACGTTGGGGCGTTTGTTATTTTCCAATGACGAAATCAACAAATCCGTCAAAGTCATTTCCGGTGGCGAGCAAGGCCGGATGTTGTTCGGCAAATTGATTCTGCAAAAAAACAACGTGATGGTGTTGGACGAGCCGACCAACCATTTGGATATGGAATCGATTGAATCGTTGAACGCGGCTTTGGAAAATTATCCCGGTACGCTGATTTTCGTCAGCCACGACCGCGAGTTTGTGTCCTCGCTGGCGACTCGTATTATTGAGCTGACGCCAAACGGCATCGTCGATTTCAGCGGTAATTACGAAGACTATTTAAACAGTCAAGACATCAACTAAGGCTAAGCCGCCAGGGCATTCCGGCGCGGATAAACCGGTCAGTAACCTCTGCCGCCGCGCACGAACAGCGTCGCACCAACGTCGGTATAGACCTCGTGGTGCGCGCTGCCGGCCGGCGCCAGTTGGTAGTCACCGGCGCGTAGCAAGACGTCGTCGATAAACAAGTCGCCGTCCAGCATCATGCATTCTTCTTCCAGGCGATGGCCGTGTGCCGGGCATTTGGCGCCGGCTTCCAGGCGATAAAAACTGGATTCGCGCTCCCCGTCCTGCCACAGCGGTTTTTTCCAGACGCCGGGGGCTATTTCCTGCCAGTCGTCTATTTGCTCGGCAAACACGCTAAACGACTCATCCTTGCCAAACGGTAGCAGACCACCCAACACTTCCCGCAATACCTCGCGGCTATCGCCCAGTGATGTACCGCGCAAATAGGCCAGCGCGCCATTCGTCGAACTTATCCCGCCGTGCCGGCTGCCGGCTGGCGAGGCGTGGTAATCCAAGGGGCCGAGCCGCAAGTCGTCCATTTGCAAATCGCCGTGCAGCACGATGCCTTCTTCCAGACAGTTGTGCCGATGCGCTATCAGGCTAGCGCCGGGAGCGAATTCGATCAATACCGAATGGCCTTGCCGGCCGCCGTCCCAGAGTGGTTTGACGCGGATGCCGGTTTTCAGGGCTTGCCAGACGCCGTGTCTGGCGCGCACGGTGAGTATGCCGGCTTGTTTGGCAAGGCTGGCCGTGACTTGCGTCATCAGGCCTTTGCGTAACGAATTGCGGCGTGCGCCGGCAACCGGAATCGGCGCCAAACCGTCAGCCAGCAGCGTTTCGAGTTGCTGCAAGTCGGTGGCGTCTGCACTATCCAAAGGCGGGAATTTGTCAGTCATATTGTTTAGTTAACCTCGCCGGTATCGGCTGTCAAAAATTGCTGCATCGTCTGTAGGGCCCGACGGATATGGGATTTCACTGTACCCAGGGGCAAACCGCTGCAAACGGCGATTTCGTCGTGACTCAAACCCCGGAAAAACGCCAACGACAGCAATTGCCGGGGCAAGGGGTCCAAAGCCGCCAGGGCTATTTGTAGGCGATGGCCTTGCTGCACTGCTGATAGTAAATCCGGCGGCATTTGGTCGGCTGGGGCTTCAATCAACACCAGAGCCTCCGGTTCCAGCTCGCTTAGATTGCCGTCCAACTGCCGCAAGGCGTCCAGTGCGCGGCTGCGAGCCATCGTCATCACCCAGGCTTTTACCGAACCGCGTTCGGCATCGAAGCGCGGCGCCTGCCGCCAGATCTGCCAGAACGTATCTTGCACCACTTCCTCAGCACACTGCGCCCGCCGGGTGATCCGCAACGCCAAACCGTAGACCTGATCCACCAAGGTGTCGTACAACTTACCCAACGCGGCTTGATCCTGGTCCACGACGCGGCCAAGCCATTCCCGCAATAAGGCTTCGTCGGCAGGTGTTGTTGGTTGTAGGTTCTCGTCATCGTTCAAATCGCTATCCGCCATCGCTCTCGTGTCCCTTTAGAAAGCTATACGATGCATCGGCTGGTTTGGATGCACGGCAATGTGGGGATAACGCTTAAACTGTGAATCAAGCGACATAAGGCATAGGGACTTTTCTTGGTTTGCCGAGATTTGGTAGCTGCATTCAAGAGGATAGAGACTAAGAGTTGGGGGTTGAACCACTATAAAACAGCCTTTTGCACGTGGCAAATAGTCAAGCGGCCGATTTTGTCCGGGGTTAATAACCGTGTGGTTCGCTATCGAAAGATGCTGATGTGCCAAGTACGAACCAAGCCCGTTGTACAAACACTGCCACCAATATTTTTTACCTGTTTTGCATCTACTGTCGAGTTTGCCGCGTATCAGTCATCGCAAGTCGGCGCGAATGCCGAGTATCGCCATCCGCATCTGGAATCCGTCGCCGACTTGCCATTTCTAACCACAGACTGAGAGGAAACCACGATGAAAAAGCTATTTCCGGTTGCGTTGTTGGGCGCCTGCCTGACCGTAGCGACGGCGGTTGAGGCCGCTGACTTTGATTTTAACGGCAACTTTGCCAACGATAACGATAAGCTGAGCTTTGCCTTTTCGCTCGGTTCGCCCGGCACGGTGACCTTGTTTACCTCGTCCTGGCTGGGCGGCGGTTTCGATCCGATTTTGACGCTGTGGGACGGCTTAGGCAACCAACTGGCCGAGCAGGATGACGGCGTCTTGGGTGGTAACCAATTGTCGAACGGGATTAATTTCAATTACGGCGAATTCGATAGTTATTTAGCTATCAATCTGGTCGCCGGGAATTATCTGGCAACCTTGACCCAATACGACAACTTTTCGGTTAGCACGTCGCTGGCTGACGGCTTCTTACGGGATACCGATCCGCAATTTACCGCCGCCTTCGGTTGTTCGAACGGCCGGTTTTGCGAAGGTTCGTTAACCGATAGCCATGGCGATCCGGTGGAACCAAATCGCACGGCGGCTTGGGATCTACACATTCTCAACGTCGCCAATGCCCAGATCGCCAGCGTGCCGGAACCGCCCACCCTGATGCTGCTGAGTTTGTCCGGCTTGTTTTTGCTTGGCGGCCGGCTGGGCAAGGCTAGATCCAAAGCGCGAGCCGACGCGGCAAGCACGGTCCGCTTGGCATAAATTCCATTTACCCGCATCCGTTTGCCGATTTCCCGCGTATTCCCTAACGCAGACTGCTTGAAGCTGCGGCTTTAATTAATGAGGAATTAGACTATGAAAGACTTACACCACTACAGCCGTTGGCCGCTGACCATGTTCGCCAGCGCTTTATTGTTGATGGGCGGCCTACAGCCCGTTGATGCTGCCAATCACCGCGAAGCACCTTTAACCGCATTGGATACCAAGGCCGACATCACCGATTGGTACGCTTTCGTCAGCTATAACGATCCCAGCAAGGTAACGATGATATTGAATGTCGATCCCTTGCTGGAGCCCAGCAATGGCCCGAATTATTTTCCGTTCGATCCGGAAGTTCTGTATGAAATGAAGGTGGATAACAATTTCGACGCCGACGAAGACATTACCCTGCAGTTCAGGTTTAAAACCGAAACCCGCTTGCCCAGCGTGTTTACCAGCTTTGTCGGCGCCGGCACCGGCATTGTCGCCCCGGCCAATTCGCCGAGTCCGGTTGCGGCCGGCAGCTTGATCGTGCCGCCGGCGATTACCGCATTGGATGGCCCCGGCTCGGAAGGCTTGGGTTTGCGGCAAAGTTATACGGTGACGCTGATTAAAGGGAAGGGCGCCAACCGCCAAGTTATCGATCTGACCAATCAGCAAAAGCTCTATGCGGTGCCATCCAACGTCGGTCCGCGCACCATGCCCAACTATCAAAATCTGGCCAGCCAAGGGATTTACGATTTAGGCGGAGGGGTTAGCGTGTTTGCCGGTACCGTCGACGATCCGTTTTACATCGATTTGGGCGCGACTTTCGATACCTTTAATTTCCGGTCCGGCGCGTCCGGCGCCGGTGTGCCGGGGGTGTTTGCCGAGAACCAAAATGATGCGGAAAACCAAAACTTCGCGTCGGACGATGTGGCCGGTTACAACGTTAATTCCATCGCTATCGAATTGCCTATCGCCATGCTCACCCAAGACGGCAAGCAACATAGCGCCGGCGAGGCCTTGGCGGTGATCGGCACTTATGCCACTACTTCGCGGCCTCGCACCAAAGCGTATGCCGACAGACCAGGCGGCAAGCCTAAACTCGCCAATGCCTATGTGCAGATTCAGCGCATGGGTAATCCCTTGGTCAATGAGGTGTTAATCGGTACCGGCGACAAAGACCGGTTCAGTATGAGCGAACCCAAGGACGACGCTAGTTTTGCCGGTTATGTGTTGGATCCGTTATTGGCCAGAGTCGTCAACGCCGCATACGGCGGTGCGGTGCCGATTCCGGCGCCGCCCAGGGTAAATCCGGCCAACCCTAGTTTTGACCTTGGCCCCTTGGTGTTTTATGCGGCGCCCATTTGCCCTGGTTGTTCGCCCACGCAACGTGGACCGGTGGCGGATTTGCTGCGCTTGAATACCGGCATCGGCCCCGCGCCTGTCAGCGCCCGCAAACGCATGGCATTTCTGGCGGGCGATAGCGCCGGCTTTCCGAACGGGCGGCGCGTGTCCGATGATGTGACCGATATTGCCGCGCAAGCGGTGGTTGGGGTGTTGAATCCGGCATTCAACAGCTTCCCGAATAACCGGGTCGCCGATGGCGTTAACAGCAACGACAGAAGCTATCAGGAAGTATTTCCGTACGTGGCCTTTGCCAATAGCGGCCGGCAAAGCCGCCATGTCGATCCAGGCGAATCCGGTTGTTTCGATGCCGTTTCCTTGGCTATGGGTAGTTGTCCAAATAACTAGAAGAGGGCAGGGGGCGGCTGTGCTCGCCTCCTGTCCACTAAGCATCCGAAGGAGGAGCCGATGAAACACTGGCTTACATTAGGTTTATTGATGTCTGTTGCTATGTTCAGTGACGCCGGGGCACAAGCTTATTTACCCAAAACCGATGACGAAATCGTTGAAGTCTTGCCGGCCAGGGGCGACAGTTGGCTGGAAATTCGTGACTTGCGCAAACAAGTCGCGGCTCAGCCTAATGACTTGGAACCGGCTTTAGCTTTAGTCCAGCGCTATATAGAACTGGGCCGTGCTGAATCGGATCCGCGCTATTTCGGTTACGCGGAAGCCGCATTGACGCCTTGGCTGGCGGTCGCGCAGCCGACAGCCGAAGTGCTGACGTTGCGAGCGACCTTGTTTCAAAATCGCCACGAATTTCCGGCGGCCCTGGACTATTTGCATCGGGCTTTGGCGCGTCAGCCGCGCTTGGCGCAAGCCTGGTTGACGCGGGCGGCCATTTTGGAAGTGCAAGGCCAACACGCCGAAGCGCTGAACAGTTGTATACCCTTACTAAAATTAGCCGAGCCGCTGATTGGCCAAGTTTGCCTGAATTCCATTCTGAGTGTTTCCGGCCAGCTCGACGCTGCTTATCACCAGTTGGCGCACGCAGTAAGCACTGCGCACAGTCCCGCACCGGCAGATCAACAATGGGCCTTGACCACGCTGGCGGAAATGGCCGAGCGCATGGGTAATAACGATGCGGCCGACGGTTATTACCGGCAGGCGCTGCAAATGCCGCGCCGCAATGGTTATCTGTTGGCTACCTATGCCGATTATCTATTGGACCGGAATCGTTTCCAAGACGTGGTGGAATTATTAGCCAACGATACGCGCGCCGATGGCTTATTACTGCGCCTGACTTTTGCCGAAATAGCACTGCGGCTGCCGACTGCCGCTGTGCATATAGATGCGCTGACTGCTCGCTTTGCCGCCAGCCGCATGCGCGGCGATACCAGTCATCAAGGCGATGAGGCGCGCTTTTTATTGCATGTGCTTAATCAGCCTGAATCGGCGCTGGCGCTGGCGCAAAAAAATTGGGACGTGCAGCGCGAGCCGCGCGATGCGCGCATTTTCTTGGAAGCGGCGCTGGCGGCCGGCAAAAATCCGCAGCCGCTGCTGGCTTTTTTAACCGAGTCCAAATTGCAAGATGCGCGACTGCAAACGCTGCTCGCGCAAATTGGCGGGGGCAGCATATGAACGGGCCAGCGAAATTCATCGCCCTCTTAGATACTTTTTGCCCTGAATCTCCAGGCTGCACTCAAGGCAGGCTTGTCGAAGGTTCGGCCCCGCCAAGCTTTGAAAGATTAAGCTCGAACGTGATGATTTGGGCCGGTTTGATCATGGTCTTGCTGCTGACAGCAAGTTTTAGCGCTTTTGCCCATAAGGCCAGCGATAGTTACATGATGGTGCAGGTTGACGGGCAGCAAATCTCCGGGCAATGGGATATTGCCTTGCGCGACCTGGATTATGCCTTGGGCTTGGATGGCAACGACGACGGTAATATTACCTGGGCCGAGTTGCGAAATAGTCGGGATGTTGTGTATGCCTATGCGCTGAGTCGTTTGCAAATGACGACGGCTAAGCAAGTCTGTTCGCTGCATGCAGGAGATTTACGAGTGGACGAACACAGCGATGGTCATTATGCCGTATTAAATTTCCAGGCGATTTGTCCGTCTGCGTCCGCGCCGTTGTCCATAGACTATCGCTTGCTTTTCGATCTCGACCCGCAGCATCGCGGGCTGATAAGCGTCAAGCATGCCGCTAAAACCGACACTGCAATCTTTAGTCCTGACCTGCAACGTAGCGAATTTGTGCGGGACGCAAATTATGCCGGGTGGCGGACCGTGGCGCGATTCGGCTACGCCGGGCTATGGCATATCTGGATCGGCTTTGACCATATTCTATTTTTGTTAAGTCTGTTGCTGCCGGCAGCTTTGGCGTGGGAGCAGGGAGCTTGGCAGCCAAAACCAGGCTTTAGACCGGTATTTTTCGACGTGCTGGGCGTGGTCACCGCATTCACGTTGGCGCATTCCTTAACCTTGAGCCTGACCGTGTTGCAATACATCTGTTTGCCGTCCCGTTGGGTAGAATCGGCGATTGCCGCGTCGGTGGCGTTGGCGGCGCTGAATAATATTTATCCGCTGTTGGTAAAACGACGTACCTGGTTTGCCTTTGCTTTCGGCTTGATCCACGGCATGGGCATCGCCAGCGTGTTGTTGGATATGGGCTTGTCGGATACGCAGCGGTTGTTACCGCTATTGGGTTTTAATTTGGGTGTGGAAGCCGGGCAGTTGGTGATTGTCGGCGCCGTTTTGCCTCTGATAGTGGGCTTTAGCCGCTATCGCTATTATCCGCTGCTGGTCATGAAAACCGGTTCCGCTTCCATCGTCACCGTGGCATTGGTTTGGCTAGCGGAACGGAGTCTGGATTTTCAGATGAACATATTTTGAGCAACTTGGCGTATATCGTCGCTCCAGCCAGGGCGGGAGACCAGCGGCTATAGTGGATTCGTAGCGCGGCCTTATTGCAAATCAAGGTTCGGTGCGGACTTTTGCGTATATGAGTTGGCGGCCAGCACTGCTGTTTCGATGCGAGCTATCAGCGCCACAATTTGCTCGTCCAGCATAAAGCGTAGCTCCCATTCCACCGCCAAATCGTCGGCCAGATTGTCGATACCATGATGATCGGTATAACTTTGCTTTAGACGCGCTTGATGCTCGGCAAGCTCGACCGGTTTACCAGCTGGTTCGCCTTGCAGGAGGCTGGCGGCATATTCCAGGGCGGTTGTCAGCGCGGCATCGAAGGCCCGGCTGAGTTGTTGCAATTCGTCGGGAAAATGACTGAAGCGCTGGCCGCTGAGTAAGCGATAGCGTTTGCGGACTTGTAACAAGCCGGATAAATGGCCGGTGTCCCTGACAATAGTCCGTAGCGCCGCTCGTTCATGTACTTTTTCGGCTAAGCGCGCATCCGGTTCCAATACAGCATGCGCCAATAAGTCTTGAGCGGCGGCCAGCTGTTTTTCCGCCGCTAGCCGTAAGGGTAAGGTGTAAGTAAACAGCAGGCTGACATCGGGTAAGCGGCTGGTGAAATTGGCAAGGGTGCGTAACGCCGCAATGCTGTGATGGCGGGCCAGCACTGTCGAGCGCCGCGGCCACAGCGCGTAATCGATAACGCCCATCACGATCAGTCCAAGCAAAATGCCAATGACCCGGTCGCGCGGCAGATACAGATCGGTGACTTGACCGAAATCGTGCAGCACAAACAACGCAAACGAAAACCCCAGCTGCCGGCCCAGGTAGGCGATGCGTTCGCTGCCTGCGGTAATCCAGGCCGCCAAGGCCCAGAACGGCGCTGTGGCGAAGGCAAAGCCGACCACGGTATCGAGCTGAGATTGAAAGACCAATACGTAAAAATAGGCGCAGATACCGCCGACAGCAGCGCCCGTCACCCGCAACAGCGAGAGCCGGTAGTCGGCGCCGAGACTGGTTTGCGCCGCGACCAGACAGGTGGGAATCGCGGTGTTGATGTCGGGCCAGTCCAGGCTTTCCACGATCAGCATGCACAGGATCGCGCCCAACGAGAATTTAATCCCAAATTGTACGCTGTCGGCATGGCTAGCCCAAAACTCGTAACCCAACCAGGCCGGCAGCCAGCTATGTTCAGGCTTATCGTCGGATTCCTGGTCGATGTCTTTACTGTCCGCAGCATCTAAAGGTTGATGTAAGGCCTGCGTCAAACCGGCAATGCGTTGCAAGGCTCGCCACAAGGCGGTTAATAGCGAAGGATTCGATTCTCGGGCATAAGCTTGCAACACTTCCTCGTTTAACAAGCCCGTGACGTCTGCGGATACATCGCGCGATTCCGCCAGGCCTTGCCGCAACTTGGCGCAGGCGCTTTGTAAGGCCTGATAAACATTTAATTTTTCCGGCGTCAGCGGTTGGGCTCGATATTCCGCGGCCAACACCTGATTCAGCCAATCGGCCAACTGCCGCAGACCGTCGATTTCCAACAGCAGTGCCCGGTAAGTCGGGTGGCGTTCGTGCAAACCGGGATGGATCAATTCGGCGTTGGCTAACAAACCCAGCAGTTTGCCGAGGCTGCCGGCAGCGGCATGCATGCTGGCGTCAGGTCTGGGGCTATACGCGCCGGCATCGGCCAGACGGGCGCTGAAGATGTATTCCACCGCTGTCAACTGCGTGGCAATCTCGGCTTTTAACAGCTTAAGAGGATCTTGCGGTTTGATGGTCAGGTGCACGACCGTCCAGGTTCCTAGCGCCAATACGCCAATGATCGGGATGTTACATAAGGCATGGTAGATATTTTCATCGGGCGTGCTGGGGCTGTACAGCACCGCCACCGAATACCATAACGCGATGCCCGTGGGCCAAGCGACCAGCCGGGCGTGGAACAGCGACAAGGCCAAGATGACGAACGACAGCGGCAACAATAACCAAGGGTCGTTGCCGGCCAGCATCAGGGTCAATACCGATACCAGGGTCGTGACCATCAGGTAACCGAGCTGGCGTATGCCAAATGCCAGGGATTGGCCGGCATTGGCGTAAGCGTCGTAGCTTAGGCAAATCAAGATGGAAATTGCCCCCAGCGGCGGGATGTGCAAGGTTTGGCTGACGAGTGCGATTGTCAGGGTGACGACGAATAAACGCAGGGCGGCGACGCGCCGTGCCGGTGTATCTTTGAGTTCGGCGGTGAGAAAATGCCGCAGGCTGGTGCCAAACCAAAGCCGGTTGGGTTTTGACTGCGTGCTTGAACCAGTCCGGCTGTCGCCTCGGGTCATGACGGCGGCAGGGCTGTAACGGCTGCGTCGGTAGTGGCTTTCAGTACCGTCACAAACGCGGTCATGCCCATACGGAGCGGATGCGCGGGGTCGTGCTCTTTAATCTCGATTCTGACCGGAAAACGCGAAGCCAGAATGACCCAGTTCAGCGTGCGATCCACTTCCGGTAACACGCCATGCTGTTTGATATTGTCGGGCGAATTGGCCCAGCCGATCCCGGTCACCACCCCGCGAAAGCGCTTGCCCGGATAAGCAACCAGAAACACCTCGGCATCCTGGCCGGGTTTGATCGACTGCAAATAAGTTTCCTTGAAATCGGCGATCACATACCACTGGCGGTCATCGACCAAAGCGAACATTTGCGCACCGGCCTTGGCGTATTCGCCTTCGCGGGTATTCAAATTGGTGACGTAGGCATTGAAAGGCGCTCGCACGTAACAGTATTCCAAATCGAGCTCGGCGGCGGTCACCAGGGCTCTGGCGGCTTCGATGCGGGCATTGACGTCGCCGACCTGGGCGACTAACGATACCGCTCGCCGGCTATCGCTCTTGGCTTCCTCGATGGCACTGCGAGCCGACAGTTCTTTAGCTTTCGCATCCGCCAATTCGGCGCGCGAAGCCGCATAACGCGAGCGCGCCTGTTTGATCTGGTCGGTGGTGACATATTGCTTATCCGCCAAGGGTTCCAGGCGTTCCAGATAGTTATGCAGATATTCGTCTTCCGCCTCGATTTTTTTGACTTCGGCATTGGCGGCAGCGCGTTGGTGTTCCAGGCGTTCGATGGCCATTTCGGCCGAACCGCTGGAGGCACGCCGGGAATCCACGTCTTTTTCCGCCAGCAGCAATTCGGCCTTGGCTTTGTCCAGCTTGGCCTGATAAGGCTGCGGGTTAATCACATACAGCAAGTCGCCTTGTTTGACGTACTGATTGTCTTGTACATGCAGTTCCACGATGCGGCCGCTGACTTCCGGGGCGATGCCGACGATGTTGGCCCGCACCATCGCATCGTTGGTGCGCGGATTTTGATAGTTGATATGCCAAACCAGCGCGCCGCTTGCCACCGCGCCCAGCACGATGGCTATGCCAATGATGCGGCCGAGCAATATGCGGTTTTTCAGGCTTAACCCTGGGCTATCGTTTTGACTGTTTTCCATCAGGCTTCGCCGTTTTCATGCTGCATAAAACACCAACCAGATGACAAAGGTGCATAAGGCCCAAAGGCTGGGTGCGATCAGCAGCGGCGGTCCCAAATGGGGCGCCAGGCGATAGTGTACCAATTGCCACATCAGCAGCATGCTGGTTGCCAGTCCGCCGAGGATGCAGATGATCCAGGCCGGCCAGAACGAACCTTGCAGGCTTAGCATAGGATCGCAAGCGGTCAGGAAAATCGGGAGACTCGCCGGGAAAAACGTTTTAAGGGAACCTCTAAACATTCCCTCGCCCTCAGGGAGAGGGCTAGGGTGAGGGGGGTAAGTAATTGATTTTAATTCCCTCATCCCAACCTTCTCCCGTGGGGAGAAGGAGGTGCTTTTATTTTTAGAGGCCCACTTAAGTAATCGCCCGGAGATCATTGTGCGCTTCACCTCAAACGTATAAAAATTTCGGTACTCGTTAGAATTCATCATCGACTTGTTCGATATGATTGCCGCGAGCGGCGATGACCGCCTCATGCAGCCTCTGTAAATCCGCCTCCAGTCTTTCGATGTCCTCGGCCGTGTAATCGTCGAACAGGCGGCCGATATGGGCCAAATGCTCGGGAAAAGTTTGTTCGTAGACGGCGCGGCCCGCATCGGTCAGGCGGATGATCTGGCTGCGGCCGTCTTTTTTCGAGGCCGACCTTTCCACCAGGCCCTTGTCCTCTAAGCGGCTGACCACGCCGGTGAGCGTGCCTTTGGTAATCAAGGTTTCTTCGCCAAGTTTCTTGGGCTGCATGCCGGCGGTTTTGCCTAGGGTGATGATGACATCGTATTGCGGCAGGGTTAATTCAAGCCGGTGAACGTGTCTTGCGGCATAAGACAAAAAGGCTTGATGGGTGCGGAGTAACTGGCGCAAAACGCTTGGAAAGGTAGAGTCGGAGGACATAATGTGAAAATAATTGTTCTAATTAGGATTCGATGATAACCGTAAGCGCATTCACGCTCAAGACCATCCCGGAGCATGGGTTTGCCGTTATCGGCTATGTTGTCATGAAAGACGGCCGTTTAAGGCTCATTTGACACGTCCTGGTTTTGCTTGCCTGACACATAAACCAGCGTCGCGGCGGCACGCAATAAGCCCGCCCGACTGTCGATTTCGGTAAAGCGGGCGCGCGCCAGATCTTTTTGCGCCGACAACAGTTCGATTACCGTCGAAAAGCCGTGTGTATAGGATTCCTGGGTGGCGGCATAGGACTCTTCGGCGGCTTTCAACAGCGCCAAGGCAAACTCGCGTTTTTCCAGCGCGGTTTTGGTGTCGGCGTAGGCTTTCCAGATGTCGCGCATGATTTCCAGACGTAAGGCCTCCAACTGGGCTTGGGATGCCGACCGTTTGGCCTCGGCTTCCCGTATCGCATTGCTGCGTTCAAAACCGTCGAACAAGGTCCATTCCACATTCAACATGGCCGTATCGACCATGGCGTTGGCGGAATAATTCTCTCCGCCGCTCGGCTTAGTATGTACGTCGCCCCAGTATTGATTACCGACCATGCCGCGTAGCGATATTTTCGGCCAGAATTCCGCTCTGGCTTTTTTAACTTCCGCTTCGCGGGCGCGCAATTCGGCGAGGCGCGCCAGCAAATCGGGTCGCTGTTCCAAGGCCTGATCGACGATTTTTTCCACCGATTGCGCCAGTTCGGCGGGTAAGGGCAGCTGGCTGAGGTCAACCAGCTGCAGGCTATATGCCGGCGAAATACCCAAATTATTGGTCAAATCGGCCCTTGCCTGAGTCACCGAGCCGCGCGCATCTTGCAAGTCATAACTGGATTTTGCCTGCTCTTGCAAGGCCAGCAACAAGTCGGGCTTGGTGGCTAGGCCTTGTTTGAGTTTGGCTTGTACCGAGTCGGCGTTGGTTTTGGCCGACTCGAACGTTTGCTGCGCCGCCGTCACCTTGGCCAAGGCGGCCTGATAAACAAAAAAACTGCTGGCCACCCGATAGGCAATTTCCTGGTGTTTACGGTCGAAGGCAAAATTCGCCGCGCTCAGACGCTCCGTACCGGCATCGACCAGTGCCTCCCGGCGCCCGAAATCGAATAAGGTCCATGCCAAATCCAGACTGGCGAACGCCGCGTAACCGTTGCTGACCAGCGCGCTGCCGGGGATGGGAAAGCTGCTGGTAAAATGTTGGCCAAAGGCCATTGCCGTTAGCGTTGGATACCAGGTACTGCGATTTCTTTCCAGACGCGCGGCGGCGGCTTTCGCTTCCTCCCAGCTAATCTGGGTTTCCGGATGGGTGCGTAAGGCCAAATCCACCAACGCCGGCAAATCGTAGGTTTGTTGGGTATCGATTCCGGCGTCCACAGCGCTGGGGCTGGATGTATCGGGTGCTGGCGGCCGGTTTTGGGCTTGATAAGCGCGCCAAGACACAGCCGACTGGGCGGGGACTGGCGGAGTGTTTTCTGCATGCGGTAGCGGCGTCGGCACGCTGCAGGCTGTCAACACTGTCAATGCTGCAATCGCCGCGTTGCGATAGCTTGGCGCTAAGTACGCCAATAGTGCCGAACTGGAAACGAATTTTTTCAAGCGTTTATTGGGTTGTCGAATCACTCTAATTTGGAAAAAATCCCCTGGCCATTGCTGTATCCTTTAAACCCGACTCTATCATTTATTGGGTGCCGGCGAGAAACAGTTCATTTGTTTAGTTAAGTTTTATAAAGTCGTCGCACGTCAAATTTCGGCTTTTTAATCCCTCGCTCACCCCCTGCCGGCGGGGAGGGAGAGAATCTGCCGAAATTTGCTGTGCGAAGGGTATGTCAGATCTTGAGATCACGACAAAGCCGGTATTTTGCCGATAGGAGCTACCGTTTCAGTCGTCGGCCTGGGCAATTTGCCGTTGTCGGAGTGCCGTTTTGCCGGCTGGGTTGCCTTGGGCGGTGCGATCTTGCGGCCCTGCATTAATTCGTCGATCTGATATTTGTCCAGCGTCTCCCAATCCAGCAAGGCTTGCGCCATATTGTGCAGAATATCCATATGCGATTTCAGGATGGCTTCGGCGCGTCTGTAGTTATTCGCCAGGGTTTGTCTGATTTCATGATCGATCAGGCGGGCCATTTGCTCGGACATCGGTTTGGTTGAACCCATAAATCCGCTGTCGTTGTCGCCGCAATCCATGGGGCCCAGGCGATCAGATAAGCCCCACTTGGTCACCATATTCCGGGCCAATTGAGTAGCACGCTGAATGTCGTTGGAGGCGCCGGTGGTGACTTTGTTTTTGCCGTAAATTAAAGCCTCGGCAATCCGACCGCCGAACAGGCTGGAAATTTGGCCCTCCAGTTTATCTTTGCAGGCACTGTATTGGTCGTGTTCCGGCAGAAACATGGTAATGCCCAGCGCGCCGCCGCGCGGCATGATACTGACTTTATAAACCGGGTCGTGTTCCGGCATCAAACGGCCGACGATGGCGTGGCCGGCTTCATGGTAAGCCGTCATCAGCAAATCCTCGCGACTCATGATCATGGTGCGTTTCTCGGCACCCATGATGGCTTTGTCGCGGGCGCTGTCCAGGTTGTGCATCGTCACTTCCCGCTGGTTGTTACGGGCAGCGAACAAGGCGCCTTCGTTAATTAGATTGGCCAGTTCGGCGCCCGAAAAACCCGGTGTGCCGCGCGCTAGGTCGGTGATATTCACATCGTCCGCCAAGGGAACGCGGGTGGCGTGGACTTTGAGAATTTGTTCGCGGCCTTTGATGTCGGGCAAGCCGATTTGCACTTGGCGATCAAAACGGCCCGGCCTCAGCAAAGCCTTGTCCAGCACATCGACACGGTTGGTTGCTGCAATGACGATGATGCCTTCGTTGCCGCTGAAGCCGTCCATTTCCACTAATAACTGGTTAAGAGTTTGTTCGCGTTCTTCGCCGCCGCCGATATTACCGCCGCTACTGCGCTGGCGACCGACGGCGTCGATTTCATCGATAAAGATAATGCAGGGCGCGCGCTTTTTAGCTTGCTCAAACATATCTCTTACCCGGGAGGCGCCGACACCGACGAACATTTCCACGAAGTCGGAACCCGAGATGGAAAAGAACGGTACGCCAGCCTCGCCGGCAATCGCTCGAGCCAGTAGGGTTTTACCGGTACCGGGAGGGCCCACCATCAACACACCGCGCGGAATTTTACCCCCCAAAGCTTCGTATTTGCCCGGATCTTTCAGGAAATCGACCATTTCAGCCACGTCCTGTTTGGCTTCCTCGGCGCCGGCCACATCATTGAAACGTATCTTAACTTGATCTTCGGTCATCAATTTGGCCCGACTTTTACCAAAGCCGTTTTGCGCGCCGGCACCCTGTTGCTGCTTACGCATGAAATAGATCAATACCCCGATCAGCAGCAAAGTGGGGGCCCAAGAGAATAACAGTTGCGTCAGGGTGGACTGCGTCTCAGGCCGCTCGACTTTGATCTTGACGTCATATTCCAAAAGATCGTCTATGATCCGCGCATCACCAGGGTTGTAAGTGGCAAAGCGGGTGCCGTTATGGCGGCGGCCGTCGATGGATCTGCCGTCGATCACTACTTCGGCAACGGATTTGCTGCGCACATCCTTGATGAAATCGGAATAGGAAATGTCGTTTTGCGAATTGTAGGAAGACAGCCTGGGATTGAATACCGCGAACATCAAGATAGCAATGCCAACGGTTATGGATAGAGCGATGAAGAGCTTTTTCATGATTGCGATCTCCTGTTTAGGATGCAAGGTTCAAGTGATACGCTTCGGCAAGACTTGGGTTGGTGCACGGACGTTTGCCGCATCGAGCCAGGCGAGAATAGAGAACCCTGGTTCGACATAAAAAAATCAGCAACTTTTGCGCCATTAATTCGATATAAAAAAGACCCGCATCACCGCTTCGCCAGTTGGCGAACAAGTTAACTGTCACGTTTTTCTTTTCGGAGGTAAGAAAACGCTTGGTCCATAGGTCCAAGGCCGACGCACGCGCATCAAATGCGCCGGCGTTATCCGCAATGCGGGTCGTAAATGGCAGTCTTTACATACAGCTTGAGCCCTACAATGCTCTAGCCTGTGTCCAATTTGTACACAAAACGCCCCGATTTTGTGCGCCGCTCGGCCCTTTGAGGCGTGGCTCAACCGGCGGTTTTACGCGGCTTAATGGCTGGAAATATAAAGCGTGTGCATTTCCTCGTAGCGACTTAAAGCGTCTTTCAAGGATTCGCCGGCCAACTGCAAATCGCCGCCGCGGGCTGCTTTCCATGCGGTATTCAGGCGTTTGCCGGCATGCTGGCGTTTGACTTCGAGATCGTTGTTCTCGATGTCTTTTTGCTGTTGCTTGGCATGGCTGACCAGCTCGGCTACGGTTTCTTTGTCTGCGCCGTTTTCTACTGCGGAGATGGACGCTTTGACTTTGGAAATGGTGCTTTCCAGAGCGGCTCTTACTTCTTCGTGGCTAAAAGTCGCCGCGGAGACCGGAAAACTCAGCGCGCTGATAAGTGAGATTGCGATAGAGAAAGTTATGAATTTTTTGCATGACATCATGATGTTAGCCTCGGTAAACCAGAAAAAATAAATCGATAGCGGCTTGCGCCTCGGCACTTCAGGATCAAAACGAACTTATGTTTCGAAAGCTTCGTTTCAATTGATAGTGTGGGTAAAGTCTATCAGACTATGGTTCTTATTAGAACTTAATTTGTTTTCATAAGAACTATATGTGTGCTTTTCGTCACACTTTTTATTGACCCAGACCTTAAATATTGTTCGGGCTGAGTGTGTCGAAGGACGCGCGGCATAAGGCTTTGAAGCGCTCAGTCCGAACGGTGTACCCGTGTTAAATAGGGCCGGGTTTATAATTGAGTATGTATAAGCTTGCCAGCCGTAAAGGGGGCGCTGGCGTTTGCTTGATTGAATTGAACGCCAGCAATGTGCGGTTTTATTGGTAAGCTAAGGGCATAACTATTCTTATAACCACGCCTCGGAGAAAATAATGATCACGCTATTAAAAATTGCCGCCGCCACTTTGTTGAGTTTGAGCGGCACTGCGGCACATGCCTACGGCAGCAGCCAGAGTTCTCAGCACTGCGATAAACCGGTGTTTTCGGAGTTTCAGCCGGCAACCAATAAATATTTGCAATCGTTCAGCGAGTTTTCGTTGATGGCTTCCGCGAACACCACACTGACATCGGTGGTGGTTAACGTGAGTGCCGGCGAAACCAAATACCATTTCACCTCAAAGCAACTGCAAATTACCCAACAACCTAGCGGCCGCTTGGAGATAAAGGGCAAAGTGGATAGACCTATAGAGGGTGGATTTGCGCGCTTGAGTATTACCGCCCACAGCAAACCCGGTTGTGAAAAAACCGACGGCTATCTGATTCGCATTCATTAATCGCTAATTAATTCGGCCGTCAAACATCGTCGCTCCCGCGCAGGCGGGAGTCCCATTCTTCATGCGGCCGCCGCAATTTCCAAGGTTAGGAATAATCTACACCGGGCATTCAGAGCCTTCCCTTCCGGAATGCTGTAATCACCAAAATCAACGAACAACGCGCATCCGGCAAGACTTGGTATCTGGTCTATAGTTGCGATTGACCGGCATATCCAGTGCTGGGACGTTAGATGCGCACAGTGTGGTGCCTCATTCCGGTATCGCCACGAGTCGGACGGCCAGTTTTATCCCGCTTGCTGCGCGGTAATTTTCGGAACGACCGGATAGCGTTGACCGCAGTTCAAGCGATTAAAAGGGGGATAACAATGACTAAAAAGCCTGGGTTTTATCTGTTTCCGATGTTGTTTTTCACATCCGCTGCCGCCGCTGATTACAAAGCCGACATCGGCTATCAAGCCTTGCTCACGCAATTAGGTGCAAACACGCCGACCGGCGCTGGTGTCAATGTGGTTCACGCCGAAGCGTCATTAGTCGAATCGCGGGATCACTCGGATTACCCCATCTATGCGCCGAATATTCGTAACACCCAATTCGCCGGTAAGACGTTCAGTTTTCCGGGAAAAAAAGCCAGTACCGCACCATCGGGACATGCTGACAGCGTTGGTGCCAGATTTTACGGTAAGGATTCCATTGCCAACGGCATCGGCAACATCGCCAGTTATGATGCCAACGCCTGGATCGATAGTCTGATTAGTCCAACGGCCTTGGCTCCCTTCAACGCCAGTCGGATTGCCAACCATAGCTGGGTCGGCAAAGGCGATACCGTGCCGGAAACGGCGATGATTCTGCGTTTGGTTGATAGACAGGTGCAGCGCAACCAATTCATCCAGGTGGTTGGTATGAACAATGGCCTTAGCGATTCGCCCTTATTGGGCAGTGCTTACAATGCAATTGCGGTGGGGCGCACGGACGGTAGGCAGGATAGAGGATCCGATGCGGTCGACTCGTTATATATATCGGGGCGGACGCGCCCCGATTTAGTGGCGCCGCAAACCACCACTAGCGGAGCCACACCCATAGTAGCCGCTGCTGCCGCGTTATTAGTTGAGACCGGCCACAAGGGTGGGGCTAATTTATCGCAGGGATCGATTAATATTGAGGGCGTGGGAACCGTTTACAACGCTGAACGCGCCGAAACCGTTAAAGCTGCGTTGCTGGCCGGTGCCGACAGAGCGACGCAGAATACTTCAACCACGGACAACATCGTCGACTATCGCCGCAGCGGGTATCAAACACTGAACGGCCTGGATGATAGATTCGGTGCCGGCCAACTGAATATTTTGCATAGTTACCAAATCATCGCTGGTGGCGAACAAGATAGCCTGGAAGATGGCGGTGCTGCAAACAGCATCGGCTTGGCTGGATTCGATGTCGATACGGCGTTCGGCGGCTTGGCTAGTAATAGTTTGGCGACATACAAATTCGCCGCCGCAACGGCTTTGAATTTGCAGGCGTCTTTGGTTTGGAACCTTGGGGTATCGAACGATCTGAATCTAACAACCACTTTATACGATTTGAATCTGGAGTTATTCGACGCCACGGCGCAAAACATCGCCGCTTTCTCGGCGAGCAGCGCCGACAACAGCGAGAACCTGTGGCTTAGATTGGTCACCGGTCATGACTACGAATTGCGGGTCAAATCCGGCGAAGCCAGTCCGTTCAGCTGGGATTATGCGTTGGCCTGGCATATGAGCCCGCTGCAATCGGCACCGGTGCCTTTGCCGGGGGCGCTTTCCCTGTTTCTTTCCGTACTCGGCGGGTTTGGCTGGCTGGTGCGCGGGAAACGATGTAATACCGAAGTTTTCTGATTGAATGAACCTCTGCCCAAGCAGTTTTCATCAGCGGCTGCGCTCCCTCTCTTCGCCTTATTCAGTAAACCCTTAGAATACCGGGTTCCGCTATTCCCGCGTTGGCGGTAGCGACGATATTTGAGGGCCGGGTTAATAAGCGGCTTCAGTTAAACCAGAATATCCGTCATGCCTATACAGATACCCAAAGGGGCTAAATTGTGGCAAATAACTTTGTGCGTAAGTTATTTCACGGAAAATTCACCGCGCATTAATACTGGTCATCTACGTATCTTTCTGTATTTAAACAAAAATGTTTTGTGGTCTGAATATTGTATAGGGATCGCCGTGCTTAGCCATAGGCGTGGAAACGGCTAACACGATGAAGGACTTCCAATGTTTCTATAGGCGACTTAGCAAACTAAGTACGCCGCGGCCTACCTGCTTTCAAAGACGTGGGAACGGCGAATTTTTAGAGGCTCCTAAAATCAAGATCCCTACGCGCTCTAACTTCAATCAACATAAAGGTTGTAATCGTGAATAAACTAATAAAATCAATCGGTGTCGCCGGATTGGCGGGGTGTGCGCTCTTTGCCGAGGCCCAAGCAAATACACTGCAAGTGTCAGGCACCATTTATAAAGTAAGCGGCGGCACTACTTACGATACTTGGAAGATCAATATGCTTAGCGGCGGTACATTCAAAGTTGATGTGTTGGCTTATGAGGCTACGCAAAAGCAAACATCCACCGCCGGTTATCAGGAAGTCGACCTGAACAACGACGGTGAAATTACTTTTCTGGATCCGGATACTTATATCTACCGGGATGACGGCTTGCTGGATGCCGGCGACATGTTGGCGCGTTGCGACGATTCCGATGGCAATCACTGCCCCGATAGCAGCAATCAGCCGATTTTGACAAATACCGACGGTTCGGCGGATGGTTCGCTTTTCTTACGTGATCCGGCGTTTAACGTCACCTTGCAAGCCGGTAATTATTTATACCTGGTGGCCGATTACACCTTATCGACCAGTGAAGCCGTCGCCGGTATCAATACTAACGATAACTTGACCTTGCCGACCGGGCTTCCCGCCCGCGATCATGGCGATTATCGGCTGACCTTAAGTTCCGATACGCTAAATTTTTCCTTGGTGGGCAATACCATCACTGTCTCGCAAGTGCCTATTCCCGGCGCTGTATGGCTATTCGGCAGCGCGCTGGCCGGATTGGCGACGGTAGGGCGGCGTAAGATAGCTGGGGTTTGACCTTGCTCATCGGCGGGAGGCTTGGGCTTCCCGCTGCTTTTTGTTCTGGTATGGCACCAGCCGGCGAACGCCTAATCGCCGCTTTGCCGGAATTTTCCTGAAAACCTTGGTTTACGGCGAACCTGTCCATGCGTCAGGGTTGCCTGTATCCGGAATTAAATATCGCAATATAAGATATTTAATTCTAATTATATCGTTTTTGTTGGTTATCGGCTTTGCGTAGCATAAGCCCCGTGGTCAACCAACATTCAGCTTGCCGCAAGCAGATCGATAACTTTTTTTCAGGAGCACCCATGAGATTCACCCATACCTTCAAGCCCTTACTCTTCGGCATCGCCCTGGCCCTAAGCGGCAATGCGCTGGCCGAACGCACCCTGCTGAACGTGTCATACGACCCGACCCGCGAGTTGTATAAAGAATATAACCAACTGTTTACCCAATACTGGAAAACCAAAACCGGCGAAGACGTCAGTGTCCAGCAATCACACGGAGGCGGCGGTAAGCAAACCCGCGCCGTGATCGACGGCCTGGAAGCCGACGTAGTGACCTTGGCCCTGTCCGGCGACATCGATCAAATTCACGAGAAAGCCAATCTGTTACCGAAAGACTGGCAAAGCAAACTGCCCAACAACAGCCTGCCGTACACCTCGACTATCGTGTTCCTGGTGCGCAAGGGCAATCCCAAAGCTATCAAAAACTGGGACGATTTAATTAAGGACGGCGTCTCCGTCGTCACCCCCAACCCGAAAACCTCCGGCGGTGCCCGCTACAACTACCTGGCGGCCTGGGCGTTCGCGGAAAAGAAAAACGGCAGCAAGGACGCCGCCAAGGCTTTCGTGGAGAAGCTGTTTAAAAACGTGCCGGTACTCGACTCCGGTGCGCGCGGCTCCACCACTACTTTTGCCGAACGGGAAATCGGCGACGTGTTGATCACCTGGGAAAACGAAGCGTATTTGGTGCTCAAAGAATTCGGCGCCGATAAGTTCGAAGTCGTCACCCCGCCGTTCAGCATCCTGGCCGAACCGCCGGTCGCGGTGATCGAAGCAGTGGCGAAAAAGAATGGTAACCAGGATCTGGCGATCGAATACCTGAAATATCTATACACCAAAGAAGCCCAAGAGATTATCGCCAAAAATTTCTACCGGCCCACCGACAAAGACATCGCAGCTAAATACGCCAAACAATTCCCGACTTTGGAATTGGTTAGCGTAGGTCAATTGGGTGGCTGGGGCTTGATTCAAAAAGAACACTTCGACGATAACGGCGTGTTTGACAAAATTTACGGGCGCTAAGAACGTTTAGGCAGAGGAGGGTGTAGCCATGGTGGAAAATACCATCGAATTGCTCCGTGACGATCTGGAACGGGCCTTGTATCTCGATCTGGACGAATTCAAACTGGAAATCGAGCAACAGGAAGTACTGAGCCGGTTCATTGGCCTGAAATTGCGCAGCGAGTTTCAACCGATATTCGATGCCGGCAAATCCCAGGGATTGCTTGGCTACGAAGCCTTGCTGCGCACCTCCACCGGCTTGGAAGCCGTGGATCCGGATTTTGCGTTTAGTTGGGCGGATAACCAAGGCAAATTGGTGAAGCTGGATAGGGTGGCTAGAACCCTGCACATGCTGAATTATCTGAATCTGCCGGCGGACAAGGGCTTGCTGTTTTTAAACGTGCACCCCAAATTGCTGGTTAGCGTGAATACGCACGGCAAGGTGTTCGAACACATTCTGCATCTGCATTCGGTGCCGACTACCAGGGTGGTGCTGGAGATCATGGAAAATGCGGTGGAGGCCGATCAGCAGTTGCTGGAAGCGGTGGACAATTACCGCGACCGCGGCTTCCAGGTGGCTATCGATAACTTCGGCAGCCGGCATTCCAATTTGGACCGGTTGTGGCGCTTATCGCCCAGCTTTGTGAAACTGGATTTAAGCATCATCCATCAAGCGCAAACCGATGCCAAGATTCGCCGGGTGCTGCCGAAATTAATCGAAATCATCCAGGCCCTGGGCGCGCAAGCGATTATCGAAGGCATTGAAAACGAGGTGCAACTGGATATTGCCTTGGATGCCGGCGGCAAATTACTGCAAGGTTATTTCCTGGGAAGGCCGGCGGCGGCTGGGTATTGGCAAAAACCCAGGCTGGCGGTGCAAGAGAATCTGTTAATGCCCGGTGCGCCGATGCATTTCGGCAGTTTCAGCGTCCCGGCTCAGCACGGTATGTAGTGTGTAGCGACTGCAAGATAGTTTGATGGTTTACCGAAAACTCGGTGAGATGTGCTCTCCTGTGGCAATCCTGCTAACCCCGCCTTTTCGGCGGGGGCTTTTTTGGTTTAGGTCAGGGTTGAAAACCTTGCGCTTTAGTATCCGTAACTCAAATTGCTGATTTTTTTCAACTCGCCATCTTCAAACTCTAGCAGCTGCTGAAACTTGCGCGGCCCAAAGTTGTAAATCCATTCTTCGATCAGCACCTCTTCAAATTGATCTACCTCCAACGCGCCGTAGGGATGCCGTAAGCGGCTGCCGCGGATTGCTCTGCGCTGTTCGACCGAATCCGGTTCCCCGCATTTGTCCAAGACTTCGGCTTTATAATCACCCACCTGGACCAGTTTATGTCCGCAGCGCAGCGCAAGCGCATCGCCGGCAAATACCAGCATGCCCAATCCCAACAAAATGCCTCTGATTGGCGAACGGGTCATTAAGGGTTTACCGTGTAACTTTGCGAGTAGCTACCGCCTTTATTGCAAACGTTTCGGCTGGTGGGCGATTCACAGGATACATCGGTAAATTCGGCTTTTAACTCGCCGGCTTTATCCGGTACAAAGTAGAAGCGGAAATTAGGATCGGCGCTGATCGCAATATCGATTTTGGCGTTAAGCACGGGCTTGTCGTTAAAAGTCACTTTTAGTTGATCGATAAAGTGCGATTTTCGGATGAATCGGGTCATTTGATCCATCTGCATGCCCGTCAGGTTGGGGTGGCTGATCATCAATTGCGTCAAGGCCGGTTGGCCGCTTTGAATGCCGTCGTCAAGCCGAAACTTAACTTTGCCCAGCCGCTTCATGGCTTCATCCAGATCCGCACCAATCGGTGCCGAGCAGCCGCCACTGGCTTTGACAAATTTTTTGGTCATGCTGAACTTGCCGTCATTGGTTTCGGCAACCGCGCGAATATCGCTGTAGGTATTGACCCGTACACGCAGAGCCAAATCGGCTTTGCCGCTCTCAGGAAAGAACTCGAATTCACCGACAAATGGGAAGGGGTTTTTATCGACGAACAGCCAGATTTTTTTGATGTATTTATCTTTGCTTTGCGCAAATTTGCTGGTGACTTTAACCGGTACAATCGCCGGATCTTCTGCCCGATAAGGGGCATCCAATTCGATAACCGCATTGGATTCGTCGATATTTTTACCGGCGAAAAACTGGCTTTTCAAAACCGTGTTCCAGGTAATGTCGTCACCTTCGGCAACCGCGATGGCCGGCAAAATCATTAATCCCAGCAGAAAAATAGCGTTATAAGGTTTGTGCATGCTTTTAATCTCCTTTGTTTAATCTTCCCATTCCAGCTCGGCAAACGCGATGGTCACGTTTTTGCGGTGGAATTGTTCAAATAGCTGCCAATTTTTTTTAGCAGGCAAGCCGACGGTATTCACGGCCTGCTCGAGGGGTTTGCCCTGTTTGATCATAGCCCTTACTTCGGTAGCCAGACTGTTCAAATAGGCTTTTTGCGGCTGCAGACTTGCCGGCCAATCTTTCACCAAATGCCCGTGGCCGGGCACCACTAATTTATAGTGATTTTTCTCCAAGCGAGCCATCTCTGACAACCAGCCTTTGATACTGCCGTCTATCACCGGGATATGCTCTAAAAACAACAGATCCGCTAGCCACATAGTATCGGTGGTCTTGTCGTAGACGCTTAAATCGTTATCGGTATGCGCACTGGGATGGGCGGTCAGCAGCAGTTCACGATTACCGATGTTCAGGGTCATGCTGTCATTCACCTCTATATCGGGCGGAATAATGTTGTCGTGATTAACTTGAATATCCAGCAATTCCGCCGCGCGACCGAGATAATGGTCGCCGCGCGTGGCCATGGCCCGCGCCAGCTTATGGTGGCCGACAAACTGCACGCCCGGTTCCTTGAAAGCGATATTGCCGTAGATATGGTCGGGATGCACATGGGTGTTGATCACATAGCAAACCGGTTTGGTGGTCACTTGCTTGATGGTATTTCGCAACGCGGCACCCTGCTGTGGACTGCCGCCGCTATCGATCACCGCTACGCAGCGCTCACCAACAATAAAGCCGATATTGGCAATTTCGCCGTGATTATCTCGATCCGGCCAATGATGCGCTGAGGTATGCAGATAGATGCCAGGCGCCACTTGGCTGAAAGACAACGGCGGCGCAGCCATACTGCTGTAACTGGTCAATAGGCCCATTAACAACAACACAAACTTCATTCAGTTGGCTCCTATGCGGCGATGCGTTTGAAAAATTCGGTTTCGGCGATAATATCTTGGTTATTTTCCACCCTATCCAGATAGACCAATCCCAATAGATGATCGAACTCGTGTTGGAAGACGCGGGCTGGAAAATCCTGCAAGGCCAAACGGTGGGGTTCACCTTGCTGATTTTGATATTGCACTTCGATAGCCCGGTATCGCGGCACCAGCGCCCGGATCCCCGGCACGCTTAAACAGCCTTCCCAGTCTTTATGCAATGAGTTATCGGCAATCTTAAAACTTGGATTGACCATCAGAATCGGCGGCATTTCCGGAGCATGGGGATAACGGGCTGTCGGCCGGGAAGCGATGATCAAAATTTGCCGGGAAGCACCCAATTGCGGGGCGGCTATGCCGACACCATTGGCCTCCAGCATGGTCTCATGCAAGGTTTCAATCAGCTTATGGAACTCCGGGCAGGCAAAGTCGTCAACAGGCTGCGCCTGCCGCCGCAATACCTCGGCTCCCAGTTGGGCAATCGGTGTTTTCGAAGTCATGGTTGTGCCGGATAGCGTATAGGCGGGTTGCGGAAATAAGTCGTTTCGGGCGAGAGTATACTGCCGATTGGTGTAATCTTCCTGCCTTTACTTTACAAGGCTTTTTTGTGATATTAACAACAGGCCAGTTGCCGGAAATGCAGGGCTCCGGTTGCAAACCGCTTATTAGAACAATTCGTTTTTTCCACAGGAGATAGTATGAAGAAAATCAACAAAACCCCGTTCGCTATTGCAATCGGCGCATCTCTGCTGCCAACGCTGGCGGGCAATTTTGCTCAAGCTGAAAGCAATCCGTTTGCGTTGTCTGAGTTGAGCTCAGGCTATATGCTGACTGCCGAAGCCAAACCTGAAGCGGGTGCCGATAAAATGAAGGACGGTTCTTGCGGCGAAGGCAAATGCGGTGCGGCTATGATGAAAAAAAGCACTGATAGCAAAGCCGCTACCGAAGGCAAGTGTGCTGGTAACAAACCGGCTGCTCCAGCCGCCGACAAAGCCGCTGACGGCAAAAAAATGGAAGGAAACTGCGGCGCTAATATGAAATAAGTGCCGATGACGCCGGCTTTATTGAGATTGCAAAGCCGGCGTTTTTATAAGCTAAACCGAAAAACTCTCCCCGCAACCGCAAGTCCCTTTTACATTGGGGTTGTTGAATTTAAAGGCCTCGTTAAAACCTTCCTTGGCATAATCCAGCTCAATGCCGCTCAATTTATCCAAATCAGCCTGTTTTACTAGCACTTTTACGTCGTGTTGATCGAATACCACCTCATCTGCTTCGGCCTGATCGGCATAATCCAACACATAGGCGTACCCGGAGCATCCTGAGGTTTTCACGCCCAATCTCAAGCCTAAGCCTGTGCCGCGCTTTTGTAACTGTTTTTGGATTTGCCGGGCGGCACTTTCGGTCACGGTAATAGCCATTGCTCATTCTCCTAATTAATTTGCTATCAATGTTTTTAACACATCGACGAATTGATCGATTTCGGTTTCTTGGTTGTCTTTACCCAAACTGACGCGGATAGCCGATTTAGCCAAAGAGGCTTCCACTCCCATAGCCGTCAACACCGGGCTGATTTCGCCGGACGATGCTGAACAGGCGGAGCCGCTGGAAACCGCGATATTGCGCTGATCCAACTGCATTAACAACATTTCGCCGTTAATGCCGGGAATACCAAACTGTACGGTATTCGGCAATCTTGGGGCGTGTTCGGCAAAGATCACCAAGCCCGGAATGGTGTGTAGAGCTTGCTCCAAACGCTTTCTCAGCGCCAGCATGCGAGCTTGTCTTGCGTCTATTTCTGTCTTAGCCAACTCGGCTGCTTTGCCAAAACCCACTATTGCCGCGACATTTTCTGTTCCGGCCCGCCAGCCATACTGCTGATCGCCACCGCGTAGCCAAGGCTTTAGAACAAAATCTTCTGCGACGACCAACGCCCCGCAGCCTTTTGGTCCGTATATTTTGTGGCTGGATAAACTCATCAATTTAGCGCCCAGCTTTCTGAACGAAAATGAGATTTTACCCAAGGCCTGGACGGCATCGGTATGCAGGTTGACTCCGCGTTCAGCCAAATGCTCGGCGATAACCGCAAGGTCTTGAACAACACCGGTTTCATTATTCGCCAACATTATCGACGCCAAGTCGCCGGCTTGCCAATTTGCTTTGTCCAGCGCGAGTAAGGGCATTCTTCCAGCGCCATCCACCTCAAGCGTTTGCAAGTCCCGAAAACACCGCCGGTAGTGCGCGGCGTTTTCGAAAATGGAGGGGTGTTCGATTGCAGAAATCGCCAGTCCGCGGTCGCGGGCGCTGGCTAGCGCCAAGGCATTTGCTTCAGTCCCGCCGCTAGTAAATACAATCTGCGCTCCTGATGCATCTATCAGCCCCGATATTTGCTCCCTGGCGGTGTCGATGGCGCTACGGGCTATGCGGCCAATCTTATACAAACTGGACGGATTGCCGTACATGCCATGCAAATAAGGCAACATGGCTTCCACCACTCGTTCGTCACAACGGGTGGTGGCGTTATGATCCAGATAGATCATTACGCGATGCGTTTTTCCTGCCTAGGTTGCATTTCGATGACATGTTCGACTTGTTTGCTCTGTCTTTTTGCCACGTCACTGACAAAATCGCGCTCCAGTAATTGTCCAAGACTAATTTCTTTTAAGTAAGCGCGAATTTGCTCGCTCAAGCCCATCCACAAATCGTGGGTCAGGCAAGGCTCATCGTTGTGGCAATTGGCCTTACCACCGCATTTGGTCGAATCGACAGGTTCGTCGACTGCTTCGATAATGTCGGCAATATTAATTTCCCGGGCGCTACGACTAAGTGTGTAACCGCCGCCGGGCCCTCTAACGCCTTTCACCATGCCGGCCTTGCGTAAACGAGCAAACAATTGTTCAAGATAAGACAAGGAGATGGTCTGCCGAGTCGCAATGTCAGTCAAAGTAACCGGGTTGGCTTGACTGTGAAAAGCCAAATCCAGCATCGCGGTGACCGCGTAACGCCCTTTTGTGGTAAGCCGCATTTCAAACCCCTTACAAACTAATGAAAATAATGCTGACTATAAATAAACCCAGTAATTTGGTCAAGTATTCAATCTTAAGTGGTTCTTGAGGTATTAAACACAGACAATCTGTAACACATATTTTTCAATTCTGAGGACAGATCAAGCGGATTACAGCTTGATCTCGTTGGGGATGGGGTTGAAATCTCGCGACTCTGCAAGAAGTTCAAAGCAAACGCTACTCAGTTTGAGTCACTCAGATGACAAGCGCTGGAGGGTTTGTTATCAGAAAATACCTGACAGCGTTATTGCTTATCCTTAATTTCACAATCATCCAAAGCCGACATGGCCTGGCGATGGCAATTAATGCCGGCATCGTTCAATACCTGTTGCATATCGGCTATTTGTTTATCGAGCTGATGGATATGGTCAAGCATCAGATTGATGGCATTGGCGATGGGATCCGGCATATCACCCGTGGCGCCGTATGCGTCGAAGCCCATTTTCTGTGCCATTGCATCGCGCCGGGCTTTTTCTTGTTTGGCTTTTGGGTCGACGATATGTGCGGGAATCCCAACTACCGTCACCCCCATGGGCACCGATTTTACTACTACCGAATTCGAACCGACTCTCGCGCCATCGCCGACCTCAATCGGTCCCAGCACCTTGGCCCCAGCTCCAATTACCACACCGTTGCCTAATGTCGGATGACGCTTGCCCTTGTTCCAACTGGTGCCGCCCAAGGTCACGCCATGGTATAGCGTGCAATCGTCCCCAATCACGGCAGTTTCACCTATCACTACACCCATGCCGTGGTCGATAAAGAACCGCCGGCCGATTTGGGCGCCGGGATGAATTTCGATACCGGTTAACCACCGGCCCAAGAACGATACATAACGACCGGCCCACCTAAAGCCACGCAACCATAACCAGTGGCTGCAACGGTGAATCAGTACGGCGTGAAAGCCAGGGTAGGTGGTTATCACTTCAAAAGCCGACTGCGCGGCCGGGTCGCGGGCAAATACGCAGTTAATATCTTCTTTGAGTCTGGCCAGCATGGGGTTATTTGCCGTTGTGATTTTGCGAGAAGCGCAGTATGCCCCTCAGGATATCCAGCTCCTTGGTATCAAGCTGGGTCCGATTAAAGATGCGCCGCAAGCGACGCATGATTGATTTAGAACGCTCCGGGTGCAGAAAACCAATATCCGCCATGGTCTGATGGAGATGCACATAAAAGGCTTCCATCTGTTCGGCTGTCGCCAGAGGTTCTTCACCCATATCGCCCACATTGCTGACCATTTCCTGGCCGGATGCGACGAATAGCTCGTAGCACACAACTTGCACTGCCGCCGCCAAGTTCAGCGAGCTATATTCTGTGTTGCACGGAATCCGCAACAAATAATGACATAAGTCCAATTCATGGTTTTTTAAACCGGAATTTTCCCGGCCGAACACCAAGGCGATATTTTGTTTCGGCAATGCACCCACCCATTTTTCGGCGGTTTGCCTGGCAGTCAAGCTTGGCCAGCTGATGGTTCTATCGCGTGCGCTGGAGCCCAATACCACCTGGCAATCGGCGATGGCATCTTGTAAAGAATCGAATACAGTTGCCGATCTAAGTACATCGTCGGCCCCGGATGCTCTGGCCGTGGCATCGGCATGCGGAAAGCTTTTTGGAGACACCAAGCGCAGTTGGTCCATCTGCATATTTTTCATAGCTCTAGCCACCGCACCGATGTTGCCGGGATGGGAAGTCTCCACTAAAACCACTTTAAAATGGGATAGCAATGCGCGGCCTCTGCGGCTAAAAAAGCAGCGATTCTAGCAAAATTTGCTATCCTATCCGAGTTTTCTAACTGCTCATTATCAATTCGATCTATGCACCCGATGCTTAATATTGCCGTCCGCGCAGCGCGGAACGCCGGCGACCTAATCCAACGCTCTTCACAAAATATCGAGAAACTCACTATCGATCAAAAAAGCCGTAATGACTACGCCTCCGAGGTTGATCGGGCCGCCGAGCAGGAAATTATCAAAGTCATTCGCGCAGCATTTCCCGACCATGGCATTCTGGCCGAAGAAAGCGGCGAACACAAAGGTAACGACTACATCTGGATAATTGACCCTTTGGATGGCACCACTAATTTTTTACACGGCTTTCCACAATATGCCGTGTCTATAGCGCTAAAAAACAAAAATAAACTAGAGTTGGGTGTGATTTACGACCCTAGCCGCGACGAACTCTTCACTGCCGAACGCGGCGGCGGCGCTATGTTGAACAATCGCAAAATCCGGGTCACCAAACAAAGCAGTATGCGCGGCGCCCTGATTGGCACGGGTTTTCCGTTTAAAACCATGGAAAACATCGAACCCTATTTGGGCATGTTTAAGGCCGTTTGTGCCGACTCAGCAGGTATCCGCCGCGCCGGAGCCGCCGCACTGGACATGGCTTATGTGGCCTGCGGTCGTTTGGATGCGTACTGGGAAATCGGCGTGAAGGAATGGGATATTGCTGCCGGCGTGTTGCTGGTGCAGGAAGCTGGTGGTGTCGCCACAGATTTTTCCTTTAATGACAAATACTTACAATCCGGCAATATCATTGTTGGTAACCCCAAGATGCATCAATTGATGTACCACGCTATCGAGCCACATGTGCCGGCGCGCTTAAAATAATGCGCAATTCGGCATTTAGCCTAAAATTGTTATCGTCTTGCCTTTTCTTTTATACTTACCGGCTAATCAAATTATAAGAGGCCATCATGGAAAAACCCTTTATCCTGCACATGCTGACTACAGCCAAGAACTTAAGCCCGTTCGACGTCAATATGGCGATGGACGCCGGCTGGATTTCAGCAATCCCCTACATCAATGTTGAACCCAGCGAAGTCAGGGGCTTGGTCCAAGATGCTATTTTTTCGCGCAGCCCGAAAGGCCTCTTGCGCACCGCCATCTTTATCGGTGGCCGGGAGACCAAGCAAGCAATGGATATGTTGAAAATGGCCAAGAATTCCATGGTCCCGCCTTTCGAAGTATCGGTATTCGCCGATCCTAGCGGTGCATTCACCACGGCAGCCGGCATGGTCGCAGCAGTTGAAAAAGAACTGGCTGAAAAATTCGACACCACGCTGGAAGGGAAAAATGTGATCGCCTTGGGCGGTACCGGTCCGGTCGGTCAAGCGGCTGCGGTGATTGCCGCTCAAGCGGGCGCTAAAGTCCGAATCATCGGCAGGCAACTCGATAAAGCCGAGCGCACCGCAGAGCTATGCAGCGAAGAATTTGGCGACGGCAAAATTACAGTGCTGGCAGGCGCCGACGCCGATAAGGCCGAATACATGAAAACCGCCGATGTAGTTTTTGCAACGGGTGCGGCCGGCATTGAATTGCTCAGCACAGAATTAATCTCCCAGGCTGCGCAATTGAAAGTAGCCGCTGATGTCAATGCGGTGCCGCCGGCCGGCATTGCCGGTGTGGATGCGTTCGATAACGGCAAACCGTTAGCCGGATCTACCAGCGGTGCGGTAGGCATAGGCGCGCTAGCGATAGGCAACATCAAATACCAAGCGCAAAGTCGTTTGCTGAAAAGAATGCTGGAAAGCGATCAACCGCTATTCTTACATTTCGAACACGCTTTTGAAGTCGCTCGCGAATTCATCAAATCGTCTAAGTAATTAGCTAAGCTCCCCAAAGTCTGCCTATCACAGAGGGTAAGGTAAAAATGGCAAAACGCAGCATACTTCACATGTTCGACCCGATGCCAAACAACAGTCCGTTTGACATTAACATGGCACTCGACGCAGGCTTTGATGTGCTGATGCCGTATTCCAACGTCAAATTGGAGACCATTCACAATTTGACCCAAGATGCGATTTTTTCGCGCAGTCCGTCGGCCAGTAAGAAAACCGCAATCTTTATCGGCGGCAGGGATATGGGCATGGCTATCGATATGTTGCAAGCCACCAAGCCGGCCATGGTGCCGCCGTTTGAGGTTTCAGTATTTGCCGATCCCAGCGGCGCTTGCACCACCGCAGCAGCTTTGGTGGCGTGCGTGGAAAAGGCGCTTAAACAACATCATGGTAAGGAATTGAAGGGCAGTAAGGCGGTAGTGTTCGGCGGCACCGGCCCGGTCGGCATCGCCACTGGCGTGATAGCCTCGTTGCAAGGCGCGGAAACAATCTTGGTGGATCATCTATCAATAGATTCCGCAAAAGACGCGGCCAAACAATACAGCCGGCGTTTTGGTGCCACCATGAGTGGCGGAGTTGCCCGCAATGACGAAGAAAAAGCCGCGTTAATAGCCGATGCAGACTTAGTATTCTGCACGGCAAAGGCCGGTATTCGAGTTATCAACGCCGCTGTTCTGGCGCAAGCCAAGCAGTTGAAAGTAGCCGGTGATGTCAATGCCGTACCGCCATCCGGTATAGAAGGCATAGAGTTAAATGATTTATCGGCACCATTAAACTTGGCGAATCAATCGACAAATGCGGTCGGTGTCGGTGCGCTGGCGATAGGTAATGTCAAGTATCAGTTGCAACATGAATTGTTGAAAATGATGCTGGAAGCGGAAAAACCGGTCTTTCTGGATTTTCGGGAAGCCTTCACCAAAGCCCGCACCTTGGTCTGACTACTCTAGGGATGTGTGGCAAACAACCCCGCATCCCTGTTTATTAAAGGGCATCAAGATAATTAAATTTGACTGCCAATCTGGTTAACTCTACATCGTTTTTTATATTCAATTTGCGATACAAGCGATAGCGGTAGGTATTGATGGTCTTGTCGCTCAGTTGCAAAGCCTCCGACATTTCCTGAATACTCCTGCCGCGTAAAATCAGACGTACCACTTCAGCCTCACGTTGGGAAAGCTGTAAAAAAGGCGAAACATCCGCGCCTGGCAAAAACTGAAAAGCCAAGTTACTGGCCACATCCTGGCACAAATAGCGCTTACCGGAAATTACCGATTTAATCGCCGCCACCATTTCGCTGACCGGCGAAGCCTTGGATACAAAGCCGACCACGCCTAGTTTCAGCAACTGTTGCGGTATGGGGCCGTCGTTGTGCACCGACAAAGCAATGATTTTAATCGACGGCTGCGATTGCAGTATGCGCCGGCACGCTTCAAACCCGCCTATGCCGGGCATATTAATGTCCATCAAAATGACATCGGGCGGCTCTTGTTCGACAATCCGCAAAGCCTCCTCGCCACAATTACAGACGGCGACCACCACAATATCCTTTTCAGCTGCCAACAAAGCTTCTATGCCGCTTCTGACAAGCTCATGATCATCAACCAGCAATACTTTAATCATAACTTCCTTTTTCTGGGGCTTATATCAGGTCAAGTTTCCCAAATTTCATCAACAACAGCAATGCTAAAAGTTAGTAGGATAGACCCAAATAGCGTCGTTGATTCGTGGTTTTGGCGTTTAGCCGTTAAAATAGCGGTTTTGATAAAACAACTTCAGGGCCAATATGCGCACTTCCCAATTTCCTCTTAGTACCGTCAAAGAAATACCGGCCGACGCCGAAATAGCCAGCCACAAACTCATGATACGCGCCGGCTTGATTCGCAAACTTGCCGCCGGCGTCTACACCTGGCTGCCGCTGGGTTTGCGGGTATTACGTAAAGTTGAACATATTGTAAGAGTGGAAATGAATAAAGCGGGTGGTCTGGAAGTACTGATGCCGGCTTTGCAACCTGCGGAGCTATGGCAGGAAACCGGACGTTGGGAGAAATACGGGCCGGAATTAGCACGGCTGAAAGATCGCCACGACCGCGAATTTTGTCTGGGTCCGACGCACGAAGAAATTATTACTGACCTTGCCCGTCATGAGTTGAAAAGCTACAAACAGTTGCCAGTAACGTATTACCAAATTCAGAGCAAATTCCGCGATGAAATTCGTCCGCGTTTCGGTGTGATGCGCTCGCGCGAATTTATCATGAAAGATGCTTACTCGTTCCATCTCGATCAGGAATCGTTACAGGCGACTTACAACGTAATGTATCAAGCCTACACCAATATTTTTAACCGCTTTGGTTTGAAATTCCGGGCAGTGATAGCCGATTCCGGCTCAATTGGCGGCGCGGTTTCCCATGAATTTCACGTACTTGCCGAATCCGGCGAAGATGCGATAGCTTTTTCCACCGCCAGCGATTATGCCGCGAATGTCGAAAAAGCCGAAGCTCTAATGCCTGAAGGGATACGCGCCGAGCCGACTCAAACTATGGTTTTGGTTGATACACCAAATCAGCATAGCATCGAAGACGTCAGCCGATTTTTTAAGGTCGATGCCAAACAGTGCCTGAAAACCTTGATTGTCAGAGGTGAGGACGCCAGTCTTGGTTGCCTTGCTGCTGCGGGGTGATCACGAATTAAACCCGATTAAAGCCGAAAAAATCGACGGTGTCCTGTCGCCACTGCAATTTGCCAGCGATGAAGAAATACTCGGCGCCTGCCACTGCAAACCCGGTTCGATAGGTCCTATCGACTTGAGCATCAAGATAGTTGCTGATCGCAGCGTGATTTTGATGTCCGACTTTATTTGCGGCGCCAACCAAGACGGCAAACATTATCAAGGCGTCAACTGGCAGCGCGACCTGGCCTTACCTGAGCACATTGCAGACTTGCGGATGGTAGTAGAAGGTGATGCTAGCCCGGACGGCAAGGGTCAAATCACGATTGCCCGAGGCATAGAAGTGGGTCACATTTTTCAGCTCGGCACAAAATACAGCGAAGCGATGAACGCCTCCATCATTAACGAAGCCGGTAAAAACCAGATCATGATCATGGGCTGCTATGGGATTGGTATCTCGCGGGTGGTTGCGGCGGCCATCGAACAAGGCCACGATGAGCGCGGCATTATCTGGCCCAATGAGCTGGCGCCATTTCAAGTCGCTATTTGCCCAATGAATATGCATAAGTCTGATCGTTTGATTGATACGGTCGAGAAAATCTATAAAGATTTAACGGATGCCGGCATCGAAGTGTTGCTGGACGATAGAAAGGTTCGAGCCGGATTCATGTTCTCGGATATGGAACTGATCGGCATTCCGCACCGGATCGTAATAGGCGACCGTGGCCTGGATAGCGGTACCGTCGAATATCAAGGTCGCATGGACAAAGAAAGCCAGAATGTTGAATTTGATAAACTCGTCGACTTTATTAAGAACAAACTCGCATAACTTTCGTCGGATTAATCAAACGAAAAAGGGCGCAAATTGCGCCCTTTTTATTGACTGCGTTAGACGCTTGTTAACGTACCAGAGTAAACATAGATTTTACCGCCCCGCATTTAGGGCAGCCCCAATCTTCTGGAACATCTTCCCAACGAGTGCCGGGGGCCACGCCGTTGCGGGGATCGCCCAACTGCTCGTCGTAAACGTGGCCGCAGGTTTTGCATTTGTATTTTCTATACTCTGCCATTGATAGATTCCTCGAATTGTAATCACGGTTTAAAGAAAGCCCGGCGATTGTAGCCGAAGCTTCGCTCACAAAAAACCACGAAGATTTGGAGGGGATTGTTAGGGTAATCTGAGAATTGTTTCGTCGGGCTTAGCTTGTCTTTTCTTAAAGCAATCTAATGGCATGATTTTTATAAATAAATGTCATCTTTGTCCTGTTCAATATTTGGCTGGTTTACGGCGCACACCATGATGGGATGGTATTCATTCCGTCGTATTAGCAATGATCTTGTGAATTCGCTTAGTACTTATGCCGATGATGACCAAAATAAACGGAATCGATGCGCCTTCCAGCAACTCGGCGTCTACGTGCCATCCTAAACTGTGCAATGCTTCGGCGATTTTGCCGATTAGGCTCGCGGCATAATAGGTGATAGCTACCATCGAAATGCCTTCCACCATTTGTTGCATGCGCAACTGCATTTTTGCACGCAGGGCCATGGAGGATAACAGGCCCTGGTTTTGCCGCTCGATAATAATGTCGACTTTGGTGCGTAACAACTGGCTGGCATTGCTGACGCGCTCGGAAACCAGGGTGAAGCGGTGGGATACGGAATTGCAGGTATGCATCGCTGGTTCCATACGCCGTTTCATGAATTCGCCCAAGGTTTGAATGCCCTGAATCCGCACTTCGCGCAAGTCTTCCAGGCGTTGGCCGACCAATTGGTAGTAAGCGCTGGCTGCGGCAAAGCGAAATTGATGAGTGGAAATATGATTCTCAACTTCAGCCGCTAATGCCGTTAATTCATCCAATAGTTTAGCGTCGTCGTTATCCGGCTGGGTCATAGAATTAGTAATGGTATACAGCTGCCTATCTGCCTTCTTTAATTCCGGATACAGTTTACGCGCAATCGGAAACGCCAACAGCGCCATCACGCGGTAAACTTCAATATCGAACAAGCGATGCAGTAAGCGCCCGGCCTGCGCGGTTCGCAAGTTTTGATTAACCACCAAGAAACGGCTAAAGCCATCGACATGAATCCGGAAATCGGTAAATACGGCTGCCGCACCGCCTGTTACTTTTGAACCAACGATTGGGTTGCCGGCAAAGTAGGCGGTTAACGGGGATAAATCCATTTCATCCTGATAATTAACCTCCTCGGCGGAAACGATGCTGGCGTGTGCGGCAACAATCACTTTTCCGCTGATCTGCGATAACCAATCGACCGGGACTTTTTTTAAAGCAGGAGCTGCAAACGGCTCTGTGTCTATGTCATAGGCATAAAAACTATAGGTACTGAATTCGCCGTGTTGCTCCCAACTCATCTGGAACGCATCGAAGCTGGCGCTAAAGTGGTCTGCATCTAGGTCAGGCGATACAGTTCCAAACCGTTCGCAAAGTGCTTTCAAATGCCGACGTTCCTGCATTTTTTCATCGCTTGATAACGCCAGCGCCAAGTAACTGGCCCTGACCGGCAAGCTTAGAATAGACGAGGCCCTGGCATGAACTTCGTTATGTAGTATAAACCGTTGAGGATGATTTTCCGGGATTTGAAATAGAGTAGTCACAAGTAAATTGGGTAGCATCAAAGGTTAGCGTCTATCGCTTTTACCGATGAATATAACGTAGAGAGGGCTAGGTTGCTACTGCCTAAGCGAATGCTGGCAATGGGCTATAAAAAAACTGCATCAGAACTGTTGATGCTCATATCCTAATGTGTTGATAAAGCGGCTTGTGCCAAGCTAATGACTGATATGGGTTAGGTGTCGAGATTGCTAAGTCTACTGCTGTTGGCACAGGCCGATTATTTAACCGCGACGCTTCACTAGTTTGAGTAATCGGTTGCGGCTTTTATGTTCGCCGTTGTGTATTACTCCAATTTGGTGAATTTGCTTACAAAACTGATTTGGCAGTTTTGTCCTGTTATCCCGGATGCAAAACTCCTTTGATGATGTAAGTAAGAGTCGTACATTGCGCTGCCATCGTGCGAATGAAAGTTTATAAAAGGATCGTAGCCTTTTTGGGAAAAAAAGGAATGACAGAGCTGTTGAGACATTGTCAGTTGATTTTGGGGTTTAATTAGTTTTTCCATGTCGTTCTCCAATGATTTGCAGTCGAGATACCATACGCTTTCTAGCAAAAAGCTTCTGTGACAAGCGGTTCGTAGTTAAAATTATTTTGTGTTTTTATCAAAAAAATGGCAAGAAAACAGGCCTATTCACAACGCTGGCGCTTTCGTTTTACGGGGTAGTTTGTCCCCCGTAAGTTTTGGCGGCTTAATTTTCAAGTCAGCTTTTACGCTACCATACGGGCAGGAATATATGATGCGGCTTATATCAAAGGGGTTAAATTGTTCGCGTTTGTCAGGCTGTTGCTGGTGCTTTTACAGCGGTCGGTAAAATGCTATCAGCGCGAATAGTAAGCAGAGAACGCGAGGTTTCAAGCGGTATGGAGTGGCAATTTGATGCGGATTGAACGTTTGCACGTGTCTCCTTTGTAAGCAATCCTTGCGGCAAAATGTCGGCAAAAGCGAATTTGAAATGTGACAGAGTGCTATAATTGTAAAAGCCCGTTAGGCATTAGCCTTCGGAATCATCACTATCCGAATGATGTTGAATCAGGAGATTATGGATGCTGAGACATAATTTAGAAAATCAAGACAATAAGCAGGACGACGTAGAGCTGTCTCGACGCAGCTTCTTTGGGCGTCTGGCTGTTGGTGCGGTTTTATCTATTGCGATGCCCGGCGTCGTTCATGCTGCGAAAAGCGTAGCGGTAAAAGCGGATAAAAACCATCGACTGGAGAAGTCGGCAAGGAGCGCAGTGCGCTTGCCTAAACATGGAGCCATTCAAGCGACTAAGGCTGTTCGTCAACCTGCCAAACTAAGCAAAAGCGCTGGCGGCAATAACCTTAGACCCATAGCCGGCCAGCATGGACAGCTGCATACAGCCCATGCAGAACGCCACTCCCTACATGAGTCTCGTGTGCGAGATATTTATACAGGCAAAAAACAGCACGTAAACACGGCTTCCTACCATGCCAATCGACATGGTAATCAGGGCGGTAGAGTGCATTCTATTATTCAGCCGGCGCCAAGAGAATCATTCATGGAGCCTAGCCAGGATTCGTTGTTCTTGGCGGATCACGGGCGTTTTGCAACTCATCGGGCCCTGGCTTTTCAAAATCCGCATACTGGGGACAAATTGAGTCTGACGTATTTTGAAAGAGGTCGTTACCTTAGCGATGCCTTGGATGAAATCAGCTTTTTGTTGCGCGATTATCGTACCGACGATGTGCATCCTATCGATCCGGAGTTGCTGGATCAGTTACACGATTTGAAACAAATTTTGGGTTTAAATCAACCTTTTGATGTTATTTGCGGTTATCGTTCCCCATTGACCAACGCTAAACTGCATGCCGAGAATTCCGGTGTGGCGAACAATAGCTTCCACATGCAGGGTCGGGCAGTGGATATTCGCATCGAGCGCTTTGACCTTCGGCGTATTCATGGCGCGGCACTGGCTATGCACCGTGGTGGCGTTGGATATTACCCTGAGTCAAACTTTATCCATCTGGACACGGGAACCTTCAGAACCTGGAAGTTATAGAGTCGTTCGCTCATAAAAAAAAGCGCCATTTGCGGCGCTTTTTTTATGTCTGCTCGATTCTCCTGTTTATGGATTAGTGCCGACGTCCGTGCTTTTGCTCATCACTAATTGATTATTCGCTGTCGAACTAGCCTTTGTCGGCGCATGGATTTTGTCCAAGGCCTTTTTCAGTTGTTCGTCCTGGCCGTAAACGTCCGGGTAGAAACGTAACTGGTTTTGATGGTCGACAAATGTCGTGCCGTAATAAAACAGTACCGGTACGGCACGTTTTAGCGTCACGTGGCGGGTTTTAGGTGCCGACATTGCTTGCTTGATGGATTCTTTGTCCCAGCCGGCCTGATCACCCAAAACGAATTCGGCTAATTGTTCCGGCGCCGATACCCGCACGCAACCATGGCTTAAATCCCGACGAGGGCGGTTAAATGCGGCATGGCCTGGGGTGTCGTGTAAATACACATCGGCGGTATTGGGAAATACGAACTTAACCCGTCCTAACGGATTTTTCTTGCCAGGCCGCTGGCGCGCGCGTAAATAACTGCCACCGCCTTTCTCTTCACTGTTTTGGTGTCTTACCAGTTCTATTTCCTGGCTGGCTAAATAGCCTTGGTTATTGGCGGCTTTTGGCAGAATTTCTTTTTCATAAATAGTTTTTGGAATGTTCCAGTAAGGCATAAATTCCAAATATTTCATTTCTTCCCAAAGTACCGGCGTTTGGTTGCTCGGGGATTTCCCTACTACCACTTTCATGTTCAGCGGGTTGGGGTCGTCAACTGAATTGAACGCCCATAACTCAAATGCCGGGATATTAACCACAATCATCGGCCCGTCGGTGGTGTCCGGAATCCAGCGTGCGCGCTCCATGGCTAGCGCGATCTGGGCGATTTTTTCGCTCGAAGATTGATTGAATAATGCCGCAGTGGCCGAGCCAATCACGCCATCGGCCGTTAAACCTTGTTGTTGCTGAACCTTTTTGACGGCGGCAACCAAATCGTTGTCGTAAGTTTTACTGTCGGCGGCATTATTATTGTCCAGTAAGGCCATGTCCCGTAACCGTTGGCGCAAATGCACGATATGCGGATGTTTATCGCCGGGACGTAGCATTTTGCCGGGCTTGAATTCCTGAGCCCCCGTTTGATTTCCCAACTGCTGCAAGCGGGTGAAAATTTGTTTGAGTTGTTGGTATTGTTTGGTTTTAGGCTCAAACTGACCGACTACCTCGGTCAATGTTTGCGCTGCCAAGTGTTGTTTCAACAAGCCAGCCAAGTCCAAAGCGGGTTTGGGGGCGATGTGTACCGGATACTCAACATCGCGTGGATCCACTTGGCCGTGCCGCAAATCGTGTAGATAACGCGCCATAGATACGGTCAAAGCCACATCGTATCCCGCAACCGCCGCACTATCCGGATTTGGTTCATTGATCAGCTGTTTCAGGCGGTCAACATCATAATTGGCAGGATTCAACGCATCATTGGATGCATTGTTTAATATGCTCAATAAATCGTTAAGGTTTTTTTCCGAGCGATTTGCCGTAAACCAGATCGGTTGAAATTGAGTGCTCAGGTAGATTTGGCTAACAAGTTCGCTAACGCGGCTAAAGTCGGCGCGTAACAACAGCGGATGTCGTTTGCTAAGCAGAATGGCGCCAATCGGGTTGTCGGCAGGGATAGGATTAACGACTTCAGGAACGCTGTTTATCGAAGGCAGACTGGTTTCCGGCACTGTAGCCGGCATATCTGCGCTCCATGCCTGCTCCGTTCCCGCATAATAAATACAGGCCGCCAACGCTAACCTGGCATACCTATGGCGCGAATTTTTCAGGGCGTGCGATTGAGTTGTCATGGTTACACGAATAGGGTTCGAATTGGGTGTTTATTGTGTGCTTTGCGCTTAAGTCTAGCCGCAAAGCTAATCAATATAATGTTAGTCTAATTGTACCCTGTTATGACAACAATTGACGCGAAAAGCTTGCCAAAGCTTTGTAATGTGCGGTACCAGGAGAAGGGCGGGGTTGTTTTCAGAGTTCCCTACACCTCCTCCCCCCGTACTTTAGCTTTCAAAAGACAGTTTATCGGCAAATGCCGATTGCCAGTCGTGGCTGAATTTCTCAACGGCGGTGTCGGTAGCTGGGGTGGTCAAGATTTGCTGGGCGATGTCCAGCGGCAAAGTGACTGCGCCAACGCCAAGTTTTAACACTTGCAAAACCTGATTGACGTTTTTGAAGCTGGCAACCAAAAGTTTGCTGGGCAATTGGTAGCGGTCTATTAAAGCCTGCAAATCGCTGACGACAGCAATCCCGTCAAAGCCTTGATTGTCGATGCGGTTGAGATAGGGTGCCAGGTAATCCGCGCCATGCAGCGCAGCAAGCATCCCTTGCTGCACGTTGTAAATCGCAGTGGCTAATAGCGGGATATTAGCTTTTTTCAGCTGTTTGATAGCACTCAAACCAGCGGTATGCGCGGGTATTTTGACGATAATGTCGAACGGCAATTCATGAAGTTTATGTGCTTCCGCAATGATACCGTCAACCGAGTTACTAAGTACTTGCACATGAAACCGCGCCTGTGGGCCGATGATGTCTGTCAGCGCAGGTAGTAGTTCCTGTAGGCCCATACCGCTGGCGGCCATAATCGACGGATTGGTAGTAACGCCCGCCAAGGGCAAAGCTGGGCAAAGGTTTTTGATGCCGGCGACATCGGCGCTGTCTAAATAAATTTCTAACATGGAACGGCGTGTGGTTTTACGGATAAAAGCGGCCAGTATAACCAGTGCTGTTGCTTATCTTTAGAAAATTACCTCGGTAAATCGCGCTTTCGGTGTGATTACTTGCAGTTTTGCCAGTTCATCCAACGCTATTTTCCCGGTCGGGCTATCTTCTACCAATAGAAATTCGTGTCTTTCTTCAGTCACTACATTCAGTGCCCGGCCCTCGACGATTCTTTGATCCTTTAATGTCAATCTAACCCGATAGCCGTATAGACAGGCAATTTCGATATAATCGTGTAAATCGCAAGCGATTCGTGATTCGCTCATGGCATCTCCCCTTGAGTTTTTTGTTCATCGATCTTACCCTCGGTGTCTTCGATAGCCAATCATCTGGGGGCAAATTATTTTGGGTAGCAATTCATCTTCAAGACGCTTGGCGTCTATCGACATCTTGCGCGGCCTGGTCATGGTATTGATGACGTTGGATCACACTCGCGATTTTTTCAGCGACAGCCGTTTTAGTCCCACCGATCTGGATAAGACCTCAGTGGCCTTGTTTCTGACCCGTTGGATCACGCATTTCTGCGCGCCGGTGTTCGTGTTTTTGGCCGGCACCAGCGCGTATCTGTGGCATAGTCGCCGCGGAGCGGATGCGCCGCTGAGCCGGTTTTTGCTGGAACGTGGCCTATTGCTGCTGGTTTTAACCTGCACCGTGGAAGCCTGGTCGTGGAATTTTTGCGCCGATCTGCGGCATATCGACGGCGGTGTGTTATGGGCAATTGCTTGGTCGATGATCGCCTTGGCCGGGCTGGTGAAGTTGCCGCTGGCTTGGTGTGTAGCCTTCGGTGCGGCCATGATAGTCGGGCATAATGTCTTCGATACAATCAAGCCAGCTGATTTGGGTGGTTTTGGACCTTTATGGGCCGTGCTGCATACCGGTGACGATGTGCCGTTCGGTGACGGCTGGCTATTGAATCCTTACTATCCATTGATTCCGTGGATAGGGGTGATGGCGGTTGGCTTCGGTTTTGGAAACTTATTGATTAATAATTTGTGGCGTACACGCCGCCGGCTTTTTACTTTAGGTCTAAGCCTGTTAGGGTTGTTTTTGGTTTTGCGTTTCAGCAATGTTTACGGTGACCCCAAGCCATGGCAAAGCTATCCGGACCCGGTATTTAGCGTATTGTCGTTTATCAACTGTCATAAATACCCTCCTTCCTTATTGTATCTGTTAATGACTTTGGGGCCGGCGCTGCTGATTTTGGGGCTGGCTGAGGGCAAGTCGGCGAAACGCTTCGGTGTTTTGCAGGTATTCGGCAGGAACCCTTTATTGTTTTATCTGCTGCACTTGTACCTGATTCATGGTCTGGCAGTATTGGTGGCAGTGGTCACAGACGGACCGGTGTCAGCAATAATCGGTGGTGGTATTTGGGTGTCGGAGCTGCCGCAAGACTACGGCTATAGTTTGCCGGTGGTTTATGGCATTTGGGGGTTGGTGGTACTAACACTGTATCCGGTTTGCCGAAGTTTTGAAGCCTTAAAAGCCAGCAAGCCTGATTGGCGTTGGCTCAAATACCTGTAACCTGCATGGCGTGTTTTCACTAGAAGAAAGCTGACCATCACCGGCGGCAATTTTCCATTAAGTTTTCGCGGCAAGTTTGGCAACTGCCAAATGACTGTGACCCGTGCGCGGTAAAATTTTAAACCGCTATTAACCTGTCGTAGCTTCCTTAGCCTGCTTTTGCTTGTTCAACTGATTTAAAAAATAGCTTTGATAATTCCAGCCGGGACGAGGAGGCGGTGGTTGGTGAGCGAACGGCATAATAAACCTCTGGTGGTGCATTGATTAGGGATAAAAAGTGCTCCCGCCGGCTCAGCAACGATGCGCTGTATTGCTTTGATCGAGCTGGCGGGAGCATTAACTAGGAAATATTGAAACTAATCCACTGCGAGCAAGAATCTACCAGCGAAAAGCCGACAGGCAAGTGCGGGTAAGATTTTACTGCGATGAAATACAGTCCAATATGTATCGCTGTTCTGTCGATAAAGTGACTGACGGAACAGCGATGCTTCCTAGGTTTACACACTCACCAATTTGAACGGCTGGCGAGCGGGGATTGAATTAACTTAAGCGGCCGCGAAGCCGTCTACCTGCTCGCGGGGGATTTGCAGGCCTATCAGTTTTTCCACCAGGCGCAAGGCCTGATATTCGTCTTGGGATACCAGCGAAACTGCCTGACCGTTTTGTCCGGCCCTACCGGTTCTGCCGATGCGATGCACATAATCAGCGGAAGAGCGCGGCAATTCGAAATTAACCACATGCGGTAATTGAGCGATGTCGATGCCGCGCGCTGCCACGTCGGTAGCTACCAACACGCGAATATCACCGGCTTTGAAACCGGCCAAAGCGCTGGTTCTGGCGCCCTGGCTTTTGTTGCCGTGTATCGCCGCGGCTTTGATATTGGCTGTGTTCAGCTTTTCTGTCAGTTTATTCGCGCCGTGCTTGGTGCTGGTAAACACCAATACTTGTTGCCAGTCTTTGGTTTTGACCAAGTGGGTTAACAGCGCGGTTTTGGCGGTTTTACTGACCGTGTAAACCCGTTGCTCAATGGTCTCGGCAGCGGCGTTTTCGACGGCCACTTCAATTTTGACCGGGTTGATCAGCAAATCGCCGGTTAGCTTGCGGATGTCGGCAGAAAAAGTCGCGGAAAACAACAGGTTCTGGCGTTTTTTCGGCAGCATCGCCAGGATTTTGCGAATGTCTTTGATAAAGCCCATGTCCAACATGCGGTCGGCTTCATCCAGCACCAACATTTCCACCTTATCCAGTTTGACGGCGTTTTGACTGACCAAGTCCAATAGCCGACCTGGTGTTGCAGTCAAGATGTCCACACCGCCGCGTAAACGCATCATTTGCGGATTGATCTTCACGCCGCCGAACACTACTTCCGACTTTAAACGCGGTTGCTGATGCGCGCCGTATTTAGTAACGGATTCGCCCACTTGCGCGGCGAGTTCGCGGGTCGGTGTCAGAATCAGTGCGCGGACCGGGCGATTGCGGCCATGGCTGGTCTGCGCCAAGCGCTGCAAGATCGGCAAGGTAAAGCCGGCGGTTTTGCCGGTGCCGGTTTGCGCGGCGGCGAGTAAATCGCGGCCGGTTAATACGGCGGGTATGGCTTTACTTTGAATAGGGGTTGGGGTGGTGTAGCCGGAATCGGCAATTGCTTTAATTAAAGCCTCGGATAAACCGAGATTGGAAAATGGCATTAAGGGTCTCAAAGGGGAAAATAAGGGGAGAAATCTGTGTGCGGCAGTAATGCTGTCGCGATGTCCGCCCGGGGACTAAGGGAATTACATATTGAAGATGAACTTTCAGGCTGCAGTCTATCACGGTTACTGGTTTAAGGTTAGGAAACCCGTGTTAGCTTGATTGGACGGATTGTTCGCGGTGGTGAAATTGATCTGCAAAAGCCGTGTTCAAATAGCCAAACTGGCTAGATCGAGTACTATCCCGCGGATTTTTTCTGCCGCGCCCAAATGATTGGCAATACGTATATCGATTTGCGGATGTACATCGCGAATCCTTTGCACTTGTTCGGGAATATCGATGCTCACGTGGCGTCCCGCGGACAGGAAATACGGCATCACGACAATTTGCCGCGCGCCATCGGCTATTTGTTGTTGTAAGCCTTGGGCAATAGTGGGTTCTGCGATTTCCAGAAAAGCACAGTCTATTGCCGAGAAGCGGGTAGGCGCCAGCCGCAGTTGTTCTATCAGCTCGCGAATCTCAAGATTGGAATCCTCCCGGCGGCTGCCGTGCGCTACCACCAATAAATGCGTCACTGGATAGCCTTATTCGATGTCGATATGAATTTCGTTGCGGCGCAGGGCTGGTAGCGTCCAAGGCGGATCATAGGCCGCCGAACGCGCGGCAGATAGGGCAGTGAGCTGTTGTTGTTCGATCCAGGCCATCAAGAGGCGGCTTTTTTCATTGATTTTTTCCAAAGTCAGACTGCCGGAATAGCGCAACACCGCGACTTTTTTTGCGGGTAAAGCTTTGATAGTCACTTGGGGATCGATTGGCGTTGGTAAGGTTTCGAGACTGTAACCGGCCGGCATCACAAAAGCCATCGTCCATTTATTATCGACTGCCTGCTGTAACACTGGCGCGGTCATCGCGATGTGTTCGCCGGCATTTTCCCGAAATACCGGGGCGGTCATGGCCATCTGTTGCTTTTGCTGATTCCCACCAAAAATATAGCCGGCCAAGCGATTGAAACCGATATTGCCGGCTTGCGCGTAATCGGCGTCGATAACGGTTTCGGCAATCAATAAGGGGGGATATTGCCTGATTTGCACGTCTCCTTGTTCCGAGAGCAATTGGTATTGCGGCTCTGCGCTGCTTCTAATGCCCATCACCGTACATCCAGTCAAAATCAGGCTGCCGAGTAGTGCTAAGGGGTTTTTCATATAAACGAGTCTCGTCAAAGAGGGTCATGTTTTTCCATGGCCGGAGCGAATGCTGCAACTGGCATCTTGGCAGGGTTTGGCGCCAAACAAAGTACCTAAGCGTAAACGGTGCCGGGCAAACAATGCATACAGACGGTCAAACAGCGGTTTTAGCAAAGGCCAGCGGGTGGGAGCCATCAACCATCCCAAGCCGACAGCGCTGTAAGCAGCGTAAAACACCGGCATGCCCTTGATTACGCGGCCATCGGGGTTCACCCCATGGATTTCCGCCATCAATTCGTCCAGCGATTTACCATAGTCCGCCGGATTAAAACCCTCGGCATGAATATCTTGCAAACCCAGCTTGTTCTGCTTGTTTCGCGACTGCAACCAGTTCACTTCCTTCCGGCAAATAGGGCAGCGACCGTCGTAAAGTAGCGTGAACACGTGTTCATTATTCATGGGGTTGTTCCGGGAAGTTTTGCGCTAGCAGGCTTGTCATAATCAGGCTGGCAGCTGGATTCAACATACGCTTCCGCAAAAAAGTCCCCTTGCGATGCGGGACTCGCGCAGTCGGCGAGAAACTCGCATCGAAGGGGATTACGGGCTATCAAGCACCCCTCTGAGGACGGAACGTGTGTCAGGAATCAACAAATTTAGCACTCCGCAATCTACCAGCGGATGTGGCGGAAGCAAGAGGGCGAATGCTAAAAAAGGTATGGTGATCTCGCCACATTCCCGCATTCTGGGCGGCAGGGACAAAAACGATGTTGATAGGCTATTCCAGCAATAGTTCCCGTTATATTGTTTATTAAAAGGGAATTATGAATAACTTAAATGGCTAATTGTAAATTTTCGACAGGGGATTATAGTGAAGTCGTACTTTAAATTGACTGCAAACGGTTGAGGCGGATCAGATGTACGTTCCAGGTACTCTTAGGAAAGACAGTATTGCCGGTATTCAGTTTGCTACCGGTATTTGGAACTTTTCGATGGGTGAGTTTGTTACATCTACGTTGTCGTTCGCTGCTGCGACTATTTCCAGTATTTTGCTTTTTGTTGGACCCGCTAGTGCTTTATGTTTTATGTGTGACCTCCCTCGTAAGCAGTGACTCCGGCACTGCACACTCTATAGCCTCTATCGTTGTATTCGGTAGAGGCTTTTTTTATCTACATGACGGGCTATTTGCTCCGGACGTGGTAAATCGCGTAGCCGGCAAAAAACATGGTTAAAAGGTAAATTGTCACTGTGATCATTTGGTACTCCTGGTTATCTTTATTGTTGTGCGCCATTTATAACAGAAATCCGGGCACATAATCCGGTAATTGCTTTGGCGACAGTTTTCGCATGTTAGTGTTGTCGCCGATGATCGTGGTTTTCCACAAAAACTGTGGATAAGTTTGTTGGTATGCTGATAAAAGTAAGCGCAAGTCGCTGTATTCAAGCAGGCGCTCGCAAATTGGCTAATAATTGACCACGGTTACTTGATTGATCACGTTCTCAGCACCGGAAATCCATAGCCGCAATAGCCGTTTGTCGGCCACGGTGACGGAAATTTTTCTAAGCCCTTAGCCGCTCTTCGCCTAGAATGTCCAATCTGCATGGCAAACTTTCAGGACATTTTATGCAAATTCTCGGTGTGGATATTGGCGGTTCGGGTATCAAAGGTGCGATTGTTGATACCTTGACGGGCGAACTGGTTTCCGAACGGCATCGGATCGATACGCCGCAACCCGCAACACCGGAGGCGGTAGCAGCGGTGCTGGCGCAATTGGTATTGCATTTTGGTTGGACCGGGCCCATCGGCTGCGGTTTTCCGGCAGCGATTCAACAGGGCGTGGTGCGCACGGCGGCGAATATTTCCAAGGCCTTTATTGGCACCAATATCGATAAATTGTTTTCAGAAGCCACCAACTGCGAGTGTCACAACTTAAACGATGCAGACGCCGCAGGTATCGCGGAAATGCATTTTGGCGAGGGTGCGGGCCAAGTGGGTGTAGTCTTGTTGATTACCATCGGCACCGGCCTGGGGACCGCGCTGTTTACCGATGGCAATCTGCTACCCAATACGGAACTGGGTCATGTGTATCTGGAAAACGGTCTGGAGGCCGAGCGCTTCGCATCCGATGCCGCCCGTAAATTGCAAGATTTGGGTTGGAAAGCTTGGGGCAATCGCTTCAACGTTTATTTGAGTACGATGGAAAAACTGTTCTGGCCCGATCTGATCATTTTGGGCGGTGGTGCGAGTAAAAAATTCGATAAATTTAAGGAGCAGATAGCCATAAAAACCCCGGTGAAGCCGGCGGCTTTTTTGAACCAGGCCGGTATTGTCGGCGCGGCGCTGTATGCCAAATCCAAAGTTGTCTGAGCAATGGCGCTTGAGTCGATAAACCTTATGCGCAGAAACGGCAAACCCCGGGCTTTTTCAAGTAGCCGTTAATATTTCCATCGTTGATAAATTCTGTTCCCAAGTCACCTTGACTATCGAATTACCTGCGGTAACCTGATTATCATGAGGTTGCCGGTGGTGAAAAATTCAATTTTTTCCGTGAGAGCAATCAGACAAGATAGTCGGCAGCCTCATATTTTCCATATGTAGTAAAACTAATTTTCTGACTTGTTGCCTTGCAAGCTTGCCGGAGATTAGCGCAAATCATGGGTGGTGCTGGTGACGCAAGCCTCTAGGTCGGGAGATAGCTAGAGGCCCGTCATCAGTATCATTCCTGGTATTTTCAGTACCCCATAACAACTAAAGCGACTAGTCACCAGGGCTTTAGATTGTTTAGAGGCCAAGCGCCTTTACTGCCCAACCCTGCCCGTGTACCATGCTGCGAACTATCGCGCCGAAGTTGTTGATGGATGTGCCGGCGCCGTTATTAACCGCCGACTGACGCGAGAAATCTCATGACAACGCTCAATATCAACGGTAAAAGCCGCAAGATAAATCTGCCCGCTGACACACCACTGCTTTGGGCGCTGCGCGACCAATTAGGACTGACCGGCACGAAGTACGGCTGCGGCATGGCGTTGTGCGGTGCCTGCACGGTACATGTGGATGGCGAACCGACCCGCGCCTGTGTCACGCCTATTTCGGCTGCGGCGGGCAAAAAAATTGTCACTATCGAAGCTATAGAGCAGGACGAGACCGGTAAAAAGGTCCAGGATGCCTGGCTGAGTTTAGGTGTACCGCAGTGCGGCTATTGCCAGGCCGGGCAGGTCATGAGTGCTACAGCACTGCTTAAACAGCATCCGCAACCCAGCGATGCCGATATCGATAAAGCCATGAGCGGCAATCTATGCCGTTGCGGTACCTATCCGCGGATTCGCGCCGCGATCAAGCAGGCCGCCGGTTTGCCGGAGGTGCAATCATGAAAAACTCAGCAGAATTTCTGCAAGCCGATATCGAGCAAAGCGATACCGACGACGGGTATTTGATCGACAACATCAGCCGCCGGACCTTTATCAAGCAGTTCGCCTTGAGCGGCTTTGTGTTGGCCGTTGGCCTGCCTACTTTGCTCAGAGCGGACGAAGCCGCCGCGCCGGCTGCTGCCGGCAAGTTCGGTGCCGATGCGATGCCGCACGGTTGGGTCGATAATCCTTTGGTTTTTGTGGCCATCGCCGCCGACGGTGCGGTAAGTATCATCTGCCACCGTTCCGAGATGGGGCAGGGGGTACGTACCAGCTTGCCGATGGTGGTGGCCGATGAACTGGAAGCCGATTGGTCCAGGGTACATGTTGTGCAAGCGCCTGGTGACGAAAAGCGTTTCGGCAATCAAGACACCGACGGCTCGCGCAGCATGCGCCACTTTTTCATGCCGATGCGCCGAGTAGGCGCGGCTGCCAGACAAATGCTGGAAGCTGCGGCAGCAGCGCGCTGGCGCGTGCCGATAACGGAAGTCCGCGCCGAGCAACACCATATACTGCACATCGCCAGCGGCAAAACCTTGGGCTACGGCGAGTTAGCCAAAGCGGCGGCAAAGTTGCCGGTGCCAGACCGCGACAGCTTGCGTTTGAAGAATTCGACGGAATTTCGTTTCATCGGCAAAGGCCGGCAAGGCGTTTACGACGGCGCGGATATTGTGTCCGGACGCGCGATGTATGGCATCGATACCCAACTGAAAGGTCTGCTATACGCCGTCGTCGCGCGGCCGCCGGTACTGGGCGGCAAGCTTTCAAAATATGACGCTAGTGCCGCGCTTAAAGTGCCGGGAGTCATAAAAATTGTCGAATTGCCTAGCAGTCCGCTTCCCGCCGAATTCAATCCGTTGGGTGGTATCGCGGTGATTGCAAGCAACACCTGGGCGGCGATCCAGGGCCGAAATGCGTTAAAAATCGAGTGGGACAATGGGGAACACGCCGGCTACGATTCGCTAGCCTACAAAGCCGAACTGGAAGCCGCCGTCCGCCAGCCAGGTAAAGTGGTGCGCCAACAAGGCGATGTCGATGCCGCATTGCAAGGCGCAGCCAAGCGCCTGGAAGCGGAATATTATTTGCCGCATCTGGCGCAAGCACCGATGGAACCGCCGGCGGCGACGGCCCGCATCGTCAAGGGACATTGCGAAATCTGGACGTGTACCCAGGCGCCGCAATTAACCCGGGATAAAGTCGCTAAATGGCTGAAATTGCCGGAAGACAAGGTGACCGTCAATGTCACGCTGTTGGGTGGCGGTTTCGGGCGTAAATCCAAACCCGATTACGTCATTGAAGCGGCTTTGTTATCGCAGGCTATGCGAGGCAAGCCGGTGAAAGTGACCTGGACCCGCGAAGACGATCTGCATCATGCCTATTTCCACACGGTGTCACTAGAGCGCTTGGAAGCAGGCTTGGATGCACAGGGCAGGCCGGTAGCCTGGCTGCACAGAACCGCTGCGCCGAGCATTTCCTCCACATTCGGACCGGACAGCAAGCAACAGATGCCAGTGGAATTGGGCATGGGCGTGATCAACGTGCCGTTTGCAATCGACAATCTGCGCATCGAAAACCCACCGGCAGCGGCGCATACTCGTATCGGCTGGTTTCGCTCGGTGTCCAATATTCCGCATGCGTTTGCCGTGCAGTCTTTTGTGGCTGAATTGGCGGCGGCAGCCGGACGCGATTATCGCGATTTTCTGTTGGAGATCATCGGCCCGGCCCGGCGGATCGATCCGACCAGTTTAAATGACACCTGGAACCACGGCGAATCCCCCGCGCTTTACCCGGTCGATACCGGCCGTCTGCGCCGCGTAATCGAAACGGTGACCCGCGAGGCCGGCTGGGGGCGTCAGCTGGCCAAGGGGCAGGGCTTGGGTTTGGCCGCGCATTACAGTTTCGTGACCTATGTCGCTGTGGTTGTGGAAGTAGCGGTCGATGAGACCGGCAAGTTGAGCATCCCCAGAGTCGATGTGGCGGTGGATTGCGGTCCGCAAGTCAATCCCGAGCGGATTCGTGCGCAGATCGAGGGCGCTTGCATCATGGGTGTTAGTTTGGCGACGCTGGGCGAAATTAGTTTTAAAAACGGTGCGGTACAGCAGGATAACTTTCATGCGTATCAGCTCACCCGCATCGACGATGCGCCGCGCGAAATCAAAGTGCATTTGCTGCCTGCCGCGGAATTCGATACACCCTTGGGCGGTGTTGGCGAACCAGGCGTGCCGCCGATTGCACCGGCCCTGTGCAATGCGATTTTCGCGGCCACCGGTCAGCGGATTCGGCAGTTACCGATACGAGATCAGCTTCTGAAAGACTGAGAACTGCTGTGAAGCGCGGCGAGCTAAATGGGTTTGCCGCGCCCGTTTAAAGCTTTGGTAAAACCGGTCGATAACCGGATGCCAGCCGAAACATGGCCGGTATTATTCAATCAAGAGGAGATATACCATGTCATCCGTATCGGGAGTGGGTTCAACGCCGTATTTCCCTATCACCAATCAACCGAAACAGCCCGCAGCCAATCAGCAAGCAGCAACGCCGCCAGTGCAAGCTGTGGTGAAAGATGCTGATGGCGATAATGACGCTAGAAAGGGCAGCAAGATCGATACCTATGCCTGATAGCGTTAGCGGTTCCAAGCAGTAAGAAAAAGCCGGGTAACACCGGCTTTTTCTTTTCTGTGGTTTGCCGGAGGCAGCGAATTATGGAGTCTGTAAAAAACGCTGCTTGGCCTCGTTTTCTTCGCGGGCCGCGTCTATCTCGCGGATCACGCTACGCAGGTCGGCGGGTTTGGCGTTATCTTCGAAGTGGCCGGTCAAATTGGTTTCAGGATGCAAGTCGCCGCTTTGATACAGTTTCCACATTTCCTTACCAAAGTTAGTCTTCAACAACTCCGGTGCGAACTGGCCGAAATAAGCGGCCATATTGGCGACATCCCGTTCCAGCATGGCTCGGGCGTTGTTATTGCCGGCGGCATCGACGGCTTGGGGTAAATCGATAATCACCGGCCCGTCGCGACCGACCAGCACGTTGTATTCGGACAAATCGCCATGTACCAGGCCGTCGCAGAGCATGCGCACGATCTGGCCGATCAGAAAAGCGTGGTATTCGCGGGCCAGCTCCGCCGACATTTCCAGATCGTTGAGTCGGGGGGCCGGGTGACCGTCGGCGTCGGCGACCAGTTCCATCAGCAAGACGCCGTCGATGAAATTATAGGGTTTGGGTACGCGGACGCCGGCATCCGCCAGGCGGTATAGGGCTGTTACTTCGGCATTTTGCCAAGCCGATTCCTGCTCTTTGCGGCCGTAGCTGCTGCCTTTTTCCATCGCCCGGGCACGACGGCTATTTCGCACTTTGCGGCCTTCTTGATACAGCACGCTTTGCTTGAAACTGCGCTGGTCGGCCTCCTTGTAAACTTTGGCGCAGCAAATTTCTCCGCCGCAGCGCACTACATAGACAGCCGCCTCTTTGCCGCTTTTCAACGAGCCAAGGACCTCGTCGACCAGGCCGCTATCGATTAATGGTTCGAGTCTTTTCGGTGTTTTCATACTGCCTATTATGCCGCGCTCGCACGAATATCGCGCAAAACTTCCGCCAAATGATCCATTCTGGAGGCGAGAACAATCCTTCCGGCCCCTCCGGCTCAAATCGATAACCGGCGTTCGTAAAGCCGAGCAACTGAATCGCCATTGATTTCTCGGCGGTTCCAACCTTAGGTTAAACAGGATTTGTCGGGCCTGCGTAGCGTGTGCTTGTGCGCTTGGATTTTATTTTGGTGTTGGCGAATAGGTCGCTTTTTGACATTTTGCTGTTACATTAGCGCTTTTATAAAACGACTCGGCAAGCACCGCTCTCTCATATCATGGCAGATTCAAAACATATCATCATCGTTGGCGCCGGCCCCGGCGGCTTGTGCGCCGGCATGTTATTAAGTCATCGCGGCTTTAAAGTATCCATATTTGATAAGCATGCCAACGTCGGCGGCCGCAATAGGGCCATTACGATGGATGGTTTTACCTTCGATACCGGCCCGACCTTTTTATTGATGAAGGGCGTACTGGATGAGATGTTTGAATTATGCGGTCGGCGTAGCGAAGACTACATGCAGTTCATGCCGCTCAGCCCTATGTATCGTTTGCTGTATGACGATCGCGAAATTAATGTCTATTCGGACAGGGAAAACATGCGCGCGGAACTGGAGCGAGTATTCGACGAAGGCAGTGCTGGCTATGAGCGCTTCATGGATAACGAACGCAGCCGTTTTAATCGCTTGTATCCGTGTATTACTCGAGATTACTCGAATTGGTCTTCGTTCTTCTCGTTGGATCTGATCAAAGCTATACCCTGGCTGGAGTTTCCGAAAAGCGTGTTCAACAACCTGGGCCAGTATTTTGATAAGGAAAAAATGCGCCTGGCGTTTTGCTTTCAGTCGAAGTATCTGGGCATGTCGCCTTGGGAGTGTCCGGCGCTGTTTACCATGTTGCCGTACCTGGAGCATGAATACGGTATTTACCACGTCGCTGGTGGTTTGAATAAGATTGCCACGGCGATGGCGCAAGTCGTCACCGAATCCGGCGGCGAGATTCATCTCAACGCCGAAATCGCCTCGTTGATCGTCGAAGACGGCGCGACCAAGGGGGTGAGATTGCAAAACGGCGAGGAAGTACGCGGCGATGAAGTGATCGTCAACGCCGATTTTGCCCACGCCATGACGCATTTGCTGGAGCCCGGCACCTTGCGCAAATACGATCATCAGCAATTGCAAAAGCGCGAGTATTCCTGCTCGACCTTCATGCTCTATCTGGGCCTGGATAAACAATACGATCTGCCGCATCACACCATTGTGTTTGCCAAGGATTACCGTACCAATATCCGCAATATCTTCAGCAATAAAACTTTGACCGAGGACTTTTCGTTTTACGTGCAAAACGCTTCGGTCAGCGATGCCAGCCTGGCGCCGGCCGGCAAGTCGGCGCTATACGTGCTGGTGCCGATGCCGAATAACGACAGCGGCGTCGATTGGCAAACCCATTGCGCCGATGTGCGCGAGCAAGTGCTGGATACGCTGGGTGCGCGTCTGGGTTTGAGCGATTTACGAGAGCATATCGAATGCGAAAAGATCATCACCCCCGGCACCTGGGAAAGCGACGAACACGTATACAAAGGCGCTACCTTCAGCTTGTCGCACAAGTTCAGCCAGATGCTGTACTGGCGGCCGCATAACCGCTTCGAAGAGCTGGATAACTGCTATCTGGTCGGCGGCGGCACCCATCCGGGTAGCGGTTTGCCGACCATATACGAGTCGGCGCGGATTTCCTCAAATCTGATTTCCCGCAAGCACCGGGTGCATTTCAAGGAAATTCAACAAAGTACCTGGCTGAAAAAAGCCAAGGCCTAAGCGGTGGCGACTATGCAGGCCGTATCGCTGGTCGATGGCCGTGTGTTGGGCGATTTTCCGGTTAGCGATTTAGAGGCGATTCAGCAGCAGATGCTGGCTGCGCGTGCAGCGGCGCAAATCTGGGGCAAGCGGCCGGTAGCCGAAAGGGCGAAAATTCTAGCCAAGCTGGTGCCTTTATTAATGGCCGAGTTGGACTCGATTTGCGAGCAAATCAGCCTGACTACCGGCAAAGTCCGCACCGAAGCCCTGCTGGGCGAGATTTACCCGGTTTTGGATTTGGCTCGCTATTACCAAAATAACGCCGCGAACATTTTAAGTTATCGAGGCATACCGACCTCACCGTTCGCTTTTCCCGGCGCCACTGCCGGCATCGAGCGGCGGCCCTACGGCGTGGTGGCGGTGATTTCGCCGTGGAATTATCCGTTTCAACTGTCGGTCGGGCCGATGCTGACCGCTTTGTTTGCCGGCAACGCGGTGATTCTGAAACCCTCCGAATTAAGCTTGCCGGTTGGGCAGCTGATTTTCGATTTATTCAAACAACTGGATTTACCTGAAGGTTTAGTGCAATGGTTGGTTGGCGACGGTGTGACCGGGGCGCAGCTGATCGATGCCGGCCCGGATTTGGTGTTTTTCACCGGTGGCCTGAATAGCGGTAAAGCCGTTATGCAACGCGCCGCGCAGCATCCGATTCCGGTGTTGCTGGAGCTGGGCGGCAAAGACCCGATGCTGGTATTCAACGATGCGGCATTGCAACGCGCGGCCGATGCGGCTTTGTACGGCGCGTTTTGCAATAGCGGCCAGGTGTGCGTGTCGGTCGAGCGTTTATATGTCCAGCAGGACTGCCACGATGAGTTTTTAAGCTTGTTGCAACAGGGCGTTTCGCAATTGCAGGTCGGTCAAGGCCCGCACGGCGACTTGGGTGCAATGACCAGCGAAAGGCAAATTGCAGTTGTCGAGGCGCATTACCAGGACGCCATTGCCCAAGGCGCGCAAGCCTCCGGGCCGCTGGAACGGCAGGGTAATTACCTTAAACCCGTCGTACTATGGAATGTCCATCACGGCATGCAGGTAATGCGCGAAGAAAGCTTTGGGCCCTTGCTGCCGGTGATGGCCTTTAGTGACGAAGCCGACGCCATCCGTCTGGCTAACGACAGCGAGTTTGGTTTGAACGCCAGTATCTGGAGCCAGGACATAGCCAAAGCCGAGCGGGTTGCCAGTCAACTGCAAGTGGGCAACTGGGCGGTCAATGACGTCATCAAAAATATCGGCCATCCCGGTCTGCCGTTCGGCGGTGTGAAAAAAAGCGGCTTTGGCCGTTATCACGGTGCGGAAGGTTTGCGCAGTTTTACCTTTCCGGTGGCCGGCATGACCAGCCGCAGCCATTTACCCAAGGAACCTAACTGGTTTCCGTATTCGGAACAGCGCTACCAGGATTTCAAAGGCTATATGGACTTTGTCTACGGCGAAGGTTCGTTGATACAACGCATCAAACGCAATTGGCCGGCGTTACAAGCTTTTCGCGAATATTCAGCGTTCGATTTAACCCAGCGCTGGCAAAATCTTAAATTACTGTTGTCATGGAAACGGGACTACTGATGAAGCAAAACAATAACAATAAACGTGTCGTCGTCATCGGCGCCGGTCTGGGCGGTTTGTCGGCGGCTATTTCGCTGGCTAGCGAAGGTTTCGCGGTGGAGTTGGTCGAAAAGAACGACAAGGTCGGCGGTAAATTGAACATCATGACTAAAGACGGTTTTACCTTTGACTTGGGACCGTCGATCCTGACCATGCCGCATATCTTCGAAGCACTGTTTACCAAAGTCGGTAAAAACATGGCCGATTATGTCGGTATCGAAAAAGTCGAGCCGCATTGGCGCAATTTCTTCGAAGACGGCACGACCATTGATTTGTGTGAAGACCCGGAAAATCAGCGCCGCGAGCTGGACAAACTGGGGCCGAATACCGCCGCCGAGTTTGCCAACTTTATGGCCTATTCCAAAAAGCTGGGCACGGAAACTGAAGCTGGTTATTTTGCCAAGGGCTTGGATACCTTCTGGGAATTGCTGAAGTTTTACGGCCCCATCCGCGCCTTGAATTTCGACGTATTTCGGTCGATGGATCAGGGCGTCAAACGCTTTATTTCCCATCCCAAACTGGTCGATATCCTCAACTACTTCATCAAATACGTCGGCTCGTCGCCCTACGATTCGCCGGCTTTGATGAATCTGATGCCTTACATTCAATATGAATACGGCTTGTGGTATGTGAAGGGCGGTATGTACGGCTTGGCGCAGGCCATGGAAAAGCTGGCGATCGAATTGGGCGTATCCATTCGCTTGAACAGCGAAGTTGAGGAAATTCAATACCAAGCCGGCAAAGCCACCGGCATCAAACTGCAAGGCGGCGAGGTATTGGCGGCGGACATCGTGGTATCGAATATGGAAGTGATTCCGGCTATGGATAAGCTGCTGCACAGCTCGCCGGCAGAATTGAAAAAGATGCAACGCTTCGAGCCGACCTGTTCCGGCTTGGTGTTGCATCTGGGTGTGAACCGGCTATATCCGCAATTGGCGCATCACAATTTCTTTTATTCCGATCATCCGCGCGAGCATTTCGATGCGGTGTTTCGCAGTGGCAAGCTGTCCGACGACCCGACGATTTACCTGGTCGCGCCGTGCAAGACCGATCCGAGCCAAGCCCCGGCCGGTTGCGAGATCATCAAAATTCTGCCGCACATCCCGCATATCGATCCCGACAAACCCCTGACCGCTGACGATTACTGGGCGCTGCGCGAGCGGGTGCTGATTAAACTGGAGCGGATGGGTTTGACCGATCTGCGCCAACACATCGTTACAGAGGAATACTGGACACCGCTGGATATTCAGGCCAAATACTATTCCAACCTGGGTTCGATTTACGGCGTGGTGGCGGACCGTTGGAAAAATCTCGGCTTCAAGGCCCCGCAACGCAGCAAGCAATTAAGCAATCTGTATTTCGTCGGCGGCAGCGTCAATCCGGGCGGCGGTATGCCGATGGTGACCTTGTCCGGACAGTTGGTGCGGGATAAGATTTTGGCGGATTTGGGGCAGGCTTAGCCCCAGGCAGACAAAAAATTCGGATTTGCATAAGCCGGTTAAATTTAAGCCTAAACTTAAGCGGCGTTTGTATGGCTTGGGGTTAGCCCGGCATAAACCCATTCGCGCCGGAGTGCAGTGTTCACGCGCCTTTGGCTTATTTCGTATGCCTACTGTTAGCTAGATTTTATGCTGCTTTTTTTTCGGAATATCCCGGCATCGACCCGGCCCAATGAGTTGTATTCTTACGTGGCGATGGCGGTCAGTGAAGATTTAATAGAACAGGCCAAGCACGTGATAACCGTCGACGTGATGGTGATTCGGGACAAGCGCAGCAATCAGCTGGAGCATCACGGCCTGGTGTCAGTGAATTCCGATGAAGCCGGCATTCGCGCTATTAAGAATCTGAACGGCCTGTTGTTTAACGGCTGCGAGGTTTTGGTGCGAGTTTACAAACAGCGCGACGTCAAAAATGACCGGCGCCGCAATGGGCTGCCGGTGCCGAGTGAGATTATCGAGAAACGCATTCAGGATCGGCGCCGCGGCGCTAGCGTGGAAATTTATGTCGATTTTTCCAATGTGTTCTATCCCATCACGCTTTAAAGGCGCCATGCCGTTTGGGTATTAGACTGCTGCTAAAGCCAGACGCGCACGCAGTTCCGGCCATTTTCCTTAGAGGTGTATAACGCTTTATCGGCCTTGGTCAAGACGCAATCCGCCGTACCGCTATCGGCATGCATTAGGGCAATCCCGATGCTGACGGTTATTGGAATCACATGCTTATCTATCATCAGCGGTGTATCGGCTAGCTCCTTACGTAAGCGTTCGGCAATGATCATGGCGGGTTCGGCATCGGTCTCAGGCATGAATATCGCGAACTCCTCACCGCCAATCCGGCCCACCACATCGATCTGACGTAATTCCGCGCGCATAATGCCGGCAAAGTGCTGCAACATCGCGTCGCCGGTGGGGTGTCCGTAACCGTCGTTAATCTGCTTGAAATGATCCAGGTCCAGCATTAATACCGCTACTCGGTGATTATTGCGCTTTACCCTGGCAAATTCGTTTTCCAGACGGGCCATAAAGTGCCGGCGATTTAAAAAACCGGTCAAGCCGTCGGTCGTTGCCAATTCCCACAGTTCGGTTTGCATCCGTTTACGTTCGCTGACATCCTGCTTAACGCCGACGAAATGGCGTATGCAGCCTTGCTGATCCTTGACGGGGGAAATCACCAACTCTTCGTCATACAGTTCGCCATTTTTACGCCGGTTGACGATTTCGCCGCGCCAGGTGTTTCCGGACAGTATGGTGTCCCATAAATTGTGATAAAAGGCCGGGTCTTGCTTGCCGGATTTGACCAGTTCGTTGGGCCGCATACCGATAGCTTCGTGGCGGCTAAACCCGGTCAGGGTTTCAAAAGCTTTATTGGCCCATTCGATATTGGCATTGATGTCGGTGATTACGACACCGTGTTCCACCGTTTCCAGAGCTGATATCAGCAAGTGGTCGCGCAACTCCGACGCCTTGCGTAAGCTGATATCCTGATGGATACCCACCGCGCGAATTGGTTGACCATGAAAATCCCACTCCAGCACGCGGCCGGTATCGTGTACCCAAACCCAATGGCCATCCTTGTGAAGTAAGCGATGTTCAACAGAGTAAAGGTCGGTTTCACCGCGCAAATGCGGTTCCAGAGAGGCTGTGATTAACGGCCAGTCATCCGGATGCACCAAGCGTTTCCATATGTCTATATCGGATCCGACTTCGTCAAGCGTGTACCCCAGCATCGAGGCCCATAGGTCGTTAAAAATCACTTTCCCGCTGGGAATATGCCAATCCCATAAGCCCAGGCTGGCGCTCTGTAAGGCCATTCCCATCCGTTGTTCGGACTCGTGAAGCCGTTTTTCCAAGCTTATCCGCGTCAATGCGTAGCGTATTGCCCTGACTAAACTGTCGGTGTCTATGCTGGTTTTGAGCAGATAATCCTGCGCGCCGCAGTCCAGAGCCTTCAGAGAAAACTCGGTATCGTCGTGCCCGGTCAGCACGATAATCGGCAGCACTCGGGTCGCTTTGCGGATGCGTCTGACGGTATCCAGGCCGCGCGAATCCGGTAGGCTCAAATCCACCAGCACCACGTCGATCTTTTGTTGGGCAATGATTTGTTCGCCATCCGCCAAATTTTCACGCCAGATCAGTTCGAAACGCAGATTAGGCGAGGCACGCAAATATTGCCGAACCAGGCTGGCATCGCCCGGTTCGTCTTCAATTAATAAAACGCAGCAATTTGTCGCTTCAGTCATAGTTATTGCTTGCTTGGTAAGCGCACGACATTGAACCAATAGCCTTCGATTTGCCGAACCGCTGCGATGAATTGTTCGACATCCACCGGCTTGGTGATGTAACTGCTGGCGCCTAGTTGGTAGGTTGCCACTACGTCGCGCTCAATATCGGATGTGGTCAGGACAATAGCCGGGATGCTGGAGAAGTCCGGTTCCGACTTGATTTTAGCCAGAAACTCGCGGCCGTTCATACGCGGCATATTCAGATCCAGCAAGATCAAATCCGGGCGCGGCACATCGGTATAGTCGGCACCTTGCCGCCGCAAAAACGCCAGCGCTTCGACACCGTCCCAGACATGATGCAGATTGCAACGCACCCGGTTTTCCTTGAAACTCATTTTCACCAGATGGGCGTCGGCGGGTTCGTCTTCCACCAGCAACACATCGAACAGCGGCGTTGATTTATCCGTCATGCTTATTTCCTTCGATATTGGGTAGCTCGAACACCACTGCCGTACCGTTCTGCGCCGTACTTTTTATCCAAATTTTGCCGCGACAGCTGCTGACGATACGGCGGGCTATCGACAAACCGATTCCGGTGCCGGCCTCGTTGTCGCGATAATGCAGGCGCTCAAAAATTTCAAAGACCCGTTGCCGGTATTCCGCATCGATTCCGTCGCCGTTATCGCGCACATAATAACGATTTACGTCCAGATCGGATACGCCGCCAATTTCGATGTGTAAGGGGTGTTCAGGATGGGCTGGCCTGCCGTGCTTGACGGCATTGTCCAAAAGCAATCTAAAAAGTTCGGTCATGCGGGGGAGATCGATAAAGGCATGCGGTAATTCACCGACGCTGACACTGGCGCCGGCAGTTGCTATCTTGTCCGCTAATGCCTGGATAGCTGCTTCGGCAGCGGCTTTGGCGTCCACATGGGTCATTTTGTCGCGGGCTTGATCGGCCGTCACATACAGTTGAATGTCACGTACCAGACCGATTAAACGCTGGGCGTCGTGTTCCAGATAATCCAGGCTGCTATTAATGTCTTCGTCGCCTAAGGCTTCCGGATACGCCTTCAATGAGTTGCGTAAGCGTTGCGTAAAACTGCCGAAGCGGCGAGTCGGCTCCATCAAATGATGGGCGGAAATTTCCGCGAAACGGCTCAGATCGGCGTTGCTGGTTTCCAGCGCCATGCTGATTTGTCTGCGTTCGGTAATGTCGATGCACGAGCCGATATAACCGACGAATTCGCCGTGGTCGTCGTAACGGGGAATACCGGTGTCGAGCAACCAGCGATATTCACCATCGTAGCGTTTCATCCGATATTCCATGCTGAACGGCAGGTGTTTTTCAAAGTGTTGCGTGTAGTGGTTTAGACAAAACGCCAGTTCATCCGGATGCACTGTTTCTGACCAGCCATTACCTTGTTCTTGTTCGATACTGCGCCCGGTAAAGTCTAACCAGACTTTGTTAAACCAATAATAACGCTGGGTGGCGTCCGAGAGCCAAATCATCACCGGCGCCGAGTCCGCCATGGCGCGGAACCGGCTTTCGCTCTCGCGCAATTCGGCGGTCATGTTTTCTGCCAGGGCCATTGCTCGGCTGCGGCTATTCACCAATTGCCAAGTCAACAGACTTAATAGCAGGCTCAGGCTTACGCTGTTGCCGGCGATAATGAATGGCTTGTCTTGATCAACCCGCGCTTGGAAATTCGGTTCGGCATGAATCAATAAGGTCCACGGGTGGCAAGCCAACACAATCTGTTGTTTGGAAGTCAATAGTGGTTGAATGTTTGCCGGCGGTGCGGAGCCGTACATGCGGCTTTCTTCGTTTAATGTTTCTCCGTCGAATATTTCCAATCCCAAATCGCTTTCTAGTTCGCCGCCAATTCCGGCCATTAAGTCCTTGGTGCGGAATGGTGCGTAAACCCAACCCAGCAGATCGGCGCGGCGTTGCTCCAGCGTGTCGTGCGGCACGTCCTTTTTATACACCGGCAGGTACATTAAAAAGCCGGCTTGCACGTCTTGTTCGGTTTCCTGCAATAAGATTACTTTGCCGCTGATGCCCAGGCTATTGTTGTCGCGGGCATAGCTCATCGCGCGGTTTCGTGTTGGCTCAGAGAACATGTCGAAACTGAATGCGCGTAGATTGCGACCTAAAAATGGTTCCAGATAAATTATCGATGTGTAAAAATCCCGCTCGCCGGCGGGATGGATGTCGTAATCGGCAAAGCCTTGTTTGCGCATCTGGGCAACATGCCGGTCTTTCTCGGTTTTTGGTATCCACAGCGAAAAGCCCACGCCCTGGATGCCGGGGAAGCGTTGGTCGAGGTTCAGTGCGGAGACATATTCCCTATATTCGCTGCGTTCTACCAGTCCTGATGCGGCAAACAACCCCCTGGCGCCATATAACATTTGCTCGTAAGTTTGTAATCGTTGCTCAATACTTTGCACCAATTGCCGGACGCGGAAATCGAAATAGAGCTGGCGTTCGTGTGCCAAGTCTTCAACCGCAATCCGCCAAGCCTGATAGCTGGTGAGCAATGTAATCAGCAGGACTGCCACCGTCAGCCAGTGGCTGTAATACCGCGGTTTGCTCAGGCTTGAGCGTGGCTGGGCGCCGACCGAAGTTTCAGGGTGCTTATTCATGTCGGTTGGCTGTCGGTTGCGGGGGTATAGCCCAAGGGAATTTCAAACGTAAAACAGGAGCCCAGGCCTTCGCCGGCGGAATCCACCCATATTTTGCCGTTGTGATGTTCTATTATGCGCCGGCACAAAGCCAGGCCCATACCGGTGCCTTCGAAGCGCGTGCGGGCTTGCAGGCGGCTAAAGAACTGAAACAGCCTATCAAATTGTCCGGGGTCTATACCGATGCCGTTGTCGCGCACGCTGAGCCGCCAACAGCCGTCAATGACCTCGGAGTTAACATCGATAATGGGAGCTTGGTATTCTTGCCGGTAGTGCAGGGCGTTAACCAACAGGTTTTGCAGCAGGCGGCTGAGCTCGTCGCGGCTGGCATACAGGATAGGCCAGTCGCCTTGGCAACGGATGTTGGCTTGGCATTGTGTTGCCAAGGGTTCGACGAATTGCAACACTTCGTCGCGGACCGCGTCGCTGGCAATCCAGGATTTTTGTTGAGTCTTGCGGCCGACGCGCGAATACTCCAACAGCGAGACGATCATCGCATCCATCCGTTTGGCACCCTCCAGCGCAAAATTCAGATTTTGCCGCGCGTCTTCATCCAGTGATTCCCTGAGATTGCGTTCCAAAAATTGCAAATGGCCGGAGACCATGCGCAAAGGCTGGCGCATGTCGTGGGAGACGCTGTAAGCGAACTGTTCCAGATCGACATTGGAACGCAACAAGGCGTCGTGGCTTTGCCTTAATTCTTGTTCTATCTGTTTATGCTTGTCGATATCGACATGCGTACCCAACATCCGTTGCGCTTTGCCTTCCGGCGTGTGCGCCACCACCATGCCCTTGGCGAGTATCCACTTGTAGCGTCCATCCTTGCAGCGCATGCGAAACTCCACCCAATACAATTTATTCTTGCCGTCGAAGTAGTCGGACAGGGTTTGTAGCACCCGGTCGGTATCGTCCGGATGCAGGCTGTCGCGCCAGGCATCGAAGTTATTGGCGAATTCTTCCGGTTGATAACCCACCATCGATTTCCAGCGCGGCGAGAAAAACACCTCGCCGCTGACAATGTCCCAATCCCATACCCCTTCGTCGGCGCCTTCCAGAGCAAATTTCCAGCGATATTCGCTATCCGCCAGCCGAATATTCTGTTCGCGGACTCGGCGCCGTTCCGCAGCGAGATAACGGTTTACCCAGAACAAACTCAAGCTGAGTAACACTACCAGCATGACACCGGCGCTGAGTGCCAGTATCGGTGTCGGGTAGCGTTGCCAAATATCCGTCAACGTGAATGACGGAACGGCGTCGAACGGCTTGGCGCGCAAGTTCCGCAGTAGTTGTTCCACCGAATTGTAATCGGCCGGGATGGTAAAGCCTTCAATCCCCGGAATGAGGTCGGGGCTCATCAGCAGCAAACAGCCGGCGACTTTTTTGGCCAGCGCGCGGTCTACGTTGGGCATGGCTAAAAACGGCCACTCGGGATAAAGCGCAGTCGATAGCAGCTTGAATTCAGTAGAGGGTTGAGCGTTGAGGATTTTGATTTGCCGCAGATCGAGCTTGCCATTTTTGGCCAAATCCTCCAGAACTCCGGTGCGGACAAAGCCTATATCGGCATGTCCGGACAATACCGCTTCCGTTACCGCATCGTGCGGCATACCTGTGATGACCAATTGGGATGCCTTGACTATGTCTATGCCGGCTTGGGCGGCTTCGTAGGCTTGCATTTGAAAGCCGCCCAGGGAGTCTTGACTGGTAGCGGCGATTTTTTTGCCGCGCAGGTCGCCGAGTGCGTTGAGATCCAAACGCTCGGCTTTCGCAAAGATGACGCCGCCGAACTTATCCTGAGAGCCGCCGTCCTCGTGTCTGAGCAATGTGGCCAGCGGTGCTGAAAAGCCGTGTTGATAGCTGATATGGACATAGTGGCCGGGATTGGTCAGCACAAAGTCCAATTGGCTACTGTCCACACCGGCCTCCAGTTCGTCGTAGTTCAAAGCTTCGACGATGAATTCGCGCTCCGGTATGGCCTGGTGCAAGACTTTACTCAGTGCTTGCCATTGTTCTAGGGTTTGCGGCTTGGGCCGATAGGCTAATACACCGATCCGCACCGGTGCGTCGGCCAGCGCTGAAAAGCTGACCAGCACGCAACATCCCAGTAACAGAAATTTCATCCGGTTAAGCAAAGCGTTTGTAATCATTAATAAATGGCCACGGCTCATTTAGGTAAAACCCAATACTCAGCTGTTCAATGTCCCAAACATTCTCTAATGTTCAGGCGGGTTGCCTTGCGCGCCGGCCAGAAGGCGGCTATCCAGGCCACGATTAACATGATCATCAGCCAGTACAGAACAGCCCACCAGTCGCAGCGGAAATCCAGTTGTATGCCAAGCATAGTTCGTCCGAGTTGTTTCGCTAGCGGTTCGGCGGCCAGATAGGCGAGCGGAATACTCAGTAACCAAGCCATGCCGCCATGCAGCAGGCCTTCCAGTAAAAACATGCGGAATATTTTTTTTGACGGGGCGCCGATGGCGCGCAACACGCCAATTTCGCGAATGCGCTGCAATACGCTAATGGCTAATGTGCCTGATAAACCGATACCGCCGACCGCTGCAATCATGCAGGCCAGGCCCAGCAGGGTGTTGAGCACTGATTTGAACTGGTTGCGGGTAAACTGGCGTTGTTCCAGTTTGGCAAGCGTGGTGTAAACATCCAGTTGTACATCATGGTCCTGAAACTGTTGTTGCAAGTTGCGTAGGTAGTCGGCCTCCTGATGTAGGTCGGCGACCGGCGCATCGAGCACTGCAAACGACGCCATTTTCCGGTTTTGAGTAATCTGCCGTAGGGTTTCCAACGGCGCATAGACCGGTTCCACTGCATAACTATTGCCGGCCAACCAACGATAGATACCTATCACTTGCCATTTCTGGTGATCGGCGCCCAGTGCGACGTCCAGCATGTCGCCGGCTCGGACAGCGTTCAATGCGGCCGTATCCGCACTCAGCACCAGTACGCGCTGGCCGGCGTCGCTGGCTTGGAGCCAGCGTCCGGATTCAATCAGCGGTTGGTACATCGTCGAGTTGGCCGGCAACGCCAGCATCTGCAGGCCCAGGCTGCCTTTTTGCGGCAAAGCTAGGCCGTCCTTGGCAATTTGTATGCTAGATCGTTGCCAGCATTCAATTTGTTCCGTGCCGGCTACCGCTACGGCGATGTCGCGTACTTTTTGCTCGGGTTGGTCGGTGGTAAAACCCAGCCGCACGGCATAACGGCTGCGGGCCATTTCCCGGTCCAGCGTTAAATTCAGCGAAGCGATCAAGCTGGTCAACACTAAAAACATCACGCCGGCGCAGACCAATACGCCTTGTGTCAAGACCAGCCTGGCTTTACGGCGGAACAAATTCCCTAAGGCTGCGGCGGATAAAGTCGGCAGAAAGCGCGCGCCGAACTTCTCAATTAGTAGATCGAAACGGTTGTAGCCAAAATCGGCGCCCACGCCGTAACTGGCGATTGCTACGCGCACCGTCAGCGCCGCACCATGCAGAATCGGCGGCAAACCCGCCAGCAAGGGCGCCAGCAAGCCACCGAGTAGCATGTAATTAATGGCTTGCACGGAAACGGCAAACGCGCCGCAATCGATATTGAATAAAGCCAGCAGTCGGCAGGCACTGAAATAAGCGGCTGCTAGGGCCGGCGGTATGGCCAAAATGATCGCCACCAACGATAGAGATAGGATTTCCAGCAGATACAGTTTGGCAATCGTTACGGTCTTGGCGCCCAGCGCTTTCATCACGCCGATCTGGTCGGTTTCCTGGGTAATATGGGCCGATACCGTGTTTAAAATTAATACGCTAGCCAGGGCTAACGAGACCAAGGCCATGATTTGCAGTACACCGTTGATCCCGGCTAGAAACGGCCGGCCCCAATGTTGTTCCGGGTCTTGTAACAGAGTGACGTTGACGCCGATATGCTGCGCGCTGAGCAGGCTGCGAATTTGCCCGGCAACGTTGCGGGCGGATTCGCTGCTGTAAGGTTCGGCGATTTGCACCAGCAACTGCCGGAAACTGTGTGCCGGAATGCCGAATTGGGTGGCTTGCGCGGTGCCGGCAAAAAAATGTATTTGGCCGCCGAATTTGGGCGGTTTAACGAAGGGATGGCGGACGATACCGCCTATAGGCCAGGTCTGCGGGCCTTGGGCGGTTTCGAATTCGACGTCGCCGCTTTGCATGCCGCTGGACAGGGCGGACAGGTTTTCTATCGCTACTTGATTAACGCCCGGCCAATTGCCGGATTGCAGCGAGGTTTTGTCGAAATGTTGCTTGTCATAGTCGGGGCGGATGATCAGAGTTCCCAATTGCCAGTCGGTCTCGCCAGGTTGGCGGAAATGCACGCTCAGCGGCGTCAGCGTATCGACGCCGGCTACGCCGGGTATGGCTTTGATTTGCTCTAACAAACTGATATCGGCATCATTGCGCAAAATCAGATTGATGTGTGACGGTTGCGATTGCCGATGCGCGGCATCCATTTTGCTCAGCAGTAAATCGATCATGCCGAATAAAGTCCCGACACAGCAGACGCCGACGGCGATGCTGATAATCGCCAAGGCAGTGCTGCTTTTGGTAAGCCATAAGTCGGCCCAGACTTTATGCCACAGCGTATTCACCTGCTGCCTACCGGTTGGCTATCGGCGTGGATTCGTCCGGAACGAATTTCCAGTTTGCGGCTGGCGGCGTCGGCCAGGGTCGCATTGTGGGTGACCATTACCAAGGTTTTGCCTTGGTCGCGCAGATGCGCAAACAAATCGAACACCGAATCGGCGGTGGCCGCATCCAGATTGCCGGTGGGTTCGTCGGCGACGATCAGCGGCGGGTCGTTGGCCAGTGCGCGGGCGATTGCCGCCCGTTGTTGTTGGCCGCCGGACACCTGACTGGGCAGGCGCTCCGCCGCATCGGCCAGGCCGACCAGTTCCAGCAAATACATGGCACGCTCCCGGCGTTGGCTTTTGCTTAATCGGCCGAGAAAGTCCATCGGCAGCACGATGTTTTGCAGCAGATTCAAGGTAGGCAATAACTGGAAGAATTGAAACACGATGCCGACATTGGCGCCGCGCCAGATGCTGAGTTTTTCGTTACTGAGTGTTTGCAGCTCGGTGCCGTTGACGCTGACTTGGCCTTGGCTGGGATGGTCGATGCCGGTGAATAAGTTTAAAAGGGTAGATTTGCCGTTGCCGGACGGGCCGACGATGGCCACGAATTCGCCGGGGTAAATATCCAGATTGATGTCATGCAAGACAGTTTGCAGCGTGCCGGCTTGCGGATAGTCCTTATAAACCTGTTTTAGTTCGATGATCTTTTTCATAACAGCCGGCAAATTGCGGTATGTTACACGAGGCGCGGGTATCCTGGCATACCCGTCATCCATGCACACTGCGCCGGAGGGCGATTAATGACATCGGTACGGATTTTGTGGCTGTTGCTGTGCTTGATTTGGATAGTGGCGGAAATTGCTTTGGCCCGCCGTACTGCGCTGCAAGCCGGGCCGGTCGTGAATACGGAGCGGCGTTCGCAGCGCATTTTGTGGATCAGTATTTTGGCAAGTCTGGCGCTGGCATTGTGGTTTAAAAATCTGGCGTTGGGGCCTATAAGGATTGATTATCTGCCTAGGCAAGTGTTGGCCATGCTGTTGTTTGCCTCGGGGCTTTATTTGCGTTACGTGGCGGTGATGAAATTGGGCCGATTTTTCACAACTAACGTGCTGATACAGCAAGAACACAGATTAATCAAAGAAGGGCCTTACCGTTGGCTACGGCATCCGGCCTACACCGGCTTGTTGATAGCCTTGTTTGCCGCCGGAGTGGCGATGGGCGATGTTCTGGCGTTGGCGATGTTGCTAGGGCCGACGGTTTGGGCGTTTATTCGCAGAATCGAGATTGAAGAGCGGATGCTGCTGGCTGAGTTCGGTGCGGTTTATGCCGATTTTTGCTTATCGACTTGGCGGCTATTGCCTTGGATATATTGAAAACGTATTGGGGCGGTTTTAACCACCCCAATCGGGGACAAGCCTAGCCCGTTAATTCGTCCAGATATTTTTCTACATCCAAAGCCGCCATACAGCCGGCACCGGCTGAGGTGATGGCTTGTTTGTAATGCGAATCCATCACGTCGCCAGCCGCGAATACGCCCGGTACACTGGTGGCCGTGGCATTGCCGTGGATGCCGCTTTTAACGACGATGTAGCCGTGGTCCATCTCCAGCTGGCCGGTAAAAATGTCGGTGTTCGGAGTGTGGCCGATGGCGATAAATACGCCGTGTACGTCCAGATCCCTGGTGCTACCGTCCTGCGTGCTCTTGATACGCAAACCGGTAACGCCCATGTCGTCACCCAGTACTTCGTCCAACTCGTGATTCCATTCGATACGCACGTTGCCGGATTTTGATTTTTCGATCAGCTTGTCCGACAAGATTTTTTCGGAGCGGAATTTGTCGCGTCTATGTACTACGATCACCTCGGAGGCGATGTTGGACAAATACAGGGCTTCCTCCACAGCAGTATTACCGCCGCCGATCACCGCGACCGGTTTGTTGCGGTAAAAGAAACCGTCGCAAGTGGCGCAGGCGGAAACGCCTTTACCCTTGAACGCTTCTTCGGATGGCAGACCCAGATATTTTGCGGAAGCGCCAGTAGCAATGATCAACGCATCGCAGGTATACACGCCGGCATCGCCGGTTAGCGTGAACGGTTTTTGCGATAGATCGGCCGTGTGGATATGGTCGAAAATGATTTCGGTATTGAAGCGCTCGGCGTGTAAGCGCATCCGTTCCATCAAATCCGGGCCTTGCAAGCCTTCCACGTCGCCGGGCCAGTTGTCCACTTCAGTGGTAGTAGTCAATTGGCCGCCTTGTTGCATACCGGTGATCATCACCGGATTCAAGTTAGCGCGCGCGGCGTAAACGGCTGCGGTGTAACCGGCCGGGCCGGAACCTAGGATTAAGAGTTTGCAATGTTTTGCGGCAGCCATTATGTCGAGTCTCCATGCGGGTTAGGGTAGCAAAATTATAAGGGCATTCCCCCCGCGATAAAACCGATTTACCAACTGGTTTTTAATGGCGTGGCCGGTAAAGCTAATGTGAAATCGATTTACATCATCTATAATCATGTTTTGTGACGCTTTTATTGTGAGCCGACAACTATGGTTGCTGTTGTGGAAGAAAGAGCCTCGCGAGGCTATCGCGAAATCGCATTACTGGGATTTTCGAGTTGTGCGTTGTTTTTTTTAATTGCCCTGGTCACTTTTAATTCCAACGATCCGGGTTGGAGTCATAGCACATCGTATCAATCCATCAGTAACGCCTGCGGTTTGTTTGGTGCCTGGCTGGCGGATTTTGTACTGAGTTTTCTGGGCTTGATGGCCTACCTGATTCCGGTGATGATTTTCTGGTATGGCTACATCCTGTTTCAAGGTTCCCGCCAGACCGGTGGGCAGTGGGCGCTGGCTTCACGCTCGGCCGGTTTTCTGGCTACAACAGTGTCCGGTTCGGCGATTCTGTTTTTGCATCTGCATTTTCTGCGTACCAAGATGGATTTGCCGGAGAGCCCGGGGGGTATTCTGGGGAGGGAAATTGGCGACGCCTTGGTGCATCTGTTAGGCAACTCCGGTTCTACCTTGTTGTTGCTGGCCATTTTTATGACCGGCGTGACCTTGTTTACCGGCTTGTCCTGGCTGACGATGATGGCGTTTATCGGCAAATGCGCGATGACGGCCTGTTCGGTTGTGGGCCGGCAGGCAGTTGAGGTGCCCGAGCGTTACCGTGCAGATAGACCGGCGCGACCCGAACCTGTAAAAGAAACCAAAAAACCGCGTAATCAGCAATCCGAAGTTAAAACCGAAGAGCGCGCCAAAAAGTCGCAGATTCAGGTGCTGGAAACCGCGCAACCTTCTGCCGCCGCTGCGGTTAGACCTCTACGTAGAAAAGACAGCAAGCCGGTCGACGACATGGAGCCCGGCGCCTACATCAACGCCTTGCCAACCTTGTCTTTGCTGGACAAGCGTGAAATCAAGGTGAAGCGCTATTCCAAAACCGAGCTGGAAGAAATTTCCCGCCAAGTGGAGGATGTATTGCAGGATTACGGTATCGCCGCCGAAGTGGAAGCGGTATTGCCTGGACCGGTGATTACCCGGTTCGAATTACGCTTGGCGGCCGGCGTGAAAGTCAGCCGCATCAGCAGCCTGGCCAAAGATTTGGCGCGCGGTTTGTCTGTGACCAGCGTGCGTATCGTCGAGATTATCGAAGGTAAATCGGTGATTGGTTTGGAGATTCCGAATCAAGAGCGGGAAATGGTTTCGCTACGCGATTTGCTGGTGTCGGACGAATTCGAACGTGCTAAGTCCAAGCTCAGCATCGCGATGGGTAAGGACATTTCAGGCACGCCAGTGGTGGCCGATCTCGGCAAAATGCCGCATGCGCTGGTGGCCGGCACCACGGGTTCCGGTAAATCGGTAGCGATCAACACCATGATTCTGAGCTTGCTGTATAAAGCCAAGCCGGAAGATGTACGAATGATCATGATAGACCCGAAGATGCTGGAATTGTCGGTATACGAAGGCATTCCGCATTTGCTGACGCCTGTCGTTACCGACATGAAGGATGCGCAAAACGCCCTGCGTTGGGCGGTGGCGGAGATGGAGCGCCGCTACAAATTGATGTCTAAAGTGGGCGTGCGAAATCTGGCTGGTTATAACCAGGCGGTCAGGGAAGCGGAAGCGGCCGGTCAGCCGATTCGCGACCCGCTATTCCGGCCGGAAACGCCGGTGGCATTGGAAGACTATCCTTTGCTGGATACACTACCCAGCATCGTCATCGTCATCGACGAGTTGGCCGACATGATGATGGTGGTCGGTAAAAAGGTCGAGGAACTGATCGCCCGTTTGGCGCAAAAGGCACGAGCCGCTGGTATTCATTTGGTGTTGGCAACCCAGCGTCCATCAGTGGATGTATTAACCGGTTTGATTAAAGCCAACGTACCAACCCGGATTTCCTTCCAGGTATCGTCGCGGATCGATTCCCGGACCATTATCGACCAAGGCGGTGCAGAGGCCTTGTTAGGCAACGGCGATATGTTGTTCTTGCCATCCGGCACCAGTATTCCGTTGCGCGCCCACGGTGCGTTTGTGGACGACCACGAGGTGCATCGCGTAGTGGAATTCTTGAAAAAAACCGGTCCGACCAATTATCTGGACGAAATCACCCAGGAACGCACCGATAGCGGTGAAGTCGCCGGTTTGGACAGCGAAGACAGCGAATCCGATGCGCTTTACGATGAAGCGGTGGCGTTCGTTACCGAATCGCGCAAAGCGTCTATCTCCAGCGTGCAGCGCCGTTTCAAAATCGGTTACAACCGCGCGGCGCGCATCATCGAGGACATGGAAAACGCCGGCGTGGTCAGCATGCCGGAAACCAACGGCTCCCGCGAGGTATTGGCGCCGCCGCCGCGCTGATTGCAATGAGTATTATCATTATAGGCTTGCTGGTCGTCGCTGCGGTTTCCGGCATCGGCGGCTGGTTAGTCAGCTCTAAACAAAGCCAGGAAACGCCGGTTAAAATCATGATGTTTGTGGGTTATTTCTGGCTGTTGGCTTTCGCGCAATTATTGCTGGTCGCTTTAAGCTACTTTGGCTGGCAACATTTCTCGGCTTGATTTTTCTGACATGAACCTAATTCCCGAGTTAATCGGTTATCTGGCGGCGACTTTGACCACCGCTTCTTTTCTGCCTCAAGCAATTAAGACCTTCAAAACCCGCGACACCGAATCCTTGTCGCTAGGCATGTACAGCATGTTTACCTTGGGGGTGTTGCTTTGGTTGATTTATGGTATCTATTTGGTGAATATAGCTATCATAGTAGCCAACGCTATTACCTTTTTGCTGGCAGCGGCTATCTTGGGCTTTAAGATTCACAGTCTGCTGCGTAAATGAATATGCCGGGTCAACCACAATGTCTTCCAGTGCTTCCAGCCATATCGAAATAAAAACCGATAGTTTCGCCGCCAATGACAGCAGTGCTTTCATTGAGAAAATTCGCCCGAATACCGGCATTTCCGAGCCTGTCTACAAGCAACTGCAAAGACGCATCACCGATATGATCCAGTCCGGCGAGCTCGGAGATGGTTTTAGTCTGCCATCCGAGCGAGCTTTAGCGGAAGCGCTGGATCTCAGTCGCACTACGGTGCGGCGTTGTTACGAAGAATTGCGGGCTCAGGATTGTATTGCCACTCATGGCCGCGCCGGCGTCACAGTCAAAGCGCCGCCTTCGCGGATCAATCCGGAGATGGGTAAGCTGAAAGGCTTCACCGAGGAAATGCGCGAGCTGGGAATTACCCCGTCCACGCAAATTCTCGAGCACAAGATTGTCGTCGATAGAACTATCGCGTCTATTTTTAATCGTCCCGCCTCTAGTCGATTTCTACGTTTGGTAAGGGTGCGCTTGGGAGACGGTATGCCGCTATCGCGCGAAGTGGCTTGGTACGATTTAACTGTAGCGCCGGCTTTGGCTGATTGGGACGGCGAAGGATCTGCTTATCAATACCTTGAGGCCCAATGCGGCTTGGGTTTGGTGCACGCCGAACAATCCATCGAAGCGGTGCTCAGCGATGACGTGGAAGCCGGCGTATTCGGGTTTGACCAGCCGGGTCCCTGCTTGTTGTTGAAGCGCAAGACCTACGCCGACAACGGGCAGATTGTGGAGTATGTCGAAGGCACGTTTCGCGGCGACGCCTATACCTACCGGGTCAATCTGAAAATCCGGCCGAACTAGACTAATTTTGGTATTGGATTGGTTTTTATAAAATGATCAATCTCGGCTGGCGTCGGCAAGCACCCCAATACGCCATGATGCTTGGCAACCCAGGCACCGCTGGCACAGGCTCGGCTCAAAGCCTCGGTTAAACTCAGGTTATTCAGCAAGGCCGTTGCCAGACCGGCGCTGAATGCGTCGCCGGCGCCGGTGGCGTCCAGTGCGGCTATTGGCCAAGCCGTTTGGTGAAGAACCACGTCTTTCGTTAACGCTACGCATCCCGCCTCACCCAGTGTGACCACCAGCAGTTCCCCGGACCAGGCAATTTGTTGCGCCCACTTGCATAAGTTACTCAGCCACTGCGCCAGGCTGATCACATTGTTGCTTAGGCCGAATAATGCAGCGGCTTCGGTTTCGTTTACCACCAAAATATCGGTCAGCTTTAACAAGCCGGGATCAGGTTGCCGCCAGGGTGACGGATTTAACATGGTGCGGATGCCGCGCTGACCAGCGATCTGGAAGGCCCTGCGGATCGGCGCTTCCGGGATTTCGAATTGGGCGTAAATCAGATTGAGATGGGGCAGGGAGGCCAGGGTTTGTTCGACGTGTTCCTCTTTCAGCAGCGTGTTGGCGCCCGGATAGACTGCCAGGAAGTTCTCGCCGGTCGGGCTGATAAAGCCCACGCCAAAACCGGATTGCGGGCCTGTTTTCAGCAGCCAGCGGTTGTTCATGCCCGCGTTCTTGATGAGCTCAATTACTTCATCCGCCGCCGAGTCCATTCCCAGCGGCAATAGCATTGCCACCTCAGCGTCAAGCTTATGCGCGGCTATGCCAACATTCAAGCCTTTGCCGCCGTGTTCCTCGATCATGCCGGTTGCTTGCAAGGATTCGCCCGAACAAGGCAAGCGCTCAACGTTCAGGCAATGAGCATGGACATAGCTGGCTAATACTAGGATGGACACGAAATCTCCGTTTTAGGAAAAAAGTCTGTGAAATAGTACCGAAATAAAACCAATAATTTACGATTGACGCAAAAAAATCTAAATGGTATCTATATGGTTACTTAATTAAATACCAAAAAGATGGAGTATTAGCTATGACCCAGCAAGTTCTGAATATCAATAACACCCAAATCGTCAGCGGTACGGAAAACATGACACCAGGCGAGGGCGGCGCGCATACCCGATTGCTCTGGGCCAGTGTGCCACCTTTTTCGGCCAGACCTGATGTAACCGTTACTATCTATTCCGCCGAAGGTATGTCAAACGCCGGTACCACGTTTGTTCCGTGGTCTATCGAGTACGTTCCGGGTGGTGCGGCTGGTGGCCGAGACCTGATAGCCATTTCGGCAGCCAATACCGAAACCGGTTTGGAAACCGATGTCGATGTAGTTTGCAGTTATCTGGCCATTGGTCCAAGTGAGTAGCCCCTTATTTATGCTACCGATTTCAGTTCGTTTAGAAATTCGAACTGACCGGTGAAGCCAAGCTTCGCCTTTTCAAAGGAAATATTATGAAATTCAAAACTGCATTACTAACCCTGTCCATCCTCGATCTGCTGGTCTTTAATACAAATGCCGTCGCGAGTGCGAACGCAACTGCCGAGGTTAGCGTTGACTGGGGGAGTTTCCGAGTGACGTCTGGAACCAATGTGAATGCCGGCATCGCTTGGTACGACAAATCTTCGGGCGTGGGCACGCGCCTGGACACACCGTATGGCGCTGGTACCTATTCGTCCGATTGGGTGACGCCGCTAACCAGCCTGCAAACGGGCAGCGGTATTCGCTCGCTTACCTCGCGAGCTGATGTTGATCCCAATGTCCTATATAGCTATTCCCAGGATCTCGATCCAGCGTTTGGCGATGCTGTTGTTACCGAGTCGTCCCGCACCGGTAGCTTTACTGGTTCCGGCAGCGGGGCGACGACCTTCTCGGTCGATTACAGCATGAATATCAGTTTGATGCCCGGTAGCGAACCGAGTGATGTGGCATCGGCGTCCGTAGTGTTGGTGGTCAATGATTTCGGCGACCCTAACCAATCGCTGCTAGCCAGAAAAGATCTATTTCTTAACGCCAATTTTGTCGGCAGTTTGCCGGACAGCGCTGGAGGTACCTTATCGGTCACTTTGCCAACCACGAGCACCGGGCGCATATTTTTTAGGGTTACCACCCATGCTTACGCAAACGTTTCAGGGATTTCTCAAGTACCGTTGCCAGCCACGGCTTGGCTGTTCGGATCGGTATTATTGGCGCTAATCGGAGCGATGCGTCGGCAATGGGCCGCTGCGGCCGGTATCTGAAACTTTTCTGATTTCCCACGTAGCGTTTAAGCGCACCGGCACACGTTTTGAGTCTGGCCGGTAGTTGTGACATCCACCATTTTTAACAACGTTAATCAATTAGAGGGCTTTTATGAATCGCTTCTCGTCTTTGCTTGCGCTTTGTGCAGTGTTGGCTTATGCACCAACAGCAGCTGCGTACACCACATCGTTGACCGTGATCGCCAGCGCGAACGCCGCTTATGGCAGTCAGTCCTACGATGCGGATTCCAAGGTGTTAAACAACATCAATACCCCTTCATCGTCTGCGGTCGATGCGTTGTATCAAGTACCCAATGCGGGTGGGCCGGGTAGTTACGTTGAGACGTACCGCTCCGCCGCCGGCGGTTTTGTCACTCCCGGCGTAATGAAAGCCAGTGCCAGTGCCAGTGCGACAGCCTATGCCGCGAATGTCGCCAGTGCCAGCAGCAAAGTGTCATTTGCCGATAACTTCAAGTTGGTGGGCCCCAGCGGTCGAAATATCGATCTGACTTTGACTTATTTGGTGTCGGGAGCATTGTCCGGCACCGCGGCCGCCAGCGGTGCTGTGCAACTAAGTACGGGTGACAGTATTTCTTTCACGGAAAATGGTTATACACCGCGCAGCTTCAGTTGTTCATGGCTGGCGTCGTGTACCGGCGTGGCGACATTTTCGGTGCCGGTCAATACCTTGATTTCACTGGATGCTTTTCTGGAAGTCGGCGCGGGTGCCAGTAGCTATTTCAAACCTACCCTGACCCAGTCGTCCGCTAATTTCGGGAACACCGGTGTGGTGTATCTCGGTATTGCCGATAGCCGCTATCAGTTGCTAAGCGGCAGCGGTTTTAGCTATGCGCCCGTGCCGTTACCTGCCGCGTTTTGGACTTTTGTTGCCGGATTGTATACGTTGGGCTATTCCGTACGGCGCAAGTCGTGCCTGGGCTAGATCGACACGCCATTGCCTTTAAGCAGGCGCGGCAAAAGAATTCTTCACTGCGGCTTTTGCCCTTCGTCTGGCCGGTTGCGGTGCGGCATTCCTGCTTCTGTCTCTTAGCAGCTACTAAGTTGTTACAATGCCCGGCCAACTTGAACGAGCGGCTGCTAAATCGGCCAGAGAAGCATAATTAATGAAAACCAGAGATAGAAGGCACGGTGTCGTACTGGTACACACCGGCGAAGGTAAGGGTAAGTCCTCAAGTGCGTTTGGCATGGTATTCCGCGCCGCCGGGTGGGGCATGAAGGTCTGCGTGATTCAATTTATCAAAGGCCAGTGGCAAACCGGCGAGCAACGGGCGGCGACGCGATTCGAAGAAATCGAGTGGCATGCCTTGGGCGATGGTTTTACCTGGGATACCAAGAATCCGGAACAAGATATTAAAACCAGCCGGGAAATTTGGGAGTTTGCCAAACAAAAAATTCTCTCCGAAGAGTTTGATTTGGTGATCCTCGACGAAATCAATTACTGCTGCGGCTATGGTTGGATCAGCGGCCAGGAAATCGCCGATTTCATCAAAAACGATAAACCCACCTGGTTACACTTGGTGATGACCGGCCGCAATGCGGCACCGGAAGTCATTGAGGCTGCCGACACGGTCACCGAGATGACCAGAATCAAGCACGCTTATGCCGCCGGCATCAAGGCCGAGCAGGGCGTGGAATTTTAAGCTGAAAAAAAGCCGGGCTTCTGGCAAAATTGACGGTTTTTAATCTAGGCTCAAGACCACTATGCAACAAGCAAAAAAACTTATCGAACAGTACTATCAAGCATTCAACAGCGGCGACATGGATACCTTTCTGAGCTTGTTGACCGATGATATGGTGCATGACATTAACCAGGGCGACCGCGAACAGGGCAAGGCCGCTTTCGCTGAGTTCATGAAAAAAATGAATCATCACTATAAAGAACAGTTGGTGGACATGGTGATTATGGCCAACGAAGAAGGCACGCGCGGCGCGGCCGAGTTTGTGGTGTTGGGCGAATACCTGAACACCGACGAAGGCCTACCGGAAGCCAATGGCCAAACCTACCGGTTGCCGGCCGGCGCGTTTTTCGATATTCGCGACGGTAAAGTCGCGCGCATCACCAACTACTATAATTTAGGCGATTGGATTGCGCAGGTGGATCCGCAGTAAGGCTTTTGTCAGGCGCATTGCCGATACCGGTCGATTGGCATAGAATCCGAAGGGTAACAATTCGGATTCGCCGAAAAAATAACTACAAAACAGAGGAGAGCAACAATGGGTGAAACACAGAAATTGATGATCGCTGTGGTGGGGGTGTTTGTAGCCGGTTTTATCTTGGTGGGTGTCAGCAAGGATCAATCCAACGAGGAAAAAGAGGCCGCTGCGCAAATCCGCACGTTGGTAGCCATGCAGGAAATGGCTAACCAAAAATGTCCGAAATTGATCGAAAACAAAACCGGTACCCAAGTGTATTTCCCGTCCAAAACCGATACCGATAAAACGACCTATGTCACGATGGAATGGGTAGGCGAGAAAGACTCTAACTTCAAAACCGCATCCTGTACCCTGCATTTGGCATTGGGAGGCGTGTCGAAGCTGGTTATCGATGATAAGGTTTTGATTGACAAGAAATTTTAATCAAAGGCGGCGTTTTGCGCGATAGCTGGAAACGTCGCCTTGTCTCCCATTGATCGGTTAGCGGTGAAAGATTTCGTTAGCCGATTTGTCAGTGCTTTTATGAATATCGACGCCGGGTGTGGTCGTCGTCTTCTTCGCAAATTAACCATCCAAACAGAACCGGCAATACCGTCTGCCGTTTGCCAGGCGCGTTGGCTGGTAAAACAGCTAACGCATCGTAGTAGCGGATGCCAGGTTTACCGGGAATCGCAAAGTCAGGCGGCGTAATCAATCAAAAGCGCCCAGGCCGGGTTTTATGTTTTCGGGATTTTTCAGACAAAATACACAAAAATAATAATTAACTAGAGGTGAAAAGATGGCGGATACGACCATCCTGAAAGGTGTTTTAAAAACCTGGAAAGACGATAGAGGTTTTGGCTTTATTCAGCCGGATAACGGCGACAAAGATATTTTTGTCCATATTTCCTCTTTAAAAGGCATGGCCCGCCGTCCGGTGCGCGGCGATGTGTTGTTTTATGAAGTCGCCCGTGATACCGGCGGTAAATTGAAAGCAGTGAATGCGCGCATCGAAGGCGTGCCTTACGAGCAAAAATCCGGTAAGCCTAAACTGTGGGTATGGTTGCTGGCGGCGGCACTTGCTCTAATAAGCGGGGCAGTAGCGGCTTATTTCTTCTAGCGCGCCGAAAAGCTGTGATCGGTAGCAGATATTATTGACCGAGATTTTTCAACCAAACGAGTAAAACATGGACTGGCTACACTATTTGACCGACATTCTGCTGCACATCGATAAACATTTGGCCAATATCATCAGCGACTACGGCACGCTGACCTACGCCATTTTGTTTTTGGTTATTTTTGTCGAGACCGGTTTTGTAGTGATGCCGTTTTTGCCCGGTGACTCCCTGTTGTTTGCCGCCGGTGCCTTCGTGGCGATGGATGCTTTCAATCTGCCGATATTGCTCGGCGTCTTGGGAGCTGCGGCGGTGCTGGGCGATACCGTCAACTATTGGATAGGTCGCAGCATTGGTCAACGCGCCTATTCGCTCAGTTGGGTAAACCGCGAACATCTTGACCGCGCCCAGGCGTTCTACGATACCTACGGCGCTAAAACTATCGTACTGGCGCGCTTTGTGCCTATCGTGCGCACCTTTGCGCCGTTTGTGGCCGGGATAGGGAAAATGCCTTACAGCACTTTCATTTTGTATAACATTGTCGGCGGGGTGGCATGGGTGTTGATCTGCGTGTTTGCCGGCTATTTCTTCGGCAATATTCCGCTGGTGAAGAAAAACTTCGAGTTAGTGGTGTTAGGCATCGTGCTGATTTCGATCTTGCCGATAGTGCTGGAAGTTTGGAAAGCCCGTAAACAATCCAAGCAATAAGGTCGCATGATGGTAGAGATGAACGATTCGCAAAAATGGTTTGTACTGGCCTTTATACTGGCTTTCGGCGGCCTATTGTATGTGTTGGCGCCGGTGCTGATGCCTTTTGCGTTTGCGGCTATTCTCGCTTACTTAGGCGATCCTGTTGTGGATAGGCTGGAAACTTTGCAATTCCGCGGTTGGCGTTTAAATCGGACGCTGGCAGTCATGGTGGTGTTTTCCGGCATCATTTTTTCGATAGCGGCGCTGCTGATCGTCATCATTCCTGCCCTGGAATATCAAATCAGCGAATTCATCGACAAACTGCCGTCTTATTTAAACTGGATAAACAAATCGGTCGTGCCGGTTTTGCAAAAATATCTGGGACGCACGATTAGACCGTTGCGTGAAGATCAATTGATTAATCTGATCAAGAGTCATTGGCAAGACGGCGACGGCGTTGCCGAGAACCTGATTCAATCGGTCTCCCATTCCGGTGCGGTGATCGTTGGTTGGGTGATGAATCTGGTGTTGATTCCGGTGATTACCTTCTATTTACTGCGCGATTGGGACGACTTAGTGGCGCGAATCCACGATTTGTTTCCACGCCGCGTTGCCGGCACTGTCGCCAAACTGGCCGGCGAGGCCGACGTGGTGTTGGGTGCGTTCATGCGCGGCCAGTTTTATGTGATGCTGGCGCTGGGCGTGATTTACAGCGTCGGCTTGTGGTTGGTGGATCTGGAACTGGCCCTGGTGATCGGTATGCTGGCTGGTTTGGTCAGTTTCGTGCCTTATATGGGCGCTATTACCGGTATCGTCTTTGCCTGTATCGCAGCCTTGCTACAATTTCAGGATGCGATGCATCTGTTGCCGGTGTTGATCGTTTTTGCGGTGGGTCAGAGTATGGAAGGCATGCTGTTGACGCCGTGGTTGGTCGGAAACAAAATCGGTTTACATCCCGTAGCAGTCATGTTTGCTGTACTGGCGGGTGGTCAGCTGTTCGGGTTTTTAGGCGTCTTGTTGGCCTTGCCCGTGGCGTCGGTGATTATGGTGCTGTTGCGGCATATCCATGAGCGTTATACCTTTAGCGGTTTTTACAGCAAAGGTTAGTGTTCACTATGCGCAATGCGTCGTTATTCGCGGCATTATTGCTAGTTTCGACATCGGTGTTTGCGACCGATAGCCGCAGAGAGCAGGACTTTGCTGCGGCTATTCAGCAACAATTGTCCATGGGGCAGGCAACTTGGTTGAAATCCGCCGACAAAACCTTTCTGGCGCTCTTCACGGAAGCCGAAAAGACCGACAACAGCCAGGTAGCAATCGTACTGCACGATATGGGCGAACATCCCGATGCCAAGCCCTTGATTCATCGCTTGCGAACCAGGTTACCGATGCATAATTGGGCGACGCTTGCCTTACAAATGCCTATCAGGGAAAGCGGCGCGCAGGCTGAAGACTATTACCCGCTGTTCGACGAGGCGCGTGGACGGATTGATGCGGCTGTCGAGCATCTGCTGAAAAACGGTGCGAAACATATCGCAATTGTCGGCTACGGCATGGGCGCTTTGATGGCCGCGTCCAGGCTTGCCGATAAACCCAATGACGTGACGGCGCTGGTATCGATTAGTTTGCCCGTGCCGCAAACCACTGCAACACAGGCGCAAAGCCTCGATTTGATTAAAAAAGTGCAATTGCCTTTTTTGGATGTATATGCCGAGTTTGATTTACCGGCAGTGCTCGATAGCGCCCGGCAACGGCGTATGGCCGGTAAAGATAATCCGGTGTATCGGCAGATAAGAATGGATGGCGAGGATCACGGCTATCAACAAGATTACGATTTGCTTGTAAAGCGCGTATACAGTTGGCTGACTACGACGGTCAGCGAAGATTAATAATTATTACAAAGGGTGTAACACATGCTTTTAACCGAAGAATTGGTCGCGGAAATTAAATTTTTATCCTTGTTCAATCTGGAGTCCGTACAAGAAGGCGTCAAGGTGCATGGCAATGCCGAGCCGGTATTGATCGCGGCGGCGCAACGTCTGTTCGACAAAGGATTGGTCACCCAGCATGACGGCGGGTATCTGACCGACCTGGGTATAGAAGTGGCGGAACACGCCCAACGGATGTTGACGATATTGCAGTCTAACTAACGACGATTCAAAGGCCTAGGCCCAGCTCGAACAACCATTTCAAAGAGACGTAAAAAATCAGGACTATGAGCAGGCTATAGCCGAGAAATCGGATGGGCTTGTTCAGATTGTGGCGGAAAAAGCCTTGGTATTCGCCTTGCGCCTTCAATTGCCGGTACAGTGCGCGTTGGTTTAGGGCGCGTTCTTGTTGGTATTCGTTGAATAATTGTCTGGCTTTATCGACGTCGTCGCGTTGATAAAGCCAGATAGCCGGCATGGAAATGCCCCAGTTGCCTGCTGACGTTTCGTAAAATTCAATATCGTTGTCGGCCAGTAACTGCCGAACATCGTCCGCTTCGTCCGTGGGTACCCCTCTTAGCGAGAAAAATAAAATCGTCATAGCCAGCCGCATGGTGTAAGAAGCGCAAATTATAAATCAATAAGCGTGCATCGAGCGGCGAGCAAACTCTTCAGAATGAATCATCCGAACTCATTTCCACTGCCTGCTCAGACCTCTATTGTTTTGCTGGAGGATGCTGGAGCAAATCCAAGTGCAGATAGTTTGCAAGGCGTGCTGCGCGCGCAGGATTTTCGCTGTGCGGTGGCGTCGAGCGCGGAAGAGGTGATGGAGCTGCTGACAAATGCGCCGGTGGACTTACTGATTATTGCCTGTCGAGATTGGCCTTGGCGGCAGGTAGCCGATATGCGCGATGCAGCCGACTCCTACCTGCCTATCATATTGATTGCCGATGATTTAACCGACACGCTGCTGGACCATTGCGCCGCTGTTGAGATCGACGCTGTCATTTGTCGACCGGTCAATCAGCATTTATTGCTGTTAAAAATACGGTCGTCGTTAAAACTGCGCATGTTGTATCAGCACGAGCACGCGCAAAAAACGCTGTTGCTCGATTATTGGCAGACTTCCGACCTGGAACATGAAGTCGCGGCCAAACTGTTCAACGATGTGTTAAAAGCCGACTTTCTGGAAACTGAAGCCGTGGAAGTGGTGATGTCGCCGATGGCCTTGTTTAACGGCGATTTGGTGTTGATTGCCAAAACCCCGGAAAATCATTTGCATGTGCTGTTGGGCGATTTTACCGGCCACGGTTTGTCGGCATCGATAGCCGCTACGCCGCTGGCGGACATTTTCTATGGCATGACGCGGAAAGGTTTCGATATTAACGAAATCGTTACCGAAATTAACGCCAAACTGTATCGGGTGTTGCCGGCCAACCGCTTTTTGGCGGCGACGGTGGTGGCGCTGTATCCCGAGTCGTCGTCGATGAAAAGCATTACCTGCGGGCTACCCGAGCATTTTTTAGTCAATCATGCCGACAACAGTTTTTTGGCGATACGCTCTTTGAATATTCCGCTGGGTATTCAGCCTTCGATTGACATCGAAGAGCAACTGCATCGGGTAAGCGAGAATCAGCGTTTATATCTGCTCACAGATGGTATTTTTGAGGCGGAAAATGCTGAAGGTGAGCTTTTCGGCGGGGAACGCATTCTTAATGCTATCCGGCAAAGTAAATCCGACACCATCAAAAATTTGCAGGCCAGCCTTGAAGCGCACACCGGCGGTGCGATTCAGAAAGATGACAATACCCTGGTTATTTTGAGCTGTGCGGTCGATAGCGTGCCCTGGGGGCGGCGAGAAATCCGGCTTCCCCGGCAGTGGATCGCCGCGACGACCTGGAAGCAGGTACTGGAATTTGACATCGATAGTTTGCGCCTGATCAATCCGGTGCCGGTCATGGTCAACACCGTCATGGAAATCCAGGGTTTACAGAATTATCGCCAGGATATTTTTATGATAGTCAGTGAATTGTTCGCGAATGCGCTGGACCATGGCGTGCTGGGCTTGGATTCGGCTCTGAAGAGCAGTCCGGAGGGCTTTATGCGCTTTTATGCGATGAAGGACGAACGCTTGCAACAGCTCCAGCGCGGCAAAATCCGCTTATCGTTTATCCATCATGCGACCGAGTACGGTGGCCGCTTGATCGTTAAAGTCGTCGATAGCGGCAACGGCTTCGATTGGCGACGGCGCATCGGTTTGCGGAAGAGTGATGAGGCTTACTGCGGCCGCGGCATTATCATGCTGGAGACTTTATGCAGCAGTCTGGTTTACCACGGTTGCGGCAATCGGGTAACCGCCGTTTTCGATTGGCGGCATTAACGGGCTTAGTGTTGGCAATTGCCGCAATAGTAGCTGGCGCGTTGCCCAATTTTGAGTTGCTGAATTGGTTCCTCGCAGCGCAGGCAGGCTTGTCCGCCGCGACCGTACACATTTAGGGATTGCTTAAAATACCCTGGCTTGCCCTCGGCATTGCTAAAGTCGCGCAACGTGGTGCCGCCTTTATCGATGGCTTGTTGCAATACGGTTTTGATCGCCGCCACCAACGCTTCGCACGCCGGCGTATCCAGTTCTCCGGCGCAGCGCATCGGCTGTACGCCTGCTAAGAACAAGGCTTCGCTGGCATAAATATTCCCCACGCCCACCACGACATGGCTGTCCATAATCAATGATTTGATCGGCACCGCGCGGTTTACCGCCCGCTGCCGCAAATAGTTAGCGTCGAATGCCGCGGAGAGCGGTTCAGGCCCCAGCGTGGCCAGCAAGGGATGCAACATCGGATCTTCGGCAGTCCACAAGGCCGCGCCGAAGCGCCGCTGATCGTTAAAGCGCAGTACCGTATCGTCGGCAAAAATGAAGTCGATGTGGTCGTGCTTGCGCAGCGTTTGCTCGGGTGTGGTGATGCGCAAACTCCCCGACATGCCCAGATGCAGGATCAGCGTACCGCGCCCCGTACCGAGTAATAAATATTTGCCGCGCCGCTCGACAGCGTCCAGACGCTGGCCCGGCAAATCGGTGGTCAGGGACTCAGGAACCGGCCAACGCAACTGCGGGTGACGCACAATCACGGTTTTAAAGGTTTTGCCGGTAATATGCGGCGCAATGCCGCGCCGACTGGTTTCGACCTCGGGTAGTTCCGGCATGTTGGCGTCAGATTTGGGTGAGTAAAAACTGGGCTTCGTCCTGGATTTTTTTGCGGAAGAACAATAATTTCCAACGGCTGCCGCCGCATTGCCGCCACAATAAAGTGGCGCGTATGCCTGCCAACAGCAGGGCGCGTATTTTATTCACAGTACTTTGGTTGCCCAGATATTGCTGATCGCCTTGCACCATGATCCGCGGTTGCAGGGTACTGATGGTGCTGTGATACACATCGGCTAGATTGGCCAGCACATTTTCATGCAGCACGCCGAAATGTTCGGTTTGAGCTTGAGCCTTGCTGACGCCGGCCTGTATGGTTTTTTGCATGTCCGGCTGTTTGTTCAACTGTTTTTGCAAATAGACAATCTGTGCCGCGTATCGGGCCTGTTCCGGACTGGCCAGCACCCGGCTGCCGAGCTGGGTCGTGAGCTGTTGTAAGCCGTGTTCGATACCGATCAAGCCGCCGTAGACATCAATCACGCTGTCCGCGTCTATTTTCAGCAAACTGCTGATACTGGCTTCCAATGCGGCGTTTGGACAAGTGCCGGTGCCGGCAAGCTGATGCACCAAGGAGCAAGCCTGGGCGATGCCGGCCAGCGCGATGGTTTGGTTACTGAGCGTGTTCAGGGACATGTTACTTACAGGCGGTAGTCAAGCAATCGGCTTTAATCGGGTGGCCGTCTTTGATCCATGACTGGATACCGTTGGACAAATGATAGACATTTTTCATACCCAGCTGTTCGGTGAGGATTTGGCCGATCTTGCCGCTCCGATTCCCGGAACGGCAAACCAAAATGATTGGTTGGTCGGGTGACGATTTCAGTTTTTCCAAGTTGGCCAGCCATTTTTCCTGGTCGAAGTGGCCGTTGCCGTCAAAGGATTCCAGTTTTTGGCTGTTGGCGATGACGCCGGTGGCTTGCCATTCCGGCGCGGTACGCACATCCACGACCAGCGCATTCTGATTTTGCTGCATGTTTATGAGTTGTTCTGCCGTCACCACACCTAATTCGGTGGCGTAAAGATGGGCCGCGAACAGACAGCCTAGCCAGAATAAAGTCAGTCTCAGTTTCATGATGATGTCGGTAGGTAGGATAAATGGCTCAAGCGGCCAAGAAAGGTAAAATGCGCGTCGCCCACCAATCTATGCTTTCAAGATAGATGTTGGCGATACACTCGGGATTTATGCCGCGGAAGGTGCCAAGGCCAGGCTCCCAGCGCTCGTAGGCGATGCAGAATTGTAACGCTTCGCCAGCGTTGCCGCGATATTTCAAAATGGCATCGTCAACATCTTCCGCCAGCGGCAATTGTTCCAATACTTTGTTCGCCGGCATGTCCAACAGGCTGTCCAAACCCGACAGCATGCCGATTAGAAAATAGTGTTCCTGATCGTCTTTAAGTTCTCGCGCTATTAATTCACACATTTTGGCGCGGATCAGCACGTTTTGCAGCACCGAAGAAGGTTTGCCGGACATGGAAGATAAGGCCAGAATGTTCACCCAGCGTTTGATTTCGACTAGTCCCAGGCAAGCTATGGCATGCTGAATGGATTCGATTTTTTGCGGCAAGCCAAAAAACGCGGAATTTAAATAATGCAGCAATTTAAAACTCATCCCAACGTCTTGCGAGATAATCTTGCCGATTTCCGCAAAACTGGCGTCCGCCTTGTTCACTGCGGACAGTAATTGGATGGCGGCGGTTTGGCTGACGCCCAGCCGTTTACCTTCCACAATATTGGGTTTACTGAAGAAAAAGCCTTGAAACAGCTCGCAACCCCATTCGCGTAGGGTTTCAAACTCCTGATGCGTTTCGACTTTTTCCGCGAGTAATTTGAGTTTATAGGGTTTTAGCTGTTCAATCAGTTGCCGGGTGCCGTCCAGGCCGTCGGCCATCACATCCAGCTTGATAATATCGGCAAACTCCAGCAAGGGCAGCCACTCCGGGGACAAGACGAAGTCGTCCAGCGCGATGGTATAGCCCAGCTGTGATAATTCTTTCAGGTTGGCGACAATGTTGTCATCGATAGTAACGCTTTCCAATACTTCGATGACGATACGCTCTTTGGGCAGATGCAGCGGCGTTTTGTCTAGGATGTTTTGCGTGGTGAAATTAATGAAGGCTTTGTGGGGGCCGACCAGTTCGTTCAGGCCGATTTCCAGCAGCGTATCGGTAATAACTTGATTTGTGGCGTTGGCGGCACCATCTTTCAAACTGAGATCGAAATCTTTGCCCCTGAATAAAATCTCGTAGGCGAAAGTGTCCAGATGGCGGTCCAGAATTTGCTGTCTGCCAATCAGAAAATCTGTCATTTATTTACGGGCTCCCGATCATTGCACTATCATGCGAATAGGTCGCGCCTTATACCATGTTCAAACAGTTTAAGTCGAGAATGGCCGGCCAGTCTTAATTTCAATCATAAGGAGATCAACATGTCCGAATCAGCAACGTTAACAGTAAGCGGTATGAAATGCGGCGGTTGCGAGAGCAGCATCGTCAGTAAAGTATCGGCGATTGCCGGTGTGGTAACGGTGCAGGCTTCGCATAAAGACAAACGGGTCGAAGTTGAATTTGATCCGGCGCAAACCGACTTGGACGAAATCGAAGACGTTATTGTCGACGCCGGTTTCAAGGTCGAATAAAACCGCATCGCCGTTTGCCTACGGATCAACACGATATTGCTTGGGAATCGTCATGACTTTAGATCAATCGACTAATCAGCAGCAGGAAATACGGCTTTCCATACTCGGCATGCGTTGCGCCGGTTGTGTCAGCGCAGTGGAAACCGCCTTGCAATCGGTGCCGGGGGTTGCGTCCGTCACCGTCAATTTTGCCGACCACTCTGCTACCGTCGGCGGCGATCCCGATCATCAAGCCATGAAGCAGGCCTTAAAATCCGCCGGCTACGATGCGGCGGTGATGGAAGGCTTGGAAGACCCGAGCGAAGAGGAAAAGCAGGAAGAAGAGCGTTATCGCGACCTGCTGCGCAAGGCTGGCGTCGCTGGCGCATTGGGTCTGCCTTTGATGCTGGGCGCACATCTGGACTGGTTCCCGGTGATGGGCAGTGTAGCCGGCACGGTGTTTTGGTCCGAGGTGGCCCTGTTGACGTTGGCGGTGATGTTTTATTCCGGCGGACATTTTTTTCACAGCGCGCTGAAATTGCTGCTCGTTAAGCAAGCCAATATGGATACCCTGATCGCGCTGGGTACCGGTTCGGCGTGGTTGTATTCCTGTATCGTTATCGATTATTCCAGTCAGCTGCCTTCGTTGTCCGCGCACGCTTATTTCGAAGCCTCTGCGGTGATTTTGGCCTTCATCAATCTGGGTAGTGCGCTGGAAACGCGCGCACGGGGCAAAACCTCGGCGGCGATACGCGCATTGATTGGCTTGCAACCCCGCACCGCTCGCGTCGTGCGCGAAGGGCAGGAGATCGATATTCCTATCGAACAAGTCGGTCTGGGCGAAATCTTACGGGTTAGACCCGGCGAAAAAGTCGCCGTGGACGGGGTGGTTTTGGAAGGCCACTCGACTATCGACGAATCCATGCTCACCGGCGAATCGATGCCGGTTGAGAAAATGGAAGGCGCCAGCGTCGCCGCCGGCACGATTAATCAGCAAGGCAGTTTTTTATTCAGCGCGACCCGTATCGGCCGCGATACGGCTTTGGCGCAGATTATTCAAAGTGTGCGGCAAGCACAGAACAGTAAGCCGGCCATCGCCAAATTGGCCGACAAGATTTCCGCGGTATTTGTCCCCACAGTGGTGGGCATATCGGTACTGACTTTTTTGATCTGGTTGAGTATTGGCCCAGACCCGGCTCTGGGTTATGCGTTTGTCACATCGATGACGGTGCTGGTAATTGCTTGCCCGTGCGCATTGGGTTTGGCGACGCCGATTTCGGTGATGGTCGCGGTCGGTCGTGCCGCGCAAATCGGTATATTGATCCGCAAAGGCGAAGCCTTGCAAAGCGCCGGCAAGTTGACTTGTCTGATTTTGGATAAGACCGGCACCGTCACTGCCGGTAAGCCCAGTCTGGCGGAGGTGATTGCTTTTGGCGATGTCGACGAAGCTCAGGTGTTGCAGTATGCCGCCAGTCTGGAATCGGGGTCCGAACATCCCTTGGCCGCAGCGATACTGGCGGCTGCCGAACAAAAACAGCTTAAGTTGGAGAAGGTCAGAAAATTTCAGGCCGTGGCCGGGCACGGTATCGCCGGCCGCATCGCGGATCGGCAATGTTTGTTCGGCAATGCCGCGTTGCTGGCGGAACATGGCATCGACGATAGCAAGCATCGCGACAAAATGGCCGAATTGGCGGCAAAAGGCCAGACGCCAATGTTTTTGGCCGTCGAAAATTCGGTCGTTGGCATCGTGTCGGTCGCAGACCCGATTAAACCCGATTCCGCCACAGCGGTATGGCAATTACGGAAGCAAGGTATCCGCGTGCTGATGGTGACGGGCGACAACGAGATCACCGCGCAAGCGATAGCGGCGCAAGCCGGAATCAGCGAAGTCCGAGCGCAAGTCTTGCCACAAGACAAAGCCGCCGTGGTAAAAGCCTTGCAACAGCAAGGCGAAATTGTCGGCATGGTCGGTGACGGTATCAACGACGCGCCGGCCCTGGCGCAAGCGGATGTCGGTTTTGCGATTGGCACCGGCACCGACGTGGCTATCGAAAGCGCCGACATTGTGTTGCTGCAAGGCTCCTTATTGAAGGTGTCCGAGGCGATGGCGCTGTCGACATTGACGGTTGCCAATATCAAGCAAAACCTGTTGGGTGCGTTTTTTTATAACACCATCGGCATTCCGGTTGCAGCCGGTTTGCTGTATCCGCTATTTGGCTTGTTACTCAACCCGATGATTGCCGGCGCGGCCATGGCCATGTCATCGGTCACGGTCGTCAGCAACGCCAATCGTTTGCGCTGGATTAAACTGGATGTTCAGTAGGGGCGAAGAATGAATAGCGTGCCTAAATCGTCGGTACAAACTTTCAGTATCGCCGACTATACGGGATGGCCGGACGATGAGCGCTGGGAGTTAATCGACGGTGTTCCTTACAATATGAGTCCCGCACCCAGCATCAAACATCAGACGGTTGCTGGACGTGTTTTTAGCCGGATGGAACAATTTTTAAAAGGTAAGCCCTGCAAGCCTTTCATCGCCCCTGTGGACGTCATTCTCTCCGAGCATGACGTGGTGCAACCGGATTTGTTAGTGGTCTGCAACCCGGAAAAGATCGGCGAAAAAGCCATACACGGGGCGCCGGATTTGGTGGTAGAGGTTTTATCCCCCAGCACGGCGCTGAAGGATATGCGAGAAAAAAAAGCGCTCTACGAGCGTGCCGGCGTGAGGGAATATGTGGTCATCGACCCGTTGGAAAATTATGTTCAGCGTTTTTTTCTGGGCGCAGACGGTCGCTATGCCAATGCCGACGTTTTTGGGGTTGAGGAAGATTTGCCTCTATTGAGTTTGCCGGAGTTGATTTTGCCCTTGGCGGAGGTATTTGAGTTGTAAGGCGCTATTGGCTTGCAGGTAAACCGAATAGCGCGCTGGGTGGCTTATAGTTTGAATTGGGAAATCGTGGTGTGTAAATTACCGGCGATTTTTTGCAAATGATGGGCTTCTTCCGCGGTTTGCTCGGCGTCCTTCGAGTTGTTGATGGTGACGTCATTAATCGAATTGATGTTTTGATTAATGTGCTCGACGACGATTTTTTGTTCTTTCACCGCGTCGGAAATATGCGTATTCATGGTGGAAATTTGCGCCACCATGCTGGAAATGTTGTCCAGCAACTCGCCGGTACTTTCGATGACTTCAACGGTCTCCTTAGCCTGATTTCGGCTTTCCGACATGGCTTTCACCGCTTCCCGCGAGCCTTGCTGCAAGCGTTCTATCATCGCTTGAATTTCATGCGTGGAATCCTGGGTTCGGCTGGCCAGTGTGCGCACTTCGTCCGCCACTACCGCAAAACCACGGCCTTGTTCGCCGGCTCTGGCGGCCTCAATCGCCGCATTGAGCGCCAATAAATTGGTCTGATCGGCGATGCTCTGAATCACATCCAGCACCGAGCTGACATTCACGCAGTTTTGTTCGACATTACCGATTACGGTGCTGGCCCTGTCGATATTGTTAGACAGCGCATGAATCGATTGCACCGTATTGGTCACCACCGCCTTGCCGTGGTTGGCGGCCACGCTGCTTTTCTGCGCCGTTTGCGCGGCGTTAGCCGTGTTGTTGGACACTTCCGTCACTGTAGCGGATAGTTCCGTTACCGTTGCCGCGACCTGATCCGTGCCCATCTGCTGTTTCAAAATATCCTCTTGTACCCGCTCGGACATTTGGCTCAAGCGGTTCGAGGCAGTGTTCAACTGGTTGGATTCCGTCGCCACTTGCCGCATCAGGCTGTGTAACACGCTTAAAAATTCGTTGAACTGGGTGACGATAATGCCGACTTCGTCACTGCCTTCGTGCGGAATGCGCCGGGTCAAATCGCCGCCGCCCTGTCTAAGCAGATACAGCGATTTTTGCAGCTCGGTCAATGGCGGTTCTATTTTGAAATAAAGCATGCTCAAACAGACCGTCACAAACAGTAGCAACCCGATTGAAAACGCAATACGCGATAGGCTGTAATCGTGCAAAGACGAACTTAATTGTTGTTTGGCGAGGGCAAGCTCCCGATCAAGTTGCTCGGTAATTCTGATTAACTCTTCGGTCAGCGTGGCAGCTGTGTCGTCAAGACCTGAGCCCGGCGCCTTCATGGTAACGGTGCCTGCCTCGGTGCCCAACTTAATGTAATCCCAAGCCATCTTTACGCCGGCATCGTGCATTACTTGAATTTCCCGTTTCAATGTTTCGACTTGCGCGTGCAATGCCGGGTGAGATTGTTCGGCTTTGTCCAGATTTAACAATGCGGCGTCTAGGTTTTCTTTGGCTTCGGCAAAGCCGCCATCATCATGCGTCGCGCCGACGTCGGTCAGAAATTGTTGAATCTGCACGACATGAAAACGCACATGAGACAAATAGTCCGAGGTGTTTTGTTTTTGCGCTGCTGCTTGCAAGTTGTCGTCTATGGACTGAAATGCATGCCACAGCGACAACACAAACAGCAGATTGGCAAATGCCAAAGCGGAAGCAATTAAGATCAGCGAAGATTTGATTGAGATATTTTTAAACATGAGGTTTTTGGGTAATTATTTTTCAAGTTTTTCTAAATCAGTCACCAACGCCGCCATTGCCGCAACGGCATGGTGTTGGGCTTCTGACAGGGCGTCACCGTTGTTTAAGGCGTACAAACCGATCTGCCGGTTGAGTTCGGCAATTAAGCGTGCGCGATGCTCGCGGCGGTTGCGTAGTTTGGCAACCATATTCGAAAACGACAGCGCCAAATCCTGTAGCTGATCGTTTTCTCGCAAGTGCGTGACGGTATCAAGCTTGCCGTCGCCGACCTCTTGGCAGAGTGTTTCGAAGCGATATAAGGGCCCGGCGATTTTATGCGAGGCGTAAAGAACGGTGCTCACCGCAATGCCGCCGGCAACCAAAATGGCCACCAAGTTGCCGATTAAAATTGATACGCCCAGGCGTTCCGCCGCATTAACGATATTGGCGTGCGCCGACTGGGATTGGGCCTGCAGATCGCCGCCGGTCATCCAATAAATCAGTAAGGCCGAACATAATCCGGCCAGCAATATCAGTGCAAAAGCGCCGAGGATGAAACGGCCTTGAAAATCCCTTTTGATAAAAATTTGGCGACGTTTGGTAACGGTATTGTTCATTTTCAGGAACCTTAGTTGACGTTATGACAAGTTAAACAGAGCTCGCCGTCGCTGTTGTTGCGGCGGAGTAAAAAGCTTTTTTTCAGCCTTTCGGCGTTCATCAGTTTATCCATGAAACTGTGGCTGGCTTGCGGCCGGTCGCTATCCAGCTTGCCGTGCGTGTAGTGACAAGTCAGACAGGTAATGTCGTTTTCCTCGTTAAGCGGCAAGTCGGCGGGTACCGGAAAGTCGATATTCAAGCCCACTTTGTGGCCTTGGTTGGGATTATGGCACGAGGAACACATGGCCACGCCGTCCTTGCTAAAGGTGGCTTGGTCGGCCGTTATGTTTTTGCTGTGTAAAATGCCGTCCTCTTTGAGCTCAGGCGTCGTCGTGTGGCAATTACTGCACCCCGCTTGCGGCGATTGCTTGGAAATAAGGTGCGGATTGTCGTCGGCGGTATGTGCGCCGCTGACGAATAACAGCAAAAGTGCGCCGGTGCCGCCGGCCAATAAGCATTTGTATAGGAGCTTGTTCATGATTAAAAAGACATGACGATTTGGGCTATGCCCAGTTTTCTGTCGAAATAACGCTCGGCTGTTTCCGTGCCCAACGAATCGTTGTATTCAAATTTGACCCGCAAATGATCGCTAAATTTATAGTTAAAGCCCAGGCTAAGCATGGAAATGTCGTTGATTGCCACGGTGCTGCCATCGAAGTCCAGGCCAAGGTCTTGCGAAGGCTGCCAGCGGCTGTAGCGGGCGAACGCCACGATGGGCTGTTTGCTCAGGCTTTCCAAATCCACGGTCAGCGTGGAGTGATAGCCCAGTTGATGGCCCTTGCCGAAAGGGCTGGTGTTTGGATCGGGGATGATGATCGGCAATGGATTGCCGTCCGCGTCTTGTTCCAAAAACACCTGTTGATGCGCATTCAGCAGCATGAATTCGTTTTGTAAACGCCACATGCCGTAGCCGATACTCAGGTCCGCGCCGTAAACGGTATTGCGGATCCGGTTTTCGCCATCGAACTCGCTCAGATGGGAAACGCCGATTTCAATGCCTTCAGGATTGGTATTGTGGATCTTGTAGGTGTTTTGCCCCAAAGCCAGGCCCACCCGGCCGCCGACGGTATGGCCGTCGTTGGCATACAGCGCGTCGGTCCAGAACACCGAATAGTTGAACATATCCCAGGCGCCGTAGGAACGAATACCGTCGGCATTGTAACCGCCCAATTGCATGCGAGAGGTGGTCAACGGCGCGGTAATAGTGATGCGGTCCTTGTTGGCGAAATTTTGGTAGTCGTTACCGAACGGTAAGTCGAAACGGCCGGCCTGGATGTGAAAACCCTTGTTATTGAAAATCCGGCCACGCGGCGGAATACGATCATTGAACGAATGATAGTCGACCAGCGCGACGGCGATGCCGGCCATCGTGCTGCCGCCACTTAGCGCGCCGGGGCCGCTATTACCGCAGAATACCGCGCCGGGCGCGCCATAGTCGGCGTTGGATGAATTGCCGCACAGTACTAACGCCGAGCTGGCACCAAAGTGGTCGTCATGTACATAGTCGAGATCCAATTCCACCGAACCGACGCTGAAAGTTTGATCGGTGGAGTTGCCGGTTTTGGCGTTGATGTCGAAAAAACCGCTCATTTGCAGGCCGTTGGCTTCGGCCGCTTCTTTTAAAGCAGCAATTTTCTTGTCCAGGGCCTGGAGTTTGGTGTCCACGGTTGGCTCAGGTTTGCCGTTCGCAGCCGTTTTCACCGGTGCCGGGGCGGGTTCGCCGGCCTTAGCGACTGCCGGGCTCGGCGCTGCGGCTACAGCGCCGCTTCTTTCTTGTTCCAGTTGTTTGATACGGGCTTCCAGTTGTTCGATTTTCTGGTCCTTTTCCTTCAGCACGCCTTGCACAATCTGGCGGATATGTTCGTCTTCCGCTGCGGTGGCATGCGCGTTGGCGTGGGCTGCCAGGCTGAGCAGGGCGATAGCTATTCGCTGGTTTCTTGGATGCATATCTGTCTCTGTGTGTAAGCTTAGGACTACATTTTTTTCAGAATCTTCGTATCGAGGCAAGGTTAGTTGCTTTTGTCGGCATTTCAAGTTGATGCATGGGGCTGGCCTTATCCAGCGGGCTCAACTTATCCCTGGCGCCTCGTTTGAGCTGAGTTCGTCAAAGCCTTGAGTGATTTGTCCTTCGATAGACTCAGTACTCTCAAGGGCATAAAGGCGAATGGTATCTAAGGGCCGGGTTAATCATTCGTCGATCCGTTTGCGAATGCTGGTGCGGCTTATTCAACACAGAATCTGATGTTACAATGAACGGTTTTATGCCCGGCGCGCGTCTGTCAAAGGCTGGGAAACCGCGAATCAAGCTTAGGTCGTTTATGAATAAACTGAAATGTGCCGTGATAGGTGCCGGATATTTAGGAAAATTTCATGCGGAAAAATACGCATCGTTAAAGGATTGCGAGTTGGTGGCGGTGGTTGACATCAATGCCGAGGCGGCGCAACAAGTTGCCGAAAAAAACGGCGCTCAAGCGTTGACGAATTACCATGATTTACTCGGCAAAGTCGATGCGGTGAGTGTTGTGGTACCCACCAGCTACCATCACAGCGTGTCCAAAGACTTTCTGAATGCCGGTGCGCATGTACTGGTGGAAAAGCCGATCACCGTTACCGTAGAAGAAGCCGATGAATTGATTGCGATTGCCAAGGAAAAGAACGTCATTCTGCAGGTCGGGCATTTGGAACGCTTCAACCCGGCCGTACGCGGTTTGGAGAAAATGGAAGATAAGCCTCTGTTCATCGAGTCGCATCGTTTGTCGCCGTTCAACCCGCGCGCCAACGATGTCAGCGTGGTGTTGGATTTAATGATTCACGACATCGACATCATCATGGCGCTGGTCGATTCGGAAGTGGAAAAAATCGATGCCAGCGGCACCGCCGTATTAACCCAAGGCACCGACATCGCCAATGCCCGCATCACCTTTAAAAACGGTTGCGTGGCGAACGTCACCGCCAGCCGTATCAGCATGAAAATGGAACGCAAGATGCGCATGTTCCGTCCTTGTTCCTATATTTCCGTGGATTTTCAGAATCGGGTTTTGATTAAACACAGAACCGGCGATAAAGAAATGTTCCCCGGTATTCCGGAAATCGTCACTGAGGAATCGGTATTTGAAAGCGGCGATGCCTTGCTTGATGAGATTAAACATTTTGTCAATTGCATCAAGAACGGCGAGAATCCGCTGGTCCCCGGCGAAGCGGGCCGCAAAGCCTTGGCTACCGCGATAGAAATCACCAAATTTTTAACCCATCGATAAAGGGCTGACACTATGATCCCCATGGTCAATCTGCAAGCGCAGTATGCGGAAATTCAAGATGAAATCGTCGGCGGTTTCACCGAAACCCTTAACAATTGCGCGTTTATCCTGGGGCCGAATGTGCAGGCTTTTGAAAAAGAAGCCGCTGCGTATCTGGGCGTTAAACATGCCATCGGTTGCGCGTCCGGTACCGATGCATTGCATTTAGCCTTATTGGCGGAAGGCATAGGCGCGGGCGACGAAGTCATTACCAGCGCATTTACCTTTATCGCCACCGCAGAAGCAATCAAATACGTCGGCGCCAAGCCGGTGTTTGTCGACATCGATCCGGGCACGTTCAATATCACCCCGGAAAATATCGAAAAAGCCATCACAGCCAAAACCAAGGCGGTGATGCCGGTGCATTTATTCGGCCAGCCCGCCGATTTGCCGGCCATCAAAGCCATTTGCGAAAAACATGATTTGAAACTGATCGAGGATTGCGCGCAATCCTTCGGCGCCACCGTTTACAACAAGCAAACCGGTAGTTTCGGCAATGCAGCCGGTTTTAGTTTCTTTCCCAGCAAGAACCTGGGCTGCTTCGGCGATGGCGGCTTGGTGACGACCGATTCCGACGCGACGGCCGCCAAGATCAAGCAATATCGCAATCACGGGTCGGATGTGCGCTACTATCACGACGTGATAGGCTACAACAGCCGGCTGGACGAGCTACAGGCCGTGGTGTTGCGCGCTAAGTTAAAACGCATCGATCAATACAATTCAGCTCGCCGCCATGCCGCGCACTTGTATTCTGATCTGATGGCCGATTTGCCCTTGACTACGCCTTATGAAGACGGCATTGGTGTGCATGTCTATCATCAATACACTTTGTTGTCCGACCGCCGCGACGAGGTGATGAAAGCCTTGCAAGAGCAGAAGATTGGCTGTGCCGTCTACTATCCGGTACCGCTGCATCAACAAAATGTGTTTAAAGAAGAGTGCGCCGGCCTTTCCCTGCCGGTTACCGAGTCGGTAGCGGCGCGTTGCTTCTCGTTGCCGATTTGCTCCAATCTGAGTGACGATACCGTCAAGCAAATTGTCGGCGTCATTCGCGGCGTTTTCCAAGCGTAAATTCCGAAACGCATTAATGTAGGGTGGGCTAAGCAACACGCAGCCCACCAACTGTTCCCAAATGACCAATCAATCTGTCTACACGGTGCTGTTTAGCGCCGGCGAATCCTCCGGCGATCAACACGCCGCCAATATGTTCCTGGAACTGAAACAACAATGCCCGGCGATTCGCGGCATCGGCATGGGCGGCAGCAAAATGCGCCAGGCCGGTATCGACGTGCGCTACGACTCGGCCGGCATCGGCGTGATCGGTTTGGTGGAAATTTTGAAGCACTACGGCGAGATCCGCCGCGCATTGAATTTACTGAAACAGATCATTCGCGATGAAAAACCGGATTTGCTGGTTTGCGTCGATTACAAAGAGTTCAACCTCAAGCTGGCGCGCTTTGCAAAAAGCCAAGGCGTGAAGGTGTTGTTTTATGTCAGTCCGCAAGTTTGGGCGTGGCGGCCGGGCAGGGTAGTGACTTACGGCAAGGCCATCGACATGATGGCGGTGATCTTTCCATTCGAAACTCAATATTACGAAGCCGAAAACGTCCCGGTCCGTTATGTGGGCCATCCTTCCGTTGATAAAGTCCATCCGCAGCGCAGCCGGTCTGAGGATTTCGAGTTGTTTGGCCTGGACCCTCATCGGCCTGTCGTCGGCATACTCCCTGGCAGCCGCGGCAACGAGATCAAACGTATCCTGCCGGTAATGCTGGCAGCGGCGGCTAGTTTGGCCGCGCAGCGGCCGGAATTGCAGTTTGTCTTACCGCAAGCCGATTCGATCAGCGATGCGGCATTGGCTGCGCATTTCGTAAACACTTCGCTAGCCGTTAAGGTAATCAAACAGCAGCCCTATGATGTCATCCAATGCTGCGACGCGGTGATGACCACTTCCGGCACCGCCTCGCTGGAAATTGCCTTACTCGGGGTGCCGATGGTGATTGTGTATCGGCTGGCTGCGTTTAGCTATTGGCTGGGTAAGCGCTTGGTAAAAATCCCATTTATCGGGCTGCCGAATATCATTGCCGGCAAAGCCATCGTCAAGGAATTGATTCAGGAGCAACTAACACCGGAAAATTTGGCGGCCGAGATTCTGCAACTGTTGGGCGACAGCGATTATCGGCAGCGCTGTATTTCAGAGTTGCAGGCCGTCAAACATCAGCTTGGCGATGGCGGCGGCTCAAAAAATATGGCGCAACTGGCCTTAGAGATGTTGGGCGGTGCTTAGCCGCTCAACACGGGTAAAGCATCCGGCGGCTTGCCGGCAAACCACCGTATTTTGAAACATAACGGCGGCTTTTAAACCGGTCCGCGGCTGCCGCGCTGGTCGTAAAACGCCGCAACAAATTCATCGAAAGTCTGCCCGTCAATCGCGTCCCGCAAACCTTGCATCAACTCCAGGTAATAGTGCAGATTGTGGATGGTATTCAGTCTGGAGCCCAGCATTTCCTTGCACTTGTCCAAGTGTTTTAGATAAGAGCGCGAGTAGTTTCGGCAGGTGTAGCAACTGCAATCTTCGTCCAAGGGTCGGGTATCGAATTGGTATTGCTGGTTGCGGATTTTGATCACGCCGTGGCGGGTAAATAAATGGCCGTTGCGGGCGTTGCGGGTCGGCATCACGCAATCGAACATATCGATACCGCGCCTGACACCTTCCACCAGATCTTCCGGGGTGCCGACGCCCATCAAGTAACGGGGTTTATCCACCGGCATTTTCTGGTGGATCGCATCCAGTGTCGCCAGCATTTCGTGCTTAGGTTCGCCGACCGACAAGCCGCCGATGGCGTAGCCGTCAAAGCCGATGTCGGTTAAGCCGGCGATGGATTCTTCGCGCAATTGCGGATACATACCGCCTTGCACAATACCAAACAATGCAGACGAGTTACCTTCATGCGCGCGCTTGCTGCGTTCCGCCCAACGCAAGGACAAGCGCATGGAGTCAGCGGCTTCTTGATAGGTGGCCGGGTATGGGGTACATTCGTCAAAAATCATCACGATATCCGACCCTAGATCGCGCTGCACCTGCATCGATTCTTCCGGGCCCATGAAGATTTTGCTGCCGTTGACCGGTGATTTGAATGTCACGCCTTGTTCGCTGATTTTTCGCAACGCGCCCAGGCTGAATACCTGAAAACCGCCCGAGTCGGTCAGAATAGGCTTTTGCCAGCGCATGAAGTCGTGCAGATCGCCGTGGGCTTTCATCACCTCCATACCGGGTCGCAGCAGCAAATGAAAGGTATTGCCGAGAATGATTTGTGCACCTAGTGCGTTTAAATCTTCCGGGGTTAGCGATTTTACCGCGCCGTAGGTGCCGACCGGCATGAAGATGGGGGTTTCCACCACGCCGCGGGCAAAAGTCAGTTGACAGCGGCGGGCGTGACCATCGGTGGCTTTGAGTTTGAATTCCATGCAAATCCGGCAAATGAAAAAAGGCGGAATTATCGGTCCTTTTCGTTCCGCAAGCCAGTGGAGTTGTCGTTTTGAGTTCAATAGGCGAGAGTGGCGGCTTTTGTCCCCTGAGAAAACTTGTTGGTGTCGGATTGTGTTATAAATTTGAGGCACTTGCCGCAGCTTTTCTATCGAAATACCTCAGGTTTAGTAATTCCGTTTATTATCGGAATATTGTTCATTTCACTATGTAAACTAGCAAAATTGATGAATTTTCTTCAGGCCATAACAACAATAATCGGCCGTTCTCGGGGGAAGTATGTTGGATACTAAAAGCAAAACCATTTTGGTAGTCGATGATTCTCCGGAAAATCTCACCGTCATCAGCGAATTACTGCAACCGCAATACCGCGTGCGCGTCGCTACCTCCGGGCAAAGAGCCTTGCAGATGGCCGCCAATCAGCCTTATCCGGACTTGATTTTGCTTGACGTGATGATGCCGGGTATGGACGGTTACCAAGTCTTTGAGCATCTGCGCGCCGATCCTATTACGCGCACGATTCCGGTGATATTCGTCACGGCGATGGACAGCATGGAGTCCGAGCTGCATGGATTGGATGTCGGCGCGGTCGATTACATTACCAAACCCATTCTGCCGCCCATCGTTTTAGCGCGGATCCGCACCCAGTTGGAGTTAAAGCAGGCCAGAGATTGGTTGCGCGACGAAAACACCTACTTGGAAATGGAAATAGCAAAACGGATGAGCGAAAACGAGTTGATTCAAAAAGTCAGCATTCGCGCCTTGGCGCATCTGGCGGAAATTCGCGATCCGGAAACCGGCAACCACATCTTGCGCACCCAAGGTTACGTACAGCATTTGGCGCTTGCATTGCAGAGCCATCCGCGCTTTTTCGCGACATTGACCGATCATTACATCGAATTGCTGACGCGCTCCGCGCCCTTACATGATATTGGCAAAGTCGGGATACCGGATGCGATCCTGCAAAAGCCGGGTAAACTCACTCCCGAAGAATGGGCGGTGATGAAGACCCATGCCAAATTGGGCAGCGATGCGATAGAAATGGCCGAACGCGATGCGACGCGCTCGGTGGAGTTTCTGATTTTGGCGAAGGAAATCGCGCATTGGCACCATGAAAAGTGGGATGGCAGCGGCTATCCGGAGGCGTTGGCCGGCGATGCCATTCCGGTTTCCGCGCGGATTATGGCGCTGGCGGATGTATTCGATGCTTTGATTTCCCGGCGCGTTTACAAAGAGCCCATGGCTTTTGCTGAAGTCAAGACTATTATTGCTGAGGGACGTGGTCGCCACTTTGATCCGGACATAGCCGATGCATTTTTAGCCGATTTCGATTCATTCTGCGCTATTGCCCAACGCCATCTCGATTCAATCCCGGAGTAAATGAGTCATGACGCAACACGCTCGTATATTGTTGGTTGAAGACGAGGAAATCATCGCCATCATCATTCGGGATTTACTCGCTGCCGAGGGCTTTCAGGTGACGGTTTGCGCAAATGGCTGCATTGCCTGGGAAACGTTGCAGCACGACCGGATGGGCTACGACCTGGTGCTGTTGGACCGGGGCTTGCCGGGGATGAACGGTATGGAATTACTGCGATTGATCAAGGGAGATCGGGTCTTGGCTGCCATACCAGTGATTCTGCAGACCGCCCGCAGCGACAAAAGAAGCATCCAGGAAGGGCTTAGTCAGGGGGCTTATTACTATCTGACCAAACCGATTCAACCGGAAATCTTGATCGCCGTGATCAATGCCGCACTGCAACAACGCCGTGAGTTGCAGGAAATGTCCGAAACAGCCAATCGCGCCGGGCGTCCTTTGGCACTAGTGCAATCCGCCGTATTTCGTTTTCGCGATCTCGATGAAGCGAAGGTGTTGAGTCATTGTTTAGCCCAATCCTGTCCGGAGCCGGAGCGCGTCATCCAGGGTTTGCAGGAGTTGATGGTCAATGCGGTCGAGCACGGTAATCTGGGGGTTTCTTATGCACAAAAAGGCGAACTGATGCTGGCGGGAGTCTGGCTGGAGGAAATTCAAAGACGTTTGACACTCCCGGAATTCAGCCGGCGTTTTGTTACTGTGCATTTCCAGCGTCTGCCGGATAAGCTGGTGTTCACCATTCAAGACCAGGGTGATGGTTTCGATTGGCAAGACTTCCTGGATTTTTCCCCGGAACGGGTGTTCGATTTGCATGGCCGCGGTATCGCGATGGCCAGATTGATGAGCTTTGATCGTCTGGAATATCAAGGTAACGGCAACACGGTAACGGCTGTGGTTAACGGCGTATCTTCTTTGTACGGCTTCGACCATTAATTAGACTTTGCAAGCCCATGCAGTCGAATAACGATCCATCAAACTCAGCGCAGGTCAGCCGCAAAAGCGTCTTAGCCGTCGTACTGGTATACGCCATCTTCGCCGCCAGCTGGATTTTGGTATCGGATCAATTGGTACACCACGTATTCAAAGACCCGGACCAGCTGACGCTAGCCAGCATGCTGAAAGGCTGGGTTTATGTATTGGTGACTTCTTTATTGCTCTACGGTTTGATGCGGCGCTGGTTTGGTCGAAACAGCGAACCGCAAACCGTTCCCCAGGCACCGCGTAGCCATTGGTTGTCGCTGGGCTTATTGATAGTCGCCATCCTGGCTTTGATGGCTGCCAGCGCGGCGCTGACGATCGAGCAACACACCCAAGAAGAGTTCGGCCGGCTTCAGGCGGTCGCCGGCCTCAAGTCCAGGCAAATCAGCGACTGGCTGACTGAACGGCGCGGCGACGCGGATTTTATCCAAACCAGCGAATTTATCATCGACTTGTATCATCGTTGGCAGATTGATGGGGATCTGCAAAGTGCCGAACGCCTGCAAAGCCGTTTGGAACAATTTCGCAAAAGCTGGGGAGTCACGGCTATCAGTCTGCTTAGACCCGATGGCGAACGCTTATGGCGTTCCGCGAAAGCTCCCGCCACGCTGTTGCCTGAGCTGCTAAAACTTACAGAGTTGTCGACCAAATCGCGGCAAATCCAATTAGTTAATCCTTACAGAGATGATAGCGGGCGCGTCCTGCTGGATTTGGTGGTGCCGCTGACAGCGCAGCCGGTAGCGGCGCCGCTGATTATTTTACATATCGATCTCAGCGAGTGGCTGTTTCCGGTTCTGGAGAGTTGGCCTGTGGCGAGCGGCAGCGGCGAAACCTTGTTGTTTCGGCGTGCCGGCGATGAGATTCTCTATCTGAATCCGCTGCGTTTTCGTCCGGATGTGGCAGCTTCGCTGCGTCTGCCGCTCAACACGCCTAACTTGTTGGCCGGCAAGGCGCTGCAAAGTCCGGTTAGTCTCGACAACATCCTGGAAGCCAAGGATTACCGTAATGTCTCCGTCATCGGCCTGGTACAGGCGATTAGCGGTACCGACTGGCTGTTACTGACTAAGTTGGATAAGGTCGAAATCTACAGCAAAGCCAGAAGCGAAGTCGTCTGGATTGTTTGTGTCGGTAGTTTGACCATTTTTATCGTCTGCGCCGGTTTTTATCTGTTGCGGCAAAGTCAGAGCCTGGCCTTGGCCACGGCGGTGCAGAAGGCGCAAGCCGAGCGTTTGCGGGCGCTTGATTTATTAGCGGCAATCTCCGATTTGTCCGTGGACGCGATCTATGCCAAAGACCTAGACGGCCGGTATATTTTGTTTAATACCGCCGCCGCTAATTTTGTCGGCAAGCCGGTCGAGGAAGTCATCGGCCAGGACGATAGCGCGCTATTTCCAAAGCATCAGGCCGAGCACTTGAAAGAGTTTAGCCGCCGGGTAATGGCGGAAAATATCACGCTGACGGAAGAAGAAACCCTGGACACCCAATTCGGATCAAGAACTTTCTTGACCACCAAAGGCCCGCTGTGCGATGCAAACGGTAAAACCATCGGGGTGTTCGGTATCTCGCGGGACATTACCGAACGTAAACAGGCCGAGCTGAAGCTGCGCGAGAGCGAGGCGCGCTTTCGCGGTTTGGTGGAACAGTCACTGGCTGGCATTTATATTATTCAAGACGCGCGCTTTGTTTACGTGAATCCGGGGTTTGCCAGGATCTTCGGCTATCAGCGGACCGAGGATATTATCGACGGCAAAACAGTGGCCGATCTGGTCTGTCCGCAGGACAGGCAGATGGTGTTGGAAAATTTGCGCCGACGGATTGATGGCGAGATTGAAGACCTTAACTACCGTTTCGAAGGCTTACACCGCAACGGCCAAAGCATTGACGTTGAGGTACATGGCCGTAGCTTCGATTACAAAGACCGGCCGGCGGTGATTGGTTTTATTCTGGACGTCAGCGCCCGTAAAGCCGCCGAAGATCAACTTAATCTCCAGGCCGCGGAATTAAAAGCACGGAATGATGAATTGGAGCGGTTTAATCGGGCCATGGTCGGCCGCGAGCTGGATATGGTTAATTTAAAGCAGCAGGTCAATGAGTTGTCTGTTGAACTTGACCGCCGGCCCCCTTATGCATTGGCGTTTCTCTCAACCCAGCCCGAAAGTGCTGTTGGTCATGATTTTGCTGAAGTTCACACCGAATCCGGCTTGGACCCTCTCAAACCGGACGGAACATCAGTAAGCAATGCGGACGGATTAATGGGCGGCGATACATCGGCTGCGGAAGAAGACCGTTTATGAGTATCCCCGAGCCGCCATCAGGCGAATTTTCCGCGTTGGTGCCTTCCCGTTTCCAGAGCAGCCAAAGACTCGCCTACGTGTCGGCGGTGGTCCTGGTATTGGCAGCGCTGGCAATTCGCCTGTGTTTGCCGGCATCCATTGGCGAGCGCCCGATGTTGCTGTTATTTCTGTTTCCGGTGATCGTGAGTGCCTTGTTCGGCGGCTTGGGGCCTGGATTATTGGCGACATTGATGGCGGCGATGGTCAGCGATTTCCAACTGTTGCCTCCCTATCACAGCTTGGCAATTGCCGGCCCTTACGATGTAGTGCAATGGACGTTATTGATTGCCAATGGCGTTTTAATCAGCCTGCTCAGCGAATTCCTGCTGCGGACTCGGCAACGCGAGAATGCTCACTGGCAACAATTGCTGGACGCGCGCGACCAACTGCAGGTTAGCCAAACCTTATTTCAGACCACGTTCGAACAAGCGGCGATAGGCATTTGTTTATTGGCACCGGACGGGCGTTGGCTGAAGGCTAACCGCCAATTTTGCGAGATAGTGGGTTATAGCCTGGAAGAATTGCTAAGCAGCAATTTTTCGGACATTACCTATTGGGAGGATTTTGGCGATTTGTTGCAGATGCCGACAGGTGAAGGTGAAATAGATAGTTTTTCCGGAGACAAGCGTTTCATTCATAAGAACGGCAGTGTTGTCTGGATTAGATTAAGCGCTTCCGTGGCGCGTAAGCCGGATGGTAGCCCTGCGTGTTTTATCTTGCTCATGGAAAACATAGAGCAGCGTGAACAAGCGTTACTGGCGCTACATGAAAGCGAGATGGCTTTGAAAGTCGCCCAGCGTTTAGCCGCCTTGGGCAGTTGGGAATGGGACTTGCGCACCGGCGAATCGAAGTGGTCGGAGCAGATATACAGTTTATTCGGCCGCGCCCCTCATTTACCGCCAGCCGGCTATGACGAGGTTGGGCGATATTTTAAGCCCGATAGCTGGCAGCGCTTGCAAGCTGCCGTCGCTCAGGCTTGTAGCGACGGCTTGCCTTATGAATGCGAGGTGGAAATGCAGAACGATGGCGAACTGCATCGCTGGGTAGTGGCCCGCGGCGAAGCGGTCCGCGATGAGCAGGCTAATATCGTGGCTTTGCATGGTACCGTGCAGGATGTTACCCCACGTAAACAAGCCGAACTTGCGCTGCAAGAGGCGCAGCGGGTGGCCCTGGAAAAACAACGCGAGGCCAGGCTAGCCGCACTCAATTTGATGGAAGATGCGCTGGCGGCCCGCAAAGCGCTTGAAGCGGCGAATGCGTCGCTGCGCGAAAGCGAAGAATTTAAGCGGGCTATTTTGGATTCGGTGAGCGCCAACATCGCCGTGCTGAACCGCGATGGGGTGATTGTCTCCGTCAATCGACCCTGGCAGCAGTTTGCCGAGGATGATGCTCTGGCATGCGGGCAATCCGCTGATATTTGCAGCATAGGCACCAATTATTTGCAGATTTGCCGGCAGGCATCGGGTCCGTATCGGCAAGGATCGCAGGCCGTATTCAACGGATTGTCGGCGGTGCTGGAAGGCCGGCTTCCCCGCTTTAGGTATAAATATGCCTGCCATTCCGCGCAGAAGCAGCGTTGGTTTGCCATGGTCGTCACGCCTCTGGGATTTGGGGAAGGCGGCGCGGTGGTTTCTCACACCAATATCACCGAGCGCAAGTTGGCGGAAATGGCCTTGGTCGAAAGCGAGGAGCGCTTACGTCTGGCCCAAAGTACTGCCAATATCGGCATCTGGGATTGGCATACTGATAACGACAAAGTGCAATGGACTCCGGAACTTGAGACGATGTTCGGTTATGCGCCAGGCACTTTTTCCGGGGACTACTCGGCTTTTTCCCAGCGCGTGCATCCCGACGATTTGGCCGAGTTGGAGCATTTTCGAGATTCAGCGGTTGCCGCGCATCGGACTTTTGATTTTGATTTTCGGGTGCAAGCGGAGCCGGGGCGTTTCAGATGGCTAAATTGCAAGGGCGGAGCCAGTTACGATGATATGGGCCGGGCGCAAAGGGTATTTGGGGTTTGTATCGATATTACCGAACGTAAAAATACTGAAAACGAACTCAAGCTCTGGGCGCAAGCATTCGAAAATGCCGAATTCGGACTGGCGATTGCCGACGCGCAGAGCAATGTGTTCTTGGCTGTGAATCCGGTATTTGCTAGGGAGCGTGGTTACGCCCGAGAAGAATTGATCGGCAAACCGGTCATGACGGTTTATCCGGCCGATTGGGTCGAACAGATCAAACAGCAGATTAATATTCTGGATTCGACCTGTCATGGGGTATTTGAGGCGGAACATCAACGCAAGGACGGCAGTCGTTTTCCGGTGATGATAGACGTGACTATTATCAAATCCGGCGACGGCAAATCCATCAGGCGTGTGGCCTATGCCTTAGATATTAGCGAGCGCAAAGCCGCCGAGGTTGCGCTACGCGAGCAAACTGAGGCCCTGCAGCGTTTCAACCGAGCCATGGTCGGCAGGGAAATGGACATGATCGCATTGAAACAAACCATCAACGAGCTGTCCGGGCAACTGGGACAGGAACGCCCCTATCCGCTGGCGTTTATAGAGCAAGCCGGCACAAACCCGGTTGGGAATGTTCCGGGATGAAACGCGCCCGGTTTGCGTATTACTTAGCCGCCATGATGATCGTGATGGGTCTATGAATCCTGAATTGAAATTACTGATTATCGAAGAATTACAGGCTGATTATCTGGCCCTGGTGCACCACTTGCAGCAGAACGGCCTAAGCGTGGCATGCCGGCGGATAGATAGCCGCGCGGCGCTGGCGCTGGCTTTGCAAGACGACTGGGATTTGGTGCTGTCGGATTACGCGATACCGGGAATGGATATTCGCGATACCTTGCAATTCATTCAAACGCACAGTAAAGATTTGCCGGTTATTCTGGTCTCCGCCAGCGTCGGCGAAGAAGTCGCGATGGAGTTGTTACGGCTGGGGATGGTCGATTTCGTGTACAAGGACAATCCGGTCCGCTTGGTGCCTTCCCTGCTCAGAGCGGTCGAGGAACGCGATCAACGCCGGTTAAGGCGTGAAGCGGAGCAGGCCTTGCGGCAAAGCCAGGAGCAAGCGCTGTTAGAGCAGCATCAGGCGCAACTGGCGGCCTTAAATTTGATGGAAGATGCCATCGCGGCCCGCCAGCGCGCGGAAGCTGCCGCGGAAGCCTTGCGCGCGAGCGAACGGCGTTTAATGCTGGCGCAGGAGGGGGCGCATGTCGGGATTTGGGATTGGGATATTGTCAATGATCGCGGTTATTGGTCGCCGGAATGCGAGCGGCTGTATGGCTTGGAACCCGGCAGTGTGCGGTTCAACGCCGACTGGCGCGCAAGAGTGCATCCGCACGATCAGCATTTGATTGATGCACAGTGGGAAAGCCGCATTTTGCGTGGCGAGGCGTTCGAGGTGGAGTTTCGCTATATTTTGCCAACCGGCGAAACGCGATGGCTGAGCAGCAAGGGCCGTGCGCAATACGATGCCGCGGGTAAACCGATCATGCTGTTTGGGGTCAATCTGGATATTAGTGAGCGCAAACAAACCGAACAGCAACTGCGTAAGTTGGCGCAGGCGGTGGAACAAAGTCCGGCCAGTATTATCATCACCAACCTGAACGGCGATATCGAATACGTTAACGAGGCGTTTTTGCAGGTGAGCGGCTACCGGCGCGACGAGGTCATCGGCCGTAATCCGCGCATATTGCAATCGAAAAAAACCCCGCCGGAAAATTATCGGGCGCTGTGGACCGCACTGGGCTGTGGTCAGACCTGGAAAGGCGAATTTATCAATAAACGCAAGGACGGTAGCGAGTATGTGGAATTTGCCATTATCGTGCCAATCCGTCAGGCCGACGGCATCGTAACCCATTTTGTTGCGGTACAGGAAGACATCACCGAGAAGAAACGTGTGGCGCTGGAGCTGGATCAGTATCGGCACCACCTGGAAGATTTGGTGACCAGCCGCACGGCCGAACTGGAAGCGGCGAAACTGTTGGCCGATGCCGCCAATCAAGCCAAGAGCGCCTTTTTGGCCAATATGAGTCACGAGATTCGTACCCCCATGAATGCCATCATCGGCTTGACTTATTTGCTGCGGCAAAGCAGTCCCAATCCGGAACAAAGCGAGCGTTTGGACAAAATCGATGGCGCTGCCCAACATCTATTGTCGATTATTAACGACGTGCTGGATTTATCGAAGATCGAAGCCGGCCGGCTGGAGCTGGAGCAAACCGATTTTTCCCTGGCGGCGGTATTGGACCACATTCGTTCCATTATCGCCGATCAGGCGCGGGCCAAGGCCTTGAGCATAGAGGTGGATGGGCAGGGCGTTCCGCAATGGCTGCGCGGGGATCCGATGCGTCTGCGCCAAGCGATGCTCAACTACGCCACCAATGCCGTGAAGTTTACCGAACGCGGTTCGATCCGGTTGCGGGCGATGGTGCAGGAGGAAACCGCCGCGGGCTTGCTGCTGCGCTTCGAGGTGAACGATTCCGGAATCGGTATAGAAGCGGAGCAACAAGCCGGTTTATTTCAGGCTTTCACTCAGGCCGATGTGTCGACCACCCGCAAATATGGCGGGACAGGCTTGGGCTTGGCGATTACCCGCCGTCTGGCGAATATGATGGGCGGCGATGCCGGCGTCGATAGCGTATTGGGCGAAGGCAGTTGCTTTTGGTTTACCGCCCTGGTTCAACGCGGGCACGGCGTCATGCCTTTACACCCCAGTGAAAAGCCCGTCGACGCGGAAATGGCGTTACGCCGAGATTACGCCGGCGCACGTTTGCTTTTAGTGGAAGATAATCCGATCAATCGGGAAGTGGCGCTGGAGTTGTTGCATGGCGTGGGTTTGGCAGTGGATACCGCCGAGAACGGGCGAATCGCCCTCGAAAAAATCGGCGAGAACGCCTACGATCTGGTGTTGATGGATGTACAGATGCCGGAAATGGACGGTCTGGAGGCGACGCGGGCGATACGTGCGCAGCCGAGTTTTGCCGGCTTGCCGATTTTGGCCATGACTGCCGCCGCGTTTGAGGAAGACCGGCATGTTTCGCTCGCTGCGGGTATGAACGATTTTGTCGCTAAACCGGTGATTCCGGAAGATCTTTACGCAGCCTTGTTGCGCTGGTTGGCACCGCGTTCTGATCCGCGTCCCCTGAGGCCCGATAAAGCGGAGGCAGGGCGATTTTCGGCAAAAACAGGGGCAACGGACGATACGCTGCCGCCGGCTTTGCTGGCCATCAGCGGCTTGGACACCAAGCAAGGCCTGGCTGTAGTGAAGGGCGACGTGGATAAATATCAACGATTGTTGAGTATGTTTGCCGATGCCCACAATGAAGACTTGAAACAAGTTCAGGCCTACTTGGTTGATGGCAAATCCGCCGAAGCAAAACGCATCAGTCACTGCTTAAAAGGCGTTGCCGGCACGTTGGGTGCCAAACAGGTTGCCGATTTAGCGGCTAAATTGGACCGGGCGATAGCCGAGAGCAGCGATTTGGCGGTCTGCATGGAGTTGGCGGCGTTGTGCGACAGCGAATTGACGCATTTGGTTCGCGCTATTCTGGATTTACCTTCCCAACCGGCAAGCAGCGACGCGGATGAGGAAATTATCGACGCGGAAAATATGCGCCAAGTCGTAGCCGCGCTGGCAAGTCTTTTGGCAATTGGCGATGCGCAAGCCAGCCGTTTGGCGCGGGAATACGCCGTGTTGCTGCGGTCAAAATTGGGGGCTGCATATCCGGATTTTGCCAGGCAAATCGAAGCGTTCGACTATCAAGCTGCTTTATTGCTTTTACAAGCTGCGGATTTGTAAGGCTGTAAGCTGAGTGAGGTTTTAAAACTATGGGCTGTCAATCGGTAGCAGCTGGCATAAAAAAGCCGCAGTCACTAAAAGCGACCGCGGCTATTGCTGTGCAAAGTGCCGAGTCAGGATATTTGCGATTGCAGATAATTTGGCAAACCAATCATATCAATCAAGCTCAATTGTTTTTCCAACCAGTGCGCATGATCTTCCTCGGTGTCGTCCAGCATCACTTCCAGAATTTCCCGGGTTTGGTAATCGCGCACGGTTTCGCAATAGGCGATGACTTTACGCAAATCCGCAACCACTTTGTATTCCACCGCCAGATCGTTTTTCAGCATCTCCGGCACGTTGGTGCCGACCGCCAGCGGTTCGCGTTTGGATAAATCCGGCGTGCCTTCCAGAAACAAAATTCGCTTGATCAAGGCATCCGCATGGTTGGTTTCGTCTTGAACCTCGTGATTGATGCGTTCGTATAATTTGCTGAAGCCCCAGTTTTCATACATCCTGGAATGAATAAAATACTGGTCTATTGCGGTCAGTTCGCCTGCCAGCAATTCGTTTAAGTGAGCTATGACTTGTTTGTCGCCTTGCATATGCCGCCTCCCGGATAAATTTGCTAATGCCCTGGGCTATGGTAATACAAAATGCCGCCGGATATTGGGTTTGCGTAGATTCCCGCTGGGCCATTGTCACCCCGGTCCTTAAATACCGTTTGGTTTAATAAATCAATGCAGCTTGATAGCGTTCCCGCTAAGCAGCGGAACAAAAGCCTTGTTTAGATCGGTAGCAAGTGCGGTTGGCTCGCCATTAACGATGAATATCAGCCGGCTGCGGCGGTCGTCGCTTGTTCTGGCGGTTAATGGGGTAGGTGGGTACAGTCGAGTGCCGGCTGCCTGAATCACCATCGGTTCGGTTTGTTCGGCAAGATAAACCACGCCTTTGATGCGCAATAAGTCTTGTGGGTGGCGGTTAAGCAGCTGTTGGAGGAGGGTTTGCAGGTGCTGCCAGGGCAGAATTTGTTCCAGATGCAGCGAGATACTGCGAAAGTTATGTACCGGTAACGGGCCGGCAGGAGGCAAGCGGCGCAAGCTTGGGCCTGCTTTAGTCAGCAGGCTAAGTGCATGAAAGTCTTCTGCCGTCAGTCTGGGCGTGGCCGGCGCTAGAACTTGCAAACGGGTTGCCAACGCGGCTTGCTGGTCGGCATTGCTTACGTCGGCAAGGGTCAGCAATAAGGTATCGGCCCAAGCCACCTGCGCCCGCGCTTCGGCAAAACTGTCCAGCTGTGCTGCAGCCGAGGGTATGGCCAAGGTAGTGATGACGTTTTGCAAATGATAACGGCCAGCCAGCCAGCGCTCGCGCAACAGGGTATCCAGAATCGGTTCCGGGCTGGCGATGCCGCTGGCTTCGATAATCATGCGTGCGAAAGGTTTGCTTGCCGCTTGCTCCCAGGTCATCCACAGGTTTTTTAACGTGGGCGCCAGCGCGCCTTTGACCTTGCAGCACAGACACCCGCCGGACAGCACGGTCAGCGGCAGATTTTGGTTTGCCAACAAATCCTGATCGACCGGTATTTCGCCGAACTCGTTTATCACCACGGCGGTCTTTACCCCGTCAGCCAAAAATCGATTCAACAAGGTGGTTTTGCCGCTGCCGAGGAAGCCGGTGAGCACAAAAACAGGGATTTTGTCTGGATCGGGCATTTTCAAGTGGTCGCCGCTTTCTTCATGAAAAGCTGTGATTACGAGGTCCAAGCGAATACAAATTTAATTTACCTATTCGGACCGGTTATCTGTAAAGGCGAATTATGCCTGTTTTTTGAACCGGAACGTCAACGACAACTGCTGACTGGCCTGCTGCCCAGTGACCAATAACCCATTCAGCGACTTTGTTTAAACGCCTACCCGGCAAGAAGCCAAGGCCTCCAGCATATCCTCCTTGGGTAAGTTGCGACCGATAAACACCATACTCGATTCCCGTGCTTCATCGGCTTGCCAAGGGTTGCCGAAAGTCTCGGTCATCAGCATATGCACACCTTGATAAATCACTTTTTGTTCGCAGCCGGCGATGTTAAGAATGCCCTTGTAGCGGAGCAAGTCGTTGCCGTAGTCGCGGATCATGATGTTCAGGAATGCCAGAATCCGCGCGGCATCCAGAGGCCGGTCGGTTTGGTAGACCAAGGCACGGATGTCGTCCTCGTGCTCGTGGCTGATGTCTTCCAGAAAATCCGGTTCGATTTTCAAAATGTCATCCAGATTAAAGCCGTCGATATCCAGAATATCGCCGAGTTCAGTTTGGCCGAAATGCACGTGTTTGATCGGCGCTCTGGGATTCATGGCCCGAATGCGGGTTTCCAGATCCAGAACAATTTCCGGCTCCTGGAGGTCGGTTTTCGATAGGAGAATCCGATCAGCAAAGCCGACTTGCTCTTGCGCTTCGTGGTGTTCGGCTAGTTGGTGGTGGGCGTGCACGGCATCGACGACGGTGATGATGGCGTCCAGCTGGTAGTTTTCGGCAATGTTTTCCTCGATGAAAAAGGTTTGCGCAACCGGAGCCGGATCCGCCAAGCCAGTGGTTTCGATGATCACTCGTTCAAATTGGAGTTCTCCAGATTCGCGGCCGTCGCTGAGTTCGCCGAGAATACGCACCAAGTCGCCGCGCACGGTGCAACAAATACAGCCGTTATTCATGGTGACGATTTGTTCGTCGGCTTGCATCAAAAGCTCGTTATCGATACCGGCTTCGCCGAATTCGTTTTCTATCACCGCAATCCGTTTGCCGTGGTCTTCGCTAAGAATTCGGTTAAGCAAAGTGGTTTTGCCGGCACCGAGAAAGCCGGTGAGAATGGTCACCGGTACGGGGTAGTTACGTTTGGGGTTGGCTTTCATAGGGCCTCCGTCAGGATGGGGAATTGACACGCTGTATCAGTGCATAAGCTGAGTGATTATGGATAGACTCGAAGTTTTCCGATTCGACGCTGTAACTGATGATCCGTGGCTCTGCGTTCAAGCGGGCGGCTACATCGCGCACCATGTCTTCGACAAATTTGGGGTGGTCGTAGGCGTATTCGGTGACGTATTTTTCGTCCGGGCGCTTCAACAGACCATAGATTTGCGAGGAGGCTTCGGCTTCTACCAGCGTGATCAGTTCTTCAAGCCAGATAAACGACTTGGCCTCTACAGTCACGCTGACGTGTGAGCGTTGATTATGGGCACCGCGTTCGGAAATTTCCTTGGAGCAAGGGCACAGACTGGTGACCGGCACAATCACCTTAACTTTGATGCGACAGCCGGCGTTATCGATTTCGCCAATAAAACTGACTTGATAGTCCATTAAGCTGCGGACGCCACTGACCGGCGCTGCTTTATCGATGAAGTAGGGAAAACGCATCTCGATATACCCGGATTCGGCCTCCAATTTGGCGAGCATGTCCTGCAGCATCGCCGGAAATGAGGCAATGCTGATTTCCCGGTCGTGATCGTTCAAGATTTCCACAAAACGGGACATATGGGTGCCTTTGAAGTCGTGCGGCAAATTGACGTACATCGCAAAGTGCGCAACGGTGCGCTGTTCGCCGCCACTTTTCTCTTTGACCCGGATCGGGCGCAGAATGTCTTTGATGCCGACTTTGTCGATGGCAATGCGCCGTGTGTCAGGGCGGCCTTGAATGTCTTCGATAGGGAGCATGAGTTTACGTGAATTATTCAGGATTTTTGTGTTCGTCCGCTTATCAGCGGTGCACCCTAAACCGGGGGCGTTCTGCGAAGTCGGCATCGTTGATGGCGAAATTGTTAAGTTTCAAACTGTAGAACCGGTTGAAATGATCTTGCACCGTCCGCGTGATGCGGGCATCGTAATTGGGTTGCAGCATTTGAGCTCGGCCGCTTGGCCGCGCCACGACCACGCCGTTTTGCACCACTAGTTCACCGTGTTTAAACATTAGAGCAGCATTGGCGAACATGGCAGCGATATTTGCTTGGGGATGGGTAGTAAATGCACCGGTGATCGGATCGCACCTGCCAATACCCGCCGGGTCGTAGACGGCAATGTCGGCTATTGCCCCCGGCGCCAGATGACCGCGATCATGCAAGCCCAATAGCTTTGCGGCAGCACTGCGGGTCATGGTTGCAATTTCGTTTAAGGTAAATTCGCGCTTGAGGTTGGGCAATAAGGTCATCGCCAGCGCTTCTTGATTTAAGCCTGCCATATAGGCCTGGCGGTAATCGGCGTCCATCAACAGTCGAATCAATTCTGGGTAGGCGGTAAACGGTGCGCCGTTCGGGTGGTCGGTGGTAAAGAATAAACGCTCCGGGGCTTCTGCAAGCAAAAACAGCTCCAAGCCGATGGCCCATTGCAAGGTGTTGACGAAACTGGCTTCCCGGTATCGGTAAGGCACCACGCCGCCGGAACCTTCACACTCGGCGTCCCACATTACCCATTTATTGGGGCTGGCATCCGCGTGGCGGCTGTATTGAGCGATGACATCGCCGGAAATGGTCACGGTCTGGCCGAACAGCACCTGGCCGACATCCATGGTGATATTCGGATGGCGGTTGAACGCTTCCAGAAGTTGCGCGGCTGCAGAGGAAAAGCCCTTGCTGCCGTCCTTGCCGTAGGCGTAGAACTGGACGTGGGCTAGATGCATAGGCAGTCCTTGCGCGGCTGCCATGGTGTCTATGATGGTTTCGATATTTCCTGGAATACCCAAGTTGTTGCAATGCACATGTACCGGGTGTGGCACGCCTAGTTGGCATACGGCAGTTTGCAAGGTTTGCAGAATTTGCCGGGAGCTGACGCCGTAGTCGGGGACAATGTCATCCAAAGCGAATTGGCGGGCATTGCTTTTAAAGGCGTTGGCACCACCGGCGTTGATGACTTTCAAGCCCAGCGCGCGGGTAGCGTTTAAAGTCCAGGCTACGTAGTCGTTGATTTGGTTTTGGCTGGCTTTGGCTCGTATCAGTCGCAACAACAAGTCGTCGTTACCCAGAATAGCCAGGGCGGCCGTATCCATAATGGGAATATCGGCCATCTGCAAATGCACGTCCAAGGCATTGACCGGTAACATGGCCGGTTCGACCACCGTGGTGTAGCCCATGCGCGCGTAGCGGTAGCCGGTGTCGGTGGTCGACCATTTCGCTGTGCTGAAGGGATGACGCAAGCGCCGTTCCATGTGATTACGGTGTTGTTCAGGCAACAACAGGCGTGCGGTGTTGACGTTGCCGCCGGCAATATGGCTGTGAATATCCACCGCGCCGGCCATGACAATCTGGCCGGATACGTCGTATACCTGATCGAACTTGGCGTCGGGGCCCGGGTCGGCAGTGATTACGCCATCACGGATAAATAGATCGTGCGATTCACCTTGCCGGTTTTGTGCGGGATCGTAGAGGTGTCCGCCTGCTAATTTGATCAGCAATGCCGCACCCTCACAGCATATCCAGCGTCAGTACCAAGCGCCTCGGCTGCACCGCCGTTGGCGTAGGTGATCGATGCACAAAACCCTGGCCTTCGTTACCTTCCCAGGCTTCGCCTTTCATCAGGCCCACGGCATAGGCGGGCATGCGCCGAATCGCCGTTTGGTCGGCGATCAAACCGGACTGCGCATCATCCAGGCCGCCACTGCCCATCCCCAGTTTTCGTCGATCCAGCGCATATTCCGGTAGCCATTCGGTGCCGATGCCGCCGTAACTACAAATCATCCGCGCGGGCACTCTATCCACGTGAAAGCGCGGACACATGGCGGTTTTCAAGGTCCTTAGGCGCAAGCCGGTTTGCTTGAGTTCGAATAGCTCGCAGAACGCCGTCGTCAATAGTTTGATGTCTGCCAGCCATGTGTCATAGCCATCGAGTTGGCTGGCTTGCGGCCACAGGTTTGTATAGTTGAAATCAGATGGATTGACGGGCTGACTGAGTTCCAAGGGGCCGAATAGCTTCAAGGCTTGATAGATAAAGCCTTCAATCGTGGCCGGCAATGGTCGTTCTATTAAGCAAAAGTTCACGTCGTCCTCGTAGATGCGCGTCAAATCCACGAAGTTTGTGGAGACGACGGTGCGGATCGATGGCCGATACGAAACGGGCTGGAAGGATGTGGGGCCGGCTAACGGCGACAGGGATGATTGACGAAAGGGTATGCGGGCAAACACAAAAACTCCTTAACTAGCGATCAGGAACTGTTCGAAAAATACGATGAATTGCATAAACACGATGCCGAAACCAAACGCGGCGGTTTGTCCGCTCAGGCTGGGAAAACTGCATGGTTCGTGTAATACCGGAATCAGATCGGAGGCGGCGATATAAATAAAGCCGCCGGCAGCGATGGGTAACAGCAGCGACAAGGAAGATTCGGCTAACTGGCTGAGTAACAAGGTAAAAATCGCTCCCGGCAAAACGGTCAGCGAGCAATAAAAGTTGTAGAGTACGGCTTGCTTGGGTGCATAGCCGCCGCGCAGCAGGGCGCCAACATCCCCGAGTTCCTGCGGGACTTCGTGGGCGATAATGGCCAGGGTGGTGGTCAATCCCAGCGCCGGATCAGCGAGAAAACTGCCGGCGATCAAGATGCCGTCGACGAAGTTGTGCATGGCATCGCCGATCAGATTCATTTTAGCCAATGGCATGACCTCACCACCGGTTGGCGTGCTGTCGACATTATGATCGTGCCGCCAGCGCACCAATTTTTCCAATACAAAGAAACCGAATACACCCACCAATACCGTCAGGCAGACATCGCTGACACTGCCGTGGCGGTCTATGGCATCGGGGATCAAATGAATAAAAGCATCGCCCAGGAGTACGCCGACTGCCAGCGCGACTAGATACGGTACTACCCGATGCAAGGCGTCGGGTTTCAGCCACAATGCAAATAAGCTGGACAACGAGCAAAGGCTGACGGCGAGACAGGCCGCAATGGCGCCGGCCAAAGTGCTGATAGCGATAGTCATGTGCGATGGGGTGTTTTGGCTTTGAGCGAGTGGAATGTGTGCTGAGAACTGTAAATAAATCCGGCTAATTTGTTCGGCAAGGCATGGGTAGCAAAATGCGCCAGCATGAACCCCAACACAGTCAAAAACAGTTTTGACAGCACACGTTTGGAGGGCGGTCTGTCAATCAAGGGCAAGACAATGGCCAGAATAAGCAACAATCCAATGCCGATGATATGCAGATAGCTGTCGATGCTAGCCATCGGCAAACCACTGCGGAAATTCATCTTGATAGTGTCGCCAAACTGCCGGGCCGGCTGCCAGTTCGGCGTCGGTTAACAGGCACTCGTCCAATTCGCGGCGCACTTGGTCGGCATTGAGGTTTTGACCGATAAACACCAGTTCTTGACGACAGTCGCCGTAGGGTTTGGCCCATTGTGACTGGATGTCCAGCAGATAGTCTTGCGGCCATTCCTGGCGCGGTACTGTCGCCCACCAGCGACCCGCCAAACCATGGTGCATCACGCCGCCCGCTTGTGACCAGCTGCCGGCGTGATCCGGTCGCGATGCCAACCAAAAAAAACCTTTGGAACGCAACAAGGTGCCGTTATCCCAATCGCCGTGGTGCAGATGATCATAGAAGCGCTGCGGATGAAAGGGGCGCCGGGCGGTGTAAACGAAGCTGCTTATGCCGTATTCCTCGGTCTCCGGTTTATGTTCGCCCCGCAATTCTTTTAACCAGCCTGGGGCTTGCTCGGCTTTTTCGAAATCGAACAAGCCGGTGTCGAGTACTTTGCTTAAATCGACCTGACCCATCACGATAGGGAGGATTTCCGCATCGGGGTTGAGGCTGTGTAACACCGCTTTTAGGTTGATAAGCTCGTCGCTGGCGATCAGATCAATTTTGGAAATCAGAATGACGTTGGCAAATTCAATTTGATCGACCAGCAAATCGGCGACGTTACGTGCGTCGTCTTCGCCGAGTGATTCGCCGGTTTCTTTTAAACTCAAGGCTTCCAGGTAATTGCGCATAAAGTTGACCGCGTCCACCACGGTGACCAGCGTATCCAGGCGGGCAATGTCCGATAAACTCAATCCCTGTTCGTCGCGAAACGTGAAGGTTTCCGCAATCGGCAAAGGCTCGGCAATGCCGGTGGATTCGATTACCAAGTAATCAAAGCGGCCATCCTTGGCCAAGTTGCCGACCTCAATCAGCAAGTCCTCGCGTAGCGTGCAGCAAATGCACCCGTTGCTCATTTCGACCAGTTTTTCCTGGCCACGATTCAGTTGTACTTGGTTTTTGACCGTTGCCGCATCGATATTCACCTCGCTCATGTCGTTGACAATTACGGCCACTCTTAAATTCTCCCGATTGTTGAGGATGTGGTTCAACAAGGTGGTTTTACCCGCACCGAGGAAGCCGGATAGCACGGTGACAGGGAGTTGTTTGGCTGGTGCGGATGCGAGGGTCATGGTGTTTTGGATGATATATTGTAGCGTTTGCTTGGCCAAAAAAAGGCGCTGTCGAAAAAAACAGCGCCGGTTTCAGCGTTCTAATAACTGACTCTAAAGCCTACTTCCGCGCCGCGTCCGGCTTCCGGCGCAAAGTTTCGCAAGTAAGATGTCGAGTTGCGGATGTTTTGATCCAGCAAGTTGTTACCTTTGGCGAACACCATCAGTTTGGCGTCTTTATAGGCCTGGACCTGATAGTTGGCGCCGACATTCAGCAAGAAATAGCCCGCGGTGGAAGTTTCGAAATCGCCGGCATGGGGCTGAGATTCGGCACGGGTAAAGCGCAAATAGGTGGATAATTTGTCCCGGTTGAAATCCAGTTGTAGGCCGTAGCGCAAGGGCGGCATGCGCGGTACGTCGCTGCCGTTGAGAAATTCGCCGCGGGTGTAGTCGCTGAATAAAGTCATTTCCAATAAGCCAACCTGGTTTTCCATCATGGGCATAATCAGTTTGGCTTCGTAGCCTTTGAAGATGGCGTCGTGTTGTCCGCTGGTAACCAAAGGCACGCAATCCGCCACGCAGGGATTGCCGTCTTGATCGACGAATTCACCGCTGCGTTGCTGGAAAATATAATCGCTAGCCCAGTTGTGGAATAAGTCGAATTCGGCGCGTAACCAGTCGGTTTTGAAGCGGTAACCCAGATCCAGGTTGTAGGAGGTTTCTTCTCGCAAACCCAGGTCGCCTCTGTCGTAACTGCGGGTGGCGTCATGGTAGCCGTCGGACAGCAGTTCCTGGACTTGCGGGGCGCGCGAGGAGCGCGTGACTGCCAGATTCAGGCTGTTGCGATTATCCAGTTTCCAAACGGCAGAAGCCGACGCGCTGACGGGCGTGTAGCTGAGATTGGCGAAACCGTCCGGGCGAATATCGGTTTGTTCGACGCGCGTGCCTAGTTGATAGGTCACCGCGCCAATATCGAACGATTCCACGGCAAATACACCGTAACTGCTGATGTCCGAACGCGGGACGATGCTGTCGCCGGTGAGTTTTTCGATCGCATTAAAATCGCTGGCTTGGGCTTGAAAACCCACCACGCCGCGCAACGGTCCCAAGTCTTGGTGAGCCATTTCCATGCGGCCTTCGTAAGACTGGTTGGTGTAATAGGCGCCGGGCTCGCCGTTGGCAATTTCGGTGTGTTGGTAATCGGTGTAACCCAGCCGAGTACGCAGACTTTTCGCGAAGCGGAACGGGTTGTTTAATTCGCTTTTAAAGTCGTATTTGGTTTGCCGCATCGCGATGCTGACGGTTTCGTCGCCGGTGCCGTCGGGCGCGATGGCGTAATTGTTATTTAGATTATTGATGGATACGCCCGCAAAACCGGGGGCACCGATCCAGGACAAGCCGGCCGAGCCGCTGATCGCTTCGGCGCCGGTGTTGTTTAGATAGCCTTTGGGGTTGTCGACAATCGCCAAGCTGGGATCGGTGATGGCCACTTTAGCGGTGTCTATGCCGCTGCCGCCGATGTCCAGATTGTTGCGGTGGCGGTAAAAACCGTCCAGGTGGTAAGCGATGTTGTCCTTGCCGCCCTCGACTTTCATCGTGGTGCTGGTTTCATCGGAAGTGGAATCGAAGCGTTGTTCGAGCGCCGCACCTACCAGTTTGTCGAACTGGCGGCCTGGGATGCGGTTATCGATGACGTTAACCACGCCGCCCATCGCGCCGCTGCCGTAGAGTAGGGTGGCCGGGCCGCGCAGGACTTCGATGCGCTCCGCCAGCAGCGGTTCGACGCTGGTAGCGTGGTCGGGGCTGATCGCCGAGACATCATTGCTGCCGATGCCGTTGCTCAAGACTCTCACCCTCGGGCCGGCCTGGCCGCGTATCACCGGGGTGCCGACGCCGGGGCCGAAAGATTGGCTGCTGATACCCAATTCGTTTTTTAAAGTATCGCCGATGCTGTGGCCGGTCTTCATACGTAAATCGTCGTCGCTCAACACGGTGACCGGTACCGGACTGTCCGATTTTTTATCTTGCAGCGGTGCCGTGACGATAATTTCGTCTAGTGCTTGAATCGCAAGTTCTTCGGCCAACAAAACCGGGGATGGCAGCATTAAAATTAGGGCAGCGGTTTTTTTCATGAGTAAGTCAAGCTGTCAGTAAAGATGTGCAAAGATGTTATATTGTAACGCACATGAATGCAATATTATCACATTGGTTTTTTTGCGGCCTATTTGAAGATTTGCGTTTGAAGCGTGGTGAAAACAACAAGCTGACAGTAACAATCCCGAAGGGCGGCGCGGGCCGCTTTCGAGATCATAGGGTTGAAATGTTAGGGAAATGTTTCTTTGAGCTACGGGATGAAATACTTATTCCCGGCTGAGTTGGTAACGCCTAGTAGTTTGTGCCTACGGCCGGCTAATTTAGGGCGTGCTTTTGTTCCAGGCATTGCTGGGCCTGGATGGCAATTTCCAGTTCCTCGTTCGTGGCAATCACCAATATCGCCACGCCGGCGTTGGCTGGGCTGATGTTGTCGCATGGTTTCACCGGTTTTTGGTTTCTTTCCGGGTCCAAGGCAATACCGAAGATTTGCATTTCCAGACAGACGTGTTCGCGCAGCCAAGCGTCGTTCTCGCCGATGCCGCCGGTAAATACCAAGGCATCGACCCGGCCCAGCACCGCAAAATAAGCGCCGATGTATTTTTTGATGCGATAGGCGTACATCGCTAATGCCAGCCGGGCATGATCGTCGCCGGCTTCCGCCATCCGGTGTATCGCCCGCATATCGTTTTCGCCGCAAACGCCTTTGCAGCCGCTTTCTTTGTTTAACAAGGTTTCTATGGCCTCATTGGACAAATTCAGCGTGCGGCTTAGATAAAAATGGATGGCCGGATCGATGTCGCCGCAGCGGCTGCCCATCATCAAACCTTCCAGCGGCGTCATACCCATCGAGGTATCGATACTCCGACCGTTTTGGATGGCGGTGACGCTGGCACCGTTGCCAAGGTGCAAAGTGATCAGATTGGTGTCAGACAACGGTTTGCTAAGATACTGCGCGGCTTGCTCGGCAACATAGCGGTGCGAGGTACCGTGGAAGCCGTAACGTCTGACGCCATGATCGGTATAAAGATGGTTGGGCACGGCATAGCGATAGGCATAATCGGGCAGGGTTTGATGAAACGCCGTGTCGAATACCGCCACTTGCGGCGTATCGTCCATTTGCCGGATGGCTTCCTCAATGCCCAAAAGATTGGCAGGGTTATGCAGCGGCGCCAATGGGATCACTTCGGCAATGCGCTGCATCACTTGCGCATCGATTAAGGCCGGTTCACGAAAATGTTCGCCGCCATGCACCACCCGATGACCAATGCCGGCCAGTTCGCGGCGGTCGGTCAAAACGCGGCAGGCAGCCAGTGTTTCGAACAACAATTGCAAGGCTTGTTGATGGTTGCGGCAATTGATTTCGTCACGTGTCCGGTCATTATTCGCCAGCGCATAACTATGGCTAGCGGCATCTTCGCCGATGCGTTCGATGATACCTGCGATCAATACCGAGCGATCAGACATGTCGAATAAGCTGTATTTGACCGATGAGCTGCCGGCGTTAAGCACCAGAATTTTCATGAATATCTCGAAAGTGTGAGGCGATTAATGGGCAAGTTTCGCCGGTGGTGGCGGACTGTAGCGGCGATCAAGATCATGGTCGATTTTAGTCGTCAGGCTTTCCACGGCTTTGATGGTAAGGCTGGCGTTGGGGCCTTTGGATTCGGAAATGTAGTCTCCGATCAATTTACCGTCGTCCACTTTGACTAAACGTCCCATCAGATAGGCGAACAAAAAACTGGGTTTATGTAGCCGTCCAACCAAAATGTAGTCCGCTTGAAATTGCTTGCCCAACTGCGCGGCCGCATCGGCATGGTCGAATAAATAGCCGACGCCACTGTTGGCGGCTTGCTGTACCTGGTTCGGGATGGCTACGATCACGTAGCCGGCGTGCTTTAACTCTTGCTCCAGCAGCGGTTTGATTGACGCGGTTCTTTGCAATTCAGCGGGGACGCCGGGCGCCAGAGTTAGGTCTTTCAATTCAAAATCCAGAACGGCGATGCGGGTTTGCGCCAGTGAGTTAAAGCTCAGCATGCAAAACAGCAAACTGCTTAATAGGGTTTTTCGCATCATGTTTTGTCGGCTTCCTGGGCTTGAATCGCGGTGATGACCACGGTGTTGACGATGTCTGTGACTGTGCAGCCGCGGCTTAAATCATTGACTGGTTTGTTCAGGCCTTGCAGGATAGGGCCGACGGCGATTGCGCCGGAGGAACGCTGCACCGCTTTATAAGTGTTGTTGCCGGTATTGAGGTCCGGAAAAATTAATACGGTGGCGCGGCCGGCGACTTGGCTGTCGGGTAGTTTGGTTTTAGCGACGCTGGCGTCCACGGCGGCATCGTATTGCATCGGGCCTTCCAGCAGGAGGTCCGGACGCAGACTTTGGGCGATTTTGACGGCGTCTCTGACTTTATCCACCGCCTCGCCTTTGCCGGATTCGCCGGTGGAGTAGGACAGCATCGCAACCCGCGGCTCAATGTTGAACATTCGTGCGGTTTCGGCGGCGTTAATGGCGATGTCGGCCAATTGCGCGGCGTTGGGATTGGGGATCACTGCGCAATCGCCGTAAACCAATACGCGATCTTCCAGGCACATAAAAAACACGCTGGAAACAATTGACGCGCCGGGCCTGGTTTTGATGATTTCGAAGGCTGGACGAATGGTATGTTGCGTCGAATGCACCGCACCGGAGACCATGCCGTCAGCGTAATCGAGATGTATCATCAATGTCCCGAAATAACTGGGATCGGCCATTAGGTCGAAGGCGGTATCGTAAACGATGCACCGGTGTTTACGGGCTTGGTAATAGGTTTCCGCGAACAACGGCCGCAGATCCGATTTAATCGGGTCGATGATGTTGACATTGTCCATCTTCAAGGCCATGGCCTGAATTTTCTGGCGGATCTCGGCTTCGTTACCCAGTAGGGTGATTTTCACCACATCGCGCAGCAGCAAAATCTCCGCCGCGCGCAGAATCCGTTCTTCATTACCTTCCGGTAGCACGATATGTTGCTTCTTGGCTTTGGCGCGCTGCAACAGATCGTACTCGAACATCAGCGGCGTGATTTTATGCGAAACCTTGCTGCACAGCCGCAACCGCAGTTCCACCATATTCATGTTACTTTCGATTAGTCCCAGCGCGGTGGCAATCTTCCGGTCATCTTGCGAATGCAGGCGGGCGGTGACCTGGCTGACCTGCATAGCCGTGGTGAAGGTGTCGGAATCGACGCCGAGTACCGCAAACGGTGTGCCGCCCAGGCCATCGATCAATTTTTGCACTTGCGGGGCAGGCTGTTGGTGGCCGGTTAATATCAAGCCGGCGATCTGCGGATAGTTACTCGAGTTGTAGGCCATCAGGCTGGCCATGATGATGTCCGATCTATCGCCAGGCGTGATGATCAAGTCGCCGGTTTCCACATAGTCCAGAAAGTCCGGCACCAACATGGCCGCCACTTTGTAGTGGTAAACCTCCCGGCTCATGGTGGCGCTTTCTCCGGAAAACACTTTAGCGCCGATAACCTTGGCAATGTTGCCGACGGTAGGTTTTTCCAGGGACGATTCGGCAGGCACCACGTACACCGGAAATTCGTTGGAATGATTCAAGCTGTGGCGTAGGCTGGCAATTTGATTTTGCGCGACACCGATGATGACTGTGGCCAGCGATTCGCAATCGTGCTCGTGCATGGAATGTTTCAGGCTGGCCAAACCGTTTAAAATTTGTTCGTCGCTGCGGTTTTCGCCCTGCATAACCGGCATCATCAGGCAGCCCAAATTGTTGGCGACATCGGCGTTGAAATCGAATTCGGAAATGGCATTGCCGTGTCGATAGTCGCTGCCGACGCAGAGCACATGATCGCAACGGGCCTTTAAGGCCCGGTATTTAGCCAGAATGGTTTTCAGCAGTTCGTCGTACTGTTCGTTTGCCAAGAGCTGCCTGGCTTCCGCGCTGGTGCAGCCATACATGGCATCGTACGGCATGGAGAGCTGATAGCGGTGGCTAATGAATTGAATCAAATCGTCTTTGTCGGTATCGCTTTGAATAATGGGCCGAAAAAAACCGATATTGTCGGCGTAGCCCGATAACATTTCGATGATGGCCAACATGATCAAGGATTTACCGTTACCCTCGTCGACACCGGCAATATAGATGTCTTGCGAAATCAAGGGCTCGCTTGGTGCATGGGGCTGAGTTGGATTCATGATCGATGACTTAATGTATTGATGGGAAAGTCTAACCGTGGATGTTGCCACATGGCGCGCCGCTTGGCGACTGTATATTTTTATTTATTCGGACATCGCGGACGTGTTAGAAGCATGCAAATAGTCTTTGGCTATCATAGGTTTGGATTTAAAAAATAATGTAATATCAAAATAATTATTGATTAATCTGCAAGCTTGGCTTTAATGGCTATACTACTAGCCGGGCGCAGGGATTACTTGAACAACAGAGATGGCGAAATTTACCGTTTATTTTAAAGACAATGCAATCCATACAGGTGTTTTTGATTCTGGTGTAGTGCATATTGGTCGTGATGAAACCAATGACCTAGTGGTTGATAGTCTTGCCGTCGCGCCCGCGCATGCCGTTGCCGTGATTAAAGACGGCACTTGTGTTCTCAAGCAATTGAACGAAAAATTTCCGCTGTTGGTCAACGATCAGCACACCAAAGAATGGAGTCTGCAAAACAACGACATCATCAATATCGGCAAGCACTATATCGTCTACCACACGACCGATGAGTTTTCGGAAAAAGTCCTGGTATCGACGCCAGCCGACTTTGGCGATGCAGACGTGCGGGCCTTAAATGAAAAGCTGGAAGATGCGGTCAAATCCCCCGAAGCCAATTTGCAAGTATTGAACGGCATGCATATCGGTCGAATTCTGCGCTTGAAGAAAGCCATGACCCGCCTGGGCCACGAAGGCGCAGGGGTTATTGTGATAGCCAGACGCAAGGACGGCTATTTCCTTTCCGCCTTGCAAGGGCATGAGGGGCTGGCGATTAACGATGAGCCCTTAGGCGACCGCACCGTACAGTTGCAGCGCAACGATGTGATTGTCGTTGACAGTACCTCAATGCAATTTTTCTTGGATTAAGCGTATGACATTTGAAAAAAGCGATGATAAACGCCGTTTTCACAGGATTTTTTACCATACGGGCGCTGTGTTAACCGGTTCGGGTCAAACCTATCCTTGCAAAATTATTGATCTGTCCCTGCGCGGTTGCCTGTTGGATTGTGAGCAGCCCTTAGCCGGTCAGGCCGATACTTTATATAACTTGAAATTCGATTTATCCGAAGAAATCAGTATCAGCATGGAAGTGGCAGCAACCCATGCCGATGCCAACAGGGTGGGTTTTAAATGCGTGCATATCGACATAGATAGCATTTCCAACTTACGCCGATTGGTGGAACTCAACCTGGGCGATAGCGAGCTGCTGGAGCGGGAGCTGGCGGCCTTGGGTGATTTAGCTGAACACGCTGATCATTGATTGAGATTGTTACTTCGATAAACTCAGCTCAATCCTGCCAGCCAAAGTCTAAAACGCATACCCCATTCCGACGTATAGCCTACTGTCGTAAAGACAATCTCGCCGGTGGCGTTAATAAAAAATACAGCCGGCACGCCTCTAATCCCATAGCGTTGACCGAGATTGCCGTTGTTGTCGTTCACAACCGGCCAGTTCAGTTGTTTGTCGTTCAGATAGTTCTGTAAGGTGCCGTCGTCGCCCGAGCGCACCGCTATAGTCACTCCCGGATAATCCCGCAGTACATTGCTGACGCTGCCCTGCATACTTCGGCATATCCCGCACCATTCCGCCCAGAAATACAACACAGCCGGCCCTTTACTTATGCGTGGCATAGGGTTTTCGCCGGTCAGCGTGGTTTGCACTATGGGCGGCGGGGTGCCGCTGACCAAATCCTGATGGACTAAAAATTGCCCCGCAAAGATAAACAGTGCCGCAAATATATAAAATCCCAATTTTTTCAAAATTACAGACCTTGCATCACGCTGGCGCCGTGCTGTTTTAGCCAGAGCCGGCGTTGTTTAAAGTCGGGTAGGTGTTCGCCAACCAATTGCCAAAAAGCCGGAGAATGATTTTTGTGTTTGATGTGGCAAAGTTCGTGGACTACCACGTATTCCAAAACGGCGGCCGGAGCCAGCATTAGTAGCCAATTCATATTGATGTCGTTTTGTGGACCGCAGCTGCCCCAGCGACTTTTTTGGGTTTTGATGCGGATGCTGCGCGGAAACAGGGCAAAGCGCGGCGCGTGCAGATCAACCCATTGCTGGACATGCTGTTTGGCCTGGTTTTTCATCCAACGTGTCAACGCTTGCTGGATCAGTGCGGAGTATTGTTCATCGGCAATCCCAACCGGTAATTTCACCCAAAACATCTCGTCGTTAAGCAACTCGATGCGGACCGTTTTGGCTTTGCCGGTGGTGATTTTTAGTGGTAAGCGGCGGCCTTGGTAGGGTATATGCGCGCCATCCCGATACTCGCTTGGTGCTAGCTTGGGGGCGGCGGTTTGCACTCTGCCGGCGACGCGCTTTAGTGCGGCTTCTATCCAGTCTTTTTGGGCTTGCACAAAATCCTGAATGTGCCGTTCGGACACTTTGAGCGGGGCTACCACTTCTATTTTGTCGGCGGTTACCACGATGCGTGTGTTTTTGGCCCGGCTGCTGCGGCGCAGCTTGTAAGGTAAGGGGGCGGTTTGCTTGTTCAAAAAGGCGATTCCAGCATTCTTAATTTAAGTTCGGTCCACATGCTCAAGCGGTCCGAACCGCCGACATGTTGCCCGGAGCCTTTGCTTTTGGCAAGCCATAAGCCGGTACCGTTAAAGCTGTATACGGGCTGTAAGTCGCTGCGCTGCGTAGCCGGGACTATGCTCGGCTTCAGATTGTCCAGCACCAAGGGTACCGCGCGCGGCGAGTCGAAATAGGTTAATACCATGTGCGCCTGATTCAGTTCCAAAGCCTTGACGTAGGTAATCCGCAATTTACTTTCATCGACGCCCATTTCTACCAAAGTAAAATATTTGGCGATGGAGTAATCTTCGCAATCGCCGGCGCCTTTAGCCAGAAACTCGGTAGGTGCCGCCCAGTAATCGGTTTTTTGCCACAGGATAATATCGTCAACAAACTCGACGTTACCGTTGAAAAAATTATTCACCCGCTCCAATTTCTCTGCTTCAGGCCAGCTCTTGCCGTTCTCGATCAAACTTTGCCAGTCCACAAAACGTTGCTTGGCGGCCGCACCGTATTTTTTTTCGACTCTATCCAGCAGACTCTGATCGATTAACAGGCCGGCTGCCAGCGCAATGCCGAAACACAGGCTGAAGGCGATAATAGCGATTTTGGCAGCGTTGAGTGCGCCCTTGTTAACGGCTGGCACCGACGATTCCTATCGCCTTTAAGCGGCGATAATCCTGATCCGATTGCACGTTTTCCGCCAAGATGGAAATATCCAGCAATGTGGAAATTTCTTGCATGGTTTGCACAAAAGCGTGTTTTTGCGAGGAACTGTCGATGCCGTTGCCGATGTCGCGGGCCAGGCGGATAAAGTCCGGTTTCAGGCGTTTGACCAATTCCGCCGACATGGATTGGGTTTCGAAGCGCTTGATCATCACCCGGGCGCCCCAAGCATGCACAGTCTCTATGAAGGCCTGATAGGCGCCTATATCCTTGACGACGGCATAAGCCGACAAACTGAATACCAGCTTTTTGGCTTCCGCCGGATTTTGTTTGATTAGTTTTTCCAACCAGAGCCGGAAATCGCTGTTTTTGATAGTGCGGGTCGATACGTTGACGGCGATGGCGTGCTCGATGTGATTGTGTTGAATATGATCTAGCGCGATGCGTATCACACCTTTATCCAGATCGACGATTTTGGCGAATTTTTCGGCAATCGAGATGAATGGACCGATGGCCACCAGGCCGCCCTGTTTATCGTGTACCTGAATGAAAGCCTCTTCCATCAACAGTTCGCCGCTACTGAATGCGGCGATCTGGCCAATATACCAAACCGAGTAACCGTCGTTATCGACGCAATCGAAGACCAAGTCCTTCCAGGTGGCAATATCACGCGCAAAATTATCGCCGGTGCGGATGAAATAACTGTTAGTGCCGATCAGATGCGCTTGTTCATAAGCTTCGTGGGCGGCTTCCAATAAAATTTCGGTGGTCAGCAGCGGATTGAAAGCAACCACGCCAATGTGGGCCAAATCGGTTTTTTGGTAACGTTCGCCTAATTCGGTTACTTCGTTGCTCAAGGTTTTCATCAACCCTTCCAATTGTTCCGAATTCCCAAGCTTCAGCACGAGTGCAAATTCGGCGCCATAGAATCGATAAGCTTTGCCGGCTTGTGCTCCAGCCAGATCGGCGATTTTTCCCAGGATGGCGGCAAACGCTTGTAAGAATTGATCGATCACGTCGCTATCGCGCTCTTTGACCAGATCGACCAAACTATCGATTTTTATCAAAACCACAAAGGCATCGGCGTCTTCCAATGCTAAATTTTTCATGTCGGTTTCGAACACGGACTTTTTATACAGCCCGGTCAAGTCATCGCGTAACAGGCTGGCGCCCATTTGATCCAGCTTGCCATGCAACGCTGCTATCGTGGTTTTGATCTTATGCGACATGGTGTTCATTGATGCCGCCACGTTGCGCACTTCGCGGGTCCAGGGCAAGGCTTCTATGCTTTCGAAATGGCCGTCGCTGATCTGCTGAGCCAGTAAATCGATTTTACTTAGCGATGCCAGCGTGACGCGCAATAACAAGGCTAACAAGGCAATGGATATTAAAAATGCCGCCAGGGAATAATAAAATCCGGATTTGGCTTGCTCATACAGTTTTAAATAGGCATAGCCGGAGTTGACTGTCACGTAGATCACGCCGCTCATGTTCCAGCCCGAGCTGATTTCGCTTTCGGCGGTGGCCGATGTCATGGGCAGCAGTTCGGTAAACCAGTCCGGCACGCCTTCTATGCGTTTGTCGCTGCTCAGGGCTACCAACTCTTTGTTGTCGGCGTCGACTAGCCTGATTTCCTTGTAATAACCCATATCAAAAATGGCGCTCATCATGGTTTTAATCACAGGATCGCGGTTATCGACCATGTAAGGGCTAAGCGATAGACCCAGCGAGGTGGCCGTATCTTGGGCATGGTTTTTTGATTCGCCTTCCAGATAGTCCTTGATGTTGTTGACGCTCAATGCGAAATTGACGCTGAAGATCATCAAAAACAGCGCGGATATCAGGATTAACAATTGTTTGGATAATGACATTTGGCTCAGCTTCCCGTGGCTTCTTGATTGATCATATGCGTCGCGAGTTGTTGTAAGGCGGTACGGATGTTTTCGCGCAGGCGTGGGTCTGTCTCAATTTCATCCAAGGCTTTGTTCATGCATAGCATCCATTGATCGCGCTCCGATTCGCCAATTTGAAACGGAAAGTGTCTGGCGCGCAGCATGGGATGGCCAAATTCTTCGATAAACAAATTGGGGCCGCCCAGCCAGCCGGAGAAGAACTTAAATAATTTGTCTTTGGCGCTTGCCAAGCTGGGGGCATGCATGGCCCGGATGCCCTGGGCTTCCGGCAGAATATCCATGTAAAAGTAGAATCTGTCGACCAGGCTGCGCAACGCATTCTCGCCGCCGATTAACTCGTAGGGGGTGGGGCTCATGTCCTATTTAACCTCGTATGTGCAATTTCTTTAGGTATACTAGCAGACGGTACCGACAATGCCTTGAAACTCCAGGGCCGTTGCGCGGTCATAGCATTACTTGTAACTTTGAGAGGATAACTGATCATGCGTTTAAATACTGCAACTGCTCGTTCGGAAGCCGGCATACTGGCGACCAATAAGGTTTTAAAGAATACTTATTTATTGCTATCGATGACTTTGCTGTTCAGCGCCGCTATGGCTGCGGTAGCCATGACGCTGGATTTGCCGCATCCGGGCTTGATTATCACCATGGTAGGCTATTTCGGCCTGCTGTTTTTAACCACCCGTTTTAGTAACAGTGCTTTGGGCTTGGTGTTTGTGTTTGCATTGACCGGTTTCATGGGGATGACCTTGGGGCCGATTTTAAACATGTATATACATGCGTTCAGCAACGGTCATGAACTGATTTTAACCGCACTGGGCGGTACCGGCGTGATTTTCCTTGGCTTGTCAGGTTATGCCTTGACCACCCGAAAGGATTTTAGTTTTATGGCCGGCTTCCTGATGGTGGGCGTTCTGGTAGCGTTCTTCGCGGGTTTGGCTGCGTTACTGTTCTCGGTGCCCGCGCTGTCCTTGGCGGTTTCCGCAATGTTCGTATTGTTGATGTCCGGTATGATTTTGTATCAAACCAGTGAAATCATCCACGGCGGCGAAACCAACTACATTTTAGCTACCGTGTCATTGTACGTGTCCATCTACAACCTGTTCACCAGCTTACTGCAACTGTTGGGCGTATTCGGTGGTAACGACTGATAATTCGGTCAAATGTCTTATCACAGTGCGTGCTAGACAAATCGGACTGTTAGAGCAACGTTGATAAAGAAAATGCCCCGTCGGGAAACCGGCGGGGCATTTTTTTTGAGTATGGGCATTAAAGCTGGGGGCGAGCGAAGGGCTGGTTTTCGCCTGTTACTTAACCCGTCCGCAAGGATGTATACGGGCCGCTTTAATGTTGTTCGGGGCTATACCAAGCTTCAGCTGCCATTTTGTACATTTCTTGAAAAATGACTTTCAATAATTGAAAAGCTGAAATAGCTATCAGCGCCCCGATAGTGACTCCGGCCATAGCGACAAGTGCAATTTTCATAATGCCTCCTCATTTGATCGAATAAAGTGTGAACAGCGTCTAAAAAAACCTCGCTTCGGGCGCGATTTTCCTATGTTAAACAAGGATTTCAAGTGGTTTTTAAACGACATCTGTGGCGCGATTTTTCAATGTTACGTATCTTCAGAGACTTAACATTGGACTTTAATGTTGTTTGCTAAAAATTTTTTTTTCAGAGGCTATGTCTTTAGCTGGCGGACGCTGATTTTTGAAAAACGTTTAAGCGGATATTATCGGATCGGACTTATACTCTGGTGCTGCGGTTAATAGACGCAAAAGGGACCTACTCATGCGGTATTTGACTTAAGCAAATAAGCTGGTTAACTACAAAAACGGGGGATAAAACGATGAACGATAAACTATTGCCAAAAATTGACGAGAATCTGGTGTCCAAAATCGTGGACATTTTCTATGCCGGCATGCTCGATGACTATCGTATCAACCGGTATTTTTACTCCAGGCCCATAGAAGAACAAACCAAACCGCTGAAGCAACTTGTTAATGCTTTGCTCAGCGCAGAGCCGGTCGAGCCTAAAAAACTTGCCGAATTGGCTGATGATTATTTTGCGGCGGCTTTTGCCAGAGGGAACGCCAAGCCCAGTTTGGTCAATAATCGAGACTTTGCGTTTTTGGAGATGTTCGTTACGGGCGATCTAGTCGGTAGCGACGAGAAACCCCATCTGACCCTGCTCTGTCCCGGACATTCCCATTTTTTACGATTACAGCCCATTGACGATAACTACGATGTGGTGTTGGAACTGTTGCAAAACAGCATCAATCAATTGCAAATTCCGCAGGAAACAGCTGACCAGATCATGGCATTCGCGGCTTCCGGCCGGGACGGTATTCTGGGCAGGGGCCAAGCTCTTTATGATGATGGTGAAAAAACGACCGACTTCCGGACGCATGGCTAGTTTTATTGTTTACCCGGTCCTGTTTATTACGCTTATGTCGTTCAGGCTGTGCTCGTCGACGCCGGGGCTTGTGTGGCCTTCAATAGACTAAAGGCATAAAGGTGAACGGTAATTTTAAGGATAGCGTGAATAGCGTTTAAAGCGGGTGCCTAAAAGCTCGTCATCCCCTCATGCAGGAGGTTCTCAAAGCCGATCCGTGCAGAAAATTTTATTCGCAGCGTACCATTTATGTGATTGACTACCCCTTTCCATGCGGGGGCGACGCTCCGCTGGAGATTCTTGCGAAAGAGGTCATATAAAACAGCTTGAGATTGCGTTTAAGCTGTTGTCAGCATTCAATCAGATTCACCGCCAAACCGCCGCGTGAGGTTTCCTTGTATTTGGTTTTCATATCGGCGCCGGTTTCGCGCATGGTTTTAATCACCTTGTCCAGCGATACAAAATGTTTGCCGTCGCCGCGCAGGGCAATGCGCGCCGCGTTGATAGCCTTAACCGACCCCATCGCGTTACGCTCGATGCAGGGCACCTGCACCAAACCGCCAACAGGATCGCAGGTTAAGCCCAAGTTATGCTCCATGCCAATTTCGGCGGCATTTTCTACCTGCTCGGGCGTGCCTCCCAATACTTCAGCCAGTGCGCCGGCAGCCATAGAGCAAGCAACGCCGACTTCGCCCTGACAGCCGACTTCGGCGCCGGATAGCGAGGCGTTTTCTTTATACAGGATCGCTATTGCGGCGGCTGTCAACAAGAAGCGAATCACCCCTTCTTCATTCGCACCATCGCAAAAGCGCCAGTAATAATGTAATACCGCCGGGATGATGCCGGCGGCGCCGTTGGTGGGTGCGGTCACGACGCGCCCGCCGGAGGCATTTTCCTCGCTGACGGCAAGTGCAAATAAGTTTACCCATTCCATGGTTCCCACCGGCATGCTGGGAGTTTGCCGAGGAATTTCGCCGCTCAACTGCCGGTAGAGATTGGCCGCTCTGCGCCTGACTTTCATGCCGCCCGGCATAACCCCTTCTTCGTGCAAGCCTCGTTCGACGCAGGCTTGCATCACCTGCCAAATGTTCAATAATTTCTGGCGGATTTCCTCTTCACCTAGCCAGGCTTTTTCATTGCTCAGCATCAAGTCGCTGATTGATTTGTTATGTGTCGCGCACAGTTTTAGTATCGCTGCACCAGTTTTGAAAGGATAGGGTAGGCAGGTGTCGTCATTGCTCAGCCTGTCCGCTGCGGCTGCCGCGTCGGTCACGACAAACCCGCCGCCTACCGAATAGTAATCGCTTTGCAGCAGTTCGGCGCCGTTTACGCCAAACACACTAAAGCGCATGCCATTGGAGTGGTAGGGGAGTACTTTACGTTGAAACAGCAAATCGGCTTTCTCGTTGAACGCTACCGGGTAACGCTGCAAAAGCCTGACTGCTCCGGATTCGCGGATTGTCGCTAGCCGTAGTGGAATGATGGCGGGGTCAATCAAATCGGGTGCTTCGCCTTCCAGGCCAAGTAATACCGCTTTATCGGTGCCATGGCCTTTACCTGTCGCACCAAGCGAACCGAATAATTCGATGCGCAGGCGCTGTACCTCGCCAATAAAGCCTCGCTGTTCCAGATTATTGACAAACGTCATTGCTGCCCGCATGGGCCCCACAGTATGAGAACTGGAAGGTCCGATGCCGATTTTAAAAATATCGAAGACGCTGATAGCCATAATTGTCGCCTAAATAGTGCTGAGGAAAGGGTGTCTGGAATAAAGGAGTTGTGCTCCCTTCAGTTGCATAGCAATTAATGTGCCTCCGCTGCGAGATTATAAACAGCATCTCCAATCGAATGGGCAGGGGCATTCCAAGCTAGACTTATCGGTAAAGGTTGTGAGCGAAAACAAATTGGCTGTCGGTTTTTTCCGGCGCACTTTGCGTTCGAGCTGCGAATGTCTTTCTTTTAAACCAATGGAATTAGGTCGTGAAAATACTATTTTTAATGGGCTTTAGCATATTCGCATTTTTACCGGTTTGTCAGGCGTTGGCCGAGCCAATGAAATGTGTGGTCGATGGAAAAACCTTGTATACCGATGATCAGGCGCGGTGTGCTAAAGGAGCCATCAAACCAATTAATGGCAGTGTAATAATTTCATCTTCCAAGGGCGTGCCGCGTGCCGATAATATTGCCAAGCCAGCGTTTGACGTGCCGTCCGGCCTTAATGGCATTCTTCAGCAATTTGGTATCACGGAAAAGGAGCTGGAGAATGGGTGGCAAACCGTGATGGAAGCCCATAAGCGCGGATCATGGAAGGCGCCTGAATTGCCGGAGGATGACAAATAGCTTGTTCTTCGACGCAGCTAAAAAGCGGCGCAGGTAGGCTGTAGTGCATGTGCCCAGTAAAATCAATGTCTACATGGTGTGAAAAATAAAATAGGGGACAAAATAGGGGGCAGTTGTATTTATTTTCCAGCAATCCTTTCAATATTTGGTGGTCTTTCTGGGGCGTTTCCCCCGGGCTTCCACCAATACCGCTGCTTAAACTCGCGCTGTGCTCGCTGCTCCATGCGGCGTAAGTAGCCAGGCGAAACCATCTCTTGAGCTTGCTGGAATATCAAATGATCCAGCGCCCCTTTGGCATACCAAAGCGATGATCCCGGCGTTAAGCCCTTGATCATGCGCAAGGCTTCGGCGCCGGCGTGGGTGTCCTCGCCCTGGATTGCTTGAATCATGTTGCCTTGGGTAAGATTCAGCAGTTCTTCGGTAAAGCCTAGCGACGGCCCCAGCATGCCGGCGAAGGCGCTTGTGCCGTGCTGGCTCGATTGCGATTGTAGGAAGTCGCCATAAAATCCCAATGAGCCGCCCTTGAGTACGGCGCGCCCCCAGAATGACGGCTGTTGCATGTCCAGTGGATCGCGACCGTTAAGCATCTCGTTAATCTGAACCCCAACGGCGCCCATCAGAGTGGTACCGGCAATCAGGGCGGCTGTGTATTCGGCCTTGCTGAGTCGGCCCGGATTGTTAAGCATGCGCCGCCAATGCCGTGTCATCATCGTGATCGGGAATGATTTGAATTGCAGCACCGACCGTCCCAACTCGCCTAGTACAGTGCCGGGTTGCAAACGACCGCTAGTCATTGCTCTCTCTCGAGCCCCTGGCTCGATAATGGCAATACCACTTTCTTCAAGGATTATTCCCTGGTATTTATCTGCGGCGGCTTGCACCGCCTTCGGGTCGCCGTCAACATTCAAAATCGCTCGGGCGGTAAGCACTGGTGTACCTTGCCAATTTTCCGCATTAGCTTGGCGCCAGATTTGCCAATCAGCGTCGGTAATGCCTTTTGTTAGCAATATCGAATGATCGCCCGCTTCCAGATCGCCCAATCTGGTGCGGCGCTGCACCATGTCACCTATTTTGTGCATCATCATCGCCGCAAAACCTTGGCGGCGGGCTTCTGTCATAAACGACAAACCGGAAGCCCTAATCACTGCACCTGATACTTTCGCCGCCATGCCGTTAATCATGTTTTCTTGGCCGAAGCGATCAATTGCAAACAATAGGGTATCCAGACCGAACCCCAAGGCACGTGCTTGGCGCCTGGCTTCCTCGCTGCTGAGTGCTTTCAGCTCATTTAACAGATAATCGGCGCCGCTCATGTTCAGGGCGCGGGCAGTCACGGTGGCGGTGATGTCGTCTGTAAAGGACGTGATTACCGCCGAACCTAGCCGGACGTTTAAATAGCTGCGCACGGCGGCAGCCCAGCGCGCCAATGTTTCGTTACCTGGCTGCATGCCTTTGCCGGCCACCTCATCGTATAACCGCGCCGCGAAATCGCGCTTCCGGTGGATTTGTTCGGGCGGTGTGCCGGCAAGGGCGGCTTCCTGCTCTGCTTTGTCCAGGAAGGTGCGAAGCATCAAGTCTGGATTAGGGCCGAAGGTTTCGACCAAGGCGATATCGCGGCTCATCTGGTTGATGTGGCCGACGATGGTCGCCATCAGTGACTTTTCAGCAAATTTCGCGTGATAGCGCAAATAGGCATCTGGGTCGGCAAAATGCAATTGTCTGTGCTCTCGGCCTCGGTTGGCGCGGGCCGCGGTGCCTTCTGCTTGTCCGGGTGTTCTTTTAAGTGCGCCGTCGTAAACGATAGAATCGTAAGCGTGGCCTAAAAACTCATTCAATTCGGCGTCGTTCATTCGCATACCGTCTTCTTTGGTATAGCGGCTGCGGTCGAGTAGTGGCCGGATAAAATCAATCCACGTGGTCTTACCGGCTTTGAAGATCAGGTATCTGGAATGGGTTTGCGGGTGGGCCCAGTCGTCTAATTTGCCGATCATGCCGCCGTTATTGTTAAACCTAGTACGCATGGCTTCAAAGGTATCGGATAATTTTTGGGCAAAGGCTTTGGCTTCCGGTATCCCGCTTTCGACGCCACGTAATTCACGGAACACCGGAATCATGACTTGATCGTTCTGAATGATGCCTAATAGCTTGGGGCCGAAGCCCTCAATTGCATCGGATAGGCTGCGGGTATATTCGTTGTACACCGCGCGGTATTTGGTTTCTGCCGACTGGATGTTGTCCTTACCGTCGAAGCGCGGCGCCAAGGTGCGATCAATGTTGTCGACAATCAAGCCCGGTTGCTGTTCGAAGTAATCGCTTAGCCGTTGGTTAGCTAGAATAGTCAGTCCGATACGTTGCTGTTTTTTCAATGTGTCGGCCTTGAGTTGCTCGGCGGCCCCTTTGGCGGCTGCCTGCAAGCGTTGGGCTTCCGACATACCAAGATATGCTTGGCGGTCTTTGTTGGCGAGTAAAATTTTATGTTCGCGGATGCGCTGCTCTATTTTTTGTGCTTCGGCAGCTTTTAGCGACCGGCCTAAAACTTGCGAAACAGCGGCTATGCAATCGTTTCTCATGCGGTATCTCCGAATTTTAAAAAGCAGGTGATGGCTGCTTGGGTGGCGGCTTCGAGCTTGTCCAGATCGATCAGATCGTTGTCCACTTCGCTCAATAGATCCCGTAAGCTGGTTTGCTGCTCGTTGCCGTCGTCATCCATCCACGCCAAAGCGTGGTCGCCGTGACTATTAATCCATTGGCGGGCCGCGTCGATTTCCGGTGATACGCTACGAGCTGTCTGTGCGTTTTCTGCCGCTGCTTCGTTACTATTAGTTGTATCCCGCTCGGGTTCTCGGGTGGCGAGTGGTTGAGAAGGTGCCCGCGTATCCGTTGAGCCACCCAACTCATTGGGTCGCGCATCTGGCAACGACCTTTCAGAAAAATCGGTAAAATCCATGAACGTTTTGTTGCTCCTGATAAAGCCATTTTCCTGCAGGTGTGTCTGCTCGGCTCTCGATAGCTCGGCATGCGCGGCGCGCGCTTCGTCGTCTCGGCTTAGCTTTTGGCTGATGGTGTCCAGGATCGTTTGCAGGTCTGTTCGGTCGTTTTGTTTGGATTGCAGAGCCATTTGCTCGGCGATATCGGCAATCTTCCGAGCTGGTGCGCGGGGCTGTTCGGCCCTGGCGTGTTCGATGAAGTCTTGCTTGGTATAGCCGCTTAGCGCGGATTCTTCGTCAAAGCGGGACAGTTTGTATTCAATATCGGCTTTTTGCTGTTCGAGCGCTTGCCGGTCCCCCCTATTCATCCGGTTGCCGGCTGTGGCGATTAGCTCGGGTGAGAACGCCGGTGATTCAGACATTGGCAGCGTCGCCGATACTGTTTCATCGTTTAATACGCTGTCCATGGCCTTATAAAAGGCTTCAGTATGAGCGTTGGCCGCTTCTGGTGTGACTGGTAAACCGGGTGCTTTGCTGTCGATACTGCGGGCTTCGTTGGAAGTCAGAGCTGCGTCGATCTCGGATGGCTTCGCTTGCAAATGGGCGAGAGCGCCAAAGCCACCTCCCAAAGCCGCATCAATCGCCATGGCGGTAGTATCGTTCCAGCGCCATTGTTCCGCCTGTTCCTGGTAACCGGCTTCAGCCAATATTTGATGCTTGGCGTAACGCTCAGGTATGCCAAGTGCGACGCTTGTAGCGGCGCCAGTGGCTATACGTTGTGCCAATGCCGGAATTTTAAAGGCTTGTGAAACTGGCAATGTTGCCGGAGCGGCCACGCCAAGCGCATTGGACAAGCCGGTTGCTGCGCCGAATTCCGCGGCCGCGCTCAGCGGCTTACCTTCCTGAATTTGCTCGGCTGTGTCGCTGATTCCTGACAAAACGCCGACGCCTAAAGGCCCAGTGGTAATCGCTTCCGGCACCATGGTAGCTAGGCCGTTGACGACCTGCGCGGCGATACCGTGTGTTCGCGGATCCAATCGCAAGGCTTTACGTTTGGTAATAGCGGGATCGACAACGGCGCCCATCCATAGATTCTGAAAAGTGTCTCCCGTATCTAGCACCCCATCTATTGCCTTAGGCCATTGGGATAGCGCCAAGCCACCGACCGCTTTGGCTTCCTGTTCTATGGTCCCGGCTGCGTTGGTGTAAGTGTCGGCGCTGGTCAGTCCGGTGAAAATACCGGGTGTGGGTTCTTGCAGGTCAGCGCTATCTCGATCAAGCATTGAGCGCTGATTGCGTGCAAAATTGGGGCTCAAGGTTTCGAATAAGTAACTCATGGGTTGAACTCCAAAATAACAGGGCGGCCACCCATACTGAGCATAGACGTCCCGTTTTGCAGTGCGTATCTATTGGCGCCGACAGGTATAAGCGGCATTTTGCCGAAGGCTATGAAAGCGGCCTTTTCGCCCAATTGCTGCTTTAGTTTGGCTTCGGCCTGGTCGAGAAAGTCAGTTTCATCCATGCCGAACGGCATAATTACTTTTTTGTCGGCATGCTCGGCAATGCCTCCGGTGATTGACTGCACGGCTTCAGTGAGCAAGCTCTCCTGTACCTGATTGCCTTCAGATTTAGCCTTATCCATCTTGGCCGCGTAATAAGCCCGGACGGCGGAAACGGTACCGCGTTCGGTTTCCGAGTCACCAGCCAAGGCGTCGCCAAGTAATGAATAAATCGATTCGTTAAGTTTGGTAGGCAGCGAGACGCCGGCGGACTTACCATCTTCCTGGCGTTGAGCTTTGCCGGGATTTAGCAGGGCCTCGCCTTTAATGATAGTCCTGGCTACGTCTTCGCCGCGAATGCCGGTTATGGAGTCGCTAAAAAAACCGCGTGTCTTTTGCATCCTATCCATGCCGATCAGCGATCCCGCCACGATGGTTGCGGGTGAATCCGGGCGGATTTGCTGCAATGTCGTCGCGTAGGCTTGCGGTTCATTGATGCTGTCGGCCAGGGTTTTTAAGGTAGTGATTTTGTCGGCTTCGGTGCCATCGCTGAGACGTTGGCTTAGTTCGCCGGCTTCCGCCTTGGTCAGCACGGTATAGGCGGCGCCGTAGTGCTCGGACATTTGCCGGGCGACGCTATCGCGCTGGATGATTTCTCGCTGTGCGTCTCTAGGGTTGGCCCAGTTGATAGGCTTGACGTTATAACCGTTCTGCAGGGCCCAGGATACTGGATCCGTCTTACGCTCCTTGTCTGCCGCTTCAATAGCTTTTGACATCAAGTCAAATTGCTTCTGCTCACGTTCGAAGTTCAGCGCCCCCGGCTGGGGTCTGCTGTCTTCCAGGGTTTGCATAGCTTGCGTGACCGGCATGGTTTTGATGCTGAAAAACGTTTTTGCAAAGTCCATGTTGTCGCTGTAGTCCTGGTACACAGAACTCCATTTATCCCCGAAGGCCCTTTGAAAATCGGATGCCGGAACCATCTCGCCGGGTTGCCCTGTGTGGGTTGTTTGGCTGTACTGATCGTCAATAGCCCTTTTTAGTTCTGCTGAGTAAACGTTGCGGCCGTGCTCGATTTGAGATTGCGCGGCATTAAACCATTTGCGGCGGTCTTGTTGGCCCATGATGTCGGCCGGGGTGCCAGTCTTTAGATTGTTAAGTACGTTAGGGACATAAACATCGCGCGTAGAAGCAGGGATGTGTTGAATCCAATCAGCGCCACCTTTGGCAATGGCGGCGTCGACGGTACCGGCCCCCGCATTGTAAGCCGCCGCCACTTTGGCGGGATCGTCCTGGTAACGTTCGCGCAATTTATCTAGTAACTCAGAGCCCACGCGGTTGTATTCAGCTGCCGACCGCTCGCGAGCTGGGGTTATGCCAAATCCGGGATTGGTGGCCGTGTCATGCGTCACCTGCATGGCAAAGATTGATTTGCCGTCGGACGATTCCAACGGTTCTCCATTGCTTTTGAAGTCACGCCCGCCGCTCTCTTGTTTCAGAATCGCATTTTTTAGGTTATTTCCCCCTAACAGATTTACTACTTCTTCTGGATTGGATTGCAGCAACCCGGCCGCCCAATTGTCGGCGATTTTGGTTTGAATACCGGTGCGGTCGTCAGGGTCCAGGTTCTCGCCGAAGTGTTCCTGTATCCGCATTGCGGTGGTGTGATCATTCTGTTGTAACGCTGCAAGCGCCGCTTGTTTTAAAGTCTCAGATACTTGCTTGCGTCCCTCGATTAAGCCAAGTTCTTCGCTGCCATGTTGCAGGCGTCCTAAGTCTTTGGCATCTTGCATGATGCTGGCTATCCCACTGGACAACGTCTCGTCGTCATTGTTATAGAGTGTCAGCTTGCGCTTGGTAACATCGATACTATTCGACAAGGTCCCGATTTTGAAGTTTGTGTTTTGCTGGGATTCGTGTCGTTTCAACATGCCTTCTAATTTAACGCCGGTGTTGTTGGCATGCTCGGTAAATAGTTGGCGGGCCTCTTCATTTCCCAGGCTTTGTTTCAAGGCTTCAATTTTTTCCCGACGTCTATCCAAAACCGAGTTAAATAGAAGTTTGCCATCTTGCTGCTTAAAAGCGGAAGCGCCGGTTTGGTTTAGCCAACCAATTTGGCCGTTTTCCTGATTTCCAAAAGCTTCATCTTGGTCAAATGTTTCCAGATTATTAGTGGCGCCTTTGGTTTGTGATTGAATATTTTCGGATCTTTCCTTATTCATCAGCTCCATAGCTGTTTTTTGTGCGGTATTCAGGGCGGTACCGGCCTGCTCCAGCATTGCGGCATTTGTCGTGTTAGTGAAATCGGCGGCGTTGCGACCGCCAGTTTGTCGAATTCCGGGCATGCCTTGCAACTGCGTGCCGGCGCCGCCCACAACGGGTACTTTTAATGCCATGGATTAGCCTCCTGGTATTGTGTTGATGTGCTGCTTTCCTATTGAAATAAAACGATTAATTTAAATAGGATGAATGTATAGGCGATTATAAACCGGGTTTTAAAACTCGATTTTTGCCTTCGAGAATAGCGCTGGCGTGGTTTTGTATATCTCGACGCAACTCTCTAAGTTCTAATTGCTTGCGGGTCATGCTGGCAAGCTATCCGCTTAAAATCGGCGGTTTATAGGTCGGTCGAGAAATGCGGTAAAAATTGATTTTTTCGCGAAAATACTTGTCAAGCTTTATTTTAAAAATATCAAAAAAATATAAGCTCTTTGTGTAAATATGAGTGTACATTTTTTTACACTTCCAACCATGCCCGCAAACCCGCATTCCACCGTGTAAATAAAAGTTGATTTGACATTTTATTTACACATGTTAATCTGACTCTAAGAGATTAATTTACACAAGGGTGGCAGTCATGAAAGGTCAAAACGTCGGATACGTCAGAGTAAGTTCAACATCGCAAAACACCGAACGCCAGCTGGTAGACGTGGCGCTTGATCGGGTCTTTACCGACAAGGCCAGCGGCAAAGATGCCAACCGCCCGGAGCTATCCAACTGCTTAGAACATTTGCGGGAAGGCGACGTGTTACACGTTCATTCTATCGACCGCCTGGCGCGGAACCTGAAAGACCTGCAAACCATCATCGAGAACCTAACCCGGAAAGGCGTCACGGTTAAATTCTACAAAGAGCATTTGACCTTCGAAGCGGCCGCCGCCTCGCCCATGCAAACGCTCATGCTGCAAATGCTCGGCGCGTTTGCCGAGTTCGAGCGGACATTGATCAAGGAACGCCAAAGGGAAGGCATTGAAGCGGCCAAAGCCCAAGGCAAAAAGCTAGGTGCACCGGCCAAGCTGACTGCAGAACAAACTGCCGAGGTCAAAGCAAGGGTTGAACAGGGCGACGATAAAAGCAAACTGGCTAAGGAGTACGGCATTAGCCGGCCAACCCTTTACAAGTTGATTGCCGCGTAAGGCTGCGCATTAAGCCAAATGTCGGGGCAAACTGGGGATGATTTGGTATGCTTTCTTCCGACTGGACGAAGGGCGAGCTGTGTCATCCCTTCGGAAATATCAATAGTGTCTGTCCTCGTATTGTATCCAGTCGCCCAATAGGCATAAAAAAGCCCTTGCCGAAGCAAAGGCTTTTAGGCTGTTAGTTGATGGCAAATCGCGGCCACTGCGATTACTGGCCAAACGATAAAGCTATTTAGCGGTTTCCTCCGGTTTTTGCTTCAAATGCGCGTTGTAAATATCAGGATGCATAAGCCGGCTCGAAGCATAATCCCCTAGAGTGATCATTCCCGCAATGGTGTCTATTTGGTTGGATATAGTGGTTAGCAGCCTCATAACTTCGCGTTTGTCTTTAAAGTTGCCGGCATCGCTGTCATTGTCAATCAAGAAACCAATACCCGAAACAATGCGAGCAAGGTCTTCTGCGTCGTTTCTTGCCGCATCTGTAAACCCGGCAAACCATTCAAGTTCTTGTTGGCTCAACTGGTCGGCGCTGGTTCCCCAAAGCGTATCAATCGCTTTGCTGATGGATCGAACACCAAGTCTTTGTTTATCATGTTCGTTTGCGCTCATTAAAAACCTCCCTTCTTTGCAAGTCTGGCGCTGTTGTCCAAAGCGTCTGCCAGATTTTCTATGTCGACAAGCCAAGGTGACCGCTTACTGTCGCGTGCGCGGAAGGGATGTAGTCCAGGAAACTTCTTGCGCTCCGCCATCCGGTTGGCGGTGTAGAGGTCGGTGACGCCGTAGAAGTCGGCGGCTACCACGTCGAGTTTGACGATTTTTTCGCCGTACTTTTGGAAAAGGAATTCAACGGTTTTCATTGCCAACCCCTTTCATGTCCGAAATATCATTGCCGATTTTATTTCTAGCGGTATGCGCCATATGGTGTTGAATTGCTTCAATATCATTGACTTCGTTAATCGCAACTTCAAGCAAGGAAATAATTTGCCCGTCGTCGTGATCTCCCCCATCTAATAAAACCCCTAATAACAGGGTAAGAATGGCCTTTGTGCGATAGGTGATTGCTCCAATTTTCTCAATGGATGTGTCTTGGTTCTCGTCGGTGTCAATGAGTAGACGATGTTCGAAAAATCGATAATTTGGGTTTGGCTCGACGCGAGCGGGATTTAATGCGCTTGTCATGGCGGTTTTCTCCAATACGGGGTAACAAACGTCGCCCATTGGTTCGAATCGCCGGGCGGCGTGATTAAGTGGGTTCGAACTACCGCGTATTGGGGCGGCCAGCCGTGAGGCTGCCCAAATAACCACGCCATAGCAGTACCATAGCTAAACGCTGGGTAAAAATGACGGGCACAAAAAAGCCACTGGCTAAAGTGGCGAATTTTTCGCCAATACAAACGGGGTTCGAATCCCGGCCTTACTGTTGCAAGACGGTGTTGATTGTCTGCGTAGTTTGAATTGCTGTCAATTATTTTGATGCCCGGCTAGAATAAAGATGTCGACGGTAGCAAGGCTAGTCATCCTTGCCGGCAACTCCGGTAGTGTCTGTCCTGGTAATCGGAGCCGTCGTCAAAATCAAACAATATGGGCCGATGCTTCCGAGACGTTTCGCACGTAGGAGGACCGTAAAGTCAGTTGCTCGCGCGTTGATTTGGCCCACTCTTCTAAATGCCTAGCTCTCTACCCAAGGTATCCCGGTCCAAGTTCGCCAGTGTTCGTCATAACCGATGGCTTTCTGGAATATTGAAGCCCGATGTTAACATCAAAAAATTGACCTGCCGTGGGTGGCAAAAAAACTAGACAAGGACTGTTGTAATTGAATGCTTTCCCCGTTCCCCTGCCTGCTCACGCCATAGCGGCCTCCTTCGCAATCTGGCTTTAATATGTCAATAAAAATATCGGCATTTTTGCCTGTTTTTGTTAACATTTTTCTGAAAAGTAAACAGAAATGTAAACAAATGTAAACATGTGTTTTAGTGCTTAACGGTGCGCACATAAACCAATCGATGCTTTATCGTTGATGTCCCCAACTAAGTCTCGCGTCGGCAATGCAGGGGCGGCGAGCCATTTCGATCACAGACCCAGCGCAATTCGAGTGCGAACGCACCATTTGGGAGGTAAAAGCGCGACCGCGCCGAAACTAGTTAGATAGTAGCGTACTTTAATCGGGTCGGAATTGGCTGGGCGCCAATCGAACTTAAAGGTGCGGGTGTTCGCGCCGTACTTGTGACCGTTTATGCGGAAATCCTGGCTGGACAGCGCTAGCAACTTTAGCAATATGTTAGCGCTGGCTGGGAATCCGCGTTTGTTCTGCGAATAGTGGGCCTCGGCTTCCTTCCACTCATTTCGAATAAGCTTTCTAAAATTGTTTGCTTTGCGTTTGCGGTGCGTTTTGGCGATGGTTAACAGTTGTTTATCTTGGTTTTCTGTTTGCATTTGTTGTTCACTAAAAAATATATTGTCTATAGGGGTGCGCAAAAATCTGGGGAGTTCGGGGAGATAGCCTTCTAGCCCAGTTGCGGCAAGGGTTACAGGCTCCCCATACGGCCGTTTTTTTTGGGGAACTCCCCGGATTTGAATTGGGGAGGCCATTGTTTTTATGGTGATTGAGGTGGTGATCGGGTCGCGCTGCTTTTTTATCGCTCCCCGTTTTTTTGGGGAATCTCCCCGTGATTTTTGATTGCTTGGGGAGCTTGAAAGCCTTGGTATATAAGGGGTTGAACCTTGTCTCCCCGAACTCCCCAGAAAATTTATATATACCCCCATTCATTATTACGGCTAGGCTAGTTTTAGGTTTACCCGGACTCGATCAATTCGGCGCTCAGTACCAAAACGCGAAACTGGCGACCGGCGATAAGCCGCTTAACCGTTGGGCGTGGTTTGCCGGATTCGCGATCCTTTTCAGTTTTCAGTAGTAAGCCTTTGTCGGTCATGCGGCGCCATAGTGTTGATGCGGAAATCAGCAGCGGGTCACCTTGATGTTTTGAGAAATCATGTACTGTTTTGAAGGCGGTGTTTGGGTCTAGCCAGATCTCGGTGGCTTCGTTGTTGGCGCCTTCGGCATGCCAGCCAATGCAGTCACCAAGCGCTTTGTATTGTTTGTCGCCAACTATATCGGTGCCAATGTCACGCCAACCCCATACAAACGGGCGCATTTTGGGCGGGCCTTGGTCTAGGCGGTTGGAAATGTGCGCGTTTCCAGATGACAACGCCGCGCGAATCAGTTGTAAAAATCGCTCAGTTTCATCTTGGTCGGTCTGGTAGCTGTGTTGCTCCGCAAAGGCTTGTTTTAGTGATGCCTCGCATTCACCCAGTAAAATTCTGCCCTGATCGGCGGAAATGGCGCCAAAATCTTCTAAAAATTCAAAAAACACCTCAAGCCCGGCTACCAAACTGGCGAAAATTTCGGGGGCGCGGGGATGCGAAGAGCAAAATCCCTCTCTAATCGCGCCATTCCGTATTTGCTCAACAACTATCGGGAAATCGGCTTTCTGCTGGTCCATTTTTGGTGCAAGCCATCGCAGATAGGCGCTCATCAGGCCGCTAAACTTTCCATCCCTGGCGGCGGTTTGCAGCTTGGTCAATGCGGCGTTATCGACACAATCGCGCGTTACTTCCAGGACCAATAGTCGCCCTAGCAACGATTGGCCACGCGGCAAATCTTCAGCAGTTACGATAGTCATGGATCGGTTAAACGGCGCGGCTTGGGCGCGCATATCAGCGGTTCTTCGCCCTCTGCCGGCCTGATTGCCGGTATTTCTAATCAGCCGTTCCGCCATGGCGTGTTGCTTATCAGCTTCGGTGCGATTGACCGACGGCTTAAAATCATCAATCACAAAAACCGCGTCTTTTGCCTGGTGTGATTTGGCCTCGGCGTCATTCGCGGAGTCGGTCCAATTGGCGGGGAAATTGCGGGCGGTAAAGCCGCCAAAAAAGCCTTGAGCGATTGCGGCAACCGCTGATTTTCGAGAGCCGGTGAGACCGTGTAACCAGATGGCAAAATCGATGCCCTGGGCTTCACCAAGCGGCGCTCTCGCAACAGACGCTAAGAGGGCCGCGCCAATTTGTGGGCTTGCCGGGCATACGTGAAGCAAGCCCAAGGCCACGGCGGTTTCTGAGCTGATTTGTTCGCTGTTGAATGGCGTGGGCAGGCTGTATCGGCTCATGTTGCCGGGTCCTATATCGACTTGTACGTTATCCGCTAAACCATCGGCGGCAATCGATCCGGCGCCATGTAGATACTGCCATCCGCTTTCTAGTTTCTTCCAGCCGATGTACTGATAAATGCTTTTTCGCGGAATGTTTCCGTCGAGTCCGGAATAAAGTTGAATGCATGCCCGCAAGTTGTCTTTCTTGGCGGCTCCAGGGTAGATGAATGGTAGGGTGCCCCAGTAGTCGTTCGCCCAGCTGCCTTGGTTGGCATAAAAAGCTTTTGCTGGTACGTCGATTGACGGCAAAGGCGTACCGTCAAAGCGCTTGCCTTCAATGCGCAGAAAATTAGCTTCTGTCAGGCCATTATCTGCAACGATTTCTTCGGTAATGCGGCATGTGAAATCGCACAAAGGGAAAGAGCCTTCGGAGCGGTCGCCGCTCCCTTCGGAACGCATCATCTTGAATTGAACAAAACGACCACTTTCCACACCATAGTCACCAAACCTCAAGACATTGGCCGAACCCTTGCCAGCGCCACCACTCCCGCTTCCGCCTTTTCTGGGGGCTTTGGCGGGGTCTGCTGGCTTGGCGCTGTTAACAATGGCGAGTACTGGCGGTTTTACCTCAGTCATGGTTGCCTGCCTTGCGCCAAATGGCATAATCGTTAAAGTCCCCCCATATCGGGGGTGCCGTTACACTACCGCCAACGTCTGCAGCGGCTTCCGTCGCCTTTGTCAGTCCCGGGTTGCCCTCGGTTTGATCGTTGTCCGCACAAAATACGATGTTAGCCTCCGGTAATTTTTGTCTAACAATCCGACCGACGGCCAGCAGATTCCCGGCTGTGAAAGCCAGGTACACGCGGTAGCCGGTTTCTTCGTAGATGGTGGCAGCGGTGCCGTATCCTTCTGCGATTAACACGGATGCGTCTGGCCGCAGCGGACGTGGACCTAGCCACCAAAACAGGCCGGCTAAACCGCCTGCCGGTAAAAAGTCTTTATCCCTGTTCAAAATCGGATGTTTTGCAGGGAAGATAGCTTGCAAGCTGCGTATGGTTCCGGCAGCATCGAATAGTGGCAATAACAAAGCATTTTCAATAGTCAAGGTGGCACGGTTGCCGCCCTTATCCTGTATCACCCGCCGCCAGCGGCCAAGCCTTGCACCATGTGGCTTGATTTGCTTTTTTATCAAGTACGGATGATTTGCCGGTGCCGGTAGGGCGGCTTGCCATATGGTCAGCGCCCGCTTCGCGGCCTGGTCCTTCTTTGCCGCATCTTCAGCTTGCCGGCGCTTGCGTTCCTTCTCGATGCGGGCCCGTTCTTTTTTAGATAGTGGCTTGGGCTTGCCGGTATTCTCGCCGACTAGAAAGAACGGGCGCTTTTCACCACTTTTCCAGTTTTGGCAGTAGCCTCCGGTCCCGTCGGCAAAAAGCTTAATGCGTCCCGCGCCATTACCTGGCTTTCCGTCCGCTGCGTCAACAACCTGAAATTTATCAATTTCGAAAGCCTTTGGCGGCAATAAGCCCAGCTCAGCCAGCGCCGCGCGAGCGGCGTCTTCGATGTGGGCGAACGTCATATAGAAGCGCCATAGGTAGAAGAAATGAACTCCCGCAAATGCTTGATGAGCTTTGTTGTGGGATTCAATCTATGATTTATCCGCGAAGGGAATCCGCCAGGATAGGGTACTGTGTCACCTGAGCGGATTATCAAGTCTCGCAGCTCAGATACATGTCTGATTATTTGTTCGATATCGGAAAGCGTGTCTTTCGCTTTGTTCAGAGAATCGACATGGGTCAGATATTGAATCTTGCTGTTTAGTGCAGCAATCAAATTGATTATTGTGCTTGCTAAATGCTGGCAGCTGGCAGCGTCATATCTTTTTATCCATATGTCCATCATGCAGCTGCTTTGGGTGTGGTGATAGGCGTCTGTGATGATTTTTAAAGCATCTTTCGACCACTGAAAATTTAAAGCCGGTTGCTGATCCTGGTTCTGTTGAATACCAAACGCGGCATACGTGGCCGAAACCTTAACCAAGTCTTCTGGCGTTGCTTTGGGGGGTGGGGTTTGCCGTGTGCTCATTGCTCACCTCCAGATACATTAGCTTGTGTCTGGTCGGGTGATGTTGATTTTTCTAAGTTTGTGAGGATCTCTTGACCAAACGAATGCCGGATGGCTGCGGTGCTGATTATTGATTCGTTTAATATTCCTAATTTTTGGGTTTGGTTGGCGATCAATTCATCTAGTTTTTGAGCCGCTAATTGCCTTGCAGACTCTAACGCTATAACCAACTTTTTGATTTCATCGTCTGATTTCCCGGCAATGCGTGCGTTGTTGATCGCTTCTACTTCGTTTGCTGGCCAACCAACTTGGCAAGCGTTGCCGCTCTTGTCGTTGCCTAGATTTACTGGGTGCGTGAAAAGACCTTGTGCTATTTTGCGGTAAAAGGTTGACCGGCCGTAGCCGGTTATTTGCAATACTAAATGGCGTCGGTATATCGGATTAATCGAGGGTAAAGCGCTTGTTGTAGCCATGAGCCTTCCTGAGTAGGTTAGCGCCGCTGCGGGATTGCTGCGGCATGGCTAAATCATTAACGATGGCGAATCACAAAAAATTAAAAACCTGATGTGTACTTATTTTTTATGAGCGATATGAATTTTTGACATTGCATTAAGAATGCTTCTATCTCCCGCCTTGTCTGTCCACTTCCTCCGAGTTGTTTGTTTTTTAAGTGCCGCCAATGCTTCTGTATTGGTAATAGATTTGCCGAGCTCAGCTTCAATTTGAGCCTTAAGATTAATTGCTAAAATGGCCTGTGCTTCGGCTTTTGCGCCGGCTCCCTTTGGTCGCCCTCGTCTTTTCTGAGTACATTCCAAATCTATGAAACCAGTAATCAGCGAGCCAAACTTAGACTTGATAGGTTTTTTGCTCCGTTTTAACTTTTTGTTGGCAATTAGGGGCTGTTGCCATTTTGAAACGATAGCCTTGAAATCGAACGGCTCTGCCTCATTGATTGATTTTTCAATCAGAAGACAAGTGAGCTATGCCGCGACAAATGTTTACGGATGCATACTGGAATAAATTCAAAGCCATCCTGTTAAGCCTGGGGATTTATGACAAGCCTTCGCTCAGGCAAACGGTAGAAGGGATTTTTTATCGCATGCGAGTCGGCTGCCCCTGGCGAGACCTGCCTGCCACGTTTGGTAAGTGGAATGCAGTCTACAAACGGTTTAATGCGTGGTCACTGCAAGAAAAACTGATGGGCATCTTTCGAGGCCTGGTTGTGGCACCGGATTTGGAATGGACCTTTATTGACGGCAGTATCGTGAAAGCGCATCAGCATAGTAGTGGTGCGGCTCATGAACAGGATGCCGCGATTGGGAAATCCGTTGCGGGTCACACCACGAAAATCCATATGGCCGTTGATGCCTGTGGGCTGCCTATTCATTTCTCGATCACCGGTGGTGAAGTCCATGACTGCAAAGAAGCGCCGGAATTAGTGGCTAAACTGCCTTTGGCTGACTACACGGTCGCTGACAAAGGCTATGACAGTGAACCTCTACGGATTCAAATTCGAGAGAAAGGGAGTGTCCCTATCATTCCTAGAAAACAAAATTCAATCGTCGGGAATGACGGAATGGATTGGTGCCTCTACCAATATCGCCACCTCGTTGAAAATGTCTTTGCGCGATTGAAACATTTCAGAGCCATCGCGACGCGATATGACAAATTGAAACGCAATTTTGAAGGCGTTGTCGCTTTGGCCTGCGCTTTTATTTGGTTACCCATGTAAAACGGCAACAGCCCCTAATAATTTGCGATTGGTTTCTGTTAATTTTGTTGCCAGTGTTTGGCCGGACTGCTCAAGGTATGTGGCATAAGCACGCCACTCTTCAACTCCCCACTCTGACTTCTTACTAAAATCTATGTGGTAGTAGTTGCTTATTAGTGTTGGTCTGGGTGGCCATTTAGGGTTCTGGAGGGCTATCTCAATCAGGGTTGAATCAGAAAGTTTGTCTGGAAAATAGGCAAAACACATAATCGCTCCGTCAAAGCGTTAAGTCGTCTTAATGGATAACCGGAAGCGGGGGACGAATCCCGCTTGTTGCCCCGTCGGGCTATCCGGTTAAATTCGATTATATCGCTTTCCTGAAAGTGGCTTGTATCACTACCCGCTCATTCATCACGCTGTCGAGAAAGTTGGCCCATGATTGCAGCATTTCCAGTCGTTGGGTTTTGTACTGGGCATGGGAATAGGTGCCGGCCATACCCGGTATGGCGTGGCTTAGCGCGGTTTCCACGACTTCCGGCGAGTGACCTTGTTCTCTTAGGTGAGTCGAGGCCGTATGCCGGTGGTCGTGAATGTTGTAGTCGGTAATGTCACCAGCCCCTAAGGCCGCTGCATGTGCTCCGCTTAGGTTGTTACTGTGCATGGCTCTTGTTGGGTCGGTCGGCATCGGCATAACCCAAGGGCTACCACTGGACAGCCTTTGCAATTCTCGAAGCATTTCAATGGCTTGATTTGGCAGCATAACCAGATGATCCTTTTTGGTTTTCATCCGGCCAGCCGGTATCAGCATTTCGCCTTTATCGAAGTCGATTTCACTCCAAGCAGCGCCAGTGAGTTCTTGCTTTCTGAGTGCCAGCATTAATAGCAGGTGCAGGCCAAGCTTATAGCCACGATAGCAATTGGCTTGATATAGGCTGATCAGATAGCGCCTGATTTCGGGTGTACTTAGCCACCGGGTGCGCTTGTTGCGGTTACCAACTCTGGCGGGCTTAATCGCTGTGGCTGGGTTATTGATGCATAAATTATGCTCTAGGGCATAGCCAAACACTCGATCAGCCCAAGCATGGCAGGATAGGGCGGTTGGGGTGCCTACTCGTTCGCGAATGTCATAGATCAGCTCTCGAAGTGTCGGAACGTCGATGGCTTCCAGTGGTATTTCCCCCAGCACGGGAAGCAAGTGTCGTGTCACAGGTAAGAATCCTTTATTTGGGTCTTTCCACTTTTTGTCTACCCATTCGGATTTATAAAGGGCCGCGGCACTTCCAAAAGTTGGTAGGGCGCTTGCCGTTGCGGCTTGGTTGGCGGCGAGCACTCGCGCTTCAATTTCTTTAATGCCGTGGCCATCGATAATCATCCGTTTTGCTTCGAGGTTATCAAGCAGCGTTGCCGGGTGTGTGCCCAGCTCTACCAGTTGTCGGGCTACTGCGTGAATTCTACGGACATGATCGAGGGTTATCTCGGGGTAATTTCCGTAGCCGTATTTCTCTTTCTTGCCTCCAATCCTGAATTCATAGCGCCAGAACTTGTCGCCCTTTGCTCTTACGACTAAAGCTAATCCGCCACTGTCTGCTTTTTGGTATTCCTTGCCGGTGGGTTTTAACTTTTTGATTTCAGTATCAGTGAGCATGGTTTGTCCCCTATTTTTTACGCATTGTAAATCTAGGTTGTGGTTCGGGACAATATAGGGGGTAAAAATACGGGATTCGACGGGTTTGTTTGGGAACCATTGGGACATAAAAAACCCCGCTAAGCCAGGTGGCTTGCGGGGTTTTGGGTTGGCTTGGGACTGCCTGAGACAGTCTTAAAACCTATAGGCTGTAGTACATATCCAGCTCAACAGGGTGAGTGCTCATACGCAGACGAGTCACATCTTCTTGTTTCAATGCGATGTAGCCATCAATTACGTCGTCAGTGAATACGCCGCCACGAGTCAAGAATTCGCGGTCTGCATCCAGAGCCGCCAAGGCTTCGTCCAGAGAGAACGCCACTTGTGGAATCGCTTTTTCTTCTTCTGGCGGCAAGTCGTACAAGTCTTTATCCATCGCCTCACCTGGGTGAATTTTGTTTTGGATACCGTCAAGACCGGCCATCAACATGGCAGAAAACGCCAAGTATGGGTTAGCAGTGGAGTCTGGGAAACGTACTTCGATACGGCGGCCTTTAGGGTTGGTGACGTAAGGAATACGGATAGATGCAGAGCGGTTACGTGCTGAGTAAGCCAGCATCACAGGCGCTTCGAAACCTGGAACCAAACGTTTGTAGCTGTTGGTTGAAGGGTTGGTAATTGCGTTCAATGCCTTGGCGTGTTTGATGATGCCGCCAATGTAGTACAGCGCGGTTTCTGACAAACCGCCATACAGGTTGCCAGTGAACAGGTTGACGCCGCCTTTAGCCAAAGATTGGTGAACGTGCATGCCGCTGCCGTTGTCGCCAACCAGTGGTTTAGGCATGAAGGTTGCGGTTTTGCCGTAAGCGTGCGCGATGTTGGCAATCACGTATTTCAAGCCCAGTACTTCGTCGGCTTTTTTAACCAAAGTATTGAATTTAACACCGATTTCGCACTGACCGGCAGTTGCCACTTCGTGGTGGTGTACTTCAACGGTTTGGCCGATTTCTTCCAGAACCAGGCACATTGCAGAGCGCATGTCTTGGAATGAATCGACTGGCGGTACGGGGAAGTAACCACCTTTAACGCCTGGACGGTGACCGATGTTGCCGTTTTCGTAAACTTTTTCTGAGTTCCAGCCGGCTTCTTCTGAGTCGATTTGGTAGGAGCAGCCGCCCATGCTGGTGTTCCAGCGGACGTCGTCAAAAATGAAGAATTCGTTTTCAGGACCGAAGAACGCGGTGTCGGCGATACCGGTAGATTGCAAATAGGCTTCAGCGCGTTTGGCGATAGAGCGTGGGTCACGAGCGTAACCTTGCATGTCTTTCGGTTCGATAATATCGCAACGCAAGATCAGGGTTTTGTCGTCGAAGAAAGGATCGATAACCGCGGTGCTGGGGTCCGGCATCAGAATCATGTCCGATTCGTTGATGTGTTTCCAGCCGGCGATGGACGAACCGTCAAACATGTTACCTTCTTCAAAGGTGTCTTCGTCGATGGTGTGCGCTGGGAAAGTAACGTGTTGTTCTTTACCGCGAGTGTCGCAGAAGCGGAAGTCGACAAATTTGACGTCGTTTTCTTGGATTAATTTCAGAACGTGATCAACAGACATTAGTGAGGGTCTCCGTAGGTTGTAGTTGTTTTGGTTGAGAAGCTTAAACGATTTAACAATATCATCAAATGTAGTAAAGAGCTATAACAAACAGAGCCTCCAAAGGGCTTTCAACGCAATGGAGGCGTACAGCTTTATAACGATGATTTACTTAGGCTACCAACCTTAGAAAGTGATGACTACGTCCGCAGTAACCAAGAATTGGTTGTGGCGTGTACCGTTGTCGAACGCTTTAGCATTATCGGTAAAGTCGTAACGCAGGTTTGGACGCAAGTTCAACCATTTTGCCGGTTTGTAGCTCAAGCCGGCTGTAACGGCGTAATATCCGCTGGCTTCTTGAAACGGAACATAGTTAGCGCCGTAGTTGCTGCCACAAGCGAAGTTGTCGCCGACTGTGCCTGCTGCAGCATAGCAACGGCCAGGGCCGAGAACTCGGATGCCGTTATGATCACGGAACCATTCTGCGCGCAGACCGGCTGAGACTTTGTCGTTGACGTCATAAATCAAATATTGGTTGATGCCATACCATTCGGCGTCTTCCCTGCCGTCTGGAAGTCCTGCAAGGCTTGCGTTCCCGGTCCAGATATTATTGGCAAAACCGTGATCGTGTTGAATGATGTAATGCAACTTGTCGGTGAAATTGTGCTTGCCGACGATGCTGTACATGGCCCATGTGTCTTTGCTGTTTTCGGAGCGTTCGCCAGCCGTTGATGTAATAGCCAGAGATGTGCCGGCGTCGTCGCTTGTCCAGGTTACCCCGCCCAACCAAGCCCAGTTGCCCAGGTCTCTGTCCCAGTTGCCGTCCCAGCCGCCCGAGTTGCTTCCGGTAACTGCACCGCCCATTACTGTCCAATTCGGATTGAATGCGTAGGTTGCGAGTATGCCAGTATGGGTAAATGGTTCGCCATATTGCATAGTGTAGGGTTTGGTGATGAAGAAGTTATCGGGAGCGGTAACTACTTCGTAACCGATTGGAGTATAAAAGTGTCCGGCTTTGACTGCGATACCATTACCGAATGGGAGGTTAAACTCGGCGTATGCTTGTGGTAATGCCAAGCCGTAGAAGCGCTCCCCGTGTCCGCTCAAATTCAGATCCCAGTTGCCACGGTCACTGTCCGCTAGGGTGCCGGGGTCGAATCCGAATGAACCGTAAGCTTGTGTAAACGCGGCATCGGTACCGTACATCACATCGACGCGACCGCCGATGTCGAAAGAGTCGCCGTTCACATTGATGGCTTTTTGCAAATACAGATACAACTGGTTGAGTTGCAATTCACCGCTACGGTCGTTGAATGTCACTGGGCCGTTAAAACCGTCACCGTTGCTATTCATGTTGGCGCCGACACTACTGTTCAGCCAGCCGCCAACCTTCAGATTGTGATCGGTCATAAATTTAGATGTGTTCGGATCAATGCCAGCTGCACCCAGTAGTCCGGATGCTTCTGTCCAGCTGTCCGCGCTAGCGGAGGCACTGCAAATCACCATTAATCCGGCTAAGCAAGCGCGGCTGTGTGATTTTGTTAACGTTGTGTTGTTTCTCATGGTGGTTATCCCCTTGGTTCAGTGACTACTGAAGATTCTATAGCAGTTTTTAGGCCATATTCGATTTATTAAAAATCAATAAGATAGGTGGTATATGTAGACTAGTTCATGATTCGCAATGGTGCAAATTCTTTTTGTTGCACCAAAGTAATGCAGTGTTGCTATGTTGCGACAAAGCCCTATTTATTCTTAAAGCAAACCACTGAAACTGGCAGAGCAAGGCCTGTAGGGTGGTATTGAGTTGCAATGGTGCAATCCAAAAAGCGTTGCACTGATTTGGTGCGATTCTGTTGTTCTTTTAATGGATGTGTTTAATAAAGCTTTAAAAATCATGGGAATAAATAGTGGCATGCATCATGCTTTGCTTGTTTCGGGAATTTATTAACTCAAGCAAAGAGGTGTTGAACTATGAAACTGATAACAGCGGTGGTTAAGCCGTTTAAGCTAGACGACGTGCGTGAGGCGTTGTCGGATATCGGTGTATCTGGCGTGACGGTTACTGAAGTAAAAGGCTTTGGTCGGCAAAAGGGCCATACGGAACTGTATCGTGGTGCCGAATATGTGGTGGATTTTTTACCCAAAGCAAAAATCGAGGTAGCGGTTGCGGATGCTTTGCTTGAGCAAGCCGTCGAAGCGATTGTGAAAGTAGCCAATACCGGAAAGATCGGCGATGGCAAAATTTTTGTAACCGATCTGGAGCAGGTGGTTCGGATTAGAACCGGCGAATCCGGCGAAGAAGCTCTTTAATATGAAGATGGGGAAACCAACAATGAAATATTTAACAGGCATGGCGCTGTTCGCGCTGTTTGGACTCTCGGGCATGGCGTTTGCGGAAGAAGTGGCGGCACCGGCCGTACAAGCCACCGTTAACAAAGGCGATACCGCCTGGATGATAGTTGCAACCGTACTGGTTGCGTTAATGGTAATACCTGGCTTGGCCTTGTTCTACGGTGGTATGGTGCGTGCTAAAAACATGCTGTCTATCTTGATGCAGGTCTTTGTGATCTTTTCGTTGACGGCGATTATGTGGGCGACGTTCGGCTACAGCGTCGCGTTTACCGAGGGTAACGCCTTCTTCGGCGGTTTCAGCAAGGCATTTTTGAAGGGTATTACCCCGGATTCGATGGCGGCCACTTTCAGCAAAGGGGCTTATGTACCGGAATTCATCTATGTAGCGTTCCAGCTGACTTTCTCGGCCATCACGCCCGCGTTGATCATCGGCGCATTTGCCGAGCGGGTTAAATTTTCAGCGGTGCTGTTGTTTACCGTGATCTGGTTTAGTTTCTGCTACTTACCGATGGCGCATATGGTTTGGTACTGGGCAGGCCCTGATGCCTATACCGATGCGGCCGCTGCGGAAACTGCCGGTGCGACTGCGGGCTTTTTGTTCCAAAAAGGCGCCTTGGATTTTGCCGGCGGCACGGTGGTACATATCAACGCAGGTATCGCCGGCTTGGTCGGTTGCTTAATGATAGGCAAGCGTATTGGTTATGGTAAAGAATTTATCGCGCCGCACAGCGTGACGATGAACATGATAGGCGCATCCTTGTTATGGATAGGCTGGTTTGGCTTCAACGCTGGCTCCAACCTGGAAGCCAACGGTCTGGCGGCATTGGTTTTTGTCAACACATTGTTGGCGGCCGCGGCGGCAACTCTGGCCTGGATGGGCGCGGAATGGGCTGTGCGTGGTAAACCCAGCATGTTGGGCGCTACGTCAGGTGCGGTGGCCGGTTTAGTTGCAATTACGCCTGCTTGCGGCTGGTCAGGGCCGATGGGAGCTATCGGTTTGGGCTTAGTAGTCGGTGCAGTATGCTTCTGGTCGGTAACCTTTTTGAAACACGCGATGAGTTACGACGATTCGCTGGATGCGTTTGGTGTGCACGGGGTGGGCGGTATTATCGGCGCCTTGGGTACTGCTGTGGTTGCCAGCCCTGATTTGGGTGGTACCGGCGTCTGGGACTACGTCACCAACGCAACCTTGCCTGACTACAGTGTGCTTACCCAGCTTGCCAGTCAAGCTTGGGGTGTAGGCATCGCCATCGTTTGGTCCGGCGTGGTGTCCTTCATTGCCTTCAAAATTGCCGATGTGGCTCTTGGTCTGCGGGTTAGCGAAGCGACTGAGCGCGAAGGTCTGGATGTCACCGAGCATGGCGAAACCGCTTATCACGTTTAGGGTTGAAAGCTGCGGTTAACGCGAAAAGAAACGGGTGGTCGGCGATGGCTGCCCGTTTTTGTTATCATGAAGCACTACTTTGGTGCTTTTGCTCGGGTAAATTGTAGGTTCTACCGGAATTATTTATTATGGTGGCAACAGTGACGAAACAGCTTTTTAATCATTCGAATTTGGGGATAGCATGAAATTAATTACAGCGATTATCAAACCATTCAAGCTGGACGACGTCAGGGAAGCCTTGTCCGAGATCGGGGTGGCGGGTGTAACGGCAACCGAAGTAAAAGGCTTTGGCAGGCAAAAAGGCCATACCGAGTTATATCGCGGCGCTGAGTACGTGGTGGATTTTCTGCCTAAGGTCAAGCTGGAAATTGCAGTGGCGGAACACGTTGTCGACCAAGCCGTGGAAACCATCGTCAAAGCCGCAAACACCGGCAAAATTGGCGACGGTAAGATTTTTGTGACCAACCTGGAACAGATTATCCGTATCAGAACCGGCGAGACCGGAGAAGACGCTATCTAAGTCTTCAACAAAAAACAAAAAGCAGTAGAACATCAAAAATCGCCCTGGTCTGCGCGAAATTCGCAGACCAGGGCGATTTTGTTGTTTATAGACAGCTTAAAAATAACAACACACCATCATCTAGTGAAAGACAATGACAACAATAAAAAGAACGCTGATGCTAATGGCATACAGCTTGATGTTGCCGCAGCAGGCTTGGGCCGAAGGCATTAACCAAGCCAACACCGCTTGGGTTTTAACCTCCACCGCGCTGGTTTTATTCATGACCATTCCTGGCTTGTCGCTGTTTTATGGCGGTTTGGTCAGAAGCAAGAACGTGCTGTCGGTATTGATGCAATGTTTTGCGATTACCTGTCTGGTATCGCTACTGTGGCTGGCCGGTGTATACAGCTTCGTATTTGCCGATGGCGGCAGCTGGCAGCCGTTTTTGGGGAGCGGCAGCAAGATCTTTCTGCCGGACATGAACACGCAAACTTTGATCGGCGATATTCCGGAAACCGTGTTTTTCATGTTTCAAATGACTTTTGCGATTATTACCCCGGCCTTGATCGTTGGCGCGTTTGCCGAACGGATGAAGTTTTCAGCCATGCTGTGGTTTAGCGGACTTTGGCTGATTGTGGTGTATATGCCGATTTGCCATTGGATATGGGGCAACGGCTGGCTGGCGGCGATGGGTGCGAAGGACTTCGCCGGCGGGATTGTGATTCACGTCAACGCCGGAGTGGCATCTCTGGTGGCGGCATTAGTGTTGGGGCGCCGTAAAGGCTTTCCCACGGTGGCGATGCCGCCGCATAATATGACCATGGTGGTTACGGGTGCCGGGATGCTCTGGTTCGGCTGGTTCGGCTTCAACGGTGGTAGCGCGTTAAAAGCCGACGGCAGTGCAGGGATGGCGATTGCCGTGACGCATATCGCCGCGGCCGCCGGTGCTTTAACCTGGATGACCATTGAATGGCTGCGTTTTAGTAAGCCCAGTGTTTTAGGTATCGTCACCGGGATGGTCGCCGGCTTGGGCACCATTACGCCGGCCTCTGGATTTGTCGGGCCCATGGGTGGTTTGGTTATTGGTATTGTGGCTGGCGCCGTGTGTTTTTACGCCACGCAATTTGTCAAACGCCGTTTGAAAATCGACGATTCCTTGGACGTGTTTCCGGTACATGGCGTCGGCGGCTGCGTCGGTTCGATTTTAACCGGCGTGTTTGCTGCTGAAAGTTTCGGCGGCTTGGGATTGAACGGCGTGACTATTGCCCAGCAAGTCGGCGTGCAAACGCTTGCGGTTTTAGTGACGGCGGCCTGGAGCGCTTTATTCAGCTATGTTTTATTGAAACTCATCGGCGTGTTCATCGGTTTGCGCGTCAGCGAAGACGAAGAGCAGCAAGGTCTGGATATTGTGTTGCACGAAGAAACCGGCTATCACAATCTGTAACCATTAGCGGTTAGAATCTACGCTTTTCATAGCGGGCAGGGCGGATCGCCGCCTGCCCGCATCCCCACAAAATCAGGAAAATCATGCCCATCACTCTTGAAGCTTTAGAAACCATCGTCCGCGCGGCGGGCGATGTGGCGATGCGATATTTCAACGATCTGGACTCTCTGGCGATTAACAAAAAAAGCGCTCGCGACTTGGTCACCGATGCCGATGTCGCAGTGGAAAATTATCTGAAACAAGCTCTCGGCGAGCAGTGTCCCGAGTACGGTTTTTGGGGCGAGGAAAGCGGTCAAACCGCCAATCAAACCAGCCGCTGGATCGTTGATCCGATTGACGGTACCCATTCATTCTCGAAAGGCCAGTATTTTTGGGGCATTAGTGTAGCCTTGGAAATTGACGGCGAATTGAGAATGGGCGCGGTTTACGGCCCGGCCTTGGACGATTATTACTGCGCGGAAAAAGGTAAGGGCGCTTGGAAAAACGGCAAACCTATCAGGGTTTCGGATGAAACCAGTTTGGCCAGCAGCATGGTATCCACCGGTTTCGCGTGCCTGCGTCAGTATTTGGAGGACAACAACCTGCCGCGATTTAATCGTATCGCACAAGCCACTACCGGTCAGCGGCGCCTGGGTTCCGCCGCGCTGGATTTATGCACGGTTGCGGATGGCCAGGTCGATGCCTTTTGGGAGCAGGAGTTGAATCTTTACGACATCGCGGCGGGTGTGTTGATAGCCAAAGAAGCCGGCGCAACCATCACCGATTTTAAAGGCAATCCTGGTGTGTTTCCAAAGCAGGTGTTTGCGACTAACGGCAAAATTCTCGATCAGCTATTGCCTTTGATGTAAGCGTCTTTCATCAACATCTCGCAGCGTTTGGCAATATCGCTAGCTTGTTGTGCGGGCGAGAAGCCGGCGTATTTATCCGCAAACTGTTGGGCGGTCTGTGTGTGTTTCGAATGGCGCAATAGCTCAGTTACGGCTGTTTTGTAGTTGGGATTTTTGCTTTCCGCGGCGATGTAAGTGCCCGCGCCGAGAGTAGCGAGGTTTTGAGCGCTGATCAGTTGTTCCAGCTGAAAAGGCAATGCCAGCAAGGGTTTGCCAGACAGCAAAAATGCCGACAATGTCGCCATACCGCCATGGCAAATAGCCAAATCGCATTGTTTGGCAGCAGCCGAGATGATTACCGGCTGCGGAGTAATGTGTAGATTGGCGCTGCTGTTTTTTTCTATAAATGCGGGCGTTGTGCCGGGTATGTGTGCCAATATCGACCATGGTGACGCGCGCAACTGTTTTAGCAACACTTCCAGGCCGGGATATTCCGGGTGCAAATAGACGAATATTTTTTCGGCTCCGACGCTCGGCCAGGTCGGCTTCATGCCGTCCGTCTGCAAAATGGTGGGTCCCCAATAATTTGCGTTACGGTATTGCCGATAATGGTCCAGCTCCGGAAACGTGCAGATAAAATCTTCCGTAAACTCTAACAAGTCCGCCAAAATCCTTAATGGTGGTGTATTCAAACACTCTAAAACCGAGTTAGTCGTGTTTAACACCTGGCTTTCGATAATGCTTAACGCCTTATCGCTAACGCGCAACCAGGGGCGAATATTGGGCATCGGACTGATGCGCGGCGGCGAAAAAAAGCCGGTGCCGAACCCCGCTCGAGGCGTGTCAAATTTGCGGGCAGCCAGTAACGCGGTCGGTGCGTGGTCGCATACGATCAAGTCAGGACTTACATGGCGATAAAGGCATTCCCAGGCTTTTGCTCGGGTTAACAGACCGGTTTTATCGGTAAAGCCGGCGTTTTGTAGAATTCCCGGATAACTGGAGGCTGGCGCTTGCGGACGACTGTCAGGCCAGCGTATCGGGGCTTGTAGGTAACAAAAGTGATCGGCAGCTAACCAAGTGTCGGCGTATTCCAAATCTTTAAGCGCGAATACGACCTCGTGCCCGAGACTTTTAAGTTGTCGGGCTATGGGCAGAAATGCGGCGGTGTGGCCGTAGCCGCCCCCTAATTCCCAGCAATACAGGACTCTAGCCATGGCAGTGGATTTGCTTCACAAAAGGTTGAAGTTGGAGTTTGTCTACAGCGTTTAGCAATAACTTTTGTTGAAACAACTGGTTTGAGAATTTATGCGCTAGCATTTATCTATGCTCATGATGGCAGTCAATAATAGAATTCAGACCGTTTGCTAATGATTTGGAATCATCGATAGTATTCAGTGCCATAATTAGCATACAAGGTTTTTATTCTTTAATTACGCTGTATCTAACCTGCTAAATTCTCATGATCCTACCTATATTACATTCAGAAAAATTATCGGGTTTATGCGGACTAACGGCAATGCCGCCAATGTCTTCGCGCCAGTGCTTAAACCGGGCAATTCGACCCCTTGCATTCAGTTCCAAGGAAGTATTGCTGGCAGCGGCGGCCGCTTTATCTTTCGCGCCATTTTCAGTACAAGCCTGGACTCTGGATTTTTCTTCCAGATCCTATAACTTTAACGAAGCGGATGGTGTTGTCCAGGCTAACGTTAGTCTGGCTAGCAGCTCCGGCGATTATGGCGGCTGCACCATAAGCGGCGATGTCGTCGCTGCTGGCGGCAGTGCAACCGCAGGCAGTGACTACAATATTTCGAGCGGCACCTTTTCTTTCAGCGTTCCCTTTTTGTTTGGCGGGTCTCATACCGATAGTGCGCCGGTATCCATCAATATTATCGACGATGCATTGGTAGAAAGCACTGAAACTGTGACCTTATCTCTTCAGAATGTAACGCCAAGCTGTACCGGTGATTCAGTGTCGGCGGGCGCGTCAGCAGTCGCCAGCATTGCGGACAACGACGTCGCTCCGCCACCCACCACGCCAACGACGCCCACTACGCCCACTACGCCAATAACCTCGACGCCCAACGTAACCGCCGATCCGACCTTTACCCCTAATCAGCAAGCAATTTACGAAGGTTTAACCAGTGCTTGCTCGGGAACTGGCGGCGATTTATTGGCCCGCTGCAATGAAATAAACAACGCCGACCTGAATGCGGTGATTCCGGATGCGGTGGCGGCGCAAGGTGCGGCGGCCGTGGATTTTGGTTACAAGCAATTTTCCGTGGTGCATGGCCGCATCGTTAATTTGCGCAACTCCCAACAGCAAAGCGCCTCCTTACTGGGTTATTCCACCATTAATGTCAACGGCGAAACCATTCCGGTCGGCAAGGCGTTGATGACAGCACTAGGCCCGGCGCGGGGCGGGGCGGCTGGGGATGATCCAAACGAACAGCCGTTTCGCGATAGCCCGTTAGGTTTCTTTCTGAAAGGTCAATTCAACGTCGGTGAAAAAGCCAATACCGGCAGCGAACGGGGCTTCAAAGCCGACAGAAAGGCGGTTACCTTCGGTCTGGATTACAGCTTTATGGATGAATTGGTGTTGGGTGCGGCCTTCGGTTACGGCTCTACCGATACCAATTACAATTTAAACAGCGGGAGTATGTCGACCGATGCGTACGAGTTTTCGTCGTATGGCAGTTATTTCCTGCCGCAGTCATTTTATATCGACTGGATTATGAGTTATGCGCTGCATTCCTTCGATATCAATCGGCGCATCCAATATACCGGATTCGATAATACGGCTACCAGTAGCGCTAATGGCGACCAGTACGGCTTTAGTTTGGGGTTTGGTAAAGATTTTGCGCTGCAAAGTTTTGTGATTAATCCCTATGTAAGGCTGGATTACAGCAAAACCGAAGTGGATAGCTATCAGGAAAGCGGCGGTGGCGGTTTAGCCATGGAGTTTGCCGGCCAATCTATCGATTCGGCGACATCGACTATCGGCGGTCAAGCCAGTAACGCGATCAGTACCTCTTGGGGTGTGTTGTCACCCGGCGTGCGTTTCGAATGGGTGCATCAGTATCTGGACGAAAGCCGTTTGATTCAGGCGCGCTTTAGTCAGGCGGCTGCCGGTGCCGGCAGATTCAGCGTAAAAACCGATACGCCGGATCGCGACTATTTTAATATCGGTACGTCGTTGGCATTGAGTTTGCCGGAAGGTCGGGCGGGCTTTTTACGATACGAATACCGCTTAGGGCAGGCCTATATTACCGATCACACTATCGAGTTGGGAGCGAGAATTCCGTTTTAAGGAATATAGTGAATGCTTTGGGGAAGTGACCGCTGCGGGACATCCCGCAGCGGTTGTCTTTAATTCAGACTTATTTGGCTGCGGCTAATTCCGCGCGCATGTCGTCGATGACTTTTTTATAATCCGGTTTGCCGAAAATAGCGGAGCCCGCTACGAAGGTGTCCGCACCGGCTTCCTTGATTTCACGAATATTAGCCACGTTTACGCCGCCGTCGATTTCCAGGCGGATATCCAAACCGCTGTCGTCGATAATTTTTCTGGCTTGGCGCAATTTATCCAACGCGGATGGAATGAAAGATTGCCCGCCGAAGCCAGGGTTGACCGACATCAGCAAAATCATGTCGACTTTGTCGAGTACGTGTTCCAGGAAATGCAACGGCGTGCCTGGGTTAAATACCAGACCGGATTTGCAACCCAAGTCTCTGATCATTTGCAGTGAACGGTCAATGTGTCTGGAGGCTTCCGGGTGGAAAGTAATGTAGCTGGCGCCGGCTTTAGCGAAATCCGGGATGATGCGGTCTACCGGTTCCACCATCAAATGGACGTCAATTGGGGCGGTAACGCCATGCTTGCGTAGCGCTTCGCAAACCAAGGGACCGATAGTCAGATTGGGCACAAAATGGTTGTCCATCACATCGAAATGCACAATGTCTGCGCCCGCATTTAAGACATTAACAACTTCTTCGCCCAAGCGTGCGAAGTCTGCGGAGAGTATGGAAGGTGCAATCAGATTGTCAGCCATCTTTTGATCCTTTTGGTGAGGTTAAAAAACCGGCATTATAACTTTTTTCCGGCGTTTGGCTAAAACAGTGGATTGATTGCACACTTTAGGGCTGCCGGCGCTTGTTTCAAGCCGACACCACCGGCTCAAAATTTTTGTTAAGAGCGTAGTCGGTCAGAAACTTTTCGAATTCCGCTATCGGTAGCGGTTTGCTGACCAGATAACCTTGGTAAAGATCGCATTGCCGGCTTTTCAGAAAAGCCAGTTGCTCGGCGGTTTCCACGCCTTCCGCTACCACGCGCATGCGTAGCGTCTTAGCCATGGCGATAATCGTCGCGGTGATTTCCATATCGTCAGTGTGTTTGGGGATGTCTTCAATAAAACTTTTATCGATCTTTAAGACATCCAGCGGAAATAGTTTCAAATAAGCCAGCGACGAATAACCGGTGCCGAAATCATCAATGGCCAGATGCACACCCAAGCCGTGCAGCTTGTGTAAAATTTCGATGGCTTCTTTTTCCCGTTTCATCAACGCGCTTTCAGTGAGTTCGAGTTCCAGGCACTCGGCCGGAAAACCGGTTTCTGCCAAAATCCTGGCGACCACGTCGCTAATATCACTATGCAAAAACTGTTGCGGCGATAGGTTAACCGCCAGACGCAAGGCTGGAAAACCGGCTTTCCGCCAGCGCTGGCCGTGGTGACAGGTTTCTCTCAACACCCAATTGCCGATACTGGTAATCAGACCGGTTTCCTCGGCAATCGGGATGAAGCGCAGCGGCGGTATCAGTTCGCCGCTGGCAGTCTGCCAGCGGACCAAGGCTTCGGCGCCGATAATCGCGCCATTCTCGATACAAATTTGCGGTTGGAAAAACACCCGCAATTCGCCTTGCTCGATAGCTTGCCGCAGGCGGATTTCTATATCGATACGTTCGCGCGCGGCGCGGGTCAAATCTTCCGAGAAATATTTGAAGCGGTTCCTGCCCTCATTTTTGGCTTGATACAAGGCCGTATCGGCTTGTTGGATCAACTCGTCCGGCGAAGCGCCGTGTTCGGGAAACATGGCGATGCCGACGCTGACACCGATGCGTACTTCATGGCCGCTGGGTAGTTGCCAAGTTTGGTTCAAGGCATTGATGATTTGCGTGGCCACATGAGCGACGGTTTCAGGTTGGTTGACTTCCTCCAGCAACACCACGAATTCGTCACCGCCGAGCCGGCAAATGGTGTCACTGGTACGCAGCCGGGTAGTCAGGCGTTCGGCGACCATTTGCAGCAAATCGTCGCCGGCCAAATGGCCGAAGCTATCGTTAACGTCCTTGAAGCGGTCCAAGTCCAGCATCAACACTGCCATCTTGTTGGCCTGACGGCGGGCTTTTTCGATGTTGTGTTGCAGGCGCGACAGGAACAGCATGCGGTTGGGCAATTTCGTCAGCGGGTCGTGGTGGGCCAGGAATTCCAGTTCCATTTCCGAAGCCTTCAGCTTGGAAATGTCGGCAAACACACCCACGTAGTGGCTGATCTCGCCTTTGCCGTCGCGCACGGTGCTGATGCTCAACAATTCCGGATACACCTCGCCGGTCTTGCGGCGATTCCAGATTTCGCCTTGCCAATGATCCGTAGTGGCAATATTGGCCCACATTTCCCGGTAAAAATCGGCGTTGTGGCGGCCGGAACTTAAGATGCTGGGGCTATGACCGATCACATCCCGATTATCGTAACCGGTGATGTTGCTAAAGGCCTTGTTGACCATTGTAATTCGGCGTTGGGCGTCGGTAATCATCACGCCCTCTCGGGTGCTTTCGAATACGGCGGCGGCTTGTCCCAATCGCTCTTCGTTGGCTTTGATGTCGGAAATATCGGTAATGGTGCCGACGTAACCGCACAATCCGCCCGTTTCATCTAGTTCCGGTTCGGCGCGCCCCACCACCCAGCGCACACTGCCGTCCGCCAGTTGAAAACGGTATTGCATATTGAAGGGCTGCAAGGCGGATACGCAACGCTGCCATTCGGCAATCACCGAATCGCGGTCTTCGGCAAGCAAACCGGCTATCCAGCCGTCACCGTGCGAATCGATAAAATGCAAGCCGGTGATTTCGCACCAGCGATGGTTGACGTAATCGCACTCACCTTTTTCGTTGGTGCGAAAAATGCCGACCGGGGCAATCTTCGATAGCGTATGAAAAAGTAGCTCGCTTTCCTGCAACGCGATTTCCGCTTGCTTACGGGCCGTGATGTCGCGCAGCCCGATGACATAGGCTGGCGCGCCTTCCCATTCCAGCGGCGTGGAGCGCAGTTCCGCCCAGGCTATGCCGCTGGGGCGAATCAAGTTGATGTCTTGAAATTGAATTTTGTCGGCGGAAATCGGAATTGCCAGGGAATGGCCGATCAGGCTGCCGCGTTCCAGCAATTGTTCTGCGGCTTGATTGGCATAAATAACGACGCCTTGCGGGTCGACAACCATTACGCCGTCGGTAATGGTGTCCAGGATCAGATTGAGTTGTTTGAGTGTTTGTGGCATTTAGGGGTTACGACCGGGCATCAAACGATCACTGTCTGCACACCTGTACCAACATTTTGGGTAGTGATGGCCGCCATCACCGACGACATTCGGGAAAGATCGCCTAGCAGTTTCAACACCGGTTCCGGCAGATCGCGCACCAGCATCGGCGTGGCAAAGATTTCTTTTTCCAGTGCCTTTTCCGGCATGCCCAATACTTCGACCACGTCGAATACCCAATGGCCCGGCTCGTATATGCCGGCCAGCACCGCGCTGATTTGCTCGACCAACCTGCGGGTTTCCGGATTCAGCGACACCACGTATAAGGTCAAAACCAGCTTATGGTGGTTGGCCCGGCGTTCTTCATGAACTTTGGCGATGTGTACCACTTGGGCGATATTGCGGATTTGCGATGCCGACAAGGGTTTGCTGGCCAGTTCGAATTGCAAGCCTTCTTCATGGGCGTCTTTCAGTTGGTCCATAAATTCGGCGGCAAAGGCCGTGACGATATAGACATTCAAGCTGGTGTCCAATGCCTTCAGGCGGCGTAAGGTCTCCACGCCGTCTATGCCGGGCATGCGTAAGTCCAGAAATATCAAGTCGGGACGATCGGCTTCCACCATGGCGATACCTTGTAGACCGTTCTCGGCTTCGCGCACACGATAGCCTTCTTCTTCCAGAATCAGCTTGAAGGCGCCGCGTACCGCCGGGTCGTCGTCAATCACCAGAATGTTGTTTACCATCGCCTGTGTCTCTATTCGTTAACAAATACTAAAAGTGGGGGAATTTTAACCGGATGCAGCAACCTTCGCCAATGCGGCTTTCCACGGCTATCGAGCCATCGGCATCTTGAATCAAGCGGCGGGTGACGGATAAACCCAGTCCGGTGCCTTGGCCGGGCGGTTTGGTGGTAAAGAAAGGGTCGAACATGCGGCCTTGTACTTCGTCGGGGATGCCGGGACCATTGTCTTTTATATTCAACTCTAGCATTTTTTCGGCACAACGAACGCTGATTTCAATTTCGGGTTGCGCAATACCGCTTAGCGCATCGCGGGCATTGATCAATAGATTGATCAGAATCTGTTGCATGCTTTCCGCCGTGCAGGCGAGTTTGGGCAAGTTTTCCGGTATCTCGGTACGGACTTGGATAGCGGTTTTGCGCAATTCGCCTTCCAGCAACAACAAGGTTTGGCCTAAAACTTCCTCTAGCGAGCAACTGCCGGTTGGCGTGGTCTTTTGATGCATGAACACCAGCATATTCGACACAATGTTTTTGATGCGTTGAATTTGCTGCAAGGCTTGCGCCAGTATTTGCTTGGATTTGGCATCTTCCGTGCGGTCCGAGACAAATTCGACGAAGTTCATCACGCCCATCAGCGGATTGTTGATCTCATGGGCCACGCCGCCGACCAGCGTGCCCAGTGCCGACAGCTTTTCCATTTGCAGCATATGATCCTGGTTTTCTTGTAATTGTTTGTAAGCTTGGCGGGTTTGTTCCAGCAAGTGGGCGTTTTCCAACGAAATGGCCGCTTGGGCGGTCAACAGCTCGGTCATGCTGATTTTTTCCGGGGTGAATACGCCTTCGGATAGCCGGTTTTCCAGGTAAAGCAAGCCGATTAATTCGCTTTGCTTGATCACCGGCAAACACAATACCGAGCGTAAGCCAAACGCCACAACCTCGGGCGCATTTTGAAACTCGCCTTCGCTGCAGGCGTCGCTCAGCACGACGTTTTCGTGGGTACGTTGCACGTAATTGACGATGGCGTGGCAGATGCCGCGCACCTTGTTCAAGCTGTAATAGTGTTTGTGTATCGTGCGTTTTTTGCCGACGTGCTGCTCGGCGGCCACCAATAATTCGTCTTGTTGTTTGATCAACAGATAACCGTGCTGGGCTGCGGAGCTTTCCAAGACCACGGCCATGATTTTTTGCATCAATTGGGTCAGATCAATTTCCGCCGATAACGCCAGCGCCGATTTCATCAGATAGCTGATGTCCAGACTAGGTAAGGTGGTGGGAGCGGGCTGAGGTTTGGCTATTCTGGCGCCGGTCTCCGGACTGACGTATTGATGACGTTCCTGCAGCTGGTTGCTTTTCGCATCGGCACGGCATAAGCGGTAGTGGCGGCGCGCTTCGCCGTAATACAGTTCCGCGTCGCCCAAGCGGTGCTTCAGCAACAGATCTGCCAGCGTTTCGTATATATGGCCGGTCAGCAGGCCATAGTTCTGCGCCAGTGACAAGGCAATGGCATCCATGTACAGATTGCGCGCTTCGCGGTATTGGCCCTGCTGTCTGGCAAGCTCGGCATGGACAAACATTAGGTAGGGTTTCAGCAAGGGACCAAGTTGCCCCCACACTTCCAGTTGCGCAAGCAAGGGCGCAATTTCGGCATCGATTCGCGCCGCATCCATTTCCGAGCGCAGCAAGTTCAAGATCCGAAAGGCGTACCAAAGACGTTTCAAAACATTGTCGGTTAAGCCGTGCAAATAGTTTTCCACGGCCTTCAGCGAGAGTGCCGCCGCGCTATAGTCGCCCAGGTAATATTGGGCAAAACCCAGTAATGCGAAGTAACTGCCGGTAGCTGCAACATAGTTATTGGCCTGCCAGTCCGCCAGTGTCGCTTGCATATCGAGCGGGCGGTAATCGGGCTTCATCGGTAATACCCAGCCGGCCAGCACCGCCTGGGCCAGGCCTATTGAAAACGACAATTGGTTTTTGCGGGAAAATTGCAGACATTCATCGGCGGCTTCCTCGACCCAGCGCAGGTTTTTACCCTGGGCCATTAGATTCCACATCAGCGGGCCGTAGGACAGGCCGGCGTTGTAGAGATCGCCGCAGTTCTTGCCGGACTGAATGGCCTTGTGCGCGTAATCGACAATATCGGCCGGGTGGCTGCGCGAGTGCATATTGCACCAGACGATGCCGTTCATGCCTCGGGTGGCGCCAAAGGTGTTGGGGTATTTGGCGCAAAGGTCGTGAGCCAAATCTTGATAGCGAAAGGCCTGGGCGAATTTGCCTTGTTCGCCGAGATTGAGGCCCATGATGGAAAACGAATAAATCACCGATTCGTCCATGCCGCCTTCCAGGCAATGCAGGGTGGATTGGGCGGCGGATAAATATAGCTGCGGTACCAAACCACACATATACAAATCCGGAATCAACTCGCTATAAAAAGCCAGTTCGATTTTGCTCTGCCGCTGATCGGTAAACGGCATGTCCAGGATTTTTTGCCGGACATCGTCTTGCTGTTCTATCTTCAGCATCAAGCCTTCCATGCGTTGCCGGGCTTGCTCGGGATCGTCGGGAATAGACTTGTTGAAATACGCCAAGCCGCGATTGGCGGTGGCGATGGCCTGTTTGAAGTTGCCGAAGGAGGATAGCGACGTGGTTTGATCTGCCAGCGCTTCGGCTTTGTCCAGATCGCTGACTGCATGCTCGATCAGTCGGTTCAACAAAGCTTCCGAGCTGTCGTAGCGGCCGCACATCAGATCGGTTTTCGCCAGACGCTGATAAATCCGAAACGTCAGGGTGTAGGCCGTTTCCCAACAATCGGGCGGCAGATAATTGTGGGCCTTCAGGAAAAATTCGTTGGCGGCGTCGCCGGCCAGGGCGTCCAGGGCTTTATTGCCGGCGTTGAAGTTGATATTCACCAGCCAATAGGCGGTTTCCTCGTCGAGTAGGGCCGGGCAACCCTGATTGAGGTGGGCGGCGATGGTGAATAAATTGTCCAGGCCGACAAGCTCGGCTCCGGGCGGAACCACGGACAGCAAGCGCTTACCTATGCGCCAATGGATGCCGGGGCGGGTCGTGGCGTCAACTTGCTGTAATACCGCTTCCTGCACCCGGTCGTGGACAAACTGCAAGTCGGCTTTATTTTCCAGCAATAGCCCCATGCTTAATACCGGCTTTAAATCCTCGAACAGTTGCTCGATACGCGTATCCAGCACCAGCGCGACATCCTCGGCGGTAAAACGATTACCCATGCAGGCGCAGTGGTAAAGGATGTGTAAAGTCCGACTTGGCAGTTTACGCACTTTGGCACTGAACAGCTCGACCACGCTGGCCGGCATTTGCGTGTCGCGGATGCGGTTCATATCCCATTGCCAGTGCTGTTTGGCATCGATACCGAGTAAACCTTCGTTGTACAACCAGGCCAAACTTTCGCTGACGAACAAGGGGTTGCCTTCGGTCAGATGCGCGATAAAGTCGGCCAAATTGGCGGTGGCGGTTAACGACGAATCCAGAATGTAGGCGACCATTTCGTGGCAATCAGCCTCGCTGAGTTCGGTCAAATGAATCTCGGCCAGTGGGCCGGTGTTTTCTTGCACGCTACGAATTAGTTTGGTGAGCGGGTGATCGTGATCCACTTCGTTATGGCGATAAGCGCCCATAAAAAACAAATAGGGGTGTTCGCGATGATTGGTAAACAGATTTTGCAAGAAATCGAAAGTGGCGCTGTCGCACCATTGCAGATCGTCGATGAATAACACCAAGGGATTTTCTTCGCTGGCTAGGCAAGCCAGGAAGCGGCCGAACAGATTGTTGAAACGGTTACGCGCCTCTACCGGCGGCAAGGGCTGGGCCTCAGGTTGTAGGCCGATGATGAATTCCAGTTCCGGCACCACGTCGACAATCACGCCGCCGGCATTGTCCAACGCTTCGAGAATTTTTGCGGACCAATCATGTACTTGTGCATCGCTTTCGGTCAGAAAGGTGCGTATCAGATTGCGCAAAGCCTGGATTAGCGAGCTGTAGGGAATGTTTTTTTGATACTGATCGAATTTGCCGGAGCTGAAATAGCCGCGATTTTTCACCAGCGGTTTTTGCAGTTCCTGAATCAGCCGGGTTTTGCCGATGCCGGATAGGCCGGATATAAACACGGAACGAAACCGGCCTTGGGTTACTTGGCTGTATTCCTGGCGGATCAACTCGGTTTCGCTTTGTCGTCCGACCATTTTCGAAACGAAAATCACCCGGCGGCTGCGGTCATACTGGCCTATGCCGAAATCCGATACGCTGCCGGTTACTTCGTGCTCTTTCTGGCAGCGCAGCAAATCCGCCAGCAAGCCGGAGGCACTTTGGTAGCGTTTTTCCGGTTGTTTCAAAATCAGTTTGGCGATGATTTCGCTCAGGGTGTTGGGGATGCCCGGACTGATGTCGTGGATTTTGATGGCTTCCTCGGCTAGATGCGAGTGAATCAGTTCCAGCGGATCGTCGGAAAAAAACGGCAGTCGGCCGGTCAGCAGTTCGTAAAACACGATACCCAGCGAATATAAATCGGTGGAGAAATCGACCCGGTAGTTGATGCGTCCGGTTTGCTCCGGCGAGGTATAGGCTAGGGTGTTGCGGACGAATTCCGGATCGTAAATGAAATGACTGACATCGCGGATGTCCAGCGGCGTGATGAAGTCGGTCAGGCGCAGACTCAAGCTGCCGGATTGCACCAGAATATTGTGCGGTTTGATGCCGCCATGGGTAATGCCGGCATCGTGCACCGATTGCAGGGTATCGGCCAAGGAGCAGGCCAGCGTAAAAAAATCGGTTAGATTCACCGCCTGTTGTTGAGAGATCCAATCATTTAACGGTTGACCGTTGAACCAGGGCTGGACGATAAATTGATCGCCGTCGTTGGATTCCAATGCCAAAGGTGTGCAGGCGCGCGGGTCGTGCAATACTTTCAGGCGTTCGATTTTTTGCCGCAGATGCCGGGATTGGTCGTCCCAGCTGGACAATAGTTTCAGGTATTTAACCACCAGCGGGTATTCAGGCACATGTTTATGATAGCCCTTGTACACCGTGGCTTGCAGACTCTCGCCGAGTTTGTCGGTCAGCACGTAGCTGTCCAGTTGCGGAGCGTTTTGGAGCGGAACTGTTCGGGTACTTATGTCGATCATGCGCTGGCGAATGGGAGTGTTAAGGTGATTTTCGCGGCAGTTCCGGGAGCGGGCTGTTTTATAATTCTAGCCTTGTTTTGACTCAACAGGATTAGCCATGGCCGCGACAGCCTCCACTATGCTGCCTCTGGGCAGTATCGCACCAGACTTTTGTTTGCCGGATACCGTAACCGGCCACGAGTACACTTTGCAGGACTTGAAAGGCGAGCACGGCACCTTGATTTTGTTTATCTGCAACCACTGCCCGTATGTGTTGCACATCAAAGAGCAGTTGATTGCCATTGCCCGGCAATACGCGGCCTCAGGCATTGCGACGGTGGCGATCAGTGCCAATGACATCGAAAACTATCCGCAGGATGCGCCGGATAAAATGCAGCAGATGATGGCGGACTGGGGACATCCGTTTGCCGCGTATTTGTACGACGAATCGCAGGCGGTGGCCAAAGCCTATCAGGCAGCCTGCACCCCGGATATTTATCTGTTCGATGCCGATTTGGTATGCGTTTATCGCGGCCGCCTGGATGGTGCCACGCCGAAGAATGATGTGCCAGTTACCGGCGAAGATTTGCGCAATGCCCTGGATAACTTACTGGCGGGAAAGCCTATCGATACGGTACAAATTCCCAGCATCGGCTGTAACATCAAATGGAAACTTGCGGAGTAAATGCCGGTAATCCGCAACCCGTTGTCACTTCGGTAAAAACCGCCGCTCAGGTTTTAGAGCTTTTCTGGCGGCGGCTTGCGCAGGAGTGCATTCAGGCTGACAAATCATTGCCCCCAGTCTTTGGCACGGTGCGTTTTTAGCGTGGTACGTCGTCGAATTGCTCAACCAACATATCCAGCTCTTTGCTGAGTGCCGAGACACCGCCGCTGGCCGTACTGGCATGAACCGCATGCTCTGTGGTTTGTCGCGATAAGCTGCCGACGGCTTCTACCGTTCTGGAAATTTCTTCGGAAACAATATGTTGCTGTTCGGCAGCGCTGGCGATCTGCACAATCATGTCGTTAATGATATTGACGGACAGTGTGGTTTGTTGCAGCGATTCGGTGGAGTTTTTTCCGTGTTCCGCGCCGGTTGCCGCCATTTCCCTGACTTTAGCCATTTCCTGTACGGCGTTATTGACGCCGGAGCGCAGGCCGTCGATCATTTTATGGATTTCCTCCGTGGATTTTTGCGTGCGTCCGGCCAAGGTTCTGACTTCGTCGGCCACGACGGCAAATCCCCGGCCTTGTTCGCCGGCGCGCGCTGCTTCGATGGCGGCATTCAGTGCCAACAGGTTAGTTTGCTCGGCAATCCCTTGAATCACATCAAGGACGCCGCCGATTTTCCTGCTGTGATCGGCCACAATTTTAATGACTGTTTCGGCTTGGCCGACCGCGACCACTAAGCGGTCTATCATTTGGATGGTATTGTTGACCCGCGAAAGCGTTTCTTGCGATTGCCGATTGACATCATTGGCGGCTTGAGCGGCGTTGGCGGCACTGCGGGCGACCTCGCTGACGGTGGCGCTCATTTGGTGTATCGCCGAGGCAATCTGTTCAATTTCCGCCAGCTGTCTATCCATTGCTGCGCTAACTTGGCTGACTGCCTGGTAGCTCGTATCGGCTTTGCCTGCCAGGGGTTCTGTGGCTTGAGTTAGACGGCGTATGATGGTTCGGGATTTGGCTTTTAACAGCTTCACCGCCAACAGTAATTGTCCAACTTCGCCGCCATCGGCGGTGTAAATCTGCTGCATCACCGGATTGTCGATCACCCGGCGCGCTTCCGCCGCTGCGTCTTTTAAAGGTTGTAATACCAGCCAAACCCAGGCATAACCGACCGCTAAGGGGCCGGCGAAGATTGCTGTCGCTACGCCAAAACTGCACGTTTCGCTCAGATAAAGGCTGATGGCGGTGATTAATTGAATCACTGCAAAACCGCCGGTCAGTTTGCCGGACAAACCGATGCGGCTCAAAGGCGAATCGATATTTTTGCCGTGGTTCAGCTTTTCGTAGACAGTATTGGCACGGGCCACGCAGGTCACGTCCGGTTTAACCCGCACCGATTCGTAACCGACAATCTTGCTATTTTCGAAGCGCGGGGTGACAAAAGCATCCACCCAGTAATGGTCGCCGTTTTTACAGCGATTTTTGACAATTCCCATCCATGGCCGGCCGCTCTTCACGGTTTGCCACAAATCGGCGAATGCGGCGGACGGCATGTCGGGATGGCGAACGATGTTATGGCTCTGGTTTAACAGCTCTGCCTCGCTAAAGCCGCTAGTGTTCAAAAAATCTTGGTTGACATAATTGATCTTGCCGGCGGAATCGGTCCCGGAGGTGATGGTAGCCGAAGCTGAGTAAATCAATTCACGTTGGGTAACGGGTAGGTTTTTTCTCATTTTTGTACCGGGTCGGCAGAGATAGAAAGGTAAGTTCCCACGCAAGCGCTGGCTGACTGGTCTGCACCGCTTTTGTCGAGGAAGTATAAAAGGCTTTACGGCGATTGCAAAAGCCGGCCCCTGACTAGCGTGTGTTATCTGCAGGCCGTTTTTATTGTTAGATAGCGGCGATGCACTATGCTTGCAACGGAAAAACCTAAAATGAGGATGGAAATGACAGAATATCAATCACGGCAGTTGCAATTCAGCGGCAGCGGTGGCGAGTATTTCCGGATTTGGATCGTCAATGTCTGCTTGAGTATCGTCACCTTGGGCGTTTACTCAGCCTGGGCCAAAGTCAAACGTAACCAATATTTTTACCGCCACACTACCTTAGCCGGTGCGGGTTTTGACTACCACGGCGATCCCAAGGCGATCTTGAAAGGACGCATCGTCGCTTTTCTGTTGTTTGCTGGTTATACCTTGCTCGGTGAATTCGATCAGCTTGCAGGTTTGGCAATTTTGCTGGTGATCGTATCGGTGATGCCCTGGTTATTGATGCGTTCGCTCCGTTTTAGAATGCATAACACCAGTTACCGAGGCTTACGTTTTGCGTTTCATGGCAGCACCGGAGAGGCGTACTTCAATTTTCTGCTATTGCCGGTATTATCGGCGTTGACTCTGGGGTTGCTGTGGCCGCTGGCGCAACAGCGCATGGCCCGTTACACCCGGGAAAACAGCACGTACGGTAATGAGTTTTTTAAATTTTTTGCCGGCATTGGCGCTTATTACCGCATCTATCTGATGACGATATTCATAGGTGTGCTGGTGTTTGCCGGCCTGATGGTCAGCGTTATGTTGCTGGGTAGCAAGGAGCTGATTCCGGTCGAGGCTGAGCAATTAGTGGCGATGAGTGTATTGGTAGCCGCGATAGGCACCTATTTGGCCTTGTTTTTACTGGCTTATCCCTATGTCGCGGCGCGTCTGCAGAACTTAGTCTGGAATAGCACGCAATTGGGTCCGCACGGGTTTCAGGCCCAGCTTCAAGCGCGGGAGATGCTGGGTATTATGTTTAGCAACGTCCTGTTGACTTTGCTGACCTTGGGGCTGTACAAGCCGTTTGCTGATATTCGTTTGGCGCGCTATCGCATCGAGCGCGTCGCATTATTACCGCGCGGCAGCATCGACGAGTTTGTGGCCGGTTTGCAGACTAATACGTCTGCCGCCGGCGAGGAAATGGCCGAGATGTTTGATTTCGATATTGCCTTGTAAATGTTGCTTACGGCCGTTTACTACGACGGGCGGCAAGCCCGGCCGCACCCTGTTACCCTCTGTGTTGAGGGTGACAAATTATTGTTGCAGGGCAGGGACATTGTCCGCCGCGAAGATTTAGCCAGTCTGAAAATTCCGCCACCGCTCGGCAGCACGCCGCGCCTGATTTTGTTCGCCGACGGCGGCCGTTGCGAAGTGGCAGATCGACAAGGTTTTGCCGAGATGTTGCAGGATGCAGGTAGTAGCGCGGTAGCGGGTATGGAAAATAGTTGGTGGTATGCGTTGGCGGCGCTGCTGTTAACTTTGAGCCTGCTCGTTGTTGCGTATTTGTTTGGATTGCCTTACGCGGCGCGGGCGGCGGCGGACCAAGTGCCGGTTTGTTTGCTGGAACGGATGGATACGCAGTTTTTCGTCAGCCTTGATCAAACCTTATTGAAGCCCAGCACACTATCCGAGGAACGTCGGCAAACCATTCAGGATGGCTGGCAGCGCTTGGCTTTGCCGCCGGGAGAGGATAGACCGGCGCATATTGAATTTCGCGCTAGCCCGGCATTGGGTGCCAACGCCTTTGCGTTGCCTGGCGGCAGCGTGCTGCTGCTCGACGACTTAGTGAGTTTGGCGAGTAACGACCAAGAAATTTTGGCAGTGCTGGCCCACGAAATGGGCCATGTCCACGAAAAACATGCTTTGCGGCAGATGCTTCAGGCTTCTGTGGTGGGTTTGGCGATGGCTTGGTACATTGGCGATGTCAGCAGTCTGCTGGCCGTCGCGCCGACCGTATTATTACAAACCCGCTATTCGCGCGATTTCGAACGCCGTGCCGATACTTTTGCCGCAGAACTGTTGCGCGCCAACGCTATTCCGGTCAGTCGGCTGGCCGATATATTGGAAAAACTGGAGGCCGCCCATCAAACCACAGTACCCAAACAACCTGTAGAATCGGTTGAAGCGCTGGATTATTTATCCAGCCATCCCAATACCGAAGAACGGATCAAACGCTTGCGCGGGCTGTAAAATGCTCGGCAGCCGGAGTATTTTGGCTATCAATTTATAGGTATCAGGAGAACAAAACACCATGAAACGTCTTTATGTCCTCGCGCTGGCCGGGCTGTTGGCAGCCGGCGGAACCGGTTGTGCCTATACTGCCAAACCAGACCAGCAGGCGCAAAATCGCAAAGTACACCACGTGGTGATAGTCTGGCTGAAACAGGCGGGTGATGAAAAACTGCGGCAACAATATATTCAAGACAGTGCAGGCTTGGCTAAATTGCCGGGCGTGCTGGCTTACGATGTCGGTACACCGGCGGCGATTAATCGTGGACGAGCGAATGCTGCGTTAGATGAAAGCTATGATGTGGCCGTATCCGGCATTTACGAAAGCCAGCAGGCTTACGAGGCGTTTTTACAGAATCCGGAATATCTGCGCGTGGCGCAACAGGTGCTGCGGCCCTTGGTGGACAAATATAAGATTTACGATTTTATCGAGTAATGACGTTGTGACCAGCCGTTTCCCGGATCTGTAGACAGGAATGGCTGGACAGCATCAGTCTGGCTTTTTCAGCGCCGGCAGCATGTGGCTTAAGGTGTTGTCGCGCTGCACGTAATGATGAAAGAGTACCGCAGAGACGTGTAAGCCAATCAGGTAATAGCCAATCACACCGCCGGTTTCGTGTATTTCTTTGATCGTTTTGGTCAGTTCCTTGTTTTCGGCGATCAGCGCCGGCAACTCCAGGCCAAAGAATGGAATTGTTTTACCTGCCGCGCTTAATGCCAACCAGCCGGCTATCGGCATTCCCAACATCAATCCATAAAGCAATAGATGCACCAGACGTGCCGCCTGCCGTTGCCAGGCCGGCGGTTCCGGCGATATGGCCGGTGTGGGGCTGGCCAGACGGAAACCCAGTCTCGGTAACAGCAGCATTAACACCAATAAACCCAGCATAAAATGCAAGGCTTTCATGGTTTCACGCGGGTCGCTGCCTTTGGGGAACAACTCGCGTAGCTCGATACAGGCATACCCGGCTGCCATCACGATGAATGTCAGCCAGTGCAAGGCAATCGTCATCGTGCAATAGCGTTCGTTTGCATGGTTTTGCATCGTTAATTACTCCTTTTTTCCGAGAAAATGATAATACGCCGAATTTGCAATGAGCCGATTTGCCAAACGATGCCCGCGACTGGATGATTTAAAAACCTAGCGATGGGTTTATTTTTTCAAAGCGGAGGCTTCAGCGGCGCGGCGGGTGATTTCCGCCCAATCGCCGGCATCGACCAGTTCGGACGGTGCCATCCAGGAGCCGCCGACACAGGCCACATTACTTAGCGCCAGATATTCCACCGCGTTTTTCGGATTGACGCCGCCGGTCGGGCAAAAGGTCACTTGCGGCAGCGGGCCGCCGATGGATTTCAGCATCGGGATGCCGCCCGCCGCTTCGGCCGGGAAAAACTTCATCGCGGTAATGCCCTTGTCCATCAAGCGCATTACTTCGCTGGGAGTGATGACGCCAGGCAAAATCGGCACGCCGGAAGCTAGAGCCGCATCCAGCAAGCTGTCGGTGACGCCTGGACTGACGATAAATTCCGCGCCGGCGTCAATCGCGTTTTTCAGGGTTTGGGTATTAATGATGGTGCCGGCACCGACAATCGCGCCCGGTACTTCGGCTTTGATGCGGCGGATAGCGTCCAGTGCTACGGGCGTCCGTAAGGTGATTTCCAATACTTTCAATCCACCTTCCACCAACGCGCGGGCCAAAGGCACGGCTTGTTCCAGTTGATTGATTACCATCACCGGCATTACCGGGGAGGTGGTCATGACTTCTTTTATTGATACGGTCATTTGTTATTTTCCTAATGTGAGGGTGCTTGGAAAACCCACGCCGTGAAGCGTGCGTGTTTGACAAAACGACAACGGTCTCGGGGTAAACCCTAAACCGTATAGGTTGTCGATGCGGTTTTGCCGCCGTGTCCGGTCCAGTCGGTATGAAAAAACTCGCCTCTGGGTCGGTCGGTACGTTCATACGAGTGCGCGCCGAAATAGTCTCTTTGTGCTTGCAGCAGATTGGCCGGCAGTCTTTCGGTGCGGTAGCCGTCGAAATAGGCCAAGGCAGACGAGAAGGCCGGCGTCGGAATGCCCAATTGTATGCCCAGTATCACGGCTTGGCGCCAGCCCGCTTCGGCTTGTTTCATGGCATCGACGAAGAAATCGGCCAGCAGCAAGTTTTCCAGATCGGGGTTTTGCTGGTAAGCCTGTTTGATGTCGTTCAGAAATTGGCTACGAATGATACAGCCGCCGCGCCACATCAAGGCAATCTCGCCGTAATTCAGCGCCAGTTTGTATTCCTTGGCGGCTTCGCGCATCAGTCGAAAGCCTTGTGCATAAGAAATGATTTTCGAGGCATACAGGGCTTGGCGGATAGCCTGAATCATCGCCGCTTTGTCGCCGCTAAAGCTGGCGCTGGTTTTCGGCAGGGCTTTGGCTGCGCGGATGCGCTCGTCTTTTTGTGCAGACAGACAACGGGCAAAAACCGACTCGCCGATCAAGGTGAGCGGGATACCTAGGTCCAGCGCATTGATGCCGGTCCATTTGCCGGTGCCTTTTTGGCCGGCGGTATCCAGGATGCTGTTCAGTAAAGGTTGGCCGTTGTCTTCTTTGTACGCCAGGATGTTGGCGGTGATTTCGATCAGATACGAGCTTAATTCGCCTTGATTCCACTCAGCAAAAATCGCCTGCATCTCGTCGGTGCTCAAGTTCAAGCCTTCAGCCAGCAATTGATAAGCCTCGCAAATGAGCTGCATGTCGCCGTACTCGATGCCGTTATGCACCATTTTTACATAGTGACCGGCGCCGTTATCGCCGACCCATTCGCAGCAAGGGTCGCCGTCGACATGAGCACTGATGGCTTGAAAAATCGGCTTAACCGCTGGCCAGGCCGCCTTATTGCCGCCGGGCATGATCGATGGGCCGTGCCGGGCGCCTTCTTCGCCGCCGGATACGCCGGTGCCGACGTAGAGCAGGCCTTTTTCCTGCAAATATTGAGTGCGGCGGTTGGTGTCGGTAAACAGCGAATTGCCGCCGTCGATGATGATGTCGCCGGCTGACAGCAAGGGCAGCAAGTCGTCGATATATTGATCCACGACAGTACCCGCTTTGACCATCAACATGACCTTGCGCGGCGACTCCAGGCTATTGACCAGTTGTTCCAGAGAATGCGTACCGATGACTTGGGTGTTTTTAGCCGGGCCGTCGAGAAACTCATCGACTTTGCTGGCGGTGCGGTTATACACCGCCACTTTGAAACCGTGGTCGTTCATGTTCAGAACCAAATTCTGTCCCATGACCGCCAAGCCGATTAAACCGATATTTGCTTTCATGTGCTTGCCTACTGTAAACGTTGTCGTTGTGGGGTGATGACACAATGTTGCTTAATTCTGGTTTCAAGAAAGTCGTCCTTCCGTGGAAGGACGGATTTGGCAAAGTGAAACTAAGACGGCATTGCTTAAAGCGTGTGAATCTCAGTCCACGAAAAACAGATTGGTCGCTCCGGTTTCCGAAGTCGATGCGTTTGCCCGCATTGCGCCAAACAGTTCGCGACCCATACCAAAATGATGGCCGGTAGCGCTGTTGGCAGTCGGCACGCGGGCATCGAATTCGGCTTGATCCACCTGCACGTTGACTTCCCCTGTTTGGGTGTTCAGCGCAATGATGTCGCCGTCGCGGACCTTGGCCAGTGGGCCGCCGTCTATGCATTCCGGCCACATGTGAATGGCCGACGGTACCTTGCCGGACGCGCCGGACATGCGGCCGTCCGTGACCAAGGCGACATGAAAGTCGCGGTCTTGCAATACGCCCAATACCGGCGTCAATTTATGCAATTCCGGCATGCCGTTGGCTTTTGGGCCCTGGAAGCGCAACACCACGATCACGTCTTTTTCCAGTTCGCCGCGTTTGAAGGCAGCCACCACGTCCAGTTGGTCGTCGAACACCATTGCCGGTGCGGTAACTACCTGGTGTTTTTCCGCAACGGCGGAAATTTTTGAGACGCCGCGGCCCAGGTTGCCGTGCATCACGTGCAGACCGCCGCCCGCAGCGAAAGGTTGTGCCACACTGCTAATCACGTCCGGATCCAGCGACACAGCCGGCCCTGCTTCCCAGCTTAGCTTGCCGTCGTTCAGCGTCGGCACTTGGCTGTATTGCGCCATGCCGCGCTGGTCGCCGATGGTCAGAATGTCGCCGTGCAGTAAACCATGCTCGAGCAATTCCTGGATCAACAAGCCCATGCCGCCTGCCGCTTGGAACTGGTTGACGTCGGCCGGGCCGTTCGGATAAATCTTGGTCAATAGCGGGATGGCTTTGGATAGATTATCGAAATCGTCCCAGTTGATGATAATGCCGGCCGCGCGGGCGATGGCGATCAAATGGATGGTGTGATTGGTCGAGCCGCCCGTCGCCAGTAAGCCGATAATCGCGTTGATGATGGCTTTTTCGTTGACGACGTGAGCAATCGGCCGGAAGTCGTCACCCAGCGCGGTGAATTTCAATACCTGTTTGGCAGCAGCTTTGGTTAATTCGTCGCGCAGCGGGGTGTACGGGTTGACGAAAGAACTGCCGGGCAAGTGCAGGCCCATGATTTCCACCATCATCTGATTGCTGTTGGCGGTGCCGTAGAAGGTGCAGGTGCCGGGGCTGTGGTAGGCCTTGGATTCCGATTCCAGCAATTCTTTTTCGCCGACTTTACCTTCCGCGAATTTTTGCCGGGTGCGGGATTTCTCCTTGTTGGAGATGCCGGTAGTCATCGGCCCGGCGGGCACAAAAACCGCAGGCAAATGGCCGAAACTCAAAGCGCCGATCAGCAAGCCGGGCACGATTTTGTCGCAGACGCCCAAATACAAGGCGGCGTCGAACATGTTATGGCTCAAGCCAATCGCCGTGGATAACGCAATCACGTCGCGGCTGAACAGCGACAATTCCATGCCCGGCATGCCTTGGGTGACGCCGTCGCACATGGCCGGCACGCCGCCGGCGAACTGGGCGACGCCGCCGGCTTCGCGCACTGCTTGTTTGATCAGTTCCGGGTAGTGTTGATACGGTTCGTGTGCCGACAGCATGTCGTTGTAAGCAGAGATAATGCCGACGTTGGCTTTCACGGCATGCGACAGCGCGTCTTTTTCAGCCGCCGAACAGACGGCAAAACCGTGGGCCAGATTCGCGCAAGGCAGATTGGTACGTTGTGGGCCGTTGGCAATGGCGGCGTCGATGCGGGCCAGATAAGCAGCGCGGCTTTCCCGGCTACGTTCCACCACGTCGGCGGTCACTTTTTCTAAAACAGGATGCATAAGCTCTCCAGGGCAGCAGATAGGTGGTGTCGACGCGCCGAACGGCGTTTTGGAATCGAGAGTGATCGGGTTATGCGCGTCTAACCCACCCTAAATTTAAGCGGCTAAGGTGCCCAGTACAATTCCACCGGCACGTCTTCCTGATTCAATAAGGCCCGAATCGGCATGTCCTCTACCGGGCCCGGTTTCTGGGCGCTGTTGAACACTGCCAACTTATCTTCGCCGGTGAACAAAATCACGATGCGTTCCGACTTTAATAAAGCGTTGCGGGTCAGGGTCAGGCGTTCTGTATTGGCGCCGGTCACTTCGCTTTGAATGGCGGTGATGGCCGCGGTCAGATTTTGATTGTCCTCACTCAATGCGTTGGCCAGACCTTCTGCGTGCGGAAACAGCGAAGCGGTATGACCGTCCGGGCCCATGCCGACGATGCTCAGCGTGAAAGGCTGCGGCAGTTTGGCGTAACGGCCTTCAGCCTCTGCCTGACCTTGTTTGGCCTTGGCAGCCGGGGTTTTCATGCCGATAAACTCAACGTTTTTGGCGTTGTTGATCAGCAGGCTGCGGCGAATCAAAGCTTCGTTGCTGGCGCTGTGTTGATTGTCCACCCACCGTTCATCCACCAGCGCCACCTTGATTTTTTTCCAATTCAAGTCAGATTTGGACAAAGCTTCATAAAGCGGGGCAGGGGTGCTGCCGCCGGATACCAATAAAGTGGCTTGACCGTGTTTGCTGACGGCTTCGGATAACACATCCTGGCATTCGGCCACCAAGGCGGTAAACAGGTGGTTACGTTGTTCGAAAAAAAATTCTCTAACCATGTTCGTTGTTCTCGTGATGGATACAGATTGATTACTCTTCCCAGGCGCGGCCGTCGCGGGCCAATAATGCCACGGAGGCAATCGGCCCCCAGCTGCCAGCCGGGTAAGATTTTGGAGCGCTGTGGTTTTGCGCCCAGGCGTCTTGGATCGAATCGACCCAGGCCCAGGCTTGTTCGATTTCCTCGCGGCTTAAAAACAGCGTCGTGTTGCCGCGCAGGGCTTCCAGAATCAGTTTTTCGTAGCCGCCGAAAATACTGTTTTTCTTGAAGGTTTCCGAAAAACTCAAGTCCAGCTTGGTTTGTTGCAATTTGATATTGCCGTCTATGCCCGGCACTTTGTTCAACATCACCACGTCCACGCCTTCATTGGGCTGCAAATGAATCACCAATTTGTTGGCCGGCAAATCGCGGAAGCTGTCTTTGAAAATGTTGTGCGGCAATTGTTTAAAGTTGACGACGATTTCCGTACGTTTATTGGGCATGCGTTTGCCGGTGCGCATATAAAACGGTACGCCGGCCCAACGCCAGTTGTCGATGTCCACCCGAATCGCCACGAAGCTTTCGGTGGTGCTTTCCTTGTTGGCGCCTTCTTCTTCCAGATAACCCGGCACTGCCGCGCCTTTAATGAAACCGGCGGTGTATTGGCCGCGCACGGTTTTTTCCTCGACATTGCGCGCGGTAATCGGCCGTAAGGCTTTCAACACCTTGATTTTTTCCATATGGATGCTTTCCGCTTCCAGATCAGACTGGCGGTTCCATCGCCACAAAGGTCAGAATCTGCAGCAAATGGTTTTGCAACATGTCGCGCAACTGGCCGGTTTTATCAAAGTATTCCCAGCGGCCTTCGATGCCGATGTCTTCACCCACCGTAATCTGGATATGATCAATGGTGTTGTGGTTCCAGTTGGTAGTGAAAATCGAGTTGGCAAAACGCAGGGCCAGCAGATTCAATACCGTCTCTTTGCCCAGGTAGTGGTCGATACGATAGACCTGATCTTCCTGGAAGACTTCTTCGACGACGTCGTTGATCTCCTTGGAAGACTTCAAGTCGTGGCCGATGGGTTTTTCCATCACCATCCGCGATTCGGCGGTTAATACGCCGCAGCTTTGCAAGCCCTGGCAGATACTTTTGAATAGAAACGGCGCTACCGCAAAATAGTTGACCATCACCCGCTTTTCCGGATCGACTGCGGCATTCAACTGCAGATATTGCTCCGGTTGAGTCAGGTCGATTTTCAAGTACGATAATCTTTGCGACAGCCGCTCCCAGATTTCGGGGTTTATCTCTTTGTTTAAGAACGATTTCAGGCTGTTATGGGCAATTTGGACGAAGCCTTCGCTGGTTTCCTCCAAACGGTCGACGCCGATAATCCGGGTATCGGCTTCCAGCAAATTGGATTTTTCCAGACGATACAACGAAATCAGTAACTTTCGTTTCGATAGGTCACCCAATGCGCCGTAAATCACCAGGTCGCAAGGTTTGTAATTTTGATTTTTCATCAGTGATACTAGGAATGAAGAAGAGGGTTGATCGGCTTTGGCATGTCGATTTCCGCGCATAAACTAAACGCACGTTGCAGGAAACTCTGAGCCCGGATCAGTCGAAAATGCCGCCATTATAATGTTCGTTGTCGGTTTGGAACAAGATCAAAGGCCGCCAAGGCCGGATTTATAGGGGTTGGCGGCGCACAAAACGCTTGACTGCTAGCCGAACATCTCGGTGGTATAACGATAGGCTTGTATCTTGTCAGACCAATAGGCGGCAGGTAAGCCGGCCTTTTGTTTTAAGTGTTGTAAAAACTCGGTGGGGTTGGGTAAATCTTCCCACACCGAGGGCAGGAAGGTGCCGCGCCGGGCGCCTTCCTGCAATATGATGCCGTCTATGCCGGGGCGCAGTTGCGCGATCAGATCCGCTTCGGACAAAAATGTCAGCGCTACGGCGGGGCTAAGCACAGAGATATGTAAGTCAAGATCGGCCAGTTCACCAGCGGCTAATGGCGGAAAGCGCCGGTCCCGAAATGCTGCCGCAAAGGCATTTTCGGCTACGTCTTCCGCCAAAGGCCTTACCGCTTCCAGCATGCCGATACAGCCGCGCAATTGGCCGCGGTGTTCCAGAGTGACGAAAGTCGCGCGGATTTCGCGTAATTCCGCTGGATAAGCATCCAAATCAACCGGTAACGGCCGACCGCTTTGCAGGCCGTGGGCTATGGATTGCCGGGCCAGTTCCAGCAAGCGATTTTGCGAGGTTTCAGTCAACGACATAGGCACCGTATCCCACCACTTGCTGTTTGTTACCGGCCGTGTCGCCGGAATTGCGCAGATCTATGGTTTTAATAGACAGGCCTTTTTGTTTCAGTAGCTTCAACAAGCCGTTGACCGGCACCTTGCCGCAGGCGGCCTCGCCGCAAATTTCATTGTATTGCAACTGTTCTATCATTCGGCTGGTCGCTTGATCCAAGCGTTTGGCGGTGTCGTAGTCGTGATAATGGCTGAGATCGGAGCTAATGACCAGCAAGGTTTCATCGCCGCCCCACAACAGCTCCAGAGTTTGGCTGACTTGTTCGGGACTGGCGTCGCCGGCCACGATGGGGATCAGCGTGAATTGCTGTAAAACCGATTGCAGAAACGGCAGATGCACTTCCAGGCTGTGTTCCAGCGTGTGGGCTTGTTCGATGTATTCGACAAACGGCAAACTCAATAAGGCTTCGATAGCGGCCTTGTCTACCTCGACATCGCCGAGCGGGGTGGTGTAAGCCAGGGTTCTGCTGACTGCCAAGCCGCGAAACGCCACGTGATGCGAAGGGCCGATCAATACCACGCGGGTAATGCTGGCTGCGGCTGGCTTTAAACGGGCGTAAGCGGTAGCGGCTATCGGCCCGGAATAAACGTAGCCGGCATGCGGCACGATCATGGCTTTGGGCGCTTTGCCGGTGGGGCGTACGTCCTGCAAATAGCCGGATACCGCGTCATGGAGCTGTTGGGGGTGGGCAGGATAAAACCGTCCTGCTACGGCGGGTTTTCTATTCATGCGCTGATCCTTTTTTAAAGTTTTAATACGATCAGAGGCCGGGCGGATAGCGGCGCATCAAAAAATTGAATACCCCGCCCATCTTGGGTTTATTCTACTGCTAACTCTCGCCGATAACGACCCGATTTTATGCTTGGGGTTCAAGGAGCATCGCCATGACTACTTTACTCAGCGCGGATACAGCAGCCACCCGTTATTGGCATGTGTTGGCGGACGGCAAGGTGCAGTGCGACTTGTGTCCGCGCTTTTGCAAATTGCACGAAGGCCAACGCGGCTTGTGTTTTGTGCGGCAGAATCTGGATACGCAGATCGTGATGACCAGTTACGGGCGTTCCAGCGGTTTTGCGATAGACCCTATCGAGAAAAAACCCTTGAATCACTTTTTACCCGGTACGCCGATTTTTTCGTTCGGCACCGCGGGCTGCAATTTAGCCTGCAAGTTTTGCCAGAATTGGGACATCAGCAAGTCGCGGGAGATGGATACGCTGATGAGCCGGGCCGAGCCGGAAGCAATAGCCCGAGCCGCACTGGAGCACGCTTGCAGCAGCGTCGCCTATACCTACAACGATCCGGTGATTTTCCACGAATACGCCATCGATACGGCGCAAGCCTGCCGGGAGCTGGGTTTGAAGTCCGTGGCTGTGACCGCCGGCTATGTCTGCGCCGAGCCGCGCGCCGAGTTTTACCGCTACATGGACGCGGTCAATGTCGATTTAAAAGCCTTCTCCGAGGATTTTTACCACAAGATCACCGGTGGCCATCTGCAGGCGGTGCTGGAAACGCTGCAATATTTAAAACACGAGACCCCGGTCTGGTTGGAGTTGACCACGTTGCTGATTCCCGGCGCCAACGATTCCGAGACCGAATTGGAAGCCATGACCCAATGGGTGGTCGAGCATCTTGGTCCGGATGTGCCCATGCATTTCACCGCGTTTCATCCGGATTGGAAAATGACGGATACCCCGCACACGCCGCGGTCCACATTGTTGCTGGCGCGTAGCATTGCCTTGAAAAATGGCGTGCGTTACGCCTATGTTGGCAATGTTCACGACAAATCGGCGGAGAGCACCTATTGCCACGGCTGCGGGAAAATTTTGATCGGTCGCGATTGGTACGAGCTGTCGGATTGGAATTTGGATGCCGCCGGCAACTGCCGGTTTTGCGGACGTTCTTGTGCCGGGGTGTTTAATCCTTTACCCGGCGATTGGGGCGCCAAGCGCCAGGCAGTCAAGTTTTAAGGTAGTGGGTCTGCTCTTAAGACCAGGCATCCGGATTGATTTGGCCGATAGCCTGAAATGTGGGTTTGCAGAATAGATAGCCTTGAAACAGCGTGACGCCGCAGCCCAGCAGAAAATCCCGTTCGGCCTTGGTTTCGATGCCTTCCGCCAGCACTTCGATGCCGAGTTCGCGGCAGATTTGCACAACCCCTCCCACTATCGCCTGCTTGGGCTTGCTGAGATTGATGTCGCGCACCAAATCCATATCCAGTTTCAGCACATCCGGCTGGAATTCGGCGAGTAGGTTCAGGCCGGCGTAGCCCGCGCCGAAGTCGTCGATAGCGGTTTTAAAACCAAAGCGCCGGTATTCGGTGAATATATTGATTAAATGCGGACGGTCGGACACATCCTCGCCTTCAATCACTTCGAAAATGATGCGGTCTTTGGAAAAGTTGTAGCGTTGCGCGGCTTCAAAAGTCGAGCGGATACAGGCTTCGGGTTGGTAAACCGCATTCGGCATGAAGTTAATCGATACAAACTCCTGGATACCCAACCTCGCTGCGCCCTCCACGGCTTTAATCCGGCAGTTTTGGTCGAAGCGATAGCGGTTGGCATCGGTGACTTTGGCGAGTATCGATGCGGCCGATTCGCCGTTAACACCGCGCACCAGCGCTTCGTGGGCAAAAACGGTGCGGGCAAAAAAATTGACGATGGGCTGATAGGCAAAACTAAAATCGAAATCCAGTTCTTCCAGGTCTCGGCAACGGTTACAGCTGGGCAGGTCGGTATTGGTGTTGGTCTGTGGCGAATTTGGCGTGGTTTTTTCTGGCATAACGGATTCTCGAAATCGATGTCAGGATGTTGATCAACCTTGCTTGAGCAGGCTTGCGTCCCTGGTAATCGTTATTATCAAGTGTAGCGAAGTTGATGCGAATCATCATTTGCTTCGCAAGTATTCGATGGTGCGGGAACAAATTGGTTTCGGGGTTCACCCAAATAGTTCAGTGTCAAATCCTAAGATTTAATTATTTGAACCAGCATCAATTTTGATTCTGCAGGGAAACTTGCATATGATAGCCCAACAAATTTAAGTCGGTGCTTGCTCACACTGTCCCTGCAAATATTCAGCAGGCTTCTGGCAAACGGAACTTAAGGGAATTCCATGAAAAAACCTCGATCACTCGATCACGACGGCCTGGATGGCATTATTCCGTCTACGGACAAAGCGCGGCTGAGTTCTGCCAATCCGCAAGGCAAATCAGACAAAACCTTTAAAAAACCCTTGCGCAGCAATGTGCCGTGGTGGTTGCTTGGTGTGATTGGTTTGCTGGCCGTGGTGGCGGTTTTAGTGCCTGATTTAGCGCAAAAGCCGGCAGCTATTACCCAGACCTCAGCCTTGAATAAACCGGCAACACCAGACACCGGTCCTGAGCCGGCAACCCCCGATACCCAAGCGCCGCAGCCCTCAACAGAAGCCGCTCCAACCTTGCTTGCCGACGCTAAACCGGATCAAGCGATTGCTGCTAAGCAAGAGGCGCAACAGTCGGCATCCGCCAACGACAATCCGCAAACATCGGATCCGATGCCTGAGTTACCTACTGAGCCGACCGCGGCGGGTATTCCTAAAGTCTCGCCGGATACTGCGGCGCAAATCTCTGGCACGCCGTCTTTTACCGTGTATTTCAAATTCGATTCCAGCAAATTAACGCCGGAATCTGCGAACAGCAGCAACGAACTTTTGAGCGCGGCCAGAAGCTGCCAAAGCCGGATCAAACTAACCGGGCATACCTGCAATTTGGGTAGTGATGCCGCCAACGTGCAGTTGGGCTTGACGCGGGCTAATGCCGTTAAAAGACTGTTGGTCGGCAAAGGTATCGGCTCAACAGCCATCTTCACCGCATCGGAAGGTATGAGAAATCCGGCGGCGCCGAACGATACCAAAGAGGGCCAGGCCTTAAATCGTCGGGTCGAATTGCAGTGTGTGGATAATTAACCGAATTGAAGAGGGTAGACGCTATGATACAAAACAGTAAATCAGACTATCAGATAGCCCAGCAGCAAATTCTCGACGGTATTATTTCCGGCGAGTTCGATATCGAAAATCGCAACGATCTGGGCCCGCTGATTCCCATTCGCTTGTTTCAAGCCTTGCGCATGGTGGCTTTGGGTTCAAACGTAGAAGACATATTAGGCCAGGGTGCTCCTTCGCTGGTTTATCATTCCGGCCAGAGTTTGGGTTTGGCGATGGGCCAAATTGCCGCCGCCAATATCGATAAAGACCTGGAAACCTATGTCGGCAAAATCAAATTGCTGTGCCGGCAGCTGAGTATCGGCTTGGTGGTGCCGGATAAAGTGGACTTGTCGGCGGGCGTGCTGGAGTTAAGGGTGGACGAATGCGTGTCCTGCGCCGGTATTCATCATGTGTCGGCGCCTATTTGCCATTTCGAAGCCGGCATGGTCGGCGGCATCGTCAAAACTTTTTTCAATCGTAATGTAAAGGCCACCGAAACCAAGTGCAACGCGCTGGGCGACAAGACGTGTTTAATCCGCGTCGATTTACTGTAGGTTGATAATTATTAAAAGCATCAGGAGAGCAACATGAGTAGTAATGTCCAATTTCTCGATCCGCGCAAATCTCAGAACAACGAAATCGATTCCATCTTGCGCAATCTGATGAACATCCAGGGCGTGTCGGCGGCGGCCATTGTCGATAGCGACGGCTTTGTCACGCATATTCACCGCGATTTTGAAATCAACACCGACGCCATCGGCGCTTCGGTGCAGGTGGTGTTCGGCGCGGCGGCCAAAGCGGCGCAACATGTCGGCCATCATTTAACCAATATGGTGATCTGCGAAAACAACGACGGCTACATTTTATCGACACCGATAGATGCGGGCTTTATTCTGGCTCTGGTCACCCAGCGGGAAGCTTTGTTAGGGCGGGTGCGGTTTGAATTAAAAGAAACCATTCCGGTATTGAAAAAACTGTTCACCAGTTATCTGGCCAATTAACCGCCGCTTAGAGTCTAACTATGCATTGGTTTGAATCGCAGTTGGCGCAGTTGGATACGCTCGCCGACGATTATCTCGCCGCGCGCCGGCAACCTGCGGCCGACATCGTCAATGTCAGTGAAGCCACCCGCTTAAAGCGCGCGGCATTCATCGACGCCGTGCAGTCTGTGGTGGATAAAGTGGTCAAGATCAATGGCGTAAGCGCTTGCGCAGCCTACCACGACGGCCTGATTCTGGCCCAATCCGCGGAAGCGCCCAATATGGATGCGTTCGGGGCGATTATTCAGGAAACCATTCGTGCTGCACAGCACGGTGAAACCTCGCTGGGTTTGGGCGAGATCGAACAGATCGTCATTGTCGGTGCCGTCAACAAGCTGGCAATGCTCAGCGTCGGCCCCATTATTTTGTGTATTTCTAGTCCCAAGGGCGTCAACCTGGCCTCTGTGTTGAGTCAGGCTAAATAGACGGCGGCAAGTCTATCCAGCCGTCGTTTCTTCCTTCTCGCCGGGTGCTGGCGAGAAACCCCATCCCCACGTTCGTAGAAATTGCCCTCCGTTACCAACTGAACTAAGCTGTTTAGTGAACGGCGGGTGTTGTCCCGCGGTTTCATAAAAATAACTAGATCTTCGCGTTATTAACCCGGCCCTGTTGGTCGCGGGTATGCCGTCCGGGCTGAGCTCGTCGAAGTCCAGGCTGGTGTGGGCGATGTTTAAGGGCCGGGTTAATAAATCTCACTGGGGGGATGCAAAATGAAAGACTGTGGGTCTCAATTTGGCGTCGGCTGGTCTATCGGACTGGTTTTTGTGTTTAGTGTGCTGCGCCAGCCATTAACGCTGGCGGCGGAACCCGGCGGCGACTTCGAAGCCGATTCCCAGGCTGGCCGGACGTTTTCGACTGATTTGAAAGCGGCTGACGATGCTGTTATCGACACCCGTCTTTCCGAACAGGCCGATGAGGCGGGCAGGGATGTGGCGGATATGGATCTGCTGGAGCTGGTGAATGTCAAGGTGTCGCCGTTCGATGTGTCTTCCCAGCTTGATAGCGGATACCTTGCTTCGAATTCGGTGTCCGGCTCCCGTTTCGATGCACCGATCAGCGAATTGCCGTTTGCGCTCCAAGCCTTTACCGAGTCGTTCATCAAGGATCAAAAACCCCGCGATATTTTCGACATAGCCCGGTATTCGCCGGGAGTCACTTACCGCAGCAACGACTTCAACGAAGGCAACGCCAACTTGGCCATTCGCGGCTTTGCAGTGGGTTCTCTGGCCGGCGGCAATATTCACACGTTGCGCGACGGCGTCCACGGTCCGTCCATTTTGGATTTCACCAATATCTCGCGGCTTGAAGTGGTCAAGGGGCCGGCATCGTTTCTGTACGGTCAGGTCGCGCCCGGCGGTATCGTCAATGTCATCACCAAAAACCCGCAGCGCCGGTTTGCCGCTGCTGCGGATGCGCGTTACGGTTCCTACGGTGAGTACCGTTTTGATGTTGACGTAACGGGACCGGCTACAAAAAGCCTGTTCTACCGGCTGGCGGCTTCTTATGATCAGGATATGCATTACTGGGAGCCTTATGATGCGCATTCCTGGAACATCTCGCCTTCTTTGCTTTGGCAACCCAGCGACCGCCTGAGTGTCTCGGTAAAATACGAAAACTTCGAAAAAATAGAAGAGCCCCAACTCATGCAAAAGCCCGGCTACAACACGCAGGCCGGCGTGTTGCCCACTGCCGCGGACCCCAACCTTTCCGGCGTCGATGTACCGGGTTTGCCCGACAATTGGAACAGCATGGCTTACAGCGACTATCGGCGTAGCCACACCCACAATCTCAGTACCTGGATAGACTTTAAGGCCGACGAACATTGGAATCTGCGCACCGGCTATTCGCATCTGGAATACGATGTCGATGCCCTGTTTACCGGTAACTTGGGCATGAGTAATAACACGACGTTGATGCAGGGTCGTCGAGTCAGGCAGCAAGCCTACAGCAACCGTGACGACACGATAGAACTGCAAGGCGTGGGTAAGTATGACCTGGGCTTCGCCAGTCTGCGCTTGCTGCTGGGCGGTCAATACATTGACCGCAACTTCCATCGCACCGCCGGCCAGGCACCCAACGATCCGGCCTTGGGCAGCAATCCTACCGCTTCGCCCTTGCCTTTGTGGGATCTCGGCAATCCCAACACCTGGAACCGCCATACGGCGATACCCTTATCCCGGCTGACGACCAGCCTCACCGACGAGAACGTGAACGCTGTCGACAAATCGGTCTACGGCAGCTCTACCTTCGGTTTTTTCGATGACCGTTTGCTGCTGTTGGCCGGTTGGCGCTGGACATCAACAGAAAGCCAATACACAAACCGCCTGACCGGCCAAGCACAGGGCGCCACCGCAAGTGCGGTCACGCCCCAATACGGGCTGCTCTTCAAGCTGGCACCCGAATGGTCGTTGTTCGCCAGCTACGCGGAATCGTTCGTGCCGGGTACTTTTCCGGCCAACAATCTGGACGGTAGCACGTCGATTCCCAAGCCGACTGAGGGCTGGGGTTACGATGTCGGCATTAAAGCGGACTGGTTTGACGGTCGTTTGTCCAGCACGCTGACTTACTTCGAGATCTTAAATAAAAACATCGTCAACGATATGGCGTTGACCAATTCCGCCGGCGGCATCACCATTTACGGTCTGCAAAGCGGTGAACAGCGTTCCCGGGGTATTGAATGGGACGCCACCGCTAAACTGACAGACGACTGGCAACTGTATCTGTCCTACAGCTACATGGATGCCAGGATCACCGAATTCAGCGGTCAGGACCATGCCATCCTCGCCCAAGACCCCGGCACGCTCGATGCAGCGGGGCTGGCTAACTACAAGAACGTCAATCGCTTCCACAACGCCCCGCTGCAAATGAGCGCGCCGCATCTGGCCAACCTTTGGACACGTTACGACTTTAGCATTGAGGCGTTGCGCGGCCTGCATTTGGGCGGCGGTGTCAATCTGGTCTTCGATCAGACTTTGTTACCCGATAGCCCGGCTAATTCGCGGCAGACTTATGCTTTGTTGAACGCCCTCATCGGTTATACCTGGGAAGTGGGAGGGCATAGTATGAGCGTGGATCTGATGGGCAAAAACCTGCTGGACGAACAATACCGGCCTTCGCAAAGCAGCCGTAGCAGGCCCCGCGAGTTGATGATCAACTTTTCGGTGAAGTTTTGATACCGGGGCTAGGACTATGACACTAGCCGACTATCGGTACTGTTTCGCAGCGGCAAGCCGGTTAGCATTGGGCATTGCCGATGTTGGGCGCTATGCCGGATGTGTTACGCAAGGAGTGCGGTTTTGAGTGCTAATTCATCAGGGGCTTGCGGTCAATGTGCAGGCAATAAGCTATGTCCGAGGCGCCATGCCAGGGCGGCCCTTTGGCTTGCTGCGCTGTTGTTGCTGCCGGGTTTGGCAGTCGGCCAGGAGGTGATAGTCGATAACCCCTATAAAGTAAAAGCGGCCTTTCTGCGTAATTTTGCCCATTACGTGGTCTGGCCGAAACAGGCGCTTCCCGCCGGAAATGCGCCTTGGTGTATCGGTGTTTTGGGGCCCGATCCGTTTGGCGATATTTTAGAAACCACCTTGCGCGGACGAACGGAGCAGGGCCGCAGCTTTGTCATTGTTCGCGCCGCCACGGTGGCAGAATTGCCGCCGTGTCAGATTGTTTTCATGGCTTATGCGGATGCCGCAAAGCGGCGCACGGCGCTGGCGGTGTTGAAACAGCAACCGGTTCTGACGGTCAGTGACGAGCCGGAATTCTTGCCGGATGGTGGAGTCATAGGATTTGAAGTGACGGATAGGGTGCGGATGAGCGTCAACCTCGATCAAGCCCGAGCGGTTTCCTTGACGATTCAGACCAAAATGTTGGAAGTGTCCAGTGAGATTTTGGAAAACGGCGAGCTGCGCCGAATGAGATAAGTCATGTCCATCCAAGCCACTATTTACAACAGACTTGCGGCAGTGCTCTGGGGGGCGGCGCTGTTGGCGTTTGTGTTGGCTGTGGCTGGGCTGGCGCTGTTTCACAGTATGACCCTGGAACAGCGCGTGCGGCAGATCATGGAGCCTTACGCGCAGTTGGTCGCTGTGGGCACAGAGGCGGCGGTGGCTTTCGAAGATCCCTCGCGGGCTCAGGAAGTGCTGGATACCTTGCGCGCCAATCCGCAAATTCAAGAGGCGGATATTTTTTTAGATGACGGGCGGATGCTGGCCAGCCTCAACCACACTGCCTCCGAGCCGCCGCGGAGTATGCCAACCTTAGCCGATGGCATTTATCTAAACCACGATACCGCGGAGTTACTGCAGGGTTTAGGCAAAGGCGGGCGCTTGCGCATCGTGATGGGTTTGGAGCAATTGAGTCAGCAAACTCACCAGCTGCTCTGGTTATTCGGTGCCGGTATGCTGGTGCTGTTGGCCGCTACCTTAGGGCAACTGGCGGTGCTGCGGCGGACTATCATTCAGCCGATTGCTTCCTTAACCGTCGCTGCGGAGCGGGTTCGGCTGTCCGCCGACTACCGGCACCGGGTTCCTGTTGTCGGCGCCGATGAATTGGCGCGCTTGGGGGAAAGCTTCAACGCCATGTTGGAAGCGGTTGAAGAACGTGAAATGGCATTGTCTCGGCTTAACGCCTTTCATCGTACGATTTTGGACAACGCGGCCTATGCCATCGTCTCTACATCCGCCGACGGCACGGTTACCAGCTTCAATTTAGCCGCGGAGCGCTTGTTGGGGTATACGGCCGACGAGTTGATAGGCCAACACACCCCCGCACTTTGGCACGATGCAGCCGAGATTCAACAGCGTGCTCAGACATTGTCTGCAGAACTGGGTGTCTTGATTAACCCGGGATTTGAAGTGTTTACCGCGCATTCTCAACGGGGTCTACGCGAAGAAAACGAGTGGACTTTTATCTGCAAGGACGGGACGCGCGTGCCGGTCAATCTGTCTATAACGGCCTTACAGGGAGAGGGCGGCGCCGTTAGCGGGTTCGTTGGCTTGGTTTACGATCTGACCGAGCGGAAACAGGCGCAGCACCAACTGCAATTGCTGACTTATGCCCTGGATCAAGTGAAGGAATCCATATTCCTGATGCCCGAGAACGATCCGAAATTTCTTTATGCGAATCAGGGGGCCGCCAACCGATTAGGCTACAGTCGAGATGAGCTTACCCGCGGTATGGGGGTGTTTGATATTGATCCCAGCTGGTCGCCGGACGTGTGGGAGAAATTTTGGCCGGTGCTGTCTGTGAGTCGCCAAATGCAATTCGAAACCAGTCACCGGACACGTGATGGGCGGGTTTTCCCTGTGGAAGTGACCGGTAACTGTTTTGAGTTTGATGGCAAGACATACAATCTGGCAATTTGCCGGGATATTAGCGAACGCAAGAACGCCGAGAAATTGTTGTCGGAATACGCCGCGATCATTGAATCCACTGAAGATGCCATTATCGGTAAAACTCTTGATAGCGTCATTACCAGCTGGAACAAGGGTGCGGAACGCATGTTTGGCTATAGGGCCGACGAGATCGTCGGTCATTCGATTGCTATTTTGATACCCGGAGAATGCCAAAATGAGGAGCGGGAAATTCAGGATAGAGTCAGGCGGGGAGAATCGATTAGGCATTACGAGACGATCCGCCGCCGTAAGGATGGGCAATTGATTGACGTTTCGGTAACGGTGTCGCCGCTACGAAATTCAAAAGGCGAAATTGTCGGGGCTTCCAAAATTGCGCGCGACATCACTGATCGCAAACGCGCAGAAAACGAACTGATGCGCTACCGAAACGAGTTGGAAAACACTGTGCAGCAACGGACGGCGGAATTGCTGTTGGCTCGCGACGCCGCCGAAGCGGCTAATAAAGCCAAGAGCGTATTCCTGGCTAACATGAGCCACGAATTGCGCACGCCGATGAACGCGATTCTCGGTTTTTCCGCCATTCTGCTGAAAAATGCCCGGCTACAAGACGGTGATCGCGCCAACGTCGAAATTATCAATCGTAGCGGCGAGCACTTGTTGAACTTGATTAATGACGTGCTGGAAATGGCCAAGATAGAAGCGGGCCGGGTCCAGTTGGAAGACGCACCATTCGATTTGGGGGAAATGGTGCTGGATGTGATGAAAATGATGCAGGTACGCGCGGCCGAGAAAAACCTGCAAATAGTCGTCGATCAGTCTTCCTCATTTCCGCGCTATATCATCGGTGACCAGGCCCGCTTGCGCCAGATATTGATCAATCTGGTGGGCAACGCATTGAAATTTACCCAGCAAGGCGGGGTGGTCATACGCTTGTCCACCAAGAACAACGCCATCGCCCATCTGTTGATTGAAGTGGAGGACTCCGGTCCTGGGATTGCCGCTGAAGACCAAAAGCATATTTTCGAACCGTTTGTGCAGATAGGACAGCTGGCCGACAACAAAGGTACCGGGCTGGGCTTAAGCATCACCCGCCAATTTGTACAATTAATGAAGGGCTCCATCAGTCTGGAGAGTGCACCGGGGCAAGGTTCGCTGTTTCGCATCGATGTGCCGCTAAAACAGGCGCAGGCCGCCGATATTACCGATTTGTACCGATTGGAAGAACGCATGGTGCTGGGCGTGATGCCGGGGCAGGATAATTATCGGATTCTGATAATCGAAGATCAGCTGGAGAATCGATTATTGCTGGTGAATCTGATGGAGGCCGTGGGCTTTCAGGTTAAGGTAGCCGAGAACGGCGAGTTGGGCGTGGCATGTTTCCAAAGTTGGCAGCCACACTTAATCTGGATGGATATACAGATGCCGGTCATGGATGGTTTGGAGGCGACCAGAATCATTCGAAGCTTGCCGGGTGGCAAGCAGGTGAAGATCGTCGCGGTCACGGCGTCGGCTTTCACCGAGCAACGGGCGGATATTATGGCGGCCGGCATGGACGACTTAATCTGTAAGCCTTTCCGGGCCAACGAAATTTACGACTGTCTAACCCGTCTATTGGGCGTGCGCTATGTTTATGCAGACTCACCGGCAATGATGCCGGAGGACGTGATTTTGACGCCGGAGATGCTGTCGGTCGTGCCGCAGAATTTACGCGAGGATTTGCAGTTGGCAGTGAATAATCTGGACAGTGAGCGTATAGGCGGGATTATTCAACAGATTGCAGCGTACGATCTGCGGGTGGCCGCGGCATTGACTCGGCTTGCCGAAGCTTATGAGTATCCGACTATTCTTAATCTATTGGGAACTAACTAAAACATCATGGTAAATGCAGGCAAAATTCTGGTCGTTGACGACACTTCGGCGTCTTTGAAGTTGCTGTCGGACCTGCTTAAGGCTGAAGGATATGAGGTGCGCTCGGCGATAAACGGTGAGCTGGCTGTTAATTTTGCTACTGCCAATCCGCCTGATTTGGTGTTGCTGGATATTCTGATGCCGGGTATGGGCGGCTTTGAGGTTTGCCGTCTGCTCAAAGCGCATCCGGATACCCGCCATGTGCCGATTATTTTCATCAGTGCGCTGTCGGACCCGGAAGAAAAAGTCCAAGGCTTTGAGCTGGGCGCGGTGGACTTTGTCACCAAGCCGTATCAACGTGAGGAGCTGCTGGCGCGCGTGCGCACACATTTGGAAATCGACCGGCTGCGCAATCATCTGGAAGAGTTGGTGGAAGAGCGTAGCCACCAGCTCCTGGAGAGCGAGAAAAAGCTCAGAGCGAGTCTGAACGATCTGGTTGCAGCCCATAGCCTCATGCACACCTTGCTGCGGACTATTCCCGATCTGGTCTGGTTAAAGGATCTGCAGGGTGTGTATATCAGCTGCAATCTGCAATTCGAACGCTTATACGGCGCCAAGGAAGCCGACATCGTCGGCAAGACCGATTACGAATTTACTTCCAGGGAACTGGCCGATTTTTTCCGGGACCATGATCGCAAAGCGCTGGCCGCCGGCAAGGTTTGCGCCAACGAAGAATGGCTGACTTTCGCTGATAACGGTTACTACGGCTTGTTCGAAACTCTGAAGACACCGGTATTGAATCAGGACGGCAAACCGATAGGCGTGCTCGGCATTGCCCGCGACGTGACCGAGCGTAAAGCGGCAGAAGCGAAAGTCCAGCGCCACATGCAGCTCTATGCGGCCTTGAGTCATTGCAATAAAGCCATCGTCCACAGTGCCGACGAAACCGAACTGTTCCTGGAAATTTGCCGTGCTGCCGTGGAGTTTGGCGGTATGAAAATGGCTTGGGTTGGCTTGTTTGCGGCCGATCAGTGCTCGATACGCCCGGTCGCCAGTTTTGGGGAAGGCGCGGAAGAGTTGGCTACCATCGATATGTCCTTGGATGCCGCCAGTGCTTTCGGCCGCGGTCCTGCCAGCGTGGCAATCCGCGAACAACGCCCTTGCTGGTGCCAGGATTTTATTAACGATCCGATGACCGTGCCGTGGCGCGAACAAGGTTTGCGCGCCGGCTGGGCGGCGTCGGCTGCGTTGCCTTTACTCAAAAACGACCAGGCGGTCGGCGCATTCGTACTGTACGCTGACGAAGCGAACGCCTTCGACGATGCGGCGCGCGACCTGTTGGTCGAAATGTCCATGGATATTAACTTTGCCTTGGAAAATTTCAGCCGCGCGTTGGCTCAAAAACAGGCGGAAGCCGAGATCGAGCGCCTAGCGTTTTACGATCCGTTAACCAATCTGCCGAATCGCCGTCTGCTTTACGACCGCCTGCAACAAGCCATAGTCACCAATGCCCGGCATGATAAGCATGGCGCGGCCTTGTTTATTGACCTGGATAACTTCAAAGCGCTCAACGACACCAAAGGCCATACGATTGGCGACTTGCTGCTGATCGAGGTTGCCCAACGTCTGCGAGAATGCGTGCGTGAAGGCGATACCGTCGCCAGGCTGGGCGGCGACGAATTTGTGATGATATTGAACAGCCTAAGTGCGGACGAAACCCGTGCGTCTGCCCATACCAAAATGCTGGCCGGTAAAATTCTTTCTGCCATTAATCAGCCTTATTCGTTGCAGGGATACGATCACCATTGCTCGGCCAGCATGGGTATCTGCATGTTTCGCAACCAACATATTACGGCAGAGGAATTGCTGAAATACACCGATACCGCGCTTTACCAAGCCAAACGCGGCGGCCGTAATAAGCTGCTGTTTTACGATCCGGTGATGCAGGCCGCTTTGGAAACTCGCGCGGTATTGGAAAGCAATTTGCGTGTGGCACTAAGCGAGCAGCAATTGGTGCTGTATTACCAGATGCAGGTCAACCGCGCCGGTCAGATTCTTGGCGCAGAAGTCTTGATACGTTGGCTCCATCCCGAGCGCGGCTTGGTTTCGCCTGCGGAATTTATTCCATTGGCCGAGGACACTGGCTTGATCTTGCCGATTGGTAAATGGGTGATGGACTCGGCTTGTGCGCAGCTCAAAGCTTGGGAAAACGATCCGCTTAAGTCTGAGTTACAGCTTGCTGTGAATGTCAGCGCCCTGCAGTTTCATCAGGATGATTTCGTGGAGCAAGTCCGGCTTGCCCTGGCGCGCTGCGATTTGAGCCCCAATCGGCTGAAACTTGAGCTCACCGAGAGTTTGGTGCTGGATGACATTGACGACGCGATTGTGAAGATGCAGCAACTGCGTGATTTTGGCGTGCGTTTTTCGATGGACGATTTTGGCACCGGCTATTCGTCGCTGAACTATCTGACCAAGTTACCGATAGACCAATTGAAGATCGACCAGTCCTTCGTGCGCAATATTACGGTATCCCAAAGTGATGCGGTGATTGTGCAAACCATCATCGGCATGGCCGATAACTTGGGTATCGAAAGTATCGCCGAAGGCGTTGAAACCGAAGAGCAGTTGACATTCTTGGAACGGCAAGGCTGTCAGTTATATCAGGGCTACTTGTTCAGTAAGCCGATACCGTTGGCTGATTTTGAAGCACTGTGCATTAAAAAGCCGTAGTCTTTTGGATTGCCTTGAATATAAGCCGAATGCAAAGAGGGCTGAAGCGACTGTGATTCGAATATTGCTTGCCACCGCAGTTATCGCCGCGCTGGTTGCCTGTCCTGCGTCGGAGGACGCACATTCCACAGCGACGGGGGCGGGGCCGGTGCTGACACTGGAAGCAGCGGTTGCCGGCAAGTGGCGCGACCCGGCTAATGTTGCCCGCGACAACTGGCGGCATCCGTTGCAAACGCTGACGTTCTTCGGCGTGAATCCTCAGCAAACTGTGATCGAAATTACGCCGGGTTATGGTTGGTACGCGGAGATTCTTGCACCTTTGCTTCGGGAAAACGGCCATTACATTGCCGCGGTGATAAACCCTGAGAGTGCCGTCAAGAACAGCGCCAAAAACTATTATGCAAAGCAACTCAACGCGCTTGAGCGCAAATTGCGTGCTGCACCAAGCCTATACGGCAGTCCGGAGATTCGGCTGTATGACGAAGCCAAGCCGACGTTTGGCGCACCCGCTTCAGCGGATGTGGTGCTGACGTTCCGCAATGTCCATAACTGGCGGGAAGCGGATAGCGTGGCATTGATGTTCAAAGGTTTTTTCGACGTGCTTAAACCTGGCGGTACGCTGGGGCTGGTCGAACATCGGGCAAATGGCGATGTGGCGAACGACGATTTTTCGGGGTATATCGGCCAAAATCAGCTGATTGCCTGGGCCGGTGCGGCCGGCTTTGTATTGCAGGCTGCCAGCGAGATCAATGCCAACCCGTTGGACAGCAAAGACCGCGAGGGCGGTGTGTGGCGCTTGCCGCCGGCATTCAGTCGAGGCAGCAAGGATAGGGATAAATACACCGCGATGGGGGAAAGTGATCGAATGACGCTGCGATTTTTAAAGCCTTAAGCCTGTGGTTCGAGACCGGAGGCTTAAAACTCCCAAACCACTTTGCCGTAAACGCCGCGTTGCACTTCGGCAGCCTGGGTGAAAGTTTCCTGAATGTATTCCAGATGTTGGTTGTCCAATAAGTTTTGGCCGACCAGCGATAATTCGACGGCTTGATTGAGCTTCCAGGCCAGACGCAAATCCAGGGTGGTGTAGGCTTTAATGTATGCCGGCCCGCTTAAGGTAAAGGCGCTGGCGTTGTCCACATATCGCAGCCAGGCATCCAGTGTAACGTCCGGTGTCGGATTGAGCATCGCGCGCAACGAGGTTTTGTGCTGCGGCGATACTGCTTCCTGGTAATAGGGATTGCTGGTCAGCTCGGTTTTCAACACGCTATAACTTAGGTCCCAGCGCCACCAATCCAGCATTTTCCAAACTACCGAGGTTTCTACGCCATAGGTTTTGCCCTTGCCGGTATTGTCGATAATCAAAGGCTGTTTGATAAAAAACGGCATATTTGCCGGGTCTATCGATCCAGGATGATAGGAGCGCAGATTTTGATAATCGTTATAAAACAACGATACATCCAAGGAGAAGCTGTTGCTGGGGGTGTATCGATAGCCGGTTTCATAGGCTAGCACCTCCTCGGCTTGGTAAGCGTTGGAGCCGGTTACCGCGAGGGCCAGGGGTAAGGGCGTGCTGTTGGGGCTGGTCAGCGGCGGTACGACTTGGCCGATTAACTCCATATGCGCATCCACCCGCGACGGAATGCGGACGCCTCGGGAAATGGCTGCCCACAGCCGGTGGTTGGGGTCCGGTCCCCAGAGTAGGCGGGCGGTGGGTTGCACTTCGATGCCGGTGTAATCGTTGTGCTCCAGTTTGGAACCCAGCGTCAGCCATAGTTGCTCGTCCACCAAGGTTAATTGGTCTTGGAGAAAGGTATTGAAATAACTCTCGCCGCGTTGAGGTGGCGTGAAATTAACTAAGGTCTGCTTCACTTGGTTTTCTTTGGTATAGGTATACCGATAACCCGCTCCCCAGATGATGTCGTTCCAGTCGTTTAGCGCAAAGCGGTGTTGAAAATCGACGTCGCCGGTATAACGCTCTTCTTCAATAAAACTTTCTCTGCGGTCGTAGCTGTCAAAGTACAGTTGTAGGGCGTAATTTGACGTATCGGAAATGCGATGTTGTAGACGGCCCAGCAAGTTGCCGCCGGTCGCTTGTACCTGGTCGGCAATCGTTTCTCGATAAGGCGCGGTGAACGTAGCTAATCCGATTTGCTGGTTTAAATTGCTATGATAAACATCGCCTTGCACGGTGGCGGAGTCGGCGGCCGACCAGTCGGAGTCTATGCGAAAGCCGCCTTGCATTTTGCTCCAGGCATCGCCGGCGGGCTGGCCGTCGGCTCTGCTGAGCGTGTCACGATCAAAACCTTTGAGATAGGCGCGGCCGCTGGTGTTTTCGTTGAGCTTGCCGCCATAGCGGAATGCACCGAATCCGCGTTCCTCGCTACCGCCGCCAGCGCTGAGTAAGCCGCCTTGGGTATCGGCGGCATGTTTGGTGATGATGTTGATGACGCCATTCACGGCGTTGGCTCCCCACAGTGCCGCGCCGGAGCCGCGAATCACCTCGATGCGCTCCACATCCTCCAGCATGACATCCTGCATTTCCCAATACACACCCGAGAAAGCCGGTGTGTAGATATTTCTACCGTCGATCAGCACCAGTAATTTATTGGAAAACCGGCCATTAAAACCGCGCGAGCTGACGGCCCATTTGTTGGCGTCGATGCGGCCCACGTCAATACCGGGCGCCAGACGCAGCGCATCGGGAATGTTAGTGGCGCCGGCGCGTTTGATGTCGTCGTTGCTAATCACAAATACCGCCGCCGCCGCATCGCCTAGCGCTTGGGTTTTTTTGGAAACGGATGTGATTTTTACCGATAGCAGTTCTTCTAAATTCAACTCGGTTAAATCGGTATCGGCCGAAGCAATCTCCGTATGAATAGCCAAGCACAGCGCGCCTATCCAAACGGGGTAAAAGGTATTTTTCATTCTGTAGCAAATGGGGCATGGCAAGAGACAGCGTGTCTCTCGGGTTAATTCTTCAGTTGCAAATGTAGCGCAGCATCGATTTATCACAAAGTTTTTGTAGCATTTATGCATTCTACTTTGTCAGGCGCATAAAGGTGCTGGCCATTCCGGACCGCAAGTATCATGCTGCCCGCCTTAATGGAAATGGTGAACGCAAGAAAAGGCCGGTCAATAGGTCAATCTGTTGACGGACAGCGTTCTGCGCTCACAGGTGCGATGGAATGTGCTGTGCGTGAGGGCCAAGCAAATAGGGGAGGAGGGGATATGCCCTTGGTCGTTGGCGGGCGGGATGAAGATAAAGTTTTCAGCGGTATGCCAACGGCAGTTGCACGAGGACTTAAGCTGACGCAGTTTGCTTTTACCCGGCCCTGATATATCAGCGGCCCCGCGCCGCCCAGGGCCAAAAGGGCTGCGCTAAGGTTGCCGCTTTCTAGGGATGACGATACTGGGTCTACATAGGAGCCGGAATAACTATCAGGCGGGTTTCACACCTCCGCCCACATCCTCAGCAGGTTGTGGTAACAGCCGGTCAGGTTGACGGTCGGCGCGGTGTCGCCTTGGGTGTTGCGCAATTCCAGGATAGCCATGTCCATTTCAAATAACAGGCGGCGGCGTTCGGTTTCCCGCACCATGCTTTCCAGCCAGAAGAACGAAGCCAGCCGCGCGCCGCGCGTCACCGGTTCCACCCGATGCAGGCTGGAACCGGGATACAACACCATATCCCCAGCCGCGAGCTTCACGGCGTGTTCGCCGTAGGTGTCTTCGATGACCAGTTCGCCGCCGTCGTAGCTGTCAGGCTCCGCCAGAAAAACCGTCGCCGATAAATCGGTACGCACCCGTTCGCCGCTGATCGGGCAGTGGCGGATAGCGTTATCGATGTGGTTGCCGAAGGTGTTGTGTTCTCCGGCATAGCGATTGAACAAGGGCGGGAAAATTTTTTTCGGCAGAGCAGCCGACAGAAACAGGGGATTGCGATTCAAGGCGTTCAGCAGGATGGCACGGGCCGCCTGACTTTGCTCGGTTTGCTCCGGCAGTTGCCAATTGTTTTTGACCTGTGCCGACTGACTGCCGGCGGTGATGCGGCCATCCGCCCAAGGCGCGTCGGCCAGCATATCGCCAAGCTGTTGTAGTTCGGCAGGGGATAGGACTTCTGGAATTTGGATCAACATGGTCTAACCCGAGATGGCTTGCAAGGCAAAAAACACCGCCAAACTCATGGAGCCCAGCCCTAAGCCGGCGGCGGCCAACCGGTTGCCGTGCAGCCTGGTCCACAATAAAGTACCGGTTAAGGCTAGCAGGATCAAACCGCCCGCCAAGGTATCCACCAACAGCACCCAGCCCACGCCCATGCCAGTACCTTTGTGCAGGTTGTTCAAAGTGGTCAACAGGTTGGCGTCGCCTTGCTTGACCGTGACAAAGGCGTTGCCTTCCCAATAGTCGGCAGACAACAGTTTTTGCGGATTGCGCACGTTGATCTGCCAGGAGGCCGGCTGCTGAACCGGTTGATTGTTCCAGGTTACGGTTTTACCGGGTTCCTTGCGAATTTTGGCGTGGGAGGTATCGACGCCCAGCGTTTCACCCAGCCAGGCCGCCATTGCTTTCGGGTCCGCGGGATGCGGTTCCGGCAAGGCCAGCTGGATTTCTTTTTGTTCCATGCGACCAATCGGAATTTTCAAGATGTCACGATGATTCATTAAAATCCCGGTAAAGCCGAACAGCAAGCCCAAGGCCGCGCCCCACAGCCCGAACCAGGCATGGGTGCGGCGCAGCCATTTCAGAAAGGCGCCGCGCGACAGGCTTTTCGGTAAAAACAAGTAGCCGCCGTTGGTTTTCTTGGGCGGGCGGCTGGCTGGCGTCAATAATGAGTCGGTTGCGGTGTTCATGGGTCGGGTTCCAAAAGCGGGCTATGGCAATTGCAAATAAGGGGTTTTGCGGATTGGGCGGAACGGTTAAACCATCTCACCAATGGCGGATGTTGTTTAACCGTTCGCACACGTCGAGTTTAGTATTTAAAGCTCACCGTCAACTGCCCGGACACCGGCGTGCCCGGCAAGGCAGAGTTGGTTTGTCCGGATTCGTAGTAGACGGTATCGGTCAGGTTGAACACGTTGAGTTGCACGTCGTAATGTTTTTGGTGATAAGCCACCACCGCATCCAGGCGGGCGTAACCCGGTAATACCGCTTCGTTGACGCTGTCGGCATAACGGTGGCTGGCGTAGTAGACGCCGCCGCCGATCTCCCAGTTGTCGGTTAGATGATAGGTGCTCCAGGCTACGCCGCTGTGCTCCGGCACGTTGACGGCTGTCATCCCCTCGAACGATTTCACTAAGCCGCTGACCGAGCCGGTGGCTGTTGATGTGGATTTGCTGATTTTCGAGTCAAGATACGCATAGGTCAGCGACACATCCCATTTCGGCAACACTTCGCCGGCCAGACCGGCTTCGAAGCCGTCCGTACTTTGTTCGCCTGCGAGGATTTGCAGATTGGCATCCAGCGGTGAGGTAGTGCGGGCGTTGGTTTTTTCCAGGCGGAACAGGGCGGCGGTGGCCGATAATTTGCCGTCGAACAGCTCCCATTTGCCGCCGATCTCATAGTTATGATTCTGCTCCGGTGGCAGGTTGGCGTTGTTGGCCGACAAACTCAGGCTTTCCGCAGACGGATTAAACGACTTGCCGTAGCTGAAATAGTAAGACTGAGCTTTGCTGGGCTGCCAGACGATGCCGCCGCGCGGGCTCCATTGATCGACGCTGCTATTGAAGTCGGCGCTGCCTATCCGATCAGTCTGTTGCGCCTCGAACACATCGTAGCGGGTGCCGGCCAGTAATTTCCATTCCGGATTGATCTCGAATTGATCCAACACATAACCCGCGTAGGTTTGGGCTTGGGTCAGACGGCTGGTGTCCAGGGTGCCGCTGAAGTCGTAGGCCAAGCCGGTAACGCTGGCGGTAAGGCGCGGATTGAATATCGACACCCGGCTGACGCCGGTCGAGTTTTTCGATTTGTAATCGTACTCTTCCCAACCGAATTCGCTACCGAACATCAAGGTATTGTTAAAGCCGAACAAGGGCTTTTTGTAGACAAAGTCGGTTTGGTTGTAGATGTTTTCCTGAGTATTCAAGCGCAAGGCTTGCGAACGGGCGATGGTACCGGCATTGGCGCCGGTATAGGCCGCTGCGCCGGAATACAGATGGGTCAGGTATTTACGCTCGTAGTCGCCGTAGCGGATCGAGTTTTTAACCGAGAAATCCTGGTTGAAACGGTGGGTTAACGCCACCGTAGCCACATTGACATCGGTGTCCATCATCCGGTTATCGGTGAAGCCATAAAAGGTGTTGATAGGCACGCCGGCCGGCCGGCCTCGATACATGGGTACGCCGTAATCGAACACACCTTCATCCTGTTGGTGCAACAGATTTAGCGTCAAATCGGTATCGGCGCTGATGTCCCATTTGAACGAAGGCGCGATACCCCAGCGATTGCTGTAGTTGTAGTCGCGATAGGAATCGGCATCCTGGTACATCACATTCAGCCGGGCCGATAAATCTTGATATTTGGTTTCGGCGTCGATGGCGGTGCGTTTGAAGTCGTACAAGCCATAAGTAAAGCTGCCGTTAATTCCGGTTTTGCCGGTCGGCTTCTTGAAAACCTGATTGATGACACCGCCGGTGGCGCCGCGACCGAATAAAATTGACGATGCGCCTTTCAGTACTTCGGCTCTTTCGATGAAAAAGGTGTCGCGAGTGTACTGGCCGTTGTCTTTGACCCCGTCCAGATATTGGTCGGAGCTGGCCGCGAAGCCGCGCAAGGTAATGGAATCGCCGGTACGGCCGCCTTCGCCGGCGGCAATGGTCAGGCCGCTGACATTGCGTAAGGCATCGCGCAGGTTGAAGGCGTTTTGCGACTCGATCAGTTCTTTTTTTACCACGCTGACCGATTGCGGAATGTCGCGCAGCGCCATCTCGGTTTTGCTGCCGGTGGTCGAGGTGTCGGCTTTGAAGCGAATGGCTTGTTTTTCGCGGTTGGCTTTGACCTTGACGTCTTCCAAAACCACTTCTTGATCATTGTTGGCCGCTACGTCGGCGGCCGGGTCAGCGGCGAATGCCGCTCCGCTCAGAGCCGCGCCCAGCGGCAATAAAGCCCCCAAGCGCCACTTGGCAGGGGTGTTTTTTTTCGTGGTCGAATGGTTTGCAGACATAGTATTCCCGTAACTGAATAAATAGTGCTGGCTGCCTGGCTGGGAATGCTGGGTGGCTAAGATTTTACGAACCGACAGTTATTGTCCGTCGGTTATTGATCGCTATTCGAGATATGCGGCTCCAAAAAGCCAAGAAATAAGATCATTCTCAAATAATAACGATTCTCATTTTATTTTTTTTGAGGCTAATGTCAACTTCGGAATTTGCGTGCAGACTGTTTCCCAATTCGAAATCAAAGCTTGGATAGGCTTAAGTTTTTGAGCGCATTCCAGCCGTTTCGGGCGCTCGACAGCCTAAAGGCTTGCGGAAATTATCCTTTAGGCTGCAAAACCAACGGCGAGTTAATAGCTGAAATTTCAAGGAGGAAGAAATACTTTACTTTTCAAATGAGAATAATTATCATTTAAGGCAGATTAAAAATCAGCTGCCGTGACGTGAAAAGATTATTCCCCTTATTTAGAGAACCAGAGGCTGTGCGCTTGGCAATCGCTCCGGAAGTTTTGGCGGCGTTGGTCGAAAAAGGCGAAATCCATGCTACGGATTTCCGATGTCTTGATTTAGGGTCGAAACAAATCGTTTGGAAAATGTTCTTGTCTCAGGCCAAAGCCAAGCTCAGTCGTGGTTTAACGAATCCCGAGCTTTAAGTTTTTTACCCAATCCCTAACGATTTTTGAAGGAGTAAACGTATGAGCAACAAACCCTGTACCCACGAATGCTTGGCGGCGACGGCGTTAAGCAAGGTATTGATTTGCCGCGAATGCGGCGTAGTCCACCTGCATTTGCAGAACATGTCATTGCGCCTGGAAGTGGCCGATTTTCTGAGCTTTGCCGACACCATGGCCGAAGCCGCGCACCAGGCCAGAGCCGGTCAAAAAGACAAAAGCAAACGCGCCGGCTTTACGGTGGTCAAATCCAGCACCAGACTCAATTAGCGAAACCGCACTTGCCGGAAAATCCCCCGGAGGTTTGCCTAAAATACTGGGATGGCGGAATAGCCTTCAGAAACTACCCATTCTGCTTTCGCTGTATATGCCGGCATCCAGAGACACGACTCTGTCCGCCATGCCTATGGTTTCCGGCCGATGGGCGATAGTTAAGCGGGTGATGCTTAACGAATTGATTGCCAAATTCACTTTCCGCTCTGTTTCGACGTCCAAGTGGCTGGTCGCTTCGTCCAGGACCAGTACTGACGGCACTTTGTAGAGGGCCCGCGCGATGATGAGCCGTTGCTTTTGCCCGCCGGAAAAACTGCTGCCCATGTCGCCAACCTGGGATAGATAACGCATAGGCAGAGCCTCGATTTCATGGTCGATGCCGGCGAGTTGAGCGCTTTGTTTAAGTAGCTCGAAATTGGTTTGTAAGTCGAATCCGGAAATATTTTCCTGAAGGCTCCCGGAGAATAACTGGTCTTCCTGCAACACCGCCCCCACCAGCCGGCGCCAGTTTGCCAATCCGAATTGGCTTAAAGGCATGCCGTCGATTTCAATGACACCCTCGGTCGGTTCCAGCAAGCCCAAGCAGAGTTTGACCAGGGTACTCTTTCCGCAACCGGAAGGGCCGACGATGGCGATGTGTTCGCCGGGTTGGATGGACAGATGCAAATTGCGAAATACCCACGGCATATTCGCGCCGTAGCGAAAGCCCAGGTTTTTAAACTCGATGCTGGGGCTGAAATCCTTTCGATTGATGACTTTGTCCGCCGCGAAGCCGTCGGTATGTTCCTTTTCCGCCAAGACAATATCCGCTAAACGCTCCACATGCAGACTGATCATGCGCATGGACATCAGGTTGTCGATCAGCCGTTGCATTCTCGACGTAAAGTCGTCCTTGTAGGAAATAAACGCCATCAACATGCCGACGGTCAGGGCGTTGTCCATGACCATGGTCGCGCCGACCGCCAGCACGGCGATGGCTTCGGCGGCAAACACCGCGCTATAACCCAGCGAAAATCCCAGCGACATTTTTTGCGCGCCGATGCGTTTATTCACGCCGGCGACGAACAAATTCAGCCAGCGTGCCCGGCGCTGCTCTTCCAGACCCGCCAACTTTGTGGTGTGAACGGCGCGAATGCTTTCCAGAAAATGGCTTTGCGCCTTGGCCTCGTGTGCCAGTGCTTCATCGGTTAAGCGATGATAGATTCCATGGGGCAAAACGCGGATTAGCAAATAGGCCAATACGGCGGCGACGGCGAAAGCGCTCAGCGTGGGGCTGTACAGCAACATCACCGCCAGGACAATTAAACCGAATCCGCCGTCCAAGACCACTTCCACTAATTTGCCGGTCAGCGTCTGTTGAATGGCTTGCATCGATTGAAACCGGGATACGATATCGCCGGTATGCCGTAGTTCGAACCAATGCACGGGCAGCCTTAACAAGTGGCCGATAATGCGGCCGGCCCATTGCAGATTGAATTGTGTGGCCAGCACGATGGCCAGCCAGCTTCTAACGGCTTCCAACACGATTTTAATCACGGCAATCAAGGCATAGGCCAAGGCTAATACCAACAGGAAATCCCGGTCGCCGGACACAATCGCACCGTCTACTATCCATTGGGCAACTATCGGTGTCAGCAAGGCGAATAATTGCATGGCAACGGCCAATACCGTGATTTGCGTCAAGCTCCGGATCAGGCCGTCCACCTTGCCGACCAGTTTAGCTAGGGGAATACGCGACCTCGGCGTAATACGTTCGAACGCCGGCGCAGGCGTCAGTTCCAAGGCCACGCCGGTAAACAGGGTGTTGACTTCGGCTATAGCCAGCTCCCTTTCGCCCTTGGCCGGGTCGTGGACCAGCACCCGGCCGCGCCCCACTTTTTTTAGCACGACAAAATGGCTCATTTGCCAATGCAAAATACAGGGGAGACTGAGTTGGTCGAGTTCCGCCAATTCCAGGCGTAGCGGTCTGCACGAGAACCCGAGCGCCGCGCCGATACCGACCAAATCCATCAACGTGGAGCCGCGTAGCGACACCGCATACTTGGCGCGTAAGTCGCTCATGCTGTGTGCGGCACCGTGGCAGGCGGCGACATAGCCTACACAGGCCAGGCCGCATTCGGCCGCGGTGGTTTGCAAGTACGACGAATGGTGCGCGTGCTTAAGGTGCTTCATTGTTGGTATCGACAAACACTTCCAGCAACTGATCGGGATTGATGTGGCGGGCAATCGCCGTATTCACCTGGGCCAGCGTCAAGGCTTCAACGCGGGCATTGATGTCGGCGTAGTAGTGCATGTCGCGCCGTAAGCGTAATAGCAGATTCAGCTTGCCGAATAGCTTGTCGCGATCCAGTTTGCTCAGATCGTTGCGATGGCGCCAGTTCTCTTTTGCACTGTCGAATTCCGCAGCGCTGAGGCCGTCTTTAACCAGCAGCGCCAGTTCCTCGTGTACGGCTTTGGAGAGTTGTTGCCGCAGGGCCGGCGCATAGGTCGCGCTTATGGTCAGGGTGGCGCGCGGTTCGAAGGCGGAAGCGCTCATCTTGCTGGCCACACCGTAGGAAATCCCCTCTTGTTGACGCAGGCGGCGACCGAGGCGGGATTGAATCGCATCCTCGCCCAACGCGACATTCGCCAGCATTAAGGTCAGGGTGTCAGTCTCGTCCGCTTGCAACGGTTGTCTAAGCTGTGCTGTGTAAATGCCGTGCGCGCCATCGGCTACGGTCATGACATGCCGGCCGGGTGCCAAAGTGGTGTAAGGCAGGGGCGGCCGCTGGTAGGCCTGCTTGCTGCGCCAGGGACCTAACAGGCTTTCCAACTGCCGGCGCGTTGCGTTGGCATCAAACTCCCCGGACAGCAGCAACTCTCCATTCGCGCCGTAGTAATCGGCATGGAAGGCTTTTACATCGTTCAATTCGATGCGCTCCAACGCGGCGAGCGCTTCCGCCATGCCGGGCTCGCGGCGGATGTCGCCGATAGGGTATGGGCTGGTGAGTGCGGTCACGGCTTGTTCCGCGACGACTTGCGGTTTTGCGCCCAGGCTTTGGTAGGCGACGCGCAACTGATTGCCGATTTCCTTGAATCCCTGCTCCGGCAGTGCCGGATGACGAAGAACATCGATTAGAACGTCCAGAAATTCCGGCAACGACTTCGCGGGCAGATCGAAGCGAATCGCCAAACGGTCCTCCATCGGCGTCATCGACAAGTGGGCATCCAAACCCACCAAGCGATCAAACAGTTGTTGCCGATCTAAACTGGCCGAACCGTGCGCCAACAGGCTGCCGGTAAGGTCCGCCAACATACGTTTGCCAAGCATGCTGTCCGCCGTGCCCATGCGCAGATTCCACTGGCCCTGCACCCGGCCGGTCGGTATGGGCTTGGGCCAGAGCGCAACCGCCAGCGACTCGTTAATGCTAAAGCGCTCGATTTGTGCATCAATAGCCGCCGCCGTCACATCGTTAGCCACTGGGCTGGCGGTTTCCGGCAGGCGCGCAGGCGCGGACGCGGGGGATGGTTCGGCGGTTGTCGCTTGCGGTACGAGGGCTTCTTTCCGCGCCGCGACACTTGCCGCATGCCGACTGCTCATCAACTGGGCAACCGGGAGACCTTGCTGGAAAAGCGTTTTAGCGGTTTGTTGAATCTCCGGCAATGACATTTCTTGGGCCGCGTCAATGCTCTCGAACCACAGCCGCCAGTCGCCGAGGGAGGCAAATTCAGCCAAACGGTAGCCAAAAGCGGCGGCTCGGGATTGCACGTGTAAAGCCTCGTTGCGGATCAAGTTTTTGGCGCGCTCCAGTTCTGTTTCCGTGAACGCGGTATCGCCCAGCGAATGCACTTGTTCTGCTAAGGTGTGTTGAAGTTGTTCCAACGCTTCGTTATCGGCTGACAGCGGCAGCGCGGTTACTTCGAATGCACCCCCATTGCGCAATAGCAACGGCATGGCCGAGACAGAGGCTGCCTGTCCGGCACTAACCAGCGATTCATGTAAGCGACTGGCGGGTGAACCGGCCAGCAAGCCGCTCAGCAGGCCCATTGCCGCTACATGCTTGGCATCGAACGAATGGGGTAACGGATAAAATAACGAGACGGAAGCAACATCGCCGTCACCGCGAAAACTCGTTTGCGGGTCGCCGCTCTCCCGCCTGGACACCGCCTGGAATACGGGTGGTGGCCCGATTTTGGGCGATTTAAGCTCACCAAAATGAGTTGCCAATTGCTTCCAGGTTTCGGTAAGGTCAAATCGACCGGTAATGATCAACAGCGCATTGCCGGGACGATAGTGTGTCCGATAAAAAGCTCGGGCGTCTTCGATGGCGATACCGCGTAATTCAGCTTCGTTACCTATCGGCGGGCGTACATAGGGGGCAAAGCGAGTAACAACCGGCAGTATTTGTTGCGCTAATTTTTGCTGATGATTGCTATCGCCAAGCTCTTTTTCCCGCAATACCACGGGTAATTCTCTGGCAATATCCGTTTCCGTAATCGTCAGTTTATGCATGCGCAAGGCTTCTTGTTGCAGCAGCCAGTTCAGCGTGGGCTGGTCGCTGGAAAAGGCCGTGTGGTAGATAGTGCGGTCGAAATGGGTATTGCCGTTATAGGCAATGTTGCGGCGCGCCAGCTCGCTCACCAGCGAATGATTGTCCGGCGTCGTCGGCGCGTTAAACAACAGATGCTCCAGCAAATGCGCAAGGCCCGACTTGCCCACAGGATCGGCGAGCGAACCGCTGAAATAAACCAGCGTCACCGCCGTCTGCTCGGCCTTGGTATCGGGAACCAACACGGCCCGGAAACCGTTCTCGAATCGCCGTTCGATCGCGCCGTACTTCTCGGCGGCGGCGCCGTTTGTATTATTTTCCGTGGCGTGCCCGCTACCAACGTTGACGAGAGTTAGTATTAAACATGCTATTAAGGTCGAGCGGGTAGGGTTCATGGGTAAGATTCCTTTCTAGGGTTGGATAAATGGATTAAGCGCTCATCAGTTTTGGAAAGTGCGCTGGCATGAGAACTAAAAATTCGTCAGATTTTGTTTCTATAATCGGACGGAAATAAAAAACTCAATTTTTGAAATAAGACCATGCAACTAAGAGAATTGCCGTGGAATTAAGCGCATGAAGCAAAAACTGCATTCTGTTAATTTTGTCTTCGGACTTGCCCAAGGTATTTTTAACTAACATCTCTAAAGAAATACAGAGTGCCATCACAGCAAAATATAAGCTAACAATTAGGTAAATCATTTTATTAGCCCTAAAACGATAAATCGTATATTCCTGGTCGTTTCGAATGGAGAAGCGATTCCGAGGAATGTAGATCTCAATTTCGTCCGATTAAGTTTTACTAATCCGGTCTACGGTTTTTTCCGAGATGTTCAATTGATATTTCGTCGAAACGGTTTATTTGATGGCCAAAATCGCCGATAAATAACAGAGATAATGCTCAGTAATAAAAATATCCCCGAGATCAGAACAATATTGTCATGCAGTGCTTTATCTTGTGTCACTAACTCTGAAGCCGCGCCGGCACAAATAAATCCCGTCACTAAGTAAGTGGTTATATCGCGTCTATACACGAATTCGGCTGCTTGTCTTCCCGAGAATAGTTTTTCGATGTGATTTTGGTTTTTTTTAAAATAAAAAAAACCTGACAGAAATATTGAACATAAAGCGATGTACAACACAATCGATTCCTCGCCATCGAGATGAGAGGCGATATCCGAAGTTGCCTTTGGAAACACGAATATTAATACCGCAAGCGTCGATAATAGGGCGAAAACCGACGCGATGATAATCAGAAACGGGTTATATCTCATGAGTAGTACCGATAGATTAATTTAATACTGCACCGGTAAGAAAGACTCAAAATGGCGAGAGAGCCTTTCTTTTGGTATCCCTTTGTCGAATACATTAACTACCGTCCCCATCCTCTCCACCTAGCAAATTACTCAATACGCTTTGGATCGGCGTGTGTTGGTTCAGATATTCACCAATAGTCCAGCCCGCTAGTCCGGCAGCGGTTACTGCCGAAGCGGCCACGCCAAAATATCCGGCGGCGGCTATTTGCTGTGCTGTTGTCAACCCGGCCCATTGCGCCATGCCCATACCCACACCAGCACCTAAAGCGCCGGCAATTGCTAGAGTATCTGCTTCCGATAAGCCGCCACCAACGAGTACCATTTCAGTAATTGTCAATTCACGCATATTGCTCTCCTTAGATATATTTGGACTGCATTGAAATATAAGTTTAAAAATAGGTTTTTCTACGTAGCTATGAATGGTGAAGTATATTTTTCAAATTACGTTTTCATAATTTGATACACGCTTCATGTAAAAATGCAGATTTCTATATCAGTAGTCTACCTACCGTTCCTAATATAAAAATATAAATAAATATCCATTCAATGCGATTTAAAGTCTTCATCGTCTTGCGTTTCCTGTATAAGTCGGTAACATCATTGATTGGCTGTGTTAATTCATAGGAATGAAAAATTGAAAACCAAAGAATTAAGCCTGAACTCGCTAATTGTAAAAACTCAAAAAATTCCCCCCTAGAAACAGCTTGTATGGCCATAATGACACTGAATATAGCGAGAAGCCTGATGGTCGTAACAGCAAAAAAAAATTTTTTACAGGTAAATCGGCTCGAATTGTCATTCACCATCGCCATCTTCTCCAAGCTGTGTGTTTGTGATATTGCTTGTGTGAAGTGCATTTACGACCTTGTCTAAATTTTGTGCAATGAACTTTTGAATATCGGTGTTCTCGTTCAATATTTCACCTAAGGTATATCCTATCTTAAAAGCAACTCCTAAATATCCCAATCCCTTAAACGTTGTAAGCGCTATTCTGGCATCCATAAATGGATGAATTTCAGATGGGGGAATAAAACCACCGCCGACAACAGACATTTCAGTAATAGTCAATTCGCGCATATTGCTCTCCATTTTTATGATATATAGATTACAGGTTTTATTTTTAGTGAAAAAAATATGAAAAAATCGGTAACCCCCTAAAATTAATTTTTATAATATAGTCTGGAACCAAAGTAAATAAACTCATAAGTTATACAAGCGGTTAGAATAATTGCTAAAGCAGTTCTTTTCCCTTTTGTTAAATGTGGTGTTGGCTTTGCAAATATGTGTATTGACAAAATTGCGCAAATCACCGCCAATGAGAGGCCAAAAATGGGTAAATAGATTTGATTCATTGGTGTCATAATAAAATCCAGTTTAAGGTTGACTATTATTCTTCTTGTGATCTTTGGTATGGAGATTTTAAAATGTCATTTATTTAGCGCTCTAAAACCGCTCAATAAGGTCGAGTGTCGATAATTGTTTCAACAGTTGATTCTCCTTGTCGGATAATTGCTTAGCATTTTTATTGGCTTGCAAGTTCTCGGCTGAACTGATGCCGGCAAGGAAGTCGGCGCTTTCGGTGTCGAGATTTATCTTGAAGCCGTTGGCTAATAAGGTCTTCTGATCGTTGGATATTGGTAGGAACGAGTTTATTCGAATGTTATTGCGCAGAAGGGCGGTGTTGTCCGATATGCCGGTTGGAGACAAACTGCCAATATTAAATCGCGATTTAACTCTTTGTTGTTCCGTAAAAGCGATGTAAAAATTATCGAGATTTTCCGGTTCGGCTAGCGTGCTTTGTAATAGCGGAGTAAAACTTTCAATAAGGTCCGTCGTATTGAGATAAGGGTTGATAGACCCCCGGCTTTCAATGCGGTCCGGCAGTTGATTGCCGCATAGCCAAAGCAGATAGTCCAATAATTTAGGCGGGAAGGTGCCTATGGCGATATGAAACGTCTCGTCGCCGGCGATAGGCAGGGCCTCGTGCCACCAGCCTCTTGGGATATACAACAAATCCCCGGCCACCAATACGGTATCCAGCACCGGTTCCGCCGGGCATTCCGCTTTATGGTTTAGGCTGGTTTGATGGTTTAAAGGCAATTCGAATGTGGGTTGATAGAGGCGCCATCTTTTGCGTCCGATCAGTTGCAAGGCGAACACATCGTGAGTATCCCAATGTTTGCCAAACGAACCGTCGCCGCCGAATGCCGCATAGGCATTGGCGTTGGTTTTTTCGCCGACGAATTGCGCCACGTCCATGCAATAGTCGTTAATTTCCGGGAGGTAGAGCTGTAGTTTGTTTAATACCAAGGTCGCACCGTCCGTTAAATAGCGGTACAAAACGTCTTTGACGATACGTGTGCGTTGTTCGCCCAGTTCCCAATAGGGCTCGGTATAGCGGCCTGGCTCGACCGGTCCGTCTTTAAATAATTTAATCTGCGTATTGGCGTTTTCCATGGCGTAAAGCGCCTGGTCGATATGCTTCCAGTTTAAATTGTTCTCGGACAGTACTTGGCGCTTCAGCCACCACCGGCTTTGGTAATGCGCGTCGAAAAATTGTGTTCTATCGATGCCGAAATGAATCAGTGACATAGCGTTCCCTAGTTATATTTGGTTAATCCGTAAAGCGGTTCGATCATCCACTCGATTAAGCGCCGCGTATCTTGTTCGATATCCGCCTCCACGATCATGCCGGATACCAGCCGTTTCGGTTCGCCGTACACCGACGCAAACTGCGAATCGAGTTTTACTGTGACGCGGTAATAATCGTCCGGTGGGGAATTGGCGAATAAATTCGGTAAGGTCTTCGATGAAACCGGATTTTTCGAGACGGTTGCGACCGTTCCGGAATACTGGCCGAACTTTTGATAGGGGTAGGCTTGGTAACGCAAACGTACTTTCTGGCCGGATTCGACAAAGCCGATGCCGCGCGTGGTCACGTACAATTGCGCTGTCAGTTCCGCGCCATCGCCAAGCAAGGTTGCCAAAGCATCCTTATCCGAAATTTGGCCGGGGTGCACGCTAATACCGGTGACCATGCCGTTAATCGGGGCGACGATAGCCAATTGGCTTTGAATATGGGTTTCCTGGATTTTTTGGCGGAGTATGCTTAAGTCTTGGTCGATATTGGCGATGCTGATTTGGGTTTTTTCCGGGGCGATGCGTTTTTCGTCCTCCAGCTCCAATTTTTTTCGCTCGAGTTCGTCGTAATCCCGCTTTAAATCCGATGCTTGGGCACGCAATAGCGTCAGGTTGTCCAGCTCCTCGTCCAATTTGTCTTTCGCAATAAAGCCGGATGTCGCCAGGCCGCGATGCTTATTCAGGCGCTGCTCCGCCAGGAGCAATCTTTCCTGATGCTGATTTATCTGTTGTTTGGCGTCGGCAATCGATACTTGTATTGCCGCCAACTGTCTGGATAGTGCCGAATTATTTTTGTCCTGCAGGGTGCTTAATTGGCGTTTTTCCCGGAGATTGGCTTCTTCTTCCGCGAGCAGTGCCGCTTCAAGCTGATCGGCGAATCGGGCTCCGCTGGCGTCCGACCGGTTTGTGAATGAAGAAAGATGGCGTTCGTCTCTTAACGTAAACAAGGTGTCTCCGGCATGAACCGTTTGACCTTCCTCAACATGAACGGCCGAAATAAGCCCTGGCGCCGGTGTGGCAATAATAATCGCGCCGCCATTTGGGACCAACATGCCGATAGCGTTGGTTCGTTTGGTGTAGGACGCAAAGCTGATAAATAAAACGGTTGCGGCGACCAGCGTCAACACAATCGCGAATACCAGCCACGACGACCAAGACCTCGCCAGCAGGATGTCGCCTTCCAAGCGTCCGGTCTGCGCTGCCATGGCTTCCGCGCGATAAAGATTCGTCGAGAACATGCGTCCTGCCTATCGGATTTCGATGTTTGACAGCGAAGCGTTTCGTTGGGCCGCTTAAGCTATTAACCCGGTCCTATTTATCCCAGGTGCCCGGCTCGGGCTGAGCGCGTCGAAGCCTGAGCGGGTTGGCCCTTCGGTACCAAGGGCATGGAGGCTAACGGTGTTTAAGGGCTGGGTTAATAACGTCGAGCTAAAAATCAGCTGTTGGATGGACTTTGCGGCTTTAGTAAGAAAGCCGGAAACGAAATGGCGGCTAGCGAAAAATGGTTTGGTCATAAGGTCCCCTGGATGAATTGATTAGCACCGTGAGGGCTGGCTAGTCAGGAGACATGGCTGGCAATACGCCTTCTGCGCGAAGGCTGAGTGGACTTTAAGGAAGTTCTTGCTCGCTGTCAACTCATATTGTGCGGTAGGTCTTGTTTGCTTAGTTTTGCAGCAGCCAAGGCTTCGACTGAATAACCAATCTTGTATTTGCCCGTCTCGAACGGTCTATCGAAGCCGAGCAGATTTAAACATTCGTCCCAGGCACTTAATCGACAATGTCGGCTAGCAAGCCTGGGATTACGCGGCCACCCGATTAACGTTCTGCGCGGGTGGGCCGTGAATTAGGCATGGTCGATCGCGCTGATCGCCTGCGGCTTGCGCTTTAACTTCGACGGTTGGCAGCGTCGTGTCGCTGCCGGTTTCGGCGGGTATGCGCCGGGCCTGCTGTGAAAAGATAGGAGGTTCGCGGCTAGCGGTGAGGTAACGAACCGCAAGGAGTAAATTCTACCGTTTCGCGAACGGTGCGGTTCGCAAGCTCACCGGCAGCCGAAGCCAGCGCATGTTGCGAGCAGAGGGTGGGTGGGCAAAATTGCCCACCATTCAAATCCGCGATTGTGTTTTCCATTTTGAATCCACAATCCTGTGGATTGCTGCTTTCGTTTCCCCATTTGCTAGTATTGAGCCATGCACTTCCTCACCAGCCATCGAGAAAACTTCAACTTTCTCAAGAATAATATTTTTTATATTGCTCTCTTCATATACATCTTCGGGGTTGTAATACTCGAACCCCTTGAGGATTTTTCCTTCATAAGCCCATACCACCCGCTGTAGTTCCGGGCCTCTACCATCGTGGTGAAACTCATTTTCTAATATTGGTTCAATCATTTTTCTTTAAGGCCTATTATGGAAGTGAGGAACTATCGGGGCGCGTAGTAAAGTGCGCCGTTTCGCCAGCGGTGCGTTTCGCAAGCTCACCGGCAGCATACGCCAGCGCATGTTGCGAGCAGAGGTAGGGTGGGCAAATTGCCCACCGTTCAAAGCCGCGTGGGCACAAAAAGCCGTGCCCACCCTACGGGACTGCCTAGCTTAGCGAAACACGGATTGTGCGGATTCCACCATTGTTCGTCATGTTGCGCTCGCGCTTCCTTATCCGTAACCACCAGATCAAGCGGTATTTCAATTTGGTTTTCGGAGAATCGAAGGACCAAGTTCCAATGATGGCCGGCATCATTGAAGCCACGAACGGTTTCGTAGATTTCAAAGTACTTTGGAGAAAAGCCCTTCTTTGCCTTTAGCACATTGCTTTGACTTGGTGTTAACGCAAAGACGTAGGGAGTGTAAACGTTCATAGTTTTGAAGTTCTTGAGCTGGCAAGTTCGATAACGATCAATGACGCTTTTCTGTGCTTCCGTGAGATCGAATACTAGAACTGCACCAGGGTAGCGCCCGTCACGCAAAGGCAAGCCGTCGGCCCATGCAACCGTAGTAATGAGCAATGTAGCAAGCAACAGATACGCGATTTTCATGATGCCCAATGCCGCAAATAACCGGAGCCAAAAGGAGCGCAGCGACTGTAGGCGTCCGAGTTAATTTGCATTGTTATATTCCATCGACGACAACATTGACCCATCCTTTTGGCAATATGCATTTTTTTAATGACTCTGTAATCTCAGCATGATGCTTGTCAATTATCTCTCTGGCCAGCTTTGACTGTTGCTGTACAGTCGCAAAGCCGTAGAAATTGCCAAGTGATTCAATTGCGCCAAGGAAATACTGCACACCCCATAAGACTATAAAAACACTAAAAGCATGCTTTAAATGTTTTGATTTAATTTCCAGACTTTCATCTTCGCTCAAAGAGTATAGAAGGCTATTAACTAAATCTTCTTGGTTCTGGTGCGATTGTCCGCACATTGCGCGATACACAGTCCGATATTCGACTTCTCTACCCAACTCTTTAAACATTTTATCCACAGACGCAGATTGCGGCTTTTCCGGCCATCTTCCTCCGGCTTCTTCTATAAAATATTTACAGACTTGCTTTGATTTTTCTTCGATTTCATTTTTTTCTTGGATTAAGCGATTGTGCGGATGTATTTCAAAGTCGCTGACGGCAGATTGCCACTTATCATTCTTCCATTTTTGTCCAAAGTAATAGCTGGCTAAATAATGCGCTAGTTTTTCCTCTGAATCCCCTTTGAGCAGAAATTGTATTGTCAGAGACGATTCGGTAAGAGTTCGCGATAAAACTTCTGAATCTTGCAAATGACCGGTAGTAAGCAATGTAACCATGCCACCGAAAGTGTTTGATGCTCTATTGAGCATATTAATAAAAAAACCATCAAACGGGTTGTTCCGTTCAGCAAATTGCTTTGAGCTTAAGCATTCAATAAAGAGCAGAAAAGGTGCGTATACCTCAGTTACAACAATTTCCAAGTTCTCCGGTAACGCTTCAGCATCAATATTGTTGTTCTTGCAAAATATCTTAGCTATTGTATCCTTGGCTTCGTTTTTCATGCACTTAACTCTACTTTTGGAATATAACTAATTATTAAGCGGTTTCCGTATATCACCAAGCTAATACTCATTCTTGCAATAACTGATTGGTTAGCATCAAATTTTCCTGTCTGTATACCCTTCGACAATCAAAACTAGCAACAGGTAACGGAGCAATCGGCGTCATTGAATCACTTGATCGACCGATTGCAACTGGGCTTGTGTTTGCTGCCAGTTTATTCGATTTTACTCCCAACAACGCCATCGCCAAGCAGGAAAAACTGTGGCATTGAATCGTAAGGTGCCGCCTTCCCTGGCGGCTTTTGTTAACGCATTCCTCCGAACACGCTAAACCGCGTATTCCGGGTAATCGAGTGCCTGCCACGTGGCTCCGGCCCTATTGATCAAGGGTATTCCGTTTAAGCTGAGCTCGGCTAAGCCCAGGCGGTGTGCCCTTCGACAGGCTCAGGGCGAACGGTATTTGAAGGCCCGGTTAATAACTCATTGCTCCTGAACGCCCGGTGCCACCTGCCGCCGCGGAATCACCAACGGCGCATCCTGGATTTGCGGATGACTACCGATACTGACCGGGTAAGCGAACACTTGCCGGATCAGCTCGCTGTTCAGGGTTTGCGCCGGCGTGCCGATGGCGGCCAGCCGGCCTTGGTGCAGCAGGGCGATGCGGTCGGCGTACAGCGCGGCCAGGTTAAGATCGTGCAAGACCGCCAGGACGCCGGCCTGTTGTTCGTCGGCAAAGCGGCGGGCGATGGCCAGCACCGCGTGCTGGTGGGCCAGATCCAGCGCCGAGGTGGGTTCGTCCAGCAACAAATAGCGGTGCAACGGGTCTTGGGGTTCCCAAATTTGCGCCAGCACCCGCGCCAGTTGCACCCGTTGGCGTTCGCCGCCGGACAGCGTGGTGTAGATGCGTTCGGCCAGATGGCCGGTATCGGTCATCGCCAGCGCGTGTTCGGCGATGGCCCGGTTTCGCGCGGCGCTGTGGGTTTTGCGTTGCGGGCTGCGGCCCATCAAGGCCACGTCGCGCACCGTGAAGCGGAATGCCAGCCCGGAACTTTGCGGCAACACGCCGCGCAGCAACGCGGCCTGTTGCGGCGGCCATTCCACCAGCGGCCGGCCGTTCATCGTCACCTGGCCGGCGAAAGGCGCCAGCTCGCCGCTGATGGCCCGCAACAGACTGGATTTGCCGGCGCCGTTCGGGCCGGCCACGGCCAGTACTTCGCCAGGCCGCAGCTCCAGCGTCACGCCGTCCAGCAAGGTTTTCGCGCCGGCGCGCAGGCTTAGATCGATGGCTTGCAGCATGTCAATGGCCCATCAATTTTTGCCGGAACAGCAGCCACAGAAAAAACGGACTGCCCAGCAGGCCGGTGACGATGCCGATCGGGATTTCGGCCGGTTCCGCCAAACTGCGGGCCAGGTAATCGGCGTAGATCAACAATAAGGCGCCGAGCAGCGCCGACGCTGGCAATAGCCAGCGGTGGTCCGGCCCTAGGGCCAGCCGCAATAGATGCGGCACCACCAGACCGATGAAGCCGATCACGCCGGACAAGGCCACCGCCGCGCCGACGCCGAGCGCAACCAAGGCCACCACGCCGGTTTTGATGCGTTCGACCGAAAAGCCCAGATGGCCGGCTTCGGCTTCGCCGAGCAACAAGGCGTTCAAGGCATCGGCCAGCCACGGCAACAGCAACAGATTGGCCAGTAAAAACGGCGCGCAGATGGCGACGCCGTCCCAGCCGGCACCGTTCAGGCTGCCCAGACTCCAGAAGGTCAAGCTGCGCAACTGGTCGTCGTCGGCCAGATACACTAGCAAGCCGGTGGCCGAGCCGGCCAGCGCGTTGATGGCGATGCCGGACAACAATAGCGAGGCCACGTCCAGGCGCTCGCCGCTGTCGGCCAGCCGGTACACCAGCCAACTGACCACAAAACCGCCGGCGATGGCCGCGACCGGCAATAAATAGGCGCCGAATGCGTCGGCCACGGCGCCGAACAGGCTGTCGCGCAAGACGATGACCGCCACCGCGGCCAGCGCCGCGCCGCTGGAAACGCCGATCAAGGCTGGATCGGCCAGCGGATTGCGGAACAAGCCCTGCATCGCCGCGCCGGATGCGGCCAAGGCGCCGCCGACCAATAAACCCAACACCAGGCGCGGCGCGCGAATCGCCAGCAGCACCGCTTGCTGGTCGGCGCCGAATGGCCAGGGCAGGGCGATACCGAAGCGGTCGGCGATGATGGCGGCGGCCTGACCGGCCGAGATGGCGACCGCACCGCTGCCCAGCGAGGCCAAGGCGGCGACGGCCAGCAGCAATGCCAGCAGCCAGCACAGGCCGGCGCGGCTCAAGCTCGGTTTTAGCCGAAGACGCGGTCCGGCCGTCGCCATCGCGGCATGGACGGTCATCGGCCTGCCCCTGAGTCGGCGGCAACTGCCGGTTCGCCGTGCAGCCGTTTGGCCAGTTCCAGCACCGCCTGACCGCTGTGTAAGCCAAAGCCGAGCAAGGCCAGGGTATCGACGATAAAGACTTTACGTTGCCGGCCGGCTGCGGTGTGGGCGATGCCGGGTTGCCGGTAGAACGCCTCCAGACCGCCGATGGCGTTGGCGGCGACGTCGGTCAACAAAATCACGTCCGGCGCGGCGGCGACCATCGCTTCGGTACTGATGGGTTTGTTGCCTTGCAGTTCGCCGGCGGCGTTGGCGGCGCCGGCCAGCGTTAACACCGCGTCGGCGGCGGTGCCGCGGCCGGACGCCAGCGGCGCGCCGTGGGCCACCGCCATCAAAAACAGCACCTTGGGCTGTTCACGGCTTTGCGCGCGCCATTGCGCCAACCGCTCGAAGTCGGCTTGCACCTGGCCGGCCAGTGCCCGGCCTTGCTCAGGCTTATCCAGCAAGGCGGCGATAGTGCCGATTTTGGCGGCAATGCCGGCGGCGGAATAGTCTTCGGCCAGCGTTTGAATTTGCACGCCGGCCGCGCGCAATTGCTCCAGCACCGCCGGCGGGCCGGCGTGGGCGCTGGCCAGCACCAGATCCGGGTTTAGCGACAACACGCCTTCGGCCGACAGCGTGCGCATGTAGCCGACTTGCGGCAGCGCCTGGGCGGAGGCCGGCGTCAGGCTGGTGCTGTCGACGCCGACCAGACGCTCGGCGCCGCCCAGGGCGTAGATGATTTCGGTCAGCGCGCCGCCGACCGAGACGATGCGGCTCGGACCGGCGGCATGGGCCGGCGCGGTCACCGAAAGCCAGAGGAGCGCAACGGATGCGGCTCTGACAAGTTTACGGATTAGGGATGTGGTCTGTTTCATGTTCGGGTTTTAGATGATCTCTACAAATCAAAAGTCGGCGCGAGTCGCGACCAAGCGCTTCCTACCGAATGCCTAGCCTCTGCGCATTCCCTGGTTTTGCAATTAAGCCGGGGCATCGGCTTCCGCTTCGGCTTTCCGCTGTTTATGCCCGACGTCATTGACGTGACGGATTTGCCCCAAATCGTTGCCTTCTATCGAAAATGCCTTGGCAAAGCCTTGCACGAAGCTGCCGCGTTGCGGCCGTATCCGGAACAGATGAAAGTCCTGCATGTTTTGTAACTGTTTCATGAACGCGCCGAATTTTTCCTCGAATAAGCCCATGATGTAGGCGAAAGCTTCGGACTCGCGGTCGATTTCGCCGGCCGAGCAGTGATAGGTAACCCGTTGCCGGGCGAACAAATGCGCGGCTTTGTCTTCGTCCTCGACGAATAACAGGCAAACCCGGCCGTTGTGCAATAGGTTTTGGGTGTGCGCCGACAGTTCGCTGACATACACGTAATAATGACCGTCGTGCCTCACGTAGGCGGCGTAACTGGCTTCGGGCTCCCCGGAAGCGCTGACCGTGGCCATTAGCGCGGAGGAAAATGTTTGCGGCAGCGCGGTATAGGCTGCTCTTACTTGTTCGAGATCAATGGTTTTCTGGTTCATGCGGGTTTCCTGATGTGGCGTTATCGATAAAACGTATCGGTTTATGGGGTTGGGTAGCGATGCAATAGGCTAGGAACCTCCAGCAAGCGCCGAGGCTAGGAGCAAGTCGCGCCAAAAACCGTTTTCGCCGTTGGTGTCGTCGTAACCGCCGAAGACGGAGGCGATGGTCTGCTGGTTTTGGCCGCGTACCAACAGGCCGGTTAAAGCGTGTTGCCGGTACCTCAGTTGGACGATGTCCGCGCCGGCCACGGCCATTTCGTTGAGGTGCAGATTAAAACGCTGATCCAGGATATTGAACCAGGGTCCGGTAATCTTCAGGTTTTGAATAGGGCCGTCGTGCAGTTGCATGGCGCCGGGATTGCCGACCAGCACTTGTATCGGCAACATCAGTTCCGCCAGTTGCTGCATGAGCGCGCGTAGCGCCGGCATGCTGATCCGGCCGGTGACGGCAGCCTCGGAAGTGTCGGCCAGTAGCAGGCGTCGCCAGGATTCCGGCAACTCCGCGCATTGTTTAAGGTCGCCAAGCGGCGGATTAGGGCCATGCGCGGGCAATACCGGATTGGGCGACTGATCGTCGGCCCGAAAGATGTCGACCAAGCGCCGGTAAAGGCCGGCATCGGCATGTTCGGTCAGATAGATTTTGTGCACGGCCTCGCCGCTTGTGTCGAAAAATTGAAGGCTGTGGCGCGTACCGCGATGCGATTCCTCGGTCACGGCGAAACCCGAATGCCAAATACTGATGGATAGACATAATGCGATATGGTGTCCGTCTATCAGAATGGCGTCGCCGCAAGGGCGTATATCCTCGTAGAGCCCGGTGCTTTCATGTACCGCGAAAGCGTTGCGGGTCAAGGCCATCACCGGCCCCAGTGTGCCGACCGCGCTCAGCAGCGCGGGCCAGTGTGCCCGCAATCGGATGACGCGGTTGCCGCAGTCGGTTGCCAGCAGTTCGGCTTCGCTGACGCCCAACGTCGCCGCGGCATCGCGAATCCGCATATGCGGGTGATCGGCGAGCAGGTCTTGCCACGCTTGTTTCAAAGTGTCCGCAATCGATAAGGGTTGTTTAGTCATGGAATTTGCCATTACGCTGAGCTCCGTTAAGCGAATGCGCTGTTTGTTTCCAAGGCAGCGCACGTTAGGGACTTTGCAGCCGGGCCGCACGGCCCGGCTGCAAAGCGTTTACAGGTAAGTGCTTATGCCGCCAGGCCTTTTTTACGATTTAAACCCAGCAAGCCCATGAAGCCGGCGCCGAACAGCCATACTGCCGCGGGCAGCGGCACGCTGGTTACGGGAGCGGCGGCGGGACCGATGTCGATAGCGACTTGACCCAAACTCAAGCTATGTTCGGCGCTGCCAAACGAGAACAAATAATTGCTAGCCGGTCCGGATAAATCCCAATAAGCCAGGTATTGCACCAGCTCGACCGGGCCGAATGAGCTTTCGTAGTTGCCATCGTAGAAAGTTTGCGTCGTAAAGGTAGGCGCTACGCCATTCAGTAACAGGCTGGTGTAGTCCATTTGCACGCCCCAGGTTTCGAATTGCAAAGCTGCTCTTAAGGGTTGGTTATTGGTAGTCCCGCTCAGCGAGGCCGTGAAATTTTCGACGACGCTGAAGCTGTACAAATTGCCAGATCCGGCCGCGAATGTGCCGGCGTTCCAGCCGATATTGGCGTCGGTGGTGCCGGCGCTGCCCACATCCGGCGCTGCGGTGCGGATGCCGGGATAAGAGTCATCCACAAAGCTGTCCCATTCCGCATACAGCGTACCGGCATCGCCCCGGTTCCAGTTGCCCCAACTGGCTTCGCTTGGGGTGTCGAAGCCGTAGCCGGTGGCGTAAGGGTCGGGGCCATTGGTCAAGTCAGCCGAAGCGCTGCCGGAAACGGCTAACAGGCCGGCGATTAAGGTCAGTTTTTGTGCAGTTTTCATGGTTGATTTCCTATGTAAATAAATTGACGCATCTCTTCACCGCGAAGACGATCCGTTGCTTTGATCTAAAATAGCGTCCGCCGCTTCGGCCCCATGCCGGCTATCCGCGCTGACCCATGGCCTTTGCGGTGGCGGAGATTTAAAACTCATTACGGCTCGCGGCATTCCGGAAGTGCGTTGCCATCGCGATTGCCGTTCGGCGTGCCTTGCACCTGAAAGTCCAGCACGTAGCGGTACTGTTTGCCGCAATGGATGATCACTTCCTTTTGCCCGCGTTTTAACAAGCGCATTTCCATCCGCAATTCCCCGAAACCCTCGTGTTCCAGCAATTCGTCGAACAGCGTTTCCAGTTTTTTCCGGGCCTCTTTCTTGGCCCTGTAGCCCTTGGTCATCAGATTGTTCTCCGTCAAAAAGCCAGTTTTACCGTGACGCCGAGATTGCGTCCGGGACGCGAATAGCGGTCGGCCCAGTAGCGGGCGTCGGCGAAATTGCCCAGCGTGGTATGCGGATCGCCGGCGCGGGTGTTGATGTCTTCCCAGTCGATGTATTTCTTATCCAGCAAGTTGAATACCCCGACATTGAACGAGAGATGCTTGCTGGCGTTGTAGTAGGCATTGAAATCGATGACGCCGTAGCCGCTGGGCAGAAATAGGGCGTCAGCTGGCGCGGGATTGGCTTGTTTGGCGCCGACCAAGGTCAGGTTCAATTCCGTGCCCCAGTCGCCGCTGGGTTGGTCGTAGCGCAGGCCGACGACGGCTTTCATCGGGCTGATTTGTCTTAGGGCGTCGTCGTCATTGCGTTGGGTTTTAAGATTCATGCCTTCAGTAAAGGCACCGCTGAACAGCAGGCTGGCGCCCTGTAAATAGGGATTTAGCCAGTCCAGATAAAACCGGCTTTTGATTTCGATACCCTGAATGCGGATCGGGTCAGGGCTATTGATGTTTTGATAGGTGGTAAAACCCAACGGCGGACAGGCCGCGGTCGCCGGGTTGCAAATCACCGCGTTGTAGATGAAGTGGTCGTAATCGTTACGAAACAGGCTTATGCCGAAACTCCCAGCCGAACCCTGGCCGCGCAAACCCACTTCGGCACCGACGCTGGTTTCCGGCTGAATGTTGTAATTGGGCAGGTTGGTGTATCCGCCGGTGATATTGGTAAAACCGAGATTGCTCTCGCTGAAGTTCGGGCCGCGAAAGCCATGCGCATACTGGCCGTGCACCGTGAATATCTCGTTGAGATGCAGTAAGGCGCCAAATCTGGGTAAAAAGGCGTTGGCGTCGATGATGATCGGTATTACCGGATTGGCGCCTTCCGCAACCGCTGCCGCAGAGGCTTTATCGAACAAATAATCGGGTTTGGGCAGCAAGCGGAAATATTCCCAACGGCCGCCGGGGATCAGCTCGATGCGTTTATCAAACAGGCCAATACTATCCTCAAGATAAGCGCCTGCCTTGGTTACCGTTGATAAGGGAAAATCCCGTACCGGAAACTCGTCCGGCGTCACGGTCTTGCTGATCCGGCCTTTGGGACAAATGTTATTGGGCCGTCCGGTGCGCGGGTTAACCGAGCCGCTGACGCAGGTGTAGCTGCCGTCGCGTTGTTGGGCTATGCTGTTTTTACTGATCTGGCCGCCGTATTTCAGCGCGTGCGCGGTCTCGCCTAAAACAAAGTCCTTTCCCAGTTGCAGTTCGCCGCCGAAATCGTCGTTGGCAAAATCGAAAATCCGCTCGGTGAGTGTGTTGCCGTCCACGTTGGCGGTGCGATCTTGCAAAGTGACTTGCCCGGTAGCGGATTTTTGCGTGTAAAACTTCCAGAGCACAGCGTCGAATAGCGGTGTATCCAGATGCTTCAGGGTGTGATCCAGTGTCAGTCGCCAGCGCGATTGGGTATCGGTGGTGAGCATGCTGTTGACGTTGCGTAGGCTGATGTCGGCACCGCGCAGATACAAAGCGTCGATATCGGCTCGACTGTCCAGCCATTCGCCGGTCAGGCGCAACACATTGTCGTCGTTAAAGCGATACAGCAGTTTGGCCAGCAGATTGTAGCTGCCGTTTTCTTGCGGACTGGGCGTGGTGCGGCGGCCGTCGGCGAAATCCGCCGTGCCCTTGTTATCGGTCTCGTTACTTTGATTGTGGGTGAATAGCGCCATGCTTTCCCAGCCGCCCCAGGCACCCGCCAAGATTGCGGTTTGCACGAAACCGTTGTCGGTAGTGTTGTAATTCAGTTTCAGTCCGGTGTAGTAATCCTTGCCGAATACGTTCAAGTAATCGCGCGGGTCCTTGGTGACGAAGTTGACGGTACCGCCCATGGCGTCGCCGCCGTAATAAGCCGAGCCCGAGCCGCGGACGATTTCCACGGCTTTTAAAGCGTCCATGTCCACCGCATTGCGGTTGGCGCTCGCAAACGAACCGATGCGAAAGGCTTCCGGCAGGCGCACGCCGTCGATCTGCATCAACACCCGGTTGCCGCCCAGTCCGCGAATGGTAAAGCCGCTGGCCCCGAAGCGTTGCGGGTCGTTGCCGACATTGACGCCGGGTTCGTAGCGGATCAAATCCTTGATGTTGCGCACCATGCGCTGTTCGATGGTTGCGGCGTCTATGGTCGATTCGGTGCCGGGAACGGTTTTTGCAGGCGGATGGGCGATTTTGGCTTTTACCGTGACGGGGGCTAGTTCCACATCCTCGGTTTCATCGATATTGTCTGATGCAGCAGCGTCGGCGGCCTTGGCGGTCATCGCGCTCAGCAGCAATAGGGTGCAAATTGTCCGGCCGGCTAACGGACAGAAACGGCTGAATTTCGAAGCGTTAACACCGGGGCGTCGGCCGGTCTGATCACGCCGCGCGCAAACACAGTAGTCCGCGCGGGGCATGGTCAACCAAGGTCGAGCGCTTAAAGATAAAGGCATAGCGATTCCAACAGGCAGTGCAGTCTCAAATGCTGGCTGCCTGGCGCGAATGGCTAGGTGGCTGTTTTGTTTGGTTTTGTAATCGCGGTTGAAGCCGCTTTTACGGATAGGGTTCTTAAATTTAACGGGCTATTTACGGCCGGATTCGGGGTGTCTGACGGCTAGGTCTCCCGCGCTTTGTTCGTCATTACAAATCGGCAATCCTTGCCTTGCCTACGTCAGACACCCCGAAACCGGCCGATATTTTTCCCGAGTTTGGTTTTGGCTTGCCGCTGTCGGCGGCAACACCAAGACTTGCTTACATCATTTTTTTTCAGGCTCGGAAACGAAACCGATTTTACTTACTCCGGCCTTGGCGGCGTCGGCCAGGGTTTCGGCGACGAAGTGGTAAGGCACGTTTTGATCGGCGCGGATATGCAGTTCCGGCTGCTGCGGTGATTGGGCTATGTCCGCCAGGCGTTGATTCAAGACTGCGCGGTCGATTTGTTCCTGGTTCCAGAACAATTTCCCCTCGCCATCTACCGACAGCGCCACCGGGTCGTCGCTAGGTTGTTGCGGCACGCTGCTGGCCTTGGGCAGATCGATTTTCACCGCATGCGTCATCAGCGGGGCGGTGATCATGAAGATCACCAGCAGTACCAGCATTACGTCGATTAACGGGATCATGTTGATTTCGGCGACGGTGTGGCCGCCGGCCTTGTTTTGATCGAAGCCGCCGAATGCCATTAGTGTTCTCCAGTGACGTAGGCCATTTCAACGCCGGCAATAGCGGCGGCTGGCGCGCTGGCGATGGTGGCGCCGGTGGTCAGGAACGCAAACAAATCGTGGGCGAAGCCGTCCAAGCGGGCCAGCAACAAGCGATTGCTGCGCACGCAATCGTTATAAGCCAGTACCGCCGGTATCGCCACCGCCAAGCCTAAGCCGGTCATGATCAACGCTTCGCCGACCGGGCCGGCGATTTGATCCAAACCGCCCAGTCCGCCTTGGCCGATGTTGACCAGGGCGTGGTAAACCCCCCAGACAGTGCCGAACAAGCCGATGAAGGGTGCGGTGCTGGCGATGGAGGCCAGCGCGGTCAAACCCCATTCCAATTGCGCGGTTTCCTCGTCGATGACGCGGCGCATTGAGCGGGTCAGGAACTCGGCGGTCGAGCCGGACTGTTGTAAACCATGGCTGCCGTGGCGGGCATGATGTTGCGAGGCGGCCAGCGCGTGCCGGGTCAGGTTCGAAAATGGGTCTGCCTGGGCGCCGCCCGCCAGATGTCCGGCGACATCGGCGAGCGTGTCGCTGGCCCAGAACTTCTGTAAAAACAGCTCGGCACGGCGGCGGACTTGAATGCCATTCCAGGCTTTGACCACAATGAAATACCAGCTGGCGACCGACATGATCAGCAGCAAACTAAACAGGAAGGCGCCGACACTGTCGGTTTGCGCCAGGAAATGGTCGAGACTTTGATTGAGTGCCATGATTTATCCTTCGAGAGAGAATGAAACGGGAACCACGACCCAGGCGGAAACCACCTGTTCGCCGCGGCGGGCGGGGACGAAACGCCATTTTTGGACGGTTTCCTGGGCGGCTTGGTCGAGGCGTTCGTAGCCGCTGGATTTACGTAGCGTGACTTGTTCGACCGCACCGTCGGTATTGACCAGTACCCGCAGCAATACCTTGCCTTGTTCGCCGAGTTGCCGCGATGCGCTAGGATAGGCCGGGGCCGGGTTGTTCAAATAATCGGCGTTCAGGTTGGGCAAGGTCATCGGCGCCGAGGCGGCCTCGCTGGTGCTGGTAGAACTGGGTGCCGGAGCAGGCGCCGCCGCAGCGGCCGTTGGTGTAGGTTCGGCGCGCGGTGGTTCCGGCGTTGGCTCTGGCGCGGCGATTGCCGTCGGCGCACTGCCGGCGGTCGACAATAGGTTCGGCTTTTTAACCGGTTTGGGCGGCGTTTTCGGTTTGCTGACGGCTTTTTCAACCGGTTGCTGGGCTTGCTGCACCGGCGGTTTGGCGGGGGCTTGCTGAGTTTGTGCGTCGCCGATCCACTGCACCATGATGGGTTGCGGCGGGGTGACGGGCTGCGGTTTCTCGCTGTTCGGCATCAGGCCAAACCAGGCTAAATGCAGGCCGAGCGCGATGAACAAGCCCAGGCCGCGTTCGTTATATTCGGCTTTTTGGATTGTGGCTATCGATTTATATGGCCCTTCGCTGGCTACGAGGCGCATGGGGGCCAGGCAGGCAAGCTGGCGGAAACTGGCGGTCGGTAACATACAGGCCTCTCGATTAACTGAGCTGAAAACGATTGGCTGGCTACCCTGGGGTTGGCTGGCTGGTGTTGTCGGGTGTTACGGTTTATTTGGTCAAAATTAATTTGCCGTTACTGGTAATACGCAGGCGGTACTCGTCGCCTTGATGTTCGATGACAATTTCGTTTTGGGTGCCGAACAATAAACGGCTATTCACCCGCTGCCTGGCTGGCGGTATTTCCGGCGGCGTGTCGGCGGTTGACGGGCTAAGTCGCACTGGGTTAGACGGATTTTTCATAGGACTAAAAATGATGACGAATAAATGCCAAACCCGCTCAATGCGCCGTTGCCGGCTGCTGGCGAGCCGCTTTTCGCTCTAATAACAGGTTGGTAACGGTTTGCCAGTGTTCCAGCAATTGCAGGTACATATCGCGGCTGGAAGCACTATGTGCCAGTTCCGGGTGGCTTAGCAGGCGCCCCAATTGCTGCACGATGAGATGTGCCAGCTTGGGGTTGTGATGGCCGTTGATGAATTGGGTCATTAACACGCAGGTCGCGGCATGAATTTGCGCCACATCGCGGCTTCTCGGCGCGCCGATAGAGTTGTCTTCAAACATGATGACCTCGGGTTGCATAAGTTATAAGTTAAATTGCCGCACACTGGATAACTTAGGAGGCTGTGCAGGTGCGGCAATGACAGCACGAGAGATGACTGTCGGATACAAATGATAATGATTATCATCTATATGTCAAGCAAAAGTATTTTGCTGTGGGTGGTTTGGGAATTTGTCGGGAAGCAATTGGCAGGGCCAACGGGGTGGGGAAGACGATAGAGGTGTTTTGTTTGTGGTAAATGATTTGAGAATATGACTGCAAATGGCAGCGGAAGTCGCCATCCTTGGTCAGGCTGATAGCGTGGCTTCGGCTTTTTGCAGCTTTAGGGCAGCGGTTTGTAAGCCAGTAGTCCGGCCAGCGTTTCCAGGAGTTCGCTACGGGGATGATTTTTGATCCAGACCAGCGCGATTTGCCGGCTGGGCCGCTGGCGTATGGTGATATAACGAATGTCATGATCGTCCGGCTGCACAGCGACCGAAGGCATCAACGTCACGCCGACGCCGTTTTTGACCATGAAACGCAAGGTTTCCAGGCTGGATGCCCGGAAGTCGTGCTCCACAAAGCGCGACGGATGGCATAATTTTAGTGCCTGATCCCGCAAACAATGGCCCTCGTCCAGCAACAGCAGATTTTCTTTGGCCACCGTGTTCAGGTCAATTTCTGCCTGCTCGGCAAGAGGATGATCGGCGCACACCGCCAGGGTGAAAGGGTCTTCGAACAAGGTCCGCGATTCCAAACTCGCCTGTTCGACAGGTAAGGCCAGCAAGGCAGCATCCAGCTTTTTGTCGAGCAGTAAGGCGACGAGTGCGTTGGTTTTTTCCTCGACCAGTTGGAGTTTCAGCTCGGGGTAATGCTGCTTGATGCGAAAGACGTATTCCGGTAACACGTAGCTTGCCAGTGAAGGAAAAGCCCCCAACGACAACATGTTGCGGTGCCGATCGCTGGCGTGGGCGGCGATTTGGCGAATGGAGCGGGCATCGTCAAGTATACGGAGGGCGAGCGGTAAAATTTCCCGGCAAGTGTCGGTGGTTTCCACCGCATTTTTTTCGCGCAGGAATAAATCCACGCCTAAATAATCCTCAAGTTTCTTGATCTGCGTGCTCAACGTCGGCTGGCTAATCGAACAATGCTCAGCCGCTTGGCTGAAGTTTTTCAATTCCGCTACGGCCACCAGGTAGCTTAAATCCCGCAAGTTCATAGACTGTTATCCGCTGTTGAGTTAAGTATTCCGAAAGCGCACCCGGACCGGAATCATACCAGCTCGGAAGCCCCTATTATTGACTTGGCCTATCGGTCCATCGAAGAAATCAATTTCAGTTTGCGGGCAATCTCTATTTGAATATGTCCACCGAACCCGTTTTCTGAAGGGATAGGGTGCCGTTACAACTAAATGCCGCTACAGTTAATCCCGTGCGGTCTTTAAAACGAAAAAACAACGGCTGGTTTTTATCTTAAATCACAACAAGGAACAGAGGTGCACCATGACAAGCAAACAAATTTTCCTGGCATCCACATTGGCGCTAGCCATATCAGCAGCGTTGACCGCCACACCGGTGCAGGCCGAGCCGGAACCGACCATGAACAGCTTCTGGTGGCCGGAGCAACTGAATCTGCAACCGTTGCGCCAGAACGCCGCCGAATCCAACCCCTTGGGCAAAGCCTTCAATTATGCCGAGCAATTCAAAACCCTGGACTTGAAAGCCGGGAAAGCAGACATCGCCGGCGTGCTACATACCTCACAACCCTGGTGGCCGGCGGATTACGGCAACTACGGGCCGTTTTTCATTCGCATGGCCTGGCATAGTGCCGGCGTATATCGCATCTTCGACGGTCGCGGCGGCGCGTCCGGCGGTCAACAACGCTTTGAGCCGCTAAACAGCTGGCCGGACAACGTCAATCTGGACAAAGCCCGCCGCCTATTGTGGCCGGTCAAACAAAAGTACGGCGCCAAACTATCCTGGGCTGACCTGATGGTGCTGGCAGGTAATGTGGCCTTGGAAGATATGGGCTTCAAAACCCTGGGTTTTGCCGGTGGCCGCGCCGATGATTGGGAGGCCGAAGTGGTCAATTGGGGCACGGAAAAGAAATTTCTGGCCGACGAGCGTCACGACGGCAAAGGTGAGCTGGCGAAACCCTTGGCAGCGGTGCAAATGGGTCTGATCTATGTCAACCCGGAAGGACCTGGCGGCAATCCGGACCCCTTGGCCGCCGCCAAACATATCCGCGAAGCCTTCGGCCGGATGGCGATGAACGACGAGGAAACCGTGGCGCTGATCGCCGGCGGCCATACCTTCGGCAAGGCGCACGGTGCGCATAAACCCGACGAATGCGTGGGCAAAGAGCCGGCCGCTGCTGGCATCGAGGAGCAAGGTTTGGGCTGGGCGAATAAATGCGGTGCCGGCAACGGCGTCGATACCGTCAGTAGCGGCCTGGAAGGCGCTTGGTCGACCAACCCTACGCGGTGGACTCACGACTATTTGACCTGGCTATACACTTTCGATTGGCAGCAAACCAAGAGCCCGGCCGGTGCGACGCAATGGATACCTAAAGATGGCAAGGGCGATAATTTTGTGCCGGATGCGCACGACCAGAGCAAACGCCATCCGCCGATCATGTTTACTACCGATATTGCTTTGAAAATGGACCCGGATTACCAAAAAATTTCCAAACGCTTTTTGGATAATCCAAAAGAATTCGAGGCGGCCTTCGCCAAGGCCTGGTTCAAGCTGACCCACCGCGACATGGGGCCCAAAGCCCGCTATATCGGTTCGGAAGTACCGGCCGAAGACTTCGTCTGGCAGGACCCTATTCCCAAAGTTGATCACAAATTGATTGACGCCAAGGATGCCGGCAAATTGAAATCAGCCATCTTGGCCGCAGATCTGACGATTCCCGAGTTGGTCAAAACCGCCTGGGCGTCCGCAGTCACGTTCCGTGGCACCGATATGCGCGGCGGCGCCAATGGCGCGCGGATTCGGTTAGCACCGCAAAAAGACTGGGAGGTCAATGATCCCGCAGAGCTGGCCAAAGTGCTGGCAAAACTGGAAGCGGTGCAAACCGAATTCAACCGTTCCTTGAAAGGCGGTAAAAAAGTGTCGCTGGCCGATGTGATCGTGCTGGGCGGTTCGGCAGCGGTGGAGGAGGCGGCCAAAAAAGCCGGTTATAAGGTGCAAGTGCCGTTCAAACCGGGGCGGATGGATGCGGCGCAAGAGCAAACCGACGTCAATTCCGTCGCGGTGCTGGAGCCCAAAGCTGACGGTTTCCGAAATTACTTTGGCAAAGATAATGCGCATTCTCCGGCGGAAATGCTGGTCGAGCGCGCGAATTTTCTGACCTTGAGCGTGCCGGAAATGACGGTGCTGGTGGGCGGCATGCGGGCTTTGGATGCGAACGCCGGCCAGGCCAAACACGGGGTGTTCACCAGTCGTCCGGGCACGCTCAGTAACGATTTCTTCGTTAATCTGCTCGATATGTCCACGAAATGGACCAAGTCAGCTAGCGAAGGCATTTACGAAGGACGGGACCGGGCCAGCGATCAAGTTAAATGGACTGCTACACCAGTGGATTTGATCTTCGGTTCCCACTCCGAGCTACGGGCTGTGGCGGAAGTCTATGCCTCGGCAGACGGCAAGGAAAAGGTCGTGCAGGATTTTGCCAATGCCTGGGCCAAAGTGATGGATTTGGATCGATTCGATAAACGCTGAGCTTGGCTTGCAAGGTACCCAATTTGGCCGAAACTGGGTCAAGTTGGCTGCCTTGCGCAAAAAATGCCTTTCATCGTCAACTTATTAACTCGGTCCTAGTTGTCACGGGTATGCTGTTTGGGCTGAGCCCGTCAAAGCAGTGGCTGCTGTGTTCTTCGATGGGGGGAACGGTTTTCTGCGCCGGGTTATTACCAGGCTGGTGGCAAGCCGCAAACACCTCAACTTGTGCCAAGTAGTGTCAGGATTCCTCACAGGGAAAAGTCAAAAAAAGGGCAGTGCAAAGACTGCCCAAAGAGGGAGAACTCAAGGTGAATCAAATCCAGTCGGAATCGTCGCTGTCGTCCGGCACGCTGTAGTCTGCGTCGCTAAGTGAAAAATCGTCACTATTATCCAAGTTGGCTTGCTGGATGGCATCGTCGCCGTAATAGTTGTTAACTACTGTTTGTTCCTGCAAGCCGCTGTGTTCGCCCATTGCTTGCTGGCCCCAGGCGCTGGAGCCGTGATGACCCATTAGACTTTCGATGCCTTGGAACAAAAACGAACCGGCGACGACGCCCGCTGCCGTGGTTGCGACATTACCTAAAAAACTACCGCCACCACCACCACCGAAGAAGCCGGGCGCTTGCGCGGGAGCGGCGCCGCGCGGCATTTGATAATTACCGGCACCGGGCACCGCTCCGCTATTGTTGGCAGGTTGAGCCCACGGATCGTTGCCCAGGAACCCTCCACGTTGTGGGCTTGCACCGGCTTGCAATTGATTTTGCAACTCGGCGATTTGTGCTTTAGCCGCAGTCAAAGCTTGATCCTGCAACAAGGCGCGTTGCACCAGCAGATAAGCGGCATCGGGTCGTTTGGCCACCGCATCTCTAATCAACGATTCGGCCTCGGCGTCTTTTTGGGCGAGCTTTACTTCGTTCAGTTGATTCAGAAACTGGCTGAGCTGGTTGCGTTCCTGTGAATTCATTCAATAACTCCTATCGTGAAGATATAACCCGGCTAAACGCCGGCATGGGCAAAGACTGCAAAATCGCTGCAAAGTTTCTTTAACAGTTGGGTGTGGTTTAGGAAGTTTCAATAGTCCGGGTGAAATAGTTGATGGCGTAAATTGCTTCTTTCTAGCAGCAAAGGGCAACGTATTCAATCACTGCCGGTCCTGTTCCAACGGCGCGATAGACTATGCTTCGGCGCCTGGTGCTGCAATTGCTGCTTTATCTTTGGCATTGCAAATTTCGGAATATGGGTTCTCGCACTTTCCGGGAAAGGGTCGGGGGTAGGGCATCATAAAACCAAAATTGTAAGGGCAGTGGCTAGGTCGCGGTTAAAGCAGCCAGCCAAAAACAGCATTGCCTGTTAGTCCGGTTAGCGTACAATCCAGAGTGCTTCGCTAGTCGTTTCAAACCCATTTCAGTCGTTAGTTAGTAGCCGGCCGCTAAATCATACGTGATCAGTAACCCGAACAAACAAGCAGCAATTCAAGCGGCACAGCTTCGGCAACTGTTTGCAGCAAGCAATGTGTCATTGATCAGCAGTACGCTACTGGCGGCTATTCTGGCTTATATGCAGCGTGACATGATTGCGGCTCATGTGGTGCTCAGTTGGTTGACGCTGATCGTGTTGGTGGCGGTTTCCCGCACTTTGCTGGTCAAGGCTTATCGGTCCGCCGCGCCGGAAGTGGGCGAAAGCACTCGGTTCTGGATGAAAAGGTTTCGGATTGGGGTGCTGGCCGTGGGCTTGGTGTGGGGAGCGGCCGGTTTTCTGATGTTCCCGGCCAACAGTTCGCAACATCAGCTCTTTTTGGTTTTCATGCTGGCAGGCTTGTCTGCCGGCGGCGTGGTGGCTTTTTCCGCCGATCTGCTTAGTGCGGTGCTATTTTCTTTGAGCTCGCTACTGCCCATCATTGTCCGCTTGTTCATGTCCGGCAATGGGTTGTTTGTGGCGATGAGCGTGGCAGGGTTTTTATACCTGTGCTTCATGGTGATCAGCTTGCGTCGTATCAATCGAAGCATCACCGAGAATATTGTCTTGCATCTCGACGCCGCGGAAAGAGAAGAGGCCATGCGTATCAGCGAGCAGCGCTATCGCTTGTTGCTGAAACATTCGCCCATCGGAATTTTTCATTACGACACCGACCTGATCGTCACTTATTGCAACGAACCGTTTGCCGCTATTTTGCAGAATACCGTCGATAACGTGGTCGGATTGGATATTAAGGGTTTTAACGACGGTTTACTACTTGCCGCTTTGCATCAGGCGTTGAACGGTGAAAAGGTAAGTTATGAAGGCAATTTCAGGCCGGCGCCGGATGCCGCCGGCATAGTGATAGACATGAGCTGCGCACCGTCCCGCGACGGCGCCGGCAAGATTGTTGGCGGTATTGCGATTATTCGGGACATCAGCGAGCGTAAACAGGCGGAAGAAATGCTGCGTATCAGCGCCATCGCCTTCGAATCGCAGGCGGCGATGATCGTCACCTCCCCGGACGCGATAATCCTGCGGGTGAATCGAGCTTTTACCGCGCTGACCGGCTACGAAGCCCAAGAAGTAATGGGGCAAACGCCGCAGATGCTCAACTCAGGTCGGCACGACAAGGGGTTTTTTACCGCCATGTGGACTTCATTACAGGAAACCGGCCACTGGCAAGGTGAAATCTGGAATCGGCATAAGAATGGCCTGATTGTTGCGCAATGGCTGACCATTGCCGCCGTAGTCGCGCCCGATGGCCGCATTACCCATTACGTCGGTACATTTTCGGATATTACCGAGAATAAGGACGCGGTGGCGGAAATCCACCGATTGGCCTATTACGACCCTTTAACCCATTTGCCTAACCGGCGTTTGCTGCAAGACCGCTTGGGCCAGGAGTTGGTTGCCGGCGCCCGCAACGGCTTGTATGGCGCCATCCTGTTCTTGGACCTGGATAACTTCAAGATGCTTAACGACACGCGCGGCCATGAGGCCGGTGACCAATTATTGATAGAGGTGGCGCGGCGTTTACGTACTAGCGTGCGCGAATGCGACATCGTCGGCCGTCTGGGTGGGGATGAGTTTTTGGTGTTGCTCTCAGATTTGAGCGCCGATGTCGAGCTTGCCGCCATGCAAACCAAGCAAGTCGGCGAAAAATTGCTGGATGCGTTGGCTCATCCTTATGACATAAACGGCTATGAGTTCCATTGTTCGGCCAGTATCGGCATTCGCTTGTACCGTGATCACGAGCTTGCGGAGGAGCTACTCCGGCACGCCGATCTTGCTATGTATCAAGCCAAAATGGCCGGGCGTAATACTGTGCGTTTCTTCGACCCGAGCATGCAGGCATTGGCCACGGCTCGCGCCGATTTGGAAAAAGATTTGCGCCTTGCGCTGTCTCAAAATCAGTTCAAGCTGTATTTTCAAGCGCAGATCTACCGAAACCACCAAGTAGTGGGCGCCGAGGCGCTGTTGCGTTGGCAGCATCCGCAACGCGGCTTGGTGTCGCCGTTGGAGTTTATTGCCTTGGCGGAAAAAACCAGTTTGATTTTGCCGATTGGCCAATGCGTGTTGGAAGCCGCTTGCACGCAACTGAAGCAGTGGGAGCAGAATGCGCGTTCGCGGCAGTTTCGGCTAGCCGTTAATGTCAGTGCGCGCCAGTTTAGAGCGGCAGATTTTGTCGAGCAGGTGCGGCGGACGCTGGATAGCCATGGCGTTAACCCGGACTTGCTGGAACTGGAACTGACCGAAAGTCTGGTCCTTGAGAATATCAACGACACCATCTCTAAAATGCACGCGCTCCGAGAGATGGGCGTGCGCTTTTCGTTGGACGACTTTGGGACCGGATACTCGTCGTTTTCCTATCTGACGCAGTTGCCGTTCGACCAGTTAAAAATAGACCGCTCCTTTGTGCATAACATCGGTATCAAAACCAGCGATGCGGTGATCGTACAAACCATCATCGGCATGGCCCACAATCTGGGGATAGAAGTCATTGCCGAAGGCGTCGAAACCGAAGCGCAGCGCTTGTTTCTGGAACAGCACGGCTGTCACGCCTGTCAGGGATTTTTGTTCAGCAAGCCGGTGCCGATAGACGAGTTTATGGCCTGGAGTCGGCGTTTGCCCAAGTGCTAACCCAGCCTGTCAATGTAGCCGCGCCGGCTATCAGGCATGCACCTGGCCTTTCGCGGAATTGTTGGTATATTCTTGTTTACTGCCGTTTTTTTCTAAATTGGGTTTGCCGGGGCTCCGAATGAAATCGTCCGATACACATCCGCACAATTCCCGGCAGGCAGTCCGCGAGGCGTTAAAAGGCGCAAGCAATGACTATCACAACCGCTTAAATCAGCACAGTTTGCTGCTTGGAATCACCCAACCAGACTATTCGCTGGCTAAATACCGAAAGCTACTGTCCGCTTACTACCATCTCTATCAGGCTTTGGAACAGCGGTTAATTGCCTTTCAGTCTTCTCAAGACTGTCAATTCGACTATTCTCAACGCCTTAAGCTGCCTTGGATTTGCCGCGATTTGGCGTTTTTGGGGATAGACCCGCTTAAGGAATGCAACATGGCGCAAAACCTGTCGGCACCGCAGGTAGCCAGCATGGGTGAATATACCGGGGTTTTATACGTGATAGAGGGATCGATGTTGGGTGGACAGCTTATTTCGCGTAGCCTTGAGGCCTACCACGGTTTAAATGGCGAAGCCGGCGCTTGCTTTTTCTGCGGTTATGGTCAGAACACCGGGCCTATGTGGCAAGATTTTCTGCGGTTTGCGGAAAACCTAGCCGGTGACGATGACCAGCGTTCGGCTGCCGAGCACGCAGCCTGCCAAACTTTTCAATTTTTTATTCAAGTACTGGATGATTATGCCTATTCGTAAATTACACGTTCTCCGCCCGGTCTAATGGATGATATTGATCAACAGGCGTTGCAACAAGCCCTGGAAAAGTGCGCGGCAGAACCCATTCACCAAATCGGGCAGATTCAGCCGCATGGCGCCTTGTTGGTTTTGAGCGCTGATCGACCTTACACGGTATTGCAGGCCAGTGTCAACGTTAGCGAATTTTTCAGCGAATTGACCGGCGAGGTGTGCCGCAAACCGCTTCAGGAACTGGTAGGCGAAAAAATTACCGGGCAAATCGAGCAAATGTTTCAATCGGCGCAGCGTAAAAATACGGCCGCCGGGAAACTCAGCATTCCTCAACGCCGCGGCTCTCTTGAGCTACAGGCCCACGCTTATGTCAGTGACGGGCTATTTGTGTTGGAGCTTGTGCCTGATCACGACGCCGACCAGGAAGGGCGATTGTCCGAACTGCTGATGGAAATGCAGGAGTCATTACTGCGATACGACGCGAATAGCGATTTCTCGCGCTATTTCGATGATGTCGCGCTGTTGGTGCGGCGGATGAGTGGCTACGATAGCGTGATGATCTATCGGTTTGACTCTAATTGGAACGGTCAAGTGATTAGCCAAAATAGCGTGGATCATGCGCCGTCCTACCTTGGGTTGCACTTTCCGGCCAGTGACATTCCGCCACAAGCGCGGCGGCTTTATACGAGTAATCTGGTACGCTTGGTTGCCGATATTGATGCAGAGCCGGTGCCCATTTTACCTGGCCTCAATCCCGTAACCGAGCGGCCGTTGGATATGAGTTACTCGGCGTTGCGTTGCCTGTCGCCGATACATATCCAGTATTTGCGCAATATCGGTGTGCAGGGGTCGATGGTGATTTCTTTGCTGCAAAACGGCCGATTGTGGGGATTGATAGCTTGTCATCACTTCACGGCAAAACGTGTGTCGATTGCCCAACGCGAAGCGGTGACGTTTATAAGCCGGATGGTGTCATCGAAATTATCCTCGATTGAGGCCTTGGAGCAGTACGACTGCGTTGCCAGCGCTAACCATGTGATCGGTGAGTTGCTGAATTATATTTTTACCGATCACGAGCAACAGGTCCTGCAAAGGTTACTACCGCCATTGATGGCGTTGCTGGATGCAACCGGGATATTAGCTGTGGTGGAAGGTAAGCGGCATGTTTACGGCGAGGTGTTGAAGCCTGCAGATCTAGGGGCATTATTGCTCTGGCTGGGCCAACAAGCCTGCGGCCAGATATTTAGTTCTGATCATCTTGCCAATGATTTTGTACCGGCAGAAAAATACCAGGAAATAGCCTCAGGGATATTGACCACACCGCTGCCCGGCGATATGCGCAATGTCATAGTTTGGTTCAGACAGGAAAAGCCGCGCACCGTAAGCTGGGCGGGCAAGGCCGAGAAAGGCTTGGTGATGGACAAAAGCGGAAACTATCAACTGACACCGCGTAAGTCATTTGAAATGTGGACGGAATTATGGCGGGGTCGCAGCGAACCTTGGTCGCCTGTACAAATTGATATTGCCCGGATGTTGGCGATGACCTTACCCGAGGGCTTGGCACAAAAAAGCCGGTTGGAGCACGCGCTGAGACAGCAACAGCTATTGGACGCCGAGCTGCGGATTGCCGCTACCGCTTTCGAGTCGCAGGAAGGCATCGTGGTTTTGGACGAGAATCGGTTGATACTGCGGGTAAACCAGGCGTTTACCCGTATTACCGGTTACCTCAGCGAGGAAGTAGTAGGCAAGAATCCGCGGGTATTGGAATTGGATTTGCAGGGTCTGGTCTATTACGAGGAGATGTGGGAAAGAGTCAATAACTCAGGGGTCTGGGAAGGTGAGATTTCTAGTAAACGCAAGGACGGTGCGGTGTTTCCCATGCATTTGGCCGTCAGTACGGTGAAAGACCCGACGGGTTGCATTAAAAATTATGTGGCCACGTTTGTAGATATTACCTCGATTAAAGCCGCTGCCGAGGAAATTGAGCGCTTGGCGTTTTATGACCCGTTGACCGGTTTGCCGAATCGCCGATTACTGCAAGATCGTTTGAAACGAGCGCTGATTGCCAGTGCGCGCAGCGGGCGGGAGGGGGCCATCCTGTTTATCGATTTGGACAATTTCAAAACCTTAAACGACACCCTCGGTCACGACATGGGTGATTTATTGTTGCAATTGGTGGCACAACGTTTGGTGGCGTGCGTGCGCGAAGGCGACACGGTTTCGCGACTGGGCGGGGACGAATTTGTGGTGATGTTGACCGATCTGAGCGATGAAGTGCTGGATGCCGGCGCGCAGACCGAAGTGATAGCGAATAAAATCCTTACTGCCTTGACGCAAACCTACCGACTGGCCGACCACGAATATCGCAATTCGCCCAGTATCGGCGCCGTGTTATTCAACAACCAGGATTCGGACATCGAGAGCTTGCTGAAACAAGCCGATATTGCTATGTACCAGGCCAAAAAAGCCGGGCGGAATACCATACGTTTCTTCGACCCGGCCATGCAGGCCAGTATCAATGCGCGGGTCAAATTGGAGGCGGATTTACACGGTGCTTTAGCGGATAAGCAATTCCAACTGTATTATCAGCCGCAAGTCTCGCAAGGTTTGGATATTATCGGTGCTGAAGTCTTAATCCGTTTTCAACATCCCGAACGCGGCTTGATTTCACCGGCTGAGTTTATACCTTTGGCCGAGGATATCGGTTTGATTGTGCCGATAGGGCGTTGGGTACTGGAAACCGTTTGCCGACAACTGAAGATTTGGGAAAGCAGCGCACATACTCAACATTTGCAGTTGGCTGCAAATGTCAGTGCGCGGCAGTTTAGGCAAACTGATTTCGTCGACGTGGTGCGGCAAATCATTCGAGAGAGCGATATCAATCCCAATCGCTTGAAGTTGGAGTTGACTGAAAGTCTGGTGCTGGACGATATTGATGAGACCATCCGCAAAATGCATGCGTTAAGGGAAATTGGCGTGCGTTTTTCAATGGATGATTTCGGCACCGGGAATTCCTCGTTATCTAATCTTAGAAAACTGCCTATCGATCAATTGAAGATTGATCAAAGCTTTGTAAGAGATATTTCTGTCGATCCGGACGATACCGTGATCGTCCAAACGATTATTGCCATGGCCAATAATCTGGGTTTGGACGTGATAGCCGAAGGGGTGGAAACCGAAGAGCAACGTAGTTTTCTGGAAAACCATGGCTGCCATAGATTTCAAGGCTATCTCTACAGTAAACCCTTACCGTTAGATAGCTTTGAACGCTTGTTACCCTCAGCGGGGTGAACAAGTTTAGCCCGCCGGCGGATGTGATTAGAGCTTCCGTAATGCTGGCTTCTTTGATTTTGGTTTTGCGGCGAGTCTAACCATCATTCCTAGAGTCGGACCTGGCTTATACCGGTCAAAAAATTCCCACAGCAAATACTTATCTGTAGAATCGCGGTTTTTTTGCCAAGCGATCCGGGGAGCAAAAGTCGAATGGGTAGAGCGTATCAAAACCGTAAAGTGTCCATGGCCAAGACGGCTGATGCCAAGGCCAAGGTTTACAGCAAATATGGTCGGGAAATCTATATGGCCGCCAAATCCGGCGGTATCGATCCATCCGGCAACTTGACTTTGCGGGGGTTGATCGATAGAGCCAAAAAAGACCAAGTGCCTACGCATGTCATCGAAAAAGCCATCGATAAAGCCAAGGGCGGCGGCGGGGAAGATTTTGCGCCTGCCCGCTATGAAGGCTTTGGACCTGGTGGCTGCATGGTGATCGTCGATTGCTTGACCGACAATCCGAATCGCACGTTTGGCGATGTACGGCTGTGTTTTACCAAAACCAAATGCAAGATCGGTACGCAAGGTGCTGTCAGCCATATGTTCGATCATTCGGCAATTCTGGCGTTTAAACACAACGACGAGGATGCCGTGTTGGAAGCCCTGCTCAGTGCGGATGTGGATGTGTCCGACATCGAAAACGAGGACGGCAAGTTGACAGTGTTTACCCCTCATGCCGACTACGCGAAAGCCAAGCAGGCCTTAACAGATTTGTTGGGCGAGATCGATTTTGAAGTGGATGAAATTCAGTTTATACCAAGAAGCGTGTCCCCTATCAGCGGCGACGATGTGGTGATGTTCGAAAAGTTTTTGGATATGTTGAACGACCTGGATGACGTGCAAAACGTTTTCCATGATGCCGAGTATTAAGGGCAAAACCGTTCAGTAATTTGAGATATTGCATTCAGGAACCTCAGCGTTCCTGATCCACTAAAGTGCGTTGTCATTGCTTGTTTTAGCAAGATAACCTGGCTATTGTTTCTTTTTGTAAAACAAACAATATGTATTCGAGGGTATTGTTGATAAATTATATCTATCTTATAGTGTAAGCGTGTTTATTACGGAGTAACAAAAATGAATGACTTACAAAAAGATATTTTGAACGGTTTGGCTTTTATCACCGGCGTGATCGGTTTTATGTCAGGCGAATTTATTCTTTCATCGGCACTATTTGCTTCAACGACTGTTGCGAGCAACATCAACGTAAATCGGAAAAAACGCCAGGATTAAGCTGGCTTACTATAGGGCGGTTTCATTGGCCTATATCGTTTTAGCAGGGAAATAAGGCATCGGCTTAGGCCGGGTTTTTCCGGAGTCTGCTGTCTCTTCTCGGTTTTATCCTAATCTAGGCGATCAATAAATTTGTATTTGGTCGACAGATTTAAAAATCTATCCGCTCCGGCGCCACCCGCAACACTTCCTCAATGGTGGTAATGCCGGCGGCAACTTTTTCCGCGCCACTTAGCCGCAACGGGCGCATACCTTCTCTGATCGCTTGGCGTTGCAGCAACAGTGTGTCGCAGCCTTCCACGATCAATTTTTGCAGGGTCGGCTGGTTTTCGAAAATTTCGTAGATGCCGATACGGCCGGCAAAGCCGGTATTGCGGCAGGTCTTGCAACCAACAGCTTTATAAATGTGTTTAGGGGTAGCGACTTTAAACGGCGCCACCAATGCCTGCCACTGTGCTTGGTCTACGGTTGTCGCGGTTTTGCATTGCCCACATAGCACCCTTATCAAGCGTTGCGCCATTACCCCCAAAATGGTTTGCTGAATCAGATAGCCTGGCAAGCCAAGATTTAACAAACGTGTCACCGCAGCCGGCGCACTATTGGTATGGAGGGTGGAAATCACTAAATGTCCGGTCAGCGAAGCTTGCACGGCCATTTCCGCCGTCTCCAAATCGCGAATCTCCCCGACCATAATAATGTCTGGATCTTGCCGAAGTAGGGTGCGAATCCCACTGGCGAAATCCAAGCCGATATTGGCCTGAGTCTGCATTTGATTGAAAGCCGGCTCTATTTGCTCGATGGGGTCTTCCACGGTGCATAGATTGATTTCCGAGGTGGCCAAGCGCTTCAGCGTGGAATATAAGGTAGTGGTTTTGCCGGAGCCAGTCGGGCCTGTTACCAGAATAATGCCGTGGGTCTGGCTGGTCATCCGGTTCCAAATCCCCAGCTCCTGTTTATTAAAACCGAGCTGCTCGTAATCGCGCAGCAGCACTTCCGGGTCGAAAATTCGCATCACCAGCTTCTCGCCAAACGCAGTCGGCATGGTGGAAAGCCTTAGTTCTATCTCTTTGCCGTTGCTATTTTGGGTCTTGATCCGGCCGTCTTGCGGCAGGCGTTTCTCGGCGATATTCATCCGGCCTAGAATCTTCAAGCGGCTTAAGACCGCATTCATAATCGGCATCGGTAGTTGATAAACCTTGTGCAGAATGCCGTCGATCCTGAATCGCACATTGCCTTGCTGACGGCGCGGCTCGATGTGAATATCGCTGGCGCGCTGGTCGAAGGCATATTGCAGCAACCAGTTGACCAAATTCACCACATGCTGATTGTTCACGTCCAAATCGGCGCTTTTACTCAGCTCGACCAACTGTTCGAAGTTCTGGCCTTCCGCAGTGCGGCCGTCATTGTGGGTTTGCGCACCTTTCAGCGATTTGGAAAAGTTATAAAACTCGTCCAGATAGCGTTTGATCTCGTCCGGATTGGCAAACACGCAGCGAATCTTGCCGTGGTGCATCTTCGCCAGGTCGAGTTGCCAGGCACGGATGAAGGGTTCGGCGGTGGCTACCACAATTTCATCGGCGTCGATCTTGATCGGCAAAATATTATAATTGCCGGCGTAAGCCTTGCTGAACAAGGCAGTGACCGTAGGTACGTCGATTTTCAGTGGGTCGAAATAGTAGTAAGGCATAGCCAGCTTTTTCGCCAGCCATTGGGTCAAGTCTTCTTGCGTCAACGGTGTGCCGAGCTGGCTTTGGTCGGCGAGTTCGCACTCGGCTAAGACCTTTAACGGGTGCTTGTTGAGATTGATTTTGGCGGCTGCGTACTGCCGGCATTTTTCGACATCCTTGGCGGATAACATGCCGTCTTCTTCCAGCCACTTTACGATCTGGTTGATGTCCAGCTTTCTGTCTTCGGATTTGTGTTCTTCCCGCATACGCCTGGTTTGCTATGATATAAAGGTTTAGTCTAGCCAAATATGCAGGACGCTGTGTAGATTTAAAGCTTGGCGGTGGAATTTTCAGGCAGAGCATGGAACACTGCAAAAAGGCAATGTGAGACGACGACAAAAGCTATAATAGCGAATCGATTCTTTAATATGGAGTGGTTTAAGTCTTAACCCTACAATTAAAGCTTCCAGAAACAAACTACTTTCAGGATTTTTAAGCGATGTTTACCCAATTGCATCCAGGCAAGAACCGGGCACTTTTGATAGAAGTGTGTTTATTGACCAGTGCACTGCTGCTGCCCGGATGCGCGAGTACGGAAAAGCGTGACGAGCTTTCCTTTAGTGAAGCGGGCCATGCTGATCCGTACGAGGGATTTAACCGGTCCATGTACGGTTTTAATATGACACTGGACAAATATTTTTTTAAACCGGTTTCCGATGGTTATAAATTTATTACACCTGATTTCATGGAAACTGGCGTCAATAATTTCTTCACCAACTTGAAGGGTATTAACGTGGTGCTCAACGACGTCCTTCAGGGTAAATTCCAACAGAGCGCTTCGGACGCAGGACGCTTTTTAACCAATACCACTATTGGCGTGGGTGGATTAATAGACGTCGCCAGCGAGGTCGGTTTAAAAAACAATGTTGAAGATTTTGGGCAAACTTTGGCTGTGTGGGGAGTCGGGCAAGGTGCGTATTTGGTGTTGCCGGTTTTTGGGCCCACCACTATTCGCGATGGCGGCGCGGGCATCCTCGATAGAGACCGCCAACCCAGGTACCTACGTGCCGGGTACCGGTATTCTCGAGGGGATTAATGATCGGGCAAATGCCGAAGGGGCGTTGAACTTTATCAATGAGGCTGCTTTAGACCCGTATGTGTTTACTCGGGAATCCTTCCTGCAATATCGGCGCAATTTGGTCAACGACGGAAAAAGCGACAGCGCGAACTATGATCTCGATATTGATCCCACCGTTGACGCTGCGTCTGAACCCAAGCCCAGCAGCTCGGAAGTTCTCAAGCCATCGCTAGACACCACCGACAAGACTGAACAGAGTGGGTCACCCTCCACTCAGCCTGCCGTCGGCGCTACTGCTGATACCAAGGCCTTTGACAACATGCTGCAATCGTTTGAGGAAGCTTCAAACAAGCTCGATAAACTAAGTAAGCACAGACGTAGAAGGTGAGATAAAGACCTGGATAAGGCCCGCTACGCGGTCTTATCCAGGTAAGCTCTTTTGACTGTTTAGTTAACGTATTGGAGAGGGCCTTTTTTCCAGGATGTACTAAGCAACGCCTCGGGGCAATCCAGAGGTTTGGTGTTTGAGCGAATTTGATCTAATCGGATGGTGCGGAATGATCGGATACAGATTGCTTAGCGGTTTGCCGCTTTTTCCTGACAGCATAAAAGTAGGTCATGCCGGAAATGGTGCCGCATACCGTGGCTAATTTATCCAGAATAGGCGCGACGGTTACTATCAAAGGTTCATCGACCAGCCCCAACCAGAAGCCAAAAGCGCTTAGGCCGGTCGGCGTGGCTATTGTCGCCGCGACAGCCGATAGCCCGGCAATGATGCCTGTCGCCATGGCGATATGTTCTACCCTAGTGGCAATAACTTCGTGGTTCATGTGGATTGCGGGCGTAGTTGGTGGACTAATCGCAACCGGGTTTCCCGGCGGCTCAGCAGAAAAATCGCCTGCATTTTAGTCAGTTTCGAGCTGCTTGTCAGCGGGAGTGGGCAGCGAATGCTGGCGAAGATTGTCGGCAATCGTTGGCGTTATCGGGCTGAGGTTTCTTTGCTGCGCTTAGTGCCGGCAATATCCGAAATTGGTGTTTGACATTCCTCTGAACCTGGAGTAATACGGTGTCGTATTGGAGTGAAACTGCATGTTCATTCCGAAACCTGCCGCCAGCCTGCGGTGTATTCAGGGAGTTTAGAACGCTATGTCTTCCCTAACTGTTTCCAGTGTTAATCAATCCGGCTTTCAACAGTTGAGCGCGCTGACGGCCAAAAGAAATGCCGACCAAGCCGAGCAAATGGCGCAAGCCTTGAGAAAACAGGCGGATGCCGTTCAAGCCCAAGCCGACCAATATGCAGCCAAAGCCCAGGCGCTCGATTCCCAAGCCAGTAAGGCCAAGGTGGACTCTGACGCCGCGCACTTAAGACTGAATCTGTCCAACGCTTTTCAAGATGCAGGCGCGCAGTTAACTAAGACTATTCAGAACGCCGAGGTAAGACCGTCTACCTATTCGCAAACCGTGGCGGGTATAACCACAACTTCTGCTGCTGATGACAATAAAGCGGTGGGGAGCTCAATAGACATCGTTGCTTAGCCTGATTACCGTTCAGTTAGATAAGCAAGAGGCCGTCAAAAAACAGTAAGCGAGGTGACATCATGTTGTCGTCAATCAATACTAACAACCTGGACAAATCCCAAAGTCTGATCCAAACCAGCATCCAGCGCCTTAGCTCCGCGAAGCGGATCAATTCGGCCGCCGACAACCCTGCCGGGGTGGCAATTGCCGATGCCATAAGCAGTCGCTTGGGAGGGCAAAACCAAGCAATCGGCAATATCGGCAAGGGTCTGTCGCTCACGGATACAGCCGGTAGCGCATTAACTCAGGTAACCGACAACCTACAACGCATTCGTGAACTGACGGTGCAAGCCGGAAACGGCTCTCTGTCGGCCGCTGATCGGCAAAGCCTTCAGGACGAGATCAACGGCTTGGGTAAAAGCATTGATGGTATCGCCGGCAACACCCAGTTCAACGATCAAAAACTGTTGGACGGCAGTTTTTCCGGTCAATTGCAAATCGGCCCCAATCCCGGCGATACCCTTGGCTTAAGCCTCAGTAATGTATCCAGCACAGCCCTGGGTGTGTCGGGATTGGATGTATCGAGCGCTGCAAATGCGTCCAATGCGCTGGATAGCATAGACAGTGCGATTAAACATGTCGGGAATCAGCAGGGTAACTTGGCAAGTACTGCTGCAGGCTTGAATTCAAATCTGGCGAATCTGAGCAGCAGCTATCAGAATCTGGCCGAAACCCGCAGCCGTATTCAAGACACTGACTATGCGCAAACGGCTGCTGACTTGAACAAGGGAAAGTTGCAAAACCAGGTGGCTAGCTACGCGCTCAAGCTATATCAAGACAATCAAAAAGCCGCATCGGCGTTGTTAACCGGAATCTGAACGCCGTGTGACCTGCATCTACACGTCAGGTTTTGATTGTCCGTAATCGCCTATCGCTTTTCCGATGTTTTATCGGCGTGCTGCCGCTGCTTAGGCGGAAGGATGGGTAGCCTAGTGGGCGTGATTGCTTAGTGACGACTCAGTAAGCGCTTACGCAGTTTCAGCGGTTTTACCAGGACAGGAAAAAGCGCGAAGCGCCGCACCAACCATTTTCTGAATTCTTCCAGCAGCAGCATGCCGAGCGCAAACGGCAAGGTAAACAGCCAAACTTTGATGTCTATCGGCGCGGTGCCGAACAGCGCGTTGCCCCAGGGCGTGTAGACAATCGTCAGAATCAACGCAATTTCTAGAGCGATGCCGGACAGGATCAGCTTATTGTCCGAAAATGATGTGGCCAACAGGCCGCGTTGTCGCTGTTTGCAAATAAACACATTCGCGATCTGCATCATGATGATAGCGGTCAGGCAGGCGGTAGTGGCTTGCAGGTAGAGCGGGTGATGGTTGGACAATATCTCGCCATAATCCCAGCCGCCGCGATGCAACACAAAAAAGAATGCAGCCATTGCCGCGAGTGCTTCCAGCAGACCCAGGAAGCCGTAAGCCCTGGCCAGCAAGCGCCAGTCGATCAGCGTTTCCTTGTAAGAGCGCGGCGGTTTGTTCATGGCGGATGCATCCGGCTTTTCCACGCCCAAGCCCAAAGCCGGCAGCATGTCGGTGCCCAAGTCAACCGCCAAAATCTGGATGATGGTCAATGGCAGCGGAATTTTGCACAACACAAAGGCCAGATAAGGAATCAATTCCGGGATGTTGGAGCTGAGGATATAAGTGAGGAATTTGCGGATGTTGTCGAACACCGCGCGGCCTTCCTCAATGGCGGCCACGATGCTGGCAAAGTTGTCGTCCAGCAAAATCATATCGGCCGCTTCCTTGGCGACATCGGTACCGGCCTTGCCCATCGCAATGCCGATGTCGGCTTTCTTCAAGGCCGGTGCGTCGTTGACGCCGTCACCTGTCACCGCGACCACATGTTTCTTGCGCTGCAAGGCATCCACGATCAGCATTTTCTGGTCGGCGCCGACCCTGGCGAAAATAATCTCCGGCGCATCCAAGGCCACCTGCAACTGGCTGGACGTGAGTTTTTTCAGTTTATCGCCGGTAATCACCTTGGGATTATCCGATTTGATCAGTTTGATCTGCCGGGCAATCGCCACCGCGGTATGCGGATGGTCGCCGGTGATCATGATGACTTTAATGCCGGCGATATGGCATTGCGAGATGGCATCCGCGACTTCCGGCCGCGGCGGATCTTCCAGACCGACCAGGCCGCTGAAAATCAAGGCTTGTTCCGGCTCGGCTTCGACAGGGTCCGATAGGGGCCGATAGGCAAACGCCAGCACTCGCAATCCCTGGTCGGCCAGGGTTTTTAGAGCGTTTACCAGCTGTTGACGACCAGCGTCACCGAGAGGTTCTACGTTACCGTGCATCAAAATGTGCTGGCACAGCGGCAGTACCATTTCCAGCGCACCTTTGCAAAACAACATTTTGCCTTGTGGTGTATTGTGAATAGTCGACAGGCGTTTGCGGTCGGTATCGAAGGGCACTTCGCCGATTTTCGGGTAATCGATGCGCATGCCTTGTTCATGTGCCATCGACACCAGTGCCACTTCCATCGGGTCGCCCAGCAAACCTTTGCCTTCCACATGTTTCAGGCTATGGCACAAAGCCGCGTTGGCTAAAAAGGCGGTGTGATGTTGCAGGCTATCGCTGCCCAATTGCTCGGGTTGCCAATATTGATTGTCCAGAAACAGCTGCTTAACCGCCATGCGGTTTTGAGTCAGCGTACCGGTTTTGTCGGTACAGATTACCGTGGTTGAGCCCAGGGTTTCCACCGAGGGCAGATTGCGGATCAAGGCATTACGCTTGGCCATGCGCTGCGTAGCCATCGCTAGCGACAGCGTGACGGTGGGGAGCAGGCCTTCCGGCACGTTGGCGACGATGATGCCGATCGCGAACATGAAGTTTTCCCAAAAGGTCAGGCCGATGATTTGCCCAATAAAGAAAAACACCACGCCCAACAGCAGGGCCAACAAAGCCACGAAACGGCTGAGGCGGCGGATTTGCAATTGCAGCGGCGATTGGCCTTTGACCGTGGTTTTTAGGGTATGCGCGATCTTGCCAAACTCGGTATGCATGCCGGTAGCAAACACCAGTGCCTTACCTTCGCCGGCCACCACCGAGGTACCGGCCAGCAGGATGTTGCGGCTTTGGCTGATGTCCTCGACATCCGACACTTGCGCATCGCGGCCCTTAGGGAGTGACTCGCCGGTGATGGTGGCGTTGTTTACCCGCAAATTAAATGCTTCCAGCAGCCGGCAATCAGCTGGCACGTTATCGCCTTCCTGTAATACCAGCAGGTCGCCCGGCACCAACTCGTCGGCGAACACCAAGCTTAGCTCGCCGTCGCGGATCACTTTAACTTGATGCGGCAACAGCTTTTGTAATGCGGCAATCGCCTGCTCGGCTTGATGCCGTTGCCAGAATGAGAAACAGCCGTTGATCGCGATGACGCCCAGCACCGCATAGCCCAAAGTGGCCATGCCCTCTCCGGGTTGCCGGGATTCCGCGAAAAACGCCAAGCCGGCTGCCAGCCATAAAATTAAGGCAAAAAAGTGCAGAAACTCTTGGGCAAACAGTAGCAACGCCGAGGTTTTTTTCGATTCCTCGATACGGTTGAAGCCAAATTCATGTAAACGGCCTTCAATGGCGGCATCGGCGAGGCCGTTCATGCTGGAGCCTAAACTGTCCAGAGCTTCTTCGGGGCTTAGATGGTGAATTTTCATGCTCGTAATCCGATTAGCAGAATTAGGTTCGGCAGTTTAAAACGACTCGGAGTATTTCCGGTATGCGTCTCGGTGTGTCCATCAGCTTACTTGCGTTTTGGATGGCGTAGCAGGCACACTCTCTCATTTTTGGTTTGGACAGAAAAGATGAGCTTGAATTGCTGCTATTCTCTCGTGCCTTTCGCCGTCAGGTACACGACTGTGTTGGCTTTATGTGCTTTGCAAGGCTGCTTTTCGCCGCTGGCGCTGGACAGGGCAGTTGTCGAATACGACAAGGTTGCCACCGATATTTTGTCGAAACAGTTGTTGCTGAATATCGGCCGGGCCCATCAGCACCAACCCATGCATTTCACCGGTGTTTCGAACATCGCCGCTACGTTTAATTTTCAATTCAATGCCGGCGCCACGCCGGCTTTTACCGGTGAAGTCGGTTCGGTGATGACACCGGTATTTGGCGGGACGATGTCGGAAAATCCGACTATCAGTATCGTACCCATCGAAGGCGAAGAGTTTACCCGGCGCTTGTTGACACCGTTTCAGGAAAGCAAGCTGACCATGTTGTTGCGGCAAGGCGTGGACGTGGATTTGGTAATGCGTCTGCTTGCTGGCGAGCTGCGGCTAAACGGCGGCGAGCAGGCTGGCGTGTACTTGAACAAACCCATGGATGGTGACGGTTATAGGCTGTTCCGCCAAGCCGTGCTGCATTTGTCGTCCATTCAGGATAGCCATAAGTTGTTTGTGGAACCGTTGATATTCAATCGCAGCTGGAGTTTGCCTGCCGAATCGCTAAACGCCGAGCAATTGGCGGCTTTACAAAAAGACTATAAAGTGGAGTTTAACGCCGAGCAAAAACAAGTAACCTTAACTAAGCGGGTGACGGGGCGGATATTATTGACTAATTACGATCCCGTAACATTGAGCAACGAAGAGCGTTTGCGTTTGCATGAAGAAGCCGATCAAGGCGCCGAGAACGATGTCAGCGTCGATATTCGAGCAGGCTATCCTGGCGGCGAGTGGCCGCTGCATGGCGTGTTTCGTTTGCGCAGTTTTCACAATGTATTGAATTTTATCGGTCAAACGATAAGCGACGATCCGGAGTATCCTGTCGATAAACATCCGCAAACGCCTTCGGTTAGAGAGAATCCTGCGCAAACCATGGCCTTGCTGGTTAGCGAAGACGAGCCGTCGTCAACCGATATTAGCGTGCGTTTCGGCGACAATTATTATGCCTTAGAGCCGGAAACCGGCTATCAATGGAATCGGGAAGGTTTTAGATTGTTATGCCAGATTTTTCAAATGACCATGACCGATTTGGCGCGCAAAGGTGCGCCGGAAATCACCATTTCCAAATAAACAGGAGACATTTTGAGCGAAACTATCGATAAAAACATGGTGATGCGCTGCGTGGCCTATCAAAAAGGCCTGGGCATCGGTGACGTTACCATCGAAGACATCAGCGAAGTGTTGCTGAAAGACGATACCTTTATCTGGTTGGGTCTACGCGAGGCGAATGCCGAGATATTGAGAAAAATTCAGCAGGAGTTTGGTTTGCACGATCTGGCGATTGAAGACGCTTGTGCTGCGCACCAGCGGCCGAAGATCGAGGAATACGGCGATTCCTTGTTTATCGTGTTGCACACGGCGGAATTGATCGAGAAAAAAGTGGAATTCGGCGAGACGCATATTTTTATGGGGCCGCGCTTTGTAGTCACCGTGCGCCATGGCGCGTCGCAAAGTTTGAGCAAGGTGCGCGAGCGTTGTCAGGCCATGCCGCACCAACTCAGCAAGGGGCCGGGTTTTGCCTTGTATTCGATCATGGATTTCATCGTCGATAATTACATGGTGGCGATAGCCGGCTTGCAAGACCGTTTCGATGTACTGGAATCCGCGATATTTCAATACCGGCCCAGCCGGCAAACCATGGAAGACTTATACGAGCTAAAGCGCGAATTATTGCTTTTGGAAGGGGCGATTAATCCGGTTATCGACATTTGCAACGAGTTGATGCGCTTTCATGTTGGCCTGATACATAAGGATGTCAGAGTATATTTCCGCGACATCGCCGATCACATCAAGCGTGTTGATCAGGCTATCCACGGCATGCGCGAGATGTTGCTGGCGGCGATGCAGGTGCATCTGACTTTCGAGACCGTGCGGCAAAACGAGGTGGTCAAACGCTTGGCCGGTTGGGGGGCGATTTTAGCGATACCGACTATGGTATTCAGTTGGTACGGCATGAACTTCCGACATATGCCGGAACTGGATTGGCCCTATAGCTATCCCTTGGTAGTGGGCAGCGTGGCAGTGTGCAGCTTGGCCTTGTATTGGCGTTTGAAGCGGGCAGGATGGTTGTGAGCTACAAACCCGCTAAGAGTTGCCCGGTTGGGTGAATATTTATACGCTTGGCTTTGTATCAGTTCCCGCTCGCCTGCAATTGCTTCAGCGTTTCCGCGACCCGTTTGGCATCCAGGGCCGGGTCTACATCGTCATCGATACGGCGTATGGTTAAGTCGGGATCTACGATAAAGGTCCAGCGTTTGGCCATGTTCAATATGGGCATTTTTACGCCGTAGGCTTCGCTGACTTTGGCGTCCGCGTCAGACAATAAGGTGAAGGTCAGTTTGTGCTGCTGATGAAATGCCAGCAGATCTTGGACGTCATCCGTACTGATCCCGTATACCTCGGCATTTTGTTTGCGGATAAGTTCGATGGCGTCGCGGAAAGCGCAAGCTTGCGCAGTGCATCCGGGCGTACCGGCTTTGGGATAAAAATATAAGACCGTCCAACCTTTCCCGCGCCGAGCAGCTAAACTTACTGGGTCGCCAGCATGCGCTTGCAGTTGAAATATCGGTGCCGATTGGCCAACTTGCAGCGGAACCGCGTTTGCTGTCATCGAAAACGTTGGTAAGGCGAACAGCATGAAGACCAAGAGCCTGAATGTAAGAGTGGATTTTTGCATGCATGATCTCCCCTAAGGGGCTTACGATGGTGAAGTACCGAATGTTTTTGTGTTTAATTATAGTCGCCAGTATGCCGCAAAAAGCCGCTTACACAATGGTGAATAGGTAATCGCAGTGATTCGTTTGGATAGGCCCGACATCCATTTTCAACAGATAAGCCCCATGGTTCGGGCGTCCGCACCGAAAGCCGGAAAACTTTAGCGTTATGGTTCACCTTATATTTCACTTATATTACTCGTGGTTTTCGGCCGGTTGGTTTTAAGTTTTTGGCAGGCTGGTGTCAATTTTGGAGTTGAATAACGGAATAAGCAAAATGACGCGACCGTATTACTTTTCCCGGTTTTCCCGAATTTTGTGGCTGAATCTGGCCATGTTTGTGATTTTCGTGATTGCATTCGCGGTTTACGTGCGCGCCGAGAAGCAAATTGATCGCGCCAACGAAATCCGCTTTGCATCACACTTGCTGGCCGATGAATTTAGGCAATCGTCCAACGATCTCTCGCATGTGGCGCGCAGTTATGTCGCGACCGGCGATCCGGTTTATAAACACTATTTTCAAGAGATTATCGACATTCGCGACGGCAAACTGCCGAGGCCCGAAAATTATCATGACATGTATTGGGACTTGGTGATCGCGAATGCTCATCCGGCGCCGCAATCAAGCACTCAGTCAGTGGCCTTGCTGGAGTTGATGCGGCAAGCCGGGTTTTCCGAGCAGGAACTGGCGAAAATGGCCGAAGCCACGACCGATTCCGCTGCACTTATCCAAATAGAGCGCACGGCGATGGACATGGTTGATTCGAATCAGGGAATGCCCGACGGCAAATGGCATCAAGCCAATCTAATGCTGCACGATGCGACTTACCATCGAGCAAAAGCGAAAGTCATGCAATCGATCATCGACGCCTTCGAATTGATAGACCTGCGCACGCAACAGAGTGTGGTTGCCAGAGCGCGTATTGCCTTTTGGTTGCGGGTGGTGTTTGTGGTGTTCGGGGTAATGTTGCTATTGACGCTTTGGCGGGCGTATCGGACTTTACACGCAATATTGGGAGCCTCGGTCGACGAATTGCACGATCAGATCGTGCGGCTGGGTAGCGGCGATTTTTCCGCCGATATTCCGGTAAGCAAGGGCATGCGCAACAGCGTGTTGGGCTGGTTGGCGGAAACGCGGGCAAGTTTGGCAAGCGTTGAAGCCGCGCGCCGCACTGCCGAGGCAAGAAATCTGCGATTGACGCAATTGTATGCCGCGCTAAGTCAATGTAACCAAGCCATCGTGCGCTGTACCAGCGAAGCCGAATTATTCCCGCAAATCTGCCGCGACGCCGTGATATTTGGCGGCATGAAAATGGCCTGGATCGGCATGCTTGACCAAAACAGCCAAACTATTAAACCGGTTGCCTGTTATGGCATCGGCATCGAGTATCTGGATGGCATTGAAATATCAATAGACGAGAACCTGCCGACCGGGTGCGGACCAACCGGTACCGCAGTCAGAGAGGACAAACCATATTGGTGTCAGGATTTTCAACACGACCCCGCCACCGTAGCCTGGCATGCGCGTGGGGCAAAATTCGATTGGCAGGCTTCCGCGGCCTTACCCTTGCATCGAAACGGCAAGCCGGCTGGGGCGTTTATGCTGTACGGCGATCAAATCAATGTGTTTGACGATGCCGCGCGCAATCTGCTGTTGGAAATGGCCATGGACATCGATCATGCCATCGGTGGCTTCGAGCGTGAGGCCGAGCGCCAGCAAGCGCAGCAGATGGAAAGTTTGCGGGTGTTTATGCTGGAACGGCTCAACGGTAACCTGCAGTTGACGGATATTTTGCATGATGCGGTTACCGAACTGGAAATTATGTTGGCTGGTAGCGTTTGTTCGATTTTGCTCGTGGATGATGACGAACGTCTACGGCTAGGCGCGGCGCCTAGTCTTCCGGATTTCTACAATCAGGCGATCGATGGGCTAAAAATTGGTGCCGGGGCGGGGTCGTGCGGCAATACCGCGTACACCGGGCAAAGAACGATTGCGGAAAATCTGGCCGAGCATCCCTTTTGGCAGCCTTTTTTGCCACTGGCAGAACGGGCGGGTTTGGCGGCATGCTGGTCGGAGCCGGTACTCTCCGCCGGTAAAAAAGTGCTGGGTACCTTTGCGATTTATCATCGCCACCCTGCTGTTCCCAGCAAACATGAATTGCGCTTGCTGGAAATGGTGGCGCATTTCGTCGCCTTGGCTATCGAACGTAAGCAGGCGGAGGAGCACATTTATTACTTGGCCAATTACGATTCGCTCACCGGCTTGCCGAATCGCAGTCAATTGGACGATCATTTGAAATATGCATTGAGTTTGGCCAAACGGAGTAACGGCCACTTAGCTCTGATGTTTCTTGATCTCGATCATTTCAAAAATATTAACGATACCTTGGGGCATAGCGTCGGCGATGCGCTATTGGTGGAGTTAGCCAATCGGCTTTGTGCCGTGTTACGCGAAGAAGATACCGTGACCCGTTTGGGCGGCGACGAATTTATTTTCTTGTTGCCGGGCACAGATGCCGGCGGGGCCGCGAATGTCGCGCAGAAGCTTCTTGATGCGATAGCCGAACCTTACCGGATTGAGGAATTCGATTTGACGATGAGCGCATCGATTGGCATAGCCTTGTATCCTAACGACGGCGAGGACCTGGAAAGTCTGTCCAAAAGCGCTGATGTGGCCATGTACCGAGTCAAAACCGATGGCCGGCACGGTTACCGCTTTTTTACACCGGAAATGCAAGCCCGCGCCCAGCGCAATTTACAACTGGTTAATGCCTTATCCCATGCCTTGGACCGTCAACAACTGCATGTTTATTATCAACCGCAGGCGGACATTCATAGCGGGCGCGTGATCGGTGCGGAAGCTTTGTTGCGCTGGCGGCATCCCGAGTTTGGCATGGTTTCGCCGGCCGAATTCATCCCGGTGGCAGAAGACAGCGGGCTGATTTTGCCTATCGGTGAGTGGGTATTGCAAACGGCGGTGCGACAAGCGAAAACCTGCTTTGATCAGGGATTGGGGCCTTTGATCATGGCGGTCAATCTCTCGGCTGCTCAATTTAGCCATCCGGCCTTGCCGGAGATGGTGTCGTGTATTTTGGAAGAGGAGGGCTTGCCGCCCGAATATTTAGAATTGGAATTGACCGAAGGCGTGTCGATGCAGAATCCAGAAGCGGCTATAGCGGTGATGAATAAATTGCACGAGCGCGGAGTACGCATGTCTATCGACGACTTTGGTACCGGTTATTCGTCGTTGAGTTATCTGAAGAAATTTAAAGTATACAAATTAAAGATTGACCAATCTTTTGTCCGCGACATCAGTACTGATTCGGAAGATAAAGCCATTGTCAATGCGGTGATTAGTTTGGCCGCCAGCCTGGGTTTGCGGACCATAGCCGAAGGTGTGGAAACGGTTGAACAGCGGGAGTTTTTGCGCGAACAGGGCTGTCAGGAAATTCAAGGCTATTTATTCGCTAAGCCGATGCCCAGTGACCAGTTTGAGTTGTTTTTGCGGCAAACCGTCATTGATGCCACTCATGCGTTTTGAGCAGCGCATAAATTGACGAAAGGGTGGAGCGGGTCCATGCTTGTTTACTAAATTCGGCGGTGCTGGTGACTGGCAATGCCTTGCATCTTGATTTTTCGCCGACTTAACGGAGTCAGCCCTTGAACGACGTCAATCCCCTTTTTAAAAATCTGCCCGATTCGCTGCCGATTTCGCCCTTGGCGATTCTGATTCTCATCACGGCGCTGGTCGGCGCGAGCATGTCGTTTTATACCATTCCCGCCGAATCAGAGGGGATTGTGTTGCGCTTTGGCGAATACATCGAAAAAGTCCCGTCCGGTTTGCATGCCAAACTGCCATTTGGCGTGGATAGCGTCATCACAGTGCCGACTCAGCGTCAGCAGAAGCTGGAGTTTGGCTTCGCCACGGCAGGCTTCACCAACCCGGACCAAACCGGCGACGAGCCCGCGTTGGAAAAATCTATGGTAACCGGCGATCTGAACTCGGCGCTGGTCGAGTGGATCGTGCAATATCGGATCACCGATCCGGAAAAATATCTATTTGTGGTCCGCGACCCCGGTGTGACTTTGCGGGATATTTCCGAAGCCGTGATGCGGGAAGTGGTCGGTGATCGCACTGTCGATGAAATCATCACCATCGGCCGGCAGGAAATTGAAGAAACCGTGCTGGCGCGAGCACGCTTGTTGGCCGAGCGCTATCAATTGGGGGTGTCAATTAACCAGGTACAGCTCAAAAATGTGAATCCACCCGAGCCGGTACAACCCTCGTTCAATGAGGTGAATCGTGCTCAACAAGACCGAGAAAATGTCATCAATCTGGCGAATGGCGAATATAACAAAGCAGTGCCGCGCGCCCGTGGTGAAGCGGACCAGAAAGTTCGCGCGGCGGAAGGTTATCGTTTTAAACGAATTAACGAAGCGGAAGGGGATGTCACCGCTTTCAATCAGGTGTTGGAACAATATCTAAAAGCGCCGGACGTGACCCGTGCGCGGATTTATCTGGAAACGATGGGCGAGGTGTTACCGCAAGCCAGCCAGCAAATTATTGTCGATGACACGGTGCAGCAAATATTGCCGATGTTGCCGTTTCCCGGTCAGGCAGCGGGAGTAGTGAAATGAATTTATCGATAAGAACCTGGCTGTTAATCGTAGTTTCGGGGTTTTTGCTGTGGCAATCGGTGTTTACTGTCGATCAAACCGAGCAAGTCATCATCACCCAGTTTGGTAAACCGGTCGGCGAGCCGATCACCGATCCTGGCTTGCATTTCAAAATTCCGTTTACCCAGCAAATTAACAGCTTTGATAAGCGTTATCTGGCCTGGGATGGGCCGATGGTGGAGATGTCTACCAAAGATAAGACCTATGTACAGGTCGATACCTTCGCCCGCTGGCGCATCACTCAGCCCATGCAATATTACTTGCGCTTGCGCGACGAACGCAGCGCGCAATCGCGTTTGGAAGATATTTTAGGTAGCGAGACCCGCACCGCGATTGCCCGCCATGAATTGATCGAAGTGGTGCGTTCGGATAAGGATCGCAAACCCTTGCAAGACGAAAGTTTGGGGCCGTTGACCGGCGAAGGCACCATAGGGGTGCTGCGGCCGATTCGGGTGGGCCGGGCGGCAATCGAAAAAGATGTGTTCGATGCCGCAGCGCCGAAATTGGCGGAATTTGGTATCGAACTGCTGGATGTGCGCTTTAAACGCATCAATTACAACCATCAAGTGTTGGAGCGCATCCACCAACGGATGATCAGCGAACGCTTGCAAATTGCCCAGCGTTTCCGTTCGGAAGGCGAGGGCGAGGCAGCCAGAATTAACGGTAATCGGGACCGGGATCTCAATGAAATCGAATCTACCGCTTACAAACGTGTGCAAGAAATTCAAGGCGAAGCGGATGCCAAGGCCACCGAAATTTACGCCAAAGCCTATGGGCAAAAGTCCGAGTCCGCCGAGTTTTACAAGTTCTTGAAGAGCATGGAAACCTATCGCAAAGTGATAGACGGCGACGCCACTATAGTGCTGTCTACCAACAGTGATTTATTTGGCCTGTTGAAGCGGGTGGAGCAAAAGAATCGTTGATAGCCGCCAAAACAGCGCTGCTGTTTGTATCGCCAATAAGCAAAAATTAAGCTAGGGACGGCAAACTTTATCGCAAGCAAATAATTGTTTAACAGGAGGTTTGCGATGTTAAAAACAACAACAGTCATCGTTTTGGGTTTATTGGTGTCGTCGGCTGCGTTGGCCGACCATCAGCATTGGGGGCATCATCATGGCCACCATCATCACGGGCATTATCGGCCGATGTACCGGGAAGAAGTGGTTTATTATCAATCCGCCCCGGTCGTTGAATATGTGCCGGCTCCCCGGTATTACGCGCCACCACCGCCACCGGCTTATTACGGCTACGACCAGCGTTCGCCGCAAGGTTTGTTGGGTGGGATGGTCGGTAGTGCGATGGGCTATCAGCTCGGAAATGGCGACCCGATTGCCGCCGGCATTGGTGCCGCCGCCGGGGCTTTGCTCGGTAACGGTATGTACTGAGATTGCCTGATCGGAGCGGTCAATATGCCAGTAACTTGAAAAAGCTTTTCGGCGCGCCGCAAATCGGACAATCCCAGTCGTCGGGGATGTCCTCCCAGCGGGTGCCGGGCGCAATGCCGCTATCCTGGTCGCCCTTGGCTTCGTCGTAAATGTGTTCGCATTCCTGGCAATGGTATTTTTTGTAATTGCTCATTGGATTTTCCCTGGATATTAAGCGGCGCAATCGCCGAGAAATCGCGAGAAAGCAGTCGCCATTGTCGGCAATATGCTTAATAAGCGGTGGTCGGCATCCAATATATGCAGACGCGCGTGATGCTCTCGGCAGAAGCGCCAGGCGTTCTCCGGTGGTACCACATCATCTTGCCAGCCGTGAAAGACCTCAATGTTGGCGGTGCTAGGCTTAAACTCGGTACGCTCATAGCCTGGCAAATAAAATGCCGGCGCAATCAAAAACAAACCCTTCGGCTTAATGATTTCCGCCGCGACGGTCGAAACATAAGCGCCCATGCTGGAGCCCACCAACACTATCGTTTCATATCCCGATACATCCAGCGCCAATAGCTGTTGTACCCGCCAGTCCGGATCGTTGCTGGCTTGATAATCCGGGCTGATAAATTCAAACCCTTGGCGTTTGGCGACCTCCGCCAGTGCCAAGGGTTTTTCGCCCCAGGGAATACTGTCCTTGCCGTGGTTGTATATGACCAGTTTGCTCATGATTTTTTCTCGCTGTGCGAAAGCTTACTTTCTGAAAAATGAATTGATCAGTAACGTGATCAGCACGCTGACCACAATCATCGATGTAATCGGTATAAACACGAAGCTGTTTTTATTCTGAATCCGAATATCCCCTGGCAGTTTGCCGAACCAATTCACCAACCATGGGGCATAATTAAGAATCAAGCCGAGCACCAGGATGGCCGAGCCGATAATAATTAACGCTTTGCCGGGTTCCATCTCTTTTCCTGTGCGTTACGGAATGACTACCACTTGCGCGAAACCGCCGCCTGGCGTGCGAAAGTTGGTAGTTTGGCCTTGGTAGAGGCGGGCGCAGAGCAATTGGGTTTGGCCTTGATAGACATAGTGGCGCAAATCCAGTTTTAACTCGCCGGCATCCAGATGCCGTTCGCTGGGTTTTACCAGCGTCTGCGCTACATAATCGTGTTGCAAAATATCCTCGAAAACGCGCCGGGTCAATTTATCGCCGCGATACGCCGCTTTACTGCCATAGCCTCTGGCGGGTTTGAAAAACAGCTGCTTACGTTCCGCCCAGAACTGATCGGCATTCTGCGCATCAACCAGCATCGTGTGGGCGATACCTTCTCGCAAGAGTGTTCGGGTGCGCTCATCTACGCCGATTGTGCGCAGAAAGTCGTCGTTGCTTAGCCAGACCAGATTCCTTTTGTCGGCATACAGCGCATGATTTCTGGGGTGCGGTGTCAGCACGGCCGCACCAGCCAGATAGGCTTCCTGTAAAGTCCGGCATTCCAGCGATTCCAAGCCAAAGTCGGTCAAGCGGTTATAAACCAGATCGATTTGCAGATCACCGTGCCAAAGTGCGCCGTCGTCATAGCGCAAGGCCTTGGGGTCGCAGACTACGGTTTTGATTTTATGTTGTTCGAACAACTGTTTAAACAACAGAAACTCCGGCCACAGGTATTGATTTTCTGGGTCTTCATCGACAATGGCAATGCTGCGCAGCGGCGCCAAGCCACGCTCCGCGCGCCACTCCCGGTAAAACATGTCGATAAATAAGGTTTCGGCTGGCTGAGTATCCTGCCCAGGCAATTTAAGTGTGCCAGGCTGCTGGTTGCCGGCGATTTCGCAACAGCTGTTTTGCGCGCGAATCAATAACGCATTAATCATCGCGCCCCCGGCATTGGAATTGATTTCAATCAGTTTTGGGCCGTCAGCGCTCAAATGAAAGTCGTAGCCTAGAAATACGCCATGAGCTTTAGTTAAAAATCGTGCCGCGTCCGGTGCGTATGTAAGTACCTGTTGTTGATACGCCGGCAAGGCAATTACTCGTTCCAGTGCAGCGATGATTGCCAATTGTTGATCCAGGCAAGCTTGATCGATAAACACCGCAGACTCGGCAAACAAATTCGGCCGTTCGTCCGCAATCATCCGATACAAATCGCCGTTTCCGTCCAGCCTGTTCAGTTCGTGACGTAGCGCTGTGCGATTTAGCGACGAGCAGCGGCAATCGCTATTCAGCTGTCTGGCGTTAGGGGTTTGCTCAGGTTCTGGATGGGGATGCATGAAAACGATAGGCGTGGATGGGTGCTGAAACAGAATTTACGCGGCTATTCTAGCGCGATACGCCTGTCCGTTAATCGGTAAATTCTTATACAGATACCTGCTAGATCGGCAAAAATCATTTACAAACAGGCGGTTGAGCTTATTTTGTTAGCTAGACGCCATGCTGTCGATATGGTTCTGAACAGCTTGATCCAAACTTGTGAAACTTGAGCCTGCACGGTATTTTGCCGACAGCAGCATCACTTTAGCCGTAACTTTTTAGGGTGCGGCAATGATCGGTGAACTGTATGGCATTAAGCCCTTTATTATCGGGCATAACTAGAAACTCAGCGCTTATTTTGTCAATATGACACCCTTTGTCCGAATTTGAACTTGCAAAAATCATGACCCAGCAAGCCGTATCACGCACCAATCAAACAACCAGGCGCAACTTTCCACCGTATCTGCTGACGGTACTGATGCTGTTGTATGTTTTTTCGCAATCCGCCAGCAGCCAGAGCCCGGAGCCTTCCGTAGGGCAAGCCATACAATCGTTACTTGCCGGCAAACAGCAGCCTTTACTGGCGCAAGCCGATTTTTCGCAGTATAGCGACGCGCTGAAACAGCTGTATCAGATGAATGCCAACCAGCTGATTTGGCTGGGGGAAGGTCGAGCCGCGAAAAATCGCGAAGACGCTTTGAGCTTGCTGAGCAATGCCAAAGTCGATGGTTTAAATCCAGACGTTTACGAAGTCGAGCGTTTGCGCGGCTACATACAACAAGCCGCTGCGCTGCCACACACTGCAACGACGCAGTTGGTCTCTTACGACGTGGCTTTGTCGATAGCATTGGTGCATTACGCGCATGATCTACATATTGGCCGGGTTGATCCGCGCGACTTCAATTATCCCCCACAGTTTGCCGCCAAATCGGCAAGCGAGGTGGCGGTATCGCTGAATCAACATATCCAACAACAATCCCTTGCCGAACTGCCGGCGGCGCTGGCGCCAAAATTCAAGCAATATCAGCAGTTAAAGACTTTGTTGGCTGCTTATCGTCAGCAAAATACTGGGGCGCAGAAGCCAAAACTGCTTTTTGCCAAATCGCTGCGCCCTGGTGAGCAAGACGCGCAATTGCCCGAGTTACGCCGGCGTCTGCTGGACTTGGGTGAGCTGAAAGCGGAAGACGTCATTGGTGCCGGCAGCACGGAGACGCTGTACGATGCGGCGGCGACGGAAGCGGTGAAACGTTTGCAGCAACAGCAAGGCTTAAAAGCCGACGGGGTGATTGGCAAACAAACCCTGGCCTTATTGAATCAAACGCCGGCCGATAAAATTGCCATGCTCGAATTAGCCATGGAGCGTCTGCGTTGGATGCCGGAGTTGCCGGAAGGACCGAGGATATTTGTGAATATTCCGGCGTTTCAGTTATGGGCTTTCAATTCTCGCGACGATCAACAGCCTTTGACGATGAAAGTCATCGTCGGCAAAGCCGAGCAAAATCAGACGCCGGTACTCTGGGAAGAGATGAAATATCTGGAGTTCATGCCGTATTGGAATATCCCGAAAAGTATCATGGACAAGGAAATGTTGCCGAAGCTAGTGAGCGATGAAGAGTTTCTGGCGAATCAGGATATAGAATTGGTGGGACGTGACGCCGACGACGATGAAGAGGAAAATCAGGACAGCATCGTCGACGAAATCAAGAGCGGGCGGGTCCGCGCCAGGCAGCGACCCGGCAGCAGCAACCCCTTGGGGCGGGTGAAATTTATTTTTCCGAACAAAGCCGATGTGTATTTGCACGATACGCCGGGCAAAGCCGCGTTTAATCGTGATCGCCGCGATCTCAGTCATGGCTGCGTCCGAGTGGCGGAGGCTGAAAAGCTGGCGGAATTTGTGCTGGGCGACCAAGCCGAATGGGACCAACAAACGATACAGCAGGCCATGGCCGGGCCTAAAACCCAGCGGGTCACGCTGAAAAAGTCGATACCTGTATTGTTTTTTTATACCACTGTGTTTGTGGGCCTTGACGATAAACCGCGCTTTTACCCGGATATTTACGGTCAAGATCAATTGTTGCAAACCGCTTTGAGCAAAGCCGCCAATCCGGGCGCTAAACAACAATTAGTCAGTAAATCAGTAAATAATGCCGGCGGCGGTTAATAGGGTTCAGTTTTAACGGTTTTGGATTATGCTGTTATCCGGAGTGTGGTTTTTTGGGAGACAGGGACATGACGCAAGCAAAAATAGTAAACCAGGCGGTTACCGAGAAAGTTAAGAAATCGCCGGCGCGCAAAGGCAAGAAAGGCAGAATGGCACCGCCGACCAATGGCGAGATTTTGGTCAAAGGTGTGGTGATGGGTATCGTGATTTCCGGGTTGACGCACGCCAGCAAAAGTATCACCCGCGTGCTGATCCGCCACCCGCTTGCCTTATTCTCCGGTGGTTTGCTGGCCGGGTATTTGGCGCATAAACATCGCAAGGACATCATCGTGCTGGGTAGTCGCACCGCCGTGGAAAGCCGAAATTTCGTGCTGAGACAACGCGAAAACCTCGGCGATTTAATTGCTGAAATCAAAGCAGAAAGCGGCAAGACGCTATAATCTTCGGTTTGTTTGGGTTTACCCGGATCTTGCCTCACCTCCGAGTGTTCTGATGTCCGGACTCTCGTATCCGCGTGACTGCGGTGCATAAGCAGCACTACCGCAAAAATTTTTTTACGGTAGATTGCTGGCTATCGCAGTAACTCAGCATCGTCGTCCGCCAGTATCATGAAAATTTACCACATCCACCGCCAGCAACGCTTGGCGCTCAGTCAGCAGCAGGCTTGGGCCTTCTTCTCGTCTCCGCACTATTTAAATCAAATTACGCCGGAGTTTTTTCATGTCGATATTACTTCGCCGGTGCCCGAGGATATTTACCCCGGCTTATTGATCCGTTATCGGATGAAAGCGGTTTTGGGTGTGCCCATGTCCTGGTTGTCGGAAGTCAGCCACTGCGATAAGCCGAATAGGTTTGTCTATCAACAAACCGTCGGTCCATTTGGATTCTGGAGCCATGAAGTCTGCCTAAGACCTTGCGAGGAGGGCATCGTATTGGAAGACATCGTGTTTTATACGATGCCCTTCGGCTGGTTGGGTCAGTGGTTGCATGGCTTTATCGGCGATAAGTTGCAGCGTATTTTCGATACGCGCCGCGATTATCTGCAAGCAAAGTGGGGCGTTGGCGGGCCGTAGCGCATGCAATTTGGTATCGGTTTGGCAGTTGACTTTTTTTAACCGCAGGCATCTAATCAAGGCCCTGCACATTCAACCTGAAGGAGACGAATATGGCTCAAGACAAAGGTTATTTGGATCAGTCCGGCAATCAAGTGGTTGCTATCGTTAAAAATCTGGACCGCGATGTCGAACGCGGGGAAGATACCGTCATGTTGGGATATGGCTTGGTATTGCTGGCGCCGGCTTTCGCTCCCTTGTTGCCGCCCAGTATTCTGTTGCCGCTGATGGCGATTGCCTTCGCGGTATCGGCGACTGCGGCGCGTCTGCATTTTTACAAAATGGCCCGCAAGCTTTCGGTTGCCTTGGATGAACTGGAAAGTCGGGATAAACAGACTTTTAAGCCGATCACCGACGTATTTGCCGAGCATCCCCAGCAAACGCTGGCTGTCGCTTTTAACCCGTTAAAAAATTTGAAACGCAGCGCGAAAAGCATACTCGGCGGCTTGATGATCAACCCGTTTTGGGGGCCGATCTTTTATATGTTGGGTGTGCAGTTTGTCGAGGATAAACAATTGGTGGTGCTGAACAAGGCCGTGCTTGCAGTCGAAGATAAAGTGATGCCTATCGTACTGCGCGACGACTGGGCTGAATAAACGCAGGATTTGCAAATGTTAGGCGGCGGATAAGCCGTTGGGGGAGGAATAATCAGCTTGAGTCTATGGGTTTTAGGCTATTGTTTTCGGTGGCAGCCATTGTCCAAAAGTACAGTTATACACAGAAGTTGTGGATAAACTTGTGATCAAATCGTGAGCAAACCAGCCAATCGCCCGTCCTGTTTGGGACATCTTTAAATTGACTAAAAATTAGTCAGGCAATTTTTGACTATGCTTAGAGCATCATAAAAAAGCCGTCGGCTTTGCCCGACGGCCCCCCGTTTTGTTTCCTGAAAAGGTTATCCCATGCAAAAGCAAACCCTCACCATAGACGGCAATCAGGCTGCGGCCAGCATTGCTTATAAACTCAATGAAGTGATCGCAATTTACCCCATTACCCCGTCCTCGGCGATGGGCGAATGGGCCGACGAATGGGCCTCCCGCGATCAACCCAATCTTTGGGGTACCGTACCTCGCGTAGTCGAACTGCAAAGCGAAGCCGGCGCGGCCGGCACCATTCATGGCGCGCTGCAAGCCGGTACCTTGGCCACCACCTTCACTGCCTCGCAAGGCCTGTTGTTGATGCTGCCGAACATGTACAAAATCGCCGGCGAACTGAGCCCGACCGTGTTTCATATCGCCGCCCGTTCACTGGCTTGCCAGGGCTTGTCGATCTTTGGCGACCACAGCGATGTGATGGCGGCGCGGATGACGGGCTACGCGATGTTGTGTTCCAACTCGCCGCAAGAAGTGCAGGATTTAGCGCTGGTGGCGCATGCCGTGGCTTTGCAAAGCCGCATCCCGTTCATGCATTTTTTCGACGGCTTCCGCACCTCACACGAGGTCGCCAAAATTGTCGAGATCGACGACAGCGTCATCCGGGCGATGATAGACGACAGCTGGGTTAGCGAGCATCGCGGCCGGGGCCTAACGCCGGATAAGCCGGTGCTGCGTGGTACCGCGCAAAACCCGGATGTGTATTTTCAGGGCCGCGAGTCGGTTAATCCTTACTACGCTGCACTCCCGGAGATTGCCCAAAAAACCATGGACCGGCTAGCCGGCTTGACCGGCCGTCAATACCGCTTGTTCGAATACGTCGGTTCGCCGCAAGCGGAGCGGGTGATCGTGATTATGGGGTCCGGCGCCGAAGCGGTGGAAGAAACCCTGGAATATCTGAATCGCCAGGGCGAAGCGGTGGGCTTGTTGAAAGTGCGCTTGTTCCGGCCGTTTTCCCCGCAGCATTTGGTCGACGCCTTGCCGGCGAGTTGCCAAAAAATCGCAGTATTGGATCGCACCAAGGAACCGGGTGCCGATGGCGAGCCTTTATATAAAGATGTATTGGCTGCCGTGGCGCAAGCCTTCAGCGACGGCGAAAAATTTACCAGCCTGCCCAAAGTGGTGGGTGGCCGTTATGGCTTGTCGTCCAAGGAGTTCACACCGGGCATGATCAAGGCGGTTTACGACGAACTTAAACACGCTAAACCCAAGAACAACTTCACGGTGGGCATTCACGACGATGTCAGCCACAGCAGTTTGGATTGGAATGCGGCTTACCGCACCGATACCCACGATCAAACTTTCCAGGCCATGTTTTACGGTTTGGGCAGCGACGGCACGGTGGGTGCCAATAAAAACACCATCAAAATCATCGGCGAAGAAACTGATTTATACGCCCAGGGCTATTTTGTTTACGACTCGAAAAAGTCCGGTGCGATTACCGTCTCGCATCTGCGCTTTGGTCCAAAACCGATACGCTCCACGTATTTGATCGGCGAAAACGACGCGCAATTCATCGGCTGTCATCAAACTGTGTTTCTGGAACGCTACGACATGCTGGCTAATGCTGCCGACAAAGCGGTGTTTCTATTGAATAGTCCGGCGTCGCCTGATGAAGTTTGGGAAACCTTGCCGCGCAAGATGCAGCAGCAAATGCTGGATAAGAAAATCCGTTTTTATCTGATCGACGGCAACGCGGTCGCCGAGAAATCCGGCATGGGCAAGCGCATCAACACCATTATGCAGACTTGTTTTTTCGCAATTTCTGGCGTGTTGCCGCAAGAGCAAGCCATTGAGGCAATTAAACACGCCGTGCAAAAAACCTATGGCAAAAAAGGCCAACGTATCGTCGATTTAAACTTCAAAGCCATAGACGAAACACTGGCCGGTTTGCGCCATGTGCCTTTACCGAAACAGGCAGACAGCGGTTTTGATATTGCCGCCTTGATTGCGGATAGTGCGCCGGAATTTATTCGTCGCGTCACTGGCGAAATCATCGCCGGCCGGGGCGATGCCTTGCCGGTCAGCGCGATGCCCGCCGATGGCACCTTTCCGACCGGCACGGCGGCCTACGAAAAACGCAATCTGGCGTTGGAGATTCCGGTTTGGGAAACCGATCTGTGTACCCAGTGCGGCAAATGCCCGATGGTTTGCCCGCATGCGGCGATCCGCAGCAAAATCGTACCTAACGAAGCCTTGAGCAATGCGCCGGAGACCTTTAAACATGCTGCCATGTTGGGTAAAGATTTTCCGGCCGGCCTGTCGATCAGCTATCAGGTGGCGCCGGAAGACTGTACCGGCTGCGGACTTTGCGTGGATATTTGCCCGATCCGCGATAAATCCAACGCCAGCCGCAAGGCCTTGAACATGCGCCCGCAAGCGCCGCTACGCGAGCCGGAGAGCCAAAACTGGGATTACTTCTTGTCCTTGCCGGAATACGACCGTAGGCTGTTGAAAACCAACACCATCAAAGGCTCCATGGTGCTGCAGCCCTTATTCGAATTCTCTGGCGCTTGTGTTGGCTGTGGCGAAACCCCATATGTAAAACTGGCTTCGCAGCTCTTCGGTGACCGCATGGTCGTAGCCAACGCCACGGGTTGCTCGTCCATTTACGGCGGCAACTTGCCGACCACGCCCTGGACTAAAAACTCCGAGGGTAGGGGGCCGGCCTGGAACAATTCATTGTTCGAAGACAATGCCGAGTTCGGTTTAGGCATGCGAGTGGCTATAGATAAGCAAGCCGAGCATGCGGCCGAATTGCTGGTGTCGTTACGAGAAACCTTGGGCGGCGAACTGGTTGATGCAATTTTGCAAGCCGACCAATCCGATGAAGCCGGTCTTTACGAACAACGCCAACGTGTCGCGGAATTGAAACAGCATTTACCCTCGCTAAAGCAACCTGCAGCGCAAGCCTTGTTGCCGCTGGCGGATTATCTGTGCAAGAAAAGCGTCTGGATTATCGGTGGCGATGGTTGGGCCTATGACATCGGTTACGGCGGTCTGGATCATGTGCTGGCCAGCGGTCGCAACGTCAATATCCTGGTTTTGGATACAGAAGTGTATTCCAACACTGGCGGCCAGACCTCCAAGTCTACGCCGCTGGGCGCAGTGGCCAAGTTCGCCGCAGGCGGCAAGGCTACCGCGAAAAAAGACTTGGCGCTGCTGGCGATGGATTACGGCAATGTTTACGTCGCCCATGTCGCCTATGCCGGTAAGGACACGCAAACCCTGAACGCTTTTCTGGAAGCGGAAGCGCATGATGGGCCGTCCATCATCATCGCTTATGCGCCTTGTATCGCGCACGGCGTTGATTTGTCCAACAACCATAGGCAGCAAAATCTGGCGGTAAAAAGCGGACACTGGCCCTTATTCAGATTCAATCCCGGCCGCATCCAACAAGGCAAGAATCCGATGCAACTGGATTCGCCGGAGCCGTCGGTGCCGTTGCGCGAATTTGTGATGAGCGAAACCCGCTTTAGCATGCTCTGGCAAAGTCATCCCGACCACGCCGAGGCGTTCTTGAAACAGGCGCAACAAGATGTGAAAAACCGCTATCGTTACTACCAACAACTGGCCGCGCTGGAATGGAGCGATGCCACCAGCGTCGCCGCTGCCAAAGCGGCACTGAAAGCCGATCTTGCCCAGGAGAGCCAACATGGTTGATTTAACAACAAATTATTTGGGCCTGAAACTGGCGCATCCTCTAGTACCGTCGGCATCACCGCTGAGCAAGGACTTGGACAGTGCGCGTCGGCTGGAAGATGCCGGCGCAGCGGCCATCGTGATGTCATCCTTGTTTGAAGAAAAGATCGAAGCCGAACAGCAACAGATGGAGCGGTTTTTTTTCGGCCAAGGCATCGGCTATGGTGAGGCCGATTCCTTTCATCCTGTACCCGAGCAGATTTTGACTTACCAGGAACAATATCTGGAACATCTGCAACGCTTGAAAAGCAGTTTGCATATTCCGGTGATCGCCAGCCTGAACGGTATTTCCCAGGGTGGGTGGATCGAATACGGCCAAGCCTTGCAACAAGCCGGGGCCGATGCGCTGGAACTGAATATCTACCATCTGGCGGCTAATGCTGATGAAAGCAGCGAAACGGTGGAAAACCGCTATCTGGATATTCTGCGCGAGTTAAAAAGCCGGGTGAGCGTGCCGCTGACCCTGAAACTTGGTCCGCAATTCAGTTCGCCGATACATTTTGCACAACGCCTGGAAGCGGCCGGCGCCGATGGTATTGTGATATTCAACCGGTTCTATCAACCGGATATTGATTTGGAAACGCTGGAAGTGGTGCCGAAACTGCAATTGTCTACTCATGCCGAAGCCTTGCTGCGTATCCGATGGACGGCCTTGCTATATGGTCGCGTGAAATTGTCCTTGGCGGTCACCGGTGGTTTTCACCACAGCGCGGATGTGATCAAAGCCTTGCTGGCGGGCGCGGACGTGGTGCATCTGTGCAGTGTATTGTTGGCGCAAGGCGTGGGCAAACTCAGCGAAATCCGCGCGGAACTGGAACAATGGCTGATCGAACACGAATACGATTCCATCAATCAGCTGAAAGGCAGCGTCAGCCAGCAACACGCTATCGATCCCAGTGCGTATGAACGTGCCAATTACATCCATGTGTTGGACAGTTACACGCCCTCTGCGGGCGTGTTGAGATAGCCTGAAGCCGTGCGGGATTTGGATGAACTATTCGCCGGCTTGGCTAAATCCAGGTTCCGCGGCCAGTTTCGTTTGAATGCCAAAGACCGGGATTATTTACGCAACAAGGGTCTGGAAACGGTATTAAGCCACGCCCAAGACTTTGTCGAAAAACGCTTGGCTGCTGCAGAGCCGCGCAATGACGGCAAACAAACCCCGTTTCGCGGCCATCCGGTATTCGTCGCGCAACACGCTACCGCCTGCTGCTGTCGGGACTGCCTGGAAAAATGGCATAAAATTCCGCAGGGCAGGGAGTTGAGTGACGCCGAACAAACCTATGTTTGTAAGGTGTTGGAGCGGTGGTTGAGGATTGCTGTTACCGATATTTAATCAGCCAGATAACGGCAGATATGTAATTCGCATAAATGGATTAAATTCGTGCTTTAGCTGCAATGGTCTTACTATTCCCCGCTATTCCGCCGGACTACGAGCGCAAATGTCATGGGTCAAGAAATTCATGCCGCAATCTATCAAGATGCCGACTTTCAGAGTTTCCGCGAGCGTCTATCCGCAGAAACCGAACTGCTCGGCAGGCTAATTAACAGCCGCGCTTGTTCGGAAGCCGAGCCGGTGGCTGGTTTTGAAATCGAAGCTTGGCTGCTGGACGACAACATGCGGCCGGCACCGATGAATCAGGACTATCTGCACTCTTTTGCCCACCCTATGGCCGGTCCGGAACTGGCCAAATTCAATATCGAACTGAACACGCTACCGCTGGCGTTGACCGGCGACGTATTCAGCCGCATGCATCAGGATTTGCAAAACACCTGGCAGCAAGCCGAACAGCACGCCCGGCAACTGGATTTGCATTTGTTGGCGATAGGCACCTTGCCAACCTTGCAGCAAAGCGATCTGCATTTGGGCAATATGTCGGACATGAATCGCTACCGGGCCTTGAATCAACAGATTTTGCGCTGCCGAGGCCGGCCGATTCTGCTGGATATATGCGGGCATGACCATCTGAAAATAGAGCATCACGATGTGATGCTGGAAGCTGCTACCACCTCGTTTCAATTGCATATCCAATGTCCTTTGAACATTGCCCATCACGTTTACAACGCGGCTATCATTGCTTCGGCGGCGATGGTGGGGTTGGCTGCCAACGCGCCGTTTTTGTTTGGTAAGGATTTGTGGGCGGAAACCCGTATTCCCTTGTTTGAGCAGGCTATTGCCACCGGCGGTTATGCCGGTGCGGCGGAAGGGCCCTTGCACCGGGTCAGTTTCGGTTCCGATTTTGCCCGGCACTCTATCCTGGAATGCTTTGTCGAGAACCAGCAGCATTTTCCGGTTCTGCTACCGGAGTATTTCGACGATGCGCCGGAAGCGTTTCAGCACCTACGCCTGCATAACGGCACGATCTGGCGCTGGAACCGGCCGCTGGTGGGTTTTGATGCCGACGGCACCCCGCATATCCGCATTGAACACCGTACTCCGGCTGCCGGGCCGACCGTGTTGGACATGATCGCCAATGCCGCGTTTTATTACGGGTTGGTTAAAAATCTAGCCGACAAACGCCAGGTGGGCGGGGTGGAGTTATCCTTCGCCCAAGCCAAGGATAATTTTTATCAAGCCGCGCGGCACGGTTTGGATAGCCATGTCGTCTGGTTTGGTGAACATAAACTACGGTTGGCGGTGCTGATCGAGCAGGAGCTATTGCCGCGTGCCGTTCAGGGCTTGCAGGCGTTGGGCATCTGTACTGCTGATTGTGAGAATTATCTGGATGTGATTCGCCAGCGCCTAGCCAATCAACAGACCGGCAGCCACTGGCAGCGGCGGTTTATCAAGGAAAATCCGGGCGAATTTGCGGAGCTGACGCGGGTTTATTTGCAGCGGCAGCGGAGCGAGGAAGCGGTTGCCGGGTGGGGGATATGAATAAGCACAACATCATTGTTCCCACGCTCCGGCGTGGGAACGGGGTTGCACGACGCTCCAGCGTCCCGATGTGCACCGCTGGAGCGTGGGAATGATAAACAACTGTTCTACGCCAACCGATCAATCAAGTTCAGCCCGTGACAGCAGATCTCGAAGTACCTCTTCGTTGTTAAAGGCCAATGACATTGCTTTTCCGAGACGTTCCAGCGCGGACCGTGATCCTTGTGCCGAAAACATTCCCGCCTCCGGATCGAAATCGAGCTCATCTTGTAAATCGGGCAGTTGTTCGAATAGTACGACTTGAGCAATTGAGTTCCAGTCGTAGCCGTTGCCATTCCAGCCTTCGTCAGCCCGCTCTTCGAATACATGCAATTTCTCAACCATATGCTGGTCGGAAAGAATTAGTGATTGGTATTCTCCCGAGTCCAGAAGAACGAACGGCGCATAGGTAGTCTTGTCTGTATTGTCTTTATCCATAAGGACCTCGGGATGTAAATTTAGTGAAATGTAGCGGGTGCGTAGATCGGAAATGCCATTCGCCTTTGCCCTGAGGGTACTGAGTTTAACGAAGGGCCAGCCACCTCAGGCTTCGGCGAGCTCAGCCTTAACGGGGCACCAGGGATAAATAGGGCCGGGTTAATAAGGCTGTGGCCCGGTAAGCATAGGTGGTTTTCCCGGTTTCATTTATGTCAGCCTGAAAATAACGATAGAATTGCTCCAAGCAAATCAGTTACATTCGTTATGCCACAGATTTCACGCGCCAATTGCATCCCCAAACAATTCGACAGCCTGCCAAACGGTTTGCTGGATATTTCGGTTAATAACCTACACACCCTAATCCCCGAGCCCACGCTTTTCCACCTCCCCGGCAAACGCCCGGAAACCCTGTTTGTCTCGGTCTTGCTGCACGGCAACGAATCCACCGGCTTTCTGGCCGTGCAAAAGCTATTGCAAAAATATCACGGCCAAAGCTTGCCGCGCGGCTTGACGCTGTTTTTCGGCAATACCCAGGCGGCGCGTTTCAATTTAAGACGACTGGACGGCCAGCCGGATTTCAACCGCATCTGGCCCGGCAATGCGTTACCCGAGTCGCCGGAGACGGTTTGGGCGGCGCAGATCTGCCAGATTATGCGTGAACGCAAGGTGTTTGCCAGTGTGGATGTGCATAACAATACCGGCCTGAATCCGCATTACGCCTGCATCAACAAATTGGATAAGGATTTTCTGCATCTGGGTGCGCTGTTCGGCCGTTTGCTGGTGTATTTCACCCATCCCAAGGGTACCCAATCCAGCGCCTTTGCCGAGTTTTGCCCGGCGGTGACCTTGGAATGCGGCCGTCCCGGCCAGCCGCACGGTACCGAACATGCTTTTCAATTTCTGGACAGTTGCCTGCACTTGCATGAATTTCCGGCCCAACCAGTCGCGAAGCAGGATGTGGATATTTATCACACGGTGGCGCAAGTGACTGTTGCCGAAAATGTCCGTTATAGCTTTAGCGATGCCACTGCCGATCTGCTTCTTGATCCGGAATTGGAAAGTCTGAATTTCACGGAGATTCCGGCCGGTACGGTGTTGGGCACAACCGACTGCGCCAGGATGCCCTTGATTGCCAAAGACAACGACGGTAAGCCGGTTACGGAGCAATTCCTGACTGTTACGGATGGCCAAGTGCAAATCACTCGGCAAACAATGCCGTCCATGCTAACGCTGGACGAACGAGTCATCCGCCAGGACTGTTTGTGTTATTTGATGGAGCGTTTGGCTGTGGAGACTGGCATTTGAGTTTGTGCTGCTGCTGGATCGGCAGAGCCAAAATCCTGGACGCCGCCTTTGCGGGAATGTTAGATTCATTCGGCCGCAACGGCCTTCCAAAGGAGAAGAATAATGTTGAAGTCACTCGACGTGTTACTGGGTTTATCGGTGGTGATGTTGATCGTCAGCATGGCGGTGACCTTAATCAGTCAGGGCATTTTGAATTTACTGGCCAGCCGCGGCCGCAATCTGCGCACCGGTTTGGCCGACTTGCTGGAATTGTTGGATGCCCGCTTTTCCCGAACCGAGGCCGAGGCCATCGCCGCCTTAACCCTGACGCAACGGACTATCGGCGGCCGCTGTCGCTGCCGACTGCCAGCGTGGTTGCAATTTTTTCAGTTCGGCGAAGTGATCCATCGCGAAGAATTTATCAAGATTTTGCTGGATTTAGCGGCTGGCTACGATGTGTCGATCAAAACGGAATTTGAACAGATCAAAGCCAGGCTAGCCAATAAAACCATCAATGTTGGCCAGGCCACGGAAGCGTTGGAAAGCAAACTCCTGGAATATCCGCTGTTTTTTAAGCGCCTGGATATTGAAGCTTTGCTTGCCAAGATCAAAAAAGAAAAGGCCGAAACCAAAAAACAACAGTTTCAGCAGTTGGAGAAAATCGTCGCCGGACAAATCGATCTGCTGGACAAGTTGAAATCGGTATTGCACGACAATGGTATCGAAGATCCGGCCGCTACCTTAAAAAATGCGCGGATGCTGGCGCTGGAATTTGAAAAATCCAACCCGGAACTGGCGCACGACGTGCGCGAGGCCAATGCCTTGCTACAAGAAGCATCCAGCGATTTTCTGGCGAACATTTGTTTGAATTTCGACCATTTGCTTGACCGGGTCAGCGTCAGATTTACCGCCACTACCCGCGTTGTCAGCGTGATCAGTGCCGCCCTGGTAGCGATTGCGTTGCAGTTGGACACGGTGTATTTGATCAATCGGCTGTCCATGGACGAGCAAATGCGCGCGACTTTTGTGGCATTGGCGCCTTCGCTAACCGAAGATCCGCAAGTAAACGGTGCGGTTGAACCAGCCGCTGCCAAAGCTAGCGGAGAGCAGGATAGCGAGACCTCGGCTGACGAGACTGTTAAAGCCAAAGAAGGCCTCGATCAGGAAAAGCAAAAGTATTATCTGAATTTTCTAGCTCAACAGGGCTTAATCAGTTTGCCTGTTGACCGGGATGCTTGGTGCAAACATTGGAAATTGGTGAGTATTCCCGGTTTGATTTTGTCGATTTTTCTACTGAGTCTGGGCGGGCCGTTTTGGTATAACGCATTGAGTAAGCTGGTGCAATTGCGCTCCGGCCTTGCCCGCAAGGACGATGAGCAGAAAACTATCCGCCAAACCACGCAGACTGCGGGCGGCGAACCTCAAACACTCGGCACTTCGCCAGCACCTAATCCGTTACAGGGCGAACGTGGCGATCTGAAGGCGCAGGGCTAAGGAGGCCGTATGGATAAGCAATGGATAGGCTGCGCGCCGGGTAATTTTCGGGTTGGTCGCCCGGCTGGCTTCAAACCGGAAGTCATTGTTCTGCATTCTGCGGATGGCAGTCTGGCAGATGCCAGTATGCGCTACAACAAGCCGGGGGCTTTACAGTCCATGCATTACGCCATCGGCAACAACGGTGAGATTCATCAATATGTCCAGGAAGCCGACACAGCCTTTCACGCCGGCCTGGTAGTCAATCCGGCTGCCGAATTTATCAAGCAGCGACCCAACACCAATCCCAATTTTTTCTCGATTGGTGTTGCCTTAGAAGTGTCGGTGCTTGGCCCGCCTACGGCCACGCAATTAGCGGCATGCTCGAAATTAATCAGGGAAATTGCCGACCGCTGGCATATCACCGTCGATGCGGATCATGTGTTGTCGCATAGCGCGATTCGCGCCTCGGTAAATTGTCCCGGTTCCAGCGTCGATATTTCAGGTCTGATTGCGGCTGCGTTACCCGATCCGGCAGTCAATTTAGTGGCCGGCAACCAGGTGGGTTTGCTGAGTAAAGTAAATCTCCGCAGTAGCGCGTCTGTCAGCGCACCGGTGCTGCGCGTCTTGGATGCCGGCAGTAAAGTCGAGGTTGTCAGCTTTACGGCGGGTGATGTGGTGTCCGGCAACGGCTATTGGTATCAGGATAAAGACAATTGTTTTTTCTGGGCGGGGGCCACAGATCGGCCCAATCCGCGGATATTGCTAACGCCGAACGAAGGCGAGGCGAGCACCGATACTATGCTGCTCATTGACCAAGCTGCCGCTACGGCTGCAGGTTTGCAGATCAATCGCTCCCGATTCCGTTTGCCGGCTGGGCAGTTTTTTCCCGAGCGGCCGAAAAAAGATCTGATTGTTTTGCACTTCACGGCGGGTTCGTCTGCCAAGTCGGCGTTCGATACCTGGATCGGCGATGCCCAACATATCGCCGCAGCTTATCTGGTGGATGTCGACGGCACGGTCTATGAAGTGTTCGACCCGACGCAGTGGGCTTATCATCTGGGGGTGAAGGGATTTAATGGCCGGCTGGATCAGCGCTCGATAGCGATAGAAATTGCCAATGTCGGGCCATTGCGGCCGGCGCCGGATAATCCGGAAGTCTTGAATTGGTGGCCGCCGCGTCGGGGCCAAACCCAGTTATTCGGTACTCGATACTGCGACAAAACCCAAGCCGATAAATATAGGCAAACCAGCTATCGGGGCGAGCAGTATTTCGCTACTTTTCCAGCGCAGCAGGTAGAAGCGATTCGCTTGTTGCTGAACGATTTATGCGGGCGATTTTCCATACCGAAAACCTTGCCTCCTAAAGCCAAGCAATTTGAACGCGATCTGGATTTTTTCCAAAGTTATTCCGGCATCGCCAGTCATGTGAATTTTCGTAGCGATAAATGGGATATAGGCCCGGCCTTCGATTGGGCGGCGTTGGCTATTGCCAATGCGCACGGCGCCTGATTCGCGCTTGTATACGCCAATCCCGCTGGTGATCAGGTATTTTTGGCGCCTTATCACAAGCTTATTCTCACAACCGATGCGGCCGTCACAGTTCTGCCCGGCCGCCGGCATGAATGTTCGCTGCGGCTGTTAAGATGGTTTAAGTAAGCGGTCGGGCAATTTTGGCTCGGACCGCTATGCTTATTTGGCACACGCTATCGCCTCACCCGCAAATCCAGCAACCCAGGAAATATCATGCCCGAAAAACCGTTCTGTATTTTTGTAGTGGATGACGATGCTCTGTTGCGTTTGGTCATAACCGACCAATTGCAGGGGCATGGCTATCAACTCCACGAGTTTGCCAATGGCGAGGAATGTTTGGCCGCCATGGATTTGGCCCCCAATCTGATTTTGTTGGATATTGAAATGCCGGGCCTTAGCGGTATCGAGGTATGTCGGCAGATTCGCGCTGACGGCAATGACGATGTGCAGGTCATGTTTGTGTCTGCCCACGACGATCTGGAGATTTTACTGACCGCGTTCGATGCCGGCGGTAACGATTTTATTCCGAAAAATGCCAAAAAAGACGTGCTGCTGCGCAAGGTCGATTTGGCCATCGAAGCCGAGCAGCAAAAACGGCAACTGCAATCGCAACTGTCTTACGCACAAAAAACCGCATTTACCGCTATGTCCAGTTTGGGCGAAACCGGCACGGTATTGCAGTTCTTGCGCTCATCGTTTCAATGTGTGTCGTTTCAGCAATTGGGCAGTTTGTTAATCGAGACTTTGCAGCAATACGATCTAAACGGTTTGGTGAAATTGACCGATACCGTGAACGAATACGACTTTAGTCCGGAAACAATCTGTACGCCGCTCGAAGCCTCCATCCTTACCTACGTGGCTAAGTTGGGCCGGATTTATCAGGCCGGTGATCGCTTGGTGTTTAATTTTCCGCACGTGACGCTCTTGGTGACCGGCCTGGATACCGACGATCCGGATGCGATTGGCCGCTTGCGCGATCATCTGGCGATACTTGCCGAAGGTGCCGGTGCCCGTATCGAAGCCATGATCAGCGAACAACAACGTCTACAGGAAGCGAATGCCCGCCTGGAAGGCGTGAGAGAGTTGACCGATTTATTGATCGAGATCGAGGCTAATCAACAAAGTAATCACTCGCAGATGGTGAATTTGGCCGAACAGCACAAAATGAACATGGAAAGCGCCTTTATTCATTTGGGGTTGACCGATAGCCAGGAATTTTTGCTGAACGGTTACGTGGACGAACTCACTTCGCAAATGGACAACTTGTTCGAGAACGATAACAAGCTGGCCTTGCGGCTGAACCAAATTGTCGAAAAACAAAAAGCCTTGCTGTTATCGGCCCAAGATAGCCGCTAAATACCCGTCCGAATCGCTACCGACCTAATATTCGCACCGAGGATTGCCTATGCAAGCTTTGTTTTCGCCCGCTGTGGCGCTGATGAATCGATTGAGTTTCAGCAAGAAGTTTGTGGTGATAGGTTTTTTGTCGTTGCTGGCGGTTGCCGTGGTGTTTTACGCTCTTTATCAAAGTCTGAACCGGGTGATATTGGATTCAGAGCGCGAGCTGCAGGGACTGTTACAAATCAAGCATATTACGCAGACCATGCAATCTGTGCAGCAGCATCGCGGCATTACCGTGGCGGTGCTCGGCGGCATAGAGAGTTTGCGCGATAAACTTGACGTATCGGAGGCCAAAGTCGCTGCGGCCTTATCGGCTTTGGGGCCAACGCTGGCGGCGGATTCGTTGACCGCTGCGGCATACGCGGATATAAAAAACGATTGGGAGCAACTCCGGCAAAACGCCGCCAAGCAAAGCATTGAAGAAAGCTACCGCTTACACAGCCGTTTGGTCGAGAAGTTATTGGATTTAGAGGAACTGATTGGCGAGGAATCCTTGTTGTTCACCGACTCGAATCTGGATTCCTACCATCTGATCATGCTGGTAACCGAGCAAATGCCAAAGGCCCTGGAAGGCGTTGCGCAATTGCGTGCGTATGGCATTGGGATACTGGCCAAAAAGCAGATTAGCGCTCAGGAAAAAATCGAAATTTACCTGATTAAGGACAGAATCGAATCCGGCATCAGGGTCATTGAAGAAACGACTCATGACTTTAAACGCTATAAACCGGAATTGCACCCAATACTCGCCACCACCAGGGAAAATATTGTCAACGCAGCCAGGCTGATTACTCAGCATGTCATTGCCGATATTGTGGAGGAAAAATTCTCCATCAATCCGGAATACTTTCATTCCACCGTTACCTTAGCGCTGGATACAGCGTATGCGGAAATTTACGACAGTTTTATCCCTGCCGCCGAACAACTGATCGAGGCCAGAATTGGCGTGGCGAAAACCACGCTAGCGCTGAGTATCGGCATCCCCGGCTTTATATTTATGCTGATCATTTACTTTGCGATTGGCGCGCATCTTGCAGTGAGCCGATACGTGGAGAGGCTGGCGAAAACGGCAAAAGCGTTTGCCGGCGGCGATTTTCAGCAAAGAATGCCGTTAACCCTGCGTGATGAAATCGGGCAGGTTGCGGAGAGCTTTAACGAGATGGCTGATGGCTTTGCGGCGCTGTTGGCTGCGAGGCGCGAGGACGAGATCCGCATCCGCAGTATTGTCGATACCGCGTTGGATGCTTTGGTGCAGATGGATGCCGATGGTTTTATCAATGGCTGGAATCGCCAGGCCGAACAGATATTCGGTTGGCCGGCCACCGAAGTCTTGGGCCGCTTGTTGCATGATGTGATTATTCCGGAGCGTTACCAACAAGCTCATCAGCAAGGCATACGGCGCTATTTGGATACCGGGCGCGGAACGGTGTTAAATCAGCGAATTGAAGTGGTGGCGCTGCACCGTGACGGGCATGAGTTTCCGATTGAATTGGCCATCACCCCTAATAAATTGGCAAATGCTGTCGAGTTCAGCGCCTTTATCAGAGACATTTCCGCGCAAAAACAGGCGATACAAACTTTGCAAGCCAGCGAACAGCGGCATCGGGCGCTGTTCGAATCGTCGCGGGATGCGCTGATGACCCTCAGTGCCAGCCGTGGCTTTATCTCGGTTAACCCAGCGGCACTCAATCTGTTTGCTTGCCGGGATGAACAAGCGTTTTTAGCGCAAACCCCGGCCTCATTGTCGCCGGAATTTCAACCAAACGGCCTATCATCCGCCGAGCTGGCCAATGAAAAGCTCGAGCAGGCCATCGCCGAAGGCTCGGTGATCTTCGAATGGTTGCACCAACGCTTAACCGGCGAAACCTTTTACGCCGAAGTGCAACTCAGCCGGGTGGAGATCGACAACGAAATTGTGCTGCAAGCCACGGTGCGCGACATCAGCGAAAAAAAACGTGCCAAAGCGGCACTGATGACCAGCGAAGCCAGGACTAGGGCGGTACTGCGGACCATGTCCGATGCCGTGGTGTTGATTGATAACAAAGGCATCATGCTGCTGGTTAACGACGCCATTAGCGATTTGTTTGGCTATGAGGAAGACGAGTTATTGGGGCAAAATGTGAAGATGTTGATGCCGGAGCCTTACTATTCCGAGCATGACGGTTATTTGCGCCGGCATCTGGACAATACCAAGGAACGGGTGATGATCGGCCGGCGAATCGAAGTGGAAGGCAAGCGTAAGGATGGGCTGCTGGTGCCGATAGAGTTGAGCGTCAACGAATTGATGGACGATTTTGGTAGCACTTACATTGGGGTTATGCGTGACATTAGCCATCGCAAAGCAGTAGAGCAAGCGCACGAAGCCGCGCGTTTGGAAGCAGAGCATTTGGTGCATATGAAAAGCGAGTTTCTGGCCAATATGAGTCATGAAATTCGTACACCGTTAAATGCCATTATCGGCCTGGCCAAAATGAACCTACGCGATAATGCCGGGCGGAATATGCAGGAAAACAGCGCCCGTATTTACGATGCCGGCATGCATTTGCTCAGTGTGGTCAACGACATCTTGGATTTCTCCAAAATTGAGGCGGGCAAGATGACTTTAGACGAGCATCCGTTTCGCCTGGATGCGTTGATAGAAGATGCCATCAGTCTGGTGGATATGCGTGCCAAGGAAAAGCAACTTGATTTAATAGTGCATCGTCCCCAAGATTTGCCGGAATGGGTGATTGGCGACCCCTTGCGCTTAAGACAGATTTTGGTGAATTTATTGTCAAATGCCGTGAAGTTTACCAATCATGGCTATGTCAGTCTGGAAATTTATCGGCAGAAAGACATGACGGACATCAGCGTGACGGACAGCGGTATCGGCATGACTGCCGAGCAGATTGGTCGTCTGTTTACCGCTTTTCAGCAAGCGGATAACTCTACCACCCGTAAATTCGGCGGCAGCGGCTTAGGTTTGGCAATTAGCCGGGATCTGGCCAACTTGATGGGCGGCGATATTGTCGTCAAAAGTACGTTGGGGACAGGCAGCAAATTCACTTTGACTGTGCCGCTACCGGCGACGGATGCCGGTGTTGAGCATTCGGCCAATTATCATCAGGACAATGGCGGACGCTTGCGCGGCTTTAGAATATTGGCCGCGGAAGACGTGGCTTTAAATCGCTTGGTATTGGAGGATTTGTTGAGCCACGAAGGCGCGCAGGTGACTTTTGCGGAAAACGGCCAACAGGCGCTGGATCGCTTGGAGGAAGCCGGCTATGCTGGTTTCGACGCGGTGCTGATGGACATTCAGATGCCGGTGATGGACGGCTATCAGGCTGCGCGGCGTATTCTGGAAATCGCGCCGGATTTACCTATCATCGGTTTGACCGCCCACGCCATGCCCGAAGAGCGGCAGCGCTGCCTGGAAACGGGCATGCGGGATCGCGTTACCAAACCCATCGATGCCAACGCCCTGGTTGGTGCGTTGCGGCAGCATGTGTCCATCAGCAAGGTGTCTGATCACGCCAGCGGAAAAGCTGGTGCCTCCGCGGTAATTGAAATTCCGGAAACGGCAAATGAGGCTATGGTGGCGGTAGCGACTGAAGGCTTGATCGATTGGGAGGCCTTACAGCAGCGTTTTGACGGTCGTCAGGCCTTTATAGACAAGTTGATCGAGAATGCGCTGGATGGCGCGCAGCAGGCGAATGTCGATAAACTAAGACTGGCCGCTGAGCAGCGCGACTATGCCGCCATTAAATTTGTCGCACATAATTTGAAAGGTTTTGCCGGCATTTTCGAGATTCAGCAAATACAGAACTTGGCGCAGCAAGCCGAGGTGGCCGCCAAGGATCAGGCCGAAGAAGCGATGGTACTGGCCGAAGGTTTGGCCAATGCGCTGGAAACGACTCTGGCGGAGTTGCAGCGTAAACGGACTGTCGCTGGTTAGGGTAACTCCGAAACTATTTTGCCATCAGCCAATTCGTCCGCAGCCTCTGAGCGGCCGCTTTCACGGTAGCGGCGAAATTTAAGGGGCGACCGCTCGTCATCATCACAGGAAAGAATTTCCCGGTCCTATATTGCACACCGTTATCCCTTTCGTATCCTCAGGGGCATAAAGGCTGAGCTCGTTGAAGCCCCGGCTGGTTTGCATTCCGCAGGTTCTGTGCCCGCAAGGGCATTAAGGCGAACGGTAGTTAGTGGCGGGGTTAATAATCATCGCTTGATTGCCCCGATGTGCTCAGACTGGTGGCGAAAAAAATGGCGGGTCTATGCAACCCGCCATCAAAACATCCCTGTCGCTAGGAGGAGGTTTGCCTCTCACTAACAAAAGCCGACAAAATCACCTGGTCGATTTGTCATGTTAATGAACGGAACCTCTAAATTAAAACGATATAATGTGATTTTTATATCGAAAGAATAGATTGTCATTGCAACGTCGAATTACAGTATAGGTTAGTAATAAAATTTTGCTTTGAATCCCGGAATTTTTTTAGGAGCACGCCTATGAATCTTAATCAATTGGAATTGCTGCGAGTTTTGCAGGAAACCGATTGCAACTTGAGCAAAGCCGCAGAAAAAATGCACGTGGTGCAGTCGGCGGTCAGTCGGCAACTCCAGTTGTTTGAAATAGAAGTGGGCTCGCCGCTGTTCGTCAGACAGGGAAAAAAGCTGACGGGTCTGACGCCCTTGGGCGAAAAGATCATGGAAGAAGTGGATTTAATCAATCAGGCTAAAAAAAATATCCAACTGATTGCCGACGACTTTCTGGAAAATAGTAACGGCACCTTACGGATAGCGACTACTCATACGCAGGCTAAATATTTACTGCCGGAACCGATAGGCCGGTTTAGGCGCAAATATCCGGGCATTAAAATCTATATGGTGCAATCGTCGCCGGATAATCTGATTAATTTGTTACATAGGCATCAAGCCGACATCGCCATCTGCACCGAAAAACTGGACGAAGACGACAAATTAGTGGTCAAGCCCTGTTATCACTGGCATCACGTTGCCGTGGTGCCACTCGGTCACCGGCTGGCGGAAGGCGAAATAAGCCTGCAACGGCTATCAGCTGAGCCGATTTTGACTTACACCCCTGGTTTTACCGGTCGCTCGACGATAGAAAAAGCCTTTCATAACGCCCATTTACCACTGGATATTACCTTGGCGGCGGCCGATTCCGACGTGATAAAAACCTATGTGCGTTTGGGAATGGGCGTGGGGATAATTGCCGGTACGGCTTACGAAGCCAGCAAGGATGCCGATTTGGTTGCCCTAGACCTGTCGGGCTTGATACCCAGTTCCACAACTAAGATTGCTTACCTGAAACAACTGTACGTACCCAATTACTGTCGATATTTTATCGATGAATTGCTGGCGGAAGCCGCGCGGAAAAGCAGGGAAAGAGGCGAGGGATTTGACGAATGTTAAGCTGCCGGACCATGGCTGCGGGCAACTCGTCTCTGTCGGCTGGGTGTAGTAAATGTGTGTGAAAAGGAGTGCTAGACCAGCTTTATTTAACATAGTTTAATAAAAAGCTATCGGATTTGGCGTCTTGCCAATTTTCTAGCTGTTTGATTGCGCAAAATATTTCTAGTCCGGCTTTAAATTTGCTGGTTACTTTCGGTTTAAGCCCTGATACCGAAACCCTTAAGCCGGCAAATGTCTTTTCCAGTCCATCAATCTCTCCAAGAGCTATACGTCAGTTGCCACGGCGAGTTGGAGACTGTGCTGTATTCGCGTGTACGCTGCCGGGAAACCGCCGCCGACATTTGCCAGGAAGCGTTCGTGCGCTTATGCCGCAGCGAGGACTTGGGTAGTGTCGGCAATCTAAAAGCCTATCTGTTCCGTACCGCGCAAAACCTTGTGATTGATTACTATCGCAGTCAAACCGTGCGCCATGCTACGCTGGTGTCATGGCCGGACGATACGCCGCTGGAAGTGGAAGACCTGCGCTGCGCGGAAACGGTGGCACTGGGCGAGGAGGATTTGGACCGCCTGATCGAGGGCATGAGCAGCCTGTCCCCGTTGTGCCAACGCATTTTTTACCTGAACCGCTTCGAAGGCTTGAAGCAGCGCGAAATCGCCGAAACCCTGAATATCTCGGTTCGCACCGTTGAAGAGAACATCAAAAGGGCATTGCTGCAATGTGCTAAAACCCTGGATGGATTCGAATAGCGTCTGTGGTTTAGGCCGCCGGCCTCGTCTATGATATATCTCCCCCACCGTTTAACCAGGAATTAACCATGTCCACCGAACCGATGCCGGATGATGCCGAGCGTTTGCTGGAACAGGCTTGCGCTTGGTTGAGCCAGTTGCATTCCGGTGATTTTTCCGCGTCCGCGCGGCAAGAGCTGAATGCCTGGCGTGCCGCCGACAGCGCCCACGAACAAGCGTGGCAACGCGCCCAAGCGCTGTGGGCCGGTTTGGGACAACTGCGTGGCCGCCGCATTATTCCCGGTGCGCAACCCTTGCCCGGGGAGGGAAGCTTAACAGCCAAAATACAACCCTCTCCCTCTGGGAGAGGGCAGGGTGAGGGGATGCAAACTAACGCTTTGACGCATTTTGATTCCCTCGCTCCAACCCTCTCGGTAATCGATCCCGACATTACCCTATCTTCTGTATCGATGCAGTCGTCCCGAGAAGAAAGCGAGCTTTTACGACAGTCTCCAGGGCAAGGTGGCAGGCAAGCGCAGGCAGCGGATGTGCTGGCTGCAAGTTCGATTGCCATGCTGGATTCCCGTCGGCGCGGAAATGACAGCCCCAGGGATTTTAAAGTCCGGGTCAATACCAGAACCCGCCACCCTAACCGATCCTTCCGTTTGGCTGTAGCCTGTTGTGTAATGCTGGCAGTCACGCTCACCGCGCTGTATCCGCCGGCATTCTGGCGGGCAGACTATCTCACCGGTAAGGGCGAGCAACGCACCGTGACCTTGGCCGACGGCTCGCGGGTGATGCTTAACACCGCCACGGCCCTGGCCATCCACTTCAATGCCGGCACGCGCCGGGTGGAGTTATTAGCCGGCGAAGCGTTTTTTGACGTGGCTAAAAATCCGCAACGGCCGTTCGTGGTCGCTGCTGCCGGCAGCGAAGTGCGGGCAGTGGGCACCGCCTTCGCCGTAAAGCGACAATCCGAGCATACCGAGGTGGAACTGGTCGAAGGGATAGTTGAAATACAAGACGCGGGGCAGCAACACCAAGAACGCCTGACGGCGGGACAGTCCGCGTCGATAGGCGCCAACAGCATCGCCCTAAAAAGCGCCGGTCATCCGGACAGCATGGCGCTGTGGCGGGCCGGCTATCTGCAATTCGACGGCTTGCCGCTAAGCGACGCCATTGCCCAAATCAACCAATATCGTCCCGGCCGCGTCGTGTTGCTGAATACCGCGCTGGCCGACAAGCGCATTAGCGGCCTGTTTCGCTTGGACGCGCTGGATCAAGCCATCGCCAGTTTAAAAGCCGCAGTACCGGAGCTGCAGATTGTAAGTATTTCGCCCTATTTGGTGCTGCTGCGCTAGACGTTCTTACTTCCCCCTTTGAAAAAGTACCCTCGGGGGCATAAAGGGGATTGAGGGGGGGTTATCTAAAAAATCTCCCCTGGCCCCTCTTTTTCAAAGAGGGGAAATAAAACCATCGAATCCGAGCCAGCGGCGTCCACTTCCCCCTTTGAAAAAGGGGGACCGAGGGGGATTTAGTCTCAACTACTTAGGTAAACACTGCCCCGCTTTGCCATCGCCAATTCAATTTTCCATTGCCTATTTCCCCCAATGTAAAAAATTCAATGGCCGACTGATGTGGGTTTTTAAAAAGTTTCCGTCTTAACTAACACCAGCCCGAATGCTGCCGTGTAACCAGACCGAAACCAGGAGAATCCATGTTCAACGCAAAGTATTGCAAACCTTTCTCAGCCGGCAAGGGCCGGCGCCATGCCTCCAAAGCAGCCTTGCTCGCGGCGCTGATCTCGCAAACCGCCCTCGGCGATGCCGCCGGCAAACGCCATTTCGACATTCCCGCCCAATCGCTGAATCAGGCATTGTTGATGTTCGGCAGACAAAGCCAGCAACAACTGATGTACGGCACCGATATTGCCGATAATCTGCGCAGCCGAGGCTTGCAAGGCGACTACACCGCCGACGAGGCGATCAAGATTTTATTGGGCGATGCGCCGCTGCAAGCGGTGACGACCGGCGAAGGGTCTATCACCTTGCAACCACGGTCGGGGGAAATGCACAACAATCTAGGGCCGCAGACCATGCCGGCGGTGCAGGTGGTAGGGAAGGCGGCTTATGATGCCACTGATCCTTATAATCCGGATTACCGTTTGCCCAACGCAATGACGGCGACTAAGAGGGATACTCCGATTATGGAAACACCGTTTTCGGTGCAGGTCGTGACCAAACAAGTGCTGCAAGACCAACAAGTGACACGTATCGACAAAGCGGTGCAAAACGTTAGCGGGGTGTCTCAGGGGGCAATTGGTCAAGGCTCGATAGATGGATACCAAATTCGCGGATTTCAAAACAACATTACCTATCGCGACGGTGTGTTGATTCCGAGCATTATCGGTGGAAGCGCAGCTACTAAGCGCGATACTACCAATCTTGAACGTATAGAGGTGCTGAAGGGGCCAGGGTCTATTTTGTTTGGGCGGGCCGAACCTGGCGGGATTGTCAATCTAGTTACGAAACAACCGTTGGCAACCCCTTACTATGCTCTCCAGCAGCAATTTGGGTCTTATGATTTTTATCGGACTACGTTAGATGCGACAGCACCAATTACCAAGGATGATACGCTCCTTTATAGACTTAACATGTCCTATGAAAACGCTGGCTCTTTCCGAGATTTTATAGAAGGGGAACGGGTTTTTGTCGCCCCGGTTCTCAAGTGGAATATTAGCCCGAGAACCCAAGCAACCTTTGAAGTCGAATATCAACACTTCAACGATAAGCCAGACCCGGGTGTTGCTCCGATGGGTAATCGTCCGGCACCTATACCGATAGATCGAGCCTTACATGAGCCATTAAACAACAAAAACGCCGGCGACAGAGTGTTGGCTGGCGTGAATTGGTCTCATGAGTTTAATGATAATTGGAAACTTAGCCATAAATTTTCCTCTGAGTTTATGGATAAAGAAAGTAAGTAAGACATTAAACTTTGGTGCCGCAGAGGTCGATGGTTCAATAACTCGGCGATACAACAACGGTAGAGCACAGTCACAACGTTACTTTACATCGCTTAATTTGTTAGGGAATATTGAAACCGGCCTTATTAAGCATAAGCTGTTGTTTGGCTATGATTATTTTGCTATTGACGATCAAGTGACAGACAAATTCGGTGGAACAGCCCCCGCGTTTAATATTTACAATCCGGTCTATCTAACAGCTCAACCAATATTATCGCCAAGGGACGGAAGCAATTTCTCACAATCCTGGCATGGAATGTATTTTCAAGATCAAATGGAACTTCCATACCATTTTCATGCGTTAGGAGGATTTCGTTATGACAACGTCGAAGGACTAAATAACCTTTTGGGCAAGATCACGGAATCCGTTGACCATATTAGTCCGCGCGGTGGCTTGTTATGGAAGCCGGCAAAATGGCTATCACTCTACGGAAGTTATACCGAAAACTTTGGTGGAACCAACAGTTTATTCAATACGGATGGGACAACTTTGCCCCCGGAATCAGCTCAACAATGGGAGACTGGCTTAAAGTCAGAGTTTTGGGATGGAAAACTTACAACAACATTATCTTATTTTGAATTAACTAAGCAAAATCTCTGGGCTGCAATTCCAAATGACCCTAATGGAAATGGTCGTGCAATTGGTGAAGCAAAAAGTAAGGGTATTGAATTTGATGCCACTGGTCAAATCGTGCCAGGTTGGAACGTTATTGCGACCTATGCTTACACGCCATTTGCAAAAGTTACCAAAGATGTAGGTTATGACGGAGGTTTAGGAAGCCAAGGAAATCGACTGTTTTTAGCTCCAACTCATTCCGGAAGCTTTTGGAGTACTTACGAATTTCAAGAAAGCGTGTTACGCGGATTTAAAATTGGAGCTGGGGCACTCGCGCAAGGCCAAAAAGAGGGGAACGCCGAAAATACTTATCAGTTGCCTGGTTTTGTTACAGCAAACCTCATGGCAAGTTACCAAATAAAAGTCGGCGCAACAAAAGTAACCACGCAATTCAATATTGATAATTTGCTGGATAAAAACTATTACGCAGGTACTAACAGTGCAAACTTTATCACCATCGGAACCCCCCGAACTTTTATGGGATCGGTTCGAGTAGAGTTTTAAGCAACCAATTGCCAATACAATCATGCCTTAAATAGAAGGGATATTTTCACCGCGTACGTTGGGCTTGCGTAGGTTGGGGTGAGGCACGAACCCCAACATTGATGGCCTTCAAATTATCAATGACTTTATTGTATCGTTGCTAATGGTGTGCTGGTGGTTTTATGGCTGTCGTTTTGGGGTTCCTGTCGTCTCGGCAATCGCTCCCTGCATTGCCCTGCCTGCTGCATGACTCACAGGGATATGAAGAATGCAGATATTGCAGGAGCAAATGTCTGTCCATGCACCCAAGCCCAACCCTGTTTATAGCAATCCATGGCGTCCAATTTCGGGACGGTTAGGCTGTGTCGGGCCTGATTTTCGCTGGGAGACATGGACTTCATGCCTTGTAGCCTGGAGTGAATGGTGTTTTGCGATTCACGAAAGCTTCGTTAGCTTGGGTGTATACCAAAATGCCTTGGCTGCAAGGCTTTTAGCCTGATTCGCAAGGCTATGGTGGCTCGGTCTCAAGCCTAAAAGCCAGGCGAGGATAGCAAAACACCACGTGCGCAAGCTTAATTGCCTTGCGCGCGAGCCTTTGAACTCAATTCGCAACGCTATGCAGGTTCACTCGCGAGCCTTAAAGCCTGGCGAGGATAGCGAAAAACTTCGTGCGCCAGTCTAAATGCCTTGCGCACGAGGCTAAAAGCCGAAGCGGAATACCAATGTGCATTGGCGATTAGATCACGTTGGGTAAATCCCTGGCGCCATGAATGACGCGAACTATCTGCACGCCATCGGTTAGGGTTCTGTAAAGGATAAGGTATTTGCCCGATATAAATACTGTAGCGCTGGTGCAGTATCAGGACGGTAACTATCGCTCTGGGGATTGTCTGCCAGGATCATGAAACCTTGTTCCAAGTCATCAGCCTACGCTCATGCCGTCATGGTGTTTTGATCGGCGTAGATAACATTGTTGGGCGGAAGGTGATCCTGTTGTCAATCGCGCAAAGGCTGGGGGAATGCAACGAATCCCAGACTTAAAAAGGGTTAACGATTCGCAACTGGTTGTCGATCAACTGATTGTCTTGCATGTCTTCGCTGTAAAGAATCGGGCAGTGGTTTTCCAGCGCGGTGCTGGCAATTAACGCATCGTAATAGGAAAAACAATGTACTTCGCATAACTGTAGGGCTCTTAGCTGAGTGGCTAAAGAGAAACCAACTACATGGGTGACGCTGGTAATTTCATGGATAGCGCCAATAACAGCATTTTCCTTTAGCTTGAGTTTTTTTAGGCAAATGTTGGAAAATTCATTGATCACTTGCAAGGAAATGATAGATTCGCCTTCAAACAGCATTGAATTGGCGATGTCTGCCTTGTGCGGTTCGCTGTTTGAGTAGGCGTAGATCAAGATGTTGGTATCAAGAAAATACCTATCGGGCATTTGCGTCTTCGCGATCAAATTGAAACGAGCGTGTATCGATGGATAGTGCGGAAAGTCGTTTGGCGGGTTTTATTGAGGTTGAATCCGCTGCTTCCTCTATCGATAACTTGATTTTAAGGTGCTTGGAGGCAAAGGCAGCAAACTCTATGGGAATTTCAATCATCCGGCCTTTTGCATCTGCTTCAAATTCTACGACTTGCATAACTAAAGTCCTCCCGAAGACTATTTGGCGTTAAACTCGATTCTACCGAGGCTGCTTGATGTTACAAACCTCGACGTTGTTGGTAAAGTGACTTTGTCGGGTAACCGAAGTAATGTTGTCATGACGGGTGGCAACTGCGCATCAATCCAATAAATCACGCCGCCAGCCGTTCAAAATTGACACGCTTGGCGGCGTACAATAAACAAGCCTGAATATCTTGATGCTCTAGGTCAGGAAAATCCTGCAAAATCTATTCATTGCTCACACCCTCGCCTAACATCTGCAAAATATCGCTGACGCGGATACGCATACCCCGGATACACGGTTTACCACCGCACTGTAACGGGTTGAACGTAATTCTATTGGCTAGATCCATACGCTGATTCCTCGTAATTTCGGATGGTGCGAATATTCCCAAACCATCGTTAGATCGCGTTTTAGCAAATTCCCTTTGGGCTTCTTACGAATTTACTCTGCTACGGATGTTAGACCCTAACCGAATTGCCGTCAAAGTTTAAGACTGGCTTTTAAATACAACACAGCCAACAGCAAATACACCACAAAACTCAAACCCAACAGCCAAGGCTTGCCTTTCGGTCTGGCCCATGCCGGTAAGTGCGGCGGCAGCATTTTGTGGTTGATCAGATACAACGCCACCGGAAACATGATGGTGCCGCCGAAGCCGATGATCGCGCTGGTTAAAATCAGCGGGCCGGGGGCGTCGAGTTGCATGGTCAGCGAGGTGATGAGCGTCAGCAAGCCCAAAAAAATGTAATACCAGCGTCGGGCGGGCAGACGGCGGCTTTTCGGAAACAAGGTCAAAATAATATCGGTCTGAATCCGGCTGACGGCGTCGGCGGTGGCCAGCCAGGTGTCGGTTAAAAACGCGGCCGCCACCACCAAAAACAGTAAGCGGCCGATCTCGCCCCAACTCACTGCAAAAAACTGGCTTTGCACCACTGCCAGTTCGTATTCCTGCGGCAGCAAACCTTTGGGAAACAACAACGCATAAGCCAGCAGGCAGGTCATCAGCGTGGTGAGTAGATTGCCGACAATGCCGACCAATATGTCAGCGCTTAAAAACCGCCGCCAGGTCGACCAGTTTTTTGCGCTTTCCGCTTCGTCAGACCGGCAGAAAACCGTCGCTCAATACCGCTTCTTCCGCGCCACCCAAGCCGGTGATACGGCCCACCAGGCCAGCCATGCCGGCGCCTTTGTCACGTAACCAGTAGGAATAAAACAAAATCCAGAAGCCACCGAGGCCGGCGAAGGTAATGGCCGTAAGTAATTTGCTGGCATCGCCGCTATCCCAAGCGCGCGGCATTTCGCCAACCGGGCCGAGCAGGCCCATGCTGAATTCCGGCAACGCCTTTAACACATCGCTTTGCAAGCATGCGGATAACAGCCCGACCACGGTGACCACCGCGACCAGTTTCATGAAGCGTTCTATCAGCGTATAAACCACGCCGCTGGCGAGAATAGCGGAAACGAACACCGCAATCGAGGCGTAACCCCAAAACAGGCTTTGGCCGCGTTGCGTCCAGCCTTCCGGCCAGTGCGTCAGTTCCGCCATTGCGGTGCCGCCGGCCGAAGCAAACGCACCGAACCACAAGAACGACACGGTCATCAGCAGCCACAGAAAGATCCCAAAGCCGCGATGCAAGCGAATAAATCCGTGGAAAATGCTTTCGCCGGTCAGCATGGTGTAACGGCCAATTTCCAGGTTCAACGGATATTGCAGCAAACAGGCCGGGACCAGCAGCCATAAAAAAGTCAGGCCATATTTGGCAATCATGTAAGGCCACCAGATCAACTCGCCGCTGCCTTGCGCTAGCGCCATCCACACCACGCCGGGCCCAAGCGCCGCCCACCAACCGGGGAAGGCTGGGACACTGTGGCGAGGTAGAGATTGCAAGTCGGTGTTGTTCATGGTTTGCAAAAATGAAAGCTTTGTTGGAAAAGCCGCCATTTCCGCAAATTTGCTTGGATTTGGCAAATTCGTTTAAAAATAGGGTGGATGTTACTGGTGGAAATGGGAAAACCAGGGGTTTTCAGCGTTTCTTGGAAATTTGTTTGGGTGAGACGCCAAAATGTTTACTAAAAGCCAGGCTGAAGTTGCTGGTGTGCCTGTAACCCACCATCTCTGCCACCAAGCTGACGGGTTGCCGAGTCGACGCCAATGCGCGATAAGCATGCTGCATTCTGATCTCGGTCACTACGCCATAAGGAGAATTATTAAAATAATGTTGGAACAGATTTTTTAACTTGAATGGAGTGATGCCCAGGGTTTTTGCCAGGTTTTCCAGTGAGGGTGGATCTTGGTAATGTAGTTCGAGGATCTCGCGGGCTTGGTCAGCCATGTGTCGGCTGGCTCGGTCGAATCTGGAATAAGCGTATTTTTCAGGTCGGCATAGTCCGTTAAGTTCGTTAGCCAGTATCGTCATGACATGGCCGTTTAATGTTAGCGGTGCTAAAGGGGAGCTGAGGTTGCATCCCAGCAATTGCCGGCCAGAAATCGTGCTTTGAGTATGGCTTGGCCGGCTGCTTAACAGTTGCAAGGCATTGTTCCGGAAGAAAAATGCCGATTCATTTTCGCCCAAATAACGGTCCATCCAGCGCTTGCCGATTGAAAAACGCAATTGCTTTATAGGCTGATTTGCTTGGTACCGGCGTTCGCCGTGACTTCTGTCGAAACTGGTAATCGTGGTATGGCCTGCGCTGAATGTCAGCTCCTGCTTGTCGCTGCCGATGAAGCGGGTGTGACCGGTTATCCCAAGCGTTACTACCAGGCGTGGTTCGCCGAAATCGATTTTGCTGGTGATCGCCAGATCGTGCAGGGGGTGATAGGTCGTTTCTATGTAACTCAGGGACGGATCGAGCTGAAAAATTAGCGATCTGCCCTCGCCAAGCTGAGAAGGTAAGGATTGACGCCAGCAATGTTGTTGCTGACCGGGTTGCATAGATAACTCGTCACTGTGCAGCCTTTTGTATCCTGCCTTTTTTCTGTCGGTCATGTCGTGAAATGTCCTTGGCCTGGAAAATTTGCCCACCTCTTTTGGGCATACGACTTACTTTTACAATAATTTGTGACATAACACTAATTTTTAGCATAAATCGGTTTGAATCGGTCTGTTTTACCGGACGAATTGGATGCGTGTTTTCTCTTATCTTGTTGTTTTATATGTTTTACTAAATCGGTGGCATAGGGATTGATAGGTAGTTTTGGGTTGCTCCTACTTAAGCCGCAGATTGCGCGGAATCGCAATCAGCAGGAATGATTAGGGGTAATTCGCCAATTACAAAATAACTACCAAGATTTTCGAGAGGACACGATGAAAAACTATAAATACCTGCTGTTAGCCGCAACGCTGGGGCTATCTACACAAGTTCAAGCCGCGCCAGGTTGTAGCGCCGCTAATTTGAACGGCAGCTATGTGCTGTATCAAAACAGTGTAGCGCTGGCTAATCTGCATACCGGACGTTGTGAAATTACGGTTCTTAACGGCGTCGTCGGCGGTTCATGCGCATTCACTACCACGCAAAGCGGGGTGATCACTCCGGGTTTCGCCGGCCCGGTCAGCGGTACCGCGACGATGAACACCGATTGCTCGGCTGTGGCGCAATTAGATTTTTCGCCGGCGCCGAATGTCACCGTGCAATCATTCTTTGATTTGCAATTTACCCCGGACAAACAATCGTTTATCGGGCAATGGACCAATAATTTCGGCTTGTTGGGCACCTCCTCCGGCACCCGTTTCTCGCCGTTCCTGCCCTCCACACCCGCGCAATAAGGCCTGCTGATTATGACAACTAAATCTATAAAGCTGGCCTTGGCGGTTGCGGCCGCGTTATTGGCGCCCGGCGCTAACGCGGCGGTTTACAATTTTGTGCAAACAGGTTTTGACGACGGGGCGACCATTTCCGGTAGTTTTACCGTGAATGACGCCAATCACTCCGGGCAGATTAACGTGGGAAGCGCCAATTTCGGGATGAATTTCAATGAAATCTCGGCGTTTTCTTTGTCGTTCTCGGGTAACTCTATCGTCGCTGCGTTTACTCATAACCTGGCTGATTTGTCGGCGATGGTCTACAACCTCAACAGCCCGTATCTCGGCGACGAGATTAACGGCGCGCAACAAGAACTGATTGCCACCAATTACTTTGGCACCACTGGCTTTGATTATTACAGCGGCATGGGCTTTGGCGGTTTCGGCGGCGCGGTATTCGATAAAGCCAACAATGCAACATCTTACAGCTACGAATTGGTGTCGGTAACGCCAGCCGCCGTGCCGGTTCCTGGCGCAGTTTGGTTGTTTGGATCGGTGCTGACCGGGTTTATCGGTATGAAGCAGCGCAAAGCTTGATAGCCGGTTGCAAGGCTTGGTTAGCAAAAACGCCCGTTAAGGGCGTTTTTTTTACTGATCGCTCCTTGTTGAAGTGGGGCGCAATCAATTCGTAACGGTCAGGCAGTTTTTTGCAGCTTTTTCAAAATGCTTTTACTGATCCGTTCCACAAAGTCTTCGGGATTTTCGTAGTCATGCTCCCGGATAAACTCCACGACCGATGACACCAATTTTTTGGTGTCGGTGATTTCCTGGTGCGATCTGCCGCAACCGCCGCAGTGGGTGCCTTCGGATGTGCATTGGTCGATACAAGGTTGGTATTTCATAGAGTGTTCTCAAAGGTTAATGGCTAAATGAAGATTATTGTAAGTGGCGGCAGTGAGTTACCGCAAAACTTAACGCTAACATCGGGTCTTTCGATTCTGATGTTTGGCAAATTGCTGCTTACGTTATTTTGATAACTGTTGTCATGGCAGTATAAGTTATTGAAATTTATCAAATATTAAGTTAAATAACATAGTTCAATAACTTGAATTAAATAATTCTAATATTACAATATAGTTCGCTTTAATTTGTTATAGCTAATTGACCGCTTCAGGCTTCCGGCTGTAGTCAATCATAAAAACTGTTTCGACATTTCACAGAATTCCAGCTTTTTTGATGGTTTCAAGGGCGGAAAGGTCTTGATGATCCTGGTAGGGAGCAATAGCAAATTGACGTTATTTTTGACTTTCGAAAGGCGAATTATGAAAAAAATCTGCACAGACAATCAACAAACGGTCCGGCACGTCCCCTCGTCAGTAACAACAGGTCTCGGCTTATTGGGTTTGTTGGCGACTGGCATGCTGCCTCTCGGCTTTAGCTCGGCGGTTAGCGCCGATGACACAATCGAAAACTCCCTGGCTGATGAAGTGGTACTGGAAAAAGTCATCGTCACCGACAAGTTTCCCGGGGTAAAAGCGTTAAATGCTTCAGATATGGAAGCGGATATTCTCACCAGCAAGCGCGCGGCGGTTAGCGATACCGCCAAATTGCTGGAAGACACGCCGGGGGTGAGTTTATACGGCGCCGGCGGCGTCTCCAGTTTGCCGGTGATCCACGGTCTGAACGACGACCGGGTGAAAATCGACATCAATGGCATGACGCTGACTTCTGCTTGCGCCAACCACATGAATCCGCCGTTGTCGTATATTGATCGCAGCAATATTGGCAAGATCACCATCTTGACCGGTGTTACCCCGGTGAGCCTAGGCGGCGACAGCATTGGCGGCACGATTTCCGTGCAAACCCCCGATCCGGTCTTTGCCGAGCCGGGCAAGGATATTTTGCTGGACGGCAGCGTATCCTCGTTTTACCGCAGCAACGGCGACGCCTTTGGCGGTAGCATCGCTGCCGGCGTGGCGACGCAAAACGTGCGACTGGACTATACCGGCTCGCACACCGAGAGCATGAATTACAACGACGGCAACGGCCAGATCGTCAAATCCACCGCTTACGAAAATCAAAACCACTCGGCGGCTTTATCCTTCAAAACCGATAAACATTTGGTCGTGATTCGCGGCGGTCAGCAGCATATACCGTTCCAGGGTTTTCCAAATCAACGGATGGATTTGACCAATAACGACAGCATCTTCGGCAATATCATGCACAAAGGCAGTTTCGATTGGGGTTCGCTGGAGAGCAAATTCTATTTCGAAAGCACCCAGCACAGCATGGACATTGGCGAGGACAAACACAGCCAGTTTCTGGATGGAACCGCCAGCGGCGGCACCTTTGCGCCGCCCAACGATCAAATGCCGATGGAAACCCGTGGCCGCAACCTGGGGTATAAAATCCAAGCGGAAATTCCCTTCAACAAACGCGACACTTTCCGCATCGGCAACGAATATCACAGCAACAAAATCAACGATTATTGGCCGGCGGTACACACCAACACCAGTATTGCCGCCAATAACACCGACGCCCGCAGCGCGTATTGGATGATGGCGCCGGAAGCCTATCTGAACATCAACAACGGTGAACGCGACCGGGTGGGCTTTTTTGGCGAGTGGGAAGCCAATTGGGATGCCAAATGGCGTAGCTTGTTGGGTCTACGTTACGATCACACCACCACCAATACCGGCGATGTTCAACCCTACAACCCCGATTTGATCAACACCGGTCCGACTCGTACGGTGGATAGAGCCGGGGCAATCACTGCATTAAACGCCGCCAATGCCTTCAATGCCCGCGACCGAGAACGCAGTAACGATACTTTTGATGTCACAGCTCTGGTGCAATTCACCCCCAACGACATGAGCCAATACGAATTGGGCTACGCCCGGAAAAACCGCGCGCCTAATTTATACGAACGCTACGTCTGGGGGGCGCGCAACATGGACATGGCGATGATAGGCTGGCATGGCGATGGCAACGGCTACGTCGGCAATATGGATTTAACCGAGGAAACCGCGCACACCGTCAGCTTGACCGCCGCATTCCACGAACCGAAAAATAATCTGTGGGAACTGAATGTCACGCCGTATTTCACCTACGTGAACAACTTCATCGATGCGGACCGCTGCGTCAGTGCTTCCAATGCGGCGGCCAGCGGGTGCAAAGCCACACCGCAAACCGCCACCAACAGCTTCGTCTATCTGCAATATGCCAATCACGACGCCCGGCTGTGGGGGATGGATGTATCCGGCCGGACACGGATTTATAAAGACCAAACCATCGGTGAATTTGCCGCCCACACCACGATGAGTTATGTGCGCGGTGAGCGCATGGATGGTGGCAATCTGTATCACATGATGCCGTTCAACATGAAGCTGAGCTTGGATCACCGTTTGAGCAGCTGGCAAAGCGCAATAGAAATGCAGTTCGTCGACGGCAAGGACGACGTGCAGGCCATCCGCAACGAAACCGAGACAGCGGCGTATATTTTGTTAAACGCCAGAACCGGCTACGAATGGGGCAAAGTGCGTTTTGATGTGGGTTTGGATAATGTGCTGGATAAGCAGTATTACCATCCGTTGGCAGGTGCCTATCTGGGCGACCGCTACGGCATGAACCCAACCGCTGCCGCTAATGTCACCGTGCCCTGGGGCAGAAACATCGCCGGCATGGGCCGCTCGGCGTTTGTGGGCTTGACGATCAAGTTCTGATGTCGGGTGTGAGAATCAGTGGAAATTGATTAAAGGAAGCTATTTCATCGTTGTGTCATGACTCTGGCGGGTTTTGACACAATGATTGGAAAATCGCGGGCTTTTAGCCTTAATCGGTATTCATCTTTGCGGCATGGTGCTGTTGTGACTTTGGGGCAAGTCTAGGCCAAAAGCAGGCGGATGGTTTTTCTGACGAAGGTCTGCTGATAGACCTAGAGCCGCCAGCCGTAATCTCCATAAGGTGCGATCACTTATAGGTTGCGCCGAGCTATGCGAGGCGCAACAATCGTGAATGGTGCGCCTGACGGCAGCACCCTATAATTTGCGCACCTTATGGTCTTAAGTCGTCCGCTTGACCGATTTGTTACGAGATTGCTCGTTGTGTATTTATAATGTTCTTTTTTTATATTTATCAATACAAATAAACCAGAACCAAAAAGCCAGGCTGACGTAGGTAAAGGAACAACAGCTGCATCGAAGGTAATATTATCTATATTGTATTAGTCACGACTTGATCTGACACGTCGACTTGAAAAGATGAGAGTTACCGGTTTTGATAGGGGTGTCGAATCCTTACACAAAACACAAAAGGTAACTCTCATGATCCATACAAACAATCCGATCATTAAACACAAAGCGGGGCTGTTAAATTTAGCCCAAGAACTGAATAACGTCTCCAGAGCCTGCAAGGTGATGGGTGTCTCGCGCGATACGTTTTATCGTTATCAAGAGCTGGTAGCTGAAGGTGGTATCGATGCCTTAATCGACAAAAACCGCCGGTCTCCGAATCTGAAGAATCGCGTCGATGAAAGCATTGAGCTGGCAGTGAAAGCCTATGCGGTTGAGTGGCCAGCGCATGGACAGCATCGAACCAGTAATGAACTGCGTAAACAAGGAGTATTCGTATCCGGCAGCGGCGTTCGCTCCATCTGGTTACGGCATGACCTGGAGAACTTTAAAAAGAGGCTTAAAGCACTGGAAGCCAAGGTAGCCGCCGAAGGGTTAATGCTGAGCGATGCGCAGATTGCGGCGTTGGAGAAAAAGCAGCAGGATGATCAAGCCTGCGGCGAAATCGAAACAGCCCATCCCGGTTACCTGGGTTCGCAGGATACTTTTTACGTCGGCAACCTCAAAGGGGTTGGGCGGATATACCAGCAGACTTACGTGGACACTTATAGCAAAGTCGCACACTGCAAACTGTACACCACCAAAACGCCGATTACTGCCGCGGATATCCTGAATGACAAAGTATTGCCGTTCTACGAAGCCAACGCATTACCCGTTCTACGCATTCTGACGGATCGCGGCACAGAATATTGTGGCAAGGTCGAACAGCATGATTATCAGCTATACCTGGCGATCAACGACATCGACCATACCAAAACCAAGGCCATGTCACCGCAAACCAATGGGATTTGCGAACGCTTCCATAAGACCATCTTGCAGGAGTTCTATCAGGTCACGTTCCGCAAAAAGCTCTATAGCGACCTGGATCAACTCCAAAAAGATCTGGACGAATGGCTGGTTTATTACAACAATGACCGAACTCATCAGGGCAAAATGTGCAACGGCAGAACGCCGATGGATACCTTGCTGGATGGAAAACAGATTTGGGCTCAAAAAAATCTGAACCAAATCTAATCTGACAGACACCCCGCAAAAACGGTAACTGTCAGATCAGGTCTGAGCTAATACAGCTCCATTAACTACAATATTTTCAGACGTTGCAGTGGGAGTAAAAATTAGACCTCCACTAACAAGGTAATCATTAGCCCTTGACTGGAATGCTAGTTGTCCTTGTGAACCTATGCCCGGCAGAGCTAGTTCCTCAAAGGTAACTGTAGCGGCATATGCAGAAAAATTCAAAAGAGAAAAATAGCTTGCTAGAGAAACAAGATAAAAAGATCTTATAAGCATGGTTACTCCTTATTAGTGGTCAGTTGATTTTTTAAAGTGATCGTAAAGTATTGTTTTCTATTGTTGGTATTAAAAATACGATATTCCGCCGAAAAACCCACCAAAGCGGCTATATATTCGATTGAAACCGGAATCTAAGCAATAATGTCAGGAGTTTTGTTAGGTCTCTATCAGGCTATCTTGTATGGGTCTGCAATGTGATACTGAGTTGCCAATCAAAACCCCACCCAATCAGGCGGATTTGGGGCGTTTGCGTCGAAAAAGCCCCGAGTCTAAAAACGCGCATCACGCCGGCTACCCCGGTCGGGCCGGAGTAGCTAACATGGTGCTTAAGTATTCGGTTGCTCGGCCGCCAGCGTTTCGGTTTCCCCTAACCGGTACACGTAAATCGTCGCACCTATCACCGCTGCCTGGCCCATCACTAAATTGACAATAGGCAAGGTCAAACCCAAGCCGGTCAAGCCGCCGAAGCTCAATACGCCCCAGCGGGTCTGCTGCATGAATTGCTTCTGTTCGGGAAACGGTAGGCCGCGTTCCTCCAGCGGGTAAGCCAGAAATTCCATCGCGATGCCCCAGGCCGCAAACGCCGCCCATACAAAGGGCGCGATCAGATTGACGACCGGAATCAAAAATAGCAGCAGCAGCGGCAAGACGCGCAGCAACAAATAGCCGACTCGGCGTAATTCGCCGAAAAACACCTTGTCCCAAGGCAGATCGGCTTTGACGACGCTGCCGCCGCTGATCAATTGCAGCGTCTTCGCCGCTAACTGGCTGTAATACGGCGCGGCGATCAAATTGGCGAACAGCGTAAAGGTGAAGAAGCCGATCACTAAAAAGCTGACAAAAAACAGCGGCCATAAAATCCAATTCAGCCAGGACAGCCAGTCCGGGATAAAGGAGTGAATCAAGGCCGACACCGAATGGTAGCCCAGCACGAAGGCGCCGGTATACAACACCATATTGATGAACAAGGGTATCAACAGGTATTTGCGCAGTTCGGGGTGGGTGAGCATTTTCACGCCCTGCCACAAGCAGGTCAGCGCAAAGACAGGGTTATTGCCGCGCGGTAAATTTAACATGGTGCCAAACTCCTTACCCCGTGCAGACCGGGGTCGATAACCACGCCGCGTTCGGTGACGATGGCGCTAATCAGGGCGGCTGGGGTGACGTCGAACACCGGGTTCCAGGCGTTCACCAGCGAGCCTTCCGTTAAGTAACAATCCGCCAACAATTCTTTAGGATTGCGTTGTTCAATTTCGATGCTGTCGCCGTTTTCCATGCTGAAGTCGAAGGTGGAAGAGGGCGCAGCGACCATCATTTTTACCCCGTGTTGTTTGGCCAACACCGCCAGCGAATAGGTGCCGATCTTGTTAGCCACGTCGCCGTTGGCGGCGATGCGGTCGGCGCCCACGATGATCCAATCGATTTTGCCGGATTTCATCAGCCAGGCTGCCGCCGAATCGGCGATCAGCGTAGCCGGAATGCCGTCTTGCGCCAACTCCCACACCGTCAAACGCGCGCCTTGCAGCCAGGGCCGGGTTTCGTCAGCGTAAACGTTTTGCAATTGACCGCGCTGGTGCAAACTGCGAATTACGCCCAACGCGGTGCCGTAACCGCCGGTAGCCAGCGCGCCGGCGTTGCAATGCGTCAATACCGCTTTGGCATCGCCGATGACATCCGCGCCGCGCTCGCCCATGGCGTGGTTGGCGGCGATGTCTTCGGCGTGGATTTGCTCGGCCAATTGAGTCAATGCGACGACAGGTTCCGGCGGATTTTGCGCCAGCAGGCCGCGCATTTTATCCAGCGCCCAGAACAGGTTTACCGCCGTCGGCCGGGATGCGGCGAGTTGCTGAATATCTTCGGCAACGGCAGCTTGCCAATCGGCCTGCGGATAATGCCGCAGCGCCGATAGCACGACGCCGTAGGCAGCGGCGATGCCTATGGCCGGGGCGCCGCGCACCCGCATTGAGGCAATGGCTTCGGTGACGCCGGCGGCGTCGCTGTATTCGTCGTAGGCGATGGTTTCCGGCAGCAAGCGCTGGTCCAGCACTTTCAGGCTGTGTCCGCTCCATTGCAAGGCTTGTACGGAAAGTTTTTGCGTTGTAGTCATGATGAATTCGTCTAAATCTATATTTGAGGAGGTTATGAAATGCCCGGCAACTGCTCTTTTTCCTATGCGCTTGAGGTAAAAGCGCGGCCAATTTGCGTTGAAAAGGCAAATCAGATGCGGCGGTAGTCCGTTGTACGAGTGTTATTTTAAGGTGTTTTTGCACTCCGGGGGATATTGACTTCCCGTTGGCTGCGATCCGTGTCGATACAATGGCGGGGCGCTGGGTTTTCGTGCAGGCGAGACGGTACAGTGCCCCCGTCCCATTCCGGCATCATGACGTTCAGCAAAATTAAATTGGGGTGTGAGTCGGAGTGGGTGGCGGCCTGCACTGTTCTCCGCAGGCGAGCAAGCCGGCTAACGAGGTATAATCGCCGCTTTGCATATCGGGAGAACCCATGCTGGTCGACCTTCTCATTCAAGCCCGTTGGATAATACCGGTAGAGCCGGCGTCCGCAATCCATGAGCACGCCAGTCTTGTGATAGATGACGGCAGAATTGTCGATTTGCTGCCGACCGAGCAGGCCATGTCAAAGTACCAAGCCCGACAGCTCGAAGTGCTGGATCAGCATGCGCTGATTCCGGGTTTGATTAACTGCCATACTCACGCCGCGATGTCCTTGCTGCGCGGAATTGCCGACGATCTGCATCTGATGGATTGGCTGCAAAACCATATCTGGCCGGCCGAACAAAAATGGGTCAGCGAAGCGTTTGTCAGAGATGGCACCGATCTGGCGATTGCCGAGATGCTGCGTTGCGGCACGACCTGCTTTAATGACATGTATTTCTTTCCGGAAATCGTCGCGCAACAAGCCATGCAACACGGCATACGCGCCAATATCGGTTTGATCGTGTTCGATTTTCCGACCGTCTGGGCGGAAAACGCGGACGCCTATCTGACCAAGGGTTTGGCGCTGCACGAGCAACTCCGGCACGAAACTTTGATCAGCACCTCGTTTGCGCCGCACGCGCCATACACCGTGTCGGACGGACCTTTGCGTAATGTCATCACCTACGCCGACGAGATGAACTTGACCGTGCACATGCACCTACACGAAACCGCGCACGAAGTCGACGAGCAAAAAAGTAAAAACGGCCAAACGCCGCTACAGCGTTTGCATGAACTGGGTTTGTTGACGCCATCGTTTATCGCAGTGCATATGACGCAATTGTCCAGCGAGGACATCCAACTTTACGCGGAAACCGGCGGCCACATCGTGCATTGCCCGGAATCCAATTTGAAATTGGCTAGTGGCTTTTGTCCGGTGGCCGCGTGTCTGGCTGCGGGTATCAATGTGGCCTTGGGTACCGACGGCGCGGCCAGCAATAACGATCTGGATATGCTGTCGGAAATGCGTACTGCAGCCTTGCTGGGTAAGGGGGTAGCAGGCGATGCCAGCGCGGTGTCGGCGACGACAGCGTTGGAAATGGCGACTATTAACGGCGCCAAGGCCTTGGGTTTGGACGCTGAAATCGGTTCACTGGTTATCGGCAAAGCGGCCGACGTGGTAGCGATAGATCTGAGTGAGCTGGAAACTCAACCCTTGTTTAATCCGCTGGCGCAAATCGTCTATGCCGCCGGTCGGCATCAGGTGACTGATGTTTGGATTAACGGCAAGCAGTTACTGCGCAAGCGCGAATTGACCTCGTTTGATGTTCCGGCTCTGCGACAAAAAGTCACGCTTTGGCAAGAACGCTTGCAAGAACATCCAGCGAATTAATCGTTTTTTTATAAGTCGCCAAGAAGCCTTGTGACAGGCCATTTAAGCCGTGGTACTGAATTCAACATCAGGGCCGGAAGTTGGCGCATGACGAATAACCTAGTAATACAGTAAACTATAGCCCCATGAACAGGTTGGCATTATGACAGCGACAGAAAACGTACATCCTCACGAAATTCATAAGTTCGGCTCGCAAGCCGAGCGTTGGTGGGATCCGAACGGCGAATTTAAAACCTTGCATGACGTCAATCCTTTGCGCTTGCAGTTCATTCAGCAGTACGCTGATTTGTCAGGCAAGCGGGTGGTGGATGTCGGTTGCGGCGGTGGGATTCTTACCGAAGGTTTGGCGAAAGCCGGCGCGGATGCCTTGGGTGTGGATTTAAGCGAAGACTTGCTGGATATTGCCGATTTGCATGGCCTGGAAACCGGCGTCAACGCCAGTTACCGCAAAATCAGCGCCGAACAGCTGGCCGAAGAGCAGCCGGCCGGCTTCGACCATGTCACCTGCATGGAAATGTTGGAGCACGTACCGGATCCCGCATCCATCATCGCCGCTTGCGCAACGCTGGTTAAGCCAGGCGGCATGGTGTTTTTCTCGACATTAAATCGGGTGCCGAAAGCCTGGTTGCTGGCTATCGTCGCCGCCGAGCATGTGCTGAAAATGGTACCCAAAGGTACGCACGACTATAAAACCTTTATCAAACCTTCCGAGCTTGGGCAAATGGCTAGAAACGCCGGACTGGAACTGCAAGGGATGGTCGGTATCGAATACAGCCCCTTCAGCAAGCGCTTTAGTTTGGGTAAAGATATAGACGTCAACTATATAGCGGCGTTTCAGCGCCCCGAGTAACCCAGCATGACTGGATTTAAACTGGATTGCGTGCTGTTTGATCTGGACGGGACCTTGGTCGATACCGCACCCGATCTGATCGCCTGTTTGAACAAGACGCTGCTGGCCCACGGTTTTCCAGAAGCGCCGACAGAGTCAGTGCGGCCCTTTATTTCCCATGGCGCCATGCCGATGATCAGGCATTGCGTGAGTGTGGACGACAGCTTGGCTCAGCAGATGTTGGCCTTTATGCTGGACACCTACGAACAGAATATCGCCGAACACAGCCGCTTCTTCCAGGGGATTGCCGACAGTTTGGAAGCGATAGAACTACTGGGCCTGAAATGGGGTGTAGTCACCAATAAAAAGTCCCGATTTACCGTGCCCTTGATGGAGGCGATGCAACTCAGCGGCCGGGCCGCCTGCATTATCAGTGGCGATACCACCGCCAATAGCAAGCCGCATCCGGAACCGATGTTGGCCGCCTGCCGCCAAGCCGGGGTAGCGCCGGAGAATTGCGTGTACATCGGCGACGCGATACACGACATTACCGCCGGCAAACGCGCGAATATGAAAACCTTGGCGGCACTATACGGTTATTTGCAAAGCGACGATCAGCCCGACACCTGGGGTGCCGACGCCTTGATCGAACAGCCGCCACAATTGATGGAATGGATACACGCTAATTTATGTCATTAAGCAATAAAGTTTTACTTATCACCGGAGCCGGCGGCGGTCTGGGCGGCACGGCGGCGCTGGCTTTAGCCGGGCAGGGCGCGCAAATCATTCTGCTGGATAAAAGCATTCCCAAGCTAGAAAAAATCTACGATGCGATTGTCGCTGCCGGCGGTCCTGAACCGGTGATGTATCCCTTCGATTTGGCAGGTGCCAGTGAAGCGCAATACGAAGAAATGGCCGAAGCGATAGCGCAACGCTACGGCGCTTTGCATGGCGTATTGCATGCGGCCGTGGAATTTAGCGCCTATAGCCCCATCGCCAATTACAAAACCAAGGATTGGGGACATGCCTTAAACGTGAATCTCAGTGCGCCTTTCCTGTTGTGCCGGGTGTTGTTGCCTTTGCTGCAACGCAGCGAGCATGCTTCCATCGTGTTTATTTCCGATTCCTCGGCGCGTAAAGTCCAGGCTTATTCCGGTGCTTACGGCGTAGCGAAAATTGCGCTGGAAGGCTTAGCCGGCATTCTGGCTGCAGAACTGGAAGCAGCAGGAAAAATCCGTGTTAATACTTTGGTACCGGGACCGGTGGATTCACCTTTGCGGAAGAAAGCTTTCCCGGCCGAAGATAAAACCAGGCTGCCAAGTATGAACAGCCTGGACCCGCTGTATGTTTACTTATTCAGCGACGCCAGTATCGGCAAGACCGGTCAAATTATTGACGCCCAAACTTTCAAACCTTAAGAAACTTATGGCAGACAGAGAAGTTGTATTTTTAACCCGCGACGTCAACATCGTGACCATTCCGGACGGCAATCACGGCACCTTGAGTAAAGGTCAGGAAGTGACCATCCATCAGGCTTTGGGCAGCAATTACACCGTGGTGACCGATTACGGCCATATGGTGCGGATCGCCGGTATCGATGCCGACGCCCTCGGCAAGGAAACCCAGCATTTGCATACCCTAGTGTCGGAAACCGACAGCAAGGCGGTGGAAAAGAACTGTTGGGAAGTGATGAAAACCGTCTACGACCCGGAAATCCCTGTCAACATCGTCGATTTGGGTTTGGTTTACCATTGCAGCGCCAAGCCCAACGCCGATGGCGGCAACGATGTGCATATCCAGATGACCTTGACCGCGCCCGGTTGCGGCATGGGCCCGGTGATCCAAAGCGACGTGGAAAAATGCATCCGCGCCTTACCCGGCGTTAGTTCGGTTGATGTCGAAGTGGTGTTAGATCCGCCTTGGTCGCGGGAAATGATGTCGGAAGTCGCGCAAGTACAGTTGGGTTTGTTTTAAAAGTCGGCAAAGGTAGGCGGCGGCAGCTAAGCGGCGGAAAATTGCCGCTTGCTGAAGAAACCTGCGGTTGTTTGTGTTTAAGTTATTGTATTTTATAGCTATAAAATAATTGGCACGCTCTTGGCTTTATTCTCCTTGAAGTTTGATTCAAGACTCGGGGAACCGTCATGAGAGATAAAGCAGCCGATTTAGCGATAGTCAGTAATAAAACCTTTGAAGCGTCAACCGCTGTCAATTTGCATCACTACGATATCAGTAGTGCTTTGCAGACTTCATTGGAATTCAACGAGTTGATCGCCATTTTCTGCGACAAAATTCAAAATACCATTCCGCATAACGGCTTTGAATACATCAACGAAGATTTCGATTTGGAATTCAAACGCGGCGTGATGGCCCGCCACTCTTGCAGCTATGCCCTAAAAGTCGAAGAGCAGCAGCTGGGCGAGTTGAAGCTAACCCGCAGCAATCGCTTCAGCAAAGACGAATTAAAAATGCTGGAAAGCCTGTTGTGTTGCCTGATTTACCCACTAAGAAATGCCACCTTGTTTCAACAAGCATTGAAAATGGCGTTTACCGATCCATTAACCAAAACCAACAACCGCACGGCGTTTAACGACTGTTTGCTGCGCGAAATCAAACGTGCGCATCGTAATTCGCAGCATTTGTCGGTGATTTTTGTGGACGTCGATCACTTCAAGCATATCAACGACGATTACGGGCATGCCTGCGGCGATTTGGCTTTGTCGTCATTGGCCGGCTGGTTGAAAGACAGTGTGCGCGGCAGCGACGCGGTGTTTCGTTACGGCGGCGAAGAGTTTGTGATTTTGCTAAGCGATACCGACATCGACGGTGCGATGGTGATAGGCGAGCGCATCCGCGCAGATATTGAATCGCACACTTTGGCTTATGGCATGGACGTGTTGAATCTGACCGCCAGTTTGGGCGTTGCAGCCTTAAAGGGTAGCGATAGCCCGGAATCCTTGCTCAAACGGGCCGATGCCGCGATGTATCAAGCCAAACAACGCGGTAGAAACCGGGTAGAAGTGGGATATTGATTCGGTTTTCGCACTGCGGCCATCAGACGGCGATAGTCGCTTAAACCACTTTAAAGCGATAGCCCACACCCGACTCGGTCAGCAAATATTTCGGCTGAGTCGGATCGCTTTCCAGCTTTTGCCGCAATTGGCTCATGTAAATCCGTAAATAATGCGGATTTTCCTGATACGACGGCCCCCAAACTTCCTTCAAAATTTGCTGATGCGTCAAAACTTTGCCGGCATGCTTGATCAGCACGCAGAGCAAGCGGTATTGAATCGGTGTCAGATGAATGTCGTTGCCATCGACGCTGACTAACCGGTTGCGTAAATCCACTTTCAGCGCATCGACGATAAACACCTCGTCTTGTGTATGTTCGGCAGGCCGGTCTGGCATGCCGCAAAGCCACTCTTATGCGCGCCAACAGCTCGCCAAATCCAAACGGTTTGGTTAGGTAATCGTCCGCGCCAGCGTCCAAGGCGTCGATTTTTTGCTGTTCGTTACTGCGCGCCGACAGCACGATGATAGGCACGGCCGACCAGCCGCGCACACTCTTGATCACCTCGACGCCATCCATATCCGGCAAGCCCAAATCCAGAATCAGCAAATCCGGTTTACGCACGCCGGCTTCAATCAGGCCTTGTTTGCCGGTCTCGGCTTCGAATACCGCAAAGTCGTGCGTCGCCAGACTGGTACGCAAAAAGCGCCGGATCGGTGGATCGTCTTCGATCACGATAATGACGGGATGCGTTTTAGCCATGGCCAAAATCCAGTGGGATTAGGTTCATTCCTCCGGCTCCATAAGCGGAGGGGATTCGTCGTTGGGTAGCGCGAAGGTAAAGATCGCACCGCCCCCCGGTTTGTTGTTAGCGCGAATCCGGCCGCCATGCACTTCGACAATGGCTCGGCAAATCGCCAGCCCCAAGCCGACGCCGCTTTGCGCCGATTCATGACGGGCTTGGTAAAATTTCTCGAACAATTTATCCTCCAGACCTTTGGGAATTCCGGGGCCGTGATCGGCGACCGAAATTTCCATCGTATTGCCGACGTATTGGGCAAACACTTCAAGTTCGGAACCCGCAGCGGTATAGCGCACGGCGTTTTCCAATAGATTAATCAACACCTGCTCTATCATCACCGCATCGACAAACACCAATGGAATCCCCGGCGGCAGACTGACGCTGACTTTTCGGCCGGCCAGGTGTTTTTGCAAGCGCGTTAGGACGGTGCCGATAATTTCTTCGACAGGATGCCACTGTTTGTTTAATTCCACCACGCCGGCGTCGAGTCTGGCCATGTCCAGAATATTATTCACCAAATTGGCCATCCGTTCAGCTTCGTCATAGATGGCACGGCCGAGTTCCAGCCGGTGCTGGGCCTGTAAATGGCCTTCGTCTTCGACCAGGGCGCTGGCCGAGCCGATGATCGTCGACAACGGGGTCCGCAAGTCGTGAGAAATTGCGCTGAGTAAGGAGTTGCGCAGTCGTTCGGCTTCGATTTGCAATTGTGTCGATTTGGCCTGTTCGGCAAAGCGTAAACGAGCGACGGCCTGGCCGATTTGCCGCAAAAAGGTTTCCAGTAATTTTTGCTGCTCCGGCAAAAACACCCGGCGTAAATTGACCGGTAACAGCGCCAATACGCCGATGGCTTTGTCTTCGTCTTGAATCGGAAAATAAATCGCCGCGCTGCCGGGTAAGGTATGGGTGCCGTGCCCGGCCATTTCGTTGTGATCGTACACCCACTGCGCCACGCTCAAATCCGTGCCGCGCAAAGACTGAGGCAGGCTGTGTTGTTTCGGATAGACCAAACGTCCGGCCGGATTGGCAAATAAAATGACATTGCGGCTGCTAAATTCGGCGTATAGATGTTTAACAGCGGTCGCGACGATTTGCTGTTCGCTTTGCGCCACCGCCAGCTCCTTGCTCATAGCGTATAAGGCCGCGGCGCGGCGTTCGCGATGCGCGGCAACCTTGGCCTGCGCGCGGACGTTGACCATCAGATTGCTGATGACAAATGCCACCACCAGCATGGCCAACAACGTGATCAGATATTGGCTATCGGCTACCGACAGACTGTAGAAAGGCTGCACAAACAGCACGTCGAATACGCCGACGCTGAGCAAGGACGCCAACACCGACGGCCCGCGCCCGAAGTGGGTAGCGACAAATACCACGCCGAGTAAATACACCATTACCACATTGGCCAGTTCGACCTTGCCGAACAACATTTTACCTACTGCCGTGCAGAGCAAGGTAACCGCCAATGCCCAAAGATAGCCGCGATAGCGTCGGCGAGTTTTACTGGGGATGCGTTGCCGCAGGCCGGGCAGGGGTGATTTCTTGAATAAAGACAGCTCGGCTTCCAGTTCCTCGCGTTCGCCCAGCTGCGGGCTGCCCAGCAGGTAAATATTGATATTGTGGGCGTGGCTGATCAGCACATCCACCACCGAACCCAGCAGCCAGCGCCGCCAGCCGCGCCGGCTGGGCTTACCGACCACGATTTTGTTGATATTGCGCTCGCGGGCAAAGCGGATCAGCGCTTCGCTCATCTCCGGGGCGCTCAGTGTCACCGTCTCGGCGCCAAGCTGTTCCGCCAACCGTAATACCCGCAAAATGCCGTCGCGCTTTTCGGCGGGCAAGCGCGCCAATTCCGGGGTTTCCACATACACCACAATCCAGGCCGAACGCAGACTGGTGGCCAAGCGCTTGCCGGCTCTGACCAGGCGCTCGGCCAGCACATTCGGGCCTATGCACACCATCAGCCGTTCGTTGACCTGCCAGACTTCGCGAATGGCGTTGTCTTCACGATAATCCAGCATCTGCGCGTCGACGCGATTGGTGGTTTGCCGCAAGGCCAGTTCGCGCAGGGCAATCAGATTGCCTTTGCGGAAAAAATTCTGAATCGCGTGTTGGGCTTGCTGCGGCAAATAGACTTTGCCTTCTCGTAGGCGCAGCAACAATTCGTCTGGAGGTAAATCCACCAGCTCGACTTCGTCGGCATCCTCGAATACTGTGTCCGGTACGGTTTCCCAGATACGAATGCCGGCAATCTGCCCTACATCGTCGTTCAGGCTTTCCAGATGTTGCACGTTCAGCGCGGTATACACATCAATCCCGGCTTCCAGCAATTCGCGAATATCTTGCCAGCGTTTCGGATGGCGCGAGCTGGGGGCGTTGGTGTGCGCCAACTCGTCGACCAAGATGATGGCCGGCCGGCGTTTTAAGGCCGCATCAATATCAAACTCCTGCAACACGGCGCCTTTGTAGTCGATCTTGCGGGTTGGGAGGATTTCCAAGCCCGCCAACAGCGCTTCGGTGTCCGCGCGACCATGGGTTTCCACCAGGCCGACAATCACATCAAGATTTTCCGCGCGGCGTTCGCGTGCCGCCAGTAGCATCGCATAGCTTTTCCCGACCCCGGCGGCCGCGCCGAAAAAAATCTTCAGGCGGCCGCGTTTGGCCTTGGCTTTGTCGCGTTCGACGCGGGCCAGCAGTTGATCGGGGTCCAGGCGTGCTTCGTTCATGGTTGAGCAGTTTGCGCAGCGACGTCCAAAGCCAGATTTAAGCCTAAGACATTCACCCTGGGTTCGCCGAATACTCGCCATTGCCTTGGCTCGCTATGCGATTCGACCAAATCCCGAACGACACTTTCCGGCAACTTGCGCGCTTTGGCTACGCGCTTGATTTGGTAATGGGCCGCCGCAATACTGATGTGCGGGTCCAAGCCGCTGGCGGATGCGGTAACCAAATCCACAGGCACCAGAGCACTATTGTCCGGGTCGAGTTGCTGTAGTGCTTGAATGCGCAGTTTTACCGCGTCGCTCAAGGCCGGATTGGTCGGGCCGAGGTTGGAACCACCGGAGGCGGCGGCATTGTAAGGGTAGGGCGCGGTCGCCGACGGCCGGCCCCAAAAATAGCGGGCCTGGCTGAAGCTTTGACCGATTAATGTAGAGCCGACAGCTTGCCCTTGCGCATCTTGTATCAGGCTACCGTTGGCCTGAGTCGGATAGACGCTTTGCGCCAATAATGTTATTAGCGCCGGATAGATGACGCCGGTGAGGATGGTTAGCAACAGTAGCAGTGTTGCGGCAGGTCTGAAGTAGCTAATCATGTTTTTCTCCTACACCAGATTCATTGTTACCAGTATCAAATCAATCGCTTTGATGCCGATGAACGGCACGATTAAGCCGCCGACACCGTAGACCAGCAAATTGTTTTGCAACAGTTTTTCGGCGCCGAGCGGCTGATATTTGATGCCTTTTAAAGCCAGCGGGATCAAGGCGATGATGATCAGCGCATTGAATATCACCGCCGACAGTATAGCGCTGGCCGGGGTGGCCAAACCCATGACGTTCAAAACGTTCAAAGCCGGATAGGTGGTGGCAAATGCCGCCGGGATGATGGCGAAGTATTTGGCCACGTCGTTGGCCACGCTAAAGGTGGTCAACGCCCCGCGCGTCATCAGCATTTGCTTGCCGGTTTCGACGATCTCGATCAATTTGGTCGGATTGGAATCCAGATCGACCATATTCCCGGCTTCTTTGGCGGCCTGGGTGCCGCTATTCATGGCCACCGCCACGTCGGCTTGTGCCAGCGCCGGTGCGTCATTGGTGCCGTCGCCGGTCATCGCCACTAATCTGCCGTCAGCCTGATGTTGCCGAATCAAAGCCAGCTTGGCCTCCGGCGTGGCTTCGGCCAGAAAGTCATCGACGCCGGCCTCGGCGGCAATCGCCGCAGCGGTTAGGCGATTGTCGCCGGTGATCATGATGGTTTTGATGCCCATCTGCCGCAGTTCGATAAAGCGTTCCTTAATGCCGCCTTTGACGATGTCTTTTAATTCGATGACGCCCAGGGCCTGTTTGCCGTCGGCTACCACCAGCGGCGTACTGCCGCGCCGGGCCACGTCGACAACCATTTTCTGGATTTCGTCGGGAAAGCGGCCGCCTTGCTCGGTCACATACTGCTTAATCGCATCTTCGGCACCCTTGCGGATTTGCCGCATGTTTTCGCTCCCTCGCCCTTCGGGAGAGGGCTGGGGTGAGGGGAAATTGACCCCACTCATCCGGGTCTGGGCGCTGAAGTGGATAAAGGTCGCGCCCAGGGATTGCACGTCGCGCTCACGCAAGCCAAACTTTTGTTTTGCCAGCACCACGATGCTGCGGCCTTCCGGGGTTTCGTCGGTCAACGAAGCCAGTTGCGCGGCATCGGCCAGCTGTTTTTCGCTGATACCCTTGGCTGGTATGAAAGCCGCAGCCTGCCGATTGCCTAAAGTAATGGTGCCGGTTTTATCCAATAACAGTACATCCACATCGCCGGCCGCTTCCACGGCGCGGCCGGAGGTGGCAATGACATTTTTCTGCATCATTCGGCCGATCCCGGCTACACCAATAGCCGATAGCAAGCCGCCGATGGTGGTGGGAATCAAACACACCAATAAGGCCACGAGCACGGTGATCGAAATAGGGTGGCCCGCACCAGACGTTTCCACGCTGTACAGCGAGAAAGGCAGTAAGGTTACAGTAGCCATCAAAAACACCAGCGTCAGCGCTACCAGCAGGATGGTCAAGGCAATTTCGTTCGGGGTTTTCTGCCGCTTGGCGCCTTCCACCATCGAAATCATCCGGTCCAGAAAGGTTTCGCCGGGGTTAGCGGAAATCCGCACCACCAGCCAATCCGATAATACCCGGGTGCCGCCGGTCACCGAACTGAAATCGCCGCCGGATTCGCGGATCACCGGTGCGCTTTCGCCGGTGATGGCGCTTTCGTCCACCGAGGCCACGCCTTCGATGACATCGCCATCGCCGGGTACAAAATCCCCCGCTTCGATCAACACCACATCGCCTTTCACCAGGCTGGAGCCGGCGATTTTGGCGTAGTTACTGCCGTAACGCGGTTCATCCAGCTTTTTGGCGGCAATATCGCGCTTGGCGGTGCGCAAGAAAGCCGCCTGCGCTTTGCTGCGGCCCTCCGCGGCCGCTTCGGCGAAGTTGGCGAACAGCACGGTAAACCACAACCAGACCGTGATAGTTAAGATAAAACTTGCGGATTCCTCGCTATCACCGGCCAAAGCTTGCAGCCATAACAGCGTAGTGAGCAGGCTGCCCAGATACACGACAAACATCACCGGATTTTTCCATTGTTGCTGCGGCGTCAGTTTTTTAAAGGCTTCCCAAACCGCTTGCTTGAGCAGGTCCGAGTCGAATAAGGAAGAAGAGAGCGCTTTGTGAGTCATATGCTTACCTGCCTGGAAATCAAGAATGAGCGAGCATGTGCAACTGCTCGACGATAGGGCCTAAGGCCAGCGCCGGCACAAAGGTCAACGCGCCGACCATTAACACCGTGATAATCAGCAATACCGCGAACAAGGGCGTATGGGTGGGTAAGGTGCCGGGACCGACGGGTACATGTTTTTTCGCGGCCAGCGAGACCGGCGATGGCTAATACCGGAATCATCAGACCGTAACGCGATACCAGCATGGCCAAGCCGAGTAAGTAGTTATAAAACGGCACATTGGCCGACAGGCCGGCGAAGGCGCTGCCGTTGTTATTACCTGCCGAGGACAACGCATACAACACTTCGCTAAAGCCATGCGCACCGGGATTGAGGATGGATGCCTTGCCGGCTTCGGTCATCAAGGCTAACGCCGTGCCGCCCAACACTAAGAGCGGGGGAATTAAAATAATCACCGCCGCCATCTGCATTTCAAAGGCTTCGATTTTTTTGCCTAAATATTCCGGCGTGCGGCCTATCATCAAACCGGCGATAAACACCGCCACCAGCGCGAACACAATCATGCCGTACAAGCCCGAACCGACACCACCAAAGATCACTTCGCCCAGCTGGATCAACCACATTGGGATCATGCCTCCAATCGGCGTAAACGAGTCGTGCATGGCGTTCACGGAGCCGTTGGAGGCGGCGGTGGTCGCTACCGCCCACAGTGCGGAATTGACGATGCCGAAGCGGGCTTCCTTGCCTTCCATATTGCCGCCGGCTTGTTGATTGGACGCGGCTTGATCAACGCCCAAACTCGCCAGCGCCGGATTGCCGTGTTGTTCGGCTGGGACGGTGACGAAAACTAGCGCGACAAACACCAGTGCCATCGCCGCCAACAGTGCCCAGCCTTGCCGGCTATCGCCGACCAAAAAACCAAAGGTATGACACAGCGCGGCGGGGATTAACAAGATGGCGAGCATTTCCAAAAAATTGCTCAGCGGGGTAGGGTTTTCGTAAGGATGCGCCGAGTTGGCATTAAAAAAACCGCCGCCGTTGGTGCCAAGCTGCTTGATGGCAATTTGCGATGCCGCGGGGCCCAAGGCCAGGGTTTGTTCCTGGCTTTGTTTGATTTGAGTGACGGGTTGACCTTGTGCATCCAGAACAGCGTGTCCATCCGCATCAAGCGCTGGTGCCGAGTAAGTCAGCGGTTCTTGCAGCTTGACGGTGGCATAACGATCAAAAGTTTGCACCACGCCTTGCCCCACCAGGACGACGGCCAGCAGCAACGAAAGCGGCAGCAGGATATACAAGGTCGAGCGGGTCATATCCACCCAAAAATTGCCGATGCTGTTGGTGTTACGCCGGCTGAAACCGCGTATCAAGGCCACCAGCACTGCCATGCCGCTGGCTGCCGACAAAAAGTTCTGCACCGTTAAACCCAGCATTTGCGTGAGATAACTCATACTGGCTTCACCGGCATAACCTTGCCAATTGGTGTTGGTGGCAAAACTGATGGCTGTATTTAAAGCTGAGTCGGAGCTGATGGCCGGTAAGGCTTGCGGATTGAGCGGCAACAGGTCTTGGCAGGTTTGCAAGCCATAAACCACCAGTAAACCCAGCACGTTAAAGACCAGCAATGCACCTGCGTATTGCTGCCAGCGCATATCTTGCTGGGTTTGGATGCCGCACAGCCGATACAGCCCGCGCTCAAGCCCGGCAAACCAGGTATTGGCGACGATGGATTCGTCTTGATACACCCGTGCCATGTACGTACCCAGCGGCTTACTCAGCAGCAGTAAGGCCAGCAGATAGATAAAAATTTGTAGGAAGCCGGTTTCGTTCATCAGAATTTCTCCGGATAAAACAGCGCGACGACCAGATAAATAAACACCAGCAGCGCCAAGCCGCCGCTTAATAGATAAATCCCGCTCATATAGACCTCCTGCAAAGATGCTTAAGCATTTTTTAGACGGGCGAATACGTCAAACAGTCCAAAATTTTGGCGGTTTTGCCGCTGATCGCCTGAGTCACAATCTACCGATTGACGGGTAAAAATGTCGTAAAAATTCTTGGGATATTCGTTAAGAAAACATAAAACTCAATCGAATTTGTTGATCAAGAAGGCTTTTCTGTTGGGAAACTTGCTCTTGCTTTGGTGGGATTAATTCGGGATTGATGGCTGAATTGTTTTGCCGATTGATGGTGGTTCGTGGCCAAGGGCGCAATAGCCTGCGGGTATTGCGCCGTATGTAATTAACCCGGCCCTATTCATCGCTGATACGCCATTCGGGCTGAGCCCGGCGGAGCCCGAGGTGGTTGGCCCTGCGTTGGGGCGAACGGTAAAGGACCGGATTAATCAGCGCCGCCACAGGGCGAAATATGCCTTTGTCTATTGCCGCCCTGTGGATTTAGCCTTACTGTCTTGAAACGCGACGAATTAACCAGTGGCGTTTAACGGGACCAGCGTAATGCCTTGGCGATATTACGTCGACTGATGAAGCCTAAGCCGCTCAGCAGCAGCCATGCCGCGCCGGGAACTGGTACGGCCGAAATCGGCGAAGGAAGGCCCAGTTTGATGTTGTCAACCTGCGCATAGGTCGAGCTGAAGATAATTTTATTCAGGTTTTTGAAGGAATCGTTGAAATAAAGGGTTTCCAACGTATTTGTGGTCGCGTCAAGCAGGAATGACTGGCTGACGAAGCCGCCGGCTTGCGGGTAGCCATAAACAGAGAACTGCCGGCCGCTGGCAATGGTCCAAAACGACGCCGCGTCCATACTGAGTAAGTCAAACGAACCGCCATCCTGTTTTTCCAGTAAAAAGACGCTACCTTGATTGGTGACTACCCCGGAATACAAACCGACGCTGCCGGTCCAATAAGGGCTGGCAGGCATGATCGCGTAGAGGGTGCCACCGCTTAACTGGAATGACACCCCGGCCAGCGTGCTCAACTTGAAGCCGTCTTCCAGATAGGGTTTGGGCACTGAAATTTCGTGATTGGTGGGATGTAAAGCAATGCTGTTGAAATCGATGGTGGTGACGGCAGCATGGCCGGAGCTTGCCAAACCGGCAAGCAACATTCCGATCGCCGGAAACAGTGTCTTTTTCATTCAATTCTCCTAATTGTTTGGGGTGGTGACTGTATTGAGGGTTGAGTCTAACGAAGCCGATAGCTTGCGAAAACTGCACAAAGGGGTAGGGGAAAGGTAGAACTGATGATGCCGGTCAAACAGAATTTGTCCATTGACCAAGCGCATCTGCGATTTTTATATAAAAAATTAGGTGCTGGTCCTGCTCCGTAACAAGACGTTTGTTCTGGTAGCCGTGATCAATTATTGGGATCAATCGACGGTAATGTGTTCATCAAATGATTGAGACCACACTTCCCGTGGCTGCAACCGCATTTTATAGCGCGCCGTTGGCATGTAAAAACATCCGGAAGGCTATCACGAGATGTCCAGTGGTGCCGCAGGTTCTTGTGGCGGCACCGCTAAACTGCTTGGCGGCGCCTTCCTGCCCGCCGGATGTGCATTCGGGATATTGGGGGACGCAGACGCGGGAATTTTATATGCCGCCGGGACTTTTTAGGACGCCCTCGCAGCGGCCGGAAACCCGCACGGGTGCTATGGAAGTCTGGCCAAAGCGGCTGTCTATGCCTTCGGCCCGTTTAATCAGGCAAAAGTTAGCGATAATATTCGTACCAATACAGTTCGGCGAACGTCATTCCGAAACCGCTGTGGCCAGTATTAGCGCCCGATCCAATTCCGCCAATGTATTGTAAAAATGCGCCGAAAAGCGAATCCCGCCGCCGCGTAGGGCACAAACCACACCATTTTTTTGCAAATGCTTATAAAGCACTTCATTGTCAATGGATCGGTGTTTGAAGTTGACGATGCCGGACTGCAAACGGCTGTGCCGCTGCGACAGTAAAATCAGCTCGGCGTTGGCGCTGATGGCTTCGCGCAGGTAGTTGCTGCGTTCCAGAACCAGGGCCTCGACTGTCGGCATGCCGGTTTCCAGTAATAAAGACAAACTGGCGGACAAGGCGTGAATGCCCAACATGTTCGGGCTGCCACATTCGAAACGGCGGGCGCCGGGATGGATCTCCCATGGCAGGTTTTCGTAATTATGCGTGTCTTTCATCATGTGCCAGCCATATTGGCTGAGCTTGAGCCGGTCGCGTGCGGCCGGGTTGGTATAAAACACCCCCAGGCCTTCTGGGCCGAACAGCCATTTATGCCCATCAGCCATCACAAAGTCGGCCTGATAGGCTTGCACGTCAAATTGCACCGCGCCCAGGCTTTGAATCGCGTCGATGCAAAACAAAATGCCGCGTTGTCGGCAATATTCGCCGATGCGTTCCAAATCCATGCGTAAGCCGGAGGCGAATTGAATGGAACTGATGGTCAACAAACGGGTATTGCCATCCACCAGCGCAAACAGGGCATCTTCCGGGGTTGCGGCACTGTGCAAATCGGCTTCTCTAAACTCGACGCCGCGCTCGGCCAAGGCTTGCCAGGGCAGGCGGTTGGACGGAAATTCCTCATTGCTGGAGACGATGTTGTCGCCGGCTTGCCAGGGTAAGCCAAAGGCCACGAAAGACAAGGCTTCCGAGGTGTTTTTCACCAGTGCAATATCGTTAGCCGAGGGTGCATTCAGTAAGGCCTGTAATTGGCGGCGGATTTCGTTTTCCTTTTTCAACCAATCCAGATAGTAATGCGAGCCGAACTGGCAGTTTTGTTCGGCAAATTGAATCACCGCTGCGCGGGTGCGTTTGGGCCAGGGGGCTACGGCGGCGTGGTTGAGATAAATCAGCTCGTCGGTTAACGAAAATTCGGGGTGTTTCATGGTGCGTACCGGTAAAAATGGGGAGGGTTAATCTATCAGGGATGATGCGGTAAAACACTCGGCCTATCAACCTTCTGTACAGATGATAGGCTTGCTCGGACGGCTAAAATTTGGGATTTTCGCGAAAATAGTTGGGCCTAGATCGTCCGGAAAATCCAGGCGCAAGTGGCCTAGCTGTTTAAAAATTAGCCAGTAACCTTTTAAAACAGGTTACGATCCCGATATATTAAACGGCGTTTTTATTTTGGTTGAAAGATATGATGGAATTAACTTGGATTAGTACGGCATATATCGCTGGTTTGGTAGCCAGCCGCCTGTCTTTTCCGCCGCTGGTTGGTTATTTGGTTGCTGGTTACGTATTGCATGCCCTGGGCATTGCGGTATTGCCGGATCTTCACCATTTGGCGGAGATCGGTATTGAATTATTGTTGTTTTCGGTTGGTTTAAAACTCAAGCCCAGTTCGCTGATTCGTCGCGAAGTGCTTAGCGTCGGTGGCTTGCATTTAATGTTGATGGCGTTGATTTCCGCGCTGGTGTTTCTGTGGCTAGAGCAGCGAGTGACCGGCGGCTTGGTGCTGGGGCTCAGTTTGGCGTTTTCCAGCACCGTGTTGGCGATCAAGGTGCTGGAAGATAACGGCGAATTGTCGTCGCTGCATGGCCGGGATGTCATGAGTATCCTGATTTTGCAGGACATCGTGGCAATCGGTTTGTTGGCGCTGGCGGAAGGCAGGCAGCCTACGCCTTGGGCATTGGCTTTGTTACTGGTGCCGCTGTTACGGCCGATAGCGCATCGGGTATTGTCGGTCAGCCGATCTTCGGAACTGAAATTGCTGTTGGGGGTAACGCTAGCTTTGGCTGGCGGCGTCGCCGCGGAAAGTGTCGGTATTGCCGCGGATATTGGCGCTTTGTTGACCGGCGTGATGTTGGCTAATCATCCCAGGATCAAGGAGTTAAGCGATAGACTCTGGGGTTTGAAAGAGCTGTTTTTGGTGGCGTTTTTCTTGCAGATTGGTGTCAGTGACTTACCGAACCGGGCGCAGATTATGGACGCCTTGCAATTGCTGGCGTTGTTGCCGTTGCAATGTGCGCTGTTCTTTGGTCTATTTGTGGTCGCCGGACTCCGGGCGCGTACTGCTTTCGTATCGTCCTTGGCCTTGACGACGTACAGCGAATTTTCGCTGATTACCACCAGCGCGGTGGTCAAAGCTCAACTGTTGCCAGCGGAATGGAACGCTATCATCAGTTTGGCGGTGGCCGGTTCGCTGGCCATTGCCGCACCGTTAAACCGTTATTCCCATCGCTTGTTTTCCTGGGTAGAACCACTGCTGGTGAGGTTTGAAAGAAAGTCCGACCACCCGGACCGCCTGCCGGATTCGTTCGGCGCCGCCGAATGGCTGGTGATAGGCATGGGCCGAACCGGTGGCGTGGTCTATAAAACCCTGTGCCAGCAAGAGCAAAGGGTGGTTGGCTTGGATGCCGACCCTACCGTGTTGGAATATCACCTTGCCGCCGGCCGCCGCGTGCTCTACGGCGACGCCGAGGACACCGAGTTATGGAGCGGTTTACCCTTGCATAAGGTTAAAGGCATTATCCTGACGGTGCCGGCATTCGAGGTGCGTTTGACTGCTGTGGCTCAGCTTAGGAAACGCGGTTTCACGGGGCAGATCAGCAGTATTTGTTACCACGGTGTGGAGGAGCAGCAATTATCAAAAGCGGGCGCCAATTTTGTGATCCATCCCTTGATTGAAGCTGGTAATCGTCTTGCCCACCTGATGCTGAATCGCCGGGAGCAATCAAGCCAGTGAAGAGCTGCTGATCTTGGATGGGCAGCGAATCCAGGTGTTTGCTGCTTTAAGGCCCGCTTTCAGCGTAACCAAGGGCAAACCGCTAAAATACCCGGGTTTGTAGCGAGACTAAGCGGCTTTGCTGACAAACAAAACGATGTTGCTGGTGTCCATTGGCGGCCACGCCTGAAAATCGATAGGCAGCTCCAGCAATGGCCCGGTAACGCATGACTTCAACGAGCCATCGGTTGCGATATAAAGCTTTTTCGGCAACTTGGCTTTGTGATTGTCGATTTTGGCGGTTTGAGTGTTCATTACGCTTAGGCTGGTTAGCTTGGGAGATTTCACTTTATTGCCGGTTTCTTATTGCTGCCTTAACCACGCGATGGCATTTGGATTACGGCGATCCTGGGCGGAATGACAATCTTCGGAAATAGGGCCGTGTAATAGGATTAACGGGTTATTTAATTATCTGCAACGTATGCCACACCCAATATGCTTGAGCAAATTAAACTGTTTTTTGAAAAACACCTGTCCTTACCGCCACCGGAGGCTGCGGAAGCACAGCTTCAAGAGGCTTTGACTGCCTTAATGACCGAAATGATGACCATGGACGATGTCTGTCAAGATGTCGAACGGACCAAAATCCTGTCCTTGGTGCAAAAGTGCTTTTCGCTCTCCACCGAACAGGCTGAGGCCTTGATGGCCAAGGCGGAACACAAGCGTCGGCAGGCGGTTGATTATTACGAATTTACCTCAACGATCAACCAATGCCTTGGTCCTGAGGAAAAGATAAAGTTTGTTAAATCCTTCTGGCAAATCGCCTACGCCGACGGCACTATCGATCCGCAAGAGGAGTATCTGGTGCGGAAGATTGCCGACCTGCTTGGTGTCGCGCATAGCGATTTTATTCTGGCTAAACTGCGCGCTAATCCCGATACTTGAAAATCCCTAGACCTGTTTAAATGAATCACCCCATGAAAAAGACTAAGAAAAACAAAAATCTGTGGCTAAAAGAAGCTGAAATTGAGGTAGGTGATTTGTACTTCACTACCGCCCAGCAATACCGTGCGGTGTTGGCGATGAACGGCGATTTTTTGATTTACGCACCTAGCTCGGAAGGCATGGAACCCTTGCCGGCCGATAGCCCAATGCCGTTTGCCAACTCGCCCGCTAAAAAATGCCAGATCGCCACATTTGCACAAAAGGAATATCAAGCATTCGATTGGCAAGGCACGCTTGCCGTTAAACATAAACTCACGCCGTCTCAGATAGCCGAGGCCATCGGCCAATGTAACGCCAAAGCCCAAATCGCCGGGTTGATGGCTGAATAAGGTGCGTTGGAAAAGATTTTTAACAGTCTGAAATCCTGCTTTTTCTGGTTTGCAAACGGGAGTTTGGAAACCACGTCTCGCCAACGCCAGCAGTGGTGTAAGCACCACTTACCATTCAAACACGAGTATGTTGACCAAAGCGAAAAGCTAGGCCTTGCGTACCGGGCTGATCGGCCCGGCAATCAACGATATTTCGTCACTCGAACGACATATCGTCGCCGCTTGCGCCCGCCGGCTCATCGCCGCCAACCTGGAATGCCTTAAACAACAAGACCAAAACAACCTTAAAACAATCGCTTACCGGGCAATAGCCGAAAACTCGCGGCAATTGGCACAAGAAATGACCAGTAAACGCCAACCATCGGACATCGGTTAGCGACTAACCGCCTCCGAGACCATACTTTTTACGTTTACTCAGGAGCAGCACCATGTCCCGCCCTTATTTCAAAGCCCACCCATTAGCGCTGGCGTTGGCCGGCATCCTAGCCAACGGCCTTTTGACCTCGCCCGTCCTTGCCTACGAACTGGTCTGGGACGGCAGCGGCGACAACGACAGTTGGTTTTACTCGAACAACGATTTCCTTCATCCCAGTACCAACTGGCTAAACAACGACCCATTATTACTGCCGAATACCGGCGATAGCTTGGTCTTCAAAGGCAATACCCGGTTGACACCGCTTAACGACGGCCCGGAAGATCTGGCCATCAACGGCATTACCTTTGCGGCCGACGCCAGGGCGTTTACCCTAAACGGCAATCGCATCGTCAGCATCGGCAATATCGTCAACGCCAACCGCAATCTGCAAACCATCAATATGCCGATCATTATCGGCGCCGATCAGATCTGGGATGGCGGCAATATCCCAGGTGGCTTTTTGCAAGTGAATCAATTCGCCGGTTTGCGCGACCATTCCCTGACCTTGCTACGCTACGCCAGGGTTTCCGCCGGCAATAACCCATTGATTCTCGGCGAAACCGGACAAGCACAATTGCTGGTGAAAGGCAGGAGTACGCTGGACAGTGTCTCGGCTGTCATCGGCGCCGGCCAGGGAAGTACGGCGGAAATGACCGTCCAAGGCTGGGGATCGAAATGGACCAATAGCGGGAACATGAATATAGGCACGCACGGCAAAGCCATCCTGAATATCCTCGATTCCGGCTCGGTGATCAGTAAGACGGCGTCTCTCGGCAACGGTGCCCAAGTGGCTATTGATGGCCTGGGATCGAGTTGGACCAATAGTAACGATCTGCACATTGGCTATCTTGGTGAAGGCACGCTGAGCGTGACCAATGGCGGTGTGTTGAACTCCGGGAAAAGCACCATAGGTGGCGGTAACTCCATGCATCCCAGCTTAGTCACCATCGACGGCGCCGGATCGCGGTGGACGAATCAGAGCCTGTTTATTGGTTCGCCTGGCCAAGGTAGTTTGAAAATCGCTAACGGCGGCATGGTCGTAAGCGGCCAAAGCGTTATCGGCGATCAAGGTGCGGGCGAATTGAATATCGTCAAGGGCGGGAGCATGGAAAGCCAATCTACCATTATCGGCAATCAGGGCAAGGGCAAAGTTTTAATCGAGGACTCGGGCTCCAGTATGCTGAGCATCGGCAATTTGTCGGTTGGATACGAGCGCGGCGGCAGAGGCGAACTACTCGTCGGTCCTGGCGGCACCGTCAGTAACCAGTTCGGTTACGTCGGCGCAAAATCGCAAAGTATCGGCCGGGTAAACGTGCAGGGTTTGGGCGCCCAATGGCTTAACAAAAGCGAGCTGTTTGTCGGCGATCAGGGTGATGGCAGCTTAGTCGTCGATAGCGGCGGCAGCGTGAAAAGCGACAGAGGCACTATCGGCAATGCCAGTGGCGGTGTGGGGGTGGCAAGCATCAAAGGCCAAGGGTCGACATGGACTGTCCGGGATAGACTAATGGTAGGCAATCAAGGCACCGGCACGCTGAATGTGGAAAATGGCGGAAAAGTGGAAAGCGCAAGCTCGGTCATCGGCAATGCCATCGGCGGTTTGGGCAAGGTGATGGTCAACGGCGACGGCTCGCAATGGCGCAACCAAGGCGATCTGTTGATCGGTCGGGGTGGAAAGGGGCTGCTTAATATCGAAAACCAGGGCCTGGTTTCGGTTGGCGGACGCTTACGCATTTTAAGCACCGGCGTCGTGAATCTGAACGGCGGCACGCTCGAAGTCGTCAATCAAGACGACGTTCGCCCTGGGCCTGGAGGGCAGTTTAACTGGCTCGCCGGCATCTTGAGCGTCACCGGTGCCGACGGCGTGACCTTGGGCCGCAGTGACATTTCTAGCCCGTTCACCACCTTGACCAGCGGCAAAACCTTGGCGGTGACCAACAGCCTGAACGTCAACAGCGGCAGTCTATTATGGTTAAACGGCGGCTCGCTAAAGGCCGGCACGCTGGCAGTGAACGGCGGACTAATCGTCTTCCATAACGGTAGCCGTCTGGATATGAACGACATCGGCACCTTGTCCGGTTACGGCACGCTGACAACGACAGTGAGCGGCGGCACGGCGGCCAACACCATCCGCGCCAATAGCGGCAAACTGGTGCTGGGCAACGTCAATTCCACTCAAGGTTTCGAATTTGGCGGCAAGCTCGATGTCGGCTCAAATCAAGTGACGTTGCTGGATAAAGATAAAGCCCAGTTGGGCGTTTCCACCAGTTTGGGCAAGGGCGGCGAACTGGGCAGCATCAACGGCATCGATTTGGGCGACGGCGAAACGCTGAGCTACACCGGTAGCGCCAGCATTCTGGGCGACTTCACCAACAACGGTCTGGTGACTGGATCGAGGGGCACGTTGACTTTCCTGAACGATGTCAACGGCGCCGGTGGGTTTGGCGGTAACGTTATTTTTCGCGGCGGCTACAATCCCGGCAACAGCCCGGCCGCCATCGACTTCCACGGCGGCAGCCTCCGCTTTGGTGCCAGTTCGGTGCTGACGATGGAAATCTTCGGAAATCAGCCGGGCAGCCAATACGATCAATTATTGAATATCGGCCATTTTGATTTTAACGGCACGCTGTCCTTGGTGTTCGGCGGTAACTTCACACCGGTCGCCGGCGATGTTTTCAAGTTATTCGACTTCGCCGGCTTCAGCGGCAGTTTAAACCCGGACCGCATTAGTGTCGCCGGCATAGACCGCAGGCTACTCGACTTTTCCAACTTGGCAACCAACGGCAGTCTGCGGGTCGCCGCCGTGCCGCTGCCGACTACGGCTTGGCTGTTCCTGGGCGGTTTGCTGGGCATACTGGCCAAGTCGCGCCGCAACATACTCCATCGTGCGAAGCTAGCGTAACAGGGGAGTAGGGAGAAGCAATGCCAAGTGTCGACACTGTGGCATTGCTTTAATTTATATTGATTGGCGGATGGCGCTAGGCTTATCCGCCCATTTTTGTATTTGCTGGGGTATCCAGCGTACTTTATTCCCGCTCATTCGAATCAGACAGATTGGCAACGCGCTTGCCGACCCGAAACAAACTCCACGCCAGCACGACCACCATCAAGGTGATGACCAGGCCCAGAAACCAAGAGCTGTTCAGCAGTTTAGCGGCGTTGAAGTGCTGTTCGCCGATTCTGGCCTCGGCTTCCGGCCCCAATCCGGTTCGATTGCTCTGGTAACCGCGGCGTAATAACTCCTGGATCGGTGCGGTGTCATAGTGCGGCGCCTCAGCTGCTTCGGCGCCGTATTTGATTTGGTAGCCCAGGCCGGTTTGCGGCAGGAACAGCAATTGGTAGCCGGGACCGGTGCCGGCGACGGTGTTGATATGCAGTTCCGGGTTGTCCTGGTCACGAATCACAATGCGGTAGCGCGTTTGCCGTTGTTCCGGAAAGCCGATGGTGGTTTGTTCGCGGTTGATGTCTTGATAATGTAGGGCTTCCAAAGAGCCGGTGCCGATGGTGCGCATTTGGGTTTCCAAGCCTTTCGTCAGCGGGATTTGCACTTCGGCTTGGCGGCTGAAGTTTGGAGTGATGATTTGCAGCTTCAAACCGTTCAGCGGTTGCCGCAGCGTGTCGACGTCGATGATAGTGGCTTTTTGCTCGGTATCGAGTTTGATTTTAAAACTGGCCGGGTAATCAAATTGCTGATCGGTGTCGGCCACGGTTTCGCCCACGTTGCGCCAGAGCTCGATGCGCTCGACATGTAGCGGTTCTTTGATTTGTTGCGTGGTTTCCTGGCGTTGCAATTCTTCGCCGCCGCGCACGGTGCGGGTCAGTTCCAACAGCTCGGCTACCCGGGTTTGGCTGGCTTTGGCGACGACGATTTTAAATTGTCGGAAGCTATTCGCCGGCAACTCGACGTCGCGGTTACCAACAGACATATAACGTGAATAATCGTAAATCTGCGCTCTCTCGACCAGCAATTGCCAGTTTTGGCCGTCGTTGGAACCGTGAATCTGCAAGGCGTATTCGAAATCATGCTGGTTGGTGACTAGGCTTAGGCCGTCGGCGTTGGCGGCGTTTTTGTCCAGTTGCACGGTAACGACGAAGCCCTCGTCCTCGTCGCCGAATTTTTGCAAATCGACGGTCTTGCTGGTGCTGGCCACGCGCTTATTGACCGTCTTCCGGCTGGCGATTTTTTGCAGCAAATAAGGCGTTTCGACGCCGTTTTGATCGATCAGGCGCAAGTCGCGAAAGTCGGCGGCCGTGTTGGCATACACCGCGCTGTCCAGCGGAACGGCCAGCAGGCTTTGTTGCCCGTTATCTTGGGCCAGTACTGGTCGGCTGTACCGGAAGGCCGGCGCTTCGTTGGCCCAAGCCTGGGTCAAAAACAGGCAGCATAACACTGCAAATTTGGCGATCATGATCATGTTTTGTTTTCGGCATTGCCGATAAAAGTTTGTTGATAACGCATGTAAAAAAACGCGCCGCCCAGCGCCAGCATGCCCAGCACGATAAAGGCGACGATTCGGTAAATTTGTTCCAGCCGCGCCAGGTCGATGAAAAACACCTTCCAGGCCACCAAGGCAAACAGCGCCAGACCGACCAGGCGCAGACTGGAGATTTGCCGCTTGATGCCGTTGAACACCAGCGTCAACGCAAATATCGACCATAAGATTGATACACCGCCGGAACGCAAACCCGGCACATATTGATACAAGAGTGAGTTAATTTCCAGACTTAAAAAGGTAAATAACAAGACCAGCGCCGCGCCACCCAGCCATTGGCGGATATTGCCGGTATCGGTTCCGCTGTTCGACAGACGGCGTAAGGCGAACAGCAAAAAGGCTATGGTCGCCGCGAAGTCCAACAAACGCATCAATGCCAATTCGAAGGAATAGCCGCCGCCGTAGCGCAAGGTCCAGACGCTGTCGCCGACGCCGATATGCCCCAGCGTCAAGTCCCAGGACGGCAGATCGAACAACAGCATCTTCAGGAACACGCCGATCAGGAACAGCCGAAGCGCTTGTAGCAGCCAATCGCCCGTACCGGCCACGTAACGGGTCAACAATAGCCAGCACATGGCCAGCCAGACCAACGTCAATACCGGCAATTGCAAGGGTGGATACAGATAGGCAAAACTGCGGAACAACTCCAGTTGCAGTACCACAAACAACAATCCGCCGCCGACCAGCAGGATGATTTGCAACAGCAGATTGTCTTTCAGCCACAGCGGCACATCGTTGCCGGCATCGCAGGCTAGTGGTGAAGCCGGTGCCGGTTTTTCGATCAGCGTGTAGGCCAAGGCCAGCGACAGGATGGGTATGCCGAAGCTGATTACCCGTTCCAACAAGCCCAGCAAGAAGGCGCCGAATGATTGCTGGCTATCCATTTGCATGCCGTATTGGCCGGGCAAGTCGATGAAACAAAAACGCACCAGCACCAACGCATACAGTAGATATGCCACTTGTTGTAAAAACGCGCTGCGCAATTTGCCCGCCATCCAGAGCATTACCAAGGCTTGCAACGACCAGCTGACGGTAATCCATTGATTGGACAGCAGCAAGGGCAGGGTGATGGTCACAAAAAATGCCGCCAAGCCAATGAAGCTGATCAATAGTTCCTTATCCACCACCTTCCGCGCGAGGCAATAATAGACATGGCCGACATAAAACGCCGCCAATGCCACGGTCAGCAAGGCGGTCCATATTTGCCCGTAGGCGTCGTCGATCAGATGGTAGGCGGTGCCGAAGAAGATGGCGGCATTGACGATCAGGCCAATTAAATCCAGTAGGGTCGATTTGGTTTGATTGACCAGGCAGAACAAAAACACCGTTGTAGAATACAGCACAAAAAAGCCGGTCAAGAACGGCAAGACCTGCCAGAAATACTCGACCTGATAGTTTTGCATCGAGCCGAAGAACAACAGGTAATTAAAGAAAAAGCTCAGGAAATTTAATAAATGCCATTGCTTGTACCAGTTGATCGCCAGGATGCCGGAGCCCAACAGCAACATGTAACTAAACAGCCCCGGAAAATTGACCTGGCCGGTGGACAGCATAATCGGCGTGCAATAGCCGCCGATGATGGCGAAGATGGCGACCAACATTGAGTCCAGCTTGATCGCTAAAAATGCGGCGCAAGCGGTGACCAGAATCATCAAGGCAAAGGTCGGGTAGACGTCTAGCAGATGATAAAAACTGTGCGCGGCAAACACGCTGAAATACAACACCGCAATGCCGCCGCCTAGCAGGCCCTGGCTGAAAAGGTGGTAGGTGCCGCCGACCAGGCGCACGCCGCCGACGATCATGCCGACGCCCGCCAGCACAGATAGCGCTACCCGCGCTTGTTCTCCCAGCATGCCGTTGTCTATCGAATATTTCAGGAAAAAGCCGATACCGGTCACTAAAATCAATACGCCGATACGTAGCAACCAATTGCTCGCGACCGCGTATTCCATCGCCACACCCTCCGGCCGATGGCCTTCGCCGACGATGATCCAGTTCCAGATTTCTTTGAGGATTTTCTGTGCCGCCAGTTCGAAACGGCTGGGTTCGGTGGGTTGCCAGGTGTTTTGACTCCAGGGGTTTTCCTGGGGTGGCTCTGCAACTGGGCTTGGCGTTATTTCGGGCGTTTGCGGAACCGGTTCGGCAGGGAGCTGGCTGGCGGTGCTTTCGAATAGCACCTGTTCCGTTGCCGGCGTTTGCACTTCGAATATAGCGGGTTGCGGCGGTGTTTCGTGAGTGGGCACTACTTGCGCCTTTGCCAGCTCACGCAGCAGTTTGCGGTCTTCGCGTAGCGCCGCTTCTATCTTCCGCAGGGTTTGATTAATGTCATCCTGGTTACGTCTTTGGCGGCCCATTAAAACGGTCAACATCGCGATAATTACGATGGGCACCAAAATCAAGACAAAAGCGATAAAACCGAAAAAATCGTCCACGGCTACTCTCCAAGGCTGGGCAAACGGCGGGTTATTTGGGTTATCAAGCAAGCTTTTCAGGTCACGGCCAGATCTTCTGCGTGAAGCGGGCAACGCGCTGGGTTACGCGCCAATTTGCAAAAGTAGTCGTATTCGTGAGCGGCGTCACTATTCAGGATAACCGCTTGTTACTCTGATTGCTATATATGGCCCGTGTGGCAAGGATTTGTTCTATGCTTGATGCATGGATTACAAGGGTAAGCTTAGGATTACATATAGATTTTCCAGGAGCTGCCGACAACCCAAGGTGTATAACCACACATTCCAATACATTGGCTGATCTCATGAACAAGAACTCCACAATCCAATCCAAAATATTGCTAAGCATAGCCAGTGTATTTTTGTTGCTGATGTTTGTCAGCACGCTATTTATGGCGGAACGGCAAAAAGACATGATACAAACGCTGGCGACCGATAAAGCTCGGGATATTGCCAACAGTTATTTCGATGGCGTGAATACGCTAATGCTGACCGGCGCGATGGCGCAGGGTGAAGTATTGCGCGATAAAGCCCTTTCGCATACCAATGTCACGGAAGTGCGGTTAATTCGTGGCAAGCAAATTACCGATTTTTACGGTCCCGGTAAATCCGAGCAAAGACCCGTTGATAATTTGGATGATCGCGCGCTGGCCGGTGAAAGCATCATTCAACCGGGTAACGACAAAAACGGACGCCTGATCACCGTGCTGGAGCCGGTTAAGGCTAGCGCCAATTTTCGCGGCACCAACTGTCTCACTTGTCACGCCGTGAGCGAGGGGACAGTGTTGGGAGCGGTGCGGGTGAGTTTTTCACTGGCAAATCTCGATGCGCAGATTAATCGCGATTTGGTGATTGCTTCGGCTATCTCCTTGGTGATGTTTGCCGGCGGCCTCTTGCTGGTCAACATGCTGATGCGCAAGATTGTGGTTAATCCATTAGTAGCGATGCGCGACACAGTTAACGCCATCGCCGGACAGTCGGATTTACGGCAACGGTTGCAAGTCGATTCCGGCGACGAAATCGGCCAGGTCAGCGAGTCGTTTAATACCATGTTGGCAAATTTTGCCGGTAGTTTGGGGCAGGTGTCTTCGGTCAGTCAGCAATTGGCGTCTGCAACCAACCAAATATCCGGTGTGGCCCGACAAACCTCGCAAGCGGCCACGCAACAACGCAGCGAAACCGAGACGGTGATTCAAGCGATACACGAACTGGAGAACTCTGTGCAAGACGTGCGTGGCGGGGCGACCGGTGCGGCGCAAGCTTCCGTGGAAGCCGATCAGGAGGCCGCGCAAGGCGCGGCAACGACTAAAAATGCCATCAACGGTATCAACGAACTGGTGAATGAAATCGACCGCGCCGCCGAAGTGATCAAACGTCTGGATCAAAAAAGTAACGGTGTCGGGGCGGTGTTGGATGTGATCAAAGGCCTGGCCGAGCAAACCAATCTGTTGGCCTTGAACGCCGCCATCGAAGCCGCCAGGGCCGGCGAGCAGGGGCGCGGGTTTGCGGTGGTAGCAGACGAAGTCCGTACCTTGGCGACGCGTTCGCATAAGGCCACCGAAGAAATTCAAAGCATCATCGATCAATTACAACGCGAAGCCAAAGATGCGGTGACGGTGATGAACAACGCCAAAAACAGTGCCGAGCAGCGCCGCGAACAAGTGCAAAGCGCCGACCAGGGTTTAAGCGCGATTGCCGAGCGGGTGACGCAGATTCGCCAATTGAACTCGCGCATGTCGCAAGCAGCTGACAATCAAAGCCGCGTCGCCCAGCATGTCGGGCAAAGTATCACCAATATTGGCCAACTCACCGAGCGCACCGCCCAGGATGCCGCGCAAACTAATGCGGCGAGTAACGAATTAGTGAAATTGGCCGCGCAGTTGAATCAATTGGTTGGGCAATTCAAACGCTGAGTTGAAAGCAGAGGCTTTTCGGTTGTTGCCGGGAAGCTTCTGCAAACTCGTCATTCCTTTCAGTAGATCATTTCCTTTAGGCTTTTGCCGCTCGGTGGTTGTCATGTCTATGTAATGAATGCCGGATAAAGTTTGAGACTCTTGTCACAAAACTCCGTCAAATCAGGTATTCGATATGCGTTTAAAACCAACATTTTTACTGGCCGGCTTGCTATTGGCCGATACTGCCTTGGCTACTCCAACTTTCGTCAACGGCCTGGCTATTTCCGGTGATACACTGGATTTATCCAGCACACTTGCCAATTCCTTTGATCGCCGCGTCGGCTTCTTCTCGGATATTTATTACGACACCAACCGTAACGAGTGGTGGGGCTTGTCGGATAGAGGCCCAGGTGGCGGTTTGTTGAATTATGAAACACGGGTACAGCGCTTTACCCTGGACATTAATAGCGTTACCGGCGCGATTTCTAATTTTCAAATCGCCCAAACCCTGAAATTTAGTAAAGGCGGTTCCGCACTGAACGGTATTGCGCCAAACCCTACCAGTAACTTGGGTAATGCCTTTGACCCTGAAGGCGTTGTGATCCACCCCAAAAACGGTAATTTGCTGGTTTCCGACGAATACGGTCCTTCGCTGTACGAGATCGATCGCAATACTGGCGCGGTAGTGAAAACCTATACGACTCCAACCAATCTGGTGCCGCGCAACGGTACAACTAATGTTCCAAACTATGCCGGCGGCGATCCAGAACCGAATACTGCCGGCAAACGCACTAATCGCGGCTTCGAAGGCCTGGCGATCAGTCCTGACGGCAAATTTGCGTTTGCAATGTTGCAAAGTGCAATGTTGGACGAAGGTGCAGGCAACGGTTCGGTGAGTCGGATTGTAAAATTCGATACGGCTACTGGCGAAGCGGTGGCTCAATATGCCTACCAAATGAAGCGTTCCGGTCAAGGACAGGGCACATCGGCCTTAGTGGCGATCAACGACCATGAGTTCTTCGTACTAGAGCGTAACAACCGTGGTGTCGGTGTCGGTGCCACGTTTGCCACTGCCGACAAGGAAGTTTATAAAATTGATTTGAACGGCGCGACCGATGTTAGTGGCATCGATTTGGACGCAGTTGGTGCTGTTTACAGCAAAGTTAGCAAATCCGCGCAATTTCTGGATCTCGATGCCGACACCTTGGCAGCGCTCGGCAATAAATCTCCTGAGAAGTGGGAAGGCTTGGCCATCGGACCGAAACTGGCTGACGGCAGCTATTTGATGCTGGCCGGCACCGATAACGACTACAGTGTCACCCAAAACGGCACCGGCACACAGTTCGATGTGTACTTCCGTTTCAGCGACGCCGATCCATATGCAACATCGATTCAATGTCCGCTTGGTCAAACCAGTGGCTGTTCGGCAACGTTGACCAGTGAGTATCAGCTGCTGCCTGGTGTATTGCATGCTTATAAAGTCTCCGCAGCCGATTTGTCCGGTTATGTAGTCCCGGTGCCAGTGCCGGCCGCGGCCTGGTTGTTCGGTACCGGTCTGATTGGCGCGTTGGGTTTGGGTAGAAAACGCAAAGCCTAAGTAGCCGTCATCCTTCTTGCCGGTTTGGCAAGGAGGATTTTGCCTGCCCGCGACGATGCCGCTATAATCCAGCCATCATGCATTATTTAAACCGCAATCATTTCTTTAAGCACCTATGGCAATGGGCTTTGTCTATCGCCGTGGTGTTTGCGTTTTTCTAAACAATCAAGCAACCGCGGGTCTTGCCGCAGTTGCTTCGACATTTGCCTAAGGCCCGCATCACTCAGGAGGCCTAATGGCAACGACTACATCTACTGCATTATCCAACCGCAACCGCTTGTTGGGCTTTGGCCTGGCGACTTTGGCCGCTATCGGTTTTTCCGGCAAAGCCATCTTGGTAAAACTGGCGTATTACCAGCCTGTGGATGCGGTGACTTTATTGGCCTTGCGCATGTTGTTTTCCGCGCCGTTTTTTCTAATCGTTGCCTGGCGGCATGCCGGCCGGAAGGATCTGACGCCGTTAAGGGGTAGAGACTATCTGGCGCTGCTGATTTTGGGCTTGCTGGGTTATTACCTGTCCAGCTTGTTCGATTTTATCGGTCTGCAATACATCTCCGCAGGGCTGGAGCGGCTGATTCTGTTCCTGTATCCGACCATGGTCGTGGTGCTGTCGGCATTGCTGTTGGGCAAACCGTTTGGCCGCAAGGAAGTCGTCGCGCTAGTGCTCAGTTACGCCGGCATCGGTGTGGTGTTTTTGGATGAGATCAATATCCAATCGGAACATTTGTTGTTGGGAGCCGGTTTTGTGTTTGCCAGCACCTTGACCTACGCTGCCTATCTAATCGGCACAGGTGAAACGGTAGTCCGCATCGGCGCCTCGCGCTTTACCGCTTACGCGATGCTGGTGGCTTGCGCGGCGACGCTGATGCAATTTTTACTCACACATCCGCCGCAGGCCTTGCTGTTGCCGATGCGGGTGTATCAATTGAGCTTGCTGATGGCGATCTTTTCGACGGTGCTGCCGGTATTCATGCTCTCGGCAGCGATCAAGATAATAGGTTCCAGTCATACCTCGCTGATCGGCTCGCTGGGGCCGGTAGCGACCTTGTTCATGGCCAGTTATGTGTTGGGTGAAGAATTGACGCTCGCTCAGATTGGCGGGGCGGCGTTGGTGATGGTCGGAGTATTGGGTCTGTCGTTAAGGTGAGGGACTGTTAATCGCGCGCCAAGCCACCCGATACCAACATCTCCCGCGCATGCGCCAAAGTGTTTTCGGTAATGGTGACGCCGCCCAGCATGCGCGCGACTTCATTCACGCGTTCGTCGTCACTCAAACGGCGAACCGTGGACGATGTCACCGCTGCTTTCTGATTCTTGGCGACAAATAAATGCTGATGCGCTTGCGACGCGACTTGCGGCAAATGGGTGACGCACAACACTTGGCGGTTCACACTCAAACGCCGCAGTTTCTGGCCGACGATTTCGGCAATGCCGCCGCCAATGCCGGAATCGACCTCGTCGAAAATCATCGTCGGCGTGGTCTTGTCAGTGCTGGTGGTGACTTGAATCGCCAAGCTGATTCGCGACAACTCGCCGCCTGATGCCACTTTGGCTAGCGGCTTGGCCGGCAAGCCGGGGTTGGTGCTGACCAGAAATTCGATACTGTCTACACCGTTGCGCTGCGCTTCGGCATCCTCCGGGGTGCGGAGGTTGACGAGGAACTCGCCGTGCGGCATGCCCAGTTCCTTGATGGCGTCGGAAATGCGTTGCTGCAACTCTGCGCCGGCTTGGCGGCGGCTGGCGGACAACTCGCCGGCCAGTTTGCGGTATTGGCTTAACAGCCGCTCGCAATCGGCATTCAAGCTTTCGATGCGTTCGCTGCTGTGGCTCAGGTTATCCAATTCGGTAGCCAAGCGCGCGGCCAGTTCAGGCAGTTCTTCCGGTTGGATTTTATGCTTGCGGCTTAGCGACTGAATCACGCCTATCTGGTTTTCCAGCCAGACAAGTTGTTGCGGATCGGCTTCCTGGTTTTCCAGGAAGCGGCGCAATTGCTGGGTGGCTTCACCGATCTGGATTTCCGCGTCGCTCAATAATTCGGAAACGCCGTTCAACTCGCCGGCATACTGCGCCAATTCGTTGATGGCATGAATCACATGCCCCAGCATGTCGGCGACCGACTGCTGATCGTTGTCGTACAAAATATCCAGTTGCTGCTGACCGACGCTGAGAATCTTACCCAAGTTGGCTAGCTTGTGATGCTCGTCTGCCAAGGCCTGATAATCGAAGTTTTCCAAGTCTAGCTGCTGCAACTCGTCGAGTTGGTAAGTTAGCAATTCCTCGCGTTCGACCTGATCGCTACCGGCTTTTAATAATTGCTGCAGTTGTTTATGCGCTTGTTTCCAGTCTTGGTAACAGCTGTTCAGCTTATCCAGCAAGGCCTGGTTGCCGGCGAAACCGTCCAGTAGTCGGCGCTGTTCCTCACTGTCCAGCAAGGTTAAATGTGCGTGTTGACCGTGGATTTCCACCAATTGCCGGCTTAAACCTTGCAGGGTTTGCAGGTTGACAGGGCGGTTGTTGATATAAGCCTTGGAACGGCCGTCGTCACTGATGGTGCGGCGGATCATGCACTGGCCGTCGTCGTCCAGCTCGTTATCGATCAACCATTGCTTGACTAGCGGCGCTTTGGCTAAATCGAATTCGATATTCACTTCGGCGCGTTTGCTGCCGGGCCGCACATAGCCGGAATCGGAGCGGTCGCCCAAGGCCAGGCCCAGCGCGGTCAGCAAAATCGATTTGCCGGCGCCGGTTTCGCCGGTCAGCACCGACATGCCGGGGTCCAAATCAAGGTCCAGCGCGTCGACGACGGCTAGGTCGATAATGTTCAGGTTTAACAGCATGGCCTTAGGCGGGGTAGCCGCTCCAGTTAAGTTTGCTTCTTAGAGTATGGAAAAAATCGTGATCAGCGGGGTGCAAAATTTTAATCGGTTTGGCGGATTTTTTAATGACGATTTTGTCGTTGATCCGCACGTCCGGAATCTCCATGTGGTCGCAAGTCACCAACGCATTGATCTGTTTGGTCTGGCTGAAACGGATTTCGATGACCACGTTGTCGTCGATGACGATGGGCCGATTCGACAACGTATGCGGGTTCAGCGGCACCAACACCAGCGCGTTCAAGGCCGGATGCAGGATCGGGCCGCCGGCCGACAAGGAATAAGCGGTAGAGCCGGTCGGGGTGGCGACGATTAAACCATCCGAACGTTGAGTATTCAGATACACGCCGTCGATGCTGGTGACGATTTCTATCATGCTCGGCGTCACCCAACGGTGCACCACCACTTCGTTGACGGCAGTTTGTTGATGAATGATCTCGTGGTCGCGGATGATATGAGTGCTGAGCAATTGGCGCTGCTCGGATTTGAACTCGCCGGCCAGAATTTTATTCAGGCGGCTGGACAACTGTTCCGGCGAAATGTCCACCAAAAAGCCCAGCCTGCCCAGGTTTACGCCCAGCAGCGGCGTTTCGAAATCCGCCGCGGCGCGGGCCGCCGCCAGAAAGGTACCGTCGCCGCCGACGGCGATAATCAAGTCGCACAGTTCCGGCAGGCGCTCGATATAAGCGCCCTTTATCTCGGCGTCGTCGATCAATTCCGCGCTTTGGCTATCTACGACGATGTCGTGACCACGGGCTTTTAGGTAACGGAACAGTTCGTTCAGCGTCGCGGCAATACCGGAATCGCCGCACTTGCCGATGATACCGATACGCTGGAAGGGGGTTGGCATGGTAGGGGTGGTGGTTTTTGAGTAAGTTCGATTATAGGGGATTGTGTTTTTATTCGGTAGCGTTGTGTGATTTGTGTCGCTGGCGCGACGGCTGGATTTGAAGTCGGGTCTCGGCCCGACAGCCGAGATACTTTCTTTTGCTCCGCCAAAAGAAAGTACCCAAAGAAAAGGCGGCCCGGATGCCGCTTATATCCTGCGCTCCGAAGCTTTTATCGAGGGTCGGCGGAAGGGGCTTCCCAGCCCCTCCGCCGACGCAGCGCATCCATGCGCTGCCCCTTCGGGCTGATCTCGATAAAAGCTCCGGTGCTCGGCGCGGCATGCGGGGAGCAACCCCGTCATGGGATTGAAAGACTTTGGATGTTGTTTGAACTTAGACTTACAGCTCCGAATAACGAAGCGAATTAAGGCTAAACTCTTACGTATTAACAACAACGTAATAAGGTCGAAAGATTTAACGCCAACATGCGTCATATTGCTCTACGCTAATTGAGTCTACTCGAACTTGCCAGCTTAACCCAATCATATATAGGTTGTAATTCTGAAATCTTCTTGTTGATGTTTTCCTGAATATCTATGCTGGGGTACAAACGAGACCAGATTGTCAAATGTGGGGAAACTTCCATTGTCCTAACTTGCTCTCCTTGTTTTGGTTTAATCTCTAACGTTACTTGTTGCTTTGCTCGGCCACAGTAATTATTTTCTTCATTTAGACAGGACAAGGCTTCTTTTAAAGTACTTTCCCATTGTTTTGGAGTAATTTCTGTAAATGTAAATTCATTGCCACCGAGATATTTCTCGACAATGGATGGCCTAGCTGTAACTTGCCAAGCATCTCTAGAAAAACGAACATATACTTCATTCGGGTTTTTTAGCTTTTCAATAACGCCCCAAATTTTTGGGTCATTTATTTCAGAGAGTATGAATTTTGAAATCGGCCAATCTTTATATTTCATACCCTCTAAATTGACACCTAGACGGATAATTTTTGTATCTGTATCAACAGAGAGATTCCATTGAACTCCTTCTTTACCATCGCTGATGCCAAAAGATGGCTGATTCAGTTGGCCGAATGGCCTTGCATTGATCAACTTGAGCGACTCTATAAAAGAATTGAGTAGTTCTGGGTATACTGAGTCGTTTTTTTTGAAATTGTATGTTTTTTTAGCTTTTATCATCGGTGTTTCTTCCTGCAAAGCTACAATTTTTTCACTATCGATTTTCTTTATTACTGCCTGGTTATCGAAAATAGAGACTAACGCCATATAGGCATCGTCAGCATTGATATTGAAAAATTCTCGCCCTTTTTGCCGCAAGGGGCCTAGTTTTGAATGGACCATCGCTTCCAAGTCTTTGCAGTTATCAACGGCAATGTAATGTGCCACTGACCAAATAAAATCTCCCGTGGAACTTTTATTAATTTCATCGCATCTTTCGGACGGGGTACGAGTAGTCATCCCAATTTTACATACTGGGAGGTAAATATCTTTCACCTCCAAAATATAAACATAGCCGATATTAATTTTCTCTGATTCTTTCATTTAGTTTACGTTACCTAACAAGGAGTTACTTGGGTTTCGTATATCTTGCCATATCAAAAACCCAATTGGGTAGGGTGATTTGGGGTTTGTGTTCACGCATAATTAAGCGTTGGGCAAGAAAGGATTGCCGGCTCTTGACTATTGTATATAAATAAGGTTTCCTTCAAATTTCGGTAGGGTTAACTTCCCCGCGCCGAGCCAGGTAGGGTGGGTAAAGTTTTTGTGCCCACGCGGAATCAAACGATGGACAGAAAAAAAAGCATTGCCTGCCCTACGCCTGTGCCACCAAAAATAAACAAGGTTTCCTTCAAATTCCGGCGGGGTGTTCTCCCGTATGCCGCGCCGAGCACCGGAGCTTTTGAACGGATCAGCCCGTAGGGGCGCCGCAGGGATGCGGCGCGTTGACGAAGGGGCAGGAGCCCCTTTCGGCAACCCCGTTCAAATGCGAGGAGCGCAGGAAACAAGCGGCGTTCGGGTGGCTTTTTCTTTGGATACTTTCTTTTGGCCAAACAAAAGAAAGTATCGCGGCCGTCGGTCCGCGAACCGACATTAAAACAGCCCGTCGCGTCAGCGACACAACAAACCAATGACCAACTACCAAGAAATCCTAAAATTCTGGTTCGAAGAAACACCCCCCAAACTCTGGTGGTCCGCCAACCCAGATTTCGATAAAACCATCACCCACCGATTCGAAGCCACACTGCAACAAGCCATAACAGGCGAATTGTTCTCCTGGCGGCAAGAACCCAAAGGCCGGCTCGCCGAAGTCATCGTTATCGATCAGTTCTCCAGAAACATCCACCGCAACACCCCTTTGGCATTTGCCCACGATCCGCTGGCGTTGGTTTTGGCGCAGGAAGCGATAGCGGTGGGTGCTGACCGGAGCTTGTCGCCAATCGAGCGCAGTTTCCTATATTTGCCATTCATGCACAGCGAGTCAAAAGCCATCCATGCCTGGGCGGAAAAGCTCTACCGCGAAAATGGCTTACCGGATAATTACCAGTTCGAGTTAAAGCACAAGGCCATTGTCGATCGCTTCGGCCGTTACCCGCATCGCAACCAAATTCTCGGTCGTGCCTCAACTATTGAAGAGCTGGAATTTCTTAGACAGCCGGGTTCCAGTTTCTGAAAACAATCAGGCAGAGTGGTTTATCGAAAGGCAATAAAAAAGGCCGGTTGCCCGGCCTTTTGTTTAGCGCATTTAGGGATTAACCCAGTAGCCCTTGTAACAAACCATTCAGTTTATGCACAAACGCCGACGGATCATCTAACTGACCGCCTTCGCTAAGAATGGCCTGGTCGAACAAGATGTGGCTGATGTCGGCAAAGCGGGTGTCGTCCTGCTCGTTTTTTAAAGCCTTGACGATGGCGTGGTCGGGGTTGATCTCAAAGATCGGCTTGCTGCCGCCCATGCCCATCATGTTCATGGATTGGCCGGCTTCTTTCATGATGCGTTCCATGTTCAAGCTCATGTCGTAAGCGCCGGTCACCAGGCAGGCCGGGGAGTCGGTCAGACGGTGGCTGACTTTCACTTCGCTGACTTTGTCTTTCAACACCTCTTTGATTTGATTCAGCACGGATTCGAAATCCTTGTTGATTTCTTCCTGGTGTTGTTTTTCCTCTTCGCTGTCGAATTTATCCAGATCCAGCTCGCCTTTGGCGATGGATTGCAGATGCTTGTCTTCGAAGTCGGTCAGGCTGGATACCAGCCATTCGTCGATGCGGTCGGACAGCAGCAACACTTCGATGCCTTTTTTACGGAAGATTTCCAGGTGCGGGCTGTTTTTGGCGGCGGCGAAGCTGTCGGCGGTGATGAAGTAGATTTTTTCCTGGCCTTCCTTCATCCGGCTGACGTAGTCGGCCAGCGACACGTTCTGGGTTTTGTCGTCGGTATGGGTCGATGAGAAGCGCAACAGGCCGGCAACGCGGTCCTTGTTTTTGTGGTCTTCAATCGGGCCTTCTTTGATGACGTTACCGAATTGCTCCCAGAATTTTTGGTATTTCTCCGCGTCGTTTTCGGCCAGGTCTTCCAACAATCCCAAGACCTTTTTAACGGCGCCGCCTTTGATGGTGCTGATCTGCTTGCTTTGTTGCAGGATTTCGCGCGAGACGTTCAGCGGCAAGCTGTCGGTGTCGATCACGCCGCGAATGAAGCGCAGATAGCGCGGCATCAATTGCTCGGCGTCGTCGGTGATAAACACTTTTTTGATGTACAGCTTGACGCCGTGTTTGGCGTCGCGATCCCACAAATCAAATGGCGCGCGGCCCGGTACGTAAAGCAGCAATGTGTATTCGTTGGTGCCTTCCACTTTGCTATGGACGTGGGCCAATGGGTCTTGGAAGTCGTGGCCGACGTGTTTGTAGAACTCGTTGTACTGTTCTTCGGTGATGTCGTCTTTAGACTTGGTCCACAACGCCGAGGCGCTGTTGACGGTTTCGTCTTCGACGCGGGCTGGTGCGGTTTCGTTACCTTCCTCGTCTTTCTCTGCCGGGATTTCCTTGCTCATGATGATGGGCAGGGAAATGTGGTCGGAGTATTTTTTGATGATCGAACGCAGTTTCCAGGCGCTTAAAAATTCGTCTTCGCCTTCTTTTAAGTGCAAGACGATTTCGGTGCCGCGGCCGGCTTTGTCGACCGATTCGATGCTGTATTCGCCCAGACCGTCGGATTCCCAGCGTACGCCGTCGCTGGCTGGCGCGCCGGCTTTGCGGGTGGTCAAGGTGACTTTGTCGGCGACGATGAACGATGAATAAAAGCCCACGCCGAATTGGCCGATCAGTTCGCTATCTTTGGCTTGGTCGCCGGTCAGCCTTTCGAAGAAGGCTTTGGTGCCGGATTTGGCAATGGTGCCGATGTGGTCCTGCACTTCTTCGCGCGTCATACCGATGCCGTTATCGGTAATGGTGATGGTCTTTTTGGCTTCGTCGAAATCGACGCGGATTTTCAGTTCGCTATCGCCTTCGTACAAGCTGTCATTGGCCAGGGCTTCGAAGCGCAATTTGTCGGCGGCGTCGGAACCGTTGGAGATCAGCTCGCGCAAAAAGATTTCCTTGTTGCTATACAAGGAGTGAATCATCAAGTGCAGCAAATGTTTTACTTCGGTTTGAAAACCAAGGGTTTGTTTGTTTGCTTCAACAGTCATGTCTATACTCATTTGGTTGTAAAGTGGACTCGGGCGAGTTGGGGATGATAATTTTATTTTTCAAGTCCGCCCGCTACGTGGATTTTATGGAGCCGATTTCTTGAGCGTTTTATTAGCCTTTCTGCCATGAGTTTTAGTTTAGCCGGCAAAAGTATCCTGATTGTCGAGGACAATCCCGTGTTTCGGAAAGCGATGCGCGACATGCTTTATAGCTTGCAAGCCGTCACTGTTGTCGAAGCGGATAATGGCATAGCCGCGATCAATGCCATGAACAAAAGCAGTTTCGATATTGTGTTGTGCGATTACAACCTGGGTGTGGGTAAGAACGGGCAGCAGGTGCTGGAGGAAGCCAGACACCGGAATTTAATCGATTATCGCTGCGTGTTTGTATTGATCAGCGCCGAGCAGACTACCAGTGCGGTGTTGGGGGTTATGGACAGCAAGCCCGATGAGTATCTGACCAAGCCCTTCAACGCGCAGCAACTAATGAGTCGGCTGACACGGAATTTTGCCCGCAAGGAATTTATGGCCAGTGTCGACAAGGCGTTAGCCGCTGGCGATTTGTCTAAAGCCATTCAGTTATGCGATGCACTATTGCTGTCCGGGGACAAGAAAATGCATTTGCATTTGCTGAAAATGCGTGCCGAGCTGGCGATTTCCGCGGGTGATTTCGATAAGGCCAGGCAGATATATCATGAAGTTCTGGAGCATAGAGAACTGCCCTGGGCGCGCTTAGGTTTGGGCGTGATCGATTTTCAAAACAATAACATCGAACAAGCGATTGCCGGTTTTCAGAGTCTGGTGGCTGACAATCCGATGTTGATGGAGTGTTACGACTGGCTGGGCAAGGCCTACGAAGCATTGGATCAGTACAGCGACGTCGAAAGTGTGTTGCAGCAGGCTTTGCAATTGTCGCCGCAATCGATACTCAGGCAAAAAAAACTGGCCGAAGCGGCGGACCGGAACGGCAATCTGGAAACCGCCGAGAAGGCCTATAAGTCGGTGGTGAAGCTGGGCAAGCATTCCGTGCATCGTTCCTGCAGTGATTTTGCCGGATTGGCCAAACTTTATGCCAAAACCAATGCCGCGGACGAGGCATTAAAAACGCTGGAGGAAATGCGCAAAGAATATGCCAATCATCCCGAGGCAGAATTACGCGCCTCGACTGTGGAGGCGGATGTGTATAAAACGCTGGGTAACGACGAGTTGTCGCAGAAAGCGTTGCTAAAAGCGGTGGATATATGCAGCCGCTTGGGTAATAAAGCGCCCAGGGACTTACAGTTGGAGGTGGTGAAAACCTGTTTCCTGAGCGACGAGCACGATAAAGCCGAAGAAATACTTTACGATCTGATTCATGCGCATATCGACGACGAACAGTTCTTAAACGACCTACGCCGCATGCAAAGCGGCATTGGCATGGACAATCATTCGGAAATCCTGATTCAAAAAACCAAGCAGGCTTTGATTGCGACTAACAACAAAGGGGTGGCGCTTTATAAACAGGGTAAGTTTTCCGAAGCATTGGATTTGTTCGAACAGGCCATTCTGACTATGCCGGATAATAAAACCATCATCGTGAATATGTTGAAGATCATGATTCATGATTTGAAGGTCAATGAGTTTTGCGAAGAAAAAAATCAGCGCATCAGAGCTTTATTTATTAAAGCCAAGCAAATTGGCGTTGATCCACATAAGCTGGGGATATTACAAATGGAGTATGCAAAATTGCGGCAGTCTCAAGCGGTCAAGGCTTAAAACCATGCAAACTCATCCTAAAAACAACGATTTGTTTCCGACTATTCTCGCGTCAACCGTTCACGACATAAAAAACTCATTGGGTACCTTGCTGGAGCTGGTTAGGCAAACTGCTGCCAAACAAGACGGACCATCCGCTGAGTTAAATCAGTTGGAATTCGAGGCGGCTCGGATTAATCACAGTCTGATGCAATTGTTGGTGATGTATAAGGTCGATTCGCAAAAATTTAGTTTGCATATTGAAGAATGCCCGGTAACCGATATTCTCGATGAAGCGATTCATCAACAGGCGCGCTTGGCTGGATTGCACAACATTGATCTACAAGTGGATTGTGGCGATGACGAGATGTGCTACTGCGATAACGCCATCATCAGCAATGCGCTGGCAGCTGTCTTGAATAATGCTTTGCGCTATACCCACAAAACCGTTTTGATTGCCGTGACTGAGGAGGACGGCTATCTAACCATCGCCATCGAAGACGACGGTGCGGGTTATCCGCCTCATTTTTTAACCGCGGACTTAAACGATACGGCCGAATTGGACTGGGTGTCGGGAAATACCGGCCTGGGTTTGTATTTTGTGTCGGTAATGGCCGGCCTGCACAAAAATGCCGGGAAAAACGGATTTGTGCGGATCGACAACGAAAGTCGTTTGGGTGGGGCGAGGTTTAAACTTTTTTTGCCTTAAGGATTGCAGAATCATTAGACACTGAAGGATGGTACTAAGGTACAATGGCCCCGATAATAATAGCGTTTTTCGTCGGGCAGACGGTTAGAAAAAATAAGAAAACTTTAAAAATGAGTATTTTAGTCACCGGTGGGGCCGGGTTTATCGGCAGCAATTTTGTATTGGATTGGTTGGCGCAAAGCGACGAATTGCTCGTCAATTTGGATAAATTGACCTATGCGGGTAACTTACAGAATTTGGCTTCTCTACATGACGATGACAGGCATGTATTTGTTCAAGGTGACATTGCGGATTACGATTTGCTGCTGAGTTTACTGCAAAAGTACCGGATTCGGGCCGTGATCAATTTTGCTGCCGAATCCCATGTTGATCGTTCCATCCACGGACCGGAAGATTTTATTCAAACCAATATCGTCGGCAGTTTCCGTTTGTTGGAAGCGGTACGGCAATACTGGAACAACTTGGAACAGCCGGCCAAGCAGGCTTTTCGTTTACTGCACGTGTCTACCGACGAGGTGTACGGTTCTTTGGAAAAGACCGATGCGCCGTTCGCTGAAACCCACCAGTATCAACCCAATAGTCCTTATTCAGCCAGTAAAGCCGCCAGCGACCATTTGGTGCGTGCTTATCACCATACTTACGGTTTGCCTGTATTGACTACCAATTGCTCCAACAATTACGGTCCTTATCATTTCCCGGAAAAACTCATCCCGTTGTGCATTCAGAACGCCTTGTCCGGCAAAGCGTTGCCGATTTATGGCGACGGTCAACAGATTCGCGATTGGCTGTTCGTAAAGGATCATTGCAGCGCGATTCGCCGGGTGCTGGAAGCCGGCAAGCTTGGCGAGGTTTATAACGTCGGTGGTTGGAACGAGAAAGCTAATCTGGATGTGGTCAACACGCTGTGCGGTATTCTTGATGAACTGCAACCGCGTAGCGATGGCAAATCCTATGCCGAACAGATTACCTATGTCACCGACCGGCCTGGGCACGACAGACGTTATGCCATCGATGCCGGCAAGTTGGAACGGGAGCTAGGCTGGAAACCGGCGGAAACCTTTGAGACCGGCATTCGCAAAACCGTGCAGTGGTATTTGGATAACCAAGCCTGGGTTAGCAATGTGTTGTCCGGTGATTACCAGTCCTGGCTTGATAAAAACTATGCAGGGCGCACTGCGTGATCAATGCTTTGCATGGTTGAGTGAATGAAAGTTTTATTGTTCGGTAAAAATGGCCAGCTGGGTTGGGAGTTGCAACGCAGCTTGGCGCCTTTGGGCGAATTGCTTGCGCTTGACAGATTCGACCAACATTATTGCGGCGATTTAAGTAATCCAAGCGGGATTGCCGAAACGGTTCGCGCGTTGCGCCCCGATGTTATCGTCAATGCTGCTGCCTATACCGCAGTGGATAAGGCCGAGTCGGAAAGCGACTTGGCGAATACGATCAATGCGGTGGTGCCGGGAGTTTTGGCGGCAGAAGCCAAACGTATCGGTGCTTGGTTGCTGCACTATTCGACGGATTACGTATTCGACGGCAGCGGTGATAAACCCTGGCGGGAAGATGATCAGGTTGGGCCTTTGAATGTCTATGGGCAAAGCAAATTGGCTGGGGAACGTGCCATTCAAGCCAGCGATTGCCGGCATTTGATTTTTCGGACCAGTTGGGTTTACGCAGCCAGAGGTAATAACTTTGCCAAAACTATGTTGCGCTTGGCACAAGAACGGCAACAGCTGTCGGTGATTAACGATCAAATCGGTACGCCAACCGGCGCCGAATTGCTGGCGGATGTGAGTGCCCACGCTATTCGTCATGCCTTGAAAACACCTGTAGTGGCTGGTGTTTATCATCTAACCGCTAGCGGCGAAACCAGTTGGTACGATTACGCACATTTGGTGCTTGATTATGCCCGTCAAGCCGGACTGGCGCTGAAAACCGACAAACAATCGGTTACGGCAATTCCCACCAGCGTTTACCAAACGCCGGCGCAGCGGCCATTAAACTCACGTATGAATACTGAAAAGTTGCAAAGCGTGTTTGATTTACAACTGCCGGCTTGGCAAAAGGGTGTCGAGCGAATGTTGTCTGAACTCTACGGGAAGTGACTATGAACCAGCGCAAAGGCATCATCCTGGCCGGAGGATCCGGCACCCGGCTGTATCCGGTAACCAAAGCGGTTTCCAAACAATTGCTGCCGATTTACGACAAGCCGATGATTTATTACCCGCTCAGCACGCTAATGTTGGCCGGAATTCGCGATATTTTGATCATTTCCACGCCGCAAGACACCCCTTTGTTTCAGCATTTATTGGGTGACGGCAGCGATTGGGGGATTAATCTGCAATATGCCGTACAACCCAGTCCCGACGGGTTGGCGCAAGCTTTTATCATCGGCAGGGATTTTGTCGGCTCGCAACCCAGTGCATTGGTATTGGGTGACAACATTTTTTACGGCCACGATTTACACGTTCAATTGAAACGCGCGACCGATCAATCCTCAGGGGCAACGGTTTTTGCCTACCATGTCAATGACCCGGAGCGCTACGGTGTCGTCAGCTTTGATGCTCAGGGTAGGGCAACTTCGCTAGAGGAAAAACCCGCACAACCTAGAAGTAATTATGCAGTGACCGGTTTGTATTTTTACGATAATCAAGTCGTCGATATAGCGGCCAATCTTCAGCCGTCGCCGCGCGGCGAGCTGGAGATTACCGATGTCAATAAAATATATCTGGACCGGCACCAACTTAGCGTCGAAATAATGGGGCGCGGCTATGCCTGGTTGGACACGGGTACACACGCTAGCTTAATCGAAGCCAGCAATTTCATAGAAACCATCGAAACCCGCCAGGGTTTGAAAATCGCCTGCCCGGAAGAAATCGCTTGGCGTAGCGGATGGATAAACGACGAGCAAATCGAGAAACTGGCCAAGCCGTTAGCGAAAAATGGTTATGGGCAGTATTTACTCAACCTACTGAATAATCAGGTGTTTTAATGCAAGCAACTAGACTTGCTATACCCGATGTCGTTTTATTTTCACCAAAAGTATTCGGTGACGAACGTGGTTTTTTCTTTGAAAGCTTCAACCAAAAAGTTTTTCAGGAGCTGACAGGATTAAGTGTCAATTTTGTGCAGGACAACCACTCCAAATCTCAAAAAGGAGTGTTGCGCGGATTACATTACCAATTGCCGCCTAAGGCGCAAGGCAAGTTGGTGAGGGTGATCCAGGGAGAGGTGTTCGATGTGGCGGTGGACATTCGTAAGAATTCCCCTACATTTGGAAAGTGGGTCGGCGAGATACTTTCTGTGGAAAATCGACAGCAAATGTGGATACCGGAGGGATTTGCGCATGGCTTTTTAACGCTGTCCGAAACAGCCGAGTTTTTATATAAAACCACTGATTATTATGCGCCCGAATATGAGCGTTGCATTACCTGGAATGATGCAGATTTGAAAATCGCCTGGCCATTTGAGGGCGTGCCGCAACTTTCGAGCAAGGATTTGCTGGGCGCAACGTTCAAGGATGCCTGTTAGCCTAACATTTAACATGTTTATATCCGCCGGGCTGGCACTGCAGCATGCAGTTTATCGCTGCCGCTTGGTTTGATTTCAATAAAAGAGGAAGTTATATGAATAAAAGAGAACGCTCAATGCTCGACCTTTTAAAGAAGGGAAAGCAGGAGTATGGATACGAAGGCATTAAAGCCGAGTTTGAAGCGGAAGGTACTAGAACAGACGAGCTGTTGAGGCTGATTGAGATAGTGCGCAGAGCTGACCTGAAAGTGGGTTTGAAGATTGGCGGTTGCGAAGCAATGCGGGATTTATTAGAGAGTAAGTTAATTGGTGTGGATCATATCATCGCGCCGATGATTGAAAGCACTTACGCGCTGTCTAAGTATATAGACGCGAAGAACAAAGTATTCACGGAAGACGAGCAGCAAGATACTGATTTTTTATTCAATATTGAAACCGAACAAGCGTTTCAAGTCGTGCAAAGCTTGGCCGATCAAGCCAGGCAAGATAACGGTGTCGATGGCATGGTGTTTGGCCGTGTAGATTTTTCCTTGTCACGAGGTTATTCGAGAGATGCCATTAATCAGCCGCAAGTAACGGAATGTTGCATTGCCACTGCCAAAGAGTGTAAAGAAAAAGGTTTGGATTTTGTGGTGGGAGGCGGTGTTTCCATTGATGCATTACCCGCATTAAAAGAAATTAATCAGGTTCACCTTACCCGATTTGAGACTCGAAAAGTCATATTTTCCGGCCATTCACTAGACAAGCCGGATATTGAAAAGGGCTTGTTAAACGCTGTGCATTTTGAGTTACTTTGGTTACAGAATAAACGCGATTATTACGACATTATTGCCAAGGAAGATCTGTCTCGAATAGCCATGCTTGAGGGACGTTGGAACGTATTAAGAGATAGCAATTAATTCGGTCGAAGCAATGCAAAAAATTCTGGTCTTCGGCGGTACCGGTACAATAGGTGCACATGTTTGCCAATTATTCGATACCAAGGGATGGCAGGTCGTTATAGCGTCCAGAAAGCAAAGCGCGCTTCCTGAGCATATTTTATTTGACCCATTCGATGACAATTTGAATTTATCCGCGCTTAAAGCAGCAGGCCAATTCAATGCCGTGTGTTGGGCGCAAGGGATGAATTGTAACGATAGTGTTTATAATGTTGATACAGATAAAAATATTGAACTATATAAAGCTAATTGCTTGTTTATTGTCAAAGCATTAAATATTTTATTAAATGAAAATATATTAGCCGAAAATGCGCGTTTAGCCGTGATTAGTTCAATATGGCAAAATATCGCCAGACAGGACAAGTTATCGTATTGCATGACTAAATCCGCGTTGCATGGATTAGTGCTTTCCGCTGCAACCGATCTTGCCCGTGACGGCTATTTAATTAATGCGGTTTTGCCGGGGGCATTGGATACGCCAATGACTCATCAAAATCTTGCGCCGGAACAGCTGAAAAAGATAATCGATGCGACGAAGTTTAACCGACTAGCCACATTGGAGGATGTGACCAATATGGTTTATTTTCTGTGTTCTCCGGAAAATACCGGTATAACAGGTCAATTTATTAGTGCAGACTTAGGGTTTAGTCATGTCCGTATCGTTTGATATTCAATCCAGTATTGCAAATTATCGCGTGGTAATAGAAAACGGTGCTTTTGCCGAAGTACAACGGCAAGATGAGAATAGCGCCGTGTTATGCGATAACTTTTTTGAAACGGCTTTTTCCGGGAATGCCAAGGTTATTGCGGTGCCGGCGAATGAAGAAACCAAGAGTTTGACATCCGTACCCGAGATAATCGTAAAAATGCGAGATTTAGCCTTAACAAGGCAAGCTAAATTGACGGCTGTCGGTGGCGGTAGCCTGCAGGATATAGCCACCTTTTGTGCATCGATTTATATGCGCGGTATCAAATGGGATTATATTCCCACCACTCTATTGGGCATGGTGGATTCTTGTATTGGGGGTAAATCATCTATCAATGTTGGACGTTATAAAAATCTGGTTGGAAACTTCCATCCCCCGGAAACCATTATAATTGATCCGAATTTAGTAAAAACCCTCAACTCAGAACAGAAAATCGCCGGATTGTGCGAGGCCGTGAAGATTTGCTATGCCAAAGGAAGTTCGTGTTTTTCTGAGTATATGCGGTTAAATCCGCAAATGGATATGAATGTAGAAGGGTATGCGGACGTCATTGAATTAAGTTTAAAAGCAAAAAAATGGTTTATCGAAATTGATGAATTTGATAAGGCCGAGCGTTTATTACTGAATTTTGGTCATACCTTCGGGCACGCTTTGGAAGGTGCTTCCAATTTTGAAGTGAGCCATGGCATAGCGGTTGGGTTAGGTATGCTGATTGCTGTTAACTATGCCCAAGTGAGCGGTGGCCTGGAGCACATTCCGGCGGATACTCAACAGTTGAAAGATTATGTCATTGGCTTATTGGATGAAATTCCGATGCTGAAGGAAATTATCCAGCGAATTGATGTGGAAAAAGTCTTTGAGTGTTTTATATCCGATAAAAAGCATTCCACCAGTCATTTTATTATTATCAGTGTGAATGATTCCGGAGCGTTAGAGCGGTTATTTATCGATAAAACCGAGGCAAATATAATCAATTTGAAGTCTGCGATTAGCTCAGTCATTAGTCAGAGCTACAAATAATGGCTTTTGATTTCGAAAAAGCGTTTGGCGCTGATTATTCATTTATATTAGATCACCTATTTAGTAAACAAAGCCATATTGCTGTTACCGGTGCCAGCGGCTGGTTAGGCCGGGCAACTCTGGAATTGTTTTCCGCTTTGTACGGCGATGAATTTAACCAGCGGGTATCAGGCTATGGATCACGCGAACAGCAGATAGTATTGGCTGATGGCCGTACGGTATCTGTTAGACCTTTGGCGGAAATCACCCATCGGCATACGCAACATACTCTCTATTTGTTTCACTTTGCGTTTTTAACCAAGGATAAGGTTGGCGGATATTCAGACGATGAATATATTCGCTTGAATAAAGTTATTCAGGGCTTGGTGACACAAGTATTGGAACAATCACAGGTAAAAGCTGTGCTATTGTCGTCGTCCGGAGCAGTCTACGATTATTTAAACGATAGTAATAGAGATGAATCTGCAAATCTGTACGGTAGATTAAAATATGAAGATGAGTTGCGCTTTCAAGAGATATGCCGTAAAGCTGATATAAAACTTCTTATCCCGAGAATATTTAATCTAAGCGGGCCATATATCAATAAGCTAAGCGCTTATGCCTTGTCCTCGATTATTGCGAATGTCATAGCCCGAGAAAATGTGTTAATTCGGGCAAATAAGCCCGTGTTTCGGTCTTATATTTACATACTGGATTTACTGCTGATCTGTATTCGCCTGATGTTTTCGAAACGTTTCGAAAACATCGTCTGTTTCGACACCGTGGGTGATGAAACGGTGGAAGTGGGTGAGTTAGCTGAAAAAGTATGCAAGCTCCTTAATGCTGCTGACTTAACAGTTGAACGTCCGAATATGATAAATGGGGAACCCGATAGCTATTTGGGAAACGAGCAGCCTATTAAAGACATTATAAAGGGGTTCGAATTTCCCGTAACAGGTCTGGATCGACAGATTTTAGAAACTGCCGAGTATATTCGTAATTTGAATACATGTAGTGGGTAGATGATTATGTCTATAACCAAGAGGAAATATTAATGAAGTTGGTTATTCTTGCGGGTGGATTGGGCACTCGTATTAATGAAGAAACCTCGGTGAAGCCTAAGCCGATGATTGAAATAGGCGGCAGGCCTATTTTATGGCATATAATGAAGTTATATTCTCATTATGGAATTAACGAATTTATAATATGTTTGGGTTATAAAGGCTATATTATTAAGGAGTATTTTGCGAATTACTTTTTACATATGTCGGATGTGACCTTCGATATGGAGCATAACGAGATGCAGGTGCATCAAAAATATGCAGAGCCATGGAAGGTGACCTTGGTTGACACCGGCGAGTTAACCATGACGGGCGGTCGCTTAAAAAGAGTTCGCGATTATGTCGGCGATGAAACATTCTGTTTTACTTACGGAGATGGGGTCGGCGATGTCGACATTCATGCGTTGATCGATTTTCATCATTCTCACAATGACGCCGCAACAGTGACCGCCGTGCAACCGCCCGGCCGGTTTGGTGCCTTGGAATTGGTGGGTAGCCGCATCAAAAGTTTTCAGGAGAAACCGCAGGGCGACGGCGCCTGGATCAACGGCGGTTTTTTTGTGTTGTCACCGGCAGTGTTCGATTTAATCGATAGCGACGAAACGCTATGGGAAAAAGAACCGATGGAGCGCCTGGCGAACAGCAATCAGCTACACGCTTATTTCCACAAAGGCTTCTGGCAACCCATGGACACATTAAGAGATAAACAGCATTTGGAACAGCTTTGGCAACAGCAAAAAGCACCGTGGAAAATATGGTAGAGCATAGCGATTTTTGGCGAGGCAAAAGGGTTTTTATAACCGGGCACACCGGATTTAAAGGCGGTTGGTTGGCGTTATATCTACACCGGTTAGGTGCGGAGATCAAAGGGTATGCGTTACCGGCGCCTACTGCGCCCAGTTTATTCCAAGTGGCTGATGTGGCTTCGGTACTGCAGCACGTTGAAGGCGATATTCGCGATTTAGCCAGCGTGATGGCGGAAATGCAAAGTTTTCAACCTGAGATTGTGTTTCATTTGGCCGCGCAACCGCTTGTTCGTTATTCCTATCAACAGCCGGTGGAAACCTATGCCACCAATGTGATGGGTACGGTTAATTTACTGGAGGCGGTCAGGCACACTGCGTCGGTAAAGTCAGTTGTTATAGTCACCAGCGACAAATGCTATGAAAACAAGGAATGGTTGTGGGGCTACCGTGAAAACGAGCCGATGGGCGGCTTCGATCCTTACAGCAACAGCAAAGGCTGCTCAGAGTTGGTGACTGCCAGCTATCGTAATTCCTTTTTTCCCAGCGAACGCTACGCTGAGCACGGTGTGGCGGTGGCGTCGGTGCGTGCCGGTAATGTGATCGGGGGCGGGGATTGGGCTCAAGATCGTTTAATCCCCGATATTATGAGGGCGTTCATGGCTGGGGAGGCAGTGACGATTCGTAACCCTACGGCCATCAGGCCTTGGCAGCATGTACTGGAGCCGGTGACCGGCTATGTCCTGCTGGCAGAACAACTGTATAAACAAGGTGGCCGATATGCGGAGGGCTGGAATTTCGGGCCTGGCGAAGCAGATGCGCAACCCGTATCGTGGATATTGGAAAAACTGGCGGATTTATGGGGCAATGGCGCAAGTTGGCAAATCGATGGTAGTGAGCAGCCGCATGAAGCGCACTATTTGAAGCTTGATTGCTCCAAAGCCAAGACCCTTCTGGGTTGGGTGCCGCGTTGGACTCTGGCCCAAGCGTTGGCGATGATTGTCGACTGGAACCTGGCCTATCAACAAGGCAAGGATATGCGGCAAGTCTGCGCGGAGCAGTTAGAGCAGTTTTTGACGGCTGATCAACATTAATTTTATTGAACACAAAGATAAGACAGTGACAGAAAATACATTAAAAGCGCAGATTTTGGATTTGGTTGAACAATACGCCGCCGAACGTTATGCCGAAAAAGCTTTCGTTCCGGAACAGTCCGTAGTGCCGCCTTCGGGTAAAATTCTCGGCGCTAAAGAACTTAGTTATATGGTCGAAGCCTCGCTGGACGGTTGGTTGACTACCGGACGATTTAACGACCAGTTTGAAAAGCAATTGGCAGAGTTTATCGGGGTTAGCAGCGCGTTGACGGTCAATTCCGGTTCCTCTGCGAATTTGCTGGCTTTTGCCTGTTTGACATCCGAAAAACTGGGTGATCGTGCCTTACAGAAAGGCGATGAAGTCATTTCCGTAGCGGCCGGTTTTCCCACAACGGTTAATCCCATTCTGCTTTACGATCTGGTCCCGGTATTTGTCGATGTGGAAATACCAACCTACAACATCGATCCCAGTAAAATCGAGGCAGCCATCACGCCTAAAACCAAGGCAATTATGATTGCCCACACGCTGGGCAATCCGTTTGACCTGGATAAAGTCGTCGAAATCGCAAAAAAATACAATCTCTGGTTGATAGAAGATTGCTGTGATGCCTTGGGCACAACCTACAAGGGCCGTAATGTCGGTACCTTCGGCGATATTGGTACGCTCAGTTTTTACCCTGCTCACCACATCACCATGGGCGAGGGTGGCGCGGTATTTACCAGCAGTCGCCGTCTGAAAACTATCATCGAGTCGTTTCGGGATTGGGGAAGGGATTGTTACTGCGCCCCCGGTGTTGATAATACCTGTAAAAAGCGCTTCGGTTGGCAGTTAGGCGATTTGCCGGCTGGCTACGACCACAAATACACCTATTCGCACTTGGGTTATAACTTAAAAATTACCGATATGCAGGCGGCCTGTGGCTTAGCGCAGTTAGAGCGTGCGCCGGAATTGATTGAAATCAGAAAACGTAATTTTAAATTCCTGAAGCAACGCTTGGCTACTTGCGAGCAATATTTAATTCTGCCGGAAGCGACACCGGGATCGGATCCCTCATGGTTTGGGTTTCCTATCACGTTGAAGGAAGACTCAGGTCACGAGCGCGTGGAATTGTTGAAATATCTGGATAAATACAAAATCGGCTCCCGCTTGCTGTTTGCCGGAAACTTGACCCGTCAGCCCTATATGAAAGGCAGACAATACCGAATATCCGGCTCATTGGATGTAACCGATAGAATTATGCGGCAAACTTTTTGGATCGGTATTTATCCGGCCTTGACCACAGAGATGCTGGAATTCGTTGCCGAAAAAATAGAAATCTTTTTTGGTATCCGTCAATAAGCTGGCAAACAAGCAATGCAAAACAAGACCATAAAATATAGCGATCTATTGGCCGATTGGTTAAAAGAAAGAGGATATACCCACTGCTTTTACGTGGCGGGCGGCAATATCATGCATATTCTCGCGAGCGTAAATCGTCATTTCAAATGCGTTAGCGTGGTGCATGAGGTGGCGGCCGGAATCGCAGCGGAATATTTCAATGAAATAAGCACCGATGGTAAAGCCTTTGCTTTGGTAACCGCCGGTCCCGGCTTAACCAATATTGTCACCGCAGTGGCGGGTGCCTATTTGGAGAGCCGGGAATTATTGGTGATAGGTGGGCAAGTAAAGACCGCCGATCTTTGCCGGCAACAAGTACGCCAGCGCGGCATTCAAGAGATTGATGGTGTCGATATAGTCAAGCCGATCACCTCAAAATCAGTGCTGATGGATAGCTTGATTTCCTGTGAGGCATTTAATCGGATTATCGACGCCGGGGTTACAGGCCGCAAAGGTCCGGTGTTTCTTGAAATTCCGTTGGATATTCAAGGTGCGCCAGTTGATGTAAACGATCCGCTATGCGAATTTGTTCCAGCCGCTAAACAAGCAATTCCACCTATACATTCAGCCGAAATCCAACGCCTAATCGACGATGTTCGCACGGCAAAACGGCCGTTTTTATTGATTGGAGCGGGTGTTGCCAGACAGACGGTAGAAAAGATATACGAGGCTTTGGAGCCCATGGGTATTCCATTGGCAACCACATGGAATGGCGCGGATAGGGTGGCAGCGGATCATCCCTTGTATTTTGGCCGCCCGAATACCTGGGGGCAACGTTACAGCAATTTATTGATGCAACAGGCCGATTTGCTTATAGCGCTGGGAACCCGTTTGGGTCTGCAACAAACCGGGTTTAACTGGCAGGAGTTCGTACCTAACGGCAAAGTGGTGCAAGTGGAATGCGACCCTACCGAGCTTAACAAAGGCCATCCCCGCGTCGATAGCGGTTTGCAAGGCGATGCCAATCAAGTGTTACAAGCATTGGCGGCAGCTAGCCTTGGCGATCATGCCGAATGGGTGGCTTTTTGCCGAAAAGTGAAAGCCCAATTGCCGTTGATCGAGCCGATCAATAACACGGCAGAGCATTATTTATCGCCGTACGATTTTGTCAGCCGTTTGTCGGTACACTGCCGAGACACGGATAATGTCATTCCTTGCAGTAGCGGTGGAGCCTTTACCGTGATGATGCAAACCTTCGCCCAACAGCGCGGCCAACACATTGTGACAAACAAGGGCTTGGCATCGATGGGGTACGGTTTGAGCGGAGCAATAGGCGCGGCTTTCGCCTATCCGCAGCGCAGGACAGTTCTAGTGGAAGGCGATGGTGGATTTGCCCAAAATTTACAGGAGTTGGGCACGGTTGCTGTCAATAAGTTAAATCTGAAAATTTTCATTTTTAACGATAATGGCTATGCATCCATTCGCATGACGCAAAGAAATTATTTTAATGGTGCCTATATTGGTTGCGACCAGTCTTCGGGATTGGGTTTACCGGATTGGCTAACCTTATTTAAAGCCTTTAATCTGCCTTGTATCAAACTCGATGCTAATTTCGAGCAAGACCCGGAATTCCAACGCCTATTCGCAAGCGATGAACCGGCTGGGTTTGTTGTGCCGATAGATCCGGAACAAACCTATTTTCCCAAAATTACCAGTAGGGTAACGGAAACAGGTTCGATGCAATCAAATCCCTTGCACCAAATGACTCCGGACTTGGATGAGAATCTATATTCTGTAGTAGCGCAATATTTGCAATAAACATATCCAGTATGAATAGAAAACTAATCTCAGTGGTAATTCCTGCTTATAACGAGCAGGACAATGTTGATGAATTGGCTAAACAATTAACAGCAGTATTTGCGGAAAATAGCGCTTACGATTTTGAAGCTATTATCGTAGAGAACGGTTCTCAAGATAATACCTACGAAAAGCTCTGCGCGGTACATGAGAAAGACCCGCGGTTTAAAATTGTGCAACTGGCGCGTAATTTTAGAATGGATGGCGGCATTACCGCTGGACTGAATTATGCGTCTGGTGATGCTGCCGTGATCATGACTGCGGATTTGCAAGATCCACCACATTTAATAACTCAGTTCATCAAAAAATGGGAAGAGGGATATGAAAACGTTTACGGTATTGTTACCAAACGTAATGGCACGGGCTTAATTCGCCGTTTTAACTCGCAATTGTTTTATTGGGTGGCCAACGGTTTGACCAACGGCATGGTTCCCAGAAATGTTAGCGATTTCAGGCTGATCGATAGAAAAGTATACGAAACCATCAATTCCATACACGAACGTAACCGTTTTATTCGTGGACTATTTGCCTGGGTTGGTTACAAATCCATAGGTATTGAGCATGAGCGGGCTGAACGCTTTGCCGGCGTATCGGGAGCTCACACTTTCAAGGTTATCGAACTGGCGTTAAAAGGCATATTGGCCCATTCTTATGTGCCTTTAAAGCTTATTACTATATTGGGAATAACCATATCTGCGGCGTCTTTTATCCTATTAGTATGGACAATAGTAAAAGCAATATTCTGGGGTGTGCCGTTTGCTGGATATGGGAGCATTATGACCGTTATGTTTTTGATGTTCGGAATATTATTTACTATGTTGGGTATTGTTGCAGAATATATTGGTTTGATATACGAGGAAGTGAAGAATCGACCTAATTTTATCGTGAGAAAGGAAGTTGGGTTCAATAACTAAACGTTTTTGGGGTAACGAAAAAATTCGTTATTTATTTGTAGGTTTGTACAATACCGCTTTTGGGTATGGTTTTTTTGCGGTTATTTGGTTTTTCCTACACCATGATTTACATTATGTGTGGCTTTTAATCATAAGTCATTTTATATCGGTGATTAATGCATATTTAGGTTATAGGATTTATGTGTTTCGCGTGAAAGGGCGGTGGTTGAAAGAATTTTTTAGGTTTAATATGGTTTACCTTGGTGCTTTTGGTTTTAATTTAATAGCATTACCTCTTTTGGTCGAGAGACTTAATCTACATACATTGATTGCCCAAGCAATTATAGTATCTATTACTGTGATAAGCAGTTATATCTTGCATCGCCGATTTTCTTTTAAAAAGAATGGTGCGCAAAGTAAGTTATCTTAAATTTACTATCTAGTATGGATGGCATATTGAATGACTTCAGCTGATAGTGTTTGTGTAAAAAATAAAAATATTCATTGGTGGTTTGTCTGGATAATCTTTTCAGAGTTGGTTTTTCTGATCTTTTTTGTCAAGTATTTTGAATTCAGCGGTTATGCAATGCCGCCATTTTTCTTTGCGCCTTTAGATACATTTATGGACTTCTATAATACAAATTATTGGAGTCTAAATGATGGGCGTTATGACATATGGCAATCAATTTATCCGATAAGCGTATTTGCATTGGCGCAAATGTTAGTGCCGGATTATTGTGCCTCCGTTGTTTTACCCGCAGAGTTACGAGATTGCACGCCGTATTCTATCGCTTGGCTATTTTTGTTTTATTTTTGTGGAATTTTTGTATGTACAAAATTAATCGTAAAACAGGTGGGTATAAAATATATTTCGGTTGAGATTGTTATATTTCTTGCGTTGCTGATGCAATTTCCCGGGCTTTATGCGTTAGAAAGAGGCAACTATATTATAGTTGCTTTTATGTTGTTGGCTTTTTCTCAGGCTTTTGGCGCCAATTGGAAAGGCGCAGTATTTCTTGCGTTGGCTATAAATATTAAGCAGTATTTAATAGTGCTCTGGTTCGTGCCGTTTTTTAAAAGAGAATATACATACTTTCTGATAAGTTTTTTTGCATCATTATTGATTAATCAAATAAGTATGATTGTCTTGGAAGATGGAAACTATAGGCAAATTTTCGAAAATATGTTTTCTTTTTCCGGCGCTGTTAATTCGGATTTTTTTCAGAAAGTTTGGTACACAACTTCGCTTAGTTCATGGTCGAAAGCTGTCTTTTACTATCAGGACAGGATTCCGGTAATCCTCTATTTGACTGCACACTTTTTAAGGTGGTTTGTTCTTTTTGTTGCGGCGTCTATTTTATTTTTATCGGCGCGAAAAGCTCATTTTTTTACTTGGGAGCAATTAAGCGTAGTTGTTTTGCTTTCTATGATGGTCGCTACTGATTCCCCTGGTGGGTATGCAGTTATTTTGTTACTGCCATATTTAAGTGCAATTTTAATTGGAAGTTATGCTAATAAATATAGAAGGATAATCATGTTTGTGCTGTTGATTCCTCTGGATTTTGTGGTTGGTCCGATAATTGAGTTCAATCAATTTAGTTTTCTTTCGCAGCATTACGTGGATGTATCAACCGGATTGACATTTGGTGCATATATTCGTCCATTTTGTCTGCTTTTCATGTTGATAATCATGAGTTACCCGGTTTTAGTATCTTTAAGGAAATTTTCATGACATTTAAAAGCCTAGTTGATGCGCTTATACAAAATAAAGGATATATAGGTTTAAATCTCCTATTGTGGGTTTTGATGGCCATTATTTTACTGGAAGTAATGCCTGTTAAATATGAGGCGCAAGTTATAATTAAATTAGGTCAATTTGATAACAATACGCCCATTGCTGGCGCGGCGGAATCCATCGAATATTTACGTAACTCAGAAACCTTAATTTCGGTGGCGACTGCTAATAACGTATCTCCTACGGGCCTTTCAAAGAGAATTAGGACGCATCCTATCGATAATAATAAAGCAATAAAGATACTAGTCCATTGGGATTCTGTTGACGATGCTGAACGCTTAGTTTCTGCTTTAGCTCAGAAAATTGTCGATCATCATCAGCAAAAATTAAACAAAGAACTCAATAGTGTCAAAAGTGAAATACTTTATTGGGAGAAAATTTTAGACAAGAAAGAATGCAATAGTCAGGTCGTTGAAACAATTTCCCAGCTAAAATTGATTATTTTGAGCATGAGGCCAACAGAAATCGTGGCTCCCGCGTCAAAGTCATTTGATATTGTATCTATCGATTATATAACGGTATATTTGGTGGCGTTATTTATGTGGATGTTTTCAAGTTTGCTAATTGTTGAATATCATAGGTCGTGAGTCTATAGGTTGTATTTTATAGTCGGATAATCTATTCAAATCATGGTGATTTCTCAAAAAAACTATTTGGCAATCGCTGTCAGTGGTTTGTGTATTCTGTCTTTAATTGTTTGGCGTGACATGCCTTATTATCCTGATGAAGTTGCATTGCAATTCTATGCAGGAAGGTTTATTCAGGATAAGGGCGTTTCTCACGGGTTGTTTGCACTTTGCTCGGCTTGGGGGTCTGAAAGTCCCGATGCTGCTTGTATTACCTGCGTGGTTATTGTCTAAAGCTATGCTTTTGGTAAATCCCGTGCAGTTTCGTATTTTTCCATTACTGGTTACTTTGACGATAGCATTATATGTGGCTAAGAAGGCTGTCAAGGGTGTAAATCCACTTGCTGTACTAATTATTTCAACAGGATTTATTGGGGTTGCTGGCTCCGGGCTAACGATGGCTCGTCCTGAATTTATTCATTTGCTTAATTTGCTTTTCTGCTTACTCTCATTTGTTTATTGGGATAATTCTGAAGTTCGTAAGCTTTATATCGGTATTTTTGTATTGCTTGGTTTGCTGGCTAGTGCATCATTGTCGGTTTATGTGCATATTCAAGGGGTGTTATTTGTTCCACTGTCTATAGTTCTTGCAATATTACTATGTCGATCATTTACATATAAAATTATTCCCACGATATTATCTGTTGCATATTTGTTCGGTATGTCAATTGCAGCTATTATTGGGTTTAGTCGGGGCATGTCATGCGACAATTACCCTGGTATACAGAGTTATTTGTCTTCTATGACAGTTGATATACATGCAGTTGTATTACAGGGATTCTTTAGCTGGGTTAATAATAACTTTGTCGGTTATTCTCAGTCGTTTCTTTATAATAGTGAATATGCGATTGGTTACTTGCCCTCCGTCGAACCTGAGTCTATAGTTTATTTTATTAAACTAAGGTTTTTAAATTGGTTTATACGGATTATTCTGTTTTTTAATCTTTTTATATTTTTTGGAGTTTTATTTTTTAGCGTTTTTAAGGTGATTAATGGGTTATTTTGTTATTTTAAGGCGAAATACACCTGTAAAAAATATTTTGATATAAGATATTTGCTTCTGTGTTTGATTGTTTTTCCGATTGTTTTTTTGTATGCTTATGACGCGGCTCATAATTTTTATAGGACTTTTTTTCTAAATTATGTAATTGTTGTTGTTGTTTGTCTATCTCTTGCTGGTTTTAGATCTGGATACTTTAAGCATCTTATAAATATATATGCGTTAGTCTGTGTTTGTGTAGTTGCTTCATCCCTACTTGTGAATTTTGTATTATTCAACAAATATTTAAAGGAAGGCTTTGTGGGTCCATCAATTGCGTTGAATAGTCTCGGCGCAGTTAATGACGATATTTTGGAGTTGGCTAGTGCATGTAAACTGAATATGGATAAAGGCAGAATTATTGTCGACGATTTAACCTATGAAAGCATGAAGCGTTTTTCTATACTATTTCCAATTACCTATCTCGACTTGCAGGGGCAGTTGACTGGCTTGGGCACTAAAAGAGTGCTTGATGTTGCTAAGCCTAGAGGGGTTATTGCTAGGTGTAGTTATGTTGAGCACGCAGGGCTAGTATATGAACATAAAAATAACGGGTTGTGTTGTGCAAACTATAACTATCTATAAAAATAAATTATTTGGTAACTTAGTTGTGTAGGTGTTTATTTCGTGTTTTATATCTTGCGCTCATAAGGATTTAAAATAGTTTGATTTATAACATGCAGGCTTATCTGGCTTATAAGGAATTTTGTTAATATGAAAAAGGTGGCCATCCTTCAATCAAATTATATTCCTTGGAAAGGCTATTTTGACATTATTGCTGCAGTAGATGAGTTTATTCTATATGACGATATGCAATATACTCGTCGAGATTGGCGGAATCGCAATCAAATTAAGACGCCTCAAGGTCTTCAATGGTTAACAATTCCCGTGCAAGTGAAAGGTAAGTATCTTCAGAAGATTCGAGAAACCCAAATTGATGGCAATGACTGGTCGGGAATGCATTGGAAAGCACTTGAGCAAAACTATCGTCGAACTCCTTATTTTGATGAGATTGCCTCACTTATTGAACCTATCTATAAAGGCGAATCTTTCATATATATCTCCCAGTTGAACCGGAGGTTTATTGAGGTTGTTTGTAAATATTTAGGTATACAAACTGTAATATCTAATTCATGGGATTACCATCTTATTGATGGTAAAACAGAACGCCTTGCAAATCTTTGTGTTCAAGCTGGTGGTTCAGAATATATTTCAGGTCCATCCGCTAAAGGCTATATTGACGAACACGTATTTGGAGAAATAGGTATCAAGCTTACGTGGTTCGATTATGCTGGATATCCTGAGTACCCGCAACTTTGGGGTGATTTCACGCATGGTGTTACCATACTGGATCTTTTGTTCAATTGCGGTAAAGATTCGCGTAGTTATATGAGGTATGTTAGCCCATGAAGCTTTCAATTGTTGCCACTCTTTATCAATCGGCACTATATATTAATGAGTTCCATGCTAGGGCAACCGCTGCCGCGATTGAATTAACAGGTGGTGAATACGAAATAATACTAGTTAACGACGGTTCTCCGGATAACAGTCTCGATCTTGCTGTAAAGCTTAGTGAGCGAGACCCCCATGTGATTGTTGTCGATCTGTCGCGTAATTTCGGCCATCACAAAGCGATGATGACCGGTTTATCGATAGCGCAAGGTGAGCGAGTGTTTTTGATTGATAGCGATCTTGAGGAAGAACCAGAATGGTTGCTACCTTTCATAAGGCAAATGGAATCGGAGGCATGCGATGTTGTATACGGCATTCAATCCAAACGCAAAGGAGGTTTTTTTGAAAGAATCACTGGTGTTTTGTTTTATGGTTTATTTCGAGTTTTTACTGGAATAGCTCAGCCAAATAATATAGTCACTGCCCGGCTAATGTCACGAAGGTACGTTGAAGCCTTGCTGTTACATCAGGAACGGGAAATTAATATTGGCGGACTTTGGATTATCACTGGGTTTAAACAATGCCAATCAATTGTCAAAAAACACTCAAGTAGCCCCTCGACATACTCTATCTCTCGAAGATTTAGTCATTTCGTCAACGCGGTAACATCTTTTAGTAGTCTTCCATTAGTATTCACATTCTACTCAGGATTCGTTATCTCGATTTCCGCATTGATCTACATTGCCTATCTTTCTTTCAGGTTTTTTTTCATCGCTTCGCCGCCTAGTGGATACACTTCAATTATTGCATCAATATGGTTGTTTTCTGGATTGATTATTTTTTTTATTGGCGTGCAAGGTATTTATATATCAAAGGTATTTTCCGAGGTCAAACAACGGCCATATACCATAATTCGGCATGTTTATAGACATGTTCAACAATCGCGAGGTGCAAAATGACAGTTAATAGTATACCTAGTGGTTCATATGGTGTTTGGCAGCAGTGTCAAGTAGAGTCAGTGATTGATGAGGTTGTTGAGCAAGTTACAAGAGTTGGTTATGCAGTTGTTGACGGGGGCTATTCGTCATCTGAACTGAAGGATATTTCGGATGAATTTAATCGTATTCGAAAGAGATATATTTCGATGTACGGAGAACAATTGCTTAGAGATATAAATGAATATCACACTATTCGGTCGCCTTTAACTCATAATGGAGGCGTTGATGTTTTTATTGGTCTTGCGTTGAATGAAAATCTTCTGTTAGTGCTACGGCGCTTGATTTCAGGAAAGTTTGTGCTTAATCAGCAAAATGGAGTTATCAATCCTCCGCTAGAGACTTATAATCAAGGAGCTTGGCATCGGGATTTGCCTTATCAGCACTTTGTGTCTACAAAACCTCTCGCTATCAATGCCTTATTCTGTGTTGACGATTTTACATTTGAAAATGGGGCAACATTTGTACTTCCTGCATCGCATTTATCAGAACCATTTCCTTCGTTAAATTATATTCAACGTAATGCTATACAAGTAGAGGCAAAAGCTGGTTCATTTATTGTGCTCGATTGTATGCTGTTTCATTCCGGTGGGTTTAATAAAACAAATTATGAGCGTCGCGCGGTTAATCATCTCTATAATATCCCGTTTTTTAAACAACAGATCAGTATACCAAACAATATAAATGATAATACATTATCTCAAGAGGCAAAAGAAATTCTTGGATATGATTGTATGGAAGCGAGTTCCGTTGGTCAGTATTTCGCAATGCGTAAAAATAAATATTACTGATTATTGGCTCGCTATTTTAGGAAAAACTAAATGGTTAACAAAAATATTTCCTTATATAAGGCATTTTCTGATCCTGTTGTGCAAAGTGAGCTTAAGCTTGATGGCTTCAACGGATTAGTTAATAGTAACGGTGTATTGTATAAATTTGTAAACTCCAACCCGTTGGTTATCGATTTTATTGAGCCGTATTCTTTAACAGAAACTGATGATATTAATCTGAAAATGTATAATTCAGAGGGATCTGCCGAAATTTATCGTAATTTTTTAAACTGGCTTTTCGAAACATTTGATGAGCAAGAGTCCTTTTTCAGAGTTAAAACTATAAATCGTTTAAACCTTGCTAAAGGTATGAAGGTTTTAGTTACTGGGTGTGGTCTGGGTGAGGATATTCCGCTGATTTTGAATATTATTGGCGAAGAAGGTGAATTACATGCTCAGGATTTTAGTTTGGCAATGGTTAAAAAAAGCAGTGACATAAATAAATTTAATAATTTATGTTTTTCTGTTTCAAATGCCAAATCTCTTCCTTATGCATCTAGGTATTTTGATGCGGTTTATCATTTTGGTGGTATTAATTTATTTGGAGATATTGGGAAGGCTATTTCTGAGATGGAGCGTGTATGTAAGATTGGCGGTAAAGTGATGTTTGGTGATGAAGGGATTGCATCACATTTAAGAGGTACTCCGTATGCAGAAATAGCAATTAATAATAATAGGTTGTGGGCCTCTAATGCTCCCTTGGACGCGCTTCCATACAATGCAGATAATATTGAGATAACCTATGTTTTAGGAAATTGCTTTTATCTTATTTCTTTTTCTCCGTATATTGGTTTTCCAAAAATGAATATAGATGTTATTCATAAAGGATTGCGTGGAGGTACGGCGAGGACCAGGTATTTTGGAATGCTTGAAGGTGTTACTGAATTGTCAAAAAACAGATTAATAAGTGAAGCAAAAAAAAGAGGTATATCAATTCATGATTTAATGGAAGAAATTATTAATGATAAACTGTCTAGCATATAACATAATGTTTAATAGCTACGGCGTGACTCCTGCTCGCAACGATGCGGTTATTTTTGATTCATACATTTGTTTAATAGTTTAGATTGCCCGATATCATGACTGCTGAAAAACTAATTAAAGACATAGGGAATTACTACGGTAGAAAGATCGTCGAGCATGGGGTAAGTCCTAAGGGTGTGGACTGGAATGGAGAGGCTAGCCAAGTTTTGCGGTTCAGTCAATTATGTAAATTGCTTGACGCGGGTGCCTGCGATGAGTTTTCTATAACCGATTATGGTTGTGGTTATGCCGCATTGGCGGACTATTTGGCAGCTCGTTTCGAAAAATTTGAGTACCTCGGATACGATGTTTCCGCTGAAATGATCGATGCTGCGAGGATAGAGCATTGCGATCAGTCAAATGTTAGGTTTAATGTTGGAAGTCAAATACTAGAAGTCACAGATTATTGTTTGGCAAGCGGCGTTTTTAACGTCAAGCTTGAGTATTCAGACGATACTTGGATTGATTATATTCATACGACTTTGGATGCTATGTCCCAATATGCCAGTCGAGGATTTGCGTTTAATTGTCTTACCGCTTATTCGGACGCAGATAAGATGCGCGATTACCTCTATTATGCGGACCCGTGTGCCTTGTTTGATTTGTGTAAGCGCCGCTATTCGCGAAATGTGGCATTGCTGCATGATTATGGGCTGTATGAGTTCACGATATTGGTAAGGAAATAATTATGAAGAATCGGCTTGTAATTTTCGGTTGCGGTGAAATAGCACAGCTTGCCTATTTTTATTTCAGTAATGACTCAGATTATGAAGTCGTGGCTTTTACGGTTGACAGGGCATATATAACGGACTCATTTTTTTGCGGTCTTCCAGTCGTGGCATTTGAAGATATTATTCTGCAGTATAGCCCAGAAGAGTATGAATGTTTTATCGCACTTAGTTACTCGAAACTAAATGCAGTTCGTAAGGAAAAGTATTCGTCGGCCAAAGCAAAAGGATACCAGTTAGCAAGTTATGTTAGTAGCAGGGCTACAATTTTAAACGAGGGGCGAATTGGCGATAACTGTTTTATTTTTGAAGATAACACAATTCAGCCTTACGTTACGATTGGTAATAACGTAACACTTTGGAGCGGCAATCACATCGGTCATCACTCTACTATTAAAGATCATTGTTTCATCGCCTCCCATGTCGTTATTTCTGGAGGGGTCGAAATTGGGGAGCAATGTTTCGTTGGTGTTAACGCGACTATCAGAGATCACATTAAAATTGGAGAAAAATGCGTTATTGGAGCTGGAGCATTGTTGCTCGTGAATGCTGAACCCGAAGGTGTTTACATGGGAATGGCAACAGATCGATCAAAAATTCCAAGTACCAGATTAAGGGGAATATGAATAGCAAATGGCAAAAGCTAGGACTGCTCTACAGTACCCCTAGCAACGGACTTCATCCCAAACTCATGACCCATGCTTCAAATCCTCTGCCCGTGTTACTGAAAGATGATGTATACCGTATTTTTTTTAGCGGCAGAGATGCGAATAATCGATCTTCGGTTGGTGCAGTTGATATCGATATCCTAACACGCGAACTTGTTTGTGAGCATAGTGAACCCTTTTTTGTACATGGACCTGAGGGTTGTTTTTATGCTGACGGCGTTAGCATCGGTAATTGCTATGAGGTTAATGGGATAACCTATATGCTTTTTATGGGATGGCAGACGCCTAAACAGGGGCATTGGCGGGGCGATATTGGTAGATTGATTTTAAAGCCGGATTGGAGTTTAGAGTTAGACTCTGATATTCCTCTTATGGGATCTGATGATGTTGATCCCATAAGTCTTTCTTATCCTTGGGTCCAAAAGGATGAGGACGGTTATAGCATGTGGTATAGCTCAGTTACAACTTGGGATATTGGCAATGGAGAAATGTTAGCTCCGATCAAATACGCTTCTTCTCATGACGGACACAAATGGAATCGTAAAGGGTTAGCAATACCTTACGAAATTGGAAGAGCGCAAGCCTTTTCTAGGCCCACAGTTATAGGTGATTTAGAAAACGGATTTAAGATGTGGTTCTCTTATCGAAGCGATATTGGAGGTAAATACCGAATTGGATATTCTTATAGTAATGATGGAAAGCAGTGGGAGTTATCCTTGGCAGACGCGGGCATTGATGTTTCTATTTATGGATGGGATTCTGAAATGATTGAGTATCCATTTGTTTTTGAGCACAAAGGCCATCGATACATGCTCTATAACGGCAATGGCTTTGGCAAGACAGGGTTTGGATTGGCTGTTTTAACTTATGGGTAATATGTCTTTGCCACAAAAGAGAAGTCGAAGTTCAGTAAAACAATTATTTCGCTACGGAGTTGTTGGAGTTTTCAGTAACTCGGTGGGTTATATGGTTTATTTACTGATTACTTATTTTGGAGGGGCTCCTAAAGTAACCATGACTTGTCTATATGCTGTCGGGGCTGTTATTGGCTTTATTGGCAACCGTAAACTGACATTCGCGCACTCGGGAAGTTTGCTTGGAGCTGGAGTCCGTTACGCAATTGTACATTGCGTAGGATATTTTATTAACCTTGGGATACTTATCGTAATGGTTGATAAGCTTGGATACCCGCATGAGTTAGTTCAAGCGGCGGCGATTTTTATCGTGGCTTTGTTCCTTTTTTTAACATTCAAGTTTTTCGTTTTTACGGCTTCTGGAAGTGTTAATGCGGGTAAGGTATGAGACATTGCTTAGCTTGTAACTCGCAATATGATACTAAAAACTCTAACTGTTTATGTTGTGGATTTAGCCCCTGCAATATAGACGGTTTTGATTCTTACGCGCCTGATTATGCTCGTGGTGGCGGAGGCTTTAAGGCAAGTTATTTTTCGGAGTTAGCTTGTCTTGAATCATCTAATTTCTGGTTCCAATCGAGAAATAAAATAATTTTGTGGGCTTTGAAAAAATACTCTCCAAGCCTAAGAGATTTTCTTGAAATAGGTTGTGGTACTGGTTTTGTGTTGAGCGCAATTCAAAATTCTTTTCCAGATGTAGCAGTTAATGGAAGCGAAATTTTCGTCGAAGGGCTGGGATTTGCTGCGAAGCGAGTTCCTTCAGCTAATCTCATGCAAATGGATGCTCGGCAAATTCCCTTTATGGATGAATTTGACGCTATTGGAGCTTTCGATGTACTCGAACACATCAAAGAAGATGAGCTTGTTCTTAGTCAGATTCGTAAGGCATTGAAGTCCAAAGGAGTGCTATTGCTCACTGTGCCTCAGCATGCGTGGTTATGGAGCGTTGCTGACGAATATGCACTTCATGAACGTCGTTATTCTGCTATAGAGATTTATAAAAAGGTAGAGATGGCGGGGTTTAGAATCGTCAGAAGTACGTCTTTTGTGTCTTTGATTTTGCCTGCGATGATATTTTCTAGGTTTTTTAAAAAGAATAAGGACGAGAAATTTGATCCCACATCTGAGCTTAAAATTGATCCTTGGTTGAATATATTATTCGCTAGCTTGTTAAGGATTGAGCTTGCAGGGATAAAGTTTGGAATGAATTATCCCTTAGGTGGATCCCGACTTATAGTTGCTACGAAGATTTAAAGTATGAAAAATATGCAAAATACTATTCCTTTTAATTGGCCTTATATGACAGGCAAGGAGTTGTACTATATAGCCGAAGCTCATTTCAATGGAAGCTTGGCTGGTGATGGGCCTTTTACCAAGAGATGTCATGGCTGGATAGAGGAGCGTACCCATTGTAGTAAAGCTTTATTAACTCACTCATGCACGGCTGCGCTGGAGATGGCTGCATTACTATTGGATATTCAGCCTGGTGACGAGATCATTATGCCGTCTTATACCTTTGTTTCAACGGCCAATGCCTTTGTGTTACGTGGTGGCGTGCCAGTTTTTGTGGATATCCGAGAGGATACCTTGAATCTGGACGAGCGATTGATCGAATCAGCTATTACGCCGCGAACGAAGGCGATTGTACCAGTTCATTACGCTGGGGTTGGGTGCGAAATGGACACAATTATGGCTATTTCTAAGCGCCATGATCTTAAGGTTGTAGAGGATGCCGCGCAAGGTGTCATGGCTAGTTATAAAGGGAGCATGTTAGGAAGCATCGGTGATCTTGGGACATATAGCTTTCATGAAACCAAGAATGTTATATCTGGAGAGGGTGGAGCTATATTAGTGAACGATCCTGACCTAGCATTGTGTGCCGAAATTGTTCGAGAAAAGGGTACTGATCGCAGTCGTTTTTTCCGTGGTGAAGTTGATAAATATACCTGGCAAGAAGTTGGCTCATCATTTTTGCCTGGTGAATTGATCGCTGCTTTTCTCTGGGCTCAGCTTGAAGATTCTGAGCGCATAACACACGAGCGGCTGGTAAGCTGGCAGCGTTACCATGAGATATTAGAGCCTCTCGAATCGAAAGGTGTTCTACGCCGACCTATAGTCCCTGATAGTTGTCAACATAATGCCCATATGTACTACGTGCTATTGGCTTCTGATATTGATCGGCAACAAGTATTGAATGAGTTCAAACGTAATGACATCACGTCAGTGTTTCACTATGTTCCGTTGCATTCTTCGCCGGTCTGGGGAACGATATGGAAGAGTTCACGGCGAACTTGATGTTACCAATTCGCGCTCAGAAAAATTGATACGTTTGCCGCTTTGGGTTGGACTTACTTCGGACCAGCAAAGACGAGTTGTGGATGTGCTGGAATATGTTACGAGCAAAGGGTAGATTTTGCCTGCTATGTGTTTACTTCATTGAAAATTAATTGATGAGTCAAACATGACAAACTTTGGGCAATGGAATAATCAACTACTGGAGCCAGTATTGATTACCTATAATAGGGCCTCGTGCTTAAAAGAAACATTGCAAACTTTTCTCGATGCCGGTCTGACCGAGATGCGTCTGCATGTTCTGGATAATGCATCGACAGATGAGACAGGTGAGGTTGTGGCTGCATATCAGGAACAATGGCCTAATCTGCAATATCATCGTAACAAATATAATATTGGCGGTAACGGTAATATTTTGCGAGCGGTGGAAATAACTGATTCAAAATATTGCTGGATTATCGGCGATGATGATGACTGGCATCTAGAATTTATTTTAGAGTTAATTTTTGCACTGAAAAATAGCGATGCCGATATTATTCGTTTGGGTTGGCTGGTAGAGGATAAGCATAGAGGTCAACTTATCAGTGCACTGGATTTGGCTCAAAATGAATCGTTGTTTTTTGCTAGTATTAGCATGATTTCCGCAACAATAACTCGGCGTTCTATTTTGGCGGCTTATTTGCCAAATTCTTACATGAACATTGGCGATGCTTACCCTCAATTAGTACCAGCCATCCTTGCCGTGCAACAAACACCTCTCCTTGTTTATAGTACCAAAAATAACTTAATGACACATACTCCAAATGCCGGCCCAGGATATTATTTCGGTGATTTGGAATGGTATGCTGCTTGGTTCAGAACCAGTAGGTTTCTAACGGACAGAAAACTCCGTATAAAATTTATTGGGGAAATCACTCGGTATATGACAAGGGACAGGAATAGTAAGAACGGCTGCTTATGGTTGGTTAAAGTCGCTTTAAACTATAAAGCCCAAGGTATAAATCAATTCAATTATTTGTTGTCTATGCTGGCATATGGTGATGGTTGGCGCGGTCGCATCCTAATCGTATTGCTGGTCTATTGCTTAATGCCCGGCCGTTTGGCAGGAGGCTTGCGGCGATTTTATCGTAAGCTTTTTAATTTACCCGAGAGAGCTTTAACTATTGATCGATCCAGGCTTTGATTTTTTTGCCGAATTGAATTTATAACTAGCCAATCCATTCATTGGATACAGGGAACCCGAGGCAAAACTATATGCAGGTCGATAAGAAAACGTTAGCAGTTTTAGCGCAACGCGGCTGGCAGGCTGGTGCTGGCCTGATTACGCTGTTTTGCATTGCACGGTATTTATCGCCTGCTGAACAGGGCTACTACTACACCTTTGCCAGCCTCGCCGGCTTGCAGGCGTTATTGGATATGGGTCTATCCACCATACTGGTACAGCAGGCGGCTCATGAATTTGCCGAATTGACTTGGTTGCCGCACGGGGCGGTCGTTGGTAAAAATGTCGGCCGCTATCTGGCTCTGACTAAAAAAGCGTTGTATTGGTATGGTGCTTCAGGACTGCTGTTTTTGTTGGTTTATCCGGGCGGTTTGTATTTCTTTAGTCATCGGCCCCAGGAGTCGGATTTAGCCTGGCAGCAACCTTGGTTGGTTCTAGTTGTCAGTACCGCAGTAGGTTTGGCCTTATTACCGGTTTTGGCTATAGTGGAAGGCAGCGGTAAAGTTGTGGAGGTCTATTCGCTGCGCTTGGTGCAAGGTATTGTTGGCGCTATCGCCATTTGGTTTACCCTAATGCAGGGGGGCGGTCTTTATGCGGTCGCTATGATGCCCGCATCGGCTGCCTTGATTGCTTTGGTATGGGCACTATTTCGCTATCCGAAACTATGGGTATCAGCGTTGTTTGGAATTTCCGGAGACTTCGGTTGGTGGCGAGAGCTTTGGCCGATGCAATGGCGTTTGGGAATCAGTTGGCTCTGCGGATATTTTTTAACGCAGATGCATACTCCGCTATTGTTTCAAACTCAGAATGCTGTGGTTGCAGGGCAAATGGGTGTCACCATGACCGTTTGCAACATGTTGGGTTTGTTAAGTTTAGCTTGGATGACGAGCCGAATCCCCGTATTAGCGAAAGCTGCCGGTCAACAGGATTGGGATTTACTGGACAAGGAATTCAAAAAGGGTTTTAAACGTTCACTTGCGGTATTTGTCCTGGGGGCGGTGTTTTTTGTTTTGATTCGCTATGCGGCCGATTACACGGCGTATGGCGTAAGATTTTTACCGTTTTGGGAAACTTTTGTTCTCATCGGTGCAATCTTGTTTGCCCATATTTCCGGATTGTTAGCTATCTATCTCAGGGCGCACCGTAAGGAGCCCTTTCTTTGGTTGTCCTTGTCGGGAGCGTTGTTGACCGTTGGTGGCTCGGTTTGGCTGGCGCCAAGTTGGGGTTCGGCGGGTATTGTGCTGGTTTTGTTTTTAGTGAATGTTGGGTTCGGTTTTCCAACATCGCTGGTGATGTGGGTAATGCTTCGTAAAAAGTGGCACGCGATAATATAATAAAAATATGAATAAAGAGAATAGGCCCTTACTAACTATTGCCATTCCAACTTGGAATAGGGCAAATTATTTAGTTAAGAATATCGAACAAATTGTATCTCAGCTTGGTGAATTAACGTATCCAACAGAGATTTTAGTATCCGACAACTGTTCCAGCGATAATACTAAAGACTGCGTCGACGAGTTCTTAAACAAAGGACTTCCGATACGATATATAAGAAACTCGGAGAACATAGGTCCTGATCTAAATATTGCACAATGCTTTAATCAGGCGGCTGGGCAATACGTTTTAATTTTTGGCGATGATGACTTACTGATAGATGGCTCGTTAAAACATCTGGAAAGTTTATTGGCGCGTAAAAATTATGGTGTGGTGTCAGTCCGAGCATATGGTTACGACTTCGACTTTAGGGCTGAATACCCTGGCGGTAGCGAGAAGTTGTACGAATTTGCAAACTCAAACGAGTTTATTATCAAGTTAGGTAAGTTTTCGACGTTGATTTCCGTGAATATAATATCCAAGGATTATTTGCAAGGTGTCGATGCTAACGATTACTGCGGAACCAATCTGGTACACATTGATTTAATTTACAGTGCTGCTTTAAAGGCGCCTGTTAATCTATATGTAGACAGCTATTTGGTGGCTTATAAGCGTAATAATAGCGGCGGCTACTCCTTTTCCGACGTGTTCGTTGATAAGTTTGGCGCTATTGTTGATAAATATATTGATAGTGGATTATCCGTCGATACCAAATATAAACTCGAGTCGGATATGCTGATAGGCTATTATCCATACTACGTGTTAAGGTTACGGTTGCAGGGAACTGAAGATTTGAGCATTGCCTATTCACGATTTAATGCCAGATTTTCTCGGCATTGGACTTTTCATTGTTTTGTCGCGCCAATTTTTAAGTTGCCAAAAGGATTGGCAATAATTTACGGTGCCATATCGGTTTTTATCGGAAGAGTGTTGACTGGCGACTTCAGACGTGGTTGCGCTTTTGTTTGGGTACGGTTAGGCAAATTTATTAGGCATTAGTGTTCTGGCTTATGAGCAATTGTTTTTATTAAAGATTGATAAAGTTCACCTTATTAACATACCGATGATTTCTTTTTGCTAAAGGTGGAGACGGCTATTAATTGTTTCAAGATTCTTAAGTATTTATCTCAAGTCAATGAAAATATCAATTGTCACCGTATCTTATAATGCGGCTGAGTTTATTCACGATAATTTGCAGTCAGTATCGAGGCAGAATTTTAATAACATCGAGCATATCGTCATTGATGGTGGCTCAACCGATGGCACCGTCGATATGGTGTGTAAATTCGGTCAGCATCTGGCCAAGTTTATTTCCGAACCTGATCACGGTATTTACGATGCGATGAATAAAGGTATTTTTCTGGCGTCCGGTGATGTCATAGGTACACTGAACGCCGACGATGTGTATGCGGATGACACGATATTATCCCAAGTCGCCGACATTTTTTCTGACCCTACTGTAGACGTCTGCTACGCAGATTTGTTGTATGTCGATAGGTATGATGCTTCAAAAATTGTTCGATATTGGACTTCTTGTAACTATCGTAGCGGTTTATTCGAAAAAGGTTGGATGCCGGCGCATCCCACTTTTTTTGTGCGTCGCCGGTTCTATGAGCAGTTTGGCGGATTCGATTTACAGTTTTCCAGACAAGCAGACTTTGAGTTGACTATGCGTTTTCTAGCCGTGAATAAGGTTAAGGCTGTTTATATTCCCAAAATCTGGATAAAAATGCGGATCGGCGGTATTTCCAATAATAGTCTGATCGGCATTATCAAAGGAAACATAGAAGCTTATTACGCTTGCCGAAAGAATAACCTGCCCGTGCGAATGCCGATGTTTATTTTACGTAAGGTTCTTTCCCGGATGCCGCAGTTTTTTAATAGACCGACTGTCCCCGTTAAGTAATTCCGCGTTCGTTCCGGTCAAGATTTACCGGTTCTTTGGTCAATGCTTCCGATACCCTGGAGCCGTTGATAATTTGCTAGAATGCCTGTTAGCTCATTTTTTAGTACAGACATGAAACACATCGAACTTCTCTCCCCCGCCGGCACCATTCGTAATATGCGGTACGCCTTTGCGTTTGGCGCTGATGCGGTTTATGCCGGGCAGCCGCGTTATAGCCTGCGTGTGCGCAACAACGATTTTATGGCCGACAACCTAGCCAAAGGCATAGCCGAAGCGCATCAGTTGGGTAAGAAATTCTTTCTGGCCGCCAATGTCATTCCGCATAATGCCAAGATTAAAACGTTCTTGAAAGACATGGCGCCGATCATTGCGATGCAGCCGGATGCGTTGATCATGGCCGATCCTGGCTTGATCATGATGACGCGGGAACAATGGCCGGAGATGCCGATTCATTTGTCGGTGCAAGCCAATACCGTCAATTATGCCAGCGTCAGATTTTGGAAGAGTATGGGCGTGGAGCGGGTGATTCTGTCACGCGAGTTGTCGCTGGACGAGATCGCCGAGATTCGCCAGCAGTGCCCTGATATGGAGCTGGAAGTGTTCGTGCATGGCGCCTTGTGCATCGCCTATTCCGGTCGCTGCTTGCTGTCCGGTTACTTCAATCATCGCGATCCGAATCAAGGTACCTGCACCAATTCTTGCCGCTGGAAATACGATACTAAGCCGGCTGTGGAAAATGCGGAAGGCGATTATTTGCTGGCTGATAGTGCGGTCATTTCGATGAATGATTTGAATGCCGGGCTCAATACCGCCAGTTGCGGTGGCGCCGACCGGCATCCTTTGGCCGACAATATCTATTTCCTTGAAGAAGAAGGCCGCCCAGGCGAATTGTTGCCGGTTATGGAAGACGAAAACGGTACGTACATCATGAATTCCAAAGACTTGCGGGCGATAGAGCACGTGCAGCGCTTGGTGGAAATCGGTATCGACAGCCTGAAGATCGAAGGCCGTACCAAATCGCATTTTTACGTAGCGCGCACTGCGCAGACTTATCGGCAAGCGATAGACGACGCATTGGCGGGCCGGCCGTTTCAGCCCGAGTTGTTGGGGATTTTGGATAACTTGGCGAATCGCGGCTACACAGACGGTTTTTATCAGCGTCACCATACCCACGAACACCAAAATTACTTGTCCGGTTATTCCAAAAGCCATCAGCAGCAATTTTGCGGGGAGATTACCCATTACGACGCCGAGACGGGTTGGGCGGACATTAGCGTCAAAAACAAGTTTTCGCTGGGCGACAAGCTGGAATTGATCCTGCCGCACGGCAATCGAGATATAACCGTGGAGAATATGGTCGATAAATACGGTCAGCCCATGCAGGAAGCCTCTGGGGGCGGTTATGAAGTGAAAATTCCACTGCCTGATGCTGATTGCCAGTACGGACTGCTGGCGCGTTATTACTAGCATTTGGAGGCTGTATGTCATTTCTTACCGGCGCTTTATGTGACCGCTTTTCTGCCCAAGAAAACTTTCAAATTGCCGAGCCTTTGTTCCGGTATTTCGGCGGTAAAAGCCGGTTCAGTGGGCAAATCACGACTTTAAAAGTGTTCGAAGACAATACTTTGGTGCGCACCGTGCTGGAAGAAAAGGTTACTGATCGGGTGCTGGTGATCGACGGCGGCGGCTCAAAGCGTTGCGCTTTGTTGGGGGATACCTTGACTGCTTTGGCGGTCGAAAATGGCTGGCAGGGTATCGTCGTTTACGGCAGTATTCGCGGTTCGGAAGCGATCAACAAAATGCCGATTGGTGTGGTGGCTCTGAACACTCACCCGCTTTGCAGCAGTAAGCACGGACATGGACATCGGGATTCGATGATCACTTTTGCCGGCGTCAATTTCAAAAAAGATCACTATCTTTACGCCGATAGCGACGGAATTATCGTCTCGGAAACAAAATTGGATTAAAATCGTTTTGTCTTAACCAAGTAAAATACTCAAGAATATGCAAATCGTACTCGCAAACCCTCGTGGATTCTGTGCCGGCGTAGACCGGGCTATTGAAATTGTCGATCAAGCGATCGATACCTTCGGTGCACCGATTTATGTGCGGCACGAAGTGGTGCATAACCGTACGGTAGTTGACGGCTTGAAGGAAAAAGGCGCGATTTTTATCGAAGAACTCAGTGACGTGCCGGTGGGGTCCTACCTGATTTTTAGTGCCCACGGTGTGTCCAAGCAGGTCCAAAAAGAAGCGGAAGAGCGCAAGTTAACGGTATTCGACGCGACTTGTCCGTTGGTTACCAAAGTGCACATGCAAGTAGCCAAACATGCCAAACAGGATAGGGAAGTGATTCTGATTGGCCATGCCGGCCATCCTGAAGTTGAAGGCACTATGGGGCAGTACGATAAGTGCACCGAGCATGGCGATATCTATCTGGTTGAAACCCCGGATGATGTGAAAAACCTGAGGGTCAACAACCCGGATAACCTGGCCTATGTGACGCAAACCACGTTGTCTATGACCGACACCAAAATAATGGTCGACGCCTTGCGAGAGCAATTTCCGTCCATCAAGGAACAGAAAAAAGACGATATTTGCTACGCCACCCAAAACCGCCAAGACGCGGTCCACGATCTGGCAAAGATTTCGGATCTGATTTTGGTGGTGGGTTCGCCGAATAGCTCCAACTCCAACCGCTTGCGGGAAATCGCCGAACAGCTGGGTAAGCAGGCGTTTTTGATCGATACCTACAAGGATTTGAAACAAGAGTGGCTGGAGGGCATCAACGTAGTCGGCGTGACTGCTGGGGCGTCCGCGCCTGAAGTGTTGGTGCAGGAAGTCATTAATCAACTCAAAGAGTGGGGCGGCGAAACCACCCAGGTTCGTGAAAACAAAGGTATCGAAGAAAAAGTAGTCTTCTCGATTCCGAAAGAATTGAAAAAACACATGGAAGCTTGATTCCGTTTACGACTGGAGAATTTTATGAGCCTTACTGCGCAAGAACTGGTAGCTGCCGCCAAACAACAGATTACCGAAATCGACGTGGCGACTGCGCAAACGCGCTTGAGCAGTTTATTGCTCGATGTGCGCGAGCCAGCGGAATACGCCGCCGGGCATTTGCCGGGGGCTGTCAATATTCCTCGTGGCTTGCTGGAATTTAAGATCGATAGCCATCCGGATTTTCAAGGTCGGCAACAGGCGGACATAGTGGTTTATTGCCAGACCGGCGGACGTTCGGCACTGGCTACTCAGGTCTTGAATCAACTGGGTTATAGCGGTGCGGTTAGCATGGCGGGCGGGTTTAAAGCCTGGACGGAGAGCGGTTTAAGCGTTGAGTGAGTTAAATCAAGTCCGCATCGATAAGTGGCTGTGGGCCGCGCGTTTTTTCAAAACGCGCGGTCTGGCCTCCGATGCGGTCAATGGCGGCAAGGTGCACGTCAACGGCCAGCGCTGCAAGCCGGGCAAGGAAGTGAAAGTCGGCGATTTGATTAGCGTCACCAAAGACCAATACACTTGGGAGCTTAAGGTGACTGATCTGAATAATCAACGCCGTCCGGCTAAAGAGGCTGTGGCGCTTTACAGCGAAGACCAAGCCAGTATCGATAAGCGAATTAAGCAAATCGAGTTACACAAGCAGCAGCAAGCCTTGCTGCATCCGTCAGAGCGCGAGCATAAACCCAACAAAAAACAACGCCGGCAAATCCATCGCTTCAAACAGGACGCGCTCTAAGCACTATTGGCGCGTCGAACAAAACAATAGCCACAAAACACACTTCAATTTATCATTCCCGGCTAACTTGCATGGAATTAGTGCTTGAATAGCGTCTATCCGCGGCATCAAGATGCCTTAGGATAAATTTTATCGCGTCACGATTAAGCGGCGCCTAAGAACTCGATTCTACATTTAAACGATACTGCATCGGGCACATGCCTGCCTGGGTTTCGCGACACCATAGGATATTTAATGTCGATACGTTGTTTTTCAGTCCTGACTACTGCATTGCTAACCAGCGGTTTCCTAGCCGGTTGCGCCACAACCCGGCAAATTGCCGTCGATTATCCCAAAACCGAGTCTTTACCGATTAAGCCGCTACGTGGTCAATCCATGGTGAGCGGTGACGACTACTATGTACAATTGGTCTCCGACTTTGATTTCAAAGGTGATAACGCCCTGAAAGGCGGTTGCAGCGATGTCGGTGGTCATTACGAAAACGGTGACCTGTCCGCGGCGCTAGTATTCAGTGTGCATAACGATGCCTTAAAACTGAAGCGCGAAGCCAGCGGCTTTTTGTACCAAGCCACGACCGGCAAATGCAATTTCAAGCTGGAAACCAAAAAATCTTATCTGACCCCTTGGTTACGGCTCGATTCCAGCAAAGACACCCTGATCGAATACAACTTTCTGACCAGTAACAGCCACGAAGCCAATCTTTCTCAGTTAATCAGCGACGTGAATGCCGCCAGCAGTTTGTTCGCATTCACCGGTGTCGGCGCGGGTATGGCGGTGATGGGCAAGCTGGCCGGCAACTGGGTGGAGAGCAATCCGCAAGTGGTGGCCAAAACTCCCGCAGCCGGCGGTTCCGGTAATGGTAAATACAGTTCCGAGACGCATTCATTGCCTGCCAGTGTGGTGCTTGCCGGCGACAGCAGTAGTTTCAATCAAATCCGTTTGGGTGTTTATGAAGTGGTTGAAGGCGGTTTGAGTGCCTGGTCTTCCGAAAGCAAATTGCTGGGCGAATTGCGGGTTTACCCGGAAATTGTCTCCTCATTACTGTTGAAAACCTCGGGGGACCTGCCGCCCGACGCGCATGATTTGTCACTTGATGAGTTGTGGCGGATACCGATTCAAACGGCCAATGGCGAAGTCAGTTTGCGGCAGTTGATCGATCAAGTCGACCCGGCCGCGAAACCCAATCTGCAACCGGATTGGCAAAACTACCCGGATGTGGAAAGCCAATGCCGGCGCTTGAAGCTGGCGATGAAGGATTTGGGCTTCAATAAATTTGATCGCAATGCGGTGTTGTACTATTTCCTGAGCAAAACCTCGCCGGATTGGAAAAACTTTAATATCTCCGCGCAGCGGGCCATGACCGACGAAATCCGCCCCAAGTTGCTGGAACAATATCGGGCTAAGGACTTCGCCGGCTGTCTGGCGAGCGAAGACTACGCCGTCATGAAGAGCATGAAGCTAGCGGTTAACACCGAGCAGGATTGGGAGGCGCTGACCAACTCCCGGCAGAAAAAAGAAGGCGTCATCAACCCAATTCAATCGGCGGCGCGGCAATTTTTGTCGGCTTTGCAAAACCCCAACAAAGACGAAGCCGCTCGGCAGCTATACCCTTTATTAAATACCGAAAAAGGCGGGAACGGCACGGTGCTACTGCAAAACCATTTGGGCAACTTTGGTTTGGAAGCGCTACTGCAAGTGCCGACGGTTGCTGACGAAGGCGTGCTGATCAACGCCGCTCAGCTGGCGGGTGTGTTTAGCGGACTCAATGTCGAGACTTACACTTGTGCGCGTCCGGCTCAAGATCAAGGCCAGCCTTTGGCGAATATCGGCATCATGCTGTTTGTCACCAAACCCGGCAGCCCGCGTGAAAAAGGCGGGGCTTTGGAGTTTGAGTTAGTGCAAGGCAAGATTGCCCGCCTGGCTTTTCAACATCCGTCCTTTCGAGATTTCGAACAAAACCTGGCCGATTATCCGGATCTCGGCGGATGCCGGATAGATGCCGATTTGTTGAATAAGCTGCACTAATTTCCAGCGTGTGGTGGTGACAATGAATCGAAAAAAAGGCTTGATCGCAGGATTGGGGCTTATTGCGCTTTTGGCGATCTACGCCTTATTGGGGTTTTACCTGGTGCCGGCACTGGCCTTAAAAAAACTGCCGGCTTTAGTTCAGGAAGAAACCGGACAGCAAGCCCGGCTTTCGGCAATTCGCTTTAACCCCTTCAAATTCACACTGACCTTGGAAGGCTTTGCCCTGGCGGCGAAAGACGGCAAAGATCTAGCGGGTTTCGAGCGTTTATTTGTCGATTTGGACACCGTCGAGTCGGCAAAGCTGGGCGGTGTGGTTTTAGATGTCATTGAGTTGCATAATCCGCAAGTCAATATCGAACGTCGCGCCGACGGCGCATTCAATTTTGCGGATATAAAAACCAAGCAATCAGAGTCGCAGCCTGACACAAAAGACAGTGACGGCGAAAGCTTGGCGCTGTTGGTTCATCAAATCGCGATCACAGAAGGACGAATAGGCTGGCAGGATGCTACCAGCGGTCAAGTGCTATCGGAAAACCTGTTACCGCTTAATCTATCACTCAACGAATTCAGCACTCAGGCGGCAAGCAGTGCGCCGGGCGAATTGAGTGTGGGTTTGGAATCGGGCGGCACTATCCAATGGCATGGCGATTTCTCGATTGCACCGCTGGCTTCTAAGGGTCAGTTGCAGTTGGAAAAAATAGGTCTGGCCAGAAGTTGGCAATTATTTTTGCAACAAATCCTGCCGGTGGAAATCGTCAACGGCGTGCTGGGTTTGCAAGTTGATTACACGCTTGCCCAAGCAGCGGATGGGATGCTCACAAAACTAAGCAACGGCAATGTCGAGATCAAACAGCTGGAGATCACCGAGAACAATCACGGTAAGCCCTTAGTTAGTCTGCCGGCCTTGGCGGTCAACGGCATTAATGTCGATGTAAATCAGCAGCAAGTTGAGATCGGTGCCGTATCCAGCAGCGATGCGACGATTAGCGCATGGTTGCAGGCTGACGGTGTTGTCAATTATCAGGCTTTGTTTGCCGGAGATGCCGCGGCTCAAGACGTTAATCAACCACCTGCAACGCCGGCGGTTGCCGAGGAAAGCAACCCTTGGCTGGTTAAAGTGGATGAGTTGGCATTCAACAACTACAACATTCATTTTACCGATTACAGTTTGCCGAAGCCGCTGGAACTGCAACTGAGCGAGTTGAGTGGCAAGGTGCAAAAATTTAGCACGCAGGACAGTGGTAAATTGCCGGTGCAATTGAGCTGCAAGTTCAATAATACCGGCGGGTTGAAAGTGGACGGCGAGATGAGTTTGCAGCCTTTTGCGGGGACTTGGGCGCTGGATATTCACGATATTAATCTGAAAGTGTTCCAATCTTATCTGGACCCCTTTTTAAAACTGGAATTGGTGGATGGCGATTTCAGCGGGAAGGGTAATCTGCAATTAGCGGTGGCCGAGCAACTGCAACTCACGTTTCAAGGCGATGCCAATTTAGAAGGTTTGGTGACTCGGGATCAGCTCAAAAACGTGGATTTCTTGAAATGGTCCAATCTGGAGGTGTCGGGAATAGACATCGATTTGGCGAAACAGGATTTCAAATTCGCCAAGGTAATGTTTGACCGTCCTTACCTGCGGTTTAATATCAAAAAGGATGGTAAAACCAATATCGACGATCTAATGCTGCCGCAAACACCCGCAAAACCAGCTCCGGCAGCTAAACCTCCTGCAAAAACGGCGGCCGGCAAATCCACCGAGCCGCGGGTCAGTATCGGTAAAATCGAACTGAAAGAGGGTAAGTCGGATTTCTCCGACTACTCCTTGATATTACCGTTCGTAGCGGCGATGAACAGTCTCAACGGCGAAGTCAGCGGGTTTTCCTCGGACAAAGATGCCGAGGCCAAGTTGGCTTTAAAAGGCAAGGTTTACGAGATGGCCTCGGTCGGTATCAAAGGCAAATATCAATTCGATACGGGGGATTCAGACATTGCCCTAAATTTTACTAACATGCCTTTGCCGTTGATTACGCCTTATATGGCTGAGTTTGCCGGCTACCGGATTGAGAAAGGCCAAATGGCCCTGGATTTGCGCTACACCATCAAGCAGGCGCAGTTGGCAGTCCAGAATAAATTGCTCATCGATCAGTTGACCTTGGGTGAGCATGTGGAAAATCCGAATGCGGTGTCCTTGCCTTTGCATTTGGCGATTGCCTTGCTGAAAGATGCGGACGGCAAAATTAATCTGGATTTTCCCATCACCGGCAGTCTGGAAGATCCGAAATTCAGTATTGGTTCCTTGCTGGCCGATGTGTTGGTTAATCTGATTTCTAAAGTGGCGATGTCGCCGTTCAAAGCGCTGGGTTCCTTACTGGATGATGACAAGGACTTTAGCGCGGTGGCTTTCGCACCGGGTAGTGCTGAATTGGCTGTCGAAGAATCCGCCAAACTGGATCAGCTTAATAAAGCCTTGCTCAGCAAACCCGAGTTGACCCTGGAAATCAAAGGTATTGCCTACCAAAACATGGATTGGCCGGCGATGCGCTTTGAAGCAGTAAAGGATGTATTGAAAAAAATGAAGTCCGGCGAGTTGCGCGACAAGGGTGAGAAAGTTCGGCACGAATACATTGAATTGTCCGACGATGACTACAAGCGCTTGCTGGCCAAGTTTTTTGGCGAAGTCTTCCCGCTGGAGATGGATAGATCCTTATTGGGCAAGCCACGGATCAAGAGTAATCCGGACGCCGACTTTTACCCGTTGGCGCAACAGAAGCTGGAAGGTATTTTCCCCCCCGATCCGCAGCGCCTTAACGATCTGGCGATTGCCAGAGCCAACCATATCGCGCAGTATCTGGCCGAACCCGGTGGGATCAGCAAAGATAGGCTGTATCTAATGGCGACCGAGTTGAATCAGGCCGAAACAGCCGATGGGATTAAGTCAGTGCTATCGTTGAGCGCTTCACAGTAAACGGAAGCTTACACTGTTTGTAATATAATGGCGTTTACGCAGCGATAGTGGCGCATCGATTTGTATTTAAGGTTTTATAAAAATGGAGATTCTAATGTCAACCCAGTTTTTTCGATTTATTCCGCTGTTGGCGCTAAGCCTAAGCGGACTGTTTTTCGTGTCTCCGGCAGCCGCGCAATCGCTAACATCCTGCACGATGACTTACAAGTTAAGTGGTTGGTCACTCGTTTATAAGCAATATGATGGCCTTGGTAATATCAGTTGTAGTAACGGACAGCGGGCACAAGTTGCACTGGCTTCCAAGAGCATAGGTTTTACCATCGGTAAATCGGAAATAGAGGGCACCGGGGTGTTTTCCGAGGTTAGAAATTTGAATGAAATCTATGGCAGTCTTTGTCGCCTTCGAAGGCCATGCCGGTGCCACCAAGTCGATAGACGGGCAATTGTTAACCCGAGGCGAAATTTCTTTAGCACTGTCCGGCAAGGGTCGCGGTATAGACATTGGCGTGACCTTGGGCGCTTTGACTATCTCACCTAGATGATCGGTTTTTGCGTTGCCGGTGCTTACCGATAAGGTTTTTGGATTTTGCTGATTATGTCGATAGTAGGTGACCTGTGCCGTTTGTAGTCCGAGATCAGACGGGGGCAATTGTGCAACTGTGCGACAGCGGCGATGAGTGGCTGGACGTCGACCACCCGGAAGTAGCGGTATTCTTGCGGCAGGTCCCAAGTGATAAGGCAAGGGAAGCCTTGTCAGCTACCGATAACGATATGGTCAGGGTCATAGACGACTTGGTGGATTTACTGGTAGCCAATCAGGTGTTGATTTTTACCGAGCTTCCTGAGCGCGTGCAAACCAAGTTATTGGCAAGGAAGCAACTCAGAAAGGATGTGAATGCCTTGCAAAATTTGATGGTAGACGACGAAGGGTTGTTCTAGGCAATGGTTGAGGGCTTAGCAACACAGCGCGCTGTTGGTTTTGTCGCCTATTGGGATGTCATCCTGAATAGTGAGCGATTCGCAGCACGTTCATCAATAATGGATGCTCTGTGAAAAACTCGTTTTTTCTGGTCATACCCCAGCAAAAAAATGATCCCCAATTGTCGGCGTCGTTTACCGACGATGCGCTGCGGCAATGGATTGCCGAACTGCCGACTGCCAATCCCGGGCTGGCTGCCCGTTTGTTTTACGAGTTGTTAGGTGAATTAATTTCGGTGGAAATGCCGGCGGCAAAGCGCTTGCATGCATTGGAGTTACTCAGAGACAGCTTCTACTTGATCGACGATTATTTGCGCTCGCGGTTAATCAAGTTCGGTTTCCCAAAGGGCGAAAGCGAAAAAAAAATCTTCGGCTTGGCCTGCGCAATCGAAAGACAATTTACCATCGGCTATTGGAGCGTGGTCAAGGATTTGACCCGCCGCGAAATCGGTTGGTTGCAGGGTAAATCCACGGCCTTGGCGATACAGCGGACTATCCGGGGCTTGAGCCGCATCGTGATAAGTCACTACATGATGAGCTATCCGGTACCGGATTGGATCTGGATCGATTTGCACTCGTTGTATAAACTCGCCGTGAAGTTGGATAAGGCGGGCTCCAAGGTGGCCGACCAGGGCGGTATATTCAGTAAACTGTCGTCAGTCGAAGACAGCTATAAACAAATATTGCTGTTAAGTTTGGCTTATCCATCCGGCTTGATGCAGAAAGAGTTTCAACTGGTTTATGAGTTTCTCGAGAAAATCAGCGATTTTCTGCAAATCGAAACCAAACCGGTAGCCGAACAAGCCGTGCAATGCGCGATTTTAATGGACGAAGACCTGCCGCCGGCTTTTTTGCTCGGTGGCACACAGACAGATCGCCGGTCGGACTCGGCCATGCTTTACCTGAATCTGACCAAGTTGGGCAAAGTAATCAAGCAGGCGGACAAGTTGTGCAGCAAGGAGGAAGCGCGCTTTAGTTCGCTGGAGATCGATAAGAATAATCATCAAAAGTTATCCGCGGAACTGTTCGACTATCTGATGCAGCGCTGGCAAGGGAAGGAGCCGCAAGGGACGGTCTATTTTGCCGATAGGCTGGATAGATATGTGGCTATTGGTTTGGAAACGACCTATGATCTATTGGAAACCGGTAGACCCGGTCTGGAAACCGGTCTGGAAATACGGGCCGAGACTGACTCCGAACGCGCCTTGTCCTGTAATTTCCACAAGGAAGGCGTGTTGTCTATCGGCAGCTTGGTGAGTTTTCGTAAGATAGACGCGATGCCGCAACAACGTTCGCTCGGCGTGGTTTGCAAAATACTGCTCCCCAAGCAGGATTCCAAGCTGATATTTGAGGTGATGGTCATCGCCGCGCAAGCTTTTCCGGTGGCTTATCAGGCGCTGGAGGCGGATACCGATGCGGAGCGCAAGAAAGCCTTGATCTATGGCATAAGAGATAATGAAGGCGAAAAGAGCTTTATCATCATGGATTCTTTTCGCTTGAAAGACGGCGATTTATTGCGAATGTTCATGGGGCATGAGAATTTTCCCATTATTTTGAACGGCCGTAGAAATATCGGCTTGGGCTATTGGCAGTTCGAATGCCGGCGTATTCTGGACGACGTCGTTCCCACGCAGAACAAGAAGAAAGGCTATGATTTTATATAACAAAGACGATTACCGGCCGGTTCCGACAGGGAACAGGCGGCAGAACCCAGCAAACAGACTCAATGACAGCAAATACCGATCAGACATCTGATTTTAACGCCCTCGTCGATCCGCACGCCCAGCGTGAGGCCGAAAAATACGAGAATCCCATCCCCAGTCGCGAGCTGATCCTCCAGCTTATTCAAGAAGCCGGCAAGCCGCTACGCCGCCAACAAATCGCCCAACAATTTGCCTTAGAAACGCCCGATGCCCTGGAGGCGCTGCGCCGCAGGCTGCGAGCCATGGAGCGCGACGGTCAGCTTAGTTTTAACAGTCGGCAAAAATATTGCCTGGGCTCCGGGGGTAACACAATCGCCGGACGGGTTTTGGGACATCCGGAAGGTTTCGGTTTCTTGAAACCCGACGACGGTAGCGAAGACCTGTTTTTGTCGCCACGGGAAATGAAGCCGCTGATGCCCAACGACCGAGTCATCGCGCGCGTGGCCGGCATTGATAGACGCGGCCGTCGCGAAGCGGCGGTGATTGAAATCAGCGAACGCAATACGCATCAAGTGGTCGGTCGGTTTTTTACCGAGGGCCGCGTGGCTTATGTGGTGCCGGATAACAAAAAGATTGCCCACGAAGTGCTGATTGCCAAGGAAGACGTCGGCCATGCCAAACAAGGCCAGATCGTGGTCGCAGAGATAATTCAGCAACCTAGCCAGCATTGCCAGCCCTTGGGCCGCATCATCGAAGTACTGGGCGCGCATATGGCGCCGGGCATGGAAATCGAAATGGCGATTCGCTCGCACGATTTACCCAATCAGTGGCCGGACCAGTTACTAGAAGAAATTAAGGAGCTCACGCCGCAAGTCCCGGAGTCCGCCAAGCAGGGCAGGGAAGATATTCGTAAATTGCCCTTGGTCACCATAGATGGCGAAGATGCCCGCGATTTCGACGATGCTGTCTACGCGCAAAAAACCCCGAAAGGCTGGAAGTTGTTGGTGGCGATTGCCGACGTCTCACATTATGTAAAAGTCGATACCGCTTTGGATGCCGAAGCCAAAAATCGCAGTACTTCTGTATATTTTCCGGAAAAAGTCATTCCGATGCTGCCGGAGATACTGTCTAACGGATTGTGTTCGTTGAACCCGGAAGTGGATCGTTTATGCATGGTCTGCGAATTACTGATCAACGAAGAAGGTAATGTCCTGCGTTCGCGGTTTTTTGAAGCGGTGATGCGCTCCCATGCGCGTTTGACCTATACCGACGTAGCAAAAATGCTGGTGGATGGCGATCAGAAGCTGGCAAAAAAATACGCCGCTTTGCTGCCATATTTACAGACTCTGTACGACTTGTACAAGGTGATGCGTAAGCAGCGCGAGTTGCGCGGGGCGATGGATTTCGACACCCAGGAGACCAAAATCGTCTTTGGGCCGGAGCGCAAAATCGCTGAAATCGTGCCTTTGCAGCGCAACGATGCCCATAAGCTGATCGAAGAATTTATGATTACCGCCAACACGGCAGCGGCGAAGTTTCTGAACAAGAAAAAAATGCCGCGCCTGCTGCGGATCCACGATGGTCCCGGCCCGGAAAAATTACTGGCGCTGAAAACCTTTCTGGGCGAATTGGGTTTATTTCTGGGGGGTAAGGCGCAACCCACGCCATTGGATTACATGCATCTGCTGGAGTCGGTAAAGGAACGTCCCGACGCGCATTTGATTCAGACGATTTTGCTGCGCTCCATGTCGCAAGCCGTTTACAGCCCGGAAACCAAAGGCCATTTTGGCTTGGCGCTGGATGCCTATGCGCACTTTACTTCGCCGATCCGGCGCTATCCTGATTTGCTGGTGCATAGGGCGATCAGGCATTGTCTGGCCGGTAAGTCGGTTGATAGTTTTTATTACACGCATCCTGACATGGTGTTGTTGGGTGAGCATTGTTCGGCGAACGAGCGCCGAGCCGACGACGCCACCCGCGATGTGGTGAGCTGGCTGAAATGCGAGTATATGATGGACAAGATCGGCGAAGAGTTCGACGGCGTGATTTCCGCCGTGACCGGTTTTGGCTTTTTCGTTGAATTGCAATCGATTTACGTGGAAGGCTTGGTGCATATCGCCTCTCTGGTACAGGATTATTTTGCCTTCGACGCCAGTAAACATCAGTTGTACGGCGAGCGCACCGGCGTACGTTACCGCTTGGGCGATATGGTGAAAATTCGCGTGGTGCGGGTTAATCTGGACGACAAGAAAATCGATTTTGAGTTGCTACAGACGGGTAAAAAAATCGCTAAAACCAAATCCTCTTCTGGCCGCAAAAAAGCCGAAGCCGGCGCTAAAGCGACGAAGTCGAATAAAGATAAAAAATCCTCAAGTAAGCCAAAAGCCAAAAAACGCCGTCGCTCATGAATTTAACCCAATTGTTTGGTATTCACGCGGTGCAAGCCGCGCTGGATTATTCACCGCAGAAAATTCGCCGAGCCTGGGTGGATAGTCAACGCCAGGATGTGCGCCTGAAGCAAGTGATAGACGATCTCGTCAAGCTGGGTATCAATCCGGAAAAAACCGAGCGTAAAAAGCTGGAAAAGATGGCCGACGGCAAGAATCACCAAGGCATCGTCGTCTCGGTCGAGTTACCGGCGACGCGCAGCGAAGACCAGCTCAAACAAGACGTTGAAGCGCTAACCCAGACGCCGTTTTATTTGGTGCTGGATCAAGTGCAAGATCCGCACAATCTCGGTGCTTGTTTGCGCACCGCGGATGCCGTGGGTGCGCATGGCGTGATCGTCACTAAAGACAATGCCGCCGGTATCACGCCGACGGTTTGTAAAGTAGCCAGCGGTGCAGCGGAAACGGTGCCGGTGTATCAGGTCACCAATCTGGCCAGAGTTCTGCGCTGGTTGAAAGAGCAGAATATCTGGATCATGGGCGCGGCCGGCGAAGCTGAGCAAACCGTGTTTCAGATGAAACTGGATATGCCCCTGGCGCTGGTGATGGGCACGGAGGGTACTGGCATGCGCCATCTGACCCGTCAGCATTGCGATTTTCTGGTGAAAATTCCTATGGCTGGACAGGTGGAAAGCCTGAACGTATCGGTGGCTGCTGGCGTATTGTTGTACGAAGTGTTTCGGCAGAAACTGCTTGCTTAAGCGGCATGAAGCGCATGGGCTATGTTTCGGCGGCGTTGCTTGCCAGCGCATTGAGCTCGATGGCTTATGCTGAAATCGATGCGAGAGCAATGGCCTTTAATTGCTGGAATTGTCACACCGATTCAAACTTAGATGCCCAAAGCTCAAGCCCTTCGCTAAAAAGTTTATCCGCTCAGCAGATCCAGCAGGCCTTGCTGGATTTTAAATACGACAAAAGGCCCGCCACATTGATGCCGCGTTTGGCTAAAGGTTACAGCGACACCGAGCTGGCGGCGGTTGCCGAGTATTTGAGTCGCCATTAATGACCGGATTATCCCGCAGACGTTTTTTACAAGGTCTTGCCGGAGTTGGGGCTGGTGTTCTTAGCGGTTGTGGCGGATTGCCGTTCTTTTGGGGTGCCAAAGCGCATGTCGTAGTGGTCGGTGGCGGCTTCGGTGGCGCGACTGCAGCGAAATATTTGCGTTTATTGAATGCGAATATTCAAGTCACGCTGATCGAACCCAAAGCCAAATATATCACTTGTCCCGGCAGTAATTGGTTGTTTGCCGGTTTGACGGGCCTCGACCAGTTGACGGTCGATTACCAGGCTTTGCAAGACAAATATGGAATCAAACTGTTAATTGATCGCGTCAGCAGTTTAGATGCTGGGCAACGGCGATTGCGATTGGCCGGCGGGCAGAGTGTGAGCTATGACAGGTTAATCATGTCGCCCGGCATCGATTTTCGTTGGGATACGATGGCTGGTTACGATCAGGCCGCCGCGGAGCAATTTCCGCATGCCTGGCAGGCCGGTCCGCAGACCTTAATGCTGGCGCGGCAACTGCAAGCGATGCCGGACGGTGGGGTAGTGTTACTAGCGGTGCCTGTCGATCCTTATCGATGTCCGCCTGGCCCTTACGAGCGAGCCAGTATGATGGCGTATTGGCTGAAAAAGCATAAACCGCGTTCGAAAATACTCATCCTCGATGCCAAACGCAGCTTTTCCAAGCAGGCTCTATTCGAAGCCGGCTGGACTAAGCATTACGGTTACGGCACCGCCAATAGTCTGATCGAGTGGCATAGTTTGGCGGATAACCCTTTACTTGAACTGGATAAGCCGAATAGGGTGTTAACTAGCGAATTCGGCGACCGATTCCGAGGCGACGTGTTGAACATCATTCCGCCGCAAACGGCTGCGCACATCGCTTTGCAGCAGGGCTTGGCCGATAGCACCGGTTGGTGTCCGGTTCGGCCGCTGACCGGCCAATCGTTATTTGACGACTTTATCCATGTCATTGGCGACGCTGCGCATTATGCGCCTATCCCTAAATCTGCTTTTGCCGCTAATTCCGAAGCTAAAGCGTGTGCGTTGGCGGTGACGAGCTTGCTTAATCAGACCCCCGTCCCCGAAGCGCATTGGCTGAATACCTGCTATAGCCTAATCGCGCCTGACCACGGTATCTCCGTGGCCGGTGTTTACAAACTGGATGCAGCCGATGCGATTGCGCCGGTGAAAGGCGCCGGTGGAGTAAGTGCGCGAGCCGATGCCCAAGTTGCCGCTGCGGAAGCGGATTACACGCGAGCCGTTTATCGGAACTTGATTGCCGATACGTTTGGTTGACTTGATGTTTTGATCAAAAATATTTTATTTCAATAGCTTGCATTGGATTTTTGTAATTTTTTTTGAATTGTTTTTCCTTGCAATTGAAACTGAATAAGAAAGCAATTTTTCGGCCAGTATTTACGAGTATTTACCATTGAAGGCGCGGGAATCCGAAAACAGCGTGTTACAATCGCGCCTGTTCATTTTCCATGGTTGACTGCGTGAAGAAAAACCCACTATTACAAATACTGTTGCTGAGTATGCTGTCCGGCAAGGCCGCTCATGCAAGCAGCTTTGTAGTTGAGGATATTCAGGTCAAGGGCTTACAAAGAATTTCCGCCGGTACCGTCTACAACTATTTGCCGGTTAATGTTGGCGAAACCTTTTCCGAAGACAAGCAAGCCGCGGCGATCAGGGCTTTATTCAATACCGGATTTTTCAAGGATATATCGCTGGAACGCGATGGCGGCACGCTGGTGGTGAATGTAGTCGAGCGGCCTTCGGTAGCGAAAGTGGTTATCGAAGGCAACAAAGACATTAAAAAGGAAGATTTGACCGAAGCCTTGAAAAAAATCGGCTTGGCGGAAGGCAAGGTTTACAACAAGCAAATCCTGGACAAGGTCGAACAAGAGCTACGCCGGCAATATTTCAGCCACGGTAAATACGGCCTGAAAATTAAAACCGAAGTGTCCGAGTTGACGCGCAACCGGGTCGGGATTCATATCGATATTTCCGAGGGCCGGGTTGCCAAGATCAAGCAAATCAATATCGTCGGCAGCAAATCCTTTGCTAACGATGTGTTGCGGAAAGAGTTCGAATTAAGCACCACCAACTTCCTGTCTTTTTATTCCAAAGACGACCAATATTCCAAACAAAAGCTGTCTGCTGATTTGGAAAAGCTGCGTTCATTTTATCTTGATCGCGGTTATATCAATTTCTCCATTGAATCCACTCAGGTTGATATTACGGCCGATAAGAAGGAAATTTACATCACCATCAACGTCAAGGAAGGCGATGTGTACACCTTGGAAAAGGTCAAATTGTCCGGTGAATTGATCGTGCCGCCTGAAGAGTTGATCAAGTTGGTTAAGGTGGGTCCCGGAGAGATTTTCTCCCGGAAGAACGCTACGGAAACGTCCAAATCCATTTCGGATCGCCTGGGTGACGAAGGCTATACCTTTGCCAACGTCAATATGGTGCCGGAGATTAACGAACAGCAAAAAACCGTCGCGATGACCTTTTTTGTTGATCCGGGCAAGCGTGTGTATGTGCGGCGCATCAACGTCAAAGGTAACACCAAGACCCGTGACGAAGTGATTCGCCGGGAAGCCAGACAAATGGAGTCCAGTTGGGCGGCCAGCAGCAAGATTGAACGGACCAAGACCCGTCTGGATAGATTGGGTTATTTTGAGGAAGTGGGCGTGGAAACGCCGCCTGTGGTCGGTTCGGCCGATCAGATCGACGTCAATTACACGATCAAGGAAAAAGCCTCCGGTAACTTGCAGGCCGGTGTCGGTTACTCCCAGGTGCAAGGGATTATCTTTAACGCCAACGTCTCGCAAGACAACATCTTTGGTACCGGTAAACGGGTGGATTTCGCGTTCAACAACAGTAGTATTTTGACGCGCTACAACCTGGGCTTTTCAGATCCTTATTACACGCTGGATGGCGTGGCGATGGGCTACAACCTGGGTTACACCTCCCGAAATGCCTACGCAGCTAACTTGGCGGCTTACAATACAACCATTACAAACGCCGGTATCAACTTTGGTATCCCGTTGAACGAGTTCGACAGAATCGGTTTTGATATTGATCTAAAGCGCACCGAGATCGAAAATACCACCTTGTCTTCGGACACGATTCTAAAATTCCTAGGGTTTAAAAAGGGCGACGACATTTCTGCAATCCGGTCGAAAAGCTTCGATACGCTCTCAACTTCTGCGGGCTGGACTCACGATACTTTAGACAGAGCCACATTCGCACATAGCGGTGGTCAGCAAAGGCTTTCCGGATTGATTACCGTACCCGGTAGTGATTTGGAATATTTCAAAGTCGGCTATAAGCATCAGCATTATTTTCCCTTGTCCAACGACTTTACCTTCCGCTTGTTAGGTGAGGTGGCGCATGGCGGTAGCTACGGTGGTAGTTCCGGCTTGCCGTTTTTTGAAAACTATTTTGCCGGTGGTACCGGTGACGTTCGCGGTTTTATGCAAAATACCTTGGGTGTCATTGACCAAAACGAAATCAATACCGCCAATACCTACAATCGACCCATCGGGGGCTCCACCAAGCTGATTGGCAAGGCCGAGCTGTTTTTCCCTGTGCCGTTCTTAAGCGATATGAAATCGGTGAGAATTGGCTCGTTTGTTGACGCCGGCACGCTGGCACCCGGACTTAGTACCGGCGATTTGCGCAAGTATTTCCGTTATTCGGTGGGCTTGTCTGGGGAATGGTTGTCGCCGTTTGGGGCCTTGGCAGTGAGTGTTGCCCAGCCCCTGAATTCGGAGAGTACCGACAGAACTCAAGCCTTCCAGTTCACCTTCGGCTCGGGATTTTAGTTTAGTTTGAGCCTGTTTTGCCCTATAATCGCTTTTGCGTTCTGTCTTAAACTCAAAAAAATTAACCGGAGATGGTTTTGACCATGAAAAATAGAATTTCTTTGTTTCTGATGCTGATGATTTTTGCTGGCGTGAGTCACGCAGAGCTGAAAATCGGTTTTGTCAATGTGGCCAAGGTTTTGGAAAAAGCACCACAAGCCGCCAAAGCAAAAACTCGCTTGGAAACTGAATTTTCACCAAGAGACAAAGCGCTGGTTTCTCAGCAAAAAGAGATTAAATCGCTGGAAGAAAAATTGGGCCGTGACACTGCGGTGATGGGCGAAGAAGAGCGTCATAGAATCGAAAAAGACATTCTGGACAAAAAACGCGACGCGGCTCGTGCACAACAAGAGTTCAGTGAAGATTTCAACATGCGTAGAAACGAAGAGTTGGGCAACCTGCAAAAACGCATCGTGGAAGCAGTAAGAGCGTTAGCCAAAGAAGAGTCTTTTGATTTGTTGCTGACCGACGGTGTTATTTACGCCAACGATCAAATTGATGTTACCAGCCGCGTTCAGCAAAAACTGGAAAACTTGTCGCAGTAAGATTTTCCCCGATGCTTCCCTGATTGCGGAAGCATGCAGCACCTTAAGTGGGGGAGTTCCTGGTATAAGCGAACTTCCCGCTTCTCCTCATTTCGCACAGATAACTCATGGCCGGCACACTCGATATTTTACAAATTCAGGAACTCTTGCCACATCGCTATCCTTTCTTGCTGGTAGACAGGGTACTTGACTGCGAGCCGGGCGTGCGTTTGCTGGCTGTGAAAAACGTGACCTTTAACGAGCCGTTTTTTCAAGGCCATTTTCCGAGTCAACCTATTATGCCTGGTGTGTTGATCATGGAAGCCCTGGCGCAAGCTACTGCGCTACTGACGTCGCAAAGCAACGATCAATTGGGCAAAGGCACGATTTATTACTTGGCGGGCATCGATAACGCCCGCTTCAAAAAGCAAGTTGTTCCCGGTGACCAATTGCGCCTGGAAGTGACTTACATCAAACACAAGCGTCACCTCTGGTCCTTCGATTGCCGTGCGGAAGTAGATGGTGAACTGGCCGCCAGTGCGCAAATCATGTGTGCGGCTGTGGCAGCAGAGGCATAAATGATAGATCCCAGAGCGGTTGTGCATATCAATGCCGAATTGGCCGACGATGTTAAAGTCGGTCCGTTCTCGGTTATTGGTCCGGATGTGCAGATAGATTCAGGTACAGAGATCGGCCCGCATGTGGTGATTAAAGGTCCTACCGCCATCGGCAAGGATAATACGATCTACCAATTCACCTCGATAGGCGAAGACCCGCAAGATAAAAAGTACGCCGATGAAATCACCCGTCTGGAAATCGGCGACCGCAATGTAATACGCGAATTTTGTACGATGCACCGTGGCACGCAGCAAGATCGAGGATTGACGTTGATCGGCAGCGATAATTTGTTCATGGCTTACACCCACGTGGCGCACGATTGCGAAATTGGTGATCATGTGATCATGGCGAATGGCGCCTCGATTGCCGGGCATGTGCATCTGGGTGATCATGCTATTTTGGGTGGTTTTACCTTGGTGCATCAATTTACTCAAATCGGCGAATACAGTTTTTCGGCGATGGGCAGTGCGATCACTCAGGATATTCCGCCGTATGTGATGGTGGGTGGCAGACCTACTCGCCCGCACGGCATCAATTCGGTGGGTATGGAGCGCAACGGCGTACCGCCGGAAGTGATTCGGCAGATTCGCAAAGCCTATAAGATCCTCTATAAAAACAATCTGCGTCTGGAAGACGCCATCGAAGAAATGGAAGATATGGCCGGCGAAAGTAACGAACTTTCCAATATGGTCAGCTTTCTACGTAATGTCACACGCGGTATCCTCCGATAACCCTCCACGCATAGCCGGTATCGACGAAGTTGGCCGCGGCTGCATAGTCGGGCCGGTGGTCGCCGCTGCGGTGATTCTCGATCCACTCAGACCCATCGCGGGTTTAACAGATTCCAAAAAACTTACCGAAAAGAAACGCAAACTGCTGGCCGAGCAAATCACGGCCAATGCCTTGTGCTGGGCCGTTGCCCGCGCCGAAGCTAGCGAAATCGACACTATCAATATTCTGCAAGCGACGATGGTGGCGATGCAGCGGGCGGTGTCGCAATTGGACTATCGCCCCGATGGGGTCAAGGTGGACGGCAATCGGCTACCGGTATTGGATATACCGGGAGAAGCTATCGTACAAGGCGATTTGCTGGTTGCGGAAATTTCCGCCGCCTCGATCCTAGCCAAAGTCGCCCGCGATGAGGAAATGCAGACGCTGGATAGGCTGTATCCCGGCTATTCTTTTGCTGTCCACAAAGGCTATCCAACCCAGCAGCATTTAGCGGCTTTACAACAGCTTGGGATTAGCCCGCAGCATCGAAAATCGTTTGCTCCTGTTAAAAAGTATCTTGTTTAAACAGCCATGACGCCGAGTTTTGTTCATCTTCGTATTCATACTGAGTTCTCCCTGGTTGACGGTATCGTCAGAATCAAGCCCTTGGTAAAGAAACTGGCTGAGTATCAAATGCCGGCCGCGGCGATTACCGAACAAAGCAATTTGTTCTCGCTGGTTAAATTCTATAAAGCCGCACAAGGCGCCGGCATCAAACCCTTGATCGGCGCCGATGCGCTGATTTTCAATCCTGACGAGCCGGCCTCGCCGTTTCGCCTGACCATGTTGGCGCGCAATCAGAAAGGCTATGTGACGTTGACCGAGCTGATTTCCCGAGGCTACCAGGAAGGGCAGCACCAAGGGATACCGATGCTGCACAAAGACTGGATTGCCGAGAATCATGAGGGTTTGATTGTGTTATCGGGAGCGATGGATGGTGACGTCGGTCAGGCTTTGTTGGCGGAAAATGCCGAGCAAGCCAAACGTTGTGCCGAATATTGGCGGGATTTGTTTCCAAACAGTTTTTACCTGGAATTGCAGCGGCTCGGTAAAACCGACGAAGAGCGTTACATCAAATTAGCGGCGGATTTGGCTGCCGAATTGGATTTGCCGGTTGTTGCCACCAACGACGTGCGTTTTATCAGTAAAAACGATTTCGACGCGCATGAAGTACGGGTCTGTATCCATCAGGGGCGGGTGCTGGACGACAACCGCCGGCCAAAAAACTATACCGCTCAGCAATATTTACGTACTGCCGAGGAAATGGCCGAATTGTTTGCCGATATTCCGGAGGCTTTGGTCAATAGTGTGGAAATCGCCAAACGCTGTAATGTCGAGCTGACATTGGGCGAAAACTATTTGCCCGATTTTCCGGTCCCCGAAGGTATGACGCTGGACGACTATTTCAAGCATGCTTCGCGCCAGGGCCTGGAAGAACGACTCGTTCAATACCCGCCGGTAGGCAAGGGCAGCTTCGCGGAAAATCGCAAAGTCTATGACGAGCGTTTGGAAGTTGAACTGAACGTGATCACCCAGATGGGTTTTCCCGGCTATTTCATGATTGTTGCCGACTTTATTCAGTGGGCCAAGAACAATGCGATACCGGTCGGGCCGGGGCGAGGATCGGGTGCCGGCTCTTTGGTGGCGTATGCATTGAAGATTACCGACCTTGATCCGATCGAATTCGATTTGCTGTTCGAACGGTTTTTGAATCCTGAGCGGGTGTCGATGCCGGATTTCGATATCGACTTTTGCATGGAACGCCGCGACGAGGTGATCGATTACGTCGCTCGTCATTATGGCCGCGATCATGTATCGCAGATTATTACTTACGGTTCGATGGCCGCTAAGGCCGTGATTCGCGACGTGGGCAGGGTGATGGGTCACGCCTATGGTTTTGTGGACAGGCTGGCAAAATTGATTCCCTTTGAGATCGGCATGACACTGGATAAGGCCTTGCAAGACAGCGCCGAATTAAAGGCCTTGTACGACACCGAGGAAGAGGTCAAAGCGCTGATCGATATGGCGCGTTCGTTGGAGGGCATTTCCCGAAATGCTGGTAAACACGCCGGCGGCGTGGTGATTTCGCCGACCAAGCTTACCGATTTCAGCCCTTTGTATTGCGAGCAGGGCGGCGGCAATCTGGTCACGCAGTTCGACAAAGACGACGTTGAAGCGGTTGGCTTGGTGAAATTCGACTTCCTGGGTTTGCGGACCTTGACGATCATTGATTGGGCGCTGCAAACCATCAATCGCCAGCGAGCGCAATGCGGTGAAGAGCCGGTGGATATAAGCCAGATTCCGCGCGACGACCTGCCCAGCTATGAATTATTAAAAAATGCCCAGACTACCGCAGTGTTTCAGCTGGAGTCGCGCGGTATGAAGGAGCTGATCAAAAAGTTGAAGCCGGATTGCTTCGACGACATCATCGCGCTGGTGGCATTATTCCGTCCGGGCCCCTTGGAATCGGGCATGGTTGACGATTATATCAACGTCAAACACGGTGCCAAGGCCGAATACGCGCATCCATTACTGGAACCGATTTTAAAGCCCACCAACGGCGTTATTCTGTACCAGGAGCAGGTAATGCAGATTGCCCGAGAATTGGCTAGCTATACCCTGGGCGGCGCCGATATGTTGCGGCGGGCGATGGGTAAGAAAAAGCCGGAGGAAATGGCCAAGGAGCGGGAAAAATTCATGTCGGGCGCGGTAGCGAACCAGATCGATGCCGCGATCGCGACTTATGTTTTCGACCTGATGGAGAAGTTTGCCGGCTACGGTTTCAACAAATCGCATTCAGCGGCTTACGCTTTGGTTGCGTATCAGACCGCCTGGTTGAAGGCGCATTATCCGGCCGCGTTCATGGCGGCGGTGATGTCGTCGGATATGGATAACACCGACAAAGTGGTGGTGTTGATCGACGAATGCCGTGAAATGAAGCTGGAGATCTGCCCGCCGGACATTAATGTTTCCGACTTTCGTTTTACGGTAAACGACCAGGGTCAGATTGTTTATGGTATCGGCGCGATCAAGGGTGTCGGCGAAAATGCGATTGAAGATTTATTAAAAGAACGGGCTGCCAACGGCGCGTTTGCGGGCTTGTACGATCTGTGCAAGCGTGTCGATTTGCGCAAGGTCAATCGCCGGGTGTTGGAAGCATTGATCAGAGCCGGAGCGCTGGATACCATCGATCCTAATCGTGCGGCGCATCTCGCTGAATTGACTACCGCCTTGCGAGTGGCCGAACAACACGGAAAAATGGCGTTGGCCGGTCAAAACGATCTATTCGGTTTGGCGGTACAAGTGGAAGTCAGCGACGGTGAAGCGGAAGCTTATTCCACCGTGGTCGAGCCGTGGACCGAAAAAGAAAAGCTGGAAGCGGAAAAGCAGACTTTGGGTCTGTTTCTGACCGGCCATCCCATCGCCGAATATCTGCCGGAATTAAAACATATCACCCACGGTCTCGCTCGCCAGTCTGGAAGTCGATGCCGGCCGTTCCAGAGGCAAAATGGAAGCGCGTGTCGCCGGCCTGATCGTGGAAATGCGTACCCGGCAAACCAAGCAGGGCAAGATGATGGGCTTTGCAACGCTGGACGACCGTACCGGCCGGCTGGAAGTGGCGGCCTTCAGCAATATATACGACAAATACCGTAACCTGCTCAGCAAAGACACGATTCTGATTGCCGAAGGTTCATTGGCAATGGACGACTTTACCAACAGTCTTAGGATGACTGCCGAGAAGCTCTACAGTATGGAAGAAGCGCGTGAGTTATATGCCCGCGGCATTACGTTGACGATAGATCTGGCCAATAGCGGCCTGCCGTCCGGTTGGCTGGCAAGCCTACAGGCCACGCTGACGCCATTCTGCGGCGGTCAATGTCCAATCCAAATCGAGTACCGCACTGGCACCGACAAAGCGACCCTGCAATTGGGCGACGACTGGCGCGTGCGCCCGAGCGATGAACTCCTGATCCGCCTGCGGCGCTTGCTGTCTAGCGAAACGGTGCTGGTCAGATATTGAACTGGCGTTTGACGCATTGTATTTCTGGGAGCGGGGATAGGCGGGGTTCGGCTAAATGCACACATCGAGTGTGTATTGAGTTTACGGACCGCAACAAGCGCGAACGATGCTGAGCCCATTTGATTGATCTGGACATAAAAAAGGGAGGCCTGGGCCTCCCTGGTTTCGTTAAGCTGGAAGCTTATCGTTTAGCGGTCGGTACGTTTGTATTCGACACGGCGGTTGTAGGCACGGCCCTCGTCAGTTTCATTGGTATCGACGGGTTTGGACTCGCCGAAGCCAACCGCTGTCAGGCGTTTGCCTTCCACGCCTTGTTTGATCAGCTCGGCTTTAACTGCATTGGCTCTGCGCTCGGAAAGCTTTTGGTTGTAAGCATCTTTACCGTAACTATCAGTGTGGCCCTGAATCTCTATGGTCAAACCAGGGTTCATTTTCATGACTTCCACGGCGTTTTGGATCAGCGGGCCGTATTTGGCTTTGACGTCGGATTTGTCGAAATCGAACAGTAGGCCGCGGAACGCCCAGCAACCGTCTTTATCGACGATAGCGCCTTTAGGAGTGTCAGGGCATTTATCGGCACAGTTGCTTACGCCGTCTGTGTCGTCGTCTTGGGTTGAGCAATCGGCCACTTTGGGTGTGCCTGCTTTCAAGAAGACGTTTTTAACGAAATCGCTCATGCCTTTGGCGCTGGTGATCGCTTCGGCAGTAGTGGAGAATCCGCAACCCGATGCATTGGCGAGGTCTTGCAGCACCGCTTGCCCGGCCACATCTTGGTCATTACCGACCCAGACTGTGTAAATGCATAGCTTGTCTCCGTATTGGGATTTAAGCGCTTCGGCAGTAGGTAGCGGCGAGACTTCCTCGATACCGTCGCTTAAAACGATTAAGGCAATATTGCCGGGAGCAGAGGTGATGTCTTTGCCGGACTCGCTTAGCGCCGTGGCCAGTGGGGTGCCGCCGCTAGAGCATTGTAGAGAGGTAATTGCAGTTTCGAAACCGGCCTGAGTGTAATTTTGCACGGCTTGGTTGAGATAAGTTGAGCCCCAAGACAGGCATGGGCCAAAACCGAAGCTGCGCAAACCGGATGTCAGCGGCATAACCGGAATGGATTTGTTAAACTTATTGAGCAGATTTTTTTCGACATCCAGCTTGGTGCCGCTGTAATCCGCAGAATTTACATAGGTACGGCTCATGGATGAAGACGAATCATTAATCACGAAAAAGCTGTTGGTTTTTTGTACCAGTTTTCCGGATTTAACCAGCGCGTTAAGGTCTTCAGGCTGGAAAGCCTGGAAATTATTGCTCGACTGCGTCGCGCAACCGGAAAGCAGCGCTCCGGCCAGAGTGGCCGTGAATAAAAGGTTTCTTTTCATGTATTGATTCTCCAGGTTATTGTTCTGCATCGACAAGGCCTAGCGTACCGCCTTGGTGTCTTAAGTCTAACATCAATCCCTTATTTTTAAATAGTGCGTTCATCTTAGCCGGGCGCCGTGAAATAATGCCGGTTTGTTTTTAATCCTTAGGCTTCCTTGGAGAATGTAATGGGCAAGATTTTAATTTTCTGTGCGATGTTTTTACTTGCCAGTGCGGTAAAGGCTGACAGTGTGAAAGAAATGGCTGAGCAGGGGAATGCGCAGGCTCAAGCCAAGTTGGCATCGCTGTATTTACTGGGCCGAGAAGGTTTCGAGAAGGACGAGCACAAGGCCGCGGAGTGGATGGAAAAGGCAGCGAATCAAGGTTTGCTTGATGCTCAGGTGGTCATGGGTGCGATGTATGATCGAGGCATGGGTGTGAATAGCGACAGAGATAAGGCTACCGATTGGTACGAAAAAGCCGCTAAACAAGGACATGCCACCTCGCTGGCGATTCTGGGCAGAAACGATGCAGCGAAAGGCAGCGTGCAATTTAATTATCAGGCGATGCGTTTAAACGCCTCTCGCTCCATTCCCGGCGAATATGCCAAGAAATTTTTAACAACTAAATAAATTGACGATGAGTATTAGAACCCGCTTTGCCCCCAGTCCCACCGGTTATTTACATGTTGGCGGTGCCAGGACCGCTCTGTTTTCGTGGTTGTATGCGCGCAAACACGGTGGCAAATTTATTTTGCGAATCGAGGACACCGATCTTGAACGTTCCAGCCAGGAGTCGGTGAATGCCATTCTGGAAGGCATGACTTGGTTAGGCTTGGAATATGACGAGGGTCCGTTCTATCAGACGCATCGTTTTGATCGATACAAAGAAGTCATTCAGCAATTGTTGGCGCAGGGCGATGCCTATTATTGCTACTGCAGTCGCGAAGAGTTGGAAGCTTTGCGCGAGCAGCAAATGGCCAACAAGGAAAAGCCGCGTTACAACGGCAAGTGCCGGCATGGCGTTGAAAATCCGCAAGGCGAGCGGGTGGTGCGCTTTAAGAATCCGGAGCAGGGTGAGGTTATCATCGATGACTTGGTGAAAGGCCGCATCGTCGTTGCCAACAAGGAGCTGGATGATCTGATTATTGCCCGTTCCGATGGTACGCCGACCTATAACCTGACGGTAGTAGTCGACGATATGGATATGGGAGTTACTCATGTAATACGCGGTGACGATCATGTTAACAATACGCCCAGGCAGATTAATATTCTGAAAGCCTTGGGTGCGCAATTGCCTGTGTATGCGCATGTGCCGATGATTTTAGGTTCCGACGGTGCAAGATTGTCCAAACGCCATGGCGCGGTCAGCGTGATGCAATATCGCAATGACGGGTATTTACCCGAGGCTTTGTTGAACTATCTGGTGCGCTTGGGTTGGTCGCACGGTGATCAGGAATTGTTTTCCTTGCAAGAAATGGTGGCGCTGTTCGAGTTGGAAAAAGTCAATGTTTCCGCGTCCACGTTCAATACCGAGAAGTTGGTGTGGTTGAATCACCAGTACATTATGAATGGTGATCCGGCACATGTTGCTAGGCACTTGGCTTGGCATATGGGGGAGCGTGGTATCGATCCGACCAGCGGCCCGGCGCTGGCGGATGTGGTTAAAGCGCAGCGCGAGCGATGCAAAACTCTGGTGGATATGGCCGCCGAGAGCGAATACTTTTACAAGGAATTCGACGCTTACGAAGAAAAAGCCGCGAAAAAGAATTTCAAAGCGGGCGTGGACGATGTATTGCAACATTTACTGGTGCAGTTTAGCGCTATCGGCGAATGGGAAGCATCAGGTCTTCATCAAGTAGTATTGGATAGCGCGGAGCAGTTGCAACTTAATCTGGGTAAGGTTGCGCAGCCCTTGCGTGTAGCGGTTTGCGGCAGCGGCGTATCGCCGGCTATTGACCTGACTTTAGCGCTATTGGGCAGAGAGAAAACCTTGCACAGAATAGAGCGAGCGATCAGATACATAAAGAATGTAGAAAATTCCTAGACAAAGCTCTGAAAACCCGTATAATACGAGGACTCAACTACGGGGCCATAGCTCAGCTGGGAGAGCGCTTGCATGGCATGCAAGAGGTCAGGAGTTCGATCCTCCTTGGCTCCACCAAAGTAGTTGATTTAGTCCTGAGTCCCCATCGTCTAGTGGCCTAGGACACCGCCCTTTCACGGCGGTAACCGGGGTTCGAACCCCCGTGGGGACGCCAACTTGGCTAAAGTCGGTTAAACCGGCACTTCTTGTTGAAGAAGTCATTCTGAAAAAATAGTCTTAGTCCCCATCGTCTAGTGGCCTAGGACACCGCCCTTTCACGGCGGTAACCGGGGTTCGAACCCCCGTGGGGACGCCAACTTGGCTAAAGTCGGTTAAACCGGCACTTCTTGTTGAAGAAGTCATTCTGAAAAAATAGTCTTAGTCCCCATCGTCTAGTGGCCTAGGACACCGCCCTTTCACGGCGGTAACCGGGGTTCGAACCCCCGTGGGGACGCCATCAATTCTTAAAGTTATAGCTCTTGCGCAGCGGAAATAATGCCGTGCAAAGTTTTCTATATCGTCTGTTTTAATTCAATATTTTAAGTCCAATCAGTATTTCTGTGGTGATGTGGCGACTAGCGTCTCCTATGCTGATCGCTTTACTGGGGCGGTTTGATCTCGCGAAGCATAAGAGTAAACCTAAATCGCTTATTTAAGTTTACTCTTGCGGCGATGAGAAAGATCTAGTGTCTTAGATCCATATTGAACTTACGTATTTGTTGTCTGAAGCTTTAGGTAGACGGATGGCCGGCTTCAATCATCACTTTTAGCTTAGAGCCCGGTTTGATGTCCGCCTTGTTTTTGGGAACGTTATTCCATTTGCGGAGCTCGGTGACGTTAACGTTAAATTTTTTGGAGATCTGCGCCAAGGTATCGCCGGGTTTGACTGTGTAGCTGATTTGCTTGACGGAAGGCGCGGTAGATGCCACGGTTATACTGCTGCTGGTTTTCTTGATAGTCAGTTTTTGACCGGGTTTCAGAGTCGCTTTCTTGGGTAATTTATTCCAACTCACGATATCGTCTTTATCAACAGAAAAACGTTGAGAGACATCCCATAAGGTATCGCCTTTCTTAACCGTATATTGCTGTTTGCTTGATTGGGCGGGGGTTGGTGTGGATTGTTGTGACACTGCGGCAACAGCCGATGTGGTTGGTTCGCCTTTCTGTGAATGATAAGACACTGGAATTAGCAGGATTGTGCCTTGGGCAACCGTATCGTCGTCAAGATGATTGACATTAATAATCTCTTCGACACTGGTACTGTGTTTGCTGGCTATGCTTTTTAGCGTCTCTTTCTTGCCAACTGTATGGTGTTCCCACTTGATTCTTTCTTCGTGTGGCAGTTCAGCGAGTCTCTCTTTAAAGGAATCGGCTTTGCTTACAGGAATTAGCAGGTGCTGCGCACCGTTCGGGTCGGTGCTCCAGCGGTTGTAGCCGGGATTGAGCTTTAAGAAGTCGTCCAGCGGTGTTTGCGCCATTTCCGCCGCTTTACCCAGGTCAAGCTGCGATTTTACGTCGACCAATTCAAAGTAAGGCTGGTTGGCGAATTGATGCAGATTGACGTTATATTTTTCCGGGTTTGCAAAGATTTTGGCGATTGCCAGCAGCCTGGGTACGTAAGCTGAGGTCTCGTTGTTTAAATCCAGTGACCAGAAGTCGGTAGGCTGTCCTCGTTCGATGTTTCTATCTACGGCGTTTTTGATATTGCCTTTGCCGGCGTTGTATGAAGCGAGCGCCAGTAACCAATCGTTATTGAAAGTCTCGCTCAGTTCTTTCAGAAAGGTAGTGGCTGCCTGAGTCGATTGCACCACATCGCGTCGCGCGTCATACCAGCTATTCTGCTTCAACCCGTAAAGACGCCCGGTCGGCGGAATGAACTGCCAAAGACCGGATGCTTGAGCTGGCGACATTGCATCAGGTCTGAAAGCGCTCTCAACCGCAGGTAACAGCGCCAGTTCTCCGGGGATGTTTTTCGCTTCGATTTCATTGAGGATGAAGTATAAATAAGGCTCGGCGCGTTGTTGTACTCTGGTCAGATATTCAGGGTTTCTAAGATACCAGTTTACTTCGCGGTCGATTCTGGCATTATCGATTTCCGGTAAGGCGTAAAGAGACAGCATCCGGTCCCAGATGGTGGCGTGCTCTTTTGCTTCTACCTGCTTGTTATGGATTTTTCCGGCATTGCCATTCCGGGTAAATACGGAAAACTTGCTAGTCGATGATTGGCTTAGATGGTCTTTTTGCGCATGTTGACTACAACCGGTTGCCAGCAAAATAGGTAGTAGATAAGACAGATGACGGCCTGATTTTTTGGAAATTGAGCGGGGCATTGTCTGAACTCGCTAAAATAAAAAAATTAGATCCTAGCATGGCTTTCTAAAATAGCCAAAAAAACATACCCTTAGCGGCGGTTAAATGAAGAGACAATTTCTGTTTGCGTTGTACCAAACCCCAAGGGGTAAGCTACTGCAAACCATGGAGGCCAACTATCTGCGAAGATCAATAACGGTGAGTTGTAAACAACAACAACTCCAGATCGGTGGCTTAGGTTGGGAAAATGAGTTCGTCGATTTTTCCTTGTATAAGAATTATCTAATTCTGGACGGCAAGGCCTTGGGTGATGCTGGCGCGTTGAAGGTGACTGCTAAGGCATTTAACTTGCCTATTCAAACTGAATCGATGGATTTAGTCATACTTCCGCACATTTTGGAGTTCGATGCGCGTCGATTTCAAACCCTACGCGAAGTCAATCGCGTGTTAAAACCGGGTGGCGAATTGGTCATGTTGAATTTCAATCCGTTCAGTATGTCGGTACGTTTTCAGTTTTTATGGGACTGGAAGCTCGCGGAATCCTGGCGGGCGCATTTGATTACCAAAGCTCGGGTTTTGGATTGGTTGAAACTGATGAATTTCGAATTGCTAACCACTGCCGAGTTTGGATTAGACAGTTACACCATTGCTCACGGTAAATTCGAGTTCAGCTTTGCGTCTTTGTTTGCGATGGCTTACGGCATTAAGGCGGTGAAAAGGCAATACACATTGATTCCTTTGACTGCGGCTCAGCAACGCCGCAGCAATTTAGCTGCGGTTGGATTGGGATTGAAATCGAACTTACATAGAAATGTGGGCCATGACTGAAGTCATTATTTATACGGATGGTGCATGCAAGGGCAACCCTGGGCCAGGAGGTTGGGGCGTGCGCTTGGAATACCGAAATAAAGAAAAGGAGCTATGCGGCGGTGAACCTGAAACGACGAATAACCGGATGGAATTAGTGGCCGCAATACAGGCTCTGGAAACACTAACAAAACCGTGTAGCGTCAAATTGCACACTGACTCTAAATATGTTTTGCAAGGTATTACCGAATGGATGGCTAATTGGAAAAAGCGGGCATGGAAAACCGCGGCAAATAAACCAGTGAAAAACGAAGATTTATGGCGGCGTTTGGATGCTGCTATCCAGCGTCACAACATCGATTGGATATGGGTGAAGGGACATGCCGGGGATGTCGGTAACGAGCGTGCCGATCAGTTGGCCAATCTGGGAATCGAGCGCTTGTCTCGCCGATAAATCACTTAAAATCAGGAAAATACATGTTAGGTTCGATAGCTGCTGCGTTAGTCGGCATTTGGTTTTACAACACGGCGGCACGCTCGGGTCGTCCGGCTGTGTCATGGGCGGTGTCGGGTGTGGTGGTCTATTTTTTGGCGGCGCTGCTCTGGACTTTGGCTATCACGCCAAGTGTCAAAGATGCTGCAAGTCACAGCCAAAGTGCCGCGCTGATCTTCATCGTTCGCTATGCCTATATCGGGTTTGGCGTATTGGTAGCGGTTTTGTTGAATGGTTGGTTGAATAAATCCGCCGACTCTGAATAGTGCGCCAGTGTCGAATTGGTCGGTGTATATCATTCAGTGTGATGACGGTAGTCTGTATACCGGAATCAGTACCGATGTTGAAAGACGTTTCCGCCAGCATCTGATGCAAAAAGGAGCCAAATACTTTAGAAGCCGTCAACCTCGGCAATTGGTGTTTGTCGAAGCGGGACATGATCGTGTTTCTGCCTCAAGAAGGGAAGTGTTCATCAAAAAAATGAAACGTACTGAAAAACTTCATCTTATCGCAATGTGTAGCTGCTTATAGCGGCCGAATTGGATGGGAGTCAATATTTTAGGGATAGTTATTTTTCGTAATGCGGATAGATTTGAGAATGATTTGCATTAGTTGTTGTAGGGGTTTTATACTCGAGTCTCAAATTCTTGGAGACCGATATGAAGCCATTAAACTCAAAACTTAGCGCCGCGATTTCGGCGATTGTCGTCAGTGCCGGGGTAAACGCTGCAGGTATTCCCGCCGAAAAGCCGCAGACCATGGATGAAATGTGGAAGATCATTCAGGCTCAGCAGCAGCAGATTGACAGCATGACCAAAAAGCTGGAAGCGGTCGCGCAAAAGGCGCCCACCGGTGAAGTCAGCAATTTGGAGCGTAAAACCAATGTATTGACGGAAGAAGTGGAAAAGCTGCGTACCGAGTTGGTGGTGCCGGAAAAAGTTGAATACAAAAGTGCATACGGTTTAGGTCCTGCCGCCTCGAAGGTGTATCAAGTAGGCAAGGGTCTGTCCTTAGGTGGCTATGGTGAGGCCAATTATCAGGCGCGAGTTGATGATCAGGGTGGGCGTAATGCGGCAACCGGCACCGTCAATAATCCGGACAATACAGATTTCGAACGACTAGTCATTTACGCTGGTTATAAGTTCACTGACAGCATACTGTTCAACAGTGAAATAGAGTTCGAACATTCCTCGACCGGTAATAACGGATCGGGTAGCACGGGCACTGTCTCCGTTGAAATGGCCTCCTTGGATTTCTTCATCGACCCGCTGGTCAACGTCCGGGCCGGGATGGTGTTAATGCCGATGGGCTTTATCAACCAGATACATGAGCCGCCGTTTTTCTTCGGTAACAATCGCCCGGAAGTCGAAAGACGCATTATTCCCAGCACTTGGCGTGAAAACGGTGTGGGGTTATTCGGTGAATTGTTGCCGGGTCTGACCTACACAACCTATGTGGTTAACGGTATGAACGCTAAGAATTTTGGCGCTGACGGCATTCGTAGCGGCCGGCAATCAGGAGGACAGGCGTTGGCGGAAGATTTGGCTTATGTCGGTCGCGTGGACTATGCGCCGCCGATGTTGCCTGGCGTCATGGTGGGCGGCTCGGCGTATGTCGGTAATTCCGGGCAGAATCAGCTGTATAACGGGCGGCAACTCGAAGTAGCAACGCAACTTTACGAAGCCCATCTGCAATGGAAATACCGTGGCCTGGAATTTCGTACCTTGGGTTCCTGGGGGCATATCGGCGATGCAGCCTTGCTGAGTGTCGCCAATGCTAAAAGTATCGGTGAAGAAAACTATGGTTGGTACAGTGAGGTTGGTTACGACATATTGCCGCACTTTGCGCACGATACAACCCAATATTTGGCTCCTTTCGTACGTTACGAGCGTATGGATACTGTTGCTACTGCTTCGACATGCGCAAACGCCATTTGTCGAGACGATTTGACCAGGGATGTCGAAATCTACCAAGTCGGCCTCAACTACAAACCCATTCCCAATGTCGTGATAAAGGCCGATTACCGTAATTTCACCCAAAAATCGGGCACGTCTCCGGACGATTTCAACTTGGGTGTGGGCTTTATTTTCTAAAGCGGCTGTCAAGTTGCGTGTTAAGCCCCGCCGTTTCATACGGCGGGGTACATCGTTATATAATGCAGCCGCATAAATTGCTTATGCGCGTATCGGCTTGGCAAATTGTTTGCCGGTCTCTATCATAGCCGCCGTATTGTTCACTCCCTGGATTTTTCCCACTCATGCTGATTTCAAAAACTCGTCGGCTTATGCTGACGCTGCTGGTTTTTTGTTTAACGAGCGCAAACCTTGCCGCCGCTGTGTTTTACAGTAAGGACGAAGCGATGAAGCTGGCCTTCGGCGACGACGCTACTGTGGAAATGCAATCGTTGTTTCCGACGCCGGAGGAAGTAGCGCAGATCGAACAGCTTGCGAAGGTCAAGCTGGAATCCAATCTGTTTAGTTTTTATGTGGGTAAGAAGCAAGGTGCAGTGATCGGCTATGCCGCGATTGAGGCCCACACTGTTAGAACCAAACCGGAAACCTTGTTGGTGGTGCTTACGCCGGATGGCAAATTGCGTAACGTTCATACGCTGGCGTTTCATGAGCCGCCGGAATATCAACCGCCGGAACGCTGGATGGCCTTGCTGGCTAATCATTCCATCGAAGAGTTGAGCCTGAATCAGGATATACAGGGTGTGGCGGGGGCAACGCTCAGCACCCGAGCCGCAATTAACAGCGCGCGCAAGGTATTGGCGATTTATCAAGTTCTCATCCAAAACAAGACCAAATAATGCGTTTCTTTGTAACCGGTGAGCAAAATCGCCAGCTGTTGATCAATACTTTGATCTTGATGTTCTTGGCCTATGTGGCCTTATTGTGGATCAGCAATGGTCTGATGTACTTCCATAAAATGAATCTCACCCCGGAGTCGGTCGTTTCTTACTATTTGGGTAACGAGCAAGAGTTTAACGAGCCGAAAAGCTATCAAAGCCTACTGGAAGTCAGTCATTTTCATTTGTTTGCTATGGGTATGTTGGTATTGACGCTGACGCATCTGATGCTGATGACCTCGTTGCCGACGCTGATGAAAGTCTGGATCAGCGCAATCGTTTATGCCGCAGCAATTGCCGATGAAGCGGCGGGTTGGTTGGTGCGTTATGTCGATCCGGCTTTTGCTTATTTCAAAATAGCCGCGTTTTTATTACTTGAAACATCCTTGTTCCTGCTGATTGTAATAGTCAGTTTGTCGTTGATTGAATCGCGCCGGCAACTGCGTTAAAACCGATTTCCCTATTGCCCTAGTTGGTTCATTGGCGCATTCTCCGACTGCGCTGATGTCCAAAAATGGCTAGGTCGTTGACTGCAGATGTTGTCCAAAAATGGCTAGGTCGTTGACTGCAGATGTTGTCCCGCGCCGCGCCATTATTCCCCGAATTCTTTGAATCCAAGCCCGGAGTAGAATCATGAACAAACATTTACAACAAGTTAGAGATTTTCACCGGAAATTCGCTATCAAGCAGCCTGATGATGGCGAGATTGGGCACTTGTCCGATATGGATATTGTGCTGCGCCAAGCGCTATTATTGGATTGCGGTAGCGAGACCTTTAAAGCCATTGCCAGCGGCGACCTCATCAAAATTTTGGCCGGTTTGGTGGATTTATCCTTTAATGCGCTGGCGGCTATCGCTAGCCGGGGCGATGAGGTGGTCAGTGTGTCTGCTAATTGGCGGCAAGATGGTTCAGTGCTGTCAGTGATGCGGGTGCTGTCCGAGAAAATCAATTTATGTACTTCCGGCGAGACCGTGCATTATTCGGGCTTATATGCGATTTGTGCGCATTTATCCCAGCGTTTCGTGAATGCCGATTTCGACGAAGCTTTTCAAATCGTCTATCAACATCTGATGAGCGGGCGCGGCGATGCCGAGCGTTTGGATTTAAGCCCGGCGCTATTCGAATAACAGCGAGCGTCACTATGGCAGAACAACCCTACACGCTGGGTTTCGTGGGCATAGGCCTGATGGGGCAACCTTTAACCATGCGGCTTCTGGCGGCGGGTTTTCAGGTGAATGTCTGGAATCGCACCACTGCAAAATTAGCTGTGGTGGCGGGTGCCGGTGCTAAGGTCTGTGGCAGTGTCGGCGAATTGGTAAAAGCCTCCGATGTGGTGATTTTGTGTCTGTCCGACACGATGGCCGTTGAAGAGGCGGTGACGGAACACATTATCGCCAACGGCGCTGCCGACAAACTGTTGATTGATTTATCCAGCATTCATCCGGAAGCTACCCGGCGCATGGCATTTCAATTGCAGACAGCTTGCGGCATGCGCTGGGTCGATGCGCCGGTATCCGGTGGCACGGCCGGGGCAGAGCAGGGTAGTCTGGCGATTATGGCCGGCGGTACGGAACAAGACATTCAAATTGCCCGTGAAGTATTGCGGCCGCTGTATAGCCGGTTAACGCATATGGGTGCGGTCGGCAGTGGTCAAACCACTAAAATTTGCAACCAGATGATCGTTAGTTGCAATGTGCTGGTAATCGCGGAAATGATGGCCTTGGCAAAGTCGGCCGGCGTGGATGCTGCAAAAATTCCGGAAGCGCTGGCCGGTGGCTTTGCCGATTCCAAGCCACTGCAAATCGTCGGCCCGGAAATGGCCGATCAGCGTTTCGAACCGGTGAAGTGGCGCGTGAAAACCTTATTGAAAGATTTAAATATGGCTGTCGATTTAGCGGGCAAACAGGGGAGTGCGATACCGATGTCCGGCTTGGCGGCGCAACTAATGCAATTGCACGGTAGCGGCGGCTTTTTGGAGCAAGATCCCTCCACGCTTATCAAGCTTTATAGCCAAGACTAATGCTGCGCTTTACCGCCAATCTGAGTTTATTGTTTACCGAACGGCCGTTGCCGGAACGGTTTCAGGCTGCTAAACAGTGCGGTTTCGACGCAGTGGAAATCCAGTTTCCCTACTCGCTGCGAGTCGAACAAATCGGTGACCTATTAGCTCAACAGGACTTAAAGCTCGTGTTGTTCAATGTCGATGCCGATACCTTGCTGCAGGGCGGCGAGGGTTTGGCGGCGGTTCCGGAAAGACGCGATGACTTTAAAGCTGCGGTTGAGCAGGCCTTGGCTTACGCCGAACGCTTGAAGCCAAGCGTCATTAATGTGTTGCCCGGCCGTTGTTTTAATCCACGTCGCTTGGCTGAATATCACGCTACTTTGCTGGAAAATCTGGTTTACGCCGCCGCAGCGTTTGCCGAGTTGGGTATCAAAACCGTATTCGAGGCGGTCAATAGCCACGACATGCCAGGTTTTATCGTCGACACCGGCGACAAGATGCTGGATGTGCTAAAGCAAATCGGCCATCCGAACTTATTCATGCAATACGACATTTATCACATGAGCCGGATGGGCGAAGATTGTGCCGGATTTTTACGCCAACATTTAGATAGAATCGGGCATATTCAATTTGCCGACTCTCCAGGCCGCGGCCAGCCGGGTACGGGCGCCGTAGATTTCAAAATTTTGTTCGATGTTATCGCAAACTCGGATTACCAAGGTTGGGTGGGTGCCGAGTACCGGCCGACGATTGAGACCGCTGTCAGTTTGGAATGGTTGAAAACCTACGCGGTGAAATAATCGGGCGGTATAATCTCTGGGCCTTTATCACCTGTTGCTAGTCATGTCGAAACATAATTTCACGATACATCACGCCAGTTTGATCGTCTCCGATACCGAGCAATCGCTGTTTTTTTACCGCGATGTGTTAGGAATGGAGCAGACCGAACGGCCGAATCTACCGTTCCCAGGCGCCTGGCTGCAAATTGGTGCGCAGCAAATTCATTTGCTGGAATTGGAAAATCCCGATCCCACTACCGGCAGACCGGCGCATGGCGGCCGTGATCGGCATGTGGCGATGCATATTGATTCCGTTGATGCTCTACGCGAAGATCTGGAGCGGGCCGGTACGGCTTACACGCTGAGTATCTCCGGCCGCAAGGCGCTGTTTTGCCGGGATAGAGACGGCAATGCGCTGGAGTTTATCGAGCGGCCTTGAGAACCATGTTCGGACGGCTTTTTTTCGGCGGACTACTGATAGGCAGCCTGGCCATGCTGCTGTTTGTGCTCGGGTTTGTGTGTTTGCAGTTTGGCTTGGTTTTGTTGATGGGGCTGTTTTATCTGTTAGCCAGTAAAGTGATGTTGTTGGCTTTGGGTCTGCTGGCTTTGCTGAGCGTGCTGACCTTATTTAAAGCGGTTTACCGTGAGCTGCGCGGGTATTTCAGTCGCGAATCGGCGGCGTTACGGCAGCTAGTGTCTTTGCAGATTCGTCGGCAAAATATTGAGCGGCGCCAGACTGCGGAATGCCGGCAGTTGAGCTATCTGAGCAGATTCAAGCGGCAACGCCTGCTGGTAGCCGATAACCGCAAACAGGCTAGGGCCTTGTTCGCGGCAATTAGCGATGAATTGCAAGCGGTGCGGGCGCAACTGCCAGCCACTCGATATAAAAATCTGCGCAAAGCCTTGCGTACCTATCGTAAACAAGCCGATGCTGCGGCCATGCTGGCTTTACGCCAACAATTGCATGTCGTCGATTAGCCGTTGGCTGGGCGAAGCGCTGGCGTTTTTGCGGCGCAGTCGCGACGACAATTTGCAATGGCATTTATCCAGGCACGAAGATGTCGCCGAACTGCGGCAAACCAAGGCGCTGGCGGAGCAGGCCTTGGTGGCACAGCTGAAAAAACAGTCGCAGCAATTGGCGCACGAGCTGGCCGTCAACAAAGCCCGCAACAGCAATGAGCTGGCGATGGTGAAAACCCAATGTCAGCAGGATTTAAAAGACTATCAGCAATATCTGCAATCGCTGGATAAACTGAAGGAGTCTTTGCGCACCAGTTACGCGCATCTGCCGGAAGCTGTGGCCTTCACTATTCACCATCACGCCAAGCAGTTATTGAATCGAATGTGGGATGCCCAAGAACCGCAGGAAAAAATGAAAATTGAAATGCAGTTGTTGCAGTTCATGACGGCGGTGCATGAAGATAGCCAGGCGTCTTTGCAAGGCGAGGGCAACGACGGTTTGCCGCAGCGGGCACTGGCTTTTATCGATGCGGATTTGGCGGACTAGATCGGCTGGAAATAGCCTTCAATATCTCTAACCATTTTCTTGTTCAACGCAAACATCACCACGTGATCGCCTTCCGCGAATACGGTGTCGTGATGCACCGGAATCACTTCTTTTTCGCGAATTAGCGCGCCTAATATGACGCCGTCCGGTAAATTGACCTGATCTACACGCAAGCCAACCACTGAGCTGGAGTTCTTGCTGCGGTGAGCAATCGCTTCGATCGCTTCCGCACTGCCGCCGCATACCGAGCTGACGCCGACCACGTCGCCTTTACGCACGTGTTTGAGGATGCCGCCCAAGGTTTCCAGTTTTGGTTGAATCGCCAGATCGATTTCGGTGCCGTCCAATAATTTTAGGTAGGAATTATTGTTAATCAGGCAGATAGCCTTTTTGGCGCCGAGTTTTTTCGCCAGACCGGCGGCAATCAGGTTGATGCCGTCGTTATTGGTAATCGCGCAGAACAGATCGATGTCTTCGATCATTTCTTCCTGCAGTAGCGATTCGTCGGTACAGTCGCCGTGTAGAATTAAGGTGTTACGCAAATCGTTAGATATCTCCCGCGCGCGCTCGATGTCTTGCTCGATGACTTTGACGTGGTAGTTTTTTTCCAAGGCAATGGCCAGCCGCTTGCCGACGTGGCCGCCGCCGGCCAGCATAATGGTTTTGATCGGCGATTCCAGTTTATGCAGATCCACCAGGGTTTTACGGACCTTATCGCGGGGGCAGACAAAAAATACTTCATCGCCGGTGGCAATTACCGCCTCGCCGTTTACCGCGATGGCTTTGCCGTCGCGGAAAATCGCCGCGACCCGGATCATGCTGTCGGCCAGTTTTTCTTTGACGGCGTGGATGCGTTTGCCGGTCAGAAAGCCGGTCGGTACCACGCGAATCGAAAACAGCCTGACCAAGCCGTCGGCAAACTCGGACACATGCAGCGCACCGGGGTATTTGATCAGGTTGTGGATGGATTCGGTGACAACCTGCTCAGGGCTGATGACAATATCTATACCGCCCGGCGCAAATAATTCCGGATGGTTGAGAAAGTCGATGGCGCGCACTCGGGCGATGGTTTTGGGTTTGCTGTACAGGGTGTTGATCACCTGACAGGCCAGCATATTGGTCTCGTCGCGGTCGGTAACGGCAATCACCATGTCCGCGTCCTGAATCCCGGCTTGTTCCAGCACGCTGGGATGGGCAGCGTTACCTTCGACGGTGGCTATATCCAGGCGACCTTTTAATGCGGTGAGCAAGTGGGCATTTTTATCGATAACGACAATATCGTTTTCTTCACTGGCCAATGCGCCGGCAACCGAAGAGCCGGTCACACCGGCACCGAGAATCACTATTTTCATAAATTGTTAAAGCCAGTAATGATGTCGAATGCTTGCCGCCACAAGGGCCGAAGCCGGCGAATTATACGCTGATCGATAGGCTTGTCCATGTTCCAGCGAGTGCTAACTTTGCCGCGATGGAAATCGCCGGATGATGCAGTTGGGCTGCGGCTGCCAAGCAAAAATCCTGTTTTAAATAGCCGATTTACAAAAACAGGCTGGTGAATAGTCTCAGCTTGTCGGGCTTGTTTTCTGGTCACAGCCGCCCCATACCGTTTATAATCGCAAACTTTGGTTCACTCTCACTCTGGAAATATCATGCTGGGTAAGCTGGTTAAATTGGTAGTTGGCAGCCGCAACGACAGGCTGGTCAAGAAGAAACGCAAGCTAGTCAAGAAAGTCAATGCTCTGGCCGCCGAATACGAAAAATTATCCGATGCGGCGTTACAAGCCAAGACGCAGGAATTTCGCGACCGCCTGGCCCAAGGCGAAAACTTAGACAATTTACTCCCAGAAGCCTTTGCCGCCGTGCGGGAGGCCTCGACCCGTGTATTTGGCATGCGGCATTTCGACGTGCAGTTGATTGGCGGCATGGTCTTGCACAGCGGCAAGATAGCCGAGATGAAAACCGGTGAGGGTAAAACCCTGATGGCTACCTTGGCCGCCTATTTGAATGCCTTGCCGGGTAAAGGCGTGCATGTGGTGACCGTCAATGATTACTTGGCCCGCCGCGACGCGGAATGGATGGGCAAACTATACGGTTTCCTGGGCTTGACCACCGGCGTCATCGTCAGCGATTTGACCCATGAGCAACGCCAGGTTGCCTATGCGGCGGATATTACTTACGGCACCAACAACGAATTTGGTTTCGATTATCTGCGTGACAACATGGCTTTCAGCCTGGAACAAAAAGTCCAGCGTGATCTGAATTTTGCCATCGTCGACGAAGTTGACTCTATTCTGATCGACGAAGCCAGAACGCCTTTGATCATCTCCGGCCAGGCGGAAGGCAGTACCGATATTTACCTGAAGACCAATCAAATCATTCCCTACCTGACCAAACAGGAAAAAGCCGACGATCCGGAAAAACAGGATCAAATGCCCGGCGATTATGCGGTCGATGAAAAATCCCGGCAGATTCATCTGACCGAAGCCGGTTACGAACATGTGGAACGCTTGTTGGCGGAGCACGGCTTGATAGCCGACGGCTCCACATTATACGAAGCCGCCAACATCCGCTTGATGCACTATTTGAACGCATCGCTGCGAGCTCACGTACTGTTCCAAAAAGACGTGGATTATGTAGTGAAGGACGGTCAGGTCGTCATCGTCGACGAATTCACCGGCCGGATGATGAGCGGTCGGCGCTGGTCCGAAGGTTTGCATCAAGCGATGGAAGCCAAGGAAAACGTGACTATTCAAAACGAAAACCAAACGCTGGCTTCCATTACCTTCCAGAATTATTTCCGTCTTTACAACAAATTATCCGGTATGACCGGTACTGCGGATACCGAAGCGTTTGAGTTGAACAAAATCTACGGCCTGGAAGTGGTGGTTATTCCTACCCACAGACCTATGATCCGTAAAGATAAGGGCGATTTGGTTTATCTGTCGGCGCGGGAAAAATACAAGGCTGTCATCGAAGACATCAAAGATTGCGTGCAGCGCGGCCAACCGGTGTTGGTGGGTACGACGTCGATCGAAAATTCTGAATTAATCTCCCGGATGCTGCAACAACAAAACATCCGCCATGAAGTCTTGAATGCTAAACAGCACGAGCGCGAAGCGCACATTGTCGAAAATGCCGGTATGCCAGGCGCGGTCACGATTGCGACTAACATGGCCGGTCGCGGTACCGATATCGTGTTGGGTGGTAATCTGAATGCCGAACTGGCAGCCTTGGGACCGGATGCCAGCGAAGCCGATAAAGAGCGCGTGCGTGCTGCTTGGCAGGAAAGACATGAAAAAGTCTTGGCCAGCGGCGGTCTGCATGTCATCGGCTCGGAACGTCACGAATCGCGGCGGATCGACAACCAGTTGCGCGGCCGTTCCGGTCGGCAGGGCGATCCGGGTTCGACCCGTTTTTATCTGTCGCTGGAAGACGATTTGATGCGGATTTTCGCGTCCGAGCGCGTCGCCAGCTTGATGCAAAAACTGGGTATGGAAGAAGGTGAAGCGATTGAGCATCCATGGGTGACTCGTTCCATCGAAAGCGCGCAACGCAAAGTCGAGAATCGTAATTTCGATATTCGCAAAGAAATTCTGGCGTACGACGATGTCGCCAACGATCAACGTAAGGTTATTTACGCGCAGCGCAATGAGTTGATGGCTGCCGAAGACATCAACGACATTATCAACGCGATTCGTGCTGACGTGTTGAACGACGTCATCACCGAATACATTCCGCCGAAAACCATGGAAGAGCAATGGGATGTGCGTGGATTGGAAACCCATTTGCAGCAAGAATTTAATCTGCAGATGCCGCTAGTGGAAATGCTGGAGCACGACCGTACCCTGAATGAAGCGAAATTGCGCCGGCTGATTATCGAAAAAGCCGAGCAAGAAAGCCGCGCCCGCGAAGAGGCCGTAGGTGTGCAAGTGCTAAGGCATTTCGAGAAATCCGTGATGTTGCAAGTGCTGGATAATAGCTGGAAAGAACATCTGGCGGCGATGGACCAATTGCGCCAAGGTATTCATTTCAGAGGCTATGCGCAAAAAGATCCCAAGCAGGAATACAAGCGCGAGTCGTTCCAAATGTTTACCGGCCTGTTGACGCATATCAAGCAGGAAGTGGTGGGTATACTCGCCAAGGTGCAAGTGGCGCGTGAAGAAGACGTGCAGGCGATCGACGAACAACGCCAAGCACCGCTGGAAATGCACTACGAACACGCGGAAGCCCACTCCATTTTTGAAGAAGAGCCCGTGGCACCAGCAGCTCAGCCAGACTCAGACCCGGAGAACGCGGAGCAGCCTTTTGTCAGACTCGGCAACAAAGTGGGCCGTAACGACCCATGCCCCTGCGGTTCCGGTAAAAAGTACAAGCAATGCCACGGCAAATTGAACTAATGTTTAACCGCGGCGCCCCAAACCGGGCGTCGCGGCTGCCCGACAATTCGATTTAGAGGGCCTTTGGCATCGCTTTCAGCCTTGCAAAACCAGCGGCCCACGGCTTTTAATTTTCACTGTCCTCAAGGGTAAGTACTATGCCGCATAGAGTCTTTAATAAGAGTAATCCCGCCGCCGATATTACCAAGCTCCCCAAGTTGGGCATGGAAAAAAAGCATTTCATCGCCGACTTCAAACACTACTACAGTCATCGGCTCGGGCGCGATGAAAATTGCCGTTCTCCGCATTACGCCTACGAAGCCTTGTCTTTGGCGATCAGCGACCGTTTGGTCGAACGCTGGAAGAAAACCTACAACGTCTATCGCGACTCCGATTGTAAAAAGGCCTTCTATCTGTCGATGGAGTTTTTGATGGGGCGTTCTTTGAGCAACGCCATGTTGAATCTCGGGGTTGACGATATTGTCACGCAAGCCTTGTATGACTTGGGTTTGGAAGCCGAGGAACTCATCGAGAGTGAGCCGGACGCAGGTCTAGGTAATGGCGGCTTGGGACGCTTGGCGGCGTGTTTCATCGATAGTTGTGCCACCTTGCAACTACCGGTCACGGGCTATGGTTTGCGTTATGAATACGGCATGTTTTCGCAACAAATCGTCAACGGCGAGCAGGTCGAGAAACCCGATCACTGGCTGAGGATGGGCAATGTCTGGGAAATAGAACGTCCCGAATACATGCACCGCATCAAATTCGGCGGCCACACCCAAACCCACATCGACGAAAAAGGCAACAAGCGCACCAGCTGGCTGGATACTCATGATGTGATCGCCATGCCTTACGACACGCCGGTGCCTGGCTATAAAAACGGTACGGTCAATACTCTGCGCTTGTGGAAAGCCATCGCCACGGAAGAATTCAATTTGCAGGAATTCAATGCCGGTGATTACGCCGAAGCCGTGGCGGAGAAAAACACCGCCGAAAACATTACGATGGTGTTGTATCCCAACGATGCCAACGAAAACGGCAAAGCCTTGCGCCTGCAACAGCAATATCTGCTGGCCTCCGCGAGTTTGCAGGACGTCATCGCCAACTGGGTGGGGCGCCACGGTAATAATTTCAGTAAATTTGCCGAGAAAAACTGCTTTCAGCTCAACGACACCCATCCCAGCATCGCGGTGGCCGAGCTGATGCGCTTGCTGATGGATATTCACGGTTTACCTTGGAAAGAAGCCTGGAACATCACGCGGCAAACGATGGCCTACACCAATCATACCTTGTTGCCCGAGGCCTTGGAAAAATGGTCGGTCAATCTGATGCAGCATTTGCTGCCGCGCTTGATGGAAATTATTTTTGAAATCAACGCACACTTCATGGCTGAAGTGTCGGCGCGTTGGCCTGGCGACAATCCACGCATGGCGCGGATGTCCATCATCGAAGAGGGCTATCAAAAACAGGTGCGGATGGCATTTTTGGCTATCGTCGGCAGTTTTTCTGTCAACGGTGTCGCCGAGCTGCATTCCAAGCTGTTGCAGGAAGGCTTGTTTAAAGATTTTTATGAGCTCTGGCCGCAAAAATTTAATAACAAAACTAACGGTGTGACCCCTAGACGCTGGCTGGCCGGCTGTAATCCGGAATTGGCTGAGTTTATCACCGCAACGATTGGTGACGGCTGGATTACCGACCTGTCTCAGCTGTCCAAATTAGCGCCTTATGCCGAGGACGCGGCGTTCAGGCAAAAATGGTACGACTTGAATCGGGCCAGTAAACAACGTTTGGTTGACTACAAAAAAGAAGAACATGACATTGAAATCAATGTCGATGCTTTGTTTGATGTGCAGGTTAAACGTATCCACGAATACAAGCGGCAAATTTTGAATGTGCTGCATGTGATTCATCTTTATGATCGGATTAAACGCGGCGATACGCAAAACTGGGTGGATCGTTGCGTCTTGATCGGCGGCAAGGCGGCCCCTGGCTATGTCATGGCGAAAAAGATCATCAAGCTGATTAACAATGTCGGCAGTGTCATTAATGAAGACCCGGAAGTAGGCAACAAGCTGAGATTGGTGTTTATGCCCAATTACTGCGTATCGGCGATGGAAAAAATCTGTCCGGGCGCGGATTTGTCCGAACAAATTTCGACTGCCGGCAAGGAAGCGTCCGGTACCGGTAACATGAAGTTCATGATGAACGGCGCGCTGACCATCGGTACCTTGGACGGTGCCAACATCGAAATTCGTGAAGAGGTCGGTGCCGACAATTTCTTCCTGTTCGGCTTGACCGAAACCGAAGTGGAGGCGATGCGGCCACACTATGATCCACAATGGTTCATCAATCAGGATAGCGACTTACAAGGCGTGATGCGCTTGCTGGAATGCGGGCATTTCAATCAGTTTGAGCCGGGGATTTTCGACGACATCATTGCCTCGATTAAAAGTCCGCACGATCCTTGGATGACTATCGCCGATTTTCGCAGTTATCTGGAAGCACAGAAGCGCGTCGAGCAAACTTGGCGTGATCAAGAGCGCTGGACCAAAATGAGTATTCTCAATACCGCGGCCAGCGGTAAGTTTTCCACCGATAGAACGATTAGCGAATACAACCGCGAGATTTGGAAGCTGTCGCCGGTGGACGTGGAAAAATACTGAAACAATGCTGGATATTGTCTTGTTCGAGCCGGAAATACCGGCCAATACCGGCAATATCATCCGTTTATGCGCGAATACCGGTGCGCATCTGCATTTAATCCAGCCTTTGGGCTTTGATCTGGACGACAAACGTCTGCGTCGCGCCGGGCTGGATTATCATGAATGGGTGAACATCCGCCAGTACGGTTCCTTGCACGATTACGTCGAAAAAGCCAAGCCCCAGCGCTTATTTGCGTTAACCACCAAAGGCCACACCGGTTACAGCGAGGTGCGATACAAAGCCGGAGATGCCTTGTTATTCGGTCCGGAAACCCGTGGCTTACCGGCCGCATTTCTCAGTCAACATCCGGCCGATCTACAGTTATATTTGCCGATGCGTAAGGAAAGCCGCAGTCTTAATCTCTCCAATACCGTAGCTATAGTGCTTTACGAAGCCTGGAAGCAATTGAATTTTGTGTATGCGGCTCGTTGACTTGATGAAGCTTAGCGTGCCGGTTTTCAGCGCCCGCAGCAACGTTTAAATTTCTTGCCGCTGCCGCACGGACAAGGCGCATTTTTGCCGGTATCCGTGCTTGACGCGACTTTGCCTGCGGCTTTGATGACGCCGTCCAGATAAAACCAGCGGGAATTGGATTTAACGAAGCGACTGATTTCGTGCATGAAATAGTCTTCGCCGTCTTGTCGGTAAAAAGCCTTAAACTCGACAATGCCCTTGCTGTCTTGGGCGCTGCCTTTTTTGGTGCTGACTATCGTCAGTTTTTGCCATTGCGCGGTTTCCTTGGAAAAGTCGATGGCTGCTGGCCGTTTGCTGGTATCCCAAGTATTCAATAAATAGTCCACATCGCGCCGGGCATAGGCACTAAAACGCGAGCGCATCAAGGCTTCCGCAGTCGGCGCGTAGTGTTCGCCGCTTTGATAGCGGCCGCAGCAGTCGGCATAATCCAGGCCGGAGCCGCATAAACAAGTTTCTAGTGGGTCGGTGATTGTCGTCATAGCGGCGGATTTTACCGAAATAGACAAGCCAAAAGCCAATCTTAGCCGCTCTCGGCGGAACGTATCCGCGCACTGACAGAGACTGTTAGATGATGGGGGCCGGGCTTGTTATGATAAATCTCTAAGCTTTGGGGTTTTACGATCAGCGTATTTTCAGGAGGCCGGATTGAAAGTCGCACTAAACACACAAATTTTTCTGGGTGCCGTATTCGGCGTAGCGTTGGGCATGGGATTCGCCAAATTGGGACAGGACGCCGCGCTTAGCAAACAAGGTATCTACGTTTGCGGTCTATTGAGTACTTTATTCATGGATTTGTTGAAAATGGTCTTGGTGCCTTTGGTGTTTACTTCCATTGCGGTTGGGGTGGCAAATTTGCGTATGCACGGCCAATTGCATCGAGTCTGGCTGTATACGTTGATTTTTTTTGTGGTCTCTATGGCTCTGGCTATCCTGCTGGGCGTGGCGGCGGCAAATATATTCCAGCCCGGAAAAGGTCTGAATCTGGACTTGTTCAATAACGCTGTTCCCAACTTCGCCGCCAAGCAAATGAGCTTTGCGCAATTTGTAGCCAGCTTCCTGCATGGCTTATTCGTTAACCCGTTCGCGGCACTAGCGCAGGCCAATATCCTGGCAATCGTGATGTTTGCACTGTTGTTGGGTATTGCTTTGGTAGTGGGAGGGGATCGTTATCGCAATATCTTGCTGCTGTTGAAGGAAGGCTTGGAGTTGATGCTGCGCTTGGTCGGCTGGATTATGCGGCTGGCGCCGCTGGGCATCATGGCTTTGCTGGCGCAGTTTCTGGCGACGCAAAATCTGGCCTTGTTAAGCAGTTTGGCGGAATTTGTCGCGGTGGTCATTGGCACCACCATGCTGCATGGCTTGGTCGTGTTGCCTTTGTTGTTAGGTATAGTTGCCAAGGTTTCGCCGCTGAAGTTTTTTCTGGGCGCCAGGGAAGCCTTAATCACCGCATTTGCCACCAGTTCCAGCTCGGCGACATTGCCGGTCACCTTGCGTTGCGTTGAACAGCATTTGCACGTCAAACCCGGTATTGCCGGTTTCGTGGTGCCGCTGGGTGCCACGGTCAATATGGACGGCACCGCGCTCTACGAAGCTGCCGCTGCGTTATTTGTCGCTAATTTAGCCGGCATAGAGCTGGATTTGGCGCAACAATTGATCGTGTGTTTTACCACGATGATCGCCGCCATGGGCGCGCCGGGCATCCCCAGTGCCGGCATGGTGACCATGATGATGGTGTTGCAATCGGTTGGTCTCCCGACCGAAGCCATTGCGATACTGTTACCCATAGACCGCATACTGGATACGGTGCGGACCATGGTCAACGTCGAGGGCGATATGGTGGGTTGCTTAGTGGTACAGCGCTTGACGGATCGCTAGTTTTTTCTGCGGTTTATGAATGGATTACCCGATTGCGGCCGCTTTGCTTGGCTTTATACAAGGCGTTATCTGCGCGGACGATAAAGCTTTCCGGATTATCGCCGGATTGCAATCTGGCAACGCCTATCGACAAGGTGATTTTGCCCAGCGACTGGTTGTCGTTTTTGCGTTGCAAGCGGCTGGCTGCCATCGCGGTGCGAATATTTTCGGAGATTTCTACCGCCTTTTCGTGGCTGGTATTGGGCATGATAATCGCTAGTTCCTCACCGCCGTAACGCGCAACGTGATGATGTTCCTCGGCGTGTTTCTTCATTAAATTTGCTACATATTTAATGACATTGTCGCCGATAGTGTGGCCGTAAGTGTCATTAATGCGTTTGAAATGGTCTATGTCCAGCATCGACAGGCACGCGGTATCGGGTGCGGATTGTTCGATGATTTCGGCCAGGGTCATGTCGAACGCGCGCCGATTCAACAAGCCGGTTAAACCGTCGGTGGTGGCGATTTGTCTGGCTTGAGCCAGCTCGGTGCGCAATTGCTCCATTTCTTGGTTGGCTTCGGTCAGCTTGGTTTGCATGGCCTGACTGGTCATCGCCAGCGCTTTGGTTTCCTGAATGATTTCTTCCAAGATGGTTTTCAAGCCGTCTGAAGCGGAGAAAGTTTCCAAGATGACTGATTTTTTCTGAAAGCTGTCGTTGGTCTCTTCGGCCTTGTTGTAAGTTTCGTTGATCGCGCTAGTGGCTTGCTCGATGACTTTGTGCAGTTGCCGGTTGATTTGCTCGAAAGATTCCAAAGACGCATTACAAATGTGTGATTTGTAAAGCTCGACGCTGTTGTCGTAATCGAAGGCCTTGTTTTCGGCGAGCAACGAGTCGACTGCTTTGTTTAAGCTTGGGTTGCCGCCGGCCACATAGTCGTACCAAATAGCGTAGTTGATGGGATTGGCAGCAACGTTATGACGCATCAATAATGGCAGGATTTGTTTTAGATGGCCGGCGTTAACGCTCGGCGAGAAATCGTAAATCGGTATGTAAGTGGTGCCTTTACTCATCAGATTTTTGTCGATAAACGTATAACGGTTTAAGTACTGCTCGCGCCGGGATTGTTAACCCTGTCACTGCTTTCGATTGTTCCGTATCGATGCGCCGGGTTTAGCGCTTAGTAGAACGTGTCTTAAGGTAACTTGGATAATTGTGCTTGAAACACTATGAGCCTCCAGGCTTTCATTTTACGTAGTCATAAGCCTACATAAAGGTAACTTAAAACCGGGATTTTTCAATAGATCCGGAAAATAAGCTGACGCACACGGTGTTTGCAGTTTGCGTGTAGGGGCGGGTTTTGAGAGGGTGAGTTTTTCAGTGTAATTTTTTCTAGAAATGGTTTGCGTGTACCGGCTGTTTTTCTAATGGCTGTCCGGAGAATGCAAACTCTTGGCAACCGCACGTGTGGCACGAGTATTTGCATCGCAAAGTTAACAAAACATTTTGCAGCAGCTCCAGTTTTGGATAGAATGCGCGTCCTTTAGTCGGGTGCTTAGCTCAGTCTGGGAGAGCATCGCCCTTACAAGGCGAGGGTCGGGGGTTCGAACCCCTCAGCACCCACCAGACTATCGGAGGTTAAACATAGAATCTCCCACGATTCTTATTCGGTAATCTCAAGCGTCCCAATCAACATTCCTAAGGCAAGCGCTACGCCAATTCGTCGCAACGGATTCCTATTTTCGGCAAAATGGCAAGCTGGGTTTTGCCTTGCCATTGTTAGCTTTGCGGTTTAGCGAACTCTCCATTACTTCCAGCCCTTTGACTGGCCCAGGCCGAGCGCAACCCAGAACTGTCTGTCTTATTGACGCCATTTTCAATCCCCACGATAAACACCAAATGCAGTGGTGGTCCGCTGTTGTTAGGCGCGTCCGCATTCCGGGAATAATTGGTTGATACGGCAACCTCGACTCCTCCCGCGCCTGAGTAAACCATCCGCTCAATTCGAAATCTTATGGCTAGGCCATCTAATTAGGAAATTGAAATTAAATGCCGCCGCTAACTCCTTGAGTTAAAAAACAAAGCACGCAAGTGCGGCTATTTAGTAAAAATTTCCCGCTGACAACACAATATGTTGTGCTAGAATTTCAACATAGACACTATATGCAGTATATCGCCGGACTGTATTGTTTTCGGTTTTAATCCAATAAACATCAACATCTTAGCCGTGCCGGAGCGGCAAGATAGGCCTATAACCATTCAATTAGAAAAGGGAATCCACGAATGACCGCAAAACTTCATGTTGTGACACAAGACGCCACCGAAATCCCGCTGCAAAGTGCTTCCCTGGATATTTGGGACAGCAAATACCGCTTAAAAACCAAGGATGGCAAAGCGATTGACGAAACCATTGATGACACCTACAAGCGCGTCGCCAAGGCCCTGTCTAGTGTGGAGAAAACCAAGGCGCTGCAAGAAAAACACTACAAAGAATTTCTGTGGGCGCTGCGGAAAGGCGTGATCCCGGCCGGCCGCATCACCTCCAACGCCGGCGCTTTGGATCATAAACCGGCCACCTCCACTATCAACTGCACCGTGTCCGGCATTATCGAAGATTCGATGGACGATATTCTGCACAAGGTTCACGAAGCCGGTCTGACCCTGAAAGCCGGTTGCGGTATTGGTTACGAATTTTCGACATTACGGCCGCGAGACGCTTATGTATCAGGCGCCGGCGCCTATACCTCCGGCCCGTTGTCGTTCATGGATATTTACGACAAGATGTGTTTCACCGTATCGTCGGCCGGCGGCCGCCGTGGCGCGCAAATGGCTACCTTCGACGTCGCCCATCCGGACGTGGTGGACTTTATCCGCGCCAAACGCGAGGACGGCCGCTTGCGCCAGTTCAACCTGTCGCTGCTGATTACCAGCGAATTCGTCGAAGCCGTTAAAAGCAACGGCCAATGGCCGCTGTCTTTTCCGGTTACCGAACGCGAAGCCAATGCCGATAAACTGGATTTAACCGATACCGACAAAATCGTCTGGCGCGATCTGCCCAATAAAAAAGGCTATGTGGTCAACGACGCCGGCTTGGTAGCTTGCCGCATTACCAAAGTCATGCCGGCCCGCCGCTTGTGGGACATCATCATGTCCTCCACTTACGATTACGCTGAACCGGGATTTATCTTGATCGACAAAGTCAACGAGATGAACAACAACTGGTTTTGTGAGCACATCCGCGCTACCAACCCTTGCGGCGAACAACCTTTACCGCCTTACGGCAGTTGCTTGCTGGGCTCGATCAACCTGACCCGCTTCATCGATAAACCATTCTCCAAAGAAGCCCGCTTCGATTGGGAAGCTTATCGTAAAACTATTCGTATCTTTACCCGCATGTTGGATAACGTCGTCGAGATCAACGGCCTGCCTTTGGAAAAACAGCGCGAAGAAATCATTGGCAAACGCCGCCACGGCATGGGCTATTTAGGCTTGGGTTCCACCATCACCATGTTGGGCATGAAATACGGCAATGAAGAGTCTCTGGCATTTACCGAACAAGTGACCAAAGAGTTGGCTTTGGAAGGCTGGAAAGCCGGCCTGGAACTGGCGAAAGAAAAGGGCCCGGCACCTATCATGGACCAGCTGTTCACCGTCACCGGCGAAATGCTGCACAAACGCCCGGAAATGACGGCGGACGGTTACAAACTGGGCGACCAAGTGCCCGGTAAAGTTTTGCACGCCAAATACAGCCGCTACATGCAAAAAGTCGCGCAGGAACTGCCGGAATTGGTCGCGGAACTGGCGGAAGTTGGCTGCCGCTTTACCCACCACAGCTCGATCGCGCCGACCGGCACCATCTCACTGTCGCTGGCCAACAACGCCAGCAACGGTATTGAACCGAGCTTTGCCCATCATTATTCGCGCAACGTAATCCGCGAAGGCAAAAAGTCCAAGGAAAAAATCGACGTGTTTTCCTTTGAATTGCTGGCATACCGCGAGCTGATCAACCCGCAAGCCATGCCATACAGCCAGGATCCGGCTCAGCAATTGCCGGATTATTTCATCGCTGCCGATGACATCAGCCCCAAACAGCATGTCGATATTCAAGCCGCTGCGCAACGCTGGATCGACTCGTCCATCTCGAAAACCGCCAACGTGCCGACCGATTATCCGTACGAAGACTTCAAGTCCATCTACGAATACGCCTACGACCAAGGCCTGAAAGGCTGCACCACTTTCCGCTTCAACCCGGAAGTGTTTCAGGGCGTGTTGGTCAAGGAATCCGACCTGGAAAACACCACCTACCAGTTCACCCTGGAAGACGGCCATGTGGTGGAATTTAAAGGCAACGAAGAAGTGGAATACGATGGCGAAACCCACACCGCTGCCAACTTGTTTGATGCTTTGAAAGAAGGCTATTACGGCAAGTTTTGATTTTTAAAAAATGTAGGTTGGGTTTACCCGCAGGGCATAAAAGCCTAGCGTAACCCAACATTTGGCCATTATGAGTGTTGGGTTACGGCTAGCGCCTTTTACACCCTTTGGGTGAACCCAACTTACACAGAATATGAGATACCCCCATGACCCTACACAAAATCAACAAAAAAATCGTCGGCTACAAAGTGCTGACCAAAGAAAACCTGGAGGCAGCTGCCCAGGCGGAAGCCGAAGTGGCAAAACCTTCCCTGGAGGAAATGCACGAAAACCTGGCGCGCCCGGAGATGCTGCTCGGCTCCACTTATAAGATTAAAACCCCGCAGTCCGAGCATGCCCTGTACATCACCATCAACGACATCATCTTGAACGAAGGTACGGTGCATCAGGAACGCAGACCTTACGAAATCTTCATCAACTCCAAAAACATGGAGCATTTTCAATGGGTGCTGGCGCTGACCCGCTTGATTTCGGCGGTGTTTCGTAAAGGCGGTGACGCCACCTTTTTGGTGGAAGAAATGAAAGCCGTTTTCGACCCGCAGGGCGGCTATTTCAAAAAAGGCGGGGTCTTCATGCCGTCCCTGGTCGCCGAGATCGGCCACGCCATCGAATCGCACATGAAACACATCGGCATGATCAAGCCGGAAAAACTCAGCGATCATCACCAGCAATTGGTCGACGAAAAGCGCCGGGAGTTTGAAGCCCAGCATGGCACGACGGAGGGGCAGGCGTTCCCGGAGAAAGCGGTGTTGTGCGTGAAATGTTCGACTAAAGCGATGGTGTTGATGGATGGGTGTATGACCTGTCTCAATTGCGGTGAAAGCAAGTGCGGCTAAAATGAAGCTGATATATCGCAAGCACGCAATCATACGTATGTTTGAACGCAGAATCACTGATCAGGATATTCGGTCAGTGTTGGCCAGCGGTGAAGTGATCGCGAATTATCCCAACGACACGCCATATCCCAGCCAATTAATTTTGGGTTGGGTAAATGGAAATCCGCTTCACGTTTTAATAGCAACAGCCCAAGATGATGAGATTATTGTCATCACGGCTTATCAACCAAGCCCGATTCTTTGGGAAAACGACTTCAAGAGGAAACGTCCATGAAGTGTCCGATTTGTAAACATGGTGATACCACCAACGGTACAGCTAGCCTGACTTTGGAACGAGGCTCTGCAACCTTGGTGTTTAAAAAAGTGCCGGCGCAGATTTGTAATAACTGCGGCGAAGAATATTTTGGCGATGACGTCACTCGTTCGATTCTTGATCAAGCGGAGTCCGCTATTAATGCCGGTGTCGAGATTGATGTGCGGCAATATCGGGCGGCGTGAAGATCGTTGTATGAATTAGGACGGAAAAGCGAAGCGTCTTCCGCCGCGATGGCATTAAATCATTTGGCGCATGGCGCTATCGCCTATGCGCCCTACGGCCCTGCCGCCGGTTTGCATTTAAGCAATTAGTGTAGGGTGGAATTGCTTATACGCTCGGTGCTGTATATCCAATTTTATTGGTTGATATACAGATCGGCTTAATTCTTTGTTAGAACTACTCAATCAAGTAAGGAAGAAATGACATGGCTAGATGTACAGCACCAGTACGTGGACATAGTTCAGCGGCCGCAGCAGCGGCCTGTCCTGCATGCAGTTCCAAAAGTAGCCGCTATAGTCATTACGGCTTGTCTTACTCTTCGTATGGCAGTAGTGGGAGCAGTTACAGCATTGATGGTGTTAGGTCTCGCAGCAGCCCAAGACCTAGCTGGTCAAGGTCAAGTTCGTCAGTGTCTTACACGTCAGCTCAAATTCAGTCTCTCACTCCAATCCGAGAAGCCGTTGAGATTCGAGCGGCGGCGCAGCCTGATCTACGCGACGTTTTCCTATGCCACGCGTGGGATGACCGCAAAGGACCGGCTAAAGAGCTGCACGATTTGCTTGAAGCGGCTGGTGTCAAAGTTTGGTTTAGTGAGAAGGATCTTGGACTCGGCGTGCCAATGATGCGCGCCATCGACAAGGGCTTAGCAAATTCACGAATTGGCCTTGTGTTAGTGACCCCTGCGATGCTAGATCGCTTACCAAAGGAGAGCGTTGCTGACAAAGAGCTTTCAGCACTGTTGGCGGGTAACCAGCTCGTTCCCATCGTACACAACACTACATATGGAGCTCTACGTAATATCAGCCCCTTGCTCGCCTCCAGAACAGGCTTGGATACTGCAGAAGATTCAATGGCGGTGGTCGCGGCAAAAATCGCCGATTTAGTTACGATCTAGTCAGGGTGGGCACGGTTTTTGTATCCACGCGGGATTGCCGGTTTCGATCGACAATGATTCGCTATCGCGAGGATTGATTTAATGCCGGTTCGCGGACCGGCAACCGCGATACTTTCTTTTGCGTCGCCAAAAGAAAGTATCCAAAGAAAAGGCGGCCCGGATGCCGCTTTTATCCTGCGCCGAAGGTTTTGCCAAAGGTTTTCGGAAGGGGCTTCCTGCCCCTCCGAAAACGAGCGGCATCCCTGCCGCTCCCCTTCGGGCTATTCTAGGCAAAACCTCCGGTGCTCGGCGCGGCATACGGGATAAACCCCCGTCTCATCTCGTTGGTTTTCCTCTTTTCCATGTGCTGCGTGGGAAGATGGGCTGGTAACCAAGCTCCTGCTTGGTTACTCGGTCTTGAAAGCTCTAGCTTCCCGATTAAATCAACGAAAGCTGGAGCTTTCAAGATGGTGTTCCCAAACTGGAGTTTGGGGACCAGGGCAGCCAAGGCAATACTCGGCGTCGCATACGGAAACTTGTCTCCTTTTAGGACGTGCTGAACAACGTTGAGCGCATCGGTAGTTGTAAACAATGTATCTCCGGGTGTTCCTGGCGTATCTAATTATCCCGAGAATGCACTCTCAATGGCTTGGGAGAGGTATAAAAACTTCCCGGGCGTATGTAAAAATATCCGGAATGTGTGCTCGTCGGCTGTGGGGGCACGGACAAATGTGTTGGAGGTGCGGTCAAGGTCGCTGAATGCGCCTTCGGGATTCGCGAGGGTATGTTCGAAAGCTGGGTGGGTGCCTACGTGACATTTTTATGTGCCTTCGGCTTCATGGGGATTGCCTTCGCGTCCTTTGGAAACGCGATAAGGTGTGCGTTCCCAGACGCTCCGCGTCGTCTTGCAAAGACCGCGTTGGTTATTCATTTTTAAACACGCATTTTTCCGGAATTAATCGACAGCATGGCAAAACCTAAAAAAATCAAAGCGAAGGGCGGGGCTAAGGAAGCGGGCAAGGGATTGGTGATGGATTCGTTTTGCGGTCTGGGATGGCGACGTGCTGGTGCTGAATGTGCTCGGTACGCCATCCGCCAAGCAGGATGCAATCGGCAAACCCAAGGGGCAGCAACTCAAGATCAGCGTCACCGCCGCGCCGGTGGGCGGCAAGGCCACCGATCATATGGTGCGCTTTCTGGCCAAAGAGTTTGGGGTGGCAACGGGCGATATCGAGGTGGTGTTCGGGCGCTATAACATCAATAAACAACTGCGCATCAAGGCGCCCAAGCAATTGCCGGCGGTGATTGGCAAATCAGCTATGTAGGTAGCCGCCACGATCGCGGCACCTTTTATAATAAGCCTCAATGAAGCGTTGACGGAATCGAGGGGGCTATATTCAACGAATCTTCGATTGAATCGGGTTTATGTGATACGGATTTTAAAAACTGAGGTAAATGTGCAATTACTGTCTTTGATTCTATCGCTATTGATCTTAACCGCGTGTTCGACTCACCAACTGAAAACACTATCGTCGGAAAGTGTTTCGAGTTACGGGAAGGACATTAAGCTTGATGTAAGTGGCGAGAACGCGGAGATTGTCGATAAACTCAAGCGTTATATCCAGGCTTCTTTATTAACTGCGGGATTTAATATTGTTACCGACGAGAATGCTACGCATCTGGATGTGGCGATTTCGGCATTTGATCCGGGTAATGCCGCATTACGATTGACGGTAGGTTTCGGCGCGGGCAGGGGATCGTTGGTCTACAATGCAAAATACACAAAAAGCGGCAAGCTGTTAGTCGACTACGACGGCGCCGAGCGTTTTACCGGATTGGAATTTGCGCCCGGCACCCAATACGAGGCTTTCCGAAATTTAGGCGGCGAGGAAACATCGACGCTGATTTTGCTGGAAGAAGCGTCAAAGCATATTGTTGAACAGGCGACGATAAACGGGAAATAAACATTTCCGCTTGCTTAGTCGATTGGGTTTTGTGCCCAGTCGGGAGTCATTTGCAGAAAATGTTGGTTGTCTGAGTCTTTAAAATAAAAAAGGCCTTGATTAACAAGGCCTTTTAGTAATATGGCGGAGAGCTAGTCCGCCTAACAAAAGTCCGATATCGTTTTTTCTTGTCCTAAATTCTTGTTAAAAAACCATAATTTATAAATTTATTGTCCAGCTTGGTTCGATAAAATATACTCCAATCCGGTGCCGAAAGTAGGGTAGGAAGTAGGGTAGGATTTATGAGTCGGATTTTGAATAAGCTGAACGCACGCAAGGTTGTGACAATCAAAACTCCCGGTTATCACAGTGATGGTGGAGGTCTTTACCTACAGGTTAGTCCGACACTTTCAAAAAGCTGGATTTTCAAATTTGTCAGGAATAAAAAGGCTACCGAGATTGGTCTAGGTAGTTTTGGCGATATTTCGCTGGAAGCAGCCAGGGAGCAAGCATCTGAATACCGAAAGCTGCTCAAACAAGGTCTGAATCCTCTGGTGGAAAAACGGAAAATTGAACGCGAGCTTCACTTGTCCGTTGCCAAATCAATGACATTTGCAGAATGTGCCGCCGCTTACATTGAGATTAATCGCCATGGCTGGAAAAATCCTAAGCATGCTCAGCAATGGTCGAATACCCTAGAACAGTACGCATATCCAACCATTGGCAAACTCCCGGTCACGGAAGTCGATACGGCATTGGTTGTTAAATGTCTTGAAGGAATCTGGACGTCCAAAAATGAAACGGCCAGCAGATTACGAGGTCGTATCGAGACGGTGCTGGATTGGGCGACTGTAAGCAAATATCGTGAAGGCGAAAATCCAGCTCGATGGCGTGGTCATCTCGACAAGATTTTACCTAAACCATCCAAAGTTCAAAACGTCGAGCATCACGCTGCATTGTCTTACACGGATATAAAGGAATTTATTGTAAAGCTAAAAAATCAACAGGGGGTAGCCGCGCGATGTCTTGAATTTACTATCCTTACCGCCGCCCGAACCAATGAATCCATCGGCGCAACTTGGGATGAAATAGATGTGATCAGTCAGACATGGACAATTCCCGTTGAACGGATGAAAGCCAAAAAACCTCATCGAGTACCCTTGCCAACTCGCGCAATGGCTATCGTTCAGGAGATGAGTCTACTCAAAACTAATGAATTTGTGTTTCCTGGATTAAAAAGAGGTTTGTCTAATATGGCCATGCTGCAACTATTAAAACGCATGGGCCTCCCGGAACTGACGGTTCATGGATTTCGATCTAGTTTTAGGGATTGGGCCGCTGAAACAACCCATTATCCCAATGAAGTAGTTGAAATGGCATTAGCCCACACGATTAAAAATCAGGCGGAGGCAGCGTATCGCCGAGGGGATTTGATGGAAAAGCGATCGCAGCTTATGGCCGATTGGGCCAGGTATTGCGAGCAGGATTATTAGAATTTAAGGCAGTGGCTCGGTTAAATTCAAATAGTAGCGCGTATGTTTCCGTTCGCCTGTTCGAATCAATGCTCCTTTGGCGACTAGATCCTGCAGATCACGAGTGGCCGTTGCTGAAGGAGTTCCCGTAATACTTCGATATTTGTCCGCGCTGAGTCCACCAGTAAAGCCATCTGGACCTTCCCGAAACATTCTGGCCAAGGCTTTTTCCTGACGCGGATTCAGTTGTCCGCGTACGCGGTCGTAGAGTTTGGTTTTTTGAATTAAAAAATCGATCCATTGATGGGTGTATTCCTGAGCGGCCATCACCAATTCGGCGAAATAAAACAGCCAGTCAGTTACCTCGATCTGCTTGTTGGCCATTTCCAAGGCAGTGTAGTATGCATTGCGGTGGCGTTCGATGGTAAATGCCAGCGCGATTAATGTTGGTTGCCCCAGGCATTGGGCCAACGCCTTTTCGGCAATCGCCCGACCGATGCGACCGTTGCCGTCCTCGAACGGGTGGATGCTAACGAAATAAAGATGGGCAATCCCGGCGCGTTGTAATGCAGGCAAAGGTGTGTTTCCGTCGGGTGCCGTGCAATTGAACCAGTCAATGAACTGATCCATCTCTCGCGCCATCTGACTGGACGGCGGCGCTTCGAAATGCACTTTGGGTGCGTAAATGGGACCGGAGACAATTTGCATCGGGTCTTCGTGGCTTCGATAACGTCCTACATCCAGTAGATCGTTGCGACCGGCGGTAATCCAGGAATGCCATTGGTATAGTTGCTCGTGAGTCATAGGTGTTGCGAAGTGTTGGTACAGATCGACCATAACTTCCGCTATGCCTTGCTCGGCCGGCGGGACTTTTCGATGATCGGTGATTAAACCGAATTGGCGGCAAATGGAAGATTGCAGGCTGTCCCGGTTCAGATATTCACCTTCAATAGCTGACGTTTTTAGGGCTTCATTGCTGATCAGCTCGATAGTCAGCTGTCGTCTGTCGTCTTCGGATAAATGCTTCACCGCGCCGAATGATACGCCGGCGCCAAGCAATAAGCGCTTTTCAAAATCGTCCAGCTGCGACGCGTTATAGGTTAAGTGCGGCCAATCGGCCAGTTGCCAATTCCAGAGCATGATTAATACAAAACGATTTTATAGATCACAAATATAGCATTTTATGATCTATAAAAGACTTGTTTAAACATCACTAAAGACTGTAGTGCCACTCTGAGCAAACCCGAGCGCTGTAACTGTTGAAGTTATAGTGAAGTGAGATTTCTGGTATTACCAGTGTTACCGCCTTATCTGGCATGGACTGCAGAGGATACGGGGTAATGTTTAAATCGGTCTGTCATGGTGTGCTCCAAAGCCCCCCTGGCGACCGATTCAATCCCAGCGGGATTGAATCATCCTGCTGGGGATCTTGAAAAAACTCGGTTTAGCCGAGTGTCAGAATAAAACGGCGTTTCAGATCAACGCAAACCGCTGGCCTTGAATGAAGTCCTGGTATTGCCTGGCTTCGGTTTTTACATTGAACCGGGCATGCACGCTGCCGTCGATCCAGATTTCCCAGGGCAAGTGTTTAAGCTCGCCTCTGACCAGTTCCACCTCGCCAACCCGAAAATCGGCATGTTGGTAAAGCACCTGGCGTGGACTGTCGATACGGACAATGCAGTGGTCCAATAATGCTGGACCGCCGATTTCGCCCGGTTCGATCAACAATGGTACTTTGATCGTGCCGGTGGAGCGGCTCGATCCAGCCGATGACATCGTGTTCATCGAGCCAGGACTGGCCGGTTTGGGTATCGCCGTAATACAGCCGAATTTTGCGTCGGCTATGGCGAAGCTGCTCCAACAATTCGACCACCGGTTCCGGTGTGTCGGCGTGATAACAGGTACCGGACGGCAAGCGCTGATACTGGATGCAATGACCCGTGCCGAAGGTGTGTTCAAAGATTTGTTTCATGATGTTGTCCTCAATACAAAAACGGAAACATCACGATTCCCCAGCGGGAATAGGACATTCCCGTGTGGGTGGAGAAAATGAGCGCCGAATCGAATGACTTGGCTAACTCAGGCTTCTGCAAATTGCGCGCATAAATACCGCGCGCATTTTTAGGGTTGGATTTCCAGTGTGGGTTTTCCCAAGGCTTGTAATGCCAGAGGTATTAACTGATCCAAGTCGTTCCATTCATTACTGCCGGCATTGGCTTCGCCTTGTTGATAGGCTTCAACCAAACCGCGGCAAACTTGCATGGCCGCTTGATCTTTCTTCAATTGCCGAACCGAATGATCCGGTTCCGGCCGTTGTTCAACGGCCACGCATTCCCAGACCAGGCTTTCATCGCCCGACTCAAGGTATTCGTCGGATAATAACGGCATGGCCGCGGTGTCATCCCAAATGCTGGCATCGTTGAATGCCTGCTCGGCAATCAGTTGTGCCGCTTCGTGACTCTCCGCAGTGATACCAACCGAAACGCGGTGCACATAGTCGATTTCGTAGGAGACTACGAAGAACCGATTCATAGCCGCCGCCGTGACATTGGCTGAGGCGGGTTCTTCGACTGGGGACTCGGTTTCCGCCGATTCACCCTCGATCAATGCGCTTTCATAAGGCTCGATTTCCTTGTTGCAGTCCGGGCAGCGATCGTTACAGGCGCAATCCCATTCATCCTCCCATTCGGTTTGGCAGTAGGCACAGCGGTACTGATTCAGATACCGAACCGTGCTGTTTTCGGCAGGGGTTGTGCCAACGCTAGGTTGGTTGATTGTTTTCATGGTCATCTCCTCCAAAAAATGCAGGAACGACCACCCGACAGGATGAGGTTCCTGCAGGGTTAAAAACGCTGAATTGAGCCTAAATCTGGCTCACACAGCGGGGTTGAATTCGCGCAAAAATCGGTATATGGTGACTAAAACTCATTAAATAGCAGAGAAATAGCCATGTTTGACGATATTTTGCGCATTTTTGATTTCCTCAGTCTTGAGCAGACCGAGAGTACGCAACCAGTACGAAAACCGATGGCAATACCACTCGATCCCAGACTGAATGCGTTAAATCTTTGCAAAACAATTTTGACGAAGTTGGATGCCGCGGAAGCCGATGTGTTGCAAAATATCGACGATCCGAAGCGAGCCTGGACGTTGTTGAGCAATGTCCGGCAATTGCGACGGGAAACCTTTGAGGATCTCCAATCGCTGTTGCCGGATGGCTTTCGCTTCGACGAACCCAAGATTGACTTGGCTAAGCCAGTACGCACCGTAATGACAAAAAACGGCGCGACGCTTGCGGTATTCAATGGCGGACAGACTCACTGACCGGCGTCGATAAATCGTTGCCTTTCAATGCAGCCCGTAGCTGAGAAACCGGATGTTTCGTGTTCTGGGTTGTAGTTTCAGTGACGGCAACCGACTGCTTTTTCGAGCGCCGAGTTTTTTTGACTTCAGGCTCTGGACTGTCGATCACCGGTTTGATTTTCAACAACTCCCGCTCCAGTTTGGCGATTTGAATATCCGCCTCGTAGATCTCGATGGTTTTTAACTTGGCCTGTAATTGTGCCTCCAGTCTGACCTCCTCACGATTGACAGCGTGATTACGTGTCTGAATTTCCTGGCGCACGGAATCGGACATGGCCAACCAATCCACCTCATGACGGATTTGGGGCATGACTACCGGTAGCCGGTTACGAGCCAAACGCTGCACACGATAGCGGTGAAACGTTTGAGCTGCGTGTTGCAATGCGCTCAGCAGTTGCAACGCCGTTGCCCAAAGGACTCGCAAGGCAAGGATAAACATCGCCAAAAGGATGATGCCGAAAATAAAGTTCATTGAAGTTCTCCTATCAAAAAATAAAGAAAACACTTCGAATGAACAGCACCCGGTCGGGCGATGGACGCCCGAAGCGGGTTTTAGATTTGTAGAGGGTAATACCACTGCGATTTACATCGGGCTTAACGCACCCGACACGATCAAGGAAACACCTTGCTCGCCGCCTAATGACGGAGCGCCGACCAAAGTCGGATTCAGCATTCTTAAAAGAACGCATGAAGAGCCTGTTTTTCCGATGCAGGACTTGCAACGTCGAGCCATTGGAAAAACCCGCCTGCAGTGAGATTATTAATGTTATATTTTTATATAACAACCATCCCCGGAGAGATACTATGCACACCACCAATCTTCGAAAAGTCGGCGGCTCGGTCATGTTGGCGGTTCCTCCGGCATTGTTGGAACAATTACACTTGCAACCTGGCGCTACAGTAGGCCTAGTCATCGATCATGGCCGATTGATCGTAGAGCCATCTCCGAAGCCGCATTACACCCTCGCCGAATTACTGGCCAATTCCGATTATTCCGCACCCCTGTCCAACGAAGAGCGCGAATGGGTCGATACGCCAGCGGTGGGTAACGAACTGCTATGAAGCGTGGTGATATTTATTTGGTCTCGCTCGATCCGACCGCCGGCCATGAACAAAAAGGTAGCCGGCCGGTAGTCATCGTATCTCCGGATGAGTTCAATCAGGTCACTAAACTGCCGGTGGTATTACCCATCACTACGGGCGGTGATTTCGCTCGTCGCCTGGGATTTGCGGTCCCGTTGACCGATATCAAAACCACCGGTGTGATTCGCTGCGATCAACCTCGCGTCCTCGATTTGGCGGCTCGTCAAGCCCGATGGGTCGATAGCGTGCCGGACGCCATCATGGATGACGTACTGGCACGACTATCGACCTTGTTCGAGTAAGCGAAATCTTCCTCCGTATTTAAGCCGCCAACAACACTGCTTTCGAGAGCTCGAACAGCTGTGTTCTCAGTTCTGGAAGATCATTGATGGTGATGGCAATCGGGAACAGATGACTGACATCCAATCCCAATCCCACGCCGACCGTTTCGATTCCACTATCGCGGCAGCGCTGTAACAGTTCCAGTGTGCTCAGGGTGTCGTTGGGTTGACCATCGGTCATCACCATCAACACCTTGCGCGGCTCCCGGCAACGCAGAAGTGATGCCGCACCAAACCAAATCGCTTCGGTCATCGGTGTGCTGCCAGTGGCGGTCAGCGAAAAGGCACCGGTTCGGGCATTGACGCGTTGACCATGATCCAGCAATCGAAACACCGAATCATCCTGATGCCCAGGGAACGCAGTGACGCCGGGATTGACGCCCGGAATCCCTTCAAAAGCCAAGGTCAGAGCCAAGGTGGCTTCCAGTGCAATCGGCATCCGCGATCCCATCGGTTGCCCTTGGCTATCGGTGACCTGGTAACCCATGCTTTCCGATTTATCCAGTAGCAGATGGATCGCCGTATTGGGTGCCGCCTTGGACTGTTTGCGCTGAAACAGCTTGGTTTCACCCAGCGGCAAACGGTGTAAGCGTTTGCCATCCATCCGCCGTCCACGATACGCATGTTGCGAGCGGTTTAGGGTTTGCGATTGCACCAAGCCTTGCAAAGCGGCGCGGATTTTTCCTGATTCGCTTTGCACCTTGCGCAGTAAAAACGTACCGGCTCGCTCGTCCATGGGTGGTTCGTGGCCACTGGGCATCAGCAGTTCCGACACGTTTTCCGCCGTCAACGACAACGCCGATTTCAGTGATTCGAAAAGGTCTTGCTCTATGTCTCCATCTCCGGCGGACAACAGCGTTTGCAAGACAGCCATAGGATCGGGAATCTCCGCATTTTCTTCATCTTCGCATTGCGGCTTGGGTGAAGCACTTTCGGATGACGTCGCTTGTTCAACGTCAGGATTTTCCGGATTCGATGCATCGTTACCACCGAATTCTGAAGACGATTCGTCATCAATGTCGTTGGGTAATCGTTCATCGGACTCCGTATCATCCTTGGAATCCGGGCTTTCCGTATCATTTGAATCGGCTGATTCAGCATCCTGATCGGTCTCATCCGGTTCAGAAGGAGTGGTTTCCTCATCTGCCGTGGGCTGTGCCTGATTGCGCTGCCGCTGTTGCTCGAACTCCTGCTCAATCATGGTCAGGATTCGATCGGTCAAATGCAGGCAATCGGACTCAGAATGCAAGCCCTCCGGAACTTCGGACAGCAAGCCTTTCAGCCGCGTCACCGCGCCGATGGGAAACGTTGCCTTCAAAGCGGTTTCAGTTTCCTCGACCAACGGCCGTAACGCCGTTTGACCCAACACCCTGGCTCGCAAACTTTTCAAGATAAAGCTGTACAGAATATTGGCTGGATGTTCGTCGATACGACTGGCGACAAAGTCGCCTTTGGCAATCATCTTTTCGATGACCGTGCGTATGGTTAGTCGGGTACCCGGAAAGTCTTTGGCCAATTCGTGCTCAATGCGGACATCTTCAATCGCGTTGCAGAGCCGCCGGCGTAATACTGAATTACCGTAGCACAGCGTAAAATCTGAATAACGAATGTGAGCCGCTTCGTGGGCTAACAGGCCCCAGGCAATCTCCTGATAATCCGGATCGTCGCCTTCATAGGCCGGAAGTTGAATCGATTTTCCATCGGTATAGGCTTGATCACCACCGACACTGACTTTGACGCCAAAGCGATTGCCAATGGCCGCCGCAACGATGGGGAAGGCGTTGTGTAAGGTTCTATTTTTCATGGTGTGCTCCAAATGTTAGGGGCGCACCATGACCCCAGCGGAGCATGGTACGCCCCAGTGGGTGAAGTGTTGAATGGCGTGCGATCAGAACCAGTAATCCTGGTCGGAATCGTCCGCTTCCTCGTCGCCGCATGCCGTCACCGTTGCCGGATCTGCTGCGTGGTTCGAATCATGGTCTTCTTCGACACCATGACTGGTTTGCAGATCGGACTGATGGTTATCCAGCAAAACCTCCAGCGCCCAGTCATCCGTTGCCAATTCCGAATCGAGTTCATCGTCAAAGATACCGTCAAACAGATCGGTAAAATCAGGATCGTTTTCAGCCGTTTCAGTGATAACAGAAGCTGGATATGCTGGCAGCACGGATGGCTCGGATTCCTCTGGCTTGACGGTTTCTTCAACATCAATACCAAGATCAACGTCAGCATCGTTCTCTAATACCGGAGCTTGCGCCGCCAACAAGCCTTCGCCGTGCTGCCGGGTTTTATCCGGATCGGCCAGCAACATTGCCGTGGCGAGAATCTCCTGTAGCAAACTACCTTCGATCGTACCCCGATTCGGGATCTTGCCGAGCAGGTCGTCAATGGTGGCCACCACCGGCGCCACACGATGATCCAAAAAACTCAAACCATCGAGTTTGTCGCGGATGCGTTTGATCGGCCTGAGCGCGTTGCGGGTGACTTGTTCCTTGCCGAGTAACGATTGCTCGACCAGCAAGTTGGCATCCACCGCGATTTCATGAAACATCTGCTCGCTCAACGAACCGATTTTGCTTTCCAGGCGTTCGATCTCCTGTGTGGGCATCTGTTCGGGTAAAGCGACCGAGACCACCAGATAATCGAACGCCAAGCGGGTAGCGACCAAGGCCACCGAGTCGATGGCTTTCTCGATGATGCCGGCAAATTCCGGATGTTTGACCATCCAGTCTTGTACCGCGGCATCGTAGCCAGCCAAAAACTCGGCCCGCGCCTGAGCAAAGTCCCCGGCAATCCGGTCCAGTTCCGTCGTGACCTGCGCCGCTGCCGCGACCGGTACGATGAATCCGCCGAGAAATCGGGTGCCGACGCGTAAACAAATGCGTTCGGCTTCCTTCTTCAAACGGTTGAACACCGACAGTCGATCCGGATCGAGCAAGCGTTTCGAGCCCAAACTGGCCAAATCCTCCGGCGGCAACTTGCTACCATCAGCCAGGACCAGATCCTCTTTGTTGAGCTTCTTACGCGCCCCGTAAATCGTGGCGTCGACTTTGACCAAGACCACTTGGTCCAGAATAAGTTGGGTTTGTGTCATGTGTACCTCCTTAGGAAGAGGGCACACCGACCCCACAGGGGCAAATGGGCCCCTTCCGGGTGAATATTAAAAACCTGCATCGAGCCCGATACAGGAATAAAAGGCTTAGCCTTAAGCCAATCAAAACCAGTGATCGGTTTGATCGGCCATGGCCAACGCCAGATCGAGTCGGGGTTTCAGAAGTCCCAAGTTTTCCGCCAATGGACGTATGGTCTCGACGTCGGTATCGAATAATGCCAATACCTCGGTTTCGGCTTTTAGCTCTGCCGACACTTCGCGGCCGTTTTCGGTGGCAATACCAACCGACACGCCGGGAAATGCCGCATGCTTTAAGGCCATCAACCACAGCCAAGGCAACACCCCGTGTTCGAGGTGGATTTGCCCGCTGAGATCGAAGGCCTCATCGCCCAAGCCGGCATCGATCAACCGTTGCCAACCGGACCAGTCACTTGCAGCCAGTCCTTGAGCCTGAGACCAGGCCTTCAGATCACTCAGCCAACGCCGCAACGCGATACCCATGTCGAGCAAGGTAGCGTGTCCAGCGCGACAATCGATATGCCAATACAGCGTGTCGACCACGACTGGCGGAGACTGGATGGCTGTTGCCTCTGGAACGGATGGGGCGGTCGACGAGGATGTGTCTGGAAACCGTACGTTGCCGTTCACATCAATATCCACCAAACCAACCCATTCATAGCCCTTGGCCTGTTTTTGCCGTTCGATATCGCGTTGCTGAATCCCGTAACGGTTGCTCACGCCCGGCAATCGATTGGCCGTTTTGCCCCAGCGGGTGGTGATACTGCCATCCGAATTACTTCGGACCGCCCAGTCTTTGGAACTGCCGTCAGCATTGCGATGACGGTATAAGGTCCAGGCTGTCATGGCTACACCGCCCAATCGTCCCCGAACACATCCTTGGCGATGCGATGAATCGCTTCGCGTTCGGCGGGTTCTGCACGGAACGTCAAGGCACGATCCAGAGAATAGGCGAGGGCATTCGGCGCACTTTTGAAGGTCGCCACCAAGGTTGCCCAGCGCACCAAACCGCGCGTCGATAAGGTCACCGACAACATACCGCCGCCATCCGCGCCGCCAATAAAGACTTTACGAATCTGGTTGGCGACTTTGATCATGCTTTCCCGTACCGATTCCGGCATGGTCGGCACCACATCCGCCAACAGTTTCATTTCGTCTTCGGGCTCGGGGTAACCGACTTCCATCAAACGAAACCGGTCCAGGAAGGCCAGGTTTTGCCGTAACACCCCTTGATACAAGCCCGACTGATCGCCGTTGCCAGCACTATTGCCGGTGGCCACCAAACGAAACTTGGGATGTGGGACAATCACGTCGCCGGTCTGCGGAATCGTTAAAGGCTTGCCTTCGACGATTTCATTCAAACCGATCAACTCGGCTGGATCAATCGCGTCGATTTCGTTGATCAATAGTACGTGCCCTAAGCGAACCGCCAGAGTCAACGGGCCGTCGATCCACTTCATCGCGCCGCCGTCGACCAGCATGTATTGGCCCAGCAGATCGTTCAGTTCCAGCCGGCCGTGACCGGTGACCGAATGCACGCCCCAATGCAGACGCGCCGCGACTTGCTCCAACAACGAGGTTTTTCCTGAACCGGTCGGACCGGTCAGGTATAAGCCGTCGCCATTGTGTGCGCCTAAAAACGCCAATACATCCCGCAAGTGATCCTTGCGAAACACATAGGGCTTGATAGCCGGTACATATGGGTTATTGGCCGGGACAAAGCCTTCCACTTTCATGGAAGCCGGGGCCTGAATGCCGAAGGTGTCGGCAATGGAATAGGTTTGATACATGGTGAGCTCCTCGAGGCCTAGCCTCAGAAAACAAGGGGCGCACCGCCCCGAGGGGTGATGAGCCCCAACGGGTGATTAAAACCCTGGCTAACCAGGGCAGATAAAGAAATTAACGCAACTGCATCACGCAGTACATCGCCCATTCGGCGCGGGCCAACAGCTCCCGATCCATCAAACGCAGGATGCGAAGAATGTCGCTTCTCAAACCGGGGTCCGAGATTTGACGATGCAGTTCCAGCAACAAACGCTTTTTGGCCTGGATGTCGTTGCTATGCGCAACGTTTAGCCAGCCGTGCAAAGTTTTCCAAAAGTCTTGATTCATAGTGACCTCCTTCAATCGATAAAAGGGGTCACCGGTTCCCGCAAGGGTGATGAACCCCAACGGGACAAACTAAAAACACCAGGCTTGACGCACCTGGCACACGAGGCAAACGCTCATGCCGCTTAACAACGGAACGCCGGTCGAAACCGGATTCGGGATTCCACGAAGGGAATGCCTGAACGATGCGGGCTTTGGGTTGGACTTTTTTGAAAGCCCAGCCTAAAACCGACAGGCCAGAACTTAATGATTCGATAACATGGCCGGTGTCAATTATCTTGGCCGGCTGACGTCAATCAATGAACATCCCGTAACCACTAGGGTTACAGGATGTCTTGGAAAGACGACCAAAACTCAAAACCAAAAGTCCACACCCGCCAAGTCTTTCAAGGCTTGGGCATCGAACGGCACCTCGGCATGTTTACCGTCATCATCCCGGCAGGTCACTCGGACTCGCGTAGTCGATGGTTTTCGATAGACTTCCAGCGCCTCAGCCTGAACATCCGGTTGCAAGGCTTGCAGTGCCGCCTTGTAATCGATCGCACCCTGGCTTTGAAAGCGGCTGATACGTAACCCGGAATGCTCCGCGGCCACGTAATCGCCCATCAATGCCACCAAGGTGTCTTCAATCTGAGACTGTTCATCCTCCAGGCTTTTGAGTTGGCTTTTCAGATCCAGGATAGTCAACGCTCGTTGCCGATACGTGGCCGCCAATTGCTGCCATTGCTGTTCTGCATCACCTTTGGGCAAGTACAAATCGCGTTCGGGATCCTTGTTCGGTTCCTTTTTCGATTTGACCGCCGACCAGAAATCCATCGCGGACTCGACCAGTTCAGTGAGAAAGCGCTCATCGCGCTGAATCTCGAACTCCACGTCCTGGCCTTGGTGATAGAAAAACAAAAAACCGCGCTCAGCATCGGCGACCAGCAATTGCTGTTGCACCTGGCACCAATACAACTGATAGGCAGCCGAGGCTTCCCGGTTCAACAGCACGTCCAGAAACGTGGTCTCGTGCGGGCATTTGATTTCGACGGGTTTATTCGCTTCGGACAAACCGTCGAACGAAGCTCGCATCAAGGGATACTGTTCCGATTCACCACACAGCGGCAACAACATCAGATCGTGTTTGTCCTCGAAGCGTTGCAAAGCCTCGGGCTCTTGCTGGATGCCGGCGCGGATCAACGGGTTGTTGTCCAGGCTGGCTTCCAGCACCAGGCCGATTTTCTCGGCCCAGAGGCGCCACGGGGTTTTGTAAGGCGAACGATTCATGACAATGGCCGCTTCGCTGGCACTGACGCCTTGCAAGCGCCACTGCCGCCAGGCGTCCGAACGTTGCGAAACGTCGATGACCTTCATCGCGAGAATCCGGTCAACTGCACCTGACAACCGAAGCGCACGGTCTCAATGCCGAGCTTGTGCAACTGGGCTTGGCAACGCCGGGCCCAATGGCCATCGCCGAACAGCAACAGCAGATCGTCTTGCGCCGGCAGACACACACCGCCAAAACTCTCGGCCAGCGTCGTTAACTCCGGGCGACTCAAGGGCTGCGTATTCGGTTCGCCGGTCTGAGGTCGCCATAGGCGTTCCAGAAAACCACGGCCGTGACGGCGTAATACGGTGGGTGAATCGTAACGTTGCCAGTCGGTATGACAGGGCACGCGGTTCAATGATTGATCGATTGCATTCATGATCTTTCCTTATAAGAAAGTCAGAGCATCATGAATCCCCACACGGGCGAGTCATGACGCCCTGAATGGGTGATGGTTGAATGGGACGGCCGCGGAAAACCAGCAAACGCCAGAATGAAAAAAGCCTGGCCGATTGCCCGATTAAGCAACGGGATAGCCCCGTGCCGCAAAATGACTAACCGTTGGCACCCAAAGTCTGACGGGCTTGATTCATTGCCATCTCTTTTGGTGACAATGGCGGCATGGCAGTACTGTCGGCTTGGCCCAAAGCTTGTGCTGCTTTGGGTGCAACCTCCGATACCATATCCAGCTCGGCTAATGCAAAGGTCAGATCGATGCCTTTAAACTTCTGATTGGCATAGTCGTAGGCCGCTTTCCAGGCACCGGCCGCCGTAGTACGTCTGACTAGTTCAGCGACCGCTTTTTGCACCTTGGGATGGATTTGCGACAAGTCGATCACGCGCTGTGCATCAACGCTAGTTGCGCCAATCACATCACCGTCATTGCCAGCCGCCTCATTCACAACAGTGGCACTGCCATCGATCACGTTACCGTCAGTAATGTCATCTAACGCTTTGCCATCCATCTCCTCGGCGGCATAACCGCATTCCTCCGGAAAGGCAGCCCTGAGCGAAGCCGCTTTACCGCACTTGGCCAATTGCCCCTTGGGGCGTTTGATCCACATCGCGGTCGGCACTTGCGAGTTTTTGCCACCGGCGGTGCTATAGGCTTCTTGCCAATACACTTCCTCGGTAAAAGCACAGCGTTTGCCGCTAACGATCCGGTATACGGTGACCGCCACCCATTCGGGAAAGGTCACGGTGACACTGGATTCCTGCCATTGCTCGTTGTCGTCCTTGTAGCGACCGGTAAAGGTTTTGGTGACATCGGGACCCCAGACGGGTCTATCCATGCCAGCCCAGACGCCAGTTCTGGACGCGGTAGTCTGGATTTCCATGATGGACGGCCAGACGGTTTCGACATTGCGACCTAAAGCCGCACTCCACATCGGCACGATATGCACCGGCTTTTTGAAGATGTCGAGTTTGCGCGCCTTGCAATAATCCAATGCCATTAGAATGGCTTCCGGGGTTTTGGCCGTGGGAAAGGTCACTTCGGTCAATACTTTCCAGGATTGCTCCGACAGGCCATAGCTTTGTTGCACAACAGTCGGCATCGGCAGGTCACGAGTTTTGGGTAAGGTGTTGCGGTTGTTTTGGCTCATGGTGAGTCTCCTTCAATAAAAAAGGGAACGCCATCGCCCGCCGGGGAATGGAGTTCCCCAGGGGATTGAAATACCGAAACCTGAAACGGGTCGGATGTGTAACCGTTAAACCAACGAACGCCAATAATCGGCGCGCCGGGGCTTAATGGATGGGCATATCGCTGTAGTCGTCATCCCACTCGGCGTCCTCAGGGGCCGCAGGCGATGATGACGAACCGTTTGCGGGTGCCGATGCGTTGGGGCGATCCAGTATCTGCAATTCAAAGGCGGCGATTTCGGTACGGTACCGCTTATCGCCCGCTTGGCCCCATTGCTGGGTACGCAAACGGCCTTCGATATAGAGCTGGCTACCTTTACGCAAATACTGCTCGGCGGTATCGGCGAGTTTTTTGAAAAACACCACCCGATGCCATTCGGTCCGCTCCTGTTTGCCGCTTTTGGGATCGTTCCAGACTTCGCTGGTTGCCAAACGGATGGCGACGACTTTGCCGCCGTTGTTTGGCATGTAGCGAACCTCCGGATCGGCGCCGAGCCGGCCCAGCAAGATGACTTTGTTCACGCCGCGATTGGCCATGATGACATTCCTCCTGTCGGCCGCGCCCGACTCAACGATAACAATACCCAACGGCGCGGCGATGGGCATGCCGGCACGCCGAAACCCCTGCTGGGAATCGATACGCCCGGCAGGGTAAACACAATCAATAGTCACATCAGGCTTGACGCACCTGACACGCCGATGGAAACCACCGTCGCCGCTTAAAAACGGAACGCCGACCGAAGTCGGATCATGACGGGATAAATCACGTCATGAAATGTGATGCCATTGGAGCAGATTTTTTAGAAGAGTCGTTCGCGAAAGCTCGACAATTATCGAGATTTCGCGAACAGGCATTAGAAACAGACACCGTATGATTGGGCGATCGTTAACCCTCCCAAATAGGTGCTGACATGGCAGAAAGTCCGGTTCAACCCAAAAGCAAACGACACACGATCAGTCGCCCGATATTTGAGCGTACGTTCAACATCAACAGCGAACAAGCCATTCGCGTCATTCGTAACAGCTATCACCGGTTGATGGTGTCCTTGTACGCGATCGACGTGATCCTGCGCATCATCGGCCGGGAGGAAACCGTCGATGAAATCGAAAGCCTCGTCAGTCAGATGATTGCCGAATGTGCGGAGCAGCTGCAGCAGGAAAAACTACGTCTGGAAAAACTCAAGGCCGACAACGGCATCAGCGAAACACCCACGTACACGCATCCCAGGGAATTCGTGGCGAAGATTGCCTCGCCCCAGATTGCGCAATTCGTCGAGTTGATTCGTTTGCTGGATCAGTTGATGATCGTGATGGACACCTTGTGGTTATGCCAGGTCATCTCCAACAAGCATTGCATCGAGGCTCGCTATCAGTGGCAGCAGCGGTTGCAGAGACTAGCGAATAAAATTGTGACGATGGAACGGCATGCGCACCAGGCAGCGTATGAACAAGGACATGGGGAGGAAGTACGATTGGCCCGGCAGGAATCAGGATTATTGGATGAGCCAGCGGAGCTTTCCGAGAATGAGTATTCACTGGTCAACGAGACCGAGTCGGATAAGGCGAGTGGGCAATGAGCGTTAATCCGGGGGCAATATGATTGAGCGTGCCGCTATCGAAGAGCGGGCTTTGGCATTTTCGCATACCGGAGCATCCGACAGCCACTGAAGACTTTAGATCGGTATTGGCAACCGAGCCGAAAAATAGGTTCGTAACCACCGTAGACGTCACGCTAAATGTTGGCGTCGGACGGCTTCAGCACTCTAAACTTTGACGGTGAGTCAATCCACGAGACAGGCCTGCTGCTTGTCAGGAGTTCAGGCTCTGGGCAATGGGGCGGTATGACACTGTCTAGTCTAGTCTAGTGGCTTGCCGCTGAGCAAAAGTCCTTCTAATTTGGTGTCCCACTGACATCAGACTGTCGGCGTCGGGCGGCTAATGCCTGGTGACAGGAAGTTAGCAATTTCTTCAAGAAGCGGGCGCAATTTTTCGTGATCGGCTTGAGCAATTGCCATTTCGATCCGTGATGACCAGTGTCCCGGTCTGTATAGGTTTGCAGCTCGTTCCCTAATATCTCTGGCAGTTCGATCGCGGATTTCATGCTCCGGTGCTGCTTGACCTGCCAATCGGGAGACCACTGCGACTCTGAGTCTAGAAATCTCATCATCACCACCATTGACAGCGAATACTGTAAGAGCACAAAGTCCCGTCTCAAGCACTCCCCAGCCCGTTTGATATCTCCCACCTTTGAATGTCCAGGATACGAGGCTTTCTCCAATCTCCCTTGCGATCTCATCACAACCACGATTTCGAGCATTGACAGCGGCTTCAAACAAGGTCTCGGTCATCTGGAAATTTTCAACGAACGTAACCGTTTCCTTGTCATCAGGAATCCAGGTTAATGTTGCGATCAGCCAGTGTGCGTGTTTCCGAAGTTCATCTTGGGTGCTATGGTCACATGCGGGTGCATTTGATACTGCCAACAGGATTTCCGTCACGCCGGTGATCCAGTGAATCATGTCAAAAGTGAAATGGGACTTCACCTCTATTGCTGCAAGAAGCAACTCCTTTTCCGTCTGGTAAAGACCTTTCGCCCAACGCTCAATGTTTCGTATAACCGTTTGGGCATCTGCATTATCAGGTTGTGCTTCAGATAGCGCATTCACCAATTCCGTCAGCCGCACCTTCAAGCTTTGTGTACTTGTTGACGAATAGTACGGCCCAAGAAACGTGCTATGGCTGTTCGACAAGGGCGTATCAACCACTTTAAGAAACAACTTTGCAACCATGGCGACATCTCGGCGGACTTCGCCAACGGCGAAGTGAATGTCGCGGCTCCCAGAGCGAAGTAGATCAAGGGTGAGATTCGAAAGCTGATTCATGCCTTCCATCGTCACTGGACGATAGTCCTCTTTGGCGTAGCCAGTACACGCAATCAAAGCAATTTTTTCGCTGAGTGTTGCTATGTTATTTGGATCGCCATGGGCGAGAAGATATTGCGCAGATTGCCCCATGAGCCGCTGCCCCTCTAAAAGAACATCGGCCATGCTATGAGGAACCACGGACTGAACCGCACTTGCAAGGTATCCAGCTGCGAGCTGCGCGTGGCTTTTCGATGCATACGGGCTTGAGTAATCAATTCCGAGATAAACCCGAACCAGTGAAGCCATAGCTTGTAGTGTCTGCTCGATCTGTTGCTCATCCCTACGTGCAATCCCACTCTCCACGTTTTGCCGCAGGTGTTCCAGCGTGTCGTTGATCAAGCCATCACTGGCGAAAGGATTTTCGATGAATGGGTTGTTGGCATAGAACGTTTTACCCTTGGCATTGATGTAGGCGGCATTGATGACAACAATCGCGTTCAGCGCTACGCCTGAAACTTCATAATCCCCCTGTTCCGCATAGCGCCGAGCAAACGACATCGCATGCCGAATCGCGCGTTTTGTGCCATTGGTCCAACGATGGTTGATCTGGAAAAATGAGGTACGGGCCAAGTCGTGCGTGGAATCCATTGGTGACGACGTGGAACTTGGAGGTTCATCGCATTCAAGCAGCGGTATCGAGCGTTTGGCTCGTCGAGCCCATATCCGCAGCTCCTTACGAGTATCTTGAATGAGTATGCCTAGTTGCTGCAATGGATTGATGAGAATCAAGGCGCGGCGATAGGCGTACATGAAACAGATCAGAATGAATACGACTGCCCATGAGGCTGCGAGCAGAACCTGCGCCAGCCGGGCCTGATCGACAAAGGTCGACAAGGTTGCAACGCCTATTGCCAGAAGAAATGCCAACGCGAACGCACCGAGCAACTTCCGATCTGAACTCAGACGGCGAAATAGTCCGTGAGGCATGCGCTCGATGTTCACCTGCATGGCGAACATTACGAGCGAGGTAACGATCGCAGCGGCCCCTATAAGCGCGCTTCCTACATTCAGGATCAGGCCGCGCAGACTGTCGAGCGTTGGTCCGGTCGAGTAATAGCTGGCAAGCGCATATTGGAGAACCGGAGACAGGTAGGCGCTTGCAGATACAAGAAGGATAAGCACGGCATAAAAAGCGATATTGCCATATCGAAGCTTCCACACTCCAAGCCTGTATTGGGTTCTATAAGAGTGTTGCCATAATAATGCAATTCGTCTTTCGACCGATTTTCGCATCCGCGTTACGGCGGCGTAGATGTTAGATCGCCAGGACATCAGCAATGACTAAACTCAGGCATGATCGCTTTCCTCGGCGAAGACCGACAACAATTCACCAGAAGTTGGCAACTTAAGCCTGCGCTCTTTGAGACAAAACGGTAGTACCCAAAGGCGCATTCCACTGGTCTTCGGGAAATCAAATACGGGTAGCGGGCAGGAGAATCCATCCGTTCTGGGGTAGATCAACACAACGTCCCCCTTGCCATCCAGATAACTCAATCCATAGGCTTGCAATTGATAAAAATCACTTTGCGACAAGCCATATTTGTCCGTTCCGTTCGCCTTCAGACCTTCAAGCAACTTCCATTTGGTGTCGAGAACCAGTAAATCTCGCTCTGAATTTCGAATCAGTAGATCGGGCTTTAACCGAAACCAATTCTGTTCGAGATGGCGAACCAGGTGATGACTACGTGCCTGTGTTTTGAGAAAAAGATGTGTCGGAAGCTGTTGTGGAAGATGCTTGGCCACATAGGCTTCAAAGACTGCCTCCATCGGGAATAACAATGATGGAGCTGTATGACGCCCCGGGCCGGTTATAGGCGATTCTTCATTCAAGATGAGGCGAGCCCAACCCAGGGCATCAGCGTAGTGGCCCATACCTCGATCCAGTCTAACCTGCTGGAAATCGATCCGTGTTTGCGTAGAAGGCGGAACGTCGGCAAAAACGAAATCCAACTCTCGCGCCAGTTGTTGGTTGGCCTGCGTTCCTGTCAGAAGCAAGGCTCGCCGTAACGCTGCGTGCAGCAGTCGGTTTTCTGGTCGGTCCGTCGAAAACTCATCGTGCTCTGTGAAGAAGCGGTCTGCCCGGTAAAGGTTCTGCCGTAAATGTGGTGACATCAGGAGTTTGCCCCGCAAAGCAAACAAATTATCTTGGCGCTGGCGATAATCACTGCGGAGCCCTCGTTTAACGATTTGCTCGACAGTGCGCAAAAATTCACTAATGAAGATTTCCAATAAAGGCATTCTCGTAGCTGCAAGCTTGGCACTATCGGTGCGGACATGTCGAAAGCCATGCAGACAACACAGCATTTCAATCAGCAACTTACGCGCTTCGACGGCACCTCCGTCAATAACTTTGCCAACTTTTGGCAGTACCTCTATCTGAAACCCGTCCGGCGCACGAATGACACCGACAAAACTGGTCACCTGAATGACACGACGTCCACGACGTTGAGTCCATCGGAGCCAGGCGGCATCGCGCACGTCTGCAGCGCGCAGGCATTGTTCCTCAAGCCACCTAAATACGCTAGTCGGAACCATGTGCATGCCCTCGATACCCGGGAAATCCGCCCCAGCTGCAGCCAGGGCATCAAACTCGTAAATCGTTAAAGCATTCATCAGACTGGCGGCGTCTGATAGATACCGATGTAAGCATCCGGGTTTGTGAAAGACGCATCCTGAACCAAGTAGCGCTGCTTGGTGGCATAGGTGTCCAGTCCATGATCGCTGCCGAACAAGCGCGCCAGATCCTCTTCATGATCCTGGCTATCAATCACAAAACGCGCCGCTTCAGTCTTCTGGTTATCTGCTAGAACAAGCCGGATTTTTTGCCAATCTTCGAAGAAATATTCCTCGAGTAATGGAATGATGCGGTTACTGAACACCTGCGACAACGCCACCAGCCTTTCGTCGCCATCAGGGACTTGTGCAAGCGAAGTAAAATAAGCATGACCGATGCAGTGATCGCGGTCGTAAAGTGCCTCGACACGCTGATTGATGACAGACAGCATTCGCGGAATGTTGATAATCTGCTCACCCAGGGTCACCCGCAGGTCAAAAAGTGGCGCACCTGCCTCATCTCGCGCATCTGGCAGAACAGGCACAAAGTCGAATCTTCGACGTAGAGCGGTATCAAGCAAGGCCAGTGACCTATCCGCTGTGTTCATGGTGCCGATGAGGTCAACGTTGGGCGGAACCGAGAATGGCTCGCCAGAGTAGGGCAACGTGACCGAGATGGCGTTTTCCGCACCCTCTCTTTTGTCCGATTCGATCAACGTAATCAGCTCGCCAAATATCTTACTGATATTGCCCCGGTTGATTTCATCGATGACCATGGCAAATCGCTGGTCGGGTGCAAGACGTGCCTTGCGGCAGAGATCCTTGAACGCGCCAGATCGTATTTCGTAATTGATCGCGCCCGATTCATTATCGCCATCAAGTACCGGACGCAGGCCTTCCACGAACTCATCATAGCCATACGACTGATGGAACGTGACAAAACAGTAGTGACGAAGAATTTCAGAAGAATGGGCACCAGCCCTGTATTCTTCGATCAACGTAATGAGATCGGCACAGGCTTCTTCCCATTCGCCGGCAAGCTGCCAGATTGATTCCTCGCTCTTATCGAACACCTGTGGGCTAAAGCGTAGCTTTTGTTTGACGGTGGTGGATTCATCAACGGTGCGTTCTTGCAGCGTCGTCCAAATTGTTTGTCGCAGGTTATCCTTGCGACCTTTGGCCGTCGCAAGCGCATCGATGAAGGGGTGTTCCAACAGCTGGCTGACATTTGCTTTGCCGCCAAGGTCGACTAACGCTAGAACTGCTCCTTCCCACCATTTCAGCGGGGCAATTCTTTCAGCCACAAATTGGCCTCGCCATTCATCGGAAGACACAGAGTTCATTGCCTGTTCATAATCGCGGCGCAGTAATTTTGAGACCTCGTAAGTTTTGCCGGTGCCTGGTGGGCCGTAGTAAATGCGATTGAAGGCTTGCTTTGCAACTTCGTCCGTTGGCAACTCATCGTCATCGGATTCCTCATCGGACTCCGTCGGGTCATCTCGAAGTTGGTCCGGCCACAGGCCTGGGCGTTCGGTTTCCAAGACCAACCAGTCGTCCAAGGATTCGCGTTCTGCGATCAGGGTGGCTTCAATTTTTGCAACCAGGTCATCGGTCAGTGGCTCCCGGCTCAATTTAGGCAGCGTACCGACATCTCGTGTCCAGGATATCTTTCGGGTTCGCGTGCCACGGATCACGCCGAGAACACCGATCGCACGCTCACTACCGGGGTTTTTACGGCCGAATCGAACCTGAATGCCTTTGCCCATATGCCACCAATCCAGTCCCGCAGCATGAACAACTCTAGCTAGTCCGCAAAACGTAGCCTTATCCTGTGGAGACCAAGAAGCACGGAATGTTTTGAAGGTTGGTTTGCCGTCAAAATGTTTAAGCAAGTCTTCGTCACTCAGCATTTCCACTAAATCCAGCTTGGTTACTAATTCGTCATAGCGCATGCCGAAATCTCGAATGGCCTCTACGCTCCAATCGACCAACTCAGCAAGTGATTTTCCGAGACCAACCGTCGCTGGAAGTATTGCGACGATTGGCGAATTATTATCGTAGTTACCTCGCAGTGAAAGGTATTTGCGACGAACGGATGCGCTATCATCAAGCCCGACCGTATCGATCTTGACCACAAAACCCTCGTCGGCCCCAATCCCAACGGTATAGGCCAGATCCTTGGGTGAATTCGCTGCAGGATAGATGCGCGCCCAGTTATATGGCAGGAAGGTATTTGCCTGGCTTGTTGGACGCTTTCGTACTTTGACGACACCCACCGGAAACAGCTTTGCCTTCACTTCGTTGGCCCAAGCCTCGGTGACTTCGTAAGCCGTCTTCAAATCCGCGTAGGCTCGGTTTTGTTCGGGAATCGAATCGTCGCGTTGTTGCCCTTTCCACTTGTTCAGTAGTTTGAAATGGTCACTAGTGAAATATTCCGCCATTTTTTTTATATCCCCTCAACATCAATTCCGTGTTCGGCCAGCCAAGTCCTGCGCTGTAAATAGTCGGGCATTGCTCGCTCAACGCGCAGCCAAAAAGCTGGTGTGTGGTGTGGCTCGTGCAAATGGGCAATTTCATGTACCACCACGTATTCCGCAATGCGGGCCGGCAGCAAGATAGTCTTCCAATGGAAATACAGCCAGTCGCCCTTGCCGCAAGATCCCCAGCGATAGCCAAGGTCCTGAACCTTCAAACCGGCAGGTGCCACCTCCATGCGTGACTGATACTCGGCCACTCGGCCCGATAGCCATGCCCGAGCTCTTTCGCTATACCAGCGAATAAAATGCTCCCGTGCTCCAGTCTGCTCGTCACTGCGAAGCGCAAAGCGGCCATTCACCAGCTTCAAGGACGCATTTTGGGTCTCGACTAATTTCAGCCGATGGGTGCGCCCCAGGTACAGGAATCCCTCGCCGTTCACAAATTCCTTGCGCGGTACCTTGCGCAGTAGCCTATCTTTCTCGGCCAGCTTCGTATAAATCCAGAAGCGCTTCTCGCTGACAAATTCGCGGAGTCGGTCGATGCTGACCCCTGGCGGTGCGCTCAGAATCAGCTCCCCCGTTCGTTCCACTGTGATTTGCATAGTCCGGCGCTTGGTACTGCGCCTTATCGCGAATTGCAAGTCATCCACCTGTATGCAAGTCTCTGCCTCAGCATTAGTGCTGTCCGTCTGATGGTCGGTAGCGTTGAGGGGAACCAACATGGGTTTACACCTGCACCAGCTTGTCGTGGTTGGCGCGTGCCTGTTCCATTAGCTTATCTGCAAGCACACCCGCCTTATCGGTATCCACCAAAGGCGGCCTCAGGCGCATCAAGTGCTCAAACAGTTGGGTGTTTAAGTCTTCTTGTGCGGCGCGTTTGTGTGGGCTCCAAATATCCCGATTACTTTGAAGTTCCTGCACCAGCAGGTCCACTAACTCCACGGTCACATCCTTCAGGCGCAATAACTCAGTTGCCGTTGGTGTCTGACCAGCACAAACCACATCCAGGACGGTACGCAAAAACGGCGCACAATGCTCTGGCAAGTCGCTTGGTGCATCGGCGCTGCCTGCCTTACCGGTGCGCAGCTCGTCGATGATTTTCTGAAGTTGCGTGATCACCTCATTCCACTGTTCACCCAAGCTCTTCAGAATGTCGTTCAACCGCTCCGAGAGTTTGCGGTACAACACTGGGTCTTCATCGGTATGCTTGCGAATATGTGAGCGAATTGCGTGCTCCATTTCGGAAGCCTTGGCGCGATCGTTTGCGGCACGCGCCACGTGCACATCAAACTCCGTATCAGTTAACTGAATCGGCGGAATCTTTGGATCGATACCCAGCGAAATTACGTGATCGTCGATCAGCTTGCGCACCTTGGCGCCAACATCCTTACCTAATACAGGCGTGTCTTTATAGCGGTTACGGGCACGAGCATAGATGTAAGCCAGACGCTTAGCATCGCCAGAATACGGCAAACCTTCAGGGCGAGGCAGCACGGTATCTAACGATGCAAGAAAGGCTTTGAGTTTGACCGCGAACTCGGCGCGCAGCCTCTCGCTGCCCAAGGCCTCGACACAGGCTTCGGAGTCATCGAGCGATTCAATGCCATGCTGGCGGAACAGATCTACCACCCGCAGATGCCGGTCGCGCAGTACTGGCACTTCGTCCTTCAGACTAGCCAGCGCACCTTCCACGTCTTCATCAGCGTAAGCCGCCAACGCCTCCTTCAAATGTTGCGCCACGCCATAATAGTCCACCACGATGCCGCAACGCTTGCCAAAGCCGGTACGGTTGACGCGAGCAATGGCCTGCAGCAATTCTGCCTCGCGGATTGGCCGATCCAGATACATCACGCCTTCAATGGGCGCGTCGAACCCAGTCAACAACATCGACTTCACGACCAAAAAGGCCAGTGGGTCGGTTTTTTCCGGCTTGGCATTGAACAGTGGCTTCTTGAAGCGTTTGATCAATTGCTCATGCGCCGCGCCGTCGGTCCACTGTTTCCAGGCCGGGTCGTCATTGTTGCTGCCCGAAATGATGGGCGCAAATTCGATGAGGGCCAGCGTGTCGCGGTAGCGCCAGGCCTGTACAACCGCCTGCACCTTGGTTGGACGTTGACACAGCGCTTCATCATCCAGCGCCTTGTCTTCGGGGGATAGTGCCTGCGCTTCAGCCAGTAGCTCGTCACGTGCCTGTTTCAAGGCCTCGAAGTAGCGTATTGCCGCCAGGCGACTGTAAGCCACTACCTGCGCCTTATAGCCATTCGGCAGGATATTGGTGACGTAGTGGCGAATGATGTCGCGTGCCTTATCAGCGATCAGCGCCGGGGCATCGAAGATGTGGCCCTTGGTGGCGTATTTTTGCTTGATCGCCTCCAATTCCTCAGGCGTGTGTTGGCGAAACAAATCTTCGAACAACTCGTCCAGGCTTGCCCCGTCCTTGATCGCGCCGTTGGCTGTTCTTCCCTCATAAAGCACCGGTACCGTGGCGCCGTCAGCTTCGGCTTGCTTGATGGTGTAGCGGTCAATAAATTCGCCGAAGATCTCATGGGTACGTTTCTTCTCACCCATGATGATCGGCGTACCGGTAAAACCGATGCGCGCGCAGTTGGGAAGGCCTGCCAACAGGTTAGCATGCAAGTCGCCTGCCTGAGTGCGGTGCGCTTCATCCACCAGTACCAAGATGCTGTCATCCTCATTGAGCACTTCGAACTTTTCTTCGGCTTTATAACCGGCCTTCGGTTGTTCTCCTTTTGGCAAATCGTCTGCTGTCATTGGCGCATCGCCGACGCTGTCTGGGTCACGGTATTTCTGGATCGTGGCGAAAATGAGTCCCGGTCCTTTACGTCTTGCTAACGCTTTCACGCCTGCCGTGCTTTCGGCCACCTCTACCACTTCGCCGGTCAGCGTGGCGGTCACGGATAACTGGCCCTGCAAGTCCTTACGGTCGGTGATGACAATCACCTTGAAGCGACGCAGCTGCGCATCCGCGCGCATCTTGCGCACCAGAAACACCATGGAGAGCGACTTGCCGGAGCCCTGTGTGTGCCAGATGATGCCACCGCGCTTGTCGTGTTCGCCATGCTGTAAGCGGGTCTGCCCGGTCTTCAGTTTAGTAATCGCCTTGTTGACGGCACGGTATTGCTGGTAGCGGCACACGGTTTTGATGGTTTGCCCCCCCGCCTGCATAAACAACATGAAGTTTTGCACCACATCCAGCAGATGAGCGGGTGTCAACAGTCCGGCAATCAAACGCTCCTGCTCGGAGAGGGTGGATTTACCCAAACCCTGAGCCACCTCGATTTCCGAACCAGCACCATTCGGGCCGACCACTGTCTTCCACTGAGCGTAATGCTCGAAGGCCGCACCCACGCAGCCGACCCGAGCCTCGTCGAAGCTAGTGGCCACCAGTAACTGGTTGGTAGCGAACAAAGGCTCGTTGCCCTCGTTGTCATCCACCTCAAAGGCTGCCCTGCGCTGATTACTGTATCGTCGTAGCTGATCCACTGCTTCAGCCAGCGGCTCGGGGATAGATGGACTCTTGCACTCCACCACCACCAGCGGGATACCGTTTACCAGCAGCACCAGATCGGGCACGATGAACTGTTTGGCGCTGTTGAAGCCGGGAGGGCAATCGACGCGGTATTGGTTAATCACCGTGAAGTGGTTGTTTGCTGGGGTGTCCCAGTCGATGTAGCGTATCGTCTGGCCGCGCCCGCCATCCCAGCCGGTCAGGCCTTCAACGGTCAAGCCACGAATCAACAAGGCGGTAGCCTTTTCGTTGGCCTCCATCAACTTGTGCGTTCCCAGCCGGGTGATGGTGGCCACGGCTTCCGCCAGTCGCGCATCGTCCAGCCAAGGCGCACCGTCAGGCCCAAGGTTCAGCGCACGCAATTGCTCACGCAGTAAACCCTCCTGAATCACTTCAGCAAAGCTAGTCCGGCCAGTCACTGACGGGGCATCAATGCTGCCATCAATGTGCTGCCAACCCAGCACCTGCAACTGGGCTACGAATGGATTTTCTGTCGTCTCAAGCTCCCAGCCCATCAATCCTCCTCACTTATTTCGTCTGACAGCGCAGCTAACTCGCGCTCAATCTGTTCGATACTGGGCAGGCCGGTTTGTAATTCGGCTGGCAGCGATTCCAGCAATTTATATTCTGCAATACCCATGGGCTGGGTCTTATCGCCCAGGGCATACTCGGCCACCACTTTGTTTTTGCTTTTGCACAGCAGCAGGCCAATGGTGGGGTTGTCGTGCTCGCTTTTCACCTGGCGATCCACGGCGGTCAGGTAAAAGCCCAGTTGCCCCAGATGCTCCGGCTTGAACTTGCCGCCTTTGAGTTCAATCACCACATAGCAGCGCAGCTTGAGGTGGTAGAACAACAAATCGATGAAAAACTCATCACCGCCCACGTTGAGCAACACCTGTCGCCCGACAAAGGCAAAGCCGGCGCCCAGCTCCAGTAAAAACTGCGTCACATGCTGCACCAGCGCCTGCTCCACGGCGCGCTCCTGCGCGTCATCGTGCAGGCCCAAAAAATCGAAGCGGTAAGGATCTTTCAGCGACTCACGCGCCAAATCCGACAAGGGTGCGGGCAGGCGCTGCTCAAAGTTGGTGATGGCCTGGCCGAAACGGGCACGGGCATGGGTTTCAATCTGCATCACCAACACATTGCGCGACCAGTTGTGCTCAATGGCCTTGGCGGCATACCAGTGCCGTGCTTCGCTGTCGGTCAACTTGTCCAGCAGGGCGATCTGGTGGTACCAGGGCAATTGTGCAAGCACCGCTTGCACAAATTCAGCCTCTGGCCAGGCCTGGGCAAAACTGCGCATGTACTTGAGGTTGCGAGGGGAAAAACCCTTCATGTCCGGGAAGGCGATGCGCAAATCATACGCCAGCCGCTCGATCACCTTGGCGCCCCAGCCCTCCCGGCTTTGGCGTTCCAGAATGTCGCGGCCAATCTGCCAGTACAGCAGTACTAGCTCGCGGTTTACCGCCAGCGAGGCGCGTTGCTGGGCGGAGTGGATGCGTATTTTCAGCTCCAGCAGCCAGTCAATGTATCCGGTGGGCGGCGGGATGAGCGAGACGGGGCGTTCGGTCATGGGGCGATTCCTTCCAGCAGTGGCGTGACGCGGACTCGGCCGGTGAGGAGGTCGTCCATGAGGCCGGATTTCTGAAGCCGCAGCTTCCTGAGCAGCTGCATTTCATCCGAAATACGTTCGTTTGCACTCAATACATGTTTGGCTATTAGATTTTGTTCTGTATCACTTGGCCAAGCCAGCCAAAACTGCTCTATTCGAAACAGCGCGAGTTTAGGTACGCCGCCGCCCGTACCTTTTTCGGACGTTACCTGGTTTTGAACCATTTCAGAATTCATGTATGCGGCAACGAAATCTGAGTTGAGTTCGCTTATTGGAACAAGCCGAGTTGCGTTTTCAGTGAGAACCGTGCGCACCGGTTCGGCTCCGTTGACTCGATGCACCCCGACATGTCCAAGTGATCCAGCTATCGAAATGTAGAGATGCCCTGGCTTAATCTCGTATCGCTCCAACGCCTTGAAAGTCCGCTCATGTAGATTTTCTAATTCGTCTACCTGATACGCACGCTCGTAGAAATCAGTAACCCGTAGGTACTTAAATCCAGTAGGGTGAGCCGCATAAGAATGACCAGCAGGTAGACGTTTTCCGCCGAGAACCTCCAGCTTCTCAAAGAGATGCACACAATCCCACTCCTTCGGAATCCACCCCAACGACGATTCCTTGTAGAGATGCGGCGCCTCGGTCTGAGGCGGACGCAGTTCGCCGTTGGCGTCGATGCCGCGCGTCAGCAGGTCGTGCAGCAGGCCCTGCTTGACGGCTTTTAGCTTGGCGATGATCGCCTCGGTTTCGTGGATGGCGGTATCGAGGGTGTCGAAAATCTGAGCGATCTTTTGCTGTTGGGCAGATGGCACCTCAGGAACAAACCACTTGAGCGTCTCTTTCGGCGCCGCTCGGGTATGACTGTTAGTAGAACCGCCGGCCACACGTGCGAGTCGTGCAGAGAAGTCAGCAGACGCAAAATAGTCGGCCCAGAAATTCAAGTCTTCATTCGGTTGCTTTGGTTGGTAGCAAATAAATTCAGTCGAACAACAGGTCCGCTCCATAGGTGTCGGTACTGCCGCGACACGCGGTTTGCGAGGATTGAGCTTCGACACTAAAACTGAAGGTCTGGCGATAGCTGTCTTGTTGCTTTCAATCTGAGCGCCCAGCTCAATCGCAGGCCCCCCAGTAGCATCCCACGCAGGGATGCTGTAGTGAACGAACTCCACGCTTGGGGATGCCATCGGCACAACTTGATCCCCATTGATTCGGAATAATTCACCAAGTGGCTTTGCTGGCCATGCCACTGCCTTGGTTTTGAGAAGGTCAGACATACCGCAACCCCTTCAAGAACCCCTGCAGCGCCTTCGCTGCATCATCGCGTTTGCCTTCGATCTGGGTCAGTGTCACGCGGTACTTGTCCCACCAATTCTCGAACGCGGCGACGATAGCCTTGCGCTGTGCAGCCATGTAGCGCTCGACGATGGCCTGCATGTCATTGTGCAGGATAGTCAACAACAGCTCGGCGGACGCCTCCGGTGTTAGGCCATCCACCGCTGCATCAATGTGCTGCTTGAAGCTGTCGTTTTTAGCCTTGAGTTGTTTCTTGACGGCGCTGAGTTCCTTTTTCCAGTTCTTGAGCTGTTCTTCGCTCACGGCGTTTTCATCGTCGCCATCGTCTTCCGCTGCCTCGGTCGCTTCGCCGTTCTCACCCTCGGCATCGTTGGGACTGGCGGCCTTGATCTGACTGTCCAGTTCGGCTTTCTTGGCTTCCAATTCGGTGATGGCTTCGACGAAATCGCTCATCAGGAACTTGACCAGCTTGTGCTCCAGCGGGCTTTCCTTGCTGGCTTTGTCTTCCAGGGCGGTGACGATGCTGGTGCGCCAAGCGTCGGCCACGCCCTTGGCACCGCGCGCCATCAGGGTGAGGAAGTCGTACTTGGTCTGGTACCAGAAGCCGGCGACAATGCCACGTACCTGGAAAGGGTCGAGCAGACCAATAGCCTCCAGGCTCTGGCTAAAACTGGCCAGCAGGTCGTTCCGTAGCGCCACCAGGCTGGCGGCGTTGTCCATTTGCCCGGAAAGCGCCGTGATGCGGGCGCTGTGTTCTTGCCACCATTGTTCGAAAGCGGCGCGGATGGCGGCCTCATTGGCCACCAGACCGGCATTGTTTTCGATGGCGGGTGTAATCGCTTGCCGGGTATCGAGCGCTGACGCGAAGTCGAAATACTTTTCGTCACGCTCCACCAGTAGGTCCATCGGATTCAAGCCGTGGGCCTTGAACAATTTGGCCATGGCTTCGGCGTTTACTTCGGCCTTGGGGATGCCGCCCACTAGATGGGCACGCACGTCGTGCGGCTCGGGGGGCGGCGCGTTATCGGCATAGCGGCGGATGTTGAGGTTGTAGTGGTTCTCTTTCAGCGTGGCGTTGTCGACGATGGCCGAGAATCCGTCGATGGCGCGAAATTCGTCGAAGGTGGTGACGATTTTCTCGATGTGCTCGGGCAGCAGGTAGTTCTGCGCCCGGCCTTCGAAGAACTCGCGGTCAGCATTGATGAACAATACTTTACCCTGGCGTTCGGCAGGCTTGCCGCTGACGCGGTTGGCACCATGCTGCACTCTCTGGCGCAACACCAGAATACAGGCCGGAATGCCGGTGCCGTAGAACAGGTTGGGCGCGACGCCGATGACGGCTTCGAGCAGATCATGTTCGATGATGCCGGCGCGAATGGCTTTCTCTTCGCCGCCCCGGAACAGCACGCCATGCGGCAGAACGGTGGCCACCATGCCGCCGTCGCGGGTGACGGCCAGCATGTGCTGCAGGAACATCAGATCGGCCTTTTTGGCGCCCAGTGGCACTTGGCCATAGGGGAAGCGCTCGGCCTCGAATTTGGGCTTCCAGGCCGGCTTGCCGTCGGCATCCTTCTCGGTATTGCCCCAGTGGATGGAGAACGGTGGATTGGTGAGCACGCGGTCGAAGTGCATCAACTCGCCGCCCTCGACATGTTGCGGCTCGGCCAGCGTGTCCTCGTTCTGCAGGTTGGCGGTGCTGATGCCGTGCAGCAACATGTTCATCTTGGCGATGGACCACACCGTGCCGTTGAATTCCTGGCCGAACAAATTGGCCTTGCGGCCGTCTTCGCCGTGTTCGTCGATGAATTCCTTGGCGGCGATTAGCATACCGCCCGAACCACAGCAGGGGTCGTAGATGTCGTGTTTAAGCTCGGGTTTGATCAGTCGCACCATCATCCGCACTACCGAGCGCGGTGTATAGAACTCGCCGCCTTTCTTGCCCGCCGAATCGGCAAATTCGCCAATCAGGTATTCGTAGGCTGCGCCCAGCAGGTCGGGGAATTCAAAGTCTTCATTGCGCAGGCGGTGCAGGCTGAAATGGGTGATGAGCTGCTGCAGCTTGATATCGGGAATCTTACTCTGGCCGATCTTGCGGGTGAAGTCGATATGTTCCAGCACGTCGTAAAGGCTTACATTATCGCCTTCAATCCCTGCCAGTGCCTTACTCAGCAGGCTACCAACATTGGCTTGGCGCGAGTTATCAACCAAATACGCATAGCGCGATTCTTTGGGCACCCAAAAGTAGCCATCCTTCTTGTACCAACGTTTGTTCTCAGCAGATACCTCTGCTTCGACAGGTGTCTTGCCTGCCTCGATCTCGAGCTGGATCACTTCGGCACGCCGCTGTTCAAACACGTCGGAGCATCGCTTGAGAAACAGCATCCCGAAGATGTATTCCTTGAACTCGGAGGCATCCATCTTTCCGCGTAGGATGTCTGCGGCTTTGAAAAGGTGGCGTTCCAGCTGTGGTAAGGTTAAAGGCATTTAGCGATTCCTGCTAGTGATTGCATTAATAGTAACAATTAATCTTTGTTTTGAAGATAGTTCGGTCGATTGGCTTGCCTCTTAGCTTTTAGGTTGCCGGCTCTAGTAGCTCAGTTACGCTTTGCAAAGCGCGCAGCCATTCGCGATCAATGAGTGCTTTCAACTCAGCTTCAAGCTTTCGTCGAGCCTCATCTTCAAACCAAGTTTTGTTATGTATAGCAACGCGGTTTTTATATCCAGGAGTGCTCTTTCCCCACTCAGCGCTGCACGTCTGCCATAGTGCAGAGTCTGCTTTAAGAGCATCCTTAAAGATTGTCTGCCCCATTAATTGCACTTTGCGTAACAACTCTTCATAAGCAGCAGTGAGTACTCTTTCTGACTGTGTGATTAGATCAACCGCTTCTGCATATCTAGGGGTTGCCGCTAAAATTTTGCAGTGCCCAGTAAATTCCTCAACAGCCTTGGCTAGCATTAAAACAGCAAGACGACGTGAACCATAGCCAATATGATGCGAATAACTAAGTTGCGTCCATTCACCTTCGCGATTAATTGCTGCTCGTACCGTACTGGCGTATGAGATCTGAATTTGTGCTAGCAGGCTTTCTTGGACATGAGCCTGTACAGATGGAACATTTGAATTAAGCGTTGCCCAAGTGCGCAGACTCTCTCCAGCATCTCGCAACACGGATCGAACTCTTTCTTCACCATGATTCTGGAGCAACGCTCTGGCGCCATCTGTTGCCTCATTGATCCGTCTGCGGAATGATGCACGTGACTGATTCAGTCGCTCAATTAGGAAGGATTGAGCTTGGACAGCTGGGTCTTCAACGGCGTTGTAAAATCCAACGGCCAGATTTTGTAGGCCGAGCGGCTCTAAAGCTAGCTCTACTTGTTCAGCCTTGAGCTCGTATCCTTCGTCTACGGATTCCACCGGTGTACTAGTAGCGTCGTCTTTCATTGCTAATGCTTCGTTCGGCCTAGGTAGTACGAGCAGTGATGCATTGATCTCAAGATTTCGGATACCAGCGTCCTTGGCTCGCTCTAATAACAAGCGAGCTTCCGCCGCTGGTGCGTTGTTGAAGTTCGAACACAGCACAGCAAGCGTATGAGGATCGTCGAGGTGTATCTCGATATCTTCGCGAGCAGCTGTTCGGTCGATGCCCTTGGTATCAATAAAACGTACGACGAGGTCTGACGCATTCAGTAAATGTTCAGGAACAACAACTTCGATACGTTTGGGTAGTGTAAATTCGGAATGACGACCGTTATTGATTAATGCAAAAGTATCGCGCAACCAGGATTTTGGAGATTTTCCCGAGGCGCTGTCGTACCAAATATCCCGACGATCACGTCGATGCAATTCCATTCGACTTAGCACTTCAACAACAAATTCACGTTGTGCCGGGAATTCATCAGCAAGTGCCTTGGCTGGATCAATGGTTACTCTTTTTCCGTCAGCCCCACGCGGTCTTTGTATGGCCAAGCCAGCCATGTTACGCAATGCTCGAGCGACCTCCTTAGAGATGCCTTGTGATTCAGGTGCTCCAGGGGCATCATCTTCAACAGGTGCATTCCCTTTTAGAACATGATCTGCTAAATCTGCAACGTCTTGGCGAATCTCATCATCACTGCGGGGATCGATCAGAAGGCCATATCCAGGACCTGTTCTAAGGTGTACTTCGCAAACGGTAATCCCACCGCCGCCAGCCTCTAAAACTGGAACCACTGTCCCGTCTTCCCTAGTCACTTCTAAACCAGTCATTCTGCATATTGCAGTCGACTTCCCAACTCCAATGCTTCCGATAAATGCCACTTGGTGATCACGCTTAAGAATTAAGCCGGCGCAGCGCGTTAGTTCATCAATATATTCAGACAGCCTTCGTTCAAAGGCGTGAGGTGTGTCAGGTAGATCTCTAAGGGCGACCAATTCGGCTGCCACTTGTTCAGCATCCCAAAGCAGATCCTGATCTGGATGGTCAAGTGGCGGACGCTGCAATACTTTCCATGTTCGCTGGAGTGCTTTGGAAAACTCTATTGATTCAGGGGAATCAATTTGAGCTAAGATATCTTGTACCTCTTGGAGAGTTACCGGCCTTTCGCCGCTCTCGATTCTCGACAGAACGGCGGGACTGAGAGCGACTCGCTTTGCTAGCTCACCTTGCTTGATACCCGCCCGATCTCTGACTTGCATGAGGTGACGACCAAGCTCGGCTGGGCTAATTATGGTTTCTTGCTCGATCATTTTTATCTCCTCGGAAAGATTCCGAGGAGATAATAGCAAGATTTTTTATTTTTGTAATTAAATAGCGAAACGTTTCTTTTTTATGATGTATTTTTCAGAAATATTTCAAATTAGCGTCAGACTGATAGGATAATAGTGCTCTTCCTTCTGAAGAGATTTTGATGTGGATTGCAGCTCACTCACAAATTTGAGATTTGATTTGGCTTGTGAAGTTGCTGGTAAACCCGTAAGTTAGGTTGGCAATGCAGGGATCGAGCTTCTTATAATGAGAGTGTCTGTTCAGAGCCCTAAGCTGATTACCGATAAATCACTATCCTTCAAAGCCGACAAAGGCTTGAAAGACGCGGTTCAGTAAGATAAAGGCCGCATCATTGCGGCCCCATGCCCCAGCCTTCCTGTTCCGATTGCCGCTTGACCGTGGGTACGTCCAGATCGGTCATGCGGCCTTGGGTACGAGTTAAGGTGTCTTCACGCCCGCTGGACGCTGCTCCGTATTTCTGCGGATTGAGTCGGCTGCCAGTTCCGGTCAGTTGATCCAGATTGAGCATGGACGCGGCATTGGCGGCGGTCGGTAAATGACCGGTCTGCGCCAGAATTGCCAACCACTCGTCCAGATTGACTTGGGTCCAGTCCACGCGGTCCAGGTCAGCGACCTTTATCCCGGTACAACTGGGACTTTCAGGTGTGCCGAAATCCATGCCTAACTGCGGCTTGATCTGTTCATTGAGGATACGGGCCAGCGGTGAGTTATAGCAGCAATAACTTTCCTTCCTGACAAAACACAGCCCGGCCACTTTGCTTTCGCAATAAGTGCCTAAATCCGTGCAGACTTTCAGCTGCTTTTTGGCCGCCAGTTCATATTCGGGTTCCTCGCAGGAGTAGACGATCTGAATGATCATAATGATGATCACCACCACCGTATAGGCCGTCATCAACGTACTGAGCATTTCGCCCGCGACGGCCGCACCACCACCCAGCTCGACGCCACCGGATTCTGCTGCTGGGGTCAAATTACCCGCCGAATCGAATGCTGCCTGACCGCCGGCACTGAACAAGGCATTGCCGGCAGCTTCGCCGAAGGTATTGCCTATCCATTCCGCAACCGATTTCATCAATTCGCCTTTCAACGAGTCGAGCAAACCTTGTGAGGCAACGTCAGAGGTACTCAGCATGTCGGTGCCGACCAGGTCGTTCACGCCCGAAGCAAAATCCGCCTGAAAACTGTTCCAGGCATCACCTGCCACCGTAAACGGTGTGCGCATGGTTTCCCAGGCACCGCGGACGATCGACGTGCTATCCATGGTCATGATGGCATTGTCCATTTGACTGGTCGCCAACAGTAAATCGATATAGCGACCCAGCCCCATGGCGCCGGATGGCGTTTCACAGCAGTCGACCAAACTCAGTGCCCCGCCCACCATCTTGCAACTGGCCGGTTTTCCTTGGAATACCTGACAGGTGGTCGGATCCTTTTGTTGGAGATCGGCATTGGCGTAATCGCAATGCAAATCCATCGCCATTTGCTGAGCACTGTTGAGCAAGGCCACCGCCTTGCTGAAATCCTGGCTCTGGGTCCGATTCACGGTAACGCAGTCTTCGCCCATGCAACGAATTGGACCGGCACATTGCTGTTGGGTATTACGCTGAATGCCCGGAATGCCGATCTGTTGCCCGCAGTCGTAGGTGTCGATGCTGTCCCAACAGGTTCCGGAGGCCAATACATCCAGACACTGGCTTTTGATAAACGAGCAGCCTTGGCTTTCCAACGTCGAACAAGTCCTCGTAGACGTACCGTTGGCCGGTGGCGTTAAACAATGCGTGCCGGCCGTATCGGTCCAGCACTGACCGTACTGATTGAGATCGCATTGCCCGGCGGCGTAGATACGCATGCAGGTATTACGAATACCAGTCGAACTCGCCACCGGCGCTTGGGCTAAATCGGCCCCGCAGACCATGACCTGCGAGGTGGAATCGACATAACAGCCACTGGCATTGGCAGGGTCGTTGGTACAACTTAAATGACTGCCGGCCTGACAAATGCCGTCGGTGATCGCATTGGCCAGATTCTGGCAATTCGGGCCGCTCCAGCTCCATTGATCCTGAGTGATCAGCTTCGATAAGTCATAACGCAGTCGTATTCGCGAATAGCCCTCGCCATTACCGCCGACCATCGTATTCTGTCTAAACACTTTATGGCCGGTGCTGTTGAAGGCATAGGTGACGTCGCGATTGGGATGATCGACCCAACTGTTGCTGAGTTCGCAGGAACCGCCCCAGCCCGTGGAGCCGGTATAAATCAGATTGCCGCCGTAATAAACACGCGCATGGTCGTCGAACTCCACATCCTCCAATGTGGCACTGATAATGGCTTCTGGATGCAGGACGTTATAGGTCACTTGCCAGGTAAACACCGCGCATCCGGCCGACCAGTAGTTGTCGCCGACCCGGCCGACATACAAATCCATACAACCTGGGCCGCAACTGGACATGCCGCCGTCACCGGAGACAAAACTCAGCAACGGTACGACGTTTACCTGATGGGTGGCGGTACAACTCTGCGGCACGGTTGGTTGGCGCAGACACAATTGATAGTCGGGTACTCTTACTGACTGAGTCGTCTCGGTTTGCGTTGTGATGGTCGTACAGTCCGAGAACGACTGTGCCCACGGCGTGAAATTAGCAAACACCTGATCGCCGGCATTCCAGAGGGCATCGTTATGTAAATCCGGATGCGACTGGCGGGCATTGTCGATCAATGTGCGATAGGCTTCGCCGGTAAAGCTGGTTTCGCCGTTTAAGTCGGTTTGGGCATTCAGGCCGGCAGCAATCGTTCCGGGGTTGTTGCCGTAGAGATTAGCGAAATCATTGGTTGTCGTCGTCGAACCGTTGGTATCCGGAAACAGCGTGCCGATAGAAAGGTTACTTTCTTGAGTGGTTCCCGGATTTAAGGTCAGAGTGCCGTTACCGGAATCGACCGGAAAGGCAAAATCACCGAGGATTTGCTGGCCTAGCTGTTGGCCATTGCTCCCTGCGGTCTGAATGGCATCTGCCCACGACACACCATACGGTGTCCAGGCCATCGTCATGCATAATACGGCAGACAGACTTTGTGTTGTTAATGACTGAGGGTTAAAAAGCTGTCTCATAGGCATCAAAATCCGGCGCAACAGTCACGCCAAGACCAAAGCAGATATAGATGATCCTCGCCAGGCCCCGGATAGGTACGGCCAGCACCCCATTTGAAAGTAGTTTCGCCGATAACATGATTGGATTCCGTTTCCGCCACCGGATAAAACATGCTGAGCCGGTATTGGGATTTAGGAATGAAGGGATAAATCGTCCCACCGCACAAAGCATCATCACCCGATGTTTTCCAGGCCAGCCCGCGACGATGTAAGGATGCCGTGGCACGGGTAGCCAACAAACTGGTAATCCTGGGATCGGTGCCGTAACTGGTTGGCGAGATGCCGGATAAGGGATACATATGCCCCCAAGCCCCGGCACACCAGAACAAGGCATCCAGCGGATTGCCAGTAGCTGCCGCTGCCGCATCGGCCACACACGCGGAGATCGCTACCGGATTCGCAAACAGCGCTGTTTCAGGGCTGGTAAAAAACGCCAGCAGATCGCTGTTCCAGGTGGGATCCAGTTCCGAGACGTACAGCAAATCAAAATCCCGATAGCCATCGCTGTTGCACCGACCATCCCAGAACAGATCCAGCAAGATGGTCAGTGGAAACGCGAAATAGTGGTAATTGAAAAATGACATTTCACTGGCATCGAAGTCAGCCTTGCCGGTGGTGGCGATCAAGCGCACGTTCGAGGCACTGAATTTATGTCCGCCCAGCGCCGGCGAACACCAGGGATTGCGGACGATCTCGATCAGCCGAGCCGGATTCCAAAGCCCCAGGGTCATGCCCAATTGGGGGATACCCATCGGATCGGTACAGAAGCAAAACTTCTCGTCGGTGGCGATACTCGGTACGTTGCCGCCGCCCAACGATGCCCCGGCCGCTCGAATCGGAAACAGACAGCTCCAGCAAATATCGGTGATCAGCTTGCCGGACCACAGTTCGGCGTCCGAGCACAACGGATCGATGCTATTCGTGGTGGTCTCAGCATAGAGCGGGGTTGTCAGCGTGATCAAGCCGCCCAAAACCCAAGGAAAAACGAATCGTTTCATGGCCGCTCTCCCGTTGCGGCCGGTAGTTTCCGTTCATGAACCAGCAGACGATTGCCGGATTGTTCGACAACAGCCGGCACATGCTGTAATAGAAATCGGCTGCGGACATCCGGTGTCAGTAGATACACGGGCGACTTCAGCAGCGTTTCCAGGTTTTTCAGGCTGTCCCAGCCGGACTGACGCGGCAATTGCGTGACCAGATACATCACCCGAGCCTGTTTGTCCTGGCAGGACTGATGCTGAATCAGTTCGACTTGAGCCGGCACCGTGGCATCGAACACCATCAGACATAACCCAAACGGCATCTTGTCCAACGGATTGACGGTTTGTCCGGCTCGGACAATCCATTGACCATTGGGCGCAGCCAGATCGCGCGGTGCCGTAATGGTCAGGTCCACAGTCCGTTCCCGATCATCCAGAGCCACCGGCAACACTTCAAATTTTTGCTGTTGCCAAAACCGGGCAATGGCCTGTTGCTGTTTTTGTTTCCAGTCGATGGCCGCCATCCGGCGTTTGATTTCGTCGAGTAAGTCGATTTCGGCAATCTCGCCGACATCGCCCAAGGTGCCCAACTCTCCTTGTTTGCCGGCTTTGAGCTGTTCGTCCAGCCAGGACAGACTACTGACCCCGCGAACGTGCAAACGGGCTTTGTTGTCTTGCTCGACGATGATGTCCGGTACGGACGTTACCGACCAACGTTGAAAACGGGTGGGATCGATGACAATGTTTGGCACAGGCTCGATACTTTTCAGCAAGCGTTTGAGGTCGGCCATCAATGCCGGTAGTTTTTGGCCGGGTTTGGGACCGCGAAACACCAGCAATACATCATCCCGGCCTGCGGACTCTTCAAAGATGGCTTTCAGTGCGGACTCACCCAGTGAGAAGGACACAAACAACAGCGTTAGCGGTTTGTTCGAAGAAGTTGTCGACTGGTGGCTTTCCGATCCCATGGATAGCGCATTCCTTCGAATCGCTTGTGAGGCCACAACTACTTGTTGCGCTTGGCGCTTCACGTCCAACTGTTCGGATTGACCGTTCAACCAATCAGGTCGAGGTTGGCCTTCCAGGGCCTGCAAAATGGCCTGCGAGCGCGTTAACCAAGCCTCGTCTGCGAAAGCTGGAAAAAATGGAACCCCTAAGATCAGGCAGAATACCGATCGGATTTGCCGAACCAGAGCTTGATCAAAACAACGCATAGGCCCGTCCAATCACCTGGTGGTCGTAGACATAGCCCCAGTAACGCGAATCGAAGCTTTTGTCGGTTTGCCCCGTGACCCAATAGGCGGCCGGCGGGATGGTTTCATGACGTTTGAAAGTGGAGGGGGCTTTGTCCAGTTTCTCCGACAATGGCAAACCGTCGATGACCCGTTCGTTGTTAATCGTGGTGTGCTTCGAATCGACGTGAATGGTGTCGCCCGTGACGCCGGCGGCGATTTTGACGATGATTTGTCCGTCCTTGAAAAATGGCGCCATGCGCTCGGCACGAAACGCCATCAAATCGCCACGCCAGATATCCTTGTTGTGAGTGTCGATCAGGTATACCCATTTGTCCGGCAGACAGCGATCGACTTGATCGTCGCCGCCGATCAGAAAGCGTTGACCGATATAGCGCTCCACGGCCAGTGCCAGCAACAAAATTGGCAAAGCTTTCACGATGAACCGCAGTAATGCCGCTCGGGTTTGATAGGGTCTCTGCCTGGTTGTGGTTGTCTTGGTGGTAGCGACGTTTGAATGATTAGATTGCATAGACTCACCGGGTTTGATGCTGAACATAGACATCCGCCGGTGCTGCCACCACCGCCGTCGAATCGATGACCAGATAACCTGCGTCACTGAGCTTTTTGGCCTGCCCCTGCCAGTCATCGACGATTTTGGCCATTTGCTCCTGGCTGGCATTGGGCGGTATCGATTGAATCAGCTTGGCTCTGTCGAGGACAAACACCGGTGTCACCAGATTTAACCGAGCGATGGGTTGCTGCAGTTGCTGTTGTGCCGCTAACCAGCCGCCGATGCCGCCCAGACACAGCGAAATCAACATAGTGCTGAGCCATTGTGATTTAGCGTCCATGGCTTAACTCCCGTGGTTTGGTTTGTCGACTGTCGATGAGTTGCTGAATGGCGTCTCCCAGACTCAAGCCTTGCCGGCGTAACTGCTTCAAGGCGTTGACGTCTTCGGGCTTGGTGGAAAACAAAATGCGTTTGTAAGGATCCACGATCAGTCGGCCAATACCGGAACCCATCTCGGTGATGAAGAAAATCTCGGAATAGGCGCCGGGTAAGGTATGCACGGTTTTGAGGAGTTCATAGCCTCCGTCCGAAAGCGGCAAACGACGGTCCTGCTTCATGCCTTCGATGACTTCGGCCTTTTGGCCGAGCAAATACATATTGGCGGAGTTCTCGACGATGGCCCGGCCCGCAGCATTGCGGTACAAGTCGTTCACCGACTGGGTGATAGTGACTGCCGCACCGCCGTATTTACGAAACCGCCGGTAGCCATGTTCCATGAACTTGGCGACATCGCCTTCGGTAAGTAAGTCCCAGGCCTCGTCGATGATGACGATCTTCGGACGATTGCGTTCGCCCAGATACATTTCCTGCTGGATTTGGTAGATCAGCTGCAGCAATACGACCTGTTGCAGATGCTTGCGGCCCTTGAGCTCCTCCAATTCCAGTACGGTAAAATCGTTTGCGAATTTGGCGTTGTTCTTGCCGTTGAAGTAGCGGCCGTATTCGCCTTGGGTGGTAAACGGAAACAACTGCTCGCCGACATCCTTCAAACGTTGATCGGCTTCGGCGCAGAGCTGCTTGGCAATGTCGTCGACTGACATGGCCTGTGCCTTTTCGGTCCACAATTGTTTCAATATCCGTTTAAGACCGGCGGTTTGGAAATCGGACAATTTCTCGGTCGGTGCCGCCATCTGGCTGACCAAGCCGGCTAACATATCGGCTTCTTCCTCGAAGTTCTGTACGATCTCGAACGGGTTCATGCAGATACCGGAACCGTGGGTAAATTTGACGAAATCGCCTTCCAGCACCTCGCAGAGGTTTTCATAGGACCGGCCGACATCGATCGCCCAGATTTGCGCGCCTTCGGTCAAATAGCTGACGATGATCTCGTTGGTCAAAAACGATTTGCCTTTGCCGGATTCGGCGGCAATGCACAGGTTGTAGTTGCCGGTGGTATCGAATAGTGACACGGCCATGTGCTCGCCATTACGAGAGACGAAATTCAAGGTCGGTGTGCCGGTGCCGGCCCAATCGCCGAATAGTGGTAATAAGGGAATCGCATGGCGAGTGGCCAATGTGCGATAGCGTTTCAAATCGGCAATCGCGGAGCGTTCAGGCCCAAACGGCAAACAATTTAGGAAAAACGGCAGGCAGAAATACTTGTCTTCCAACAGCTGAAACCCCAGCTCCCGAAAATACACCCGAGCATTGGACACCGCCGCCGCTTCTTCGGCTTCGTCACAAAACAGCAGTACACCAAAATACGCTCTAATCGGTCGGTCGCCGTCACGATAGGCGTCGAACAACACGTCGAAATGGTGTTTGCGCTGTACCAGCACCGGCAAGAAGCGGGCTATCGGCGTATTAACCTGGTTGGTAATGAATTGCCGTACGCCTTCCTGTCGAGTGCGGGTTGATTCGGCATCGGGGTAATGCAGGGTCAGACTGAGCAAGGCATTTTGCCGAATCCCGCGGGTACCGGACAAAATGTCGCCCAGATAACTCTTGGCGCTGCCGAAGTAAAAATAGTCGGGGGTGCGTTTGGCGGACAAAGTCTTGACACGCTTATGACCGAGCCACAGACCTTTTTCATCGAGTTCGAGCGCGTTGTCGTAATCCAGCAATTGATCGCGGATCAACTGGGTCGGATCGCACTCGGGCACCACGCGGTCTTTCCATCCAGCATCGGGCTGCCAGTTGAGCAGCGTGTTGAGGATGCGGACATACTGATCAGCGCCTAATATTTCCGGGTACAAGCCAATGGTCGACAGCGACTGCTGGGTGGCCAATTGCAATTCGCTGGCCCGGCGGATGTCGCCTTCACTAGGACGGGGGTATGCCATGGGCAGTTTGACCGTGACCAGAATGTGGCTGCGCCGGAGGCGTGCCCCCGAAATCGCTTCCGGCGCCTTGGTTGTGCCGCGCCGCAGAAAATCGATACTGGCCTGGGTCATGGTCTTATAGGTCGGCTTTTGTTGTTTCAAACGCCGGGTCTGCATGATGGCTAGCGCTTCCTCGATGTCCGGCGAGGTCCACAGTGATACTTGCAATAGTGTTTCGGGAGGCCAGTCCTGATTCAGTAGTACATTGACCCGCGCCGACACGCTGGCATCGGCGCCGGTCATCGGCCGACACAGAAACCCAAAACCGATACTGCTATCGGCCATCAGAAACAGATGATGGTCGTATTCATAAGCCAGTACTGTGAATAACTGATCGGCACGGGGACGTTGCGACGAGGTCATAGTGCTTTATCCTCTTCATAAAGTTGCTGCAAGGCTTCGGCTGGACATTCCGGACGTATACGAATGGTGAAGGGATGCCGGCAAACGCGAACCGCACGTTTTTTGCGCGATAACTGCCGGGCCCTGGCCGGATGGCAGGGGTTGATGGGGTTGCCATTGGCGGCTTGGACCTTGACGCTGCGCATGGCCTTAGTCGGTTGACAAGGGCGGCGGTTGCCCGCCGCGTTCTCGGTATCACTACTTGAACCGGTCATAATGGTCGTACGCCTAAATCGTGGCAGTGACGATGTTGGTGATGATGGTCGGCGCCGCAAACAGGCCGACCCCGCTGGCAATCCCCAGCACAAAGCCCATGATGCTGCCGCGTACGACCCCGGCGACCAGGCCGACGATGACGAACACGATGGCGATGATACGGCCGAGCAAGCCTTCCACCCAGCCGGTCAGCAAGGTCCAGACGTTGTTGAACTCGGTGCCGCCGGCACCGGCCATGGCGTCGGATGCCATCAGCATAAAAAATAACGATGTCAGGGCTACCAAGACCCCGGTACGATGGGATGTTTTCATCAGAATGTCCTCTTAAGTTAAAAGACGGTTGCCCGTCGAATCTCGGACGCTGAGTCCGGCAGTTTTAAGCGGTTGCCCGCTCAGGCTCGCAGGGGGTGTGAGACCTGCGGTAAAAGGGTTTAAGGATCAAGGCAGCTTTTGATCCAGCCGGGTTGCAGGACCGTCATTGTCATTTGCCTGGCCGGTTGGCGGTTTCTCCGGTGGACGTTGTTCGATTTGCAACGGAATCAACGACGAACTGGCTGTCGGTGCCGCCTTGCCAATCATCCAGCGCCGGGGTTCCAGTTCGGTGTAGACGTAGTTGGACACCATCAAATCGCCCTCGGCATCTTCCCAGGGTGCGATCCAGATGCGCATGACCTGGGAGGGTGTACGAATCGGGGTGGGATCCTCGATTTTGGGGACGGGTTGCTGTAACGGCGGCGCGAATACCGGTTTCGAATTGAGTTCCGATCCCTGGCTGTTTTCCGGAGAGGCTTCCGTTATCGCCGTATTGGTGACCTGATAAGCTTGCGTGGTCGATAGGCAACTGGGTTCGTCCGGCATGCCTTTACAGCCGTAATCGGTGGTGGCGCAGCCGGTGGTTAACACCATCAGCAAGAGGGCGATGAAAGTCAGGGAATTTGCGTGCATGGGTTTCAAGGCTGCTTCTCCGGTGCGTTTGCGATTGGGGCTTTTGTAGCGGGTGTCGTTGCCAGACTGGGCGACGGTTTCTGCTTGTCGGCCAACCAATCGGCTAACACCTCGGGTGCACCACTGTGGGTGCGGCCGTCCGGGGCGATCAGAAACGGTACGCCTTTCAAATCGAACAACTTGGCGGTAACCACGGCTTTCTGCAGCGGCTCTTTGTTGCACTGAACCGGCGGTTCGGTCGGTAAGCCGGCGTAATCCTGTTTCATCAGTCGGTCACGCACCGCGTCTTTGGCTTTGGTATCGCTTTCCCCTAACTGGCAGGCCAGTTGCACGACGATGTTTTGCGATTCGGGGCCTAAGATGGGGACCATGACCAGTTTGAAGGTGTAGTGGTCTTGCAAGGCTTGCAGGTCTTTCATGACCTTGCCGCAGTATGGGCAGCGTGGATCGATGAACACCAGTACCTGGGCTTCGCCATGGCCGACGGTCACCGCGCCCAACTCATCAGCCTTGAGTTTCATTCGCGACAGGTCGATGCGGTTGGCGATTTTGTCGATATCCGGCAGTTCCTTGATCTCCTGTTGAGTCCAGATGTCCATCAATTTGCCGCCATAAAAGGCAAATCGGCCATTACTGGAGATAAACACCGTCTGATCGCCGGACTTGACCATCTTGAGGCCTGAGATCGGCAAATCCTGCATGCCGTCGATCTTGATCGACAAAAGGCCTGCAGCAATGTCCGAGACAGCAGGTTTTGGCGGATTAGCGGCCAAGGCAATCGATGTGCCGAATAGCGTGGCCAGTAATAATGAAATATGGCTTAATGTCATGGCGACCTTTGGGTTTAGATGAACGAATTAGTTTGGAGCTTTCAGCTTCAGCGCCGTGCCTTTCTGCACGATGAAGTTGACCTGACGGGTGGCATCGACTTCGATGACCGGGTAAATCTCCTCGGCCATGTCCATGTAAAAGTGCGACAGGCGTTCCATGGCGTAGCCCGCGCCTTTCAACGCGCCACCTTCCATCGACTGCGAGGAAAAGGCGCTTTGGAACGGCGTGGTTCCGGATAGCGCACCCAGACCGCCGGTCATCAGCACCGGAATCTGGTTGCGACCAAAGGCATCGGAAAAGCCGCGCAGGAAACCGGCCATCATGGATTGCGCCAATAACGCACCTTGTTTGGAGACCACGCGGCCGCGCACGCCATTTTTGCCGTCTTCGCCGGTGGCATAGGCATTCATCGGCACTTCGATCACGCCACCGTCCTGTCGAACACAGGAAAAGGTCTCGCCGCGAAAGTAGGCGCGCTCGGCACTCAGGTCGCCGAAGCCCGCGGCCAGCAGGAAGCACTCGCGGACATCGGCATGGAAGCGATTGGGCAAAATAGCTTCCTTCTTGATCCGGAACAGGACCGGCATGGGTTCTTTCTTGGCTTTTTTGCCGGTCGGGGCATCGAGACCGTTCAACAGCACCCCGGTCAGAATGCTGCCGGCCGGAATGAAAACGTCGCTGCTGGCATGGTTCGAGTGTCTGCGATCCAGAGTCGGAGTCGTGTCTTTGTCTTTACCGTTGGATTGGTCAGTACCTTCCTGGATAACCCGAATTTGCATGGCCGTCGGTGCTTGGCTATTGGCTCGTCCTCCCGATACGCCGGTATTGCCGGGTGTCGGTCCAGGAATAGCCGCTTGCTCGAAGACGCGGTTGATATCGTCCTGGCCGTTGTCGAATGGCGGATTGCTTTGGCGGCGGTTGTAAGGTCTTACCGGCATCATTGGCTCTATGGACGGTTGGCTTGTCTCGCCAGGATTGCCGGCCACTGCCGGTGTAGACGCTTTGTTCTTCAGCGACTCGACTTCACCGGTGACCGCTTGTAGCTTGGCTTCATAGGCCTCGCGCTCGGCGCTGGTCCATTGTTTGAAGCGGATTTCGTCGGATTGCTGCTCGCGGCGTTGCTGTTCTTCGATGGCCGCCAGTCGGCGAGCTTGTTCCTCATTCTTTTGCAGCAGATCGCGTAATTGCGCGGAAATGCCGTCGATGCCCAGGGAGCGCGGATCGCTGTCGGTCAGAATGTGTTGAATGGTGGCCTGTTTGCTCAGTGGCTTACTGACTTCCGGGGTGACGGTGGCCAAAGCGATGATGACGGCCAATACCACGGTACCGATGCCGCCGACGGCCAGATTGCGTTTTGCGTCCGGGCTCAAGCGTGCCCACCACGAATCGACACTGGCCATTAGGGTTGGCCTCCGCTCAGTAACGAAGGCCGCAAACTGACTGACGCCTCAGGCGCTTGTCGGACCACGACATACAACTCGGTGGCTTCCTGGGGTTTCAATACCACGTTGGGCCAGACCGAGACGGCGAGTACGTCCTGTTGCGTCGTTGCACAACTGCGTTCGTCGAATTCGAGCATGTCGCCGCCGGTATTCTTGGCAAGACCCACCAATATCAGCCGGTCCTGGCCTTCCAGAACTTGGCCGATTTTAATTTGCACGCGGTCTTGCAGGCAGCGAATTTGCTCTTGGGGTTTAGGTTCGCGCAGGGAATACCCGGCTGGGGTGGTTTGCAAACCCAAATCCCGAAACAAGGTTTTGAGCTGACTAATGTAGGCTTGTTCCTGTTGGCCAGAATTTCGATTACCGGCATCTGAGCGTTGCCATTGGTTTAGCAATTGGTAACTATCCTTGTCCAGATCGAGGTGAATTTCCCGCGCCGGAATGCGTTTGGGGATCAGGGTGAGCGATAGCGCAATGTCCTGGTTATCGCCGGGGGTGATATATAAGGTGACCGGCGTTTCGTCGGCGGTGGCGACGTAGACGATTTTGCCTTTGGTACTGGTCGTGGCCTGGCTGGTGGTCGTGACCACTGGATGTTCGAACGGCGTCACCAGGCGATTCAAGTGACCGACTGCAATCGGCATCAGTTCGTTGATGCCGGGTTTGACGGCAATATGTTGCGGACCGATTGAAGTGACTGATGCTGCGTTTGACGCCGCCGCTTGCTGTTTAGCGGCTTTCAAGATGCTGGCATCGACCGGCGGTAACTCGATATCCAAGTCGGGCTGCGACGGAACAACGGGCTGTGATGGCGATGATGACTCTTCGGCCACGATAGTGGCCGGCGGCAACACCGTCACGGGTAAGTCATCGGTGGCCCATGCCGAACCGGCCAGGGTGAGTAACAGCCAGGGATACGGCACAAGTTTCATGGTTTAGCCTCTTGAGGTTGACCCTGGGTGGATTTCAATCGCTCCAGGGTTCGAGGGGAATCCGGATACACGTCGATGTATTCCAGCCGGGGCCGATAGTTTTTGATGGCAATGATGAATTCGTAGGTGCGCGGTTTGACGTCGGGTTTGGAACTGGGGCCCTGGCTTTTCAATTCGCCGCTGACAAAGACCTTGTTGGTCTCGGCTTCGTAATCGACGTGACGCGGGGTAAAGCTGATCGCGACCCGGTCCATTTTGATGGCCTTGATTTGATCGCTCATGGCATCCAGGACACTGCGGTAAATATCGGGCGCCAATAATGGCTCGACCGCAGTTTTCAAAAAATCGGCATTGGCTGGGGTGGTGTTGCCGAGGAGTTCAGCCAGGAACAAGCCCCAGGACTCTTTGAACTCGCTAGAGGCGCTACTGCGCGTGACTTCGACTTCCTGGGTGAGGGTAGGGGGCACCAGGATGATGCTGCGCTCGGTGCGCCAGGCGGCCAGCGAGGTGATCACGCAAACGACCAGCAAACCTATGATGACGACTCGGCTAAAGCGGTTCTCGGTCTCGTGCCCGTCCCAGGTCTGCAGAAAATCCGACCATCTCATGGCAGAAACCGGCGGATATAGGGATTGGGGATGGTCTGCGCGCGACTGGGCAACAGACCCAGCCAATACAACGCGTGCAAGGTGTAGCCGTCAGGCCGGTTGTCACGGAAACGCCGGTAAAATTTGACCGCAATGAATCCAAGCGCCAAGCCGGGAATGAACTGATCGATCAACATGCCAGTGAGCATGCTGACCATGAACGGTACGATCTCGTCCGCGCTCCACAGCAAAATGTGGATCGGATCGTCTATCGATTGGGGGATGGCAACGGGTTCCATAATGACCTCCGGTTGGGATGGTCATTATTGTGAAGAGGATTTTCGGTAGGTCGTTTGCGAAAACTCGCTATTTATCGCGCTTTCGCAAGTTGGGCTATAAAAGATTGAAATTAATCTTGGCGTTGAACTAGCCAAAGCGTCCCTGAGAGAATCCCAGCCCATGCGATGCTGAACTCATGGGATAGCGGGAGGCTAGTCCTTGATCAAGGGAAATCGCTCTCTGGAAAGGGTCACGCGTTCACGTAAATCCAGTCCTGGTTTGAAGTGAGTGGCGTGCCGTATGGGCAAACTCACTTGTTCGCCAGTCTTGGGATTGCGTCCCATCCGGGCGGCTCGTTGAATCACCGAGAACCCACCGAAACCACGAATTTCAATACGCTGGCCATGTGCCAAATGATGGGTCATCACATCGATGGCGATATTAATGGCCATTTCGACATCGCGTTGCTGTAAATGGGGCAATTTAAGACTGATGTGTTCGATGAGCTGGGATTTAGTCATTATCGGGTATGCATTATCGGTAGTGTCTTTCCGCCTTGTTCGATGATCACGGCTTGTTTGAGTAAGTCGCTTGCGGTGGGATATTTGTCATAAAGGCTGCCAATGCCGCGATAGTAAGTCATCGTCTCAAACGGCTCTGCTGCTTGTTCTCGGATCAACTCAGCCAATCTTGACCTGAAATCCGGTGAGACGGTCAACATGCGCAGACCTTTGACAATTTTGGTGTTCGGTTCCACCAAGACCAGATTAAAGGGCAAGTAGGCGTCACCCTCATCAATGTCCTCATCGCCGGCAAGATGAATGGTAAACGCCAAATCTGACCAATCCAGAAAGCCCGATTTTGAATAGAAAGAAAATGAGCTCGGCTTTTGCGAACAACGCAAACGATGTATTGCCATTCAGAAAGGTCTGGATTTCTCGAGGGGACGCTGAAAAATTAAACGTCAGCATCGACGTGCCTTTGGCCAAGACGATACTCATGCCTTCCGCGGGCATGTCATGATCAAAGCGTTCCCCGCGCATAGTTTCAAACAATCCATTTCGCTTGTGTTCATGAGGCAGAGAGAGGCTTGAGCCTAGGGATAAGGGGGAGGCAATGGTTCACCTAAAAGCCGCACGTTTTCTTCAATATCGACGGCAACACATCGATTCGCTTGAATCGCGTTGGCTAAAGCGTATTCGTTTTGGCACAAGTAAACATTTTGCTCACAGGCTGAACAATAACGAACGTCCTGATTTTCCGTTTGAACCAACTCGTCCCATTTTTTATTGCATTGTTTGCCAAAGATGCAGTTTCTGATCACGCTCACTTCGAATTCATTGCTGTATAAATTTAGCTGTGCGGCCAAAGTTAGCCAATGCAGGATTATAACTTAACCGAAAAATCAGCAATTCCCTTTTCGTTTTCAATGCAATATTGACCGCAACCGTTGGGCTCCTCTTGGTATCAAGAACGTCGTTCTTCACATCTTAGTAAAAAAGTGAGAAAATAATGCTATTCCATTTTTTGTAATAGAAATAATAATTTTAATCAATAAGTTGAGGATATTTTGGGCGAAAGTTATGAAGTTAAATCTGATTTAGCCCAGTTAATCAGGCTGGCGCTTGCCGAGCAAACCGAGGATGTGCGGCTGTTCGTGGCTCGACTCGTACGAAAGTACCGAAATACCGATCCAGAGCTGGCTGAACAAATGGATCTGTATCTACGCACGAAAGCGCCTCGCTCAAACACTACCATGCGCAAGGTCTCGCAACCCGCATTGCCGACGCAAACTGTGCCGGTCGACGACGAATCGAGACTATCACTGCTGAAGGTTTTCAAGGACGACCGCAGTCGCGAGCAGCCCCTTCTCTCGCTCGACCTAGAAGAAACCTTAAGTCAACTGATCCAAGAGCGCCGTCAAACAGAGCGTCTGGCATCAATGGGCCTGAGTCCAACACGATCCGCCATCTTTGTGGGCCCGCCAGGTGTTGGCAAAACGCTGACGGCGCGTTGGTTAGCCTCGCAATTGGGTGTGCCGCTGTATGTATTGGATCTGACCGCCGTCATGAGCAGTCTGCTCGGACGTAGCGGAAGTAACCTCCGTACAGCACTTGATTTCTCGAAACGTGGTCCTTGCGTATTGCTGCTGGATGAGATTGACGCCATCGCTAAGCGCCGTAGTGACGACGCCGATATCGGTGAGTTGAAGCGACTGGTCACCGTCATCCTGCAGGAGGTAGATGAGTGGCCTGCCACGAATTTGCTGCTGGCTGCCACTAATCATGCAGAGCTGATCGATCCTGCGTTATGGCGACGCTTCGATCTTGTGATCAATTTCAAGGCACCAGAAATGCCGGCTGTCAAACAGGCGATCAAACGATTTCTGGGCCAGGACTATGCGCTGTTTGGGCGTTGGATCGATATTCTGACTTTCGTCTTTAATGGTGAGTCATTTAGCGACATTGAACGGGATCTTCAGCGTTTTCGACGTGCTGTCGCGCTGGGTACAGCCTCAGACGCCGACCTGATCGAAGAATTCGTTAAATCGCGCGCGCTAGTCCTGGAGCGTCAGGGGCGTATTGATCTGGCGGTGCTGCTGGCCAAGCAGACTCGTCTTTCGCAGCACACGATCTCAGACATCACCGGGGTGAGCCGCGACACCATTCGCAAGTACACGAGCGAGCAACCGCTTACCACTAAGAAACCATCAAAAAGGAAGCCTGACGCATGAGCCAAACCAATTTTCTGATCGGGCGCGGCGAACTGCTGACTTACGACATCAAGGGACCGAAACGCATGCCTGGCAATGCTGAGGTGTACACCTTCGCACAAGCTGCCCAGCGATTAACGCCTCAGTTCTCGGCGACCGCTACCGCGCTCGATGCTTTACCTGCGCATGCCTGTCCTGGTGACTTCGGCGTTGCGAAACTGACAATGAATCCCAGCTACATTGCCCGGTCGTTCTTCCCGGTGGCAATGCTGCGCACTGTCGGCCTGGAATCGGTTGGTAGTCGTACTGTGAAGGTGACGCCCGACGGTTGGACCAAGAAGGGTGAGCCGCAGGAATGCACAACGACCGAATTGTTCGTCGCCGGTAAGCGCCAATCGTTTCGCCACATCAATGACTGGGCTCAGCAGATCGAGCCCGACTCCGATGAGGCGCTGGATTTGGCGCACATCGAGCAGTTCTCCGCATTCACGCCCCATGAACGCATTGCCAGCTACGGCAGCATCAAGGATCGCTTCTTCGAGGTGGGTATCCATTTGCTGCCTGATGAAAGTCGCCTGTTTGTCCAGCAATCTTTCGTGAAATACGCCAAGGAGGTCAGCGTAAAGGTTCACAGCGACCTTGGCTTCACAGCGGGCAACTTATGGTTCGTGCCGGTCGAAGGCAAACATGACCACATCGAACGGCTTGCCGAATTCGTGTTCGTGCGCGTCATCCGCCCTGTGCCCAAGTTGCGCAGCATGCGACCTGTGTACCGCACTGGCGAGGTGTCTGTAGGCTGCAACTTACCGACCGAGCAGCCGCTGTCGTCGGAGCCCAAGGTTGCCATTCTTGATGGTGGCTTGCCCAAACAGCACGCAATCGGTCCATGGCTTCGCTCGTATCGCGTTCTCGATGAAGATGCGCAGGACGATCCGGCAGGCTTGGAACATGGCCTAGCCGTCAGCTCCGCATTCCTATTCGGCCCTATCCAGCCGAACGGCAATGCGGCCCGTCCCTTTGCTTATGTCGATCACTTGCGCGTGCTCGACAAGGATGCCGATACGGAAGATCCGCTGGAGTTGTACCGGACCCTGGGCTTCGTCGAACAGGTCCTGCTCTCTCGGCAATACCAGTTTATTAACCTTAGCCTCGGCCCGGACTTGCCGATTGAGGATACCGATGTACACGCCTGGACGTCGGTCATTGACGATCTACTGAGCGACGGCGATACCTTGATGACCGTGGCCATCGGCAACAACGGTCAGATGGACCGCGCCTCCGGCAATGCCCGCGTGCAGGTGCCTTCCGATTGTGTCAACGCGCTGGCGGTAGGCGCTGCCAACGACACCGAAGCGAGTTGGGCACGCGCACCCTATAGCGCAGTCGGCCCAGGCCGCAGTCCAGGTGTCGTCAAGCCGGATCTGATGGCTTTCGGCGGCAATGCCGGCAATTATTTCCATGTGCTGTCGCCGGGCAAGAAAGCTGCGCTTTCGCCCCTGTTGGGCACTAGCTTCGCTTCCCCGTATCTGCTGCGCAGTGCTGTCGGTATTCGATCCATTTTGGGTGCGGAACTGTCGCCGCTGGCGATCAAGGCGCTGCTGGTTCACGCCGCAGACACCGCAAAGCACGACAAGCTAGAAGTAGGATGGGGCAAAGTGCCCGAGGATTTGATGAGCATCATCACCTGTTCGGAGGGCGTAGCGCGTGTGGTTTATCAAGGTGAGCTGAAGCCCGGTAAATACCTCCGCGCCTCATTGCCGCTGCCCGTCGGTGGCCTGAATGGCAGCATCCGCCTCAAGGCAACCTTTTGCTATGCCTCGCCGACCGATCCACAGGATGCCGCCGCATACACACGTGCGGGCTTGGAGGTTGTATTCCGTCCCAGCGACGAGAAGATCAAAGACGGCAAGGTCAACGCTGACACCAAGAGTTTCTTCGACATGAAGAAGTACGCGACCGAGGAAGAGCGGCGCTCCGACATGGGCAAATGGGAAACAGTCTTGCACAGCGCGAAAAACATGCGCGGTAGCAGTCTGAAGAATCCCGTTTTCGATATCCACTACAACGCACGTGAAGCCGGACACAAAGCGAACGGTGCAGAGAAGATCCGCTACGCGCTAATCATCACCGTCGAAGCTCCCAAGCATGCCGATCTCTACAATGAAATTCTGCGCGCCTACGCGAAAACGCTGGTGCCGATTCAGCCGCAAGTATCGCTGCCGATTCGCATCCGGTAAGCAGCGAGCACGATGTTGAACCTTTCACTTTGAGATTGAGCGACTTGTAACGGAGGCAACGAATGCCGGAACCCCTTAAACGAAAGATGAAGAACGGTACCTCGTATGAGCGCCCTTCCGAGATTGAAGCGTGGCTCAAGAAGCTGGAGACGGTTGAGGTTCCAGAGCGGCTTCAACAATTCGAGACGCTGTCTAGGAAAAGCCCTGGCCATGTGCCGTCTGAGGCATTGGTCTACTTTATGCGAAGAGCCTGGGCGGATGGTATGCAAGGAGATTTTGAAAAGATATTCCGCATTCTTATGAAACGGATCGAGCAATCCCTATGCTCTGTTATCTCTGATTCACGTATGGCTGGTGCCCGAGGGCTCCGGGAGGAGATTATGGGTCGATTCGCGGAACGAATTGCCAAAGATTGCAGAGGACGCACTGGTCTGCTGGATTTCTATGAAATCCGCTTCGACAAAGCATTCGCGGTTTTCCGCACGTCCGCTCTACGCCAGATTGGTCCGTCGGTAGTAGACACGGTGTCTTTGGGCACGGAAGAGGGCGATGGTCTGGAGATTTCAGCCGAGGTTGAGGCCGCCGCTGCGAACTTTCTAAGCGGCGATCCCAAAAGAATTGACGATCCGGTTTTCCGGTTGGAGCTAACCGCCGCGATTGGCAGTCTGCCAGAAGATCAAAAGCAGGTCGTCGGGCTACTATTGCAAGGTTTTCAGATTGACTCAAAGGACAAAAACGTTATGACCATTGCACGCATCCTGCAGTGCGACGAAAGGACGGTTCGCAACCGCCGCGATCGTGCTTGCAAGACGCTAAAGGCCATTCTTCAAGAGGAGAATGCACAATGACTGCCGAACAACATTCAAGACTTAGTGAGGAAGAGGTTCTTCTGGCCTTTTCCGTCGAGCCGACACATGACCACAAGACATTGGAGCAATACCTGACGGAGTACCCTGAGCATGCGAAGGCACTCGTCACCTGCTCGATTGAACTGATGGTGGATGCAACCCGCAGTGACGAGGTCGAAGTGATATCGGAAGGTGCCGTAGATCGGGCTTGGCAGCGGTTTCAAATTGTCATTGGCAAATCCGACGATGTGTTGGTTACAAACCCGTTTGCCGCACTCAATCCAACCGCTTTCAGGTCGCTCGCAAAGAAACTCGATATCACCAATCTGCTGCTGATACGCCTACGTGATCGTGCGATTGTGGCTACGACGATACCGCGACTCTTCGTTCAGAAACTCGCAACCGAATTGGGCGCGACCTTTGAATCGGTTATGGACTATCTGCAAAGTCCGCCGGCGATGGTTTCCGGCCTCAGCTTTCGATCAGCCGTGAAGCCGGAGGTCACCGAACAGATTTCTTTTGCGGAGGCAATTGAGATGTCTCATCTCACGACGGCTCAACTGGACGCCCTCAAGGCACTGCAGGACTAGTCATGGACGCGACCGAGGCCGCTCGTCAAGAAGCAGAGCGTATTCATCGAGCGGCAGTCGCGGCAGGTGATGATCCTTGGAAATTGCTCGATTTGGTCCGGCAGGAAGCGGCTCGAAGAGCGCTGGATGTGTATGCCTTGCTGTCCGGCGACTCCCAACTGAAAGGCGGGCGAGCGGCCTTAGATAGTCAGGCCGGGATCATTCTGTACGAGGATACGGGGTCTGAATTCGACCGTGCTTTTCTCATTGCCCATGAACTTGGGCATGTTGTGCTGGAGGGCGGCACACAGGATGTTGTGACAGAGCAAGTTGAACCGGATCGCTCTGCCGAGGAGGCACTGGTCGGCATTGAAAAGGTGATCGACTATGGTGCGCGGGAGCGACGGGAAATCCGGATGGATCTCTTTGCCCGTGAACTTCTCCTGCCACGTTCGGTGGTCCGACATCTCCATGTGAGCGACGGACGTTCTTCGACGGACATTGCCACCCGCCTTGGTGCGCCGCTGCAGGTGGTTCAGCAGCAGCTTCTGGATGCGCTATTGCTGCCAGAGGATTTTTCGACCGAATCATTCGCGGTTCCTACCGCAGCGTTGCTCCCCGACCCGACTCAGATTGCAGCGGCAGAACATCGCAATAGTGCGTTTCAGTTGCAAGCTGGACCTGGCACTGGCAAAACGCGAACGCTTGTGCGCCGAATCGAGAGCTTGCTCGCCGAAGGAGTGGACCCGATGTCCATCCTCGTCCTCACCTTCTCCAACAAAGCAGCCAATGAATTGAGCGAGCGGCTGGTCGCGAGCAACCCCTTTGCTGCCGCAGCGATGTGGATCGGCACATTCCATGCGTTCGGTTTGGATGTTATTCGTCGCTTTCATGACAAGTTGGGACTGCCCTCTGATCCACGCTTAGTCGATCGGTCAGAAGCAATCGAATTGCTCGAAGATGAGATGCCACGGCTTCCGCTTCGCCACTATCGCAATCTGTGGGACCCGGCACTCGATCTTAGCGACATGCTCCATGCGATATCGCGCGCCAAGGACGAGGTCATTAATGCGGCAGAGTATCGAACGTTGGCGCAAGTCATGGCTGACAACGCTGGTCATGATGAAGAAGCGGCCATGCGTGCAGAGAAATGTCTGGAGGTCGCACTGTTGTTCGAAACCTATGAACGACTAATGGCAGCTGGGCAATTGATCGATTTTGGTGATTTGGTTGCGCTACCGGTGCGTCTGGTTGAAACCGATGCCGAAGTGAGAGTGGCTCTGAAGGCGCGACACCAGCATGTTCTTGTAGATGAATATCAAGATGTCAACCGTGCTTCGGTGCGTTTGTTGAAAGCCATCGTGGGGGACGGTCGAAATCTTTGGGTTGTGGGTGATGCGCGTCAGTCCATCTATCGGTTTCGTGGCGCATCGGCCACCAACATGGCGCAATTCGCTGTGGATTTCCCAGGCGCGCAGGTGCGTCAATTGGGGGTTAACTATCGCTCGGGGCAAGAGGTCATCGAGGTTTTTACAGAATTCTCCAGCACGATGAGGGCTTCGGCGGATGCTTTGCCGCTGCAACTGATTGCTGATCGGGGCGTATTGAATGCCCGGCCGGAATTCCGGGTGGTCAGATCAACTGAGGATGAAATTTCGGCTATTGCAGCCGTGATCCAAGCGCAGCAGGAGGCAGGAATTCCGTACCGCAGGCAGGCGCTACTTTGTGCGTCCAATTCTCGCCTGAGTGACATCGCCGAAGGCCTGGAGGCCAGAGGCATTCCGGTACTGCACCTGGGCAGCCTCTTTGAACGCCCGGAGATTAAAGACCTGCTTGCATTGCTTTCGATGTTAACGGACCCGTATGCAGTCGGACTGGTGAGGGCCGTCACGATGTCGGCGCACGAGATACCGTTGCAAGAGGTCATGCAAATCATCGGACATCTCAGGGAAAGCAAAGCTGCCGCTCTCGACTGGAGCCAGGCTGGCGAGATGCTACCGAGTCTTACGGCAAAAAGCCAGACTGCCTTGTCGCGCTTAGCCGACCTTTTTGCCGGACTGAGCCCGATGGGCAACCCCTGGACGATCCTGGCCACATGGGTGATCGACCGGCTCGGGCTGGCGAAGGATCTCCATTTAGCGCGCGACCCGCAAAGTCGTATGAAGGGGTTGGCGTTGTGGCAGTTCCTCAACTTCTGCCGCAGCCAGCCATCGGGGACTGGTATTCCCAGTGTGCGTCTGCTTGATCGCATTCGCCGTCTTGTCCTACTGTCAGAAGATCGCGGTCTGCGACAACTGCCGGGAGTCGCTGAAGGCATTGATGCGGTGCGGCTGATGACCATCCATGGCAGCAAAGGTCTCGAATTCGACATCGTGCATATCCCCGGTATGGTGACGTCCGGTTTGCCGCGCAATAACATGGCACCGCGCTGCGTACCGCCAGATGGATTGATTCACGGTTCCCTAGGGTTGACCGGACTGGAAGCGGTTAAGGCTGGGCACGATGAGGAAGAGGAATGTTTGTTCTTCGTCGCGCTGTCACGTGCCCGTGATCGGCTTTTTCTCTATGCATCCTCGGTTCAGTCCAATGGGAAGATACGCAACCCTTCAAAATTCATTCCGGTGATTAATCATTTGCTTGCCCGTCCCTCCAATCCCTCACTGCGGAACAGGGCGGAGAGACCGGCAACCACCGTCGGAATTATCTGGGAGGAAAAGCCGGTCTGGACCGAGAAACAGGTCAACCTGTTCGAGCGATGTCCTCGCCGGTTTCTGTATACGCACGTGCTTAAACTTGGCGGGCGACGCACGGAAACAGCTTTCATGAAGATGCATAACGTTGTCAGTGATGTGTTCGATTGGCTAAAGACCGTTCATGAGACTACAACCCCTAGCGAATCAGAACTTAGTTTGCGCTTCGAAGATGCTTGGCAAGCCAAGGGCCCGGCAGATCATGGCTATGCAGAAGACTATCGCCGTATCGGTCGAGGCTTGGTCGACTACCTAATCGAAATCCGAAACAGTGGGATTCGCTCGCCGGTTGCGCCGCTCTCACTGGGTTGGGCCGAGGGCGATATCCTCGTCAAGCCGGATAGCGTGACCAGAAGTGATCGAGGGCAGATTGTGGTGGGGCGGGTCAAGACCGGCAAGCCGCTATCGAATGCGTTTGACGATATCGAATACACGATTCTCCATCTCGCAGCCGTCCAAGCCTACGGCGGGCAGGCTCAGGTTGAAGTAAGCTATTTGACCAGCAAGACGACAGAGCCAATGTCAATCTCGGCAAAGAAGCTTGAGACCCGACGCCAGAAAGTTCAGAATATTATGCAGAGCCTCCGCTCAGGCGATTTCCCATTGAAGGAAGAGGCACGGGCCTGTCCGCGCTGCCCGAGTTTCTTCATTTGTGGTGATCTGCCGGATGGTGCCATCACTATAAAAAAGTTGTAGACAACTTTCCGGTTCTGAAATGCACTGCGATTAACTAACTGAAGGCCAAAATCTGCAATCCCGCAGGGCCAACAGAAAGGTAATCACATGCAAACTAATACTTTTGCCGGCGATAGCCGGATTCCTGCCGAAGATGTTGGTACGGTAATTTGCCGTACCATTGACATCGCCGATCAAACCTTGAACTATCGGCAGGTGAATATTGATGACTTCACTCCAACCGGTGCACAGCTCGCTATCATTGCTGGCTTCAAGTCGGTCGATGGAGTTAGTGTCCTGCAAGTTCTGACAAACGGCGATCTGGAAGACGTTCGCCCTAATGAGACGGTAGACCTGCGTAGGGAGGATGGGCGCTTCGTCATCGTCGAAAGCGATCGCTCTTATCGGTTAACGATCGATGGCCAGCGTTTCGATTGGCCGTGCCACATCGTTTCGGGTGGATTGCTGCGCAAGCTTGGCCAAGTGCCAACTGAAAAGGCGATCTACTTCGAGCGGCAGGATCAGCTCGATTGCCAAGTTGACGACCAAGATCTCGTTGACCTTGACGCGGTTGGTGTCGAGTCGTTTGTCAGTCGCAAGCTCGTGTGGAAACTTAATGTACAGGGCGTCGTGCTGGAGCTTTTCGCTCCGACCATTGTGGTGCGAGAGGCGCTAGTTGAGGCCGGGTTCAACCCCGATCAGGGCTGGCATATTTTTCTCAAAATCGTCGGCCAGCAAAAGCAGCAGGTCGAGCTCTCTACCGTGATTGATCTGCGTACGCCTGGTATCGAGAAGCTACGACTCACACCGAAGGATGTCAACAACGGGGAGGCACCTGTGGTGCCTTGTCGCACGTTCTCTCTACTCGACGTTGATGAGGCGCATCTCAATCGCCTGGGCCTGAAGTGGGAAACCCTAGTCGAAGCCGAACGCCGTTGGCTTCTCCTTCATGACTATCCGTTGCCAGTCGGCTACACCGTCTCCCACAGCAAGGTTGCGTTGGAAATTCCACCCACCTATCCCGGCGCGCAAATCTATGGGTTCTATGTTCACCCACCGCTTGCATTGTCATCCGGCCGCGTGATCGCTAGTACCCAGCTTCGAGGTACACTACTCGGCGTCGAATTCCACGGCTGGTCTCGGAACCGCGGTCCTGCGGCACCTTGGGACGCCAATACCGACAACGTGATGACTCAGCTCACGCTAGTCGATGCCGCACTTGCTAAGGAGGTTGGCGAATGATTCCTGAAACCACTTTGGCCTTTAGCGGTGCCCTGCATGCTCAAGTGAAGCGGCACCTTTTTCCGAAAGATGGTCTAGAGGCGGCCGCCATCTTGATATGCACTCGTACACTAGGTCTGCGGCAGCGCTTTCTGGTTCGAGAGGTCATTTTTGTTCCATATGCCGCCTGCAAGCGTCGAGAACGCGATGCCATCACGTGGCCAGGCGAATACCTCGAACAGGCTATTGACCTGGCCGAGTCGACCAACTCCATCATGATCCTCATCCATTCACACCCCGGTGGACTGTTTGGATTCTCCGACGCAGACGACGAAAGCGACCGTAAGGTCATACCCAGCTTGTTCCACGCCTTCGGGGCCCTACATGGTTCGGCCATAATGACGGCTGACGGCGCGATTCGCGCACGGTTATACAATCCGAGCATCCAGGCGCGTAAGGTCGATCTTGTGACGGTCGCCGGCGATGATCTGTGCTACTGGTGGGACGACAAGGCCGGCTTTTACGGGCCTGATGATTGGCCCGTTGCCTTTACCAGTGGCATGACTGCCGAACTCGGTCGCCTTTCGGCCTCGGTGATCGGAGCGTCCGGAACGGGGTCGGTCGTAGGCGAGCAACTCGCCCGTCTCGGATTTGACCGTATTTTCGTAATCGATTTCGACCGGCTCGAAGGGAAAAATCTCAACCGTATCCTCAACTCGAATCGCGCCGATGCCGATGCGAATCGCCTAAAGGTTGAAGCTTTTGCCGAAGCTGTGGCCGCTTATCGCGGCGAAGGCGTGGTCATTCCGGTGCCTGCATCGATCGCAACACGGGATGCAGTGCTTGCGGCAGCTCAGTCCGATGTTATTTTCTGCTGTGTTGATACCCTCGAAGCCCGACAAATCGCAGACCTGATCGCGGCAGCGTTTCTTCTGCCGTTGTTTGACGTCGGCGTCGTCATTCCTGTGCGTAAGAAAGGCGATGCGTTCGCAATCGCCGATGTATGCGGTCGTATCGACTATGTTCAGCCCGGAGGCTCAACCCTGCAGGATCGCGAGGTATACACGCCTGAGAGTTTGCGCGGTGAGTATCTTCGGAAGGTGGCTCCTGAAGCGCACCAGCAAGAACTCAACGCCGGCTATCTCAAAGGGCTGGCCGAAGAAGCCCCAGCGGTGATTACTCTCAATATGCGTGCGGCATCGGCCTGTGTGAATGAGTTTATATCGCGCGCTTTTCCCTTCCGCTTGGAATCCAACCGTCTCTATGCCCGCACGCAGTTCAGTCTTGCGGCATGTGAAGAAGAACACTTCTCCGAGGACGTATTCAAGCGAGGGCCGAATAAACTCTTCGCACGAGGCGATGCCGAACCACTGCTAGGCTTGCCGGCACTTAAGTCGCCTACGCTATGACGATATCGATAAAAATAATGCGGTGGTGGCGTGACGTATGGGCTCAGCTCGGCCCGCGTCGCCAGCTGCGCATCATCGAGGGTGATAGTCTGCCGCATCAACTACCCAGGCGAGATCTTGTTCTCGCACGTGATGACGGTGAGGATTGGTGTGTGGGCATGCGTTGTCCATGCGGCTGTGGGCATGTGATTGAGCTCTTAGTCGTTGCTGAAGCGAAGCCGCGATGGGATGTGTCGGTGGACGCAAAGGGCAGGCCCTCGCTTACTCCGTCGGTCTGGCTGAAGAATGGCTGTCGTTCTCATTTTTGGATTCGCAAAGGCCGCGTTCATTGGTGCTGAAAGCTACAGGAGATAGCGGTCCTATCCATGGAGGTGGACCGTCTATCAGAGCATCTTGTAACGGCAGCATGTATGAGAAAGGGATATAGCCTCGGGCCTCAACTTGTGTTGGTTGTCCGCTTACGATTTAGGTGGTATGTGCCGGAGATGTAGGGATATGATTCGAGTCCATAAAATTCATTGTACATCTATGAATTTACGAGTCAGCTTCGCAACCAATACCTGCCGTTCATGATAGCCGGAATTTGAGCGACATAAATGTCAGCAACATGGCAGAAATTAGTGGCTCAATACCAACTCACAAAATTGAAAATCAAACCCGCTTCTGAGTATTTGCTAATAAAGTATTCATCGCCCAAGCCACGATAAAGATGCCAATGGGCATAGATTGCGGTGGCACAGGAAATGGCAGCGTCAGTCCCATCAGAAAAAGGTATAACGCTCCCAGCATGGCATAGATGCTGTAACGATGCGCCATTGGACTGGGATAGTCAAAATTGGTCTGGCTGATCTTGCGCCGCACCAGTCCGTCGACGACAAACGGCAGTAAGGAAGTCGCCAGGTAGGGCAACCAAATGCAGGCGGTAGTCAGGCGCTTGATCATTTGAAAGATGGTGTCCCACAGCACGTTGAGCCGGCTTTCGATAAAAGGAAACAAATCGTTGCGTCCCACATCCTCGAAGCATTTGGACATCTGGCGTTCGCGCTCGGTCGGAATGAAGTAGCGGAACATGCATCTCTCGGATGCTGGTGCTGAAGAGCAAGCGATCAAACCAGCGCTGCGCGGTGGGGCTGATTTGAGATTCTTTATCGGCGCCAAAATAGCCAATCATCATCCAATCTTTGGTGCGCCGCAGTTCACGCGTCCAGCGGTCAGAAACAAAATTGACTACCAGGATCACTTCCAGAAGCCAGAGCATCAGGCTGAACAATGGATTGTACGTCATGAGCCTGTGCCGTGACGATCTAGTGCAGACCGCAGTATCGACAAGCGCTCTTTGACGATCCGGCCGCCGGATAACTTGGCGATGTAATGCAAGTCAGGTAGTTGTCCGAGTAACTGCGGCGCAAACAAATCGCGTTTTTCTTTCATCAAGCGTTCGCCGATATTGCCGGAAAACACGGTGGGATTGGTCGCGCTGGTGGCCACGCCTGGGGTGAGCATGATGTACTTCAACCGCATCTTTGGTAGGTTGTTGGTAATGAACTGCTGGGTTTCACTGTCTATGAGTCGCAGGGCGATCAGACTATCCTGGCGCAAAGTCATGTTCGATGCGGCCACTTTGAATTGGAAGGGAGGGCAGTAAAATCCTGGTCATTGCCCTCCGACCATCTGCCCCAATTTGACCAAGGCCTGATTGACTCGCTCGTCCCAATCCACCGCGCAATTCAGGCGGATGAAATTGCGGTATTTTTGCGTGGCCGAGAACATCGGGCCGGGCGCGATGCTGATGCCTTGCTGCAAGGCGCGCCGGCTCAGTGCCGTCGCATCGATGGTTTCCGGCAACTCCACCCAGATCACGAAGCCGCCTTCCGGCTGGGTAACGCGAGTGCCCGGCGGAAAATAAGCGCCGATGGCCGCCGTCATTCTCTCCACGGCTTGCCGGTATTGGTTGCGCGCCTGGCGCAGATGGCGTTCGTAGCCGCCCTTCGCCAGCATTTCTGCGACCGTCAATTGCGCGTGGGTCGGCGTTGCCAAGTTGCCGACGTATTTCAGGTATTCGGTTTGTTCCAGGTACGGCCCGGCTACCAGCCAACCGACCCTTAAACCAGGGCACAGCGATTTGGAAAACGACGAGCAATACAATACCCGTCCATCACTGTCCCAGCTTTTCGCCATCGACGGTCGTTGCGGGCCGAAGCCCAGGTCGCCGTAAACGTCGTCCTCGATCAGCGCGATCCGGTAGCGGCCGACCAGTTCCACCAAGGCGCGTTTGCGTGTGTCGCTCATACAGTAACCCAAGGGATTGCTGTAGTTGAGAACCGCGATACAAGCCTTGATCGGCCATTGCTCGCAAGCCAGTTGCAAGGCGTCCAGCGCGATGCCGTCGCGCGGATGAGTCGGAATTTCGATCGTACGTAGCGATAACGACTCGATGACTTGCAACAGTCCGTAAAAGGTCGGCGATTCGACGGCGACGATGTCGCCCGGCTTGGTGATCGCTTTCAAAGCCAGCGTCATCGCTTCCTGGCAACCGTTGGTGATCAGAATGTCGTTGGGGTTGACCGGGCAGCCTTGTTCCGACATGCGCCGAGCAATTTGCCGGCGCAATTCCGGCGCCCCTGGTGGAAACTCGTAATTGGCAATGCGCTGGCTGTAACGGCGGGCGACGTTGGCCGATAGCTGGGCCATTTTTTGGGTCGGCAAAAACGACGCCGCCGGTACCGCCGCGCCCAGTTGCACGATTCTCGGATCGTTGGCGGCCTTGACCAGACGCAACACCATTTCCTGACCTGTCACCAGCGTCGGTTCGCGCGGCGGCGCTGACATCGCCGGTTCCTGCAACGAACTGCGTGGGCGCTGCCTGACGTAATAGCCCGAGCGCTGCCTGGCTTCGAGATGGCCCTGGTCCTCCAGCAACCGCAAGGCGCTGACTGCCGTCGCGGTACTGACCTGATGTTGCTGACTGAGCTGGCGCACGCTGGGCAGGCGTTCCCCCGGCCGGTACAGATTCTGCGCGATGGCGTTGAGCAAATGTTCGGCGAGGTTTTCGTAACGAAGATTCATGGCGGCGAGCAATACAATTTCGGCATTTTGCGACCGATACAATTCAATTTTTGTCGAAATTGTATCGATATAATTTACAGAGTTTGCATCTGTATCGATTGCCCGATCATAGCCTAAAGTAGCGCCTCCGATCAAACAGGGCAACATTATGAAACTTCGCTTGTTGCGCCGCGCCGCGTATGCCGCTGGCGGCCGAAACCCTAGTACGACTTCCCAATCCTCCGAGCTGACGCGCGGTTATTGGTTTGGCTGCGCCGGCATTCTTGGCTTCAGCCTGACCCTGCCGGCGACCCGGCTGGCGGTGGCGGAACTCGATCCGGTATTCGTCGGTTTGGGCCGAGCGGTTGCCGCATCGTTGTTGGCGGCATTGGCGTTATGGTGGCGAGGCGGCCGCTTGCCCAAGGGCGGTCAATGGCTCAGGTTGGCCGCGACCGCCGGCGGCGTGGTGATCGGCTTTCCGCTGTTGTCGGCATTGGCCTTGCGACAAGTTTCGGCGGTGCATGGTGCCGTGGTGGTTGGCTTGACGCCGTTGTTGACCGCCGGTTTCGGCGCGTTGCTGTCGGGCGAACGGCCGGCATGGCAATTTTGGTTGGCAACGGCATCGGGTAGCGCGGCCATCCTGGTCTTCGTCTATCTGTCCGGAGCGGCGGGACTGCAGCAAGCGGATCTGTATCTGCTGGCGGCCGTTGCCTGCGCGGCCTACGGTTATGCCGAAGGCGCGCGGCTGGCGAAACAGCTGGGCGCTTGGCAAACCATCAGTTGGGCGTTGTTGATGACCGCGCCGCTGTTGTTGCCGTGGGTGGTGGAAGCCGCGCCGCCGCGCTTCGAGCTGGTCACCTGGCCTAGTTTGTTAGGGTTTGCCTACGTCAGCGTGGTCAGCATGTATCTGGCTTTTTTTGCCTGGTATTGCGGTCTGGCGCTGGGCGGCACCGCGCGGATAGGCCAACTGCAATTGCTGCAGCCGTTTCTCAGCATGGCGGCGGGTTCGGTGTTGATCGGCGAAAGCGTCGAGATTGAACAATTGGCAACCGCCTCTGTAGTCGTCGCCTGCGTCTTGGCCGGCAGAAAATCCTCATATCAACGCTAACATCAGGAGAATATTATGAGTACCCATTCGATAACCTGGCTGAACGGCCAACTGTTGCCCACCAGCCAAGCGCTTATGCCGGTGAACGACCACGGTTTGCTGTACGGTGACGGAGTCTTCGAGGGCATACGCTTTTACCGACGCAGGGCTTTTCGGCTGCAACAACATTTGCAACGCCTGGCGCTATCGGCGCGGGCGATTGCGCTGGACATACCGCTCTCCGCCGTCGAATTGACGGCGATCATCGAACGGCTGATCGATGCGTTTGCCGACGACGACGGCTATATCCGCTTGATGGTCACGCGCGGCGTCGGCCCGCTGGGTTTGAATCCCAAGAGCTGTTCGCAGCCCAATGTCATCGCCATCGCCGACCAATTGATGATGATAGACACTGGTCAACAGCAGGTCGGGGCGCGGCTGATCGTTTCGTCGGTGCGCCGCGTGCCGGCCGACGGCCTGGACCCACGCATCAAAAGCCTGAATTATTTGAACCACATTCTGGCCAAAATCGAAGCCAACCACGGCGGCGCCGACGAAGCTATACTGCTTAACGCCCAAGGCCGGGTGGCCGAAGGTACGGCGGATAATATTTTTATCGTGCGCAACGGCCGCTTGTTAACACCGCCTTGCAGCGAAGGCGCGCTGGAAGGCATCACCCGCGATTTGGTGTTGGAATTGGCGCGCGCCGACGGCATCGAAATCGGTGAACAGCCGTTGGGCGTGTACGATTTGTACGCCGCCGACGAATGTTTTTTGACCGGCACCGGCGCGGAACTGATTGCGGTGGCCAGTATCGACTGCCGATCATTGCCTAGTTGCCCAGGACCGGTATTCCAACGCTTGCAACAGGCCTTTCGGCGTACCATAGCCCAAGAATGCGGAGGTGAAAAATGAATTTGTTGGAAAATTTGCAGTTGCAGGCGCGTTACAGCCAGTGGGTCAATCAGCGTTTGTACGACGTCTGCGCCAACTTGACCGAAGATGACCCCAAACGGGATAGGGGCGTATTTTTCCATTCCATACACGGCACCTGGAATCATTTGCTGCTCGGCGATCGCGTCTGGCTGGCCCGCTTGCAAGGCCAGCCGGTGCCGTATCAATGCCTGGACTTGGAACTGTATGCCGATTTCGCCGAATTGCGGGCGGCGCAAGCCGATTGCGACCAAGCCTTGCGGGATTGGATTAAAGGTTTGCAAACCGACGATTTGCAACGGCGCATCACTTTCCGCAGCCTGTCCACCGGACAGGACAAGGAACTGAGCGTCCCAATCATGTTGACCGCCTTGCTGAACCACAAAACCCATCATCGCGGCCAAATCACCGCGTTGCTGAGTCAGTGCGGCTGCGAGTCCGGCGACATCGATTTTATTTGTGCGCCGGTTAGCATTACGTTGGGCTTTACCAGCAGGACTATATGATGTTGTTGGAAACACATTGGGTTTTATCTTTTTTAGCGCTTGGGACATTCGTCGGATTTATGGCCGGGCTCCTAGGTATTGGTGGTGGCGGGATTATGGTACCCGTCCTAACGACAATCTTTATTTATCAGGGCATTCCGGTTGAAAAAGTGATTCATTTGGCATTGGGAACATCCATGGCGTCAATCATTGTTACTTCTTTGTCAAGTATGAGAGCACATAATGCAAAAGGTGCTGTCGTTTGGAATATCGTTAAAATTATGTCGCTTGGCATCATCCTGGGGACATTTGTCGCCACATTTATAGCAGTCAATACCCGCCCACTTTATCTTGCCTTGTTTTTTTCATTATTCATGGCCTACGTTTCAAGCCAAATGTTTTTGGACAAGAAACCAAAAGCTAGTAGAAAACTCGCAGGCAATGGCGGGTTGTTATTTGCTGGTTCCGGTATTGGTGCAATATCTGCGCTGGTATCAATCGGAGGTGGTTCCTTAACCGTTCCATATCTCGTTTGGCAAAATGTCGATATCAAGAAAGCCATTGGAACATCAGCCGCAATAGGCTTCCCCATATCCATCGCTGGCACCGCAGGCTATGTCATCAATGGCTGGACGGTGACATCGGGAAGCGAATATACGTTTGGGTTTGTTTACGCTCCAGCCGTACTTCTAATTTCTGCGGCAAGCTTCATTACAGCACCTTACGGAGCTCGGCTGGCTCACAAAATACCAGTCGCGTCTTTAAAAAAAATCTTTGCATTACTGCTGATTCTGCTTAGTCTAAAGATGCTTTTTTCAGTGTTATAGAAATATGGCTTGATTATATTTACCATTGACAGGGTGTTGAAAAACAGTTGCATAGACATGAGTAAGGCTTCAAATTGACCATTTGAAGCGGGATTTAGCAATATTGATTGCTAAATATAGATCGCTTGAAGTGCCAAATATAGAAAATTAACAACCTGCCAGATATTCCGTTAACCTTCTCAGTCCACAGAATGTACAGTAGTCATGCCGTAGAACCTGCGCCTATCGGAGTCCTCGATTCCGGTGTCGGCGGGCTATCGGTTCTTCGCGCGTTGCGCGCGAGGATGCCCGAGGAATCGTTTATTTACGTTTCGGACGGTGCCAACGCTCCTTATGGCGACAAATCTTCAGAGTTCATTCTGGAGCGAACACGGCAAATAGCAGGATTTTTGTTGCGGCGAGGCGCAAAATCGCTGGTACTGGCCTGCAATACCGCCAGCGTCGTCTCCGCACAACGGCTGCGATCTCTTCATACCCTACCTATAATTGCCATGGAGCCGGCAATCAAGCCCGCCGCTCAAATAACCAAGACAAAGGCGGTTCTCGTGCTAGCCACGACCAATACGATACGAAGCGAATCCGTCACGCGACTCTGTGACACATACGCCCAAGGTGTTCGCGTGATCTTGCAGGCCTGTCCCGGGCTTGCCGATCAAGTGGAACTCGGGCGGATAAATCACGAATCGACCTATGCACTATTGGAAAATTACCTGCGGCCGGGTCTCACAGCCGGTGCGGACGTCATTGTTCTGGGTTGCACGCATTACGCGTTTTTGATGGAGTCGATTGCGCGGATATCGGGACCATCCGTCACTATCATCGAGCCGTCAGTAGCCATCGCTCGGCAGCTTCACCGGGTACTGCCGGCATCGATCGGCAGCGTGTGCAAGCCGGTGGTAACGGAATTCTACTCAACGGGTTCATTGGAGAGCCTCTCGTGCTTTTTGGCGGCCGTTGGTGAATCCTATGAACATGTAAATCGGTTTCCGTCGAGCGAGGCCTGATCCTTTGTTCAACCGAGCCCGCAACAGCGGGCCGCTTCGCGCGCGAGATAGGCTTTGCTCGAATCTATTCACGCCCGTAAGGAGATTTTCCACTGTGGATATACCACGAATATTTAACATCACCGAAAGCGCTCACCGCATCCATAACCCGATCACAGCAGAACAACTCGCTACGCTCGGCTCAGCGCTGCGTCTGGAAGCGGGGACCCGAGTGCTTGACCTCGGCAGTGGATCGGGGGAGATGCTGTGCACTTGGGCACGCGATCACGGCGTCATAGGCACCGGCATCGACATGAGCCTGTTGTTCACAGAACAAGCGAAACGCCGTGCCGATGCACTCGGCGTCACCGATCAAGTCGAGTTCATCCATGGCAATGCGGCCGGCTATATTTCCGAGGAGAAGGTCGGTGTGGCGGCTTGTGTCGGTGCCACCTGGATCGGCGGTGGCTTCGCCGGCACGATCGAGTTGCTCGTGAGGAGTTTGCGTACCGGAGGAATCATCCTTATCGGCGAGCCCTTCTGGCGGCAATTACCGCCGACGGAAGCGGTCGCTAGGGGATGTCTTGCCAACGCAATCGCCGACTTTCTCATGCTCCCGGAACTTCTCGCGTCTTTCGGCCGCCTTGGCTATGACGTCGTGGAAATGGTTCTGGCCGACCAAGATGGCTGGGACAGATACGAGGCGGCCAAATGGCTCACCATGCGCCGATGGCTTGAAGCCAATCCCGAAGACGAATTCGCGCAAGAGGTTCGGGCCCAACTGACCGCGGAACCCGTACGCTACGCCGCTTACACGCGTGAGTACCTGGGCTGGGGAGTGTTCGCGCTGATGCCAAGGTGATGTGTTGACGCATCCGTGGACCATCCACTGTTGTGGTGCGTAACCAGCTGGTGACTCCGTTGTCGCTGTGATTGGCAAGGCTAGTAGCCCCGAATATGCTTCGCTATTCGGGGCTACGGGGCTTACGTTTTGTCCGATTTATTCGCTTCGACCTCGAGCAAGACCATTGCCACATGGGCTTTGCCGTCCGCGCTCAATGGCACCTGATCCAAATAATCTGAACAAACCGTTTCGATGAACGATTCTCTCAGGTTCTCCGGAATCCGCTGTGTGTAAGGCGTAAGGCTCTATCCCAGCCACCTGTAAAAGCGAAGTTGCCTGCGGCATCCTGTGATTTTTTGATCAGGAGTAGGTATGGCCGTTACATCAAAATGGCACCAGCATATTAAAAGGTGGCAAAGCAGCGGATTGACGCAGGCCGAGTACTGCGCGCAGCAACACATCAATGTCAGAACCTTTACGGCGAGACTGAGTGAATATCGCAAGTTGTCTGCGGCCGATTCGGCTGCTTTAGTACCGGTACAACTTGAGCCGACTAAGCCGCCCTCATCTGTGACAGCACCTACGACAGCAACCATGGTCTTGACCCATGCCCACGGTCATCGACTGGAGCTTTCGCCTCCGGTGTCGGCGGCTTGGGTGGCAGAGTTGCTCCGATGTCTGGCTTGATCGATTACCCTGCGCAGATTTGGTTGGCGGTGGCGCCGGTGGACATGCGGCGTGGTCTGGATGGCTTGTCGGCCATTGTGCAGCAGAGTCTGGGGCATGCGCCGTGTGCCGGATCGGCATTTATCTTTCGTAACCGGGCCGGCAACCGTTTGCGCCTGTTGCTGTGGGATGGCAATGGCGTATGGTTATGTCAGCGCCGTTTGCATCAGGGTAGTTTTGTTTGGCCCAAGGTTGGCGATGCAGTGTTTGCGATGACTCAGGCGCAGTGGCAATGGTTAATTACCGGTGTCGATTGGCAGCGATTATCGGCTCAGCCGCAAGCGGAATGGCAGGTTTGAATGAGGGTCAAAACGGGACCGTAATAAAACCACTAAAACTCAGTCATATCAAGGCTTTCAGCGGATGATTGCGGTATAATAACCCCATGAATCTGTTGGCAAAACTTGATCAATTGAACCTGGAGCCGACCACCAAAGTCGAGGTGTCGGCGCTGATTCAATCGCTGATCGAACAGGCGGAACGGGATGCCAAAACCATCCAGACCAAAGACGCGACCCTTCACGCCAAAGACCTCAAAATTGAGGCGCTGACCTTTGAACTGGCCTATTACAAGCGCATCCGCTTCAGTCGCAAAAACGAAAGCCTGGCCCCGCTGCAGCGGGATGTGTTCGAGGAAACCTGGAATACCGATATGTCGGCCATTGAGGCCGAAGTCGAACAGTTGCAAGACGAGTCGACTGGCGAAACGGTAGCCAAGCCCAAACGTCCGCGCGCCGGTCGTCAACCGTTGCCGGATCATTTGCCGCGCATTGAACATCGCCATGAACCGGAGTCCTGCGCCTGTGGACACTGCGGTAAAAACTTAGTCAAAATCGGTGAAGACGTCACCGAGCAATTGGACGTCGAACCGGCCAAGTTTTTCGTGCATCGGCATATTCGCCCGCAATACGCCTGCCGAAATTGCGAAACGATTACCGCAGCACCGATTCCACCGGCCGTGATTGATGGCGGCCTGGCGGCGACCGGTTTATTGACCTGGGTGATGATTGGCAAATACCTGGATCATCTTCCGCTGTACCGGTTGGAACAAATCGCCGCTCGCGACGGGGTGATCTTATCCCGCTCCACCCTAGCCGATTGGGCGGGTCGACTCGGTGTCGCCTTATCGCCCTTGGCCGACCGACTGGCCTGGCATTTATTACAGCGAGCTAGCTTGCACGCCGATGAGACGCCGGTGCCGCAACTCGATCCCGGTAACGGTAAAACCAAGAAAGCCTACCTATGGGCTTATCGCAGCAATGACTTACAACCGGGTCCCAAGATCGTCGTCTTCGATTATCAAGCCAGTCGCGGTGGCCGCTATGCGCAGCAGTTTCTGAGGGATTGGCAGGGGCATCTGTTGGTGGATGACTACGGCGGCTACAAAGCCTTGTTTGCCGCTACCCGCGCCCATCCCGAAACGCAACGCCTACTCAAGCCTTGTATTGAACTGGGCTGCATGGCCCATGCGCGGCGCAAGTTTTTCGACCTGTTCCAAGCCAGTCAGAGCCCCGTTGCACAAGAAGCACTGAATCGCATCGCCAAGCTGTATGCGGTCGAAGCCGAAGCGCGAGATGTCAGCACCGACGAGCGAAAACAGCTGCGCACCGAAAACAGCCTGCCTATCCTGGCCGAACTACACGACTGGCTACAGCAAGCCCGCCTGCGCACCGCACCGAATAGCGCCACGGCCAAAGCCATCGACTACAGTCTGAAACGCTGGGTTGCTTTAACCCGTTACGCCGAAACCGGCGATCTGCCCATCGACAACAATCCGATCGAAAACAGCATTCGTCCCATTGCGCTGGGCAAAAAGAACTGGCTGTGTGTGACACGAAGGAGGACTCGTGAAATAGCATTCAAGATAGCAGCATGAGAACTCCATGCTCCAAATTGGATGGAGGAAGGCCCTCCGGTCAGGACTTACAGGAGTACTGACCAAACGACCTGGAGCTGCTCAATCCTAAGGGGTTGGGTGGTGAGCGTTCCAGGAAAAGGCAGAGAGACTACTGTCACGTAAGACTTGGAAAGTTGAACGCAAGTGAACTGATCGACGAAGCATCGAAATCTGAGCTGATGTCAAAATGGGGTTATATAGCCGCCCCCTGAAGAGCGTGGAAGTTACCTGTTTACTGGCCACGCGGCATCCGGTGTTAAGACAGCAAGAGTCCAAGTCAGGCCAGTTTGGGGAACGTGTGAACCTGCTTCCGGCACGCATTAGGAAGCAGGGACGGACATGTCCGTAGTAGTGATGAAGGGGTTGTAATGATTCCGGAGCGAAGGGGCATGGATCACTGAATTGCACATTTCACAACTCAGATAGAGGATGATGTGATGACGCAAGACAAAGCATTCGAGATACCCAAAGCGTTAGTCTGGAAATCTTACCTGGACGTACGTAAGAATCGCGGAGCCGCAGGGTGCGATGGTCAAACCATCAAGCAGTTCGATGAACACCGGGACAAAAATCTCTACAAGATTTGGAACCGCCTATGCTCAGGCTGTTACTTCCCACCGCCGGTACGGGAAAAGAAAATACCGAAAGGCGATGGCAAAGAGCGGGTGTTGGGCATTCCCACGGTATCGGACCGGATCGCGCAAGGAGCGGTTAAGCTGTTCATGGAGGAAAGGCTCGATCCTATGTTCCATCCGGACTCTTATGGATACAGACCGGGAAAATCAGCGCACCAAGCCCTAAAGCAGTGTGCGCAGCGATGCTGGCGATACAACTGGGTATTGGAAATTGATATCAGTGCCTTCTTCGACAATGTCAGGCATGATCTAGTCATCAAGGCGCTGGAACATCACCAGATGCCGAGATGGGTCATCCTGTACTGCACCCGATGGTTGGAGGCGCCGATGCAGGCCGAAGGACAGTCAGAGCTGAAGAAGCGGGACATTGGCACGCCGCAAGGTGGCGTCATCTCGCCGTTATTGGCTAATCTGTTCCTGCATTACGCCTTTGATCGCTGGATGGTACGACAGTATCGACACCGGTCTTTTGAACGGTACGCCGATGACATCGTTTGCCACTGTAGCACGATGAATGAAGCGATGCACTTGAGGGAAGCCTTAAGGAGCCGATTTCAATCGGTTGGACTGACCATCAACGAAGCGAAATCAAAGATCGTGTACATTGACACCTTCGAGCGCTTCAATGTCGAAACCAGCTTTACCTTTCTGGGTTACGATTTCAAGGTCAGAACGCTGCGCAACCGTAAGGGTCAGCTGTTCAGGAAGTGCATGCCGGGCGCATCGAAGAAAGCCATGAAGCAAATGACCCAAACCGTCAAGAGCTGGAAAATTCATCGCTCGACGACGGAATGTGCCGAGGAACTGGCGAGGCGATACAACGCGGTTCTACGCGGTCTGGATCAACTACTATGGCAAATTCTGGTATCGAAACTTCAGCTATCACTTGTGGCGGGTCTTTCAATCCAGACTCCTGAAGTGGGTGCAAGGCAGACATCGATGTTCGGTGAAGAAAGCGGAGCAAAGACTCGCGCTACTGAGAAAGGAAAAACCTGATCTCTTTGCCCACTGGTATCTACTTCGTGCAGCGAATGTGTGATCAAGAGCCGTATGACGGGAGACTGTCACGTACGGTTCTGTGAGCAACTAAGGGGTGAAACTCCCCTTGGTTGACTCGACTTGCAGGCTCAGAACGCGCCGGTCAACGTGCTGCGGTCATTCAAACCTTGCTGGGAACCGCCAAACTCAACGGCCTTGATCCAGCTGCTTGGTTAAAAGACACCCTGGAAAAACTTCCGACTTGGCCCAACAGTCGCATCGACGAATTACTACCTTTCAGTAGCATGGATTAAATCATAACGGCAACTAGCTGACGATATGGTTGGGCTGTTCGCTTACTGTAAGGCAGCCAGGTGGTTCGAATCCAGCCCGCCAAACCTGCCCGGCCCTCGTGCGCCATATCCGTGGCGATGAGTTCTAGCCGATTGACGCTAAATCCCTCGGCTTTCAGCATCGCTCGGTATTCATCGACCCCTGGAAATGTATACGGAAATTCGAAGCCTTGAAAATATTCGGACCACTGTGCCGACATGGTGACTTTGTCCATCGTGGCCTGTATCTCCGCCACATCGCCTTGGCCGCCCATGCGCAACAGCAGTTTGCCGTCCGGTTTCAATCTGCGATAGAGACCGGACAGTACCGGACGGTGGTCATCGACCCAATGCAGCACGGCGTTGGAAAACACCCGATCGAAGCACGCTTCGAAACTCAATGCGCGTGCGTCCATGACCTGAAAGCGCAGATTGGGATGGCGATCCGGCGGGTAGCGGCGGCGGGCCAATGCGATCATCGCCGGAGAATAGTCAACGCCAAGTACCGACCCGTTCGGTAGTGTGCAGGCCATTTGCGCCGCGACCCATCCGTCGCCGCAACCCAAATCCAGTACGGCTTCATTTCCGGTCAGAGTTAGGCGCTCGATCAATTCGCCGGCCCAACGCTTTTGGACATCGGAGTGTTGTGAGTAATCCCCGGCGTCCCATTCGTAGGCGTTCATGACCTATCTCTTGTGGCTTCGGCGGCGATCAGCACCGTGTCTACAGTAAAACTGCCGTCAGCCTCGATGGCGAAGTAGTCGGCCACTTCTCGCGGCGCACCCTGTTGCAAACTACGAAGCGCCGAGACGTGGGTGAACGGAGTTCCCATGCGTTCGATCCACGCGCTAAATGCCAGCGGGAGGCGAAAAGTTTGGACGCTCGCGGTTCTAAAGCCGGCCGCCGCCAACAACGCTTGCCATTCGGCCAGCGAGCGGTCGCGGACATGCGAAGGATCGCGCAGCAATTCCAGGCTTTGCAGCCATGTGTCCAGCAAAGGCGTTCCCGGACTGAGCACGTCCATCAGCAATATCAAACCGTTTGGCCGCAATACCCGGCGCATTTCAGCCACCGCGGCGGCGGCTTCGGTCCAATGGTGCGCACTGTAGCGGCTAACGACCCAATCGAAACCGGCATCGGTAAATGGTAGGGTTTCGGCAGATCCGGCTTGGATCGAGATATTGTGTAATCCGCGCCGTTTGGCCTCCGCATCGACCACAGCCAGCATCGCATCGGACAAATCGAAAGCCACCACTTGTTGCGACAGCGGCGACAAGCGAAAGGCGACATGGCCGGCACCGCAACCCAGATCCAATCCCGCGCCCGGCGAGCGGGCGCCGATGATTTCGTCCATGCGTACCAGGTCTTCGCCCTGGGCATGGGTAGTGCTGGCAAGATAATCTCGGGCGTGATCGCCGAATTGCCCGGCGACCAGAGTTCGGTGATGTTTATCGTTCGTCATAGCGAATCCTTCGTTTGTGGATGAGGGCTTATTGTTCGGCGATTGATAAACCGGTACAAGATGATGATTTATCCTGGTATAAATGCCACTACTATGAGCGAATCCTATCCCAAACGTCTGCTCGGCGCATTCATCCGCGCCCATCGCGAACGGCTGCCGCCGAAAACAGGCGGAAGGCGGCGTACACCCGGCTGGCGGCGTGAAGAATTGGCCGAGGCTGCGTTGGTCAGTATCACTTGGATCACTTGGTTGGAACAGGGGCGCGACGTGACGGCATCGCCGGCGGCTTTGTCTCGCTTGGCCGATGCATTGCGCTTGACGCCGGCGGAGCGCGCCTCGCTGTTCGATTTGGCCGGCAAACGAGATCCCTTGGCGGCGGCCGAACCTCAAACCGAACTGCCATTAGACTTGCTGGCGTTGCCTAGGCATTTCAACGGACCGGCCTATCTGCTGGATGCCGGCTGGGCGGCCAGGGCCTGGAACACGGACGCCGCCGAATTGTTCGTCGGCTGGCTGGATGTGGAAGGCCACGAACGCAATCTTTTGCGCTTCGTGTTTTTGGAATCCGCCGCCAAAAAATTGCTGGCCGACTGGCCGGAGCGCGCCCGGCGGTTGACAGCCGAGTTCCGCGCCGATTTCAGCCGCCGGCCTACGGATGCGGCGTTGCAGGCTCTAATCGACGCGTTATCGTCCGGCAGTCCGGACTTTGTACATTTTTGGCAAGAGCAAGCGGTATTGCACCGCGAGGGCGGCGAGCGGTGTTTTCACCATCCGCAACGAGGCGTGCTGCGTTTCGTGCAAACTACGTTGCTCGTTGCCGCGCAGCCGGATTGCAAGCTCGTGTGTTTGCTGCCACTATGTGAATGATGAATTGGTGGTTTGAAGCAATCGGCAATGGATATTGTTGTCGCCATATTTAGGGATTTTTGCATATCCCCTCTATCAATTACAGATGCTAATGGCAAGGACGACGCACACATTAATGACATTTACCTTGACGGTATTGGATTATTTTCTTTAAATGGCTGGGCTTGTACTCAGGGCGGGGCGGAATTCCCCACCGGCGGTATCTCGGGTTTCGCCCCGGGGAGCCCGCGAGCGCCGCAATCTCTGTTGTTGAGAATGCGGGTCAGCAGATCTGGTGAGACGCCAGAGCCGACGGTCATAGTCCGGATGAAAGAGAACGGCGCCAAGTATTCCACACGCTTTTTCGTGTCCGGAAGGCTTGTTTCTGCTCGTAAATATTATCTTTCTGCCCTGATTCTGGTGCTTCCATAACTTTATTTAGGAGTAATACCATGAATCAGACGTTATTGGCCCCATTCGGCGATGCGAACGAACGCGTGGAATGCGCGTTAGCCGCTTTGCGCCGAGGACAAGGGGTGTTGGTCACCGATGACGAGGCGCGCGAAAACGAGGGCGACCTCATATTTGCCGCCGAAACTCTTAATGTTTCGCAAATGGCTATGTTGATCCGATATTGCAGCGGCATCGTTTGCCTCTGTTTGCCGGAAGAAAAAACCCAATCTTTAGGGTTGCCGATGATGGCAGAGCACAATTCCAGCCGCTTCAGTACGGCTTTTACCGTTTCAATCGAAGCGGCTCACGGTGTTACCACCGGCGTCTCGGCGGCTGACCGGGTACGGACTGTGCACGCGGCGATTGCGGACGATGCCAAGGCGGATGATTTACGCCGACCAGGCCATGTATTTCCGTTAAAGGCTCGTCCGGGCGGTGTATTGGAGCGCGCCGGTCACACCGAAGTGACGGTGGATCTAATGCGGTTGGCGGGGCTTAAGCCTTACGGCGTGTTGTGCGAACTGGCCAATCCCGATGGCTCGATGGCGCGCTTGCCGGAAATCGTTGAGTTTGGCCGTTGCCACCAGATGCCGGTATTGACAGTCGCTGATGTGATTGCCTACCGTTTGGCACGCGAAGCGCCGGCGTTATCTTTGGTATCGGAACGTTTGACCGCTATCGCTTGATACTAATCGGCAACCCCGGTCGTCACGGCGGGGTTGCTGTTTTCAATCGGATAGCTGTGGTTTTTACCGCATCAATGTGTGTCACGGCGTGAGCCGTATCCGTTTCGGCCAGTGCTACATCCTGCCCATTATCGTTCACGATGCCAAATAACGGCATGAATCTGATTTAATCGCAAGCATCGGAGTTTTGAATATCGAAATTTAGCGCCTATTGTCTGCGATTTGATCTGGCAAGCGGGCTGTATCATTGCGACCTAACGCCGGGTTTTTCTAAAAAGTGCGCTGCTCCGCAACCCATTTTGTAGACAGGCTTCGATAACTTTTATTCGATTTTCCAACCGATAGAATGTCCCATGGCTTCAGCATCGATCATCTGCAACAAAAATTATTCGTCCTGGCCGTTACGCCATTGGCCGGCTGCGGGGCAAGCGGAAACCGGAATCATACAGGCGTTAAAAAATGAAAGCTAAGGTTTGGGCGGCATTGTTGGCCGTTTATCTGGTGTGGGGATCGACTTATTTGATGATCCGCTTTGTGGTCGAGACGCTGCCGCCGTTTTTGTCGGCCGGATTGCGTTTTGTCGTTTCCGGCGTCATTTTGCTGGCTTGGCGGCGTCTGGCTGGCGATGCCGTGCCGACCTTAAGACAGTGGCGTTCGGCCGCCATTGTCGGCATTTTGTTATTGCTCGGCGGCAACGGCTTGGTCTGTTGGGCCGAACAAACCGTCCCGTCCGGCGTCGCCGCGCTGATCATCGGCGCCGTGCCCATGTTTCTGGTGATTGCCGACGCATTCAGACCTAACGGCGTCAGACCGACGTTACGCGTACTGGTTGGTCTGATCATAGGCTTTATGGGCATTTACCTGCTGGTCGGTCCGTCGGTGTTTTCGGACGGTATGCCGTTAAACATGCCCGGTGTGGCGGCGCTATTGCTCGCCAGTTTGCTTTGGGCCGTTGGTTCAATCTACAGCAAAACCGCGGATTTGCCGAAGACGGCGCTGATGACGACGGGAGCGGAAATGCTGGCCGGCGGATTTGCCTTGTTGGTTGTCAGCGTCCTGATCGAAAAATGGAGTGTCTTCAGCCTTGCCCAGGTATCGGCCGACTCATGGCTGGCCCTGGCCTATCTGATAGTGTTTGGCTCGATGATTGGTTTCGCATCCTACGCCTGGCTCCTGCAGAACGCACCGATTTCGCTGGTAGCGACTTATGCCTACGTTAATCCGCTGGTGGCGGTGTTTTTAGGCAACTGGTTCGCGCAAGAACCGCTCACGCCGCGCATTCTGAGTGCATCGACGATCATCATTGGGGCTATCATATTCATGAACAGCGCGCACGGTTCACGGGCCAAACCGGCGGTGGAACGAGGCGTGAGCAAATGATGCACCTCAACAGGTGTGAACCCCCTCTTGAGTCTCGGCGCGGAACGCAAAAGCGGAAATAGCATGAGATTGTTTGCTCATAATCGAACAGTCGATATGGCGGTTTTTAGAGTCTTGAAGAGCCATTAACTGTAATCAAATTTGATCGCTTGGTTATTACAAAAAACCGAGCATCGCCGCTTTAACGGCCGCCGAAGTTTTATTGGTTGCATTTAATTTCGCCGCGGCATTGCTGATATGAAAATTGACGGTCCGCTCGGTTATTTTCATGATGCTGGCTATTTCCCCGGCGGTTTTACCATCGGCAGTCCAGCGCAGTACCGCAATCTCGCGGTTCGATAGTTTCGCATCCGCTTCCGGCAGCAATTTGGGCAACAAGCTGCGCGACAAGGCAATATGCGCATTTTGGGTCAACCAAGCCATTTTGAAAGCCTTGGCCGCGAGCTCGGTTTCGCTAAGCGGCTCATCGGATCGCGCCAAAGTGAGCATGCCGGTTGCGCCGTGGACATCCCGCATGGATTGCGCCCAACCATAACGCAACCCGAACGAACGCGCTTCCTCCCAAAACGCCGCCGTTGAAGCGAACAAACCATCCGTCCACAGGATGGGTAGAGGCGAGCGCAGGGCATGTTTGACGGTGGGATCGATCGCACAATAGTTTTTTGTCTGATATTGCGCTTGCCAAGCCGTTGGATAATTACTTTTCTTCACGATTTTCGGATTGCTCAGAGGCAGCGCCAACCGGAGTCCGTAGGCGCAATAATCAAAACCCAATTCCGCACTTAACGAAACAATGGTTTGGAAAAGCTGATGCTCGCTATCGCTAGTTTGCAACGCTTGAAGTTGAATTTCTTGCCAAGGTTTCATGGGACTACCGTCGTTAGAACTGTTCGAAAGCTTAACCTAAAGGGTGAAAACACCGAAACACAATGTCCGGACTATTTACTACCAACCAAGCAAAATAGCGATATGAGCTGTCAATATTGACAGTTGTTGAGCCAATGTAAATAGCGTCTAATCCGACAAAGTGGGTAGGCGTTTCAGCGATACCCTGTATTTTGTTTTAAGCCAATAGCCACCCTTGTGATTGTTAAGCCGTAGCCATGACTCCCGATATTTTCATTGCCGATACCGACGCGGAAATTCAAGCCTGTTTTCCGGTGTTCAGCGAGTTGCGCCCGCATCTCAAGCAGGAACAGTTTCTAGCCCAGGTTCGTCGCCAGCAACTTCAGTCCTACCAAATTCTGGCTGTTAGACGACAAGGCGCCGTTAAAAGCGTGGCGGGTTTTCGTTTCGCCGAGTTTTTGGCTTGGGGCAAAATAGTGTACATAGATGATTTAGCCACGCTCAGCGGCGAGACTTCGCAAGGTTTCGCCGGCGCATTGCTTGATTGGCTGATCGAGCATGCGCAAGCGCGCGGCTGTTAGGGCGTACATTTGGATTCCGGTTATCAGCGCCATCATGCACATCGGTTGTATCTTAACAACGGCTTTCAGCTCTGTGGCCATCACTTTTCCCTGACACTCTACACCTAGCTTTGCAATGAAAATACTGGCTTTATCGGGCAGCTTACGGGCGGAGTCCATTAATTCCGCCGTGTTGCGCACTGTAAGGCATTTGGCGTCGGCCTCGATCGAAGTCTGTTTGTTTTCGGGGCTTGGCGACTTGCCTTTATACAATCCGGATTTGGAAAACGCGCCTCCGGCCGTTGCCCAGCAATTGCGCAACGAAGTAGCCGTAGCGGATGCCTTGCTGATCGCCAGCCCGGAATATGCCCACGGCGTTACCGGCACCATCAAAAACGCACTGGATTGGTTGGTGGCATTCGAGGGCTTTGCCGACAAACCGGTGGCGGTATTGAACGCCACGCCGCGCGCCCATCATGCCGATGCCGCGCTCCGGGAAACCTTGATCACGATGTCTGCCACACTGATCGAGGCGGCATCGATCACCTTGCCGTTGCCGAGCGCGAACATCGGCGAAGCAGACCTGCTGGCTGCGCCGGAAATAGCCTCGTTACTGACCGGTGTGTTAGCGAAAATCGAACGCGCGGTGAAGACGTCGACGGCGATGAAACCCTACCTCGGCAGCAGCCTTTATATCGACAGCCAACATTCCTCGATCGTGGCGCAAGCCGCAAAGTTGGCGGACGGCTGCGCCGATGATGAAGAAATCGCCAAACGCTGTTTCGAATTCGTCCGCGACGAAATCAAGCATAGTTGGGACTACCGGCTGAATCCTGTGACCTGCAAAGCCTCCGAGGTGTTAACCTACGGCACCGGCTATTGTTACGCCAAAAGCCATTTGCTGGCAGCGCTGTTGCGTGCCAACGGCATTCTGGCGGGACTTTGTTACCAACGCCTGACGCTCGAAGCCGACGGTTCGTCTTATTGTCTGCACGGTTTGAATGCCGTCTATTTGAAACGCTACGGCTGGTATCGGATGGATGCCCGTGGCAATAAGCCCGGTGTGGCGGCGGAATTTTGTCCGCCGTTGGAAAAACTGGCGTTTACCCTCGTCGATCCGTTGGAACAAGATTTACCGGGCATCCTGGCCGAACCTTTACCGGCCGTCGTGAAAACTCTCACCGAAAACCAAACCGTCGAGCAGGTGTATGACCGCTTGCCCGACATCGAATAAACCCAGGATGGTCAACACTATGAAAAGTATTTGCGTGTACTGCGGCTCCAACCCCGGCCGGCAAGAAGCTTATTCCAACGCCGCCCGAAGCCTCGCCCGATCGCTGGTCGAACGAAACCTAAAGCTCGTCTATGGCGGGGCCAGTGTCGGCATCATGGGCTTGATGGCCGACACGGTATTACAACTTGGCGGCCAAGTTGTCGGCGTGATTCCGGAGGCGCTGGTGCGAAAGGAAATCGCGCATCGCAACCTGACCGAACTTCACGTCACTCAATCGATGCACGAACGTAAAACCCTGATGGCCGATCTTGCCGACGGCTTTATCGCTTTGCCAGGCGGGATAGGAACGCTTGAAGAGATTTTCGAGATTTGGACTTGGGCTCAGCTGGGATTTCACAACAAACCTTGCGGTTTGTTAAACGTCGAAGCTTACTTCGACTCGCTCACTACGTTTTTGGATCATGCCGTAGCGGAACAGTTTGTCAAAAAGCCGCACCGCTCAATGTTGATGGTCGAGCGCGATCCCGATGCGCTGCTTGAACGATTCTCTTGTTACCAACCGCCCGTTGTTCAAAAATGGGTAGGGAAGGCAGAAACATAAGCGTCGGCGTAGGCAAATTATTTCGTCGGGATGCGCAAAAAATCTGCGTAGGCTCGTAAATTCAAACATGAGGTGAAGCGCCATTATGGCCAGAAATATTGAAATCAAAGCCCGGATCGAAAGCGTAGAAGTCATATTGCCGTTGGCGGCGGTTATTGCTGATGAAGGTCCGATTGAAATATTCCAAGACGATACTTTTTTTCTTTGCTCTAACGGACGGCTGAAACTTCGCGCCTTCTCCGAACATGACGGACAGTTGATTTTCTATCAACGCCCGGATAGCCTCGGTCCCAAGGAATCTTTTTACGTCATCTCGCCAACCGGATCACCCGACACTCTCCGTCAAAGCTTGACGCTTGCTTATGGTGAAAGTGGGCGGGTGCGAAAACACCGCACACTATTCATGGTGGGACGGACTCGTGTGCATTTGGACAAAGTGGAAGGGTTGGGAGACTTTCTGGAATTGGAAGTCGTTCTTACAGAAAACGAGCTTAACGAAACCGGTGTGGCAATTGCGCATGAGCTGCTGGAAAGGCTGGGTATCTCTGATCATCAGCTTATCGAGGAGGCTTACGTAGACCTGCTTGCCAGGCTGGCGGTTTGAAAAATCGGAAATCAACCTTCACCTAAACACTAATCAAAGATCATTTCCATGGACGTTTCGCAATTGCCCTTTAATCAGCTGATCGGCTTAGAGCTAGCCAACCCGGATAGCGGTTTTTTAGTTTGCCTACCCGATAACCGTCAATACACCAATCATCTCGGCACCGTCCACGGCAGCGCCTTATTGGCGGTTGCCGAAGCAGGTTCTGGTGCATTCCTTTCGCAACACTTTGCTAACGAAACCGGAGTGGTTCCGGTCGTGAGAAAACTCGAAGCCAAGTTTCGTAAACCAGCGTCTGGTCAGGTATCCGCCCGTTGCGAAGTCTCTTCTGACGAACTTGTCCGCTGGTCGACCGAGTTTGCGTCTCGCGAGCGGGTATCAGCGTCTATTCCAGTCGAGGTTATCGATGGAACCGGCGCTGTAGTCCTGTCAGCTGCCGTCGAGTGGTTTATCGTACGCGACACGCCGAATTTACGTTAACCCTTTGGAGAATTAATGGTTACTTGCTATCTTCGCTATATCATTGACCCGTTCAAGCTCAAGGAATTTGAGCATTACGGAAAACTCTGGATTCCACTTGTTGAAAAGTTTGGCGGCAAACACCACGGTTATTTCTTACCGTCGGAGGGGGCAAACAATATTGCTTTGGCATTGTTTACGTTTCCAAGTTTGGCGCTGTACGAGGAATATAGAAACCAGTCGATGCAAGACCCGGAATGCGTGGCTGCGTTCAAATACGCCGAGGACACTCGCTGCATTGTTAGTTACGAGCGCAGCTTTTTTAGGCCTGTTTTCAATTGAAAAGAACTACGCTAATTCAAACAAGGCATTAAAGAAATATGCGTCCTAATTTTACTTTAGACTTTTATGAAAGCAATCGACCGCTCATCCGCTGAGCACTACACATGGGGCGACGGCTGCGACGGCTGGCATCTTGTAAAACGAGGCGACATGTCGGTTATCTCCGAACGCGTACCGCCCGGCGCAAGCGAAGTACGGCATTTTCATGCAAGCGCTCGCCAGTTTTTCTATATTTTGGAAGGTTGCGCCATGATGGAAATAAACGGCAAACGCATCCAATTATCCGAAGGACAAGGCATTGAAGTCGCTCCAGGGATGCCACACCAATTCATCAATGAATCCAGCGCTGACGTCCGGTTCTTGGTGATTTCTCATCCCGCCACGGTAGGTGACCGTATTGAGGTTTAACATCGCCGTTAATCGGCACGCGTTAACGCGCAGCCCTTGTGTCTTACCATAGCCGCCATCGGGAGCAGCCATGGACAAGATCGACCTCAGAAAAGAAATGAAGCACTTGTATCAAGCAAGTGCCAAAGCGGTCGTGCAGGTTGAAGTACCGCCGTTGAAATACCTGATGGTGGACGGCGAAGGCGATCCCAATACCTCGCAAGCGTATGCGCAAGCTGTCGAGGCCTTGTTTTTCGTATCCTACACGGCCAAATTTATGGTCAAGAAGGGGCCGCAAGCACTCGATTATTCGGTAATGCCGCTCGAAGGATTATGGTGGGCGGATGATATGGCTGTCTTCGCAGACAACGACAAGGCAAAATGGAAGTGGACGATGATGATCTTGCAACCCCCCTTCGTAGCAGACGATGTCATCGATGCAGCCCTTGCCGAAGCCCGAAGTAAAAAGAAGCTGCCCGGTATTGATAGGCTGCGCCTGGAAAATTTCTCGGGGGGCCTTTGCGCTCAGATTTTGCATATTGGCCCATTCTGCGAAGAAGGACCCACCATTGCGCGGCTGCATGAATTCATCGATACAAGATCCAGCCGGATTGGCATGCATCACGAAATTTATTTGAGCGATATACGGCGCGCAGACCCGAAGAACTGGAAAACCATCATTCGGCATCCCATGAAATGACGGTTAATTCCATCGCGATGTTACAAGACGACCCATGGAAATTACATTAATCAGGCACGGTAAGCCGACGTTCGAGCTGAAAGGCAAAGCCAAAGCGAGAGAGGTTGGCGAGATTATCCGCCGTTATGATTTATCCGGTATAGCGGACGAACCGCCGGAAAACGCCAAGCAGCGCGCATCGGCTTGCCATGTCGCCGTTTGTAGCGACTTTATCCGTTCTTTGGAATCGGCCAAGGCACTAGGGTTTAGCGATATTTTGCTGAGCGATCCCGTGTTTCGGGAAATTGCTATTCCTCATTTCAAACAAGGTACTTTGACGATGTCGGTCAATGCCTGGGGTATGCTGTTGCGATGTCTGTCGGTGCTCGGCTTCGCTCGGAATGGCGAGTCGCTTGCCATGGCGAAACAGCGGGCGCAAGTCGCGGCATCGATATTAATAGACATGGCGCATGAGCGTCAAAGCGTCTTGCTGGTGGGGCATGGTTTCGTTAATTTTCCATCATAAGGTTTAAACCACCGGCTTTAGCCGGTCAGCTTTAGCAGCGATAATAGCGACCTGAGAGGTGCGCTATGGAATACAGATACGGTAGTCATACGATTTTTCAGATCGAGTATCACTTTGTATGGGTGACGAAATATCGCTATAAAGTTTTGAAGGGTGAGGTTGCTGAACGAGTTCGGGAATTGGTTAGGCAGACCTGTGAAGCCTTTGAGATTCGGATCATCCGAGGGGTAGTGAGTAAAGATCATGTGCACATTTTGGTGAGTGCGCCACCTACAATGGCACCGAGCGAAATAATGAGGCCAATCAAGGGGCGAACATCGAGTTATCTGTTTGAAGAGTTTCCGCATTTGAAGAAACGTTATTGGGGGCAGCACTTTTGGGCGCGAGGGTATTTCTGCGCCACAGTAGGGCAGATGACAGAAGAAATGATCAAAGAATATTTGGAGCATCATTTTGAACCCAACCCGAACGATAATTTTAAGATGGAGCCAGATTAAGACGCGTCGTTTAGTCGACGCGTATCCGGACTTTCAGTCCGTTATTCGAACCCACCTGCTTTAGCAGGTGGTTGTTAAGTACTTCATAGCCCAGGCGTTGTTAGCCCGAAATTGGGTTGGTCCCACGAAGCCGGGCGGCGGCTATTGGGAATATGGGGTATATCGCTATCGTGCAATATGACATGCAAAGGGGCAACGCTTCACTTTTATGCGGAATCCAAAACACATGCTTGCATCGATTACCGGCGACACCAAAATACTCGGCGTAATAGCCGGTTGATAAGCGGGTTACGCGTCAAAAAGGCTATACCCTGTCAATACTGACAGTTGTTGCAAGACATCTGCCTGAGTTGTAATTAACCCAAAATAATCCGTTTCGATGCAGAAATTGCTGGAGTCCAAATGTTAGGTGAAACAACAGGAGCCGTTCGTGTTTTATTGCGACTGGAGGGACTTTGCGTATTGATTGCAGCCTGCATCGCTTACGCAAAACTCGATCTGGACTGGAGTACTTTTGCTATCTATTTCCTGGTCCCCGATATTTCTTTGTTCGGTTATTTCGCCGGAGCCAAAGTTGGCGCTATTAGCTATAACACTGCGCACTCGTATCTCGGTGCCATTGCCAGTCTGGTGATCGGTTTTACGGTTCCGTCCCTGGCCCTTCAATGTGCCGGTTTAATCTGGTGTGCCCACATTGGCTTTGATCGGGCGCTGGGTTACGGGCTCAAATACCGGGAGGGATTCAGTTTTACCCACCTTGGCCGCATCGGCCGATTTGCGGCCAAACATTCAGAAGCGCAATCACTGACTTAGGCTCCGAGATACAGGAATGAAATTGCAGTTTATACAAGCAACACCAGACCACGCAGAAATTATAGGCTCACTGGTCGTTCAACTGACGCAGGAAATCTGTGAGCGCACTCATGCGCAACATTTTGATATTGACTTGGCAGGTACGGTTCAGCGCTGTGCCGAGCTGTTATCGGTAGGCCACTACGCGGCATTGTTGGCTGGTCGGATAATATACCAGTGGCAGTTTCGACCATCACCGAAACGTATGCGTTATATGCCGGCGGCAAAATAGGCGTTATTCAGGAGTTTTACGTTATTCCCGAGTTTCGCTGTTCGGGTGTCGGCGCCCTGTTGATCGAGCAGATTAGAAGTTACGGGCAACGGCGCGGTTGGTCGTGCCTGGAGTTATGCACGCCGCCGCTCCCGGAATTTGAGCGGACATTAAGTTTTTATCAGCATAATGGTCTTATGCCGGTTGGCGGTCGGAAAATGAGACAGAATTTGGCTATCAATGGCTAAGTCATCGTGTACTTTGTGTTAGATGCCATGGAGGAAGATTGATGAAATACAGTAAATGGATAGCCGTGATTTTCCTGCTGTTGCCGATTTCAGCTTTTGCTTTTTTCAGACCGGTTCGGGCGCTGATTCCAGAAGCATTTGGCGTCCGTTGCAACGAGCAAAACCTATGCATGGACGATTTTTCTGAGCTTGCGAAAGCGGAGTCATTACTCAACGACTCGAAAAGTTATCTTGCCACGCAATGGGGCTTGTCTACCGGCGAGCCGAAGATCATCTTTTGTAGCACGGAGCAATGCCGGTCTGCATTCGGCCTATCGAACAAGGCTGGATTCACCTTAGGCAGTTTCGCTATCGTCATCGCGTCGCGAGGTTGGCAACAACACTACGTGGCGCATGAGCTCATCCATCATTGGCAGGCCGACAGTTTCGGCAGCTTGGCGCTGCTAACCGGTGAGCAGTGGCTAATCGAAGGCATGGCCTACGTCCTGAGCAACGATCCACGTATGGAACTGCATCAGCCATTTGAATCCTATCGTCAGCGGTTCAATAACTGGTACAGACTCAATGCCGATACCCCACTCCAGGAATCGCTGGGCGGGATGCTTTAAAAATGGCGTCTATTAGATTTGCGTTCCATCCAAAGAATTGGCTCGGTACGATTAGTCTTAGCCCGGTTGCTCAATACCTCAATTCATATTACTAGCTGCTATCATAATGAAATATAAAGGAATTATTTTCGATTTTAATGGTGTTTTGCTTTGGGATGCACCGTTTCACGTTCAGGCCTGGCAAGCCACGGCGCTACAACTCAGAGGTTCCCCCATAAGCGACGATGAATTTTCAATCCACGTGCATGGCCGTACCAATAGTCACATTTTGAGCTATCTCAGCGGTCGAACTCTTCAGAGACAAAAATTACTGGAGCTGATCCAGGTCAAGGAGTCCATGTACCGGGATTTATGCTTAAAAAATCCAGAAATGTTTGTCTTGTCTCCCGGTGCCGAAGCACTGCTCGACTTCGTTTCTAGCAAAGATATTCCGCGCACCATCGCGACAGCCTCCGAAAAAACCAATCTGGATTTTTTCATCCAGCACCTCGGTCTGGATAAGTGGTTCGATCTGCAACGGATTGTCTACGATGACGGCGCTCTTCCCGGTAAGCCCGCGCCGGATATGTATGCTAAGGCGGCGGGCAATATTGGTTTGCTACCGCACGAATGCGTAGTTGTCGAAGATGCCATTTCCGGTTTCAAATCCGCCCATGCCGCCAACATCGGCCATATCGTCGGTCTTGGTCCGATTGAGACGCATAACAGGCTTCTCGCCTGCCAGGGCGTCTCTACCGTGATCGAGAGTTTTGAGCAATTTCCGCACGAGTTGTTGGTCAATGCATGACTTGATAACCATGAACGGTTCAATGCAAATTCAGACCAAAAAACTGAGGGCGGCCAGCTATGGCATATCAAATCTTAGGCGACGCAGTAAATGAACAATATTTGTGTCATCTTCGATTTGGACGGCACGCTGGTTGACAGCGAGGGACTGTGCAATCAAGCCTTTCTCGATCTGCTTCCGCAATTGAATGATTCAGTGGAGACTTTGACCGAGCGCTATCGCGGCCAAAAACTAAGCTCGATTCTGATTGACCTTGAAAACCGTCTTGGCCTAAATCTGCAAGATCCGTTTGAACAGGACTATCGCCAGCGTGTTGTGGAACTCTTCGCGCGTGACTTGAAACCCATGCCAGGCGTTTTGAAAATGCTCGCAACCCTGAACTCGCCGAAATGCATTGCCTCCAGCGGACCGCTTCCGAAAATCCGTCAGGCCTTGGAAGTCAGCGGCCTTGCTGCTTATTTTGGTGACAATCTATTCAGTTCGTATGAGATCGGTTCATGGAAACCCGATCCGGGTTTGTTTCAATATGCCGCCCGTGCGATGGGCTTTGTGCCTAGTCAGTGCGCGGTGATCGAAGATAGTGAAGTGGGGATTGAGGCTGCCATAGCAGCAGGTATGACGCCGCTTTACTATGTACAAACCGGCGTGACCACTTCGTATCAGACCGCGGGCCATGTTGTATTCGATGATATGTCCCAGCTGACGCAACTGCTCGAGCAATTTGCTAATATAACCCAATCTAACCGTTAGCTATTCAAACCACAGAGGCAGTCATTGCTAAGCGCTTCAACGAACTATCCGCCAGACCTATCCACGTCGTCAACCGAATGACTACCATCATAGCGATTAACCATTGCCAGGAGAAATTGCATGAGCGAACTTAAAGGTGGTTGCATGTGCGGAGCGGTTCAATACGCATTGAAATCCGAGCCGCGTTTGTCTTTTTTATGCCAATGTAGGCAATGTCAAAGAATCACTGGAACAGGTCATTCAGCCGAATTTGTGGCATTGGAAAAAGAGACGATTATTTCGGGAGAGCTGAAGTTTTACGGACTGCCGATAGTGGCAATACGGTCGTTATGCCATCAATAGAAGTTAGCCAATTCGGCGCCGCCGACGGCCGGCCGGTGATCTATTTCCACGGTACGCCGGGTTCGCTCGACGAATGCGAAATTTTCGATGGTTATGGCAAACAACATCAGCTGAGCATCATTTGTTATGACCGCTCGACCATCGACCCTCGGTTGCAAGGCGAAGCTTATTACCAATGCATAGCCGAAGAGATTGCCAACAAGGTTGGCGATAACCCCGTCGATTTTATCGGCTTTTCGATCGGAGCATTCGTAGCCTTACAAGTCTGCCGCGCGATGAACGGCAAAGTTCGCGGTTTGCATTTGGTTTCCGCGGCCGCGCCGCTGGATGCCGGCAACTTTATCGACGCGGCAGCGGGAAAAGCCGTTTTCCGGCTTGCTCAAAACCATCCCTCGGCATTTCTGTGGCTGGCTCGCGTACAAGGGGAAATTGCGCGTAGGTTCCCCGGCCTGTTGTTGCGGATGTTATTTTCCAGTGCGCTCGGCGAAGACCAAGCGTTGCTGGCCAATCAGGAGTTTCGGACCTCTCTGATGAAAATGCTCAAAACCTGTTTCAAGGGCGATTCGCTAAGCTACGCTCGCGATGTCATCGCCTACGTTCAGCCGTGGAAAGCGACGCTGGCCGATATCGAAGTCGATGCTCATATCTGGCACGGCGCGGAAGACAACTGGTCGCCGATTGCCATGGCCGATTTTCTGGCATCGGCGTTGCCTGGCTGTTCGAAAATCACGGTACTGGACGGACTTTCCCATTATTCCTGCCTGTATCAAACCGCGCCGACGATCTGTTGGTCGATCAACACCATAGTAGCCGAGGAATTGACTCAATCATGACCAAATTTATCGCATTGCTCGGCGAATACACGCCGACTTTTCCGCCGCATCTGGCGACCAACGCCGCCATCGAACATGCCAAGGCGGCTTTGGGGTTGGAGATTAACGCCGACTGGATTTCCACCGAGGACATCGACCAAACCTTATTCCAACGCTATGCCGGTATCTGGGTAGCGCCCGGCAGTCCTTACCGGAATCTGGACAAAACCTTGGCAGCGATTCGTTACGCCCGTGAAAGCGGCATCCCGTGCTTCGGCACCTGTGGCGGATTTCAACACATGATTTTGGAATACGCTCGCAATGTACTGGGATTCAAAGATGCCCAACACGCCGAGTACGATTCCTATGCGTCCGATCTTTTCATTTCGAAACTGGCCTGTTCGCTGGCCGGACGACAGCTGCCGCTGACTTTCGAGCCCGGCTCGCGCGTCGCCGACATCTACGGAGCCTTGACCGCCACCGAGCAGTATTACTGCAATTTCGGTATCAACCCGGACTATATCGATGTCTTGAAATCAGGACCGTTGAAAATTACCGCCGCCGATGCCGAAGGCGAGATTCGGGTTATCGAATGGTCCGATCATCCGTTTTTCATCGGCACGCTGTTCGTGCCGCAAGCCCGGTCCAAACCGGAGCAGCCGCATCCTTTGGTTTCGGCATTTTTGAGGGCCGTGGCAAACCTATGAATGCTTATCTCATTTTGGATCTAACGATTCATGATTTTGATCGATTCCGGGAATACATCTTGAAAATACCGGCATTGATAGACAAACATGCCGGAAGGTACGTGGTTCGAGGAGAACAGCCTACCGTGATTGAGGGTGATTGGCAGCCTGATAGGGTTGTTGTCATCGAGTTTCCATCACGAGAACAAGCTAACGGCTTTCTTCAAGACCCCGAAGCGCAAGCGCTTTTTTTATTACGCCATCAAACGACCACCAGTAAACTCGTTTTAGTGGATGGATGTTTGTAACGCAACAGTAAAGTCCAACATATCAACGGTTAGATCATCAAAATGGCACAAATCAAAATCTACGGGATTAAAGACCATCTCAACCCCATCAAGCGGCAATTGTCCGATGTGATTCACGACTGTGTGGTGGAAGCGCTGCAGTTTCCGCAAGATAAAAGAGCGCACAGATTCTTTCCTATGGAAAAAGACGATCTGTTCGCGCCCGGCGGCAGAACCGATGCCTACACGATCATCGAGATCAGCATGATCACGGGTAGGGAAACGGCTACTAAGAAAAAGCTGATCCGCCTGCTGTTCGACCGCATACAGGAAAAAATCGGCATTGCTCACCAGGACATCGAAATTTGCATTTATGAAAGTCCTGCCTGCAATTGGGGATTCCGCGGCATGCACGGCGACGAAGTAACATTGAATTACAAAATCAATGTCTAGCGGCATTAACACTAAAACGGTAAGCATTAAATGTACATCCCCAAACATTTCGACGAACCCAGAATCGAGGTCATGCAGACCTTGATGCGCGATTATCCGCTGGCGACCTTGGTTACATTATCCGCCGACGGTCTGAACGCCAACCACATTCCGCTGCATTGGGTGGAGGCGGGCGAAACGGCTTACGGCAGCTTGCACGGCCATATTGCCCGCTCGAATCCGCTGTGGACGGACTACGACCCTAAAACCGAAGTATTGGCGGTGTTTCAATCCGAAAATGCCTACATCTCGCCGTCCTGGTATGCCAGCAAACCACAAACCGGCAAGGTGGTGCCCACCTGGAACTACGTCGCCGTGCATGCTTACGGCAAACTAAAGATAATCGACGATCCGGCCTGGATTCGTCGGCAATTAGAGACGATGACCGATGAATTCGAAGCCGATTTCCCGGAGCCTTGGTCGGTAGCAGATGCGCCGGCCGATTTTACCGAACGATTGCTCACGCAGATTGTCGGCATCGAAATCAGCGTGACGCGGCTGCAAGGCAAGTGGAAAGTCAGCCAAAACCAGCCGCCGGAAAACCAGAATAGCCTGATCGAAGCGTTGCGCAAATCCGGCCAGACGGCCATGGCTGATTTGGTCGCCGAATCAGCCAAGTTCTGAACTTAACCAATGACGGAAATCAGCACGCCACCGCTTCTCGAAAACATACTGTAAACGTTCTAATTGCAAAAAAGAGGTCGGATGCACCACTCAAACGAAACTTTAAGCCAGGAACTGGTTGCGATGGCAAAAAACGATCTGTCGGTACGCGAGGCGTTGGTCGCCGATGGTTCGCTGGGCCGTGCGCTCTATCATCCTCGCATGGAAGCCGTACACATCGGCAATGCCGCTCGTCTTGCGGACATCATCGAACAATACGGTTGGCCTGGAAACCATCTTGTCGGCGAGGAGGGGGCTTGGGCGGCCTGGTTGATCGCGCAACATGCCATCGGCAATCCTCCCTTCATGCGGCATTGCCTGTCTTTGCTGAAGCAAGCCGCCGCCAACAACGACGTGATGCCTTGGCAGGCGGCGTTTCTGGAAGACCGTATTCGCATGTACGAAGGAAAGCCGCAAATATACGGAACCCAATTCGAGCCGAATCGAAACGGGCAACTCGAACCTTATCCGATCGAGCATCCGGAATCCGTTAACGAACGACGGCTTGCGGTTGGCTTGAATACCATTGAAGAAAGAACCGTCGAATTAACCGCGCAAAGCACGCGCGAGAATATGCCGACACCGCCCGATCTGGATCAGCAATATCAAACATGGCTTTATTCTGTGGGCTGGAGGGGCGCAAGTTGAAACCCGGCAATCGTTCGCATATTGTTCGATTTGCTCATAGCGTCCAACCTTTGATTGATTGAATCATGCAGGACCAGGCCGATGAATTCGTCGGCGCGGTGCGCGACTTCGCGAAATCGTTCAATTTGAAATCGGATGGCGACCGCCAAAGCCGGTCTTCCGACGGGGTTATACCAAGTGGCAAAATCGACGTTTAAAAATCCGAGGAGATATACCGCTCATGCTTGAACTCTACATCGCCAATAAAAATTACTCGTCATGGTCGCTACGGCCCTGGATACTGATGCGTGAACTCGGCATTCCGTTTGTCGAAAAGCTCGTTGCGTTTACCGGAACGGATCAAGCCAACGCCTTCCGCCATTTCTCTCCAACTGGGAAAGTGCCTTGTCTGATCGACGGCGAAACCGTCGTTTGGGATTCGTTGGCGATTACCGAATATTTGGCGGAGCGAGCTCCGGCGGTTTGGCCGTCCGACGTAACGGCGCGTACCTGGGCGCGTTGCGCTGTCGCGGAAATGCATTCCGGGTTTCAGGCGTTGCGTGAATGTTGCACCATGAATTGCGGATTACGGATTCGCTTGGCATCGCCTTCGCCGGCCTTGGCAAAGGATCTGACGCGGCTGAATGCATTATGGCAAGAGGGCCTAACTCGCTTTGGCGGACCCTACCTGGTCGGGCCGGCATTTACCGCCGTGGACGCTTTCTTCGCGCCCGTCGCGTTTCGCGTACAAACCTACGGCTTGGACATGGCTCCGCCTGCTCGCTCATACGTCGACCATATGCTAGCCTTGCCGGCCATGCGTGACTGGTATGCCTCGGCACTCAGCGAGACATGGCGCGACGAAGAACATGAGCAGATGGCGCGAAACGCCGGAACTTGGCTGAACGACTTTCGCGCCGTTGGTCAGTAACTTCGGCTGCACGAATTTAGCAAGTTTATGAAAGACGCGAATCGGCCCAGCCGAAAGCATTAGAACCGTCAAAAAACAACCGACAACCACTATATGATCAAAAAAGTAGGCGACACCATCATCAATGCCAAACACCGCGCCACCTGCCATTGCGGTGCGGTGGAGCTGGAACTCGATCTTCCCGACGGCATCGTCGATCCGCGCCGCTGCGATTGCTCGCTATGCCGGCGCAAAGGCGCGATTATGGCGTCGGTGCCGCTTTCGGGAATCAAGGTCGTCAAAGGGCAAGAGGTGCTAAAGCTTTATCAATTCAACACCATGAGCGCCAAGCATTATTTTTGCTCCATTTGCGGCATCTATACCCACCACCAACGCCGATCCGTGCCTAGCCAGTACGGCTACAACATAGCTTGCCTGGAAGGTGTTAATCCCTTTGAACTGGGCGAGGTGCGAACCGGTGATGGTATCAATCATCCAGCTGATAGGCAGAGATAATCAAGTCTTATCGCCATGGTGTTTGAAAATGCTGAAAGCAAGGCCGCCGTAAGTCGGCTAAAAGGTTATTGTTGTTCGTTAAGCGTCATACGGAGGAGAACTAGGATATGAAACACATCATCACCGCAACAATTTTAGTGTTAGCCCTGGCGTGTTATTTGGCCGGCTATTCTGGCGTCGGCAACATCGGATTTGCGGTTGGTGCAAGCTTGGAGACCTGGTTTTGGATTCGGATTCTTATCAAGCGACCTTCCGCCAAATCGGATTCATCGTCGACGATTTGATGATGGTATTTCGTCTCGTTTTTTCGAAGGGTATCGTTACCCTTTTGATCAATCATCGCAACCAGACAAGACGTCGGTTGCCAATTCGCTGAAAGTCCAAGGAGTAGAAATGCCAAGTGTGCTGATTGAAGTCCGTCGCCAATATACGCCAGCGCAAGAAATTGCCCTGATGGAAGCCGTGCACATGGCTTTACGCGAAGCGTTCAAAATTGTCCCGGGTGATAAGAATGTTCGACTTATTGTTCATGAACCGCATCGCTTCGCCTATCCGCCTGCGAGAGAGCAAGCGGATTTTTATACCCATATCAGCATAGACGCCTTTGCAGGCCGCTCGCTTGATGCCAAGCGAAATCTGTACAAAGCCATAGTGACCAATCTGGAGCCATTTGGCATACCTCCTGATCATGTGAAGATTTTGCTGAGAGAAATTCCCAAAGAGAATTGGGGTATTCGCGGCGGGCAAGCGGGTTGCGATGTTGATCTGGGTTTTAAAGTGGACGTGTAACAAATGCTCAACGCCGATCCAAAACTCAGCGAATTACTTTAACGTGTTACGTATACAGGCGACTTTCGCTATTGAATAACCCTATGGAAGCTGAAAACGTTTATCAGGTATTCGACTGGCTTTGGTGTTCCGCACAGCTGACTGAGGCGGACATAGCCAAACTGTCGGAGCTTGGTATAGAGGCGGTGATTAACTTGGCACCGCCAACGGCCAGCAACGCATTGCTAGGCGAAGCCGAATTGGTTGCGGGCCAAGGCATTACTTATATTCAAATTCCTGTAGCGTGGGAACAACCTAGGCTTAGCCAGCTGGACCAATTCTTTGCTGTCCTCAAGGCATTCGAAAGCCATATGATTTGGGTGCATTGCGCAAAAAATAAACGGGCGTCCGCTTTCATTTATCTCTATCGCAAGTTGTGTTTGGCGGCGGAGGAGGAAGTGATTGCGTCGTATCCGATGAACGAAATCTGGACGCCGAACTCCGTCTGGCAAGCGTTCATTGACCACGCTATTCAACACATTAAAGGGCTATCGGCGCATGATTAAAGTTTGGGGAAGACGCAGTGCATACAATGTGCAAAAGGTGTTATGGACTATTGGTGAGCTAGGTTTGGCATATCAACATATCGATGCCGGCGGAAGTGCGGGCGGTCTCGATCAGCCAGATTTTCTGGCCATGAATCCGCATGGCCGTATTCCTGTGTTGGTCGATGGCGACCTGACAGTCTGGGAGTCCAACAGCATTGTTCGCTATCTGTGTGCTAATTACAGTCGCGGTCATTTGTGGGCCGAAGCGCCAGCAAAACGCTCGTTGGCGGAGCGCTGGATGGATTGGGAGCTGGCAACACTGCAACCTGATTTTCTGGATTTGTTTTGGGGATTTTACCGCACGCCGGAAGCACTACGGGATCAGCAGAAAATCCAGCATGCCTCGTTGCGCTGCCAAAAACATTTTGCCCTCTTGGATGTGCATCTTGCCGAACAGGCTTTTTTGGCGGGCGATGCCTTTAGTATGGGCGATATTCCCGTCGCCACCTCGCTTTATCGATATTTTGAAATGGGCGTTCCCACGCCGGAAATTCCGAATGTTCGCAGATGGTACCGTGCGCTTTGCGAACGTAAAGCTTTCCGCGACCATATCATGACGTCGTTCGATGAGCTCTACGCTCGACAAACGTTTTAATGGCGCTGGCAAGTAGAGAAAAAATGATTTTGGAAATTGCAATACTCAACGTCATCGCCGGACGTGAGTTGGAGTTTGAGGCCAGCTTTCGTCAGGCGTCAGACATTATCTCCTCAATGAACGGCTATGTTTCGCATCAATTACAGCGCTGCATCGAACGTCCCAACCGATATGTATTGTTGGTCAATTGGGATTCGCTGGAGGATCATACCGAAGGCTTTCGCGGTTCCGTCCAATACGACGAATGGCGTGCATTGCTGCATCACTTCTATGAGCCGTTTCCAACGGTAGAACATTACTTACTGGTAATGTAGAGCTCGTGGTAGATAACGGAAAATTATTTATTTCTTTATTCGAAGGAACACGGAGAAAGGTTTAGCCTCATGAAAGTAGTTGGTATCGACCACGTGCAGCTAGCTATACCGCCGGAAGCTGAATCAACAGCTCGTGGGTTCTACGGAGGACTTCTTGATTTGAGCGAGATTCCCAAACCTGCCCAAATTGCTTCGCGTGGAGGCGTGTGGTTTCAATGCGGAAGCATGCAGATCCACCTTGGGATCGAAAATGATTTCAGTCCCGCTAAGAAAGCACATCCAGCATTGTTGATCGAGGGTTACGAGAAACTCTTGAAAAAACTCGCAGACGCGGGTTACAAGGTGCAGGAGGATACTTCGATTCCTGACGTTACTCGCTGTTTCACGTCCGATCCATTCGGTAACAGAATTGAGCTCATTTCAACCGATACAGGCTAACTCTATGAACGTTTTCGAAAAACTCGGCGGTATCGCCGTCATCTTGGGATCGCTACTGCTCAGCGCTTATGCGGTCTTGTTCCCAATTTTGTTACCGTTAGGGACGGGAAGCTTCGACTATGCCGAGGTGGTACGCAGTCCAGCTTGGGTGCCTTTGGCGCTGGTCGCCTTCGCTGGCGTGTTAGCGTTGCTGGTGGGATTTTATGCGGTTTATGCCAAGATGCGTGACACGGCCGGCATGCAGGGCGCCGTGGGTTTTTTATTCGTCGAGGCGGCTTATTTACTGCAGGCTTGCAAGGTAACTTGGGAGCTGTTTCTTTACCCCGTGATCGCCCGCTATCCGGAAACCGCCTTTCTGTTACGAGACGCCATCATCAAAAACGATCCGGCGGTGTTGGCGTTTAGAATTTCGGCTTCCGCGACGATTTTGATCGGCATCGTACTGTTTTGTCTATCGATTTACCGTTCGGCTATCTATCCCAAACCCGCGGCGGCATTGATTTTCGTCGGTGCCGTGGTTTATGCGCTGGGGCCCATGATTTCGGTGTACGTGTCTATCGTTGGGATTTTTACCTTTGCCGTGGGTTGCATGCTGCTCGGGGTGCGCTTGTTACGCTGACTATGGACGGATGAGGTTGTTGTTCAATCAAACCCCTCATCTTGATTGGCGAAAACGCTAGGGCGGTTGTGCCGCCGGTGCTAACCTGCGGCCATCATGGCTTGCAGGAGTTTTTACGATGAACGATATTACCGACCCGGTTTACGCGCGTCTGCTCAAGGCGGCGCTGGACTGTTTCCTCGCCGACGAATAGCACGAGGTTACCCCCCGCGCCATCGCCGACCAGGCGGGCGTTAATATCTCGATGATCCGTTATTACTTCGGTAACAAGGAAGGCCTTTACGAAGAAATGATACGCGAGACGCTCAAGCCCCTCCTGGACATGCTCGACAGCGATACGCTGTCCGAGGTTGGCGGCTTTGCCGACTATCTGCGCCTGTATTACGACACGATGCGCAAGCATCCCGAATTTCCCAAGCTCATCCTCAAGGTGCTGGCCCTCAACCACGGGCCGGGCCGGCGTTTCATCCTGCAACTGCTGGAGCGCGGCCGTACCGGCGGCGCGCGGCGGCTGGAACAGCTGAAGACGAGCGGGCAGGTCAATCAGGCGCTCAATCCCGACGTGGCGCGCATCGCCTTCGTCAGCCTTGCCATGATGCCCATGCTGCTGAAGGATATTTTCGAGGAACAGATGGGCGGGCAGATGGACGACGCCTTCCTCGACGAACTCGCCGCGCTCAACGGCAAACTATTGGCGGCGGGCATGGCTGCCGCGCAACCGGGGGCATGACATGCCGTTACAAAAGAATGCCGGCGCGGTGCGTCGTTTCGCCAAACTCGCAAGGTTCGGCGCCTGGCTGCAAAATCGTACCGCCGCCGATCCGCCTGCTCCAGATCGGTTCGGCCTTCTGGCAATCGCGGGCGCTGTATGTCGCCGCGCGGCTGGACATCGCCGGCGCGCTGGCCGATGGCGAAGCGAGCGCCGAAACCCTGGCCGAACGCATCGGTGCCGACGCCGATGCGCTTTACCGCTTGCTGCGGATGTTGATGGCGATGGGCGTGTTCGAGGAAGTGGCCTCCAAACATTTCAAAAACAACCGGCTTTCGTCTTATTTACGCCCGGATCATCCCCATAGCGTAAGGGCGATGGTGCTGATGCACAATTCGCCGGAAATGAGCAGGCCGTGGTTCGAACAATTGGAACAGGGCGTGCGTGGCGGCGGCGTGCCATTCGAGTTGGCGCACGGGCAGGCGTTTTACTCGTATATGGATGGGATCCCGGAATTCGATGCGCTGTTCGCGCAGGCGATGGATAGCGTGGAAGCCTTGGCCGGCGACAGCTTCGCCACCGACTTCGACTGGTCGCGCTTCGAGCGTATCGTCGACATCGGCGGTTCCAAGGGCGCAAAATCGCTCGCCATCCTCAAACGCCATCCGCATCTCAAGGCGCTGGTGGCCGACCGCGAACAGGTCATCCAAGGCGCTGCGCATTTCTGGAAGGAAAAGGGCGAGGGCGCCGCGCTGCAACGTATGAGCTTTGTAGCCTGCGACCTGCTGCAATCCGTACCCAAGGCGCGTAGTGACAAAGATATTTACCTGCTGAGTGCGGTGCTGCATGGCTTCGACGACGAAGCCTGTATCACCGCGTTACATCATGTCGCGGAAGCAGCGGCCGAGAGCGATGCCGCCATCGCCGTGATGGAGATGGTGATGCCGGACAAACGGGCCGACATGGGCTTGGCCTCGTTCGACATGCAAATGTTCGTCAACACCCGTGGCAGGGAACGGACGCAGGCCGAATAGGGGAGGCTGTTCGCCGACAGCGGGTTGGTGCCGCAGGAGGTAGTGGGCTTGCAGACGTTCGGGAAAATACTGGTGCTGCGGGCGGCTCACTGCACCAAACCGGCCGATATGATTTTGCAAACTGACGGCGCTAGTTCGTCTACGCTCGCATTCCGATGAATCCGGACTGACGGGGTTGTTTCAAGACTGGATGGCAAAGACGATGTTCGAAGGCCCGTCTAGTACTTTTTACCGGCACGTGTTGTTGATCAATCACTATGAACAAACCGTAAAAGAGAATAAATGACACCACCCGCCCCGCCCCCCCCTCCGCCATACTTTGCCGTAATCTTTATGTCGGTTCGCACAGTAGACGACAATGGCTATGCCGAAACGGCCCAGCAAATGCTTGAACTTGCTTCTGAACAACCGGGCTTTCTTGGCTTCGAAAGCGCAAGGCAGGCGATCGGAATCTCCGTGTCCTATTGGCAAGTTTGGAGACAGTCGCCGCATGGAAGGAAAACATGGCCCATCGCTAGGCGCAGGGTAGGGTGATGGACTGGTACAAGGCGTTTCGAGTCAGGGTCTTGTCGCGCCGAGAAAGATTATGGTTTTTGAACGTCCAAGTGATCTATCGTCGATCGAACATTGCAACGATACGCGTTTTATAACCTAGGTTTGGGTAGAATGGGTTATGCTTTGGATTGGTTCAGCGGTTTGTTAAGGCATTGCCGGCCGAAAACCGAAATCCGGTAAATTAAGACGAGCAGCTCAAAACCGTAGGCGAAATAAACTGCGTCAATTCAATGATGAATGAAACCGAATACGACAATTTAATCGGAAAAATTTACGATGCCTCCCTGATGCCGGAATTATGGCCGGTTTTTTTGGAGCAGTTGTCGGATGCCTTCAAGAGTCGGGGTACGGCGCTTTACCTGGTGGATTTTGATAGCCGCAAATCTACTTGTCGCAACGATGAGATTTCCTTCATCCACACCGTCCGCACCGCGCCCGAAACCGTTGTGTCTTACGAGCTCTATTATTCCAAGGTCAACGTCTGGTTCGAAAAATCCCGGGATATGCCTGAAGGTGCGCTGGTAACATCCGACCGCTTGTTCCCCGAGCAGGAGCTTGTCAAGACCGAATGGTATAACGACTGGCTTAAACCGCAAGGTTATTTTCAAGCGATGATCGGCCACCTGCTCAAGCAGGATACGCTAGCAGTGCGCATGTCGATTTTCAGGCCCAGGCAGCAACCTTTTTCCGCCGATGAATCGGCAATGTTTGCCCGTTTAGTGCCGCATTTGCGCCGTTCGTGCACGATTCACAAAAAAATTTCCGAAGTTAAACGCGAGCAGGCCGCAAATGTTGATATTTTGAACCGTTTGCGGGTCGGCTTGGTTGTGCTCGATAAATTCGGCCAAACCGTATTCGTCAATCAGTTGGCCGAAACCTTAACCCGTCGCGCGGACGGTTTTTATCTCGATACCGCGGGCCGCTGTCGGACAAATAACGTTAGCGAAACCAGGGCTTTGCGCCGCTTAATCGCCAATGCTGCGGATTGGGGTCAAAGTGGCGCGATGAGCTTGCATCGCAACCGTTCAAACCGCCCGCTGTCGGCGATTGTCATATCGCTGCAAAACCGGCCGTTGCCTTTCTTCGATTCGGAACCGTCGGTGGCGCTGTTTCTTGGCGATCCCGATATGCCGCTGGATTTAGACGATAACCTGTTGACGCAATGTTACGGCCTGTCTCCGGCCGAAGCCAAACTTGCGGCCGCGTTGCTGCGCGGACAAGCGCCGGGCGATTATGCCCAAACGCACGGCGTCAGCAATAACACCGTAAAAACGCAGTTGAAGCAGGTGCTGGCAAAAACGGGGACGCATCGTCAATCCGAACTGATACAGTTGTTGACTACAGCTTTCGGCATGCGTGCCGCGCCGGCAAGTGCCGCTTTAACAAAAGATTGATCCTTCCTGCTTGGAGCTTCGCGAATTTATTTTCACGGGGCAAATAGGCACTTCAAAAATTTTCTTTTTTCACCCGAACGGGTGACGCGCCGTTAAATCGATTGCTTTAAATTGCTTTCCATCGAGCCGGCATTGTTTTAACCGCAATGCCGGCCGGTAAAAACCTTTGACCCACGCGTGCAGCGACAATCTTAGTGAAGTGCAAATGACTTTCGGCAAATTTATCGGCTTGGTTGTGTTATATGGTTCCCGTCTGGAGCGTGGAAGCCATAATTTGGCGTGGGCCGTAGGCCTCACTACTGTCCCACTGATAGGCTCGCTGTTTTTGCCCTTGGCAGGATGCACTAGCCAAGGCCAGGAGCGGCAAACGTCTCGCCCGGTTAACGTTATCCGCGTAATAGGCCAAACGGAGCGGGACGACAGCCCGTTTTCTGGCGAGGTCAAGGCGCGTTTTGAAACGATTTTATCGTTCCGCGTGGCGGGAAAATTGATCAATCGCGCCGTGGATATAGGCGACCGCGTGCATAAAGGCCAACTGTTGGCAAAGCTCGATCCCAGCGATTACCGATTGGCCTCGCAAAATCTCAAAGCCCAGCTGATAGCTGCCAAAGCCGACTGCGCCTACAGCAAGGACGACTTAAGCCGATACCGGGAATTGCTTGAACAGCATGTCGTCAGCCAGCCCGAGTTGGATCGCCGTCAAACTCTCTACATTAACGCGAAGCAAAAAGTGGCGGCGCTGGAAGCGCAGCTTGGTCAGGCCGACAATCAATTGGCTTATACTGATTTATTGGCCGACCGCGACGGCGTAGTGACGGCGCTTGAAGCCGAAGCCGGTCAAGTCGTCGCCCCAGGCCAGCCGGTCGTCAAGCTGGCCCGGCTCGATGAGAAGGAAATCGCTATCGACATTCCCGAGCATCGCATTGCCGGGATCGAACACCGGCAGGAAGTCGGCGTTACCTTGTGGGCCGACGGCGACAAGCGCATCAAAGCAAGTATTCGCGAGATTGCGTCGGCAGCCGACCCGGTCAGTCGCACTTACCGGGTTAAGGCGACTATCCTGAACGGAAAAGATGATGCGCGGCTAGGCATGACGGCGACAGTCTGGATACCTTCAAGTACGCCTGGCGACTTCACCGTTCCGTTGTCGGCTGTTTTTACATCCCATCATGAACCGGGACAACCCAACGTTTGGCTGGTTGACGAGCGCAGCTTAACGGTTAAAGCGGTGCCGGTGCGGATAGGCGGAGTGCATGGCGGCGAGAGGGTCGCAGTGACGGGGCTTAGCGCCGGGCAACTGATCGTCAGCGCCGGCACACACCGATTGATCGATGGGCAAGCCGTGCGCTTGCCGCAAGAATTTACCACGGCTATGAACAGTCATAGCGGCGCAAGCGGCATAACGCCTTCTGCGGCAGAGACGCAGCAGGCCGGGCAGGGCAACGGGCAGTTGGCGAACGGAGAGCGGAATACAGCAAGTGGTTTATTGGAATCGCTGTCGGCCGCGCGCGAGGAGATCGGCCGATGAGCGATTTCAACCTCAGCGCCTGGGTATTGAAGCATCGCGCTTTCACCGGCTTCATCATGGTGCTGTTGCTATTGGGCGGGCTTTTCGCTTATTTCCGTCTGGGCCAACGCGAAGATCCCGAGTTTACCTTTAGAGTCATGGTGGTCAAAACTCTATATCCCGGCGCGACGGCGCTGGAAGTTGAGCAACAGTTGACCGACCGCTTGGAAAAGAAAATCCAGGAACTGCCGAACCTGGACATTTTGCGCAGTTACTCCAAACCCGGCGAATCGGTCATTTTCGTGACCCCGCGCGAAGACACGCCGCCGAAAGAAATCCCCGGCCTTTGGTACCAGGTGCGCAAAAAAGTCGACGACATCCGCATGACCTTGCCGCCCGGCAGCATCGGCCCGTTCTTCAACGACGAATTCGGCGATACCTATAGCGTGATTTATGCGTTCTCGGGAGACGGTTTTAATTACGCCGAGCTGAAAAAAGCCGCCGACTCGGCCAGGCAACAACTGCTGCGGATCAATGACGTCGAAAAAGTCGATTTGATTGGCACGCAAGACGAAAAAATTTACATCGAGTTTTCCGACAAAAAACTGGCCGAACTCGGACTTGACGCCAACAAGGTAGCTGAAGCGCTGCAAGCGCAGAACAGCATGACCGCGGCCGGCATGGTGTGCGCTTCCCAGCGCAATCTGCCGATACGCATTACCGGTCCGTTCAACTCCGTGGACAGTATCGCCGGCCTGCCGGTGCATATTCAAGGCCGGACCTTGCGCGTCAACGATTTTGCCGAAGTCAGGCGCGGCCACATCGATCCGCCGGCGTTCAAAATGCGCGTCAACGGCAAGGAGGCCGTGGCTTTGGGCGTCACCATGAACAAGCGCGGCGACGTGCTGGAATTGGGCAAGGCGCTGGCTGAGGCCAAGATGCAAATCGAGAGCGAACTTCCTCTGGGGATGGATATAAGCCAAGTTGCCGACCAGCCGCGCGTGGTTCGAACGGCCGTTGGCGAATTCCTGTCCACATTCTTTGAAGCCTTGGCCGCGGTGCTGCTGGTCAGCTTCTTGAGCCTGGGCTTTCGTACCGGCTCTGTGGTCGCGCTAACCGTGCCGCTGGTGCTGTCGGGCACCTTGCTGTGCATGTTGCTGTTCGGCATGGAAATCCATCGCATCTCGCTGGGGGCTTTGATTTTGGCCTTAGGCTTGCTGGTCGACGACGCGATGATTGCCGTCGAGATGATGGCGCGCAAGCTGGAAGAGGGCTGGGACAGGATCCATGCTGCGACCTATGCCTATAACGCCACCGCGTTCCCGATGTTGACCGGCACCTTGATTACCATTGTCGGCTTCCTGCCGGTAGGCTTGGCCAAATCGCAAGCCGGCGAGTACACGGTGGCAATATTCCAGGTGATGGGCATCTCGCTATTGCTGTCGTGGCTAGGCGCGGTCGTGTTCACGCCGTATCTGGGCTTTCTGTTGTTGACAGTCCAGCCCGATAGCCGCCACGACCGCGATTTGTTCGATACGCCGTTTTACAATCGCTTGCGCCGATGGGTGACCTGGTGCGTGGCGCATCGCAAAAAAGTCATCGTCGCCACGGCGGTATTATTCGGCATCGGCGTGGCAACGCTAACCCAGGTTCCCGAACAGTTTTTTCCGTTGTCGAACCGGCCCGAGGTCATCATCGACCTGTGGCTGCCCGAGGGCAGTTCGTTTGCACAAACCGAAGCAACCGCCAAACGCATGGAAAACATCTTGAGCAAAGACGAGGATGTGCTGGATTACACGGCTTATATCGGCGGCGGTACGCCGCGTTTTTTCTTGTTGATCGTGCAACAACTGGCCAATACCAATCTGTCCGAATTCGTCGTGATGACCAAAGATAACACCGCCCGCGAGCGGGTCATGCAGCGTATCCGGCAGGCATTCGCGACCGATTTTCCGCAGGTGCGCGGGCGTGTGATGCGCCTTAATGTCGGCCCGCCGATGGATTATCCGCTGGTGTTCCGGGTGTTCGGCGAAGATCCTGCGATGGTCCGGGCCATAGCCGGCCGGGTGGCCGACGTCATGCGCGCCAATCCCGACACGGTCGATGTCAACGACGACTGGCACGACCGGATTCCGTCGCTACGCTTGGTGTTGGACCAGGACAAGGCTCGCGCGCTGGGCGTTTCGACCGCAAGCCTGTCGCAGGCTTTGCAGGCACATTACACCGGCATTTCCGCCGGACAGTTCAGGGAAGACGAAAAGCTGATCGACATCGTCTGGCGCGCGCAAAACGACTTGCGCACCGCCGCCGAGCGTTTGCCCGACGTGACCGTGCGCACCGGCAACGGCCAGAGCGCGTCGTTGTCGCAGTTCGTCAAATTCGAAACCGTGTTCGAGGATGGCGTGCGCTGGCGCCGTAACCGCTTTCCGGCCGTTTCGGTGCGCGCCGAGGTGGTTGATGGCAAGATGGCGCCCGACGTGGCCTCCGAAATTATCCCCAAACTCAAACCGATACAGGACCAATTGCCGGCCGGTTATTTCATCGAAACCGGCGGTTCCAAGGAAGATGCCTGGATTTCGCAAAAATCGATTTTTATCTGGATTCCGCTGGTCCTGGTCGTGACGCTGGTTTTGCTGATGGTGCAATTGCACAACCTGTCCCGGACTTTTTTGGTATTCGTCACCGCGCCGTTGGGCGTGATCGGAGCCGCTTTCGCGCTGCTGCTGTTCCGGGCGCCGTTCGGTTTCGTGGCTTTGCTGGGCATCATCGCCTTGTCCGGCATGATCATGCGTAACTCGGTGATCCTGGTGGACCAGATCGACCAAGATCATAAAGCCGGGCTGGATACCTGGACCGCGATCGTCGAATCGACGGTGCGGCGCTTCAGGCCCATCCTGCTGACCGCAGCGGCGGCCATATTGGCGATGATCCCGTTGTCGCGCAACGATTTTTTCGGGCCGCAGGCGATTGCGATCATGGGCGGACTGACGATTGCCACGGTGTTGACGGTTTTTTTCCTGCCGGCGCTTTATGCGGCTTGGTTCAGGGTGAAACGCGTGGATTCATTCGGTGACGGAGTTGCCCAATGAAAGCGTTAATTTGTCCTCAAAAGCCGCGAAGAGCACGAAAATATCTCGACAGAGTCCGGAATGCGGATTATGACTTGGCTCCTGTTCCGAGCGCCGGAGTACAAGCTTTGCTTGCACAGGCAGGCGAAGCTTTCGCTTCTCGCCTACATCCTGCAGGCGAAACCTGCACTCCAGCCGTTTTAATCATGGCGCTGCTTGTGAGCGCCTGCACCCCGACCCGAGTCGATCCCCCCATCAACAGCATAGAGCCGCCCAAGGATTGGCATCATGCCCCTCAGGATGCCGCGAATGTTACCCCGGCCAATTTGAAAGCCTGGTGGCAAGGTTTCCGGGACCCGAAGCTGAACGCCCTGATCGACCAGGCCTTGGCGAACAACCACGACCTCAGGATTGCCGTAGCGCGCGTACGCGAAGCCAACGCCATCGGCGCCGTTGCCGAATCGGCGCTTTATCCCAGCATCGGCCTGGCCGTATCAGGCGGCCGGGAAAAAAGGATCGACCGGGTCATAAGCGTGCCGACCGATCGAGGCCTTGGGCTGTTTATCCCCACCGCCGATATGATCGGCGGCGGACTGGCCGCGCGTTGGGAAATCGACTTGTTCGGAGCCAGGCACCTGGAAGCGGAGGCCGCTGCCGCCCAGGCCGATGGCGCCGGTGAAGCGCTTCATGCCGTCCAAGCGGGATTGCTGGCGCAAGTGGCGACGAATTACCTTGAACTGCGCGGCGTGCAGCGGCGCACCGTCATCCTGCGGGACAACATCGACATCCAGCGGGAGCGATTGAGAACGCTACAGGCGTTTGAGCACACCGGCTTGAGTAACCAAGCGGACATCGCCAGCCAGGAAACCTTGCTGCACAGCACCGAAGCCGAGTTGCCTATGCTTACGAGCGCGGCATCCAGCCTGGTCCATCGCCTTGCCGTGTTGCTGGGCGAGCCGCCGGAAAGCCTGGACAGCCGCTTGGCCGATGCCGGGCCGTTGCCAGGCAAAGCCCCGGACATTCCCAAGCTGCTGCCTGCGGACTTACTGGCGCAACGGCCGGATCTGCGCCAAGCGCGGACCGAAGTCAGCGCAATGGCGGCCAACCTCGGCGCGGCACGGGCCGATTTATTGCCGAGGTTGGTGCTGTCGGCCAACTGCGGTCTCGGGGCGCTGGCCGTGGGCGGAATGCCTAGCCTTGCCGAGAGTGTTTATACGCTAGGTTCGGGATTGACCGCGCCGATATTCAGCGGCGGGCGCATCCAAGCCAATATTGCCGCCGTGGACGCCCGCCTGGACCAAGTTGCGGCGAACTACGAAAAGATTTTTCTGCTCGCGTTGGAAGACGTGGAAAACGCTTTCGTCACGCACACCTCTGCCAAAGAGCGCAGCAACCGGATGGCCGAGGCGGAAACGGCGGCGGAGCAAGCTTATCGGCTTGCCGATGCGTTATACCGGCGCGGAGCGAGCGATTATTTATCGGTGTTGGACGCCCAGCGCGGCAAACTCGCCGTTGCCGATGAACGAGCCAAGGCCGAAACGGCGGCGAGTGTTGCCGTCGTGTCGTTGTACCGGGCTTTTGGCGGCGGATGGACAAGCGAATTGGCGCAACTGCCGTGATCCTGGAATTTGTCCTCGACCGTTCTACCGGCTTATGGGGTGCTATTCAAACTGAGGAGGGAAACAAACACAGATGAAATCGCTAAGCGGAAAGCTGTCGCGCATTTTTCTCAGGAGTATCTAAGGGCCTTGGTGAGAGGCGTTATACTCGTTTTTGCGTATTAGCCAACAACACGTTGACGGCGTAGGCGATGAGAAAGACACCCTCCGGGACGGCTTGCGGTGGAATCGGGAACGGCAAGGTCAAACTGACCAGTAGCAAATACAATGCGCCCAGGATCAGGTAAAGGCTGTAGCGATGAGCCATAGGGCTGGGGTAATCGAAATTGGTCTGGCTGATCTTGCGCCGCACCAGTCCGTCGACGACAAACGGCAGCAAGGAAGACGCCAGATACGGCAACCAAATACAGGCGGTGGTCAGGCGCTTGATCATTTGAAAGATCGTGTCCCACAGCACGTTGAGCCGGCTTTCGATAAACGGAAACAAATCGTGCCGTCCCACATCCTCGAAGCCTTTGGACATTTGGCGTTCGCGCTCGGTCGGGATGAAGTAGCGGAACACGCTGTCTCGGATGCCGGTAGTGACGAACAAACGATCAAACCAGCGTTGCGCCGTATGGCTGATCTGAGATTCTTTATCGGCGCCAAAATAGCCGATCATCATCCGGTCTTCGGCGCGCTGCAGTTCGCGCGTCCAGCGGTCCGACACGAAACTGGCCACCAGGATCACTTCCAGTAGCCAAAGCATTAGACTGAACAACAGATTGCGCGTCATGTGTTTGCGCCTTGGCGATCTTGTGTAGACCGCAGTATTGGCAAGCGGCCTTTGACGATCCGGCCGCCGGATAACTTGGCGATATAATGCAAGTCAGGCAGTTGACCCAACAATTGCGGCGCAAATAAATCGCCTTCTTCTTCCATTAGGCGTTCGCCGACATTGCCGGAAAACACGGAGGGATTGGTCGCACTGGTGGCAACGCCCTGGGTGCGCATGATGTATTTCAATCGCGTCTTCGGCAGATTGTCGGTAATGTACTGCTGGGTCTCGCTGTCCATGATCCTGAGCGCGATCAGGTTGTTGACGTTGCCCAGTACTTGGCGGGCTTTGTCCTGGGAACCCGTGCGGGCTGCAAAATCGGCAAAGGTTTGCGTGGCGATGAAAAGACGAATCTTGGCGCCGCGGCCTTTGTTCAACACCTGGATGAAGGGATCGTTGATGACTTCCGCCGCTTCATCGACGAACACATTCACCGGTCGGTCCGAGACACCGTAGTTGTAACGATCGCCGGCGACGGCAGCCAAATCGGCCAACAGAATCGAACCGATCGCACTGCCCACCATGCCATCCGATAACGAATCCAGGCCGATGTAAGCCACATGGGCCTTTTCAATGATGTGGCCGGTATTGGTGATCGGCCTAAGATCGTCTATATCATGAGGGTTAGGGGAGAGCAGGGGGCCTAAAGAGCCCGAGGTCAGCATGTTCATGATCGGAATCAAGGAGGCGACCATCTTGCTGAAGTGCGCCCGGTCGTGTTCGAACAAGGACAACAGGCCTTCCAAATCCAAATTGGGCAATTGATACTGCACGACCTCCCGGTAAAAACGCACCAATCCCACCGCTTTGGAATCGATGTCCTTGGCGTTTTTCAGGTAAGGTCGTGCCTCTTGCCGCCAATGTCCCAGGTTATTGTCGAAATAGCGTTCCAAGGCCTGAATCACCAGCGTCGAAGGACCGCCTTCCAGGTAACGGCGCAGCTTGACCAGGGTTGGCCGTTCCTCGATCACCATCAAACCCTGAATCACGTTATCCAGCGATTTTTGGCCAAAGGCCTTGAACGGATCGTTGCTGCTTTCGCTGGGCGAAATGGCGCTGATGCGGCTGGCGATTTCCGAAGGTCTGTTAAAATTGTGCAAGGGATCAAGTCGCACGCTGTCTTCCGGAAACGCCGGGTGGAAATACACGAAACGATCCGGGCGCTGGGCCAAGGTGCAGGCGCGTTTGGCGCAGGCCATCAAATCCTTGTCGCCTTTGGGATCGATGATGATCACCGCCTCGCCACGCAACACGGCTTGTGTGACCAATACGTCAAAGGCACGCGTTTTACCGGCGCCGGTGGTACCAACCAGCAGTGTATGGCCGGCGGTATGCTGCAAAGGCTGACGAATGTCGCTTTCGGACACTTCCAGGCCGTGTATCCAGGCTGAGCCCATGCGCTGATGATCGCTCGGAATCAGCGTCGAGACATCCCGTTTCAGAATTTCATACGCCAATTGTGCGTGCTTTTGCGCCCAATCGAAGCCCCAGCCGAACCACAAAGCCTCGGGGTTGCGCTTCACCAGGGTGACAAGCTTCTCGGTATCCAGATATTGGAACCGAAACTGACGCAACCGGCGTTTGCGATACCAGAGACTCAATGCCGGTGACAGCCGCCAACACGCCATCACGGCGCACGCCGTCATCAACCAATCGAAGGGTTCGCGGGGCAGGCCCGACCAGCGGCTGGTGAAATATGCCAATCCGGCACCGCCCAACCAACCCGAGATGGCATACACCTCGAAGATGGGTCGCCAGGGAAACTGGTAGTCGTAATCGGATTTCATGGTCTACGCCGCATTTGCAAAACGGTACCGATACTTCGAAAATCGGCATGGCTACCCAGTGCCCGCATCAACTGCGTGCGGGTCAAGCCGGGTGTGTTTCGCAGCAAGGCCTCAATCGACCGATCCTCGACATCGAGCCATGCCGAGTCGGTTCCGTCTGCGGACGGCGGCGGGGCGGCTTGCGCCAGCTCGTCCATCCAGTGTTCGATGACTTTTCTGAGGTTCTGCTTTTGGAGCGCGCTGGATTCCGATCGTGACGACAATGGTTCGGGTTGAATAGCCTGCCGTCTATTGGTGGACCGAGACGGAGGCATTGGCTTTATGTTATCCAGCGATGCAACGACTACTGCCGCCGCTTCAGTAGCAGGCGCATTCTCAACGACTGCCTGACACTGCGGCAATGATGATTGCTCGGTCTGCTGTACCGTTGTCATCGGTCTATGTGTTATTTTGGGGACGCTGCTCTGGCCAGCGGCTGCCGATGGAACGAGTGGCTCTGACGCCAAACTTGCGGTTGACACCGGCGTGCTCGCCAACAGCCGTTTGAACATAGCACTCGGTTCGCTGGCGAGTAACACGCCGCGAATTTTGTCGATCTCTCGAATTTTGCGCATGGGCGAGAGCACATCGGTCACTAACCAGCCTTTCTCGTCCAGGCATTTGATGAACTGATTGGCTTCGAGTTGCAGGGCATCCGCTGTTCGGGGAAAAGCGAGCAGGCATTGGTCCTTATGTTCCAGAAGATCAGTGCCCCAGCGCCATTGTTCAGACAAGACGATTCCGGCCAGTTGAATCAGCCAGTGCCCTGCTTGACCTTGCGATTCCAGCCATTGTCTGGCAACGTCACTTTGATCCGGCGCAGGATTTTGAGGCAAGACCGATGCCGCCTCTGCTTCAATCGTGCCGTCCGAACCGCTATTTGAAGAGTTCTGCGTGGTATCGTTTGGGTGTTGATCACTTCTATCGTCCAAGACTTGACCGGAATGTTCGTGTAGATCGCGGTCTCTGTCAGCGTCGGCATCCATCGCCAAAATGGCGGCTAAATCGTCCGGGATGACCGACTCAGCCAATTGCACAGCATTGGATTCAGAGCTCGCTGTCTCGATTTCACGGTCAGGTGTCTTCGCTTTTCGCCGTTTGCCTCCACTGTTGTCGGAAGCCGATTTGCTGGTGGCTTGGGACTGGGCGGCGGCGGGGTTGGTAGACGTTGATTCCGGTTCATCACTGACTTCGATGCCATCCACTGCCACCGGCGGCTCGCCGCTGTATACCAGTTCGATCGAGGCCAGGCGCAACATGAACAAGCTGCCATTCAGGGTTTCGGTTTGCATGCGCCAATAGCGAAACCGCCCGCCGTTCGGTAGGGTTTTGGGAATAGCTAGCCCACGTTCGATCAAAATATCGGCCAGGGTGTCTTCATCGCGGGGAATGCCGGGGATGTGATCCTTGTCCAGCAGAGCCAGCATGTCTTTGACGGCGCTGCGCCAGACGATATGGAGGCCGTCCTGGAAACGCCAGATGCGGGCACCTTTTTCATTGGCCAGCCATTGACCGGATTTGACCAATCGACGCATCGCATCGCACAGGTAGCGTTCGACCGGCATGCCCATGGCCGATTCCAGGCCATGGTAGTGGGCTTTCAAATCCCGTTCCACACTTATGCAATCGGCCGCCGTGACCAGTGCGTAGCATTTCGAGCCGCGATCCAGACCGTGGATGGTTTCCAGCATGGCCTGCATGATGTCGGGACCGGGTGCCAGAATGTAGGCACGTGCCTCACGGGTCAATACCCGTTCGATGACCAGGGCCGAAAACTGCTCATGGCGCTTGTGACGATGCTCTCGCCAGCGTAAGAAATAACGATCGATGTGATGCTGCGCTGCCCAATCGGTCAGGTTTTCATCGCAAGGATTCCAGGTATGTTGCCCCAGTCTATCCGTCACGGCTATGTCCGATACCGGTTTGCCGATGTCATGCAGCAAGCCGGCGAAACAGACGGCCAGTCGCCAACGCGGTTCCAACGCTTTACGCGCCTTCGGCGTGACATCGGTAGCAAACAGACAGTCCTGGGAGGCCAACGTCGCCCAGTGCGCGACTTCCAATCCATGCCGAAACAAACCGCCGGCACCGCGATGGTGATGCGATTCCGATGCCGGCAGCAGATGGCTGAAGGCCGCATAACGTGCGATCACCGGCAGTACGATGCTTTGAAACAGGGATTCCGGACAAGCCAAGGCCTGTTCGATGGACTGGATCAACTCGGTTTGTGTGCCGAGAATACGAGCCACCGGTGCAGCCGGTAACCCTTTCATGAATGGCGGATACCGCGGTATCTCTTCCTCCTGGCTGGCCGGGCCTGACTCAGGCGCAGGCTTGCCGGCAACGAAGAAACGTTGCAGCCAAGGGATCGAGAACGGTAAACGTGTGGTTTTCATGACTCGCTATCATGCCAGTCATTGTTTTGAGTCAATCTGCGAAAAACGCATAATTATCGAGTTTTCGCAAACGAGCCTGGAAAAATAGTGCTTACTGTGTCGAGTCTTCTTAGTGTTTTGGAGACGACATGAACATGCGAATCGCCCCGTTTGCCGCTATCTTGCCCACCTTGATCAGCGTGGGTTGCAGCACCTTACCAACGCCGTCTGATCAAGTCGGCGAAACCGTCATCGAATCCCTGATTCCCGCCACCGCATCCGAGGCGTGGCGTCTGGACGTCACCCGACAACCCAGTCGCTTGGGTGGCTCGGTCTGGTGTGGGTCGTCCATCGAACATGTGGTCAGGCTGAAGGATCCGGTCTGGTCAATGGTCACCAAGGCCGCCGTCGAGGCGGCGAGCCACGATGACCCGCCAGTTACACCCGACCCGCTGGTGCTAGAGCGCGCCTGGCGCAAATACTGCCATCACCAGCTCGATCTGACTGAAGCCGAACGCGAATGGATTGAGAAAACCCCACTGCCGCCGACCGATCCAACTCGGCATTGTGATCCGCGTAGCTTGAAAAAGTGAGGTACGTATGATTCAACAAACAGCGACCTCACTGACCAATCTGACCGAACGTTTCCAATTGCTGACGGAGCGCAAGAAAGCCCAACCACGACGTGTTGAGCCGTTAGACACCCTGCCCAGTTGGCCTGCCGGCATGCGCGGCACGCCGAATGCCTGTTTGCGCAGTGCCTTGTTTGCCGGTGTGCAGGGCAATGAACGGATAGCGTACAAAAAGCGCACCTTACTGGCGGCTGTCGATGGCATCGAAGTCCGTTATCTGGGGGTTCAACTGAATCAGTCCGACTTGGACGTCTGGATGCAGATCGTGCACCTGTCCAGAACGCAATTGCCCGGCTTTAGCGTAACCTTCAGTGCCCATGCCTTGCTGACGGCGCTGGGCCGCTCGACTGGCAAAAGTCAGCACGAATGGCTAAAAGAATCCATGGCGCGTTTGGGCGGAGCCTTCGTTGAAATCACCTATCACGGTCGGCAGACCTTTGGTGAAAAGGGCTTTTTGCGCTATCACCGCGATGAGTCGACTCAACGCTATGTGGTGGAACTGACCGAGTCGATGTTACGACTGTTCGAAGACGGTTACACCCATATCGAATTCGAACAGCGGCAGCAATTGCGTAAGCATCCTCTGGCGTTATGGCTGCATGGCTTTCTGTCGTCGCATGCGGCACCGTATCCGTTGAAGATCAGCACGATCCATCGTTTGAGCGGAAGTAGCGCTAGGACGCTGCGCGATTTCAAATACCGATTGCGTAAAGCACTGGATGCTTTGGTGGGGATTGGCTGTTTGGAAAGCTATGTTCTTTCCGAAGATACCGTCAAAATCAAAAAAAATCCTACCCCCAGTCAGCAGCGTTATCTGCACAACAACATCGGCTAAAAAGCACGGCATTCGACCGACGCCTATTTGGTCCGGTCGAAGCCCCCTGACACGGCATTCGGCCGACGCACTAACGGCATTCGACCGACGGAGGCACGGCATTCGGCCGACAGTGGCACGGCATTCGACCGACGGACACGGCATTCGACCGACAGAAAGCACGGCATTCGGCCGACAAAACACACGGCATTCGACCGACGCTTAGTTCTTTTTTACGAATCGCCGCAGGCCTTGTCCAGCGTGGTCTGCAGCGATTTTTAACGACACGAAAAAGCGGGTGCTAATCTATTTATAATCTTTTTTTAATCTATATAAGGGGCTACGCCTCTGTGGATAACTTCGGGCCAACATGGCATTCGAAACAGACTACCGATCAATTCAGGCTTTCACGCAGTCCACGCCGACAGCGATGAAAGGCATCTCGGAACTTGCCCAATAAATCGACTTGTTTGCGTAGGTCGGCAAACTCGTTCTCGAATTCCTCTACCAGTGAGGCTTCCCAATCCGGCTCTTTTTTCAGCACGTGCTGCAAAGGATAGCGGTAGCCTTTGCCCTTTTTGAGGTATTGCGTCACCGGTTTGGTTTGTCCATCGATCGACAGCGAGGCAATCAAAAACCACTCGATGGTGAAAGAATAAGCGCTCTCCCGGCGCCGGATTCGGACACCCAGTCGGCCGCGTTGAGAGGCCGGATATTTTTTGCGTTCCTGGCTGACTCGCCGCCAATAATCATCGACCAGCATACGCGCCTGACCATGCAGACCTTCAACGTTGGCTGTCAGCCACTCAGTAAAGCGCGTTTGAATTCCGGACAAAAAGCGTTTGAATTCCGGACGGGGAATAAACGCATATTTGGCTTGAATTCAGGACAGGCAATAAACACTCAATAATTCCTAATTATCAGCTCGCGAGCGGGCTTTCTCCGGCCGCCGCCACCGACGGTATAATCGATGTCGACAGACTCGATCATCAGCTCGCGAAACACCTCGCGCATTTCCGGAATATCATTGACCGAGACAATCATCTTGCCCTTGATAGACTTAGCCAGACCGGCCATCTTTTCATACTCATCAAACGCAAACCCAACACCATAACCCTCTGTCTCCCAATAGGGTGGATCAAGGTAAAAAAGGGTATGAGGCCGATCATAACGCCTAATGCAATCATCCCAGGTCACGTGCTCAATATAGGCCCGCGACAACCGCAAGTGCGCAGCCGACAACTCCTCTTCAATCCGCAGCAAATTCAACCGAGGAGCACTGGTAGTTGCGGTGCCAAAGGTTTGATTAGCCACCTTACCGCCAAAGGCTAGCTTTTGCAGATAGTAAAACCTCGCGGCACGCTGAATGTCTGTCAACGTTTCAGGCGGAGACTCACGCAACCAAGCATAAATCTGTCGACTAACCAAAGCCCATTTAAACTGCCTTACAAACTCCTCCAAATGATGTTTAACCACCCTGTAAAGGTTCACCAATTCGCCGTTGATGTCATTCAATACTTCGACATCGGACGGTTGTTTCATAAAAAACAAAGCCGCGCCGCCGGCAAACGGCTCGACGTAGCATTCGTGATCGGGAAACAAAGGCAGAATAGCCTTAGCCAGGCGGCGTTTTCCGCCCACCCATGGAATAATTGGTTTTGACATGAGGCACCTCATTACATGGCGCTCGAGGCGCGCTAGTGAGAGGCTCGACGGCCTTCAAATCATTCAGCGTTCCGCACCGGGAACATTTAATAGCCAAGCGAATAAACTCTGCCTCAGCCAATTTTCTACCGCAACAACCGCAACGTACAATTTCCATAAAAAGCCACTTTGAACTAGGCTTGACACGCTGTGTACACGGCGCGGTGCCAAGGCCAGAAGCAGCTCGCTCTGCGGATGGTGGCCGGCGATGGTGTTAGCGCACCATCGCCGGTCGCACCGTTTAATCACTCACCGAACACAGCTGGCCAGTTGGACAATACGTCATAATTCGATAAATCGGCAGCCGTTTGGATAGCGGCCTTATGCGCCTGACTAGCTGCAAACACCATGGCCTGTTGCAGCCCCGCGCTACTCACCAAATCAAACGCCACTTGCACGGTAATCGTCACGGACGATCCATCCATGGTGGACCACTGCACTGGTTGTCCACCAATCGTGATGTCATCGTTCATAGTGCCGCCGGCCGACAACACATCACGCGCTTTGTCTTTCAGGCCTAAATGCTGAGTCAGACTAAATTCATCCGAATGAAACCACTTGGCAACACCGCCAATTTGCACCGGAAACCCGGACCGCCAAAGTCGTGCCCGTTCGATGTCTACAGACGCAAACAATTGATCTCGTATAATCGACATTGACAACGGCTGCGGCAAAAACAGCCCACCAACAAACTGATCGCCAATATTTGCCGTATTGGATTCCACAAATCCGCCAATAGCGGCCTCGGATTCCACGACGTTAACTACCACCCCATTATTAATTTCAGCCAGCCTCATTGCTACTCCACCCATTCCGCTATAAACAATCCCGCCGAACCATTGCCACCGCCGCTGCCTAGCCCTATGCCGGCACCGCCGCCAGCGCCAAACCCGCTTGCATCGCTGCCCACTCCGACGCCTGTTTGCCCGCCGATACCCGCAACACCAAATGGCGTTGAACCACCATTTGGACCCACACCAATTGACACCGATGACACCGCAAAACCAAGGGCAGGAGCAATCTGAAATATATTTTTATGAGGCAGCGCCAGCGCAGCTGCATTCGCCACGCCTTGGAGCTGCCCGCCGTTGATCACTGCTGTTGTCGTGCCTAGGCCGCCAATGCCACCGCCAGCTGAATAAACTACACCGTTTATTGTTATCGTGGTGGCAATACCGGTGCCACCATTGGCCCCAGGTCCGCCGCCTGCGCCAGCCGCACCAATCACCACCGCGTAATTGGTACTAGGCTGTAGGCCGGCGATTAGGAACTCGATAGCAGCACCCGCACCGCCGCTCTGAGCCAAGGTAAATGCGGCATCCGATCCGCCACCGCCACCGCCACCACCAACCAGAGTCAGTTTAAAAACCGTTGAGGGGGTAATGTTGGCTGACGTTAAAAAATTGCCGCTGCTAGTAATCTTAATCAGCTTTGGTTGCTTAAGTATTTTGATGGCTTGCCGCAATTGAGTATTGTCCACTTTAGACAATACCAAGCCGGCGGACAGCACCACCTCAACAATCTCCCCTTGCACCGCATTAAGCCAATCATCTGTCAATTCGGTCGGTGCGCGATTTATCAACGCATCTTCGGAAACAAACTGGTTGCCGATATGCCCCGCGCCGTCAATCTTATGCATAACTCACCTCTCCACCGCTGCCGGTGATGTCTTCAAACCATAAAAATACGTGCGCCTGCTTAAACTCGGCCAACGCATCCCACAATACTTTCGGATCGACCACCGACCGGTAGTAACGCACCCGCAAAATGTACCGCCCGCGATGGCTCCAGCATCCATCACCTACATGGCTACCCACGCGCAGCGGCCGGGTAACTAAATGATCTACCTGCACCAATTCCACATGGAACGTCGTAGCCGGGCCAGCTGCGCTCCAACAGCGGTCGCCAACGTGACTGCCAACCGCCAGCATTTTTCGCGGCATCGTCTCGCTCACGCCGGCAATGGCCTCATTCGCTACGCGTCGATATTCGCTGATATGCCAACTGCTGATCTTAGGCCGGTGGGTTTCGATGGCGTTGTCCAAAACCAACTGAGTCGCCGCTTCGACACGAGCCAACTCAGGGGCCATGCCAACCAACAGGTCATGGCCCAACCCACCCACCGGCCAGCGCCACGCCGCGCCAGGCGGCAATAGGCCCTGTTCCGCAGCGGCAAATTCGCTATCCGTATGCAGAGTAATTTGCATTACGCCCACACCACCGGTTGCAATACAAACACCTCACCGGCGCCGATGGCGATATCCGCGAGCGGTGCGATGCGGGTGTACTGGGTTGTCACAGTGGCAATAGCCGCATCGATCTCCGCCATCGCTAACAACGACGTCTCGCTAGACTCTGCCAGCACCAATGCCGACAGCGCCGCCGTGATGGCGTTACGGTTATCTACCGTGTCGTAGCCGGGCAACAAATCAATCGTAATAGTCACGGCACGCACCAATGGCGCAACCACAGACCAATCCGCCGTCGCCGGGGCAATGTCGGTTAAATACGCAGATACCGCAGCCAGCACAGCCGGAGACGGCAGACGATTTAATAAACCGTTACAAATCGGCCGCACAATCACCGTGCCCAGACCAAGCGCCTGTGGCTGAACCAATGCGGTCGTAATAGAAGGATGGGCTGACTTGGCCCAATAGCGATAATCATCCGGCTTGCCGGACCGCGCGCCGCGAGTCACCATCGTGCGCCATTCATCCGCGACCCGTGCCCGCCAACTCTCCAAGGTTTCTTGTTCAGCGCCGCCGGTTAAGCCACCAATAGCAACAGTCAATGTTCCGGATATGCCAGGAACCGGGTCGACCAAGGTTAAAGTCTGTGCGGCCAACATATTGCCGGCGCTGCCGGCCGTATTACAGCGCGCCGATACCGGCGTGGAGCCGGCGCCCAGCGTTACCGCAGCCAACACTGTGTAATCCAGGCCATTCTGGCCGCGCAGCACGGTCTCGGCCAGCAAACTGGTACCGACGGTACCGGTCGCTAACACATTACCGGTTGCCGCAGTGGCACCCAGGCGATCCACGCCGTATAGCGCAGCCCAATCGTATAAGCGCTCCAGCTCGCAGGTCAGCGGGCTGCACTGCTTATCGATCCACTCCAAATTGCCATGCTGAGCGTGACACGCCCGCGCCCACATCGCCGCCAACGGCCCACGCAGCACCGCCGGCACGGCTGCCAGATCGGTTTCGATGCGGGCTTTTAATTCGACATAGGACGGGCGGACGTAATCGGTCACAGGGGTACACTCATATTAAAAATGCGACCATTATGCAAACCGGTGATGATCATAAACACACTGGAAACGTTTCCAGCGCCGGCCTGTTCGCTTACAGATACTTCGGTCAGGCCATGATCGAGCAAGGCTTGTTCAACCATCGATAACGCCTCGCGCCTGGCCGCATCGCTTAGCCCTTGCCGACGCACATGCCAAATGCCGGTACCCGCTTCCGGATCGGCCCACCAGCCGCGCCGCTCATAACGATCCGGCACGCGGCTGGCGGGCGCTTCCGCGTCGGTAAACAACACGGCATACACCAGCGTTTCAATCGCCGCCTGCGTGTCGTTTAGCGCAGGATCATCGAATTGCAGGTCGAATACGCCGATGTCGATTTGGACTAGTTTCAACATTCATCAGCCTCGATTTTGTTTATCACCGCTTCAAGTTCCAATGCGGCGTTCGCATAACAATAGGCTATGCGCTCAAAGGCTAAGCGCTCTTCTTCATCCTCTTCTAACTTCGCACAATCCAATCGCTTCTTGGCACGCAACTTCCATTTATTCACTAATTGGTTCAGTTCTTCTTTCAACATATCAATTCACCGCGCTAGTAGGAGTGCCGGGAGTACTGCTGTTATGGGTATGAGCGTCGCTGACGTCCTTGCCGTTGACATCCAGACCGCCGGTAATCGTCACCCCGTTACCAACCTCCAGAGCGCCGGCTATTTTGACGGTAGGGGTATTGTTGATAATCAAATCGTGCCCACCGCCCTCGATCACAATGCCATCGCGGCCCAGCTTGATGCTATGCCCCAACTCGTCGTCGTGAATAGCCACTTCGCCTTCCTGCAAATCCATTTGATAGCGCTTGTCGCCAATCAGAATGGCCACGCCATAACTGCGGTCGCCGCCGGGGAACAACAAATATGCTTGCGCACCGGGTTTTGGCCGATAACTAAAACCGTACATTTCCACCCTAGCCAAGTTATCCAACACCTCGCCATCCAGGACTTTAGCTTGAACCCGATCAGGCCCAATCAACGTCGCCACGCCATGCGCAAACAGCAACTGCAACCTAGCCCAAATCTGTTGCATAAATCACCTTATCCTAGGCTTTGTTAGCTTTATGTTTGGCGCCTTTCTTAGCCTTGCCGCCAGTCTTTTCTTCGCCGATAAACGCCTCGCGCTTCATCACGGTCAAGCGCGTCATGCTGCCGCGCTGGTCGTCCAAGGTAAACGCCCGCTCACCGATCAAATAGACGCCGTCGATCTCTTCATCCGGAATAATTACCCGCACCTGGGTGTTGATGTCCCACACGCCACCGGCATGGGTCCAACCGTATACGTCCAGATCGATGCGATGCGCGCGGGCTAGCCGGCGATTACGTTCCAACGTCGCCCGGCGGTCGCAGCCGCCGAGGCCTTGGCCGGTTTTGTCTGCCAGAATATGCAAGGGCCGGAAATAGCCGATACCGCCATCTTTTACCGCGCCTTTCAGCGCCTGGTCGCTCGCGTAGTCGTAACCTTTCACCAAGTAATCGCTAAAGCGCAGCTTATATTCGTCCACCACGGTAAAGCTCTCAACCTGCTCGCCGTACACGAGTGTGGCCACCGGCGCCGTCTCGGTCGGTTTGGTCAGCAATAAGCCGCCGTCCGGCGTCGGATACAACAACAGATTGGCGGCGCGGGCGGCATTGATCAGCGCGTTGCTCGGCGACTCGCATTGCATGGCAAAATCGGGCACTACGGCGGTGTCGGCGTCGATCTTTACAGGCACGTTAAACGTGCTGCAAAGCTGCTTCACAATATCGCCCAGCTTCAGGCCAGACAACGTTTTGGAATACTGGCAATCGATCAGCTCACGCCCCAATGAGCGGGCGTCAATCGCTATGCCGTGGCTGTTGGCATCCACATGCCGGTTAATCACATCCGGGCGGATCGTGGCGACGACAGTATCGGCAATCAACACCTCGATCACCGTATTGGCATCCACGCCCAAGCGCTCACCCGTGCCGGGACGGGTTACCGCCAGATTAACCGAGGCGGCCAGATCGTCAACCGAGGCGCTGATATGCACATTCTGCCAATAGGCATAGCGCTGGCCGTTGAAGCGGATCTCAACCATACACCCGCCCACGCACAAATAGCGGATGCCGCACACCGTTGCGCGCTAAAAACACATCCTCATCAATCTGTAGCCGATGCGCCAACACGGTAGATGGCAAATACCCGACCAAGTCGCGCACTTGCTGCGGCCGTAAGTCCTGCGCCATCACCGCTTCCACCAGCGCAGTGCGGGCTGTGACAGCCGCTTGAAACACCGCATCCGGCAAGGTGGGTAGCAAGGTATCGTAAGCCGTATCGATCGCCGTCAGCGCTGCCGTGCGGTCCGCTTCGGCCCGATAATCCACCAGCGCCACCCGCATTGCAGCGGCCAAAAACAAACGACTTTGCAAGGCGGCATCGCGGGCCAGATTGCCGCGCACCGCGCTATCGGTCGCAGCCACGCCGCTAACATTGTTGTAAGCCGTATTGGCCGACAGCGAGACTAATCGGGCGACTAATCGGGGTCTGTCGGTATCGGCCAGACCGGCATCGTCGGCGCCCACACCAATGGCATTGGTTAAGCTCCGCAACGCATTGGCATAATTTCCGGGGATAGCAGCCAGCGTACCCAGATCGCCTTTGATGCCGGATACCAAGCCCAGCAGCTGGCTAGACCACGTCAATGGCAAGGTGGCAAAGCTGATCGCTTGCCGCACAAATTCCAGCTTGCCTTGCACTTGCGCCACAAACGCCGATAAGCCGCCGGCACTCATCGCCGACAAATCAAAATCGCCCACCGCCGCATCCGCAAAACCGTCAATGCTGCTGACGGCGATATCGACTTGATCGGGCGTCGCTTCCTGGGGTTGTTCGCCGCCCACTACCCAGCTTATCGACACCGTACAAAAGCCGTTGGCATCATTGCTATCCCGCCGCGACCAACTAACAGGCACCACCCAAATCCGGCCTAACCAGGGATGCAACAACCAATCAGCACCGGGTTGGTTCAACGCCTTTATCAGTTCAACCGCTTCCCGGTCGTAATCGTTGCCGATGAAATAGGCGTTCAGCTGAAAATCGCCAGCCTTGCCGCCCATGTCTTCCACCACCGGCTCTTCCGCGCCGGGAAATTCATGCACGGCTTTTCTGCGGCCGCCCTTGGCTTCATGGCTATCAGTCAAAAACTCAATGTCACGCCAGCGGGCATTGCTCCAGCGGTCGCGGTAGGATTCGGCCATCAGGGCGCTCCATTAAACAGGTTGCCGGTATTGCCCTTAGTGGTGACGCTGACCCGGTCCGACTTGGATTTTTGCTTAACCATAAAGCCGGGCGTGATGGATTCCACGGTTAAATGCACCTCGGATTTTTGACCGGGCTTATTAAAGTAATCAGCCAACGCGGTGCCGAGCGTGGCGTTTTTATCGCCGGTGCCCCATTGGGTTAATTTATCAATGCCGGGCCTCACTAACATATCACCCACCAGATAACCGCCTGCTCCAGCACCGGCCACGGCCAAGCCGGAACCGGCCGCCGCCAAAGCACCACCGCCAAACTTAGTGGCCAACTCGGCAAACCGGCCACCCTTGCCGCCGCCCAAGGTCACCGCCGATACGCCAGCGGCCACACCCAGCGCCACAATGGGCGGCGTGGCACCCACCACAGCCGTGCTTAACGCCGGATACTTTTGCGACAGATCCACAAAGATTTCCGCCGCTTTGCTAATCGTTGGAATCAACTGCTCCATCGCCGCTTTTTGCTTGATGGCCATTTCCTGCTCGGCATTGCGCATAGCGGCAGCGCCGGTGCCGGCCAGGGTTTGGTAGTTGACGTCGTTAGCGCCAAACTCGGTATTATTTTGGTTGATAAATGCGCCGACGCGATTGGTCAGGCCTTTATTACGCATGCCAAACAACGCACCGCGCGCCTGCATGTCTTGGAAGAACTTGCCAATCACGCCGCCTTCCGACAATTGCGAGATAGACTCGATGGCCGCTTGCTGATCGGCTTTATTGCCGGACTTTTCTAACTTGCGCAGCGCCGCTTTCATCTGCGGATCGCGCTCGGCAATCTTGTCGATCAAATTCAGCCAGGCGTCAATCGCATCGACACCCTTGATGCGCTGATCGATCAGGAACTTATTCAAATCGCCGCCGCCCGCCTTTTCAAAATCCTTGGCGGTATCACTCGAATTCAGCTTGGCTAACAAATTAATAACATTGCGACCAGCCTCATCAGTGCTACCCGCAGTCATAACCGCGGCCTGATTCATCGTCAGAATCTTTTGCAAGCCTGGGAGACCGACCAGCCCTGTCTTTTGCGATAGTTGAGCTGGCAAATACTTCGCCAGGTCCTTGATCTCGAACCCACCGGCCTGCCCAGAGGCCGTGACCATATTCAAGGCCCGCTTAAGCTCACCCTCGTTCGATGCGATGCCATTCGCAACTAAAGCGCTCGTCAAATTCGCGATGTCAATCGGTGCCGCGCCTGACCCATAGGCAGTGCGCATAATCGTCGGCAAAAAAGCCATTGCCTTATTTGTACTACCCAGCCCATCTTTACCAATTAACGCATCCAGCGCTTCTGCGGCCTGATCGCGCGTACCACCGCCGCCTTTCTTCAAATCGACTGACTGATTGATGACACCCTCAAGCTGCTTTGCGCCTATCAATCGCCCAGTAACGTCACGCTCTCGAAACGCCGTATTCGCCATGCTGGCCAGCCGCTCATCAAACGACATCGCCTGCATCACCGGCGCTTTTAAGGCATAGCCAGCCGCCGCGACGCCAGCGCCCACAGCAACGCCGGTACGAATCCGCCCCTGTGCCGTTTCAAAGTCCTTCGCGGCTTTGGCAGCGCGTTGTTGCTCCGCTGTCAGCTTGCCCATTTCGTTGGTCAGCTTGGTGATTTTTTGCCGGGTCTTTTCGGCGGCGCGGGTCAGTTCGTCCTGGCTGAGTTTGCCGGAGGCGGCGAGACGCTTGTAAGCGCTTTCGGTGCGGGATATTTCCAGCTGGATTTTCTTTTCGGAACGCATGCCCAGGGTTTCGCGGGCCAGGGATAGGCGCTCGAAGGAGCTGCGTTGCCGGCTATTGGAGCGGTCGACAGCGTTTTCGGTATGTTTGGTAACTCTATCGACGTGGGCGGTGAATTTGTCCAGCCCGGCCGTTGCGCCTTTATCGACGAATCGTAGCCTTAACTCAGCTTCAGCAGCGGTGGACATAAAAAACTCCGGTCACGGGATGTAACCGAAGTTTAAAGTGGTAAAGCCAAGCGGGTCAGGCTGGAAATGTTTCCAGGGATAACTTAGCAGTTATAGTTAGCTGGGCAGCAGCTGACTTGATGAAGTCTGAACCTCGAAGGCTATTTGACGAACAATTGCACGAACTAAGAGTAGACCTGCTTTTGCACGCTCAACTTCAATAATTCGTTCTGGCGAGATTGGCTCATCAGGATTGGATATAGCGTCGCCAAGAATAAGGCATTGGCGAAAACCATATGAACTTTCCCGTGTCAATCGAAAATATTCTTGATCTAGTGCAGGATCGACATGTGCTCCACCATCCTGATCACATAACCAATCGACTAGGCATTTACGACTAAATGCTACACCATGCGTGTCATGGAAAAGCGTTTTAGTCCACCATGTATCGAATGTTGTATAAAAAGGTGTACCTGATGGCTGATAAGCCGGTTTCCACACTTCATAAAGCTTTAAGCCGTCTTGACTAACCCCGACAGAAGCCATTCCAGAAACGGGCGCAATATGTATATTTGGATTGCCTTGTTTTTTAGTTTCTACAGTGTCAAATAAACTGGGATTCCAATTGTTCAACTGACCTAATAAAGACTTTGAATTCCCTTTTTGCCTAAACAGTTTTCTAAGAACAGTCGCAATATCGGCTGCAAAATGGTCTTTGCCTTGATCGTAAAGAGCAGATAGCTCATCCAATTTGTCGAGTTGAATTTGCAGCTCTTCACGTATCTCTTCAGCAGACCGTTCTATTTTAATTGTTTTGGGTTCCTTATTTGCCATCGTGCTCTTCTCCAGTAGTTTTGATGAATAAGGAATTTTGCTATAAAAAATAAATTCTATATATATTCTTCGAGAATCAGTCTTAAGGCAGGATAAGCAATAATTCTATATGAATTAGAAAATGATCCTTTTGCCCACCACAATTTACTCAAATTTCCGCCCATCCATCACCGCTGCCACCTTGGCCCACATAAACAGCTCGGCCAGCGGCAAGGCTTTGGCGATGGGCAGCGGCTGATTCAACACCTTGGTCACCAGCGCCACGGCTATGACGATGCGTCCGACTTTTTTTCCTGGGCGCTCTCCGCACCGTCAACCGGCTTGGGGAACGCCTCCAGCTCATCAGCCAACATCATGTCGGTCGCAATCTTCTCGGCCCGTAAATAGTCAGGCCCGCGCAGCTGCTCGATTAACACCTCGTCGGTGCCGGTCAAACTAGCAATCAACGCCACCCGCTGCGCCACGCCGCCGCGCTTGTCGTATGACAGATAGTCGGCGGCGGTGGTGTAATCGCGGAATTTCAGTTCGGTGATTTGGGTTTTGCCGATTGTTAAAGGATTTAATAGCTTCATGTTAAATGCCGGCAAGTGTTTTAATAAAATCTGCGGCGAACGGGGCAACCACATCGTTACCCAATTGACTCATATGGCTGTTATCACTGATTGACTTATATTCAGGCAAAAACCGCCATGGCGCAGACGGATCGGCAACAATGGCGCTCGTATCTAACGCGGCAACTCCAATGTTGCGTAGATTCATCACTCTGGTTATAAGCCCTTGCCTATATACATCAGCAGCTACCGAGCCTAGCGTATGGGGAAAACCGGTGGTGATTCCCGGAATAACGCGATTTTCGAAACACCAATCCAAAAACTGTAATGCGTAGAAAAAGTGCTTATCCGCAATATCTTGGGACGCCACCGGCTCGTTAACGCTAGTTACCTGGTATATGGCAATACGAGGCTTGTTTGCATTCATTGCCGCAATTGAACGCGGATAATACATATGCGGCCATGATCCCCCTATCCCCAAGATATTAGGCACGACGGGCAGTTTCGGCGTTGATATTGATTTGCAGGCTAAATAACCCCACGGCGTCATATCATTGGCTGTGTTCGTACCGGAAACCAACGAATCGCCGATAATTGCCACGGGCAAACAATCTTGATCCGTCAACCAACTGATACCACGCAGAACGATATTGCCGCTCTGTGAAGCATTAGTAAATGAGGCAGGGTTTGCAATGCCATCTACGGCCTGCCCAGACGCCAGCCATTTAATATTTCCGGCATCGTTCCATGCCTGGTGCGCCGCGCGAAATGTATAGCTATAGCCGGAACCGGTACCGACCCCAGAGGTCTGCGCGCCGTCCGGAGACTGAAAAACTGTCCTGGCAATAGCCCATTGATGCTCGCCACCGTCAACTCTAGGTTTAGATCCAATCTGTATCCAGTCTGAATCTAATAATCCTGGGTTTTTCGTGCCGACCTGGATCGGGATTTCTCCTTTAGCCGCTCCGCCGAACGTGCCATTGACCAAAGCACCGACAAACCCAGGATGCGCCACGGACCCATCGTTAACACCACAAGCCACTTTTGTGATGATTGTTTTTTCGATCGGTGCTTGCAGTACCGATTCGTAATGCAACTTCAATGCAAAAAACTTCTGGCACGGTAGCTCTATGGAGTCGCTCCAGGTATAACCTCCAGGGGTACCGGCGGCTGTGTTGAGGTCGCCGCCCAGATTGCGATGCAATACAGCCCGACGTCGATACCTATTTAGTACTAATATCCCGTTTTCGATGTAATGTCGCCTGCCATTTATGATTAATTCGCCGTCACCATATGCGGCCACCCCGCCGTCGGCCTCAAAATCTGCCACGGTGTCATATTCAAACACTGCACGCGCCACTCGCTTACCCATACCGCCCCCTACGCAATCCGCTCGGATGTATTGCTCATGATGGTGATCTTGCTTTCACCGTCACCCCAACTGACCGGATCGCCGGAGCGGAACGCTTGCGACATCATGTACACCTGGCCGCTGGTCAGGCGGATGGTGACGTCCTCGTTTTTGATGGCGTTGATCGCGTCCAGATCTACGCCGGCCTGGATGTTGATGTTCAACTCCAGTACAGCCGGCTTATTGCTGGTCAAAAAGCCGCCGTCTTCGGCCAGGCGGCCGGCTTTGTGTTCGCGCGATTCGCCGGCCGGGGTAAACGTGCCCGCCTGCGCGGCCAGCGGCAGTTTGCCGATGGAGGGCACCGAGACGGTGCGGATGTTATTTAATTCAGCCATGGTTTAAATCTCCCATAAAGTGCGTTTAACCTGTTTGTAAATCCCCCTTGATCCCCCTTTGTTAAAGGGGGCGTAATTCCCCTCTTTGCCAAAGAGGGGGCAGGGGGAGATTTAAACCCGCTTAACAAACTGCGCGCGGCCAGCCAATATTTTGAACGGCGACAACGGTACCGGCGTATCGCGGAAGTTGAAGCGACTGGGGTTGTTAGGGTCTTGCTCGACAAATAAATTAGCTTTGTAGTAAGCGTACTTTTGGCACCAGCCATATTCGCGCACCAACACGTTTTGGTAATGGCTCAACAACAGCGACGTGACCGAGTCTATGGTGGTAATGCGCAGCCCCGGCTTATAGCCCTCGTTGGTTTCCGCCGCCGCCGTGCCGGTAAAGGCTTTTTTAGCCGCCGCGATTTGCGTTTCGCGGATGCGGTCCATCACCTCCGGCGTATTGATGTCCAGATAGGCGTCGTCCGGGCTGCCGTCAGGCTTGTATTGGTGCATCGTGATTAAGCTCTTGATGTAGCAATTACCGTCCGGCGCCACCCTCATCACCGACATGCCTTTAAATAAAAGGCTGTTTGCGGTGGGGAAGTCGTCGAAATACGTCACGCCAATGGCGCCAGGCAGAGGTACATCTTCCAACGATCTGACCGGATTGGTATACAAAAACGGCCCCGCTGCGGCAGCCAAAATTGCCGCCATCTCCCAGGTCGACGTGGGGTTAATCTCCAACGCCAGGTCGGATAAGTGCTCATAGTTTTTGGTTTCGCCAAACGCCATGGCCGCCGCCGCGTCGCCACGATACGTGGTAAACGCGCGAAAGCCTGCTTGCACGGGCGGTTGGTAACGGCGTTGGCTTTCGGTGTGCCAGGCGGCCAGCGTGGCTGCATCGTTGATACCTAAAGCTATGTAGCGATAGCGGCGGTTGCTGCCGAGCAGCGCCGGCAGGTTGCCGGGTGCCGGATCTCCAGAGCCACCGGCCATCGCCGCCAGGGTCAAACCCAGGCCGGTCGGTTTGATTTCGCCGTATAAATTGAGGCGAATATCGATGTTGTTGCCGCAGGTGCCTTTATGGCGAGCGGTTAGCGTGACAACGCTGGCAACCGCCGCCGCCGTCACTGGAATGTCTAAATCGGTAAATGCCGCCGCAATGGCTGTGGCGATTTGCGCAGTGGTCATCGTGCTGGTAATGCCGACGCTGATCAATTTGCCGGCCACATATAATGATAGTGTGCCGTCAACCGTCGCCGCAGCGGTGACAGTAATGGTGCCGGTTGCGGCCACGCCCGCGCCGTTGTCGGCATACGGTAGGACATAAACATCGAAAAACTCGTCGATAGCCCGATAACGGGCGGCCATTTGCGCCAGCATGGAGCCGACGCCAAATTTTTGCTGGGCATCAAATACCGAGGTAATGCGCACCACTTCGCCCGCCGGCGCCGTGCCGGCCGCCAGTTTTTGCCCCACCAGCAGCGCCGCCGGGATATTATCGCCCAGGCTGGCCTGGCTGCCGTCGACCTCGATATAAACGCCGTTATAGCGCAGCGAGGCCGGGATAAAATCAAATGCCATGCTCATAATGCAGGTGCTCCTGTGTAGACCAGCTCGCTGTAGGGGCCGGGGTCGGGTAAATAGTTGGTAATCAGGGCGTCGAACTCGTAGCGGTCGCGCCAGTAAATATCGCCGTCGGTGTATTCCAGCACATGGCCGCCCTTGAATTTAATCGGAGTCACTTCCGGCTCGATCTCCCAGCCTTGCAACAACTTGCGAACGGCATGGCGATAAGTCAGCAGCACGTCATCGGTTTCGCCAGCGCGTTGGGTGCGGATATTTTCGATAGCAATCACCGCGTAGAATGCCAGCTTCATGTCCTCCGCACGGCCTTCGTTGTCGGCGGCGTCGGATTTGTCCGAAACGCGGATCACCCAACAAGCTGGCAGCGGTAACGCCTCCGGACGCACTTGGGCAAACTCGGCTGCGCCGGCCACTTGCCTAAACCAAAGCTCAGTAAAATCGGCGGGCTTGGCTGTCAGGTGCGCAATCAAGGGCGTCAGCGAGATCATTACCAGTCCTCAATCACGGTCGACGATGACCCATAACGCCGCGCAGAGCTTTCAAACTGCACCAAGTCTTCCGAGACAACCGGATCACCGGGCAGCGGCGGCTCGGGCGGGATTAAATTCAACCTGCCATCGGCGTGAGCCTTTAGCGTATCGACCACGCCTTGGTAGGCTTTCGCCACGTCGTCCGTCATCCGCTCCGCGCCCTGCAGGTAATACAGCGCCACGGTCGAAGACAACCGCGCGACCAAGGTGGTTTGCAGCGTGTCCGGCAGGCCGTAACTCAGCAACAAGGCATCGGCATCGGTCAAGGCTGTATCAATCGCATCCAGCGCCAAGGCCAGCGCAACTTGTTCATCAGCGGTGTAGCCGGTCAAGTCGCCACCGCCGATGGCAACCCGCAGCGCTGCTTCCGGCGGCATGGCTTTATCGGCCGGCACCGCCAGTTGCGCTAGCCGGCGCGCATTGCTGCGGGCCAACAGATCGGCGCGGGTGGCGAAGGGCATTAGCCGGCGCTCCGGGCGGCTTGGATTTGCGCCCAAGCTTCATCGCGGTCTTCGGCGGATACCGGATAACCTAACAGGACGGTTAGCATGGCGGCTTTAGGTTTGCCGTCGGCTACCCAGTTATCGGGGTTAGCAACATCAAGAGTGTTGATAGATGCTTTGATAACGTCGATCTTTAACTGATGTTCGGTTTTTTCGCCGCCAACCACTTCAGCTACCGAGGCTTGCGTCGTTTCGGCAGCGGATAACTCGGTTTTGGTTTCATCCTGGCCGACCTGGGTTTCCTGCTGGCTGGTCTGGATTTCTTCTGAATCACCACCACTTGCGGTGATCTGCGACTCAGAGACGAAAGCGGTGTGGCCATTAATAGCGCCGTCAAGGCCAGCATCTTTAACATCATTGCTCTCCGTCGATTGCTCATCAGCAGCGGACGCCGTGCCTGCTTGCTCACTCTCTCCCTGTGCGGCGTCCGCCGAGTCCTGCTGCGCTGTGCTCTCGGTGGGTTGTATGGGGTTGCCGCTGGCTTCCGGCGCAGCGGATTGGACGGCGGCGGCCACCTCAACCAACACGGTCGGGGTTTCGCTCACTTCCAGATAGGGGTCTTCTTCCAGCGCGGCGCGGGTGGCGGCGTCGATGTCTTCCAGTTCTTTCCAGACATCGGTAAAGCCCATGCCGCAACGGTGGCGGGTTTTCAGGCCGGTTTTGGGTTGGGTACGTACGTAAATTTTTGGCATTGCTTGCTCCTAGTCGGTTACAGGGCCAATTACAGGGCCAGCCAAGGCGTGGCGATCACTTCCACCTTGCCGTAGTTGGTGTTGCTGGCACCGTTGGCGTTGGTTAGCGCCTTGATCAATGCCTCAGCCGCCGAGAGATTGTCCGGGCCGACCAGCAGCGTATCCGGCACGATGCCCAACTTGCGGTTGCCATCGCCCTTGAACTTCATCATGGCTTTGTAGTTGGCGTTAAAGTTGGTCGCGTCCAGCGTGGCTTTGGAGCCAAACGCCAATTGCCAGAAACCGTAGACAGCATCACCGCGCCATCTGCCGCCGTAGGTAAACACGTCGTTTTCAAACACGCCGTCAGAGTTCACCGCGTTGGTTTTCGACACAAACTCCGGTGCGATGCGTTCTTGCAGGTAAAACGGTTTAGGGGCTTTTTTAGTGCATAACAACACCCAAGGTTCGCCAGCGCCGGCCTGCACATTGCTGACTGTCGTCGCCACGCCGCTGCCGTCCTCATTGGGATAGACCGGGTGATCGGTGTCGAAAAAGAACTGGCCGTCGTAACAGATCGAGCTAAACCCAGCCACAACTGCGCCGAAAATCAAATCGTTCATCAAATCATCGACAGAGATGCCGTAGCTCAGCGCCAAGCCGGCATACATGCCGTAGTTGTCGTCCTCGATGTCTTCGCGGGGGATATCCAGGGTATTCTCAAACTTGCGATTGATGACCTGGTAAGCCTGCTCTTTCACGGCTTTATGTAGACGAGAGCCCACCCACTCCCTGAACGCCGGAAATTGACTAATCCAGGCGTAGGTATTGGATGCGGAATTACTCATCACCTTGCTGGCGATCTTCATCCAGCTATTATCGCCTTCCTTCAGCCCTTTATTAAATTGGGCTTGCAGAGCGGTCTTTAGCGCATCAATTGCCGCTTGATTTAAAACATTAGTAGTCATGTAGTTCTCCTATGACGTTAGGCGGTAGCGCCGGCTTTCGCGGCTTTTTGTTGCAGAAACTCTTCCTGACTAACGCCGGTGCGCGCGCAAACAGCCAACTCTTCCTTGGTCAATGCAGCAGTGTTGGTGGTATGGCCGTCGCCGGCTTGGCGCTGGGTGATGGGCAGCGGTCCGGTGGTTTCGAAATACTCGGTCAGCGCGGCGATGGTTTGTTTTTCAGCCCAGGGCTTTAAGGCCGGCGCCAAACGACCATCGGTCAAAGCAGCGGTGATCAGGTCGGTTTTTTTCTGCTCTTCGGCAGCGGCCTTGTCATCGTTGATTTGCTTGGTCAACGCAGCCAGTTCGCCGACCACCGCGTCGTGCTCGGCGGTCAATGCGGCCAGCTGGGTTTTCAGCGTGTTGCGTTCGGCGGTTAATGACGCCAGGGCGGTTTCGGTGTTGGCGTGCGTCACGCGCAGCGCCGCTAACTCTTCTTGCGGGGTAGGCATATCGGTAGTCTCCAGGTCGGGGTCGGGTAGGGAAAAACGTTTGGTCAAAGCCGCCATGCCGTCTTCGCCTAGATCGTCCAGGCCATCGACAGCAGGGGTGTTGGTCAGGGCCACGGAAATCACGTCCAGCACTTCGCCGGTAGTGGCCAAATACAAAAATACGGTGCTGATGTAGCGATACTCTTTGTCGGCAATGCGTTGCCTGGCAGTGCCGGTCCAGTCCACGCCAACGGCGTACAATCCCTTGGTTTCGCGCCACTCCATGTCATGGAACCAGCCGGCGGCGATAACCGGTTGGCCGTTATGTTCAGTGCGCAGGGATTGATGCTCGTAGTCGATCAGCGTGTCGTTTGCACGGTCGCGCAAACGCAAGATGACATTGGCGGCAATGGAGGCATCCAATTGCCAGGCTTCGCAGTCGTAGGGACGGCCATCGGTGGCGCGAAATGGACCGACCGGTAGCAGATGCGCTGTAGTAGGCGCAGCAGCATCGGCAGCAATCTCAAAAGCCAGAGCGACAACTTTGACGGCAGGTTTGGACATGACGACCTCAACAATTCAGTTGCGGTCAGTATCCGGATTTGGGCGAGTGGAAACGAGGCTGGAAATGTTTCCAGGGGGACGGTGTTAGTATTCGATGAGATACCGTCTGATAACGCAAACGGAACCGCGTTCAAAACACGTTTAAAAACCCGTAGAAACGTTCAAAGACTTTTGGGATAGATAACGATGGCGGGATTGGTTGTATTGTGGCTTAGAGGGGCTGTATTTCAATTAGGCAGGTTGTCGATTATCGAAATCCCAAACACTACCCAATCCGGCTTCTGCGCAAAATTCAGTACGTAGGTGATTTTGGCCATGATTTCCCGGCCTGTCACTCTATCGTTGATTTGATCATATTCGTAAAGTATCACGGTGTCGCCTTTCTGAAAGCCTCTGTCGCGATTATTGCGTATTTCAAAAAGCTTTTCATGGCGCGCGGTTGCTTCAAAAAATGCGGGAAAGGTTTTTAGGTGATGAATCATCATAGATCTCCGTTAATAAAACAAAGCCCCGTAACATGGGGCCAATCGGCCGATTCGCCAGACGGAGGTAAGGAAATCCGGGTCGACTGCGGGTGTTTTTTGAGGTAGCTCACCGCCCGCTGGAGCCGTTGCCGCCGAGCGGCTTGTTCATAAGTCAAATATGCTCATATTCCAGTCGTCGGCGTCGCGGCGGATGTTTTGGATTTGCTTTGAGCACAGGTTGTACATTCGCGCCTGCTGGGCAATGCTTTCTTTGTGCATATTGGCGGTGATGGCATGGTTGCGGTGCACTCTCAATAGCTTATCGGCCTTCGGACAGGTAACACGTCCGTTTTCGTCCATGTGCGCTTTCAACTTATGACGCAGACGCATAAACTCATCTTCTGACAGTCCTAGTGCTGACGATTTGTGCCTGGGCAAATGGATATTGACGCCGCCATAGTCGCGCAGCCACTCCTGGGCGCGAATAAATCCGAGTGCCAGCACCACCGCTCGCAACACGGGCGGCAGCGTGGATAACAGTTCGGGGGCGACGTCCGGGAAGTCCGCATTTACAGTGTCATCATTGCTTATGGCGCTATTACCAATTAACAAATGATTTAACTTTTTTGCTGACGGCAATTGCACATAACGATTGTCTGAGCATAACGACTCTAACGCGTCGATCAGACGTAATGCATCATCCTCACATAACGAAACCCTAAGACCTGCTTTAGGGTCGTCGCGTTCTGGGATATACACCCAGCTGCCGCCAAATTCGGCCACCCACTGCCGAGCTTTCGATGCCCCAAGCGCCTTCACCACCGCCTGCAAGACGGGCGGCAGTGTGGCTAATAGCGATTGGTCGACGTCCGGAAAGTCCATGGCTTTAACTCAGCGCCCCAGCCAGCCTTTCATGGCTTCGATAATGGCCTGGCATTCCTCGGTGCTCAGGCTGTCCAGGTCCGGCACGTTGTGCGCGGTTTGCCGGGCACAAAAGGCCAGCAGCGCCTGGCGGCTGGCGTTGCTGACTTTGCCAGCCTGGCCCAGCTTGCCCCACAGCTTGACGATGTGGCCGATCTGCGGCGACACGGTTTTGGGCGTGGCGGTTTTGTTGCCGGTCCACTCTTTGCGACGCGGCCACCCACGGGCAACGTAATCGTCCAACGCTTTTGCCAGCTGCGGCACGTTCATGCTCTTGGCAGATATACGGCCCTCGATCATGGTCGCACCGTGGCGCTGCAACAGTGCGCGATGCATGTCGTCATCCCAACCGGGCAGCGTCTTTTCTGCCCAGCTTTTAGCGATGCCGACCTGTTTGAGGAAGTGTTTGACCAAGTCGCTCACGGCTGCGCGTCCTGCAATTGCGCCGCTAACTCGTCCGCTTCGTTGTCGGCTTTGGCAGCGGCGGCCATGTCCTCGTTATACGCAGCGCGGCTGTCGGCACGGTTAGCGGCATTGCGCAACAGCGTGGCGCGCTCCCGCAGCATCTGTATATGGCTTTGCAAGCCAGCCCGTTCTAAGCTCGTCATCACACCACCTCCTGCTCAAACGGCATGACGGCGAAATCTTCCACGCCGGTATTGATGGTGACGCCGGCAATGCCTTGCACGGTTTTCGGATCGGCCAGCATGGCCTCTTTGTTGGGCTCTTCTTTGGTACGGATGAAACGGTCCAGTCCGAGCGCCCGCAAGGTTTCCAACACCTTGTCCACGGCGCGGATGCTGACGCTAGGCGGGCGTTGCCGCCAGCTGACTTCGCCGGTGATCAAGTTGGCGGTTTTGCCGCCGTCTTTGCACAGCTCGGCGCGATGAGCTTCACACCAGGTTTGAATGCCTTTTAACAACGCTTCGGAGCGCATTTTTAGCGCCTCGATCTGTACCTTGCGGCTATCGGTGATGGCGGCGATCTGGTCGTTAATTTCGGTTTCCACGCGGGTTAACTCGCGTTGCACCAGGCCCAGTTCGCAGATGGCGGATTGGGTGTCTTCTTTGGTTTGGCAGGCGTAGGCCAGTGCCGGGGCTTTTTGTCGTTTAGTTGCCATGATGTTTCCTTGTCATTTCGTAGGTTGTCTGGTGGGTTACGCTAGCGCTAACCCACCCTACGAGCTGTCCTGTACTGGAACAGCGCCTTTCCAACCGGCCGGCGGTTTGCTCTTGGTTTTCTTCTGCGCCTGCTCGGCCAACGCCGCCACCGATATCGGCGCGCCGCCGACATTGCTGCGGTTGCGTTGCTGCTCGATCTTCTCTTGCTCCAGCTTGGCCGCTGCGCGCTCACCTCGACCGGCAATCATGCTCAGCAGGTAACCGTTGCTTTTCAGCGGCAGCACTAACGATTCGGGACGGTTGACCACGAGCTTCATCATCTCCGCTTCCCAAACGGGCAGCGGGGCGGCGTACGCAATGCCGTTGCGCTTAACCTGCGCGGCAGTCATCATCGGTACCAACTCTTGAGTCAGAACCAGACGGCGCGACCAGCGCAGTTCTTGCTTGAGCGGTTTAAACAGCTCCAGATAGCGCAGCAAAGCACCGATCACACTGTTAGGGAGGGGTTGTAGGAGCGCGGTCCATTGTTGACCGGCTAGCACTTCCATTCCCTGGATGATGTCGACGTCCTTGGCGCAATACGGGCAAGGGATGACGCAGGCGTTAGACATTACAGGCTCTCCAGGGCCGGAGCCATCAGCCATTGGTACAGGATGACGGCTGTCGTTAGTAGTGATATGACGGCGGTGGCGCGGGCGGTAAATAATGCCCAGTCCTTTGCCAAAATCTCGGCATGCTGTTGGGTGATGATCCGATTCAGCGCCGTCAACTGCTGCTTGTAATCGGTCGCGCGGCGTTGCATATAAGCTGACTTGATATTGGCTTTTACGTCATCTGAGATGCGGCGTTTAGGGATAAACTCGGTCATGGTCTGCTCCTAATAAATGGCCCAGTCGGATTGCACGCGGACGCGCAGCCGATTGGCGGGTTTGTGGCATTGCCGGGCCACCAGCCTCTTAAACTGACTGGCTTGGCGCTGGGTTTTGCCGGTTAACTCGCCGCGTAGAAAGCGGCTGGCTAAAAAGTTGTTCACGGTGCGCTCCTAATGCTGGGTGTGGCTATGCGGCGCATGCACTTGCACGCCGGGGACGCCATGCGCGGCCAGGTATTGGTTCAAGGTATCGATCAGAAAGCTACCCATGCCGTAAGCCACGGTTTGCCCATCGTCTGGATGGCGCATATCGTGGGCCTTAATGCAGACGCCTTTGGCGTTGTCTTCGATAGTGATAATGAATGTGCTCATAGATCCCCCTCCGGGCCGGCTGGCATTTCTGCCCAATGGGTGACAGCGCCGTTCGGATGCTGATCGCCCATGACGTCGTAGAAAAAGTGTTGATTGAAATAACCCAGCCAAACCGGTTCGTTCAGCGTGGGGTGGTAGAGCAGCACGGTCATTTCGTCGTCGGGTAACGACTCGTTCACGTCCAGCCATTCGATGCCTTCCATCACGATCATGGCTAGGCCACCGATTGCAGGCACAACGCCTGTTTAGCCACCGCATCCACCAGGGCCACGTTCAACTCGCGGCCGTTGCGGAATTGAGTGATGGCGGCCACCAAGCCCTCGATCAGCATCCGCGCCGAGCCTTTGCAGTAAGCAAACAAGCGGGCAATTACCTCGTCGCTGATGTCTTCATCGCCAAACGCGGCCTGTACCAGGGCGGCGGCATCGTCGGCGGTGATGCCGCGTATCGTTTCCGGCCAAAAGCCGGCGCGGCTGCGGATTTGGTCAAACTGGCCGTGGGCTGGGCGAATCAGGCCGGTCAGGTGCTCGGTGCCGCAGAGCACGATGCCGACATTAGCCAGGTCGCGCAGCCGGCGCAGGGTATGCAGCACATGCGGGGTCAGCGTGTCGGCCTCATCCACAATCAACAGACTGTCGGTGTTGACCAGGCTATCGACGATGGCGCGAAACTTGTCGTCTATGCTGCCTTTGCCATCAAAGCCGGCCACAGTGCGGGCCAGCAGCTTGATCAGGCTTTGCACGGTCATAGTGGGCGTGGCCTCAATCAAGTACGTGTTGGGCGTGGTCCGTTGGTAATGCTTGGCGGCAAAGGTTTTGCCGGTGCCAACAAAGGCCGACACCACCGCAAAGTTGCGGTAGCGGCGGGCCATTTGAAATGCGGTATTAGCCACGCGAAACACGCTGGTTTCCACGGCAGCAACGGTATCGCTGGCGGTGTCGTCGGCATGCTTCATGGCGTTGGCGACGTTGACCAACAGCTTGCCGGGCGCGGTGGCGTAGGTGCCGCCCAGGATTTGGCTTAACGAGCTGGACGACACGCGGGCCAGGCGGGCCAATGCGGCTTGCTTGTAATTGCGCTCGGCCATCCAAGTTTTGATCTGCTCGACCTGCCGGATGTCGTCCGGGGTGTAGTGTTCGGGGTAGTTGCTCATAGGAATACCCGACCTTCCTCGTCGCGGATGGTAGCGATGTAGCTATACGCGTCATGGTAAAAATCGGTGAGGTTAGTCACATTGGTTTTCGTCAGAAATTCGCGGTCAAGTTTGCTTACGAAACGCTCGATCCGGCCTTTATGTAACGGCTTGGATGGCTCGGCACGTAAACATGCAGTCCTTGAACATTCGTCAAAAGCGTTTTGGTAATCCAGCGATACTAGCTCGCCGTTATCGACATTCATCGTGACGACAATCCAAAGGCAATCGGTTGCCAGTTGGTGCTCCAGCTCAGGCTTGACGCGGAAGGCGTCGGTTATGGTGTTTGTGCTCATGGGGTTACCTACTCAAAGTTAAAAATATCAATCTCAATGGTTTCCGGCAGGGCCGGGGTTTGGTCCAACAGGGTTTGCGCGTCGCTGGCGACGGCGTCGGCGTCTATCACCAGGCCAGCGCGGGCGTTGAGTTCGTCCACTTTGCGCTGCAAGCGTTTTCGCTGATCGTCCACACGCTTGTCGCGGCGTTCTTCCAGGCGGCTCTTGTCGACGGCATCTATGGCGTTGATCAAATGTGCGTCGCAGATCCAGCGGCCGTCCTGGGTGCGGATCACGGCCACGCGGTTGTCCATCAAGTCGTACTCCAGCACCACCGGCATGTGGTTGTAGGCATGCAGGTCCGGATGGCCGTACTGGCGTTTGTTGTGGGTAATGCTGGCCCGCTTGACGGTCAGCACCACCGCTTGCCGCTTCATCTCCAGCAAATCGGCATGCGGCGGCAGCGGCGATAGTTCGCCCCAAATCTGCTGTCGCGTGACGTGCTTGTTCTCCGGATGCTGGCGTTGCACGTAGCGGTCTATCCAGGCGTTAAACGCGTCAGCAAACTCCATCAGGGTGGGCGCTTGCAGCTGGCCGGCCTTAACGGCCTTGATGGTTTCCGCGCGGGCCTCGTCGCACATGTCGTCGCCGCAGTAAAACGCGGGACGCCAAGCCTTTAGAAAGTCACGCTTTACTTCCACAAAGAAGCGTTCTATCCAGCCCTTGCCATGCGGGTTGCCCGGTATGGCGTGAATCACCTCGATGTTGTGGCGGGCATAAAAACCGGTCATCTCATCGCTCATCAGCTTGTTTTTATGGCCGGAGCCGTTATCCACATACAAAAACAGCGGCACGTGGTTCCAGCGGGCGAAAGTCTCCGCCCACAAGTTCTGCACGGCGGTGGTGCCTTCGTGCTCGTCGGCCCGCCAACCCACAATAAAGCGGCTGCGCATGTCCATGGCCACCGTCAGCTCCGGACGCCAGGGGAACTTGCCGTCGATAGGGTTGACCAGGTAAATATCGGCCATGTAACCGTCGGCCACGTAGACGTCGCCCGGCAGCGCGCGCTCGGTACAGCGGCGGATGTAAGCCTTCTCGGTCAACCGATACAGCTTGCGACCGATCCGCGCCGGGCTGTGACGGCCCAGCATGGCCGGTACGCTTTTCAGGTAGTTTTTGACCTGGTCGTAAGTGCAAGCAAAGCCGTCCACCTCCGCCAGTTGCCGCCACACCACCGACATTTCCGGGTTGCTGGGCTGGTTGTAATACTCCAGCGCCGGCCCCCACCAAGCGGGCTGCTCTTTAACCACTTTGCCTTTGTGAGCCTCCAACAGATCGACTCTACCGCCACCGTCTTTAACGACCTTTAGCCATTCGAAGATTGCGCTGCGGCTGGGCGAGATTCGGCCGGCCTTGGCGGCGCGCTGCATGGCGTTTTGTACATACGGGTGCAGACTGCCAACTTCGGCACGGGCCAGCAGGGTTTCCACCGCCTTGTTAGCGCTAAAGCCATCGCGCTCCATCTCGTGTATCGCGTGAACAATGTCCAACCGGGCGGTTGCCACGGCGCGCTGACTGTCGCTGGCCTCTTTCCAGGGATCGCGCTGACGTAGCGCGATAACCTGGGCAGTGGTGCGAACGGCAGGCGACTGCTTATCCACGCGTTGAACTAATGGGTTGCTGCGCATGACACATGCCCCTTATTGGCCCTTCTTCGGCCGGCCTGGGCCTTTGGGCCTGGCGTCTTCGCGCTTAGCCTTGGCGGCTTCGTGCTTGCGCTCGATCAATGGGTAATCCAGCAACCAATGCTCAGCCTCGTCATCGGTCAACATGTGCTTGCTGGCAATGGTGTCCGGCAAGTCGATCATGCTTTTTTCGCGGATGCGTTCGATCAAGGCCGTAGCGCGGGCGGCAATCACGTTGGCGGTGATGTAGATTTGCTCGATACGCAAATCCCGCTCGGTGATTTGTTCGCCGAATAACTCGCCGTTAAACACCGCTTGCAGGCTGTTTAAAGCCACTTCGCACTCGGCTTGGTAGGCCAAGCACTCTTCGCGGACGATGTGGGTTTGCGGCAGAAACACGTAGTCGCGGTTGTCGCGGTTTTTGAATTTTTCGATCATGGTGTCGCGGTGTTCCAATTCCGCTTCAAGGCGTTTGATTTGTTTTCCCTTTGCGTTTTCCATGTCATCGAGTCGCGCATCCTTATCGGCGATTTCTTTCTGCAGCGTTTCCTTTTCTTTGGCATGTCGCTCGATGATCGATTCAGCCATGTCCAAGAATTGATCTTTATCACCAGCCTTTGCCGCTTCGATCAGCGCAGTACGCTCTTCATCCGGAAGCCTGCGATATTGCTGCATGTCGCGGTAGCCGATGCCTATACGGGACATACTTTCCAAGGCTTCTTCGCCGAAAGCGTTAAGATTGGCAATATCATGGTCGGCTTTATCGACAGAAATACCCTGCAAAGCACAGAACTCATCCCAAGTTCCCTTGAAAAATTCCGAACAGTTCGGTTTTTTTGTGCCCTTCAGCGCCTTATAAAGCTTGGTTTCTTTGACATACGCCAGCTTAGAAACTCCGAGCGTTCGGGAAATTTGTTGAATCGCCTGGGCGGCTTGGGCTTGACCAAGGATTTGATTTAACAAATCACGGTCAGCGTTGCCTTGGGCGCCCCGATCACTTAAAACTGGCAATACACTAGTTGACAGATTACTTACATCCAATTCGGCCAACGGCAAAGAGCCAATCCCCAAATCGATATCTGGCTCAGTCATCAGACACCTCGCTTGTGAGCACCGCGCCAAGACTCACAGCCAAGCAAATTAATGAGACGCCCGCTCCATTGCGTTTCATAGTGTCAATCAGGCCATCAATATCCTCGTCAATCATCAACCATTTTTTAGCTTTATTGCGCACGTAAGCTTCTGACATAACCACAAGACGTGTTGCAGCCTCTGCGCAAAGCGTTGGTCTTTTTTCACTCGCTGTTTCTAATAATTTGTTCATGCTGCCTCCTGCTTCAATCCAAGAGCGACAGCCACTTTATGCGCCTCGCCGTAGTTGCCTTTGTTGGTACCGTTCATCACGGCTAGTACCGTGCGGTAATTCAGATTGTGTTGTTTCGCGAACTGCTTCTGGGTCACACCCTTCCTCCGCAAATCCGCTTTGACTTCTTCTAGTGTCATGGCCTAAGCTCCTTTGAAATGTTAAGACGTGACTTAATATAGTGAAAGTTTCTTCACGTGTCAATTATAAAAACAGGAAATTTATTTCATGAGCGCAGGTAGTCGATTAAAAGAAGAACGTGAGCGTTTGAAGCTCACGCAAAAATCAATGGCAGAAGCAGCTGGCACTACAACGCGCACGCAAATCTCATATGAAGGAAATGCAACCCCTCCAAAATCCGCTTACCTTGCTAAGGTTGCTGTGTTTGGTATAGATGTCGGATATGTGATTACTGGTAAACGCTTTGAAAACGTCGCCTGCACACCTACGGAATTGGCCTACCTACGCCAATGCCGAGCATTAGCTACCAAAGGGTTGGCGCAACAAGGCCTAGACGGCTTAAACTTCTTGAGGATTTCAAGCGGAATTGAATGGTCGGATATGCCAGCCGTCTATCAAGCCATGCAAACCGGCGAAGAAACCGAACCCACCAACGAAGGAGATAAGGAATGAGCGAAACGCCGCCTTGCGATAGCGGGGATACGTTAAGTAGTTTTAAAAAACACTTGGAGAGTTTGAAGGAAACAAAGGATAAACACGTCAAAATCCAAGGCTTTAAAGACGTAAAAGAAAAGTCTGTTGATCAGGTGACTGGCGTCCGAGATTGTGTGGCTACCGTTATCACATCATCGGGTGACAACCAAATCGATTATCAGGTTAACCCCAATCCAATTCAGCCAGAACACACAACACGCGATTTTTCTGTAGCCTGGGGATATTTAGGGGTTGCCCTAGTTTTTTATGGCAGCTGGGTATGGGTAATGCGCAGGGCTGGTCAATCGAAAATCATTCAATGGGCTGGCGGCTTTTTAGCCACAATAATGCTTGCTGCCAGCATACCGACGATGATAGATCGCCAAGAACAATTACAGCCACCTACCAGCATCGAATCTGCTAAATCGAAAATGCTCGGCACCTGGACGTACACCCAGCCACTTTACACGACAGGGGCATTCCCCTTTGAGTGGGTGAAATGGGAAATTAGAGACGACGGCACCATGACGGCGTGGCACGCAGCCCCAACGGACAACGATTGGGGGAAAGGAGAAACAAAGCGTTATGAGGTTATTACCGATAAGTTTTCAAACACTGGTGAGCGCTGGTACGGCATTGAAGATACCAATTACCACACTGTTGGTATTTATCAGAACGGACACATCGTGTTGTATTTTCGCTCTCAGATGAACGGCTCTGTCGGCATCATGGAGCGAGGCGAAAAAATCCCGTTTTCAAGATAATGATCAAATCCCTAATCTGCCGCCTAATCGGCCACAAATGGCGATTTGTAATGAGAAGCCTGGAAGGCGACAAAATATTTATTTGCCGCCGGTGTGGGAGACGCTTTCAGACGTATTAAATCTATTTGGCTCTAGCGCGCTGCAAAATTTTTGTTAAATGATCTGTCATGACATTTTCAACTAGCGTCCTATCCGAATCCGGAAAGCCAATCAGCTCACGCTTAGGAAGGCCTGGATGGTGGACACGCTTGGTTACAATGCCGGCAAAGGCCAATACCTGCGCGTGCTTTGGCACGATGTCATAAGGATTGGTACCAAAATGATGAAAGCCTGCCAGCTTGGCATCTCGCGCACCATCAAACCATAAGTGAAGCTCATCGTTATTAGTTTGATAGAGCAGGCTCATAAGCATCCGTCCTGTTTTTTTCAGCGGTCCGCCTTTGCGATTCCCCTCTGCCAATGTCAAATCGGACAGCTGTTTCCACTCCTTGCCTTCCGGATCGACGCCTTTTTCATGGCGTTTCCGATTAACCCGCAATAAAGATTCGCCGATGCTGTTCAACATCGCTTCGGGTTGATCTATTTCCTGTCTGGCAGCACGTAAGATATAGCTCAAATGACTGGTATCGAATTCAAGATCGAACTGCATAGATTCCTCCAGAAAAAAAGGGGCTCAAAGGCCCTCTGAGGTTAGGCGCTCTTGGCGCTCTAATTGGGGCTCATGGCCCTCGTTTTTAATCCTTAACCCCCACACCCAACCCACCCGCCACGGCGGATGCCACCGACAGCAGTTGGTTGACGTCATGAGTGCCCCAGCTGTAATAAATGCCAATGATGCCGGCGATTAGCCAGATCGCGCCGCGTTTGGTGGAGTTTTGGCTCCAGTCTATGCCTAGTTTCATGGTGTGCTCCTTTGGTAGCAATCAAAATGGAATGTCATCGTCAAAATCATCCGCCGCAGCCGGCGGGATGTTAGGGTTTTGCGCCGGGCTGTCTTTTTTGCCGGACAGCATTTTCATATCGGCGGCGATAATCTCGGTGGTGTAGCGCTCCTGGTTGTCGTGGCCTTGCCATTTGCGGGTCTTCAAACGGCCTTCGACGTAGATTTGCGCGCCTTTTGCCAGGTATTGTTTGGCGATATCGGCCAGGCCGCTGAAGAACACCACGCGGTGCCACTCGGTTTCTTCCTTGCGTTCCTGGGTGTTGCGGTCTTTCCAGCGCCGGGTGGTCGCCAGGTTGATGGTGGCGGTGGCCGTGCCGTCCGGCAGGTAGCGCACGTCCGGGTCGCCGCCCAGGCGGCCTATCAGCTGGACTTTAAAGAGCATGCAACCTCCCAGCCACTACCCTGCAACCTTCGCCGGCCAGCATGGCGATACAGATAAGCACGGCCACCACGGCGGCGCTGCCAGTAAATAGCGGTCTATCAAAAAAGGCTTTCATCGATACTCCTTGGGTGGTGGGTTATCGCCCTTGGGTAGCCGCAACAGGTTGCGCCATACCCGGTTAAAGAAACGAGGATCGGCGGTGACATCCTGCCAACGGGTGCCGCCGCGACTTTCGTAATACGTTTTGATGCGTTGGTAGTTGCTGTCGACACGGGCTTGCCAATTACTCATTGCCTGGCGGTGTGGGTGTATCGCTATCGGCTGCGGGTTGATAGCCAGCTGAATGACTAATTTTCCGGCATTCAAACACCTCGTTACCGACGTAAAACTTGCCTAACTTTTTGCATTCTGTGGCTACTGTTCTGTGCGCCGCTTCCCAGCCGATTACAAAGGCTAAAATGATTGCCAACCAGCTCATGGCGCATTGCCTCCAGGTAGAACAACCCATAAAGTCAGGCACGGCAAAGGATTGATACACAGCCGTTTGTTATACGGCGACCAATGTACGCCGATCCACAGACTGCTTAAACGAAACAGCCAGTCGCTTTCGATTTCATAAAGCCGCTTCAAAGGGAAGTTAAACAGTGTCCAGTCGAATATCACGCCGCCAAACGCAAGCATACGAGTCATAAGCAGCGCTAAATAAAATCCGCCCAATGCGAATAAGCAGATGTCCAAATAAATCAGAAATGCCGTCATTGCGGGACTCATATCTATTAACCTTCACCAAAGTGATTGGCCAGGCTTTCTTTGATTCCCTCAACGACCTCCATCGCCTTTTGTTCATCAATACCAGCAAACGCCGCCTCGGCTCTATCCCAGGCGTCATCGGCGTCGTCTTTAAATATCAATGCCGAGGAGCAGATACCCAGGCCGGCGGGCTTGAAATAAAACCGCACTTCCGGTCCTTCATCGCCTTCGTCCAGCTTGACTAATACTTGGTGGTCATCGGGTCCATAGAGCTTTGCAAACATGGGCTACTCCGGCTTTGCATCTTTAAAACGAATGGTCAACGTGAATTTGCAGCGGCCGTCTATCTCGCCGAACAACGACCAACCCAAAAATAGATTCAGATATTTTTCGCGCCAGGGGATGTACGCTCTCACCAGCCAATAGCCGTCCGGGCGCACCCACAGCCAATGCTCGTTCTGTATAGCCAGGTTGAACAACGTCCATACATCATCGCTTTTGCAGCCCAATATCCAGTGGTTAAGCCAATTAAAGCCGTTGCGGCGCATCCAGTCGGTGCGGTTTTCGTCGCTCAACGGGTCGGAGCCGGGCGGGATGTGTTCGGTTTGCCAGCCTTCATCGCCGCTCAATGGGTTATCTATGGTCATAAACCAAAACAGCCAGGGCTGTAGACCGAGTTTGTCTTTGGTACTGAACCATTTCACCGCTACCCAGGCCAGCCAGGGCCGCACCAATACCACCAGAAACACATGGATAGGCGCGTAGAGCAACCATTGGACGATGCGGAGCGGTATCCAAATATTGAATAGCTCCCGCGTTCGGCAGCGGTCTATCAATTTGCCGACCATGGGTAATACGGTGTGTACCAGCAGCAGGAACAGCCCCGCCGCGTGAGTGAGTAAAAACGCTAGTGCCTTTTTCATGTGTGTGCCTATGGGTTGAAGTGGCCTCGCACTCTACGCCGGGCACTGCTCGCCGCCAGCGCTGGAAACGTTTCCAGCCTAAGAAAACCTTACGCGCGCGCGTAACCTGCAATCTCCCGAGTGCTTAACCGACCTTTTGGAGATGACGATGAAATTGACCGGCCCAACCCTGTGGCTGCTAGCAGGTTTGCTGTTAGCAGTATTTGTTTTGACCTGGCTGCTTAACCCCGAGCAAGCCGCACCCACGATCCTGCACTTTGCCTTGCTGTTTAGCGGCGGCGTATCCGGCTATTACCTGGATTTGTTGCTGTTTCCGTATGCGCGGCCCAGTGGTTATTTGGCATTGGGTGAAAATCGATTGGAACCACGCCGGCCCAAGTTTGATGATGCCGATTACCCCATCAACGCCGGCTATCGGCGCGTGTTTATCGCCGCCACGCTGCGCCGAGCCGTGATTGTGGTGGTGTGTGTTTTGGCGATTGGATTGGGTGTCTGACATGCCGCGCCTGTATCTGGCCGGGCCTATGACCGGCATCGCCGATTACAACTATCCGCTGTTCAATGCAACCGCCGAGCAGCTGCGTGCCAAAGGCTTTGTGGTGGAAAACCCCGCCGAGAACCAGGCACCGGCCTGCGGCACCTGGGCGGGCTATATGCGCCTGGCATTACGCCAGGTGCTGGCCTGCGAGGTGGTGGCGTTTTTGCCGGGCTGGGAAGGCTCGCGCGGCGCGCGGCTGGAACACCAGGTAGCCACCGAGCTGGGCTTAAAAATATGTTTGGCGGCGGATTTACTCAACCCCTCATTACTCAAGGATGCACCATGAGCGACCAGAACAATAACGATACCGCCGTCGCCCAGGCCTTGGGCCAATTGACCGGCGAACTGCGGGTGATGCATCAAAGTTTAATGGTGCAAATTGAAGTGATCCGCAAAGATCTGCACCGGATAGAAGATGCTTCCAAAGAGCAAATGAACGCGATGGAAAGCCGGTTGATGAAGCATATCGACACCATGGGCGGTCGCATCACCGCGCTGGAAGCGGAAGACAAGCGCCAGGCGGTGGACATTGCCAAAAGCGGTGCGATAGGTGGCTTGGTCAGTGGCGTGATGACAGCAGCGGCGATAGAGCTTATCAAACGCCAGATGCACTTATAACAGGGGCACACGTGGCACATTCCCAAGAAACCCGCGATAACGTCCGCCGCAGTTACATCGAAGGCATGCCGCTTAACGGCGCGGCGATTTGTTGCGGCGTGAGCTACGACACCGCGCGCAGCTGGAAACAGCTGGCAAAAGAACGCGGCGACGACTGGGACACGGCGCGGGCGGCCTACCGAATCAGCGAGCAAGGCATCGATGACCTGAATAAGCAGCTGGTGGAGGATTTTGCCCGCCAGGTGATTACCACCACCCGGGAGCTGGAAACCGCACCGATTCCGGCAGCGGAAAAGGCTCAGTTGTTGGCGCAGTTGGCGGATGCGTATGCCAAGTTTAGTAAGGCGTTCAGCCGCATCAATCCGCAGTTTAGCGGCTTGTCGGTGGCGCTGGATACGCTGCGGATTATCGCCGATGAATTGCGCCAGCGCGATCCGCCGGCGCTTAGGGCCTTGCAGCCTTATCTTGAAGATATTGGGGCGGTGTTGGGGAAAAGGTATGGGTGATTCGAACAATGTAGGGTGGGTTAGCGACAGCGTAACCCACCGAACCGTTAAAAAATTGGAGCATATCAATGGCTGATGAAATTGGGCATATTGTTATCGTTGGACCTGTCGGAATAGGCAAATCGTTGGTATTGGCCAGGATTGAACAGGTTCTGCGCGATGAATTCGGCGCAGCCGTTGAAAATCTGGAATCTGACAGCCGTAGCTACCTAACCACTCCTCCGCAGGACTGGGAAAACGAGATGGTGGCAAAAACCACATGGGTGCTAAGCGAGCACGTGCAGCGCTAAACCATGTCTGACTCTCTCGACATCCAAGAAGTCAAAAATTGGAAAGAGTTCGAACGCGAGCTGGCCCTGCTCGGCGAGCAAATCCGTCAGCAGATCGAGCTGGAGTGCGAGGCGTTTGCGACCGATCCGGCGGCGAGTAAGGAGCGGCGGGAACGTGCCTGGCACGACTATGGCTATTTCTGCAAAACCTATTTCCCGCACTACGTCCCCACGCCGCATTTTAGCCAGTTTCACGAGTTTATCTTCCTGCGCTTCCCGCAAGTGATCGACGGCGCCGCCGATGGCCGCGAAGTGCACCAAGCGCCACGCGGCGAGGCTAAATCCACTTACGAAACCCAACTGGGGTCGCTGTGGTGCATCGTCACCGGCCGCAAGCACATGATCGGCATCATCATGAACACCGAGGAACAGGCAGCGGAGATGCTGGAAAGCATCAAGGCCGAGCTGGATACCAATCCGCGCCTGATGATGGACTTTCCGGACGCCTGCGGCCGGGGGCGGGTGTGGCAGGCGACGACCGCCATCACCGCCAACAACATCAAGATTCGCATCGGCGGTACCGGCAAGAAAATCCGGGGTATGAAGCACGGCCCACACCGGCCTGACCTGATCTTTCTGGACGACTTGGAGAACGACGAGAACGTCAAGGACAAGGGCCAGCGCGACAAGGTGCAAAAGTACGTATTAAGCGCGGTGCTGGGTTTGGCCGGACCGGGCGGCGGCATGGATGTGTTTTGGGTGGGCACCAGTTTGCATTACGACGCGGCAATCAACCGCGTCAGCCGTGCGCCGGGCTGGCGGCGCAAGGTGTTTCGGTCGATTCTGAAATGGCCGGACCGCATGGACCTTTGGGACCAGTGGGAAGCGCTGTATACCCGCAGCGGCGAGGATGACGAAAAGGAACGGTTCGAGGCCGAGGCGCTGGCGTTTTATATAAAGAATAAGGTCGCCATGGACGCCGGCGCGGTGGTCAGCTGGCCGGACGTGCGTCCTTTGTACCGGCTGATGTGCATGCGGGCGATTAATCACGACGCCTTTAGCCAGGAGCAGCAAAACGAAGCGGGCAATGATGAAAACGCGCCATTTAAATATATTCAATTCTGGGTTAATCGGCTTTCAGACTGGGTTTATTTTGGCTCCATAGACCCTTCATTGGGTAAGAAAGGCACGGTTAAAGGCGACCCGTCGGCGATTTTGGTGGGCGGTTTGGACCGCAAAAAGATGGTGCTGGATGTGGTGGAAGCCGATATCGCCCGCCGCGTACCGGATTTGATCATTAGCCGAGCGATTGATCTGCAAGCCGAGTACGGTTGTTTGGCCTGGGCGGTTGAAACGGTGCAGTTCCAGGCGTTTTTGCATAGCGAGTTGATCAAACGCGCGGCGCTGTTGGGTATTGCGTTTCCGGGCATTCCGGTAGTGCCGGATACCGACAAGGCGCTGCGCATCATCAGCCTGCAACCGCATATCAACAACGGGCTGATTCGCTTGCACCGCAGCCAGTCCACGCTGATCGAGCAATTAAAGTTCTGGCCGGAAGCCGATCACGACGACGGCCCGGACGCGCTGGAAATGCTGTGGCAGATCGCCAAACAGTTTGGCGGTGAATTTGAATACACGCCGGCGGGCGGTGGGCGCGGCAAACGCCGGTCTACCAGCCGCCGGAGTGCTGATTATGATGAGGATTGGGATGATGATTGATACAGCGTTTGATCTAAGCGAGTTCACCGACGACGAGCAGCTCCAGATATTGAATCGAGTGAATGAAGAAAAAGCCGATATTTTGAAGCAGCGTGAATTAGCCAAATGGAAGCACACAGCGCATTTGAATAATGTCGCGTTGTTGCGGATCGCGGCGGATTATCTTGATTGGCTTTATATCAATGAGCGAGGTTCGAGTTTATCGACGTTTGTTAACCAGTTTTGTTATGACTCTAAGTTAGCAAGCGCTGTTTTTAATCAGGTTGGAAAGCTATACGGCGAAATGAACACGATGGTATTTCCAAGTGATGCATTGTTCGGCGATGTCGATTACGCAAAGCCGCCGTATTCAGTGGAGGTAGAGGATGTTTGAATTAATTATTGGTGTAATCGTTGGCGTAATTGTTGGTGGGGTTATCTGCTTTGTTTGGTTTGCTAAGAGCCTTTGGGGATCTGGAGGTTGGCGATGATTAAACAAGCCAAAGCCGCCCTAGCCAAACTCACCCAGGTCAGCAAAAAAGGCCTGGAAACCCTGCAAGCCGGCGCTCGATCCACGCAAAGCCACATGCTCAATTACATGAGCGTCAACACGCTGGACCCGACCCGCCTGGCCGCCGCCTTCGCCCAGGCCGACCAGGGCTATATCACCGACCAGGCCACGCTGTTTGAGCTGGTGGAAGAACAAGACCCGCATATTTTCGCGGAACTTGCCAAGCGGCGCCGGGCTGTGACCGGGTTAGATTGGGATTTGCATCCAAAGGACGATGCGACCCAAGCCGAGATCGACCGCACCCAGGAATTAAAGGACATGCTGTGTCAGATCAAAGGAGTTGACGATGCCGCGCAGCGAAAATACCAAAGCTTTTCTGACGTCTTATTCGATTTAACGGACGCGATTGGTAAAGGGTTGGCCGCTCAAGAGATCCAGTGGCGGACCGGCGCGGAATGGGTGCCGGAAGCCTTGCACTGGGTACCGCAGCGCGAGTTTCAGATCGAACTTAAAACCGGTGAGCTGATGTATCGCAAAAACGGCATACCGGAGTCACTGCGGCAGTGGGGGTGGGTCATTCATGAGCACCGGGCTAAGAGTGGCTACATTGAGCAAGCGGCGCTGTTCCGGGTGTTGGCCTGGACGTATGCGTACAAGGCCTACAACGTGCGCGACATGCAGCGGTTTTTGGAGGTGTACGGCATGCCGCTACGCCTGGGTAAATATCCGAGCGGCATCGGTAAGGCCGAACGCGACCAGCTGCTGAAGGCTGTGCGCAATATCGGCAACGACGGCGCCGGCATCGTGCCCAGCACGATGACGATTGATTTTGTCACGCAAACATCAACAGGCAACGTCACCGATTTTTTAAACGCGATCCAGTATTGGGAGCGCAAGCAGTCGATGGCGATCCTAGGCGGTACGTTGACCAGCCAGGCGGACGGTAAAACGTCGACCAATGCGCTGGGCAAAGTGCATGACAAAGTAAGGCGGGAGATCATGCTGCACGACGTCCAACAGATTCAACCGACCGTTAACCGCGATATCGTCCGTCCTATTGTGCTGTTAAATGGCATGTTTGCCAAAGACCGCGCGCCAGAATTCCGCTACGACACCGCCGACGAGGTGGATCAAAAAGCAATGGCGGAAGTGTTGGATTTAGCGGCGGCGATGGGGATGGAGATTGAAGTGGATTGGGCGCATAAGGCCTTGCAAATCCCGAAGGCCGGTAAGGATGCGAAGATTTTATCGGCATCCGGCAAAGCGGCGGCGCCATCACCGGCTAATGCGGCTTTGACGCGGCTGGCTGCACTGGCAAAGCAACAGGCGTCCGGCGATATCGTCGGCAATTACAGTCAGCAGTTGGCGGCGCTATGCATGCCGCACGAAGAGGCGGCGATTCAGCAGATTGCGGCGGTGGTGGCAGCGGCCGGTTCGTTTGATGAGGCGATTGCCGGGATCGAGGCGTTGAATTTAAGCGGTTCCGCCTGGGCGGACTCGTTGCAGTTGGGTATGGCGGCGGCGCATTTGGCGGGGCGCGATGAAATTGGCGGTGGTCGATGAGCAATGTGCATATTGAGATTAAGCAAGCGACCGTGCGCCGGTTTGAGGATGGCAAATCGTTTGAAAACGCCGACCCGTTTAATTTAATTACCACGCTAGATTTTATCGGCCGTGGCGAAGTGCAGATGGGTGGCGACCTGGCGTTTCCGGAAGCGCCGATCACCCGTGCCGATTTGCGCGAATTGAAGCGCCAATTGATTGGGGGCTATAGCGTCAGGCGCTTGTATTGCTGGCGTGCAAAAGGTCACAAACCGCCGTTTCCGGGTCGACCGATCCGCGAAGACGGCAATTTAGTGTATTGGGAGATGGTGTTTTGAGCGATACGCCCGCTAAATTGCCGTTTAGCCAGGCGATTGATTTTTATAAGGCCAAAATCCAGCTGCCGACATCCGGCTGGACCGATATTTGGCAGGAGCAGCATAGCCACGCGTTTGTGGTGGCCGGCGCCGCGCAGGATGCGCTGGTGGAGGATTTTTATAATGCGCTGTTCGACGCCAAACAAAACGGCGATGGTTATGAGGATTTTCGGCAGCGGTTTGATGAGATCGTTGGCAAGCACGGCTGGAGTTACAACGGTTCTGCGGGTTGGCGTAGCAAGATTATCTACGATACCAATATTAACCAGTCTTATAACGCGGGGCGCTATCAACAAATGGTGGCGGTCAAGCATTTGCGGCCTTATTGGGAATATGACCACACCTCAATCGAGCATCCGCGCCTGGAGCATAAAGCCTGGGATGGTTTGATTTTATCGGCAGACGATGTTTGGTGGGATACGCATATGCCACAGAACGGTTGGGGCTGTCGGTGTCGCGTCAATTCACTGTCCAATTACGAAGCGGAACAGGCATGGCAGGCCAAAGGTAAATCCGGGCCAGATGCCGCGCCGCCTATCGAGTGGGAAGATAAGGTCGTTGGCGCTAAAGGCAGCAATCCGCGCACGGTGCGGGTGCCGAAAGGGATCGATCCGGGGTTTGCGTACAATCCGGGTAAAGCCTATCTGGAACCGTTGACTGTGCCGCCGTTGACGGGTTACGACGCTGTATTGAAGCAGCGCGATAAGCCATGGCCGACTGGGTTTAAAGTACCGGACATGCCGAAACCGACCAAGGTTTCATCGAATATTTTGTTGCCAGCCGATATCGCCCCGGCAGCGGCGGTGACTGAGTTTTTGGATATTTTCGGCGCTACCTTGGAGCAAGGCGCGGCGTTTACCGATGCGGCGGGCAGTACGCTGGCGATTACCAAGGCTTTATTTGAGGATGGTAAAGGCGATTTTAAGTGGCTGGCTGATTCAGATAAAGAACACCGGCTGCAATATCTCAATTTGTTGGCGATGACGCTGATCGAACCGGATGAAATCTGGTGGGTTTGGGTACAGGATACCAAAGAAAAAGGTCGTTGGCGGTTAAAACGTCGGTATTTGCGGGCTTTGGAAATTGACGGCAAAAATGAATTTGCGTATGCGGTTTTCGAGTGGGGACAGACGGGTTGGACTGGCTCGACGGTGTTTATGGGGTCGCAAAAATCGGAAAAGGCGCGCGAGGGTTACTTTGATCGGCAGCGGGCCGGCAGGATGGTCTTCAAGAAATAAAAAACGCGACCTTTTAAGGGTCGCGTTTATGGATCGGATACTGTGCAGTAGCGCGCGAGGCGCAGTCTGACCGATTCACACCTTTATTATATAGGCGGCGGTGGATTATGCAATTTGAGATAGAGTTTGAGGCCAGTCATTTAGATCGGATGATGGAGGCAATCCGCCGGGAAATTGCAACGCCTGAAGAGATGCTTGGCAGCATCGGCGAATCGTTGTTACGTGTGAATAGGCGGCGGCATGAGGCAGGGGTTGATCCAGAAGGTAAGGATTGGAAGGCGTTGTCGCCTTTGACTTTGGGCAGCGCTGTTTGGAAAAATCAGGATGAATCATTCCGAAAATCTAAATCTTTAAGCATCGAAGCAGCCAGAAAAATCCGCTCAAAACGGGGCGGTGTTTTGAAGGACTCTGGTAGGATGCTGGCTAGTTTCAATTATCAAGTTTCGAGCGATACGCTAGTTTTGGGGTTTGATGGCCCCAGAGATGCAAAGTTGGCTGGGTGGCATCATGGCGGAACCGATCCTTATACGATCCTTCCAAAGGATAAAAAAGCGCTGTCGTTCGCCGGCATTATCACCAAACGGGTTAATCATCCTGGGTTGCCAAAACGGGAGCTGGTCGGCTTTCCTGATAGCGATAAAAACTTGGTCGAGAATGTGACTGCTGATCATTTATTGCGTGTTTTACAACGCGTTCGATGACGGAATAAATGGCGTTTAAACGGTATTTATTCCGCAACTGTTGGGGCTATTTTTCTGATATTCATCGGGATATTTCCGCACTTTCATCCCTAAACTGTCCGGAATTCAAGATTTTTTGTTTTTAGCCTGAATCCCGCGAATTTCGTGGTTTTCTGGGCGAAATTTGGTGTTGTGATTCGTCCGTTTTTCATCACCTCCCTTCTCACTCAACGACGCATTCATCGGCATACGTCATTCGATCGTTCGATTCGGTAATCGGATTCATGTCAAAAACCTATTCTTAACCACAGGTTTTTTCGCTGCAAAAACCTAGTGACTTTTTTGGGAAAAAATTACGGGTTCAAGGCAAGTCAAAATCCGAGTCAAAAACCTAACAAGTTTTTTTTACGAAACGCCTCATAGAATCAACGACTTGCCTAGTCTTTATGGGCGTCTAAGCGTCAATCATTTCCCTGTATGAACATTGCACGAAAAAACCTGTATAGGGCGGCCATGCTCTCGCTGATCCCCCCAGTCAACCTCGTCAGCCTAGGCACTTCGAGACGATCGTCACGCAAATGTCCCTAGGTTTTTTCATCGTAATCTTGCGCCTGCGCGATGAATTTTAATCGGCTGCGTTTGACGGCCTTCCGTGAGAAGTCGATGTTTTCGCGGTTTTCGTTGATTCAGGCGTGTAAGGCACAATTTTTTTGACCCAACTTGCGAAAACTCAAAAATTAGCGAGTTTTCGCAAACAGCCGGGGCAGGGGAGTGCTGGACAATTCGGCTATGAGCTCCAAAAACGTCCTGCTTCCATTCCTGATCGTTCTGTCGCTGCCGACCTCGATGGTCTGCGGGGATGAGGCGTTGCCGGCGCCTGCTTTGTCGTATTTCGAAGACAAACAGCGCGGCTGGTTTTGGTATGAGGTGTTGCCGGAGTCGGTCAAGAACATCCCTGCTGAAAAACCACTTGAACCTCTTCCGCGATTGCCCAAGCCTGAAGCCAATGCTTCGGAAAAATCGGCTTCAGAACCGAAAGCCAAACCTTCTACAGAACCCCAACCGCTGTCTTCCGCCTGGCTGAAGCAAAACCTGGAGCATTACCTGAACCAGGCGATCGACGAACCGAGTTCCGAGAATGTCGCAGCGTTTTATTACCTGCAGCGGGTGATGATGGACAAAGCCGAGCGTTTTACCAACGCCGCGCGCTACGTGGTGATGTCCGATCCGCAACTCGATGAAACGGTGCGCCGGCCGGTGGCGACTTATGCGGCCAATGAAGCCAATCATCAGGCCAGCGTGGTGGCCGAGCGGGCCTTGAAGGCGATTGCCGCTCAAGCCGGTATTTTGTTTTTCTTTCGGTCCGATTGTCCTTATTGCCATGTGCAAGCACCGATTCTGGCGATGCTGGAAAACGCCTACGGTTTCAAAATCTATCCCGTGTCGCTGGATGGTTTACCGATGCCGAATGGTTTTTTCAGTCAGTTCAAACGGGATAACGGTCAGGCGGCGATGTTAGGCGTTGAACAAACCCCGGCGCTGTTTCTGATGAAACCGCCCAAGCAAATTGTGCCGTTGGCGCAAGGCGCGTTGTCGTTGGAGGAAGTCACCGGACGGATTCTGCTGGCTGCTAAGGAAGCCGGTTGGATCGATGCCACGCAATACCAAACCACCCAGGGCATTCGGAATACGCCGATGCTGTTGCCGACAGCCGGTAGCATCAGTCCGGCAGTAGCCCAAGATCCACTGTCACTGATCCAGGCATTGCAACGCAGTGCACATTTGGGGAGCACGCCATGACGTCGTTTACGGGTCGAATACGCTATCGTCAGATCGTAGTGTTGATTTTGTTGGTCGAGAGTTCCGTTCCAGCCTATGCCGACCTGCAACAGGAAATGGACAGCATGTTCGGTACCATGACCAACTTCACAGCCCCGACCGCGCATTTAGGCCAACGTCGGGGCGTGATTACCGGTGGCAGTTTGGTGGCGAGGAATGGCATCACCAACACCAACCTGGTGTCGTTCGTGCCGCCGTCGTTCAGCGCCGGCTGCCGGCGGTATCGATTTGTTCGCCGGCAGCTTCAGTTTCATCAACTTCAACCAGTTCGTGCAATTGCTGCGCAATGTCGCCGCCAATGCTTCAGGCTATGCGTTTCAACTGGCCGTCGGTGCCATGTGCCCCTGGTGCGCCTCGGTGATGACCGACCTACAAAAGAAAGTCCAGGAAATGAACCAGATGTTCAGCAATTCCTGCCGCTTGGCTCAGGGTTTGGTCAACGATACGGTCAAAGCCTTCGATCTGCAAAGTAAGACCAATCTGTCCAATGCCTCGTTTACCCAAGGCATTTCGGATGTGTTTTCTAGCTGGACCAATACCAGTACCTTGGGTGATCCGGTACAGCAGATCAAGCAGAACGACCCGACCGACATGACCAAGATCATTCAGGGCAATCTGGTCTGGCGGGCCTTGGTCAATCAAAACGCCGGCGGCTGGTTTCGGTTTGGCGGCAACAGTTTGCTGGAAGCGACTATGAGTATTTCCGGTACCGTAATCGTCGACGTCCCACAAGCCGCACCTGACGGTAAAGGCGAGAATAACGCCATCAGCGCGCCGCCGCCAGTATTGCGGATCAAGGATTTGATTTACGGCAACGATGCCGGTAACAGTTATCAAACCGTGCGCATGTACACCTGCAGCGACGGTCACGATGCCGATCAGTGTCTGAAACCCATTGTCCAGAACGTCAATCTGGTGGGCTTGAAGCAACGGGTGATGGAGATCCTGTTGGGTTCCGCGAATTCCGGTAACGGACTAATCTACAAATTCTCGACCAATGCCGGCCAAATCACCGACAGCGAAAAAGCCTTCATGCAAACCGTACCCGATGCCATCGGCGGCATGATTCATAACCTGGCAAGGGAAGATGTTGGGATTGCCAAACTCTGGGCCGAAGAAGCCGCACCGGTGATTGCCCTGGAACTGGCGCAACTGATCGTCAACGATTTGCTCAATGCCGTGCAAACCGCCGCGCACATGAACGACCATGCCTATGCCAAGTTGCTGATGGATGCCTTGAAAGATGCCCGCGAGCAGATTCAAGATGAATACGTCACCATAGCCGGTCGCTACGGCAATCCGCAAACCCTGATGGCGTTTTATCAGCAGCTGATGACCACCGTGAAGCCCAAACACTACGGCACCGTGGCGCAGTTACCGGCTTCCGGGATGGCTTGGCCAAGTCCTTAAACGCTCGTTCTCCCGTCCCCCATGATGTTTTTCTCCCTCGTTGTTTAAAAGACAGGTCGCCCATGTTTGAAATCTTCTCCGTGGGCGATTCCGCCTATTTGCAAGCCTTGCTCAATGCGATTGCGATGATTTCCGGGACCGGAGATTACCGGACCGCGGCCGCAGTCGGTGGTCTGATAGGCGTCATCATCGTCATGCTGCGGGCGTTGTTGCAATGGGATGGTCGAGGTATTCGTTATCAGGATTTATTGCTGGCCTACGTGTTGTGGTTGATGCTGTACGCACCGTCGGTACGGGTGTCGATCGAGGATGCCTATACCGGCAGCGTGGTGGTGGTCGACAACGTACCGTTGGGACCGGCGGTGGTCGGTAGCGTGATGTCGAACATGGGTTACCGCACCACACGGTTGTTCGAACAGGGCTTTGGCACGCCATCGATGACCGGCAATGGCTTTGCCGACAGTTTGCAGACCTTGACGGCGGTGCGGAAGAATCTGTTGTCACGGGTGAATTTAGGCGCGGCCAATGTGCCGAATGCCGGCAGCGATATGGAAACCTCGTTTGCCAATTACGTGCGGGAATGCACCTTGACCGGTGTCGATCTGAATCAGAAATCGGTCGATGCCATCTTGCGTGATGCGGATCCGTTGAATGCCATCCGCTTCGATTCCGACATCTACATGACCCAAATCTATGTCGGCGGCCAACCGCAGACCAAAACCTGCACAGATGCCTGGGCCGATTTAAGTGGGGTGGCTAACGGCAATTTCGCGACGGCGTTGGAAGGCTTGTTGCAACCGACCTTGGGGGTGCCGGCGGCAGGCGATACGGTGCGGAAAATCCAGGATGCCTTCGATGCGCTGGCAGGGCCCGGAGTAGTGGATGCCGCCGATTACATGCTGATGTCGGCGATCATGCCGATGTTCGAGAAAGGCGTGATCGGCCGGCATGAAGACGGTTTGCATTGGAACAAAGCCGCGATGGTCGAACAAGCCATTCAGCAACGCAATACCCAATGGGCGGCCGAACAAACCCTGTTTGCGAAGATCGTCCGGCCGATGATGGCGTTTATCGAAGGCTTGAGTTATGCCATTGCGCCGATCATGGCCTTCGTGGTGATGCTGGGTAATGTCGGCATCCAGATGAATATCGGCTACTTTTCAATGCTACTGTGGATCCAATTGTGGATGCCGATACTGGCGGTGATCAATCTGTTCATCCAGATGTCGGCCGCCGGCAAGATGGCGGCACTAACCACGGCCACCTTCAATCTACCGTCGATGATGGGTATTTATCAGTTGGACATGGAGTTGCAGCAATGGCTGTCGATCGGCGGCATGCTGGCGGCGTCGACACCTGCCATTACCTTAATGCTGATCTACCGCGGTGCGGTGACAGCCACCCATTTCCTGGGAAGGATGGACGGCGGCGATTACGTGAACGAGAAAATCGCGACGCCCGATGTGATCAGCCCGGCGCCGGTCTTGAATACTCAGGCGCAACACCAATACAGTCCATTGTCGGCGGTCACGCAAACCGGCGTCGACAAGGTACTGCCCACCTTTACCGCCGGCAAGGATATGAGTGCGGCGGTGACGTCGGCTTACAGTGCATCCGAACAAGCCACCAGCAGTTTTATGCACAGTCTGTCGTCCACGGCCTCGAAGTCGGCCAGCATCACTAACGATGCCTTTGATAGCCGTTCGCTGGGTAATCAGATTGCCAGCAGTTCCAGTTATACCGACGCCTATAATAGTCAGTTCGGCGAGGCCTTTGCCAAGAAACACGCCGATACCGGCATATCTGCCGATCAGTTCTCGGCCTTGGTGGCCGGTAGTGCTAACGCTGGTGCCAAACTCGGTAGTGACCAATTGAGCGGTGCAATCTCTGGTCGCTTGCAAAACGACTTCAAAGTCAGTCAAGACAAGTCCGACGCCATTGCCGCCGACATCAGTCAAACCGTCAATGACAGTCAGGGCTATCAGGCCGGACTGGCCAAAAGCCTGGCGCTGGATGCGCAAACCGGAATTCGGAACGTCGCGTCGATGGGACTGCAAAATCAATCGTTGTCCTCGTTGCAACACAGCGCGACCGACGCGGTATCGGCCAGCGAATCCTATCAACAAACCCTCTCGGCCCAACAACGATTCGGGGCGCAAGCCAGTTTCGGTGCGGCGGAGACGGGTTACAAAATCGCGCATGATCCTGGCTTGATGGAGCGTCTGGATCGCACGCTGGATCAATACGGCTTGCGTGGCGATACGCAACGATTGGCATCGCAGTGGAAAGCGTCGGGTTGGATTAGCGATGCCGATCAAGCCTATGCGGCCGCTGGCATGTCGTTATTGACCGGATTCTCGTCACCCAGTTACCGCATGATGAATAATCAGCAATCGCGCCAGGCACAAATCTCGGGTTATCAACTGCTGGGCGATGCCTTTAATGCACCACAGGCCGATCAAAGCTGGGATGCCAGCCGGAATGAATCGCTGAAAGCCAGCGCACCGGAAGCTGGCAGGGCTCAATCCGTCGTCGAACAGGCTCAGCTCAAAGACCCACGCGCTGAAACCGAATCGCTGGATCAACGTGCGCAGGTACAGATTCGTTCAGCCACGGGAAAAATTGCTGGAGGCGAAGCTCGTGTCGAAGCCCAACATGATCGTAATTTGGCAGAGCGTGAACGAAATTCAAGAGAAGGATTTGGCCAATTGGCAAACGTCAAAGCGGAGCACTTTAGACAATCAATTGCGGCAGCGGCCAACGACACGCCTTCAGTGGCGGAGGCTTCATACAATTATATTGGTGGGAGTCTTTATAATTCGGCCAAAAATATCGAGGCAGTGGGCGCCGGTAGTCAACAATTCATCAAAGAGTTCATGTCTCATGCTGATGAAGCCTATTCTAAGGGTGCTAATTATTGGGAAGCCATAAAATATGGTGCTTCACAATCCTATTCGGGATTTAAAGAAGCGACAAAAAACTGGGCCAACCAAAGAGTGAATGAAGTAGCCGATAAGCTAACTCCAAGCCAGCAAGCCTATTACAGAGCGGCTATGATTGACGCCTTCTCTGGAATTGCTGTCTATGGTGAAAATGCTGGAGATTTAGGCAATGCAAAGCGGAAACTCATAGATGAGGAGGGTTCGAACGATGGTAATAATATCGCCGAACTACTGAAAAGTGCGGCGGGACAAAATAGAAATGACCTGATCAATCAGCTTGCTAACTATAATCGTGCCCGCGGATTGATTAATTATTGAGATATGTTTTGCTTGATGTATTCCGGAACTGAGCTAAACCAGAAATTAGCCCGCGAATTAACATCACAAGGAAAAACATTACAATGTAACCAGTAACATCATGAACTTGATTAGCAAGGATGATGGCCAATAGGACTATAGCGGCCCAATAATAGTTACTTTCGTGAGAGAACTTGACTGCTAGACGTTCAATGCATTGAAAAATCAGTTCTGCCAAGGCTAATGGCGCAAAGATAATGGTACCGAATATCGCAAGACGCCCCAAACTACGCGGCAGAACTTCCAAAGAACTCAAAGAGCCTATTACAGCAAAACCTAAAACTATAATTAAAAGACGAAAAAAAACAGTAAACGATAGCGTCCGAGTATGAAATCGCTGTAAAAAACGCTGCAACCCGCTTGGAAACTTCGCAAAGGTAGCACCACAAAATGGGCAGATTGATCTCAGAGGTTGGCCATAATACGTCACAACTCTTGGCACCATGGTGCGATTACATTCAAGGCAATTGACCGTGGCATGATGCCCGGCAAATACTGACTTCGAGGGCTCAGTTTGGTGATTCTTGGTTGCCAGTCGTAAGCGAGGTGATTGTGATGAAAACGATGACATTAATGATCTCCAGCCTTTCGCTACCGTATTATCGTACTGCGAACGGACTGAGTTGCCAAGTTAGCTTTAACCCATTTGGATTGCCAACCATTGCCTTTGAAGTTCTTTGGCACATCCCCCACTTCAATCATCATGACGCAATCAAGCTTCTAACGACGAAACGGGATATTTTTAAACGAATTTAATCGCCATAGCCGCCGTTCAAATTTCTTAAATTTTTAGGAAATGGCAGACAAGGTTCGGCCATAAGCGGTCTTTGAAAAAAAACAAAAATTAGTTTTCTCAATGGCCGGTTTATAGCGGTTAGTAGTCAGTTGTTTTGCCCAGTTTCTAAATGCTTGAAATTCGCTAAACAGCACTGGCCTGATGGATTCCTGATTTCGCAGGCGCATTCGCCGGCTTTGGTACGTTGCATGACGAAAGCTTTGATTGGTTCTGCCCGTTGATCTTTTAGCGCCGATAAATATTGCTCGGCGTCTATGTCAAAGCAGTAACAAAGCTCGTCGTTCTGAATCGCTTTATGGCTTCGTAAATGCTGTTTGGGAATGGTGTTGCCTGCGTTGGAAAAGTAAGCAATCCGGCATGTTTTTGCCGGACAAAAATAATAGCTGTCAGTGACGATTGATTGATTTTCGGGAAACCTTACCTGATGGTACAGCGTCGGCATGCCGACGCTTTTGCACGTGGAACCGCATTCAGGACAAATCTGTTTGGTATTAGTGGAGCTGCAGCAATCAGACATAGACGCTATCCTCGGCCTTATTGGGTAATAGGTGTGGTCAGGGACCCCGGATAACCGGCATCCGTCGTGGCTTTAATCAAGGCGGCGCTATTGGTTTTGTGGCTGTCGAAAGTAACCACGGCCGTTTTAGCATCGTAATCGACAGCCACTTTTTGTACGCCTTCGACTTTCTGTAAGGCTTTCTTAATGGTGACTGTACACATAGCGCAGGTCATGTTTTCTATATTCAACGTCACCGTTTGCTGTTGGTTTGGCTGTTCAACAGTAGTTTCAGCATGTGCTGCCGGTATCCACAGGATGCTTGATAACAAGCTTATAACTAACAAACTGGATTTAATTGTCATGTCGAAACCCTCTCAAGCCATGAAAAAAGGCGCTAACCAGGGAAAGGCCAGCAGTATCAAAATGAATGCGGAACCCAGCCAAAACAGTAGGCGCTGTCGGCTTTGGTTGTCGGATGTGGCACAGATTTCACATGCCTCACAGCGTTCAGGCGTTAGATAGAGTTTTCGATAGCCGAGTCCTATAAAAATCAGGGCCAGGATAATAAAAAATGGCCGGGCCGGTTCCAGTGCCGTCAACGTGCTAATCCATGCGCCGCCAATACCCAACGACAACAGCAAAAAAGGCCCAACACAACAGGCCGAAGCCCCTACAGCGGCCAAAATGGCGCCGATACCCAACCATGACGGGGTTTTTATGGGTGTTTCAGGGTCTGTATTCATACCAATCTCCTAATGCTCAATGTTGGCAAGGAGTCTAAAGCCTGTTGTTTAGAACAGAGTCAAGTGGGCAGTGATGTCTGATTTAAAATCAGGGTTTGGTTGATGCATCATCGCTAAACGCATCGAGAATAGCGCAACGCGCGGATGAAGCTGTCTGCTGACAGTCGTTGACCAGAGTTCCCAATGCCTGACGGAGAGCTGTTAAATCCTTAATTTGCTGATCGATCTGCCGGCATTTTTGCTCGGCGACTTGTCGAACATCAGCACAGCGTGCCCCATCAAGCGATAGCAAGGTGGCAATTTCTTTCAAGGTAAATCCAGCCTGTTGAGCGCGTTTGATAAAACGTATTCGGGCAATCGCATCAGCTGAATAAACTCGATAACCGCCATCGGGTTTCGCTGGCTCTGTCAGTAAACCAATGCGTTGATAGTGACGGATGGTTTCAATGGTGACTTCGGTTTGTTTGGCAAGTTTGCCGATGGTTAAAGGCGACATTTCATTGAACCAAATGTTAAAGGGATTTTATTGTCCCTCAGTTTTGCCACTTATCAGCTATTAACAAATAACTATGAATATTATCTTGAATGGCGGCTAATTGTCAGATGCCTGCCTATGAGGTAATTGGAGTCGCATCGACAGCTTAGGGTCGTTAGTGACTGAAATCCTCTTGTTGAATTACAACTTTTGAATGTCTGGTATGGAGACGACCCTATCGATGATAGTCCTTGAGATCACCAGACCATACAGACTGGTTTGCTGAAATGCAATTCCAAAACTCGATTTACTTCAACGTTGGTACCATGTGAGCGGAACCATGGTTTTTTGCTTCTTCTAGGTCGCATAACTGGCAAATGGGCAGAAATTTGCTTTGGTAGATAATCAAATAGTTATGCCGACAACGGGGGCAATATTTCAAGGCAACCTCACCCTTGCGCATACCTTGCGCCAATATCCAGGCCTCATTGAAAGTGGCCGGTCGAATTTTGCCATAGGGTCTTTCGACGGCGATATGTTCTTTGAAGGTTTTCTGGAAATAGTCCCAGGCAAATAGGATGGCTTGCACATCAAATTGCAATTGGGTGTTGACTTGACTGGCAGCCTGGTAGATCGACAGGAATACAGCCAGGTATAGGAACGATTCGCGGGATGATGGGATGGTTGAAACTATCGGTAGTTGCCCAGATGGTGGTCGATGCAGATGGATAGCATAGTGGATATTCTTGAGTTCGTGCTGGCTAATGGTTTTGATCTGCTCTTTGACGAACGACGTTCTCAGATTGCGTTTCAGCAATTGATAGGCAAGATAATGATCCCTGAGCCGGTCTTCATAGGTGTACCAAGCGCTCATACGGCATTCCCAGAACCGGTGATTAATATGAGCAGGTCACGCGCCTGGTATTCACACGCCAGTTTGTCATCCGCCGGTTGTTCGCTGAGCAGATAGCAACTCCAATAGCTGGCATTGAAACGCGGGGTAAAAGCTACGCATTCTCGCTGGGCGATTTCCCTGACCTTCTGGGCGGGTAACTTTTTCAGGATGGCCACGGCTTCTGGTGTCAAACCCAAGCTAAACATGGCTTTTTGTTCCTGCCCGCCCAGCACCATTTCCCGTGCCAACATCAAATAATCCAATTGCAGTTGATAAAGACTTTCTTCCATATCAAATCATCTGCCTGACTTGGTCGGCTATGGCCATGACGCTTTGCCCATAGGCGACAGCGGCTTCCACATTGGTCCAACTATAGTATCGACCAATGCCTAAGGCCAAATCGTGCGGAGCCGATCGAATCGCTGCGGCCAACAGTTCGGCGCCGATTTGCACATTGGTCATCGGCTCCAGCAATTGCGCCGGTGTGCTCACTCGGTGACCATGCCAGCGCAGATTTATTTGCATCAACCCCACATCGATCAGCCGATTGCCTTCGTCTAGCGATCGTTTGAGCAAAGCCTGGGCTTCTTGCCGGGATGTTGGCATCAAGGCTTTTCCTGATTTATTCAGCGCCCAGGGCCAGGGTTTAACCGATGCTGGATCGGCATCGTTTGCGGATTCTTTTAATGCCACCGCATACAGTATGTAGGGGTCCAATTGGTGTTGTTTGGCAATTCGCCACCAAAGGGTGTTTTGTAGTTTCTGCGAAGAGACAACGGCATGTGCCTGCTTGCTGCCGCCATTGGCTAAACAAGCGGTACTGACGAATAGAAGGCTCAGCAAAATCGGCAGCGAACAGAGACGTTTCCGATTGGCGGCGCAAAGCCATCGGAAACCGGATTTCAAATCGACATTGTGCATGGCAGCGTTGACTCGTAAGGTTGAACCGAGTCTACTGAAAAATTCAATGCTGTACCTGTTCGAAAAAGGCCCATTTTGAGCCTAATTACTGAAGTTTATTCCCGCTAAAAAATAATTCATCGGCAATACAGTCGGTTACGGATTGTCAATCACTTTTTATCGCTCAATTAGGCCCTGCCACCTTGCCAAGCCACGTCCTACAAGGCTTTGCGCGGAAAGTGACCCAAAAACACCCACTTTGCGCGCGTGACGCTTACAAAGCTAACCTCGTAGCATGACCCCATGTCGTTATCAACCAGGGAGCATTACATGGCTACGTTAGAAGAAGATCTGACCCATCTGAATTTTCAGTATTTGCTGCTATTCAGAGAATGTGCCCGCAGCAACGCCATGGAAGCCGCTTGGCGGTTTGGTGTTGATCCAGAAGTGGTCAGCCAAGTGGCAGACCTATCACTGGAGATCATCAAAGAACAGGCCGCGATCAACCGCGCCGTCATCAGTTTGCTGCCACTGGGCAGCCACCCGGTATCTGCCGCCGCTTATGCGGCCTTGCTCGTCCACGATTCACTGAATCAGGCTGGCCAACATGAATAACGGTGGCTTCGTCAACTTGTCGCATTTTGGTGCCGAACTAATGTTGGCTAAAACGTTGTTCAAGCTGGGCGCCCGAACGCCAATCGTTTGCTCTCTCTGCGGTATCAAACGGAAAACGGCGAACCGCATTTACTGGCTCGCGCAAAAACAAGCGCCCATCAAAGGCATGCTGCCATGGGATCCGCAGTGGATTGAGCGAGCGACTGTCAACAATCTGCATGCTTCGATTTTCTTGGGGCTGATTCAGAATTATGTGCCTGGGCATGGTAATGGCATCGAGTTTGGCCAGCGGTTTTGCACGGCATACGATTTGTACTGCCGTATCGTCGCCCATAATCCAAAGCCCAGCCATCGAGAGTCGGAAGCCGTACACCATAGAGTGCTGGATATCAATCGGGCATGGCAACTGACCCAACAATTCCGTGTCTCCAGCTTGGGTTTTGTGACGTGCCTGACGTGTCATGCCCGGTATCTGTGCCTTCATCAAGTTATTCAACGGCCTAACCATTGTCCAGTTTGTCAAACCCAAACAGGATTTATGAGCCGACAATTTCGTATTTCGCGGACCTTTTCACAAAATGCGCGCAAATCTTCGGCGGTATAACTTGGCCGTTACTAACGACCATGGAGAGTCATAATGTACTTACTCGTTCAATCTATCAATGCTCAAACAATACTGGATGCGGCGGAAGGGAAAAATTTAGCCCGTCTGGCACGAGAATGCTTCTTCAATCATCAATCCTTAACCCTCGACTTTGTGAATGTTGGTCAAGTGACACAGGCGTTTTGCCAGTCATTATTGTGCTCTTTAACGAATGAATTCGGCGCCGACTTTTTGAATCAATGGTTGCAGCTAAAAAACCTGTCTGCCGAAGTCAGCGGAGTCATGCAGTCTGCCCTGAGTGAACTGGATGACTATTTCGATTGTTTGGAGCATGCACAGGCCAAGTTCACTGATCAGGAAATAGTGTCATTGAACAGTTTATGGCTTATCAAAGCCCGGGAGATTTGCCGCGATAAGCCATTGTTCGCCAGATTCATGCTGGGCATTACTGATCAGGATTTGCGCCAAGCCATCGGATGCTTGTCATTGGAAGATATTGAGCATATTGCCCAGTCTGGCTGGTTATGCTTTGCGCCAAGACTTTCGAATCATTTGTTTGCGCACATCAATGCCAAACAGCGTAGCGGGATTGATGTTTTGCTGACTTTAAGTGGTGACGAGTAGTGGAGGCAAAAGGATGATCAAAAGGCTAAAACAGTATGAATTGGCTGTTGGATTGATTCAACGCCAAGCTAGAATTGCAGTCATTATCAGGGAAACCGCCATTTCTAAAGATGTGATAAAAGCAACTTATAAAGAGTTACTCGGCCGCCCTGGCAGTCCCGGTCCGATCAAGGAGTCGATTCGTGGATTGACACACAACGTGAGGTGTTACAAGGAGGCCACGCTCTTCGGCAAGCTATTTCGATCGATTGAAATCGAAAATGTTCAGGGTGGCATCGATAACGTCATTCAGGCATTCGACTTTTTCAAAATATCCTTGCCCAATAGCAGCCTGGATTTCACCACAGCGTGGTTGGTGGCGCGAGATCTGAGAAATAAGCAGTTGCGGTTGATTTCATGCCATCAGTGCAGTTCGCCCGTGTTGATAATCGTGGGCAGTGAAAAATCATTAGAGCGGTGTTGTGTCTGTAAGACCAGTTTGAAAACCGATCCTTAGATTCTGTATTTATAACATTCTATGTTCAGAGTCGACCAATCACCTTTTTAAAATAAAGAATTGGTCGGCTGGCTGACTTGAAATAAGGACTATCGCCCCATTTTTCCAATGATTATGAGGTTAATAAGCATGAGTAAATTGCCCGAAACTGGTTTTCTGCGTTTGAAACAAATTATTGGTGATCCAAAGGCCAATCCACCCATTTATGGATTGCTGCCCATGAGTAAATCATCCTGGTGGGATGGCATCAAAAAAGGCATCTTTCCTAAGCCGATCAAAATGGGCCCCAATATGACCGCCTGGCGGGTCGAGGATATTGCCCAGCTCATTGCGCGTTTAGGCGCTCAATGCACCGGCAACGCTGATGCCTGATCAACGATTGCCGTTGCCGCCGTTTGGCAGAGAGCTGATCGTCAGGCCGCAATCCGCTTCGCCGCCTTGGCCGAGTGTGATCTGCTTTGGTCGTGATGCCTGGCAGAGCGCCCGGCAGTGGCAAGGCAATCCCACCGTATGGGCACTGATATGTCCTTCTAACTCGGCACCGATCCAGTATCGTTGGCCTGTGCTGGGACTGATGTTAATCGTCGACTGGCAACCTGGATCAGGCTGCCGGTCATGATGACGTGATGGGCACTGGTCAAGGTGCTGCTCGGTTACGGCGCATAACGGGTTGCCGTCTGGCCAAGCGATGTGGATTTCAGTCAACCCGCGTTTGAGTACGATTCTGGTCGGTCTCGTGGGCCAGCGATGGGCGCAGGTGCGTGACGAGATTGTGGTGTATCGACTGGAGGATGGTAGGGATGGCTAACGTAAATACTGATTCCTAATTCATTCTGGAGGAAGCGGTCGATGAGGGTTTTGCTTTGGTATCCAGCATAGAACGATTTCTGCTCGCACAGTTGTCGTCCGCCGATTTGGCCGAGATCCAGAAAGCGCGTCAGGCAACCGGTGCTGCCAAATTTGATGTAGATATGGCATCGTCATTCCCCGACGCCGACAGTCGCCCGTGTTACCGCGTGTATGAACACACCTGTGGTCCAGATCATGACACACCTCCAGATAACTTTTCTGTTGAGTGTACGCTTGTTTGCCAAGCTTTTTTGGGATGAGCGGAAAATGATTGCTAATCAAGATTTCATTTATCAAACCTGATGATCCCCGTTCACATGAAAATTAGGCTCTCACCAAGCCACTGGTGGACCGGAGCTATCTTCTAAGCGGGGCCAGCCAAATCCAGGGTTTACCAAGAACGAACTGACAATACGGTATAAGAATCAGATTGGTTTGCCGATCAAGTCATCTATTTGCAACACTGGCTTATGGCCGACATTCGCAAGCATGTACCGTGATTTCTAAGGTCCAAACGTCCATCTTTGCAATATTGGTTTCTGTCACCAAACTTAGTCTGTAAATTCCTGATGGCAGCAGCTTTGCTGGAGTCGACGCGTCCATATTTCCAATTCGATTAATCTTGGCTTTGGTGTTGCGAGTGCGTTGCAATGTACGATTACGATCAGCATACTTTGGATGAGATTCACGGTATTGATGCCAATAATCGGGATTGCGCTCTATCCAGGATTGTTGGGCCCGTTGTTGGTTCTCTTGATAATCAGGGTCTGTTTTCAGTTTGTTAAGGCGCCATTGTCGTTTACGATGCTGTTGGCACGAAGGCGCTGAGCAATAGGTTTGGAGTGGAACTTGTTGACGTGGTTGAAAAGACTGGCCGCAAGCGAGGCATTGTTTAATCGCCATTGAAGGCTCCCTACACAAAAATGCTGAGCCCAATCAAAGGAGTTAAAAGATTGATATGAGGCCGTGTTGTGACTGATTTATTTCTGAGGCCGTAGCTGTGATTTTGTTACGGCAGGGATGCTCTTCGCTTTTCGAGGTTTGACTCATATCATGAGTGGAGTCAACAAACAGGAGATAATGGTCTTGTAACAAATAAAGCTGACTTACAAGAAATCAGTGACAGTTGTTAGAATCAGAAGTAGGGTAGGGAGTAGGGTAGAAAAAGCAAAGGCCTTGATAAATCGTTATTTATCAAGGCCTTAACTTAATATAATGGCGGAGAGCTAGGGATTCGAACCCCAGGAAGGGATAAACCTTCAACGGTTTTCAAGACCGCCGCTTTCGACCGCTCAGCCAGCTCTCCAACAGCCGCGTATTATTACAGAAAATATTTTAAAATCCAGCGTTTTTTGCGGGTCCACTTTCATGCTGCAACCGAATGCAATCTGCTTTAATACCTAAGTGTTTGTTAGTGATTGCCAAATCGGCACGGATGATGGTGCAAATGTGTGTCGATTCCGGATGCGAGGTGGTGGCTATCGATTGCTTTGCCGATAGCGATACTCGGCAAATGGCAAAGCAGACATATCAGGTGCCGTCATTGGCTTGGGATGATATTCAAGCTACTGTGGCTGCGGTTCGTGAGGTTCATGGCTTGACCGAATTGGTATATGGCAGTGGTTTAGAAACTTACCCGGAAACCTTGAGCGGTCTGGAGAAGGATTGGCGGATTATCGGGAATTCGGCGGCTATTTTTCAACGGGTCCAAGATAAGCGTGATTTTTTTGCCCAACTCGATTCCTTGTCAATTCGGCATCCGCCGGTGGTGTTTACGAAGCCTGAGGATGGTTTTGACTGGTTGTTAAAGCCTTGGCGTGGCGAGGGCGGCTTGGGGATTAGATTCTGTAATAATGACGAGCTTACCGACGGCTATTGGCAGCGTTATATCGAAGGCCGTTCGATGTCTGTGTTGTTTGCAGCGAGTCGCGATGGGGTTGAGCTGATCGGTTTTAACGAGCAATGGACGGTAAAGTCGGAGGGCGGGCAATCGTTTCTGTTTGCGGGGATAGCCAGTCATGCTAAGGTTTCTAGGTCTGTTCAGTCTGAAATTGCCGACTGGTTGGATAGGCTTGTTAATGACTATGGATTGCGCGGTTTAAACAGCATGGATTTTATGCTGCGTGCCGGCAAATGTTATGTGTTGGAAATCAATGCGCGGATTTCCGCTAGTGCCCAGCTTTACGGCAAATCGCTGCTATTGAAACATCTACAAGCTTGCCAAAACAGCCGGGACAATAGTGGCGAATTATCGGCGGAGCCGAGTGCTTATCAGATTGTTTATGCGCAAAAAACAGTAACGATCCCCGAGCGGCTGATATGGCCGTCATGGACTGCGGATAGGCCGAATCCCGGCTCAATTGTTGCCACAGGCGAGCCGATATGCAGTATTATTGCCACCGGAAAAAATTCGGGGCAGGTGCTGGATAATCTGCATCGCCAACAACGCATCCTTGCAAATCTTTTGGAAACAGGTCTTTAAACATCATGCAATACCAGGCAAGCGTCAATAAATTTTCCCAGCCCTTGGTTCAACAACTGTTGGATAACGCGGATAAATTACGGTTGGGTATCGAAAAGCTGGAAAACGGCTGCACCATTATCGATGCGGGTATTAAGGTACCTGGTGGACTGGAGGCCGGACGAATTATCACCGAAATCTGCATGGGCGGCTTGGGTACCGCGACGATCTCGCAAAGCCCGTACACCAGTAATTGGCCGCTGACCATTAATGTACATGCGAGCAATCCGGTGTTGTCTTGCTTGGGTAGCCAATATGCGGGTTGGAGTTTGTCGCACGGTAAATATTATGCCCTAGGTTCCGGACCCGCGCGGGCACTGGCAACTAAGTTGAAAGACGGTGCAGTAGAGCCGGTGGAAGAGCTTTATAAAGAACTGGAATACCGCGATAGTGCAGAGCAAACCGCGCTGGTCATAGAAAACGACGCCTTGCCGCCAATCGAAATCGTCGAAAAAGTCGCGGCGGCTTGCGGCGTATCGCCGGCCAATTTGACCATCATTGTCACACCCACCAGCAGTTTGGCTGGCGGCGTACAAGTAGTCGGCCGAGTATTGGAAGTGGCTATGCACAAAGCTCACGCATTGCACTTTCCGCTGGAAAACATCGTCGATGGTTCCGGTAGCGCGCCGATTTGCCCGCCGCATCCGAATTTCGTCAAAGCGATGGGTAGAACCAATGACGCGATTTTGTTTGCCGGCCAAGTGCATTTGTTCGTCAAAGGCAGCGACGAAGCGGCGGAAAAATTGGCCAAGGAATTGCCAAGCTCAACGTCCAAGGATTACGGCAAACCATTTGCCGATATTTTCAAAGCCTACGAATACGATTTCTTCAAAGTCGATGCGATGTTGTTTAGCCCGGCCAGCGTCATCGTTACCGCCGTCGAATCCGGTAAAAGTTTCCGGGCCGGCAAATTGGATAATGCCTTACTGGACCTTTCATTCGGGGCTTAACCCGCTCTAACTCTCTGTAAAAGCTGACTGGCCTTGCTGGACAAGGTCGGTTAGCTTGCATCGCTAACTTCTTCGACACACATCCCTTTGCGCCGAATTGCAATTATTACCGACGATCCCGGTTGGCATGGCAAGCAGCTGTGCTTGGCTTTTGCCGAACGTGGCTATGCCGCCGAATATGTCTCGCTGACAGCCTGCAAATTGCAGTTAACGGTCTCGGATTTGCCGATTGTTATTCCCGGTTTTGAGCAAGAATTACCGGCGGCGGTTTTCGTGCGCGGCGTGCCCGGCGGTTCGCTGGAAGAGGTGGTGTTTTATCTGGATGTTTTGCACGGCTTAAAAATACTGGGCATACCGGTTTATAACGATGCCGGCGCTATCGAGCGTAGCGTCGATAAAGGCATGACCAGTTTTTTGTTGCAACATGGCGGTTTGCCGACGGCAATGACTTGGGTATTGCGGGATCGCGATGCAGCATTGGCGATTGCCGAACAACAGTTGTGCGCCGGCTATTATCTAATCAGCAAGCCATTGTTCGGTTCGCAAGGCGAGGGCATTCGGCGTATCGAAAAATCTACCGATTTGCTCTGGCTAACCAGTAGTCACGGTATTTATTATTTGCAGCGCTTTGTCGAATGCGCCGGTGATGGCTATTCCGATGTGCGGGTGTTTGTGATTAACGGTAGGGCCGTTGCAGCCATGCGGCGGCGCGGCATTTCCTGGCTGAATAATGTGGCTAGAGGCGCGTCTTGTGAATGTATCGAACTGGAACCGGCTTTAGCAGGATTGGCGATTGCCGCCGTTGTTGTGCTAAACATGGATTATGCCGGGGTGGATCTAATTCAGGATGCCGACGGTGGTTACCGGATTATCGAAGTGAATAGTGTGCCGGCCTGGAAAGGCTTGCAAAGTGTTTGCGATATTAACATCGCCGAATGTTTGGTTGCTGATTTACTTGATCGATATTGTCTGCCAGAAAAAGTATGTTGAACAGGCAGCAATTGATGGACGCTTACCTACAAGCTTGCGAAATCGAGTTGCAAGCGTTCAAGCCTGGAAATGTTAGTGTTTATAGTGCTGCCGACGATATGACCGTTGAGGATTTTCGTGTCAGCGTTCGGGTTAGCAGCGAGCCGATTACCAATCCGCAATATAGTTTGGGTGAAAAGATTTATTACGCAGTCAAGGCAACCCGCGAGGCGGTGGCTTGCAATACCAATCTCGGTATTATTTTGCTTTGCGCGCCATTGTTGCAAGTGGTTGCCGGTTTAAAAAAGGGCGAAAACTTGCGGGATGGTTTACGGCTATTGCTGGAAAATACGACCCGTGAGGATGCAGATTGGGTTTTCAAAGCGGTCACCTTAGCTGCTCCGGCCGGTTTAGGTGAATCCGAGCAGCACGACGTCCAAAAACCGGCGGATGTGACGCTGACCGAGGCCATGGTTTTTGCTGCTGACAAGGACCGAATTGCATTGCAATACGCAACAATTTTTAAAGACGTTTTTGATTTCGGCGTTTTAAGATATAATCGTGCTTTCGTTTTGTCTGGCGATTGTGCTTGGGCGGCGTTAGCGGTTTTTACCGCAATGCTGGCTCAATATCCCGATAGTCATATTGAGCGGAAGTATGGAGAGCGGTATTCAGAGTGGATCAAGGCTGAGATGCATAAACTCGATAGAGCGATGCAAACAGCTTGTGAGCCTGAAGAGCTTTTGCCAGTTTTGTACGATCTGGACAAAGCTTTTAAGGCACAAAGGATCAATCCGGGTACAACAGCTGACATAACTGTAGCGACAGTACTGGTGGTGCTTCTGGAACAACTTATCGGTGAAGGAACCGGTGGGTTATAGAGGGAACTAAGCAGAAACTACAATCTTGAGACACGAAAGTGTCTATTTTTTTGGTTCAATCTTATCTTTAGGGGATAAATTTAAAATGGCAAAAATCAATAACTTGCGCGTTGGCGAATCTTTGGTTGGTGAAGGCAACGAAATTGCTCACATCGATTTGATCATCGGCCCACGCGGCTCAGCAGCTGAAACTGCTTTCGCAAATGCTTTGACAAACAACAAAGACGGTTTCTCTACTCTGTTGGCTGTTGTTGCTCCTAACCTGTTGGTTAAACCAGCAACCATCCTGTTCAACAAAGTAACCATCAAAGGCGCAAAACAAGCTGTTCAAATGTTTGGACCAGCTCAACGCGCTGTTGCTATGGCTGTTGCTGATTCCGTTGAAGACGGCACTATCCCTGCTGACGAAGCTGACGATTTGTTCATTTCTGTTGGTGTTTTCATCCACTGGTTGGCTGAAGACGATGCAAAAATCGAAGAATTCAACTACAAAGCCACCAAAGAAGCTATCGCTCGCGCGGTTGCCGGCACTCCAACTGCTAAAGAAGTTGTTGCTGCTAAATCTGGTGCAAAACACCCATTTGCTACTAACAACGTTTAAGTTTTTAGTTTCAAAGGCTGTCGAAGATACCCCGGCTTGCCGGGGTATTTTTTTGCCTAAAATTTTTCCAGTGTAGCGGCGTCGATACTGCCGTTATGCAGGGCGCTAGCCAATAACACAGCAGCAATACCGATAGTTTTCAGGCGCATGAGATCGTTCACATCCCGAACCCCGCCAGCCGCGACAAAATGTTTGTCGGGATGATCCTGGCAAAGTCGGCTGAGTTTTGCAAAATCCGGACCCTGATTGCTGCCGACCAAATCCAAGGTCATCACCACATTAGTTTCCGGCCACAGTTCAGGGCTTTCCAGCCACCCCGGATGACCCAAAACTTGGTTATGTTTAAAATCCAGCGATAGGATCAGATCGGTGTTTTTTAACGATACGGGTAGACGTTGCGATTCGGTACCGATGACCGGCTTACAGTTTATTCCGCGATTCGTTGCAGCAAGTGCTTGGTAGCTACTGCCCTTATCCAGCCAAAATTCCTTGTTTGGATATTGGCGAAACAAGTTGTCGATGATTTCGTCGTGATTACCTTGGCCGCCGATTGCGTCTAAGTCTGCGATATAAAACTTTGGAAATGGATACAGCTTTAATAAACTCGTCACGACTTGATTTATTTCGCTGCTCTCGCATATTGACGAGGTGTAATGTATAGGTTGATAACGGCTGCGGTCGCCTCCTGCGGCGTGGACCACCAGGCCGTCTTTCAAATCGATGACGGGAATAATCTGCATAAGCCAAGCGAGTTTTAGAATTGAGAATTCTGGTATTTGAATTTATTACCGGCGGCGGTTTGGTCGGGCAGGCATTGCCTGCTTCGTTGGCGACGGAAGGCCGCTTGATGTTACAGGCTTTAATCGCCGAACTGAAGTGTCTGGACGATCTTCAGCTATGTGTGCCCTTGGATGAGCGCTGCGCCAGACCGGATATGCTGTTGCCAGGCGAAATTGTGACGGTAAGCGCCGCTTGCGACATCTTTGCATTGTTGCGGGATCTACTGACACAAGCCGACTTGTTTTGGCCCATCGCACCGGAAAGCGACGGTATGTTGCAGAGCTTGGCTGAGCTGGCTCTTGCCGCGAATGTCGAAGTCTTATTATCCAATCCGGCGGCCTTGAGCGTATGCGCCAATAAGTATGCGACTTATCAAGCTTTGAAGAAACGGATGATTCCGGCGGTGGCAACGGATCTGCTCAGCGAAGCGGAGGAGGGTATCGGTTTAGCGGATAAGCTGGTCGTCAAAATTGCCGACGGCGTCGGGTGCCTTGATAGTTTGCAAATCGATGCCGAGCAATTGCCGGCCGCTATTGCCGAATTAACCGATCCGCACCGCTATGTGTTACAGCCTTATATTCACGGACAGGCTGCCAGTTTGTCTTGTTTGTTCAAGCATGGTCAGGCTTGGCTTATCTGTTATAACCATCAGCAAATCGTTTTGCAGCTAGGTCGGTTTAGTTTGCAAGGCTGCTTAGTGAATGTACAAACCGATAAGCTGAATTTTTATCGAAACCTGATAAATGAAATTGCCGAAGCGCTACCTGGCTTGTGGGGCTATGTAGGGATTGATGTTATCGAAAGCGCTGAGTTAGGTCCGCTGGTGCTGGAAATTAATCCGCGTCTGACCAGTTCTTACGTCGGCATCCGCCAAGCGACCGGGATCAATGTCGCTGAACAGGTATTGCGCTTGCGCCATGCCGAGCCGGTGTTATTGGCGAATCGAAATGAAACGGTTCAGATCCATATCAATTAAAAAGGCGAAATGAATAAACAGATTGCAGGTTGGGATATTGGTGGCGCACACGTCAAGTTGGCGTTGCTGGATGAGTCCGGATACGTTCAGGCGGTTGCTCAGCAGGCATGTCCATTATGGAAGGGGATAGAGTATCTGCATGGCACTTTGGCCGATATGGCCGGCCAATTCGATTTGCAAAATTGCCGGCATGCCGTGACGATGACCGGTGAACTGGTGGATTGCTTTACCAGTCGCGAGCAAGGTGTCAACGCCATCGTCCGGGTTGTTTGTGAACAATTCAATGCCGAGCAGGTATCGGTATTTGCCGGCTTGCGTGGCTTTTTGCCGGCAGCACAGATTCAACCTGCCGATTGCATGGATATCGCTTCGGCAAACTGGCTGGCTAGTCTGATGTGGGTGACCAAGCGCCTGCCAAATGCCTTATTTGTGGATATAGGCAGCACCACGACCGATATTTTGTTGATCGAAAATCACCAGCTTAAGGTGCAAGGCTTTACCGACTATCAACGCTTGGTCTCCGGCGAGTTGGTGTATACCGGTATTGTCCGCACGGCAGTGATGGCGATTGCCCAAGATGCCGAATTCAACGGCCAAACAATGGGTTTAATGGCGGAGTATTTCGCAACAATGGCTGATGTGTATCGATTGACCGGTGACTTGAATGAAGTCCATGATCAAACTGACACGGCGGACGGCGCGGAAAAATCAGTTTCGGCTAGCGCCCTCCGCTTATCGCGCCTGACCGGTTACGAGTTCAGTGAGAGCGATCAGGCGCTTTGGTTGGCATTTGCTGAGCAGCTCAAAACCAAGCAAACACAGAAAATCAGCCAGGCTTGTGTCAGACAATTGCAAAGGGCTGAAACCGGCTCGGCGATAAAATTAATCGGTGCCGGTGTTGGCCGCTTCCTTGCGCGCGATATGGCTGCGGATCTGGGCTTGGAGTATCTGGACTTTACCGATTTGCTGCCATCAACTGCTAAAACCCATGAGATTGATGCCGCCGATTGTGCGCCAGCCGCCGCCGTGGCTTATCTTGCCGGCGGGTTTGGTTAAAGCCGGCTGCTGGGGTAAAATCGGTATATTGCAAATCATGTCCTTGCGGCACATTCCGGCCGCTTAACAGCACTTCTTAATGCCTTTAGCCAAACCCATCAAACAACCGCTGCCTTATTTTCAAGACAGTGCAGCATTATTTGCCCCGCTGGCGCAGCAGCCTTGGGCGGTATTTCTGGATAGCGCGCAGCCGCACAGCCACCAGGATAGGTTCGATGTTATCGCTTATGCCCCAGTCGTAACCCTGCAAACACGCGGTGATATGACGTTTATCGAACGCGATGGCGTGATTAGCGAAAGTACCGATGATCCTTTTGAGTTGTTGAAACAACACTTAGGTAGGTCCTTAGCTAGTGTTGACGGACTGCCGTTCAACGGCGGCGCCATTGGTTATTTTGCTTATGATTTGGCCAGACGCATCGAGCGTTTACCGGCGATGGCCGACGATGCGGAAAATCTGCCTGAGATGGCGGTGGGCATTTACCGCTGGGCGGTGATTGTCGATCACCAGCATCGGCAAAGCTGGTTGGTCAGTGTGGATTTACCGGAAAGCGAGCAGCAAAGACTAATCGCGGAATTCAGCAGGATTACTACTCCGGCCGTGGCAGAGGAGTTTAAAGTACTGCAAGCGCCGCGCGCCAATATGGACAAACAAGCTTACGCCGCCGCTTTTCAGCGCATCAAACATTATTTGAAAGAGGGTGATTGCTATCAAATCAATTTGACCCAGCGCTTCGAAAGCCCTTGCGAAGGCCGGCCATGGCAAGCCTATCAAATATTACGGCAGATCAACGCTGCGCCATTCAGCGCTTATCTGAATTTTCCGGACGTGCAGGTCTTAAGTTCGTCGCCGGAACGCTTTTTAAAAGTCACCAACGGCGCCGTTGAAACCAAACCCATCAAAGGGACTCGTCCGCGTCGGAATGATTGGGAAGCCGATCAGGCACAGATCGAAGACTTGGTATCCAGTACTAAGGATCGGGCCGAAAACGTGATGATCGTCGATCTACTCCGCAATGATTTGGGCAAGAGTTGCAAAAAAGGTTCGGTGTGGGTGCCTAGCTTATTCTCGGTAGAAAGCTATACCACCGTACATCACTTAGTCAGTACCGTGACGGGGGTGCTAGCGGAAGGCCAGCATGCCATCGATTTATTGCGCAGTTGCTTTCCAGGCGGCTCGATTACCGGCGCGCCGAAAATCCGGGCGATGGAAATCATCGAGGAACTGGAACCGCATCGGCGTGGCATTTATTGCGGAGCGATAGGGTATATCGGTTTCGACGGCAATATGGACACCAATATCGCGATACGAACGCTGGTACACAATCACGGCTCGATACGTTTTTGGGCGGGCGGCGGCATCGTCAATGACTCGGTGCTGGACGAGGAATATCAGGAATGTTTCGATAAGGCCGCCGCCTTATTGCAGTTGCTCAAACAATTTAGCGCATGACTTGTTTGATTAAGCTGGGCGGCAGCTTGCTGGAAACAGCCGCCTTGCCGGCTTGCCTGGCGGCAATCGCCAATCGCGCCGGCCCGATTGTTATTGTGCCCGGCGGTGGGCCGTTTGCCGAGCAAGTGCGCATCGCGCAAAGTCAGTGGGGTTTTGATGATGTTGCGGCGCACCGGATGGCAATTCTGGCGATGCAGCAAATGGCCTGGTTGATGAATAGCCTGATGCCCGAATTTGCTGTAATAGCTGACGCGGCAAGATTAGCTTGCGGAGAGCAAGCCAATTCTATAGTGATCTGGTCGCCGCAAGTTGAGCAATTGGATAAAGCCAATATCGCCGCCAGTTGGGATGTTACCTCCGACAGTTTGGCGGCCTGGTTGGCTGGTTATATCAATGCCGATGAGCTAATCATCGTGAAATCGGCTCAGATTCCTGAGCACCCGAATTTGCCAGACTTACATCAACAAGGCGTCCTTGATGCTGCTTTCCTGCGCTTCACCGCTCAGACACACTACAAAATAACCGTGATGAATAAAGACCGCTTCCTGTCCCACCATGATTAATTTTATCAAAGCCATACTGAACAAGCGCTTGCGCAAGGCTTATTATCAAAGCCGGGAATCCTTACTGGGCCATCAAAAACGCGACATCGTGGTGATGCAGGTCGGGCAGGCTTGCGAGAGTTTGAAGGACAGCCGCGATCAATTCGTTGATGCGCTGGATAAATTCAAAAGTATCGTCAACGTGAAGGATAGTTCACTGGAACAACGCTATCAGCAACTCAAACGCCGCTACGATCTTTGCAAGGGCAAGGCCGAGCAAGTCAGTCAAAGAATTCAGGCGGTGGAAGAGATTAGCGAAGCGTTGTTCAACGAATGGGAAGCCGAGCTGGCCTTATACAGCAATCGGGCTTTGAAGGCGCGCAGCCAGCAGCAACTTAAAAAATCCCGGCAACAATATGCCCGCTTGTTAAAAGCCTTGCAGACCGCGGAAACCCGGATGCATCCGGTATTGGCGGCGTTTCAGGATCAGGTGCTGTTTTTAAAGCATAACTTGAATGCCCATGCTATCGCGGCATTGCGGCACGAGTTCATGGAAATTGGTGTGGATATTTCGCGGTTGATCGAGGTGATGGAAAAAACCATCAGCGAGGCCAGTCAGTTTGTCGCGGTTCTAGTGGAACAGAAACAACTGCCGGCCCCGGTGCGTAAGTAACTTACATGGCGTGCATTTTGTAATCGACTCGTGCCGGTGGGTTTTTGTCACGTTGGTCAGGGGTTTTCTTGCGGTTTTGGTCGATACGTTCTTGCGAGTATTGGGAAATCATTTGGTCCCAGTTGTCGTATTTCTCATAGTCTTTGCTGCCGGCCGCTTTGCGTTTGGCAAACAGTTCTTTACCGGCTTCTACCAATTGTTCCGGTGTCTTGCCATCGATAGCGTCCAAAAACTCCTTGTTATTGCGGATTTCATCGCGTAAGGTCCAGAAAGACACTTCAAACTCGATGCGTTGGTCTAACGGCAACTTTTCCTTGATTTGACTGATTGATCGATTGACCGTTTTTAAACTGCTGCCGTTGATTTGGTTGCTTTTATTGCAACCGGCTAAAAATGCGCAGATTAAAAAAACCAAAACAGTAGACGCTTTTTTCATGATGTAGCCCCCCAGTGGCTAAATAAACAAACCCGAATTTTGTATTTATAATGGTTGCAACGCGGGTTACCAAACAAACCAAATTACTCGGTAATTAAAAATACAAGCTTACCACATGCTGGAATTTATCCAACTTCTCAAACAGCGTTACCAAACTGTGCTACAGCAGCTGGATAAAAAAAATCCCCAGTACCTGGATTATCAGCAACGTATCGAACAATTGTTACACGGCGAAGCCTTTATTCGCAAAGGCGAGCTCCTTGACAACAATCCCGGTTTTCCGCTGCAAATCGCCGTCATCGGGCCGACGCAGGCCGGTAAAAGTTCTGTGGTCAATCTGCTGTTAAATGCCAACGCCGCGGGCGTAAGTCCGCTGGCCGGTTACACGGTACAGGCCCAGGGTTTTTGCCACAGCCTGTCTCCGGACGACTGCGACGGAATGCAGCATTATTTCGGCCGCTTTCAGCGTTTGGAGCAAAATCAATTACGCCCTGGACGATACGATTGCTATTCGCTTAGTGCTAGCCCCGGTGCTTCAGCTTTGTTGCCTGCCTGTGTCTGCTGGGATACGCCGGATTTCGATTCGATAGATGCCGCCGATTATAGGGAAGGCGTGATCCGTACCATTGCCCTGGCCGACATCGTGGTATTGGTAGTAAGTAAAGAAAAATACGCCGATCAATCGGTGTGGGAAATGATGAAAGCCATCGAGGTTTTCCAGCAGCCAACCCTGATTTGCATCAATAAACTCAATGAGGGCAGCGAGCAGGTGATTTTGGATTCGTTGCGGCAAAAGTGGCTGCAGACCCGTCACGATCCTTTACCTACTCTGGTGCCCTTGTTATTCCAAAAAGCCCCGGCGGTGCCGAACTGGCCGCAATCGGCCTCGCAAGCCTTTAACGAACTGGCGAAAAAAGTCACCCGTCACAAACATGTTGCTCGCCAGCAGCAATTACTCAGCCGCTATTGGCTGGACTGGCTAGAACCGGTGTTTGCCGAACACCATGCCCAGCATCATTGGCAAACCCTGGTCGATCAAGCGTTGGCGCAAGCGCTTAAGGAGTACCAGCGGGATTATCTCAACCATCCGCATCATTACGAAACCTTCCAAAACGCTTTATTAAATTTGCTCACCTTGCTGGAAATCCCCGGCATCGCCAAAGCGCTAGGCAAGACCCGGCGGGCCATGACCTGGCCGTTTCGTAAATTATTCGCGTGGGGCGGCGGCACGCCTATCAATCCCAATCAGGAACTCGGGGTGCTGAATCAGTTAGGCGAACATCTCTTGATCCAGATCGCCGACCGCTTGCTGGAAAAGACCGAAACCGAGCCGGCCGATAGCCGCTGGTGGAAAGAAACCGCGATGGCGCTGAGACAGAAACGCGGCGATTTATTACAGATTTACAGACAAGCAGTGATGGACTATCACAGCGATTTTCAACAAGATGTGGAAGCCTCGGCGCAACGTTTATACGTAAAGCTGCAGGAACAACCGATGATTTTGAACAGCCTGCGCGCCACCCGGGTTACCACCGATGCCGGCGCCTTATTGCTGGCGATTCAGGCCGGTGGCATCGGCGTCCACGATTTGGTGCTCACGCCCTTGATGCTGACCATGACTTCCTTGTTGGCGGAAAGCGCCATCGGTAGCTATATGCATAAGGTCGAAGCCGAACTAAAGCAGCATCAGCTCAACACAGTGAAAACCGCGTTGTTTGAGACCTGCCTGAAACAGCGGCTGTATTTGTTGCCGCAAGGCGTGCTGTCGCCGACCCGTTTTAATATCTCCGAACAACAATGCCACGCCGCGGAGCAGGCGCTGAAAGAGAAGAAACATGGCTTACGATTACTCTGAATTGCTGACCCAAGCCCAGCAATGGGCCGCAGCCGCGCAAGCCGAAGGCCGATTGAGCGCGGAGCGGGCGCAATTATTGACCACTATAGATACGCGCAGTACGGAAGCTCTATTTGCGGCGAGTCAAACCGATCCGCAGACCAGACCTTTGATTGTGGCGTTCATGGGTGGTACCGGCGTCGGCAAAAGCAGCTTATTGAATCGTTTGGCGGGGCAGGCGATTGCCCGGGCCGGCATTGAGCGGCCCACCTCTCGGGAAGTGACTCTGTATCACCACCAAAGCCTGACGATTAACAAACTGCCGGCCGGTTTGCCGCTGGACAGCATCAAGATCAGCCAGCACAACGATGCTGCCAATAGCCATATCGTCTGGATTGATATGCCGGATTTCGACAGCGTCGAACTCGGCAACAAGCGCCTGGTATTGGAGTGGCTGCCGCATATCGACGTTTTACTGTATGTCGTCAGTCCGGAACGCTACCGCGACAACAAAGCCTGGCAGTTGCTGCTGGCGGAAGGTGTGAAACACGCCTGGCTATTTGTGATGAATCAGTGGGATCGTGGTCAGCCGGTGCAATACGACGATTTTAAACAGCAGCTGGGTAAGGCCGGTTTTACCGATCCTTTGATTTTTCGCACCAGTTGCAGCGAACCGGACGGCGATGAGTTTGCCGGGTTGCTGGAGCAGTTGCGGCAACTGTCCGGAAAGCATAGCGTTGCGCAACTGGAACAGCGCGGCGAGCAATTGCGCCGCCAACATTTAAAGCAGACCTTGCAGCAACTGGCTGACGATTTTTCCGGCCAAGACTATGCACAATGTCAGCAGAATTTCGATGTGCTATGGCAGCACACGGAAGCCAGCTTGCAGCAAGGTCTGGCCTGGCCGATTAAACAGCTCGCGCAATTCTGGGCGGAGAACCTGGGCCAACCAGCCGACATCAAGCTTTGGGACGACTGGGCGCAGAACCGTCTGAACGATTTGCTGGACGAATTGGTGTTACAAGCCGCACAAGCCAACATCCCCAGCAAACCCTTGAAAGTTGCGTTGCAAGGGGTCCGCGATAACACCGAGAAAAACCTGACTGCCCAAACCGAATTGGCCGGTCGACAGGCTTTATTGCAGCCCGGCAACGGTGCTCAGCGTTTTCTGCTGACATTGACGGCGATTTGCGAAACGGTCTTACCGCTGGCGGCGATGGGCGCCGTCGGTTATCAGGTATTCTCCGGCTATTACCATAGCGCCGCTGATGCTACTGCTTACTTGGGTGCCGATTTTGCAATTCATAGTGTGTTATTGATCGGTTTGAGCTGGCTGATTCCGTTTTTCCTGCACAAAAAAATTCAGCCGTCTTTACAGAAAGCGGCGTTGAAAGGCTTGCAAAAAGGTTTGCAGCAGGCCTTGGCGGCGGTGATGGCGGAGATCAAGCAGGTGTTGTTGAGCGAGCAGCAACGGAACGAAATGCTGTGTCAGCAGTTGACGCGGTTGATCGAGCGTTGCGGTGCTGAATCAGCGATGGTTGTCGAAAATGGCAGCCTTCTGGGTCGGGTATTATTGGCTAAGTGAGATTATTCAGCTTAAGGTTTGAGTGCTGACATTACCGTAAACTCACGTGACCCAAGCCTGGAAATCGTTAAGTTTGTGCCTAAGTAACGCAGCCGCATTCTGCGCTGAATGCTTATAATTTGAAGCGTGCAGCCAACTTATCGAGGCTAGCGGCCTGTTGCGCCAATTGTTCTGCGCTCTGCTTGGTTTTCTCTACGGTTTTAGCCAGCGAGTTGGCATTTTGCGAGATCTGTTCCACCCGATTAGCCATATCGCGTGTAGCAGCCGATTGCTGGCCCAGTGCGCCGCTAATCCCGTCTACCGACAGTGTCACGCGGTATTGGGCGTCGAGAATTTCGTTGACCGATTGGCCTGCCTGGCTGGACAGCGCTACGCCGGATTCAACGCCGGTTACCCCGCTTTCCATAGCCTGCACAGCGGCTTTGGAGGCTTGACGAATTTTTTCCACCATTAATTTAATTTCACCGCTGGACGTGCTGGTGCGCTCGGCAAGCGTTCTGACTTCGTCTGCAACCACCGCAAAACCTCGGCCGTACTCGCCGGCGCGGGCGGCCTCAATCGCGGCGTTTAGAGCAAGCAGATTGGTTTGTTCGGCGACACCGTGAATTACGTCGACAATACTGGTTATTTCCGAGCTGATTGATTCCAGATTGCGAATGTAGTCAGCCGCATTCACGACAATGGCTGAAATTTTTTGCATCTCTATGGCGGTGGAGCTAATTACCTTGGTGGATAACTGCGCGCGCTGTCCTGATTCGAATGCAACCTGCTTGGCGTCCAGCGCATTACCGTTGACTTGTTCGAGCGATACCGACAGCTGTTCGATAGTGGCCGCCATACTGCAAGCTGCCTCGTAACCGTTATTGGCGATAATCGATTCTTGCGCGGCGGCCTCCAACAGGTCCGCAGAATATCGATTAAGCTGGAATACGCCGTTGTGCATATCGGAGATTAGATTGTGTAAGTTCTTGCGCATCTGCGCTAACTTTCTGAGAAGTTGTCCGATTTCATCGTCGCCTGCATCGGGGATGATTACCGTCAGGTCGCCGGCGGCGATAGCCCCCGTGACTTTTTCCGCTTGATCAAGGCTGTAGCGGATTTGTTGAATAATCACGTAGGCCATTATCACGAATGCGATTGCCCCCAACAAGGCCACTCCAACCAGATACCAGGTTGTGCTACCGACGGTTTGGTTAAGGTTTGCCAAGGTCTCATTGGAATATCGGTTGGAAATTTTGACGGTTTCTGCCAATGCTTCGCGATGCCGTTCGTACTGTTCATCCAGGCGTTCCATAGCCAGATCCATTGTTTTTACATCACCTTCCTTGATTGCTGGAATATAGCGTTCCTCCAATTCTTTCCACCACTGATCGGCTTGTTCGCGTTGCGTGCCCAATATGGCTTGTTTTAGTTGGGCTGGAATCTCCTGTGCGGACTCCCAATAGCGATTGCGGGTGTCGTACTCGATTTTCAATTCTTTTAACCTCGCATACTTAGGGTCTTTATCTTTGTCGTGGTATAGCTGCTCGGCCATCAACTGAGCTTCAACCAGAAATAAGGGGGGCGGTAGAATGTCGGCGAGGATGTCTTTACTTTTTCCCATGCGGTGAGCTGCATCGCCGACATAATCTAAGGCGTGATAGCCAAGTAAAGCCAGGCCGGCCAGCAGTAGCGACGCAAACCAAGACATCAGTTGAAGTTTGGCGGCTATCGAAAAACGATTCAGCATACGCATTCCCCCTGTATTAATAACGTGAAAGCTGAGTAGAAATTGTAGAAGAAATTTTCAATGCAACAATCAGTCACTTAGATAGAGCTGGAATAACGGAAAGGCAGTGGGTCAGTCTGCGATCAAGTGAGTATCAACAGATGCTTGGATTACCCTCGATTGTGTGGCATTGACGGTAAGCAAGCTTATTATTTGTCGGGTACTTTATGTTGTTTAACAAATGCCCAAACAAGGTGTTGCTTAACGCGGAATGAGTAGGGCTGATGTACCGGTGATTCTGGTTTATTTCTTGCTGTCAGTTAGCTGAGCCGCAAAATGGCCTGAATTAGCGGTTATTCATGTCGTTTTCATAACATCTCTCAGGCCGAATGTTCGATGGCCTACAGAGTTTCGATCATTCAAGCGGTTCGACCTGTATTTATAAAACCTATATCAAGAGGAATAGACAATGGCAGAGTTTTTTATTGAGATAAGCGCGCAGGAAAATGGCGACCACCTGATTCATAAATCCAGCTGCTCTTTGCTGCCGGCTAAAGAGGCGATTTATTATCTGGGTTCAATCAGTAACGTGGTCAGTGCGGCGAAGAAGGCCAGTGAGAGATTTGCCAAGCCAACCGCTTGTTCGCAATGTTCTCCGGTTTGAGATAAAACCTTTATAAGGCGAATACGGCAGCGTATTCGCCTTAAGCGTTTGAAAAATCGGTGGATGCCCAAGCGGTAAGCACACCCTTGGTTTATTCGGCTACTGCTTCGCTGTCAATCACTGCCGCGGGCCGTTGCTCACCCTTGCCGATTTCCAATAAATCCCAGAACAACAAACCGCCGCCCGCCGCCGTCATCAAGCCAAATACCATGCGCCAGACCATTGCTTGCATGAACCAGGGATGATTTTGTGCGGCAAAATAGCCGGCCCAAGTTGAGCCTTCCACCGCGCGTTCGATAAACGATTGTTCGTAGCCGGCGATCAATAAAGCCACCGTCATGCCCATCACGCCCAGATTCAATAACACTGCGGCGGTTTTCCAGCGCCAGCCATTGACCAACTCGCCGCCCATCCAGACATTACCGCGCGCTTGCTGTGCGGCCAGATAGAAGAAGGCGATGTTGATGGTGGCATAAGCCCCGAAGAACGCTAAATGACCGTGCGAAGCAGACCATTGGGTACCATGAGTATATAGATTGATTTGCGGCAGGGTGTGCATGAAGCCCCAGACGCCGGCGCCGAGAAAATTGCCGAAGGCATGGGCGATGATCCAGGCCAGGGCGGGGTGGTTGCTGTTTTTGAAGCGGTGCGCGCCGGCGTCGTAGATGGAATGTACTACCATCGCCACCAAGGGGATGGGTTCTAGCGCCGAAAAGAAGCCGCCGATGGTGAACCAGTATTCAGGTGTGCCTATCCAGAAGTAGTGATGGCCCAAGCCCAAGATGCCGGAGCCGAACATCAAGGCCACCTCAATATACAGCCAGGTTTGTACGACTTTGCGGCGCACGCCCAGCAACTTCATCAAACTCCAGGCCATGATGCAGCCCACCAGAACTTCCCAAGTTGCTTCCACCCACAAGTGAATCACCCACCACCACCAGTATTGGTCGACGGAAATGTTGGTCACATAAAACATGCCGGCCAAATACAAACCGGCCAGAGCGACCAGATCCAAAGTCAACACGCCGGCGATGCCCGACCATTTGCCCTTGGCAAAGGTGGCGGCGACGTTGTAGAAAAAGGTCAATACCACCACGACGATGCCGATGTCGGCCCAGCGCGGCGCTTCGATGTATTCGCGGCCTTCGTTGATCAACCAGAGTGAGGTATCGGTACCGCTGCCGATTTGAATCAGCAAGTACACCAAGACCACGACGGTGACGGCGCCGGTCAATACCCAGAACGCCAATTGTCCCCATTTCAGGCCGACGATTTCGACGCCGCTTTCATCTTCCAGAAACCAGTACACCGAGCCGAGGAAACCGTACAGCATCCATACCACCATGGCGTTGATGTGCACCATGCGGTTGACGTTGAAATCCAGGATTTCGTAGAGAAAGCTGGGGAAGATGAATTGCAGACCGGCCAACAGGCCGAACAGCAATTGCGCCATAAACAACACCATCGCCACGGTAAAATAATGTACCGCCAGTTTTTGGCCGCCGCTCAGATGGGGATTGGCCATGAGTTTGGTATGGCGTTGCTTGCAACCGGCCCAGCAGTTCGCCGCTTTTTCTTGATAAGCTTGTAAGGTCATTTATTGTTCCTCTTCGCCCAGCGCGATGAAATTATGCGGGAAGCCGTTGGTGTCGATAGACGACATCCATTTCAGGAAAGCAACGATGGCTTCAGCTTCTTGTGGCGTGATGTCCAGATTGGGCATCTTGCGGTTGGAGCCGTAGGTGCGGGCATTTTTTTCCGGATCGAGCAGGAAGTTCACCATCATTTGTTCGCGCGATTCCTTGGCTCCCCAGCCTTGATCTAGCCAGGCTTTGGTCAAGTCCGGCGCGTAGTAGGCGCCGTTGCCGAGCAGGGTGTGGCAATTCATGCAGTTCTTGGCTTGTACGGTTTTTTTGCCGTGATCGATCAGTTTTTCGGCATCTTCTTCGCTCAAAGTTTTGCCGAACAACGGTGCGTCCTCGCCTATGGTGGGTTGGTAGCGCTGCTTGGCTTTGTCGAAGCGATAACTAATGTCCTTGTTTATCACGCTGTAGGCGGGCACGCGCGGACCGCCGGCACTGATTTGTTTCATCGAATCGAAGCTTAAAATAACCAGCAGTACAAAAGATCCGCCGGTCACCCAGATCGCGGTTTTTTTCCAGAATGTTTCCGACGCCCAGCGGGGCGGACTTTGCTCAGTCATGATGATCTCCAGATTGATGAGAGTGGTGAGTATCTGCATCGTGCGTCGCGGCGCACAACTTCCAGATAAAACGCGGCATCCAGCCGTAGCCGAGTACCATTAACAAGGACAGCAGCAGCCAATAATCGTTAAAATGATTGACGTAGCTGAACACGCCAACGCAAATCAGCAATGCGGCGTAGATTAACCAGGCGGCGAGCTCGAATTTGCGGCGGCCGCTGATCTTGGACCAGGCATACAACGCCGCATACACGGTAGCCAGCAAGATGATCAACGCCGCACTGAAAAAGCTCAGGAAAAAATCGGATAGGGCAACGGGTTCGATCAACATTAAATTTTACCGCCGGACAGTTTTATAACATGCGTTTAAAATGCAACTTTCCGGCAAGTGTAAGCGTCATTAACATTTATTTCAAATACGGCTTTTACCAAATTCACCGACATGCAATTGACTGCACATACCGATTACGCGCTGCGCGTACTGATTTATCTGGCTATCAACACTGAAAAACGGGTAACAATTACTGAATTAGCCGATTTTTTCGGCATCTCCAGAAACCACTTGGTCAAGGTGGTACACAAACTGGGCGTAAAAGGTTTTGTGCTGACGGTACGCGGCAAAGGGGGGGGTATTTGTTTGTCGCGGCCGGCGCGGGAGATCAGTGTCGGCAATGTGGTAAGGGAAGTGGAGGGGCACTTTCAGATGGCCGAATGTTTTAATCCCAAAAAGCAGGGTAGTTGTGCGCTGGAGAAAGGGTGCGGGCTGATAGGGCTGTTAGGCGGCGCTGTCGAGCAGTTTTTACAGACTTTGGATAAGGCGGTTTTGAGCGATTTGGTGAGTCAGCCTTCGGCACAACAACTCGTCAGCCTGACCAAATTGGAGCGCTAGTAGTGATGATGAACGCTCCGTATGCCTTTTGATTGTTGAGGAGGCCGTTAACGGTAGGCTCCGACATAAGGATTGCTGCGCATTTCCGCACCAAACGTCGACATCGGCCCGTGACCGGGGATGAATTTCACGTCCTCTCCTAAGGGCCAGAGTTTTAATTCAATGGAATTGATCAAAGTTTGATGGTCGCCTTTGGGAAAATCGGTACGACCTATCGAGCCTTTGAACAACACATCGCCAACCAGAGCCAGACGCTGTGCCTCGCTGAAAAACACCACATGGCCAGGTGTGTGTCCGGGGCAATGGATCACCAGTAACACTTCATTACCCACCTTAACCGTATCGCCGTCGTTCAGCCAACGCTGTGGGGTAAAACTGGCCGATTCCGGAAAACCGAACATCCGGCATTGCTGTGACAAGGCCTCGATCCAGAAGTTATCTTCAATTTGCGGGCCGATGATCGGCAACGAGAGTTTTTCCGCCAACTCCGCCACGCCACCAACATGATCGAGATGGCCGTGGGTGACCAGAATCGATTCCAGCTCCACGCCTTGCTTTTTGACTTCCTTCAGCAATACATCAAGGTCGCCGCCAGGGTCGACCAGCGCGGCTTTATTGGTTTGTCCGCAGACCAGCAAGGTGCAATTTTGTTGGTAGGCGGTGACGGGAATAATGGTGTAGCGCATGAAATAGATGATGGCAGGCAGGTGGACTCCCGCTTGCGCGGGAGCGATGTAAAAGTAAGTTAGATATTCAGTAATAGATGCGCCGGCGCTTCCAAACATTCCTTGATGATGCCCAAAAACTGTACCGCTTCCTTGCCGTCCACTAAACGATGGTCGTAGGACAGGGCCAGGTACATGATAGGACGGATGACGATTTCGCCGTTTTCTACCACTGGTCGGTCTTTAATCGCATGCATACCCAAAATTGCACATTGCGGCGGATTCAGAATGGGCGTGGATAACATGGAACCGAAGATGCCGCCGTTGGTGATGGTAAAGGTGCCGCCGCTGAGGTCTTCGACGCTGATCGAGCCGTTGCGGGCTTTATTGCCGAAATCGTGTATGCCTTTTTCGATGCCGGCGAAATCCAGTTGGTCAGCATCGCGCAAAATTGGCACGATTAAGCCGCGCGGCGTGGTGACGGCGATACCGATATCGTAGTAGCCGTGGTAAATGATGTCGCTGCCGTCAATGGAAGCGTTAATCGCCGGGAAGCGTTTTAAGCCTTCAATCGATGCTTTGACGAAGAACGACATGAAGCCCAGCTTGATGCTGTGTTTGGTTTCGAAACGATCTTTGTAGTGATTGCGCAGATCGATGACGGCACTGAGATTGACTTCGTTAAAGGTGGTCAGCATCGCCGCGTTTTGCTGGGCTTGCAGCAAGCGTTCGGCTACTTTGGCACGTAAGCGAGTCATCGGCACTCGCTGTTCCGGCCTCAGGCTGGCGACGGCTGTGGCGGACAACGGCGAGTGGGTTTCCGTAGCCGGCGCGGGCGCGGGAGTAGGCGCAGGTGGCGCATCTTTCGTTTGCGTGTTCAAGAAATCCAAGACGTCGGTTTTCAGAATCCTGCCATGTTTGCCGGAGCCGGCGATGGCTTGTGGATCAAGATCCTTTTCGGCAACCAGTTTGCGAACGGAAGGGCTAAGCACGGCTTCTTCGGTTTTTTCGGCTGCTTGGGCTGGTTTGGCTTGCTGGGCGTCCAGTTTGGCGAGTAGTTGGCCGCCAACCACGGTTTCGCCGTCTTGTACCACCAGTTCCAGAAGAGTTCCGGATTTGGGTGCCGGTACTTCCAGGATGACTTTATCTGTTTCGAGATCAGCCAGATTGTCGCCTTCGTTGACCCATTCGCCCGCCTGTTTGTGCCAAGCGACTAAGGTGGCATCGGATACGGATTCGGGAAGGCTGGGGACAAGTATTTCAAAGCTCATGTGTGTTTCCTTCGTTGCTGCCATAGAGCGCGGCGTTTACCACGGCGCGTTGTTCATTGAGATGGGTTTTGTAATTGCCGACCGCCGGAGAAGCCGACGCGACCCGGCCGGCATAACTGATCGGGATATTCTTGTCTAGCAAATCGAAAAAATGGTGCTTGCTTTGGTACCAGGCGCCTTGGTTTTTCGGCTCTTCCTGACACCAGACAATATGCTCGACATTGGGATATTTGTCGATTTCGCGTTTGAATTGCTCGTTCGGAAACGGGTAGAGCTGCTCGATACGAATAATCGCGACATGTCGCAGTTGCTCCTGATCCAGGCGGCGGGCTTCCAACAAATCGAAATAAACTTTGCCGGCGCACAATACTATGCGTGTGACATGGTAGGGATCGATATCGTCTTGTTCGCCTATCACGTTCAAAAATTCGCCGTCGGTTAAATCGCTGAGTGTCGATACCGCCAGCTTGTGTCGTAGCAGGCTTTTCGGGCTCATGACGATCAGCGGCTTACGATATTGGCGTAACATTTGCCGGCGCAGCAAATGAAAAATTTGCGCCGGGGTGGTGGGTACGCAGACTTGGATATTGTGGTCGGCACACAACTGTAAATAGCGCTCCAGGCGAGCCGAGGAATGTTCCGGGCCTTGGCCTTCAAAACCGTGCGGCAGCAGCATGACCAAACCGCTGAGTTTGCCCCATTTGGTTTCACCGGAGGAAATGAATTGGTCGATGACCACTTGCGCGCCGTTGGCGAAATCACCGAATTGCGCTTCCCAGATCACCAATTTATTGGGTTCGGTGGAGCTGTAGCCGTATTCGAAACCCAAGACGCCGGCTTCCGAGAGCAGCGAGTTAAAGATTTGGGCGCGGCCCTGATTTTCGCTCAAATGTTTCAGCGGGATGTAGTTTTCACCGTTGGCCTGATTCAGCAAAATGGCATGGCGATGCGAGAAAGTGCCGCGGCCGATATCCTGGCCGGTCAAACGCATGTCATATTTTTCCAGTAGCAGCGACGCATAAGCCAAATTTTCCGCGAAACCCCAATCCATCGGAATGTCGCCGGCCGCCATTTTATTGCGGTCATCCATGACTTTGGCGACTCTGGGGTGCAACTCAAAACCCTCCGGCAAGCTTTGCAAGCGTTGGTTGCAGAATTGGAGATACTCCAAGCTTATCGAGGTGTCGGCCGGCGTGTCCCAATGTTTGTTTTGATAGGGCACCCAGCGCGCTGAGTATGAGTAAACATTGTTTTCAATAATCGGCCGTGATACCGGTTGCCCCTCGTTGAGCAGTTGTTGGTAATCCTGCTCCATTTTCTGCACCATGTCTTCAGTGACGACACCTTCCGTCATTAATTTTTGAGCATAGATTTGTGGCGGTGTTTGGTGGTCGCGGATGGATTTGTACATCATCGGCTGGGTAGCCGCCGGTTCGTCCGCTTCGTTGTGGCCGTGGCGGCGGTAGCAAATCAAGTCGATCACCACATCTTTATGAAAGGTGTTGCGATAATCCAGTGCCAATTGCGTAATGAAAATCACCGCTTCCGGATCGTCGCCGTTGACGTGAAATACCGGCGCCTGAATCATATTCGCAACGTCGGTGCAATACAGGGTGGAGCGCGCGTCGAACGGGTTGCTGGTGGTAAAGCCGATTTGGTTATTAATGACGATATGTACCGTTCCGCCCGTTGAAAACGCCCGCGTTTCCGACATATTCAAGGTTTCCATCACAATACCCTGGCCGGCAAAGGCGGCGTCGCCGTGAATCAATATCGGCAGGATCGCGTCAAAACCATCAGGGCCATGTCGATCTTGGCGGGCTTTTACCGAACCTTCCACCACCGGATTGATGATTTCCAAATGCGAGGGGTTGAAGGCCAGCGTCAAGTGGATCGGGCCACCCGGTGTGGCGATATTGGACGAAAAGCCTTGGTGGTATTTGACGTCGCCGGTCAATACGCCGGGCGAGGACGTGTGAGTGCCCTCGAATTCGCCGAACAATACCGCCGGGCTTTTGCCCAATATATTAATGAGTACGTTCAATCGGCCGCGATGGGCCATGCCGATGACGATTTCCTTGCCTTTGTGTTCGCCGGCGCGCTGGATTAATTCGTCCAGTATCGGAATCAAAGACTCACCACCTTCCAGCGAAAAGCGTTTTTGGCCGACATATTTGCGGTGCAGGAAGCGCTCCAAGCCTTCGGCCGCGATCAACAACTTTAAAAGCCATTGGCGTTTTTCCGGATGGCTGCTGAAATCCGGTTTTGCGCCTTCCAGTTTATCCTTGATCCAACGCTTCTTCTCGTCATCGACGATGTGCATGTATTCGCTGCCGATGCTGCCGCAGTAAATCTCGTTAAGCGTTTGAATAATGGCTTTCAAGGGCAAGCGGTCCACGCCGCACAAACCGCCGGTGTCGAACAGCGTGCTCATGTCCGCATCCGTCAAACCATAATATATGGGTTCTAAGTCGGCTGGAATGCTTTGCGATTGGCCAAGCGGGTTGTTGGAAGCTATCTGGTGGCCCTTGACCCGGTAATGATTGATCAAGCGGGCTACCGCCGATTGCTTCTTGACGCTTTGCTCGGTAAAGCCCTGCATTCTGGCCAGTCTGCCTGGTTCTGCAATCGCCAATTTTTCGAAGCGTTCCACAATCACGCTGTGCGGCGTGTCTTCGGTGGCGCCACTGCGAATGTGGTCGAAGCGCTGTCGCCAGCTTGGGCTAATGGATTCCGGATTGCTCAAGTACTGTTCGTACAAGTACTCGATGAAATGGGCGTTGCCTCCGTACAATGAGGAGGACTCTTCAAATTGTTTAAGCAGGCTACTCATGCAAACATCCAGGTTTTCGGCAAGTTCAGCCGATTATGTTAGAACTAAAATGTTATATTACCAAGGACAATGTGTTGTAACGGGCTAGTGCATCAAGTCATTCCAGTTTCATTTGGTTGATTCAATATCGGGAAAAAACATGGCTGATAATAAAGTAGTTATCAAAATTAATTATGATAGGAAGCACCCAAGCATAAACGCGGAGCCGCAAACGGTAACGGTTTGGCATATTCGCAGGATACTGGTTGCGGTTCTGGTGTTAGTTTTGATGCTAATAGTATTATTTTCATGGTTTGGTGGCGGCGATGAAGATACCGATACTCAGATCGATACCACGGAAAAAGTTCAAAAATTAAATACACCGGATGTTGAAATGGTTGAACGGCAGGAGCCTGCGCTATTGGAAAAGCCAGTGCCGCCGATAGTGCGGCAGGCATCAGTTAACTCAGAAAGTGTTAAAAAAATAGACAGTGTTAAAAAGCCGGCGGCGATTATATTGGACCGCAAGGTTATCAGAGCATCTTTAAATACCGAGCCGAAGGATGATGAGCCCGGCGAACCGATTAAGTCGCCGCTGAGAGTTATTCCTAACCAATCCCGGGAAGTTTTTTATTTTAGTGAGATAAAAAACATGAAGGGTAGATCTTTGTTTCATCGATGGTCGCGTAACGGTCAAATCGTGCATCAAAAACAATTGGATATGAAAGATAAAATAACCAAGGTATGGTCTAGTAAAATCTTGTCTGCCAAAGATAAAGGCGAATGGCAAGTACAGTTGACGGATAAGAAAGGTAAGGTATATTCCGAGGTCAATTTTTCAGTTAACCCTGAATAATAGTTTTATTTATAAACGCCGGGTGATAGAATTGCTTGCGTTTTTTGATTAACGAGGAAAATATGACTGACTTTAATAAACTATCCGAAGCCGAATTACAGGCTGTTATTGATAATGCCGAAAAAGCATTAAAAGAAAGACAATCCAGTAAACGTAAGGAAGTTATAGCGCAAATTAAGGAATTAGCGGCTTCTATCGGTGTAACGGTCGATATTCAAGACGGCGAAAAAAAATCCGAAAGAAAAACCGGCAAAGTGGCGGCTAGATACCGTAGTCCTAACGATGCGTCCTTAACTTGGTCTGGCCGTGGATTGGCGCCGAAATGGATGCAGGAACTGCTGGCCTCCGGTCGCAATAAAGCCGAGTTCGAAATTAAATAATCTTCGGATTTAAACCGTACTCTGGTTTATCCAGTCTTTTAAACGGTTTGCTACCCAGGCTCCATCGTCCAAACATAGATCATGGCCCGCCCACGGGTGCTTGAAGATGTCGATTTGCCATTTACTATGAATGGCGTCGGAACAAGCCGGTGCGACTAATCGGTCGCCCCGGCCGTTCAATATCAGCAACGGTGTCTCGGGTTTTTTCTGACTAGGCCGATAGCGTGCCGCTGCTTTTAGCTGTCTGATTCCATTAGCGAGGCTGATAGGCCGAACTTGCTGTATGGCGGTCCAGGCCTTGGCCGTTTCCGCGTAGATATTTTGCCGGTTACTAACCAGCTGAAGAATTGCCAGTTCCCTGTGATACAAATCCCTTTCCAGTAATAACTGAAAAAACTGCGGATAACTCTGCCAACGCATGCGCCGATAAAACGGGCTTAAGCCTGCAAAGCTGGTGTTGACCAGGGCGGCAGCGGCGATGTCGTGCGGATAGCGCTGTAACCACTCCCAGGCTACCATGCCGCCGAGCGACAGTGCGAGTAACGTTACCGGCTTTGCCAACAAACCATAGTCTAAAGCCTGGCGGCGGACTTGTGCCGTTATCGCTTCGATGTTGTCCGGGCTAGGTTCTTGGTAATATCGGCCGGTGCCTGGCAAATCGATAGTTGTGACGGTCGATTCCGGAAAAGCCTGCCGCAACACATCCGGAAAATTTCCCCAATGTGCAGCCTCTCTGCATAGACCACGCAGTAATAACCAATGTTGCCCGGCTGCTGCTTCAGGCATACCAGAAATCCATCGCTTGTTGCCGATTATGTTCTTGCTGTTGGCTGGTCAATGTCGCCCATTTTTGCGGATAGAGCAGGCTGCGATACAGGAAATCGAATAAGGTCAGATGCCGACGCATGATGCGCTGTTGGCGATGCGGCAACAAGGGGTGAAACAAGCCGTGACGTTGAAACAAATGTGTCGGGCTTTTGCGCAGCCATAGCCAAGAGCCCATCTCCAGCGTCAACGGCAGAAACACGCGCTGTCTACCGTGCCGGTCGATAAAGTCGTCATATAGATAATCCCATAAATCGCCGCTGATGACGTATTCCTGGCTCATGGGCTCTATTTTATAAAAATGATGCGGGTAGCAGCGATCAAACAGTTGTTTTAAGCCGTATGCTTCGGCGATGCCTGGAAACGGCGTCTGGCAGGAGGCATAGGGAAACCATAACCTATCGTGTATCCCAAACCCCGAATGCAGATCGATAGCAATCGATAACGGTGCATTGAACAGATGTTTATGCACCACCCGGCATAGGGCTTGGGCTTCCTTTTCCATTTTCGATTCATCGCCGCGATACCAGGGCAGTTTGGCGCTGAAACGCTGACCGCTGTATAGCCGGGTATTACCGCTACTTTCGATGGGTGAATTGCGCATCAAATCCACGCCATGGCCGTTGCAGCGCGTGCCTCGGTAGACGCCTACCGGGTTGATGATGGGCACAAATACCAGTCGCGAATTCTGCAAACGAGCGTTAAATTCTTGATCCCAATCCAATAATTGCAGGATGGTTTGCAAGTAGGCCAATATGACTTCCGAGCCGATTTTCTCCAGACCATGTACGCCGCCGAAAAAAGCCAATACTGGGACGTCCGGGCTATTTGAACCCAGGCTGAGGCAATGGATGGGAAATTGCGTGTCTTTGTAGCTTATTTGCTCGACGATCTCGCAATGGGCGCGGTCGCCGAATTGCCGGATCAGTGCTTCCAGCTGATCCAGCTCCGGGAATGAACGATTTTCCATGAATTCGCGCCAATCTACCCCGCCAGTGATTTTTCGATGTAGCGCTGTCTTTTTTTGGGTGCGATTTTATCGACCTCCACCATGATCAGGCCGTCGATACAATTGTTAAAGTCCGGGTCGATATTGAAGGCGACGAAATGGCAGCCTTTATCGACACATAATTCCACGTATTGTTTATAAAGCGTAGGGACTTTGACGCCCAGTTTTTTTAGTTCGCTATTCAATATTTTGAAACTGGTGGAGTAGTCGGCACTGAATTCGGTGGCGGCAAATGCCTTGCCTTGTTGCGAAATTACGAACGGTGTTCTGGCCTTGGTGTGCTGTAAATCGGAGGCAAATTGCTGTTGATAAAAGCCGATAATCAGTTCTTTGGCGGCTTGCGGATAAGCATTGCTGAGACTGACCGGGCCGAATAGGTATTTGATGTCCGGCCGTTCGCGCAAATACGCACCTATGCCGTACCAAAGGTAATCCAGGCTGTGTTGCCCCCAATAACGTGGTTGCACAAAGCTACGCCCCAATTCAATGCTGTAGGGCAGATAAGCTTCAAATTCGCTGCGCAAATCGAACAGCGTTTGCGTATAAAAGCCGTCCACGCCGTGGCTGGCCATAATAGCCGAGCCTTCGCCGACTCGGTAGGCGCCGACGATTTCCAGATCGTTGTCGTCCCACAGCACGATATGGCTGTAGTAAATATCAAATTTATCCAGATCCAATGCCAGGCCGGTGCCTTCCTCGACCGTTCTGAAGGTCAACTCGCGCAAGCGGGCGATCTCCCGCATCACCGGGCAATCGTCTTGAAACTGGTATAAAAAGATCTTTTTGCCGTCGCGAGTTTCGCCAAGCAGACGCGATTGGTACAAGGCCTTCTTCACCGCTTTGGTGTCGGAAGGATGCACTACGGTAGCGACGGTCTCAAATAGCGCCGGTTTGTTTTTTTTGCCCAGGTTTTGTACGTGCTTACGAAAGCGCTGACTCAGCTGTTTGTTGCTTTCCTCGCTATCGGCAATAACTTGGTAAGGTACGGGTGCGCCGACCATGAATTTAATTTCCTGGCCCTTTTTGTTGAACATCTCCTTGACTAGCAGCATCGTGCCCAGCGGTTTGTATAGCGTCGAGGCGCTATAGAACAAGGCGGAGTTCTTGGCTTTAATAAAGATCGGCAAGATTGGACATTGCGCCCTACGGGCTAGCTTGATAAAACCGGATTGCCAGGCACCGTCGCGAATGCCTTTTGGGGTGATGCGCGACACTTCGCCGGCGGGAAAGAAAATGATCGCTTCTTCATGCTCCAGTGCATCCAGCATGACTTTATAAACGTCTTTCAGTTTTTTCTTGTCGGATAACACATCGACCGGTAAGAAGATCGATTGCAAGGGCTCCATGTGCGATAAAACCCGGTTGGCGACGATGCGCACGTCGGGTCGTACTGATCGAATCAGTTTCACCAGGGCTAAGCCATCCAATGTGCCGATCGGGTGATTGGCGACGATCAGCAAGCGACCTTCGGAGGGGATATTGTTGTAACAATCGTTGCTGACTTGATAATTGAACTTGAAATAATTCAGTAGTTTGTCGAGAAAGGCGAAGCCGCGTAGATGTTGGTTTTTACGGATAACGTCGTTGAAATCGTCTTCGTGGATCAGTTTTTTTAAAGCTTGTACGACCAGCTTATTGTCTTTGCCAAATTTAAAGTCGGGATAGGTTTCTTGCAGAATGCGTTCAGCATCGATCATCGCTCAGTGTCCTGGAAAAAGGAGTATGGCGGGGGATTCTAGTGAGCGAATATGTCAGAAATATGTCAGTCCGCAGGTTGAAGAAGAATGGCAGGCAATGGTGGATTATGCGTGATGAAGTACTCTTGGCAGTCACCAAAAACCCCTCTCCCGGTCTAGAGGGGGCATGGTGGGTTCGATGGCGACAATCAATGAACTTTTTGAGCGGGTTTTTCCGGTGTCAATACGGTGTTTTGCGGCGGCTGACTGTGGTCCAGATCCGGATAATCTTTTGTGTAATGCAAGCCCCGGCTTTCCTTGCGCTGTTGCGCGCAACGGATAATTAGCTCGGCGACGATTACTAGATTGCGCAGCTCCAGCAGGTCGCTGGTAATGCGGAACTGGCCGTAGTATTCGGCAATTTCATCTTTCAGCAACACCAGGCGGTTCATGGCGCGTTCCAGGCGTTTATTGGTGCGAACGATGCCGACGTAATCCCACATGAAACGGCGTAATTCATCCCAATTGTGAGCGATTACCACTTCCTCATCCGAGTCCCCGACTTTGGATTCGTCCCAATCCGGCAGCGGCAGAGGTTCCGGCAATTGTGCGAAATTGCGGCGAATGTCCTGATTGGCCTGCTCGGCGAACACCAAACATTCCAACAGAGAATTGCTGGCCATGCGGTTGGCGCCGTGCAGCCCGGTGCAGGCGACTTCGCCGATGGCATACAAGCCGGGGATGTCGGTGCGGGCGTTGGCGTCGGTTAATACGCCACCGCAGGTATAATGCGCGGCCGGTACCACGGGGATCGGTTGCTGACTGATGTCGATATCCAGTTCCAGGCACTGCATATATATGGTGGGAAAGTGCTTTTGAATGAACTCCCGCGATTTGTGGCTGATGTCCAAATACACGCATTCGATACCGTGTTTCTTGATTTCGCTATCGATGGCGCGAGCAACGATGTCGCGCGGCGCCAGTTCCATGCGCTCGTCGTAACGGCGCATGAAACGCTCGCCGTCGGGCAGAATCAAATGCGCGCCTTCGCCGCGCACCGCTTCGCTGATTAAAAACGAACGCGCGGTCGGATGATAAAGGCAGGTCGGATGGAACTGCATGAATTCCATATTGCTGATTCGGCAGCCGGCCCGCCAGGCCAACGCAATGCCGTCGCCGCTGGAAATGTGCGGATTCGTTGAGTATAGATAAACCTTGTTGGCGCCGCCGGTCGCGAGCACAACTACTTTCGCGGCTATCGATTTGATGCTGCCTGATTTGCTGTCCAAAACATAGGCGCCGCATATGCGTTGTTCGCTTGCCCCCAACTTGGTGGCGGTGATCAGTTCGACGACATTGTGGTATTCCAGGAGGGTGATGTTCGGGTGCGCCTGGGCGCGTTCGATCAACGACAGCGAGACGGCTTTGCCGGTGGCATCGTCGGTATGGACGATGCGGCGGTGCGAGTGGCCGCCCTCGCGGTTTAAATGCAATTGTTTGGCGCCGTCGGCGTTGCGCTCTTCGGTAAAATTCACGCCTTGTTGACGTAGCCATTCGATGCTTTGCCGGCCCTGTGCGACGGTGAGTCTGACGATCTCCGGATCGCACAAGCCGGCGCCGGCGATCAAGGTGTCTTCGATATGCGATTCTATCGAATCGTATTCTTCGTCAAATACCGCAGAGATACCGCCTTGGGCGTAATAGGTGCTGCATTCGGTCAATGCAAATTTGGCGAGCACTGCCACCTTATAGGTGTCGGCAAGATGCAGCGCAAGACTCAGCCCGGCGCCGCCACTGCCGGCGATAAGGATGTCGTAATGGGAGTCAGCGGTATGGTTGGGTTGGTTTGCTGTCAGTGTGGTCAACTTTGCGGCCGGATGAATAGTTTTAGCGTTTTCGAATAATATCTGGTTTTAATCTTGCGGTAATTTTTTTTGTGTTGCCAGAACTAATGAGGTTTAATTCTGTCCACTTCAATACCAAAATAGCGCAGTGAACGAACAAGAAACGAATACCGAAGATCTGGATCAAGAGTTGGTGCGTCGTGTACAGCAAGGCGATAAATCCGCCTTCGATCTTTTGGTGATGAAATACCAGCACAAGATCGTCCACTTGGTGAACCGGTACGTCAAGGATCCGAGCGAAGCTCAAGATGTGGCGCAGGATACCTTTATCAAGGCTTACCGGGCTTTGGGAGATTTTCGCGGTGACAGCGCCTTTTACACTTGGTTGTATCGTATAGCGATTAACACCGCCAAAAACTATTTGTTGTCGCGCTCGCGCCGTCATTTTGATTACGAGATCGATGTTCAAGATGCCGAACAAGTAGAAAACGCGCCACAACTAAAAGATATAGAAACGCCGGAAAATTTGTTGATGAACGAACAAATTGTGGCGGTCATTAAATCAGCTATCGAGAGGTTACCAGAAGAGATGCGGATTGCAATTACGCTCAGGGAGTTTGAAGGGATGAGTTACGAAGAAATTGCGGAAGCAATGGATTGCCCCATCGGGACGGTACGCTCGCGGATTTTTAGGGCTCGCGAAGCCATAGACCAAAAATTAAACCCATTGCTCGACTAAAGGTGTATCGATGCAAGAACAACTTAACGAAAAACTTTCTCAACTGATAGACGACGAACTGGATAGCCAACAGGCACTGTCGCTATTGCAGACTTTGCAGAACGACGGCTTGCTGAAAGACAAGTTGCGCCGCTATCAAATTGCCAGTCAAGTCATGAAGACTGGCGAATATTCTCACGTTACCAGCGATTTTGTAGACAAGATTCACGAACAGATTCGGCAGGAACCTACCTACTTTTTACCCCAAAAAAAGTCGGCGGTAAATTGGCAAAAAGCGGCGTTGGCGATTGCTGCGTCGGTGGCGTTGGCCGTGGTGTGGGTCAGCAGTAAAGTGGATAAACAAATGCATAACCCGCTCGGTTCGGTCGAGATGGTGGCTCAGGGTAAAGACGTATCAGCCGAGGAAATGCATGCTCGATTCAAGGATTATCTGGAAGCCCATGACAACGCGATGTATGTCAATAGCGTGCAAGCGGGACAACCCTACGCACGGGTGGTGGGCTATCGGCAGGAATAAGCGCGTGAGAGTTTTAAAAGCTTTTTTGCTGTGCGTTGTTTGTCAAAGCGCTTTTGCCGATAAGGATCAAGTTACGGCTAGACAATGGCTGGATAATATGAACCGGGCGATGAAAACCCTCAACTACCGGGGTACCGTGATCTTCATGAAAAACGGTCAGCTCGATACGATGAAATATCAGCATAGTGTTGAAAACGGCGTCGAACAGGAGCGTTTGGCGTCTTTGAATTCGCCGATGCGGGAAGTGACACGTAAATCCAACGAAGTGACCTGCACGTTCAAGGAAACCGGTCAAAAAGTGGTGAATCATCATCCGTTGGATAGTTCGTTTATCGTCAATTTGCCGCAGAACACCGCTAACCTGGAAAAAAATTATCAATTAGTTTTGTCGGGTCAGGAATCCATTGCGATGTTGCCGACGCAAATCGTCAGTGTCGAGCCTACCGATGCGCTGCGCTACCCGAGAAAAATCTGGGTGGATACCCAACATTTTTTGCCGCTGAAAGTCGAAGTTTACAATTTGGACGGCAGTATCCTTGAGCAAGTAGTTTTCACCGATTTAATGACCGATTCATTAGCCGAGCCCCACGCCGGCAATGTCGACGACAACAGCTTTCATGTCAAACATATCCACGCTACTCAAGCCGAACCGTTTGAAAACGCTACATTCGTATTGAAGAATTGGCCGTCTGGGTTTGAGCCGGTATTTTTTATTCGCAATTCCATCCAGCAATCTCAGAAAGCCGTAGATCATTTATTGATTAGTGACGGTTTCTCTACAGTGTCGGTGTATCTGGAAGCCAAAGAATCGCAAGGTATGAATGGTTTGCATAGCCTGGGTTCTGTCAATTCGTTCAGTAAGGTGATTGGCGATACCCAATTCACCGTATTGGGTGAAGTACCCGCCAAAACAGTCGAGCTAATTGCTGACGGCATAGCGCTACGTTAGCGTGTCCTTTTTGTAACAAATCAAATGTATGAGTGGAGATTACATGCTTAATAAGCTGTTTTATGGAGTTTTGATATTTTTAACGGCGATTGATGCAAGCTATGCGCAATTGCCCGATTTTACCGAAATGGTTAAAACCAATGGGGATGCGGTGGTCAATATCAGCACGACCCAAAAGGCTGCAGATCCGCAAGCGGGCGTCGATCAGCAGCAAATGCCTGAGGATATGCCGCCGGAAATGGAAGAGTTTTTTCGGCGGTTTTTCCAGGGGCCTGGGCGTGGAGGTAATTCACCACGAGAAACCAACTCCTTGGGCTCAGGGTTTGTGATTTCCAAGGACGGATACGTCTTGACCAACCACCATGTGGTGAACAATGCCTCCGAGATTGTTGTTAAATTGAAAGATCGCCGGGAGTTGATTGCCAAATTGATCGGCTCCGACGAAAGCACCGATGTGGCCCTATTAAAAGTAGAAGCTAAGGACCTGCCGGTAGTGGAAGTCGGTTCGCCGGAGCAATTGCAAGTGGGCGAGTGGGTGCTGGCTATCGGTACGCCGTTCGGTTTCGACCAATCGGTCACCGCCGGTATCGTCAGTGCTAAAGGGCGCAGTCTGCCGGACGGTAACTATGTGCCGTTCATCCAAACCGACGTCGCCATCAATCCGGGCAATTCAGGCGGCCCCTTATTCAATATGCAAGGCAAGGTGGTCGGAATTAACTCGCAAATCTACAGCCGTTCCGGCGGCTATATGGGCTTATCGTTTGCCATACCTATCGATGTGGCGATGAACGTAGTCGACCAAATTAAAAGTAAAGGTAAAGTCTCGCGGGGCTGGTTGGGTGTACAAATCCAGGATGTAACCCGGCAGTTGGCGGAGTCGTTTGGTATGGACCGGCCGCACGGTGCCTTGGTCTCAAAAGTGATACCCGGCGGACCCGCCGAAAAAGCCGGGATTCAAATTGGCGACATTATTGTTGAGTTTAACGGCCAAGTCATCGAAACGTCCGGTGAATTGCCGCCTAGAGTGGGTATGACGCCTATCGACGAAAAAGCCAAGGTTAAAATTATTCGCCAGGGTGATAAGCAGGATCTCAGCGTGAAAATTGGCTTGTTGCCTGCGCAACCGTCCTCTTTGGCAAACGCGCCCGCCGCTGCGCCTGAAGTCGCTGTGAATCGGCTGGGATTAGCTGTTGCCGATTTAACCACCGAGCAACGCCAGCAATCGCAGGTTGAGAAAAACGGCGTAATAGTACAAAAAGTTAACAAAGGCATAGCAATGGACGCCGGCATTCAGCCAGGAGATATTATTTTGCGCATTCAAAACAATGTGGTGCGTGATGCCGCCGAGTTTAACTCTATCGTCGCGAAATTACCGGTTGAAAAATCGATAGCACTTTTGGTACAACGTAATGGCAGCCCGGTGTTTTTAGCGTTTAAAATCGAGAAATAATAGGGGTAACTCAATGCCTGTTGCCAGCGATGTAATGCACTTGATCGGCAATACCCCGGTAGTGAAATTACATAAAGTCGTGTTGGAAAACTCCGCGACTGTGCTGGCAAAGTTGGCATCGCAAAACCCCAGCAGCTCGGTTATGGACTGAATCGGTGTGGCTATGATTCAAGTCGCGGAGAAAGCGGGGCGCTTGCTAAATAGGGCCTTTTGTCAAGGCCCAGCAAATCGTCAGGCAGTCCTGGGCGCTATGTCCAGGGTTGCCGACATGATCAAAAACCGTAAGCTTCGGATTTTGATTTGGCGGTGGAGCTAGCCGAAACTCCGGTCATCTCGGACGGCGCGAGCACGGCACTGATGGGCGTGGAGAAAGCCGTGGTGACCATTGTTCATGACACCGGCGAGCGCTTTTAAGTATGAGCTGACGCCGTTTTATCCCGCATTCTGCTGGAGCAAAAAAATAATAATGACAAATCCCAGCATCAAAATCCGTTCTACCGGACTCGGTTATTTTATTAACCGCATTCAGACCCTGTTCGTCAGCATGTTGCGTATCTGGACGATACCCATCGTCCTAATGCTCAGCCTGTCCTCCGGCTTTACGACCTATTACGGTTTATCGCATTTCATCACGCCCTGGATTGCGTTGGTGATTACCGTCGCCATTCAATCCATCATCGTTATCTGTTCTTTGGAAATGGCCGGCATTCATTGGAAGGCCAACAGGATGCGCTACTTTACCGTGGTGGCGTCTTTGGCGGTGGCGATTGCGGCTTCAGTGACTTTTTCCTATTTCAAGTTTTACGAAATATCCGAGCAGGAAACGCTGCATATTAATAGGCTGAACGAGTTAAGACAGCAGACCAAAAATTATCTGGACAGTATTCTGCAAGTTAAAAGCCAGATGCTGCACCAACAAAAACAGGATCTGGAAAAAGCCTCGCTGGATGCACGCCAAGCCTATTTCGGCACGCATAATGAAATCGGCCCCGGCTATAAAAATCAGGTAGGCGAGGGGCCGTTCTGGCGCCATTACAACCAAATTTACCAAGAAAAGAAGCAGGCCTTGCAACAGCAGGAACAAGCGTTTCAGACCTTGGACAGCAATATCCGACTGTTGCAAAGCAATCTGAACCAATTGGATGTGACTAACGACAAGGAAGCCACCTATACACAATTCTTAAAAAATTATCAGGATATACAGCTTGGGGTGAACCAACTTGCCAGCAGCATGGGTATGTCTTTACCCGATGCACCCTTGCTGATGACCTATAAACAGTTTGTTGAGGAAGTTAAACCCTCGTTTGCGATGTGGCGCGGGTTTTCCTGGTTTGCATTTGCCTGCGCGGCGATGGTGGATTTTTTCACCGTGTTACTGTCGTATCGCTTGGAATTTACAGCACCGGGACCGTTGACGATCCAGGAAGAAGAACTGGTGTTTGAATGCCTGCGACAATTCACCGAGTTTCGGATCAACGAGAACGATGAACTGGAAATGGTCATCGAAAAATCCGACTTGGAAAAAGCCCGCCGTTACTCGGATTGGTCGCGAATGTTCGTGGTCGGCTTGCTGCTCAGCCGCGGTTTCTTGCGTAAAGTAGACGATAGAACCGTGGAGTTTGCGCCGAATCTTTACCCGCTGATTGCCGAAAAAATGTCCGACAAAATCGCCACGCTTAAACAAAAAGCCGCTGCCGCCGGTGTGGTTAGCCATGAATAGCGCCGGCACCGAATTGGAAGTCTGGCTGGCCGGCGGCGATTTATTCGAAGAGTCGCTTGCCGATGCGGCGGAGCAATGGATCGCTGGTTTCGACGCCGACCGGCAAGTGGTGCAGCTAAAACTCGGGCCGTATAAAAAACTCTTTTTACGGCCAAAAAAGTTCGTCAAACGCTTCTATCATCATATACACCCACTGACGATAGAAAGCTGGCAATACCGGCGGCAGCTGAGTATGTTCGACGATTTTTGCACTGTGGACTTGGCGCTGGATTTGCGCTTTCAGGCCACCCTGGCTTATGTGCTGAAAAACAGCGAAATGCTGCCAACGATTAACCAACACATCAAGCAGTTGTATGCCGATATTATTGATGATGTGGTCAATCTTGAGTTGCAAACGCTGGCTGATGGCAACTGGATTCAAACCGGTCTAATTGACACCGAGAAACGCATTGCGCTGGCTATTAACCAAGTATTAATGCAGCAGCACATTCAATCGCAAGCCCTATGTAGCCTTACCGCCAGCTTTAACGAATTTCCGAATGTGCAGTTGGGCCGCGACAGCGTTTATCTGAACGTGTTGAAAAAGACTTTTGAGTTGAATGAAGAACGCACCCGCGAACTCTCCCGGCAGCAGCGGTTGCTGGAGGAAGAAGAAATACACGAAAAACGCCTGCAACTGGAGCATTTGCGCCGCGTATCCGAGTTGGAATTGCAGATGCAGGCTCAGGAGGCCGAAAAACAGCGGCGCTTGCTGGAAGACAAACAAGAGCAGCTTAGACAGCAACTGGAACTTGAGAAGCGTTTGTATGCCGAACAGCTAAGCCACGAAAACGAGTTAAAGGCGATGCGTCTGGAAGCGGAGTTGCTGGCCCAGGAAACCCAGCAGGCCAGGCAAAGGCTTGCGGAAAGTCAGCAGCTCTCGGAACAATTGACCCACCAGGCGGAATTGCACGATAAAAAGGTACTTGCCGATATTCGCTTGCAGCAACGCACGCAAAGCTTATGGCAAGAGAACAGTTCAACGAATGAAACAGGGAGTGACTATGCGCAGCAATAAATTGATAGGTGTAAGTTATCGGGTGTTGATTTTGTTAATGACTGCATTATTGGCGGCTTGTAGCACTACACCGCGTCCGCTGCAATTCCGCACGGAAATCGATTCGCTAGTCGCCGTTAGCGCTCCGCAAAGCAATATGCGATTCGTAGTATTGCCGGGCAATGCCGGTGCAAACGAACAGGATTTGCAGTTTATCGAGTTTAAAACCTATATCGAAAAAGTCCTGGCCAATCGCGGCTACAGCAAGGCCGGTAGTTTGCAAGACAGCAATTTGGTGATGTTCTTAAGTTACGGCGTCGGTGCGCCCGAAGTCCACCAGTATAGCTACGAAGTACCATTGTGGAACGACATGGGTTATTACTATCCGTACCGCATGTCCCGATTTTACAATGGCTATTATCCCGGTTTTGGTTGGGGTTACGGCGGCTATTCGCAACGCACCGAATCCTACACGACGTTCCGGCGCTATCTGGTGTTGGAAGCCTGTGATAAAGAAGCCTATTTGCAACAGCAGCAACGCAAACAGTTATGGAAAACCAGCGTACAAAGTAACGGTTCCAGTAACGACTTACGTCTGGTGTTCCCGTATATGGCAGCAGCAATGCAGCCCTATCTAGGCACTAACACCGGGCATATGATCACTGTGGATATAGACGAAACCAATACCTTGGTACGTAGTCTGCTGGGTCCATATCAACCCAGCACACCGCAGCCGCGATAAAGATGGGATTGGGTTATCCGCCTGCTGCTGAACTGCATTGTAGGCAACATATTGACAACGCTTGGTGGCGGATACAGACTGAGGGTACAACCGCCAAGCTGGGGAACGAATTTGATCTCCAGTATCCGGTTGGCCGAGCCGAAAGTTTAGGGATGAAAGTAAACAATAATTATCAGGAGAGCAGCATGAAAACAATCGTTTTGGGATTTGTCTTGGCTTTCAACAGCCTGACTGCACACGCTGCAAAATACGGTCTGGAGCCGGGCGATGCGGTACTGACCAATTGCCACGAAATTTATACCCGGGGGGTGGTTAAAGCCAAAGTCGATGACGGCTATACCGTGCACTTTCCCAAGAACGCCGGGCCTATCCAGTGTCCGCCGTTTCGTTGGCATGCAGAGTTCGTGTTGCCGTTTCAATCGGTTTCGGAGTATAGCCTGAAGTTTTTGGGCGGCTTAAAACGCGACATCCTGTTTCAAGTAGGCGAACCGGTGACTTTTCGGGTCGATACCGACAGGCGCGTCGTTAAAACCAAAGCCAGCATTGATATTGACGCACAGATTACCGACATCAGCAGCAACGGCGCGATAGCCGTGAAGTTAATCAGCACTGATCCGGAAGCGGCGGCGACATTTTGGCAATGGATAGGCGGCAATTATGTCGATTTGCGGCATAAATATTTGGAACTGGAACGGGATAAAAGATCTCGCTAAGCTAAACACCTTCAGGTAATTGCCAACGCAAGCACCGGCACTCTTAGCTATCTTCTAATGGATCATCGTCCGGATGCAGAAGAAGGGAAACACATGGCTCAATTGCTAAGGGGGTATGAGGAGAATGACTTGCTATTCAGTTCCCAAGCTTTTGATTGGCATGGGGTCCAACTGGATTTGACTCCTGGTTTGCTTATTTTCCTTATTTCCCCTACGCTTCCGGTCAAACTCACTGAAGCAGCGTCTTCCGTATGAAGATGATCGCAAAACCGGGAGTGGTCTGGGGCGGCGTATGGGTAGAGACGGTATGAATTCGACATTTTTCCATCTGACAAAAGTTGATCGAACTGCCAATCCCTATGCAAGATGACCTCAACATCACCATGGATCAGCTTCGGGTCGGGTTGTATATCCACCTCGATCTCAAGTGGTTTGATCACCCATTCTCGTTCAGCCATTTCAAGATTAAAAACGAGGCGCAGATCAAGACCCTGCAGGGTCTTGGGCTGAAATCGATTCGTTACGATCCGGCCCTCAGCGATGTCAATCCGCTGCCTAAAAAAACACAGCAGGTAGAGCAACCACAGCTTGCCGCCAAGCCGGATATTTCGCCGGCGTTGGCAGCCAAACTGGCGCTGGTCGAGCGGATCCAGCAGCAGCGAGAGGTGGCGGCGCGGATTGAAAATGCCTTTATCGATACCGCTAAAACGATACACGGCATTGAGAAAAGCCTGTTTACCATGCCGGCGGAAACCGTGCGCAAGGCTGGGCAATTGGTGGACCAAATTGTCGACTCGCTGCTTTGCGCACCGGAACTTGCTATACATGTCATGATCGGCAAAGCGGGTGCAGAGGAAATGTATTACCACTCTTTGAATGTCACCATGCTTTCCCTAATGATGGCGCGCGACATCCAGTTGCCCCAAGAACTGGTCGGCAGCCTGGGTATAGGCGCGCTGTTTCACGATATTGGCCATAAGGAAATTCCGACAAAAATTCTGATGAAAAAGGAGCCGCTCAATCAGGCTGAGCGGCATTTGTTTGAAATGCATTGCCAGTACGGCGCGGATATTGGCCAGCGGCTGGGATTAGCGCCGGCCGTGGTGGCCATCATCCGCGAACACCACGAATGGTTCGATGGGACTGGCTACCCTAATAAACTAAAGGGTGAGGCTATCAGTTTACTTTCCCGGATTGTTGTCATTGCCAACCACTACGATGAATTATGCAATCCGGTGAATATTAACGATGCGCTGACGCCCCACGAGGCGCTGTCGACCATGTTCGCCAAGTTGCGCAACAAATTCGATCAGAAGTTGCTTCAGGTCTTCATCCATTGTCTTGGTGTGTATCCGCCCGGCACCATCGTGCAGTTTTCCAATGGCGTGATCGGCATGGTCGTCACCGTCAATACGGCCAAGCCGATGAAACCGCTGGTGCTGATTTACGATGCGGATATTCCCAGGGATGAAGCGATCCTGGTGGACATGGCGTGCGAAGCGGATGCGAATATCGCAAAGGCGATCAGGCCGGCGCAGGTCCCGAGGGAGATATACAACTATCTCAGTCCGCGCAAACGGGTCAATTACTATTTCGATCCGAATACGCCTGGGCAGGAGCGAGCCGGATGATCAGCCTCGAACATCTGATGCTTAATTACAGCCGGTATATGATGTTGTTGGTTGAACCCGGTGAGTTGCGGATCATCGTTGCCAACAAGATTGTCGAGAAAATGCTGGGCTATTCGGAAGCCGAATTGCTGGCCATGCCGATCACCAACATCGAAAGTTCATTGCAAGACGTGTTTTATTGGGAGGACGTCCGTAACGGCCAATACCAGGATATCGAGACCCAGGACGGACTTTACCAATGCGCCGACGGTTCGATGCTGACGGTGACCAAATCCGTCAAAGTCATTGATCACGAAGGAAGCCCTTTGATTCTGGTGCAGGCCAGGGATGTACAGAACGAGCACAAGGCCGAGGATGCCCTGGCTCAGATATTGTCTCAATTGCGGGCGACGTTGGAATCGACAGGCAATGGCATTCTAGTCATCGATTGGCATGGCAAGATCGCCAACATGAATCGCCAGTTCAGCAGCATGTGGGGCATTTCCGACGAGTTGCTGCTGGAGGGGGAGGAAACGGATATTCTCGAGTTCATCGCTGGGCTGGTTGCCGAGCCGGAAATATTTCGTATGCGCCTACAGGAGCTCGTCGGCAACAGCGAAACCGAAGATATTCTGAGCCTCAATGATGGCCGGATTTTCGAATGTAGATCCCGGCCGCAATATCTAGGCGAGCACATCATCGGCCGCGTCTTCGGCTTTAACGATATTACCGAACGCAAACGGGCCGAGGAAGCATTGCGCGATTCCCGAGACGAGCTCGAAGAACAGGTGCGAAAGCGCACTGAATCCCTGCAAATGGCGAATACGCAATTGCTGGCCGAGAAGGCGCGTCAAGAGGAACTGATCAGGCAGCTTGAAGAAACCCAGATGCAACTGCTGCAATCCGAAAAAATGGCTTCGATTGGTCAGCTCGCGGCCGGTGTGGCTCACGAAATCAATAATCCCATTGGCTTCGTCAACTCCAATTTGAGCACCTTGCAAGAGTATGTCGATGGCATGCTGGCACTGCTGGCGGCTTACGAACGGATTGAAGGGTCGTTGGTAAATGAGGCCTTGCAAAATATCACGCATCTGAAGCAGGAAATCAATATCGGCTATCTACGCGAAGATATTGGCGATCTTCTGGCGGAATCCCTCGACGGCCTGCAGCGAGTGCGGCGCATCGTTAAGGATCTGAAGGATTTCTCTCACGTCGGCGAACTGGAACAGCAATCGGCGAATCTTGAGGCTGGTCTCGACAGTACGCTTAACGTGGTGTGGAACGAGATCAAGTACAAGGCCGACGTCGTCAAGGAATACGGCGGAATCCCCGAGATTAATTGCATCGCGTCCCAGCTCAACCAAGTGTTTATGAACCTTTTAATCAACGCCGTGCAAGCCATCGAGGATCACGGCCGAATTACGCTTCGCACCGCGTATGACGAGCAAAATGTTTGGGTTGAGGTGGAGGACACCGGCAAGGGCATCAAGCCCGAACAGCTTGGAAAAATCTTCGATCCGTTTTTTACCACCAAATCAGTTGGCATGGGCACAGGCCTGGGTCTGTCTTTATCCTATGGGATCGTTAAAAAGCACAATGGGCGGATAGAGGTAAAAAGCGAACTTGGTAAGGGTACGTGCTTTCGCGTATGTTTGCCGCGGGCTGGCTGACAGGCGCTTCAGCATTTTGCCGTTATGAGGGTGTAAATATTTTTGCCAATTCCCCCCGGTAAATAGCGGTGCCCATGCTACCAGACTGATTTAAGTGATAGATCAGAAGCAAGGCCGCTTTCAGAGCAATAACAGACCTTGGTGCTAAAGGTCGTGGAAGGCAGGTCTTTATCGCTTTTGTCTCAACTAGTCCTAACTAAAGCTAGAAGAATTCGGGTCAGCGTTACGGCAAAGCCCTGACCATGCGTGAGCTATCGCATAATATTCGCCGCCTTCCCAGGCCAGGGTAACCAAGCTAACCGCCTTGCTATCGGTATCATTCGTTGGATCGGTAATGAGCGATTGTTGTGTTTGCCAGTACCAATTGACCGACTCGACCGATTTGGTGCAATCGCCGAACGGCGATACCACATCACCGAATAAGGTTTCGGCTTTTGCCCGCAGCGATTTCAGCAATTCCGAGAGTTCTTCTCGCTTTAAATTACTTTTTAACACCATGCCGTCTCGGGTCATATCTTGAGCATCGGTAAAGGCATTCAGCCAAGTTTCCGCATCGGCTTTATTCGGTGCTTTAAACGATAAATAGTTGTCAGCATAGGTGGGGGCACAAAAGGCCAGCGTTGATCCCAATAGCAGTCTTTTCATAATGTCTCTTCAATAGCTTGATGATTTAGTTTGGGTTGCCGTTTGCATTTGGTTGAAAACCTCTAACAGCTGAGCAATCTCTTCTTCCGTTGAGCGAGAGCCGATTTGTGGCTTGCCCTGGATTTTTGCTTCGGTCCAGTCGACGGCTTCGCCTGATCCCCAGGATAGCAGCGAGGCCAAGGTAAATACCAGCAAACTGGTGTCGTGCCATGGGACAAACCTTGCTTATCCAGCAAAGTTTGGGCACGCTTGGCTAACCGGATGAATACGAGGGTGGTAATGATCAGGTTCCAGATGGATGGTAAAATAAATAAATTAACTTCAATTTTTTAATTTGTGGCAAAACCAGCCTCTGCTCTATTTAGTCAGGGTTTAGGCTAATAGCGCTTATTACTAGCGGAGGCGTGGTCATAATGCTTTTGGGCAATATGATCGATAACCACCAAGTGATAACCTTACGCTACTCACATAACTTAAAGGTATCTGAAAAATGAAAAAACTGACTTCGGCTCTTATCCTGGCTGGTTCAATATCAGGCGCGCAAGCATCTACTTTACTGACCAGCGTTTTTACTGCCGATAATGCCTTTGAAGCGTACGTCAGCTCCAGCGCAACCTCGATTAGTAGCCCTGCTATCCTAAGCGGCAACGATTGGGGCATCACGTATTCTTCGGTCGACAACCTAAGCACCACGTCTGTTTCCTATCTGATTTTAAAAGTCACCAATCAAGGTGGCCCGGGTGCAGCATTGGGTACTTTTACGCTGTCGAATAACGACTATTTATTCGGCAATGGCGCAAATACTAGGGGCTGTTGCCGTTTTACATGGGTAACCAAATAAAAGCGCAGGCCAAAGCGACAACGCCTTCAAAATTGCGTTTCAATTTGTCATATCGCGTCGCGATGGCTCTGAAATGTTTCAATCGCGCAAAGACATTTTCAACGAGGTGGCGATATTGGTAGAGGCACCAATCCATTCCGTCATTCCCGACGATTGAATTTTGTTTTCTAGGAATGATAGGGACACTCCCTTTCTCTCGAATTTGAATCCGTAGAGGTTCACTGTCATAGCCTTTGTCAGCGACCGTGTAGTCAGCCAAAGGCAGTTTAGCCACTAATTCCGGCGCTTCTTTGCAGTCATGGACTTCACCACCGGTGATCGAGAAATGAATAGGCAGCCCACAGGCATCAACGGCCATATGGATTTTCGTGGTGTGACCCGCAACGGATTTCCCAATCGCGGCATCCTGTTCATGAGCCGCACCACTACTATGCTGATGCGCTTTCACGATACTGCCGTCAATAAAGGTCCATTCCAAATCCGGTGCCACAACCAGGCCTCGAAAGATGCCCATCAGTTTTTCTTGCAGTGACCACGCATTAAACCGTTTGTAGACTGCATTCCACTTACCAAACGTGGCAGGCAGGTCTCGCCAGGGGCAGCCGACTCGCATGCGATAAAAAATCCCTTCTACCGTTTGCCTGAGCGAAGGCTTGTCATAAATCCCCAGGCTTAACAGGATGGCTTTGAATTTATTCCAGTATGCATCCGTAAACATTTGTCGCGGCATAGCTCACTTGTCTTCTGATTGAAAAATCAATCAATGAGGCAGAGCCGTTCGATTTCAAGGCTATCGTTTCAAAATGGCAACAGCCCCTATTTCAACTGGCGGTACCGGTTGGAGTATGTATGTAGATTCGCTGGCGAATCCGGCATCCCCGATTGTCGCAGAGGGTGCCAATGGAATATCGCCCTGGGGCTTCCACTCCGGTATCGATTCCAGCGCGCAATGGGTCTGGTACTATAACAGTATCAATACCAATGGCGCAGGAGCATGGGGCAGTGATAATAGTACCGTTTATTTGGTCACTTCAATTACGCCAGCCGCTGTACCAGTGCCTGGTGCGATCTGGTTTATGGGTACCGGATTACTGGGTTTCCTGGGCCTGAAACGTAAACAGGCCTGATATTCTTCGTCCTTTGCGGCTGCCCCGTTTGAGGTGGCCGCCAATTAACTTCGTTGGCGGTCACCGATCAGGGCATATTACTAGGTCACCCCTGCAAAGCCTTCAACAAGCCCTGCAATTTATCATTAGCGTCGCCGAACAGCATGCGCGTGTTGTCATGCACGAACAGCGGGTTGCCGACGCCGGCGTAACCCGATGCCATCGAGCGTTTCAAGACGATAGTGGCAGCACCTTTCCAGCATTCCAGCACCGGCATGCCGGCTATCGGGCTGTTGGGGTCGTCCAAAGCAGAGGGGTTGACGATGTCGTTGGCGCCAATGACGATGGAGACATCCACATGTGGAAAGTCTTCGTTGATTTCATCCATTTCAAACACGATGTCATACGGCACTTTCGCTTCAGCCAACAAGACGTTCATATGCCCCGGCATGCGGCCAGCCACTGGATGGATGGCAAACCGGACTTTTTTGCCGCGACCGGTCAGCAATTTGGTGATTTCGTTAACCGTGTGCTGTGCTTGCGCTACGGCCATGCCATAGCCGGGAATGATCACGATGTCTTTGGCATCCAGCAATAATTGGGCTGTTTCTTCCACTTCAATGGGTTGTACCTCACCGACCACTTCTGCCGCTTCACCACCCGCGCTACCGAAACCGCCGGCAATCACGCTGAGAAAGTGTCGATTCATCGCCCGGCACATGATGTAACTCAAAATCGCACCGCTGGAGCCGACCAAGGCGCCGGTGACGATCAGTAAGTCATTGCTAAGCATGAAGCCGGTAGCCGCAGCCGCCCAACCGGAATAGCTGTTGAGCATCGATACCACCACCGGCATATCCGCGCCGCCGATGGCCATCACCATGTGTACGCCAAATACCAAAGCAATCACCGTCATAATCGCCAGCGGCAGCATACCGCCACCGCTTTCTGCCGCGCTCAGAAAGCTGCCGCCCAAAATCACGGTAACGACCAGCATGGCCAGGTTTAGCCAATGCCGTGCCGGCAACAACACCGGCTTGCCGCTGATGCGACCGCAGAGCTTGCCGAAGGCGATCACCGAACCGGAAAAGGTCACCGCACCAATAAATATACCGATGTAGGTTTCCACTTCGTGGATGGTTTTTTCGGCGCCGACCAAACTGTTGGAGTGATCCATCGCATTCGCGTAACCAACCAGCACTGCGGCCATACCGACCAAGCTGTGCATCAATGCCACCAGCTCCGGCATTTGCGTCATTTCCACTTTGGCGGCGGCCTTGGTGCCGATGAAACAACCGATCAGCAAGGCAATCGTCAGTATCACGTAGGCGGTCACACTGCCGCCGAATACCGTGGCGACAATCGCAATCGCCATCCCGGTCATCCCGTAATAGTTGCCGCGTCGCGCCGTGTCCTGCTTACTTAGACCGCTGAGGCTGAGAATGAATAGAATCGAGGCCGCGATGTACGCCATCGTAACTAGACCGTTTGACATGTAGCTCTCCTTATTTTCTAAACATTTCAAGCATGCGGCGTGTCACGAGAAAGCCGCCGGCAATATTGATGGATGCGATCAGAATGGCCACCGCCGACAAAATACCGATTATCGAGTCAGACGACGACACCTGCACCAGTGCACCGATGACAATAATGCCGCTGATGGCGTTGGTCACACTCATTAACGGTGTGTGCAGTGACGGTGAGACATTCCAAATAACTTGGTAACCGACGAAACAAGCCAGTACAAATACCGTGAAGTGCGATAAAAACGACGTAGGTGCCGTCGCGCCGACCGCAAAGAACACCAGAGCAGCCAAGGCAATCGGCAACCATTGCTTTATCGGTTCAGGTACCAAAGATTTGGTTTCCACTGCGGCGGCTTCGGTTGCTGCCGCTTGTTTGGGGGCAGCGGACAGTTTGGGCGGTGGTGGAGGCCAGGTGATATTGCCTTCCTTAATCACTGTCGCGCCGCGTATGACCTCGTCTTCCATGTTGATGACAGTGTTGCCGTCTTTGCCAGGGGTAAGGTCGGTGAGCAGATGCCGCAGATTGGTGGCGTAAAGCTGGCTGGATTGATTAGCCAAGCGGCTGGGCAAATTGGTGTAACCGATAATGGTCACGTCGTGTTTTACCACCACCTGGTTTTTCTCGGTCAAGGCGCAGTTACCGCCTTGTTCGGCAGCCAAATCCACGATGACGCTGCCGGGTTTCATAGACGCCACCATTTCGGCGGTAATCAGCTCGGGGGCGGGTTTGCCGGGGATCAAGGCGGTGGTGACGATGATGTCCACTTCCTTGGCTTGCTGGGCAAACAAAGCCATCTCGGCTTCGATGAATTCTTTGGACATGGTTTTGGCGTAACCGCCGGTGCCGGAGCCGTCTTCCTGAAAATCCAGCATCAGAAACTCGGCGTCCATACTTTCAATTTGTTCTTTCACTTCCGGGCGGGTGTCGAAAGCGCGGACGATGGCGCCCATGCCTTTTGCGGCGCCGATGGCAGCCAGACCGGCGACGCCGGCACCGATCACTAACACTTTGGCGGGCGGGATTTTTCCGGCAGCGGTAATTTGACCGGTGAAGAACCTGCCAAAATGTTGCGCGGCTTCCACGATGGCCCGATAACCGGCGATATTGGCCATGGAACTCAGGGCGTCCATTTTTTGGGCGCGGGACATACGCGGCACGCTGTCCATGGCCAACACAGAGACTTTTTTGGCGGCCAATTTTTGCATTAGTGCTTCGTTTTGCGCCGGCCAGATAAAGCTGATCAATTGCTGGCCTTCGCGCAGCAAGTCGGCTTCGTCGATAGCCAGTTGCGGATGAAATTCGGGAGCGCGGACTTTCATGACAATATCGCTGTGTTGCCATAATTCCTGCGCTGTGGCGACCACTTGCACGCCGGCCGCACGATAAGCGTCATCGGAAATATTGGCATTGTCGCCGGCGCCGCTTTCCACCAGTACTTCAAAACCTAGTTTGATGATTTTTTCAGCGGCCTCGGGCGTGGTAGCGACGCGCTTTTCGCCGTCGTGAACTTCTTTTGGAACACCGATCTTCATGGTTTCTCCTAAGGTTTGGAGGGGAATAACGGATTGTTGGTAGGCTTAAAAGCCAGCGGGCGAGGATAGGGGATTGACTCGGTTTTATCAATTGTTTTCTGTGAGTTCAATTAATTACGCTAGAATCCTAGAGTCTGCTTAAGCCAACTAAAAGAACAATGAAAATATTGGTGGTCGATGATAGTAAAGTGATCAGGCAGCTGGTTGCGGAATGCCTGAAAGAAATGGGGCATGCGGTGTCCTATGCGGAAAACGGTTCCGAAGCCTTGCAATATGTCGCCGACCAAGACGTGGATTTAATTTTGATGGATGTGGAAATGCCCTTGCTGAGCGGTTTCGAGGCCACGAAAGCCATCCGCGAGTTAAAAAAGGCCGATTGGTTTCCCATCATTTTTTTTACGATGCACGACGATGATGAGTCGTTCGTTAACGGGATTTTGGCCGGCGGCGACGCCTATCTGCCTAAGCCGCTGAATCCTACCCGTTTGCGATTGACAGTGATCGCGATGGAGCGGATTTATGTGATGCGGCAAAAGCTGCAAACCACTCAGCGGGAATTGCAGGCCGCCAATCGGGAATTGGAGCGTTTATCATTGCGCGATCAATTAACCGGCTTGGGCAATCGCCGCCATTTCGATAGCAATCTTGCCATGCAGTTTGCGCTGTCTCGCCGCAATAAAGCGCCGTTGTCTTTGATTATTTGCGATATCGATCACTTTAAGAAATATAACGACACCTTAGGGCACCCGCAAGGCGATGGCTGTTTGATTGCGGTGGCGAAAGTTCTCACGGAGCAATTGGAGCGTAGCAGTGATCTCATTTGTCGCTACGGTGGCGAGGAGTTCGTGGCGATCCTGCCCGATACGGCTTTGCAAGATGCCCTTAAGCTTGCTGAAAATATTCGCCGGCAAGTTTTTGAAAAAAACATCGTTTACGGCGACACCGAGACTCAGTGTGTTAGCCTGAGTTTGGGCGTGGCAACCTATGTTGGCCAATATAGAACCGCGCTGGAGATGCTGGAGGCGGCAGACGCCGCTTTGTACAAGGCCAAGCAAAGCGGCCGTAACCGGGTGGAGTTCAATTAAAACCGTGTATCGAGCCAAAGATTTTATAGAAACCGCGGAAGGATTGATTTTCGCGGTCGTTGTGCAGGGCCAGGAAAATGGGAAGGTCCTATGTTTTCTGCGTTACCTCTGCCTGGAGGGCGTTTGGCGCAAGGTCGACACCGCAGTGGCGAACCAATATCTTGAGCAATATTGCCCGCAGTATCTGCATTATTCAGTGCTGCTCGATGCACATTTACATGCCGTGCCCAGCGCGGCTATTGTTCGGCATTATCAGCCTCAAAAAATATTGCAAAGTTTGTTGGCTGACGAGCCCGGTGACCCGGTATTGGCCGATTTGCACAAACTATGCGGTTTGTTGCGGGACAATGGCTTGGTACTTAGCCGTTTCGGCGTGACCGGCTCGCTGCTGGTGAGTATGCAAAAACACAGTTCCGATATTGATCTGGTGTGCTACGAGCGTGGCGAGTTTCACCGTGCGCGCAATATCGTCCAAGCCTTGATTGCCGAAGATCGTTGCCAGGCATTAAACGATGAAGATTGGTTGGAGGCTTATCAGCGGCGAGCCTGCGATTTTGCCTTTGACGAATATGTCTGGCATGAGCAGCGCAAGTACAACAAGGGCATGATCAATGAGCGCAAATTCGATTTGTCGCTGGTGGTTGCCGATCCGGAAGCACAAGACAGAAGCTATCGGAAACTGGGTTTTATCACTATCGAAGCCGAAGTGACTGAAGACCAATTCAGTTTCGATTATCCCGCTCGGTTTGCCATCAAGCATCCCCAAGTTGATAGCGTGGTGTGTTTTACCGCCACATACAACGGCCAGGCGCAAACCGGCGAATGGATTCGTGTGGCCGGACAATTGGAAGTTGATCAAGATGGTTTGCGGCGCGTAGTAGTCGGTTCGAATCGGGAAGCCATCGGCGAGTTTATCAGGGTCATCCGGTGACAGATCGCTGCTGGCGGGCGGTCATTTTTGATATGGACGGTCTGGTTTTGGATAGCGAACCGACTTATGTTCAAGCTTGGCGGGCCGCCGCCGATGAGCTTGGCTTTGCGATGCCGGCCGAATTTTGGGATAGTTTGTCTGGTTGCTCCGGAAAAATAGTGACTCAGCGTTTGCAGGTGCAGTGTGGGCCTGGTTTCAATCTGGACAAGTTTCAGCAATCAAGTAGCGATTATTGGCTAGCGCATGTGCAGCAACACGGTATCGCCGTAAAACCGGGGTTTTTCGCCGTCTTGGAGGTATTGGTTCAGTACCGTTTGCCGTTCTGTCTGGCCACTAATAGCGCGCTGGCGGCGGCGCAACAATGCCTGGCCTGGGCCGGATTGATGGATGTTTTTTCTTATATCGTTGCCGGCGATATGGTCGCCGCGGCAAAGCCGGCCCCGGATATTTTTTTGCGCGCTGCCGCAGAACTGGCTCAACCGGTTGAGGACTGTTTGGTGCTGGAAGATTCGCCGACAGGCGTCAGTGCTGCTCTGGCCGCTGGCGCGTCTTGCGTTTTCGTGCCGTCATTACATCCGCCGGATGCCTGGGCTGCCGAACACGCCGATTTTCTCATGGCCGATCTACACCAAGTGGCCGATTTTATCTCGGCCCGTCAACATCATCCGCTATAATGCCGGCTCCTTAGTATTTGACGGAATCCAGGTGGTGAAAGCGCGGTACCAATCAGTGACGGTCATAGCACCGGCTCGCTTGCATATGGGCTTTATCGATTTGAGCGGGGCTTTGGGGCGGCATTTCGGTAGCATCGGTTTGGCGCTGAACGAAATCAATACCCAGCTCACCATAACTGCCGCGGATACCCTGCAAGTCAGCGGTCCGTCCGCCGAGCGCGCGCTGAAATGTACCCGGCAATTTTCTCAGCTGCTGGGCGTTTCCGATGCACTTAATATCACTATAGCTCATGCCATTCCTGAACACATTGGCTTAGGATCGGGTACGCAAATGGCTCTGGCTGTTGGTGCGGCGTTGAATGCTTTTTACGGTTTGGATCTGTCGGTGCGGGAAATAGCGCAACTTTCTGATCGCGGCGCGCGTTCAGGTATTGGTATCGGTATCTTCGAAACAGGCGGTTTGGTGGTGGATGGCGGTCGCGGACCGGACACCAAAACCCCGCCCATGATCGCGCAAATGGCGGTGCCGGAAGACTGGCGCTTTATTTTGGTGTTTGATCAACGCGGCCAAGGTTTGCATGGCGAACAGGAGGTCAATGCTTTTCAGCAATTACCGCCGTTTCCGCAAGTTCAGGCCGAGCGCTTGTGTTATTTGCTATTGATGCAGGGCTTGCCGGCGTTGGCTGAACGTAATCTTAATAAATTCGGCGAAGTGATTACTGCGCTGCAGCAGGCGGTGGGCGAACACTTCGCGCCGGTGCAGGGTGGGGTGTTTACCAGTCCGGATGTTGCGGCAGCGATGGCTAGTCTGGCTGAGCACGGCGCGGTGGCGATAGGTCAAACGTCGTGGGGTCCGACCGGATTTTGCGCGGTTGCCGATCCGCAACGCGCGGCAGATTTGTTGGCGCAGTTGGAACGGCAATTTGCTGCATCGCCGTTGAGTTTTCTGGTGGCTAGCGCCCGAAATCAGACAGCGGAAATTATAGTCAATTAGCGCGTGCTTTAGTCGAGCGTGTGCTCCGCGTGATCTTTGTTTTGTCTATTGTCAGTCCATTCGGCGTTGAACCTATCTCCGCTATTTGCTATTAATCTAAATGTAAAAAACGGATTCTTGGAGATGCTGCCGGCCATATTGGTGGTTAGAATAAGTTTACCGTTTAATTTAACCAGCAATTGCTCGATAAAATGCGCTGGAACTAATTCACCGTTAGCATCGCGGTTACGGCCATTTTCCATCGGATGCGTGATCAGCAATTTAACTTCCGTGTAGCCGTCACGCCGTTGGCTTCTGATTTTAATACTGTTAGCCATATCAACCTGTTCCGCAACCGCCGCGCATTACATTGACCCAGCGACTGGTGCGCAGTAATTCACCGTTGTGTTCGGCAAGCAAAATCACGTTGCAAGATTCGGCTAATTTAATCCGCGCGGTAAGAAAGGGTGCTATCAGTGGCGTGAGTTCGAATTCCATCAGCAACGGCGTAGGATTTTTATCGGCGAATAGATACAGTTTCTCGATGCCTTCCAGCTCGCTAGCGACGCTAATCGGCACTACCGCACCGTCTTCGGCAATTTCCGGCAGGATCAAATTGATTTTATCGCTATCGATCACGGTGCGCTGATTGACGAGTGTCGAGTAGGTTTTGGCGAAATCGTCGGCGGCAAAAAGCTTGGGCAGTCTCTCAGCAAGTGCGTTTGCTGATTTGCTTGCCAGTAACGCTCCCCCAATCAGAATACCGGCATGCTTTAAAAATAGGCGGCGGGCGCTAGGCATGGAATTTAATAACCATAAAAAGTTTGATGTATATCAAAAAATATAAGCTTCCGTTTGTTATCTTTTGCCCCGTTGAAATTTTTTCAGCACCACCATCACAAACAACAAAAGGAAGGTACAAAATGAGTGAAGTACAAGAAAAAGATAATTTCTGGCTCTATATCGTCATTGCTGTCGTACTGGCGGCTGGCGCCGTACTGATGGTAAAAAATGCCGAGCATGATAAATATGCTACTGCGGCAAAAAATATCGCCGAAGACTCCGCCAACTCAGCTTACCGCAATGATGTACTTCACAGCGGTGGCACGAAAAGATAAGCGCTTTGCAAAGGTTCGGGAAATGTAATCTACGTTTCCCAAATTCGCGGATTTTGGCGGGGCATCCGGGCCTCGTCAAAATCCGTTTCCGTTTCTAATAGTCGTTGAATAATACGGTTGCTTTCAACAAGGCGATGGCATTGGCCATGCCAACTTCCAAGTTTTTCTCGATCTCGGCCATGGTGATTTCACCCTCCACCACACCAGCCGCCCAATTCGCAACCACCGAGATGTTGGCATAAGCCAAACCCAATTCCCGCGCCAGTGAGGCTTCCGGCATGCCGGTCATGCCCACCAAGTCGCAACCGTCGTTAGCCATGCGTTTGATTTCGGCAACCGTTTCCAGCCTTGGCCCTTGGGTGCAGCCGTAAGTGCCTGATGGGGTGAGGGAAATGTTTGCCTGTTGCGCGGCTTGAATAATTCTGGCGCGTAATGAAGGCGTATAGGGCTCGGTGAAATCGATATGCGTGACATGCTCCAAATCGTCAGCAAAAAACGTATGCTCCCGCCCGTAGCTGTAGTCGATTAATTGATCCGGAATGGCAATAACGGCCGGTGCCATTTTCGCGCCGATACCGCCGACCGCGGCGACACCGATAATCTCGGTAACCCCTAACTGCTTTAAGCCCCAGATATTGGCTCGGTAGTTGATCTTGTGCGGCGGGATTCGATGCGGATTGCCGTGTCTGGCCAGGAACACCAATTTTTTGCCGTTTAGCTCGCCAAGCAAATAAGGCGCAGAAGGTTCGCCGAAAGGCGTGGTCAGGCGTTCTTCACCAGTGATGGTGAGTGCTTCGATTTGGGTGAGGCCGGTGCCGCCGATGATTGCCAATGTCATAACACTTCCTTGCAGGCAAATACGCCTGGCGCATTTCTAAGATAACCCTTGTAATCCATACCGTAACCGAACAAGTAATGATTGGCGACAGTGAGGCCGATAAAGTCGGGCTTGATAGGTTTGGTGATTTGCAGGTCTTTGTCGAACAGCGCAGCGGTATAAACGGTGCTGGCGCCTTCTTCCCGGCAATATTCGACTATCGCTTGTAAGGTATGGCCTTCGTCGAGAATATCGTCCACTACCAATACCGTGCGGCCGGCCAATGGCGTAGTCGGTTTGAACAGCCAATGTATGTCGCTGCCCGAGGTGGCGTTGCGGTAACGGCTGGCGTGGACGCTATCCAGATTCAACGGAAAGTCCAGACGCGGCAGTAACTTGCCGGTGGCGATGATGCCGCCGTTGATGACGCATAACACCAAGGGATTACTGTCTTGCAGTTTGTCGGTGATCGCCGCCGCCATGCTATCCAACGCCGCTTCGACTTCGTCGGCGCTGTGCAGCAAAAGTGCTTGCTGTTTAACAATGCCGATTTCTTCAAGCATGGGATTCATAAAACTCCGTGATTTGTTTGGAAATGGTTTGCCATTTGTCGCTTTTTGCCAGGGCGTCTTTATCGAGCTGGCATTTGCCGCGCATCGCTTGCAGGCGTTGCTCGCGTTTGCTGTTTTGGCTGACAGGCAGTTTATCCAGCACTTGTTCGGCGGCTGCCGAATTATTGCAAACCAGCAGCATATCGCAGCCGGCTTGCCGGGCAAGGCCGGCGCGTTCGGTGAAATCGCCTATGCTGGCCGCGCCTTCCATACTTAAATCGTCGCTGAAGATCGCGCCATCGAAACCCAGTTCGCCGCGCAAAATGGTCTGTAACCAGAAGCTGGAAAAACCGGCCGGATAGCGGTCTGCTTGCGGATAAACCACATGAGCCGGCATGATGGCCTCCAGGCCTTGCGCTATCAATTGTTTGAACGGCAGTAAATCTTGTTGGCGGATGGTTTCCAGATCGCGTTCGTCGACGGGTAGCGTCAAATGCGAATCCAGTGCCACCGCGCCGTGACCAGGGAAGTGTTTGCCGGTGGCAGCCATGCCGGCGCTGCGCATGCCTTGCCGAAATGCGCCGGCCAGTTCTGCGGCTAATTTTGCGTCTTGGGAAAACGAGCGGTTACCGATGATCTCGCTAACCCCGCAATCCACATCCAATACCGGCGCGAAGCTGAAATCCACATCCACGGCCAGCAGTTCGCTGGCCATCAGCCAGCCGGCAGCTTCTGCCAACTCAGGTTGCTCGGCGTAAAAAGCCGCGGCCGGCAGGCGGGTAAAGCCATTTTGAAAGCGTTGCACGCGGCCGCCTTCCTGATCGACGGCGATCAGGATGTCACCGTTGCGTGCAGCGCGGATCTGTTTGATTAAGTCAGCGACTTGTCGAGGATTGTCGTAGTTTCGGGAAAATAGGATTAAGGCGCCGGTATTGGGATGAGCGATTTTTTCTTTGTCCAGCGCACTGAGGCTGTGGGCCTCGATGTCGATCATGACCGGGCCGATAGCTTGTGGTTTCATGGTGTCAAATGGCGAAATTGGAATATACTTTTGGTGTAGTCACTACATTATATGAGGAATCCGTGCGAACATTTATTTTGTTGATCAGTTTGATGCTGTTGCCGGCGATGACCTGGGCTAACTCCGGCGAGAAAAAAGCCGACGAAAGCGCCGGGCCGGTCATAGAGTATCTGGAGATGAAACCCAAGTTTACCGTCAATCTGGCCGAGCCCAAAAAATACCTGATGTTGAACGTGCAGTTACTGGTGGAAGGTGCCGATCATTTGGAAGTCATTAAAAAGCACATGCCGGTTCTGCGTCATGAAATGATAATGATGCTTAGCGGTATGAAAAGTGCCGACCTGCAAAGCATGGAACAGCGCGAAGCCTTACGCTTGAAAACCAAACAAGTGATAACTGATCTGTTGAGCAAAATTCAAAATAGCGACGGTTTTCGCGATGTGTTTTTCTCGGAGTTTTTAATTAACTAGACGCCGCGGTCATTATTGTTCCAAACAAAACTAAGGCTTGCAGCGATGCGAGCTTTTTTTTGCGCTGTGATTTTCCCGTTGTTTAAATACCGTTCGCCTTTGTGTTCTTGACGGTTATGAGGCTTGGATTTTTCTCGCGGTCGGCGCTCCCATTTCAATAGATAGCTCCCTGCCAGAATGAGTGTGCCAGTGAGGCCGTTTTGATAGCAACCGCCGTTACCGTCGATTTGGCAGCAGATAAATTTAGTTTAACCCGGTGGTATATTTAATCAGCGGCTTTTTCATCGTTTGTCTGGTCTTCGTCTGATGAGCGTTCAAGAGCGGATGTAAGATTAGACGCTGAACCGGTAAAGCCAATGTCGGGTGGCAAAATCTGTGCGACTATCTGGAGATTGGCGCGTGCTGGGTATAATCCCTTTGCCCAGTTATCAATTGCTTGAAGATGATGCTATGCCTAAGCCATTAATTTACAAAGGTCGCGCCAGTATCAGTAATGCAGTCGGTCGGTTTGAAAAATTGAACAGGCAGGCTGAAGACGACGGCTGGGGCTGTTTGGATGCAGCGTTGCCGCCGTTGCCCACCGAAGTCATTATCGATAGCAGCAAATCGGTGATTACCTATAACGATTCACCGGATATTCCGTTTGATCGGTCGATAAACCCGTATCGCGGTTGCGAGCATGCTTGTATTTATTGCTTTGCCAGGCCGACCCATGCCTATTTGGGTTATTCCGCCGGTCTGGATTTCGAGAGCAAAATTCTGGTTAAACCCGACGCGGCCCGGTTGTTGCGCGAAGAGCTGGCCAGACGCAATTATCGTTGCGCGCCGCTGGCTTTGGGTACCAATACCGATCCTTATCAACCGCTGGAACGGCAGCAGCGCATCATGCGGCAAATTTTGGAAGTGCTATCAGAGACCCGGCATCCAGTCAGTATCGTCACCAAATCGGCCTTGATCGAACGCGACATCGATCTTTTAGCGCCGATGGCGGGGCAAGGTTTGGTCTCGGTTTATCTTTCGATTACGACGCTGGACAGAACGCTTGCTAGGACACTGGAGCCGCGCGCCGCTGCGCCGCAACGTCGTTTGGAGGCAGTAGCGCGCTTACGGGAAGCCGGGATTCCGGTTGGCGTGATGCTGGCGCCTTTAATCCCTGTTCTCACCGATTACGAACTGGAAAGCATCGTCAGCGCGGCTCATACGGCCGGCGCGCAAAGCGTGCAATACATACTGCTGCGCCTGCCCTTGGAAACGGCGGATTTATTTGCAGAATGGTTGCAACAAAATTACCCGTTGAAAGCTGAACATGTGATGAACCGGGTGCGGGATAGCCGGGGCGGCAAAGCCTATGATGCGGCTTTTCATCAACGCCAAACGGGCAGCGGCAGTTACGCCGATTTGCTGGCGCAGCGTTTCAAGTTAATCAGCAGAAAGCTGGATTTAACCGGTTCGCTACCGGCGTTGCGTAGCGATTTATTTCGTCCACCAAGCTTGGGCGGACAGATGAGCTTCGATTTTTTCGATTGAAGGCGACTTAGGCTTCCGTTTCTTCTACATCCCGGTGCTCCAGCAAGCCTTGCTCGCGGATCATGGCTTTAAAGCCTTTCATCACCGGCCGGGAAATCGCGGTTTCCGCCATCAGACGTTTTTCGTAAATCAGATTTTTCAGGGCTTCGTAGTCTTCGCGAGTGCGGGCGGTTGCAATCAAGCGATGTAGATCGGCTTGCAGCAGTTGCCCGGGCAAGTGTTTGACGCAGTCGTACAGCAGCGCCATCACTACTTTTTCGGTCGGGCGCATTTTGCATTTGCCATCGATGATTTTCAGCATCACCGTCACCGCGCAATCGACGTGAATCGGACTGAGGGGGTGATCTTTTACCCATTGCTGCACATGCTCAGGGGTCATCCGATCTCCTCGCCGGCTGCGGTGCGCTTGGCATAGTCCAGCAAGGATTCTTCAACCGCCGCATAGGCGTATTCAGAAACCGCGCGCACGCCGATGGCATGGACTTTGGCGGTGGGACCGTCGCCGATACGCGCCACGAACACAGCGTAACAGTCTTTAATGGTTGCCAAAATGCCGGGCATTGCGGACTCGTCGGCATGCTGGCCCAGGCAGTAATTGGCCACTTCGCGGGTTTCTAATAATTCGCAACTGGCTTCGGAGACGCTATACACGGAAAACTTCGTGGCATGGCCGAAATGTTCGTTGATGGAAATGTTGTCCTTGGTGGCGACCGCCAGTTTTAACGGAAACTCGGGCATGTGCGAGGGTCTCGTTCGGGTGATTGGGATTTAGCCAAGAAACAAGCAAGACCAATACCAAATGAACTGAGGCCGAAATAGCGGGGGTTTGGCGAGACTAACGCAAAGCCGGATTGAGGCTTTGTCGAGTTTACGACAAGTGCAGCCGACAAACGGCTTAGTCTTCGTGCTTTTTTAAGGTGTTGCCGGCGGGTTTGAAGGTATGTAAATCCACCGCCGGCTCGGTGCCTTGCGCGGCACAGCCCCAACTCAATTGCTGATCCTGGGTGAAGCGCTTGCCCAACTGCCAGGCTATCTCGGCTCGGGCCAGTTCCACACCCAAATAAAAGGCGTGGCCGCCGTCGGTTTCGACGTGCAGTTTGGGGTATAAATCAAATGGGTCTTGTGCGGTGTGCAGGCCATCGCGGTTAAATACATGAATGCCGTCTCTGCTGACCTGAATGCGGTAGCTGGGGTCTTTAATTTCCGCGGCCAAACTTTCGATTTCCTCGCGGCTGTTCAAAAACGGCGAGCTGTCATGCACGGTCAGCAAATCCGGCGCGATATGCTTGGGCAGGGTATTGTGCTGCTTGGCGGTGTACATGATGCGGCGGGCGCTGTCGGCTTCCTTGATCGCGCGGCGCGCGTGTTTGCTTACTTCCGTCGCCAAAATATGGTTGATGTTCAGCTCCGAGCATATTCCTAGCAGCATTGCGTTGATGCCGGAGGTGTCGGCGTGGGTCAGTTCGGTGAGATTGCCGACGCCCATCATCATTTCCAGGTCCGGGTAACGGCGGCGGAATTCGTGATTGCGGACGATGGAGTCGGTGAAACCAAAGTGGATTGGATCGAGGATAGGATCGACGATGAAGGCGCGGTTTTTCGCACTCAAGATTTCGATGGCTTTATCCAGCGTGCTCAAGTCGCCGTGGGTTTCCGGAATCAGAATCGGCGTGGTCGCTACCTCGTCGGCAATCCATAGACTCTTGGCGGTCAAGCTCAGCATGTAATCGGCGCCGGCTTGGCCGCCGGCCAGCAGATCGGCGTCTTCCAGCGAGTCGATGCTGACGGTAAAGCCTTCTTGTTTCAAGGTGAGGATGCACTCAGCCAGATGTGGAAACGGCGTGCCGGGCAGGCAGCCGATGTCGATCACATCCGCGCCGTTGGCTTGGTAGTAATAAGCGCGCTCGACGACTGCCTCGACGCTGATGCTGGGCGCGTCGGTAATTTCCGCGAAAATTTTGGTTTGGTATTGGCTGAGGTCGTAATGCTGGGCAGCCATGCCAAAATGCTGGGGTAGGTCTTTAATTTCTTCCGGACCGCGCTCGAAGGGCACGCCGAAATGTCGGGCTAGAGCATCCAGGTCGCCGCGGCAGCGGCCCGGTAAAATCACCCGATCTGCGCCTTGCGCGTCAGGCATGCGACGGATGATCATGTCGCTGGTAATCAACGCCGCCACCGTGACGCCCATCACATACACCTTGTATTGAAAGTCCGGCTGCATTTTTTCCAATACTTGCCGGACTTGTTTCTCCGCCAGTCGGCCGGTGATGAACAGGATGCGTTCGGTCATAGATTGGCTAATCGCGTGTTGACGGCGACGATTAGCTGCTCGACATCATCAACCACTTGGGTGTAAGGAAAGCTGCGGATTTTGTCGGTGGCTTCCAGGTCGATTGGGCGCGGATAGACCATGAATTTTTTCTTGCCGGGCGCGGTGGTTTCAATCTCCGGCTGGGTGTCGCAAGGGTAAACGATGCTGGGCACGCGGCATTTGCCGGCCTGGGAATACAGGTTAGTGACCAACGAATCGGCGATGCCCAACACGCATTTGGCGATGGTATTGGAGGTGGTGGGGGCCATGACAAAGGTGTGGTAATAACCTTTGTAGAACAAACCAACCGGTGGCGCCGAGGCGGCTTTGTCGCGATATACCGGTATCTTGGCGCGGATGTCGTCCAGGCGAATACCGTACATTTTCAAGACTTCTTCGCCGGCCTGACTCAAATACAAATCAACATTATCCAGCGTCAGCATGTATTCAAGACATTCTTCTATATAGTGTCCGGAGCCGGTAATAGCCCAGGCGAGACGCGGTGTGGTCATGGCATGTGTAGTCGTTTTGTGGACAGAGCATTATACGTGAAGAAGGTGGCTAATCGACCATTCGCCGGCGATACGGTCCGGGCTGTCGCTTATGTGCCGACATTTACAATTTGGTTTGTTGTATGAATTCATGAATTTATAAGATTGGGCTTACAATATTGCTCGAATTCGGCTGGTTTGGTTTGCCGATCTATACGCGACCTAAACAGCCTATTTCATTGCCATCATGGACAGTTTATATATCTCAGAACAGGGCCCATCAAAACCGCACATTATCGTGTTTGCCGGAGCTAAGAGCGGCGTCGGTAAAACCAGTGTGGTGGCTAACGTAGCGGCGGCAATGGCTTTGCGCGGCAAGCGGGTCTGCGTAGTCGATGTCGATACCGGCTTGTCCAATATCATTACTTTGCTCGGGCTGCGGCCGGCACATCGCTTGGAGCAGGTGTTACGCGGTGAAAAGGCCATTGCTGAGGTGTTGCTGAAAACCGGCGACGGTGTGGGCGTCGTGTCAGCTGCGCATCTAATGGGGGGTGCGCCGGTCTCCGCCGAGCAGACACAAAGGCTGGCCGCTGCGTTGGCGGATCTGGAAACGCAATTCGATTATTTTTTGATCGACACGGCTGCGACGCATACCGAAACGCTGTTGCGCTTTATCGAATTGGCGCAATCAACTTTTTTAGTGGTCAGCGGTGATCCTGCGGCGCTAACCGATGCCTTTGCGCTGCTGAAGTCTTTGAATACCCGCCAGTATACGGGCAGCCTGCGCGTCGTGGTCAATCAGGCCGTGGATTACCCGGCTGCGACCGATACCTATCGGCGGTTTGCCGCCGTGGCGGAAAAATGCTTGAAATTGAAAGTGGAGTACGGCGGCTTTGTGATTCGCGACGAGAATCTGCCCAAAGCCGTGGCTTTGCAGATGTCGGTAGTGGATTTGGCCGTCAACTCCCCGGCCAGTCGCTGTTTGTTGGCCTTGGCGGATAATATTATCAAGCACATCGGGTGCGAAACCGCAGGTACCGGGTTGGTGGAGTACTGGCAAAGGCTGTTAAGCGCTACGCCGACCAGGCAAATTGTGGGTGATGATGCCGATGCTGAGCCGGTTAACTCGCTAAGTCCTGCTGATAGAGCGGAAATGAGTATCAGTGAGTTGAGTCGGAGGTTGTTGTTGGCGATGAAGCAGCAACTGCTCGACCAACCGGCGCTGGAACGCTTTATCGGCGAATTTGTAGAAACCTACTGCGAGCAATTCGGCCGTTTTCCGAATGCCTTCAAGCCGCTGTTTTATCGTTGGCTGGAAACCGAAAATTATGCCGAGCCCAGATTGATTGAATTGGTAGCGACGCTGGAGGCTTTGCATGCGATGCGTTATCAACGGCCAATGTTCAGCCTGGAAGAAAATGCGGCGCGATTGGTGGCGCAGCTACAAGGACAGCAAGAACAGCATAAAAACTTGGTGGAACAATTATGCACGGCTTATCGGCAGGCTTTTCACGCCGAGGTATTCGACGCCGAACAGGTGTTGCTGGAACGCATGCAGGCCGAGGATTTCACCGAACAGCATTTCGAAGAATTGCTGCAAAAATTGCGGGATGGCTTTCAGACCCGCTTTAAACGGCCTTACCAAAGTCGGCACGAGTTGGCGCTGGCGTCGACGGTCGAGGCTTTAAATGTCATGGGCGTCGATCAACACAATTTGCAGGATGAGATCACGATGCTGATGCACGGTTTTCAACTGCTGGGCTCACGGCGTGAAAAGTTGCTGACTGCTCTTAATGCCTTGCAAAATTCCGATTTACCGCTGGCGGCCTCGGCCGTCCGGGATAATTGAGACGGTATTTTAGGCTCGCGCGCAAACCCAGACATCGACCTTGCCAACTCCGGCTTGTTTTAGCGTAGCGGCCAGCGCCGAGGCTGTAGCGCCGGTAGTCATGACATCATCAATGATTGCAATATGATGAAACTTCAGTGGCTTAACAATCTTGAAAGCCAGGCGCATGTTTTTCCGGCGTTGCTTGGCAGGTAAGCCGGTTTGGTGGCCGGTATCGCGCTGGCGAACGCAGCTATGCAAATCCAGCGGAATGCGGAGCTGCCGGGATAAATGCCGGGCAATGTCTATCGACTGATTAAAGCCACGTTCGAGGTAGCGCTTGGGATGCAACGGTACGGGTAACAGACAATCCGGCAGTTCCGCGCTATCGGCAATATGCTCGGCCAGCAGGGCCGCGATTAAGCGGGCGTTTTTATAATCGTTGGCAAACTTTAATTGGCCGATCAAATAGCGCATCTGGCTTTGGTATAAAAACGGCGCATAGGTCTCGTCGAAGGCCGGCGATTTCTTCAGACAACGGCCGCAGAGTTGCGGTATATCAATCGCGGTCTCGAAATGTTCTCCGCAACGGTAGCAGCACGAAAGATTGCGCGGCAGGTCGGTCAAGCAGCCCAGGCACAAATCCAAATCGCCGTATCCCGGGCTTGCGCATAACACACAACGTGGCGGCAGCAATTTCTTCTGTATAATGTTCAGCCAGTTGTTTACCATAATTTTAAATACAGGTTGATGAGTCGGTGTCCGACGCCGGTTTTGTCCTCACTTTTCGGAGATTATCAGAATGTCTGCAAGCCAGAAACCCTTGGAATCAACGGCCACCATCCGTCACGATTGGCAATTACACGAAGTCGAAGCTTTGCTGGCGCTACCGTTTAACGATTTGATTTTTCAGGCGCAAAGCGTGCACAGGGTGTATTTCGATCCCAATGAGATCCAGGTGAGCAGTTTGTTAAGCATCAAGACCGGTTCCTGCTCCGAGGATTGCGGCTATTGCCCGCAAAGTGCGCGCTACGACTCCGATTTAAATCCGGAAGCTTTGATGCCTGTTGACGCCGTCTTAAAAGCCGCGAAGCAAGCCAAGGAGCAGGGCGCGTCGCGGTTTTGCATGGGTGCGGCTTGGCGTAGTCCGAAGGACAGAGACATCGAAAGAGTCGTGGAAATGGTGCAGGGCGTGAAAGCGCTGGGTATGGAAACTTGCGTAACGCTAGGTATGCTCAGCGATAAGCAGACCCAAGCCTTGAAGGACGGCGGCCTGGATTATTACAACCACAATCTGGATACTTCGGAAGATTACTATTCGGAAATCATCACCACCCGCACTTATCAAGACCGTTTGGATACGCTGGAACGGGTACGTGATGCCGGCATCAATGTATGCTGCGGAGGGATAGTTGGAATGGGCGAATCGCAAACTGACCGCGCCAAATTGTTGTTGCAACTGGCGAATATGCCCAAGCATCCGGAAAGCGTCCCAATCAATATGTTGGTGCAGGTGGAAGGTACGCCATTGCACGGCACCGAAGCGCTGGATCCTATCGTGTTTGTGCGTACCATCGCTGTGGCCAGAATTCTAATGCCGCAGTCGCGGGTACGCCTGTCGGCTGGCCGCAAAGCAATGAGCGACGAGATGCAGGCTTTGTGTTTCCTGGCCGGCGCCAACTCGATTTTCTATGGCGATAAACTGCTGACCACCGATAACCCGATGACTAACCACGACCAGCAATTGTTCGAACGTTTGGGCGTTAAAATGGGCGGTTCCAGCTACGCCTAATGGCCAATAATTTCTACGACTTTGCCGGCCAGCTGCGGCAGCTGGAGCGCGATAACCTATATCGGCGCCGCAGGGTAGTCGATGGTCCGCAAGGCATTACGCTGAATGTCGATGGCCGGCAGCTAATCAATTTTTGCAGTAACGACTATCTGGGGCTGGCTAATCATCCTGAGGTTGCTGCAGCGTTTAAAGCTGGTGTCGATCGCTTCGGAGTTGGCGGCGGTTCTGCGCATCTGATTTGCGGTCACAGTAGCGCGCATCATGCTTTGGAAGAAGAATTGGCGGCCTTTACCGGTCGGGAGCGAGCCTTGCTATTTTCGACCGGTTATATGGCCAATCTCGGCGTGATTTCGGCATTGTTGGGTCGCGGCGATACAGTGCTGGAGGACCGTTTGAATCACGCTTCTCTGTTGGACGGCGGTCTGTTGTCACGGGCGCGTTTTCAGCGCTATCGACACGTGGAGGTCGAGGACTTACGAGCCAAGTTGTCTACTGCCGCCGGCAAGGCTTTGGTGGTCAGCGACGGTGTATTCAGTATGGACGGCGATTTGGCGCCGCTGCCGGCGATGGTCGAGTTGGCCGAACAACATCATGCCGGTTTACTGATCGACGATGCCCATGGTTTTGGCGTACTCGGTAAAAACGGCGGCGGCGTTGTCGAGCATTTTGGTTTGAGTCAGGATGACGTACCCATTCTAATCGGGACTTTGGGCAAGGCATTTGGGACCTTCGGCGCCTTCGTGGCCGGTTCCGAGGATTTGATCGAGATGTTGATTCAAAAAGCCAGGAGTTATGTGTTCACGACAGCCTTGCCGGCGGCTCTGGCCGAGGCGACTCGCGCCAGTTTGCGGGTGTTGCAAAGTGAGTCCTGGCGCCGCGAACAATTGCAAAATCTAATCCGCCGTTTCCGGCAAGGTGCGCAACAGCAAGGTTTGCAACTGATGGATTCTTTTACCTCGATCCAACCCATTCTGATCGGCGAAAGCGGCCAAGCCTTGGCGGCTAGTCAGTGCTTGCTGGAACAAGGGTTTTGGGTAAGCGCGATTCGGCCGCCGACCGTACCGCCCGGCAGTGCGCGCTTGCGGATCACTTTTTCCGCCAATCACACCGAACAGCAGGTCGATGCGTTGCTGGATGCATTGGCCAAGGCTTTGCCATGACCGGTATTCATAGAGAAATATACGGCCGGGGATTACCGTTGGTCATGCTGCACGGTTGGGCGATGCATAGCGGTATTTGGCGCGAGTTTGCCAGGCAACTGGCTCGGCATCGCCAGGTGATTTGCCTGGATTTACCCGGTCATGGTCGCAGTGCCGGTTTGGATGCATATGACCTGTCGGCTATTACGTCCGCTTTATTCGATGCGATTCCGGTCAATCGCTTTAGCGTGTTAGGTTGGTCGCTGGGCGCGACGGTGGCTTTGGATATGGCGGCGCGCTGTTCGGACCGCGTGCAGTCGCTGTTCTTGTTATCAGGCAATCCGAAGTTTGTTAAGACTGCCGATTGGCCGGGAGTGAGGCCGGAGGTGTTGGATGGTTTTGTCGCCCAACTTAGCGATGACACGAAATTGACCTTGCAACGCTTTTTGAGTTTGCAAGTGCAGGGCTTGCCTGAGAGCCGGCAGTTATTGCAGCAATTGCGCTTGGCAGTACATGAGTGCGATGCGCCGGCGCGCGATGCGTTGCAGGGTGGTTTGCAAATTCTGAAAAATAGCGATTTGCGCAAGTCCGTGGTGGGCTTGCACTGTCCGATCACGGTCATGCAAGGCGATAAAGATACTTTGATTCCGGTACAAACCGGGCAAGCTGTAAAAACTTTAAATACGCGCGTCAAACTACATCTCCTCGCAAATGCCGGACATGTGCCGTTTTTATCGCACGCTCAGCAGTTATGCGACATCGTTGCTGCGGCTGAATGAGTTTTGCCGTGTTGGATAAAGCCAAAATTAGGCATTCGTTTGCGGCGGCGGCTGGGAGTTATGATTCGGCGGCGATGTTGCAACGCCAGGTGGGATTAGCCCTGCTGCAAAAATATCCGTTGCAATCCGCACCGGGCTGGGTGTTGGATATTGGCTGCGGCACCGGTTTTTTGACGCGATGTTTGCCGTTAGATGGTCTGAATCAGGCTTGTTTGGCATTGGATATTGCATTGCCCATGCTGCAAGCGTCGCGACGGAACAACGGTGCTGTATCGGTAGAATATGTTTGTGCCGATGCCGAAAAACTACCTTTTGCGGATAACAGTCTGCAACAAGTTTATTCGAATCTGGCCGTGCAGTGGTGTCAGGACTTGCCGGCGGTATTTGCTGATGTGCGGCGATTATTGCGTCAGGATGGGCAGCTGGTATTTTCAACCTTCGGTCCGGAAACCTTAAAAGAATTGAAAGCCGCTTGGACCGGTGTCGACGACTTTGTTCATGTTAACGATTTTTATAGTGCGGGGCAGATTGGCGGTTTTTTAAGGGCTGCTGATTTTGGGCGGGTGGATGTGGATACTGTGATGTATCGTTTATCTTACCCCACGGTACTGGCCTTGATGCATGAGCTAAAAGACCTGGGGGCGCATAATGTTAGCGATGCCAGAAATCGGCGACCCACCACCCGTTCGCAATTGCAGCGCATGATACGGCGCTACGAGAACAGTATGGTAGGCGGTGAAATAGTAGCCAGCTATGAAATTATTGTCGTGCGGGCCAGCTTATGACATCCGCGTTTTTCATTACCGGTACGGATACGAACGTCGGCAAAACCTGGACGACGATTGCCTTGATGCGTTACCTGCAAATGCAAGGCTTGAGTACGGTGGGGATGAAGCCGGTGGCCGCCGGCTGTGAATGGCATAACGGGATGCTGAAAAATTCCGATGCGCTACTGATGCAGCAATACGCTTCGGTGTCACTGGAATACCGGGAAATCAATCCCTACGCTTTTGAAGCGGCAATATCCCCGCATTTGGCTTGCGGTGGTGTAGATGTTTCAGTGGATGTTGTTTCAGATGGATTTACCCGCTTACAACAACGGGCTGATGTGGTGCTGGTAGAAGGCGCAGGCGGTTGGTATTCGCCAATGAGCGGGGTTTTGGACAACGCCGGTCTGGCGCAAGCCTTGCGTTTGCCGGTGATTCTGGTGGTGGGTGTCAGGCTGGGTTGTATCAATCATGCGCGCTTGACTATGTCGGCCATACGCCAGGCCGGCTTGTCTTGTGCCGGTTGGGTGGTGGTGCAAATTGATCAGGCTATGCCGGGTTTTGACGGTAATTTAACGTATTTACGTGAGCGTCTGGATGCTCCTCTATTAGGGGTTTTGCCGTTTTCGGCTGCCGGCGATTTTGAGTTGTTGGCGGCTAAATTGAGTTTGCCAAACTGGCAAAAAGTTGATGTAAATCAAAAAAAATGAAGAGCAGATGTTCAAAATGACGACTCCATTACAAAAACAACCAGGAGACGTTATATGGCTTTAATTACTTGGACTGCGGCTCAATATGGCACTAATGTCGGATTTGCCGACCAAGAGCACCAAACCTTGTTCGGTTTGCTGAATAAACTGTACGATGAAGCCACGGGCGGCGCCGCGCGCGCAACCGTTGGCGCTTCGCTGGATGCACTGATTGCCTATGTGGTTGATCACTTTGCTCACGAAGAAAAGGAAATGGTGGCAAAGGGCTTTGCTGGTTATGATAGGCACAAAGCCGAGCACGAAGCGTTGATCGGTATCTGCGCGGATTTACAGAAAAAATTTCATGCTGGCGAAGCCGAAGTCACCGAAGACGTGGGGCAATTGGTCAAAAGCTGGTTGGATAGCCATATTCCTAAATTCGACATGGCGTATTCTGAAGCATTGAAGTAATGACAGCATAAATCTGTCTCTATTACGCAACAAAAGGCTTGCGAGCAGTGATGCTCTCAAGCCTTTTTTATGTGTATTTTTAACAAACGGGAAAACCTCTTCTGGTTTGTGGGTGAGTCATGGGTTAAAATTGCCCAGTTAATTTATGATAATTATCAGTAAATGGAATTGTTCACCGGCTTTGAGGGTTGGCGACGATATTACGAAGATATAACGCATACAAGTTTATAACTACCAATGGGGAGGCTGCTCCGTGAAGAAAACAAAGCAACTGCTCGCTTGTCTGGTCTTGATGGCTTTCGGCCTGGGGACCGCGCATGCGGACTACACACTCAACCTGATGAAGGGCGTGACGCAACTCAGCAACGAGCTGTACGATTTGCACATGCTGATTCTGTGGATCTGCGTGTTTATTGGGATCGCGGTGTTCGGCACGATGTTTTATTCGATCTACCATCATCGTAAATCAAAAGGTCATAAAGCTGAGCAGTTCCATGAGAATACGACTGTTGAGATCATCTGGACCATCATTCCTACCCTGATTCTGGTGGGTATGGCGATTCCTGCCACCAAAGCCGTAATCGATTTGGACAAGGTGCAGGACTCAGAGATGAGCATTAAAGTCACCGGTAAACAATGGTATTGGGAGTATGAATACTTGGATAGCGGCGTGCATTTCGAAAGCCATTTAGACGAGGCCAGCGAAAAAACTCATAGGGTCAGTTCCATGGATCCGCGTAACGTCCCCAATTACTTGTTGAACGTGGACAAGCCGCTGGTGGTGCCGGTCGGTAAGAAAATCCGCTTTCTGTTTACTGCTGGCGACGTGATTCACTCCTGGTGGGTGCCTGATCTGGGCTGGAAAAAAGACGCCAACCCCGGTTTTATCAACGAAGCTTGGACTTCAGTTGATAAACCAGGCACTTACCGCGGCCAATGTACCGAGCTATGCGGTCGAGACCATGGCTTCATGCCTGTGGTGGTGGTGGCGATGGAACAGGATCAATACGACGCCTGGGTGAAAGCAACTCTGGAGAAACAGAACCAAGCACCTGATTTGAGCGACCAAACCCGCAACACGCTGATGGCAAAAGGTGAATCTGTTTATCTGAAAAACTGCGTTGCTTGCCACCAGATCGATGGTAACGGCATCTCCGGTTGGTTCCCCGCTTTGCGAGGCAGCGCGAAAGTCACCGGCAATATGGATCAGTTGATTGGTTTTATTCAGGCAGGTACGAGCAAAATGCCGGCCTTCAAAAAATTGCCGGATGACGAATTGGCCGAACTGATCACTTACATCAGAAACGCGCCGGCATTGGGTAACAACGTGGGTGATGAGATTCAGCCTAATAAAATCACACCTAAATGGGACGATGATGAGTAATTCACTGATTTTCGCAATGAACTCATTTTCTAATTTTTGCTGAGGTATAAAGTATGACTGCTGTCGTAGCTGAACATGATGATCATCACGATCACCACGATCACGGCCCTGAGAAGGGCGTTTTACGGTGGATATTTACCACCAACCACAAAGATATAGGCACCTTGTATCTGGTATTCGGCCTGGCAATGTTTTTTGTCGGTGGTGCCATGGCATTGGTTATACGCTCTGAATTATTCGAGCCAGGCCTGCAATTTGTCGATCCAAACTTCTTTAACTCCATGACCACCATGCATGCTTTGGTGATGGTGTTCGGCGCCGTCATGCCGGCGTTCGTTGGCTTGGCAAACTGGATGATTCCGATGATGATCGGTGCGCCGGATATGGCCTTGCCACGGATGAACAACATGAGCTTCTGGATGTTGGTGGCAGGCGTATTGTTGTTGGCCAGCACTTTGTTCATGGAAGGTGGCGCGCCATCGGGTGGTTGGACTTTTTATCCGCCCTTGGTTTTCCAAAACGGTAAATCCTTCCCGTTCGCTATTTTCTCTGTGCATTTGTTGGGTATCTCATCCATCATGGGTGCTATCAATGTGATCGCCACCATTTTTAATATGCGCGCGCCTGGCATGACCTTGATGAAAATGCCATTGTTCGTCTGGACTTGGTTGATCACTGCGTTTTTGTTGATCGCTATCATGCCGGTGTTTGCCGGTGCGGTAACCATGCTGTTGACCGACAAATTCTTCGACACCAGCTTCTTCGATGCAGCCGGCGGTGGTGACCCAGTGTTGTACCAACACATCTTCTGGTTCTTCGGACACCCTGAAGTGTATGTCATGATTCTGCCGACCTTCGGTGTGGCGTCGACCATCATTCCGGTATTTGCCCGTAAGCCGCTGTTTGGATATGCCTCTATGGTGTATGCGACCGGTGCGATTGCCTTCTTGTCTTTCATCGTTTGGGCTCACCACATGTTTACCGTGGGTATGCCAGTCGCCGGTGAGTTGTACTTTATGTACGCCACCATGCTGATTGCGATTCCGACCGGCGTAAAAGTGTTCAACTGGACCGCTACGATGTGGAAGGGCTCTATGACCTTTGAAACGCCGATGCTGTTTTCGATTGCGTTTGTGGTGCTGTTCACGATGGGTGGTTTCACCGGTTTGATGATGTCGGTAGCGCCGGTAGATTTTCAATACCACGATACCTATTTCATCGTTGCCCACTTCCACTACACCTTGGTGCCTGCGTCTATTTTCATTCTGATGGCTGCCGGATATTTTTGGTTGCCTAAATGGACCGGCAATATGTACAACGAGAAAATCGGCAAGCTGCATTTTTGGTTGTCAGCGGTATCGGTAAACATCTTGTTCTTCCCGCAACATTTCCTGGGTTTGGCTGGCATGCCGCGTCGTATCCCCGATTATGCGATTCAATTCGCCGATTGGAATATGGTGTCCAGTATTGGTGCGTTTATCTACGGTTTTAGCCAGCTGTTGTTTGTGTACATCGTCATCGACACCATCCGCGGTGGAACCGGCGAAAAAGTGAGTGACGAGGTTTGGGAAGATGCCAGCAAACACAGTCTGGAATGGACCGTACCTTCGCCTGCGCCTTATCACACCTTCAGCACACCGCCGGCGAGAATCCCTACCGAGCATTTTTAAGGCTTGAAATGAGTGACTGAAATAAGCCATGTCATTTGACATGGCTTATTGGGTAATGAAATGGATACAAAAAAGAAAAACATTTTGACCGCTTTGGTGTTGTTTGCGGTGGCCTTTACGATATACGTATTTGCGGTTATTAAGGCTATCTCGCAATGAGCGACGATATTGGGCAAAAAAATATCAAGTTGGTCCGTAAGCTGGCGCTTGTCGCAATTGCCATGTTTGGTTTTGGTTATGCTCTGGTGCCACTTTACGATGTGCTTTGCGATTTAACCGGTTTGAACGGTAAAGTTGAAGGTCAAGCGGTTCAGGAGGCGGCGTATCAGGTGGATAAAAATAGGGAGGTGACTGTCGAGTTTCTCACGTCCTTAAACGAGTCCACTCCGATGTTGTTCCGTTCAGAAGTGAAAAGCATGAAAGTGCATCCCGGTGAATACTACACCGTTAATTTTTATGCCAAAAATACCACTAACAAGCCGATGATTGCCCAAGCGATACCTAGTATTACTCCCGGCTTGGCGGCAGAGTTTTTTAAAAAGACTCAGTGTTTTTGCTTTTCTGAACAAACTTTTGCAGCAAACGAAGAAAAAACCATGCCGGTCCGTTTCGTTGTAGAGCCGGCGTTACCCGAACGCTATAAGACCGTCACGCTTGCATACACTTTTTTTGATAACACTAACATCAGTAAAAAATAGAGGGGAAGGATATGTCTACACACGATAGTTATTACATACCGCATAAAGCCGTATGGCCGGTTTTGGCTACCGGCGGTTTGATGATGACGCTGGCGGGGTTTGCTAATCATCTGAACGGTTCGTCGATTGGTTCCGGCATGATGTTGACCGGTTTCGTAATTTTTTTGGTGATGCTGGGGTTGTGGTTTGCCTTGCAATCCACCGAGAGCGAATCCGGTATGTACAACCACGGCGTCGGTATTTCTTATCGGATGGGCATGATGTGGTTCATTTTTTCCGAAGTCATGTTTTTTGCCGTTTTCTTTGGTGCACTTTGGTACACACGTAATTTGTCCGTGTCTTGGCTGGGTGAAACCGGCTTTCCAAGCGGGCCGGGCCGTTCGACACACGATACTTTGTGGCCGGCTTTTCAATCGGTTTGGCCTACCAACGGTCCCGGTAAAGTAGGTGGTGATTTCGAACCGATGGGTGCGTTTGGTTTACCGTTTCTGAATACCTTGTTGCTGTTGTCCAGCGGTGTAACTTGTACTTGGGCGCATCACGGTTTGTTAGCAAAAAATCGCGATCAACTGATCAAAGGTTTGATCGCTACTGTTGGTTTGGGCTTTTTGTTCGTGGGATTTCAAGCAACTGAGTATTACGAAGCCTACCATGAAATGGGTTTGACTCTGGGTTCGGGCATCTACGGTTCAACCTTTTTTATGTTGACCGGTTTTCACGGTTTCCATGTCTGTGTCGGCGCAATTATTTTATCGGTCGTGTTGTTCAGAAGCTGGAAAGGTCATTTCACGCCGGAAAACCACTTTGCCTTTGAAGCAGCCGCTTGGTACTGGCATTTTGTCGACGTGGTCTGGTTGGGTCTGTTTGTGTTTGTTTACATGATGTAACAGCTGTTAATCAAACCGGAAAAAGCGCGGTCTTTGCGGATCGCGCTTTTTTTTTGCCGATTTTTAAGGGTTTGACGTTGCAGTTGCTGGATTTTGGTTGGCATGCATGCGGGCACCGATGCCGTGGGGTTGAACCATGCCTGTGGCGTACGCGATGAAAAGTAGGACGAATAAGGTCAGCGAGAGACCGATACGCATGGTTAATGCCCTGGCGGTCTTGGCCGAATCGCTGTCTTCCTTGTGTTTGACAATATGAAACAGCGCGGACCCGAGGCTGATGACGATGGCCAGGAATGCGACGATAGTGAGCGTTTTGATGAGCATGGCGGCAATAATAAATAAAAACCTGCATTCTCGGCGATTCAGGTACGCTTGCCAATAGCACATATCCACCCAGGAGCAGTCACCGATGATCAAATTTAGTATGCGGGGTATCGAATTCCGTTGTTCATTACTCGCACTAAGCGGATACCTGCTGTTATTCGGTTTGTTGTGCGGTTTGGGGGTTTGGCAACTGGGACGCGGCGAACAGAAGGCGGTTTTACTGGCGCAACAGCAAGATGTTGCCAACGCGGAAGCCTTGGATTTAACGCCTCAAACCGGAATAGATAAGGATGTTTTGCGCTATCGACCGGTTTTAGTGACTGGGCACTACGATATTAACCATCAGGTTTTGATCGATAACCAAACGCTAAACGGCAAACCCGGCTACCTGGTTTTAACGCCGTTTTTGCCCGATAGCGGTCAGCCTGGCATATTAGTGAACCGTGGTTGGATTCCGTTAGGCGCTTCCCGCGAAGTTTTGCCGGACATTGGTATCAGCACTGTGACGCAGCAAGTACGTGGCAGAATTAACCGTTTTCCTGAGCCAGGTCTGAAATTAAAAGGCGCGGAAATTCCGGGGGAAACTTGGCCGGTCAGAGTACAAGTAATAGATAGCCAACTCTTGGCGGATAGGTTGGGATATGCGTTGGCCGATTATCAGATCGAACTCGACTCGGCGCAGCCCGATGGCTATCAACGGCAATGGAAGATTGCTGTGGCAATCCCACCTGAAAAACATAGGGCCTATGCAGTACAATGGTTCGGTTTAGCGCTGACCTTAACAGCCCTATTTATTTGGATTAGTAGTCGAAAAATACACCGTGGATAATCAATATAAAAAAAACCGCATCACCATCGTAGTGATATTCGCCATGTCCATCGTGCCCTTTGGGTTTGCGTGGTTTTTGGCGAAAAATCCGGACATCGTTAGGCTAGGCACCAACAATGGCGTGCTGATCACTCCACCGCAAGTAACCTCGGCTGATGAGTTTTCCGGTTACGACACATTTTCTGCGCAAAATATGCAGGAGTTGAAAGGCCATTGGGTGTTGGTCAATCCTGTGCCGAGGGACTGCGGGGAAACCTGTCGCGATGCCCTGTATAAAACCCATCAACTGACATTGATGATGGGTAAAGATATTGCCCGGATTCGTCGCTTGGCGGTGTTGTTTGAAAAAACTTATCAGCTGCCGGCGGAATGGCGCGATGACGGACGCTTATTAAAAGCCTTGCCAGCCGTCTCCTTAAAGGAAAAGTTAACCCAATTAAACGCGCAGCCCTTGCCGGAAGGCATGCTGATCATTATGGACCCACTAGGAAATCTGATGATGCAATATGCCCCAGGCTACGATCCTTACCAAGTCAAAAGCGACTTAAGCAAGTTACTCAGAATTTCACAAATCGGTTAGAAATATGTTCAGAAAATTAACTCTGTGCTGCGCGTTGTTGGCGCTGCTCGTCATACTGGTCGGCGCCTATGTTCGCCTTACCCACGCCGGCTTGGGTTGCCCGGACTGGCCTGGTTGTTACGGCAAGGCTTTCGTCAGCGATAGCGCGGAATTTAAAGTCGATGCGGCTGCTGGATTTCCGCAGTATGCCTTGGATACCGCAAAAGCTTGGAAAGAAATGGCTCATCGCTACTTGGCTGGCGGCTTGGCGCTATTAGCGTTGGTTTGGTTTGGATTGGCGTGGAGGGAAAAACCGCGTTCGCCTGCAGTCATGCTGACCACTCTGGTATTGCTGTTGATAGCCGGGCAAGCCGGTTTGGGCATGTGGACGGTGACATCCGGCACGCGACCCGGCGTCGTAACCGCGCATCTGTTGTTGGGTTTTTTTACGTTTTGGACTTTAGGTTGGAGCTATTTGCGGCTTAATCCGGCTGCCGAAGCAAGGCCGGTTCGTTCCGGCCCCATCCTATTTACCGGTTTGGCGATACTGGTCTTGCTGGCGCAGATTGTGCTGGGCGGGTGGGTCAGTAGCAACTATGCCGGCCTAGCGTGTAGCGATTTTCCGCGCTGTAACGGCGAATGGTTACCGGGCGGCGATTATCTGAGTATTTTGGATCTGTTCAGGGACAGCGGTCTTTCCGCCGATGCGAAAATGGCGATACAGGCATTGCATCGCGTTTTGGCTGCTTTCACTTTCCTGGTACTCAGCGCTTTGATGTTGTCCGCAACTTCGGAACGCCATCCAAAACCGGTGCGGTTGGCGGGAAATATCCTCAGTATGCTGTTATTGCTGCAGATCGCACTAGGGATTTTTAGCGTCAAGTACCAGCTGCCACTGGCGTTGGCCGTTGCGCATAATGCGGTCGCTGCGTTGCTGATGTTGCCGTTGCTGGGGATTTTGTTTTACAGCCGTTATAGCACGGGAACAGAGGACGAAAGTGTAGCCTTCGAAGCCATGGAGCCTGTTCCGGCTGAACCGGCCCCGGCGGAAGAACCGCAGATAATCAGCGAAGATTCTTTATATTTGCGTTTAACCACTCAGCTGAAAAAAACCAGAACCGGCCTGGGCGGGGTACTGAGCAGCTTGGCATTCGGGCAAAAGGCGCTGACCAAGGAGTTATTGGCCGACATTGAAGCCCAATTATTGATGGCCGACTTGGGCATCGAAACCACCACGCAATTGATTAAACAGCTGACCGATAGTTTGGAGCGCGATCAACTCAGCGACGGCCAATTATTGAGCCAAACTTTGAAGCAAAATTTGTTAGCGATGCTGGAACCTTGCAGCCTGCCGTTGCAAATTCCCAAACAAGATGGGCCGTTCGTAATTTTGGTGGTGGGTGTTAACGGTGCCGGCAAGACAACTTCGATCGGTAAACTGGCCAAACGCTTGCAGCAACAAGGCCATAGCGTCATGTTGGCGGCGGGCGATACTTTCAGGGCCGCCGCAGTCGAGCAATTGCAAACCTGGGGCGAGCGCAACGATATTCAAGTCGTGGCGCAGCATACCGGCGCCGATTCCGCATCGGTGATTTTCGATGCCTTACAGTCAGCCAAAGCCAAAGGCGTTGATGTATTGATCGCCGATACCGCCGGACGTTTGCATACCAAGTCCAACTTGATGGACGAATTGAAAAAAATCAAACGGATCATGGGCAAACTGGACGAGTCAGCCCCGCACGAGGTATTGCTGATACTGGATGCGGGCACCGGGCAAAATGCCTTGTCGCAAGCTAAACTATTCAACGAAGCGGTAGAGCTGACCGGCATTGCCTTGACCAAGCTGGACGGCACCGCCAAGGGTGGCATTATATTCGCGCTGGCTAATCAACTGCATATTCCGATTCGTTTTATCGGTGTGGGCGAGCAAATTGACGATTTGCAGGATTTCAATGCGCAAACTTTCGTCGATGCCCTGTTTGTTCAAGAGTGATGCGCAGTAGCCAGATACCATGTTGAGATTCGAACACGTAAGCAAACGTTATCCCGATGCCGGCGAAGCCTTGACCGATGTCAGCTTTCATTTGCAACGCGGCGAAATGGCATTTTTAACCGGCCGTTCCGGTGCCGGTAAAAGTACCTTGCTGAAGTTAATCGCGATGATGGAGCAATGCACGCGCGGCAGCGTGTTGCTGGATGGCCAGGATATTACGCGCATCGGCGAACGGAAGATCCCCTACATGCGTCGTAATCTGGGCCTGATTTTTCAGGATTACAAACTGCTGAACGATAGAACGGTATTCGATAACGTGGCCCTGCCATTGGTGGTCTCGGGTTATAACCATCAGGAAGTGGCGCGGCGGGTGCGGGCATCCTTGGATAAAGTGGGTCTGTTAGGCAAGGAAAGGAAACATCCCTTGGCCCTGTCCGGTGGGGAGCAACAGCGCGTAGGTATCGCCCGAGCCATTGTCAATAAACCTAAATTAATTCTGGCCGACGAGCCGACGGGCAACTTGGACCCGGATCTGTCTGCCGAAGTGATGTTCATGTTCGAGCAATTCAAACAAGTCGGGGTGACGGTGTTGATAGCCAGCCACGATATAGAGTTGATTAATCATCTCGGCCATAGAGTATTGACGCTCGATAAAGGCCATTTGATAGCGAGTTGACGATGAAACGCAATCACCGCAGACAAACCGGTAGCAGGCTGGTGGAATTATTCCATGCCTATATGCTCAACCATGCCCATGGGCTGTTCTCCAGTCTAGGCCGGCTGAGCCGGACGCCTTTTACGTCTACCATGACTATCTTGGTGTTGGCTATCGCCATTTCCTTGGCCAGCAGTTTTTATATCGTGGTCGCCAATATCCAGCAATTGACCGGCAATCTGGAGTCCAGCAATCAGATGTCCTTGTTTTTACACGACAACATTACCGACGCGGCCGGCCAGAAGCTCGCCGAGCAAATCCAGCAAAACGGTAGCGTCATGGAAGTTAAATTTATCAGCAAGAAACAGGCGCTGGAGGAGTTCAAAGCCAATAGCGGCTTCAGCGATGCGTTGAATGCGCTGGAACGCAATCCCTTGCCGAGCGTGATTCAAGTAGTGCCGAAAAATGCGCTGGAAAGCAACGAAGACATCGAGAAACTGATGTCCGATTTTAAACAATTCCCGCAAGTCGATTTCGTGCAGGTGGATATGCAATGGGTGGCGCGCTTGCAAACCATCATGCTGATTGCCAGCCGTGGTGTGATGTTGGTCAGTCTGTTACTCGGTTTTGCGGTAACGTTCATTACCGGCAATACCATTCGTCTGGAGTTGCAGAATCGCCAGGACGAAGTGTTTATTTCTAAACTGGTCGGCGCTACCCATGCTTTTATTCAACGGCCGTTTTTGTACACCGGTTTCTGGCTGGGTTTTATCTCGGGTTTTCTCGGTTGGTTGATCATGACTATCATGCTGTTGATCCTGGAAACGCCGGTGGAGAAACTATCGACCTTGTATAACAGTTCATTCGACTTACTGTTTTTGAGTTTCTCGGAGTTTATTTTGCTATTGATGATTTCGTCCATGCTGGCGGTACTTGGTTCCTGGGCGGTGTTGCACTATCAGTTGCGGCAACTAAAACCGCAATAAGCCTATGAATTTTTGGGAAACCAAGACCCTGGCGCAAATGAGCACGGAAGAGTGGGAGTCGCTGTGCGATAACTGCGGCAAGTGTTGTTTGAACAAGCTGGAAGACGAAGATACCGGCGAAATTGCATTTACCAGCGTGGCGTGCGATTTGATCGATTTAGAAACCTGTCGTTGCACTCGTTATAGCGAGCGTTGCACGCTGGTGCCGGAATGCATCGACTTGAAGCAACATGACTTTGCCGAATACAACTGGTTGCCGTCAACCTGTGCATACCGCTTGTTAACAGACGGTGAAGCGTTGCCTAGCTGGCATCCCTTGATCACCGGGACTCGCGAGTCGGTGAAAGAGGCGGGGGTGTCTATCAGCAGTTATGCGGTTAAAGAGTCGCAGGTTACCGATCTGGAAGATCATATTATCGAATGGTTGCAGCCCTGATTCAGGCTGGCTGGGCCGCCGGTCAACTTCGTTTTCCGGCGGCTTCAGGTGTGGAAAAGCCGGGATTACCGATCCCTTGGGTGGGCTTTTAGCTTATCCTTTGCCGGGCAACATACCTACCGTACCCGGTTTAATCCGTTTGCAACTCACTACGACATCTTCCTGACGGCATTTTGCTTCCTGTGGGTTGCTACAGGTGTCGCAAACTGTGTTACCAGTGCTTTTTACCTCATCGACGTGCCAGCCGTAACCTTGGGACTGGCAGAATTTTTTGCTGAATCTGTCGATATTGTAGTTTTTGGCAGCATTTTCCTTGGCTTTGCTCTCAACTTGGCAGTGCTCGGGGGCCAGAGTGTTCGCCATGATGTCTCGATAAATATATTCGGTAGCCTGGATGGGGCTAGCTAACAATAAAGAGGCTAACAGGGTGCCGATAAAAGTGGTTTTCATCATATTAATCCTCGCGGTTGCCGATGACTCGGATGTTCATTAAGCGATTCTCTTCGGCAATTTGGTCTTTGATAGGCGCAAATTTTTCGTTTTCGCTCATTTTTACCGCCAGGATGGCGCCAACAACAACTGCGGTAGCCAGCACCAAATACAACACGAAGTTATCTTTTTCTTGTTTTACTTCTGTCATGGTTTTACCTCTTATAATAATAAATCGGCCAGTGCCGAACCGAATTTGTATTGAAAAACCTGTTCGCCCTTTAACGGGGCCGGCACTGATTTGACGTCAACCTTAGCGATTTCTCCGATACCTATAGCATGCTCGCGCCGTCGAGCCAGATCGAATATTTCGCTGAAAGCATTGAATGCATCAGCCAGGAATTGCGTTACACCTCCATGTAAGCAGCTACGGATTGAAAACACCTGATTAAGGCATTTCTGAGCTGCTTCATGGTAGCGAATCGAAACAATAAAAGAAATGCGCGGGCTTGTCAAACAAATATCGTATCAACATTATACGTTTGCCGTTGTTTTCGCAAAGACTGTCTGCAAGTGGTGTTTGGGTTTTGCACTATTATCTGCTCTCCCCAATCTGATCAGGCGCGATTTGGCGTAAAAAGCCGACGGCGCTTTATTTGAACAGTCTGAAAAAAGCAGCATCTATCGGCGATAAAATATTCGCGAAGTTGAAATTGGCGATTATCCTGGTAGTCTTCGGTGCTGTTCTTGTCTAATTACTTTACTCACAGAAATAGAAAAATCTCATATGCAAACATTGACTAGAAAAATTAAAAAATATGTGACGGTGATTTTTTTAGGTGCATTGCTTCCGGCGCTAAACCCGGCTTGGGCGGAATCCGATAAGCAACTCCAGGAAAAAACGCTTAAAGCGCGGGAATTGATTCATCAGAAAGACATGGATCATTCCGCCCATGCGGAACTCGCGGACAAAACCGAGGGATTTCGCGGCGTGTTTTACGGTTATTTGCCCTGCAAGGAAAAAGATTGTGATGGTTTCAAAATGACCTTGTCTTTGAAACAAAAGAACAATTACTTATTGGTCACTCAATACGCAAAAGCCTCTTCCAGAGAGTTTTACGAGAAAGGCAAGTACGACTGGGATGACAAAACTCACATACTGTCGTTAACCTCCAATAAAGGCGATCTGAATCGCAAATTCAGCATCAAAGACGAAGGAACGTTGATACACCTGAATAGCGACGGTACGCCCATGCTCGGCGACCAGGACGATTACACGCTGGCAAGAAGCGATAAATCCAAATCTCGGGAAGTGCATATTCATTAAGCTCTTCCCTGAAGGGTCTAGCCGGTTTTAGATGACGCCGGCTATTTACACGATAGGCTGTGGGATGCAAAGCGCCGATACAGCCTAGAGAGTATGAAATTTACTCTAATTCAGCTAAATAGTCGTTTTTCAACTTCACATAATGTTTGGCTGAATATTCCAGAAAAGCTTTTTCGTCATCGGTCAAAGCCCGGATTTGTTTGGCGGGTGTACCGACATATAAATAACCGCCTTCCAGCTTCTTGCCGGGCGGCACTAAAGCACCGGCACCCAGCATCACATAATCTCCCAGTTCGGCATCATCCATCACAATTGCACCTATGCCGATGAGACAATAATCGCCTATCGTACAGGCATGCACCACGGCGCGATGACCGATAGTGACGCCTTTGCCGATTGTCAACGGATGGCCTTGCGGCGAATAGTCGCCAGCGTGGGAAACATGCAACACCGAGCCATCCTGAACGTTGGTGCCTTCGCCTATGGTAATAGCTTCGACGTCTCCGCGTATTACCGTGCTTGGCCACACCGATACATCGTCGCCGATTGTCACATCGCCGATCACGACCGCTGCTTCGTCGATGTACACGTTTTTGCCGACCTTGGGTTGTTTGCCTTTATATATTCTGATTGCCACCGCAACTCCCATTTTTTGCCATACTTAAACCGCGATGTTACGCAATTAATCGATTCTTCTCCAGTCCAGCGAGGCTAGTAATGGCATTTATAGACGGTATCAAACGGCAACTACGTTCGGTGATCGAATGGGAAAACCCCGATCCAGATCTGTTGTTGGCACAATGGACTGAAAACGGCGACGAAATCAAAAATGCCTCCAAATTAATCGTCGGTCCGGGGCAGGGCTGTATTTTCGTGTATCACGGTCAGGTCAAAGCGATTATTGAAGAGCAGTGCATGATCAATCTGGAAACGGATAACGTACCGTTTTGGACTACGATCAAGAAATTCATGCAGTTTTTCGAGAGTGAATATAAGGTGGGGATTTATTTCTTCCGTAAAACCAAGATTCTCGATCAGAAATGGGGTACCACCTCGCCAATCAAATATCAGGACCCGAAATATCATTTCCCGGTCGCTTTAAAAGCTTACGGCAACTACAGCTACCAAATAGCCGACGCCAACGATTTTTTCGTCAATATCGTCGGCAGCCATAACCAGATGCGCATTGACGATTTCCGCAACATTCTTTCGGCGCGGATCATTAATCCCATTTCCGATTATCTGGCGGAATGTCAGTATAGCTTTGCCGACATCGACGCCAACCGCGACGAAATAGTTCGCGGCATAGCCATTAAGCTGGCCATCGTGTTTCGCAAGCTGGGTTTTAGCATTAGCGATTTTCGCATCGAAGGTACCGATTTTGATGAAGACACCTTGCGCCGTATCAATCGTATCGCCGACCTGACCGCTGAAGCGCAAGCCGCGCAAGCGGTGGGTTTGGATTACGCCAAGGTGCAGCAGTTGGACGCTTTGCGCGATGCAACCCGTAACGAAGGCGGCGGCGCCGGGCTTGGGATGGGGATGGGCGCGGGCATCGGCTTGGGGCAAGGTATGGCCCAGTCGCTGGGCGCGACGACTAATCAGGTTGCTGCCGATAGCAATCAAACCGTCGCCAAGTTGACCGAATTGAAGCAGCTATTCGAAGCGCAGCTGATAACCGAAGCGGAATACGCCGCCAAGAAACAACAAATATTGGATAAGTTTTAGCATGGCCAACTGCACGAGTTGTTCCGCACCCTTGCCTGCCAACACACAGTATTGCAGTTATTGTGGGGTCCGCAACGATATCGATTTGCTAGGCAAGCACGACTATCAAGTCATCGATGCCACCAGCGAGCGAGTTTGTCCGGAATGTGAACAAAGCCTGCAAACCATTAGTCTCGATGCCGCCGGTTCCCTACATATCGAGCGATGCGCCAATTGCTATGGCTTATTTTTCGATCCCGGTGAAATAGAAACCTTGCTGGATAGCGCGGTGGCGCCTGTGGTTACCGTCAACCTGGAACTACTGAGCAATATTAATAAGGACCGCTACCCGAAAAATGCCACCGTGAAATATCTTAAATGTCCGGCGTGCCAAGTGTTAATGAATCGTGTGATCTACGGCTATCGCAGCGGTGTGATTATCGACCAATGCAGAAGCCATGGGATTTGGCTGGATGGTGGACAGATCAGTCACCTGCTGGAATGGAAAAAAGCCGGCGGCCAGATGTTGAATCAACAAAAAATCGCTGCCAAACAAGAAAAAGCCAGTTCCGAGCAATTCAAAAAGGCCTTTCGGAAAGACTATTCCCGCCCGCAACAAAGCTATGGCGAACAAAGCATCGACGGCGACTTAGTGGCGTCGGTCGCCGAAGTGATATTCAAGATTTTTGAGTAACTTTAGTGTCGCCGGTTGTGCTTGGGCTGTGATTTTTTTGAATAACGCCGAAGCAGGTCGGTTTTGCGCTATTTTCAATCGGGATTTCTGTGTGAGTGCTTTGCCTTGCTAAAATCGCCGTGCCGCCATATTCTTATTCGATAAGTCGGGCCCTAAAATGCCTCGATTGAGGTTGGGTTTCGAATTCGCGTTAAAAAACCAAAAGACACCCATCCGCGGTGTTGCAATAACAAAAATGTCCGGCTCTGACAGCTCGGAAAATGCCCAAGAACAATATTTAGCGAGTAAGGATGGTTGATGAATAGTTATGCTCAGGACGGTTCCAAAATCGGCAAAATTGCCGTACTTTTGCCTTGTTATAACGAGGGGCTGTCGATCAGAAAAGTGGTTGACGATTTTCGTAAAGAGCTTCCAGATGCTACCGTCTACGTTTACGACAATCGTTCTTCCGATAACACAATTGCAGAGGCCACTTTAGCGGGCGCGGTGGTGAGATCAGAACCGTGGCCGGGGAAAGGCAACGTCGTCAGGCGCATGTTTTCGGATGTCGATGCCGATATCTACATCATGGCCGACGGCGACGGCACTTACGATTCTAAAGTAGCCGGGCAAATGATACAGCGTTTGGTGGACGAACATTTGGATATGGTTGTAGGTACCCGGCGTAACGTATTCGAAAATGCCCATAGGGCCGGCCATGGTTTTGGCAATCGGCTGTTTAATGCGATGTACCGCAGTCTTTTCGGGCCGCTGTTTACGGACATTTTTTCCGGCTATCGAGTTTTTTCGCGGCGCTTCGTAAAAAGTTTTCCGGCGATATCCAGCGGTTTCGAGATAGAAACCGAAATGTCCGTTCATGCCAGTCAATTGCGCATGCCCATCGCGGAAATGCCCACCGATTACGGCGCGCGCCTAGAGGGCTCCGCCAGCAAACTGCGTACGGTTCGGGATGCGTTCAGAATACTGTTTACCTTTCTGATATTGTTCAAAGAAATTCGTCCGGCGCGTTTTTTTGGCGTGCTTGCGATGGGCCTGATTCTGATTGCGCTGGTTCTGGCTCTGCCGCTATTGCTGACATATTTAGATACCGGCTTGGTACCGAGATTTCCCACCGCTATTCTGGCAACAGGCATAGTGCTATTGGCTGGCATATTCACTGTTTGCGGTTTGATTCTGGATAGCGTCGCCCGCGGCCGCCTCGAACAAAAGCGCATGTGGTATATGACAAACAGCAGAAGTCAGGCATAGGTTGTAATCCCGATGTTTATTCGCTTCCTGCTCGTCGGCGGAGCCGGCTTTTGTATCGATGCCGGTCTGACTTTTTTGCTGATACAGCTTAATTTGGCGCCGTGGCTGGCGCGTATTCCGGCTATTTTTTCCGCAATGCTATTTACGTGGTTGGCCAATCGGTGTTTTACCTACCAAGTCGAACATTCCCGTTCTATCCGCGAAGGCGGGCGCTATATGCTGGTGGCATTGAGCATGGCTTTAATCAACTATCTGATTTACTTGGTTTTGGTCCGTTATGGCTTGTGGCCGATGTTGGCGGTGACCTTGGCAACCGCTTGTCAGACCATTCTCAGTTTTCACGCCTATCGTTATTTCGTATTCAGTGATGCCGCCGCCGGTAATACAAACAGCGATTTGCGGCAGAAATTATCTAGCGGAACAACGTTGGAGGGCTTTGTTAGGGCAAGCTCTTGGTATCCGGATTTGGCTGTATTTGGTATTGCCACCGCGATTCTCGCGGCAGCAATGATAGTTTTGCGCGGCTTGGACAGTGGCTTGACCGGCAGCGACGAGGGGTCTCATTTTTTGAATGCGTATCTGATCTGGTCGTATGTCACCACAGCATTCGGGCAGAATCCCATGCAGTACGCCACCGATTTTTACGTGCATTACCCCAAGATTTCGATTGGGCATTGGCCGCCGCTGTACTATGCGTTTCTGTCATTATTCTTCTTCATCCTGCCGCATGCTACCTTTCCGTTCATGCTGGTCAATTTGCTGGTAGGGGCGCTACCAGCTTTATTGGTGGCACGTATTACCAGGCAAGTTATGGGTATGCCTTGGGCGCTTTTGGCGGCGATTGCTTATGTCTGCATGCCCGTCACCATTAATAACACCTTGCGATTAATGTTGGACCAGGCTTTGGTTGGCTTGTGCGTGTTGGCGGCCATGCAGTGGAGTGGTTACACCCAACAGCCCTCCTTACGCAGAGGTTTGACCTACGCGGCTTTAACGTCAGCCGCTATCCTGGTAAAAGGTAACGGCTGGTTACTGGGCGTATTCCCATTTTTCCATATTGCTCTGACGGGACGTTGGCAGATACTGCTGAATTGGCGTACATACGTATCGGGTTTCGCGGCGTTGGCTGTCGTGGGGGCATGGACGGTAGTCACCTACAAAATATCCAGCGATGGTTTCAATTACGCTTGGGGTATGGATTACTTTGTTTTGGCTTTATCGGCGTTCCTTCCCGCCATATACGCCAATATCGGGCCGATAGGGACAATCGCGGCGCTAGTCGGGGTAGTCGTCAGTGTGAGCGGCAGGGCGGATCCGGCTTTAAGGGAAGCGGGGCGCACCGGTCTGGCCATGGTGCTTGCCACTATTATCTTTCATGCCATCGTGCCGGTAGACTTGGATCAACGGTATATGTCGTCCGCCATGCCTTATTTGGCGATTTTTATCAGCATGGGTGCCGCAGCCGCAGTACGGCGTTGGCAGTGGGCATTTGCTAGGCCTTGGCTGGTGGCAACAGTCTTGATCTTTGTGTTTTGTGCTCCCGGCTGGTTTTTTCTTGTCGACCGCGCGCCAAGGTTTGATTTGCGCATGGATTTGGTAGCCGAACAAATTATCAGCCAGGCGCCGGGTACGGTGACGATTGTCGACGGGCATGCGGGCACCGAGGGTGCGTTCGCGGCCGAACTGGCGTTACGGGACAAGCTTTTGCAGTGCTACGTGGTGCGCAGTTCGCAGTTGTTGGCAAAATCGGACTTCATGGGTAAACGCTACGCCCTAAAAACGGAGTCGCCGCAAGCCGTGTTGGATTTGCTGGATCAGGTTTCGGCAAGTGCTGTGGTAGTTGCTGAAGGCCCTTTAATAGAACCGCATTTTGCCCACTCCGATTTGTTGCTTTCGGCATTGAAACAGCCGAATTCGCCGTTTCGATTAGCGCAAACTTATCAGCACTACCGGCACGATGGCCGAACCTATTTGTATCTGCGCGACACGCCGATACGATTGGATCGGGAAGCGGTCAAGCGTGTCAATTTTCCCGAAAAAGCGCCACTATGACGCATGGTAGAAAAGGCGGCTTGAGCCGGTTCTCGATTACACATTCAGCACCCCCGGCAGAAAAAACTCCGCGACCAACAACGGTTGCCGATGGATCGCATAAACCGTTCGCCGCCCCCAAATAGCATCGTCTACACCAACCGCCGTTTGCAAACCTGGCGACCAAATGCCTGTATCAGCCCGACTGAACTGTCTCTGGCGGCGCTCCAAATCCGGATAGGCGAAAATCACTTCACCCAAGGGCCTGGTGCCGAGATGGGACAAATTGCGGTGGGCGATTTCTATGGTCGGCTCCGGCAGGATGGTGCGGGCCAGCACCAAGGGCTCGCCGTCGGCATGCAGCAGCACTTCGCGGATCAATTGATAGCGGCAGGGCGGCAAGCCCAATAGTCGGCATTCGTCTATGAAAGCCGGTTTCCAGCGGTGGAATAACACTTTTACGCCGAAGCGATTGCCGTGGATGCCGCGCAGACGTTTGGTCAGCGAGCCGGTTTCGTTGAGCCAGGATTGCAGATCGTTCGGCAGTTGCCGTTGGCTGCTCTGTTCGTGGCTTTTCCAGATGGGTGGGCGGCTGAATAGAAAACTTTTGTCGGGCAAGCGTTAAACCTCGGCGTAATGGCGGCTATGGCCGATCCAGCGTTGGATCAGCGGTTGAATGGCGTTGGGGTGTTGGCTGTGGATCAATTGCGCGGCGGCTGGGATCAGTTCCAGCAGGTCTCTGTCGCGCTCTAGGTCGGCGATTTTGAACTGTATCTGCCCGGTTTGGCGGGTGCCCATCACTTCGCCAGGGCCGCGCAATTCCAAGTCTTTCTCGGCTATGACGAAGCCGTCGTTGCTTTCTTTCAGGATAGCCAGGCGTTGCTTGCCGGCTTGAGAGAGCGGTGATTGATACAGCAGCAGGCAATAGCTGTCCTGATTGCCGCGGCCGACGCGGCCGCGCAATTGGTGGAGCTGCGACAAGCCCAAACGTTCCGGGTTTTCGATGATCATCAGACCGGCGTTGGGTACGTCCACGCCTACTTCGATGACGGTGGTGGCGACTAATAAATCGCAATCGCGATTTTTAAAAGCTTGCATCACCGCGTCTTTTTCCGCGGCTTTCATCCGGCCATGCACCAGACCGACATGTACGTTGGGCAGGGCTTGGCATAGATAGGCGGCGGTTTTCTCGGCAGCCTCGCATTGTAGAACCTCGGATTCCTCGATCAAGGTGCAGACCCAATACGCTTGGCGTTGCTGCGCCACCCAATGTTCGATACGGCCGATGACTTCTTCGCGGCGTTCCGAGGAAATTACGCTGGTGGCGATGGGTTTACGGCCGGGCGGCAGCTCGTCGATGATGGAAATGTCCAGGTCGGAATATTGCAGCATCGCCAAGGTGCGCGGGATGGGCGTGGCAGTCATGATTAATTGATGCGGCCTCAAGCCGCCATGCTGGCCTTTTTCGCGCAGGGCCATGCGCTGATGAACCCCGAAGCGATGCTGTTCGTCGATCACGATCAAGCCCAGCTTATGAAAATGCACGCTGTCTTGAAACAGCGCGTGCGTGCCGATCACGATGTTGGCCGTGCCGTCGGCGAGCGCATCCAAAGTGGCTTGCCGGGCTTTACCTTTCAATTGGCCGGTTAGAAACAGCACCTGATAGCCTGTTTCGGCGAACCATAGGTTGAAGTTACGAAAGTGTTGTTCGGCTAATAATTCGGTGGGTGCCATGATGGCGACTTGATACCCCGAGTTCAGCGCCAGCAAACTTGCCAGAGCTGCCACTACGGTTTTGCCGGAGCCAACGTCGCCTTGCACGAGGCGTAGCATCGGTTGCGCTTGGCGGCAATCGCTTTCGATTTCGGCGGTCACTCGCTGTTGCGCACCTGTCAGTTGAAACGGCAAGCCTGCCAGAAAGGCTTGTTTGGCAGCCTGGTTTATGTCAAACACCGGCGACTGCCAGCTTTTATAAGCTAATTTGCCTTGCAGCAGCGCCAAATGGTGGGCCAAAAACTCTTCGAACACCAAGCGTTTTAACGCGGGCAAGCCACCGCCGCTGATGATTTCCGCCGACAAATGCGGCGGTGGATTATGCAGGGTTTGTAGCGCTTCGTTCAGCGAAGGGTAACCATGCTCGGTCAACAAATTAGCCGGTAGCCAGTCCGTGATGGCGCTGTTGCTGGTTAAACATAGGGTTAACGCCTGCTTGATAGCTTTACGCAATGCGGATTGGGAAATGCCTTCGGTCAGCGGGTAAACCGGCGTCAGCGTTGCTTCCAACAGCTGCTCGGCGGCAGAGACGATTTTGTATTCCGGATGCACCATTTCCAAGCCGCTATAACCGTAACGAATTTCGCCGAAACAGCCGAGTAGGGTGCCGGGTTTAAGTTGTTGGCTTTGTTGGACGCTGAAATGGAAAAAACGGATCGACAAGCTGCCGCTGTCGTCGGCGATGCGACAAATCACACTGGGGCGGCCGCGCTGGATGCTATCGGTAAATTCGACGGTGCCGCAGACCAAAGTGGTCATGCCCGGTAATAAGTGGGATATGGGCACGATCCGGCTGCGATCCTGGTAGCGTAGGGGCAGGTGAAACAGCAGGTCTTGGAGGGTATGGATGCCCAGTTTTTCCAGGCGTGCGGCGGATTGGGAACCGATGCCTGTCAAGGTGGTGACAGGCTGTTTATGCGGTTCCGGATGACTCATGAATCAATAAATAAGGCGAAAAAACGCCCCGTCGTTTTGATCAGTAGTATTCGTTGCGCAATACCATCACGCCGTCCATTTCCACACCAACGCCTTTGGGTAATGCTGCCACGCCTATTGCTGCGCGGGCGGGGTAGGGTTGGCTGAAGTATTCGGCCATGATTTCGTTGACGATAGGGAAATTGCTTAAGTCGGTCAGAAAGACATTGAGTTTGACGATGTCGTTGAAGTCGCCGCCAGCGGCTTCGGCGACGGCTTTCAGGTTATCGAATACCCGGCGGATATGCACGGCGATGTCGCCGTCCACGACTTGCATGGTTTCGGGGTCAAGCGGGATTTGTCCGGATAAATAAACCGTCTCGCCGACTTTGACGGCTTGCGAATAGGTGCCGATGGCTTGCGGGGCCAGAGGTGTGGAGATGATTTCCTTGTTCATGCTATGCCTTGATGCGGGTGATCTTTAAAACGATGGAGAGTTTTTTCAGCTTACGGATGATATTGGCCAAATGCACGCGGTCCTTCACGGCCAGGGTTAATAGATCCACCGAGACGCGGTCGTCCTGGCTGACGACGGTAATGTTTTCGATATTGGAATCCATGCTGGAGATGGTCGAGGCGATGGTAGCCAACGAGCCGCGTTGATTCAGCAACTCGATGCGAATTTCGGCGGGGAATTCGCCGCTGGCTTCCGGGCTCCATTCCACATCCAGCCAGGTAGTCTGTTTTTTTCTGACTTCGTTGCTGTTACGGCATTCGTGATGATGAACGACGATGCCCTTGCCGGGGTTGAAGAAGCCGATAATCGAGTCGCCCGGAATCGGCCGGCAGCATTTGGCAAGGCTGACGACAATGCCTTCGGTGCCTTTGATAATTAAAGGCGTTTTATGCGTCGATTCGTTGTCGTCGAGTTTGACAGCCGCGTTAACGTCGGTTTGGCTGATGCGTTTGGCCACCAGGAAGGGCATGCGATTACCCAAGCCGATGTCTTCCAGCAACTCGTTCATCGAGTGTTTTTTCAACACCTGCAACACCTGGATGATGCGGGTGTTATCGACATTTTCCAGTTGAATACCCAGGCTCTGCAATTCTTTTTCCAGCAGGCGGCGGCCCAGATTGATCGCTTCCTGTTGGTTGAAGTTTTTCAAATAGGCGCGGATGCAGCTGCGGGCCTTGGCGGTGGTGACGTAGTTCAGCCAAAGGGGATTCGGTCTGGCCCAAGTGGCGGTAATGACTTCTACCGTCATGCCGTTTTCCAGCTTGGTTTGTAGCGGTACCAGTTTCTTGTCGATGCGTGCCGAAATGCAGGCGTTGCCGACGTCGGTATGCACCAAGTAGGCGAAATCGACGATGGTCGCGCCGCGCGGCAGCTTGATGATTTTGCCTTTGGGGGTAAATACAAAAACTTCTTGCGGGAACAGATCGACTTTTAAGTTATCGATGAATTCCAGCGAATCGCCGGCGGACTTTTGGATCTCCAGTAAATCGCGCAGCCACTCGTTAGCGCGGGCCTGGATGGTTTCACTTTTATCGTTGTCGGATTTGTATAGCCAGTGCGCGGCAATCCCCGATTCTGACAGGCGATGCATTTCGTGGGTACGAATCTGAATTTCGATAGGTACGCCGTAAGGGCCTATCAATATCGTGTGCAGCGACTGATAGCCGTTGGCTTTGGGCAACGCGATGTAGTCCTTGAAGCGGCCGGGAACAGGTTTATATAAATTGTGCACGCAGCCTAAAGCCCGGTAACAGTCGTCGACCTGATGGCAATAAATGCGGAAAGCGTAGACATCAAAAACGTCGGTAAAGGAAATCCGTTTACTGAGCATTTTTTGATAAATGCTGGCGATGTTTTTTTCGCGGCCCGCGACAGCACCGTCCAAGTTGGATTCGTTTAGACGATTTTGGATGGCATTTTGAATGGTGTCGATGATTTCCTTGCGGTTGCCGCGCGATTTTTTCACGGCATTATTGATGGCCGTGTAACGGTTGGGGTAGAGCGCTTTAAAGCCCAGCGATTCCAGCTGATGTCTGACATCGTTCATGCCCAGCCGATTGGCTATAGGGGCGTATATTTCCAGCGTTTCCTTGGCGATGCGGCGTTTTTTATCGACCGGCATATTGCCCATGGTTTGCATGTTGTGCAAACGGTCGGCGAGTTTTACCACGATTACGCGCAGATCTTGCGCCATGGCCAGGAACATTTTTCTGACGTTTTCCGCTTGCGCTTCGGCGCGGGAACGGCTGTCGATTTTGGAGAGTTTGGTTACGCCATCAACCAGTTCGGCCACTTCGACGCCAAACTGCTCGGCTAGTTGTTCCTTGCTGATAGGGGTGTCTTCGATGACATCGTGCAGAATAGCCGCCATGATGCCATGGTGATCCATGTGCATGCTGGCCAGTGTGATTGCCACGGATACCGGATGGCAGATATAGGCTTCTCCGCTCCTGCGGAATTGCCCGGAATGCGCGGCCGCGCCGAAATGGTAGGCGCGGACCACATCGTTGATTTGTTCTTGGTCGAGATAGCTGCGCAGGATCTCGCAGAGCTGGTGAAGAAGTTTTTCTTCAGGATGCTCGATAGCAGGTAGCGCTGGTGCGGGTTTGACAGCTATCTCGGGCATGGGTGTTAGATTTCCAGATGGGTTTCCGAAACGTAACCTGCACGATGCAAACGGTCGATATTTTCTTCGTTGACAAAGCCTGCGGCTATTTCACGAAGTGCCAGCACAGTGTCTTTATCTTTGCCGCGTGGAACGAATTCATCGGCGCCTTTTTCCAACTGCCGTGCTCTTTTGCTGGCGAGTAACACCAATTTGAAACGGTTTTCAACATTTTCCAAACAATCTTCAACGGTAACGCGTGCCATTATTAAACCTTATCTGAGTTTGCGGGGGATCTTCGCCCGATAGACTTTAACAGTACTGAGCGGACAGGGTTGAATTATAAGATAAACGGCGCACTTAGGCCAATCGAGGCTGCAAGCGGCTAGGTGGAGAAAGTAAAACGACAGGCAATAAAAAGCCCGCTATACGCGGGCCCGTCCTGTTTGTTGTAATTATTATTGTTATTGTGTTGGACGCCTGCCTTAGGGCAGTTTAGTCAAGCAATTACTATTTTATAGTTATTATTATCAGCCGTTTTACCGGCTGTTTCCCTCCCCCCTCAAAGATGCAACCCGTTAAGGTTGAATGCACTCCGTATTCAAGGTGGGCGCAGTGTATTTTAAAAAAAACCGGGTGTCCAACAAAAAAATCAGTTTTATTTCGGGAAATGGTTTTGCCCCGAAATTAATTTTCTTAAACAAAAACTTAGCTAGCATCAGGTTTATCTAATGTTTGAAATTAGCGTTCCATTCGGCGCGATTCTTCCTCGCTGAGAAAGAAATTTAGCCGTTCGTTGAGGATGGCTTGTAGCTGAAAGCTGAGATCAGTCTGTTGTTTTGCCAATCTAATTTGCATGATTGCCGCTTCGGTTTCGCCGCTGGCGTAATAGTACTCGGCCATGTAGCGATGCGATTCCCCGGGCTGTTTGAGGTCGGCGAAAATCTGTGCGAGTAGTTCGTAATAATACGGCTGGTCTTTCTCGCTATCCGACAAGCTTTGTAACACTTGTTTTGCGCGTTGCGGTTGAGCGTTCTTGACCAGGCTACGGGTATATTGAATTTTTAGGGCGTCATTGCTGGGGAAGGTGTTAATTGCTTTCTCAAATAATTTGCCGGCTTTTTCGTAGTCGTGCGCATCCATCGCCGTGCGGGCCAGCGCGGAGATATATTGCGGTTGCGACGGATATTGCTCGGTGAGTTTTTGAAAAATTTCGCTGGCTGCGGCGTATTGTTGATTTTCCAAATATACCAAGCCCATGCCATAGCGGGCGACAGCTCTTTGTTCCGGCGTGCCTTGCATTTCGAGCGTGGTGAAATGCTGTAGCGGGGTGCGTTTGTCCTGCGCAGTCAGCACGGTAAGCTTGGCCTTGGTCAACAAATACGCTAATGAATCCGGATATTGCCGGTAGGGATAGATTTCCGCTCTGCCGCGGGTGTCGGCCACCCGATTTTCCGATACCGGGTGGGTTCTTAAAAATTCAGGTACGCCTTTGCCGTAATAACGGGTGGATTGCTGTAAGCGTTCGAAAAAAGTCGGCATGCTGCGCGGGTCGTAATTGGCACCGGCTAGGGTTTGCATACCCACCCGGTCTGCTTCTTTTTCGTGGTCGCGGGTAAAATCGATTTGAAACTGAATGTTGCCGGCTTGGATGGCCATTAAAGCTGCTTGGCCCATATTGGGGGACTGGGTGCCGATCAAAATCGCCGCCAACGTGGCGGCGACGGTCGGGATCGACAATTTGCTGGCTTTTTCAATCGATCTGTATAAATGACGTTGGGTAACGTGAGCAATCTCGTGAGCCATTACCGATGCCAGTTCGCTCTCCGCTTCGGTCAAAAGGATCAAGCCGGAATTGACCCCGATATATCCTCCTGGGCCGGCAAAGGCGTTGATATTGGGATCCATCACGACAAAAAAGTGGAAGGGATTGGACGGCGTGTCGCTGTGGGACGCTAATTGCCTACCTATGTTTTGGATGTATTGTTGGATTTCCACATCCTGATTAATTTCGGCTTGTTGATGCAAATTACGAAAAAAAGCTTCGCCGAACTCCTTTTCCTGAGCGGGTGAAATGATGGCGCCTGCTGAATCGCCCATGTCCGGCAGTTGGATTTTTTCGATGTCCAAGGCTCGCGGCGACGGACAGAACAGGATCAGGCCAAGGCTGAAAAAAAGAGGCTTAATTGTCATGGAAGCTCGGACTGGAAGCAGTAAGTTTGGTTCAATGGCGAAACAATGCGCGGCAAAAACGGGCAGCTTGAACGTGCTCGTATTAAAATAGGCCGAATATTGAATTTAACGATTATTTTACAGCGCGATGAAATATGCCGTACAAGTTAATGCCAGTCCTTACGCCAGCAATGCCGGCCTGAACGCCTATCGGTTCATTCAAGCGGCGTTGGCGGCCGAGCACCAAATTCTGCGAGTATTTTTTTACAAGGAGGGTATCTATCATGCTTTCCGTTATGCCCAGCCGCCTGAGGATGAATTTTCGATTACTCGACATTGGTCGGCTTTGGCTGAGCAATATGGCGTGGATTTAGTGGTATGCATCTCGGCGGCGCAGCGCCGGGGTTTATTGTGCCTTGATGAGGCTGCACGGCAGGGTAAGCAGGATGACGATACGGCGCCAGGGTTTCGGATAGCCGGTTTAGGACAGTGGCTGGAGGCGACTCTGCTGGCTGACCGCAGTATTGTCTTTGGTTAACTGTGCCATGAAACGCTATCTATTTATTATGCGCCGCTTGCCTTACAGCGGTGGTCATCTGCAAGAAACTCTGGACGCGATTTTGACTGCCGCGGCCTTTGATCAGCACGTCGCCTTGCTTTTTGTCGACGATGCCGTGTGGCAATTAAAAAATCAGCAGCATCCTGGCGGATTAGATTTAAAGGATACCTCGGCAATTTTTCAGGCCTTGCAAATTTACGACGTTAACGATTTGTACGTAGAAGAAGAATCTTTGCAACTGGCCGGACTCACATCCAGCGATTTAATCTTGCCTGTCGTCAGTCTGCCGCGTGTCGAAGTTAGCCGCTTGATGCATCGTTACGATCTTATTATTTCCGATTGACGCTGCGGAGTTAAACAGTTGAAGCCGCTTAAGCTAAAATTCTTTATTCGTAATATTTACCCCACTTAAGTAGACCGAGGACGAGCACACCATGGCGGATGAAATTGAAGAAAAAAGGCGTTATTTTCGAGTCAACGACACGATAAATCTGCTGCACAAAGTCATCGACAAAAAAAATGTCGACGCCTTGAGTCATGTCTCTAATGATGTATTGGGCAATTGTTCATTGACCTCCGCGTTAGACGTATTGGCGCAGGAAGCGCGCATGTTGTCGCCGCGCCTGGAAAGGCGCGATCCGGAAATGTTTGAATATCTGAAGATCATCGACACCAAAATCAACCTGATCGCCCAGGCGATTAGCGCACAGAGCGAAGAGTTTTCTGAACACGATACTCGGGATGTCAGTCTCAGCGCCACTGGATTAGCTTTTAGCAACGAAACACCTATAGCGGTTGGCGAACTGCTGGAATTGCGGATGCTGCTGACCTCATGTATGGCGGTGATCGTGGCCTATGCAAATGTCGTCCAGTGCAAGGATATTTCCGGTGAAAGCCCGGAGCGGCCGTTTTTTATCTGTGTTGAGTACGTCAATCTCAAAGAAGACGATAGAGAGCTGTTAATCAAGCATGTCGTCAAGAAACAATTGCAACAATTGCGTGATAAAAACGAGTTTTAGCTGCGTAGTCCGGCTTTACTGCGCGTTCGACAGGTTGGCGATTGATCTCTCCTAAACTTAAACAACTTTTACATCTCCTGGCGGACGGCCAATTTCACTCGGGAACCGAATTGGCGGGCTTGCTGGGCGTGAGTCGTTCGGCGGTATGGAAACACTTAAGTGCATTGTCCGAATTCGGTATCGAGTTACTAGCGGTATCAGGCAAAGGTTACCGCTTGCAAAGCCCTTTACAGTTGTTGGACGCGCAACAGATTGATCAGCACTTGGGTGGCCATGCTCGATCCTTGCTGGGTGAACTGGAAATTCACGACGAGATTCACTCTACCAACACTTATTTAATGGACAGGGCGCGGCAGGGCGTTGGTATCGGCTCGGTCTGCCTGGCTGAACGGCAAACCGCGGGGAAAGGGCGGCGCGGTAGGTATTGGGTTTCGCCGTTTGGCCACAATATTTATTTATCAATTTTGTGGCGTTTCCAGGGTGGGCCAGCTGCGATCAGCGGATTGAGTCTGGCGGTTGGGGTAGCGGTAATCCGGGCGTTGCGAGGTTTCGGGATTGTTGATGTGGGTTTGAAATGGCCGAACGATATTTATTGGCGACAACGTAAATTGGCGGGGATTTTGATTGAGGTGTCCGGGGAAAGTAGCGGGCCTTGCCATGCGGTGATAGGTTTGGGTTTAAATGTGTATTTGCCGGTGCATGAAGGTCAGGCCATCGAACAGGATTGGGTCGATTTGCACGGTATTTTGGCGGAGTCGGTTCATGGTCAACGCAATCGGCTGGTGGGCGAGTTATTAAATCAGTTGTTACCGGTGCTGGCGGAGTACGAGATCCGTGCGTTGGCGCATTATCTCGACGAATGGCGTGGCTACGATTGCATGCAAGGCAAACAGGTCGATATTTTTATGCACGAGCAGAGCTTTAGCGGCGTGGTGGCGGGCATCGACGATCAAGGCCTGTTGTTGCTGGAACTCGCCGACGGCGAAACCCGGGTGTTTGCGTCCGGCGAAGTCAGTTTTCGGCGCATATGATTTTACTGGTCGATATTGGCAACTCACGTCTGAAATGGACCCAGGCAGAGGCCGGTGTGCTGAAACCGACGATGTTTATGGATTATCGCCTAGCGGATTTTCAGGAACGTTTGCGTGAGTTTTGGCTGAGTATCCCCGCACCCAAGCAAGTGGCTATGGCGTCGGTATCGGAAAATGCTCTGACCGTTTTATTGGGCGACATGGCGCGGGGACTGTGGCCTGGTGTAGAGCTGATCATGCCGCAGTCTTCGCAGACAGCTTTTAACGTCAAAAATGCATACGCTGAGCCGGAGAAGTTGGGGGTGGACCGCTGGTTGGCATTGCAGGCTGCGCATCGTTATTATCCTGGGGATACCTGTGTTGTCGATTGTGGCACCGCCATCACAATAGATTTCATCGAGAGCGATGGCAGGCATCTGGGCGGCTTAATCAGTCCGGGGTTGTTGCTGATGAAAAAATCCTTGGCAAACAATACCGCTGCGCTGCCGTTTAGCGAAGACCAGGCAGAAACAAGTTTGGCGGTTGTCACGGCGGCGGCTATCAATAACGGTACCTTGTTAGCCGCGGCTGGTCTGGTAGAGGCGGCCTTGGCGCGTCAGCCCAAAGCCTATCAGTTAGTGTTGAGTGGCGGCGATGGGGAGATGTTAGCGCGGCATCTGGCCGTTCCAAGCATTGTAGACGGCGACTTGGTCTTTAAAGGCTTGCTCAATTATTGCCAAAACGACAAAGCCTTATGAAGGTGCTGTTTTTTTTGTTATGTCTGCTGAATGTGTTGTTTTTTTTCTGGAAGCTACATTTTGGTGCGCTGACGCCATCGGTCGAGCCGGTCACTAATATTCCGGCCTTGCTAACGGTCAGAGAGAGACAATTGGCACGGCGTGGAGCACAAATTTCTGCTTATCTGGACAATGCTGCCGCTGAATTGCAAGCCAAGCAAGTAACGGATATTCTGCAGCGCTTAAACCCGCCCCAAGTTGCTTTAATCTTCAAAGCAAGCCCTCATACGCTTAAGCCAACTGGTTCAGACAGGCAGAAAACCGCGATCCATCACTGCTATGAGGCCGGGCCGTTCAGCGATCAGGAGGCGTTGCGGCGATGGGCCAGCACTGAGCATTTAACTGTGTTTAAAGTCGCAAACAAATCAACTATGGTTTCTTCGGACTTTCAGGTTTATTACCCGGCTGGAAAAGATGCCGAACAAACCCGTATCAATAAAATGATGTTAAAAGCCAAAGGATTAAACGATGTCTGGCCAATCTCGGATGGTGATATCAAAGGGGCAATATCGCTCGGTGTTTTCAATGATCGGCAGCGCGCCATGCTATTTAAAAACCAGTTGGCCGAGCAAGGCGTCAAAGCGGAAATTAGGCTGCGCAATAAACTCCGGGATGAATTGTTTATTCGGTTCGTCGGGGGGCAGAACGCTATTTTCAAGAATGTTGGCTATACACGAGTGGCCGATATAGACTGTGGCAATGCGTTGAAATAAGTACCCGACGCTGGTCGCATTTGTTCGATGCTATGGCGGTCGTTGAGCCGGATGAGGCTAATTTAGTTTCATCCGGCTTTTTTATGTTCGAAAAATTACTTTGACGCAGTTCAAAACGTGTAATGCACCGATTTGGTGACTTTTTTAGGCAAAAGGCAAAAATCACTCGTAACGTGTCGGTAATATTTACACTTTGCAATTTGTGCTCTGATAACTTTTTGAAAAAAAACATAATTAATTATGGCATTATATTTGCTTTATTCTGTATGGGTGGGTGTTGGTATATATCCACCCCCCTTCTTAGTTGGAATTGAGGAACAATTTTGACTAAGGAGTAAGGTGGTCAAAAGGATGACCAATTGTTAACGTTAATTTAAATGGGGAATATCCATGAAAACGCTTTTATCTTTAAAACTTTGGCTTGCTGTTTGCCTATTTGCGGTTTCGACTGTAAGTTCGGCAGGCATCATTTGGGAATCTACTGACGGCGATAGCAATTTTATCTCCTTCGGTTCTAGTTCATTCCCATTTACTTCAAGTGACACCTTCGGTATCTTTTCTGCTACCGCTGATCTGGCTATTGATGCACCTGTTTACACTTTTAACGGTGTAGGCACGTTTGCTTCTGCTAGCCCTTTCAAATTGGGTCTGTTGACAGCGAGCGGTTGGGTTAGCGAAGCTGGTAACTATGAATTGGGTGCCCCTAATACGTTCTTGTTGACCTTTGTAAAACCAGGCGTAGTCACCAGCAACTTGAGCTTTCTGTTTGGATTCGATCTGAAAGCTGCTGCGAATCAAAACCCTGTCACTAGTGTACCTCTCCCTGCATCGGTATGGTTTATGACAAGTGCTTTGATGGGCTTCCTGTATACCGGTCGTCGTAAAGCGGCCGTTCAAGCTTAAAATTTTTGAGCTTTTTAAACCGGATGGAGTCGTTCTCCATCCGGTTTTTTTACGTCTGTTGAAAATCACCGAGGACCTTTAGATTCCCGCATGGCGAGAGCTTTTAAATCGCTTAGTGGATCATTGTGGCCGTTGGGCTCCCGCTTTCCCGGGAGCGACGATTGATAAACAAGTGAGCAATTAATGGTCTTTCTTCACTGCTTTTCTGCTTAAGAACACGCCGACAGCGCTACCGAATAACCAAATTGGTGCGGGCAGCGGAACTGGCTGAACAGAGCCTGACACGGGTTTAAACGACACTAATTTCAACAAATCGCCATTCAGAAAATCGTTGTTCGCCGCCAAGGTAAAGTAGCCGGAGCTGGTCGGCGCGGAGGAGCCGGCTTTGGCGTAAAGGTTAAACTCACCCGCGCCGCCGTCCCATCTAGCGCTTTTCCCCCAACCGCCACCTTGCGTCCACTGGCCTATCAATTGTTGGTTAAAGTCCAGTGTTTCGCCTGCGCTATCCCAGGTGGCAAAATCGAAATCCGTCATCTGAAATGTGCCGTTTCCCAAGCCTCCCGTGGCGTTGGACACGGTTAATGTGAAAGCCTTGATTGCGTCATTGTTGCTGAAATCGAGAAAAGCCGAGCCTGGATTGGGAATGAGTTGCTCATCCAGGCTGATAAGGCCTTGCGCAGTGGCGGCGTTTCCGAATGCTAAGCCGCTGTAATCGAGACTAAAAGTAACTATTGCGGCGTGAGCGTTGCCGGCCGCACATAATGGGATAAGTACGGTCAGGCCGGTTTTTAAAAATCTGTTGAGTTGCTTATTCATCGTTGTTCTGGTTCATATTGAAAAGGAGACTACGCAGGCCCGGCGGGTAGGGCGTTGCCGGGCGAGTGGGTTTTGCTAATACAGCCTTTAAATTCCCTGGCGTTGCTACGCCCGTAAAAACGGGAATCCGTTTCCTCTCCTGTGCGTCCGCTAGCGCAGGAGAGGCTTTGTTTAAAGCTTAGGCGAACAGCTTGCCGTATTGCCGGGACTGGAACATGTCCGTCCCGGCCCGCAGATGCTAACCGCCGCTGACTATCATGCTTCGTGCCTGATTCTTTAGGTTTATCGCGTTTTGCATGAGCGTTGTGCGGTTTGGATAAAGCTTGTTCGTTGCCTGTGTTTCGTAATAGAGCGCTTGCTGCAGTTTGTCTAACGCATCCGGATAGGGATTAATGACAGCTTCCTTGAGTACGTCGATAGCGTCCTGAGTATCGGCAATTGCCAGTTTTAAGGTTTTGACGCTTTGGTCACCGTTCAACGTAATCGCTTTTTGATCCAAAAGATTGGAGCTGCGGATATTTTCCAGCACGTTGATGGAGCGCAGGAACAAGGCAACGGCAATCACTTGCGACGAATCCAGTTTGCCTTGGCGGTTGGCTTTGCTTGAGGTAAATGCACCCGGCGAACTGTTAAATGCATCCGAGCTGTAAAACGCTACGGTCTCTTCCAGAGTGGTCACGCTGTTGTTGTGGAAGAACGGCGCGGTATCGGCAGCTTCTATCAGCGATGGCGTGTTAAAACGATTCAATCCCTGATGTCCCGCTGGGCGTGTCGTGGTGCCGGCTGGCGCCAAGCTGCCGTCGCTGTAACAGGTTTCGTTAAAGTTTGGGCCGCAATCGGTTTGTAGCGTTTGCCCGAAACCGCCATCGTAGGCCAGATTTGGATCGGCTAGATGATGCAACTGGTCGCGCATGCGCTCGACGCCGGTGTCGCGGGTTGGGTTGGCGTTGGTGGTGGAGCTGATGCCGCCGGCGTTGGAGTGGCAGCCGTTGCAGTTGCCGGTAGTGCCGAATAACACCGTACCATCCGCAAGTTTGGGATTGTTTTTGGTGTTGAACAACAGCAAGCCGTTTTGCACCAGCGGCGACTTGAAATACATATTGGCAAGATTGATTTCCTCACTGCGGCCCAGAGACAGCATATAAGCTTCCAACGCATCCAGTTCGGCTTCGGTAGGCAATCTAAAGTCGATGTTTTCAGCGCGAATCAGGGTTTTTGGCAAATGCTGTTTAATGGCCCCCTTGGCGAAATCTCGCAGCGACCCGCCGTCGGGGGCGCCGTCTCCAGACCAACCGATAGCATGCGTATGCGTACCGGATTGCTGCGCTTCGGGGTCGTGAGCGTTGAAATAATCCGTATCCTGAGTAAATTCGCCGTTACCGTAACCTGGGTTGATGGTTTTTTCGAAGGTCAGGGTGTTGGCAATACCTAGCAGATGCGAGGAGCTACGCATGACCGGTGGCCTATCGAAGCCATCGACATTGGCCACGAATAAGCCAAACTGCCTGAGCAACGCAGGTTTTTCCAGATCGGCCAATACCGGATTGGTCTCGGCTACAAACAGCGGATCGGTTTTCGGCAGCTTGGCGATGTAGCTGGGATCGATGGTATGGTTGTTGTCCGGCCTGTGGCAGGTGGCGCAGGTACGACCGTTGCCGTTAAAGGTTTGTTCGGTAAACAGCTGTTGCCCGGTGGCGATCAGTTGCGTCAGTTGTTCGGGCGAGGTGGCAGCCGAGGCAGTTACCCCAGCTTGCGCGGTTTTGGGTAATAAAAATTCGAACGCCGCTTGTGCGGGGCGGGCGTTCTCTTCTGTCGTTACGGAGCCTACCGTTGCCGCCGGCCAATAGCGCTCGGTGTAATACAGCCGTTGCAGCAAGCTTGGCGAGCCGAATAACAGGCCGCCGGTTTGCGGTGTCTCTCCGGCTTTGGCAATCGCGACGGCATCCATCGTAAAGCCGGTGAGGCGGTCGCGGTCCAGTTGGGTTGTCAGTAAATGTTTATCTTCATGGGCTGACAGTGGGCCAATTTTGATTGCTTTATCGTTTAGGTTGCCGGATTTGTGATTATCCAGCAGCCAAACATCGTATTGTTCTTGATTGGATAAGCCGCTGACCGCCACGCTTAATTGGCCATTCAGCAGATTCAATGCCGCTTCACCATTGGCAGCGGTAAATTGCCGAGATTGTGCTCGCGAAAACCCCAAGCCGACACGCAAAACCTCCAGGTTTCCTTGTTGTTCGTGTGCGGTTTTCCAGCGTTCGTATACTTTACTTAAGGCATCGACATTGCCGTGGCCGGTGAAGGGGGCTTCCGGTTTGGGGGTAAGAGCATAGCCCAAGGCGATGGCGGCGACAAAAGCCAAGGGAATTTTTAATTGTTTTTTCATGCTTATAATCCTGGGTTGAGCTAAATAAGGCTGATGCGGCGGACAACGACGGGATTTGATAGAAAGCACGGTTCCGGATGTTTCTGATCATGGTAACCAATTAAATTGTGTTCCAGCGCGGCATCCCCCAGGCCAAAGCAATAGCCGTGCCCGAATGTGTTTTATCGTAATCTTGTTGAAAAAACTTATATAAATCAATGATAAGAATTTATTTGATGCTGATTTTTTTCAGCTGAGAACAAGCTTCTTCGGGTCGCTAGATGATTTTTTCGATATGTCAAATTTCTAGCTTTTGGATAAGTGTGTCATATGCCCTATCTATGCGTTATATGACACAGTCATTTAGATTGCCGGCGCTAAAAGTGCTGTAAGTTTTCGCTAGAGGGTATGTTTTAGAGGCTTTTGTTGGGAAATATTTTTTTGTTCTGCAAATTCCGGCATTATTTATCCGGTTTTGGGGGGGATCTCTTCCGGTGGACGAGTTTTGGCTATTTGGCGTGTCGGAAATTGGGTTATTTACCTTAAATTGCAGACTATCGAGGCCTTGCGGTCGGACTGAGTGGCTTGCGACGTAACTGTGTTCAGTTGATGTGGATCGGCTGTTCTAGGTTAATGGCTGGCAAAACCAATCGCTTTGAGTAGGCCGGGTTCCGGGATATGAATCCCGTCCCCAGTCCTCAATTAAAACTAATTTTCGTAGCCAAACTCGTTTATAAAGGGTTGCAGTTCAGGCAGGATGGAAGTGTATTCCGCCCGATAATGCTGCCAACGGCCAACTGATGATGAATATAAAGGTTGCGCGACCTGGCTAAAACTAGGGCTGGCGATGTACTTGCCGGCTGCTTTTTTATGGAATTCGGCGACCGCCGGATCCCACTCCAAACCAATGAAATCAAATACCTTTCGGAATGCCAGTTCGAAATCAAATACCGCATCTTCGTAGCGGAACTCGATATAATCCATCGTTAGTTTGGGTTTGATAGTTAGCCACCAGTCCATGACTTGCGTATAAAACCGGGCAGTGCTTTCCCAGCTCAGCAATTGCACCGTTGACGGCGTCGGCAACATGGTTTGCATGAAGCAACTCAAGCAAACGTCACGCGGGTCGCGCAGCAAAAATACCAGTTTGGCGTCTGGAAAGATGCAGTTGATCAAGCCCAGATCGATGGTGTTCATCGTGGTTTTATCCAGCAATAATCGGGTGCCGATCTTATCGCCATACAAGGCGCGGGCCCGGTGCCAGTAAAACGCACGTAAGTGCAGCACGCCTGCTAAATCGAGCTTGCGTAGTTGCTCGGCGACGCTTCCTTGTTCATTCGATATTCGCTTAAGTTCCTTCGCCATCGAGATAACCAAGTCGGTTTCGTCAGCGACAAAAATTTCCGGATGGGAGGCCAGCACTTCCTGGGTCAGCGTAGTGCCGGTGCGCATAAAGCCCAACAGAAAAACCGGTGCGGGTTGGTCGGCGGGGAATTCGGTATTGGCCCAGCGACCGAGTAGTTCGCTATCAAATTCCGTCTTATGCGTTGCCAGCATTTTTGGCACTAAACCGGCGTCTTGGCGTTTTACTTCCGCCAGATGCGGTGCCTGTTCGGCGGCCGCATGCAAATGCGGGAAAACCCGTTCATATTCTCCAAGCTTGTCCAGGATGCGGGCCAACTCTTTATGGGCTCGGAACCTTTCTTCGGTGGTCAATAAGGCATTTTGCAATACCTTTTCCAAGCGTTGTTTGGCTTCTTGGTGTAGGCCATCAGCAGCTTCCAGAGTGGCGAGTAATATCGCCAATACTGCGCTGTTTGGTGCCAATTTCAATGCTTGTCTACCGGCTGCGAGGGCGAGTTTTTTCTGATTTAAACGAGAATAAGTCAAGGCCAGCAATTGATAGCCGCGCAATTGCCCCGGATTGATTTGCACGGCTTGTTTGCATAGCGCCAGTGCACCGGGAAAATCGTTCCAATACTGCAATTGGTCGACCATATCCAGAGCCAGGCCAATGTCGCGGCTTTTACGGGATTTTTTTAACAGCAGCTGCCCGGACTGATGAAGGTGCGCCAAGCCTTCCTCGCGCTGCCCGAGCCAGCATAGCGATTGTCCCAAGCAGGCCTTGATTTGCGGATCTTTAGGGCTTTCCGCCGCTGCCTTGGTAAACCATACCACCGCTTCGCTGAAATTTTTTTGTTGGACGGCGGCCTGGCCGAGTTGCATGAATGGGGTCATGGTGTTTATCGCTATAAAATCGAATGACAGTTGTCTGAGGGGGCGTTTTTATTGTTAAGCGAAGTTGCAAAACTCGCTTAAATCAATTACGTGAGGTGCTTTAGGGGATTGCGGTTTGCTGTAATTTGTCTTGGCCTCCTGCCGCTGGGGTTTCAATACGTTATTGACGCTGATTATATCTTAGCCGCGCCAGCTATTATCACCTGGTTGTGAGCATACTTAGCGTGATGTTGGCTGCCGGTTTTTTCTGGCAATCGAAATCAAGCCTAACAGTCCGCTGCCGAGTATCCAACTCGCGGCGGGAAGGGGGACTGCTGTTGGTGTATCTACGGCAATATCGTCAATTTGCACTTTGAATTCCGCGCCGATTTCGATTATATCCTCAACGCTTTGCGCGCCATGGAAATGTATCCAGACCGCCGCGACATTCGCAAAGTCTTGATTCAGTGCCAGCGTTCCGGAAAAGCCATTTTCAACTGTCTGATAGGCTACTCGGTTGCTATAGTGGGTGCCGTCGCCATTGGTCAAATCCGGGTTCAAGGCGCTGCTTAGCCCTATGATTTCGTAAAAATGAATTGCCGGATCAAAATTTTCCGGTATTGGCGTTCCGCCGGCATAAGGATTTCCTTCAGCGGCGTAAGGTGCTTTGAATTGTATGCTGTGCAGACTAAACGCGGTCGAGTCTAGGGCTCTTATATAGATACCCGGTGCATCAGCATGGTAAGACACCTCGGAATCCGTCACGGAATTCAGTGCATGTAGATGCCCCCCGGTATTGATTGCTTCCGACAATGTGCCGACGACAAGACCATTCTGATAAATGCATGCCGTGGTATTGCAAGTGCCATCGGCGCCGGGGGCGGTGTTGGCGTGGCCGTAATAGGCGCCAACCGGTAGTACCGGGTTCGGCGAAGCTCTATCGGGTTTTACGCCGAAGTCGACGAAGGTTGGGGCGGTAATCGCCGCGTCGGCATGGCTACTTGCTGCAAGCATTGCTAACCAAATTACCGCTAAAGCCGGTTTTGCTTTATTCATAAATATCTCCAGGTTGGGGGAAGAGGGAGTTGTAAAAGATTTCACAAATGCCGATAGCCAAATTAAGCCTCACCTCGGTCACGGAATTTTCCGGCTGCAGTCCACATGCCTGCGAGGCCGGTGATAAATAGCCAAGCTGCGCTTGGAATCGGCACTGCCGTGGAAATATTGACATTGTCTAATTGCATGCCGAAGCTGATTCCGATGTCCGGAACGCGGGGAAAGCCGTGGTAATGGATCCAGAAGGCATTGATATTTCGAAAGTCTTCGTTGAGCAGCAAATTGCCTTGGAAGCCATTAGCGACAGTTTGATACGCCACGCGCGTCGAGTAATTGGTGCCGTCGCTGGTCGCGCCGGCAAGGCCTGGATTCGCAGCGCTATTAAAACCCAGAATTTCCCAATATTCGTTGTCGCCTAGCAAGGCTGTGTCGTCGGGGCTAGAAGAAACTGGCTCGGGTACCAAGTACTGTCCGCCATTGCCGTCATCGTAGGCGGTATAAGTTGGATTATCGCCGTAAATAGGGTTGCCGGCATTAATCGGGGCAAAGAAGTCCATGCTATCTAGGCTAAAGGCGGAACTGTCTTTAGCCCTGATATATATGCCGGTGGAATCGGCATGATATTGAGCGCGTTTGTTCCCGCTAACTGTCGCGCTATGAATATGTTCGCCGCCTCCCTCGTAAACCACTCCCACCAGAAAACCGTCCTCCTGGTAGCATGTGCCGTAAATAGCCGAGGGGCCTGGGCAGCCGCCTGTTGCAGGGTTTGCCGGAAGATCGGGTTTGCCGGCAGTTGCAGTACCTAAGGCGCTGAATCCAATCACGGTTGGTAAGGTGGGCGGCGCAATTGCTGCCAAGGACTGCGAACTCGCCAGAATAAGGCTGCTGGTAGTCAGGCAGCGAAATATCGATTTCTGCATAGTGATTTTTTCCTTGAAAAGTTTTAGAGGCATGAAAATCAAAGAACATGCCTGTCCTTGATGTGTTTTAAGGCTAGAGCTCAGTGGAATCAAACAGTGGGTCATAGGTCGCAACGTAGGATAGGCAATACGTCAAAAGCTGCCGCAATATCCGTACCATGTTCGTTAGACATTTCGTCGGCCACAATCTTATAAACGGCTGAATCAGGGGTCGGCTGAGGGCGTGAGTTGATTCAGTCAGCAAAGGTTTGAAAGGATAATAATTAAACTATGTTATATAACTACGTATCGACGTAATTGCAGGTGATTACTAGTATTTTTGGCTTTTTGTCTAACGTATAAACCAGTATGCCAGGCAAGTTTAAACTTGAACCCAAATAATCCATTCGCCAGAAATACACCGAATTCTGACGATTTCTAATGGATGCCATTAGAGTAACTTGTTGATATTAGGGCGATTCAGCCTCTAATGGACAATCAGGGTTGAATGCAGAGCTCAATGTCTGCAAATGAACGTTATTCGAATTACTGATTGCGCATATTCGAACGTATTAAAACCGTACAGCATCTAGGAGGTGGTTCCGATAGGAACACCGCAACGCTTTGATTTTGCTGGTTTACTGGGCAGATTGTTACGGTTTTTAACGAACTTCGATATGCGTATTTGTAACATGTTCACGTGCCGCAACCGGACCGGTTGCCTGGTTTTTAGAGTTTTATAATGCGCAATATTATTTGTGGCATATTACTTGCTGTAAATTGGGTGTAGCAGCAAGCATGAGCTTGGCTTATCTTGAAAGATGTCGATTGTGTATTGCTTGCAAAAGTAGTCCGTAGTCTTTTCCTGGGCCGGGAGGCGTTGGTTGTGACTGCAGGTTCAAAAAACTAAACGGCAATAACAGCAACATTATAGACATACCCAGACCATGAAATTAAAAGTCGTAGCAGCGTTTTGCCTCATAGCCCATTGCAGTATGGTGTTGTCCGCAGAGATAGGAAGTTCGGTGCCGAGTTGCCCCGCAACTAGGGCAGATGGGACTAATCGGCTAGATATTTCCGCTTACAAGGGCAAAGTGTTATTGATAGATTTTTGGGCGACCTGGTGCGGCCCGTGCCGAAAAGCGATGCCATTTTTGAACGGATTACGTAATGAACAACTCAAGGACGGCTTTGAAGTGCTAGGAATTAATGTCGATGAAGACATCGAGACTGCGCAAGAATACTTGAAGTCCGCCGCAGTCGACTATCCGATGTCGTTTAATCCAGAAGGCGACTGTCCGCGCATTTTCGGAGTAACAGCCATGCCGTCATCATTTATCGTCGATAAACAAGGCAAAATTCGGATGATTCATTTGGGCTTTCGCGACGAAGACAAAGAAGGGTTGCGCAAGCAGATTACCCAGTTATTGAGCGAATAAGATGTTGTTGGATAACAATCGGATTGTTTCGCTTATATGCAAAGGGCTAGCTCTGATTGTATTGACTCAATGTGTTGGCTGTAGCGCCGTGTCTCCTTGGGAAAGAGGTAATCTTGCCAAAGACGAAATGGCGATCACGCCGTATCCAAACAGGGAAGCTTTTCGAGATCATATTTTTACCAGCAAGGAAGCCTCGCAGGGTGGACACGGCGGTTCGGGAGGCGGCTGTGGCTGCAACTAAGCTCGAAAAAAACAAGGTTTTAGCTGCGCTGACATCTGCAGCGTTAGGATTGCCCGGGCTGGATAGTCATGCGGCAACGCCGACGACTCAGTCCGAGGCCAATGCGCAGTACGGCTATTATCAGGAAAGCGATAACCGAATGCGCGTAGAGGTATATCACGGCGATTTTGTGATTCCAATGTCGGATCGCCTGGAGTTTACCTTTAGCGTGGATCGGGATACATACAGTGGCGCGACACCGTCGTTCAGTATGCCCGAGGTGATGGCAAACCAAGCGAAAATAGATCAAAACCAGAATCGTGCCGATGTGATTTCGGCTGCCTCGGGCGGAGTAGATCCGACCAAGTTGGCCGGATATCAAGGTGTAATGTCATTTAAAGAACCATTCGAAGCCTATACAGCCATAGGATCCCAAAGCCAACAGCTCGAATTGAATTTAATCCAGCAGGGTACCGCTGCTATAACGGCGAATACCGATCAACTGCTTACCCAGTATCAAGCTGCTAATCCAGCACCCGGTTTTCCGGCGGGTTGGGGGCAGACTATTTCCAGCGCAGTTACTATCGATTTTCAGGGAGTAAACGCGGCTGTTTACGGTAAGGCTGATACCAATACTGGGGGGTTCTGCCCGGGTGGAGCGGGGTGTTATCAACAAAATGGCATTGTAGTCGGCACAATTACCGATCCTCTAAACCCCGACGGGCATCTCCATCGACAAGGCACAATTGCAGATCGTGAAATCCAATACCATGCCGACTCATCGGGCATTTATATCCGCGAATTGGATGGTAAGGCTTTTCGCGCTGCAAATATGTTTTTTAACAGTCTGCAAGCAAATGGCTCAGGCGTTAATGATGTCTGGGAAATCCTCGGTTTTAATTCGGCAGTGAATCACAACTTGAGCACGGGTGATGGCGCAAATTACGCGAATCGAGTGGCTTATCAACAAGTTGCCACCAACCATACCGGCATTTTGGCTCTTGATTCATCGTTCTCGAATATTAATGCGCTGTGGATTCATTACAAGGGTTATATACAAGATGTGACAAATTCAGGCGCTGATTTTGAGCTGAGGGTTGACGACATCAATCTTGCGCCAGCGCAATTTGCCAACGCAACACCGGAACAAATTGCATGGCTGCAGGCCTATAGTGCATATCAGAGCAGTCTTGAAACGGCGTCTGCATCTCAGCGACAAGCTATTATTGATAATGCGGCTGCACAAAAGGCGGCATTCGAAAAGAACGCCTTAATCAGTATATACCGCAATTTTCTGAACCAAGTTGTCCCGCCCAACACTCGGGTCAAGCAAACGTTCCAGACTCAGCCGCAAGAAACCCGCACGCAACCCGTATTCGGCGCCAAATATTATTTCGATGACGCTACTTTGGGGGTTTCCGGCGGTCAATCGAACGAACCCGATTTCAACTCAAACTTCGGTTCGGTTAATTTCTCGCAGGAGTTCAATAACAAACTTACCACTGTTTCGGCTGGTTATAGTTACACCCATAATGATGTTACGCGAAGCAGTGGTGGACACAGCGATCATCATTCACAAGATCCGGGCCACAATCCGGCGATTTATCCTGAGCTTGATGAGTCTAGTGAGTCCAATGGGTTCAATCTTGGTCTGTCCCAAGTGCTTAATAAGAATGCATTATTGCAACTTTCGGCCAACTACACCCGGCAAAGCGGATACCTTAGCAACCCTTATAAATATGTGTACGTACGTGGCGAAGTTACTGCCGAAGAATATTATGAGATGTTTAATTCGCCGGAAACCGTAAACTGGAGTGGCATTACAAATCTGGAAATTGTCGGTATCGATTTATTCCGCGAAGTTCGTCCAAATCTGAGGAATCAATTTTCTTTCTCTACCCGGCTGAATCAATATATCCCGGCGGTCGACGCCGCTTTGCACATGGATTATCGTTATTTTCGGGATGACTGGGGCATTGATTCCCACACTATGGAAATGAAGTGGCTGCAAAAACTGCCTTTCGGTCTCACCGTTACGCCTAGTCTGCGCTATTACTCGCAATCCCAGGCCGATTTTTTCGCGCCGTATTTTTTGGCACCGCGCGCCGACGGGATGTATTCCAGCGATTTCCGCCTTTCCGGCTATGGAGCCCTGAGCGGCGGTGTTACCGTAGCCAAGCAGTTTAATCGTGGTATCAAACTGGAATTGGGCATGGAGTATTACACCCATCAAGGTAATCTGAAATTGGGTGGGGGTGGCGAAAGTGATTACGCCGATTTTAGTTATTGGATGGCGCATGCAGGACTCAATATCGCGCTATCGGCACCGGGACAAATTTTCGGCGGTGGCGCCGGCGATCACCATCATCACCATAATCACGGCGTATCGGCCCCGGCTGGCGTGATGTTCGCGCATATGATGAATAGTGCGGACGACATCATGGTAGGTTACCGATACATGTACGCCAATCAGTCCGGTGGTATGTATCAAGGCTCGCATGCCGCCGGTGACAGCGCTGTGTTGAATTATGCTTGCGGTACAACCAGCTGTATCTCGAGGCCGACCGAAATGGGTATGCACATGCATATGCTTGATTTGATGTACGCACCTACTGATTGGCTGAATCTGATGCTGATGCCGCAGTTGATGGATATGAACATGAGCCTGGAACAATTGCCGGGGGCGGTTGCAGAGACTGCACACGGGTCCGGGCACGAAAGTCACGGTTTAGGTGACACGCTGATGGTGGCGATGGTCAAGGTGTTCGATGCGCCCGGTCATCATGTGCATGCCGGCGTGGGCGTTAGTGCGCCTAGCGGCGATGTGGGCGTGACGCTGGATGGTAGAGACGAGCCGGACAGCGAGTTACAAGATTACGGCATGCAACTTGGCAGCGGTACCTGGGACTTCAAGCCCAGTTTAACTTATACCGGTCAAATTGGCGATTGGAGTTGGGGTGCTCAACTTAGCGGTACCAAGCGTTTACAGGACCGAAATCCATCGGGTTACGCCTTGGGTGACATGTTTCAGGCCACGGCTTGGGGTGGCTATAGCGTGTCCACTTGGCTCTCGGCCACGTTGCGCGGTATTTATACCGACCAGGGCAAAATACGCGGTGCGTTTAATCGAATAAGCTCTTCGGGTGCGACGGTTGACAGTCCAGCCAACTACGGCGGTAAATTCTGGGATGTTGGCTTCGGTCTAAATCTGAACGTGCCGGATGGTGCGATGGCAGGTCACAACTTTAGTGTGGAATGGCAGCAGCCTGTCGCCGACAAATTTAACGGTTTCCAGCTGGAGCGCGAAGGTGTGTTGTCGGCTACTTGGAATTATGCGTTTTAGAAAGGCCTGGTATTTAGCCACTCAGCAAATATGTAAGTGCTTTGCCTCGGTTTTTCAGAAAATAAGTGATATGGCTCAATTATTCGATTTTTTCGCCAGAGCGAAAGCCGTGGAGCCCGCAGAACATATGATTTCCTAAGGATGGCATGATAACTGCTGTAGCTTTGTCGGGAAATCTGTTGGCTAAGCCCGCTTTCTAGGCGGAATTCCCTGATGCAAGTGCTGAACAAATCGTCGTACACCTCAAAAATTCGGTAAGCCAGGTTTTAGCCTCCCATGGATTGCCGTTGGTGGAGTGGAAAATAGATTTGACCAGCGCTTTTGAATGTAAATGTCCAATCCCCCGAAATCCGGACATTCAAACTGAATGACAGGCCATCGGTCTGTTGCGTAATGATTTTATCTGATGGAGATTTTATCGATGATGAACAAAGCTTTTACACTCAAGACCTTGGGTGGTTTATTTTTGGTTGGCACGGCGGCTTTAGCGACTAATGCTGAAGCGGCGACTGTCGATTTCCAAGGAATGACAGCGGCTACTTATGGTAACGCCAATGAAACAACTGGCGCTTTTATCGGTGGCTGTCCAGATTCCAATTGCTTCGCTCAAAACGGTATCGTAGTGGGTACTGTGGGCGATCCTACTGATTCCGGCGCTCATTATCATCGTCAAGGTACTTCAGGTGATCGCGAAGCGCAGTACCATCCGGATTCCACCGGCCTATATGTGCGTATGGCCGATCTTTCCAACTTCAGCTTGCAAAATATCTACCTGAACGTAACCAATGGCGAGGCGGGTGGCAATTTCGTGCTGTACGGTTACAGCAATGCTATCAACAACGGTCTGCCGACTGTTGCCGGTGGAACTAGTGGCGGTGCCGGTTCAAGCAGTGACCCGGAAGGCGGTAATACTGCACCTATCGCTAGCTATGTCGTAGCTAACGATGGTACTTTCGATCAGAACGTCACTTTAAGTGACCTGTTGGCTGCCGATTCCGATTGGGGTGATATAGGTGCGTTCTGGCTGACTTTCCAGGGCTTTAATCATAGCCCAACTGTAAACTATGCTTTGGGCAGTTATCCGGACTGGGATATTCGTATTGACGATATCACTCTGGATGCGCCTGTTTCAAGTGTGCCGGTGCCTGGCGCGGTATGGTTGTTCGGTTCCGCTTTGTTGGGCATGATTGCGCAAGGCCGCAGAAAAGCCATGATTTAAGCTGGTTATTTGAAATTCTGCTTGAACTGAAGGGCAAGGCGAGTTCGTCTTGCCCTTCTTTGTTTGTAGCGGAATGGAAGTGGTGGCTATAAATTAGTCCCTGAAAATGGCTTGCTCGCCATTACCTGAATAGCTCGAAAATAGGGTAAATGCCTGTAAATCTATGTTGTATATAACATAGATTAATTTATGGAACATTTGCGACCAACAAGGCGCTTGTTGGTAAAAAGTAAATTAGACCAAAGTCTTATAATTGTCGCGTTGACTGTGAAAAATATGAAGTCTAATTTGCAAAGGACGTTTTTTGGTCCGCTATTGATCTAACCAAAAACGGAATTATTTTGTTCACAAGTGACTGACCATACTTTTGGTGTTGGTCTTGCATTCCCACCGGCGCTCTTTAGCGCCAATTCCCATATTTAAATAAGTGATTTAACCTGTTTTTTCTTCCTGGGGTCTGATTATTGTTGGTTAAGGCTAGGCTTTATAAGGCTTTTCGCTATGGCATCGTTTTTGCTAATTCTCGGTTGATGCTTAGCGTAAGGGATCAACAATGGCCTTTTTGTCATTAGCAGTCTAGTTCAGTAGTAACTTTTTAGGACATATTTTTTAGGATAAATCTGATGATAAGAAACACACTTGCCAAAGCTATTTCTTTAGCTATCGCTGGCGGCGCAATAACCCTCGCTGGCGTATCAAATGCTTCAGCCTCCACCACGATGTATAACACCAATAAGCCCATTACCAACGGTAATCCTACCGATGCAGCGGCCTTATCTACCGACGGCTGGACTCGCAATAACAATGGTACTAATACCGGAACCCCTTTGCCTTGGTTGGGAACAGTTGGTGCGGTAAGGCCGTTTGGCTACGAAGGCTTGTCGATTGCGAACTGGGCGGCGCATGTCACGGCTGCGGGAGATTCTTTGGAGATTTCGCAAGCCGATGCCGCGACGCGCTACGGCACTGCATGGGGTCCAGTGGCGGGTACAACGTACTTGGCCAATATCGATACTGCTAAAGGTGCTTGGTTCGATGGCTCTACCGGTTGGGCGCACAATACCGATATAGGCTTGTTCAAATCCGACGTTACCACCGAAGTATCCATCAGGTTAACGCCACTGTTTAATGTTTCCGAGCCCGATAAGTCGTGGAGCAATTTTGGTGTTACGGTTTTTACCGGCATGGATACGGATACATCCAAGGCTACAACCCCCAACTATAGCCACCATGCGGGTTGGAACGAGACCAGTTTTACCGCGGACAACCCCATGGGCACCACCGGCCTAACCTATTTGACGCATGACGCGACCGTAGATGCTACGAACGCATTGGTGTTTACCGCAGTTGCCGGACAGGTTTATTCAATATATCTGGGTGGTAACTCGGGAGAAGGTAACTTTAACCCGCACGCTGGGTATCGATTGAATCTTAGCACTGCGGCTCCAGTCCCGTTGCCTGGTGCTGTTTGGCTATTTGGTAGTGCCTTGGTCGGTTTGTTGGGCTTTGGTAAGCGCAATTCGAGTAAGTTTTCACGGTAAACGCTACTGTTGCAAGAGTGAATTCGCCGCTCTTGCAACGAGACTTGGCGACTTGGCGAGTTGGCTGTTGGTGGCAATGTTGCGGCATACTTGATCAAGCGACGGATAGGATTAATTTAGAGGCAAAAAATGAGATTAACCGATATTGTTATTATGTGTTGTTTGGTCGTGTCGCAGGCAGCAGTTGCCCATGGGCCTATGCCTATGCCGCTGCAACGTGTGCCGGTTCCGCCCGTGCCGGGACTTACCGATGGTCCAAATCCAATTGTTGTGGACAAGAATAAAGCGATCGCTTTAGGTAAAGCGTTATTTTGGGATGTCAATGTCGGCAGCGATGGCATGGCTTGCGGTTCTTGTCATTTCCATGCCGGCGCGGATAGCCGCGTCAAAAATCAAATCAATCCTGGTCAAAAAAGTACTCAGCCCAGCGGGCAGACCTTCGAAGCGTTGCCGACCGGCTTGGGTGGTCCCAATCACGAACTCAGCGTTGCCGACTTTCCGCTACGTCGATATAGCGATCCGCTAAATTCAGCGAGTCAGGTCACCTTTAATTCCGACGATGTAGTGTCTTCGGCAGGTACTTTTAGCGGAACCTTCATTAGTGCATCACAGTTTAGTGGCAATAACGATCAATGCGGCAGAGGCGCTGATCCGGTGTTTCACGTGAATGGTATTGGGACGCGGCGGGTTGAGCCGCGTAACGCGCCAACCGTGATCAACGCGGTTTTTAATCATCGCAATTTTTGGGACGGCAGAGCCAATAACGTGTTTAACGGCAGTAGTCCATGGGGCGACCGTGACCCGACGGCCGGTGTCTGGGAGAAAGTCAATGCGCGTAATGTTCAAAAATCACGCTTACATTTGGTCAATTCTTCATTGGCCTCTCTAGCGGTTGCTCCGCCTCTGAGTGATTCGGAAATGGGATGCAGGCAGCGAGTTTGGCCCGATATCGGAAGAAAACTATTGTTAAGGCAGCCGCTGCAGAACCAAAAGGTTCACAACGAAGATAGCGTGCTTGGTCCGTATAGTTTAAGCAGCGCTGGAAATTTGCGGCCCGGCCTAAATACCACTTATAAAGCACTAATCAAGCAAGCTTTTAATCAGAAATACTGGTCCTATAGCGGTATCGGTCCTTTCGGGGGGCGTCAGGGACAAGCCCCTTACGACCAAATGGAAGCCAATTTTTCGATGTTTTTCGGTATCGCATTACAGTTATACCAAGGCACGTTAATTTCGGACCAGGCCCCAATCGATTTGACCGCACGCGATCCCGATAGCTTGGAGCCTATTTGGACTAACTTAGGGTACGATCAGGAAAAAATTGATACCCTGACACGCGGGTTTGAGGCTTTTACCGGCAACCATTGTCAACTGTGCCATGGTGGGCCGACCTTAAGCATTGCAGCGGTAGCTACCAATGCCAGTTTGGTGACGCCTACGCCGGGCATGAATTATGGACCGCTTAGTCAACCTATTCCTTACGGTCCGAATGCTATCGGTGACGGTGACGGCGGCAGAATCGGCGGTATCACACCAGCCGCGAATGTTGTGACTCGGGACACTACTCGAAATGGCGCTACCAGCTATTACAAATTGATGGACTTAGGTTTTGCCAACACTGGCGTAGCGGACCCGGACTCTGATGTCGGTGTTGATGGCGCGGACGATTTTGGCAATCCTTTGTCATTTACCAAGCAATATGTCCAATACTTGCTCGATAATCCAGCTGGTGTGCTGGATTCGGGAGTCTCGACTTTGCAAGCCTGTGACTTCATTAAAGCTTTGGCGGATAACGCGATACCGTTTTCTCGTTGGTTTGGTGTAGCTGACGGAATTATCGCAGATGGTAGCAAAGAAGGGCTGCTACGAAACCAAAACTGTACCGTTGCCAGCTCGGCTTACATTCCCACAGCCGCTGCGGCTTTAGCGAACTTGACGACAGAGAAAATGAGTATTGCCACCAAGGCTGCGTTTAAAGTCCCAACTTTACGTAACATTGAATTGACTGGGCCCTATATGCACAACGGCAGCATGTCTACTTTGGAGCAAGTCCTTGAGTTTTATTCCAGAAAGGGTAACTTCAACAATGATAACAAGCATATCGTTGTCAATCAGATCGCTCTGTCCGGCCAGCCCGCATCGATACGAGCCGATTTGATTGAGTTTCTGAAAACGCTCACCGATGAACGAGTTCGCTACGACAAGGCACCGTTCGATCATCCGGAAATTGTCGTACCGCACGGACATGCCGGGGACAATGTCGCCGTGACTCCAGGTAATCCATTGAACAGCAATCTGGCGATAGAAGAAACCATGACCATACCCGCAGTGGGGGCGAATGGTTTGCAAGACCCGATTCGGCCTTTCGATACTTACTTGGCACCTTAGCTGTATGTAAACAAGGTGTTAAAGATGTGGGCTGGGGCGATCAGATTTTGCGCTAGCCCACATTCAATTTGAACTTTAGATTTTAGGATTCTCAACATGGGATTTGCAAATAACGGAAGCGCTAGATTTTTTTACCCGACGGTCGTCGCAATATTGTCGGTGTTTTACGGGCAGCAGGCCCATGCGGTAAGCGTATTTAGTAATTATGCCACGCTCACTTACAGTCTTTCTTCGAGCGCTGACGGACTCGATATCGACGGATCTTTTGAAATGTTGGGTAGTCCGGACTCTTTCTTGATTGCCGACAATGGTACGGTAACGCCAAGCCACGGTGCCGGTTTGTTTCCTTTAACTCTGGACACACCCTTAAGTTTTTCTGTGAGCGGTCAAGACAATGCCGGTGAGTTTAAGTCGCAGCATTACGGTGTATTCAGTTTGAATTTTTTTAATTCCAGCACGGCTGTAATCAATGTGGATTTAACGCTGAACTATATACTTCATGCTGCAGTTGCCGGTGAAACTGCCGACAGCGATGTCTATCTTGATTATTACAGCTCAGACTACACTTTTAGCGGTTTCGATAGTCTTAACGCCACGCTTTCAGTGCCTTTTTCCGAGCAGTTCACTGTCAATGGCAGTTCCGGAGTATTTAGTTTTTCACTCAATCCCGGTGCATCGGAAACGCTTTCGGCTGACGTTAAAATTGCGAGTACTATGCTGGCTGCACCAGTGCCATTACCCGCTGCGGTTTGGTCGTTTCTAGTAGGCTTGCTGGGAATTTTGGGTTTTAAAAAACGTAAACAGCCCACCATTGCTTAAAGCGTTAGGGATAAGCCGGTTCATGGTTTGTTGTGCCGGACTAGATCACTCTATCCGGAAGTTCCTCGCCTGAAAAATAAGCCTGCAAATTCGCCAATACTTTTTCCCCCATCGCGGTGCACGTTGCAATCGTGGCGCTGCCCAGATGGGGCAGGAGTTGACGCATTGTCCAGTGTCAATTAGCCGGTATCAAGGGCTGCCTGGATGTGCCTGCATTGAGCACTTCGATCTGGCGATTTCGTCGCATGACGCCGGTATTCCCGAGATGTGGGGCAATCCCTAGGCCTCGCAACACTTTACCAAGGTATTAAACCGACGCTGTCGATGCCAATACCCTGATGAAATATGTGGAGCGCATGGGTTTTGTCGCTCGGGCACGACCATCAATCAACGCCTGACTTTACGCGGGTTTGTTGGTCGCATTGATGCTCTGCCCGGTCAGAAAAAACATCTGCACGCGCTGAGTGCGACGCAAAAAAAACCGAAGGCGTTGCTGCGCGATGCCAAGCTGGCGATCAGTCAATTGGAAAAACGCATTACTGCGTTGGCTACGGAAGCGATGATTGGGGGCAAGGCTCACTCGGAGCTGTCGCGTATTTTGAATTTGTTACCAGCAACAGGCATTAACCAAACCAGCGCCATTGCTTTGATGGGCGAGCTGTTGTTACTACCGGCCAACCTGTCCTAGCGCGAGTGGGTCAGTTTGCCGGGCTAGATCCCAAGGCCTTTGAACCGGGCAAAAGTATGCACAAGAAAATGCCGCCATCCAAAGTGGGTAACAGGCATATTGGTTAGGCATTGCATATGCCGGCTCTGAGCGCCAAACAAGATGATCCCTAGGTCAAGCTTATTTCCAGCACTTGGTCGACAATGGCAGGAAGCCGTTACAAGTCGCCTGCGCTATCATGCGTAAACTACTGCATGCGATTTCACGGCATTTTAAAATACGATCAGTCATTCAATAACACACGGTTTTTACGCCACTCCGATACCGATCATCAGTGAGTAAAAAGCGATGGAATTTTGTTGACCTGGAATTGAGTATTTACACCGCTAGTAACCCTTTCTATCTCTAAGGCATTTGCCGCACTTTGGGGCATTACCCACACCTAAAGTTGATGATGTTGTCTTGCATTTGGATGGCAACGCTCTCTAAGTATGTTTGAAGGAAGCAAGTTTGCACAGCCAAGAACTTATAACGGAATAGGCCTGAATATTGCCTTAACTTAGTGGCAAACTTCTGCTGACCAGTTGTATCTGCGTCTTATTCATTTATCAAGTTTGTAGCAAAGAAAAAAGTTTCGTTGCGAAATCCAACAATACCTAAATTTCACAAGCCTTTAAATTGCCACTGTAAGTGGATGCACATTTAGTCATAACTATGCATCCCCCATCAAGAGCTGAGCTTAATCAATAAATAAGGAAAATTTAATGAAAAAATCAAAACATTTAAATGACAATATAAAATCAATGCTAATAATTGCGAATTTAATATTGTCCGGCAGCCAAGCTCTTGCATCACCGTATACTATTGAAGCCAATCAAACTATAACTGGTTTATCAAGCCCAGGCTTTGATAATATAATAAATCGTGGACTAGTGCTTGGTGAAACTGATGATTACTTACCTTTATTACTAGAAAACTATGGAAGTATTTATTTGCCGTCAAAAATAACTTGTCCTGGGCAAAAATTGGTCAACTATGCCAAGGGATATATTGCTATCGGCGGATATTTTGATTGTTACAAACAGGGAGCCCAAGCGCAGATCGAAAACTCCGGTACCATTGCTGTAAATAACGCTGTTGGTGAAAATATCGCCTTAGATCCACGAACAATTGGTGGACAACTTCGCCCAGCAAAGGACTATATGCCTTGGACATATATATTCTGGGGCAAAATTGATAACAAGGTTACCGGCAAATTCATAATAGACCGCAATAATGGAGTAAATCTATGCCAATCGCAGGGTTCTGAGGCGCCTGAGATAGAAAATCGTGGATATTTTGAGATTGCTCAGGGTAGTACATGCAATTTCATATCTACCAAATCTGGCAGTTACAAGCAATTTGAAGGCGAAACTAAGGTAAACGGTACTTTCGGATCACGTTTACTTGACTTCCAGGGAGGAATTCTGACCGGAACAGGTACGATATTGAAGTTTCCTGAACAATTATGGAACGCCAGTTTTAGTATATCGCCCGGCAATTCCACATCACCTTTCGGTGAATTGACGCTAACTCCTGAAATGGGTTATTCAGTATTCGGTGATGGTACACTGAACTTTGTAATTGGTGGCTTGAACAATAACAGCAAGCTGCACGTTAACGGCGAGGCTTATATTGTTGGTAGCGCCAAAATCGCCATCAGCCTGAAAAATGGCTTTATGCCTAATATAGGCAACAGTTTCACCATAATCACCGCTAACGACATTCGCACGGATGATTTTAACCAAGCCAACCTGATTTTGCCTCAACTACCAACAGGTCGGCAATGGCATTTTGATAATGATGGCACCAGCCTAAAATTGAGTGTGATTTGATGGTTTCATATACTCACGAGGGAAACCTACCTGTGAGCACCGCTTTGAGCCGTTCACAACAGCCCCACGGGCGCTTTCCCGGAGGATACTTTACTTTCGAGAATAAATAATTTGATTCTAAGCTATACGATCCGGTATGTCTTTGCCGGAGAAATAAGCCTTAAGATTTTCCAGCACCTTTTCCCCCATCGCGGTGCGCGTTGCAATCGTGGCGCTGCCCAAGTGGGGGAGCAGTGTGGCGTTGTCCAGCGTCAAAAAACCCGGATCTATGTTGGGCTCACCTTCGTAAACATCCAGGCCGGCGCCGGCGATGCGTTTTTCTTGCAAGGCTTTGATCAAGGCCTTGCTATCTACCACGTCGCCGCGCGCAGTATTGATCAAATGCGCGGTAGGCTTCATTAAATTCAAGGTTTTTTCATTGATTAAATGCCGAGTCTCGTTGCCGCCCGGACAATGTAGCGACACGTAATCGCATCGCGGTAATAGTGCTTCCAGCGTATCGCAACGCTCCGCGTTTAGTTCGTCAACGACGGCGGGGTCTGCCGGACTGGGCTTGAGATACAAGATTTTCATACCAAAGCCGTGATGGGCTTTGCGCGCCATGGCTTGAGCGATGCGGCCGAAGCCGACTAGTCCGAGCGTGGCGCCGGTCACGTCACTGCTCATCATATGCGTTGGGCACCAGCCGGCCCATGCGCCGGCACGTACTAACCTGTCTCCCTCCGCGCCGCGCCGTGCGGACATCAGTAACAAAGTCATCGCAATATCAGCCGTGCTTTGCGTCAACACGCCCGGGGTATTGGTGACGATCAGCCCCTGTTGTTTGGCGGCGGCAATATCGATATGGTTATAACCCACGCCGAAATTACCCAGGATTTTGCAGCGCTTGTTCGCGACATTCAGCACCTCGGCCGGCAGGGAATCGCAAACGCTGGGGCACACCGCATCGTAATTTTGCAATGCCGCCTTAAATTCGTCAGCACTCAAGGGATGGTCGTCGATATTCAGCGTGACGTCATAAAGGCTTTGCATTTTGGCTTCAACACTTGCCGGCCACCGGCGGCTAAGCAGGACTTTGGGTTTGTTCATGGGATTTCCTATCGTAAAACGTCAGGTACTTTCAGGTTAGAATCGGTCGTGAGGTGGTCAAGGATCGACGGCCGGGTTGGAGGTGCTTATGCCGCCATTGCCGTGATCACGGTCGTAGGCTTTCAAGCGCGCCGCCCGCAGACTATTGATGCTGGCGATGTTTTCATCGTGTTGCTTTAGGGATCTTTGCCGCTGCAGGGCCAAATGTTGGTCTTTTTGCTCTTGCAAGGCCATCGCCATCGCCGGTTTTTGGTATTGCAGTTCGGCTTGGCGTTCGGCGATGTTTTGTTCTTGCGCGCGCGCGTCCGTGTTCAGACGTTTTTCCATTAAATCCAGGCCGCGAGCTTGGTTTTGCAGCTGTTGCTCGGTCAGTATTCTGGCGTCATCCAGCTGCTGTTGCCTGAGCCTTAATTCCATTTCCGCGCGTTTGGCTGCCTGTTCGTCTTGGTATTGAGCGCTAATCTGTTGATTTTCGCGTAACGCTTGCTCCCGCTGGTTTTTTAGCAATTCGGCAGCCGCAATAGCTTTGTCATTTTGGATGCGCTCTAGTTCGGCTTGTTGTTTGGTTTGCTGATGATCGTGATAAAGCCAAGAGCCAATTGGAAATAGCAGCAGGGCGGCAATCGCAACTCGTTGCAACCATGTTGATGCAGGATGGTGGTTGATAGCGGCGGGCGGCGATAGATCCTGCGGCAAGCGGCTGGCTGCCAATTTACGATCATAGGCGATGCGCCGATTGGCGTCGGACAGGATTACAAATGCTTCTCGGGTTCGGTTCAGTGTATCGATGCCGGCGTCGTCTTCGCGTTTTAGCAAATGGCGTTCAATATCCTTGAATGCGCGATGGATTTGTTGGTCGTCGGCGGACTCGGGTATGTTTAATAGTTGATATAGAGTTTTTGCCATATTCGCATCTCCCAACGCTTTGTCGACTGATGATCGGGAGATAGCGGACTAGCCCCAGAGAATGCCGGTGCTGAACAAAGCACCGGCAGATGGGACTATAAAGAATTGAAATTAGCAGTGCAAACGTCCGCTAAAAATTTAATCGGTGACGATTGCCAGCTTTTCTTGGTTCCTACGCAGCAATGCTAAAGAACCCAGCATGCAGCCCAATACGAACCAAGTTAGCGTGGCGAGGGGCATAGATGACAAGGATTTTTCACTAAGCACCGCAACGGCTGGCTGGCCGGGTTGGCCATCTGCGGTTTTCTCCATTAGAAACTGGTAACCAATGTCGGGGATAAATGACCAGGCTCCGCTACTGATGGCGGGATAGTTCATCACGGACCAGTTCATTGCGCCAATTTCGCGAGCTTCTATGGTATTGCCGCGATTTAATCCTGAGGTGTAAATGGCTTCCATAACGCAAGTGTTGATCTGGTCGACGCTATGGTTGCCGGTTAAGCTGCCGGGTAGCCAGCATAGACCGGGTGCTAAAAAGTCGGAATTTGGCGCCAAGCTATTTTGAGTGGCGTTTTTTAGCAATCCTTGATGGTGAATTTCAGTGGGCTCATGTTCATGAAGTTCCGCATGAGCAGGAGCGATCAGTGCTGCTAACAACAATAGGCGGTGTCTCATGATTTTCTCCTTTGGCGTTGGAGTCAGAAGATAACTCAAGAAAATATCAGCAATAGTAATGCCTTTATTTAAAAAGTCTTTTATTTTAAGTAATTACTGATGTTTTAATTGTTTTCGATGTGAAAAATCAGGTGTCGTTTGGTGTGGAATGGTGCAAAAGATGGTTAGTTTTGGTGCTTAAAGCACAAAACACAGCTGCTTGTCTCGTGTTCTAAAGTACAGGGAAGCGGTATATCCGCCTGTTTTGGGCAGTGATGGGGGCTAGGGCGGAGGGAATAACTAGCTGATCGAATGACGGGTGGCTGGTTAAGCAGGCCACCCGTCAAATCTAAGGGATGTTATTTAGCCGTTGAGCGGTAATACTCGATGGCTGCTGCTACGCCGCTGCCGGCTTTGATGTCAAAGCCATGGTCCAGCATAGCCATTTCCACGCCGGCAATCGCACCCAACAAGGAAACATCGTTCATATCGCCAACGTGGCCGATGCGGAACACTTTACCCGCTACTTCGCTAAGGCCTGCGCCCAATGAAATGTTGTATTTGTTGTAAGCGGTGCTGATGACGTGGCGGGCATCCTTATCGGCCGGTACCACGATGGCAGTGACGGTGTCGGAGTCCCAACCTGCTTGCGCGCAAGTTTGCAAGCCCCAGGCCGCGACCGCACGGCGCACGCCTTCACCCAAGCGGTGATGACGGGCGTAGACGTTTTCCATGCCTTCTTCCAGCAGCAATTCCAGCGCTTTGCGCAAGCCGTAAAGCATTGGGGTGGACGGGGTGTATGGGGTGTAGCCATCTTTATTGGAGGCTGCCATGTCTTTCAATGAGAAGAAAGACCGCGGGAAGTTGCTGTTATCAATCGCGGCCAGGGCTTTCTGGCTGAAGCCCAGAATTGCCAGGCCGGCAGGTAACATAAAGCCTTTTTGCGAGCCGGCGATGCTGGCGTCCACGCCCCATTCGTCTTGACGGAAATCCAGGCTGCCTATCGAGCTGACGCCGTCGACGAACAGCAACGCAGGGTGGCTTGCCGTATCCAGCGCTTTACGTACGCCAGGAATGTCGCTCGTGACACCGGTAGACGTTTCGTTATGTGTCGCCAGTATGGCTTTGATTTCGTGATTTTTATCTTCGTTAAGACGCGCCTGCAAATGATCCAAAGGAATACCTTTGCCCCATTCAACTTGATGAATTTCCACGTCAAAGCCTAATTTTCTGGAGGCTTCCGCCCACAAGTGGCCGAACTGACCGAAGCGGTAAATCAAGACTTTATCGCCCTGGTTCAAGCAGTTGGTCATCGCCACTTCCCAGCCGGCGGTGCCGGTCGCGGGAAACACGAAGCATTGGCCGGTTTCGGTGCGGAACACTTTTTTCAGGTCTTCCAAAATCGGCGTCAGCAATTTAGGGAAAATCGGCGAACGGTGATCTTCCATCGGCACATGCATCGCGCTCAGAATTTCATGTGGGGTATTGGTTGGCCCTGGAACAAATAGGTGATTGCGACCTGCCATCTGGTGTCTCCTTGGAATTTTGGAAGCTTAGAAAATCGCGGGATGTTGCCACAGAAGCCGTGATTCGGCAAGTCGTTTACTGGCGCAAACCTGCACCGAAGCTGACAAGCGCAATTGACATTGCAGGCCCTGAAAGTAAAATGTCACGTTCTTCAATCCATACATGGCGCGGTTTTTTAGCCGGCCAACCAACCGTAGGAAACATACATGAGTCACACTCTTTACGAAGCTAATGCCCAGCGCGTACAACGTTGCGAATTGGCGGTACCGGGTTCCAGTCCGGAAATGTTTGAAAAAGCCTTAAAAAGCGGTGTGGACTTTGTGTTTCTCGATCTGGAAGACGCCGTTGCGCCGGACGATAAACTGCAAGCGCGGAAAAACGTCATCCAGGCCATCAACGATTTGGATTGGAAAGGTAACGGCATCACGCTGTCCGTACGTATCAACGGTCTGGATACGCAATATATGGTGCGCGACGTGGTTGACTTGGTCGAGCAAGCTGGCGCAAAAATCGACACGTTGCTGATTCCTAAAGTCGGCGTCTACGGCGATGTCTATATGGTTGATGCGATGCTGTCGCAGCTGGAAATGCAGGAAGGCCTGAAAAACAAAATCGGCATCGAATGTCTTATTGAAACCGCTCTGGGTATGGCCAACGTCGAAGATATTGCCAAACAAGGTGCGCTTAGCGGCCGGGTGGAAGCCCTGCATTTTGGCGTTGCTGATTATGCCGCGAGCAACCGTGCCCGCACTGTGAATATCGGCGGCTTGAACCCTGATTACCCAGGCGACCAATGGCACGCAGCGATCAGCCGAATGACGGTAGCCTGCCGAGCCTATGGCTTGCGTCCTATCGACGGCCCATTCGGCGACATCAAAGACCCGGAAGGCTACAAAGCCGGTGCCCGCCGCGCTGCTGCTTTGGGTTGCGAGGGCAAGTGGGCCATTCACCCTTCACAAATCGCGTTGGCTAACGAAGTATTCACGCCGCCCGCTGCGGAAGTGGAAAAAGCCAAGCGTATCCTGGCGGCCTTGCAAGAAGCGGCCGCACAAGGCAAAGGCGCTGCGGCGCTGGACGGTCGTTTGATCGATGCTGCTTCCGAACGGATGGCCAATAACATCGTCCGTGCCGCCGACGCGATTGCCGCCAAAACCAAATAAGCCAAGCGTAGGCTGGGTTGAATGCAATGAAACCCAGCTTGAAGGTGCTTGCTGGGTTTTGCCAATACTCAACCCAGCCTACGAGATTTCCATTCATTTAGAGAGAGTCCATGGACATTCATGAATACCAAGCAAAGCAGCTATTAGCCGACTATGGCGTGAAAATAGCTGACGGCGGTTTGGCCTATAGCCCGGAAGATGCCGTGCAACGCGCCCGCGACATCGGCGGCCACGTTTGGGTGGTCAAAGCCCAAATTCATTCCGGCGCCCGTGGCAAGGCCGGCGGTATCAAAGTCTGCAAAACCCACGACGAAGTCAGCGATGCCGCCGAATCCTTGTTGGGTAAAAAACTGGTGACCCATCAAACCGGTCCGGCCGGCAAACAATGCTTGCGTCTCTATGTCGAAGCCGGCACCGATATTGCCAAGGAACTATATTTCAGCCTGCTGATTGATCGCGCCCAGGAACGGATCGTCATGGTTGGCTCCGCACAAGGCGGCATGGAGATCGAGGAACTGGCGGAAAACAATCCGGATGCGATCAAAAAAATCTACATCGAGCCAGCCGTTGGTTTGCAGGATTTCCAGGCGCGGGAAATGGCCTTTGCGCTGGGCTTGAACGCCGATCTGATTCCGCAAGCAGTGAAATTGATTCAAGGCTGCTACCGGGCGATGCGTGAGCTGGACGCCAATATGGTGGAAATCAATCCTTTGGTCATTACCGGCCACGACGAATTGATCGCCCTAGATGCCAAAATGGGCTTCGACGACAACGCCTTGTTCCGTCGGCAAAAAATCTCCGAATTGCGCGACAAAACGCAAGAAGACCCACGGGAAATGGCTGCGGCTGATAGAGGTTTGAGCTACGTCGGTCTGGACGGCGACATCGGCTGCATGATCAACGGTGCCGGCTTGGCGATGGCGACGATGGACATGATCAAACTGGCGGGCGGCGAGCCGGCGAATTTCCTGGACGTCGGCGGTGGCGCCTCGGCCGAACGCACCGAAAAAGCCTTTCGTATGGTGTTGCAGGATAAAAACGTCAAAGCCATGCTGGTCAACATTTTTGCCGGTATCAACCGTTGCGACTGGATTGCCGAAGGCGTGGTGCATGCGGTGAAAAAAATCGACATGCAGGTGCCGCTGGTGGTCCGTCTGTCCGGTACCAACGTCGAGGAAGGCCGCAGAATCATCGAAGAAAGCGGTTTGCCGATCATCACGGCAAATACCTTGGCGGAAGCCGCCGAGAAAGCGGTCGAAGCCCGTAACAAAGTTGTAGCCGCGCAAGCTTAAGGAACAGACATGGCAATTTTTATCGATCAAAACACTCGCATCATCGTTCAAGGCTTTACCGGTAAGATTGGTACTTTTCATGCCCAGGAGATGATCGAATACGGCTCTAACGTGGTCGGGGGCGTCACGCCGGGTAAGGGTGGGCAAAAACATCTGGACCGCCCGGTGTTCAACACCGTGAAGGACGCCGTGGAGCAAGCCGGCGCCGAAGCCAGTATCGTGTTCGTGCCGCCGGCTTATGCCGCCGATTCGATCATGGAAGCAGCCGAAGCCGGCATCAAATACTGCGTATCGATTACCGACGGCATCCCGACTCAGGACATGATGAAAGTCAAAATCTTTCTGAGCAAATTTCCCAAGGAAAAACGCATGGTGCTGACCGGCCCTAACTGTGCCGGCACCATCAGTCCAGGTAAAGCCATGCTGGGCATTATGCCGGGGCATATTTATATACCTGGTAACGTCGGCATCGTTGGTCGTTCCGGTACCCTGGGTTACGAAGCGGCCGATCAAATGAAAGCGCTGGGCATCGGCGTGTCGACTTCAGTCGGCATCGGCGGCGACCCGATCAACGGCAGCTCGCACCGCGATATTCTGGAAAAATTCGAGCAAGACCCGGAAACCAAAGTCGTGGTGATGATCGGCGAAATCGGCGGACCGCAAGAAGTGGAAGCCGGTATGTTTGCCAAAGAACATATGACCAAGCCCGTTGTGGCCTACATTGCCGGTTTAACCGCTCCGAAAGGCCGCCGCATGGGCCACGCTGGAGCGATTATCTCCTCGGTTGGCGAGTCGGCGGCGGAGAAAGTTGAGATGCTCAAAGAGTTGGGCGTGATTATTGCTCCAACTCCTGCGGCGATGGGTGAGACAGTGGCTAAGGTATTGGCAAAGCTGTAAGTTCCCCACCGCTAAAATAAAGCCCGCTTCGGCGGGCTTTTTTGTTTGTGTTGACTTGAGGTTCTTTAGCTTGCCCTGCCAAGCTGGTAACATCCCCTCTTTTGCCGTTTTGCCGGAATCATGCAATCTTCTCGTTTAGTCGAACGCCTTAAAACTTTTCGAACATTAACCCCAGAGCAACAGGTTATTATGAAGTTGCTGGCGGTTTATTACGGCTATAGTTCGCTGATCAATTTGGCGAAATGCCTGGGCAGTTTGGGTATCAGGGAGGGTGAGAAAACGCTTAAGTCGGAAGCTGTCAAAGCCCGGTTAAAGCCGCTGATCAAAGCCGGCTTGCTGGAAGAAAACCTCAAATCCGGCGGTACCCGGTGCTGCCGAACCCTAGCGGAAGTGTTGACCCGCCAAGCGGTCGAAGACAAAGAGTTTGATTTGTTTGCCGGCGCCGTACAAATGAACAATCCGCCCGGCCATGGCTACTATCGTTACAGTACCGTGGACGACTGCATTCGCGAAGCGCGGATCCAGTTTTATCGCGGCGATTACGCCAAAGTTGACGAGTGCCTGGAATCCGGCGCCCACTACTTGGGCAAACTGCCGCCGGTTAACGAACTTTATCTGTCCTGGTTTTTAAACCCGTTGGATGTCGCTTGGTTTACTACGCATCATCCGCAATTATTGCTGGGGCTGGCCGGGTTTTCGGGCTTACATCAACTGCTGTATCTGTATGCCGACGAAAAACTGGATGGTTTTTTAGAGCAGTTGTTGTTCGTTAGCCAGGGTGTGCAGCAAGAATTGTTGAACCGCGTCGCCTTGGAGTTACGCTTGCTGCGGGGTGACTGGGATGCAGTCGAGCAACGGGTCGCAGATCAAAATGATCCTGAGCTGCAAGCGCTTGCGGCGACATTGATTTTTCTGCGCGGCGATTACGCGGCAGCGGTCAACCGTTTTGAGGGCGCTTTGGCACAGCTACGCAAGATTTCCGGACAACGCACTGCTTATTTTTACGGTTTGGCAGGGGTGTTTTACCCCCTGGCCATCCTGAAAAATAATGACGCCAAACAACGCGCCAAACTCAGCACACTGATCAATCAAGCGATCAAAGCCGACAATTATTGGTTGGGCATTTATCATCAGTTGGCCTTGTTTCAGCGTTTTTTACAAGGCGATTTGTCATTGCGGGAGCAACTGTTAAACACCGATTTGACCTATAAAATCAGTAGCGGCTATCGGGAAAGCGGCTACCCGGATACCTTGCTTACCCCGCCATTACTGCTGCATGTGTTTTTAACCCTGATCAAATTTTGGGTTAAAGCCGATCAATTCAATCATGTCACGCCACTGAGTCAAAAGCTGTACCGGCATCTGCTGGACAACGGTTATCGTTGGCCGGCCGCCGAATTAGCCAAGATCTTTACCCATATAGAGCCGCCGCGTTCCCTGCAATGGGATGGCAGCTTTTTCGATGCCAGGCCGGCGTTGGCGGATTTATTTGCCAGCCGCCCGGATTGGGACTTGGCACTGGATGCCTTATTAAATTTGCCCAAGGCCGAAAAAAAAGCCGATACCGCCGCGCTTATCGACAAGCCAACGCGCTTGGTCTGGTTGTTGAGTTACGATGACATTAGCCATCATCTGGACATCGAGCCGCGCGAACAAAAACAACAAGCCAAAGGCGGCTGGAGTAAGGGCAGGGCGATTGCCTTAAAACGGTTGGCGCACGAAACCAACAAGTTTGACTATTTAACCGAACAGGATATTAAGCTGTGCGCGCATATCAAGGAATACCGCGATAGCGGCTGGTACGGCAGCGGCACTTATTTTGAGTTCGACAATAGCATGCCGCAGGCCTTGCTGGGACACCCGCTGTTGTTTTGGGCCGATGCGCCAGAAGTGCGGGTGGATGTGGTCAAGGGCGAAGCCGAACTGCGGGTGAAAAAACTGGCAGGCAGCGACAAAATCAAAATCAGCCTGGAACCCGTGCCCGGACACGAACAAAAATTCTATGTCGCCAAGGAAACACCCACGCGCATGCGCGTGCTGGAGTTCACCGCCGACCATCATAAAATCCTTGCGGTATTGGGCGCCAAGGGCCTGGAGGTGCCGGTCTCCGCGCAAGACCGGGTCTTGCAAACTCTGACCAGTATTTCCGGCTTGTTGACCGTACATTCGGATATAGGCGGCAGTTCCAGCAGCGCCGAGCAAGTCCAGGCCGACGCCACCCCGCGCGTGCATTTATTACCCTGGGGCGAAGGTCTGCGCGTGGCGATGCTGATCCGGCCGTTCGCCAGCGGCGGCGCCTATTATCAACCTGGGCATGGCGGCGAAAGTGTGTTGGCCGAAATCGACGGCCGCCATTGCCAGACCAAACGCGATCTGGCTTTGGAAAAACAGCGCGCGCAAGCCGTTTTGCAGGCTTGCGATGTGTTGGAGCAGGCGGAACGCGACGGCGCCGGTGATTATTTGCTGGATCAGCCGGAGCAATGTCTGGAGCTGCTGTTGCAATTACAGGCGTTGCCCGCCGAACAAGCCGTATTGGAATGGCCGGAAGGCGTCCGATTTCGGTTGTTGGGGCAAACCAACGGCAGCGGCTTTAGCATGCAAATCAAGCGCGACAACGATTGGTTTGCCCTGCAGGGCGAGTTGCAGGTCAATGAAGATACCGTTATCGAAATTCAGCAATTGCTGGGTTTATTGAACAACCGTGAAGGCCGCTTCTTGAAATTGCAGGACGGTCAATTCATTGCTTTGACCGAAGAGTTTCGCCGCCGCCTCGACGATTTACGCGCCTACGCGGATCTGCACGGCAAGAAAGTCCGGATCAATCCGTTGGCTGCCCTGACGCTGGAAGACTGGCAGGACGAGGCCGGCTTCAAAGCCGATAAACATTGGCAAGCGCACATGCAGCGTCTGAAGGATTCGCGAGACTATCAGCCTAAAGTACCGTCTACTTTTCAAGCCGAATTGCGCGACTATCAAATGGACGGTTATCGCTGGTTGGCGCGCCTGGCTCGCTGGGGTGTCGGCGCGTGTCTGGCGGATGATATGGGCTTGGGTAAGACGGTGCAAGGTTTGGCTTTATTGGTGGACCGTGCGCCGAATGGTCCCAGTTTGATCGTCGCGCCGACCTCAGTGTGCATGAATTGGGAAAACGAAGCCAGCCGCTTTGCGCCGACACTGCATCCGCAAATTCTCGGTAGCGGTGATCGGCAGCGCTTGCTGGATAATCTGGGGCCGTATGATTTACTAATTTGCAGTTACGGCTTGCTGCAACAGGAACAAGTCGCCGAGATGCTGGCGAAAATCCAGTTCCAGACTGTGATTCTCGACGAAGCGCAATGGATTAAAAATATCGCCACCCGCCGCTCGCAGGGGGCGATGAATCTGCAAGCCGAGTTTAAATTGATCATGACCGGCACGCCCTTAGAAAACCATCTGGGCGAGCTGTGGAATTTGTTCAGGTTTATCAATCCCGGTTTATTGGGATCTTTGGAGCAGTTCAATCAACGCTTCGCCGGCCCTATCGAACGCGACCGCAGTGCCGAGGCCCGTTTCCAACTGAAGAAATTGATCCAGCCTTTTATTCTGCGCCGCACCAAAACCCAGGTATTGCAGGAGTTGCCGCCGCGTACCGAAATCCCGATCTATGTCGAGCTGAGTAACGAGGAAATGGCCTTCTACGAAGCCTTGCGCCGGGATAGTCTGGCGGCATTGACTAGCGCCGATGCACCGGCCGGGCAAAAACAATTACAGATTCTGGCGGCCATCAGCAAATTGCGCCGTAGTTGCTGCAATACCTTGTTGGCCAACGCCGCGGTGGCTTTGCCCAGCAGCAAGCTGGCGGCGTTCGGTGACATCGTCGACGAATTGCTGGATAACAAGCACAAGGCTCTGGTGTTCAGCCAGTTTGTCGACCATTTGCAATTGATTAAAAACTACATTGAACAGCGCGGCATTCGTTATCAATATCTGGACGGCAGTACGCCGGCCAAAGAGCGCCAGCAACGGGTAGACGCCTTTCAGCGCGGCGACGGCGAATTGTTCCTGATCAGCTTGAAGGCCGGCGGCGTGGGGTTAAATTTAACCGCCGCCGACTATGTGATTCATATGGACCCTTGGTGGAATCCGGCGGTGGAAGACCAAGCCTCAGACCGCGCGCACCGCATGGGCCAACAGCGGCCGGTGACGATCTATAGGATGATTGCAAAAAATACCATAGAAGAAAAAATCGTCGCACTGCACAGCCATAAACGCGATTTGGCCGACAGCTTGCTGGATGGCGCGGATATTAGCGGCAAAGTGTCGGCTGATGAACTGCTGAATTTGATGAAAGGCGAAGCTTAAACAGGCGACGAATCCGGCCACTAGGTGTGGTTTTTACTGTAGGTCCATTTTAAAGTGCACCCGAGATGCGGGGTTCCTGGTTTTTGATTTTACTGCGCTCCCGCATTCGCGGGAACGCCAAACCGGGCTGAATTGCGCTAGGTTAATCCCGTCTTAAATTATGCTTTTTACGAGCGATATTGCGGCTGGCTTTGTTTTGTTGATGGGTCAATCGGGCTCGTTCGCCGGCAGTGACCACGCCATCAGCTTTCGCTGCGGCTTCTTGGTGTTCTATGCGCATTTGTTGGTGTTCCAAACGGTTGGCTTCGCGGTCGGTCAAGGCGCCGGAAGCCTCGCCCTGCTCAATGCGTCTTTCCTGATTTTCCTGGCGCTGGTCGATGCGCGGGGTTTCGATGCCGGCGAAGCAGGGTTGCGTCAAGCCAAAAAATGCCAGCAACGCGCCCGATAGTAAAAATGTGTTGATGTTGTTCATGTGTGCCTCGGTAGTGTCGTTATTAGGTTGCCAACATTTTAAAACCGTTGGCGAAGTCATTTTAGCCGGCAATATTAAGATCGCCTTAACGTTACGCGGCTAGCCGTCCGGAGCTTAGTAAGCTTTGGATATTTCAGCGTTTAATCATTGGCTGACTTAAACGCCAATCAAGTTCAAGAAATCAAATACGTAGAACTCGGTTCCTGACCGGCCTCCAGAATTTGTTTCATGCTGACCATGTCATAACCACCGGACAGCAAGACAATAAAGCGTTCGCGCAGCATGGGGCTTTGCCGGGAACGCAGGATGATATTGTTGGCGTCTTTTTGTTCCAGAATTCGGTACCAGTTGTAGATCATTTGAAAGATCCGCCCCATCGGTTCGCGGATGCGGGCTTCGTAATGACTGAAACGCGCGGCACTGAAATCGTCGCCGTTGGCAAAACCCTCCAGCGCCGCGTCGGCCGCGTAAACCCCGCTACGCATCGCCAGCGTCACCCCGGCGGAAAATACCGGATCGACAAACATCGACGCATCGCCCACCAGCATAAAGCCGTCGCCGTGAAAACGTTCGTTCATATAGCCAATGGATGAAATGGTTTTGATGTCCATGGCTTGCTCCGCGTCTACCAGCCACTCTTGCACGCACTCGCAGCTTTGAATGGCGGCCTCAAAGCGCTGTTGCGGCGAATCGCCCAAGTTTTTCGCAAAGCGGGTATCCAACACCGCACCGACGCTGACGATGTCGTCACGTAACGGAATGTACCAAATCCAGCCGCCATCAATGGTATGAATGTCGGTGGTGACCGAACCGTCTATCACGTCTCCAAAATTGATAAAACCGTGCGGGTCGCGGCGAAAGCCGCCTTTGAAATGGGCAAAATGGGCGATTTTATTCAGTTCCGGTAAGGGGCGTCGCCAGTTTAACTTGCGGGCGATCAGGGACTCACGCCCTGAAGCGTCGATGACGACTGAAGCATGAATGGGCGCGGGGTCAGAATCATTCGGGCCGGCGCTCACGCCAATCGCTTGTTTGCCGTCGAATAATACGTCGGCTACCGCCCACTCCCGCCGCACATCAACGCCGCATTCGGCGGCATGCTCCAGCAAAATTTCATCGAAGCGGGCGCGCTCCACGTGGTAGGTATACGGTCGTTCGAAATACCCAGGATATTCCGCTGTCAGCAGCAATACATCGGGTTTTTGATTGAACATGCCGAAGTTTGCGCCTTGCTTGACGGTAAAACCTTCGGCTTCGATTTTTTCCGTCACGCCCAGCCGCCGCCAAAGCTCCCAGCAAGCCGGCAACAAGGATTCGCCGATTTGAAAGCGTGGAAAGCATGAGCGCTCGAACAGCACCACGTGCTTGCCCGCTTTGGCCAAGATGATCGCCGCGCTGGTACCGGCGGGACCGCCGCCGATGACGGCGGCATCGAAACGTTCAGATTGTGACATGCTGTTTTGCCTGTGTAAGAAAAATCGGGACTAAGGGCGGGGTGGATTTAATTTTGTTGAAGCCACTGTACTAAGCAATGGCTTGCATCGGTTCATCGGCGGTAAATTTGCCATAATACCCGCCTTACGCGACTGACTCCAAACGATTGGCACTATGAACACGACTGAAATATTTCTGATCGCCCTAACCATTATCTACAGCTTGCCGTACCTCATTTGGCGAATCGGCCGGACCGATTACTTCGCGCCCTTGGTGGTAGTGCAAATCATAACCGGGATTTTGTTGGGGCCGGGTATCTTGGGCAGCGCATTTCCCGATTACTATGCTTTTGTTTTCAATACCCAGGTCATACAGGCACTGAACGGCATCGCCTGGTGGTCGGTGATGCTGTTTGTCTGGGTGGCCGGCATTGAGTTGGATTTGCGCCAAGCCTGGCAACACCGTCTGGAAACCAGTATTACGGCTGGTTTAGCCTTGGGTGTGCCCTTGGGTTTGGGTTGTGTTGCGGCGTTGGGGATGCTGCTATTTCCGGGTTGGATGGGTGCCAAGGCCATGCCTTGGCAATTCGTACTGGGGATGGGCATGTCTTGCGCGGTAACGGCGTTGCCGATCTTGATTTTGCTGATGGAAAAATTGGCAGTGCTGCGGCAGCCCATCGGCCAGCGTATCTTGCGTTACGCCAGCATGGACGATATTGCAATTTGGGCTGTGCTGGCTTTGATTCTGTTGGATTGGGACCGGGTAGGCCGGCAGGGTGCGTTTTTGTTAGGTTTTGCGATCAGCGCTTACGGGATTCGCAAACTGATGGCCTGGCTCCCTGAGCGTGACCGCTGGTATGTCGGCATCATCGCCTTGGCGGCGACAGGCTTTGCCGCCGACTGGGCCGGACTGCATTTCATGGTGGGGGCGTTTTTGGCCGGCGCCATCTTGGATGGCCATTGGTTCAATCAAGCGCAGATGGACTTGTTGCGTCACCATTTATTGCTGACCGTGATGCCGGTGTATTTTATTAGTGCCGGCTTGAAAACCAATTGGGCGATGGGTGGGGCTGCGGTGTTGGTGGTTGCCGGCTTATTGCTATTGGTGTCAGTGTTCGGCAAATTGCTGGGTATTCATCTGGCTGGAAAAATCCTGAAATGGCAGCGCGGCGAGGCGTCTTTGATTGGGTGGTTGCTGCAAACCAAAGCCTTGATCATGATTATTTTTGCCAATGTGTTGCTGGATAAACAAATCATTAGCAGTGAAACTTTTACCGCGCTGTTGCTAATGGCCGTCCTCAGTACGATGCTGACGGTGCCGGTGGTATCGCCGAAACTGGCGAAGATGCAGGCGCTTATTTCCCGTGCAGAATAAATGCCTTAAGCCCTTAGTCGTCAATCCTTAAGGTTTTCCAAAAATCTGCTTGCTTAGCGATACCCAGTACCGCCTGCGCGGCGAGTAAGGCGGAGACGCTGACCCCGGCTACCCCACCACCTGGCCGGGTCCAATGGCCGGTGTGGAACAAGCCGGGCAGGGCGCCGACTACACTTGGCCGGTTCGGGCCAATCTGATCCGGGGTGGGCGCAAAACCATAGGCGGCGCCGTGGCGGTTCAGGGTGTAGCGCTCCAGGGTGCGCGGCGAGCCGGACTCCACAACCAACAAATGGTCGTTCAGGCCGGGAAAATGCCGTTCAGCTTTTTCCAGCAAGCGCTGCTGAAAGCCGCTTTTGGCAATGCGCCAGGATTCGCCCACGTCAAATGGACACAAGGTGGTCAGCATCATGATGCTTTGTCCGGGCGGCGCCAAGGAGGAGTCCGCGAAGGAGGGCAGGGTTGCGGAAAACCAATTGCTCCGGCCGGATTGGCTGCAGGCATAGCTGGCTTCGTGGTCGAACGTTTCAAAGAAAAAGCCCTCATGGGCATGATCTTGCTCAGAGATCGGCAGGTCGGTGGCGATATAGCAGGCGAAGATCGACAAGGACGGCGAAAGCTTTGCCAAGCCTTCGCAATAGCCGTTTGGCAAGTGCTCCGGGCCGATCAGCAAGTCGGCGGTTTGCTGGATGTCGATATTGGAAACCACCGTTTCGGCCCGGATTACCTGGCCGTTTTCCAAAACAATGCCGCAAGCTTTACCGGCTTCGACGCAAATCCGCCGCACGCTGGCATTCAGCAAAACTTCGCCGCCTTGATTTTCAATGGCGGCGGCTAGTTGATTGGCGTAAACCTGGAAGCTGCCGCGACAATAATAGCCGCCTTCGTAGGTGTAACCGGCCATCATCGAAGCCCAATACAGAAAAGACAGCTGCGACGGCGGCAAACCCAAGTAAGGCCAGAGCATCGCGCAAGCGCTTTTCAGGCGGGCATCCACCAAAAACTCGTCCAGCGCTTCGGCCAACGTGGTGCGGCGATAGCGGAACAAATTGCCCAGCGTTTGCATCGGCGAAGCCCGCGTTACCTTACTTTGGGCCAACACTTCCTCGGCCAGCATGGCTTCTTCCGCAAGGACTTTGCATAGCCGGATTAGAGCCAGCAAACGATCTTTTTCCTGCGGAAAATGTTCGGTCAAGCCTTCTACAAAAGCGGCCTCCCCGGTCCGCAAAGGAATTTCAAAATCCGGAAACACCGCGCGCGCATAAGCTGGAACAGGAATGAAAAGCGGCTCGGGATCAATGCCCACCGCGCGGCAGATTTTATTGATGGTGCTGCCGTTGCTATAGCCGTCCCGGTTGCAACCGCTGACCAGATGCACGCCGGCATCGAAATGAAAGTGGCGGCGCTTGAAGCCATGCGCGTAGCCGCCCGGCCTGTCATGTCTTTCCACCAGCAACACCGATTTACCGGATTTCGCCAGCAATGCGCCGGTACTCAGCCCGCCGATGCCCGCGCCTATGACGACGACGTCGTAAACTTCTTTTTTCGATTCCGTGTGTATGCCGCGCATTGGCTGTCTTCTATGCAGATAAATAGCCGGCTAGCTTAGGAATAAACCAAATGGAACACAAGTGCTTGGTTTTACCTCAGCCGTTGCGCCATCGCGCAGAAGCTCTCGACCACTGACACTGGCTGGTCTCCAGAGCGTGCTACTCATGGCTCGAATACTGTAGTTTTGTTGCTTTAAACTGCTGAATGTAATCCGATCCTCAGGCTGAGGGTGTTTATAAAGCGTCCCAAAACCGGCTTTACTCTGGTTCCCAAGCTCCAGCTTGGGAACCCACACCTCGGAAGCTCCAGCTTCCCAAATCCTCACCAGTCTTTAACCACCTCGATCAAGCCCGTCATTCCCGCATAATTCCGTGCACTGGAATAACGCCAATGCTCAGGCAAATCCACATAACCGCGCTTGACCGGATTAAGGTGGATATAATTCAGCTTCTGCCGCATCGCTGCCTCGGATTCGATCAGCTGCGGATGGCTACCTTCCTCCCAAACCTGGTACTCACTCTCCGTCTTATGCGGCCGCTTCAACAACGCCAATAACTCCAGCACCCGCGCCGAACCACTTTGTTGCAAATGACCAATGATTTGCTTGGCGGTATAAGCCTTAAACCGTTGCATGTCCCGGCTCAAATCCGCCGGCGCGGCGATCAGATGCAAATGATTTTCCAGAATCACGTAACCGTACAGCTGAAACCCGCTGTCGCGCTGCAAAAACCGCCAGGAATCCAGGACGATATTCACCGTCGCCGGACGGGTAAACAGAGGCAGCCAATGGTTGATCGTCGCGGTCAGAAAGTGCGGGCTGGGGTTTTGCTGGAATTGGTAGCGGCTGCGGGTCATAGTTTATGGAAAGTTGTATGGAGCGGGGCTGGTTGAAATCTTACCGAAGCATTCTTGTAGTTCACTTCTTTTTGCTACAAACTTTGATTTGCGACAGAAGAGCGTTTTTTGTATAGTAATGTACGTGTGGTTGTGTACCTCTAGAGTGGCGATGGTATGAGCATTGTTTAAAAAATGATGCTATAGCTCCATAAAACATATTTGTTTTATGTGTCATTTGAGATGCATTCAGGCAAATCTATAAAGGTATTATCGATACTGAGTCGGAAAAAACCGACATAAGTTAGTATAAAAAATAGATCAATCAGAAACGGATCCGCTAGCCTGGTCACTTCCGTTGCTCCGAGAAGGAAATGAGGTTCAAATTGAATGGAATAAAAAATTTATATTAAAGCCGAAACTTAGGCTTTTAAATAATTAAATTTACAAGCCTCTGTTTTTTAAACAGAGGCTTACAATCAAAATATATGCAAAATACAATTGCTGCTTTAAGAGAAGCTCTAAAGGCCGAATATCCAACAGAAAAACTAGAGCTTGGCTCAACGCTTGCGCCTATAATAAATAAGCACTTACCAGAAGACAAAAATTTAAAGTCATTGTTTGGTGGGCTAAAGAATCTAATTCAGACCCACTTTGAAAAAGAAATCACATTTCACGCTAAGAAGGGAAAAGATATTCAGTACAAGATTTCTTTTAACCATGAAAACACACTACCCGCCCCCCTCCTTGAAATCTCATCAAGAGAAATCCTAAAACATTCCATTGATTATCTTTCCGACGAACAAATAGATCAGATTCAATTGCCAATAAACATAATAACCAAGGTTTTATCAAAAATTCGATAGAAAGAATCATGAATGAACCAGATAGTTATCATTATTGTTTCTGCTGGCGCAAAAGATGGATTATGCAAAAAGCTAGATGAATACGCTGGATTCAACTGGCAAAAATCAAATCAATTGGCATTAATTGAACTCCCAAGAGGAATAAAAAAAGCTGCAACTTATGATTTCATCGATACTGAAATCAAAAGATTATTTCCTCTCCAACATTCAAAAACAACCTTTGATTTATGGGTGCCTGATGACGTTTTCATCAACACAGCCTTACTCGATAAAAAAGGCAAGTATTCAATTAGCCCCTTGGTTTCAACAAAAAACCTACGAAAATCGGACTCCTTAAACAAAAAATTAAAAGCGTCCCGCCTTGATTGGCTCTCCAGAGCCACATCCGTTCTAAAAAGATATAATTACGACACTATAAATGAAGAGCAAGTTGAGCATTGGCTGGATCAATTCAAGATCTTAAATGCTTACCAAATTGGAAAAAACTTAATTGGCTTATTCATTATTCCAGAAACAAATGAAATATTTAGTTTTTTTCAAGAAAAACTAGGAAAAAATAATCGCATACTTGCTTTTCACGAAGATAAAAGCCTAGGAAAAAGCGGGGCATTTATTAGCACATTATTAAGTAAGATTGACGACAATTCCCTAAGAAAAGCTCATGAAGCAATCGATGACAACATAGCATCACAACCAATATTCATTGTTGAAGATGGTCTATTTTCCGGCACTGAAACATGCAGCATATTGGAGTCATTACAAAACAAAAAAGTCCCCCCAAAAGTACCGCCACTCAAAAACATAGAAAACATAAACTCAAAGCAAATTACATTACATTTTGCCGCCGTTTGCGACCTTGGCTTAAGGAATGTAATGAGTTATTTAAGCGCCAATAACCTCACCAATATTAAAATAGAGGAAGGCTACATTAATTTCAATGTATCTAACAATACGCCTGAAATCGATCCTTATATTTTTCAAGAATTACACAACTGGAAACCAGAGCAAAAACAAAAAGCTCAAGAGTTATGTAAAGACATTGGAAAACAACTATGGCGCTTATATATTTCTCAAAAATTTGGCAACGACTTTGACCAAAACAAATGGCCAACAGCGCGGATTGAACTTTGTTCACTTGGAAAGGACGGCATAGGCCTAGCATTTGCTTTCACTCACTCAGTCCCAAAAGCAACTTTGCCAATATTTTGGGCTAGAGGAGAAGTCTTTCTAAACGTGAATGGCCATAACAAAAAAATATATTGGGAACCTTTATTTAAAAAAATATCGTAAATATTAGATAGCCCGCATCGATCCGGCTGGTCCCGCTTGTTTCACTAGCCCCCAAGCTTCAGTTTGGGGGAATGCTATCTCGTAAGCTCTAGTTTACTATCCACATCCGGACTGGAAGCTTGGGCTTCCGAGGCCAGATCTAACCCTTCAAGCCAAGTGATTCACAACATCCATGCTCCAATGCAAAATCCCGATTACATCGATACCCGTTTCGCTGTTCAGATAAAAGATTAGATGCCGTCCTTCCGGGAAGCAGAAATAGCCGAGCTTGATGTCGTCGCGCGGCTTACCTAATTGCGGATGCTCGGCCAGCCAAGTAAAGCGGTCAAAGAGGTTGCGCAAGTAATGGTCGGCTTGTTCGGCACCCGATTGGCGGTGGCTATAAGCCCAGATTTGTTCCAAATCGTCCGCAGCCCGTTGCCGAAGACGATATTGCGGCTTCATTGGCCGTATTTTTATGCATCGCTTGCATAAATTGCTCGCCGTCGAATGCTTCGATAACCGGGCTGTCTTCCCCTGCTTGCAACTTGGCCCGTATGGCTTCGAGCTTTTGGTCGTCTTCTTCCAGTCGCCGCAGACCGGCGCGCACGACTTCGCTGACCGACAGAAAACGACCTTGCCGTATCTTTTCTCGAACATACTAATCTAAATGTTCGCCTAATATGACGGATGTGTTTCTTGGCATCGCTTAGCTCCATATTGTTGGTATTAGATGCTAATACATTCTGCCCGATGCGGCAAAATGTTCAGGCCACTGGCATAAAACTGGAAATCTTAGCTGCCAAGGCGGGGATGCCCAATTTGGAGCTTCTCTTGTTTCCAAGCTCCAGCTTGGAAACACTCTATCTCGGAAGCTCTAGCTTCCTATCCACATCCAGACTTGAAGCAGGAGCTTCCAAGGCCGGGGTTCCCAAGCCGGAGCTTGGGAACCAGAGCCCTAGCCCGGATCGACAAGGCTCATCGCTAAATCAGCCCGCACCGATTTGAATAATCTGATTCAACCGCTCGCAAACCTGAGTGAACAAATCGCTCGGCAAGACCTTGAGCGGATGAGGTTTGGCTTTGCGTAAACGCCAGTCGAAGGATTTGGGTTGGTGGCAGAGCACATAGCTGGTTTGCTCGGCTTTGCGGCCGCCGGCTTTACCGACCGCTACGGCAAACGGATTGTCGGCGTTGTAGGCGGCGGTGGTCATCGGCAGGCCTATCACCAGCGAGGTTTTTTCGTTGAAGATACGTGGGGAGAGCACCAAAAACGGATGGATGTCGCGCATTTCCTGGCCGACTTGCGGATTGCAATCGATCCAGATGATGTCTTGCCTTTCTGGTATCCAGGCCGCTGTTTGCTTGTGGCTTACCAACGTTCGGCACCGATTGCTTCTGCGGTTGCCATGGCTTCGCCGCCGTGCCGCTCGGGATCGAAACGGGCCAAACGTTGTTCCAACGTTAAAGCTTCGTCGGCTAACGGGGTGATAATCACCTTGTCATCTTCAACGGATACCCGTACTCGTTGATGGTTGTGCAAATGGGCTGCTTTGGCAATGGCCGCCGGTAGGCGCACGCCCAGGTTATTACCCCATTGTTTGATGTCGAGTATGGCTTCGGTCATGATGTTTCTCTGGAATGTTTAAACGTGAGTATAAACATGGTTATATATTCGGGTCAATTTTGTGAATTTCTCTAATCCTCTGGGGTTCCCAATCCGGAGCTTGGAAACCAGATCGACCGGCTGGTCGATAGGTCACTCCAATTCCCCATCCATCTCTAACGCCCGCATCTCCAAGCCTTCGATTTCTTGTAACGATTTGCCGGCAATCCCTTGCAAGTCGCCGTACATGCCGACTGTGGCGTTCATCACCCGCTCAATTTGCGCTTCGCGTTTGGCCCATTGTTTCAGGATGGCTTTGCGCTCTTTGTCCAAGTCTTCCTGCATGGTGGAGAAGGCTTCGACGATGGCTTCGACCCGCTGCCTAAAGCGCGGGCCGGTCAGGTATTGGTAGACCATCTCTGTCTTGCCGTGCTGGCCTTCGGCGGCCAGGCGGGCCAGGCCGATTTCCAGCAGGGTGTGGCGCAGGATGGTGGCGACCGGCAGGGCGGCACGGGGGCTTGTGACCCAAACGCCGTCGATGACGTCGAAGGTTTCCACGTCCTTCGGCAAAGCCTGGCTGACGATGACCGCCAGTTCGGCCTTGGCGGCGCGCTGGTCTTCGCGCAGTTTCACCAGCCAGCCGTCGCTCCAATTTTTGGTGCGCTTGGATTCCCACAAGATGTTGCCGGCCGGGGTGCCGTTCGGGCCGTTGACCCGTTGCAACACGTCGCCGCCGAATTCGCCCTTGGCGACCGGTTCGATACTGTCGAACGGAAACTTGCCGCGCAACAGGTTTTCCAGTTCCAGTTCCTGGACTTCGCCTTGCAGTTGCTGCGAGCCTTGTTCGGCTTTTTGTTTCAGTTCCTCGATTTTTTGCTGCATAGAGGCGATGGTTTGGTCCTTTTCCATCACCCGCAGTTTCAGGCCTTCCTCGGCTTCGCGTTTAGCTTGGCTGCGCACCTCAGCCAGATTGGTTTGCACGCGCTTTTCGATGGTCAGTTCCAGCTCGCGTTTGGCGTCATCCAGTTCGCGCTGCTTTTTGATCAACTCGGCTTGGGCTTGTTGGGCTTCGGCCAGTTTGGCGTCGCGGACTTTCAACACTTCGTTCAAGTCGGCTAATTCGCGGTTCTTGTGTTCCAGTTCGGCGGCAGCGGCTTGCTTGGCTTTACGGGTTTCTTCCTCAATGACCCGCTGGCGCTCGGCTTGCAGTTGCTTGGCAACTTGCTCTGCGACTTGATCGTCCAGGCCGCGCTTGGCTTCGGCCAGTTGTTTTTCCTGATCTTTGATACCCTGCTCGCGCAAGGCAATCGCTTGGTCTTTTTGTTGTAGCTGTTGCTCAAACTGTTTACGGGTGGCAGCAATTAGCGGCGCGGCCAGCGATTCGGTCAACGGTACTTGCGTGCTGCAATTGGGGCAGGTGATGGTGGCTTCGGTCATGTTTAGGGGCTTTATATAGAGATTCGGAATACGCAGGTATTGGCGCCGGACACACTTGGCATTTTGACCCCAGCATCCGTGCCGGGTCAGGATTTACTGCGTTTGATGGATAGGCACAAGCCGATATTTATCTACGCTGTCTAGCGGCTAAAGCATGGTCGCCCAAGGATTCCAGGTCGGCCAGCCCATGAATTTCGCAGCGTCCGCCGCGAGCGATATAGTCTTCCCGGTAATGGGCGATAAACTCCATCACGGTGTGGTCGATCAAGTCGGCGGCGCTTAAATCGAAGATCACGGTTTGGCCGTCGGCCAGGCTGGCTACCTGGCTTTTTAGCGCCAGAAAATTGGAGAACAAAGCTGCGCCGCTGACTTTAACAATCCAGCTGTTTGGTCCGTTGGCTTGCAGTTTAAAAGATATAGACAGCAAGTTGCCCAAGGGTACGCCGCGGCCGATGTGCAGCAACAATTTGGCGGCGATGCCGATCAGCACGCCGACTAACAGATTGCTGGCCAGGATCGCGCTTATGGTAATCACGAACAAAGCCAGTTGCTCCTTGCCCAAGTCCATGCTTTTGGCAAAGGCTTGCGGCGAAGCCAAGCGATAGCCGGTATAAACCAGCAGCGCGGCCAAAGAGGCTAAGGGTATTGTCGAGATCAAGTCCGGAAACAACACCACAAATAGCAAGACGAAGCCGCCGTGAAAAAAATTAGCCCAGCTGCTACGGCCGCCGGCGTCTATGTTGGCTGAGCTGCGGACGATTTCCGCAATCATCGGTAAACCGCCGATCATGCCGGACACCACGTTGCCGATACCTACCGCGCGCAATTCCTTGTTTAAGTCGGAGTAGCGTTTTTCCGGGTCGAGCTTGTCGACGGCGGCGGCGCTGAGCAGGCTTTCCAGGCTGCCCACCAGGCAGATTGAAATCACACTTTCCCAAAACGCCAAGGCGCTCAGTTTGCCAAAATCCGGCAGGTAAAAACTGGCCAACAGACTGTCCGGGAATGTCACCAGAAAGTGCGATGCAAACAAAACATCTTTAGGAACGATGAACGCTTCGCCCGGCTGCAATTGGTCGAGCTGGAATAGATGGCCCAGCAGGATGCCGGAGGCGATGACGATAATCGGCGCCGGAATCTTGCGCAGCAAAGGCTGGTGAATCTGCGGCCAGCCGACCAGCACCACGATACCGGCTAGCGCGATCAAGCCGATTTGCGGCATGAAGTAAATCAGGCTGTGCGGCAAAGCCACGATGCCGGACAGGATACTGGCACCTTGGCTTTGCACGCCGGCCATCACCGGTAATTGTTTGCTGATGATGATAATGCCAATCGCCGCCAGCATGCCGTGTACCACCGAAGCCGGAAAAAATGCCGCCAAGCGGCCGGCTTTGAAGTAACCCAGCACGCTTTGCAAGGCGCCGGCAATGACGATTGCCGCCAAGGTGTAGCGGTAGCCGGCCATTGCATCGCCGTCGCCGAGGGTTTGCACTGAGGTTAGTATCACCACGATCAAGCCGGCCGCCGGGCCGGTAATAGTGAGTTGCGCGCCGCCGATGCGCGATACCAGCAACCCACCGACGATGGCGGAAATGATGCCGGCCATCGGTGGAAAGCCGGAGGCGACGGCGATACCCAGGCACAAGGGCAAGGCGATCAGGAATACCAAAAAGCCGGCGGTAAGGTCTTGCCGCCAATGATTTGCTAGCGAGGGTTTTTGCATGAATTCTCCGGGTAGGTCGCATGGCCCGATACGCACGCAGTTAAACGGGCAATGAATTGGATGAGGTTTTTATTCAATCATAACCAGTTTTTTCCGAACGTTATGAAGTTTGTGGGCGGATGCCCGTTCCGGCTTTTTGTTACGGGTATGGCTAAGCGGGTGTTGAAGGTCGCACCCGCAGGTTGGTTTTAACGTTTGCCTAGGCCTGCGACAGTGCGTCGCAGGCACAAATAAAACGGGCCTAGCCTGATGATTCGGGTAAAATGCGCCGGCCAATTCTGGTCTTTTTTAACACTGAGAACCAGCTGTTTCCAGTTTCTTTTCCCGCTTAAATTAATGAATATGCACATTGTTGCTCGCGTAATTTTTGTCTTTTTCTGTTTGTTGTCAGGGCCCTTGCTGGCCGCCGATTCGGGTAACTCCAGCTTTCTGGTATTAAATTATCACGACATTCTCGAAGAAGAAGAGCGGGTGCCGCCATTTGATCGGATAGCGGTCAATAAAGACCATTTGGCCGATCATTTTGCCTGGTTGAAACAGAACAACTATCACGTGATCAGCGTCCAGGATTTACTGGATTGCATGAAGGGTGACAAGGTGTTGCCGACTAAAGCCGTGATGTTGACCTTTGACGACGGCTACCTGAGTTTTTATACCCGGGCCATGCCTTTGCTGAAAAAGTACAAATATCCTGCGACCTTGGCGGTAGTCGGGTCTTGGTTGGAGCAGCAAAATGTGCCCGGTGTTAAACCGTTGATGACGCCGGCGCAGATTCGCGAAGTGGCGGACAGCGGTCTGGTCGAGATTGCGTCGCACACCTATGATTTACATCACGGCATCGTCGCCAATCCGCAAGGCAATCAACAAAGCGCGGTTACTTCGCGTTTGTACAGCAACGAATACGACGAATACGAGAAAGACGAGGACTATCGCAAACGGATTTTCCAGGAAGTGGATAAAAGCTCCGAGCGTTTGTTTCAGATATTGGGCAAGCGGCCGCGGGTGATGGTGTGGCCTTACGGCGAATATAACGCCATCGCGCTGGAAGCAACGAAATTGGCCGGCATGCGTCTGACCATGGGCCTGAACGACGGCGCCAATACCCTGGCTGATGCGTACGTGATGAAGCGGATGATGATCACCGACGACGTCAATGCCAAGCAGTTCGGCGAAATCGTCAAAAACCAGCGGGTTGGCCAGGAATTGCGGGTCGCGCACGTGGATATGGATTACATATACGACGATGACGAAGAGCAGACTGAGAAGAATTTGGCCTTGGTGGTGGAGCGAATTAAAGCCAGCGGCGCTAATACCGTTTATCTGCAAGCCTATTCTGACCCGGACGGCGACGGTAATGCCGACAAGCTGTATTTCCCGAATCGGCATTTGCCGGTACGCCGGGATATGTTTAATCATGTGACCTTGCAATTGCGCACGCGGGCCGGTGTGCGTGTGTATGCCTGGATGCCGATCATGGCGTATAAAGCCGATGTGCCGCTGAAATGGTACGTGAAAGAATGGCGCGACGGCGAGCCGCAGCTATCCCGGCATATCTACACGCGGTTGTCGCCGTTTAACCCGGAAGCACGGCAGTTTGTCGGCGAGATTTATGAAGACCTGGCCAAACATTGCGACTTTAACGGCATTCTGTTTCACGACGACGGGATTTTGTCGGATTTTGAAGACGTCTCGCCGTTGGCGATGGACTTCAGTCGTAACGTCTGGGGCATGCCGGCCGAGTTCGACAAGATCCACGCATCCAGCGAGTTACGCCTGCGCTGGGCGCAGCACAAAACCGAGTTGATCGGCCAGTTCACCGATTATTTGACCGACAAGGTCCGGTTTTATCGGCCTTATATCAAAACCGCCCGCAATTTTTACTCCTTGCCGCTGCTAAAGCCTTATAGCGAAGAATGGTATGCGCAGTCTTTCCCGGCGTTTTTAAAGCACTATGATTATGTGGCGGTGGAAGCGATGCCTTTCATGGAAGAGGCGGAAAATCCCAAGCAGTGGTTGATAGAGTTGGTGGAAAAGACCGCGCAATATCCGGGCGGTCTGGACAAGATGGTGTTCGAATTGCAGGCGGTCAATTGGAAAACCAAGCAGGATATTGCGATGCCGGTGTTTACCGAGCAATTCGAGTTATTGAAAAAACACGGCGCTAAGCATATTGGTTATTACCCGGATAATGTTTTTAACGATCAGCCAAAGTTGGCCGAGCTGAAAAAATTCTTCCCGGTTTCGAGAAAGGATTAAACGATAAATGGAGAACTTGTTAGGTCAAGCCTGGGTGCAGCAATTTATCGACTGGTGGTTGATCACCCTGGAATATCTGCAGGAAGTGCCATGGTGGCAGTTCAACGAATGGCTGTCGCGCTTTGTGTTTTATTATCCGTTGCTGATGGCTTACGTTTGGATGTTGGGCGGCATGATTTATTACGTGCGCTGGGAGCGGAATCGCGGCAATGTGTTGTCCGATCTGCCGCAGTTACCCGAATATCCGTCCGTGTCGATTCTGATCCCTTGCTATAACGAGGGCGAGAATGTCCGGGAGACCATTGAATATCTGCTGCATCAGGAATATCCCAACTACGAAATTATTGCGATCAATGACGGCAGCAAAGACAACACGCTGGAAATTTTGCACGAGCTGGCCGACCAGCACCCACAAATTCGAGTGGTCAATTTAGCCAGCAATCAAGGCAAGGCGGTGGGTTTGCGCACCGCGGCTTTGTTGGCCAATAGCGAGATTTTGATCGGCATTGACGGCGATGCCTTGCTGGCGCCGAATGCGACGGCCTGGATCGTTCGGCATTTTCTGGAAGATCCGCATGTCGGCGCGGTGACCGGTAATCCGCGTATCCGCAACCGTTCCACTTTGCTGGGCAAAATTCAGGTTGGGGAGTTTTCCGCCATCGTCGGCATGATTAAACGTGCGCAGCGTTCTTATGGGCATGTATTTACCATTTCCGGAGTGATTGCCGGTTTCCGGAAAACCGCCTTGCACGATGTGGGCTATTGGAGTCCGGACATGGTCACCGAGGACATCGATATTAGTTGGAAATTACAACTGGCCGGCTGGGCGATACGGTTTGAGCCGAATGCCTTGTGTTGGGTATTGATGCCGGAGACGCTCAATGGCTTGTGGAAACAGCGCAGTCGCTGGGCGCAGGGCGGGGTCGAGGTATTGTTACGCTATTTCCGGCCACTGTTTAGCTGGCGTTCCCGTGGCATGTGGCTATTGTATCTGGAATGTTGTATCAGTTTGACCTGGGCGTTTTTGGTGGTGGCGATGCTGGCGCTGGTGCCGTTCGAGTGGCTTAGCAGTGAACCTCAGGAGGCTTTGGAGGATTTGTCGCCGCATTGGACCAGTATGTTGTTGTGCGTCACCTGTTTGATTCAGTTTGCCGTAAGTTTGACTATCGATTCCAGTTACGAACGCAAGAGCGGCGGCTCCGCGCAGCATTACTACTGGATGATCTGGTATCCGATTATCTACTGGCTGATCAACGTTGGCACCACTATTAACGGCTGCATCAAGGCGTTACGCAAAAAGCGCGGCCAGCGCGCGGTTTGGGTGACCTTGGATAGAGGCCTGAGGCAAAAATGAAAGACATCATCATCAACCAACCGCATTTGCAAAGTTTCCAACAAAAATGCGGTTCGGCGTTTATGTCGCTATTAAGCTGGATACTTTGGCTGTACTTTTTGTGGCCCTTGTTTACGCTCGGTGCCTGGCTGATGGGTTTGAAAAGCTTGTCCGACGAGATTCGTTGGTTTGGCGGGTATAAAACGCTGTTGGAATTATTGCAGTTGTACGGCGAGATTGTGGTGATCATTGCCGCTATTTGGTTGTTTTGGACTTTGTATTTGTCCTGGCTGCATTCCAGCGTCGCCCCGAAGCGCACCGCACCGGTGACCGACCAACAATTGGCGGTGGCGTTTAAAGTCGATGAGACCCTGGTAACGGCGGCGCGAGCCAGCAAGAAAATAACGGTACACTTCGATAATCACGCGGTGATTACCGATATAGATTCGCAGTAGTCGGGATTGCTTGGTCGCGGTTCTGCTTTTCGCAGTGTTGATGTTACACTGCGCTAGGCGTAATCAAGGACTTATTTTATGCAACTTGCAATCACAGTGTTGGGCAACAAGTCCAACGGTTTTATCGCGGAAATCCTGTCGGCGCTGAGTGCCTGTCAATGCAGCGTGGTGGAGCTGCGCACGTCCAATCTGACTCAAATCACTGCGGCTTACGTGCTGATTGCCGGCAATTGGAATCATATTGCCAAGCTGGAAGGCATGCTGGAAGCGATAAAAATTCGCTTCGAAATTCAGATGAGTTTTTTACGGCCGGATGAAATGCCGCCGGTATTGGAGGGGGTTCCTTATACTCTGGAAACCATTTCCATGGATAAGAACGACGTGCTGTTTGCGGTCACATCGTTTTTGTTGGAAAGAGGCATTTGTATCGAAGAAGTCACGGCCAGCCGCCATCAAGCGGCATTTTTTAACACACCGGTGTTTTCCACAAAATATGTATTGCTGGTGCCGCCGGAAGTACGAATTTTATCGCTGCGTGAAGAATTTCTGGATTTTTGCGACAGCTTGAATATCGACGCTATTCTTGAACCCATCAAAAGGTGATCTGATGACTTTAGCCACTCTCGGCTCCGCCGTTCCCGATTTCGAAATTGCCGCTACCGGTGAAAAAACCGTCAAACTGAGCGATTATCGCGGCAAAAAAGTCGTTTTATATTTTTATCCCAAGGACAATACCCCCGGCTGTACCCAGGAAGGTCAAGGCTTTAGGGATAATATCGAACAGTTCAAGCAATTAAATGCCCTTATTCTCGGTGTATCGCGCGACAGCGTGAAAATGCACGAAGGCTTTAAGTGCAAACAGGAGTTTCCGTTCGATTTGCTATCTGACCAGGATGAGAGCCTTTGCAATTTATTTGATGTCATCAAAATGAAAAGCATGTACGGCAAGCAAGTGCGAGGCATAGAGCGCAGCACTTTCGTAATCGACGAAGACGGCGTGTTGGTCAAGGAATGGCGCAAGGTCCAAGTTAAAACCCACATCGCCGAAGTGTTGGATTATTTGCAATCGGCCGTTTAATAGACCGGTGCCAGTCCATTCCTATTGATCATGCTCTTCACTTAGCGTCAGACTAAGCAAACGACAGTCTAAGAATCCTGTTTTGCCTTACACTGGCTAAGGCAATTAAACCCTTCGCCCCGCTCAGGATTGTTTAATCCGGCGGTTTTGGCGATAATGAACTCAGTTTTTAATCATTTGGACGAAACACATGAACGAAATGCTGTCTTCAGGGATTGAGCTGATGCTGATAGGCATGGGTATGGTCTACGCATTTTTGGCCATGTTGATAGTAGCTATAAACGTGATGTCCAAGGTGGTTCGCCGCTATTTTCCGGAAATACCTGCTAAGTTTTCAGACCAACCTCTCGTGGCAGGAAATGATAAGGCAGTTATTGCCGCTATCACCGCCGCTGTTCATCAATACCGCAAAAAACACAAGCACGGATAATCATACCCACAAGGTAGCAGTACTCGGCCCAAAAACGTCATTAGGAGAAAAGAGTGGAAAAGGTAAATAAGCCCCTAGGAATTACTGAGGTGGTTCTACGCGACGCCCATCAGTCAATTCTGGCGACCCGGCTACGTATCGAAGACATGCTGCCGATTTGCGAGCAGCTTGATCAAATCGGTTACTGGTCTATCGAATCCTGGGGAGGCGCAACCTTTGATGCCTGTATTCGCTATTTGGGCGAAGATCCTTGGGAGCGTTTGCGTTTGTTGAAAAAAGCCATGCCCAACACGCCCCAGCAAATGCTGTTCCGCGGCCAAAATATTTTGGGTTACCGGCACTATGCCGACGATGTGGTCGATAAATTTGTCGAGCGTTGCGTGGTCAACGGTATAGACGTATTTCGGATTTTCGATGCGATGAACGATATGCGTAATATCGAACGTGCGATTAAAGCCGTGCTACATACCGATGCCCATGCTCAAGGTACCATTTCGTACACCACCAGCCCGGTGCACACGATCAAGAAATGGGTCGAGCAAGGCAAGCAAATCGAGGACATGGGGGCGCATTCTATCTGCATCAAAGACATGGCCGGATTGCTGACGCCTTACGATGCTTATGAGCTGATCAGCAAGCTGAAAAAAGCTGTGGCGATTCCGATTCATATGCAATGCCATGCCACCACGGGTTTGAGTGTGGGTACGTATATCAAGGCCATCGAAGCAGGTGTAGATAATCTCGATACGGCGATCTCGTCGCTGAGTATGACCTACGGCCACAGCCCCACCGAAACAATCGTGGCGGCCATGGCCGGCCAAAAGCGCGAAACCGGTTTGGATTTAATCAAACTGGAAAAAATCGCCGCTTATTTCCGTGAAGTGCGCAAAAAATATGCGCAATTCGAAGGCAGCTTGAAAGGCGTCGATGGCCGGATTTTGGTCTCGCAAGTGCCGGGCGGCATGCTCACCAACATGGAAAGTCAATTGCGCGAGCAGGGCGCCGCTGATCGTTTCGATGCGGTGATGCAGGAAATTCCGTTGGTGCGTAAAGACCTGGGTTATATCCCGCTGGTGACGCCCACTTCGCAAATTGTCGGCACCCAGGCGGTGTTGAACGTACTGGCCGGCGAGCGTTATAAAACTATCAGTAAAGAAACGGCAGGCGTACTGAAAGGCGAATACGGCGCTACCCCAGCACCAGTTGATAAAGATTTACAGGCCCGCGTTTTGAATGGCGCTGAGCCGATTACGTGCCGACCGGCGGATTTACTGGAAGCCGAGATGGACAAACTGGTTGCCGAAGTAAAAGCCAAAGCCGAGGCAGAAGGTGTGAAGCTGGCAGATAGTGTTGAAGAAGATGCTCTTATCGATGGCTTGTTTGCACAAATTGGCTGGAAGTTCATTCAAAACCGCGGTAACCCGGCGGCTTTTGAACCAGTGCCGGGGATAGAGAGCGCGGCAGCGCCGTTGCCGGCAGTTGCCCAGAAATCCGGCGTCGCTGAGACTTACACCGTTAATGTCGATGGAAAAAACTATCACGTAGCCGTGGCGCCGGGCGGTGCCGACTTAGTCGTCAAACCGGTTACAGTGCAGTCCGTTTTGGACAGCGGCCCCATGTTGGCAGCGACCGCGCCTATCGTTAGCGGCAGTGGCTTTGTGGAATCGCCACTGGCCGGGGTGGTGCTCAAAGTCAATGTCAATGTCGGCTCCCACCTCTCCGAGGGCGATGTGGTTTTGATTATGGAAGCGATGAAAATGGAAACCGAGATCCGCGCCAAAGTCGCCGGTATCGTCAGCGCGGTAAACGTCCGTCAGGGCGATTCTGTAGCGGTCGGCGACGTATTGGTCACCTTGTAATAATTCTTATCGTTAAAAAGTAGTCTTGGTCTTATAGCTTGGGACCGAGATCTAAGTAATCCTCTGATCAGCTATTCGCGCCACGCTGCTGGCTGGCGCGGGTATCAGTGATTCTGATCAAACAACCGATTTAATACATACTCCATGGAAAATCTTAGACTGTTGTGGGAAAGCACGGGTATTTATAACGTTACCGGGCCGCAAGTAATTATGATGGCGGTGGGTTTTTTATTGTTGTATCTGGCTATCAAGAAAGGCTTTGAGCCTTTACTGTTATTACCCATAGGCTTTGGTGCGGTGCTGAGTAATATCCCGGTTGCCGGCATGATAGACGAGGGCGGTATCCTCTACTATATGTATGGCGGTATCAAGGCCGGCATATTCCCGCTGCTGATTTTTATGGGTGTCGGAGCGATGACCGATTTCGGACCGATGCTTGCCAATCCCAAAACCCTGTTTTTGGGCGCCGCTGCGCAATTCGGTATTTTTGCGACTCTATTCGGCGCTCTGGCGTTAAATGCGGTTCCGGGCATGGATTTCACGCTTAAGCAAGCCGCAGCCATTGCCATCATCGGCGGTGCCGACGGCCCGACAGCGATCTATGTAGCGTCCAAATTGGCCCCTGAATTGTTGGGGGCGATTGCCGTGGCGGCTTACTCTTACATGGCATTGGTGCCCTTGATTCAACCGCCCATCATGCGCGCATTGACTAGCGAGCAAGAACGGCGGATAGAAATGCAGCAGCTCAGAGTAGTCAGCAAGGCGGAGAAAATCGTTTTTCCATTAATGCTGCTGGTTTTGACCGCTATGTTGCTGCCGTCGGCGGCACCGCTGGTCGGCATGTTTTGCTTGGGTAATCTGATGAATGCCAGCGGCGTGGTGGACAGGTTGAGCAAAACCGCGCAGAACGAATTGATCAATATCGTCACGATCTTTCTGGGTTTGTCGGTTGGCTCCAAGCTGAGCGCCGAGGCGTTTTTAAAAATGGAGACACTGGGTATTTTAGGCCTGGGCGCAGTCGCTTTTTCTATCGGTACCGCCAGTGGCGTAATAATGGCAAAAATTATGAATCGTTTCAGCAGTACGCCGATTAATCCTTTAATTGGCGCTGCCGGTGTTTCCGCCGTGCCGATGGCAGCCAGGGTAGCCAATAAAATAGGCTTGGAAAGCAACCCGCATAACTTTTTGTTAATGCACGCCATGGGACCCAACGTAGCGGGTGTGATCGGTTCCGCCGTGGCCGCGGGCGTGTTGTTGAGTTTGGTGCGTTAACACTAAGACTCTGTATGAGTGCTCAGTCAGCCAAGGATAAGCCTATCAAGGTACTTTGGCTGACATCAAGTTATCCTCGCAGTAAAGACGACAGTGCTTCGGTTTTCTTGCGCTATTTAGCGGAAGCCCTGGCCAACCAGAAAGTTAGTCTTCATATCCTTTCCCCTGATCATCCGGAAGTCCAAGCCACTACGCAACCTGACGGTATAGTCTGCCAGCATTTTCGCTATTTTTGGCCGCGTAAGCTACAAATGTTAGCCTACGGTTCGGGGATTTTACCCAACTTGCGGGCGGCGCCATGCCTGTTTTTGCAGGTGCCTTTTTTCATTATGTCCATGACTGTGACTGCGGCCTGGATTATGGTTGTCCAGCGGCCGTCGTTGATACACGCCCACTGGATTTTTCCGCAAGGCACAGTGGCGGTATTTCTAGGCAAGCTGCTCAGAATCCCGGTGTTGGTTACTGCCCACGGCGGTGATGCCTTTGGATTGAAGGGGGTTTTTGTCAGAGTTATAAAAAATTGGACCATCAAAAATTGCTCGGCATGGACCAGCAATACTAGTGCAACTTCCGCTGCTGTAGGTTCTGATCTACCCAAACCACAGATAATTCCGATGGGCATTGACTGCAAGAAATTTGCAGGCGCAGATTGCGAAAGAACGCTAATGGGAAAGGGCCCGAAAAAACTAGTGCTGTTGTTTGTCGGACGTTTAGTGGAAAAAAAGGGTGTAGCCGATTTACTGAGAGCCTATGTCTTGCTACCAGAGATATTACGAAAACAAACTGAATTGTGGATTATCGGTGACGGATATGAGCGTAAAAAACTCGAAAGCTTGGCGAGGAACATTCAACACGTAAATTCGATTCGTTTTTTGGGGCGTATTCCGAACCAGCAGTTGCCTGGGTACTACGCTGCTGCCGATATGTTCATTGCACCGTCCATTATCGATATCCAAGGCGATACTGAAGGTCAAGGGGTAATGTTATTGGAAGCGATGGCGAGCGGTTTACCGATCATTACAACTAATGTCGGCGGAATTAGCTCTGTCATAGCTCATGGAGAAACTGGGCTGTTGGTAAATCCAGGCAAACCTATTGAAATTGCCGCCGCCATTGAAAAACTACTTAACGATAAAAATTTCCGAGAGACCTTGAGCATAAAGGCATGCAAAGCTGCACAAGATTACGATTGGCTAACAATCTCTAGTAAATTCGTTAATTTATACAGAGAGTCAAATTCGATACGAGACAAATGAGTTTTGAAGTTAAGGAAAGTGTCAAAGCTGAGATAGCTTGCGTAATAGTCACATACAATCCAGATAGAAATATATTTTATTCGGTGATTTCACAATTGTTGAAGTCGCATGTATCTATATATATTGTAGATAATTGGTATTCCAATGAGTCGACTGGTTATGTAAGGGAATTGGCTAAACAGCACTCTGATCGGATTAGGTTGATTTGTTTGGAAACAAACTGCGGTATTGCCAAAGCCTTAAATATTGGGGTCGATCAAGCGATAAAGGATAGTCATAAATACGCGCTTTTGTTAGATCAGGATAGTATCCCACAGGATGGTTTGCTTGAGGAAATGCTAGGCACAGCAAATCTGCTTTCGAAGACTGAGCCGCAAACAGCGGCGGTTGGTCCACGCTTGTACGACCCTAGATCAAATAGTTATGCCAAGTTTGCTTTGCTTAAATGGGGTGTTTGGAAAAAAATTGGGTGTGAAACTAATTTAGGAAATCTAATTAAATGTGAATTTCTTAATTCGTCGGGTAGTCTTATTTTTTTAAGGCACTGGGAAACTATCGGCTCTTTTTATGAAGATTTTTTTATAGACCACGTGGAAACAGAGTGGTATATGAGGGTTAGATATTTAGGATTTAAATGCTACGGTTTATGTAGCAAAAGCCATCTGATACATTATATGGGTGATAAAGTATGTCGTTATTGGTTTTTCGGTTGGCGCAATATGCCGCATAGGTCCCCGGAAAGACACTATACAATAGTAAGAAACGCCATTTGGCTATGGAAGTTTGAACATGTGCCATTTTCTTGGATTCTTAATGCTTCATTGAAAATTATATTTACATTTTTATATTTTTGTATTTTTGATGGAAATGGAAAAATGCAAGCAAAATATATATTGACTGGGATTAGGGATGGACTGAAAAAAAACTCTCGTTTTTTTGATAATACGCACGATTTATGAGTAATTTTTAGTATGCCCTATAAATTTACTGCTTAATAGCATGCTCAATTTATTGAATGGTCAGTTTTAAATGGGCTGTTTTTAAAGTAATGGGCTGAGTCGGAAGTGAACGCAGAATTGTCAATTAAATCGCCTTGACTAGTTTTTTGAGCTACAACCAAAATATGTAACGGTTCAATAGCTTCAGCCGCTATAATCTTTAATTGCATGTAGTCAATGAGTTTAACGGCAAGATGGGTGTCAAAAACATGGTGATGAAAACAGCGATTCTCAAAGTTTCGTTCAGAACGGGCCTTAAAGCAGTCTATGTCGCCAGCTTGCTGGTCACGCTCTAAGTCATGTAATGCAAGAATTTCTGGCATATGTGTAAGGTCATCTTCTCCAGTATTCGCCATAAAGTCAGAAATAAGATGTTCCATTGTGGTCACCGGTCGGCGATGATCGAAAGTGCCATCTTTGTGCGGAAGCAATACTACTAATAAGCTATTATCTTTCAATATTCTGATCCACTCAGATAATGCTAGAATTGGGTTTGCGGAATGTTCGAGCATGTGTGATGATAATAGAAAATCATAAGAATTCGATGCAATATTCGTCAAGTTGGTTGCTTCAAAAAAGAATTGCCAGCCTGGCTTTTTCTTGGGATTAAAATAAAATGTTTGTCCGTTTTCAATAGTACCTTCCCAAGTCGTCTCGTTCATATAATTGCAATTATCAATTCGAGATGCAACAGAATAAACTGGGAAAACTTCTTTTTTCATAAATACTGAGCTCGGTCCCCCAATTTCTATGCCTATTTTACCTTTAAACGAATGCCGTAATTCTGGAAAGCACTTGGCTTGATATAGTGATATATTAAGAAAATAAAGATAGATGGATCTTGCTAATCCAAAAAATCCTTTTTTAAGTAAAATAGCTTTAGCTTTTTTAATCATATTTAGGGAATATCTCTAAAGATTTAAAAATCGTCAATGCCTGGACGTAACGTTGATTTTAACCAAGGAATTGATGCCTAGTTATACTTCTTGTAAAACGATAGCTTGTGTTGCATGGGGGATGACGTTCAGTAGTTGTCATTTGGCCAAGATTAGTCATGATACTAGTGTATTGGAGATTAAATTCGTAAATATTGTTTCGGTTAAGTCGTTCGGTGCCCAGAGAGGGTGGAGGTCGCCAAACAATAAGCGATTTGAATGTTTGTTAGAAAGAGATCCCTGCGTGTTCACTCTGCTGACGATTTATATAGCTTGGTGTGGGCCTGGTTCAAAAGCTGACGGACAATTCCCCAGTTGATATAGCCAGAAACGGATTAACTGAATAGATCAAAGCGTTGGCCGCAGCGTTCAAAAATGGAATCTAAAAGGTCGTTTTGTTGGCTAGTCATGACTTATTATAGGATTTGCTTGGAGGAGGGGCAGTACTTCACCTGTTATGCCTGGGTGATTGCTCAAGTTGGCTGAGGCCTATGGGTAATCCTGTTGGATTTTAGCAGAATTATTTTTAGGTGCTAATTTTTTATTTTAGAGAATATCTTATATAATATTAGTACTTTATCAATTAGATTATAATAAATAGTCAAAAAAGCACGCGCGGGTGGCGGAGAGGGTGATCTTTTTAGGGGGGGGGCAATATTTAAAATAGTTTGAAAGGGGTGTGAATATATGTCTATAGAATTGTCAATTGAATATTTATAGAAAACTTCCTCTTGTGCATGTTCTATCATTGTAGTTGTTTTTATCTTGCCAAGAAGGATATTCTCAATTGCTAAAAACCAAGATTTAGGGTTGTTTTCCACTAGAATACCATTTAGGCCGTTATTAATACATGAGCAATATGGTGTAATGTCGCTATAAATTCCGAGAATGCCAGCGGCAGAATATTCGAGCCATTTAATATTGCTTTTACATTGATTAAACTTTGTGTCTTTTAGTGGTACTAACGCAATATGTATATCCAATTCCTTAAGACAAGAAGCATAGTCTTTGTAGTTTGGTTTGAAGTCGATGCTTCTAACTGATGGATGGTTACGAAAGGCCTTTGGGGCATCCCCGAAGAAAACTACATTAACTCGATCCTTATATTTTTTTAATATTTCGAAAACAGGTTCCTTTATGATCGCCCAGTCTTCTTGGTGTGTGGCTGTTCCTGATACCAGTATATTAAACTTATCGTGGTGCGGGCTTGCTTTGCTGAGGAATAAGTTATAGTTTACGAGGTTTTTTATTACATGAATGGGTCGGTCAGTGTATGGAGTTAATTCATTTTTTAATGGTGCTGTTGAAACAGTAGTTAAGTCAGCTTCTTTTATTAGCCATTTAATATATGGTGAAACTGTCTTAAAATAAAAAATACGAGGGTGTTCCGGTTGATTATCGAGAAGTAAATCATCTAAATCGTAAACAACGGGAATCCCTATGTTTAATAAATATAATAATAGCTCTGCGGTTTTTTTGCTTGGAAAATCTCGTTGAATAATGATTAAATCTGCATTTTTAGTTGGGTTGATGTCAAAGTTTTTCTTTAGGCAATTTTTTCTAGTATTCCAAATGATATTCCAGTTAAGTGATGATATAGGATAAAGAAGTCTGATAACAGAGCATGCATCCGTTGTGCAACCTTTTGAATAGACAGATACTGTTACGGCTTTTTTTAATTGAATTTCTTTCATTTGGCGATGCATATTTCTTAAATGTTACCAATTATTTCAAATGGAAAAACTATCCAAAAACTTAGTTTCAACAATAAAGCTCTTTATGTATGATATATCGAGTTGTTATAGTAGTATGGAGGGAGCCAAGTTTTGAGTATTTATGCGTCAATCATGATTTTATAAATAAAAACTGCTGTGATTTATTAGTTTTCTTTGGGAGCCTTTGGTTGATGCGCAAATCATTGAGTTGACTGGCGCTTAAATTCGATACAGCTAATTAATCAGAGATTCATTTGAAGTGTTTTTTACATTTGATTATAAAGTCTTTCACCATTCTTCTTGAAATGTTTTCTTGTTCTATGAGGGTTGGCAATAGATGCTGTCTGGTATTTTTTGCGTAATCGATGTCATCAAATCCGTATGCAATGCCATAACGTTTGCTTTCCTCTGATCTCCATCGGTCTTTGCTTAATCCCTCTTCGGGAATAACAATGCTTGTGCATCCACATAACGCAGCATACTCAGAATACATGGTATGCAAATCATACGAAATACACATTTCAACGGAGTTGAAAATATCTGCGATTTCCTTGTGCGGCAAGTCGTCAATTAATATTGAATTAGTGAGGTCATGTACTATTTTTTTGCCACGACCTTTTCTCAGGATGTAACAGGTACCTTTTCTTTCCCCAAAATTACTTTGGTAATAAATGTCGTTGCGTAAGAAAATTATTTGCAATAAATTATCTCCATCTTTATTAAGATTTTTGTCATTGAACGCTTGTTGATAAAAAAAATACAACTCGTTTTCGAGATAATCTACTGTTCCGGTATGAAAGCCTGGTTTGTGTAAAAACCAGCGGACAATTTTTTTTGCAAACAGGGGGTTTCCGCCAATTATTTCTGGGTAAATTATAATAGCGTCTTTTAAATCGGAGTAATTTGCTATTGGCGTAATAAGGTTTCGGGATATCTTATATTCTAGTCTGCCGTATTTTAGGCTATGCCATAATGCGCAAATACTTTTTATCGGCTGTGGATATATCCACTCCGGCTTGTCAAAAGGCCATATTAACGCAGTCTCGCCCTCCAGATTTAGAAAATGGCAAAGTCGGTGTAATGCAATGGAACCTCCTATGTTTTCATTAAATTCAGGTGAGTAAATAATGAATCTATTTTTCATTCTCGTGTATTTTTAACATGAATAACAATTTTTTTAAATATATATAAGCGTCAGTTTTAATTGAGCTGTTGGCGGAAAGATATAGAATGGTAAAAATCAATAGCTTGATTATAAAAAAATGTGTGAGGTTTTCTGTAATTATTCTTGACGAAAATATAGCAAATGCCACAGATATAATTGAAATTAGCATTTGGATTATAATTGGTTTCGCAATGCTCATATAAGGAACTCTTATTTCATTGGATGTAAATAAAATATTTAATAGAAGCATGGATAGAGAGTTTATGATCATGCAGTATAGGTATGCTTGAACTCCCGAAAGGTATAGAGTGGCAATGTTTATGCTTAATATTGCCGCCTTATATATTTCTAGGCGAAGGAATGATCTTGAATTACCACGACAACTCAAGGCACTTACCAAAATAGCGCTAATAGGATAACTATATCCAGTTATGACAAATAATTTAAAGAATTCAATAGACGGTGACCATTTTTCTGAGAGCAGTATAATTATTATTTCATCTGAAATTAAGAATAAGCTTCCGGTGAAAAAAAATGAAAAAAAACTAGTTATTCCGATCATTTTTAGAATGATACCTTGAAACTTTGGCAAATCGTTTTGAATTTTACTTAAAGCTGGAAACAATATTTCTATGAGGCTCCCGGATGAGTATTGAACTAACATGGCATTTAGAGACTTGGCGCGTTCAAAGTAACCTAGTGTCGCCGATGTAACTATCTTTCCAATGGCTAGTATATCTATTCTTTCAAATATTGAAGCAATTATTGCCGATAAAAACATCCTAAAGCCGAAACCCCATAATTGAGTAAGTGCTTTCCACGAAAAGTTCAAAATAGGTGTCCATTTGGCGACCTTCCAAATAATAATATTGTAAAAGAATGCCATTGATAACGCTTGGGCTACTAGGCTCCATACGCCTACGTTATGTAAGGCTAGCGTTATGCCCAGACTGCCACTTAGTAAAGTAGCTAATAAGTTGGATTTTGTTAGTGCTGAAAAGCTTAATTCTTTGCGAAGTCTTATTGTGCTAACGTTACCAAAAGCATTTATAATGAATAATAGGGACATTGCTTTCGTTATTGGAGTTAGCGTTTCATTAGCGTAAAATAACCCAATCAAGTTGGCCGATAAAAATGTTACCGATGTTAGTAATAGACCTATTGTTATATTAAAATAGAAAACAGAAGAATAATGTATTTGTAGTGTTTTTCTTTTCTGAATAAGTGCACTGCTCAGCCCGAAATCGTTAAATATATTTGTTATGCCAATAATTACTATAACTAGTGCTATTAAGCCAAAATCCTTTGGTTCTAATGTGCGTGTGAGGATAATTGATGTAATAAATCCAATTATTTGTCTGATGGTTTTTCCCGAGAAATCCCAAAGAAATGCTTTTATCCCTTTTGATTCTAAATTTTGCAATTCTTTTAAGCTCAAGTTTGGTTGGATATGTTTTTAATTATATATTTATTGGCTGCGTTACGATAGTTACCTGTTCTATTTAGACTAGCACTTTAGAGCAAGTCATCTCATCTTATTCTGATTTTTGTTGCATTTAATGATCACAGTAAAGTTAATTAGAAGTCGGATGTGCTGGTGGTATTGGGTTAATATGACTTTGAATTTAGGTTGTTTGAGCTAGAGTGTTCGGTATTATTGCATCGAATTTCATGGCCTCATCGAAATCTAGATTTGGTGAAAATTCTCCAACGTGATAAGAGCAATTAATTATTTTTGGATACCCTTCGTCACTAAATTGTATGCGATTCTCCTCCCACCACCTCAATACTTGCAATAACATTTTACATTGCTGAATGAAGATACGGTGTCTATTTTCTGCAATGCTTTTTTCTGGATTAAATGGCGTTGCCGATTGAATCAAAGGATAACCTGTGTCTATCCCTTCATTAACAAAATGAATCGTTGCGCCAATAAACTTTGATCCTGATTTTATTGTGTCACCAAAGCCGTCTAGTCCTCGGCATGCTGGTAGAATCGATGGGTGGAGATTAATTAGCCTGTTTCTTGAGGCTGATAGAAATTCACCTTTAAAAAGCTTAGTATAAAAAGATATATATAGGTCAGGTTGATTTGATTTATATTCTTCTAACAAAGAGTTAGAAAAATTACTTGCACTTTTTGATTCAAAAACCTTTGTTGGTATACCAAAATTCTTTGCTATTTCAATAGCCCCACATCTGCGATCTGAGACGACATGTCTGATGCGTTCTCTAAAATAAGTGTTTTCCAAAAGGTTGCTAAGAACCCCTCCATTGGTGGAGGAAATAATAACAATATTTATCATTGCAATATTTTTTTTTCGTTAGATATTAAATGGACAGCATTTAAGTGGTTTTTAGTATCAACTGGTCCAACCTCCATCAGTACATCAATGATGGAAAGAGAGGGAGTAAAGCCTATTGATCTCTGTTTGTAAGTGAAAGGTTTCATCACAATAATTCGTAGGTCAATATCTGCAGCGCGAAAGGCTTTAATATCATATAAATCTTGACCACCTTGCAGGTTAATATAAGTTGTGACGCCTTCGCGCTTGCATATATCTAAGATTCGCTCTTGGCCTGATAATGCACTGTTTTTATGGGATAAACTAGACAATCGAAATTCAGTTTTAATTGATAAAAAAGACGCAAGTGTTTCTAGTTGGTTTCGCAGATAATCTGATAGGCTATCTGTTTTATAGCAAATTATTCTGTCTATTATTGGGAATACTTCCCAATAAAATGGAGACTTTCTATAGGTTATCTCAATAGATTTCAATATTTTATTTCGCCAGTTTGATGATAGCATCTGTATTTCGCAAATATGTTTATTTTGCGACGCCCTATTTAAAGGCACTGTAATATAATTAGGTTTTCCGTTAATTAATAGGCGATTACGATTGATCCATCCTCGAGTAATGTAATTTACATCGTCATAGATAACAAAGCGATCTACTGCATGCATCAGCTGCCAATAGCCAATATAGGGAAAAAAATATGGCTGCATGACGGCCAAGCTTTTCATTCATTTTCCTTGGTGATTACTTCGAGAATAAAATCAATCTGATCGTGGTGCAAATCTGGATAAATTGGTAAACAAATTACTTCAGTTGCAACTTTGCTTGCAATTGGCAAATTTGATTGATTAGCAGAGGATAAGCCTCTATACATTGGAAATTCGCTAATTAGCGGATGGAAGTAGCGGCGAGCATAAACGCCTTTGTTTCTTAGTTTTTGGAACAACTCATCACGGCTAAGCCGATACTCTGAGCTCACTAGAATAGGGAAATAGGCATAGTTGGCTGTTTTTTCTTGGGAATTCGATAAGCAATATATACCTTTTATAAATGCCAATCCTTTTCGGTAACGAGCGTCAAGAGCTTTACGTTTATTTAATGCTTGATCAATACTTTTGAGCTGTAAAAGTCCAAGAGCAGCATTAAACTCACTCATTTTGCCATTAATACCTGGCGCAACTACAGTCACTTCATCTACGAAGCCAAAATTTTTGAGGTGATCGATACGCTGTTTGGTTTTTGCATCTGGACAGACGATAGCTCCGCCTTCAAAAGTATTAAATACTTTGGTGGCATGGAAACTCAGCACAGATAAGTCGCCATGTCTTAGAATGCTACCTCCATTATCTTTTACTCCGAAAGCGTGAGCAGCATCATAGATAACCTTGAGGTTGTAATTGTCGGCAATATTTTGAATAGCATCGACGTCGCAAGGGTGGCCGTAGCAATGTACTGGCATTATCGCTGTTGTTTGCGGAGTGATTGCCGACTCTATTTTTGTAGGATCGAGATTAAGTGTATCGGGAGCAATGTCAACAAATACCGGCTTTATTCCATTCCATAGTAGGGAGTGCGAGGTTGCCACGAACGAATACGGCGTTGTGATAACCTCTCCAGTAATACGTAACGATTGCAATGCGGTAACTAGAGCTATAGTGCCATTAGCGAATAATGAAATATATTTAATGCCTAAATAATCGCAAAGTGCTTGTTCAAATTGTTGATGAAAAGGCCCGCCATTGGTCAGTATTTTACTGTCCCAAATTTGTTGTAAGTATGGAATAAATTCATCAAGGGGTGGTAATGACGGTTGTGTTACATATATTTGATTGTTCACATGTGACCTTTTCAATTGGATCGTAAAAACATGCTTCCAAGTGTAGTCATGTACTAACCATTCTCATAGCCTAAGCAGAGTCTAAATTTAATACGATCAGCGCTTCGTTCTAAACTGCTTTGTTCTAGATTCGTTTTTGAACGGTATAACATCAGTTTTCGGCTGAAAACTCGGTACCAAATGCTGCTTACCATTACCAATCAAATCCGCGCGCCCCATATCTTTCAAGGCCTCCCGCAGCAACGGCCAGTTTTTCGGATCGTGATAGCGCAAAAATGCCTTGTGCAAGCGCCGCTGCTTAATGGTCTTTGGAATCGCTATTTCAGGGCTGTTGCGAGCTACTTTATGCAAGGTGTCTTTGCCGGAGTGATACATGGCAGTGGCGATGGACATAGGTGAGGGCAAAAAGGCTTGGACCTGGTCGGCGCGGAAGCCGTTGCGTTTCAGCCATAGTGCCAAGTTCAGCATATCTTTGTCTTCGGTGCCTGGGTGGGCGGCGATGAAGTAGGGGATTAGATACTGCTCCTTACCCGCTTCCTTCGAATACTTATCAAACATCTGCTTGAAGCGGTCGTAGGTGCCCATGCCGGGTTTCATCATTTTCGACAGCGGGCCTTGCTCGGTGTGTTCCGGGGCAATTTTCAGGTAGCCGCCCACATGGTGGGTCACCAGTTCCTTGACATATTCTGGCGTTTCCACGGCGATGTCGTAGCGCAAGCCCGATGCAATGAAGATTTTTTTAATGCCGGGTAGCTTGCGGGCGCGTCGGTAAAGTTTGACAAGCGGTGTTTGATCGGTATTCAGATTGTGACAAATGCCTGGGTAGACGCAAGACGGTTTGCGGCAGGATGCTTCAATGGCCGGGTCTTTGCAGGCTAGGCGCCACATATTGGCGGTCGGTCCGCCCAGGTCGGAAATATGTCCGGTAAAATTCGGCGAAGTATCGCGGATGGCTTCAATCTCGCGAATGATCGAATCTTCCGAACGGTTTTGGATGATGCGGCCTTCATGTTCGGTAATCGAACAAAAGCTGCAACCGCCGAAGCAACCGCGCATGATCAGCACGGAATGCTGGATCATTTCAAAGGCGGGGATATTCGCTTTGCCGTATTGCGTATGCGGTAGCCGGGAGTAGGGCAGGTCGAAGACGCCATCCATTTCCGGTGTGGTGAGGGGTAATGGTGGGGGATTGATCCACACCTCGCGGTTGCCGTGGCGTTGAATCAAGGCGCGGGCGTTGCCGGGGTTGGTTTCGCCGTGCATCACTCGCGAAGCGTGAGCGTACAGAATCGGATCGTCTTTTACTGCTTCGTAATCCGGCAAGCGGATCACTGTTTGCGTGCGCTGCTTGTTGGCGATGGGTTTGAATTGGATAACCTTTTCATCTGCGGCAAGTTCAGGCTTATCGTCACATGCCGGCATTTCCTGATAGGGATTGACGTGCGAAATCACCGCACCCGGCTTATCGATGTCGGTGGAGTCTTTCTCCATCCAGCCCTGCGGCACCTGCTTCACAAAATGCACGGTGCCGCGGATACCTTTCAGGTCGGCAATGGTTTCGCCTTTTGCCAAGCGTTGGGCAATTTCCACCACTTGCCGTTCGGCGTTGCCGTAGACCAGTAAATCGGCTTTGGAATCCAGCAAGATGGATTTACGCACTTTGTCCGACCAATAATCGTAATGGGCGATACGGCGTAAACTGGCTTCGATACCGCCGATCACGATAGGTACGTTTTTATAGGCTTCGCGGCAGCGGTGGGCATAAACATTCACGGCGCGGTCCGGGCGTTTGCCGGCCGCCCCATCGGCGGTATAAGCGTCGTTGGAGCGGATTTTCTTATCCGAAGTATAGCGATTGACCATCGAATCCATGTTGCCGCCGGTCACCCCAAAAAACAGTTTGGGTTGGCCCAGTCGTCTAAAGTCCTCGGCGCTGTGCCAGTCCGGTTGCGAGATGATGCCGACCCGGAAGCCCTGCGCTTCCAACACTCGGCCAATTACGGCCATACCAAAACTGGGATGATCGACATAGGCATCGCCGGTCACCAAGATGACGTCGCAGGCGTCCCAGCCCAGCGCTTCCATTTCTGCGCGGCTCATCGGTAATTCCGGCGCCGGACCGAAGCGGTGCGCCCAGTATTTTTTGTAGCCGAAGATGTTGGGAGCGTTGTGTATCACGATTTTATAATCCGGTTGAAGACGTTGGGGTTGTGGCGTTTTAAGTCCAGCAGATAGGTGGGGAACTCCAGTTGATACATCTGTTCCAGCCGCTTAGCCTTGTCGATCAATTGTTTGATGCCTGGCTTTGCCATGGCTTCACCGAAGGCAAAGCCGATCACATTACCGCGATTGCGTACCGGCAAAAACAGCATGCGCCTTTCAAACACGCGGCCCAGGTTCCAGGCCACTTGCTGGAACATGTCCTTATCAGTGCCCCATAAATTGATCACCAGCAGACCGTTCTTGGTCAGTAAGGTTCGGCAGTTGTCGAAGAAAGTTTCGCTACTCACTTCCGGGGCCATGCCGTCGTGGTCGTAAGCGTCTATGACGATCAAGTCGTGCTGTTCGCTCTGCACCTGGCTGGCTTGGCGTACATGTTGCGCGCCGCAGCCAATCTTGATTTTCAGGCGCGGATCGAATGGCAGGCCAAAATGGCTGCGTGCGACTTTTAACACACTGCTACGAAATTCCACGACCTTGAGCCGGCAATCGGCAAACTGGCGCAGCATGAATTTGGCGATAGTGCCACCGCCCAAACCTATCATCAGGATTTCGTTAGGAGTGTCGTGGAACAGCAGGCCGGCCATCATTGCCCTGGCATACAACGAATGTAGCCGGTCGGGTTCCATCAGCAGCATGCTGCTTTGCCGGGCATGCGAGCCAAAGTGCAAGGCCCTCACCCCTTCCTTATCAACGATTTCTATGACGCCTTCGTCGTCGTGGCTTTGGTGTACCACCAGGCCTTCATATTTGTACATGCGCTGTAGCGAATGGTAAAGATGACGCTATTTTCCTTGAAAATCCAGCGCTTGTCTTGTGAATAGTGTGCTGATGACGATTTAGTCACCTTGTAAATGTGAAGGGATATTGGCTTAACTCGGGTGATTGATGGATATGAGTGTGAATGGCTTCACATCGCGAATCTCCGGACAGGAGAAGGCAACAACAGATAGTGCGGCGATAAAAGTCACTCCACGCGATAACCTTCCTCCCTCAGTACCCGTTTAACAATCGGCCGCGACAGCATCAAACGATAGTGTTTCAAGCAGTTGTCCGGCAGGGTTACGCCGGTTTTATCCGCCCAAAACTCCACGTAAAACAACGCAGCATCGGCGATGCTGAATGCACCCAAAGCGTAGCCTTCGGCAGGTAGCTGTTCCTTCAATATTGCAAAACCTTTATTAACAATATCCAGTCCTTGCGCTTTAACCGCCTCGTGATCGGCAGGATTAGGCGTGAATTTCTCCGTGGTAAAAATTCTCGCAAAGCCCTGGCCATGAAGCGTACCGACCGCATAGTCCATCAACTCGATAGCTTTTGCGTCGCCATCCGCGTCGCCCGGCAACAGTTTGGCTTTGGGATAACTGCGTGCCAGCCAGTAGGCGATGGCTTGGAATTCGGTCAAGGCGGTACCGTCATTTCGGACCAGGGTGGGAATGGTGGCTTTAGGGTTAAGTGCCAGATAATCGGTTTGATGCTGATCGCCAGCCATTAAATTTACCAGATGAGCTTCAAAAACCAGATCCAGCTCTTCCAGTAAAATATGGATTCCGGTGGTGCAGGAGCCGGGTGTCATGTAGAGTTTCATAAATTATCCTGTCGGAAAAGTTTTGCTTAACGGCAGTCCAGAAAGTAAGCATTAATGTCCAAGGCAAAGTTCCGCCACAGTAAGGCGATATCGCTACGCACCGCGCTCAGGTAAACCTGATCGGGTTTGTGTTCATCGGGGAAATTGGATAAGGCGCAGGAAGTGCGATGTTTATCCACAACGATCAACAGAAATTCGTCGATGAAGCCGTCGAATACCGTCAATACAGATTTGGTAAGATCCGCCAAGCCCTGATTGACCGTGCTGCCGGCGTGATCGAACGGTAAGGTCTGCAATTTAGCCAGGGCGTCTTGATAGGTTTTTTCCAAGACGATCAGTACATTGCGTTGAAAACAGCCGTCCCATTGTTGATGCGATAGGTCATGGGCCAATAATTGATCGTATTGCTTCTTCATATTGGCTTTCTGCTCGATTATAAATCGGCTAAATTCGCCGATGCTTTTAGCGTTAAGCGTTGGATTGTTCATGACAAAGTCCTTTAGGTTAGAGTGATAATGCGGTAAAAACCCGATCACAGGCTTCTAATGCGCCTTCCAAATAGCCCCCAGACCTACTGGCTGTTTCGGTTCCACAGAAATACAGTTTGTCTTGCCAATGGTCCAATTGCAGAGCGCGGTGGCGGTAGACGGGATGTTCGAACACTGGCATACGATCTTTAGACGTCGCGGTAAAAGCTTCCTGGCTCCAGTCCTGAATCACCACACTTAACGGTTTGGCGGCAGCAGGACCGAATAGGCCGACCATTTGCCGAACGATCAGCGCCGGCAGACTCTCTTGATACTGTTCGCGAATCTCGGCTGGCAGGCCAAAGAAACCGAATAGAGCTGCTGTACCATCATTGTCTGAACACGCGTCATAGACTTCAGCCAACACGGCACTGGGATAGGGTGAAATGGCGTTGCCGGAATTACCTTGTTGGCGCCAGAAAGCTTGTTCATAAACCAGCACCGCCTTGGCGTGTCCGGCCATCCAGGTAGGCGTGGCTTGCATCAGTGATAACAAACCAGGCGCTAATGCCGGTTGGAAGGTAATGTTGCTTGCCAGCAATCGCGGTGGCGCGGCCAGCACGACTTGGCGAGCCTGGATGGTAATGACAGCGCCATCGGTGGCGAATGTTAAGTCGACATGACTGCCTTGATCGCTCAGCGTCAGTAAACGGTGCCCAAGGTGCAGAACGCGTTCAGGTATGTGTTGCAATAGGCCGTTGATCAATTGTTGGCAACCGCCGGCAATCCGTCTGGCTTCCGCATGAGTCTGGGTATCGATATACACTGCTGGCGGGGTGTCGGCTTGCACTTGATACAAGCTTTGGCCGCGGTCCCACTGCGGAAATAGCGTTAATCCCAAGCGTTCTGCTAATGCCGTAATGAGCGGTTGATCCGTTGGCCACAGCCAAGTCGGGCCCAGGTCTGCGGTAAAAACCTGGGCAGGAGCGGATGCGGATAAAATTCTGCCGCCGCAGCGTTCGCGCGCTTCAAACACGCCGATGTTGGATTTTTTCGGAAGCAGTTTTTCAGCCAAGGACAAGCCGGACAGGCCGGCACCAATGATTGCCACGTCCAGCATCGGCATCATGCCGTCTGCGTCGTTTGGCATAGTAAGGAGTTGCTCTGCCATAAGGGTAGTTTCTGCGCTTCGGTTGAGGCGCTGGGCATGATCAATTTCTTGCGAAAAATATCCCAAACGCCGTCATAGCGTTGTTGTACCCGGATGCTCCATCCCCAAACGATAGGTAAATGTACGGGCACCCAAATATAAAGATCCGGCCTGCCCGGTCCGGCGTTTTGCATGAAGTACACGGTGTATTTTTCCAAAACGCTCATCGACGCAACGGTATTGCCGGCGATTTCAGATGGAATGGCTTGCGTCACGGCCTGGCTGAACAGCAGTTTTTGTTGCTGGCCTTGCTGTTGAAACCCGCCAAGCGGTATGACCGGCACAGGCCTGTCTTTCTCAGATAGATACAAAACCGGGTCGCCTTCTTCACTTTCGGTATCCAATAAAGTCATCGTTTTGCCGTCGGCGAAGTGTGCTGTTCGAGTAGACTCCAGCAACTGCAAGACGCCCAATTGGCTGCAAAAACCGGCGGTGTCCCATGCCAGTTCAAAATGAGGTGAGATACTTAGGGTTGGCATATCGTCCGCCAAGCTTACGGTCGGCGCGGCCATGCCGGCGTCAAGCAAGGTCAAACGATTCTGCTTGGGTTGTTGCGGGTGAGCTGTGGTAAGGGCTAAGCAGCTTTTGAGCTGCGGGCTTAGTAAATCGCTGTTCCACACGAATGCGTGCATGGGTGTACGTTTCGTATCCACGGGCACTACCGCAGCCCGTTCGATGCTTAACGAGTAATCGCCGAGTAAGCCGTTTTGCAGATCATGCTCCACCTCACCGAGTGGGTTGTCCGCTAATTTTTGGGTGTCGATGCTGTAGCGATGGCCTGCTTGCAGCACTGGATGCTTGGGTTTGGGCGGTGCAGGCATCGGGCGGGGCAGAGGGAAAATGTGTTCCATCGTTGGGCTGCTGATGACGAAAGCCATCAAGCAATCAAGAATGATGCCAATTGAGCAAACCGCCGCATGCGTGTGTAGGTTGTAGATTGATAGGGATTATCGCTTTGAGGCAGCTTAGCAAACGATGTCGTGGATGCGACAAAATCGGCGATCCTGTCACGACAACACCATTAAGTCGGCGTTATCGCCAGCGCTTGCTATCCACGTAGAACACTTCTACAGTTCCCAGGTATGTTCATTATTTTGAGGAAAGTCATGCGAAATTTATTGATAACCATGCTGTTACTACTCCCCATCACCGCTGCCGCTGAAAACGATGCGTTTAAAAATATGGATAAAGCGCAAATGCAGCAAGTGATGCAGAAAATGAAAGCCATGCAAGACTGCGTGAAGCACATTGATAAGACCGACATGCAAGCTTTTCAAGCGCAGGCCAAACAAATGACTGCCGAGGTGGAGCGCTTATGCGCGGCGGGAAAACGCGATGAAGCGATGGCCAGAGCGATGGAGTTTGGTAAGGACGTATCGTCCAATAAAGCTATGCAGCAAATGAAACAATGCGGCGACGGAATAACGGAAGCCCTGCCTTTATTGCCTGATACCACTCAAGGCCAAAATCAGGCCGGTTCGTCTCGGCATGTTTGCGATCACTAAGTTTTAGAGCACCAATTCGGTTGGTTTTTTCGATACGGTCATTTCCAAGAAACCCGCGCCAGCCCTTATATGAGCAGCGCGTTCCTGCCGCCTTGGCGTCGCTTTTAGCTCACTGCCTGGTATCTTAGTGCTCTGGCGTTGAAACGCGAGTTTGTCCTGAGCCTCGGTGAGTTTACAGCTGGCCGCAGTGAGCTGGCTGATCAGGCTAGGCCTGTTCTGACCGCCTGCCGCTGCCGACTGATTGTTCATTTCAGCCAGCATCGCGTAAAATCGCCAGCCATTATCACGCCCCCATTGGAGAGCAAAACATGACATACCGTTTAGTAGTTGCATTGATGATGGTCGCAGGTTTGGCCTGTGCCGAGGAAGCCAAGGAAGAATGGAACGAAACCACTCTGAAAGATGAGACCATCCAGAAAATTCAGCAAGCTCAGTACACCTATAAAAAATGTGTAGTGGATACTATGCAAAAACCCGAGTTTGCCAAGATGGAAAGCCGCAACGCCACCGATGTGATTATTAAATCTTGCGAGCCGACCTTGGCCGAAATGCGCAAAGTTTATACCGACGCCGAAGTGCCGGGCGTGGTGGCTGACCGGCATTTGAAGAAAATGCGTATCCAGGTAACGCGCAATTTGCTGCAGCAATTAATGTACGCGGAAGCCGCGAAGAAAGCCGGCATGCCTGGTAACTGACTCCCACTGTCCGCAATGGCATTGGCGTAAAAATTTAGCGTTATCTGTTGCGGCATGCTTGAAGATTAGACGCTATAGCCCTTGTTTCAATTAACAACCATCACTCGTTTTTCATGAATACTTACACCATCGATTTATCCTTGCGCCCGACCACCTTCGATTTGTGGCACGTGTGTTTGGCCGGTACCGCCGCACTGTCGGCTTTGATTCTGATTGTGGTTTTAGTCTCGGTATTGCTGGGCATGCGCCGCTGCAAATCCGCAGCTCCGGCAGTAGTCGCTCCCACTCCTGCGCCGCAACCGGAAGTCAAAATCGTTGAGAAGATCGTCGAAGTGGAAAAAATCGTCCAGGCCCCGGCGCCTGAGCCCGTGGTATTAAAGGAAGCGACTCCGGATGCCGCCTTGCAACTATTGAGTTTGCTGCAAAAAGAAGCCCGCTTTATCGACTTTATTAAAGAAGACGTAAGTGCTTTTTCCGATGCCGAAATCGGCGCGGCGGCGCGGGTGGTGCATCAAGGTTGCAGCAAAGCGGTCAGCGAGCATTTCACCCTGGCCCCTGTCAGCAAAGATCCCGAAGGCAACCGGGTCACCTTAAATAAAGGCTTCGATGCCGCATCATTTCGTTTGACCGGCAATATCGTCGGCGAGGCGCCGTTTACCGGTACTTTGGTACATAAAGGTTGGCAAGTCACGGATCTGCGTTTGCCGAAATTGACCGAAGGCCATAACGCCAAAATCGTCGCGCCGGCCGAGGTGGAATTATGACCGCGCGTTATTCGGTCGGTATCGATTTAGGTACCACGCATTGCGTATTGTCTTATGTCGATTTGGAAGCCGGCGAGGATGAAGTGGTCCTGGGTGTGTTGGCGATACCGCAGTTGACCGGCCCCGGCACGATAGAAGACAAGGCGCAATTGCCGTCCTTCACCTATTTGGCTCATTCGGCCGAGATTGCCGAGGGCGCGACTGCGTTGCCGTGGACAGCTAAACCGGAATATCTGGTCGGCGAAATCGCCCGTAATCTGGGCAGCAAAACCCCTATCAGATTGGTGTCCAGCGCCAAGAGCTGGTTGTGCCATGCCGGTGTCGATTGCAAACAAGCGATTTTGCCGGTCGAGGCGCCGGAGGATGTGGAGCGGATTTCCCCGTTTGCGGCAACCAAAGCCTATCTGCAACATTTGCGCGATGCCTGGAATCACCGATTCCCGGAGCACAATTTACAAGATCAAGATGTCACCATCACTGTGCCGGCGTCGTTTGACCCGGCAGCGCGCGAATTGACGGTCGAAGCGGCCCGCGCGGTGGGATTAGGGCAGGCCGTGTTGTTGGAAGAGCCGCAAGCTGCCCTGTACAGCTGGATCGAAAACAGCGAAGGCGATTGGCGCAACCATGTGCAAATCGGCGACGTGATTTTGGTCGCCGACATCGGTGGCGGCACCACCGACTTATCCTTGATTGCGGTGACCGAACAAGACGGCAACCTACAATTGACCCGGGTGGCGGTCGGCGACCATATCTTGTTAGGCGGCGATAACATGGATTTGGCCTTGGCCTATACCGTTAAAGCCAAATTGGAACAAGACGGCGGTAAGCGCCTGGAATCCTGGCAACTACAAGCCTTGACCCACGCCTGTCGGGAAGCCAAAGAAAAGCTGTTCAATCAGCCCGAGTTGGGCAGCATGCCTTTAGTCGTAGCGAGTCGCGGCTCATCCCTGATCGGCGGCACCTTGCGCACCGAACTAACCCGCGACGAACTGAACCGCGTGTTGGTCGAAGGCTTTTTACCGTGGGTGCCGGTCGAAGAAAGGCCTGTGGTCAGACCGCGCAGCGGTTTGCGTACCGCGGGTTTGCCTTATGCGCAGGATGCCGGCATTACCCGCCATCTGGCTGCATTTTTGTCGCGGCAAAAAGAAGCGACCGGCGAGCTAGCCGATCATGTCTTGCCCGAACACGCCAGTTTCCTGCATCCCACTGCGGTATTGTTCAACGGCGGGGTGTTAAAAGCCGGCGTGATGGCTGAGCGTTTGATGCAAATATTAAATAGCTGGCTGCAAGCCGAACAAGCCGCGCCGGCCAGACTGTTACAAGGCGCAGACTTGGATTTGGCGGTCGCGCGTGGCGCGGCATATTACGGCTTTGTCCGCAAAGGCAAGGGCGTCAGAATCAAGGGCGGCACGGCGGCGGCTTATTATGTCGGCATTGAGAGCGCCATGCCGGCGGTTCCCGGATTGCCGGCAGAAATCGAAGCCTTGTGCATCGCGCCGTTTGGGATGGAAGAGGGCAGCGAACAGGAATTGCCTAATGACGAATTCGGTTTGATCATCGGAGAACCGGTACGCTTCCGCTTTTTTGGCTCGAAAACCCGCCGCGACGATGCGGTAGGGGTAAGGCTGGAATATTGGCAGGACGACGAATTGGAAGAACTGGACGAAATTGAAATCACCTTACCGGAAGAGGGGCGTCATGCCGGCGACATCGTCCCCGTGCATTTGTCCGTGGCTGTGACTGAAGTGGGGACTTTAGAGTTAAAAGCGGTTTCCAAACGCGATCAACAGCGCTGGAAAATTGAGTTTGATGTCAGGGCTGGCGACGCTTGATATTAACAATAGCTAGTGGCTAAACCAGAGCCGAATTTCCAAGGGCTTAACTGAAACCCGCTTCTTTCTCGGAAAGAAGCGGGTTTTTTATGATGGCTGGCTTGTATCTAAAGCTTTATTGTTGTTGGTAATAAGGCTGTGGATACTGCTGCTGATATTGCTGGTTCTGTTGTGGGTAACCCTGTTGCGGATAAGTTTGCTGTGGATACCCCTGTTGCTGTGGGTAACCTTGGTATTGCTGATTCTGCTGAGGGTAACTTTGCTGTTGCGGGTAACCCTGCTGATACGGTTGGTTTTGCTGCGGATAACCTTGCTGCGGGTAGTTCTGCTGCGGATAACCGCCTTGTTGCTGGTAAGGCTGGGTTTGCTGCTGCGGGTAGCCTTGCGGCGGCTGTTGGTTGGCGCCGGCATTTTGATTGGCGTTGATCGCCAGTTCCACCCGGCGATTGATTGCCCGATTGGCATCGCTACTGTTCGGTACTTTCGGCGAACTTTCGCCCATGCCCTGCTGGGAGATACGCATCCGGTTCACACCGCGTTGCGCCAAGAAGTTGGCCACGCTGGTAGCCCGTGCTTCAGATAAACGTTGATTGTCGGCATCGGAACCCACGTCATCGGTGTGGCCGGTTACGGAAATCGTCGACTCCGGGTAATTGGTCAACACTCTGGCGATGGGGTCCAGCGCGTGCTGGGCTTCCGGCGTCAAGTCGGCCTTGCCGAACGCAAACGTCACATCACTGGTGCTGGGCATGTTCAAGGTCAGCTGGTTTTGCGCGGTGCGCTGGACTTCAATCCCGGTGCCTTGCAGCGACTGCTGCATCTCTTCTTGTTGTTTGTCCATGTAATAACCGACCCCGGCGCCAACCGCGGCACCGGCTAATGCGCCCAGACCGGCGTTTTTCCAGTCGTTTCCGCCGAATAAAGTACCGGCGCCTGCTCCCACTGCCGCGCCGACACCGGCGCCCTTGCCTAGGTTGCTCATGCTGGACTGGCCGGTATAGGGGTTAGTGGTACAGGCTGTTAACAAGCTGGTACCGATGGCGATAGCAAGTAATTTTTTAGTCATTATTTTTCATCCTGGATGCTGTTCATAAATACGTTGAGTCGGGAGGCGTATAAATTCTATGGGTATTATTGCCAATAGAAGCCGGTCCCGGACCGCGTGGCGATTAAAACCTTAAAGGCTTAACTCGCACTTAAAATGGACCGGCAGGCGGGGGAATGGTTTCCTGAATGGCTTATTAACCCTGCCCTATTTGTCCCGGATATGCCGCGGGCTAAGCGCATCGCAGCCCAAACGAGCGCGCCCTTCGACAGACCAAGCGCGAACGGGATTTAAGGGCGGGGGCAATAAATTGATTCAGCGGCCTGTGGCGGTTGTTTTTGGCTAAGTGACTTTAGAGGTTGTTTCGCCCGCCGTTTTTGCAGCCAACGCACGACGCCGGTGATATACAACACCGGGCAAGCCAAACCTGCCAGCAACACCAGAATCCGCCCCGGCCAACCGAATGCATGGCCACTATGCAAAGGCCATTGCCAATCGTAGAAAACGTCGGCGTTGGAGCCTGTGCCGGAATCGTAGACTTGCAGAATTTCGCCGCTGTATTGATCGACGGCAATCTCCCGATAGCCGACAAAACGGCTCAATTCGTCGACATCGCGCTTCATGACCCGGAACACGTCGGTTCTGTCTTTAGGGGCATTCAGCATCCACAGCCGGCCGCCGGGGTAGTTTTTTTGCGCAATTTCTTCCACCCGCGACAAGCTTATCGCCGCTTGTCCCTCGGTCGGATTGGCGCTATCGATTGTTTCCGGAATACCGCTATAGGCATTGGGCCTGGTCATCGTCGAGAACGGCTTGACTAGTACGTCTACTCGCTCCGGCAGCGTCATATAGATCCCGGAAAACAATACCGGCAATAACACGATGCCGGAATAGAATCCGACGGTTTTATGCAGATCGAAGTTAAACCTGACCGGTCCCGCGTTGGCTTTAAACGTCAACGCTTGCCTGAATTTACCGGTCAGCGGCCACCAGACGATCAAGCCGGTCAATACCGAAATAATCGAAAATGCGCCGAGAATCCCGACGATGGTGCCGCCGGTTTTACCGAGCAGCAAACACCAATGCAGTTGCATGATGAAACTAACCAAGGGTCGTCCCCAGTATTGATCTTTCGGATGCCAGAGTTGCAAGCCCTGAACTCGCGCGGTGTAAGGATCGACGAAAATGTAATAGCCGTCGCCCTTGCCGGGCGTGTTTTGTTCCCGGACAAAATATAAAAATTTATAGGCAATGTCGGCTTTTCGCGGGTAGTACACCTTAAAAAAGTAGCTGCCGGGCGGTTTGGCGGTCTCCGCTGCGGCGACGATGTCGTCTAACGACCGCAAGTGTCGTTGTTCCACGGCGGGTAAGGAAACGACGGATAACTCGGGGTTCAATATTTCCTGCATTTCCAGATAAAACACCAGTATGCCGCCGGTCAGACCGACGACCGCCAACAGCAATCCGGCACTCAAACCTAAATAAAGGTGAACAGCCAGCCACCTTTTACGACGGGATTTCAGCTTCGTTAACCGTCTAGCACTGGCATTGGGTGCGGGAGGCTTTGCGCTGCGGGACATTGAATTCTCAAGAGCTGGTTTCATAAAGATTTTTAAAAATGACTTCGGCTAATGAACACAAGGTGGTTTGCTCGCAAAGCACGGGAAGGACTCCCGCTGTTTGCGACTTGCCGGTCAAAATTCAACCTTGACCGAACCCATGAAAGACCGTGGCGTACCCCAGGTAGCGCGGGTTTGGTATGGCATCGCAAAGCCGTCGTGGACGTATTCCTTGTCAAGTAAATTGGTAACGTTGAGCTGTAACGTGACGTTGGTTTTCGCCACCTTCCGCGTGTAGGCCGCCAATAGATCGATGACGCCGTAGCCGGCAAAACTAAAGTCGTGATTGTCGAAAGTAGCTTTCTTATCACTGACCAACTCCAGACCCGCCCCAAGCTTGAGTCCGCGTAGATAATCCTGCTGAAAATCGTATGTCGTCCATAACGTGGAGGTGTGTTTGGGAACGCCGCGAAAGCCGCCGCCAACCCTTATGTTATCTGGGTTGTTTTCTTTAAGGACTTCGGTTTCGGTATACGCATAGGTGGCTATGGTGTTCCACCCCGGCAATATTTCGCCTTTGACATCCACTTCAACGCCCCGGCTTTGGGCTTCGCCAGTCGCTACATTGAAGTTTGGGTTGAGTAAATCGGTGGTCGCAATGTTTTGCTTAGTCAATTGGTAATAGGCGACGGTGCTGGTCAACCTATCCTCAAAAAACGCGGTTTTAAACCCGACCTCCCACTGTTCCGCTGTTTCCGGCGGCAAAAAGGATCTATCGCTAGTCAAATTTCCGTTGGTGACGCCAAAGTTTTCGACGTAGTTACCATATAGACTCAGCCAGTGAATCGGCTGCCAGAGAACGCCCACTTGCGGCGTCACCGCATCGGCCTTCTGGCCGATTGTTCCGGCCAGCACATCGTATTGCTCGACATTTTGATAGCGAAAGCCGCCTAGGACGTGGACGTTATAAGGCAGCTTGATTTGGTCCTGCAGATAAATGCCGTAAAAATCAGTTTTTGTATGAAACGACTGGCTGGCGCGCGTCGTTGGATCAATGGGCGGATTGCCGGTATGAATAGGATTGTAAATGTCGATAGTGCTCGCGGCCGTGCTGCTGTATCCAACCGAATTGGTGTCTTGCAGGTAATAATCACCGCCTATCAACAAGGTGTGTTTTAGAAATCCGGTGTCGAAATGGCCGGTCAAATTGGTGGTCGTGAAATAACTGTCGTTTGTGAAAAAGTCGCTGGTGAGTATGCGTCTGTTCAATGTGCGCTGGTCGGCTTGCAGCGTGCCGGGTAACATCACCAAGCGGTCCCGGTCCAACAGCTGGATATTCAACTGTTCGGTCAATACCCAATCGTCGTTAAACTTATGGGTAAGATTCAAGCCGATCAGCTTGTCTTCGACGTGATTGCGGTTGTCTTCCATTAAATTCCGTTCGCGGGGAATATCCGCCAGGCGCGGATTGATCCAGGAGCCGTCCGCCCTGGTGCCGTCGATAATCAACGGCCGGGCGTGCAGATCGTACACGTTGTTTTCCTTGCGGTACTCCAGCTCCAACAGTGCGGTGGTGGCTGGACTGATATTCCATTGCAGCACCGGCGCGACGAACAGTTTGTCGTAATCCACGTTTTCCCGGAACGAACCGCTTTTTTCGAAGGCAAGATTCATTCGGTACAGCAAATCCTTATTGTCGGTGATCGGTCCCGTAGCATCCAGCGTGGTGCGAAAAAGATCGAACGAACCGAATTGCTGTTGCAAAGCATAATAGGCAGTATCCAGCGGTTTTTTAGTGACGATATTGAGCATACCGCCGGGTTCGACGCGGCCGTATAGCATCGCGGCGGGACCTTTCAGCACTTCCAGACTTTGCACGTTCGCCATGTTCCGGGTGCCTTCCGGGCCGGATGCGTCGATACGAAAGCCGTTGCGAAACAAGTTGTAGTTATAGAAGCCGCGTATGGTCACTTGGTCCGTCAAACCACCCGCCGCCTGACCGGTCGTTACACCGCTAACGTATTTGACGGCCTGATCGATTTTTATAGCTTGATTGTCATCCAACACCGCTTTCGGAATCACCTGCACGTTTAACGGCGTCTCCATAATGGGCGTATCGGTTTTAGTGGCGAAACTGGTGTTGGGAACCGAGTAATCCTTGTTATAGGGATCAGTGGGGTCGTAAGTGCGTTGTCCAGAGACGGTGACCGCCGGTAAACTGTTCACTTCTAGCGGCTTAATCGATACGGCATTATCAGCGGTGAAGGTGTAACTCAAGCTGGCGCCGCCGACCAGAATCGCTACCGCCTGCTTGGCGCTGTATGTGCCTTGCAGCGCGGTACTGGTTTTACCGGCTAGGGTTTGCTCCGCGTAGAACAGATGCAGGCCGGTCTGCTGTTTGAGCGTTTCCAGCGCGCCGGACAAGGCTTGCGCCGGAATGTTCAATTGATAGCTTTGTTCCTGAGCCGCGGCAACCAGTGCGGTGCCGGTCAGCAGGCCGCCGACTAGCGTTCTCGAAAGTGAATACATTTGCCCTCCCGTGGTGTGTGGTGATTTCACTACCCAGTAAGAGCGGTTTTCGAAGGCGGAGGCGCCACTTTTTTTTCGAGGGGTTAAAAATATTGTTCGGTAACGATTTCGCGCGCAGCGCAAATTCACTTATTTCCGTCACCGGCGCCATGCGGGAATGTTGCCATGGCCAGCGCTTGTGCCAAGGAAGCCAAGGGGGTGTGACGAACCGGCTTCCGACCTGAGCCCGCCAAGCGTTTTATGCGTTTTTCGATGTGTTGCTGAACCGGCCCTCTCTCGCTTAGCGTTCGAATTCGATCAGTCGCTCGTTTTTTCGAACCGCCTTGATCGGCAGCGCGGCGCCGATGGCATTGAGGGCAAGGTTTAAGTCGTCGGTGGGAAAGTCGCCGCTGACTTTAAGGTTTTGCAATTGCGGGTCGGCGACGCGGAGTTCGACGTCGTGATAGCGGCTTAGTTGTTCCAGAACTTCGGCCAGCGCGGTCTTTTTAAATACCAGCATGCCTTCCCGCCAAGCGGCGACAGTAGTGGCGTCGAAACGGGTCGGCGCGGACGCCAGGCCCTGCGCATCGTATTTAATTTGCTGGCCCGCCAAAAGATTTTGCGGGTCGGGCCGGCGCTCAGTGGCAACGGCGACTTCGCCTTCCAGGACGCTGACGGTGGCAGCGTTATTCAGCATGCACACGTTGAAGCGGGTGCCGATGTCGTGGATTTTGCCTTGGCCGGCGACGACGTCGAAGGGTTTGGTTTCATCGTGCGCCACGCTGAATAACGCTTCGCCGCGATCCAGCACCGCTTCGCGGCCGCGCCAGCCGTAGTGGACTCGCACCTGGCTGTTGCTGTTGAGTTCTATCGTCGAACCATCGCGGAGCGCGATGTGTTGCCGTTGGCCTTTTAGTGTCGAGTAACAGTCGGTGTTTATCCAGTCCCAGGCTAGCGGCATGCCTATTGCGGCAATTAGTAACGAGGCGGCTATCGACAACCGTAGGCCGCGGCGTGCCCGGCGGCGCACGATTTGCGCGCGGCGTAAACTGTCCCTGGCCGCCATCAGCCGCGGGTCGGGTTGTACGTCGGCGCCGCTAAATTCCCGCCAAATCGCTTCGGCGTTTTGATAGCTCTGGCGATGGCGAGGGCTTAACGCCAGCCAATCCTGAAACGCCCGGCGTTCGCTAGCCGAACAATCGGGCGCACTCAGTCTGACCACCCAATGACTGGCTTGTTCGTGCAACGACGATGGAATTGGCGGGGTAGTTCGGTTCATGGCTTTAGTGTATCGCATCCACAACCGGCTACGCTGGCCGGCGGAGAATTTGGCGGTATTAATGGATGTCCTGGCTGACGGATTTGCTACAGTGGGCCAAGGCCTTGATGCAATAGCGCTCGACGGTGCGCGGCGGGATCGCGAAAGCCTTGGCGATTTCGGGATAGGTCAGACCGTCGACGCGGTGTAACAGAAATACGGTACGAACAATTTCCGGCAGGCTGTCCAGCGCTTGCAGGCATATTCGCAGGCGTTCCCGGCTTTCGGCGACGGCATCGGGTTGCGGCATCGGGCAGGCTACAGCGTCCGTTTCCGATTCTTCGTCGTTGACAAAAGGGACGATTTGCTCGCGTCTGTGTAGGTCGCCGCTCAGGTTGGCGGTAATGCGATACAGGTAGGCGCGGTGGTTGTCGATGGCGTCGGTGTTGCCGTGCTGTAAGAGTCTGAGATAAGCATCCTGAACCAGATCCTCGGCATGTTGGCGGCCGGCCCGTTGTTCGGCGAACACCAGCAGTTCCTTGTTGTGTCTTTGGAATAGAAAGTCCAATAGGCGAATATGGCGATTGGGCATGTCGGCGTGAAGTTCAATGGTGCGCAATGGCAAGCCGAAATCGTGCCCAATTTGCAGCCGATGCGATTATTCAAGGGCTTAAGAAATTTGATGAAGGGTGGGGGACGGCCGATTTAATTGAACTGTGTTATATGCCATTGGCAAGCATCGGGAAATCGCCGACATTTCAAGCCGAAGGGCGTATCCGCCGCCAATGCTCCGGCAGCGGTGACTTAGCAGCGGACTTTACCGGGCCTGAATAACGGCGGCGGCCGATTTTGCGCGCCGTTTTTGCAGCCAACGAATCACGCCCGTTACATACAAAACCGGGCAAGCCAAGCCAGAGAAAAATACCAACATTCTCCCCGGCCAACCGAAAGCGTAACCACTGTGCAAAGGCCATTGCCAATCAAGAAATATATCGCCGCTACTGCCGGTGCTTTTATCGTAAACCTTAACTATTTCACCGCTATATTGGTCTAGGGCAATATCACGATAACCGATAAAGCCGCTTAACTCGGTCACGTCCTTCTTCATGACCTTATAGACGCCTTCAGGGCTTTTCGGCCCATCAAGCATCCATAAGTGGCCGGAGGGGTAGCGCTCTTGCACAATGGTTTCCACTGTCGACAAACTTAAGGCCTGTTGTCCGGCTTGCGGCGGTTTGCTGCGAATTTCCGCCGGGATAGTGTTGAAAGCGGTCGGACGGTTGACCGGCGAAAACAAATTGACCAGTACGTTGACCTGCTGCGGCAGATTAAAATAAACGCCGGAAAATAATACCGGCAGCAGCACGATAGCCGAATAGAAGCCGAATGTTTTATGCAGGTCGAAATTAAATCTCACCACACTGGCATTGCGTTTGACGGTCAAAGCTTGTTTGAATTTTCCGGTCAACGGCCACCAGAGTATCAATCCCGTCAATACGGAAACGATGGAAATCGCGGCCAAAATACCGTTAATGTCGGCACCGGTTCTGCCTTGCAGCAAGCACCAGTGCAATTGCATGATGAAGCCGACGATAGGCCGCCCCCAATATCGATCCTTAAGATAATACAGTTGCGTGCCGTTGACCTTTGCCGTGTAAGGGTCGACAAAAATGTAATAGCCGTCGCCGTTTTTCGCTTGTTTGTCATCCCTGATAAAGTACAAAAACTTGTAGGCGATATCGGGCCTGCGCGGGTAATAGAGCTTGAAAAAACGGCTGCCCAGCGGCTTGACGGATTCCGCCGCGGCAACCATCTCATCCAAGGAACGCAACTTTTTTCGATCCTCAACCGGCGTGGAAACTAAAGCAAGCTCCGGGTTTAAAATCTCCTGCAATTCCACAAAGAAAACAGCAAAGCTGCCGGTCAAGCCAACTACAGTCAATACCGCACCGGCAATTAGGCCGAGATATAAATGCACATTCAGCCACAGTTTGCGGCGGGCTTTGAGTTTGGTCAGACGGGTGTCGGCTTTCGCTATGGTTATCGAGCTAAGCATTGAAAATCCTCACAAGGTTGTTGTGTGATTTGCTTCTTTAAGGCGGCTACTGACAAGTCAGAGCTCTTATTTCGGAGCATTAATATTCCACCCGAATCGATCCCATGAAGGTGCGCGGAGCGCCGTAAAATATTTGGTTGCCGGTATTGGACGCCGCGAAATACTGTTTGTCCAAAAGATTATCAGCGTTAACTTGGGCAGTTAATTTCGCCGAATTGATCGCCATGGAATAGCTCGCCATCAGATTTAACGTGGCATAGCCGGGCAGTTGGTAAGTATTGGCGGTATCGCCCTGTCTCTGACCGACCGCCGTGACACCGGCACCTAATTTGAGCCCCTGTAAACCGCTGCTCTGAAATTCATAGGTATTCCACAAGCTGCCGAAATGACGCGGGTCGAGCACCAGCCGCTTACCGGTATTGCCAATTCCTCCGCTTGCGTCGACATCTTTGGTGATCTTCGCGAAAGGCAGATACGAATAAGCGCCGATGATTCGCCAACCCGGCAAAATTTCGCCCGATAGGTCGAATTCCAGGCCGCGGCTTTCGGCTTCGCCCGCCGCTTTGGGAACCAGGGGATTTAAAGGGTCGAAAACGGGCAAGTTTTGTTTGGTCAAGTCGAAATACGCCAAGGTCGCCGATAAACGTCCGTCCCAAAATTCGGTTTTTACCCCGGTTTCCCATTGCTGCGCCGTTTGTGGGGGAAGAATCTGGCCGTCAGTCCTGAACTCGCTATTCGATGGGCCGAAGTTCTCCGTATAGCTCCCGTAAAGCGACAACCAGTTCAGCGGGCGCCAGAGTATTCCGCCGCGCGGACTGACTCGGTCGTCGTCAGAAACGGTGCGACCCAGCAGATTGTTATCAACCGTTGCGCTGTCGTAGCGAAGTCCTCCCAAAAGGTGGACGTTGAACGGCAGTTCGATCTGATCCTGAAGAAAAAGGCCGTACCAAGCGGTGGTTTTGTCGCCGAAAGTAGGTGCGGGCAGCGACGGCAGCGGACTATGGACAGGATTGTAGATATTGATGGCTGGAGCGGCGACGCCAATTTGAGTAATCAGATCATCGGCGCGAAAATAATCGCCGCCGAGAAGTAAGGTATGTTTGAGTCCGAATGTCTCGAACTTTCCGGTGAGGTCTAGGTTGTTGAAATAGCGCTGTGACGGGAAGTTGTCGACAAAAAAACGGCGGTTGATCGTGCCGTTCGCGGCGACATTGCCGAGAAAGAACAATCCGGTCTGCTGACTTTCGAGATTTTCGTAGCTGAAGCGATGCCGCAAGGTCCAATTGTCATTGAACTCATGCGACCAGTTCATGCTGGCCAGCATGAACTCATTGCTGCGTTTTGTATAAGGTTCCGATAAATTACGCTCGCGTGGTAATGGTGCCGGACGGTTGCCTATATTGGGAATGCCTGGTTCCAGAGAAAAATCGTCCTTTAAATATTCAAATTCGAAAGTGACTTGCGTGCGGGGATCGATATTCCAGCGCAGCACGGGTGCCACAAACACTCGCTCGTCCCCAACGAACTCCCGAAACGATTTCGAATCCTGATAAGCAAGGTTGAATCTATAGAGCAAAGTGTCATCTTTGGTGATGGGGCCGGTGGCATCGAGCGTGGTACGATAAAAATCGAACGAGCCGAATTGCTGCTGTAGTGAGTAATAAGGATTCGCCAACGGTTTTTTGGTCACGACGTTCATGATGCCGCCCGGCTCCGCTCGTCCGTAAAGAATCGATCCCGGACCTTTCAACACCTCGACGCTTTCCAGATTCGCCGTTTCTCGGCGATTGTTGCCGATTCTCTGAGTAAGCATCGGAGATAAAACACCGTTTCGATAGATCGTGTTATTTCTAAAACCGCGAATGATAAATTCGTCGCTACGGCCTTGCTCGCCTCCCGGCATTACGCCGCTGACGTTCTTCAGCGCGTCTTTCAAACGAACGGCCTGTTGATCCTCTAAAACCTGCTTCGGCACGATTTGCACCGAAAACGGCGTTTCCATGATCGGCGTGTCGGTTTTGGTGGCCGTGCTGGCGCGAGTACGGTTGTAATCGGGGTTGTAAGGATCGGTCGAATCGTAAACCGCCTTTCCAGTCACCGTCACCGCTGGCATAGTCGTTGCTGATTGCGGTTCACTAACGGCCACCTTTTCCAGCGTTGCTTTGTTCTCGCCGGTCATGCGGTAGTTGAGGCCGGTGCCTTGCAGCAAGATGTGTAGGGCTTGCTGCGGGGTGTAGTTGCCGTTGAGGTTGCTGGATAGGCAGTTTTTGGCTAGCTCAGCGGGATAGCCTACTTGCCAGTCGCTGCTACTGATAAAGGCGTTAATGGCATCAGCCAACGGTTGGGCCGGGATGTTAAAGCGTTGACTGCCTGGTTGGCTGGTGACGGTCTCGGCGGCTTGCGCGGGGATGCTTATCAGGCCGGGCAAACTCAGGGCTATGGCGATGCTGAGTTTGCGTAATGCACAAGGCGGGGACAGGTGTGGGGGCTTCATATGTACTCCTTGTCTGGGTTGTTGTCGGTTAGCGCGTTGCAACGCACATGGCTACCGAGACGTTTCAGAAATTGAAGTACACACTTGAGGGGAAAAGTTTTTACGAGTTGCGGTTGCGCACGCTGATTATTGCCGTATCGTTTTGGCAGTTGATGGATGAAAATTCAGGACTTTAACACCGTCAAATAAGGCGAAATACCCAGCACTTTGGCGCCGACGATATTGGCAAGGGTCTGAATCAGTGCCGAAGTATCGTCCAATTTGTAATTGCCGGTGATGCGGGTTTGCGCCAGCTTAGCGTCGGTAATGACGATGGCGCCTGGATGGTAGCGATCCAGTTCCGTTATCACGTCTGCCAAAGTTCGATCTTGAAAGATCAGGCGGCCTTTTAGCCAGGCAAAGGTCTTACCGGTATCTATGTTGCTGATTTCCGCAACGCTGTGGGTATCGATCTCGGTATGTTGGCCGACGCTTAATTGTCGGTTTTGGCCTTGTTCGGCGCTACAAATCACCAAGCCGCTTTCGACATTCACTTGGGTAGTATCGCCGGTTTTGACGCTGAAACGGGTGCCGACCACCCGCACGGTTCCCTGTGCTGTCGTCACAATAAATGGCCGGTGTTTGTCGGCTTGCACCTCAAAATACGCTTCGCCGCTTAATAAGATTACGCCGCGCTGTTGGTCGGCGTAATCCAGTTTTACCGCGCTATCGGTATTGAGAACCAGCGCGGAACCGTCTGCCAGTATTACTCGGCGCTGTTCGCCGGTGGCGGTGGTAATGTCTGCTTGCCAGCGTTGCAACCAGCCGCTTGAAGCGAGGAACCAGCCGCTAATCAAGGTAATGCTGGCGGCTACAGCCCAGCGCCGAATTGTCGATTTACGCTGTGCGGGCGGCCGAAGTGGGATGCTGGCGTATTGGCTTAGGGCCGTGTTCAATGCCGGCGATTGCCAGAGTTGTACTACTTTGTCGTAAGCGGTTTGATGCGTGGGGTCGGCGGCTAACCAGCAGGCAAACTCGGCTTGATCGGCCGCACCGCTTTTATGGTCTTGTAAGCGGGCAAACCAGGCAAGTGCTTGATCTTGGACATTACCCGGCGATGGAACTTCCTGATCAAAACGTAAAGGCATGGCGGTTGGCGGATTAGGTAATGGGGCGAATTTTATCAGTATTGGTGCTGTGTTCAGGAAAATCAGTATGGCCTAAGTTAATGGCTAGTCTTGCCGGCTGGCTAATAAATGAGTTAGAGCTAACTGTACATTCTTCTCTACCGCGCTACGCGATATGCCGTAATAGGCGGCGATCCGCTCGTAATTCCAATGGTGAAATTTGTGCAACACCAGAATTTGCCTGCGCCGTTCGGGTAATTGCTCTAGCGCTGCCAGCATCAATGCCAGTTCTTGTTGATCGGACGCTTGCTGCTCGGGCGTCGGGGTATCGTCCGGCAAATTGTCCAGCAGCGATATATCGTCGTCTGTATCGGCCGTTTTTGAGTCGTCGGCGCGTTGGCGAATACGTTCTTTACGCAGATGATCCAGTGCCAGGTTTTTTGCGATTTGGTATAGAAACGGCCGCGGGTAACTGATGTCTTGGATTTCCAGGGCGTGCAGCATTTTTATGTAAGCTTCATGCGCCAAGTCTTCGGCGGTTTGCGGGCAGCCGACGATGCCGAAAATAGTGTGAATCAACGAATCGCGATGGCTCAAAAATAAATCGTCGATGTTGAAGGTGAGGCTGTTCATGGCGAAGACGTGTTTGGCGTGCTTGGAACCCGATAGAGCCGATTTACAGCAATATTTGAACCAATAAACAAGTGTGTTGATTTTGAAAGATAAAATCACATGGCACCCGGCGGCAGGGTATGGCATATGCCGTTTTAATAGGTGAAATGCCTGATTTATTTGCAATCAGAGTGGACGGGAGATGAGTGCTGGAAGTGCCCACAACTACACACTTTTTCTGCGAAAACTGCTAGTCTTATCACCTCGATTAAGCGGGTGGGGCCGAGCTTGGAACAGGATATAACAACAGATCTGCGGGTGTTGGAAAGTCATTTGGACGGTATGCTCAACCGCGTCCAGCATAACAGCCTGACCTTGAAACGATTGCAAAGCTTTGAAATGCGTTTACTGGGGCTTAGTTCGCTGGCGGAAATGATCGAGTTTATTCTCGGTGAAGCCAAGGCCCTGTTCGATTTGGACGTAATCAGCTTGTGTTTGATCGACCCTAAAAACGAAATCGCCGGTTACCTGGAAGTGGATAATTATAATTATCGGGACCGGGAAGGGCTGTTTTTAGCGAGTAGCGAATGGCAATTGCGGCATAGTTTTGGTCTCTCCGATCAGCCGTTTCTGGGCAGCTATCAAACCACGATTTGCGAGAAGTTTTTCTCCGAATCCAATCAACAAAAACCGGCGTCGGTGGTGATTGCGCCGCTGATTCGTCGGGATCGGTATTTGGGCTCGTTGAATCTGGGCAGTTATCACAACGAGCGTTTCATGCAGGGCATGGCGACCGATTTTGTCGAGCACATCGCCTCGGTCATCAGTATTTGCCTGGAAAACAATCTTAATGTCGAAACCATGCGGCGCACCAGTTTGGTCGATCCCTTGACCGGCGTGAACAATCGGCGGTTTTTGGAGCAGCGTATCGAGGAAGAGCTGGATCGCAGCCAACGCAATCGCGAACCTTTGTCCTGTCTATTTCTGGATATCGATTTTTTCAAACGCATCAACGACGGTTTTGGACACCAGGCCGGCGATCATGTACTGGCTGTCGTGGCCGGCATCATCAAGAAATTGCTGCGCAATAACGATGTGCTGGCGCGTTACGGCGGCGAGGAGTTTGTGGCTTTGCTGTCGCAATCCGATGAAAGTACGGCCTCAGAAATTGCCGAGCGGATTCGTTTGAGTATTGCTAATTTGCAGGTGGAGTATGGCGACCAAGCCATCCCGGTGACTATTTCGATTGGTGTGGCCACTTACCAACCCAGTCGTTCGCAGAAAAAGCCGGTCGCCGAGATTGCCTTGCAATTGGTGCAAACCGCCGATGCTGCCTTGTACGAAGCCAAACGTAAAGGCAGAAACCGTATTGAAAATGGCGGGTTGGTGTTAGTAACCGAGCCTGCTTAGTGGTAACCGTTGGGATTGTTTTTCTGCCAGCGCCAGGTGTCGGTCATCATTTGTTTTAAATCCCGCTCGGCTTTCCAACCTATTTTTGCTTCGGCCAGGCTGGGATCAGCGTAGCAGGCCGCGACATCGCCGGCTCTGCGTGGTGCGATTTTGTAGGGTACCGCTTGGCCCGTCACCTCAATGAAGCTATTGACCATTTCCAATACGCTGTAGCCGTTGCCGGTTCCTAGATTAACCGCGTCGCAAATCGCGGTATCGGCTGTTTTACCAAGCAGGTATTGCAAGGCTTTGATATGGCCTTGCGCTAGATCTACCACATGAATGTAATCGCGCACGCCGGTGCCGTCCTTGGTGGGGTAGTCGTTGCCGAACACCGACAGGACCGGTAATTTGCCGATGGCAACTTGCGATAAAAATGGCATCAGATTATTGGGTATACCGTTGGGATCCTCACCGATCAAACCGCTACTATGCGCGCCGATGGGGTTGAAATAGCGCAGTATTGCAAATTGCCAGGGCTGGCTGATGCCGTTCAGGCTGTCGGCATTGCTGACATCGCGCAGGATCTCCTCGATAAACAGTTTGGTACGGCCGTAAGGATTGGTGGCTTGCAGCGGGAAGCTTTCCAGAATCGGTACGCTGTGTGGATCGCCGTAAACGGTCGCCGACGAGCTGAATACCAATCTTTTCACTGCAAACTCGTCCATCGTTTCCAGCAACACTTGGGTGCCGTAGATGTTGTTGCGGTAATAGCTCAGGGGTTGCTGGCAGGATTCGCCGACGGCTTTCAGGCCGGCGAAATGAACCACCGCATCGATTTTATGTGCTTTAAAAATCTCGCGTAGCGCGGCTTGGTCGGTAATGTCGGCTTGATAGAAACCGGGTTTTTGTCCGGTAATGGTTTCGATACGTTTCAGCGATTCGATTTTGCTGTTACTCAGGTTGTCGACCACGATGACCTCGAAACCGTTATTCAGCAGTTCCACGCAGGTATGGCTGCCGATATAGCCGGCGCCGCCCGTCACTAAGATGGTGTGTGTCATCGTTTCATTCCCTATTAGCGTTCTAGGATGTCCAGTCCGGCTTCATCGGATACGACGCGCGGAATAGTGGATTCGGGGTCGCGGCGCAGGCCGGCAAAATCGAACAAGCTGGTATCGGCCATTTGCGACGGCGCGATATTTTGCAGGCTGGCGAAAATGGTCTCGATACGGCCGGGGAATTGTTTATCCCAACCATTGAGCATTTGTTTCATGGCCTTGCGTTGCAGGTTTTCTTGCGAACCGCACAGATTGCAAGGAATGATAGGAAACTGTTTGAATGCCGCGAAGCGGTTGATGTCTTTTTCCCGGCAATAAGCCAGCGGCCGTATGACGATGTTTTGTTTATCGTCACTCAGCAGCTTCGGCGGCATGGCTTTCAGCTTGCCGGCATAGAACATGTTCAGGAAGAAAGTCTCGATAATGTCGTCACGGTGATGGCCGAGGGCGATCTTGGTGATCTTATGTTCCTTGGCAAATCCGTACAGCGTGCCGCGACGTAGCCGAGAGCATAGGCTGCAAGTGGTTTGGCCTTCCGGGATGATGCGTTTGACGATGCTGTAAGTGTCGTGCTCGATGATGTGGTAGGGCACGCCTATCGATTGTAGATATTCCGGCAGCACATGTTCCGGAAAGCCTGGCTGCTTCTGATCCAGATTGACGGCAATAATCTCAAAATTGATTGGCGCGGTTTTCTGCAAGTTCAGCAGAATGTCCAACATGGTGTAAGAATCTTTGCCGCCGGACAGACACACCATGACCTTATCATCGGGCTCTATCATGTTGAAATCGGCGATGGCTTCGCCGACGCAACGTCTCAGGCGTTTTTGCAGCTTGTTAAACTGGGTACGGGATTTGTGTTCTGGATCGGACATGGATGTTGGAAAAGGCGGCTAAATGGATGTTTAGCCGCGCTTAATTTAGCCGTTATAGCGTTGGAAAATCAGCGTGGCGTTGGTGCCGCCAAAGCCGAAGCTGTTGGACATAATGGTGTTCAGCGTGACGTTATCCCGATATTCTCTAACGATAGGAATGCCGGCCGCGCCTGGATCGAGTTGGTTGATATTGGCGGAGGCGCTCAAGAAGTTTTCCTGCATCATCAGCAAGGAATAAATGGCTTCGTTGACGCCGGCCGCACCCAAGGCATGTCCGGTTAAAGATTTGGTTGAGCTGACTGCCGGTACGCCGTCAACACCAAACACTTCGCGCATCGCTTCCAATTCTCGGGTGTCACCCACCGAGGTGCTGGTGCCATGCGCGTTGATATAGTCGATTTTTTCATTAACGGTAGCCAAGGCTTGTTGCATGCAGCGCACCGCGCCTTCGCCGGAGGGTTGTACCATATCGTAGCCGTCAGATGTGGCGCCGTAGCCGACCAGTTCGGCATAGATTTTGGCGCCGCGGGTTTTGGCATGTTCCAGTTCCTCGATCACCAAAACACCTCCGCCGCCCGAGATGACGAAGCCGTCGCGGGTTTCGTCGTAAGGACGAGAGGCCGTTTCTGGCGTGTCGTTATATTTTGAGGACAAGGCGCCCATCGCGTCGAACATCACCGACATGGTCCAGTGCAGTTCTTCACCGCCGCCGGCGAACACAACGTCTTGTTTGCCTAATTGAATCAATTCCATCGCGTGGCCGATGCAGTGGGCGCTGGTCGCGCAAGCGGAACTGATGGAGTAGTTGACACCTTTGATTTTGAAAGGCGTCGCCAGACAGGCCGTGTTGGTACTGGACATGGCGCGTGTCACCATGTACGGACCGACTTTTTTCACGCCTTTCGAGCGCAGAATGTCGGCGGAATCGACCAGATTGGACGTTGACGGCCCGCCTGAGCCCATCACTAAGCCGGTGCGGATATTGGACACTTGCGACTCTTCCAGGCCGGAGTCGGCAATAGCCTGCTCCATAGCCAGGTAGTTGTATGCGGCACCGTCGCCCATAAAGCGTTTAACTTTACGGTCTATCGCTTCATCCAGATCAATATTAACCGGGCCGTGTACATGGCTGCGAAAGCCCATTTCGGCATAGACCGGTGCGTGAACGATACCGGAACGGCCGGCGCGTAAAGAATCAACCACTTCGTCCCGGTTGTTGCCGATGCTGGAAACTATCCCTAAACCTGTTACAACGACGCGCTTCATGATGGTTTCCTTAGAAATCTTGGGTGGAAGTGAATAAACCGACTCGTAAATCGGTCGCCTCGTAGATTTGTTTGCCATCGACTTCCATCGTCGCATCGGCGATGCCCATGACCAATTTACGTAGAATCACGCGCTTCAAGTCGATTTTATAAGTCACTTTTTTGGCTGTCGGCAGCACTTGGCCGGTGAATTTAACTTCGCCGCAACCCAGCGCGCGGCCTTTGCCAGGGCCGCCCAGCCAGCATAAATAAAAACCGACCAATTGCCACATCGCGTCCAAACCCAGACAGCCCGGCATGACCGGGTCGCCTTGAAAGTGGCAATCAAAAAACCATAATTCGGGGGTAATATCCAACTCGGCGATGATTTCGCCCTTGCCGTATTTGCCGCCTTCATCGGAAATATGGACGATGCGGTCCATCATCAGCATATTGGGAAGCGGTAGCTGCGCGTTGGTCGGACCGTATAATTCACCTCGGCCGGACATTAATAATTCTTCGCGCGTGAAACTGTGCTGCTTCTCCATCTTGATTTTTACCTGGTTGGTGGGTTCAAAAACTGCGGCATTATCTAATAATCGGCTTAAAAAATCAGCTCAATTTTTAGCCGGGCATGACCTCGCGCATTAGATCGTCGATCTTTAAGCTGTCGCGTTGCAGCCGTTGTTGGTAGATCAAGCTATACATTAACACCGATGCAACATACCCCCGAGTCTCCTTGTAAGGGATGTTTTCAATCCAGATGTCGGCCGGCAAAGCTCGGTTTTCCGGTAGCCAGCGCTTCACTTTATTGGCGCCGGCGTTATAGGCGGCCGTGGCTAGTGCGACGTGGCCATTGAATTGACGCAAGAGTTTTTTGAAATAAAACGTCCCGTATTTGACATTGAGTTCCGGTTTAAACAGGCTGTAATCGCTATCCCAACTATCGCGCATTTCGGCGGCAATTTGCCGGCCGGTGTTTGGCATGATCTGCATCAAACCTTTAGCGCCAGCCGGCGAATCGGCCAATTCATCGAACGCGCTTTCCTGGCGGATCAAGCCCAAAATTAAACCCGGGTCCAATTGTTGTGCGGCGGCGTTACTTTGGATGGGCTGGATATAGGTCAGCGGAAAGCGTAGATTGACGTCGTCCCATTGATTAGCTTTGGCTATAGTGGCAATCGCCAAAGCCGGACAATTGGCTTGTTGGGCCAGTTTTGCGGCGACGGGTAGCTGGCGACTATCCAGTTTGGCTATCGCGTACCACCATTGGCGTTTGGCTTCCGGTTTTCTGTCGATAGCGAGTAGTTCGGAAAATACCTGGAAATCCGGTCGATTTTGTAAAGTCTCGAGGTCGCTGCTTGATATCGTCAAAGGCCTGTCCACCAGTTCAATGGCTTGCCTTAATCTGCCGGCGGCCAGAAAACCGTAGAAACTGCGATTTTTTGCCAATTGTTGGAACAAGGCATTGGCTGCTGCGCTCTGGCCGGTTTCCGCCAAGCCGCGAGCTTGCCAGTACTGCCATTTTTCCTGAGATTTTTCATCGTCGTTAAGGCCGGTAATCGCCACAGCGACGTCTTGCCAGTTCTGCATATTCAATGCGGCTCTGACTCGCCATTCCCGGGCCGATTCGTCGCTGTTTTCAAGTTGCGACAAGCGGGCGTAAGCGCGGCTGTCGTGTTTTAAGGCCAAGGCGATAGCGATACGTTTTTCGATAAAAGCGGCGATTGCCGGCGTAATGGCGATTTGCGATTTATGACTGTCCCAAGTCGTCATGGCCGTTTCGACATTGGTTTCCAGCCAGCGGTCAATCGCATGGGCAAACAGTTCTCCGGCTTGCTCAGGGTTCTCGCGCCAGCCTGTATCAGCAATAACGGTTTCCGGCTGTCGGTGCAGTTTTAACCAGGTATTGGCCAGCTTGAGTTCCGTGCCACTGAAAAATCGGGTCAAGTAGCTGGCCAGGCTTTGGTTGTCACGTTTGAGGGCGGCGTGAAATCGTTGGTTGATCAGTTCCTTATTAAAATACGGCGATGATTTATAAGCTTCGAACAGGACTTCGCAATTATCCGGCTGCGATTTACCGCTTAACCATAAAGTGCGGGCTTGATTGAAGGCTTCCACGGCTTGGCCGGTTTGCAATTGAGCCAGGCCGGCGTAGCATTGCGCCTCGGGATCGTCACTGCCTTGATAATTATTCAACAGCACTAGCCACTGCTGCTTTTTACCCAAAGCCAGCAACCACTTTTGCCGCAGCCCGGCCGCGTAACGGCTGGCGGCGTGCTCGTTTAAAAACTGCTTGATGTCGGCGTCGGCGTCCAAATGATTTTTTAACCATTGGTATTGCAGATAAGGATATAGCGGGTAGCCTTTTAGGTTTGAAGCCAGCGCGAAATATTCGGCATCGCGATTCTGGTCAAGTGCTTGCTCGGCACGCAAAAATAGCTGACGTTGGCTCGCCAAAGAGATTTCATCCGCCTGGGCACTGTTCGGTAAAACGCCGGTCAGAGCGGCAAGCAGTAAAAAACACGGGATAACATGCATATCAATTTCCACGACAGCCGAGACTAAACACCAAGCAAGAAGTTTTTGCAAAGTGGGTCGGACCATTATAATCGTTAAACTTCATCGAATTTGTTTCATTACCTTGAAAACCTTACAGCGCGCGGCGCAAGCCGAATATTCCTGGCAGTATATTTACAGCATCGCTAAGCAGCATAAAAAACAACTGATCAACGGGCATTTGGTCGCCATCTTGGCAACAGTTGCCAGCGTACCGGTACCCTTATTGATGCCCTTATTGGTAGACGAGGTTTTGCTGAACCATCCGGGCGTGGTGCTGAACAGCCTCAACCCGTGGCTGCCCGGCGAGTGGCAGCAACCTGCCATTTACATTGCCATTATTTTGCTACTGAGCTTGCTGTTGCGCTTGTTTGCCTTGGTGCTAAACATTATGCAGACTCGGCAGTTTTCCAATATTGCCAAGGATGTGATTTTTCGCATTCGCGAAAGTTTGGTGAAACATTTGCAACACATCTCGATGTCCGAGTATGAAAGCCTGGGCAGCGGTACGGTCAGTTCGCACATGGTGACCGACCTCGATACGCTGGATAATTTTATCGGCACCACGATCAGTAAATTATTGGTGGCAGTTCTGACCGTGTTCGGTACCGCTTTAATTCTGCTGTGGATGCACTGGCAATTGGGTTTATTCATTATCTTTTTGAACCCGCTGGTAATTTACCTGGCGAGGGCCGTTGGTTCCAGGGTGAAGGAACTCAAAGCCAATGAAAACAAAGCCTACGCGATATTCCAGCAAGCTTTGAGCGAAACGCTGGAGGCGATTCATCAAATCCGCGCCAGCAACCGCGAGGAGCACTATTGCCGGCAGTTGATCGGCAGCGCACTGGCGGTTAAAAACCACTCGACCATCTATGCCTGGAAAAGCGATGCCACGGTACGTTTAAGCTTTTTGACCTTTCTATTTGGCTTCGATATTTTCCGCGCAACAGCGATGCTGATGGTGCTGTATTCCAATCTGACCATAGGCGAAATGCTGGCGGTATTCGGTTATCTGTGGTTCATGATGGCGCCGGTGCAGGAGATATTAAGCATTCAGCAGTCTTTTTATGCCGCCAAAGCCGCGTTGGCCCGCGTCAACCAGCTGACCCTGTTGCAGCGCGAACCGTATTATCCGCATTTGCAAAACCCGTTTATCGGGCGTAAAACCGTGTCGGTCAGCGTCAAGAATTTGCATTTTAGTTACAAGGACGAACCGGTACTGAACGGTATTAATTTGACTATACCGGCCGGTGAGAAAATTGCCCTGGTCGGTGCCAGTGGCGGTGGCAAATCGACGCTGGCGCAAACTTTGATCGGTTTATATCCGCCGGGCAGCGGTATGATTTATTTCGACGGCGTGCCGCTGAACCGGATAGGCTTGGATGTGGTGCGCGAACATGTCGCGACCGTTTTACAGCATCCCGCTTTGCTAAACGATACGATACGCGCCAATCTGACCTTGGGCCGGGAGATTGCCGATGCTGAATTGTGGCGAGCTTTGGAGATTGCGCAAATGAAGTCGACCGTGGAAGAACAGCCGCAGGGTTTAGATACCGTGGTGGGCAGGCAGGGTATGCGCTTATCCGGCGGCCAACGGCAACGGCTGGCCATCGCCCGGATGATAGTCAGCCAGCCGGCAGTGGTGATTCTCGACGAAGCCACATCGGCGCTGGACAGCGAAACCGAGTATAAACTGCACCAAGCCTTGAGCACCTTTCTGGAAGGCCGTACTACCATCATCATTGCGCATAGGCTCAGTGCGGTGAAACAGGCTGATCATGTGTATGTCTTTGAACAAGGCCAGATTTGCGAACAAGGCAAACACGATTCCCTGATTCAACAAAACGGTTTGTACGCCAAACTTTACGGTGATTATCAATAGTGTCGGAATTATACGATTTACACAGTCATTCCACCGCGTCCGACGGCGCGTTGTCGCCCACCGAACTGGTGTTGCGTGCTCAACAGCAGGGCGTTACTGCGCTGGCTTTGACCGACCACGATACAACTGCCGGCTTACAAGAAGCGACCGAAGCCGCCGCACAAGCGGGCATCCGCTTGATTCCCGGCATCGAACTGTCGGCCAGTTTTGAAAGCCATTGTCTGCACATCGTCGGTTTAAATATCGATCCACAGCATCCGGGCTTACTCGACGGTATTGCCAAGCAACAATGGATTCGCGACCAACGCGCACAAAAAATTGCCGAAAAACTGGCTAAGAAGGGCATAGCCGATGCCTATCCCACGTTAAGGCAAATCGCCGGTAACGGCGAAATCACCCGCCTGCATTTTGCCGATTTTCTGGTTAATCAAGGTGTGGTCGAAACCCAGCAGGATGCCTTTGATCGTTATTTGAGCAAGGGCAAGCCGGCTTATGTACCAACGGTTTGGGCCGGTCTGGCCGATTGTGTCGGCTGGATTCGGGCCGCCGGCGGTGTGGCGGTGTTGGCGCATCCCTTGCGTTACAAACTCAGTAGCAAATGGATTAACAAAGCATTGGTGGCATTCAAGGCGGCAGGCGGGCAGGGCATCGAAGTGGTGACGGGTCGGGCCAGCGTCGACGATATTCGCTTAAGTTATCTGCATGCCAGCAAACATCAATTGCATGCGTCGATGGGCTCGGATTTTCATGCGCCGGGCAATCAATGGCTGGAGCTGGGGCGTCTGGCGGCCTTGCCGGACGGCGCGGCGCCGATTTGGCAGTTATTTTAACCAGGCGTAAACAACCGGGCGAATTCGTCGGCGGGCAAGGGTTGATTCCAATAAAAACCCTGCGCTTTGCGGCAGCCGAGTTGGTGCAGTTGCTCGGCTTGCTCCTTGGTTTCCACGCCTTCGGCCAAGGTCAGCAGGCCCAGCGTATCACCCAATTGCAAGATGGCTTTGACGATAGCGGTGTCTTCGGCTTTGCCTGAGGTTAAATCCCGGATAAATGATTGATCGATTTTTAGTTTGTTCACCGCAAAGCGCTTCAAATAACTCAGTGAGGAATAACCGGTGCCGAAATCGTCGATGGCAAAGCTCACCCCCAAGGCGCGCAACTGGGCAATCGTATTGATGACGGCATTGGTATCGAACATCAGGACCGATTCGGTTAACTCCAGCTCTAAATAATGCGGTTCCAGTCCGGATTCCGCCAATGCGCTTTGCACCGACTCCAGTAAGTTGCCGCGCTTGAACTGTAGGGCCGAGATGTTGACGGTAACCAGCAGTTTCATACCGGCGTCGTGCCAAAGCTTGTTTTGCTTACAGGCTTCGCGTAACACCCAGTCGCCTATCGGTACGATCATGCCGTTGTCTTCGGCGATAGGAATGAACTTGGCCGGCGGGATCATCGGGCTGTTTTCCGGTTGCCAGCGCAGCAAGGCTTCCGCGCCGATCACCGTGTTGTTGTGTATGGAATATTGCGGCTGATAATGCAAGCGAAGTTCTTTGCGCTTCAAAGCCATGCGCAGACCGTTCTCGATATTCATCCGCTCGATAGACGCCAGGTTCATATCGTTGGAAAAGAAGCGGAAGGTATTGCGGCCTTCGTTTTTCGCCGAATACATTGCCGTGTCGGCTTTGTTGAGTAAACCGTGAAAATTCAGGCCGTCATTGGGATACAAACTGACGCCTATGCTGAAGGAGGTGCAAAGGGTGACGCCTTCGATGACAAAGGGTTGCGTCAGTTGATCGAGAATTTTCAGCACAATTTGCGTGATTGCGTCGATGTCGGGAATGTCGGTGAGGATAATGATGAATTCATCGCCGCCTTGCCGGCAAACCGTATCCACCTCGCGCACGCATTGCACCAGACGCTCGGCGATGCCTTGCAGTAAGCGGTCGCCGACGTCGTGCCCCATCGTGTCGTTAATATTCTTAAAATGATCCAGGTCCAGAAACAGTAAGCCGACCAGGGTGTTGTTACGCACGGCATGGGCCATGGCCTGGTCGAAGCGGTCGCGCAACAAGGTGCGATTGGGCAGGTTGGTGAGCGGATCGTGACGTGCCAGATATTCGATTTGGGCTTCGGCGGCCTTGCGCTCGGTAATGTCCGAAAAAATGCCGATGTAATGGCTGATGGCGCCATGGGTGTTATACATCGCGGAAATACCTAGCCACGCGGGATAAGATTCGCCGTTCTTGCGGGTATCCCAAATTTCGCCTTGCCAGTAGCCGTTTTCGCGCAAGGCCTGCCAGATACGTTGATAGTGGTTGAGGTCAAGATGACGCGCATCGAGAATGGAGGGCGTTTGCTGTAGCACCTCTTCGGCTCTGTAACCGGTAATCGTCGTGTAGGCCTGATTGCTGGACACGATGCGGGTATCCGGATCGCACAGGAAAATAGCCTCGCCGCTGTTTTCGAACACTTTGGCCAGCAAATTCAGGCGTTCGGCTGCCGTTTTACTGTCGGTGATGTCGGTGTGGGTGCCCAGCATGCGCACTGGCTGATGATTGGCATCGCGTTCGACGATACTGCCTATCGATAATATCCATTTCCAGCTATCGTCGGCGCAACGCTGCCGATATTCCAGGCGATATTCTGCCAGTTCCCCGGCGATGTACTGCCGGTAGGCGTCGGAAACGCGCTGCCGGTCATCGGGATGCAAGCGCATGATCCAGCTGTCGATAGTGGCGTCGAAATCGGCTGGGTTGTAGCCGAGCATGCTGGCATATTCGGCGTTGATGATCATGGCCCCGGTTTGCGGATTGATGTCATAAAAACCTTGTTTGGCTGCCTGCATGGATAGCCGCAAGCGTTCCTCGCTATCGGCAAGGGCTTGCTGCGTGCTGCGCATTTCGGTGATGTCGTGCGCCAGGCCGTTCACCGCAACCACTCGGCCATGGTCGTCGAACATGGGCGACTCATTGAGGCTGAGTACACGCAGACTGCCATCCTTGCTGCGTACTTCCACTTCGTAGTTCGGTGGTTTGATGCCCGCCAGGCATTGCTCGGTGTAGGTCCTGGCAAGCCGATTGATCGGGTTGTTGGTCGTTATATCGAAGCAGTCGCAATGTAGTTCGTCGGGTTTGTAGCCGAGGATATGCTCCACCGAAGGACCTAGGTAAGTAAAAATACGCTCGGTATTGTGAGAATACAGGAAGTATTCGTTACCGATGCTTTCCACCAAATCCCGAAAGCGTTGCTCGCTTTGCTTGAGTAGCGTTTGTTGCTCTATAAGACGTTGTGTAGTGCGGTGCGAGCGCAGCACATAGCTGATGCGATGCGGCAACAGCGGCCATTGGATGGGTTTGCCGATAAAGTCGGTAGCCCCCAGCCGAAAGGCGTCTTCCACCGCTTGCGTATCCTCGATAGCCGTCATCATGACAATCGGCACCGATTTGTCGCTGGCGGCACGCATGCCTTGTAAACAACTGAAACCATCCATCTCCGGCATCATCACGTCCAGCAGCACCAAATCCGGCTCGGCGGCGATAAATTGTTCCAATCCGGTTCGGCCGTTGTCGGTTTCGATCAGTTCGTAGCCGTCGGCTTGCAAGATTTGCCTGACCAGCAGACGGACCATCGGATCGTCGTCGACTAACAGGATGCGCGGCTTGGCGGACATGTCAGACTTTGTCGGCTAACAAGCGTTGCGCATTGAATGCACGGACAAATGCGGCAAATTCATTGGCGGGCATGGGCTTGTTGTACAAAAAGCCTTGCACTACCTCGCAACCGCTATCCAGCAGGAAGTTGGCTTGATCTTCATTCTCCACGCCCTCCGCGACCACTTCCAGCGACAGCGCGTCGGCCAAAGCCAATATTGCCGCGGTAATCGCCATGTCGTCTTCATTGTGCGGAAGATCGCGGACAAAGCAATGATCGACTTTCAATTCCGAGATAGGCAGTTTTTTCAAATAAGACAAGGATGAATAACCGGTGCCGAAATCGTCGATACTGATTTTGACGCCCAGGGCTTGTAATTCCCGCAAGGTTATTAAAGCGTCGTCGATATGGTCGAGCAAGATGGTTTCGGTCAGTTCCAGCTTAAGGTAGCGAGGTTCCAGGCCGATGCCGGTCAATACGTCGCGGACGTGATTACCAAAGCCGTATTGTCGGAATTGAGTCGCCGATACATTCACCGCCATGATCAGCCCTTGGCTCAGTCCTGATTGTTGCCAATCCAAAGTTTGCCGGCTGGCATTTTCCAGCACCCAATCGCTGATTTGGGCAATCAAGCCGGAATCTTCGGCAATGGGAATAAATTGCGACGGGCCGATCAAACCCAGTTCCGGGTGCTGCCAGCGAATCAAGGCCTCGCAGCCGACGACTTGCTGGCGGCGGATATTAATTTTGGCTTGATAGTAAAGCTGCAATTCATGGCGTTCTATGGCGCGGCGCAGACTGTTTTCCATCGCCAGTTTATGAAACGCGGCAACATTTAGCGATTTACTGAAAAACTGATAATTATTATGGCCGTGTTCGCTGGCATGGTTCATCGCAAACTCGCCGTTTTTGATGAAGCTGTCTTCATCCTGACCGTCGCCCGGATAGACCGCGATACCGATATTGATACCCAGAAACAGTTCGGTGTTCTCCACCGTAAAAGCGTGCTGCATCGCCTGAAAAATCCGCTTAGCCACTTTGACGCTATCGCGCGTGTCCTCGATACGATTCAGCAACACGGTAAATTCGTTACCGCCCAGCCGGGAGACCGTCATGTCCGCCAAATCGTAATCGGCGTTGATGGAAATGTAGTCGCAATCCCGCACTTCGGCCAGCAAGCGCTCTGCGAACAATTTCAACACCTGGTCGCCGATTTTGGGGCCCAGGGTTTCGTTGATGCGTTTGAAACGATCAATACTGATAAATAAAGTGGAAATGACCGTACCGTAGCGCGTGCAATAGGCCATTGCTTGCGCCAGAACTTCTTTGAACAGCGTCCGGTTGGGCAGGCCGGTTAGCGGGTCGTAGTAAGATAAAAGCCTTACCCGTTCTTCTATGTGCCGGCGTTCGGTAATATCTTGCAGCGTACCGTGAATATGACTTACCTGCCCATCGGCGATCACGGGTTTGCCTTGAATATGAATCACTTGGTTGGCGCCATCGCGACGAGTAATCGATAATTCCAGGCGAAAACTGCGTCGGTTTTTGACGCAAAGATCAATGGCTTGTTGCAGTTTGCCGACTTCCGATGGCTGCATGGATTTGTATAAGTCGCGGCATTTATGTTCGAACGATGAGCGATTCGTGCCGAGGATATTAAAGACTTCTTCCGACCATTGCATGTTGTCGTCGGCAATAGACCAGTACCAACTGCCCAGTTGCGCAATTTTTTGCGCTTGGCGCAGTGCCGCTTCGCTTCGGGCCAGTTCTTCTAACGTGGCGACCGAGCGCAGCAAGTAACGTAAGCGGTGCGGTAAGGTCGGCCAATTGAGCGGTTTGGAGATAAAGTCGGTCGCGCCCAATTGAAAGGCGCGATTGACCGATTCCAGGTCGTCCATGCCGGTCAGCATCACGACGGGCAGCAGGCTGTTGCCGGGCATGTTTTTGATGGCTTGCAGGCAGTCGAAGCCGTTGAGGTCCGGCAACATGACATCCAGCAATACCAGATTGGGCCGTTCGCTGGCTGCTAATGCCAAGCCTTGCTTGCCGCTAGCCGCGCAAATGACATCAAACGCTTCTCTTTGCAGAATTTCTTGCAACATCAGACGCACCATATCGTCGTCGTCTATCGCTAAAATCAGGCTGCGGGCAGGTAATCGTTGCATTATGAGGGTTTGAGTTGCGAAAGCCGCTGGAGAATTTCTTTATATTCTGTTTGCAGGCTTTCGGCAACCCGGCTATCGAATTGCAAAGTGTTGTGCCGCGCTGCATGTTCAAGCGTACGGGCCAGTTCCGACAGGTTTAGTGCGCCGATGTTGGCCGCGGCCGATTTTAGACTATGCGCGGCATGCCGCACTGTTTCCGTATTGCGTTCCAACAGGCCGGAGCGGAGTGTGGCGATATGTTGCTCGGCATTCGTCCTAAACAAGGCCAAGACGTCGTCGACCAGCGCGCTGCCACCAATTTCCCGCAAGGTATTCAGTGCGGCCGGGTCTAGAGTAGCGGCAGTGGCTTTGATCTCGGGAGCGGCTGTATTGAGGGCGGTTGTGGGCAGCGGGGCTGCCAACGCCTGGATTTTGTCTTGCAAGGTTTTTTGTAAAAACGGTTTACTCAGATAATCATCCATACCGGCCTGCAAACAGCGTTCGCGATCACCTTCCATGGCGTTGGCGGTGAGGGCGATAATGGGGATTCGAGGCAAATTGCGGCTGCTTTCCCGATTGCGGATGTATTGGGTTGCAGTGTAACCGTCCATGACCGGCATCATGCAATCCATCAGGATGAGATCGACCGGCTCGCGGTCGATAATATCCAGCACTTCCCGGCCGTTATTCGCCAGAGACAGGGTGTAGCCCAACTGGCGCAACATGGCGCTGCAAACTTTCTGGTTGACCGGATTGTCTTCGGCCAACAGTATTCGAATGGCGCCGGCAGCAGAAGCCGGCGCACTGAACGATTGCGGTTTTTGCGAAATCAGCCCGAGCAGCGCATCGTGCAGGGTGCGTCTGTGCAGGGGCTTGTGAAGGTACAGATCGCAGGCGCTGCCGCGAATTTTGGCTAATACGTCCTCATCGTTGCTGGACGTAATGATGACGATGCGGATATTGGCAAATCGCCGGTCTATACGAATCCGTTGGGTTAATTCGACGCCGTTCATGCCCAGCATTTTCATGTCCAGCACGGCAATATCGAAGAACAGGCCCAAGTGTGCCGACTGATCGAGAATTTCCAAGGCGTGAGCGCCATTTTTGGCGACGCGGGTAAACATGCCAAAAACAGTCAAATGATTTTCCAGGATTTTTGCATTGGTGGGGTTATCTTCCACCAATAAGACCTGCTTGCCTTGCAGATCGTTGCCCGGCAAGCTTGCAGGCAGGGCTTGGCTAGCTTGGCGGAGCGGGATATGCAGGGTAAATACCGAGCCGCTGTTCGCACGGCTTTGCACTTGGATATTGCCGCCCATCAATTCGCTTAGTTCCTTGCTGATGGCCAATCCCAGACCGGTGCCGCCGTATTTGCGGGTGGTGGAGCCGTCGGCTTGACTAAAAGATTTGAATAGCCTGGCTTGAGTGTCCGGGCCGATGCCGATGCCGGTGTCGCTGATACAAAACTCCAGGCACATGCCATCAGCGGATGGGCAGCGATCCGATTCGGCCACATTCACTTGCATTTTCACCGAGCCGGCTTCGGTAAATTTGATGGCGTTGGATAACAAGTTGGTGAGTATTTGCCGTAAGCGATAAGGATCGCCTCTGACGTCGCGCGGCACCCGCTTATCGACGGTGCACACCAGTTCGATGTTTTTGCTGCTGGCGCGTTCGAAGAACAAGGCAGCGAGTTGGTCGGTAAGATTGATCAAATTAAAATCGATTTCTTCCAATTCAAGCTTGCCCGCTTCGATTTTGGAAAAGTCCAGAATATCGTTAATCACGGTCAGCAAAGAATCGGCGGAACTGAACACGGTTTCGGCGTATTGGCGTTGCGTGGTGTCCAGGTCGGTGCCCAACAGCAATTCGGTCATGCCCAGCACGCCGTTCATGGGGGTGCGGATTTCGTGGCTCATAGTTGCCAGGAATTGCGACTTGGCGATATTGGCGGCTTGGGCGTCGACGACGGCCTGCCGCAGGTCGGCGGTACGCAGATCGACTTGTTTTTCCAGGTTGCCGCGCTGATTTTCCAGTTCGGCATCGCGTTGTTGTACCCGCTCTATCATCTGGTTGAAGCTTCTTACCAGTTGGCCGATTTCATCTTCGCCTTCACCTTGGGCGCGCACCATGTAGTTGTTGTCCCTGGATACCTGTTTGGCCAGGGACGACAGCCTGATCAGCGGTGCGGCGATCGATTCCGCCAAGCGCCGGCCGAAAAAAACCGCCAGAATAAACGACACCACCATCACCAAAAAAATTTGGCCCAGACTGATAATCACCATACGCCACATGGGCTTTAAGTCGAGCTGCAAGCGTAAGGTGCCGATCACGTCGCCGTTATCGTCGGGTAAGGGGTTTAAAATGACTTGGCTCAATATCCGCAAACCCTGGTTGCGTTGTTGTTGTTCCGCATCGCTCAAGGTGGCGGGGAAACTGTCCGGTGCAGCCTTGGCCGGGTAATGGGCGAAAATTTCGCCGTCATTTTTGTAGAGTTGCGCGGAGATGACTTCGGATTTGCCGCGTAAGGTGGCCAGGATCTCGGTGCCGGTTTTGGTGTCGCCAAACAGCAGCGCAGCGTTGGCGTTAAAACCGATCATTTTGCCGAGCGAACGCACTTCCATTGACAGTTCGCGCCGCTCCTGCCAGATATGCGTCATGCTGGTAATTAACAAGGTAAACAGCAGAGCCAATGCCAAAGTGATGGCTTGCAAGCGTTGCAGCTTGTAGGTCATCGGCAGATTGGCCAGTTTGTCGCGAATCATGGGTGGCGTCGAGATGTCATCTGCATGCGGGTTTATTTACCGGCCAAAATGTTTTTAGCCAGTTTCAGCAGCTGGGCGCTGATGCGCGTGTTGCCGGCGTTGGCGGTTTCCAAGTTAATTTCGAAGCTGAGCCGGTTGCCGTCCTGGATCAAACCTATGGTGCCGCCCTGGTTGATAAACCCGGCTTTGTCGCTGACGCTGACTACCGGCGAGCCTTTTAATTCGCGGGCGTAATCGCCCGGATTATCGGCGGTATCGATAAAGATCAGATGGCAGGATTTTATATCTTTGGGTGATATATTGCGGGCGATATCCAAGGGCTTGCCGTTCACCGTTTTGCCTTCCAACATCAATAAATGGTCGCCGAAATCGGTATGACTGCTCAGGCACAAGGTATAACGATTCGGTGTGGTTGCCGACTCCGGCCATTCGATAAACTTAAAGAAATTGTATAAAAATGCCACTTTTACCGCTGCTTCGCTGGCCGCTTCGGCGTGGCATAGATGGCCGCTAAACAGCAAAGGCAGCAACAGCATTTTGCTGACTAGCGTGATGGCTGCGAATCTTGGTTTTTCCGGGGCGCACAGGCACGACGCATCGCAACTGCGATTTCGGCACAATCTTGCATAGCGATGGCGCAAGATTCGACTCATGTTCGACACCGGTTCTTCGCTCTATGCATAGTGTCGGGCCGCTTAGAAGTCCCAGCGCAAGGTGCCGTATACCTCGCGTTGCACGGCTGTGGCGGTGGAAAACATATCCGAGCCGTATTCGAAATGACTGCTGTTCAGCAAATTCCGGCCCACCAGCGCCAGTTCCACGCCCGCGCCCAAGTCCCATCCCAAACGTGCATCCAGGTCTTGATAGGCTCTGGATTGCGCGCCGTTAAGGCCGGTTGCATCCGAATAACGCCAGTTCAGATCCAGCTTGAGTTGCGGGGAGAATTGGTACATAGACCAGAGCATGGCTTTATGGGCCGGGTAGCTGTCTCCGGAGATCAGCGTGGTGTTGGCAGGTGCCAGCGGCGACAGGCGGAAGCGTTCTTCTTCGTGGCTATAAGTGGCACGCAATTTCCAATTTTCAGTCGCTTGCCAATCGACACTGATTTCCCCGCCGTAGACTTGTACATGCCCGTAGTTGTTATAATCCAGCGTCTGCAACATATAGCCGGCGAAGCGTTGGGTATTGGGGGTCAAGCTGGCGTAATCGTCGTAGCTGTAATGATACAAGGCTACATCAGTACTGAGTTGGCGACTCAGTTGGCCGCGCCAGCCCAGTTCGAAGCCGAGCATTTTTTCGGCGGTCAAGTCGGGGTTGCCGGTTAGGTTGCGCAGCACAGGCACGGTATTGCCGCGTATCGTGTATGGCTGGGTTTGCAAGCCGTAGGAAATATTTTGCTCCACCCAATTGGGCGTGCGCACCGAGCGGGATACCGAGCCCCAAAACGAATGTTGGTCGTCGGGCGTCCACAGCAAGCGTGCGTTGGGTTGCACTTCGAATTGCGTGACCGGGTTGTGCTCCAGCTTGCTGCCCAAGGTCAAATGCCAACGATCAGGCACCAAGGTAATATCGTCCTGTCCGAACAGGCTGTAGATACGGTCGGTGCGATTGTTGGCGCTCATGGAGATTTGCGCGCTGTCCTCAAAATTATTCAGATTGAAACGCACGCCGCTGCCCCACACCAACATGTGGCTATCGTTCAGCTTGTAGTTATGCTGAAAATCGACATCGATATTGTCTATTTGATATTCCGAATCCAAGTAAGGCGATTTCCGGCTGTGCCTGTCCCAATACATGCGTAACACGGTATTCGAGTCCGAGCTTTGATGTTGTTCCCAGCGTGCTTGGATGTAATGGCCGGAGAACAATTGGTCCGTCGGTAATTCCCGAGAAAAGGGCGGCGCCAGCACTGGCGTCTGTTGGGATGTTAATGATGGGAAGTGTTGCAGGGCGCCATTGCTCTCGCCGAGGAATGCATCGCCTTGCAAACTGAGTTTGTTGGTAAAGTCGATGGCTTTGTCGTAACGAAAACCGATTTTGCTCATCTCGCCTTCATCGCCGGCCTTAGCGCTGCTGCCCAGGGTTTTTGAGTCGCCGTAGTTAGTGTGGCGGCCGTAGACTTTTAGATAGGCGTCGCCGCCTAAATCGGCGCCATAGCGCAGACCGCCGCCGTAGCGTTGGCTGCCGACATGACTGGATAGCAAACCGCCTTGCGTGTCTTTGGCTGATTTAGTGATGATGTTGATGACGCCGTTGACCGCATTGGCGCCCCACAAGCTGGCGCCGGGGCCGCGGATGACCTCGATGCGTTCGATGTCTTCCATCATCACATCTTGTTGATCCCACCATACTCCGGAAAACAGCGGGTTATAGACGCTGCGGCCGTCCACTAACACCAACAATTTATTGACAAACTGGCTGCTGAAGCCGCGCATCGATACAGCCCATTTGTTGCCGTCCACTTTAGCAACGTGCATACCCGGCACCACCCGCAAGGCTTCCGGGATGGTTGTAGCCCCGGTTCGGCGGATTTCTTCGTTGCTCAATACAAACAGGGCGGCGGGAACGTGTTTAATGTCTGTGGGCACCTTCATAACCGAGGTCACATCGAGATTCATCAATTGCTCGACACTGAGGCCGGTCAAATCCGGTAAATTATCGCGTTCAGGCTCTTGATTGGCGGCGTGCGAGGTGGATTGTCCCAAATACAAAAGCGCTCCCAGGCCGATAGCCCAAGATTTCCGTCGATGAAACGCCTTTTTCATATGATCGGCCCTTTTTTAAAACGTCAACTGTAGTTTCAAACGAAATTCCCTGCCGTTCATCTGTAACAGGTCGAAGCGGTCGCTGTTTATCAGCATTTCATAGTGGCTGTCGAACAGGTTATAAACCCCAAAAGATACATCCAGGCCACGCATCAATCGATCCGTGCTCACATTCAGATTGACCAGATTGTAGGCATCGGCTTTGCCGCTCTGAAATGTCTTGCGGTCGCCGATGTATATATTTTCGATGCCGAGCCGGACAAAATCGTCGAACAAAGGCTCAGCATAGTGTAATTTGAAAATATTTTGCGGCGAACCGTAAGCCCACACTCCTTGTCTGGCTTCGTTGGTAAACAAGCTGTAGGTGTAAGATGCTTTGAACATTCTGCCGCTGTCCCAGCGTTTTTCCGCTTCCCATTCCGCACCGTAGGCGTGGTATTTTCCAACATTGTCCAGCAGCGCCGTATCGGGGTTGGCTTTTAATAACTCGGTGATGTCGTTGTAAAACAAGGAAACCAGCAGTTTCAGCCCGGCATGGGAATGCCATTCGGCAATCGCTTCGTAGCTTCTGATTTGCTCTTCTCTAAGTTCGGGGCTGACGCCATAATAGTAGTTGTTGTAATCCAGATTCCAGGCATGCGGGGCGCGAAATGTCGAGCTGTACAGCAGCTTGAAGGTGGTACTCTCCAAAGGGTTCCATATCAAGCCCAGACGCGGATTGAGTTGCAGGCGTTTGAGCATGTGGGTCTGATCCAGGCGCAGCCCGGCGCTGAAAACCAGATTGTCCAGTAACTGGATGTCGTCTTGAGCGTAGAGTTCGACGCGGTGGCCGCTGAGGTCGCTATCCTGATAAATCTGATAAGGGTCGGTAACATAGCCGAATTGGCGCTGGGTTTGGTCGTATTGATATTCCAAGCCGAAAAGTAGTCTATGTCCGTCGAATACGCTAGTCGTGAGTTGTGCTTCGCCGCCCCACCAGCGGCCGCTGGTTTGGTCGTGATAAACGTAATTACCGAAGTCATTAAACGGGTCCTCGGCCATGTAATCGTAGCCCTGATAAAAACCCTTAGCCATGAACGAGGTCTTCGCGTTCAAGGCTTTTTCATATTTCAGATTGGTGAAAAATTGTCTGTCGTAAGTATGCGAGGTGGGATCGTTGAAAACGGCACCGAAAGCCGCGGTCGGCACCCGCTTGTAACGATCAACAAAACCGCCGCTGAGGGTGAATTCTTCGAATTGCATGCGCCCGAACAAGCGGTCCGCGCGTTCGGTATCCATGTTATGCGCGATACCGTTGTTGGTACTTGGGTCGTCGAAAGCCGGGAAATATAAATCTTCCACGCCCTGGGTATCGAAATGCGATGCCGACACCAGCACATCGGCGCCGTTATCGAATTGCTTGCCGTAGCTGACGCGGCCTTTGTAGGTGTCAAAACTACCCACTTCACCGGCTATTTGCGCCCCGTTCAAGGCTTTGCCTTTTTTGGTGACCACGTTAATCAAGCCCAAAAACGCATTGGCGCCGTAAATGGTGGAACCGGAACCGGGAATAAATTCGATACGTTCCACCAAGTCCATGTCCAGCATGAATTCCTGGCCGATATTGCCGGAGTCGAAGATGTTCTCGTTCATGCGCTGGCCGTCGATCATGAACAGCACACGGGAATTGTAGTCGCCGGACTGAATAAAGCCGCGCACGCCGACAAAGCTATAGTTGCGGTCGTTGCTGGTGAACAAGCCGCGCATGCTGTTCAGCGCGTCCGCCAGCGCGCGCCAGCCGAAAGTGCGTATGTCGTTTGCCGTTAAAATCGAAACCGAGCTGGGGGCTTGACTGGCTTTTTGACCCAGCCTGGAAGCGCTGATGATTTCCACATTCAGCAATTGCTCAATGGACAGTTCAGTTAAATCTTCGGATGCCTTACCGGCCGCTTGCGCGGTAGCCAAAGGCATCAACAGCATACCTAGGACGATCAGCGCGCGCATTGAAAGTCTTGTCTAGTGGGGAGCGGGGACATGGATAATGATAAGACTCAGCTTAGTGCGCACAAACTGTCGATTAACGCGATATATAAAAACGATTATTTTACAATAGATTATTGTCGTTCAAGCTAGTTAGATTTTAATTCTGGTATTTTTAGGCAGGGATTGGTTGGAGATGCTGGAAAAGGCCGACGTATCGTTTTGAGATAGTCTGATTGGTTTTGTTTGGGTGAACGCCATCGTTCTCCCGGGGCCGCATGGCACGACAACCCTATTAGCTGAGGTCGTTACTGACGCTTTTCGGAAAACAGGTGTTTCCTCCTACTTACGTTAAGGCCTTGCAAGGCAAGGCCTGGAATTCCTTGGCTTGATAGCAATATTGCTATCAAGCCGGACAACCTTCCATTTTGTATATGAAGTAACCTTGGCGATTGATCGTGTCAATCACATTAGCCGGTGCTTGTTGAGTATGGCAAAACCGACATTCCTTGCTGGAGACCACCGCATCGCTTTCCCCGATTGAAGATAGCCACTGTTTGGCATACTGAATGGCTTGCTCACTGTCCTTGCTGGCGGTAAATACATCAAAGTGCATGACATGGTTGTCGTGTGCTTTTACATAGGTATCGTAAACGTGGATTTCCATCAAAAACTCCCGGATGAATAAAGTAAAAATTGCTCGATGCCATTAACAAAATGGCCAGATAAAAAACGTCCAATGCGGTTTTTCGGTTCGGCGTTGGTCAGGCATTCCCTAAAGGTTTGGTGTTCGGAATTCTTTGACAACGTCATGAGAAAGATGCCGAGATGACGGATTTACATCCGTCATCGGCAGAGATCCGCAAAAACGTTCCCCTTGGGGTGAAAACGCTTCAACGGATTCACTAAAATTCTATAACAATATCGAATCGATATAAAAAGGTTTTTCATTATCCCGATTTCAGCCATGTATTCATACCATCGCGAATGCAGTAACTGTCCATGTTCGCTGATGATATGCCTCAATATCGCCAATAATTACGGAACTGGATGTACCTATACATGCGGCGCGAATGGTCGTCGAATGACTAGCGGTTTTACTTGAACTGAAACCGCAGCGTATTGCGCGCAGCCTGCTAATGGCAAAGGCAGCGCGACTTGAAACCGACTAATTGACGTTAAGCAGACTGTTCGACAGCTAACGATGTTGGGTTTTTAAAACAGTCCCCAATCCCTGTCCGCCCAAATTAATTCATTCCGGCTCGTCATAAATCTCCGATATTTTACGGGGCGGAGCGTCATAGTGCGCCGCGCTTCGAAACCGGCCGTTTAGTAATCGGGTACGCCGATTAGCAGCTAACGCGAGGAAATTGGCTTTGACGACCTGGAACGACAGATTAGGATGCGGAGTTTGCGGGTATCGGCGCTGGGGACGTGTTCAATTTTGTTAAATTGCATAAGCCCATATCGTCGGCCAAGCGATTGCAGGCGCTGATCAACGCCTTGATCGATGCGCTGACGATATTGGCGTCCATGCCGACGCCATACGCCGTGGTTCCGTTCGCTGTCGCCAGTTCGACGAAGGCGCAGGCCTGGGCATCGCCGCCGCCGCCGACCGAGCGTTCTTCGTAACTGCGCACCGACACTGTGCAGCCATGGCAATGCAAAGCCTGGACGGCGGCGGCTATCGGGCCGTTACCCACGCCGGTTAATGTGCGCGGTTCGCCGTCCGATTCGATTTGCAGCTGTATGCCTTGGCCTTGCGCGTGCTCGAACAATTGATGGCTCCGGTAGCTCAGCGGCTTTGCCAAATCCAGATAGGTCTGGGCAAATAACTGCCACAACGCTTCCGCACCGATTTCGCCGCCGTGGCAGTCGGCGTGCTGTTGGACCTCCCGCGAAAATTCGATCTGCAAACGGCGCGGCAGCACCACGCCGTAATGGCTTTCCAGCAAATGGGCGATGCCGCCCTTGCCGGATTGGCTGTTGATGCGGATCACCGCGTCGTAGCCGCGGCCGACGTCGGCCGGATCGAACGGCAGGTACGGCACGTTCCAGACGCTATCGGGCTGCCGGGCGGCAAAGCCTTTCTTGATGGCGTCCTGGTGCGAGCCAGAAAATGCGGTGAAAACCAACTCGCCGGCATAGGGTTGGCGCGGCGGCACGCTCAAGCCGGTGCATGTCTCGAAATCGCCCACCACCTTGTCGATGTCGGAAAAATCCAGGCCCGGCGCCACTCCCTGGGTGTACAGATTCATCGCCAGCGTCACCAAATCCACGTTGCCGGTGCGTTCGCCGTTGCCGAACAAGCAACCCTCGACGCGCTCGGCGCCGGCCATCAACGCCAGTTCGGCGGCGGCCACCGCCGTGCCACGGTCGTTGTGCGGGTGCACGCTGAGGATGACGCTGTCGCGGCGGGCGATATGCCGATGCATCCATTCGATCTGGTCGGCGTAAACGTTCGGCGTTGCCGTTTCCACCGACGACGGCAAGTTGAGGATGATCTTGTTATCCGGCGTCGCGCCCCAGGCGGCGCTGACCGCATCGCAAACCTCGACGGCGAAATCCGGCTCGGTGGCGGTGAATGTTTCCAGGCTATATTGCAAGCGCCACTGGGTTTGCGGCTGGTCGGCGGTCAATTGCTTGACCAATCGCACCGCATTAACGGCCATCGCCAATACCTCGGCCCGGCTCATGCCCAACACCTGCTCGCGAAACGCTTGGGAGGTGGCGTTGACGATATGAACGATGGCCGAGCGCGCGCCGTGCAAGGCTTCGACGGTTCGGCGCAACAGCGGTTCGCGGGCGTGGCTGAGCACTTCGATGGTGACGTCGTCGGGTATCAACGCCTGGTCTATCAAGCAGCGCACGAAGTCGAAATCGGTTTGCGAGGCCGACGGAAACGCCACTTCGATTTCCTTGAAACCGATGCCGCACAAGGTGCGGAACAGACGCAGCTTGCGTTTGGCGTTCATCGGTTCGAACAAGGCTTGGTTGCCGTCGCGCAAGTCGGTGCTCATCCAGATCGGCGCTTGGCGGATCGTGCGATTGGGCCATTGGCGGTCGGCAAGCGCTATCGGCGGGAATGGACGGTATTTGCGGGATGGGTCGGTCAACATGGCTTTTAACTCCTCAAAACGGTAGCCGATAAGATAAGCCAAACCTTCCGCTAGGCGATTGCGTTTATAATTTTTAACAGGCCAGGTATTGATAGAATATTGCTGTATTAATTGATAATGTTTTATTTAATTGTTTTAGTGAGTAGATAAAGGGCATTTTATGGAGCTGGATAGATACGACAGGCAAATCTTGAACATCCTGCAAACCGACGGCCGCATCAGCAACCAGGAATTGGCCGACCGCATCGGACTGTCGCCGTCACCGTGTTTGCGGCGGGTTAGAGCGCTGGAGGAGGGCGGCCTGATCGTCGGCTACCGGGCGCTGCTGGATGCCAAAGCCTTGGGTTTGACGCTGATGGCCTTGATTCACATCTCGATGGACCAACACACGCCGGAACGTTTCAGCACCTTCGAAGCGGCGATCGCCGGCATTCCGGAAGTCCTGGAATGTCTGCTGATCACCGGCCAAACCGCCGACTACCAGCTCAAGGTGGTGGTCAAGGACTTAGATGCCTACCAGGAGTTACTGCTGAAGCGCATCACCGGTATTGCCGGTGTCAGCGGGGTACATACCAGCTTTGTGTTGCGGCGGGTGGTGGATAAGACGGCGTTTTCGGTTGGGGAAGGGCTTTGACTATTCAGAACGGGTAGGCCGCTTCGTATAAACTGCGCCTAAACACGGCGACTGACAGCGGACCAGCTGTCTACACTTCGATAACTTTCAAGCAATTTTCCTACCGTTAGGCTTTCGCATGGTACAAACCTCAATCAGCGGCAACAAAAAGTATTCGCCCCGACCGTTACGCCCGTGGGTGGCAGGGGCGCAAGTAGCAGCCGAAATTATGAATCCGGCCGTATTTAACCAAAAATGAGAAATCCCCCTGCTCTGCCGGGGAGACAGCAGAAGTTTGACATTTAGAGGAGTCCATCCGGAAACTCGAGAGCGTGAGCCGCCAAGCCAACGCAAGAGGAGAACCTGATGGACGAGAACGAAAGCTTAATCCACTCGAAATGGGTGTCCAAATATCACGTTGTGTTTATTCCGAAGTGCCGTCGCCGGACCCTGTATAGTGTGTTGCGCAAGCATTTGGGCGAGGTGTTCCGAAGGCTAGCAAGCCAGAAAGAAAGCCGAATATTGGAAGGGCACTGGATGCCGGATCATGTGCATATGTTGATCTCTATCCCGCCGAAATATGCGGTGTCGCAGGTGATTGGCTATATCAAAGGGAAGAGTGCGATTCACTTGGCCCGTATTTATGGTGAAAAGAAGCGTAACTTTGTCGGTCAACATTTCTGGGCGCGAGTGTATTTTGTTTCGACAGTGGGCCGGGACGAAACGATGATACGGGAGTATATCCGCCATCAAGAACAGGAAGACCAGCGGATCGAACAAATGAACCTTTGGCAATGAGTCGCCGCTTGTTGGCGGCTAATGGCAACGGGCCGCGTTAGCGACCCTTTTTACCGCTTTGAGCGGTTCACAACATAAAGCCCCCGGCTTTGCCGGGGGATATTTACCTTTACCCAGTTTTCAACCCGCAAGCCCGGCACTCTAAGATATTCCCGTTCGTTGTTGGTTATCAAAATCCAGTCTTGTGATCGCGCATGGGCGGCCAGGCATAAGTCGTTATTGCCGATTGGTTGGCCGATTTTCTGGAGCTCGGCGCGGATCTGTCCGTAATGGTCGCCGGCTGGTTCGGGTAACTCGCAGACTGGAATCAGGCCGGTCAATTCGGCTAGTGTGGCAATCGCGTGCTCGCGTACCTGGCTTTTCTCAGCGCCGACGCGCAATTCGCCCAAGGTGATCACCGACATGGCGAGTTCGCTGGCGGAGTGGCGGGCGAATCGCTCGCGTACGGCTGGCGGCCGATGTTTGGCGATGTAGATGCAAATGTTGGTGTCCAGCAGATAACGCACTGGCATCAAAATGCCTCGCGTTCCTGCGGCGGGCTGTCTTCCCGGCCTTCGGCCATGAAGTCTTCCGGCAACGTACTGAGCGCGTCGAATATGGCTGTGGCGTTGGTTGGGGTTTCTCGTAACACGATTTTGTCGCCGCGGCGGAATATTTCCACACGGTCGGCGTTAAAGCGAAATTCCTTGGGTAAGCGCACAGCTTGGCTGTTGCCGGATTGAAAAATACGGGCGTAGGTCATGGTCTTACTCCGTAAAATGTAAATACTGTCAGTATATACTTGTTTGTCTGGAGGAATCCAGAAACGAGAAGAGTTGCCTACTCTTGGCAGTTATCCAAGCTCCTGCTTAGATACCGAATCCAGTGAGCTAGTGCTTCCCGAATTATTTGAGAAAGCTAGAACTTTCAAGGCTTAGTGACCAAGCAGGAGCTTGGTCACCAGAGAATCTCGGCAGGCGATTAATTTTCAATAATCCTTAGGTAGCCGCGCCACCAACTCGCCCCAACCAATCACGATGTCCGGCAGAATGCCGACTTGGGTTTCACCTTCCAATGGATAAAGTTCGGGCTTACCGTATTCGCCGTTTTGCAGGCGGTAGATGGTCAGCAGGCGGTCGATGGGGTGGACCAACCAATATTCGCGGACGCCGGCGCGCTGATACAGGTCGCGCTTTTTGATCTGGTCGTGGCTGGCGGTAGACGGCGACAAGACTTCCACGATCCAATCCGGTGCGCCGCGCACGCCGCGTTTGTCCAGTTTGTTAGCGTCGCAGACCACCAGCACGTCGGGTTGCACGACGTTGGCTATCAGCTCGTCTGCCTCGTCGCGTTTGGGTAGGCGCACGTCCACCGGCGCGATGAAGGCGCGGCAGGATTTGCCTTGCAGTGCCTGGCGGGCTTGAAAATAGATTTCGCCGGCAACGTCCTGATGCGGCAGGTCAGGTGCAGGGGACATTAAAAATGCATCGCCGTCGATCAATTCGTAGCGCAAGTCGTCCGGCCATTGCAAATAGTCGCCGTAGGTGTGCTGTTGCCGGTCTTTTAAGGCTAAACCCATCATCGTTCTCCTGCTATTTCTCTGTTAGTCAAGCATCCTAATGAGTCCGCCGTTTGTCGGCAAGCGGCGCTACTCGAAAAATCGCTTCAGATAAGTCCCGGTATGTGAGCTCTTATGCTTGGCGATTTGTTTGGGCGTGCCTTCCGCCACCAGCACGCCGCCGCCACTGCCGCCTTCCGGGCCCATGTCCACAATCCAGTCGGCGGTTTTGATCACGTCCAGATTGTGTTCGATGATGATTACGGTGTTGCCGTGGTCGCGTAGGGTGTGCAGTACGGTAAGCAATTGCTTGATGTCGTGGAAGTGCAGGCCTGTGGTGGGTTCGTCCAAAATATACAGCGTGGTGCCGGTGTCGCGTTTGGATAGTTCCTTCGCCAATTTCACCCGTTGCGCCTCGCCGCCGGACAGCGTCACGGCGTTCTGGCCCAGCGTGATGTAACTCAAGCCCACGTCGATCAATGTTTGTAGTTTGCGGGCCAGACTGGGTATCGCGGAGAAGAATTGGGTGGCGTCTTCCACGGTCATTTCCAGCACTTCGTGGATGGTCTTGCCTTTGTAGCGGATTTCCAGGGTTTCGCGGTTGTAGCGCTTGCCGTGGCAGATGTCGCAGGGTACGAAGATGTCCGGCAGAAAGTGCATTTCTACCTTGATCACGCCGTCGCCGGCGCAGGCTTCACAGCGGCCGCCCTTGACGTTAAAACTGAAGCGGCCGGGATTGTAGCCGCGCGAACGGGCTTCCGGCACCGCCGAAAACAGCTCTCTGATCGGCGTGAAAATCCCGGTGTAGGTGGCGGGGTTCGATCTTGGCGTGCGGCCGATCGGGCTTTGGTCGATGTCGACCACTTTGTCGAACTGCTCCAGGCCTTCGATGGCCGCGCACGGCGCCGGAATACAACTGGCGCCGTTGATGACGCGGGCGGCATGGCTGTATAGCGTGTCGTTAATCAACGTCGATTTGCCGGAACCGGAAACGCCGGTGACGCAGGTCAGTAAACCGACCGGGAAACTGGCCGTGACGTTTTTCAGGTTGTTGCCCGATGCACCCTTAATCGTCAATTGTCGGGCCGGATCATTGGGCGTGGTTTTCTTCGGCACGGCGATGATTTCCGCACCGGATAAATAGCGGCCGGTCAGCGAATTGGCGTCGGACAGAATTTGCGCGGGTGTGCCTTGCGACACAATCTGCCCGCCGTGCACACCGGCACCGGGGCCAATGTCGACCACATGATCGGCGGCGCGGATCGCGTCTTCATCGTGTTCGACCACGATGACGGTGTTACCCAAATCGCGCAAACGATACAAGGTATTCAGCAAGCGTTCGTTATCGCGCTGGTGCAATCCTATCGACGGTTCATCCAGCACATACATCACGCCCACCAGGCCGGCGCCGATCTGGCTGGCCAGGCGGATGCGCTGGGCTTCGCCGCCCGACAGCGTGTCGGCGCTACGGTCCAGGGTCAGATAATCCAAACCGACGTTAACCAAAAACTCCAGCCGCTCCTGGATTTCCTTATTGATCTTGGCGGCGATTTCGCCACGGTGTCCGGGAATGTTCAAGCCCTGAAAAAAGCCCAAGGTTTGTTTGATGGGTAAGCGGGTGACGTGATGCAAAGGTTGCTCTTCGACAAACACGTTGCGGGCACCAATATTCAGCCGTGCACCGTCGCATACCGAGCAAGTCTGTTGCGCGAGGTATTTGGACAATTCATCGCGGACCATTTGCGAATCGCTCTCGTGGTAACGGCGTTGCATATTGGGAATGATGCCTTCGAAGGCATGGCGGCTGGTTTTCGGTTTGCCGTTGCCCATCTGGAAGGTAAAGCTGATTTTTTCCTCGCCGCTACCGTACAGAATGGCCCCCTGTACATCCTTAGGGATATGCGAAAACGGCGCTTCCGGATCGAAATGGTAATGCTCCGCCAATGCGCAGATGATTTGGTAGTAATAGGCGTTGCGCCGGTCCCAGCCGCGCACTGCGCCGCCAGCCAGACTGATCTCCGGATTGTGCACCACCAGTTGCGGATCGAAGTGCTGGCGCACGCCCAGACCGTCGCAACTGGGACAGGCGCCTTTCGGGTTGTTAAACGAGAAAATACGCGGTTCCAGTTCGCTGAGACTGTAGCCGCAGTGCGGGCAGGCATAACGCTCGGAGAACAACAGTTGCTGATCGTTTTCCATCGACGCGGCAATTGCCAAGCCTTCCGACAAACGTAGCGCAGTTTCGAAGGATTCGGCCAAACGCAACTGGATGTCGTCCCTAATTTTGAATCGGTCGACGATCACTTCGATGGTGTGCTTTTTCTTTAAATCCAGGGCAGGGGGCTCGTCCAGCTCGTAGACTTCGCCGTCGATGCGGGCGCGTAAAAAACCCTGGGCTTTCAAATCTTCCAGTAGCAATACATGCTCACCCTTGCGGTCATTGATCACCGGCGCCAACAGCATCCAGCGTTCGCCCTCCGGTTGCGCCAGAACCTGATCGACCATCTGGCTGACGGTCTGCGCTTCGAGCGACACGCCGTGTTCCGGACAGCGCGGAATGCCGACCCGCGCGTACAACAGCCGCAAGTAATCGTAAATCTCGGTGATGGTGCCGACCGTGGAACGCGGATTGTGCGAGGTGGATTTTTGTTCGATGGAAATCGCCGGCGACAAGCCTTCGATATGGTCTACATCGGGTTTTTCCATCATCGACAAAAATTGCCGGGCGTAAGCGGACAAGGATTCGACGTAGCGGCGCTGGCCCTCGGCGTAAATGGTGTCGAAGGCCAGCGATGATTTGCCGGAGCCGGACAGGCCGGTGATGACGATCAACTTGTCACGCGGCAAGTCCAGATCGATGTTTTTCAGATTATGAGTGCGGGCGCCGCGTATGCTGATGGTGTCCACTGTTGTGCATTCCTGTTTTTTTGATCAACTCCATACTATACGGGGAACGGTGGGCGTTGGGCAAAGAGCTATTTGCTTATGCAGGTTCGTAAGGGGGATGCTCAAGGCGATACATAGATCCATTCCTGGGTCTTAAAGTTATAGCTCCACCAGTCCATGTAATCGTAGGTTACATCGTATATCAGCGCTGGCCGGCCGCCGTGGGCATCGAAATACACGCCGCAGCAATCGTGCGCTGCTCGGGAATCAATTCCCATATCTTCAAGCTTATTGGGGTATCGCTGGTGTTTTAAATAAAACATTTCGATACTTTTTGCGATTTGATCGCTTTTGGCTCTGACGCCGTAGTGTCGATAGATGTGGAAAACGAGTACGCCGCTTAGTGATGTTATGACAACGGCAATCGCCGTCAGGCGTGTGGCGAGTTGCCGGGGCGAACGCCAGCAACGCAGGATTTGGATAACTTGGTAGAGCAGTGCTGCTATGGCAATCGGTATGATGATGTAGGCAGTGAGTCGCTCACTACATAAAAAGGTTGCAATGGCAAATAGGATTACGGTGCTCTGATTTGCTTTAAGCAAGGGTAATATTTTATTCACGGCATCCTACGTGCTAAGACCGGTTTCCCGGTGCATATTTAGTAAGTTGCATCAATCCTTGCAGATGCTTCAGCATGTCCCGTTTGCTAGCGTCAACCCAATGCGCTCAACTTAAGTAGCAACGCCGAAATCAAGGCAGTTTGCAACAAGCCCACGCTGACTATCCAGCGGATCAATTCGCTTTTGGTTTCTGCCAATTTGGCGTCTTGCTTCAGCTCCAGCTCCTTAATGTCGCGCTTAAGGCCGGTTTCCAGTTCCTTTAAGTCGCGCTTGGTCGATAAATCATCCAAATCGTAATCGTGTTTCGCTTGTTCCAAGGTTGCGGAAATGGCGGTTTTTTGCAACTTGGTGATGATTTCCGCTTGCTCTTCGCTAAATCCCGCTCCTTTCAGTTCTTTCACAAATTCATGGGTGTCGAACATGATCGCAGTCATTTTGGTTTCCTAGATGGAGATTTTTTGCTGCATTCTAACACGCGAAAATCCTTGGCAAATACTCTTCAGGCTTCATTCCGGCGCTGGAGTCTCGCCTTGATAAACTGGTACTATAGCCACCTTTAACGATGCAAGGCAAAGGGGAGTTTGGTTTGACACAGGTTCAGGATATTACCAGTCCGATGACGGCCATGGAGAAGCGGGCTACCGTATCGCTGGCCAGTATCTATGCGCTCAGAATGTTGGGTTTGTTCATGCTGCTGCCGGTGTTATCGCTGTTCACCGAACAAATGCCCGGGTCGACGCCCAAGCTGGTAGGTTTGACGATGGGTATCTATGGCCTGACGCAAGCCATCCTGCAAATACCGTTCGGTTTGTTGTCGGACAGGTTTAGCCGCAAGACGGTCATCGTGATTGGCCTGATTTTATTTGTCGCCGGCAGCGTCTGGGCGGCGCTGGCGACCGACATTTACGGCGTGCTGATCGGCCGCGCGCTGCAAGGTTGCGGGGCGATTTCCGCAGCGGTTATGGCCTTGCTGGCCGATTTGACTCAGGAAGTGCATCGTACCAAAGCCATGGCGACCATAGGTGCCAGCATCGGCGTGTCGTTCGGGGTGGCTATCACTCTGGGACCTATCATCGCCCATCATTTCGGCATTGCCGGTATTTTCTGGATGATTGCCGCACTGGCGGCGCTGGCCATTTTGGTGATTCTGTTTGTCGTGCCTAACCCGGAAAAAATTACCACCCACCGCGATGCCGAGTACATCCCTTCGGAGCTGGGTTCGGTCATCAAGAATGCCGATCTGTTGCGCTTGAACTACGGTATTTTTGCGCTGCATTTGATTTTGATGGCCAGTTTCGTAGTGGTACCGCTACTGATGCGCGATGCTGGTTTGCAAGGTGGGAATCACTGGATGGTTTATCTGCCGGTGTTGGTGACATCGATGGCGATGATTATCCCCTTCGTGATCATTGCCGAGAAAAAACGGCAGATGAAGAAGGTGTTTATCGGCGCGATTTTTACGTTGGTGATTGCCAATGTCGGTTTTGTGCTGTTACACGGCGAGTTGATCGGTTTGATCGCCTGCTTGTGGATATTCTTCTGCGGTTTTAATCTGTTGGAAGCGACCTTGCCCTCATTGATTTCCAAAACCGCGCCCGGTGATCTCAAAGGTACGGCCATGGGCATCTATTCCAGCGCCCAATTCCTCGGCGCGTTTTTAGGCGGTGGCGCTGGTGGCTGGTTGTACGGCGAATTCGGCGCCGCGGCGGTGTTTATGTTTTCGGCGGGCGTGGCCGCCAGCTGGATAGTCATCGCGCTGTTCATGTCGCCGCCGCGCTACTGGGCCAACCTGCTGTTGCCATTGCAGGCGATCAAACCCGAACGCGGAGCGGAATTTTCCAAAGCTTTGTTGGCGATTAACGGCATTGAAGAGGTACGGCTGCATTTTGAAGAAAATGCCGCGTATCTGAAAGTCGATAACCAGCAACTCGATAAAAATCAATTAGGTATTTTTTTGAAGCAGTGGCAGTAAGCCGCTGTTACTCGCAATTTTTACACGGAGAACACCATGCTGAATAAAGTTATGCTGATCGGCCGCCTCGGCGCCGATCCGGAAGTGCGCTATATGCCGAGCGGCGATGCTATTACCACGATACGGTTGGCCACCGATAGACGCTGGAAAGATAGGCAAACCGGCGAGCGCAAGCAAGAAACAGAATGGCACCGGGTAGTGTTTTTCAGTGGTTTGGCGAAAATCGCTGGCGAATATCTGAAAAAAGGTAGCCAATGTTATGTCGAAGGCCGTATCCGTACCCAAAAATGGCAAGGCCAGGACGGTCAAGATAGGTACACCACCGAAATCGTTGCCGACAATATGCACATGCTGGACAGTAAAAGCGGCGGCACTGCCAGCTACTCGGACAATAATACTCCGCCGGCCAGTAGCTATGACAATCGCTCTTCCGGACCTTCAGGCCCACAAGCTGCGCCGGCTTCCTATGACGATTTCGACGATGATATTCCGTTTTGACCCTTACCTTAGAAGACGCAAAAAGCCCCTACTCAGGGGCTTTTTTATAGCGCGCGAAATCTGTTTGTTCTGCGCCGTCTAAAACGCCACTTTACATATTATCCGCTGTCTATAGATGCTAGAGCCCCTCGATATTTGCCGCAATAAACTCATCTGGTAAGCTAGCGTTCTAGAGGGCTACCTAAAGCACGGGGGGCATATGTTTTTCGGTTTGCGTAACATTTTCATAGCGGCTGACAAAACGTGCCGGTTGATACTTGCCGAGCAGCGTTGGCAATACACCGGGTCTCACGCTGCGACTGTCACCGATTCAGTACGTTCGTTAGTTGTTTTTAGACTGGCAGCTACACACCTGAATTGCAGCGGCATTGCTAATAAAGTGGCGGCCGGCATTGTTTTGCATGGATAACTTTTGCATTTTTATGCGTTGCGCAACCGCTGAATGTTGCAGGGTTTATCGCGGTGATTAAGGACACGCTGATTAAGTTCTTCGACCCGCTCAGGGTTAACCAGCAGCGCAATCGGCGTGCTGAGCGTTTTCTGCAGATCCGCTTCCAACGAATTCCCATCCACTTGACTTCAGTTCTATCTGTGGCGATACCTATTGCTGCCGGCTTGCTGCAATGGTCGCTACGGTCCGCGCTGTCGCCCCTGACCTGGAGTTTGTTCTACCCGGCGGTATTTTTAAGTGCCTACTTGGGAGGAGTGCTTAGCGGCCTGCTTGCTACCGCAATGGCCGTTTCAATGGGTATCTATTTTTTTATCCCGCCTGAGGGAAGTTTTAACATTGCGGACGTGCGCTATTACTATTCCACGGCGATTTTTGCCTTTATGGGACTGTCGTTTAATCTGGCTTTCGAACAATTGCGCCGCTCCAAAGCCGAGTTGCAGCGCATTGCCAGTTTGGAATCGGAGGTTAACCACCGGCGTTTGAACCAAGCGCTTCGTGCTGCCAACGCCGGTATCTGGGAGTGGAATATACAGACCAACGAAAATCAATGGGATGAAGGTTTGTGGCGCCTGTATGGCTTGGAGCCGTTTGCTTGCCAAGCAAGCTACGACGTCTGGCTGTCCACTGTGCATCCGGATGATCGCGCCATCGCACAAGCGGCAATTCACCAAGCGGTACAGCAAAATATCGAGTTGAACGTGGAATGGCGGCTTGCCGCACTAGTCGACGGCCGGGAGCGTTGGCTGATGTCGCGTGGTCAACCAGAGTTGGATGAGAAAGGTCGGCCTCTACTCTATCGAGGTATTGTCTTAGACATCACCGAACGCCGGCAAATCGAGCAAAGCCTGATAGAAAAAGAACGGCTGCTGGCAGATTCTCAGGCCGTGGCTCATATTGGTTCTTGGGTTCGCTACCTACCTGGCGGCCAAGCGATGTGGAGCGAAGAAACCTTTCGGGTATTTGGCCTATCACCCGAAACCGATCAAGCTTTATCCATGGAGCAGTTGTTGGAAACGGTGCATCCCGATGACCGTGCCGCCAGGCGAGCCTGGCATCAGGACTGTTTGGCGGGTAACAGCGGTAACGGTTTGGAATACCGTATTTGTACCCCGCAAGGACAGCAGCGTTGGGTGTTGTCCAAAGCCAAACTGGAAACCAAGGCCGATGGTCAACCCTGGCGCTTGATTGGGACCGTGCAAGACATCACCGAAGCTAAGCTCGCGGCCGCGGAAAAGCAGCGTTGGATCGATGCTTTCCGCTATTGCGGGCACGGCATAGCCATAGGCAACCCCGAGACCGGCCGCCTGGTAACCTGCAATCCGGCGTTTGCCGAGATGCTGGGTTACGACAACGCCGATCAGTTTGAAGGCCAACTCATTCTGTCCCTGTACGCGCCGGAATACGTCGAATCGGCTGCACAGCGTCTGCATGAAGCCGACCAATTCGGCAAAATACGTTACGAATCGGTTTATCGGCGCCAGGATGGTTCTAAGTTTGACGTGGCGGTGGATTTGGTCAGCGTCAAAAATGCCGAGCAAAAGGTGATGTATCGGGTGGCCACGGTACAGGACATCAGCGTGCGGAAAAAACAGGAAATGGAATTGCTGCAATATCGGGATCATTTGCAGAACCTGGTCGAACAACGGACGGAACAGCTCAACCAAGCCTTGCAACGCGCAGAACATTTGACGCAGGTAAAAAGCAGTTTTGTGGCGAATATGAGCCACGAAATCCGCACGCCGATGAACGCGGTGCTGGGGTTTTGTTATTTGCTGGAACAACACACGCTGAACGAGGAAGAACGCAGTTTGGTGCGGAAAATTCGTGATGCCGGGCGTTCTTTGTTGGCGATTATTAACGATATTCTGGATTTTTCCAAAATCGAGGCCGGGCGCCTGGAGATCGAAAACCTGCCGTTCCGGCTCAGCGATATGTTCGATCACCTTGCGGCCTTGATGGCGGCGGCAGCCGACCACAAAAATCTGGAATTGATTATTATCCCGCCGGCCGGTGTCGATGCTCTGGTCGGCGATGGCCTGCGCATTCAACAAGTCTTGATTAATTTACTCGGCAACTCGATTAAATTTACCGAAAAAGGCGAAGTCGTGTTGCGCGTGACTGTCGATGATTGGCAAAGCGGCGATACGGTGGCGGTGCGCTTTGCCGTCAGCGATACCGGTATCGGTATTTCCGAACCGCAATTGGACGATGTGTTTGCCGCCTTTACCCAGGCAGATAATACAATCAGCCGCCGCTTTGGCGGCTCCGGCCTTGGCTTGGCAATTTGTCGCCAGCTGGTGAATTTGATGGGTGGCGAGTTACGGGTAAACAGTGTAGCCGGCCAAGGCAGCGAATTTTGGTTTGTCCTGCGGTTGCAGCGGCATCTTGACTGCAATCCGGCGCAGTCTCTCCCGCATTTGCACCATTTGAAATTGCTGGTGGTCGATGATTGTGAGACTACGCGCGAAGCCGTCAATACCTCGGCGCGAAGTCTTGATTGGCATGCCAACGCCGTCGACTCGGGTGAGGCGGCAATCGTCGAACTGCTCGCCAGTCTGGAACGCGCCGAGCCTTATGACGTGCTGCTGCTGGATTGGCCTATGGCGGATGTCTACGGTACGAGTATAGCCGAAGCTATCCGCGCTTCATTGGCGGCGGTTAACGCAGATCAGCCGCGTATAGCCATTATCTTGATGATCAGCTCGTCTTATTCCCGGGAACTGCTGGCGGTTGATGCCGACATGAAGTATGTCGAGGGGATATTGAGCAAACCGGTAACCCCTTCCGCATTGTATAACGCCGTCGCGGCGGTATTGTCGAAATCCCCGCCGCTGCCAGTTTTGCCGGATAAGTCGTCCAATTTGGCAGGCACTCGTATGCAAGGTCTGCGGATATTGGTGGTGGACGATAGCGACATCAATCGCGAAGTGGCCAGGCGCATTTTGGAGTCGGAGGGCGCGCAAGTCAGCTTGGCGTGCGACGGCCAAGACGCGGTGGATTGGTTGTTTAAAAACCCTGGTGCTGTGGATTTGGTGTTGATGGATGTGCAAATGCCGCGCATGGACGGTTATGCCGCCACTCGGCGGATACGCAAAAATCCGGCGTGGTCTGATTTACCCATCCTGGCACTCACGGCCGGCGCCTTTAAAAACTTGCAGGAAGCAGCGCTGGAAGCCGGTATGAACGATTTTATCGCCAAGCCCTTTAACGTACCGCAAATGCTGGCTTTGATCAGGCGTTGGACCGGAAACAATTCGCCACTCGGAGTGACAGGGCTGGCATCCGGCGATCTGGATGACGGGTTGATTCCCCGCGGCCAATCCGCCCCACGCATTGTGCCGACAACTCCAGACCCAGACGATTGGCCGGGAATCGATGTTAACGCCGGCCTAAAAATGTGGCATAAGCGCGATCTTTACCAGGCCTATCTGGCACGCTTTGTCGAGCAGTATCGCACAGCCGGACGGGACATTAGTGTCGCTGCCGAGCAAGGTCAACTTGCCGAGCTTGCCACCCTGACGCACAAGTTAAAAGGCGCGGCTTACGGTTTGGCTCTGACCGAGGTAGCCAAACGCAGCGTCGAACTGGAAACGGCCTTGCATCACAGTCAGCCGTTGGGCGCGGCCGCCGCAGCGCTGCAACAGGCGCTTGACGTGGTGATCATCAGCATCGGTAACTTAAGCGCAAACTCCCTGTCACCGCTTGATCACAGTGCTCAAAGCGAGGCGCCCGATGGTATCAAACCCTTGTTAAGCGAATTGTTAACGGCGCTGGATGAAGATAACCCCGGTCATGCCGAGCGCCTATTGCTGAAATTGGTGGGCTTGGTAGATACCGAGTTATTGGCGCCGCTCGCGACAGAAATTCGCGACTATAATTTTCGGCAAGCTGAAAGCTTAGTTCTGGCGTTAATAAGCCAGCTCGATATACCAAAACAGTAAGATACCCATGCCTAATAATCCGATTTTGATCGTGGATGACGAACCCGCGAATTTGGCGATACTTCGTGAAATTCTGGAGCCTACCTATCGTTTGGTGTTTGCGCGTAACGGTGAGGAAACCCTGCTGGCAGTTGCCAAACACCGGCCAAGTTTAATTTTGCTAGATATTCAGATGCCGGATATGAACGGCTACCAAGTTTGTCGGGCTTTGAAAGCCGATCCGGTCACCGAAACCATCCCGGTCATATTCGTCACTGCTTTATCCGACTTGGGCGATGAAGAGCAAGGGTTTGCGGTGGGTTGTGTGGATTACTTGAGTAAGCCTGTTGTACCCAGTCTGGTGCGGGCGCGAGTAAAAACCCATTTATCATTGGTAAGAGCGACGCAGTTGGAAAAAAGCCACCGCGACGCCATCTATATGTTGGGCGAAGCCGGCCACTATAACGACAACGATACCGGGGTGCATATTTGGCGGATGGCCGCTTATGCTAAAGCCTTGGCCTTAAACGTCGGTTGGACGTGTGCCGATGCCGAATTACTGGAGTTTGCCGCGACGATGCATGATACCGGCAAAATCGGCGTGCCCGATGCGGTACTGAGTAAACCGGGTGCGCTGGATGAAGACGAATGGCGCATCATGCGCCGGCATTGCCAGATTGGTTACGATATTCTGTCAAAAAGCGATGCACCGATTTTTAAACTGGCGGCCGAAGTGGCCTTGTCGCATCACGAAAAATGGGACGGCACCGGCTACCCGAATGGGCTGGCTAACCTCAATATTCCCGAATCGGTGCGTATTGTCGGGGTGGCCGACGTGTTCGACGCGCTGACCATGCGCCGGCCTTATAAAGAAGCATGGCCGGTCGATAAGGCGGTCGCGACTATCCGCGAAGGCGCCGGGCAGCATTTCGATCCGGCGATGGTGACCTGTTTTCTAGATATTCAACCGCAAATTTTGCAAATCAAGGCCGACTGGGAAACGCGCGAATTGGCGAAAACTTGATAGTTACTGATAAGCTTTTTGCTGCCGACATGCCAATTTTGATGATGCAGGGCTATTCAGTCAGAGCAGTTGCTCCCGGCTATTTTTAGGAAAAATACTTCTCAGTCGGCTATTGCCATGCGTCGGTGTTCTGCGCATACTTGCGGCTAAGTTTTATCAGTATCAACAGGGATGAAAACGTCAAAAATCCTACCGCCAGCCATCAATAGTGCTCCAAGCTGCGCCATCAGCGCGATTCGCCAGGCAAAGACTTTGGAAATCTCGCTGTCCGGAGACTGGGTGCTGGATGCGCAATTACCCGCTTTGGAACCCATACTCGCGCAGATTGAAACCCAGGCTATCGAAAAAATTGTCGTGTCTACGGCGGCGCTTGGCCGTTGGGACAGCATGTTGGTGACTGAATTAATTAAGCTAATTGATTACGCCGAGCAAAAACAGGTGGCTGTGGATAAGACCAGCTTGCCGGCATCGATTCAAGGCTTGCTGGCTCTGGTTGCCGCCGTGCCGGAGCGCGTCGATGCGCACCGCGAGCAAACCCAGAGGTCGTGGTCGCAGGCTTTGGCGGTCAGCACCGGCAAAGCCATTCAGCATGGCAAAGAGATGCTGATTTTTGTCGGGGAAATGATGATCAGCACCTTCGCTACGCTGCGCGGACAAGCCCACTTTCGCCGCCAGGATTTATGGCTGTATATTCAAGAGTGCGGGCCGTCGGCGCTGCCTATCGTCACCTTGATCAGCTTGTTGGTAGGGTTGATTCTGGCCTTCGTCGGCGCGGTGCAGCTGTCTTTGTTCGGTGCGCAAATTTACATTGCTAACCTGGTTAGTCTGGGCATGACCCGGGAAATGGGCGGTTTGATGACGGCAATCATCATGTCCGGCCGCACCGGCGCCGCGTATGCCGCGCAGATTGGTACGATGCACGTCAACAGCGAAATCGATGCGTTAAAAACCATGAACCTGGACCCGATGGCTTTTCTGGTGTTGCCGCGCATGTTGGCCTTGATCATCATCATGCCGCTTTTATGTCTTTATGCCGATTTGATGGGCATCATCGGTGGCGGCTTTGTGACGGTGAATTTTTTTGACGTGTCGCTGACCGAATATCTGGACCGCACTGCCCATGCCGTGAAGATGAAGGATTTTATAATCGGCTTCGTGAAGTGCTCGGTGTTCGGCATTTTGATTGCGCTATCGGGTTGCATGCGCGGCATGCAATGCGGCCGCAGTGCCTCGGCGGTCGGCGATGCCGGCACCTCGGCGGTGGTCACGGCCATCGTGTTTATCGTCGTTGCCGACTCGGTGATGACTATCATCTGCAACCGGCTGGGGATTTAACGATGGTCGAGGCCTGCATTACAGTAAAAAATCTAACCATGACTTACGGCGATTTCGTGATTCAGCGCGATCTGAATTTTACGATCAATCGCGGCGACGTGTTTATCATCATGGGCGGCAATGGCTGCGGCAAAACCACCTTGTTACGGCATATGATAGGCTTAAAGTCCCCGGCAAAAGGCGATGTCTGTTATGGCGATCAAGGCCTCTGGCAAGCCAATCCTAAAGCCCGCCAGCAAATTCTGGCGCGCACCGGCGTGTTGTTTCAAAGCGGTGCTTTGCTCAGCTCGATGACCTTAGCCGAAAACGTCGCGCTGCCGATTACCGAAGCCACCCAGTTGCCAGCTAAAAAGGTGCGGGAGATTGTCTCCTATAAACTGGCGCTGGTCGGCTTGGCCGGATTTGAAGATTATTATCCCTCCGAACTCAGCGGCGGCATGCAAAAGCGCGCCGGCTTAGCGCGGGCGATGGCCCTGGACCCGGAGATTCTGTTTTTCGACGAACCGTCCGCCGGCTTGGACCCGATCACCGCCAAATTGCTGGACGATCTGATTCTAAGTTTGAGCAGCGCTTTGTCGGCCACCATCGTCGTGGTCACTCACGATCTGGACAGTATTTTCGCGATCGGCAACAATTCGGTGTTTCTGGATGCGGAAACCCGTACCAATATCGACGGCGGTTCCCCGCAAAAACTGCTGCACGAATCCAAACACCCCAACGTGATTCGATTTTTAAATCGCGGCGACCAAACCGAGCAAAATAGCAATCATCGACACATGAGGAGTCCGGCGTGAGCAAACAAGCCAATCCACTCGCCATCGGCGCGTTTTTGGTCGGCGCGTTGATCCTGCTGACGGCGGGCGTGATGATCTTTGGCGGCAGCGATTTTTTTAAGGACAAAAAACGCTTCGTGATTTTTTTCGACTCGGCTTTGAACGGTTTGAATGTCGGAGCACCGGTTAAATTACAGGGCGTGCAGATCGGCAATGTCAACGAAATTTCCTTGGTGATGGATTCTGCAACCGGCCGGATTTTCAAGCCGGTGGTGATCGAAATCGATCCGGCCTTGCTGCAAGATTTGTCGGTACAGCAATCCGGCGGCCACAGTAAAAAACAACGTATGCAGGATGCGCAACGGCTGATTGATGCCGGTTTGAAGGGGCGGTTGGAGACGCAGAGCTTGCTGACCGGCTTGTTATATGTCGATCTTAATTTTTATAGCGATAAACCGGTCAACCTGATTAAGCTGGATTACAAAAACCTGCCGGAACTGCCCAGTGTGCCAACCACCGTTGACGAAATCCGCAATACCGCCGATGAAATTCTCAATCGAGCACGTCAACTGCCGGTCGAGGAGATGATGAAGAATTTGGCGGATACGCTCAGCGAAATGCGTAGCTTGCTGCAATCCGACGACACCAAAAAATCGCTGGCTGCTTTAGCCAAATCCTTGCAGGAAACTCAACGTTTGATGGGGACGTTAAACAATCAGATCGAACCGTTGATGAGCAATGCCAATGGTGCTTTAAGCGATACCCGCACCACCTTGCACGATTTCAACCAGGAATTATTGCCGGTGTTGAAAGCCGCCGAACAGAGTCTGAACGCAGCTACCAAGATGATGGAAGGTTCGCAAAATGCCCTTAATGCCGTCGAAACCTTGGCCGCCCCTGATGCGCAACTCGGGCAAGCCTTGGTGGAAATGCGTAATGCCTCGCGCTCCTTAAAAGATTTGACCGAGTCGCTGGAAAGGCGGCCGGAGTCGTTGATATACGGCAAATAGATTGGGTTGTTAACAGGTTTAACCGGATGAATATGAAACACATCATTTATTTACCGATGCTACTTTCAGTGCTGCTGCTGGCCGCTTGCAGCAGTCAGCCGATACAGTTTTATATGCTCAGCGCCGAAACCGGCGCGCCGTCGGCTGTCGTGTTACCGCCCGATACGGTGTTGGGATTGGGCCCGATTCATTTGCCGGCGTATTTGGACCGGCCGCAGCTAATTACTGCGCTGAGCGAGCATCAGTATGAATTGGACGACCAACATCGCTGGGCCGAACGTCTGGATGACAATATTGCTCGGGTTTTGCGGCTTTCTCTAGCCAAACAACTGGGCATAGACCAAGTGGTTCGCTATCCATGGGCACCGCGTCAGGCTATCGATTACCAAATTAGCTTTGATATTCTCGAGTTACATCAAACCGCTAGCGGCCAAAGCCGCTTCTCCGTGCAATGGCAATTGAAAAAAGCCGAACAAGTCTTACTTGGCAAACGCTTCGAATGCAGCGAAGCGGCAGGTAAGGGCGCCGAAGCCAGTGTCGCTGCGCAAAGCCGTTGCTTGACGCGCTTGAGTATCGAATTGGCTAATGAAATAGCCGGACTGGGCTCAATCCATGGCCGTTGAAAGCGGCTAAGGCGCTCTGATTGTTCTGCTGGAACGCCATTTTTTAGGTGTCGCTGCTACGGCTTATTTGCCATCCAACACCACGATTCCGTCCCATGCCAAAGGCGGCATTTCACTATAGTGTAAAGCTTTTTGCAGATAAAAACGGCTGGGTCCGTCGTTGGCGTCGACAACGAGTGCTGCTTGGAATAGGCGAGTGGCCTCCGGCCACCGGCCTTCCTGGAATGCGGCCAAACCGTCGGCAAACAGAGCGTGCATTTTGTTCGATGGGGGATCGCCGCTGATTTTTCCGACGACTTCCACTAGATTCAATGGCTCCGCACGGCCGACGACGCGAAACGTACCTACCGGTCGGGTAACGATGCCCTCTAAGTCGGTTGCGATGCTCTGCGCTGCCAGAATCCGCGTACCTAAATACTTGTTCACCCCCTGAATCCGCGACGCAATGTTGACCGTATCACCAATAGCCCGGTAATGACTGGAGCTGCCGGCGTCCAGGCTGCCCAGCGTTAGATCCCCTTCATGCAAGCCGATGCGGGTGGCGAGTGGTTCCTGGCTGGAGGAGAGGTTGAAAGACGCCACCGCCGTGGCCATTTCCAGCGCGGCCAAGCAGGCGCTGCGGCGTTGTTGCGTTGCCGGCGCATCGAACCACACCGCCATCATCGCGTCGCCGGTCACATCGGCTATGACACCGTCGTGGGACACTACCGGATGCCCCAACACCTGGTAATAGGTATTCAACAGCGTCCACATTTCCCGGGGTGAATGTTGGGCGGCGATGGCGGTGTAGTCTTCGATGTCGGTGGCTAGACACAAACCGGAAACATCTTTTTCGCTTTTAGCGATGCCGGCGTTAGCGCTTTCGGTCCATTGTCCCGGCGCCGCCGGCAACATGCCGACCCATTGCGGAAACACTCTACTGACGAATTCAAGTATGCGCCCACGTTCGCGCATTAAGTCGTAGCGCGACCAGGCCAAGCTCAGCAGCCAGGATAGCGGCAATTGAATTAACAACGGCCCGGCGACAGGCACCCACCAATAGCGCTGCCCGAACAACCAGACAGACGAGCCGGCGTAAGCCGAGGCAAACACCAGGCTGAGGACGATGCCGGGCCAGCCGGCAAATCCGACCAGCAACAGGGCGATAAGTAAGCCGAATAAGCTCGAAATTAGCCAACCCGGCGCAGGTATTTCGATAAAACGATCTTCCAGCAAGTTGGCAAATTGCGTGGCCATGATCTCCACGCCGGCCATTTTGCCGGTGCGCGAATCGGAATAAGGGGTTGGGAAAAAGTCCGATTTGCCGGGCGAAAATTGGCGGTTGGCGCGGCCGACGAATATCACTTTACCTTGTAAGTCTTCAACCTTACCTTCGTAAACATCGGCGTACGATTCCATTCTCAGCGTGCGCGGCGGGCCGTAGTAATTGAGATAGCGGCTGTCGCCTGCACAGATCAATTGCTTGGCGCGCTGGTCCAGATTAGGTGAGTTTGCACACGCTCGGCGCTGCGCAGTCAACCAAGCCGACAAGGGTTGTTCATTCGGATAGTCGCTGCTCGCTTGTTGGTAATAAAACCAGGCCAAGACCGGCAGGCTAGGTGCTTCGGCGAGCGCATCGTAAAAGGTCCAGGACTCGCGGATAGGGTCATCTTCCGAGTCGTTAATCAGATAAAACGGCGAGCTATCTAACGCCGCCTGAGCAATTGCTGGCGTTGGCGACAGTTTGCGCATGACTACCAGCCGCTCGGATAAGGTTGTCGCTGGTTCGCCTTCGCGGGAAATAGCGGGCATTTTATTGCGGTCCGAACATTCTTCCCGCCCGTAAAAGTCCTCGACACCTCGGCGAAATTTTTGCACGCACTCATTGATCAAGACCTTGCCGGCAGCGCGCATTGCATCAGCTAGAATAGGGTCTACTCTGTGATTGGGGGCGATAAATTGCAGATCGAATACGATCAAACTCGCGCCTTGGCGATTCAATTGGTCAAGCAGCTTTGCATGAAACTCGCGCCAGCGGGTCAAGTCTTGACCCACGCCAAAGTGAGTCTCGGACGCTTCATCCATCGCGACAATTACCATCTGTTCGGGTGTTGCTTGCGGGCCGCGGATTTTGAATAAGGTGTCCAAACCCAGTGTGCTTTCCGTATCGAACGCTAAATCTACCAGCGTGCTTAGCAAAAACCCCAGAACGGTGATAACGGCGATGCGTAACGAACGGGGCATAAGGAATGCCAGTCTGGACAATAGATATGACGGCGGACTGCACGCGCGATCCACCGTCATCAATTTAGAGGCTTATATACAGAAATTAATTGAATGCTTCGTCGATTTCTTCTTGTGTATAACAGATTTCATATTGGTAGCCACTTAAGTAATAAGTATTGCAATATGATGCTATTTGTTGAGTGGGTGATGAGTTTGATGGCTGAGAAAATCCTGGTTCATCCATAACGCTTAATGAGTTTTGCGATGGAATATTATATTTAACTATTGAGGGAGAGCAAAGTTTTCCGTTTTCAGAAGGGGAAATTGTCGAGTTTAATGGCCTAGCGTTATAAATAGCTGAGTTACTTTGTGATTTATTGCATCTCTGTTCTTCTTTGTTGTTTATATCACGTAAATCGGTTATCGCCTGTGTTCTTAAGGTGTTTTCTGTTTGATTGGTATTGCTTTGTGAATTTTGACTATATATTGACAGCAATGTGCTAATAAAGATAGAAATAATATAACTTGTTTTATTATTCATTTTGTTAGTCCAGGTAGGGTGGTAATAGTTAAATAACAAGCTTTTCGCAACAACTCAGAATACTGAATACCGGAAATTATTTAAAATTTTCTAGCAAATAAAATAAGCCGTATTAAGAGCTATTTTGTCTAATACCTTAGTAAATTTCTAATTGTTAACTCCAATATTATGGGGGCGCAAGTTTCTGCCAAAAACTCATATTACTCAAGCGCTTCGTCGATTTCTTCTTGTGTGTAGCAGAATTCGTATTGCTCTCCATTCAAGAAAAAAGTGTTGCAGTATGATGCTATTTGTTGAGCGGGTGATGAATTCGATAATTGAGAAAATACTGGTTCATCCATATCATTTAATGAGTTTTGCGATGGAATATCATATTTAACCATTGAGGGAGAGCAAAGTTTTCCATTTTGAGGCGTGCCGTTTACCGGGTTTAATGTGCTAGCATTATAAATGTCTGAGTTACCTTGTGATTGAATGCAACCCTGTGCTTCTTTGTGGTTGATAGTACTTAAATCAGTTGTTGCCGGGCTTATTAAGGTACGTTCTGTTTGGTCGGTATTACTTTGTGAATTTTGGCTATAGATTGACAGCAAGGCGCTAATACACATCGAAGTAACATAATATGTGTTATTTTTCATGTCGGTAGTCCTGGTATAGGTTTATTGGATAAGTAATAAGCTTATTGCGCAAACTCAGCGCTCATAGTCGAAGCAATACTCGTATTGGTTTCCTCCGACCAACACGACGTTGCAATCAGAAGCTAAATAAAGTGGCGTCGGCGTTGCCTGAGTCGCATCGATCTTTTGAACGTCAGGTTTAACTATTTTATGGCTTATAGTACTTAAATCAGTTGTTGCCGGGGTTATTAAGGTGTTTTCAGTTTGGTTGGTATTACTTTGCGAATTTTGGCTATAGATTGACAGCAAGGCGCTAATAAACATAGACGTAATATAAGATGTGTTATTTTTCATGTCGGTAGTCCGGGTATATGTTATTGGATAAGTAATCAGATTATTGCGCAAACTCAGCATGCCAATATTGAGATACGGTTTGAATTTGTCTAGCAGATAAGATGAGTTAAATTTAGGGGCGCCCTACCTGTTTGTCAAGTGTTTTTCGATAAATTTTATGAATAAATTTCAATCCGCCTATATTAACTTGAATATAAAGAAAAAGAAGGCAGAGATACACTTATTCAGTAAACTTAGATTAATAAAAGCACACAAAGGCTCCAGGAAGTTCCGAAGCCTTTGTGTAAGATTCGATTACTCTAAAAGGTCGGCGAGTTCTTCATCGCTTATACATTGTTTATATTCATAGCCGTTAGCATAAATAGTAGTGCAGTATTCTGCTATTTGTTGAGCTGGTGATGAATTAGATAACTGAGAAAATACTGGTTCATCCATATCATTTAATGAGTTTTTCGATGGAATATCATATTTAACTATTGAGGAAGAGCAAAGTTTTCCGTTTTGAGGATTGCCGTCTGCCGGGCTTAATGTACTGGTATTGTAAATAGCTGAGTTACCTTGTGATTGAATGCAGCCCTGTGCTTCTTTATGGCTTATAGTACTTAAATCAGTTGTTGCCGGGCTTATTAAGGTACGTTCTGTTTGGTCGGTATTACTTTGTGAATTTTGGCTATAGATTGACAGCAAGGCGCTAATACACATCGAAGTAACATAATATGTGTTATTTTTCATGTCAGTAGTCCTGGTATAGGTTATTGGATAAGTAATAAGCTTATTGCGCAAACTCAACGCTCATTGTCGATACAATTTTCGTACTGATTTCCGCCGGAGTACACGACGTTGCAATCAGAAGCTAAATAGAGTGGCGCCGGTGCTGCCTGCTCCGATATGGTTTGGGCATTATCGATCTTTGAAATATTAAATTTAACCATTGAGGGAGAGCAAAGTTTTCCGTTTTGAGGATTGCCGTCTGCCGGGCTTAATGTGCGGGTATTATAAATAGCTGATTTACCTTGTGATTGAATGCAGCCCTGTGCTTCTTTGTGGCTTATAGTTCTTAAATCAGTTGTTGCCGGGGGTATGAAGGTATTTTCGGTTTGGTTGGTATTACTTTGTGAGTTTTGGCTATATATTGACAGCAAGACGCTAATAAACATAGACGTAATATAATGTGTGTTATTTTTCATGTCGGTAGTCCGGGTATGGGTTATTGAAAAAGTAATTAGCTTATTGCGCAAACTCAACGCTCATTGTCGATACAATTTTCGTACTGATCTCCGCCGGAGTACACGACGTTGCAATCAGAAGCTAAATAGAGTGGCGCCGGTGCTGCCTGCGCCGATATGGTTTGGGCAGAATCGGTCTTTGAAATGTCATATTTAACCATTGAGGGAGAGCAAAGTTTTCCGTTTTGAGGATTGCCGTCTGCCGGGCTTAATGTGCGGGTATTATAAATAGCTGAGTTACCTTGTGATTGAATGCAGCCCTGTGCTTCTTTGTGGCTTATAGTTCTTAAATCAGTTGTTGCCTGGGGTATGAAGGTATTTTCGGTTTGGTTGGTATTACTTTGTGAGTTTTGGCTATATATTGACAGCAAGGCGCTAATAAACATCGAAGTAACATAATATGTGTTATTTTTCATGTCGGTAGTCCGGATATAGGTTATTGGATAAGTAATAAGCTTATTGCGCAAACTCAGAATGCTGCTTAGCGGTAATTGAAGTTGTCTAGTAAATAAACTGAGTCAACTCTAAGGGTGTGCTACCTGTTTGTCAAGTATTTTTCAATAAATTTTATGAAATAAAGTTGAATACAATGCTTATAAAGATAATTTTATAAATTAGTTTTTACGGCTCCCACTTGCGCGGGAGCATTATGTTGTTTTCGGTAGAGTAACTAGCTAATTTGCCGCGTAAGTTGCTTTGCCACTGATCCCTGTTTTTTATAGTAAATTTAACGTTGCCTGCCGCAATTCTCGTATTGGTCGCCGCCGGATGAAAGGACGTTGCAATGCGAGCCTTTATAAAGGGTGGTAATTGAAATAACAATCCGGGCAGGCTTCACTTCGCCGTCTTTTTTTATTTCACCTTGTATGGTTTGCTTGCTGAGTTCCAATGCTGCTTTAAGTGCCGGATTATCGTCAATAAGCAAAGTGGCTTTACAGTTTTCGGCTGCGTCTTTGGTGGACGACTGTACTTTTTCGGCGTTGCGACGAGGATCGGATTTATTTTGAATACAAGCCGATAGTTCCTGACCTGTCTCCGGATCTAGTACTGCTATTTTTGCAGTGTCAAAATTGACGCCACTTGCTAAGGCGACCCTTTGATCAACTAGTGTTTCAATACTTTCATTCGATCCGCATCCAAAAATAGAAAAACTGCTAAGTACTATTAGAATAGGGGTTTGACCGATAACTTTTTTCATTATACTTCTCCTGATTTTTTAAAAAGCCCTTATAACAAATTAATAAAACAAGCTGAGTTTTACAAATAATTGCCGTTCAGGGGTAAATGGGCTGATTTGCGGGCCGCTAGCATCGAAATTACTTTGATAGTTGAATTTATTGTCAAATAAATTCCTAACTTCAAAATTAATCGAGCCGAGTCTTTTTGGCAAACGGTAGCCGGCAGCAGTATCAAACGTCCAAAAGCCTTCGCTTTGGTATTCTAACGGATTGGCGATAAAGTCAGTCGCAGTTGCAACGTGTTGATTAACATAGGTGCCACTTACTCTTGCAAAAAAGCCGACCGGATGAAAGAAGTTGACAGAAACGGGTATTTGATGAGTTGCGATGCTTTGTGGGAGATTGAGGGCGCCGTTGCCCGCCCTATAGGCTCTATCTTGTTTATCAAATTGATACTCCGTTTTGAAAGCTAGCCATTCTTTAGGCGCCCAGTAAATATAAGCTAAATGCGACAATTCGTTACGATCTTGAAGTGTCAATACGCCGTTGCTGGTAAAGGGGTGTCGGCTATCTCGCCAGCTAAGTTCGCCGCCGACGAATACGGTTTTTAATGGATGGTAATCGAGTCCCACGCCATATCGCCAAGCTCTAGCATTGTTATTATCATCAAAAAACTGGTTAAATCCGGCTATTTGCGTTGGCTCAATTGTTTGATTTGCGGCTAGGCGTCGATTCAACGTTTTAAATGCAGCTCCTCTCAAAGTTAAATTCTCTATCGGATTCCAAGTAATACCAAACTTAGGGTTAAGTTGTTGCCGTTTAATAAGGTCTGGATTCTGTGTGGAGACGGTGGATGAACCATCCGAATAAAGGGTCGCTGAATTCACATCGATTAATTCATTGTCCAAATAATCAAAGCTGAGTCCCAAGGTTGTCGTTAGGTTTTTCGGTAAATATTGTTTCGAGTATATATAGCCATTGAAATGGTGCGTTTGGCTGGCTGTTTTTGACGTATCCGTGAGGGGGTCTGGGTCGCCATTGATAAAGACATTTGTATTATCAAAGTTTATATCGTTCCTTAACTCCAGATGGCCCAACCCGGTTATTAATTCAAAGGAGTGCGGGCGGTAAAGATATTGTATTTCTGTTTGATAGCCTTCGTTTTTGTTTAACCTGGATGTATCGTCAAGGTTGTCGAAGTCAGGATCGTCGGTGAAGGCATGTAGGAAGTTATTATGGGTGAGTTCCTTTCTCCTGGTATAAAAAAATGAACCGATCACATCCTGTTCAGGATCGATTTTATAGTGGCCGCCAATTCTTGCCGTGTCTTGCTTGATAGTCTGTCTAAGCGTTTCATCGTGAAATCCGTTCAAACGCATCGGGACGTCGCCAGCTCTGACGTTTTCCGATTTCAACTCGACTTGCAGGCTAAAATCCGGCGTGAAGGCGTATTGTGCAAAGGCGTCGTAGATATTTTGCTGATAATCGTCGTTTTGCCGAAAGCCGTCGGTTCGGTAATGGAACTGGCCCAGACTCATCGATAGTTTGTCGTACACGCCGGAGACTATGGCGTTATCGGTTTTGGTGTTATTGCTGCCGTAGGCGCCGTTCAGAACCATATGCGCGCCGTTGCCGGTGTACAAGGAATCGTACTCGTTGACCGATAAGCTGCCCGGCCCGGTATTATTCAGAATGCCGATATTTTCCCCGGTTAGCTGTGGTTGCACCGGGGTGATATTAATCGGTTGTAGCAACTGCGCCTGCAACAGTTCGCTGGCGCGGGCAACGCGGTAGCGCGGTTGACCGACGTAAGCATCAGAGAGAAAACGATGCGCCGACGGGTCGGTGGCATCGTGACCCAAGGACTTCCAGGCTTCTTTCAACGCGACCCGGCCAAAGCCCAAGTCGTTATAAATGCGCGCCAGATTGGCGGTGCGGGCTGCGGCGTCTTCGTCCAGCAGCAGTTTCGAGCGGTACACGCCACGGTTTTCGTTAAGTTCTATGGACTGCTGCATGTCGCGCAGGGCTTCGACTGGGCGATTGGAGGCTTGCTTGAGCAATGCATCGTAAAAATAAGGTGTTGGATCTTTTGGATCGCGTTGTTTTGCCAGGTCGAATTGATCACCAGCCAAGTCGGGGCGTTTTTTTTCGTAATAGGCTTTGCCCAAATAACTACGCAGCAAGGAATTATTCGGGTCGAGAATGGCGGCAATTTCCAGGTCGCGGCGGCCAGCTTCAAGGTCGCCGCTGCGGATTTTCGTTAGACCTAAACCCAGTCTCGGTAGTGGTGCGGTAGAATCCAACTGTACGGCAGATTCGAAATGCCGTAAGGCTAGGGCGGTATCCACTCGGAACAATTGCGAAAAGCCCTGCGCGGTTTGAGTTCTTTCCAGATTGGGGTCTAGCATAAATGCCTTGGTTGCCGATTCTGCACTTTCCGAGCGTAAGCCCAGGGCCAATTGCAGTTCGGACAGTCGCGCCCAAGTCATCGCATCGTTAGCTGCTAGCTGACTGGCATGCTGTGCCGCTACCAAGGCTTTTTCCAGTTCGAATCCGGCTTGTTGGCTATACGATAAAGCTGAATAAGCAGTAGCCGATTGCGGATTTGCCGTCACCGCGCGCTCGGCCAGATTCAGTGCGTCGGCTTTGCGATTTTGGGTTAGCGCCACAATACTTTCCAGCGCCAAAGCGTCCGCGTCATTCGTATTGCCGGCGCGTAAGGCTTGAATGTCCTGCATCGCCAACTGGCTTTGCCCGGCTGTTAGTCTGATTGCCGCGCGGGTTTTCAAAAACTCTGTGGACTGTTCAGCCGGCGGTGTCCGGTCCAGAGTTGTTAGCGCCAAATCGATCCGGCCTTGCCGATAATTCTGTATCGCGGCGCGTAGAGCAGGGGCTATAGCGGGATCGGACGCGGAATAGGGCAATAGTGGCGGGTAATACAAGGCCCAGTTCACCGCATCGGCGGGTTTGAGGTCGATTTGCGCACGTGGGGCCTGGCCCAACAAGGTCTGACCCGCTTCGCCGGCTTTCAGGTGAATGTCGCCGTAGGTATTGAAAAAGCGCACGGCACCTTCGTAGACCCACAATTCGGCGCTGGCATCATCGGCGCGTAGCGCAAATTCGGTGCCTTCCGGGCCGGCGTTGGCGATGGGTGTGGTGATTTGTAACTGCTTGGGTGTGCGGCTGATGAAATGCACAAAGCCCTTCAGCAAATCGACTAAACTGGGCTGGCTGGGGGCTATGCCGTTTAAGGTCAAGACGGTGCCTTCGGCCAAACGCAGCGTGATGCCGTTCGGAAGTAACAAAGACGCACGGCTGTACGCTTCGACTTTAACTCTGCTGCCTTCGCAAAGAGTTTGTTCCAATTGTGCCGGTTGCCATTGGCCTTGCGCGCCGGCGTCGTAATATAAACTGCCTTGCAGCGAAACCAGTCTGGCGGCTTTTTCCACGCTACAGCTTGTCGCGGTCGCATCGGTTTCCGCCAAACACATTGGCGCAAATAAAACCATGAAGCAAATCACAAGGCAGCGCATTTTATCTCCGAAAGATGTTTTTTTTTCGGATGATAAAGTCTGAAACCCTAACTGATCAAGGTAATAATTAACTTTGCTCGGGATTTTCTTATTTTTGTCAATTGGCCCAAGGTGCAGTTGCGATCATGCGTTGCCGATAATCGCTACAGGCAGCTCACCATGCGGCCGGTGGGGTGGTTTCGATGCGGAGCGTTTTTTCGTCGACGCTGATGTAACCGCCTTTGGTTAGCTCTTTCATCACTTTGTTAATCATTTCCCGAGATGAACCCACCATGGTCGCCAGCTCTTGCTGAGTGGGGCGGTTATGAATCACGTAGACGTCGCCTTCTTTTTCCGCCATGTCTTGCAGCACTTTAATGGTGCGTTCGTAAACATTCGACAAGGCCATTTGTTTGACTTTCTCGGTCAGGAATCTGACTTTTTCCGACAATACTTTAAGTAAGGCAATCGCCGCATCGGGGTGTAGTTTCAACCAGTGGATGAAATCGGTTTTGGCGATGACCGCACACACGGTTTTTTCCTGCGCTTCGACAGCCGCGGAACGGGGTTCGTCGCTGAGCAAGGCCAGTTCGCCGAAATACGAGCCGGCCTCCTGAATCAATAAGGTGACCTCCTTGTCTTTGTCGTTACTGCCGAACACCCGCACCTTGCCGGACAAAATAATGTAAAGCGAACTGGTCTGGTCGCCCTCGGCGATGATCATCGCCTTTTTCGGAAATTTAATGACCTTGGCCCTGGATGCCAAAGCTTCCAAAGCCTCCTCGGGCAGATCGGCGAGAAAGGGGATGTGGTTCAGACTGGCGATGACTTCTGCTTGCATGATGAGGCTATAACCGCTTGGTTTAGTAGAGTGCCGCTTTTGATAACGGTCTGGTTTGTATGTGACGCCTAGCTTACTAAGTTTGCGTCATGATAGTGAAGTATTTCACAGATTGTCGGCCAATTAAATCACAGACATACCCCTTTTACGGCGGCAGCGGGAATAGAGCTCGGCGCATTGGCGAACTTCAACTTTGCAAATGCCAGCCCGCCAAGCGCCTGCCGTTTATACCCAGCTTTTGCCGTTACGCAGCAAGACCTCGAATGCTGATGCCGGTAATGGCTTGCTGAAGTAATAGCCCTGTATCTCGTCACAGTGGTGTTCGCGCAGAAACTGGCAGTGTTGTTCGGTTTCCACGCCTTCGGCGATCACCTTGAACGCCAGGTTGTGCGCCAGTGCAATCACCGCCAATACAATAGTGGCATCTTCCGGATCGGTGAGCATGTCACGCACGAAGGATTGATCAATTTTCAGGGTATCTACGCGAAATCGTTTCAGATAGCTGAGGCTGGAATAGCCGGTACCGAAATCGTCTATGGACAGCTTCACCCCGGCGGTCCGGAGCTGGCTAAAAGTGGCGATGACCTTCTCGACATCCTGAGCGATCAAACTCTCGGTCAGTTCCAGTTCGAGTTGAGAGGCCGGTAGACCGGTGTCTTCGAGCGTATTCATCACCCAACTGATCACATCCTGCTGTAGAAACTGGCGTGCGGATATGTTCACCGCCACACAGACCGGCGGCAAACCGGCGTCTGTCCAGGCTTTTGCCTGAGCGCAAGCTGCGCGCAGCACCCAATCGCCAATGGGCACGATGAGCCCGGAGTCCTCGGCGATTGGAATGAACTGGGCGGGAGATACCGCACCCATTTCGGGATGTTGCCAGCGCAATAAGGCTTCGCAGCCGGAAATTTGGCCGTTTTTCAAGTTGACCTTGGGTTGGTAGGCCAGCTGAAACTGTCCCAATGCCAACGCTTCCCGCAAGCGCGTCTCTATATTGACGCGGCGCAGGGTTTCCTCGCTCATCTCGCGGGTGAAGAATTGACAGGTGTTGCGGCCTAGGTCCTTGGCGCGGTACATCGCCACGTCAGCGTTGTCGATCAGCGCCTCGGCGGTTTCGCCGTCCTGCGGGAATACGCTGACGCCAATGCTCACGGACAAATGGATATTACGCCCCTGAACCAGAAGCGGACAATCAAGATGCCGGACCACTTTTTGGGCGAGGAAATAGGCATCGCTATCTTTATTTAAATCAGTCAGCAAAATTAGAAATTCGTCACCACCCAGGCGAGACACGGTATCACCGTCCCTGACCAGGCTGCCTAGCCGCTCGGCGGCGACCTTCAGCACCGCATCGCCGAATGGATGGCCGTAGCCGTCGTTAACTATCTTGAAGCGATCCAGATCCAGATAGAGCAGTGCCAGCTGATTGCCGGCGCGGCGCGCGTGGGCGATGGCTTGGGCAATGCGGTCCTGGATCAGGTCGCGGTTGGGCAGGCCGGTGAGGCCGTCGTAGGTGGCCAGATAGCGAATCTGCAGCTCGGCCTGTTTGCGCGCGGTGATGTCCTGAATGGCACCTATCATCCGCACGCCGCGTCCCGTGTCGTCACAGAGCAATTGGCCGCGATCAAACAAGTCGGCATAGCTGCCGTCCTTGCGCCGAAAACGGTATTCCTCGGACCAGGTGTTCTCGCTGCCGGCTACGGTGGCTTGAAGGTGTGCAACCACGCGGTCGCGGTCGTCGGGGTGGATGCGGCGGGCCCAGAAGTCGAATGAAGGCAAAATTTCGTCAGTGGTGTAGCCGAACACAATTTGAAAGTTCTCGCTCCACCAAATGTTGTTGCTGGCGAAGTCCCAGTCCCACACGACATCGCCGGTCGCACGGGTGGCGGCGTGGAAGCGGGCCAAGCTTTCCCGCAACGCGGCATCCGCGCGTTGTCGTTCCGAGATGTCGTTTAGAAACAGCGTGCGGACTTCCAAACCGTTGCGTTTAAAAGCCGCCACTCGCAATTCCGCGTCGAACACGCCTTGGGTGCCGACAAATTGAAAAGCGCCGGAATCGGTGGTGCTGAGAATCTCGGCCCAATCAGCGTGGCCGTCGGGCGCAAGCACAGCATCGGTGATGGCCTTACCCAGAATGTATTCACGCGCCAGGCCAAACAAACGTTCTGCGGCGGCGTTCCATTCTATAACGGTCAATTGGTGATCCAGGCTAAAGATTGCGGTGTGAGTGGAGTCGAAAATTGCGCCTTTTAAGGCCAGCGAAGCGGCTTGCTGTTCCTTGGCTTCCAGCAGTTGTTTAACGGCCACGGCCATGTGGTCGAGGGCTTCACCCAGAATTTGGGTTTCCCGGAACTCGTTCGTGGCGAAAGTGGCGGCCGCCGGGGGTTCCAATTCGGTATGACCGATGCCGGCGACCCGGCGCTCCAGCGCCGCCAGCGGTTTGCCGAAGCGCCGGGCCATGCGCATCGAAACCAGCACCAGTCCTGCGGTAATTGCCAAGCCCATACCGCCCACCTGATACAACTGGCGACGCAGCATGTCTTCGATAAACGATACTTTACGCGAAGTAATGACCAACCAAGACATACCGCCTTTCAGCGGCATGCGGCGGGCGGCAACCCAGCGTTGCTCACCCTCCAATAGCATGCGGTCTAGGAATAATTCGCCGGTGAAATTCAGCAAAGGGCTCAAATCGGCAGGCAAGGGCAACGGCGCTCGGCCTACTTGCAACGGATCGCCGATTAGGCGGGGAGCGGCTCCCAACTCCAGGACCTGAAACCGGGAGTGATATTCCGTACCTATGGCGCTTAGAAAGCTATTCAATGCCGGGATGTCGAAGTCAGCATCCAGAACGCCGATCAAACGACCGCCCGTATCTTTCAGGACTTTGCCGTAGCTGAAGCCCCACAAAGGCTCGTTGCCTGTAAATGGCTCCGCCCAGCGGTAAGCCGGAACCCAGGTGTCGCCGCTCGGGCTGCGCAAAGCGGCTGCGTAGAACGCATCGCTGCGGGGATCGTAGTGTTGGTTAAACAGCTGTTGATGGAGCACGAATCCCTGCTCGGTCAATATGAACTTTCGCGCAGGCGGGCCTTCCGTGCGGTCACCCGGGAATAGCCAAAGTAAAATCTCGCCATTTGCAGTCCGTTCCAACGCGCCGTATTCGCCTGAAGCTGCCAAGGAAATGCCCAGATAACTTAATTCCGGGCGTTGTTCGAATGCCGCCAGCGAATATTCCAGTGTCGATTGTAAAGTGGCGCCCGTTACCTCCGGGGCTATCGCGGCACGTTCAGCGGATTCGGCTGTCATCTCCGCCGCGCGAATCAAAATCTGCAGGCGCTCGGTCGCGCGGTCCAGGGTTTCTTTTACCTCCCGCCGGGTAGTTTCTTCAGTGCTGGCGACGCTTTGCCAAGTCATGCCTATTAACAGCGCCAGACCAAGCAACATCACTAAACCCACGATATTGGAAATTAAAACTCGGGTAAATGAAGGAGCAACTGCTTCGGATAACGTTGTCTGTTTCGCGGGTGAAGGCGCGTTATTCATGGTTGTTTGGTCAATGGCTATCGCTGTGAAGTGATCTTTTTAGCGCATCTTGGGCAGTACGCTGCAAAGCTGGAATCGTGTCGAGTTCGGGTAATTGTGTAAGCGGCAGCTCCCGATCAGTTTGGCTATGGAAAGCCGCCAAATTCTATAAATGCCGTCATTTGTATCAAAGACATTGCCATGCAAATCGGCCCAATTTATCGCTGCCGCCCCGTTTGGGCTGCGCTCGTCGAAGCCTGAGGCGGTTTAAGCCTTCGATAGACACTGTACTCTCAAGGCATTTAGGCCAACGGTATTTTAGGGCCGTGATAATAATTGTAGATGCTGAAGACGATCTTTAAATTTAGCCGGTAAAAAAGTTTCGCAAATTACGCATCCAGCCAAGCTCCGCTTTTAGCGTAGCCGCCATAGCGGCACGAATCCTTGTCGAATGAAAAACTACCGCCATTCGCAGTGGAATTTTTCACAGCTTTCCAGGGTGGCGAACACCTAAAGTATCAATACCCGCTCAAGTTCACAAACCGGTAGATGGGGATGTGGTTCGGCAAGCAATGCTGCCGGTATCGCAGTCGTTGGGCCAGCTATGAGCCGGCCTCATCACTTTTTTAAGGAGAAAGACAATGTCTCAAAAATCCAAATTAGATCAAGGTCTGAAGGTGTTGCAACCTGAGGAAATCAGCCAAGTTTCCGGCGGTTTAGTCGATGTCGGAACCGATTTAAGTCAGTTTCCCCGCAAATTCTGGCCGGTCATCAATCCAGGGTCGTTCGTGATTAAAGCCAATGCTGGCTTGGTTGTGCGCTAAATCACTTCCCTGAAGTCATCTTTTATTTTTTGGAGAGCTGTCATGTCAAACAAAACCACTCGAATTTCTGCCGATGAGTTATCCGCCTTTGCCGCGCAAGGCATAGAACGCGCTTTGCAAGCCCGCGAGGCTGCCGGCGTGGAATTAAATCAGGAACAACTGGATCAAGTTAGCGGCGGAGCCTCGTTAAGCTTGGTGCTGAATAAAGGCATTATCGCTGGCGGCCCCTGGTTCGATCAGTTTAGAGGATTAAATAATGTGATTACCAATCAGGGTGCCGGCGGTTTGGCCGGTGGCTTAGCGGGCGGCCTGCAAGGAGCAACCCAGCTGGGTTGATAAGGCCATGACCTCGGAAAACCCAGTGTTATGCCCCAGCGCGCAGCCGGAATGGGAGGGCGCTCAAGTCATCGGCGTAATGACCGGCACCGCGGATAAGCCTGAAATGGCTTATTTGACTGCCCCGCAACCGGTGACCGAGCAATTGCTCGAACTGGCGGGTCCTGTCAGTCCGGCGGAAGTGTTCCGCTTTTCCGCGCCGTGCGCCTGCACCGGTTGCGGGCACTACGCGGAAGCGGAGTCCAAATGCCGGCTGGCTGAAAAAGTCGTGCGTTTTACGCCGACGGTCACCGAGCAATTGCCGGTGTGCGCGATTCGTGCCGACTGTCGTTGGTGGCTACAGGAAGGCCGCTCGGCATGTTTTAGATGTCCGCAAGTGGTGACCAATAACCTCAAGCCGACCGAAGACATGCGGCGGGCAGCCGACTACGGCGTTCTCTGAGGGGTTTGGTCGCAATGTCAAAATGGGTGAGAAGGAAACGGCGCTATGAAACATGAGTTATTTCGACAACAAGCCTTGGACTTTAAAAAAGACAAGCCCTTAGGGGAGGTTATTCACGTGGAATCCTTGTCGTTTGCCTTTCTCACCGCTTTAGCCGTCAGCAGCGCTTTGCTGCTGATCGCCTTTGCCTTTTGGGGCGAATACACCCGCAAATCGCATGTGAATGGTTATTTGTCGCCGAGCATGGGATTAATCAAAGTGTATGCGCCGCAGGCCGGCACCTTGATCGAGAAACACGTTCGCGAGGGGCAAGCGGTTAAAGCCGGCGATACGCTGTTCGTGTTATCCACTGAGAGTAGTTCGCGGGAAACCCCGCAAGCTCAGGCGGCGGCGATTGAACAACTGAAACAACGCCGGGAGAGTCTGGAGACCGAACTGGTCAAACAAGAGCAAATCGATCAGATTCAATACCGTTCCGTGTTGGATAGACTGCAGGGCATGCAACGCGAGTTGCAACAAGTCAATAGCGAATTAGCCACCCAGCAACAGCGTCTGGCTGGTGCTGCGGCAACTTCGCAACGCTATCAGCAGTTGCTAAGCACAAAATTCGTTTCGGCCGTGCAAGCGCAGCAAAAACAAGATGAATGGTTGGATCACCAAGCCAAGCTGCAAGCCCTGCAACGGGTACAGATGACCTTACAACGCGACATCCGCTCCACGCAGTTGGAAGCGGACAGTAGCCAAATGAAATTTAAAAACCAGCGCGCGGCCATCGAACGCAATATTTCGAGTTTGGCGCAAAACATCACCGAATCCGAATCGCGCCGTAATATTGTGATTACCGCGCCGCACGACGGCACCGTCACCACGATCCTGGCGGAGCAGGGGCAAAACGCCACGACCGCCAATCCCTTGCTGTCCATCTTGCCGCAAGGTGCCAAATTGCAAGCCCAATTATTGGTGCCGTCCAGCGCGGTGGGCTTTGTCGAACAGGGGCAGACCGTGTCGGTGCGTTATCAAGCTTTTCCTTATCAACGCTTCGGTAGTCATCAAGGCCGCATCGTCGAAATTGCCAAAACCTTGATTACCCCCAAGGAAGCCGACTTGCCGGTGACGTTGCAAGAGCCGGTGTACCGGGTAACGGTAGAGATCGACAAACAAGCGGTGCAAGCCTATCGCCAGGATATTCCTCTGCAATCCGGCATGCTGCTGGACGCGGACATCTGGCTGGATCATCGCCGCTTGATCGAATGGGTATTCGATCCCCTTTACAGCATTCTAGGACGGGTTTAATCATGGCTATGCAACACATTCTCGATTTTTCCGGTCGCAGAAAAACCCCGCTGATTCTGCAAACCGAAGCGGCCGAATGCGGCTTGGCCTGTCTGGCGATGGTCGCCAATTTTCATGGGCACCGGGTGGATTTGGCCAGCCTGCGGCAGAAGTTTTCCCTGTCCTTGAAAGGCTCGACTTTGAATCATCTGATCCAGATCGCCAACCAATTGCATCTGGGCTCGCGCCCGGTAAGGGTGGATTTAAACGAATTGAGCAAACTTAGCTTGCCAGCGATCTTGCATTGGGATTTCAATCATTTCGTAGTTTTGACCCAGGTCAAACGCGGCGTGGCGACGATACACGATCCGGCCAAAGGTACCGTGCATTTGCCCTATACCGAGGTCTCCAAACATTTCACCGGTATTGCTTTGGAGTTGCAGCCCACCCAAGCTTTTACCGCCAAAACCGAACGTCAACAAATCAAACTTTCCCGCCTCATCGGCCGATTGAACGGTGCCTCCAGCGCTACCTTGCAAATCATTTTATTGGCTGCAGCCATCGAAGTGTTTGCCATCGTAGCGCCTTTTTTTATGCAACTGGTGGTGGATAACGCGGTGGTGGCCCGTGATACCAATCTATTGACGGTACTGGGTTTGGGATTTTTATTGCTGGCCTTGATTCAGATAGGCATTACCGCGCTGCGTTCCTGGGTGGTGTTGGTACTCAGTACCTCGGTGAATTTGCAGATGATGAGCAATCTGTTCGGGCATTTATTGCAGTTGCCGATGAATTTCTTCGAGAAGCGGCATCTGGGCGACATTGTCTCGCGCTTCGAATCGTTGAATGTGATTCAAAGAACCCTGACCACCAGCTTTCTGGAAGCCATCATTGATGGTGTGATGGCGTTGGTGACACTGGGTATGATGCTGGTATACAGCTGGAAACTGGCGGCTATTGTCAGCCTGGCCGCGCTACTGTATGGCCTGTTGCGTTTGGCATCGTTCGCGCCTTTGCGGGCAGCCAGCGAAGAGCAAATCCTGCGCGCCGCCAAGCAGCAAACCAATCTGCTGGAAACGGTGCGTGGCATGCAAAGCGTGAAGTTATTTAATCGCCAGTTGCAACGCCGGCACGGGTATCAAAATTTGATGGTCGATCATTTCAACGCCGGCATCCGCGTGCAAAAGCTCAATATCATTTACCGCGCCCTGAACAGCTTGTTGTTTGGGGTGGAAAACATCGCGGTGATCTGGCTAGGCGCCTTGTTTATTCTGGACGGCGGCTTTTCGGTGGGGATGCTGTTTGCGTTTATGTCCTTTAAAGACCAGTTCACTCATCGGGCGGGCAGCTTCATCGAAAAAGGCATCGAATTCAAAATGCTGGGCTTACACACCGAACGGGTCGCCGATATTGCGTTGGCGGAAGTCGAAGATGAGCATGTTAGTGGTGCCCGTCACGAGCAACTGGCGGCATCGATCCAAATCCGCAATCTGGATTTCAGTTACGCACCTTCCGAGCCGCCGGTGCTGAAAAATTTGAATCTGGATTTTGCCGAAGGCGAGTCGGTGGCGATCATTGGTCCGTCCGGTTACGGCAAAACCACGCTGGCCAAACTGATCTTGGGTTTGTTACAGCCCAGCGCAGGCGAAATCCTCATCGGTGGCGTGCGCCTAAACCGCATCGACAGCCACGATTACCGCAATATGGTGGCGGCGGTGATGCAGGAAGATCAATTGTTCGCCGGCTCGATTGCCGACAACATCTGTTTTTTCGATCCGGAACCGGATCAAGCCTGGATAGAAACCTGCGCGCAACTGGCGGCGGTGCATCAGGATGTGATGACCATGCCTATGGGCTACAACACTCTGATAGGCGATATGGGCACGGTGTTGTCCGGTGGTCAGAAACAACGGGTGCTGCTGGCCCGCGCTTTATACAAACGCCCAAAAATTCTGGTGTTGGACGAAGCCACCAGCCACTTGGACGTGGCCCGCGAAAAGCTGGTGAACGGTGCGGTGCAGCAACTGAAATTGACTCGCATCATCATCGCCCATCGCCCGGAGACTATCGCCTCGGTGGATAGGGTGATTGACTTACAAGCCATAGCGGCGGATGCGCTTGCCGGACCGTGTTATGCGTCGCAGGCGGCTTAGATGTTGCTGAGCAGTAAATGCTCTATGTTGCCGGATTCGTTATAAAATCCTCGAAAATTTTTAAACATTTTACGACTGGATTTTATGAATAACGCCATTGAAACACACGCATCCAACGATATTTTTTCCGAAGCCTTTTTGCTGGGCAATTTAGGCGCACCGTTTATTTTGGGAATGGCGGTCGGCTATTTCGCCAAAAAAATGCTGCGCACGGCCTTGTTTGTCGGTGGGGCGATTGTGTCGATTTTGTTCGTTGCCGAATATTACGATCTTATCAACATCAACAACATGGCGTTGGAAAATGCGGCTAGCTCAGCCGCAGAGGCTGCCAAGGAATCCGGCAGTTTCTTGCTGGATCGGCTGGCGGTGTTTACCAGTCGGGGTGTTAGCGGTGCAGGCGGTTTTTTTGTGGGATTTAAACTCGGGTAAATCGGTTATTGCTTACCCGGCTGCGGGTTGATCATGTGGCTCAGTCAGCAGGGTGCTTTGTCTAGCCACATAGTGCCCACTTTTTTTGCGTGGGCACTATGTGTCGTGAATATCACTTCAGACTATTTGCGTTTAACAGGGCAGATTTAGAAGATTCCAGCCGTTAATTTCGGCCAGGAAAAATACCTTGTGTGGCTACACAGTAAGTGATACCCAAAGCAGGTGAACGGTTATCAAAAGGCACGCTTTGTCCGGCGGGCTGAACGGAAGTGGTTGGTCTACCCGTAAATTTTATGATGTTTGCCTTTAGGGAAGCGTTGGGGGCGTCGCTTGAATAGATATTATCTCTCGATGTCGATGCCGCTAATACATTGCCGGAGGGCGTACTCTTATTGCCGGCTGTACTTACTGCGTCCATCGTAGCAGAAACGTTATCTAAAAAAGTTTGCGCACCATGGGCGTGTATAGGCATTTGGTCTTGTCTTAGGGTTACAAAGTCTATGCCGATTTCTTGGCCAATCGATATGGGCGATAGCCCCGGACCTTGCCCGACCCCGATTGGCGAACGGCCGCGCAGATCCGGTAGCATAAATGTTGTTTGTCCATCACCGCCATACTGCGTACCCAACAGCGAAAACAAGGCTGTGTTTTGCGCAATGCTCAGCGTCTGTCCGGCGGCTTCCAAATAACCGCGCGGGCAAAAATTAAAGCTAAATGTGCAAATCTCGCCGAGAAAGGGGTCGGAACCGCAAGCCGAGGCTGATACAGGTAAGCCGGTGATAGCGATCATGGCCAGTTTCAAGAGTGGTTTGTTGAATGATTTTGACATGTTGAGTACCTTTAAATTGAGCTGAAATTAATTGAAAGCGTAGTGACGGCGTTTGCTGGTAAGGACTGAGATCAAGCCGATAGCCAGCAACCACAGGGTTTCCGGCTCCGGCACTGTGTTGTTGGTTTGCTTGGTGACCGAATCGACTGTAATCAGGCTGGACGCATTTATCGAAAATCTGCCGGAGTCCGCGCCGCCGAATATGAATAGATCGGGGTTGCTATCGCCAAAGCTGATCAAATCGCCTGGGTTTAATAGAAACGACAACAGCAGAGTGCCGACGTCGGATACCAGGCCGCCTTTACCGGTAGCGATATTGGTATTCGGATTACTGGGTATGAATTTTTCGTTACCGCGAACGGGATCCGAAATAATTTTAGAAAACGCCAGTTCCTTGCCATCGGCTTTGTAAAAGCCAATTATGGACTGTGCGAATTCGCCGTCATTGTTCAGCGGCGGTGTGTCGGTGGCTTCGACTTGATGGCTGTATTGGAATTGCAAGTTCACCACAAAACTATCCACGGCAGACTTGTTCTCAATCGAAAAGGTATAGTCGCCGAACAGCGGGCTGATGCTTGAGGGCTCGGCGCCGCCAGTGCCGCTAGCGTTTAAATTGATACCAAAACCATCGCCGATCTGGCTTAAGGTGCCTGACAAGGGGTCAGGACCTGTGACCGTGGAACCCACCAGCGTGGTGGTGGAAGTAGAGCCCGCGATAATGCTGGTCAGCGAGCCTGTCTGGATGGCGTTTATGGGATCGGCTGGGGAACCGAGGCTATCAAACTCGGCCGAACCGCGAATTACAATATTGCTGTCAAAAGCTGCGGCCGACACCCATCCGGAATGTGCGCCGAGCAGCAATGTGATAGCCAATGCGACATTGCGAATCCGGCAACCGTGGTTTGTAGGTAGCTTCTTAAAATCGCTACCGATACTCTTTTTAAATTTAATTGATTCCATCTTGATACCTCTTTATTTGATTAGATTTGGCGGTAATATATTTATATTAATGACTTGTTGCGTGCAAAATGCAGGCGTCTAGTAAGTATTTAAATGCAGTCGATTAAAACAATTTCTCATGCTGCTAAATTGCCATATAAATTGAATTAACTTACTTCTGTTTTATTCAAAAAATTGTATTACGGCAATTAATAGCCAATTCTTATGCCAGTTATTAATTTTGTGCGGGAAAATAATTTATCTTTATGTTTTTAAAGATATTTTATGGCTGTGCTTGGCAGGAGGAGTCAGCATGCATAATTGCTGTGGAAGCGTTTTGGCACGATATGTCGCATGAAGTACGAAATATCGTTTTTATTTCGAGGTGGGGTTTGATTTATTGCTTAGCTCGATAGAGCGGGTAATTGAAAGTAGGCTTTTTAGCTTAGAAATACCCGTTACTAAATAAGCAGAGGAAGGCTTTGTCAAACTGATGTAAAACTGCAAAAGCCCCGATTAGCCAGGCGAACAGCTTCGACAAACAAGTAATCAAAGCATCTACATGGGAAGCACCCAAATGCGCGGATACCACCATTGACAGCGTGACTCGCGAACCGGCAATCGCCAGACGATGAGTGATTGAAGTGCGGGATTTTCTAAGTTGGGGATAGCGGAGGCTGCGGTTCGCCGATTTCGTCGATCAGCACTGTCTGGCCGACTGACAAGCTGCCGGGTTTATCGTGCAAGGCGTTTTGCCCAAAATAGACTTTGTTTTGCCATTTGCGCAGACGATTCAGCGTCGTCAACGGCTCTTTGCCGGTTTCGGCGGTTAGCGGGTCTATGGTGGGTACCGAACAGCGCGAGCAGGGTTTGGGCAATCTAAAACCAATATCGTTGATGCTAAGCCGTCGCCAAGTATCTTCGGCATAGCTATCGCAATCGGTGACGACCAGGTTCGGCCGAAAGCGAATCATGTCAATTGTCACCGGCATGGCTTGGTTAAGGGCGTTTAAGGAATTCTCCGACACGATCAAAAACGGAAAGCCGTCGGAAAAAGACGTTTGGTCGCTGTCCAACGCATAGTTAGGATCGACCTTGCGAATATCGTTATCGGTTTGGTAAACCAGCCGGCAATCGGTTTGTAAAAAATCGCTTAACCAAGCATCGGCGTCATCGCCGCAGGTCTTAGCTATACAACGGTCGTGCCAGACCACCACTTCAATGTCGTCGCCGTCGTTTGATTGCAATGGCAGCGCTAGATCCGCTTTGTTGGGTGCCGACAAAATCAGTTGTTGATCTGCAATGCGGGTTGTAATCAACGCCATTTTCGGTAAACGGCGTTGGCTGAGGAACTGTCTATCGCTGTCTATCAGCATCCATTTTCTATCGTACAGCAAGCCCTTCTGATCAACCGGCCAGTGTGCCACCCGAATTCCGGCCAGCGATTTGACCGGGTATATATAAATTTCACTGAGTATCGGCATGTTATTTCGTTGTTAGCTGAATAGCAGATCGGTTTGGGTATGCAGTAAATGCTCTGCTAAATGTTTTTCAATGTTGTCGAACTTGATGCCGTAACGGCCATTTTCCCGGTCGCAATGTACAACAAGTGCGGAGATATCAAAACGCTTGCCGTCGGCGAATAGTAAATACAGGAATATGCGCTTATTCTTGCCGAGTTTTTTCTCGCTGAATATCGCCGCGCCACGGCTACTGACATCCCGCAACACGACCGGAAACAAGCGTGGAAACCAGATGCTTTTGACTTTAACGGCGGCACGGATGTCGTTGCGTCGATAGCGAACCGCACTACGCTTGTTAGACCATGAGCTATCAATCGTGACCTCTTGATCGAGAAAATCTAAAGAGAAATCTGGCTCAGACATGGCAAACGCGGCGAATGTAAAGGTGGCTAAGTATTGATGTTAAACCACTAAAATTCAATAGAGCGGGACGATTATTGACCGAGCCCGGCCGAACCGAATCCGTTAAAATAACGCTTTTATGTCGTTCCGTATCGGATTATGAAAAAAATCGCGCTTATTTCAGTTTGTTTTTGTTGGCTTGTCGCGTTGCCAAGCAGCGGCGCAATTGCCGCGACTGCCAAGAAAGCCGTTCCGGCCAAATCGCAGGTCACCAAGCCCGCCGAGCCTGCCAAGCAGATAGTCAAAATCGGCTATTTCAGTCAGGAGCGGGCAGCGCCGGCAGCCTTGTCCAACCTTGATCCGTTTATCCAGAACAAAGGCCAGATCGGTGCCGAATTGGCGATTGCCGACAATAATACCACCGGGCAATTTACCGGCCAGCACTACGAGTTAAAGAAAGTGGTGGTGCCGGTTGGCGGCGATTTACAGCAGGCCTTCAATCAATTAGGCGACGATGTTGGTTTGGTGGTGTTGAACGTGCAGTCTGACCAACTAAACAAGCTCGCCGACTCGCCGGTGGCGAAAAACAAATTGCTGTTCGATGCCGCTACCAGCGACGACGAATTACGTAATACGGATTGCCGCCATCAGATTTTGCACCTATTACCCAGCCGGGCCATGCGTGCCGATGCGCTGGCGCAATATATGCTGAAAAAACGCTGGCAAAACTGGTTTTTGGTGATAGGCCCCACGCCGGAAGACAAGTTATATGCAGCGGCCATTAAACGCGCGGCCAAGAAGTTTGGCATCAAACTGGTCGCGGAAAAAGCCTGGACCAACGATTACGATGCCCGCCGTACCGCCCAATCCGACGTGCCGGTTTTTACCCAAGTGGACGATTACGATGTGTTGGTGGTGGCAGACGAACAGGGCTTGTTTGGCGAATATCTGGATTACCGGACCTGGAAACCACGGCCGGTGATCGGTACCCAGGGTTTAATCGCCACCGCCTGGCATAGAACTCATGAACAATGGGGCGCGGTGCAATTGCAAAATCGCTTCAAGGACACGGCCGGTCGCTGGATGGAAGAGGAGGATTATGCGGCCTATCTGGCGGTGCGGGCGATAGGCGAGGCCAGCGTCCGCAGTAAATCGAATCAAACCCAAGCCATCAAGGAATATATGTTCTCCACGGCGTTTGCATTGCAGGGTTATAAAGGCGTGCCCTTGTCGTTTCGTCCTTGGGACGGTCAATTACGGCAACCGGTATTATTGGCCGCACCGCGTTCTTTAGTCAGTGTGGCGCCGGTCGAAGGGTTTTTGCATCCGAAGACCGAGTTGGATACTTTGGGATACGACCAGCCGGAAACGGCTTGTAAATAAGCCGGTGTTGAACCAAATTTCGGAGGGTGGGGCATGAGCGATAAACGGCGCATGGAGATTAGCCAGTCGGCGATCACGGGTGTTCTGGGCGTGGAAGAAGCGCGGCCGCAAAAAAAGGGGCCGGCGCATAAACCGTTCAAAATACAAAGCCGCTATCAACCGGCCGGCGATCAGCCCACCGCCATCGCGGCGCTGGTGGAAGGTATCAACGATGGTGAAGTGCATCAAACCTTGCTGGGCGTGACCGGCTCCGGCAAGACTTTTACCGTTGCCAATGTGATACAGCAAACCCAGCGGCCGGCGATGATCATGGCACCCAACAAAACCTTGGCGGCCCAGCTGTACGGCGAAATGAAGGAGTTTTTTCCGGAAAACAGCGTCGAGTATTTTGTCTCTTATTACGACTACTACCAACCCGAGGCCTATATTCCGGCCTCCGATACCTTCATCGACAAGGATGCTTCGCTGAACGAGCACATCGAGCAAATGCGCTTGTCGGCCACCAAAGCTTTGCTCGAACGGCGCGATACCATCGTGGTGGCTACCGTTTCGGCGATTTACGGCTTGGGCGAACCGGAATCTTATTTCCAGATGGTCTTGCATCTGGTGCGCGGGGATATGATCAAGCAACGTGACATATTGCGACGCTTGGCGGAAATGCAATACACCCGCAACGACACTGAATTGCGCCGGGCGACATATCGGGTGCGCGGCGAGGTGATCGACGTGTTTCCAGCCGAGTCGGAAGAACAAGCCCTGCGTATCGAGTTGTTTGACGACGAGATCGAAAGGTTGTCGATGTTCGACCCGCTGACCGGTGAAGTCACGCAGCGTCTGGCGCGCTTTACGCTTTATCCAAAAAGCCATTATGTGACGCCGCGCGACCAATTACTCAGCGCGGTCGAAAAGATCAAAATCGAATTGGCCGAACGCCTGGAACAATTGCGCGACAACCATAAACTGGTGGAAGCGCAACGACTGGAGCAGCGCACGCTGTTCGACATCGAAATGATCATGGAAGTGGGCTATTGCTCCGGCATCGAAAATTACTCCCGCCACCTGTCCAATCGCGCAGACGGTGAATCGCCGCCGACCATGTTCGATTATTTGCCCAACGATGCACTGGTGATCATCGACGAAAGCCATGTCACGGTACCGCAGATTGGCGCGATGTATAAAGGCGACCGCTCGCGCAAGGAAACTTTGGTGGAATATGGGTTTCGATTGCCTTCGGCCTTGGACAACCGGCCGCTGAGGTTCGAGGAATTCGAGCAAATTTGCGGCCAGCGTATCTATGTGTCCGCCACGCCGAGCACTTATGAAAAAGAACACTCCGGCGCGGTGGTCGAGCAGGTGGTGCGCCCGACCGGCTTAGTCGATCCAATCGTCGAAGTGCGCCCGGCGACCAGTCAGGTGGACGATTTGTTGTCGGAAATCACTAAACGCACTGCCATCCAGGAGCGGGTGTTAGTCACCACCTTAACCAAACGCATGTCGGAAGATTTGACCGATTATCTGATGGAACACGGCGTCAAAGTGCGATATCTGCATTCGGACATCGAAACAGTGGAGCGGGTGGAAATCATCCGCGACTTGCGGCTGGGTGTGTTCGATGTGCTAGTCGGGATCAACTTGTTACGGGAAGGTTTGGATATACCGGAAGTCTCGCTGGTAGCGATTTTGGATGCGGATAAGGAAGGTTTCCTGCGTTCGCTGACCTCGTTAATCCAAACCATAGGCCGTGCCGCGCGCAATGCCAATGGCAAGGTAATCCTTTACGGGGACAAGATTACTCGTTCGATGCAACTGGCTATTGAAGAAACCGAGCGCCGCCGCGATAAGCAGGAAGCGTTCAATAAAGAGCACAATATCCAGCCTAAAACCATATTCAAATCGGTTACCGATATTTTGGAGTTATCGATACCCGGTTCCGGCGGTTCCATTTCCAACGCCAGAGCGAAAGTCGCCGAACCGGCCGGCAATTACAAGGCTATGACGCCCAAGCAAGCCGCCAAGGCCTTGAAGCAACTGGAAGAAAAAATGTATCAGCACGCCAAAAACCTGGAATTTGAAGATGCGGCGCGGATCAGGGATCAGATTAAATTGCTGCAAGCCGAGATGGTGGTTTAAGAGGCTTAGGTTTGTAATTAACGTTTTGGCTAACTATATTTAGTGAATTTTGTCGAGGTTCGCAGCTTGCAATGCTTGGTCGGCAGAAGCTAAACGACGATAGCAAATTCATGAAACAGACGCCGAGAAACAGATGATACCCGCCAAAAACATACTGAACGAAAATGTTCGCGTGCTGAAAAGCGAGGTATCTAAAACCACTTATCAAGGTGTGGCTATCGCGATTGCCAGCATTCTCAGTGCGTTGTTGGCCTTGAGTTATTACTACGTCGGCGAAATTTCCTTAAACGGCATCATCAAAGCCCAGACCGAAAATTACGGTCTGTGGATGCTTGAAGCACTGCCGTTCATTTTCGGATTTTGGGGTCAATATTCCAGCTCTGTCATCGCTTATCAAGCCGGGGCGATGATTTTGGACCAGACCCAGGAACTGCGCTCTCGCGCCGAATCATTGGAAAAACAAGTCAGTTATTCCACCACCCACGATTCGGTAACGGACCTACCTAACCGGGTATTGTTCTACGACCGGGTGGAGCAAGCGATGTTAGCCGCCGGCAATCAAAACAAAATGCTGTCTATCTTGTTGGTGGAAGTCGCCAATTTTAAGGAAGTTTACGACACACTGGGTCGTAACAGCAGCGACTTGATTTTGAAACAGATAGCGACCCGTTTGCAAAGCGTGGTGTTGGGCACCGATAGCGTTGCCCGTATCGACGGCAATATTTTCAGCGTGTTGTTGTCGGCGGTGGATAACGAAACTGCCGGCCTGACATTGGCCAAAAATATCCAGGCGGCCCTGGATCCGGCCTTTAAAGTCGAGCGTCTGAGTTTGGTGATTCACAGCAATATTGGTATCGTCAATTTTCCCGAGCATGGCGACGATGTCGATACCTTGGTGCAAAAAGCCGGCGTGGCATTATTCGTAGCCGGCCAATCGCACGAAGGCTACACCACTTACGCGCCGTCTTACGACGATCACAGCCCGCGCCGTTTAACGCTGATGAGCGAGCTGCGCCAGGCTATCGAAAAAGAGCAATTACATGTTTATTACCAACCCAAGGTGTCGGTGCAAACCGGGCAGGTTTACGGTGCGGAGGCTTTAGTACGTTGGCAACACCCTAAGCATGGTTTTATCGCGCCGGATGAATTTATACCCATGGCCGAAAGAACCCGGGTGATCAAGCATTTGACTGCCTGGATGCTGAAACAATCGTTCAAACACTGCGCGGAATGGCGCAAGCGCGGCTGGGAACTGATTATCTCCGTCAATTTGTCCGCCAAGGATTTACACGATCCTGAGCTGCCGGATGTGATGGCCGGTGTGGCGGCGGCAGCCAATATCAAACCCGGCTGGATGATGTTGGAGATTACCGAGAGCTCCATCATGACCGATCCGGAGCGGGCCATGGAAGTGATTCAGCGCCTGAATGAAATGGGCTACAAATTGTCGATTGACGACTTTGGCACCGGTTATTCGTCACTGGCTTATTTAAAACGCATGCCGTTAACGGAATTAAAAATCGATAAATCCTTTGTCGTCGATTTGTTGCACAGCGAAAACGATGCGGTTATTGTCAAAGCCACCATCAATTTGGCGCACAACTTGGGGCTGCAGGTGACTGCCGAAGGTGTGGAAACTCAGGAAATCATGGACAAACTCAGCACTTACCAGTGCGACTTGGCGCAGGGTTACTTGTTCAGTAAGCCGATGCCCTTCGAGGATTTTGGTGCGTGGGTCGAAGCCCATCGTTAAAGCAAAACTATGCATATTCAGGAGCCCCAATAATGTCAACGGCCTGGGCGGGTGGTACCGACGCCATTCTGGAAAGAATGGACAAGATGACTGAGCTGTTCGTCGCCGAGACGCGCAAAGCCATCTACACCGGCGAATCTGCCAGCCATTGCCAGGAATGCGGGGAGCCGATTCCGGAAGCGCGGCGTATGGCGATTGCCTGTCAGTATTGTTTGCCTTGTCAAACCGAGCTGGAAAAAAGCTGACGCAGCACTGTTTTATTGGGCTCGTTTAAACGGCAGGTAATTCGCCGCGTCTTGTTTGTAATGCGCAATCGCATTTTTCTCGCGGTCCACAAATTGCGCGACGGCCTTGGCAAAGCCGGCATCTTTTAACCAATGCGTGGAGTAGGTAGTGACCGGCTCGAAGCCGCGCGAGATTTTGTGCTCACCTTGCGCGCCGGAATCAAAACGCGCCAAGCCGTGTTCTATACAGTAGTCCAAGCCCTGGTAATAGCAGGCTTCGAAATGCAGGGCGTTGTATTCTGCATCGCATCCCCAATACCGGCCATAAAGCGTATCCGTACCGATAAAACTCAAGGCTGCGCCGACGTATCTATCGTCTTTCACTGCCAGAATCAGCAATAACTGCTCGGGCATGGTTTGCGCGATTTGTTTAAAAAACGCTAGATTGAGATAAGGTTCCGAACTGCGTTTTAAGTAGGTCAGTGCGTAAAAGCGGAAAAACACCTGCCATTGGGTCTCGGTAACCTCCGTCCCCGGAACACGCAATAGCTCAATACCTTGTTCCGCTACCCGGCGTCGTTCACGCTTAATCATCTTGCGTTTGTCGGCGCTTAGGGTTTGTAAAAAATCTGAAAATGTCAGGTAGTTTCGATTAAACCACTGAAACTGCACACCCTCGCGGACGCTTAAACCTAAGGATTGCAGTAACTCAAGCTGAGCGTGATTGGGAAATAAACAATGCCAGGAAGAAATGCCGTGTCGTTCGGCGAGTTGTTGGATAAAACTGAATAACAAAGCGCAGATTGCTGTTTGGTCCGCATCCGGTGCGAATAACAGTCGCTGTCCCTGGCAAGGGGTAAACGGGATCGCGCTGATGAATTTCGGGTAATAGGCCAGACCATGCTGCTGGTAAGCTTGAGCCCATTGCTGATCGAACACATACTCGCCCCAGGAATGGGTTTTCAAATACAGCGGCAATGCCGCCAACAATTTCTGATTGTCGAAAACCAATAAATGTGCGGCTTCCCAGCCGGTCTGCGGGCAAACGGCGGCGCTTTGTTCCAGTGCGGCTAAAAACTCGTGGCGTAAAAAAGGATAGTCGGGTCCGCACAGTCGATTCCATGCCGTGGCTTCGATTTGCGCCATGCTGGCGATTTGTTTTACTTCCATTTTTAATCTTAGTAGAGTTAAAGCCCCAACATACCATCAAATCATTGCCCATGACGACAGAGAAGCCGTTTTCTCAAGCCTGCGAGAACAACAAGGAACCGATTTTACAGATTCTCAAAACGGTCTTTGACCAACCGATGACAGTTTGGGAAATCGGCAGCGGTACCGGCCAACACGCCTGCCATTTTGCCGAGAACCTGCCGCATCTAACCTGGCAGCCTACCGATAGGCCGGAGAATCTGCCGGGGATCCATTTATGGCGGAACGAGGCGCAACTGGCGAATCTACTGCCGCCGCTAAGCTTGGATGTGGGGGATTTGCAGTGGCCGTGCGCGCAAATCGATGCGGTATTTACCGCGAATACTTTGCACATCATGAGCAGCGATGAAGTGAGGCTCTTATTCGCGCGGTTGGCGATCTATTTGGGTGCCGAAGCGACGATGTGTATCTACGGCCCGTTTAATTATGCCGGTGCATATACCAGCGAGAGCAATGCCCGTTTCGACCTATGGTTGAAAGAACGGGATACGCGCAGCGGTATCAAGGACTTCGAGGCGATCATGGCCTTGGCCGAACACATCGGTTTGACCTTACAGGCCGACCACGCCATGCCGGCCAATAATCGGCTATTGGTGTTGCGGAAGCGGGCATAAGGATCAAAGTCTGACGTTTGGCGTGACGTAAGTGCCTGCGTGTTATGCTGCTGTGAATAATTAAAAATTTTTCTATTCACGGAGTGGACGATGCAAAGCATACTAACGGTTTTTCTTCTAATCGCGACATTGATGCTGCCCGGTTGCGGTTACAACACCTTTCAAACGCAAGATGAGCAAATCAATGCCGGTTGGGCGGAAGTGCTGAATCAATATCAGCGGCGGGCCGATTTGGTGCCGAATCTGGTTAATACGGTGAAAGGCTACGCCGGACATGAAAAGGACGTATTGGAAGCCGTGACGGCTTCGCGCGCCAAAGTGGGCAGCATGCAAGTGACGCCGGAATTGGTGAACGACGAACAGGCTTTTGCCAAATTTCAAGCGGCGAAGGGCGAATTGAGTTCGGCTTTGTCGCGGTTGATGGTGGTGTCGGAGAGTTATCCGCAACTGAAGGCCGATGCCAATTCCGCGATCTGCAAGCGCAACTGGAAGGTACCGAAAACCGCATCACCGTGGCGCGCAATCGATACATCGCCGCGATCAAGGAGTACAACATCACCGTGCGCTCGTTTCCCAGCAATCTGACTGCGATACTGTTTGGCTATAAAACCAAGCCATCGTTTACCGTTGAAAATGAGAAAGCCATTTCGACTGCGCCAGTGGTTGATTTTGGTAAATAAGATGTGGAAGACAGCTGATTTTTCAGGGTTTTGGGTCGCCTTATTCCTGGCGGTTTGTCTGTTTGCGGCGGCCGTAAATGCCGAGCAAGTAGTGCCCAATCTTGAACAGCGTGTCACCGATCTGACCGGCACCTTCTCCGCACAGCAAAGAACCGCGCTGGAACAACGCTTACAGGCTTTTGAGCAACAAAAAGGCAGCCAGATTGCGGTATTGATCGTCGCCAGTACCCAGCCGGAAGACATTGCGCAATATGCTATTCGCGTGGTCGAACAATGGCGTCTGGGCCGCAAGGGCGTCGATGACGGCATACTGATATTACTGGCTAAGGACGACCGCGTCACGCGCATCGAAGTGGATTACGGCTTGGAGGGTGTGGTGCCGGACGTATTGGCTAAGCGGATTATTGACGACATTATGATTCCGTATTTTCGGCGAGGAGATTACGCGGGGGGCATAAATGCCGGTGTCGATAGCCTGATCGGAATATTTGATGGTGTGCCTCTGCCTGCCCCTCAAGCATCGTTTGTCGATGGGCGGGTGCAACGTTTACTGCCCCTCTTGGTGTTTCTAGCGGTGGCCGGCGCTTGGATTTTACGGACTCTGTTTGGAAGCTTTCTCGGGGGGATAATCAACGGCAGCGTGGTTGGTATTATCGCTTGGCTATTGAACGCGGGTTGGCTGGTTGTATGCCTTGCGGCATTGTTTGCGTTCATGGTTTCGCTTAGCAATGGCAGACGTGCGTTTCGAGGTCGGCAAAACGATAATTTTTACGACGATGACGATTTTGGCGGCGGGTCGGGAGGCGGATTCTCCGGCGGAGGCGGCGGTTTTGGCGGCGGCGGTGCGTCGGGGAGATGGTAGGGCGTGCAAGTGATTAGATTCCTAAAGCATATTTTTAGTGGTCCCTGGCGTGTGCGTCTGGCATTTTCCAAACGCAGTTTGCAAGCCATCGAGGCGGCAATCACTGCAAGCGAAACATCGCACTTGGGTGAAATTCGTTTTGTGGTGGAAAGTGCGCTGGAGATTGGCGAGTTATTGCAGGGGGTTACGCCGAGACAACGCGCGCTTGAGGTATTTTCACAATGCCGAATCTGGGATACGGAACACAATACCGGCGTGCTGATTTATTTGCTGTTCGCTGACCGTGATGTAGAGATTGTCGCTGATCGCGGTATACATGCCAGAGTTGGCGAAGCGGTTTGGGCCCGGATTTGCGAACAGATGGAAGCGCAGTTGAGGGCAGGCCGATTCGAAGTAGGCGTGATTGAGGGGATTGCCCTTATCTCGGCGCAATTGCAACAGCATTTTCCGGCGTTAAATAAAGAAAATCCCGACGAAATAACTAATGCGCCTTTAGCAGGCTGGTGAAAAACTCGAAAAGCCAAGTAAGCTAAGGCATAGATGAGCGGCCAACTGTTAAAATAGGCTACCTAAATTTGGAGCCTTTCAATGCGCGGACACGATGCCATTCAAAACAGCTGGTTCAGCTATGTTAGCCTGGAAGACCGTATTCCCAAACAGCATCCGTTGCGTCGTTTACGGCTACTGGTTGATGGCGTATTGGCCTCTATGGATGCCGTCTTTGCCGAGCGTTACTCGCACACAGGCCGTCCCTCGATGGCCCCTGAAAAACTGCTGCGCGCCTTGCTGTTACAAGTCCTGTATACGGTCCGTAGCGAGCGTCAGTTGATGGAACAACTGGACTACAACCTGTTGTTTCGCTGGTTTGTCGGTCTGGGCATCGACGACGCCGTGTGGGAACGCACAGTGTTCAGTGCCAACCGCGAACGCCTGCTGTCCGAAGCCCTGAGTCGCGAATTTTTTGAGCGGGTACTGGCCATAGCCGAATGGCAAAATCTGGTGTCCGACGAACACTTCAGCGTCGACGGTAGCCTCATTGAAGCCTGGGCCTCGCACAAAAGCTTCGTCAAAAAAGATGGTAGTGGTCCCGATAAACCCGCCGGCCGCAATCCCGAGATCGACTTCAGCGGCGAAAAGCGCAGCAACGCCACCCACCACAGTACGACCGATCCCGAAGCCCGGCTTTACAAGAAAGGCGAATACACCGAGGCCAAACTGCGTTACATCACCCATGCCTTGTCCGAGAATCGCAACGGCCTGATTGTCGATGTCGAAACCACTCAAGCCACCGGCACCGCCGAAATCGAAGCCGCGCAAAAAATGATCAAACGCCGCGTGCCCCAAGGTGGCAGCGTCGGTGCCGACAAAGGCTATGACCAACCGGCGTTCGTCAACGGACTCGAGTCCCGTGATATCAAAGCCCATGTGGCCCGCAAAAAGATTGGCAGTGCCGTCGACGGCCGCACCGCGCGCGGCAAAGGTTACGCCCAAAGTCTCAAGCGCCGCAAAATCGTCGAAGAAGCCTTTGGCTGGGTCAAAACGGTCGGCGGCCTGCGCAAAACCCGTCACATCGGCTTAGCCAAAGTCGCGGGTCAGGCCTTGTTTTGCTTTGCCGCCTACAACCTGACGCGCATGCTCAACCTATTGGTGTTCACGCCGAAACCGGCGTGGAGTGCACCCGCCTAGGGTGAAGTTCGCCTGAAAACCGTCCACAGACGGCTTCAGGCGAATAAAAAGCCCTTGAAACCGGGGCAAAACGCTTGAAACTCGATGTCATGACCGATTTCAACTCGAAAAAATCACGAACATCGTGGGTAAGGGGAAATATCGGCGGGTTTTTCACCAGCCTGTTAGTCCTTTAAGCCATTTTTTGCGACGATTGTCTGCTGTTTTTTAAGTGTCTTTCTCTTGAATTTCTTGTGGTCTAACACCATATTGGCATAGAACCATTCAGGTTTTTACATGCAACAAAGAGGAGAATCGACATGAGTAACTTAAGCCCATTTGTTAGTCGCGGTCTGTTTGACGAACTGTTTCGCGATGTCAACCCAGGTTATTACATTAAGCCGCTGCACGGTGACGGTTTGCCGGCACAAATCAAAGTGGATGTGAAGGAAAATCCGTCGGAGTTTATCGTCCAAGCTGAAATTCCGGGTGCGGGTAAAGAGAATATCCATGTGGATATAGACGGCAACGTGGTTGCCATCCGCGCGCAAATCAGCCAGTTGGATACCGAAAACAAAGACGATAAATTGCTGCGCAGCGAGCGCTATTTCGGTGAAGTGTCGCGCAGCTTTCAACTATCCGCCGAGATTGACGAGGAAGCCAGCAAAGCCCGTTACGAGAACGGCATATTGACGCTGAATCTAGCGAAAAAGCTGAAAAAAAGCGGACAACGGATGACTATCGATTAAGCCCTTGCTAAGGGCCAGCCGATCCCTAAGATACTAATCGCCCGGAGTCTGTGGAAAGGTAGTACAAGCCTGGCTTCCAACATGCTCCGAGCGAACGGAATATTTGCGGGGGCCGGCTTAATATAGTTAGTACCCACTGTCGGGCTAGATGCAGTATATCGATGATCAAACGTCGATGGACCACTTGCGCCACGCCCAAACCAGAAAAATAGTAAAACCCCCAAAAACGCCTAAAAACACGCAAAGAAGGTGCAGGAAGCCAAGCGGTAAAAAGTCTAACAGTCCGTTGTTACTACTGAATGGTGCAAACGGCTGCATGTCCGCATGCATCATGCTGTCCAAAAGCACATGAGAAAACGTGCCGATAAACGCGCCCGCAATGGCGGGTGCCCACGGAATGTCGGCTTGGATTCTTAGCCAGCACAGATATTTTGTGCCAAGCCCGGCATTCCAAAAACGTAATAAGAAAGCACAAAACGGTTTGCCAGCCAGAGCGGAAAGCGCGCCGATACAGATGGCGCCAAGATAGGTGTGAGTTACGCCGTGTAAAATATTATCGCCGCGAACCATGCGCATCAATGGTTCTATGTCCATTATCACCTGTGCGAATCCGAACACAGTCAAGCTGAAATATCTGCCGCAAACCGCTTTGATTGCCGTGCCGGGTCCCATGTGAAAAGGCGTGAAAGGCATGGGGCTTCAGAGGATTGCGATGGGAGAAAACTTACGGGTACGTCGAGACGTAGATGTACCCGTAAATATCAATGCCGGATCAATAAACGTCTCTGACGTAGCGTTTATCTTTTTTCAATTGGTTGACGTAATCAACCGCCTCGATTAGGGATTTTTTGCCGTGCTCGCGGATCACATCGTGCAGGGCTTGATCGACGTCTTTGGCCATCCGGTAAGCATCGCCGCACACGAAGAAGTAACCGCCTTGTTCCAGCCAGGCGTAGAGTTCGGCACCATGCTCTTTCATGCGATCCTGCACATAAATTTTTTCCGCTTGGTCGCGTGAGAACGCTAAATCCAGCTTGGTCAGCAAGCCGCTGGATTGCATCGCTTCGATTTCCTCACGGTAGATAAAATCGGTCGAAGCGTTGCGGTCGCCGAAAAACAGCCAGTTTTTGCCGGAGGCTTTACGGAATTCGCGCTCTTGCAGGAAGGCGCGGAACGGGGCGATACCAGTGCCTGGCCCAACCATAATCATGGGCAGGCTATCATCGGCCGGCACGCGGAAGTTGTTGTTGGGGGTGAAGAATATCCGTACATCGGTTTCTTCATTCACCAAATCCGCCAGATAAGTGGAGCAAACGCCTTTGTGCTGGCGGCCATGCGCGTCGTAGCGCACGCTGGCGACTGTCAGATGCACGCTGTCCGGATGTTTCTTGCCGCTGGAGGAGATGGAGTAAGCGCGATGTTGCAACGGTTTTAATAAACGCAAAAATTCGGCGGCCGAAAATTCCACGCCGGGGAATTGCAACAGCAGATCGAGTATGTCGCGGCCCCACAGGTAATCGGACAGTTTTTCCTTGTCGCCGGACAGCAATAAGGCGTTTAACTCTTGATCGCCGGAACGGCTGGCGATTTCTTCAATCAGTTCTTTGCTGGGTAATTTGATCTCGAAATGTGTGCGCAACGCATCCGACAGCTTCATTAATTCGCCATTGATCGGTTCGTCTTCCGCGCCGGTGCAGCCGATGGCTTTGACGATTTGCGCTACCAAGTCCGGGCAGTTGGTCGGGATCACGCACAATGCGTCGCCGGCTTCGTAACTGAGGCCGGAGCCATTGATAGAAATTTCGTAATGCCGAGTTTCTTTCGACGAATCCAATGCCGTGACAATGCGGTTGACGCACATTTTGGCTGGGAATGGGTTTTTGCGGTTGTAAACCGATTTAGCAGCCTGGGTTTCGGTATCGACTACCGCAACCGTGCTGGCACCTTCCGCCATCAACGGAATCACTTCGCTGAGCCATTTTTCCGCCGGCGCTTCGAAATCCACATCGCAATCTACGCGGTCGAATAAACGTTTGGCACCCAGAGCCGCCAGTTTATTATCCCAGTCTATACCGGCTTGGCAGAATAGGTCATAGCTGGTATCGCCCAAAGCCAGAACCGAATAATTTACGTTATCCAAACGTGGTGCGGCGTCGCTATTGGCCGCTTCCCAAAGCATTTCGGCGTTGTCCGGCATAGCGCCTTCGCCGTATGTGCTGGTAACGATCAGCAAATATTGCATTTGCGGCAATTGGCCTATTTCGACTTCATCCATGCTTTTGACGACCGGTTGCAAGCCATGTTTTTTGGCTGCATTGGCGGCGTCGTTAGCCAGCGACTCTGAGTTGCCGGTCTGAGTACCGTAAAGAATGTGCAAGGTGCGAGCGTTCGCTTGATTGACACTACCGGCGCTTTGCAACATATGGCTGTGCATGCCGGCGAAAAAACCGCCAAGCCAGGCGCGTTGAGTATCACTAAAAGGGGCGTTTTGCGGGATAAAAGGTGCTTTCATTTCATTACCATCTGTGGACAGGTGTCAGGTTGTCCAGTCACTGTATTTGGTTCTTGCCAAGTGGCGCGAAGGGTGCGTGAAGCACCCTCCCTCAGCTCAGGCAGACTCGCTTTCCAGCATGTCTTTCACAATCGACAGGCTTTCCAAGCTCGCCAGATTTTTATCGATAGACGGCAGGCCGGCCAACGCTAAACGGTTGAATCTATCTTGTTCGATGATCCAGGCCGTGGAGCCTATCGAGTAAATGCTTTGCACGTCGCGCAGCATCAGCGTGGTTTTGTAGTCGTTCAGGCGTTTTTCCGCCATCAACGCGGCTAACTGACCATCATCGTATTGGCTGTAAGCTTCGCGGATATTTTTAATCAGCGCATCTTGCAGCTTGCGCGGACGTTCCATCACGAGCTTGTAGGCATGTTGATCAACTAAGGCTTCAGTAGCCGGTTGGCCGGCTTTAGTTAACTGATCGCGGGCAATTTGCTGGGCTTTATCGATCACCGCATAGCTGTTGATCAATTTCAAAGTCAGTTCGGTGTCGGTTTCGCCGTAACCCGGAATGGCTCCATCGAACAACGGTGTATTGTGTTTGTAAGCCTGTTTGATTTGCTCGATTTGTTTTTGCGCAAATGCCACCGACAACTCTTCGATCATCGCTTTGCGATCCAGCGCTTTGCTTAGGTATTCCGCGGTTTGCGTGCGATTTAGCCAGAGCGGCAAGGCAAATTTGAAGTGCCGACGCTCGTTGGCCCAATTAGCCAGGATAGCCTTGGCTTTTTCCGAGTCGGTATGTTCAACATGTTGTTCCAGCATGTACAAAATAAATTGCTCATGGCTGCTTGCTAGGTCGTTGTCATCGGTCAAACTGTGTATGGATACCGAGGTATCGTCATACAGATCATTTAAACGATTGTCTGGATCGTATTGGTAGGCGTTGCCGCCCGACATGCCGGTGCAGAAGCCTTTACCAAAGCCGCCCAGATTCAATACCGCGCCGTTAATCATGTATTCGCAGGCAAAATCACCGACGCCTTCGACAACCGCCATCGCGCCGGAGTTACGCACGGCAAACCGGTCGCCGGCTTCGCCATTGATAAAGGTTTTGCCGCCGGAAGCGCCGAACAGCGCGAAGTTACCGATCAACACGTTCTCGCCGGGTAACTGGGAGCCGCCACCGGGTGATTTAATCACGATGGTGCCGCCGCAAGCGGTTTTTCCGACACCGTCGTTGCAAGTGCCGGTGTGTTCCATGCGCATGCCGTCGTTGTTGAACGCGGCATAACTTTGGCCCGCCGAGCCATGGGTGCGAACGATAATTGTATCGTCGGCTAAATAGCGGCGACCATGTTGGTTGGTATAGATGATGTTCGATTTAGCGACTTGCTCAGGGCTGAGTTCATAAGCCAACAAGCGTTCCAGATCGACTGCGGTTTGACCGCCGACGGTTTTGTTACGGTTGTTCAGTTTGAATTCGTCGCCTTCGACAAGCACTTGCTTTTGACCTTTTTCGAACAAGGCCGATTTAACGCGGGCAAAGATCAAATCGTCGATGGCGAAATCTTTTTCCAGATAAATCGGTTTCTCAATTTTGACAACCGGTACTTCCGCCAGTAGTTTTTGCAAATGGATTTGGCCGACCATGCTCGGATGGTCGATCAGATGCAGCAATTCGGTTTTACCGCGAATTTCCTGCAAACTGGTGTAGCCTAAGTCAGCCAGGATTTCGCGCACTTCGTGGGCCAGGTTCATAAAGAACTGTGCCAACACGCGCGGGTCGCCTTTGAATTCCTCGTGGGCAGTGGTCAAACCGGCGGGGCAGCGGATGTTACAGTTTTTCGCCATCACGCAGCGCAACATCATCAAGGCGGTGGTGCCGAATTCAAAGGAATCGCCACCTAAAATAGCGGATTTGACGACGTCGGCACCGTTCTGGTGGGCCGCGCTGCAACGTATAATCACTTTATCGCGCAAACCGTTGGCCGCCAGTGCTTGATGCACTTCGGCTATGCCAATTTCCGGTGAGCGGCCGGTATTTTTCAAGCTGGTCACCGCCGCCGCGCCGGTACCGCCGGTGTTGCCGGCCACGTTAATTACATCGGCACCGGCCTTGGCGACACCGACCGCGATAGTGCCGATACCTTCCGAAGATACCAGCTTGACCACCACGCGAACGCGCGCGGCTTTGGCATCGTGGATCAATTGGCCCAGGTCTTCGATGGAATAAGTGTCGTGATGCGGTGGTGGGCTGACCAGTTCTACTTTGGGTGTGCCGCCACGTAATGCAGCGATTTCCACTGATACTTTCGGTGCAGGCAGTTGGCCGCCTTCGCCGGGCTTGGCGCCTTGGCCGATTTTGATTTCAATTTCTTCCAGATTCGGATCGGCCAGATAGCCGGCCCAGACGCCGAAGCGGCCGGACGCGAACTGTTTGATTTTACTGGAGCGAATCGTGCCAAAGCGGTTGGAGTGCTCGCCGCCTTCACCGGAGTTACTCATGCCACCGGCGATGTTGGTGCCTTGTGCCACAGCTTCGTGAGCTTCGGCCAGCAGCGCGCCGTGACTCATCGCGCCGGACGCGAAAGTCGGGGTGATTTGATGGGCTGGTTGCACCTGATCCAGTGCTATCCGCGAGCGGGCAGGGCGCACGTTGCTCAAATAGTGGTAAATCAGGCTGTCGCTGTCGTTCGCCCGCAGACTGATACTGTCGTTTTCCAGGTTTAAACCAAAATCGTTGCCGGCAAAACGAGCTTTCAAATGTTCTGCTAGTTGTTCCAGGCGCGCTTTGCTTGAGTTCTCGGTAAACCGAATGCTGAACACCACGCCGTTATTTTTCTCGACTTGTAAGCCGCGGATCAGGTAGTTATTGTTACCGTGTAAATCCTGGCTGCCCAGCAGGCGATCAAAATCGGCTTTGCTGTTAGCGGCGCTGACATCGGCTGGGAACTCCATCACATCGCGTAAAGCAGCAGGACGGTTCGCGCGCTCCTGAGCCAGATTGTGGGTAAAGCTGCGATAAGCCGGGGTAATGCCAAAAGCGTCGATTTGCTCGGGTGTGCGTTTTTCGTAGCCGAAATCCAAATAGGCGGTATCACTGGCTTCCGGCGCTTGTTGTGGCGCTATATACATGATCGCTTCATCGGTCATGTTGATATATTCACGCACCGCCGTATTGCCAAACGTGTGGCCGGCGCCTTCATTCCGCTCTTTGAATAATCCAAGGAATGGAATGTCGCTTTCGCTGGTTACGGTTAGCGCCTTATGGTGCCATTCCGTTGCGCTGGCGGCTATGTCGCTGTAGCGAACACCGCCCACCGAGGCATTGATGTTGGGGAAATACGGTTTTAGTTTAGGTTCGTCGGTGTCCAGATAATTGGATTCAAAAAACTCGCCACCAATATAGCTTTCCGCTGTACACAAGCCGAATTTTCCCATGGTTTTCATCAGCGATTTTTCGACGCCTTTTTGAAAACTGTACAGGGCCTTTTGTTGCGCGGTCACATCGGCATATTCGGTAATTACCCGGTTATGCACGCTGAGCGGGCAGATCGCGGAGGCACCGAAGCCCAGAATGGTGGCGACGTCGTGTGGGCTGGCTGCCTGGCCGGTTTCCATGATCAACGAACTGTTAAAGCGCAGACCATGTTTGACCAGATGCTGGTTGGCCGCGGCAATGGCGAGCAGCGCCGGGAGAGCCGCCTGGGCTTTGCTGATGTTGGCATCGCTTAAAATGATAATGCCGGTATTGTCGCGCGCAGCTTGTTCGACTTGTATGCATACCGCTTGCAAGGCTTGTTCTAAAGCCAGTTCGTTTTGCGCGGCGTTTTCAAAGTTTGGAGTGTATAGCGCCTCAATAGTCGCGGTTTTTACCTGGCTTTGTCTGCGAATCTGCTCCAGTTGGGTGCGTTGCAGAATCGGCGATTCGATCATCAGCTGTTTGCTGCTTTGCGGCGCAAAAGTGGGTTTGGCGCCCAGTGCCACGCGCAAAGTCATGCCGTCGCTTTCCCGCAAGGAGTCCAGCGGCGGATTGGTCACTTGCGCAAAGCGTTGGCTGAAATAACGCGACATACCGCCTTCAGATGCGCTCAAAGCATTCGGCGTCAGGCCGTAACCCATCGCGGAGACTTTTTCCAAGCCGGTTTGCAGGATAGGGTCCAACAAAAATTTAAAGCTTTCCTGGTTCAGCGAATAAGCAGTGTGACGTTGGTCGATATTCAGTTCATGCTCGTTACTGAGTTCCGAAAGCTCTACTTTGGGCAATTCGCTGATATGAACGCAGCTTTGTTTCAGCAGCGCTTTGTAGTCTCTTTCCTTAGCCAAACGTTCCATCACTTGATGGCTGTTGTAAGATTCGCCGGTGCTATGGTCGAAATACAGCATGCCGCCTGCTTCGATGCGGCCGCGTTTGAGCACTTTTTCCGGTGGAAAATCGATCTGGCCCGCTTCGGACATCACCGCCAGATACTCTGCGGTTTCGACCGAGCGCAATGGTCTTAAGCCCAGGCGGTCCAGGCGCGCACCGACGCGAATGCCGTCATTGAAGATTAACGCGGCCGGGCCGTCGTTTTTCTCTTCGTACAGGCTGAAATATTCCAGCATCGCGCGTACATCTTCCGATAGGGTGCTATCGTTTTCCCAAGCCGGTGGCATCATCGCCAAAATAGCGGTGACAATGTCCAGTTGATCTTCGTTGATGCGGCGGGTCAGGGTTTGATCCAGGCGGCCGGAATCGGATTGGCCGCAAGGAAACACCACATGTTTGTTGTTTTGCCGAGCAATGGCGTTTTCGCTGAGGCGGTTTTTCTTGTCGGTGTTCAGCTCGCCGTTGTGTGCCATATACCGAAAAGGCTGCGCCATCATCGTCGCCGGTGCGGTATTAGTGGAAAAACGGGTATGGAAAAACAGCGTACTGATTTCGTGGTCCGCGTCGTACAAATCGACAAAGTAGGGGATGACTTCGAATGAGTTCAGGCGGCCTTTGTAAACTTGGGTGCGGGAACTCATGGATAACGGGTAAAAGCCATTCAGTTCCGGGCGAGTAAAGCCATGGGCTTCAATAGTTAGCAGCGCAGACTGAATATGTCGTTCAAAAGCCTCGTGACTGGCATCTTTCAGGGATTTTGGGCGACCGAAAATGACCTGCTTGATCGGTAATTGCGCGCGCAACGCCGCCGCATTTAACACCGAGCTGTCAACAGGCACTTCCCGCCATTTGATAATGGGTAGATCGAATTCCAGAAATTGTTCTTCGACCAGCTTTTGTGCTTCAGAATCGTAATGGGCGTGATCTTCCGGGAAGAAAAAGTTGGCTACGCCGAATTGCCCCAGTTCCAGGTCCGCATTCCCTGTGGCCTTACGGAAAAACTTCAGAGACAAATCGATATTAACGCCGGCGCCGTCGCCTATGCCTTCCGCGCTCATGCCGCCGCGATGAGGAATAGTACACAAGGCTTCGTGTGACTTGACTAGGAGCTCGTGAGTCTGTTTGCTGTCTTTGCGAGTGATAAATCCAACACCGCAGCTGTCCTGGGAAAGATCAGCGTCGTAAAGCATGTGTATTGCGTTAATTTTCTGGGCGTTTTTAATCATTGCTATCCAGATCCTCTCATACTGAATAAATGCGCTAGCCGGTATTTTCCTTACCGGTAGTGCTGTTTATGGTTTTTCTGCCTGCTGCGTGTTAGAGTCGTCCCATGCGGCGAGAATCCCTGATTAACTTCGGAATTTCAGTTGGCGAAACTTTGTAATTCTACCATGTGGCGCGGCCTCTGTCATTCCGTAAAGCCAATGGCGGCGTCGTTCTCTCGTCCGGTCTCTAGTTTTAAAACTTTGTGAAGAAATATGAAAGAACAATTTGATGTGGTGATCGTCGGCGGAGGGATGGTGGGTGCCGCCGTGGCTTGTTGTCTGGGTGGTAGCGAGTTAAAAGTCGCTGTGATAGAAGCGCAGGTTCCAGAAGCTTTTTCCAGCGAACAGCCACATGATTTAAGGGTTTCGGCACTCAGTATCGCCTCGAAAAATATTCTGGAAGCCGTCGGCGCTTGGGAAGGCGTGACGTCACGCCGTTATTGCCCGTTCAAGCGCATGCGGGTTTGGGAAACAGCCGGTGATACGACTTTTAATAGCGATGACATTCGCTATCCCGAGCTGGGCTATATCGTCGAAAATCGCATCACCCAGCTGGCGTTACTGGATAGGTTGCCCCATTTCGACAATATCGAATTGCTGATGCCGCAAACCATCAGCAAGATCAATTACGATGGTCACGAATCGGAGTTGATATTAGCGGACGGTCGTATACTCCAGGCAAAATTGCTGGTGGCGGCGGACGGTGGACAGTCCCGAGTCAGGCAGGCGGTAGGTTTGGGTGTGACCAGTTGGGACTACAATCAACACGCTTTGGTCATTTATATAGAGACCGCCTATCCGCAGCAAGACATCACCTGGCAGCGCTTTGTGTCCAGTGGTCCGCAAGCCTTTTTGCCGTTGACAGGTAATTATGGCTCCATCGTATGGTATCAGTCCCCCGATGAAGTTCGGCGTTTACAAGCCTTGTCTTATGAGCAATTGCGGGATGAACTGGTTGCGGCTTTCCCTGATTGCCTGGGTGAGGTCAAGCAGGTGTTAGGTGTGGCGAGTTTCCCGCTGAAGCGGCAGCATGCGCAACGCTATGTGAAACACGGTGTGGCTTTGGTGGGCGATGCGGCGCACATGATTAACCCATTGGCCGGGCAGGGTGTTAATATCGGCTTGCTGGACGCTGCGGCGTTGGCGGAGATTCTGGTAGATGCCCGAAAACGCGGTAAAGACATTGCTGATCTGGCAGTGTTAGAACGTTACGAAGCGATGCGCCGCAACGAAAATCTGAAAATGATGACCCTGATGGATGTGTTTTATAAATCGTTTAGTAACGATATTTTGCCTATCAAGCTGTTAAGAAATCTTGGACTGGGTTTGGCGCAACGCATCACCCCAGCGCGCAATAAAGCTATGAAGGCGGCGATGGGGCTGGAAGGTCGTCTGCCGAAATTGGCGCGCGGTGAGCGCCTGTTGGCAAGATAGCGTCTCTAACCTTTAAGGCTCAAATATCTCAACATCGTGGTGCGTATCTGGGCCTTCTTATCTTCATCGCTGATCGGTAGCGACTGCTGGTCGCTGATGTAGAACATGTCTTCCGCGCGACTGCCTATCGTCGTGATTTTTGCGTCGTGCAGTTGAATATCCAGCTCCGTAAACGCCTTACCTATGGTCGATAGCAAGCCGGCGCGGTCCGTCGTCACTAATTCGATGACGGTGTGTTTATGCGACGGATCTTCCAGAAAGGTGATGCTGGTTTCTATCGGAAAGTGTCGGGCCTGGCGGGACTGCTTGTGGATATTCTTTGACGCTTTCACTTTTTTGGCGATTAAGCCTTGGCGTAGCGAGGTGCAGATATGTACTTCGCGATACAAGTCGTTAATGGCTTCGCCGGATTGTTCCAAAACCTGAAAACTGTTCAGTACGTATTGATCGGCAGTCGTGATGATTCTGGCATCCAGAATTGTCAGGCCCAAATGGTCCAGAGTCGCGGTCGAAATCGAAAAAATCTGCGCTTCGTTGCGGGTGTAAACGAAAATCTCCGCACTGCCGCGCTGGGTTTGCGGGCGCAGTAATACCAACGGCAGTTCGCTTTCCTGACAGGCCGCGATGGCGATGGTGTGCCAGGCGATTTCGTCCGCAGAATAGCGCAGAAAATAGTCGTCGCTGAGATGCTGCCACGACTGCGTGATATTGGTTTTGGATATACCCAGTTTCAAAAGCTCGTCGCCCGCTTCTTTTTTGTTTTCCTGTACCCGTTCCGAGCGGGCCACCGGATTTTGCAGGCCGCGGTGCAAGGCTTGGTGGGTGGAAATATACAAGTCTTTAAGCAATACGTCTTTCCAGGCATTCCATAAGCTAGGGTTAGTGGCGCGAATGTCCGCCACAGTCAGTAAATATAAATAATTTAGCCGCTCTATACTGCCGACTTCCTGGGCGAAGGTGTGGATCACGTCCGGATCGCTAATATCCTTGCGTTGTGCGGTCATTGACATCAACAGGTGCTGACGAACCAGCCAAGTGATCAACTTGGTATCGTGGCTTGATAATTCGTGTTGCTGGCAAAAGTTGTTGGCAATGGTTTCGCCGAGCGTGGAATGATCGCCGCCTCTGCCTTTGGCTATGTCGTGAAACATGGCGGCGATGTACAAAATGTCAGGCTTTGAAATCAGTAAAAAAATATTATTGCAAAACGGTAATTCCTTGTTGTGTTTGGCCAGCGAGAAGCGTCGCAAATTACGGATAACAAACAGAGTGTGCTCGTCCACGGTATAGATGTGGAATAGGTCGTATTGCATGCGCGCCACGATATTGGCGAAATCCGGCAAATAGGCGGCAAGTACACCGTAGCGGTTCATGCGCTTGAGTTGGCTGGTAATGCCGCGCGGCTGCCTGAGAATATCCATGAATAGGCGGTTGGCCTGTTTGTTGGTGCGGAATTCGGCATTGATCAGGTGTAGGTTTTTGCGAATCAAGCGGATGGTGCTGGCGCGAATGCCCTTCAAAGAGGGCGATTGTTGCAAAATTAAAAAAATTTCCAGCAAAGCCAGCGGTTGTTTTTGAAATACGTCTTTGTGGCTGACTTCCAGATAGCCGTCAATCGATGAAAAATTGGCGGTGATAGGGATGGGAGTTAGGCTTTCCTTGTTGCTGATCAGTCTCTCGTTCAGCAGTTGCAAGAGCATTTCATTCAGGCGTTCAATGTCCACGACAGTTTTGAAGTAAAACTGCATGAATTGCTCGACGTCGGGTTGTTCGTTTTTATCAATGTAACCGAACTGGCTGGCTAGCTCGCGTTGGTAATCGAACACCAGTCGGTCTTCGCAGCGGTTGGTCAGATTGTGCAGTGCAAAGCGCAGGCGCCAGAGGATGTCGCGAGCGGTAATAAGATTATCGTATTCGGATTTCGGTAAAAAACCGTACTTGATCAACTCGCGGAGAGAGGATGCGTTGTAATGGCGCTTGAATACCCAGCTTATGACCTGTAAGTCGCGAAGTCCACCAGGGCCTTCCTTGATGTTGGGCTCCAGGTTATAAGCGGTGTCGTGGTACTTGCTGTAGCGCTTTTGCTGTTCAGCCATTTTGGCTGGAAAAAATTGTTCCGATGGCCAGAGTGTTTCAGAATTTATCTGGTGTTTTAGATCGCTAAATAGTTCGGAGTTGCCGGTAATCAGGCGCATCTCGAGCAGGTTGGTAAAGACGGTTTGGTCGTCCGCGGCAACCGCCAGGCACTCTGCTACAGAGCGTGTACTGAGTCCTGGTTTTAAGCCAATGTCCCAAAGAAAATTACAAAAACTGGATACCGGCTGTTGATAGTCTATCGGGTTGGCGGCGTCGAGCAGCACCAAGATATCGATATCCGAGTAGGGAAACAATTCGCTTCTGCCATATCCGCCGGTCGCAATCAGACTATGGCGGTTGGCGGCTGCGTCGAGGAAATGTAGCCAGCAGGCGGTCAATAGATTGTCGATGAACCGAGCTTTCTCGGTCAGCAAGCCGACGGTCGCCTGGTCTGGGTTAAAGCGCATTTTTAACTGCGCATTTTCTTCGTTAATCGCATTTTTGAATTTGGCGACCGGATTTTCGCCTGCAAAGCAGTCGAGAAAATCGTTTTCGGTGAACAGCGCTTGGCTCACAGTTCTTCCTGTCTCAGCGTCAAAATCTCGTAGCCGGTGTCGGTCACCAAAATCGTGTGCTCCCATTGTGCTGACAAGCTGCGGTCCTTGGTCACTGCCGTCCAGCCGTCGGCAAGGATCTTCATATGGCGTTTGCCTTGATTGAGCATGGGCTCTATCGTAAAAATCATGCCTGGCTCGATTATCTCGCCTTCACCGCGTTTGCCGAAATGCATCACGTGTGGATCTTCGTGAAATTTTTTGCCTATGCCGTGACCGCAGAACTCTCTGACGATAGAGTAGCGATTACTCTCCGCATGTTTTTGAATCGCATGGCCTATGTCGCCCAGGCGGGCGCCGGGTTTGACTTCTGCTATACCCAAAAACAGGCATTCACGGGTGATGTCTACCAAGCGCTTGGCGTGTGGGCTGACTTCGCCGATGCAAAACATCTTGCTGGTGTCGCCGTGGTAACCGTCTTTAATCACCGTGATATCGATGTTGACGATGTCGCCGTTCTTTAGCTTTTTCTCGCTGGGAATACCGTGGCAAATCTGTTGATTAATGGATGTGCAAATCGACTTAGGGAAGCCGCGATAATTTAAGGGCGCGGGAATGGCTTGTTGCACATCGACGATGTAGTCGTGGCAGATTTGGTCAAGCTCTTCGGTGGATATGCCGGCAACGACGTAGGGGGCGATCATTTCAAGTACTTCGGCGGCCAGTTTTCCGGCAACGCGCATCTTGTCGATTTCTTCAGCGGTTTTTATGGTAATGGTCATCGGCAGGTGGCTAATTATTAGGACAAAAGCGGGTGCGGGCCTGGTTTTGCTATTCAATCAAGATGCTCTCGCAGGCAGGCGCCGACAGGAGTCTATCAGACTTGAAGTTGTTGTGAAATTCTAATCATGGTATAAAGGTAAGTTCACTATGTAACCAATACTCACACTTGTCGACACGGTCGGTGGGGTGCTGAAAGTCTATTGCAGATTTTCGGTCACTGATCGGGGCGAGTGGAGGCGTAACCCAACGCCGAATTTTCGGCAATATTAGGAGAAGTAAATGGCAGCAGTGTCAATGCGTCAAATGCTGGAAGCGGGTGTTCACTTTGGACATCAAACCCGTTACTGGAACCCAAAAATGGCTTCATATTTGTTTGGAGCGCGTAATAAAATTCATATCATCGACTTGGAACAAACACTTCCATTGTTTAACGATGCGATGAACTATCTTGGTCAAATGACCGCCAACAAAGGCACCATCCTGTTTGTCGGTACCAAAAAAGCGGCGCGTAAAGTCGTGGCGGAAGAAGCAAAACGTTGTGGCATGCCTTACGTCAACCATCGTTGGTTGGGCGGCATGTTGACCAACTTCAAAACCATCAAAAAGTCCATCAACCGTTTGAAAGAACTGGAAGCGATGAAAGCCGATGGCACCTTGTACCAACGTTTCAGCAAAAAAGAAGCTTTGGGCATGGAACGCGAATTGGAAAAGCTTGAGCGTAGCTTGGGCGGTATCAAAGATATGCGCGGCACTCCTGACGCTATCTTCGTGTTGGACGTAGGTTACGAGAAAAATGCCATTATGGAAGCCAAAAAATTGGGCATCCCAGTGGTCGGCGTGGTTGACTCCAATAACTCGCCCGAAAAAATTGATTACGTTATCCCAGGTAATGACGATTCTATCCGCGCAGTGACTTTGTATTGCCAAAGTGCTTCGGCCTCCGTGCTGGAAGCAAAAGCCTTGCGTATGGATGCTTCAGCCAAAGCCGACGATTTTGTCGAAGAAGTCGTAACGGAAGCGTAAGTTTTAAACGCGCTCGGCCAAGGTGGTCGAGCGCCGCTGAATCTGGTATTCAGAACAGACTGTCTTTTAAACGCCTCCTTTGTGAGGCGTTTTTTTAGTTAATAAAATTTGAGGAAAAAACGATGAGTATTAGTGCGGCGATGGTCAAGGAATTGCGTGAGCGTACCGGCTCAGGCATGATGGAGTGTAAGAAAGCCCTGGTTGAAGCCAATGGCGATATGGAACTGGCCATTGAAAACATGCGTAAAGCCGGTTTGGCAAAAGCCGATAAAAAATCCGGCCGTATCGCGGCGGAAGGCATCATAGGTGTTAAAGTTTCCGACGACGCTAAAACCGTTGTTATGGTAGACGTTAACTGCGAAACCGATTTCGTCGCCAAAGGCGATGATTTTATTGGTTTTGCTAATGATGTCGTCAATAGTTTGTTGACCAGCAATGTCAACAGCGACGAAGAATTGCAAGCAATGGTACTGAGCACCGGCGTCAGCGTTGACGATACCCGTCGTGCGTTGATTGCTAAAATCGGCGAAAACATTACTGTGCGCCGTTTCGTTAAATTCACCACCACTGAAGGTGGTCAGGCGGCTTACCTGCACGGCAGTAAAATTGGCGTTATCGTTGAGTTAAGCAAAAACGATCCCGCTTTGGGTAAGGACGTGGCGATGCATGTTGCCGCTGCTAAACCTGAATATGTATCGGATGATCAAGTATCAGCCGATGTCATCGCCAAGGAAAAAGAAATTTTTGCCGCGCAAGCACTGGAAAGTGGCAAGCCTGCCGAGATCGTTGAAAAAATGATTGGTGGTCGTATCAATAAATTCCTGGCGGAAGTGACTTTGTTGGGTCAGCCTTTCATCAAGGACGACAGCGTTACCGTTGGTAAATTGCTGGCATCCAAAGGCAACGCTGTCGTGCGTTTTGCTCGCTTCGAAGTGGGCGAAGGCATTGAGAAAAAAGAAGAAGATTTTGCCGCCGAAGTAATGGCACAAGTTAGAGGCTAAACGCCTCAGAATAAACCCGGTTCGCCGGGTTTATTTATATCAGTTCGTTGCTTTTAACCCATGTTTACGGTGGATATTTGATTATGAGTCAATTGATTTGTCAGAGAATTTTACTTAAATTGAGCGGCGAAGCACTGGCGAGCGAACGCGGTGGCAGTATCGATCCGGATATAGTGCAACGCTTGGCTCAAGAAGTGAAAGACTTGTGCGATGCAGGTATCCAGGTCGGCTTGGTGATTGGCGGCGGCAATATTTTGCGCGGCGGCGAGAAAGCATCGGAAGGCCTGAATCGGGTTACCGGCGACCAAATGGGTATGTTGGCTACTGTGATTAATGCCTTGGCCATGCAGGACGCGCTGGAGTATCTCGGGCAGCCCGTTCGAGTAATGACTGCTCTGAAAATCAATCAGGTGTGCGAAGATTACATCCGTCGCCGGGCTGTCAGACATTTGGAAAAAGGTAGAGTGGCTATTTTCGCTGCCGGCACCGGTAATCCGTTTTTTACTACCGATACCGCCGCCAGTTTGCGTGCTATTGAAATTGACGCCGAGTTGATGATTAAGGCGACCAAAGTCAAAGGCGTTTATTCCGCGGACCCGAATAAAGTGGCTGATGCCGTATTTTATCCCCGCTTGACCTATGACGAAGCCATCGATCAGCGCTTGAATGTCATGGACACCACGGCCTTGGTTTTGTGTCGGGATAACAACCTGCCCATGCGGGTAATGAATGTATTTGAGCCGGGAGCGATTATGCGCTTAATGCGCGGTGAAGATATAGGCTCCCTAATCGAGAGGAACTAACAGAATGATCAGCGATATTCAACAAGATGCCGCCAGCCGTATGGTAAAAAGCATCGAGTCCCTACAAAAAGCATTTACCAAAATTAGAACCGGGCGCGCGCATCCCAGCTTGCTGGACCAAATCAGCGTCACGTATTACGGTAACGAATCGCCCTTGTCGCAGGTAGCCAACGTCTCTGTCGAGGACGCGCGCACCTTGAAAGTCGTGCCTTGGGAAAAGAGCATGATCCAGGCTATCGAGAAAGCCATCATGTCGTCCGGCTTGGGCTTAAATCCCGCCACGCAAGGTACCGTCATCAGACTGCCGTTGCCGGCGCTGACCGAAGAGCGGCGTCGCGATTTGGTTAAAATCGTCAAAAACGAAGCTGAACAGGGCCGCGTAGCGATACGTAATATTCGCCGCGATGCCAATGCCGCGATCAAAGATGCTTTGAAAGAAAAATTAATTTCTGAGGACGATGCCCGTCAAGCCGAAGAAAAGATCCAGAAGCTCACCGATCAATACATCAAGGAAGTAGAGAAGCATCTTGAAGAAAAAGAAGCCGATTTGCTTTCCATGTAATCGAGAGGCGTGATGACAGTTGCTGACAACGATAAACCGGCGATAAATAACGGCAACCCACGGCATATTGCCATCATCATGGATGGCAATGGACGCTGGGCGCAAAAGCGCTTGATGCCCAGAATTATGGGGCATTACGCTGGTGTGAAGGCGGTCAGGAAGATCGTCGAGTATTGTGCCAAAGAGAACATTGAAGTGCTGTCATTGTTCGCTTTCAGCAGCGAAAACTGGCGCAGGCCGCAAGATGAAGTGAGTTTGTTGATGGAGCTGTTCATGAACACGCTGCAATCCGAGGTCGATAAACTCGACAAAAACAACATCAGACTGAAAATCATCGGCGATAAAAGCGCGTTTCCGGAAAAACTGCGGGAAAAAATCGCCGCGGCCGAAGGGCAGACCGCACAAAATGACGGATTAACCTTGCTGATAGCCGCCAATTACGGCGGACGTTGGGACATCACCCAAGCTTTGCGGCAAATCGTCGCCGGGGTGAAATCGGGTGATATCGACGAGCAAGCCATTTCCGAACAACTCGTCAATCAATATCTGGTGACCGCTGAGTTACCCGAGCCTGATTTGTTTATTCGTTCCGGCGGAGAGGAACGGATCAGTAATTTTCTTCTGTGGCAACTGGCCTATACCGAATTTTATTTTACCGATGCGCTTTGGCCGGATTTCGATCAGCAAGCATTGGAAAAAGCTATCGGCAGCTTCAAAGGCCGGCAAAGACGTTTTGGGCACACTGGCGAACAAGTCATCGATAACAGAGTTCTCTAGGGATTTTTTCTATAACCATAATAATTAAAAAACCACACACATGTTATTAAAACGCATCTTAACCGCGCTAGTACTGGCTACCGTGGTCATCACGGCAGTTATGCTGCTGCCAGCCCTTTATTTCTCCCTATTTATCGCTGTGGTTACACTGATCGCCGCCTTCGAATGGATGGCCTTGACTGACGTAAACACGCTTATCCGCAAAATACTTTTCCTCTTGTTTTTAATTGTGCCGATGTTGGGCGTTACTTATTGGACGGTATTGCTGGAGTTGCTTAGCGAGGCGATGGAATGGCCGGAAATCAAAGACTATTCGGATGCTTTAGAGTGGTTTGTTATCGCTCCGGTGCTGTTCTGGGTGCTAACGATGGTTTTGATCAGAAAAGCCGGTCCGCAGTTGTTGAATATCGAATTCAAGGCACGGCTCAAGACTTTCAGCGGTTGGTTGGTATTGCTCTCTGCCTGGATGTTTCTCAGCAAATTAAGAGCGTATTACGGTCCTGGCATGGTGATCTACTTTTTGCTGTTGATTTGGGCCGCGGATATTTCCGCCTTTTTTGCCGGTAAAACTTGGGGTAAAGATAAACTCGCGCCAGAAATAAGTCCGGGTAAAACCATTCAAGGCATGTATGGTGCTTTAATTTCCGCGGCTGTCTGCGGCATAGGTTTTACTATTTATGGTTGGATTACCGCTACTCAGCCGGAAGATGTTGACTCCGGAACGTTGCGTTTCCTCAATGGATTGGTGTGGACCGATATGTTGATATTGTCGGTTATGACCGTATTGATCTCAATTTACGGCGATTTGTTTTTCAGTCTGATAAAACGCAAAAAAGGTGTTAAAGATAGCGGTAACTTGTTACCCGGTCACGGTGGCATTTTGGACAGAGTGGATAGCATCATTGCTGCCGCGCCTTTTTTCTATGCAGGGATTTTATTGATTGGTAGGGTGTTTTACGCATGAAAGGTCTTTGCATACTCGGAGCGACCGGCTCGATTGGCGTCAGCACCTTAGATGTGGTTGCGCGTCACCCTGACCAATATAAAGTGGTAGCGTTAACCGCCAACGGTAATATTGACGCCTTGTACGAACAATGTTTGGCCCATCGTCCGGAATATGCGGTGGTCGCCAATCCGGATAACGCTCAAGCATTCAAGGACAAAATCGCCGGTTCGCCTATTGCCGATATTAAGGTGTTAGCCGGCGCGGACGCCTTGACGCAAGTAGCAACTTTGGACAATGTTGACGCAGTGATGGCCGCTATTGTTGGGGCGGCAGGTTTGCTGCCAACCTTGGCCGCAGCGAAAGCCGGTAAAACGGTATTGCTGGCTAACAAGGAAGCCTTGGTCATGTCCGGGCAAATTTTTATGCAAGCCGTCACCGAAAGCGGCGCGACGCTACTGCCCATCGATAGCGAGCACAACGCAATATTTCAGTGCATGCCGGCTGGCTATACGACTGGGCATACTGCCAAACAGGCCAGACGTATTTTGTTGACCGCATCCGGCGGTCCGTTTCGGCAAACGCCGATTGCCGATTTGGATACTGTGACCCCCGAACAAGCGGTCGCGCATCCGAAATGGGATATGGGCCGGAAAATTTCGGTGGATTCGGCGACGATGATGAACAAAGGTTTGGAGTTAATCGAAGCCTGCCTGTTGTTCAACATGGACCCCGATGCCATCCAAGTAGTGATTCATCCGCAAAGTATCATTCATTCCATGGTCGATTATGTCGATGGCTCTGTGTTAGCGCAAATGGGCAACCCAGACATGCGCACACCTATCGCGCACGCCATGGCTTGGCCGGAGCGCTTTGACTCCGGTGTGGTGCCGCTGAATATTTTCGAAGTCAAGCATATGGATTTCGAACAACCTGATTTGCAACGTTTCCCGTGTTTGCGGCTGGCCTACGAAGCTATCAAAGCTGGCGGCATCATGCCGACCGTTTTGAACGCTGCCAATGAGATTGCCGTGGAAGCCTTTTTGAACGAGCAGGTACGCTTTACCGATATTGCCCGCATCATAGAGCGAAGCATGGCCCAATTTACTGCCGATTGCGCCGATACGCTCGAACATGTCTTAGCAGCCGACCAGCAGGCCAGAGACGTTGCGAATAAAGTGATTGCCGAACTCAAACACTAGTTAGATGGATACTTTGCACACCTTGTTTTATTTCATCGTCGCCATCGCGATACTGGTGGCGTTTCATGAGTACGGCCATTTTTGGGCGGCACGCAAGGTTGGCATCAAAGTTATCCGTTTTTCCATCGGTTTCGGCAAGCCGTTAATCAGCTGGCAAAAAAGCCCTGCCGATACTCAATTCGTCGTCGCTGCCATCCCGTTGGGCGGCTATGTGAAAATGGTCGACGAACGCGAAGAAGCCGTTAAGGCGGAAGATTTACCTTACGCATTTAACCGACAGCCGCTATTAGCCCGAACCGCCGTCGTCGCAGCCGGACCGATTGCCAATTTACTGCTGGCCGTGGTTTTATTTTGGTTGGTGTTGGTCATCGGTGAAGCGGGCGTTAGACCGGTTATCGGTGGAGTGGAGGCCGGATCTCTGGCCGAGCAGGCCGGTTTTGCGGCAGGGGACGAAATAATCAGCGTTGATGAGACTGCCACGCCTACCTGGATAGAAGCTCTGGACACCTTGTTGACCTCGGCGATTGACGGTAAAACCGAAATCAGCGTAGTGACTAAAGCGATAGACGATAGTCAACAAGTACGCTTGATTCACTTGACCGAACAAGACGTACAAACCCCGGAAACGCTACATAAGCGGTTGGGTTTGAAACCTTGGGTGCCCACTATTAAACCGGTTATAGGTAAGGTGCTTGAGGATGGGGTTGCCAAACAAGCCGGTTTACAAAGCGGTGATTTAATTATCAGCGCAGACGGCACCGCCATTACCGACTGGCAACAATGGGTAGATTATGTGCAGGCCCGGCCGGATGTTGAAATTAAGTTATTGCTGGAGCGTAGCGGCGCGCCATTATCCTTAAGCATCACGCCGCGTAGCGAACAGCAGGGTGAGGGCAAGGCTGTCGGCAAAATCGGCGCCGGTGTGGATACGCCGAAAGACTTGCTGGACTCCATGATGGTGACCCATGCCTTGTCTCCCTGGGACGCGGTTCCGGTCGCCGGAAAGCGAGTTTGGTTTTACGCGGTGACCACATTAAAAATGATGGGAAAAATGGTGGTAGGTTCGGCTTCCGTCGAGAATTTGAGCGGTCCCATCAGTATCGCCCAATATGCCGGTCAATCGGCTGAAATGGGATTTACGGCGTTTCTGAAGTTTCTAGGCTTGGTTAGCGTCAGTCTCGGTGTGTTGAATTTGCTGCCTGTCCCGGTGTTGGATGGTGGTCATTTGCTGTTTTTCGCCGTTGAGGCCGTTAAAGGCAGCCCGATTCCGGAAAGAATACAACTGTATTTTCAACAGGCCGGCATGTTGCTGTTGATGCTGCTGATGGGTCTGGCGATGTTTCTGGATATAGGCAGATTATTTCAATAACGCTGAACAAAGCAGCCGCGTTGTGGTCAACCACATTCCTTTCTAATCTTCCCTGGTAATGACATGAAAAAAATCACACACACGCTGGCTCTGACGCTACTGGCTTTGACTAGTCCAGCATTATTTGCCGACGAAGCTGCGATAAAAAAAGCCTTGAGTAACTTTATGCCGGGCGGGCAGGTTGACTCGGTGAAACCATCGGAAGTCAAAGGTCTGTACGAAGTGTCTATGGGCGGCAATATCTTTTATTCATCCGAAGACGGTAAATATTTACTGCAAGGGCAATTATTTGACGCCGAAGCAAAGAAAAATATCACCGAATCTAAGCTGGCTGAGGTGCGTAAAGCCTCGCTGGATAAAGTCGGCGAACAAAAAATGATTATTTTCAAACCGGAAAACAGCAAACATGTCGTGTCTATCTTTACCGACATCGATTGCGGTTATTGCCGTAAGTTGCACTCTGAAATCGATCAATACATGGCGCAGGGCATTACGATACGCTACATGTTCTTCCCTAGAGCCGGCAAAGGGTCGGATTCCTATAAAAAAGCAGTGTCAGTCTGGTGTGCCGCCGACAAAAACAAAGCATTAACCACCGCGAAGAAGGGTGAACATCTGGACGCGAAAACCTGTGAAAATCCAGTGGATGAACATATGGCCTTGGGTGAAGCGTTCGGTATGAATGGCACACCGATGATAGTCACGCAAAAAGGTAATATCCTGCCCGGCTATGTGCCTGCCGCGCAGTTGGCAAAAGTGCTGGCCAGCGAATAAGCAAATACAAAAAACCGCCAGCTTTCGAGTTGGCGGTTTGATATGGGTTAGAAAGTTATCGGATCGTCACTTCTACCCGACGGTTTCGCGGTTCGGACGTTTCATCGCCGGTCTTGATCAACAAATTCTTTTCGCCGTGCGATGTCACGGCGACCTCTTTGACATCCATTTTGCCGGCATCGAATAACTTGCTGACCTGAACGGCGCGCTCATTAGCCAGCTTTTCGTTTTTGCCGGCATCGCCCACGGTGTCGGTGTGGCCTATCACTGAAATATCGGCGGCCGGATGTTTGCTGGCGGCTTCGATGATCTTCGGAATCAAGGCCGCAGAATCCGCGGTCAGCTTGGTGCCGCCGGTTTCAAAATACAATAAAAATGTTTCCGGTAATACCGGCTCGGACGCCAAGGCTCGGCCAAAGTCCTTATTGATCTTCTCTTGTTCTACTTTGAATACGGTTTTAGAGTTATCCAGAGCCGCACCAAAACCGGCTTGTTCAACTACGGTTTCGCTACCGGCACCGCTGAAAATCACTTTTCCGGTTGAGCCGTCGTGATCTTCCAGTAAGACCAAATAAGATTTGGCGCAACCGCTTAAAGCCAGCGCGACTGCGAATGTTAAGGTTTTGGGTATGGAAATTGTCGTCATGGCAAATACTCAGTTTAATCTTCAACTTTGACTAAAAAACGTGTGCCTCTTACCGCAATCACGCCGGTGGGGGTTTTTACCGTTACCGCTTCCGGTTTGAGTTTGGCGATGACGCCGGAAATATAGTGCAGGGTGCCTTTTAATAAGCTGGCGTTTAATTGCAATTTGTCCTGTTGTGGTTCGAATTGATATGCTTCTATTTTGAATTCGGTATTCGGGCCGATCGACAAAATGGTATTGTCTTTCAGCGTTACCCCGGCTGCGCCGTTTTGGTCGGTTTTGATAACGTTGCCCACATGAATCGGCGAACCAAGGCTGGCTTTGATCGGGCCGCTACTCTCGTCAATAGTCGTTTGATCGTTGATGGTTTTGATGTAGCCGATGACTGTTTCATCGGCCGATGCCGCATTCGGCATGCAAAGGGCTAACCCCAGGCTACAACAGGCGAAAAGACGTTTCATAATGGCCTCTACAAACGGTGTTTTGGGACATCAATAGCCGCGCGGGCGGTATCGAAATTCAGCGTGTAAGTATAGACAGCATTTAATTGTTGTCAGATTCAAGAGCTTATTTGTTTTAGGGCTATTCCTACGCCGCTTTTATAGTTCGTCTCACCGGCGAAGGCGGGAGCCTGGTGGCTATGTGGGATTCGATTCGTGGTCTGGCTTTCGGGCGCGCGCTCACTATCGGAAACTAGTGCTTATGGAAGGGTTATTTGCACTAGAAAAAAGCCTAAGCGGCTTAACGGATCAGCAATTCCACCCAGAACGTGCTGCCCACACCCGGTGTGCTGCTAACCCCGACGGTACCGTTCATCAATTCCGCCAGTTGTTTGGTAATTGCCAATCCAATACCGGTGCCTTCTATTTCGGTATTATCCGCACCCAGGCGCTGAAACGATTGGAATAACAATTGTTGTTGTTGCTCCGCCAGACCGTTGCCGGTATCGGTGATAGAAATTCTCACCCGGTTATCGTCCACCCGTCTGCTGCTCAAGTTGATGGAACCGCTGGGGCGATTGTATTTCACGGCGTTGGACAAAAAATTTAATAAAATTTGTTTGGCGCGTTTCGGGTCTGCTTGCAATTCAATGTTCTCGGGTAAGCAATTATCGACAATCAACACCAGACCTTTATTTTGCGCCAAGGGTGTGATCAGGGTTTGGCAATCCTTGATCAGCTCCGCCAAATTGATGCTGCCGATATTCACGCTGATTTTGCCGGACTCGATTTTAGCCAGATCCAAAAGCTCGTTAATCAGCCCGAGCAAGTGCAGACCGGCCTTGAGTATTTCATTCACTGAATCCAAGTGGGTTTCAGCCAAAGGATGTTCCTGGTCGTCCATTTGCATCAGCTGGGCAAAACCGATAATGGCATTTAGCGGGGTGCGTAATTCGTGGCTCATTTGCGACAGAAATTGGCTTTTGGCCAAGCTGACTTGTTCGGTCCGGTTAATCAATTCTCGCATTACCGTTTGTTCTTCGGCTTTTTTCAGCAGCATTTTCGCCATGAGCATCCGCTCGCCAATATCGTTGATGGTCAACACCGTGCCCATCAGTGCGCCCCGACTGCCTATCAAAGGAGCGATGGTCAGATTCGCGTTCATCGCATAATGGTCGGAAATGGATAAGCGGGTATTGCTGATTTTCAACGGTCCTTGATTGATGACGCTTTGTTGTATCAATTCTGCGATTCGATGCGGTTTGCCGTCTATTTCCAAATTAAAAATGTCGTCGATATTTTGACTGCTAGTCTTGGGACGTTTGCTGCCGATGATGTCCAGAGCGGCGGCATTCATGTATTCAATCGAGCCTTTGTTATCGGTGGTGATTACCCCATCGACGATAGCGTTTAAGGTGATATAGGCGCGCTTTCGTTCTGCGAATAAGGATTGGATCAGTTTCTCAAAATGCCGCCAGCTGCGCAGTGGATAGCTGATTATTAACACCAGTAATGCCACGGACGGTGCAAACCAATAGTGGCTGGTATGCAGTAAGACTAAGCAAAACAGTAAAATTGCCATGGACAGCATAGAAACCGCCAGCGCCAGCCAGCGCAGTGAAAAACAGGTGCTGATCTTGATGGCGATCCCGGCTATGACCAGGCTTAACAGAAATTGCCAATGGCCCGGCAGCGGTTGCCAAAGCGTTTGCTTAATCAGGCCATCCAAGCCGGCTGCGACGAAATCCACGCCGCTCATGGGCCGACTACCGATAGCCAGAGGTGCCGGCAGGTCACGTTCTATACCGCTGGCGGTGAGCCCGACCAATACGTATTTATCGGTGAATAATTGTCCGGACACATTACCTGATAATACGTCCAAATAAGAAACCCTAATGAAATCACTGTCCGGCGCAAAGAACGGCAACCACACCCGATAATCGCCATGTATGCTTTCTGGCGTTGTTTCGATCCGTAAGCCCGGTAAATCGGCAAGTATCTCCGGATGACTCAACGCATAAATAGCCAGCGGCATCGCCGACCACTGCGAGTCTCCCAAGGACAATCGCAATAAAATGCTTCTACTGATGCCGTCTTTGTCTAAATCGACATTGGCGTGCCCCAAGACTGCATGTTTGGCATAGTCCGGCAAGGGCAGCGTTTCCACCATCTTGTTATCGTTTTGTTCGATAATTACCGGCAGTACGACCTGTCCATTATTGGCTAGAGCACGGCTTAAGTGCGCGTCCAACTCAGGATGTTGCCGATCCGCTTCGGAAAAAATAAAATCCAGCCCAATTGCCTTGGGTTTTGCCGGCGTCAGCGTCTCCAGTAGGCGAGCGTGAATATCTCTGGGCCAAGGCCAGCGCCCCAGTTTTTGCAGGCTTTTTTGATCGACTTCGATAATGACAATATCTTTTGAAGCCGGTGTAGCCAACAGCTTTAGTTGGGCATCATAAATCCACCGATCAAAGCGCCACAGTGCATCCGTATAGCTTAAGCCGACTGTAAACAGTATCAGCAGCAAGACGATCAATGATTTTTCGAAGCGGCAAGTCGCCATGGAATTTACTGTGAAAGTGGAAATACTAGGAAAAGTATACTAGTTGCAACCGCAAACAGTTAATGTAAAACAAGGCTTTCCGCTGTTAACGGCCTGACAGCAGGGCGCAAATTGTCTTGAATCCGCAAACCCGCCACTATCAACGCTTGTTAGCTTTTAGCAGCGCTTTCAATCGATATAAGGCGTCCAATGCTTGCCGAGGACTTAAATGATCGGGATCGAGTTCTTCCAGCAGCACGACCGCCGGATGGCATTCCTGACTGGTGAATAAATCAAATTGGTTGATTTCGCTATGATTTTGCAGCTCGATATAGGCGGTGTTTTCCAGTTGCGCCAACTTGTGTTTGGCGTTGGCAATCACAATCTGCGGCACGCCGGCCAGCGCCGCCACTTGTAAACCGTAGCTTTGACTGGCCGGACCGTCTTTCACGGCATGTAAAAATACGATCTTGTCGCCGTGTTCCATCGCGTCCAAATGGATGTTATGGATATTGCCTTGTTCTTCGGCCAACGTGGTTAATTCGAAATAATGGGTCGCGAATAGCGTGAATGCCTGCGTGTGGCGAGCCAAATAATCGGCGCAAGCCCAAGCCAACGATAAGCCGTCGAAGGTGCTGGTACCGCGGCCGATTTCATCCATCAATATCAAGCTGTTGCTGGTGGCGTTATGCAGAATATTGGCGGTTTCCGACATTTCCACCATAAAAGTCGAGCGGCCGCTGGCCAAATCGTCGGAAGCACCGATGCGGGTGAATATCTTGTCTATCGGTCCGCAGCGCAGTGCTTGCGCCGGCACATAACAGCCGATGTGAGCCATCAGCACAATCAATGCCGCTTGGCGCATATAAGTCGATTTACCGCCCATGTTCGGACCGGTGATCACCAGCATCCGCCGCTCTGTTGAGAAATTAAGATCGTTGGCGACGAAGGGAATACTGGATAGCGTTTCCACCACCAGATGCCGGCCGGCGATAATGTCGATGCCCGGCTGTTGGTCCAATATCGGTTGGGACAAGTTTAAGGTTTCGGCACGTTCGGCAAAATTGACCAGCACATCCAGTTCGGCCAAGGCATTGGCGCACTGCTGCAGATCGAGTAACGCATTGCCTAGCGTTTCCAGCAACTGATCGTATAAGGCTTTCTCGAAGGACAGGGATTTTTCGCGGGCACTTAGCACCTTGTCTTCAAAAGATTTAAGCTCCGGCGTGATGTAGCGCTCCGCACCTTTCAGCGTTTGTTTGCGGGTGTAATGCACCGGCACCTTGTCTGCCTGGGCATTGGAAATCTCGATGTAATAACCGTGCACTCGGTTGTAATTGACCTTGAGTGTGGCGATACCTGTAGCCGCTCGTTCGCGCAGTTCCATATCGATCAGGAACTGGTCGGCGTTCTGACTGAGATTACGTAACTCGTCCAGCTCGGGATGATAACCGGGGGCAATCACGCCGCCGTCGCGAATCAGCACCGGCGGATTGTCGATGATGGCGCGTTGCAACAGGGCCAGTAATTCCGGTTGCTCACGCAATTGCGTGCGCAGGCTTTCCAGATGCGGATTGTCGCTATCTGCCAGCTGGCTTTGCAGTTGCGGCAAAACCGCCAAGGTCTGTCGCAGTACCAGCAAATCACGTGGTCGCGCGGATTTCAGAGCGATACGTGAACTAATCCGTTCTATGTCGCCCACCTGACGCAGGCAGCCTTGTAGATCTTCGTATAAATGATTCAGCAATAGACTGGCGATGCAGGAATAACGGCCATTGACAATCGCATGATCGCGCAGCGGTCGGTGTATCCAACGCCGTAGGCAACGGCTGCCCATCGCGGTGGCGGTTTTGTCCAACACCCCCAACAAGGTGTATTGCAGTTGACCGCTGGGATGGCTGTCCAGCTCCAGATTACGGCGGCTGGCGGCGTCCAGGCTAATGCTGTCATCGCTGTTCTCGACGCGGATGCCTTGAATATGGGGCAGGGCGCTTTGTTGGGTGTCGCGGATGTATTGCAGCAAACAACCTGCCGCGCAAATGGCCGCCGGTAAATGTTCGCAGCCGTAGCCTTTCAAATCGTGGCTGTTGAACTGTTTTAAAATCAATAGCCGACAACTATCCAAGTCAAAATGCCAGGGCGGCCGTTTGCATAAGCCCCGGCGTTCCTTGATAGCCGACGGCAGTTTAATATCCTCGCTATACAACAATTCAGCGGGGTTCAAACGCTCGATCTCGCTCAGCAGCTGGGTTTCGTTGTCTACCTGCTGCAGCGTGAATTTACCACTCCCTAAGTCCAAGCAAGCCAGTCCGAACAACTTGTCGAATACGGCTAAAGCCACCAGCAGATTATCCTTGCGATCCTCCAATAAAGCTTCGTCGGTGACAGTGCCGGGCGTGACGATGCGCACCACCTTGCGTTCCACCGGCCCTTTGGATTTGGCCGGGTCGCCAATTTGCTCGCATATGGCGATCGATTCGCCTTGTTTCAGCAGGCGGGCGATGTAGTTTTCCGCCGCATGATAAGGAATGCCGGCCATAGGAATGGGTTGCCCGCCGGACTGGCCGCGAGCGGTCAGCGTAATATCCAATAACTGCGCGGCCTTTTTCGCATCATCGAAAAACAGCTCGTAGAAATCTCCCATTCGGTAAAACAACAGCGTGTCAGGCTGGCCGGATTTGATGCGCATATATTGTTGCATCATCGGGGTGTGCTGTGTTTCGTTGCCTTGCCTGCTGTCTTGTTTTGTTTGGATATTCATTCGTAAGTTAATGAAATAACAGATAATAGCTCTATGTTGTGAGCCGGGTTCACTCCAGCTACACTTTTCAAAACTTCCCTGCACTTTGCTGTTTAGTATAGGTTTTAGTATAGGTTTTTTCGAGTTATACTCGCGTCATCGATCAACATAAAAAACCTACACTAAAATGCAATTCGATGCCCGCACCGCTAAAGCTTTGCAGCCAGGACAGCATATGGCTTTTGACGATTACCCAGGACTGCGTTTGTCTGCCATGGCAAAAGTGAGAACTTGGTTTTATCGGTATAGAAGCACTGTTGATGGACGCCTTAGGCAGGTGTCAATTGGTCATTGGCCATCTATGTCATTTCCAGTGGCTATTGTCGCTTGGGAAGCTTTGAAAAACTAGCGTGATTCTGGTAATGATCCTGTATTAGAGGCAAAGCAAGCTAAATTAGAGGCAAAAGCTTTGATATTAAAACAAGAGGCGGCAAATTCTGAAAACGCTTATACAGTTAGAGTGCTGTGTGATGAATATTTAGCTGGACATGTTTGTCGCCACAGAGCCAAAAAAGGTTCTACTGAAATTACTAGGATGTTTAACACAATGCTGGGTGATATGGCGGATTTACCATCCACTGCAATTACCCGCTCAATGGCTTTTGATTTGATTCAAAAGTACGCCGCAATATCGCCCGTGCAGGCCGGAAAATTACGATGTGAGTTAGGAGCAGTATGGGATTATGCAATGGATGCCGGCAGACTACCTGAAGCTGCAGTAAATTGGTGGCGCTTAATTTTACGTGGAAAAATTGGATCAAAAGGAAAGACCATAGAAGGTAAGAACATCGGCGTGGTCAAACGCGTACTCACTGAAGACGAAATCGGTGAATTGATAGCTTGGCTTCCAAATTTCGCACCGATAATTACTGACGTTCTAATGTTATATCTCTGGACCGGAACTCGCGGCTCAGAAATTGTCGGCATGTCAGGAACTGAAATTAGTGAAGAGGGCGGTCAAGTTTGGTGGACGATACCGAAAATTAGAACGAAAAATGCTCGACATGAAACTGCTACAGATCAAAGGGTGCCCTTATTCGGTAGGGGTTTGGCAGTGGTGTTACGGCGGAAAAAATTGTATGGAGACGGTTTTCTATTTCCATCCCGTCATAAAGTGGGGCACATCGAACAAAAATACGTCACTGAACAGGTGTTTTATAGACAGCCCTATAGTCAGATACGCCCTGAGCAGGTGAGGCCTCGATTAACGGTGACTCATTGGGCACCGCATGATTTGCGACGGACTTCACGCACCTTGCTTGCAAAATTAGGATGTCCAGATTCCGTAGGTGAAACGATTCTCGGTCATATGTTACCCGGTGTGGTAGGAACTTATAATCGGCATCAATATGACGATGAAAAACGCCTATGGCTCTTTAATCTGTCAGAGCATCTTGAGTCATTGGCAAATTTCTAGATTTAGGTTTGCCGTTGCGTCCGCCTATTGCCGTATTAGGAGGGGGTAATAAATCGGAAACAGGACGCGACTCAGCCCATTCTTCAATTTCGCGTAGTAACCAGCAGGAACGGCGTGCAGATGCTTTACGAGGCTTAGGGAACTCATCGGCACGAATCAATGATTGGATGGTAGATTCAGAAAGCCCTGTGACTTCTGAAACCGCCTCAAGATCAATCATGATGGGTCTCAATACCGACTGACGTTTATGTGTATTAGTCACGACTTGATCTGACACATCGACTTGAAAAGATGAGAGTTACCGGTTTTGATAGGGGTGTCGAATCCTTACACAAAACACAAAAGGTAACTCTCATGATCCATACAAACAATCCGATCATTAAACACAAAGCGGGGCTGTTAAATTTAGCCCAAGAACTGAATAACGTCTCCAGAGCCTGCAAGGTGATGGGTGTCTCGCGCGATACGTTTTATCGTTATCAAGAGCTGGTAGCCGAAGGTGGCATTGATGCCTTAATCGACAAAAACCGCCGGTCTCCGAATCTGAAGAATCGCGTCGATGAAAGCATTGAGCTGGCAGTGAAAGCCTATGCGGTTGAGTGGCCAGCGCATGGACAGCATCGAACCAGTAATGAACTGCGTAAACAAGGAGTATTCGTATCCGGCAGCGGCGTTCGCTCCATCTGGTTACGGCATGACCTGGAGAACTTTAAAAAGAGGCTTAAAGCACTGGAAGCCAAGGTAGCCGCCGAAGGGTTAATGCTGAGCGATGCGCAGATTGCGGCGTTGGAGAAAAAGCAGCAGGATGATCAAGCCTGCGGCGAAATCGAAACAGCCCATCCCGGTTACCTGGGTTCGCAGGATACTTTTTACGTCGGCAACCTCAAAGGGGTTGGGCGGATATACCAGCAGACTTACGTGGACACTTATAGCAAAGTCGCACACTGCAAGTTGTATACAACCAAAACGCCCATTACCGCAGCGGATATCCTGAATGACAAAGTATTGCCGTTCTACGAAGCCAACGCATTACCCGTTCTACGCATTCTGACGGATCGCGGCACAGAATATTGTGGCAAGGTCGAACAGCATGATTATCAGCTATACCTGGCGATCAACGACATCGACCATACCAAAACCAAGGCCATGTCACCGCAAACCAATGGGATTTGCGAACGCTTCCATAAGACCATCTTGCAGGAGTTCTATCAGGTCACGTTCCGCAAAAAGCTCTATAGCGACCTGGATCAACTCCAAAAAGATCTGGACGAATGGCTGGTTTATTACAACAATGACCGAACTCATCAGGGCAGAATGTGCAACGGCAGAACGCCGATGGATACCTTGCTGGATGGAAAACAGATTTGGGCTCAAAAAAATCTGAACCAAATCTAATCTGACAGACACCCCGCAAAAACGGTAACTGTCAGATCAGGTCTGAGCTAATACAACCGGATTGGTTGCCATTTTATCTTACTCAGGATTCAAATATTTTTGGTTAACCTTCTCATAAATGTATTTTGCAGATGCTGCAGCGATCAGTGAGATCTTCACGGGCTTTTAACAAAACCCAAGATTGACATTGTGGACACTTCGAAAGTTGAACTCGTTTATCTTTGATGTCCTGTGCCACCACCCAAGCATCGGAAAACTCGAGTTGTCCCAAGGGATATGATTTTTTATACGCATTAAAGGCAGTAATTAGCGTCTGGATTTGGCCTTCTTTCGATTTGGCCGTGGCAACCTGAAAACACACGGCGAAGATGGTTACATCTTTATACTTACGGCGACTACCGGTCAAACCTCGGGTTGAAAACTTGATCGATCCACGACTGGGCGATTGGCCATGTAATTGACGGTATGTCTGCCTCAGTAACTTTATTGGTACTCCCGTTGCTTGATGCACGATTTTGACTTTCGCATGGAGATTGAGCAGTTCTATCGCCAAGGTTTGTTGTTGATATTTCTTGAGCATTAGCTGCCTCCCTTAATCAATAGTGCCGCTTAATCCAAGCATGGCTTCCAGCATCGGAGGCGATTCTCTATTGATGTTTTGAATAAACTGACTCGAAAATCGAGGGGTAAAACATAGCCAGTTTGAGCGGGAAATTAAGTCAATGTCTTCTAAAGATAAACGACCAACTGCCAAGCGCATGGCCTCATCGGTAATCCCCAAGATTAATTCGGTCAGCACCGGGTTCTCCCGTGCGATTTCTCTGGCTTTGATGAGCCATGCCTGATTCATGGAATAGATCTCTTCATCGCAACCCAGTTGATCTATCGCCGTCAGTTTGTCAAAGTAGGCCTCAAGATTTTTGAATGCTGACTGCATCATGTTGTCGACGTGCTCCGCCATATTGACTATTTTCAGTTTCGATTTCAGATAATCGGATCCGAATTCGGCAACCAGTGGCAAAAACAATTCCTGAAAGAAACTCTGCGTGATGGTTTTGACGTCCTTAAAATCAATCGTCAGCGATTGCTGATTGGCAAAGCACTCCCGTGCCAGTCGCGCGAAATTTTTGCCATGGATTGCCTGGGGTATTTGGGAATGGGGGGCTGTAACGACAACGATATGCATGCGACTTCTCCTTAGTAGCTCATTGATTGCCTCTAACGAGTGCTTGGTTTGTTCAAAGATTGACTTTTTGATTTTGCGGAAACCCAACGCCGCCGCCCCGACCGATCAGTCCACACCTCGCAGATAGGGCATTGGCTAAATGCGGCATCAGGGTGAATCATGCCCAGGTAGCGGGCGCGGCAACGACCGCAAACCATGAATACCAAATCACCCGCAGAGAGCAGGCTGGTCAAATACCAAGCCCTGTTGATGTCTAACGGATAAAGTTGACTGGAGCGTGGTTGGATAAATTGCCTATCGGCTAAAATTCTGGAAGCAACCTTGGTGTATATCTCATAGGTCGCAACCAGTAAGGTCGCGCTTAGGCTTGGGGTAGAAAGCCGGCTCCTAATGTCTTCAATAATGCTTAAAAATAAAGAAGCATGAATATTGTTGAATGCTGAGCGAATGGCCCATTGATGATCATGTGGCAGCATGCCTTGTTTGGGCGATTTTCCTTGTATAGCTTTAAAAAATGTGATGCTTTGCTTTCGGGTTAGATGGCAGAGTTGGCTGACAATTGGCGGACGGGTGCCGAGTTGAATTAGCCTTTCCGCCAAGACCTAGTCTGCGCCTATATTTGACCTGCTTTTAAACGGCATTGGTTTCATCCGCAGTTCTAGTGATACAAGGTTGGAGGAGATCCACATAGGCAACCAGGGGCAAGTTGCTTGGGGTATAGACAGGCAATAACTGAATCACAGCGCGACTGCTTTCGGCGTGTTCACGAAGTTGCTCCTGTGTCATGCCGGCGAGACGGTCTATGCCAACTCGATCTAATCCAAATCGCCAGGCCGCTTCTTCAGGATTACTGCGCGCGCACTCTCTAGCAAGCATGAGATATTCGAAATTTAACCGGGCAAGATCTTCGTCCAGTGTTGACATAAACGCCTCTGAGTTGATTAACGACTGTTGTCGATATGCTAGGAGAGCAACGCGCAAATGTCCCGGTCGCAAAGTGACCTGATTTGGGTCACAAACCTCCGGAACCCCCGATAGATATGATTTGGCTTTGTTGAAAATAATTGTCCTATTGCGCTGGCGACGCTTTTTTCGGCAAATAACGGACGGCCAATTTGATAACGCCAGGCTAATTGCAGGGTCCAATGAATTGAATGATCCTGAAATTCTTCTAATCTCGTTCTGCTTACCAGGGACTTTGCCTACAAGAAGTAGAGCCTTAATTGGTGTTTGACCTGAATAATTGCATTCCAAAATCATTTTTATATTGCTTATCTTGAATTTGTTATGGAGGAAATTGTTATGAATCGGCTATTCGCTAACCAGACAACTACTGCTGGTTACCTGGTTTGGGGTGGTTTATGCGCGAGGTAATTCAATGCTTGATCGATTGGTTGGATAGCGAGCCAAGCGATGAAAAAGGGCACCGCATATTGCGCGCGTTAGCCCAGGAATCGTTGAAGAAGTCAGAATTCGAAGAGTCGAAGCGCCGGTTCACGGCTGATGAAATCGTCGCCGCAGTCGGTGAATCTATAGGAATTTCCGATCCTAAAAAGTGGATCGATTGGCCGGGTTCGTTGAAGAAATATTGCGAAACCCGAGAGCCGCAAATCTTAGAGTTTGCTCGTAAACGTGGGTTGTCTTGTTATCCAAAACCTGACCGTAAAAGCACAAAGGGCGGTCCGGGACAACTCACGACGTTCTATATCAAGGCAGAACCGATACCGGAAATAACGGAAGAAGACCAAACGATTGACGGCGTCCTTGGCAGGAACAATGCAGCCGATTTGCAAGCCAGCTATCAAATGACTGAACTAGGTGAAGTCAAACCCAGTTGGATCGCGAGTCGGTTATTTCGGCGTGGACAAATCGAATTAAGACAATGGCATGTCTGGGTTATAGCGGGTTGGCTAGCAATCATAGCTGGGTTCTCGGTGTTAATTGCTTATGCTGGATGGCTATCGTTATCCGTACCCAGATCCGTGACAACGCAAGATTTGACATTACTGGTCAGTATTTTCGCGATTCCCTATGGTTCCTGGGTCACGATCATCAAGCCTTGGATATTATTGTTGGATGATCGAATCGTCGTAGCTCATGAACTGTTTACAAATTTTCATGAACAGTCTGCCCAGTTCGAACTGCTACGAGACGGGGATTTAAGAGTAATTCGGTTAGTTCGGTATTCGGCGGCATGTCCCATTTGTGGCGCCACTATTTATCTCGAAAAAGGCGAGCCGGATTACAGACGAAGATTGGTGGGGCGTTGTTATGAAAGCCCGAGAGAGCATGTGTTTAGTTTTGATAGAATCACTCGTTGCGGGCGATTACTGGTTGATCGATAACTTGTCGAGAGGAACTGCTGCCGCACAGTTTATTCTTATTTCAATACATTTCATTTGCCCTACGACTAGCTGCGGCATACAATCGCCGCTGGTTTTAAGGTTCCCGTCATTCACGGGTGAAACTGGAAGTCGGTTAAATGCCGACGCTGCCCCCGCAACGGTAGGTGATTCGTCACGAGCCCGGAGACAGGCCTAAAACGGATACACCACAGTATTGCGGAGGGCGATCTGTCAAATCGGTTTTTTTTGGTTTGTCTTTCCCTCTGTTATTCCGTCCACCTTATTCGGAACAGACAACCATGAAAACACTCGCGGTATCTACCACCCTTTCTTCCTCAAAAATCCTGCCCGGCCTGAGTGCTATTGTTTTGGGCCTGACCGTCGTTTTAGGTTTGGGTTTCTTGCAGGACGCCAACAACTACCTGCATAACGCCGCCCACGACGGACGCCATAGCGCTGCGTTTCCCTGCCATTAACATGGCGGATTTTCGTAGGCTGATCGCCATCTCGCTACTGGCGGGACTATTGGGCGGCTTGTTACTCAGCGTGCTACAACACTATCAAACCTTGCCCTTGATTTTGGCCGCCGAACAATTCGAAACACCATCGGCTGAGCATGTGCATGACTGGCAACCGACGGACGGCTGGCAACGCAATGGCTTTACTTTGCTGTTCAATGGCCTGACCGGCTTCGGCTTTGCCTTGTTGATCAGTGCCGCCCTGTACTGGCGGGATCAACGCGGTTACCTGTGCGGACTCGGCTGGGGTTTGGCCGGTTATTGGGTATTTTTTGTCGCGCCATCATTGGGCTTGCCGCCGGAGTTGCCCGGCACCGACAGCGCCGAATTGCACAGTCGCCAAGCGTGGTGGCTTTTTACGGCCGCCGCTACCGCGATTGGCTTGTTTGGTCTTTTTTTGACCAAACAGCGCTGGCTGCAAATCGGCGGCGCTGGCTTACTGGCCTTACCGCATCTGATCGGCGCACCGCATCCGGAGGTTGCCCAGGCTTTAGCGCCCGAAGCCTTACAACAACATTTTGTGGTGTTAACATCCATCAACAACGCTATTTTCTGGCTGACCTTAGGCGCCATATCGGGCCGATTGTTGCGTAAAGTAACGTTTTAGTGATGAATGCTACTGCAACACGCCATTGCCCGGCGATATTGATCAGCGCCCCTGCCTCCGGGCAAGGCAAAACCACCATTACTGCGGCTTTGGCCTATTACCATCGCCAGCAAAACCGCAAGGTACGCGTGTTCAAAACCGGCCCGGATTTTATCGATCCGAAAATATTGAGCTTTGCTTGCGAACAACCGGTTTATCAGCTGGATTTATGGATGATGGGCGAAGCGCATTGCCGTGAGATGCTTTATAACGCCGCCGCCGACGCTGACATCGTCTTGATTGAAGGTGTCATGGGCTTGTTCGACGGCGATAGCAGCAGCGCCGATTTGGCACAAACACTAGACGTGCCTGTGGCCGTTGTCATCGATGCGGGCGGCATGGCACAAACTTTTGCCGCTGTGGCTTATGGCTTAGCCCATTACAGAGCCAACTTGCCGTTTGCCGGCGTCATCGCCAACAAAGTAGGCAGTCCGGGTCATGCTAAATTGCTGGAAGAAGCCTTGCCGGACAGCATGCCGCTACTGGCGGCGATGGCGAAAGACGACGCGGTCGGCTTACCTTCGCGGCATCTGGGTTTGTTGCAGGCCGACGAAATCGGCGATCTCGATCTTCGCCTGGCGCGAGCCGCCGAATTGCTCAGCAACCTTGCGCCGTGCCGATTGCCGCAGCCGGTCGCCTTCGCGCCGATTACTACCGATCCGCCGCCGAAATTGCTGACTGGTAAGCGTATCGCGGTAGCTCGCGATGCCGCATTTTCGTTTATCTATCAAGCAAATCTGGATTGTTTGCAAGCCATGGGCGCTGAACTGACGTTTTTCTCGCCGCTCGCAGACCAGGCATTACCCAAGGCAGACAGTATCTACCTGCCCGGCGGTTACCCGGAACTACATCTCCAAACATTGGCCGACAATGTCGCCATGAAACAAGCCTTGCAGCAACATCATCAAGCCGGTAAACCGATTTACGCCGAATGCGGCGGTTTTTTATATTTGCTGGAACGTTTGGCCGATAAAGACGGCAATGCGGCAGCGATGGCAGGATTACTACCCGCTAGCGCGCAGATGCAAAAACGGCTGGTCAATCTTGGCATGCACAGCGTGCAGTTGGAACAAGGTGAAATTCGCGGGCATAGCTTTCATCACTCGCAACTGGAAACCACACTGCAGCCGTTCACCGAATCGAAGCCCCAACGCAATCGTCGCCGTAACGAAAACTTTTATCAGCTGGGTTCGTTGCAAGCGTCTTATCTGCACACCTACTTTCCGTTCAACCCCCAGGTCGCGGCTGGATTTTTTCTATGAGCATTCAACCTAAAGTGTGGTTTGTCGGCGCAGGTCCGGGTGACCCCGATCTAATCACCGTCAAAGGCCGCGACTTAATCGCCAAAGCGGATGCCATTTTGTTCGCAGGCTCGCTGGTACAGGCCGCAGCGACGCAATGGGCCCCAAGCGCTTGCGTGATCAAAGATTCCAAAGACATGACTTTGGAGCAGATTACCAACTGGCTAACCGAACAAGCCGGTCCTGGCAAAACCGTCATTCGCCTGCAAACCGGCGACCCTGGCTTGTATGGCGCATTAATCGAAATGGTGCAACCGCTGGATGCGGCCAATATTGCCGTCGAAGTAGTGCCGGGCGTCTCGTCGGCATTCGCCGCGATGGCTTGCGCGGTGGAAAGCCTGACCTTGCCCGAAGTCACGCAAACCGTGATTTTAACCCGTGTTGAAGGCCGCACGCCGATGCCGGACGGTGAATCCTTGCAAGAACTGGCCAGCCATCACACCACGCTGTGCCTGTTTTTATCGATCACCTTGTTGCCCTTGATCGAGCGCGAATTAAAAGCCGCCAACTGGGCTGATGATTCCCCGGTATTGGTGGTTCATAAGGCCAGCTGGCCGGGTGAACAACAGATTATTCGCGGCACCCTGGCTGATATTCGCGAACGCTGCCGGGCCGCCAAAATCAACAGTCAGGCCATGATCGTCATCAGCCCCGCCTTGGGCGCGCGGCACTGGCCATCGTTAAAAAAATCCAAACTTTATGATGCCGGTTTTACCCATCGTTTTCGCCGCGCCGAGCGGCCTCAGCCTAAGGAATAAGCATGACAACCACAGTTCTCTTGGTCGGCCACGGTTCGCGCAATCAGGCCGGCAATGATGAAATTCGCGAATTTCAACAACAATGGCAGGCGCAACACCCTGACTGGCGCATTGAGTTGTGCTATATCGAACTCGCCGAGGTGCTGTTGGAAGAAGGATTGAGCCGCGCCGCGCAAGGATCTAGCCGCGTGATAGTCGTGCCGCTGATCATCAGCGCCGCCGGGCATGTGAAGATGGAAATTCCCGAGCATATCGAGGAGGCCCGCGAAAATTTTCCGGCGGTCGAATTCATCTACGCGCCGCATCTAGGAAGCAACGAAACCTTGCTGGCCATTCTGCAAAAACAGCTCAAAACGGCACTCAAATCTTTGGCCATGCCAGACCCGAAAACTACCGGCGTGATCATTTTAGGCCGCGGCTCCTCCGACAAAGTCGCCAACGGCGAACTAGCAAAACTGGGGCGTTGGCTGTTTGAAGCTACCGAGCATGAACTCGTCGACATTGCCTTCACCGGTATTACCCATCCGCGTTTGGAAACCGCTGTGCAACGTCAAGTACGACTGGGCATGACGCAGATTGCGATTTTGCCCTATTACCTGTTTACCGGCTTGCTGATCGAGCGCATCGGCAAACAAATCGAACGCTTGCAAAGCCAATATCCGCAGATTGTCTTCGGTGCCGGTACGTATTTTGGTTTTGATCCGGCCATTTTTAAATTGCTGGATCAACGGGTTACCGAAGCCTGGGACCCGCTCGCGCCGAAAATGCTGGAATGCGACGGCTGTCAGTATCGCGAGCAAGCCGAACATCACCACCATCATTGATTAGCCATGAGCCACAACATTCAAACCGAACAACTGACCCAGGCTGGGCAACAAATCGAACACGATTCCTTTGCCATCGTCGACCGCGAAGTCGGCGAGCACCATTATTCCGATGGGCAATGGCAAGTGGTGCGTCGCATGATCCACGCCACTGCGGATTTTGAATTCAATGGCCTGACCGAGTTTTCCGCGCATGCAATCGAAGATGGTATTCAAGCCATTTTAAATGGTGCGCCTATCGTTGCCGACGTGGAAATGATTTGCGTCGGCTTATCGCAGCCGCGCCTGGCGCATTTTGGCATCAGCGCCCGCCAGTTCATCGCCGATGCGGATGTCATAGCCGCCGCCAAACAGGTCAATAGTACCCGCGCGGTACAAGCCATGCGTAAAGCGCAGCGCCTTGGTTTAATCGCCGGCGGTATCGTCTCAGTTGGCAACGCACCGACCGCGCTGTTGGAAGTGTTGCGGATGATCAAAGAAGAAGGCGTCAAGCCGGCACTGATCGTCGGGATGCCAGTCGGTTTTGTCTCTGCAGCGGAATCCAAGGATTTACTCGCCGAATTAGCCGATGTGCCATGGATCATCACCCGTGGACGTAAGGGCGGCTCGACATTGGTCGTCGCGGCGATTCATGCCTTGTTGAGCTTGGCGGAAACCCGGCAGAAAAACGGCTGATAACATGGCAATGCCGGAACGCAAACCCAAAGGTACCCGCAAGGGTTACACCACCGGCGCCTGTTCGGCGGCAGCTGCACGGGCGGCAGTGCAGGGTTTGCTGAATGGGCACGTGCCGGACACTATCGACTGCGTGCTGCCCAATGGGCAAGACGTGGCATTCAAAGTCGAAGAAAGCTTCGTACAGAACGACCGAGCACATGCTGTCATCGAAAAAGACGCCGGCGACGATCCGGACTGCACCCATCGCGCTCGGCTGACGGCGGATGTGATGTGGATAGAACAACCGGACACTATCGTATTGCAAGGCGGCGCGGGCATAGGCCTGATCACTCGGCCCGGTTTGGGGCTGGCGGTCGGCGGTCCGGCCATCAATCCGGTTCCGCGCAAAAATATCGAGGATAACATCCGTCTGATCGCCGCCGAAGCGCTAAAAACCCGAGGTCTACAGGTAACGATCTCGGTGCCGGGCGGCGAAGAGATGGCGAAAAAAACCCTGAATTATCGTTTGGGCATTATCGGCGGTATTTCGATTCTAGGTACGACCGGAATCGTGCATCCGTATTCCACGGCGGCGTTTCGGGCTAGCGTGGTGCAAGGCGTGGAAGTTGCGGCCAATCAGGGGCAGGCTAGCGTGGTGCTGACCACCGGCGGCCGCACCGAGAAATTCGTGATGCGCGAATTGCCCGACCTGGATGAAAGCTGTTTCGTGCAAATGGGTGACTTTCTGACACCGGCACTGGACACCGCCGCTCGTTGCGGCATTCAAAACATCATCATTGGCGGTATGGTCGGCAAGCTGACCAAAATGGCTCAGGGTGAAACCATTACGCATGCCGGTCGCGCCCCGGTCGACGTGGAACTGGTCGCTGATATTGCCCGTAGCATCGGTGCGCCGGACGATGTGTGCGACGCCATCTCTGCTCAAGAAACCGCTCGCTACGCCTCCGAATGCATGGCCGAGTTGGGGTTGGAATACGAATTTCATGTCGAACTGGCTAACCGAGTCATCGCCACCTTGGAAAACCGTTATCCCGGCGGTTTTCACATCAGTGTTCTGGTGTGCGATTTCGATGGCAACAAACTGGCCGAAGCCGGCAGGAATTGATCATGCAAGCGATGTGCAGTTTTATCGGCGTACTAGACAACGGCGTCACCAGCCTGAGCCAGGAGGCCTTGCAGGCATTGCGCGAAGCAAAGCATGTCATCGCCGGCAGCCGTCTGCTGGCAACGCTGGCTAAAGACATTACTCAGGCCAAACACTACGACTTAACAGGGCAACTCAAACAAGTGCCGGACTGGATCAATGTCGCGTTGGCACAAAATGAAGCAGTAGCTGTACTAGCGACTGGTGATCCCTTGTGCCACGGCATCGCCGGTTTCCTGGCCGGCAAGCTGGAGTCCAGAAGGGTACGCATCTTGCCCAATCTAAGTACGATACAACTAGCCTTTGCCGAGTTGAAATTGTCTTGGCAAACCGCCGCTATCGTTTCGATCCACAGCAAGGATGCCGGTGAATGGCTGGGCGGGGCCACGCCGGAGCATGGCTTGTACGAATTAGCTCAGCGCTGCCGCAAACACGATTTGCTGGCGATATTGACCAGCCCGGACAACACCCCGGCACGTATCGCCCGCTTATTGCAAATCGAAGGCTTGGCTGATGCGTTCGAAATGGCGATTGCTGAAGCTCTAAAGCAGCCGCAACAGCGAGTCAACGCCTGGCTGAGTATCGCGGAGGTCGCTCAAAGCCGTTATCTCGATCCCAACGTCGTCATTCTAAAACGCAAAACGGCTTTGTCCGCACCGGTATTGTTTGGCGTCAGCGACGACAGCTTTCAGCAGCGCAAGCCGGAAAAAGGCCTGATCACTAAACGCGAAGTGCGTGCGGTATCGTTGGCGAGGATGCAATTGGCGCGTCGAAGTATTGTCTGGGACATCGGCGCCGGCTCCGGATCGGTGGGTTTGGAGGCGGCGCGGCTGTGTTCGGAGGGTCATGTCTTTGCCATCGAAAAAAACGCCGATGACATGGCTAATGTCGAACAGAATCAGGCTGCCTGGGGTATCAGCAATTACAGCTTAGTGCATGGCAAGGCGCCGCAATTTCTCGACACCTGGCCCGATCCGGATGCAGTATTCATCGGCGGTTCCGGTGGCGAATTGGCGGAATTGATAGCCTTGTGTTTAGGGCGTTTGCGCCCGGCGGGTTGGCTGGTGATGAACTTCGTCACGCTGGAAAACCTGTCCACCGCCGTCGATACCCTGAAACAACTCGGCGCAGACTGGGACGTCTGTCAGATTCAAGCCTCGCGTAGTAGCCCGATTCTCAATATGCATCGCATGCAGGCCGAAAATCCAGTGTGGATCGTATCTGCCACCCATTCTTTACAGCCCATATTATTCGGTCACGATGAACACTAAACTCGGCACACTCTACGGCGTCTCACTCGGCCCCGGCGACCCTGGCCTGATTACCCGCCGTGCCTGGGACTTACTATCGGGGTCCCGGCACTGGACCTATCCGGTACGCAAGAAAAATAGCGACAGTTATGCCTTGAATATAGCCTTGCGCGCCGGCCTGAAACTGCCTGTCGAACATAGCGAGCTGCATTTTCCAATGACTCACGATGCCGAGATTCTGGCCCGTTACTGGCTGGCAGCAGCACAAACCGTGTTGGCACTATTACAACGCGGCGAGGATGTGTTGTTTCTGGTGGAGGGCGACGCCTCGACCTATTCCACTTTCGGCCATTTGCAACGCAGCGTGCGTGCTTTGCAAGCCGATGTCACCGTGGAAGTCGTGCCGGGGGTGTCGTCGTTTCATGCCGCTGCGGCGCGTAGTGGCGAACCGCTGGCTGATGTTGATGACACTATCGCCATCATCCCCGCCGGATACGGCATTGATCAGATTGAACGCCTGCTCGAGGATTTCGACACCTTGGTGCTGCTTAAGGTCAAACCTTTGCTGGACGATGTAATCGATTTGCTGCGCCGCCGTGATTTGCTCGGTCAAGGCTGGTTTATCGAAAAAGCCGGGGCGCCGGAAGAACGCATGGTGCACGACATCGCCAGCCTCGAGGGGCAAAAGGTCAATTATCTGTCGTTACTTATCATCAAAAACCCAGGCCGTCAGCGCAGCGAAATGCAGCGCGGTTGCCGCAAGAAAAAGGACTCAATCGATGAATGAAGTGCGTGTCGCCCTGGTGGCGATTACCAAACACGGCGCCGGGATTGCCACTCGCCTGGCACCACAACTCCCCGAAGCGGAGGTGGTGGTGTCGGAGAAGCAATCCGAACATTTGGGTGATTTTGCCAATCCGCGCCGCGTGTATCAGGGGGCGTTGAGCGCGCAACTCGGCGAGTTGTTCGCAGCCTACGACCAAATTATTTTTCTGGTGTCGCTCGGTGCGGTGGTACGGTCTGATTGCGCCGCATCTTAAATCCAAGGATGTGGATCCCGGTGTGCTGGTGATCGACGATGCCGCCGAATTCGTGATCCCGGTGCTATCCGGCCATGTCGGCGGTGCCAATGCTTATGCCGAAAAGGTCGCCGCGTTGCTAAATGCCACGCCGGTACTGACCACCGCATCGGACGTGGGCAAAACCATTCCGGTGGATATCTTGGGCCGTGAACTGGGCTGGCAAGTGGAAGCCCCTAAGGTCAACATCACGCGTGTGTCGGCGGACGTGGTCAATCAACTGCCAATTGCCTTCGTGCAGGAAGCCGGCAGCTCAAATTGGTGGACGCGGCCCTCGCCGTTACCGGCCAATATTCATCTGTTCCAGCGCTTTGAGGACGTCAACACCGAACAATACCGGTCAATTCTATGGGTCACACACCGGGCAATCGATCCGGCTGTTTGGCAACAACTGGCTGAGCGATTGGTGGTGTATCGGCCGCCCAGGGATCAAGCGTAAGCGTATGAAAGTCATGATTGGCATGGGTTGCGACCGCAATGCCAGCCTGGAAACCTTACGGCAAGCCTTGGCTCAGGCTTTGTGGCAATGCGGGCTAGGCGTGTCAGCGGTAGCCGGTTTGGCCAGCATCGACAAAAAAAACGACGAAGCGGCCCTGTTACAACTGGCCCAACTACACCGTTGGCCGTTGTTTTTTTACCCGGCAGAAGTCTTGGCCGCCATCCCGGTACCGAATCCATCCGAGGTGGTCATGAAATACATGGGTACTCCGGCGGTGGCGGAAGCGGCCGCTTTGAGAGCGGCCAATGCCGAATTGTCGGATTTACTGGTCGAGAAACATAAATATTGCGGCACGGACGGCAAGAACGCCACCGTTTCGATAGCGAGAATCAAATGAAAAAAGCAGGCAAAATTTTACTGGTGGGCATCGGCCCCGGCGCGCATGAGCACATGACTGCCCGCGCTCGTCAAGCGATTGCGGAAGCGGACGTGGTGATTGGTTACAGCACCTACATCAAACTGGTGCAAGACTTGCTCGATGGCAAGGAAGTCATCAAAAAAGGTATGACCGAAGAACTCGATCGCAGTATCGAAGCGTATGAACATGCCAAGCAGGGCAAAATCGTCGCTATGGTGTCGTCCGGCGATATCGGTGTTTACGGCATGGCCGGGCCTACTTACGAACTGCTGCTGGACAGTGGTTGGACGCCGGATGATCCAATTCAGGTGGAAGTGGTCCCCGGTAGTACCGCGTTGTCGAGTTGCGCATCCCTGGTCGGAGCGCCGCTGACCCATGATTTTTGTTCGATCTCGCTGTCCGACTTGTTGACGCCTTGGCCGGTGATCGCCCGCCGCCTGGAAAGCGCGGCGCGCGGGGATTTCGTGGTAGCTTTGTATAACCCGAAAAGCGGTCGCCGCACGCAGCATATCGTCGAAGCGCAAACTATATTGCTGCGTCATCGGAGCCCGGACACGCCGGTTGCCATCGTTAAATCCGGTTATCGTGCTCGGCAACACATCCAGCTCGTACGCTTAGCGGAGATGGCCGATTGCGACATCGGCATGTTGACCACGGTGTTGGTCGGCAATAGCAGTACCTTCGTCCGCGCAGGGTTGATGGTGACGCCGCGCGGCTATGCCAATAAATATGACGCCATGACCGGCGAAACCCGCGCAGGCGAGCAGGCGGGGCGTTCGCTGAGCATGGGTTTGGAGGGCTGGAAAGCTTGTGTGCGGCAATATTTGCGCGACACGCCCAAGGTGACATTGCAACAGGCGGCAGCATACTTCGCGCAACCGCTGGCGGAGATTCTCGATGCCGTCAGCCAGTCCACGCCGGGCGATCAAGCCGGCCTGTTCTGCGCGCAACGGGCAATCCCGGACAGCCATGATCGTTTGCTGGAATCATGCCAGGCTTGGGGCAAATTACGCGCTGTGGTGCGCAGCGAAGCGGGCGCCGTGGCGGAATTGTTGATCAAGGCCGCTGATTTGCAAAACAAAAACGGCTGGATGAGTATCGTCAACGACGCCTTTCATTTGCACATCGACTGGCGCAAAACGCAGCAGATTTGGTTTGTCAGCCGTGATGATCAAACCTATGGCATTCAGGTACTCGATCAACACGGCGACGCCTTATTCAACTTATGGTTAGTCGCTGACGAAGCAGGCTTCGACAGCACAGCCCTACAACATTACCGCGATGACCGAGCGCAATTTAGCGCCCCAACTGTTTTGGAACCAACCCACCATGACTGATAACACCATCCCCATGCCGGAAAAACCCAAAATGGGTGACTACAAACGCCACTTGCTGGTGTGTACCGGCCCCCGCTGCACCGAAAATGGCGAAGCGCAGGCCTTATTCGAAACCCTGGGCGAGAAGTTCAAAGCGGCCGGCATCGACAAAGGCGAACTCAGGGTTAAGCGCACCCGCACCCACTGTTTTGCCACCTGTAAATCCGGTCCCATCATGTGTGTACAGCCCGATGGCGTCTGGTATTACAACGTCAATGAAACCAATTTACAGCGCATCATTGACGAGCATTTGGTGGGCGGTCGACCTGTCGAAGCGCTGATTTATCATCAAAGTACTTGCTCGGTTCCATAGCAGTAAAACAAAGCGTTATGGATTATTTTCCTCTTTTCTTAAAAGTTAAAGGCCAAACGTGTTTGGTGGTAGGCGCTGGCGAAATTGCGGCGCGAAAAATTGAATTACTGGTCGGAGCTGGAGCAAACATCGTCGTCGTTGCTTTGGAAATTGGTAACACGGTAGCTGCTATGAATCATTCGAATCAAATCGTTATCCGTCAAAAAGCATTTACGCATGAGGATATCGACGGTATGGGACTCGTGGTTTCCGCTACCAATTGCCGCTCCACGAATATAGAGGTCTCCAAGTTGGCGAATCAGCGGAAAATCCCCGTTAATGTGGTTGATGATCCGGCGTTATGTTCCTTTATATTCCCGGCCATTATTGATCGTTCGCCCCTACTTATCGCCATATCCTCAAGTGGTGTATCTCCCGTATTAACGCGACTTTTACGCGCCAGGGTGGAAAGTGCCATTCCGGCATCGTTTGGCCTGTTGGTGCAATTGGCTGAAAAATTCAAATTATTGGTCAAACAACGCATTGTACAACCGAGTCTGCGTAGAGTTTTCTGGGAAAAGATTTTACAAGGGCCTGTGGCTGAATTAGTTTTTGTAGGCAAGCAGAGCGAAGCGGAAGAATTGCTGCGGTCGCAACTGCAGCAGGCTGACCCTACAGCAAATCAGGGTGAAGTGTATTTAATAGGCGCCGGTCCTGGCGACCCCGATTTATTAACGTTTAAAGCCTTGCGTCTGCTGCAGCAGGCAGACGTTATTGTTTATGACCGGCTGGTTTCTATAGAAGTGCTCGATATGGCCCGACGAGACGCCGAGAAAATCTATGTCGGCAAACAGAGGGATAACCATAGCCTACCGCAGGAGTCGATTAATCAACTGTTAATTGATTTAGCCCTGGCCGGCAAACGGGTAGCCCGATTAAAGGGGGGCGATCCTTTTATCTTTGGTCGTGGGGGTGAAGAAATCGAGTCCTTTATACAACTAGGGATCAGCTTTCAGGTTGTGTCTGGCATTACTGCAGCGGCAGGCTGTGCCAGCTATGCGGGCATTCCGCTGACCCATCGCGATCATGCTCAATCCTGCACATTTGTCGCCGGCCACTTAAAAGACGGCAGTATCAATCTCGACTGGCAGCAATTATCTCGTCCCAATCAAACCATTGTGATTTATATGGGACTGGCTGGATTGGGAATCATCTGCCAATCTCTGATCGAGTACGGTTGTCCGGCCAATCACCCCATTGCCGTCATTCAGGAAGGCACGACCCGAAACCAGCGGGTTTTAACCGGAACACTAGCAGATATGCCCAGTCGTGTGGAACAGGCCGAGATGACGCCGCCGACGCTGATTATTGTCGGTTCGGTAGTTACACTCCATCAACAATTGGATTGGTTTCAGCGTTCGGACTAAATCACAAGTGGAGGTTAGCATTACCCGAAACTGAGGCTTTTTGGTAAACGGTCTCATTAGGAACAATATGAGATTCTTAAAAACGAGCCAATCAACAGACGATAGCGAGTTTATGTTCAAGAACTGATGAAATTTAGCCTCGGATGTCAACCCTCGGATAAGGATAGAATGCGTTATCACCACCAAGATATCACTAGTGTCCGGTTAAGAATCGAATAGATTCAATTGGTTAGAATAGGTATTTTGATCGGATATGTATTCGATGCCCTGTAAGGCCTGTTGAATGGGGATTTCCTCGAACAAAGTGACCAATAAAAGCTGTAACAAAGTGTAGAGAGAAGCATCCAGATTGAGTTGTTTTTTGATGATGGCGACCAGGACATAAACCGAGACGGCGATCCAGATTTGGGATTTGACGGCATTTTCCGAGGTGTCATAGAAACACTTGATACGAAGATGTTGTTTGATCCATTTGAAGAATAATTCGACCCGCCATCGACTTTTATAGAGCGTGCAAATCGTTAGCGATGGCAAGGTAAAGTTGTTGGTTAGAAAGACTAGCGTCTTGCCGGTTTCCGGGTCTTTAAATCGAATACGGCGCAAGTGTTGAGGATAGTCTTTTTGGGTATAGAAGCCATCGAGTGCGATAGTTTGGTCGCAGATGATACCGAGGTGACGGTCGGTTGGGGTTGAATAAATGCGATGAGCATCCAGATTGGATTTGGCTCGCGTTACGAAGAACGCACCGGTCAAATGCAAGATATACAATCTGGCGAAATCGACATAGCCGCGATCCATCACATAAATAGCTCCCGGTTCGGGTATCAGCAAGTCGAGCGTCTTGACGTCATGCATTTTGCCGTCGGAGGTATGGATTAAGCTTGGAATACTGCCGCGCAAATCCAGCAAGGTGTGCAATTTGACTGCTGCCTTGGTGGTGCGAAACTGGGCCCAGGGAAACACGGACAGACACAGATCAATCGTGGTCGAATCCAGTGCATAAACTGTATTAGTCACGACTTGATCTGACACATCGACTTGAAAAGATGAGAGTTACCGGTTTTGATAGGGGTGTCGAATCCTTACACAAAACACAAAAGGTAACTCTCATGATCCATACAAACAATCCGATCATTAAACACAAAGCGGGGCTGTTAAATTTAGCCCAAGAACTGAATAACGTCTCCAGAGCCTGCAAGGTGATGGGTGTCTCGCGCGATACGTTTTATCGTTATCAAGAGCTGGTAGCCGAAGGTGGCATTGATGCCTTAATCGACAAAAACCGCCGGTCTCCGAATCTGAAGAATCGCGTCGATGAAAGCATTGAGCTGGCAGTGAAAGCCTATGCGGTTGAGTGGCCAGCGCATGGACAGCATCGAACCAGTAATGAACTGCGTAAACAAGGAGTATTCGTATCCGGCAGCGGCGTTCGCTCCATCTGGTTACGGCATGACCTGGAGAACTTTAAAAAGAGGCTTAAAGCACTGGAAGCCAAGGTAGCCGCCGAAGGGTTAATGCTGAGCGATGCGCAGATTGCGGCGTTGGAGAAAAAGCAGCAGGATGATCAAGCCTGCGGCGAAATCGAAACAGCCCATCCCGGTTACCTGGGTTCGCAGGATACCTTTTACGTTGGCAACCTCAAAGGGGTTGGGCGGATTTACCAGCAGACTTACGTGGACACCTACAGCAAAGTCGCACACTGCAAGTTGTATACAACCAAAACGCCCATTACCGCAGCGGATATCCTGAATGACAAAGTATTGCCGTTCTACGAAGCCAACGCATTACCCGTTCTACGCATTCTGACGGATCGCGGCACAGAATATTGTGGCAAGGTCGAACAGCATGATTATCAGCTATACCTGGCGATCAACGACATCGACCATACCAAAACCAAGGCCATGTCACCGCAAACCAATGGGATTTGCGAACGCTTCCATAAGACCATCTTGCAGGAGTTCTATCAGGTCACGTTCCGCAAAAAGCTCTATAGCGACCTGGATCAACTCCAAAAAGATCTGGACGAATGGCTGGTTTATTACAACAATGACCGAACTCATCAGGGCAAAATGTGCAACGGCAGAACGCCGATGGATACCTTGCTGGATGGAAAACAGATTTGGGCTCAAAAAAATCTGAACCAAATCTAATCTGACAGACACCCCGCAAAAACGGTAACTGTCAGATCAGGTCTGAGCTAATACAAACCCTTCGGCGGCTACCTTGGCTTCCAGTGCTTTAAGCCTCTTTTTAAAGTTCTCCAGGTCATGCCGTAACCAGATGGAGCGAACGCCGCTGCCGGATACGAATACTCCTTGTTTACGCAGTTCATTACTGGTTCGATGCTGTCCATGCGCTGGCCACTCAACCGCATAGGCTTTCACTGCCAGCTCAATGCTTTCATCGACGCGATTCTTCAGATTCGGAGACCGGCGGTTTTTGTCGATTAAGGCATCAATGCCACCTTCGGCTACCAGCTCTTGATAACGATAAAACGTATCGCGCGAGACACCCATCACCTTGCAGGCTCTGGAGACGTTATTCAGTTCTTGGGCTAAATTTAACAGCCCCGCTTTGTGTTTAATGATCGGATTGTTTGTATGGATCATGAGAGTTACCTTTTGTGTTTTGTGTAAGGATTCGACACCCCTATCAAAACCGGTAACTCTCATCTTTTCAAGTCGATGTGTCAGATCAAGTCGTGACTAATACACTTTATTGTGTTGACGCCGATGCCAAAACGTTGCAAATAAGTTGGCCGCCTGAATTCCTGGCCGCGCTCCAAAAAACCATTAGTTCCGTCAGAACAATACTCCAATAAAATGCCCAGTTGACATCAGGTTTGAAGTACAGACCAGCAATAATAAATGCCCCGAGGAATAGATAAGCTAATGATGTCAGATCTCTGAACATTAACCACATGCGATGCGCATGGGAAACCGCTGGGACTTTTTCGTGTTTCTTAAATATTCGATACCAAACCTTGTTTTCAATTTCTGGCGTTAAAGACAATTGATCTTGCAACTCAGGGATTTCTGCTTTTAATCGATCATAATCTACTCGCATGTCGCGTTGGGCATAGATTGAAAATGCCCGGTAACCTGGCGCTGCGTAGGGCCAGCGTAAATAAACCAGTGCATCTTTAACCTGTCTTGGAAGCATTAGGCTCAATGCTCCGATGACTGCTGTCGATCCAGCTGCGGCAAGTCCGGAAAGTTTCCAATTGGTCAGAAATGAAGCAACGATTTGAGTATCTATTTCGACTCCCTGTGAGAAGAAATACAACAGCCCTGAGTTAATCAATGCAACAGGAACGATGCTTGGCATGTTGAGCGTTTTTAACGATGGCATTCGATATTCTCCTATGGATTTGTGACTGGACCCTGTACTGCTATAAACCCGTTTGGCCGATAAATTAAACAGACGCTTGGAACGTTGCCTCGTTCTCTCGTCAGTTCCGCCAATGTGCCTCGGTCTTTTCCCGACGCGCCGCCACCATTCGGATGGCTATGCCATGTCCCCAAATAGGTGAGCGTATGGCTTGTATTTTTTTCAATGGTGCTGATTTGCTTTTTTAGGCCCTGAATACCAAGCATGAATTCGTCCGTTCGAAATTCGCTATCCGTAGGAGGCGGAAGAAGGCCGGTTACATAAATAGTCCGTCTACCCCAATTGATGTGTCCGATTAAGACGCCTCCTGTTTCCAGCGGTCTGCGCTGCTCAGTCTCCATGCGCATCTGATCTTTTAAGGCAACAGGAATCCTTAGCTCCCATTTTGATTGGTCACCAATAGAGAGAATTTCGATTTTGGTTGTAGGTTGGCGCAGCCAATTCACTCCTAAACCGTCTTCAGTAAGCAAGCCAACCAGAAGCTCCCCGTTCACGGGAATGTCAGCATCGAGTATTTGTGATGTGCGTTCTGAAATACCTGCTGAGAACAATGAGATTTTTGCGTCAGACATTTTCATCGAAAACGATGCGCACCCTTGGCCGGTGTTGATGCGATCAAAATTAGTGGCTTGATATAACGCGTTTCCAACGAGGCTGGAATCCAAGCCTATTTGATAAAGTTGGGCAACCAAATCGTCGACTCTGGGATTTCGATCCTTTCCCTCCAGACCAAAGAATCCAATTGTTCCACGGCCATACAGCGCAACTTGCAGCAGTGGTGCGCCGAATTGCTTTGGGCGAACCATGCAAAGAGCATCTTGGACAGAACTAGAAGCCGTCGCGTCGATAATTAGCCCGTTACATTTTGCAAATAGATCGGGCTTGTTTTGCAAAAGGGAAATAACATCTTCAAGAGGATTTTTGACTTGAGTAATTTGGGCTCCAACTTGCGTTAGAAGGGTTTCAGTTAACCAAACCTTGGGGAGCATGAATTCGGCGGCGGCCAGATTCGCCACAGCATGTCTCGCAACGTTATGTGGCGAAAAACAATCCTTATCATAAAGCCTAAATGGGCCATGCCCAGAGCGAGCGAGATGTATGGCAATTTTTGAGCCTAGACTGCCACAGCCGATCATGGCAATTTCCTTGCGGCGGTCGGCTTCATCAAAATTACGATCTGACGTTTCGGCTAGTAACTGTTGGCTCACTTTCTGAATCAGCACTAATGGGAATACCAATGTTCGAGTCAATTGCAATCGGTGGTTTTCGTCCGAGGTAAAAGCAATTCCATAGGGAATGATTTCAATGTCACTGTCTTCGCCTATCAGATTACAGGGGCGTTTCACGGCGAATAGGACTGTTACTTCCAGAGTTTGCTCTATCTGAGGTAGGGTAATGTTTTCGGTAATCTCCTTCAGGCGGTTTTCCAATCCTAATCGACAGCCATAGCTTTCGGCTCTGAGTAGCAGCTGCTCGAGGTTGTCAACATCATCCGGCTGGTAAACATCAATCGTTTTCTTGGTACCGCCTGAAATAACGATTGCTAGCGAAAAATAGCTTCTAAACGGCGAGTGCCCATTGTTTCCTATCCTAAACTTTCGAATGGCTTCTCCGATGTTGGCGTATAAGGTGTTTTCATCAATGATCCGCCCCGAATGACCGACTATGGACTGCCAATATTCATATCTAAGATATTGACTTATCGGGGTCTTGGCGTTGGCCATACACTCGCGAATGATAGCGATATTGGTAACAATCGTTCCTTCGACGCTATCCCTTCGAATGGGCTCCCACCCCTGGCCAGAGCAATCCAGCAACTCGCCAGTGGCCGCCTTACTTAACCAGTCGGCGAGTTGATTGATAATGCCGTTTATCCAGTCCGGCTCATGCAATAAGTCGTCAAGCCTGCCTTCATAAATGCAAGGCGAAACTAATTCCCCTGGTCTGCCCGGATTGATATGCGGGTGAGCGCGCTTGAAATCGGCGCGTAAGAAAAGCCAGGGTGCATGGGCGGGAAAAGATGTTGAAAACACAATTTTTACCCATTCCGTTGCCTTGACGCCTGTTGCCGTTATGCCTTTATCCCTTGCGTCGCGAGGCAATGGAACGTCCATGTTGATTTCGATTGCCCAGTTATCCTGGTTATCCTTGCTGGGAGTGGTGGTTACACCGTTGACAGAAGGATGAACTGAAATTTGGTCAATCGCTGCTTTCACAGCGATTGGTAGTTCCTGTGACAGAAATCCCATGCGATCAACCGTGGGGTTTGGGTTTTGCGCTTGAGATAATTCCGGCACCCAAAGTGATGTTGCTTGCCCGTTTAGGGCTTTTTTGGGGGCCTTCAGGGGTTAGTGCGATTTCAATAACCTCTTGGTCTTTGGTGCCAGTGCAGACAAATTCGCCGTCGACATTGCTGGCGATGTTTTCGTACTGTTTTTTGGCGCCCCAGCACGGTGGATCGATATCATCGTCTTTGATGACATTGCTGCTAGCGACTAGCGTAGCGTGAGGCTCGGCCTGAGACAGTGCTGATTTTGCCTCCTCGTCCACTTTAGGGTTCTTTGAACGGCTCCAACTGTCTTCCGACAGAGTATGCCAGGAACAATGATGCGGGGTTAGTAAGATGTCGTAGCTTAAACAGTGCGGCGCGTTTTGGTGTTTGCGCCATAGTTCGCGCCAGATTGCGACTTCGGCGTCGCCTCCACACAAAAATAGGTTGGTTTTAGAGCCGTAAGGCCGTGCGGCAATTTTAAATTGCAAGATGACGCTCGAGTGATTTTTTGATAGCCGATCTTCGTCTTCTACATCCTTAGCCTGCAACGGGCCAAGGACATAGACTTCGATCATTTGAGTTTCCCGTTCATTAATCTTGGTAAAGGTTTTATCAACCTCAGTCAAGATCGCTTCCAGACCATCAGTTTTGCCGTTTTCATCCTTGCCGATAATGCGGATGCGATCGCCAGCTTCGCCAATTTTTTTGGCGTTTTTATACAAGTTGACACGGCGTTTCGCTTCGGTATTAAAGTCTTTTGCATCCTGGCATAAGGTGTGTCCAGTGCGTTTGTCTGCGCGCCGCCAAACGATCGGGGACGACCAAATTTCTTGAATGATGATTTTTGCTTGTTCGCCTTCCTTGGGCTCCTTGTAGTCATCAACAGCGCCAAGATGGAAATGCTTGGCCAAACCTCTCACATGATCTTGGTCAGGATGTGTTTGCAGGAAAACATCTATGTAGGGGCGTCCTTTCGAATCGTTTTTAAGGCGACTTCTCAGCTCGCTGCCGACGTCGAAATAATCTTCATTGGCCTCGTCGTCAGCGCTATCGCGGATGTTCATGTCAATCAAAATCTTGGTTTGGCTGGTGTCATCAAGCTCAATCAGCGTCATATCGCCGTTACCAACCGGAAAAAATGTAATTTGTGTACTCAAGCTGAGTCTCCTAAAAAGGATGAACAAACACTGCATGTTCTAATAATTTAACAAAGAAATCACAATATGTAGTGGCTAGTGTCAATATAGGGTTGCCTAATTTCATTTCAAGTCCCTTCTTAAAAATAATTTATTGCATCAATGCAATTGACGCTTTTTAGCCTATCACTATTTTTCTTATCGTCAAGTATATTTTTGCATCAACTTGTGTGATGCAAAAAATAAGACTAAGATATGCGTCAATACACTCAAAGTTGTAAGCAAGACATGAAGCTCCTAAAACAAATCGCCACCATCCGAGTTGGCCATCCATTTCGGGGTAAGATCGAAGAAGATCACAATGGAAATGCGCGCGTCATTCAGATGAAAGATGTTGATGCCGAGCGTGGTGTTAACTGGGACAGCTTGGTGGTAACCGATTTGCCGGGGAAGAAACAACCGGATTGGTTGAAGCCTGGCGATTTGCTGTTCGCAGCCAGAGGCAACCGCAACTTTGCGCTGTTATTGGAGGAAGTGCCGTTCGACACGGTGTTGTCCCCGCATTTTTTTCACCTTACTGTGAAACGCGAGGCCAAGGTTCTGCCTGGCTTCTTGGCTTGGCAGATCAATCAGGAACCGATCCAGCAATATTTGCAAAAATCGTCGCACGGCAGCCAAGTACAAGCCATTGGCCGGCAAGAACTGGAAAACATGGCACTGGCGATACCGCCGCTTGAAAAGCAACATGCCATCGTGGCGTTGAACAAAACTTGGCAGCAACAGCTGCGGGTGATGGCCGCCTTAACCGACAATATGCAGCGTACGATGACCGGTATTACTCGCCAGTTGCTGCGTGATAACTAGAAAAACCAGAGAACCCGCTATGAACGAAACCATGGATCCAATCAAACAGGACGACATCAATAAAGCCGTCTGGGCCGCTTGCGACAGCTTTCGCGGCACCGTCGATCCCAGTATTTACAAGGATTACGTCCTGACCATGCTATTTCTGAAATACATCTCGGATGTCTGGCAGGATCACTACGACCAATACCAAAAAGAGCACGGCGATGAGCCGGAATTGATCGAAGAGCTGATGAAAAGCGAGCGCTTTGTATTGCCCAAATTTGCCAGCTTTTACAATCTCTTCGAACGCCGACATGAACCCGGCAACGGAGAGCGCATCGACCAAGCCTTGCACGCCATCGAAGAAGCCAACATCACCAAGCTGCGCGACGTATTTCAGGACATCAGCTTCAACTCCAACAAGCTGGGCGACGACAAACAAAAAAACAATATCCTGCGTCATCTACTGGAAGACTTTAATAAATCCACCCTGGATCTGCGCCCATCGCGGATCGGCAAGCTGGACATCATTGGCGGCGCTTACGAGTTTTTAATCAAAAACTTTGCCGCCAGTGCCGGCAAAAAAGCAGGCGAGTTTTACACCCCACCGGAAGTCTCCGACCTGATCGCCGAAATTCTGGAGCCGCGCGAAGGCGACGAAATTGGCGATCCAGCTTGTGGTTCCGGCTCTTTGTTAATGAAATGCGGCCGTAAAATTCGGGAAAACTTCAACGGCTCCAAAAAATACGCACTGTTCGGCCAGGAAGCCATTGGCTCCACCTGGGCGCTGGCCAAAATGAACATGTTTTTGCACGGCGAAGACAATCACCGCATCGAATGGGGCGACACCTTGCGCAACCCCAAGTTGCTCAATCCGGATGAGACGCTCAAACATTTCGACATCGTGACCGCCAATCCGCCGTTCTCGCTGGAAAAATGGGGTTACGAAGAAGCGCAGCATGATCGATTTGGTCGTTACCGTCGCGGCTTTCCGCCCAAAACCAAGGGCGACTATGCCTTTATTCTGCACATGATCGAAACCCTCAAGCCGGGCACCGGTCGGATGGGCGTGGTCGTACCGCACGGCGTGTTATTCCGTGGCGCAGCCGAAGGTCAGATTCGTAAAAAACTGATCGAGGAAAACCTGCTGGATGCCGTCATCGGCCTGCCGGAAAAACTGTTTTACGGAACAGGCATTCCCGCCGCCATCTTGATATTCAAAAAGCGCAAAACCGACGACAAAGTATTGTTCATCGACGCCAGTCGCGACTACCGCGACGGCAAAAACCAGAACTTCCTGCGTCCGGAAGACATACAGAACATCGTCGCTACCTATCGCCAGCGCATATCGGTGAATAAATACGCCTACCTGGCCAGCCTGGAAGACATTCAGGAAAACGATTTCAACCTGAACATTCCGCGCTATGTCGATACCTTCGAGGAAGAGGCGGAAATCGACTTGCTGGCGGTGCGTAGGGAGCGTGAGCAGTTGAAGGCGCAATTGGCTGATTTGGAAATCGAAATGAACCACTATTTGAAAGAGTTGGGTTATGACGCTTGATGCCACAAACCATCAACTGCTGTCGGATATTCGGCAAATCATTGAGCAGGCCCGGCAGCGGGTGCATCAAACCGTCAACAGCGAGATGGTGCAGGCCTATTGGCATATCGGCCGCTTGATCGTCGAAGATGAGCAGCAAGGCCAGCAGCGCGCCGCTTACGGCAAACAACAGTTGCAACAACTGTCGGAACAGCTGACGCGGGAGTTTGGTAAAGGCTTCGATGCCAGCAACCTGCGCAACATGCGCAGCTTTTACCTAGGCTTTCCAAATCGTGACGCACTGCGTCACAAATTAAGCTGGACACATTACCGGCTATTGATCCGTGTCGAAAATCCAAAGGCGCGGGAATGGTACCTGCAGGAAGCTATTGATCAAAACTGGAGTGCGCGGGCGCTGGAGCGGCAAATCGGCGTGTTGTATTACGAACGCCTGCTGGCCAGCCAGGATCGGGCCGCCGTCGAGCAGGAAGCTCAGGCAAACACCACGGAATTGCGCACCAGGCCGGAAGATTATCTGCGCGATCCCTATGTGCTGGATTTTTTGAATCTGCCGTCTCAAACCTTTCTGGAAAGCGAGCTGGAACAAGGCCTAATCGATAACTTGCAGCAATTCCTGCTGGAGCTGGGCAAGGGCTTTGCCTTTGTCGCCCGGCAACAACGCCTCAGCACCGACGACCAGGATTTTTACATCGATCTGGTGTTTTACAACTTCAAGCTCAAATGCTTTTTACTGATCGACCTGAAACTCGGCAAGCTGACCCATCAGGATGTTGGGCAAATGGATAGCTATGTGCGGATTTACGACCGGCATAAAAAAGGCGAGGACGACAACCCGACCATAGGCCTGATCTTGTGCAGCCAAAAAAGCGAAACCATCGCCAAATACTCGGTATTGGCCGACAACCAGCAATTGTTTGCCGCCAAATATCTGCCTTATTTGCCGACTGAGGACGAACTGAGATTGGAGCTGGAGCGGGAACGGCAAGCGGTACAGCAGCGATTGGTGCTAAAAGGGGATAATTCTGAAGGTCGATCAGATGGAGTTGAAAAATGATTTATCAAGGTAACCATAAGCTTGGGGATTTTTTTATCAGCCGTCGGGAACGCGGAACGCCAGGCCTGCCGATGCTTTCGGTCACCATGAATAATGGGGTGGTGACGCGGGAGTCGCTGGATAGAAAAATGGAAACCAACCTATCCGACGAAGATCACTTGTTAGTGCGCAAAGACGATATTGTCTACAACATGATGCGCATGTGGCAGGGTGCATCCGGTTTGGCTGATCGGGATGGATTATTAAGTCCGGCCTATGTCGTACTGGCGCCCAAGAAAGGCATCGATCCTTTATACGCTTCCTATTTATTTAAAAGTTCTCGGCTCATTTATTTGCTTTGGGCGTATTCCTACGGATTAACCTCCGATAGGTTGCGTCTGTATTTCAACGATTTTAAGCGTATCCCGGTCAATATCCCGTCGTTACCCGAACAAAGAAAAATTGGAAAAATTCTCTCAACTTGGGACAAGGCAATTGAAATTACCGAAAAACTTATTGATAACAGCAAAGCTCAGAAAACCGCTTTGATGCAACAGTTGCTTGCTGGACGAGTACGCATTTCAGGGTTTAATGATGAGTGGAAAGCGCATGAGTTTTCTAATATCGCTTCGTTATCTAATAAAAAGTTTAATCCCAAACATGCTTCGGAATCACTTCCATGCTTGGAGCTGGAGCACTTGTCGCAGCTAACTGGAGAACTATTGGGTTCGATTGATTCAACACTCCAGCAAAGCATTAAAAACCTGTTCGAACCAGGCAATGTTTTATTTGGAAAGCTTCGTCCTTATCTAAGAAAATTTTGGTTTTCAAATATTAAGGGTGTTTGTTCAACTGAAATCTGGGTCTTGAAATCGAATAATGATATATGTTTGCCTGAGTATTTATTTTATTTAGTTCAGAGCGATCATTTTATAGCTTCTTGTCATGTGACATCTGGCTCTAAAATGCCAAGAGCGGATTGGGACTATGTTTCCGCTACCCCATTTTATTTGCCGACTCTCGAAGAACAAAAAACTATCATTGATTTATTAAGATCGTCATCAAATGCAATAAACATATTAATTGAAAACTTAAATAATCTTAAACAAGAGAAGATAGTATTAATGGAACAACTACTCACCGGCAAACGCCGCGTGAAGGTCGATGAGTCATGAACGCTATCGCCCGCTTTGCCGAAATCGACCGCCTTAAATCCCGCCTGGATAGCCTACGGCCGTTGCCGGAACACACCGTTCGTACTCTACACGAACAGCAAGTGCTGGAATGGACTTACCATTCCAATGCCATCGAGGGTAACACCTTAACCCTGAAGGAAACCAAGGTAGTGCTGGAAGGCATCACCATCGGCGGCAAACCGTTGCGCGAGCATTTCGAGGTCATCAACCACAAGGAAGCTATCGATTACGTCGAAGCCATCGTGCAAAACCAGGAAGCCTTGAGCGAGTGGCAAATCAAATCGATTCACCATCTGGTGCTGAAAAACATCGACGACCGCAACGCCGGCCAATACCGGCAGGAAAACGTGGTGATCGCCGGCGCCGAGCATCTGCCGCCGGATTACATCAAGGTGTCGGAGGCGATGGCGGGGCTGATGGATTGGTATCGGGAAGCGACTGGTTTTGATTCCCCTCACCCTAGCCCTCTCCCGGAGGGAGAGGGAACTGTGTCGATGCATCCGGTGGAATGCGCCGCCCGGCTGCACGTCGATTTCGTTGGCATCCATCCGTTTGTTGACGGCAACGGCCGTACCTCACGCTTGTTGATGAACTTTGAATTGATGCGGCGCGGCTTTTTGCCGGTGATCATTCCGGTCGAAAATCGCTTGGCTTATTACGATGCCCTGGATACCGCGCATACCCGCGGCGATTACAGCCTGTTTATCGAGTTGGTAGCCAGCCTGGAGCAAGCCACCTTGGAACGTTATCTGCGGATCGTGCAAGGTTCAGTTCCCTCTCCCTCCGGGAGAGGGCTAGGGTGAGGGAGTCAGCATGAAACAACTCGCCCGAGCATTAAGAATAAATCAAACCGATGCGGAAAAACTGTTGTGGTATCGGCTTAGAAATCGGCAATTGGCTGATTGCAAATTTCGCAGACAACAAGTTATCGGCCCTTATATTGCCGATTTTCTGTGTTTGGAGCCAAAGTTAATCATCGAATTGGATGGCGGTCAGCATGCCGATCAACAAAAGCAGGATGAACAGCGCAGCCAATTTTTGGAATCTTTGGGGTATCGGGTGTTGCGGTTTTGGAATCATGATGTAATCAGGGATATTGAGTCGGTGTTGGAAGCGATTCGATTGGTTGTCATTCGATTCCCTCACCCCGGCCCTCCCCCTAGGGGAGAGGGAGTAATGCAATGACTGTCATCCCTGAAACCAAGGAAGTCTTCAGTTCGCAAATACCGGCTTTGCAGGTGTTGATAGCGATGGGCTATGAGTACCTGTCGCCGGCCCAAGCCTTTGCCTATCGTGGCGGACAAACCTCCGAAGTGTTGTTGCGGTCAGTGCTGATCGCTGAACTGCGTAAACGCCGGTTTAACTGGAAAGGTCAGGACTATCCACTCTCCAATAATGCCATCGACGACATCGTGCGGCAGTTGGCCTCGCCCGGTTTGGGCGAAGGCTTGCTGTCCGCCAACGAGCGGCTGTATGACCACTTGACCTTAGGGCTGACCGTTACCGAATTCATCGACGGCAAAAAAGCCCAACCTACCATCGCCCTCATTGATTGGGAAAACCCGGCCAATAATTGCTTTCAGGTCACCGACGAAATTGAGGTGTTGAATGCCGGCGGAACCGGCACTCGACGGCCCGACATCGTTTGTTTCGTGAATGGTATTCCGTTGGTATGTATCGAAGCCAAGCGGCCCGATCCACACAATCCGCATAAGGACATGCTCAAGGAGGGCATCTCGCAGCACCTCAGAAATCAAGGCGTCGCCGAGATTCCGCATTTGTTTGCCTACAACCAATTATTGCTGTCGGTGAATGGTCTGGATGGCCGGTATGGGACTACCCGGACACCGGCCAAGTTTTGGGCGTTATGGCGGGAAGAATTGCTAAATGACGACAGCTTCGACGCGATCAAGAACACAGCGTTATCGGAGAGTCAGGCTGCGCAGTTGTTCGGACACCGGCCGGCTTGGATGCGGCAGTATTTCGATAGCCAAACCGCGCAAGGCAAGCTGTTAGTGACTGGCCAGGACAAATTGATAGTCAGCTTGCTGCAGCCTGACCGGTTACTGGAATTCATACGCTTTTTTATCCTGTTCGATAAAAAAAGCGGCAAGATTGCCGCGCGCTATCAGCAGTATTTTGGCATCAAGAAGCTGGTCGATCAGGTCACGCGCAAGGACAGCCGCGATGCCCGCCAGGGTGGGGTGATTTGGCATACCACCGGTTCCGGCAAGTCATTTACGATGGTGTTCATGGCCAAGGCTTTGATCCTGCATGAGCAGCTAAAACCCTGCCGTTTTTTCGTGGTGACGGACCGACTTGATCTGGAAACGCAGTTGAGCAAGGTATTTGCCAATGCCGGCGCCTTGGCGTCACCGAGGGACGTCGAAAAAGCCAAGGCCACGTCGGGTAAGGATTTGGCGCAGCGCATCAGCCAGGGTAACGAGCGAATTCTTTTCTCGATCATCAATAAGTTTGCCACCGCCTCCAAACAGCCCGAGTGTCATAACCCAAGCTCCGACATTATCGTATTGGTCGATGAAGGCCATCGCAGCCACGGCGGCGAAACCCACGAACGTATGCGTCAGGCCTTGCCGAACGCGGCTTACATTGCCTTTACCGGTACTCCGCTGCTGAAAAACGATAAAACCACCAACAAATTTGGCCCTATCATCCATGCCTACACCATGCAGCGCGCGGTGGAAGATGGCACGGTCACGCCCTTGCTGTACGAAGAACGGGTGCCGGAACTGGGTACCAATGCCAAGGCCATCGATAATTGGTTCGAGCGCATTACCGAAGGCTTGACCGACAAGCAGCGCGCCGATTTGAAAAAGAAATTTGCGCAGAAAGGCCAAATTTACCAATCCGAAAGCCGCATCGAACTGATCGCTCACGATATTGCCGACCACTTCGTAAAAAACGTGGCCGATGGCTTGAAGGCGCAATTAGCAACCGACAGCAAGCTGTCGGCAATTCGCTATAAGAAATATCTCGATGAAACCAGTCTGGTGACCAGTGCCATCATCATGTCTCCGCCCGACACCCGCGAAGGTCACAATGAGGTGGATGAAAGCAATTTGCCGGAAGTGCAACAGTGGTGGTTAGAGCATGTCGGCAACCAAAGCGAAGAGGTTTATACCAAGGAAGTGATTCGTCGATTCGCCGACGAAGACGATCCGCAAATTCTGATTGTGGTGGATAAGTTGCTGACGGGTTTCGACGAGCCGCGCAACGCGGTGTTGTATATCGACAAACCGCTTAAACAGCACAACCTGATCCAGGCCATTGCCCGCGTCAATCGCCTGCACGAATTAAAGAAGTTTGGTTTGTTGATCGATTACCGGGGAATATTGAAAGAGCTGGATACGACCCTGGAGGCCTATCAAAATTTGGCCGAACGCACCCAAGACGGTTACGACATTGATGATCTGATTGGTTTGTATCATCAGGTGAACACCGAATATAAAAAACTGCCGGTTTTGCACGACGCCTTATGGGCGATCTTCAAAGATGTTAAAAATCGCGCCGACTTAGAGCAGTTCCGTCAGGTGTTGATTCCGCATTATCAGGTCGACGACGCTGGTGATAGTTACGATGCCAAACAAAAGGTGCGGGAAGACTTTTACGAGGCCTTGACGGCGTTTAGTTTGTGTCTGGAAGTTGCGTTGGGTTCGAGCAGTTTTTACGAAGACCGCAGCTTTTCCGAGGACGATATTCGCACCTATAAGCGCGATGTTCGGTTTTTTAGCCAGCTTAGGCAAATAGCCCGCCAGGATGCCGGCGAAACCATTGATTATTCCAATTACGCCGCGCGCATCAAAAAGCTGATCGACAAGCATGTGGTCGGTGAAGGCATTCGCGAGCCGGAAGGCGTATTCATCGTCAATGAACTGGGCAAGCAAAAACCCGAAGATTGGACCGATGAAAAAACCCGGAACGAAACCGACATTATTCGCACCCGACTGAAGAAAACCATCGAGCAGGATTTGCAAGATGATCCTTACGCGCAAAAAGTGTTTTCGGAATTGCTGGATCAGGCCATTCGGGATGCGGAAGCGATGTTCGAGCATCCATTCAAACAATACGTGCTGTTTAGGGACTTGGAAGAAAAACTGGCCGAGCGCGAGGTGCCGGATACGCCGGATCCACTGGCCACCAATCCGCATGCCAAGGCGTACTTTGGAGTATTCAAATTGGTGTTTGGTGACGAATCGTTCAACGCTTTGTCGGAGGCGGACAGGCACAGCTATGTCGAACAAGCGTTGGCTATAGATGAATTGGTGGATAAGGCGGTTGCGGAAAATTCCGTCAATCCGCAAAACATCGAAGCTGAAATCCGTAAAGGTTTGTTGCCGCGCTTGTTCAAGTTAATCGGCATGGATAAAGCTAAAGAAGTCATCGAGCATATCGTGCAAATCACCCGAGTCGGTTTGTCCAAAAAACCATGACCCAACAATCTATTCGCTACGGCGACGAGGAAATTAGCTACAAAGTTAGTTTTCTAAACAGCAAATCGACCAAAATTGCTATTCATATCCATCCCGATGGAGTCGTCCAGGTGGATGCGCCAGACGGTATTGAACTGTCGAAGATCAAGCAAGCCGTGCAGAAACGTGCGCGCTGGTTATTGCAGAATCTGAGCCGTATCCGGGAAGCGCAAGCCGAGGTGCTGCCCAGGCAGTACATCAGTGGCGAAAGTCATTTCTATTTGGGGAAGCGCTACCCGCTAAAAGTTCTGGATTTAACCAACAGCCATCGCCCGACCGTCAAACTGTTGCACGGGCAATTACAGGTTGTCACGGCTGATCGTTCCACAGAAAAAATCTGTCAGTTATTGAAAGACTGGTACTCATCCCATGCCCATCAAGTTTTTCATCGCCGATTGCGAGCATTGGCTCCTGGTGTGTTATGGCTGAATGAGTCGCTGCCAACGATTAAGCTTTTGACCATGCAAAAGCAATGGGGTAGTTGCTCACCGCAGGGGCATATTTTGCTAAATCCGCATTTGGTCAAGGCACCCAGAGAATGTATCGACTATGTGATCATCCATGAGCTTTGTCACTTGAAGGAACATAATCACAGTCCGGAGTTTTATCGATTATTGAGCCTGCAAATGCCGGACTGGAAACAGGTCAAGGCTAAGCTGGATGGGATGGCGGAGTTGTTGCTGAATTTTTAGTTGTTTAAATGGAAAATCCGGATAATCTTTAGGTTTTTCAAAAAGGACATAAACATGAATAAATCCGACCTCATCGACGCCATCGCCAAACACGCTAACCTGACCAAAGCCGATGCCGGCCGCGCATTGGATGGCATTACTCAATCCATTCAGTCGGCATTGAAAGCGGGTGATTCCGTAGCCTTGGTGGGTTTCGGTACGTTTGAAGTGAAAGAGCGCGCAGAGCGTTCTGGCCGCAATCCGCAAACCGGCGAAGCCATTACGATTGCTGCCGCCAAATTACCTTCGTTCAAAGCTGGCAAAGGCCTGAAAGACGCAGTTCAGTAAGTTTTAGGCCGCCTTTATTGCGGCCCCATGCCCCAGCCTTCCAGCTCAGACTGCCGTTTGACCGTAGGCACATCCAAATCAGTCATCCGGCCTTGGCTGCGGGTTAAGGTGTCTTGCCGACCACTGGAGGCCGCGCCGTATTTCTGAGGATTGAGTCGGCTTCCCGTCCCGGTGAGTTGATCGAGATTAAGCATGGATGCGGCATTTGCGGCGGTCGGCAAATGCCCGGTCTGTGCCAGGATCGCCAACCACTCGTCCAGATTGACTTGGGTCCAGTCCACGCGATCCAGGTCCGCGACTTTGATGCCGGTACAGCTCGGACTTTCCGGTGTGCCAAAATCCATGCCCAGTTGCGGTTTGATCTGTTCATTGAGGATACGTGCCAGTGGCGAGTTATAACAGCAGTAACTTTCCTTGCGCACCCAACACACGCCAGCCACCTTGCTTTCGCAATAGGTGCCCAGATCCGTACAGACTTTGAGCTGTTTCTTGGCGGCGAGTTCGTATTCCGGTTCCTCGCAGGAATAGACGATCTGGATGATCATGATGATGATCATTATCACGGTATAGGCTGTCATCAACGTGCTGAGCAGTTCGCCTGCAACAGCGGCGCCACCACCCAACTCGACACCGCCCGATTGGGCCGCCGGTGTGAGATTGCCCGCTGAATCGAACGCCGCCTGACCACCCGCGCTGAATAACGCATTACCGGCCGCTTCGCCAAAGGTTTGGCCGATCCATTCTGCCACCGATTTCATCAATTCGCCTTTGAGAGAATCGAGCAAGCCTTGCGAGGCAATGTCGCTGGTACTGAGCATGTCGGTGCCGACCAAGTCATTTACCGTTGAGGCAAAATCCGCCTGAAAACTGTTCCAGGCATCGCCGGCCAAGGTAAACGGGGTGCGCATGGTTTCCCAGGCGCCTCGAATGGCTGAGGTGCTGTCCATGGCCATCACTGCACTGTCCATCTGACTGGTCGCGATCAATAAATCAATGTAACGTCCCAGTCCCATCGCGCCCGAAGGCGTTTCACAGCAATCGACCAGGCTGAGTGCGCCACCGACCATCTTGCAACTGGCGGATTTACCTTGAAATACCTGGCAGGTAGTCGGGTCCTTTTGCTGCAGATCGGCATTGGCGTAGTCGCAATGTAAATCCATCGCCATTTGCTGGGCGCTATTCAATAACGCAACAGCCTTGCTGAAATCCTGACTCTGGGTGCGATTCACCGTGATGCAATCTTCGCCCATGCAGCGAATCGGTCCGGCGCATTGCTGTTGGGTATTGCTTTGAATGCCGGGAATGCCGACGGTTTGTCCGCAGTCGTAGGTGTCGACGCTGTCCCAACACGTGCCGGAGGCCAATACACTGGTACATTGGCTTTTGATGAACGAGCAGCCTTGGGTTTCCAGTGTCGAACAACTCCTCGTAGGCGTACTGTTGGCGGGTGGCTCTAAGCAATGGGTACCGGCGGTATCGGCCCAGCACTGGCCGTATTGATTCAAATCGCATTGTCCGGCGGCCTGGATACTCATGCAGGTATTTCGTATCCCACTTGAACTCGCCACCGGCGCTTGGGCCAAATCTGAGCCGCAGACCATGACTTGCGAAGTCGGATCGACGTAACAGCCCGAAGCATTGGCGGGATCGTTTGTGCAACTCAATTGACTGCCAGCCTGACAAATGCGGTCGGTGATTGCGTTGACCAAGTTTTGGCAATTCGGCCCACTCCAGTTCCATTGATCTTGGGTAATCAGTTTTGATAGATCGTAACGAAGCCGGATTCGGGAATAGCCTTCGCCATTACCGCCGACCATCGTGTCTTGTTTGAAGACCTTATGGCCGGTACTGTTGAAGGCGTAGGTGACATCACGGTTGGGATGATCGACCCAGCTATTACTCAACTCGCATGAGCCGCCCCAGACCCGTGGAGCCGGTATAAATCAGGTTGCCGCCGTAATAAACACGCGCATGGTCGTCGAACTCCACATCCTCCAGTGTCGCACTGATGATCGCTTCCGGATGCAACACGTTATAAGTCACTTGCCAAGTAAACACCCCGCATCCGGCCGACCAGTAGTTGTCGCCGACCCGGCCGACATACAAGTCCATGCAACCCGACCCGCAACTCGATATGCCGCCGTCGCCACTGACGAAGCGGATCAAAGGCTCGACATTGACTTGATGGGTGGCGGTGCAGTTTTGCGGTACGGTCGGTTGCCTGAGGCAAAGCTGATAGTCCAGTACCCGAACCGATTGCTGGGTTTCGGTTTGAGTCGTGGTGGTCGTGCAGTCCGCGAAAGACTGTGCCCACGGCGTGAAGTTACTGAATACCTGATCACCGTTTTGCCAGATTGGATCCGCGTGTAAGTCCGGGTGTGACTGATGAGCATTGTCGATCAGGGTGCGGTAGGCTTCGCCGGTGAAGCTGGTTTCGCCGTTCAAGGTGGTCTGTGCATCCAGACCCGCCGCCAGTGTGCCGGGGTTGCTACCATAGAGATCGGCAAAGTCCTGGGCCGTGGTCGTAGCGCTGTTAGTATCCGGAAACAAGGTGCCAATCGATATGGCACTTTCCTGAGCAGTCCCCGGATTCAAGGTTAGCGTGCCGTTGCCGGTATCGAGCGGAAATGCAAAACCATCCAGAACTTGCCGACCCAATTGTTGGCCATCACGCCCGGCCGCCTGAATGGCATCCGCCCAGGAAACGCCAAACGGCGTCCAAGCCAGCGTGACGCACAGCACCGCAGACAAGCTTTGAGTGACGAATGCTTGGGGTTCAAAGAATTGTCTCATCGCCTCATAAACCGACGCAGCAATCTTGCCACCTAAATAGGATGTATAGATGATCTTCACCCGGCCCCGGATACGTGCGGCCCGCACCCCATTTAAACGTGGTCTCGCCAATGGCGTGATTGGACTCGGTTTCGGCGACCGGATAAAACATCGATAGCCGGTATTGCGACTTGGGGATGAAGGGATAGATATAGCCGCCGCATAAAGCATCGTTACCGGAGGTTTTCCAGGCCAGCCCGCGTCGATGCAAGGACGCCGTCGCTCGCGTGGCTAACAGACTGGTGATGCGCGGGTCGGTGCCGTAACTGGTCGGCGAAATGCCGGATAAGGGATACATATGCCCCCAAGCGCCGGCACACCAGAACAAGGCATCCAAGGGATTGCCGGTGGCCGCCGCCGCGGCATCGGCCACACACGCTGAAATGGCCACCGGATTGGCAAACAACGCCGTTTCCGGACTGGTAAAAAACGCCAGCAAGTCACTGTTCCAGGTGGGATCGAGCTCGGAGACATACAGCAAATCAAAATCCCGGTAGCCGTCACTGTTACAGCGACCATCCCAGAATAGATCCATCAGGATGGTCAGCGGAAAGGCGAAATAGTGGTAATTGAAAAATGACATCTCGCTGGCATCGAAGTCGGCCTTGCCGGTGGTGGCGATCAGACGTACATTTGAGGCACTAAATTTATGGCCACCCAAAGCCGGCGAACACCAGGGATTGCGGACGATTTCAATCAATCGGGCCGGATTCCACAACCCCATGGTCATGCCTAGCTCCGGGATGCCCATCGGGTCAGTGCAAAAACAGAACTTCTCGTCGGTCGCGATGCTCGGTACATTGCCGCCACCCAGCGACGCACCGGCCGCTCGAATCGGAAATAGGCAGCTCCAGCAAATATCGGTAATCAGTTTGCCCGACCACAGTTCGGCATCCGCGCATAAGGGATCGGTAGCGGTGGTCGTTGTGTCGGCATGTGGATTGGTAGCCAGACTCATGAGCAAACAAAACAGCCAAGAGATCAACCAAGGAAAAATCAAACAATTCATGACGGATTTCCTGTCGTTGAGATCGACACTTTGCGTTCATGAACTGCTATTCGATTTCCCGTTTGCTCGACAATAGCCGGTACCCGTTGCAATTGAAAACGACTACGCACATCCGGTGTCAGTAAATACACTGGGGCGTGTAACGCGGTTTCCAATGCCTTCAGGCTCTCCCAGCCATCCTGACGCGGCAAAGCTGAGGCCAAATACATCACGCGCGCCTGCTTGTCCTGACAAGACAGTTGCCGGGCAAAGGAGACCTGGGTGAGATCCGTGGCATCAAACACCACCAAGCATAAGCCAAACGGCATTTTGTCCAAAGGGTTGAGGGCCTGTCCGGCGCGGATAATCAACTGACCATTGGGTGCGGTCAGATCCCGTGGCGCAGTGATGGTTAGATCTAGGGTCCGATCACCATCTTCCTGAACGGTTGGCAGATGTTCGAACTTTTGTTGTTCCCAGAACCGGGCTATGGCCTGTTGCTGTTTTTGCCGCCAGTCGATGGCCGCCATGCGGCGTTTGATTTCGTCGAGCAGATCGATTTCGGCAATGTCGTAGACTTCGCCCAACCGGCCCAAATCGCCGCTCGCACCAGCTTTGAGTTTGTCGTTCAGCCAAGTCACGCTGCTGACCCCTCTGGATTGCAGCAAGGCCTTGTCACCGGACTCGACGACGATGGCGGGTACCGACGACACCCCCCATTTTTGAAAGCGGGTGGGGTCGATGACAATGTTCGGTAAGGGATCGATGCCGTTCAGTAACCGCTTGAGCTCGGCGAACAAGGCCGGTAATTTTTGGCCGGGTTTTGGCCCACGAAAGACCAACAACACATCGTCTTGCCCTGAAGCGTCTTCGAAAATGCCCTTGAGCACCGATTCGCCCAGTGAAAACGAGATGAACAGGATCTTGAGTGGTTGGCAGTTTTTACTCAAAGGTGACGGGTCTGCTCCCAAACTCAAATCAGTCAGGGGTTTGGAAGCCTTGAATACTTCCAGTGCCTGCTGCCTGGCTTCAAGCTGATGCGGATTGTTTTCCAACCAAGCGGGTTTGGGTTGGCTCTCCAAAGCTTTGAGAATTTGTTGCGACCTGGTTAGCCAGGCATCGTCTGCGTGCACCGGAAAACTAATTGGCGCGAAGGCGATAACTGAAACGACAACTGCCAAGCCATGCCTGGAACGGTGCTTTATCGTAGGTATCCCTTTTGCTTGTAAGGCGGTATCAAAACAACGCATAAGCCCGCCCAATGACTTGGTGATCGTAGACATACCCCCAGTACCGAGAATCAAAACTTTTCGGTGTCTGGCCTGTGACCCAATAGGCGGCCGGTGGAATGGTTTCATAGCGTTTGAAATGGGCCGCCGGCTTCTTTAGTTTCTCCGTCAAAGGCAACCCGTCGATGATCCGTTCACCGTTAATTGTGGTGCGCTGCGGATCGACGTGTATGGTGTCGCCGGTGACGCCGGCGGCGATTTTGACGATGACTTGCCCGTCTTTGAAATACGGCGCCATGCGCTAGGCGCGGAACGCCATCAAATCGCCGCGCCAAATGTCCTTGTTGTAGGTATCGATCAGGTAAATCCACTTATCCGGCAAACAGCGATCGACTTGATCGTCGCCGCCGATTAGAAAGCGTTGGCCAACATAGCGCTCAACCGCCAACACCAATATTAAGATCGGTAAGGCCTTCAGTAAAAACCAACCCAAGGCGGCTTTGGTTTGAAACGGACGTGGCTGGGTGCGTTTCGATTGTATGTAGGCGCGGTTCATTGGTTCACCGCCCTGTGTTTTGGATATAAACATCATGGGGTGCCGAAACCACGGCCGTTGAATCAATCACCAGATAACCGGCATCGCTGAGTTTGCGCGCCTGGCTTTGCCAGTCATCGACGAATTTGGCCATTTGCTCCTGATTGGCATTGGGCGGTATCACCTGAATCAGCTTGGCCCGATCGAGCACGAACACCGGCGTGACCAAGTTCAAACGTGCCAAAGGCTGCTGAAGTTGCTGGTGAGCGGCGAACCAGCCGCCTACGGTGCCTAAACTGGCCGAGATCAAAATCACGCTCAGCCATTGCGATTTAACGTCCATGACTGATCTCCCGAGTTTTAGTTTTGCGACTGTCGAGCAGCTGTTGAATGGCATCACCCAGGCTCAAGCCTTGCCGACGCAGTTGCTTTAAGGCATTAACGTCTTCGGGTTTGGTCGAGAAAAGAATGCGTTTGAACGGATCGACGATCAGTCGGCCAATGCCGGAACCCATCTCGGTGATGAAGAAGATTTCCGAATAGGCGCCGGGCAAGGTGTGTACGGTTTTTAAGAGTTCGTAGCCACCATCGGATAACGGCAAGCGCCGATCCTGCTTCATGCCTTCGATGACTTCGGCTTTCTGGCCAAGCAGATACATATTCGCCGAGTTCTCGACAATGGCTCGGCCTGCGGCATTGCGGTATAAATCGTTGACAGACTGCGTGATGGTCACTGCCGCGCCACCGTATTTACGAAACCGGCGGTAGCCGTGTTCCATAAACTTGGCGACATCGCCTTCGGTGAGCAGATCCCAGGCTTCATCAATAATGACGATCTTGGGCCGGTTGCGCTCGCCCAGATACATTTCCTGCTGGATTTGGTAGATCAGTTGCAGCAACACGACCTGTTGCAGATGCTTGCGACCCTTGAGGTCCTCCAGTTCCAGCACGGTAAAGTCGCTGGCGAATTTGGCGTTGTTCTTACCGTTAAAATAGCGGCCATATTCGCCTTTAGTGGTGAATGGAAATAACTGCTCGCCGACATCCTTCAACCGTTGATCGGTTTCGGCACACAGGCATTTTGCAATGTCGTCGACCGACATAGCCTGAGCCTTTTCGGTCCACAGTTGCTTCAATATCCGCTTGAGACCGGCGGTTTGAAAGTCGGTCAACTTCTCGGTCGGTGCCGCCATCTGACTGACCAATCCGGCCAGCATGTCGGCTTCTTCCTCGAAGTTTTGCACGATTTCAAACGGGTTCATGCAGATGCCTGAACCGTGGGTGAACTTGACGAAATCGCCTTCCAGCACTTCGCAGAGGTTTTCGTAAGAGCGACCGACATCGATCGCCCAGATTTGCGCGCCTTCGGTTAAATAGCTGACGATGATTTCGTTGGTCAGAAAGGATTTGCCTTTGCCGGATTCGGCGGCGATACACAGGTTGTAGTTGCCGGTGGTATCGAACAACGATACCGCCATATGCTCGCCGTTACGCGACACGAAATTCAAGGTAGGGGTTCCGGTGCCGGCCCAGTCGCCGAATAGCGGCAACAACGGTATGGCATGTCGGGTGGCCAGAGTGCGATAGCGTTTCAGATCGGCAATCGCTGAACGTTCCGGCCCAAAGGGTAAACAGTTCAGGAAAAACGGCATGCAGAAATACTTGTCTTCCAAAAGCTGAAAGCCCAATTCCCGAAAATACACCCGCGCATTGGAAACCGCTGCGGCTTCTTCCTGTTCGTCGCAAAACAGCAGTACACCGAAATACGCCCGGATCGGTCGATCACCGTCACGGTAGGCGTCAAACAACACGTCGAAATGGTGTTTGCGTTGTACCAGCACCGGCAAAAACCGGGCAATCGGCGTATTGACCTGATTGGTGATGAATTGTCGAACACCTTCATGGTGGGTACGGGTCGATTCAGCGTCCGGGTAATGCAGGGTCAAACTGAGCAAGGTGTTTTGACGAATGCCGCGGGTGCCGGACAAAATGTCGCCCAGATAACTCTTGGCGCTGCCGAAGTAAAAATGATCCGGTGTGCGTTTGGCGGATAAGGTCTTAACGCGTTTTTGTCCTAGCCAAATGCCTTTTTCGTCGGTCCGAATGGCGTTGTCGAAATCCAGCAATTGATCCCGTATCAATTGGGTAGGATCGCACTCGGGTACCACCCGGTCTTTCCAGCCGGCATCGGGCTGCCAGTTGAGTAGTGTGTTCAGGATGCGCACATATTGATCGGCCCCCAATATCTCCGGATACAAGCCAATGGTCGACAACGACTGTTGTGTAGCGAGTTGCAATTCAGTTGCCCGACGGATGTCACTTTCACTGGGTCGGGGATGCCCCATGGGCAATTTCACGGTCACGAAAATGTGACTGCGCCGCAAGCGAGCCCCCGATATCGATTCCGGCGGTTTGGTGGTGCCTTGTCGCAGAAACTCGATACTGGCTTGAGTCATGGTTTTATAGGTTGGCTTTTGCTGTTTCAAGCGGCGGGTCTGCATGATGGCCAGCGATTCTTCGATGTCAGGCGAAGTCCAAAGGCTCACCTGCAACAAGGTGTCAGTCGGCCAGTCCTGGTTTAGCAACACGTTGACCCTCGAGGAGACGCTGGCATCGGCGCCGGTCAGCGGTCGGCACAGAAAACCAAAGCCAATGCTGCTATCGGCCATCAAGAACAGATGATGGTCATATTCATAAGCCAGTATCGTGAATAACTGATCGGCACGTTGGCGTTGCGCGGTGGTCATGGGGTCTGATCCTCGAAATACAGGTGTTGCATGGCTTCGGTTTGATGCTCGGTACGCAGGCGAATCGTAAAGGGATGTCGACAAACGCGAACTGCACGCTTTTTGCGTTTCAACTGCCGGGCTCTAGCCGGATGACAGGGGTTGATCGGTTTGCCATTGGCGGCCTGGACCTTGACGCTGCACGAGGCCTTCGTTGCTTGGCAAGGGCGGCGGTTGCCCGCCGCGTTCTCGGTATCAATAGTTGAACCGGTCATCGTTGTTCCAGGCCTAAATCGTGGCGGTGACGATGTTGGTGATAATGGTCGGTGCCGCAAACAGGCCGACCCCGCTGGCAATTCCCAGTACGAAGCCCATGATGCTGCCGCGCACGACACCGGCGACCAGGCCGACGATGACGAACACGATGGCGATGATGCGACCGAGCAAGCCTTCTACCCAGCCGGTCAGCAAGGTCCAGACGTTGTTGAACTCGGTGCCGCCGGCACCGGCCATGGCGTCGGATGCCATCAACATAAAAAATAACGATGCCAGGGTCACCAGTACCCCGGTTCGATGCGATGTTTTCATCAAAAATATCCTCTATGTAGTTAAAAGACGGTTGCCCGTCGAATCTCGGACGTTCAGTCCGGCAGGTTTTAAGCGGTTGCCCGCTCGCTCTCGCAGGGGGTGTGGTACCTGCGATGAAATGGTTTAAGGATCAAGGCAATTTGTGATCCAGCCGGGTTGCTGGACCGTCATCGTCATTCGCGTCGACGGGCGGCCGTTTCTCAGGCGGGCGTTGCTCGACTTGTAAAGGAATCAACGACGAACTGGCTGTCGGTGCCGCCTTGCCGATCATCCAGCGCCTGGGTTCCAGTTCGGTGTAGACGTAGTTGGACACCATCAAATCGCCCTCTGCATCTTCCCAAGGCGCGATCCAGATGCGCATCACCTGGGATGGCGTTCGAATCGGCGTGGGATCCTCTATTTTGGGCACGGGTTGTTGTAACGGAGGTGCGAGTGCCGGTTTTGACATTGGCTCTGATTCCTGGCTGGTTTCGGGAGGCGCTTCCTTTATCGCCGTATTGGTCACCTGGTAGGCCTGCGTAGTCGACAGACAGCTGGGTTCGTCCGGCATGCCTTTGCAGCTCGTAGTCGGTGGCGCAACCGGTGGTGATGGCGATCAGCAGTACACTGAGGCTATAAATAGAAAACTGATGAAAGCGTTTCATGGCTTTTTCTCCGTGGCGTTTGTGTTTTGTGCGTTTGTATCGGGTGTCGTTGCCAGACTGGGCGATGGTTTAGGTTTGTCCGCCAACCAATCCGCTAACACCTCGGGTGCGCCACTGTGGGTACGACCGTCCGGAGCGATCAGAAACGGCACGCCTTTCAAATCGAACAACTTGGCGGTGACCACGGCTTTCTGAAGTGGCTCTTTGTTGCACTGAGTGGGCGGTTCGGTCGGCAAGCCCGCGTAATCCTGTTTCAACAAGCGCTCGCGCACGGCGTCTTGGGCTTTGGTCTCGTTGGTTCCCAACTGACACGCCAGTTGCACGACGAGGTTTTGCGATTCGGGGCCGAGGATGGGGACCATCACCAGTTTGAAGGTGTATTGGTCTTGCAAGGCTTGCAGGTCTTTCATGACCTTGCCGCAGTATGGGCAACGCGGATCGATGAATACCAGCACCTGGCCTTTGCCGTGGCCAACCGTTACGGCGCCAAGGTCGTCCGCCTTGAGTTTCATCCGCGACAGGTCGATGCGGTTGGCGATTTTGTCGATATCGGCCAAATCCTTGATCTCCTGCTGGGTCCAGATGTCCATCAATTTGCCGCCGTAAAAGGCAAAGCGGCCATTGCTGGAAATAAACACGGTTTGATCGCCGGTTTTGACCATCTTCAGGCCCGAGATTGGCAAGTCTTGCATGCCGTCGATTTTGATCGACAGCAAGCCGGCGGCAATGTCCGAGACCGGCTGCTTTTGCGGATTGGCAGCCAAGGCCATGGAGGCACTGAATAGCGTGGCTATCAATAAAGAAATTTGGCGTAGCGTCATAACGACCTTTGGAGTTGGGTTAAAGAATCAGCTCGGCGACTTCAGCTTCAGCGCCGTGCCTTTTTGCACGATGAAGTTGACTTGGCGGGTGGCATCGACTTCGATGACCGGGTAAATCTCTTCAGCCATGTCCATGTAAAAATGCGACAGTCGCTCCATGGCATAACCGGCGCCTTTCAGGGCACCGCCTTCCATCGACTGCGAGGAAAACGCGCTTTGAAACGGTGTAGTACCGGAAAGAGCCCCCAGTCCGCCGGTCATCAGCATCGGAATCTGGTTACGACCAAAGGCATCGGAAAAGCCGCGTAAAAAACCCGCCATCATGGATTGGGCGAGTAGCGCGCCTTGTTTGGAAACGACGCGGCCACGTACACCGTTTTTGCCGTCTTCGCCGGTGGCGTAGGCATTCATCGGGACTTCGATTACGCCACCGTCCTGGCGTACGCAGGAAAAGGTCTCGCCGCGAAAATAGGCGCGCTCGGCACTCAAGTCGCCGAAGCCCGCGGCCAACAAAAAGCACTCACGGACATCGGCGTGGAAACGATTGGGCAAGATGGCTTCCTTCTTGATCCGAAACAGTACCGGCATCGGTTCTTTCTTGGCTTTTTTACCGGTCGGGGCATCGAGGCCGTTCAGCAACACGCCGGTCAAAATGCTGCCGGCGGGGATGAAGACATCACTGCTGGCATGATCACGGTTCGAGCGGCCTCGACCCTTGCTAGGGGCTGCGTCTTTGTCTTTACCATTGGACTGCTCAGCGCCTTCCTGGATGACGCGAATTTGCATCGCCGCCGGCGCTTGGTTATTGGCTCGTGCTCCTGAGACGCCGGTATTGCTAGCAGTCGGTGCGGGAATAGCGGCTTGCTCGAACACGCGGTTGAGATCGTCTTGCCCGTTGTCGAAGGGCGGATTGCTCGGGCGGCGGTATAACGGTCTTCCCGGTGCCGTTGGCTCCACAGCAGGTTGATTGGCGTCGCCAGGGTTGCCAGACACTGCCGTTGTAGACGCTTTGTTCTTCAACGTCTCAACTTCACCGGTGACCGCTTGAAGCTTGGCTTCATAGGCGTCTCGCTCAGCGCTGGTCCATTGTTTGAAACGGATTTCGTCGGATTGCTGTTCGCGCTTTTGTTGTTCCTCGATCGCAGCCAGACGACGGGCTTGTTCCTCGTTCTTCTGCAGCAGATCGCGCAATTGCGCGGAAATGCCGTCGATCCCCAGCGAGCGAGGATCGCTATCGGTCAGGATGTGTTGGATGGTGGCCTGTTTACTCAGCGGCTTGCTGACTTCCGGGGTCACGGTGGCCAGCGCGATGATGACGGCCAATACCACGGTACCGATGCCACCGACAGCCAGATTGCGTTTGGCTGCCGGACTCAAGCGTGTCCACCAATTATCGACGCTGGCCATTAGGGTTGACCTCCGCCCAGTAATGAAGGCCGCAAACTGGATGACGCCTCTGGCGACTGTCTGACCACGACATACAATTCGGTGGCTTCCTGCGGTTTCAAGACCACGTTGGGCCAGACCGACACGGCCAGTACGTCCTGTTGCGTCGTCGCGCAACTGCGTTCGTCGAAGTCGAGCATCTCGCTGCCGGTATTCTTTGCAAGCCCCACCAAAATCAATCGATCCTGGCCTTCCAGAACTTGGCCGGTTTTAATCTGCACGCGGTCTTGCAAGCAGCGAATCTGTTCCTGCGGCTTGGGTTCTCGGAGTGAAAACCCAGGCGGGGTCTTTTGCAAACCCAAATCCCGAAACAAGGTTTTCAGTTGGCTGATGTAGGCTTGTTCCTGTTGGCTCGAGGTTCGGCCTGTGGTGTCGGCGCGTTGCCATTGGTTCAGCAATTGGTAGCTGTCCTTATCCAGATCGAGGTGGATTTCCCGCGCCGGAATGCGTTTGGGGATCAGGGTTAGGGATAGTGCGATGTCCTGGTTGTCGCCGGGCGTGATGTATAACGTGACCGGCGTTTCGTCGGCGGTGGCGACATAAACGATTTTGCCTTTGGTACTGGTCGTGGCTTGGCTGGTGGTCGTGACCACCGGATGTTCGAATGGCGTGACCAGGCGATTCAAGTGACCGACGGCAATCGGCATCAATTCGTTGATGCCGGGTTTAACCGCGATGTGCTGCGGGCCGATTGAAGTGGCGGTCGTTGATGCCGAAGCCTGTTGCTTGGCAGCTTTCAAGACGCTGGCATCGACTGGGGGTAATTCAATGCCAAAATCTGGCTGCGATGGGACAACTGGCTGCGATGAGGAAGAATCTTCGGCCACAATGGTTATCGGTGGTAACACAGTCACGGGTAATTCATCCGCAGACAAGGCAGTGCTAACGGTCAGGAATAACAAAATTAGCGGGAATGAGCGATTCATGGTCGAGCCTCGCGGGTTTGGCCTTGCATTGCTTTCAGACGATCCAAGGTTCTGGGGGAATCCGGATACACGTCGATGTATTCCAGCCGGGGGCGATAGTTTTTAATGGCGATGATGAATTCGTAAGTGCGGGGCTTAACGTCCGGTTTGGAACTGGGACCTTGGCTTTTCAGTTCGCCGCTGACAAAGACCTTGTTGGTCTCGGCTTCGTAATCGACGTGACGCGGCGTAAAACTGATCGCGACCCGGTCCATTTTGATGGCCTTGATTTGATCGCTCATGGCATCCAGGACACTGCGGTAAATATCCGGCGCCAATAGCGGTTCGACCGCGGTTTTCAGAAAGTCGGCATTGGCTGGGGTGGTGTTGCCGAGGAGTTCGGCCAGGAACAAGCCCCAGGATTCCTTGAACTCGCTGGAAGCTTGGCTGCGGGTGACTTCGACTTCCTGCGTCAAGCTCGGTGGCACCAGAATGATGCTGCGTTCGGTGCGCCAGGCGGCCAGCGAGGTAATCACGCAAATGACCAGCAGGCCGATGATGACGACGCGGCTAAACCGGTTCTCGGTCTCGTGCCCATCCCAGGTTTGCAAAAAATCCGACCATCTCATGGCAGAAACCGGCGGATGTAGGGATTGGGGATCGTCTGCGCGCGACTCGGCAACAGGCCCAGCCAGTACAGCGCGTGTAAGGTGTAGCCGTCAGGCCTGTTATCGCGGAAACGCCGGTAAAACTTGACCGCGATGAAGCCAAGCGCCAAGCCGGGGATGAACCGATCGATCAACATGCCGGTGAGCATGCTGACCACGAAGGGTACGATCTCGTCCGCGCTCCACAACAGAATGTGGATCGGATCGTCGATTGATTGGGGAATGGCAACGGGTTCCATAATGACCTCCGGTTGGGATGGTCATTATTGTGAATGGATATTTGAATAGATCTTTTGCAGACTGACGACGAATTTGCGCTCAGCTGCAGCACTTGGCCGAATACCAATTAACTTCAAAGGGGTTTGGGGCTGTTGCTGGGCCAACATTTTGGTGGGGAAATTATTTCCGTTAGTCGTCTTCTTTATACACAAGGGGTCTTGGTCGTTTGGGTTTGCTTTGTTATTAAGCTCAAAACGCTATCGGCAAAACATTCAGACTCTATCTGGCATTAGCAAAAGCAGTAAGCAGATATATGAGTTACCTGCACTTGAAAATTAGAGATGGCAATTTAAAGACGAAACGCACACCGCAAAGGGTTGGATAGAATGGAGGGTTATGTGTTAAGCGAGCGACACGATTTAGATAGTTCCAGCGATGATGCTCTAGTGCTTGAAAGCGCAACATCTCTGACTGATGTGTTGCAGCGACGCGCAGCATGTCACCCCCACCGAATTGCGTATACATTTTTGGAGCATGGGGCATCAGGCCAACATTCGTTGACCTACGACGAACTTAATATAAAAACTAGGCAATTAGCAGCATCGTTGCAGCAGATGGGCATGCAAGGTGAACGAGCCCTATTACTCTATCCACCGGGTCTGGATTACATCGTAGCTTTTTTTGCTTGCCTGTATGCACGAGTGATTGCCGTTCCCGCCTATCCGCCCAGCAATAATCGGCATATGCCCAGGTTGCAGGCCATTCTTGACGACAGCAATGCGAAAATCATTCTGAGTACTGGCCAAGTTGCCAACAACATTCGTAATTTTCCCGGCACCACGGGTGATTTGTTAGACAGAAATTGGCTGAAAACCGATGTCGTTAAATACCCTAATGATGCCAACTCATGGACGCCCCCTAGATTGCAAACCAAGGACTTGGCTTTTTTGCAATACACTTCCGGCTCTACCGGCGACGCAAAGGGGGTGATGATTAGCCACGGTAATTTGATGGCGAATCAACAGTTAATTAAACGCCGATTTGGCCACGACGAACGGTCAACTGTGGTTGGTTGGTTGCCGCTTTATCACGACATGGGCCTGATCGGTAATGTCATGCAACCCTTGTATTGCGGGGCTAGCGCCGTTTTGATGTCCCCGATGGCCTTTTTGGAAAAACCGCTACGCTGGTTGCAAGCCATTAGCGATTACCGTGCGCATACCAGTGGCGGTCCTAACTTTGCTTACGATTTGTGTGTCGAAAAAATCAGTCGTGATGAATTGGCTGGAATTGATCTCAATAGTTGGCAACTGGCATTCAATGGTGCCGAACCTATTAATCCGCTGACCTTGCAACGATTCAGCGACGCATTTAAGGCATGTGGATTCCAACGGCGTTCATTTTATCCCTGTTATGGCCTGGCCGAAGCAACATTACTAGCGACTGGAATCGGTAAACAATCCCTCCCAAGGATTGCGGCGTTTAATAAAACCGCCTTAGAGCAAGGTGTAGTCGATTTGATTGACGAGAACCAATTGAATGCCAGAAGCCTTGTAGGATGCGGCACTATCGATATTCATGATGGACAAGAGTTGCGTATTGTCCATCATGATGCCGGCACCTGCTGCGCGAATGATCAAATCGGAGAAATCTGGCTGAGCGGTCCCAGCGTCGCCCAGGGCTATTGGCAAAACCCCGAGATGACCGGTAAAGCTTTTGTCAAAGATTTCAAAGGCCAGTTCTGGCTACGCACGGGTGATTTGGGTTTTATTGATGATGGTGAATTGTTCGTTTCCGGGCGCCTGAAAGACCTAATCATTATTCGCGGTCGCAATTATTATCCGCACGATCTCGAGTATGCTGTCGAAGCAGCAACCGATGCTTTGAACCCTGCCTCAACAGTAACATTTTCGGTTGATGAAGGCGATGGCGAAAAGCTGATTGTGTTAGCCGAATTAAAGCGCAATCGGGTCAGACAAGGTGATTATCGAAGCGAGTTCTGGTCTATTCGTGCCCGGTTGACCGAAGAATGCGGTATACAGGCCGACCAGATTTTGTTTCTAAAACCCGGCACTATTTTAAAAACCAGCAGTGGAAAACTTCGGCGAAATGCTTGCCGTGAGCTTTTTATCCAGCAGGGGTTTGAATTTATCGCCATCGACAGCTTACAAGTGATGAGTGATATATCGCGGTCTTTAGTGAATGTTGATTCGGGGGCTAGCGAACGCCGCTTATTGCGCCAAGCTTTACTGGCGATGGATAGCGGCAACGCCGCCGATTTATTGGCGGGACATCTTGCGCTGAAAGCCTCGGCGTTATCCGGATTGGCCTCAGGTGCTGTCGAATCAAACCATACGCTATCGCAACTGGGCTTGGATTCGTTGAAAGCCGTGGAAATGAAATATTTCATTGACGAGTTGCTAGGCATCGATCTACCCATCACTTGCTTACTCGGCTGCTCAACTTTATCTGATTGCGCTGCAACTGCGCTAAGATTGGCCAAACGTGCCGCCAACGCGCCTGTTTCGCTTGCCAACGCTGACATAGATGGGGCTTTGAACTCCGAGATGTCATACAACCAACAGGCATTGTGGACACGCGCGCAAATAGCGCCCAACAATGCATCGCATCACATGTTCATTGCATTGCAAATCAGGGACGAATTAAACCGCGAAGCGCTGGGTCGCGCACTGATTGAATTGCATCAGCGACATTCGCAATTGCGTGTTGGGTTTAAGCTGGGCACCGATCAACATCCGGTTTGTCTATCTCGTGATCGACTAGAGCCATGGCTGGAACAGGTTGACTGCCGTGATCATTCACAGCAAATGAAGAATCTGCAAATTTTCTTCAACAAGCCGTTTGACCTAGAGCATGGACCGCTACTGAGATGCGGGGTATTCAGTTGTGATGATGACTATCCTGTTCTGGCATTTTGTGCGCATCATTTGATCGTCGATTTTCGTTCTCTGCAAGTATTGCTGACGGAGTTACAAACACTCTATTTAGCTCAAAGCGCCGGTCAGACATCTCTATTGCCATCCTCTACGTCGGTTTACTCGGATTATGTCGCATGGCAACGGAATTATCTGGACAGCGCTGCCGCTGAACAAGACTTGAACTATTGGCGGCAGCAGCTGGCTGGTGAGCTATCAAGGCTGGAGCTGCCAGGTGAACGTTCGTCAACCGGTGCCGAGTCATACCAAAGTGCTGCGGAAACGCTACGTATTTCGACTGAAACGTTGAATAAACTTAAGCGCTTGGCCGCAACCCATCACACCACGTTGTATACGCTGTTATTGAGTGTCTTTAAGACCCTGCTGTACCGCTATAGCGGTCAAACCGATCTAATCATCGGGAGTCCGACCTTAGGACGACCCAGACGTGAATTTGCTGATTTAGTGGGTTATTTTGTCAATCCAGTCGCATTGCGTAGCCGACCTCATGGCGAACAGCCGTTTTGTGATTACTTGGCCCATGTCAATACCATCGTGCTGGAAGCGCTCGAACATCAGCATTATCCCTATGCTTTGTTGGTGGAGAAAGTATTGCATCGCGCAGCCAACGATATAGCGCCATTTCGGACTTGGTTTGTGTTGCAGTCCGCGGATGATCCAGTGGCGGCGGCGCTGGCCTTGGGGCAATCCGGTATTGCCGGCCAGTGGGGCGATGTTGCGGTTGCAACGGTTGCCTTGCCGGAAAGATCGGAAGAGTTCGATTTGGCCTTGCTATGCGCGGAAATTGATCAGGGTTTGAAGGTCGTGTTTAGCTATCGTTGTGACGTCATGAGCCGATTGACAGTGCTGCGTATGCTGGGACATTTTCAATGTCTGCTGAACGGCATATTGGCGGAACCCACCACCCGGTTGAGTCAATTAGCGTTTTTGACTGTGCCGGAAAAACAGCAGCTGGCTGCCTGGAATACCACAACGATTTGTTACTCAGAATACCGGAGTATCGTTGATCTATTTGAAGCGGTTGTAGATCGTCAACCCCAGGCAACGGCTTTGATATTTGGCGAGCAGCGAATTTCCTATGTCGAGTTAAATCAGCGAGCCAACCGGTTGGCGCATTATCTGATCGCACAAGGTGCCGGTCCGGAGCGTCGCATCGCATTAAGCATGCCCCGTTGCTCTGCCTTATTGATCGGCATGTTGGCCATTTTGAAAGCAGGGGCAGTGTATGTACCTGTTGATCCAAACTATCCCCAAGAACGGCAGACTTATTTGTTTCAGGATGCTGGGGCTGATTGGTTATTAACTGTGATGTCCTTGGCACCGGCTTTGGATTCCGGCCACTTAGTGAAAATCTGCGTCGACGAACCGCATGAGTTCGGCGCATACAGTGCGACTAACCCATCTGTTAAGCGATTTCCGACATCCGCTGCCTACCTGATTTACACCTCCGGATCGACCGGGCACCCCAAAGGGGTGGTGGTCAGCCATGCCAATCTGTTGCATTCAACATTGGCGAGAAGCGCTTACTATCGCAAACCGCTTGATTGTTACCTGCTCTTACCGTCGTTTGCATTCGATAGCTCGGTTGCTGGCATTTTCTGGAGTTTAAGCCAGGGAGCCGCGCTGTGTTTGCCTGACGACAAGCTGCTGAAAGAACCGCTGGGTTTGGGGGCCTTGATCGAGCGTAATCAGGCCACACACCTTTTAACCCTGCCATCGTTATATCAACTCTTGCTGGAACATGTGCCCAGCGTTGCTTTGCAAAGCCTGCGTACCGCCATTGTCGCTGGTGAAGCCTGCCCAGGTGTCTTGACTGAGCTTCACCACACACGTTTACCGAGCGTCGAGTTATTCAACGAATACGGTCCGACCGAAGCCACTGTATGGTGCAGTGTTTATCGCGTTCAAGCGACCGATTGCGATGCAACGCTACCGATAGGCACCCCCATTGCCAATATGCGCATCCACATCGTCGATGCTGCTATGCAACCCGTTGCAATCGGTGTGGCTGGTGAATTACTGGTTGGCGGTGAAGGTATTAGTCGTGGGTATATCGGCCAACCCGGTTTGACCGCAGAACGCTTTGTACCGGATCCGTTCTCGCACAACGGCGCGCGTTTATACCGAACCGGCGATCGGGTGAGGTATCGCGCGGACGGAAATATCGAATTTTTAGGGCGTTTCGATCAGCAAGTCAAAATCAGAGGCTATCGCATTGAACTCGGTGAAATCGAAGCCTGCTTATTGCGTCATCCCGGCGTGAATGCCGCCGCCGTCATCGTCCGAGAAGACGCACCGGGTATGAAGCGTCTGGTCGCCTATTGGAGCGGTGATGCTTCGGTTCAGGATGAGTTGAAGTCTCTGCTTAAGGATGGATTGCCCGACTACATGCTGCCATCGACATTTGTATGGCTTGAGTCCATGCCATTGAATGCCAATGGCAAGCTGGATCGCAAAGCCCTGCCAATGCCGGAAATTCGGACCGACGATCAAGACACCTTTGTGGCGCCGCGCGACGAGGCCGAGGAAGCGGTAGCGTCTATTTGGTGTGAAGTGTTAGGTATTGATCGCTTGAGCATTCACGACGACTTTTTCGAGCTGGGAGGTCATTCACTCGCAGGCGTGCAAGTGATGGCAAAAATACAGGACATGTTTTCAATCGATCTGCCCGTCAACGTGTTGTTCGAGGCAACGACGCTAGCCAAATTCGTTGATCGCATGGCTGAGTGCCAGAGCGAGGAATGATGACGAATTGCATAGGCTTTTGGGGCGAATTAGATAGTTTCCAATGGCTTGATAACGAATTAATGAACAGGAAACGGACACTATGAACGACAAAGCGCTATACCGACTTGCCGATTCCACTGCAGTAGAAGCGCTGGTTGATTACTGGGTTGCCTGGCCGCACACTTTTTCGCCGGTACCCTACAGCTTGCATATGCTGAATTATCAGAAGAAAAATCTGACCTCGTATCTGCAAAACCCCGAAATTCATCTTAAATCCAGCGCTAATCCAAAGCTGCTGGGTGGCCCTTTTGTCAACGTGCCGATCGACAGGGTGACTGACATCGCGCAAATGTTGGAACGTATGGGCGGTGAGCATGCGGAAAGTCTACAAATGGCCGAAGATCTCATCGCTTTTCAGAATTTGCTGGATCGAGAGGCTATCGGGCAAAGTCTGGAAGTTTATTACTCTCAGCTACCTCAGTCATTACGCGGTTATGTCGAACTTCTCTATGACTATAACAACCGCCCCATTGTTCGCTGTATCGAGAGCCTGTTTTACAAAAGCCGGCATTATAAAAAGCACTTGCAGTCGTTACGACTCTTCACCCAAACCCACGACAGAGCCCGTGCGTACTATATGAGTACGCCACGTCTGCCCGATGACGATAGCGTGTCTTGGCAGATCCCGTTTGCCGAGTCGGCTGTCGACGAATTATTCAAGCTGGATAGTCAACCTCAATCCCTGGGCTATATCCGGGAGGTTCTGGGTTTGGATGCTTGCGACGAAGATAAACTGATCCGTTTATTAACCGAGCAATCGGCTCGCACTGCCGAACCCTGGCAGGGTCCAGGTGCGCGCGTCCGATACCTTGGTCACGCCGGCGTATTAATCGAAGCCGCTGGTATTGCCGTGCTGATTGATCCCTTCATTGCTGTAAAACCCAGTCAGGGTGGAATAGATCGTTATAGTTTTCAAGATTTGCCGGCACATATCGATTACGTGCTAATTACTCATGTTCATCACGACCATTATGTCTTCGAAACCCTATTACGGTTACGGCACAAAATTGGTTGCCTGGTTGTACCTAAAAGTTCGGGCATTTTTTATGCCGATATCTCGATGAAACTGTTGGCTAGGGAATTAGGTTTTCAGCAGGTGGTTGAAGTCGATCCGTTAGACAGTATTTCGTTTACCGGTGGTGAGATCGTCGCTATACCTTTCCTGGGCGAACACAATGATTTGCCGTTTGCCAAAAGCGCCTATTTAGTTCGCGCCGGGAACCGGAAATTGTTGTTTGCTGCCGATTCGAACTGCCTGGATAAGCACATGTACCAGAATCTATGTGCTGAATATGGATCTATCGACACCGTGTTTTTGGGGATGGAGTGCATTGGCGCACCGCTCTCCTGGGTTTACGGCGCTTTATTACCTAAGCTGCCGGATCACAAGCACTGTCAGGCCAGACGCTCCAACGGTAGCAATGCCGAAGGCGCATTGCAGCTGCTGGATGCCGTCGGCGCCAGCCGCGTCTACATCTACGCCATTGGTCGCGAGCCCTGGCTGCAATATTTCATGGCGCTGGAGCCGGAAGACGACGATGCCTACATTCGCGAAATCAACAAAATGTTAGCGGTTTGTCATGAGCGTGGCTTTAGCGATGCCCGGCGTTTGTATGGGCGCGACGAAATTTTTATGTAAGAGATATCCAACTGATAAGCAAAGAAAGTGCAATAAATCAATGAGGAAAAAATGATAAACAACCGTCCTAATTAGCAATGAATCCAAGACCAGATAAATGATTCCATGAAACTATTCGGCATCCTATAAAAGCTGATTTATTGCCAGCTCGTAACCAATTCCAATCATTCTCTATTAAGGAAACGATCTATGAACAAACCACAACTGATTGAAGCGACTGAGGCCGGTGACATTAAACGAGTACAAGCCTTGATTAAAAATGGCGAAGACTTGGAACAAAAAGACGACTATGGCTGGACGGCATTAAATTGGGCTGCCGGCCGCGGCTACACAGAATTAGTGAAGTTATTACTCGAAACGGGAGCCAATCCAATCAATAGCGGTCGCGATCTGAGGACACCTTATCAAATCGCCTTGGCAGCTGCGCGAGTGGAAACCGCCGCTCTACTGCAAAAGGCGGAACAGAAAGGTGGATTTGCTTTGGAAAAAACTGCAAGGCCCTTTTGCAAGGCCTATCCCGTCAACGCATTCTGTGAATTTCCAGAGTGGCAGATTGAACAATCATTGCCTGACGACGCCGTGGTCTACTTACACCAGGATTTTAGCGTTACTGCATCAATGTGGCCCAATGAGAATGTAGTGTTTGATTCAGACTCAGATGATTGGCGAGATTACTGTCGAAACCAGTTAGGGTTTCATGTACCAACAGACTTAGAACTGGCGTCTGATTATGCGTCAAGATGTCAGAAAGCCTAATTGTGGCAGCAAGTCAAAAGCCAATCTTGTTGGGAGCCAGCTCAATATAACCTTAACAGTTGTTAGGCGAGGGTTTGTCCGTCCCGAGAAAACCATAAATAACAAAGTCGGACATACTTTTGCTGCTCCATTTAACACAGCTGCTGTTGATAACCTGGATGGATATAGCTGTATGTAAGGCTATGTACCACTTCACTATGGAAAAATCATGATCAAGACTAAAGAATCGGATAAACAACAGTCAGCCAGTCACACACAACTGATAACCAGACTCAACAAAACCAATACTCCGGCTAAAAGCGCTATTTCAAAACGTAATAAGGACCAACCAGTTCCCTTGTCGTATTCGCAGGAACGCTTGTGGATCATGTCGCAATTAGAACCGGAGAATCCGATTTACAACGTTGCCGGAGCCGTGCAATTCGACGGCTTTCTGAATGTACAAGCCTTGCAACAAAGTCTGAGCGAAGTGGTCAGGCGGCACGAAGTTCTGCGCAGCTTGTTTGTCGCCGAGGGTCAGCAAGTCTTGCCTGACAGCCGGTTGCCGCTGGCGTACCTGGACTTTACATGCTTTAGCCACGATAGTTCGATGGAATTATTCCAGCAACGCGCCGACGATTTTATCCATCAACCGTTTTTACTTACCGGCCAGCTGCCGTTACGGGCGTTGCTAGCGGTGTTGAGCGAACAGCGGCATATTTTGCTGTTGGCACTACATCACATCGTTTCCGATCGCTGGTCGGTCGGTGTGTTTATGCAAGAAGTCGCCGCGCTGTACGGAGAATTCGGCCACGGCAAGCCGTCGTCCTTGCCGGAATTGCCAATCCAATACGGAGATTTTTGCGTATGGCAACACCAGCAGCAGGAAAATTGGGCCAAGCATTTGGAATATTGGCGGCAGAAACTAACCGGCGCACCGCCTCTGCTGGAGTTGCCTACGGACCGGCCACGGCCGCCGCGCTCTAGCTACCGCGGCAATATATACAGGTTTGAACTTTCCGCCGAGTTGAGTGGTGCGGTCAAGGAACTGGGTAAACAATACCATGCCACGTTGTTCATGGTCATGGCCGCCGCCTTCAATACGCTACTGTATCGCTATACAGGCAATAAGGATCTGTGTATTGGTTATCCGGTGGCTGGACGCAATAAAACTCAAACCGCGGCTTTAATCGGTTTTTTTGTAAATACGCTGGTGCTACGGTGCCAGCTGGAACCGAATATGCCGTTCTCCGAACTGCTGTTGCAACTGCGTGAGCAGGCCTTGCAGGATCAAAGCCACCAGGAAATTTCCTTTGGTCAAGTGCTGGATGCGCTAAATCCGGTTCGTAATGCCGGCCATACGCCATTGTTTCAGGTAATGCTGACAGTGCTGAATGTGCCGATGCATGATTTCCGGATGCAGGATTTGTCGGTCGTGCCGTTGGCAATGAATAACCGTATGGCCCAATTCGACCTGACTTTACTTATCAATGAACGTGACGGCAAGCTGTTCGGAAACTTCGAATACAGCACCGATTTATTCGACGCTACGACCATCGACAGAATGTCTGGACATTTGCAAATGCTGCTGGCGGGCATAGTCAGCAGCCCCGAATTACCGCTGAAACAATTACCGCTACTGACTAAAGCGGAAACCAGGCTGTTGCTTGACGAATGGAGTGGTGTGGCGCGCTCGGCGTGCTCTACGGCGGATAAACTTTTAATTCACCAGCTTTTTGAAGCGCAGGCGCAAATGACGCCGGATAAAACAGCTCTGGTTTTCGCTGGTCAAAGTATCGGTTACGGTGAACTTAACAGCCGCGCGGAATTATGGGCCGAACAATTACTGGATTTGGGAATCGGCCCGGAATGCCGGGTTGGCGTCTGTGCCGAGCGTTCCATAGAACTGATTGTCGGATTGCTGGCCGTGCTCAAGGCCAGCGCCGCTTATGTCCCATTGGATCCCAGTTATCCCGAAGAACGCTTGGAATATATGATGGACGATGCCGGTATCGACTTATTGCTGACGCAAAGCGCGTTGGCCGACAAGTTTCAGCATCGCGCGATCAAGATACTTTGCTTAGATGAAGATTCGGCTGAAGGCAAAACAACGCACACGTCGTATTGCCCCGTTTCACTGGGCAATACCGCCTATATCATTTATACCTCCGGTTCCACCGGAAAGCCTAAAGGCGTAGCGGTCAGCCATCGCAATTTGCTGAACTCGACATTGGTCAGGGCTGATTATTACCGCGAGCCGCTGGAGTGCTTTCTACTGCTGTCCTCGTTTGCATTCGACAGCTCGGTTGCTGGGATATTTTGGACCTTAAGCCAAGGTGGATGCCTGTGTCTGCCGCAACAGGAAGAGTTAACCGATGCCGCAGCCTTGACCGGACTGGTTAAGCAACACCGGGTTAGTCATCTGCTGGCCCTCCCTTCATTTTACACAGCCATTATCAATGACAGGAATCTTGCCCAATTAAAAACCCTACGAGCGGTTATCGTTGCCGGAGAGGCTTGTTCGGTCTTCATCGCCGAGGAACATCACCGCAAGCTGCCCAAGGTTTCTTTTTACAACGAATACGGCCCTACGGAAGGCACTGTTTGGAGCAGCGTTTATCGCAGCAAAAAAACTGATTCCGGGGTCACGCTGCCGATAGGCCGGGCCATTGATAATGTGTGGATTTATATTCTGGATCGGCAATGCCAACCGGTGCCGATAGGTGTTAACGGCGAATTGTGCATAGGCGGGGCCGGTTTGGCGCAAGGCTATGTGAATCAAGCTGCGCTGACTGCGGAAAAATTTATTCCCAATCCGTTCAGTTCAAATGGCGAACGGCTCTACAAAACCGGCGATCTGACGCGCTTTAGCGCCGATGGCGAAATTGAATTTCTGGGCCGCATAGACAACCAAGTCAAAATTCGCGGCTATCGGATCGAGTTGGGCGAAATCGAAGAGCGCTTACAACAGCATCCCGCCATTAAGGATGCAGCCGTTCTGGTAAGAGACGAAGCATCTGGCAGTAAAAGACTGGTTGCTTATTTGGTTGGGCAGCCATCGACCGCTGTACCTGAACCACCTGTTTTGCAGGCTTATCTTAAACAAATGCTCCCGGATTATATGCTGCCGTCGAACTATATAGGATTGGATGAATTGCCGTTAATGCCTAATGGGAAACGGGATCGATTGGCGCTGTTGACTATCAGGGAACCGGCTTTGCAATCCCAAGAATTGAAACTAGCATCAAATTCGATTGAGGCGACGCTGGCGGATATTTGGCGGGAAGTGCTGGGTCTCGAAACGGTTAGCGTAGACACGGATTTTTTTGAGCAAGGCGGTCATTCGTTGGCGGCCATTCAGGTTCTGTCCCGTATTCAATACGCTTTCAATGTAGATGTTCCGACAGAGATGTTATTTGAATCGTCGACTATCGAATTGCTGGCTGCCGATATTGCCCAGCTGCAAATTCAGCAGCAAGATAGCCGTTCTTTGGACGAGTTACTGCATGAACTCGATCAGCTTTCAGACGAAGAAGCCGGTCATTTGCTTACGATACTGTAGGAGCTGACCATGCCAGCGATATACCCGCGATGATGGTAGCCGTCGCGGGCATGGCTTTCTCCTACTTACTAAAGAACAGGATTTATTAAACATGCCCAGTCACACCGCCCGAATCGCCGATCTTTCCAAAGAAAAACAAGCGTTGCTGTTAAAACGCATCAAGGACAGATCGGCTTTAGTTAACCAGACCATCTGTAAACGAGCGAATTTCTCGCTGTGCCCGTTATCGTTTGCACAAGAAAGGCTATGGTTTTTAGCGCAAATGGAACCGGATAGCCCTTTTTACAACATAGCCGGGCTGGTGCAATTGCAAGGCAACCTGAACATATCGATATTGGAACAAGCGTTGAATGAAGTCGTTCGTCGGCATGAAGCGTTAAGAACTTCGTTTGTCACAATCGAAAACGAAGTTCGGCAAGCCGTAGAGGTAAATAGCGCAATAACCATTAACCATATCGATTTAACCGGGATGGACGAATTGCAACAGAAAAGCATCGTCAAAATCCTTGAAGTGCAGGAAGCGCATCGTGTTTTCGATCTTAAGCAGCCGCCGCTGTTAAGAACTACTTTGCTAAAACTGGACGGCGAACGTTATGTATTATTGATGACCTTGCATCATATCGTTGCTGACGAATGGTCGCTAAGGTTGCTTATCAAGGAGATTGGGACGTATTACCAGACCTTTAAAAGCGGCAATCCGTCATCCGAACCGGAGTTGATGATTCAATATGCAGATTTTGCCGACTGGCAACGTAATCGCCTCCAAGGTGAGCTATACGCCAAACAAATCGCTTATTGGCGGCAATACCTGGAGAATGCGCCTAGAGCGTTGGAGTTGCCGATCGACCGGCCCAGACCGTTGGTAATGTCATATCACGGTGCGAGCCATGAGTTCGAGTTGAATGACGAAACAACCGCCGCATTGATCCGATTAAGCCGTCAAGCCGATACGACTTTGTTTGTGGTGATGATGGCGACATTCACTATTTTGTTGTCGCGTTATTCCGGCCAGAGCACTATCTGTGTCGGTTATCCGATTGCCAATCGCAACCGTCGGGATATCGAAAGCCTGATCGGGTTTTTCGTCAATACTCTGGTGCTGAAAAGCGATTTATCCGGTAATCCGACCTTTATCGAATTGCTGAATAATGTCAGGAAAAATAGCCTGGATGCACAAAACAACCAAGATTTGCCATTCGAGCGATTAGTCGAAGAATTGAAACTGGAACGAGAGCCAAACCGGACTCCTTTGTTCCAGGCGATGCTGGTTTACCAGAATGCGCCAATGGATACGCTAAGTGTTCCGGAATTGAAGCTTAATATAGCCGATGCGGAAATGAATTCGGCCAAGTTCGATTTGACTTTGAGGATATCTAAATTAGAGAAAAATATACGTTGTACTTTTAAATATAGTACAGAATTATTCGACGAATCGACTATATATAGAATGACTAATAATCTAAAAAAGTTATTGGGAAGTGTACTAGATTTTCCGGATACTCAAATTTCTGATTTGCCTCTGCTGACAGCTGATGAAAATAGATTAATATTGGAAGACTGGAATCAAACCAGGGTTGTACTTGAAGAAAATAAATGTATTTTTCAATTGTTTGAAGAACAGGTTGAAAAAACTCCAAACGCTATCGCAGTTATTTTTGAAGACCGCTCTTTAACCTATAAAGAACTCAATATTAGGGCTAATCAGGTAGCCCATTATTTGCGTTCAAAAGGCGTAGGAGCAGAGATGCTTGTGGGTCTTTGCGTTGACCGTTCGTTGGAAATGATTATTGGGTTGTTGGGTATTTTAAAAGCGGGCGGAGCTTATGTTCCCATAGATCCATACTTTCCTTCGAAACGTTTGGAGTTGTTATTAAATGAAACTAAGGTATCTATTCTTTTAACTCAAGAAGAAATTCTTTCAAAGCTCACGGGCTGGAAAGGCGATGCTATCTGCTTGGATAATGATTCGTTACTTTATAATATAAACTGGATAGATAATTTAAACGCTAATAATTATAATGGTTGTTTGGTGTATGTTATTTTTACTTCTGGATCGACCGGTAAACCTAAAGGGGTGTCAATAACTAATCACGGTTTAGTAAATTACGTTTTCTCAATGATAAGAAAACTTGCTGTAAAACCAGGGTTACGTTTTGCGATTGTTTCGACCATAAGCGCTGATTTAGGCAATACTTCAATATTTATTTCATTATTATCAGGGGGGTGTCTTAACATCTTAAGCTATGAAAATGTAATGGATAGTAGTAAGTTTTATCAGTCCCTATCAGATACAAAGATTGATATTATTAAAATGGTTCCATCTCATTTAAATGCTTTGCTATATGGATCGAATAAAATAAATATGCCGATTGGCGATTGCCTTGTTGTGGGTGGTGAAACTATGTCCGTAGGGCTGTCTGAAAAGATTATCAATGGTATTGGATGCTGTAAACTAATAAATCATTATGGTCCAACTGAAGCCACAATCGGTTCGTTGACGCTTGATGTAAAGGAATATATTGATAATCATACTAGAATCCATTCAATACCTATTGGCAGACCTATTGACAATGTGTATGTATACGTTCTAGATAAACAGTCATTACCTGTTCCAATAGGAGTTATAGGGGAACTTTATATCGGTGGTTTTGGATTGGCGCGTGGTTATATAAATAGGCCCGATTTAACAGCCGATAAGTTTGTTCCTAATCCATTCAGAGGTGATGGTAGTCGTTTATATAGAACGGGTGACTGGGTTCGTTATCGACCTGATGGGAATATAGAGTTCTTGGGTCGATTTGATGATCAATTAAAAATCCGTGGATTCAGAATCGAATTAGAAGAAATAAGAATGCAACTGTTAAAGTATCATAAGGTTGTAGATTCCGTAGTAGTGGCAAAAGAAGATATGACTGGAGATAGGCGGCTTGTAGGTTATATAGTTACTAAAGAAAAAGATGATTTTAATATTGCTGATTTGATGGATTTTATGAGAACCGAGTTGCCTGACTATATGTGTCCGAGTTTGTATATTTTTCTTGAAAAACTGCCATTAACAGCAAATGGAAAGCTTGATCGGGAAGCTTTACCAGCCCCCGATTTTTGTAATCATTCCAAAATACGATACATTGCGCCTTTGTCAGAAACCGAAAAGGTTTTGGTAAGAATATTTGAGGAAGTTCTGAAAGTTAATAAGATAAGTGTGGAAGATAGCTTTTTTGACTTAGGAGGGCATTCTTTATTAGCGACTCAGTTGATGTCAAAGATATGTAATTATTTTAATATAAGTTTGCCGCTAAAAACCATATTTGAAGCTAAGTCGGTCAGAAAAATAGCTCAGGAAATTGACTTGGCCGTATGGATTCTGGATAACAATAATAAACCAGGGACAGTTAATAATGTTGAGTACAAGGAAATTAAACTATGAGTGTCGCTGACTTTCTCAAGAAACTGAAAGATTTGGATATTTATATTTATGTAGACGATGGGGATTTAAAATGCAAAGCACCTGAAAGTGTATTAAATTCAGAGATAATAGATCAACTTCGCTATAGAAAGAATGAATTAGTTGAATTATTAGCTAAAGAGAGAAAGGTTGACAATTCACATCTAGCACCGGTCAGCCGGACAGATTTAATTCCGCTATCTTACGCTCAGCAACGATTATGGTTTCTGAATCAATTAGAGCCGGATAGTTCGTTTTATAATATACCAATAATGTTGAGATTGGTGGGTAATTTAAATACCATTGCCTTGGAACAAAGCTTTAATGAAATAATTCGTCGACATGAAATATTGCGAACTAGTTTTGTGACAGAAAATGAGCAAGTACATCAGCTAATTTCAGACAAATCTACGTTTTCTGTTGCCTATGTTAATTTTGACGAATTACCAAGTATTACACGTCAACAAGCAATGGATAATTTGATTGTTAAGGAAAAATTGAGGGTTTTTGATTTAACAGAAGCGCCTTTGGCACGGGCTACAATAATAAATCTATCTCAGGATTCAAGTAAAAGAGAAGCTATTTTGCTTATTGTGTTACATCATATTATTTCTGATGGATGGTCTTCCGGAATCTTAATTCGCGAATTCATTGCACTTTATAGGACATTCAGCCAGGGGGGCGTTTCCTCTTTACCGGAATTACCTATTCAATATGCGGATTTTGCTTGTTGGCAACAGAAATGGTTGGCAGGAAACAATCTGAAAAATCAAATTGATTATTGGCGTAAAGAGTTAGAAGGCGCTTCAAACGTTATTGAACTACCTACGGATCGACCTAGACCTGCAGTAATGCGATATTGTGGTGGAAGCTTTTGTTTTTCAATACCTCTATTATTGGTCAGAAAGATCCAGATATTATGCAGGACATATGACGTTACTTTATACGTTTATTTAATGACTGTATTTAACCTATTATTATTCCGTCACAGTCATCAAACAGATTTATGTGTTGGATCACCCGTGGCTAACCGGAATCGAATGGAAATTGAAAGTTTGATAGGTTTTTTTGTAAACACCCTTGTTATTCGTTCAGATTTGTCAAACAATCCTCGATTCAGCGCCTTGCTTGCCCAAATTAAACATACCGTACTCAATGCTCAAAGCTATCAAGATTTACCTTTTGATAAATTGATCGAGGTTTTGAATCCTCAACGAAATACAAGTTACAATTTACTTTTTCAGGTAATGTTTGTTTTACAAAACAAAGCGCAGTATCTTTTAAAACTACCGGATTTAAATATAAGTTCTGTAGAAAATGAAAGTGCTACTTCAAAATTTGATTTGACATTAAATATTGAAGAAGATGAATCAGGAGTGTTAAATGGAACTTTTGAATATAATATAGACTTATATGATTCAACTACTATTGTTCGATTTGCAGAACACTATCTGACCTTATTGCAAGGCATTGTTGATACTCCCGAAAGTCGCTTATCCGAATTGCCCCTACTTACGCAGAGGGAAAATCAACAAATCCTGATTGACTGGAATGCAACTGAAGTTGATTATCCTGCAAACCGATGTATCCATCACCTTTTCGAAGCCCAGGCGGAAAAATTGCCGAATGCGGTTGCTGTGGTGTTCGAAGGGCAATCATTAACCTATGCCGAACTAAATAGCAAAGCCAACCAATTAGCTCATTATCTGGGCGCGCATGGCGTTGGGCCGGATGCGCTGGTAAGCATTTGTCTTGAGCGTTCGCTAGAGATGGTGATTGGTTTGTTGGGCATACTCAAAGCCGGAGGAACTTATGTGCCGCTTGACCCCGGCTATCCGCAAGAACGATTGGATTTCATGCTGCGCGATGTTGGCGCGGCGGTCGTGCTGACCCAAACAGCCTGCCGGAAGAAACTCACGGCCTCTATGGCGGCTGTGCTGTGTTTGGATGGTGATTGGGACAGGATCGCGCAAGTTAAGGATGACAACCCCGGCATCCAACTCATGCCTGAAAACCTGGCTTATTGCATCTACACTTCCGGTTCCACCGGACAACCTAAAGCTGCCTGCATACCGCATCAAGGCATCCTCAACCGGCTGCAATGGATGCAGCAACAATATCGGCTGAATGGCCGTGACCGCGTATTGCAAAAGACTCCGTACAGCTTTGATGTGTCGGTCTGGGAATTTTTCTGGCCGCTAATGACGGGAGCGCAATTAGTTGTCGCCAAGCCTGACGAACACAAGGACAGCGGAGCATTGGTCGATACTCTCATCAGAGAGCAAATCACCACGATCCATTTCGTGCCGTCGATGCTGAAAGCCTTTATCGATACTCCTGGCGTGGAATCCTGCACGTCGTTAAAACGCGTTATTTGCAGCGGTGAAGCTTTACCGGCGGATTTGGTGGCACGCTTCCAGAAAAAATTGCAGACCGAATTGCATAACCTTTACGGCCCCACCGAAGCTTCGGTAGATGTCAGTTATTGGGCCTGTTTGCCGGACTGCCCTGAGACCGAGATTCCGATTGGCCGCCCGATAGCCAACATTAGGCTTTATATTCTGGATCGGCAGCTTAATCCGGTGCCGCTCGGAACCCCGGGCGAGTTGCATATCGGCGGTATCGGTTTGGGGCGCGGTTATCTCAACCGTCCCGAACTCACAGCGGAAAAATTTATCCCCAGTCCGTTCGGACCGGGGGGTGACCGGCTTTACAAAACCGGCGATTTGGCGCGTTACAGGATTGATGGCAATATCGATTATCTAGGACGTATCGACTATCAGGTCAAAATCAGGGGATTCAGGATCGAGTTAGGCGAGATCGAGGCCAGGCTGCTGAAACACACTAACATCAAAGAAGCCGCTGTCCTTGCCCGTGAAGACACGCCGGGCGACAAGCGGCTGGCGGCTTATCTGGTTGTTGTCAACAAGGCGGCGGTCGATGCCGAACAGCTAAAACGTCACCTTAAGGAAACTTTGCCGGACTATATGCTTCCCAGCGCTTTTGTCTTGCTGGATAGTATGCCGCTCAGCGCCAATGGCAAGCTGGATCGTAAGCGTTTACGGCAGCCGGACAACAACCTGACGAATGCTAAACAGTATGTCGCGCCGCGTAGCGCAACCGAGGAAATCTTGTCCGGAATCTGGGCGGATGTGCTGGGTGTCGAAAATGTCGGCGCCGAGGATAACTTTTTTGAATTGGGCGGGCATTCCCTGTTGGCGACCCAATTGGTATCCCGGATTTGCATGAGATTCAAGATCGAGTTGCAGTTAAAGGCTCTGTTTGATACGACCAGCCTCGTCCAACTGGCCGCTAAAGTCGACCTGCTGGTTTGGGCCAAAGATCAGCGAAAAGCTGCAGGAAGCGGCGCCGAAATCGAGTTTGAGGACATTGAGCTATGATGTTGGAGCAGTTGCTCGCGACACTACGCGATTTGCATGTGCATCTTTATGTCGAACAAGGCAACTTAAAATGCAAAGCGCCGAAACATGCACTGAGCGAAGACATTAAATCCCAGCTCAAATCCAAGAAAGCGGAGTTAATCGAAGCGCTTTCCCAAGCCGGGCAAGAATCCGTATCGATAATGCCCGGCCGCCGCATGGAACCGCTACCGCTATCTTACGCCCAGCAGCGCTTATGGTTTTTGGACCGGTTGGAGCCGGACAGTTCTCTGTATAACATGCCGTATGCGTTCAGTTTGACCGGGTCTTTGAATGAAGCGGCGTTGGCGCAAAGTTTTAATGAGATCGTGCGGCGGCATGAAAATTTGCGCACCGTTTTCGTTACTGACATTGTACCGGCACAAGCTGTTTCACCGGAATGCGCGCTTTCTGTCGCCGATGTCGATTTAAAGGGTTTGCCTGAACCGCTCTGCCGGACTGTAGCGGCGGATCTGTCCCGGCAGGAGGCGGCAAAGCCTTTTTGTCTGGAGTCCGGGCCTTTGTTTCGGATAACGCTGCTCGCCTTGTCCTGCACTGGCGGGAGACAGGAAAAAATATTGTTGGTTACTTTGCACCATATCGTTTTCGACGGTTGGTCGGCGGCGATATTGATGCGCGAATTCGTAACGCTTTATCAATCATTTAGCCGCGGTGAATACTCGCCGTTAGCGGCGTTGCAGGTTCAATACGCCGATTTTGCCTGTTGGCAGCGACGAAAGCTTTACGGAAATGTGTTGCAGGAACATATCGATTATTGGCGAAATACATTGGATGGCGCGCCCGGCTTGCTGGAGTTGCCGACCGACCGGCCAAGGCCTGCGGTGATGAGTCATTGCGGAGCCTCGCATCGCTTTGAAGTTCCGGAGGCTCTGGCGGAGCAAGTCCATCAACTAAGCCGCCGATACGGTGCGACTTTATTCATGCTGTTACTGACGGCGTTCAAAATCCTGCTATTCCGCTATTGCCGTCAACAGGATATTTGCGTCGGCGTACCGATTGCCAATCGCAATCGCTTGGAAATAGAAGGTTTGATCGGTTTCTTCGTCAATACTTTGATAGTGCGTTCCGATCTGTCAGGCAATCCGCAATTCGATGAGTTGTTGGTTCAAGTCAGAAATACTGTTTTAGATGCTCAAAATCATCAGGATTTGCCGTTCGAACAGTTGGTTGAAGCACTGCATCCCGAACGTAATTTGAGTTACAGCCCTTTGTTCCAGGTTATGTTCGTTTTGCAAAATCAAACGGGGCAGATACTGAAATTGCCGGATTTGGCAATCGATGCTATCGACGATGAAAACAAGGTGTCTAAATTCGATTTAACTTTACATATCCGCGAAGACACCGGGGCACTTTGCGCCAGTCTGGAATACAACACCAACCTATTCGACCCGGCTACGATAGCGCGGCTGGCACAGCAGTATGTGATGTTGCTGCAAGGTGTTGCCGATGCTCCGCAAAGCCGTCTTTACCAATTGCCGCTGCTGACTTTGGCGGAACGCAAGCAAATCCTGTTCGATTGGAATACCACGCAAGCCGCTTATCCGGCGGATAGCTGCCTTCACCAGCTGTTTGAAATGCAAGCCCAAAAAGCGCCGCGCGCAGATGCGCTGGCATTCGCAGGATTGACTTTAAGCTATGCAGGACTCAACGGCAAAGCCAATCAAGTGGCTCATTATTTGCGCTCCATAGGCGTCGGGCCCGATGTGGCAGTGGGCCTTTGCGTCGATCGCTCGCCGGAAATGGCGGTCGGCATGTTGGGCATCATCAAGGCCGGCGGGGCTTATGTACCTATCGATCCACAGTATCCGGAACAGCGAATCGCCTACATGCTTAACGATGCCCGGATTGACGTGCTGCTGACCCGGCAAGCGCTGGCGGAGGCATTGCCGCACAACGCGAAATACAAGATTTGCTTGGATAGCGATTGGCGAACGATTGGGCAATGGCCGGACGTTAATCCGGCGCTATGCAATCATCCGCTCGATCTTGCTTATATCATTTATACCTCAGGTACCACGGGTTTGCCCAAAGGTGTGATGGTCTCGCATCGCAATGCCGTGCATTCGACAACAGCGCGCTTTGACAGCTATCGGGTGCCGGTGGACGCCTATTTATTGTTATCGTCGTTTGCGTTCGACAGTTCGGTGGCTGGGTTGTTTTGGACGCTGGGACAGGGCGGTTGCCTGTGCTTGCCGACGGATGACGCCGCCAAAGATCCGGCGGCGCTGGCCGACATCATCGCCAAGCGGCGGGTATCGCATCTGTTGGCGCTGCCGTCTTTTTACGCGTTGCTACTGAAACAAGAGCGAACTAAGCTGCAAACTTTGAAAACAGCTATCGTTGCCGGAGAGACGTGTTCAACCGAGGTCGTCAAGCGACACTATGCGATATTGCCGGACGTACCTCTATACAATGAATACGGCCCTACCGAAGGTTCGGTGTGGAGCAGCGTTTATTTGGCTGATCGGGACGATTTGGACAGGCCGTTATCGATAGGCGGACCTATCGATAACGTACGGCTTTATATCCTGGACCGCAGCGGCAACCCGGTTCCGGTCGGTGTGCCGGGCGAACTGTATATTGGCGGCGAAGGCACGGTGCGCGGCTATTGGCGGCGCCCCGAACTGACAGCGGAAAAGTTCATCCCCGATCCTTTCCGTAACGACGGAGGCAGGCTGTATAAAACCGGAGACTTGGCGCGTTACCGCCCGGACGGCAATATCGAATTTTCGGGCCGTATCGACGACCAAGTGAAAATACGCGGCTTCAGGATTGAGTTGGGAGAAATCGAGGCAAGGCTTTTAGAGCATCCCGATGTCGATGAGGCTGTCGTTTTGGTCAGAGAAAACTTGCCCGGCAATAAGTTGTTGATCGCTTATGTTGTCGGTGGCGATCAGCTTACGGCGGAGACGCTGCAGGAGAGCCTTAGAGCCTCATTGCCGGGCTATATGTTACCGGGAGCCGTAATATTTTTGGCGCGGATGCCGTTGACCGCAAACGGCAAAATCGACCGCAAGGCGTTGCCGGCGCCCGATATGGCAAATGTTGTAAGCCGCCGCTACGTGGAACCTGAGACCCGGACCGAAAAAGCCTTAGCGGCGATTTGGTGCGGAATACTCGGTATTGGGCGAGCCGGAAGATATGACGATTTTTTCAGGCTGGGTGGGCACTCTTTGCTGGCGGCGCAGTTACCGGTTGCAGTGCGAAAACAATTCAATATTCAATTGCCGCTGAAAAGCTTTTTCGAGATGACGACTGTCGCAGCGCAAGCGCGGTTAATCGATACTGGTGAAAGCGAAGCCGCCAAAGTCGATTTTGAAGCCGAAGCAGAACTCGATCCTACCATTATTCCGTTACCGTTAGTACCTATCAATGTAGCGGCAGCTCAAACGCTGTTTTTGACCGGCGCAACCGGTTTTTTGGGTGCGTTTTTGCTGGCTGAGTTACTTCAGCAAACGGATGCCAAAATCTATTGCTTGGTCAGGGCGGTTGATGAGCAACAAGCTTTAGCCCGATTGCAACGCCAAATCGTCCATTACGAACTGCAAGACGGTATCGATTGGCGTCGGATCGTTGCTGTGTGCGGGGACTTGGCTGAGCCTCGATTTGGCCTATCCGAACTGCGGTACAAAGAAATTGCCGAGGAGGCCGAAGTCATTTATCACAACGGCGCACTGGTTAACTTTATTCAACCTTATCATGCGTTAAAACCGGCCAATGTTTTGGGTACCGAAGCTGCGTTGCGTCTTGCTTGTTATCGTAAAGCCAAAGCGCTTCATTATGTTTCGACCTTATCGGTGTTTAACGAAGTATCCACCAATCCGAAAGGGCATCGGGAATGCGATGAACCGATGCTCTGTACAGCTTTAGCCAATGGCTATGCCCAGAGTAAATGGGTTGCGGAAAAATTTCTTCGATTAGCCGCGGGGAGGGGCTTTCAGGTGACGGTATACCGGCCTGCTACCGTTGCCGGCGACAACCGTACCGGTAATTGGAATACTGAGGATTTTCTGTGCCGGGTGATCAAGGCTTGCATACAAATGGGCTGCGCGCCTGCTGAACGCGTCCGCATGGATATGGCCCCAGTCGATTATATAAGCCGGTCTATTGTTGCGTTATCATTACAGCCTGATTCTGCCGGTGCGTATTTTCATTTAAATCATCCTAGCCCACCTTATTCCGATGAATTAATCAACAGTTTTAACCGATTAGGTTATCGCCTGGATCGTATGCCTTATCAAGACTGGGTGAAAAAAGTCCTTGAGATTGCCGAAGCGGGCAAGATAACGGACTTTGCTTTGTCGCCGTTGCTGTCGCTGTTTTCCGATCAAAGTCGGGGTGATGGTACGGAATCATTGGAAGAAAACAGTGTTCGTTACGATTGCCACGAGACACAAAGTTTCTTGTCGAAGATAGGAATCGAGTGTGTCTTGTTGGACAGCGAGTTATTGACACGCTATCAAGCTTATTTTAAACGGAGCGGCTTTATTTCTGAGCCGGAGCATTACCACAAGAAATGACTTTTCAGGTGGGTTGGATAAGTTTGTTTGTGTGCGGTCTGTAAGCATTGGATTTAAAGTGGAGCCCTGCAGCTGCTTTGACCGGTGGCGACAGGTCGCTATAAACTGTAATGGTCAACAAAAACCGGACACCTATTTTGGCAGCGTTGCTATAAAATTCCCTCTCGAATTCGAGAAGGGACTGATAGTCAAATGTTGAGTGTGACCGGCGGCCACGACAAAAAACTAAATAGTCGTCCCTGAAAAAACCGAAGTTTTTCAGGAGAGACGCCCTCATGCGAACGATAAAAATTGCTCGGATGAAAATGCGCCCCAAAGCCGAGCAGCGGTTGCCAAAAATGAGGCAAAAAAAGCCTCAACCGCCTGAGGATCATACGGATGTTGTGGCCCACCACAGAGGATGGCATGCAACGCATCGCCCACTTCGCCTTCCAGGTAGTTGCGCCCCAATAACCCATCGTTCTTCAGGTGACCAATGATCGGTTCGATGGCGTTGCGACGTTTGAGTGCGCGTTTGAGACGTCGTGTATCCACGCCGCGTTTTTGCCGGGCTTTGTAAATCGTGACCCCGGGCACCTTGACACCCCGATACCCCAAGTCCACAAACGCTTCTTAGGCGCGGGTACCGCTCAGTATTTCTGCTTGTTCCAGACAGGATTCCAGGGTGTGTCCATCATAGGGATTACCGGGAAAGCTACGAGCGCCCGGTACGAAATTGCTTTTATTGGTCACCGTGATGCCTACTTTGACGCCGAATTCATATTTCTTGTGGACTTTGCCTTTGGCAATACATTCCACTTCCGTCGCGTGAAAACTGTAGAGTTTGTTTTTATCCTGCGGTTGTTGATTCAAAATCCGTTGGGTTTTCGCCAGCGTCTCTTTAAACGCACCTTTGACGAAATCGGATTGATTGTCCAATTGACGCTCGATGTCTCGATATACTCGGACCACCAGGGTTTTCAATTGTTTGAGCATTTTACGTTTCCGTTTCCGTTTCATTTGCTTGGCATGACTGTAGCGGTTTGCCATTAGTAGCAAATACGGGGCCTTGCGATTATAGTTCTGCCTTAGCGGTATCTCATGCTGCTCGGCCAAGCGCACCAGGTGTTGGCGGCAACGCTCATACAATTTACCATCGGTCGGATAGGTGACGGCTTTTTCTTGCACCGTGCTATCCACTGTCACCGATTCAAAATCCTGTTTCTTCACGGTCTTGCTGTCTACGCCCGCCTGGATCGTCACCGATAACATCCATTCACAGCCTGCTTCGCCGATCCGTTTCCGCCAATACGTCAGCGAGGTGGGGTGCCAAGGCATCTGGTGTTGGAAATACGCTTCGCCGCAAAAGTATTGCCAGTACGGATTTTCCAGACATTGCGCCACGACCGCTTCGTCGGAACGTGCAAGCGCATGTTTGAGGTAATCGAGCCCGACAACCAGTCGCGTAGGCAAGGCGGGCGCCTCTTGATTCTCCGTGATAAACTCACCAAAGGCATCGTCCAGGACCTTACAATCGATCAGATTGGCCAGTTGGTAAAGTGTATTTAACAGGTCGGCCAATGGCGTGTTGAATAGATCAATTTGACCGCTGTTTTCTAGATATTTTGGCTTCATTTTGAATAAAAATTTGCAAGAAATTAATAACTATTTTACCCATTTCTTGCAATTATTACCCGACTTGTTATTTTAATATTTGTTGTAATTCAATGGGTTGCTAGTTTATTTGAGGCTTTTCAGGGGCGACTAAATAATCGATCACGCTCAGTTTTGCCGCGATTTGGGTTTTGAATTTTTCGTAGTTGAGTTGCTCATGCTTCAAACTGCGAAAAATTCGTTCGGTCGGCGAATTTTCCCAGCAATCCCCCCCGTACTTTACCGGTCGCCATAGGCGCTAGACAATGGCATTCTCTTGCCAAGTGTTTCTGCCCCTGCTCAGCTTGCGACAGTACTTCCAATACCGTGTCGACAGTGAGTGGGGAAAATACGTCAAGCAATCGTCTTCTTAGCTGAGAAGAGTATCGTTTAACGTTATTTTTCAAATATTCCCCCAGTTCTATTAATACAGTCTTGTTAAGGTTTTAAATTCCTTTCGTCCTTGTTAGCTATATAAACCGGTGCGAAGGGTTCAAAAATTAACTTGTCGAATTAATATTTAAGACACTGGACATTCAATATCAATTATTAAGAGGGCCAGCATGCGTCATATAAAGAACCACAACTATCTCGATTTGGGTAAGTTAGTAAGATATGACCAACCATATGCCTTAAAAACGGTCGCGTTGCTGTGCATATTAGCAAATTCACCAGTGTTTGCAGATAGCGCCGGCAACGGTGAAATCTACGAATTCAACATTTCTGCCGGCGACATATCCACGGCACTGAATAAATTGGCAGAAACTGCCAATGTGGAGCTCAGCTATCCGGCTGCGATAGCAAGCGATGTGAAATCGAACGGTTTGAAAGGCAGCTATACGGCGGAGCAAGCGTTGCAACAATTGTTGAAAGGAAGTGGGTTGAGCTATCGTGTGTCTGGGGGGAATTCGATTACGGTGGAAAAAGTGCCTACTTTAAAGGAGAGAGATGCTACGGCTATGCCGGCGGTACAGGTGGTCGGCAAGGCGGTTTATGATTCAACGGATCCGTATAACTCGGATTACCGTTTGCCCAACGCCACTACCGGCACCAAGACTGATACACCGATTATGGAAACGCCGTTCTCGGTGCAGGTAGTGACCAAGCAAGTGCTGCAAGACCAACAAGTGACACGTATCGACAAAGCGGTGCAAAACGTTAGCGGGGTAACACTTGGAGCAATTAATCAAGGCGCGACAGATGGCTACCAAATCAGAGGTTTCCAAAATAATATTACTTACCGGGACGGAGTTTTAATTCCTACCATTGTCGGCGGTAGCGCCGGAACTAAGCGAGACACAACCAATATAGAGCGAGTGGAAGTTCTCAAAGGGCCGGGATCTATATTGTTTGGTCGAGCAGAGCCGGGGGGGATTGTAAATATCGTCACTAAACAGCCTCTCACAACTCCGTACTATGCCCTACAGCAACAGTTTGGGTCATATGATTTCTACCGAACCACCTTGGATGCGACTGCACCAATCACAAAGGACGACACGCTGCTCTATAGACTTAATATGTCCTATGAAAACGCAGGCTCTTTCCGAGATTTTATTGAAGGGGAGCGGGTTTTTGTGGCCCCAGTTGTGAGATGGAATATCAGCGAGAGAACACAAGCGACCCTTGAACTTGAATATCAACATTACAACGATCAGCCTGATCCGGGTATCACTCGAATAGGTAATCGTCCTGCGAATGTTCCATTAGATACGGCGCTACACGAGCCATTAAACAATAAGAATGTCGGCGATAGAGTTCTGGTTGGATTTAATTGGTCACATGAGTTCAATGATAGCTGGAAATTAACTCATCGGTTTACATCCGAATTCATGGAAAATGAAAGCAAAACTTTAAACTTTGGCGCAGCCAATGCTAATGGTTTGCTTACTCGCAATTTCAACAATGCAACACCTGCATCGCAACGATATTTTACGTCGCTTAATTTGATAGGAAACATTTCAACCGGTGCGCTTAAGCATAAATTATTGTGGGGCTACGATTATTTTGTTATCGATGACCAGATAACGAATAGATATGGTGGATCGGTTTCGGGATTTAATATTTTCAACCCGGTCTATTTAACAGCATCCCCTGCTTTAACGAAACGGGATGATCAAGGATATACCCAGTCCTGGCACGGTTTGTATTTTCAAGACCAAATTGAGCTTCCCTACCATTTTCATGCACTTGGTGGACTTCGTTACGACAATGCCGAAGGGATAAACAATATTCTTGGACGCGTTACCGAATCAGTTGATCATATTAGTCCTCGTGGTGGTTTATTATGGCAGCCAGTCAATTGGCTTTCACTTTATGGAAGCTATACCGAAAACTTTGGTGGCACCAATAGTTTATTTAATACGGATGGAACTTCGCTCCCACCAGAAAGTGCTCAACAATGGGAAACAGGTTTTAAAACCGAATTTTGGGATGGAAGGTTAAGAACGACAGTATCTTATTTCGAATTAACTAAACAGAATCTTTTTACTGCAATTCCAGGAGACCCCAATGGAAATGGCCGTGCAATTGGCGAAGCTATAAGCAAGGGGATAGAGTTTGATACTACGGGAGAAATCATTCCCGGTTGGAATGTTATCGCAACTTACGCTTACACACCCTTTGCAAAAATAACTAAAGATGTTGATCCTACAGGAGGAATTGGTAACCAGGGAAATAGATTATTTTTAGCTCCAAAACATTCCGGAAGCTTCTGGAGTACTTACGAATTTCAAACCAGTGCTTTGCGAGGACTTAAGTTCGGTGCGGGAGCCATCGCGCAGGGTCAAAAAGAAGGCAACGCAGGAAATACTTATGAGTTGCCTGGCTTTGTTACAGCAAACCTAATGGCGAGCTACCAAATGAAAGTTGGGAATACAAAAGTAACGACCCAATTCAATGTTGATAACTTGCTGGATAAAAACTACTACGCAGGCACTAATAGTGGAAGTTTTATCACCATCGGAACACCCCGAACTTTTATGGGATCGGTTCGAGTAGAGTTTTAACCAACCAATTGCCAATACAATCATGCCTTAAATAGAAGGGAAATTTTCAGGCTTAATCTGTGAATTTAGTTAAATGGCTGCAATGGAACTGACACGCAAAAGTCGCCGCAAACTCTGGCTAAAACTACATTTGTATCTTGGCCTATTTGCGGGGGCGATCTTCGTAATTATTGGCTTAACTGGAAGTTTGTTAGCATTTGAACTTCCATTAGACGAGTGGCTCAATTCTAAACTTATGACCGTTTCCGTTGAAACCGGGCGTGAAAGTTACCAGCCAATCGATAAGATTGTCGCATCGGGTATTGGTGCCTTGCCGAGCGTTGGCAAAGCGATAAGCCTTGATTTCCCGCGACGCGACGGACTTGCGTTTGCACTGTGGTTTGAACAACCATCACCCAATGCAAGCTATCTGGAAAGGCATCAAATTTTTATCAATCCCTATACGGCAGAAGTAACTGGGCAGCGTCTACTAATCGATTTTGAACGGATATGGCGTGATCCGTTTAAGGATTTTATTTTGCGCTTGCATTATTCATTGGGTCTGGCGAAAGCAGGGATGAATATCGTGGGTTTTATAGGCTTGGGTTTATTGTTTTCTGTTTTGACAGGCTTAATTTTGTGGTGGCCCACCCCCGGTAAATTTAGAAACGCACTGACAATCAAGAAAAACGCGAGCGTTGAACGATTAACTTTCGATTTGCATAAGACTTTTGGTTTTTATAGCGTAATTGTTCTTCTCTTTTTGATTTTATCGGGTGTGTATTTAATTTTTCCGGAATACGGTCGTATGTTGATTAACGTATTTTCCCCCGTCTCTCAGCCTTGGCCCGTTTTTCTTAGCGTTGTACCAAATCATAATAAAGAGTCGATTAGATTTTCTCAGATTATGGCCATTACTGATACTCAATTTCCAGATGGGGAGTATCGACGGATTGACTTTCCGCAAAACGAGCAAGATGTTTATCTTGTGCATAAACGGGAAATTGATGATCCTAACCAAAAACATTCTTATCGCCGACTTTGGATAGATCAATATAGTGGAAAAATCGTTCATGTTCAGGATAGAAATACGCAAAGCGTGGGCGATATTTTAGTTAAATGGCTTTATCCATTACACACTGGCGAGGCTGTCGGAGTTACGGGGCAAGTCATCATTTTAATAGCAGGACTAGTTCCATTATCCCTTTATGTCACTGGTGTTGTCAGGTGGCGTCAGAAGAGTAAAAGGAACAGGAAGCCCACTATGTAATGATAATGCATAATGTTGGTTTTTAGTCTAATAAACAGTAAGTTAAGTTAATATGCAATCGGAGGCGTTGATGGCTGCAATTATATTTTTTGTTCACCCCATAGCAGGATCTGTCAATGCAAGCTTAAAAACAGCTAGAGAATTAAAATTACTAGGACATGATATTTATTTCTTGGGATTAAGCCGCTGTAAAAGATTTATACCGATCAGCGACTTTAACTTTATTCCTTTATTTGAGAGCTGGTTTCCTGACGGAGAGCAAATCAAAGAAAAAGAATCACTTTTTTTTTGGCATAAAATAGGTCAGCGTAGAAGAAATATAAAACATATTGAGACATTCCTTGACGCTCTTATCGCCGGCGAGGACAAAGAGTTTTATGATGCTATTCAGAAATTAAACCCAAAAATAATGGTGGTGGTTGCTACACATTACGACTCTTTTATTTGGGCGTTACTTTCATACACGACTGGCATAAATACAATTTACTTGCATGATACATTGTGCGGAACTCAGTCAATTCGGGTGCCACCAATTACCACAGATATTATTCCTGGTGAGTCAATTGTTGAGAAATTAAAAATAATTCTGGCATGGAAAAAATATTTATTTAAGAGGCTTGCAACGGATTTTATTTACTCATCAGTTTTAAAGTCACAATTAAGCGTTAAAACAGGCCTGGCAAAGCTTTGTAAGCATTATAAATATCCAATTAAATTAATTGACATATCTACAGACATGTTGGCGCCAAAATTAAAACTGCCCGAAATAGTGCTATGTCCAAAAGAATTCGATTTTTATGATATAGAACGAGTTGGGCGCTATTATGCTGGCGCATCTATTGATTTGCATCGTAAACAACCGTCTTTTTCCTGGGAACGGGTTGATACAGGTAAACCTCTAATTTACTGTGCATTAGGGTCGTTAAACTGTCTCAGTAAGCCAGAACGAATAGCTTTCTTTCAGATAATCCTTGATACTGCAAAGCAACATCAGGAATGGAGTTGGATTGTGGCTGTGGGAGATCAGTTGGATGATAAAAATTTCTTTGATATATCAAAGAATGTTGTTTTGGTCAAAACTGCGCCGCAGTTAAAAGTGTTAGAAAAAACGGCAATCATGATTAATCATGGTGGTACAAACACTATTAAGGAGTGTATTTGGTTTGGCGTCCCGATGATAGTTTTTCCTTTAGCTTTTGACAATTATGGGAATGCCGCAAGGGTCGCATATCAAGGGTTGGGTTTAAAGGGAAGTATGAATAAGTTAACTACTTCTATATTAGCTTTTATGATTATGCAAATACAAGAAAATCCATATTACAGAATGCAAATAAAAATTATGCAAAAAAAATTCGAAGAAGCTGAGAGATTAAAAGCAGGAAGTAGTATAATCAATACATTCTGTTTTTAAATTATAGACTGCATTTTTCTTTGGTTAGTAAGGCAGTTGATTGATTTGCTCCAATGATCAAGATTAATCGATTGATGGTTGACATCTTGTGTCACGACGAGTATGCCTGAAATATTAATATACTGAACCGGTAAGCAATTGATCTAATAAATTATGGTCTAATTATTCTGCTGCTAATATTTTAACTCCTATTTATCCCAGTCTTTCTTTTTTATTATTTAAAATAAAAAATTAAACTGTCTGAACTTGAAATAAATATTGACTATACAATTTTATTGTAATTTTACATGGCCAACATTGTTTTTTGCTATCCACCGATAGTGAGTACTATTAACTCGAGCTTGCTACTAGCCCGGAATCTGAGAGATAAAGGTCATATCATCAGTTATCTTGGCATTGCAGATTGCAAGCCTACTATATATGCAAATGGGTTTAAATTTTTTTCAGTTTATGAGCGATGGTTTCCCAAGGGCTGGTTTGATAATGTCTTTTTAAAAGCGACATCTCAAGATTTTAATCTTGAATCTGCAAAAGAGCTTGCCAATCATTTCCATAATTTCATCAATTATCTCGTTGCGGGGGGAGGGGGCGAGCTTGAAATGACTGTGCGGGAAATAAATCCTGATATAGTTTTAATATCCACCTCGGGAGTTGATTCAATTATATGGGCGCTAATGTTTCATAAAATGAAGATTAAGTCAATTTATTCTTTTAGTGTACTGGGAGGGAGGGTTAACTGTATAACACCTCCTGTCCAATGTGACTTATCTCCAAACCAATCACCGTGGTCGCCAATCAAAATAATTTTTTCATGGCTAATATATAGATACAAGCGGATTCAACACGAAACCTATTTGACTCGGAATGGTTTAAATATACTACCACCAAGTCAAATAAAAAAAATCGCTAAATATTGTAATTATTCGTACACTGATATTTGTTTTTGGACTGACATGCCTAACCCTCAACTGAAGCTGCCGGAGTTAGTTCTTTGTCCTCCTAGTTTTGAATATCCTATCTCTAAAAAAGAAGGAAGATATTATGTAGAAGCCTCAGTTGATTTACATAGAGAACAATCGCATTTTCCTTGGAATAGAGTTGCTGAGTCACGACCTATAGTGTATGTGGCGCTTGGCACTCTCCCTCTACTGGCAAAAAACGATTGTGAAAAATTTTTTCGCACAGTTATAGAAGTGTCAAATAATTGGCCAACATGGAACTGGATACTATCAATTGGAAATAATTCTGATACAAAATATTTTAATAACGTCGCCTCTAATGTAATTATTGTTAATCATGCGCCACAATTAGAAATATTAAAAAAAGCATCATTAATGATTACCCATGGTGGACCTAACTCTATTAAGGAGTGTATATTTTTTGGTGTTCCAATGATAGTTTTTCCTTTATGGTTTGACCAGCCGGGCAATGTAGCAAGAATAACCTATCACGGTTTAGGCTTAAAAGGTGACTTTAAGACAATCAATGTTAATAATCTCCAGGAACTCATAACCGAAGTAACCACTAATACTAAATATATCGAACAAGTACGTTTGATGCAAAAATCCTTTATAAAAACTGAAGAAGAGAGGCCTAGTCTTAAGTTAATAGAAGAATTTATAGATCAATAAAATATTCCAGAGTTATCGGGCTTACTTGGCAAGTATATACTTTCTATTTTTTATCACGAACCCAAAAAAATTGAGCTGTTTTATATATTATTTATGGAGGTCTAATGCTTATTCTAGGTTTAAACGGCGGCGCCGATTCGGTATTTGATTCGAGCTTTGGGCTTTCTAAAAATGCATACCATGATACGGCATCGGTAATAATTCAAGACGGAACTGTTATTGCCGGCATTGAAGAGGAGAGATTAATTCGTATAAAGCATACCAATAAAATTTGGGTATTATCTGTACAGTTTTGCTTAGAGGAAGCAAATAAAAGCTTAGCAGATATTGACCGCATTGTTGTCTATTTTAATCAGGATGTTTTGAACAGAATATTAAAGCAAGAACAATTAAATAATCCATCATTGATTGAGATAGGAAGCCCTCACAAGCTTTTCGAGCATTTATTTTTTCGTGAGTTTGAGTTTTGCTTAAAAGAAAACCAGCTTGTGTTCGTAGATCACCACACTACGCATGCTGCCACAGCTTATTATATGTCAGGATTCAGTGATAGTTTAGTGTTGACCATAGACGGACTCGGAGATGAAGTGGCAACTAATGTCATTGATGTTAGAAATAAAAGATTTGATTATTTATTGAGTAAGCCGGCGAGTGATTCATTAGGGCTTCTCTACTGGGAAGTTATACGATTTCTTGGTTATAGCCACTTTGATGAATATAAGGTCATGGGCTTGTCTCCTTATGGGGCCAGCGAGACTTACAAAGAGGAATTCAAACGATTATATACTTTGTTACCTAGTGGCGATTATTCGCTGCATAGAGAAAGAATAACGGAGCTGTTTAATATACTTAATCCTCGTAGTAAAGATGCACCATTTACCCAAATTCACATGGATATAGCGGCGGCATTACAAGATACACTGGAGGCTATTGTTTTCCACGTGCTCCGTCATTATCAAAAATTGACCGGCCACACCCGCTTGGTAATTAGTGGTGGCGTCGGTCAAAACAGTAGCATGAACGGAAAGATTCTTTATTCAGGTTTATTCGAAGAGGTTTTTGTACCTTCGTTTGCCGGCGATTCAGGATGTGCCTATGGAGCGGCCGCGTATGTTGCACACCAGCTGCAACCTAATCTGCCCTATAAAAATATCACTCATGCGTATTGGGGAACACTGATTGACGATATTGAAGTGCCGGATATTCTTACCCCCTGGCAAGGGTTTGTATCGATTGAAAAAATGGAGCAACGTTCCGAACAGGTGTCGAATTTGATTATCGGCGGCGCGGTAATCGGATGGGTGCAAGGTCGTTCGGAATTTGGGCCTAGAGCATTGGGTAACCGCAGTATTATTGCTGATCCTCGTGTTGGATCACATAAAGAAACCATCAATGCGATGATCAAAATGCGCGAAAGTTACCGGCCGTTCGCGCCTTCGGTGTTGGTCGAACGGGTACGGGACTTTTTCGAGGTGCCCGGCAAACAAGACGTGTTTCCGTTTATGTCCTTCGTGTTGAATGTCAGGCCGGAATGGCGAGAGCAATTGCCGGCTATCACTCATGTGGACGGCAGTGCCCGCTTGCAGACGGTCAACAAGAACGATAATCCACGGTATTGGGAGCTGATAGAGACTTTCGGCCGCAAGACCGGTATTCCAATTCTGCTGAATACGTCGTTCAATAACAACGCCGAGCCGATTGTCGATAGTATTGATGATGCTATAGTTTGTTATTTGACTTCGGGTCTGAATTATCTTGTCGTTGGCGATTACTTAGTCACTAAGAAAGACTGGAGCAATGAGCAATTAGCAACGCTTATAGTCAGTTTGCCGAAAGCGGCAGTTTTAAAGCGGGAAGACCGATATATTAGTTATACCGAGCGTGGCTTTAGCCATTTCCTAACGTGGAATTATGACGCTTCTCGGTGCTACCCGCTTTCTGATGTTTGGTACCAAGTTTTGCAACAGTCTGACGGTTTGCGTACGCTTCAGCAGTTGATGACTGATCTCGGACTTGGGGATGAACAGCAAAATCAGGTTTTTGAAGAGTTGTTGAGTTTGTGGTCTGACCGGTTGATTATATTATATCCAGGGAACTTAGTGGCTTAAAGGTGTGTTTTGTTGATATTTGGTTTGAGCCGTTGCACAATTGCGAATATTGTTTTTCCAATTTCTGGGATAGTCTGGGTTTCGACGAGCGAGCGAGGGCTCAGCGATTTGTTAAAAGAGTTGATCGCAAGCGCTTTATAATCAGCCACGGTATGCTTCGACTGATTTTGGCAAGTTATCTGCATCTTCCGCCAGACAAAATCGTGTTTGCCACACAATCTCAAGGAAAGCCTTTTGTGGTCGCCGATAGGTCTGATAACCTAAAATTTAATTTGTCCCATTCCGATAGTTATATGCTGTTAGGCGTCAGTAGCGATGTTGAGATCGGTGTTGATGTCGAGAAATGGGCGTATAATGTCGATTATGAAGGTGTGCTTGATTTATGCTTTTCTGAATCTGAGCGACGGTTTTGGCAAGAGTTGTCAGTGGATAAAAGGCAGGCATTTTTTTATCGACAATGGGTCAGGAAAGAGAGCTTCACAAAAGCTGTCGGCCTAGGCCTAGGGCTAGATGTTTCGCTCGTAGAGACTTCGTTGAAAGGAGCTAGTCGATTCCGATCTCTACCAGTCGGATTTGGTTTGCCGGGAAGTTGGAGCTTGACCGATCTAGAATTGCCTCACGGCTTGAGTGGGGCTATAACGGCCCAATCTCGGAATACACCTGCAATAAATTACAAACGCCTCTTCTAATAAGGTGTATTAGTCACGACTTGATCTGACACATCGACTTGAAAAGATGAGAGTTACCGGTTTTGATAGGGGTGTCGAATCCTTACACAAAACACAAAAGGTAACTCTCATGATCCATACAAACAATCCGATCATTAAACACAAAGCGGGGCTGTTAAATTTAGCCCAAGAACTGAATAACGTCTCCAGAGCCTGCAAGGTGATGGGTGTCTCGCGCGATACGTTTTATCGTTATCAAGAGCTGGTAGCTGAAGGTGGTATCGATGCCTTAATCGACAAAAACCGCCGGTCTCCGAATCTGAAGAATCGCGTCGATGAAAGCATTGAGCTGGCAGTGAAAGCCTATGCGGTTGAGTGGCCAGCGCATGGACAGCATCGAACCAGTAATGAACTGCGTAAACAAGGAGTATTCGTATCCGGCAGCGGCGTTCGCTCCATCTGGTTACGGCATGACCTGGAGAACTTTAAAAAGAGGCTTAAAGCACTGGAAGCCAAGGTAGCCGCCGAAGGGTTAATGCTGAGCGATGCGCAGATTGCGGCGTTGGAGAAAAAGCAGCAGGATGATCAAGCCTGCGGCGAAATCGAAACAGCCCATCCCGGTTACCTGGGTTCGCAGGATACTTTTTACGTCGGCAACCTCAAAGGGGTTGGGCGGATATACCAGCAGACTTACGTGGACACTTATAGCAAAGTCGCACACTGCAAGTTGTATACAACCAAAACGCCCATTACCGCAGCGGATATCCTGAATGACAAAGTATTGCCGTTCTACGAAGCCAACGCATTACCCGTTCTACGCATTCTGACGGATCGCGGCACAGAATATTGTGGCAAGGTCGAACAGCATGATTATCAGCTATACCTGGCGATCAACGACATCGACCATACCAAAACCAAGGCCATGTCGCCGCAAACCAATGGGATTTGCGAACGCTTCCACAAGACCATCTTGCAGGAGTTCTATCAGGTCACGTTCCGCAAAAAGCTCTATAGCGACCTGGATGAACTCCAAAAAGATCTGGACGAATGGCTGGTTTATTACAACAATGACCGAACTCATCAGGGCAAAATGTGCAACGGCAGAACGCCGATGGATACCTTGCTGGATGGAAAACAGATTTGGGCTCAAAAAAATCTGAACCAAATCTAATCTGACAGACACCCCGCAAAAACGGTAACTGTCAGATCAGGTCTGAGCTAATACAAATAAGGAAATGCATTATCTCAAGTCGCGGCACGTCCATTTACCGCTTTTAAAAAAAATTAATTCAATCCGGCTTGCTGCATATGTTTCCGTAAGCTTAGCGGGCGCATATCCGTCCAGACCTCTTTGATATAGTCCAAGCATTCTTGTTTAGGGCCTTTCGGGCCAATGGCCCGCCAGCCACCGGGAATGTCTTTATAGTCCGGCCAGATGGAGTACTGCTCTTCGTCGTTGACAACGACCTGATAAATCGTGGTGTCTTCCTCGTCCCAACTCATCTCTTTCTCCGTGGTTCAGGTGCAAAAAAGTAAAGCTGCGTGCTTTACATATTAAAATCTTCAATTAAGAAGACGAACTAAAGCTTATTTATCCTCAGTCGTTGCTGAATTCAGCCTGATGAATTTTGAATTGTTTCCGACAATGCAATAGCGCCCTAGCTAAAAGTTTTTCGACGGCGCTATCGGAAATATTCATTTCAATGGCAATTTCGGCATATGTCATGCCGTAGACGCGATTCAGAATAAAGGCTTCTCTGGCACGATCTGGTAGTTCGTCAACGATATTGGAAAAAATCGACAGTTTTTCATTGACGATTGCCAAGTGCTCTGTTGAAGGTAGTTCGTCACAAACAGTCTGTGTAGGGTCTGTGTTGTTTAGGTGTTTCTCAATGACTTTACGGTGTTTGATATGGTCATAAGCTAGGTTTTTAGCTGTTTGAAATAGGAAGCCTCGGGGGTGTTCGATAATCTGCTTGCGAGCTTCCCTGGAAAATATAATGAAACATTCTTGAACAAGTTCTGCGGCGATATCCGGGCAATCAACAATACGTGATAAATGAAGTTGTAGCTCCGATTGATGGTTGATGTACACAGACTCAAAATTCATGTTCAATTTCCTATTGGTTATTTTGCAACTTAGTCAACTGCATTGACATGGGCTGCAAAGGGTGACATGGCTAGATTGTTAGGCCTAAGCGTATGTGAATTTCATAATGTTCCAGGGTTAACAGCGGTAATCTTTTAAGTGGAAGCTTTGCATCAAAATGAAAAAAATAGTCTATTGATAGCAGCAATAATTAGGCCCATTGTTAATATTAATGAGTATCAATAATTTGCATATATATGCATGATAAGTTTGGCGAGCGGATAAGTGTAATGCCCGATTCATGCGAGGCATATAACACAGTTTAGTTATTACCATTAACTTGCTTCTCTAGGTTTAACCCAGATAAGCCGCATTCAACTTTCAGTGCTAATAAAAGCTTTGGACCCTAAGAGTGAGTGGGTTATTACGGCTACTAAGTAGCGCCACCGCGCATAGCATAGATTGCTTGATTTGATATATTTTGAGGGCATTGCGTAATATGCTGAATTCAAAAGCCATATTGTCAACAGCGTATCTGATCAACGAATATGGCTGGGGTTTTTTCACGCTCACGGCGTCTTCTAAATGGTATGTATGCGAAAATCCAATCATGGAAACAAGTTCTTATTATTCAACTTGGTTACTGTAACCATGACGGAATGATCGGAACCTACTGTCTGCTATAAACTGAGCATTTATTTTAGGCAATGCAAAACTGCTTGGCAGTTCGTCGTATTCAATATTAGTAGGTGTTTTTGTAACAATTACGCTCTGTCAACTGATTTAGCTATATAACGGAGTCACTATGCTGCTTTTTTTATGGCGCTCTTCATGGATCACTATTGCTGGTGTGTTACTGACAGGTGTTATCAGCGGCCTGAGTAACGCTGCATTAATTGCGTTTATCAATACCAGTTTAGTTGGACAAATAAACATAGCACATGCAATTTGGTGGTTCTCCGGATTAGCATTTACGGTATTGGTCAGTCGAACGGTATCGCACTATTTGTTGAATCAATTCAGCACGCAGTTGGTCCGGGACCTGCGGCTGCGTATTAGCCGGCTAATTTTGAATGCGCCGTATCCCAATTTGCAAAAATTGGGAAAATCGGTGTTGCTTAGCCATCTGACTGAAGATGTTACTGCTATAGCAAGCGCCAGTGAACTTTTTCCCGTGCTCTGTATTAATATTGCCATCCTAATTGGCTGCATGACTTATTTGAGCTGGCTGTCTTGGCAATTGGCTCTGGTTCTTGCCGGAATCATTTTGTTTGGCGTGACGACCTTTAATTTTTTCAATGAAATTCCCATGAGGTCTGTCCGCAATGCACGCGACGAATACGATGTGCTCAGCCGAGGATTCACTGCGTTGACCGAAGGAGTTCGCGAGTTAAAGCTTCATCGCCGTAGAAGCGAAGCGTTTGTGTCCCAATCGCTTTCCAATAGTGCTGAAGCCTACAGACAGCATGCTTTTCGTGCGACGGTCGCCTACTTGTGGATAAATCAATGGGTGCAATTACTCTATTATCTGACCATTGGGGCGATTTTGTACGCCTTTCCAATTTGGCAAACCCTGACGCAAGAAATCATCAGCGGCTATGTTTTAGTGTTTTTATTCATGATGTCCCCGCTTACTATTGTGACGGGTAGCTTACCTGCTTTCAGTCGAGCGAAGGTTTCGTTAGATAGCCTCCTGAAATTAGATGAAAAACTGGTTGAACACAGCCCTGCTCAACGTCTGTCCAAATTAGCAGTACAGAAGAGCTTTACGTCGTTGACCCTTACCGGCGTTACCCATAGCTTTCATCGTGAAAAGGAAAACCGGAATTTCACATTAGGCCCAATAGATCTTGAATTTCATCCGGGGGAGTTGGTCTTTCTCGTGGGTGGCAATGGCAGCGGCAAAACGACATTGGCAATGTTGTTGATCGGTCTTTATCATCCTGAGCGCGGCATGATTTCCTGGAACAGCTGCCCTGTTGATGCGGGCAATCGTGATGCTTATATGCAAAACTTTTCAGTCATTTTTTCTGACTTTTATCTATTTGACGAGTTGTATGGTGTTGATGCGGAACAGCATCGCAGTGCCATGGATGATTATTTACAGCGTTTACATCTTAATCATAAGGTCGAGATCGTCAATGGTCAGTTTTCTTCAGTGAGCCTATCCCAGGGGCAACGTAAACGTCTGGCATTGCTGGTGGCTTATTTGGAGGACCGGCCCTTTTACGTGTTTGACGAATGGGCTGCCGATCAAGATCCGGAATTCAAACATTTGTTCTACACCGAGCTGTTGCCTGCGCTAAAAGCACGCGGCAAAACGGTTTTGGCGATTACCCACGATGAAAAGTATTTCTATTTGGCTGATCGATGTATCAAGCTCGATGAAGGCAATATTGCGGCGATTGAATACCCTCAGGGGCTCCCCGAACACGCAGCAATAAGCGCTGACTGGCTGCGTTCGGCTCAAACTGAAACCTCAATTTCGTGATGCGGGTGAGCGACCATGGCTAAACCTAAAAAATGGCTGAGTATTGGGCTTGGCTCAATTGTATTATTCGTTGTTGCTGGTGGCTTTGGTTATCGCTGGTGCTTGCAATCACTGCCAGCGCTGGACGGCGAATTCAAATTGACCAAGCTGTCTTCATCAGTCAGTGTTGACACGGATTCTTACGGTATTCCGCTAATTAGTGCTAGTAGCCGACTCGATGCTGCGCGCGCTTTAGGTTATGTCACAGCTCGTGATCGGCTATTTCAAATGGATTTGATGCGGCGTAAAAGCGCTGGACGTTTGGCGGAGCTATTCGGCGAAATGGCACTAAAGAGAGACATACAATCGAGAACCTATGGTTTCAACGCCAGGGCTCAGCAAATTTTATCCAAGCAGGCTGCAATACATCGTCAATATTTAGAGGCATATGCGGAGGGCATCAACAGCTATCTGCAGCAAAACCCTGCTCTACCCTTCGAATTTAAAGTGCTGGGTTACCAGCCTGAGCCATGGCAGGCTGAAGATTGCTTACTGGTTGTATTAGGGATGTTTGAAAACTTGACCGCTTGGGCTGAGCATAGCGAACGGACGCTTAGTATTATGGATCAGACCTTACCACCTGATGTCTTGGCATTCTTGACACCGGATAGTGACCGGTTTACAGACGACTTGATGGGATACACCAAATCCCTCAGGCCGCCGCGAAGCATTCCCGTGCCTGCCATGCAAACACTGCTGGCAGGAAATACACCTAGTTTGCGAAGCTTAGCTAAGGCTCCCGATGAAAAGCTAGCAGGCTCCAATGCCTGGGCAGTTAGTGGCAGCAAAACAAGCGATGGTCGGGCGATACTGGCAAATGATATGCATCTGGGGATTAGTGTTCCGAACATTTGGTACCGCGTTGAGCTTCAATATCCCGAGGTACGGGCAGTTGGGCTGAATTTGCCTGGCACTCCCTTTCTTGTTTCAGGCAGTAACCAGCATGTGGCTTGGGGAGTAACCAATCTCAGCGGAGACTTTTTGGATTTGGTCAAACTAGAAATTAATCCTGACAACGCCGGGCAATACCGAGTTGGCGATCATTGGCAAGACTTCCAAGAACGGCATGAAACGATACAGATCAAAAACGCAGAGCCCAAAGCACTGACGATTAGAGAAACGCAATGGGGGCCGGTCGCGGCGCAACCGTTATTGGGGCAGCCGGTTGCTATTCATTGGGTGGCTTTAGATACGGATGCGGTAAATATCGGTATTGCGGATTTGGAAGGAAGCACATCCCTTGAGGAGTCGTTGGCTATTGCTAAACGCGCTGGCGGACCACAGTTGAACGTGTTATTGGCAGACGAGCGTGGGCACATTGCCTGGACATTGACAGGTAAGATTCCTCGTCGTTTTGGTGGTGATGGGGCAATCAGTCATTCATGGGCCGATGGTAAAACGGGTTGGCAGGAGTATGTTCGACCCGATGAAATACCGCAATCCGTTGATCCCACGGAAGGCTTTTTAGTGTCGGCCAATGATCGGCGATTCGCTGCAGACTTTCCATTCGTCATTGGTCATCAATTCGTTAATGGTTACCGAGCCTACCGTATCAATCAACGACTCAAGCAAGCGGCAGCCCATAGTGAATGGTCATTGTTCAATCTTCAACAAGATACCCAAACTGAATTTTATGAGTATTACCAACAACTAGCATTGAAAGCATTGTCTCCAGACGTTTTAGCGCAACAGCCCGAATTAATCGCGTTACGGGATTATTTGATAAGTTGGAACGGTAGAGCTGATATTGCAAGTTTGGGATTACCAATATTGATTGAATTTCGCAAGCAACTGATTGATTCAGTCTTCACGCCATTTTTAACTGCAAGCAAGCAAGCCGACAAAAATTTTGTTTATAACTGGAATTATGTCGACACACCTTTGCAAGCATTGTTAAAGGAAAAGCCGGCGCAATTGTTGCCGGAAGCAGCTCAGCATAAAACGTGGGATCAATTTATTCTGGCGCAATTGGCGATTAGCGCGTCAACGGTAATGTCTCGTCATCCCGATGTCAGCCTGACTGATCTAACCTGGGGCAAACAGAACATCGTCGGTCACACTCACCCTTTCTCAAAGGCAGTGCCTTTACTGTCCTCTGTGTTAGATATGCCTCATCAATCGTTAGCTGGATGCGGTGGATTCTGTGTGAGGGTAACGGGCCCTGATTTTGGGGCGAGCGAACGATTGGTGGTATCCCCTGGTCACCTTTCTGAAGGCATTTTACATATGCCGGGCGGACAATCCGGGCATCCACTATCTGGTTATTACAAGGATCAGCAATCTTTTTGGGTAGAAGGCTTACCAATGCCATTAATGACTGGCAAATCCCAACATAAATTGGTGTTAAAACCGGAATAACCTGGCAGACGATGATATAACTGAATCAATGAAATTAGAATTCGTTAAAATGATAAACCGTTTTTTAACTCACTATCTGTAGAATATTTTGGACTCCGATCTGAACGACAATATAGACGAGCAGGCCGTGGCATGGTTTATCCGTTTGCGCGCCGATAACGTAAATAACGAGGATAGGACATCTTTCGAACATTGGCTTAATCTAGCGGTCTGAGCACCGTGACGCCTTTAATGAAGTGTGCGCCATGTGGGGCGATACGGATCTGTTAAAAAGCCTAAGCATCAGCGCTAAAGTACATGGCATTGCCCCCAAGCACTCTAAAAAGCGTTATATCAATACCAGAATGCCATTGGCTCTTGCCGCGTGCTTGGTACTGGCAGTATCGCTTAGTGGTCAAATGCGGATTTTATTCAAAGCGGATTATTCGTCGGCCATCGGGGAACGTAAAACTGTTCTATTAGAGGATGGCTCCACGGCCATGCTTAACACAGACAGCGCGATCGCCGTCAATATGAAAGACGGCAAACGATCTGTTGAGTTATTTAAGGGGGAGGTTTTTTTTGATGTAAAGCCCGACCCCAGCCGCCCGTTTTTAGTCCATGCGGATCATTCAACGACGCGCGTATTGGGCACCCGCTTTTTTGTTAACCATCGAAAAGAGCGGGACGAGATTAAAGTACTTTCCGGTCGCGTCGAAGTCTCTGACAATCAAATTTGGAAAGATCCTGTTGTGTTGGGCGAGGATGAAATGGTAGCCGTTTACGACACCAAGATCGGTCAACCTAAAAAATTGGATTCAAAACTGGCTACTTCTTGGATTAACGGATTTTTGGCGTACGAAAATGAAACCTTGGAATCGGTTATTGATGCTATCAATCGGTATCATCCAGGAATGGTTTTCTTTAGAGATGATTCATTGCGGCAACTAAAAGTCAACGGTCGCCTAAGTATTAGAGACTCCCACGATATGCTAAAAGTATTGCAAAGAACCATGGATCTCAAAATGACTTATGTTACCGACTGGGTAGTTATTGTGGGTTAAGCCATTCTCTTTTTGATTCAGAGTGCACCTAAGTCTTCGCCACCTTAGTTTTCAGTATGGGGTAATGTGTTGACAGCGAAAACGCCAGGTCAATAGTGTACATCGGTATTCCCCGCTTAGTCATTTTGTCGATGACCGTTTTAAGGCTTTTGATAAGACTGGAATGGGAGACAAAATGCCCATTTTTTGCAAGTGATTATGTGGGCTAAACATTCCTCAATGCTCATCTGATCGGTATCAACCACTATCTCCGGGTTTTCTGGTGGCTCGTAGGGGGATGAAATACCGGTGAAGTGCGCTATTTCACCGAGTCTTGCCTTTCGATAGAGCCCTTTGACGTCTCGTTGTTCACAAACAGTCAAATCACAGTTGCAGTAAATTTCTATAAAATCCCCTTCCGCCACGGTACATCGGGCCAGTTCTCTTTCTAATCTGAAAGGCGAAATGAACGCCGTTAGGGTGATATTTCCTGCTTCAAGCATTAACTTGGCCACCTCCGCAATGCGGCGGATATTTTCTCGTCTATCAGCGTCTTCAAAGCCTAAATCTTTCGAAAGACCGTGGCGGATGTTATCCCCATCCAATACAAACGTGCGGCAACTTCGCTGATGCAACCGAGCCTCTACAGCGTGCGCTAGGGTTGACTTCCCTGCTCCAGACAACCCCGTGAACCACAAAATGACCGACCGATGCCCGTTCAGGGCTTCCCGGTGTGATCGTGATATTTGAGAATGATGCCAGACAATGTTTTTGCCATATTCCATGCTCAGAAATCCAAACAATAGTGTTGTGAGAAATGATGTAAGCCGCTAACGCTGTGCTTTATAACGGAGACGATTATTGCCCTAAAGTTACTCAGCATTGAATTTATAAAGTCAGTAGGCGGTATTTTCATGACTAAATCGTCTTCTCTTTAATATGGATTACAGCTTATTTAACAGATAAAGATTTTGGAGTTTTTATGAAGATCCGCCCAGTATGGGTGCTTGTTCATCGCTATACCGGTTTAGCGATGACCATTTTCTTAGTCGTTGTAGGATTGACCGGTAGTTTGCTGACGTTTTACAAAGAACTGGATGGCGCTTTCAACCCCCATTTGTATGTTTCAGCTACCGGTCGCACGCCTCTCCCATTTGACGCCCTCATCGACAACGCTAATGAATACATTGAGCCACAGGCAAGTGTGCAATCATTATGGATGAGTGCGTCTGCCGTACAATTTTCGGTATCACCGTTACAAAATGAGCTAACTGGTCAATCTTTCGAGCTGAATTACGATCAACTGATTCTTGATCCTTACACTGGATATGAATTGGGTCGGCGTCGTTGGGGAGCGATTTCTGAGGGTATGACCAATCTCCTGCCTTTTCTCTATAAGCTGCACTTCAACCTGGCATTGGATGAGGTCGGCATGTGGATTTTAGGCATCACCGCCTTGGTTTGGACAATCGACTGTTTTGTTGGTTTTTACCTAACTTTACCGGCCAAAGTGTTTGTCGTTCAAAACAGTACGTCCACTGCCTCATCGTTTTCGCAACGCTGGGGGCGTGCTTGGCTGATCAAATGGCGTGGTTCATCTGTTCGAATCAATTACGATTTGCACCGCGCTGGCGGACTGTGGCTATGGTTGGCTTTATTAGTATTTGCTTGGTCAAGCGTCTACATGAACTTGGGTGACACTGTTTATCAAAAGGTCATGCAATCAGTTAGTGATTATCACCAACCCTGGACTGAAATTGAAGATTTACCTAAACCCTTAGTTCATCCTGCAATCGATTTACGCGAGGCCTATCGCTTGGGTCATCAAGCCCTAAGCCGCGCCGCTGCGGAACACGATTTCCAAATCGAAGTGCCTGTGGCCCTTTGGCTCAACCCTGCCAAAGGGTTCTACGTCTATTGCGTACGCAGCAGCCTTGATATTCAAGATCATGAAGGTCAAACGCGAGTGGTGATCGATGCGAATAGTGGACAACAAAAAATGTTGCTGCTCCCCTCCGGCCAATATAACGGCAACACCATCACGTCCTGGCTAATGGCTTTGCATATGGCTAACGTTTTTGGCCTACCGTATAGACTGTTTGTTTGTTTCTTGGGCTTGGTGATTGTGATGTTATCGGTGACAGGCGTCGTCATCTGGTCGAAGAAACGCCGTTAATGTCGATACCACAATTACCCACACCAAAATCGCGCCCTCAGTCTTCGCTGTCAATCAGCGACTGGGCACAGTGCACCGCAAAAAAAAATCAGGCATCATGCTTAGCGATGTTTTCCCTGTTGGCGTTTTTTGTGCTGCCTGCTTGCAATTCCATGCCAAAGCGCGACCCGACTAGTTTGGACATTGCTTTGCCAGCACAATGGCAAAGTCCGGTAGATGACCCCCGTGATCAATCAGTCACCCATTGGCTGACCACCTTCAACGACCCTACGTTAAGCTCTTTGATAGAGGATGGTTTAAGCCATAACTTTGATTTGCAAGCCGCCGCCGTGCGGGTCGATGCCGCCAAGGAACAAGCCGTGATTGCCGGCGCAGGACGTTTGCCGCAACTGAATGTCGCACCCGACTACCAACGTGGCAAAGATGCTTTGAACAGCGAGTCCGGTCAGTTTCTGGCCTTGTTCAACTTAAGCTGGGAGCTGGATGTTTGGGACCGCATCAAAGCCTCGCGGCAGGCGGCGGTTGAAGATGCAGTGGCAATTGGTGAAGATTATCAGGCAGCCCGTTTATCTTTAGCGGCGCGTATCGCTCAGGTGTACTTTCAATGGCTAGAGGCTCGGTTGCAGGCTCAAGTGGCGGGGCAATCGGTCAAAGACCGCAGCGTGATTGTCGAACTGGTCCGCGGTCGGTTCAATAAAGGCCTGACCCGTGGCCTGGATTTGCGGCTGGCGTTGACTGACTTGGCGAATGCAGAAGCACAATCGGCGCAGATGTACAATGATGTACAGTTGCTGCATAAGCAGTTGCAGACCTTGGTGGGGCGTTATCCGGTTGAAGCATCTACCTCGGTGTCCGGCGCGGAGGCAATGGCTTCATCCTTGGCTCGGGACTTACCTCAACCACCCGTCTCGCTGACGGCAGGTTTGCCGTCCGACCTGCTCAACCGCCGCCCGGATGTTATTTCTGCTTTTAAACGCTTACAAGCTGCTGATCAGCGCTTGGCTAGTAGCGAAAAGGCGCTTTTGCCGCGCATCACCTTAACCGCTGCCGGTGGTAGCGTGGGTGCTGCTCTTGCAGACATTGTCGATCCGCGCGCCGCCGCTTGGAACTTGGCAGCTGGCTTGGCGCAGCCCTTGTTTACCGGGGACCGTTTACAAGCCGATATTCGTTTGAAGCAAGCCAATGTCGAAGACGCCTATAACCAATACCAAAGCGTAGCCCTGAACGCCTTCCGCGAAGTCGAGCAAGCTTTGGCCGCCGAAAGCAGGTTACGTGAACAGGAACAAGCCCTGCGCGAAGCCGTTTCACAAACCGAAGCCAGTCGTAAACTGGCGGTGTATTCCTACCGGCAGGGTTTGATCGAAATTTTGACTTTGTTGGATAGCTATCGAAGCACACTCAATGCACAAAGTGCGCATCTGGCGGTGCAGCGGCAATTGCTAAGCAACCGGATTAGTTTATATCTGGCATTGGGGGGCAGCGTATGAATAAAAATGTAGATTGGGGCGAGGTAACAAACCCCTACGTATCGGCTTTTATGCAACCAGCACACGTTTATTCACGCGACCGACAAGTTGTTGGTCGTGCAAAGGTTGTGGTGTTGGGGTTCCTATCGTCTCGGCAATTGCTCCCGGCATGGCCCTACCTCCTTCATCCATGCAGTCTACCCCAACCTACGCTGGGTGATAAGGTATGAAGCAAGCCCATCGTGCCTTGAAAGTGATATTACCGCTCGCCGTGTTGCTGACAACTGCCGTTGCCAGTTGGGCGGTATTTGCCTTGCGTCCCAAGACTGAATCTCAAGCGACTGTTGCGACCATTCCCGAAGTCAGCGTAATGCGCGTTGAGCCGCAAACCCTGCGCCTGAATGTGGTGTCGCAAGGCGTCGTCACGCCGCGCGAGGAAATCGATCTGGTCAGCGAAGTGGCGGGCAAAGTGGTGCAGATGCATCCGGCCTTGGTCGCGGGTGGCTTCTTCAAAGCCGGTGAGTTACTGCTGACCATCGATCCTCGCGATTACGACTACGCCATTACCGCAGCCCAAGCCCGCGTTGCCGAAGCTAAGCGGGTGTTGATCGCCGAACAGGCACAAGTGGAACAAGCCCACAGTGAATGGCAGGCCCTGGGCGAAGGCGATGCCAGCGAACTGGCCTTGCACAAACCGCAATTGGCCGAAGCCCACGCCAAACTGCTAGCTGCGCAAGCCGATCTAGCGAAAGCCCAACTCAATCGCAGCCGCTGCGAGCTACGCGCACCGTTTGCCGGTCGCATTCTGACTAAACAGGCTGGCGTTGGCCAGTTTTTAGCATCGGGTGCGGTAGTGGCGCGGATTTACGCCACCGACGCGGCCGAAGTACGTTTACCGATCAGCAGTGACCAACTGGCGTTTTTGAATTTGCCATTCGCCTTGCCGCATAGTGATGCCAGTCTATGGCCTAAGGTGACCTTGACTGCCGAACTGGGTGGCAGCCAGCGCCAGTGGCTGGGCCAAATTGTCCGCAGCGAAGCGGCCGTGTCCGAAGACAGTGGCCAATGGTACCTAGTTGCGCAGGTCAACCAACCTTTTCAAGCCATCGCCGATCGACCGCCGTTGGTAAAAGGCCTGTTTGTACATGCCGAGATTGAAGGCGCGGAACGGGCCGGTGTTTATCGCTTACCGCGCAACGCCATTAGTCCGACGCAGACCGTCAAACTGGTCAATATCGATCAAAAGCTGGAGATTCGCTCTGTTGAGATAGTCCGCAGCGAAACAAATGCGGTGGTGATTCAAGCCGGCTTAAATCCGGGTGATCGGGTGATTGTTTCTGAATTGCCGATCGCCATTGCCGGCACAACACTCAAGGTGCTGAATGACTAAACGCCTGCGCTCCGGAAATTTACTGGCTTGGTTTGCCGCCAATCCTGTTGCAGCCAATTTGCTGATGCTTTTGATCATGAGCGGCGGCTTGCTGGGCATTGCCGATGTGGATAAGGAAGTGTTTCCGCGCTTTAGTCCGCATCAGATTGTGGTCAACACCCAATACCCTGGCGCCGGTACCTCAGAAGTTGAAGAATCGGTATGTGTGCCGATTGAAGAAGCGATTCACGACATCCCCGGCGTCAAGCATTTGCACAGCGAGATACGCGGCGATTACTGCAAGATCGACGTCGAGATATTTCCCGAGGTATCGCGCGAACAAGTCATGGCCAGTGTGCAAAGTAAGGTGCAAGCCATCCCCAAATTACCCAAGCAACTGGAAAAAATTCAGGTGCTGCCAGCCAACCGCAATGACGATGACGGTGTGATCTGGGTGGCTTTGCACGGCAACACTGATGCCTTCACTCTACAAAGCTTCGGTGAACACATCCAACAACAACTAGCCGCCATACCCGGCGTCAGCAAAGCTCGCAATTATGGGGAAATGGCTTACGAGCTGGCGATTGAAATCTCACCCGACAAACTGCGCCAATACCAACTGACATTGGATGAAGTCGCGCAAGCGGTGCGCAAAGCTTCGGTGGATTTACCCGGCGGATTGGTCAAGAACCCCGATGGCGAGTTGCTGTTACGGGTCAATCAACGGGCTAAAGATACCGATGCGGTCGGTGCGTTAATTATCAAAACGTTACCGGACGGTAATCGGGTCAGACTCGACCAAATCGCCACTATTAAAGATGGCCTGGAAGAACGCTTGTCCGAGTGGCATCACAACGGTGAAATCGCTCAGGGTTGGGAAGTGCATACCACGCAAGACAGCGTGGCCGTGGCAAGAAATGTCAAAGCAACCGTTGAGCGGCTTCGTCAGCAGTTACCACCCGGTTTGCGGCTAATTACCTGGTGGGATGACTCGCAAGCCTATGACGAGCGCATCGACACCCTGCTGGAAGACGGTTTGAGCGGTTTTTTGCTGGTGTGTCTGGTGTTGTCGCTGTTCTTGCGGGTACGGGTGGCGCTGTGGGCGGGCGTGGGGATTTTTACTTCCGTGCTGGGTGCGTTCTGGTTGATGCCTGCACTGGACGTATCGCTGAACATGCTGTCACTGTTCGGCTTTCTGCTGGCGATGGGCATTTTGGTGGATGACGCCATCATCATTGGTGAAAGCGTCCATCAGCGTCAATGCCAAAGTCCGGAGCCAGGAAAAAAAACACTTTCGCCACTGCAAGCCACCATTCAAGGTGTGCAGGACGTTGCCTTACCGGTCATTCTCTCGGTGTTGATCGTGCTGGTCGCCTTTCTGCCCGGTTTGTTCCTGCCCGGCTGGGGTGGGCAAATGATGAAGCCGATTTGCTTGGTGATGATTTTGACCTTGGTATTTTCCTTGGTCGAAGCCTTGCTAATTTTGCCGTCGCATCTGGTTAGTGATCTGGAATCGACCGTTCAGCCCAATCGCCTGCACCGTATCCGGCAACGTATGAACAACCAGCTGGATCGCTTTGTCGAGCAGGTCTACCGTCCATTCCTCGAAACCGCCATTGCTTGGCGCTATTTAACGGCGTCTTTGTTTTTGGGGTTGATCGTGTTTTGTGCGGCACTGGTTGCCAGCGATACGGTACGGCAATCCATCAATCCCGATGTCACCAAAGACAGTTTTTGGGTATCCATGCAGTTGCCGCAAAGTGCGCCGTATAGCGAAGCCAAAGCCTTAGCGACCAAGGTGGAACAAGCCTTGTTCAATTTACGGGATGAGTTGGATGGTCTGCAGCAGAACGACCTACCAACAAGTCCCACAGTGAATGCCGCTCACACCGATGAAAGCAGTGTCATCGTTGGCGTCGAAACCATCATCTGGGAACACGGTGCCGGCATTTGGCTGGAGTTCTCGCCGGCAGGTCGGCAACGCATCAAAGTCGAAGACTTTATCCGCCAATGGCGCGAGCGCATCGGCGACATTGGCCGCGGCAAGGTGGATTTTATCTACAAGGAAGGCGATGTGCCGTATGACATCGAATTGCTGCTGGGCGCCACCGATTCTGAGCTGCTGCCCACTGCCGCTGCACACCTCAAACAACAATTGCAAGTGCTACCCGGCGTTTACGATGTGGTCGATTCCAGCGAACCCGGCAAACCGGAAATTAAACTCAGCCTCAAGCCTAATGCCGAACGCTTGGGGCTGCGCCTGGAACAACTGGCCGAACAAGTCCATCACGGCTACTACGGCGATGAAGTGCATCGGTTTTTGCGTGGCCGCAGCGAAGTCAAAGTCATGGTGCGTTATCCATTGGATCAACGGCAATCGCTGGATACCCTGAAACAGCAACCCATCCGCTTGCCGAATGGGTCGACTGCGCCACTGGGTGAACTAGCGGATATTCAACTGGCGCCGGGTTATTCACGTTTGGTGCGGGAGGATCGGCAACGGGTGCTTAAAGTTCAAGCCCGCGTTAATCCGGCGTTGGCCGATGCCAATGCCTTGTATGCGCAACTTGAAACAAACCAGATACCGGCTTTGCAGCAAGCCTTGCCCGGCCTGACCGTCCAAATTGGTCAACAACGTCAGGAACAGAAGGCCATGTTGGCAGCCTTTGCCAAAAACACCTTGATTGCCTTGCTGGTGATTTATGCGCTCATTGCCGTACCGTTTAAATCGTATTCAAAACCCTTGATCTTTTTGTTGGCTGCGCCGGTGGCGTGGTGCGGGGCGGTGTTGGCACATTGGGCGTTTAGCTTGCCGCTGTCGATGGAATCCATGGTCGGCATGATCGCTGCCAGCGGTGTGGTGGTCAACGACAGCCTGGTGCTGCTGGATTACATCCGCCAGCATGGCGAGGACGACCAACCGCTTGAACACCTGATCATCGATGCGTGTCGTTCGCGATTTCGGGCCATTTTGCTGGCATTTCTGACAAACTTTGCCGGCTTCCTACCCACCTTGCTGGAAACCAGCCCGCAAGCACAGTTCCTGATTCCGATGACCTTGTCGCTGTCAGCCGGTTTGCTGATCGGCATGACGGCCAGTCTGATTTTGACGCCGGTCTGTTACGCGATTATAGCCCGCCGCGATCCCAAGCAACATGCCAGGAATATCACTGATTCCAGTCCGTCGGTTGCTCAGCCAGCGGAGTGCCATGCCCAATACCCTAAAAAGTACTAAGGAAGGAGACGTTGCATGTTAAGTAAACCCCGCAAGAAATCCAGACTCGACCCGCCGACGGTGGTACCGGCTGACAAAGCCGCCGATGTGTTTCCGTCCGTGCGTTATTTCCAGATTCATTTTGAATTTCTGCAAGAGCAGCTCCAGTTGATCTTGCGTAACCAGGAATCCTTGCAACAACAGATGCAGCAACTAGAAAGTCAGCTGTCTCGATCGGCTCAAGGTATTCGTCTGAATGGCAAAGCCTTAAGTCCTATTGAGCGCCTGACCGCCAATCGCAAGGCCACGCAGGACACCGACACGCCCAATCTTAATGTGACGGAGAGACGGTGAAGTTGGCACTGTGGCATTCGATCACGCAAACGGCAGGTCTGTCGGTTACCCAGCGTTCGTTTATCCAAACGGCGCAGGGCTTACCGGACCCGCATCAGTTTTTGGTGTCGGGCCCGATACCCAGCAACCGCTATCGGCGTTCCTTGGCTGTGACGTCAGCCGTACTGGTCGCCGCCTTACTGCACGGCGGTTTGTGGTTTTGGTATGTCACGCGGCCTGCGCCATTGCCGTTTACGGCGGCAGCACCGTTGCCGATGATTGCGATGGAGTTGTCGGCACCGCCGTCGCCGGTGGTCAATCAACCGATTGCGCCGCCGCAACCACCGAAACCCATAACTCCGCCCAAGCTGGATAAGCCCAAGGTCAAACCCAAGCCTAAGCCCAAACCCAAACCCAAACCCAAACCCAAACCCAAACCGTCGGAACGTCCGGTCAAGCAGGTTGAAGAGCGCAAATCCGTGGAACCGGAACCGGTTGCACCGGCGATGCCTGCTGCGGCTGCGCTACAAACACTGAACCACAACGCCTTGGCAGCACCGCGTAACGACACCTATATGCCGGCGGATAGCAATGCTGCGTATTTGAACAACCCTAAACCTGAATACCCGATGACCGCACGACAACGGCATTGGCAAGGCACGGTATTGTTACGGGTGTATGTCGGCGCAGATGGCAAAGCCCTGCAAGTCAACATTCAGCGTTCCAGTGGTCACGATACGCTGGATGAATCCGCGTTGGACGCAGTGAAGCAATGGCGCTTTGTACCGGCCAAGCGCGGCGATAGCGCTGAAGCCAGTTGGGCAACGGTACCGATTGTGTTTGAGCTGGATTAAGAGGCTATTCCGCCACCCTAAATCTTAACGAAATACTTTTCCTCCCCCAAGAGGTACGCAGCCCGACCCGCCTACCTGGGTCGGACAACACGGACGTTGATAGACCTGGATTAAGGATGATTCAGGTGCCGCACGGATGTTTGGCCAAGCCAAGATGTTAAAAAATAAAACAATAACGAGAATCTTATGGACCACCTATTTAGCTTTTCCGAAACCGCCATCGTCGACGGCACCCTGTGTATGTTGGGCTGCTTTTCACTGGTCACCTGGAGCGTAATTTTGCTTAAGGCCGGTGAAATCGCTTGGCACCGTTACCGTAACCATAAGCTGTTGCAACGTTTGAGTGGTGCTGTATCCCTGGAAACCTTGGATGCGATCGACAACCACCCGGAAAACCCCTTGGCAGTCCAAGCTGGGCGGGTGTTAAGCGTGGGTCGGCAAACCTATGCCCGTGCCCAAAGCCTGCCGCATGACCGCCAAACCCAACACGCGGCCTGGCACGAACTCATCGAACGCGCGTTGCGTCAGCAATTACAAAAAGAAAAGGCCTTGCTAGATTCTGGCCTGGGCTGGTTAGCCAGCATAGGTAGTACTTCTCCATTTATTGGTTTGTTCGGCACCGTCTGGGGCATCATGCACGCCCTGAAAGACATCGGTGCGCAAGGCACGGCCAGTCTGGAAGTGGTCGCCGGTCCCATAGGCGAAGCCTTGATCGCCACTGCATTGGGCATTGCCGTTGCTATCCCTGCGGTAATTGCCTACAACTTCTTCCTGCGCCAAAACCGCCAAGTCCTAGCCAGCCTGGAGCATATCGCTACCGACTTTCTGCGCAGTTGTATCGAAAACGACTTAAGCCAACAACCACAACCTCAGGAGATCTGATCATGGCCATGCAATTTCCCAGCGAAGATGAAGGCGGCGAAATGAGTGAAATCAACGTCACGCCGTTAGTGGATGTGATGTTGGTGTTGCTGGTGGTGTTTATCGTCACCGCGCCGTTACTGACGCAAGTCGTTAAAGTCAAACTACCGAAAACCGAACAGACTGAGCCGACGCCGGATAAACACGTCGCCATTCTGGCGGTCGCCGCCAGCGGTGAAGCGCTGTTGGATGACAAACCAATCCCCCTCACGAATCTGGAAGCCGAACTGAAAGCCCTGCAAGAGCGCGATCCCGACATCAGCGTGCAGCTGCAAGCCGACAAGGCCGCAGTGTTTGAGTCGGTGGCTAAGGTGATGGCCAGTGCGCAACGTTCGGGAGTCAGTAAGTTGTCGTTTGTGACAATTGAGTAAAAGCAGTGGTATTTATTCAGAGTAACTTAAATAAGAGTGACTATTCATGCCGGCTTTTAATGCTGCTGGACGTCGAATAGTGATGGACTAATTTGTATTAGTCACGACTTGATCTGACACATCGACTTGAAAAGATGAGAGTTACCGGTTTTGATAGGGGTGTCGAATCCTTACACAAAACACAAAAGGTAACTCTCATGATCCATACAAACAATCCGATCATTAAACACAAAGCGGGGCTGTTAAATTTAGCCCAAGAACTGAATAACGTCTCCAGAGCCTGCAAGGTGATGGGTGTCTCGCGCGATACGTTTTATCGTTATCAAGAGCTGGTAGCTGAAGGTGGTATCGATGCCTTAATCGACAAAAACCGCCGGTCTCCGAATCTGAAGAATCGCGTCGATGAAAGCATTGAGCTGGCAGTGAAAGCCTATGCGGTTGAGTGGCCAGCGCATGGACAGCATCGAACCAGTAATGAACTGCGTAAACAAGGAGTATTCGTATCCGGCAGCGGCGTTCGCTCCATCTGGTTACGGCATGACCTGGAGAACTTTAAAAAGAGGCTTAAAGCACTGGAAGCCAAGGTAGCCGCCGAAGGGTTAATGCTGAGCGATGCGCAGATTGCGGCGTTGGAGAAAAAGCAGCAGGATGATCAAGCCTGCGGCGAAATCGAAACAGCCCATCCCGGTTACCTGGGTTCGCAGGATACTTTTTACGTCGGCAACCTCAAAGGGGTTGGGCGGATATACCAGCAGACTTACGTGGACACCTACAGCAAAGTCGCACACTGCAAGTTGTATACAACCAAAACGCCCATTACCGCAGCGGATATCCTGAATGACAAAGTATTGCCGTTCTACGAAGCCAACGCATTACCCGTTCTACGCATTCTGACGGATCGCGGCACAGAATATTGTGGCAAGGTCGAACAGCATGATTATCAGCTATACCTGGCGATCAACGACATCGACCATACCAAAACCAAGGCCATGTCACCGCAAACCAATGGGATTTGCGAACGCTTCCATAAGACCATCTTGCAGGAGTTCTATCAGGTCACGTTCCGCAAAAAGCTCTATAGCGACCTGGATCAACTCCAAAAAGATCTGGACGAATGGCTGGTTTATTACAACAATGACCGAACTCATCAGGGCAAAATGTGCAACGGCAGAACGCCGATGGATACCTTGCTGGATGGAAAACAGATTTGGGCTCAAAAAAATCTGAACCAAATCTAATCTGACAGACACCCCGCAAAAACGGTAACTGTCAGATCAGGTCTGAGCTAATACATCGTCAACGATTTGCTCAATGCCGTGCAAACCGCCGCGCACATGAATGACCATGCCTACGCCAAATTGCTGATGGATGCCTTGAAGGATGCCAGAGAACAAATCCAGGATGAATACGTCACCATTGCCGGCCGTTATGATAATCCACAAACATTGATGGCGTTTTACCAGCAATTGATGACCACCGTGAAGCCCAGACACTACGGCACGGTGGCGCAGTTGCCGGCATCGGGGATGGCTTGGCCAAGTCCTTAATATCTCGTTCCCTCATCCTCCCATGATGGTTTTCTCCCTCGTAGTTTAAAAGGCAGGTCGTCCATGTTTGAAATCTTCTCCGTGGGCGATTCCGCCTATCTGCAAGCCGTACTGAATGCCATCGCGATGATTTCCGGAACCGGCGATTACCGTACCGCGGCCGCCGTTGGCGGCCTGATCGGTGTCATCATCATCATGATTCGGGCGTTGCTGCAATGGGATGGCCGCGGTATTCGGTATCAGGATTTATTGCTGGCCTATGTGTTGTGGCTGATGTTGTATGCGCCGTCGGTGCGGGTGTCGATTGAGGATGCCTATACGGGCAGCGTGGTGGTGGTCGACAACGTACCCTTGGGTCCAGCCGTGGTGGGTAGTGTGATGTCGAACATGGGTTATCGCACTACACGGCTGTTCGAACAAGGCTTTGGCACGCCGTCGATGACCGGAAACGGTTTTGCCGATAGTTTGCAAACGTTGACGGCGGTGCGGAAGAATCTGTTGTCGCGGGTGAATTTAGGCGCGGCCAATGTGCCGAATGCTGGCAGCGATATGGAAACCTCATTTGCTAATTACGTGCGCGAATGCACCTTAACAGGTGTCGATCTGAACCAGAAATCAGTAGATGCCATTTTGCGCGATGCCGATCCCTTGAATGCCATCCGCTTCGATTCCGACATCTATATGACCCAAATCTATGTCGGAGGGCAACCACAAACCAAAACCTGTACGGATGCCTGGGCCGATTTGAGCGTGGTGGCCAATGGCAATTTTGCGACAGCGCTGGAAGGGTTGTTGCAACCGACCTTGGGCGTACCGGCGGCGGCCGACACCGTGCCGAAAATCCAGGATGCCTTCGATGCGTTGGCCGGTCCCGGCGTTATCGATGCGGCCGATTACATGCTGATGTCAGCTATCATGCCGATGTTCGAGAAAGGCGTGATCGGCCGGCACGAAGACGGCTTGCACTGGAGCAAGGCGGCGATGGTCGAACAAGCCATTCAGCAACGCAATACCCAATGGGCCGCCGAACAAACCCTGTTTGCCAAGATCGTGCGGCCGATGATGGTGTTTATCGAAGGCTTGAGTTATGCCATCGCACCGATCATGGCCTTCGTGGTGATGCTGGGCAACGTCGGCATCCGGATGAATATCGGCTACTTCTCCATGCTGCTGTGGATCCAGTTGTGGATGCCGATACTGGCGGTGATCAACCTGTTCATCCAGATGTCGGCCGCAGGCAAAATGGCGGCACTGATCACGGCCACCTACAATTTGCCGTCGATGATGGGCATTTACCAGTTGGATATGGAGTTGCAGCAATGGTTGTCGATAGGCGGCATGTTGGCGGCGTCGACACCGGCCATTACCTTGATGCTGATCTACCGCGGTGCCGTGACCGCCACCCATTTCCTGGGGCGGATGGACGGCGGCGATTACGTGAACGAGAAAATTGCCACGCCCGATGTCATCAGCCCTGCGCCGGTGTTGAATGCTCAAGCGCAACATCAATACAGTCCCCTGTCTGCAGTGACTCAAACCGGCGTCGACAAGGTGCTGCCGACATTCACAGCCGGCAAGGACATGAGTGTTGCGGTATCGTCGGCGTACAGCGCTTCGGAACAGGCGACCAGCAGTTTCATGAACAGCGTGTCATCCACTGCCTCGAAATCGGCCAGTATCACCAGTGATGCCTTCGACAGCCGCTCCTTGGGCAATCAAATTGCCAGCAGTTCCAGTTATACCGACGCTTACAATCGCCAATTCGGCGAAGCGTTTGCCAAGAAGCATGCTGATACCGGCATATCGGCGGATCAGTTTTCTGCACTGGTGGCTGGTAGTGCCAATGCCGGTGGCAAACTCGGTAGTGACCAATTGAGCGGCGCAATCTCTGGCCGCTTGCAAAACGACTTCAAAGTTAGTCAGGACAAGTCCGACGCCATTGCCGCCGACATCAGTCAAACCGTTAACGACAGCCAGGGTTATCAAGCCGGGTTGGCCAAAAGCCTGGCGCTGGATGCGCAAACCGGCACCCGAAATGTGGCGTCCATGGGTTTACAAAATCAATCGCTTTCCTCGTTGCAACACAGCGCAACCGATGCGATATCCGCCAGCGAATCTTATCAACAAACGTTATCGGCTCAACAACGATTTGGCACACAAGCCAGTTTCGGCGCGGCGGAAACCGGTTTCAAAATCGCCCGTGATCCCGGTTTGATGGAGCGGCTGGATCGCACGCTAGACCAATACGGCCTGCGTGGCGATACGCAGCGACTGGCCTCGCAGTGGAAAGCGGCGGGTTGGATCAGCGATGCCGACCAAGCCTACGCGGCCGCTGGTATGTCGTTATTGACCGGCTTCTCGTCACCCAGTTACCGTACGCTGGATGATCAACAATCGCATCAGACGCACATCTCGGGTTACCAACTGCTGGGCGACGCGTTCAATGCTCCGCAAGCGGATCAAACCTGGAATGCCAACCGAAACGAATCCCTGAAAGCCTATGCACCAGAAACTGGCAAAGTTCAAGCCTCCGTCGAACGGGCCCATCTCAACGATCCAAGCGACGAAACCGAATTGCTGAATCAACGTGCACAGTCGCAGATTCGTTCAGCGACGGGAAACATTGCCGGTGGCGAGGCCCGTGTCGAAGCGCAACATGATCGAAATCTGGCTGAACGTGAACAAAACTCAAGAGATGGCTTCGGTCAATTGGCGAATGTCAAAGAGGAGCATTTTAGGCAGTCGATTGCGGCAGCGGCCAATGAAACGCCTTCAGTTGCTGAGGCGACTTACGATTACTTAGGCGGGAGTATTTACAGCACTGCTAAAACCCTTGAAGCCGTTGGCAAGGTAGCTAATGAACATGTGAGTCAATTTATTGATTATATGAGTAGTGCCTATGCCAAGGATGATAATGCTTGGGAGGCCGTTAAATCCGCTGCGGCTCAGTCATATCCTGGGTTTATGGCTGTGGCGCAAGTTTGGGCTGATCAGAGGGTAAGTGAAGTGGCTGATAAGTTGACACCAAGCCAACAGGCTTACTATAAAGCCTCGATGTTTGAGGCTTTTGCCGGAATTGCCGTAGGTGGAAGAGATGATGGAAGCCTAGGCTTGGCGAAACAAGGAATTCTAGATGAAGAAGCGCCGGCTGACGCAGAGAATATTGCTGTATTATTGAGACAAGTGGCGGGGCAAAACCGATCAGATTTGATCGATCAAATTGCTAACTTTAATCGAGCACGGGGTCGAATCAATTATTAGTTACGATCATTTTACACCGAAAGCTCGTAATGCGCTTACGGCAATCCAGCGTAACAGCATTACTCCTGAAAACAAAAGCGTATAGTCGATTAAATCTGGATTCTGACTCAACAAAACCGAGAGAATCAGAACCAATCCTGCCCAGTAATAATTGCTTTCATGCGAGAGTTTTGCAGCTAAATGTTCTATCAGCTGAACAGTTAACTCTGCTGCCGCGATGATTAGCAAGGTAAGTGAGCCGATTGTTCCAATAAGGTTGAGCGTTTTAGGTAACTCAATCCATTGACTGATCAACCAAATCAAGCCAAAGCATGATGCGAAAATTATTAATTTCTTAAATGCATCAAATGAAAGGGTTCTTGGGTGTATACGTTCGAAAAATCGTTGTAAACCGGAGGAAAACTTGGCAAACGTCGCACCACAAAAAGGACAAATCGATTTTGTTGGTTGCCCGTAATAGGTAATGACGCGCGGCACCATGATTCGATGGCATTCGGGACAATCGACAGTTGCATGGTGGCCATTAAACATTGAGTGATTTGATCGGGTTTGAATCGACCGGCTGGGCCGTTTGAACCGATTTGAGAGTGATGACTGTGTCGGCATAGCATTCTCCATACTTAAGCGGTTGGGCAATCCTACCGCGATTGAGCTAACGTTCCAAGTCGGTTTTTTAAATCAGAACTATTTCAACAAGGCAAAGAAAGATGACCTGCATATCGAACGGTTTATTCGCCGACACTTGCCAGAATTTTGTTGATCACGGTAGCCGAAATCCGAAAATCCGATCGATGCAAAATTTCAAAAGTGGCTCGAGCAGACGAAATCAAACCTTGCTTTTTGGCCTGTCCGATGACGGCGGCAGTACCGACGACCTGGAGTTGATATTCTTTGGCCACAGCCCGGCCGGCACGTTCGTCCATGATCAGCAAATAGTTTTCGGGTGACGATAGCGCGATGTTGATGCAATCCGTTTCACCAGCGTCCAGATCAATGTCTAAACAAGGTGTGATGGATTCATACCATACCGTTAGCCAACCCGAATCGAATGCGTGAGCTAGGGCTTGTTCACCCGGTGCCGATTTGCCTGGTAACACTTCTTGTTTAACCGATTCGGGCACGAAAACCTGGCCAAATAACTGGGGCAGCCAGATTAAACCCTCCACCAACGCCAGTCCGATCAATGGACTGGCATCGACAATTACTTTTTTGGTCATCCGCGATCAGGCTTGGTTAAGCCACTGGTCCAGAGTGTCCAAATCATCCCCAACTTCGTCGGCCGTTTGATCGATGACGGAAATACCCAGGCGCGAGACGTGCGCAATAAAGTTTGCCAACGGCATATCGGCCAGTTTAGCGGAGCGGGCAAGGGACAGGTTACCGTCCTTGAAAAGTGCCGTTGCCAAGGCTTTACGCACGCCCGGCATTCCAATGATTTTGGCGGCTTTGAGGCCGACCATCACCGCGTCCGGTTCGTTTCGATTCATGACCAGAACCAGATCCTTGTGGGCCATGCGCAAGGCTTCGCTGGGATTGTTCTTTAGACCACTGACATTGACAGTTTTCATAGCCTGATTACATAGGAAGATTGGATGGGTGGATTATAGTCCTCTGAATTGAAATGGGTGCATAAAGTTATCTCCCTGGATGATGAGCTGCCCGGATAATGAATCGCCCCCAATGCGGCCACGACAACGCTGTTTTTAGGATCAATTCTTAGGTAATCATTCTGGTCTTAGGGGTTTGGTTTAGCACGCACATTTGACAGACCTGCTGGTATTTGCAACCATGAATGATCAGATAGGGCGTATGGCAGGTCGTACAGTAAGGTAATTCAGCGAGTCCGTCTCTCAGGGCTTCGACGATAATCCAGGCTTCATCGAAATTTGCTGGCCGTATGCGGCCAAACGGTCGGCGTTCTTGAATATGGTTTGGATAGAGTGTGCAAAATGTATCCCAGGCAAACACCATGGCATTAAGATCGATTTCTGCTCTGATAGCGCCTGAGCAAGCGCTTCGATAGATTGAAGCAAATAGGGCCATGTAAAGAAACGACTCGCGTGACTGCGGCATTGATGTAATGCTAGGGACCAGTCCCGCCACTGGGCTTTCGCGGTGCAGCGAAAAGTAAAGATTACACAATTCTTTAGGGCGCAAGGTTTTGATGACCCGGCTGGCCAATTTTGTACGCAACTTTCGTTTTATTAATTGATAGGCCCAATACTGATCTTTGATCCGAGCAGAAAAGGCGCAATGACTGCTCATGACCCTGGAGGGGGTGCGGACAAAAGCATCAGGAGTTCGATGGCTCGTGCGTTGATTACATCCGGCACTTCGGTTTTTTGGACGTCTAGGAATTTGCTCCATTTGTGGGTGTTGAAACGGGGAACAAAGGTTAGGCAATCACTTCGAGCCAGGCTCTTCAACTGTTCGAGCGGCATCTTTCTGATCAACGACACCGCTTCGGTTGTTAAACCTAGGCAGTACATGGCTTTCTGTTCACTTTCGGAAAAAATTAAGGATTGAGCGACGATGAGGTAGTCGAGATTGAGTTTGTAGAGATTCTCATCCATTCTGCAATCCTTGATGGACTAAAGAATCGCGCGGATTTGATCGGCTAAGGCAATAACTTTTCGTCCGTACTGGATGGCTACTGGCTCGTTTTGCCAACTGTAATATCGGCCGATTCCGTGAGCGAGATTGTCTGGCGCCGATTGGATGGCCTCGTTGAGAAGGCTGGCGCCGATTTCGATATTGATGCTCGGGATCAAGAGTTGTTCGGGTTTCGCAACGCGGTGGCCATGCCACCGCAGATTCACTTGCATGATGCCGACGTCGATATTGCGCTTGCCTTGGTCCAGCATTTGATTGAGTAAAGCTTCTGCCTCCTGCTGACTGTTAGGAATAAAGGAGTTGCCAGCGTTATTGATGGCCCAGGGCCAGGGCATGACACGATTCTGTTCACCGTTTTTCCGCGACTCCATGAGCGCAACGGCATACAGAATATAGGGATCAATGCGATGTCTACGGGCAACTTGTCCCCACTGCGTGTTTTGTAATTTGGTGTTTAATGCCAGGGACTGTTGGCTGTTGCCATTCGCTTGAATGGAATCAGCAGCCATCGATTCCATGGGTTGACTGATGAGGTAAAGGCCGCCGATCATGCCAATCCAAAGGTGCTTAACACGGTTTTGGATTGAAATGCCAGGGAACTTAAATTCTTGAATCTTTGAATGAATAATCGACATCGCAAGTTCACTGTGTTGGTCTCGAAGCGAGTTTACGATTTTGTCAAAAATTCTATATGTTCGAAAAACCTCTCTTTTAGCTGTTTTTCGCCGATGCACTGAGTTTTGCCCTGCTTTTTTACTTGATCTTATGATCGGAAGGAATCCTTGTTACCCGGAGCGCCACTATCATACTGACTGTCCAATAGGTGAAAGACAACCCATCGTTCTACAGGGCCTGCGCGAAAAACCGCTCTGGCTGACGAATTCAGATGATAGAACATGGGAAAATCGCCTGCATGCCGACCGGCAAATTGTGCTCGACAAGGTGAATGCGGGGTTTACCGCTACGAATCGCGTCTATCCTTGCCGTCTTGATTAGGTTTCTTGTCGAGTATCATCTGTCTGACACCGTTCGGGCCGATTTATATCGGCGGCTAGGTGACTACGGAACAAGCTAGTGCTTAATTTCACAAATAAGCGATATAAAAGCCAATCATAACTGCATGATTATAAAATGCTTTTAGTTTTCATTGATTAACGCAATTAAGCACTAGACAACCCCAGCAAGCCTCGATATTGACCAGACAGGAATAGGAACGGCGGTTTTTGGCGGGTAGGATGCGGGAGATGGTTAGGTTGAATGATAATAAAACGCAGCTTCGAAAGTGGTAAATTTTGTAATCCATAACGCATTTAAATGCAAAAAACTCGGATATTTCAAATCATCTGTTGGGCTTCGCGTTGCTCTATCCAGCCTAAGGTCCTGAACAGAATTTGCATCTGCCCAAAGGGAACGAATATGAAGGGAAAGAAATCTTGATGGGACAAGAGAATATCGTCCGGTATTGGCATGCAGTCGAGTTGCTTCAACCTCAATCGGCGCCCAAGCTAAAGAAACGCAGCAACTCATATGGTGCGTTCATTCACGACACTTCAATCCAGCATCCTGTTCCTCCCTGGGCACCTGAAAGTGTCGTTGGCAGACAGGCTTTGCCTAAGAAGCGCGTCTGGAGCCACACGCTCTATGCCCACCTGTATGACAGTCGGCTCGTTGCCGAAAACCTCAAGGAAGCCTTCGGAGCCGATCAAGGTTATCGAGAGCCTCAGTATCGAGAATCGGCGCTGTTTGCCGCTAAGTTCACCATGGCCGGCCAAATGGTCGATAACAGTTTCGTACTCTCTAGTGAGGCCTGGTTCTTGGGGCGTGTGCTGACTGAAAAAGACTGGACAAGGGGATTCGAGGACGATCAAAATGCTGCCGGCGATCAGGCGAATGCATTGCTTGCAGGCTATGTATCCGGCGACGCTCTGCGGGAGTTGACCCATTGGATTCTCCAATTCCTTGGGGTGGCGGATTTTTTCGGCCATGTGGATCGCCATCTGTTCCGTTTCCGCTCTCAGCCAATCAAGGTCAATAAACCCGAATCGGAAGATGATCCGCTCAACAGTTTCTTGCTCGACGATCTTGCCGATGTCGCTGACAGCATCAGTAAAGACGTGAAAAGTGCTCCCCTGGATCAATACCTCCGCCAGTACGACCCTCAGCTGCGTCTGCACGTTGACGACGACCGCGCATCTCTTCCGCTGATTGAGCGACTGATGCCGGATGCCTACGCGAATAGCTGCTGGCCCTCCGAGCGGCATTTTGGCCTGGTGCATTCTCAACAGCTAGCCGTCAATACGATTCTGTCCACCCTCGCTGACGGCCAGGGACTGCTGGGCATCAACGGCCCGCCAGGCACGGGTAAAACGACGCTACTGCGCGACTTGATTGCCGCCATTGTCACCAGCAGAGCCGATGAGCTTGCCAAGTTGCGCCGAGCCTCCGATGGGTTCGCGAGCAGCGGGCGTGAAGAGGCCAATGACGGCGGTAAGCCGCAGGCCTGCTTCAAGCTCAACCCGGCGCTATATGGCTTCGAAATCGTGGTCGCTTCGTCCAATAACGGCGCCGTGGAGAACGTCACGCTCGAATTGCCCCAGCGGGACAAGATCGACGAGAGCTGGCTGCCTGAAGCCGAGTATTTCGCCGAATTGGGGGAACTGACCAGCGGCAAGCCTGCGTGGGGACTGATTTCCGGCGCACTGGGCAGCAAGGCTCGGCGAAAAAGCTTCGTGGATTGCTATTTCTATGGTCAGCGTCCTTTTGGCGGCAAAGACAAGGCGGACTCGGAGGCTGAAGAAGATGCAGATGTCGGGTCAGACGAGGAAATAGAGAACGCCGTAAATACCCAGCCCTCCGCCCCCTCCACGATGGAGGGGAGTGATGGTGACAACGGTGATCACGACGATGCTCCATCCAAAAAAGATAAAGGCCCCCAGGGTTTCATGGGTTGGCTCAGCGCCCATGCCGAGATCAACTCGGCCCGCTCCTCGGAACAACGCCAAGCATTGTGGCGGCAAGCGGTCGCCGATTACGAAGCGGTCAAGACAGAGGCGCGTAAAGCGTGCGCCGATGCTATTCGCATTCGCGAGTTGATCCAGTCTATCTGCCAGACCAGAAAGAAGATCGCCGACGGGTCCGAAATGCTTGGCACCCTCGAACAGAAACTAGCCGACGCGGTAGCGCAGCTCGCACACCTGGATGCCAATGAAAGCCGCCCAGCCAACTTGGCTCTCAAGCAGTGCCTGGACGCACTCAAACAACACCAAGCCCTCAGGCCGGGTTTTTGGGCAAAATTATTCAGTCTGTGGAAGGCTCAGCGCGAATGGAATGCAACACAGGAATTGCTGGAGGGCGAACGTGATTTAGCGTCCGCGGAATTCGCTCTAATATTACGCCTTACCAAGCGACTCGATACATCAAGGGAGGCCTTGGAAAAACAGACAGCCGAGGCGCGCCGGACACTGCAGCAATTGCAGAACCAAGACAAAGTTCTGACGCGAGACGCTAATGGGCTGGCCAGCGCCTGCCAAGCCGAACATCTGGTCGCTTGGCTGCAAAGCGGCACCATTGGTCGCGGCGACGCCATTGAACTGGCCGAGCCTTGGCGTATTGAAGGCTGGAGACAAGCACGCGCACGTATCTTTATCCAAGCGCTCAAGCTCCATCGGACGTTTTTCGAGTTGGAGGCATCCCGGATGCGCTCCAACCTGTTCCTTATCAACGGTTTGTTGACTGGCTCTCGCTTCCAAGGTCTTTCGCGCGACGCCATCCGGTCGGCCTGGGCTTCGCTGTTCATGGTCGTTCCGGTACTAAGCAGCACCTTCGCGTCGTTTGCCCGTTCGTTCGGCTCGTTGGGGGCCGGTGAAATTGGCTGGCTGCTGGTGGATGAGGCCGGCCAAGCTCCCCCGCAAGCTGCGGTGGGGGCGTTATGGCGGTCTCGGCGAGCATTACTGGTGGGTGATCCTCTGCAACTCAAGCCTATCATTACCGTGTCCGATGCCGTGTTGGAACACATGCGCACGCGCTACCGCATCGATGCGCATTGGCTTCCCAACCGACAATCTGCGCAGACGCTGGCTGACGCGGCTACCCCGTGGGGACGCATGGCTGGCCCGGCCGGTAGCAAGACTTGGGTGGGACTCCCGCTAGCGGTACACCGCCGCTGCGACAGACCAATGCATAGGCTCGCCAATCGCATTGCCTATGACGGTACCATGGTGTACGGAACGATTGCACCAAGCTCTGAAAAGGAGACGCGCGCCAGTTTGTCGACTGGCTGGATACATGCTAGTGGCACGTCTCAAGGGAATTGGGTGCCAGCCGAAGGTAAAGCTTTGCAGGAACTGCTGACGCTATTGCGTGAGGATGGCGTGGAGGCCAAAGACATATCCGTCATCACACCCTTCACAGACGTTCGGAACAATCTCAAGCGAATAGTGGGCAACAAAATGGTGTTCGGTACGATTCACACCATGCAGGGCAAGGAAGCACCGGTTGTCATCATGGTGCTAGGTGGCAACACGTCTGGTTCAGGAGCCCGCAACTGGGCTGTTTCGGAACCCAATCTCCTGAACGTAGCTGCGACGCGGGCCAAGCGACGTTTTTATGTGATCGGCGACAGAAACGACTGGAAGAACCGCTCGCTATTCTGTGATGTCATGGATCTTCTGCCAGGCCAGAAAATCCCGACACGCGAACAGGAACAGATGTCGCTTTCTGAGTAACCGCAAAGACCAGATTTTTGGCAATGGATAGGAAAAAGTTACGCCCCAGCCCGGTGATCTTCCGGACAAAGGCGACACCATCTAAGGAAACAGGGTATGACAGCCTCATTATGCCTGATGTGAAAATTTGAAACGGCGCGATTATCTCGTCGCGTTCCGTAGTCGTTACCGATGTGCCTCCCTATTCCATAGTCGGTGGCAATCCGGCAAAGCTAATCAAGGAGCGTTTCTCGCCGGAGATTGTGGCAGAGCTCGAAGCGATTGCCTAGTGGGACTGGCCAATTGAGAAGATTTCCTTGCATTTTCCTATTATCGTGGCGGCTGATATCCATGCACTTCGGAACTATGCCGATTAGTGTGGAAGAATAAGACGTCCGATCATTTGTTTACCTAATTTCTGGCGCCAAATTCTGCAAAACCATTGGTGCTACAGCTAATGAAATTGCAGAGATGAGCAAAGTCGTTGATATTGTCCGTCGCTAACCGAAAACCGTAGTGACGGGGGCTGTTTTTAGTCGACCGATAAGCGATTGACGCCGCTAAACATTGCGCCGAGCGACGCGGTCAGACTGCAAGCCGACGGCCGCATCAGCAAACAGGAACTGGCCGACCGCATAGGCCTGTCGGCATCACCCTGCCTGCGGCGGGTGCGAGCGGTGGAGGAGGGCGGCCTGATCGTCGGCTATCGGGCCTTGTTGGATGCCAAAGCCTTGGGTCTGACACTGATGGCCTTGAGCCACATTCCGATAGACCGACATACGCCGGAATGTTTCAACACATTCGAGGCGGCGGTTGCCGGCATTCCCGGCGCGACCGCAGTGCATTCCAGCTTCTTGTTACGGCGGGTCGTGGATAAGACGGCGTTTCCGGTGGGGGTAGGGCCATGATCATTCCGAATCCACTGCTGGGCAGAGTTTGCAAACATGGCAAATCACTGACTCAAACCGTTACACAAAAAATGAACGCCGCAATTATCATTCAACGCGCAACTACTTCCAATGCAAGAGTCTGCCTTCGCGTAGGCTCAAGGCAGCTCTGTCAAAACGTTTGACTGCAATCGGCTCGCCTAATACCATCCACCCACTAGAATCAGCTCCGGTAACAGCCTCAAAGCAGCAAACACACGGCTTGTAATCTTGCTGGCCGACTAATTGATGACCACCCCTTCAAGGATCAGATGAAAACCTATTTGACTTGTTTAAGCGCGATATTGCTTTTGCTCAGCGCTTGCGCCGGTTCGCCGCCGCTAAAACCGAATAACGTAGCACGCGGCGATTACAGCTACCTCAAGACTCATCTAACATGGTTGATTGAACAGGAAATGTCCGAACAGGACGTGGAAGGTTTGAGTATTGCCGTGGTCGACGATCAGCAGGTCGTTTGGGCGCAAGGTTTTGGTTATGCCGATCAAGACAACGGGATTGCCGCGACACCGGAAACGGTTTATCGAACCGGCTCCATCTCCAAGCTCTTTACCGATACGCTGGTCATGCAACTGGCGGAGCAGGGCAAGCTGGATATTGATCAGCCGCTACAAACCTATCTGCCGAATTTTGCGATCAAAAGTCGCTTCCCGGATGCCGGACCGATAACGCCGCGCAACATCATGACCCATCATTCCGGTTTGCCGGGTGATAGAGGCAATGGCATGTGGACTAACAACCCGGCGCCGTTCAGTCAACTGGTCGACCCACTGAAAGACGAATACGCCGCCTATCCGCCCAATCGCATCTGGGCCTATTCGAATCTGGGCATCACCTTATTAGGGACGATGTTGGAACGGCTGACCGGCGAGGATTTCAGCACTTATGCCGACCGGCAGCTATTAAAACCACTGGGTATGACGCATGCGGCATTTTCGCCGGGCATATCGGGAGAACTGACTTCCAAAGCCTATAAGAATGATCAGGAAAAGGCCGAAGTGGCACTGCGCGATATGCCGGCCGGCGGCTTAAATGCCAATGTTTTGGATTTAAGCCGTTTTATCGCCATGGTCTTGGCGGACGGCAAAGCCAATGGCCGGCAACTATTGAAGCCGGAAACCCTACATGAAATGCTGCGCCAGCAAAACCGGGACGTGGCGCTGGATGTGGGCAACAAAACCGGTTTGGGCTGGTTCCTGACCAGCAAGCCCGGTATCGGCGATGTGGCCGCACACGGCGGAGCAACGCTTTTTCACCGTAGCCTGTTGACGGTGTTGCCGGAACACAAATTGGGTGTAGTGGTGTTGGCGAACTCCCCACCCACCGGCGATTTGATCGACAAAGTCACCGATAAGGCATTAAAAATGGCGGTTGCGATAAAAACCGGCCAGCCTCTGCCGGATGACATCGAAACGCCTGAAATCGAAACCCGCGGTTTAACCGCGCAAGAGCAACAATTGGGGGCAGGGCAGTATTCAACCGCGCTAGGCTACATCAAGTTAACAGCCGATGGCGACACCCTGGTCACCGAACTGAACGGCAAAAGCCTGGATTTGGTTGGTAGGGAAGATGGCAAATTCGGCATTCGCTACAAGCTGCTGGGTTTGATTCCGCTACAACCCAAGCAACTGGCCGAAGTGGGCGTGTCGGTGCGCCATGTCGACGTCCATGACCTCGCGCTGGCCCATTGGCAAGGGCAAACCTTTGTGTTGGGAGAAAAAATTCAACCGGTAGCGATTCCCGACTCCATGCTTAGCCGCTTGGGCGACTACGAGATTGTGAATCTTGCCGAAGGCGAGGCGATGGTTCCGGAAAAATGCGCGCTGCGCGAGCGGGACGGTTTTTTGATGCTGGAGTATTCCATTCCCGCATTCGACCTGAATAACCTTATCCTCCCGATTGCACCGGTATCGGAAAACGCCGCCGTCATTCTTGGGTTGGGACGCGGCATGCAGGAAACCGTGCGGCTGGAGACGATTAATGGTCAAGAGTTTGTGGCTTATTCCGGGTATTTATTGCGGAAGAAATGAGCAAAGCCTTTAGGATTAGCGGCCACGAGTCAAAACAGGTTTTACAAATGTTCCCAATCTTGCCATCGTTGATCAATACGGTAAGCCGATGAGTGAGTTTATCGCCTATCTGCCCGACATGTTCGAACTGTTCGGCACCATTCAGATCCGTAAGATGGTTGGGGGCTATGGTGTCTACCACGATGGCTTGATGTTTTCCTTGGTGGCGGACGATACGTTGTATCTGAAGGCGGATTCTGAAAATGCCAAGTTTTTCGAGGAACAGGGGCTTGCGCCATTCGAATATCAGCGGGAAGGGAAGATAATGAAAATGTCGTATTACCAAGCGCCGGCCGAGTTTATGGAAGACCGCGAGCAGGCCGATCTCTGGGCGCGGCGCTCGTACGATGCCGCGCGTAGAGCCCAACGTAAAAAACGCAAAAGCAAAACGGACACGGCAGTGATACGTCATTTAGACTGATCCAGAACACCTAATATCGAATAATGTTGAAACCTTCTTCCTGCTGAGGCGCTACGAAGTAACTCGTGATTAGGTCAAATTCGGTATCAGCTACTACAAAAGCGTGAGCGCCAGACGTGTTTCTCGCACGTAAACGTGTCAAGCATTTGTCATCCGGCACATCAAGAAAATGCAACACATGGCTTGATTCGGCTCTGTCGATAATAGACCTCATCCATTTTCTATCTCCCACGGTGTTGGCTGGAAAATCCAATACCACAGAGACACCTATACGAAGTAAATCGGTCACATGCGGCCCGATCACTCCACGTAAATTCGAAGCATGCCTAACATAGTCTGAAACAGACTTGATGTTGTCTGGATAAAGATGTGCAAGCCATACATCCTCGCTAATAATAACCGTGCCTGGTGTCTTGGCCAGTTTTTTTGCCAATGTCGATTTACCGGAGGCGATTTTTCCGCAGAGCAGATGCAATGTTGGCAGTAGCTTTGGCATTTTATATGGCTCCAAGTAAGTCAGTGCCATACGAATTATCAATAACGCAAAACCACTTGCCGGGAGGGTCCTCCCGGAATACATAGGTGGCACGCCGTGACATGCAACTCGTCACACCGGCAGCATCCGCTGTTTCCAGAACGGTTTCCATGATCACTAGAGCCGTACTCCCGCTCTGAATGACATGCATCGCGCCTTGTTTGACCACAAGACTATGGTTGAAATATTCGGTGATCGCGAGGAACGCCTTATGGATTTGTTCCTTGCCTGTAGCAATCAAGCCTGGCTTGATGACGAGCGTTGCATCGTCTGCGTAGAAAGCCATCAAGGTATCGAAGTCCTCTTCAGTGATTGCTTTGTCAGCAGCTTCGATAATTTGTTTAAGTGGATGGTAAGCCATATCGATCTCCTTGGTAGGTTAAGTCACCAAGAGACAGGCAATATTGAACCCGCCTCAGGGCGGGTTGCAGTAGAAAGTAAACGCGCTAACCCACCATTGTTGAAATGGTGGTAATAATAGCCAGCAGGGTTGGGAGCACGTTAATCATGACGGGATGCTAACAGAAGCTATAGTGCCGATCAAACGATAAACTAGCTGAGCACTTTTAGTAATTCGGATCTGCGTGCAATAAAACAACGCTAACGGATCGAGCCGCAGTTGGTATTGCTGGAACTAGCGGAACTGGAACAAGCCGTGCGGGCCTATCCCTTTCCCGACGCGGAAACCCAGCCCGATACCTTGCACCTGAATTTTTTGCTGTCCGCACCGGCCAACCCCGACCTGGCCGCGCTGGCTGCCATCCAGAAAGACAACGAACGGTTTAGTCTGATCGATCAAGTTTTCTACCTGCATGCACCGGAAGGAATCGGCCGCTCGAAACTGGCGGCCCAGGCCGAAAAGCGCCTTGGTGTGGCGATGATCGGCCGCAATTGGCGAACGGTTTGCAAGCTCGTCGAACTGGCGAGAAGCATGACACTCCCAAACGCCGCGGATCGATAAGCCAAGTGCGAGACGGCATTTGGTTTACCCGCGCATTCGTCATGTGCTTGCCCAGTGCATGCGGCCGCTCGGGCTCGTTCCCATTTCTTAACGTTTGGTTGGCAAATTCGGCGAATTTGTCGAGAACTGATGCCGCCGTGATAATTTCGTGATTAGATTTACACGCCCGGTTGACTGATAATCGGCATTTTTCCAAACCCCAGCCGCCGATGCCCCCCACCAAACACCTGCTCCTGGTCGAAGACGATCCCGACATTGCCGGCCTGCTGGCCGCCAATTTGCGCGAGGAAGGCTACGGCGTGGATTGGGCGGCCGACGGCGAGGCCGCGCTGACGGCGATTGCCGGCAATCGTTACGACTTGTTGCTGCTGGACGTCATGCTGCCCGGTGTGGACGGCTTGGAAATTTGCCGGCGGGTGCGGGCCGGGCCGGTTTATACCCCCATCATCATCGTCAGTTCCAAATCCAGCGACGTGCAACGGGTGGTAGGTTTGGAAATGGGCGCCGATGATTACATCATCAAGCCGTTTGCATTGGCCGAGGTGGTCGCTAGAGTACGCGCGCTGTTGCGGCGGGTAGCGGCGTTGAGCGAACCCGTTGCTGTTCAAGCCGATGCCGTTCTGGTCGCCTACGGTTTACGGATAGATGCCCAAAGCCGTACGGTAGCGTTGGACGGCCAGCCGGTGGCCTTGACCGCCCGCGAATTCGACTTGCTGCACTTCTTCGCCCGCCATCCCGGCCGCATGTTCACCCGGTTGGAACTGCTGAATCAGGTTTGGGGTTACAACCACGACGGCTACGAACACACCGTTAACTCCCACATCAATCGCCTGCGGGCCAAAATCGAAGCCGATCCGGCCAAACCGGCGCGGATATTGACGGTGTGGGGAGTTGGTTACAAGTTCGCCGAAGCGGACAGCGCCGACGCATGACACTGAGTTTCCAAAGCCGCATCGCGCTATTGTTCGCCGCGCTGTTCGTCGCGGTGCAGGCGCTGACGGTGGTGTGCATTTACGTGGCGGTGCGCGACAACCTGTTGCACCAACTCGACCAGGACTTGCGCTACGCCGAGCAAGCCTTCCGGCAACTGCTGGTCGAACGCGCCGAACGAGTCGCCGGCGAGGCCGGCTTGCTGGTCGCCGATTTTGGGTTTCGCAGCACCGTCACCGGCGGCGACCCGGCCACCATCGCCTCGGCCTTGGAAAACCTGCTGCTGCGCATCCACGCCCAACGCGGCTTGTTTATCGATCCACAATTTCAGGTGCTCGCCGATAGCGCCGGCCAGTGGCAAGGCCAGCCGTTTCCGTATGCGCAAGCCTTGGCAAACACCGACGCCACCCGCTCACTGGTCTGGTTCGGCGTGTTGGACGGCCGCTTGCAGGAATGGGCGCTGGTGCCGGTGTCGGCGCCGCTGCCGGTGGGCTGGGTGGCGGTGGCGCAGGCTGTCGACGAGCAGCGTATCGCCCGATTTCGGCAAAACTCGCTATTGCCGCTGCACATCGGTTTGGCCGAACTCAGTGCCGACGGCGGCCGCCTGCTGGCCGCGTCGGCACCGGACGCGGCCCTGGCCTTGCTGCACAGCTCGACCAACCGGGCGCTGGCAGCCACGGTCGATACCGCGCAAGGCCGCTACCTCGGCCGCATACTGACGTTGCCGGCGGCCGGCGGCGATCAAGGCGTCGCCGCATTGCTGCAAATCAAGTTCACCGATGCCTTCGCCGGCTACCGCCATATGCTGTTACTGGCGGCCGGGGTGTTGCTGCTCGGCCTGTTGACGACGCTGGCTGGCAGCGTGGTCATCGCCCGCAATCTGTCGCGGCCGCTACGGGCCTTGGCCGGTGCCGGCGAACGAGCGGTCAACGGCGATTTCGCTGCCTCGCCGCTGACCGGCCGCAACGACGAATTGGGCAGACTGGCCGATACCTTCGTTCGCGCCGCCCAACTGGCCGGCCAACTGGGCGAACTGCGCCAAAAAGACCAGGAACGCCGCGAACTGGTGGCTTCGATGTCGCACGATTTACGCACGCCGTTGGCTGCGTTACGCGCTTTTCTCGAAACCATGCAGCGCAAGGCCGAGACCTTGCCGGCCACCGAACAACAGCATTTTCTGGATACCGCGTTGCGCCAGACCGAAAAAGTCAGTCGGCTGGCGCAGGAACTGTTCGAACTGGCCAAACTGGAATGCGACGATGCCAGCCTGAATCCGGAGCTCTTCAATCTGGCCGAATTGCTGCAAGACGTCGCCCAAAAATACCGGCTGCAGGCCGAGCAGCGCGGCGTCAGCTTGCAAGCCGAACTGCGCCCGGATTTGCCTATCGTCAGCGCCGACATCGGCCTGATCGAGCGCCTGCTGACCAATCTGATCGACAACGCCTTGCGCCACACGCCGAAAGGCGGCCGAGTCCGGCTGGACGCTTGGCCGGCGCGCGGCCGGATAGCGGTGGCCGTCCGCGATACCGGCATCGGCATCGCCCCGGAATATCTACCGACCTTGTGCGATTGGGACTCGCCACTGGCCCGCCGCGCCCGCGCCGACGGCGGCGGTTTCGGCTTGATTGTGGTCGGCAAGATCGCCCAGTTGCACGGCGGCCGCTTGCAAGTGGAGAGCACTCTCGGCGTCGGCAGCGAATTTCGTTTCGACTTGCCGCTGGCTGATTCCTCACGCGCCACCACAGGCCAATCGTAAACATGGTGTTATTGGCCGCTCGATTCCCGGCACCGCCAAACTCATTCCCGCAGCAGCGGAAAACCGGGAAGTCATCCCGCCGAATGCTGTCGGTTGTGTTGTTGACGCTTTTCGGTTTGATGATGCGGATTTGCCGAGCCGACGACGGCCAATTTCCGGCAGTAACCTGGCACGGCCTGCTGGACCTGCGCTACCAACACAGCGACGCCGCGCCGGGCGAGCTGGAGCACGGTCTTGGCAAGTTGCGCGCCGGCGACGAGCGCGACCGCTGGCGGGTTAACGAAGCCGCCGCGACGTTGCAGGTGCGCTTGGACTGGGATTGGATGGTCAACGCCACCGTCAAATACGCCGACCGTCAATCGACGCCGCTGGACTTGACCGAAGCCTATCTAGCTTACCGGCCGGTCGGCGCCGCCGGTTGGCGTTTGGCCGGGCGCCTGGGCATGTTCTTTCCGCCGATTTCTTTAGAAAACACCGGCACCGCCTGGAGCAGCCCGTACACCTTGAGCTCGTCGACGATCAACGCCTGGGTCGGCGAAGAATTGCGCGCTTTCGGCGGCGAGCTGCGGGTGGATTACCAAACCGAAGCCGGCGATAAATTCGGCGTGTTCGGCGCCGGTTTGGCCAATAACGATACCGCCGGCCTGATGCTGGCCTGGCGCGGTTGGAGTTTGCACGACTTCGAATCGACCTTGACTGGCCGTCTGCGCCTGCCGGACGGCATAGCCATACCGGCACTGTTTCCGAAGCAGGCCAACGCTAGCCAGAGCTTCGTCGAAGTGGACGGCCGACCCGGCTTTTACGCCGGCATCGCCGCCGAACGGCCCCAGCGTTACACGCTGCGCGCACTGTATTACGACAACAACGCCGATCCGGCCGCGCTGTCCGCCGGCCAATACGGCTGGCACACCCGCTTCTGGAGTTTGGGCGCCAAAGCCGAATTGCCCTGGGAAACCACGCTGATTTCGCAAGCGATGACCGGGCGAACCAGCATGGGCGAATTGCTCGGCGACTTGCGCGCGGTCGACGTCGGCTTTTGGTCGGCAAGCTGGCTGTTGAGCCGGCCGCTGGGCGACGGCCGTTTCAGCGTGCGCTACGAACGTTTCGGCAGCGACGAACGCGATTACCTGCCGCAAGACCGCAACGGCGAACACGGCCAAGCCTGGACCGTCAATTACAATCTGACCTTTGCCCAGCACCATCAATTGAATGTCGAATTCAGCCGCATTTTCAGCGCCCGCCCGGCGCGGCAGGAACGCGGCGAAGCCGCTTATCAGGAGGACACGCTGTGGCAAGTCGCTTACCGGCTGTTTTTTTAACGGCTTGGGCCACGGTCGCGCCGGCAGGAGAATTGGCGGGTAAGGCCACAGCCGGCGGCAGGCCGTTGGCCGATCTGGTGGTCGCCGCCCAAGCCTTGGATGCCACCGGGCGGATCAAAGCGCCGCCGGCACCGGCGGCGATGGCGCTGGACCAGAAAAGCCGCGAATTCGTCCCGCACGTGTTGGCGGTGCGCAGCGGCACGCCGGTGTATTTCCCGAACAGCGACGCGATCAAGCACCACGTCTATTCGTTTTCCGCAGCCAAGCGTTTCGAGATCAAACTCTATAGCGGCGTGCCGCGCGAACCAGTGCGCTTCGACCAGCCCGGCATCGTGGCGCTGGGTTGTAACATTCACGATTGGATGCTGGGTTATGTCTATATCAGCGATGCGGACTATCTGGCGGTTTCCGACACAGAGGGCCGCTGGACGTTGGATTTGCCGGACGGCCGCTACCGCTTGAGCTTTTGGCATCCGAATGCGGCCGAGCAAGCCCCCGAGCAGATCGTCAGCGTACCGGCCGGTGAACTCGCGGTGACAGTGGAATTGAAAGCCCGCTTCCCCACCGGCAAGCCGCCGGCCAGCTTGCAAAATCAGGGTTACGGCGACGGGTTTTGATGCGGTGCATCGCCAAGCCGGAGTGCAAACCCGATTTGTGCTCCGAATCTCCGGGGAATAACTCCCCTCTTTGGCAAAGAGGGGCTGGGGGAGATTTTTAAATAAATCCCCCTCTATCCCCCTTTTTCAAAGGGGGAAGTTCTGGGTAACGAAATTCTCAATAGAGTACAAAGCAAGATTTATACTCCAAGCCGGGGCTAGTCGGCGGCGAAAAGCCGTACCGAAAAATAGCTATTCCACCGCCAACTCCGTCAGCCCGAACCTGAACTTATTGTCGCAACGGAACAACAATCCGCCAGCCTTAAGCCGGCAAAGCCGACGCAGGCGCCCGCCGCCGCAAACAGCCGAACAACGGCAACACGCTGCCGAACAACCAAGCCGCCGCCGGTACCGGCACTTGCGACACCGCGCTGATTTGCAGCAGTGGCGTATTGGCGCCGGGCAGATCGGTAAAGTTGTAACCGGCCGGCGTTCCTAATCCGGCATAAACCGCGAAGTCATGGTTAGCCTGGATGGTGCCGTTTTGCGCCGGGCTATCCGCCGCGTTAGACCCAACCAGAAACGCCGCGCCGGTGGTGCCGTCCAGTTCGGTGCCGGCGTCCCAGATGCTGCTGCCGTTCTCGACGAAGGTGCCGCCGGTGAAATGACCTTGGGCGTCGAACAATTCGATTTCGGTCGGCGAGTCGTTGCCGACGAAGCGGTCGTTGGACGGCACTACCATCGCGAAATAACTCAGGTAACGGTTTTTCACCGGGTCCAGGTCCAGGGTGACGCTGCCTTTAGCGCCGGGCAGGAAAATGCCGGGGCCGAAGGCATTAACCGCCGCCGTCACCGTCGCGCTGGTGCCGCCGGCCGCTGCCGCGCTGCTGGCCGAGAATGCAGAGGACAAGCCGGCGCCGCTACCCATCTCGGCAATTGCTTCGATTGCCGACGAAGCCGTGGTGCCTAAGTCGAAGGCATCGAAGGTACCGTCATGCAAGGCGATGAAAAACGGACTCAAGGCCGGCCCGTTGGCAGCAGACAAATTGCTGAAACTCAGCGTGACCTGCGCGGCCTCTGCCGAACTTAAAGGTGCCGCACTGGCCGCTAACAACAGCGCCGACAGCGTAAAAGCATGGTTTTTTTGCATCGTGATTCTCCTTAATATGAATGCCAAATGGCGCGGCCATTGTGCAATCGGAAAAGTCACGAAATCTTCACGGGGAGGTCAAATGCACGTGAGATGTGAGCTGTCATTGGGTCAAATGCCAGAAGGTATCAGTTCGGTCAAAAACAGCCAGACGGAACAGAATTACCAGTCTTAGATGGAAGGCATTGGGAGCGTTGAATTCATGAACCACACCGATCACGAACGATGTGCTTCACGCTGTTCAGATTATCCATGGCCCTCCGGATTTTCGTTTTTGTTGCAAAACGATCAGGTTTGCCGAATTCGTGCCGCTTCCTGCAAATTTGCTATCAGCTGCAGCGGCTCTTCTTGATAGCGGCGCATGAGTTCCGGAGGGGCTGCGGTATGCTTGTCGTAAATGACGCTCCAGCGGCTAATTTCGAGTAACACAGGTATCAGATCGAGCGCTTTTTCCGTTAGTTCATAAAACACTTGGCGTTTGTCTTCGGGCTTGTGTTTACGGATAACGAGTCCGTCCGCTTCCATTTTCTTCAGTCGCGAAGCCAGAATATTGGTTGCGATTCCTTCTTTTGAAGTCATCAACTCCCGGTAATGCCGTTTGCCGCTTAGCATCAGATCGCGAAGTACGATCAGCGTCCATCGGTCTCCGAACACTTCGAGGGCATAATCAATTGGGCATCTATTTTTGAGCTTCGAGTCGGGCATCTGGCTTATTTACTTGCGTTTTGCAATTGAAATGGGATAATTAGTTGCATATTGCAAGTATATCAATCCAAGCTTATTCCGCAAACCACGTTCATCAGGAGATCGTAAATGTCGACGATAAATTCTACTGCCACCAATATCTCGTTGCTGCGGATCTACACAGCTCCTTGCATCATTGTCGGATCGGTCGTAGCTTGGCTATTCTGGCTATTAGCCGGTGAACATCGGGCTTTCCCACCGGAGCGGCTTATTTCTCCAATGGCCGCGCTCTTTATGCTGACGGCTTTGGTATGGCTGATGATGGTCGTCGCACGCAATGTTGCCGTTATTCGAGGGCATGCGTCGATCAGGTATTTCGCGGATTACAAGGCGGATATTCCTGCCGACGATCGATTCGAGCGTCCGGCTCGAACCTTCAATAATCTAATGCAAGTACCCGCGCTTTTTTATGTTATTTGTCTATTGATGCTTGTCGAGAAAAATGCCGACAACGTTCAAATCGCGCTTGCCTGGGCTTTTGTTGTACTCAGGTATGGCCATGCGATTATCTATATGGCCGTAAATTGGGTGCCGTATCGCTTCGCGACTTGGGCTTCAAGCTGCATCGTTCTGGGCACGCTTTGGTTTCGCTTTGTGACGGCGGTTGGGTTGGGATAAGCTTGAATGGACTCCAGTTGGATGGTTGTTACAAAAAACCGAGCAGCGCCGCTTTAACGGCCGCTGCGGTTTTGTTGCTGGCATTTAATTTCGCCGCAGCATTGCTGATATGAAAATTAACAGTCCGCTCGGTAATTTTCATGATATTGGCAATTTCTCCGGCGGTTTTGCCATCCGCCGTCCAGCGTAGTACCGCAATCTCGCGGTTTGATAGTTTCGTATCCGCTTCCGGCAGCAATTTGGGCAATAATCTGCGCGACAAGGCGATATGCGCAGTTTGGGTCAACCAAGCCATTTTAAAAGCCTTGTCCGCCAGCTCGGCTTCGCTCAGCGGCTCATCGGATCGCGCCAACGTCAGCATGCCGGTGGCGCCGGGGACATCCCGCATGGATTGCGCCCAACCGTAACGCAAGCCGAACGAGCGGGCTTCTTCCCAAAACGCCGCCGTTGAAGCGAACAAACCGTCCGTCCACAGAATGGGCTGCGGCGAGCGCAGGGCGTGTTTGACAGTGGGATCGATCGCACAATAGTTTTTGGCCTGATATTGCGCTTGCCAAGCCGACGGATAATTGCTTACTTTCACGATCTTCGGATTGCTCAGCGGCAGCGCCAACCGGAGTCCGTAGGTGCAATATTCAAAACCCAATTCCGCACCGAACGCTGCAATGGCTTGAAAAAGCTGATGCTCGCTATCGCTGGTCTGCAATGCTTGAAGTTGAATTTCTTGCCAGGCTTTCATGGGCTTATTGTCGTTAAATCTGTTCGACAGCTTATCCTAAAGGCTGAGTTCACGGAAACCCCATGTCCGGTAATCCTTACCGGTAAACCAGAATGGCGGTATAAGCTGTCAATGTTGACAGTTGTTAGACCGTTGTAAATAGCGTCTAATCCGGCAAAGCGGGTAGGCGTTTAAACTGCACCTGGTATTATGTTCCAAGCCAACAGCCACCCTTTTTTTGATTATTAAGCCGTAGCCATGACTTTCGATATTTTCATTGCCGATACCGACGCGGAAATTCAAGCCTGTTATCCGGTGTTCAGCGAGTTGCGCCCGCACCTCAAGCAAGAACAGTTTCTAGCCCAGGTTCGCCGCCAGCGACTGCAGTCCTACCAAATTCTGGCTGTTAGACAGCAGGGCGCCGTTAAAAGCGTGGCGGGTTTTCGTTTCGCCGAGTTTTTGGCATGGGGCAAAATACTGTACGTCGACGATTTAGCCACGCTCAGCGGCGAGACATCGCAAGGTTTCGCTGGCGCTTTGCTCGACTGGCTGATCGAACATGCGCAAACGCACGGCTGCCAGGGCGTGCATCTGGACTCCGGCCATCAGCGCTTTACCGCCCATCGCTTGTATCTTAACAAGGGCTTTCGACTGAGCAGCCATCATTTTTCCCTGACATTCAACACTTAGCTTTGCCATGAAAATACTGGCTTTATCCGGTAGTTTGCGGGCGGCGTCCATCAATTCCGCCGTACTGCGCACTGTGAGGCATTTGGCGCCGTCCTCTATCGAAGTCTATTTGTTTTCTGGGCTTGGCGACTTGCCTTTATACAATCCGGATTTGGAAAACGCGCCGCCGGCCGCCGCACTGCAATTGCGCAACGAAGTGGCCTCGGCGGATGCCTTGCTGATCGCCAGCCCGGAATATGCCCACGGCGTTACCGGCACCATCAAAAACGCGCTGGATTGGTTGGTAGCCTTCGAGGGCTTTGCAGACAAACCGGTGGCGGTATTGAACGCCACGCCGCGCGCCCATCATGCCGATGCCTCGCTCCGGGAAACCTTGGTCACCATGTCGGCGACACTGATCGAAGCCGCATCGATCACCTTGCCGTTGCCAAGCGCACACATCGGCGAAGCGGAGCTATTGGCGATGCCGGAAATCGTTTCATTACTGACCGGCGTATTAGCGAAAACCGAACGCACGGTAAAGCTGCTGCCGGAAATGAAGCCCTTCCTCAGCAGAAGTCTTTATATCGATAGCCAACATCCGGCCATCGTCGACCAAGCCGCCAAGCTGGCGGAGGGTTGCGCCGATGAGGAAGTAATCGCCAAACGCTGTTTCGAATTCGTGCGCGACGAAATCAAGCATAGCTGGGATTACCGGCTGAACCCCGTGACCTGTAAAGCATCCGAGGTGTTAATCCATGGCACCGGCTATTGTTACGCCAAAAGCCATTTGCTGGCGGCACTGCTGCGCGCCAACGCCATTCCCGCCGGTCTGTGTTACCAGCGCTTGACGCTAGACGGGGAGCAGCCCCCTTATTGCCTGCACGGTTTGAACGCGGTTTACCTGCCGCAACACGGTTGGTACCGGATTGATGCGCGCGGCAATAAGCCCGGCGTGAACGCGGACTTTTGCCCGCCACTGGAGAAATTGGCGTTTCCGATTGTGAATCCCTTGGAACACGACTTGCCCGGTATCGATTCAGAACCCTTGCCGGCGGTCATTAAAGCATTAACCGAACACCAAACCGTCGAGCAGGTTTATCACAACTTGCCGGACCTTGCCGTTACTGAGCCATGACGACAAACTCGCCGTTGATCATTCGTCCCGCCGTAGCGACCGATGCTGAGTGCGTTAGCCAACTGATTGGCAGTGTTGCCAACCGTTGTACGATTTCCCCTACTGGCGACGGTGCCGAGTTGTTTTATTCGAGCATCAGCCCGCAAGCGATTGCTAGCTACATCGCTAATGCAAATTTCCTTTATCTGGTGGGTTTGCTAAACGGTAAGCTGGCCGGTGTGGTTGCAGTTCGCGATGCCCGGCATCTTTTTCATCTGTTTGTGGCGCCTGACTGCCAATACCAAGGTATCGGCACGGCATTGGCATTACGTGCCATCGAGTTATCATTGGCCGCATGCCCGTCGGAGACCTTCACGGTGAATGCCTCGCTGCCCTCTGTGCCGTTTTATGCACGGCTGGGCTTTCGGCCGCAGGAGTCAAAGATCGAGGATAAAGGTGTGGCATTTGTAACCATGCAGTTGCTAATCTTAGCACTAAACACCGTTTCGTAGCTTAGATCCGCTGATGGAAATTACTTTAATCCGGCACGGTAAACCGGCGTTCGAACTGAAAGGCAAAGTCAAAGCGCGGGACATCGGCGAAATTGTCAGCTGTTATGATTTATCCGGCATAGCTGACGAACCGCCGGAACACGCCAAGCAACGCGCTTCGGCATGCCATGTCGCCGTTTGTAGCGACTTTATCCGTTCTCTGGAATCGGCCAAGGCATTGGGATTTGCTGATATTTTGCTGAGTGACCCGGTGTTTCGGGAAATTGCTGTCCCTCATTTCAAACAGGGTGGGTTGACGATGTCGGTTGGTGCCTGGGGCTTATTGTTACGCTGTCTGTCGACGATGGGATTCTCGCGAAACGGCGAGTCGCTCGCCATGGCAAAACTGCGGGCGCAAGTCGCGGCATCGTTATTAATAGACCTGGCGCATGAGCATCAAAGCGTCTTGTTGGTGGGGCATGGTTTCGTTAATTACTTCATAGCCCAGGCGTTGTTAGCCCGAAATTGGGTTGGTCCCGCGAAGCCGGGCGGCGGCTATTGGGAATATGGGGTATATCGCTATCGTGCAACATGACCCGCAAAGGGAACAATTTAAGCCACATTCAACAATATGCTCGCATCGATTACCGGCAACACCAAAATATTCGGCGTCATCGCCGACCCGGTCAGCCAGGCCAGAACACCGGCTATGGCAAACGCATTATTGGGTGAACGGGGGCGCTGGGGTGACTTTGTCATGCTCCCCATGCAAGTATCGGCGCAAGGCTTTCCCGCCTTTATTACCGGCCTGCGCGCCTTGAAAAACTTCGGGGGCGCCGTCGTTTCCATGCCACACAAAGTCGTTGCCGCCAGCTTGGTTGATGAACTGACGCCGGAGGCACGCCTGGTTGGTGCCGTGAATGTCATTCGCCGGAACGGTGACGGCCGCCTGATTGGTACCATGCTGGACGGCGAAGGTTTTGTTGCCGGATTAGCCGGCGCCAGCTACAGCGTGAAAGGCACGCACATCCTTCTGGTCGGAGCCGGAGGCGCTGCATCGGCAATTGCTTTTGCCCTTGCCAAACACGGCTGCGCTTCACTTTGCATACAAAATCGAACACCGGAAAGAGCCAGTGCGCTGTCAGCGAGAGTCCGCCATGCCTACCCACAATTGAACGTATCGACAGAGCTACGTTCGAATGCCCACTACGATATTGCCATCAACGCCACTTCTCTCGGCATGAAGCCGAATGATGAGTTACCGATAACCAAGCCTTTGATGCGGCAATGCGACCTGGTCGCCGAATGCGTCATCGCACCGGAAATGACGCCGTTACTCCAGGAAGCGTCCGCTCAAGGGAAGGTCATTCACACCGGCGTTCCGATGTTGGCCGCGCAAATGAATCTGATGTTGGCGTTCATGGGGGCCGAGTGAGAGGCAATAGGCCAAGAGCGCTGGTCGATATAGAACAAATCCTAGACTGCGGTTGCAGTGATAGCGGATCATAAGCGAGCTGTATGCCACAGATTACAACTTTCAAACCATACCCTGTCAATACTGACAGTTGTTGCAAGGCCTGATCCTGAGTTGTAATTAACCCAAAATAATCCGTTTCTATTTAGAAACTGCCGGAGTCCAAATGCTAGGTGAAACCACAGGTGCCGTTCGGGTGTTATTGCGACTGGAGGGATTGTGCGTGCTACTTGCCGCCTGCATCGCTTACGCAAAACTCGATCTGAACTGGAGCACTTTCGCACTCTACTTCCTGGTGCCCGATATTTCGTTACTCGGTTATTTCGCCGGCGCTAAGGTTGGCGCTATTAGCTATAACACTGCGCACTCATACCTAGGTGCCGTTGCCAGTCTGGTGATCGGCTTCACGGTTCCGTCGTCGGCCCTGCAATGTGCCGGTTTGATCTGGTGCGCCCATATCGGTTTTGACCGGGCGCTGGGTTACGGCCTCAAATATCCGGCGGGATTCGGTTTTACCCACCTTGGCCGCATCGGGCGATTTGCTGCCAAACATTCGGAAACGCAATAAGCGGGTTTAAGGCCCGAAACAAGTAAGGATCAAAAGATGGCTTTTACACTCGACAAGGTCGTACCCTGGGGACGTTCATACGCTGAATATGTCAGCATGTTTAGCCTGACCGAAGCTGATCTGGGCAGGTATATTTTGGGGTGCGGTGACGGGCCCGCCGGATTCAACGCTGAACTGACCCAACGTGGTGGGCATATCGTTTCAGTAGACCCTGTCTACATGTTTGATGTCGAGCAGATCAAAAGCCGCATCGCCGAAACCTATGAAACTGTCATGGCTCAGACGCTTGAAAACCAACGCGACTTTATCTGGGATGTCATTCCTTCGATAGAGGCGCTAGGAGAAATCCGTATGACGGCCATGGACACTTTCCTTGCCGATTTCGAGTTGGGTAAACAACAAGGCCGATACCTAGCGGGAGAGTTACCTGCACTGCCTTTTGAAGACAGACAATTCGATATGGCCTTGTCGTCGCATTTTTTGTTTTTGTACAGTGCACACTTGTCGGCGGAGTTTCATCTTCAGGCAGTACAGGAAATGTTGCGGGTAGCCCGAGAGGTACGGATATTTCCGCTGCTTGCGCTGGATAGGGTTCTGTCGCCATATCTTTCCATGGTCTGCGAAGAATTTGCCAGCCGAGGATTTGACGTACAGATCGTTAAGGTTGATTACGAATTTCAACGCGGCGGCAATCAAATGCTGGTCATTAAGCCTCAATAACGAACAGGGATCCAGTTCATAAACTCCGCGCTTTACCGAAACGTATGCGTTAGTTGCCATGAGAAAGCTTGATGAAATACAGTAGATGGGTAGCCGTGATTTTCCTGTTAGTGCCGATTTCCGCGTGGGCTTTTTTCAAACCGGTTCGGGTACTGATCCCTGAAGTATTCGGCGTCCATTGCAACCCACAAAACCTATGCGTGGATGATGTCTCTCAGCTTGCAACCGCTGAGTCATTGCTCAACGACTCGAAAATTTATCTTGCTACTCAATGGGGCTTGTCCATCGGCGAGCCGAAGATCGTGTTTTGCAGCACGGAGCAATGCCGGTCCGTATTCGGCCTATCAAACAAGGCAGGATTCACCTTGGGCAGTTTTGCTATCGCCATCGCGCCGCGAGGTTGGCAGCCACACTACGTGGCGCATGAGCTCATCCATCATTGGCAGGCCGACCAATTCGGCAGCCTGGCGCTGCTAACCGGTGAGCACTGGCTAATCGAAGGCATGGCCTACGCGCTAAGCAACGATCCGCGAGGGGAGCTGCATCAGCCTTTTGAATCTTATCGTCAGCGATTCAATGACTGGTACAGACTCCATGCCGATATGCCACTCAAGGAATCGCTGGCCGGAGCACTCTAAATGGCAACCAATATTCTTACGCTATTGCGCACCGTTTGGCGCTGGATATATCGGGCCATAAAAGCTGGGCTGGTATTGTTAACCGTATTGCTACTGACCGGGGCCGTTTATCAACACTTCGCGGTAAAGGCCGACTTGGAAAAATACCCGCCACCTGGCCGGATGGTCGACGTGGACGGCCATCTATTTCATATTAATTGCACGGGTGCAGGTCCATTGACTGTGATTCTCGAAGGCGGCGCAGGCGCTTCCTCACTGGCCTGGGCCTGGATACAGCCGGAAGTGGCAAAAAGCGCGAAGGTCTGTTCTTATGACAGAGCCGGATACAGTTGGAGCGCGCCAAGCGCGCTCCCCATGGATGCCATTAACACCAGCCGGCAACTTCACGACCTATTGACGGCTGCGAATATTCCCGGGCCCTACATTTTGGTTGGCCACTCTATCGGCGGTGCGTATGCGCGCATGTTCGCCGCGAATTATCCTCAGGATGTGGCGGGATTGGTTCTGGTCGATGCGACCAACCCGTCGGTGCTGGAAACCTATGCCGAAGTCGATTTGCCGAAGGTCGAAGACTGGACGCCGCCTACCGTCCAGGTATTTCCCTATCTGGCTTCTGTCGGGGCAATGCGCGCGGTTCTCGGTTTGGGGCTTTTCAATCTTGCCGCCGGACTGCCCGCCGATACGGAAGCGCCCGCCAATGCCTTCCTTGCCCAGACCGATTACCTGAAAACTGTCGTTTGGGAATACCGTTTTTTACCGGACACACTGAAGCAAATTCGCTCCTTGCAGCCCTTAAACGATCTGCCGGTAGCGGTAATCGTAGCGGGCCGGTTTATCGGGCTGGATACGGAAACCGCGGCAAAATTCATTAATTGGCATCGGAAACAACAGCGTAATTGGCTGAATTTATCCAGAAACAGCTCATTGCGAACCATTGAAGAAGCCGATCATATATCCCTGATGACCAATTACCGTCATGCCCACGAAGTGGCGAAGACGATTATTGAAATGGTTAATAATGAGGGTTTAAAGCTGATGCGCTAAATCACGCTATCAATGCCATTAATAAAGAGCTACTCATTCTCTTTTTAATATCTATGGCTTACTAATTTCAGGAGCAATGCTATGAGCCAATTTAAAGGCGGCTGTATGTGCGGAGCGGTTCAATATTCGGTGAAATCCGAGCCGCGTTTGTCTTTTTTATGCCAATGCAGGCAATGCCAACGAATTACCGGCACAGGCCATTCGGCCGAGTTTGTGGCGTTGGAAAATGGTACAACTATTTCAGGAGAACTGAAGTTCTACGAAATGACGGCCGATAGCGGCAATACCGTCACTAGCGGGTTTTGTCCGACTTGCGGCAATCCGATCTTAAAGAAATCATCGGGTTATACGGGCATGCTGTTTTTTCATGCCGCCACTTTGGACAACCCCGATTTGTTTAAGCCACAAGCCGTTTTTTGGCATGCAAGTCATCAACCCTGGGACTTTGTGGACCCAAGTCTTGAATTAAAAGAGCACGTATAACCTGAGGAAAAACCGAAATGAGCATGATGAAACGCGCACTCCTGATCCTTGTTGTGTTGGTGTCCTGCGTCGGTTGCGACCAGGCCACCAAGTCCATAGCCCAATCGTTTTTATCCGACACCGAAGTCTGGTCGTTTTGGGGCGATACCGTGCGCTTGCAGTTGGCCCACAACCACGGCGCATTTTTGGGTTTGGGTTCGTCGCTTCCGGGCACTCTGCGCGACGGCTTGTTTTCGGGTGGCGTTGCCTTGGCGTTATTGGCTTTGCTGGGTTACATCCTGTTTTCGAAATCGGCCTCACCGTCCTCGATCCTGGCCTATGCGTTGTTATTGGCGGGTGGCTTGGGCAATCTGATCGATAGGTTAATGTACGGCGGCTATGTTGTGGATTTCGTCAATATCGGCATCGGGCCAATTCGTACCGGCGTTTTCAATGTCGCCGATGTGGTCGTGGTCGTTGGCGCGTTGATGTTGTTTACCGGCATGCCCCGAGCTAACCAACGGCCGTCCGAGCGATGAATCCTTTCAGCGAATATCCGCAATACGATGCCTTGAGTCTGGCGCAGTTGGTGCGATCCGGCGACGTGTCGGCAGGTGAATTGCTGAAGGCAGCTCAGGCGCGCTTGGCTGAATTCAATCCGTTACTGAATGCCGTCGTCACGCCGATGGATGAATTGGCGGAATCGCTGGTGAAAAACCTAGGCAAGCGTGGACCGTTTACCGGCGTGCCGTTTCTGGTCAAGGATTTGATGTTGCGTTTCGCCGGCGTCCCGATGTCGAACGGCAGCGTGGCGATGAAGGATTACCGTCCCGCCGCCGATAACGAGATGGCCGCCCGGCTCAATGCCGCCGGTTTGATTACCTTCGGCAAGACCAATACCTCGGAGCTCGGCGCATCGGCGCTAACCAACAACGCCGTGTTCGGCAGCACCCGCAACCCCTGGGATTTAAACCTCAATTCGGGCGGCTCCAGCGGTGGCAGTGCCGCGGTCGTGGCCGCCCGAATCGTGCCTATGGCCTATGCCAGCGACGGCGGCGGTTCGATCAGATTGCCGACGTCCTATTGCGGCATCTTCGGTTTCAAACCGTCCCGAGGCTTGAACCGCTTCGAAGATTTATCGAAGGCTTGGGGTGGGGCGGTTGTCAGCCATGTCTGCACGATCAGCGTGCGCGACAGCGCTGCCTATCTGGATTTAGTGGCCGGCAACACCGATCAGGCTTACTCCGCGACCAAGCCGCCGCCCCAGTCTTATCTATATGCCGCCACCCAGCCACCAAAACGGCTGAAAATCGCGCTGATCAACCGGGCACCTGTCGACACCCCAATACATCGCGACTGCCTCGCCGCCGCCGTCAAAGCCGCCAAACACTGCGAAGCGCGCGGCCACGATGTCGAGGAGGCTGCCTGGAATTTCGACGACCGCGAATTGATGCGCGCCTTTCTGACCGTGATTTTTTACTATACCGCGCGGGATGTCGCCAACATGGCGCAGTGGCTGGAACTGACCGAGCCTGAGCTGGCCATCGAGTTGAACACCCGGCTGATGGCCGGCATCGGCAAAGGCGTGAGCGACGAACAGCTGCAGCAGGCCTTGGCTGTCTGGCAGCGGATCGCCGAACGGTTGGCGGATTTTCATAGCCGCTACGACGTGATCCTGACACCGACGGTCGCCACGCCGCCGTTGGCGTCCGACGCCCTCGATCCCAATGTTGTGGAACGATGGCTGATGCACGGACTGCTGGTGAGCGGATTGGCCGACAAATTATTCTCCAACCGCTTGCTGGATGCGATTATCAGCAAGGCCGTGCAGCAAACGCCGTTCACCCCGCTTGCCAACATCACCGGCCAACCGGCCATGTCGGTGCCGCTGTATTGGAGCGACGACGGCTTGCCGCACGGCGTGCAGTTCATGGCCGCAACCGGTAACGACCGGCTGTTGTTCCAACTGGCCGCCCAGCTCGAACAAGCCGATCCTTGGAAACACAGGATGCCGCCGTTATGCCATCAGTAAAATTCAGCCAATTCGGCGCCGCCGACGGCCAGCCGGTGATCTATTTCCACGGTACGCCGGGCTCGCCCGATGAATGCGAAATTTTCGATGCTTATGCCAAACAACATCAACTGGCCATCATTTGTTACGACCGCTCGACCATAGCCCCTAGCTTGCAAGGCGACGCTTATTACCAATGCATCGCCGAAGAGATTGCCAACAAGGTTGGCGATAGCCCCGTTGATGTTATTGGCTTTTCGATCGGTGCTTTCATTGCCTTGCAAGTTAGCCGGGCGATGAACGGCAAGGTTCGCAGCCTGCATTTGGTTTCCGCCGCTGCGCCGTTGGATGCCTGCGACTTCATCGACGCGGCGGCGGGAAAGGCCGTTTTCCAGCTGGCTCAAAATCGTCCGTCGACATTTCTGCGGCTGGCTCGGGTACAAGGATGGTTGGCGAGTCGATTTCCCGGCCTGTTGTTGCGGATGTTATTTGCCAGCGTAGCCGGCGAAGACCGAGCGTTGCTGGCCGATCAGGGGTTTCGGATCACGATGATGAAAACGCTCAAAACCTGCTTCAAGCGCGATTCCCTAGGCTATGCTCGCGACGTCATCGCCTACGTCCAGCCCTGGAAAGCAACGCTGGCCGATATCAACGTCGATACTCAGATCTGGCACGGCGCGGAAGACAACTGGTCGCCGGTTGCCATGGCCGATTTTCTAGCATCGGCGTTGCCAGGCTGTTCGAAAATTACGGTACTGGACGGACTTTCCCATTATTCCTGTCTGTATCGAACCTCGCCGGCGATTTGTCGGTTGATCGAAACCCTAAATTAACCAAGAAACTGACCCAGCCATGACCCCATCAATTGCATTGCTCGGCGAATACACGCCGACATTTCAGCCTCATCTCTCGACCAACGCCGCCATCGAACATGCCAAGACGGCTTTGGGGTTGGAGATTAACGCCGACTGGATTTCAACCGAGGACATCGATCAAATGCTGTTCCAACGCTATGCCGGCATCTGGGTAGCGCCTGGCAGCCCATATAAGAACATGGACAAGACACTGGCAGCGATTCGGTATGCCCGCGAAAACGGCGTCCCGTGTTTCGGCACTTGCGGCGGATTTCAGCATATGATTTTGGAATACGCCCGCAACCTGTTGGGATTCAAAGACGCGCAACACGCCGAGTACGATCCTTATGCCTCCGATTTGTTCATTTCGAAGCTGGCCTGTTCGCTGGCCGGGCGGCAGCTACCGCTGACTTTCGAACCGGGCTCGCGTGTTGCCGACATCTACGGCGCCTTGACCGCCACCGAACAGTATTATTGCAATTTCGGCATCAACCCGGACTGTATCGATGTCTTGAAACAAGGGCCGTTGCGCATCACCGGCGCCGATACCGAAGGCGAGATTCGGGTCATCGAATGGCCGGGTCATCCCTTTTTCATCGGTACGCTGTTCGTGCCGCAAGCCCGATCCACGCCGGAGCAGCCGCATCCTTTGGTTTCGGCATTTTTGCGCGCGGTTAGCGCAAGCTGATGGCTACAGTTCCTTATTTCAAGAGACTTTAAAATGGCACAAATCAAAATCTACGGGATTAAAGACCATCTCAACCCCATCAAGCGGCAATTGTCCGATGTGATTCATGAATGCGTGGTGGAAGCGCTGCAGTTTCCGCAAGACAAGAGGGCGCACAGATTCTTCCCGCTGGAAAAAGACGACCTGTTCGCGCCCAGCGGCAGAACCGATTCCTATACGATCATCGAAATCACCATGATTAGCGGCCGGGAAACGGCTACCAAGAAAAAGCTGATTCGTTTGCTGTTCGACCGCATCCAAGAAAAGATCGGAATTACCCACCAGGATATAGAAATTTGCATATATGAAAGTCCTGCCTGCAATTGGGGATTCCGTGGCATGCACGGCGACGAAGTAACCTTGAATTACAAAATCAATGTCTAGCGGCATCGACATTTAAACGGTAAGCATCAATGTATATCCCCAAACATTTCGACGAACCAAGAATCGAGGTCATGCAGGCCTTGATGCGCGAATATCCCCTGGCGACCTTGGTTACCTTATCCTTTGACGGTTTGAACGCCAACCATATTCCGCTGCATTGGCTGGAAGACGGCGATACGCCATACGGCTGCTTGCGCGGCCACATCGCCCGCACGAACCCGCTGTGGAGCGATTTCGATCCGCAAACCGAAGTGCTGGCGGTGTTTCAATCCGAAAATGCCTACATCTCGCCGTCCTGGTACGCCAGCAAACCGCAAACAGGCAAGGTGGTGCCGACCTGGAACTACACCGCCGTGCATGCATACGGCAAACTAAGGATAATCGACGACCCGGCCTGGATTCGTGGGCAATTGCAGGCCATGACGGATGAATTCGAAGCCGGTTTCCCAGAGCCTTGGGCAATAGCGGACGCGCCCGCCAATTTTACCGAGCGCTTGCTCACGCAAATTGTCGGCATCGAAATCAGCGTGACCCGACTGCAAGGCAAGTGGAAGGTCAGCCAAAACCAGCCGCCGGAAAACCGCAGCAGCGTGATCGAAGCGTTGCGCGCATCGGGCCAGGTGGTCATGGCAGATTTGGTTGCCGACGTAGCTAAACCCTAACGCCAACCATTGATGGAAGCCGTCATGAAGCCATTTTCCGTTCGTCAAGCCACGCTGTCCGACCTGGATGCACTCGTTCCGTTATTCGACGATTACCGCCGGTTTTACGGTAAATCCAGTGATCCGCATGCGGCGAAATCGTTTTTGCGGGATCGATTCGAACACGGCGAATCGGTACTATTCCTGGCCGAGCAGGACAATAACGCCACCGGCTTTGTTCAGCTTTACCCCAGCTTTTCGTCAGTCTCGCTGGCTCGAACCTATATTCTCAACGATCTATTTGTCGATGCCGGATTTCGTAGACAAGGCATTGCCGGCCGGCTCATAGCGGCGGCAGTCGAATATGCGGCAACCTTAGGCGCAGTCCGCCTGACCTTGTCGACGGCAGTAATCAACACCGAGGCGCAGGCACTTTATCGAACAACCGGTTGGACACGTGACGAACAGTTTTATGTCTACTATTTGCCTATCCCGGCCATTGAACCTTTAAACGACTAAGCCGTGGATGGTTTATATGATGGGTATGGTTTGAATCGGGAAGTTTTTATCCTGGTCAGTTGCTGGCGCGGTCCCTCCATCGATCCATTGATGCGGATTGCTACAGAATTAGCCGGGATGTTGGTTAATGTTGTTCCTTAACTTTATTACGTAGGAGAAGAGTTCTATGAAACATCACATCATCACCGTCATGATTTTAGCGGTAGCCGTGGCGTGTTATCTGGTCGGTTATTCCGGTATCGGTAACGCCGCTTTCATCGTTGGTGCGGGCTTCGAGACATGGTTTTGGATTCGGCTCTTGATCAAACGTCCGTCCGCTTAAAGCAGATTAGCGTTCGACGCTGATTGGCAGCCGGGTACGTGGCGCGCGGCAGATCGTTCACCGGTCGGCACAAGCTGAAGCGCCTCTTACTAATTGCCAAAACAGAGCCCCGATGCACCATTCAAACGAAATGTTAAGCCAGGAACTGGTAGCGATGGCAAAAAACGACCTTTCAGTACGGGAGGCGTTGGTCGCCGATGGCTCTCTAGGCCACGCTCTCTATCACCCGTATATGGAAGCCGTACATATCAGCAATGCCGCTCGCCTTGCAGCCATCATCGAGCAATACGGTTGGCCTGTACACAGTCTTGTGGGCGAGGAGGGGGCTTGGGCCGCCTGGTTGGTCGCGCAACATGCCATCGGCAATCCGCCATTCATGCGTAATTGTCTGTTTTTGCTAAAGCAGGCCGCCGCCAGCAACGAGGTTATCCGGAAACCGCCTTTCTGTTACGAGACGCCGTCATCAAAAACGATCCGGCGGTGTTGGCGTTTAGAATTTCGGCTTCCGCGACGATATTGATCGGCATCGTGCTGTTTTGCCTGGCTATCTACCGTTCGGCGATCTATCCCAAGCCGGCGGCATTATTGATCTTCGCCGGCGCCGTGGTTTATGCGCTGGGGCCTATGATTTCGGTGTATGTGTCTACTGTTGGGATTTTCACCTTTGCCGTGGGCTGTATGCTGCTTGGGGTTCGTTTATTGCGCTGGCCGCGAAGGGATGTCGTTGGCCGTCCAGCAGAAAATGCGATGCGAGGCGGTGACAGGGGGATCGGCTTTCTTCTATTGCACTTCAATCAAACCCATCATCTTGATTGGCGAAAACGCTAGAGCCCCTGAGCCGCCGGTGCTAACCTGCCGCTGTCATGGTTTGCAGGAGTTTTTACGATGAACGATATTCGCGACCCGGTTTATGCGCGTCTGCTCAAGGCGGCGCTGGAATGTTTTCTCGCCGACGAATACCACAAAGTCACCACCCGCGCCATCGCCGACCAGGCGGGCGTCAATATCTCGATGATCCGCTATTACTTCGGCAACAAGGAAGGCCTCTACGAAGAAATGATCCGCGAGACGCTCAAGCCCCTCTTGGACATGCTCGACAGCGATACGCTGTCCGAGGCCGGTGGTTTCGCTGAATATCTACGCCTCTATTATGACACCATGCTCAAGCATCCCGAGTTTCCCAAGCTTATTCTCAAGGTGCTGGCCCTCAACCACGGGCCGGGCCGGCGTTTCATCCTGCAATTGCTGGAGCGCGGCCGCAGCGGCGGCGCACGGCGGCTAGAACAGCTGAAGGCAAGCGGTCAGGTCGATAAGGCGATCAATCCCGACGTGGCGCGGATGGCCTTCGTCAGCCTTGCGATGATGCCGATGCTGCTGAAAGACATCTTCGAGGAACAGATGGGAGGGCAGATGGACGAAGCCTTCCTCGACGAACTCGCCGCTTTCAACGGCAAGCTGTTGGCGGCGGGCATGGCCGCCTCCCAAGCGGGAGCGTGACATGACATTGCAAAAAAATGTCGGCGCGGTGCGCCGTTTTGCCAAACTCGCCAGATTCGGCGCCTGGTTGCAACATTTGCCCAACAAAATCGTGCCGGCGCCGTTCCGCCTGATCCAGATCGGTTCGGCCTTTTGGCAATCGAGGGCGCTGTATGTCGCCGCGCGGCTGGACATCGCCGGCGCGCTGGCCGATGGCGACGCTAGCGCCGAAACCCTGGCCGAACGTATCGGCGCCGACGCCGATGCCCTCTACCGTTTGCTGCGCATGCTGGCGGCTATCGGCGTGTTCGAGGAAGTCTCGCAACGTCGCTTCCGCAATAACAAACTATCGACTTATCTGCGTCTGGACCATCCCAACAGCCTGCGGGCAATGGTGCTGATGCACAACTCGCCGGCAATGAGCCGGCCGTGGTTCGAACGGTTGGAGCAGGGTGTGCGTAGCGGCAGCCTGCCGTTCGAATCGGCGCACGGACAGGCTTTTTACGACTACATGGACAGCCACTCGCAGCGGACAGCAGGCCATTGTGTCGCCGAAACTTGAGTGGCGATACTTCTGTCACGCTTGCATCCCTGGCAGGCCCCGCCTCCCGGGTGGTCGGCAAAACGGGGGCGTCCGACGATCTGCCGCACTCGCGCCAGTGCATTCCATTTGTTCTACGCATTTCCGGTATCAATTGAGCACGTTGAGTAAGGCGCGAAGATTAGGCGCTTGTTACAGTAGCGCTCGATTGAGGAGGTATGAAAGTCGACGATAAAACGGCCAGCGCGGCCTATGCCATGCGTTTCGATAGGGTTTTCGATTACATAGACCAACATCTGTTCAAGCCGTTGTCGGTCGACGAACTGAGCAAACAGGCCAATTTTTCCCGATTTCACTTTCAACGCCAGTTCTCCGCTTACACCGGGTTGAGCACGACGCGCTACATTCGGTTATTGCGCTTACGCAAGGCGTCTTACCAACTGGTATTTCAGGAGCGGCGCAGCATTACCGATATTGGCCTGGACGCCGGTTTCGAGAATGCGGAATCGTTTTCCCGCGCGTTCAAAAAATGCATTGGACAAACGCCTACTCAATTTCGAAAGCACCCGGCATGGCAGCCATGGAATGAGCGCATGCTATTACCCAAACGCCTAAGGAGTCCCCGGATGAACGTTACCATCGTCGATTTTTCAGAAACCCTAGTCGCAGCGCTGGAGCACCGTGCATCACCCAGCCTGCTTATGGACACGGTCAGAAAATTCATAACCTGGCGTAAGCAAAGCGGCTTGTCGCCGATCATCAGCAGTCGGACGTTCGGTATCGCGTATGACGACCCGACTAACACGCCCACGGACTCATTCCGATTCGATGTCTGCGGGGAGGTCAAGCAACCCGTGCCGGCCAATTCGCACGGCGTGGTCAACAAGCAGATTCCGGAAGGGCGATACGCCGTGGTGCGCCATATCGGTTCAACCGACCGTATCAGCGACAGTGTTTATTACCTCTACCGGGAGTGGCTGCCGGAAAGTGGTGAGGAATTGCGGGAATTTCCGGTATTTTTTCATTACATCAAACGCGTGTCTGAAACGGCCGAACACGAACAGGTTACCGATGTTTACCTGCCTTTGGTGTAAGCGGAAAGCGGTCGAACTGCCGAGCTAGGGTAAAACTCGGGGTGCGTGGAGGGCAGGGCCGGGTGACGATAATCTTTGCCATCCCTTGTGAAAAAGCGGAAGACTAAGATTTAGCTTTTCCGATGGCCTCCAGGGAGAAGAGTGAGTAAGCAGGCGTGTCATCGGTGTAAAAAAATCAGAACTGTGATCGCCTTGGTAAACACCTGCGCTTGGTCGACCTACGCCGATTTCTTCCGCAATAAATAGCCGGAATAAGCCACGTGTTCCCGGCCGGCGACATCGACTAGAAAGCCGGTAGTAACGAACAAGCGATCGATCAAACCAGCGTTGTGTGGTGTAGCGGATTTGAGATTCCAAAAAGCCAATCATCACTATCCAATAACCAGAGAATCAAGTTAAACAACTGCTTTCCGTGGCGATGAACGGGTGAATCTTGGCGCCTCGGCCTTTGTTCAAAACCTGAATGAAGAGATCATTGATGAGACTTACGTCGCCTCGTGGACAAAGACAGCCACGGGCCATTCCGAGACGCCATAGTTGTAGCGATTGCTAACGACGGCGGCCAGATCCGTCAACAGAATCGAATCAATGGTGCTGCCAACCATGCCATCCGATAATGAGTCAAAGCCAATGTGAGCGACTTGGACTTTAGTGGCGAGCCACAGGGATGCGGAGTCAGCAGAAAAACATCATAATTTCAGTGTGAAATTTTCTGATAACAAAGAGTGTGTTGTGAAGATCTGGCACCTAACAGGCTGGTTAAAAACCCACTGATATTTCCCCTTACCCACGGTTGCCGTGATTTTTTCGAGTTGAAATCGGTCATGACATCGAGTTTCAAGCGTTTTGCCCCGGTTTCAAGGGCTTTTTATTCGCCTGAAGCCGTCTGTGGACGGTTTTCAGGCGAACTTCACCCTAGGCGGGCGCACTCCACGCCGGTTTCGGCGTGAACATCAATAGGTTGAGCATGCGCGTCAGGTTGTATGCGGCAAAGCAAAACAAGGCCTGACCCGCGACTTTGGCTAAGCCGATGTGACGGGTTTTGCGCAGGCCGCCGACCGTTTTGACCCAGCCAAAGGCTTCTTCGACGATTTTGCGGCGCTTGAGACTTTGGGCGTAACCTTTGCCGCGAGCGGTCCGGCCATCGACGGCACTGCCGGTCTTTTTGCGGGCCACATGGGCTTTGATGTCACGGGACTCGAGTCCGTTGACGAACGCCGCTTGGTCATAGCCTTTGTCGGCACCGACGCTGCCGCCTTTGGGCTCGCGGCGTTTGATCATTTTTTGCGCGGCTTCGATTTCGGCGGTGCCGGTGGCTTGAGTGGTTTCGACATCGACAATCAGGCCGTTGCGATTCTCGGACAAGGCATGGGTGATGTAACGCAGTTTGGCCTCGGTGTATTCGCCTTTCTTGTAAAGCCGGGCTTCGGGATCGGTCGTACTGTGGTGGGTGGCGTTGCTGCGCTTTTCGCCGCTGAAGTCGATCTCGGGATTGCGGCCGGCGGGTTTATCGGGACCACTACCATCTTTTTTGACGAAGCTTTTGTGCGAGGCCCAGGCTTCAATGAGGCTACCGTCGACGCTGAAGTGTTCGTCGGACACCAGATTTTGCCATTCGGCTATGGCCAGTACCCGCTCAAAAAATTCGCGACTCAGGGCTTCGGACAGCAGGCGTTCGCGGTTGGCACTGAACACTGTGCGTTCCCACACGGCGTCGTCGATGCCCAGACCGACAAACCAGCGAAACAACAGGTTGTAGTCCAGTTGTTCCATCAACTGACGCTCGCTACGGACCGTATACAGGACTTGTAACAGCAAGGCGCGCAGCAGTTTTTCAGGGGCCATCGAGGGACGGCCTGTGTGCGAGTAACGCTCGGCAAAGACGGCATCCATAGAGGCCAATACGCCATCAACCAGTAGCCGTAAACGACGCAACGGATGCTGTTTGGGAATACGGTCTTCCAGGCTAACATAGCTGAACCAGCTGTTTTGAATGGCATCGTGTCCGCGCATTGAAAGGCTCCAAATTTAGGTAGCCTATTTTAACCTCTTGTAACCGCCACGATCCTTAGTGACGCTCGATAGCTCAGTTTTTCACCAGCCTGCTAAAAGCCAAGGAATTGAGACGATGAGGCGTTTCATTAGTGACAGTATAGGTTTTAGTATAGTAAATTAAGTTTAATATAAAAAAATCCTTATATTTCATGGGTAATACACTGCTGCATCATCGGCGTGTGTTGCATTTTCTCGTCTTGCTTGGTGCCTTGTGTTTTCTGATTGTTCATTTTTAAATATTTGATATATAAGTAATATTTTTTATTAAAATATTATCGACACTTATAAAAATTTATCTGCACTTTAGCGGGTAGTGTAAGTTTCAGTATGGGTTTCTTCAGGTTGTGGACATGCCTTCATTCGTTAAAAAAACCTATACCAAATGCAATTCTACGCCTGCACCGCAACAGCTTTGCAACCTGGGCGGGAATGGCTTTTGATGGTTACCCTGGAATATGTTTGTCTGCGAAGGTGAGAATCTGATTTTGTCGCTATAGGAGCTGTATTGATGGATGTCTTCGGCAGGTATCGATTGGTCATTGGCCGGCTGTGTCGTTTCTATTGGCTATTGTCGCCTGGGAGACTTTGAAAAACCAGCGTGATTCTCGCAGTGATCCAGTATTAGAAGCCAACTGGACATATTTACCGCCAAAGGCTTCAGCTGAAATTGCGAGGATGTTTTACACGATGCTAAGCGACATGGCGGATTTACGATCCACTTTAATGAGCCGAGCAATGGCTTTTGATTTGATTCAAAAGTACGCTGCAGTATCGCTCGTGCAGGCTGGAATATTACGATGCGAGCTGGCGCTGCGTTGGATTATGCAATGGATGCTGGCAGACTGCCTGAAGCCGCGGTAGATTGGTGGCGCTTAATTTTGGCGTCTGCGACAAGATTTATGAGCGCAAATAGCTCATTTACCAAGCCGTGTCTAAAAGCTAAGCCCACTTTACGCGGGCTTTTTTGTGCGGATTGCTTTGAATTAGCCGTTGGCCGCAGAGAGCTCGACGCTTCGTTCGAAATAGTCTCCCTGTACCAGATCAAAGCCGGTATTGCGAGCCAATGCGGCTGTGCGTTTGTCATCGATTTGCAGTATGAAGCTTCGGCTGTTGATCGAGCTTGCCAAACTGCTTAATTGTTGGAGTTTTTCCAGGAGTTTATTGTCGCGGATGCGGTCCAATTCCAGCGCCGAGATACCGACAAAGTTGGGCGCCGCACGGGTGATGAGCTCGAAGGCCGATTTTTCCAGCGAGTGATAATCAAACTTCAACGCCAATTGGTAGCCGCGGCGTTGATAGTTGTTCAGGCCTTTTAGCAGCAATTGGTAAAAACCGGCATAGGCGTTGTTTGCAGTCAATGTGATGGCGACATTGGCAGTTTGCAGGCCGCAAGCTACTATCACTTCTTCAAAATAAGCGCCATGATCCTCTTTGACCCCGAGTATATGCCGCGGGTCGACTTCCAGAAACAATAATTCGTCCAGATGTGCTTGCGGCAAATAGTTCAGCATGTGTACGGCTCGTGACATCCGGTCGAAATTGATGATGGATTCGACATTGGCTTGTTCGGCCTGGGGCAGGGCCAGGTATTGTTCCAGTTCGCTGCTTTCAATGGTCTGTTTGTTGATAGTGGATACGTTCAGTTGCGCAATGTGACCGATAACATTTGCTGTGCGCAAAGTCTGGCGCAGGGGCGACAATCTGCTACCGATGCAGATCGGGCCGAATATCCCGTGCACCGCGCCGTTGTCCAGCACAAATGGCCGTAAGCCGTTATTGTGTTCTTGCTCCAGTCTATCGTTAAAATATTCGACTAATTGTTGTAAAGGCATGAGTATCTGTCCAGTAAGTCCCTAGTAACTGATGGTTTGCTGATAAACGCAAAGGTTAGCGAAACTAACTCATTAAATAAAACGATAATATTTGAAATTAATATGCCTAAATTAGAAGAGCAGCCGCAAAGCCAGGCATGCCGATTTTTAGGAAAGTGGTCAAACGCGATATGACGTGTAGGTCGATCTGAACGAGCGGGTGTTTCTATTAGTGGTTTAGAAACGGAACTCGTCCGAATAGGGTTCGGACAAGCTCCGGCAAGCCGAGTTGCTGGCTGGAAATGCCTTAACGCTGGATTTTTAGCGTTTGGAGCAGATGGAATTATTCGCGAACCCGAATCAAATCGTGGCAGCTTTTGCAGGTAGCGCCGACTTTGCCGAATTGGGCTTTAACTTCCGCCGCATCGCCATTGGCCGCCACTTTTTGCAACTCGTTGGCTTCCTTAATGAAAGTCGCTTCGATTTCTTTCACTTCGTCCTGTTTTTCGAAGAATTCGGGCTTCAGACGGGTTGGTTTCCAGCCGGTACCTTTATCGGTGCCTGGGCCGTAAAGGCTGAGCAGGCCGGAATTAGCGACCGCGGCAACGGCATTCGCGGCAGCGATTACCTGATCCTTGTTAAAGGTTTCCGGATGATCGGCTGCCTGCGCTTTGATTTTCGCGGTATTCCAGCCCAGGAACGAGTACGCGGATTGGCGGAAGCGGATTTGGTCTTCCACGTCGCCGGCCACGGCCGCCGTCGTGGCAGCGCCCAGCGCCAGTGCGACTATCAGTTTCAATTTCATGGGTTAACTCCTTGTGGTGTGGTAAAAAAACTAAGGTTTAGGTTTTAGGATTGGCCGTAGCTGTTTGGAAACTGGCCAACGGCGCCAGATAATTTACAAAGCCGCCGCTCCAAACGCCCCAGACCACCGTCACCGCGATCAACAAGGTGATCACGAAACGGAACGGTCCGACCGGTTTGATCGGGGAGGGCGCCAGGGATCTGGGTAATTGCTTTTTGCCGGTCAGCATCGCGCCGACCAGATTGGTTTTTTTCAGGCGCTGGTACAGGACAATCGCGCTGACATGCACGGCTACCAAACCCAGTAGGATATTCACCGCATAAAGATGCCAGCCGCTCAGTTTGTCGCTGAGCTCTTTATCGATGCTATGAAACAGCGGGCCTTCGAAAGCAATATCGTCGTTGGCGAACAAGCCGGTGACGGCCAGAAAGCTCAAGACTGCCAGCAAAGCAATAATCGCTATCGCACCGGCCGGATTGTGGCCCACGCCTTGCCATTCGCCTTTCACGTATTCCACTAGTCTGGAAAAGGTCGGAAAGAAACTGGCGAAACGGGCATGGGTGGTGCCGATGAAGCCCCAGATCAATCTAAATATCAGCAAGCCCAGAATCAAACTGCCGAAGCGGGCATGCCAGTCGGTTAGGTTGCCGCCCAGTTTGCCGGTGGCGTAAGCGCCAACCACGGCTATGACCAGCAACCAGTGAAACAGGCGTAATGGCCAATCCCAAATATGCACTTCCACTTTCATTGAAATCCTCCCGGTGGTTTAGCTATCGCGCAGATAAGCGTTGAAAAAACTGATGGTTCTATCCCAGGCCAGCTTGGCGGTGGCGGCGTCGTAGCGTGGGGTGGTGTCGTTGTTAAAGCCGTGCTGCACGCCTGGATAGGTGTGGGCTTCGTAATTGACGCCGGCTTTTTGCAAGGCCGCTTCATAGGCTGGCCAGCCGGCATTGATGCGGTCGTCGACGCCGGCGTAATGAATCAGTAACGGCGCCTTGATTTTTGCGGCCTGATCGGCGGCGGGTTGGGCGCCGTAGAACGGTACGCCGGCGCCTAGATCCGGTAAACGGGTGGCCAGGAAGTTGACGATGCCGCCGCCATAGCAAAAGCCCACCGCGCCGAGCTTGCCGTTACTTTGCGGCAGTTTCTTAATGGCTTGCGCCGCCGCCAGGAAATCGGCCTGGGTTTTCTCTTTATCCAGTTTTTGGAACAATTCGCGGGCCTTATCTTCATCGCCCGGATAACCGCCCAAGGTAAACAGCGCGTCCGGTGCGAAGGCAATGAAATTATCCAGCGCCAGGCGCCGTGCGATGTCTTGAATATGCGGATTCAACCCTCGGTTTTCGTGGATAACCAATACCACGGGGAGTTTGCCGGCGGCTTTGGCCGGCTGCACCAAGTAGCCGCGTATTTTGCCGTTACCATGCGGGGAAGGGTACTCCACATACGTGGCTTTGATGCGCGGATCGTTGTCGGCGACTTGTTTCGCTTCAGCGAAACGCGGATTTAGCGCTTCCAGCAACGCTTCGGCGGTCAGGCCGAGCAGAGCGTATTTAGGTACCGACGATAAAAAATCCCGTCGGGAAATATCGCCGTGCACATATTTGTCAAAAGCTTGTAAGGCTTCCGGGTGAAAGTCTTGAGCGGTCTTGCGCGCCATCCTACAGTTCTCCTAAAAGTTTGTGCCTAAACGCAAGGAAACCCTGGACGCAGCGGCTGCATCCTTGGTTTTGGCGTGGTTCGGATTGTGTTTGTGCCACGGCGTTTGCCGCCGCGATTAATCAGCCGGGCAAACCTGTTACCCGGCCGGTTCATGATTTATTGCGGAACCGTCAGAACCGACAGCTTGGTGACGCCGGCTCGTTCGATGGATGACATCACCTTGGCGACGATGCCGTATTGCACCGCGTCATCGGCATTTAGATTTAACGCAAACTCCGGATTGGCCGCCAGGCGGTTTCTTAGTTCGCCTTCGATGATTTCCAATGGAAACTCCTGTTTGTCGATGTAGATTTTGCCTTGGGCATCGACACTCAAGTAAGACGCCTGTTTGTCATCCGGCGGCGCGGTTTCCGCGGTTTTCGGCAGGTTGACGTGTACCGCCTGGGTTAACAGGGGCGCGGTGACGATAAACACCACCAGCAGTACCAACATCACATCCACCAGGGGGGTGACGTTGATTTCACCCATTACCTCATCGCCGCCGTCGTCTTTCGTATTAAATGCCATTATGCGTGCGCCTCTTTCGCGATTAAGTCTTCATGGGTATCTTTGATATTGGATTTTTTGCCGCCGCTAACATCGGTCAAACGTGCGGACGCTGCCGCCGCTGCCGGTTTGCTGCCGGCGCGTTCGATGATGAACGAGCTTTTCAAGGCCAAGTGCACAAAGTCGATGGCAAAATCGTCCAGGAATGCCCAAACCACTTTATTGCGGCGGATGAAAAAGTTGTAACCCACAACCGCTGGCACCGCGACCGCGATACCGACTGCTGTGGCGATCAAGGCTTCCCCGATAGGGCCGGCGACCACTTCCAAGCTGGCAGAACCGGTTTTGCTGATATTGGTCAACGCCCCCATGATGCCCCAAACGGTACCGAACAGACCGACGAACGGCGAGATACTGCCGATGGTGGCCAGCACCGCCAGACCGCTTTCCAACGAGCCGCGTTCTTTCTGCATTTGTTGACGCAGGCGTCTGTCCAGCAACTCCTGCCTGTCCCAGGTGTGTTCCAGGTCGTGAGTAGAGGCGCCGCCGTCAGTTTCGATCAGCGTGGAGAAACCAATGCCGGCGACTCGGGCGGCCGGACCATCCTGATTTTCTAGATGCGCCGCGGCCTGGATATTAGGCGCGCTCCAAAATTCCTTGTTATAGCGGCGGTTGTGATAGGAAATGCGGAGGTGTTGTACGCCTTTGATCAGGATTAAGCCCCAGGTGACTACCGAGGCTGCGATTAATGTGTTCAGGGTGCCATCGACGATGACGTTGGTTGCTATCTCAGACATTTTTGATCCTCAAAAATAATTACAATTTAAAAGTGAATGGAACCGTGGTGTAGCGGGCAATCGCTGTATCGCCGCGTTTGGCCGGCACGAAAGACCACTTGAGAACGGCTTTAACCGCAGCATCGTCCAGCACTTTCTGGCCGCTGGATTTGCTGACGGTCACGCTATCGGTAGTGCCGTCGGGCAGCACGTGTACTTTCATCACCACTTTGCCTTCCCAGCCGCGTTCTTGCGCAACTTCCGGGTATTCCGGCAGCGGGTTGTGCAGGTAGGCCGCGTCGGCTACCGGCTCGGTGATTTTTTCTTCAACCACCGGCGCGGGAGGCGCTGGCGGAGCCGGTGGGGCGTTGTCTACCACCGGCCCTTCAACAGGCGCCGGCGCTTCCTCAACGACTTTGGGCACGGGTTGGATTTTTGGCGGCTTTAGCGGTACGACCTTGGGTTTGGGCGGTTGCGGTTTAACTTTTGGCGGCGGTGGCGGCACCGGTTTGGGTTGCGGCCTGGTCAAAGTGATTTGTACTTTGGTCTCGGGCTTGATCGACTCCACAATTTCTTGTTCAAACGCCGCGCCGCTGAAGTGATCGACTACCGTGTTGTGGATAAAGATTGTTAGTGCGCCGATTAATAGAAAATCGACCCATTTGTGATCGCGGGTTTCGGTGACGTATTTAAAGTCTCCCAAGGCCACCGCAACCCGTGAATGCGTCAAACCTTCCGGCAACTGAGTGACAGGCGATTTTAATGAAACCACCTCTGCCGCGTCCCAATCCGCGGGGGCTCCCGCCGGTACCAGTTTATTAAAAGTTGCTAAAGGACTACTCATGCCAATGTTCCCCATTTCTTAAATATAAAGGCCATATTCCCCGTTGTGCCGCGTAAAGTAAGCGATTGTTTAAAATGGTGAATAGGCTTTGATCGCTGCTATTGATTTCTAATGGAGCACGAGCTGTGCCAGATTGTCGGATGGCTTCGCTATATCTGGCTTGGATGGCGAGTTAGAACGCTAAGTGGTTTATTTATCGATTGTTTTTCAGGGAAAACGCCGGGCGGTGCGCGAGCGGATTGCTAGGCGTTTCAGCGGGTATTCAATCCCGCATTGCTTGCTGAGCACCAATTTTCCGGAGCTTGTGTTTAAAGGGTGTTTGCAGGGCAACAGTTGTTGAGTGGCAGAGTTGCCTCAGCCGCAAACGACAACTTGCGTTGAGTGTGGAGTGGGCCTAAGTAAGCCGGCGAGGACGCGCTGCTGTCGGCTTGGGTCGCCAATGCCGACAGCTACAGAAAACCTTTGGGTTTGGTCGGAGCTTTTGTCCGCCAGCATTTCCAATACCTGCCGCAAGCTTTGTTAGGCGGTTTGGGATTGCAATTGTTGCCGTTCCGCAAAAGGCATAAAGGCTAACGGTATGTAAGGGCGGGGTTAATAGTTTGCCGGCAGCTATAAGTTTATGCCGTGTTGACTTAGCCATGGCTTTAGAAAGCTCCATAACAATCCGGCTGTACCGCTACCGACAATAACCGGAATAACCCCGGCTTTGTAACGAAACAAAGCCAGTATAGTGGCCAACCCGATAGCTAGAGCGACCTTATCCGCCACGCCTTCAAATCCTTGGGGCCAGAAGACGTGATAGGCAAAGAATACAGCCAGATTTAGAATGACACCTACCACGGCGGCGGTAACGCCGGTCAATGGTGCGGTGAATTTCAAATTGTTGTGAGTTGATTCCACGAGCGGTCCGCCGGCCAAAATGAACAGAAAGCTGGGCAGGAAGGTGAAGTAAGTCACCACGGTAGCGGCTAGTGCGCCCGCTAAAAATAAATGCTCGCCGCCGAATAGTGTCTGGTTCCAGCCGGCGACGAAGCCGACGAAGGTGACGACCATGATCAGTGGACCGGGCGTGGTTTCGCCCAAGGCCAGACCGTCAATCATTTGCGTTGGTGTCAGCCAGTGGTAATGTTCCACCGCGCCCTGGTACACATAAGGCAGCACCGCATAGGCGCCGCCGAACGTGAGCAGGGCCGCTTTGGTAAAAAACCACCCCATCTGCGTTAATGTGCCGTCCCAGCCGTACTGAGTGCAAAGCCAACCGAGCGCACCGCCCCATAATCCCAAAGCGATAAAGGCCAGCCTGACCAGCTTACCGGTATTGAAGCGGGTGTGCTCGGGTGGGGGCGTGTTGTCGTCTATCAATGCCGGGCCGAAATGTGGGTTAGATTTGCCGTGACCGCCGCCTAAATTAAAATATTGGGGGGCCCATTTACCGCCGAGCGCACCAAGCAACCCGGCGACGAACACGATTAGCGGAAACGGTATTCGCAACGCAAAAATAGCCAGAAACGCTAGGGCGGCGATTGCCCATAACCAAGCGTTTTTCAAGGTCCGGGAGCCAATTCGATACGCGGCAAACAGCACAATCGCGGTCACGGCGGGTTTTATGCCATACAGTACCCCGGCCACGGCTGGTAAATGCCCGTAAGCCATATAAACCCAACCCAAACCGATTAGAATCAACAAGGATGGCAATACAAACAAGCCGCCGGCCATGATGCCGCCCCAGCTTCGATGCATCAGCCAGCCGATATAGGTTGCTAATTGTTGGGCTTCCGGGCCGGGCAGCAGCATGCAGTAATTCAAGGCATGCAGGTAACGGCGCTCGGAGATCCAGCGCTTATTTTCTACCAGATCCTGATGCATGATGGCGATCTGTCCGGCGGGACCGCCGAAGCTGATAAAGCCCAGTTTCAGCCAATACCCAAAAGCCTGTTTCAAACTCACGGGCGGCGGTGGATTGCTGGATGCCTGATTGTTGTTCATCTGTTTGTTCCTGAGAGGGCCTTACAAAAAGTGTCGAAAATATTTCCCGGTTTCGATCTGCGAAGCAAACGCGGCTTGCCATGACTTTGCCTGGTTTGGTGCGTGTCTTTGTTGTTTGGCATCAATTATGCTAGAAAAATTATGAGATTTGTTCGTCAACTAATTGACTATCATAAGAAAAATTTTGCAACTAAGCGTTTTAAAATTCGCCACGCAACGGGTATCGGACTATTATTAGTCCTGTCTCCAGGAATGCTTTTGCGGCCTGGTTCGCAGTACGGAATTAAAAATGTGTTTAGCGATCAATGCTTAGATAGGGACGCATTTGCCATAGCGGATTGTTAATCGTCAGGGTAATTTTGGCCGCTACCGGCAGATAGCTTAGACCGAGCGGGTTGGACAAGCGTCTTTAACAGGAGGATTTGTTCGCCGAGCTCATAATGCCAACTTTGGAACAGGAGGAAATCATGAAAGCCCATGATTTTTCGTTTCTGAAGCAGTCCAAACCCATTTCCGCCGTCATTGGCGGCTGGCTGGTTATTTGTGCGCTAAATGTCCTCGCAGATGCGCCGCCGGTAAGTTTTGAAACGCCTTCCGCGTTAATTCTGACTCCTTCGGATCAAGCACTGACAGCCGATGCCACTGATAGCTCGAATCTTTTGTTAAGTAATGCCGGGCGAAGCACGGCAAATCCTAATCCGATTGAAAAACGCAAAAGCCGACCAGTAAACTTGGGTTGCGGTGTCGATGTAAACCAATTCGCCAGTGAAGACAATTCCCTGTCCAGTCGATTGGTTGGGGCATGCGATTTGAAGTTTCGTTACTGAAATAAGGTATCTGTTGGTTGGACAAGATTCAAGTCTGGAAATGCGCTTAGCCGACCAAATGTTGGATTTGCTGACTGGTAATCGCGACGGTATTTAATTTGCGGATTTGCGGTTCGATGCCGTCGAAATTGCCACGAAATTCCATCAGACGCAGTTCGGCTTCAATATCGGCTACTTCCAGCAGATTTTTCAGCAGTCTATCCTGCATTTCTCGCAAGCCGCGCTGCCGGCCGAAATAACCCTCCAGGCACTCGCCCACCAGCATGAATGCTGCCGCAAACACCGTCAATACTGCAAAAGCCAATACCAATTTTGGGACACCCTGGGTTAATGCCGCTATCAATGCGCCCGCCGACAGGGTGGCGATGGTGCTGCCGATCAAACGCAAGCGCACCGAGCCTCGCAAACGTGTGCTCAGCAAATTATAGATACTCAAACACTCCTGTCTGACCAGGCCTTTGGTGCTCATGGCTAAATCGACCAGTAACTGGGATTGCGACGAATTGTCTTGCCCGATTAATTTTCCGGGCCTAAGGGTTTCGGTGTAACCGGGATGCTTCGCGCAAATTTGATCCAGCAATTCCGGTCTTAACCTACTGAGCAGATTGACCAGAGCCTGAATATCAAGAGCGATTGAGTCAAGCATGCATATCTCCACCGGGGCGTGTAAATGGACAACGGCCAATAATAACCGGGCTTTGGCTATTGCGGGCACTGATTTTTCGGCACTGCGCAAGTTTAGGAGAATTGGCGCAAAAACCAAGGAGGTAAGCGTTGTTAAAGTAACTGGCTTCAGTTTTAAACGATTTTAGATTGGGCTGAGACATGTTGATGAAGCGCGATTAAGTCCTTCGACAGGCTCAGTGCCCGCAGGTTGATTGATTCCGTTCGTGGTGTGCATTTTGAGGAAGATTCGTCACAATAGCGACCGTATTTGTCGCTTATGCCCCTATTCTAGCTCCAATCAAAATGTTGTCGCTTTGGAGTCAGTCATGATTAAAAATTCTTTCCCTACATTTATGCGGCCTACACGCAGCACTCGCAGGCGCAGTGCTAAACGCCAACAATTCGACACTTATCAACGTTTGGCGGCAATCTACCTATTGCGGCTTGTATTAAATATGCCGGGAAGCCTGAAACAAATCCGTTCATTGCGTTTTATTATGAACGACATATTCAGTCTTATAGAATTATCTGAATGTCAAATAAGTGAAGGTGATTTTGAAGACAATGAAGGCGATAAAAAGAATACCCTAGCGCATAGTTCTACAGCGGGCTTACGAAAGCGCATGCGCCGCCATCTGGACTATTTATTGGCAGAGGGTATTGATGCCAATATGCCATTATTCGCGAACATCAAGCTGATCGGCCAGACTTTAAAATTAAATAACGCGGAGCAGGAAATACTAATCCTGCGTCTTTTGATGCTCTTGATAGAACCTTTCCGGGATAAGGTCACTGATCTTTGCGTAGGTTGCACCTTGCAGTCCATGGTGGAGTATCTTAGCGTAATGACGGTACGTTCCGCCGGGGAAATCCGTAAGGCCTTGCAGCCTGCTAGCCCATTATTGCAAATGGGTTGGCTCACTATTCAGCCGGGATTTAATGACCTGGAAGACAAATTGATCCCGGCCGATGGCTTGTTGGACATCTTGCTCCGCGACCATGCCAGTACGGATGAATTGTTTGCCAACTTTTATCAATTGGTCAATCGAACCCAACTGGAGATGGACGATTATGCTCATTTGCAGCACGACATTGATGTGCTGCTGCCTTATCTGACAACGGCACTCCAAGAAAAGCAAGTAGGAGTCAACATCCTCATCTACGGCCCGCCCGGCGTCGGCAAAACCGAGCTTGCCAAGCTGTTGGCGCAAACATTGGACACACCGTTGTATGAAGTCCTGTGTGCTGACCAGGAAGGTAACGCCTTGCGCGGCAATGCCCGCTTTACGGCGTGCAATGTCAGTCAAAAGTTATTGAGCAAAAGCCGTAAGCCCGGCTTGCTATTGTTTGATGAAGCCGAAGATGTCTTCCCCGGCAGGCATAGCGTCTTTTTCGATGATGCAGACGACGGGCAAACTAACGGTCATGGCGACAAGGCCTGGATCAACAAGCAACTTGAAACCAACCCTGTACCGGTCATCTGGATTTCCAACCGTGTTGCAACAATGAACAAAGCCTATTTGCGCCGCTTTAGCTATTCGGTGGAAATCGACAAAATGCCCACCAACATCCGCCGTCGTATCGTCAACAAATACAGCAAAGGCTTAAAGGTCAGTGCGCAGTGGCGGGATAATCTGGTTAATTTCGACCAACTAACTCCCGCTCAAATCGAAAAGGCAACGCGGGTTGCGCGGAACACCCAAAAGCATGCGCCGGATCAGACCGAGCAGATTGCTGAGCGAGTGTTGAAAGCCAGTATGCGCTTGCTCAAGCAAAAGTACAGCTCTCAATCAGCGACAGTTTGGACGCAGTTTGACAGGATATTTACCAATACCGACCTGGATTTGGATATCTTAATCGCCGGGCTTAAACGCAATGCGCGCGGCAACTTCTGTTTTTACGGTGCGCCGGGTACGGGCAAAACCGCATTGGCACTGCATATCGCCGACATAACCGGGCTGCCATTGCATATTAAACGCGCTTCCGACCTGCTCGACAAATATGTCGGCGAAAGCGAGAAAAACATTGCCAAGATGTTTGAAGAAGCCGAAGCCCAGGGCGGTATCCTGTTATTGGACGAAGCCGATAGCTTGCTAAGCGACCGCAGCTATGCCCAAAGAAGCTGGGAAATTACCCAGGTTAACGAAATGCTCATCCAGATGGAAACCTTCTCCGGTATTTTCATTTGCACCACTAACCTGATGGATAAACTGGATGTGGCATCCTTACGCCGCTTCGATTTTAAGGTGAAATTCGATTACCTCACTCCCGATCAGCGTTGGTCGTTGTTTCGGCAAGAATGTCAACGACTTGGCGGACAATTACCGTCCAACCCAGAAAACGTGGCTATACTCAAACAGCAAGTCCAGCGGCTTTCCAAGCTTACACCGGGTGATTTTGCCGTGGTCAGTCGGCAAGTCGCGGTGTTAGGGGTAATTCCACAGCCGGAAAGAATGATTCAAGTGCTGGAGCAGGAGTGTAAGGCGAAGGGGGAGACGTTTACGCAGATTGGGTTTGTGCGTTAACAGGTTGTTGAAAAATAAAATTTGGTGGAACAAACTTTCCAAAAAATATCTTTTCCGCCCTTACTAATTTTTTTAATGGCTTACGACCTCGGCCTTATCGTAAATAGCGTTTTTTCGACTCAAAGTGGGGAAGAATTTTATTTTTCAACAGCCTTTTAAGGGAAATGATATGGAACAAAATAAAATATATTACAGCAATGAAGAAGGCAAAGGCTCAAGAGTCACTAGAGATTTAGTTACAAAATTATTTATTGCACTTTCAGAAAACTTATCGTCCAAAAGCTTCCTTAGTTTTCTATCAAGAAGCAGAGTACCAAATGAAAGAGAGTTGTATGGGCTTTTTATTAAATCTTTAATCGATTCTTGTGGAAATGAGCTTGGTCACATTGCTACCGAATTTCAAGTTGTGAGAGCAAGTGATGATACAGAAAGCGAAGGAACAAAAGGTCGTGTTGATCTAATATTTGATTTTCGGTCAGTTAGTTTTTTAGTAGAACTTAAAGTGGGTCGTATTAATGCGTTTAATGACGACAGAGAGCCGAAGATTCGTGCTAGAGAAATATGGTACAAAGCTATTGAGCAATTAGATGAGTTGAGTAATGATTCGGTACATTCCTTACTTCAAAATAAAGTGGTCAAGCTTCCTATCGTTTTGTATTTTTTAGAATCAAGAGATAAAAATAAATCTGCTCAAGATGTAGATCATGAGAAAAAACATCAAACTATTTTTGATTTTTTAAATGATAAAAAGTCCAAATTTAAACCTGACTTCGAGTTATATTCTGATATACCACCCACTTGGACTAGGTTAAGAAAGACTGGGTTAAAAAATGATGAAACTGGTGATGTTGAAGATCACAATAATTGTATCTATGGATTTAGCGTCTTTGCTAAACAAATGAATGACGAGTAGCCATCGTTGATTTACACAATTTAGGCTTCAATGGACACCATCCTCCGCTACTTCGAAATGCTCAGATTCATCCCCAAAGAACCGGAGTCCATTACCACTCCGGATTTGCTGAAAAAACTGCAAGACTTAGGTTACGAGGTGGACATCAGGACGGTGCAGCGGGATTTAAATAAGCTGTCTTCATCAGGCTTGTTTCCCTTCACCAGTTCGGATGAAACCAAGCCCTTATGCTGGTTCTGGCCGAAGCAATCCGCGCGTATGCAATTTCCGTTGATGTCGGCGGATGAGGCGCTGACATTCAAGCTAGTTGAGCAGTTTTTGATTCCGTTGTTGCCGTTATCCGTCAGAGTGCATTTGGCCGATTATTTCGCGTTGGCCGATGGTACGCTGAAACATTCTCCCTTGGCCCATTGGCCGGATAAAGTTAGAACGATTCCCGCCAATCAAACCTTGTTGCCACCGCAAATCGACGTCGAGGTATTGAAGGTAGTGTACGAAGCGCTGTTGAAAAACCGGCGTTTTTCAGCAGGCTATCTGCGGCGGGACGAAGCCGCCAAACAGTACGAAGTCAACCCCTTGGGCTTGATGTTCCGGGGCAATGTGGCTTACCTGCTGGCGACGTTGTGGGATTATCAGGATGTAAAACAATTGGCGTTGCATCGTTTCGAACAGGCTATATTGCTGGATAAGGCGGTTACCGTACCCGTGGATTACGATCCGGATGTTTACATAGCCTCAGGCGAGTTCGACTACCCAACTGCGCCTGACGCCGACATTCAACTGGTAGTGAAAATTTCTCCCTGGGTGCGTAAGCACTTGTCGGAAACCCCACTGAGCCCTGATCAGCAGATTACGGCGCTCCAGGACGGTTATTTCCGGTTGCAGGCTTCGGTAAAAGACACCTTGCAACTGCGGTGGTGGTTGCGAGGATTCGGTGCGGATATTGAGGTGCTGGAGCCAGATTCGCTAAGGCAAATGTTTGCCGAAACCGTTCGATTGCTGGGCAAAATATACGGTATGTAGGCTTCCAGTATGAACAACCTCTCGATAGCCTATCCGTGGAAATCGTCATGCCAGACTATGGTGCTCGAATTGAAATGCTGCGCGGTAAGGCTATGAACGCCGGTTTCGAGTTGGACATGGACATCGCGTGCTTTATCGCTAGGCGGATTTGCTCGGATGTCAGGGAGTTGGAGATTACATTGCATAAGTCGCAAGCCTAACCAATATGTTTGGAGAAAAAGTGACGCTTGCGCAAGTGGAAGCTTTGTTGTTTTTAAACTAAGGCGCGCAATGCGAAAACGCCGAGATTAAACGACCGGTTTTGTCGCATGGTTCCCGTAGATTGTCTATTTGCAATCACTGGAGCTAATAAGATGTCAGATAATCGTTACTTGCGCCGCAAGAGGCCACAGCAAGCGGGAAATGCTGCGTGAACCAACAAAACGCGATTTTGCGTGCCGCCCAAGCCATTGCCGATGCGGACACTCTGTTGATTACCGCCGGTGCCGGCATGGGTGTCGATTCTGGCTTGCCGGATTTTCGCGGCAAGCAAGGCTTCTGGCGCGCACATCCAAGCTATGCCGCCGAAGGCTTGACGTTTCAGGATCTAGCGAATCCGCAATGGTTTTTTAACGAACCGAGACGCGCCTGGGGCTTTTACGGTTCTCGCTACCATTCATATGGAAATACGCAGCCGCATGCCGGTTTTAAACTGTTGAAAAGTTGGTTAGACAGCAAGCCCAATCCGGGTTTTGTGTACACCAGCAATGTGGACGGACATTTTCAAAAGGCGGGGTTTGCCGAAGAGAGCATTTACGAATGTCACGGTTCAATCCATTACTTGCAATGTTGCATGCCTTGTAACCAAAGGATTTGGCCTATTAAAACACTCCAGCTAACGGTGGACAGCCACAGTATGATAGCCCAGGGCTCCTTGCCTTTTTGCCCCGATTGCGGCGGATTTGCCCGTCCCAATATTTTGATGTTTGACGATGCCTTTTGGTTAGAGCATCGTGCCCGGCAACAACAAAAGCGATATCTGGATTGGCGTTTACAGGCCGTGCATCAACAAGTTGTGATCATTGAATTGGGTGTCGGCTCGGCAATGGGCCCAATTCGCTGGGTCGGAGAAAGTTTTCCTGGTACGTTGCTTCGTATCAACCCGAGCGAATCGAAGGCCCCCAAAGGTAGTATTTCGCTTGCCATGTCGGCATTGGCGGCGCTGGCTGCTATCGAGCGGATTCTCTCCGCTGGGCACGGACCGCAAGACCGAGAACTGTAAGACAGGTAAGCCAAGAGTTTGACTGCCAAGAAACGATTATTGGCAATCGAACTGCTTAGGCCAATCCCGATAATTGAACACCTGACCTTCTTGGCGCACAGTATCCACCGCCGCTAAATCCAGGTCTGCATACACCCATTGCGCCTGATTGTATTCACCAATCGCCAGAATCCCGTTGTTCGGAAAACCACGATCCACCGGCGTGTAAATCGCCGCCGCGCCGCAGTTGACGTCCACCGCTTCCGACCAATCGGCGTTGCCAACCAAGGAGGCTTGTACGACATAGCATTGATTTTCCAGCGCACGGGCTTGGCAACCGATGCGCACTCGATAATAACCGGCCTCGGTATCGGTGCAGCTAGGCACCAGAATCAAGGTGGCGCCGCGTTCCGCTTGTTGGCGGGCGTAATGCGGAAATTCGCTGTCGTAGCAGATATTGATGGCGACTTTGCCGAATACGGTATCGAATAACTTGATGTCCATGCCACGGAAAATATGCCATTGCTCGTTTTCAAAGCGCGTCATCGTCAGTTTTTCCTGATAGTCCACATCGCCTTGCGGGGTAAAGAAATAGGCGTGATTGCGGAATTCGCCGTTGGCGTGTTTGACCGGGTAAGTCCCTGCTTGAATGTAGACCCGGTATTCGGCGGCCAGCGCTTTAAATAGGTCCAGATAGCCGGGCAGCAAGGTTTGCAAAGCATCTAACTGGCCGTTCAATGAAGAATAAACCTCCTTCGGAAACAATGATGCCAATTCCATGCAGGCATATTCCGGGAACAGCAGAATCTCGGCTTTGTTCTCGGCGGCTTCTTTGACCCAACGGCGGGCCTTGATTTCAAAGTTTTCCCAGGTTTCCAGGAAGCTGATGTCGTATTGGGCGCTGGCAATTTTAGGCACGGTCTTCTCTCAACCAAAAAGTCATCGGTTTGGCGGTTTCGGCGACGTCGTCGAGATCCTTCCAGGTGTAGGTGGTTTTCAACTCGGGATGTTTGAAGTAGCCGCGCTTGTTCCAGAACGCATCCAGTGGCACGTAATCGGCTGGCCGGCGCGGGTGGTCAAGCGGGCGCTCGACGCAGCAAAAGGTGATGTGTCTGAAACCGCCCAAATCTTCGGCATGGGCTTCGCGTTGTTCGAAAAACTTTATGCCAATGCCGAGGCCGCGGTAGGCCTTGTTCAACACCGATTCACCACAATAAAACACTTGATTCGGATCGTAGCAATGTTCGATGAACGGCTTTTTGACCTCGTCGGTTTCGTATTTCAATGGGATCGCCGTCGACGCGCCGATGATGGCGTCGCCATCGAACGCCAGCACGATGACGCTTTCCGGGCAATTTATATAAGTTTGCAGGTATTTCTTCTCGTACTCGTAATCGCCGTCATACAGATACGGAAAATCCCGGAACACCTCAATGCGCAGGCGCGCCAGTTCCGGAATGTATTGAATCAAGGCGTCGCCGCTGAGGCGCTGGATGCGGATGTCTTTGCTCATGCTGGTTTGCGGTTGAATGAAAACAAAATGTCGGTCGCCAAGCTTAAGGCGCGAGAGACATATTGTATTGTAGGCGGTGGCGAATTGCCTATGGCAAAGGTTTATGAACCAGCCAGCTAATCAAATTTCAATGCAGCTCCCGTTTCGTCAAAGCGTAACAGGTCGATCTCGCCGTCCGCATCCGTTATTTCCGCCTCGGCTAGAACCCCGTTAGCATGATAGGTATAGACATGACGTAATTCCACTTCGCCATAGACCAGTTTTTCCAGCAACATTAGACGTTCATCGGCAGCGTAGCAGCCGCGGAAGTAGGTGTTGCGGTTTTCCAGATGGCTTTCGTCTGCCAGTTCGTTGACCAGTTTCAAGGGTAGTTTTACGCCGCTATAGCTAATGAAATAGCGGGTATCGCAGTTTTCTAATTCCACTTCAATTTTCCCAAGTCAAAGAAACTAATTTCCGCAATATTTGTGCCGGAATAAGCGGGCCGAATTGTCTGGGTTTCTTGCCGGTCTAAGTGGATAACGCTGTGGTAAATCGTCCGCTACGGGTTTTGATTGTCGGATTTGCTACATGGCGGGTTAGCTTGGAAATGTCACAACTGCACCTATGACAGGGCCGATACGCATAGCGCATCAATCAAGCACAGTCTGGCTTCGTTTTTGCTTGACCCAGGTTTTTATTCAGCCTGGTGCCTATGAAACTGTTTCTGGATTGGTCGTCTTATGAAAACGCCGGGATGGGCGACGCCTATGCCGATATTCCCAAGCATGGCGCCGATTTCGCCAAGGCCGTGGCGGTGTGCATCGGCAGCAAGCAATGCGAACGGGATGCTAAAGGGGTGATGTGCCCTAGCTATAGGGTGACGCAAAATGCCGGTTTATCGCCGGGCGGACGAGTAAGGGCGTTGAAGGCAGCTTTGAACGCCGATAATGATGCGGCCTTTTTCAATCCGGAACTGGTCGAAACCATGGCCTTGTGTATCAGTTGCAAGGGTTGTAAGCGCGAGTGCGAAAACGAAGTGGATATGGCCTTGATCAAGGCTGAGTTTCTGGCGCAGCAAGTGCAGCGCAATGGCTTGACGCTGCGGCGGCGCCTGTGGGCGGAGTTACCGAAAATACTGCGTTGGCGCGCGCTCCGGCCTTTGATTCAGTGGCGCAATCGGATGCCGCTGCTGGCGCGTTTAGGCGAAGCCGGGCTGGGCATCAGCGCCAAAGTTCACTTGCCGGAACCTGCCGCGCAAGCATTTCAGGTGCCGGCCCAATCCGAATTAAGTTTGCATCCGGAGTTAGCTGACAAACAAGTCGTGTTACTGGTCGATACCTTTAACTATTACTTCAACCCGGCTGCTGCAGAAGCCGCTAAAAAGCTGCTGAATAGCGCCGGCTATCAAGTACACATCGCCACGCCCTTGGCCGATGATGAATCGGATCGGCCCTTATGCTGTGGCCGCACCTATTTTTCCAATGGTCTGATCGATAAAGCCCGTATCGAAGCGCAGCGCATGCTGGAGGCTCTCGCCGAGCATGTCGCTGCGGGGCGCACCATCATTGGCTTGGAACCGTCCTGCATTCTCAGTTTACGCGACGAATATTTAAAGTTGGGCTTGGGCGAACCGGCGCAAAAACTGGCGGAAAAGGTCTTGTTACTGGAAGAGTTTATCGTCCGTGAGCAAGCCGGCAAACGCTGGCCTATTACCTTTCAAGCCATCCCCGGCGTTAACAGCTTGTTATTGCACGGCCACTGTCATCAAAAAGCCGTTGGTGCGATCAAGTCGGTGCGCAAACTTCTCAAGCAACTGCCGGATTTGAAATTCGAGCTGATCGAGTCGTCTTGCTGCGGCATGGCCGGCAATTTTGGTGTCGAAGCCGAGCATTACGAGCAAGCCCAAGCTATGGCCGAGCTGGCCTTATTTCCAGCGCTGCGCGCCGAACCTGACGCATTGCTGGTCAGCAACGGTTTCTCTTGTCAGCAGCAGATCGGTAATGGCGGTTTCGCCAAGCCGCTGCATTTAGCCGAAGTACTTTGTTTAGCCTTACCGTCACAGGATTGATGCCATGAAATTAACCATCGACAAACGTCATCTCGAACAACTGCTTAACGATCACCCCCGCTTACGAAGCATCAACGAGCAATTGCGTTTTGGCACCAAGGCGCAAGTGCCTTACGATTTACTCAGTGAGGCCGAATTAGCCAGTCTGGCCGGCATCTACTTGCAACACGGTGAAGCCCTGCAACAGCAAGCGGCTTTATTGATAGCCTTGCAAGCGGCGCTGGCCGACGACAGTCATCGCTACAACGTCGATCAATTGGAAATGTTGTTGCCGGCTATTGCCAATTATTTATTGGAGGGCGGGCTGCGTGGTTGGCTATTTCATGTGCAGCCTTCCGGCAGAACCTTGGCTTATCTGATCACTCGCCTGGATTACACCCCACCGGGAGAAGAAGAAGCCGGGCGGATTCTGATCGAATTGAAGGCCAACACCAAGGGTAAAATCATGGTTGAGAGCCTCATCATTCGGAGCAAAGATCTGGCGAACAAAACCATCCCGGAGATTTTTGCCACCAAAGGTTATTTAAAAGAAACCCCAGAATTAATCGCTAGTTACGATGAGGCTACCGCTCGGTATTTTGATTGGCGCGCTCGGTATGGTGAACAGTTTTCCGGGTGGGGCACCGGCGAATATGCCGAGGATCCAACCGCCAGCCATCGCAGCAGCGACTGGACGCGCAAGAATACGGTAGTCATGTCCTCGGGTGGCGGGATCTGCCGCTTGGTCAACGACGAAAATATCCTCAGCGAACGGGCTTTGAGTCTGGACGCATCCGGCGACATTCTGGGCACCTATCTGCGTAAAGCCGGCAAAAGCATGCGCTACGACAGCAAAACCGAAAGCGCCATGGAAGCCGCCAAAGCCGATGTGCCCAAGGGTATGTTCACGGAAATGCCAGTGCATGGTTATATCCTGATGTTTCATTTGGAGTTACATCACCATGTCTGGGTACACGTCGACGATACCCAGCCTTATGTTTATCAGCCGGAGTTGAAACAAAAGCTGATCCTGCCGCCCGAACAAACCGATCTGATCGACATTCTGACCGCGGAAATGGACATGCTGATGGACGACATCGTCGCCGGCAAATCCGGCGGCACCACGGTGCTGTGTGCCGGTCCGGCTGGCGTGGGCAAAACGCTGACCGCCGAAGTGTATTCGGAAATCATCAAGCGGCCTTTGTACAGGGTGCATTCCGGGCAGCTGGGTTTGAACGTGGCTGAGATGGAAAAAACCTTGAAAGATACCTTGATCCGAGCTCAGCGCTGGGGGGCGGTGATGTTGATCGACGAAGCCGACGTTTACATTAAAAGCCGCGCTGATAACCTGGCTTCTAATGCGGTGGTGGGGGTGTTCTTGCGGGTGCTGGAGTATTTCAACGGCCTATTGTTTTTAACCACCAACCGGGTCGATGACATCGATGAAGCCATTATTTCCCGCTGCATCGCCATGCTGCGCTACCACGCTCCGGACCACGCGGATAGATGCAAAATCTGGCGGGTGATGACTGAGCAATTTAGCTTGCCGGTCAAAGAAGAATTGATCGATGAGTTGGCAGCCATCTTTCCCGGGGCGACCGGCCGCGACATCAAGGGCCTGACCAAATTGGTCGCCAAGTTCTGTCAGCAAAAGAAATTGGCGCCGGAGTTGGAGGTGTTCAAGCGCTGTTCGGTGTTTAGAGGGCTGGAGTTGCTGGACGAAGCCGCCTAATTGAAAAATCGGGTGGCTGTTTGCATCGATTAAGGGTGAATCACAAATACACTTAGTATTGTTACTGTTTTATTAAGTAAAACAATAAATTACCGCTTGCGTGTATTGTTGAATTTAAATAAGCCGATATAGTGAATGCGAGATTTCGTTTCGACCGATAAACGGTCCGGGAGGCCAAATGAAGATCGCTAAGATAGGAAATACCGGCATAGCTATGTTGATCGTTGTCATTGCCGGTTTGCTCGGCATATTACCGATGGGGTTGGTCTTTTCCATATTGCTCTTTGCCGCATTGATGCGTGGTAGCGTGATGTTGATTGATAAAGCCATTGATAGCGGGGCACAAGCGAAGGAAATTGATCGGCATTAATTCCGGTTGGCATATTTGCCAATTGCTTGAAGTTTAGGAAAACTAATGGGTAGCGATGCCCGGCTTTACGGCTTTTATGCTGGGATTCGGGTTGTTCTTTCCTGCCTATGGAGCTGTTGGCGTGGCATCGGCGCTTCGGTTGAACGATCAGTTAGGCGGGATTTGTGCGGCCCCTTACGAGCGCCCAGCGTTCATGGTCTCGCCAGCGGCCTCCGATCTTGAGGTATGCCGGCGAGTAGCCCTCTTTGCTGAAGCCGCACGAGCGAACCAGCGCAATTGACGAAAAATTGCCTGGTTGAATGTTGGCTTCCAAACGGTGCAGCCGTAGCTTGCGGAAGGCATACTGGACGACCAGTGAGAGTCCGCGCTTCATGTGGCCACGACCCTCATATCCGCTGAACGCGAAATAGCCCAGATAGCCACTGCGAAACGCGCCGTAGACGACGTTGGTGAGGTTGATGGCGCCTACTAGTTCACCGGTGCCTTTGAGGACGACAACAAACCCAAAGTGGTTGAGATTGTCAAAGCGAGCCAGGTAGCGAGTGAAGGCTGCCTCGTCGCAGGGAGCAGTAGCCCAGGGATGATGAAGTCGACGGCTGCGGTTAGCGGCAGAGACAAAGTCGTCCGCGTCTTGGGCAGAAAGGGGCCGGATAGTGATTGGCATGCCGCCTAACGTAGAGCTAACCGGGCGCGGCCCGGAAAGCAGAAAAAACAAAACCGCATTATAACCGCGCTCCGGTTGAGCGCCATGTTAGGTTTTGTTTGAGTGAAAATGATTTACCAAGCACTTCGATAACACAAGGGCATAGCTGAGCATGATATTCAGAAGGTCATCATGTCTATTTATGTGTATTAGTCACGACTTGATCTGACACATCGACTTGAAAAGATGAGAGTTACCGGTTTTGATAGGGGTGTCGAATCCTTACACAAAACACAAAAGGTAACTCTCATGATCCATACAAACAATCCGATCATTAAACACAAAGCGGGGCTGTTAAATTTAGCCCAAGAACTGAATAACGTCTCCAGAGCCTGCAAGGTGATGGGTGTCTCGCGCGATACGTTTTATCGTTATCAAGAGCTGGTAGCCGAAGGTGGCATTGATGCCTTAATCGACAAAAACCGCCGGTCTCCGAATCTGAAGAATCGCGTCGATGAAAGCATTGAGCTGGCAGTGAAAGCCTATGCGGTTGAGTGGCCAGCGCATGGACAGCATCGAACCAGTAATGAACTGCGTAAACAAGGAGTATTCGTATCCGGCAGCGGCGTTCGCTCCATCTGGTTACGGCATGACCTGGAGAACTTTAAAAAGAGGCTTAAAGCACTGGAAGCCAAGGTAGCCGCCGAAGGGTTAATGCTGAGCGATGCGCAGATTGCGGCGTTGGAGAAAAAGCAGCAGGATGATCAAGCCTGCGGCGAAATCGAAACAGCCCATCCCGGTTACCTGGGTTCGCAGGATACTTTTTACGTCGGCAACCTCAAAGGGGTTGGGCGGATATACCAGCAGACTTACGTGGACACTTATAGCAAAGTCGCACACTGCAAGTTGTATACAACCAAAACGCCCATTACCGCAGCGGATATCCTGAATGACAAAGTATTGCCGTTCTACGAAGCCAACGCATTACCCGTTCTACGCATTCTGACGGATCGCGGCACAGAATATTGTGGCAAGGTCGAACAGCATGATTATCAGCTATACCTGGCGATCAACGACATCGACCATACCAAAACCAAGGCCATGTCACCGCAAACCAATGGGATTTGCGAACGCTTCCATAAGACCATCTTGCAGGAGTTCTATCAGGTCACGTTCCGCAAAAAGCTCTATAGCGACCTGGATCAACTCCAAAAAGATCTGGACGAATGGCTGGTTTATTACAACAATGACCGAACTCATCAGGGCAAAATGTGCAACGGCAGAACGCCGATGGATACCTTGCTGGATGGAAAACAGATTTGGGCTCAAAAAAATCTGAACCAAATCTAATCTGACAGACACCCCGCAAAAACGGTAACTGTCAGATCAGGTCTGAGCTAATACAATTTATGTGCATTGATATTCCGCCATAATTAAAGACTGGTTTTTCAACCAAGACTATCACCCCCTCATTGTCCTCAGCGCCAAAGTAGTCGTTAATTACCGCTCTTGCATCAGGTTCTCTTGCCTTATCACTAAGCAGGCAAGATGTTTTTAGTATTTGATCCGTTACCAACGGTACATTAGATGTCTTTCCGTTTTTGTGAACAATAATGTGCCTGAATTTTTCAATGATATTAAGATAGAGCCTCAGATTCTTCTGGATTTTATTATCCTGCTCAATTGTTTTCAGTCCTGCAATTTTCTCTCTAAATCGACTGAGAATCAGATGTACTTTCCGCTTGAGGTCTTTGGACAATAATTCTTTGTTACTATCTTTGCTCAGCCTAAATTCAGGGTTGTCCTCCCGAATTAGCTCATATGTTGAAACAATGAAATCCTCGAATAACTCATATGCTTCCACCAGAAGCCATTGATACTGCCTGTTCTTGTGAAGATGAACTAGTTTTGCTGTGTCCTTGATAGTTGACTTCTTTACAGAATACGGTCGATTTTCTCCAGTATATGGACTGTAGATGCTAAATACATCAAGGCTAGAGTCAAAAACTTCTCTATGTTCCGGGGTGAGTGTCGCAAGCTGTTTGTCTTTTTCGTAGAGGTCTTGAATTGTCTGTTTGGTAATCCTCTCCGAGAGTCTTTGATAATGCTGAATCGTCGCGATTTGATCAAAGAAATGTTGGAGCCTTGTTTCGATTTGCTGAGTTTCCATCGAAAAACCTAACCACAATTAGACAACCTAAATGACGCAAAACATTGCGCTAAAACGATGTTAAAACGTTTTAAAAAATATAAATATCTTTTCATTTCAACTGTGTATCTGCATTTAGCACTGCCTAAATCAAATTGGTTAACCATCAAAAGATTACCCAGACTACTTCTGCAACCGCCCCCGCCGCGCATCCATCGGATTCTGTTTTAAATGCCGGTAAATCTCAACGCGATCTTCCGCACTGAGATTCTTGTCCAAATTACAAACCTGTCCAAAAATCCCCACCTTCTGCTGACTCAAATCAATTTCCGGAAACTCCTGCAAGATGCCGGAAGTTTCTATGGCTTGTTTGGCGGTGGAATTCGCCGCCAGGCTGATCGGAATAAGCACTTGCCGATCCGGCGTGGCATAAGCCACTTCCACCGCTATCAAATCATCCGCCATACAAGGCTTTGGCACGTTGGGTGAAGGAGGTGACCATGGTGTTGCAGATTTGGTTGAACACCGGACCAAAGGCCAAATTGGCCAGCATGCCGGAGATTTCAAACTCCAGGTCCAGCGAGATTTTGCTGGCGTCTTCGCGCAGCGGCATGAAACTCCAAAAGCCCTCTAGCGAGGAAAACGGCCCGTCCAGCAAACTGATTTGGATTCTGCCGCCTTGATCGATTTTGTTACGTGTAGTGAAGGATTTATGAAAGCCGGCCTTGGCGATGTCGATTTGGCCTTCGACGATATTGCCTTCACGCTTCAGTATTTTGCTGCCGGAGCACCAAGGTAAAAATTTGGGATACGACTCGATATCATCCACTAGGTCAAACATTTGTTTGGCGGAGAATTTGACCAAGGCGCTTTTTTGTACAACCGTGATCATTTACAGCACCCCGAGCACATGTAGGAAGACGATGAATACTGCCGCCGGCGCCACGTATTTAATCAAAAATTGCCAGGCTTGAAAGCCTTGCGCAGGCAACTCCAATTCTTGTTCGGCATGTGCTTGTTTCATCATCCAGCCGGCAAACACCGCGATGCACAAACCGCCCAAGGGCAGCATCAAGTTGGCGGTCAGATAGTCCAGCAGTTCGAACAGATTTTTATCGAAGATTTTAAAGTCGGACCAAATATTAAACGAAAACACCACGGCCACGCCCAAGCCCCAGCAGGCAGCGCCTGCCCAGATACAGGCTTTTTGCCTATCAATATTTTTGTTTTCCACCAGCCAGGCTACGGTCGGTTCGATCAAGGAAATGGACGAGGTGAGGGCGGCGAAAAACAGCAGTACAAAAAACAGTACGCCGAATAACCAACCGCCACTCATGTGCCCAAAGGCCAGGGGTAGGGTTTGAAAGATCAGGCCCGGTCCGGTAGCAACTTCCAGTTGGTTGGCAAACACCAAGGGGAAGATGGCGATACCGGCTAACAAGGCTACCGCCGTGTCGGCGCCCGCGATGAAAAACGTGGTTTTGGCAATCGAGACATGACCGGGCAGGTAAGAGCCATACACCATAATGGCACCCATGCCCAAGCTCAGCGTAAAGAAGGCGTGGCCCATGGCGGTAAGCACCGCATCAGCGGTGATTTTGCTGAAATCGGGGCTGAATAAAAAGTGGATGCCTTGCGCGTAATAGCCTGATGCCATTGCATAAGCCACTAAAATGATCAGGATCACGAACAAGGCAGGCATCAAAAAGCGTACGGCTTTTTCCAGGCCGCCTTTTACACCGCGCATTACGACTTGCATGGTGATGAATATGAACACCGTGTGCCAGAAAATTTGCTGGATAGGGCTGGCCATCAAATTGTCGAACATCTCTTTAACTTCGCCGCCGTCGGTACCAAAAAAGCCACCGAAAAAGGCTTTAAAAATGTAAGCCATAGCCCAGCCGGCAATCACGCTGTAATAGGCCAGGATTAAGAAACCGGCGATCATGCCCATCCAGCCTAAATAGCCCCAGCGCGGATCGACTCTGGCTTCGGCAGCTAGGGTTTGCATGGTGTTGATCGGGCTTTGCCGGCCGCGGCGGCCAAGCATGATTTCCGCGATCATGATGGGTATGCCGATGGCTGCCACGCAGATTAAATACACCATCACAAAAGCGCCGCCACCGTTTTGGCCGGTGATGTAAGGAAATTTCCAGATATTACCCAAACCGACCGCCGAACCGGTGGCAGCCAGAATAAAGGCGAAGCGGGAGGACCATTCGCCGTGGATGGATGGGGTTTTATCGGTCATGTTGGAGAGCCCTTGTGTTTTTATGTCGTTATTTAACGGGTGTGTGAGTAAAATATCAAAATTCACGTTTTCAGTCAGTTTAAAAAATCTTCGCTACGCAATGGCAGCCAAAAAATCCAAGAAGGACAACAAAGCCACCGATAACACCATCGCGGTTAATCGCCAGGCCTCCCACGAGTACACCATAGACGAGACTTTCGAAGCCGGTTTGGTATTGGAAGGCTGGGAAGTCAAAAGCCTGCGCGACGGTCGGATTCAACTCAAGGAAAGCTATGTCGAGATCAGGCGCGGCGAAGCCTGGTTGAGCGGTGCGCACGTGTCGGCGCTGCTGTCGGCATCTACCCATGTCAATCCCGACGCAGTGCGCAAGAAAAAATTATTGTTACACAGACGTGAATTGAACAAATTAATCGGCTCCGTGGAGCGCAAGGGTTATACCTTGATTCCATTGTCCATGTATTGGATTAAGGGCCGTGCCAAGTTGAAAATCGGATTGGCGAAAGGTAAAAAATTGCACGACAAACGCGCCGCATCCAAAGATAAGGATTGGCAACGCGACCGCGCCCGCATCATGAAACACGGCTAATCTCGATGGCGACGCATCCCAATTTACTGGAGGCAGACAACAGCGTGTTGCTGGTGGTGGACATTCAACAGCGTTTGTCGGCGGCGATGCCCGTTACAGACTTGCAGCAGATGCTCAGGCATAGCCAGCGTTTATTGCAAGCCGCCGGGCTGCTAGATGTGCCGGTGTTGTTGACCGAGCAGTATCCGCAAGGGCTAGGGCCTACTCAAGCGGATATTGGCGAGTGTTTGCCCGGCAGTGCCAGTATTTTCAGTAAAACCGGTTTTTCTTGTTGCGCCGCGGACGGTTTCAAGCAAGCCCTGGCTGACACCGGTCGGCAGCAAGTGGTGATCATCGGTCAGGAAGCGCATGTGTGCGTGTTGCAAACCGCGCTTGAGTTGTTAAGTGCAAACTATCAGGTGCATGTGTTGGCGGATGTAGTTTGCTCGCGCCAAGTCCAGCACAAAGATTACGCCTTGCAGCGCATGCAGCAGCAAGGTGTTACGTTGAGTTGTCACGAATCCGTGTTGTTCGAATGGTTGCGGGATGCTCGGCATAGTCATTTCAAAACTATTTCGGCGCTTTTGCGTTAGTGCTACGGGGGGTTAATGCTAAGTAAGGGATGGAACGCGGTCTTACTGGGACTGTTGCTGATACAAGGTTGTGCGGAGCCGCTGCCGCCGTTGCATACGTTTAGCGGTTTTGCGCAAGGGACCACTTACCATATTAGCTATTGGGCGCCGCAAGCCCTGGACGAAGCGCAAATCACCGCTGAAGTTGAAAAGGTTTTCCTGGATTTGGATAAAACCTTATCCAACTACCGTCCTGATTCGCTAATCGAGCAGTTCAATGCCAACGCATCGACGAATGCTCAGCCAGTCGGCGAGGAAATCGTGGCTTTGGTTAAAATCGCGCAGAACGTCAGCGCCCTGAGCCAGGGGTGTTACGATTTGACGATCAAACCTTTGTTCGAGCTGTGGGGCTTCATGGGTGATGATTTGACTATTCCCGACGATGCAACGTTACAGGCCGCTTTGGCGAATGTCGGCATGGACAAATTGCAGCTGGTGGACGATAGCCATATATCAAAAAAACTGCCGAGGTTGCGTGTCGATGTGTCGTCGATAGCTCAGGGTTACAGCGTAGAGAAAATCAGCAATGCGCTGCAGGCGATGGGTATCCAAAACTACTTGGTGGAAATAGGCGGCGAGTTGAAAGCGCTGGGTAGCAAACCGGACGGCAAGGCCTGGCGGATTGCGGTGGAAAAACCGCTGCCGGGCGAACAAAAAATGCATAAGGTCGTGACCTTGCCCAAAGACAGCCCCATGTCGGTGATGACTTCCGGCACGTATCGGCATTATTTTGATGTCAAAGGTAAACGTTACAGCCACATCCTTGATGCCCGCAACGGTGCGCCGGTTAGTCACGATTTAGTGGCGGTCAGTGTATTTAATGAAAGTCCGACTATCGCCGATGCCTGGTCTACCGCTTTGTTATGCCTGGGGCAAGAGGAGGGGATGAAACTTGCCGATGCCGAGAAATTGCAGGTGATGTTTATTCAGCAGCAAGGCACCGAGTTTTTGGAAAGTAAAACTAGAGCCTTGACCATGTCCACCCAAGTGACGATTAACTAGGCTTAGTTCTATCGTGGTAGTATCCGCGCAAAACTAAATCGGGGGAGATTTTATGTGGGGTCTAAACGATCACTTGACGTTCGCCGTGCATGGTGGCGGCGACAACGGCGGCGGAGTGGCCGGCGGGGTGGAGAGCTTATTGTCCTTCCTGGAAGTCCTGGTGCGGCAATCTCCGGCGGAAAGCTTTAATAGTGTGTTGCCAGGCATTGCCGCGCTTCAGAATATTCATCCCTTGCTGGTGCATTTTCCGATTGCGTTGCTGACCTTGTTCTTTACATTGGATTTGATCGGCAGCTTGGCGAAGCGCACCGAGTGGCGGCAGATAGCCGGGGCGTTTTTGTATCTGGGTACTGTGTTCGCCGCGCTTACCGTGGCGGCGGGTTTGGCGGCGGCAGGGAGTGTCGCGCATGGTGGTGATGTTCACGAGATCATGGAGCATCACGAACATCTGGGTATCTCGGTATTGAGTCTGGCCGCGCTGCTGTCAGCTTGGCGCTTGCTGAGTAAAGGGCTGATAGCCGGATCGGCAAACACGCTGTATTTATTACTGGCGGCGATTTTATCGGCTTTGCTGGCTTTTACAGCCGATCTGGGTGGGCTGATGGTTTATAAGCATGGTGTGTCCGTGCAAGCGGCAGATCAGGTCAATCGCGCGGCAGCACTGGCCCATGAACACGAGGGCGTTACGCCGCAGAATTTGCCTGCAACGCCTGACGAAACCGAAGTTGAAGATTTGAATCCGGAAGATAGCCATCAGGATGAAACGCCGCATGCTGAAGGTCATCATCACGACCATCATCATGCGCATTGACGCCCACCTGAGGAGCCACCGGACGAAGGCTGACAAGGGTCAGCCTTTTTTTATTGGCGCGGACATGACATATCGGATACCTGTGTTATTCTACGCCGCCATTTTTTATGAGGCTTTCGATGCGTACCCGCGTTAAAATTTGCGGCTTTACCCAGGTGGAGGATGCGCTTTGTGCGGCCAATTTGGGCGTCGACGCGATTGGTTTGGTGTTTTATCCGCCCAGTCCAAGAAACGTCAGTATTGAACAAGCCGCAAGCATCAGTAGAGCGTTGCCAGCTTTTGTTAACGTGGTAGCCTTGTTCGTTGATGCTGAGCCGGCTTTGATCCGCGAAGTATTGAATAAAGTAAGGGTGGATTGCCTGCAATTTCATGGCGACGAGCCTGCTGAGGATTGCCGGATTTACGATAAATCGTATATCAAAGCCATTCGCATGCAATCCGATACCGACGTCGTAGGATTGCAACAGCAGTACCACGATGCGGCCGGGTTACTGTTGGATGCTTATCATCCGGGCGTGCAGGGCGGCAGCGGTAGCAGTTTTGACTGGGATTTGATTCCAAAGGCCCGCAGTTTGCCGATCATTCTCGCGGGTGGATTGATGCCGGAAAATGCCGGGGAAGCGATTAAAGCGGTAAAACCGTATGCGCTGGATGTCAGCAGCGGTGTTGAGGCCGGGAAAGGCATCAAGGATGCGGCGAAAATGGCTGCTTTCATAAGAATAACTAATCAAGCGACTTGAGAACTATGACAGATAGATACGATATGCCGGATACCCGGGGCCATTTCGGGCCTTACGGCGGTATTTTTGTTGCGGAAACGCTGATGCCGGCCATAACCGAACTGAACGAAGCCTACCAGCGCTATATGCTGGATCCGGAGTTTATTGCCGAGTTGGATGCGGATCTGCGCGATTATGTTGGCCGGCCGTCGCCGCTGTATCACGCCAAACGCTGGAGCCAGCATCTGGGCGGTGCGCAGATTTATCTGAAGCGTGAAGATCTCAATCACACCGGCGCGCACAAGGTAAATAACACTGTTGGGCAAGCTCTGCTGGCGAAGCGCATGGGCAAGACTCGTATCATCGCCGAAACCGGCGCTGGTCAGCACGGCGTTGCTACTGCCACTGTAGCCGCGCGCCTGGGTTTGGAATGCGTGGTTTACATGGGCGCTGTCGATGTCGCGCGCCAAGCCTTGAATGTTTATAGGATGAAGTTGCTTGGCGCTACCGTGGTGCCGGTCGAGTCAGGTTCCAAAACCCTGAAAGACGCGCTGAACGAAGCCTTGCGCGACTGGGTCACCAATATCGACAATACTTTTTACATTATCGGTACGGTTGCTGGTCCGCATCCTTATCCTGCCATGGTCCGTGACTTCCAGGCCGTGATAGGCCGAGAAGCTCGCCAACAATGCCTGGATCAAGCCGGCAAATTGCCCGATGCGTTGGTTGCTTGCGTTGGTGGCGGTTCCAATGCCATCGGTTTGTTCTATCCGTTTATCGACGATGCCGGCGTGAAGATGTATGGTGTCGAGGCTGCCGGCGACGGTATTGAAACCGGTCGTCATTCCGCGCCGTTATCGGCCGGCAGACCCGGCGTATTGCACGGCAATCGCACCTATCTGATGGCCGACGACGACGGTGAGATTATTGAAACCCATTCGATTTCCGCCGGTCTGGATTATCCCGGTGTCGGCCCGGAGCACGCCTGGTTGAAAGATACCGGCCGCGCTCAATATCCGAATATTACCGACGATGAGGCGCTGCAAGGCTTCCATGCTCTGACCAAAATGGAAGGCATTATCCCGGCGTTGGAGTCCAGCCACGCGATGGCTTACACGATGAAACTGGCGCCCACCATGCGCAAGGATCAAATTATTATCGTCAACCTGTCCGGACGCGGCGACAAAGACATGCACACCATTATGCAACGCGAGGGCATCAGTCTATGAGCCGTTTAGCCAACAAATTTGCTGAATTAAAAGCCTCCGGGCGCAAAGCCTTGATCCCTTTTATTACAGCCGGCGATCCTTATCCGGAGTTTACCGTGCCCTTGCTGCATGAAATGGTGGCAACCGGTGCCGATTTGATCGAGCTAGGCGTACCTTTCTCCGATCCAATGGCTGATGGACCAGTGATACAACGCGCAAGCGAGCGGGCTTTATCTCATCATGTCGGCTTGCGGAAAGTATTGAGCATGGCCATGGAGTTTCGTAAAACCGATCAGGACACCCCATTGGTGTTGATGGGCTATTTAAATCCTATTGAAATCATGGGTTACGAAGACTTTGCGAATGCCGTACAGCGCGCTGAGGTTGATGGTGTATTGACGGTGGATTTACCGCCGGAAGAGTCCGAGTCTTGTGTTCGCATGCTGCGCGAGCGTGGCATTGATCAGATCTTTTTGCTGGCGCCTAACACCAATGCTGAACGGATCCAGAAAATGGATGCGGTGGGCAGCGGTTACTTGTATTACGTGTCTCTGAAAGGCGTCACGGGTGCGGGTCATTTGGATACCGCCGATGTAGAAGAAAAGTTGCAACTCATTCGCCAGAATACTGAATTGCCGGTGGGTGTTGGTTTTGGTGTTAAAGATGCCGATACGGCGAAAACCATTGCCGCGATTGCCGACGGCGTCGTGGTGGGTAGCGCGTTGATCAGTAAAATAGAAGCGAATCTCGATGATCCTCAGCAAGCCAAGCATGAGATCATCACTTTATTGAAATCCATGCGTGCAGCCATGGATGTTTAAGCTTTCAAGCGGAGACTACACCGAATGAGTTGGTTTGAAAAACTGGTTCCCTCTGCCATCAGAACCGAATCCTCGCAGAAGAAAACCACCGTGCCGGAAGGCTTGTGGAATAAATGTCCGCGTTGCGATGCGATTTTGTTTAACGCCGAGCTGGAGAAAAACTTAAGCGTTTGCCCAAAATGCGATCACCATTTACGCATTTCGGCGCGTAAACGCCTGAATATGTTTTTGGATGAAGATGGACGTCAAGAGATCGGTGCTGGATTAAAGCCCAGCGATCCTTTGAAGTTTAAGGACAGCAAGCGCTATAAAGACCGGATTAGTCAGGCGCAAAAACAAAGCAACGAAAACGATGCGTTGGTGGTGATGAAGGGCACACTAAAAGGTGTCGGTATCGTTGCGGCGGCGTTTGATTTTGGTTTCATGGGCGGCTCGATGGGTTCGGTGGTTGGTGAGCGATTCGTGCGCGGTGTCAACGAAAGTTTGCGTTCGGGTGTGCCCTTCATCGTCTTTACTGCCAGCGGCGGTGCCAGAATGCAGGAGTCTTTGTTCTCGCTGTTTCAAATGACTAAAACCAGCGCAGCCTTAACCAAACTAGCCGAAGCCGGAATTCCTTATATTTCCTTCATGACCGACCCCACCATGGGCGGTGTGTCCGCCAGTTTGGCGATGTTGGGCGATATTAACGTCGCGGAACCGGACGCCTTGATCGGCTTTGCCGGCCCGCGAGTCATCGAGCAAACCGTGCGCGAGAAGCTGCCGGAAGGTTTCCAACGTAGCGAATTTCTGCAGGAACACGGGGCCATAGACATGATCGTTGATCGCCGCGAGATGCGCGATAAAATAGCCAGCATCCTGGCTATTATGTGCGCCGGCAGCGGCGCCGACGTGGTTGGAGTGATTGCCACCAGCGAGCCATTAAGCAATCAGGGTGAGAGCGATAATCTGCAGTCTCAGGAATAAATACGGTCGAAATGACACGTTTTGATTCGCTGCAAGCCTGGTTGGATTGGCAGGAAAAACTACATCCTCGGCCTATCGATTTAGGATTGGGAAGAGTTGCCGGCGTATACCGGCAGCTTAATCCCGAACAAAAAAAACCGCTAACCATCACCGTTGCCGGTACCAACGGCAAGGGTTCTTGCGTGGCGTTTCTGGAAGCGATCTATCGGGCCGCGGGCTACCGGGTTGGCGCTTACACATCGCCGCATATTTTGCGCTATAACGAACGTATTCGTATTGATGGTGTGCCGGTCGAGGATGCTTTGATTTGCGATGCTTTTACCCGCATTGATGGGGCGCGCGGCGAGACCAGTTTGAGCTATTTCGAGTTTGGCACGTTGGCAGCCTTGGGTATTTTCGCCGAGGCAGATCTGGATATACAGTTACTGGAAGTCGGTTTAGGCGGCAGACTTGATGCGGTGAATATTATTGACCCCGATGCAGCGATTGTGACGACGATAGCACTTGATCATGTGGATTGGCTGGGGCATACCGAAGAAGCCATCGGTCGGGAAAAAGCCGGCATTTTTAGAGCCGGTGTGGCGGCTATAATCGGCGATGCGCAAGCGCCACGCTCAGTAGTCGAAGTAGCCGAGCAAGTCGGAGCCATTGCGCTGCAAATGGACAGCGAATTCAGTTATCAAAAACAGCGCGATAGCTGGGAATGGCGCTCTGCGGATAAGCAAATAGATCGCTTGCCGGCGCCGGCGTTTAAGGGCGAACACCAATATCGAAATGCTTCCGCGGCGATTATGGCTATAAACACCCTACAGCCTTTATTAGCGGTCAGTGACGATGCAATTCGGCAAGGCTTGGAAAGTGCCCGGCTAGCAGGACGTTTTCAGTTGATTGCCGGCGCGCCGCGCATTTTGCTTGATGTCGGGCACAACCCGCAGGCTGTGCAAACATTAATCAACTATTTGTCTGAATACTTCCCCGAGATCAGAATGCATGCAGTTTTTGCGATGATGCGGGATAAAGATATTGCCGGCGTATTGAACATGATGCGCGACAGAGTGACCACGTGGTATTTAGCGCCACTTGCTAATCCTCGCGCTGCAACTCCGGATATGTTAGAAACCATTTTTCAGCAACAAGGCCTGGATAATGTCCGTAGCGGTTTTACCGATTTTACCGAGGCATTTCAAACCGCCCGGCAAAATACCGGACAGGACGACTTGCTTTTGATTTTTGGTTCTTTTTTTCTAGTATCCGAATATTTATCGAAATTTTCTTAGAGGTGATCAGAATGGATCAAGAGTTAAAGCAGCGATTGATTGGTGCGGCGGTCATTACCGCGTTGGCGGCGATTTTCGTGCCGATGTTATTTGACGACCCGATTGACGAAACCGGCAAAAGCATCAATGAATTGAAAATTCCCGAGCTGCCTGCCAAGGCTCAGGACGTGGAAATCATGCCTTTGCCGGAAAAAGTTGAAGAGGTAGCGGAAACTCTGCCGGCCGAGACTGCGCCCAAACAAACGATGAAAGTGCTGGAAGAAGGCGAATCGGAAGCCGAGTTGGAAGCGCCCAAGCCGCAAGTTAAATTGACTGCCAAAGAGACCGCGCCGGCGCCGCGCAGTCTGCCGGCCACCAAACCCGCTGCACAGGCGGCGGTCGCGCAAGTCGATGAGGAACCTGCTGAAGCGGAAGACGTGCCGCCGGCAGTCCTCAGAAAGCCCAGCAAATCGCCGGCGCCTGCCGTCCAGCCTTTACAAGCGGTGAGTCCGACTCCGAAAGTGCTTAAACCGGTTAACAAATTACCTGAACCCAAAGCAGAGGTAGCGGCAGTTGCGGCCCCTGCACAGGTGGCTACACCGGCCAGCAAAGCGCCGGCGGCGGCCGAGGACAGCAATCGCTGGTATTTGCAAGTGGGTACGTTCAGTCAAAAACCTAACGCCGTCAGTTTGCAGGATAATCTGAAGCAACAAGGTTTCGCCGCATCGGTCAGAGAGGTTGCCAGCGATAAAGGTACCGTTTTTAAAGTGCGCATAGGGCCTATCGTTGATAAAGCCAAGGCCCAGGCGGTTAAGGCCAAACTGGCGCAAATTAACGTCAACAGCTTTGTTTCGGCGGACGAATAACCCTTTGCCAACGTCGTTTTGTTTGATTTAGCCGGCTAGACCATGTTGGATTTTGTACCCTGGGCCAAGTTGCTGTGGGTGGATTACGTCGTCATCTCCATTATCTTGATTTCGGCGATAATGGGCCTACTGCGCGGATTTGTTAAAGAAGCGTTTGCATTGGTGCTTTGGATAGTGGCGGTATGGGTGGCAACGCAGTACTGCCGCGATGTTTCGGTATTGTTGCAATCGACCATCAGCTATCCTTCGGCCAGAATCGCCGCCGCGTTCGCGTTGCTTTTTTTCGCCACCTTAATTTTGGGTAGTTTAATCAGTTTTTTGCTGAGTCAGCTTATCGAGAAGACCGGCTTGACCGGTAGTGATCGTCTGCTGGGTATGTTATTCGGTATTGCCCGGGGGGCGGTACTGGTTTCCTTGTTGGTGATGCTGGCCGGGCTAACGCCGTTGCCGGAAGATCCCTGGTGGAAACAATCCCTTCTCATTCCTCCGTTCCAAGCCTTGGCGATGTGGTTGAAAACCCACATGCCGACCGGTTTGGCGGATTACATCCATTATCGATAACTTGGGTCTGCTATGTGTGGTATTGCCGCTATTGTTTCCAATCAAAGTGTTAATCAGGATTTATACGACGCCCTGACGGTACTTCAGCACCGGGGTCAGGATGCCGCCGGTATTGTCACGTGCGACGGTAGCCGTTTGCATTTGCGTAAGGATAACGGTTTGGCGCGGGATGTATTTTCCAGCAAACAAATGATGAAGCTGAAAGGCAATATGGGCATTGCCCATGTGCGCTATCCGACCGCCGGTTGCACCAGTTCGGCGGAAGCTCAGCCATTTTACGTGAACTCGCCGTTTGGTTTGACCTTGGCGCACAATGGCAATCTGACCAATACCGAAGAACTGAAATACCAGGTGTTCATGGATGACCAACGTCACATCAATACCGATTCAGATTCCGAAGTATTGTTGAACGTATTCGCGCATGAATTGGCGCAATTCGGCAAACTCAAATTGACCGTGGACGATGTGTTTCAGGCCGTCAGTGCCGTGCATAAGCGGATTCGCGGCGCTTATGCGGTAGTGGTGATGATTGCCGGTTTCGGCGTATTGGGCTTCCGCGACCCGCACGGTATTCGGCCCATCGTGTTCGGCAAACGCAAAACCGAGGATGGCACTGATTACATGATCGCTTCCGAAAGCGTGGCGCTGGACGTGCTGGATTTTCAATTGATACGCGACATAGAGCCAGGCGAGGCCGTGTTTATCGAAGCGGATGGTCAGTTACATACCCGGCAATGTACCGAATTAGTCGATCATTGCCCGTGTATTTTCGAATATGTGTATTTCGCCCGGCCGGATTCGATCATCGACAATATTTCGGTGTACAAAGCCCGAATGCGGATGGGCAGAAAACTGGCGGAAAAAATTCAGCGGGAATGGCCGGACCACGACATCGACGTGGTCATTCCGATTCCGGATACCAGCCGCACCGCTGCGTCCCAGATTGCCCACGACCTGGGCGTGAAGTTTCGCGAAGGCTTTATGAAAAACCGCTATATCGGCCGGACTTTCATCATGCCTGGGCAAAAAATGCGTAAAAAATCGGTCAAACAAAAGCTGAATGCGATTTCGCTGGAATTCGACGGCAAGAATGTATTGCTGGTGGATGATTCCATCGTGCGCGGCACGACTTCCGAGCAGATCATCCAGATGGCCCGCGATGCCGGTGCCAAGAAAGTATATTTTGCGTCTGCGGCGCCGCCGGTTCGTTATCCCAATGTTTATGGCATCGATATGCCGGCCGCGCATGAGTTAATAGCGCACGACCGTACCGAGGAGGAAATTTGCCAGGCCTTGGGCGCGGATAAGCTGATTTATCAAAGCTTGGACGATCTGATCGAAGCGGTCGGTAGAGGTAATCCGGACATCAAGCATTTCGATACCTCATGCTTCAGCCACGATTACATTACCGGCGATATCGACGATGCTTATCTGGCGCGCATCGAAGCCTTGCGCAATGACAATGCGCAAGAATTGCGCAACAGCAGCAGCTTTATCATAGAGATGCAGGTTGCAAAGTAACAGGACCCGAAATGAGTGAATTTGATTGGCAAGATTATGCCCCAGAAACTCAGGCCATCCGCACTGGGCACAAGCGTACTCACGAAGACGAACATAGCATTCCTATATTTGCAACCTCCAGCTATGTGTTCAAATCGGCTGAGGAAGCGGCGCTGCGCTTTACCGGAAAGCAACCCGGCAATATCTACTCGCGTTTCACCAATCCGACCGTCAGCGCGTTTCAAGAGCGTTTAGCGTATCTGGAAAAAGGCGAGCGTTGCCTGGCGTTTGCGTCGGGCATGGCCGCGATCATGGCGGTGGGCATGGCTCTGCTGAAGGCTGGCGACCATGTAGTCTGTTCGCGCAGTGTGTTCGGCAACACGGTACTGACTTTCCAAAACTATTTCGGCAAATTTGGCGTCGAGACCGATTTCGTCAGCTTGACCGATCCGGCGGCTTGGGAAGCGGCGATTAAGCCTAATACCCGGTTTCTGTTTCTGGAAACGCCGTCCAATCCTTTAATTGAAATCGCCGATATTCCGGCCATAGCGGACATCGCTCATCGGCATGGTGCACTGTTGGTGGTTGATAACGTGTTCTGCACGCCAATTTTGCAACAGCCATTGACCTTAGGCGCAGATTTGGTGGTGCATTCCACGACGAAATACATCGATGGCCAAGGGCGTTGCGTCGGCGGCGCGGTGGTAGCCAACGAAGAATTGATCGAAAAATACGTATATCCCTATCTGCGTACCGGCGGGGCGACGATGAGTCCGTTCAATGCCTGGGTGTTTCTGGGCGGGTTGGAAACGCTGGCTTTGCGCATGAAAGCGCATTGCGACAATGCTTTTGAACTGGCCAAATGGCTGGAGCAACAACCGGCCGTAGCCAAGGTGCATCACCCCGGATTGGAATCGCATGCCCAGCACGAGTTGGCTAAGCGCCAACAGACGCATTTCGGCGCAGTGGTCAGTTTCGAATTGCAAGGTGGCAAAGATCACGCCTGGCAATTGATTGATTCGACACGCATGTTGTCGATTACGGCGAATCTAGGCGATGTTAAAACCACCATCACCCACCCAGCGACCACTACACATGGCCGCTTGAGCCCGGAGGCCAGAGCCGAAGCGGGAATCAAAGACAGCTTGGTGAGAATTTCGGTGGGTTTGGAAAATGTCGATGACATCAAGGCCGATTTGCTTAACGGACTGACAAGTTACTGATGGTGCGGGTCGGTCAAGCGTGCTGTCGCGCCACGCAAATCCAAAATTAAGCTATCTTTGACCGACGTTATAGAGAGATTGCGATTATGTTTCAGGATAGAAAAGAGTACCGAAAAAACTTTAACGCGGAAGGCCAACTGTTTGTGGGTGGCGAAACCTTGCAACTGAATTGCTACGATGTGTCGCTGAAAGGCGCGATGGTCGAAGTCAGTCCTGGCGATTTGCTCACCACTATCCAGGATTTCGAAGCGTTGCTGAACGAAGACCGGCAAGCTGAAATATTTGTCGCCGAATTAATGTTGGCCGGCGAGGTGGATATTGTTTGGGTTAAAAGGGAACGCAACCGCATCATGATGGGCCTGGAGTTTCGGGATGTCGTGCATAACGCCCACAAACTCTGGCGAAAGCGGTGCGGTTACCGCAAACTCGAAGCGTTTAAAGCCGAATTGTTTATCGACAAGGAGCGCTTCAACGTGGAAGGTGTGAATCGTTCGGTACAGGGTATGTGCCTGAAATTAACCGGTCATCATTCCTGTATTAAGGTCAACGCTCCGGTTAAGTTGTTGGCTGCTGAACTGGGATTGAGCGCTTTGGGCAAAGTGGTTTGGGTAGAGAGCAACGAGCTGACCACTCGCCTTGGTCTGCAATTGGTCATCGTTAAATAAAGTCAGGTTAACCCGCTTGCGCCGGTTCATTCGCTTTGGGGAGTTTTGAGCCAGACGTTAACGTACGCAATAAGAATATGTATATCGCAGTTGGACTCATTTAGTTAGGAACGAATCCAAAATTTCATGTCAAAACCCGTGCTGACCTGCTTAAGCGTTTAATAGCGGATCCAGTTCGTGGCTCATATCCAGCGCATGCAAATCATCAAACCCCCCAATATGCCGCTCACCGATATAGATTTGCGGTACCGTGCGACGTTTGGTTTTTTCCATCATTTGCTGGCGTAGTCCAGGTTCGGCATCCACATTGATTTCCGTATAGCCGACGCCTTTGCGATCAAAAAGTTTTTTTGCCATCGTGCAATACGGGCAGAGTTTCGCGGTGTAAATGATAATTTCCGGCATGAGAAAAAATTAATAAATGCTAATTAATGAAGGTATTCTAAAGCGACGGCTGCTTTTGCTCAATAGGCATGGCCTTGGCGAGTTCCTTGATTAATAAGCAGGACGCTGCGGGTAAGGTCGCGCCAAACGCCACAATCCCGTCAGCGTGACCAAGCATGCTGAATAATCCAGTTTGTTGCAGTCTACCTGAGGTAAATAACTCGGCAACGGCGTTGGCCATTTCCGGGGTGCCGTAGGGCACGTCTGCCGCAGTAAAAGCCAGATTCAGCCGGTCGGTCTGCAACCACAACTCCGGGCAGTGCACATGTATCACGGCACCAATCGCCGGGTGTTGACGATAAACGCTGGCGTGGGTGAGTGCTTCCGAGGACGGTTGAGATAAGCCGCGCGACTTGATGGTATTACGCTCCGGCGATGCGCTTTCGATTAGCGCATAGTGTTGCTTGTTAAGAACCGGCAAGTGTCCGGTTTGTGTGCCGGAGATCAAAAACGCCTGACCACCGGGAGCCAAGCGTCGACTGATATTGCCAAATCCCAGCCCAGCGTATTTTTCGGCGATTTGCCCAATCAGCCGCAAGCGATAAAACAGGCTGCGCCAGGCGTTGAGTTCGCTGATATCAATGTCTGCCGAGAACTCGCCATGCTGATGATCAAGGCGATATTTAATAACACCTTCCAGTTCGCTCAATCCGTTTTCCATTCTTATAATGTGTTTTAAGATTTATTTTTATCCAACCAACGCATGAAACCAAATTTTTTAAGACCCGGCTTTACCTTTTGTTTGCTGTTTTTGTTGATCAGTTTAAACCTTGCCCACGCCGCAAATCAAAATACAGCGATTAAAGTGCTATCGCTTGCCGACATACAACAACGTATTCAGACCGTCAAAGACAAGCAAAATCTGCCTGAAGAACAAAAAAAACGGATTCTGGCCGCTTATCAGGAGAGCGAAGATAACCTCAATGAACTGGAGGCCCAGGATAAACAGGCTGAGTCGTTCAAGCAGGCATTAAACAGCTTGCCCCTAGAAGTGAAGCAATTGGCAAGACAAATAGCCGAGGCCGAAAGCAATTTGAAAACTCGTAAGCCGGAAAAGCTCACGATTTTTCCGACGGATGAGTTGGAGCAACGTCTGCTTATCGAAAAAACCCGGCTTAGCGATATGGATGCGGAGATCAGCCGTATCGAAGCCACGTTGGGCGAACTGAGCGGCCGCCCGCAATTGATCAGGGAAAAAGTATCCGAAATCAAAAGCAAGCAGGCTGCGAGTCAGCATGAACAACAAGTCTTGGCGTCTGAGTCCGGCGATAATCTCTATCAAAAAGAAGCCAGACAGGTACAGTTGGATAGCCGGATTCGCTTGTTAAACAGCACGCTGAAAACGCTGGAGCTGGAAAATCTTAGCAATCCTCTGCAATTACAAACCAATAAAGATCGTGTCCATCTGTTGACCTTGCAGCGCGAGCAGCAGAGCTTGGTGATTGCCGACCTCGATAATTTCCTGCTTGAGCGGCGTCAGCAGGAAACCGACAAAGAACAGGCGGCGTTATTGCAAGCTGAAAAAGAAGCCGAGGGCAAGCATCCGTTAATTCGCGCTGCCACGAAAGAGAACATGCAGTTCAACCGTAGTTTGCAGGAAATCAATAAAAACATGGAGCAATACTCGCTCCAAAAAAATGAAATAGACGTTCATTATAAACAGCTGGAAAAAGATTTCCAAAGTGCCGAGCAAAAAATCAGTCTGGCGGGTTTAAGCCCGGCCTTGGGTAATTTACTGCGGGAACAGCGCCGCAATTTGCCGCAACGCAAACAATACAGCAGCTTGGGCGATGAGATTCAAAATCAGATCGCGCTGGCGAGCCTGGAAATGTTCAAGCTGGATGAAACCAAAAAAGGCCTGGTCGATATAAATCAGCTGTTGTTGGCGCGGATGGCGCAGTTGCCGGAAGCCACACCTGAGTCGGACAAACTGCGGGTGCGCACCGAATTGCGAATGTTGCTGAACGATCAGAAAGATCTGGTGGCAAGATTGGCTAACGGTTACAACGAATATGGCCGCGTGCTGGGCGATGTCGATTTTAGTTTGCAGCAAATGCTGGGTATAGCCGACAAATTTAGCGCTTACTTGGATCAACGCTTGCTTTGGGTGCCCAGCGCTCGGGTGATCGACAAATATTTCCTGCAAGATATTTTCTCCTCCTTGCTGTGGTTTATGAGTCCTGGCAACTGGTTGGGAGTGCTCAGTGGCTTTTGGGACGGTATCAGTCATTTCCCGTTGCTGGCTCTCGGTGGCTTGAGTGTCGTGATATTTCACTGGCGTTTTCGCGCCGGCGTCAAACAGCGCTTGACGGAGCTGTTAGGAAAAAAAGCCGCCAATCGAGAGTTTGCGGACATTTTATCCAGCTTGCTTTATCTGTTAATGCTCTCCTTGTCCGGTCCGTTGCTGATGGCTTGGATGGCCGGGGTGTTGATCCTGAATGTCCGGGCCGATCTGTTTAGCCATGCTTTTGCCGAAGGCCTTACCGCTACGGCCGTGTCCTTGTGCATGGTGCAATTTGTGTTTCGTTTGTTTAAACCGGGCGGCGTCGCGGACACCTTGTTGCAATGGCCGCAACATGCGGTTCGATTACTTTACGCGCAGATGAAATGGGCGCGATTCGTTCTCGTACCTTGCGTGTTTATCACTGCGATGACCGGTAGCGATTTGTTTTCGGAACACAGTCATGCCTTGGGTAGAACGGCAATGATCGTGATGATGTTGATGATGAGCTATGTGTTGCATCGCCTTACGCAACCCTTGACCGGTTTAGGCAAGAACTTCTATCAACAATCCGCCGGCTGGCTCAGCAGTATGCGTTATCTCTGGTATGGTATCGCCGTGTTGACGCCGTTGGTCATCATCGGCTTTGCGGTGGCGGGCTATTACCAAAGCGCATTGGAGTTACAGGCTAAGCTACTACTGACCCTACGTTTGATTTTTATCACCGTATTGTTCCAGGGCCTGGTATTGCGTTGGTTGCGCAATACCGAGCGGCAATTAGCCTTAAAAAACGCGAGGCAGAAACGCAAACAAGTTGAGCAAGCCGCTGTGAGTAGCGCCAATCTGGAAGGTGGGTATGCGATCGAGGAGCAATTACTGGATATTTCCAAAATCAACCAGCAAAGCCATAAGCTTTTGACCACAGTGGTGATGGTGATCATGTTGATGGGTTTCTGGATGATCTGGAGCGATATTTTGCCGGCCTTGACCGTTTTCGACCAGGTCGTGCTGTGGCAGCACAGCGAAATGGTAGAAGGTAAGGAAACATTGCAACCCATCACACTGATCAATTTGTTGATTTGCTTGGTGTATAGCGCTCTGGCTTTTGTGTTTGCCAGCAACTTTCCGGCCTTGGTGGATTTGGTAACCGCCGGCAAGTTTGCGATGACTGCCGGCAGTCGTTACGCATTAATCCAATTGGTGCGTTATTCCCTGATAACGGTGGCCTTTTTGGCGGTGGCCAACGAGCTGGGTGGCAGTTGGTCGCAAGTGCAATGGTTGGTGGCGGCGTTGTCGGTGGGTTTAGGTTTTGGCTTGCAGGAGATTTTCGCGAACATGGTATCGGGTATTATTTTGCTGTTCGAACGGCCGATTCGGGTCGGAGACACCGTGACCGTCGGCGATGTCACGGGTCGGGTTAGCAAAATACAAATGCGGGCCACGCATATTGTCGATTGGGATAGAAAAGAGTTGGTAGTGCCGAATAAAACCTTTATTACCGATCAATTGATCAACTGGACATTGTCGGATACCGTCACCCGAGTGGTGGTGCCGGTCAGCGTAGCCTACGGCACCAGCGTGGAGATGGTGGAGGAAATTCTGGCGGATGCGGTAAAAAGCGTAGAGCAAGTGCTGAGCGATCCGGAACCGGTGGTAATCTTTATTGGTTTTGGTGATAGCGCCCTGCAGTTCAAAATTAACGTATTCGTCCGCGAACTCAGCGATAGGACGGTGGTTACCCATCGCCTGCACACGAAAATTTACGAAGCCTTGCTGGCCCATCATATCGAGATACCTTTTCCGCAGCGCGATGTACACATCCGATCTGTCGCGAAAGGCATATTGAACGAATGAGGTGCGGTTTATTAGCCGATTTCAATATAAAGCCATTCTGTAATAAAATGGCCGCCCTTTGAACCTGGCTTTGGCTCTTTAACTATGCGTTGTCCGTTTTGCTCAGCACAAGATACTCGGGTAATCGATACCCGCTTGGCCGACGATGGCGATCAAGTCAAACGCCGCCGGGAATGCGTGGCCTGCAAAGAGCGGTTTACCACCTTTGAAGTGGTTGAATTGACCCTGCCGCGCATCATCAAACGCAACGGCGCCCGGCAGAGCTTTGACGAAGCCAAACTGCGGGCTGGTATGCAGCGAGCTCTGGAAAAGCGCCCGGTACAAGTAGACGCTGTCGAGGCAGCACTCAGCCGGATCAAGAAAGCCCTGACGGCAAAAGGCGAGCGCGAGATTCCGGCTCGCGAATTGGGCGAACTGGTGATGCAAGAATTGCAAACACTCGATCATGTCGCTTTCGTGCGTTTCGCCTCGGTGTATCGCAGCTTCCAGGATGTCTCCGAATTCACCGCGATGATCGAAAATCTGCAAAAGCATGACGCCTAGCCAAGACGCGGCCTATATGGCGCGAGCCGTCAAATTGGCGCAGAACGGTAAATACACGACCGACCCCAACCCGCATGTGGGCTGTGTGTTGGTCAAGGACGAAAAGGTGATTGCCGAGGGTTGGACACAACGCGCAGGCTTTGCCCATGCCGAAGTCGATGCGCTGGCCAAAACAGACAACGCACGAGGCGCGACCGCTTATGTGACGTTGGAGCCTTGCAGCCATCATGGTAAAACCGGCCCGTGTAGCGAGGCATTAATAGCTGCCGGCATCAGCCGAGTCGTCGTGGCGATGCAGGACCCCAATCCCCTGGTGGCTGGCCGCGGTTTGCAAAAACTCCGCGAAGCCGGCATCGAGGTGCTAGTCGGCGTCTTGCAGCAAGAAGCCGAAAAGCTAAACCAAGGCTTTTTTAAACGTATGCGGCAGGGTTTGCCGTGGATACGCAGCAAGCTGGCCATGAGCCTGGACGGCCGTACGGCGTTGGCATCCGGCGAGAGCCAATGGATTACGTCCGTCCACGCCAGGCAAGACGTGCAGATCTGGCGGGCGGCCAGCAGCGCGATTGTCACCGGCATCGATACGGTGCTGTACGACGATCCGCAATTGAATGCGCGTGTGGATTTTGATGCTGTGCAGCCGGTCAAAGTGGTGCTGGATTCGCAATTACGCATGCCTTTATCCGCCAGACTGTTGGACAATGCGGTAGACGTCTGGATCATGACCTGTAGTGACGACGCGCTAAAACAGCAGAAATTACGCGACGTGGGCTGCAAAGTCTTTCAAGTCGATGCGCGGAATGGGCGTGCAGACTTGGCGCAGATTTTTAAATTGCTGGCCGAGTTACAAATCAATACGGTTTGGGTGGAGGCAGGTGCCACGCTGAACGGTGCGCTGCTCGATAGCGGACTGGTCGATGAATGGTTGATTTACATGGCGCCCTGTGTGCTGGGAGATCAAGCGCGCGGCTTGTTTAGTCTGTCGGGCATGCTGACCATGCAGGATAAAAAAACACTGCGCCTGATCGAAGCCCGGCAAATTGGACCGGATTTGAGATTGCGTTATCAAGCAAAAACTGATTGAAACGATGAAAAGTATTGTTGTAATGACATTGTTAATTAGCCTGCTGCCTGCTTGGGCGACGGCGGATGAGGACGATAAACCGGAAACCAGCACCTTGCAGATTCAAGGCGGCAAAGTGATCGGCGAAAAGCACGAAATCGAAGTCTACGATTATCATAGCGGCACCTATCAAACCTTTGATGTTTATCGTAAGCCGGCCAAGTCGCCAAATAAAGACACGGCCCCCCAAACCCCAAAGCCATCCACCGAGACCGCTCCGCGCTGATCGTAACGGACATTTTTACTTTTTTGAGTGATAACCATGTTTACCGGGATTATTTTAGCCATCGGCAAAATCAAGGCCATCCAGCCTAAAGGCGGCGATTGCCAGTTGATTATCGATACCGGCAAGTTATCGCTGCGCGAATGCGCGTTGGGCGACAGCATTGCGGTGAACGGTGTTTGCCTGACCGCCGTGGAGTTGGGCGAACATTATTTTTGCGCCGACGTTTCCAATGAGACCTTGTCGCGTACCACTTTAAAGACCGCAAGTACCGGTACGCCGGTGAATCTGGAGTTGGCGATGACACCTTCCAGTCGGTTGGGCGGGCATATTGTCAGTGGTCATGTCGATGGTATTGGTAAAGTGGTCGAGAAACAGGCCGATGGCCGCTCGATTCGCTTCAAATTCAAGGCGCCGGATTCGCTGGCCAAATACATCGCCGAAAAAGGCTCGATTTGCATTAACGGCATCAGCCTGACTGTCAACACAGTTGATGGCGCTTATTTTTCCGTGAATATCGTGCCGCATACCTTACAAGAAACCACCTTGGGTCAAACCGAAGCCGGCAGCGAGGTAAATCTGGAAGTCGATTTGCTGGCCCGCTACTTGGAACGTCTGATGCAAGGGGAAGCTGCTGCTTACAGTCAAGGCGGCGTCACCGAGGCCTTATTACAAAACGCAGGCTTTATTAAATGAATAGCATAGAAGAAATCATAGCCGACCTTCGTCAAGGCAAGATGGTCATCATCATGGACGACGAAGATCGGGAAAACGAAGGCGATTTGTTGATGGCGGCGGCTTTTGCCCGGCCGGAAGACATCAATTTTATGGCCAAATACGGACGCGGCCTGATTTGTCTTACCTTGACCCGCGAACGCTGTCAACAGTTGCGTTTACCTTTGATGGTCAGCGACAACAATACGCCGTACACCACCAATTTCACTGTGTCGATTGAAGCGGCTACCGGCGTGACCACCGGTATTTCCGCCGCCGACCGCGCGTTGACCGTGCAGGCGGCGGTAGCAAAAAACGCCCAGCCGAGTGATCTGGTGCAACCGGGGCATATTTTCCCGTTGATGGCACAAGCCGGCGGCGTACTGAATCGGGCCGGTCACACGGAAGCCGGGTGCGATCTGGCCAGGTTGGCAGGCGTGGAACCCGCGGCGGTGATTGTGGAAATTCTGAACGATGATGGTTCGATGGCACGGCGGCCGGATTTGGAAGTCTTCGCCGAACAGCACAATCTGAAAATCGGCACGATTGCCGATTTGATCCACTACCGCATCAAACACGAAAACACCCTGGAACGGATCAGCGAATGCGTCTATCCGACCGAATTCGGTGACTTTAGGTTATATGCTTACCAGGATTGCAACGACGATAATGTGCATCTGGCCTTGGTGATGGGCAATGTCGCTGGCGACGAACCGGTGCTGGTGCGGGTTCATGCTCGCAACCTGATCGACGATTTATTGTTTTCCAAACGCAGCGATTGCAGTTTGCCGGTGCGGGAAGCCTTGAAAAATATCGCCGAAGCCGGGCGCGGGGTTTTGGTGATCATTCGCCAAAAAGAAAACAACAAGGATTTGGTTGAACTGATACATGCCTATCAAATGCAGGATCATGGCGTCAAAAACAGTCAGGATTTAAGTGCCGATTCGGATTGGCGCACCACGGGAGCCGGCTCACGCATCTTGTCGGATTTGGGCGTGCGGCGCCTGAAGGTGATGGGGGCTCAGAAAAAATACATCGGTCTGTCCGGCTTCGATTTGGAAGTCGTCGAACATATCGATTCAACGCATTAAGGCTGGGTCGATTCATTCGACTCGTTTTACAGCATTTTAATCATTCAACAACAGGTAAACACATGGCAGCAGTCACTACTCTGGAAGGCAACTTTTCCGCGCAAGGCGGCAAGTTTTGCCTGGTTTCTTCACGCTTCAACAGCTTTATCGTCGAACAATTGGAAGGTGGTGCGATCGATGCCTTGGTGCGCCATGGCGCGGATAAAAACGACATCACTCTGGTTAAGGCGCCGGGCGCTTTCGAGTTGCCGATGGTGGTGCAACGTATTGCGGCTACTAAAAAATACGATGCGATTATCGCTTTGGGTGCAGTCATTCGCGGTGGTACACCGCATTTTGAATATGTAGCCGGCGAATGCGTGAAAGGTATTGCTCAGGTGGCTTTGCAATACGACGTACCGGTGGCGTTTGGGGTGTTGACCGTAGACAGCATCGAGCAGGCTATCGAACGTGCCGGCACCAAAGCGGGTAATAAAGGCGCGGAAGCTGCCTTGTCGGCGATCGAAATGGTCAGTCTGTTCAACAACCTGGGTCGTTAATGAGTCAAGCAAAAACCAACGCTAGAAAGTGCGCGGTACAGGCGCTGTATCAATGGCAAATGTCCGGCGAGAGCCTGATCCGTATCGAAACGTATTTTCTGGAAGAAGAGCATCTGAAAGGCGCGCAAAAAACCTATTTCAGCGAATTGTTTCATGGCGTACCGAAACAATTGGCTGTGATCGACGCGGCCCTGGCCGAATTTGTCGATAGGCCGGTGGAAAAAATCGATCCGGTGGAGCGGGCGATTCTGCGCATCGGCGCTTACGAACTGATGAACCGCTTGGAAACGCCGTATAAAGTCATCATCAACGAAGGCGTCAATCTGGCTAAGGATTTCGGCGCCGACGGCAGTCATAAATACGTCAACGGCATTCTAGATAAAGTCGCGCAGAAACAGCGTGCCGTCGAGATTGCCGCCAAGCAGGCGAAATCTCAAAACTGATGGCAGTCGCCGAATTCGATTTGATCCGCCGCTATTTTGCGGTGCATGCCCCTAGGCATCCGTTCAATCAATTGGGCATAGGCGATGACTGCGCGTTACTGAACCTGCCGGCCGGCCATCAATTGGCGGTCACCGCCGATACGATGGTCGAGAATGTGCATTTCTTTGCCGATGCCGATCCTGAATTGCTGGGGCATAAATTACTGGCGGTGAATCTTAGTGACTTGGCGGCCATGGGTGCCGAGCCTTTCGCGGTCACCTTGGCTTTGACTTTGCCTAAAGTCGATGAAAGCTGGCTGGAAGCGTTCTCGCGAGGTTTTATCAATCTGGCGCGTCAGCACAATGTCGACCTGATTGGCGGCGATACGACGTCCGGACCGTTGACTTTGACGGTGCAGGCGATGGGCGCGGTGCCGCAGGGTAGGGCGCTATTGCGTTCCGGTGCCCAGGTTGGCGATTTGGTATACGTTACCGGTCAGCTTGGTAATGCCGGCTTGGGGTTAAAAATTAAACAGGGTTATGTCTGCGCAGATCCGGAGTTGGCTTTGCGTTGCTTTAACCAGCCAAAACCGCGAGTCTCGGAAGGTTTGGCGTTGCGTAGCATCGCTAATGCCTGTATCGATATTTCTGACGGATTAGCCGCCGATTTGGGACACATTTTGCAGCAAAGCGGCGTCGGTGCGTGTTTGCAATGGGACAACTTGCCGCTATCCGCTTCAGTGGCAGAGTTCATCAATCACAGCGGCGATTGGCATATGCCCTTGATTGCCGGCGACGATTACGAATTGTGTTTTACGGTGCCGGCAGATTGTTCTCACGCATTACCGGGGGCTACTTGCGTGGGGATTATCGAAGCCGAGCCGGGTTTGCGGATGCGTAAGGCTGGGCGCGTGGAGGCATTCGAGGTGAAGGGTTTTGAGCATTTTTCTTAGAGAGCATTACGGCAACGCACGTTTGACTGCGTTACAAATCGTCAAAGATCCCACCTTGTTTCTGGCGTTTGGTTTCGGCTCCGGTTTGGCTAAGAAAATGCCCGGTACGATGGGCACGCTCGCCGCAATTCCGCTATACCTTGCTTTACTGCAAACCAATGAGTGGATTTATCTGTCGGTGACGCTGATCAGCGTTTGCATCGGCATCTGGATTTGCGGTCAAGCGGCTAAAAAATTGGAAGTCCATGACTTCGGCGGTATTGTTTGGGATGAAGTCGCCGGATTTTTGATTACGATGATCGGCGTGAGCTATTCCTGGCAGAGTCTATTGGCCGGTTTTGTCCTGTTCCGCTTGTTCGACATCGTCAAGCCTTGGCCGATCAAATGGCTTGATAAGCACGTGCATGGTGGTTTCGGCATTATGCTGGACGACGTGGTGGCAGGGGTTTTTGCCGGCTTGATTATGCACTTCTGGTTTGATTTTCCGGCTAACTGAGTGAGCGTTGTTTTCGTTCAACAAGCCAGTGGTTTTGGGGCATTGTTCTCATTTGACCCATGATAATTCATGCGACTAAAATCCATGCCGGTTTGGGGGATTAGTTGCGTGCAGCGATTGCCGCAAATATTAAGCTTCAAACCTAATAACTATACAAACAATTAGGAGGACTTTTTATGAATACAAGATTGTTATTCGCTGCTTCACTTGTGATGCTGACCAGCGCTGGCGCGGCAATCGCCGATAAAGATAACAATAAAGGGGTGGGGCAGGCCTGTAGGGGCTTACCCAATCACGCCACATTGAAAGCAGCACTTGACGATGCAGTGAGCGCGGAGGAAAGCGGGCTTAATTTGCATATGTGGGCCACTTTAGTCAACCGTGACGGCGTGGTTTGTGCCGTAGCGTTTTCCGGCACCAATCGGGGTGCACAGTGGCCGGCCAGTCGCGTTATCTCGGCGCAAAAAGCCAATACCGCCAATTCGCTAAGTCTTGATTCTTCCTCAGATTCCGCGGGTTCCGGCAAACCTAATGGTTTGGCGTTATCGACAGCGAATTTATATTCAGCCGTGCAACCTGGTGGTAGTTTGTTCGGACTTCAAGAGAGCAATCCCGTTGAAACGGGCGCTGCTTACGGCGGAAACCCAGGCTTAAACGGTACTCCTCAAGATCCTATGGTAGGGTCGAAAATTGGTGGTGTTAATGTATTCGGTGGTGGCCTGGGCTTGTACTCAGTCGGAAAAACGCTGGTCGGTGGCGTCGGTTTAAGCGGCGACACCTCTTGTGCCGATCATAATATCGCTTGGAGAGTCAGACATAATCTGGGGCTTGACCACATCGTCGGCGTCGGGGGAGTGAGTGGCGATCCACAGCGTCCTGATAATATCATTTTCGACATTGCCGCCAATCCGAACGGTGGTACCGGAATTAGTGCAGGAGGTTTCGGCCATCCCACCTGTTTAAATACCGATCTGAATACAGCGGATTTGCCTGCCGGCCAACCTTAATCATCCGCTTTAAAAGCAACGGCAAGCAGATAAGGAACTTATCTGGTGACATTATTTAACAAATAGCATGTTTATTGCTTGCTAAATAATTTAAGGTCTGTATAATAAGTCAAATCAATCGCGGGGTGGAGCAGCTTGGTAGCTCGTCGGGCTCATAACCCGAAGGTCGTAGGTTCAAATCCTGCCCCCGCTACCAGATAACTGATTGATTCTTAAGGATAAGAATCATAAAGCCATCGGTTTAACACGTTGAAAAAAACGCCACAGGGCACCGTTTAGGGCACATGTGGATTTTTTCAAAAAGGTTCCAGAGAACCTGTGTTACATCGAGGGCTTTTTTTATGTCCGCAATAAATTCAAAACAAACCCCATCAACATCACGACCAGAACCTGGTGCTGATGTCCAAACGTTCAAACAAACAATCACTCAAATCGATCAAACTTCGCAAGAAGCGTTTGATTTAATCGAATTAATTTCAGACTTGCTTATTTGCGCGTCTGAAAGTACAAAATTTCATACCAACCCACGCCTTTTACGTAATGCGCTCCAGGCAATACACTCAATTGCCGTTGATGCACAGAACACCATCAATTGTTTGGCTGAGGATGTTGGCTGCAATTATTCGGAAAGCAGCCACTTGGTCTTCGATAGGTTTCCACAGGCCGTGGAGCCGTTAACTGGCCGCGGGGTGGAATGACATGACCACTATTCCTAAAAGTCAACACAACGCGGGTCCGGTCGTTACTTGTGTCATTTCAGATTATTTTCTATTTGACCGGTTTGCGCATTGTCCTTCATGCGGTGATCCTGAAGGGTTTTTCTTGCCTGCTGAGGTTTATCCGTATTTTCCCGACGGCGGCAGCGTGCAGTGCACGACATGCGGCGCCTACGACCACCCAGTCATTCGACTTTGGACTGTTCATCATCCTGACAATCATTTGTTGGCCTCTCCCGGCTTTCCCACAGAGGGTGAGGCGCGGCGCTTTGGCAACGTTTTTGGCCTGACAGGGTATTGCCTTCAAGATCTGCGCTGTTTTTATGTTGGCGAGGGTGATGACGATCCACGAAAAGGCATACTTTATTCCCTGTCACGGGGCCGAGACGTATATGAGCGATTGCTTGAATCGTTACCGGTAGACTCTGATCCGGAAACATTGCGGCAGCTTGCGTTATCACTCGACCTGAGAGACTACGCTTTGCCGCAATTTTCGGCAGCTTTCAGCGACGAGAGGCCCGCCTAATGGCCACCATCCGAAAAATTGAACGCCAGTCAGGTGTCGTCTATAAAGCGATCATCACCCAGCGCGGCATTGCAATAAAATCCAAAACCTTCACCCGCAAAGGCGATGCGCAAACCTGGGTAAAGCGCATCGAGTCAGACCATGAAATGATGGAGGCCTTGGGCTCGCGCGGTGCTGGTTTGCGGTTTGCTGATCTGGTCGACGAATACATGCGGCAATGGCAAGGCAAAGACGCAGTCAACCAAGCCAGGCGGGCCCAGTATTGGCAAACCTGCCTGGGCGATTATAAGTTGGTCGACATCAGCGCAGATATGATTCGCCAAAGGCTAAAAGCTTTTGAGGCTGGCAAGGTGCTGCGTGGCGATGGCGCCGGCAAGACCAAAGCAATTAATCGCGACCGCTCGCCGTCCACCGTCAATCGTTATCGCACCGTGCTGTCGGCGATTTTCAGATATGCGATTTTCGAGGGCTATGTTGTTGCCAACCCGGTCGCCCGGGTGGCCGCTCGCAAGGTGAACAACCAGATTAATCGATTCCTGGATGAAGGCGAACGGGTACGGCTGCTGGCTGCGTGTCAAAAATCAGACTGGGATAAGCTGCATTTGTTGGTGTTGATGGCGCTGACCTCCGGCATGCGTAAAGCCGAGCTGCTTAACCTCCGCTGGAGTGACATCGACTTCGAGAACAATCTGGCGAGGTTGGCAACCAGCAAAAACGGCGAACCCCGCTGGTGTCCGTTGCCGGATTTTGTAGTGGATCATCTACGCCCGCAGCGCCGGGTGGGTGCCGGCTTACTCTTTGCCAGCGAGAACAAGCCCGAACGACCGTTCGAGTTCAAAAAACATTGGGATAAGGCGTTGCGAGAAGCGGGAATAGAAAACTTCCGGTTCCACGATTTACGCCACAGTGCAGCCAGTTTACTGGCGATGGCCGGCGCTTCGTTATACGAAGTCGGCGAAGTGTTAGGCCACAAATCCACTCAAACCACCAAACGCTACGCGCATCTATCCACCGAGCACAAATCGAAGTTAGTCGAGCGTGTTATGACTGCCGCCATTCGGCAAGGGAGCTAATTATGAAAACCAATAAACCACTTTTTTCACACAGGTTCGCCTCAAATGCTGCCGATATTGAATCGGCAAGTGTCGAAGCCATTGGGCTTATCGTGGAGCGATCCAAGGCGATATCCAGTCTGTTGGCCCCCGAAATATCAGGCCATAAAATCTGTTCCACGTTACTGGCCAGCGTGATCGATGATTTGTCTATGATCGATGAGGTTGTTGGCCACTTTTATCAGCGCGCCGCCGCCGAAAAGGGTGCTGAAGCAACGATGGCCGATCAGGTAACACGCTTAGTGCAGCGCTCCAACGCTGTGTTGTGGGCCATGGATGGTGAATTTGAAACCCGGCCTCTAACGTCGGTGATATTCCAAGCGATCGTGTCGGATTTACAAGACATTGCCGATATTCTCGATGTTTACATGCAAAGCATTGCGGCGGAGTTGTCTAGCAGCGAAGCCAGCGCATAACGGTAAATTCCTTGCGGTTGCCTGTTTGTAACTTATAATTCACAATGTATCATGTTGAAGACTACCAGGCCGCCGATGGGCGCCTACCCTTCAAGGATTGGCTGTCAACCTTGGCGGATAGACAAGCGAAAGCCCGGGTATTAACCAGGGTGCAACGCATGGCCGCCGGTAATCTTGGCGACTGCAAGCCCATACAAGATGGCGTATGGGAACTGCGCATTGATTACGGTCCCGGCTATCGCGTGTATTACGCGCAGGCCGGTGCCAAGCTGCTGCTGTTACTGGTCGGTGGCGACAAGCGCAAACAGCAGGGCGACATCGACAAAGCCGTTGCCTATTGGAAAGACTGGAAGCAGAGAACAGACCATGAGTGAAGCATCAAAACCACACGACCAAACGGTTATCGAGCTATTACGCGAAGATCCTGATTTTGCCAATGAATATCTAGCGGCAGCGTTAGAAGAGGTGGACCAGCCCGGCGGCCGCGAAGCGTTATTGGCAGCACTACGCCAGATTGCGGAAGCGCAAGGTATGGCGGAAGTTGCCGAGCGCGCCGGTATTAAACGCGAAAGCTTATACCGGGCCTTGTCCCCCAAAGGCAACCCCACCATCAAAACCCTGCTGGCTGTTACTAAGGCGGTCGGGCTGAAACTGTCGGTACATCGGCAGGTGGCAGCATGACCGCCCAATTTAACCCGCCCCATCCAGGCAGTATTTTGAAAGAGGACATTTTGCCCGAGCTGGGTATAGGCGTTACCGAGGCGGCCGCGCAATTGGGCGTGTCGCGCGTGGCATTGTCGCGGGTCATTAACGGCAAGGCTGCGATCAGTGCGGAAATGGCGATTCGATTGGAAGCCTGGACCAGTGGCCCTGCTGCCGAAACCTGGGTGCGTATGCAGGCCGAGTATGACCTATGGCAGGCCCGCCAGAAACCACGCCCCAATGTCACGCCGGCAGCTCGACCAGAGGCGGCTTAACCTGTTTTACCAAGCCTAGCCCGACGGGGCGAAAAGCGGATTTCTCACCCGCCTGGCTTGGTATCTTTTTTGAGAATCACACTAGAGAGGTGTTGATGTGGTCATAGTTAGTATGACTGAGCGCGAGATCGATAGATGGGTCGCTAGCCAAAATTTGCCGCCTAGGGCGGGGTATTTGTTTCGGTATCCGTTTCTTGGTTTCGAAAATCCTCATTTTCAGGATTTCAAAAAAGCTCACGATATCATTCGTACATTCACTGTTTATGCTGCGCACGAAGGTGGCCACCTTGAAATAATCAGTCAGTTTATTGCCTCAAAAAATCACTGTGTCGAGTCGTTGCGAAAGATTTGTGAGCTTTTAGAAAGTGACGAACACATGATGATTTTTTGTTTCTGTTTACATAGAGCTTGGATGATTTGGGGAATCGGAAAAGAAAAAAGTGCGTGTGAATTAGGCTTATCACCCCTAGCAAAGGGCTGTTCACGGAGTAAAAAAGCTGATGAGATCAGGGGGCAAATCAAACAAAAAACGGAGGAAATTGTTGGGTTAGTCAATGGTTTGGCTGAAATTGGTGGCGTTCATTGGATTAGTGGCCCTCAATCCTCGATTTATGCTGCATTGCTACAACGCGCGGTCGATATTCAATCAAACTCGCTGCCTGAGCCTATTCGACAGTGGGCAGATTGGGTCGCTTATGACGCATCCGACGGTGTCTTGGCGCAAAAATTCCAGAAATTTAGTGGTGATATTGGGGCTTTTTATGGCACGGATTTTCCTATGCCGACATTTGAAAGCTTGATGCTTGCCTATGGGCAACAAGTTGCTGAAGATTTTGGTCGTAACTCGCCTTATCGGGATGCGCTGAAGGCTTCAAAACGAAAGGAGTTTAACCCTGCATTTTTTGCCAGGGGGTTTCTCGGGTTGCTTAGCCGTATGGTTGATGATGGGCTGTTGCCGGAGAAAATCAAAACTCTCCGCCGGGTTGACTTCGATAGGTTGTTCAATCCTCCTTTTCCAGTGGTTGAATTTAAGAGATATGTCGATTCGGATTGGCGGAAAGATATAGATACAACTGCTGAAGAACATGAACGCAAGCAGAAAAAGGAAGATAAACGCAAAAATAAGGCAATAAATACCGCAAAATCTCCAGCAAATATCTGATAAATAAGGGGAAAGATAATATGTAAAAACAGACATATTATCTTTCTTACATCGCTCCAAACCATTCGCATAATGTCCGTAATGCTGCGAAACGCGGCAGAACTTCACACGCTAGAGGCGGCATTGATGCAAACAAATCAAAACCATTTGATTTTCCCTCGCTTGGACCCTGAAACTCCTTGACTGCCTTTGTATTCTTTGATCTGCGCGACAATATGTCCAGGCGCTTTGAGTCGCTTTCAAATTTCAACACCATGAATATTAATGAGGAATAACTATGGAAAAACAACAAGGCAACTTTGCCGGCGCTTGCGCCGGTTTGAATGATGTTTCTCTAGGGGAGATTATTATTCTTGAAAAATTCCAGGAAAAGTACGCTGACAAGTTCACACCCGGTCAATTGACTTGGTTCATGCGTAATCGCGCGCGCAATGGATTGTCAAAGTCCGGCGCGGTGATTTTGTCGGCCAGAAAGTTTTACATCAACGAGCGATTATTTACGAAGTGGTTTGCTAGTCAAAAAGCCTAATTCTCTTTCAGACGACTTATCAACGTGGCCGCGCGGATTGCGGTCGAGTCGGACCGATGGCAAATGAGAATGGGTGATTTTGATGACGAAGTTTAAAAACTGTTACAAAAAGCAGGAACCTATGTGGCAATGCCGGCTATGCGGCGGCACCTGCAAAAAGCGCTTAATGCGTGAGGGCTATTGCGTGACGTGCTTGCGGGGTAACCGGGTGGCATTCGTTACCGAGCATTACAAGAAGGCGCTCAATGCCAGCAATTGAATCCCGATTTGAGTACGCATTGAAGTATGCGGCGCTGGGCTGGCCAGTGTTGCCGTTGCACTGGATTACCGAGCGGGGTATATGCAGCTGCGGCAAAACTGATTGCCGGTCTGCTGGCAAACATCCGCTATTGCAGAAAGGGCTGCTTGATGCCGCTACGGATACAAAGACATTAAATGCCTGGTTTAAAAAATGGCCTAAGGCGAATATCGGTATTCGAACCGGCGCGGCCTCTGGTTTTTTTGTACTCGATGTTGATCCTCGCCATGGTGGCGATGATGCGCTGGAGCAGATGAAGCGTGAACTCGGCCCAATCCCGGATGATGTGGTACAGGTGACCGGTTCAGGTGGTAGTCATATTTGTTTCAAATATGCCGGTCAAGAGTGTGTGTCGACAACCAACTTTTACCCGGGGATCGATCTTCGCGGGGATGGTGGGTTTATTGTTGTCGAACCATCCAATCATGTGACGGGTGGCAAATATTATTGGGATGGTGATTCGCCTTTGGAAGGTGCATCTTTGCCGGATATGCCAAGTAACCTTCTAGCAAAGTTACGCGCTAAAAAGCGGGCGATCCTGCCGCAATCTGAACCAGCGGTCGCAAATCCTTTAGCGGCGGTTGAAGTTAAGAAAATCCGCGCGGCACTGGGGTTTATTCCAGACTTTGACGACAGAGACCAATGGCGCACCATAGGCATGGCGTTACACTCAACCGGGGCAGGTGATCAGGCTTTTGGGTTGTGGGGTGAGTGGTCGCAGCAGTCGGACAAGTTCAACCTGGCTGATCAGCGGCGAGTTTGGAATTCATTCAAGCCGGGTGGCGGGGTAAACCTGGCTACCTTGTTTGGTATTGCCAAAGGCAACGGTTATTCGCCGCCGGAAGTATCTCGACCACCTGAGCCGCCTTTGTCGGTTTATGCGACTGAAGCCACTCAGACAGAAACATCAAAACCAGCGCAGGCAAATAAATCAAAGCGTAAACCCAATGCGGCCCCGCCAGGCAATACTGAGCAATTTCAGCGCTTTGTATTTCTGAAAAATCACAATCGGATATTCGATACCGTGACGCGCAACGAGTTGAGTCGAGACGGTTTCGACGGTGCGTTTCTGCATGTCTTTCCTGATCACAAACCATCGGCTGTTTTTCTAAAAAATCCAGCCACTATCAAGGTTGACGGTCTGATTTATCTGCCTGGCGAAACGGATAACCCGGTTCATCGTGACGGTGCGGTGCTTTGGAATATTTGGCGCGATCCTGGCGTCAGTTTACCTGATGAGGCTACGCGGGAGGACGTGGAGCTGTGGCTTGAGCACCTAAATTATCTGTATCCGAATCGGGAGGAACAGAATCATTTGCTAGATTGGATGGCTTGCACGTTGCAGCGTCCGTCGACCAAGATTAATCATGCGATTTTAATCGCTGGGAACATGGGAGTGGGTAAGGATATGTTGTTAAACCCGCTGCGGTACGGGCTTGGGGAAGCCAATATCTGTGAGCCGCCGGCGGGGGAATTGAAAGAGACATTCACCGATTATTTACACCATTCCAAGTTGGTTATTTTTCAAGAAATTCAGATTTTCGAGGGGTTGAACCTTGAAAACAAATTAAAGCCCATGCTGGCATCGCCGCCCGAAATGTTGAGGGTTCGGTTGTTTGGTCGTGGTTTTTACGAAACACCAAACATCGTTCAGGCCATCTTTATGAGCAACTACAAAGATGCTCTGCATATATCTGAAAACGATAGGCGATACTTTGCGGTGTGGACTGACGCGAAACCAATGCCAAAAGACTATTACGATCAATTAGGAGTCTGGCTTGATGGTGGTGGCAATGGTCTGGTGGTCCGTTGGTTGCTGGATCGAGACCTTAGCGACTTCAATCCCAAGCAACCAGCACCATTGACCCGGTTCAAATCAGAGCTGATCGGCACAAGCAAGTCACCGCTCAAACACCAGATTGAGGACATGATTGCTGCGGGCGATTATCCGTTCAACGTTGATTGTGTGCGGTCTATCGATGTGGCCAAAGCCATGCGCGATAAATACAGCGCCAAATCTATCGGGGTGGTGATGGCTGAGTTGGGGTGTTTGCCGATGATGTGTAAGCGCTCGACCGGCAAACGCGAGAAGGTTGCCTTATTTGCGGTGCGGGATGTTGAGGAGTGGCGGCAGCAGTCGGCCATCAAGTGGCTGGATGAGTATGACGCACGAAGAGATTAGTCACCATGTGCCCCTATTTATTATTGTCAACGGGACAGATAACGGGACGCGCTAAGACCTTGCTATCCGTGGGCTGAGGGGCCATGTGTCCCCTTGTCCCCTTATTTTTCACACATGTTAGAGATATAGAGAGTAACGGTAATAACAGGACACTTATGCAAACACACGAAAGAAAGCAGTATCAAAAAAACCAGGGGACAAGGGGACGGATTGCCGCCAAAGCCACGCACGACGCGGCTTGTAGCCGTCCCCTTGTTGAAAAAATACGGGTGATCCGTCCCGTTATCTTGGGCTGCTGTCCAAGGGGGCGGGTGGAAAGTCAAACGCAACCCCAGGCTAGACCGATAGCAATTAGTTTCTTGCAGGCGCGCGAGTTTTGGGATGGGGGTATAGCAATGGGGGGGGGTGAAAAGTCATGAGGTTCGTTACCCGTGACCCGTTAGCCAGCTAAATTTTTATTTAGGATTTTTTGAATAGAAAAAGCCCATTATGTTATTGATATTATTAAGGAAAGATAATCGTGCATATTTTGCCTATATCTTTCTGTTATCGGCAATCCTGCGTGTTAGATTGGCATCAACCTCTACCGGAGTGATTCCGGTAAGGCTAGCGAACCAGTGAGATGCTGGCCGCGATCAGACAAACCTTCTGCTGCGAGATGCAGCAACAGCACATGTCAATCGTATTGTTTAAACCACGATTTTAATCGACGGCTTTCTGTCGTCTTTTGTGCGAGACAACCAATGAAAAACTGGTATCAAATTAAAAACCTAACGGCAGCTATCGCCAAAATCAGCATCTTTAACGAGATTGGGCTTGGTGGCATTACGGCGGCAGAATTCATTGCCGAATTACGGGCGCTGGGTAACGTTACCACGCTAGAGCTTAACATTCATTCACCTGGCGGCAGCCTGTTGGATGGCTTGGCGATTTATAACGCGCTGAAAAACCATCCGGCCAAAATATTGGGACATGTCGACGGCCTGGCGGCCAGCGCGGCCTCGATCATACTGATGGCCGCTGACCGGATCAGCATGCCGGAAGATGCTTTCCTGATGATCCACAACGCCCAAGGCGGGGCTTATGGCGATGCGGCAGAGCTGCGCGATATGGCGGACCTGATGGATAAGATCCAAAGCAGCGCCGCCGACATCTATGTGCGGCGTACCGGCTTAGACCGCCAAGCGATTGTCGACATGATGAGCAAAGAGACCTGGATGTCAGCGGCGGAAGCCAAGGCGTTAGGGTTTTGCGATGAGGTTATAGGTCGTGTTGGCTTGGCAGCCAAATCCCGGCCCTTTGACCACCGCTTCAAGATGTCGCCCATGAGTGAGCCGGACTTCGATGAAGTGGAGAACGAGCGAGACTTTGAGCGACTGCTTCGAGACTTGCATTTCACTAAGCGTGAAGCAACCGCCTTTGTGAGCAGATTGAAAAACGTGGTCAATCGGCCCGCAGTCGACAACGCCGACGACGAAATTATGGAACGATTGGAAAATTTAAAAATACCCAAATCGATCCTCAACTAAACACATTTTTTACAGGAATTATATTTATGAAGACTTTTAAATTTATCGGCCTTTGCATGGCTTCCTTTGGGCTGCTGGTCCTGGCTTTCAATGTTGGCGCCGCACCTCATGAGGTCGCCGCCGGACTGTCCGGACTGTCCGGACTGGCCGCACTGGATCACAGTCAGTTATTCACTGGCCTGCTGATGGCGGGCACGGTTGGCAGCTCCGACGCGGTTATGAAACTGCTGGACGGCGTGGAAAAATCACTGGCCGACTTCCAAATGAAAGCCCAGAGAGAGCTTCAGGAGTCTAATCGGGTCTCTACCGAAACCAGCAACGCATTGGAAGCAGTTCAATTGAAACAGCGCGAATTGGCTGACACAGTTTTGTTACTGCAACAAAAAGCGGTCGCTGGTGGCGATGGCGGCAGTTTTAGCGGGCTTTCTAAAGGTTGGGGTGGTCAAATCGTTAACAACGCGGCCTTCAACGAGATGATGCGCGGGGGCCGGGCGCGGGCGAAATTCGATATTCAGAATAATACGTTAACCGGTAGCGGTAATATTGGCGGCGTCGACCGTCGCCCCGGTATCGTGCCGGGGGCCTTTTCGCCGCTGCGCGTTGAGGATTTATTCCAGCATTTTCCGACCGATTCGCCGTTGATTGAATACAGCCGTGAGAACGTGTTTACCAATGCTGCTGCAGAGACCGCGGAAGGGGGATCTTCGAGTGAATCCAGCTTAACTGTCACCCTGGTTCAACAACCCGTATCGATCGTCACGCACTTTATGAAGGTCAGCAAACAACTGGCGGCGGATAACGCCCTCATGGCCGCGTACATCAACGCCCGCCTGATGTACGGCGTTCAACGCCGTGTTGATGCACAAATTGTGAACGGTAACGGTGTGGCGCCGAATATGAGCGGGTTGCTGCAAACCGGGAATTTCAGCGCGCACGGCTACACCGCCGCACAGGTCGGCACGCCGTTGCCAAAGCATCGCTTAATCCGCAAGGTGATAGCAGATTTGCGCTCAGCGGGCTATACGCCGGGCGCCATATTGCTTAATCCGGCGGACTGGTTAGCGTTTGATTTAGATCTGTTGTCCTCCACGCCGGCGGCTGTCAGTTCAAGTGATATCGCCAATGGCTTCCAGCAGATTTTGTTCGGCGTGCCGGTCGTCGAGACAAGCTCGGTGACAATCGATACCTTCGCGGTTCTCGATGCCTTAGCCGCTGCGTCGATCTTTGATCGGCAGGATGTAGGGATTGAAGTGTCAGATAGCGATGGCGACAACTTCACCAAGGGCTTGCTTACTGTGAAAGCCGAGCGCCGCCTGGCGCTTGCTATCGAGCAAACAGGGGCAATTCGCGGCGGTGATTTAACCCCAGCGTAATCAACTCGCAACCGGGTTATGGCTTAGGTCGTAGCCCGGCCATTAATGGATGGAGAGCTAGTATGAAATTCTTAGAAAGTATCCTGAAAAAATCGCGAATTATCGATGAGCTGTTTCAGAACGATTTGCAAGAACGCTCGGACGACAGACAGGCTTGTGCTGAAAAAATCCAGAGTTTATCCAAAGCGTTGCGCGATTTGCCAACCGATCAGCTTGCACAAGCCGAGAAAGAGGTTGCCGACTCGACGCTTAAGCTAGCGCAAGCCCAGCGCAAATATAGCGAGCTGGCCACGGAGATCGAAGGCAGACGGCGCAAATTGTTGTCAGCTATTCAAGCCGAGGAACAAAAACTACAGCAGTTGAAACCGTTAATCATTCAGCAGGCCGTCAATAATCTGCATGAACGGGTACAGTCTGCCGGTCCGTTAACGCCCAATAAAACGGGCCTGCTCAACGGCATATATGAAGAATTGCGCGCCTTGCCCCTGGTTGTCGATGACAAACGATTGCTTTCATGTATTGCCGATATTGACGGCCGCATCCAAGCGATTTTTAGCTAAATGCGCCAGTCCAACAAACTCGCTGGCGATCATATCAAAAGCGAGCTAATTCACTTTGGCGTTATTGACAGGCCACCCTGGCAGCGAGCCGGATTCTTTACCTATGGCGACTATTGGCTGAGCAGACAAATGCTAAAGACATTAAATCACGCGCAAGGGCGGGCATGTCAGCCACGCTTAGCCAATGGTTAAGCGTTAACCGAGGATTATGTTATGAAAAAAATGGGATTTTCCATTACCACCGCCGAAGGGCATTTTTTGACACGCTGCGAGCTTAAGCAAGAAGGCCAAGGCATCTATCTGGACACATCCTTTGAAAAGAATGTTGTGAAAAGCGTAACCGTGCCAAAGCTAAAACAGTTAGCTGAAATTAAGCAGAAACTTGAAGCCGCTCATCCCGAAGTAAAACTTTGGGCGGTCGAGTTATTTAAAGATCAAGGCAAAGCGTTCTGCCGGTCGGCAACGAGCGACGCGCCACCTTGGTTTAAAACCCAACACGAACGGAACGGCCGCTTGTATTCCGTCCAGTAGCTGACAGGAGAATTATCATGTCAAAAGACTTCGATTTAAAAGCCGTGATAAGTATGGTTGACCGTATGTCGCCAGGCTTGAAGCAAATCACCAAAAACCTAAACATATTGCATAGACAATTAAGAACTGTCGGCAATGGTGCGCCGATGCTTGGCGCCGGTTTTGTCGCGTCGATGGCGGTACCAGCCAAAGCGTTTATGGATTTAGAGAATTCCGCAGTCTACCTGCAAAACACCTTGATGGATAAGAACGGGAATATCCCGGCGGTATTCCAGAAAATCAGCGAGGAAGCGATAAAGCTGGGAACTCAGTTACCCGGAACAACAGCCGACTTTAACGCGATGTCGTCAACACTAAAAGCCTTTGGCGTGAATGCGGACTCTATTGCCAATGGCGTATTGAGGGCCACTGCATACCTTGGCGTCGTTGGCAAAGACATCTATGTGACTTATGACAGTGCGGCGGAATCAATGGGTAAGCTCAGCCGGGCGTTTAACATTGCCGACAGTGATATGGTGCCGTTTGCCGATTCTATCCAAAGGGTGTTGTTCAACGGCACCAAGCTGGATGAATTGCAAAATGCTATGTCCCGTGTCTCTGGCCCGTTGAAAGTCGCTGGTGAAGAAGGCCTAAAGGCGGCAAACCAAATGCTGCCGTTGGTCTCGGTCTTTACCAGCACGGGTATTTCAGGTGAAGAGGCCGGTACCGGCATTCGTGAGATTATCAACCAGGCCACCAAGCTGAATAAATTCTCCGGCATTCCAAAGCTGATTGCCGACCTGGACAAAATAAACCACCTACCGAGCAAGCTACGCTTTACGAAATTGGAAAACCTGTTCGGCAAGGAGCACGCCAGCAAAGCCGCGCTGATCACCCTGGAAAGCTATAACCGGCAAGTGCAGGCGATGGCCAACCAAGGCAGTCTGCTGGACAAAATCGCCAACTCCGCCGGCACGCTCACTAACAAGGTGGAGACAGCCGGCGGCACCTGGTCAAATTTCATGGCGAAATTCGGCAGCCAGTACGCGCCGGAACTTAAAGCGGCTGCCGACTCCGTCAACCGTATATCGGAAAATCTCACCGGCTTTATTGATCAAAATGGGCCGGCGGTGATGACAGCGGCGAAGATGGCCGGCGCCTTTGTCGGCTTGAAAGTTGCGGCCTGGGGTTTGGCTGGCGGTATCGGCGCAATAACGGCGGCCATGAAGTTAAACCCACTGATGTTGCTGGCACAAGCGGCCATCGTCGCGGCACCGTTGATCATTGATAACTGGGATAGCATCGTCAACCGGCTTAAGGAAGGATTCAGCAGGATCAAGGATTTTTTCCAGCCGCTAATCGATATGTTCAAATATATCGGTAACTGGGTTTCGAACGATCCACTGTTAAAACTGGTTGGCAGCGTGCCCATGTTCTTGGGTAAATCGGTTGCCTCGTTGTTGCCTGATTTCTCGGGGGTTCAATTACCCAGCGGCGAAGGCATGCGGGCACCGGGCTACCAAAAAAATATTGTTGGATCGGTGAAAGGCGGGGTTGACGTCAATGTCCGGTTCGACAATTCACCCGCAACGATGCGAGTGGCTCCGAGTAAAACCCGTGGGCCGGTTCGGTCGAATGTGGATGTGGGCTATGGGTTTACCCATGCTATGTATCTAGGCATGCCGTAACTTGATCGGTTCGCCGGATCAAAAGCCGCCTGGCAGTAATGCAGGCGGCTTTTTTTGGCACTATAGACCATCGGTTTTTTTGCCCGAGGGCGCAAGGCAGGGCACATATTAGGGCACATTCAGACACAAACCAAACGCATCGAAACACGCTTGACCTTCGGGCAATTTCTGTTATCCTCTTGATCCATAGGACGTTTCAGCGTGTCCCGATGTGTTCGCCTGTTATTGGTTGGCGCTCATAACCCGAAGGTCGTAGGTTCAAATCCTGCCCCCGCTACCAGACAAATCGAAGGCTTAGGTTTAACGACCTAGGCCTTTTTTGTTTCTGGTAAGCGGATAGTAAGCGAATTTATGGAATACAAATCAGCGCCATTTACTTTTCCCCACGCCTAACATCGAGAGACTGCATGAGCGAATTTAAAGGCGGCTGCATGTGCGGAGGGGTTCAATACGCAGTGAAATCCGAGCCGCGTCTGTCTTTTTATGCCAATGCAGGCCGTGTCAACGAATCACCGGCACAGGTCATTCGGCCGAATTTGTTGCATCGGCAAAAGGCACAATACGAATGGGTGCGCCGAAATTTAGCGATCCTGATCAACAAACCCAGCGCGTTTTTTTCGGTCAATCTGACGGCGCGAATGCCTGATAAAAATCGACCTGAAACTAATCCTTATATCAGGAGGTTTCTGAAAAAATCCGCTTGGCAGCCTTGTGAGTTGGCGGTCTTTGCCGGAAAAATTGACTATCCAAGTTGTCGTTTCTTAGATAGACATATCATCCGTTGCATTATGTGGATGACTAACGGGCCTACCAATCCCAATCTCGTGATTGAGTTTACCGATTGGGAGAGCGTGAATGCATTCGCAAAACGTATCTGTCATATGTAGGTGGTTCCATTGTTCACAATCCATTATCTCGTTGGCTGACATGACATTCGTTTTATTGCGGCGTATGCGTTACTTGCTCTTCAGTTTGACCATCGGCAGTCTCGCCGCGCTCACGGGCACCGTTTATCAAGCCAAAAGAACCTCAGCCGACCTGGCCGCATTCCCGCCGCCCGGGCAGATGATTGCGGTGAACGGCGCGAATCTTCATCTGTATTGCATGGGCTCCGGTTCGCCAACGTTGGTTCTCGAAGCGGGCCTTGGCGAAAACGTGTTGAGCTGGTATCCGGTTCACGCCAAGCTTGCCCAGACCATGCGCGTTTGCGCCTACGACCGCCCAGGCTTGGGCTGGAGCGATCCCATAGCCGCTGCTATCCAGCCGGAAGAAGTGGCTGAAAACCTGCAGGCCTTATTGCACAACGCCGGCATTGCCCCGCCGTTTGTACTGGTTGGCCATTCGCGGGGCGGAATCTACGTGCGTGCTTTCTATCAGCGGTTTCCCGAACAGACACAGGGTATCGTCTTGGTCGATTCGACGCACGAACAAGGCCCCATGCACGATTATCCTTATGCCGCTTGGGATTATCGGAATCAAGCCCTGCAAATCGCAATTGCCGAACCGTTGTCGCGGCTCGGTATCGTCAGGCTACTGGGCATCGCCGATGCCGACCGCAGGCCATCTCCGCTACCGGCTGAAATCCTGGCCGCGAAAACCGCGATACAAAATCGCACCGATACCGCTGATGCGGTGGTCAATGAAATCGCCGTCATGCGCCAAGGACTTGATCCGACGACACCGCCACCACGCAGCTTAGGCAATCTCCCGTTATTGGTGCTAACCGCCGGCAATCTGGTGGATTTGGCTATAGTCGAGCGCGAAGCAAAGAGGGCGGGCAAAGATGTTGAAACGGAAAAGGTGCTCGCCAAGATTAAAATGGCCGAGCAAGACGATCTGGCCCATTTGTCCGGCCATTCTCGGCATATTACCGTCAGTCATAGCGGCCATTTCATCATGCAGGACCAAGCCGATGCATTCGTCGCCGCAGTGCGTGAATTTGTTTTAGATATGCCTCTGGTCAATTGAGCACGTTGAGTCAGGCGAGATGATTCGGCGCTTGTTACAGTAGCGCTCGATTGAGGAGGTATGAAAGTGGACGATAAAACGGCCAGCGCGGCCTATGCCATGCGCTTCGATAGGATTTTCGATTACATAGACAAGCATCTGTTCGAGCCGGTGTCGGTCAATGAACTGAGCAAACAGGCCAATTTTTCCCGATTTCACTTTCAACGGCAATTCTCCGCTTACACCGGGCTGAGCACGACGCGCTACATCCAGTTATTGCGTTTGCGTAAGGCTTCTTACCAACTAGTGTTTCAGGAGCAGCGCAGCATTACCGATATTGGCTTGGAGGCCGGTTTCTTAAATGCGGAATCGTTTTCCCGCGCATTCAAAAAATGCTTCGGACAAACGCCTACTCAATTTCGAAAGCACCCAGCATGGCAGCCTTGGAACGAGCGCATGCTATTACCCCAACGCATAAGGAGTCCGCAGATGAACGTCAACATCGTCGATTTTTCAGAAACCATGATCGCAGCATTGGAGCACCGAGGGTCGCCCAACCTGGTAATGGAGTCAGTCAGAGGCTTCATAGACTGGCGCAAGCAGAGCGGCTTGTCGCCGATCGCCAGCAGTCGGACGTTTGGTATCGCGTATGACGACCCGGCTGTCACGCCCGCTGAATCATTCCGATTCGATGTATGCGGCGAGGTCAAGCAACCCGTGCCGGAAAACTCGCAAGGGGTGATTAACAAATTGATTCCGGGAGGACGTTGCGCCGTGGTGCGCCATATCGGTTCGACCGACCGGATTAGCGACAGTGTTTATTACCTTTACCGGGAGTGGCTGCCGGAAAGCGGAGAGGAATTGCGGGAATTTCCACTGTTTTTTCATTACATCAAACGGGTGCCTGAAACGCCCGAACACGAACAGATTACGGATGTATATCTGCCTTTGGTGTAAACGAAAGCGGTCGAATAGTTGATCCATGGTAAAACTCAGCCGCGCAGGGCGCATTAGCTTTAGAGTAGTGCGCCGAAACGTTAATGACCAACATGCGGCGCAATGCGGCAACGCCTATTGAAGCCCTACGATTGCGCCTTATGGTCTTGGAGCCGGTGTGAACTTGGCTGGATAGTTCTGTAGTTGTAGGTCCAAAACCGCCTAAAATGTGTCAGACGAAAACTGGCAAATATCCAGCCAAAAGCAGGTGTAGATTGAGGTGAGTTACGGTCGCCCTCGCACCTCATCGCGAGATGTGGTGCATTTTGTTTTACTGCTTCCTATCGCCCTATAGCCTTTGGTGTATAAAATGTAGCTCAATATGACGGACGATGCTTTTTCTAAAACTTTATAGACTATGACCGACGAATCTAAATTAAATACAGTTGTTGTAGATGGAGAAGCCGCCATTCTTATGCGTGCCCTTCGTAATCACACGTCGCTGAACTATGAGGAATTAAAGAGTTTAGTCGAACACAAGTTGGAATCAGATGAATACTTTGATCTAGTTTTGGATTATGTTAAAGAAAAAATTTGGATTGAAAATCTAAATAACAGACTAAGTTTGACTGAACAAGGAGCATCTTGGTTAGATATTCAAGGTAATGAGTTGGATGTAGAAGCAGAAGATACTAGCAGTGCAGACAAACCTAAGCACCCTTATGATGTTGCAAAACTAAAAATGGAGACTAAGTACCTCAGTATATTCCAAGCTCTACGTAAAATTGAAAAAAATGAAATAATATTAAATCCTGATTTTCAAAGGGCATTTGTTTGGGATGTTACAAAGCAAAGTAGATTGGTTGAATCAATTTTGATTAGAATCCCATTGCCAGCATTTTATATTGATGCGACTGATCAAGTTTCCTGGAATGTCGTTGATGGGCTACAGCGCTTAACGACAATGTATAAATATTGTCGAAAACAGGATTTTGCCCTAATAGGACTTCAGTTTTTAACTGAGCTCGAAGGACTAAAATTTGAAGAGTTACCCCCTCAGTATAGAATTTTAATAGAAGATGACACTCCCCTGTTATTTTATAACTTAATGCCCGGCACCCCTGTACAAGCCAAATATACTATTTTCTCCAGGGTGAATACCGGAGGAATGCAATTAACACCCCAAGAAATTCGGCATGCGTTAAGCCAAGGTAAATCAACAAAATTACTTCAACGTTTGGCGGTAGGCAATGATTTTCGATCGGCAACAGATGGTGTTGTTGAGAGTGTTCGCATGAGTGATCGTGAGCTGATTTTGCGTTCGCTGGCCTTTATGAGCTTGGGCGTTGATGCCTATAAAAACTTTAACGAATTAGATAAATTTTTATTGCATGCAATGGATAAATTTAATGGGTTATCAGATTCTGAATTAAAAAAGATTGAGCGTGATTTTGTTGAATCCTTGAAGAAGGTAAGGGCTGTATTTGGTCGTTATGCGTTTCGAAAATTTACACAGCGAAATGGACGGCGTTCGCCTTTAAACAAGGCGTTATTTGAAGTGTGGACAGTGAGTGTTCGCAATTATACTCAAGATCAATTGATATTAAACAAAGATCGGATCATTGACGGCTTCATAGAATTAATTTCTTCTTGGGATAATAGTTTTTCAAGATCAATTAGTTCGGGAACAAGTAGTTCTTGGGCAGTTATTACACGCTTTGGTGCAATTGACAAATTACTTAAGGAAAGCTGCCAATGATTGAGCGAATTTCAATAGATGGTTATAAATGCTTAAAAGATGTGGATATTGAAACAGGTCTTTTGAATGTTTTAGTTGGCCCTAACGCATCAGGTAAATCTAGCGTATTACAAGCCATGTTGTTGTTAAGGCAGTCCGCAGATAAAGATGGTAAGGTCGATAATTTGCATTTATCTGGTTTGCTTTATGAGGCCGGCACGGCCCTAGATGTTTTACATCCAGCCGCAGAGTATCGAATCAAGCTTCAGTTTCAAAATAATGGCGAAAATACCGATTTATTATTTTTTCATAGTGATGAAGATAGGGGGTCTCAAACCCCAATTCGTTTATTACGAGCAAATAACTCAAAGCAATTGCCGATTGAAATTTATGATCGTGAGAATAGCTTTGCTTATTTGAATGCTGAACGAATTGGCCCTCGAGTGAGTTACTTTTTGCCACCCGATGAGTTGCATTTAGGTGGCTTGGTTGGCAAGCATGGTGAATATACAGCAGCTATTTTGGATAGGGCGTCAAACGACATAATGATTGACGACGGTGATGAAATGTTTCTAACTAATCTCGCTGATGCTGTAAACAAACTGGACGGGCGTGACCTTTTGCGAGAATTAATTGATACGGAAGGGCGGCTCGATTTGGTCTGTAATCTGATGCTATCCTGGATATTGCCTGGCAGTACATTTGAAGCTAAGGAACACGATCAAACAGACTCGGCAACACTGCGATTTATTCGTAATCCAAAAACAAAAACATCTGTTCGAGCAACGCATATAGGCTTCGGTTTAACTTATACATTACCTATTATTACTGCGGCTTTAGCTTTGCGAAGGAACGGCTTGTTGCTGGTAGAAAATCCAGAAGCGCATTTGCATCCATTTAGTCAATCAAGGATCGGCGTCTTTCTTGCCGTGATGGCGGCCACAGGAAGGCAAATTTTTCTGGAAACGCATAGTGATCACGTTATCAACGGTATACGTCTGGCTGTTAAATATGGTTTTATCCAACCAGAAGAAGTTTATATTAATTTCTTCAAACCACCGATTGACGGTGATTCTGCAACCGTTATTCCAATTCGCATTCAAGAAAATGGTCGTTTAGATAGATGGCCCGAAGGATTTTTCGATCAAATTGAAGATGATCTTTCTAAACTTTAGGCAAAGTGGCGTATGAACAATTTTTACATCAATCCTTTGTCAGTCAATGAGCAGTGTCATACATCGAATGACGTTTTGGATTTAATGATCGCTTTGGTGGAATGTTTTAAATATTTACAGCCTGCTATAAAAAAGGAAAGAATAAAATTACTTTATGATTCCAGCATTGAAAGCAGACAGTTTATTTGTCATGAGTTTTTTGAGGCATCAATTAGCAAGTTGCCAAAAGAGGAACATGATGTAAAGACATTATGGTTTCGATATACAAGAAATAATGCAGAAGATGTTTTACAGAATCCAGTTCAGACGACTGTCAGTTCAGCGCATTGCCCTGAGCTTGTTGAAGGTGATATTAGTGGAAATTCACTTCTTCAAGACGCCCATTGGATTAGCTTTGGAAAACATCTATTAAATGAAGCTAAAGTATATAACGTATCACAAAATGGAAATACCCCATTCACCGTAAAAAATGCTTATCATCAGGCATCATTGAAGCAGCTATTACCAAGCTACGAACCCTCAAACAAACATCGCAAAGAGTCCTATTTTGACTCTACTAGAGGAGAACAGGTTGCAGCTATGCCACTTGACACTAAGCAAGCTCAAGAACTTTTGTTGATCTCAGTAGAAGACCGTAATGACCGAATTGCTTATCATCAAGGGAGCAAAAAATTTTATCGCTTCAAATTAACGCACACCGATAAAAATATTTATCATGGATTTCAAATTGAAAGGGATGAGATTTCGGAGGAAATGGCAAATAACTGCATGGCATAAAGTTTGATCTATCTTTCAATCACGGACCGATTTATATCCGATCAAAATATTAAAATGAATGTCGGATTTGTGCTGATTGCAACAATTATCCATTTCCAAAAATCGTTATACCCAATTGCCCTATTCCTCTCGGAATCGGTGGCGGACAATCAATCGAAGCATAAAGAGAAACATACACATTTTCTAAAAACTCGGCGGCATCGCCATCATCGTGGGATCGTCATTGTTCAGCGCCTATGCGGTCTTGTTCCCGATCGTGTTGCCGCTAGGGACGGGAAGTTTCGACTATGCCGGGGTGGTGCGCAGCCCCGGTTGGGTGCCTTTAGCCCTGATCGCCTTCGTTGGCTTGTTAGCCTTGCTGGTGGCGTTTTATGCGGTTTATGCCAGGATGCGCGACACGGCCGGCGTACAGGGCGCCGTGGGTTTTTTATTCGTCGAGACGGCTTATTTACTGCAGGCTTGCAAGGTCACTTGGGCGCTGTTTCTTTACCCCGTCATCGCCCGCTATCCCGAAACCGCCTTTCTGTTGCGCGACGCCATCATCAAAAACGATCCGGCGGTGTTGGCGTTTAGAATCTCGGCTTCCGCGACGATATTAATCGGCATCGTGCTGTTTTGCCTGGCTATCTACCGTTCGGCGATCTATCCCAAGCCGGCGGCATTATTGATCTTCGCCGGCGCCGTGGTTTATGCACTGCGGCCTATGATTTCGGTGTACGTGTCTACTGTTGGGATTTTCACCTTTGCCGTGGGCTGTATGCTGCTCGGGGTTCGTTTGTTACGCTGACTGCGGACGGCTTGCCGTTCAATCAAACCCCGCATCTTGATTAGCAAAACTGCTAGGGCGGTTGTACCGCCGATGCTAACCTGCCGCCATCATAGCTTGCAGGAGTTTTTACGATGAACGATATTCCCGATCCGGTTTACGCGCGTCTGCTCAAGGCGGCGCTGGACTGTTTCCTCGCCGACGAATACCACAAGGTCACCACCCGCGCCATTGCCGACCAGGCGGGCGTCAATATCTCGATGATCCGCTATTACTTCGGCAACAAGGAAGGCCTTTACGAAGAAATGATCCGCGAGACGCTCAAGCCCCTCTTGGACATGCTCGACAGCGATACGCTGTCCGAGGTAGGCGGTTTCACCGAATACCTGCGGCTGTATTACGACACCATGCGCCGGCATCCCGAGTTTCCCAAGCTTATTCTCAAGGTGCTTGCCCTCAACCACGGGCCGGGTCGGCGCTTCATCCTGCAATTGTTGGAACGCGGCCGCAGTGGCGGCGTGCGGAGGCTGGAACAACTCAAGGCAAGCGGGCAGGTCGATCAGGCGATCAATCCCGACGTGGCACGCATGGCCTTCGTCAGTCTGGCGATGATGCCGATGCTGCTGAAAGACATCTTCGAGGAACAGATGGGCGGGCAGATGGACGAAGCCTTCCTCGACGAACTCGCTGCATTCAACGGTAAGCTGTTGGCGGCTGGCATGGCTGCGGCGCAAGCGGGAGCGGGAGCGGGAGCGGGAGTGTGACATGACATTGCAAAAAAATGCCGGCGCGGTGCGCCGTTTTGCCAAACTCGCCAGGTTCGGCGCCCGGCTGCAAAATCTGCCCAACAAACTCGTGCCGCCGCCGTTCCGCCTGATCCAGATCGGTTCGGCCTTTTGGCAATCGCGGGCGTTGTATGTCGCGGCGCGGCTGGACATCGCCGGCGCGCTGGCTGATGATGAAGCGAGCATCGAAACCCTGGCCGAGCGCGTCGCCGCCGACGCCGATGCCCTCTACCGCTTGCTGCTTATGTTGGTGGCGATGGGCGTGTTCGAAGAAGTCTCACCGCGTTGCTTCCGCAACAACAAGCTTTCGTCTTGTTTGCGTCAGGATTATGCCGACAGCGTGCGGGCGATGGTGCTGATGCACAACTCGCCGGAAATGAGCCGGCCGTGGTTTGAACAACTGGAACAGGGCGTGCGCAGCGGTGGCGTGCCGTTCGAATCGGCGTACGGGCAGGCGTTTTACGATTACCTGGACGGAAACCCGGAATTCGATGCGCTGTTCGCGCAGGCGATGGATAGCGTGGAAGCTGTGGCCGGCGACAGTTTCGCTACCGACTTCGACTGGTCGCGCTTTGAGCGCATCATCGACGTCGGCGGCTCCAAGGGGGCAAAATCGCTTGCCATCCTCAAACTTCATCCGCAGCTTACGGCGTTGGTGGCCGACCGCGAACAGGTTATACGAGGTGCGGCGCAGTTCTGGCAGGAAAAAGGCGAGGGCGCTGCACTGCAACGCATGCGCTTCGAAGCCTGCGACCTGCTGCAAGCCGTGCCCAAGGCGCACAGCGACAAGGATATTTACCTGCTGAGCGCGGTGCTGCATGGCTTCGATGACGACACCTGCGTCACCGTGCTGCGCAATGTCGCGCAAGCTAGTGCAGATAGCCGCGCTACCATCGCCGTGATGGAGATGGTGATGCCGGACAAGCGGGCCGACACGGGCACGGCCTCGTTCGACATGCAAATGTTCGTCAACACCCACGGCCGGGAGCGAACGCTGGCCGAATGGCGGCGACTGTTCGATGCCAGTGGATTGGTACTTCAAGAGGTGGTGAGCTTGCGAACGTTCGGGAAAATATTGGTGCTGCGGGCGGTTCACAGCACCGGCAAGGCCTGATTCCGGAATTCGAATGGCGTGAGTTCGCCTACGGATGAATTTCGGCAGGCTTGGTCATTTCACGGCCGGACGGCCAACAGCATGTCCGGCGGATGGTTGCCGTGGACCTTACCGGCAAGTCTGAAGGCAATCGACGCAGGGAAGGAAAACCTGAATCGCAGTTCAAGCGTTTCTGCTTGATAGGGCTTGTTGCCTAAAAACCTTTTTCCTGATTTTCTTCTTGGGTTTCGGTTGCCGTTGGCTCGGGAGCATAGTCTTTGGAATCGACTTCAGTTTGTTCGCATTTACCCTTCAATAATTCGATAGCGCCGGGCCAGCAGGATGCTTCGACGTAAAATTTGGCATACCAAAGAAAGGCGACGCCGGAGCAGTCCTCATGGACAATCTTTGGCTGTACGCTGACATCGTCTTCATAAACTCTTTGCACTTTGCAAAAGTGAACAGGTTCGGACCAGGCGGTATTCGTTGTTAGAGCTAAAAGAGCTAGGGCAGATATTTTTTTAAGAAACGTCATCTTTTTATCCAAAAATGCTAAAGAGTAGTTTCAATATTCGGCTTTACCATGTTCAAAGTCAAAATTTACATCTGATTTTTTCCGCAAAATACCAAAAACTCAGGGAAGGGAGCTTCTAAAAACCAAAGGAAACGCTATGCTCCGAGACAGGCAGAAGGTTAGAGACTTCCGGGAGACAAGGCGATAATTCAGCAGCGATGGCTTTTCGTCGCAACAAACAGGAAATACAAATGTATTCGTCAGATGATGAAATCGGCATTATCACTGCCTTTGTGGAGCAATTGGAAGAACAGTCCATTCCGCGCGCGTTGGCCGTTAAAAAAAGAGTGGAAGAGGGCGATACGCTGAACGAGATTGAAATCATGCATTTTGAACAAATGCTTTCAGAGGCCAGCACTATGATGCCGCTATTGAAGCACCACCCTGAATATCAAAAGTTGATCGCTGAATTAGCCAATTTGTACAACGATATTTCGGAACGCGCTTTGAGTAACCAGTTAAACGGAAAAACCTAAAAAGCCGATGCTCTGAATATTGATAAGCTTTGATTTAGGCGCACAAAAAAGCCGGGCTTACCCGGCTTTATGGAACTGCAACGCTACACGGCTGCTATTCGAAAGAAACTTCTTCCAGGCTGGCTAAGCAGCCTAGGCCTCTGGCAAATTCTTGCAATTCGCTCGCCATATGAAAATTAATGATGGAGTTCGTCTTTAGATCCACGACGGCGTATTCGACAATCGTATCGTTGTTCTGCAACCTCGGCTTGTACTTCAATAACTTCTTCGACTCCTTGGCCAGCTTACGATTTAGCCGAGTGGTTAGCGCGCGAATTGAAACCAATTTTTTCATATCCGATCTCCATACGTTAAAACGGAAATCGCAGTATAAGTGATTTTGACGGTTTTATGACATTGCCTAACAAAAAGCCTGAGACCCTGAACACAATGTGTGGATTGTGCAGTTTTCACGATGGCATTAAACAGGCGGGAAAATTAACTGGCTAGCCTGAGCAAAGTCGATAATATAGCGCCATGCTGTTTGTATTAAATCCGGCGGAACCGCTTCCGCACTAACCATGAGGGCTTTCATGTCTAAGCAAACCAACGCTTTTCAATCACTATCTTCCGAAAGCGAGGGGCGCGAGCCTATAGAGATTTGGCTGACGACTGCCGACCAGCAAGCCTTGTTACAACCACAGACCAGTGGTTTTGGTTTTAACAACCCTCTCGGTGATGTGCCGGTAATAGCGGTCGATACCGGCGATGTTTATCAAACCGTGGAAGCTTTTGGCTTCTCCTTGACCGGCGGCAGCGCCATGCTGATTGCTGCACTGCCCAACGTCGAACGGCAAGCTTTGTTGCAGGAACTATTTTTGCCTGATGGTGACGGGATCGGCGTCAGTTGTTTGCGGCTCAGCATCGGTGCTTCCGATTTAAGCGAGCGGTGCTTTAGCTATGACGACATGCCTGATGGTCAGAGCGATTTGGAACTTGCCCGGTTTAACCTGAACGCCGGCGATACGGACGTTATTCCGCTACTGCAAGACATTCTGGCGCTCAATCCTACGCTGAAAATTATCGCCACCGCCTGGTCGGCACCACGCTGGATGAAAACCAACCAGGCGTTTATCGGCGGTAAACTGAAGCCGGAATACTATGCGGTCTACGCGACGTACTTGATCAAATACCTGCAAACCATGCGTGAGCAGGGCATCGTGATCCACGCCATCACCCCGCAGAACGAACCGCTCAATCAAAAAAATGAGCCCAGCATGGTGATGGAAGCGCCGGAACAGGCCGAATTTATCAAGCATCATCTGGGGCCGGCCTTGCGCGAAGCGGGATTAACCGACGTGGAAGTGTTTTGCTGGGACCACAATTGCGATGTCAAAGAGTACCCGTTGACGGTATTCGCCGACGCCGAGGCTCGCCAGTATCTCAGCGGCTCCGCTTGGCATCTGTATAGCGGTGATATTTCGGTATTATCGGAAGCGCATCAAGCTTACCCCGATATGAAACTGTATTTCACCGAACAATGGGTGGGTTCGGACGGCGAGTTTGGTGGCGATTTAATGTGGCACGCCCGCCACGTGCTGATCGGTTCGTTGCGGCACTGGAGTAGGGCGGCGTTGGAATGGAATTTGGCCTCCGATCCGTTTTGCGGGCCGCACACGCCGGGTGGGGAAGCCCGCTGCGTGGGCGCGTTGACGATAGACGGCGATCAGGTCACACGCAATGTTGCTTATTACGTGATTGCCCACGCGGCCAAATTTGTCAGGCCCGGATCCGTGCGGATTGCTTCCGGCGTGCAAAACGACTATTTACCTAACGTGGCCTTCCGCACGCCGGCGGGTTCTATCGTATTGATCGTGTTAAACGACGCAGCCGAGCCGCAAGCCTTTGCTATCCACTATCAAGGCAAAAACGCGCTTGTTGAGATACCGGGCAGAGCAGTGGCTACCTATGTGTGGGCAGCCTAGCGGCATTTAGCCCAGTAGTACATCGACCCGGCGAAATTGCCCTAACCGCAAGGCTTCTGCTGCCGGGCCGGAGACACTGGCTGCGGTTAGGGTCTGTGTCGTGCTGTCTCGACCATACAACCGGTACTCAATCGGTTTGACCGCCTCCTGACCAAAAGTATTCCGGCGCTGCGGATTGAGGTAAACCAGTAGCGTCGAACCGAAGAGCGTGCAGGTCGCACTAGCGGTCGGCAAGGTTTCATGCTCGACAAACGGCGTGGCAATTTGTGCTTCAGCGGTAAAAAACGCGGCAGCCAACACCGGTGTCGATTTAAACGCCAATAGGCCATCCACAAACACAAACGGTGTCGGCCCGACGAATAGATGCGTCCACAAATGCAAAAACTCCACGGTAGCGCCGGATAATCGGGCCACGCAGCCGCGTCCGTGTTGCCGGACATCGACCGTAAAGCCACTGCTGACCAGAAAACTGGAGGCTTCGATGGGATTGCGTTTGTATGTGTCCGGATCGTGAAACGGTAGCAAGAGCGTTTCAATGTGGGCGTAAAACTCTTCGACCAAGCCGGCACGCACCATCTCCAGTACAAACTTGTAATGCATGTGTAAAAAGATCGAGCCGTTCTCTAGCCAACCGTAGTTAAAAACCCCGATGCGCCCTAGGTCCAGTGCTTTGTCACCCAAGGGTTCATTGACTCGGTACATACCCAGTTTGGCATCGTATAAATCCGAATTGTGCACGGCTTGATAGAGGGTCTGCGCTTGCATCGGACCGGCGATCCGTAAGGCGTGCACAAAACCTTCCAGGAATAACGGCAGTGGCTTTTGCTGGAAGCGCGTCACGGCAATGCCCTCGGTGTCCAGTTCGTGATAGTGCTCTGCCTCGTACGCAAAATAGGTGACTATGCCTTGGGGTGTGCGGGCTTTGTCGATGGCGGCGTCCAGGTAACGGGTTGCCAAGCGCAAGAAGGCTTGGATGTCGCTCAGCGCCAGAGCCTGTTCGGCACCCGCAAAGCCCATGAATACCTGTTGCCGATACGCTTCTTTTAGCGCGCCGCTTGCCTGCCAGAACAGCTCCGGCGTCAAATCAGTGCGGATTAACACCTTATGCAACGCCGTCACAAAGTCGGCCAATTCAACGGGTACGGCGCACGCTTCCTCCAATTGGTTCAGAGCGCTAAAGGTAAAATCCACCAGGCGCTTCAACTCGATGGTTTCGTTGACCGACGAACCCAAAATGCCGGGCAAGCCGTTTAGCGCATCGCACCAACCGGGCCTATCGGCTTCCATCTCGATACCTACGCCGGCAGGGTCGAGCGTCGCCAGCTTGTTGGCGACCAGCGTCAGTATCTTCCCCAATAAACTGGTGTAGACAATGTCGCCGTGACCGGCTTGCGAACGCACTTGATAGCGGCGCTGCTGTCGCGCATCGATCAATGCCTTTTTCTCCGGGCAATAGCGCACGGCATTGTATTGGCGTACACCGTTTGCGGTGACCACATACTTTTGCGCGCGTGGCACCACTTGATGGGGCGGGTCGAAAAAGCTGTAGGTTTTGTCCTGAAATAAACCGGCCAAGCGATCCGGAAAAATCGCCGCGTAACTGATCAATAAATCCACCAAATAGGTCCAGTGATCCGACCAATAGCCGCGGTCGAATTCAGCATCTTCCACTTCTTGGGCGTGGGACAAAACAGTAGTCAGGATGTTTTCCGCATCGTCCGCGGTGCCCAGAGTTTCCACCAGTTCCGCGTACTTAAATTCCTTGTGTAATAAGGGTTCCAATGCAGGGAAACGGGTGTAATACGGCGCAAAATTTGCCGGTGCATCCACGACAAACCGCGAGTTGCGCAAAGCGCAAGGGTTATAGCCATCCGGCTGAATTAGGTTGAAAAAGTAACGAATGTTCTTGGCATCCAAGCCCGAATCGAAGAACAAGTCCATGCGCCGGTTTTGCAGCACGTCGCGAAAATCGCCATTGCCTTCGGAATAGGGCGTGTCCTGCAATAAAAAATCGTTGTAATCGCGTTCCAGATCGCCGTGCTTGCGGCCAAACAGATATAAATGCGCGCCGCCCGGCACCGGCATGGAAAAGCCGCCGCGCAAGCCGTTGTCCAGATAACATTGCCGGGCGTGAGCATCGAATAGCGGCTGGGCGGTGGCGGTGAACGCGCGTTGGCTGATGTCGTTCACCAAGCGCCGGTTGGCTGCGCGTTTGCTCTCAAAATAGTTCGGTTGAGCGGCTTCAATCAGAAATTGATCGAAAATCTCGAGGGAACCGGCATGCCCGTAAACCCCGTAAAACACCCGGCTTTCACCGGGCTGCAAAGACAGCTTAAGATGTTGAAACGCCGCCGGCGTTTGATTGCCGCAGACTTGCTCGGCAAAGTCCAAGGGCTGGTCTGAAAAAAATCGCTCCGCTTGCGAAAAATCGCCGGCCAAACCGAAAATCCGCTCCGGATCGACAATAGCTTGATTGAACTGCCCATCCAAAACGCCTACAAAGAAATTGCAGGCAACCACTTCTTCCACCTGCGGGCTGTCGGTGGGCCAGACTTTCAGCCGGTAAAACGGCCGATTTTCCGCCACGTCCTCCACCCGCATAAAGGCCTCGGAGGTACGGCTCATGAATTTGAGGATCCATTGGTTCATCGCATACGGCAGCACTTGCGGCAAGCCATCGACGATCTCGAGGTGTAGGGCTTTATCCGTGGTGTTGGCAATTTCCACCCGCCGCAGCAACCCGGCAACCGGCGCTTCGGCGAGCGTGAACACGTCGGCGCGCAAGCGTAAACCCAGTGGGGGATTGACTTCCTCCACGCCTACTTCATGCGGAGTCACGTAAAGACGTTGCTTCACCTCCAGCCCGGCGCCACGTTGAAACGGCTCGTAAGTACGAGTTTGCTGACCATCGCCAACTTTAAGAAAAGTGCGAAAACCGCGCGACGGCGTCAGTTGATACGCTTTATCAGCCGGGAAAAACTCTAAAAACGCACCGTCTTTATTCCGCACCCCAAAACTGGCAATCGCCTGGCCGCGATTGACATAAAACACCCACTCTGGACGTCCATGCATGCCGGCAATCCCCGGCAGAAAGCTGGCGAAGGGGGCGCAGTCGTTATACCGTTCGATGACAAAGCATTGGTCACCGGCGAAGAAATAGCGGGGCTGATTCATGGGGATACCGTTGTTTTCGGGATTGAAAGTACTACAACTCTAGCAAGCGTTTTACTAAGTGCCAGCATGGTTCCTACGCGGTGACAGTTCGCTTTAAAAAAGAAGGCTGATGTGTGCAGACTGCATGGTTTAACAGCCTGCTGAGCGCTTAAACAATTAAACTGCGTCATATACCATAAACCAATTCGGTCAAATCCCCGCCTAAGCAGTCTTTTCTCGTCGTATTTATCCAGGAAAATCGCTGAACTACAGTTAGTTCCCAGTTAATACTTCGGAAAAACTTCCTGTAAGCCTTTGAAATAAAATAATAAGCTCGCAAGCGACGCACAGGGGCAGTCAAAGCCCTATATTCGGCCCTAAATTTGCTTTGTTTATAGGTTTTTATAAGAAATCGCGCGTCTGAATTGGCCCTTACCCTGATTGTGGCAACCTCCATGAGCACACAACACACTGTCCGCCCCTGTTTATTCTTGATTGGATTCACACTCATTTTGCACGCTGAAGGACATAAATCATGACAGCCACAATAATGCCCGACAAAGGGTTGGCTGAGTTCTACCAAGAGCATCATTCCTGGCTGCTCGGTTGGCTAAACCGCCGCGTTCAATGCCGCTTGCAGGCCGAAGACCACGCGCACGATACCTTCATGCGCGTCCTTACCGCACAGGATATGCAAGCCATTCGCGAGCCGCGCGCCTACCTGACGACGATTGCCAAAGGCTTGTTGATCAATCAGTGGCGCCGTTCTGCTATCGAACAAGCCTACTGGGATTCCGTGGCGGCGTATCCGGAGCCCTTGGCGCCATCGCCCGAAGAGCATGCCATCATCCTCGCCACCCTACAGGAAATCGATGCCTTGCTGGACGAACTACCCGCCAAAGTCCGTAGCGCATTCTTGCTGTCGCAACTGGATGGCTTAACTTATGTACAGATAGGGCAACGCTTGGGGGTTTCCGATAGGATGGTGAAAAAATACATGGCCCGAGCGATGTTGCATTGCCTGACCGCCACACTATAAACAATCATGGCCAAACGACATCATCCAGACATTCACCCCCGCATCCTGGCAGAGGCAGCGGAATGGTTTGCGGTATTGGAATCAGGCGCTACCAGTCAAACTGAACAGCAACAATGGCAGGCTTGGCTGGCGTCGCATCCTGCGCATCGGGCGGCTTGGTCTCGGGTGGAATTTTTTACCCATAAATTCGATGGCCTGCCCACGCAAACCGCAGCGGCGGCCTTAGGCTCGCCGGATATGCAGCGCCGTCAGGCTCTTAAAAACTTGGTGATTTTGGCTGCGGTAGGCTTGTCCGGCTTTGAGTTGTGGCGGTCCGATTATCTGAGAGGGTGGCGAGCTGATTACCGAACCGGCATAGGCGCCACGCGCAGCCTTAGCTTGGCGGATGGCAGCCGCATCGAGATGGATGCGGCCAGTGCTATCGACGTTGACTTTTCAACTGACTTGCGCAGAATCCGCCTGCTAAGCGGCGAAATTTATATTGAAACCGCACCGGACAGCAACGGCCAGCATCGCCCGTTCGTCGTAGATAGTGCGGAAGGTCGGGTTAGGGCAATTGGTACCCGCTTCAGTGTTCACCAACAACATGAAGAAAGCCAAACCAGTGTCTACGCCGGTGCCGTGGAGATCACCCCAAGCGGCCCCGGCGCCAGTCGCCAGACCTTAAGCGCCGGACAGCAAGCCCAGTTTAACGCCCAAGCCATCGCCCCCATTCAACCCACCGAACTCGATCAACCGGCCTGGACCCAAGGCTTTTTGTTGGCGGACAATCAGCCACTCGGCGAATTTGTGGTGCAACTCAATCGCTATCGCCATGGCTACATCACCTGTGCGCCGGAGATTGCCGAACTGCGCATCGTTGGTGCCTACCCCATTCACGACACCGACCGGATTCTAGCCGAGCTGGAAAAAACCTTGCCGGTCAAAGTCTCGCAAGTGTCGCCGTTGTGGGTGAGGATTGAGCGGCGTTGAGTTTTGCGCTGGCGGCCCATGGCAGGCTCAAATAACCTGCAAGCCCAAAAGCTGTTGGAATGGCAGAAAATCCTTATCCGAATGCAACAATGGCATCTGCTTTTCAATACAGAAAGTAGCAATCAGGGTGTCGATGGTTTTGCGAATGGTGATACCTTGCTTGCGTAGACTTCTAAAATTTTCCGCACTCTTTAAACTAATCTCCCTACCGAGCATTGTGTGTATGGGCAAAGCACATAACATCGCTTTTGCGGTTTGGTAATCCTGATCGTTGCGAAAACCCTGCAACACTTCCATCAAAATCAAATCACCCGTGCAGACAGGCTTTGCACCTAGCAAACCGTCCAGTTTTTGGGTAGCGATGGTTTCCGTGCCGTTGAAATAATCGATCCAAACACTGGAATCGACCAAAATCACCGCTCAGCCCGCATTTGATCTAAATCGCCTTCCCACTTTAATTGACCTTTCATTTTTTTGATGGCTTCCTGCTGCTTTAGCATCAATAAAGTTTTTAAGCCCTGTTCGACCGCTTCGCGCTTGGTTTTAATGCCTGTCACGCTTAAAACATCGGCCATTAGCGCTTCATCAATCATGATATTGGTCCGCATCGGAATCTCCGTGTGTATGATTTTTGAAAATCATACATCACAACTAGCGATTTGTCTCCGCCCATACTAGGGGCTGTTGCCGTTTTACATGGGTAACCAAATAAAAGCGCAGGCCAAAGCGACAACGCCTTCAAAATTGCGTTTCAATTTGTCATATCGCGTCGCGATGGCTCTGAAATGTTTCAATCGCGCAAAGACATTTTCAACGAGGTGGCGATATTGGTAGAGGCACCAATCCATTCCGTCATTCCCGACGATTGAATTTTGTTTTCTAGGAATGATAGGGACACTCCCTTTCTCTCGAATTTGAATCCGTAGAGGTTCACTGTCATAGCCTTTGTCAGCGACCGTGTAGTCAGCCAAAGGCAGTTTAGCCACTAATTCCGGCGCTTCTTTGCAGTCATGGACTTCACCACCGGTGATCGAGAAATGAATAGGCAGCCCACAGGCATCAACGGCCATATGGATTTTCGTGGTGTGACCCGCAACGGATTTCCCAATCGCGGCATCCTGTTCATGAGCCGCACCACTACTATGCTGATGCGCTTTCACGATACTGCCGTCAATAAAGGTCCATTCCAAATCCGGTGCCACAACCAGGCCTCGAAAGATGCCCATCAGTTTTTCTTGCAGTGACCACGCATTAAACCGTTTGTAGACTGCATTCCACTTACCAAACGTGGCAGGCAGGTCTCGCCAGGGGCAGCCGACTCGCATGCGATAAAAAATCCCTTCTACCGTTTGCCTGAGCGAAGGCTTGTCATAAATCCCCAGGCTTAACAGGATGGCTTTGAATTTATTCCAGTATGCATCCGTAAACATTTGTCGCGGCATAGCTCACTTGTCTTCTGATTGAAAAATCAATCAATGAGGCAGAGCCGTTCGATTTCAAGGCTATCGTTTCAAAATGGCAACAGCCCCTATTTACCAGGCAAACCGCGCAGTTGAACAATGATGCACGGAGAAGCCTATAAAAAGCATAGGTTAGTAACTATTTGATTATTAAAAACATAAAAAAATAATTGCAAATAATCGAAAAAAATTCACCTTTGCGGTTCCCTTTTTTCCGTTTCGATTGGCAAGTGAATTGAAACCTAAACAAACCAAGGGAGTGACCCCATGTCCAAGCGAAAACCCAAGTACCGCATCGACAAAACCAGCAGCAGCGTGCAACAGGCCATGACCGGGTTGGTGCTGGCAACCTCGCTGGCGGCCATGCCCGCGCTTGCCGCCGAACCCGCCGGTACCGAGCGCAGCTATCACATCAGCCGCGGCACCTTGAGCCATGCGCTAAGCCAGTTCGCCGGCAACGCCGGGATTATGCTTTCGGCAGATGCCCGATTGACCGACGGCAAAACTAGCCAGGGTCTGGACGGCGAATTTACCGTGGAGCAGGGCTTGCGGAAGTTGTTGGTGGGAACTGGCTTGACCTACACGTTTACGGCGGGTGATGCGGTGGCGATTAAAGTGGCGGAAGCGCCTGCTGACGTATCGACATTGCCGGCGGTGAAGGTGGAGGGAAAGGCGGTTTATGATTCGGCTGATCCTTATAACCCGGATTACAATCGGAGAAACGCTTCAACTGCAACTAAAATCGACACGGCACTGATGGAAACTCCGATGTCCGTACAGGTGATTCCGCAAGCAGTCATTCGCGATCAACAAGCCTTCCGTTTGCAGGATGCCTTGAAAAACGTTAGCGGCGTGCAGCAAAAGTCTTCGAATGGCGGCACCACCGGTGGTGCCGATGCGTACGTGGTGCGCGGCTTTGAATTGGGCTTTAGAAGCAACTACTATCGCAACGGCATCCGCATGCAAAAAAGCAGCGCCGACTTTGCCAACCTGGACCGGGTTGAAGTCGTCAAAGGTCCGGCTTCCGGCTTGTACGGTCGTATCGAAGCCGGCGGTTTGATCAACGTGGTGACCAAAAAGCCCTTGGCCGACCCTTACTATTCGATCGAACAACGCTTTGGTTCCTACGATTATTACCGCACCGAAGCCACCGCCACTGGTCCGGTCACTGACGACAAATCGCTGGCCTACCGCTTGGACATGTCGTATCTCGATAGCAATTCGTTTCGGGACAACGTCTTTAACGACCGGATATTTTTCGCCCCCAGTCTGAGCTGGAAGCCTACGGATCGCACCGAGCTGAATCTTTCGGTGGAATACCTGGACGACGAAAAAACGTACGACTCGGGATTGCCGGTGACCGGCAACCGGGTCGCGCCGGCGCCGATTTCTCGAACCTTCGCCCAGCAGGGGCTGGCGGACAAGGACTCCTACTGGTTGGTCGATTTCAATTGGTCGCACAGCTTCAACGATAACTGGAAGATCAGAAACGGTATGGTCATTGTCGAAGGTGACGCCAATTTGCAAGAAACCTATGCCGACGGTAAGGCGGCGGTAAACGGCGATACGCCGCGCGGCGCCTGGTTTGGCGGTTTGGGGTACGATACTCAAACCGTGTATCTGGATTTGACCGGCAAATTCAATACCTTTGGCATAGACCACAACATGCTGATCGGTGGCGATTATTACCATCAGCGCACGCGCGACCAAGCGACGGCGCGTGCTCTGGATACGGTCAACATTTTCCAGAGCATGCCCTTGTTTGATGTACAAGCCGCCATGCAGCCACCATTTGGTTATAGCGCTATCGAAGACAATGAGTGGTTTGGGGTTTATGGTCAGGACGAGATCACGTTGGGGGATAAACTCCATGTCATGGGCGGTTTGCGTTACGACATCTCGACTTACGGCTACGGCTATTCCGATCAGGATTTGGCGTTGGCCGGTGCCGCATACGACGATATTGAGGAAAACAATTTAAGCCCGCGCGTCGGCATTCTCTACGAGGCGAGCGACTGGTTGTCGTTGTACGGCCATTATGTCGAGTCCTTCGGTGCCAACAACGGCCGGCAGGCGTCCGGCAAGCCGTTTGCGCCGCAGACTTCCGAGGAATTCGAGGGCGGTATCAAGACCTCGTTCTTCGACGGCAATTTAACCAGCACTCTGGCTTACTACCATTTGACCAAGCAAAACGTGCTGACGCCCGACCCGGTGACGCCAAACCTCAGCGTTGCCATCGGCGAAGCGCGCAGCCAGGGCTTGGAATGGGATGTCAGCGGCCAGTTGACGAATGCACTGAGCGTGATCGGTACCTACGCCTATACCGATACCGAAATTACCAAGGACAACTCCGGCGTTCAGGGCAACCGTTTACCTTACGCGCCACTACATTCCGGTAGTTTGTGGATGAAGTACGATTTTCAACAGGATTTCCTAAAGGGCTTCAGCGTCGGCGCCGGTATCTATGCCGCCGGTTTGCGCTACGGCGACCGGGACAACAGCTTTTATGACGACGCATATGCCCGCCTGGATTTAATGGCGGCTTATCGTATGAATATCGGCAAGACCCGCCTGACTGCCCAGGTCAACATCAACAACGTGTCTTCGACCCAGTATTACATCCAACGCGCAACCTGGTCCAACAACCCGGCGGAACCGCTGATGGCTTTTGGTTCGATTCGTTTGGAATATTGAGACGGGGCAGGGGATGGGCAACGCTGAACCGGTACTTTCCCACTCCGCCCGGCGCTTAACTGAGCTAAAACGCCGCCGCAAATTCTGGCTGCAAATTCATTTGTGGCTGGGCTTGCTGGCCGGGTCGGTTTTATTGATCGCCGGCCTGACCGGTAGCATCATTACCTTCTGGCAGGAGCTGGATGCGGTGTTGAACCCGGCCTTGCATCAGGTTTCGGCGGCGGCAGGGGGCGTAGCGTCTTACCGTCCGCTGGACGAGATTGTCGCGGCCGCCGATGCGGCGATGCCGGCCGACGCCAAACGCGGCTACATTTATTACCCGCGCCACGCCGAACAAGCCTTCTGGCTGTTTTACGAGCAGCCGGCCGGCGGCGAGGCACGTCAGCATACCTGGAACGCCTTCGTCGACCCTTACACGGCCCGAGTCACGGGCATCCACTTGTGGGAGCATGCGGACGATTTATTAGCCGGCAGTCTGATCGGTTTTGTATTCAAGCTGCATTATGCCTTACTGCTGGATTGGGACGACGGCAGCTGGATCGTCGGTAGCGCCGCCATTTTAAGTGCCATATCAGTACTGACCGGTTTGATTTTGTGGTGGCCGCTGACCGGGCGCTGGCGCAGCGCGTTGACGATCAAACCGCGGGCCAGTGTCGAGCGTTTCAACCACGATCTGCACAAAACCCTGGGTTTTTACAGCGGCTTGATTCTGTTCGGGGTGATGCTGTCCGGGGTGTATTTTAATTTCGGCGAGCCATTTCGCTGGCTGGTCGATTGCTTCTCGCCAACCAAGCCGTTGGAACAGTTCCAGTCCGTCGCTCGCCCTGGCACTAAGCCCCTCTCGGCAGAACAAGCCTTGACTCTGGCCGACCAAGCCACGCCGGCCGGCCAGTGGTATTGGCTGAAACTGCCCGATGCTGCCGATGGGACGTTCATTTTTACCAAACACGTCGATTTTGGCGGTGTGTTTCGCGGCCGTTGGCAAATAGTCTTAGACCAATCCGACGGGAAAATTCTGCATGTTGCCACGCCCTTGTCCGGCGGGGCCGGCAACGTGTTTTTACAGTGGCAGTGGCCGTTGCATTCCGGCCAGTTCCTGCGCCTACCGGGCCGTGTGCTGGTATTGGCCTGTGGGCTGGTTTGCGCGGCGCTGTTCGTCACCGGTTTGATTCGCTGGCTACAAAAGCGAAGGGCTGCAAAACAAGTGCGTATTCGAAAGCCTAACTAAACTTGTCGCAGGGCCGTAGGGGTGAGGCAAGAACCCCAACATGATGGCCTATCCCAATATTGATGGTCTAAAAGTGATCAATCACTTTATTGTTGGGTTGCCGATGGTTTGCGGGTGGTTTTATGGTTGTCGTGTTGCGGTTGGTGCCTCACCCCAACGATAAACTCAGGGCGAACGGTTTTTGATACGGATCAGCGCTAATTGGCATGCGTAGGTTTGGACAGCGTTACACAAAGTAGCCGGCTAATTGCTTAGTCTCTCGTATTTGGATTGGCTCGGCGGGTGGGGGCGGGATAAAAAAACGCCCCTGCCAACAAACTTGGTAGAGGCGGCGCGACAATCGCTTGAGGGTTAATCGTAAAAGCCTATTGGATAAGACTCGTCTCCAGCTTACCCGCTGTCTCGGGCGACTCCGCCCAACCGCCGCCCAAAGCCTTGTAAACCGCAGTCAACGCGGTAGCGGTGGCGGTTTCGCTTTGCGCCAACTGGCTTTGATCCTGCAACAACCTTAATTCGCTATCCAGCACCGTCAAAAAATCCGCTATGCCTTCCTGATAGCGCAGATGCGCCAATTCAGCGGCTTTTTCGCTGGCTTGCGCCGCAGCCAGTAACGAGCTGCGGCGGGCGCGTTCTTGCCTGTAGCTGACCAGGGCGTTTTCGGTTTCTTCCAAGGCATTTAGTACGGTTTGTTCATACTGCGCCAAACTCGCTTCGGCGCGGGCGTCGGCGGCTTTGATGCGGGCGTAAACTCGGCCTAAATCAAATGCTGCCCAGCTGATTTTCGGGCCAACTGAATAAGATTCCGAGCCCGGAGCGACCAAGCCGGACAGGGTGCTGGCTTCCAACGACAGACTCCCAACAAACGTCACGCGCGGGAATAAGTCGGCCGTGGCCACGCCGATGCGGGCAGTGGCGGCGGCCAAGCTGCGTTCGGCAACCCGAATATCCGGCCGGCGGCGCAGGAGTTGCTCCGGGTTGCCGATTTGGATGGTATCGGGGGCTTTTGGTAGAGGCGCCGACTGCGAAAGGGTAGCTGTCAAGGCGTCCGGCATTTGCCCAGTCAATACGCTGAGCCTATGGATGGCTTGGGCGATGGCGCTTTCCAGGCGCGGTATGCCTGCTTTGGTACTTTCCAATTGCGCCAGCGCTCTTGAAGTGTCCAGCTCGGTGCCGCGGCCGTTTTCCAATTTGACGCGGGTTAGCTCCAGGGTTTGCGCCTGATTGTCGGCATTTTTGCGGGCGACCGCTAATTGGTTTTGTAGACCGCGCAATTCAAAATAGTTACGAGCCGCTTCGGCAATTAAGCTGACGCCGATGTCGCGCAGACTGGCTTCTTGCGCTTCGACTTCGTCGTTGCTGGCCTCGACGTTGCGCCGCACCCGGCCGAAGAAATCGATTTCCCAGGAGGCATCGAAACCGGTGTTGTACAACTTCAATTCGCGCGGAAAAACCCCGGTGCGGTTATTGAATGAGCCGGTACTACGCTTTTGCTCGGTGTAATTGGCATGCGAGGTCACGGTGGGCAACAGGTTCAGGCCGGTTTCCAGATACAAGGCGCGGGCCTCGGCCAGATTGGCACGGGCGATTTTTAGTTCGTAGTTGTGGCTGATGGTGTTGTCGATCAATGCGCTCAATTGGGGATCTTTGAACAGCTGCCACCACTGCTCTTCGATGCCGCGATCAGAAAACTCTTGGGCGTTGGCAAAACTGGCGGGTAAATCCGCAGTGGCCGGCAATTCATAATCCGGTCCGACCGCGCAGCCGCTGAGCAGCAAGCCGAGCAGGCCGGCAGCACTCAGGGCCTGATGCCGGCGTTTGGAGGGGCGCAGACTCATTTGTGGGCCTCAATTACAGGTTGATGACTGGTTAAATCGGTGGCTGTGGGGCGCAAGCGTTGGGCAATGGCTTGTACCACTACATAAAACACCGGCGTCAGTAACAAGCCGAACACCGTCACGCCGATCATGCCGCTGAACACCGCGGTGCCCAGCAGACGCCGGGATTCAGCGCCGGCGCCTTGGGCAATCACCAAAGGAAACACGCCCATGATGAAGGCAAACGAGGTCATCAGAATGGGCCGTAAGCGGATGCGCGAGGCTTCCACGGCGGCTTCGAAGCGGTTCAGGCCGCTTTCCTGGCGCTGCTTGGCAAACTCGACGATCAAAATCGCATTCTTACTCGCCAGCCCCACCAGTACGATGAAGCCGATTTGCGTGAAGATATTGTTATCCATATGGCTCAACCACACCCCGGTCATCGACGACAAAATACACATGGGCACAATCAAAATCACTGCAAACGGCAGCGACCAGCTTTCGTATTGCGCGGCCAGGGCCAGGAAGACGAAGATCACACTGAGCGGAAATACCAGCATCGCCACATTGCCGGCCAAGACCTGCTGCAAGCTCAGTTCGGTCCATTCAAAATCAAAGCCGGGCGGCAACTCGGCGGACAGCAGTTTGCTCATGGTGTCGATGGCCTGGCCGGAGCTGATGCCGGGCAGGGTGCCGCCGTTGATTTCCGCCGCCGGATACATGTTGTAACGGGTGATTTTGTCCGGGCCGGCGATTTCTTTGACCTCGCTGACAGCACCCAAGGGCACCATGCCGCCTTGGCGGTTTTTGGTTTTTAATTGGTCAATATCGCCCGGCAACATCCTGAATGGGGCGTCGGATTGTGCGGTGACTTGGTAGGTGCGGCCGAAGGCGTTGAAGTCGTTGACGTATAGGGAGCCCAGATAAATTTGCAAGGTATCGAACACGTCTTTCAACGGTACGTCCATCGCCTTCACCCGGGTTCTATCCACGTCCACAAACAATTGCGGCACGCCGGATCTAAACGTGCTGAACAAACCCACCAAACCGGGCTGTTGATTGCCCTTGCCCAACATTTCATTGGTGACGCGCTGCAATTCGTCCACGCCGGCGTTGTTTCTGTCCTCAATTTGCAGCTTAAAACCGCCGACCGAACTCATGCCGCGAATCGGCGGCGGCGCGAACACGGCGATGCGGGCGTTGGGAATGACACTCAGGCGCTGTGTAAGGCTTTTGACGATCTCGTCGGCATGCAATTCGGGGTGACCGGCCCGGTCGGTAAATTCGCCTAAGCGGGCGAACATGGTGGCCACATTGGACTGATTCGCCCCGCTGAGCACTGACCAGCCGGCGTAGGCGTTGACGTGTTGCACGCCCTGGGTATCCAGAATGATCTTGCTGGCCTGCTGCACCACGTCCTGGGTGCGGGCCAGCGATGCGGCGTCCGGCAATTGCGCGTACAACACCAGATAGCCTTGGTCTTGCTGCGGAATAAAACCGGTCGGTACTTTCTCAAATGCCAGGAAGTTCAAGCCGTTCAGGCCGACATATAGCACCAGAACGAGAGCGGTGACGCGGATCAAACGGCCGACCAAACGCGAATAGCCCAGGCTGAAACGCTCGAAAAACCGGTTAAACGCGCCGAAAAACCAACCGAACAGTTTGTCGAAGACTTTGGTGAACGCGTCCTTGTTGTCGTGAGCGCGGTCCAGCAGCAAAGCGCACAAGGCCGGGCTCAGTGTCAACGAGTTAAACGCCGAAATCACGGTGGACACCGCAATGGTCAAGGCAAACTGTTTGTAAAACGCGCCGGATACGCCAGTGATGAAAGCCGTGGGCACGAATACCGCCACCAGCACCAAGGCCGTGGCGACCACCGGGCCCACCACTTCGGACATGGCCAGGCGCGTGGCTTCCCGAGCATGCAGGCCTTCGGCGATATGCCGTTCGACGTTTTCCACCACCACGATGGCGTCGTCCACCACGATGCCGATAGCCAGCACCAAGCCAAATAGCGACAGGGTGTTTAAGGAAATCCCCAAAGCCGACATCACCGCAAAGGTGCCGATCAACGAAACCGGCACCGCCAGCAACGGAATCACCGCTGCTCGCCAGTTTTGCAGGAACACGATCACCACCAAGACCACCAACAGCAAGGCTTCGAACAGGGTCTCGACCACCGCGTCTATCGATTGCTCGACGAAGACCACGGTGTCGTAAACTAGCTTGTAATCCAGGCCTTCCGGGAAACGGGTTTTCAGCTTCTCCATTGCTGCCATCACCGCCTTTTTGGTATCGATGGCGTTGGAGCCGGGCAGTTGGAAAATCGCCAGACCGACCGTTTCGTCGCCGTCCAGATACAAGCCGGAGTTGTAATCCTTGGCGCCCAGTTCGATGCGCGCCACGTCTTTGAGGCGCGTCACTTGGCCGTTGTCGCCTTGCTTGATGACGATCTCGCCAAATTGCTCGGGGGTGCTGAGGCGGCCCAGGGTGCTGACGGTATATTGGTATTCGGCGCTGTTTGGTGAGGGTTGCTGACCCACCACCCCGGCCGCCACTTGCACGTTTTGTTCGCGCACCGCATTCACTACCTCGGCGGCGGTCAGGTTGCGGGCGGCGATGGTTTGCGGATTTAGCCACAGGCGCATGCTGTAATCGCGGGCGCCGAACAACAGAATATCGCCCACGCCGGGCAAGCGCGCCAAGGTGTCGCGGATTTGCAGCAGCGCGTAGTTACTCATATAAACGCTGTCGTAGCGTTTATCCGGCGAAACCAGATTAACCACTAGACTTAAATCCGGGCTGCGCTTTTTCACGCTCAAACCTTGGCGGCGCACTTCTTCCGGCAACTTAGGTTCGGCCAGCGCCACTCGGTTTTGCACCAAAACCTGGGCTTTATCCAGATTGGCGCCGGGTTTGAAGGTGACGGTCAAAGACATCGCGCCGCTGTTGGTGGACTGCGACGACATATACAACATGTCTTCCACGCCGTTCACTTCCTGCTCGATTGGCGTTGCCACCGTTTCCGCAACGACTTTGGCATTGGCACCGGGATAGTTGGTGCTGACCACGACCGTGGGCGGAGCGATTTCCGGGTATTGGGCAATCGGCAGGCCGATTAATGCCAGACTGCCGACCAACACGATCACAATCGACAACACCGCCGCGAATATCGGCCGGTCGATAAAAAAATGACTGAATTTATCCATAGCTTATTGCGCTCCCGGCACAGCGAGAGTGATGCGCTCCGGATTGACTTTGGCGCCGGGTTTGAGTTTTTGCACGCCTTCCACTACCACCCAATCACCGGCTTGCACGCCGCTGCGGATCACTCGCAACTCGCCGATGCGCGAGCCTGGGGTAACTTGACGGTACTCGGCTTGGTTGTCCTGGTTGATGACCCAGACAAACCGCTGCGCCTGATCGGTGCCGACGGCGCGGTCGGGCACTAACAGGGCCGGGTACGATGCCGAGGCTTGCACCCGCAACCGCGCAAAAAAGCCGGGGCTGAGCAATTCGTCCGGATTGGCGAACACGCCGCGCAAGCTCAGCGTGCCGGTAGCGGCATCCTCGCGCGGGGCGATGTAATCCAGTTTGCCTTGATGCGGAAAATCGGTTTCGTCGGCAACCGCCAGTTGCACCAGCGTACCTTTCAAATCGGCGGCACTTTGGCCGTGTTGCTGGGCATGCCGACGATAACGCAATACCGATTGTTCGTCGGCATCGACGTAAACGTATACCGGATCGATGGAAACAATATTGGTCAGCATAGTGTCGTCGGCTTTGACTAAGTTGCCGGCGGTGATCATCTCGCGGCCGACTCGTCCGCCGATTGGCGCGCGGATTTCGGTGTATTCCAGATTTAATTTTGCGGTGTAGACGTTGGCTTCCGCAGATTCGACCGCAGCCGCCGCTTCGCGCAAGCCTTTGGTGCGCATGTCGTATTCTTCCGCGGAAATCGCTTTGGCTTTGAACAGGTTTTCGGCGCGGCTCAAATCGTTTTTCGCTAGCTCGCGTTTGGTTTTGGCGCGCTCCAGTTCCGCTTGCGCGTAATTAAGCTGGGCTTTCAGCGGTTTAGGGTCTATCTGAAACAGCAAGTCGCCTTTCTTGACTTTGGCACCGGCGGTGAAATTGACGGAGTCTAAATAACCGCCGACTCGGGCGCGAATGTCCACCGAGTTGATCGCTTCGATCCGGCCAGTGTATTCGTCCCATTCGGTGGTTTCCCGGCTCAGGGGCTGCGCGATTTTCACATTGGGCGGCGGTGGCGCGGCTATTGGGTCGGCAGGGGTTACAGCATCACCACAGCCAGCCACAGCCAGTTGCAGGATGACGCCGGCCACGCCGAGTTTTAACCCACTCCGCAACGCTTGGCGATGCATTTGCCCTGGAAAATTAGCCGCAACCGGCGATGAATGGGTCTGTTTGTCTGCAAGCGTCATGCGCGCGTTTTTTGCCATTGCCGTACTGCCTAAATCGTCGGTTAACTAAAAATGGTAATATCTATTACCGTTTAGTCTAGGTTATCATCTTCACCCAAGTCAATTCATTTCGCGAATCACACAGCATGGTCAAATGTGGACGTCCCTGTAAGGGCGATGAGCAGCAAAGTCGGGATCGATTACTCGATGCGGCGTTGCAACTTTTCTTGGAAAACGGTTACGGCAACCTGAGTATGGAAACTATCGCCCGCGATGCGCAGGTATCGTTGCGTACGATCTATAGCCAATTCGGTGGCAAGGCCGGTTTGTTCGGCGCATTGATCAGGCGTTGCAGCGATCAATTTATCGGTAGCCTGTCCGACGATTGCGAATTGGAAGAGGCGTTGACGAATTTTGCCCGGCAGTTTTTGTTTCGTATTACCCGTCCGGATGTATTGCGGATGCGGGCGATATTGATCGGCGAATCGCCGCGTTTCCCTGATCTGGCGACACAGTTTTATGAACAAGGACCACGCCGAACTCTGGGATTGTTAGCGCAGTTTTTTATGCGTCAGCAACAGGCCGGCTTAATCACCAAAATGGACCCGTATTTCCTTGCCGACCAATTCATCAGCGCCGTACGTGGCGAACGCTTGCAGCGGTTACAGTTGGGTTTGGAGCCGACTCCCGACGAAACGGAGATAGACGTTTGGGTGCGTCAGTCTGTTGGCTTGTTTTTGCAGGGGTGTCAGGTAGCCCGTTAACGCATTTCATGTGCTAGGCAAGCGGCATCCGTCAGAACTCGCCGTCAATCCATTCCGGCAACGGGGTTCCCACTTTCCCTGCGGTGACGATCATTTAGGCCAGGTTGTAGTGGTCTACTTTGTTCGGACACCGAGATAGGTTGTTGGTCTGCCATTTTCATCTCATAGCCATTCAGCGGCAAGGAGCCCGATGACGCATGCAAGCGCCGATTGTTGTAGAAATTAAGGATATAGTCGGTCACGTCGCGGATGGCATCGGCGTGGTTGGCATATTGGCTACCTCGGTCGGAATGCACGATCACGCCCGGCGGTGGTCTGCGCTGAGCGATGGCAATCCGGAAGGCCGTGTAAACCGATTCCGCCGGCATGTTGGGCGCCATAGCCGAGCCGACGATTTTGCGCGAATACAAGTCCAACACGACCGCCAGCTTATACCCAAGTGCATAAGCAGCCAACCGCTCCGGCTCCGCAGGTAAGTGATGTCCGAGACCCAGGCCCGGTTAGCGCCGGTCTGCTCAAACCGGCGATCCAACTGACGCGCCCGAATTAAAGTTTGAGATTTTTTGCGTTCGACTAATTTTTTTTATCGACTATATTATTTCCATACCGTTTTTGGGGTCTGATCGGATTCGATACTCTCCGGCCCCTGAGCCAAACGGTTATGACCGAACGGCTATATTGTACGGGCACACCAATCCGCATCGGGTAACCAAAGATAGGCCAGGGCAGTCGTTATTTGCCTCGCGGCCTAAATAAAGCGGACAGGCGACCATTTCCATTCATGTCAGCAATTGAAATCGTATGCAACCGACCCTAAGAAATCGCAAACTCATCCGGATTCGGCTCAGTGCCGCTGCCTTAGCTTTCCTAATCAGTTGTCTGGCTGCCGGACAAGCGGCTGAAGTGGTTCCCGAGGCGGGGTCGATTCTACGAAATATCAAACCCGAACCGATTTTGCCTGGCGACTCGAAAGTCCCGTTCGAAATTTCGGAGCAACCGGCGCCTGCCGGTGAAGGCGACATCCGTATCCAAGTCAAGGGTTGGAAAATCAGCGGCACCGAGTTGATTGGCGAAGCTGAACTCCAGGCATTTCTGAAAGACCAGATCGGCAAGGACTTGAGCTTGGCCGAACTGCGCAAAATCACTCGCGATATTGCGGAGTATTACCAGCAACGTGGCTTTTTCGCCCGCGCGGTATTGCCCGCTCAGCAAATTCGCGACGGCATCGTCGAAATTCTGATCCGCGAAGCCAAATTAGGCAAAGTCGAGGTCGACGACCCGGCCGCCACCTACCGAAACGACATTCCGCGACAAACCATGTTGGCGGCTCAGCCGGCAGGGGACGCTTTGCGATTGGCCGATATGCAACGCGGCATCCTCCTGCTGAACGATCTGACCGGCGGCACCATTTCTTCCACCTTGAAGGCCGGCGAAAGAGCCGGCGAATCCGACCTGCTGCTGAAAATCGACCCCAGCAATTTAATCAGCGGCTCTGTAGATTACAGCAATACCGGCGTGCGCTCGGTCGGCATGAACCAATTCGGCGGATCGCTAAACCTGAATAATCCCTTGCGCCTCGGCGATCTGGCCTCGTTACGGGTTCAAGGCGGCAGCGGTAACGTTTACGGCAGAATTGCCTATTCGTTGCCGGTAGGCTACTCCGGGCTGCGGATTGGTCTGGCCGCGTCCGCGCTGGACTACACCCTGGGAGAACCCTTTCAGTCGTTGGACGCCCAAGGCTCGGCGTGGACCGGCGGCACCTTCGCAACCTATCCGTTGCTTCGCGGTGTGAGCACGAATCTTTACGTTGTCAGCGGTTTCGATGATCGCCACTACTACAATACCAGCCTTGGTAGCGTGGTCAGCGACAAGGAAGTGCAAAGCGGTTACCTCGGCCTGAGCGGCGATCATCAGGACGACTGGCTAGGCAGCGCGGTAACGCTATTTGGCGCAACATTGGTGGCCGGCAACCTGGATTTGTCGGGAAGCCCGGTCGACCAAACTCAAAACCGGGCCACAGCCCGCGCCGGTGGTGCCTATCAAAAGTTCTCACTTAACGCCTCCCGTCTACAAAGCCTGACCGACAAATTACGCTTCTATGCCGGCGTCAGCGGACAACTGGCCACTAAAAATCTGGATTCTTCCGAAAAGTTCAGTCTGGGTGGCCCCTTTGGCATCAGAGCTTATCCAGTCAACGAGGCCCTGGGCGACGAAGGCTATCTGATGAATTTCGAACTACGGTACGAGGTTTACGAGCATGTTGAGTTGGTCGGCTTCATCGACCATGGCGGTATAACGCTGCACAACGATCTATGGCGGAATGCCACCGAAGGCGGCCCTAACCATTACACGCTCAGCGGCGGCGGCGTCGGAATCAACTGGGTGGTACCCGGTAATTTCATCATCCGCGGCAGCGTCGCCCAACGCATAGGCGCCAACCCAGCCCGCTCGGGAGACGGCAACGATTCTGACGGTACTTACAAAGCGCCTCATTTTTGGGTCAGCTTGAGCAAAGCGTTTTAAACGTCTTCAGTTTCCATTTTTCCTCCAACTCAACCGGCGACACCACTGTGGATAACCAATTGCTATTTTACAAACGCATCGTCAGCCTGAACCCCGCCGCTCACGGCCGGTTGCATATCGCACCATCCGAAGACGTCGGTTACGCGCGAGTCAGTAACTCGGTGCCGCTGATTGGTCCGGAATTCAGCGAAGCCGGCAAGGAATATCCGATCGCTTTCGCCAAAGCCGGCGACGGCCAATTCGTTCCGGTCGCGGTGCTGGGCTTGAACGACGGTGAAAACCTGTTCGTCAACGGCGCCGGTCGCTGGATCGGACATTACATACCAGCCTTCGTCCGCCGATACCCGTTCGTACCTGCCGAACAGGCCGAAGACAAGCAATTGGTCGTCTGTTTTGACGACACTTGCCCGCGTTTTAACGAAACGGCCGGCGAGCCTTTGCTGGTCGACGGCGCACCGTCAGCTTACCTGCAACAAATCATCGCCTTTTTGCGGGAGTTCCACGCCGAATCGCAGCGGACCGCGCAATTCGCCGCCACCTTACACGAATTGGACCTCTTAACTGAGCGTCGCGCCGATGCGGTATCACCGAGCGGTGAGCGTTACTCCTTATCTGGCCTTTGGATCGTGGACGAGGCGCGCTTCCAAAAAATCGGCCGCGATGCGTTGGACAGCCTGTTCCAAGCCGGCTGGTTAGGATTGATCTATCTGCACTTGGCGTCGTTGAGCAATTTTGCCCGCCTATTGGAGCGTAAAGCCGCCGTAAGCACCGAATAACCGCACTGATTCGAGAGGACAGTCTTATGAACCGATATGCTAACCAAAGTCGCACGCCGCACTTCAACCGTCATCCGCTGGTGCTGGCGATACAGATCGCCTTGGCTGGTGCTTGGCAGCCGGCCTTGGCCGAATTGGCCGGCAATGCGCTGCCTAGCGGCGGCCAGGTGGCGTCGGGACAGGCCCAAATCCACCAATATGGCGCACGGATGGATGTCGTCCAAGGCAGTGATAAAGCCATCATCAACTGGCAGAGCTACAACATCGGTGCCAATGCCCACGTGGATTATCAACAGCCCAACGCCAGCGCGATCGCGCTGAACCGCGTAGCAGCCGGCGAAGCATCGGTCATTGCCGGCCGATTGACCGCCAACGGTCAGGTGTTTCTGGTGAATCCCAACGGCGTGCTGTTTGCCAAGGGCGCTCAAGTCGATGTTGGCGCGATGGCGGCGTCGACGATGAACATCAGCGATGCGGATTTCCGTGCCGGCAACTACCATTTCAAGCGCGACGGCAGCGACGCCGGCGTCGTCAATCAGGGCGACATCCGTGCCAAGGACGGCGGATACGTGGCCTTGCTGGCCCCCAACGTCAGCAACGAAGGTTTGGTCCAGGCCCGTTTGGGCACGGTGGCGCTGGCCGGCGGCGATGGCGTCAAACTGGAATTAGATGAAGGTAAACTGGTCAACGTTCAGGTCGATCCAGCCACCGTCAATTCGCTGATCGAGAACAAACAGTTGATCCGCGCCGATGACGGCCGGGTCATCATGACTGCCAGCGCCGCCGACCAATTGCGCGGCGCCGCGATTAACAACAGCGGCGTGGTCGAGGCCAAATCCCTGGTTAATCGCGGCGGTTCGATAGAGTTAATCGGCGACGAAGTGCGTAATAGCGGCACACTGGACGTGTCCGCCGCCGAGACTACTCAAGGCGGCAATGTCGTCGAGCACGGCCGGCTGGTCGTCGACACCGGTACCGTCCGCGCCGACGGTGATAGCGGCGGGGATATTCGCCTGACTGGCGACCGCGTGCTGCAAACCGGAACGCTCAGCGCCGAAGGTACCGTCTCCGACGGCGGCCGAATTACGATTGCCGCCGATAGTCGAGTCATCCAGACTGTATCCGCCAAACTGTCTACTAAGGGAAGTCAAAACGGCGGCGACATCGCCGTGACCGCCGGGAGCCAAGGTGGCGTATTCAGTTCTGCCACCCTGGATGCCGGCGGCGTTGCCGGACGCGGTGGCAATATCACCGTCACCGGCGGCAAAGACGTCACGTTGGCTGCTGCGACGATCACCGCCAACGGTGCCAAGGGTGGCGGCAAAATCAGTATCGGCGGCGGTTTTCACGGCAATGACGCGGCGGTTCGCAATGCCGCGATAACCCGAATCAATCCCTTCACCCAACTGCACGCCGGCGCCACTGAAAAAGGCAACGGCGGCGAGGTCGTGGTTTGGTCGGATCAGCAAACCGATTTTTACGGCACGATCTCCGCCAAGGGTGGTTCGGCGGGCGGCGACGGCGGTACCGTGGAAGTCTCGTCTCACGAGGCCCTGCTGTTTGGCGGAACTGTTACCACCTTGGCCAGTCAGGGTCGCAACGGCAGTCTATTACTCGACCCGCGCAACATCACCATCGACAGCAGCGGCCAGTACCCGCAATTCGATTTCGAAGACCCCAATCCGACCAACACACTGGGCGTCACATCCGGCTTCGGCACCGGCACGTCGGTACTGTGGAGCACCAACGTGGCGGTTACGAATCCCTATGACGACTTCGGTGGCCAGGATGCCGGCGCGGTTTATTTGTACAACGGCTGGTCCGGGGCGCTGATCGCGACCGTCACCGGTAGCCACGCCGATGATCGCCTCGGCAGTGGTGGAATCACCCAGTTGGTTAGCCAAAACACCAATACCAACGTCAACGTCTCGTTCAGTTCGCTGGGCAACTTTTTAATTTCCAGTCCGCATTGGGACGGCGGCAAGGGGGCGGTGACCTGGTCCAGCGGTACCACGGGATTAAGCGGCACCGTATCGTCAGCCAACAGTTTGGTCGGCAGCTCGGCAAGCGATGCCGTGGGCAGCGGCAGTATCGTGTTGGTCGATAATTATTACGGCGCGACCGGTCACACTTGGAGCAACGACAACGGCTACCTGAAATATTTAGTCCTGAACCCGCAATGGAATGGCAATACCGGTGCGGTCACGATGGGCAGTGCATTGAGCGGTATATCCGGTGTCATTTCATCTTCCAACAGCCTGGTCGGTGCGGCGTCCGGAGACCGAATCGGCAGCAGCGGCATTACGCAATTCGTCACCGAGTTTCATGATTACAACAGTAGCGGCGCGTTGATTACTGCCACCGAGTATTACCGCAATTATTTCGCGATAGCCAGCCCGCACTGGCAGAACGGCGCCAGCGCGGACGCCGGTGCGGTCACGTGGGCCAGCGGTTTGGCCGCATTGACCGGCACCGTTTCTTCGTCGAATAGTTTGGTCGGCAGCAATGCCAACGACCAGATCGGTAGCGGCGACATCAAAGTGCTTTATTACAGCAACAGTACCAACTACACCAGTCAACCCAGCGATACCCCGCCGCACGGCCACGTCAACACTTACCGTACCGACGCTGCGTATGTAGTCGCCAGCCCGCATTGGGACGGCGATAAAGGTGCGGTCACCTGGCTCAATGCCGCAACCGGTTATGCGTCAGGCGGGGCGACGACCGGTTTCGCGGTATCGTCGGCCAACAGTCTGGTCGGCGCGACCGCCGGCGATTTGGTCGGCAGTGGCGGCATCCAGTTACTCAGCCACTACACCAGCCGCAATCCGAACACTGGCTACACCTCGACTCATCCCTATTACCTGATTCTCAGCCCGCACTTCAATAATGGCGGTTCAACCGCCGATGCCGGCGCGATCACCTGGGGGGACGGGCGTACTATCACCTTTGGAACGACCAGCACGACCGATTACCTGGGCAATCCGTTAAACAACATTCCCACTGAAACCAGTACCAATAACGGCGGAATTTCCGGCGTCATTGGTAGCGGTAATAGCTTGGTCGGCAGTCATGCCGGCGACCAAGTTGGCAGCGGTGGCGTCACCAACCTTGGGCAAGACCCCGGCTACGTGGTCCTTAGCCCGCTCTGGAACAGTAGCGCCGGCGCGGTCACCTTCTGGGACGCCACCGCCACCAAGACCGGGACCTTGGGCTCGGCCAATAGTCTGGTTGGCTCGACCGCAAACGATCATGTCGGCGGCGGTGGGATTTTGCTGAAAAGCGGTTATTACTTAGTGTTGAGCCCGGATTGGGATAACGGTGGAGCCACCGATGCCGGCGCGGTCACTTGGGGTAGCAAAACGAGCGGCGTCAGCGGCGCGGTCGGCGCCGGAAACAGCCTGGTCGGCAGTACCGCCAACGACGGTGTCGGCAGCGATGCGGATAATGTTATCGATGTGGGCGTGGCCGATTACGTGGTTCTAACCCCTACCTGGGATAACGGCGGTAATGCCGATGCCGGCGCTGCCAGTTGGGGTAGTTTCGGTAGCGGCGTCAGCGGCGCGATCAGCAGCAGCAACAGCTTGATCGGCAGCCATGCCAATGACAGGGTCGGCAGCGGCGGGGTCGTGGCAACTTATAACGGTGTCGACACCGCGGATAGCTGGTCCTATACCTACTACTACAGTGTGATTAGTCCGCATTGGGACAGCGACCGCGGGGCAGTCACGATGGGCGCCGAAGCTAGCGGCATTCAAGGCACTGTCAGTTCCGGCAACAGCTTGGTCGGCGATACCGCCGGCGACCAAGTCGGCAGCGGAGGTGTCAAGGCCGGCCAATACACGACGCTGACCTACAACGGTAGCTCCTGGTCCGGCACCCGCACAGCGTATTATTTGGTCGCCAGCCCCAATTGGAGCGACGGCGGCAATACGAACGTTGGGGCTGTCACCAAAACTGCCGCGGCCACCGGTATCACCGGCAGTATTAGCTCAGCCAACAGCTTGATCGGCGGCAGCGCAGGCGATCAAATCGGTAGCGGCGGCGTCACGCTGTTGCCGTACGACTGGACCACGGGTAGCGGAGTAGGTCAGAAACAATACCATCTGGATTATTACTCGATCGCTAGTCCCTATTGGGACAACGGCGCAACCGCTGACGCCGGTGCGGTGACCTGGGGCAGCGTCACCACGACTGCCGGCGCTGCCTCGCCGTTGACCGGTAACGCCAGCGCGGCCAACAGTTTGGTCGGCACGCACGCCAACGACCGGGTCGGCAGCGGCGGCGTGGTCGCACTGCCGGCGGAATATAACAACGCGACACGGGTCGGCTACGTGGTCATCAGCCCGAACTGGGGTAACGGCACCGACACGCAGTTGGGTGCTGTGACCTGGGGCAGCCGCCTGACCGGCGTTTTAGGGGCGGTGAGTGGCAGTAACAGCTTGATAGGCGGCACGTCCGGCGACCAGATCGGCAGCGGCGGCGTCACGGTTCTGACCAACGGTTACGACCCCATCAACAGCGTCTGGAGTTACAACTATCTGGTGCTAAGTCCGCATTGGCACAGCGGCGCTAATGCCGATGCCGGCGCGGTAACCTGGGTCGCGGAAAAAACCGGTTTCGCTTATGGCGAGAGCAGCAAAGGCGCGGTGGTCGGGATCGGTAACAGCTTGGTCGGCAGCCAGGCTGGCGACCAGGTCGGCAGCGACGGGATCATAGACTTGGGCGTATCTTATTTAGTCGGTAGCCGGCACTGGCATAACGGTTCCGCTGCGGATGCCGGGGCGTTATCCTGGGCGCGCGCCAGCATCGGCGTCGCCGGCGCGGTGTCGGCCAGCAACAGCTTGATCGGTAGTTACAGCAATCAGGACGTCGGCCTGAACCAAGTTAGATTAACCGTTAACTACAATACCTATTACTACGACTATCTGGTCATGGATACCGATTGGCGCAACGGCGCATTGGCGAACGCCGGCGCCGTGACCTACGGCGATGCTTTCTACGGTATCTTCGGTGAGGTTTCGGACGCGAACAGCGTTGTCGGCACCACGGCGAACAGCGGCATCAGCTTCGATACCGGTGGCCCTTGGGTGGATTACTATCAATATGCAGGCACCAACTATTTTAGCCTGCTGCCCGGCTTTGCCTACGATCACGGCGATACCTTTGTGGTCAGCTTCGCCAACGAAAATACCGGCCGGGTAACCTCGGGCGCCACCGATCCGAGTCGCATTACTTATGGGATGGCGGTCGGCAAAGACATGGCCATAGCCCCGGACGTTTTGACCAATCTACTCGGCTGGGGCACCAACGTCACGCTACAAGCCAGCAACGACATCACCGTTAACAGTGCGCTCAATGTCGCCGGGCTTTTTAGTTCGTCAGCGACCCTGAAATTGGAGGCGGGACGCAGCATTTACCTCAATGCCGACATCACCACCGACGGCGGCAACTTAGTGCTGCACGCCAACGATTTGGCCGCCAACGGCGTGGTCGACGCTGATCGTGCGGCCGGTAATGCCGTCATCGAAGTTGCCAACGGTGTTACGATCAACGCCGGCACCGGTTCCATCACCATGGAATTGCGCGACGGCACCGGCAACACCGAAGACGACAGCGGCAATATCACGTTGGCGGGACAATTATTGGCCGATACGATCAGCATTATCCATCGCGGCACCGGCGGCGCGAGCGGCAGCAAAAATATCGTTTTGAACAGCGGTGCAGGCTTGACCGCCAACGGCAGCGGGGATGCGCTGGTTTTGGCGGCCGCCAGCGGCGGCGAGCTGATCAACAATGTGGGTAGCAATGTACTCTCTGCAGGCAACGGACGCTGGTTGGTGTATATGCACAGCCCGTCAGGCTCGACCGAGGGCGGCCTGACCGGGGCGGCGGGTTCGGCGCTCCCCAGGCTATACAACAAAACTTACGACGGCAACGCGCCGGCAACAATCGTCGCAGGCAATCACCTGATCTACGACTACCAGCCGAGCTTGAGCGTCGACGTCGGCAACATCAGTAAAACCTACGGCGACGCCGACCCTAGCGCGAGCAGCGCATTTTCGGGCTACGTCAACGACGACGGCGTGACGGACTCGGCTACCGTTGCGGGTTTAAGCGGCACGCCGAGTTTTAGCATTGTCGGCGGCACGGCCGGCACCGGCCGTGCGGTCGGCAGCTATAACGTCAACGGCGCGGTGGGTTCGGCTGCGATCAGCGGCGGGGCCGGTTATTCGACAACGATAGGCACCGGAGGCGCCAGCGGAACCTTAACGGTCAACAAAAAAACGCTGACCGTGACCGCCAGTGACGACAGCCGCGCCTACAACGGCTTGGGCTATAGCGGTGGCCATGGCGTCAATATTACCGGCTTCGTTAACAGCGAAACATCAAGCGTATTGGGCGGCAGCGTCAGTTACGGCGGCACCTCGCAAGGCGCCACCAACGTGGGTAGCTACACCTTCACCGCGAGCGGCTATACCGCGAGCAACTACGATTTCAGCTACGTCAACGGCACTTTGACCATCACACCTTATGTCGTCAGCCTGACCGGCAACCGGGCCTATAACGGTTCGAGCAACGTGGCGGCGGGCATATTCTCGACCGGCAGCTTGGTTGGCAGCGAAACCCTGAGTGTGAGCGGCACCGGCACGGTCGCCGATAAAAACGTCGGCACCGGCAAAGCGGTGACCTTGGGGACTTTGGCCCTGGCCGACGGCAGCAACGGCGGTTTGGCCAGTAACTACACGCTGACCGGTGGCACGCATACCGCCGATATTTCAGCAGCCAGCTTGACCGTCAGCACCAGCGACGTCAGCAAGGCTTACGATGGTGGCACCAGCGCAGCCGGCACCGCCACGCTGACCGGCGGCACACTGTACGGCAGCGATAGTCTGAGTGGCGGCACATTCGCTTTCACCAACAAAAACGTCGGCAGCGGCAATAAAACGGTGAGCGTCAGCGGCGTGACGGTGAGCGACGGCAACAGCGGCGCCAACTATTCGATCAGTTACGCCAATAACACCAGCAGCACCATCACGCCCTTCGTGGTCAGCCTGACCGGCAACCGGGCCTATAACGGTTCGAGCAACGTGGCGGCGGGCATATTCTCCACCGGCAGCTTGGTTGGTAGCGAAACCCTGAGTGTGAGCGGCACCGGCACGGTCGCCGATAAAAACGTCGGCACCGGCAAAGCGGTGACCTTGGGGACTTTGGCCCTGGCCGACGGCAGCAACGGCGGTTTGGCCAGTAACTACACGCTGACCGGTGGCACGCATACCGCCGATATTTCAGCAGCCGGCTTGACCGTCAGCACCAGCGACGTCAGCAAGGCATACGACGGCGGCACCAGTGCGGCCGGCACCGCCACGCTGACCGGCGGTACGCTGTACGGCAGCGATAGTCTGAGCGGTGGGACATTCGCTTTCACCGACAAAAACGTCGGCAGCGGCAATAAAACGGTAAGCGTCAGCGGCGTGGCGGTGAGCGACGGCAACAGCGGCGCCAACTATTCGATCAGTTACGCCAATAACACCAGCAGCACCATCACACCTTATGTCGTGAGCCTGACCGGCAACCGGACCTATAACGGTTCGAGCAACGTGGCGGCGGGCATTTTCTCGACCGGCAGCTTGGTTGGTAGCGAAACCCTGAGTGTGAGCGGCACCGGCACGGTCGCCGATAAAAACGTCGGCACCGGCAAAGCGGTGACCTTGGGGACTTTGGCCCTGGCCGACGGCAGCAACGGCGGTTTGGCCAGCAACTACACGCTGACGGGCGGCACGCATAGCGCCGATATTTCAGCCGCCGGCTTGACCGTCAGCACCAGCGACGTCAGCAAGGCATACGACGGCGGCACCAGTGCGGCCGGCACCGCCACGCTGACCGGCGGTACGCTGTACGGCAGCGATAGTCTGAGCGGTGGGACATTCGCTTTCACCGACAAAAACGTCGGCAGCGGCAATAAAACAGTAAGCGTCAGCGGCGTTTCGGTGAGCGACGGCAACAGCGGCGCCAACTATTCGATCAGTTACGCCAATAACACCAGCAGCACCATCACACCTTATGTCGTGAGCCTGACCGGCAACCGGGCCTATAACGGCAGCACCAACGTGGCGGCGGGCATTTTCTCGACCGGCAGCTTGGTCGGTAGCGAAACCCTGAGCCTGAGCGGCACCGGCACCGTTGCCAGCAAAAACGTTGGCACCGGCAAAACCGTGACGCTGGGGACTTTGGCGCTGGCCGACGGCAGCAACGGCGGTTTGGCCAGTAACTACACGCTGACCGGCGGCACGCATGCTGCCGATATTACGGCCTACGTCGTCGACCTGACCGGCAGTCGTACCTACGACGGCACCACCGCCATCACTGCCGCTAGTTTGGCGACCCCTACCCTGGTAGGTAGCGAAACCCTGGGCCTGAGCGGTGCCGGAACGGTCGCGGATAAAAATGTCGGCACCGGTAAAACGCTTTCGCTAGGCTCTTTGGCCTTGAATGATGGCGGCAACGGCGGTCTGGCCAGCAATTACACCTTGGTTGGCGGTACGCTTAGTGCCGATATTACGGCTTACACAGTCAGTTTGACAGGCAATCGCAGCTACGACGGCAGTGCCGATGTGGCTGCCAATATTTTTGCCATGAGTGCGCTGCTTGGAACCGAAACCTTGAACCTAAGCGGTACCGGTACGGTGGCGGATAAACACGTAGGGGTCGGTAAATCCGTGACGCTCGGCAGCCTAGCGCTGGCCGACGGCAGCAACGGTGGTTTGGCTAGCAATTACACGCTGACGGGCGGCACACATAACGCGACCCTCACTGCGGCAAGTTTGACCGTCAGTACTGGAAACGTCAGTAAAACCTACGATGGCAGTACGTCGGCGATCGGCACCGCCATGGTCTCAAGCGGCACACTCTATGGTAGCGACAGCCTGATTGGCGGCACGTTTGCCTTCACCGATAAAAATGTCGGTATCGGCACCAAGACCGTCACGGTTGCCGGGGTCACCGTGAACGATGGCAATGCCGGCAATAATTATTCGGTGTCCTATCTGAACAACACAACCAGCACTATCAGCCCGTTTGTTGTGAACCTGAGTGGCGGCAGGAGCTATGACGGCACCACAGCCGTCGCCGCTACGGATTTGCACATCGGAAGTCTGGTCGGTAGCGAGACTTTAACCCTATCAGGTGCGGGCTCCATCGCTGATAAAAACGTTGGCATCGGCAAAAGCGTGAGCTTGGGCTCTTTGATGTTGGCCGACGGCAGCAACGGCGGCTTGGCCAGCAATTACACCTTGATAGGAGGAGATCTTAGAGCGGACATCAGCCAAGCTAATCTGATTTTGACCACCAGCGACATCATCAAAACGTACGACGGTACCACGTCCGCCTCGGGCACGCCAATCGTCAAAGCCGGCAGCGCTAGCCAACTGTTCGGCTCGGACAGTTTATCCGGCGGTGTGTACACGTTCATCGATAAGAATGCCAGCGGCGGTAGCACCGTGAGAGTTAGCGGTATTAGCGTTTCCGACGGCAATGGTGGCAACAACTACTCAATCAGTTACAGCGATAACACGACCAGCACAATTTTGCCTTACGTCATCCATTTAACCGGTTCGAGGGCGTTCGACGGCAGCAACCTTGTGAACGCTAATGTATTCAATTTAGGCACTTTGGTTGGCAATGAAACTCTGCTGCTGAGCGGGGCTGGCCAAATGTTAGATAGCAGCGCCGGTATCGATAAACCGGTCGATCTTGGAACCTTGGCCTTGAGCGACGGCGGAAATGGCGGCTTGGCCGGCAATTACACGCTAGCCGGCGGCAATCCAGTCGTCACTATCCTACAAAGCTCCGCCGGCAATACGCCAACCGATACCGTCGACGCCGGTACCGTAGTACCGGACAGCGGCGGAAACGGCGGCGTGGGCAACAACGGTTCCAACAGCGGCGCCAAAACCGGCGGCTTAGCGCTTTCCGCGTTACGCGGTGCCGATAGCAACCGGACCGTACAATTCAATATCGCCGACTCGGGGATCAATGGCGGTGGTAGTAGCGCCACCGGCTTGACGACGGGTGGTTCCGGGCCTACGCAATCAGGCAATACCGTGCATTTATTGGCGTCCCAAACCTTGGTGGCGGGAGGGCAGATGCAGATCGTTGCCAACGTTGAGGTTAATGATTATTCAAGTGGCTTCAGTTTTGCGCTGCCTGCCGGAGCACTGCCTGCAACGGCCGGAGACAGCACGGTCTCGGCGAAAATGGGTAACGGCGAGCCGTTACCGGCTTGGCTGAGTTTTAATAGTCAGTCGTTAAGCTTCAGTACCGACAGCGCCGGTGCGGCGCAGTTACCGCTGCAAGTCGTAATCACTCAGACCAGCGCGAGCGGCCAACAAAAATCGATTGTGGTGACTATCGAAAAACAAGACCAAGCAATCTGAATCTGCGGCGATAAAAGCTGATCGACCGGGCGAACCTTTGCTCGGTTTAACCGCGTCGGCTTCGCGATGCACTTACCTTTTCGCTCCTTTCGGCAGTTGCCGGAAGCAGGCTAAATGAAGTTTCCCCGGATCAATTCGGGGTTTATTCCCGATGAACGCTGGCGGTGCGCCCGGATAATACCGGGTTTTTCACCACCCTTCGGGATTGCTTATGCGACACATCATGCTTTCATTCAGCTTTTTGCTCCTTTCCTGGCAAGTTCACGCTCACGGCCCGACGCCGCAAAAAGCCAAGGAGTCTGTGACCATCCAAGCGCCTATCGCCAAGGTATGGGCAGAGCTGAAAAATTTCGACGACATTGCCAATTGGCATAGCGACTTGAAAAAGAGTGCGGGTGACCGCAAGAATCAGTCCGGTGGTTTACGCACGTTAACCTTTCAAAACGACGAAACCCTCACTGAAGAATTGGATTATTACAACGAAGCCGAACACGAATACAGCTACCGGCTGAAAACCGAAAACACCAAAGCGCTTCCGACCAGTTCGCATACGGTGGATGTGAAAGTCGCGGCAGGTGAGACCGCCGACAGCAGCGTGGTCACCATCAAAAGCCGCTTCTACCGCGGTGATACCGGCAACACGCCACCGGAGAATTTGAGTGACGAAGCGGCGGTTAAAGCGATGACCCAGTTTTTCAAGAACGGCTTGAACGGCTTGAAGGCCAAGCTGGAGAAGTAAATTTTATGTCGTCATTCCTGCTTACGTGGGAGTGACAAAGCCTGGGACCTTTGTATGTGATTTTCAATCGTCTCCTGTAGTGAGCGGAGTCAACCCACAAAAAAATCGCCCCTTGCGGGGCGATCTGTTGTCTGAGGTTTTACGGATTGGGTCCGTTGTGGCAGCTAAAACAACTCACTTGATAACCCGCCGGCCAATTCTTGATACCAAACTCATCGGCATCAATGGTTTTCGCAACTTTTACCGCACTCAAGGGAGTGCCGGCGCTGGTCGTACCGTGGCAATAGCTACAGCTTGGCGTAGTGGCTGTGCCGTTTTTATTGGCGTCTTCGTGTTGCTTAACCCAGGCGTCACCGGTGGTATGCATGCCGTGAGGGCCGCCGTTTACCGTGTTCGGGACTGTAGTATGGCAAGCCTTACATTCGGCTACCGTACCGGCGTGTCCTTGCACGGCGATGCTTTGCAGGTTTTCGTCAGCATGTGTGGAGGGATACTCCGCGTGTGTCGAACCGTGACAAGCCTCGCATTGCAAGCCGCCGTGTCCTTTACTGAAGCGGTACAAGTTCAATCCGGGAACCGGCGTATTGGCATTGGTGGCAAAGGTACGATCTGTTGGCACAATCGCTTTGCCGGTGGCGTCGATGCCTGAAATCGCGCGTTTGCCGGGCGCGGCGCTATTGTGGCAAGACTCGCAGGTCGGCTCGTTGAACCAGCCTTGCCGAGTGGCACTACCCACCGCCTTCATATTGCCGTGACAGCTTTGGCAACTGATAGCAGGGTCGCCGCTGGCATCCGTAGCGGTGGACATCGCGCCACGCAGACATTGCGTTACCGATCCCGGATGACATTGGTAACAAGCGCTACGGTTGTCCAGACTATCCAGGGTTAACTGGGTGGCAGGGTCTTTTACATCGGCATGTTTTAAATGCAAGGACTGGGTGAATGGCGCAATGCCGGTCATGCCGCCCATCACCGTGGTCTTGTTTTCCTTATCGAAATAGGCATTGCTGGCATGGCACGCCACGCAAAGAACCGGTTGCCCAGCATCGGCCGTCGCCAGTAAGCCTGCTGATTTGTAGCCTTTGCTATTCAATGTGGTCAGTGCATCGTTGAATAATTTACTCCCCGCCTGTTTTTCATCATGCAGACGCAGAATGTTACGCTTCCAGTCTTTGTCAGGGTCGGCATCGAACACCCAGCCCGTCACCGGTTTGGCGGCAGTTTGTGCGGCATTGTTATTGGTGTCAGTGGATGCGTGGCAGCCTTTGCAAGTCATCTCGTCGCTGACCGGCAACACGGTGGTGGCGCTAGCCAGAACCTTACCGCTCAGCGCATCCTTAGCCACGACCTTAACGGTGGGATAGAAGTTCTTGTTACCTTTGTCGTCGAAGGGCGTCACCGGAATACCCTCGGCCTCGAACCAGCCGAACGCTGTGTTGTAGGTCATCGGCGCGGGTGTTAGGGATGGCGTTTTATTGCCGGGCATGGGGTTTCCGCTGGCGAGTCCATCCAGGTTAACCCCGACATCCGGTGCCGGATTCAAGCCTACCAACTCACCGACCCAAGACCAGAAATTGGTTTTGTTGGCGCTGCTGGTATTGATAGAGCCGCTACTGTCGACGACCGCTTCATAAGTCAGCAACACGTTGCTGCTGACCAGCTTGCCGTTTTTGTCTTTCAATTGCGCATGCAAAGTGTTGTAGGGCGGCAAGATGGCGAACACGGAAAAATCCAGGCCGTCCATGCAATGCATGCCTAAATCATTCCAGGCCAGCAGGGTGTATTCGCCGACAGCCGTGGTATTTAACACCGTCACTGCGACCGTTTTGGAGGTCTTGCTGTCGCGGATGGTCACCGTGGCCGAGCCGGCTTTAAGACCTTTTATGGTAGCGAGATTATTGGCATAGCCGACGCTGGCAATTGAGTTGTCCGACGATTGAACGTTTACTGTGCCGGAGGCGTTGGTGACCGTGACGGTGGCAGTGCCGCCCACATTGACCGCCAATACGGCCGGCGAAATCGTCAAGACGGGAGAAGGGGCGCTGATGACTTTGACTTCCACACGCTTCGAGCTCTTACGATCTTTTACCGTGACCGTCGCCGAACCGGCTTTTACACCCTTGATGCTAGCGATACCGCTGGCGTAAGTGACTGTCGCCACACTGGTATTACTGGATTTTACACTGATGCTTCCGGATGATTTTGTGACCGCAATCTTGGCTAGTTCATCCACGACGATTTCGACGGAATTGGGTTTGAGTTCAAGCGCCTGGACGCTACCAAATTCGCATACACCCAGAAAAATCAGCAAAAGCTGAAATATAAATAGACGTGCATTCATAATATCTCCCATGAATACGTTTTGATCGGATGGGTAATCGTTAATGAATTGCCCATATGAATGGAAGCAAACGGCCAACATCCGATACCGCGTCGCTTCTCGATGATGCTTTATTACTTTTTTTAATAAGGTTATTCAGTCGGCACAATAACCATTCAACATGAATTGAAGATGAAAATACAATGAAGTAATGATTAAGACTGGCGCAGCTTTTAGACCGGAAAGACTTGAATCGGGCGTCTTGAGCCAGTTGCTTGGGAGGGGGATTTGCGGGCTTACAACCGGGAGTTCCGGTCGCAAGCGCCCATTAACAGCGTTGTTAAACCGGTTAGCTCTGAGTCTATCGAAGCGCACACAGGCCTAGGCTTCGACTCGCTCAGCCCGAACGGCATGCCAGGGATAAATAGGGCCTGGTTAATAGGGAAGGGGGTGTTCCGCGCTAGCTGTGCTCATACAGTTCGCTGCCGGTATTGATAATACCTTGGCGACCAGCCAGCAGTGTCAATTCCGACATGGTTTTGACGTTTAATTTTTCTTTGATCGCCGTACTGTGGTTGCAGACGGTTTTGTAGCTCAAACATAATTTTTCCGCCGCTTGACGGGTGCTCAAACCATTGGCCAGCAGGCAAAAAATGTCGAATTCGCGCGGCGACAGCGATTTAACCTTATATGCCTCATCCTGGCCGATAGCCATATTGACCGCCAATTGCTGCGCCAAAGCCGGTTCGATATACGTGCCGCCTTCCGCTAGCGTGCAGACTGCGGTCACCAGCGTGTCCGGCTCATTATTTTTGGTGATGTAACCTTTGGCGCCGGCCTTGATGGCGCGGGTGACGTAGACCAGTTCGTTATGAATCGAAAATACCAATATCTTGCAACTGGGGTAGCGAACCAATAAGCGCCGCACTGATTCCAAACCGCCCAGACCGGGCATGGATAAATCCATCACCACCACATCCGGCGTTTGCTTGTCATACACCTGGCAAGCGGTCTCGCCCCTATCGGCTTCATAGACGGCGCCTATTCGTTCAGACAAGGATAAATAAGTCTTGTAACCGGCTCTGACCACTGCATGGTCGTCTACTAATAAAACGCTGATTTTATTCGCCACTAACTACGTGTCCTGATTGGTTTTTGGTGTGGATGAGCAAGAAACGCCTCCGGCAGAACCGGTGCTATCCCTAGCTGGCGCTTCTTGCCCCGCCATGATGCCGATTTTTATGCCGGGAAACCATGGGAGCTTTTCCCGTTTTGCCGCGGCGTGCGGCTGCGTGCGACCGGGAAAACTTCCATGACTTTTTTCGCGGAATTCCCAGGCTATTTATGGATTATTCCGTAACGCCCGATAGGCCGCCTTCTTTACCATTTGCGCCAGCATGGCCCGGTAGGTCTAAGTCAATATTGTGTGCGACTTGATTGAGATTGCTGATGTGAAAAGTGAAGGAGATTTCTGCCGCAAAGCAAAATCTCGCGTCACGGATGGACGCCAAAATTAAGCGCAGCGTGTGATTGATTTTGCCCGGAAATGCCGATGGCGTTATCCGCTTTTAACGGAAGGCTCCCCTAACCAACCGATTTGCCGGGCCATGCAACCTAATAAACAACATAGGAGGATTCATGCAAATTTCACGGTTTGCCAAGCAGGTATCGACCACGGCCTTAGTCACGGCTGCGGCCTTGGCCGTGTCGTCATCGGCGCAAGCGAATAAAGAACTGGAACAACTAGCCAAGCAAAACACCAACTGGGTGATGCAGACCAAAGATTATGGCTCGACTCATTTCAGCGAGATGATCGACATCAACGCCAACAACGTCAAAAATCTGAAAGTGGCGTGGTCGTTTTCCACGGGCGTGCTCAACGGTCATGAAGGTGGGCCTCTGGTTGTTGATGGCATCATGTACGTGCACACCCCTTACCCTAACAACGTCTTCGCCATCAGCCTGGATGAGCCCGATAAAATCCTTTGGCAGTTCAAACCCAAGCAAAATCCAGCGGCGCGCGCCGTCGCTTGTTGCGACGTGGTCAACCGGGGCTTGGCCTATGCGCCGGCCGGCAAAGATTATCCGGCTACCATTTTCTTAAACCAGCTGGATGGTCATGTGGTGGCGATTAACGCCAAGACCGGCGAAGTACTGTGGAAAATGGAAAACTCCGACATCGCCATGGGTTCGACGTTGACCGTCGCACCGTTCGTGGTGAAGGATAAAGTCATCGTCGGTACCTCCGGTGCCGAGTTGGGGGTGCGTGGTTATGCCACCGCTTACAACATTAAGGATGGTAAGCAAGCCTGGCGCGTTTACGCCACCGGTCCGGATGAAGACATCAAATTATCCAAAGACTTCAACAGCGCCAATCCGCATTACGGTCAGTTCGGTTTGGGTCTGAAAACCTGGGAAGGCGATGCCTGGAAAATTGGCGGCGGCACCAACTGGGGTTGGTATGCTTACGACAGCGACTTAGAAATGTTGTATTACGGCTCCGGTAACCCGGCACCGTGGAACGAAACCATGCGTCCCGGCGACAACAAATGGACCATGACTATCTGGGGCCGCGATGTAAACACCGGCGAAGCCAAGTTCGGTTACCAAAAAACCCCGCATGACGAATGGGACTACGCCGGCGTCAACTACATGGGTCTGTCCGAGCAAATGGTCGACGGCAAAATGACCAAACTGCTGACGCACCCGGACCGTAACGGCTTGGTGTATACCTTGAACCGCGAAAACGGCAGCTTGGTCAATGCCTTCAAAATCGACGACACCGTCAACTGGGTGAAAAAAGTCGATCTGAAAACCGGTCTGCCGATCCGCGATCCGGAATATTCGACACACATGGACCACCAAGCCACTGGTATCTGCCCGTCGGCGATGGGTTACCACAACCAAGGTATCGAGTCTTACGATCCGAATAAGAAACTGTTCTTCATGGGTACCAACCATATCTGCATGGACTGGGAACCGTTCATGCTGCCTTACCGGGCCGGCCAGTTCTTCGTCGGCGCTACCTTGAACATGTATCCGGGTCCGAAAGGCACTTTGGGTCAAGTCAAAGCCATGAATGCCGTCACCGGCAAAATGGAATGGGAAGTTCAGGAGAAATTCGCGGTCTGGGGTGGTACCACCGCAACAGCGGGCGACCTGGTGTTCTACGGCACCCTGGACGGCTACATCAAGGCACGCCACTCCAAAACCGGCGAAGAGTTGTGGAAGTTTAAATTGCCTTCCGGCGTCATTGGCCACCCGATTACCTATAAACACAACAACAAGCAGTATGTGGCGATTTATTACGGTGTCGGCGGCTGGCCTGGCGTAGGTCTGGTATTTGACTTGGCCGATCCGACTGCCGGTCTGGGTGCAGTGGGTGCGTTTAAAGAGTTGGCGCACTACACCCAAATGGGTGGCGGCGTGATGGTGTTCGCGTTGTAGAAAGCTTTCCTGGTTCCCACGCGCTGCGTGGGAATTCAGGTTAACCGCGCTGCGGTGGCGATGATGTGCCGCAGCGCGGCTACTAAGGCGTTCCCGCGCAGCGCGTGGGAACGAGGCAACGAGTCTACTTAATTCCTAGAATCACTATGAAAACAAGCACACGCATTGTGGCTGCGTTGGCATTGGGCTTTGGTTTTTCCACAGTTCAAGCCGAACAGCCGGTTTTAAAAGTCTGCACGGCTGAAAACGAAATGCCTTACTCCAATAAAAACGGCGAAGGCTTTGAAAACAAATTGGCGCAGTATGTGGCCGAACAACTGGGCCGCAAATTGGAAACCGTCAGCTGGACAGATCCGCGCTACTTTATCCGCGATTACCTGGATAAAGGCTTGTGCGACGTGGTAATGGGCGTCGATGCCGGTGATCCGCGTTTATTAACCACGGCACCGTACTACCGTTCCGGCTACGTGTTTATCAGCCGCGAAAAAGACGGGTTGGACTTGCAGAACTGGGATAGCCCGGCCTTGAAGCAAGCCCAGCGGATTGCTTTCGCACCGGGCTCTCCGGCCGAAACCATGCTGCGGGCCATCGGCCGTTACAACGATATGTTCAATTACCAACAAGAGTTGGCCGGCTTCAAGTCCAAACGTAACCAGTACGTCAAGTACGACAATGACAAACTGGTCAACGAAGTGGCTTCCGGCAAAGCGGAAATCGCCATCTTGTGGGGACCCGCCGCGGCCCGCTACGTGAAGGCATCGGCCACGCCGCTGACGATGACGGTCATTCCGGACAACGCCAAGCGCGCCGACGGCGAAAAAGTGGGTTTGCATTACAGCACTTCCATTGGCGTGCGTAAGAACGACAGCGCTTTGCTGGGGCAATTGAACAAAATCATCAAAGACGGGCAGGACAATATCGAAGCGTTGCTGGAAGCGGAAGGCATTCCGTTGCTGGATCAACCCGAAACCGCCGTGTCCATGAACTAAACAGGAAACCTTGAATGAAATTGAAAACATTTTTGACTGGCGCCGTGCTGTCGATGTCAGCGGTGGCGGCAAGTGCTGTCCAGGCCGACATCACCCTGCGCCATGCCTTGACCGGGGAAGCGCTGGATTTGAGTTTTGCCAAAAAAGGCGGTAACACCGACAAATTCAAGCAGTTCATGCAAACCGGCAAAAACCCGTATAACGGCGATGCCGAAGCGGCAAAAAAAGGCGAGAGCTTGTACATGACCGGTTGCTCGGGCTGCCACGGCCATGAAGCCGAAGGCAAGCTCGGCCCCGGTCTTGCCGACGACTACTGGACTTATCCGCGCGGCCTGACCGACCAGGGCTTGTTCGAAATCCTATTCGGTGGCGCCAATGGCATGATGGGGCCGCAGTACGTCAATTTCAGCACCGACGACATGCTGCACATCATGTCCTTCTTGCGCAGCATTTACAAAGGCGATCCGAAGAAAGCCGAGTGGTTGAAATAAACGCTCTCACCCTAGCTCTTTCCCGGAGGGAGAGGTAGCTCAAGCCACTTAGCAAACTCCAGGCGGCTTAAGTTTGCCTTGGAAGTAGGAATTGAACCCTCTCCCCAGGGGAGAGGGCAGGGTGAGGGTTATCCAACAAATTACTTTAGGAGATCAACATGAACAAATTAGTAATGTTAGGCGCGGTACTGCTGGCTTTTGGCCTGTCCGGCGCGGCAAAAGCCTACGACGGCACCAAATGCAAAGAAGCCGGCAACTGCTGGGAACCGAAGCCGGGGTATCCGGCACAAGTGGCGGGCAGCAAATACGACCCGAAACACGATCCCAACGAGCTGAACAAACAAGCCCAGTCGATCAAAGAAATGGAAGCCCGCAACGCCAAACGTACTGAATTGCTGGCGAAAACTGGCAAGTTCGTTTACGACGTCGAAGGCCAATAAACAACGGGTGGGTCGGGATGCGCAGTGCGCACGCCGACAGTGATCACGAGGATAGAACCCTTAGGACGCCGCCAGGGACGGCGGTAACTAATGATGCGGAGGGAATCGAAGATTATTCTGCCGAAGCGAAGACCAGGGAATGCCCAAGGCAACGGCGCGCTCAACCCATGCAAGCCGTTTAAGAACTTCGCGAGTGCAGTAGTCTTTAAACAGCTTCTAAACGAAACCTCACGGCTCCGGGCCGTTGCTATGCCGCTTAGATCACGACGGCCCGTTATCAGCGGCGCGTATGTCTGCAATCGGCGGCATGGCAACCCAGCACCGGAGTTCTTTTTGCGGTATTGGCTTTAATCAACAGCGCTCAATTAGCTATGACAAGCAAGCAAACCCTCAGCGACTGGCGCGCCAGTGCGTTGCAGTTGGAACAACAAATCAACCATGTCGTCGTCGGCCAGCAGGCGGCGGTACGCAATCTTTTGATAGCCATATTCGCTCGCGGCCATGTGTTGCTGGAAGGCCAGGTCGGCGTCGGCAAAACCACCTTATTGCGGGCCATCGCCCAAGGGCTAGGAGGTCACTACCAGCGTATCGAAGGCACCATCGACTTAATGCCGGCCGACTTGATCTATTACACCTATTTAAATCAAGAAGGCCGGCCCTGCGTCGATCCCGGCCCTTTGTTGAAGCAGGGCGAACAGTTGTCGGTGTTCTTTTTTAACGAAATCAACCGGGCCCGGCCGCAAGTGCATTCGCTGCTGTTGCGGGTGATGGCCGAGCGCAGTATCGGCGCGTTCAACCGCGAATACCGGATGCCGCACATTCAGGTATTTGCCGACCGCAATCGGGTGGAAAAAGAAGAGACCTTTGAATTGCCGGCGGCCGCTCGCGACCGGTTTTTCATGGAAATCAACATCACCGCACCCAGTGACGACAAGGTGTTGGACGATTTGCTGTTCAATCCGCGTTACCACGATGTCGATGCTTTGATTGGGGAAATGGCCGCCAGCCAAATACCTTATTACCAGCTCAACGACTGGGCGGCGGCGATTCAAGACAGCATCCAGCCCAGCGCGGCGTTGCGCCAATACGCCTTGGATTTATGGAAAGCCACCGCCGATCCTGGCGCATTCGGCATCGCTTTAGCCGATGTGGACATGGACAACCTGTTGCAGGCCGGCGCCAGTCCGCGCGGCGTCAGCTACATGATACGCGCCGCCAAAGTCCGGGCTTGGCTGGAAAATCGCGACAGCCTGTTACCGGAAGATTTGCAGGCGGTTTTCGCCGTCACCATGTCGCACCGGATATTCCTGAACCCGATGTACAGCTATCGCCAAGACGATATTGTTCCCACCTTGATAGACAGCATACTCAACCAAATCGCCGCACCGTAACAGTCATGAACATTAAATCGATTTTGCACGCCATGCTGCCGCATGCCGGCCTTGGCCATTTATTAGACACCTATTTAACCTGGTCCGGCGTCGGATTTATTTGCTCGTTTATCGCCAGTAGTCTGGATAAACATGCCGACGTCCCTTACGCCGCATATTACACCAGCGCCTTGAACGACGCGGTGGGTTTTAAATTCTGGATTTTACTGGCGGTGGTCGGCACCTTGCTGTTTTGCCTGAGTCTGCCGGTGTTATATCTATCGCTGCATTTTCCGGCGCTAAGTGATTTCAGCCGGCGCTTACGGCGGTTTACCTACACGTTTTTCTTGGTGGCCTTTGATGAGGGCGGCCTGATGATAGGAGTTTTGACCGCCAATTTTATCGATACTAGCGAGCGCATCTCGCTGTTGGCGAACAAATCGTTCTTGTTCAGCGATGTCGGTTTCTTCACGATCCTGGCTTTATGCCTGCTCAACTCTCTGCTGTGGCTGTTCGGCGAAGCCATTCATAGCCGCAATGCGCAAACGTACTCAGGCGTGGTGGCCTTATTGATGAGGGTGCCGCTGAGATTTTCCCTGCCCGGATACCTGGTCGTGACGGCCGTGCTGGCGAATTTGGTTGTCAGCCAATAAGGTACTCGCTAAAACGATGTCGGCCACGATAAAGCCTTTCCAATACCGCCTGCCACGCCCGGCAGTCGGTGTGTTTCCTGGCGCGCACCCCGGACAGATGGTCGGCAACGGCCAGTTGTTCAAGCGCCATGACACCTTGATCGCCCGTCCGGACCCCAGACGCATCGATCTGCGGGCCAGCCTGCTCGACCCGTTCGGAAATTATCAAGTGCGGGTGCAGCAACAACACAGTGCTATCGACGTGTATTTGCTGGCCGATTTATCCGCTTCCATGGGTTTCGGCGGCGGCTATGACAAGCGCCGTGTAATGGCCGATATGTTGTTATCGATTGCCGCATCGGCCCTGGAATACGGCGACAACATCGGCTTTATTGCGGCTAACCAGCAGGTGTTCACCGATGGCTATTTGCCAGCCGGTAAACACCTGGGCCGGATTCAAGCCATGGCAAAACGCCTGGAAACACTCGACCTGCAACCTGGTTCGGCGGGCTTGCAGCAAGCGCAACGCTATTTACCCAAGCATAGGGCCTTGGTGTTTTTAGCGTCGGATTTTCATTTTCCGTTGCCGCGTTTGCAAGCCATTTTACAAAACTTGCGCCGCCACGACGTGATACCGCTGGTGCTGTGGGACCCAGCCGAATACAGCCGCTTACCGGATTGGGGGTTGTTTCAACTCCAGGATCTGGAATCCGGCAAGCGCCGTACCCTTTGGCTACGTCCCGGTTTGAAGCGCAAGATAGAACAGGCATTTGTCCAGCGCAGTGCGCAATTGCAACAGCAGTTTCGGGCCTCGGGCTGTGAGCCGCTGTTTATCGACAACGGCTACCGCGCCGAGCAGCTGGGGCAATATTTTTTAAGGAGAGCAGGGTGACGTTGGCGGCAAAGCGGCTTGGTTGTGCTTGGGTATGGGTATGCGTCACGCTGCTGGAGGCGTGCTCCGGCACGTCTAACCAAGCACTCCGCGACTTTCAACTGCAAACACCTCGGCCGTTCGGCTATGTGATCGGCGATACCATCCCGCAGCGGATTGTGCTGGAAACGCGCGCCGGTATGGTCTTGGAGCGCAACAGTCTGCCGGCGCCGGGCCGTTTGAATCGCTGGTTACAACTGAACGCGGTGACTGTGCAGGAAACGGCCGGCAATGACGGCAAGCGCTATCAAATCGACCTGCAATATCAGCAATTTTACGCACCGTTGGAAGTGAAAGCCTTGAGCATACCCGGTTTCACCTTGCGCTTTCAGCAGCACGGGCAAACTCTGGAACAGCCGGTCGCGGCCTGGACCTTTACGACCGCGCCACTGCGGGAACTGGTGGTCAGGCAGGATGAACACGGCGAATACATGCGCCCGGACCAAGCGCCGAGCTTGTTGGATGACGCGGCAATTGTCCGGCGCTTATGCGTGGCGTTGACGGTGGCGCTGGGCATCGCATTACGTTTGGCTTGGCTTTACGGTTATTTACCGGGACTACCGAAACGCAGCGTATTCAAGCGCGCGCAGCGGCAACTGCAAACCCTTGGCTTGTCACAGTTGCCGCAAGGGCTGGGCGCTGTACATGCGGCATTTAACGGTCTTCACGGTAAGCCGGTGTTTTTGCACAAACTGGCCGAGTTTTATCAGGACCACCCGGAATATCGCAGCATCGCTGACGAATTGACTTGGTTTTTCGATTATTCCAATCGTTACTTTTTCGGTGACGCTTCGATAATGCTGCAAGAACACGATCTGCAAAAACTCAAAACCCTGTGCCTGCATTGCCGGGAAATCGAGCGAGGCAGCCGATGAGTTTGGGCTTTGAGTATCCTTGGGTCTTGCTCGGTTTGGGCTTATGCCTGTTGCCGATGTTGAGAATGGGAGTGGTCGCCAACCCCTATCCCTGGCTGGCGATATTGCCTGTCGACCCACTATCGCTGGCTATCAGCGCCTTGATCCGCTTGCTGGGCGTGCTGGCGATAGGCGGGTTGATTCTGGGCTTGGCCGGTGCCTATCTGCAAGAACAGCAAGTGGAGCGCATCGGCCACGGCGCACACATCGTCATGCTGTTGGATCGCAGTAACAGCATGGACAACACCTTCGCCGGCAAGACGCCGGAAACCCAAGGCGAGGAATCCAAAGCCAACGCCGCCCGCCGCTTGTTGAATCAGTTTGTCGATCACCGAGCGCACGATTTGATCGGCATCGCCGAATACAGTACTTCGCCGCTATTCGTGCTACCGCTCACTGAAAACAAAGCCGCGATTCATGCTGCGATAGACGCTACCGCCTTGCCGGCCTTGGCTTATACCAACGTCAGCAAGGGCTTGAGCATGGCTTTGGAGTTCTTCGATAGCCGGCCGGTGACCGGTTCGCGCATCGTGCTGCTGGTGTCGGACGGCGCGGCGGTGATCGATCCGGACAGCGAAGCGGCTTTGCGAGAGTTGTTCAAACAACGCCAAGTCAGTTTGTATTGGGTGTTTCTGCGCACCGCCAACAGCCCCGGTTTGTTTGAAGTGCCCGACGACCCGCGCGACGACAATGCTCAGGCCATGCCGGAACGTTATCTGCATCTGTTTTTTAATAGCCTGCATATTCCCTATCAAGCCTACGAAGCCGAAACGCCCGGTGCCTTGCAACAGGCGGTAGACGACATCAACCGCCTGGAAAACCGGCCCCTGCATTATTTCGAGCGGATTCCGAAACAGGATTTATCCACGCGCTGTTATGCCTTTGCGGCGGCGCTGATGTTGTTATTGCTGGGCGTGAAACTCTGCGAGGCCAGACTGTGATCCGTAAGTTAAAACACTGGGCGCTGTGGGCCATATTGGCAGCAACTTTATTAGTGACTCTGACGCAATTGCTGCAACTGTATGGCCTAGCCGGCCAAAATCGGCTGATCGGCCAATCACTGGCCGATCAGGATGTCGGCGCAGACGAATTGGCAACCTCGGCGCCGGAAGTACGCATGGCCAGAGCGGTGTATCTCAGCCGGCACCAACGCTACGACGAAGCCTTGGCGACGCTGAACCTGTTATTGCAGCAAGCCAGTGCCGAAGCGCAAGCGCAAACCCGTTATAACTTGGGCAATCTGTATCTGCGCCAAGCCATGGAGAAAGCCCAGGCCGGCAATGTTAACGAGGCGATGCCCTTGCTGGGTCTGGCCAAGCAAGCCTATCGGGAAGCATTAACGTTAGACAGCGGCTTTTGGGATGCCAAGTACAATCTGGAAGTGGCGATGCGGCTGTTGCCGGAGATGGACAGAATCAGCAGCGGCGACGAGCAGGACGATCTTAATCAACAGACCCAACTATGGACCACCTTGCCGGGCTTTCCGCGTGGCTTGCCCTAACTTGGTGCTTATCTTCCCGACCGATAATTTCGCTATATGACTATCGCCCCCAATCTTAGGGATTACCGTTTCTGGCTGTTGACCGCGGCCTTGCTGTCCTTGTTGGTGGTGTTTTTCCATCCGCAAACCAGCGCGCAAGTGTCACTGTACCGGCTGGTGTTTGTTGTTGACATTACCCGCAGCATGAACACCGAAGATTATCAGCTGGATAAACAGCCGGTCAGCCGATTGCAGTTTGTGAAACAAGCGCTACGCCAGGAGTTGTTAAAATTGCCTTGCGGTTCGCAAGTGGGTTTGGGGGTGTTTAGCGAACGCCGCTCGACGCTGTTGTTCGAACCGATAGATGTGTGTTCGGGATTTGCCGAGATAGACGCAGCGATTGCGGCGCTGGATTGGCGCATGGCCTGGGCTGCCGACAGCCGCATCGCCAGTGGCTTGCTGAGTACGCTGGAGCTGTTAAAAGACAAAGATCAGACCCTGGTGTTTCTCAGCGACGGCCAGGAGGCACCCCCGCCCAATCCGCGTTACAAACCCGATCTGTCGCCAGTTAAAGATAAGGTAAAAGGTGTGATCGTCGGCGTCGGCGGCGAGCAACTGTCGCCCATCCCCAAGTTCGACGCAAAGGGCCAACGCCAGGGCTTTTACAAACCCGAAGACGTGCCGCATCGTTCGTCCTTTGGTGAATCGGATCTAAATCCCGAGAAGATCCAGGGCTACAACGCCCGTAACGCACCTTTCGGCAGCGAGGCGGCAACCGGCGACGAGCATATGAGCCGGCTGCACGAAAGCTATCTCCGTCAGCTCGCTGCTGAGAGTGGTTTACAATATCGACGCCTGAGCGATACCGACAGTCTGGATCAAGCGCTGCAACAAGCCGAGTTTGCCAAGCCTGGCAAACAGAATGTCGATACCGGTTGGCGTTATGCCGGCCTAACCTTATTGTTGTTCGCGGCGGTGTATGTTAGGCCGTAGGTCCGTTTAGTGAAACGTAATCGGACGAATTTAAAGCCTTCATTCCTCCGAATACGCTTCGCTATTCGGAGCTTGTATTATCCAAGCGTGCTTTTCAAAGGATAATAAACCATGAAAACACACCTGAGGGGCACCTCAGGTTTGGGTCGCTGGATGCCGTATCGGAGCTTGGATTTCGAAATCCCCGGCGTAGATCTTTGCAGCAGCGACCCACCCTCGATCAACGATCGAACAGTCTCTTCGGCCCGGTTTCCGGCAGCCTGCATTCACAAGGTAGATCATTTGAGGTTTTCATGTCCCATTTTTATCTCGGTATCGATGTTGCTAAAGCCAAGCTGGACTGCGCGTTGCGCTTGCCCAGCGGTAAGTTTCGCGCCAAAGTCATTCCCAATACTCTCGACGGCTTCGCGACGTTGTTGACGTGGTTGGCCGCTCAAAAGGCCCAATCGCCTCATGTCTGCATGGAAGCGACCGGCATTTATTGGGAAGACGTTGCTCAGCGGTGGTCTCCTGAAACATAACGTTTGACATGAGCTGCGTGACCCGGCTTGCCGGGGCACGTCAGCTCGATGGAAGGGTTAGGCTTCTGTGCGCAACGCATAGAGACCCTTCTCAGGATTTGACTTGGCACAAGCTGCTACCTCTTCAGGTTTCCATAGGGTTCCAGAATCGTTGTCGAGAAGCGATGGCCCCAAACTTGACATGAGGGAACTGACGACTTGGATTGCAAACCTCGCGTCTTGACCGTGGCGACTAGCGACCTGGAATGCGCTTTTGATCTCGCCGCCGAGCGCGGCGCGGATAGCCTTAAGTTCATTTGGCTCGAAATCTGCGTGCAAACTTTCTTCGACATAGCGCCAAAGGTAGAACTGCTCTGAACTCTTGCTGACGGTTCCTGCTACGAAGCCGAGGAGCGATGCTTCTTGCTCCACCATTTCAGATGTCGTTCGGCCAAAGAAGACGATCATGCTGTCCATGATGTTCTTTCAGACGCCTAACGTCGAGCTAAGGGGCGCGTAGCGAAGCGGAGCGTCCCTTTGAGCGACTCGTTAGGCCATTTTTTGTGCGGCAACATCTGAAAACCTCGTTGCTGGTTGAAAACGAACCTCACGTCCGCCACCGATTGAAGGGACTGCAATGTAAGTAACCGACTCAGGTAAATCAGGAACACTAGCGGGTTAGCAAGCATGTCCTTAAGCTTGATTTCCTGGATGAATTTCCAAGCTCCGTAACGTGGATCATGTAAATTGCGTGAATCGCCCATAGAGGCCCAACGTGAAGCTAAGGGGAGGCGCCGCTTTTGCGCAGGGTTAGAAGCTATGTACATGTGGTATCACTAAGTTTTAGCATGTTGTTCACTGATAGATGAGATGACTCGCTGACCACAACGCTTGCATTTTCCCTCGACTAGGATTTTCCCGTTCTCTTCGTATTCGACCGGATCAGTAAGCCCTAAGTCAGCCTCGGCGCAATGGTCGCACCACGTATTCGCGGCTAACCACTGCTGATCTTGAGTGTTACGGCCGCTGAAATTCCGTTCAATACGTGCCATAGAGATTGGTACCTTCTAAAGTAGAGCTAAACCGACCGCTGGAGCGTAGCGGAAGCGGGTCGGCTTGAGCATATTGTTAGCCGAAAGGATGCCTCTCAACTGCTGAAAATAAATATGAAATGACTATTTGCTGCACGTGTCATAGCACTTCTTTTGTTCCGTGGAGCAAACTATTTCAGATTTTCCACTTTGCTTGCAAGAATCATATTTACTGTCACATCGACTCATACAGTTCGAGTCATCATAAGCCAGCTCAATTCGCGGCGCCTCTGAGGATACGATAGCTTTTTGTGGTAAAACCGAGGCAGCAATGGAACTTGTTTCAGTTGCAAATGCATGGATTGAGAGCAATGCAACGACACAAAGGATATTTTTGCTTAACTTCATTTGCTTCTCCTGCTTAACGTGGTTGGGATGAAAAGATTTTCATTGGCTAACGTTGGAGGGAACCCCAACAGCGCAGCTGTTGGGGCGTCCGGTTGACCGAAGGGTTAGGCAACACCTTGTGCCAAAACTTCGCGGTGTAGTTGGTTGATGTGTTCGACAGCCAGATTTCCACGAGCAATATGCGGCAAAACAATTTCGCGGGTTTTTGTGAACCTGTGCCCGATGCGGACTGTGTAGGACTTTAGCGCCCAACTCAAGAAACCAGTGAAGTAAACAGCGTCTTCTAGGTCTCGCCACTTAACACCGTTAGTACCTTTTGACCAAGGGAGAATGCCGCTATAAACCCAAACACCATCTTCGTTCGTGTAGAGGATGACGCTACGAATGCTGAGAACTTGAAATGCTGCCAGTGCTAAAGCAACAAGGCACACGATGACGCCAGCCGTTTTGTAACCGTTAGCGAACAGAGCCGTACCAATTGAGGACATAACAAGAAAAACTATTACCGGGCGAACGTAAGCGGTCCATGCCATAGCAAAACTGGCATAGACGTTTTGTGGTTCTTGCGATGACTCCATTTACATCTCCCCTGGTTGGTAAATGCCCAACGCCCAGCTCAGCCGAGGAGGCGCGACAGCGCCGACGTCGGCTGGAGCGCCGTGTTATGTTGCCGAACGGATAGATTCATATTTAATGGCATGATTGTGATTCATTAATTTTGCTGCATTTATGAGATGAGTCCAAAACTCCTTGCCGGGGCTCGGATTATCTTCAATTACCCCATCAAGTTCCTCCATTGCAAGGAGCAGTTCATTGGCTTCAATATAGGACAAGAAATCATTTTCTCTGTACCCATTATCGGATTCGATGACGTCCTCAGGGAGCAACTGATATGCAGCCATCAATTCTTGCTCAATGCTTTTCCATTTTTCCTGCAAACCCATTGCTCACCTTGCAACATAACGTTGCGATAAACGGTGGTTTTTAAGTTGCACTTTTGCCATAAAATGGAGCGAAGCGGAATGGCAAAAGAGCAACTTAAAAATCCATCCGTTTGATTGCTTTGTTATGCATTTTTTTAGTTAGCAAGCGCTGAACTAAAAAAAATAGAATTGAGCTAAAAATAAAAGCTAAAAGAACATAGCTAAATATGTGCGGTGCATTTTCCATGCGCTGGGCTTCATGGAGGTAAGGGAAGGCCAATTTTTTGTAAGCGTATAAAAAAATGCCAAAATTGGTACAAACACTAAATAAAACAATGGCAGCGGACAGAACGATATTTTTCATTTGATCTCCCAAAACCAGACTTCTTTGCTTTTATTTAAATCTGATACAACACCAAAAAACTCATATACTGACCGCGTGAACATGCCACCTCCAGTCAATTCATTCTTATTCCAAAGATCAATGTGGTCACCGCTACGATTTTGAAATGATTCATTACCCCTTTGCCAAGTAATCCTTAAAAAATATAATTCCAGTCTTTTCTTTAAGTGTTGTTTGGAAATTTCCTGGAACAATTTTCTGACGCACAGAAAGGCCGAGTAATGGACGTTCCGCAAGAGCGATAGCAAATTCCTCAGCAAGAAGAATATGCTTTTTACCAGAATGTGACCAGCAACGTTTTGCCTTTAGAAGGCTAATATCTACACCTGACCTTATTAAACATTCACTCAATAAGATGGCACAATAATCTGAAAAAGGACTGCTGCTAGTGGGTTGCTTATTATAACAATCCTTTTTTAATTTTTCCTGATCAGGAAAATTTTTCCATAGCGTTTCAAATTTCATTTGGACGTTCCCAGTTTGAGTGATTTTAATAATTAGGTGATGCATAACGTTCGAGGTAACGCGGGGCCGGCGGTGGACCGCTAGGCCCGCCGGAAGGATGATAGACAACTCCTGGAGGCGGGCCTGGTGGACCACCGCTGGGCCTCGCGTTGACCGAGAGGTTAGGCCGCACTGGAGGCGCAGAGGCTGCTGTACTCGGCTGCTCGATGGGCGGTGATGCCGCGAGTCTGCTCACCAACCAGAGGGTGTTCAGCTGGACCGAGCGTGAGCACAGGCCTCGTTTTGGGGCCAGTGAGCGCGAGGGACGCGGCCAAACCGCACGTGGACGGGTGATTCGGGATGTCGTTCGCAAGGGTCGCGGCGAAGGCAGGCTCTTGGGCCTGATCTTCCTCGTCCCAAAGCTCATAGACACGCTCGAAGTCTGACTGAGAGACCTGGACCCAGATTCCAAGGTTGTACGGTGCTTCTCTCTCATCGACTGGAAGTGGTAGCAGCGCTCTTATGAAGAACTGCTCCCCATCTAGCACGCTCAAGTCCGCGTTTTCTTGAACTCGCTGTTCCCGTTCGTTCTTCGGCTTGAAGCCCTGCGACGACGTCGGGCCTGCGAAAGGTGAGTTCGATCTCATTGGGCGGATGTTCGTGCCCGCATTCAGCGCAGATGGGCATACGTGTCTCTTGTGCGGCCTAACGCTAAATCTAACCCGCGTAGCGAAGCGGAGTCGGGTTGAGCGATGGGTTATGTTTAATAGAGGTTTTGGTTTCTCTCATTTTCTTCATTTAATCGATTCACTAATTTTTGTTCCTCAAGGAGCGCACTATGATTTTTCTCGGACAATATAGCTTCAAGGGCGCTTCTAGCGCTCTCGGATTCTTTCACTTGCTCTTTGAACATGTGCTTCTCCTTTTCCGATATTTCCTTCTCACCTTCCAGAACAGATACCTTCGCCTTGAGTGCCGAGTTCTCAGATTTAACAGGCTGTTGAAATTTAAAAATCCTCTCCACTTTTGTCCCTAAAAACGCATTTCTGGCAAAATTGAAATTTGTAAGTCATTGATTGTTCGTTGCGACCAAATGACTTTTAACAGCAAATTGGAGAATTTTGAGGAATTTTTTCCACCGATTTTCTTTTTTCAACAACCTGTTAAGCTTAAAAAGAGCCAGTATAGAGTTTCCGAACTCTATACTCGGCTTGGTATAGTTAACCAGCAACTCTATCCACGCCATTTTGATACTCCCTCCGCTACTACGGAACATAACGCCGCGATAAACGGTGGTTTTTAAGTTGCACTTTTGCCATAAAATGAAGCGACGCGGAATGGCAAAAATGCAACTTAAAAACCATCCGTTTGATTGCTTTGTTAGGCTTTATTCATTAACACTAAAGTCTTCAAGACCAAGAATAAATTGTTCAAAACTGTCTGCGACATGAGTGATTTTATAGTCAAACTCTTGATCAACATGAACCACTTTAGGCTCTTTACCTTCTATACAATTACGATAATCCAAGCAAAGCATGTCATGACCAGCCGAAGGGCAATCAGCAAAATACACCCCGATGTTTGGATATCCCCAGTGCTCGATCCAGAATTTGCTGCCTTTTTCACCGCACAAAGAATACGATTTTTTATTTCCTATGCCAAAGATTCCGTGAATAGCAATATGGTCATAAGCCCAAGAGGTTTCCTCAGTTGTTTTATGATCAGTATAGAAGGGAATACCACCATTTTGCTTTTTCATAAATTCAACATAAGAATTAGGTAATTTATACCTGAGCTGAGATTCAATTAAAGCTAACAAGTCATTATCCAGAGCCTCGCTAATATAGGAACTTTTAGCGTATTCGGTGTTATTCCAGAACTCGTTTATATCAATGTCGGAAATTGATTTAGTATTCAAGTAAATTTTCCTTCTAGCAGGCTGGTGAAAAACTCGAAAAGCCAAGTAAGCTAAGGCATAGATGAGCGGCCAACTGTTAAAATAGGCTACCTAAATTTGGAGCCTTTCAATGCGCGGACACGATGCCATTCAAAACAGCTGGTTCAGCTATGTTAGCCTGGAAGACCGTATTCCCAAACAGCATCCGTTGCGTCGTTTACGGCTACTGGTTGATGGCGTATTGGCCTCTATGGATGCCGTCTTTGCCGAGCGTTACTCGCACACAGGCCGTCCCTCGATGGCCCCTGAAAAACTGCTGCGCGCCTTGCTGTTACAAGTCCTGTATACGGTCCGTAGCGAGCGTCAGTTGATGGAACAACTGGACTACAACCTGTTGTTTCGCTGGTTTGTCGGTCTGGGCATCGACGACGCCGTGTGGGAACGCACAGTGTTCAGTGCCAACCGCGAACGCCTGCTGTCCGAAGCCCTGAGTCGCGAATTTTTTGAGCGGGTACTGGCCATAGCCGAATGGCAAAATCTGGTGTCCGACGAACACTTCAGCGTCGACGGTAGCCTCATTGAAGCCTGGGCCTCGCATAAAAGCTTCGTTAAAAAAGACGGCAGCGGCCCGGACAAACCCGCCGGCCGCAATCCCGAGGTCGACTTCAGCGGCGAAAAGCGCAGCAACGCCACCCATCAAAGTACAACCGATCCCGAAGCCCGGCTTTACAAAAAAGGCGAATACACCGAGGCCAAACTGCGTTACATCACCCACGCCCTGTCTGAGAACCGCAACGGCCTGATTGTCGATGTCGAAACCACTCAAGCCACCGGCACCGCCGAAATCGAAGCCGCGCAAAAAATGATCAAACGCCGCGAGCCCAAAGGCGGCAGCGTCGGTGCCGACAAAGGCTATGACCAAGCGGCGTTCGTCAACGGACTCGAGTCCCGTGACATCAAAGCCCATGTGGCCCGCAAAAAGACCGGCAGTGCCGTCGATGGCCGGACCGCTCGCGGCAAAGGTTACGCCCAAAGTCTCAAGCGCCGCAAAATCGTCGAAGAAGCCTTTGGCTGGGTCAAAACGGTCGGCGGCCTGCGCAAAACCCGTCACATCGGCTTAGCCAAAGTCGCGGGTCAGGCCTTGTTTTGCTTTGCCGCCTACAACCTGACGCGCATGCTCAACCTATTGGTGTTCACGCCGAAACCGGCGTGGAGTGCACCCGCCTAGGGTGAAGTTCGCCTGAAAACCGTCCACAGACGGCTTCAGGCGAATAAAAAGCCCTTGAAACCGGGGCAAAACGCTTGAAACTCGATGTCATGACCGATTTCAACTCGAAAAAATCACGAACATCGTGGGTAAGGGGAAATATCGGCGGGTTTTTCACCAGCCTGCTAGTGCAGCCTAACGTAAAAGTGAGGGGCGCGAGCGGCTTTGCCGCGAAACGTCCCTCTCGACTGACGGGTTGGGCGGCAACACGTTACTTACTCACCAATTGTTTATCCAGCACCTGTGCCTGCTCTACATGCCGGAGAGATGGCTTTGGCTGGAGGGATGGATTTGACGGATACCTATGCCCGTCAAATTGTATCAGCACTTTCCCTGTTCGTCCGGAATTTACAACCAGCGTACGCCAGCCGTGTTTGGATTCCGGTAAAACCATCAAGGGCTCTTGTGTGATCGTGCTTTCGGAAACAAAGCTGAAGCCTGCCTCTGTGCCCCGAAACACGAGCATGTTGCAACCACCAGCCCCACACCATGCATTCCCGGTCAAGAGGACTATGCCGTCGGCGCGGCCGTCTCCATTCAGATCGATCGAGAATGTGCGAAGCGATGGATAGCTTTTGTCGCCGCGCGCGGCAAGGTGGGCATAAGCGGCAGAGGCGAGTCTGTCGTCCCCTTGCGCACTTGCGCTAGGGGAAAGAAGTACGAAAAGTAACGCGAAAGCAAAGCGCTGCACCTTCATGCCTCCCTTATTGACGCCCAACGTAGAGCTAAGGGGCGGGCGCGATAGCGACCGTCCCACTTGAGCGCCATGTTAGGCGTGATATACATAGGACTAGAACATATCTATGTAATCGACAGTGCTGCGACCTTTTGCCGAAGGCCACTCTTTAAGAAGACTGTCGAAGATGCTTTGCATGAAACTCTGATCTGCTGCCGCGCTTGTACCAACATATTTGTTGCCCTGTACAAATGTTTCATAGCGCATTTGCATTTGAGTCGTTGCCTCTTCGAAGCCAACCGGGGTTAAATGTTCTGGTACCACACTCAACATAACGTCGCCATTTTTCTGAACCCACAATAAATGATGCCCCGCATCGTCATCACATGCGGCAAAGATATCTTTCAGTTCATCTATCGTTGGATTATTGTTCATATTCACAAAAAATTTCTCCTTGTTGTTTAACGCCTAACGTAAAAGTAAGGGGCGTGCCGGTTGCAGGACTTTAGCAAAACCGACGAACCCGAAAAAAAACAGCAACCTCCAAAAGCACCTGCGTCCGGCGCGTCCCTTTGACTGCCATGTTAGGCCGGAAAACAATTGGGGGAAGTGCTTTTGTATTTACAAGCATTATGCACGTGATATGTGTATGTAACCTATTTTGGACGAGATTTAACTTTTTTAATTGACCAATAAATAATGGAAGTTACTAACATTAAAGAACTTAAAAATGTTCTTATCACAAAAACACCGATAGATAACCCTTTGTAGGGATCAATATTTTCTGAAAGCTCCAAATACATTGTTCCGGTTAGGATTATTACGCTTAAACAAAAATATATGGCCAGTAACTTATACGTATTTAGAGGTATTAGGCAAATAAAAAGCATTAAAAAAGGAATGCTTGTCAGGATGATATAACTTTTATAAACACCAGGTTTGCAATCACTAACATATCGGTTGGCCCATTCAACCCCCATTTCTTTAATATGAAATCCACACATTTCAGAAGAATGATTTAGATTGGTATTTATGCTTGTCAAGAGAAAAAAATCACTAAAACTAGATAACTGACTATTTTTAATGAAGCCATAAAAAGCGTTCGGGTACCGAACTCCTGAGGATTTCCCAATAACCCAACCATTACGATAGTATACAGCTCGCTCAGCTCATCTATGTCCAAGCAGTCAATTGAGTCGAATAGTTCTGTGTTCTCGTCATGCGCTAACGGTCGCTCCTCCCTCAGAAGAGCGATATTCATAGTGTGCTTGAATGTAGAGAGCGTCAACTTAGTTAAGACCACCGAGATTTTCCATTTAACGTTTGAGCTGAGCGGCCTCCACCGGCAAGGCACCTTGGCCGCGAGACAGCCAGGCCTATCATCCGTCTCGCGGCCAAGGTGCCTTGCCGGTGGAGGTCCGCTCGAGCGAAGGGTTAGGCGTCAACTCTCGTGTGATAGCTATGACGCTCGACGAGCTTGCCCTGGTACCGGCGTTCGTCAGTGGCCAGTACGGAGTGGCATTCGAAGTCGAATGAAACGATCTTCTTTCTGTCCGTCTTGATGCGGTCGGTCCGGTGCTGGACGTCAAGCGTTGCCTCGACAAGCTTCATTTGGTCGATGTTCTCGGCGGCCAGGCGTGCGGTGAGCCAAGCGGCCAGTTCGCCGGTTATCCATAGTTCCGGCGATACACCGGAACTATGTGTTGCTGATTTCTTCAGCAAGTCAAAGGAAAGTGTCCCATCTGGAAGCTGCGCGATTCGTTCGAAGTCGTCGCCCATGCGCCAGCCGACCACCATGTGGCAGAGGGTGTTTGCGAGGTCTTGGAGTGCCTTGCGACGCATGCTTGACGCCTAACGACGAGCTCACCCGACGAAAACCGCATCGCGGTTTTTGGTCGGGTGAAGCGTATTGTTAAATGCGTTTTTGCATTGACTCATTGAATACCTTCGTTATCCTTCCCATACCCACAAGGCGACCACCTTCTTGGACGGTAAATTCCATGCCCATGAATAAACGCCCCTCTTGATATTCTGGAGCTAAAAACCATAAATTCGCTTTCCCTTTTTCTCCTGGGGCTATTGATCCATTTTGTGGATATTCATGCATTGCATCGTTAAGCATCCCCTCTATGCCAAAATCATGATTTGGTCGATATCCTGAAAACATAGAAGATTTCCTTCCGCCCTCGGCAGTGGGTCGAGCAGTGATTTCTGCTTCAATATCTGGTTCTCTTGGTGGGCGTTTGAATTCAGGCATGTCCATACCGAGAGCATTTAACTATTGATTATCAGGCAAATCTGCCTGATAAGTTGATATTGCCGGCCTTTTCAGGCGTTTTTGCCCTGATAACTCCCGAACCGGGCAAATGTGCCTTGATAATCTGATATTAGCCATAAATTCAGGCAAATTTGCCTATATAATACTTTTTCGCCTGACTATAGCTGTTAACACTTTTATGTCAAGTTCAAAATCGCCGACCTTGCTGGAAGATGTGCGCCGCGTCATGCGGCTCAAGCATTATTCGCTGCATACCGAACGTACGTATTCCGAGTGGATCAAGCAGTTCGTGAAGTTTCATCAACTGAATGAGCGAGCTGGGCTGTTTGAAAACAGCGAGGCCAAGATAGAAGCGTTTTTAAGCTATCTGGCGACAGAGCGCAAGGTGGCATCGGCCACCCAAAATCAGGCGATGAATGCTTTGGTGTTTTTATACAAACAGGTGCTGAATAGGCCGCTGCCCCAGCGCATCGAGGCTATCCGTTCCAAAACCAGTCGCCATGTACCGGTGGTGTTGACGATAGACGAGGTCAAGCTGGTTTTGCCGCGTGTGGAAGGCGTGGCGCAGTTGGTGGTCAAGCTTTTATACGGCAGTGGTTTGCGGATTACCGAGGCTGTCCGGTTGCGGGTACAGGTATAAGCAGATTACCGTACGTTCCGGCAAAGGCGACAAGGATAGGGTCACCACGTTTTCTGCAAGCCTGATGCCTTTATTACAAAATCATTTGGAAAAGGTCAAGGCGATTCACGAACAGGATTTGGCTGATGGTTTCGGCGCGGTGTATTTGCCGTACGCCTTGGCTAAAAAGTATCCTAATGCCGAGCGAGAGTGGGGCTGGCAATATGTGTTTCCAGCACGTTCCTTATCGGTCGATCCCTTGTCCGGCGAGACTCGACGCCATCATATCGATCAATCGTTGGTGAATAAGGCTATCAAGGCTGCGGTTCGGCAAGCCGGTATTGCCAAACGGGTTTCCGCGCACACCTTTCGGCATTCTTTTGCCACACATCTGTTGCAACGTGGTACGGATATTCGAACCATTCAGGCGTTACTGGGGCATAGTGAGCTGGAAACGACGATGATTTATACCCATGTTTTGAATCAGGGTGGGCAGGGCGTCATCAGTCCGCTGGATGATTTGGCTATTTGATTGGTCAGTGTGACGATTTAGGAGAAAACTTGAACACTATTTTCGATTTAGCCGAGCGCTGCTTGTTCGGAGAGGAGAATAGGGTCAGATCTTGCAATCATGCAACTATGAAAGACCTTGGTATATTTTAAGACCTGTCCCATTGGATTCAAAAAATTGGGAAGTTCTAAATCAGTTCAAAGCCACGCCAGTAATGGCGTTGAAAAAACGCCTGTGGGACTTTTGCGGTTTGTTTGAATGTACCCGATGTAAGGTAAATCAATCGCCCGCCACGGTATCCACCAACAAAATCCGCTCGCTATCTAGGCGTAAAGACAGGGTTTTGCAAAGCAAGCTGGTTTCAAAATCCATGTAGCGCTCGGAAGTGACGATGCGGTTGCGGTCGCCGCAGTTTTCCAAGGCCAGTAATTGAAAGAAGTAGGGGCGCCAGGACCAGTTAAAGCCTATTTTGCGCGGATCGGTGAACCATTGGTTTTCCTTGAAATTAAAATCCGGGGAAATTTGGTCGCCGTGGTTGTTGCACAAATAAAAACGAATCACGCCGCTATCGGTAAAATTCCAGCTGACCAGTTCATTCAAGTTAAAGTCGTCCTGCAAGGTTTCGGCCAGCTTATAAATCAAGGTTTTGGTGGTGTTAATGGCGCTGACCTTCTTTTGCACCTTCACCAATGTGTTTTTCAAAAATTTAGTGCGCAATGAGGCGATGTGTTGTTCATAAAGCTCGGCATGCTGAAAATCGGCTTCGGCTTTGGCAAACAAAAACCCCTGCATGAATTGCGCGCCGCAGTTCAAACTAAATAAAAATGCTTCGTCGGATTCCACGCCTTCGCAAATGATCCGGCAGCCGGTGCGTTTACCCAGACGGGAAATCATATGAATGATGTCGCCGGCGATGCCGCCCTTGGTGGCCAGCTTGAACAGCCGCATATCGATTTTGATGATGTCGGGTTGAATGGCGATCACCCGTTCCAGTTGCGAGGCGCCGGCGCCGAAATCGCCGATAGCCACACTCAAGCCGTGTTTGCGGTAGCGCTGCACGATCTGTTTTAACTTTTGCGGATCGACATGCGCATTGGAAATTTCCACGATGATGCGTCGCCGGTCGATATTCAACTCGTCCAACATCCGTAGCGTGGGCAGCGTGTTTAATTGGCGCAGATTTTCTATCCAGGCCGCGGAAATATTCAGCGCCAGATAGCTTTGCGTATCGGCCAATTCCGAAAACTTTTCCAGAGCTTGCCAACGTACCTGCCTGTCCAGTTCTATCCGGGTTTTGGCATCCACCTCGGCGGAAGAGAAGAGGGCGCCGGCAGACACGACTTTGCCTTTGCCGTCGTATTGGCGGGCCAGGGCTTCGTAGCCGACGATTTTGCCGCTGGCCACCGAAATAATGGGTTGGAAATACGGAAATAACTGTGTTTTAGCTTGCATCGTCCCTTGGGCTATTAATTTAACTGGGTTTGGTTAAAAACTCCTTCAACTCCGCGACGCAGGAACCGCAACCGCTACCGGCGCTCAAACAGGCGCTGATGTCGGCGACGCTTTGCAATTGCTGGGCTTGCACCGCGTGTCGGATAGTTTTTTCGCCCACATTGAAACACGAACAGACGATTCGGCCAATATCGGCTTCACCTTTTGGCGGCAGTCCGCTTAGCAAGCTCAGGCGCTCGGCGCGGCTCAGCTCAATTTTAGCGAATAAACTGCCCAGCCAGCCAGGCTCGGGCAGCTCGCAATCCGGTCCGACGAACAAACAGGCTTGTAATTCGCGATCCGGTAAATAAGCGGTACGGTAATAGCCGGCTTGTTGGTCGCTGTATTCCAGCCAGCAGTTATCATCATCAATATGTCTAGTGTCAGCGAGCAGCGCGCGGCTCCAGGCCCGCCAGTCCTTGCCGGGTTCAGTAGACGCTAACTCGTAACGAAAATAGCGGTCGCCGCGCACACTGACTTGATATTCGGCCCCGCCAATTTGCAAGGGACGGCGCGACAAAATAGTGGCATACCAACGTGCCGGCCAGGCATGGATTGTGGCCGGTGTTTGCTTGCTTTCCGGTTGCCCGGAATAGGGATCGACCACCGGATTGACCACGGCACCCATGCGGCCGTGGCTGCTGAGTTGTTCGGTCCAGTGCATAGGTACGAACAGACTGCCGATTTGTTGCCCCGGATTGAGATCGACGCGGGCCAGCATAGAGCCCCAACGGCTTTCTATCTGCGCCAGACTGCGCGCGCTTAAGCCGAGGCGTTCAGCGTCGGCGGGGTTTATCTCGACGAAAGGTTCCGGGCGGTGCGCGTTTAATTTGGCGGCCAGACTGGTGCGGGTCATCGTGTGCCATTGGTCGCGCAGGCGGCCGGTATTCAGCGTAAACGGATAATCGTTATCCGGCGCGTTAACAGGCGGACGCGGGGTAATCGGGATGAAGCGGGCTTTACGATTGCTTGTGTAGTACTGGCCGTCAGTAAACATTCTGGCTGCGCCTGCGCTTTGCTGGTGGGTGACCGGCCATTGCACCGGTTGCAGCGCGTCATAACCTTGCCCGTCCAAGTGGACAAAGGCCGATAAATTGAAATCGCGTAATTCATGCTCTGTATCGTTTTCGAAGGCCGACAGCGCGGCGTGTTCACGAAAAATATCGGCGCTGGATTGGTAATTAAACGCATCGCTAAACCCCATGCGTTGCGCGACTTGGCTGATGATCCACCAGTCGTGTTTGGCTTCGCCGGATGCCGGAAACAAGGGCCGTTGCCGGGAGATGCGCCGCTCCAGATTGGTGACGGTGCCGTCTTTCTCGCTCCAGACCGGTGGCCGGCAGCAGCACATGGGCCAACTTGGCGGTATCGGTGTTGGCGATGCAATCGGAAACCACCACCAATTCGCATTGCTGCAAGGCACGTTTCACTTTGTCGGCGTCAGGCATCGACACCACCGGATTGGTCGCCATGATCCACACGGCCTTGATTTGACCGGCGGCAATGGCGTCGAACATCGCTACGGCCTTCAAACCTTGTTTGTCGGCGACTTTGTCACTACCCCAAAAGCGGCCGACTCTATCGACGTGTTCCGGGTTTTCCAGGTCCATATGCGCAGCCAGGGTGTTGGCTAAACCGCCCACTTCGCGGCCGCCCATCGCGTTAGGTTGGCCGGTAAACGAGAACGGTCCCATGCCCGGCTTGCCGATGCGGCCGCTGGCGAGGTGGCAGTTGATGATGGCGTTGCATTTATCCGAACCGGAGCTGGACTGGTTGATGCCTTGCGAATAAACCGTGACGGTTTTCTCGGTGCCGGCAAACCAGTCGAACAGTGTGGCGACTGCTTCGCTAGGCAAGCCACAGCCTGCGGCGACCTGCTTGATACTGCCGGCGGTTCTCACAGCTTCTTGCAATGCGGCTTCGAAACCTTCGGTATGCGTGTCTATATAAGTCTGATCGATCCGGCCGTTTTGCGCTAAATAAGCCAGAATGCCGTTGAATAATAGTGCATCCATGCCCGGTTTAACGGGCAAATGCAAATCGGCGATGTCGCAACTGGCCGTGCTGCGCGGATCGATCACCACAATCTTTAGATTTGGGTTGTTTTCCTTAGCCTTGCGGATGCGTTGAAAGGCAATCGGGTGGCACCAGGCGGCATTGGAGCCTACCAGTAAAATCAATTCGGCCAGTTCCAGGTCTTCGTAATTGCAAGGCACGGTGTCGGCGCCGAACGCGCGTTTGTAGCCCACTACCGCCGAGGACATGCACAAACGGGAATTGGTATCGATATTAGCGGTGCCGATGAAGCCTTTCATCAATTTGTTGGCGACGTAGTAATCCTCGGTCAGCAATTGGCCTGAGACATAAAACGCCACCGCTTCGGGGCCGTGCTGCGCAATAATGGTGTTGAAGCGTTCCGCGACATGATCTAAAGCTGACGCCCAATCGACTTGTTTCCCTTGAATGCTGGGGTAGAGCAGGCGGTTTTCCAGCGACACGGTATCGCCCAGCGTCGCGCCTTTGGAGCAAAGTCTGCCGAAATTGGCCGGGTGCTTACTGTCGCCTTTGATGCTGACCCGGTGTGTCGCGTGGTCTTCTATCGTGGCTTCGATGCCGCAGCCGACGCCGCAATAAGGACAAGTGGTTTTGATGGTGTTCATGGGTAAAGGAATTTAAGCCGCGCGCGCGAGCGGGATTCTGCCGAACATCAAGCGGTCGCGGATCGCGGCAATCGGCGTGCTTTCTTTAACCAAATTCAGATACCAGGCACTGTCGCTGGTGTCGCCGTACAAAATAACGCCGACGACGACGTCGCCGCGTAGCACGATTTTTTTATAGATGCCCAGGCCGTGGTCAATCAACTGCAAAATCTGGCATTCGCTGTCGCCTTCGAAATCGCCCACCGAGAATAAATCGATACCGGTGACTTTCAACATCGTCGCGGACGATAAGGTTTTAAATTGGCTATCGACTTTACCTGCCAGTTGTTGCGCGCAGACTTTGGCCTGTTCGTAGACCGGCGCGACCAAACCGAACAGTTCGCCCCGATGCTGCACGCATTCGCCGACCGAGAATATCGCCGGGTCGCTAGTCTGCATGCCGTCGTCGACTACGATGCCGTGCTGACACGCCAGACCGATGCGTTTAGCCAGACTGATATTGGGCTTAATGCCGGTGGACATGATCAGCATGTCGGCCGGTAATACGCTGCCGTTACTCAAAGTCACCGCGCTGATATGCCCGTCCTGACTGTCTATGCGTTGGATGGTGGTACCCAGATGAAACTGAATGCCTTTATCCGCCAATTGTCGTTGTAAAAACGCCGCAGCTTTACCATCCAATTGCCGGTTCAACAAATGGTCGGCACGGTTGATGACGCTGACTTGCATACCGCGTTGCAATAAGCCGTTGGCGGCTTCCAGACCCAGTAAACCACCGCCCAGAATGACCGCATGGCGTTTGCTGGCGGATTTTTCGATCATGGTTTCCACGTCGGCGATGTCTCTAAAGCCCAATACGCCTTCGACGTCGCGGCCCGGTATGTCCAGCATCAGCGGCAAGGAACCGGTGGCGATCAACAGTTTGTCGTAAAACGCGCAGGTGCCGTCGTGGGCGATGACACAGCGGCGTTCGCGATCCACATCGACAACCGCTTTGTCCGGTCCGCAATACAAGGTCACGCGGTTTTTTAGATACCAATCGAAATCGTGAATCATGATGTCGGCAACGCTTTTGGCGCCGAACAACACAGGTGTCAGCATGATGCGATTGTAGTTGCCGTGCGGCTCGGCGCCGAACACGGTAATGTCGTAGCGATCCGGTACGGTTTGAATCAATTCGTCAACGGTGCGCATGCCGGCCATGCCATTGCCTATCACTACCAATTTGAGTTTCATGATGTTGTCGGTACTATTTGCGAAGATCGGTGGGAAATCGGGCGCAAACTGTGCAAAACAGTTTGCGCCGCTGCTGCCTAGAAGCTGACGTTGCCTTGCATCCAAATCACTTGGGTGTCCGGGAACGCCGGGTTATCGCTGTTAAAGTTCGCGTACTTGGCTAACAGCGAGTAATGTTTGCCAAACTTTTTCAGGGCCTGAAAATCCCATTCCTTACCGTATTCAATTTTGCCGGTATCGTCTTTAAAGTCGTGATAGACGCCGGTAATGATCAAGCTGTCGTTCATTGCTTTGTAGCTGGCGGTGGCGAAGACGTCGCGGATACCATTAGCCGGTGTAGTCAAAAATAAATCCGCCCACCCCTGGAAAGCGTGATTGGTGCCCAGCGGGGTTTGGAAAGATTTGCCGGCTCCGTAGCCGTTTAGCTGCTCCACGGCACCTGATACGGTCAGATTGTAAGCACTGGCCCCCGCCATCAGGTTAATGCGGTCGGCCTGATAGTGGTTGGGGTTGTCGCCGTAGTCCGATTGTTTGCTCCATTCGGCCGTGTAGATGGCATTGACAGTGTCAAAAAACTGCGGCGATTTGCCGTCGAAGCGCAAGCCGTAGGTTTGCGAGGAGTTAGCGTAGTTAGCGCGTTCGCGGTAATCCAGCCAGTATCCGTAACCGATCAGGTTGCCCCAGTCATTAATCTTGTAATTCAGGTTTAAAAACGGCGCGTTTATCGAATGCGTTTCGCCGAATATGTTTTGGATGTGGTCGATATAGCCGACGTTTGCTGTCAGCCCGAACAAGGTCTGATTATTGTGGGTGATCAGAATCGAGTCATAGGTCATCTCCATCTGCCGCCAGCCGACGTTGCCGATGAAGCGGTCGTCGTCCAATTTGATGCGTTGCCGGCCGACTTTGATCAGGGTGTCGGCGATGCCTTTGTAGCTGATCCAGAATTGATTCAGCTCGTTACGGGCAGGATCGGCAATCACGGCATAGTTGCGGTCACGGTTCGAGGTAGTACCGCCGCGGTCGTAGTCGGCTTGCGCCGCGTAGAGGCCTTCGTATTCCGCGTAACCTTGGAAATCGTGAAAAACCGGCGTCAGGAAACCCAGCCGCAGGCGCACCGTATTGGCGTTGGCGGTTTCCACCGGCTGGCCGCCCATATTGGCGGGTTTACGAACAGAGTTGTCTTTATCGACATTCTCCCAGCGGTAATTCAAATCCATTTTTACTGCGCCGTTACTGCCATAATGGTAGAAATTTAAGGCGTCTTCCACCTCTTTGGTAATGTCGGCGGCGGCCGGCAGGCTGACGAAGGTGAGTGATAATAGTGTCGCCGGTAACTTGCCGGTTGGACGTTTGAGTGTTTGCGGCATAAGGCCCCCTAGGGAAACAAGCGGTTATAAATTAATGGGTGTGATCGCATTCGGACAGGAAGGTCAGCAAGCTCTCCCGGTACTTGTAGTAATCCGGATGCTCCAGCAGGGCCTTGCGAGTACGCGGCCGAGGCAGGTCGATTTCTTGAATTTTGCCGATTTTGGCGTGCGGGCCGTTGGTCATCATCACCACTCTGTCAGCCAATAGAATGGCTTCGTCGACGTCGTGGGTCACGACGATCGCGGTGACGTGGGTGCGTTCCCAGACTTCCATCAATACTTCCTGCAATTCCCAACGGGTCAACGAATCCAGCATACCGAACGGTTCGTCCAATAGCAGTAATTTTGGCGACAAGGCAAAGGCGCGGGCAATACCGACGCGCTGGCGCATGCCGTTGGACATGTCCCCGGCTTTTTTAAACATCGCATCGGCCAGACCGACCCGGGTCAGGTAGTATTCGACGATATCCTCGCGTTCGTCTTGCGACGCATGTGGGTAGACTTTATCCACGCCCAGCATCACGTTTTCGAAGGCGGTCAGCCAGGGAAACAGGCTAGGAGCCTGAAACACCACGCCGCGATCCGGACCGGCGCCGCTGATTTCCCGGTTATCCAAAATAATGCCGCCTTCGGAAATTTCGTTCAGGCCGGCGGTCATCGACAACACCGTGGATTTACCGCAACCGGAGTGGCCGATGATGGAAATGAATTCGCCTTTCTTCATTTTTAAATCGAAGCCGTCGACCACTTTCACGGTACTGTTGCCGTCCGGGGTAGGGTAGATTTTGGACAGATTGGAGAATTCCAGATAGCGGGCCTTGCCCAGATCGCGGGCGCTGGGTTTTAGCGCCGAGGTATCCAGCTTCCAGTCGTTACTGGTATTGGGGCGGACATCCGGCAGTTTGAGCTTGTCGCCAGCGTCGGCTTGGGCTTTTTCCATGCCGATATTCATCAAATAGCGGGTGATTTCCGCGCGCAGGCGTTTGAATTCATCGTTATGGTTTAAAGCGGTGCGGTCGCGCGGCCGCTCCAGGTTGACCGTAAAGGACGGGCCAAAGCTGGCATCCGGGCCGGGATTGAGTGGAATGACCCGGTCGGCCATGTAAATGGCTTCATCGACGTCGTTGGTAATCAAGATGACAGTCTTTTTATCCTGTTCCCAAATTTGCAGAATTTCGTCTTGCAAGTTGCCGCGGGTCAGCGCATCCAGGGCGCTGAGCGGTTCGTCCAGCAGCAAAATATCCGGGTTGGCGGCCAGCGCCCGGGCCACGTTAACACGCTGGCGCATACCGCCTGACAACTCGGCGGGTTTTTTGTCCATCGCCCGGCCGAGGTTCACCATTTTGACGTACTTCTCGGTATGGGCGCGGCGTTGTTCCGGCGTCCAGTCCTTGAAGATCGCATCCACCGCCAGCGCCACGTTTTCGTAAACGGTTAGCCAGGGCATCAAGGAATAGTTTTGAAACACCACCCCGCGATCCGGGCCGGGTTCGGTGATGGGCTGGCCTTGTTTCAATAGTTCGCCGCTGTCGGCATGGATTAAACCGGCAATCATCGATACCAAGGTCGTTTTGCCGCTGCCGGAAAAACCGACAATGGCGATAAACTCGCCTTCGCGAATATCCAGATTAATGTCTCTGAGGATGGAGGTTTTGTCTTTGCCTTCTCCATAGGATTTACAGACATTTTTTAACTCTACTAGCGGCTTATACGCATCGTTGGCGGGAACGGAAGACATGGCGGATTGTTTGTGCATGGAAAGTTCGATGATTTTGGCTTGGGCGGCGCTCATGACGGTATCCTCAGATTTTTTGGAACGAGAACAGGTTTTGTAACGAGTGCATTACCCGGTCGAGAATGAAACCGATAATACCGATGGTAAATACCGCTACCATGATCCTGCTCAAGGAATTGGAACTGCCGTTTTGGAATTCATCCCAGACGAATTTGCCCAGTCCTGGGTTTTGCGCCAGCATCTCGGCAGCGATCAAAACCATCCAGCCCACGCCCAAGGATAGGCGCATCCCGGTAAAGATATAAGGCAATGCCGATGGCAGAATGATGCGTTTGATTTGCGTGGCCCAATCCAGTCTTAACACTTTGCCGACGTTGACCAGGTCGCGGTCGATGGAGGATACGCCCACCGCGGTGTTGATCAGCGTTGGCCATAAAGAGCATAAAGTCACGGTGATGGCCGAAGTGACGAACGATTTGGCGAACCAGGAATCGTCGTCAGTGACATAGATGGCGCTCACCACCAAGGTGACGATGGGCAACCAGGCCAGCGGCGATACCGGTTTGAAGATTTGAATCAATGGGTTAAACGCGGTATTCAACACCGGACTCATGCCGCAGATGATGCCTAGAGGCACGGCAATCAGCGTGGCGATGATAAAGCCGGCGAATACGGTGCGCAGGCTGGTAAATATTTGGTCCAGATAAGTCGGTTTGCCGGTGTAGGGGCGGGGCTTGATTTCCGCTTTGGGGTCTTCGGCCAACTTTTCTTTATTCCGCAATTCCTGGCGTTCGTAAAACTCGGCCATTTTGGTTTTTTCCGCATAGTGTTCAGTCACCAAACCGCTGACTTCCGACCAGACTGCGACCGGGCCGGGAATGGCGCCCAAACTGGTGTTGATGCGTGCGGCAGTGACGCTCCAAAATCCTAAAAACAAGATGAAAGCGATGATGGGCACGCCCATGACCAGCCATAACTGGCGCATTTGCTGGGCAGGATTTTCACCGGCGGCGATTTTGACCAAGGGTACGAACCAAGTCAGGCCGGTGATGTTAAAGAATTTGATCAATGTACTAGTCATGTCTTTGCTCGCTTGTCTTAATGGTGTCGGTAAAAAGGATGCGTCCATGCATCAACATACGATCCTTGTGTAGAGCACCCACCAGAGTTTCTTAGTCGACAATCTTGCCGCCGGAGACGGTTTGTTTGCCTTTCAAGCCAATCGGAAATTTGGCTAGATAATCGTTAGGTTTGTTGGCATCGAACGGAATTTTGTCGATGAAAAAGTTTTGTGAAGGCTTGATGCCGGTGTCGGCCGGAAAATCTTCCGCTTTGGCTTTACCCTCCGCCACCAATTCTTTCGCCGCAGCCAAATAGATATCGGGGCGATAAACTTTTTTCGCGGTGTCGAGATACCAGTTATCCGGTTTTTGCTCGGCGATCATGCCCCAGCGCCGTAATTGCGTCAGGTACCAAACCGCACTGCTGTAAGACGGATAGCTGGCGCCGTGACGAAAGAAGGTGTTGAAGTCGGGCAGGGAGCGTTTGTCGCCTTTTTCGTATTCAAAGGTGCCGTTCATGCTGGCCGCTAGTACTTCAACGTCGGCGCCCACATATTGTTTTTGCGACAGCATCTCAATCGCTTCCTTACGGTTTTTGTTGCTTTCGGCATCCAGCCAGATCGAAGCGCGGATCAAGGCTTTAGTGACTGCCAGATAGGTGTTGGGATATTTCTCGGCCCAGGCCTTGGTGACGCCAAACACTTTTTCCGGGGTGTCTTTCCACAATTCCTCGTCGGTGATCACCGGCACACCGATGCCTTTAAATACCGCTTGCTGGTTCCACGGCTCGCCGACGCAATAGCCGAAGATGGTGCCGGATTCCAGCGTAGCCGGCATTTGCGGCGGCGGCGTGACCGACAACAAAGCATCGGCGCTGATCTGGCCGGATATGTCTTGCGGTGGCGCATAGTAGCCGGGATTAATCCCGCCCGCCGCCAGCCAATAGCGCAGTTTCAGGTTGTGGGAACCGGCCGGAAAAGTCATCGCCATATTGAATGGCTTGCCTTCGGCTTTATATTTGTCCACTACCGGTTTCAGATAATCAGCCTTAATCGGATGCACCGGTTTGCCGCCCTCCATTGGCACATTGGCTTTCATTTGTTTCCAGATGTCGTTGGATACGGTGATGGCATTGCCGTTGAAGCCCATGCTGAAAGGCACCTCAATATCGGCCTTGGTGCCGAAGCCGATGCTGGCTGCTAACGGTGCCGGCGCCAGCATGTGCGAACCGTCCAGCTCGCCGTTCACAACCCGGTCCATCACCACTTTCCAATTGGCTTGTGCTTCCAGTTGCACGAACAGGCCTTCATCTTCAAAAAAACCTTTTTCCGCAGCCACCGCCAGCGGGGCCATGTCGGTCAATTTGATAAAACCGAACTTCAAATCTTCTTTTTCCAGTTTCCCGGCGGCGAAGCTGTGGTTGGAAAAGCCTAATATGCCCAGCGCAACCACCGAGCTGAAAGCGGCGGCAAGTGTCTTCGGGGTGAAAATGCGGTTCTGTTTCATGTCGGTTCCTGTCAATTGAGAAAAACGGGCCAAAAAAAAGGCGTCTATGCCCGACTTGTTTGCAAGCCTGACAGTAGACGCCTTTGTCTTTAGTGCTCAACAGTGAGCGGGGTTTGGGTTTACCACTCCTACACTGGAGTATTGCTGCTTACTAAGCAATGCTGATGCCAGTTTAATGAGTCTCGTGATAGCTATATGTAAAAAACCTTTATAAACAGTGTGTTACATATGTTTTAGGTGAATCTGTTTTTTGAGAAATTAGCGGGTGCATCTTGGCATGCAGAAAAATCATGCACTCTATTGATTCGGAAGTGGTTTTTTTGCACATGCGTGGTGCGCACCGTAATGGGGAGGCTCGCCGAGACATGCGGAAAAATTAGCGGTATTGCTAAGGTCGCGGGTCTGCGATGCAGGATTGGCCGGGCCGATATGAGCTTCCCGGTGGCTGGATAGGCATTTTGTTAGGTGTAAACCTGCCGGATAATGGCAATATTTCATTTAGGTGCACCAGCGAAGCAAATTGATACAATCCGTAGCAATGATGCTCGCCGTCAATGAAACAGAATAGGATGCAGCGAGTTTTAGGTAGACGAGTCAATCGAATTTAAGCCGGGGCGGATTATGAAATACATCGTAAAACAAATTGCCGATGACTTTATCTTTGAAGAAATGGAGCAGGCCAGGAAGCAGTTTGTCGAGGCGCTGAATTACACCATGGAAAGCGCTACGATATTTTTCGATAAAAATCCTACCAATCCGCTGGATTTTTTTATTGCCTACGATTTTCAGCAAAAGCACGGCGACCCGGTGGTGTATGGGTTTAATTTGCGGGATGAAATGATCCGAATTTTTAGTTTGGACGACAACAAAACCCATTCATCTCAATCAGCCCTGGCAATCAGCCAACAGCTAAAAAAATTGGCTGAGGAACTTGAAGAGCGTTACGACCCGGAACCGACCAAGACCATCGCCGAAACCCAAGAGAAAAAAGACACGCAATATGCCAGCAGCATCAATCGGTCTTACCGCGATGTACTCAGAGAAGCACTAGAACACGACCGAGCCGAGCAATTGCGGAAAGCCGAGGCTGAGACTGCAGCGGCAGACGACGGCTATCAGAGACATACGATTTTACTGGGCAGTAAGAGTGCGGCTAAATTCTAAGCCCGGGCCCGTAAATATCGTCGCTCCCGCGAAGTCCGACATTCACGGGGCAGCGCTTAGCTGCCACATCACACTGCTAAGCCAATTTCCGGTTAACAAGACCAAAACGGTATTTTGAAAACACCAGACAAGCTCACTGCGGATGCCTTGATTAGAGAGGGATCCGCAGCAGGGTTAATGCCACCATTGAAACGTGTTTAAGCAAGTGCTTAGCGCTTTGGAGTACCCAATACCCCCATCAAACCAGAGAGGAACAGCCAATTCGCTGACTGTGCGTGGACTTGTCCTCACCGGTTCGAGCGTTGTGTTTGGCTAGCATGTTCTGCATTTACACCGACAACATCCAGCCGTTTGCATAAAAAATCTCAAACTCCCGGAACAGCACGAAGAATCTGCCGAATTTGATTTTGCCTGTCCCGGCTTCATTCAGATCGGCGACGGTGCCGTCGCCATACCAGTTACTGTGGATGACATCGCCGATTTGTATTTTTTCGTAGGCTTTCATGACGCGCCCCTGGTTATTTAATGACAAGCAGTACGCAGCATAAAAAATGCCAAAACTATCGAATTAAACGGGGTTTGGGGTAGCGGGCGGCCAAGCCTTGCCGGCTGTGGCCTGAGTGCGAAGAGCTTGATAGGGCCTGATACAGAAAAGCCGGCTTCCCGCCTGCAATCATTACGGAAAATCGTCACCGATACGATATTTAGTAGCTTATTGGCCCCATGCCGCTTTCAGGCGTAAGATTTCCGGCATTATCTCCAAAAACAAGGCCAGAAGGCGCGGATCGAAATGGCTGCCGGCCATGCTTTGCATCGATTTTAAAGTCTCTTCCAGCGGCCACGGTTCTTTGTAAGGACGTTTAGTGGTCAAGGCATCGAACACGTCGGCAATCGCCACGATTCTGGCGGATTCCGGTATTGCCTCACCGGCCAAGCCCAACGGGTAGCCGCTGCCGTCCCATTTTTCGTGGTGATGGCGGGCGATTTCCGCGGCCATTTTGAAGACCGGATTGTCGCTTTTGTTCAGAATGTCGTAGCCGATTTGTGAATGCGACTGCATGATCGGCCACTCTTCTTCATTAAGCGCCCGTGCCGCTTTTAGTATGCCGTGCGGAATGCCGATTTTGCCGGTGTCGTGGGTGGGGGCGGCCAATTCCATCATCGCCACTTGCGATGGCGACCAGCCGGCAGCGCGGGCCAGTGCCGCCGAATAGGCCGCCATGCGCCAGATGTGGTCGCCGGTGTACGGATCGTTATAGTGGCCGGCGTCACCGAGCATTTCGATGGCAGCACGAGCGAGTTGGTTCAGTTCATCTACTCGCACCAGCGATAGATGAGTTTGCACCCGCCGCAGCACGATGGGGCCGGAGACCGGTTTTTGGATGTAATCGACCGCGCCGACATCGAAACCGCGCGCTTCGTTTTCCATTTCTCCCATCGCGGTAACGAAAATCACCGGGATTTTCGCGGTCAGCGGATCGGCTTTTAACTGCGTACACACTTGGTAGCCGTCCATATTCGGCATCATGATGTCCAGCAGAATAATGTCGGGTTGATGTTCCCGGGCGGCCGCCAGGGCTTTTTCGCCGTTGATAGCAAACAGCAGTTGAAAGCGGTCCTTGAGTATTTGCTGAAGCACTTTCAAATTGTTCGGTTCGTCGTCGACCAGCAATACTTTGTAGCTGTCTTTCATGGCTTATTCCTTAAACGTGATCGCTAATTTATCCGCCAAGCGATTAACTTGGATTTTCGCGGCGTCGAAATCGAAACTATCCACTTCGAAGCGGATGGCTTTCAGCTCGGTTTCGGCGAGAAACGCGCCAAGCCTTTGTAAAACCGGTTCGACGTGGTCAGGATTCAAACTGTCCAGTGCGGTGTTCAATTGCTGTAAAAGGCTGCCGACCTGTTCCGCATCGAAGGCTGTTGCGGCGACCGCTGCCGGTTTGCTCGGCAGTTTTAGTTGGTGTACGGCTTCAATAGCGGCGTTTAGCGCGACGTCCAGCGTCTTGATCAATTCCTTGATGTTTTGCAGGTCGCCGGTTTTGAATTGCGCGTCAACCTCAGTGGCCAGGCCGGCGATAACGGGTAAGGCCAGATTGCCGGCCACGCCTTTTAAAGCATGGGCGATGCGCCGGACCGCTTCGAGATTCTCCGGGTGCTCTTGTAGATTACGTAGTAATTTGGCACCGTCTGCGCCATGTTGCTCGGCAAAATTTAATAAGGCATCGGCGTAAATCAATGGATCCAGCCAGGTGGTCAAGCCTTTTTCGTAATCCGCGACGCCGGCCAACGGCGTGAAGTCCACGGCAACTTTCGGCGGTTCGGCGATGCTGAGGCCGGTATTGGCAATGCCTTGGCCTTTGGGCACCAGTCTTTCCATTTGCGTCAATAAGTCATCGACATCGATAGGTTTGCCCACTATGGTGTCTATGCCGGCATCCAGCGATTCGCGGCGTTCATGGCTCAACACGCTGGCGGTCAAGGCCAGAATCGGGATATGGCTGCCGCCGGGTTTTTCCAGTTCGCGTATTTGTCGGGTCGCCGCGATACCGTCCAGCACCGGCATTTGCAGGTCCATCAGAATCAAGTCGTAGTCGCCGCTTTGAAAGGCGTCCACCGCTTCCTGGCCGTTTTTAACCCAACTGACTTGATGGCCCTGCTGCTCCAGGCGCAAGCGCGCCAGCGTGGCGTTGGCTTCTATGTCCTCGGCCAGTAAGACCTTGAAGCGGCGTGGGGAGAAATAAGCCACGTTATGCACAGAGCTGACATCGTACAGGCAGTTTTCCGCGTTGGCCGATTCCGGCATATGTACGGTGAAATGAAACACCGAGCCGACACCCGCCTGGCTTTCTACCCAAATCCGGCCGCCCATCATCTCGACAATTTGTTTGCTGATGGTGGTGCCCAGGCCGGTCCCGCCGAAACGGCGGCTGGTGGTGGCATCGGCTTGCGAGAAGGATTCGAAGATATGTTCGGTTTGTTCCGGGGTCATGCCGATGCCGGTGTCGCTAATGGCAAAATGCAACATTTCGACGCCTTCCGCGCGGGTGATGGTAACGCCTATGCTGCCGGTATCGGTGAACTTTACCGAGTTGCCGACCAGATTCAAAATCACCTGCCGCAAGCGGTTCGGGTCGCCGACGAAATGCGTGGGCAAGCCGGCTTCTATCGCCAAATCGATGCGCAAGCCTTTTTCGGCGGCGCGCAAACCCATGATCTGCAATGCCTCTTGCACCGCAAACGGCAGATTGAAACAGACCGACTCCAGCTCCACCTTACCGGCTTCTATTTTGGAAAAGTCCAGAATGTCGTTAATCACGCTCAACAGATGCCGGCCGGAACTGAGGATGGTTTTTATATGGCCGCGAGTATCAACGGCCAGGTTTTGATCTTGTAAGGCAACTTCGGCAAAGCCGATGACGGTATTCATCGGCGTGCGGATTTCGTGGCTCATGTTAGCCAGGAAATTGGCCTTGGCTTTGGCGGTTGCCTCGGCGGCTTCCTTAGCAAGTCTCAATTCCTGCTCGGCTTGTTTTTGCAGGCTGATGTCGGAAATAAAGCCGACAAATAGATGCCGACCTTCCGAGATAATGCCGTGACCAACTGCCAAATTGGCGGGAAAGCGGCTGCCGTCTTTACGTTGGGCGATGACTTCCCGCTCGATGCCGAGGATTTTGGCCTGATGGGTCGCCAAGAAATGTTGAATGTAACTGTCGTGCGCGGACGCATCGGGTTCCGGCATTAGTAGCGAGACATTTTTACCGACGATTTCGGCGCTGCTCCAGCCGAACAGTTTTTCGGCGGCGGGATTGAACATCCGAATCAGCCCGCTACTGTCGATGGAAATCACGCCATTGACTGCGGTTTGGACGATGGCTTTAACTTCCGTAGTAGCCATCGCCACCAGTTCTTCCAGATGTTCGCGGTATTTCAACAACTCCTCTTCCGCCGCCTTGCGTTCGGTGATGTCGGTGATGGAACCGACCATCCGCACCGGCCGGCCCTCGGTATCGCGTAACGCATCCCCCCGATCCAGCACCCAACGGTAGCTGCCGTCCTTGTGTCGTAAACGCAGTTCGGTGGTGTAACGCTCGTTATGTTCCAAGTGTTTGCGAAACGCTTCGCTCGCGCGGGCTTTATCGTCGGGATGGATTAATTCGAAGAAAATCGATTCCACGTTAGGCAATTCACCGTCGGCATACCCGAGAATCTTGTTCCAGCGCGGCGATAAGTAGTATTCGTGATGCACAATGTCCCAGTCCCAGATACCGTCGTTAACAGCCCGCTCGGCAAGCATATAGCGTTCCTCGCTGGTGCGCAGTGCCTGAGTGCGCTCGGCGATTTTCGCTTCCAGATTATGCTGGGCATCGGCCAGCGCATCGGTCATGTGATTGAAGGAACTGGCCAGTTCGGCGATTTCATCAAGACCGCTGACTGCGGCGCGCACCGACAAATCGCCGTCGCGGATGCGTCTGGCGGTGCTGGTCAGCCGTGATATAGGCCGGACGATACGCCTGGCCAGGGCGTTGGCGATTATCGTCGTCAAGCCGACAAATACCAGCACGGTGATCAGCATCTGTTTTTCCAGGCGCTGAATCGGGGCCAGCGCCTCGGCCTGTTCGATATGCGCCATGATGCAACCGCCGCCGGTTTCTGGAATAGTGCGGAAACCATGAATAACCGCACGCTCACGGTAATCGCTGTCCATCATTTCCGCATTTTGCCGGGCCAGGCAGCTTTGCATCGCTTGCGCAGCGATGGGGTGGCTGTTGCCTTGTCGGCTGGCATAGCGCGGTTTGGTAACAAAAAAACCGCTGCTGTCGGCCAAGAAAGATTCGCCGGATTTACCCAGGTCGGGGTGAGCCGCAAAAATATTTTGAATCAGGCTAACCGGATAGCTGACCAACAATTGCCAGGGCAGTTTGGCATCTTTGGCAATCACATAATAAAAACGTGGCTGTTCCTGAACAGGTTTGCTGAAGTCGGCCAGTTGTCCTGGTTGAAAATCGTTTAAATCGGCAAGTGCGACGGGTTGCTCGCCGACGCTGACCGTGCCGGAATGGGTGTCGCGGCGAAAAAAAACCGCGCCGGCGGCACCTTCGGTGAGTAAATAGTCGTTCAAGAAATTAGCGGCGCAGGCGCGATTCAATTGCTCCGCCGCCACGCATTTCATTAGCACTTCGGCCAGGAAGGCGTGGGCACGGGTGTCGGCACGTGCCAGTACCAGTTTGAGTTGTTCATGGCGGTTATCCGCGACGCGGCTGACAATATTAAAACGATCCGTGCGGATATTGTTGATGGCAAACCGATAGGCCATGTAACCGACCGATAAAGTCGGCAACAGGATCAGCAGCAACAGCAGAGCAATCAGGCGTTTTTGCAGCATGTTGGGCCTCCATGTCGGCAAGCAGGTTAGCCGACTTTATGCCATGGATGGTGGCGATGCGGCAATATCTTACGCCAGTCGACACTCTCATAACGCTAAGATTCCTCGGGGTAGGGAATTGTCAAACTGTGGTGGGAAGGGCGTCTCGGAACTGTAGAGCCCATTTTGTGATTGATCCATACCTAAAAGTCACCGTTCCCGCGCAGGCGGGAGCAAAACAATCGTTAAACCACTTCACAAAGCGGTCGGCGTGTTCGGCGCTGCCGATCGGATATTGACATATCTTCCAGCGATTGCGGGCCGAGTCGTTACGATAGATGCCGCCGGCGTTGTAAGCGGTGCCGGCTTGAAGCGAATTGCTGGGGATTAAGGTCTCTAACTAGACTTGCCCGGCGCATGATATACCCGCCGTATTTGCCGATCTGGTATTTACGCTCCGCGACTGGTCGGCGTTCTTGAGTTTTTTAGTCTACAGTCTCGGGCTCGCGCGGTTGCGTTCGCGGTTTGTTGATGCTCATCATCGGCGAGGTCCATATCGGGTGACGGCGCTCCTGGCGGTAATAGGTTTCGTAAAGTGCTTGATAAACCATTTCGGACGCGGCCCAACGTTCCTTGCAAAAACTGGAAAGCATTAATCCTGAAACGCCGCCGCATACCCATCCCAGTAATAGCAACTTCTCAATAAACAAGACCACAGTAAAAATGGCCAATATCAAAGTCAGGCTGCGCGCCAATTTGGATTGCAATTGCAGCGCCTCCACCTTGGCCACCACGGGGTTGTCGTTGTCCCTAAGTCTATCCAAGGCTTCGTGATATTGACTCAACAACGGGTCGTTGGTGGTTAAAGCCAGATTTTGCGCGCGCCGATACCAACTATCCGTTTTTTGGCGTTTGCGGTTTCGATATAAATAATCGTAAGTGGTATTGAGTATGTCGTGCGACAAGCGTTTGACGATAAGGGAGATCGCCAGTGTCAGCAGCATAAAAATTAACGCGCCCGCCGTGCTGGCGGCAAACGGGTCAGGCAAACGCTGCAATGCAGGGTGAATTTGTTCGCGGTAGTTAAAGAATACTGCTACCAACGTAGCGGACGGCAAAGCGATGCCGACTTGTTCGACCGGGTCTGTGAAAAGTTTGCCGATCAGCGTATTGAGTGGGTTTGACATTTTGTCCCTCCTTCTAAGTTGGGAAAAATGAGTTGCGGGACGCGCTGCGCCCGGTTGCTTTGACAGTTGGTCATTAGATAGCAAACGCGGCGAAACAGCAACTCAATTGATGAACCCATTATGCCGACATTGGCTTGTATGAGGATGTACGTAAATACCCAAGCTTTGGATGCATTTTTCACTTTGCTAACGGCAAAAAACAGTGCATTGGACCTTAAATCATTAACCCGCGTCTCAAATGCCGGCGTTCGCTTGAAGCTGGGGCTAGAGGTAGTTGATAACCGGATTTCCGTATATTTAAGAAAATATTTCCGGCTCAGTACATTTGCTTACTCGTTAAAAACCGGTAAAACTGGCGTACAGTGAACGAACAAAGAGGCCTAAAACAGGTATCCCCATTTTGGCTGGAATGGCGGATTAGGGACCCTGCAATGGCCTCGATAACTACAAGAGGGGAGTGCGTCATGATAGACCAGCAAAAACTAACCGAGCTTTATCAGACTTTTGTTAAATGGTTATGCGTGTTTTGGGCGTGGCTCAAATCGACGTGGCAAAGCCTATCCAAACCTAAACCGGGTACCGACCAGCCCGACGGCAGTGAGCCTAAGCGTTCGCCGATATGGTTATACGTGCTGTTGGGGATTTTTTAATGTCGCTATTCGCCGGCGGCGAGCGCATCCAGGGCCAGGAAATACCGTACAGCCAGTTCTTAACTTTGGTTAATGACAATAAAGTCGAAAACGCCGTGGTTACTCAGCGTTTCATCAACGGCACATTAAAAGAAGAAGATAAGAAAATCGGCAAGCATTTCTTCACCGTGCCGCTATGGGACGAGTCACTGGTTAAAAATCTGCAAGAGCATAAAGTGGAATACGTAGTCAGAAGCGGTGACAACTGGTTAAACAATTTGCTGTTTAACTGGGTGATTCCACTGGCGATTTTTGCCGGAATCTGGATGTGGCTATTGCCGAAAATGACCGGCGGAGCAGGGCGCGGCTTTTTGAACTTGGGCAATAAAATCCGCATCCAGCAGGAAACCTCTAAAACCACTTTCGATGACGTGGCCGGCGCGGAAAGCGCGAAGCAGGAATTAAAAGAAACCATTGAGTTTTTAAAATCCCCGGAAAAACTGCAAAAGTTGGGCGGTCGTATGCCGAAAGGCGTGTTGTTGGTCGGCTCGCCGGGTACCGGCAAAACCCTGTTAGCCCGCGCGGTGTCCGGCGAAGCGGGCGTACCGTTCTTTAATATCAGCGCCTCCGAGTTTATCGAAATGTTTGTCGGTATCGGCGCGGCGCGGGTGCGGGACTTATTCGAACAGGCCCGGCAAAAAGCCCCGTGCATCATCTTTATCGACGAACTGGATGCGATTGGCCGCTCGCGCGGCGGCCCGGCGATGCTGGGCGGCAACGACGAACGGGAACAAACCTTGAATCAATTGTTAACTGAGATGGACGGCTTCGACGCCACCTCCGGCGTCGTGGTGATGGCTGCCACCAACAGGCCGGAAATCCTGGATAGAGCTTTGCTGCGTGCCGGCCGCTTCGACAGGCAAATTGTGGTGGATAAACCCGACCTGATCGACCGGGTGGCTATCCTGAAATTGCACAGCAAAGCCATGCAATTGGACAAAGATATCGACTTAAACACGGTTGCTAAACGCACACCCGGTTTCGTCGGCGCCGATCTGTCCAACATCGCCAACGAAGCGGCGATATTGGCTGCGCGCGGCGGCCGCGACACCGTCAACATGGCGGATTTCGAAGCCGCCATCGATAGAGTGATGGCCGGACCGGAAAAGAAAAACCGCATTCTCGGCCCGGACGAAAAGCGCCGAGTGGCTTATCACGAAGCCGGTCACGCGCTCGTCGCAGAAAACGTGCCCACCGGCCAGCCGGTACATAAAATCTCCATCATCCCGCGCGGTGTCTCAGCGCTGGGTTTTACGTTGCAGTTGCCGGTCGAGGAAAAATATCTTTCCACTGAAAACGAACTGAAAGACCAATTAGCCATCCTGCTCGGCGGCCGGGTGGCAGAACAATTGGCGCTGCAGAGCGTTTCAACCGGTGCCCAGAACGACCTGGAAAAGGCCAGTGAAATTGCCCGCAACATGGTTTGCTACCTGGGCATGAGTAAAAAACTGGGGCCGCTAATCTACGGACAACGCCAGCAACTGCAATTCCTGCCCGGCGACGTCAACGAGCAACGCAACTACAGCGAAGAAACCGCTCGCTTAGTGGATGCCGAAATCAAAGCCTTAATTGAGGAGGCCGAGCGTCGCGCCCACAAAATACTCAGCGAAAAACGCGGCTACCTGGACAAACTGGCCGAACTGCTGCAAGACAAAGAAGTCATTCAGCGGGAGGAGATGCAGACCTTGTTTAGCAGTAAAAATTAAAGAAAACGGACTATCTGCTCAAAACATGCTGAGATACAGCCCTGTTTGCGTGCATCCAGCAGGGCAGTGAGGGATTCCGATCACCGTTTTATTTAGGAGATGAATGGGTTTAGCCTATTTCTGAATTACGGGTTATTCGGGTTTCCGCAGCGGCTGTCCCGACGTAACAACTGAGCATTAATCAGCTTTCGATAGCTAGTGGCGTGGTGCTGCAACAGAATGTCAGGCTGTTTACCGATTGTGTAGCAGTCGCCGCCTTCCTTGACACCGAAAACCGGTATCAATTGTCCGGCCAGCGTGTAATTCAGTGATTTGGCGTGGATTTCCGGATTGTTGGCCGGCGCGTTGCCAAAATATTTGGCTACGCTGGCTTTTACACCGGTGTTTTCAAAGTCGTCGGCAACGTGCCCGGTAAATAACTCTGCTATTGAGCCCCGCACGGCTTCCTTGGCGTCACCAAAGAAATCGGACACATGATTCAAAATCCCGCCGACGCTGACATTATCTTCCGTCACGAAACGGGTGACTTCGGATACGGTTTCCAAGCTTAAAGGTACTTGCGGCACTGGGTCGCGGTCGTTGTTGACCACAAAAGCGGTAGAACCGGCGATTCTTGCAAAGTCTTGGGCAAACTGTAAGTTGCCGGGTTTGGGCTGTGCAAATAGGTAGGATTTGAGTATCGGTTTACTCTTGAGCGGCAATTGATAGGGGTTCTGCTGATCGACGGTGGCGTAGTATAAAAAGGCGTGGATTAGCGTTGCGACCGCTGCACCTTGGCTGTGCCCGGTTACTGTAATTCGGTTTATCGGCTGCGTTGCCAAGCGCTGTTGCAGTTGCTCGAGAATGCCTCGCTGCTGATCGAATAGCAGCGAGAATGCGGCGTAGGCAAATCCTAAATGTACTTCCGCACTCGGTGTGGCGGCAAAGGCGATGGGCAGCGAGCGGTTTTTAGGGAGTTCAATGCCGCCGAATGCTGGGATGGTGCTGGCATAGGCATCAGCCAGGATGCTGGTCCATTCGGCCACTGTGCCGCGAATCGCTATCGCAATGTGTCCTGGATTTTGCTTGGATTCTGCCATGATCCAGGCATTATTCAGTGGTTTGAGACCGTTGGTTTTGATGTCGTTGGGATTCTCCCCTTCACCATTCCAAGACCAAACTTTGTTCCAATCGGCGTTGCCTGGGTGGCGACTGTCATAGACTAGCCGCCAATCATCGGGCTTGGCCTGAAATTGGCCCTCAGGATCTTTAAACTTGGGATTGTTGCGGTCGTCCTGGTTGTTCAGTTCGATGCATAGCTCCAATAACGAAGCAGCTTCCGCCGCCGAGAACTCGGCTGGAATGATATTGGAAACGACAGCCTGATCGCGTAAGTTTTGATAGGGTGCCAAGGAATGAGGCGTAGGTGCTGTAGCACAACCCGAGGCGAGCAAGGACAGGCCAAGACAAGTTAAAGGTAGCTGCGGGTGTGGATAGGTAAACCATTTCATCACTAGCCCCCTTGTTGCGCTTTTAAGCACCATTGACCGCGTTCCGTTATGTGGCGGGCGACGACGCCGGCGGCAGTTTCCGCCAGTTTGGCGACCGCTTCGTTGTTCAACGCACCCCACGCCCCCCCGCGGATGGCCTTGCCAACTGCCCCGGCGACACTGGCTTCAGCTTTACGGGCCTGGGCTTCGATCGCTTGGAAGCCGGCTTCGTCGATGGTAATAGTGGCAGAGGCACCGTCGCGGCGGTCGTAAACCCAGTGCACCGGTTTGTTGAAATCTATGACGTAATCTTTCAAGCTGGCGGCGGCGTTGGTATTCGGCAGAACCGGCAACGGCGCGTAATGGTCGCGGAAGGCTTCCAAGGTGATACGCAAGGTGTCGGCGGCGATTTGGCTGTGGTCGATGCTGACTTGGTTGCTGGTTTCGACGATGCCGGGATAGCCGTATTGGGTACCGTCGCGGCCGACGAAGCCGAGGCTTTTTTGCGCCAGTTTGCCGGTGGCTTTGCTGAGTTGCTTGTCGAACAAGGCCAGAACTTTCTCCAGCTTGGGATCATCAGGGTTCAGCTTTAAAACTGACGCGGCTTGTTGCCGCAGCTCGGTTTGTTCGGCGGGGTTTTTAATGGCTTGGGACAACAATTGCGCGCCGCCTTTTATGAAATAGGCCTTTAGATAGTCTTCTTCGAGTTTCAGAACTTGCTCGGTGTCAGCGGCGAGCAGGGCGGTTTCGGTTTTCAGACGCTCATGAAGCTGTTTGCGGTGCTCTGTCAGACCGGTTTTGATTTTGTCGGCCAGGCCGGCAGGGCCGTCGAAGTGCGGCGAGGTGGTCAAGTTGTCCAACAGATCGGAAATCAGCGATGGCTTGCCAAGCAGATTGGCATCGTCCAAGTCTTGCAGTTTGTCGAGTTCGGCTTTTAGATTGCCTAGTGCCTTGACCAATCCGGGTTCGAGGCGCGAAGTTAAAGGCGCCATGCAGCCGACGAATCCGGCGGCGTCGATATGGGTTACCGGTTTGGGTAGCGTCAGATTCAACGCCTGTAGTTTGTCTTTAATTTTCTCGAAGGCCGGTAGGTGGCTTACCGTGGCCACTGGCGCTTTCGGCGTCTCGGCGCAGCCGACGACCAGACCGGTCGAGGCTGCCAGTAGCCAGGGTAACAGGCGTTGAGCGGTGAAAAATGCGTTGTCCATGGTTTGTCCTCATTGCATGAGTCATTATTATTTCGACAACCGATAAGGCCGTTGCCGAATCCGTTCCGACGCGGCGCCATTCATGATGGCATCCCGCCGCGTTTAGGTTGCGCGGATCGAGTATAGAAGCACTATTGAAAACTGTCGGCTGGCTTACATTTAAATTGGTGCGCCAGCCTGGGTTGCCTGGCCTCCCAACCCTTGGGATTGCAATCCCAGGTTTGTACTTCTACGCAATCGATAAAGGCGCACCGCCTAGTCTAGCTTCTGGGTAGGGCGCGCCAGGTGCGTTTTAGACACGCCTATCGCGATCCGCGGCAACCTGTTCTAGTGATCGCTCAGTTGGCTAGCCAATGCCCGATCACTTTTCCGCTTACTTCACTAAGAGTTTGATCGATCGATACAAAGCCAGGCGATCTTGTAAGCCGGCGGTGCCACCGTTGATTTTCTTCGTGATGGAAGTGAAGTCCTCGATATCGTTATCGTTGGTTTCATCGTCTGCCAATGCGTTCAAGCCGTGGCCGAACCAAAAGTAGGCCGCGCTCAACGCTGCCCATTTGGGTTCGATCAGCAATTCTGGCTGAGCGATCAAATCGACGCCCAGGGCCTTGCCAACATCCGCGTAGTTGCTGCGGCCGGTGATTTGAATCAAGCCCCGGCCGCGAAACCGGTAGCCGTCGCCCGAACTTTCCGGGCCGTTGCCGATGCGGTTGGCGTAGATGTAATTTGCTAATTTCTCTTCGTTGGCGACATAGGGAGCGGCGACGGCTTCGGTCGGAAAACGCTTGGGCCAGACCGCCACCAACCGGGCTGCCGTTTTGTAGTAAAGGCCTTCGGTCAAGCGGTTGAACTGGCTGGATTCGTGGCCGGTTTGCGCTAGAAAGCAGGCGATGCGGCCGGGATTGTTGATTTGAAATTGCTCCATGGCCGGGTTCAACGCCGCCGCCCAGGTATCGGGCGACTTACATTGCGGCAGCGCGGATTTGATTAGGTTGGCATCTATCATGGGTCACCTCCGTACGAGTATTCTTGGCTGGGACTTCACGGTTGAGCGCTGTTTTTTTGCGCCGTGAGGACGAGTTTTATCAAGGTCGCCATGTCCTGGCAGGTTTGATCCAGTTTATTGAGCAAGGAATTGCGCCGGTAATACAGCGCCGCCAACGTGCCGAGCATCAGCAGAGAAATCCAGCCGTGGACTTCCACCACGTAGCGGATAAAGTTTTCGAAGAATACCGGTGTCAGATAACGCAGCAAATCCGAAATCGAGCCGCTGAAGCCGCCGCTGGTCAGGTTGGTTACCGAATCGGGCGGATAGACCCACATAAACCACGACGCTAGGATGATCGCCATCGTCAGTTCCGAGAACCAGACGTACAAGTGTTTCCTGGCGTTAATGACGGCGTCGGCCTCGGCGCTAAGTTGCTGCCAAGCGGCGGATTTTGCCGAGGTATCCACGGTCAGTACCACCTTGGAGGCGGCCGCCGCAGGCGGATTGTTTGCGTCGAACACGTGGTCTACCACATTGAATTTAGGCGGTAGGCCATCGGGTGCATAGGCCTCGCTGACTTCCAGGATTTTTCGGAACGCACTGCGGTGAATGGCGATGTCGGCGTCGTTTTTAAGCAGCCACTTGCCGGTTTTGGAATCTTTGGATAACTCGGCCAAGTTGCGCGGTCCGTAGCGGTAGTACATCGCCGCGCCGTCGCGCGAGTCGTAGAGTTTGTCGTAAACGTTGGCACTTTCCCGGTAGGAGGTCAGTGCGTCGTCGTAAACGACCAGTCCATGGGCCATGGCCTTTTCCAGCATCCAGACCAAGGCCACGTCGGACATGCCGGTACGCGGGTAGCCGCCGCCGACGTTGGAATGCACTCCGGCAAACCAGACTTGCTCGACGTAATGGTCGTAGTCGCGCTCGTCCCAAACCAAGGGATGAAAGGTTTCCCGATCGTCGTCGATGGCGATCGCGTGATAGGCATTTTGGATGGCGTTATTCAGTTTGTAATCGTAAAAACTATGCTTCCACCACGGGCTATGATCGGTTAACCAGTCCATGCTTCGACCGAAGCCTTGCAGCAGAACGCTGAAGTCCTTGGGAAAGCCCAGCGCCGACACGGTATCCCAAACGCCGACGAAATGGATCTTCAGGTTACCGTCGGGTGCGTGGTTTGGATCTTGGAAAGCGAATTGTTTTTTGAACTGCTGGTGTTGGTTCGGATTACCGGTGCCGTAGCAGGTCATGGCTTGCTTGACCAAGCCCGATAGCACCGCGGAATCGATCGAGCCGTCGGTCTTTAAGAAGTGTTTGGGATCGATCAAGCCGCAAGCGTTTAAAAATCCGGTAAAGGCGCGCACGGTCGCCGCGCCGCGGCTGAAACCGAATAAAAAGATGTTGTCGCCGGGTACGTAGCATCTGGCCAGGAAGTGGTACAGATGGAGCACGTTTTTTTGAAAACCGAAACCGAATGCGCCGGACATCGCGGTCCAGTATTTGTTTTTGCTGGTGTCGCTCTTGTCGGTGCCGACCCCTTGGTCGTAAAACGTGAATTGATGAGCATTGCCGCTGGTGACGTCCACGGCCTTATAGGTTTTGTAAACGTTGCTGTCGCTACCATACCCGCCTTTGTTGCCGGTGCCGTCCGAGCACAGCACGATATTTTTATTGCTCATGGAATACCTCTCTTGAAATTGGCGAAGAGTTTGTTCTTATTATGTAAACACCGAGATAAATGGTTCTTGGTCCTAACGCTTGTTACCTCGGCAGTTTAGTTCAGCGCGGAAAAAACGCCTTGTCGGGCCGATGATCGAATGCCGATTTTTGATTCGGCTCGCAACACAGGCCAACGGCTATTTTTAAGTTCAAGGTTTATTTATGGTTATTAACCCGGCCCTTGAATACCATTCGCCCCGAGTCCTTCGGCTGCGCTCAGGAGAGCCCTGTCGAAGGACATGCCAGCCGAACTCCGCCCGAACGGCATACCAGTGATAAATAGGGCCGGGTTAATAACGCCGACCGGCCCCGCCTTATAAATTCTTCTCGATGTTTTGAATATAGTGATCGATAAAATGATGCTCGATAAAGGATGGAATTAAATCCAGTTTCTGGTTTAGCGAGCCTTTAATCCGCTCCATGAATTTAAACCAGTAACCGACATCCTCGTGTAATTTGCCTTCCGAATCGAAGAAGCAAATGCTGCCGCCTTCCTGGTATTGGTTGAGCCGGTCCGGCACGCGCGGCACGATGTCGTTGTCGTTGACGAAACGGAAATAACGCGGTTTCAGGGCTTGGTCGAGTTCGGAGACGAAGCGGCGGTCGCCGACCCGAGGCTGGCCGAAGGTGTATAAGCCGTTGATGGATTTGTAGATGCGCCGGTCGATGTCCAGCGTCAGACGCGCCGCCGCCAGCACCGCCAACGCGCCGCCCAGGCTATGGCCGGTCAGCCATAGCGATTGGCCGTATTGATGGACGCTTTCCAGGGTATCGACCAAGGTATCCCAAATGGCGTCCAGGGCGTCGTCGAAGCCGGTGTGGATGTTACCGTGCGGCGTGGTGCGGAATGCCATCTTGGCGTCGGCGCACCAGTCTTCCGGTACTTTTTCGGTGCCGCGAAAGGCAATCACGATGACACTGCCGCTGTGGGCAATAAAGGCCTGGGTATCCTGGCTGGAGCCGGCGATTTTGCTGGCGTCGATAAATCGGCCGTTAAAGCCTTGCACCGACAGTTTGTTCAAAACTTCGGCTTCCTTGGCATACGCCAATTTGGAAGCCAAAGCCAACGCATAGGCATTCGGCAGCGAAAACTGGGTGTTGTTGGGTTCTATAGTGAGTTGTTTCATTTTGAGCACCAAAGTCTGGAGTGTTGGCGTATCGCGATAGTCAAATTCAATCACTAGGCAGTTCGCCGAATGTCCACCAACATTGGCGCATCGTGAACTCGGTAGTTATTGCAGTAAAACAGCCACAAGTCGTTGGCAAATAGACTGAGCTTGCCGTTCGCTGTCATCGTGACTTCGGCTGATGCGCCTATCGGAAAATTGTTCTTTTCATTCTCGTCGATTGCACCGCACAAGTAAAACAAGTCGTAGTCCGGTAAACGGCTAAATCGTGCCACATACCGAGTCCAGTCTTCTCGCCATCCTGTGGGGCCGCAAATATGCGAAGCATCCCGCCAACTGCCGGACGCAGTAAATTGATATTTCTCACCAACAGCAACGTCCAAGCCGGTGGGGTAATAGCGTTGACGAGGATCAATGTCTACTTGATGGGTGTGGTTGGGTTCTAATTTCATGTTTGCTTAGGGTTTAATGTTCAAAAGTCAGTGGATGGTATGTAAATGTCGGTAGCCGTGCAGCCAAGGCGTTACGGATATTTTGCTTTTGGCAACTCGAAATGCGGACCGTCAATGAAGGCCTTTTTCCCTGCCTTTTTACGTAATGCCGTGTAATCGGCAACCAAGTCTTCAGGCGCTTCGTCGGTATTGGTTAAAGTGACATCCCAGGCACCACCCCAGCGGATCGGCACATTCAGTTCTTTCCCGGCGGTGCGTACCGCGTCGGCAATTTTGTAAATCGGCTCCCACTCCCAACGCAGTTTGCCGTTGATATACGGTACCAAATCGACCGCATGGCCGGTGATGTGTCGGGAATCCAATGTCTGAGAAGCACCGGATTGAACCAATTTTTGCTGTTCGGCCAGTGTCCTAATGCCGTCGTGAACGGAGAAGTCCTGGCTGGTGAGTTCTATGGCCCGTTTGACGACGGCCACCAAATCGGCATGGACGCCGTTAAGTTCTTTAAGGGATTTTTCACCCAATTTAAATCCGCTCATGATGGCTCCTTGAAAGTTGTTAAATGATGAATTTACAGCCCCCACTCTCGCAAAGCCGTTTTTAACCAATCGTTGATTTTGGTTTGTAAACCGTCCTTGGAATTTTCGAACAAAGGGGCCAGATAGAGCTGGGGAAATACACCGTGCGGACTAATGCGGCCTTTGGCTTTTTCAATCAAACGGGCGATACGTTTTGCCAAGGGGGCTTGAAAATCGGCGGCATCCAAGTCAAATTCGTCTTTTGGATAAGGCTCTGTCTGCTCGGGAAACTGGCTGCTACCGCAAATAGGAATTAAGCTAATTTTACCGTTTGAAATTAATGAGCTGGCAGTATGAGCGTTTGCCCAGTCTTTGACCAATAAATTGGAAACCGGCAAATTGAAGGTGCTAATCAGAAAGTCCTGGCAGTTTTTACGGCCCAACAAGAAATCGTGACGGCGGAAACGCTCACTTAAAAAGCCACCAAAAGCAGAAGCACATGCCGTGGCGATGGACTTACCCCCTGCGACCTCGCCGTCGCGTTTGGCGGTAATCATAAAACGGCTGAAAATGTTGCTGTCCGCAGCCAGCATCAGATCGCGGCTATCGTAGCGGACCTGATTTTTCCAAGCACTCAGCAGGGGGGGAATCGATTTCAATAGCTCGGGCTGATCCTTTGGACCCAGCGAAGCCTGGTCGGCAAAGGGATCAATCAAAATCAAGGCGCGATGTGCATCATCGCCGCCACGAGGGTTGGAATTTAAAAAACCTGCCAGTGCGGATCGGCACAATTCGATAGGTTCGTTGTTGGTCATGCCGCCGTCGGCGGCGGCAAAATGGTACTCATCAGCGACGACGTCGGCGACCATGCCCTGAGAAGTAGTGATCGGCTCAACAGCCAATTCGGTCCAGATCGGGTCGATATGGCGAATGGGATCATTCGAATTAGGCAAGATAATGGCGCGGTAGCGATAATGCGTGATCGGTCGTGACAAAGCGCGCAACGGAAATCCGAGCGGGAAAGCAGAGGTACCCAAAGCATATTGCACGGCCTGATCCCATGGAATGGCGTTTTTTGTGTTGCCGCCTACCGTAAACTCATCCGGGCGAACCTGATAATTAGGATTCAGCCCTTGACTAAAAACTGCCATCCGCACATGGTCGGCATGATTGACGTATTCCTGCTGCAGGCCATTATCGCCCATGTCGATCCGGTAAGGGATGCCGCGCAAGTTGGTCAGGGTCAGATAAATTGGTAGCGGATTTTCGATAAACTCGCGGGTTTTGGCTTTGAGCGTCAGGCTGGGGAAGGCCTTGTCAAAATTGGCGATCATCCAAGCGCAGTTATCGAGCACACGTGCATTCAACAAGGAAACCGTCGGCTCCGGGCCTTCGATATCAGCGGTATCCAGCATTTTATGAATATCGACTTCCTTGACCCAGATTCGGTAGAAAGGGTTAGCTTCTTGATCGCTAGGGCTTGACGCTTTACGAACCGGCGGAAAATCGAAGGACAATGCTCGCGCTAACAACGCAACCGTGACCCCACCACCGGAAGTGCCGGTCACCACTTTGAGTTTGACCTTCCAGTCCGGTACGTCTTCACCGTTTTCTTTAGCGGTTTGCCAGTTGTCCAACGCTTCGATCAGGAAATCGATTACGCCTGCGGTATAGGCGCCTGACGACACCGTACCGCCCATGACCAACCCAATTTCGAAGGTTTTCGAGGCGGGGTCGTATTTGACAACATTGGGGAAGCATTGGTCGAAATCTGTTGGTTTTCCTTGCAGATCTTTGAAATTGGCCATGGTACCGTTGCCCTGTTAATGTCCGCGTAGAAATTAATATTAAATGAAAAAGATCGAAACTTTGTTTGCCAATAAACTCGAAATTACACGATAAAACCCAGTCGGGTAAGGTCTTGATTGCTTTGCCGCCTCTTTTATTAACCCGGTCCTTAGATTCCCTGGTTCCCTCATTCCCGCGGAAGCGGGAACCCACCTTGAAAATTGGGCCCCGCATACGCGGGGCGGCTATATTTGAGCGCCGGTTTAATAATAGCTTTTGAGTGCTTGCTCAGCCAGATGTGATAGCCGTGAGCACAGGCTAAGTCGAGCCGGCAGCCAAGTTGGCGATGGATACTTGCCATGTCGGTGCCTCTTTGGTTTTGCCTATAAGGATTCTGGCCCAACGCAATTCCCACTGCCACTTGTTTTCCGTACTAGTACAAGTGTACTGGGTCTATTGCGGGCTGTACGGGGTTACAATCCGCCAATCAGGCTTGCTACGGGGATGAAGACTGTGAATATTTTGTTAATCGACGACCACTTTTGCGCGCGCGAAGGGGTGGCCTGTTTGTTGAAACAGATTTACCCGGACGCGCAGGTGTTCGAGGCGGAGAGTTTCGCCGCCGGTCTGGCGATTGCGCGGGTTCAGACTTTGCATTTGGTATTGCTGGACTTGCAGCTGCCGGATCGAAGTGGTCTGGACGGTTTAACCGAGCTGAAACAGGTGTTTCCGGATTTGTGCGTGGTGATGTTCTCCGGGGTGGAAGACCGGGACGTGGTATTTCAAGCCCTGAAATCCGGAGCGATGGGGTTTGTGGTCAAGACTGTGTCGCGGCAGGCCTTTGTCGAGGCTTTGCGCGACGTGTTGTCCGGCAAGGTGTATTTGCCGGCGGCTATGGCTGGTAAGCCGTCGGTAGCCGCAAGCAGTGACGACTCAATGTCCGGCATTCAGCCAAAAACCAGTCCGACCAGCTTGGGACTGACGCCGCGCGAATTTGAGATTCTGCGTTGGATTGCCTGCGGGCATACCAATAAGTCGATTGCCAAGCGGTTAAACATTCAGGAGCAGACGGTCAGGAATCATTTGCGGCCTATTTTCCAGAAATTCGGGGTGTCACGGCGGACCGAATTGCTGGTGAAGTTGTTCGAGCAAGGGATTGTGTTTGGGTTGACCGGAGCAGGATTGTAGAAAATCTCCCCCTTTTCCCTATTTTTATAAATGGGGGGGAATTGGCAGCGTTTTTGCGGTCGCGTAGAGACGTAGGCGCGATGGCAGGCTCAAATAAGTTGTGCATTCTCCGTCTCGCGCTCTAACGCCTTAACTATCGTCGCCATTAGCACATTGGACTTCGCCGGCTTGCGCAACAACTGAGTACCGGCCGGCCAGTGGGCTTTGTCCTCTTCGCAGATGCCTTCCGCCGACAGCACCAAGATCGGCACCGGACCGCAATCGGCGTGGACGGCGGCGATAATGTTGTGGGCGGTTTCGGTGTTACCCAGGTAAAAATCGGTAATCAGTAAGTCCGGCACTTGTAGAGTGTCGGCCAGAGCCAGTCGGGTTTCGACAAGCGAAGTCGCGGTTTGTACGTCGCAGCCCCAGGCTTGTAGTCGGCAGCTCAGAGCTTCGAGTGTTTCGGCGTCATCGTCCACAACCAGGATCAGACGGCCGGCAAAGTCGCCGATAGGCGCCGGTGATTCGAAATTGGTCAAACTGGGTTGAGCGATGGGTACGCTCAGTTTAAAGTCGCAGCCGCGTCCCGGTTTGGAATGCAATGCCAGTTCGTGATCGGGTAGATGTTGGACGGCGGTGGATACATAAGCCAGACCAATCCCCAAACCATGCGCGCTGGGGTCGTTATTGCGGCGCTGGCCGCGGACAAATTCCTTGAAGATGTCGCCGCGTATGTCCGTCGAGATACCGGGGCCACTATCGCGCACATGGATTTGCAAGCAGTCCGGGCCGATTTTGACGGCCGTCAGTATGATCCAGCCGCTATTGGTGTATTTGATCGCGTTATCCAGCAGGTTGCCGATGATCTGGCTCAAAATGCTGGCGTCGCTGTGGACGTTATAAGGTGGGCTTCGACGGAGATGCACGATCAAATTCAGGCCGCGTTTGGCGGCTTGTGGGGCAAACTGGTTTTCTAATGCGGCCAGCAACAAATTGATGTCGACGGTAGTCAGCAACGGACGTTGCGTGCCGTTTTCCAGGTTGCCAATGTCCAAAATATGGTTGACGGCGCGGTTCAGTTCATCAATCGCAAAGCCCATACGCCCGGCGATATGTTGCAATGATTGAGTGGCAGGTTCCATACAGGCTGCCTCCATGACGGAGGAATAGCAACTCAGGGCCTGCAGTGGTTGCCGCAAATTGTGGCTGAGCTGCCGCAAGAAGCGGCTCTTACGCTCGGCGACCAGTTCCACTTTGCGCTTTTCACTGAAGGATTTGCGGGCGTAAGCTTCCAGTTGGCAGCGGGTGCAGACGCCGAAGATATTGACGATGCAAAGGTTAAGGACAGACGGGATCAAGTCAATCACGGTCAGCCCAAGCCAATAGCCGGCCAGCGGCATGGTCAGCGCAGTACTCCAGCCAAAACTTATTGTCGCCCGCAACGACATGAACATTTGCCCGTAACTGAAAAAATACATGGGCAATAGGGCCGGCCAGGTTTCGGCGTAGTAGCGGGGATTACCGTCGTACAGCAAGGTGGCGATTAAATTGGCTGCGGACAGTCCGGCGCTGAGTTTGGCGATGGTGTTGATTTTTGCCGCCGCTTCTACGCAGACATTTAGGTATCTGAATAAGCCCAAAAGTACCAGGACTATGGGAAGTCTTAAGATGGCTTCTGCGGTTGAGGTATTACCAGTATGTAGATCCAGCAGGATATAGACCAGGAATGCGACGGCTCCCAAGCCTAACGCCCATTTGAGGGGGCTTAGTAATACTAGGTAACGTTCTTCCCAAAATTGCCGTTCGGTGTCTTCATCGAATTGCGGAATGGAAAACAGTTTGGCGGGGCTGAGCGACAGTTTGGTATCGAGAAAACGTCGGAGCGGGTGGTGGGTGGGGGCGCGAAAAAAAGCCTTGCCGGCAAGATGTTCGATGAATGGATTTGGTATGCGCATGCCGCCGGTCCCGGTCGCAACCATCGTACTCGGTGCGGCGCAAAGGGCGCATCAGTGTTTCCGATAGCCAAGTTATTGTTGTTTTTGTAGCTGGGCTTTATTTTCTCTATTCCGGTAGGCCTAAGCAAGAAAAGTTAGCTAACGCACCAACAAATTCTATTGGCCTTAAACACTTTGCCGCCAGCGTTGATAAAGTAGGCGTAAAATCAGCGCACATTGCAGCGCGGCAAAAGCTAACGCCGAGAATGCGGAATCCGCCCATAGTGGAAAGAATAACGCTGAAACGCTGGTCATGCCGACTGCGCCGAACAGGCCGGGGAGAATGCCGTACAGCAGCGCAGCGGACAGTAAACTCAGGCTAAACGCGCGTTGCGGATTTTTGCCGTAGCAAAAAAACAGGTAAACGGCGCAATCGCGTAGTACTAATAGTGCGACAGCCAGTGGGTAGGCATGCAGGGAGATGTCCAGCCAGGCAAAGCGTTGCTCTTGGAAGCTCAGAAATATCGCAAACGGCAGGCTTAGCGCAAAACTCAATGCGCTCAAGGGTAGTTCCTCACCCACTCGGCGCCAGTTGCCTTGTTGCCAATAATCCAGTAAACGTTTGATGCGCATCGGCTCGTGCCGTTCGACGATGACGCCAATGTAAGTTAAAGCGCTGCAAACGGCTAAAGCAGCCAGGGAAAAGGAATAGTGGGTATTGGGAATAAAGCCGCCCAAATAGACAATCAAAAACAGCGTAAAACCCAGCCAGGCCCAGGGTAAATTTCGCAAACTCAAGTCTTGCGCCAGCAAGCGATAATTGCCCATGACGCACCAGAATAAGGCGAAAAGCAGGCTTATTTGGTGCAAAGTCTGTGGGTTAACGGTCAGGTTATACCAGGTGTTGCTTTGAAAATGACCGGGCAAATAATTTGCCGTTTCGGTTAAATCAGTCAAAGACGGCATGAAAACGAGGAAGCCCACCAATACCAAAATGAGTATCGAACCGGTTTTTAGCTGGCCGCGTTGCACTGCCAGCAAACCGAGTAAAAGACCGGCGCTTTGTACCAGTAACGCGGTGCCGATGGCGTAAAAAAACAGCAAGGGTAGGGCGGCCGGATTGTCGGTCGCCAGCGCATGGACTAGCAAGCAGATACCAGCGCAGTACCAAACCATACTGGTGCTGCCCAGCAGTTTACCCCAGGTCATTTCCCACGGCCCGAGAGCTGACAGGCGTTGCGTATCCCAGGTCCGGTCGCGGTATTCTTCGACGATGCTGTCCAGGCTTTGCCGGGTGCCCCATAGCAGCGTGATCAGCATGAATAGCGTCAGCGCGGCTTGCGCCGTTATGTTGCCCAGCCGGTAGTCGTCCAAAAAATAGCTTAAGGTAAACACCGTGCCCAGCACGATTGGCGCACCTACCATCCGAGCTGGCGAGCATTCCAAAATCAGCTGGCGTTCAAATTCGGGATTCAGATTCATGAGCTGTGGCGGATAGTTTGTAGGTAAGCGTCTTGCAGATTGCTGGCGACCGGGGCGAATTCGCAGACCGGTAAATCCAAAGCGATGAGGGCTTTCAATACTTGGTGTTGTTGAGCCGCGTCGCCGTTCAGCTGCAATACGGCTTGTTGTTTATCGTCGCTGTTCAACACCTTAACATCGGGTAGCGATTGCAGGCGTTGCAGCAGGTTTTCTACTGGATGTGCCAGCAGTAATTTAAAGGGTTTTAGCAAGGACGGCGCTTTCACCGCAACTTGTTCGACGATTTTGCCGTGACGCAGCACCAGCATATCGGTGCAATAGGCTTCCAGTTCGGCGAGGATATGCGAGGACACCAGCAGTGTCATGCCTTGGGCTTGCAGGTCTAAAAATAGCTCGGCCAGTTCATGGCGAGCTTCCGGGTCCAAGCCGGATGCCGGTTCGTCCAGCAACACCACCGGCGGTTTGTGGATGATGGCTTGGGCGATGGCTACCCGTTGACGTAGGCCGCGCGATAGCTCGGCTGGGCTGTTTTCCAATCTATCTTGAATATGTAAACGCCGGCTGACAGCTTCGATGGCGGCGGGGCAATCAGTTGCAAAAATGCCCTGGGCGCGGGCCACGAAATGCAGGCATTGCCGCACCGTCAAGCGTTGATAAAGCCCAAAAAAATCCGATAAGTAGCCGATGATGCGATGGCACTCGCGCGGTTGTTCCAATACGTCGATGCCGGCGATGTTGATCGCACCGCTGACCGGTTGATCCAGCGCCGCCATGCAGCGCAGCAGCGTGGTTTTGCCGGCGCCGTTGGGGCCGACCAGCGCGGTGATGCTGCCGGCAGCGATGTCGAACGACACATTGTCCAATGCGCGCAGGCCAGGGTATTCGAAAATCAGCTTATCGACGGAGACCATGTTTAGTTTTGATGAAGGCTTGGGTAAAAAATGATGCGGGTTCGATGATACCGCTTTTTCGTTTGCCGGACGCCGATTATCGGCTTAGGCTGCTTGGGTATGAATTTTGCTGCATTTCTGGGGTGAGTTTGGCTGATAAACTCCGAGTACGCCCGAAATTAAGGCCTACACCAATCCCGCTTGACCATGCGGCGGGGCGCGAAACTGTGTATTATTACTCGCAATAACGGTGCTTTATCAGGCGAATGAGTAACGACTCAATCGCGATACAGATGAGTGCACGCAAAGACTGGTTATTTTTAAACATCAAGTAGGAGAAATGAATGCATAACGTCACGTTGATTAAAGGTGATGGTATTGGCCCTTCGATCATGGACGCCGCCGTGGCGGTGATCAACGCTTCGGGTGCGAAAATTCATTGGCATGAGGCGGACGCCGGCATGTCGGCTTATGAAAGAACCGGCACGCCGCTGCCGGATGCGACGATGGAATCTATCGCCCAGACTCGGGTGGCGTTTAAAGGACCATTGACCACGATGGTGGGCGAGGGGTTTAGAAGCATCAACGTGGAACTGCGTAAACAATACGATCTCTACGCCAACGTACGGCCGGCGAAAAGCTGGAAAGGCGTAAAAACCCGTTACGACGACGTCGATATTGTCATCGTGCGTGAGAACACCGAAGGCCTCTATGTCGGTTTGGAACATTATCTAACCCCGGCTAAAGACATTGCCGAAAGCTTGGCCGTGGTCACCAAGGCCGGTTCCGAACGTATCGTGGAATACGCCTTTAAGTATGCTATCGATAACAATCGTAAGAAAGTGACGGTCTGCCACAAAGCCAATATTTTGAAATACACCCAGGGCTTGTTCCTCAGAGCGGCACGGGAAGTGGCGGCCAAATATCCGGGCATCGAATTCGACGAAAAAATCGTCGATGCCGCTTGCATGCATATGGTGATGAAGCCGGAACAGTTTGACGTGGTTGTTACCACCAATATGTTTGGTGACATTTTGTCGGATTTGACTGCGGGTTTGGTAGGCGGCTTGGGCTTGATCCCTGGTGCGAACATAGGTGCGGACGCCGCGCTGTTCGAAGCGGTACATGGCAGTGCGCCGGACATAGTCGGCAAAAATATTGCCAACCCTACAGCGGTGATGATGGGTGGCGTGATGATGCTGAACCATTTGGGCGAACACGACGCGGCTACCCGAATGCTGAACGCGATTGAAAAAGTCGTGAACGGCGGTGTCTATGTCACCCCGGATTTGAACCCGGACACCAAATACGGCACCCAGGAAATGGGTCAAGCCATCGTCGATGCGATGGAGTGATTAACCAGCGGCGGAGGCGGTTATGAGTGCGCAACCTAAATTCGATAAGCCTTGGATGTCTGTTGAGGATTATCTGGCAGCGGAATTGCTCAGCGACATAAAGCATGAGTATGACGCCGGCGAGCTGGTGGCCATGTCGAGTGCCAGCAAGAATCATGAGCGCATCAAGATGAGTTTGGCTCGACTGTTGGGTAATCATTTACAAGGCAAGCCTTGTGAACCCTTCAGTTCCGATGTCAAAGTTAAGATCGGCCAGTATCTGTTCTACCCCGATGCGATGGTGGTTTGCGAAGATACCTCGACCCACGACTATTATGCCGAAGCGCCAGTCTTGATCGTCGAAGTGCTGTCCAAATCCACTCGCCGCCGCGACGAAACCATCAAGCGCCGCTTGTACCAAACCATTCCCAGCTTGCTGGAATATGTGCTGATCGAGCAGGACATCGTCGATTTCGAGGTCTGCCGGCGTAGCGAAGGCTGGGTCTCCAATCATTACTTTCTCGGTGATCAAGCCCGCTTCGAGTCAGTGGATTTAACGCTGGATGTTGCCGAGATTTATCAGCGGGTTGATAACGACGACATGCGTACTTTTATCGCCGAACAGGCCGCCGCAGACCAAGCGTCCCAAGTCCAATAATTTTTACCGGAAATCATCATGCTAGAACAATACCGAAAACATGTCGCCGAACGCGCTGCCGAAGGCATCGTTCCCAAACCACTGGACGCCGAACAAGTCGCCGCGCTGGTTGAATTATTGAAACAGCCGCCTGCCGGCGAAGAAGCGTTTCTGCTGGATTTGTTGGAAAACCGCATACCAGCCGGCGTCGACGAAGCGGCGTATGTCAAAGCCGGTTTTTTGACCGCCATTGCTAAAGGTGAGGCGACATCGCCACTATTAACAGCTGAAAAAGCCACCGAATTGCTCGGCACGATGCTGGGTGGTTACAACGTCGCACCGTTGATCGAATTGCTGGACAACGCCACGTTGGCGCCGATTGCCGCGAAAGCGCTGTCGCAAATCTTGCTGATCTTCGACGCCTTCCACGATGTGCAGGAAAAAGCCGAAGCCGGCAACGCTTACGCCAAACAGGTACTGCAATCCTGGGCTGATGCCGAATGGTTTACCGCCAAGCCGGAAGTGCCGGAAAAACTCACCGTGACAGTGTTCAAAGTCACCGGTGAAACCAATACCGACGATTTGTCACCGGCACCGGATGCCTGGTCCAGACCGGATATTCCATTGCACGCCAAGGCGATGCTGAAGATGCCGCGCGACGGCATCACCAATGCAGAGCAACAAATCACCGAACTGAAAGCCAAGGGCTTCCCGGTGGCCTATGTCGGCGACGTGGTCGGCACCGGCTCGTCGCGCAAATCCGCTACCAACTCGGTGTTGTGGTTCATGGGCGACGATATTCCGTATATCCCCAACAAGCGCGGCGGCGGTGTTTGTATCGGCGGTAAGATCGCGCCGATTTTCTTCAATACCATGGAAGATTCCGGCGCACTGCCGATCGAATGCGACGTCACTGGCATGGCGATGGGCGACGTGATCGATATTTATCCTTATCAAGGTATCGTCAAACGGCATGATACGGACGAAGTCGTCTGCGAGTTTGCTTTGAAAACCGAAGTGATCTTCGACGAAGTCCGCGCCGGTGGCCGGATTCCGTTGATCATTGGTCGCGGCTTGACCGACCGTGCCCGCCAATTCTTGGGCTTGCCAGCTTCTACGGTATTTCGCCGCTTGGGCGAAGCCGCCGATACCGGCAAAGGTTTTACCCTGGCGCAAAAAATCGTCGGCAAGGCTTGCGGCGTGGCCGGCGTGCGGCCTGGCAGCTATTGCGAACCGAAAATGACCACCGTAGGTTCGCAAGACACCACCGGGCCGATGACCCGCGACGAGCTGAAAGACCTGGCTTGCTTAGGCTTCTCTGCGGATCTGGTGATGCAATCGTTTTGTCATACTGCGGCCTATCCCAAGCCAGTCGATGTGCAAATGCAGCACACCTTGCCGGACTTTATCATGACCCGTGGCGGCGTATCTCTGCGTCCCGGTGACGGCGTGATTCACTCCTGGCTGAATCGCATGCTCCTGCCGGATACTGTCGGCACCGGCGGCGACTCGCATACCCGTTTCCCGATTGGTATTTCCTTTCCGGCCGGTTCCGGGCTGGTGGCCTTTGCCGCCGCCACCGGCGTGATGCCGCTGGACATGCCTGAGTCGGTTTTAGTGCGTTTCAAAGGCCAAATGCAACCCGGCATCACCTTGCGCGATTTGGTGAATGCTATTCCTTATGCGGCATTGAAAAGCGGCTCATTGACCGTCGCCAAGCAAGGCAAGAAGAACGTGTTTTCCGGCCGGATTTTGGAAATCGAAGGCTTACCGGATTTAAAAGTCGAGCAAGCGTTCGAGTTGTCCGATGCCTCCGCCGAACGCTCCGCCGGTGGTTGCACGATCAAACTCAACGAAGCGCCGATTCGCGAGTATTTGAACTCCAACATCACCTTGCTGAAATGGATGATCGCCGAAGGTTACGGCGATGCCAGAACCATTCAGCGCCGCATCAAAGCGATGCAGGATTGGTTAGCCAATCCGGTATTGATGGAAGCGGATAAAGACGCGGAATATGCGGAAATCATTGAAATTGACCTAAATGAAATCACCGAGCCATTGTTAGCTTGCCCAAACGACCCGGATGACATCAAGCCTTTGTCGGAAGTGGCGGGCACCAAGATCGACGAGGTGTTCATCGGTTCCTGCATGACCAACATCGGCCACTTCCGCGCCGCCGGCAAGTTGCTGGAAAAAGCCGGGGCCTTACCCACACGCTTGTGGGTAGCACCACCGACCAAAATGGATCAAAACCAGTTGATCGAAGAAGGCTATTACGGCACCTTCGGCAAGGTCGGAGCGCGCACCGAAATGCCGGGCTGCTCCTTGTGCATGGGCAATCAGGCGCGAGTGGCGGAAGGTTCGACCGTGGTATCGACATCGACCCGCAACTTCCCCAACCGTTTGGGCAATGGCGCGAACGTCTATCTGTCCTCAGCGGAATTGGCAGCGGTGTGCTCGCTATTGGGCAAGATTCCGACGGTTGCCGAGTATATGCAATATGCCGCCAGCATCGAACAAACCAGCGCGGATACCTACCGTTATCTTAACTTCGATCAAATTGATAGTTATCAGGATAAGGCCAAGGAAGTCGCTTAGCCCGGCGTATTTTAGGCATCGTGCCGTAGCAGGCGTGGTAACCCGGTTTTAGCTGGGCTACCGCGCCGCATCAGGTGGGAAGATATGGCGCGGAAGGGTAAGCAATGAAAAAAAATTACAGGCTATCAATAATCTCCAGGCAGCGCTGAAAAGCACTACGGACGATGAAAAAGGTCATTGCAAGCGGGTAGGATAGATAGTGCTCAGGTAGTGCCAGACAAATGAGCACCAATACCGCAACGGCGCAGGAATCGAAGCGGGCCAAATATTTTTGCATATAGCGCAAGGATTCTTGGGATTCCCAATCAAACTGCGGACTTTTGTTGATTAAACCCAGCAGCATCCAACTGCTGAGCAAAGCAAAATAAACCGGAAACACGCTGAATTGCGGTGAGCCGTCGCTGAATTGCGGGCTCCAGTAACCGTACCAAGTCCATAAGCCTGCGGAGGCAAAACCATCGTGCCATATTTTGCTGGGTACTAATTTCAAACAACCACTCAATAGAAAAAGCACCGCAAGGCACGCTCCCGCACCCCATACGGCCTCTATATTGAGTAAGGGTAAAAATGCATTTTGGGTTAAGGTTAGGGGAGTTAAGATTAGACAGCAGACGATGAAAATAGGCATGGTAGTAACAATGGCTTTTTTAAGTTTTACACAGTCTGCCATAAGCTCGACGGATTTGAGCAATCGATATAAGCGGCTTACCTGGCTCGAAATTTCCTGAGCTTCTGATGCGGGCTCAAACTGGAGTCACGATATTTGCAAGCGCCTGTCCTTACGTTGCGACCTTTTTGATTGTGACGTGCTTTTGCACCGAGCGTCAATCACACAATAATTGGGTTATTTCAGTTATTGCATATTCTCGCTTGCTATCCCTGGCTAAAGATTCAATCAATTTTCAATTGATTAAATGCATCTGCAAAGCGGAACGGAGTTGGGTAATCCTTTGTTCGGCCTGGTCGCCTGCATAGGGCAGGCTGGCAAACTTTCCCCATACCGGCGCCGGCCAGGCTTTGTCGGTTTGATAGCGTACTACATGGTGCAGATGCAATTGCGGGACGAGATTGCCAATTGCGGCAATATTGAGTTTGTCGGGGCGATAAATACTCGCAACTGCCTCGGCAAGCAGGCAGGACTCGCTTTGCAGAGCCTGTCTATCCGCCGGTCCAAGCTGATAAATCTCTCTGATATTGTGGCGCCTGGGCACCAGGATGAACCATGGGTATTGGCTATCGTTCATCATTAACAATTCCGATAGCGCAAAGCTCCCTACGTTAAAACAATCTTGCGCCAGTTGTTGATGAAGTACGAAATCGGGCATGGTTATCTCAAATGACGAATAAAATATTTAGCTGACTGGTTCTGTAAAAGCCGATGTGCCAAAACCATCAGGGACGACGCAACAGCTGCTCGCACAATGCCGGTAACGGTGGCGGTGGTAGCGGCACGCTTTTCGACGGGGCTTTGGCTTCCGCGGAAAACCACCACGCCAAGCTGGCGTCGCAACCGTCGCCGGCAGGTAACGGCTCTTGCGAGTCGCAATGCGGACTATGCGCGGGGCATTTCAAGCGCACATGAAAATGATCGTCGTGTTTCCACCATGGGCGAATCTTCCGCAACCATTCACCGGCTCCGGCACTTTTGGTGGTGCACAATTCTTGTTTGATGCTGGGGTTTACAAAAATCCTGTCGACCTCCGGTTGGCGTGCGGCGGCTTCCAGTAGCTTTGCCAGATCCGGCGACCAATGCCGGTAATCCATGGTATCGTTTTGCATGTTCACGACCGACGGTGCGCTCCAGGTTTCGCGTTCGTTGGCCGTCAATTGCCGGTTACTGGCTGGTTCGGATAACAAAAACCATATATCCACATCCAAGCCTGACTGATGGCTGCGATGTCCGCTTAAAGTGGGGCCGCCGCGTGGTTGGCCTAAATCGCCGATCAACAACGAGCCCAATTTATGCTCGGCGCTGAACTGGCCTAGATGCTGGATAAAGCCGATTAAATTGGGGTGGCCGTAATAGCGGTGGCGCGATAAGCGCATCACTTGATAACCTTGGCCGTCCAGGGGCAGGGTAGCCGCGCCACTGAGGCAACCGCTGGTATAGGTGCCTATGCTTTCGCTGGGTTCCTGGGTCGGCGTGGTGATCTTGGCCCAGTCTTGAGCGGTCGAGCCGGCCGTAGCGTCGATGTTAACGCTCAACGCGGCAACGCTTAATAAGATGGATGAAATGCTAGCTAGGCGCATGGTTAATTGGCAAGGAAATGGAATAACTGGCCACAATTATACCGTTGGCTTGCCTATAGCGGCTATCGCATCGGTCACCCGCCGCCCCAAACTCATGCTGGGGATTTCCAGCCAATGATAAAACAACAAAGAAACCCCTTGCACGCAGCCGATAGTGATAAGCCAGCCGCCAAACCAAAGTGCCAGCCGGTTTTCGGTAAACCCTTCCAAAAATTTTAAAACCAGCGGCGTCAGACAAATCAGAATCGCCATGTGGCTGAGATAGGCGCTGTAAGACACTTTGCCGATTTGCCGTAACATCGGTTGCGATAGCACCTGCTGTGCATCTTTAGAACCTAGTACGAACATCAAAATCAAGCCGGCTCCCAAACCGGAACCCAGCCAGACTGCGGTATCGCCAAATATGTCGGACGGCACAAAAGTGCCGCAGGTATAAAACGCTAGGCCGGTCAACAGCAACAGACGCCGTTGCCAGCGGCGGCCGGACAGGTAATGGGTCAGATCGGTGTAGTGTCTGGCAATGGTCATGCCCAATAGAAAATGCAGCAAGAAAATCGACACACCCAATAGGCTGGTCGCCAGCAAGCCAAAAAATACCAGCCAAGAACTGCCGCGTCCCGCCAGCAATAAGCCTACCGGTAGCAGCAAAGACAGTACCAATTCGATACTTAAAGTCCAAGCTTGCGGCAGTAGTACGATCAAGGCGGGCAATTTCAATAAAAAACTCTCGCGTAGCATATCAGAGGGCGTTAACGGAAATTTATGCCACATGCCTGTTATCCAGTCAGTTGCCGGCAGACTGGTCTTCAGTATCGCGCTGTCGAAGGTGTTCACAAACAGGCCGGCGCTAATCAGCAAAACCAATAAGTACGGCAACCAGATCCGAAACATCCGATTGATCAAGAAACGCGCCAAATGAAATTCGCTGAGATCGGGTATATGTCCCGTGCGAAAATAGCGCAAAGACAGCACCACCCCACTGAGCACGAAAAACATCGATACCGCCGCAGAGCCGTCCCACCAAATGTGTAGCGGTGAGAAATCCAACAACTGTTGGCAAAGCGGGGTTTCGCAGGGTAGGCCATACGCGATGACGAAATGTTCGCTGATAACGGCCAAGGCCGCCAGGCCGCGAATGGTGTCGAGGTAACTGATATGCGTTTTAGGTGCCACGGGCAGAATCTTATTTTGGAGTAGTCAGTGTCGGCTGGCATAGGTATAGCAGGCTTTGGCGATTCGGCTATCGAGCGCTGTTATATTTGCTGGGTTGCGAAAGCAGATGCTGATCATCCGTCTTCAGTCGTCATCCCCGCGTCGGCAGGGATGCGGGAATGCCGTCAGAAAAACCAAGCAAAACCGCTGCGCAAGGCTTTAAACTAATTCCATTGCGACTTGCGTACGTTGAAATTGCGGCCCTTGATTTTGCCGGCCCGCAAGCAAGTCAAAGCCCTATCCGCACTGCCGCGTTTCACGGCAACATAAGCGTGTTTATCGAAGATGTCGATTTTGCCCACTTCGCCGCCGGCTATGCCGTTAGCGCCGGTGAGTGCGCCCAAAATATCGCCCGGCCGCATCTTGTCTTTGCGGCCGCCGTCTATCCATAGCGTGACCATCGGCGGCTCGAAGCGGTGTTCGCTGCTCAGTTTAAACGGGGCGATTTCGTCCCATTTCACGGAACCTGCCATATAGTCTTCGATGGCTTTGACTCTGTTCAACTCCGCTTCGCTGACTAAACTCAGTGCCAAGCCTTTCGCGCCGGCACGGCCGGTACGACCAATTCTGTGCACGTACACTTCCGGGTCCCAAGGCAGTTCGTAATTGATCACTGCCTGCATGTCTTTGATGTCCAGCCCCCGAGCGGCAACATCGGTGGCGACCAGAATCGAACAGCTTTTATTGGCAAAACGCACTAACACTTGATCGCGGTCTTTTTGTTCCAGATCACCGTGCAGCGCCTGCACGGAAAAGCCGCAATTGGTCAAGGTATCTGCCACGTCCTGGCATTCGCGCTTGGTATTGCAAAACACCACCGTCGATTCCGGGCGATGATAAGCCAGCAAATAACCGAGCGCATTCAGGCGTTTGGCTTTGTCTACCTGATGAAAACGTTGTTCGATAGGGTTGTCCAGATGGCTGGTTTCGACGCTGACCGAGATCGGTTTGAATTGAAACTTTTGGCTTAGGGCGCGAATCGGCTCGGCGTAAGTCGCCGAGAACAGTAGGGTTTGCCGATGTGTCGGCGCGTAGGAAATCACGTCGGAGATGATGTCGGCAAAGCCCATGTCCAGCATGCGGTCGGCCTCGTCCAGTACCAATACTTTTAAATGATCCAGGCGCAAGCTGGCTTTCTGCAGATGTTCCTGCAAGCGGCCCGGCGTCCCCACTACTACATGCACGCCGTGCTCCAGCGAACTGCGCTGCGGCGCGAACGGCGTGCCGCCGCACAAGGCCAGCACTTTAATATTTTGCGTGAAGCGGGCCAATTGACGGATTTCCTTGCAAACCTGATCGGCCAGTTCGCGGGTAGGGCAAATCACCATGGCTTGCACTTTAAAGCTGCTCAAATCCAGCCGCGATAGCAAGCCAATGCCAAACGCCGCCGTCTTGCCGCTGCCGGTCTTGGCTTGGGCGATCACATCCTTGCCCTCCAGAATATGCGGCAGACTTTCGGCCTGGATTGGTGTCAGGTGGGTGTAACCCAGCGATTCGATGTTTTCCAGTAGGGCGGGTTTTAAGGGCAAGGACGAAAATTCGGGTGTATTCACAAAAGCTCTAATCGATATGATGCGGCGCGCTTGCCGACATGCGGGAGGCCATGATACCAGAGTTGCACATAGGGTCCTTGCCGAATCAACGGGCTGCCAGCTTGCCATTCGCGGTCGATTTTTGCACTTATCGGCTGATAAACAAAATTGTCCGCCGTTCAAACACTAAAAATATCGATCATTCGCTTGAAGCCGAAGGCAGATAAGCGGCAGTGAAAGCTTGGATCCAAACGACGATGAAAAACACGATTGAATTGATGTGGCAAAGGCGGGGGAGGCGAAGGTTGTTTGACTTGGAGATGAGAACCGTTCAACACCCGATCACATTCGAGCGGGAATTTCGAGAGACGCTGGCTAAACAAATGACCGGTTTTTGTTGACTATTAGATTGGCGTTTGGTGCATGTTTTAGCACAATCCCTTGACCTCATTTTTTGATACAGTAGATCATCAAGTGATGCCTGGAAAACCCTATGAGAACCACTGTAACCATAGACGATGCGTTGTACCAAAAGGCCCTGGAAATGGCTGATCCAGATATGGATAAGACCGAAATTTTCCGGGAAGCGATGAAAACCTTCGTGCGGATTCAGGCCGCCAAGCGCTTGGCTGCGTTGGGCGGAACAATGCCGGAGATGGCGGATATTCCCCGAGATCGCCGACAAACCGAACCGTCTGCATGATATTGTCGATACCTCGGTTTCGGTTGACCATTTCAAAAATCGTAACGAAGACTTGGTGCGTTTGCTCGTTTCCGATTCGGCGTTGATTCACTCGCTGATCATTGCCGAATTAGCCTGTGGTACGCCGCCCGCGTCGAGAGCCCAAACCCTGAACAACCTCCGCCAATTAAGGTATTGCAATCAAGCCGGTTTGCAGGAAGTTGAAGATTTCATCGAGCGGGAAGCGCTATATGGCTTGGGTTGCGGACTTATCGATTTGCAGTTGCTGGCCTCGGTTTTGATCACACCCGGCGCAAAGCTTTGGACGTTGGACAAGCGCTTGGCGAGATTGGCCGAGCGCTTTGGCGTGGCTTATCGAACTTCCCCGACTACGAATTGATTTACATGTTCCGTGCGGTTCGTTACCTCGCAGCACGCTACGGCTGCTGCCTGACAAGAAGGTGAAGCACCCCGCCCCTGATGCTTCTTTATATTTCGCAATTGATATGAGATATATAAACCGCTTGTGTGTGGGTAATGCATTTTAGACGGTTGCGGTAAGGCTAATATACCTCCTTACTTCGTTTGGCGTCCAATTCTTTATGGAAATCAAAGTTTTTCCAACAAGTAAACCATTGTTTCCTCATGTTTATAACATCTTGTTGCAAGGATATTTCGAAAACACCATATAATTTTAGTAGTTCGCTTTTTAAACTGGCTGAAACGTATGGGCAAACCAGTGTGTCTAATAAAAGTAAAATAAGCTCTGTATCCTTCCATATTAACTTTTTGTTTTTCAGAAATTTTTCTTGAATTTTTTGCTCTATAAAACCCATTAAATCCGAATAGCGCTTTTTGTCTTTCATATAAAAAATCAACACAGTAATTGAAAAATAGTTGAAAGACTTCGATGAAGTATATTTGGATTGTTCGTCTTTGGAGATGTCAAAAAAACTTGATAAAACAGATTCATCAAGCCTATATTCTTTTCCCAATTCTGCCAGTGTAATCAATAGATACAGGGTTTCCACTTGTGTATTTTCTGTATGTTTGTTTTTCTGTAAAATAAAACAAGAATTGTCAAATATGGATTTGAAAACCAAGTGCTTAAAATCATTCTTCACTTCATTTTTTATGAACGGTATAAACGTCGCCAATATCCTGCAAAGCTTAATAGTAGTGTTTACGCGAGGTGAGACAGAATATATAAAAAATATAAATTCGATGATTTCTAGTATAGCCTTGATTAACTGTTCTTCATTTTTATCGGAGCGAAGATAGTTTTTTAAAATTGACTCACTATTTTTCTCTATAATCGACAGTGCATAATTTAAAATATCTCTGTACTCAACGCTGCACTCTTTGATTATAGTTTTAAATTCTGTGATTAATGGGTTTGCTCTTATTTTTATTACGCCTTTAAATTTTTTTTCCTCAACAAGGTTATCTGTTTCAGTTAGTGTAAAAACTAGTTTCTCGTTAAGAAGGGATTTAATCCGTTTTTTTGCAATTGTAATTTCTGTGATGATCGGCTTTTCGTAAACAATTTGCTTGCTTACATTCAAAGATAGCTTGTAGTCTTTAAGGTGTATCTGAAGAGATTCTAAGATATGTTGTTTTGTTTTTTCATCGTTATAAAAAACAAAATAATCATCGACGTACCTAAATATCTCATAATGTTCTTTATTTCTGATTTGATATGAATTATTCAGTGTGTCTTCTAAAGAACAATCAACGGATTGCAGTATCAATTCAGAAAAAATTCGGGAAAACTCAGGCCCAATAATGATGCCATTGGTCTCATTATAATTTAGCTGTTGCATAAGTGAATCAAAAATACCAGCAAACGTGTTTTTTGATTGGCCTAAGTTTTCTTTAATGCCTTCTTTGTTAAATATTGCCCAAGCTAATGAATGGGTGTATATGCTATTAAAGCACTTCGTAATATCAAGTTTTAGTAACTTATTGTATTTCTTTTCGCATCTATGAAACTTGTAGGACTCGTAAAACTTATAGACGTTACTGTAGTCTTTATAGACAAAGAAAGACCTTAAATTCTTGTATTCTTTTTTACTTTCTTCTACTTGGCAGTTTTCTCTAGATAAGTTTTCTAAGTGGGTTTTGTCATTATGATATACGAACTTTGCCACTCTTTGTGGTTTTCGAATAGAGTAAGGGCTAATGCTGCAATAATAGAGAATTAATTCTTTGAATCGATCGTAGAATTCGATCATTTGCAATTGATTGCGAGGGTGGCAAACCGCTAATTCTCTGAACTCATTTTCTTTATGACTTATTCTGTATTCGAATGGTATGGATACAAATTCTCTTTTATTATTGGGTTCTGGTTCAGGGCCAAAAATAATAGTGATAAGAGTGTCGAGTATATTGTCACCTTTTTTCCATTCAATATCTTGATTTAAGTAGTTAATTTTATTTGATACTAAAAAATCATAAAAATGACGATTAGAAAATGTTAAAGGTACTTCATAAGGTAGTACTTCGGACAAAACAACCCGTGGCTTTTTAAACTGTAGCTTTGTCTTTTTAGTTGTCATTTTTCCATACCTTAACGATTTCTTTTAGCTCTTTTGGTGAGAAATTGTAATATTTTTTTTCTTTCCACCCTACTTCAAAAGACATTCTGGTGAGTCGATCTTTTAACTTTTCAGAAGTAACTTTTGAAAATTTTATTTTGGCATAACAATCCAGCGCTTTAAGAGATGAGCTATCGCAAATCAAACTGTTGGAAAAATAAATACCTACTAGAGCATTGTCTTTATTGTTTGATAAACGCGTGTTGCCTGTAAGAAATCGTATTCTTTTTATAAGAATTTCCCTTGCAAACTTTTCATTCGTTATTGCTTCTTCTTGGTAAGAAGTTAATGCAATGTCAAGCCTGTTTTTGTAGCGTTTTATTTTGTTTTTACTAACTGAAAGATGTATCCGGTCACCTTTAGCGCAGAAGTCATAACCAAGATAATCAAAATTTCCATTTTTATTTATAGTTAAATCTATGTTTTGCGTTTTTTCTGTATTTAGATTTAATTTTGACTGATCTATTTTATCTTGGAAGTTTCTAAAAAAAACTCAGTGTTTGAATTTGGCTTTGGTGCATAGATGGCAATAATATCATCAACGTATCGTGCATAATAAACAAGCTCAGGATGGTTTTTAATTGCATGGTCAAAATCACGCATATAGAGTTCAGCCATATAAGCACTTATACCTATGCCGCGAGGAATGCCAACCGGACTTCCTGATAATTTTCCATATTGATTCAAAATTACTTTTATGAAGGTTCTTGATGATAGCGATAGAAGTCCATCTTTGTTGATTTTATTGAGCAATCTTTCTCGTGAAATGCTTTCATAAAATTCCTTAATATCGGCGCGAATTATATATTTTGGGAATCCGTCATTTAATAGACTGCGTAACTGGCAAATAATATTGTAGCGGTTGCTTTGCTGAACTTTGTATAGTTTTTTAATGTTGTACTGAATTTGCTTTATTATGAAATATGAGTAAACATCAAATTCATCTATCTTATATATTGGCTTTCCAGTTGGTGTGTCTACTTTAATTAGATTAAAACTGAAATCATTTCTAGAGACAATATGACATATTTTTTCAAGCTCTATGTTAAGGAGTTTTTCTTTTTTATCTTTTAATATCTCTTTTTCGCTATTTAACGCTAGTTTTAATTCTTCATAATTTGGTAATTCAACTTTGAGTTTCTTGATTTTTCCTACACAGGTTTTTAGTTGTTTTGTAACTTCTTCAATTTCTGGAAAATATCTCCCTTCTAAATAACTTCCTTTTCGATTTTCGTAGTCAAAAATCTTTCGAAAATTTTCGACGCTGAACGACTGATCTAGCATTGTTATTTGACCTCATCTATTTTCAAAGCTTTCATCCCGAAGCAGGCCTCGATGTATTAAAAGTGTTGAAGGCCAATATACTTCCGTTATGTTATATTAGCTTTATGATTTGAAACCTGACACCGTCGACTCTGCTGGCGCCGCATGAGGCTACTCGTTGTCCAACAATAAACTCAAATTCTGTAATCAATACGCCTGCACCCCAAACCTCAGCAACAACCTCGGCAAAATATCATCCAGATTCAACACATCCTTATCGGTCAATTCAATCAGATTGAAATTATATTTCTGGTAAATGGCGAGTTTTTCCTGTTTTCGGGCTTGGTATTTGGCGTCGTTTTCGTAGCCCCAGAATTCGATATACACCTTGCCGGTGGGGATGTAAAAATCGCAGTACATTTCTTCTTCGATCGGCAGTTTGCGTTCGTAGGCGTGGACGATTTCCGCCATGTACAGCCAATTGTCGATCAGCATTTCCGCCTTGGAGCGGACGAAGTGGCCGTCGGTGGTGCGGTGGGTGGCTTCGAATTTGTGGCGGAAGCTGTCCATTTTGTCGGTGTCGGTCTTGGGTTTATCGACGCCTTTCATGTTATCGACATTGTCTTTCAGCGCCCGGTTGCGGGTGATTTTTTCCGGCCAGCGCACGTAGGGAATACCGGAGCGGTTGTCTTCGCCTTGCTCGGCGCCCATCGCCAAGCCTTGTTCGGTGACTAGCCAGCCTTTCAAACCTTTTTTAATCCAGCCTAGTTCCGACAAGATGTAGTTCATTTTGTTGGCCGGCAGTCTCTGTAGTTCTCTAGTTAGACCGGATTAAGTTTAGACCATGCCCGGAGCTGCTCTTAAGCGGCGTTGACGGTAGATTTGATCTTGGCGACCTGTAGATCGATAAATTGCTCGGTATGCGAACAGGAAAACGCCGCGTTTTTACGGTAATGCGAGCAGCCCCAAAATGGGCCATGCGGTCCTTTGCGCAGCACCATGGCGCCTTGGCAGCGTGGGCAAATGGGTTCGACGAAGTCGCAACGGCGATTTTCACAAACGCGAAAGCGGCCTTGGGTTTTCAAGTCGCCGCCACACCATTGGCAAGCCCGTTGCGTGTGATTGCACAATGGATATTGATTGCAGCCGAAAAAGCTGCCGTACTGGCTATCTCGGGGTACCATCCAGCCGGTTTTGCATGCTGGACAGGGAATATCGGCAATTTGGTCTTGAAAGCCGGGGCCGGTAAATTCGTCGACCGTAACGGCGTAGTCGCCGTCGATTAATTCTCTGACAAACGGCGACGGGTTAAGGCCGTTGGTGACCAAATAGACGTGATGCCTTGCCCGAGTCAGAGCCACGTAGAACAGGCGACGCTCTTCGGCGTGTGCGAAGGCTTCGGCTTGAGGCAACAACAGCTCCAGCAAGGGATGGGTGGCCTTTTCCGACGGAAAGCCGTGTTCGCCTTTTTCCAAGCCAAACACGATGACGTAATCGGCTTCTTTGCCCTTGGAGGCATGTACCGTCATGAATTGCAGTGACAGCTGCGGATAGCGGCGCTTTAAGGCGGCGACATCGGGCCGTTTGAAGTTGAAGCGCGCTAACAGCAAAACACTCGCGGATGGCTTGGCTTTACCGGCGATGGCGTCGAGCGCCGCATGAATACCGGTTAAATCCTGATCGGTTTTGATGAGGGATACAGCCGGCTGCTCGACAAGACGTAGACTGCGGATCTGTTTGTCGATCTGGCTGGGGTTTTGGATGACGAAGCGCGACGCCACTTCGCCGATTTTGTTATTGAAACGAAAGGTTTGATCCAGCACGCTGGTCGCCGTATCGCCAAAGTGGCTTTGAAAGTCTTTGGTCAGTGCAACGTCGCTGCCGGTAAATCGGTAGATGGATTGCCAATCATCACCCACGCTGAACAGGCTGGCTTCCGGTTGCTGGGCCATCAAGGCTTTCAGTAAGCGCGCCCGGCTGGCGGAAATATCCTGAAACTCGTCCACCAATACGTATTGATACGGAGACTTAAAACGTCCGGATTCGACGTACTCGATGGCTCTGCCAATCATATCGTCAAAATCGATGGTGGCGTTGTCGCGTAACCGTTGTTGGTAGGCTTGGTAGATGGGTTCGAACAAATGCGCGGCGGCGCGCATGCGTTCCTGGTCTTCATGCTTGTCCGCCTTTTCGACCAGTTGTTTGATGCTGAGATAAGCGGCTTTGAACAAGCTGAGAATTTGCGCCATCAGTTTGCTGAATTCCGATACCCGGCCTAGCTGATTGAGTTGGTTCAATAATTCATTTTGCGGCAAAGGTTGGAACTGAACGCCGGCAGCCCGTAATTTTTCGCTGAGTACCTCGGTCAATCGACCTTGTTGTTTCAGGTAGCTGTAGGTTTCGATCAACGGGGTTTGATATTTTTCATGCAATGCCCGTTTCCAGGTCATGCCGGCCAAGTAGTTTTCTTGATTGATAAACGGTGGCGTTTGATTGTGTTCGTTAACGGCAAAGTGTTCGATATAAATCCCGTAGGCCGGCAGAAAGAAATCCGGTTGGTAGACGCGGTAGTCCGGGCCAGAGGTGTTGACCTGATAATTGGCTTCGTATTGGTAGGCAATGCCTTGTCGATACAAGAAATTGGCAATCTCGCATTCCTCGTAGCTTTTGACGAGTTCGCCTTGCAGCGTACGAATATCGTTTTCAAGGATATACGCATTGTAGGCGCCCAAACTCTTGAAATTGAATTGGCTTTTGTAGGGATAGGCAAAGCGCAAAAAATAGGTCAGCAGCCGCGAGCGATAACGTTCATCCTCCAGCAAACATTGAATTTGACTATCGACAAACGCGGCGCGCAAGGCCTCGTCCTCGGCCATTTTGTCGATGGCTGGCCTGGTACCTTCAACCTGGCTGATGATGTCTAAACCCAGGCATGAAAGGTTTTAACCGTCAGGTTGTGAATCCCCAGTTTGGACTGGATGCGCTCTTCCATTTCTTGCGCCGCTTTGCGGGCATACGCCAGCATCAAAATCTGTTCGGGTTTTGCCAGACCGGCGTTGATCAGGTAACCCGCGCGGCCAATCATGGTGCTGGTCTTGCCGGTACCCGCGCCGGCCAGCACCAAGTTATGCTGCTCGTCGATGATGCAAGCGTTACGTTGCGCTTCGGTCAGCGGATTGGTTTCGACCTGGTCAAAGAAATCTTTAAATTGCTGAGCCTGTCGAGCGATAAAGGTTTGATTGAGTTTCGCAACCTGCTGGTGTGCGTCGTCCAATAGAGGCCGAATAGCGAGATAATCCTGATGAAGCTCGGCTGGCAAACGCTGCAGACAATCCGTTCTTTTAAGTCCCGCCGCCAACCACAAATGATTGCCTATCCACTGTTCAGCTATGGATCGGCGAATGTATTTTTTATTGGAAAGCAGCAATCTGGCTTCTTGGGATGCTTGTATCAGTGCAGGTACTAACTGCTGGTAAAACCGTTGAATGCGTTGATTAACATAGCGTTTCATCGAGACCTGCAACAACGCCGACTGTTCTTTATTGACGCCGCCAAAGCGTAGCGTTTGGCCATCATTTAATGTAAACAACAAAGTGTCCCAAAACCAACCGGAGTCGATGCCAATTCCAGGCTGAAGGTTCAAGATCTGTAGGTTGAGTTGCTTTTGGTGCTCATCGATTAACGCCAAAGTTTCTTGCTCGAGGGCAAGGGCGTGAAAGCGGCGATCTTTAGCAAACCACTTGGCCCAACGACTGAGTTGATAACGTGGTAGCGGCGTGGGGGTTGGTGTCTGCATATGTCCTTACTAAATCAAAATCCTAATGTCGAATCATGACTACCAAGTAAATCGAGTGGCCAAAACATGGAAATTAACATTTTTAGGCCGAAGCAAGCAAAGTAAAAGCCGTCGCGAACGGATTTTGCCGGACTTTGTTGATAGTGGTTTTAGTCATCTGTGCCGTCTGAAATTGTTTTGACTATTCACATCGGTTTGGGTGGCTGCCCCGGTTTGTCCGTCCATTCCCAAATTACGCATAACGCCAACCAATAGGCATGCGCGGTTTTCGGCGCCAGGTCGCGATGGGCTTTCCAGAAGGCGATGACATGACGCTTGCCGATTTCGTGCAGGTTGTGCGGTCGCTCGCTCTGCTCGATGAATTCGACGAACTTGATCATCCGGCCGACCTGCAAGCTGCGATGGGCGTTGGCGCCCTGGCGGGCTTACTGGTCGGCCAGGGCCTGGATGTGTTGACACGCACCACCTCCAGACGCTCGTGAGACAGGATGCTGCAGGCGTGTTGATCTAATACTTCATCGGCTTTCAGGCTAATGTTGAGTTGTGTTGGGAAACAAGCGATCGTACGAAGTCAGTTTCAATTGCCGAGTGCGGGAGCAGGTATCGGATCTATTTTTGGTGGAAGCCTTGGCGGTAACCTCCACTCGATGTTATGTGCTTCGAAAAGCAATCAGCCTTGCGTTTTTAGTTTGAAGATCGGCTAAAAGCGCATTACTTGTATTAGTCACGACTTGATCTGACACATCGACTTGAAAAGATGAGAGTTACCGGTTTTGATAGGGGTGTCGAATCCTTACACAAAACACAAAAGGTAACTCTCATGATCCATACAAACAATCCGATCATTAAACACAAAGCGGGGCTGTTAAATTTAGCCCAAGAACTGAATAACGTCTCCAGAGCCTGCAAGGTGATGGGTGTCTCGCGCGATACGTTTTATCGTTATCAAGAGCTGGTAGCTGAAGGTGGTATCGATGCCTTAATCGACAAAAACCGCCGGTCTCCGAATCTGAAGAATCGCGTCGATGAAAGCATTGAGCTGGCAGTGAAAGCCTATGCGGTTGAGTGGCCAGCGCATGGACAGCATCGAACCAGTAATGAACTGCGTAAACAAGGGGTATTCGTATCCGGCAGCGGCGTTCGCTCCATCTGGTTACGGCATGACCTGGAGAACTTTAAAAAGAGGCTTAAAGCACTGGAAGCCAAGGTAGCCGCCGAAGGGTTAATGCTGAGCGATGCGCAGATTGCGGCGTTGGAGAAAAAGCAGCAGGATGATCAAGCCTGCGGCGAAATCGAAACAGCCCATCCCGGTTACCTGGGTTCGCAGGATACTTTTTACGTCGGCAACCTCAAAGGGGTTGGGCGGATATACCAGCAGACTTACGTGGACACCTACAGCAAAGTCGCACACTGCAAGTTGTATACAACCAAAACGCCCATTACCGCAGCGGATATCCTGAATGACAAAGTATTGCCGTTCTACGAAGCCAACGCATTACCCGTTCTACGCATTCTGACGGATCGCGGCACAGAATATTGTGGCAAGGTCGAACAGCATGATTATCAGCTATACCTGGCGATCAACGACATCGACCATACCAAAACCAAGGCCATGTCGCCGCAAACCAATGGGATTTGCGAACGCTTCCACAAGACCATCTTGCAGGAGTTCTATCAGGTCACGTTCCGCAAAAAGCTCTATAGCGACCTGGATGAACTCCAAAAAGATCTGGACGAATGGCTGGTTTATTACAACAATGACCGAACTCATCAGGGCAGAATGTGCAACGGCAGAACGCCGATGGATACCTTGCTGGATGGAAAACAGATTTGGGCTCAAAAAAATCTGAACCAAATCTAATCTGACAGACACCCCGCAAAAACGGTAACTGTCAGATCAGGTCTGAGCTAATACACATTACTAGTCATCAATGTCATATTCGGATAACAATATTGCCATATCTTCGCCAACACCCCAGCCGACGTTCCGGCCTTGCAGCGCAACTTGCTCGAGTCTGTCTATAAACGCTGGGCGTTTGGCTTCCGGCAATGCCATGACATATTTCAACGCTTGTTCGAACATTCGCACCAAGGCATCAAAATACCCTTCATCGTCCATGCCGCAGTAGCCCAGGAAAACAAATACTTCTTCGCAATAGAAAATTGACAGTTCGGCCAGTCCTTCAGTTTGACCGACTGCTTTTTTGTAATCGGTAATCGCTTTCTTCGCTTTGGCCACTGAAATAGGTTGATTACGCATGACATCCGGGCAAATCCAGCGGGAAATCGTGTCCTTATAGGGCTTGAAAATATCCTCGCCCAACCCGAATCGGGCATGCAGAAACGTTTGATTATCTTTATTGGCTGCGTATAGGTCTTGTATCAGACCGATCAGACCAACGCGATCAACGTCAGCCAATTTGGATTTAACGTCGCTCCAGCTTGCTTTGGATTTTTTCTGTTTGCTAGTCATTTGCTGTCGGTTATTGTTTGGTTCGTACTTGCAGTTAGCCAAAGTTATATCATCAGCATTCAGCGCTAACCATCACAGCCAGACTGAACTGAATAGAGCTGACACTGAAAGGGGTTATTTTTCCCGAACGGGAACTTCAATGCTTGTCTATCGTAAATTCTAAATTAAATTTCCCGTTCGGGAAATTAAACTTGTATGTTGGTTGTTTTCGCCTAATAATTTCCCGAACGGGAAAAACCTCATGATCAACATCCAATCTACACAGCAACTTGGCCAAGCGCTACGCTCTGCCCGCAAACAACTCGGATTAACGCAGTCCGAATTGGCATTGGCGGCGGGCGTTGGCGTTCGCTTTATTGTTGACCTCGAAGCCGGCAAGCCGACTCTACGTCTGGAAACGGTGATGCGCGTGATTGAAGCACTGGGTGGGCAGGTCATGCTCGATGGCCTGCCGGATATAACCCAAACATCATGAGCTATTTGCTTGCTGTCTATTTATTTGATCGTCGAGTAGGGGATTTGGCCTTGGTTGAAGGCAGACTGCAATTTAGCTACAGCGCCGACTGGCTGCAACATGCCGACGCCGTCCCGCTGTCCTGCTCGTTACCGTTGCAAGTAGAGGTTTTCAACGACCAACAGACGCGGCCTTTCTTTGCTGGATTGTTACCGGAAGGCAAATTACGGCAATTGATTGCCCGCCAGTTTCAGGTCTCGAAGCAGAACGACTTTGCCTTGCTCGACCATATTGGTGGCGAATGCGCCGGTGCGGTTTCGCTGTTGTCGCCAGACCGATTACCCTCTGTATCTGAACAAGCGAACGAGATCGACTGGTTATCCGACTCTGACGTAGTGGCCTTGCTGGATGAATTGCCGCAGCGGCCGATGCTGGCCGGTCGAGATAGCTTGCGCCTGTCGTTGGCGGGCGCTCAGGATAAGTTGCCGGTGGTGTTCGATGGTCAACGAATCGGTCTGCCCCGCAATGGCGCACCCAGTAGCCATATTCTCAAACCGGCCATCGCTGCCGTTGAAGACAGTGTAATCAACGAAGGTTTCTGTCTGGCATTAGCGGGTGCGATGCAATTCCAGACCGCACAAGCGAGGATTTGTGGCATTCGCGACCGCTCATTTCTGCTGGTTGAGCGTTATGACAGAACTCGAGCTGCAAATGGCCAATGCGTGCGTCTGCATCAGGAAGATTTCTGCCAGGCACTGGGCGTGGTACCGGAACTGAAATATCAGAACGAGGGTGGGCCGGGTTTGGAACGGTGCTTCGATTTGGTCCGCCGCCTGACCCGACCGAGTGCGCCGCAGGTGTTGCGTCTGCTGGATGCGGTGATTTTCAATGCCTTGATCGGTAACCACGACGCCCATGCCAAGAACTTTTCTATCTTATATGCCGACAAGGGTGCCGTTCTGGCGCCGCTCTACGACGTATTGTCAACCGCCGTTTATCCCAGTCTGACGCCCAAGATGGCGATGCAGTTGGGCGGCAAATACAAATTCAGCGAAGTGCAGGCCAGACATTGGGATCGCTTTGCCCAAGCGGTGGGCTTATCGGTGGCGCAAACCCGAAAACGTATCCTCGGCTTGTGCCAACGGCTACCGCTTGTCGCGCGCACTTTGCAAGCATCGGCGGATTATGACTTTGTCGGAAATCCGGTGGTTGAACAAATCGTACAACTGATCGAACAACGTGCGGCACTGACAGTCAGGCGGTTCGCCGGGTTTGATTAAACTCCAAAGCTCTTGGATGCGCGAGACAGACTATAGCAAGACCGGTGACTATCACTTATTGAAATGCTTGGGGTGATCTAATTGATATTTGGAAAAATAGGATAGCTCGCTTTCCTCTGGTGATACAGAGGGCAGATGAGAATAGAGCTTGTTGACCACATTTTTGAACCACAGTGGTCTGTAGATTAAGACAAATATCAGGATTGAGTCGGTGACCGGGACCGGGAGTATTTCCAAGCAGCCGATGGTGACTAAAACTAGAAACCACTTGAGACGCCATAGCAGCGGCGGATTTCTGCGTTTAAAGTGAAATATTTTCTTCATGCTCAACCAGTTTTACCGAGGCGTTATTCAAAGGGAACGTGGCAATCATTAGGCATAAAAAAAGGACCGGGTGTTAACCAAAGTCCTTTATTTTTATGGTGCCTCAGACCGGAATCGAACCGGTACGACCTTTCGGTCGCGAGATTTTAAGTCTCGTGCGTCTACCTATTTCGCCACCGAGGCCTTCTTACTGATGAAGTGCGAAGGCCGCGAATTCTATAGCATTGATTAAATTTGTCAATTGAAAAATGGCAAATTAATGTCGGTTTATTCGTTCGCGATGGCAAATCCTAATAGGCCTTAAACCGCTTGTTTGATTCTGAGTAAGGCATTTTCCAGATTGGTCATGCTGGTGGCAATAGAGATTCTAATGTGGCCAGGGCAGCCGAATGCTGAGCCTGGCACTAGGGCCACGCCGGCTTTTTCGATTAAGTATTCGGCAAATTCCAGATCGTCGTTGATACCGTCCAGTCTGCTCAGCAGTTTTTCCACATTGGGGAACACGTAAAAGGTGCCGTCGGTGGGCAAGCATTCAATGCCATCAATGCTGTTGAGTTCGGCGACCACATAATCGTGACGCTTTTTAAATTCCACCATCATCGTGTCTATGCAGCCTTGATCACCATTCAGGGCTTCTTCGGCGGCTACTTGCGAGATCGATGTGGGGTTGGAGGTGCTTTGTGACTGAATGATGCACATCGCTTCGATCAACGGTGCTGGCCCTGCTGCATAGCCGATCCGCCAGCCCGTCATCGAATAAGCTTTGGATACGCCGTTTAAGACGATGGTGCGATCATAAAAGCCGGGGTGGGCGTTAAGGATGTTGACGAATTCCCCTTTGTTCCAGAGAATCAACTCGTACATGTCGTCGGTAGCGATCAACACCTCTGGAAAATCCATTAACACGTCGCCCAGCGCTTTTAATTCCGCCAGGCTATAAGCCGCTCCGGTGGGGTTGGACGGACTGTTAATGACCAATAGGCGGGTTTTGGGGGTGATGGCTGCGCGCAGTTGTGCCGGGGTGATTTTAAAATTTTGCGCTTGACCGGCTTCTATTATCACGGGGACGCCATCCGCCAGAAGTACCATATCCGGGTAGGATACCCAGTATGGGGCAGGGATGATCACTTCGTCGCCGGGATTCAGTAGTGCCTGGGCCAGATTGAAAAAACTTTGTTTGCCGCCGCAGGACACCAGGATTTGGTTGGCTTGGTAATCCAGGCCATTGTCGCGTTTGAACTTAGCGATAACGGCTTTTTTTAAGCCGGCGGTACCGTCTACTGCGGTGTATTTGGTAAACCCGGAGTGAATGGCTTTAATGGCGGCGGCTTTAATATGGTCCGGCGTATCAAAGTCCGGCTCGCCGGCACCCAGACCGATAATATCTTTGCCGGCAGCACGCATCGCGGCAGCACGGGCGGTAATAGCCAGGGTAGGGGACGGTTTGACCGCTTTTACGCGGTTAGACAGGGTAATGCTCATGATGCCTCGGTCGAAATTTACTCAAATGGTTTGCATTATACGGCATAACGCTAAAAGCGCCTTATTCCTGAAACAATCTGCCGGCTTTTAAATCGGCAAAAACCTCAATTCGAAAATTTTAAGCGTCGATCTTCCGCGTAGACCGCCAGCTCGTTCAGTATCGCTTGATTTGCATTGGGCTCCTCCCGCATCAGCGCAATTTTGGCAGTGAACTGATCCAGCGTCAGCCCGCCATTCCCAAGTACACCGTTTAGTTTGTCGCGACAATATTGCTGCCAGAGCTGGGCGTCTTCTCTGGATAGGGTAATCGGATAATTCCGAGCGCGATAGCGAAACAGCATTTCTGGTAAACGGACATCATCGAAATCGGCAGCAAAGTCAGATAGTTTCTCGGGTTTTGCTTGCCTGATTCGCGTCATCATCGCTTTGTCGCTGTTGCTGAAAAATCCGCCGCTGTAAATCATCAAATCAGGATCCTTAGGTGAATCTTGATATTGACGGGTAAATACTTGCGACAGCTTTTCCGCTAAAGGTGGCGCAGTCTGAATCCGCTGCAAATTTGCTTCGCATCTGCCTAAATCCAGTTGCAACCGTTCGGCATCGGCTGGGCGTATCACCGACAAAGGTGCCAATACCGGGGCTTTGTTGATATGTACGGTTTTTAAGGGGATTCTGGCAACGCCTTCCGGCAGCGCGTCGCTGGCAACAAATAGCCGCTGCTGAATTTCTTCTGCACTTAATTCAAGCAAGGGGGCCGGATCGACCGAAAGGTCGTAAACGATGATTTCGTTGTTATTGCTAGGATGCTGCGCCAGAGGCAAGATCACCGCCAAGCTATTATTCCGCGCCGAAAATCGACCGGAGACATGAACTAAGGGAGTAAAGCTGCCGAGTTGCAATAGGTTTAGCGCAGTGTTTTTATAACGATTGTTCAGTAAATAGTTGAATAGTTTTGGCTGCCGCTCCCTGATTAATTTAGCCATTGCGATGGTTGCATACACATCCGATAACGCATCATGGGCAGCTTCATGGGCGATACCGTTAGCCTTGGTGAGTTCTTCCAATTTAAAGCAGGCAACACCGTCGGCATTAACCGGCCACTCGATGCCTTCCGGTCTCAAGGCTTTGGCGGCGCGCACTAAGTCGATAATATCCCAGCGCGAGTTGCCGTTTTGCCATTCGCGCGCATAGGGATCGTAAAAATTCCGGTAAAGCAGGTTGCGAGTCACTTCATCGTCGAAACGGATGCTGTTGTAACCGACGCCGCAGGTACCGGGTTCGGCGAGTTGCTGAGTGATAATGGCGGCAAACGCCGCTTCGCAAACGCCTTTGTCGGCGGCCAATTGCGGAGTAATACCGGTAATCAGGCAGGCTTCGGGGTGTGGCAAGTAATCGTCGGCGGGCTGGCAGTAGGCCATGACGGGCTGGCCGATGATATTGAAATCCATGTCCGTGCGGATGCCGGCAAATTGGCAGGGCTGATCACGTTGCGGGTCGATGCCGAAGGTCTCGTAATCGTGCCAGAAAAAAGTAGCTGTAGTCATTAAATACGTGCGGGTAGGATGGCAGAGTCGGGAAAATTTCCGCAAACATGCTTTTGCGAATACTTGCGGACGGATTTTATTTTATAATCGCCCGCTCCATTTTATGTGTCCATCATAGGAAAGTGTTATGAAAAAAACCTCGTTGCTCGTTTCAACCGTTTTATTTTTGTTCGCCGGTTTTGCCCATGCTCATGGTCCGGTCAGAGCAAAAATGACAGCCACCATCACTGTTGATGCCCCAGCGGCCAAAGTGTGGGATTTGATCAAGAACTACGATGATATGTCTTGGCACCCAGGCATTAAAAGCGTGAAAGGCGACGGCACCAATAATAAAGGCGCTATCCGCGTGTTGACTTTGGCGAACGGTACCATCACAGAAGAATTAAAAGCCTATGACGCAGCGAAATTCTCTTACAAGTACAAAATCACCGATATGAGCTCAACCGGCACCATTAAACACGCCGGTCAAGACGAGCCGCTGCCAGTATTGCCAGTGGGTAACTATGCGGCAGAATTGTCCGTGAACGACAAAGGCGGAAAAGCCGAAATCGAGTGGGTGGCCACTTATTACCGTGCCTATGTCAACAACAACCCACCAGCCGAATTGAACGAAGAAACTGCCGATAAAGCGGTTAGCAATGTTCTTAAAACCGGTCTGGAAGCGATTGCCAAAAAAGTAGGCTCAGTTTCCGCCGCGGTTGAGATCGACATTAAACGCTAAGTTGTTCTTATCTGGTTCTCGGTCATTCGCGCCGAGAACCCTCGCCCCCCATTCCTGTCATTCTCACCATGCGCATCAGATATTCGTTGTTGGTTTTTTCATTGCTCGGTGCATTCTCATCTGGCGTTAGCGCTGATTCACGCGCTTTTATTACCAATCAGTTGGATAATTCGGTATCGGTTATCGATACCAAAAGCCAACAGGTCATTGAAACGATCAAAGTGGAAGGTAAGCCGGCAGGCGTTGCGCTGAATCAGACGAAGAAACAGGTATATATCAGCACCCCGGAAGGTGGCGGTTTTGCGGTTTTGGATAGCGAAAAACTTACTAAATTAACCAAGGTTAAGGTCGGCGGCGCTTCGCTGGGAATCACCGCGGACAGAAAGGGCGAGCAGGTATTTGTCGCCGATTGGTATGAAAACTCGGTGACGGTTTTCGATACCAAAAATTTTGCGAAGATCAAAACCATTACCGTCGGCAAATCGCCGTCTGGCATGACGGTCAGTCCGGACAATCGCTGGCTGTATGTTGCCAATCGTATCGACGATTCGATTTCGCAAATCGATTTAAGCAAACTGACTATCCGTAATACCACCAAAGTCGGCGCGCATCCGTTTGGCATAGCGGTGGATAGTCAGGGTAAGCGTTTGTATTCCGCTAATGTGGAAAGTGACAATGTGACTGTTTTGGACGCCCGCAGTCTAAAGCGTTTGGCTACCATCAAGGTTGGCGCCAGGCCGTATGCGGTTGCACTGGCGTTGAACGATAGCCTGCTGTTTGTTACTAATCAGGACGATAGTACCGTATCGGTCGTTGATACCACCACATATAAGCAAATTGACGTGGTCGCAGTCGGCGATAAGCCGGAAGGCATCAGCACGCATCCGGACGACCAGAACGTCTATGTTGCCAACTGGTTTGACAATAATGTGTCCGTCATCGACGCTAAAACCCTGAAAGTGGTAAACACGATTAAAACGGGGGAGGGCAGTCGTGCTTTTGGCGAGTTCATTGCGCGCTAGGTGATTCGGCATTTTGATGGTCGCGCATGTATGGTAGACTGCGCGCCGTTGCTAACCTCATTGAGAAATATATGGCTGAAACCGTTGAAGATTTAACCATTAGTTACGAAGACGGCGGCGTTGAAACTGTCAAAGAACTGGACAAAAAAATCCTGAGCAAGGGCGCTTGGGCGACGGTCATTTACCGTTATCAGGATTGGGAACCGGCTAAAAATCAATATAGCCAGGATAGATTTAGCATTCGCCGCTATCAAAAACGCAACGGCGAATATCAGCAAAAATCCAAATTCAATATTTCCAGCGAAAAACAAGCGCAAGAGTTAATCGACGCGCTACAGGGTTGGTTGGCGGAAGCCAAATAAACCGCTTCAGTTTAGCGAGGCGTTTGTTTAATAAGCCTCGCTATACTAATCCACCCATTCATATATCTCTGTCAAAGCCGGATCACATTTGCAGCAGCTGGTGCCGCAGGAAGCGCCGACTGGGCTTAATCGTACTTTGCCTTTGTTGATCCACTTACCCAGCATGCCGCGCAAGGCATCGGCATCCATATGAAAATGCAACACAAGATCGCTCAAGGTTACCCGGCGTTTTTCCTGCAAATAGCTGCGTAAGTCGGACAATATCATTGCGTGACTCCGCTGGTTTGGCGCACGCCGTAAAATCGCAACAGGAATAGTACTCCGGCAAAGATAAGCGTTAATGCCAATATCCAGCCAATAGCGGAATGCGGATGTTGTGCATAGGTCATGCCTTGATAGAAGAGGGTGGCGGTCAAGTAAGCCACAAAAGTCGTCCAGCACACCACGAATAAAGCCCAGCTGCCGTTGGTTTCTTTGTATATTGCCGCAGTGGCGGCTACGCAGGGCGCATACAATAATATAAACAGCAAATAGGCGAAGGCACCGATCTGACCATCAAAATGGGCTTGCATGACGCCGAAAGTATCGAGTTTGACTTGCTGCTGTTCCGCTGCCGCAGCCTGATCGGATATGTTGGCTATGCTCAATCCCAATGGGTCCAGCAGCTTGTCGGCAATGGCCGTCAGGTTGTCCGGTACCGTTTGACAAGCCTCTAACAGGGCTTGCTGTAAATCAAAGCTTTTTTCTTCTGCGGTATGATCGGAAACGGCCATTTGACTGTACAACGCATCCAACGTCCCGACTACGGCTTCCTTAGCCAACACGCCGGTAAAGATGCCGACGGTCGCCGGCCAGTTATCGTGGGCGATACCCATGGGGTGGAATACAGGTGTCAATGCGCGGCCGATTTCGCTTAGTACTGATTTATCGCTATTTTCCTGTCCGAAACTACCGTCCGTACCCAAAGAATTTAATACATTTAACACCAGTACCATAGGCACGATGACTTTGCCTGCGTTGAAGATAAAGGTTTTCAAGCGTTCCCAGGTTTTGGTGTAGACACCTTGCAAAGTGGGCAAATGGTAAGCGGGTAGTTCCATCAAAAAAGGAGTAGGGGAGCCGCGCAGCAAGGTGTGACGCATGATTAAACCGGTCAACACCGCCACCACAATCCCGAATAAATACAAACCAAACACCAGATTCTGGCCGCCAACCGGGAAAAAGGCCGCAGCAAACAAGGCATAAACGGGCAGGCGGGCGCCGCAGGACATGAACGGATTCATCAAATTGGTCAATACCCGGTCACGCTGATTATCCAGCGTCCGGGTCGCGATAATGGCCGGTACATTGCAGCCAAAACCGACGATCATCGGCACAAACGATTTGCCGGGCAGGCCGATGATGCACATGAACCGGTCCATTACAAATGCAGCTCTGGACATGTAGCCGGAATCTTCCAGCATCGATAAAAATATGAATAAAAAGCCGACAATGGGGATAAAGGTAGACACCACTTGAATACCGCCGCCGATGCCGCTGCTGATCAACACCACCAGCCAAGCAGGCCAATTCATGCCAGTTAATAGTTCGCTTAAACCGTCCACCAGTAACGCACCGACCGCTTTGTCGAAAAAGTCAACGAAAGCACTGCCGATGTTGATGGTAAACATGAACATGGCATACATCACCAACAAGAAAATCGGAATACCCAAAAATCGATTTAACACCACACTGTCGATTTTATCGGTGGCGCTGCGGGAAACCTCGTTAAGTTTGCAGACGCTGGTTTGTACCAGTTGATTAACCAAACCGTAGCGCGCGTCGGCCGCGAGTATGTCGATTTCATCTTGAGTTTGCGCTTCGATATCCGCGCGCAATTGTTCTGCAATTTTTTGTAGTTCAGGGCCGGCAAGTTGTTTTGCCAAGGTATCATTTTCAAGTAAGCGCAAGGCAAGCCAGCGGCTGTCACAAACTAAATCGACAGATTGCTGAGCCAATAGAGGCTGCAATTGACTGACAGCTTTTTCTATAGCTGGATGGTAATTGACTTGTAATGCGGGAATGGGCTTGCTGAGGCTAGCTTTATTGATAAGGTCGCGTAATTCCTTAATACCAGAGCCCGTAGCAGCGGTAACCGGTACTACCGGGCAAGCCATTTGCTTGGCAAGCAGTTCGATATCGATTTTTATGCCGCGCTTTTTTACCGCATCCATCATGTTCAGGACCAATATCATCGGTACCCGCATTTCTATCAATTGCGAGGTTAGATATAGGTTTCGTTCTATATTGGAGGCATCGACGATGTTAATGATTAAATCAGCTTGGCGGGAAGCGACGTAATCGCGCGCGACTTTTTCGTCCAGGGAGATACTGTCGTCATCGGCTTCTAGTGAATAAGTGCCGGGTAGATCGACCAGACTTATCTGTTTGCCTTGGTGCGCGTATTCGCCGGTTTTTTGTTCAACAGTCACACCAGGCCAATTGCCGACGTGTTGCCTGGAGCCGGTCAGTGCATTGAACAGTGTGGTTTTTCCGCAATTTGGGTTACCAACCACGCCAACAGTAAAATCCATACTCATATTTTTTCTATAAGTAAGACGGAGGCCTCGTTTTTACGCAGCGACAACGAAAAGCCGCGAATTTTGATTTCAACCGGATCGCCCATCGGTGCAAATCGCGTAATTGTAAATTCAGTGCCTGGCGTTAAACCCATGGCCAACAACTTCTTGCGATAAACGCCACCCGATTGATCGAATCCAACTATACGGCCTGTATCGCCAGTCGCCAGCGCTTTAAGATATGTCGACATGCAAACTAATTAATAATTGTTCTCATTAAGTTGCAATATAGCACATCATCCCATAGGCATCACAATATTAGTTTACCGAATAACTACAGATGGCAATAAATTCGCATAATGTATATTATGTCAAATTATATGGATTGCGAAAATACGCTTTTCGATCATTGGCGAGCATTGTTCCGGTTTAAGTGCTGTATCCGACCAATGCCACGATGCCAAATTTTATCGGTAATTCGCTATTTTTGAATTGCACAAGCATACACTACACTAATCCAGGAATTTCCACGCCGTTCTGGTAGCGCGGAAACACGTTCTGGTCAACAAAGGAGTTAGCGCATGACGACACTGGAAACAGCTTTACCAGCGGTTATCTCACCACTGAGCAAAGAAGAACTAAAAGGCATCAACGCCTATTGGCGAGCCTGCAATTATTTAGCGGCCGGCATGATTTATCTGCGCGATAACCCTTTATTAAAAGAACCGCTGAAACCGGACCACATCAAAAACCGGCTGCTCGGCCACTGGGGTTCCAGTCCCGGCTTGAGCTTTATCTACATCCATCTCAACCGGCTGATCAAACAATACGACCTTAACGCGATATTTCTGGCTGGCCCTGGCCACGGTGCGCCGGGGGTGTTGGCGCCAGTGTATTTGGAAGGCACTTACGCGGAAATCTACCCAAACAAAGGCGAAGACGAAGAAGGCCTATTGCAGTTTTTTAAAGAATTTTCGTTCCCAGGTGGCATCGGCAGCCACTGCACCCCGGAGACGCCGGGCTCTATCCATGAAGGCGGCGAGTTGGGTTACAGCATTTCCCATGCTTATGGCGCCGCTTACGACAATCCGGATTTGCTGGTGGCGGTGGTGGTCGGCGACGGCGAAGCCGAAACCGGGCCGCTCGCTACATCCTGGCATTCGAATAAATTCCTGAATCCGATCCGCGACGGCGCGGTGCTGCCCATCCTGCATCTAAACGGTTACAAGATCAACAATCCGACCTTATTATCACGGATTCCTCATGAAGAGCTGGAACAACTGTTTCGCGGCTACGGCTACACGCCGTATTTCGTGGAAGGCAGCGATCCGGACACCGTGCATCAACTGATGGCTGGCGTACTGGAAACTTGCGTGCTGGAGATTCGGCGGATCCAGCAAGATGCCCGCACAAGCGGCATCCCTACCCGGCCGCATTGGCCGATGATTATCTTACGCAGCCCGAAAGGCTGGACCGGGCCGAAAGACGTGGATGGGCATAAAGTGGAAGCCTTTTGGCGCTCCCATCAAGTACCGCTGGCCGGCGTGAAAGACAACCCGGCGCATATGCAATTATTGTCTGACTGGCTGCACAGTTACAAACCGGAAGAATTGTTCGATGAGAATGGCAAGCTGATTCCCGAATTAAAAGCCCTGGCTCCACAAGGCAGCCGGCGGATGAGCGCGAACCCACATGCCAACGGTGGTCTGTTGCGTAAGGCTTTACGGATGCCGGATTTTCAAGATTATGCCTTGGCGTTGAACGGCCACGGTAAAGTGTCGGCGGAAAATACCCGGCCGCTGGGCAAGTTTTTGCGCGACATCATGAACGCCAATATGCACAACTTTCGGGTATTCGGTCCCGACGAAAACAGCTCCAACAAACTGGATGATGTTTACAAAGCCAGCAAGAAAACCTGGCTGGCGGATTATCTGCCGGAAGATGCCGACGGCGGCGAACTGGCGACCGATGGCCGGGTGATGGAAATGCTCTCTGAACATACCCTGGAAGGTTGGCTGGAAGGCTATTTATTAACCGGTCGCCACGGCTTTTTTTCGTCGTACGAAGCCTTTGTACACGTCATCGATTCCATGTTCAATCAACACGCCAAGTGGCTGGCGATGTCCAAGGCCGTGTCCTGGCGGGCGCCGGTGTCATCATTGAATTTGCTGATTACTTCCACGGTCTGGCGGCAGGATCACAATGGCTTTACGCATCAAGACCCCGGCTTTTTGGACTTGGTCGTCAACAAAAGCCCGTCGGTAACGCGCATCTATTTACCGCCCGATGTTAACTGCCTGCTGTCTGTTGCCAGCCATTGTTTGCAAAGCACCGACTACATCAACGTGATCGTTTGCGACAAACAAAAACATCTGCAGTATCTGGATATGGACGCGGCTATCAAACATTGCACCAAAGGCATCGGTATTTGGGAATGGGCCAGTAATGACGATGGTGCCGAGCCCGATCTGGTGATGGCCAGCGCCGGCGACATTCCCACCAAGGAAGCCTTGGCTGCAGTGGTCTTGTTGCGCGAGCACTTTCCCCAATTGAAAATTCGTTTTATCAACGTGGTGGATTTGTACAAGCTAGTGCCCGCCAGCGAGCATCCGCACGGTCTGTCGGATCGGGATTTCGATAGCCTGTTTACCGTCGACAAACCGGTAATATTTAACTTCCATGGCTATCCTTGGCTGATCCATAGACTGGCCTATCGGCGCCATAACCATAGTAATCTGCATGTGCGCGGCTACAAGGAAAAAGGCAGCATCAACACCCCGCTGGAACTAGCCATTCAAAACGAAACCGACCGTTTCAGCCTGGCAATCGATGCGATAGATCGGATTCCGGCTTTGCAAGTATCCGGTGCCCACGTCAAGGAAAAACTGCGTGACCGGCAAATCGATTGCCGCAACTACGCTTACGAGCACGGCATAGACCGGCCGGAAGACGATCAATGGCACTGGCCGTATTAAAGTTGACGATAAATTGTGCGGTACAACTGCCGCATGCGCCGAATATGCGCGTCCGCTAACGGTTTATCGCCGTAACGGGCCGCTTCGAACAAACCGGTGATTTCCGCCGCACTGCGCCGCGCATCGCGATGCCGACGACTGATTTGCGCCAGATATTCGCGGGTGTTGGCGGTATCGGCGCGCGGCACGTCGTGCAATGCAAACAAGCGAGACATCGCCCGGTAATACTGGCGGGCAGCGGTTTCGCCCCCAGTATGGCGACCGATCACACCCAAACGTAGATAGTCCCATTGCGTTATTAGCCAAAGTATCCATGGGATTTCCCGCAACAAAGCTCCGAACGCCAGGAAAATAGCCAATAGAATCAATGCCAGCAAACCCAATAACGCCGCCAGCCAGTGCTCGCGCAGCCATTGTTTCAACCACTCCCACCAGTCGAAAATCACCGCCACAGCCGGTACCAAAGCTTGTTGCGCCGATTCGCTAAGGTCGGCAATGCGGTTGATCGCCGCCGCCTGCCAGGCCGGCATATTGACTCGCTTAGCGGCCGTACGCATGTCCGCCGGGCTCGGCCAGCGGTTGCCGGCCTGCCATTGTTGGCCCGTGCCCTCTCCTCCACCCGCAGCTTGTTGTTGCTCGCCACCCGCTTTTTCGGCTGGTTGACCGGAACCGGTTTGGCCGCCGCTGCCGGCTTGTTCTATATCACCGCCGGGATTTTGCAAGCTGACCTGGCCGAAACGCCACTCCAGATAAGGCCAGTTGATTTGCGGCGTTATCAGATAAAGCCCGCCACCGATCAGCACGATGGCGGCGGTGGCCGCCAAAATGGCCGCGCCCTGCCCTTGGCTGCTGGGCCGACCCAGACTCAAACGCTGCAAGTCCGCGCCGCGCCGCTGGACTTGCTCGGCAACCAGACAAAACACCACCGACACGATATAAGGCGCTAGATAAAACAACATGGTCCAGTCGGCGCGGTAATGCGAGGCGGCAAACAATACTATCGCCAGCGACACCAACAACCCCAGATTCATCTCGCGCCGGCCGGTGGTTACGCAATTGTAGGAAGCCTGCAACATCGCCAATAGATACAACCCGGCGCGCGGCATACCCCAAATCGGCATAAATACCAATACGAACAGCAAGAAACCGATAAACAACACCGCCTTTTGCCAAACCTTGCCTGCTCCCGAAAGCCAGTGGATTTGCCGCCAGCCGACAATGGACGTGCCGCCGAAGACAATAGCCCAGAACAGCATTTCCCGCGCAAAGCTGCCGTATTCAATATCCAAAAACGCATTGCAGGCGACGGCCAGCCATTGCGCTAGAAACAATCCCACATAGACTGGAAAACTCAGCGGCGAGGCGGTCATCGGTTAAACAGCGCCGTTAAGTCATCGCCTCGCCGAACCGTAACGCAATGCGCACCCAATTCCAGTAAACCGGCGTTCAATGTCCGGTCGCTAGTGTCGCGACGGGTCCAACTGGCTGCGTTTAGAAAGCTGTCACGTTCAAACAATACCGCGAACAAATTCACGCCTTTGGCCCGCAGCAAAGCCAGCGCCTGCAGGGTTTCGGCATGGCGGTGCGGCGGCTCCGCCAATAACAGCACGACCGTTTCGCCGCGTATGCAATTCAACGCAATTTCGGTCAGCAATTTGGCATACGGCGTGTCGCCGTCGGCCTCCGCGACAGCCAGCGCATCCAGGATGGCTTGAAAATGAAAATCGCCCTTGCCGGACAAAATCCGCAAAGGCTGTGCGGCATCAGCCAACACGCGGCTGTGCATATTCTGGCTACAGGCATAAGCCGCCACGGAGGCGGCGATGCGTATCGCGTATTCCAGGGTACTGTGCTTGCCGCGGCCGATATTGGCGTCCTTGGCCAAATCCAGGGCGATGCAGATGCAGGCCGACGCCAAAGGTTCGAACTCCTTGACCATCAACTCATTCAAGCGCGCCGTAGTCGGCCAATGGATATGCCGAGGATTGTCGCCGCGCCGGTATTCGCGCAGGCCGGAGAATTCCGCCGCACCGGCGCCTTCCGGCAGACAATAACCACCGCGGTGAATTTGGCTGGGTGCGCCGAACAGCGGCAGTGATAGGATGGGAAAAACCTTCGGATAAATGGTCAGGGTTTGCCGGGAACGATCGGCGCGGCTGCGCGCCTCAGCCAAGCCCAATGGAAAGCTGGACGCCAAGCCCATCGGCCCCAGTTTATAAAAACCGCGCTTTTCGCACAGCAAGGGTACGTCGAAACTACGCGCGCCGCGGCCCGGCACGTAAGCGACGCTGCCCAGCAATTTGTCACCGTCGTTGGCGCCCTGTTCTGCGGCATTGACGAAAGGCAAGCGGTCGACCAACTCCACCATGAAGCGCGGCAGCCAGCCGCGATTTTGTACGTCGACCCGAAACACGATGGTTTCACCTTCCAACGCCCGTTGCGGTCCGACCCGCCGCACCGATAAGCGTTGCAGCAACCAATGCGGCCAGAGCATGCCGGTCAACAAGGCGGCGCTGAGCAATGCAGCCAGCAGCCAAGGCAGACTCTGTTCGCGGCTGATCGCCGCCAGATACGCGGCCAGCGTAAAGCCGCACAAGATTAAAAATTTCAGCCTGAGCGCCATTGCAGTCTAGCGATCAAACTACCGGCGGTGGCAGTCGGTCGAGAATTTCCGCGAGAATCTCGCCGGCATTGCGCCCCAATACCGCGGCCTGCGGTTTGACGATCAGGCGGTGCTCCAGAATCGCCGGCGCGATGCTTTTCACCAAATCCGGCGACACGAAATCCCGGCCGCGTAAATAAGCCAAGCCTTGTGCACCGCGCGCCAGGGCCAAGGTGCCGCGCGGGCTGATACCCAAGCGCAAATCGCTATGCTGGCGGCTGGCGGCGCTGATACCGACCATATACTTAGCTACGTCCATACTGATATGCACCGCCTTGACCTGTGCCCGCGCCGCTAGAATATCGGCTTCGGACGTGACGGCCGGCAAGCTGTCGATAGGATGAGTCTGGGTTTGCGCCGCCAGTATCCGCATTTCCTGTTCGATATTGGGGTACTCCATCCGCAAGCGCATGAAAAACCGGTCCAGCTGTGCTTCCGGCAAGGCGTGGGTGCCGGCCATATCGATTGGGTTCTGGGTAGCCAGCACCATAAACAGCTTGGGCAGTTCATGTGTATACCCGTCGACGCTGACATGAAATTCTTCCATGCATTCCAACAACGCCGATTGCGCGCGCGGTGTGGCTCGGTTGATTTCGTCGGCTAGCAGCAGATGGGTAAATACCGGCCCCGGCCGGAATTCAAAATCGGCGGTTTTTTGATTGTAGATAGCGACACCGGTAATGTCCGACGGTAATAAATCCGAGGTGCATTGCAGGCGTTTCATGTCCACCGCCACCGAACGGGCCAATGCCCTGGCCAACATGGTCTTGCCGGTCCCCGGCACATCCTCCAGCAACACATGGCCGCGGCACAGTATCGCGACCACGGCCAATTCGATGACCGGCCGTTTGCCGATAATGACTTTTTCGACGTTTTCAATTAAAGAAAGCATGGCATCCATTAGCTGAGGATTGTCCTGTTAAAGATGTGAGCGGGAAATGGGAGAGCCAAGCTTAGCAGAGCCTGGCCGTTTGTCATTCCGGACTACGAGTTAAGGCGCTTGGCAGCAAATTCGGTATCGGAAAATAGGGCCAACACCGCGAATATCACAATCGCCACCAGCGTCGTGCCCGCAGCGGCGACAGATAAGCCAAAAAACGTCAACCAGGAAACAAAAGCATAATAAATGGCCGGCATGACAGCGTTATAACCAAGCGATAGGCCTATGACTCCGAGCAATAACCAGATCGCAAAATTCAAACCAACGCTAATTCGCGCCAAGTAATAAACCGGTTTAACGATACGCTCCTTACGCTTGCCCAGTCCGAAAAATACCAGGCCATAGAGCACGATCAAAACCGAACCGTAAACGAACAGTTCCGGGTGCTGGGCCGCCGACGTCGCTTGATCGAATACATAAAGCACGCTTGCATTTATGTTGCTATGCGCCAGCAGATGGTTTGCCAATGTCCCGGGATTCGCGGACTCCGCAGTGTCGGGAATAAAATCCGGGAAAAAGAAAACGGCTTGTTGCGGCACGATTAGCGTCGAGTTGGGCAAGGTATTCCGCGGATATTCTGCGGCCGGTTTGCCGTTAACCGACAATACACCGGCTGTAAAACCGATTTCATCACCTGGCATCCCGACGATTCTGCTGATCTGCAGTTTGCCGGCCGCATCGTCAAAGCTGATCAAGCGTCCGGCTGCCAAATCCACTTTAGCGGACATTACCATAAAAGCGTTCTTGGACAACTCCTTGTATAAGGGATTGGCCGATGCCATGCGGCTGATCGGGTGGTACATAACAGTGTAAATAATCGGACAGCCGAAAACGACCACCGCCAGCAGGCTGAGCAGCGTTGGCACCAATGAAGATCGATTAACGCGCATAGTGATTCGTCCGAGTCAAAAGCCCTAAAGACTAGCACAGCCTCAAAACCGTGCATGTTGGCGACGCGGACAGATGGATGGTCGGGTTAGGATATGCCCAATGTTTGGCATTGCCTCAACTGCGCCGAGTAAAATTTGATGTTTTAGTGATGGGTTTAGATGGTTTGGGGAGGTAAAAAATGCTGCTTAGCCGGCAAAGGCTGGAAATTTCCGGAAAAACTAACTTACACTGCGGCGACCAGCTAGCAGGCTTTGTTGCAGTTTGTTGTCGTCTACCCATAAATCGCCGGCCAGCAGTTGCGCGATCTGAGCTTTCAAATCCGGATCGCGGTCGGCTTCGAAAAACAAGTTATGGACAATATTGGATTGATAAAAGCGTTCGACGAATAATCGCATCGTATTAAAACCCAGCAAGTAATGGTCATCGTCCTCGGTATGCAGCTCCGGATCGGCTTCCAGCCCGTCGCTTAGCCCGACATGGACGCGGTCGGCAACTCGGGCGGCGCTGGTGAAGGCTAAAAATACGCCGGACGAAAACACCGGATCGAGGAAGCCAGCCGCATCGCCGCAGCAGGCATAGCGGACGCCGTAGCGGCTTTGGTTGGTGTAACTGAAATCCGCTTCGACCCGTACCGGCGCGAATTGCGCCGCTCCTGTTATCAAACGACTCAGGAGCGGCGATGCAGCCAGATAACGGCGCAACAATTCTTCCGCATCGCAGTCCTTAGGGCGCTCTTTCTGTACCACCAAGCCCACACTGAGGCGCCGCTCGGCCAGCGGAATGATCCAGATCCAGCCGATGTCCACGACCGGCACGTATATATTGCCGGAACGGAACAATTCATCGGCCTCCTCGCCCGGTTGAATGTTCTCGAAGTGGGTGTATACCGCAAATTTGCCCAAATTGTCGATACGTCTGATAGCTTTGTCTTTCCTGCCCATTAACGCGCTACGGCCCGTGGCATCGATCAAATAGCGGCAGTGGTATTGGCCTTTATCGGACACGATGTCCACCCCTGCCGGTTGGCAGGCAACGTCCAGTACTTTTTCGTCCTGATGGGTATCTACGCCGTGTTTGCCGGCGTTTTCAAACAGCATTTGATCGAATGGGGCGCGTTCGATCTGGTAGGTCTTGCGATTGATTGCCAACGGAAAATACATGCGTTGTTCGGTCGCTTCGTCGATGAACACCGCTCCGCTTTTCGATAGGTTGCCAGCGCTCCAATCTATCCCCAAGCGTTGGATGACCGGTTCGCTGAACGGCAGCATGGATTCGCCAATGTGAAAACGCGGATGCCTGCCGCTCTCCAACAGCAAAACCTTGTGGCCATATAGCGCCAATAAGGTCGCGGCCGTCGAGCCGGCCGGACCGCCACCGACGACCGCAACATCATAGTCAAAACCGTTTTGCTTATTGTCGAGCATCATTCAGAGATATATTGATTAATCGTTCGGATAACCGTCTTCGGCTGCATTGTAAATGGCCCGAAACACAGTCCAATGCACGCCGCCGATGCCGGCGCCGGTGTAAGTAATGATGCCCACACCTTTGTAAAACTCATCGGTGCGCATCACGTCCGGGCCGAAATAAAACGGAATCCAGGCTTTACCGGTTTGGTAAGACTTGGTGTCGGTGGGTTGACCCAGAATTTCGTGGACTTGGCCCTGGGTCATGCCCAGCTTGAGTTTGGCGAATGGGCTATTGGCCGGAAAATTACCGTCAATCCGCGATTCCGGGGCGGTGCTTGATTGAGAGGTCGGTGCGCCTGCTTGCGCGGGCGCCTTATTGCTGGATGCGCAGCCGGCGGCCAGCGCTAAAGCGGCGAAGAATGCAAATGTTTTATAGTGCTTCACAGAGATACCTTCCGGTTAGTTTTGTCAGCGGTCAATAGTAGTTCAGTTACCGCCATTTTTCACCATCGCCCGTTTTCGGATAAGCAGAGGCCACTCCTGCATGAACTTGCCAACCCGGCATATGCGGGCTTAATGCTATGGCTTGCGGTACTCTTCCGGTTAAAGCCGCTTCAAGCAAAGGAATGGCGGCCAAAATGGGCATGCTATTAACCGAATCAGTCCAGTCCGCCGGAAAAATGCTTTCGCCAACTTGCGGTCTGCTAATCTGCATCAGTCGTCCGTCCACTGTTCCAGCCGCCAATAGCAAGGCGTAGGCAAATGCCGGATTACCGCAACCGGGAACCAGATAGCCCGGCCATGCCTCATCGTAACAAACCAATAGCAGCTCACCTCCCTGGCAAGCCAACTGGCACCAGGCTTCCAACAACGCCATTGCCAAGGTATCTGATCCTGCCGCCAGAGCGGTGGCTGGCTGGGTACATTGCTGAGCGATACTCCAATAACCCGCCGCGGTATTTTGCACGGAATTGTGAAAAGCGCTGGGCGACATCACCCCGTCCGTTTTGACCAGTTGGTTACAAATCTGGTCGGTGGTGTTTATTTCTCCGGCCACGCTGGCAAATATCGCCGGTAAGCTGGATGGCGAACGCTGGGCTTGCTCGCAGGCAGCGCTTGCCGCGCTGAAGGCCATCTGCATCGCCTGGCTGCTACGCCGGCGCAACAGCGGCGGGATGGTCTCGCGATTGATAGCAAAAGCCGGAAACGGCAGGTTAGCCCGAAAATCGGGGTCCGGCGCACAAACGCCCACGCCAAGCAGGCTCATGCAATCCATTATGCAGCCTCCAGCAGGACACTGGCATTGTTACCGCCGAAGCCAAACGCATTGCTCAATATCAGTCGGGGGCTGACGTTCAGTTCCGGCGCTGTTACCAGCGGAAACCGGCATTCGGGGTCGGGCATTTGCAAACCGCAGGTGCCGGGCAAAAATCCGCGCTCCAAAGCCAGTAGGCTCACCACGACTTCCAAGGCACCGGCCGCCCCCAAAGTATGACCCAGCAAACCTTTCACGCCACTGCAGGGCGGCGGATTGGCAAACACGCTGGCTACCGCTCTGGCCTCGGCCAGATCGTTTAAAGTGCTGGCGGTGGCATGCAAATTAATGTAATCGACCTCGCTCACGTCGCGTCCAGCCAAACGTAAAGCCTGCGCCATTGCCGAAGCAGCCCCAAGCCCCTCCGGGTGCGGGGCGCTCATATGGTGGGCATCCGACGATTCCCCCACCGCCAACAGTCGGGGCCGATCGGTATTGTCAGCGCTGGGTTTTTCCAACAACAGTAAAGCCGCGCCCTCCCCTATGTTAATCCCTTGGCGCCCGGCATCCATCGGCCGGCAAGCGTCCGCCGAGATCAGTTGCAAACTGTTGAAGCCGCGCAGGGTCAGGCGGCACAAACTGTCTACGCCGGCCACCAATACCGCGTCACAGCACTCTGTGACGATCAATCTTTGTGCGGCGGCCAAGGCTTTGGCGCTGGATGAGCAGGCGGTGGAGATGGCGTAGCAAGGCCCTTGCAAGCCCATTTCCAAGCGTAAAAACTCGGCCGTGGCTTGGGCGGTTTGCACCTTGGTGAAATAAAAGTCGCCAGGCATCACGCCGTCTTGCTGAAAGCTCGCATAGGCATTCTCTGAGTCGTATATACCGGAGGTACTGGTGCCGAGTATTAAACCGACGCGGGCCGCACCGTAACAGGCGACCGACCTCTCCATCTCGGCGCGAAAACCGCCCTGCTCCAAAGCTTTTAATGCCAAGCGGGCATTGCGGGAATTGTAGGTTTGCAAATCACGCCGAATGTCCGGTAAAGCTGAAGTCACCTCACCCACTACCGTATCAAAAGGAATGTCGAACAAGCTTAGCGGTTTCAGGCAAGGACGATTGGCTAGCAGACTGGCGTACAAAGCGTCCACATCGTCACCGCCGGCGCTGACGCATTGGTAGGCCGTGACGGCGACTGGAGAAATCAGTGGGGAAATAGGCATTAATTCTTTGGCTTTTGGATCAGTAAGGGACAAAGTAAAAAACCCAAGCTCACGCCCAAGCTTACCGACAGTGCCAGAATTGGCAAGGTGGGCGTCTTGCCCAAGCCCATGGCACCGAAAGAGGCAATCGTAGTCAGAGTGGATGAGGCAATCGCGTGGTAAGTCACATCGGCATCTTGGCCGCGGTTGTCGATAAAAAAGATGCCGTAATCCACACATAACGACACCGATAACAACAAGCCGACCACATGCAGAAAACTGACTTCCTCGCCCATCAGCGCCCACGTGGCAAAAATGAACAGCACGCCAGCCAGCGAAGGCAGCAAGGTCAAACACACTTTGCGCAGGTCGCGTTGTTGCAGCCAAATAAACAAGGCCATTATGCCTATGCCTATGCCCAGCATCATTAAAGACCGGTCCCGATATTTCCCCGCCAACTGATCCAGTTGATCTTTTTGGCTGAAGTACCGCGTACCGGCCAATCCGGCCAAACCGGCTGTCAATTTGGCGGGATCGTGTTCGCCCAACCACAGCGACAACATCACCCCGGTTTGCCCGGTGACTATTTGTCCGGACAGAATATGCCTGACCGGCGAGTCGATCACCGACTCTGGCTGCAGCGCTGCGTGGGACGCAGGGGCTAACGTCCCTAACTTCTCGACCGATAAGCCCGCCTGAGCTAAGCCGGCTTGCCAAGCTTGCTGAAATTCCGGCGTCAGGCCACGTTGGTAAACCTGGCTGTTCTCGGTTTGCAACTGCTTGGATACCAACCACGGAAACAGGCCGTGATATTCGCTAATGACTCCCGCTTGCTTTAAAGACTGCAACCGGCGCTCGGCGGCTTCGGACCGTTGCAGCGCAGTTTCCCAGTCGTCGGCTTGTATCAACACAAAACGGCCCGGTTCGATACTGGAAAAATGCGCGCGCACTGCCGCATCCTGCTGTTTTAAGCTATCCATATTGACCGCCAGTTGCTGCATATCGCTCATCCAACGAATCTGCGGCAGACAGAGCACAGCCATGACGACGCTGGCGGCGAACAGACCCAGCATGATTTTCCGGTGCAGGCCGCAGAAGTCCACCCAAGCGCCGATGCCGGGTAAATGCGCGGCGTGCAGCGATGAATTGACCAGCAAAGCCGGCAATACCCAGCGGGTCAAGCCCAGCGAGCCGACCACGCTGGCCAAGGCAAACACGGCAATTTGCTCGAAGCCTGGAAAGCCGGTAAAGCCCAAAGCGCCGTAGCCGATCACCGTGGTCAAGCCGCCCATCAACAGGCTGGGCCACAACAGCTTGGCCGCTGATAGTGGGGTGTTGCGATGCTTGGCGCAATGCACCATCACATGAATCGGGTAATCCGAGGAGATGCCGATCAAACTGGCGCCCAAGGCCAGCGTCAAACTGTGGACTTGCGGAAAGACTAAAGCCGTTGCCAGGGTGCCGATTACAAACGACGCGCCCTGCACCATCATCACCCAATGCAAAGCCGAGAACGAGTGAAACAGGAATAAAAATACCAGCGCCACCGCCAAACTGGACACCACCGACACCAGCGTCACATCCTGACTAATCTCGCTTTGCGCGGCCACGCTGAACACCGGCACCCCGGCCATCGACAACTTGAAACTCTCCCCCGCCGCAGCGTTTAACGCCGCAAAATTGGCTTGGATCGCCGCTTGCAGGCGCGTCTGCGCTGCCGAATCCAGCGCCGCCGGCCGGCTTTGCATGATTAACGCGCCACCCTGACTGCGTTTGGCTTGCTGCTGAAATTGTCCCTGTAACGCCTTGAAGCCATTGAGTGACAGCAACAACGGATCTTGCTTGGCAATGGTTTTTACAAAGCTACCTTGCGGCGACAGCAAGGCCTGCTTCAATCCTGCGGCTTTGGTCGGCAACTGGCTGGGATCGAACAATGCCGGCGCGTCTTGTTCAGGGTTTAGACTGAACAACCGGGCGTGGTATGGCGCATACGAAGCTACGGCATCGACCCAGTCGCGGGGCGGCTGATCGGCCGGCCACACTTGCTCCACGTCATCCAGCTTAGCTAACTGACTAAGCAGTCTGGCACTGAATGCGGCCACGGACATTGGGGTTTCGCCGCCATTCGTGGCGTCTGTCACTGGGGGGTGATCGGACTTTTCCACCACCAGCAAATAGCGCCGCGACAGTTCGCCTGACTTCAACAAGCCGGCCAACAGCCGGGAGTCTTCATCGTCGGTCGCGGTAAAAAAAGCATTCAGGTCTGTCTCGACCTTGATGTGCCAGAACGTGATTGCCAACAATAAAGGAAACAGCAGCACAAACCAGCGCTTTCGCCAGACAAAAGACACGCCCTATTCTCCGCTGGCTTCCCGCAACAAACTTGGGAGCGAATAGCCCTGTTGTTGTGCTGCCGTGGCTTTGTGCATGCGGTATTCGGTGGATTCGCCGTCCGGCTGTTTGATTAAAATCCGCCGTTGCTGGTCTTGGTCATCGCCGGCTATTTCAATAGACGGGAGATCATCACCGCTCAGCTCCGGTTTCGGCGTCAGCCGCAACGTCCATTGCGGGCCTTGCTTGTCGGCGGCGATGGCATAGTTAAGCTGCAATTCTTCCGTGCGGCCTTGCAGGATGCTGCGAAACACTTTGATTTGCTCGCCCGCCGGCCCCGCCGAATCCAGAGCCGCGCTGTGGCGCTGGTTTTGCTGCGGGTCCCAGTAAAGCATGCGCTGTTCGGCGATAGCCATAATCACCCGCGCCGGTTGCAGTTGCAATTTGACCAGGCTGCCGTCGGTGCCGGACAGCATGACACCTTGTCCGTGCCATGGCGCGTCTGCCAGTTCCAGCACGCGGGTTTCCTCATACTGAAACTGCGCCTGACCTGTTTGGCGGATTCGAGTCAATAACTCGCTCAGCACTGCGTCATCAGCCCATCCAAACATGGGCAACACGGCCAAAAGCAAAAACAGCGTGCGTTTAATCGTCATCCCTTGAATACCTTATGGCCGTTCATGGCGATGCATTTGAAGGTTTCCAGAGCCGGTGGAATTTCCAAATTGGGAAAGCGCCGATGCCGGTAAAACCATTCTCCGGTTCCCAGTAGGCCCATCAATAGATACACCACCACACCGGTGTAAAGCGCCCAAGCGGTTTGTCCGGCAAGCGCCGGCAGTGCAGCGCAAATAACAATATTGGCAGCAAAAAAACCTGTCCAAATCCAGGTTAGTTGCCGGCAATACTTGGCAATGCCCGGCACCAATTCGGGAAACTGCAAACGCACCAAGCGTTCGATAAAAGAAGGCGGCGACCACAAGGTATGCCCGAACAAAAATGTCAGCCACAAATAGGCAAACGACGGCACCAGCCAGACAAAATAGGTCGTGGCAAAATAGGCACCGGCCAGCAACACCGCTGCCAGTAAAAAACTAATTAAACGCGCGACTAACCCGGACGAGGTAAAACCGCGCCACAAGGTCAGCGCAGCGAAGACGATGAGTTCGAAGCTGGCAAAACCGAGACCAGCCAGGTAGGCACTCAAAAAAGGATAAACAACGACGATACCGGCGATAATCAGCGGTTTAACGACCTGCCCCATGGTTAACGGGTGCGATTAGCGGCGACGAAGTCTGCGAGCGAGCGGAGAGAGAGAAAGATCTGATTATTGCGTTCGTCGCCGGAGGTGATCTTGATGCCGTATTGGCGGTCCAGCATCACGCCGATTTCCAGCGCGTCGATAGAGTCCAAGCCCAATCCACCGCCGAACAAAGCATCATCCGGTGACAGGTCATCCGGGACGATGTCTTCCAGGAGCAAGCCCTCGATAAGCATGGTTTTCAATTGGCTGATCAAGTCTTCTGACATGGCTGTTCAAGTTCCATTAACAAACGCCGGATTCTACACAAATTCCCGCAGCGGTTCAAAATCACTTGGATTGCGGCACGGGTAATGCCAAAATTGCCGCAAGCTTAGCCCATCCGAACTTCCAAACCCGACAGACCGATACGTGCGTCCTTTCCTGGCCTTCAAAATCCTGCTATTCACACTGCTCGTTCCCGGCGCGGTGTTGGTTTACATGCCTTACTGGGTACTTTCCGACTCAGCCGGTAACTTGCTGCCGGCCAACCTGGCCTGGGCTCCGCCCGCCGGCTTTTGTATTATCCTGGGTTTGGCTAGTTATCTGCGCTGCGCCTGGGATTTTGCCGTCGCGGGCATGGGTACACCCGCGCCTATCGATCCACCCCAAAAACTGGTAGTGAGCGGTCTGTATCGGCGGACCCGCAATCCAATGTTTCAAGGCGTATTGCTGGTGTTGCTGGCGGAATGTTTGCTGTATGCCGATCCGGGCCTGATAGTCTATGCCGGCTCGATTGCGCTGTTTTTTCATATTACCGTGGTATTTCGCGAAGAACCGGATTTGACCCGCCGGTTTGGCGCGTCTTACAGCCACTATTGTCGGCAGGTGCCGTGCTGGGGTTTTGCGTCAAAAGCCTTTTCCCCGGAGCCGATTTAACGCGCGTGCTGCGCTTTGACTAGGATTTGCTTTTAACTCACCCACCTTTTGCTGCTATGAAGGAAATACTCAAACATTTCATCTTTGCCGAACTGATTTACCACGAAGACCCGGCCGCATTCGGCGATGACGACAACCTGTTGGATGCCGGCCTGGACAGCATGGGCATCATGCGTTTAATCATGTTCGCCGAGAAAGAATTCGGCGTGACGCTGCCTGACACCGAAATCGAACCGGATAACGTCGGCAGCCTCAACTCGCTGGCAAACTGGATTCGCCGCAGCGGTTACGCCGGATGACAAACCCCCAAGAACAGCTCTTCAATCCCGGCGATTATTTTACCTACGTACTCGACCAGGAAATCCGCAACGCCGGCATGCCAGGCGGCTATTGCGGCTTTGCCTTGCAACTAGCCCAAACGCCGGATTTGACCGACTTGCAAAAGCGCTTGGATTTGTTGGTGACACGCTTTCCGCAAGCATCCGCCAGAATCGAGCCGCGCGGCAAGCGTTTCTCTTGGGTCGCCACCGGCAACCCAATCCCGCTGGAACGTCATCAGTGCCAGCCGGGTGCGAGCGAGGCGGACGAATCGCAACGCCTACTCTTGGACATTTTCAATCGCCCTGAATCCCGGCCGCTGACCGTGCACTGGATAGCTGGCGCGGAAGGCGGCACTTTGCTGCTGATTTGGTTGCATCCTCTATTGGATGCGCGCGGCTGCAAGATATTGCTGGATTTTCTGTCGTCCGAACGGCCGGAAAGCTTCAAGGAATCTTCGTCCTTAATCGAAGCCAAACTGGCGCAATGGAGCTTCTGGAAAAAACTACAGTTGTTTTTCAAAGCCAAACGCCACAATACCGCCGCCAATAGCCTGGATAGTTGCCTGCCCACACAAATTGAACAAGGCCCGCAGCGCCTGCACTTAAAAATACAGCGCTTCGATGCTGACCAATCGCAACGCATCGCCAAGTTGGCGCAACAAGCCACTGGCTTGACCGGGCGTACCTTATACTATCTCGGCTGCTTCATGCGGGCGATGGAACTGGTCGGCCCGCCGGCCGCTAAAGACGGTTATTGCATCCCTTATGCGTTTAACCTGCGCCGCCAGAACGCTCCGACGCCGGTATTCGGCAATCATATCGGCTGCCTGTTCGCCCGCGCCACTCGCGAGCAAGTGCGGGATAGAACAGGTTTGTTTGCGCATCTAGTCAGCGAACATAAGCAAGTGGTCCGCGATGAACTGGACCTGGCCTACCTGCCGCTGATGTGGCTGGGCCAATGGCTATCGCCCGACAAATACGCGAAAGTGCTGCGCAAACAGCACAGCGGCGGTGAGTTGAGCTCGTTGTGGTTTTCCGACATTGGCGAATTGTCCTGGAGCAAGAAAGGCTTTCTCGGCGCTCAGGTTACTGATCTATCGCTGATGTGCTGGATGACCTTGCCGCCCGGTTTGGCGCTGCTGGCCTGCCAACTCGACGGCAAGCTGGTTTTGTCCTATAGCTACTTGTCGCCGGCGATCGACGAAGCGTGGCTGGATGCGGTGATCGCGCGGATGAATGTCGAGTTATTGGATAGCCCATGATACTCGCTCATCTCCACCTATCGTTCCCACGCTCCAGCGTGGGAATGCAGTTAGAACCGCTCCAGCGGTTCTGGACGCTGGAGCGTCCCTGACCGGGTTCCCACGCGGGAGCGTGGGAACCATAAAATCGTCATTTTTTAGCGAAACCTAAACCGATGTTGCTAGCGCCATTTCTACACCAATGCCAACACCAACCGGACGCCCTGGCCTTGCAAGAGCAAGACCGGCAAGTCAGCTACCGGCAATTGCTGCAACAGGCCCAATCCATCGCCGTTGCCTTGCAAGCAAAGGGCGTCCGGCCAGGCCAGCCGGTCGCGGTGCATCTGGATCGCGGTATCGATGCCGCCTGCGCGCTGTTCGGCGTGCTGCTGGCGGGAGCCTGCTATGTGCCTTTAGATCTGAAGAATCCGGCACCGAGACTGAGCTTTATCGTCGCCGATGCTCGGGTTTGCGTAGTAGTAGGATCGGATTCGGCGCCTGACTGGCTAGATGAAAACTTGTGGCTGGACATCGCCAACTGTAAGGAAGGTGTTCCAGCTCCAGTTGAAATTCCCGCGGAATCGCTGGCGGCGATTTTGTATACCTCCGGCTCCACCGGTCAGCCGCGCGGCGTAGCGCTCAGCCATAGAACGGTATCAGCATTCGCATCGTGGGCCGCCGATTTGCTGACTTTAACGCCTGCCGACCGCATCGCCAGCAGCGCACCGTTTTTCTTCGATCTATCCACCTTCGATCTTTACGCCGTGTTAGGTAGCGGTGCCAGCCTGCATTTCATCCCGGCCGGCTTGAGCATGGCCCCGGCTCGCTTGAGCGCCTGGCTGAGCGAACAGGCCATCACCGGCTGGTATACCGTGCCCTCCTTGCTGGCCTTCCTCACTTACAAAGGCAATTTGGCACAAACCCCGCTGGCGGCTTTGCGTTTCATTATTTTCGCCGGCGAGGTGTTCCCCACCCCGGCCCTGATCGATTTGACCACCAGTTTGCCGCGGACGACCTTGTACAATTTCTTCGGCCCCACCGAAACCAATGTCTGCTGCTATTGGCCAGTGCAACGCGAGCGCTTGGTCGCCGAGCAAACCATCCCCATCGGCCTCCCCGCTGCCGGCTGCGAACTGCACATAGCCGCCGACACCGGCGAGTTATGGGTACGCGGACCGACGCTAGCCAGCGGCTACTGGCGCGACGGCCAGGTAGAGTCTTTTCTGAATGCCGACGATTGGTATCCCACCGGCGACCGAGCCAGCCTGGAGCAAGGCGAATACCGCTTTCACGGTCGCTTGGGACGCATGCTGAAATGCTCCGGCTACCGCGTCGAGCCGGCGGAAATTGAGGCAGTCGTCAATGCGATTGTCGGTGTCAAAGGCTGCGCCGTGGTCGGTGTAGACGACCCAACCGCCGGCCAGCGTCCTGCCTTGGCGGTGGTTTTAGCAGATGAGCTGACTATCGGCGAAGTCCGCAAGGTGCTGAGCCGGCAATTGCCGGCTTACATGCAGCCTAGTCGTTATCTGGTTGTGGAGGAGTTACCGCGATTGGCTAATGGGAAGATGGATTACATCTACTTAGCAATTATGCTTTCGGCATAAAGTTCGGGCGTAAATCAAACGGATTGCTTCTGTTACTAGGGCTTTTGCCATTGCTGATGATAGACGGACCAACGATAGTCGCGACGCTGGAGCGTCTAGAGCGGCGTTCCCACGCTGAAGCGTGGGAACGATGGAAGGATGAAACTAGAATTAAGTTGTAGCGGGAAAACAGGTTTCGTATATGAATAATTGCAGTTAGAGATGATATACAAAAACTTTATAACTACTTATTAGAGGAGTAGCGGTATCTGATGGCTACACCAGAAACTATCTTCGGACTGACGAGCGCCGACATATCGCTTGTCAGTGCTTTCATTTCGCTCGTGTCTGTCTACGTGGCTATCCGCCTTGCTTGGAACACGAGGTTCAGCCCGCCGTCATTAGTAGGGGCATTCCCTTACGCCATACTTTGGACCTTCTTTGAAAAAACCAATGGAGAGCCCAATGGTTTTTTTCTCGTTCCTTTCTTTTGGCTCTCGAATACCGGCGTACGGTCTATGTTAGTCGCAGACTTACGATTGATCGTTTCGCCTCTCAATGGTGAAACATTCACGCTTTTTCCAATTCACTCGATACCGACGGAGGCGGTTGAATCGCCAAACACGTTCTCCGACCATGAACTATTGAGAATTGGAGACGCACCATTCGGTGGATTTGCTATCTCAAATTCCGAAAAATGGACAAATCACCATGCTCTCTCTCTTTCCCCTGAGCAACGTGCATCCCTAAAAGGCAAAGTCAAATTCACGGTTCAGATCAAGCGAGTTGGAGCTAAGCGTTTCGAGAAAGCCATTTCTCAAAAAATTGGCTTTGATGTCTCGTCCTTCGACTGGCTTACCTGGGCTGGTGTTGGGGGGCCTTCGGCCCATTATTACTATTCCGAAGAGCTACGCCAACGCAAATGACAAGTAAGCACTTAACCTCTCATTCCAGCTATCTGCAGCGAATTGCCTGGCAGGCCGGTGACTAGCACGATCTATCGCTCCCTCTCTCCATGTGGGAAGGATAACAAACCGGCCATCACGGATTCGCCATGTAATATTCATCGTTCCCACGCTCCGCGTGGGAACGCAGCCTCGGACGCTCCAGCGTCCTGAAAAACAACTATCCAATGGGCCGAAGTCGTTACGCCATCACTGAACCCCAGCAAGCACATTTCATGACCTGCACGGTTGTGGAATGGCTGCCGGTCTTTACCCGGCCGGAAACCGTGCAAATCCTGCTCGACTGCTGGCAATTTCAGCGGCAACAAGTCGGCTTGAAACTGTATGGCTACGTGATTCTGGAAAACCATCTGCATTTCATCGCTCAGAGCACCGCGCTGGATAAATGCGTTGCCAGCTTCAAAGCCTATACCGCGCGGCGGATCATCGATCATTTGCAGGCAAAACAAGCCGAACATTTATTGCAAAGATTACGGTTTGCCAAATGCGCTCACAAGCATGATCGGGAGTTTCAGTTCTGGCAGGAAGGCGTGCATGCTGAGCTGATTCTTAATGAAGCGATGATGCGGGAAAAGTTGGATTATATTCATGCCAATCCGGTGAAGCGGGGTTATGTAAATTTGCCCGAGCATTGGCGCTATTCCAGTGCTGCGAACTATGCGGGATTAGGCGGCTTGATCGAAATCGATACTTGGTAGCCGTGACGCTGGAGCGTCTGGGGCGGCATTCCCACGCTGGAGCGTGGGAACGATACACAACATTTGGCTTACTTTATGACCGCCTTTACCCTGATCGACGCAGCAGAGCATGACAAACATTTCATATTTAATGCGTTCAAGCTATCGATGCGCGATTACATCGATTGGGCATGGGGCTGGGACGACGAGTTTCAACATACCGGTTTCTGGAGAAACCTACAGGTGCAAAACTTCAAACTGATTTGCATCGGCAAAGAACCTGCCGGCGCTATCTATGTGCAGGAGAGCGAGCAAAGTCATTGGGTTCGCACCCTGTTTCTGCTACCTGAATTTCAAAGACGGGGAATAGGCTCCACTTTGCTGGCACAAGAAGCTTTGCGGGCCAAAAACCTGAATAAGAAATTGGTACTGGACGTGATAAAGATCAACCCGGCAAAGCGTCTCTACGACCGGATGGGCTTCAGAGTAATTGGTGAAGACCGGGCGCTATATCACATGGAATTAGGCTGATACTTGTAATTGTGCTGGGCTGGGCTGGATGGTTGCACTTTGGTAGCCGTGATGCTGGAGCGTCCGGGGCTTCGTTCCCACGCTGGAGCGTGGGAACGATAAGCTAATTCCATCGTTTCCAGCGGCATCAAGTAACGTCACGGATTCGCCATATAGTCAAAAAACTCCCGCAGCCAAGCCTCGCCACGCTTTTTTGGAAATTGGTTGGGGTGTTTCTTGACCCATTGCAAGGCGTAAATCATCGGCACCGAATCCAGATCTTTGATGTGGCTGGTGCGCCAAAGTTTGCGGACAATTTTGGACACCTGAAATTTTAACTCGATGTGCCTGACATGTTCCGGTGTCGGGTTTTGGCAATGTTCGGCCGGGGATGTCACCAGATATTCTCGGCAAGCCAAGGGCCGGACCGGATGAATGGAGCAGCTTTCCGCTTCCAAAAACGGACAGGGCACCCCTTGCTGAAAATAAGTCAGCGCGTGTTGCTCTACCGCTTCGTGGCTGGTGCCTTCAGCCAGCATCTGTTCGAGCCGGCTCAGCCACTGGATAGCATCCAATTTTTCGCAAGCATCGGCAAAGCGTTGCTTGACTGCGGAACGTCTGGGCTCGGGCAATTGTTCGACCACACCGGCGATTTGATAGGCTTCGAATTCCGCCAACGGCACCACTTGTCGGCAGCAGGCGCCGCAGCCGGCTTGGCAGGAGATGGTCTCTTGGTCCGCAACAAAGGCAGCCACTGCGGTTTCGACAAATGTGTTGTTGATGCGATGCAGTGCCGGCAGCATCGCTACCGGCGTCACTTTTTCCGTTGGCGCGCTGAATTTCAGCTCGATAGGCTTACCGTAAAGCGTTAGTTTGACGTTGGCGGGTGTGGTTTTGCTCATGCGTGCTTTTAAGTTATTGATAATCGTCTAGCCAGGCTTACTCTGGTTGATAAATCGCAAGTGGCGATGCCTGGCGTTTCAAGCCTAACCAGCATAGAAGCTTTTGCGAAAAAACAGAAACCTTGTCTTTGCAAGCTTACCTCGGCGCTGCATGCCTTCGTTCCCACGCAGGAGCTTGGGAACGATACAATACAATGCAAATTCATTGAGTTTGCTCAAATCCTAAACCATGACTATAGCCACTGACTTTTCCGAGATACTTGTTTACGCAGGCCGACCGAATGAAACCGAAATCAAAGTTCGTTTGCGTGCCGTCGCCGAACTTGGTGTGTTTCGACATGCCCTGCCCTCTGCCGTCGGCGGTTTTGGCGATAACTTTGCCTCGTTAGTCGAAACCCATCGCCGCCTTGGCGAAACCTGTCGCGATCCCGGTCTGATGCTGGCGATCAACGCCCATCTTTGGGGTTCGGTTTACCCTATCCTGTTGTACGGCAGCGAGGCGCAGCAAGAAAAATTTCTGCCGGCGTTGTTGAGCGGAGACTGGCTGGGCGGGCATGCCATCACCGAGCCGTCTTGCGGCTCCGACGTGCAAGCGATGACTACTCATGCCAAACAAACGGGCGACGGTTATCTACTAAACGGCGAAAAGCGTTATATCACTAACGTGCCATTGGCCGACTGGTTGGTGATTTACGCCAAGCTGGACGGCAAGATTTCCGCTTTCCTGGTGTCCCGTGAAGATGACGGCTGCCATTTCAGCAATGAAAGTGCATTGGATGCCTGCAGGGGCAGCGCCACCGGTAGTGTGATTTTGCAAGATTGCCGGCTCGGTGCAGACCGCCTGCTCGGAAAAATCGGCGCCGGCACCCAAATGATCCAAAAGGCTTTGGAATACGAACGGGCCTTCGTGTTCGCCGGCATCGCCGGGATTATGGATTGGCAACTGGCGGAAGTGGTTCGTTATAGCCGGGAGCGGCGCTCCGGCGGCGTGCATTTGGGTAAGCATCAGGCCGTCAGCCATCGCATCGCCGAGATGAAATTACGGCTGGACACTGTCGATTTATGGCTGGGGAAATGCGCGCGATTATGCGACGCCGGCCAACGCCTGACGATGGCGTCGGCGCAAACCAAGCTTTATGCGGCCGAGGCTTTCCTGCAATCCAGCATGGATGCAGTGCAGATCATGGGCGCGGCCGGCTTGGAATCGGGGGGCGCTATGGCGGAATTGGTGCAGGATGCAATGGCCGGCCGCTTGTTTTCCGGCAGTTCGGAAGTGCAGAAAAACCTGATCGCCGCCCTGCTCGGTACCGGCGACGCTTACCGGTTAAACACGCAACCCCATTCATGATGAATTTTTCCGCTTACCGCAACTGGCAGCCTACGCCGCTAATGAAGGTTTCATTGGTAATAACAATAGCCGCTCCGCTGGCGATAGTTATTCAACCAAGCATTTGGCCTTGGGCCTTGATGATTTTTATTGCCGATCAGTTGGTTTTAACCTTTGCCGGGCTTTGGCCGCGTTGCTCTTGGGTAGGCTCGAACTGGACCTCGCTGCCGCCTGCCGCCGCCGCGCGGGGCGACATTGCCATTACCATCGACGATGGCCCCGATCCCGAAATCACCCCCGCCGTGCTGGACCTGCTTGATCGTTTCGGCGCCAAAGCCACGTTTTTCTGCATCGCCGCTAAAGCCCAACGCTACCCGGATTTGTGTCGGGACATAGTCAAACGCGGACATGCGGTGGAAAATCACAGCATGCACCACCAATACCATTTGCCGTTTTTGTTGCTGAATGGCTGGATGGCCGAACTAAACGCGGCCCAGGATGCTCTGACTGAGGTGACCGGCATTCGCCCCCGGTTTTTTCGGCCGCCGGTCGGTTTGCGCAATCCTTTGCTTGATCCGGTGCTCAGCCGCCTGGGTTTGCAATTGGCTAGTTGGACCAAGCGCGGCTTCGATACGATTGAAGGCAATCCGCAAGTCGTCTTTGCGAAATTGTTGAAAGACTTGAAAGCTGGCGACATTCTGTTGCTGCATGACAGTAACTCGGCGCGTACCAATAGCGGCCAGCCGGTGATTCTGGCGGTATTACCGGCCTTGCTGGAGGCCATTACCGCCGCGAATTTGCAACCGGTCACGCTGAGTGAAAGCTTGGATCGTTGCCAAAATCCCTAACGCATCTATCTGATTTCGGAGAATTAAGCCATGAACAAAACCATTGCCAGTGCAGCGTTAAGCCTGTTTCTGAGCGGTTGCGCGTTTCAAGCACCCGATTATGTACAAATGGTCACCGCGCCGGAGTTAAATCAGCTGATGCAAAAACAGGATATTTTTCTGGTGGACGTGCATACCCCAGAGCAGCGGCATATCAAAGGCACCGATGCGTTTATTCCTTACAACAACGTCGAGAAATACCTGGATAAACTGCCGCAAGATAAAGCCACGCCGATTTATCTGTACTGCGAAGGCGGGCCGATGGGCAATGCCGCAGCTAGAACGCTACACGCATTGGGTTACGAGCATTTGCGCAATTTGGAAGGAGGAACCAAAGCCTGGGCTAAAGCCGGATTTGGGTTTGAATAGGCCAATGATCGCTACTGGAGCCGGCACTGCAACTGCCGGCTCCACTAAATCAAAAGCCCCTGTGCTTATTCGGCAATACTATCGACCTTGCCGTTTTTAAATTTCACCACAAAACGGTTGAATAGATTCGACCAATAAGTCCAGTCGTCGCTATCGAGCGAAGGCGTGACATGCTGCGGCGGGTAGCCGATGGCTGCCAGCACGGCTTTCTTGCTCATGCCTGTCTTCACCTGCCCTGCCAAAATACTTTCGCGCTCAGTTGGGGTAAATTGATTTAGGTCTACCTTGCTGGTGCCGGCGATTTTACTGAAAGCAATCGGCATATCGTCCTTGGTAAATTTTTGCACGTTTTCGACTGTAATCAATTGTCCGCTGGATTCCACTCTAAGTACCGCCTCATCGGAGGTCAGCTTCAGCAGCGCTACTGGCGTATTGATCGGAATCAACTGGCCTTTACGGTAATTGGTGGTGCGGAACCGGTTCTGCTCTTGGAACAGGCTGAACTGCGTATAGTAAACCTGCGCGGGCTGGACAACCGCTGCCGCGCCTTCACCTGGCTTAAGCTCCTTCTTGCAGCCCACCGCCAACACAGCCAAGCAGAGCAACATCACAATGTAGTTTTTTCTGAACATAATCAAAATCCCTCGAGCAAAAGGTTAAGAACAGGCTGACGCTAGGCAACAGGCGACGCGACAGTACAACAAAGACGACAAACCGGAACAGCCCAAAACACAAACGCTACAGTAAGCGCCTAGCTAGGGCGAATCAGATTTAATCCCGAGCTTTTCCAAAAACACCGCAGGCGAAGCGAAGCACATTTCACGGCTATCCGCATCCACGGCTGCCTGGATGGTATGGCCCTTGGCCAAGACTTCGCCGGTTTCGGCATCGGCAACCTGGTATTTAATCTTCATCCGGTATTCCCATTCCACCAACTCCGCTGATACCTTGATCCGTTGTTCGAATTGGGCGGGACGCACATAACGCAATTGCAAATCCACAATCGGCCAGACGTAACCGGTTTCTTTCATGGCCATATAACCGTAGCCGATTTTATCCAGCATCGCGCAACGGGCAATCTCGATGTATTTGCAATAGTGGCCGTGCCAGGCAATATTCAATAGATCGATGTCATGAAAAGGCACGGTCAATTCCACTTCGGCGCGCAACATATTAGTTGTCCTCGACGGCTATCTGACTGGTATCGCCCGCAGTTGTCTTGCTCCAATACGGGTAAAAATTAAACCATTGTAGCGGCGCTATCCGGCAGTAGGCTTCCAGTCGTTCGGCATATTGTCGCGCCAGATTTTTCAGCATGTCATGCCTTTTGGGTTCACCGCGCGGGATGCGAATAGATTCCGCGAAGGGTTCCAGATGGATTTTGAATCGACCGTTCACCGGAAAGCAAAACAAGGTATATACCGGGCAACGCAACAGCGAAGCCAACAGATACGGGCCTTGCGGAAATTCGGCGTCCTCGCCCAGAAAGCTGGCCGACACCGTGCGGCCGCCTTGCACCGGAATCCGGTCGCCGACCATCACCAGAAATTCGCCGCGCTCGATCTTTTCCTGCAAGGTAATCGCTATCGCCGGGCTTAACTCGGTCACTTGAATTAATTGGATGGTGGCGCTGCCGCGACTGCCGAGCAGGCGGTTGAATTTCTCGGCATGTTTGGTATGCACCAAGATGTTGAGATGGATGTGGCCGCGCATCGTGGCGATGGCTTGGCAAATTTCCAGGTTACCGATATGTCCGGACAGCAGCATGGCGCCGCGTTTTTGTTCGATCAAATCCAAAAGGAGCTGGCGATTGGGAAAATCCACTTGCTCGGGCGTGATATTGCCGGTCCACACCACGATTTTATCCAGCAAGGTTTCGCCGAAGCTTAAGAAATGCAGGTAACTTTGCCAGAGTCCGCTCCCCAAACCCAACGCCGGGTAAAAATCGGCCAAATGGCGCAAATATTCCCTGGAAGACTCGCGGGCAAGACGCCCGGCCAGAAAGTAGTAACTGACCACCGGCCGCAAAAATAGCCTAAACACCCAGCGTCCGAATTGCCGATACACCCATACCAAAGCCTGTATGCCCCAAAGCAGGCTGTTTTCCTCCACGGCGGCCCAATGCCGGGCGGCGGTGTTCGCGGGCTTCATTGAAAATGCCTCAGTAGCAGTTTGGGCCAGCGTAACAACATACCGAAAAATAAACGGGCATGAGTCTGACTTAGCAGCAGATTGTCCTCCAAAGCCCGGAAATGCGATAAGCCGTCCAGCGGGTAGCGCACCTGAGTGGGAATGGAGATGACTGTCACGCCTTGCCAATAAAGCCGCACCAAAATCTCCGTATCAAAACCCATGCGATTTTCCATGGCTTGACTTTGAATCAACTTTGCGCAAGACGCCAGCGGGTAAACCCGGTAGCCGCACATCGAGTCGGGGATGGCGAAAGACTGTGTGTTGATATGTACCCAAATATGGGTCAGGTAGCGGGCGTAGTAGCGCAGTTTAGGAATCGATGCGTCGAACAGCGCTCGACCGATGACCACCGCTGCCGGCGCTTGTTTGGCGGCGTTTAGAAATTTATTCACATCGTTTAAATCGTGCTGGCCGTCGGCATCGATTTGCAGCGCGTGCGAATACCCTTGGGTTTGAGCTGCCAGAATGCCGGCTTTGACCGCCGCGCCCTTCCCTTGGTTAATCTCCAGCCTGACACTTTGCACCCAGGCATATTGCTCGGCTAAGCCGCGAATCACCTCGGCGCAGGCCGCATCGCTACCGTCATCCACCAGCAGACAAGGCAGCTCATGCGCCGCCAAACGCTCAATAATGCCGGGTAGCGGCTTTTCATGGTTATAAACCGGAATCAAGATGCAGGGATTAAAGGTGGTGCTCATGAAAGTAAATTCTACCCGAGCTGTATTCGCAGGCTGCCGAACGGTAACAAAAAGTGAGTTTCCCGGCTTGTTGCAGATAGTGCAATGCCAATTCCAGCTCTTGTCCAGGTAACAATAGCTCTTTGAATTTTACCGATTCCATATGACTGAAGTCGCGGCTTAAACCCAGGTATTGCCGCGCATAATGCGCCGCCCATTGGATTTGCACGACGCCGGGTACCACCGCAATTTCGTCGAAATGACCGTTAAAATAAGTCAGATCTTTGGGGATGCGTAACACCAGCACCACGCCGTCGGCCTGAATTTGTTTGGTTAGCGTTTCCGGAAACAAAACGCCTGCTTCGCTTCGCTGATTTTCCATACTCAAAAGCTGGCCTTCACTTTGCGGCGTACCGCCATTTCTGCTGCCATCAACAAACCCATCAGCACATACGAGATACAACCATTGTAAAGGCTCCACAACCAGCGGTCGCCATACCAAATAGTCAGCAAGGAAATTGCTGCGTTGCCGAGAAAAAAACAGCTCCAAACCAGGGTGACTCTGCGGGTATACAGCACGCCATGAGCCGGCAGATCCGGAAATTCCAGCCTGGCTAGCCGTTCCACTACCGTCGGCGGATGGATCAAACTGAAAGCAAATACCGCAAAAAACAGCAGGCTGACGAACACCGGATAAGCCAGCAGCCAACCGGAATCGTTAACCAGTGCGCCCAGCAATAGAAATAGCGCGCAGGCCAATATCAACCTAGACTCGGCTACCGCCACCGATTTGCGCTGCTTTTGCAGCCAGTAACGCAGCAAGAATAATCCGGCCAGCCCTAAAGCCATGGAACGGGGTTGAAAATAATCGGCGGAAAACCAAATCAGAAAGGGATAGCTGACCGTCGCGGCCCCGATAATCACATTGAGGATGATTTGCCGAGGCTCTGCTGGAGGTTTTGGCCAAATGCGGGTGTTTGAGTTTGCCTGAATCTTGGTCGGGACCCGATTGGTGAAAAAACCCTTAAACATCCAGGCTTATTCAGCACTGATGCGATGCACAGTATCGACCACATCCTGGATGGTGCGGGCATTTTTGAAATCCTCGGGATTGATGCGTTTGCCGGTAATCTCGCGCAGCCTGACCATCAAATCCACCGCATCAATGCTGTCGATGTCCAAATCCTGCCGCAAGTTAGCCTCCAAGGTGATGTCCTCGGGCGTTAACTCGAACATTTCCGACATCAACTCTCTTAAGGTGGCAAATACGTCTTCTTGGGTCTTCATACGGGTGTTGTTTCCTGTTGCGATACTCGATTCGGCCAGACATTCACGCTGCAATAAATGCGCAACGGGCTCGATTTAGCGAGTATCGGTTGCTATTGTTTTCTTCCGGCACCACTCCAAGCGCCAAAGTATCTGTGCCAAACGCGCGATAAATTACTACGCCAAACAGGGATTATACCCTGGGTTACGGCAGATCGCTTAGGCCGCTGGCAATCGAGTTATGAAACTCGTCCAAACGCCAATGCCAGATCGCCCTGTCCTGCCGACAAGATCCGCTTTGCCGCCCTGATATGACTGCTTGCACGAAATTGGGCAAGCCCTTTTCCGGGATTGCCGGGCCATTTACCGGCTCGCGCGCCAGTTGCAATTGCGGCCCCGCGCCGCCAGGCCTTGCCAGCGTCATCGCCAAAGCCCAGGTGGTTTGGCTGCCGGGCAGATAAGACAAATAAGCCTCCGGCAAAGGCTGTTCATAACAGACGAGCAAAACCTGGGGAACATCCAGCAACATGCCGCCTGCTTCCATAAAAGCCGCATACAGCCCTTCCGTACCGCCGGCCAAGGCTACATACGGTAAATAGCTTGTAATATGGAAACTGGACAAGCCGGCGATGGCATTATGCACGCACTGGCTGAAGCGGCTGGGCGAAACATGCTCGCCCTTTGCCAACTCTTCAAGCATCTCGAAGTAATACTGACTTTCGCCATGGTTTGAAAAAAATACCGAGGGCATATCGCCGTTTTCACTGCGACTGCGCCAAGCCACAGCGCAGGCGGCTCTGGCTAATGGCGATAATCTGCGCCTTTGCATCGCCGGTAAAAACCCCACATCGGCCTTACCTTGGTTATGCGGCAATATTTCCCCATTAGGCCAGCTAGTGGTTTGGGGTTCCGGTGCGGATTGCCAGAAACACCAGTGCTTTACTGTGAAAGCCAAACGGCTTTCCCTGCCGGACTCGGCCATGTTCTCGGTCAACTCAGCTATCCCAGCGCTGTAAAACCAAAGATGTGTTGATGCCGCCAAACGCAAAATTATTACTAACGATGTAGTCGGCGTGGATATGACGGCCGTAGCCGGTCAGATAATCCAGTTCGGCACAACGCGGATCGAGATTATCCAGATTTAGGTTGGGATGAAACCAACCTTCGCGCAGCATCTGAATCGCCACCATGGCTTCCAAGGCCCCGCAAGCACCCAATGTATGACCGGTGAAACTTTTCAAACTGCTGATTGGCGTATTACCGCCAAACACCGCGGCCGTTGCATGGCTTTCGGCGATGTCGCCCTGCTCAGTGGCGGTGCCGTGCGCACTGATATAAGCAATCTGATTGGCTTCCAGCTGGGCATCCTGTAAGGCCAGACGCATGACTACCTGCATGGTATCGGCATTGGGTTGCGTGGCGTGTACACCGTCGGCATTGGTGGCAAACCCGGCAATTTCGGCGTAGATCCGCGCGCCGCGCGCCAAAGCCCGTTCCAGTTCCTCCAATACCAAGGTACAAGCACCCTCGCCGATTACCAAGCCGTCGCGTTCGCGGTCGAAAGGCCGGGGAGTCAGATTAGGTTCGCTGTTACGGGTACTGGTGGCGTACAGCGCATCGAATAACGCCGCTTCGGTCGGGCAAAGTTCTTCCGCGCCGCCCGCCAGCATCACGTCCTGCAAACCGTATTTGATCGCCTCGTAGGCGTAACCGATGCCCTGGCTGCCAGAAGTACAGGCACTGACAGAAGGTATAACCCGGCCGCGCACCTGAAAAAACAAAGCCACGTTGGCGCAGGTGGTGTGGCCCATCATTTTCAGATAAGTGGTAGCATTCAGATTGCCAATGTCGTGATTAATCAGCATTCTACCGAAGTCGGCGATAGCCGGCGTCGATCCGACTGACGAACCGTAAGCTACACCGGTGCGGCCGCTGCTGATAATCGGATCACCCAGCAAACCGGCATCAAGCATAGCCAGTTCCGTAGCCCGAGTTGCCATTAACGAGACTCGGCCCATGCTGCGGGTGTTTTTGCGGGTGTAATGGCCCGGCAGCGTGAAATTTTCCACTGCCCCCGCTAAACGGGTCAGCAGACCGTTATAAATTTCCCATTCCGGAATGTAGCGAATGCCGGATTGCTTGGCTAAAAGGCTGCCGCGTATTTCCTGCCAATCGTTGCCAATCGGCGAAAAACCGGCCATGCCGGTCACGACGACGCGGCGGGTCAACACAAACCTCCATTCACCGAAATCACTTGCCGGGTAATGTAAGCGGCGTCTTCGGACATCAAAAACGCCACCAACGCCGCGACTTCTTCCGGCGTGCCTAAGCGTTTGGCCGGTACGGCGGCCAGCGCTTCTTCTAGGGGCAAACCTTCCAGCATCTCGGTTTCGATTAAACCAGGGGCCACACAGTTGACGGTGATTTTGCGCTTCGCCAACTCCACCGCCAGCGCTTTCGTCGCGCCGATAATGCCGGCTTTGGCTGCGCTGTAATTGACTTGGCCGCGGTTGCCGACTAAACCGGACACGGAAGACAGCGTGACGATGCGTCCCGGTTTACGGCGTTGTATCATCGGCATCACCAGCGGATAAAGCACGTTGTAAAAACCATCCAGATTACTGCGCAATACTTGATCCCAATCCTCGCCGCTCAGCGCTGGAAAGGCATTGTCTCGGGAAAGGCCAGCATTGCAGACCACGCCATAGTAGGCGCCATGGGTTTGAATATCGTTTTCTAAACTGTCTTTGGCCGCATGGCGGTCGGCCAAATCAAAGCTCAGCACGCGCGCTTGGCGGCCCATCTCGACAATCTGCTGTTTGACTTGCTCGGCTTCATCCAGCCGGCTGCGGCAATGCAGCACAATATCGTAGCCCTCGCGAGCAAGGCGCAGGGCGATGGCTTTGCCGATGCCTCGGCTGGATCCTGTGACCAGGATGGTGGGTTGGCTCATATTCCTTTTCCGGCGAGAAATTTTTGCGAATCCTGTGGCAGCAACACATTTAACTTCGAGCTGGCCTTGATATTTTGCCCGGTTATCGTGCAGTCGAACACCGACATATCGTTGGCGGCCTCGATAATTTTTTCCGCCTCGACGATCAGTTTGGCGCCACAGGGAAAACTGCCGACCGAGCATTCGAAGTAGCGCGTGCCTAATAAAAACCCCAAACCAATCGCTTCGCCTCGGCACTTGCGGTGATACCCGGAGTAGGCGGCAATAGTTTGCGCCATGTATTCCAAACCTACCCAGGCCGGCACGCTGTGATCGCCACACGAAAACAGGCCGTCGTCGCGCACCTGCAATTCGACCACGATATGGCTGTCACTGACTTCCAGGACCCGGTCCAACAGCACCATACGCCCGGACTGAGGTACTAGGTTTTCGATGGCATAGGGAAAAGCCGCTGGACTGTCAGGGATGTCCAATGAGCAGGGACACATTGTTTCCGCCGAATGAAAAAGAGTTGCTAAGGCAGTATTGTAGCGGCTTTGGCTGCTGGTTTTCCAGCCCGACCAAGTTTATCCGAACCATGTCCGGGTCAGGTTCGCCATCCCACAGATGCGCAGGTAAACGCCTTTCTTGATGTAAATCAGACACTAGCAACCAGCATAAACCGGCTTCCAGCGCACCTGCCGCACCTAAACAATGGCCGGTGGACGGTTTGCTGGAACTGCATGCCGTATCGCTACCGAACAACTGCGCAACCGCCCGATTTTCCATCGCATCGTTTTGCCAGGTGGCCGTGCCGTGCAGATTGATGTAATCGATTTGCTCGGGCCTCAGCTGTGCATCAGCCAATGCCGCCTGCATTGCCAGTAAAGCGCAGCTACCGTCAGGGCGTGGCGCGGAAATATGATAGGCATCGGCACTGGCCCCAACACCCAGCAACGCGATGTCTCCAGGCTCGCGCGTCATCAGAAATAAAGCCGCGCCTTCGCCTATCGTCGTGCCGTCGCGATTTTTACTGAACGGATTGCAAGTGGTTTTGCTAAGAGCACCCAACGCAAAAAAGCCTTCCAGCGTGGTGCGGCATAAACTATCAGCACCGCCCACTACGACCGCATCGCAGACGCCCAAGCGCAGCAGGCGACGGGCCGACGCCATGGCGTTGGCACTCGATGAACAGGTGGTGGAGACGGTATAGGCCGGGCCACGAACGTCCAGGTAAGCCGCCAGAAACTCCGCTACGCCACCCAATTCCTGCTGCTTGTAGTGATAGTGACCAGGCATGCTCCCGCTTGCCCGCAACACTTGCACCGCACTTTCACCCTCGGCAATCCCCGAGGTACTAGTGCCTACCACTATGCCAACGCGATCTGCGCCGTAACGAGCGATTGCGGTGCTGACAGAGGACTCGATCTGGCAAAGCGCCGACAACAGTAAACGGTTGTTGCGGCAATCGTATTGTTTAAGCTTGGCCGGAATGACCGGTAATTCAGTTAGCACGCCGAATGCGGGAATCGCCGCATCCAGACAGGCCGGCGGAACGGGCTCAACGGAACGACCGGCAAGCCATGCGGCTAAAATATCGGCCTTGCTGTCGCCCAAGGCGCAGACCATGCCTAAGTCATGTAAATACAAATTACACCGCTCAGGCAGTTTGATACGTTGCCAAGATGGCCTCGATTTTCTTAGCGCTGCGCTGCGTCATCGGGTTTTCCTCGTCCCAGGCATAGCCGGCAAGAATGGAACAAATCATGGCCTTGACGCTGGCCAACTGATTTTCTTCGAAAATAATTTGCTGGAAACGGCCATCGTACCAAGCCTCCACATAAGCCCGAAATACCTCAATGCCCTTGCGCAAAGCCTGTTCGTATTCGACAGACCAGTTTACCGGCTCACCGCGTAATTGCCGGTCAACCAAGGGTACGGCCAACGCGGCGGATTTCATCGCAATCGTCACGCCGGATGAAAACACCGGATCGAGAAACTCCCCGGCATTGCCAAGCAAGGCAAAGCCCTGACCGTACAGTTGCTTGACGTTGGCCGAGTAGCCGCCGATGGTATTAGCCGGGGTATCGAAATCGGCGTCCGTCAACAGCTCGGCGAGACGTGGTTCTTCGAAGGCAATTTCCTTTAACACTTCGAGCGGCTCGCCGTTACGCTGATCCAGGAAACCCGCTGGCGTCACGACACCCAGCGAGCTTCTGCCGTTACTGAATGGAATCAGCCAGTACCAGATTTCATGAAACTCAGGATGAATGGCAATTAATATTTTATTGCGGTCGTAATCGGGTACAGTAATCCGATCCTCGATATGCGTGAACAGCGCGCGCCGCGGTGGCAACGAAGAAGGCGTTTCCAGATCCAATAATCTTGGCAATACCCTACCAAAACCGCTGGCATCCAATACCATCTTTGCGCGCCACTGCTTGTGCACGCCGTTGGCATCCACGCTGGTCAGACTGGCTTGCTCAGGATTACTAAAATCGGCTGCCAGGATGGTTTGTTGATAATGAATAGGCACGCCGGCCGCCTCGGCGCTGTCGGCCAACACCTTATCGAAATGGGCGCGCGGTACTTGAAAGGTGGTGCCCCAGCCTGGGCTGAATTTTTGGGTGAAATCGAATTCGGTCAGTTTGCCGGCTCTAGAAAATGCCGCGCCGTTTTTGAATTGAAAACCTTCCGCCGTCACCGCCGGTAGCATATCCGCGGCTTCCATAAAGGCCATGCATTGCGGCAGCAGGCTTTCGCCAATCGAGAACCGCGGGAACTGCTCTTTTTCCAGGATCACCACCTGGTGTCCAAGTTGTTTCAGCATCTTGGCCGCGACGCTGCCGGAGGGGCCGGCCCCGATAATCAATACATCTGCATCCATTTACTTACCAACCCTCTTATCCGGTTAAAATACGTCCAGCAAAAATTCAGAAACAACGGCAATGCCGCTAAGTTAACGTTCTTCCCCCGTTGGAAAAGTACCCATATGGGCATGAAGGGGCTCGAGGGGGATTTATTTATGAAATCTCCCCTGCCCCTCTTTTTCAAAGAGGGGAATTAACAACGCCAAAGCATAACTTAACGGCATTGCACCGAATAGAATAAAGCCCATTCCATGCAGGAATCCCACAAAATCCCCGCCCCACAGACACCAATCGATTCCAGCCACACAGCGCCGTTTGCCCTCTACAACGGCCAGGTGGTAGACCGCGGCAAATTATGGTCTGACGTGGCGGCCCTGGCCGCGCAATTGCCGGACCAGCCCTATCAATTTAATTTATGCGAAAACCGCTACCTGTTTTGCCTCTGCCTGTTAGCGGCGGCAGTACGCGGACAGATTTGCTTGTTGCCGCCCGCCGGGCAAATGGCGGTAATCCTGGAAATTCTGCGCGACTATCCCGGCGCGTATATCGCCAGAGAACACGCGCCGCAGCAAACAGGTTTGGATTGGTTCGAAGTCGTCGCGCCAAACGCTGCAAGCGCAGCATCGCCACCCGATTTCGACTGGCAGCGCACCGCCGTGATTGCTTTCACCTCCGGCAGCACCGGCAAACCTAAGCCGTGTCCGCATAGCCTGCATACCTTTAAAACCTCCGCCGAAATGGCGGCCAGCAGCCTGGGGTTAGCGGAGCAGCGCCTATTAATGCTGTCCACCACGCCGCCGCAACATATGTACGGTCTGGAAACCTCGGTATTTTGGCCGCTGTTTTCTCAGTTGGTGCTGCACGACGACCGACCGTTTTTCGCCGAAGACATCCGGCAAACGATTAACACCGCGCCTTGGCCTGTTGTGCTGGCGTCAACACCCACCCATTTGCGTTCCTTAATCAAAACCACCGGCGCTTGGGACAATCTGGCCGGCATTATTTCCGCTACCGATACCTTATCTGAAAAGCTGGCCGGCGAAACCGCGGCAATTTTAGGGCAATCCCCGCGCGAAATCTATGGCAGCACCGAAACCCTGTCGTTTGCCAGCCGCGAGACCTTACACGAAAACCCTTGGCGACCTTACGCCGGCTGCCGATTGCGTCAAGATGAAAGCGGGCAAAGCTGTCTGCAAGCCGCGCATTTGCCGGCCAGAGTGCCTTTGCAAGACACTGTGCAGATCCAAGCCGACGGCTGTTTTACCGTATTGGGCCGGGATCAGGATATGGTGAAAATCGGTGGCAAGCGTGCGTCCTTGACCGAACTGAATCGTCGCTTGCAGGATATAGACGGCGTAGACGATGGTGTTTGTTTTATCCAGGATAATGGGCGATTGGCGGCTGTCGTGATCAGCAGACTAGACAATCAAGCCATTCGGCTGGGTTTACAGCCTTATTTGGACGAGGTGTTTCTACCGCGAAAAATTCATTTTGTTACTAAAATTCCGCGCAACGCGACAGGTAAACTTGCAAAATTCGAGCTGGAAAAGCTGTTAAAAGGTTTGAGTTAGACGATTTGCCAGACTGCGAAGTGCGGGCGAGATTAATCATGCCGCTTTGCGTCTGCCGGCAGCTTATCGAACAAGGGGTTTTTGGCGATCGCATAATGCTCCGGGTAATACACAGCCGCGAGATGTAAACCATGCGGGGGGGCGGTCATCGCGGCTTGGGAGCGGTCTTTAGTCTCCAGAAGTTCGGCAGTCCAATCCACTGGCCGCCGGCCCATGCCGATTTCCATCAATACCCCGGCGATATTCCTGACCATATGATGCAAAAAGGCATTGGCGCAGAGATCGATGATCACCCGCTGTTCGTCGCGATACACATCAACAAAATGCATTAAGCGATTGGGACTGAGTGACTGACAACTCTGTGCGCGAAACGAGGAAAAATCGTGTTCACCTAGTAGCACCTGCGCGGCTTGATGCATGGCTCGCTCGTTCAGCGGCTGATAACACCAGGTTGCCTGAGTTCTTAACAAAGCCGACTTCATCGGCCGGTTCAGTATCACATACCGATAAGCGCGGGCGATGGCGCTGTAGCGAGCATGAAAGTCGTCCAGCGCCGTTTGTGCCCAGATAATACGGATGTCATCCGGCAAATGGCTGTTGCCGCCCATCAACCAGCCGCGCATATCGCGCTCTGTGTCGCAATCAAAATGCACCACTTGTTCCAGCGCATGCACGCCAGCATCGGTGCGGCCCGCGCAAAGTACGGTAATCGGTTGATTGGCGATTTTACTCAAGGCTTTTTCCAACTGGCCTTGCACGGTCGCTTTACCGTCCTGCCATTGCCAGCCGGCGTAAGCACTGCCGTCGTATTCGACGCCTAAAACGATGCGCGGCATATCGGTTGCTGTTTATTCATGAATCCACACCCGGCAACCCACGGCAATCTGCTCGAATAAGTTGATCAGATCGGCGTTGAGCATGCGAATACAGCCGTGCGACTCCGGTTTACCTTGCGTCAATTCGTCTGGTGTGCCGTGGATATAGATATAACGCCATGTGGTGTCCACATCGCCGTAGCGATTTTTGCCCGGTTCCAACCCACCCAACCAGAGGATGCGGCTGAGGATCCAGTCGCGTTGCGGATGCTGCGCGGCCAGCTCCGGCGTGTAGATTTCGCCGGTTGGCCGCCGGCCTGCCAGTACGCTGTTGATCGGCAGGCCGGCGCCGATTTTGGCGCGGATTTTATGCCAGCCGGTCGGCGTGCAGTAGCTGCCTTTTTTTTCGCCGGGGCCGTTTTTAGCGGTAGAGACCGGATACTCGGCCAACACCTCGCTGCCGTGTACTAAGCGCAGGCGCTGCTTGGCAATGGCGATGTCCAAATAAGGCACTGCGAAGTGATAGTGCTGGGTTGCCGCAGAACCCGGAATCATTTCACAAACAAGGCGATCGATTCGACATGCGCGGTTTGCGGGAACATGTCCATCACCCCGGCCTTAACCAACTTGTAACCGAGTTCGTTCACCAAAATTCCGGCATCGCGGGCCAAGGTGGATGGGTTGCAGGATACGTAAACAATCCGCTCCGGTTGCCAGTGTTTCAAGTTGTCTAACACTTCCGATGCGCCGGCCCGCGAGGGGTCTAGTAATACCTTGGTAAATTTTTGCTTGGACCAGGGTTGGTCTTTCAAATCCTTAGTCAGATCGGCGACATGAAATTCAACATTATCCAGGTTATTCAACTTGGCATTTTCCCGAGCGTGCTTGACCAGCGGCAAGTCGCCTTCCACACCGACGACCTGACCCGCCTGGGTCGCCAGCGGCAAGGTGAAATTGCCCAGTCCGCAAAACAAATCCAGCACCCTGTCGTCCTTGGTCAACTCCAGCGCTGCCAAGGCCCGGGTCACCATTTTTTGATTGATCTGATAATTGACCTGGGTAAACATCGCCGGGCGGAAATTGAACTTAACGCCTTGTTCGGCTAGCGCATAACTCGGAATGACTTCCGGCTCGCCGTCCAAAGGCACGATGGTATCCGGACCTTTCGGCTGCAAGCAAATGCTGACCTGATGCTGATGGGCAAATTCGCGCAGCCTCTGTTTATCGGCGTCGGTGGGCGGTTCCAGTACTCGAAACGCCAGCACGCATTCGTTGTCGCCAATAGCGACTTCGATTTGCGGAATTTTATCTTTCACTGTTAGACCAGCGATCATCTCCCCCAAGGCAATCAGCTTTTCGCCGACGATGGGATTCATCACTTTGCAGCTATCGATTTCCGCTAAAAACGGATTCCGTCGTTCTCGAAAGCCCACTAGCACCCGATTCTTTTTCGCCACCCACTTCACACCCATCCGAGCTTTACTGCGGTATCCCCAATGCGGGCCGGTCAGCGCTTCCCAGATTTGCGGAATCTCAACTTTGCCGATGCGGCGGAACTGATCGCGGAGCAAGTCTTCTTTAAAGTTGATCTGTTCGGCATCGTCGACGTGTTGAAAACTGCAACCGCCGCAACTGCCGAAATGCGGACAAGCCGGTTCGACCCGATGCTCAGACCGGCTTATCAGATTGACCACTTTGCCTTCCGCATAGTCCTTGCGGCTGTCGGTGTAGACAAATTCCAGCGTTTCGCCAGGCAAGGCTTCATCGATGAACACGACTTTGCCGTTGACGTGGCTGACACCACGGCCATCGTGAGACAAAGATTCTATGGTAACGGTGACGGGGTCTAACGGGAGTTTTTTCTTGTGGGCCATTATGCTCGATTGGGTAGCTTGGGTTAGCGTGGTGTAACCCAATATGAAGCTGTCTTGTTTAGGTTGGAAAAATGCCGGTGGATAAATAGCGGTCGCCCCGGTCGCAAACTATCGCCACGATCAAGGCATTTTCAATTTGTTGGGATAATTGCAAGGCCGCGTAAACCGCGCCGCCTGAGGATACGCCGGCAAAGATGCCCTCTTGTGCAGCCAAAGCGCGCGTGGTGTTTTCCGCGTTCAGCTGATTGACTTCGATGATGCTATCCACCCGCACAGCGTCGTATATTTTAGGTAAATATTCCTTAGGCCAGCGGCGAATACCCGGGATTTTCGATTCGCCTTCCGGCTGCACGCCGATGATTTGAATGGCTGGATTTTGTTCTTTCAAATACCGGGAGGTCCCCATGATGGTGCCGGTGGTGCCCATGGAGCTGACGAAGTGGGTAATTTTACCGTGCGTGTCGCGCCAGATTTCCGGACCGGTGCCCTCGTAATGCGCCAACGGATTATCGGGATTGGCGAATTGATCCAGAATCCGTCCCTCGCCGCGCGCTTCCATGGCCCGTGCCAGATCAATCGCTGCTTCCATGCTGCCTTTGGACGGCGTCAGGATAATCTCCGCGCCGTAGGCTTTCATCGACGCAATGCGTTCGGCGCTCATATTGTCCGGCATGATCAAGGTCATCTTATAACCCTTGATCGCCGCCGCCATCGCCAAGGCAATACCGGTATTGCCGCTAGTGGCTTCGATCAAGCGATCGCCGGGTTTGATCTCGCCGCGCGCTTCGGCGTGTTGAATCATGCTTAAGGCTGGCCGATCTTTCACCGAACCAGCCGGATTGTTACCTTCCAGCTTCACCAAAATAATATTGCCGCCTGCGACCGGCAGGCGTTGCAAACGCACCAATGGCGTATTTCCGACAAAAGATTCTATGGTTGGGAAGTTCATGACTTTAACGTCCGGTTAAGTTTACGGCGGCGATTATAGCAAGTTCCAGACCTCAAGCGCCGCTGTAACCCAAGGCGAAAAAATTTCATTTATAATCGACTGACCCCAATCAAACCAGCAGCCGACATGGAATCCATCGATTTAAATAGTCCCGAGCTTTATATCAACCGCGAACACAGCTTATTGGAGTTCAACTTTCGGGTGCTCGCGCAAGCCCTGGACGAAACGCTGCCGCTATTGGAACGGCTGAATTACTTATGCATTTCTTGTTCCAATCTGGATGAGTTTTACGAAGTACGTGTCGCCAGCTTGATACAAATGGCGGAAATGGACCCCAATCTGGTCAGTTCCGACGGCTTAACCATTAACGAGCAATTCGACAAAATCTCGATCAAAGCCCACGAACTGGTCGCAGAGCAATATCGGGTACTCAACGAGGTACTGATCCCTTGCATGGAGGCCGAGAATATCCGCTTCTTGCGGCGCGACCGTTGGAGCCCGGCACAAAAAGCCTGGCTGGAAAAATATTTCAACGAAGAGCTGTTGCCGATTCTGACCCCGGTCGGGCTGGATTCCGCCCACCCATTTCCGCGGATTCTAAATAAAAGTTTAAATTTCATCATCTCCCTAACCGGCAAGGACGCATTTGGACGTAACAGCGGCCGGGCGGTTTTGCAGGCACCGCGCGCCCTACCCCGCATCGTGCAATTACCTGTTACCGAGACCGATAGCGGGCCTTACGATTTTGTGTTTCTGTCCTCCATCATTCATGCGTTCGTCAACGAGTTGTTCAACGGCATGATGGTCAAGGGCTGTTATCAATTCCGGGTCACCCGCAACAGCGATTTTTTCGTCGACGACGACGCGATCGACGACTTGATGCTGGCCGTGGAAGGCGAACTGGCGATGCGCAATTACGGCGATGAAGTACGCCTGGAAATCGACGGCAATTGTCCCGAAGAGACCGTGAATTTCTTGTTGGCGCGCTTTGATTTAAAACCGGACCGCTTATTTTTAGCCAACGGTCCGGTCAATTTAAGCCGGATGCAAACCATCTTGAGCATGGTCGAACGCCCCGACCTGAAATTTACGCCGTTCAAATCCAGCGTGCCGCCAGCGCTAGGGCGCAATAAGGATATTTTTGCCAGCATCCGCAAACAGGATATTTTGTTGCACCATCCTTACGAGTCGTTCTCGCCGGTGGTGGATTTCATTCGCCAGGCCGCTGCCGATCCGGATGTACTAGCCATCAAACAAACCTTGTACCGCACCGGCGTGGACTCGCCCATCGTCGCGGCCTTGATCAAAGCCGCCCGCGCCGGTAAGGAAGTCACGGTTGTCATCGAGTTGCGGGCGCGTTTCGATGAAAAGGACAACATTGGTTTGGCCGCGAAACTGCAAGAAGCCGCGGCTCACGTGGTGTACGGCGTGGTGGGGTATAAAACCCACGCCAAAATGTGCATGGTTTTGCGCAAAGAAGGCAGCACATTACGCAATTATGTGCATCTGGGCACCGGTAACTACCATCCTAAAACTGCTCGGCTATATACCGACTACGGCTTGTTTACCTGCGAAAAGGAACTGGGTGAAGACGTGCGCCGGGTGTTCATGCAACTGACCAGTTTGGGCAAGGTCAGCAAACTGAATAAACTGCTGCAATCGCCGTTCACTTTGCACCACGGCATCCTGAAGATGATTGATAGAGAAATCGAGCATGCCAAAAAAGGCAAGCCGGCCAGGATTATCATCAAGGTCAATGCCGTAGTCGAGGAGCAGGCGATTCAAGCCCTGTACCGCGCATCACAAGCCGGCGTGGAAATCAAAATGATCGTGCGTGGCGTCTGTTGCTTGCGGCCGGGCGTGCCGGGGGTTTCCGAGAATATCGAAGTACGCTCCATCGTCGGCCGCTTCCTGGAACACACCCGCATCTATGCGTTTTGTAACGGCGGCGATTGGGCGGTTTACGCATCCAGCGCCGACTTGATGAACCGCAACATGTTCCGCCGGGTGGAGGTCTGTTTCCCTATCGCCGACAAACGGATTGCCGAACGAATTCTTAACGACCTGGATGCGTATCTCAGAGATAACGCCCAAGCCTGGCAATTGCAAAGCGACGGCCAGTACCGGCATTTGCGCGCCGACGATCAAGCCATTTATCAAGTGCAGAACGAACTGCTCAAAGCGTTTTGCGGATAGGATAAGCCATGAGTCAAAAACCCCGCCAAATCCGGCAAGTGGTGCTGGATACCGAAACCACCGGCATCAACCCCAAGGAAGGCCATAAGATTATCGAAATCGGCTGCGTGGAACTGATTAACCGCCGTTTGACCCGTAATCATTTCCACGTTTATCTGAATCCAGACCGGGAAATTGATGCCGGCGCCATCGAAGTGCATGGCATCACCAACGAATTTTTAAAAGATAAGCCGCGCTTCGCCAATGTCGTCGAAGACTTTATGCGCTTTACTCAGGGTGCGGAGCTGATCATTCACAACGCACCGTTTGACGTCGGCTTTTTGAATCACGAATTGGCTCTGTTAGCCGGGGAAGAGCGCCGCGTCGAAACCAACAGCACCGTGTTCGACACCCTGGCTTACGCCCGGAAAAAACACCCCGGCGCACGAAACAGTTTGGATGCCTTATGTAAACGCTACGGCATAGACAACAGTCACCGCGAATTGCATGGCGCTTTACTCGACGCGGAAATCCTGGCGGATGTCTATTTATTGATGACCGGAGGCCAGGCTTCCTTGCTGGATGAAGGCGATCACACCGGCAATGGCGGCGAACAGGCTATCGTTAGACTATCGGCTGACAGAGCGCCGTTAAAAATCATTGCTTGCAGTAGCGAGGAAGAACTGGCGCACCAACAACGCTTGGCAAAAATCGCCAAAGTCAGCGGCAATTGTTTGTGGCAACAGTAGTGTGGCTGATTTTTTAGACACCCTGCTTTCAAAACCCCCAAAACTCAGTGTCTTCAAATGAAAAAAGCGGTGCGCTCGGCGGTGGTTCGATGACCAACTCGCTGAGCGGCATTGGTTTATGCACGCCGTAGCCTTGGGCATAGTCGACGCCTATGGTTTTTAAAACCTCTCTGATCTCGCTGCTTTCGACGTATTCAGCAATGGTCGTCAAGCCCAGGGAATGAGCGATTTCATTCATGGATTTAACGATGGCAACATCGGCTTTGTCGTTTAATATGTCTTTGACAAAGGCCCCGTCTATTTTCAGATAATCGATATTCAAGTTCTTCAGATAGGAATACGACGAATAGCCTGACCCGAAATCATCCAATGAAAACTTACAATTAAACTGCTTGATGGCTTTGATGAAACTATTTGTTAAATAAAAACTTTCCGCTGCAACCGTTTCCGTGACTTCGAACGTCAGTTTATTTGTGGGCACGCTGGTTGATTCCAATATTCCTTTAAGAAACCCTAAAAATTCTTCGCTGTTAATAGATTGTCCGGACAAATTGATCGCAAAGCCATCAATATGATCGAAATAATGTCTATTATTTTCAATCCACATAAGCACATTGGTAATGACCCATTGATCAATTTCCGGCATACGCTTACAGCGTTCCACAGCAGGTATGAAATGATCGGGTGGAATAATATTATCGTTTTCGTCTTTAATACCCAGCAAAATTTCGTAATGTTGATGACTGGCACTGGTTTCATCGACCGCGGCAATCATTTGGCAACGTAAAAACAACCTGTTCTCGGAAAATACCTTGTCAATATTGCCTATCCATTCGTATATTTTATTTTGACGTTTTAAATTCTCGTCATCATGCGTAAAAAGCAAAACATTATTCGGACCGGAACGCTCTGCCGACATGCTGGCGGTATCGGCATTTTGTAACAACTCGTTAACGTCAAAATTGTTCTGTTCGAACGGCACCAAACCGATACTCACACCGATGGTATAGCTTTTATCTTGCCATTGAAACCGCGATTCACTAATGACTTTTAACAGTTTTTTGGATAACTCATAAGCAGTTTGCGCGCCGCAATCTTTTAGCAGCACTGCGAAAGATTTATCGCCGATTCGCGCGAATAAATCGCCATCACGCAACTGCTCGCTGATTAAATGCGTGAGCGTTTTCAAGAATTGTTTGCCGCCAGTGACTCCGCAAACATTAGTAATGACGCGAAAATCCAAAACCTCTATATGACCCAAGATATGGCCGGTACTATCGAGTTTAACGAGCTCGATTTTTAGCTGTTTAACAAACTCGTCTTTGGTGAGTAAATCGGTTTCCGCGTCATGCGTAGCGTTATAAATCAATTTGCTATGCATGTTTTGCAACATTTGGTTAGTCGCGCGATCCATTAAAGGCACATCCAGGCTTTCTATTCTATTCGCTCCGCCATTTTCCAAAAGTAATGCCAATTCGGTTTTATTAAGCTCTAACTTAGTCAGTCCATCGCGATTAACAAAAACGCAAATTGGTAAAATATCGCCTATCCAAACCAGTTTCATCGGTTCAAAACCTTCGGAGCCTCTATAGATTATCAGCCATTCGCCCACCTGTAATTGTGAAACTTGCGCTGCCCATTCAGATTCTATAATGTCTTGCATGGATCTAGGCGCGGGAATTCTGACGGTATCCATCGGCTTCCTAACTTTTGGCACACCGCTACCCACCAGTAAAGCAAACAATTCTTCAATAACATTATCGCGTTTGAATAAGTTAGGACAAACTGTGCCTAGATTCTCTTCGATAAATTTGAGTGTGGTATGAATGCTGACCGATTGCATATTCAGAAACGAATCCTGTTCGTAGAGCCAAAATAGTAAATCGTCAATTACTTTGATATAAGAGGCTTTTTCCTCAGGCTTAGCTTCCTTATTTAATTCGGCAATCACTAACAGGTCTTGCCATCCAGCGCCAAGTAGCGTGGGAATAATCGATGGTACAGAGCGGCCGGCTATACGCTTATCAACTTCCTGCTGAATAGTTAGCCTTGCCGCCTCCAATTTTTGTTGGCCTTCGTAAGGCTCTATTATGCGTTTGACGTTGGTTTCATTGGATTTTGTCCACTGCTTAGTGACGCTATCCAATTCATGCTCGACTTCAGTGAAAACATTAGGATTGCTAATGGACTCAGCGGAAATCCGCGCTATTGCTTTTTCTACAGTATTTTTTATATTGGTATTTTTGATTACCCGATTACTTTTAATCGCAGGTTCCAGAACAGCCAGTTGATTCAGTATTTTTCGGGCAGGGTGCGACTCGGAATCCAGAAAATCATTACCTTGCATGGGCAATGACAATAGAGGTAAATGAATACTTTCCAAATAATCTTTAATATCTTTAGAAAACTCAAGCTCACCGAACAAGGCGTCAAAAAACCTGCCATACAGTTCAAGGCGCTGAACATCGTTTGCGGCCAACGATTTTGCCTCCGGATTATCAGCTTGTAATTTATCGGCAAGGCTTTTTTGCAGTGTTGTGGTATCTAAATGAAGGCCCGATTTAGCGGTAATATCCTTTTGGATTTTCGCAATAGCCGATAAAACTTCCGCTGGGTCAAATACTTGCTGGACATTATTGACCGGCAGGGTATTTTCCTTGCGCTGGGTATCGGTAGATACGGCCATTGTTTCAGTTAACAGGTTCAGTAATTTGCCTGTAACCTGGCTTAAAGGTTGAATAGCTTTGTGAACGACCAGCGGTTCGGCATCCAAATAGTCATTGAAATAAACTTGCTGTTTATCGCTATTTTTTGTATCAAAAGCGGAGCCGCTCTGCTTACTATGAACGGGCATTTGCAATCGCGCGGATTCAAACTTAGCTAAAGTCGCAGCTGCTTGCTTATAAAACCCCGGTAATTCAATAATTAAGATTTTTTCGAAGCAGTTATAAATTGCCTTTTTTATATTACTCCCGAGCTCTAACTGCAAAAATATTTCCCTAAAACTATCACATAAAACCGCCGGACCAATTGGATTATTAACTGCATTATCAAATATACCAAACACCCTGCATAATTCTCTAACTAACAGATTAAGCTCGTCGTCAAAATAGTTTTTAAGCTTTCTGATAGTAGCCGACATATTCAACCAGTCTTCAAAGTCGTCTTTTTCGATTAATGAAAGCGAATCATGATATAAAGCATCTGAGTTTTTTTCGTTGTTACTGGAAATATAATCAACCTGATATATAACAGAACAACAAAATTCGCTACTAATAATCTCTCTATTCAGCTTTAACGTGGTAATTAAGTCGTCAAAAGCCGATGGATTGGAAAAAAACTCAGCATGCGTGTTCGCAGCTTCCATGCAATCGCTCAGCGAGTCAAAAAACCTATCGATTAATAAAGGCAAGCTTTCTATTAGAAATTGTTTAAATGTGTTTTTATAATTTTCTTGATTTAAATTGTCTGGTGAAGTATCTAAATTGTCATTCGTTGAGGAAAGCGATCCAACATTTGCTATTTTTCTTAACGCATTAAACGTGGTGGCGGGCATCTGTTCAGTGACAAGGCCTACTCCCGTCGAACCAATATGCGTTATTTGCGCATCTACTTCAAAAGTTTTTAGCTCGAACTCCAATTGAATAGAAAAGCGAATTTTTATATTTTTATGCAATGCAATCTGCGGATGACTTTTATCAAAAACCAGATAAAATCCACCGCTACAAAAATCCAGAATACGGCATTCCAGTGTATCAGTTTGGTCGATTATCAATAAAGCGTTTAGATCAATCGCATATCTAATATAGCGACGTCTTTTGCTTTTTTTAATACTAGCAGACATAAATCAGATGAAATAGGAAAAAACTACCGTAATAATAGACGCCGACCGTGTTGTTTAAACCAAGCCAGTGTAAACTCCGTAAATAGACTAATTGACATTATTTAACGAAGCGGAAATGTATTTATTTAAGCACTATCTATCTAACGACAATACTGGTGTGGATACTATACCACGATAGGCTTGAGTGCGGTCCCGGCTGGTTGTCAAGTTTAGACCAGTTCAGGCGAATATTTAGCGCACAAAAAGCGTGGTTTCAACGGTTACTTGAGTCTCGCCAAGGTTTATAGTTCAACAGCTTCAAGCACTCACGACACTACCGGTGTTTCGGCCAATTTCTTGCGCGATTTTGCTTGCCGATTGCGTCTGAGTTTGGGATAAATAAAAAACCTGACAACAACCCCCAAAGTGGACATCTATGAATTACTGGCTGATGAAATCAGAACCCGACACCTTCGGCATTGACGACTTGTTTAATCGACCCGGCCAAACCGAGCATTGGGACGGTGTCCGCAACTACCAAGCCCGAAACATGATGCGTGACGACATGAAAATCGGCGATCAGGTGTTTTTTTACCATTCCAACTGCGACGAACCGGGCATCGTCGGCATCATGCAAGTGGTGCGCGAAGCCTATCCGGACTTTACCGCGTTCGACCCGGACGATAAGCATTTTGACCCGAAAAGTAATCCTGACAAACCGACCTGGTACATGGTCGATGTAAAGTTCGTCAGAAAGCTATCACGCAATATCAGTCTGCGCGAATTGAAACTGAAAACCGAACTAGGCGATCTGGCCTTGCTGCGCCGCGGCAACCGTCTGTCGATCATGCCGGTGAATGCCGAGCAATGGGCATTTATTCTCGGTTTGGAGTAAGTCTAAACATTCGGATCTTTTAGAATCACGCTCATAACCGTCACGCAGTGGTCGCGATAATATTCCTCCGCCATTGCAGTCCAGCCAAGTTTTGCATAGAAATTGGCCTGATCCGGCGTGAACAGATAGAGCGTGGCAACGCCGGCTGCCTTAGCTTGCAACATGACATGTTTTACCAACTCTGAGCCGATGCCCTGCCGGCGAAATTCGGGGGCCACGTAAACACTGGCCAACCATGGCGTCAGTTCCGGGCGGGTATCCATATCGCTTTCTATGATGGCTGCCGAGCCGGCTAGCTGGTCTTCATGTTTGTATATGAAGGTGCTCGGAATTAGTTTGTTGCTTAAATAAGCCTGCATTTTTTGGATGCGGTGTTCCAGGGTTTGGCCGGGATTCAGGTTTGACCATTCGGCTTGGTGCCATTGGGCTAGGGTGGGGATTTGGTGGGGTTCTTGGGAGAGGTTGATGATGGTCATATTTTTTAGTGTCGCTATCGCGACGGTTTGGTTTAATCGGGTTCTCGCACCCGAAAGCGAGATACTTTCTTTTGCTCCGCCAAAAGAAAGTATCCAAAGAAAAGGCGGCCCGGATTTCGCCCTGATCCTGCGCTTCACAGTTTTTTGCAGGGGTTGGCGAAAGGGGCTTCCTGCCCCTTCGCCAACGAGCGGCATCCCTGCCGCTCCCCTCCGGGCTGATCCTGCAAAAAACTGCGATGCTCGGGGTCGAAATACGGGACCAAAACCCTCCCGATGACAAAATCCTCCTGTCTAGCAATCTGCTTAAGCTAAACCAAAAAATCCGTCATGCCCGCCGGGAGCGGGCATGCAGTGCCATGGATGGCAAGCTTCGAGCTATCCATGCAGTCTGGAATTCGGCATTCCCTGCCGAAATGACGATCTTGAGGTGCGCGAACAATTCAGCATCGGTTTGATGCTCAAGAGGAATTTCATAAATAATCAAACATCTGCTACACAGCAAGGGTGTTTCCCCGTATGCCGCGCCGAGCACCGGAGCTTTTATCGAGATCAGCCCGAAGGGGTGCGGCAAGGATGCCGCACGGCGGCGGAGGGGCTGGGAAGCCCCTTCTGCCGACCCTCGATAAAAGCTCCGGCGCGCAGGATCAAAGCGGCATCCGGGCCGCCTTTTCTTTGGATACTTTCTTTTGGCGGAGCAAAAGAAAGTATCTCGCTTTCGGGTGCGAGAACCCGATTAAAGTAGGCTTCGCGATAGCGAAACATCAATATTCAATAAATTATCCCAAACGAGACAACACCCAAGAAGGACAAAGCATATTATGCAGCCTAGTTAATCGATCATCCTTATATCTTTCATTTAGTAAAGCATAAGCTGTATCCAACTTTTCCTCGTAAATCGCCAATCCATTTGGTGTTATGCAGAGACTTAAATCAGGCTGAGCTATGCAATTCTCTTTCAAATGTCGTTGAATTTGACCTTCCTGATTTTCGGCAAGCAAAGCAACTTGCTTAATCCAATAACGTATTCGATCAACTCCATCAAGTACTCGTAGAGATGTAGCAGACATCGTGTAGCCAAGGCCAGGACCAATGTAGGCTTTTCCATTCAAAGTAATCGGCACAGCCATACCAGCTCGCCTCAGTGATGAAAGTTGCTCTGAGCTAGGATTAGTCTTTGATGGAAGGATACCTTTCATCAATAACTGTTCCATGAAAGTAGGCCAGCTAATTTCGATTATTTTGATCAACTCAAAATTTGTGAAAACATTGCCTTCGTTGTGTTCTCTAATATCGATTACCGCAAAAGTAGAGTTACCCGCAAGACAAAAAAGTAACCAACATTCCCCGTCACTGCATTTTCTTTCGGAATAGAACTCCCCTTTTTGTAATGGGACATCCGTGATATGTAAATGAAATAAGCCCCAATCGGCCCACAATAAATCAGTGCGTTCAGCCTTCCTTTTTTTGCTGGTATCGTGGACACGAGAAATAAATTTTGACTGATATGGGTTTATATCTGCCCCGGAACGAATCAAGTTCATTAGACTTTGAAAACCGGCTTCAACAGTTTTCGGAAGTTTTTTGGGGAAAGCATTGGAAAAGACTATTTGTCGTGGAACTGGATCTATATAGCGAAACCGGAAATCTAACCATCTCGTCAGCGGACAACTTAAGGCATCAATTTCTTTCTCAAACTTAAGGTCATAGAGCGAAATCAAAGTTTCAGCTATGCCATCGAGATTAGATTGAAAAATCCTATTTAGCTCTTCCATTCATTCCGGCCTACTTGGCGTTAAACAAACTTTTGAGTTACCCTCACCAAATCCTCCTCCGTATCCACCCCCGCCTCGGGCGTCAGATCAACAATCTTCACCAACACCCGCTCCCCATGCCAAAGAATCCGAAGCTGCTCCAAAGACTCGACACTTTCTAACGGCGACGCAGCCCAACCGCAATACCGCTGCAAAAAACCCACCGTATAAGCATACATACCAATATGCCTGAGATGCGGCAAACCAGATGAAGCTGGATCGTGCTTATTAGGAAACGTCGCCCGATTCCAAGGAATCGCCGCCCGGCTGAAATATAAGGCATAGCCATCTTTATCCAAGACCACCTTCACCGCATTCGGATTGAAGATTTCCTCCACATCCAATATTTTCGCAGCCAACGTAGCGATGCCAGCTTGGTCTTGACCCGCCAGCGCCAGAGCAGTATCGCGAATATAAGCCGGTGGAATCAACGGTTCATCCCCTTGCAGATTGACCACGATTTGCTCATCGGCCCACCCCATAATCCGGGCCACTTCGGCAAGCCGTTCGGTGCCGGACTGGTGGTTTGGATCGGTCATTACCGCTTGCAAACCTAAGTCGCTGACCGCATCGAAGATGCGTTGGTGGTCGGTGGCCACCACCACTTGCTCGGCATCGGCTTCCAATGCGCGTTCGCACACATGCACGATCATCGGCTTGCCGGCAATGTCCAACAAGGGCTTACCCGGCAAGCGGGTGGAACCGTAGCGGGCCGGAATGACGACTTTGAAACCGCCGCTCATTTACGCAGAGCGTCCGCTTCTTCGAAGCTCAGTTCGCGGGCTTCATCTTCCAACATCACCGGAATATCATCGCGGATCGGGAAGGCTAAATTGTCGGCTTTGCAAATCAATTCCTGTTTGTCTTTGTCGTAAATCAGGGAGCTTTTGCACAGCGGGCAGGCCAGAATCTCGAGCAGTTTTTTATCCATGAGCTTTGTCTTTGAGTAGTTTTAACAGTTGTTGGGAAAATGCCTCGGGCAGTTCGGCATCGATAGGTAAATACCAGTGCTGGTTGGTCGCGAAGCGGGCGCATTTCACGGCGTCTTTTTCGGTCATAATCACCGGGCGCGGCTCTTTAAATTGCAAATCTTCGGCAGTAAACGGATGGTGGTCCGGCAAGGCGTGGGTTTGACAATCCAGTCCCGCAGCCGCCAATTTCTCAAAGAAGCGTGCCGGGTTGCCTATCGCCGCGACGGCGTGGCAAGCCGTGCCTTTGAATTCGACCAGCGGTTTTCGTTCGCCGGTTTTCATGTTGATCAGTTGCTGGCCCTTGCAATGCATCGGCAATTCGTCTTCCAGCAGTTCATCCGGGCCGTTGACGACCACCAAATCCACTTGTTTGACTCGTTCCTGCGGCTCGCGCAGCGGGCCAACCGGCAGACAATAACCGTTACCAAAGCGGCGCTGACCGTCTATCACGACGATTTCGATGTCGCGCTCCAATGCATAATGCTGCAATCCGTCGTCGGAAATCAGTACGTCGCAGGCGTTGCTTGACAGTAATTGCCGGCCGGCCGCGACTCGATCGGCGCCAACCACAATCGGACAAGCACAGCGCTTGGCTAACAACACCGCCTCGTCACCCACTTGCGCCGGGTCGCTATCGGCGGTTACCGCTTGCGGACTGGTGTTGGCCGTGCCGGCATAACCGCGGCTGATGACGCCGGGTTTATAGCCGTTTTGTTTCAAGAATTCGACCATCCATATCACCAACGGCGTCTTACCGGTGCCGCCTACGGTGATGTTGCCGACTATAATCACCGGTACCGGCAATTTAGTCTTTTTCAATACGCCGATGCGGTATAAAAAACGCCGCAAGCGGATGGCATCGACATACAACATCGACCAGGGCATCAGCCAAGCTGAGATGTACATCTCCTTGTACCAGGCATCCTCAAACCATTTCACTAATTTCGGGTTCATTATTTTTCCGGGCGGTTGATAGCAAAAGTGATGTGGTGAAAGCCTAATTGATTGGCAACATCCAATGCGCTGACCACGGCTTGATGCGGGGCTTTGCCGTCGGCGCTGATGATGAACGGCAACAATCTGGACTCGCCGGCAGTTTGTGCCAAAGCCGCTTTCAAGCCGTCCAGGTTTTGATTCACCAGCTCATGAAACTGGTTATCGTCACCGGCCAAGGCATAAGTGCCTTTGGCATCGACGTATAAATTGATGGTCTTAGCCTGCTCCGTGGCGTCGCTGCCTTGGGCTTCCGGCAGGTTGATCTTCAATTCGGAGTGATGACGAAACGTGGTGGCGACCATGAAGAAAAACAGTAAAACCAGCAACACGTCTATCATTGGGATTAAGCCGATATCGACCTGCGTACGGCGTTTGCGGCGGAATTGCATTAAATGTCCTCGCGCGCGCCTTGCATGATGTCGATCAGGCGCAGCGATTCTTCTTCCATCCGCACCACATGATCGTCAACCAGACGCTCGAAATAACGGTGGAAAAACAAGCTGGGAATCGCCACGGTCAAACCGGAGGCAGTACAAATCAAGGCTTCGGAAATGCCGCCGCTCAGTACCGCCGGATCGCCCATCCCGCCTATCGCAATGTCTGAAAACACCCGGATAATGCCGTCTACTGTGCCGAGCAATCCGAGTAAGGGCGTGATAGAAGCGATACTGCCCAGCGCATTTAAATAACGCTCCAGCTCGTGAGTCACCTGCCGGCCGACTTCTTCGATACTGGATTTCATGATTTCCCGGCCATGTTTGCGATTCAGCAAGCCGGCGGCCAGAATTCTGCCCAAGGGCGAGCTGAGTTTGATGCGCCTGATCGTCGGTTCGTCTAGCTTCTTGTCCCGATGCAATTGCCAGATGTAAGGCACCAAATCGACGGGAATGATGCGTTTACGCTGCAAGGACCAAAAGCGTTCGCCGATGATCGCCATCGCCACGATGGAACACAAGATGATTGGCGCCATCATCCAGCCGCCGTTTTTGATTACTTCAAACACGTTGTCTATCCCTCTTTCCTGAAACCTGTCAATTTTAACCCAATCCGAGGCGAGATTGCCGAGCCACACCGATATAGGTAATCAGCAAAGCCACGCAACACACCAGAGCGGCGATGATATACACCAGTCGGCCGCCCAGCATGTCCCAGAAGTAACCGCTGTAAAGACTGCCTATCATGCCGCCCAAGCCAAAACTGATACTGCTGTAAAGCGCCTGCCCTTTGCTTTGATGGCGTTCGCCGAAATACTGAAATAGCAATTGCATAGCCACGACATGCGCGACCCCAAACGTGGCTGCGTGCAGAATTTGCGCGATGATCGTCAATGCCAGCGAATCCACCCCATCAGCGATTAACAGCCAACGCACTACGCTGAGTGATACCGCAAAAAGCAATAGCGTGCGCGGCGAGAGCCATTTCAACAATTGGCGCATCGCCATGAACAACAACACCTCTGCCGCTACGCCGCTGGCCCACAATAAACCGGTTTCGGTCGCCGAATAGCCGTGCTGCTTTAAGTAAACCGAATAAAACACATAGTAAGGGCCATGCGCGACTTGCAGCAGCATATAAACCAGCAAAAATGCCAGCAGCTCAGGTTTCATTAGAATTTGCCAGATGCCGCCAGTATTGCTGTGGGTCAGGCGCGGCTTTGCCTCCGGCGTCACCAAGGCCATCAGCCAATTCAGCAGCATCAAGCTGCCGATAATCCACGGCAAATAGGCAATGCTAAATTGATCCAGAAACCGGCCTATGCCCAGAACTGCGGCAATAAAGCCGATAGATCCCCACAGCCGAATTTGGCTGTAGCGCTGTGGTTCGGCTTGCAGATGAAACAAGGTCGCCGCTTCAAACTGCGGCAAGGTAGCGTTCCAGAAAAAACTGAAAATCACTGTCACCGCGGCAAACCAAAGATAATCGCTGCGGTACAAAAAACCGGCAAAGCACAGCACCGACAGCAGCGAGGTGATGCGAATCAGACGTAAACTACGACCGGTTTTGTCGGCCAGCCAGCCCCAGTAATTCGGCGCGATGATCTTGGTAGCTACCAAAAACGCCGTCAGCTCGCCGATTTCGGTGGCGGCGAAACCGACTTGTTTAAGGTATAAACTCCAAAACGGCAGGAATGCGCCCAGCGTGGCGAAATAGCAAAAGTAAAAGCCGGATAAGCGCCAGTAAGGTACGCTCATTCAGCGCAGAATCGGCAATCCTGAATTTACATGCAGGTTTTGCGCGCGATGCCGTAATAAATGATCCATCAACACTATAGCCACCATCGCTTCGGCGATAGGCGTGGCGCGGATGCCGACGCAAGGATCGTGGCGGCCTTCGGTGACCACTTCAATCACTTCACCTTTGCTGTTGATGCTACGGCCCGGCAAACGTAGGCTGGAGGTGGGCTTCAACGCAATCCGGGCCACGATGTCCTGGCCACTGGAAATCCCACCTAAAATGCCGCCGGCATGGTTGCTTAAAAAGCCTTCCGGGGTGATTTCGTCACGGAATTTTGTGCCTTTGGTGTCGATGCAATCGAAGCCGTCACCAATCTCCACGCCTTTAACCGCGTTGATGCTCATCAAGGCATAAGCCAATTCGGCATCCAGACGATCGAAAATCGGCTCGCCCAAGCCTGGCGGCACATTGCTGGCGATCACTTCAATCTTCGCGCCTATCGACTCGCCTTCCTTGCGCAGTGCATCCATGTATTTTTCCATTTCTTCAACTTTGCCGGCATCGGGGCAGAAGAACGGATTGTTAGGAATTTCGTTCCAGTCGAATGCGTCAATTTTGATCGGACCCAGTTGCGACAAGTAGCCGCGCACCAAGACGCCATGTTCTTGGAACAGATATTTCTTGGCAATCGCGCCGGCGGCAACGCGCATTGCGGTTTCCCGTGCCGAGGAACGTCCGCCGCCGCGATAATCTCTAAACCCGTATTTGTGCTGGTAGGTGTAATCGGCGTGGCCGGGTCGGAAGCTCTCGGCAATTTTCGAATAATCCTTGGAGCGTTGATCGGTGTTTTCGATCATCAGCCCAATCGGGCAGCCGGTGGTTTTGCCTTCGAACACGCCGGACAGGATTTTTACTTCATCGGCTTCGCGGCGTTGGGTGGTGTGCCTAGACGTGCCAGGTTTGCGTCTATCCAAATCGATCTGCAAATCCGCTTCCGACAGTTCCAAACCGGGAGGGCAGCCGTCGACGATAGCCAACAAGGCCGGGCCGTGGCTCTCGCCGGAGGTGGTGACGGTAAATAATTTTCCTATGCTGTTTCCGGACATGGTTATAAAGCGCTAACAAAGTGTGAGTGATAAAGAGAGACTTGTGCTGCGGTGAGCAGAAATACGCCGTCGCCGCCGCGCTCGAATTCCAACCATTGGAACGGCACGTCCGGGAACATTTCCTGCAAGGTTTCGGCGCTGCTACCGACCTCGATAATCAGGATGCCCTGCTCTGCCAGATAGCGTTTGGCGTCAACCAAAATCCGCAACACCAGATCCAGGCCGTGCTCGCCGCCGGTAAAGCCCATTTCCGGTTCGGCGTGAAATTCCGGTGGCAAACTTTCCCATTCGGCGATGGCGACATAAGGCGGATTGCTGACGATGATGTCGTAAGGCTTGGCCGGCAAGTCGTTGAATAAATCGGATTGATAAAGTTGGACTTGGCCATCCAGTTCATGTTTTTCAATGTTGATCTGGGCCACCGCCAAAGCATCGTCCGACAGTTCTACTGCATCCACTTGCGCATCCGGGAAGGCATAAGCGCAGGCGATAGCGATGCAGGCGCTACCGGTACATAAATCCAGGATGTTGAACACTTGGGTTTCTTCCACCCAAGGCTCGAAGCGTTCGGCGATGAGTTCGGCGATGGGCGAGCGCGGCACCAAGACCCGTTCATCGACATAAAAAGACAAACCGGCAAATATCGCTTCGTGGGTTAAATACGCGGACGGTTTACGCTCGACGATACGGCGTTCGATCAACGCCACCACCGCCTGGCGTTCGGCCATGGTCAGTACCGAATCCAGATAGCCGTGATCCAAATCGTATGGCTGATGCAAGGTATGCAACACAATCGCCGCGGCTTCATCCAAAGGCGTGACCGTGCCGTGACCCAGAAAAACCTGATGCTCGGCAAACCGGCTGGCAGCCCAGCGAATATAGTCTCTGATGCTGCTGAGGGTTGTGATAACATCCGGGCCTGTTATGTTCATAGCGTGTCTATACTTAAAAATACGTTTAAAAATGCAGCGGCGGATTTTAAACCAATCCCCCGCCGCTTGCCCGAATAAAGCACAGTAAATGACCGAGGCCCATTCTCAAGCGCTATCCGCCAAACTGGCAAAAAATCGTCTGTATCAGGATTGTTTCAAGTATATGCAATCCGATTCATTGGCGTTACCGACCATCCCGGATGTCTCGGTAAAAATCCGCCGGGCAATTAACGAACCCAACGCCAACAGCAATAAAATCGCCCGAGTCGTGCAAATCGACCCCAGTATTACTGCGCGCTTGGTCAAAATCTCCAATAGTCCGCTATACCGGGGCCGGCGCAAGATCGAAAGCTGTCCGGAAGCCTTGACCCGTTTGGGCTTGAAAGCCGCGCAGGACATTATTACCGCCTTCGCGTTAAAAGCGGTGTTCAACGCCAAATCACCGGTGATTCGCCGTAAGATGCAAGAGCTTTGGGCGCATAGCAGTTACGTGGCGGCGATCAGCGCGGTATTTGCCCATAAAACCCCCGGCTTCGATCCGGACCGGGCCATGTTGGCCGGCTTGATTCATGACATTGGCGTGGTGCCGATTCTGGCTTACGCCGACCGGCAACCGGAGATTGTGGCTAATCCCGGCGACTTGGCTGAAGCAGTACGCGAATTGCGCAGCCCGATTGGCGTGCAAATTATCCGCAAATGGGATTTTCCCAGCGACTTTGAAGACGTGATCATTCATGCCGAGAACTGGCACCGCGACAGCGGCGAAACCGCCAGTTACAGCGACATAGTCATGATTTCGCAATTGCACAGCTTCATCGGCAAGATAGACATCAAACAAATGCCCAAGCTGGACGAATTGCCGGCTTATAAAAAATTGGCAAAAGGCAATCTGGATGCGGATTTAAGTATCAATATACTCGACCAGGCTAAAGATGAGATCGAACATATCCGGCAGATGTTGAGTTAAACCGCTCAGCGCCAGCGTTGGCAATCTACTCAGGTTGCGGAATAATTCGGCCCTGATTGAATTGCGCAAATTGTAATTCGTAACCCTGAGTATTCTTGGATTTTTTCTTACCAAAGGAGTTAGCTAGATGAAACATACATTAACAATAGCCGCCTTGCTGCCCATCCTATTTGCAAACCCCGCGCAAGCCGGCAGCCTGACCAACGGCAGTTGGCAACCCAGCGGTTGCGGCGCCGTGCCCGAGTCACCTACTATCGATGCCGGCAATATCGATGCCTACAATAAAAGCATTGCGGCGATCAACGCCTGGCAACAAAAATCCCGCGATTATTTCGAATGCTTGATCAAAGAAGCCAACACCGATAACGGCATCATTGCTGACCACGCCAATCAGGCTCAGGCCAAATATCGGGAAACAGTCGAAAAAATCGGCGCACAAGCCGAGGCAGCCAAGAAAAAACTCGATAAAGAATAAGCTGGCGCGCACTGCAAGCTGCAGTTGCTGCGGCCGACACGTTATTTTTACCAGCGTTTACAATTCGCGCCCCCGATTAAGCCTCCCGAGCAACTGGGATTTATCATAAAATCTCCGCATGACATGCAGCAGCCATTCGCTTAACGCGGGGGCTGCGCTCCCAGACCACCACTCTCTAGCAATAAACACTACCCAAGCCATGAAAAAAATCGACATCAAGCTGCTGATACTGGCGATCAGCGTGCTGTTAAACGGTTGCGCCAGTCTCGGCAAAGGGATTACCGAAGCCATTCTGGAAAAGCAGGAAGCGGAAGACACCCGCATTTGCGAAATCAAAGGCGATAAATTCGAAGGCATCAAACCGCAACTGGAAGTGCATGACCGGAAAATGAAGCTGCTGATGGTGCACGGAGTCGGCAACCACTTGCCGGGTTACTCCACCCAGTTCATGGAAAAGCTGGCCAAGGAACTTGATCTGACCGTCACCAGCAAAAATGTCAAAAATATCCGCTTGGCCGATGCAAAAGGCCTTGAGAGACCACTGGGCAATTTGCGTATCCACCGTTATCTGGATGCTAATAAGTCGCAGGAAATGCTGTTTTACGAGCTAACCTGGTCGGAGATTAGTGCCAAGGAAAAAGAAGTATTGTCTTACGATAACTCCGGAGAGCAATCGTTTCGCCGCGCCGAAGTCAACGATTTGTTAAAAAAATTCTCTAACGATACCGGACCGGACCCTATCATTTATCTGGGCGAGAAACGCGAGGATATTTTGTCGGCATTCGCGCAATCCTTCTGCTGGATGATCCACGGCGACTGGAACAACCTGCCGGACGACGTCAAACAAACCTGCTCCACCAAGAACGTCACACCGTTTTACAACGACAGCTACGCCTTCATCTCCCACAGTTTGGGTAGCCGCATCACTATCGACGGCTTGCAACAAATTGCCTCGAAACTGGGTAACGGCGAAACGGCCAGTTACTACACCGCATTAACCAATGTTTTAAAGAATAAAGAGATACCTATTTACATGATGTCCAACCAATTGCCCATGCTGCAATTGGGACGGGCACTACCGGAAGTCGCGAATCATGCCGACACTTATTGCCAAGCCGACGGCGCCAAATACAATGAACGGATCATGGCAAAAACTTCGGTGATCGCGTTTAGCGACCCCAACGATTTACTCAGCTATGCTATCCCGCACGATTTCGTGAATAAATATCTGGATTCGCGATTATGCGTGAATGTCACCAATATCAATATTAACGTCGCCAGAGTTTATGATGCGTTTGGCTTGGGTAAACTGGCGAATCCGATGGATGCCCATATCGGCTACGATACGGACGACCGGGTGATTGCCTTGATCGCCAAAGGCATCGCTAACGAACACACCGCACCTATCGTCAAAGAGCGCTGTCACTGGGTGGAAACCATTGATTAAGCTTTTTAGGGTATGGCTGAAGGCTTAGCCATACCCTTCCCCTCGCATTACCCCTCAAGGCAGTCTCGCCCACTTCACCCTCGCTTCACATTCCCACCATCATCCGCTCACCTTGCCGGTGCATGCTTTTCATCGTCTTTTAACTTCACGGAATAAACGCGATGCAAAAAAAACTCTGGCAAAAGATCTGCATAATGTTCGGTCTGACTTTGGTGCTGCTGATACCGATAGGCATGATAAAAAATCTGGTGGGCGAACGCGCCGAACGCCAACAACAGGCGGTGAGCGACATTGCCGCCAGTTCCGCCGGCACCCAGCAATTGTTCGGTCCGCTGTTAATAGTACCTTACACCGAGCGCTGGACCGAGATTATCGAAACCAAACAGGACGGACTGCCCAAGCGTGAACAAATCGAACGTGTCGATAATCGGCTGCTGTATTTTCTTCCCGAGCACCTGAATATAGCCGGCGAGCTTGCTACGGAAACCAAGCAGCGCGGCCTGTTCAAAGTGCGCTCTTATGTACTGAATGTCAGCATCAAAGGCGATATGAAACTGCCCGGTGCTTACGGCAATCCCAAGCCGCTACATAACGGCCAGATCAGTTTCGGCACCCCTTACGCCAGCGTCGTGCTGGCAGATATGCGCGGGGTACTGGAAGCGCCGGGCATGGAATGGGGCGGCAAGCAATATGCCTTCGAACAAGGCGCGGAGTTACCCATGCACCAAGCCAACGGCATGCACGTGTCATTGGATGCACCGCCGGTCGAGTTCGGCGCCATCAACATACCGTTTGCTTTCACGCTAAAAATACGCGGCATCGAATCGCTGGATTTTATTCCGGCCGGCAAGCAAACCCGCGTGGAATTATCCTCAGCCTGGCAGCACCCCAGCTTTTACGGCCGATTTTTGCCTGATCCGCAAACCCAGCAAGTCGGCGAGGCCGGTTTTCATGCGTTATGGTCGGTTGATGCGCTGGCGTCGAACGTCGCCGAAAGTCTTGGTAAGTGCCAGGCTATCAGTTGTTACGACAGCTTTGGCATCCGCTTGATGGAACCTATCAATGTCTATTCCTTGTCTGACAGAGCCAGTAAATACGGCTTCCTGTTCGTCTGTCTGACTTTTGCAGCCATCTTTCTGTTCGAAATTCTGAAAAACCTGGCGATTCATCCGGCGCAATACGCCTTGGTGGGTTTGGGTTTGGCGATGTTTTTTCTGCTGCTATTGAGTTTGTCGGAGCATTTGGACTTTGTGCTGGCGTATGTAATCGCCAGTGCTGCCTGCGTAATATTGATCGGCTTCTATCTCAGTGCAGTGTTGCGCAGCGCCAAACGCGGTATTAGCGCCGGCGCCTTACTGAGCGGCTTGTTCGGCAGTTTGTATGGCTTGTTGGAGTCAGAGGATAACGCGCTGATGCTCGGGGCTTTACTGATGTTTGTCTTGTTGGCCCTGGCCATGGTAATCACGCGACGCTTGGATTGGTACGGACTGAGTCAATCCGATACCGATAATTCGGCAATCATTTAAATCCCACCGGCTCGGGGCGTTGGCTGTCAGCAGCGTTCCGAGCAACAAAATCGAGGTAGTTATGATTGTTGCTCATCTTCCGGCCGGCTATATCGTATCGACGCTGCTGTTTAGGCGATTTGCAAAATATGGGGTCAGCGGGATAAATTTTCTGCGCGCCGGCTTGCTCGGCAGCATCGCGCCCGATCTGGATATGATTTATTTTTATGGTTTCGACCACCGCGCTCATCCACATCACAGTTATTTCAGTCACTTCCCCAGCGTTTGGCTGCTGTTATTAACGCTGGCAATCCTGTGTTTTCAGCATTGCCGGCACAAGAAGCTGCCGGTGTTGGCGCTGATTTTTACCGGCAACGGTATGTTGCATATGGTGCTGGATTATATTTCGACCAATATCTACTGGTTAGCACCCTTCGTAAACAAGCCTTTTGCCTTGATTAAGGTGCCCAGTGTCTACCAGGATTGGTGGCTGAATTTTCTGCTGCACAGATCCTTTGTGCTGGAAATTTTGCTGGTAATTTGGGCTACCGGTTTATGGTTTAGGCGTCGGTTAAATAGGCTCGAATTGGTCGAATAAACCTTAATCCGGAAGATGGATCGTTCCCTCGGCAAACAACACGGCTTGACCACCGACCCTGATGGTCAAGTTCTCCAGGCCTTTGTTATCCATTTCCAAGTGGATCAAGCTGCGGCGAGTGCTTAGATCACCGCGTTCCACCGCAAAAGTGTGGGTGCCTTTCTGAGTGTGTTCAAACGAGCACAGGTAACAACAAAACGCCGGTATCGCGCTGCCGACCGGCGGATCGGCATGGATGCCGATATTGGGTCCCAGCAAGCGGGCATTGAAGTCCGCTTCCGGGCTCGATGATTTCGGGCAAAACAGCAAGATTTCCTGCGCCGCGGTTTGCGGTGCCGTGGATTGCGCCCAAGCCGCGTAATTAAAGCGGGCTTTGCGCACCGATTCGACATTCCAAACCGGCACTATTAAATAAGGAAACCCGCAAGACACCAGGCGTGGCGAGTATTTTTTATGATCCAGCTCCGCAAGCTGCAAGCCTAAGAAACTGCAAATTTCATCGTCGCTGGGCGCAAAGCGGTCGACTATCGAATCGACGCTACGGCTAAATTGCACCAAGCTTGGTTGGCCATCCTGACTGGACAGATTAACTTGAATAACACCGATATTTTGTTCGAACTCGAGTTTAGTCAGCGGTTCGGTTAACGCTACACCGCCGGACATAGCCAACACGTAGGCTGCGGCAATAATCGGATGCCCGGCAAAATTGATTTCGCCTAAAGGGGAAAATATGCGCATCCGCCGGTGCTTATTGCCATCGGCTTTGTGAAAAAGAAATACCGTTTCCGACAGATTCAATTCTTTGGCAATCTTGGCCATTTGCTCGGCATTCAAGCCGTCGGCCTTCGGTAATACCGCTATCTGCGCACCGTTGAAAATCTGGTCGGTAAAGACATCAGCGATATAATATTGGTAGTTCACACCTTACTCCATTTCACAGACAGCCAAAGACGGCGATTTTTGTTGCGCAGGCGACGACGCCGGCATCACGGCGACTCTGCCGTTTTCCAGGCGTACTTGATAGGCCGGTACACTGACGCCGGCATCTTCAAAGCACACACCTGTACGTAGATGGAAGTGCTGTTTATACATCGGCGACGCGACCATCGGTTCGCCGCCTATGTCGCCTATCATACCGCGCGACAGAACGTTGGCGTGGCTAAACGGATCGAAGTTACCGATGGCATAGACTTCCTGCCGGCGTTGCAGGTAAAAAATCGCGATTTGTTTGCCTTTTACTAAGGCACACACCCCAGAATCGGCTTGCAAATCGTCGATGCCGCACACATCTATCCACGTACTCATTATGCCGCCTCCTCGATCAATTTGAAATGTTTACGTTCTTGGGCGTTGGCTGGCCTAACTTGGCCGCGTTCCTCGACAAACACCACGTTGTCGTCGGCTTGATCGCTGTTGACGAAATGCCGGAAGCGCTTCAGGCGTTGCTCGTCCGCCAGCGTGGTTTTCCATTCACACTGATAGGTATCGATAACGTGCTGCATCTGCCCTTCCAATTGTGCGCCTATACCCAGCCGATCCTCGATAACCACCGATTTCAAATAGTCCAAACCGCCTTCCATATTTTCCATCCATACCGAGGTCCGTTGCATACGATTGGCGGTACGGACGTAAAAAATCAACACCCGGTCGATGTATTTAATTAGCGTCTCTTTATCCAGATTGGTGGCAAACAAATCGGCATGACGCGGTTTCATGCCGCCGTTGCCGCACACATATAAATTCCAGCCGTTCTCGGTCGCAATCACGCCGATGTCCTTACCTTGCGCTTCCGCGCATTCTCGGGTGCAGCCCGACACGCCGAATTTGATTTTATGCGGCGCGCGCAAGCCTTTGTAGCGATTTTCCAATTCAATTGCCAAACCGACGCTGTCATCGACACCGAACCGGCACCATGTACTGCCGACGCAGGATTTGACGGTACGCAAGGATTTGCCGTAAGCATGGCCGGACTCGAAACCGGCGTCGATCAGCTCTTGCCAAATCGCTGGTAATTGCTCCACGCGGGCACCAAACAAATCCACGCGCTGGCCGCCGGTGATTTTAGTGTAAAGCTGATATTTTTTGCCGACTTGGCCTATGGCGATCAACATATCCGGCGTGATCTCGCCGCCGGCGACGCGCGGCACCACCGAATAGGTACCATCTTTTTGCATATTAGCCAGGAAAATATCGTTGGTATCCTGCAAACCGATATGCTGTTTTTCTAAGATGTAGTCGTTCCAGTGTGAAGCCAGGATGGAACCAACCGCTTGCTTACAGACTTCGCAACCCAAACCCTTGCCGTGTTTGTCCAGCAATTCGTCGAAGGTTTTGATTTCTTCCACCATCACCAGGTTATACAAATCCTGGCGAGTGTGCGGAAAATGCTCGCAAATATCAGTACTGACTTCCACGCCCAGCTTGGTCAATTCGCAATCCAATACCGACTTCAGCAGCGCGGAGCACCCGCCGCAACCGGTGCCGGCCTTGGTCTCGGCTTTCAGGCCGCCGAGCGTGGTGCAACCAGCTTCGATTGCGCCGCAAATCTGGCCTTTGCTGACATCGTAACAGGAACAAATCTGAGCCGAGGCGGGTAAGGCATCCGGCCCCAGTCCAACTGATTCGCCGGAAAGTTTGGGCAGAATCAAAGAATCCGGATGCTCCGGCAGTTCTATGCCGTTCAAACAATATTGCAACAAAGTACTGTAAGCGGAAGCTTCCCCAACCAAAACCGCACCCAACAGCCGTTTCTGGTCTGGGCTGACCACCAGACGTTTATAGATTTCGCTGGCACCGTTTTGATAGGTATACACCATGGCGCCTTGGGTCTTGGCGTGCGCGTCGCCGATACTGGCCACATCGACGCCCATCAGTTTTAGCTTGGTGCTCATATCGGCACCGGTAAAACTGCCTGCTTCGCCTGCCAAATCAGCAACCACGGTACGCGCCATCGCGTAACCCGGCGCTACCAAACCGAAAATCTGCCCGTTCCACAGTGCGCATTCGCCTATCGCATAAATATCCGCGTCGGAGGTGCGGCATTGATTGTCGATGACGATACCGCCGCGCGGCCCCACTTCCAAGCCGCAACCGCGCGCGATGTCGTCGCGCGGTCTGATGCCAGCCGAGAACAGCACGATGTCTGTTTCCAGCGTTTCGCCGTCGGCAAAATTCATTTTATGCAGGCATTCGGTGCCGTCGTCGATCAGTGTGGTGTTTTTGTTTAAATGTACTTTCACATCCAGCGCTTCGATCTTGCGCTTCAACATCGCCCCGCCGCCTTCGTCGAGCTGTACCGCCATCAAGCGCGGCGCAAATTCAACCACGTGCGTATCCAGCCCTAAGTCTTTCAACGCCTTGGCCGCTTCCAAACCCAACAAACCGCCGCCAATCACCACGCCGACTTTGGATTTGGCTGCCGCGGTTTTCATCGCTTCCAAATCTTCAATGGTCCGATACACCAGGCACTGCGGTCTTTCATGCCCCGGCACCGGCGGTACGAAAGGATAAGAGCCGGTTGCCAATACCAGTTTGTCATAATCGACTATTACACCTTTGGCAGAGGTGACTTGCTTACGCTCCCGGTCGATACTGGCCGCCTTGTCGCCTAAATAAATCTCGATACCGTGCTCGGCAAAGAAACCGTCTTCTACTAAAGACAAATCAGCCGCGGTTTTCCCGGAAAAATACTCGGACAAATGCACCCTGTCGTAAGCCGCTCTGGGCTCTTCGCAGAATGTGACAATCCGATAGCGATCTCTCGCATTGCTAGCGACCAATCCAGCCAGAAAATTCTGGCCTACCATACCGTTGCCGATAACAACCAGGGTTTGTTTCATATTCATCAGGGGCCTCTGTTTACTCAGAATTTATGCAAACGCGCTACACGGCCTAGTGGCGGTAAGGCGATTCAAGGAGCTACTGTCTGGTCGCTACCGCCCTTTTTCGCAGCCAAAAAAAAAGGCATCCTGTTCGAATGAATGACTCATTCAAGCAGGACGCCTTTGTCCAGGTTTAATACGGGGGCAAGTCTAACGACAAGACTTGACAAATCTCTAACAAAATTGATGCCAACATTCAAAAGCCTTTAAAAATGCCGGCTCCCGCTGCTAGGTAACATTTTTTCCCGCAAATTTCGCACCCAAATAAGGCAAAGAAACCGGTCTGTTGCACCACTATGGAGCCATGTAGCCGCGAATTGACGGATTTGCCGCTACTGAATCGTTGGCATATAAGCTGCTTATAAAAACCAAGGAACGACAACCACGGATCATCCATGTCTTTTACGCCTTTTAAATTATTATCCATGCGCGGCAAGTCCAAAGTGCTGCACATGAGCTGGATCGCGTTTTTCATCAGCTTTGTTATTTGGTTCAATCATGCGTCTTTATTAGTACTGATCCAGCAAGATCTGGGAATCAGCGAAACCCAAATCGAAATTCTGTTATTGCTGAACGTGGCCCTAACCATTCCGGCTCGGGTCATTACCGGTATGCTGGTGGATAGATTCGGTGCAAAAATCAGCTACAGCGTGTTACTGGCGGTATGCAGCATCCCCTGCTTCATGTTCGCGATGGCAGAAAATTTTACCGAACTGGCCTGGTCGCGATTTTTATTGGGCTTTATCGGCGCCGGCTTCGTAGTGGGCGTACGCATCATCGGCGACTGGTTTCCGGCCAGCCAGGTCGGTACCGCCGAGGGTATTTACGCCGGCTGGGGCAATTTCGGTTCGGCCGTTGCAGCGATTTTCCTGCCGGGCCTGGCGTTTTATTTCGGCGCCGAACACGGCTGGCGTTCGGCGATTGCCTTGACCGGTGTGATCGCGCTGATTTATTCAGTCATCTATTACTTCAGCGTGGAAAACCTGCCGCCGGAAATTGCCGCACTAAAAACCCGCCGGCCAATGGCAATGGAAGTCACCAGCATCCGCGATTTGTTTTTATATATGCTGAGTCTGGTACCCTTGTACGCGACCATCTCCTTGTTGGCGTGGAAACTGTCTACGCCGGCCACACCCGTCCTCACCGAAGGCTGGAATCTGGCTATTCATGCCGTTGTCTGGCTACTGTTCCTAATCCACGTCTTTCAATTGGTCAACAACAACGCCGACCGCCTCAGCCAACCGATTGCCAGCATCCATCATTATCAGTACCGTCAGGTATTCATTCTGGCGATAGCCTATCTGGTTACCTTCGGCTCCAAACTGGCCGTTTTATCGATGCTGCCGATGTTTTTCTTTAAGACATTCAACGAAACCCAAGGCACCAGTATGTTGGATGCCGGGTTCCTGGCTTCCAGTTTCGTGGTGACCAATGTCATCGCCCGGCCGGCCGGGGGCTGGCTTAGCGACAAGATTGGCCGCAAACTGTCCCTATATTTATTCGTGGCCGGCCTGGCCGGCGGCTATTGTTTGATGGCGATGATTTCCGCGCAATGGACTATCCTCGCCACAGTGGCGGTTACCTTGCTTTGTTCGATATTCATGCAAGCGGCGGAAGGCGCGATATTCGCGTTCGTCCCCTTGATCAAACGCGCCATCACCGGCGAAGTGGCCGGCATCGTCGGCGCTTACGGCAACGCCGGCGCCATCGTCTATTTGATTTTGCTGACCTTCGTCTCCACCGGACAATTTTTCTTAATCTTGGGCCTGTCCTGTTTCCTGTTGTTGGGTTTGATTTACTATCTGGAAGAGCCGAAAAACTACATCACCGAAATCATGCCTGACGGCTCTTTGCTGAAAATCGCCCTGGATTGAACATGGCAGCGCTTAATGTCTTGGTCGTCGATGAATTCGACAGCGAACCCTTGCTGGAAACCAGCTTGCGCCAGCACGGCTGTGAAGTGGTAACCTTGAAACTTAAAGAACTGGACATGATGCAAATTGTCCAGACCCTGAACCCCGACGTGGTGGTCTTGAATTTGTACGCCCCTAACGAGGCTGTCTTGCGGACCATCGTCGATATCAACCAAAACTGCTCACTGCCGGTTGTCATTTTCGCCGAAGATCAGCAAACCGAGACCATCAACAAGGTTATCAAAGCCGGCGTCAGCGCCTATATAGTCGATGGCCTGGATCCGAAACGCATCAAGGCCATCATCGACATCGCCATAGCGCGTTTCAAGGAGCAACAAGCCTTAAAAGACGAATTGAAAAAAACCAAGACTCAACTGGAAGACCGCAAGCTAGTGGATCGTGCCAAGGCGATTTTAATCAAGTCGCAAGGTTACACGGAAGACCAGGCCTATCACGCCTTGCGCAAACTGGCGATGGACCGCAACATCGCCATCGGCGAAATGGCCAAGAACGTCATATCAATGGCGGAGTTGTTCAACAAATGACGATTTGCGGAGCGGTCGCGGCAGCTATACATCACGTCATTATTTATTACCCGGCCCTCGAGAGTACTGGGCCTGTTGAATGATGCACAAGCCTCGGCTCTTCGACACGCTCAGCCCGAAAGGAATACCCACGACAGATAACTGCGGGTTAATAGTCCGGCATCGCAGCTTGATATGCGATGCCGTCGATACCAAATTTTACCGCTGCGTCTGCAAACACCCTATTTTGGTGAAGATGATGCCGAAATGTGCTTGAGTCGCTGAAAAAATCGTCTCCATTATTACTTCAAGCCGTACACCTTCAACTGACTGCAAACCGGCAATTGATTGTCCGGCACGGTGCAGTCGGAAGTACCGACTCGATAAATCATCACGTAGACCCGGCCATTCGCCACCACCGGCGGAACCATCCGCGACATCTTGCCTAAGCCGCCGCTATTGTCGTCACCCGTGCGAAATAGGCGTTTCAACTTATTACCGGGCTCTATCGTGGTCGCGTCGTACGCAATCAGCTGACCTTCGGCGAATTCCTTGTTGGCGTCGCCGAATTTGGAAAATACCGCCCAGACGATAGCCGAATCGAAATCGATGGCGTGCGCAAAATTATTAGTTGTGGACGGTTTGCCGGATACCATCAACAAGCCGCCGGGCATACCGCCAGGCGATTCAACGCCCACCGATGCCATCTCCTCTGCTTCCGCGCGGAAGCTTGGCAAATTGCCATCTACAGTGGAAAAATTGTAGGACTTCAAGCGGGAGTTTTCACCCCAGACATAGACGATGCCGCCGCTCTGATCGCGTTGCGCCAAGGCCAGCGAATGGATATGGTGCATTTTGTTGTTTTCCGGGTCGCCGCATGGCACGAACCAGCCGTGATCGCTATGCCCGGATGCCGGGCACGGTAGGCTACGATTCAGATGCTGGGCCCGATCCCAGTTTTCCTGAACGCCGCCCGCAAAGTAGGTTGCTACTAATGGTGGTTTGGACATTAATTGATTGAAGCGGTCGTTCCGGCCCAAATTCAGTTTATCCAAGGAATAAATGATGCCGTCTTTGGTGCCTTGCAACAGCAGCCTTGAGCCAGGCACCAGCATCGGCCCGGCCGCACCGAAATCCCAGTCGGCGCCAGCAGCATGCGCTTCTGCCCTGCCGCAGGACACTTCGGAGTTATTGTCGCCCCAGAGACACTTATCAGCGGGAACGCGCTCATCCAAAAACGCTTTGTAAAAATCCACCTTTTCCAGTTCGGGCCGCGCACCACCGACGCTGGGTTTGAAGCGGAGTTTGATCATGCTTTCAGCCAGATCGACTTCGCCGTTATTTGAAGTGCCGTTGGAGGTGGCGACATAAATCATGTCGTCTTCGGTGACCGGCGCACCGCCGGCATGCCAAATGCCTGCGCCCCAAGAATTGAATGACGTGGCGCAAAAGATGGCAGCTTGTTTGGAAAAGCCGCTTTGCCCGAGCAAGGCTCTGGTGTCGTAAGCCACTACGAAACCATGCGGATTTTTCCGGCCGCCCATCAGCGATTCGCCGTTGGCGGCGAATGCCATGACCAAGCCGTTGTTCTCTGTCAACGCCAGTCCGGCCCGTAGTTTGGGATAGACATATTGCTTGGTTTGATTATTTTGCTTATACGTCGCACCGGCGTCGTTGAACCAGCAGCCGTTGCCTTCCTGAGACTTGCCGAAGATACGCACCGGTTTACTTTTTTGGCTGCCGTTTAGCGGATTTAAGGCATACACCCAGTAATCGCGGAACCGGTTGTCGTTGTTCTTCTTTTGCCAGGAAGCGACAAACAGTGTGTTAGTGGCTGGATCGATTATCGGCGTGGCGGAAATGCCCCAGGTGGGCGTGTGCTTCCACATATCCATGTCTTGCGAGCTGATTTCCGGGCCTAGTTTGACCTTATAAACGGTTTCGTTGGTGCGGACATTAATGCCGATGACGTCATTCTTCATCGTGGTGATGATCACTAAATCATCGGCGCCGGCGCCCTTTTCGATCACCAAGGGCTGGGTTTCGACTTTGGCATTGAAATCGTAAGTGCGCAGCAGCCCGAATTGCTCGGTATTCACGTTAATTTTATTCAGCGTGAACTCTTGATTATTGGCCGCGGTACGAAAATTATTGCCGGCGCGTTGCGTCACGCTAACCGCCAGCGCGGCATTAACCCAAAAAACCGTAAAGATAAAACCCAATTGCAGCGTTTTCATGGCTCACTCCCCCAGTTGAATGTCAACTGAGCCTAGAGTGAGCGCAAGTGGCTTGTCAAGTTCTTTAAAAATAAAAGTATTTACAGACTCTGGCCTAACACATGGCTTATTTTCTGATACATGTATGCTTACCTGAGCGGTGGCATCAGGTTTTTATGGGCGAACACCGAAAAAGTTTGCCAAAACGCTTACCACAGCGAATCGTAAGGGTGAGTTTTTTATAGTACTCTAGCCACACCGCGAACATTGCGCGGAACAAGCGTAAATCCCGGTTGCGGCGAGGTGAGAATGTCATGGATATAAAGCTGCCTTTAGATGCCAAACTGGTCATGGCCTTGAGCAAATCGAGCGCTTCGATTTCAGAGCTAAAACTGAATCAAGTGCTGGACGCCAAAATCATCACCAATCAAGTCATGCTGAATACCTTGACGGTCAGCGTTGCCGATAAAACCATGACTTTGCAGAGCCAACAGGCATTGGCTTTGCAACCCGGCCAGACCTTGCAGTTGCAAGTGGTGAAACTTTTGCCGACACCGGAGTTAAAAATTATCGCTCCGCCACTATCGCAAGCGCCGAATACGTCAAGCTTAGCAGCGCCCGAAGCACAACTATTTAAATTACTGCCCTCCCCGACCACTCCAGCGACTGCAACACCACCTCTACTCAGCAATCCGCTGGCGACATTAAACCCCGGTGACCATGTGCAGGCGCAGATTTTGAATATCGGCAAACATACGCTAACGGTGCAACTGACGCCAACGCAGAGTGATGCCAAGCAAACCCAAAGCACAGCGTTGCCTGGCGGAGAACATCGAGTGGTGCTGGATAACAAACAGTTGCAATGGAGCGATCCGCTGGCCAAATCCGCGTTAACCGTCGGCAGTCGCGTTGATTTACAAATGCTGAAGAGTGGCGAGACCCCAGTGCTTAGCGCGTCTTTACCTACGCCTTCTATTGACGAACACATCGCGACGGTGTTTAAACAGTTACTGCCCATTCAAGTGCCGTCACAGCAATTGCTGGAGCATCTGGCGCCTTTGATACAGCCTGCCGAAAGCGATAAAACCGTAGGCGAATTACTCAAGCAACTGGCCCGCGAAATATTGCAGCATGTTCCGGACAAAACAAAGTTGTTCGAACCGGCCACCCTCAAGCAAGCCATCGCCCAGTCCGGTTTGTTTATGGAGCGCAATTTGGTCGACGCGGAGGCAAATCCGCAATCGCAAATGTTGCAAGACGACTTTAAATTAAAACTGAGCAAGCTGATTGCACAGCTAGGCTTGGAACTGGCTGTGCCTAAGGACGACAGTTCGGCGCAGCAGACTGCAAGCGAATTACTGAAAGAAACCTTGCAAAAAGCCCAAGGCAATCTGGCCAAATTGACCTTGGATCAACTCAATTCGCTGCCCAGGGACGATTCGCCCAAACAGGTTTGGATACTGGAGTTACCGTTCTTTAATAAAGCCGAACCGGAAACGCTGCAACTGATGGTGGAACAAGACAAACAAGCCAACAGTGAGAACGGCCAAAAGAACTGGGTAGTGAGCATTACCATTACCCCTCCCGAACTTGCTACAATACATTGCAAGGTCTCCTGTTACGACGGCACTATTAATACCCGTTTCTGGAGCGAGTCCACCAGCACCGTGGATAAAATTAATGCACGTCTGGACTATTTAAGACAACAGTTCGAACAAAAAGGATTAAAACCCGGATTTATGGATGTTCAACAAGGGAAACCCTCGCAAACCAATCCACAAACGCTCCCGCCGCAAAGTCTGTTGAGCGAAAAAGTCTGATACCGGGACCGGAATACAGCAATTGGATAAACAAATCTGCCGCGAACGGGCAAACACTTTTACCGCAACTATTTACTCGCCCAACCAGGGATTACGCTGCCGTGGTTGCCGAAACAACTTCTTACGCTAGCCGACGCTATGGAGAATTAACGCATGTCCCACCAAGTTACCCTGACCCAGTTCATCATCGAGCAGCAGCGCGGGTTGCCGGATGCTTCCGGTACGTTCACGCTGCTGCTGAATAACATCGTGACTGCGTGCAAACAGATCTCTCACCGGGTCAATTGCGGCGCCCTGATTGGCGTATTGGGCAGTGCAGAATCTGAAAACGTGCAGGGCGAAGTACAAAAAAAGTTGGATATTATTACCAACGACATCATGGTCAAAGCTTTGGACTGGAGTGGTTCGCTGGGCGGTATGGCATCGGAGGAAATCAACGATCCGATCAAAATCCCAAAACAATATCCAAAGGGCAAATATCTGGTGTTGTTCGATCCGCTGGATGGCTCGTCGAATATCGATATTAATCTGACTGTGGGTACGATTTTTTCGATTCTGCGCTGCCGGGAAGGCGTCGAACCGGAAACCGAGGATTTTTTGCGCAAAGGCACCGAGCAAGTCTGCGCCGGTTTTGTGTTGTATGGCCCATCCACCATGTTGGTGCTAACCACAGGCAACGGGGTGAATGCTTTTACGCTGGATCAGGATATCGGCGAGTTCATCCTGACCCATTGCAATATGAAAATTCCCGAGGAAAGCAGCGAGTTTGCCATCAACATGTCCAACCAGCGTTTCTGGGAGCGGCCGGTGAAGCGTTATATTGACGAATGCGTGGCCGGCGTCGACGGGCCGCGCGGCAAAGATTTCAATATGCGCTGGGTGGCTTCGCTGGTCGCTGAAGTCTATCGCATCCTCACGCGCGGCGGCGTATTCCTGTATCCGCACGATTTACGCGATCCGTCCAAGCCTGGCAAACTACGGCTGATGTATGAGGCCAACCCGATGGCATTCATTATCGAACAAGCCGGTGGACTATGTTCGACCGGCCGTGAACGGATTTTGGACCTGAAACCCAGCAGCATTCACCAACGGGTGCCGTTGATTTTGGGTTCCAAATCCGAAGTAGAACGCATAGTTGCTTATCACCAGCAGGATTAACCAACAAACCGTCGCAAACTCGCTGTTTCCTGTTGAAGCGGCAAACTATCAAGCCCAAAACTATGCTTTCATCGAAACCCCAAGCCACTGAGCCGCTTAAAAATCAAGTCAGTTGCGTTAATTGCAGTCTGGATAATATTTGTTTACCGCGCGGCCTGTCGCAAGCCGAAATTAATAACATCAGCCAAGTCGTCAAGGCCCGCAAAACCTTGCAGCGCGGCGATTTTATCTACCGCGAAGGCGACAATTTCCGCGGCATTCTGGCGATAAAGTCCGGTAGCGCTAAGTTGGTGGCTAACGATAGCCATGGCAACGAGCACATATTGAATATTCTGTTGCCCGGCGAATTACTGGGCTTCGACGGTCTGTCCGCCGAAAAGCACGGCTGCGCGGCTATTGCTTTGGAAACCATGAGTTTCTGCATCCTGCCGGCTGACAATATGGAAGACTTGTTCAAGAACATGCCCAGCCTGACGCGCGAATTGTTTCGGCATACCGGCGAGAAAATGCTGGAGGATAAAAATCAGCTGGTATTGAGCAAACGGCCGGCCGAAGAGCGCTTGGCTTACTTTTTGATCAGTTTATCCGAAAGGTTGAAACGGCGCGGATTTTCATCATCTGAATTTAAATTGTCACTCACCCGCCAAGAAATCGGCAATCACCTGGGCTTGGCCTTGGAAACGGTGAGCCGGCTGCTGAAAAAGTTCCAGGACGATAATTTGATTGTGGTGCAAAACCGCTTTATCGCGATCAAAGATCTTAACGCCTTGCGCAATATGTTAGTGCCGTTGGAGTAATGGACTAATTTTTAATACCGATACCTTTATGCAACAGCAACAAGCTTAGTGCGGTTAAAAACACGATAAAGCCGCCCGTCATCGCGAAAGCCAGTTCAATCTCTACATCACTGACCCCGATCATGCCGTAACGAAAGGCGTTGATCATGTATAAAATCGGATTGGCTTGGGCGATTTTTTGCCAGATTCCAGGCAACATCGCTACCGAATAGAACACGCCGCCCAGATAACTCAAGGGCGTCAAGACAAAGTTCGGAATGATGGAAATATCATCAAAGCTATCGGCAAACACCGCGTTGATGAAACCGGCCAGTGCGAACAAGGTCGCCGTCAGCACAAACACTGCGGCGGCAATGTCCCAATGCAGAATTGTGGTGTGGGTAAACATCATCGAAATACCCGCTACCACGACCCCGACCAACACCCCGCGGGCGATGCCACCGCAGACGTAACCGGCCAAAATCACATAATTCGGCACCGGCGCCACCAAAAGCTCTTCGATATGGCGCTGGAATTTGGTGGAATAAAACGAGGACACCACATTGGAGTAAGAATGGCTGATCACCGACATCAGAATAATGCCGGGCACGATGTAGTCCATATAGCTGACGCCATGTACCAAGCCTATGCGGTCACCGATCAACTTGCCGAAGATAAGGAAATACAGCGCCGTGGTAATGGCCGGTGGCAATAGCGTTTGCGGCCAAATCCGGGTGAAACGGCGGATTTCTTTGAATAAAATCGTAAAAAAAGCGACCGAGTAGTTCATTGCACCAAATCCAAAAATAATTGTTCCAGACGATTGGACTTGTTGCGCAGGCTCAGGACCTCGATATGTTGCTCAGATAGGGCCTGAAATAAACGGTTTAGACCGTGGCTTTTCGGCACCGCCACATCCAATACGGTATCGGCGCTCAACACAATTTCACAGCCATCGATTGCCGGTGCTTGAGTTAATGGGCGAGATATATCCAATACGAAATGATCGGTGTGCAAGCGGCTCAACAAACTGCTCATCGCCGATTTCTCGATGATTTGTCCGTTATTGATGATGGCGATATTCCGGCATAGGCTTTCGGCTTCTTCCAGATAATGGGTAGTCAAAATGATGGTGGTGCCTTGTTTGTTGACGTCCTGCATCATCTCCCACATCGAGCGGCGGATTTCGATGTCCACGCCGGCGGTGGGTTCGTCCAATATTAACAAGCGTGGCGAATGCACCATGGCTCTGGCTATCATCAACCGCCGCTTCATGCCGCCGGACAAGCGCCGGGACACCACATCACGCTTATCCCACAGCTCCATTTGCCGCAAGCATTGTTCGGTGCGCTGCAAGGCTTGCTTGCGCGGAATGCCGTAATAACCGGCCTGGTTCATCACCACGTTCATGCTGGTTTCGAACTGATTGAAGTTGACTTCCTGCGGTACCACGCCAATGCAGGTTTTGGCGGCGACATTGTCTTTATCCAAGTCGTGACCGAAGATGCTGACCGATCCGCTGGATTTGTTGACCAGCGAACTGATGATGCCGATCAAGGTCGATTTGCCGGCGCCATTGGGACCCAACAACGCGAAAAAGTCGCCGCGCTGGACATCGAGATCCACGCCTTTCAAGGCTACGAAGCCATTGTTGTAGGTCTTTTTTAGGTTTTGGATGGATAAAGCCGTCATGCTCTAATGTTATAATCTCGGGCAAAGGAATTGACGCGATCTTTAAAAATGCGTCAATAAAGCTTTCCGATTCTATCAGAATTCGCCAACCCTCAGCAGCCTGAACAGGAATAGACTCTTGCCACATCAAATACCGACCAGTGTTGCTGCCGTCGATCTGGGTTCCAACAGTTTTCACATGATCATATGCAGCTTGCATAACGGCAAATTGCAAACCATCGACCGCTTGAAAGAAATGGTGCGTCTGGCTGCGGGACTGGATCAACATAAAAATCTCGACCAGATCACGCAAGAGCGTGCCCTAGCCTGCCTGGAACGCTTCGGTCAGCGCATCCGGGATTTCGCACCCAACAGCGTCGCAATAGTTGGCACCAACACGCTACGCATCGCCAGAAACTCGCAACAATTCATCAACAAGGCCGAAAAAGCCCTGGGGCATCCGATTCATATCATTTCGGGTATCGAAGAAGCGCGGTTAATCTACCAAGGCGTAGCCCACAGTCTGGGCAGCAATGCCAACAACCGTTTTGTGATGGACATCGGCGGCAGTAGCACAGAGTATATTATTGGCCGTGATGATATTGCCCACACCAAAGAAAGCCTGAACATGGGCTGCGTCACCGTCAGCCAGAATTTTTTCAAAAACGGCGAACTGACCAAAAAGGCCTTTCGCAAGGCGATGCTGTTTGCCGAGCAACATCTCGAACCCTTTCAAAACACGTTCAATTCCCAAAACTGGGAGGAAGCCATCGGCGCCTCCGGCAGCCTGAAAGCCATCAGCAATGTGCTGCAAACCATGGGCTGGAGTAATAACGGTATTACCAATGAAGGGTTGGAACAGTTGGTCGCTCACCTATTGAAACTTAATCGGATCGACGAGATCAGCTTTCCGGCCTTGAGTATCGAGCGGCGGCCAGTATTTATCGGCGCAGTCGCTATTGTGTATGCGACGTTCAAGACCTTGAATATTCAGCAAATGACGGTTTCGGATGGCGCATTGCGCGAAGGTCTGGTACAGGATCTACTGGGCAGAATTTACAACGATGACGTTCGTTCACAGACCAGTCAAACCATTGCCGCGCGTTACCACACCGACACTTCACACAGTCAACAGCTCAAAGAAACCCTACGTTACATCGTTCAGCAATTAGACAATCACCCTTGCTTTAACGACAATCCCGCCAGTTTACAGTTTTTAGAATGGGCTGCGGAACTCCATGAAATCGGCTTTGAGATCGCCCACAGTCAGTATCACAAGCACAGCGCCTATATTATCGAAAATGGCGATTTGGCGGGTTTTTCCAAACAAGATCAGCTGTTGCTGTCCAAGCTGGTGCGCAGTCACCGCAAAAAGCTTAATTTAAGCCGTTTTGAGGATTTGCCATTTCCTTGGCGGCAACATGCGCCGATCATGGCAGTCGTATTTCGGCTGGCTGCTTTGCTGCACCGCAACCGTAATAGCAAACGTCCGGACTTTAGCATCACCATTAATCGCCACGATATAAAAATTGATTTTCCGGAAAATTGGCTGGAACAAGCGCCTCTGACACATGCCGATCTCAAACAAGAAATGTACTACCTCAAGGAGGCGCGTTTTAATCTGATCTTCGATCAATGCTGAAATTCCTGCTGTATATCCTACTTTCACTGGGAATATTGTTCGTAGGCTTACTGTTTTTCGCAATCGACGATACGCCGTTGATAAAAATCCATCAGGGTTTGAACCGCGAAGACATACAGCGCGCGAAGCAGTTATTGCATGTGGCACCAGAGGAAAGAGGCCAAATTAAAACCGTTAGTTTGGACCAGAAGGACTTGAATATCGCGGTGAGTTATCTATTAAACCATTTTGCGGAAAATACGACGCAAATTCAGATTGTAGATGACAGATTGATAATTCAGATAGCGATATTTGTCCCTAAAAGCCCCTGGGGCAGATATTTGGACTTTAGTTTTAATCTACGACAGGTAGATGACGCCATTTTTATCAAGTCTTTGAAAATTGGTGAAATTTCCATTCCCGATCCCGCTGCAAATCTCCTGATTCCCGCTATCGTGCATAACACGCCGCTAGAGCAGCATTGGCAATTGTTGAGCCTATACGTCAAGAAAGTCCGCATTAGCCCGCAAGCTTTGGAAATCAGTTATCTAGGATCCATCGTCGACGCGGCAAAGCAATTGGCTATCCAAAAGCATCGGGATTACCCAAACCTGCATCGTTATCAACAGCAAATCAACGAAATCGTCAGCCAACATGATCCTAGCTGGCGCTTATCTATTACTGATTTGTTGCAACCTTTATTTTTGACGGCGTATCAACAAACACCGACGGAGGACGCCGTTCAGGAAAATCGCGCGATCATCATTGCTGTCGGCAGCTATATCTATAAACAGGACTTACGCCGCTATCTGCCGCTTGGCTTGGTTTACAGCAAGGAATATCCTGTATTTGCTTATAAGCGAGTGGATATACCTCAGCATTTTATTGCTTCGGCATTATTGGCAATTCTTGATTCCTCATTACTCGGCGAGCAAATAGGCATAGATAAAGAACTGGGAGATGCGCAAAAAGGTAGCGGCTTCAGCTTCATTGATCTGACCGCGGATCGAGCCGGGACTAGATTCGGTCAAATAGCCGTGGCATCAACCGAAAAAGCGAGGGCATTACAAAGAACAATGTCTAGCACTAAAGATTATTCGTCTATTATCCCGGAATTACAGGACTTACCGGAACATATGGACGAAGCGACATTTGTTGGCAAGTTTCATTCGGTAGGAAGTTCTGCATACAACGAACTGATCCAACTAATCGACGACAGGATTAACGGCTTGCCGGTGTATCGATTATAAGTACCTACAGAAGGCACCCAAACCAGATCTGACAAAGTCGCACTACTCTGGTTTGCCGCCTGTTAAATTTTAGTATTAGCTAAAAATCGATTCGAACGAATAGCCACTACTTTCAAGAATTTCTTTGAGACGCTTCAAACCGTCCATTTGTATCTGCCTAACTCTTTCCCGAGTGACACCCAATTCTAGCGCCACCTGTTCCAAAGTGGCGTTTTCGAAGCCGCAAAGACCATATCTGCGGCATATGACTTCGCGCTGTTTTTCGGCAAGCTGATAGACCCAGTAGGTGACGTTATTTTGGATAAAGTCGTCTTGCAAGATTTCAGCAGGATTACGGCTTTCTTCTTCGGAAATTGTCTCAAGTAGGGGTTTGTCAAAATCCTTACCGAATGACACATCAACAGATGTGACGCGCTCGTTGAGTTTCAGCATTTTACTGACGGTTTTAGCCGGTTTATCAAGATGCCGCGCAATCTCGTCGACAGTCGGCTCGTGATCAAGCTGTTGCGCTAAATTCCGCTGCGCTTTCAAATAAATGTTCATTTCTTTAACAATATGAATCGGCAGGCGAATAGTTCTAGTCTGATTCATGATTGCACGCTCTATGGTCTGCCTGATCCACCAGGTTGCGTAGGTTGAAAATCTGAAGCCACGATCAGGATCAAACTTTTCCACTGCGCGGATCAACCCCAAATTGCCTTCTTCGATTAAATCGAGTAAAGGGAGCCCGCGATTTAAATAACGCCTGGAAATTTTCACAACCAGACGTAAATTGCTTTCGATCATAATTTTTCGGGCTTGTGGATCGCCCTGTTGAGTTCGTCTGCCGTAGATTTTTTCTTCATCCGCAGTTAACAGTTGGGATTTACTGAGTTCATTCAGATACGCTCGGGTAGCATCGAAAGTACTCTCATTTTGCGATTCGTTACTTTCTATTTCGGCCAGCTTAAAGGTTTCGTTCGGATCGATTTCGACAACTTCTTCATCGACATCATCAAAAGAAATGAAATCTGGAATATCCATATCTTTAATTACATCTATCGTTTCTTCCATCATGATTAATCTCCCAGGTATTTTGGCTTGCTGAATCGTTTATTTTTATTGGTACGTGTCTCGCCAGATAACTATTAATCCCTTAAAACTATTTAAATGCAGATAAGATTGAAACCCAACAACGGAACCGATATTGCTCACTGCCAAAACCAATTAAGTCAATAGTTCATTCTTAACAACATCATGCCTCTTCGTGTATTTCCGATCCGATCTAATCGAGGGCACTAACCTTAACGGCGAGTGCCAGTATAACTTTAAAAGATTTATCTTATAAATTGAATTTACTGATATTTTTGTGGTCCACATCTCTTTTTTGATTTTTATTCACAACGACCTCTCAGGTCATTTTTGCGACTAAAATCAGCAAGATCAAACTAAAATCCGAACCACTTCTAAATTATGAAAATAAGAAAGTGATGCGCATCACATATATTTAAAAGAACTGCAAGAACATACAATTCTGAAAGGAGCTTTTTCTGATCGTGCTTCTCAACGACCTAACAATGTTTTTTTGGCTTGATTAATTTGGGCCGCCAAATAATCTGAACCGCCTCGATCAGGATGAAAGCGCGAAATGAGTTTACGGTGGGCCTGAATAATTTCTTCTTCCGTGGCGCCGGGATTAAGCCCCAAAACCTCAAAAGCTTCCGTTGTTGTCATACCCGCTTGTCGAGATGGCCCAGGACCAGGCTTACCATATTGCGGATTGCCGGCTTTGAACCGCAACCAAATGCGATGAAGTTGTGGTGCGTATCTTAATATTAGCGGCATCGAACGCACTAATAACACGAATATTACGCCGAATATAGCCAGCAAACCGCTAAGTTTTCCACTCAGCATCAGCACAAGCAAAATCAGCGCAATCGCAACCCAGGCCAGTTGTTTAAGTCGTTTGCTGCGCAATTCGGCTGGTAGCTTCATAAATCCCGGCAGCATTAAAACTGCCAATACCAATGCCAACAATATCAATATTCGTATCACCCGCACTCCAAACGCTTCAACCGACGAGCGCCATAATAACTTAGAATACGGCCAGTTCGACAAATGTAGAGAAGTCCATGTCCACCCCTTCAGTCCTCGGCTTCGCGGCCGCCAGCGGCACCGGCAAAACCAGTTTATTGACAAAACTTATCCCGATACTGAAAGCACATAATCTGCAAATCGGTGTAATCAAACACAGTCATCACGACTTCGAGATTGATCAACCCGGCAAAGATAGCTTTCGGCTACGCGAAGCCGGTGCCACTCCGGTTATGCTGGTTTCCCGACATCGGCGTGCGGTAATTAGCGAATTGTCGGCAAACGCCGATATTTCGCTGACTGAACAGCTTGCCTTGTTTCCCAATGCAGGCCTGGATTTGATTTTAGTGGAAGGATTCAGGCACGAGAGCTACCCCAAAATAGAGCTGTGCAGACCAAGCCTAGGCAAACCGGTGCTTTACCCTGAAGACCCGTCGATTATCGCAATAGCAAGCGATCAACCCCTCTTAACACCACCCGGCTTAACGTGCCTTGATCTAAACGATGCAGAGGCCGTAGCCAAATTCATTATCGAAATCTTTTTGAAGCGCCCACGTGACTAATATCTGCTACCCCAACAAACACGAGTTATTGAGCGTCGAACAGGCGCTATTGGAAATCCGCAAAACGATTGAGACCGTCAACGAACGCGAGCATATCGATTTGCTGCAGGCACTGGGCCGGGTACTTTCCGACAGCGTGGTGTCTCCTATAGACATTCCACCTAAACGCACGGCGGCCATGGACGGTTACGCATTTGCTGCTGGCGATGTAGCTGCCGGGCAAGCGGCTAAATTGCAAGTAATCGGCATCGCATGGGCCGGACGGCCGTTCTTGGCGCAGCAGAGGCCGGGCCAATGCGTCAGAATATTCACCGGAGCGGTAGTCCCGGAATTTGCGGACAGCGTTATTGCCCAAGAACAAATTGAAATCGATGGTGACACTGTATCACTTCCCCTCGACTGGCAGCCGTATAAAAATATTCGTGCAGCCGGCAGCGACGTTAAACAGCATGAGGAATTAATTGCCGCACCGAAAAAGCTGACAGCTCGCGATCTAAGTCTATTGGCCGCCGCCGGCATCGAAAAAATCAGCGTAAAACGCAAACTCAACATTGGCTATTTTTCGACTGGTGATGAATTGGTCGCACTCGGAGGACCGCTAGCTGTTGGCCAGTTCTATGACAGCAACCGCTATTTATTAGCCGGACTGCTATCCGACCCAAACCACACAGTCTCGGACTTGGGCATCGTCGCAGACGATCCCTTGAAACTCGAACAAACTTTCAAGGACGCAGCCAATCACTATGACGTCATCATTTCCACCGGCGGAGCATCGGTTGGCGATGCGGATTTTGTTAAACAAACGTTGGAAAAATGCGGGCAGGTGAACTTCTGGAAACTGGCACTCAAACCCGGCAAACCGCTGGCTTTTGGCAAAATCGGCCGCTGCTGGTTTTTCGGCTTGCCCGGCAATCCAGTTGCCGTATTGGTCACTTACGAGAAATTCGTAAAGCCGGGTTTGGAACAGCTTGCCGGCTTACCAGCCAGACAAGCATTGCGCTTGCGAGTCCGATGCGACAGCCGGTTAAAAAAATCGCCAGGGCGGCAGGAATATCAACGCGGCATCCTGTACCAGCAGGCTGGAGGAGAATTAGCCGTCCGTCTTGCCGGTCAACAAGATTCTCATCAACTAAAAGTAGCCAGTCAGTCCAACTGTTTTATTGTGCTGAATGCCGATAGTACGGGTATAGATGCTGGAGAAATGGTGACAGTAGAGCCATTTTCTGCGGAGTTATAAACAGCTGAATTCCCCCACCCAGGTAACAGCCGGAGTGCTCTGTGCGCTCCGGTTGGAAAACTCGAAACTCAAACAAATTGCCAGCCCATGCATGCGAACGGCAGAATATCTGATTACGCGGTGGCTTCCGCAAGATTACCTAAATAGCCATGTTTTCTAGCCAGATACTCGTCTACAAAGGCTTGCATCGGTTCGGCTTCATATTCGCGTAAACCGCTGACCGCTAGCTTCTTGAATCCGGAACCAACCACTTCGTCACCGCATTTAATTTGGAAATAAAGATACGCAGTGGCGCGCTTGCCGTTGACTTCCATTTTCGGTTCCAGCATTTCCAGACGCGGTTCGTGAAAGTCCATCCGGTTTAAGCTCAAGGTCATGCTTTCATAGATCACCAAAGGCCGGTCTATATTGAACATGACTTGCTCTTTGGCCAATAAAGGTACCAGCACATAAGGAAAGTTCTGCCCGGAAAATGCCACGTAGTCACGAATTAACGCTTCGATTAAAGCCGGATCGCGGATCACATCGCCGGAGCGCTCGATCTGCAAATAAGTCTTGCCTTGGTTGTCGGTCACATCGATTTTTTCGGCGTCGCCATCAGGAAAGTTCAACAACACACCGTGCCCAACCATCCCGGAAAAAATGAAGTGCATGTTCTGGCTAAGGCCATATTTGTCCAAAACCAGCGAGAATAATAAATCGCCCGGTACACAAAAGCGTTTTGCGTCCTCGTCGTGTAGGGGGTTGAAGTCGTGGGCAACTTCCTTGGCAAACATGCTGGCCTGCGCGGCGCTAATAGCCACACTGCCATCCTGAATGGCATAGTATTCTTTTAGGAACATAGCTTTATTTTTTGTTTAGTAACGTGGAACAGACGGATCACAAATCACGGACCAGGCGTCGATGCCGCCCTTTAAATTGAACAGCCTTTGTAGCCCGGAATGCTGCAAAAAATGGCAGGCTTGCTGGCTGCGCATACCGTGATGACAAATCACCACCACGTCTCGGTCAGCCGGCACTTCGTCGAAGCGCGCGGGTATTTGTTGCAGAGGTATTAACACGCTACCGGCTATCTTGGCATAGGCAAATTCGTGGGGCTCCCTGACGTCCAGTAAAAATACCGACGGATCGTCTTGCAAATGTTGTTTTAGCTGCTCTGGCGTGTATTGGTTTATGGGCATATGAATCTTTCCAGTCTTTGAAGCGCGGCGGCCATTCTATCGATTGAGGCGGTATATGCAAATCGAATGTGCTTGTGGGCCAAATACTGGCCAAAGTCTTTGCCTGGTGTTACCGCCACCCCTTCCTGTTCGAGCAGCTGCTTGGCAAACTCAAAACTATCGTCGGTAAACGCACTGCAATCCGCGTAAATGTAAAAGGCCCCTTGTGGTTTGCAGGCAATTTTAAAACCCAGCCGTAACAGGTTTTCGTAAAGAAAATCCCGGCGTTTCTCAAACTCGTCACGACGGCGATGCAATTCCGCCATATTTTCAGCGCTGAAACAGGCCAAAGCCGCGTATTGTGAATGGGTAGGTGTGGAGATAAAAATGTTTTGCGCCAGTTTTTCCACCGCATCGATAAAATCTTCCGGCACAATCAACCAACCGATACGCCAGCCGGTCATGCCAAAGAACTTGGAAAAGCTGTTGATGATAAATACGTCATCGCTGAACGCCAAAGCGCTGCTGACGGTTTCGCCGTAAACCAAGCCGTGGTAAATCTCGTCCGAGTAAAAACAGCCCCCTAAAGCATGCGTCTGCTGAATAGCAGCTCGCAGCGCATCGTTACCGATGACGGTGCCGGTAGGATTGGAAGGCGAAGCGACTAATACGCCTTTGCTGGCTGGCTGCCAGTGCTGTCGAATCAATTCGGCGTTGAGTTGATAAGCTGTTTCGGCGCCAACATTCACGAACTGAGTCTTACCGTCGAACAATTGCACGAAATTATCGTTACAGGGATAACACGGATCGGCCATCAAGATTTGTTCGCCCGGATTTAAACTAATCCCAAACGCCAGCAAAAACGCGCCGGACGCGCCGGGGGTAATGAAAACCCGTTTCGGATCCAGATTTACTCCATATTGCGCTTGGTAATAATCGGCGATGCTTTGACGCAATTCCGGCAATCCGGCTGCAGCGGTGTACTTGACTTCCCTACCCTGCATAAACGCATTTCCAGCCGCTAATATTGCCGGTGGTGTTTCGAAATCCGGCTCGCCGATTTCCATGTGAATAATATCCCGGCCTTCTTGTTCCAGTTGCTTGGCGCGCTGTAATAATTCCATCACATAAAATGAGCTGATGCCGCGCATTCGCTCGGCGACGTGGTGTTTCATGTCCAAATTCCGTTAGTAGAAAGCACCTTCATAATAACAAACTTCTTGCTTGGCCCCGGCTATTCTGTTAAAAAGCCCCGATTTTTTTATAGACCGCCAGGAGTCATTGGATGAACAATACTAACCCTGCCGCATCGGAATTTACTTTTAAGCCTTATGAGGAAAAAGAAGGCGAAGAGTACATGAACGAGGCGCAGTTGAGCCATTTTTCCGCCATTTTAAACAAATGGAAATCCGAGTTAATGATGGAAGTGGATCGCACCGTCCACCACATGCAGGACGAAGCGGCCAACTTCCCGGATCCCAACGACCGGGCCACGCAGGAATCAGAATTCAGCCTGGAGCTGCGCACCCGCGACCGCGAACGTAAGCTGATCAAGAAGATCGACGAATCATTGAAGGAAATTGAGTCTGGAAACTACGGCTATTGCGAAACGTGCGGTATCGAGATTGGTATTCGCCGTCTGGAAGCCCGTCCAACTGCTACCCTGTGCATCGATTGCAAGACACTCGATGAAATCAGGGAAAAACAATTGGGTTAACTCTGCCCACAGCAACATCTTATATCGGCCGGTTTGCGCCCTCGCCTACCGGCCCACTTCACCTCGGTTCTCTATACACCGCACTTGCCAGCTATCTGGATGCCCGTCAGCATAAAGGGCTATGGCTGTTACGCATCGATGATCTCGATACGCCACGCAATATGCCGGGAGCCAGTGCCGAGATTCTGAATTGCCTGCAAAGCTTCGGCTTGTATTGGGACAGCGAGGTGGATTATCAAAGCCATCATCTTGAGCAATACGAGCAGGCCATTGTCGAATTGCAAAAGCAGCAGGCACTTTACCCTTGCACCTGTAGCCGCAGCTTATTGGCGAATTCGCCTTTGATTTATCCGGGCTATTGCCGGACAAACCCGCAATCGACTAATGCACCCCATGCGCTACGAGTAAAAGCGGCCGATATTTCACTGCGCTTTGTTGATGACTTACAGGGGGAAATCAGCCAAAATCTGGCAGGCGAGCACGGCGATTTTATCGTCAAGCGTAAGGACGGCATCATTGCTTACCAATTAGCTTGTGTTGTTGACGACCAACGGCAAAAGGTCAATCGAGTGGTGAGAGGTTACGATTTATTGGATTCGACCCCTAAACAGCTGTATTTACAGCATTTGCTGGGTTACCCGGTGCCGCAATACATGCATATTCCGCTGATTGTCGACCGAGAAGGGAATAAGCTGAGTAAGCAAACCCGAGCGCAAGCCGTCAATCCCAATCAAGCCGGACCAACCTTGTTTCTGCTGCTAACCTTACTCAAGCAAAATCCACCACCCGATTTGCGGCTGGCCGCAATCGACAGTATCCTGGAATGGGCCATCGAACACTGGCAAGCCGAGCGTTTGACGAGCACCCAAGCCGTTTCTGCCTTACAACACAGTTAATAACGTTCAAAGAAGGAGGTTACGTTATGTCAGACCAAAAAGTTTATCCGGTTAATCCGCAGATTGCCGCCAACGCGCATATCGACAGTGCCGAGTACCAGCGTCTATATCAGCAGTCGATAAACGAACCGGAAACTTTTTGGGCTGAACAGGCCGCCGAATTTTTGGACTGGCATCAGTCTTGGCAGCAGGTACTGCAATACGACTACCCCAAGGGCGAAATACAGTGGTTTCTGGGCGGCAAACTCAATGTCACCGTCAACTGCCTGGACCGACACCTGGAAAAACGCGGCGACCAGGTAGCGATCATTTGGGAAGGCGACGACCCGGCGCATGATCGTCAACTGACCTACCGCGAATTACACACCCAAGTTTGCCAATTCGCCAACGTCCTGAAAGCCCATGGCGTACAAAAGGGCGACAGAGTCTGTATCTATCTGCCAATGATCGCGGAAGCGGCGGTAGTTATTTTAGCCTGCGCGCGCATCGGCGCGGTGCATTCGATTGTTTTCGGCGGCTTTTCCGCCGATGCCTTACGTGATCGCGTCATCGACGCCGATTGCCGGGTCTTGATCTGCGCCGACGAGAGCTTTCGCGGCGGCAAAATTGTGCATTCTAAATTGAATGTCGATAAAGCCGCCAAGCAATGCCCAAATTTGCATACCGTGATAGTGATCAAGCATACCGGCCACGACATCCCCTGGACCGCAGGCCGCGATATTGATTATCGCGAAGCGATGCAATCCGCATCAACCGATTGCGAACCGGTGATGATGGACGCCGAAGATCCGTTATTTATCCTGTATACCTCCGGTTCCACCGGCCAACCGAAGGGTGTGCTGCACACCACCGGCGGTTATTTGCTGTATGCGGCCATGACCCATAAATACGTGTTCGATTACCAGGAAGGCGATGTTTACTGGTGCACGGCCGACATCGGCTGGATTACCGGCCATTCCTACGTGCTGTACGGGCCATTATGCAATGGCGCCACCAGCTTGATGTTTGAGGGGGTGCCGACTTATCCGCACCCGGACCGCTTCTGGCAAGTCATCGACAAACATCAGGTTAATATTTTTTACACTGCGCCAACGGCCATTAGAGCACTGATGGCCCAGGGCGACGATTTTGTCACCCGCACCAACCGCAGTTCGCTCCGCATCCTTGGCAGCGTTGGCGAACCGATCAATCCGGAAGCCTGGGAATGGTATTACCAAGTGGTCGGCAACAAACGCTGCCCGCTGGTGGACACTTGGTGGCAAACCGAAACCGGCGGCATTCTCATCACCCCCTTACCTGGCGCGACGCCGTTAAAACCCGGCTCGGCCACACTACCATTTTTCGGCGTGAAGCCGGCGATACTCGACCCGGATGGCAATATTTTGGAAGGTGAAGCGGAAGGCGTGTTGGTGTTGACCTATCCCTGGCCAGGACAAGCACGCACCGTTTATGGCGACCATGCGCGCTTCATCGACACTTATTTCGCCAAGTTCCCCGGCTACTATTTCGCCGGCGACGGTGCCCGCCGCGACAAAGACGGCTATTACTGGATTACCGGCCGCATCGACGACGTGTTGAACGTCTGCGGCCACCGCTTGGGTACGGCCGAAATCGAAAGCGCGCTGGTGCTGCATGACTTAGTAGCCGAAGCCGCCGTGGTGGGTTTTCCGCATCCGATCAAAGGCCAAGGCATCTATGCGTATGTGACACTGAACGTCGGCATCGAAGGCAACAGCAGCCTGAAAGGCGAATTGAAGGACTTGGTACGCGAAGAAATCAGCGCTATCGCCCTACCCGATCTGATTCAATGGGCACCCGGCCTACCCAAGACCCGTTCCGGCAAAATCATGCGCCGCATCTTGCGCAAAATCGCCGCCAATGAATTTCACGATCTTGGTGATACCTCAACCTTGGCCGATCCTTCGGTCGTTGAGCAATTGATCGCCAACCGTCTGAAATTGCCTTAAGGTGAAAACACGGCTGGCTTTAGCCTATTTCGGTGTCATTCTGGTCTGGACTACCACACCGCTGGCAATCAAATGGAGCAGCATCGGCGTCAGCTTCGTCTTCGGGGCGATGGCAAGAATGAGCACCGGACTGGCTTGCCTGCTGCTGTTATTGTTGCTTTTGCGCCGGCGTTTGCCTCTCAACCGCCCTGCTTTGATCACTTATCTGGCAGTGGCGATACAGCTTTACGGCAGCATGTTGATCACCTATTGGTCCGCGCAATTCGTACCATCCGGCTGGATTTCGGTGATTTTCGGATTAAGCCCGTTCATGACCGCTTTCATGGCGGCGGCATATTTGCAGGAACGCAGCCTGGGTTGGGGCAAGTTATTCGCTTATAGTTTGGGTATGGGTGGGCTGGTGGTCATGTTCAGCTCGGCACTGGAATTGGATGAACTCGCTCTGCAAGGCCTGATCGGCGTGCTGGTGGCTACCTTTATCCATGCGGCTAGCGCGGTGTGGGTCAAACAGATTGACGCACGTCTACCGGCTTTGCAATTGGTTACGGGCGGATTGTTAATCGCGGTGCCCTTGTATTTCGGCACCTGGTATTGGTTGGATGGCGGCTTATTGCCGGAAAATATTCCACAGCAAACCCTGTATTCCATTGCTTATCTTGGCGTGATTGCCACCACCCTGGGTTTTGCTTTGTATTATTTTGTGTTGGCCAACATGCAAGCCACCAACGTGGCGATGATGAATCTGATGACACCGATAATGTCCCTGGTGCTGGGTTATAGCGTCAACCAGGAACCGTTAACGGTAAAAACCATGGCCGGCACCGCACTGATCATGTGCGCACTATTGATTTACGAAATCGTCAATCGCCGGCAACAACGGAATGGAGGGTAATCGCCACTCCGCCGTCTGCGAACTAAATTTTGCTAACGCGCTGCTGCAGGTACGCGGCAAATTCTGATTTAATTTCCAGGTGCAGCAAACCATAGTCAACATTAGCCAACAAGAAACCGAATTTTGATCCGCAATCGTAGCGATTACCTGCAAATTCGTAAGACAGCACTCGCTCGTCTTTCATCAACTCGGCAATCGCATCGGTCAATTGAATTTCGCCGCCTGTGCAACGGCCGGTATTTTCGATTTTTTCAAAAATCGCCGGGGTCAGAATATAACGACCAACAACAGTGATGTTAGACGGCGCCACTTCATTTTGTTTAGTTCCAAAGCTGATGCATTGTTACCATATGATTATAATAAAGAGTTATGCCGAACGGTAACTCATACGGGAATCAATCGGGTATCAGTGTTTTCTAACCTGGGGACGATTTTGGTAAAGGCTACGGAGTCGGATACCACAACCACAATCCCCACTATGGACAGATCAATGCCCTGCTTCAGCGGAAAAGAGGATTTCTTTGATCATGGCGGTTATCTGCAGCATTGGCTTGCCGCTATTTTCTCATCTGATGATTTGTTCGAGGCACCCAAATGTAGCTGTACTTTTGTCCTATAATTAACTGCGCAGATAAATATTACAAAACTTTCAACATCAAAATTACAATATGATGCTATCAAATAACGATTTACAGCAAATTAGCGAAAAATGTATTTCAGAATCACAAATTGTTTATCAGCTTAAAAGTTTTGAAACGGGTTTCCCGTTTTTGAAAATTATTAATGCTGCATCACCAGAGCAGGGTATTACCATTGCTTCGGATGCACAAATTAATGAGTTGTTGGAAATATGGGATGCTTATTTAAAAACCGATGCTTCAATACTCAAATTTGTTCCGGCATCGGGTGCGGCTAGTCGTATGTTTAAAGATTTATATGAGTTTTTGGATGCCGATTATGCCGAACCAACAAAACCTGCTGAAATTAAATTTATTACTGAAATTAAAAACTTCGCGTTTTACAATGCTTTGAACGAATGTTGTTTGAAAAATAATAATAAAAGTATTGATGATTTGATTGAAAATGGAGAGACGAAAGCTATTGTATATAATTTATTAACCAGTAATGGTTTGAATTATGGTGCATTGCCTAAAGGCTTACTTTTATTTCACACATATAACAACGAAAAACGTACTTCGCTACAGGAGCATTTGGTGGAAGGTGCATTGTATGCTTCTAATGCATCGAATGAAGTCAATATTCATTTCACAGTTTCAGCTGAACACCGGCAACTGTTTGAAAAACATGTAAATGATACGCTTCCTGAATACGAAAATGTACTGGGTAAAAAATTCAACATCAGTTTCTCAGGACAAAAGCCATCGACTGACACTATAGCTGTCAACGAACAAAATCAACCCTTTCGCGAAAATGGAAAATTAGTTTTTCGTCCCGGAGGACATGGCGCTCTTATTGAAAATCTGAACGATTTGAATGCAGATGTGATTTTTATTAAGAATATTGATAATGTGGTTCCTGATTCGCTCAAAAGCCAAACAGTTAAATATAAGAAAGCTATTGCAGGTTTATTGATTAAACTTCAACAAAAAGCGTTTGAAAATCTTCAATTATTGGATAAAGAGAATATTTCTATTTCAAGCTTACATGAAATTTCTCTGTTTTGCGAAAAGGAACTTAATAATATTCACCCTGAAATTAACAAATTGAATGAAAGTGAATTAAAACAGTATCTAAAGTCAAAACTAAATCGTCCGATTAGGGTTTGTGGCATGGTTAAAAATACCGGAGAGCCTGGTGGCGGTCCTTTTCTTACTGTAAATGCAGATGGAACCGTATCTACTCAAATTCTCGAAAGCTCGCAAATTGATTTATCAAATCCTGCTGAAAAAGCTAAAATGATGAATTCAACACATTTTAATCCTGTTGATTTGGTATGTGGAGTGAAAAACTATAAAGGCGAAAAATTCAATCTTTTACAATACGTTGATAACCAAACCGGATTTATTTCATCGAAATCGAAGGGTGGTAAAGAATTGAAAGCTTTAGAGTTGCCCGGACTTTGGAATGGAGCCATGAGCGATTGGAATACAATTTTTGTTGAAGTTCCTATCGAAACATTTAATCCGGTAAAAACAGTGAACGATTTGCTTCGTCCTGAACATCAAAAATAAGATAATTTGTTTTAAATTAAAATTATTGAATCATATTTATTCAAAAGGTTTATCACATTTTTTGTAATGAGCTTTGTTATCTGCATACTTATTTTCTCGATGCAGTTTCTTTGGAAACATGGCGAATTTAAAAGTGATGTGCGCGATCTTTCTTTAACCTGCAGTTGCTATTTTCTACTCCGTATAGGTTAGGATGATCAGTTCCTTAAGGTTTTACTTTGACGAACGGGTGATGTGTGCCTAACCTTATGGCAAAATTAAATAAGCACTGTAAGGTCTTTATTTTAGGCGATAATGTAAGTTTATTCCCAACTCTCAGCACGAGATATAGCAATGATAAGACTGTTATGCACCTTTTTGGTAGCATTGATACCGGCAAAACTGGCTTTTAGTCAGGATTTGCTGGAAACCTATCAGCTAGCGAAAGCCAATGACCCGGAGTTTAAAAGCTCGGATATCAATAAGCTTGCTACTGCCGAGATCAAATCGCAAAGCATCGCGCAGATGTTGCCGAATCTTTCCTTCAGCGCCAACAGCAGCCGCAATCGCCTGGAAAGTACCAGCTTTCTGGGAACCACATTGCAGCATTACTGGGACAGCAAATTGGGCATCAATTTGAAACAACCGGTGTTTCATTGGGACCATTGGGTGCAGCTCGATCAAGCCGATAACAAAATTGCTCAGGCGGAAGCGCAATTCCAGGCCAAACAACAAAGCCTGATCCGCAGAACCGCCGAAGCGTACTTCAATATATTGGCCGCGCAAGATAATCTGGAATTCGCCAACTCGGAAAAGAAAGCCATTGAAAAACAATTGGAACAGGCCAAACAGCGGTTCGATGTCGGTATCATCGCCATCACTGATGTTTACGAAGCCCAAGCCGGTTATGACAGGGCTCTGGCCAGCGAGATCGAAGCACAAAACCTTTTGGATAACAGCAAGGAAGCCTTGCGGGAAATCATAGGCGAGAATGCCGCCGATCTGAACAGTTTGCAAGCGCAAATTCCGCTCAGCCCGCCCGCACCCGAGGACTTGGCGTCCTGGTCGAATACGGCGGAGAACAATAATTTCTCTATCGTCGCCCAAATTAATCAAGCCGAATACGTCCGCAAAAACATCGAATTACAACAATCCAAACATCTGCCCACCCTCGACATCGTCGCCCAATACAGCGAAATGGACACCGGCAACCGCTACGGTTTACGCGGCGACAATGAAAGTTTCGGATTACAACTCAACCTGCCTTTATACGAAGGCGGCGGCACCTCTTCCCGCAGCCGGCAAGCGGCCTACGAGTACGAAGCCGCCAAGGAAGATTTGACTAAAGTAAAACGCAGCATCAATCGCGGCGTCAAAGACGCATTTCGCGGCGTGGTGTCCAGCATCAGCAGAGTCAAAGCACTCGATGCGACCAGCAAATCCGCCGAAATGGCCGTGGAAGCCGCCGAAGCCGGCTTTGAAGTGGGCACCCGCACCATGGTCGACGTACTCACCGAGCAACGCAATTTATACAAAGCCAAGAGCGATTACGCCAGAAGTCGCTACGACTATTTGATCAACGGCATCAAACTCAAGGAAGCGGCCGGCAGCCTGAATGAACAGGATCTGGAACAGATCAATCAATATCTGCAGGGAACATTGAGTAAGAATTAGCCTACCCGTTGAGTGCTCGAGGCCGCTCGTTAACATTACCGGTTTCGCCCCCCCAATGCGGGCCGTTATTGGCACAACCCGGCGAGTCGCTATTTTTGCCGAAAGATTTTTTCGGGCATCCTGCTGGAAAAAATCGGCAAAAATTACGCGACCGTTTATGCCTGCGGCGCCCCGATCCGTCCGCGTCACCTCGTTCCGACCCAACAAGGGGTCGAAACTTAGGTTCTCGCATGACTTAACGCCGTGTCGCGATGCCTTGCAGGTTTTCTCCGCTTCGCTGCGAAAACCCGCCCGGCGCTACGGCTATAGGGGACTAAAAATCTTCACTTCGCTCACGCTCCGTTTCCAAGATTTTCAGCGAATGTGCTGACCATTCAGGTTTCGGCCATAACCGGTAAATATCCACACGAAAACAGGCTGAGGATGTAGTGAGTGTCCAAACCTTTGCTATAGCGGGAAACATACGCTTTACTTCGTTTACCGCATCCTCAACGGCTAAGGCCGCATGCAGCCAAGATCCGGCGGCAAGCAGCCTACCTGGGCCTTAATCGATTCATGCAAGCCTCGGAATCATCCCGTTATCGCTTTCAGCCTTGCGCGCCAGGTTACTAAGCTTGCGCACAAGCTATTTTGCTATCCTCGCAACGCTTTTGGGTTTGCCCGCAACCCACCAAGCCTTGCAGGCAAAGCAAATTGATTTGCTCGCCCGGCAAACTGCCTTAAGCGCAAGGCAGTTTGGTTTGCACGCAAGAGAATTTGGCTTTCGCGACTAGCAAAATGCGATTCTCGTTTGGCTCCAAGGCTTGCGAACGGAGAGCAGCCAATCGCATTTGAACATCTTCAACGCAATGCTAACGCGATAGTTCGTGAGCTAAATCTTTGCTACTCTCAGTATCTTTGACAATTAGATTTGGATATCTGCATATGTTCAGGATTTTGTTGCTGTTGGTGTTATCAAGTTTTTCTAACGTTTCTTTGTCGGCCAGCTTTGATTGCAGTAAAGCTAAAACGAATATTGAAAAGCTCATATGCGGAACTCAGCAGCTTTCGGAGTTAGATTCAAAGCTAGAAGAAACCTATTCTAATCAGCGGAAACGATTTAAGCCGGTTGAAGAAAACAGTCAAAAACCAAGCAATGCCGACGAAGACCGTTTGGTTGCCGAACAAAAGCATTGGTTAAAACATACTCGAAATGCATGCTCGGACGAAGCCTGCTTAAAACAAGCCTACACCGACAGAATCGATGCGCTGGATCCTTTTGCCGATGGCATTATAAGCTGTGAAAACATGCGCAAATTTCCAGAAAAGATTTTTATCGAAGGCATCGATTTGGGTTCCGGGCACAACTCGCCAATTGAGGTCGATTACGGCTGCCCTGAAAGCTTAGCATCATTGCCATTTATGAAAAACCTACTCGATTTGACTGAATCGATACGCCAGGAGGCGTTTGGCCACGGACACTGTTCCGGTTCGATCATTCATGCGCATTGGCGTTACTACCATTTTGATTTGGCAAAGGCCGGCTTCGCTCCGTTGCTTTTCCTTGAGCAAGCAAAAATTGATCAAGATCCGGACGACGAGCGTTCGTTTGCCAGCCTAAGGCCCGCTATTCTCCATAAAAACCTGCTGGGTTATTTCCAGCAGTGGTCAGAAAAAAGCCTCTATAACTCTCAGATGCACAAACAGTTTTTTTCCGAATTTGACAAGGCATTACCTAAGCTAGCCACGCATTATAAAAGTTCTTTAAACATGACGGAAACGCAAGCCACAGAGGCTGCCAGGCATGCGCTTATGCGCCTTGTCGGCAGAGCCGCCGGAAGTTTTCCAAGCGAAGCCTATACCCCGGAATCCAAACTCGTTCAGCTAGTTAGGGAGTCGCAGACGACCCTTGAAGACTTGAAGACCGAACTGGCTGAAACCACCGATAATGGTCAGCCCATCCCCAAACAACAAATATACCAAGCGTTGAAAGCGGCCTTGCTGCATGATCGGCCAAAAGCTTTTATCGCGACTTTGATCGATAAACTCAGTTCCTCGGATTTGGCAGGTTTCGAGAACGGCGCGGAACCCTTGCTGTCATTTTCTATTGGTAATCACGAAAGTCTGCGTTTTTTATTGGAAAAGCAAATATCGGTGAATGTGCCGAACGACTTTGGCAAGACCGCGTTGTTTTACGCCATTGGCGAAAACGATCACGAAGCGACAGAACTTCTATTAGCTCATAAGGCCGACGTAAACCATTCCTATAAATCGGCGGCAGAACTCCGAAACGGCGATGAATGCGTCTATCCCAACCTTGGTCACACCAAAAGAACCCCGTTGATGCATGCCGCGCAGCACGCCGATGTCGACATGCTGAAATTGCTAATCAAGCATGGCGCCAACTTGAACGCTGCCGATGAACGCGGTTTCAATGCTTTGGATTTTGCCGTCGTCATGGCAAAGAACAAGGAAAACGAAGCCTACTTAAAGTCGCTCGGTTTAGAGCAAAACTTACCTGCGTATACTCTGGAAGCCACGAGTAATGAACTGAAACCGTCTTCGACCGTTCCCGTTGACGGCTACATCAATAAATTAGCCATAGCCCCTTTGCGACCTGATATTTTATTGGCTTCCGTTACTCCGTGGGACAAACTGGTTCCCGATGATGTGCATGGCGTTTATTTGTTTTCGCTTGCCGATCCAGATAAGCCGAAAGTTATTTCGCATTTTCCAGCAATCAAAGCTGACGATTTTGCTGTGAGCCCGGATGGCAAAACGGTGTATTTAATCAGCCTATGGTATGACGGAGCACCAGCCGACAAAAAATATGGTCTATTTATTGTCGATATTTCTAATGCACAACAGCCTAAACTCATCGAGAGAATCGATGGTTCGTTCATGACCCTGCATTTATCACACGACGGTGAATACTTATTTCTCCAAGAACGTAATCGTCTTCCGGATAGTTTAGATCGCGGAACCTTGGTGTATAAAGTTGGAAAAGACACTACGAAATTAATTTGTAGTAACCCATTTAAACCTGAGGGTGGCCCTCCAATATTCGCTTATTCATTCACTGAGTTTGACGATGCTCATCAAATCGCAATTGTTTCCAGCTATGGGGGCTTTTATTATTATGATATTAAAGATCCCTGTAAGCCCACTACAATATTCAACAACGCTTCGTCCGAGGAATTTGGCCCTAATCTCCTCGGCCTATCCGATAAAAATGTAATGAGCGGAGTTGGTGGACTTTACAAATATCGTGTTGCCGAACCACCGACTAAACTTTTCGGCTACTCATGGTCATCGGGTTCTCAACATTTCACTGCCAATGAGAGGCTAAATTTACTAACCGCGGTTTTCGACAGGAATGTTGCAGTATTTAAAAACAAACCAAACGGGCGGTTTACACTGATTGGGCAATATCGATCAGATAAAGAAGCGCTTGGCGACGTACATATTTCAGATGCTGGTCGGATATATATCGGCGGGAAGGGTAATTTGAGAGTCGTAAGCGCACTGCCGTTGCTTTAATTCAACACAAGGAATGTCAAAACAGCTATAGTAAAAAGAGGCTGGAGAACTTTTGACAGAATTCATCAGTTCAAAGAAACGATCCCGCTACGGTGCTTAGCAGAATGTCCAAATATCGCTTTTCCGGCAAGCAATAATCAAGTAGCACATATCGAGCGCTTTGGCATCAAGGTTCATGCCTATCAAAATCCTTGGGGGTGGATTAGCGAAATGGGCACTTATCTAGTTTCGAGAAAATGCCAAGAGAATTTTATAATCATGAGCTTGGTTTTTATCCAAAGCGAATTCTGATGATAGAAATACGTTATGAAGAATCTAACAATTAGCTCCATCGGGCAAAATACTCGCTGCGCTCGAATTTTCCGGTGAGATAAGCGTTATGGTGCCATGGATGTTGCGTCAATTAATGAGGTAAAAATGAATCAATTTAAAACGATGGATGATCTGAGAGTATACCTCAATGAAATGAATAGATGGTTTGCTAGGCCAATTGTTAAAGGTGAACACCCTACATTATACGATAATCCCAATAGCAGTAACAAAGAGCTAATTTGTGGTATACAAAGGGATGACTATATCTTTTCCGTCTGTGGTAATTGGATACTTCCTTCTCGTGAGCACGGATTATCATTTTCCTCTCATTGGCAACACTTAAAGGGTATTTATAGGATGAAGTCAAAGAGAAATCCGGGGAAGGCAGTTGACGTTTATTGGGTCCTTGAAAATGCTGACATTCCAGAAGGATTGGAGTTTGTTGTTGATCCAACTGACCGGAAAAATCAGCATTACCATCTGTGCGCTACGAGGAGAATGCTAGCGACTGAGTTGAGGTCAAAGCTTGAATGGGTAGCTGATAGAATGTCAGTAATTTATGATGCACAGAGGGCGCTATGATCCACTTTAGTAACAATGAAGCTCGAGAATTCCTGTTGAGCTACGCTAAAAGTAATTCTGACCAGAGAACGGTTGATCTTGTTCGTGATGGTGTAAAAAATAGTGATGACGTTGTACATCTGGCAAAAGTCTATTGGGACATTGTTGATTCAACAAAGGACCAAGATATAGAGCGACTTCTAGAAAGAATGTATACATCGCTTCATATTCACTGTGGCAATGAAGGATTCGACGAGGTTTGGGATAACGCAATACCCTAACAATCAGGTTAGAATGCGCCAACCGACGGGCAGCGCATCTTTCGAGTTATTCAATACCTTCAATATCCAACAGCATAACACTGCCCCAGCTTTCGGGATAAATGCCTTGTTTGACGTAATTCTGAAAACTCGAATAAGGGCCGTAGGGTGGATAAGCGAAGCGCCATCCACCATAGGAACGCAAATAGGTGGATGGCGCTTCGCTTATCCACCCTACAACTTTTATTATTTGAATGGCTGATTTAAATTTTAAACCGACATTCAAGGTAAATACACGAACTTCCGCCTTGGGTCGGTTTCAAAAATTTTCCATTTCCAAAAACCATCATTCGGCAGTGGCGTAAGCCTATCTGAATCCATGACCCAAAGTGTTACCGATACACCCAACAACACGGGCTTTTGCTTTACTACTACTTACGGCAGGTCAAAATAGCTTTAGCAAACACCCCATCACTGCATTCCAATAGGCTAAAGTGTTGTTTGGCGCGGGTGATGCCGGTGTAAATTAATTCGCGCGTGAGTACCGGGCTGATGTTTTCCGGTAAGACCAAGGCCACGTGATTAAACTCCGAGCCTTGTGATTTATGCACGGTGATGGCGAAAGCGGTTTCCAAGTCCGGCAGGCGCATTGGCGAGATCCAGCGTATTTTCAGATTGGCCGTTGGCTCGTTACTGTTGTCGGCACTGGGAAATGCCACTTTAAGCTTGCCGCTACTGTCTCGCAGCGCAATCCCAATATCGCCGTTCATTAAGCCCAGGTTGTAGTCGTTGCGGGTGATCATCACCGGCCGGCCTTCGTACCACAGGGCCTGCTTGGCTTTGGCAAACAACCATTCTTCGATGCGCTGATTAAGGCCTTCCACGCCCCACGGCCCTTTCCGCAATGCCGACAACACCTGAAACGCATCGAAGGCGGTCAACACTTGCATGGCCCATGCGTCGTATCGTTCCGCATTGTCCGGCCGGCCATTATTGATTTGCGCTAAATAATAGCCATAACCTCGGCGGACGGCGTCCCCGCTATTCATCACCAGCTTTCTTAACAAGCTATTGGCGGCATCCGCAGTTGGGTGTTGGCGTAAGGCGATATATTCTGCGCGCGGTTCGGGTAGCAAATCGGGGTACTGTGCCGTGTCAGCTAAGATGGCCTGAGCCTGCAAAGCATCGCCCTGATTCACGGCTTTAGCCAATTGACCAATACCGCTGTGGGCATCGAAACGATGACTGTGCCGCAACATAACGGTTTGTTGATTAATCGCAGAACCTGGCGCAGTGGCTGGTTTGAGCGGTTCGCCGGCATAAGCAGCGATCCAAGCCAGCGTTTCCGCATCATAAGCCGCGTGTTCGGCACCGCGACATAAATCTCCCATCACAGAACCGGCCTCGACGGAAGCTAATTGATCCTTGTCGCCTAGCAAGATCAACTGGGCGTTTACCGGCAAGGCTTCCAATAGCGACGCCATCATTTCCAGATCGATCATCGACGCCTCATCGACGATCACGATGTCGGCGACGATAGGATTGTGACGATCATGTAGAAAGCGCCGCGAGTCATGCCGGCTACCCAGCAAACGGTGCAAGGTGCTGGCCTTTCGGGGAATAGTTTGTTTAATGCTGTCGTCGATAGCCAAGTTATCGAGTGCCTTGGCAATCGATTCGCTGACCCTGGCCGCCGCTTTGCCGGTCGGTGCCGCCAGCAAGATATTCAGATTTTTGGGTTTATCGCTTTCCTGTTGCGCCAGTTCAATCAACAAGGCCAACAGTTTGGTCAAGGTAGTGGTTTTACCGGTACCCGGCCCGCCGGTGATGATGGCAAAGCGCGCGCGCAAGGCCAGGACGCAAGCGATTTTTTGCCAATCCGGGCTTTCCGAGCTGGCGGGAAACAGCGTTTGCAAGCGTTCCGCCAAGGACGCCGGCAAGCTATCCCGCGCCGGTTGCAAGCGTTGCATAATACAGGCTTGCGTGATTTGTTCGTAGTGCCAGTAACGCCGCAAATACAGCCGGTTACCCGCCAAAACCAACGGCGTATCGCCCGCTCCTGATGACACCAGTCTTGATTGCGATAGCGCCGCTTGCCAGCCTTCAAGGCTATACACTTTTAAGCGCGCCAACTCGACCACCGCCGCGTCCTGCTCGACTACCCAAGCGTCATCGGCCGGGATAGCCAGCGTCATCCCTGGCTGCTCACAGAGTTTTGCCAAGTCCAAATACACTTCGCCTCTATCCAGCTGATGGCTGACCAAGGCTCCTGCCCATAGCACTTGGTCAGACGCCGCTGGATCGAGATCCAACAAAAACCCCACGAAGGCCCGATTCAAATGACTCAACCAGCCTTTCGCTACCCAGTGCTGCATACTGTCTATTACCGCCGCTTGCCGGATCATGACGAGGCTCCAAACAACGCATCCAAGCGCTCAATCAATAGCCTGGGTGGTTTTTCGAATACCTGCCCTGCCCTTGGCCCTTTCGCGCCTCTTAAGAATAAATACAGCCCGCCTCCGATGTGCGTCTCGTAGTCGTAAGCATTACCCAGCCTGACTTTCAGCAAGCGATGCAAGGCCAGTAAATACAGGCAGTATTGCAGATCGTAACGTTTAGCCAACATCGCTGCCACCAAGGCCTCCTGCGTGTAAGCCGCATCGTCGGCACCCAAACTGTTGAATTTATAATCGACCACGTAGTACCGCTGATCGTGCACGAACACCAAGTCGATAAAACCTTTTAACAGCCCGTTTACTTGGCCGGGCAGTAAGCCCGGACGGGCTTGCCCGCCGAAGGTGTGGCGGCTGACCAAGCGGTCCAGTTCCTCAGTGTCCACGGTATCGGCGCCCAGCAGAAATTCCAGCTCGGCTTGATAGGCATTAGCTTCTAACGCAGCCAAACTAACATTGGCGTCCTCCAGCAAGGGCATGTTCAACCAGTGCGACAAGGCGGAACCGATGACGGCATGTTTGTTCTCCCATTCGCCGCCGACAAATCGTTTTTGAATCAATTCTTGTCTTAAGGCAGGATTTGCGGCCACATTGGCAAAACCCCATTGCGCGCATTCCTCCAGCAAGTCGTGAATCAACACGCCGGGACCGGCGCCTCTGGGCAAAGCGTGGACACCGGACAATGGCTTACTGAGCGCAGCAGCAATTTCGGCTTCGTCGTTTTGCTTATCGTCGTGGGCGGTTTCAAACTCCGGCAACAGCCGAGACTGATCTTCCGCAGGCGTCAGGTGGTCCGCGATGTGCAAAGCACTATAACTGGCTATCCACCAGTTACTGGAAATTTTGCCAAGCGGCACGCGCGCATCAAAGCCACCCCTTTCAACCAAGACCGGGCTATAGCGCGCGTCGTCAATTTCCGGTAAGGGCGTTATCGAAATCGCGTCACAGCTGCCTTTCAGTTCAATCAATTGCTCGGCTAAGGCGCTGATGGGCATTTTGGCCTGCCAGTTAAGCAAGGCGCCCATGGCCGATTTTTCCAACTGGCAATCCTTGGTACTGCCGGATTTGACCGGTGCAATACCCAACCAACAAGCATGCCGGGCTCGGGTCATTGCTACATACAGCAAACGCAAATCTTCCTGCAACCGCTCTTCGTCGCTGATGGCTTTAATGCGCTCTTGCTTATGCAAGTCGATTTGCAAATCTTGGTTTTCGTCGTGATAACGATAATAGGCATTGAAGCGGCCGCCCACTTCCCGGAAGCTGCAAATAAACGGCAAAAATACCAGCGGATATTCCAGGCCTTTGGATTTATGAATCGTGACCACTTTAATCAGATTGGCATCGCTCTCCAGCCTGATGATGCCGTCATCGCCGGCTTGGCTGCCACCGGCCTCGATAGCCTCGGCCAGATACCTGATCAAGGCTTGCTCGCCTTCCAACTGAGTGCTGGCGCGTTGTAACAATTCGGCGAGATGCAGCAGATTGGTAATCGACCTTTCGCCTTCACTGTTGTCAGTCAGACGCGCGTGTAAGCCGTAATCGTTAATCAATTGCCGCAGCGCGGGCAAAATGCCGTCGCGTTGCCAGTGTTGTTGATACGTCAGAAAGCGTTCCAGATGCAATTCCCAGCCGGGTTCGTCCAAGGCCAGTGCGTGCAGCGCTTGGTAAGACCAAGCGAAGGTCGCCGAACTTAAGGCCGCGCGCACCTTGCGCTCATTACGCGGCTCGGCCAGAGCATTTAACCAAAGCAACATGTCGACCGCTTCGCCGCTGGCAAAGATGGAATCGCGCTCGGACAGATAAACGCTGCGCAAGCGGCGGCGCGCCAAAGCGTTGCGTATCGCCGTTGCTTCGGTGCCGCTGCGAACGAGGATGGCGATGTCCCCAGGCTGCAAGGCCTGCATGCCGGATGCAGATTTAAACCCGGCTTGCCCTGCATCAGCCGCATTCAACAATTTAACAATCTGGCTGGCCGTCACCTCCGCCAGCCTTTCCCGATAAGCCGGCATGCCGACCGCGCCCTCGGTTTCCCAATGCCACAGCGTTAAGGCTGGGGCGGCTTGCTTATCGATAACCCATTCCTCGTCGCGGCCTTGGGCCTTCACCGGCAAAAAAGGTAAAGGATCATCTTGCGCGGTTTTAAAGCGAAACGCGCCCCGCTCTTGCTGATCGGCTTGCAAAAACACCTGATTCAGCGCATCGACTAAAGCCTGGGTGGAACGGTAATTGGTGCCCAGGGTGTAATGCCGGCCTTTGGTATCGCGGTGAGCCTTAAGATAAGTGTAAATATCCGCGCCGCGGAACGAGTAGATAGCTTGCTTCGGATCGCCGATCATCAAACACGCACAATCAGCGCCGACCGGCGTGGCGTAGAGCGTGGAAAAAATCCGGTATTGCACCGGGTCGGTATCCTGAAACTCGTCGATCAAAGCGATGGGATACTGCTCGCGAATCACCTCTGCCAGCCTGTCGCCGTTGCGGCCTTGCAGCGCGTTATCCAGACGTATCAGCATGTCGTCGAAGGTCATCCTGGCGATGCGTTGTTTTTCAAAATCGTAACGCTGCCTGATCCAATGCACCGCATGTTTGATCAGTTCGACTTTTAAACTGGGTAGCGCCGCCAGTTGGGCGGGCAAGCGACCAATCGCCGCAAAACCGGGATGGTCCGGCGGTGTTTTCCCTGGATTGGCTAATTGTGCCATGCCGGCTGGCGATAGATTCTCAAAGCCCTTGCCAATGTCCAGCGTATCCTGCGCCGGGTCCAGGCTCCAGGCTTCGATTTTGTCCAGCCAGTTGCGGCGATTAGTGGCGTTGTAATTTTTTGCCGGCAGCACTTTGCTTTCGATAGCTGCCTCCAATAGTTCGCGCACTTCAGGCAGCCAACTGAGCCAAGGCGCCTTTAACGCTTGTAACGCCGACTGCCTGATGGACGCCACCGCAGAAATCAATTCTTTAATCGGCTGACCGTCGGCCACGCCCATCGGTATCGGCTCAGCGTTACCCAGCAGCGAACGTATCGCCAGCAGTAATTCGTCCGGATGTTTGAACGCCGCATACAGGCTACGAAAATCGGCGTCGTTGGACATGTCGTAATAGAAACTGCGCCAATAGTCCCGCACTACCTCATTCAACAATTCAGTATCGTCGGTATTGACCTCCTGGCGAAACAAACTGCCGCTATCGAAAGCATGCTGTTGCAACATGCGGTTACACCAACTGTGGATGGTATACACCGCCGCCTCGTCCATCCAGTTGGCCGCCAATTCCAAGCGGCGGGCGCAGGCCGGCCAGTCTACTTCAGGATAAGCGCCACGGATGTCTTGCAAGAAGGCATCCTTCGTCGGCAATTGCTGACGAAAAAACCGCGCCGCCTGACTCAAGCGCTCGCGTATGCGTTCCCGCAGTTCCTTGGTGGCGGCCTCGGTGAAGGTCACCACCAAAATATCCGGCGGCAATAGATACCGGCTGGGTTCGACGCTATCGGGATGGTGTCCCAAAATCAAGCGCACATATAAGGCCGCGATGGTATAGGTCTTACCGGTGCCGGCACTGGCTTCGATCAGCCGCGTACCCGACAACGGAAATTCAAGGGGGTTGAGCGGGATAGCAGTGGTCATACCGACGCCTCCCCTGCCGCTGGTAATTCGCGGATATGCGCCAACATCGGCCGATACAAATTATCCGCCCAATATGCAAAATCCTTTTCTGCGTCAAACGCCGTCAAACTGGCAAAATTGGGAAAGAAGCGCGCCAGATAGGCGTCGTATTGCACTTCGCCGGCATTCCAGTCATCGCCGTCATATCTGGCTTGGGCTTTTTCCCGCGCAGTTTCCGGCGGGGCGGCAAGCCAACTAAATGCGGTGCGGCAAGCCACGGGCAATGGGGCTTGCACGCCCTCGTGATAAGCAGCAACCAGATCTTGCAACTGTTGGTAAGCGTCGTCTTGCTCGACAATGGGCATTTCAATCGCCGTGTCGGCACCGATAACCAAGGTGGTTACCGGCAAGCTATCGGCGCAAGCCGCCAAATGCTGTAGCCACTGCAACAATAAATTCGGATACTTGATGGATTTGTCTTTATTCAACAGATTTTGCGCCGTCAAATGCAGCAGACCAACTTGCTGGTTGTGCCGGCGCAGTTGACTAAGATCGCCGGTCAGTTGCACCGTCACGCCGCCGGCCAATACAAAAGGGGCTAACTGCAACACATGCGGCTCTAAAACCTCTGACCATACAAAAGCCAACTCGCGATAACGCTCCCAAGCCGCTGTGACCGGCTCGGCTAAGGCCTGGAAACTCGCCTGGGCAAAACCGCCCAAAGGCAATTGGCCTTTCTGCGTCATCACGGCCTGCTGCCTGCTTAGGTATTGTTCCAAGTCGTCCGGATGCTCTGCGGTTAAACCTTGCAGTAATTCATCGCTGAATAAATAGGCTTGCAGATTATCGACTCCAAACGGCTCGCAGTCTTCGCTGGTAACGGCCAGGCTATCAAAGCCAAATTTCAGGGTTTGGTTACAAAAACTTTTCACCGGCGCGCGTAAAAACCGCGCAAGTGATTCCAGGCTCAAGGCGTAGGTTTTATCATCCGAGCTGGGGACGATTTGCCCGTTAAGCGGCTGAGCGGCGGCTGGTACAAACCATTCCCTGGCATAGGTAAAAAGACAGGGATCGCGGTGCTTTTGCACATAGGCTTCGCTAAAAGGTTGCAAGGGATGCGCGACGGTAATTCTCTCCAACAACGCGGGCTTATCGGCAAGCGCCCAGCCCTGCGCCAGTACATCGCGCAATTGACTGATTAAAACCGAAGGCGGCCGCTCGCTGTTATCGCGGATACTGCGGCCTACCCAGCTGATATACAGCTGTTCGCGCGCCGACAGCAACGCTTCCAGAAACAGATATTGATCGTCTTGCCGGCGCGAGCGGTCACCTGGGCGGTATTGACCGCGCTGGCTCATCAAATCGAAACTGCGGGCCTGTTGATTGCGCGGATAGTCGCCGTCGTTCATGCCCAACAAGCAAATCAACCGAAACGGAATAGCCCGCATCGGCATCAAGGTACAGAAATTCACCCGGCCGCTGAGAAAGCGTTGATGCAAGGACGGTTCGTCAACGCCAGCCAGCCAAGCTTCGCGTACCACAGGGATGGGCAGGAAATCGGTCTCGCTTAAACCGGCTTGTGCGCAGTGTCTGGACCAGCTCGTTAAGGCACTTGTTAGAGTTTCCAGCGTTTTTCGCTCGCGCTCGTCGCTTACTTGAAAAAAATCGTTCAGCAGTTCGGACAATAGCTGCTGCCATTGGGCCGGCGGATATTCCAGCCGTAATAGCTCTGCGTATTTTTCCAGGGTTTCCAACAGAAACGCCAGACCGCCCAGCCATTGCGCATCCAGACCGCCGATTTCTTCGTAAGGCTGAATCTCATCGAATGCGGCACCGGCACCGACCGCATACCCCAGCAGCATGCGCCTCAACCCAAACTGCCAGGTATTGGCATGCAAGTTAGCGGGCATATTGACTCGTTCCGTGCGCTGCCGGGCGTTCAAGCCCCAGCGGATGCCGGATTCTTCGATCCATTGATGCAGTTTAGGTATAGCGGTTTCGTCAATCTCAAACCGCGCCCGCAAGGCCGGCACTTCTAGCAAGCCCAGAAATTCGCTAACCGCAAACCGCGACTCGGGTAAATTCAACAAAGCTTCCACGGCAAGCAATAGCGGATTTTGTCCGCGCTGTTGCTGATCGGCCAGACTATAGGGAATATAACGCGGATCGTCGCTTTGAATTTGGCCGAATACCGCATGGATATGCGGCGCATAGGTATTGATGTCCGGTACCATCACAATGATATTGCGCGGATACAGAGGCTTGCCATTTTGTTGCGCACTCTCGAAGCACGCCAACAGTTGATCGTGCAGAATTTCGACTTCACGCTGCGGACTGTGGGCGATGTGAAACTGGATCGACTCGTCGGCGTTGGCCAGCAAAACAGGTTGCTCGGGCACGGGCTCCATATCCAGTATCGACTGTTGCAGATGTTGCAGCAAACTCCGCTGCCCCGTTTCGCCGTAGTCCTTGAACATGTCGATTTTACTATCGGGCCAATGCCAGTTGGCGTAGGCCTGGGTTTCATCGAAATGATCCAACAAACGAATATAATCCCGGCCTTGTTTGCCCCAGGCCGCCAATAAGGGCGGCGCCTGTAGATGCAGTTCCGCATCGCTTAATGCCGCGCTCATACCCGATTTATACGTCTGCCGGCGGCGCTCGGCTTTTAGCAGTTCCTTGTCTTCGATGATGTCGGCCCAATAGTGCTGGCAAGGGTTATGCACAAACAACACGATCTGACAAAATCGGCCCAATTTAGCCAGCACTTCCAGCGATTGCTGCGGTAGGGAAGACAGACCGAATAACACGACGCGGCGCGGCAGGCCGGCAGGCCGGGCAGTCAATGTATCGATTCTAGCCATGAACTGGGCATGCACCGCTGCCCTACTGGCGAACGGCGAGGACTCTTCGCCCAAATCTTCAAGCACGGCCCGCCACAAAGCGGCTTGCCAAAGTTGCGCGCTGGGTAGCGGTTTGCTTTCACCATGGCCGTTGCGCAACACATCCTGCCCCGCAGCCCAATCCGACACCCAATCGGAGCGATACACCTGATATTGATCGAACAGGTCCGCCAGTTGTTCGGCAAGTTGGTGTCGTTTGCGGCAATGGCTGTCGTCGGTCAAAAAACTGGCCAGGGTTTCGAAGCTGGGTTGTTGCAACAAGCCCGGCAACAGTCGATATAACCGCCAGATCAGCGGGTCTTTGGCTAAAGGTTGCTCGGTGGGAATCTGCTCGCCCAATACGGCCCGGTAAACACTCCAGATAAACAAGGACGGCAATTGCATCTTCATCACGGCGGCAATGCCCAGCGAGGAATTTTGCGCCAGACTTTGCTTCAACCAATGCCCCATGCCGTTGCTCTGCACCAGAAAAATCTCGTTTTCCAAGGGCAGCAAGGGATGTTGTCTTAGCCAGTACTCGACCACATCGCGGAGTTCTTCCAGTTGATTGGAGTGGATGACGGCAATGCCGTTATCTAGGGTGTGGGCGTGACCTGCTGCGGGCATGATAGGCTGAAATAGTTTAGATGAGCGCTGCGCCTATTATCGCCGCTTTTGACTGGAGCATCGAGACCTTGCGAATTAGCCGCAATACAGTCTTAGCTATTCAGTTACCTTTGTATCCCCTTTGCAGAAGTAGCGGCTCGATTGTGAAATCTAGAACAACTCAATCTCGGTGGCATGCTGGGTGGATTTAGGATTTTCGCCTTGCGGCTGCTTTTCCGTTTCCGACAGCAATAATTTTAAGGCGGCAATGCGCTGTTTGAAGCGCGCTAAACCGTCGCGCTCTTCCCGGTCGTGATGCAATCTTAAAAGCGCGTGCAAATAATGGCCGACATTTTTGGTATCCACGGCTATCTTAGCCATCATCTGCGTGACGATGTCTTCAAATTGCATAGCCATCACCCCTTCCTGAGCCAGCCGCTGTATTTCATTGCTTGCCACAGTGATGTTAGTTGAATGCCCATTCGCCTGGGATGTCATCTGAATCAATTCCTGACCCAGGCTGCCTAGGCTTTCGCGTGAGCGTTCCGCCAGGCTTAGATCAGTCTGCGCTGCTTGCGATACCTGCCGATCCACTTCTTGCAAGGACTGGATGATATCATCGAGAGTGGCGCGGATTTCATCGCTGAATTGCCGGGTCTGAGCAGCTAGCTTTCTAACTTCATCGGCAACAATACCAAAACCGCGGCCGGCGTGACTGGCCCGCGCCGCTTCAATTGCCGCATTCAAGGCCAGTGTGTCGGTTTGCCTGGTCAGTTTGGTTACCCCGTCAAGCGAATCTTCGATGCGTAAAAACTTGCTCTGCATCTGATTAAAACTGACGGCTATGCCCACGCTGGAGTCATTGACTTCCTGGATTTTTTTAACGAATTCATCAATCAGTGCATGCGTTTCGTCGAAAAACTTATGTAAACCGGCCTGCTGCCGTTGTTGCTCGTCATCGGCGCCGGCCATTTGCAATATTTCATCCACTAGGGCGGTCAAAACCTTGCGTTGGTTGGTCGATTGCTGTTCCAGACCTGTCAAACTATTGGATAGTTTATGCGCGGAGCTTTGGATGGTATCGCGAGCCAAAGCCAGGTCTTGTTCCAAAATGCTGAAGCGATGTTCTGCGTAGTCCATGGCGCGATCAGACAAAAACTGGTACTCCGTCATCACCGACTCAAGTTCGTCTAACCGCTTCTGTTGGCGGTCTTGCCAATGTTTACGGCCGCGATAGGAAAAAACTAAAGCGCCCATCAATAAAGCTACTGATAGCAAAGTAAAGTCAACCGGCGTTTGCAACGCTTGCCGACTCCAAATCCAGCAAACACTGTTTATGACAACAGCCAGACACAGCAAAACAGTATCTATGCGTTTCATATCGGCATGACAAGATGTTGGATCGGACCAGACGAGGTATCGGCAACCACCCGATTGCGGCCTTGATGCTTGGCAAGGTATAGCGCCTTGTCGACGCGATCAAGGAATTGGCTTTCGTGCTCGGTAATGGAAAACTGTCCGACGCCTATGCTGATAGTGATGTGTATCTGCTCGACAAAGGAATGGTCTTCTATCGTGGTACGCAAGCGATTTGCAAACTCGACGGCATCCTGAAGAAGTGTATGCGGCAGCAAAATCGCAAATTCTTCACCGCCCCAACGAATGGCATCGTCGCTGCATCTGACCACACTCATCAGTTTCAAACTGATGGCTTTCAAGATTTCGTCGCCAATCAAGTGGCCGTGCGTATCGTTAATGTGTTTGAAGAAATCGATGTCCAATAGCAACAGCGAAAACGCCGGGGCATCATAACGCCGCATGCGGCCGATTTCATCGGCTAGCCTTTTATCCAGCATCCGTCTATTGCCAAGTCCGGTGAGAGGATCGGTCAACGAGGATTTTTCAAAGCCCTTGGCCTTGGCGTCCAGAATAGCCACCAGCTCTTTGAGTTCACCGGCATGATGTTTAATTAAATCAATCCAGGTGCCATAGGCAAATCCCACCAGTTCACTCTGCGTAACGACACCTACCAACTGGTTTTCCTGATTCACCACGATGGAGCGTTTGATGTGACAGGTTTTTAACTGCGCGAGCGCGTCTTGAATAGTTGAACTGACCTGGGTGGTAATGACCGGACTCGTCATGTACTCCCGGAGCGGTCTGTCGGTGGTATCCGCGGCGGAAATCAGTTTAAAAATATCCTTGGTGGTAATGATGCCTACCGGTATTTTGGCTTCGACCACAATGATGGAATCCTCCATTTTTTGCAGATGGTTCAGCACATCGTCCAAAATCCAGTCCGCGGTAAAGGTAACAGGCTCTATTCTGGTCACCAACTCGCCGATGGTTTTCTTTTGCACCAGAACGGTAGGATCGACCGCCGATAAAATGTCGGTATCGGTCAATATCCCGACCAGGCTCTCCGCGGAATCCACGACACCTAGATAGCGGTCGCCATTGTTTTCAAGGATTTCGAATGCGGTCAGAATACGTTCATTTTCGAAAACGCAGGTCATCTTGCGTAATGTCAATTCAGCCAAGGTGGCATCACTGCTGCCGCCCGCGTGCAGATGCCGCAGCAAGTCTTCAACGGAAAATACAAAATATTCGTCGCCGATCTCCAGCACCACGCTGCTGACGTTATGCTGGTCTATCAACTGCGAGACCGAACGAATAGTCATATTTAAAGTCGCGCGCAAAAGTTGTTTTTGCGCAATCGACCCAACCGTTGGAAAAATTGTAAATTCAGTCACGAGCGTCTCAAATTTGGCTATGCCTTGCGGTTATTGCTGGCCGAAAAGGGTTTGTTGGGTAGCAAGGGGGGCTAAGCCGGGGATTTTTGGCGTTTCTCACGCTTGTTGCTTTGTTGGGTGTTCAATATTTTAAACGGCGGGATAGTGACCAAATCATTCGGTCCTTGGCGCGTATTTGACTTGAAGGTATCGTGCAACCTCAGAAGATCCGTAACCGTTTTGGCGTTGGTTTTACGCATTAAATTAGCACGATGCACTTTGACGGTTTTTACGGAAATATCCAGTTTTTCGGATATTTCCTTGTTGGTGTGGCCCAGTACCACCAACTCGCAGGTTTCAATTTCGCGTTTGGTCAGATTACGGAATTGATTGTTGATAGTGGTCGCGAACTCATACTCGAAAAACGCCAGTTCAAGGCATTTGCGGATCTGCTCCAGACTGAAAGGCTTTTCAATAAAATCAAACAAACCGGTTTTTATCGAACGTAAGGTGGTTGAGAGATCGCTTGAGCGGGTGATGCAAATCCGCGGGTATTCCAGTAACAAACTAAACTCGGAACCGGACGGCGATATTTCGACCACGTCCGGGTCAAATACCATCACAAAGGCAATATTTTTGCTGGTTAAATTCGCCTTATTGTCTACGATCCAGCGAGCCAACTCGTCCCGGCTGGCAACATATTCCACGTTGGCTTGCAGACACTCTCTGACCCGATTGATCCCTTTAAAGGACGAGACCTCCCGGTCAGCAACCAAGATTAATCTATCGGTTTCCAAAATCTGCAGCGCCATAGTCTATAAAAGTTGATACAAAGGTTCGCGTTCCAAAGCTTGTCAAGTGTACGTAAGTCCTAAGTTTTGTCTATTGGGCTAAGGTCTTAGATACGTCATCCGCTGCCCTGCTGTTCAGGCTCATTTATGCTTTTACTGAACCGGGCTCCCTACTTATCATTGGTATGCGATTTGGGCTGGTCGAAGCCCAGGTTGGTACGCATTAACTCAAACGGTAATTTAGTGGGCAACCGGGCGATCTTTGGCCTGCAAAGTCAATCCCCATGTGTTTCCAGGCTACGAAAACGACGCTAAATACCAAGCCCGAAAACAGGAAAAACTCGCCATTTATCAGAAGTACAATTTCAATTTGATTGAATTAACGGATACGGACGTGTTGAATCTGGACGCTATTTTGCCGAGGGTTTGTTGAATTTTGGGGTGCAGGGAAATTGATTTTGAATATTTCGCTGATGAGTTTTCTCACCCAATGAACCGTTGCAACGAATCAGCTCTAGCGTTTCAAAACATTTGCAGGGCTTCGTGTTGCTCTGCCCAGCCTACCGCCCTTTACGATATATGAATTTCGCTGTTATCGATAAATTTCGATACAGGCCTTGTCTTCGTCAACCAATGCCGCTTGTATAGCGTTCTGATTAGCTAATAAGCAGTTAATGGTTGCCGCTTTGGATTGATTGCCGGTTTTTAGCCAGATAATTTTTGGTGGTTGGCCAAGTAAATTCGAAAGCTCAAAAAAGTCCGCGTCTTTGGTGACAATGACAAAGCCGTTGGACTTTGCGTAACGCCAAACGGTTAAATCATCGGCGTTTTCCATACCCAACAACGCTATTTGTGTCGTTTCTGGAAAGGCATCCAGCAAAAACGCCACCGCCCGACGGGATAGATTTTCGTCTAATAGCAGTTTCATCAAACAATGGCGGATACATTACGCTCACGATCTGCGGCAAAAGCCAAGCAGGCACGAATGTCGCTGGTTTCCAGTTCCGGATAATCCTCCAATATTTCATCCTCGGACATGCCATCGGCTAACCAAGACAAGACGTCGTAAACGGTAATCCGCAGCCCCCGGATACAGGGTTTACCGCCGCGTTTACCGGGCTCGAGCGTGATAATAGTTCGATACTCTATGGTCATGGCTTACTTCCAAATAACAGTTAACTTAGAGTACCACCAGGCGATTCACACGTCATCCGTGATCATGTCGGTGTTGGACGCTCGCGAACGTTATCGCGGTTTGGCTAAAAATGCGGCGTGTTTGGCCTTCCTGACGGCGATAGCCAATGTGCTGCGCGGTGACGCTTATGAACGCCGGAGCCTGATTGCGTCCGAAATTTGAAAATAAGCCCGAAAACGGGCGGGTTTGCGATGAAAAACCACTTTTTTGATAATAAAACGGTCGAATATTGAAATTTTTGACTCACTTTGACAGTGACTGCCTCTCAAAATGTTTTTTTTCAGAGGTTCCTTAAGGCCTCAATGCTTAGCCGACTTAGCCGCCGCAAGCTCGAATATAATAATTTCCGCCTCGCCTTTACCGACATTTTCCACGGTCATTTCCGCGCCGGTTTCCCAGAACACTTCGCCTTGGCTATAGACTTTGGTCTGGCCGTCATCCACAACCTTCAGTTTTCCCATCACCACATATCTTGGGCCGGGCCCTTCGTGGGTATGCAAGGGGGTTTTATACCCCTTGGGGAAGCGCACCCGCAGTACATGGCTCTCCACTTCTTTACTGGGTAAAGTCACCGGCTTGGTCATTAACAATTCCCGCGAGAATTTGCTGGCGGTCTCGTCGGCTTGCACCATCGGCGACACACACGTCAATAATCCCAACACAGAAAGTAAGTAGCAGACGCGGTTTGATTGTTTCATAAAGGTGGCCTCAACGCTAAGGGATGGGTAACGAGTATACAAAAACGCTAGTTACCGCGCCCGCTGAATTGCCATCGCGGGCGCTAAGAAGCTAGTCTTCGGCTGTCACTTGCTTGGGCATGTCGCGGTTGATCAAGAAATACACCAACGGAATCACCACCAAGGAAAACAAGGTGGAGGCGATAATGCCAAAGATAAAGCTCCAGGCCAGGCCCGAAAAGATGGGATCGAGGACGATCATCACTGAACCTAACACTGCCGAGGCAGCCGTTAAAAAGATCGGATTCAAACGGGTGGCGCCGGCTTCGATGATGGCATCGGCCAGGCTAATATCCGGATTACCGCGATAAATATTTTCGATAAAATCAATCAGGATGATGGAGTTGCGCACCACGATCCCGGCCAAAGCGATCATGCCTATCATGGCCGTGGCGGTGAAATAAACGGGATCCGCATATTGCCCGACATCAGACGCAAACAAGTTGATGAACCAAAACCCCGGCATGATGCCGATCACTGTTAGGGGAATGGCGATCATCATGATCAGCGGCACGCCCAAAGAACCGGTCTGCCCGACCAGCAGGATGTAAATCATCACCATCGCCGCCGCGAAGGCCAAGCCCAGGTCGCGGAACACATCGACAGTGATTTTCCATTCGCCCTCCCCGGCCATTTCCGCGCTGTAACCGGCCGGCAAAGGTTGCTGTTCCAGGGCGTCTTGCAGATCCCACACCGCTTCCACCGGGCTGCGGCCGGCCATTTCAGCCAGCACATACGACACCTGGCGTAAGTTTTTGTGATAGATGGTTTGATCGGCTATTTCGTGGCTGAACCGCCCGATTTCGCTTAAGCGAATCAAATCGCCTTTCGCCGATTTCACCGACAGGTTTAATAAATCGGCTTCAGATGAGCGTTCTGATCTAGGGTATTGCAGGGAAATCAGTAGCGGTTGCCGTTCGCTGGCGATATGCAAAGTACCGGCGATGCCGCCTTCTACCGCCAGTTTCAAACTACTGGCCACCTGCTGATTGGTAATGCCCAATAGCGCTGCTTTGTCCTGGTTCAACACAAATTGCCATTGATCTTGCGGCGCTTGCACATAATCGTCCACATCCACCACGCCCTCGGTCGTTTGCAAATGTTCACGGACTTGTTTGGACACCTTCACCAAGTCCTGATAACCGGCTTCCGGCGGGCCGTAAATTTCTGCGACCACACTGGACAACACCGGCGGTCCCGGCGGCATTTCCACAATTTTTAGGTTGGCGCCGTATTTTTGGCCGATGCGTTCTATATCCGGACGCATCCGCAAGGCAATCGCGTGCGATTGTTGCCCGCGGCGAGATTTATCCACCAGAATGATGCGCAGGTCGCCGACATAAGCGCCCTGGCGCAAATAGTAATGCCGCACCAAGCCATTAAAATCCATGGGCGATGCCAAACCGACACAGGTTTGATAGCTACTGACTTCGTTGACCGTGGCCAGATATTGACCCAGGGCCGTGGCGACTTCATTAGTGGCTTCCAAAGACGAGCCACGCGGCATATCAATCACCAATTGCAGCTCGTTTTTATTATCAAACGGCAGCAGTTTCAACGGTACGACTCGGGTCACGGCCATCAAGGTCGACAACACGAACGCCACAAATACCGCCAGCAAAAACCACAAGGCTTTGGATTTGTGACTTAGTAGCGGCGCCATAATGGCTTGATACACCCTGAAACCACGGGTTTCCTGTAAGCGAAATTCCGGTCCGTGATCTTTACCGTAATCGCCTTTGAGCAATTTATAGCTGGCCCAAGGCGTCACCGTGAAGGCGATCAGCAAGGACATCAACATGGCGATCGGCACGTTGAAGGCCATGGGTGCCATATACGGTCCCATCATCCCGGTAATAAAAAACATCGGCACGAAGGACATGATCACCGCGAAGGTGGCCAGAATGGTCGGCGGGCGAATTTCGTTCACCGCAGTCAGCAAGGCTTGTAACGGTGGCTCTTTGCGCATTTTGTAGTGGCGATGAATATTCTCGACGTCGACAATCGGGTCATCCACCAATAAGCCCAAAGACAGAATCAACGCGAACAGCGTCACCCGGTTGATGGTGTAACCGAAGATCAAATCGCACAGCAAGGTAATCGCAAAGGTCATCGGCACCGCTAATGAGACGATCAGCGATTCCTTAAAACCCAGCGCCAGCGCCAGCAGGACTATGATGGTGAGAATCGCAATGCTCAGATGCATCACCAGTTCATTGACTTTGTGATCGGCGGTTTCACCGTAGTTGCGTGTGACTGTCACCAGCACTTCAGACGGAATCAGCGTGCCGTGCAATTGTTCGGTCAGTTCCAACACCTGTTCGGCCACGCCGACGGCGTTACTGCCGCGCCTTTTGGCGATGGCGATGGTAGCCATTTGCCGTTCTTCGCCGACCACAGGTAAAGGACCATCCTTATGCCCTACCGTCTGCATTTGCTCCACACCGGGACCGAAGCCGATGCGGGTGTAATAGTCGGTGTCTTGCGGGCCATCGACGATCTGCGCCACATCGCGCAAATACACCAGACGGCCGGCGACGTTTTTCAAGACCGTCGCCCCGACCTGCTCCCGGGTTTCATAGTGCGGGCCGGTTTCCAGCAGGATTTCACTGTTATTTTGATTTAAGCGCCCAGCCGGCAGATTGACATTACTCTGCGCCAAAGCCTGTTGAATTTCCGGCAAGCTTAGGCCGCTGGCTTGCAACTTGGCGGGATCGGGGTACACCGAAATCTGCCGAGGCGCCGCGCCGATGACCCAACTTTTGCCCACATCGTCGATGGCGCGTAAGCGCTCGATCAGCTCTTCGGCGATGCGGCGTACCGCCATGATGTCTTCGTTCGCCTTGGGCATGGACAGGCTCAATAGCAAGATCGGCACGTCATCAATTTCCACCGGCTTGACGACCCAATCGCTGACGCCGGGCGGGATGATGTCCAGATTGGCTTGCAGCTTATCGCGGGTTTTGATCAAGCTGTCTTCGATACTCTCGCCCACCCGATAGCGCACCGTCACCAGCGCTTCGCCGGGGCGGGAGGCGGAATAGACATATTCCACACCCTGAATTTGCTTGAGTAATACTTCCAGCGGGGTGGTCACGCGCTTTTCCACTTCTTCGCTGCTGGCGCCGGGGTAATGCACGAACACATCCATCACCGGCACGATGATTTGCGGATCTTCCTCGCGTGGCGTCAAAGTCAGCGCCGCCGCTCCCGCCAACAGGGAAATCAATAAAAACAGCAGCGATAAATGCGAGGTGGTGAATAAGCGGACGATGGCAACCGTCAGGCTGTCTTTTTTCGCTTCCATGGTTTTGTTCAACTCGCTCATTGCTCCAACCCAGCGTTACTCAAGATGGTTTCGCCGGCGCGCAATCCGGAAAGTATTTCGACTTGGTCGCCATACTGTTTGCCGGTGCGAATATGTCGCGTCAATAGCCTTTGCCCATCCAGTACTTTAACCGCTTGCAGTTGGCCGTAATGCAAAATGGCTGCAGACGGGATCATCACGGCTTGTTGTGCACTGGCACAAGCCAGCTCCAGCCAACCGAATTGGCCGTGTTGCAAACCAGGCATGTTAGGTAATTTAACTTTTACTGCCAGGGTGCGGGTTTGCGGATCGATTTCCGGCGCTATTTCGTCTACCGTCGCCGCCAGCGTTTGTTGCGGCGTATCGAAGCGCACTTTCACTTCCATGCCTAACTTAATGACTGCGGCACAGTGGCTGGAAATGGCTGCTTCCAGGCGCAAGTCATCGGGTTTGTGCAAAGTGACGATGGCTTGATTGGGCAAGCCCATGTCGCCCGGCTCTTGTAAACGCTCACCGACTACCGCGTCGAACGGCGCATAGAGTACGTTCTCGCCCAGCATCACTTTGCTTTGTTGCGCGGAACTGGCCGCTTGATTGGCCATGGCTCTGGCACTTTGCGCTTGCGCCAGCACTGCTTCGTAGTTTTGGCGGGTGGCCGCTTGCTTGTTGTATAGATCGATAATGCGTTTTTCTTCGGCATTGGCCTGGGCCGCCTGGGCCTGAGCCGCCGCCTGCCCCGCGCTGGCGGCATTGTAAGCCGCCCGCAGATCGCGATCATCGAGACGGGCGATGACTTGGCCTTTTTTGACTTTGTCGCCCGGATTCACGGTTATTTCCAGAATGCGCGCATTCAATTTCGGGGCAATTTTCGCCGCCAGGCGGGATTTGACCACGCCTTGCCAAGACAAATTGTTCTCCGCAGTCTGCGTGCCTACTTTTAAGGTGTGTGCGCCGGCGGGTATGCTGCTCTCAGGCAGATCCGTGTTGCCGGGTTCGGTCTTATCCTGGCCACCCAAGATGCCCAGGGCAAATAAAATCACCAGCAACAGCGCCGTGATCGCTGCCGCAGGGACCAGCCATCTCGGCGCATTTGATTCAGAAAAATGTTCGGTCATCGTGACTCCTTTATTGCCAGTAACCGGTGGCTTGTTTCAGTTCCGCTTCGGCCCGCAAGGCATCGAAACGTGCAGTGATTTGTCGGGTATGCGCCTTATCGCGCGCCACTTCAGCTTCGATATAACGGGTCACGGTCACGACACCGGCTTGGCGTTGCTCATTCACTAAACGCAGGGCTTCTTCCGCCGCTTTGACCGCAACGGCGCTGACTTCGGCGCGACTCAGCGCGTCTTGTAGTTTGATTTGTGCGGATTTCAGCTGTTGCTCGATGCGCAAACGGGTCTGCCTGGCTGCCTCTTGGGCGGCCGTGAGTTCGTGCTCGGCTTTCTTGATTTTTTCTTGCGTCGCAAAACCGGAAAACACATCCACTTCCACCATCACGCCGGCAGTGACGTTATCGCGGTTGCTGCTGAAGGCCAGATCTTTGCTGTCGGAACCATAACTGACAAAGGCGTCAGCGCGCGGTAGGTGTGCGGCTTGCGCGACATCAAGCTGACGTTCGGCCATCGCCACACGCTTCTGCGCGGCTTGTAGTTCAGGATGGTTGCTCAGCGCCTGATTGAGTAATTCGTCGAAAACCGCCGGACTGGCCGGTAATGCGGCTTGCCGAGTTGTATCGATGGTAAAAGGTGCGTTAACAGGTAAGCCCAGCAAGGTTTTCAACATACTCTGCGCCAGCTCGATGGCGTTTGCAGCTTGTATTTCCGCATCCTTGGCTTCGGCCAATTGTACTTCCAAGGACAATACATCGGACTTTAATACCGTGCCGGCATCAAAGCGAATCCGTGACTGATCCAACTCGCTTTGCACTGCTGTAATCGAGCGCCGACTAATCTCGTGGGCTTCCATTGCCGCCAACTCCCCGTAATAGGCTGCGGTGACGTTATTCACCAACTGATTGCGGGTCGCGGCTTTTTCCAGTTCCGAGGTTTCGATACCCAGTTCTGCCGCCTGTTTGCGGTAGTAGTCCTGTCCACCGCGAAACAACGAATACGTCGCTGTCACTTGCGGCCGATAGTTATCAACCCCGCCGGGATGATTGAAGTCGTTGCCGGCAAAGCTTAGCCGACGCTGGGCAATGATCATCGCAAAGGCTTGCGCCGGATTATCGCTGTGCTGATACGACAAACTGGCTTTGATTTGCGGGTAAAAACTGGCCAAGGATTCTCCCAACTGCGCATTGGCCTGTTCAATACGCGCTTGCATGATGCCCAGCTCCGGATTATTTGCCAGCGCGGTATCAATGGCTTGTTCCAGGCTATATTGACTGGGTTCGGTATCGGCCAAGGCCGTCTCCAAAACCAGCATCAGCACGAAAACTAACCGCCATAAAGTTCGATGTATCATTGAGTAATCTGCATGCAATTAGGGCAAATGGATTGATAGGGAAGTCTAGACGCATAGCGCCATTGGTTGGCCAACGGCACTGTTGCGTTTGTCCTTCCCTATCAGCGCGGCACAAACCAGTGTCAGCCTTTCAACCGCATAATGCCAAACATTTTTAAGGTCAGTTTTTCATAGTAAGGCTCGCTAATACCCTTGCGAACTTTACGCATGAAGTATTTTTCATAACCAATTTTAGCTAAATGCACCCATTTGCCACTGGACGCCCACTGCACGTTACGCGGCGGAATTTGCGGCATGGCCAGGAAAGCGACGCCCGAATCGCCAAAATCCGCCAGACACAATGCATTCCAGGTGCCTTTTTCTTTGGGTTGTTTGCCATCCAGTTCCGCACGAATATTGTGAGCGGTAGCGGTGACCATCGACTCGATCATGTAACCGGTCTTGGGCGTGCCGGTCGGCACCGGAGTTTGCTCAAGCGGTGGAATGGCGATGCAAACCCCAATGGAGTAGACATTTTTATACGTGGGATTACGTTGATTTTCGTCAACTATGACAAAGCCGCGCGGATTCACAAGCTTGTCAATACCGGTCAAGGCATCTACACCTTTAAAGGCCGGCAGAATCATACTGTGCTTGAACGGCAACTCGTGTTTCTTTTTCTCTTGGCCGTTTTCATCCACTTCGGTGACATACATCATGCCGGCTTCGATCTTGTCGATTTTGGCATTGCAAATCCAATTGATATGTTTGTTTCGCATCTCGGCTTCCAGCATCCCTTTGGTATCGCCCACGCCGCCCAAGCCCAAATGGCCGATGTAGGGTTCCGAGGTGACATAAGTCATTTTCACCTTATCGCGGATTTTACGTTGCCGCAGGTCGGTTTCGGCGATGAACATGTATTCATAAGCCGGGCCAAAACAGGAAGCACCTTGGGCGGCACCGACGATAATCGGACCCGGATCTTCGACAAACTTGTCCCAAAATTCACCGGACTCACCGGCATGATCGACGTGGCAGACCGATTGGGTGTGGCCGTTGGGCCCCAAGCCCGGCACTTCGTCAAAGGCCAGTTTCGGACCGGTGGCGATCACTAAAAAATCGTAATCGACTTGCGAGCCATCGGCCAGTTCTACCTTATTGTTTTCAGGGTGAAAACGGGTGACTTTTTGTTGAATGAAGCCGATCTTCTTTTTCTTGAACATCGGTGCCAATTCGACCTTGATATCTTCCGGCTTGCGCCAGTTGACCGCCACCCAAGGATTTGAAGGCACGAAGTGAAAGGTCGGGGTATCGGCGATCACCACTACCTCGTCTTCTTTCCGAGCGTTTTCTTTCATTTCCAATGCCATCGGGATACCGCCGATGCCCGCGCCTACGATTACGATTTTTGCCATGAGACTACTCCAAATTGATAGATAATTATTTTTTTGCCGCTGTTATTAGCAGCTTTCTTTAATGCCCAATTTTTTAAGAATCATTTCCAGCGGGCAGAATCGGGTAAAACCGCTTTGAAACAAATTGGCCCCGACAAATGCGGTAAACCAAAGCCAATTGCTAGACTGAAATAAGGGGCTGCCTTCAACGCCGAGACTCAGCGACAGCAACACAAACAAGCCGGCGACAATACGGACGATACGTTCGGTGGTCATGACAACCTCTCTTTGCTACGTTGCGCCAAGCTCTCGCACGATTGATCGATGCCGTGATGGTCGATGTCGCACACCGATTCCAGCCACATGGCGTTGATGATGGCGAAGGACGCCGCGAAACCGACGCCGAGTATCCAAGCGAAATACCACATGATGTGTCTCCTTAGTAAAGTGTGTGACTGTCTTTAAGCACAGCCGCTTCGGTCACGCTGCCCCACATCACCCGATACACAAAACGGGTGTAGAGCAGCACGATAGGCAGAAAAATGATGGTGATCCAAAACCCCAGCAATAAGGTGTTATGGCTGGAGGTTCCGTCCCATAAAGTCAGACTAGAGCCGGGAGCGGTTGAGGAAATCAACAGGAAGGGAAACAAACCAAAACCGACCGTCAGTGCCACACCGGTAATGCCTAGGCTACTGAGCACGAATGCCCCCATTCTGGACTCGCCCTTGCCTAGCAACCAAGCCAGCCCGATACCGACAAACGCAGTCAGCGGTGCCAGCCACATCCAGGGGTAACTCATAAAATGTTGCAACCAGCTTGCGCCATGGGCTACGACGGTTTTATGCAGGGGGTTGGACGGTGCATCGGTAGCCGCCATTTGGGTAATTTCCGGGCGATCAATACCCACGAATACCCACACAGTAATCGTAGCCAATGCCAATAACAGCATCGGCCCCAAGGCATTGACGATATTGATAGCGCGGTCATGAATCACGCCTTCGCTACGCCATTTCAGAAATAATGCGCCATGGAAAGTAGTTAGCAAAAGGCCGGTGAACCCACACAACAAGGCAAACGGACTCAACAATGCCCAGAACGACCCGTCGTAAAACGCGCGCAGATCTTGGTCGAAATGAAACGGCAGGCCCAGAAGCAAATTGCCTACCAATACGCCGAGCAGTACCGGCGGTAAGCTGCTGCCTATAAACAGGCTCCAATCCCAACTGTTGCGCCAACGTGGGTCTTCGATCTTGCTGCGATAATCAAACGCGGCCGGGCGAAAGAACAAGGAAAACAATACCAGCAACATCGCCGCATACAGCCCGGAAAACAGCGTGGCATACACGGCCGGCCAAATCGCAAAAATCGCGCCGCCCAGCAGCACCAGCCAAACTTGATTGCCTTCCCAGGTGGCGCCGACGGTGTTGATAATCACCCGGCGCTCCACGTCGGATTTACCGATAAATGGCAGCAAGGTGCCAACTCCGAAATCAAAACCCTCGGTCAATGCGAACGCAATGCCGACGACACCGATAAAGACCCACCAAATCAGGCGGATGGTTTCATAATCAAACATAATGAACTCCTGTTGACGAAGGGGTTAGGCGGGTTGCTGTTCGAGACAATAACGTCCTGTATGCAAGCTGCTAGGTCCGAGGCGCACGTACTTCAACATCAGATACATCTCGATAATCAGCAATATTGTGTAGAACAAGGCAAACCCGCCAATACTGAACCACAGTTGCCCGGCGCTGAGGCTGGAAACGCTCATGTGGGTGGGCAATACGCCGGAGATAGTCCAGGGTTGACGACCAACTTCGGCAACAAACCAACCGGTCTCGGCGGCAATCCAGGGTAAGGGGATGCACCACACCGCCATCCGCAACAGCCAGCGTTTTTGATCGGCAACTCGGGTAGCGCAGTAGTAAAATGTCATCGCAAAGATGAACAGCATGATAAAGCCGCAAGCCACCATGATACGGAAGGTCCAGAATAGCGGCGCCACTTTGGGAATGGTGTCGTTGGCGGCTTTCTGGATGGTCGCGGCGTCGGCATCAATGACCTTGTCGGTGTATTTTTTCAGCAATAAGCCATAACCCAGGTCGGCTTTATGGGCCTCGAACGCTGCTTTGGCACTTAGGTCACCGCCACGCAGTTTTTGCAAATTGTCGTAAGCCAGCATGCCGTTTTCGATGCGCACCACGCTCTCTTCACGCAAATCTTTTAGACCTTTAACGTCTTCGTCGATGGAGCGCGTGGCGATCAAACCCAGTACATAAGGCACTTTCAGCGCCATATCGGTTTTCTGATTGTCCTGATCGGGCAAACCAAACACGGTGAAACCAGCAGGGGCCGGGTGGGTATCCCATTCCGCTTCAATCGCTGCCAGCTTCATTTTTTGGGTCTCGCCGGAGGTGTAACCGCTTTCGTCGCCCAAAACGATCACCGATAAGACGGAGGCCAAACCAAACGCCGAGGCGATGGAAAACGAACGTCTAGCGAAGCCGATGTCGCGCTTGTTCAGCAAGTACCAAGAGCTGATGCCTAGCACGAACATCGAGCCCGTGACGTAGCCGGCGGCGACGGTATGCACGAATTTGACTTGCGCCACCGGGTTAAAGAACACGTCGGCGAAGCTAGTCATCTCCATGCGCAGCGTTTCGTAGTTAAACGCCGCACCGACCGGGTACTGCATCCAGCCGTTGGCGATTAATATCCATAACGCCGACAGACTGGTGCCCACCGCCAGCAGCCACGTCACCACCAAATGCTGCACCCGGCTCAACCGGTCCCAACCGAAGAAAAACAGACCCACAAAGGTCGATTCCAGAAAGAACGCCATCCAACCTTCCGCAGCCAGTAAGGGCCCGAAGATGTCGCCGACATAATGCGAGTAGTAAGCCCAGTTGGTGCCGAACTGAAACTCTAGCGTCAAGCCGGTGGTGACGCCCATGGCAAAGTTAATCCCAAACAACTTGCCCCAAAACTTGACCATGTCCTTATAGACTTCCTTGCCTGTCATGACATACACCGACTCCATGATTCCGAGGATAAAGGTCATGCCCAGGGTCAAGGGCACAAAGAGGAAATGATACAGCGCGGTTAGCCCGAACTGCATGCGCGACAGCATGACTATATCGTCACCGAACATGGCGAGACTCCTGGGTGGATGGGGAAGAAAGGGGATTTGTGGCGCCGGGTGTGGCCGGCAAAGCAAAGTGCGCAGCGATGTCCGGTTTGGCAACTGGGCGCTCTTGCCAGCGGAAAATCAGAAACCAGAGGCCTGTAAGTAGAATCACTTTTATCAATAGCGCTACGGCTATTTCCCAGCGTAGCAAGCCGGACTTTGGTAACTCAGTATGGGCAGTATCTGTCATAGCCACCTCTTTGTTTAGAGCCATGGAAATGCTTGCGGGTAAATCGGCCTTGTGCGGCTTACTCAGGGAAAACAACGTTTGCCGAATAGCTCGGCAATATTGGCTAGCAGTGGCCGGCAATCCCTCTTTATTTGTAGTGTAGTTCGGTTTTGAATTCGGCACCTGTCTTAGGCAGTTAGAAACCAAAAGCGCAGAAACGCTGTTTTTGATCGCCATCGTATCTTGGCGACGACCGCCTAGCGGCGGATGGTTGTATCTTGAGGTATCAGTTTCTGAGAGTTGACCGAAAAACATACGCACTTCACAAATATCATTAATCAATAATATTTCTATATCAATTTGCGTGCCAAGCGTGATTTCTCCGATTAATCAAGGTAGGTAAGGACCAATCAGCTATTTAGAGGTGCAAAATACGTTTCAATATGAAACATTGAAACAATATCCAGGAGTCTGAAACAAAAATGAAACGTGGCACACCGATTCTGCAACAGTCTCCCGCTTTGATAAACCGACGCCCTAAATGCTGCCGCACCATTGAATATTGGAGCCCAAGGGCTTAAAGGGACTCCGCTCCTCGCCGGAACGACGATTCCAGAAAATTCAAAAGAGGATCAACCCGGCCCTGTTTATCACTGGTGTTTCGTGCGGATTGCGCGCGTCGAAACCCAAGCGGATGCGCCTATAGACACACCGATTTAAGCGCCGGGTTAATGCTATGCGACTGGCAATTCGGTACTTCTGTTATCACCGAACCAACAGTTTATAGGTTTGCTCCACCATTTTAGTTAAGCCGCGCTCTTTAAAATGCAGCTCGGTCGCTAAAGCGTCGTCACTGGTCAGCAATTCGATTTCACACCAGTGACTGTACAAACGCTCAACCTCGTCAGCTTGGACGCTAAACGGCGGCCCCGGCATTTCGTGTTGCGGATAATCGAATGCTATCAGCAACATTTGCACGTTGGCGAGTAACAGCGAGGACAGTTTCATCACGTAATCGATGCGCATATCCGGCGGCAAAGCCACCAGCGCCGCCCTATCGTAAACCGCATCAAACTCGCCGACATCGGCAGCTTGCAATGCAAAAAAATCCCCGCAGAAAATCTGCAAACCGTCCACCTCGCTGACCCAAAAATCGCCCTGGCGCCGCACCGTTGGTTGCAAATTGTTATCGGCAAAAAACGACTCGACAGCCAGCGGACTTAATTCCACACCCACTACCTGATAACCCATCGCTAATAGCCAAAGCAAGTCCTTGCTCTTGCCGCACAGCGGGACAAACACTCGCGCTTTTTTTGGGATAGACAAGCGCGGCCAATGCGTTTGCAGAATGGGGTTGAACTCATGCTTGTGAAAACCAATTTGGTTCTGTTGCCAACGCTGATGCCAAAAATCGTGATCCATAGCCTGCCCTCTGATTTGATATTGCACGAATAGCCATTCTATTTGACTTGCCGGTTTACTGCTCGGCATTGTTGGCAATAAAAAAGCCGATTTTTCGACAGCGGCGATAGCTGACAGCAATCAGCTCTTCATGTCCGCTGGCGCGGCTTGTCGATACTGAAGATCCTCTTGAGTTTCCGCCGTTAAGTGCCTCATTGACCTGTCGCCAGCCTAGGCCTCTAAGAGCTCAGCCCGAACGGGTAAAAAAGGACCGGAGTAATAAATATAAGCCAACGTAAGAACCCATGGACGTAGATCCAACAAATCGTGATACATTTCGATGCGTCGCGCGGTCAAGCGAGCCGGAGCCGTTGCGAACGCTTCTTCTGCATGGGCAGAATAAAGAACCGGTTCAACACACGCTGCAGAGCAAGCCATGCGGGCTTAACTCGGTAGTCGACAATTTTTAAACCATCACAAGGAATTTTCATGGAACGTCGCGATTTTATTCGATTGAGTGCCGCCGGTGCGGCGATCAGCGCCATTGCCCCCAGTCTGGCCCAAGCCGCGGAAGCCGGCAAGCAACCTACACCGCCGGGCGATGTGTTTTACACCAAGGATGCGCAAGGCCGCTGGGCCGGCAAAGCCGCGACGCATTTGCCGGTGATTGAAGTCGTTAAAGCCGACGATAAAACCACCGTCAAAATCACCACCCCGCACGAAATGAAAGGCTATGAACATTACATCGTCAAACACGTATTGCTGGATAAAGACTATAAATTCCTGAACGAGCGGATGTTCGATCCCAGCAAAGACCCGGTCGCCATTTCCGAATTCAGCCTGGCGGGATACAGCGGTACCGTTTACGCCTTGAGCCTGTGCAACAAGCACGATCTTTGGTTGAATAGCGCCGAGGTATAAAGCCATCAGATCGGCGATAACAAGGAGGTTATCGCCGTTTCGCCACTTATTTCCGTCAAAAGCTCCTGGGTATCGGCGGTCACCGCCCCTCACCCGTCATCCATCTTGCTCCAAAGCGGCCACAAGTCCAAACATCGTTTTTCGGGTTGCGCTTCTACGAAGCGGACTTTTGTAGTTTCCGGCAGTCGGCCTCTTTGAGCCATTGATTATGCGCCGGCCAATGGCATCAAGCCGGCTGTATTCCGGCCATGATTTGGCTTGTCTCAAAGTCCAAATGTAGATGCAGGGTGCGCTCGCGCACCCATAGAGGGTCATCATGGTGGCGACTGACACAAGTTACGCGGTGAGTACCCAACCTGCACAATGGTTTCAAGCGGCTATGATCGATTCGGTTGTCACGACTTGTTTCTTGCGGCAATCGCTACAACCCAGGTGCTATCATGGGTCCCATCGATAAACATTTAAAACCTTTCCAATGATTGCAATTCTTGAAGCCGGTCGCGCGGGTTTATTGTCCAGGGCGCATTGGCTGAATAACTTGTTGGCCGGCGTGATTGTCGGCGTAGTGGCGCTGCCTCTGGCCATGGCTTTTGCGATAGCCTCCGGTGCCAAACCCGAGCAGGGGCTATACACGGCCATCGTGGCCGGTGGGCTGACATCCTTGTTTGGCGGTAGCCGCGTGCAGATCGCAGGGCCAACCGGCGCCTTTATCGTGATTCTAGCCGGCATTACCGGCAAATACGGCATCGGCGGCTTGCAAATTGCCTCCTTGATGGCCGGCATCATATTATTGCTGATGGGGCTTACCAAGTTGGGCGGTGTCATCAAATATATACCCGATCCCGTCATCGTCGGCTTTACCAGCGGTATCGGGGTCATCATTTTTGTGGGGCAATGGAAAGACTTTTTTGGCTTGAGCCCCGCAGCTGGCGCAGAGCAGTTTCATGAAAAATTTTGGTCGTTGGCACAAGCGTTTCCTGGGCTGCACGTTGAAACCACCTTGCTAGGCGGCATGACCTTGGCGGTGTTGCTGATTTCCGGCCGGATTCTGAAACGCATTCCCGCCCCGCTGGTCGCCATGCTGATTGCCACCTGCGCGCAGTGGCAATTGCAATGGGACGGCGTGGCGACGATAGGCAGCGCCTTTGGCGGCATTCCGCAGCAGTTGCCGCAATTCCAACTGCCGGCAATGTCGGTATCGGAGGTGCTGCAGTTAATCGGCCCGGCTTTTACGATTGCCTTGCTGGGCGCGATTGAGTCGCTGCTGTCCGCCGTGGTCGCCGACAGCATGGCCGGCACCAAACATGACGCCAATCAGGAATTGATCGGTCAAGGGATTGCGAACATATGCTCCCCGTTGTTCGGCGGCTTTGCCTCTACCGGGGCGATTGCCCGCACGGCGACCAATGTGCGCAATGGCGCCAATAGTCCACTGGCGGGGATTGTGCATACTTTGACCTTGATCGGTATCGTCATGTTACTGGCCCCTTATGCGTCGTTGATTCCGCTGAGCGCGTTGGCCGCCATTTTGTTTGTCGTGGCCTACAACATGAGTGAGTTGCACCGTTTCGGCCACATGCTCAGAACGGCGCCTAAGTCGGATGTGGCGGTGCTGCTGATTACCTTTTTGCTCACCGTGTTCAGTGATTTGGTCATCGCCGTCAATATCGGCGTGATGCTGGCGGCGCTGCTATTCATGAAACGCATGTCGGAAGCTGTGGGCATAGAGCGGCAAGCACATGACGCCGTCATGGAAGAACTCGATGACGCGGATTTTACGCTGCCAGCCAATACCGTGGTTTTTGCCATGGAAGGGCCATTCTTTTTTGGCGCGGCGGCAAGATTGGAATCCGCGCTGGAAGTGATTCACGGCCATACCGAAATTCTGGTCTTGCGCCTGGAAAAAGTGCCTTTCATCGACGCAACCGGCCTGCAATCGCTGTGGGATTTGCTGGATAATTGCAAACGGCACAAAACCCGTCTGATCCTGTGCGGCGCAAGACCGAATGTGTTCGAAAAACTCCGCCGCGCAGGGCTGGTTGGTCAAGTCGGCAAGCCAAATGTGGTGGACCGAATACAACAGATCGCCATGGATACAATTAAAAAATAACGTCCCTGCTTATCCCTCAACCCAGAGGAGGCTTGCGTAAAAGGTAAATCCGCTCCTTCTCTCACTGGAAAAAGTTTGGGATGGCGGCATATACCGTAACCTCTTCAGATTCATCGCCGGAAAGCTGTGAATTCCGAAACCCGAAAGCGGGCATTCGTCACTGAGTCCAACCGACGCGAAGCTGAGGCGCGAGTGCTAATCTTGAATGTCCGGTTTAAGCGGCTAGGCGCTTTTTATCTGACCTATTAAATGGCTGATTAGTAACTTTCACCCGGCATTGACTTGAAAAGCACGACAGTCCTTTGAAGGCATTGCGGGTAAGGCTTTTTACCAGCCGGTTATACGAGTTTGCTTTGCCCGCAAGGCTCTGGAGTTCGGACGCAACGTAAAACCTTGCGATGGTGACGCGACCGCAGGTGATCAAGCTCAAATTGGATTGTTACCAAGGTGTTTTGCCGTTCTGAGCAGTGAAATCATGTTGCCTGAAAGGCTCTTAGCTTAACTCGCAAGGCTTTTTGGATTGGTCATGAGGCACAAAGCCTTGTGGCGACAGCAAAAAACCCAAGACGAGAGCTTAATTACCTTATGCGCAACCCTATAAGCGATAACCGAATAGCGTCTAGGCTTGCAAGCCTAATTTGGAGACTCGGTGATAACAAGAGACCCACTATTTTGGCGTCAGTAGTTACCAAACGTAGCTACGAATCGCCCCGATAACACCAATGCCAAGGCTCGTAAACATAACCGAAGCGGTTATCGCGCGGGAATGACAGAAAAAATTGAAAGCGTTTTGCGTTGCTTGATAGCCACTGAAAAGCAGCCGTTTGTTCGAACAGTTCGCCCAGCTCCGGGCAGTCGTCGCTGCCAATATCGATAGCATGACCGGTATGGTGTTCGCTGTAACCGGGCGGGGCCAAGACACGCAGAATCTCGTCGATAGTTTGGCCCTTCCCGAGCTTGCGCCGAATAATGTCGGCTTGATAATCCACACTTCGAAAAGCCGAGACCATCAGCAGCGTAATGCCATCCTCGGCGGCGGCTTGTTTCAAGGCTTGCCAAGCGGCTGCCGCAGTCGCTGTGAGATAAAACGCCCTGCCCTGCGGCTTGGTTTCCGCGACGATCAACTCTGCAGGCTCGCGGCATAATGCCAAACCTCTAGCTGCCGGCAGTTCTTCCGGAATGCCTAGTTCGATGAATAACTCGCGAATACGCTGTAAGTAGGCGTCAAGCGGTTGGGCAATCATGGGCTACATCTCATTGAGTGCATGCAAGCGCTGGTAATCGCTCGTGGTGTCGACATCCAGTTCCGCTTCCAGCAACGGCACTTTTACCAGTGTGTCTTCGAAGCGCAGTAACAAGGGCTTGGCTCCACGGTCGCCGGTCAAGCTGGCTAGCTGGGCAAAATAAGCAGCCGGAAACACGGCCGGCACGCCAAACGACTCCGCATACTGACTGACTACGATGCGCTCCGGCGCGTTTTGCCAAGCGCTAAGCAAACTTTGCAGATGCGCGGCGCTAATCAAGGGTTGATCGCACAGCATCAACAATACCGCGCTAGCCGTGTCCGGCACAGCCTGGATACCAGCCCGAATCGAACCGGCCATACCGTCCGCCCAACTCGGATTCAACACCACTTTGCTGCTGTTAAAATCGACCGCGGCTTTTATCGCCTCAGCATTTGCGCCCAATACCACCACCGTCCGCTCCGCCAACACGGCTTGCGCATTGGCCAGCGCATGCGCCAGTAATGGACGCTCCTGCCAAATCAGTAATTGCTTGGGGCTGCCCATCCGGCTGGAGGCACCGGCCGCCAGGATGACGGCATGCACATTATCCATGGCTGCAGGCATGTTTGAGCGCAACCGGCTCTTTCCCCAGTTGCCAGCCGCTACGGCCGTTGAACTGGGACTGAATGCCGGCCACGATGGACAAGACAATCTCTTCCGGAGGTTGCGCGCCGATGTCCAAACCGAACGGGCGAAATACCCGTTCGACTATCAGTGCCGTGTTGTCGCCCAAGCTGTGCAGCAGCCGCTGCTTGCGATGCGCCGGACCCAGCAAACCGACCAACTCGCCGGTTTGGGTAATCAACATGCGCGCGCCGGCCTTTTGGTAGGTCGAGCCAAAGGTTTGTTGCCAAAAATTGGCGTACGTTTTTTATTGGATGATTCCAGCACTGGCTATTCCTATAAAGAGATTGCCGCTCGAGCAGTTAAAAACTGATTAGGGTTTTGTCCGCGATTTATTGACGGCCTCCTAGCACAAAATGCATAAGGTGTGGAAACTCAAGCCTTGGCTTTTTTATCCTTACGGATGCCCCGGACTGCATACGTCCTGGCTTTATCTTTGGCGGTTTCCGCAAAGAAGGTCTTCCAGGTCTCGCCGCCTCTGTCGGCAATTGCCGCCGAAATATCCTTAAATAAACTGATACCTTCCAGCACCATTGTCGGGGTAAAACCATAATCGTGGGTGAGGTAGTAACTGATGCTCATCAGATAGGTTTTTTCTCTACTCATGAGCTTGATCAGACGCTGCTTTTGTTTATCGTAGACATAGTAAGAGGTCAGCGCCAGCAGGCGCAGGCCAAAAAATTTCGTCCACAACAAAATGTAGGCATCGTCTTCATAGAGCTTCTGACCCTTGTTCAAAATGGCATCGGTTTTATTCATATGTATCCTCGGTGAAAGTGTCGGGCATCTTAATTTAAGTTTGAAAATTTTGTGTTGGAAATATTGGATAGTGTCGTCATAACACAGCCGCCCAAAGTGCAATACCGCGTAACTAAAAGGCTGGCAAGAACCAAACGGTGTTTTTAGCTTAACCAGTAGCTATGCCATGCCATCGGCTTAAATGCAAAAAATGCCTTCTCCACCTGATGGCAAAGGCGATTAGAGGAATCAACCTTTTTCTGGGGCTGAGTGATTTTCGTCGGCAATCGGCAGATGACTAAAGCTCAGGAGGGGCCGGCCGTCGATTGCCGACGAAGTCATGATACGCATGAGAACGTTGGATTTTTATTTCGGAATTCGTTCCCAACCTTCGTTCCAGCACCCTGATTTTTAAGCAGCCAGCTTGGTATATCACTACCCGAACTTATGACTTTTACCCTTACGGCGCAAACTCAAAGCTGCCGCCCAAAATCTCTTAAATAAAATAAGGGATATAACCCAAAATACGCGAAATAACACACTCTGCATAGCGTTATAGCCATCTAAAACCCCAGAAAACCGCCACACTTATTACTACTCCACCCTATCAAACAAAACAGCCTATCGCATTGTTTTATATGAACATAACCATAGAAAAACACTAGCAACCCTTGCTCAAATATATTTTGGCGCATGTTTTGCTTTATAAATAGTGCTGCACCCTCCTGGGCGCAGCCACCAAGTCGCCACACTCGTCGCAAGGCGGGGCCGGAAAGCTGCGGATCTGATTCAGATAGTCGAGCTGCCTCTTATGAGCGGGTAAGAGAAGGGTCTAGCCGGTCGAGATTCATACACCGACAACTACCCATAGCGCTCGCTCACTGGTCAGGAATAGTTTGTTGTATCACCTGATTAGCTAAACCCGTTGTTTAACTCACTACGCAAGCAAGCCCGGTATTTAAAACTCTTTGGACTGTCTATCTCGCAACCATGGCGTAGCGTGATCAATCCAGGAATATTGAAATACATAGCGGTTTTAAGGCTGTTCAAATTGCGCGGGAATCCATTGGCCCAGCACTTACCGTACGCAAAGGACCGGAAAGTAAGAGCCTGGCATCGCGGCATCCGGCGCAGGTGTGTTAGGCAACGACTCGCAAAGGGAATTGCGAAACATTGAATGTCGCCGGTAAAACCTACCGGTAAAAATCTTCGTCTTACTATGAAAGGAATTGAAATATGTCTGTTAACACGAAACATGCGCCTGCCTTGAAAAAGGTGGCTGCAACACTTGCTATTTCACTTTTAGGCCTCGGCAATGTACAAGCCGAGACCGTAAACGGCACCATCTATAAAACCGTCGACCCGGTTCACGGCGCCGGCACCACAATCGATTTCTACTCGTTCTCCTTGTCGTCAGCTGCCAATGTGATAATCGATGTCCTGGCGAATGAAGGCTACGCAGCGGGTCTGGGGCGCGCATCCCGGCGCGTATGTCGATATAAACGGCGACGGCGAACTAACACTGGCAGATAGCCAATTCCGCATTTTTCAGGACACAGTCTCACTGACTACCGAAATCGTCAGCGGCGACGACAGTCCAGCCTACACCATACCCGGCAATACCGGCGGATGGGCCGATGGCAGCTTGTTGAGCCGAGACTCTTACCTGGCTACTGCATTGGACGTGGGCAATTACATTATTGCTTTTGGCGATTACTCTCTGACCATCGAAGAAGCCGTACTGGGCTTCAACAAGGGCGACACTATCACCGGTGCGACCGGCGTCAACCCGATAACGGGCGCCACCGGTCAGGATCATTTCGATTATCAAATTACCCTGACCGCCACCGACTACGTCACCGGAGCCAGCCTGCCTTTGACCATCACCGGCGAGGGTGTTAGCGCAGTGCCGGTGCCAGGGGCCGTTTGGTTGTTCGGTTCTGCATTAATGGGATTCGGTGTATTCGGCAAACGCCGCACCGCGTAAGCCCCGGCAAACAAGAGCGAAAAGGTCAGCCGACATCAGCTGTCGACTCACCCCTCGCAATGCATGTCTAAACCCTTTGGAGATGTCTATCTTTTGGCTGCCAGGCCCGAAATACTCAGACAAATCCAAATTAAACAGCAACTTAAATCTACCACAATCGTAAGCAACGATGTGGTAGATATTGGAGACACTCAAAAATGAACATCGATTTACAAACTATTTTTAAAATCACCCTATCGTCCGCCGCGCTAACCCTTGCCGTTGCTCAACCTGCTGCGGCGGCTTGGTCCGGTGCCGATAACACTCTCGAGCTGGGCACCAGCATCTCAAACCCCAGTTTTAATTCCAGCAATTTGGGCTTCGCGGGCAATCCGTCTCTGTCCAATGATGGCTGGGGCATGCAAGGGGCATTTACCAACTTTTATTTAAGCTCGTCAGCCCAATCCGTGACTGTGGACGCGCGTTCGTCCGCGGCAAACTTTCCGGCTTTTTCAATTTTCAGAACCAATGTGGCTTATTCGGGTGAAACGGTCGGCGTCGATACACCGGCCGAGCTAACCGGCCAAATTCACAAATTTAACTCGGTGGGCCAAGCCGGCGATCCAGGCATTATGTGGGCAACCGGCGCGGACGGCATTGTCGAAACCCTGGGCTACGTCAGTTCCTCTAGCAAAAACTACGTTAACTCTTTCGGCGGCGTCATCGACTCCGGCGCCCACGATGTCAGTATCGACAATCTGTATGAAACCGGCGTATCCGGCTCGATAGGCGTCACCGGCAACCCTGCTTTTGCCAACACCAAAAGATACGCGACCTTGACACTGAACGACTTGCAAGCTGGCTGGTATGCCGTGTTCGTCGGCGGTGCAGACGTCCTCGGAAGCAGTGCCGGCATCTCTTTGAACATTTCCGCGTCGGCCGCCCCTTCTACCTACACACCAGCGGCGGTGCCAGTACCCTCCGCTGTCTGGCTGTTCGGCACGGCACTGGCCGGCTTTATAGGCAGAGGCAAACGCAACGCTAAAGCGTAAGCCAACACCCAGCACATAAGCCGATGTTCCTATAAAAAAGGAAGCTTGGCGAGGGACTTCGCCAAAGGAATAAAGGATGGCCGATAAATTACGCTTTGTGGTTTATCGGCCTTTTTTATAGCTTGAGCCCGCTGATGCGGGCGTTTTGGCCGTATTTGTTGCCAACCAACCATTTCTCAGTGGAGTTTCACCATGACATTGTTTCGTCATAGCCAATTAGCGATTGTTTTAGCCGGAGGCGTACTGCTCAGTTTCAGCGCCGCCGCGGTCGAATTGGCATTAGGGCCCATGCCGATAAGCCTGAAGCATTTGCCCGTTCCGCCTGTTCCCGGCCTACTGGACGGCCCGGACCCTATTGTCGTCAACAAGAACGCCGCGATTGCCTTGGGCAAAGCGCTGTTCTGGGATACTAACGTGGGTAGCGACGGCATGGCCTGTGCGTCCTGCCACTTTCACGCCGGCGCCGACGGCAGAGTAAAAAATCAGCTTGCTCCGGGCGGCCAATCCAGCCCCTTAAGCGATCAAACATTCAGCAATGCCATGACGGGTGGTTCTTTGGGACCCAATCATACCCTCAGCATCGGCGACTTTCCGTTACATCAACGGGAAGATCCATTCCAAGAGCATTCTGCGATCCTCTATGACACTGACAATGTAGTCGGTTCCTCCGGTACTTTCGGTGGTGAATTTAGAGCCGTGGACCGCTACACAGCACCTAACGACACCTGTAGCCGCAGCGTGGACAGCCTGTTTCATGCCGGCGCTGTCGGCACCCGCAAAGTAACGCCGCGCAATGCGCCCAGCGTGATCAATGCGGTGTTTAATCATCGCAATTTTTGGGACGGCCGCGCCAACAATGTGTTTAACGGCAGCAGCCCTTGGGGCGACCGAGATTCCGACGCCGGCGTCTGGGTAAAACAGAACGCCACGACGCTCATTAAGCAGCGCCTGCATTTAATCAATTCCTCGCTGGCGTCATTAGCGGTAGCTCCACCGCAAAACACCACCGAAATGGCCTGCCGCAACCGGACCTTGATGGAGCTCGGTAGAAAGCTGCTGTTACGCCGCCCGTTGCAAAACCAAAAAGTACATCCTGAAGACAGTGTACTGGGACCTTACAGCCTCAATAGCAAACCCGGCACGAACACTCTGTATAAGCTGCTGATCATGCAGGCATTCAATCCCAAATACTGGTCGTATAGCGGTAACCCGCCAATTCCGGTCCCCAAAGGGTTTGCGCCCTATAATCAAACCGAAGCCAACTTTGGCATGTTCTTTGGCCTAGCCATCCAACTCTATGAAAGCACATTAATTTCGGACGAATCGCCCTTCGACAACAGCGCCCGCGACGCCGGCAATCAACCCATAGAACTCAGCGCTTCGGAATTGAACGGCTTAAAACAATTCAGAAAAAATCAGTGCGCGCTCTGCCATTTAGGACCCAACTTCAGCGCGGCATCGATTAACGCCAATGCGGCGATTGCCAAAACTCATCCGGAAGCCTTCGGTGAACCGACTTTCTTCATCAGCGCATCCACCAATGTGGTCAATCGCATACCATTGCTTATCAAAAACGCTCCGGTTACCGCATTTTTCGATACCGGCTTTTCTTCCACAGGCGTCACCGAAGAAACGGCCGATATTGGCGCAGGCGGCGTCGACGACTTTGGCAACCCGCTATCGTTCAGCCGGCAATATTTACAGCATTTGGCGGGCAATAATGCCGCTGTACTGGATGAAGATGTCACTAAAGTGAGAGCGTGCGATTTTCAGGAAGCCCTTGCTCTAAATATCAAACTGCCTTATTCGCTGCCGAGCTTGTTTACCATCACCGACGGCATAAGACCCCAGCCACAAAGCACGGAGAACTGTTTCCTGCCCGCAAACAATGCCTTTTTGCCCACGACCGCTGCCGCCTTAGCGGAGTTGAACAAGCCCAATACCCGGAAAATGGTGGCGTCTGTCGACTCGACATTTAAAATCCCCTCGCTACGCAATATCGAGTTAACCGGACCATACATGCACAACGGCAGCATGGCCACGCTGGAACAAGCGATCGAATTTTATTCGCGAGGCGGAAATTTTGCCTACGACAGCAAACAAGTTACTCGGGTATTTCCGCAGCCCAATCTACAACTGGATGCGCAAAACCGAGCCGACCTGATTGCCTTCCTGAAAACCTTGACCGATGAAAGAGTCCGCTACGAAAAAGCCCCCTTTGACCACCCCGAAATCAAAATACCCCACGGCCATGTTGGCGTGGAGCAGACAGTAAGCGGCGGTAATCCGCTGGGAGCCGTTCTGGGTAAAGATGAATTTCTGACCATTGACGCGGTTGGCGCCCAAGGCAATTCATCACCGATACAGCCTTTCGAAGCGTATTTGGCACCCTAACGCGGTTTAAATTTCAGCCCACAGTCACCGGCTAAGGCCGGTGACTTCCAATCCATGCAAGGCTAAAAAAGGTAATAACAGCACCTTAGCTAAGCCACACCGTTATGCATGGCAAGAAAACTAACAAACACCGGCTTCTGAAAAGGGGGATTCCTAGAAAATGGCCCCTATTTATCGGCAAAACGCCGCGATCAATTATTCCCGTAATTTGTACACGCTCAGCGCTGAGGCATTCTCAGTCGCCGGCATGCACATTATCCAGGGCTGCAAGCATGTTTGATCGCAACCGGCTCTTTCCCCAGTTGCAAGCCGCTACGACCGTTAAGCTGGGCCTGAATGCCGGCCACAATAGACAAGGCAATCTCTTCCGGAGTTTGCGCGCCGATGTCCAAACCGACCGGTCCGAATACCCGTTCGGCTATCAGCGCGGCATCGTCGCCCAAGCTTTGCAGCAACCGCTGTTTGCGATGCGCCGGACCCAGCAAACCGATAAACGGCGCCCGACACTGGACGATGGCTTGCAGGTAGCGCTGATCGTATTCGACGTTGTGGGTCATCAGCATGATGGCATTGAAGCGATTTAAATCCAGCTGCGCCGCCACCTGATCCGGTATCAGATGCAATAATTGATCGGCTAAAGGAAAACGCTCGGGTTTGATATGCGCGGGCCGGTGATCGACTAAGGTCACGCGCCACCCCAGGGATTTGGCGCAATTCACCAGCGGTATCGCGTCGGCACCGGCACCGAATATCAGCAACTGCCAAGGCGGTTGCACCGGATCGTAAAAGACTTTGATGTCCTGGCCGTCAAGCGGATGGGTTTCGATGCGCGGTTTTTGTTGCAGTGCCGTTTGCAGCGCCGCCGTGGCAAACGGAAACGGCGCGCTCGGCAAGATCGGCTGCTCGCCGACGATGGCGGCCGACAAGAACTGGCTGCGGCCGGACGGGAAATCTGCATGCGCGGACTCGAACACCGTAACCAATACCCCATGCGCTTGCGCTTCGGCGGCTTCGACCAGCAGATTCAAGGGACTAAATTCTTGCTCAGCTTTCAATAATTGCAGCAATACCCTAACCGCGCCGTTACAACCCAGGCCTAAACCCCAGATCGCGTCTTCGCCGGAACGCATATCGTAAAACAGCGTTTTGGCCTGGCCGGTTGCGAACACCGAAGCGGCCTGCTCGACCAAATCCCGTTCGAAACAGCCGCCGCCCAGCAAGCCGACCAACTCCCCGGTCTGGGTAATCAGCATCCGCGCCCCGGCCTTTTGGTAAGTCGAGCCAAAGGTTTCGATAATGGTCGCCAGCACGCTGTCGGCGCCGTCGTGTTGCAATTGCCGGTAGGCTTCGAGCAGATGATTGATGTTATTGGCCATGATTTACTCGCTTGCAGGTGTGCCGGCGATTGTACTAGCCATATCAACTCCAGCTCAAATCGGTACGCAACAGCGGCAATTGCCTGACCCGCACACCGGTAGCGGCGAATATTGCATTGCACACCACCGGCGTCATTTTCTCGTTTTACATTTAGGTTAAACAGCTTCGCTCATATCGGACATTCGTAGCCATCAGCGTCGGGACCGCCATACCACTTTATGAGCAGACGAACCGCTCGAGTTCCAAACTTCTTACGGGCAATTCATCGTGGCCACACGCGGGCTATTTTGCCGTTAACCTAATGTCGCTCCACCGTCAACCACTAAATCCTGAAGGGTGATATGTCCGGCCCGATCCGACAACAGAAACGCCACGGCGTGAGCTATATCGTCCGGTTGGGCCAGTTTGCCGAGCGGAATGCCCAGCCGATGTTGCGCCAAGGAGCCCTTGATGACTTGCGCGGCGCTACCGGCACCGGCGCGCCAGAAGCGGCGCTGCATGTCGGTTTCGGTCGAGCCCGGCGACACCAGATTGCAACGAATGCCGTATTCCGCCAGTTCCAAGCCTAAACAGCGGGTGAATTGCGCCGCGGCGGCCTTGGATGCAGCGTAGGCCGCCATACCGGTCCGCGGCGTCGATGCTGCATTGGAACCAACCGTCACGATAGCCCCGCGCCGCCGCTCGCGCATCCGACGAGCTACCGCGCGGCTTAGCGCAAATACACCATGACAGTTTACGGCAAAGCTTTCCAGCCAGTCCTCGTCACTGGCATCCACTACATGACCGGGAAGCAGCACACCGGCGACATTCACCAGATAGTCGATTTCGCCGATTTTGGCCTCGACTCCAGCGACTGCGGATTCCAGGCCGGCACGATCGCGTAAATCCAGCGCCAGCGGATATAGCCCGGGCATTGACTGGCAAACTTCACGCAAAGCGTCGCTATCGATGTCTGCCGCAACCACGGTCAAGCCTTCGCCGGCCAACACGGCGGCTACCGCCTGGCCGATGCCTCGCGCGGCACCACTTACCAGTGCAACGCCGGGGCGCGAACCGAATCCGGCGCTAGGTGACGACTGTCTTGCCAGTTTCATGATTCGGCCGTGGCAACCGGCGTAAGACGATCCGCCGTCGTTGTCGATGCCCCCTGCGACGCGCCGAAACGGTGTAAGCCGGCCAGCAAGCACAAGCTCACGCAGGTGACACCTGCCGCCAGCCAGCCGACGCGATCAAAATGCTGCAATACGGCGCCATCCCCGCCAGTCATCCAGCCCGCGCACCCGGCTGCTAAACCGGATGCGGCCTCGGTGCTCGCGGTATTCACCGCCATGTAGCGGCCCCGCAACGGTGGCGGCACTCTGCCAATCAGCCAAACCGAGGCCGGAATAGACCGAGTGGAGGTTAAAGCCATAAACAACACAAACACCGCCGTCGTTTGCCATAATGGCCCTGGTTGTAACTGAGTCAACCACAGATGCGGAATGATGCTGGCGACCATCAATACAGCCAGAATCCCGGCGGCACCGAAACGATCCACCGCACGGCCAATACCGCGCGCCACTACGAAAGTCGCCAATCCGGCGCAAAGATAAATCCAGGACAAATCACGTAAATCAACACCCAATGTGCCGTTCAAGTGTGCGCCCAGATAAGGCACGATCAGAAAACCGGCAAAAACGATGCAAAAGCTCAACACCCAACCCAAGGCCAGTGCCGGCGAACGCAAACTCCCGCGCCCGGCGCCGACGCTAACGGGTGATCGGGGTAAGGCCCGGTACAATCTTAGCCACCACAATGCAGACAGTGCCGCAACCGCTAAAAAAGGAAGCCGCCAGCCGCCCAACGCCGCCAATCCCAGGCCCGAAGGCACACCGATCACGGCACACACGCCGAAGGCCGACATAATGGCACCGATGGCCTGGCCGCGGCGCTCGGGCTCGATGCGGTCGGCTATCATCGCCATCATGGTTGCGTTCATCAACCCTGCGCAAGCACCCGCCAACGCCCGCGCGACCAGCAATTCGCCGAATTGCCCCGCAAGACCACAAGCCAGCGTGGCGACCACAAATCCGGCGTACAAGGCCAACAAGGTGCGCTTGCGGTCGCCGCGATCAATCCATCGACCACCGAGCAGACTGGTCAGCGCCGAGGCCAGCGTATAGACACCAACCAGGGATCCGAAGCGCGCCGGACCCATGTCGAAATCGCGCATCAGCGCCGCGCCCAGCGGCATCAGCACCATATAATCAAGTAAAAGGGTGAATTGAAGTACCGCAAACAACAGCACTAAACGACGCTCCGCCACGCTAGCCGACACTTCGGCGAACGGACCGACCGAAGCCATGCTCACAGGCAAAGGCTGCGCTTGCGGCAACGGCAAATCGGCTTGTCTTACCGGCACGACGACAGGTGTACCGTCGGGTGCGGTCAGGATATGGCTATCGATGCCGTAAAGCTGCCGCAATAAAACCGGATTCAATACATCCACCGGGGAACCGCAGGCCGCTAGTCGGCCGTTATCCAGGGCCACCAACCAATCCGCATGGCGCGCGGCAACCAGGTCGTGCATCACCACGACCACGGTGCGACCGGCATCCGCCAACGCCCGCAACAAGGCGATCAATTCCAGCTGGTGCCCGGGATCAAGCATGCTGCCGGGTTCGTCCAGCAGCAGGACCGGCGTGGACTGGGTCAGCATCATCGCTATCCACGCGCGTTGCCGCTGCCCGCCGGAAAGTTTGTCCAACGGCTGTCCAGCCAATTCCGTCAGGTCGGTAAGACGCAAGGCCTCGCATCGGGCGGCCTCGTCTTCTGCTGACCAGCTCGCCATCCAATGCCGATGGGGGTGGCGTGCCAGCGCCAGCAAATCGTTTACCCTCAGTCCAACCGGTGCTTGCGGAAACTGCGGTAAAAAACCCACGCTACGCGCCAAGTCGGCGTTCGAGAATAGTCGCAAATCGTCTTCGCCCAGCTGGATACATCCTGAATCGGCTTGATGCAGACGAGCCAGGCAACGCAGCAAGGTGCTCTTGCCGCAGCCATTGCCGCCGACAATGGCGGTCACCCGTCCGGCCGGAATTTGCAGACTGAGGTCGCGCAATACGGGTTCCGCACCATAGCCGGCGATTACTTGGTCAACCCGAAACTCCAACATTACCCGGCTCCATAAGCTTTCGGCCGCATCAGCAACCACAATAAAAAAGGACCACCCAAAAAACCGGATAGCACGCCGACGGGAACTTCGACCGGCGCGGCCGCTATGCGCCCGAGCAAGTCTGCACCCGTGACCAGTACCGCGCCGATACTGGCGGAACACCATACCGGTATGCCGCCGTCCGGCGACAATCGCTGTGCCAGCATCGGCGCGGCGAGCGCGACGAAGCCAATAGGGCCGCCGACGCCCACCGCGACACCCGCCAGCGCGGCGGCCAGCATCAGCACGGTAAAGCGCAGCTGACCTAAATTGACCCCCAAACCGCGAATACTGTCGTCGTGCAGACATAACAGCGCCAAAGCGCGGGAAATGACCCAACAGACTGTCAGCAAGATGCCGAGCAGCGCCGCAGCCACCGTGACCACAGGCCAGGCGCGTCCGGCTAAACTACCCACACTAAACGCATACAGACCGGTGGCATGGAAGATGGGCAATGTCGCCAAGGCAATGTCAAAGCCGGCGCGCAGTAAACTGGCAATGCCCAGCCCGACCACGAGGACCCGGTAACCCCGCGTACCCACGCCGCCGGCGGCCAGCAAGGTGAATACAGCGGTTATCAGCGCACCCGCCACCGCACACCACCACGGGCCCAACAAACCGGACGGATTTAGAATCAAACTCAGGGCCAACGCCAGTAACGCACCGTCGTTGATTCCCAAAACATCGGGACTGGCCAAGCGATTGCGCGTCAAGTTTTGCAATAGGGCGCCGGCGGCGCCGAGCCCGATGCCAACCACGAGTGCCGCACATAAGCGCGGCAAGCGAAATTGCGTCACCAGCGTGGACAGCCAGTCGGACCCAGGGCCAAACAAGCCGGCATACACTTGCGATGCCGACAAGCGTGGCGTGCCGGCAACCAGCGCGGCATACGCCAGCACCAGCAATAGCGGTATCGGCGCTAGGCGGCGAGCAGCCTTGGTCATCGCTCACTTCCGGCCGGCATTAAAGCCAGTGTGGCGTCGCGATTTACCATCCAGATCAGTAAGGGCGCGCCGATGCCGGCCAATACGGCGCTAACTGGCGCTTCGAACGGGGCAAGCAACAAGCGCGAGCTTAAATCAGCCGACAGCATCAGCGCGGACCCCAGCAAAATAGAATAGGGAAGTTGGGAGGCGATCATCACGCCGGCCAGCGTCCTGGCGCAATACGGAGCGATTAATCCCAAAAACGGAATAGGACCAGCAAGTGCTACGCTGGTGCCGGTCAACAGTGCCACGACCACCACCGCCCCCACCCTAGCCGGAGCGGGTCTCTGACCCAGCGCGCGCGCCAGATCATCGCCCAAGGCCAGCGCCGATAACGGGCGCACCAGCGCCATGGCCGCAGTCAGACCGACGCCTATCAGCACCAGGCCGGGCCAAAGTAAGCCGGCATGCGGATGGGCTAAGGAACCCAGCAACCAAAACCTATAACGATCTAGATTGGCGGTGCTGACCAAGGCCAGCCACGCCGTCAGACTATGGCAGGTGGCGGTGAGCGCCAATCCGGCCAACACCAGCCGTAAAGGCGATGACTGGCCGCCGCCGGCACGCGCCAACAGCAAGACCAAAAGACTGCCCAAGCTTGCCCCACCCAGTGCCCAGCCGATCTGCGCAGCAGGACTTTGCCCGGCAAACCAAGCGATACCGAGCGCCACCCCAAGTGCGGCGCCACTGTTGACACCCAACAACCCGGTTTCAGCGAGTGGATTGCGCGTGACGGTCTGCAACAAAACCCCGGCTGCGCCCAATGCCGCACCCAGGGCCAAGGCCTTAAGTAGGCGGGGCAGCCGCAATTCGCCCAGTACCAGATCGACATGGGCGTCGCCGGACGCCCCTAGCAGCCAATGCAGACTGTCTTGCCAGCCGACACCACCTGCGCCAAAGCTTAACGATGCGAAGGCCAACAACAGCACGGAAAGTGGCAGCAGAACACCTAAAAGGGCGGATTTAGGCGCCTTCACGATCCGCTCTCCACCGCGTCAAATGCCGATACCACATCTTCAAGGAGCGTTTTGGCAGCCAGCGGACCACCGATGACCGTCCATAAAGCCGCATCCACTTCGCGCACTCGATGCAGCCGCGCTGCCCGCAATTCCGCAAAAGCCGGTTCGTCTCGCAAGGCAGCGACGCCGTGCGGATCCGGTGCAAAATTACCGATGAACAACCAATCGCCGTCGATGTCGGCCAATACTTCCCGGCTTAACGGCGCTCCATGTCCGGCACCGGGTTGACGTTGGGCAGGAGGCCGAGTCAAACCCAAATCTGTCAGAACCCGACCGGCAAACGCATCGCCCAGCATATACATGGGGCCGTTAGGCGTAAGTCTGACAATGCTCACCGATTCACCCCAGTGCGCTTTCAGCTGCTCTCGCAGGCGGGCAGCCAGCGTACGATACTCTTCGAGTACTTGCGAGCCGGCCTGCTGCCGACCCACCGCATCCGCAATACGCCTCACGCTGTCTTGCCAGTGTTCACCAGGATAAAAGCTGACTACGGTCGGCGCAATCGCGCGTAGTTGCTCCAGGAATGCGAGATCGCTCTGACCGCCGGCCAAGATCAAATCCGGGCGTAGCGCGACGATGCGGTCCAAAGACGGCTGGGCGAAATCACCTACGCTGTCTAATCCATTCACCCGTTCGCCCAAATAGCGCGGCGGGTGCTGGCTGCCGCGACCGTTGCTGGCACCGACGGGCCGGAGACCAAGCGCCAGCGCGGCGTCCAAATCCAACTCGCTCAATGCCACCACACGCTGCGCCGCTTGTGGCACGCTTACCGGTCGGCCGATGGCATCGATTAACTCACGAGCTCCCTGTTCCAGCGTAGCCGGCGGCGGGCCATCGCATGCTGCTAATAGTAATATCAGCACGATCCTTACCCTAAACATAGGTCTTTTCATGTATTCCCATCCATGCAGCGGTGCCGCTCTTCGTGGTAATCCTCTTCACTCCAACCCCGACACCAATAGGGCACTGTATAAAGAGACGCGGGGGATAAACCTTGTTCGCGCAGCAGGTATTGGCGAATGGCTAGCACAGAGGCACTCTCGCCGGCTATCGTCGCGAATACCCGTGTCTCCGCCGGCCAACGGATTTGGCGGACGGCGCCCGTCAGCGGGCTCGAAGCGCGCGCATGCAGCCAGTGCAACTGCACGCCCGGCGGATGCTGCAACACCAGTTGATCCGCCGCGTCAGTCACTTCGATCAAGGCCACTCCGCTTGCCGTGGCCGGTAGGGTTTCCAGTACCGCCGCGATAGCCGGCAGGGCGGTTAAATCGCCGGCCAACAAATGAAAATCGGCCGCGGCACTCGACAACGGGGGACCGCCCACGCCGGCAAGACCGATAATGTCGCCGATTGCGGCACGGATGGCCCAGCGCGAACCGGGACCCTCGTCGCCGTGCAGCACGAAATCGACATCGAGCAAATTCTCGGCAAAATCGACGCGGCGCAGGCTATAGGCACGCGCTACGGACCGGAAGCCGTCCGGCCACTGCGCGTCGCCGGTCGAGTTCGCGCCTGAAACAGGTAGCAGCAATTTGAGATGCGCGCCTGGCCCAGCATGAACGATGTCTTGCAAGGCCTCACCGTGAAAACGGATTCGGCGTAAACGCGGGCCTAAACTGAGTGTTTCCCGTACAGTTAAGCGCTGAGGAACGCGGGTAAATCGGCTACGATGCGTACTAGGGGTCGTCATGCAAAAAATCGAGTGGTTAAGCTGACCTGGGATTATACGGTCGGCCACGGGTTAACTGAGACGCGGGGCCGTGGATTGAACGGCTGGCAAAACAGCATGCATTTTTTGCAAAGATAGCTTAACAACGAGCGCGCAAGCTGCCGGGGGGAGTGCCAAATTGGCGCCGGAAAGCCGTTGCGAAGTTGCCGGCGTTGGTGTAACCGGCCAAATGCGCCGCTTCGCTGACGCTGACACCGTCGCATTCCAATGCGTGGCGCGCATGATCCAGCAGCCGGCGACGCTGATACGCGAACACACTACTACCGGTGTATTGGCGAAAGTAGCGCTGCAGGGTACTGGGACTCATGCCGATGCGTTCGGCCAAGGCCTGCATCGACCAGCCGTCGCCCTCTCCGCTATCGAGAAAGGCGCAAAATTCGGCCAATCTCCGCCGCTCGCGCGGCCTAAGCACGCACTCCGGCTCCCGGTGGCCGTCCGTCAGCGCCGCCAAAGACTCGGCGGCGATATCCAAGCAGCGACTTTCCAAGCATAGGCTCATCAGCGGCGTGCCGGAGGCACACAATTCGAACACGCTAGCCGCCAAAGTCCGCAAGCGCGCAGACAATCGCCACTGTTGTGCCGCCAGATGGGTACCGCGCAAGTGGTTCAGCCCCGGGTGTGCAGATAGTACGTGTTCGTGCTCGGCCAGCCAGCGGGTACCGAATGCCAAACTCACCACCTTCCGCCGGGCGCCGCGCCGCAACTGACGGGAAAAGCACTCGCGCCGACTTAAAGCGACGACCAGTCCGCGACGATCGCCGCCTGCGCCTAGCAGAAAGCGTTGATCGCCGTAGCTTACATCCGCTTCGCCAGCCAGCGGCAACACGATCAACAACCCCGGCTGCAACATTCCCGTCACTTCCATATCGAGTTCGTCTCGCACATCTGAGGCGTACAGCGACAAATCGGGCTGCAGCTGAAATTCCCGCAGCCGACCACTGACTATCGGGGAGCCGCTGGGAGCCAAAGATACAGCCGCACCTCCAGGGGTGCTTAGACCCGGTCGCGACAGGGCCGAGCAGTCGATCTTGGATGAGGTGATAGTTGATAGCCGATTCATAGGATTTTGCCCGAGTGATTCATGAATGATGTTCCAAGCCTTCATCTGCGCGGCCCGCAAAGGAATCCGGTTCCCCCGCAAACGCACGTATTTGCTTTGAGTCGGATAATAGCAGCCACTAATGTTAATGTAAATCATTCTTATTTGAAGACCAATCATGAAAACCAGCTCCCCTGTCGGTTCAAAACTTACCCTCCCCTTAACTTTCTTTTTACTCGCGGCAACCGAATACTCGGTGGCTGGCTCAAATGAAGCGGACACGGATAAGACTGTCGTCATGGACACGATTAACGTGACCAGTAAAGCGATCAAAACTGACACAGACACCGAAACAGTGGAAGACACACCCTCAACGTCGATCAAGGACGTATTCGAAAAAAATATCTCGGTCGGCGTCGGCGGCCCTACCGCGACATCTCAAAAGGTGTTTGTCAACGGCATCGAGGAAACCAATCTCAACGTACAGATAGACGGTGCCCGGCAGGTAAACAATATATGGCATCACAACGCCAACCTGCTGATCGACCCGGGCGTGCTAAAAGCAGTCAGCGTGGATGCCGGCGTAGCAGCGGCGGACGCCGGCCCCGGCGCGCTAGGTGGCTCTTTGCGCTACGAAACCAAAGACGTCGATGACATGCTGCAGCCCGGACGGGATTACGGTGCGTTTTTAAGCGGCGGCTTCGCCAGCAACCTAGACACCTTTACCAAATCCGGCGCTGCCTACGGACGGTATCGCGATGTCGAAGCCATGGGCTATGCCTCGCACGCCGAAGGCGGCAACTACGACGCCGGCAATGGTGATCCAGTCCACGGCACCGGCACCAACCTGTTGAGCGCTTTAGGAAAACTAGCCTACACCGCGGAGGGCGGACACCGTTTCGAGGCCTCGGCTCAGCATCTTGCGGACGACGAAATTCGACCGTTCCGCGCCAATTTCGCCGCAGTGCGTGGTCAGACCTTATTGTCGGAAAATATCTTCAACCGCAATACCGCCAACTTCAAGTACAGCACCCGGCAGCCGAGCAAGTTTTACGATCCGGAGGTACGTTTTTACTATAACGATACCTCGCTTTCCCGACCGAATCGGAACGGCGGATTTCGTCCCGGCTATTTCGATTCCACCATCGAAAGCTTCGGGGCGACGGCGTTGAACCGCGTCAAAACGCCGTTGGGCGAACTCAGCGCCGGCATGGATTTTTATCAGGATCGGGCGCTAACCGATAACTTTCGCGATGCTTCGATGACCGAAACGGCCCGAAATTTAGGCGGATTCGCGCAATTACGCGGTGAGCCCGCCGACTGGCTTAAATTTTCCGGCGGCGTCCGTCTTGATTCTCAGGAATTCGAATCGGTAGACCGGAAACTGTTCGACAATACCGGCGCCAGCCCCAACGTGTCTATCGGCATCACACCCTTGCCGGACTTGACGCTGAACGGCAGTTATTCCTATGTCTTCGGTGGCATCCAGCTGGCCGAAGCAGCACTCTTCCACACCATGCCGTATTCGGCTTATTCCGCCGATCTTGCGGCGCAACGCTCCACCAACGCCAAGGCCGGGCTCAGTTACCGCTTGGCAAGCGTCAAGTTTGAGGGCGAAGTGTTTTCGACCCGAATCCAAAATACGCCGGCATATCAAGAGGGCGACGACAGTTTCGTCCGGGTTAACGGCCCGGCAGTCAAAACCGAAGGCTTGAATCTAGGCGTAGGCTATCAACGCGCAAATGCCGATTTCGGCGCGCATTACACCAACACCGAAGTCAGCTACGATCATTCTCAACTCGGCACACTGGCGTTCTACTTAGGCTCGCCCGTCGGCGAAATCATCAAGCTGCACGCCGCCTATGCGTGGTCGGAACTAGGGATAAAAACCGGGGTAAGTTCGGAAATCGCCCTGAAGTACCGCTTCGCACAGGATTCGGGCAATCGCGATCTCAACGGCTATCACACCTACAACGTATTTGCCCAATGGCAGCCGAATTTTTACCGCGGCCTGACGCTGCGCGCCGAAGTCAACAATCTCACCGATGAAGACTATACGGATCGCTACACCGCCGGTACCGCAGTCGGATTCATTACGCCGCTGCAAAATCCCGGCCGTAGCGTACTAGTTTCAACCAGACTGGAGTTCTGAACCCCTATGTATACCGACACAAGTCAGTTGTTTTCCGTAAACGCCGCCACGACCGAGCGGATGGGCGACCAACAGCCCACGGCAATTGAGCTGCTGCATCGCTATGGCGCCGGCTCCAGTTTTTTCTTGGGCTCTCCCGAGCGTACCCTGCTTGGTAGCGGCATCCGGGCTAGGTTAACCCGCCATCCCGGAGAGCCGACAGCCGCCGCTCTGCAACGTTTGTTCGCCGATGTCAGGCAAAAAGACGATACGCCGGCTATTGCGGTGGGCGCGCTGCCGTTTGCTCCCGAAGCCGATCCGGTATTGTTTATTCCCCAGCAAATGGCAACGGCGGACCGCCTCACGCGCCACGCAATAGCCAGGACGAAAGCGACCATACGCAGTTCTGTAACTCAAGAGCGGCCAACACCGGCGGTCTATGCCCAACAGGTGCAACAAGCGTTGGACTTGATACGGCAATCAGCCTTAAAAAAAGTCGTGCTGTCCCGAATGCTGGAAGTGGTGGGCGAGAGCGATGTCGATCAGGCCGGCGTGTTACGCAATCTGGCGGCGCGCAATGCAGCCGGTTACACCTTTGCCGTCGATTTGCCCACTGTATCGGGAGGTGTCCGCCGCTTGATAGGTGCCAGTCCTGAACTATTGTTGCGGCGCAAAGGCACACAGGTATTGGCCAATCCAATTGCCGGTACCGAACCGCGCAGCATCGACCCTGGCGAGGATCTGGCGCGATCCCGCCGCTTGTTGCACTCTGCCAAGGACCGCCACGAACACGCGCTAGTGGTGGCTGCCGTAGCGGACACCTTGCGGCCCTATTGCCGCACCCTAGAGGTGCCGCCGGTTCCGGAGTTGATTGCGACGCCCCGCGTCTGGCATCTTTCCACTCGGATCTGCGGACAATTAAGCCACTATGCCCCCAGCTCCTTTGACTTGGCCATAGCCTTGCACCCGACACCGGCCGTATGCGGCGAACCACGCGATCTGGCTCGCCAAGCCATTGAGCAATTGGAAGACTTTGATCGCGGCCTGTTCACCGGCCTGGTGGGCTGGTGCGACGCCAACGGCGACGGTGAATGGGCAGTGACGATACGTTGCGCGGAAATCGAAGCCAATCGCGCCAAGCTATTCGCCGGCGCCGGCATCGTCGCGGATTCCGAACCTTGGCGGGAAGTGGCCGAAACCTCGGCCAAATTTCGCACCTTGCTGGACGCACTGCAGGGGGATGGCGTATGACGGCATCCGATTTCACGCCGTGGCCGGACGAGTTGGTCAGGTCCTATCGCGAACAGGGTTGGTGGCAAAACCAAACCTTGGGCGCTTTGTTACGCGAATCGGCGCAGCGCTACAGTGAACGTATCGCATTGGTCTGCGGCGCGCGGCGCTGGTCGTACCGCGAGCTCGACGAACGGGCCGATCAGTTGGCGACCGGGTTTGCGCAATTGGGTTTGCGCACCGGCGAACGTGTAGTGGTGCAATTACCCAACATCGCCGAGTTTTTTGCGGTGTGTTTTGGCTGTTTTCGCCTCGGTCTGATCCCGGTGCTGGCGCTGCCTGGGCATCGTCGCGCCGAAATCGCCGCGTTCTGCCAGCTGGCCGAAGCCGCCGCCTACGTGATACCGGATCGCCACGACGGATACGATTACCGCTTGCTAGCGCGGGAAACACTGGCATTGGCACCGTGTTTGCGCCACGTGATCGTGGCCGGCGCGGCGGAGGAATTCGTACCTTTGCAAAGCCTTTATGTGAAGCCGTTGGCGCTGCCGGACCAGGACCCAGCAGCGGTAGCGCTGTTACAACTTTCCGGCGGCAGTACCGGAACGCCCAAGCTGATTCCGCGCACGCACGACGATTATCTTTACAGTGTCAGGACCAGTGTGGATATTTGCGGTTTCGACGCCGCTACCGTGTATCTGGCGGCCTTGCCAGTCGCACACAACTTTCCGTTAAGTTCGCCCGGCACGCTGGGCACCTTATATTCCGGTGGCCGCATCGTGTTGTTGACTCGACCAGAGCCGGACGCAGCTTTTATGCTGATCGCCGCCGAAGCGGTCAGCCATGTAGCATTGGTGCCGTCGCTGCTTTTGGCGTGGCTGGAGCGCGCTACAAGTCTGCGTCCTCCGCTTGGCAGTCTGCGCCTGGTCCAGGTGGGCGGCGCCAGTCTGGCAGCGGAAGTCGCCGCCCGCATTAAACCGGTGTTCGGTTGCGCACTGCAGCAGGTATTTGGCATGGCCGAGGGTTTGGTCACTTACACTCGGCTGGACGACGATCCCGATGTCATTCTGGAAACCCAGGGCCGGCCTATGTCGCCCGGCGACGAGATCCGCATAGTCGACGACGAGGACCGAGTGCTGGCCGACGGCGAGACCGGCCATCTGCTGACCCGCGGTCCCTATACCATTCGAGGCTATTGGCGCGCCGACGAGCATAACCGCAAGGCATTTACCGTGGACGGTTTTTATCGTACCGGCGATTTGGTCAGGCGCCGCGCCGATGGCAGTTTACAGGTGATGGGCCGGAGCAAAGATCAAATCAACCGTGCGGGCGAAAAGATTGCCGCCGCAGAAGTGGAGCAGCATTTGCTCAGCCATCCGCGCGTACGCAACGCGGCGCTGGTGGCTATACCGGACGCACGCCTGGGCGAACGCAGTTACGCCTTCGTCGAATTGGCCGAGCCGGACTCGGAGGAAGCGCCGGCGCGAATCGCGCTAGGGCTGAAATTGCACTTACGCGATCACTGCGGACTGGCCGCACATAAAATTCCCGACCGAATCGAATTCATTGACCGCTTACCGCTTACCGCGCCAGGCAAAATTGCGAAACCGCAGCTGCGGGCGCTGGCGCTTAACCTGACACGAACACCGACATGAGCATACCCCGCATCCCGCCATACGACCTTCCAGAACAACTACCCACCGGAAAAGCGAACTGGCGCTTGGACCCAAGCCGTGCCGTATTACTCGTGCACGACATGCAACAGTATTTTCTGAATTTTTTCGAACCATCCCAGCCGCCGATCCCGGCGCTGCTGCGCAATTGCACCGACCTGATCGCCGCCTGCCGCTCTGCCGGCATGCCGGTTATGTACACGGCGCAACGCGGCGGACAGGCGCCGACCGAGCGCGGGCTGCTCAACGATTTTTGGGGGCCCGGCTTAGCGAACGATCCGGCGCTGGAACGTATTGTCGATGCTGTTGCACCCAACCCGGAAGACACGGTGTTCCCGAAAGCGCGCTACAGCGCTTTCAAGCGCAGCGACCTGGAGACGCACCTGCGCGCGCTGGGGCGCGATCAGCTGGTGATTTGCGGCGTCTATGCCCATATTGGCTGTCTGATGACGGCTGCGGAAGCCTTCATGCTGGATATCCAAGCCTTTTTGGTTGGCGATGCGCTGGCCGATTTTTCACGCGAAGAGCACGAACAAGCCTTGCGCTATGCCGCCGGGCGTTGCGCATGCGTTCTCAGCAGCCGCGATGCAATGGTCGCTTTGGAATCGCTTAGTCCCAGCCTGGACGCATTACGTCGCGAAATTGCGGAAGCGATGGCAATCAACCCGGCTCTATTGGGCGATGACGACGATCTATTGCTGATGGGCTTGGATTCGCTGGCGCTGATGACATTGATGCAGCGTTGGCGCCAACGCGGATTCGCTGCCGAGTTCGCAGAGTTGGCGCCGTTGCCGACACTGAGAGCCTGGCACGCTTTGTGGCAAGACTCTGCCGCCGCGAAGGCAGACAGACGATGATACGCGATCAACCCGGTCTGCCCTTAACCCAAGCACAGACAGGTGTCCTGCTTGGCCAACAACTCGCCGGCGAAGCCAGCGTCTTTTATGCCGCCGAATACACCGAACTAGACGGCCCACTCGATTACGAATTGTTTACACAAGCCCTGCAGGCCACGTTGCGCGAAGCTGACGCGCTGCAGGTCCGCATCGTCGAGATGGACGGGACTTATCGGCAGCAGCGCGTCGAGTATAGCCCGCCGACTTTGGCGGTAGCGCCCGCCGAACAGCTTAGCCAGACGGCATTCATGGCCGAACTGTTCGTGCAACTACAACAAGCCTTCAATCCCGCCGCCGGCTATCTTTATGAGCATAAGCTCTATCGCCGGGGGGCTGAGCGCCACGTCTGGCTACATCGCGCGCACCACCTACTGCTGGACGGCTACGGCTTCCAGCTCATTGCACGGCGAGTTGCCGTTTACTACGAGGCGCTGCTATCCGGCAAGCCTTTGGCAGCGGCTGCTTTTGGCACCCTGGACGCCATTTTGGAAGCCGATCAGGCCTATCAGAATTCGTTTGATCGTGAGGACGACCGCCGATATTGGCTCGCCGAACTAGCCGGGTTGCAACCCAAGTCCCTGTCACCCCATCCCACGCCCGGAATCGGCCGCGGCCGCCGAATCGGAGGGGCCTTGCCGGACGCAGTGTGTCTAAGCCTTAAGCGCCGTGCGCTGGAGCTGGATTTGAGTTGGCCGGAGTTATTGATTGCCGGTTTTGCCGGCTATTTGGCCCGATACGGTTACGGTCGCGACACGGTACTCGGCCTGACTACGATGCTTCGCGCGTCGGGGGCGGTTGCCCGCACTCCGTGCAGCGCCATGAACGTCATGCCCTTGCCGCTCCGGCAGGTCGAAGAACTGGATCTAGCCAATGCGGCTCGCCGCCTGCGCCGGGATTTAGCCCGACATAGACCACATCAACGTTACCGTTTCGAGCATTTGGAATTCGATCTGGAAGATGCCGGTTATCCGCGCGGCCTGCTCGGCACCGAAATCAATGTCATGCCGTTCGAGCCACCGTCGCGTTTCGGACCCTGCCGAGCCCTCACTCATACCTTGGCGGCGGGGCCGGTGGAAGATCTGGCTGCGGTGTTCATGGCCCGAGGCGATGCTATTGTCCTTGATCTGGATGGGCGCGAGGAAAATTACGACGAGCCAACGTTGCGCAAACATTGGCTCGGCATAACCGATTATCTGGCGCAAGCGTTGGAGTCGTCTTAGTCGTCAGGCCCCGCTCGCATAACCCAAATTTAGCCTTATACTCCGGCCTCACCGAATTTACTGGGCTTGGCTATGGCTGCATTCATGCTTGATAGCGACTACGTCATAGCCTAATTGCAAGCCGCTGCGGCCGTTGAGCTGCGCATGGATGCCCGCCACGATAGACAAGGCAATTTCTTCCGGCGTTTGCGCGCCGATGTCCAAACCGACCGGACCGAATACCCGTTCGGCCATCAGCGCGGCATCGTCGCCCAGGCTTTGCAGTAATCGTTGTTTGCGATGCGCCGGACCCAGCAATCCGATAAACGGCACCCGGCAATGCACGATGGCTTGCAGGTAGCGCTGATCGTATTCGACGTTATGGGTCATCAGCATGATGGCATTGAAGCGATTTAAATCCAGCTGCGCCGCCACCTGTTCCGGGGTCAAATGCAATAATTGATCGGCTAAAGGAAAGCGCTCTGGTTTGATATTCGCGGGCCGGTGATCGACCAAGGTCACGCGCCAACCCACCGATTTAGCGGTGATCACCAGCGGTATCGCGTCGGCACCAGCGCCGAATATCAGCAAGTGCCAAGGCGACTGCACTGGGTCGTAAAAGGCTTTGATCTCCTGGCCGTCAAGCTGATGCGTTTCGATGCGCGGTTTTTGTTGCAAGGCTGTTTGCAGTGCCGCTGTGGCAAAGGGAAACGGCGCGCTGGGCAAGATCGGTTGCTCGCCGACGATGGCGGCCGGCAAGAACTGGCTGCGGCCGGACGGGAAATCCGCATGCGCGGACTCGAACACGGTCACCAATACCCCATACGCTTGAGCTTCGGCGGCTTCGACCAGCAGATTCAAGGGACTAAATTCTTGCTCAGCTTTCAATAATTGCAGCAACACCCGAACAGCGCCGTTACAACCCAGGCCCAAACCCCAAATCGCGTCTTCGCCGGAACGCATGTCGTAAAACAGCGTTTTGGCATCGCCAGTTTCGAACACCGCAGATGCCTGTTCGACCAAGTCCCGCTCAAAGCAGCCGCCACCCAGCAAACCGACCAACTCGCCGGTGTTGGTGATCAGCATCCGCGCGCCGGCCTTTTGGTACGTCGAGCCAAAGGTTTCGATAATGGTCGCCAGCACGCTGTCGGCGCCGTCGCGTTGCAGTTGCCGATAGGCTTCGAGCAGATGATTGATTTTATTGGCCATGATTTACTCGCTTGCGGGTGTGCCGGCGATTGTACTAGCCATATCAACTCCAGCTCAAATCGGTACGCAATAACGGCAATTGCCGGACCCGCACACCGGTAGCGGCGAAGATCGCATTGCACACTGCCGGCGCCAATGGCGGCAGTGCTGGTTCACCCAGACCGGTGACCGGATAGTCGGTTTTCAGAAAATGCACATCCACCCGCATCGGCGTATCGGCAATACGGATCATCGGATATTCGCCGAAATTGCTTTGTACGATCCGGCCTTTTTCGATATTCAACTCCTGAAACATCAAGGCTCCCAGACCATCAATGACCGAGCCCTGCACCTGGTTTTCCGCACCACTGAGATTGACGATCTGCGCGCCGATGTCGGTAGCCACCACGACTCTATCCACTTTAAGCTTGCCGTCTTTGGAGACCGTAACTTCCGCAACCTGGGCGATGTAACCCAGATGGCTGAAATGAAAGGCTATGCCCTGCCCTTGGCCGCGCGGGAAAGTTTTCTTGCCCCACTCGGATTTTTCCGCGACGTGCTGCAATACATGCTTCATCCGATTCACATCGTAAGGGATACCTTGCTGGCCGGTGCCGGGAATAAAGCCCTTATCGCCCAGGATTTCCAAGCGAAACTGCAAGGGATCGCGGCCGGCGGCATGCGCCAGTTCGTCGATAAAACTATGAAACACCCAAGCGAACACATTACTGCGGGGCGCCCGCCATGGCCCCATCGGGATATTGCATTCCAACGGCGTTTGTTCCAGCAGACAGTTTTCCACCCAGCGTCCCGGAAATTCGTCGCCGGACAGGTTGGCGCCGCTGCCCAGTTCCAGGGTTTCCTTGCCGTCCTTCACCACTTTATGCGCAAAGGTGACGAAATGGTTATGCCAGGCGACCAGCTTGCCTTTGTCATCCAAGCCACCTTTTAAAAAGTGAAAACCGCCGGCGCGGAATTGATCGTGTTGCAGATCGTCTTCGCGGGTCCAGGTCAGTTTCACCGGTACGCCGATTTGCTTGGCAATGGCCGCCGATTCGACGATGTAATCTGGAATCAAGCGCCTACCAAAGCCGCCGCCGCTGCGGGTGATATGCAGCGTAATTTTCTCTTTAGGAATCCCGAAGGTTTCCGTGACGATCTTTTGCCCTGCTTCCGGGTTTTGCGTCGGCGCCCAAATCTCGATGCCGCCGTCTTTAAACCAGGCCGTGCAATTTTGCGGCTCGATGCTGGCGTGGGAGATAAACGGATAGCTGTAGACCGCTTGTACGGTTTTGTCCGCATCGTCCAAAGCTTGCTTCGCGTTGCCGTCGTTACGCAAGACTTCACTGCCGGCCTGCTCTGATAACTCCTTGGCTTTGGCACTAAAGCCAGCCCAACTTTGCGCGGCCGCCGGGCCTTCGTCCCACACTACTTCTAGTTGCTTACGGGCGGTGAACGCCGCCCAGGTGGAGTCGGCGACAATCGCCACACCCGGTAACAAGCCTTTTAAGCTGTTTCCGCCCTCAACGACAAAGGCATGTTTTACGCCGGGGAGTGTTTTGATTTTATCCAGGTTGGCGCTGACCACCTTGCCGCCAAAAGCCGGACATTTTTGATAGGTCGCATACAACATACCGGGCAATTGCACATCTATGCCGAATAAAGGCTTACCGGAGACAACGGCCGGATTATCCACGCCGCCGATTCGGGTACCCAGTAATTTATAGTCTTTAGGGTCTTTCAACTTCACCGATTCCGGCGCAGGCACCGGAATCGACACCGCCTTTTCCACCAACTGCCCATAAATAAGCTGCCTACCGCTCGCCGGATGATGTACGGCGCTATCTTTGGCGAACAATTCTGTGTCGGGCACCCGCAGGATTTCGGCAGCCGCCAAGATCAGCATCGTCCGCGCCGTTGCGCCGAGTTTATGAAACTCCTGATAATTGGTCCGCGTGGAGCGGGAACCGCCGGCGCTTTGGCTACCGTAAATTGGATCTAAATCGCCCTGCACGATTTGCACATCCAGCCAATTAACCTCAAGTTCTTCGGCAATGATCATCGGCAAGGAGGTCTTGATGCCCTGGCCTATTTCCGGCTGCTTGCTGATCAAGGTCACCTTGCCGGTCGGGGCAATGTGAATAAAGGCATTGGGTTTCAACACGCTGCTTTCCGCAATGGTGGCCGGCTTGGCAACCCGCTTGGCGGCGCTATCGGCCACATTCAGATAAAAACCCAACACCAAGCCGCCGCCGGCCAGCGTGGACTTGCGCAAAAAATCGCGGCGGCTGGCATTTTCCAATTCGTATTCGTTCATATCGACTCCTTGACACCGAGTTCAGCGGCACGGTGAATGCCGGCACGTATCCTTAAATAAGTCCCGCAACGACAGAGATTGCCGGCAAGTTCGACATCGATCTCGGCGTCGGTCGGACGGGGATTTTTTTTCAGCAGCGCGGCGGCGGTCATGATCTGCCCGGCCTGACAATACCCGCATTGCGGCACATCCAGCTCTTGCCAGACTTTTTGCAAGGGGTGTTCACCAGTCGGATGTAGGCCTTCTATCGTGGTGACCCGGCTTTGGCCGATTTTTGAAATCGGCGTCAGACAAGCCCGAGTCGGCTGGCCGTCGATATGCACGGTACAGGCACCACACTGGCCTATCCCGCAACCAAATTTGGTACCGACTAGATTGAGATGGTCGCGCAGCACCCACAACAAGGGCGTGTCGGGATTAACATCCACGGTGTGTTGTGTCCCGTTGACGTTGACTGTGTATTTGCTCATAAAAATTGATGATTGGATGGTTGTAATTATCTGGCGCGCATTCGTAGCAACCCACAGATAAGCAAAATTCGCACCTATATAGGATTGGCATACACCTTACACACAAAGACCATGTAAACAGTTGAATCCCAAGCCATTTATTAGCAAATTCGAGTCTTTAAAAGAACACAAGTCACTTATCGCAATCAGACTTACCCTCTCAGGAGCCAGGAAATAGCTGATATATCAACACCAAGTCAGCAACTTTTGCTGACAGGCAAACACCTAAACTACCTATAAATCAGCATTTTTTCTTTGCAAACAACAAGTTGAAAACTGGCATATAAATTGAGTAAGTAATTTGGCGATACAGCAGATATTGGATTATCTCGTATTGTTAAAACCGCTATATTCTTAAGTTTATTCAGACCTACAAATCATAAATAAACTATTGAGGTATTACTCGGTTTTAAATAGTAAATTAACTAACCATTTCCCAGGGGGATATTATGAAAACGACCGTAGCATTGATTACCAGCGCCTTATTAATTGCCAGCAGCGGCGTATTTGCCGAGGAACATGCTGCCGAATCCTTAAAACATGCCGAGCATGCCGTAACCCACGGCAAAGCCGGCCATGCGGATCAATTGGTGGAGCATGCGGAAAAAGCCCTGGCTCACGTCGATAAAGCGGAAAGCGCCGCCACCGGAGAAGCCAAAGCACACATCAGCGCAGGTAAAAAATCACTGGAAGAAACCATTGCGCACGGCAAACAAAACCATGCCGAAGTAGCCACCAAACATGCCGAAGAAGCCGTAGGCCACTTCAAGGCAGGTAATGTTTAAACTACCGTAACGCAATATATAACAGACAAAACGCAACTAATCGGCTATTGCGGATAAATACCGAAGTAGCCGATTATAAATATTCATTATTTCAAAAATATTACTTACATTTTTTTCAAAAAAGGGACTACTTAAAATGGCAAAAATTACCAATTTGCGGGTTGGAGAATCCTTGGTCGGCGAAGGCAATGAAATCGCTCATATCGATTTACTGCTCATAAAGAAAGTATTGTCACTCGCCAGCATATTGACATTCTGGGTGTCTGAAAAAAGATTTCACGACATCCGGGAGTTTCTGTAAGCGATGCATGGCCGATTGAACGAGTTTCTTTAATTCGATTTTATTTTCCGGCATCTGCTTGGCGACGCGCGGTTTGATATAGCCCCAAACCTGTTCATCCGGATTGAGTTGTGGCGCGTACGGTGGCAGAAAAACCAACTGCAACCGGCCTTGCTGTTGCTCCACAAACGTTTTAACGCTCTTAGCCTTGTGAATCGGATGGCCGTCGACGACCAAGATAATCGGCTGTTCGGCACCGCGTAGCAGACGTTTCAGGAATTCGATAAACACCTCGGCGGTGACGTTGCCTTCTTGCACCATGAAGCGAAAATCGCCTCGTGCGCTGACCGCAGAGATCAGATTCAAACCGTATCGTCGCCCAGTGGTCTTCACGGTCGGCGTCCGACCGACCGGCGCCCAAGTAGTACCGGCATGAAAGTCAGAACGCACGCCGACTTCATCGGCAAAATAAATCACCGCCCCCGTGCGTTTCGCCTCAGCCTGCAATGCTGGAAACTCGTCGGCCTGCCACTTTTCCACCAAGACCGGGTCCTGCTGCCAAGCCCGATACAAGGGCTTTTGCGGGGTAAACCCCAGCAAGCGCATGATTCGTCCCACACTCGGCGCGGTCAGGCGTTTGCCAAACTGGCGATAGATGACTTCCCCGATTAGCGACAAGGTCCACAAGCCAAATTCCAACTTCATTTGCCAGGGGGTTTTGTCCCGCACGGTCTCGGCGATCCAGCGCATTTCGTCGGGCGTCACCAGCGGTGGGCGTCCGGTAATCTTTTTGGCCAGCAGCGCATTTTGACCGCCCGTTGCAAAGTCGGACAACCAACGAAACACCGTGCGAATGTTGACGCCCATCGCTGCCGCCACGCTCGCCACAGTCTGCCCATTTTTCACCGCTTTGACCGCCTGCTGCCGCATCACTTGCAGAGTATGGTGATCAATTTCTCGGCCGTCTGAATCTCGTTTACATTTCATGGGGATATTATCCCATGAATATGACTTAACTTATTTTAAGAGCAGTAATTATCGGCCCACGCGGCTCAGCGGCGGAAACCGCTTTCGCGAATGCATTAACCAATAACAAAGACGGCTTTTCCACTTTATTGGCGGTGGTAGCGCCCAACTTGCTGGTGAAACCCGCCACGATCTTGTTCAACAAAGTCACGATCAAAGGCTCGAAACAAGCCGTGCAAATTTTTGGACCGGCACAACGCGCGGTAGCCATTGCGGTGGCGGAATCGGTGGAAGAAGGCATTATTCCCGCCGACGAAGCCGACGATTTGTTTATTTCCGTGGGCGTATTCATTCACTGGCTGGCTGAAGACGACGCCAAAATCGAAGAATACAACTACAAAGCCACCAAGGAAGCGATTGCCCGTGCTGTCGCCGGTTTTCCAAGTGCTCAGGAAGTGATTGCCGCGAAGCAGGATGCCAAACATCCTTTCGCAGCCAATAAGGTATAAGGCGGGTAATGACGGCGATCAGCGGCTTTCTGGGGTTAGCAATACCCAGGCTTCGGTTATGCATAGTCAAGTCGCCAGCGAACGTTAACATGCCTGTAATTCAACCAAGCTAGGGTGCAAGTGTGCTAATTGTCTATCGCGTCATCCTCGGCATCATTCTGGTTTTAGGGATGCCATGCACCCAAGCCAACCCCAGTCCGGAAGCTGCCACGGATCAGGTAAGCGCCAGCCTGATTGCTTCGCATACTGCCGTGCATCCTGGTGATGAGATCTTGATTGGCGTGCACCAGCAGATTATTCCGCATTGGCACACTTACTGGAAAAATCCTGGCGACTCAGGCCTACCAACCAAAATTCAATACCAACTACCAGCCGGCTGGTCGGTGGGCGAGATCCAATGGCCTACGCCCAGCAAAATCGTACTGGGGCCGGTCGTCAATTACGGCTATCACGACGCGGTCACCCTACTCTCGCCGCTGCGGGTAGCCGAGAACGCGGAACCTGGTACAGAATGGCCCATCTCAGCAAAGGCGAAATGGTTAGTTTGCGAGGAGGCGTGCATTCCCCAAGAGGTGGAATTAGCAATCCAGTTGCCGGTGGTGGCAAAGGAAGTAGCGGTCGGGCCAACCCATCCTTTGATCACAGCCGCCCAAAATACCTGGCCTGTGGTATTACCCTGGCAAGCCAGCTTGTTTGAGGGTCCGGCCGGTACGCTCCGGTTACACCTGACTGGCGAACAACTACCCGCGCCAGACCAGCATGCGCTGGCGTTCTATCCCGACCAATGGGGACCGATCTCCCATGCTGGCGAGCAAATAACAAGCTTAGCCGACGATGGCCTGGACATCCGCCTGCAAACCGGCGATCAGCCATTATCCCCCGGACAAACACTGACCGGCGTGCTGACGGTAGCGAGCGGCGATACTTTGCGCGCTTATCAGATCAGCGCGGCGTGGCCTGGCACGGCAAATCCCGTCCAGGCCGCGCCGGCCACCACTTTGGCCGAGCAAACCTTGCCGACCGCCCTGTTACTGGCCTTGGCCGGTGGTTTGATATTGAATCTCATGCCCTGCGTATTTCCGGTGTTGTCGTTAAAAGCCTTGGCATTGATAGAACAAGCCGTTCACGATCCCGGTAAAACGCGCAGACACGGTTGGGCCTATCTGGCCGGGATCCTGCTTAGTTTCAGCGCATTGGCCGCTGTGTTGGTCGCGCTGAAGGCCGGTGGCGCCGGCATCGGCTGGGGTTTCCAGTTTCAGTCACCGTGGTTCGTGACGATACTGGCCTACTTGATATTTGCGGTGGGCTTGAGCTTATCAGGAGTATTCAATATCGGCACCGGCATCACCGGCTTGGGCCATAAGCTGGCAACGCGGGACGGTTATGCCGGCAGCTTTTTCACCGGTGTGTTGGCCGCGGTCGTGGCCACCCCCTGCACCGCGCCGTTCATGGGCGCAGCCATTGGTTTTGCCATCACCCAAGCACCGGCGGCGATGATCGCCGTGTTCCTGCGTTTAGGCACTGGATTGGCCCTACCCTACTGGCTGCTTTGTCAGTGGCCGATACTCCAGCGCTGGCTACCCAAACCCGGGGCATGGATGGAAACCCTGAAACAAGGGCTAGCCTTTCCGATGTACGCTACCGCCGCTTGGCTGATTTGGGTGCTCGCCCGTCAGGCCGGCCCGGAAGCCGTCGCGGGTGCTCTGGGCGGCTGTGTGTTGGTTGCCCTCGCGGTCTGGTTAATTCAAATTAGCCGAAACACCACCCAACTTAAACGCCGCGTCATCCATACCAGCTCCTGCGTCACTTTACTGCTGGCCTTGCTGGCCGGCGAACTGGGCATCCAGACCTCGTCCCAGCTGAGCTATCCAACAGACAGCAAAAATCAACACTGGCAAGCTTACAGCGCAGAAAAACTGGCCCAATTACGCAGTGAAGGCAAACCGGTGTTCGTCAACTTCACCGCCGACTGGTGCATCACCTGCTTAGTGAATGAACGGGTTGCCTTGAGTAGCGAAGCGGTTCGCGGCGCATTTCACAACGCCGAGGTGACTTACCTAAAAGGCGACTGGACCAACCGTGATGCGGGTATCGCCAAGGTATTGAGCCAATTTGGTCGCAGCGGCGTGCCCTTGTATTTGTATTTCGGACCGGGAGCGCAGGAGGCGATGGTATTACCGCAAATTCTGACCCCCGATCTCGTTATCGGCGCCATTCAAGGCGCTCGTCTTTAACCATCAGCAATGGAGTATTTATGTTTTCTCAGCGTTTGTTCGGATTGATGACCGTTAGTTTAATGCTTTTAATGCCGGCCCCCGCCAAAGCAGAGCCAGTAGTAGGCCAGCCGGCACCGGCATTTTCCGCGGCGGCAGCCGATGGCGGCACCTTGAGTTTGGCGGCGCTACGCGGCAAAACCGTGATTCTGGAATGGACCAATGCCGACTGCCCGTTTGTGCAAAAACATTACCAATCCGGCAATATTCCCAATTTGCAAAAACAGGCCCAAAGCCAAAACATCGTCTGGTTGCAAATCATTTCTTCCGCGCCTGGTAAACAAGGCTTTGTCGACGCGGCAACCGCAAAAAAACTTAATCAAGAGCGCAACGCAACACCCGCCAACACCTTGTTCGATCCGGATGGTGCCGTGGGCAAATTGTACGGCGCCACCAATACCCCGCAATTGTTCATCATCGACCCCAAAGGGGTTTTACTTTATAAGGGCGGCATAGACAGCATTGCCTCGGCAGACCAGGCCGACATCGCGACGGCTGAAAATTATATTTCTTCAGCACTAAAAGAATTGGCGGCAGGTAAACCCATCAGCAAAGCAGCAACCAAACCTTACGGCTGCACCGTCAAATATGCCGGCTGATGCCTGCAGTAGCTGAAATTACCTTTGATGAGTGGGACAGTGACGCAAAACCTTGTGTCTCTGTCCTCGTCATCGCCTTATGAGCAGATTACTGTTCGCCATGCTGATACTGCTATCAGCTTGCGCTCCCCAAGAATATTTCCGTACCAATATCAGTGTAAAACCTTGTCTAGCCAATGCCGGAGCGGATTGCAGCGCCGCCAATTTAGTCGTCAACCCGCAAGATGGTTACACCTTGGGTTTCGTGGAATTCGACGACGACGGCCGTTTCTACGATCAACGCCAGTCCGATGCCGTATTAGCGTGGTTGCAAGACAGCCAACAACCGCAATATGTGGTGCTTTATACCCACGGCTGGCACCACAATGCCAAGGACAGCGATAACAACGTCCGCCGTTTCAAGGAAAGTTTGCGCGACATCAAGCTGCGCAATCCGCATTACCGAGTGATTGGCGTGTACCTGGGCTGGCGCGGCGAAACAGTGGAAACGCCCTGGTTGCGGGCCTTGACCTTTTGGAGTCGGCGGTCGGTCAGCGAACGCCTGGGCCAAAACCAAATTCTGGATTTCTTGTTGAATGTCGAGACTGTCGTCAAACACGATGCCGATCCGGATAACCGTTTGCTGACCATAGGCCATAGTCTGGGCGCATCCGTGATGTTAAACGCCTTGCAACCGATCTGGTTGCAACGTTTGCAAAAGGGACGCGGCGACCAAGCCCGCTTTGGCGACCTGGTGTTGTTGGTCAATCCGGCAGTTGAAGCCAGACGCTTTGCCGATCTGCGCGCGGCCATCCACCGAGTCGCTGCAACGAGTCGCCCCGTGCAGACAAACCCATTGATGGTGGTTGCCAGCTCCGAAGCCGATAACATTACCAAAAACATGTTTACCTATAGCCGGGCCGTGCCGGCCTGGTTCGAGTCGGTATTGGACCCGATTGAACAGGTGGATATACCGGGCGCTTCGCAATGGGATTTGGCCGCGACCGCCGTTGGGCATTTTCGCGGTTTTATTACCCATCGTTTGGAGGCGACAGCTACCGCATCGACAAATCAAGCCTGTACAGTCAATAGGTAAATAAGGCAGATAGTGGCCTTCGACGATGCCGGCGCCGGGCGGAGCGTCCTTGCGGTTGCTGTGCGGTTCCAGGTCGTAATCGGCGGCGCTGGTGGTTTGCCAGATGCCGGAAAAGTCGGGTTTGCCGTTGGCAAGCCGGGGGATTTTAGGGCCGGCCGCACCGGCGTCGCCGGTAGCCAGAAACAGCAATATCAAGCCGCTGGCCAGCATCAGCGCAATCTGTAGCGATGACGGACCGTTATTGGGTGAACTCATTGAGGGTATATTCCGTAATATTTATATTCAAACAAATCCGATTCGGTTTATTGCGCCTGGCCGTTGGCTTGCGCCCCCGGCGCATCCTGAGCGCCGCCGGTTTTAACGCTACGGCCGTCGGACAACACGGTGGTCACCGCATAGCCAAAATCCTTACCGTTCTTGGCGCGGTAACCCTGGATGGTGACTTCGCTGCCGACCGGCAGGCTGGCTTTGGTGATGCCTTTTTGTTTCAGACTGAATGGCGCGCCGAATTCGAATCCCCAATTCTTGGCGCTGCCGTCGGTTTGCTTCACGTCGCAGCAGCGGCACAACATCCTTCGAGCAATTCCGGCGGTATGCCCAAGCCGCGCATGCGCACCGAAAATAGATCCAGCGGCACCACCGAAAGCTTTGGCTGTGCCCCGCGGGGCTATAGGGGCATCCACAAAGTGCTCGGCGGTACGCCGCAAGCGCCCGTGCGCACCGCTGCACGCCTCGTCGGCACCTCCACGGGGCTGGGATGTGCCGACGCACCACTCGGCGGTAACCATGAGGTGATTTTGCGTGCCGCCCGGATACTTGGTAACCCGTCTACATGAATTCGACAGGGAAAATCCGGATTGGCGCACGAATGAATTAATTAATCTGACAATCCAGATGGTATAGCTAGCGAGGATATTCCCCACTCGGGCACGCATCGTCACCTAAATTGCCATGTTCGCGCCTTTGGCCATAAAACGACCTCATAAGGAGGTAATCGGGCGACAATTGAAAAAATACGAGTGGATTGGATTCTTAGAACCTGAATGAGAGGCATGTCTGCTAGAGAACTGGCGACATCGATCAGCCATATCCGACAGGTATAGCCAGCTATGCGGATTGACAAGTTCCAGCTTGGTGACCACGCCTTTTAACTCTATGGGTTGTTCGGCGTCGAACTCGGCGGAAAAGGCGTGGTGGGCATGGGCTGGCGGTGCTGTCAGGGAAAGTAGGCCGCCAACAACTATCACGCTTACCAGTTTGCCTTTCGTGTTCATTCGATATGTCCTCCGCTAATTCGCTAAAAAATCAATCGCGGAAAATAGTTTGCTTAACTTTCCACGTCATCGCCCGCATTCAGCAAAAACCAGGCCCATAATCCATAGCAACGGGATAACTAAGATTGCTTATTTAGCTAAGCCACTGTTTTAGCGTTAATTACTTTGTGAATGACGACCAAGTGGCGATCAAAGACAGGAAGACGATTTATCGGAGAGGACAACTGTTTTGCTGTTAACTGCGAATCGGGCACCTATTCAGATACGATTCAATCAGTAAAAAAATGCCGGCTTTTGAGATTGGCGAACTGTCAAAATCGACGCAAAAGCACCAATCGCTGTAGTTATATAACGTCTGCAACTTGACGATAAGCCGAAGTTGGGTTGCAGAAATAGGCTGGGTTGAATGATAATGAAACCCAGCAAAAATCTATTAAAACTGGGTATCGCTGCCGCTCCGCCCTGCCTTGGATTTAGAGATGGTCTATCCAGATTGACTCAAATATACGGTGTAAACGTCGTCGAAAGAAAATTTTTTTCAAAATATCTGTTCCAGACTAAAACTGATGATTGGGATAATCGCTAACGGAAATAAGGTGCTCGCTTGGTACAGCGCCAGTTTGTTTTTAACTCTCCTGATAGTGATACTTCCTGGACTCACAGAGACGGAAGAAGCTAAAAAAATAAAGGACGCTATACGCATCCAAAAATCACATATATTTGAGCTTGAAAAGCTTTCAATAGAGCTACATAAACAAATTTGCGAAAAATTAACGACAAATCGAGATCATCCCATAAACAATGACGACGAAGATTTTTGCGTTAATAAAATTACTAAGGTAGCTGATGAACAGTTGCAGACGGGCAAAGACCAAAATCCAAGCAGAGAAAATCACTTAAACGCAAAGAATGTTAAGAATAAAGTTGTTCTGGACAAAAGCAGTAAACTTGATATGGTTTTGAACATACAAAAGAATAACTCCGATATTAAACTAAGCATCAATGCGGTTACCCCCTCAAATCAGGCAAGGCATCAAAGCTCAAAAAATACTACGAGGTCTTCAATTCTCGATAAAGACAAGGTCGATCTTTTTTTAAAAGTCAAAAAACAAGTATCCGACTTATATGTGAGTCAATCCGAGTTAGAGAAAAGATTAGAAGGAAAACAATTTAAACTCCCTTTATTGGATTTAAACCTGGAGGATAAGGCAATAATAGCTTTATGGCCTGTTTGTTGTTGCGGATTAAGTATAACTGCCATTTTTTTTCGTATGCGAGTTTTGGAGTCCTATAAGAATTACCATTTTAAACCTTCAGTTAATGACCCCCCTTTTTGGGCTTACCCTTTATCGATACACTTTACGAATGCAGTTGACAATAACTCTTTTATAAAATGGCTAAGCTCAAATATAGCTGCGCTAAGCTATCACTCAATATTTATTTTCATGGCTTTTAAGTTTTTATTTACTACATCGATAGTCGAAATAGTGACTATAGACAAGCCTTCTTTTGCTATCAACTCTTTAGTTCTATTTATAACAATATTGTCTTTAATTTTTCCCTTAGCTTCTTCTATATTAGAGGATTTTAAGAAAACCGTAAAATAATCGCGAAAACTACATGCCATTAATAACCCGTCTAACCCGTCGCAAGTTTATCGGTTGGAGTCTAAGTGTTTTCACTCCCCCAGCCTTGATTAGCGGGCTAAATTGGCTTTATGAGTCTAAACTGACGTTAGAAGCTTCTAAATTTTATGGCAAAGTAGCAAGAAGTCATTCAGCCAGATCTAAACGAAAGGCTTTTCGCAGCATTACGAAATGGACGCTGGAAAAGAAATTTGAGACAAAAGTGGTGATGAACAAGAAAACTCGCGTAATACACTGGCCAAGTGAGTTTTCTATTAGATATAGGGTAGAAAAATATCATTACCCACTCACGACAAATGAATTAGGCAATGCCCTTAAGTTTACTAACCTGTATCAAGCCAAAAATAAATCAGACACTTCAACTCATCCCCAAAAAACCGAAGACGCACTCCCGAGATTAAATAAAGGTCAAATCTGCCATAGTATTGAGGTATTAGCCTTGCAGAAGTTAGACCCTAACAATATATCCCGAGCAGCGAATATGGATGATGCCATAGCATTACTTGTATCAGGGATCAAGGCTATCAGTTTCACGGTGCCAAAAAACAACTCGACGAACTCGGAAAAAGATATCACTAGAGTTTCCGATCCGCGCCGACTAATTGAATTATCTGGACGCTTGATTTGCATAAAACACTCGACTGAGAAAGATAAGGCTTATAATGAAATATCCGAAGTGATTAAAAAGCCCTTCAATCTGGATTTCAATACCTCTTTAAGCAAGAAGGGCATTAATAAAAACTCTACTGCATCGTCATTATCTTGGATCAATGACAAAAATGCTTTTAATAAATGGTATGATAAGAGTCAAAGAGATATTTTCCAAAGACGCCTGAAAGCACGAATCGAGAAAGCAAAAAAATCACTACCAGTTTAGGAATTATGGGCACGTCTTCTAGTGGGAAGGATAATGCAGCGCATAGGGGAGCCGTTCGAATCGGCTCCGTGCCCAACCTATCTATAATCACCCGGTATGATCAATTGCCGCACTTGCTCTATCTACCCTACAATTTTTATTATTTAAATGGCTGGCTTAAATTTTAAACCGACATTCAAGATAACTACACGAACTTCCGCCTTGGGGCGTTTTTAACTTTCCATCTCCATAATCTGTTAGACCTTCACGGATACTATCCAGGCGTATTTAGCCCTACGCGAACTGGCAGCCAAGACTATCAAACAAACGCAAATATTTACTGAGAAAACGCCGTGATAAAGCGGTCCCGCAGCTTGTCCATACCTAGCACGGGTGCGTCATCGGCCGGCAGCATGCCGTCCGTCCATTGCCAATCCTTTATTGCATCCATCACCTTGCTATCCCGGCTGATCAGATGCACCAGCACTACCAGGTTATCGTCACCATAGTTAATCGCGTAGGAGATGATATTCGCCAGCGCATATTCGATGGATTTTCGATATTGTTCGCGGATGCGCTCGGTGTTTTGCCAGACCACTTCCGGGGTCTCACCGACGCGGGCTCGATTGAAAATACTGCCGTCGCCGACCTGATCCCAGTTCACCAATTCCGGCAACGGCGTCCACGGCGCATGCGACGAAATCAATGCCAGCTCGGCCATCAGCGGTTGGCGCGCGCCGGGTTTGCGCTCCAAGGCTTGCAGGGCCGACAGCGTGTATTGGTCAGGCATCGTGATCCAGTTGAAGGTTTGGCCTTGGTAGCCCAAGTCTTGCGCGGCATAGATGCGGTCGTAACCGAAGTATTCGCCTTGCGGCCAGGCCATGGTATGTGCCGGTTGTACCGCCACGGTGCGCCAACCCGCCCTGTGGAACAGGCGATTCAACGACGGGCGTTGGGTCATCACCAAGCGGTCGTAGCGGGTCTGGCTATTGATCCATAAACCGGACATCAGGGTGCCATGCGCCAGCCAGCTGATGCCGCCGTAAGTCGGCGAGGTCAGGTAAGCGCTCCGCGCCGACAAACCGTTTGCGGCCAGATCGGCGCTGCTTTGCTGTAATAGGGGACGGATATGTGCGGCGTAATCGGCTTTGTCGAGCACGGTCCGGCCATACGATTCGATGAACACCACCAGCACATCCTTGCCTTTCAATTTTTCGAACAATGCGCTGTCCGGCACGGCGGCATAAGGGTCGCTATCGACGACGTTGTTGAAACTTTCCTGATCGGCCATGCCGCTGCGGATGCTGGCAACGTGCTGGGCCATTAGGTCGTAAAACGGTTTGCCGGCGTATGACCAATCCGCGAAGGCTGAAGCGCTCCACACTAAAAGGCCGGCTACTAAGCCTGTGCCGCTAATTTGCGCCGAACTTTGCAGCAGCGTTTGTACCCGGCGCAGCAAGGTGTTGGTCAGCCAAAAAATACTCAGCAACAAGGCGATCAGCAAACCGGCGACGAAGATGGCGCCAATTTGGCCAATGGCGCCTTGCAACAGATTCATGCCGTCCGCCGGAAAGCGGGAATCTAGCACAGGGTTGAATGGCCTGTCGAAAACCTGGTATGCCGCGAGGTCGGCCATTTTAAAAATTATCCCCGTCGCCAGCAGGCCTGCGGCACACAGGCGAGTCAGCGATCCGGCCCGGCCCGGCACCAGCAACGCCAGACCGAGCAATAGCGCTTCCAACGGCAGGTAAGCAAAAGCCTCCAACGAGATCGCGCTCAGGCGATTGGGAATAAGCAAGGCCGCCAATACATAAATCACCGCGAAACCATTCAAACCGGTTGCGAGGGGAGCTGTCCGGTCAGTATGGAAAATCCTGTTATCGCCTAGCATCTATAGCCCCGCAAGACGGTTAAATTTGGGCGGTAAAACCGTTGCCGATAAAGTGAATTTAAGTTTGCTGAGACGGGCATGCTAATTCGAATGTGCTGTTGGATATTTAAGGTTGATGCTGCTTGCAAGCAAAAACAACGCCAAACTGGCACGGCATCTGCTTGCGCTTATCGGTCAATCCGACTCAGCAACAGAAACACATGCAACCAACCGAGAATGCCAACTTAAATTTTCTGCAGCAGGAATTGCGCGTAATCGCCCAACTGGGCTTGGGCGTGTTGCTGATCGGTTTTGGTGTATTCAGCGTTGCGGAAGATTGGCAGCTTGCCAGCCTCTGGCTGTTTCGCGCCAGTCTAATCTGGGCTTATGTCTGCCTGTGCGCATGGCGACGTTTACCGTTGAACCGCGCCAGTTTGGACGCGCCACTTTACGGTAGCCTCGGCTGGGGCAATCGTTTAACCATCTTGCGCGGCGGATTTATCGCGCTGACCGGCGGCTTTTTGTTTATGCAGCAAGCGCTTGCCGCTTATCTTTGCTTGCCGGCCTTGTTTTACACGCTGGCGGCTATTATCGATAGGTTGGACGGCTTCGCGGCTCGCCGCAGCGGACAGGTGAGCCTGTTGGGTAATGAATTGGATATTACCTTTGATGCGCTGGGATTGGTGATCGCACCGCTATTGGCAATCGGTTTGGGCAAACTGCATAGCTCTTATTTGCTGTTGAGCGTGGCTTACTATGTTTATCGGTGGGGCTTGCAGCGCCGTAGTCTACTGGGGTTGCCCTTATACGACTTGCCGGGAAATCCTTTGCGTCGGACTTTGGCGGGCTTTCAAATGGCGTTTGTTGCCGTAGCGCTCTGGCCGCTGCTGGATCCCGAGTTGACCGCTATCGCCGGTATTGCCTTCATGCTGCCGGTGCTGTTCGGATTTGCGGCGGACTGGTGGGTGGTGTGCGGTAGGTTAACGCCCCAGGCCTATGAGCGCTTGGCAAATTGGAGCGAGCAGTATTTTCAGCCAGGGCTGAGATTATTACTACCGTTGCTGCTGGTTTTGCTGATACCGGATAGCATCGACACCGGGGGCAAGCTGCTGGCGCTAGGTGCTGCGCTGGTTGTGCTTGGCTTGGCCGGGCGCTTGGGAGCCTTGATCGTGATCGTCTCCTTGGGTTGGCATTATCCGCACGATAGCAATCTTGTTGTGTTTGATTTTCTGATCTTCGCTGCCAGCTGGATTTTGCTGCTGGGCACCGGCCGCTATAGCCTTTGGGCCTGGGGCGACGAGTGGATTCAACGCTATGACGGGGCCGGATGACCTGGCATAGAGCGCTGCCTATTTTGTTATGGTTGCCGGCGTTAATGCTGGTCGGGGCGGTACTCAACCAATTGCCGCTTACCGCTATCACCCGCAGTATCGAGGCGTTATCTATCAGCCAATGGCTGGCCTGGATAGGCTCGAATCTTGCCATTGTTCTAGTGGCTGCCCAGCGCTGGTGGGTGCTGAGTAATTTGCTGAAATTGCCGGTCGGCGTTGCTCAGTTATTGTTGATTCGCCAAGCCGGCCAAGCCGTCAATTTCATCACGCCCGGCCCGCAGTTCGGCGGCGAGCCTTTGCAGATTTTCTGGTTGTACAAGCGTTGCCATTTGCCGCTACACGGGGCGCTGCTGAGTTTGGGCCTGGATAGGTTTTACGAGCTGTGGATCAACTTCAGCATCCTGGTCTTGGCGGTGCTATTGCTGCTGGCCTCACCGGCCGTCGCTGTCACCAATTGGCGGGAAATCTTGCTGAGTCTGACCGCTATCTTGCTGACCTTGTCCCTATTTGGCTGGTTTATTTTAAAGCGACCGGAACAGATATTGGCTGGGTTAAAGCGCCTGGCTCGGCGTTGGCAGCAGCATCCGCGCCTGCAAAACATCGAAACCCATTGGCAGCGCTTGGGTAGTGACTTAAAGGCTGCCGTAACGGCAGGTAAGCCGGCTTTATGCAAAGCCTTTATATTTTCTCTATGCGGCTGGGCCGGTTTGCTATTGGAGTTATGGCTGCTGCTTGGCGTATTTGATTTTGCCGTGGATATGTCCGCGTTTCTGGTGGTTTTGGTGGCGATGCGCCTGTCATTTTTGTTACCGCTGCCGGGCGGCGTTGGATCGTTGGAAGCGGCGCTATTTTGGGCGTTTCACTATTTGAGTTGGCCCGCCGAGGCGGCTGTTGGCTTGATTGCGTTAATGCGTTTGCGCGATGCGATTATGCTCATCGGCGGCTTGGGCTGCTTGCGCGTGTTACAGGCAAGACGGTAGCCAAGTGCTTCTCTAAAGACAGTCAGTCAGCAAACCCTGTCTGTATCGCAATAGCTGGCGCGCATTAACTCTGTTCAACAACGGAATTTCCTGGCGATTAAATACGGCACGATTAGTGCTGTTTTGGGAGCGGGAACCTTGCTCAAGGAATCCGTTTTGATAACCCATAACCAGAGAGAAAATGCATGAAAAAAACTAGCTTTGTTGCCGGCCTGCTCGTTCTGAGCGCCAACACTGCCTTCGCTCAACAAGCCCCCAGCGACGCCCCCAAACCGCCGTTAGGCTTTTTCGTTACCAGTGTTGGCTCCGGCAAAGGCGCGGATTTGGGCGGCCTGGCGGGCGCGGATGCGCATTGCCAAAAACTGGCGAGTGACGTCGGTGCCGGCAACCGCACCTGGCGCGCCTATTTGAGCACCCAGGCCACGGCCGACCAACCCGCCGTCAACGCTCGCGACCGGATCGGCAACGGCCCCTGGGCCAATGCTAACGGCGCGATCGTTGCCAACGATGTTGCTCACCTGCATGGCGACACCGTGGAGTTAGGCCAATTGGGCAACAACGTGCATCGCACCACCAACCTCACCGAAAAAGGCGCGCAGATCAATGGCGTTGGCGCTACCCCTAACCAGCACGACCTAATCACCGGCTCCAAACCGGATGGCCGCGCCTACACCGATGCCGCCGACCACACCTGTAAAAACTACACCAGCAGCGGCGAAGGCAGCGTTCGCGTCGGCCACTCCGACCGCACCAACCGCGGTGCCACCGGCGGCAACGTCTCCTGGAACTCCACCCACGACAGCAAAGGCTGCAGCCAGGAAAACCTGGTCAGCACCGGCGGCGCGGGTTATTTTTATTGCTTTGCGGCGGATTAGGTTGGTTTGAGAGGGTGGGCTGACGAAAGGAAGCCCATCCGTGGCGAGTGATGCGATTCACTTCGTTCTGTCTTCATGTTGAGTTTCGCATTTCTCCACCCTGCCCTGATAAGCCAAATTAATGAGTTAGTACCCAAAAAATGTTTCTTATAATCACCCATGAAAACAACACAAAACCTATTGCATAAAAAGCAGTGCAGATATATCTGAAATAACGGTATTCTATATTCAAATAGTCGTATAACGACCAGAACTGATCTTCCTCTGCCTTAGGGTTTTGATTTTTGCTACTGTCATTAACAGGCTGGTGAAAAACCCGCCGATATTTCCCCTTACCCACGATGTTCGTGATTTTTTCGAGTTGAAATCGGTCATGACATCGAGTTTCAAGCGTTTTGCCCCGGTTTCAAGGGCTTTTTATTCGCCTGAAGCCGTCTGTGGACGGTTTTCAGGCGAACTTCACCCTAGGCGGGTGCACTCCACGCCGGTTTCGGCGTGAACACCAATAGGTTGAGCATGCGCGTCAGGTTGTAGGCGGCAAAGCAAAACAAGGCCTGACCCGCGACTTTGGCTAAGCCGATGTGACGGGTTTTGCGCAGGCCGCCGACCGTTTTGACCCAGCCAAAGGCTTCTTCGACGATTTTGCGGCGCTTGAGACTTTGGGCGTAACCTTTGCCGCGCGCGGTGCGGCCGTCGACGGCACTGCCAATCTTTTTGCGGGCCACATGGGCTTTGATATCACGGGACTCGAGTCCGTTGACGAACGCCGGTTGGTCATAGCCTTTGTCGGCACCGACGCTGCCACCTTGGGGCACGCGGCGTTTGATCATTTTTTGCGCGGCTTCGATTTCGGCGGTGCCGGTGGCTTGAGTGGTTTCGACATCGACAATCAGGCCGTTGCGATTCTCGGACAAGGCATGGGTGATGTAACGCAGTTTGGCCTCGGTGTATTCGCCTTTCTTGTAAAGCCGGGCTTCGGGATCGGTCGTACTGTGGTGGGTGGCGTTGCTGCGCTTTTCGCCGCTGAAGTCGATCTCGGGATTGCGGCCGGCGGGTTTATCGGGACCACTACCATCTTTTTTGACGAAGCTTTTGTGCGAGGCCCAGGCTTCAATGAGGCTACCGTCGACGCTGAAGTGTTCGTCGGACACCAGATTTTGCCATTCGGCTATGGCCAGTACCCGCTCAAAAAATTCGCGACTCAGGGCTTCGGACAGCAGGCGTTCGCGGTTGGCACTGAACACTGTGCGTTCCCACACGGCGTCGTCGATGCCCAGACCGACAAACCAGCGAAACAACAGGTTGTAGTCCAGTTGTTCCATCAACTGACGCTCGCTACGGACCGTATACAGGACTTGTAACAGCAAGGCGCGCAGCAGTTTTTCAGGGGCCATCGAGGGACGGCCTGTGTGCGAGTAACGCTCGGCAAAGACGGCATCCATAGAGGCCAATACGCCATCAACCAGTAGCCGTAAACGACGCAACGGATGCTGTTTGGGAATACGGTCTTCCAGGCTAACATAGCTGAACCAGCTGTTTTGAATGGCATCGTGTCCGCGCATTGAAAGGCTCCAAATTTAGGTAGCCTATTTTAACAGTTGGCCGCTCATCTATGCCTTAGCTTACTTGGCTTTTCGAGTTTTTCACCAGCCTGTTAAATCCAATACGCCGCTTTAAATCTTCGTAATCTTTAGAGCTTTCTAACTCCTTAGCACGAATATTATTTAGATGAAGCTTATATTTTTCTGTCATATACCTAGATAGATGATGTATGTTTCTTCTTGATCCAGTGTACTCGCCATAATCTTTGAAATCTTTTATTAACTCGGGAGCTAAAACTAGAAAAATAACATTACCGATAACAAAGCATAATGACGAATAAAAGAACACCTCCCAGGAGAATGGTAGCTCTATCACAAATTCGTACACACTACCGTCGATAGTTATTTTTATGGATTCATTTATTTTCGACAATAACTTTGCCACAAGTGGAACAACAAATAACCATACATACGTTGAACTAATTATCTTGCTGTTTTGTATAGCGCGAAGTTTATCCCAATTTGTAAATTTCTTAGCCCACAAGGACATTTCTTGAATTTGACTAGGGGCTGTTGCCGTTTTACATGGGTAACCAAATAAAAGCGCAGGCCAAAGCGACAACGCCTTCAAAATTGCGTTTCAATTTGTCATATCGCGTCGCGATGGCTCTGAAATGTTTCAATCGCGCAAAGACATTTTCAACGAGGTGGCGATATTGGTAGAGGCACCAATCCATTCCGTCATTCCCGACGATTGAATTTTGTTTTCTAGGAATGATAGGGACACTCCCTTTCTCTCGAATTTGAATCCGTAGAGGTTCACTGTCATAGCCTTTGTCAGCGACCGTGTAGTCAGCCAAAGGCAGTTTAGCCACTAATTCCGGCGCTTCTTTGCAGTCATGGACTTCACCACCGGTGATCGAGAAATGAATAGGCAGCCCACAGGCATCAACGGCCATATGGATTTTCGTGGTGTGACCCGCAACGGATTTCCCAATCGCGGCATCCTGTTCATGAGCCGCACCACTACTATGCTGATGCGCTTTCACGATACTGCCGTCAATAAAGGTCCATTCCAAATCCGGTGCCACAACCAGGCCTCGAAAGATGCCCATCAGTTTTTCTTGCAGTGACCACGCATTAAACCGTTTGTAGACTGCATTCCACTTACCAAACGTGGCAGGCAGGTCTCGCCAGGGGCAGCCGACTCGCATGCGATAAAAAATCCCTTCTACCGTTTGCCTGAGCGAAGGCTTGTCATAAATCCCCAGGCTTAACAGGATGGCTTTGAATTTATTCCAGTATGCATCCGTAAACATTTGTCGCGGCATAGCTCACTTGTCTTCTGATTGAAAAATCAATCAATGAGGCAGAGCCGTTCGATTTCAAGGCTATCGTTTCAAAATGGCAACAGCCCCTACCGTATTTTTGCATATTTATATTTGTCATTGTCTTTCCAATTTGTTCTTAGCGGTAGGATGGGTAGAGCGAATGCGAAACCCATCAAATTAAAAAATCATAAACGTTCCTATCCCAAATTTAAATCATTTTCCAATCTATCCGCTCCGCCCCAAGCAACCGGAATAATCCCTCGTTTAACATATTGATGAAACAATGAATAAGGCCAATTCGCGACGGTTGTGACATAACCATGTTTCACCGGATTGAAATGAATGTAATCCACGTGCTTAGAAAAGTCGTTATCGTCTTTTATTTGGTGCTCCCAAAATCGTCTTTGCCAGATTCCTCTTTCATTTTTACGAATACGGCTATGGGAAATTTTCTCGCCAATTTCGATATGCCTGGAAAATTCTGATTTGATTTGTCGCCAGCGCAAACTGAAATCATCGTCACCATCGGGTAATGTCCAAATGGCGTGCAGATGCTCAGGCAATATAACAATTGCTTCCATTGTAAATGGATGCTTTTGCTTAACCGTACGGAAGGATTCTCGCAAAATCTCAATATGATCCGTCAGTAGTGTTTGGCTTCTATCCGCCAGATTTACCGTAAAAAAGTAAGTGCCACCCTGGACACGATGGCGACGGTATTCAGTCATTTTTTTCAGCGTAAGTTTGAAGTTAGCGATGGGTTTCGCTTCGCTCTACCCATCCTACGAAGCCCATTGGGTTTAGCCCAAGCTTAGTCCTGTGAGCCATCCCGCCAAATTGTTTACCATACACCCAATCAACAATATCAGTATCTCCAGCAACACTTTTTATCCAGCCCGGCGTAATGGAACCAGACTTGGCAAGGCTTATAAACATGGCATAAATAGTGATACGACATTATCGGCATCACGCCTGTTTAATTCTTGAGAGTGAGTGATCTATGTTTCGCACCCAACGATTTTTGTCTGTAGTTAATCCTGGCACAGGCTTACCCGCCTGGTATTTTTTGACTCGGGAAGGCCGCAAAGGGCCGTTTTCCTCTAAAACCAATGCTCAGGTGGCGCTTAACCACTACATCGATAGCTGTGCCCGACAGGGACTCGCCAGCCGGCGCACGCGGTTGTTGGCCAATGGCTGAGCGTTTATCCGCTTTGCCAAGTCGTGACTTGACCGGATAAAAAAGCGCGGATTTTGGCGCAACTTGCCTCCCATTTGGGATGGCCGGCGTAGGCTTGCAAGGCGTTGGCGCCCAATCGAGCCAGCAGCCGCCGATCATGATGCAAGGTCTTTAACAAATTGCCTAAGGCGACGTGACCTTCGGGTTCGATCAAATAACCGTTTTCCCCTTCGCGAATAATCTCCCAAGCCGCGCCCGCCGTGGTGCCGATCACCGGCAAGCCAAATTGCTGGGCTTCGACATAGACAATGCCGTAACTTTCGTACGCGGACGGCATTACTAATAGATGATGTTGCCGGTACAAATCGGCCAACGTTTGACCTTGCACTGGGCCGAGCAAGGACACGCTTCGCGTCAATCCGGCACCGCGAATCAGGGTTTTAATTTGCGCGGCATAGCCGGGTTCCATGTCCAGCCGTCCGGCCACGTTGAGCTGATAGTTCTGTGCCGGCAATTGGCTAAGGGCTTTGAGCAACACATGCAAACCCTTGCGGCGGATGACGTTGCCCACTAGCAATATCCTTAACGGTCCTGGCTCCAGCGCGCGATTTAAGATACCTGCGCGATCAACGTTTACTTCGGCAAAATTATCGCCAGCCGGTACAGCAATACAGTGTGGCGGCAATTCGCCGGTAAGTAGCTGAATGATTTGGCTTAGCGTGGTCCGGCTGTTGGCGATGATGCCGTCCAGCGTTTGTAAATAGCGGCGCTCGACAATTCTGTACAGCCAGCGGTTATACCAAGGCGCTTGATCGATGCTGGCTAGCAGATGCACCAGGGCAATTATCGGGATGTCGAGTTGTTTACTGATGCGCCGATTCAAATAAAACACGGCCGGATGCGCCATGGCGTCTTGAATCAGAATATCCGGCTTGGCGGCGGCGATTTTATCCAGCAAATCGCCGGTAATATTTTCCGCCAACAGCCGGCAATAATTGCGCGGCGGCAAGCTGATGATGCTGACTTGATCGCCTTGGTTTTGCAGATAAGCCACCAGCTTGCGGTTATACAAATAACCGCCGCTGACGCTATCCATGTCGCCAACGGTCAACAAGCCAACATGCACGGTGTTTACCGGTTAGAACGCCAAGCGGTAAGCCGCCCAACAGGTGGCGTTTTCCCAGAGTTTTACCCGCAATCTGCCGGTGCAGGGCGGATTAATGGTTGCGGCGACTTTTTCACAGATGATGCGGCTGAAGTGTTCGATGCTGGGGTTTAAACCGGCAAACTCCGGCTTGTCGTTGAGCATTTGATCGCGAAAGCCGGCGACAACTTCATCCAAAGCAGCTTCGATGGCGACGATGTCCATCAGGTAGCCGTGCTGGTCCAGTTCCTCGCCGTCGATACGCACTTCGGCGATGTAATGGTGGGCGTGCGGCTGGTTTTCGCTGCCCCAGTCACCGCCGATCAAGTAATGGTTGGCGATAAAGTCTCGGCTGACGGCTACGCTGTACATGTTGGTTTTCCTTGGGTTTTGGTGGTTATTTTGTTACGGGCGGCCAATGCCAATGTATTGTTCCTTCTCTGGTACTAACATGTCATTTAGACGAAGGTTAGACTAGGGTTTTTACCCCCTCACCCCAGCCCTGTCCCGCGAGGAGAGGGGACTAAATTCACGGCGATTGGCTAAAGCTATGGTCTGTTAATAAATAAAAATGGCTTGTAAGACTTGTTCCGGCGCTTGATCCAGCAGCTGGTAAACGTCTGCGGCTTGGTCGATGGGAACGCGATGACTGATCAGTGCTTGCGGCTTCACTCGTCGAATCATCTGCCAAGCCTGCTGGAAGCGTCGGGCTTTATCCCAGCGCCCCGTCAATTCCGGCGCAATGCTGCTGACTTGGCTGCTGATGAATTTGATTCGATTGCGATGGGCCACCCCACCCAGTTGCACAGCAGCGGATTTGTTACCGTACCAACTGCCGATCACGATGCGTCCGGAATAGCTGCATAATTCGATAGCTAGGTTCAATGCCTCCGGCGAACCACTGACTTCAAAGATCAAATCGCAGCCTGAATGTGGGGTTGCCGACAAATCGACCGGCAAGCGTAAAGCGTCTTTCAATTTCGCTATGTGGCTTTCTGACTTTGGATCGAAAGCGTGATGCACGCCCAGCCACTCAGCGTAATTGCGACGTTTGCTAATGTCATCCAAAGCCAACAATTGCGCCAACGGAAAACGTGACAGCACGCTGGATAGCAACAAGCCGACGATGCCCTGCCCTAAAACCACCACCCGCTCCCCCAGCGCCGGACCACCGTCCAGTGCCAGATTAACGGCTGTTTCCATGTTGGCTAAAAATACCGCCGCCTCGGCTTCGACATCATCCGGCAATACGATCAGTTGCTCTGCCGTGGCAATAAAATGGCTGGCGTGCGGCTGAAATGAAAACACGCGCTTATTTAACCAGGCCGCATCAACGCCAGAGCCGAGCTGTTCAACGCGGCCGACACAGGCATAACCATATTGCAAGGGATAAGCGTTTTGCTGCTGCAAAGCTGTCAGTGAGGCATCCAAAGCAATATCGGAGGGCAATTGTCCTCGATAAACCAACATTTCCGTGCCGGCGCTGATCGCGGAGCAAAGACTCTTCACCAATATTTGCCCAGGCTGCAACGGCGGCAATCGCTGCTCGCGGATTTCAACCTCTCCGGGCTTGGTAAACCAAAGCTGACGGGCTCTCATGCTACCGCCATCTCCCGGTAATGCAGATTCCCCCACATGATCAAATCTTGTCCCAGCATCTGCGAATGTAATGGACGAATTTGCGGTAACTGGCTTTTACAGCCTAAGTCCAGATTGCCGACGCCCTTGTACCCGCCGACCAAAGTCGGCGCTATGGTCAATACCAAGGCATCCGCCAATTGTGCTTTTAAAAAGGCGGTGATGACTTGACTGCCACCTTCTACCATCAGCGTGCGGATGCCTTTTTCCCAAAGCCGTTGCAGGGCTGCCGACAGATCAACACGTCCATCGTCATCGCCGGCTAAAGTGATAATTTCGGCGTTGCCGTTGAATTTTCCGTCGGGTTTTAAACAGGTTAACAGCCAACATTCTTTGTCGGTGCGCTGGCACAGGCGAGCGGTCGGCGGCGTGCGTAACCCGCTATCCAGGACGATGGGTTGCGGGTTGTGCCCATCCCATTCCCGTACCGTTAATTGCGGGTCATCGGTCAGCACCGTGCCGATACCGACCAAGATGCCGTCATGCAGACTACGGAGTTGGTGGGTCAAACGCCGCGACTCGGAACCGCTCAAGCCTAAGGTTTCACCGGCGCGCGTGGTAATGCTGCCGTCCCAACTTTGCGCATAACTTAGCGTGACAAACGGCCGCTGCGCTGATTCGGAAAACGCTTGTTGGGCGGTCAGCCAGCGCTCAATCTGCTGGTTCACAATCATGTGCGGCTCGCTCGCTTACCCTGATAGCGGCAGGTTTAACCTGTAATAGATGATCCATACGCCTAACTTTAGTTAGCAAATAGCCTTGATTGTCGGCATTAACCGCAGCTTCCAAAGGCATACGAGCTTTGACAAGGATGCCCTCGCTTTCCAAAGCTTGAATCTTTAACGGATTGTTGGTCATCAGCCGTATCGATTTGACGCCCAGCTCTTCCAGAATACGGGCCGCCAACGAGTAATCTCGTTCATCGGCGCCGTGCCCCAATAGCAGGTTGGCGTCCACCGTGTCGTAGCCTTGGTCTTGCAAGTTATAAGCGCGCATTTTCTGCAACAGACCGATACCGCGACCTTCCTGGCGCAGATAGACTAAAACACCGGCACCCTGGCTGGCGATCAATTGCAGCGAGCGATCCAGTTGTTCGCCGCAGTCGCAACGTCTGGAACCCAGCACGTCGCCGGTAAAACATTCGGAGTGGATACGCACCAATACATTTTCTGCATCGCAGACCTTGCCCATCACAAACGCCAGATGTTCTTTGTTATCCAGGGTGTTGCTGTAATAGCAGAGTTGAAAGTCGCCATAAGCCGTGGGAATTCGGGTGCTGGCGAGTCGGGAAACGGTAGATTTGGACATGGTGTTCGATAAATGCTGAATTCCTTTCATAAATCAACTTACGTGCCAGCTTTCAAGTGCTTGTTTGACATAGTATTTAGCAAATTAACCATCTCTACGCTGCTGCCTCACGCGCAGCGGTTGTTGATTTCCTGTTGTTTTAACAACTACCGGAAAGCACAAGCCACACATTATTTTGCTTAAAAGCCTTTAGCAAATTGATCAAGGGTGGAAGTTACTCAAACGCTTAACCGCTTCATGTAAGGTCGCGTCATCTTTAGCAAAGCAAAACCGAATCAAACCCTCGCCGGCAGCGCTTTGATAAAACGAACTGCCCGGAATGCTGGCGACACCGGTCTGTCCCAGAATAGCTAATGCGGCGGCTTTGGCGGTCGGATAACCAAAATGGCCGATGTCGGCTAACACGTAGTAGGCGCCTTGCGGCACCAGCGGCGTCAAACCGGCCGCATGCAAGCCGGCGCAAATGATGTCGCGCTTGCGTTGATACTGCGCCCTGAGCTGCTGAAAATAGTCCGGCGGCGCCTGCAAACCGGCGGCCGCACCGTATTGCAAAGGCGACGGCGCGCAAACATAAAGTAAATCGTTAACCAAATTTATCGCCTGCGCCAATGCCGGTTCGGCGACCGCATAACCCAGCCGCCAACCGGTAATGCTGAAGGTTTTGGAAAAGCCCATGATACTGACCGTACGCTTGGCCAGATTGCCGACACTGGCCGGGGAAATATGCGGCACGCCGTCGTAGGTGATGTATTCGTAGATTTCGTCGGAAATGACCAGCAAATTGTGCTGCTCGGCCACGCGCTCGATGATTGCCAACTCGGCGGCACTGAAGAGTTTGCCGCTGGGATTACTGGGTGTGCAAACCACGATTGCCCGGGTATTGGGTTTTAGGGCGGCACGCAACGCCGCTTCGTCGAGCGCAAAAGTCGGCGGCGCCAAGGTTAAAAACTGCGGATCCAGGCCGTTGAGCAGAATCGTGTTCAAATGGTAGCCGTAGTAAGGCTCCATCAGCAAAATGCCATCACCTGGGTTTAATAACGCCGTCAAGGTGGCTGCAAATGCCCCCGTTGTGCCGCCGCTAATCACGATCTGACTGTCAGGATCGACGTCCAAACCATTGTCGCGCTTAAGCTTGGCGGCAATCGCCTGCCGTAATGGCGGCACGCCTTCCGAGGCAGTGTAGGTATTGAGGCCGTCTTGAATAGCCTTGATCGCGCCGTCCCGCACCAGGGCCGGCGCCGGCAAATCGCCTAAGCCCTGCCCCAGATTGATCCCGCCGATGCGTTCGCATTCGCGGGTCATCAAACGGATATCGGACGGTTTAAGATTGGCAATCCGGTTAGCAGCGGGAAAAGTCATCGGCATATGTTGTAACAGTCGTTTAAAAAGAAGCGCCTTGACGGCGCTTGAGAGGGAGGAGAGCCCTGAATGGATTAAAACCGCCGCGTCCAACCAAATTGCAGCGAAAACTGGCTCATCGACAAATCTATGGACTGGCCCGGACTCAATGGATTTGGGCCGGTAATGGTTTTCTGCGGCGAATACATGAATGCAAAACTGAGTTCGTCTTGTTTGCTAAGGGCGTGACTTAAGCCGCCGGTCAAGTGCCATTCCTGCACCCCAGGCGCGAGAATATTAAACAGCACCTCGGAGCCTTCAATGGGTTGCTGCCCATAACTTAGGCCGCCGCGCCAAATCCAATCCGGGCTTTGCTGCCACTGCACACCGGCTTTATAAATCGTCATATCGTTCCAGCCAAAACCTCGGCCGTCGGCGTGCCCCAGCAAATTGCCCTGAAAGGTGTTGCCGGCCGATTTAATCTCACTGTAGCGGATATGCTCTACGTCAAAATTGGCGGTCAGCGCTTTGCTAACGTCCCAGGACAAACCAACATTAAAGCTGTCCGGAATATCAAAGCCACCGCCCTGGGCAAATAAGCCGGAGTAGCGTTCAAACTTGGACATATAGATGCGGCTTTTGTAGGACGCACCCAATCGCAAACCTGGCGTTAACTCGGCCAACCCACCTACCCGGAAGCCGGCACCAAACGAATAATCACGCCCTTGGTCGGATAAATGATCCTGTTCACTGGAAAAACCGAATTGACCGAATGTATTCAGGCCCCTGGCCTTGAAAGTCTGCGCCGCGAAAATCGGCGAAATTCCCAATGCGTAGCGGCCTTTGGCGAATGAATGCGCATAGGTGCCCACAATAAACGCCTGCGCCATATCGATACCGGTGCGGCCGGCGCCGAAGGTACCGTTCGCGCCAGTAAACAAGCCATTACCGTTAACTAATGGTTTGTAATCGGTGTTCATACCGCCATTGCCGTACATCGCTACACCGAGGGTTTGCTCGGCATCCAATTTGTAACTCCAACCTAGGGTCGGCACCGGAAAATACTCGCTGTCGCTTTCGACCGACCCGGTCGCCAACATGCCGGCGCCATTGACGCGATATTCACGATGCGGGCTGAATAGTTCAAATTCCAAATCCAGGCGATCACCCACATAGGCCAGACCCGCCGGGTTTATCGCAGAGACAATCGCATCCTGCGCAAAACCGGTACTCGCTCCCGCCAAGGCTTTACTCCGGGCGCCGTAGCTGTGGGCAAAATAGCCGTTGGTGGCATTCGCGGCGGGCACACACACAGCCAACGCGGTAAAAGATCCCAACATGGCCCATGATATTTTTGCAAACGACATAAAAGGTTTCCCTGTGTGACAAGCTTAGGGAAATTCTATCCAGCGCCAGACTCTCTTTAAAAACGATATATTTCGATGTCTATTTCAGATATAGGCATAAAGACAAGATGCGTAAGACGCACTGCATGTTGTTTTTATATTAAGGCCAGACACGGCACACCGAGCTGATTCTGCATAAACACCTAAGCAGCAAACTCTGCTAGTTGAGCAGCATATCGCCCTTCCTATCAACATAAGCCATCCCCCTGGTTGCGCCGGGTTTGCGGCCTACCGTTAAACGGCACAGCTCTTGCTGAGCTCAGCTCCAATTGAAATCAATCAGCGCAGAAAATCCCAGTAGCGACATTGGCCAACCGGCCAGCATTGGCGGCAGACAGCCTATTTTGACCCGTACCGAACCCTACACCTATTTCAAACCAACAGGAGTTGACATGCACAAATTGCTATACCGAACGGCCGGTTTAACCGCGCTTATTTTCACTGGCTGTAGTTCGCTGCAGCAAAACAGCATCCAATTAGCCAGCGATGCCGCGGGCGTCACAAACCTCAAATCCATCGAATTTAGCGGCACCGGCCGTTGGTACCAATTTGGCCAGGCGCCGAATCCCGACCTGCCCTGGCCGCCGTTTGCCGTCAAAAACTACACCGCCGACATCAATTACGAAACCGCCAGCGCCCGCGTGCAAATCAGCCGTTTGCAAGAGATTGAGCCGGGGCGGAATCGGCCACAACCCACCGAGCAAAAGGTTGATCAATACGTCAGCGGTGCTTATGCCTGGAATATTGCCCCGCCTGCGGCCGGCGCCACCAGTGCTAACCCCGTCGTCACCACGCAACCCACCGCTAGCGAAGAACGCGCCGCCGAAATATGGGCCACGCCACAGGGCTTTTTAAGGGCAGCGCAGAGCCATCAGGCCAAAACTGAAGACAAAGGAACCGACACCGAAGTCAGCTTTACTTTGGACGGCAAATACCGCTACCAAGGCACACTGAATGCCCGCCATCAATTAACCAAGGTCAAAACCTGGATTGACAACCCGGTACTTGGCGACACCTTGCTGGAAACCCAATACAGCGACTACAAGGAATTTGACGGCGGCCTGTTTCCCAGCCATATCGTGCGTCTGCAAGGCGGATATCCGGTATTGGACTTGAACGTCACCACGGTAAAAGCCAACCCGCCCGTAGACATTGCGGTACCTGCCGAAGCCGCCAAGAAACCGAACATTATCGTCGCAGCCAATAAGCTCGCGGACGGCGTGTATTATTTGACCGGCGGTACTCACCATAGCGTGGCTATCGAGCAGCTAAACCATATCGTGCTGGTAGAAGCACCGCAAAACGAAGAACGCTCCTTGGCGCTGATCGAAAAACTCAAGGAAACGATCCCCAACAAGCCGATCAAATACGTGATCAATACTCACGCGCACTTTGACCACAGCGGCGGCTTGCGCACCTTCGTCGATGCCGGCGCCACTATCGTCACCCATCAGCCCAATCAGGCTTATTACGAGAAAGTCTGGGCTGCACCGCATAGCATTAACCCCGACAATCTGGAGAAATCCAAAAAAGCGCCAAACTTCCTCAGCTTTGCCGGCAAACAGGTGATTTCTGACGGCAAACGTAATATCGAAATTCATGCTTTATCCGGGAATAGCCACAACGATGCCTTCGTTGCAGTGTATTTGCCCAAGGAAAAGATATTGATCGAGGCCGACGCCTACACCCCGCAAGCCGCAAACGCGCCGGCGCCCACATCTGTGAACCCTTATTCGTTGAATCTGTATGAAAATGTTCAACGGCTTAAATTGGATGTTGGACAGATTGCTGCCTTGCACGGTCCGCGTGTGGTGACCTTAGGCGATCTGCGTAAAGCCATCGGCATCACCAAAGCTTCGCGATAAGCAGATCAACAATTGAGGCACCGGCTGAATGCCGGCGCCTCAATCTCAGCGCAAACAGGCCTGACTTAGAAATCCCAATAAACTTTCGATGCTGGCGAGCGCTGAGCGGGCGCCTCAGCAAAAAGTGGGTTCTGCCCCGCCATCAACACCCCACAACCAATCGCTGCTGAATTTCAAGCAATCCCCCGCCGCAATCGCGGCTAGACCCTTTAAAACGCCACCTTCCCAAAGTTGGCATGTAGCGTGCTTTGTTAAATGCGTATTTTAATTAGCAATTTCACATTTATCCTCTCATCGTTCCAGTACTACGCATGACTGACCTAAAAACCAAGTCGGAGAAAACTCGCGAGCGATTGTTGAATGCCGCCGGCCGCATCTTTGCCGAAAAAGGCTATCAGGACGCGACCATCGCCGAGATTTGCGAGCAGGCCCAAGCCAATATTGCCTCGGTGAATTATCATTTTGGCGACAAGCAAACCCTATATCTGGAAGCTTGGCGGCATGCCTTCAACCAGGAATTGGGCCAGCATCCGCCCGACGGCGGCGTGTCTCGGCAGGCTCCGGTTGAGCAACGGCTGGCCGGCCGTATCAAATCGCTAATCCGCCGCCTGGCCGACGACGAATCTTATTCGTTTGCCATCATTCACAAGGAAATGGCGCAACCAACGCGCTTGCTGGCCGACATTCTGGAAAAGGAAATCAATCCGCAACGTCAGCAAATGTTTGGCTTGCTGCGCGAATGCCTGGGGCAGGACGCTAGCGAACAACAATTGCAATATTGCCACGCCAGCATCATGGGCCAATGCTTTCAATTGCTACGCCTGAAACAGATACAACAAGCCCGGCCGCAACGCGCCCTGCCCAGCGACATGAACGACATCGGCGCCTTCGCCGAGCACGTGGTGGACTTTTCGCTGGCCGGCATCCGTGCCATCCGCTCGCAAACCTTACCTAAGCGTATCCAAGCATGAACCCACAAATTTCCGATTTCCCCTCGTCGAGCAAGCGCCGGCCCTGGCTATGGACCGGCGCGCTATTAGTGGTGAGTCTGGCCGGCGCCGGCGTCTATTTTCAGCACAGCGAAGCCGCCCCGGATACTAAAGCCGAGCGCGGTGGCGGTAAAGGCCGGCGCTTTTTTGAACAACCAGATGCTCCTGCGGTCGTGGCTACCCAGTCCGCCAGCAGCGGCGATTTTCCGGTTTATCTGAACGCGCTCGGCACCGTCACCGCACTACGTACCGTGACCGTCAAGCCGCGAGTGGACGGCGAACTGGTGAACGTGGCGTTCAGCGAAGGGCAAATGGTCAAAGCTGGCGATCTGCTGGCAGAAATCGACCCGCGGCCGTTTCAGGTGCAATTACAACAAGCCCAAGGCCAGCTGACCCGCGACCAGGCCTTGTTGCAAAACGCCGAGTTGGACCGGAGCCGCTATCAAACCCTGCTGGAACAGGATTCGATTGCCGCCCAACAAACCGTCACCCAAGAATCGCAGGTCAAACAATATCGCGGCAATGTCGAGATGGATCAGGCCCTGGTCGATAGCGCCAAGTTGCAACTCGGTTACGCCAAGCTAACCGCGCCGATTTCCGGACGGGTGGGCTTACGGCAAGTGGACCAAGGCAATATCGTCAGGGCTAACGACGCCAACGGCCTCGTCGTCATCACTCAGTTACAACCGATCAGCGTGGTGTTCACGCTGCCCGAGGACAAATTGCCGGAGGTGGTGAAGCGCTATCGCAGCGGCCAGGTCATTAACATAGAGGCCTATGACAGAGGCGGCAAGCTGAAGCTGGCGGAAGGCAAGCTTACCGCGCTTGACAATCAAATCGACCCGACCACAGGCACCATTAAACTGAAAGCTCAATTCGACAATCTCGAACAAACCCTATTCGCCAATCAATTTGTTAACGTGCGCATGCATCTGGATACCTTGCACGGCGTCACGCAGATACCCAGCAGCGCCTTGCAGCACGATACCCAGGGTGCGTTTGTGTATGTGGTCGATGCCGAGAACATCGCCCATCTGCGCCGCGTGGCCCCCGGCCCCAGCGAAGGAGAAAAGGTGGCTATCGAACATAATCTGACGGCGGGCGAACAACTCATCCTTACCGGCATTGATCGGGTCAAGGATGGCGCGGTGGTGGATGTGGCCGAGAAAGATGGGCAAGCAGTCGCCGCCAAACCGGAATTGCAACCCAAGCCGGAAGACGAATCCGGCAGACGCCGGCGGCGCGGATAAGCCATGAGTCTCAGCGATCCGGGTAAGGCCGGCTTCAATCCTTCGCGCTTATTCATCCTGCGGCCGGTCGCCACCTCTTTGTTGATGGTGGCTTTGTTGCTGGTGGGCATACTGGCTTATCGGCTATTGCCGGTCTCGGCACTGCCGCAGGTCGATTATCCGACCATCCAGGTTACTACTCTGTATCCCGGCGCCAGTCCGGAAGTGATGACCTCCATCGTTACCGCACCGCTGGAACGCCAGTTCGGGCAAATGCCGGGCTTGACGCAAATGAGCTCCACCAGTCTCGGGTGGCGCGTCGGTGATTACCTTGCAGTTTAACTTGCACTTGGACCTGGACGTTGCCGAGCAAACCGTGCAAGCCGCGATCAACGCCGCCGCCAACTTTTTACCCGACGATTTGCCGCAAGCGCCAATTTATAGCAAGGTCAATCCGGCCGATACGCCGATCATGACCCTGGCGGTCAGCGCCAAATCGCTGCCTTTATTTAAGGTAGAGGATTTGGTCGATACCCGGCTGGCGCAAAAAATCGCCCAATTGCCCGGCGTCGGCATGGTCAGCATCAGCGGCGGCCAAAGGCCGGCGGTGCGGATCCAGGCCAACCACAAAGCGCTGGCCGCTTACGGCATCAGCCTGGAAGACCTGCGCAGCGCGATTGCCGCCGCCAACGTCAACCAACCCAAGGGCTCGATCAACGGCCCGACCCGCGCCGCGACGATAGACAGCAACGATCAATTGCGTTCGCCGGCCGAATACCGCGAGTTGGTGGTGGCTTACAAAAATGCCGCGCCGGTCAAACTGGCGGACGTCGCCGAAGTTGTCGATGGCGCCGAGAACGTGCGTCTGGCCGCCTGGGCCAACGACAACGCGGCGGTCATCGTCAACATCCAGCGTCAGCCCGGCGCCAATGTGATCGAAGTGGTGGATAGCATCCAAGAATTGCTGCCCAAACTGCAAGCCTCGCTACCGCCCGGCATAGACGTCAAAGCATTAACCGACCGCACCGTCACCATTCGCGCCTCGGTGCATGATGTGCAATTCGAGCTATTGCTGGCGGTGGCGCTGGTAGTGATGGTGATATTCCTATTTCTGCGCAACATTCCAGCGACCATCATCCCCGGCGTCGCGGTGCCGCTGTCTTTAGTGGGCACCTTTGCGGCGATGTATCTGGCCGATTTCAGCATCAACAATTTAACCCTGATGGCGTTGACCATCGCCACCGGCTTCGTGGTCGACGATGCCATCGTGGTCATCGAAAACATCTCCCGCTACATCGAACGCGGCGAAGCGCCGTTGCAAGCGGCTTTGAAAGGTTCCTCGCAGATCGGCTTTACCATTATCTCGCTGACGTTTTCGCTGGTGGCGGTACTGATTCCACTGCTGTTCATGTCGGATGTGGTGGGCCGTTTATTCCGGGAATTTGCGATTACCTTGGCCGTGGCGATCTTGATTTCGGCGGTGGTGTCCTTGACCCTGACGCCGATGATGTGCGCCAAACTGCTACGCCCCGGCACCGGCAACCATAGCGAAGACGAAATCGGCGACGACTGGTTCGGCCGTTTGATCAAGGCCTATGGCCGCAGCCTGAGTTGGGTGATGCAACGGCAAACGGCGACCTTGCTGGTGTTTTTCGTCACCGTGGCATTGACTGCGGCGATGTACGTGTGGATACCCAAAGGCTTTTTCCCCAGCCAGGATACCGGCATCATTCAGGGCTTTTCCGAAGCGCCGCAAAGCGTCTCGTTTCCGGCCATGGCCGAACAACAGCAAAAGCTGGCTAAATTCATACTGGAAGATCCGGCCGTGGAAAGTCTGTCGTCATTTATCGGCGTCGATGGCGTCAACGCCACGCCCAATAGCGGCCGGTTTTTAATCAACTTAAAGCCGCACGATCAACGCCCATCGGCTAACGAAATTATCGCCCGCTTGAAAACCCGTCTGGCCGAATCGCCCGGCAGCGTGTTGTATTTGCAACCGGTGCAGGACTTGACAATGGAAAACCGGGTCAGCCGCACCCAATATCAATTTACCCTGGAAGGCGCCGACATCGACGATTTGAACCGCTGGACCGGCAAGCTGGTGGAGGCTTTACAAGACCGGCCGGAGTTTGCCGACGTGGTCAGCGACGTGCAGGACCAAGGCCGCCAGGTGTTTGTGAAGATCGACCGCGCCACCGCCAGCCGCCTCGGCGTCACTACCGCTGCTGTGGACAACGCCTTATACAGTGCCTACGGCCAACGCCTGGTCTCGACCATTTTCACTCAGGCCAATCAGTACCGAGTGGTATTGGAAGTCGACCCGGCTGAACAGACCGGTCCGCAAGCCTTGAACGAATTGCGGATACCTTCAACCAATGGCACGCAAGTGCCGTTGTCGGCCATCGCCGAACTATCGGAGCGGCCAACCACGCTGGCGATCAGCCATCTGGATCAATTCCCGGTAACCACGGTGTCTTTCAACTTGGCGCCTGGTTATGCGCTGGGCGACGCGGTCGCCGCCGTCGATGCCGCCAAAAGCGAGATCGACTTGCCGCTAGCCATCCGCAGCGAATACCAGGGCGCCGCGCAAGCCTTCAAAGCCTCGCTGGGCAATACTTTGTGGCTGATCCTGGCGGCGATTGTTACCGTGTATATCGTGCTGGGCGTGCTCTATGAAAGCTACATCCACCCCATCACCATCTTGTCCACCCTGCCCTCGGCCGGCGTCGGCGCCTTGCTGGCTTTGCAAGTCTCCGGCGGTGACTTGGGCATCATCGGCATCATCGGCATCATTTTGTTGATCGGCATCGTCAAAAAGAACGCGATCATGATGATCGACTTTGCCTTGGAAGCCGAACGCAAGCAAAACCTGCCGCCCGAGCAAGCGATTTTTCAAGCGTGCTTATTGCGCTTTCGGCCGATTCTGATGACCACCCTGGCCGCGCTATTGGGTGCCTTGCCGTTGATGCTGGGCAGCGGCGTTGGCTCGGAGCTGCGCCATCCGCTGGGTATCACCATGGTCGGCGGCTTGCTGCTCAGCCAATTGTTGACGCTGTACACCACGCCGGTGATTTATCTGGCCATGGACCGGCTGGCGCGGCGGGCTAACGCAGGTCTGGGGCTGAATCCAGTGGAACCCGTAGCAGAGGACCCAAGCCAGCCATGAACCTGTCCGAATTATTCATCCGCCGCCCGGTAGCCACCACTTTATTGACGATTGCCATTGCCTTATGCGGCGTGTTGGCGTTTTTAAACCTGCCTATCTCCTCGCTGCCGCAAGTGGATTTTCCCAGCGTATCGGTGCAGGCGCAAATACCCGGCGCCAGCGCCGAAACCATGGCCGCGACCGTCGCCACGCCATTGGAACGCGCGCTGGGCCGCATCGCCGGTGTCACGGAAATGACCTCTAGCAGTTCCCAGGGCTCAACGCAGATCACGCTGCAATTTGATTTAAATCGCGACATCGACGGCGCCTGCCGCGACGTACAGGCCGCCATCAACGCCGCCGCCAGCATGTTGCCCAGCAATATGCCCAATCGGCCCAGCTACCGGCGCGATAATCCGTCGGACTCGCCGATTCTGATTTTGGCGCTGACCTCGGACAGTTTCACGCGCGGTCAAATGTACGACTCGGCTTCGACGATTTTGCTGCAAAAAATTTCCCAGATTCCCGGCATCGGCCAAGTGCAAATCGGCGGCGCGGCGCTGCCGGCGGTGCGTGTGGAACTGAACCCCAACGCCTTGAGTAAATACGGCATTGGCTTGGAAGACGTGCGCAACACCATCGCCCAAACCAACGTCACCCGGCCCAAGGGCGTACTGGAAAGCGCCACCACCCGCTGGCAGATTCAAGCCAACGACCAGGCCCGCAAAGCCGAGGAATATCTGCCGCTGATTGTTGCGTATCGCAACGGCGCCCCGGTAACGATTGCCGATCTGGGCGAAGCGGTCGATTCTGTGGAAGATTTGCGCAATACCGGTGCCAAAAACGGCAAGCCTTCGGTGCTGTTGATTATCCGCAAACAACCCTTGGCGAATGTGATTCAGACCGTCGATCAAGTGCTGGCGGTAATGCCAGCTTTACGGGCGGCGCTGCCGAGCAATATCGAACTCTCGGTGGTGGTGGATAGATCCTTATCCATCCGTGCATCCATTACAGAAGTCGAACACGGCTTGTTCGTCGCCGTGTTACTGGTGATTCTGGTGGTGCTGGTGTTCCTGCGCAATCCGCGCTCGGCAGCGGTGCCCATCGTCGCGGTGCCGGCCTCTTTGCTGGGGTCTTGCGCGGTGATTTATTTGTGCGGCTTTAGTATCAACAACCTGACCTTGATGGCCTTGACCATCGCCACCGGCTTTGTAGTGGACGATGCGATTGTGGTGGTGGAAAACACCAACCGGCATATCGAGGAAGGCGTGGCGCCGTTCCGTGCGGCGCTGTTGGCCGCCAAGGAAGTGGGCTTCACCGTATTGGCGATGAGTGTGTCGCTGGTGGCGGTGTTCCTGCCGATTTTACTGATGGGTGGCGTGCCTGGCCGGCTGTTTCGGGAATTTGCGGTGACTTTGTCGGCGGCGGTGCTGGTTTCTTTGCTGATCTCGTTGACCATCACCCCCATGCTGTGCGCGCGCTGGCTGGGTAAGGAAGCCAAAGAGCATGGCGCCGTCTATCACGGCATAGGCGCGGCTTTCGATTGGATACAGAACATCTACCGGATCAGCCTGAGCTGGGCCTTGCGCCACGGCCGCATCATGCTGTGCTTGTTGCTGGCGACCATCGCTTTAAACGTTTATTTGTACGGCGCTATCGACAAAGGCTTCTTCCCGACCCAGGACGGCGGCCGCTTGCTGGGCGAGATTCAAACCGATCAAAACACTTCGTTCCAAATCTTGCAAAAGCAGTTCGCACAAATCTCCGATATTTTGCAAAAAGATCCGGCGGTCGCTAATGTCGCGGGCTTTGCCGGCAGTTCGCAAAGCAGCAACAGCGCAAGGATTTTCGTTACCTTAATTCCGCACGAACAGCGCGACGGCGTCGAGGTGGTGATGGAGCGCTTGCGCAAGGCCGCGGGCCGGGTGCCCGGCGCCAGTTTGCATATGTTTCCGGCCCAGGAGCTGCGGATTGGCGGACGCATGTCGTTTGGGATGCTGGATTACACTTTGCAGGCCGACGATCTGAATTTGTTGCGGGAATGGACGCCCAAGGTACAAGCCGCCTTGGCCCGGCTGCCGGAATTGAGCGATGTCAGCACCAGCCAGCAGGACAAGGGCGAACAAATCGGCCTGACCGTCAACCGCGATCTGGCCGCGCGTTACGGCGTCAGTGAGGCCTTGATCGACGACAGCCTGAACAGCGCCTTCGGGCAACGCCAGGTGTCGGTGATTTACAATCCGTTGAATCAATACCGGGTGGTGATGGAACTGGCACCGCAGTACTGGCAATCGCCGGATAGCCTGAAACAACTGTATATCAGTGCGCCAGGCCGAACCGGCACCGACGGCATGCTGGCACAGCCCAAGCAAGTGCCGTTGTCGGCCTTGGCCGGCTTCGCGCCGAGCAATGCGCCGCTATCGGTGCATCATCAAGGCCAGTTTGCCGTGACCGAATTGTCGTTTAATTTAAAACCGGGCATTTCAATGTCCACGGCCGATGCCGCTATTAACCAGGCCTTGCGCGACATTGGCCTGCCGGTTGCCATTACCGGCAGTTTTCAAGGCTCGGGCAAGGCGTTTCAGGAAGCCTTGCGCAGCCAGCCCTGGCTGGTTTTGGCCGCGTTGATCAGCATTTACATCGTGCTGGGCGTACTCTACGAAAGCCTGATACATCCGTTGACGATACTATCCACCCTGCCCTCGGCGGGTGTCGGCGCCTTGCTGGCCTTGATGGCTTGCGACAAGGAGTTCAGCATCATTGCCTTGATCGGGGTGATTTTGCTGATCGGCATCGTCAAGAAAAATGCGATCATGATGATAGACTTTGCGCTGCTGGCCGAGCGCGAGCGCGGCCTGGATTCGCGGGAAGCGATCTTTCAGGCTTGCATGCTGCGCTTCAGGCCCATCCTGATGACCACGCTGGCCGCGCTGTTCGGCGCCCTGCCGCTGGCTTTGGGCAGCGGTTACGGCGCAGAATTGCGCCAGCCCTTGGGGATTTCCATCGTGGGCGGCCTGATTTTCAGCCAGCTTTTGACTTTGTACACGACGCCGGTCGTTTATTTGTACCTCGACCGGTTCAGGCTGTGGCTGCACGGCCGTTTTTCCAACCGCGCCGCCAGCCCAGCGCCACATTCCATCTAAACCGATAGTCATGCGTTTAAGAATAAACCCACCTTTGCTTGCTTCCTTACTGACCTTGCCCTTGGCTGCCTGCACGGTAGGCCCGGATTATGTCCGTCCGCAAGCCAATGTATCCGAAGAGTTTAAAGAAGTAAAAGGCTGGAAACAGGCCCAACCGCGCGATACCGGTTTGCCCGGCAAATGGTGGGAGATTTTTAACGACCCCAAACTAAACGAACTGGAAGAACAGGTTGCCGCCGCCAACCAGTCCATCATCCAGGCCGAAGCCCAATATCGGCAAGCCCAGCATCTGGTGCAATCGGTGCAATCGTCCTTGCTGCCGGTGGCGACATTGACCGGCACCTTCAACCGCTTCCGCGCCGCCACCGGCCAGAACGTCGCGGTGGGCGGGGTGCGCAACCTGTTCGGTCAGGCGGTCGGCGTGGCCTGGGAGCCGGATTTATGGGGCAGCGTGCGCCGCCAGGTGGAAGCCAACACTAGCAATGCGCAGGCCAGCGCCGCGACTTTGCATGCCCTGATTTTGTCCAGCCAATCGGCATTGGCGGACAGTTATTTTCAAATGAAAACACTGGACGCCCAAAAAGCCTTATTGGATGAAACAGTGACGGCTTTTACAAAAACCCTGGAAATTACCAAAAACCGCTATGCCGTCGGCGTGGTAGCCAAGGCCGATGTGGTGCAAGCGGAAACTCAATTGGAAACCGTGCGTGCCCAATCTATCGATCTGGGCGTGCAGCGTGCCAAGCTAGAACATGCCATCGCGGTACTGATAGGCAAATCGCCGGCGGAATTGGCACTGGCGGTGTCGCCATTGAATGCGCAACCGCCGGGCGTTCCGGTCAGCCTGCCGTCGGAATTGTTGGAACGCCGCCCGGACATCGCCGCCGCCGAACGTAAAATCGCCGCCGCCAACGCCCAGATCGGTGTCGCCAAAGCGGCGTATTTTCCGACGCTGAATCTGGCTTCGACCAACGGTTTTCAGTCGCCTACCGCAGACACCTTGTTCACGATGGCCCGCCGCTATTGGTCCTTGGGACCGGCCGGATTGGCTTTGACCTTGTTCGATGGCGGTGCCAAGAATGCCCAGTATAAACAGGCGATAGACGCCTACGACGCCAGCGTCGCCGCCTATCGGCAAACGGTGCTGACCGGTTTTCAAGAGGTGGAAGATAATCTGGCCGCCTTGCGTATCCTGGATGAAGAAACCCAAGTGCAAGACAAAGCCGTCGCCGCTGCGAAACAGGCTTTGGCCCTGACCAACAATCAATATCAAGCCGGCACGGTCAGCTACATCAACGTGATAACGGCGCAAACCGCGGCGCTATCCAATCAACAAACCGCTGTGCAATTGCTCGGGCAGCGTTTGTCGGCCTCCGTGTTATTGGTCAAAGCCCTGGGCGGCGGCTGGAATGAAACCTTGGTTCCCTCTGAAGATGAAGCTGATGGTGACCGCAAATGGACCGACTATTTGATTTTGCCGCTGGTGGATTAATTATCAACCCGGCCTTATTTAACACGGGTACTCGCTTCGGGCTGAACTGGCGAAGCGGGGCGCGTCCTGCGCCAAACACCCGCCCATCCGTTGACACCCTTCTTGCTTGGACTACATTTATCGGCAGTTCGGTTTAGCCGTTAAGCTTTTAAGAACCGGCCACGGCGGGCATCAGCCGAATGCACGCAAATATTTATGTCATTGACCACAAGGAACCTTCATGAACAAAGAAGCGGCGAAGGCGCATATTCTGAAAAATTTAATGTCGGGCGATTCTCTAGTCGGATTTTTCATCGCCCAGCAACCTTTCAAGCTGTGGCTGTTTTTTATAATCGGCCCGCTGGCTGTATTCAGCATGAAGCAGTACTTCATTGCGGTTACCCAAAAAGGTATCCATTTTCATCGTTTAAACTTATTGGGAAAATTCGCCAGCGACGACTTTTTTGCCTTCAATGAAATTGCCACCGTGAAAATCGGCAAGGGCGTGCTGCAAAGGCCGATGAAATTTGCATTTAAAAACGGCCGAAATATCTATATCAAAGCGCAACTAAAAGGCGTGGAAAAAGTAGCCAAGCTTGATGAGGCCACGCAAAAACATATTGAACAACACATTGCCGTCGCTAAATGATTTTGTTTTTTATTGTGACGGCAGCCTATACCGCGCTGCTGCTGTTTTACAGACCATCGCCGAGCAGCCTGAAAGACGCCCCGCTGACTTTCTTGGAAAACTTTAAGCAAATTAAAGCGTCGTTGTTTTCCGGTTTGTTGCTTTTTAGTATTTTTCTAGTGACCAGCGACTTTGGTTTTAATGAGGTTGATGAACAGCTTTATCGTTTATTGGCATTAAACAATATTTCGGCAGCGGCGATTTTATGGCCGCTGCAAGCCATTACGCATTTATTTATCCACATTAACTTTCCACATGTCCTGACCAATGTAGCCGGCTTGGGCATCGCTGCGGCTTACGAACGACAAGTCGGCTCTGGCCGATTTTTAATGGTGTTGCTGGTAGCCAGCCTGTCCTCTATCCCCTCAATCCTGTTCTACTCGGAGCCGATAGCAATCTGCGGTATTTCCGGCGGCGTATTCGGTCTGGCTGCCGCTTACTTCACCGACCAGGAGGGTCTGAGCAGCAAAGAATGGCTGTATGCGGTACTGATCTGTAGCGTATTTTTGGTGTGGCTGTCCGTTGGACACAGCATGGAATCAAAGGCAAACGGGCAATTGCAATTTAAGATCGATTACTACGGTCATGCCCTGGGCGCGCTGGGAGCTATCGTTTATTGCCGTTTGAGACCTAGAAAAACAGCCGACAAGCCCAGGCTGGCAAATTATTAACCCGACCCTATTTACCAAGCTTACACCGTTGGGGCTGAGTTCGCAGAAACCCAGAGTGGTGTGCCCTTCGATAATGCCCTCAAGGGCCGGGTTAATCACTGGTTGGCTTTGAATTGCTTCCAACATTCGTCCGTAAACAACCGTCGTGGCATCGTTTGCTTAGCTGTTGTTTGAAAAACGGCAACAGCCCCTAAAAAGTAACCACCACATCGGCGCCGAAAATAAACTGGCTGTCTTTATTGCGTTCGTCGTAAGCATCGACGCCTTCCGACCAGTCGTAACGCGCTTCCGGCCGCAGCATCAACCATTTCGCCGGCTTCCAGTTTACCCCTAGCGTCGCCGCATAATAATTGGCCGGCCCGGTCGCCAGCACCGCGCAACTGGGGCACATTTGGCCCACCCGAACGCCGTCGTCATCCCTAAACCATTCGCCGCGCAGGCCCACGCCCACCGTATCGGATACGTCGTATTTCAATTGCGAATGAATACCGTACCATTCGGCGTCGGCGAAATTATTCAGCGGGTGTTGTTGTTCGATGCCGTGGTCGTGCTGCAGCACGTAATGCCAGCGTTCGGTAAAGTTATGTTGGAGAACCAGACTGTAAAACGTGCGGTCGTCGCGCTTATTGATACCGGTCTGGCGCTGGAATTCGCGCAAATTGTTGTCGCTGTTGACGTCGCCGGTAATCAGCGTCGCGGTAAACGAGGTTGCCGCATCGTCGCTGGTCCAGGTCGCACCGCCCAGAAAATTCCAGTTTTCCATGTTTTTATCGAACCCGTCCCAAGCGCCGTTGCCGTCCAGCACGCCGTTTAGTTTGGTGTGGCCGCCGGTCACCGCACCCAGTGTCACGCTCAGATTTTGATGGACCGGATAGGTGGTGGTCATGCCGAAATGGGTAAACGGCTCGCCGTATTGAAAGGTATAAGGATGGGTGTAGAAGAAATTATCCGGCGACAATCCAGTCTCGTAACCCATGATCGTGTAAAACCGGCCGATGCGCGTGGTCAGGCCCTTGCCTATCGGCGTAAAAATATCCAGATAGGCATTCGGGATCGCTAGTTTGTAGAAGCGCTCGTCGGAACCGATCAAGCGATTGTCCCAATGGCCGCCGCCGTAAGGGTTGATGGTATTGAAGCGGGCGTCGCTGCCGTACATCAGAGTCAGCTTGCCGCCGACGTCCCAATGGTCGCCGCTGGTATTGACGTCGCGGATCAACTCGCCGCCCAGTTGGTGCAGATTGAACTCGTTGGCCCGGTCGGCAAACACCACGGTGCCGTTGTAACCGTCGCCGGGGTCGTTGGCGTTGTAAACGATACCGGCATCGGCCCAACTGTGGACGCGCAAGCCGGCGGCTTTCATCCAGGGTAAGTCGTTAATCAGCGACAAGCCGTTCAATAAACCGGCGCGTTCCTCGGCCGGCAACGGCGACATCGCCAACAGTAACGGTGCGGCATACAGCCATTCGCGGGTTCGGAAAGATGAGTGTGACATGGTGTTCTCCTGTCGAAAAATGAATCGTCGAAGTTTTTCGGGCGCAAGCGTTCCCGCCAGCCGGAAAATCCGGCTTAATTGGTTGGGGTTATGAAAATTTAAACGGCTAAAACCGGCGGTTTAGTCGGGACGAGCAAGATAGGCGCGCCAGCCGCCGTAATCGGTAATGTCCAGCGCCTCACGCACGGCGGCGGCTTCGCAAACGAAGCCTTGCACGCTAGTGCCGTCCTGCAACTGCACGCTGCCGATACCCAAAGGCGACGGGATTTCGGCGACGAATTCGCCGTAGCGTCCAATCGGCAAAGCCCACACCTCGACGGCAATCGCCGCGCCGGGTTCGGCACGCACCATGCCCGGCCGCTTGCCGTCCGGCAATGCGTAAAGCCGGTAGCTCGGCTCGGTGTGCGTGCTTTGCAGCAACACGCCGCCGCGGCCGGTCAACAGAGGGTTCAGCGGCAAGCCGGATAGATGCGCGCCGCACACTGCAACCCGAACAAAGCCAGCCGCGTCGTCGCTGTCCACTGCGGAAAATTCTGTGCTTAAGATTTGGGAGACGCCCAATGTATGCGGCGCCGATTGCGCGCGCCGTTTCGCCAACGCCAGCAAAGCCCGGTCGGCAAAGGCCGGCGCGCACAGCGTGATACCGAACGGCAGGCCATTGCCGCGAAAACCCGTCGGCAACGCAATGGCGCTGAGGTCGAGTAGATTCATGAAATTGGTGTAATAGCCCAGCCGGCTGTTCAATTCGACCGGTTCGGCTTCGACGGCGGCAATCGGATAAATGGTGCCGGTAGTCGGCGTGACCAATACGTCGATCTGCCGCCAGAGCGCGTCGCTTTGCCGCTTCAATTCCTGCAAGCGGTAAAACGCGCGCCAGGCGTCAGCGGCCGACAAGTTTGCGCCGTTGGCAAGAATGCCTAGCGTCACCGGAAATAAGGCTTCGGGGTTGGTCTGCAACAGTTCGCCGGCCACCAGATAACGCTCGCCCAGCCAGGGTCCGGCGTAGAGCAAGCCGGCGGCATCCAGCAAGGGCTGGATGTCCACTTCGACGGCGCTGCCGCCTTGTTCGACTAGTTGCGCGACGGCCTCCTTAAATAAGACCTCGGCCGCTTCGTCGCTGAAAAATTGCAGTTGCTCCGGTTTCGGCACGCCGAAACGGAAACGGCCGGCAAAGCCCGGCGGCACCGGCAAGGCTTGGTCGGGGCGGTTATAGGCGTCTTCCACGTCGTAAACGTTAGCGACGCGCAGCACCCGTTCCGCGTCGGCGGCCGTCAACGCGAAGATCGATACGCAATCCAGGCTGCGGCAGGCCGGCACCACGCCGGATGTGCTTAACAAGCCCCGCGTCGGTTTGACGCCGACCAGATTATTGAACGCGGCCGGCACCCGGCCGGAGCCGGCGGTGTCGGTGCCCAAGGCAAAGCTGGCCAGACCGGTCGCCACCGCAACCGCCGAACCCGAGCTGGAGCCGCCGGCGATGTACGCCGGATCGAAACTGTTTCGGCACACACCATAGGGCGAGCGGGTACCGACCAAGCCGGTCGCGAACTGGTCCAGATTGGTCTTGCCGACCGGAATCGCGCCGGCGGCGATCAATTGCCGCACCACGAACGCCGATTGCTCGGGCTGGTAGGCATAGGCCGGGCAAGCCGCGGTCGTCGGCAAATCGACCAGATCGATGTTGTCCTTGATCGCAAACGGAATGCCGTATAAGGGCAAGTCGTCCGGCGATTTGTCCACTAAAGCCGCAGCGTAAGCTCGCATCTGCGCCAGCGATAAACGGCTGATCCAGACGCCGTGCGCCGGCGCGGATTCCAGACGCTGCCAGAGCATGTCCACCAGCGCCGTCGGCGTTAGCGCGCCTTCCCGGTAAGCCTGGCTAAGGCCGGCGATGCTGAGTACCTCCGGCAATTCGCTCCAGGTCTTCATGCATCCTCCCCGGCCTGCAGCACCAGCAAATCCTGGCCGGCGCTGATTTGAGCGCCTTCATTGCAAAACACTTTCCAGACCGTGCCGCCTGCCGGTGCCGTTACCGGGAATTCCATTTTCATCGACTCGACTACCACCAAGGTGTCGCCTTGCTTGACGCTATCGCCGGCCTGGACCAAAACCTGCCAGACGTTGCCGGCAATATGACTGGCCACCGCACGGGCACCGGCCGGCAAATCCAGTTCGGTATCGATGGCCGCCGCCGCGACCGCCTGATCATCCGCATACACTTGCCCGGCTTGTTCCCAGCGTTCGCGTTCGGCGTCGAAGGCCGCTTGCTGGCGCTGTTTGCATTCGGTGATCTCGTTGGCGTGTTTGCGCAGAAAGTCGTTGTACTGGCGCAAACTAAAGGTTTCATCACGTATGTCCAGCTTGAGCTTGCCGCTGATTACATCCTGCCGGTAACGCAGCAATTCCTCGGCGGATACCGGGAAGAAGCGAATCTGATCGAAAAAGCGCAGCAGCCACGGCTTGCCGTCGCGAAAATCGGCGGTTTGCCGGTAGCGGTTCCACATCGGCACGGTGCGGCCGACGAACTGGTAGCCGCCCGGACCTTCCATGCCGTAGACGCACATATAAGCGCCGCCGATGCCGACCGCATTCTCCGGGGTCCAGGTGCGGGCCGGGTTGTATTTGGTCGTCACCAAGCGGTGGCGCGGATCGATAGGCGTCGCCACCGGCGCGCCGAGATAGACGTCGCCCAAGCCCATCACCAGATAACTGGCGTTGAATAGGATGTCCTTGACCTGCTCTATGCTGTCCAGGCCGTTGATGCGGCGGATAAACTCGATATTGCTCGGACACCACGGCGCATCCTTGCGCACCGATTGCATGTATTTTTCGATGGCCAGTTGGGTGGACGGGTCGTCCCAGGACAGCGGCAGATGGACGATGCGGGTCGGCACTGCCATATCTTCGATCGCCGGCAATTCGGCTTCGGCTTGCGCCAAAATCCGCATTAATTCGTCCAGCGGCAGGCGGCGGTCGTAATGCACTTGCAAGGAGCGGATGCCCGGTGTCAGATCGACGATGCCGGCGATGCTGCGTTGTTGCAGCCAGGTCATCAAGGCATGCACCCGAAAGCGCAGATTGATGTCCAGTACCAGCGGACCGTATTCGACCAGCAGATTGCGGTCGCCGGCTTGGCGATAGGTCACTGCAACCTGCTCGATATTGGCCGGCACCTGAGCAAGAATGCAGCTTTCCTCGACGCTTGTTGTTACCGGCAGATCCGGTAACACGGCATGGGCCGGATCGGCTAAAGCCCGCTCGACTTGGGCATCCAGACTCGCGGCCTGTTCGCGGTTCAAACGGATAAATCGCACGGTATTACCGGGCTTCAATTGGCCCAGCTTCCAAAGTTCGGCCGCAACCACGGTGGCCGGGCAGACGAAACCGCCCAGGCTGGGACCGTCCGGACCCAGTATCACGGGCATATCGCCGGTAAAATCCACCGCGCCGATGGCGTAGGCATTATCGTGAATGTTCGACGGGTGCAAACCGGCCTCGCCGCCGTCGCTACGGGCCCAACGCGGCTTCGGGCCGGTCAAGCGGATGCCGGTGCGGTTGGAGTTGTAATGCACCTCCCAGTCGGTCGCGAAAAATTCGTCTATGTCCTCGTCGGTAAAAAAGTCCGGCGCGCCGTGCGGGCCGTACAACACACCGATCTGCCAGTGCTCGGAATAAACCAGTAGCGCGGCCGAATTCGGTACGACTTCCTCGGCCATGGCGGCTTCCGCTACGACCGGCAACACGTCGCCGACCCGCAGCACCCGACCGCCGTGGCCGCCGAACTGGCCCAAGGTAAAGGTGGCGCGGCTACCCAGATATTCCGGCACGTCGAAGCCGCCTTGGATCGCCAGATAAGCGCGGCAACCCAGGCCGGCGATAGTGCCCAGTTTCAATACGTCGCCGGCCGCAACCGCAATTGCCTGCCAATAGGGTACGGCTTGACCGTTCAACTCGGCTTGCATCGCCGCGCCGGCCAAGACGATGCGGGTAGCGAAATTGAAGCGTAGGCAGGGGCCGTTGATCGCCATTTCCAGGCCGGCCGCATCCTCAGGGTTCCCCAAAATCCGGTTCGCCAAGCGAAAAGCCAACATATCCATCGGCCCGGACGGCGGTACACCGACGTCCCAATAACCCAGGCGGCCCGGATAATCCTGAATCATGCTTTGGGTGCCGGCTTCCAGCACGTCCAGCGTGCGCGGAAGGTAAGTCAGGCCGGCCAGATAAGCGGTAATCTGGCGGCCGCCGCGGAATACCTCGTCGGCGACGATCTGCCGCAAATAGGCCAGATTGGTTTCGATGCCGGCCAAGCGGGTATCGGCCAAAGCAGCATCCATTTGCGCCAGCGCCTGTTCGCGGTCGCCGGCGTGGACGATGACTTTGGCCAGCAGCGGATCGTAATAAGGCGTGACTTCCAGGCCGTTCTCCAGCCAATGATCGACCCGGACGCCGGCCGGAAAACGGCAATCGGTCAACAAACCGGCCGAGGGCTGGAAGTTCTTATTCGGGTCTTCGGCGTAAACCCTGACCTGCATAGCCCAGCCCTGCGGCGCGTGCCGGTACTGATCCAGAAACGTGCTGTCGCCGGCCGCCAGCCGCAGCATCCAGGCTACCAAGTCGGTGCCGGTGACTTGCTCGGTCACGCCGTGTTCGACTTGCAGCCGGGTGTTGACCTCCAGGAAATAAAATTCGCCGCTGTCCTGGTCGTAAACGAATTCGACGGTGCCGGCGGAACGGTAATTTACCGCCTCGCCCAGTGCCAGGGCATGGCGATAGAGCGCCTCCCGCGTCGCCTCGTTGAGGCCCGGTGCGGGGGTTTCTTCGATCACCTTCTGGTTGCGGCGCTGTACCGAACAATCGCGTTCGCCTAAATGGATCACCCGGCCCGCGCCGTCGCCGAAAATCTGCACCTCGATATGGCGGGCGCGTTCGATGAACTTCTCCAGATACAGGCCGCTGTCTTTAAAATTGGCCGCGCTTAAGCGCTGCACCACGGCAAAGGCCTCTTGCAGTTCGGCGTCGTTGCGGCACAAGCGCATACCGATACCGCCGCCGCCGGCCGTGCTTTTCAGCATCAACGGGTAGCCGATGTCGGCCGCCGCTTGCAAAGCCTGCTCTATGTCCGCCAATAGACCGGTGCCGGGCAGCAGCGGCACACCGCAAGCTTGGGCGATTTCGCGGGCGGTATGTTTCAAACCGAAGCGGCGCAACTGTTCCGGCGTCGGGCCGATGAAGACGATGCCGGCTGCGGCGCATTGCTCGGCGAATTCGGCATTCTCGCTCAAGAAGCCGTAGCCGGGGTGGATGGCCTGGGCGCCGGAGCTTAAAGCCGCTGCCAAAATCCGCTCGCCGCGCAAATAGCTGTCGGCCGCTGCCGCGCCGCCGACGCAGACCGCTTCGTCCGCTTGTTGCACGTGCATAGCATGGGCGTCGGCTTCGGAATATACCGCGACGCTGGCGACGCCCAATTGCTTTAAGGTCCGAATGATGCGGCAGGCGATTTCGCCGCGATTGGCGATCAATACCTTGTTAAACATGAATCCTCGTTTGGCGGGCCGTCCCGCCTTGCTTTGCCAACGCCGGGCCGTCCCGGCGCGGATTACGGTTCAATCCCAGATCAGCAGGCGCACCGGCGTCGGGTTGTAGGCGTTACACGGGTTGTTCAACTGCGGACAATTGGAAATCAGCGCGATGACGTCCATCTCCGCCCGCATTTCCACGTACTTGCCCGGCGCGGAAATGCCGTCGGCAAAGGTCAGCTGGCCGTCAGCCGTGACCGGCACGTTCATGAAAAAATTGATGTTGCTGGCAATGTCGCGCTTGGCCAGGCCGCAGTCGGCGTGACCGATGGCCAATAGAAAGCTGTCGCGGCAGCTGTGCATGTGCTTTTTGTCCAGGGCATAGCGCACCGTGTTGCTTTCTGCGGCACAGGCGCCGCCCAAGGTGTCGTGGCGGCCGCAGGTGTCGGCGACGATAGTCAATAGAACGTTACCCTCGCCGGACATCAGTTCAGTGCCGGCGCTCAGGTACAGATTGCCCTGGTGGCGTATCGTGTCGCTGGCGCTATAGCGTTCTTCATGGTCGGCCGCGCTGTAAAACAGAGTATCGACCGCCTGGTTGCCTTCCAGGTCTAGAATACGGAAGGTCTGACCTTGTTTGATGGTATGCAGCCAGGGTTCGCCGGCCGGCAAGGTGTAATCGTAAATGGCGTTGCTCGGATCGAGCGTGCTCTCGACGATGGGCATGGTTTCGTCCTCGTTAGATCGGTGATTACAGAAAATAGCGTTCGGTATTGCTGAAGCCGCGGCCGTTTTCCGGGCGGAAATTGCGGCATTTATCGTCTTGGTCCGGCAAGGTGCCGCGATAAGCTTCTAACCGCACCGGTTTGGGCTGGTAATGCGGATTGGGGTCCAAGGGATGCGGGCAACTGCTCAGCACCACCAGGGTATTCATTTCGAAGCGCAATTCGACTTGGCTGCCGGGGACTGAATAGCCGGTTTGAAATTGCAGGTTGCCGTCCGCGTCGGCCGCGATCTTGCTGAAGAAATTGACGTTGGCGACCAAGTCGCGCTTGCCCAGCCCCCATTTCTCCAGTTCGATCAACAAACTGTCGCGGCCGTTGCGATACATCGCATTTCTATGGCTTTGATAATTGGCCGTGCCGTATTTGGTCAGAACTTGCGCGGCGTCGGATACGCCGCACACCGTGTCGTGCCAGCCCAATGTGTCGGCGGTAAGCGAGCACAACACCCGGCCCATGTCCGAGTAGCAGACAAAGCCTTCGGTCAGATGAAACGTATGTTGCGCTTTTAAAGTGTCTGCCATGTTGTAGCGTTCGGTGCGTTCGTCGTCGTTGACGAACAAAGCCGACAAGTTGGTGCCGCCTTCGCTGTCGGTCAAGCGCAGCCGGTTGCCGCGCCGCATCCGGAACGAAGTATGGGCGCCGCCCGGCAAGGTCTCGCTCCAAAGCAGGTTTGCAGGATTGATTGCAGCTAAAGTCATGTTGGTCTCCTAATAGGTTTATGGCGCCGGAACCTGGCCCAGGCGCTCAAGCAATTCGTAGTCGGTCTGCATGCCGGAGGTGTCGCGGATGCCGGCCAAAATTTGTTTTTTTAAAGCGATAAATTCCGGGTTCTGCTTCATGTCCTGGTCGCGGTGATCCGGCAGCGGTACCGTGTGCACCGCGGCGATGCGTCCCGGTCGCGGCGCCATCAGCACCACCCGGTGCGCCAGATAAATCGCTTCTTCCACGTCGTGGGTGACGAACAGCACCGTGGTTTTTTCCAGGATGGAAACGTGCAGGATCAGATCGTGCATCACCTCGCGGGTCTGGGCGTCCAGCGCGCCGAACGGCTCGTCCATCAGCAGGATGCGCGGCCGCGCCATCAAAGCCCGGGCAATCGCCACCCGCTGCTGCATGCCGCCGGACAACTGATTCGGATAGGCGTTGGCGACGTGGCTTAGCCCCATCAAGCGGATCAGGGCGTCGGCCCGGCCTTCGGCGGACTCGACATCGCTCAGCGTCGATACGTCGCGGTGCACTTTCAACTGCCGGCAGAACTTGATGTTGTCGGTCACGCTCAACCACGGATACAAGCTGTAATGCTGGAACACCATGGCGCGGTCGATGCCGGGGCCGGCGATAGGCAGGCCGTCGACATTGACACTACCGCCGCTGGCCGGCTCCAGGCCGGCGACGATGCGCAGCAAGGTCGATTTACCGCAGCCGGATGCGCCGACCAGCGTGACGAACTCGCCGGGCGCCATGTCGAGATCGGCGTCCTGTAAGGCGACGATGTCCGCGCCGTTAGCGGCAAAGCGTTTTTGCAAGTTGCGGATTTGAATGATGGGATTCGTCATCGCTGCTATCTCCGGTACAGCCAAGGGAAGCTGCGGCGATGCGCCCAGCGGAAGCATTGGTCGGTAGCCAGTCCGAACAGTCCGATCAGAATGATGCCGGCGAAGATTTTGTCGGTTTGCAAAAAGCGTTGCGCCTTCAGCACCGCAAAACCCAAACCGGAGTTGGCCGCCACCAGCTCGGCCACCACCAGATACGTCCAGGCCCAGCCCATCGTCACCCGCAAGGTATCCAAAATCGCCGGTTTGGCCGACGGCATGATCACCCGCATCACGATTTCGTCGCGGTCGGCGCCCATGGTCTGCGCCGCTTCGATTTGCTCCATTGGCACCCGCCTTACGTCTTCGGCGATCATCAGCAGCATTTGAAAAAAGGTGCCGATGAAGATAATCGCGATCTTGGCGCCCTCGTCGATACCGACCCACAGCATCACCAGTGGAATGAAGGCGGCGGCCGGCATGTAGCGGATGAAGTCGGTCAAGGGTTCGAACAGGGCTTTGACCGGCGCATAGGTACCGACCAGCACGCCCAAGGGCAGCGCGAGCACCGCCGACAATAAAAACCCGGCCACCACCCGGTAAACGCTGATCGCCACGTCGCCGAGCAAATCGCCGTCGTGCAGCCATGCCCAGGCGCTGTCCAACACCAAAGGCGGCGTCGGCAGAAATACCGGGTCTATCGCGCCGCCGGCCGAGGCCCACCACCAAGCCAGCAGCGCCGACAGCAAACCGCTGATTGCAATCAGCCAATGCGTACGCCGTTCCAAACTGCCGCGTATCGCCCACAATGGTCGGCGCGGATTTAAGTTGCCAGTCATCGTCGCCACCCCGAACTAATGAGCGGCGAGCGCTTCGGCCACCAATGAAGCATCGACGCCGACCGCTAAATCCGGCACGCTGTCGATCAAGCGGTTGTCCTTCAAAAACGCGGCGATGGTCGGGCCGACCTCCGCCAACGACGCCGGTTCACTGGCCGGTCCCAAGGCTTTCAGGTTGTCTTCCAATGTGAAGAAGCGGGTGCCGGGCAGAAACACTTTGTAGGCGTCCGGTTTCATACCGACTACTTTGGCCATGACGGCAACGGCTTGGTCGGGCTGCACGCGGATAAAGCGTTGGGTATCCTGCCAAGCTTTGATCATGCCGACCAACTCAGCACGATGGGTTTCGATGGCTTTGACTCTAGCCACCAGCAAATCCGGGATCAGGCCGGGCATATCTTTGGATGTGAACAGCGCCGCTCCCTTGCCGCTGGCCTGGATATTATTGACCCAGGGATTCCACACCACGGTCGCATCGACTCGACCGCTCAAGAAAGCTGCCGCCGCGTCGCCGGCCGACAGGTTTACCGTTTTGATGTCGTCGAAACTCAGGCCGTTTTTACTCAAGGCGGTGGCGAGCACGAAGTGGGAAATTGAATATTGTTCGAGGGCGATGGTTTTGCCTTTCAGATCGGCGAAGCTTTTGATGGCCGAATTGACCATCAAGGCGTCATTGCCGTCGGAGTTGTCGTTGACCAGGATGGCTTTGACCGGCACGTTCTTGCTGAGCGGCGCCATGGTGTCCGACCAGGTCTGGCAATTGGCATCCAGTTGGCCGGCCGACAGGGCCGAGATGGAGTCGGTGTAATTGGCAAACCAGACCAGTTTGACCTTGGCGCCGTATTTTTTGAAATAGCCGTTGTGTTCGGCGACATACCACGCCACCCAGCCGGGCCAGTCGCTGACGCCGACCTTTACCTCGGCGGCAGTCGGTTTAGACAAGCAAAAAAATGCCGCAGCAAGGACAAGCGCAATTAATCGGGACAGGCAGTGGGAGGAAGTAGATGTCATGAGTAGCTCCAGTCGGGTTGAAAAGCTACACGTAGAGGCGGACCGGTTTATAAAACCGTCTGACCTCCCGGGCTTTTATCCCGCCGTGTAGCTCCCCGAAAGAAGCCGGCAACTCTCGGTCGCTGACGCTCGAAATCGAGCCGGAACCCTAGTCACCATTTTGTTAAGGCGCTTTTATGATCGCGCCTCACGTGTTGTAGTTCTATACAGCAAGCTGTATGCCATACATAAATTTATATATAAATCAACAATATATAAAATAACACCGCCTGCAAAATCCAGCGTTTTGCGTTTTAGTGGTGCAAGCAAAAATAAAATCAGATCCAACTTGGTGCGCAAAATTCTAATTAAGCTTACTTATTGGCGTTTTGGCCGGTTTGCGAAAGGCCTTGTTTTAAACAACATCTTGCCCAGCAAAGATGTCGTATTTCCCTTTGCCGGATTACACAAAATCGCCGATTGCAAGCCGCTACAATGACCTGATGTTTTCAGAGGCGTAATAACGCGCGATGCCTTCCCGAACGTCGTTGCGTAATTCATCGTCGTCCCAAGGCTTTTTGTGGAATTTGTATATTTCGCCTTTGTTAACGGCCTCAGTGATAGTGTTTAAATCGGAATAGCCGGAAATAATCATTCGCACCGTCCGCGGATGCATGATTTTAACGCGCGACAAAAACTCCGTACCGGTCATTTCCGGCATACGTTGATCGCAAATAATCACCATAACCGGATGATTGGCCAACAACTCCAGTGCTTCTTGGCCACTGCCGGCCGTCAAAATTTCATAATCATCCCGCCACAAGCAGCGCTTCAGCGCCGACATGATATACGGTTCGTCGTCCACAATAAGAACCTGCGGTTTTTGTTCATCCGAAGGTAAACGTAGTAGGGTTCCGGCCTGCAATAGCTGCCGAATCTCAGCGCCGGGCAACGGCCGACTGAAATAATAACCCTGTATCTGATCGCAGCGCAGCCTTCTCAGGTAACTGGTTTGCCCCTGGCTTTCCACTCCTTCTGCGATGACGGCCAGACCCAAGCTGTGCGCCATGGCGATAGTGGCTTGGACAATCACCGCATCGTTCGAATCGGTGACCACATTGTCGATAAAGCTTTTGTCTATCTTGAGCTTGTCCACCGAGAATTGTTTGAGGTAGGAAAGCGAGGAATAGCCGGTGCCGAAATCGTCAATCGACAGCTGAATGCTCAGGTCCTTCAGCTGTTTCAACAGCGTCAGGGTCTCGCTTACATTCGTCATCAACAAACTTTCGGTGAGTTCTAATTCAATATAACGGGCCGGCAAATCGGTGTCAGCAAATAACTGCTTTAGCAAATCGACCAAGCCACCCGCCTGCATTTGTATGGCAGAGACGTTCACAGCGACGGTAAAGCCTTCAGGGATTAGCCCGGCATCCCGCCATTCCTTGGCTTGCGATACGGCGCGTTTGAGAATCCAATCCCCCAAAGGCACGATCAAGCCGGATTCTTCCGCCAAAGGGATAAATTTATTCGGCGGCATAAAACCTTGCACTGGGTGGTTCCAGCGTACCAAGGCTTCCAGGCCAATGATTTTTCCGCTGGCAAGATCGACCTGAGGCTGGTAATGAAGCTCAAATTGTTCCCGCTCTATGGCGTGGCGCATGTCGTTGGTTAGTGCGATTCTGGCCAGTAACCGCTCATTCATGTCTTGCTTGAAGAAACGAAAACTGGACACCTTGTCGGCTTTGGCGTGATTTAAAGCAATCCCGGCGCGTTGCACCAACTCGCTGGCCGTTTTCGCATCTGAAGGATAAAAACTGATACCGATCTTGGCTTCCAGATGAATTTCATGCTGGGCCAGCACCACCGATTCCGTCACAGCCGCCCGCAGGGCTTCAGCAAATTGTTCGGCTGCCGACGGGCTATCGATGTCCGAACAGGCAATATTAAAATTGTCCTTGGCCATCCGGGTGACGATGCCCTCGCTGCCGGCAGCCTTGACCAAGCGGTTGGCAATGATTTTCAGCGTTTGATCGCCGATTTCGTAACCGTAGGTGTCATCAATCGTATGGAAATTTTCAATATCCAAACGCAATACGGCAATATCGTGCTGCTGATGCTCGGCTTGCGCGATGGCGGCGGCCAGCAAATCTTCGAAGAAAAATTGGTTCGGCAAACCGGTAACCGGATCGTACCGCGATAATTGCACGATGCGCTCCTGCATTTGCCGAGTTTCCGTCATATCGTTAATGATGGCCACAAATAATGGGGGCTGGTCATCGATTAATTCCAGATGAACTTCAACCGGGTACTCGCTACCGTCTTTACGCCGGTGTATCGTTGAGAAATCGCAACGGCTCTTGCTACCCGCCCGCAAAGGCGCGCACAGCTGTTCAAAGGCCTCCTCATTTAGCTCAGGGTTAATATCCAACGGCGTCATCTGTTCAAGCTCTTGTGTTGAATAACCCAGATTGTCCCGCCCACCCTGGTTCACATCAATAAACCGCAGGGTCTGGCTATCGAAAATATGGATTTCATTCGTGGAACGCGCCAACACCTGGCTGAAACGGGCGGCTTTTTTCTCGACGCGCTGGCGTTGGACGATGCGCCACAGGGCGTTCGAGATGAGCTGAACGGTTTCGACATCCAGCTCGGTATAGTCGGTCGCTTTGTTCGCCACACCGGTTAGCATCACCACTTTGCCATTCTCGATCACCGGCACGGAAATCAGCCGACGCAATTCAGGCTGCGCATCGGAAAAACCAGCAGCAGGAAGCCGGGAAAAGGCTTCTGTATTGGCCGTTACGACAAACTCTTTAGGGAGATGGACCGGTATATTATTGAAAACCGCCGGTTGGCGATTTTTGACGGACTCACCCAAGATACCGGCTTGGCTGAGAAGAATACGGCTGTCCGCGATGGTTTTCCCGCTTGATTCCTGCGGCGCTCGAGACTCGGCCACCGGTTCCATACAGTCTTCGTCAGGATTGATAAAGTATACAAAAGCCAGTTGGCTGGCGGTCAGCTCTTCCGCCAGAAGCATGCCGCGCCGGATGAATTCCGCCTCGTTCAAGTCTTCCGACGCCTTTGGCAGTTCCAACAAAGCTTGCGCACGCCGGGCCTGTAAAATCAGCTTTTGTTCGTTCTCTATGCGCTGAGTGACATCAACGCCCACACCATCCCAAACCACGCTGCCATCGGCTTGCCGTTTTGGGCTGGACCGAAATGCAATCCAGCACTGGCGGCCGCCGGGCGGATTGAATAACACGCTGCCTTTATAGACTTTTAATTCCCTGAGGCACTCGGCTTCCTCTTCCCGGTATTGCTGAAGCGACTCAGGCGCCATTTGCGCAAAGAACGGATTGATGTCTTCGATCAGTTGCGCGGGCTTCAAGCCGTGCAGTTTCTCCACTCCGGCGCTGATGTATTGCAGAGCCGTCCGCCCGTCCTGCCAGATTCGGTAACGATACACATAGCCGTCCGGCAGATTGTCGCCCATCACCCGCAATTGATGTTCCCGCTCCCGCAAAGCCAGCTCGGCTTCGACGCGGGCGGTGATGTTATTCAGCAAACCGTCGAAGGACTCCACTTCGCCCTGCTCGTTGCGGCTTAGCCGGGTAAATTCATCAATCCATATCCAATGGCCGTCGCCGTGCAATAAGCGGTATTCCTGATGATATTCGTCCGGACCATGGGCAATGTGTTGAGCGACTTCGGCTTCGACCCGAAACCGGTCTTCGGGCGGCAGCAAATCCAGATACTTCACTTTGCCCAAGCGCAAATCCTCCGGACGATAACCCCAATCCGCGATATTGGCACTGACGTAACTCACCGGCCAATCCTCGGCATTGCGCCAGGTTATCGCGACCACCGGAGACCGGCAGACGATGGAATCCAAGTGTTGTAACTCGGCGGTGTGCAGCTCAATCAACTGCTCGAAATGATGGTTCAAGCGGCTAAGTTCCAAATGCGTGCGTATCCGCGCCCGCACTTCGTCGATGTCAAAGGGCTTGGTGATGTAGTCGGCGGCACCAATCGAGAAGCCGCGCACTTTGTCCACCGTTTTGTCCACCACACTGACGAATAACACCGGAATCCGGGTGCCTACGGCTGTGGCCTTGATACGTCGGCACACTTCATACCCGTCCATTTCCGGCATCAGAATGTCCAGCAGCACCACGTCGGGCGGATGGGAGCCCAGCACTATTTCCACCGCCTTGCGGCCGTTGTTGGCTACCAGGATGCGGTATTCCTCCTTTAGCGCCTCGGCTAATTCGTGGATATTCTCCGGCATATCGTCAACCAGCAGCAGTGCCGGCCGCTCCGCTCTGATCAACATCTGTTCGTTCAAGTAAATTAGCGGCTTGCGGCGATATTGGCGCAATTCCAGTTGCGTCAGTATCCGCTGTTTCAGTAGATCGGGATTGATGGGTTTGGTGATGTAATCGGCGGCGCCCAATTTAAGGCCGGCGGCCTCGTCGGCCGATTCCGACAGGGCCGTGACGAAGATTACCGGAATGTCGGCCGTCATAGGATCGGTCTTCAGCCGCCGCAACACTTCGTAACCGTCCATGCCCGGCATTTTGATGTCGAGCAATACTAGGTCTGGGCCTGGGGCGCGCACCGCCAGTTCCAGGGCTTTTTCGCCGTTGGTCGCGGCAAGAATGGCGTAGTCTTCGCGCAGAATGCTCAATAAAGCATGCAGATTTTCGTTGACGTCATCGACGATCAAAATACTCGGTTTGCTGTTATTCGTCTGGGACATGTTAATCTCGCTGCTCTAATGATGGCCCAGCCAGCAGGCGTTGTTGCACCGCCACCAACATAGCGATGGCTTGATCTATGTTAAACGCATCGACCTCGGCGGCAATCGCCTCGAAATCGGCTTCGAACTCGCTTCCGGCCGTACCCTTGCGTAAATCGCCGATTAACGCTTCGGCTGCGCCTAAATCGCTTTCCAACACAGCCATTAAGCGGGTAATTTTAGCGCTTATGGCCTCGACCGATAGCGGTTGTGCCGGCAATTCGGCCGGCGTCGGCGGCGGGGTAAGACTATCGATGTCGGTCATCACTTGTTGCAATAAGTCGCGCAGCTGCTCAATGTGTTCCGCGGCAGGCCGTTGCTGTTGTTTAAGCCCGGCATCGATGCCGGCAATGCACTCGTAAAACGCATTGGCGCCGATATTGCCGGCTACGCCTTTCAAGGAATGACAATAATTTTCAGCGGCCGTGAGATTATCGGTTTGCAATATACGCTGTAATTCGTCCACTGCGTTGGCGTAATGTTCGCGAAACCGTCTGAGTTGTTTGCGGTAAGCCGCTTCCTTTCCGCCGATGCGGCGAATACCCTCGCTGACTTGCAAACTTTGCAGGCCCAATAACTCGGGAGAACAAACCACCCGTGCCGGCGCTTCATTGACCGCATATGTCTCTGCCAGCGTATCGGTAGAAGCGGCAGGCAGCCATTTTGCCAAACAGGAAAACAAGCTTTGCGGTTCCACTGGTTTGGTTATGTGGTCGTTCATGCCCGCCGCCCGACTTTCCTCGGCATCGCGAGCCATTGCCAACGCGGTCATAGCGATAATCGGCAAACTGGCGAAGCGTTCTCCCCCTGCCTGCCCGGCCAAAGCGCGAATCCGCCGCGTGGCCTCCAGACCGTCCATCACCGGCATCTGGATGTCCATCAATATGCAATCGTACTGATACCGCTGCACCATCGCCAACGCTTCTTCCCCGTTTACCGCCTCATCCGCCGCGATATTCATACTGCGCAACAATTCGACAGCAAATTCGCGATTGATAGCGTTATCTTCCACCAATAAAACGTGGCGGCCAAGCAAATTCGGCGGCGCCTGAGCGGCGGCATACGGCGACTCCTGCCTGTCTAGGACGTCGCTGCGCCCCAATGCCGACAGCATGCTATCCAACAGTGACGACGGCGAAACCGGCTTGATCAGAAAACCGTCCACCCCGGCTTGGTGTGCCAGCAACATCACGTCTTCGCGGCCGTATGCGGTGACCATGATCACCTTAGGCTGCAGCACAATGGCCGCATCGGCATGAATCCGCCGGGTCGCTTCGTCACCATTCATGCCGGGCATCCGCCAGTCCATCAACACCAGATCGAAGGGATGCTCGGAAGCGGTTTCCAGCAAACGAATCGCAGTGGCGCCATCCTCGGCCACGCTGACGTCCAACTGAAAAAATCGCAACATTTCCGCGAGTATTTCTCGGGAAATGTCGTTGTCGTCCACCACCAGCACCCGGATGCCTTTCAGTAACGATCCGGTCTGATCCAGCAATTCCCGGCGACGCGCCTCGGCCTGTTGGGCAATGTGCAGTTGCACCGTGCAACAAATCGTCGTGCCCTGGCCGGGTTGCGAATCTTCCAGCCAGATCCTGCCGCCCATCAGTTCCACCAGATGCTTACTGATCGCCAAGCCTAAGCCGGTGCCGCCAAACTTCCGGGTAGTGGACTGGTCGGCCTGGGTAAACTTCTGAAATAAACGTCCTTGCAACTCACGATCCATGCCGATGCCGGTATCGCGAACCGAAATCTGCAAAATGATCGCATCAGCCTTTTTACTGAGCATCCGGAACGCCAATTCCACTTCCCCGCGTTCGGTAAATTTGATGGCATTGCCGCACAGGTTGAGCAGCACCTGTTTTAAGCGTAGCGGATCGCCTCTTAAGGTGGCGGGGATATTCACATCGTAGCGAATTAAAAACTCCACGCCTTTTTGCTCAGCCTGTAGGCCGATAGCATCGGTGAGTTGTTCCAGCACTCTATCCAGCGCAAACTCGGTAGACTCAAATTCCAGCTTACCGGCTTCGATTTTAGAGAAGTCCAGAATATCGTTGATGATACCCAACAGCGAGTGCGCCGCGCTCTGCGCCTTGGTCAAATGGTTATGCAAGGTTGAGGGTAAATCCTGCTTCAGCGCCAGATACAACATACCCAAAATCGCATTCATCGGCGTGCGGATTTCGTGGCTCATATTGGCCAGGAACTGGCTCTTCGCCAGCGTAGCGGCTTCCGCAGCCTGCCGGGCTTGTTCCAGTTCTACGGTGCGCGCCGCCACCAGCTCTTCCAGATGGTGGCGATAAGAATCCAGTTCGCTCTCCACCCGTTTTTTCTCGGTAATGTCCTCCTTAATGGCCAGATAGTGAGTGACGGCACCGTCCGCTTGCCTTACCGGCGTGATCTGCGCCCATTCGACGTATTCGCTGCCGTCCTTACGGCGGTTAATCAATTCGCCGGACCAGCTTTTACCTTGGGTCAGGGTATGCCACATCTCGTCGTAAGTGGCCTGACCGGTGTGCCCGGATTGCAGTATCCGCGGATTTTGGCGGATGGCTTCCTCACGGCTATAGCCGGTGACCGCCGTAAAGTGCTGATTGACGTACTCGATTTCCGCTTGCAGATTGGTGATGACGATGCTGTTGGGGCTTTGCTCCACCGCAAGCCACAGTTTCCGCAGTTCCGCTTCCGCCTGTTTCAGTTCGGTAATGTCGGTAATCACCGCCACCCGACAGTCACGCTCGGAAAAATGGATGTCGTGCGAGCGAACGATGATGTCGATTACCCGGCCGTCTTTAAGAAGATGCTGCCACTCGCCGATATAGGCAAAACCGCGCAGACTGGCCGCCAAGCTTGCAATGGCTTGTCGCTGTTGTTCAGGGAACAGATCGGTGAGTTTGAGTGCGACGATTTCAGTTTGGCTGTAGCCATATAACTGGATAAACGCATCATTCACCGCGACCATGGCCAGCGTGCCGCGCTCGTAGACCAACATCGGCGCCGGGTTGTGATCAAAAAGGTGGCGGAATTGTTGCTCGATCTGCTTGCGTTCCGTAATGTCCGACCAAATCAGGGACAAATAATTACGGCCTCTGATTTCAATCACCTTGATGCTGACATGGACATTCAACAATGTACCGTTCTTGTGACGGCGCAAGGTATCAAATTGCGCACCGCCGGCTTGCATGAAATCGTCTGCAATTTGGCGAACCTGGGCAGCGTCGAATTCGCCCTGAATATCCGGCAGGCGCAAGCCAGCGAATTCCCCGCGGCTATACCCCAAGTGTTGGCAGGCGGCATCATTGAATTCGATGAACTCAAAAGTTTCGGCATCAATTAGCGTAATCGCATCGGTGGCCTGCGAGACGATGGCGCTGAAAATCCGCTCACGATTTCTGGCTTTTTCCTCGATGATCCGGCGTTTTATAAAGCTACTCACCCGTTCCGCCACGGCATCGAGCAAGAGCCGTTCTTCGCCTAAAAACTGATCGTCCGGATGCTCGGGCTGCGGTTGCAGATTAGCGACCGAGATACTGCCGGACGCTATACCATCGATTTGAATGGGTACGGTCAGTAAGCTGCTGGAATTTTTGAAATCGCCGCTGAAATAGCTTTGGCCGTCCCATTCCATGCGGGCAGCGGTTGCTTCGGGACAAAGCCAACCGGCAGGTAATAAGTCAACAACGCGCTGTAGCACCTCCGGCAAAGGCTTTTCTAAATCCTCGGTGGCGCGAAAAACCGCGTGCAGACATTTTTGTTCCTTGATGCGCTCGTTTAAGGCGATCTGCGTTGCATGCAGTTGGCTAATGTCTCGGGCCATGCCCAGCACGCCGATCAATTTGCCGTCGCAGGAATTAACCGGGGTTTTAATGGTTTCGTAGAGCGCCTTATGCTTGCCGTCGGCGTAGCTTATCCAGTCCTGATTGCGGATAGGCTCGCCGGCGGCGATGGCTTTAGCATCCTGTTCGCGGTATGTATCGGCTTTTTCGCGGCTGACAAAATCGTAATCGGTCTTGCCGACGATAAGCTGTTCAGGCTTGCCGTACAGGGGTTCGAAGCTCGGGTTACACAGCAGGTAAACGCCGTCGGGATCTTTCAGCCATATTTTGTCAGGCATGGCCTTTAACAGGGTGCGTAGCAAATCTTCTTTTTCGGCCAAGGTTTCCAAGGCCCTTTGCCGCTCGGAAAAATAGCAGGCCAGCGCCATGCCCACTACCGATAGCACCACCATGAAAAACCAATAGTTGATTTCGTGATTATCGCCCAAGCTGGGATCGGTCAGGCCGGAACGTCGCCAAACCAAGCCGAACATGGCCTGTGTGGCGGTAACGACCAAAATCAGCGTGGTAGCGCGGTTGCCAAGCCGAACAGCCGCCCAACTGACAAATAGAAATATCCAGTAACTTTTCGCGTAAGCGCCGAGGCTGTCGTGAAACCAGTCGAGAAACACCAACTGCCCCACCAAAAAGTTCAGCGTAATAATCATCATGGCTTCGCTGAACGCTTTAGCCCCCTGCAGCTTGCAGGCACTGTTAGTCCAGACCAAAATCAGCGGCGTAACCAATATCACGCCCAGCGTATCGCCCATCCACCAATGTAGCAGCGAGGAAAGCACAGCCTCCTCGCCGATAAATCCGCCAGCAAACAAAGTCAACGTGCCGATTGCCGCAGTCAACGAACAAGCGACAACGCCGCCTACACTTATCAGCATCAGATAATCGCGCAGCGTTTTCAGAGAACGGTCGAAGCCGCGGATGCGCTGCAGCAACCAAGCGCCGGACCAGGCGCCGAAGGTACTACCAATTGATATGCTGGTCGCGCTCAATAACGCTTTGCCTTGCCACAGATTAAGCGCCAAGGCCCCGATGAATATTGCCCAGACATAGTGGCGGCCGCCCAGCAAAATGGCCGCCAATGCCAGCCCGCTGGCAATAAAAAACACACTGGCACTGCCATTGGGCGCGAAATACAACAAAGCCAATCTGGCCGTTACGATATAAAGCCCGGCAACAGCTATCCATCTCAGCCATGCAGGCGCCATTGCTTCACGCATAAACCCTCCTCGTGCTGAGAGTATAGCGACTGCCTGGGGGATTTCTAATTTAAATAGCCCGGCTACTTATTGGCCGGGTTCTTAAACGTTGTCGCACCCGCGCCGGCGGGAGTGTTTATTTGTAAGTAGGCTTACCATCGCCAAAGGCGTTTAAAGATACTTCGAAATAGAAGAAATTACTCGGTTCGTTGGTATAAGCGCCCTGCCCGCCTTGCGACACGCCTGCGGCTCTGGCTTCGGTGAAGTCGCCAGGCGTGAAGCGCGCATAGCTCATGCTCCAATCCACATAGGCATTGAGTTTATGGCGCAGGCGAATATCAAACTCGTGTCCCAGGAAAGTCCCGCTGCGGCCCGTGGTGTCGCGCAAGCCGGCCCGGTTCCAGCCACCGGCTGCACTTTCCTCCCAGTAAGCGTTGTAGCCGGTATCGATACGCACGTCTGGATAGGGTGTGAATTCCAATCTGGCCTTCGGTGCGATGATATTGTCCCAGGAGAAATAATCATTCCGCGACCAGGGTTGGTTAAAGCCGTAGAAGGCATCGAAGCGTTGGTTGATGTTGTCGCCGGCGTTTTTATCGCCCGTGCCGTAGCCGTAATAGACACTGGCGCGGGGTTTCCAATCGTGGTCGAAGCTGTAACCTAATTCCAAAGAGTAGGCCAAGGCGTCGTGCTGGCGTAAGGTCTCCCGCGTCCCGGACAAGGAACCGAAGCGCCCGAATTGTTTGTTAATGTCGGCATCGAAATCAAAGCCGCCGCCGAAAAAACCATAAGCCCTAAGACCCGGCGCATAAATATCCATACTGGCCTTGCGATTGGCTGCCACCCGGTTGGCGGGATCACCGTCGGTTTTGCGCCCCAGGAAATAAGGCTGGATGGTGACAAACTCGGACCATTGTTTCAGGCTGAGTACGGCGCCGTAGATCCAGGTATCTTCATCTGGTTGGTCGAATTCGTATTTGTAGCGCTCCACCGGTTGCAAGGCAAAAGTATCCAAATCCCAGTCATTCTGCTTCTTGCCGAAGTGTACCCGGTAACCTTCGAAGTTGTTGGTGGTGTTACGGAACTCGTTGTTACCAATCAAACGCCTATCCAGCAATTCCAAGTGCATACGGCCGGCACGAATACTGAGGGGCCGGTTATGGCCTAAGGCATTGGCGAAATACAACTCACCATAGCCCTGGATCATCTCAAACTCGTTCACATCGGCATCGGTTTTCGGGTACAAACCGTTATAACTGCGCGCATCCTCCATTTCGACCGCAAAGCGTAACGGATCGAGGATTTCTTTGATGCCGACGTAGGCGCGGGTCCTGAGCAGCCACAGGTTATCGGCATCGGGCCGCCACTCTGAGGTGCCCGAGCGTTGCGGCCTAAAGTCGTTTTCGCGGTATTCGTAGCGGGTCCGAAAATCCAGCCCGACATCCAGCCATTTCACATCGCGAAATTGCTCGAACTGGGTTTTACTCAAATTGCGCACGTACAAAGGCGGATCGGTTGGCGCAGGTTCGACGCGATAGCCTTTGGTCGGGACATAATAATCTTCGGCGTTGACCAGGACCGGCCAAGCCAGCAACAAGCCAAGTGCACCTGCTGCCCGTACTGTATAAATTAAAGGTCGTTTCATGTGGGTAACTGTGGGTTTAGAGTAGTTAATGACCGGTACACAAAAAGATTCTGCTCATCTCGCCGTCCTTTGGCTGAGTGGCAACAAGCGAACAACTATTTAGCGGCGTTAGCCTTAGTCTAGTTGGAACCCGCTAATGCAGAATCTTTTTGCTGGCCCAGCCGAAAACGTTCGCGCTTGTCGATCTGGACGATGCGGCCGTCGTGAATCACGACTTCAACCGAGCCAAACCGAATATCCTGCACAATCGTCGCGATTTGCAATGCAATCTCCTTGTTATCGCCTTGCTTCAATGCATGGCCGTTAAGTTCAATCGCCATATAGCCTCCTGAGGTATGGTGGGTTATCGTGGTTTGATGAATCCTTGTCTTGGCAGCATTAGCGCCAATGACCGTGGGACAAATGGTAAGAAAACCACAAAGCGATTGAAAACGATATAAACAGAAATATATATCTGTTAATTGGATATATGACATGGCGAATATTTACCCTCCCATCCTGGCCGCAATAGCCAAAATTCGCCCGCTTGTTATCTAAATAAAAGATTATCAATTCAATTTATATCATTTCCGTTGGCATTTAAGTTTCTCTATCCTGTTAGCACCTACTGACTGTTTCCAGAGAAACACCATGACCCAAAGCAATATCATGCCGGGCTTTCGACCGGCACTGGCCTACACCTTGTTCTATCTCGGACTGGTGGTAGTGATTCCCTTGAGCACCCTGGTTTTTAAAAGCTTGCAGCTGAGCTGGGGCGAGTATGTGGACATTATTAGCAATAACCGAGTGGTATCGTCGTTTCGGGTCAGCTTCGGTACGTCGCTGATTGCCGCCTTGGTCGCGGGCGTATTCGGATTTGTCATCGCCTGGGTGTTGGTGCGCTATCCCTTTCCCGGCAAGCGCTTTTTAGACGCTTTAATTGACCTACCGTTTGCCTTACCGACGGCGGTAGCCGGCGTGATCCTGGCAACCATCTTTCAGCCCAGCGGCATGCTGGGTAAATGGTTGATGAGCTCATTGGGCGTGCAAGTGGCTTACAAGCCGCTGGGGATTGTGGTGGCATTGATTTTTATCGGCATTCCTTTTGTGGTGCGGACCATCGAGCCGGTATTGCAGGAATTTGATACCACAATGGAAGAAGCCGCATCCAGTCTGGGCGCTACTCGCTTACAAGTGTTTGCCCAGGTGATCTTTCCCAACATTTTTCCGGCACTGTTAACCGGCGTATCGCTGGCGTTTGCCCGCGGGGTTGGCGAGTACGGTTCGGTGATCTTTATCGCCGGCAATCTGCCTTATGTCTCGGAAATCGTCCCGTTATTGATCATCACCAAACTGGAACAATACCAATATGCCGGGGCGACGGCCATTGCACTGACGATGCTGCTGGTGTCGTTTTTATTGCTACTGATCGTTAATTTATTGCAGCTCTGGGCGCGCCGCCGCTCCGGGCAAATTTAGGAGACATCATGCACGCCAATGTTCATGTGATTAGCGACGCCAGCGGCCAAGCACACTTCAAAGCACTGCACGATCCGTTTTGGGTGCGCAGGGGCCTGGTTGGCATAGCGGTGGGTTTTATTGTGTTGTTTCTATGTGTGCCACTGGGCTTGGTGTTGTATCAGGCCTTCTCCAAAGGTTGGCAAGCGTATTGGACGGCGCTTGCGCAACCAGACGCTGTTGCCGCCATGCAACTGACCTTGCTGGTGGCGGTGATTACGGTCCCGCTGAATACCGTATTCGGTATCGCCGCGGCTTGGGCGATCACCCGCTTCGAGTTCTGGGGCAAAAGCTTATTGACCACCTTGATAGATCTGCCCTTTTCGGTTTCCCCGATTATTTCCGGCCTGATTTTTGTCCTGATGTTCGGCGCCCAAGGCTGGTTTGGGCAATGGTTTTCCGCCCATGACATCAAGATCATTTTCGCGGTGCCCGGCATCGTGCTGGCGACCATTTTTATCACCTTCCCGTTTGTGGCGCGCGAACTGATTCCACTGATGCAGGAAATGGGCAACGAGGAAGAAGAAGCGGCGCTATCGCTGGGTGCCAGCGGCTGGCAGACTTTCTTTAAAGTGACTTTACCCAATATCAAATGGGCTTTGCTTTACGGCGTGTTGTTGTGCAACGCCCGGGCTATGGGTGAATTCGGCGCGGTATCGGTGGTATCCGGGCATATTCGCGGCGTGACCAACACCCTGCCCTTGCATGTGGAAGTCAGTTACAACGATTACGACGTGATCGGCGCGTTTTCCAGCGCGTCGATTCTGGCCGGCCTGGCTATTGTCACGCTGATATTGAAAAGCTTTTTGGAATGGAAGCAGGCCAGAGCCTAAAGACGAAAATACGCCGACATTCTAAGGCGCTTAACATCCGGTATTGAGATAAAAACATGAGTATTCTGCTAAACAACATCAGCAAAAACTTCGGCAAATTTGCCGCCTTGTACGACGTCAGCCTGGAAATTCCGGAAGGCGAACTGGTAGCCCTATTGGGCCCATCAGGCTGCGGCAAAACCACCTTGTTACGGATCATCGCCGGCCTGGAAACTCCGGATTTCGGCCGGGTTCTACTCAGCGGCGAAGACAAGACCGAGCAACATGTCAGCCGGCGCGGTATCGGTTTTGTGTTTCAACATTACGCCTTGTTCCGGCATATGACGGTGTTCGACAACATCGCTTTCGGTTTGCGAGTCAAGCCGCGCAAGGAACGGCCTACCGAAGCCTTTATCAGCAAAAAAGTGCACTCTTTGTTGGAGTTGGTGCAACTGGATTGGCTGGCCGACCGCTTCCCGGATCAATTATCGGGCGGCCAACGGCAGCGGATAGCTTTAGCTAGAGCCCTGGCCGTAGAACCCAGCGTATTGTTGCTGGACGAACCGTTCGGCGCGCTGGATGCCAGCGTGCGCAAAGATCTGCGGCAATGGCTGCGTAATCTGCATCAGGAATTGCATGTCACCAGTATTTTTGTGACCCACGATCAGGAAGAAGCGATGGAAGTCGCCAGTCAGGTAGTCGTATTGAATCAAGGCCGTATCGAGCAACAAGGCGCCCCGGCCGATATTTACGATCATCCGGCCAATGCCTTCGTCTCTAAATTCATTGGCCAAACCAACGTCTTCGATCTATCGGAAACCGAAAGCAACTGGCTGCAACGCGCAGGGATTCTAGCGGAAAAACCGCAAGGCATCTTCGCGCACGTCCGCCCGCATCATATCGACATCGTCAAAGCCGAAGAAGCCTCCGGCTCGCCGGTAACCTTGAAGGACTGGCAACATCTGGGCGCGACAATACGCATCGAACTGTTCAATCCGCAACATAACGGTTCCGGTGCGACGCTGTTTGCGGAGATGCCCAACGAACGCTTCAAACAACTGAATTTAAACAAGGGCGACCGCGTGGCGGTGCATATCAAACAAGCGCATTGGTTTAATTGACAGCACCCCTCATAGTTCGGGCTATGCCAAACATAGCCCGGTACCGGGATTTGACCCGGTTCGCGATTGTTGCCCATCGCTCAAATCACCCCATGGAAAGACCGATATGAATCTAAATCAGCTTGAATTATTGCGTGTCCTGAAGGACACCCAGTTCAACCAATCCAAAGCCGCGGAAATCATGCATGTCGTGCAGTCGGCTGCCAACCGGCAATTGCAGTTACTGGAGGAGGAATTGGGCTCTCCTTTGTACGAACGCCACGGCAAAAAACTGCTGGGCCTGACCCCGCTGGGTGAGCAGGTGATGGAACAGGTGGACAGGATCAATCAGGCCAAAAAGAACATCCTGTCGATAGCCGACGACTTTCGCGAGAATCGCAACGGCGCTTTACATATTGCCACCACCCATACTCAAGCCAAGTACTTGCTGCCGGAACCGGTGCAAAAGTTCCGGGAAAAATATCCGGGCATTACCATTTATATGGTGCAATCTTCGCCGCAAGAATTGATCGAACAACTCCATCAGCATCGGGCCGATATTGCCATCTGCACCGAAAAGCTGGACGAGGACGAGAAACTGGTCGTCAAATCCTGCTACGAATGGCAGCACATTGCCGTAGTGCCGCGCCATCACCCCTTGGCGCAAGGCGATGTGACCTTGGGCCGGCTGGCCGCATTTCCGATTTTAACTTACTCGCAAGGCTATACCGGCCGTTCGACCATCGAAAAAGCCTTTAAGAACGCCGGTAAAGAGCTGGACATCACCCTGTCAGCCGCCGATTCCGACATCATCAAAACCTATGTCAGATTGGGTTTGGGCGTGGGGATTATCGCCGGCACGTCGTATGAATCGCGCAACGACAATGATTTGGTCGCCAGGGATTTGTCACACCTGATCCCCCGCTCGGTGACGAAAATTGCTTACTTGAAGCAATTATATCTACCAACTTATTTGCAATATTTCATTAACGAGCTGCTTTCCAAAGCCACCAAGGAGCATCAATATTAAAATCCGGCACGAATTTTGGTTTTGATTTCCATATTTATCATAAGAGCTGCCCTAAAAATTTTGCCTTTGCGCTACTTCACGCAAAAACAAAGACTTACAAACAACCCACCCACCGCAGCAAGCCCGTTGCAACGAGGTAAATCATATTTTTAGATTTATATATCTCAAATAGGCATTACACAAACCTAAGCTGCCCGCACCTGTATTGACAGCCTTCGTTTAAACCAAGTACTTTAAAAAAAATCGCTGACCGGACCACCGGAAGCCAGTACGCCTGAACTCATAAGCAGGCTGCTGGCTTTTTTTTGGCCCGCAGAAAACCGACAGGGAGTAATACCGCCATGACGCATTGGTATCCAGATAACTCGCAATCGATAGGCAACACCCCATTAGTCCGGCTAAACCGCATTACCGACGGTGCGCCGGTGACTTTGCTGGCCAAGATTGAAGGCCGCAATCCAGCCTATTCCGTGAAATGCCGCATCGGTGCGGCGATGATCAACGACGCCCAGCAGCGCGGCCTGCTCGCCGACGGCAAAGAATTGATAGAACCGACCAGCGGCAATACCGGTATCGCCCTGGCCTTCGTGGCCGCCGCCCGCGGTATTCCGTTGACGTTGACGATGCCGGAGACGATGAGTCTGGAACGGCGCAAATTATTGGTGGCTTACGGCGCCAAACTGGTCCTCACCGAGGGCGCCAAGGGTATGAAAGGCGCAATCACCAAAGCCGAAGAAATTGCCGCATCCGATCCGGACCGCTACGTATTGCTGCAACAGTTTAAAAATCCCGCCAATCCAACCATCCACGAACTGACCACCGGCCCGGAAATCTGGACCGACAGCGACGGCGCTATCGACATTTTGGTGTCCGGCGTCGGCACCGGCGGCACCATTACCGGGGTTTCGCGCTATATCAAATTCAATCAGCGCAAACCGATCATTTCGGTAGCAGTAGAACCCGAAGCCAGTCCGATCTTGACCCAATTCCGCGCCGGTGTACCCCTGCAGCCCGCACCGCACAAGATTCAGGGCATCGGTGCGGGATTTGTGCCGGAAGTATTGGATTTGTCTCTGGTTGACGAAATTGCCCTGGTCAGTAACGACGATGCCATAACCTATGCCCGCCGTCTGGCCCGCGAGGAAGGCATTCTCGCCGGCATTTCCTGCGGTGCGGCCGTGGCTGCGGCGGTGCGGGTGGCAAAGCGTCCGGAACACGAAGGCAAAACGATTGTGGTCATCTTGCCGGACTCCGGCGAGCGCTACTTGAGCTCGGCCTTGTTCGAAGGCCTATTCGACCCGCAAGGTGTGGCGCTATGACCTTAACTGAAAACGGCCAACGCTGGGAAATCGATGCACTGGTCGCCGAACTACGCGAACTGCGTCTGCAATCCTTGGAAAGCCGCCACCGCCGCGAACATCCACCCAAATTACCCTCGCGCAAGGTGTTGAGCCAAATCGTCGACAATTTGGGCGCGGTGCTGTTCCCAAACCGGCTGGGGATGCCCGACCTGACTGACGAAGGCATCGATTATTTTGTCGGCCACACATTGGATAGTCTGCTACGGCAATTGCAACGGCAAATCGGCCTGGAATTGCAATTTGTCGCCGAACAGCAAGGCCTGTCTCTGGACACGCATAGTCAAGCGACAGAAATCACTCGGCAGTTTGCGGCCCAGCTACCGGGCGTGCGGCAATTGATCGACAGCGACATTCAAGCCGCTTACGAAGGCGATCCCGCCGCACGTTGCGCCGACGAGGTGTTGGTGTGTTATCCCGGCATTACCGCTGTGATTCATCACCGCTTGGCGCATGTGCTCTACGAATTAGGTTTGCCGCTGGTAGCGCGCGTCATTAGCGAGGTTGCACATTCCGCCACTGGGATCGACATCCATCCTGGTGCGCAAATCGGCGAAAGCTTTTTTATCGATCACGGCACCGGCGTGGTAATCGGCGAAACCGCGGTCATTGGCCGCCGGGTGCGTTTATATCAAGCAGTCACACTGGGCGCCAAACGCTTTGACAAGGACGACAACGGCATTCTGGTCAAGGGTAACGCCCGCCACCCCATCGTCGAGGACGATGTGGTGATTTACGCCGGCGCCACTATTTTGGGCCGCATCACGATAGGCCGGGGTTCGACGATAGGCGGCAACGTTTGGCTCACCCACAGCGTGCCACCGGACAGTCTGGTCAGCCAGGGCCAGAATCGCACGGAAGTATTTGCCGGCGGCGGCGGGATTTAATCTCAACGGCAAATCGGCGCTTTTTCAAACCAACATTCATTAATCCGTCAGCAAAAACACTTTAACCAACCACCACCCACTAAAAAAGGAAAATCACCATGTCAGACATTCATCAAGCCCATACCGCGTTAGGCGACGTCGCTGCGCGCACCTTATCCAACGCCACCAAAACCGTGCCCATGATGGGTACCATCACCCCGCGCTGGCTGGTGCATTTGATGCACTGGGTACCAGTCGAAGCGGGTATTTACCGGGTCAACAAAGTTAAAAGCGAAACCAGCATCGCCGTTGATTGCTCGAGCCTGGACGAAAAAGTGCTGCCGCAAACCTACGTGGATTACGAAGAATGGGGCCGCGAATATCGCTTGAACGCCGTCAACACCGTGTTGGACGTTCACACCCGCGTGGCTGATTTGTACAGCAGCCCTTACAACCAAATCCACGAGCAGTTGCGGTTGACGATTGAAACCGTCAAAGAGCGTCAAGAAAGCGAGCTGATCAACAACGCCGAATACGGCTTGTTAAACAACGTCGCACCTGCGCAAAAAGTGCAAACCCGCAAAGGCTCGCCAACCCCGGACGACCTGGACGAGTTGATTGCCAGAGTTTGGAAAGAACCCGCCTTCTTCCTGGCCCACCCACGCGCCATCGCCGCGTTCGGCCGCGAAGCCACTCGCCGCGGCACACCACCACCTACCATTTCCATGTTCGGTTCACAATTTTTAACCTGGCGCGGCCTGCCTTTGATCCCAACCGACAAGCTGAAAATTACCAACGGTAAAACCAATATCCTGTTGTTGCGCACCGGCGAAAGCCGTCAAGGCGTGGTCGGTTTGTATCAACCCAACCTGACCGACGAACTGAGCATGGGCCTATCCGTGCGTTTCATGGGCATCAACCACAAAGCTATCGCCTCCTATCTGGTCTCCCTGTATTGCTCGCTGGCCGTGTTGACCGAGGACGCCATCGGCGTATTGGAGAACGTCGAAATAGGCAACTACTATGACTACCAATAACATTGACCTGGCTGGCCTGGCGCAGCAAGCGTTGAGCGGCGGCACCGTGCCCGCGGGCTTGCCGGATGCCGCCGAATTGACGCGCTTGGCCAATCAGTTTTTCCAGGAAGTGCCTAATGCTGGCGAAGCCATCGATACCGTGCCGGTCTCGGCGGCAACTGCCGTACCGTTCAATAACGTCAGTTCCGGTTTCGACTCCCGGCCCGGCATAGACGACACGGCTATCTCAGCCTTGGTGCAACGCAGTTTTGCCTTGCCTGGTACAGCGGATTTGCAAACGGCCCTTGCCACACCGTTTGGTAAAAGCCAACCCACCACGCCCAGCGCTTCATCGTTTTATTTTTTAAACGACGTATCGGCATTGGCACGCGCGGCGCAAATACCGGGTTTAGGTTCTGCGCATCCGCCATTTGATGTGCATGCAGTGCGGCGAGACTTTCCGATTTTGCAAGAGCGCGTAAACGGTTATCCGCTGGCCTGGCTGGATAACGCAGCGACCACGCAAAAGCCGCAGGTGGTGATTGATCGGATTTCCGAGTTTTATCAGCACGAAAACTCCAACATCCACCGCGCCGCGCATGAATTGGCGGCACGAGCTACCGATGCCTATGAAGGCGCACGACAAATCGTCGCGCGTTTTATCAATGCCTCGTCCGCCGATGAAGTGGTCTTCGTGCGTGGCGCTACTGAAGCCATCAATCTGGTAGCCAAAAGTTGGGGCAAGCAAAACATTGGCGCGGGCGACGAAATTGTCATCAGCTGGCTGGAACATCACGCCAATATCGTGCCCTGGCAGCAATTATGCGCGGAAACCGGTGCGGTACTCCGAGTGATCCCGGTCGACGATAACGGCCAAGTAATTTTGTCCGAGTATCAAAAACTGCTGAATGCCAAAACCAAGCTGGTGTCGTTTACGCAAGTTTCCAATGCATTAGGTACCGTCACGCCGGCGCAAGAAATGATCGAGTTGGCGCACCGGGCTGGCGCCAAGGTATTGCTGGACGGCGCGCAATCGGTGTCGCATTTGAAGGTTGATGTACAGTCCTTGGATTGCGATTGGTTGGCGTTTTCCGGCCACAAAATCTTCGGTCCGACCGGTATCGGCGTGCTGTACGGCAAAGCGGAAGTTCTGGAAGCTACTCAACCTTGGCAAGGCGGCGGGAATATGATCGAAGACGTCACCTTCGAGAAAACCGTCTACCAACCCGCACCCGCCAAGTTCGAAGCCGGCACCGGCAATATTGCCGATGCGGTGGGCTTGGGGGCGGCGCTGGAATATCTGAACAAGATCGGTATCGAAAACGTAGCCCGCTACGAGCATGAGTTGCTGGTTTATGCGATGCATGCCTTGCAAGCCATACCGGGTCTGCGTTTGATCGGCACCGCGCCGGAAAAGACCAGCGTGGCATCGTTCGTGTTGGATGGTCATAGCACTCAAGATATTGGTAAAGCCTTGAATGAGGCCGGTATCGCCGTGCGCTCCGGCCACCATTGCGCACAGCCCATCTTGCGCCGCTTTGGCTTGGAAAGTACCGTCAGACCCTCGTTGGCGTTTTATAACACTTACGAGGAAATCGATAGGTTAACGGCAACCCTAAAACGGTTGCAGTGCACTTCTCGGCGATTTTAGCCTAACATTTTGGGGTCAAGGCGGCATACAGTCTTGACCTCAAATACTGGCGCTGGAAAAACATTTTCAACGTGAGGAAGTGGGCTTAAGCCGCTATAAAACCATCTTGGTTCTCGGCTTATATCTGAGCTTATCGGTAACGCCAATTATCCTGGCGTTACCGAGCATTTTTCTTAACTACGGGTTTCCGTAGCCAGTTCCAGCGCCGACTGTGGTAAGGCTGCCTTGCGTTTTTTCGGCTTAAAGGTTTTCACCAACCGTTTCCAGCCCACCACCAGCGAACTGGCGCCCAATACCAAACCGAAACCCACCCAAGTCAACATCCAGGCATCCCAGATCGGCCGGTGATACAGCCAACCGAAATCCCAATGATGCAATCCCGAATACAGCCAACGAAACACCCGGCGACTGCGATCTAGCTTAGCTAGCAAGCTACCGTCTTGCGGGTCCAGATAAAACCGGGTGCCGGCTGCGTCCGCCATCTGTACCACCACTACCGGCAACGGCTTTTCCACCAAGCTTTGATGATGGCGCGGGTAATAATAGCTGTCGTAGTCTTCCAAGAGTTCCTGGCTGGCGATGGGCGTATCTTGCGACACACGCAAAATCGCCTCGGTTACCGAGATTTTATTGAATTGCTGAACCGCCCCATCCACCGCTTGCGGCAATCGCTGACCGTCGCGACCATAGGCCAATAACACCGCTTCGCCGCCCAAACGCCGCCAACCTAACTCGACGACATCCTTGCCATCGGAGTTGTTAAGCGGACCGGGCTGCCAATTGCGCATCGCATCGGGTAACACCTTGCCTAAATATCTGTTCAGCTCTTGCCTGGACGGATTGGCTTCGGAAAATAATTTGCCGGGATTGGTGTCGATAAATCCGCTCAGCGCCCAGAACAGCGCCACAGTACCGCCGATCAAACCGCTCCAGAAATGCCATTTAAACCAAAACTCCCGGTACGGTTGCGTGCGGCCTTGCGAGTAAGTTGGCTTGCCGTTAAAACCCGGCCGCCAGCGCAACCAACCGATGATCAAACCGGTGATGCACGCAATAGTCGCGCCCAAGCCCGACCATAATTGCACATCGTGGCGATATTGCCCCAAACCGATAGCCTCCAGGGGTTTGAATAAATGCAGCCAATTGCCGGCATAGTAAAACGCCCTATCGACACGGGTCGAGGCATGCAAGACTTCGCCGGTACGCGCCGAAATCAACAACTCGTCGCCGTCGTCGCTAGCTACCCGATGAAACGGCCGCAAAGCCTCCTGATTGCGCAGAATAATCGGCGCTTCCACCGTTTCCACTACTTGCAAATTATGGTTAATACCCTCGCGTTTGAACCAGTCGTCGGCGATGCGTAACGCCTGCTCCACTGAAGTTTCGCGCAAGCTGCCGTCCAGTGCGGACAACGCAAAGCGCGCGCCTTTGGTATCTTCCACCAGCCAAAACGGCTCGTCGTTACGTCTTACCAAGCGGGCCTCGGCTATACCAACAGCCGCTTCGGCCCCATTGCCAGCTTCAGTTTTAGCTTGCGCGCCATGTTCACCCATGTTGGCCGGCTTGGATTGATGTTGCGCGGCGAACAGCTTGCGTTGCTCGGCACTGCGATCCCAGGCTTCGCCAAGGCTTAACCAGCCAGCTTCCGGTGCCAAGCTCTCCGCGTGCGCCAATTGCTGGCTGCGGCTTTGCGTAGTCGGCGTCGAATAGATAATCGCGATGCCGGTAAAAAACCAGAAAAACATGAACAAAGCCAACACCACCCCCAGCCAGCGGTGGGTTTCATATAACAACCAATTCAAAGACTTTTTCATTGCCGCCCTCCTAAACGCCCTTTGTTGATGACACTATCCGTTGAAAACTACTTTGCACTTCGCCCCCCAAACCCTTCCTTAAACCCTTATTGACCTGCCTGCGCGGACTTACCCAAACCTTGCACAATCTCTAGGGCCTTTTCGACATTTTCGGCCGGTTGCAAGTCGCCGACGCTGGCGACGATCTTGCCGTCCGCAGCCACCACAAACGTGGTCCGGGCGATAGCCCCGTGATTAACTTTTACGCCGCGGCTGTCCAAGCGCCCGGTTTTTGATTCGTCCACACTCAAGCCGTAAGCGTTGGCGATTTTGCCGTCCGCATCCGAGGCTACCGGAAATTTGCTGGCGCAATAATCAGGATCGGCCGAGAACTCGTTCAACCGCTCGATACTGTCCAAGGACACGCCCACAATCGTCGCACCGGCGGCGGCGAATTTGTCGTGATTGATCGCAAAAGTTCTTGCCTGAATATTGCAGCCGCGCCCGTAAGCGGTCGGATAGAAATACACCACCACCGGTCCCTTGCCGCGCGCTTCCTTCAAGGAATAGGCAAACGGCTTGCCGGCAAACGAGGCTTGCGTCTCGAAATCGGGTGCCACATCGCCTTCTTGCAAGCCGGCCAGCGCCGAGAACGCAACTAACAGCAATAGTGCGCTACCCAGGAAAAAACGTTTCATATCAACTCCATAAAAAGGATGGGAATAAGCATCCGGCGGCACACTCATCTGCTTACAAGCCCGACAGGTATTCGACCAAGGCATTCAATTCGTCGTCGTTTAACGACTTGGCGACCTTGTTCATCACGGCTTCCGGGCTGTTTTTGCGTTCGCCCAGCTTCCAATTGGTCAATTGGCTGCGCAGATAAACCCGGCGCTGGCCACCTATCACCGGGTAAATGACGTTATCCACCACCTTGCCTTTACCGTTTTCGCCGTGGCAACTGGCGCACGCAGGTAAATCCCGGGCTGCATCGCCGTTTAAAAACAAATTTTTAGCGAGCGGGTTGTCGGCAATTCGGTCGCCGCGCATGACTTTTTGGCTGGCAAAATACGCGGCGATGTCGGCCATGTCTTGTTGAGTTAGATCGGCGGCCATCACATTCATAATTTCGTGGCTGCGGGCGCCGGATTTAAAATCGCTGAGCTGCTTAACCAGATAACCGGCGTATTGACCGGCGTGGCTGGGAATTCTGACATCGCCACTGTTGCCGTCCTCACCATGACATTCCTGGCAACGTTCGTCAGCCGACTTTTGTTTACCGGCGACCGGATTGCCGTTGCCGATGCGTTGCAAAGAAAGTTCATCGCCCTGCTCTGCAAATACGGTTTTCGCCGAAGCCAACAAGGCAAAGGTACTAACTGCCAGCCACGGACTGCGGCGGCGCCAATGAACCCTTGCTCTGCGGCGTTTGGTTTCGGGCGACACAGCACTTAGCCAACGGCAAAACCCCATGCCTAGTTCGCCTTCGGTCGCTCAGCGGCGAGCTTTTCCACGATTTCCAGTGCTTTGGCGACATTTTCTTCCGGCTTCAAACCGCCCAAGGTCGCAGCGATTTTGCCGTTCGGCGTGATCACAAACGTGGTGCGCTCGGCAAAGCCGTGGTTGATTTCCACGCCCCTACTATCGGTTTTACCCGGCGCGGCGGCTTTCACGGTAATATCGTAATTACCGGAGATTTTGCCGTCGGCATCGGATGCCACCGGAAACTTACTGGCGCAGTAATTGGGGTCGGCGGAAAAGTCGTTCAGGCGTTCTATGCTATCCAGCGAAACACCAACGATACTGGCGCCGGCAGCGGCAAATTTTTCGTGATTGACCGCAAAACTATGCGCCTGCAAATTACAACCACCGGTATAAGCGGACGGATAGAAATACACGACCACCGGGCCTTTTTTCAAAGCCTCTTCCAGCGTGTAATTAAAAGCCTTGCCGGCCAGGGAAGCTTGCGCTTGAAAATCCGGGGCCGGGTGGCCTTCCGGCAGCGCGGCCATCACCGGCAAAGCAAAGACGGCAGGCAGCAGGCTTTTCAAAATTAGGTTTTTCATAATTCTTCAATTAGAGGGGTTTGTATTTGTCGTGGCAGGCGCCGCGGCATTGTTTGGAAAAGTCATTGGCAGCGACGGCAGCTGTATCGAAATCGCCGGCCGTCAGCGCATTCTGAATATTCGCCGCCTTGTCCTGATATTCCTTGGCGTTATGCGTGGCGTCGTCAGCGTTGCCGCGCTTGGCAAAAAATCCTTCGACCAGCTTGAATTCGTCCTGTAATTGCTTGGCTTGGGTTACCGCAGTGTTGGCGTCCTTGGCGGCAATATTGTTTTGCACTTCCTGAATTTTGGTTTCCACATCATTCATTAACTCTTCGAAATCGAATTCGCTTTCGGCAATCACCGCGCTGCTACTAAGAACCAAGCCAATTCCGAAAAGATAAATCGTCTTTCGCATATCGTTAACCCTGTCGCGGCATTACCCGCCGCATTAAATAATGTTCTCGGAACATCTCTAAAATTCCCTCTTCGCCAAGCAGGACTCAAACGACCCACTGTCACCCAAGGCCCCCACAAAGGCCCGGCTGCGCGTATTACCGGGAGATAACCGGTCTGCCGTCCATTGGCCCCAGCCTCCTTGCCGGGATAAACGCTTGCCTGACTGCGTCGTCCTAACGCCCTGCTTGATAAAGAAGGAATTTCAGAGATGTCCACTTTGGTTCAAATTCGCCTTACCCCGGCCAATAGCCGGCTCGGCGAATCGCCTACCCGAAAGCGCCAAGCCTTCGGGTAAGCTGTTAAAGCCCAAGCTTAAGTAATCAATTCCTTGATCACTTTGCCGTACACCACGGTTGGACGTTCCGAACGGCCTTGATACTTGTAAATCAGTTTCAAGTGATCCAGACCCAACTGGTTCAACACTGTGGCATGCAAGTCATAGGTATCCACTTCGGTACCTTTGATAGCTTGTACGCCCAGCTCGTCGGTGCCGCCATGGGTGTAACCGGCTTTGACGCCGCCGCCCGCCATCCATTGGGTATAGCCCCAAGGGTTGTGGTCTCGGCCGTCGCCGGATTCGCTCCATGGCGTGCGGCCGAACTCGGAGGTCCACACCACCAGCGTTTCATCCAACAAACCTTTAGCTTTCAAATCTTTCAACAAGCCGGCGATCGGTTTGTCGATAATTTTTGAATGCTTGCTGTGGTTGTCTTCGATGTTTTGATGCGCGTCCCAATCGCGGCTGTCACCTTTGATGTCAGTCGGGCCGGACACGACTTGTACGAAGCGCACGCCTCGCTCGGTCAAGCGTCTGGCACGCAACAACAACTCGCCGTATGGGCGGGTGATTTCGTCGTTCAAGCCGTATAGCGCTTTAGTCGCTTCGGACTCCTTGCTGAAATCGACCGCTTCCGGTGCGGTTTCCTGCATGCGGTAAGCCAGCTCGTAAGATTCGGTGCGGGCTTGCAATTCGCTATCGGTGGGATAGTTGGCCGCATGTTGTTGATTAATCTGCTTCAACAAGTCCAGCGCATGACGTTTTTCCGCGTTAGCCAGATATTCCGGGTTGTTCAAATGCAGAATCGGCGAATTACCGGGACGGAACGGCGTACCTTGATACACCGCGGGTAAAAAGCCGGATTCCCAGTTGGTCACACCGCCGCGTGGTTCGCGTTTGTCGTTGTACAACACCACGTAAGCCGGCAGATTTGGGTTCGCGGAACCGAGAGCATATTGCACCCAGGCACCTAAGGTTGGCCGGCCGGGGTTTAAACCGCCGGTGTTCAACTTCATGATGGAAATATCATGGGTCGCACCAACAGTCACACTGGATTTAATAAATGCCAGGTCGTCGGCATGTTCCGCCAGATTAGGCAGCCAGTCAGAAAACCAGGCGCCGCTTTGACCGTGCTGTTTCCAGTCGCGTTTGGTGGCGATCAATTTGGTGATGCCGCCTTGGGTACTAGTTTTGATGCCTTGCAAAAACGACGCAGGAATACCGGTACCGGCTTGTTTGACCAACTGCGGTTTGTAGTCGTACAAATCCAGCGTGCTGGGGGCACCGGACATGTGCAGCCAGATGACGGTTTTGGCTTTAGGCGCAAAATGCGGCGCTTTCGGCGCTAAAGGATTGGCGCCGGCCAAGGCTTGCAGGGCTGGGTCGTCCGCCAGGGCAGTGGCAATGACGCCACCACCGGGCAGAAAGCCGCTGACGGCCAAGCCGCCTAAGCCATAGCCGGTTTTTATTAAAAAATCGCGACGTGATTTGTTGTTCATTATCTAAACCTCTTGAATAGTATTTTGTGTCGGCAACTGCTTCGGATTCGGTAAGGCGCCTACCGATTTGGCAAACGCCCACTTAAACCGAGTCGTATGTATCGTTAAAACCGGTAGATGAACTCGTTGGAGTTAGCTACCACGTGGACCAAATCCACGAATGCAGCGGCTCTCACAGGGTCACCCAGCGGCTTGCCCTTAACGCCGGCCGGTACGTTCACTTCAAACTTGCCATCCGCCGCCTTGGCGCGAATGATGGCTTCCTGTTCATTCAAGAAGGCCTGCAACGACTCTTTCTCATCGTCCTTCGGTTGCCGTGCAAACAAGATTTGATACAGTCTGCTGATCCGATCTTCCTCGTCTTCACCCGCTTCATTGATCACCCGACCAGCCAAGGATTTAGACCAGTCGAATATCAGTTCGCTGTTGTACAGGGTCAGGGCTTGCAACGGCGTGGTGGTAACCTCGCGTTTGCTGTGCGCTTCCTGCGGCGACGCCATGTTGAAAGAGTCCAAGATCGGATAAGGGATACTGCGCCGGGTAAAGATGTACAAACTGCGGCGGTTCTGATCGTGCACATCCTTGGAGGTTTTCCAGGCCGGATCGCCTTGGAAGTTGCCGCTGGCGGTATTGATCGCTTTCGGTAGAGGCGGATAAACGCTAGGACCACCCACTTTCTCTTCCAACTTACCGGCCGCGGCTAACAAGGAATCCCTCACTTGCTCCGCTTCCAAACGTTGGCGTGGAAACACTGCCAGCCATTGGTTTTCGGCGTCGGCTTTGGCCACGTCTTCGCGATAATCCGACGATTGGCGATAAACGCTGGACAACAGAATCTCACGGTGCAGTTTTTTCACGCTCCAGCCGTCGTTGACGAATTTGGAGGCCAGGTAATCCAGCAACTCGGGATGCGTCGGTTTTTGACCGGCTTTACCGAAATCGCTGACGGTGGTGACGATGCCTTTACCGAAATATTGGTCCCAAATCCGGTTGGTAAATACCCGAGCGGTCAGAGGATTGGTCGGGCTGGTAATCCATTTCGCCAGCGCTGACCTGCGGCCGGAGGAAAACGGCAACGGTTTGATGTCTGGTTTTTCGTCGGTAATCGCTTCCGGAAACGCGGGTTGCACTTCTTCCAATGGCTTTTCGTGATCGCCCACCGCAAATACATAGCTAGGCGGCGCATCTGGATGACCCAGTTCGGTCATCGCCGAAATGGTGTTGGAGGATGTGGTGGGTTTCAGATCGTTGAATTTTTTAAGTTCTTTATCCAGTTTTTCCAACTCAGCCCATTGCTCGGCGATTTTTGGATCGCGCGTTTTAGCATCGGTACTTTCACCTTTTTCCCGGAAATACGATTCCAAGCTACCTTCGTCGGTCACATTAGCCAAACGATGGTTAACCCAACGGTCGCGAGCATTCCATTGCTCTTTAGGTTTAAAGATCGCTTCCCGCGAGTCGGTCAAATAACGTTCCTTGTGATATTTAAGTGCCTCTTCCCTATGCGTATCGATAATGGCTTTTTTCTTGGCGCGAATCTCTTTAGTCGCCTCTTCCCATTTGGCGTACTGCTGTTCGTAGGCTTTTTCCACTTCGCCTTTCTTCGCAGGAATATTGTCTACCGGTGCGACGTTGGCAAAGAACGACTGTAGCGAGAAATAATCTTTCTGGCTGATCTTGTCGAATTTATGGTTATGGCACCGCGCGCATTCCACGGTCTGGCCCAGCACTACCTTACCCACGGTATCGGTAATATCCGTGGTGATTTGGTATTTGCGTTGCACCAAGTCGCGGGAGTTGCTGTTGTCCGGGAATTGCGCCATGAAGCCGGTGGCAACCAAGGCTTGTTCGTCGCCCGGCCACAATTCGTCGCCCGCTAATTGTTCTTGAATGAATTTGCTGTACGGTTTGTCCTGATTAAATGAATTGATCACGTAATCGCGGTAACGCCACATGTTCAAGCGGTCGTTATCGTTTTGAAAACCGGTACTGTCGGCATAACGCGCCAAATCCAGCCATTTACGCCCTTGGCGCTCGCCGTATTTAGGCGAAGCCAACAAGCGGTCCGCCAATTTTTCGTAGGCATCAGGCGATTTATCGTTAACAAACGCATCGACTTCTTCCGGGGTGGGAATGACACCCCACACATCCAGCGTAGCCCGGCGGATGAACGACGCCCGGTCGGTATCCTGTGAAGGCTTGATGCCTTTGGCTTCCAAAGGTGCCAGCACAAACGCATCAATAGGGGTTCTGACCCAATCTTTCTGCTGTACTTCAGGTACGGCAGGCGCTTTGACCGGTTGATATGACCAGAGCTTGGATTTCGGTTGTCCAGCGGGCGCGGCGGCTTCAGTCGCCGGCTTTTCCTCTGCTGCCTGGGCTGCATCGGAAAGCGCCAGCGCCAGTCCCCAGACCACCGCGCAATATAGTTTTATTTTCATTGAATTCCTCCAAAATGACAGCTTGATGGAACGAAGCCGGGGCTCAACCCAACCTCATTCGGAAATTAACCTTTATGCTTATGGCCTTTGCTGTGGTCTTGCTCTTTGGCATGCTCTTCGGGCTTAGGCGCAGGCGGGACAATTTTGGTAATCTTGCCGCCCTCTTCTTCGTAGTTTTGCGAACCTATCGCGCCTACCACCTTGAAACCCTTTTCGGCCAGCAAGTCCGCGGATTTACCGGCACGGCCGGCGTGATTGGATACAGTAACAATCGAGCGTTCTTTAGGGATAAACGGCAAAGCCTTATCCAGTTCATCGATTTGTACGTTCAGATAAACCGGAAACGTACCGATCTTGCTGATCTCGTCGGGACGGCGCACATCGATAAACAATACTTGCTCAGGCTTGGCGAGTAAGGCATCGATTTCCGCGCGATTCAATTTTGGCGTTTTATAGGTATAAGGCCGTGCGGCCGGCGCCTCGGTTTTTTTACCGGCGTCCGCGTCAGCGGCAAAAGCGAGTGGGGCCGCCAAGATCAGAGCTAAAAGAGCCGCTGTGGTCGTGTTTTTCATTGCTATGTCTTCCTGTTATTAGTTGCTAACTGCACGGTTTATCGCGCTTGAATAAGGTTCCTCATTAGGTAAAAAGCAACTAGCATGCCACTCAAAAAACATCCACCATCAAAAACGATCATTAGCTTATTAGGCATTGATTTAACACGTGATATTTATTTCAAACCCCACTCTATAACACTTGATAAATCCCTTAATATTCAAGTACAGCCCAAGCAACTGGTGGAAATTCAGCAGGGGCGCAACATGCACTGTTGCTGGGCTAGCACCACACCAACCGTTGGTTAACCCGGCCGGATTTATCCCCGGTGCGCTGTTCGGGCTGAGCTAGTCGAAGCCTGAGGTGCGTGGTCCTTCGACAATACCTTTAACGGCATAAAGGCGAGCGGTATTTAAGGTCGGGGTTAATAGAGTCACTTTGATCTATAGAAAGAAGGCGTACAGATAGGCCAAGCAGGAAGCTTGCAAGGTCCTCGATCTGCAACACTTGGAGCCCGGCAAAAACGCCGGACCAAAAAAAACGGGCTAAGGATCAATCCTTGCCCGTTAGAGGTCTCACCACGAGAGCTTGATGAAATGTTAGGTGGCCCTTAAGTCCCTATTTTTAGAACCCAACTGCCATTGAGATACTCCGTCAAATCGGCTATTTCGACCGGCTGCTAATACCGGCAGTCAGCAAGGGAATTTTATACGCCGCACCGCGACCGACGACATACAGGGTTTTCTTGTCCACGCCCGCAAACGCCAGGTTCTGCGGCTTCTTGGGAAGTAGAATCACGCCCAGGCTCTCACCTTTAGCGCTGATGATTTCTACGCCGACGTTGGAGGCAACATACAATCTGCCTTCATCATCCAGCGCAATGCCGTCGGCACCGCTGGACCACGTGCCGTCTTCGCCTTTTTTCCAACCCTCCAGTTTGGCGAAATTGCGCCGATTCTGAATCGAGCCGTCCGCAGCAAGATCGTAAGCCAGAATGTGTTCGCCTTTGGTATTGGCGACATACAAGACTTTTTCGTCCTTGCTTAATTGAATACCGTTGGGACGCTCGATGTCGGTCGCCAATTGTTTAAGCTCGCCGCCGGGTGAAATATAAAACACGCCGGGATGCGAGGGCGGCGGGTTGGGGTTTTCCTTGCTCGGCCGCGTACCGCTATCGGTAAAGTAGATACCGCCATTGCTGGCGCGCACTAAGTCGTTGGGCCGTTGAAATGCCGTGCCTTGATAATCTTCGGCCAAGGTATTTTTCTTATTGGCCGGGTAAACCACACCGACCTTGGTTTTGACGGTTTGTACCGCGACGATGTCACCATCCGGCGTTAGCGCCAGCCCGTTGGCGCCGTTGGAGTTTTCCAGAAACGTCGAAACTTTACCGTCCAAACCGATACGCACGATTTTGTTGGCTTGAGTTTCGGTGAACAGTAAACTGCCGTCGCTATAGCCGATCGGTCCCTCGGTCCCGTTAAAGCCGTCTTTGATCAGCTCGGCCACCACACCACCGGCAGCGACGCCGGGAATAGCCGGGGTAACCGGGTCGTCGGCGCTGGCCGCCGCCGCATAAATCAACGCGCTAAAACCCAGTAAATAGAAGTGTTTAGATAACATCAGTATTTCCTTTGCAAATGTTTCGATAAATCAGCTTGCCGGACGGCGGTCTAACCGCCCGGCGCGTGTAAAAATTAGAACTTGGCTCGAAAGTGCACCCCGTAGTAACGCGCATCGCCGTAAGACGCGCTCGCCGCACTGGTGCTGGAAAAGTTGCCGGCATTGGTAAAGTAGATGGTGTCAAAGATGTTTCTACCGACCAGATCCAGGTTATACCTGCCATTTTTGGTGCCCACGCCAATCCCGCCATCGGTGACGTGATAAGCATCCTGCTTACCGTAACGTGACAAGCTGGCGTTGTAGTTGGCCGCCGATTTAAAGCTATCGATCAAATACGCATGCCATTGCAACCCATAGTCGTTACCGTAACCAAAGGTCAGCGGCGCCCGGTAATCTATCCCGTAGTTGGCGGTAAAGGCCGGCGCGTTCGGGATGGTTTTGCCGGTCTGATCGCAATATCCGGTGTTATTCGCTTCCGGTGGGCAAGGCGCGTTGGCAAAGTCGGTGTAAATGGCTTTGTTATACGAGCCGTTCAGGAACACATTCAAACCTTGGGTAATATCCCAATTGGTTTCCAATTCGATACCGCGTAATTGAATACCGCCGATATTGCCCAGTTGCGTCAAGAATTGACCGGCCCGCAATGGGTCAGCCGCCACCAGCTGCGATTGATAACTTTGAATATCGGTTTGGTACAAGTTGACGTTGAATACCAGCTTGCGATCCAGCAAAGTGCTCTTGAAACCAAATTCATAGTCCATCACGTCTTCCGGTTTGACGTTTTCCGTAGCCCCAGTGTTAAAGTTGAACTGCGCCGCCCCGGATTTTTGACCGCCGGCCACTGAACCGTATACCATCAAATCTTTATTCACTTTGTAACTGGGGTTAATCAACCAGTTTTGCGAATTCTGATCGAAACCTTGCCGCGGTGCGTCCCATTCCGGCCCCAATCGATTGCTGCGGATAGCCTTGGCCGCTGCAATCTGCGCGGCATTAGAGCCTAAGGAAGCACCCAAAGCATCTAAATCCACCCCGCCCAAATTACGGCTATAACCGGTGTTTTCCCGACGTTCAAAGGTATTGCGCAAGCCTAAGGTCAAGGTCGCATCATCGGTGACATGCCAGTTAATCTGACCGTAGCCGGCATAGCTATCGGTGGCAGGCACCACGTTTTGCGTCAACATGGTATCGCGCATGGACGCCGCCAATAATTGCCGGGACGCCGGGCTGGCATTCAACAGCGCGTACTGGCTATTGCTGGCATGGAACGCGCCAGCATCAACGCCGAAAAGGCGTTGATTAAAGGTATTGGCGATAACACGCATCGCAAATACGCCGAATTGGTAATCGATGGGGCCAGGGTCTTTAGACGCCAGCCTCAGCTCCTGCGACCATTGCTCATTTTTAACCGTCCAACCGGAGATGCGCTCAACGTCGGCAGTGCTGGACTCGCCATCATGATTGGGTTCAAACAGCGCATCCCGGTAAGCGGAAATCGAGGTCAACCGATGTCCTGCCACATCCCAGTTAATTTCCGCCGATACCCCGGAACCGTCGCCGCGCGATTGACGCCTTTCGTTGTTCGCCATCGCTCTAGGATCACCAATCACGGTCACCGGTTGGCCATTGGTTCGCAGGGTATTGAACCAATCCCTGGCTAACCGGCTGCTGAAGGTAGTGGTTCGCAGGGTGCCATCGTCAAAGCGCGTAGGATCGGCGATGAGGGGTTGCACGCTCATGGTTTGAGTCGAGGCAGTTTTATCGACAATCACCCGCGCGCTCAAATCTTCGCTCGGCGTAAACAGAAACTGCAAACGCCCACCCAACGCATTGGTTTCGCCTAAATCCCCCTCACTGCGATGCACATCCAAATTTTTCACAAAGCCGTCGCGCTTATCGATAAACCCGGAAGCGCGATACGCCAACAAACCCGGCAAGATGGTACCGGTAGCGCCGAATTTGCCTTGCAGGGTATCCCTATCCCCCGCGAAGCCATCCACGTAATAACTGTTCTTGAATGAAGGCGCTTTAGTGGTAATGTTCAGCAAACCCAAGTTACTGTTTTTACCTTGCAGCGTACCTTGCGGACCACGCAACACTTCCACTTGATCCAAATCGGCAAAGTTGGCCCACGCCGCCCCCGCCCACGCCCGCCAGACGTTATCCACCATCACGCCAACACTGGGCTCCATGGATTCGTTACCGCTGTTTTTGCCCAAACCCCGCAAAGCAATGCTGGTCTGCCGGGCATTGGCCGAGGTCACACCCAAGTTAGGCGCACGCCGGGAAAAATCTTGTACCGACACCACGTTATCCCGCTCCAGCGTTTCCCGATTGATTACCGCCACCGGAATCGGTACTTCCTGCAACTTCTCTTCCTTACGCCGAGACGTTACGACCACTTCCGACAGGTTTTGCGGCTCGTCGGCTTTCTCTTCCGGCTCCGGCTCAGCGGCGGCTACGACATTGTCCGGCTCCTGACTGGTTTGCGCAGCCGGATCGGTAATACCTGGCGCCGGCGCGGCCGCCACACTTCTTTTAAGTAAATCCTGCTCACGCCGTTTTGAGGCTTCCAATTCCCGGCTCAAGCGTTCAACCTGCGCTTGTAAATCGTTCACTTTGGTATCGGCAACCGCTTTATTACCGGCCTTTTTCGCGCTTTTTTTCACCGGCGCCGTTTGGGCGGTCGCATCGCTAGCAATCAGCATTGAACCACCCGCAATAGCCATTGCCACACATACCGACAAACCGCGCCGATTGCTAATGTGCAGCGGCACTTTCACCGATTCAATGTTGTCTGCCGACAGACTCCCAATTAAATTTTCCTTCACGATCTCACCTATGCGAATGTTACAAAAACCAATTCGAGCCAACGCCAAGACGACGCCCGCAATTCGAACTTTCTGTAACGCTCAACGCAACGACCGTGCCACAGGATGATAAACATCCGCCTAGCCATCCATTAATTAGATTTAAACAATTGAATTTAATAACTAACTTTAAGACCCAATTTATCTATCTTGCTAACATCATGAGAACGCCGCCAGCTGAAAAACTGTTGAAAGGTCATCAGCCTTTGCTGACTAACTGCCCGCCAATCAACAGTTTCATTTCCAGGTTACGAGCTGGTGTCAAGCGCATTTTTTGGTCAACCTACCATCTTAAATTTTCCCGCTTAGCTGAATACCGAACCAGCGTGGATAAGGATCCGGCCCGTAGGAGTTCCAGCCAATTTCGTGATTTCTATCGTTGAAGATGTTTTTACCGATCAGGCTCAAGTCCCAGTGCTTGTCGCGGGTACCGATACCGATCGCCGCGTCCGTTCGGGCCCTATCTGCCACCCAGCCATAGGCCGACAGGTTATCAGTGTTATTGAACTCGGTTTGGTAGTTGGTATTAAAGCTGGTGTGCGCGATGTATTTGCTTTCGAAAATCGGCTTGGAATATTCGGCACCGACGTTGAAATTCCATTTGGACGCACCCGGTAGATACTGGCCGGTCATATCGACGTAATCCCCGGTCAGATAACCCAGCTCATCGGGCTTGGGTGCATTTTTGTAATCCAGATATTCGGCAACGTTATAGGCGCCGTTGAAACGAATCGACAAATCGGGAATGGTGTTGATCACGCTATCCAACTCCACGCCGTGTACCCGCACCCGACCGACGTTACCCTGCGACGCGGTATAAGCCGTCAAACCGGAACCGCCTGGCTCCATATTGACTTGGGTTTGGAACTCGTCGACCACCTGTACGGCTTGCTGGTAGTTTTTAATATCCATGACGAAGGCATCGACATTGAGCACTATCGACTTGTCCAACCAGAATGATTTCAAACCCAGTTCTAATGCGTGGGTTTCTTCAGGCTTAACCGTAAAGGGACGGCCATTGACCGGAGCGACCGAACCGGACTTTTCACCGTATTGCCAGGACAGATACGTGGTCAGGTCGTCGTTAATTTTATAGCTGGGCGACAACTGCGCGGTATACAAAACGTCTTGATAATCGTCTTCGACGGTTTGGTTCAAGCGGCCGATCTGCGAAGCCCGCAGGGTTTTGGCGTTGGCTACCATGGTTTTCTGCGCGGCAGTCAATGCGGCGTAACTGGAGCCGCCAAAATACCGGGCTGCTAAGGAATCGGCCAGCGCGGTTTGCTCGGCACTGTTCACCACAGCGTCGCCGGCCACAACAGCGGTTTGCGCTGCATTGAGCTTACCGAAGTTTGCAGTAGAGCCGTAGAAAGTGTTGGTCACTGTTTTATTGGTCCCATCGGGATTTTTGTCGATCACCCCGTCGCCATCCTGATCGACGGTAAACGACTGCGCGGTATCGGAGTTAAAGCCGCCAGTCGCCACGTCCCTTACCGTTACAGGGTTAAACGCCCCTCCAACACCGTTTCGGCCAATAATCTTAAAGTTACGGGACTTACGGTCTTCATGCGTGGCGCGTACCCCGGCGGTGAGGGTGAATTTATCGGTAAAGTGCAAATCCGACTCGCCGTATAGGGCACCGGATTGGGTACGAATCTCGGTAGACTCGAAGGTGCGGGCATCCTGCAACAGGTCTTTCAGGATAGCCTCGCCGGCGCCGCGATTGGTGCCGGCGTTTCTATATAAAGCATTGTACTGGCCGTTGGTGGCAAACCAGGCCCCGGCGTCGGCGCCCCAGCCGGCTTTCGAGTCCACGTTATCCTTGGTCCATAAACCGATCACGCCGGCCTTGTAATCCAGAAAGCCGCCCGGTTTGTTGACGATTTTAAATTCCTGCGTCCATTGATTGTATTTAACCCCGCCGCCGCCATCGACGCTGATGTCAAACGGCGTACCTTCGTCGTTGTGCGCATCAAAGCGATATTCGCGCACCCCGGTTCGGGAGCTCAACACATGATTGCCGACTTCCCAGTCGATTAAAGCTGCCGCGCCCTGGTTATTGACGGTTTGGCCTTTGTTTTGATCGAACCAGACGGTACCGCGTTGTTCGCCGCCGATATAATCGTTATAGGTAAACCCTCTATTGGCAAAGTACTGACCGGCCGCCGCTCTTGAGCCGACGGCGCTGATCGCCCCCGGACTGGTGGTATCGTTCATTGCGAATTGGTTACTGTGACTAAAATAGCCATTGAGTTTGGAGTAGGCGGATGTGCCGTTTCTATCCGTGAGACTGCCGTCGGCAAACCGAAAAGGCTGATCATGATAGAAGGTTAACCCGTTTTGTACCTGTGGCTGCTTCGGTCTCGAAGTCGGCGATAAAGCGTGCCGTTAAGTTTGAGGTTGGGGTAAACAGCAACTGCGCCCGCCCGCTCAAGCGGTCACGGTTATACAAGGTGTAATTCCGGTCGTATTCATTTTCATAAAAACCCCGCGCCTTATCGACGATAAACGAACCGCGCCAAGCCAGAAAATTATCGATCACCGTCCCGCCCAAGGCACCTTGCAATATCAAGGACTCCCGCTGCCCATAAGCGGCGGACAATTCCGCCGTTGGCGCGAATGTCGGCAATTTGGAGGTGACGTTCACTTTACCCGAGCTTGCGGCCAAGCCGCCCTCGGTACCGCGCGGCCCGCGCGTGACTTCCACAGCTTCCACATCGTAAAAACTGAAGTTAGCCAACTGCGTCAAGGCATACGGTACGCCGTCCACCGTCACCCCGACGCTGGGGTCCTGCGTTTCCGTGAAACTGCGTTTACCCAAACCGCGCACCGATAGCGAGGCGCCGCGGGTATTGTTTTGATTGAATTGCACGTTGGAAGCGCGGCGGGTGATGTCGCCCAAATCTCTGGACAATTCCCGGTTTAGCTCGGTACCGGATACCACCGACACCGATTGCGCGACTTCGTGTAGTTTTGCCAACTTGGGTTTGGCCTTTACTACCACTTCGCCCAAATCCGCTTTTTGATCGTCATCGTTCCGGGCTAACTCGGTTACCTGCGCTTCGTTCGGCGCGGCCACTGTTTCCGTGGGTGCGCCGGCAGTAGCGGCTCCGCCAGGTGCGGTGCCCGTTGCGCCTTTCTTGATAAACTCCAATTCACGCTGTTTGGCGGCGGCTAGCTGCTGACGCAAAGCCTGATTTTCCGCTTCCAAATCGCTGACCGCTTTGCTGTTGACGGTTTTGGTTTTGCTGTTTTTTTTCGGTGCGGCTTCCACATTGACTGCAGACGCTATGGACACACCGGCGATAGCCATGGCCACGCAGGTCGATAACCTACGTCGCGCACTGATTATTTGAGGAACCCCATCCTGTCGAGTAGCGCTTATTGAAAAAGCACTTGTTAATTTATCGCTCACTGTGCCGTCTAAAACCATATCCGGCTTTAACAACGATTTTGCAATAGGTATGCCAGCAATATTAAATGCGCATTGAAGGGAAACAATCCCAGAAAATATATTTATAAAATACTGTTTTATATGAACAATTAAATTGATTACTCGTGATCAACCGGAAAAATTAACAGCCAATTCACGCGCTGTTTATATCAAACACTGCTGAAACTCAAGCAACTACTGCTGACAACATGAACGGCCTTTGCTGTTAGGCTGAACGAGCATTGCTGCTGGCCTGAGTAACATCTGTTGAATTGCAAATACTTTTTGCTGATGGCCTGCACTTGGCTCAACAAGTTTGGCCAAATCCATCGACCCCCTCTGCCGTTTACCCTAAGGCTTACCGGAAAAATACCGCGCGTGAGCACTGGCGTGCTAATGACAAAGCCTTGAAATACCGGCCCTTTTAGAGTTTGTGACTATTTGCGACCAGATTTTTGGTGACCAATACGGATAAAACAACATATTGGCTTGATCATTGCTTAACACCAAAAGCAATAGCAAACACCCATTTATAAAGGAATAAAAAATGACACAAATCAGACCCTCCGCAAGCGCGCAGGGACGCAAAAAAAACCGGGCATCGCGTAAACACCAGACTTGGCAACAAGCCACATTAATTGCCTTAGGCACGGCCCTCAGCGTCTCGGCATTATCCGGACCGAGTGTTTTTCCCACTGGCACCACGCGCTACGATCCCAGCAAAGCCTATAACTCCTTTGTTTTGTTCAGCGGCGGCGACAACATCGCGCATTTGATCGATCTAAATGGAAACGCCGTACACGAATGGCCGGATGCCGCCAGCCACAGCACCTTAATCAATCCCGCCATTAACGGCGGTAAACTGGGACATGTGTTTGTGACGCAGGAAACCACCGAAGGCAAAGGCACAGACCTCGTGCCCGGCCAGGTTAGCAAGAAAATCACCAAAACCATTGCCGAGCTGGATTGGGATGGCAAAACCGTCTGGCGTTTTGGCGACAAAGCCCCCGGCGGCGCGGCGCAACAACATCATGACTGGGCCAGATTACCCAACGGCAATACGGTAGTGTTAGCTAACCTGGTACATCCGGTTAAGGGGTTTAAGCAAACGCAGGTTTTGGACGATGTGATTTATGAAGTCAATCCGGCTTGGGAAGTAGTTTGGAAATGGATTGCCTCGGAACATCTTAATGAATTTGGCTTTACGCCCGCGGAACTCAAACTGGTCCGCAACGCCGAAATCGCCGACTATCTGCATGTCAACAATCTGAAAGTCGTTGGCCCAAATCATTGGTATGCCGCCGGCGACCAGCGCTTTCATCCGGATAATTTGTTGATCGACGCGCGCAACACCAATTTCATCATCATTATTGACAGAAAGACCGGCAAAGTGGTCTGGAACCTGGGGCCGCACTACCCAGCCGCGTCCATTGAAGAACAACAAGCCCGCAAGGTGCCGCGCCCGGTCGATCAAATCAGTGCCCAGCACGATGCGCATATCATTCCGGAAGGCTTACCCGGCGCCGGGAATTTATTAGTGTTCGACAATCAAGGCATCGCCGGTTATCCGCCGGCTCCCGTGCCGCGTACCGGTGGTTCGCGCGTATTGGAGATAGATCCGATCAAGAAAGAAATTGTCTGGCAGTACACAGGCGAGAGCTCGGGCGGCCCCAGTTGGTCGTTTCGTAGCACCCATATCAGCGCTGCCCGCCGCTTGCCTAACGGGAATACTTTTATAGACGAGGGCCAGAGTGGACGCTTATTTCAAGAGACAACCGACGGCGACATAGTCTGGGAATATATCAATCCGTATTTTCGTACCGGTAAGGATGCTTTGACCGGCCGGGCCACCGCCAACAACTCGGTATATCGCGGCCAACCGGTACCTTACGATTGGGTACCGGCCGGCACACCGCATAGTGAAAATCCGGTCACTGCGCCTGATTTGAGCAAATTTCGGCTACCGGTAGCCAGTAACAAACCTTAAAACAACTTGGTAAAAACCCAGGTACGCGGTATGCAATTTTAAAACCATGGGTTTCGGGGTATCCGGTCGTGATGTTTGGTAGACGGGTTACTACCATTAAGTTTAACGGAACGGACACTCCACAACCGGATACCCCGAAACCCATGGCGCTAACAACCTATAATTTGGAGACTAAGATGTTAGGTAAACCTATTCGACCAACGTTATCGCTACCGATCTTGACGGTCGCGCTATGCTGCGCGTATAGCTCGGCGGCAGCGTTGGAACTCGACCCCAAAGCCATCAACATCAAACTGCCCGAGCAGATTAATTGGGTGGCAAACCCCAGCGGCTCGGAGAGCGCGGTATTAGTAGGCGATCCCAACAAGCCCGGCCTGTATGTGGTGCTGAACAAGTGGAAGGCTCATCACAATAGCAAGCCGCATTCGCACCCGAACGACCGCTTCATAACCGTGATTTCAGGAACTTGGTGGGTAGGCACCGGCACGGATTATGATCCGGCGCATTTGCAAGCGGTGCCGGCGGGTAGCTTCGTTACCCACTACGGCAACGAAATCCATTATGACGGTGCCAAAGACGAAGACACGATTCTGCAGATTGTCGGCATTGGCCCGGCTACGTCTACCCCGGCCCCTGCAAAATAGCAGGCAGCTCGCCATCGGCGAGCTGTCTAAGATTACTCTTCGCTTTCTTCGTAGGCGACGGCCAATTTTCTCTGACCATTGGCCAACATGCCATACAAGCCTAGTTTGTGCCGTAGGACATTGCGGCTTATATCCAGCAAGCGCGCGGTTTGCACCTGGTTTTCTTCGCAAAACTCGAACGCCGTACGAATCACGGTTTCTTCGATAATATCGAATAACTTAGGCGGCGCTTGTTCGCACAAACGTAGTAGCGAACTCTCCAGCGACGAAGTGGAAACTGTCGGTCCGGTCTGCGAAGCTCGCACACCGGATAACTTAAAGTCCTCCGGACGCAAGCGATTGCCGGGGCAGACCAACAATGCTCTATGCACGGCATTTTCCAGCTCACGAATATTGCCGGGCCAATCGTAATTTAACAAGGCCAACTCGGTGGAGGGCGATAATTTGATTTCGCCGTAGCCCAGGCGGTCGCCGTAGACTTTCAGAAAGTGCCTGGCCAAAGGCAAAATGTCGCCCGGACGCTCCCGCAACGGGGCCAGGTGAATCGCCGCCACATTAAAACGGTAATACAGATCGGCGCGAAAATGCGACGCCGCCACCGCTTCTTCCAAATTCACATTGGTAGCGGCGATGACTCGGACATCCACCGGCGACGGCGTGCGCGAACCCACCTTCACCACTTCCCTTTCCTGTAAAACCCGCAATAATTTCGCTTGCAAGCCCAGCGGTAAATCGCCGACTTCGTCGAGAAACAAACTGCCTTTATTGGCGGTTTCGAACCAACCTTCTTTGGTATTCAAGGCGCCGGTGAAAGCGCCCTTTTCGTGGCCGAACAATTCGCTTTCGATCAGGTTTTCACTGAGTGCCGCGCAATTTAAAGCCCCGAACGGTCCTTTGGCGCGCTTGCTTAGTGCATGCACATGCCTGGCGACCAATTCCTTACCGGTGCCCGTCTCGCCGATGATCAGCACTGTCGCATCGCTGGGTGCGATCCGCTCGATGTGCTCCAACAGTTTTCGTGAAACCGGATCCTCGAACACCATCGCCGTGGCCCGCACCGTGTGCGACAGCTGTCGCAATTGCAATTCGTCAAATGCCAATAATGTCATACGGTTTCCCCTTTACTGCGAGCAACGGTGCCGCCACTCAAAAATTGTTCCATGAAAGCTCTTTTCCTGAGATGTCAAAAATAGTGATTCGTCAGCGGCAGCGCAAATTAACTGCCGATACGCCAACGCCAAACAAAAATCAGCCTTACCCGTGCCCAAAGTCAGCCCACACACCGGCGCCAGCGCCGACCACAGACCAAAAAAAAGCCAGCAGTCCTTTGGGGACACACTGGCTTCCGGCGATCCGGTCAGCAGAAGTGGATGTTATCGAGACAAAATGCTCGGAAAATAACAGCGAGATACCAGGCTCTAAGCATGGTTCATGCCACTTCGTGTTTTCAGCACATCATAAAGGATTACAGGTTTTCGTGAAACCCAAATGTTGCCACAGCAACATAATCTGTTGATGTTGTGTTGATATTTCAACACATTTTCGTGCGTCTGAATTTTACTGGCCGGGCATTGCGTTTTTTCGCCCTAATCCAATGAACTTGGGCTTTTTCAACAAGCCCGGTCAACCGAAATCGCTTCTTAAACATGTCCACTATATTTCGTCCTGTTCGTATACCAGCAGAATTTGCTGGAACAGTGCTGGTAAATCAGCATTTTTTGGGGTAGCTGCCTTTGAACCGCCTACTTCCACAGTTGGTAACGTAAACGGGTACTGTTGATATGCCTGGAACACAGCGGCAGGTTGGCGTATTCCGGTACTCACTCGGCAGATTGGCCCTTATCTTGCTGAAGACCGCCTTGAAAAGGCTAAGTCAATATCAGTAAGCAGCTTAACTAACATCCGCAACTCTCAACTTTGGAGCAAAACATGGGCTTGAGTATTCCCCATCTATTAGTAGTTTTAGCGATTGTGGTCTTGGTGTTCGGCACCAAGCGCCTAAAAAATGTCGGCGCCGATCTGGGCGATGCGATCAAGGGATTTCGTAATGCTGTCAAGGAAAGTGAAGAGGCCGAAGAGGCCGAAGAGGCCAAGGCGATCACCCAACTCTATCAGGAAGAATTATCCGGCGATTTGATAGGCAAAGCTGACCACACCAAAGCCTGATACGCCGACTTGCTGTTCTCAGGCGAAGACGCTTAGACCCGCGCCCTGCTGCCATAGCAACAGCTATTGATCGCCGCCTGTTTGCATACCAACAGCTTGGAACATTTGCCCGGCAAAAATTATGCTGCTGATTCTCACGTAAGCTCATGCCCATGCAGGACACTGCGCTTGAAAAAACCGGTGGAGATTGTTTGGTATAGCACTTGCTTAGGACAAGCACTAAATTGCCTTTGCCGGATAAACGTTAGCACTAAAGCCGGCCGGACCTCGCTAACCAATCGGATCTCCCGAGAAATCCATGTGGATCGTTAATATTGCTTTACGCCGCCCCTATACCTTTATCGTGGCGGCGCTGTTGATTCTATTGTCTACCCCCTACGTGCTGCGGAAAATGCCCACCGATATTTTCCCAACCATCGATATTCCGGTGGTAGCGATGCTGTGGCAATACAATGGCATGACCGCCAAAGAAATAGCGGACCGCTTAACGACCACGGTCGAACGCTCCATGGCCTTGATCGACGGCATTGAACACAGTGAATCTTTGTCCTACAGCGGTGCGGCCGTGGTTAAAGTATTTTTCCATCCAGGCACCGACATCCGTACTGCCATCGCTCAGGTGATGTCCAGCAGCAACTCGGTTTATCGCTCACTGCCGACCAATGTCGCACCGCCGCAAGTCATTCAGTATTCGGCCGCCGACCTGCCGTTGGTGCAGTTGGGCATTTCCAGTAGCGTCGTCCCGGAAACCGATGTCAACGATCTGGTGAATAATATCGCCAGAACCGCGTTGCAATCCAAACCCGGCGTGGCGATGACCAATCCGTTCGGCGCGAAAAGCCGGCAAATTACGCTGGATGTAGACGCCCCGGCCCTGTTGGCGCGCGGCCTGTCGCCCGCCGATTTAAACGATACGCTGGCCGCGCAAAATCTGATCCTGCCCACCGGCACGGTAAAAATCGGCAGTAACGAATACGATGTCAGCCTGAATGGTGCGGTGGCCGCGATTCCGCGTCTAGCCGACCTGCCGGTGCGCACTGTGAACGGCGTCACCACACTGGTCCGCGACGTGGCGACAGTGCGCGACGGCGCGGCCCCAGTGACCACCATCGCCCGCCAAAATGGCGAGCGCGGCATTCTGACCTCAATTTTCAAAGTCGGTCGCACATCGACGCTGGAGGTAGTGGAGCACGTCCGGCAGACCATCCCGAAAATGCTGGGGATGATGCCGGAGGGTATCAATATGCGTTTGATGTTCGATCAATCGCTGTTCGTGAAAGCCGCAATCGGCAACGTGTTGCACGAGGCACTGATTGCCGCCGGCCTCACTGCGGCGATGATCCTGCTGTTTCTGGGTAACTGGCGCACCACCTGTATTATTGCGGTGTCGATACCGCTGTCGATTATGTGTTCCTTGATTGCCCTATATCTAGTCGGCGAAACCATCAATTTGATGACGATGGGCGGTTTGGCTTTAGCAGTGGGGATATTGGTGGACGACGCCACCGTGGAAATTGAAAACATCGAGCGGCAAATGCTGCTGGGCAAAAACCCGCATCAAGCCATCCTGGACGGCGCTGCGGAAATCGCGATGCCGGCGCTGGTCTCGACGTTGTGCATCTGCATCGTGTTCGTACCCATGTTTTTCTTGTCCGGCGTGGCCCGTAGCCTGTTCGTACCCATGGCCGAAGCTGTAGTATTTGCCATGCTAGCGTCTTACGTTTTATCGCGCACCCTGGTGCCGACGCTGGTGATGTATGTCATGTCCGGCCATCACGGCCATACCGATGCGCCGCCGACCAACGCGCTGACGAGAGGCTTTCAACGTCTGCATCGTGCCTTCGAGCACGGCTTCGAACAGTTTCGCGGCCATTATCTGATTCTGGCCAGCCACTTGCTGAAACACCGTTTGCGTTACAGCTCGGCGATTTTAGGCTTTTGCCTAGCATCGCTGGGTTTGGTGCCGCTATTGGGAGAAGACTTGTTTCCGGCGGTGGATGCCGGGCAGATTCGTCTGCATGTCCGGGCGCCGTCCGGTACCCGCATCGAGGAAATGCCGCAACACATCGATGCGGTGGAAAAAGTCATTCGCAGCATCATTCCCGCCGAGGAAATCGCCGATCTGCTGGACATCATCGGCGGCCCCTACAGCACCCGTAACACCTTGTTCGGCAATTCCGGCACCGTGGAAACCGCCGACACCGAGATCATGATTTCGCTGCGTCCCGGCGATCATGCCCCCAGCGCCGACTATATCAAACGCCTGCGCGCAGAACTGCCCGGACAATTTCCCGGCCTGGAATTTTTCTTCCAGCCCGCCGATCAGGTCAGCCAGACCCTGAACTTTGGCGTGCCGGCGCCTATCGACATCCAGTTCATCGGCGGCAAGCCGGACGAGGTGATGCCGCAGGTGATCGCCTTGCAAAATCGCTTGCGTCAAGTTCCCGGCATCGTCGATGCACATATTTACCAGCGCATGAACCGGCCGGCATTGGATTTGGAAATGAATCGCCAGCAATTGCAGCAACTGGGTTTATCGGCCCGCGATCTGGCGCAAAACCTGTTGCTGACTCTGAGCGGCAGCATGCAAACCGCGCCGTCGTTCTGGCTGAATCCGGCTAACGGCAACTCGGTGAATATCGGCGTGATGGGCAATCCCCTGGATTTGGATAATCTGGAAGCCTTGATGCGCACGCCGGTGGGCGGCGGTAACGGCCAACCGCAACTGCTGGGTAATCTAGTTAAATTGAAACGCACCGTGTTACCGGTCGCGGTAACACATTACAACGCCAATAACGTGTTCGATATTTACGCCAGCGTGGAAGGCCGCGATCTGGGTTCGGTAAGCAGGGAGATCGATAAACTGGTCGCCGACAGCCGCAGCCATTTGCCGCGCGGCGTCGAATTGAGCGTGCGCGGCCAGATCGAAACTTTGAAAAGTTCGTTTACCGGTTTGGGAGCCGGCTTGGCCGTAGCAATTGTGATGCTGTACCTGTTGCTGGTAGTCAATTTTCAATCTTGGCTGGACCCGCTGATCATCGTTAGTGCCCTGCCCGCCGCGCTGGCCGGCATCGCCTGGACCTTGTTCTTGACCGGCACCACCTTGAGCATTCCGGCCTTGACCGGCAGCATCATGGCCATGGGGGTGGTTACCGCCAATAGCATTTTATTGGTGTCGTTTGCCCGCACCCGCCTGGCAGAAGGTGTACCGCCGGTGACAGCCGCGCTGGAAGCGGCGGCTACCCGGCTCAGACCGGTGCTGATGACCGCGTTTGCGATGATCGTCGGCATGTTGCCGATGGCCATCGGCTGGGGCGAAGGTGCCGAACAAAACGCACCGCTGGGCCGTGCGGTGATCGGCGGCCTAGCCTTTGCCACCGTGTCTACTTTACTGTTCGTACCGTTGGTGTTTGCCGGCACCCACCGCTGGCTGGCCCACCGCCTTTCGTATCGTACAAGCTTTGTAACTCCCTGAAATCATATGAATAGCATCCCTTCATCACCCTTTGCGCGACCGTCCACCGACCATACGCACCGCACCCTGCTGGTAGTAAAACGGCTGGGTTTGGGGCTATTGTTATTGCTCCTGCTGGCCGGCGCCTGGCGTCTGGCACAGAACATCCAACAAGCAGAAACCTTGCAAGCACAAACCGCGGCCAGCCAGCAGCGTAGCGTGATCGCGGCGCATTCCCGGCCTGGCGAAACGACCCGCAAACTGGTGTTGCCTGCCAGCTTGCGCGGCAACACCGAAACCCAACTCTATGCGCGCAGCAACGGCTACTTAAGCGCCTGGCACAAAACCATAGGCGATCAGGTCAAGAAAGGCGACCTGCTGGCGGTGATCGACGTACCCGAGCTAGAACAGGAGCTGGCGCAAGCGCGCGCCGCGCTGGCCCAAGTCAAAGCCCGATTGGAACTGACTCGCACCACCCTGCAACGTTGGACGCAATTGAACGGTACCGACAGCGGCACCCAACAGGAATTCGACGAAAAACGCAGTGCTTTCCTACAAGCCAAAGCTGATTTCTCGGCTGCGCAAGCCAATGTCAAACGCCTGGAAAATATCGAAGGCTACCGGCGCATCGTCGCGCCGTTTTCCGGCGTGATTACTCGGCGGGCGGTCGATGTCGGCAGTTTGATCGTGGCCGGCAGCCAGGAGTTATTCGCGTTAACCCAAACCGACCCTTTACGACTAACGGTCTGGGTACCGCAAGTCTATGCCGACGACATCAAGGCCGGCCAGGAAGTCTCAGTAAGACTCCTCGATTCACAAAGTAAACCGGTGAGCGCCCATGTGGATCATGTAGCCGGCGCGCTGGACCCGGTCAATCGTTCCCGGCAGGTAGATATCGCCCTGCCCAACAAAGACGGAAAGTTACTGCCCGGTTCCTACGTGGAGATCTCGATCAACGTCGCCGGTAAATCCAGCCCCTTGGTGGTGCCGGCTAATGTGTTGGTGATCGATCAAGCCGGTCCGCATGTGGTAGTGGTCGATGCGGAACATCGTGTGGCGTTTCGTCCGGTAAAACTGGGCCGCGATTTTGGCCGCGAACTGGAAATTTTGGAAGGCATCTCCGCCAGCGATACCTTGGTCGCCAGCCCCTCCGATCTGTTAGTGGAAGGCGAAACGGTAAGTGTCGTGGAAGCCCAAGCAAAACCGGCGGAGAAAGCCAAGGACAAAACCCACGGGAAATCGTGAAATATTTCAGCAATCCGCGGCAGGACGGGCCATCCGGCAGGGAAATGGCTATCATCGCCACGATGCGGCGTTTAGCGCTGAAGTTGGCAATTGCATGGGCACAAATGCCACGCCTTTGTCCTCAATATTTGACCCCTGCGGCTGAAATCCCAGTCGGGCATAAAACGGCACAGAGGTCAGCGAAGCATTCACCGTGAAGGTCTCCGACGGGCATGCGGCCAACGATAAGGTGATGGCGCGCAACGCCAATGCCGTGCCGATACCTTGGTATTGGCAGTCAGGCGCCACAAACAAATGAAACAGATGCCGGGCATTGCGAACTGCAACCACACCGGCCAGCTTACCGTTTAGCAAACCGACGAGATAAAGGAAATTAGCGTCGGCGATGTAACAATCAATCGCTTGCGGGCTGATGCTCGAAAAAAACAATTCGGCACCATCGCCTGTTGGGGAAATCGTACAACGGTTGGCAACGCTGCCAATCAGTTGGCTGACGCACTCGGCATCGGACGCTACGGCGGAACGGATGATCAGAGGCGTAGCCATCAGTGTGCCTTCATTGCTCGGTAGCGGCGATGTCCGGCAAGTTGTCATACACCTGCTCGACGGTTTGGTGTTCGGTTAAGGCTTTAACGACGGCCGGCAAGGGTTCCGCATGGATGCTGGGTAAGTCTTGTTCCAAGGGATGCACAATCGGGAACGCCAATTTCTCCAGCGGCGGGCAAAATTCCGCGTTCACGCCGGGCTTGTTGCCGCGCGCATCAATCCGGTACCAACCGTGTTGCGGCAGGTAAACCGCGTTCAAACCGTGCAGGCAATAAGGGGGCTGCTCCCCGTCTAGCGTCAAGCGCTGGTAACACAGACCGGCGGGAATGGCGTTGGCGCGCAGCAGTGCCGCCAGCAAATGGCTTTTGGCGTAACAATAGCCGGTGCCATGGATTAACACCTCGGATGCTTTACAGGTCACGGGGTTCAGCCGGTAATCCCAGCTATGCTTGATTTCGTCGCGCACGAATTCGAAACAGCGTTTGGCGATTACTTCCTCATCGGCGCAACCCTCCGCCAGCTTGGCGGCTTGGTCGACGATGGCCGGATGTTGGCTATCGATATAAAGACTTCTGCTGAGGAAGGGCTTCATTTCCGGCAGCAGCTTTACCGTGCGTTCGGTTTTCGCTAATACGCCGGTCAGTAATGAAACGATTTCCGGCATCGCCAATAGCTCCGCTTCGCCGATGTGTGCGCTTGGCAACGGCAAGGTGATCGATGCGGCTTCGATCAGTGTCGCCGACATGGTGACCAAGGTTTCCCGGAGCGAGGCATCGGCATGATGGGCGCGCGGCGTGGCGTTCAATACCGCCACCGGTTTGTCTGCAAAGCCCTCGAAGGCTACCAACCAATCCAGCGCGTTTTTGATGGTGCCGGTAACGCCGTGGGCATATTCCGGGCTGGCGATCAGCAAGGCATCCGCCGAGGCCACTTCGTTGCGCAATTGCAGTGCGGCGGCCGGCGGCGCGTTTTCCAAATCCGGATTGTATAAAGGCAAGTCGCCAAGCCCAGAAAACAAATAGACTTCGATAGAGGACGGCGCCAAATGCCTCACAGTGCGCAGTACGGCGGAATTGATGGACGCCGCCCGCAAACTACCGGATAAAGCCAGTATTTTCATGGCAAAGCGAGGTGTGGAATGTCAGGGAAAAGTAATGGCAAGCAATAATAGACCGCTTGGCCCGGCTTGATAATGACGTTGATTTTCGCATGCCATACAAAGAGGCGGGGCCATTTCTAAAAATCATCGACCTGCTTGGATTACTTGCAAGCTTAGCCAAATCCAAACCGTCATAAAGCAAAACCCAAGCGTGCCCGGAATACTATTGGTTTATCGGAAAACAGCTTCGATGCATTTCGGCGTTTGCTTCCGCTCCAGGACTTAAAAAGTGAGATCCGTCATTTGCTCGCTCCTCGCCCCTCTGCACGCTTTGTACGTGAGACCGCGCGCGCTGTTCATGAATACGATAGCCCCGATGATGATCACCGACGCACTCAGGACGCGCGGCGTGAGCGGTTCGTTCGCGAACCAGTTGCCTAAAAACACCGCCACCAGCGGATTGACGTAGGCGTAGGTGGCTACCAACGGGATCGGCGCGTTTTGCAGCAACCAGGCGTAGGAGGCGAAACCGATCATCGAGCCAAACACGATCAGATACGCCAAGGCCAGCCAGGAGTTAACCGATACCTGAGCCAGGTTAAAAACACCCCATTGTTCGCTTAGCGCACTGACCAACAACAAGGCAAAGCCGCCGGTCAGCATTTCCGCGCCGGTTGTCATCAGTGCCGTCTTCGGCAAATCCGCAGTTTTGCTGTAGATTGAACCTAAGGCCCAAAGCAAACTGGCGAGCAGTAGCGCCGCCACATCAAGTTTCGACCGCTCAAAAGTGCAACGCTGCGACCTGGACGCGGCCAACTTGGTATGCACAACCTGGGACCAATCGCTGCTGTCGCAAAATTTATTGATTTGCCGGAATACCGCCGAAGGCTGGGTACAATTGTTCAATACCCATTTTTCAAGATACCGCGCGGATGAGAAAATTAGCCATTCAATTGACAGCCAGGCGCAATTAAATGACTTGCTGGACGAGCAGTTTGATATAGCGCTCAACAGTGAGCAATTGCGCTGCCTCGCCGAGCGTTTGGCATTAAACCAGGATAACTAAGCATTTGTCCGGCCGGTTTTATCGGCATTGCAGCGCCCTGTCTGAGCAGGTACTCGGCAAATTTGCCTATTTGTTCAAGCAAACTTGACGATTTATCCATCGCTCAAGATGTCTGGAACGGCTTTTGCTTGGAAATGGCGACACAACTGGCTAATACAAAGGTCACGTGCTATCAGCAAGGCAAACCGGGTGTTAAAAAAATGATTTTGGTATTCTCATACGTATGATGTAGCAGGGGAAATTTATTTCCAAACTCGGCGAGCACTTTAAGGCAAGTCTTGTCGCACGTTTATCGCACCCGTCGATGTGCGCTTACCCAAGGCCTCGGAGCCAAATTCAGTCCGGCACCAGGACTAGATGCTAGTGAATTACTCTACAGTTAACACAGCTTTTTGAAGAGCCTGACCAACCATCAATACAGTTGCAAATTGTGAGGTAGGATTAATCGACAGACCGGTTTAGTGTGCTGCTGAATACTTTCGTTTTTATGCCAACCGGTACTAGATATCTCGCAGGCATAAAAAAAGGACTAGCGAATTAACGCAAGTCCTTGATTTAAATGGTGGCGATACCGGGGATCGAACCTGGAACCTCGGGGTTATGAATCCTGAAAATTAAAATATTTCTATTATTAATCAATCACTTGCGTTTTGCCAATTTGTTGAAAATGCGCTATACAGTGCGGTATTAAGTACTAAAGGGTTTAACTTAGTTGCAAAATCGGTTGCATAAAGAGAAAAGATTTTTCCAAGATGTAACAGAGATCAAAAGGTGTGAGGTGTATTCATAAATACCATTTCAATGAACTGGCATAGCTTATAGTTGGGCTATTAGCTTCTCGATTCGATCAAACTATTTTGAAAAGGATTGTTTTTGACATAATTTGATTTTTAGTGTCACTATTAATTTTTTCCACCACTTAATGTGACATTAAATCAAAAACGCACGATATAAAATTTCTTGTCGGCTCATGTAAACTTAATCCGCCTCATTAGAATTCGTTAGGGCATTAATTGCATGGGAACCTCTGTCACTATGAAGTCAAATTATTTCGGTAAAGTAATCTACTTTTGTCACTACAGATTTTTCCGGAAAAAGTCGGTCATTGAACAGCCATAACCCAGTCCAAAAATTCTTAACCATCACCGAATAACTATCTGGGGAAATTCACTTCACGTCCTTAGTTAACCCTGCTGGCAGGAAAAAAACCATCCTTCTCTCAAACCTTAACAGCATTGAACCAAACTACCTTAAGTATTTATACTAGTCTCTCCAGTTAGTGGTTTGATATTCGGTTTTTGTAGCTTAGAAATTACTATTCTCGATCAGTAAATTCCTGCAAAAACAAACGATTCCATTTAACGATATTATCCCGATCCTGGCGAACATTTCAGAAACCGAGAGTGCTATTATTTATCGTAAGCGATCTTTTGACCGCGTCTGTATAAGCAGACCGAAAGGAGTGAAGATAGTGTCCACTTATCACAAGGTGGACACCTATGAAGGAGCACAACACGCGAATATCGCGGCCATTAATCGTGGGGCACGGGCGAAACGGCCGCTGCCTTTATGATCCGGAAGCCAAGCGGGAGTTGGTAGAAGTTTGCTTGCAACCGGGTATATCGGTTGCCAAGGTCGCGCTGGAATACGGTATCAATGCCAATCTGCTGCGCAAGTGGATGGAACATTACCGTGGAACGGGGCATACGAACTCAAGTGGTCCACTAGCGTTGCCGGCTTTTGTGCCCGTTCAATCGCTGAGCGCAGGAAAATTTACTGAGTCATCGCTCACTGCGGAGTTGCCCAACGGCGTCAAACTTGAGCTGCCGTCTGTAGCATTGAGTGATTTGCCATTGATTTTGAAGGCGTTGGCCGAACTGCCATGTTCCGTTTCGACGCCGGATTGAAGGTTTACCTGCACCGCGAGCCGGTCGACGGCCGCAAGGCCATCAATGGTTTAGCGCTGCTGGTTGAGCAGGCATTAGGCTTGAATCCGTTCGAGCCGGCCATCTACGTGTTCAGCAATCGCCGGCGGGATCGGATCAAACTGCTGTTGTGGGATCGCAGCGGATTTTGGTTAATGATCAAGCGGCTGGAGACGGATCGGTTTTGTTGGCCGAAAGAGGCCGCCGTGGTGACTTTAACGGTCGAACAACTGCACTGGCTATTAGCCGGTATTGACCTGGCGGCGATGCGGCCACATCCGGTGCGGATGTATACAAAAACCAGCTGAAACAATGGCTTAATGCGCGTAAAATAGCGGCATGACGACCACCATCACGCTGTCCGCTGACGAATACCAAGCGTTGTTGTCCGACCACCAAACCTTGCTGGCCGAACAACAACGACTGACTCAGCAATTGCGGTTAGTGACCGTTGAGCGTGATTTATTGAAAGAACGCGTCGATGCGTTTTTGCATAAGCTCTATGCCGCCAAGTCCGAAGCGCGGGCCAATCCTGCCCAACGCGATCTATTCCTGAACGAAGCCGAAGCCTTAGCCCCTAACGGTACGCCGGCGGCCGAGGAAAGCACGCCCGAAACGGTTGAGGTGGCTGGCCACAACCGCAAAAAGCGCGGCCGCAAACCACTCGACCCGCATCTGCCGCGCGAGATCGTGCGCCATGAACTGCCGGAAGCCGAACGCCTCTGCGGCCATGACGGCGCGCTCTTGGTGGAAATCGGTGCTGAAATCAGCGAGCAACTCGACATCGTGCCGCAACAGGTGCGGGTGATTCAGCATCACCGCATCAAATATGCCTGCCCCTGCTGCGACAACAGCCTTCGGGTGACGCCGGCACCGGCGCGCATCATTCCCAAAGGCTTGCTGACCGAAACCGCCTTGGCCTGGGTGGCAACCGCCAAATACCAGGATAGTCTGCCGTTGTATCGGCAAGCCGCGCTGTTAAGCCGGTTCGGCGGCGATCTGTCGCGTAACACCCTGGCGGCGAGCATGGTGCGGGTTGGCCATGCCGTGCAACCCATCATCAACTTGTTGCGCGACCATCTACTCGATGCCGATCTGATCCTGGGCGACGAAACCGTGGTTCAAGTACTCAAGGAATCCGGGCGCGCCGCGCAAAGCAAAAGTTACTTGTGGGCACAAATGACCGGCTCGGGCCCGCCGATCCGCTTGTTCAGCTACACACCGGGTCGCGGCGGCACGCATGCGCAGCCGTTGTATGAGGGCATCAAGCCCGGCGCGGTACTGATGAGCGACGGCTATGAAGTGTATAACGCCATTGCGGCGGTGCGCGGTGTCATTCACCTCGGCTGCTGGGCGCACGCACGCCGCTATTTTGTCGAAGCCGAAGCCGCCATCCCCAAAGCCGCGCGAGGTTCGGAATCACTGGCGACCCAGTTTATTGCCGCGATCAGCGAGTTGTATGCCATTGAAGCCAAGGCCAAAGACCTGAGCGTCGAACAACGTGGGCAACAACGACAACGGTTAAGTCAACCGGTATTGGCTAAGATCGAAGGCTTACTGGTAGAGCATCTGCATGCGGTTACCCCCGGCAGTTTGCTAGGCAAAGCCTTACATTACCTATCGTCGCAATGGCCCAAACTGATTCGTTTCATCGATAACGGTGCTTGGCCTATTGATAACAACCTCTGTGAAAATGCCATACGCCCCTTCGTGGTGGGCCGCCGCAACTGGCTGTTTTGTGACACAGTGGCCGGCGCCCGTGCCAGCGCCAATCTCTATTCGCTGATCGAAAGCTGCAAGGCTAATCGTATCGACCCATACACCTATCTGGTCAATCTGTTCCGAAAGCTCCCCACGGCGAAAACCGCTGAGGACTTCGAAGCACTGTTGCCTTGGAATCTCGCCGATCAAACGGCTTAATCACTTTCTAATTGCTAGGACATTATCCAATTCAGTTCAAGTACGTCGTTCGAAGATCGCTTACTATTTATCTCCTCCGGTTTGACCCCAATCAACAATACATCAATCAGATAGTCACTACCATGCAAGCCGCTGCTTGTTGTATAAGGGGCACTAGCAAATTGACCATCTGCATTGTCATATGCACCACTAATAAATTGGTTTTGGCTAGTAGCACCCGCAGTGAAAACCAAGCTATCGAATCCGGAATTGACTCCAAGGTTATCCGCTCGGACTGTCGGCTTGAAATACTGCCTCAGCCACTAAGGTGTTGCCATTTTAGGCTTGCACCCTCCCCGCTTCGCTAAGACCATTCAGATTATCGTCGTTAATATATAACCGCGACAGGTTGATTTTTGCTTCGTGGGCCAAATGCGTCAGGCTGAAACGTAAGGCTTGGCTGCCGTCGATTTCTTGAGCAACACTGCTGGTGTTCAATGATTTGCCGCTAACACCCAAATCACCACCGTAAATGTCGCCGCCGCTGAGGTTGGCAACATTTAAGGCATTAAGGTTAACCGCACTCCAGGCTTCGCTAGTATTAGCAAAGTTGGCTTTGTGACTGATGCTGATATCGCTGGCAGTCCAGGCATTGATCCAGCCATTAGGGTTGGCTTTGCTGATGATTGCATGTGCGTTGCACAGGGTTAGCCAAAAACGAGGTTTGATTCCGTCGGCCCGAGCCGATTTTATAGTCTTGCACCGTTCGGATTTTCGAATTTCGGCTTCGGTAATCAATAAGATTCTGGCGACTGTCGGCGAGTAATCCAGTCATTATGCAGGCCATTTTTCTTTGCCATAAAAAAATGGCTTTGATTTAATAACCGACTTGGAACGTTAGCTCATTCGCGATAGGATTATCAAAACGCTTTAAGCATGGAGAATACTATGCCGACACAGTCATCGCTCTCAGATCGGTTCAAACGCCCCAGCCAGTCGATTCAATCTCAATCCAATCACTCAATGTTTAATGGTCGTCATGCAACTGTCGATTGTCCTGAATGCCACCGAATCATGATGCCGCGCGTCATTACCTATTACGGACAACCAACAAAATCGATTTGTCCATTTTGTGGTGCGCAGTTTGCACGCTTTCCGGGGGGATTTCAGAAGCTGCTATCGCGCTTTCAAAGCCCTAGGTTAACAACGGCAATTCTGAAAAAACTGTTCAAAATTACCCTTGGATTTTCTTTACTTTGGCTGATTAGTGATCAGATCAGCGTATCAGGACAACTAAGTCTTATAGCATTTTTTGGTGTAGCTCTATTCGGTGTAGCCTTGTTGGCCGAGATTCTTTTTCAGGGTATCGAATTCTTAGCTGTAAAATTTTCCCATGATAGTAACCACTATTGGCTCCTGATCGTCATGTTATCCATAACAATTATGTATCTCCGTGACGATTTGATTGGATACATCGGGATATTTTTTTTAATTTTAGTTCTTCGTGGCTTAATCGTTGGAGCACTACAACTCCTGAGCCCGTCGCGTTAATGCCTAATAATTTATCCGCCCCATTGACCGGTTATAGTTACCAACTTGGTTTACCAAGTCCATCCTATTTTGCCCTGCCGCCTGAATCAGCAATTTCGAGATATCGCCACCAACTTTGTCACCGTCTTCAATAATTAATCTCTGTTTGAGCTGATCAAGTATTCCACTATTTGCACCACGAACATCAAAACCAGCAAACGCCTCAAACATTGCCGCTTTGTAGTAGGCTTGTTGGCTCGGAGTGAGTTTGTCTGATACCGCATTTACACGCTGATTCGCCCAAATTTCAGTAACTTGTTCAAATCCAGGATAAGATTGTGACGCCGCGAATTTAAGTGATTCCCACTTATCCTCGCCTTTTGAAAATGCCTCCAGAAAATGATTGCTAAATTGGTCTATGTAAGCATTGCTTGCCACCCCTGCCGATTCAATATCCTTAACTGTGTTGTAAATACTCCCCCCGAGATAGTCATATGCTGCCTCTGCGGCCGAAGGCGTGTCATTGGCCGCAGCCGCAATCGATTGTCTAAAATGCTCGGCTTTGACATTCGCCAATTGCCCAAAACCTTCTTTTGAATTTTGTTCACGCTCAGCCAGGTTACGATCGTGTTGTGCTTCAACACGGGCTTCGCCAACGGCAACTTTTCCCGTCGCTGAACTAATCTGTGCCCGTGCTCGTTGATTTAGCGATTCGGTTTCAGCCCGTGGGTCTTGGAGATTGGCCTGTTCGACGACTGATTGAACCCTACCAGTTTCCGGTGCATTGGTTTTCAGCGATTCATTCCGGCTGGCATTCCAGCTTTGATCGGCCTGCGGCGCATTAAAGGCGTCGCCCAACAGTTGATAACCCGAGATTTGCGCCTGGTGCGATTGTTGATCATCCAGCGTGCGGTAACTGGGTGACGAAAAGCCGGTCAATAACGACATCCCGGCGGCGGCATAGGCCTGATCTGCATCGCTAATCCAACCGGCCGCTTTCCATTGTGACGCCAGCCGTTGCGTATCGCCTCGCAAGCCGTATTGATCCAGCGTGCGATCAAGACGTTCCATCAAGCCAGGATCATGAGCGATTTTGTATCCCGTTTCCGCCGCGCCGAAACTGGCTTGTGTTCCGAAGCGTTGTTGGGCCGATAGGGTTTGTTGATAGGATTCGCTGGCGGATACCGCGTCGGTTGCGCTGTGTTGCAACGAGGACAACGATTGATTTTGTAGCCCCATCGACGCGACGTTTCGAGTTCCAGTTTGCGCATCCAGCGCCAGGCTTTTGGCTAAACCGGCTTGATAGCCCTGACTGTCGTTGACGGTTTGACTGATGTCGGCGGCAATGGCATCGGATTTGTCCTGACTGACTTTGAAGTCGTTCTGCAAGCGACCGGAGATCGCACCACTGAGTTGGTCGCTACCGAGTTTAGCCCCGGCATTGGCACTGCCGGCCACCAACGCCGAGAACTGATCGGCTGAAATCCCGGTATCAGCATGTTTCTTGGCAAAGGCCTCGCCGAACTGACGATTATAGGCATCGGTATAACTGGAACTGCTGGCAATCTGATTGCCCAGCGACCGACTGTCAAACGCATCGCTACTGATGCTGGCTGACTTCGATGCCGTGGACGACACGCTGTGCATGAAGCTACTGGTTGCCTGTTCGGACGCGGAAAAGGCAGATGAAACGGCAGCGCTCATGTCCTTGCCGGCGGTAAATGTGGGCAGCACCTTGTCGACACCTGTTTGCGTGACCGCCGACAACGGACTGTATTGGTGCTGCGCTTGGGCATTCAAGACCGGCGCCGGGCTGATCACATCCGGCGTGGCTATTTTTTCGTTTACATAATCGCCGCCATCCATCCGTCCCAGGAAATGGGTGGCGGTCACTGCTCCGCGATAAATCAGCATCAAGGTAATGGCCGGCGTCGAAGCGGCCAGCATGCCGCCAATCGACAGCCATTGTTGCAACTCCATGTCCAACTGGTAGATACCCATCATCGACGGCAAGTTGTAGGTGGCGGTGGTCAGTGCGGCCATTTTGCCGGCGGCCGACATCTGGATGAACAGATTGATCACCGCCAGTATCGGCATCCATAATTGGATCCACAGCAGCATCGAGAAGTAGCCGATATTCATCCGGATACCGACATTGCCCAGCATCACCACAAACGCCATGATCGGTGCAATGGCATAACTCAAGCCTTCGATAAACGCCATCATCGGACGGACGATCTTGGCAAACAGGGTTTGTTCGGCCGCCCATTGGGTATTGCGTTGCTGAATGGCTTGCTCGACCATCGCCGCTTTGTTCCAATGCAAGCCGTCTTCATGCCGACCGATCACGCCTTTCTCGAACATGGGCAGGATCGCCGACATCAGCATGTAATCGGCAGCATCGACTACGCCAGCGCCGGCCAGCGCATCGAAGGCATCCTGGATTTTCGGCACCGTATCGCCTGCCGCCGGTACGCCCAAGGTCGGTTGCAACAACCCTTCCAGCGCCGTCGCAAAATTTCCATTGGCCACTACGCTCAAATCGGCCCAGGCATCGGTACAGGTTTTGGTTTGCGGTTGGCCACCGACATAGATTTGGGTCATGTAGATGTCGGAATCGAAGCGGATGGCATTCAGGGGATCCGCATCGCGTAAGATGGCATCCACCGATTTCTGGTTTAAATCAACACCGGTCAACGTGCATTCGCGCACGTAATTAGCAAATGAGGTTTCCATATCGCTGCCGGCATTCGGCACGTTGGCTGCGCCTAAATTCACACGCGACAATAAATTCTTCCGCACCGCCGTCAACGTCTGCAAACTGTCGGCAAAGCCATTGCCGGTCATCGACGGTGTGCCAAAACCTTGTTCGAACAGCCGTGTAGTGCGATACCCCATGTTCGACATCACACTGCCTAAGACCGCCGGCCCCAACGGTACGTTGTCGACCACTACCACGCTGCCAGTATAAGCATCCTCGATCGACACCCGCACCGACGGCGCATACAACATCAGCCACAACACATACGCCAGCAACAAATCCTGATAACGAATGCCACGACCATCCCATTGCAACAAGGCTCTAAGCATGACGATGATGACACCGATCAAACCACCGACGGCAGCAGCGGCACTGTAGTCGCCAGTGCCAGAGATCATCGCAATCGCATTGAGGACAGCTTGCAAATAGGCGGAATCGCCCACGGAGAAGATTTCAAACATGGGCAACCTGCCTTTTAGACAACGAGGAAGAAAACCATAGTGGGTGGCGTAAGAATGCGATGGTTAGGGATATTAAGGACTTGGCCACGCCACCCCGGAAGCCGGCAATTGCGCCACGGTGCCGTAGTGTTTAGGCTTCACGGTGGTCATCAATTGCTGGTAAAACGCCATCAAGGTTTGCGGATTGCCATAACGACCGGCGATGGTGACGTATTCGTCCTGGATTTGCTCTCTAGCATCTTTCAGAGCATCCATCAGCAATTTGGCGTAGGCGTGGTCATTCATGTGTGCTGCGGTCTGCACGGCATTGAGCAAATCGTTGATGATCAGTTGCGCCAATTCCAAGGCAATCACCGGTGCCGCTTCTTCGGCCCACAGTTTGGCAATGCCGGCATCCTCCCTCGCCAGGTTATGGATCATGCCGCCGATGGCATCCGGTACGGTTTGCATGAAGGCTTTCTCGCTGTCGGTGATCTGGCCGCTGTTGGTCGAGAATTTGTAAATCAAGCCATTGCCGCTATTAGCCGATCCCAGTAAGAGTTCCATTACCCTTTGTTTCAAGCCGACCAGATTGACGTTCTGGACAATGGGCTTCAGACACTGATCGGCGTCATGGCCATCACTGCAGGTATACATCCTGACGGTTTGATAACTGTTGCCGGCATCGTTGCCGTACATCAAATCCTTGATCCGCAACACTGGCGGCGGCGCGCTGATGGCATTGTTCTCGCCTTTGCCGTCGGGCGCGGCTTGCGGGGTGTCGACGATCACCGTACCGGAAATACTCATCGCCGCTTCCAGCAAACTGTTGCCACCAAACCGAAACCAACCGCCGGCGTTTTGATTGACCAAGGCCCGCCAGACTAAATTGCCCTGGATGATCTTGGTCATATCGGTCGGGTCATTCTGTTTGATCTGCTGTACCGGATCGCCCAAGGTACTGGTATTGGTCCAACTGGAAAATACATCCGAAATACCTTGGGTAAACGAGGCATTGGACAGATTGGTTTTGCTTTGCAGATCGAAAGCTTTGACTGTGTCGTTGACTAGGCCCTGCGCCAAACGGCACGAGTTGCTGAACATCTGGTTCATCTCCTGGATTTTCTTTTGCAGGTCGGTCATCACCGACGCACACCAGGGACACATGGCGCCGACCGCCAACTGGAAGGCATAGCCTGCTGCATTGCCGGCCACGTTACGCATCAATTGCACGAACTGGTTGAAGTTGATGAAACTGAAACTGCCGGCAAATAAATCGATACCACCGCAACCAGCGCTGAATGAAGGCGGCACGAAGGAGACCAGATTGGTGTTGGTGATACCGTTCCGCGCCACCAGGCTGCCGCCGGTAATCACGCCGCGGCGCTGTCCCAAATGCGCAGTCGGCGCCGTAAAATTGGTCATGGTGCCGAACATGCTGTCCATTTCCTGTTGCAGGTCGGCATAGGCTGGAACGGCACTCTCAACCAACAGAATCAATACTAATACCTGACGATATTGGTAGCGATAGCGAAATCGACATGAAAACGACATCATGGTGTGCTCCCCCTTTGCGCACTGCGTTGCAATGCCTGGATCAGTGACAATGGATCTTGAGTGACCGCAGGGCTGATGCTACCGGCGGCCGGTAACAACATCGGCGTATTACGAATGCCCTGGGTGGTTTGGTATTGGGAGGCATCGATCCAACCCGCTTCCTTGGCGGCCAGCAGAATCCGACCGGTGAGTTCCTCCAACGACAAGGCGCCTTGCGCCAACGGTACGATTTGCTTGGGCGGTTTCATCAGAAACAGCGCAGGGGTTTGCTCAACCCCCAACATGGCCGCCTGACCGTTATCCCGTTTGAACTGACTGAAAAAGCCGTTCGGCATGGGCAAACCATCCAGCGACACGGGATAAATCTTGAATCCGTAAGCGTTTTCCAACATCGCCAGAATGGGCGCCTGCACATGGCAATAGGGACAATCGGACCGGAAGAAAAACAAAATGCCGGCTTGGGCGGCAATCGCCTTCAAGGCGCGTTCAGCCACCACGCCGGCCTGATGATTGGCTTCATTGGCCGCATAGGTCGCCACGGGTCGGCGCACCGTTTCATCGAGTTGCGGATCGGACATCACCACGTAGCGCGCAGCGTTGGTAAAACTCTCGGCTTTATCCATCATCACCCGCTGCAGGTAGTAAAACGCCGCCACATTCTCGGGACTCGGATCGTCGATGGCCTGGTTCAGGTAATGCTCCAGGTTTTGCTTCAACCAGGCGGATGAGAGGGGTTGAGGTTTTACTGCAGTCTGGGCTTGAGCTTTGTGATCAACTTCAGCCTGAACGACGCTGGGCTGTTTACTGTCAGGCTTGGGCTTTTCCTGATCGACTTGGGTTTCGGGTTGTGCTCTTTTTTTAACCGGCTCCGGCAGCACCTCATACCAAAACCAGCCGCGTTGTTTGTCTTCGAAATACGACGCAGCCGGCCTGTCGACAGACGCATCCCTACAAACCGCCGATGCCGGCAGTAGCAGTACGAGCAAAAAGGGATGCAGAGCGTGTTTTGGGTTCATAGCTCAATTGTCTACGACACCCAAGACCTGGTCGTCATCGAAATCGCGATAATTATGGCGATTTCGACAAAGCGGTCAAAAAAAATGCCCCTGTATGGCCGGCATCGACGAAACCGCCGAAATCTTCCTCCTTTCGCAACCGTACCACGCGCCCGAATCTCTACAATTCGGTTCGGAGTTCTGAAATGTGCTGCAAAAACCTAACAACGCCTGGAAGGCTGAACGCCATGCGCAATCGGACTTTGTGGATTAGGCACTGGCCATGACCACACACGGGAAAACCTATTCAGGGTTGTTGTTCAGAAGTCTGTATAGGTAAACACCATCGAAAATGTCGTGCCAGCACGAACCGGCAAGCCTTTGCCCTTCATGGGTTAGCGTGGGTCTTGACGGTGTTAGGTCATTGCCTAGATTTTTGGCGATACCGGCGACATTGAATATTCATCATCAAGCTCACTAGGTTTTTTGCCGCGAAAAACCTGTGGTTAAGGATAGGTTTTTTACATGAATTCGTTTAATTCAGAGCACGATGAATCGGCATTAGCCGATGAACGCGTGATTGAGTGGCTGGAAGCCCAAGTTGAGAGTTTGCATGGCCAAGCCCGTATGCTGGTCGATGATTATTGGCGACGCGTTAACCTAGAACGCAAAAAGCATCCGGCATCGCTACGCGGCAGAATGGGGGTGCGTATCCGCCGCCGGGAAAGCGCTTATTCGTTCACCATCGAGTGGTTTCTGATCGCCTCGCTATCGGTCGACGGCAAAACCAAACCGGTCACCCAGCACATCAAAAAGGGCAAAGGCTATCGCTATCCCTTGCAGCACATTCTGAAAAAAGAACCGGATTGGGAAGTCTCGCTAGTGGAGGAATTTGAAAACGAGTTTGTCGACCTACGCAAACAAATCGATTTATTGGGTAAGTTCCGCGATGCATTTCATCGCTGTCGGCAAAGTTTACGCGAAGGTCTTGACTGAAAGTTATCCACAGGGGCGTAGCCCCTTATTAAGATTAAAAAAAGATTATAAATAGATTAGCACCCGATTTTTCGAGTCGTTGAAAATCGCTGTAGGCCACGCCTAACATGGCTTACAGCGATTTCAAAAAATTGACCAAGCGTTAGTCGAATGCCGTGTGTTTTGTCAGCCGAATGCCGTGCTTTGCGTTAGCCGAATGCCGTGGGGTGTCAGTCGAATGCCGTTACCTTGTTAGCCGAATGCCGTGCCTCTGTCAGTCGAATGCCGTGTGCCCGTCAGCCGAATGCCGTGTCGGGGCGGCATCGACCGGGCTAAAAGTGCGTCAGTCGAATGCCGTGCCATTTTGGTTAATGTTGTCTGAGTTCGAGATGCCGTTTTTGCGTGGGTGTGGGTTGTTTTTTGACCTTGACGACATCCTCAGCGATTTCAAAGTGCTCAATAGCGCCGATAGTGACCAAGGCTTGCAAGGCTTTACGCATCCGCAGTTTGAAGTCGCGGGGATTTTGGGTGCTACTGCCACTGAGTTGGTAAAGCGTTTGCAGTTTCAACGGATACGGTGCGGCATGCGACGACAGGAAACCATGCAGCCATAACGCCAGTGGATGTTTCCGCAATTGCTGTCGCTGTTCGAATTCGATATGGGTGTAACCGTCTTCGAACAGTCGTAACATCGACTCGGTCAGTTCCACCACATAGCGCTGAGTGATTTCGTCGCGGTGGTAGCGCAGAAAGCCTTTTTCACCAAACGTCTGCCGACCGTGGTAGGTGATTTCGACGAAGGCGCCGCCTAAACGCGCCATGGATTCCTTCAACCATTCGTGCTGACTTTTGCCGGTCGATCGGCCTAACGCCATCAGCAGCGCGTGCGCACTGAAGGTTACGCTAAAGCCCGGCAATTGCATTCTGGACAGATGCACGATCTGCATCCAGACGTCCAGGTCGGACTGATTGAGCTGAACGCCCAGATAACGGACTTCGATGCCCTCGACAGCTGCCAGTAAGGTGCGCTTTTTGTATGCTATCCGCTCATTGCCCTGCACACCAGCAAACAACGCACTGCGCAAACAGGCATTCGGCGTGCCGCGCATACCGGCTGGCCAACTGGGAAGTGTCGCTAACGGCTCCACGCGTCGGGGCTGGGCTTTCTTGCGTTCAGTCAATGACTGGAAGCGTTCGGTCAGATTGGTCAGTGACGTGACGGTATTTTGAGTCATACCCACCTCACTTTTTCAAACTGCGGGGATCGCAGTGCGTGGATGGCGAAGTCACCGGCGGTGGATTTTGCTGGAGCATCTCGCGCTCTACGTCGGTCAGGTCCAGTTGATGATGACAGTATTTGCGCCAAGCCCGTTCCAGGGTCATGGGATCGGGAACTTCGGCGCTTTCATTTCTGACGGGTTCATCCAGGGAGGAATCCGTTATGGTTGACCCTACCGGATCATCGCGTCTGACCACATGTTCGATGGATGAGGTACACCACACCGAACCGCCCAAACGACTGGGCTGTCTAGCGTGGTCGAGGCGCCAGGCTAACTCGGCCGGTGGAACCAGCGATTCAATGACGGTTTCGCTGACCAGGTCAGACGGCGCGGATAAGGTACTACAGCCCATACAGATCAGGATGGGAATTAGTGTGCTAACAGGGGTGTTTCGAATACTCATGTCGTCTCCAGTCGATTTTTGAAGACTCAACACAGTAAGCATTATTTTTTGGGGCTCGTCATCGAAATCGCGATAATTATTGCGATTTCGAAGATGACCTCGAAAAAAAATTAGGCATGATGGGTCGCCATGAAAACTCATCAATCTTCATTTCGGATTCCTTGGCTACAACGTTGGTTTGGCGCGAGTCAACCTATACCTGTGCCTTGCCTAGCCATCCAGGAAGACGAGATTCCGCGTTACCCGCCCTTCATGAAGGGGCTGCCGGCCGCACCGGTGGCACGCATTCTCGGTACCCAAACCGAGCTGATTCAGACCATCGAACAGACCTTGGCGCTACCGGATGTGTTGTTTCAGAGCATCGTATTGCCGGTGATCGCGCGTTACGCCGCCTTCAGTCATCTGCTGCCGGCATCGGAGTCCCATCATCATCGTGGGGCTGGTGGCTTGTTTCGGCATGGGTTGGAGGTCGCGCACTGGGCGACCCTGGCCTCCAAGGACTGCCTGTTTGCTACCGATGCCACACCTAAAATCCGAAAATCCCTGGAACTGCGCTGGCGACTGGCTGTGTGTTTTGCCGGGTTGCTGCATGACATCGGCAAACCGGTATCCGACATGGCCGTGGTCGACCAACTAGGCGAACACACGTGGAATCCTTGCGATGAAAACCTGACGGATTGGGCTAACCAGCATCACATCGAGCGTTATTTTTTGCGCTGGCGTGAGAATCGGCATAAACGTCATGAACAGTTTTCGGCCCTGGTCATCGAGCGGGTTTTGACCCGCGAATCGCGTGCCTTCATTCTGGAGCCCGGCCCTGAGATCATGCAAGCGTTGTTGGAAACCATCCATGGTCTGGATCGGGGCTCCAAATGCTATGCACTGGTGATGGCCGCCGATTGCATGAGTGTGGAACGGGATTTGAAGGCCCACTACCACGGTTTGGAATCCGCGATGGGCATGCCGGTTGAACGCTACCTGTGCGATGCCATGCGCCGTTTGATTAAATCCGGTCAATGGCTGGCCAACGAAAAAGGTGCCAGGATTTGGCGATTCGAAGACGGTCTGTATATCGTCTGGCGCACCGCCGTTAAAGAAATCCTGAGCCTGCTGGACAAAGATCACATCCCCGGCATCCCGCGCGATGAAGATACCCTAGCGGATATTTTGATCGAACGCGGGCTCGCGATTCCAAAATCTCTACCCAACGGCGGACGGTTTCGTTATTGGCACATGCAAACCGAGAGTCTGAATGGCAGCTTGTTCATGTTGCGCTTGGCCTCGATCGAACTGGTTTACAGCGGTGAACCGCCGGTCGCTGTGGTCGGTGCCGAAGTGAAGGATGAGACCGAGTCGCCTGCTGCTGATCAAATCCCGTCAGTTTCTCAGTCTACGAGCGAATCTAACGTCAAGGTCGGCAAGCGGCGAAAAGTGAAGGCGCATGATAACCCGGTCAAAATAAACGCGGACGAGCCCAAAAGTGAACACGTCGCTAAACCGATCTTACCCGCCGATTTAGCGGCAATTTTGGCTATGGATGCGCTGGCAGACAGTGGCAGTGGGTTGAGCGATCATGAAGATGACGTCGTTAAGGATACGATTGGACAACACCTAAACGACACCGCCTCAAATGCATCAAGCAGCGACTCGAAAAGCGTGATTGAAGTCGAGTCAGACGCCCTTGCACCGAACACTACTCAGCAAGATCAAAGTGACGTGGCCCGACACTGGTTTGCCTCGCAAGGTCAAGCAGGACACTGGCTGATTCAACTGGCCGCTATTGTCACAGCTGAACACTGGCGCTGGGGCACGGATATTTTGGAGGTGCAGCAACAGTGCTTGCTGAGTTTTCCCAAAACGCCGGATGCACTCAAGCTGGAAGCCAATCAGTTTATTCGCGCCCTGGAGGAAAAAGGCTGGTTGGTGACCGATGTGCTTTCGCCTATGCGTAAGGTTAGAGAGATCCAGCAGATCCGTGGCGTACTTCTCGCCAGTGAACCAAGCGGCATGTTCAAACAGCTTTTGGCCAACACCACCATACCCGATGTCTATCGGTCTCAACCGATTGAATCAGAATTGTCAGTTCAGACACGGGAACAGAATGCCGAGCGCACGTCAAAAAACACTCCAAAGCCATCAGCGCTATCACCCAGTCCCCCAGGAATCAGCCAGGAAATTCCTCTCGATGCCAAACCCTTGCTGGACAACGCCACACCCAAGTCAGCTTCAGTGGTACCCCACAACCCAGAACACGTGACTGCCAAGTCGTCCAAAGCGAAATCGGACACGGGCACCCACAAAAAGCAGCACTACCGGCAAGCCATCAGACACTGGATGGACGAATTGCAACAAGCACCCGCGCGAATGGCAGTTACTGGGGATGACTCAACATGGCTTGAAGTGGACGAACAGTCGATATCGACTTTTCTGAGTAACACACCCGGCTTGACCCGCACCCAGTTAATGCGAGAACTTGCCAGTCATGGTGATTTCCGAAGTGTCGGTACCTGTTTACAACTGCGGCGTACGCCATGAAATCCGATTACGACTATCAGTTTCCCTGGCGGCCCATCTTCGAGGTCTATGCCATCTCGGGCTGGCTAGGCGGTGCCGGATTGGCGCATTTCACCAGTCGCTGGTCGGGCTTGCCGCGTGAGCCTTTCGATTGGTTGATGACGGCGTGCGGAGTCATGGCGTGTTGGCGGCTGTCGCCGGCAATCAGTCTCTGGTACCGCAAACGCCGGTTGCGGCAGTTTCGGTTTCAATACCTGGATGCCGAAAAGCTGGTAGCGATGGTGAAACAGCATCCCGAGGCCTTGTGGTTCGGCTGGGGATTCGATTGGGTGCAAAAGCATGCTCAGTTGGCCTATGAGATCTTGAAACGCGATGTCTCGACGCTGATTCCCAGCGATCATCAACGCATGGGATCGGCCTGGATACACGGTCTGGAAGTGTCCGAAAGCGATATTCGTCAGCCCTTGCAGCATACCGCCGGCCATACGTTGCTGGTCGGTACCACCGGCGCCGGTAAAACCCGCGCCTTTGACGTGTTGGTGACGCAAGCCGTGTTGCGCGGTGAAGCGGTGATCATCATCGATCCCAAAGGCGACAAGGATTTGATGGCCTGCGCCAAACGGGCTTGCGCCTTGGCCAAGCATCCGGATCGTTTCGTGTATTTCCACCCGGCGTTTCCGGAAGACAGCGTCCGACTCGATCCCTTGCACAATTTCAACCGGCCTTCTGAGATTGCCAGTCGCATCAGCGCCATTTCGCCCAGCGAAAGCAGTAACGATCCGTTCAAAGCCTTTGGCCAAAAATCGCTGGATAACGTCATCCAAGGCTTGATGGTCATCGAGGAGCGACCAACATTGGTCAAGCTGCGCCGTTATTTGGAAGGTGGTCCTTCGACGCTGGTGATTCAGGCCTTGGAACGCTATTTCGATAATAGCCTGGGGCAGTGGCGACACGAGGCGCGATCCTTTTTCAAAAAAGCAGAGGACATTGACTCCAAAGCGGCATGCTTGGTGCGATTTTACCGTGAGGTCGTCCAATACCGAGTGCCAAACCTGGATTTGGAAGGCCTGTTGTCCTTGTTCGAACATGACCGGGCACATTTCAGCAAGATGGTCGCCTCCTTGATTCCGATCATGAACATGCTGACCTCGGGTTCTTTAGGCCCCCTGCTCTCCCCTAACCCTCATGATATAGACGATCTTAGGCCGATCACCAATACCGGCCACATCATCGAAAAAGCTCAGGTCGCTTACATCGGTCTGGATTCATTATCGGACGGCATGGTGGGCAGTGCCATTGGCTCGATTCTGTTGGCCGATTTGGCCGCCGTCGCGGGTGATCGCTACAACTACGGCGTCTCGGATAGACCGGTGAACGTGTTCGTCGACGAGGCGGCCGAAGTCATTAACGATCCCTTCATTCAGGTGTTGAACAAAGGCCGAGGAGCCAAAATTCGCTTGTTCATTGCTACCCAGACTTTTGCCGACTTTGCCGCCCGTACTGGTTCTCAGGACAAAGCCCGCCAGGTACTGGGCAACGTCAACAACCTGATCGCGCTCAGGATCATGGACAGCGAGACCCAGCAGTACATCACCGACAATCTGCCGAAAACGCGATTGAAATACATCATGCGCACCCAAGGCGTCGCCACCAGTGCGACCAATCCCACCGTGTTTTCCGGCAATGTCGGCGAACGGCTAATGGAAGAAGAAGGCGATTTGTTTGCGCCCCAGCTATTGGGGCAACTGCCTGACTTGCATTACATCGCCAAGTTATCCGGCGGCCGCATCGTCAAAGGTCGCTTGCCGATACTGCGGTCGGCACTGGACCGACAACAGAATCGCCAAGGTGCGAGCTCATGACCCGCAATCTGTTGTTCAGTCTGATGCTTTGGTTACTGGAAGTGATCCTGGTGGCCAGTTTCGTGTCCGACCGCTGGACGCGGGAACTGCAGCGTGCCGAAGATCAGATGATGATCGGCTATTTTGGCGCCGATAAAGAATCACAGATCAGCCATACCGCGCAACACTGGTTTGACCGTTTATTCGTCAGCACCGGTATTCGAGACAGCGTCTTCCGCTATTTCATCCCCACCGAGCGCGAGCGGCAGATGTCCAAAGGCTTCGAGGATGTGGGGCGTAACGATTTGTTTCCCTTTATCGAAAGCCGGCTCAACGTACTGTGGGACACGATCTTTCAAATGATCAAGCGCCTGACCACGGCCTGCATCTGGTTACCGTACCTGGCAGCTGCCTTGCTGCCGTTTGTCGTCGACGGACTGGTGCGGCGCAAGATCAGCCAGACCAACTTCGATTACCCCAGCCCCATGGCGCATCGCTACAGTCTTTATTTGATTCTGGGCGCGCTGTATCTGTTGTTGGTCAGCTTGACCTTGCCGTTTCCAATGCCACCGCAAGCCATCCCGGTAGGAATATTTGTCGTGGCTTACGCCGTCAACGTGCTGTTGGCCAATACGCAAAAGCGGGTGTAGGTGTTCCATGAATGTCATCTGTTTTCTGCACGGCATGATCAACACACATCCGGCGCATAACCCCAGGCTCAGGCAAAACCTGAAACTTGTTTTACCCCTCAACCTCAACACAACCCAGGAGCATTATCATGTTAAACCGTTCTATTAACGACACCGCTACGTCGGATCCTTTCGTTGAATTCATTACGTTAACCGCCAAGAAAGTCGCCCTGAACCCAACGTCGCCTGAGCTCGATTCACTTTTTCGAGCGTTTATTGAGTCCTGTATTGCAAATGGCCAGGACGATATTTTGGTAAGCGCTTTACGACAATCGGAAGGTTTGCACGTATTTTCGGTATTAAATGAGCGTATTGTTTCGCTCGCCGAACGGATTCGGGTGAGATTGCCGTCTATGCCGAATGCAGAGTCGATCGTATTCGCCATGCCGATGGTCATCGAGCCCTATCATGGAAAGGCTTTACCTAAGCGTATTGAAGACCCCGAACGCATTAGACAATTGCTTCAAAGCCATGGGCTGATCAACGATAGACAAGCCCTCGCCATTCACGACGAATTATTCACCCTTGAAGACATCAACTGGTTACCAAGCCAAATTCGCCAGCTCAACCAGCAGTTGATCGAGCAAGCCGAAGGCGAAATTCCAACATCGGAATCACGCCGTTCTTTTGTTATGAAGCCCTCGGAGAGTCCGGAGGGGGACCTCATTTTGCGATTCCTGGTGGGTGTAGTGATTAGCGATCAGGCATTAACGCCTCTTTTTTGTGAACAGCCCAAATCGGATGACTTTGGGGGATTTGCCGAAGAATGGTCAGAGGCCTTTAAAGAGGAGATGGATGAACAAACCGGTCACAACGTCTGGGAGATTGAAAAACCCAATCCGCTCAGTATTGCCGCCTCGCGCGGGATTCATTTACTCAATGAGCTTGATATCTTCTATAAGCTAAATATGAAAGCCCAAGAATATCCCGTGTCAAAAGTCCTGCTCAGTAAACACGGTGTCGATGGCATACCCACGGAAATACGGGCGGCTTTTTTTGATCGTGAAAAAGAATTGTCAACCGTTTACGTTTGGCCGCTCTTGACAACCGATGACGCTAAGTCAGTATTCGAAGACATCAACGGGCTACTGACCAATCTCAATATTCCTCACGTGATTGACAACAATCTTCTTCCTGCCATCGAATTCACGGGGAATTTCCAACACTATTGTGAATCGATGTCCAGGCAATTGGAACCAGAGGAGCCTCAAACGTTCTTTATATGCTGAGTCATTTGGGTTGAACATGATGATGGCAGCCTGATGGCCTTGGAAGAAGGTCAGATGTAGCGCCCAGAATTTACATGAAATGGCTTGAATCAGCTGGCATACCCTCGAGGTCATGGTCAAAAGCCGGGCTGCGAGGATTATTGCTTGTTAAAAAGTCACTCAGTGGTGCGATTAGTGCGCCTTCGAGAGACTGCAGCCACAAGCATCATGATTGACTAGTCGGAAAAACAACTAAAGATCGCATTCCCAAAGCAAAAAACCATCGACAACATCCTGCGTTGATTGATGACGCTTGGCGTTAATCAGCGACATGAAGGACTCATTCAGAATCTGCAATGCTGCCGGATCGTCGGCATTAACGTATCGGCTTGATCTTCCCTGTCCGTTCTCGCAACTCTCAGGCTGCCAATTTTGCGGATAGGAATTAACTTGATAGCCATGGCTAGCCAGTATCTCGGCAACAAAGGGTTCTCCGCTTTTGACCGTCCACTTAACCTTTTTCAATGTGTGCAGCCCACCCAGCAAAACCAATATCGGCTTTTCGCGCGAGAACTCGGACAACCGATTGGCCATGTTTACGTCGCGGTCTTGATCGGCGTCAATGGCCTCGATGCCCAAGCATGGAAATTTCGATTTGAGCGTGACCAGAAAATCAATCAGTTTTCGCATGCCAGGATGATCGATGGCATACGGTATTTTAATCTCCGCTACCTGTGCTTCGCCCTGGGTTACAGCATCGATGACGGGTTGTTGATTGCGGTTAATTTCGAGTCCGACAGTCAGGCATTGATGTCTTTCCAGCGCCGCATCAACCAGTAGAGCGAAAAGCTGTGTTGATTCCGGTTTCTGGTGGCTTTCGCCGATGATGACGATGTTGCCGGGTTTGATATTGTCATGGATAGTCGAGAAATCATTCGACCATCCAAGACTGGGTAGCAATACAACATAAATACCAAACCAGCATCTTTTCAGCATCTAAATGGCTCCTAAGATATAAAAATTAGCCTCTTCGTCCTTTAACTCCTCCGCTAATTACAACAGGGTATAACTATAAAGTTCAGCTTTGAACGGCCAAACTACATGACCAGAAGCTATTCCATACACCGCTCATCATCATGTCTTGGATTGTTTACATAATCGCTGATCGGTGTTGTAGTCATATCAGCGTACGCCTGATTATCCAGTAATTGAAACACGTCATTGTCAGTGGCGGATTTATCCAACCAATCCCGGTAATGGTTTACAGGCATGATCACCGGCATACGTTCATGAATCGGTTGCATCAGTTGCGTTGCAGCGGTCGTGATGATGGTACAGGAATAGAGTGTTTGCGCTTCGTGCTCCCAATGTTCCCAAAGTCCAGCAAAGGCAAATAACTGATTGTCTTGCCGGTGGATATGAAACGCTTGTTTATGCGTTTCCAATTTCTGCCACTCATAAAAACCTCTTGCGACGACTAAGCTGCGTCGCTTATGTAAGGCAGCACGAAAACTGGGTTTCTCTCTAATGGTTTCAGCACGGGCGTTGATCAGATGATGGCTGTGTTTATCATCTTTTGACCATGACGGCACTAACCCCCAAAACAGGTTTACCGATTTTAGTGATTTATCGTCTAGCTCAACGATGCACAGGATTTTTTGCGCAGGGGTAATGTTGTAGCTAGCTTGAAAGCGAGGCAAGCGTGGCAACTCAAAATGTTCAGCAATGCTTTCAGGGGTTGCTGTGAGCTGATAACGACCGCACATTGCCCATGCCTCCGTGATAAATGACTGACGTTATTAAACGTCAGAAATGCGTAACAACCAAACTCATTGAGCAACAAGAACAAATACAAAACAATTCCGTTTTTGAGGTACACTGCTTGCCCTCATCAGAACCACGAATTTGGGATATAAGCATGAGCGTCATTTCTATATCAAGCTATCAACCACGCAATACGAAGCCATTGAATAGTGCTGCACTATGGTCTGACGATCTGGAACTGCCGATTCTGGAACCTCAACAGCAACTGAGTACGCTTGAATTACCGTTATTCACGTCTAAAGTGCCTGCGGGTTTTCCATCACCGGCTGATGATCATTTGGAATCGACGATAGACCTCAATCAACATTGCATCAGTAATCCACCAGCCACCTTCTTCGTTAAAGTAAAAGGTCATTCCATGACCGGTGCAGGCATCAACGATGGTGATATGTTGGTCGTTGATCGTTCATTACGTCCTAACAACAATAGTATCGTGGTTGCGGTGATAGACGGTGAAGTGACCGTTAAAGCGTTGGATACTTCTACCGATGAAATTTGGTTACGCTCAAGAAATTCTGACTATCCCGATTTCCAAATCAAAGAAGGCATGGAGTTGCATATTTGGGGTGTCGTCAAAAACGTGATTCGTTCGCTACCGGTATAGATGACTCCAGCACCCATATTCGCGATTGCGGATTGCAACAATTTTTACGCAAGCTGTGAAAGGGTTTTTCAGCCCAAATTAAACGGTAAACCGGTTGTAGTGCTATCCAATAATGACGGTTGCGTGATTGCCAGAAGTAACGAGGCCAAAGCGCTTGGCATCAAAATGGGTGCCGCTTATTTCAAAATTGAGCCGTATGCAAAACAAGAAGGCATTGCCGTATTTTCTAGCAATTATGCGTTATACGGAGACTTTTCTCAGCGAGTCGTTCAAACCTTATCACGCTATGCGCCAAGAATTGAAGTCTATTCCATTGACGAATGCTTTTTGGATTTTACCGGACTACCACAAAACCTGACGGAGTATAGTTTAGAGATTTGTGCGATTGTAAAGCAATGGACAGGTATACCGATTTCCATTGGCATTGCGCCAACTAAGACCTTAGCGAAGTTAGCCAATCGGTTAGCGAAAAAAGGTCATTCCAAACATGGGCCCGCTCTGGACTGGCGCGATATTGCTGATCCCGATGCAGTGTTAAAAACCATTGCGCTGGATGACCTTTGGGGTATTTCCAGACGTTGGAAAGACAAACTCAACCAAATTGGTATTCATCATGCATTAGCACTCAAGCAATCTGATCCAAAACAGCTACGTCAACATTTTGGTGTGGTGATGGAACGCATCGTTACCGAGCTAAACGGTATTTCCTGCATTGCCTTAGAAGAAATGCCCGCACAAAAAAAACAGATTCTGACTTCGCGCAGCTTTGGTGAACGATTGACTGACTATGATGATTTACGCGCAGCGGTGACACACTTTGCTTCTCGTTCTGCGGAAAAATGCCGACAACAGCGATTGACCACGCACGTATTGACGGTGTTTATTCATACCAGTCCGTTTGATACTCGCAATCCGCAATATTCCAACAGTGCGACCATAGCGTTTGATCGTCCAACCAATGATACCGCGCAATTGATTGCAGCCGCTCAACAAGGTTTGAAGCGGATTTTTAGACGCGGCTTTTCTTATCAACGTGCCGGTATTCTATTGCCTGACTTATGGTCAGCAAATGTCGCGCAGCTGTCGTTATTTGACAGTGGTGAAAACAACCTGCGATCTGATCAGCTGATGACCGCACTGGACGACATTAACCGCAAACATGGTAAGCGCAGTGTTTGCTATGCGAGTGAAATGCTTAGCAAGCGCTGGCAGATGCGGCAGCAATTCAAATCGCCTTCTTACACCACCAATATCAAGGAATTGCTGACGGTTCAAATTTGAAGAAAACCTTATGCTTTTGTAAGCGCTATTTCGATCCTCACCCGACATACGTTTTTCGCCAATGCAGACGCAAGCCCAAGCATCTTAGAGTCTCGCTTCTTCGAAGACGACTTTCGAGGCCTCCGGCAGCAGGCCAAGACTAGCCGAAGAATAATCTATGATCACTGACTGCAAACTAGCTCATTGTCACCAATGATTTGGCTTGGTGTTGGGTCAAAAATCTAACCTATTATTGAGAGTCCAAGCGTTAAGTACGGAATATTACGTAAGATTAAGATGACTCGAACGCCTGACCTAGGGATGTGGTGACAGTCAACATGTTAGCTTTACGTTGGGCGTCACACACGGACATGAGACATCGAACAATCATGACTCTGGTTGTTGTAGTGGTGACGCTGCACATGGTCGTCGCTATCGGTACCTATGTTCTAACCTTTGATCAGCTGCGATTCTCCATTAACGATCATTGATAGCACGTAAACATAGCCTGAGTTGGGTTACGCTATCCTTATTTATGCCTTTGAAAAAACCCGATCAAAATAAGTTGGAGGAAATATTATGTCCCGTGAAATTTTACAGGCGATAGCTGATATTTATAAAAGGCATGATCCGGAAGACGCCGATTTTTATACGTTGGAATGGGTGCAAGACAAGTGTTCTTATTTTTACAAGTCGCCAAAAGAATTGCTGGCAATTTTGCAAATGAGCCAAGACCGGGGGATCAACACTGAAGGTGCGCTGTGGTCAAAAGAGGACGGTTTAGCAGCCCATCGCGAGATGAAGTATAGCGGACCAGTTGATGCATATTCTTACGAGCTAATGGAGAAAAGCGGTGAACTGGCTAGACTAGAGGCTGCTTGTAAGGCTGAGGAAATTGCGAGGAAGCTAGCCATTGAAAGCTTGCAGTACTAATGCGGGTAGTAGCGAAAGCCCACTCCGGACCTTGCTAGCCGAAATGTAATTCTCCGCTTTATGGTCGGCAGCAGCCTCTCGCACCTCTCCAAAGCAGCCAGTCGGTCGAAGTTAGACTCTGTGAGCCGTAGAGCCACAAAGCCGCCGTTGGCGATCTCAACCTATCGGCCATAAGCGGTCTTTGAAAAAAACAAAAATTAGTTTTCTCAATGGCCGGTTTATAGCGGTTAGCAGTCAGTTGTTTTGCCCAGTTTCTAAATTCTTGAAATTCGCCAAACAGCACTGGCCTGACGGATTCCTGATTTCGCAGGCGCATTCGCCGGCTTTGGTACGTTGCATGACAAAAGCTTTGATCGGTTCTGCCCGTCGATCTTTTAACGCCGATAGATACTGTTCGGCGTCTATGTCAAAGCAGTAACAAAGCTCATCGTTCTGAATCGCTTGATAGTTTCGTAAGTGCTGTTTGGGAATGGTGTTGCCTGCGTTGGCAAAGTAAGCAATCGGACAGGTTTTTGCCGGACAAAAATAATAGCTGTCAATGACGATTGACTGATTCTCGGGAAACCGTACCTGATGGTACAGCGTCGGCATGTCGACACTTTTGCACGAGGAGCCGCATTCAGGACAAATCTGTTTGGTACTACTGGAACTGCAGCAATCAGACATAGACGCTATCCTCTGCCTTATTGGCTAATAGGTGTGACCAGGGAACCCGGATAACCGGCATCCGTCGTGGCTTTGATCAAGGCGGCGCTATTGGTTTTTTGGCCGTCGAAAGTAACCTCGGCGGTTTTGGTATCGTAATCGACAACCACTTTTTGTACGCCTTCGACTTGCTGCAAGGCTTTTTTGATAGTGACGGTACACATGCTACAAGTCATATTCTCTAACTTCAGCGTTACCGTTTGTTGTTGGTTTGGCAGTGCTTCTGTGATTTCAGCATAGGCCACTGGCATCCACAAAGTGGCCGGTAACAACAAACTTATCAGTAATAATCCAGATTTAATGGTCATATCGAATCCTCTCAAGCTATGAAAAAAGGCGCTACCCAGGGAAAAGCTAGCAACATCAAAATGAATGTGGAACCCAGCCAAAACAGCAGGCGCTGTCGGCGTTGGTTGTCGGTTGTGGAGCAGATTTCACCTACCGCACAGCGATCAGGCGTTAGATAGAGTTTTCGATAGCCTAGTCCTACAAAAATCAGGGTCAGGATAATGAAAAATGGTCGGGCCGGTTCCATAGCCGTCAATGTGCTGATCCACGCACCGCCAATACCCAACGACAACAGCAAAAATGGGCCGACACAACAGGCCGAAGCCCCTACAGCGGCCAATATGGCGCTGATACCCAACCATGACGGGGTGTTAGTGGGGGTTTCTGGGTCTGTATTCATAGCAATCTCCTAAGCCAAACCATGCTCAATGTTGGTATGGAGTCTAAACCCTGTTGTTTAGAACAGAGTCAAGTGCGTGATTTAGAATCAAGGTTGGGATGATGCATCATCGCTAAACGCATCGAGAATAGCGCAACGAGCGGCTGGAGCTGTCTGCTGACAGTCGTTGACCAGGCTTTCCAATACCTGACGGAGAGTGGTTAAATCCCTGATTTGTTGATCGATCTGCTGGCATTTTTGCTCGGCGACTTGTCGAACATCAGCACAGTGCGCCCCATCAAGCGATAGCAAGGTGGCGATTTCTTTCAAGGTAAATCCAGCCTGTTGAGCGCGTTTGATAAAACGTATTCGGGCAATCGCATCAGCTGAATAAACTCGATAACCGCCATCGGGTTTCGCTGGCTCTGTCAGTAAACCAATGCGTTGATAGTGACGGATGGTTTCAATGGTGACTTCGGTTTGTTTGGCAAGTTTGCCGATGGTTAAAGGCGACATCTCATTGAACCAAATGTTAAAGGGATTTTATTGTCCCTCAGTTTTTCCACTTATCAGCTATTAACAAATAACTATGAATATTATCTTGAATGGCGGCTAATTGTCAGATGCCTGCCTATGGGGTAATTGGGGTCACATGGACAGCTTAGGGTCGCCTGGCGACCATCAGCTCTTCAGATTCATCGCCCGAAAGCCGTCATTGAATTCCGATACCCGAAAGCGGTCGTTCGTCACTGATTCCTAACGACCCAAACTTGACGGTCGCACTTCTCCAAACCAGTCAGTCAGCTAAATCCAGCGCCTGGGAACTGGAGATCTACAAAGCGGCCATTGGCGACCGCATCCAACGGCCAATTTTGCGACATCCACATATAGAGGGTGCCTGCCAATATCGAGCCCTCGCCATTTCGGCAAACACAGAGTGAGAAATCAATAAACACCTTTCCTTCGGTTTTACTTACACCCATTTTTTGCGGGACAAGTGATTACTGAAGGTGGACATGATAGCGATTATGTAAGAGCCCAATTGAATTTTGTATTTTAAAAAACTGTGCGTAACCATAGGCTGTAATAATAGCTACCCATCACTACAGTACGTTAACGAGGTAAGACATGGGTAAAGGTCGGCTGGAGGCATTCAGTGATGGGGTACTGGCCATCATTATCACCATCATGGTATTGGAATTGAAAGTACCCCATACTGCGGACATCAATGCGCTGATTCCTTTGATTCCTGTGCTTTTAAGCTATGTGTTGAGCTTCGTCTATGTAGGCATTTACTGGAATAACCATCACCATTTACTGCATACATGCCAAAAAGTCACTGGTTCGATATTGTGGGCAAACCTGCATTTATTGTTCTGGTTATCGTTATTTCCGTTCACAACTGCCTGGATGGGGGAAAATCACTTTGCGGCTATACCAACGATGGCTTACGGCGTGGTTCTATTGATGGCAGCAATCGCTTACATATTATTACAATACCTCATCATCGGTTCACAAGGGACAAATTCGCTATTAAAAAGAGCTGTCGGTAGCGACTGGAAGGGTAAATCCTCACCATTGATTTACTTAATAGCGACACTAAGCACGTTTTGGTCGCCATGGTTAGCTCAAGGGCTTTATGTGCTGGTCGCATTGCTATGGTTAGTGCCAGATCGCCGTATTGAGAACGTGATGTATGAATATTAAAAGGATTTTGATTTGCCAAGCAATTGACCAAATAAAACTGGGCTTTTCATTGTAACCTTCAACAATAAATTGAGTTGGTGAAGGTCTGCTCAAGCCTATTTGCAGGTCAGCTATTGAGAAACATGTATGACGGCTTTCTGGCCGATTGCTTCAGCACCCATTAAAACAATGGCTTGCGCGTCAATTTTTCTTGAAAAACTGCAATAATCAGAGGTTTCCTAACCCCTTTAAACGCCATAATCGGACTTTTGATTTAGTTTTGCCTAACCAGTGATTTTTTAAAAACTCATCCGCAGACTTTTCAATACTTCTGCCACTTCGGGTTTTGCGGCCGATGTGGGTGGGAATATAGCGCAGATGGTGCGACGAATTTCCGGATCTGACAGATAACGAACTCGAATCTGATCTGCATTTTTGGTGATGGTGAATTCCGGCATTAGCGCAACACCGATGCCGGCGCGTACCATACTCAGTATCCACTCTTCGCTATTACTTCTATAGGCAGCATAAAGATTGACCTGCCGTCCCTGGCACACACTCCTCAGTGTTTCACGCAATTCACAGTTCAGGCGATCCAAGTAAGGTTCAGCTTGTATGGTCGCTAAATCAATTTGTTGCATTTGATTGAAACGGTGTTTGTCGTTGAAGACAACGACATAGCGTTCTTCGTAAAGCTTTAAAGACTGGTAATGCTCTGCCAGTAAGGATGTTGGTGCGCTGATAACTAAATCCAGGCCATCTTCATCAAGTTGATTCAATAGATTGCATTCACTGTCGACAATTAATTCCAGTTCTACATGGGGTCGTTCTTGCTGAAAGTTAGTGAAGAATGGACTTAAATGGTGTGCGGCAATGGTCGTCATCACGCCGATGCGAAGTGGCACAGTATTTAAGCGGTCTGAAACGCACAGCCTCAGCTTTGAGAGCTTGCGTCTTGCGCACTATTTCACGTATAGAAGGTTCGACCAAACGTCCTAAAGCCGTCAACCGACATCCGCTGCGGTCTCGGCTAAATAGCTCACCGCCAAGTTCTTCTTCCAATTTCTTAATTGCTTGGGTCAGCGAGGGTTGGGCCACATAGGTTGCTTGTGCAGCGCGAGTGAACGAACCTTTATCGCAGACGGCGAGAAAATAGCGAATTTGTTGCATTTCCACAGTTTGCCCCTTTTTGAATAGGAAAAACCTATTGTTTCATAGAAAATTGGTATTTTACTATTTTCCTAACTCATTATTTAATATAAACGTCCAATCAAATAAATATTCAATATTCCTATGAAAACTGCAAAATTAATCGTAATGTACCCTACGCCAACAGATTTAAAAACTTTTGAACGTCGTTATGCTGATGAGCATGTGCCGATGGCTGTCGAAAAGCTGGCCGGCAAAACACGATTTGTCGCCTCATTGATTCTTTCCAATGTAGACAAATCTGCAGCGCAGTTTCATCGAATTGCCGAGGTTTATTTTCCATCGCTCGCCGAATTAAAGGCTTGTCTGAATTCACCAGGCGGTCAAGAAACAGCTCAGCATGCCGTTGAGATTTCTAGCGGTGGTGAGCCGTTGTTTCTGATCTCCGAGGTGGAAACCTTTGATTTCTAATCCGACCATCGGATTTAACATAATCACAGTGGAGGCAAATCAATGTCTAACTCAATCAACAAACTAAAAAAGGTGGCTTATAAGCGCATTAGGTGGCTGGGTCTGCTGCCTGTTGTCTTTTGGGTCGGATTAATGCCAACTATTGCCCAAGCGCATCGAGGTGCGCCTGACGAGGCCGATGCTTGCGTTACGAGGGTTGGTTTTGAACGAGTCCATTTCACGGCCTATACCCCGACTCTGTCAGGGGATCGGGAATATTGCAGCATCATTCCCGAAATCGGCCCAACTAATTTGGTGTTCGACTACGAAGGTAAAAGTCTGCGCAATGTCAGCGTGGAATTCGAAATCACCAAAGAACCTGAAGGGCAAAGGGTTTTTTATCAGCAGCCGAAAAAAGTTAAAAACGGTACTTTCGATAGTATGGTCGATTTTAGTCAATATGGTGCTGGTAATTATTTGGCACACATCGCTATTGTCGACAAGGATAAGCGCCTGGATACCCATATTCCGTTCTCCGTCGGGCTGGAGTCGGTGCCGGGTAAAAACTATACGCCGCTGCTGATAACGATAGCCAGCCTGTCTTTGCTGGCTTACGGCTTGTTCCGGGCCGCGTTAAAGCATACGCCCGAGCAAAATCCGGAAGCCTAAACCCAGCGCCGAACCCATCAAGGGAGCCATCAAAATGAATATTGCACAGTTAAAGTCCTATCTTCTTGAAAGCAATCGTTGGCAAAAAGTCTTGTTCGGATTGCCGGTAATAGCGCTGGCCGGCATGCTTTGGCTGGATCATAGCGGCGTTCCGGTGGAACTAGGGCAAACCGTTTACCGACCGGATATGCCGCGCGGCACTTGCCAGCCTGACCTATTGAGTGGCGATACCGGAGAAACGTACGGAGAAGAAACCGAAAACGGCATAAATTACAACGTCCGCACCCCTAAGAATTATGATGCATCGATAGCCCATCCTTTATTACTGGTATTTTCACCGGCGGGTGCGAATCGCGCCAAAACGGAGAAGATGACAGGATTCACCTTACCCGCAACCCGCTCCGGTTTTATCGTTGCTTATGCCGATCATCCCGAGCTTTCGCCGAGCACCACCGTGGAACTGGGTACGATCCCCCATGCGATGGCTAAAAAATGGTGTATCGATGAAAAACAGGTCTATGTAACCGGTCATTCCGATGGCGGCACCTCGGCAATGGCTTTAGCTTTTATGACCGGCACCCGGCACATTCCTACAGCAATCGCCCCCAGTGCCGCCGGCGTAACCTATGAGGACTTACGCGACCGCAAATGCCCGGAACCCTTGCCGGTTATGATTATACACAGCAGCAAGGACCGGCTGTTTCCGGGTTACGGACAGCAAACAGCCGGCTGGTGGGCGGCCTGTAACAAATGCGAGCCGATTCCCGATACGATCGGCAACGGTTGCGTGGCTTATTCCGGTTGCGCCAATGGCGTAAAAACCGTGTATTGCGAAGGCGACAAACCGCATGCGCAATGGCCGGAACAGCGTAGCGATGCCATCATCGATTTTTTCTTGCATCACCATACCAATATGTAACCGGCGGCTGCGAGACAATGAACACTATCAATTCTGATGGCTTACTGTATCAAAAAATCAGCTGTTGCGGGCCAATCCCCCAGACCTCGTTGACCGGTACGATACGCATTAGCTTTTCCCTGCGCAACTGGTCCGATACATCCAATACGCCGTGAGTTTTGGGCCATTTCTTGGCGGCGAAGTTAGCCAGTTTGGCCAAGGTCTTGGTCGGCCCCATGCCGACACAGACTGGAATGCCGGTCGCGCGGAACACCGCTTGCTTGATGCGCTGTCCGTAAGCAATCGGGTCGGATTGACACGGATAGACGCCGGTCAAATCAAGAAACGCTTCGTCAATTGAATAGATTTCCATGCAGGGGGTAAAGGTCCCCAGGGTCGCCATGACCCTGGTTGACATGTCCGCATTTATGTGAAATTAAAAAGCAAGCTATTTTTGAAAACAAACAGTTATCATTTTGACGAACGTCAAAAATTGGTTAAAATTTTAATAAAACCGACTTTTCAACAGAATCGGCCATTATGCCGCCAGACGAATCAAAAGCGCCAATGGCAAATGTCCAGCCAAAAGCAGCTGTAGGGGGGTGAATTTACGAGTCGCGCCAATCGCTAAAGTGCGGTGCATGCTGTTAACCGCCTACGGGCTAGAGACATTCACAAAGGGCTACGGGCAACTATTTTGTCACCTTCAACTTTGAGAAGGAATTTTGTTGCGCCGTGTTTATCCTGTACCAACGATTCTACAGAACGGATATTCGCGTCAATTTCACTTCTAGTATATGTAATTTCTTCTATCAATTTGTCTTGCCACTTTAATAAATCCAGTTTTCGTTCATTAAGCGTTTGCGCAGTATTGGTAATTGCTGAAAGGCTGCGGATTTTTTTATCCATTTCAGCAATGGTCTGCTTCACCAATTCGCCATCAACATTTAGCACTGCAAGTGATTCATCAATATTCTGTTTACGGCTTTTTGCAATTTCTTCAGTTCTAGGAAATGCAAGCAAAAGCTGCCAACCACATGCGCGTGCTCGAATGCAAAGGAACAGTTGCTGATATAGGTTGAAAAGTTCATTCTGATGCTTCTTTATCAACGCCTTTATCCCTTCCGTACCAAATATATGACCATCTTTTAGATTTTCGATTTCATGATTTTGATTTTTAATATCCTTCAACAAATGATTTCTAATAGAAAGCAACTCACCTTCATATTTTTCAATTTGGTGTTCATAAGAATCTCTTAACTCACCAGCCAAAATTGAAGGGGCTATTTGTTTGAAATAATCGACCGCTCCTGTTATATCTGTTTCTCGTTTATCTTTCTGATGCTTATGAATATCATCAACTGTTTTTTTAATTTCAGTCAATTTTTGGCTTATATCTGCCAAATGTTTTTGAGCGACAATTACAGATGCAACCTGAAATAATGCGCCCGCATTAACAATTTTCTCGAGGTTCTCTGGAGAGAGTAGTTTCGCCTGCTCTGTAATACGACCGTTAGAACCTATAACATAGCCTCTTAATTCATCGGTGCTATTTTTTACTGGTGTCAAAGAGTCCAGCCGAATATTCACCTCTACATATTGCGTCGTAGCAATATGCATCTTGGTGACCATGCTGGGAACTGCTTGCAATAGTGGATTAAAACTGCTAATTCCTGTGCCGTCAGATTCTGAAACAGGTTGCCAATTTACGGGAGAGTGTTTTGAAATTTTAGCCAAGGCAAATGTCAGAACAGGTTTATCAGCATCTTCCCCGATAATAAGCGGTGAATCACGATTTACGACTAATTGACTATTGGTTGACGCACTGACATTAGCGATTTGTAACGTTTTCTTCCTGTGGTTTTCGATGTAGTTGAGCACTTTCCACCGAAGATATGCAATGTGTAAAACACAGGGAATAGTCACTTCAAATGCCGGGTCAGCAACACCTTTAGCAATTAAGCCTACGCCAACTGGTACAGCGATTGTTCTAATAGCAGTTGCAAAAATTGTTGCAGTTCCTACACCAGTTGTAACTATGCCGCCCGTAGTTGCGTATGTATCCCTAGCCTTCTTTACAGCGGCTTGTTGATTAACCGGACTAAGAGCTTCCCAACCATAAGGAAGGCAAATTCTTAATAAATTTGATTCATTATCAAGAATTCTTCCTTTAGTTGATGGAATGCCTATCTTCTGACAAACATCAAATAAAACCTCATCATAATCAGGCCCCACCCCTCCGCGAGCTATATTGCTTACCGAATTTCCGCCATAAAGTCGAATTTCGCTCGCGATTAATTTGGTATATTTTGTGTGATCTGGACTATGCCTTTTGTAGATATCATCAGTTACAAGATAATTCGAAAGCTTATCGGTTATATAGCTAACCAGAGGAGCCAAATCCTCGTTACTGCAACTTGCTAGTAAGCTATATAAGTCGCCTGATTTGATTTTTGAAAACACGTCATTCATTGAATTTTTCTTATCCCATTTAAACCAGAAGTCGATAGCCTGCTTTGATTAGCGATAGCGTATCCGGAGGAATTGTTGGCTTCGAAATGTGCTGTTACGCAAGCTAATCTACATTTTGAAGGGCAGCTTATTTGCCTTTTCCTGTCACCGCAAATTAAATCTTATCTGACAGCTCATAGGGGTCGATCGCGACATTTCGCCACTTTCAAAAGCTATCATTCACTACTGACGTAATCGTCTCGGAATCGGTGGCTGGATTGGGGTGGAATATGCAGGGCGCCCCAGAATTCGGAAAAAATCGTCCGCCAAGGGGATGAGGTGTCCGGTTGTGCGAATAGACGTTGAGCCGGAATCGGCAAGAAATGCACGAACCCAGCTAACTCTGACGCTATTTCTCCGTTCGTACAGACACCAAGTCGATGTGTGCTCCAATCTGACACCCTCTGATTGGCGTTAGACACAGTTCGTCGAATTTGCGCATGGTACGCTTATCCATGACGCCAGCCTCATGCAAGCCTTCGGCGGTTTCATGTACGGAGACCATCAAACGGCTACGGTATTCTTTTTTCATTGCAGATCACCTCTATCAATATCTGGTTTGTCAATGCGCAGTCCAGTGCCGCTTCGTCATACTTCTGCATTGCCAGTCGCCAATTTCCGCAAAGCAACCCTTGCCTTGCAGGGGCATGAAAGCAGACCACTTGAACAGGATTATAATTTAGTGACTGCCCTTATGCTCTGCCCATATGCGCTTGACCTGGCTTTGGCTACATCCAGCCAGCTCAGCGGTCCGTTTGATAGTATGTCCTGCTCCACGCAGCGCAACGATACGCTGATGTGTCGTGGTATCAGGGATGCGACCCGCATACTTACCGGCGATCTTGGCAAGCTGAACACCTTGGCGCTGTCGCTCTCGGCGAGTCTCATAGTCATCACGTGTCATTTGCAGGGCAAGTTTAAGTAATAATTCCTGCACCGACTCCAAAACGATCTTGGCCACACCGTCGGCCTCAGCCGCAAAATCGGATAAATCGACTAGGCCCGGCACAGCCAGTCTTGCTCCCTTGGCCCGGATTGATCCAACCAGTTGCTCGGCTTCGGCCAAGGGAAGCCGACTGATGCGGTCAATTTTCTCAGCTACGACGACTTCGCCTGATTGTAGGTCTGCAATCATTCGTAGTAGCTCGGGCCGATCAGCACAGGCACCCGAAGCCTTTTCACGGTAGATGCCGGCGATGTAATACCCTTCTGCCCGAGCACTGTGGACGATTTCGGTTTGACGGGTAAGGTCTTGTTCTTCGGTACTGACGCGAAGGTAGATACGAGCAACTTTCATGGTTGGATGGCCAAAATGGGTATACTTAATTTAGCCCAGTATAAATCATATGGCCAATAATTAGAACCGCAATGTAATTTGGCCATCACCTACTTGGCTATCTATTTTGGCTACTACCGCTGTCAGAAGACGACTGCAAGAATATCAGAAGCCAACTTCATTACTTAAGATACCTTTTAATATAGGTGGGTTGGCTAGAAATCTTTCGGGGAGAGAGTGCGAACATAGGGTTCGACCTTAAAACAAAAATAACTAAAAAATAAGCCGGCATGTCGCAACTGACAGAATTACTTATTGTTGATTAATCTGCTGACATCAACTTTGACCATCCGCTGACTGCAGCTTTGAAAAGTGACAATCGTTTTATCGAACCAAGGGGGTACTTATTTATGTGTACCTATTTAGATACGCTACATAAATGAATCCAATCCTTTCTGTTAGATTTTTTGCAACTGTCGGATACCACAATTAGTGAAAAATTAGTGACGCAAAAAGTGAAAAATCTGGACGCCTAAAGGCTAGTGATTGGAAAATGCATGACAATAAAACTCCTTTGATCTAAGGCTCAATAAAATGCCGACTTTGACCATAGGCAAACTTGCCAAACAAACCGAAGTCACCATTGAGACTATCCGTCACTATCAACGCATTGGTTTACTGACGGAACCAGAGAAACCCGATGGTGGTTATCGATGTTATTCAGATGATGCGATTACTCGAATCCGCTCTATCAAACGCGCTCAACAAGCTGGATTTACCTTGAAGGAAATTGCCGCCTTGTTATCTCTTGATGGAGCACATTGCGCGGACATACGACAACTCGCCGAGCAGAAATGCCAGCAGATCGATCAGCAAATCATGGATTTAACGGCTCTCCGTCGGGTATTGGGAACTCTGGTCAACAACTGTCAGCAGACAGCTCCATCCGCGCGTTGCGCTATTCTCGATGCGTTTAGCGATGATGCCATCAACCAAACCCTGATTTTAAGTAAGACACCACCGCCCACTTGACTCTGTTCTAAACAACAGGGTTTAGACTTTTTGTCAACATTGATGCTTGCTTGGTTGAGGAGATTCGCATGAAAACAGACCCTGAAATACCCATTAACCTACCGTCATGGTTAGGTATCGGTGCCCTCTTGGCCGCTATAGGGGCTTCGGCCTGCTGTGTCGGGCCTTTTTTACTTTTATCTTTAGGCATTGGCGGGGCCTGGATGAGCACGTTGACGGGATTTGAACCGGTCCGTCCTTTTTTTATCATCCTGACTCTGGTCTTTATGGCATTTGGGTATCGCAAACTTTATCGGACACCTTCCTGTTGTGAAGAAGGTGCAAGCTGCGCCATATCCGACATCCAACGCAAACAACGCCTAGTGTTTTGGCTTGGCTCCGCGTTCATTTTGCTGCTACTTGCCTTTCCCTGGGTGGCACCCTTTTTTATAGCTTGAGAGAATCGATATGACAATTAAAACCAGTTTGTTAATTTTGAGCTTGTCATCAAGCACACTGTGGATGCCGACGGCCTATGCTGAAACAACTGTTGCACAGCCAAACCAACAGCAAACGGTGACGCTGAATATAGAAAACATGACCTGCGCTATGTGTACAGTGACCATCAAAAAAGCCTTACAGGAAGTCGAAGGCGTACAAGCAGTGATTGTCGATTACGATTCAAAATCTGCCACAGTCACTTTCGATAGCAAAAAAACCGATAGTGCAGCCTTGATCAAAGCCACGACGGATGCTGGCTATCCGGGTTCCATGGCCACACCTGTTTCTCGATAAAGTCGAGGATATGGTCTATGTCTGATTGTTGCTGCGCAAATACACCCATTAAAACCAAACAAATTTGTCCTGAATGCGGCTCCACTTGTAAAAGTGTCGGTATGCCTACGCTTTATCATCAGGTCAGGTTTCCCGAGAATCAGGCAATCATCACTGACAGCTATTTTTTTTGCCCTGCCAAAACATGCTCAGTTGGGTACTTTTCCAGTGCGGGTAACATCATTATTCCAAAACAGCATTTCCGAAGCTATCGAGCCATTCAAAACGACGCGCTTTGTTACTGTTTTGATATTGACGCCGGGCAGTATTTATTAGCGTTAAAAGATCACCAGGCAGAACCGATCAAAGCTTTCGTCATGCAACGCACTCAAGCGGGGGAATGTGCTTGTGAAATTAGAAACCCGTCAGGCCAATGCTGTTTAGCAAATTTTAAATATTTTGAAAAAAGTCATAGAGACACGCTCATATAGGGATAACTTCAATCTGATACGCACAAGCCCAAAACTTATGCTATAGATTCACTCCGAAGTCTTAGCGTACGATTTTTGCTTTCTCCCCTGATAGGAATCAGCAAAGTTAAGTCTTGCAGATACTATTTGTAATAAACTCTACCATAGAGTAGTATTTATTACATGAATAACTGGTCTTTACTTATAACAAGCCTTCCTACCGAAAACGCAACGGTTCGTATGCGCGTGTGGCGATCATTGAAGGCCTCGGGCGCGGCCGTATTGCGTGACGGTGTTTATTTGATGCCGGAACTGGTGCCCTGCCGCGAAACATTAGATGCCATTGGTGTTGAAGTGCGGGAAAGTGGCGGTACCGCATTGGTTTTGCGGATTGAGGAGCCAGTCGATGGCAATTTCTTAAGCTTTTTTGATCGTAGTGAAGAGTTCTCTGCGCTATTGGCGGATATAGCCAAATCACGTGATAGCCTGACTGCCAAAAATGCTCAAGATATTCTCAAACATTCTCGAAAACTCCGTAAAGCTTTTACTAGCCTCTCTGCCATCGACTTCTTTCCAGGTGAAGCACAGCGACAAACCGAGGCCGCCCTTAGGGAACTCGAACTTTCAATTGTACGAATACTATCGCCGGATGAACCGCACTCGGTTGAAGGTTCAATCACACCTTTATCAATCAGCGAATACCAAGGTCGTAGCTGGGCTACACGCAGCCGGCCATGGGTAGATCGCCTAGCCTGTGCCTGGTTGATTCGCCGCTTTATTGATGCTCAAGCGCAAATTCTTTGGCTAGCTTCCCCCAATGATTGCCCTGCTGATGCACTGGGTTTCGATTTCGACGGCGCGACCTTCAGTCATGTTGATGGTCTAGTCACCTTTGAGGTTTTATTAGCCAGTTTCAATCTTGAAAATCCTGCGCTCAAACGACTGGGTGCGCTGGTGCATTTTCTGGATGTGGGCGGTGTGCAACCGCCGGAAGCCGTTGGTATTGAAAGCGTACTGGCAGGATTACGTGATGCCATCCTGGATGATGAGCAATTGTTAACCGCCGCCAGTGCGGTGTTTAACAGTCTACTGGTAACGTTTGAGAAAGGGGTAAGCGGTCAATGACTCAATCTGAAAAACACTCAGCCAATCACACCTTAGCTAAACCCGATCCGGTTAGCTTTGGAGAGGCATTCCTATTCTGGCTAAAACTCGGCTTTGTGAGCTTCGGTGGCCCAGCCGGGCAAATTGCCATCATGCATCAGGAACTCGTGGAAAAACGCCGCTGGATTTCCGAGCAGCGTTTCTTACATGCGCTGAATTACTGCATGTTACTGCCAGGCCCCGAAGCGCAACAGCTAGCCACCTATATCGGTTGGTTAATGCATCGCAGTTGGGGCGGCGTTGTTGCAGGCGGTTTGTTTGTTTTACCATCACTGTTGATTCTGATTGGCCTGAGCTTCATTTATATGGCCTATGGTCATCTCACTGGAATTGCCGGCATTCTTTACGGCATCAAACCGGCTGTGACGGCCATCGTGATTTTCGCTGCGTATCGAATAGGATCACGGGCGCTCAAGAATGGGGTGCTGTGGACAATGTCGGCACTCGCTTTTCTGGCGATTTTTTTATTCGACACACCTTTTCCTTTGATTGTGCTGATAGCAGCCATCTTGGGCGCAATCGGCGGCAAAGTAGCCCCTCGGAAATTTGCGACCGGCGGCGGACATGGTTCGGCCAAACAAAGCTACGGTCCGGCATTGATTGACGACGACACTCCGACTCCAGCCCACGCCCTGTTCAGTTGGGCTGGCTTGTCAAAAGTGATACTGGTTGGCCTGATCCTGTGGGGCGGTGCCATCGGTTTTCTGTGTGCCCGCTATGGTTGGGATGGTGCGCTAACCCAGATGGGCTGGTTCTTTACTAAGGCGGCGCTGCTGACCTTTGGCGGCGCCTATGCAGTTCTGCCCTACGTTTATCAGGGGGCAGTTGAGCATTTCCACTGGCTGACAGCGCATCAGATGATTGATGGTCTAGCTCTCGGTGAAACCACGCCAGGCCCATTGATCATGGTGGTGACCTTTGTGGGTTTCGTCGCTGGATGGACGCAGAAAATTTTCGGCTCCGATCAACTGTTTCTAGCGGGAACCATCGCGGCAACAGTGGTGACTTACTTTACCTTTCTACCCAGTTTCCTGTTCATCCTGGCTGGCGGTCCATTGGTGGAATCAACCCATGGCAATCTGAAATTCACCGCACCGCTGACCGGCATTACTGCTGCCGTGGTCGGCGTAATTCTCAACCTAGCGGTATTCTTCGCCTGGCATGTCTTCTGGCCGCAAGGCTTTGCGGGGAGTTTCGATGCCATTTCAGCGGTCATTAGCCTTTGCGCATTTTTGGCACTGTTTCGTTACAAAGTGGGGGTAATCCCGGTGATCGCTGCTTGCGGCGGCACCGGTCTGTTGTTTAGTTTCATCAAAATCTGGCTTGCCCAGCAAGGAGTTGTTCTATGAATACCATGCGTCAATCTCGCGTTTTAGCGCTGTTAATCTCATCACTACTGGGCGGCGTTGCCTACGCCCAAGAACCCAACCAGCATGCGGGAACTCTGGATACCGCCAAGATAGAGCAACTGACCGGTGCCAAAGGCAAGCTTGATACTATTGAGAATGTCTTCAAAGTCACCGTACCACGCAGCGATTTGGCTGTGAACGTTGCAGGCGTAAAAATGACAGCGGCAACGGGATTCACGTCATGGGCTGCGTTTGCGCCGACAGGCGACAAAACCATGGTGATGGGTGATATGGTTTTACAGGAAGATCAGATCAATCCGGTCATGAGCACGGCGCTGGAAAATGGTATCGAAGTCACCGCATTGCACAACCATTTCCTCTGGGATACGCCGAAAGTGATGTTCATGCACATTGGTGGCGCTGGTGATCCGGATAATCTGGCAACGGGTATCGGCAAGGTGTTTGCCAAAATCAAGGAAACCAGTAGTGCTAAACCCCATGTAAAACCCAAGTCATTTGATGCCGCCAAGACCTCGCTCGATCCTAAGCCTATTGAAGCCATTATTGGTTCGCCCGTCGAGAAAGCCGGCGAAGTCTATAAAGTCACCATTGGCCGCAGCACGCAAATGGATGGGCATACGGTTGGTAAGACCGTGGGTGTGAATACCTGGGCGGTGTTTGCCGGCAACAATGACAAGGCTATCGTCGAAGGCGACTTTGCGGTGCTGGAATCTGAACTGCAAGGCGTGTTAAAAGCACTTCGCGGTGCCGGTATCGCTATCACCACAATCCATAACCACATGGTAGGCGAATCGCCACGAATCGTATTTTTGCATTACTGGGGAGAAGGTAGCGTCGACGTTCTGGCCAAAGGTTTTAAAGCGGCGCTGGATACTCAGTCGAAAACTTGAGGCTACATCCATGAAATGGGTAACCCGCGAACGCCCTAAAATTGATCGAATTGCCAGCCCTTGGTTGATCGCACGCTTCATCGACGATTACTGATAGGATGGGCCGCGTTACCTTGGCCCATCTTGCATAGGTTAATGTGCTTCGATATTGACAAAAAGACTTACTGCTTACATCTGACGATGCATTGCCGCCATACTCAAATTGGCTTCAGCCGCCTTTTCATAGGCATTAATCAACACTCGACAGTGGCTTACCAAGGTGTCGGCCTGCTTGCCGTAAAGATAGCTTTTAGCTTGATATTGGCTAAGCAGTTTTTTGTGCTCTTCCACTTTTAGCTGTAGTTCTTTCGCGGCTTCTTCGTAATGTTTGGCCAGTGCTTCGTGATCAGCTTTAGTCGTTGCACTTTGTACGGCTTGAGTCATATCCATCGGATGAGGGTTCATCTCGCTGCATGCGACCAAGAGGCCGGCACCCAACACTAAAGTAATCAATAGTTTTGTTTTCATAGACTTTCTCCAGATTTAGTTTTTATTAATCGTTAATTTCGTCCTGTTTTTATAGCTCATGGAGTGATAACAAATTTGATATGACATCAATCCATTCTATAAATCTTTATATTTCAAGCACAAATAGTGCCATCATTAAAATCAATGAGTTAAATTCATCTTTACATCCTCTCACGGCTAATTGCGCAATACCGGTGCAAACAAAGGCGTTAACGCACCGCATTGGGTCAACTTCCTAAGCCGATGTGCGTGCAACTTCATATCTTGCCTTCCGAGCCTTAAAAGCTGTGTTCAAGAAGTGTTCGCCAACGAGGCGTTGTAGCATTGCCTCCAGTTGAGATTCGCCTAAATCATTCACCTCTTGATGAAGATGCGGAGCAATCTTGGCAAAAATCGTTACCAGTTGAGGGTCAAAGTGGCTACCACCCTCTTTTATAAGCTTAGCAATAGCATCGACCGCAGACCACGCATCCTTATAGGGACGTTGCGAGGTCAGCGCATCAAACACGTCTCCGATAGCGAATATTCGCGCGTTCAGTGGAATGGCATCCCCTTTAAGGCCTTGCAGATACCCACTGCCGTCATATTTCTCATGGTGAAATTCCACGACATCTCGCGCACCGGTTAACCAGTGAGATTTGTTTAGAATTTCCACGCCTAATGCCACATGCGTTTTCATGACATCGAATTCATCCACTGTCAGTTTTTCCGGTTTCAATAAAATCGGATCGCGGATGCCAATCTTGCCGACATCATGTAAAAAGGCTCCTGCAATTAGATCGCGCATATTTTCTTCAGGCAGTCCGATGGCTTCGCCAAGCCGAAGTGCGTAGTACGTCACCCGATAGTTATGATGGTTAGTTTCCGAATCGCGCTCTGCGATGGCACAGCCCAGTACATTCATCAGTTCAAGATTGCCTTGCAGTAGTTCGCCGGAAAGCCTAATCACGCCTCGATTAAGGGCCAGGACAATCGGATACATCAAGAGGCTGGTAAAGAAAATGCCTAGAGTCACGAACGCCAGCATACGGATTAGGTTTTGCTTCAATGTGGCGAACGTTTCCGGATCAACCTGATAAACTCCCTCGAAATAACCCATCGGCGAACCCTGTTCGCCTCGTAGCGGAACCAGCGTCACTAGCCACAACTGTCCATGAATAAAATGTAGGTCATGGGTAAACTCGTCAGCCTTTGGAAATTGATGCCTATATTGATCGATGAATTGCTCGACCAATTCCTGTCCTTGTCGAACGACTTCGAGTTTTAATTGTTCGTTGCGGTCATACAGTTCGACAATCAGAAAATGCTGGTTAACCAGTTGTTCAGCCAGCTGCCTCAGATGTTCGGTTGATTGGGCATCGAGTTGTTCCAGGTTATGAGCAGATGCTCCGCTGAATAGCGCTGATTCCTTCAGCGCAAGGGCATGAACTAACTGCTCGGCCCTCTTGATCTCCAGCCATGAAATGGAGCCGCCTACCGTTACACTCAGGAACAACCAGCCTAAAAACAATCGGGTCAGAATTTTTCGGTGGATAAAGCGATTAGTGGACATCGCTTGTGGCGATATCATCCTTTTAGTCTGATAGCGGGGAGATTGCTTGGCTTTCATAATTCAGAACAAACTGTCAAGGCTATCCATGCAATTCTTTGAGCGCGGAACGGATAACGCGAAAAGAAGAATTCAGCAACAGCATAACAAGACAGGATGCGACGAAAATATCCGCCCATCCCGATTCAAAGAACCAAACCGCCCCCGCCGTGATAAATACCGATAGATTTGACGCTATGTCATTTCTTGAACATTCCCATACCGAGCTCATGTTGATGTCTTCGTTTCTGTGCTTCCATAGCAAAAATAGGCATAGCGAGTTTGCAGCCAGGCCGGCCAAACTGAAAACGCCCATGATCTCGTAAGATGGCAGTACGGGCACAATCAGCCGCGAAATGATTTGCGCCAAGACCACACACGCCCCGATCAATATCAAACTACCCTTAAATAAGGCCACTTTTGCCTTGGTGGTCGCTTCTTTGGAAACGGCGTAAAGGCTTAAACCATACGTTAGTGCATCACCGAGATTATCCAGGCTGTCCGAGAGCAAAGCCGTCGACTTTCCGTAAACAGCCCCGCCCGCAATGACGACAAACATAACAGCGTTGACAACGAGAACAGCTTTAAGCGTGCCGCGTTGCCGTTCGCGTAATTTCTCAATTGCGCAGTTATTTTCACAACATGAAGCCATATCAAATTCCCTCGTGAACCTAACAAATTGATGAAAGCATAAGTAACCTCTATGGGCTATGAGTGTCGAAACCGTTCTTGAAACTGCAACACTAGGCTGTAAATCACCGGGAACACCAAAAGGCTTAATATCAACACGGTGAGCATGCCACCCAACGCGGGGGCGGCGATACGTTGAGTCACATCAGCACCGGTTCCGGTCGCCGTCATGATGGGTATCAAACCTATGATGTTGGCCAGTGAGGTAATGGCTACCGGTCGTACCCGTAGAGCCGTTGCCGCTTCGCTAGCCGCTCGGATTTCCTCGCCGGTCAATGGCCCCTGTTTTTGCGCCCGCAGCTTATCAAGTTCAATGTCGATAAAACTCAGCACCATCACCCCGGTTTCCGCCGCCGTACCGGCCAGGGCGATGAAGCCGACATAGACGGTAATCGACAGGTTGTATCCCAACCAGTATATGAACCAAATTCCACCAATCAGGCTGAATGGAATCGCCAACATCACGATAGTCGGCTCGGTGATATTTCGAAAGGCGGTATACAGCAGGATAAAAATCAGCAGTAGCGTGATGGGCACCACGATGCGCAATCGTTCCGCCGCCCGTTCCATGTATTCAAATTGACCGGACCAAGTGACGGTATAACCTGCCGGTATCGTGACATTTTCGGCTAAGGTCTTTTTTGCCTGCTCCACATAACCACCGATGTCAGAGATTTTAAGGTCGACATAAATCCAGGCGTTGGGCCGTGCATCCTCGGTTTTAATCACATCCGTACCGCGTTTAAAGTTGATGTCTGCCACCGATGTTAAAGGAATCTGGCTGCCTGTCGGGGTGGAAATCAACACTCGTCGCAAAGCTTCCGGGTTATCCCGCAGATCGCGCGGATAGCGCAAATTGACCGGATAGCGCTCTAGCCCTTCGACGGTTTCAGTGATGTTCATGCCGCCAATCGCACTTTGAATCACATCCTGTACATCGCCGACCGTTAAGCCGTAACGCGCGGCGGCTTCGCGGTTGATGTCGAAATCCAGAAAATAGCCGCCGACGGCCCGGTCACCGTAGGCAGACAGCGTATCCGGCAGGGTTTTCATCGCCTGCTCGATTTGCAGCGACAGGGATTGCAGCACATTCAGATCGGGACCGGACACCTTGATGCCCACCGGGGTTTTGATGCCGGTAGACAGCATGTCTATCCGGGTTTTAATGGGCATGGTCCAGGCGTTGGCCAATCCGGGAAAATGAATGGACTTGTCCATTTCATCCATCAGTTGCCGGGTGGTTTTGGTTGGATCAGGCCACTCTTCTCGCGGCTTTAACTTAATGGTAGTTTCTACCATCATCAACGGCGCGGCATCGGTGGCGGTTTCGGCCCGGCCAATCTTGCCGAACACATGATGCACTTCCGGAAAGGTCTTAATAATCTTGTCGGTCTGTTGCAAGACTTCCCTAGCCTTGGTGATGGATATGCCCGGAAAGGTGGTGGGCATGTATAAAATATCGCCTTCATCCAGAGGTGGCATAAACTCGCTACCCAGTTTGGATAAGGGATAGAGCGTAGAGGCCATCAACAGCAGCGCCACGATGAGCGTGGCACCCCGCCAGCGCATCGCTACCCTTAAGACCGGCGAATGAATGGCATGTAAAATCCGATTAATCGGGTTTTTGTGTTCGGGGATGATCTTGCCGCGCACAAAATAGCCCATCAACACTGGCACCAACGTGATGGTCAATATCGCGGCAGCGGCCATTGCATAGGTTTTGGTAAACGCCAATGGGCTGAACAAGCGGCCTTCCTGTGCCTGCATGGTGATGATCGGCAGAAAGGACACGGTAATCACCAACAGCGAGGAAAACAGCCCTGAGCCGACTTCGCGGGAGGCATTACCGATGACCTCCCAGCGTTCCTCGGAAGTCAGCTTGGCTTGTTTTTTCTCAGCCGCTTCAGCAAGATGTTTGTGAGCATTTTCGACCATCACCACGCCACCATCGACCATGTCGCCAATCGCCAGCGCGATGCCACCCAAGGACATGATATTGGCGTTCATGCCTTGCCATTTCATCACGATAAAGGCCATCAAAATGCCTAGCGGCAAGGTGATGACAATCACCAAGGATGAGCGCAAGTGCAGCAAAAACAAGGCCACCAGAGCACAGACGATGATCAGTTCTTGGCTCAGCGCATCTTTCAAGGTATCTACCGCTCGTTCGATCAAACTGCCGCGATCATAGACGGGAACAATTTCTACGCCTTCCGGTAAACCTTTTCTTAGTTCATCCAATTTCTTCCGCACGTCCTCGATGGTTGCCAGGGCATTTTCGCCAAAACGCATCACCACCACGCCGCCCGCCACCTCGCCTTCGCCATTGAGTTCGGTCACGCCTCGGCGCAGTTCGGGGCCAATCTGGATATGTGCGACATCCTGCAAGCGTATCGGCGTACCGTTGGCATCGACACCCACCGGGATGGTATTTAGATCGGCGATGGATTTGATATAACCCAAGCCTCTGACCATGTACTCGGTTTCGCCCACCTCCAGTAAACGTCCGCCGACATCGTTATTGGAGCGTTTGATGGCCATCATCACGGTGGATAACGGAATCTCATAGGCTTGCAGGGCGTTGGGATCGACTTCCACCTGATATTGTTTGACGTAACCGCCGACCGAAGCCACCTCGGAAACGCCGGGAACTGTCTGCAAGGGATAGCGTAGATACCAGTCTTGAATCGAGCGCAGTTGCGCCAGATCATGCTTGCCGGTCTTATCCACCAAGGCATATTCGTAAATCCAGCCGACACCGGTGGCATCCGGACCAAGTGCTGGCGTGACGCCTTGCGGCAGACGATTTTTGACATAGTTGAGATACTCCAGTACCCGCGACCGCGCCCAATACATGTCCGTGCCGTCTTCGAAAATGACATAGACGAAGGACAAACCGAAGAAGGAATAGCCGCGTACCACTTTGGCATGCGGCACGGCCAGCATGGCGGTGGTCAAGGGGTAGGTGACCTGGTTTTCGACCACCTGCGGAGACTGGTCGGCATAGTCGGTGAAAATAATCACCTGCACGTCGGACAAGTCCGGTATGGCATCCAAAGGCATGTTCTTGAACGACCAAACTCCGCCGATGGCCAGGATAATCGCCCCCAGCAATACCATGAAGCGGTCTTTCAACACGCTATTGATGATGAAATCAGTCATGGTTATGCGCTCCCTGCTCAACTGGCAACGATTCGGTTGCGGATGGCTGTGCTGCCGAAGGTTCCACCATTTTAGCCGTGGCTTCGTTCAGCTTGGACTCGGAATCGATCAGAAATTGCGCCGAGGTGACCACTTCCTCGCCGGCATTCAGACCGTCAATAATGGCAATATCGTCATTGGACGATAAACCCGTCGTTACCCGGCGCGGTTCGAATTTACCGGGACCGCGCACCACCAAAACCTGGGTTTGCGCGCCGGAACGGATCACCGCTTCGGAAGGAATCACCACTGCATCCAGTTGTTTGCCGGCTTGAATGGTGACTTCGGCGAACATATCGGGCTTTAACAGCAAGTCGGCATTATCGAATACCAGTCGCACTTTAATAGTCCGGGTCTTGGCTTCGGCATAGGGATAGATAAACGCCAGGCGACCTCTGAACGTCCGGCCTGGAACACCGGCCAAGCGCATGTGAACCGGGTCGCCTTCTTTAACCCAGGGTAGTTCGTACTCGTAAATTTCGGCATATACCCAGACCGTGGATAGATCGGCGATCATGTACAGCTCTGTTTCCGGGGTAACATATTGGCCTTCGCGAGCACCGATGTTGATGACGATGCCGTCTGCTGGAGTATGAATATGCAAGCTCTTTTTGATGGCTTGGCTATCCGTCAGCTCATGAAGTTGATGCGCCGGCACATCCAGCAGATTTAAGCGTTCGCGGGAGCTTTTGACCAACTCTTCCGCACCTCGGCGGATGTCTTCGATAGGGCTTTTTTCCAGCACCTTGAGATTGTTTAGCGCCAACACATATTCCTGCTGGCTGGCCACCAATTGCGGAGAGTAAATGCTCAGCAGTTCCTCATTCTTCCGGACCCTTTGCCCGGTCTTATCGGCACGTAAGGTTTCGATCCAGCCTTCAGTTTTGGGGTGCAGACGAACAATATGCTCTTCGTCATAGGCTACCCGGCCAACGGTCTCGGACCACATGCGAAAGCAAGGTTTGTTTGGCTAGCGCGGTCCGCACGCCGATATTTTGTACCGTGGCGGCATCGATCCTCACGGCACCGGCCGAATCGTCAGCTTTTGCCTCGTCCTCGGCATACACGGGCAGATAATCCATGCCCATATTGTCTTTGGCCGGAATCGGTGACGTGACCGAGGGATTCATCGGGTTGCGGTAAAACAGAATTTTGGGTTGCTTGGCCGCATTAGCGTCGGCATAAACCGGCTCATAGTCCATGCCCATCGCATCCTTGGTTGGCACCGGGGACGTTGCCGATGGATTCATGGTATTTCTGTAAAATAAAGGCTTCTTGCCTTCTACCGGTTGAATCGCTGATTTCTGTTTGGGTGATTGCGCCAACCAATAGCCACCCGCCAAGCCTATCCCCAGCATCACCGCTGCGGTTAATAACAGTTGTTTATTCATAAATGTTGTCCTCGCCCACATTCGCGCAGAGTTGCGCCAATGCTTGTTGGGCTTCCGTGAAGGCTTTCCAGTATTGGGTTTCGTATTCGAACAAGGTAATCTGGCTGCGTACCAAGTTCAAAAAATCGACTTTGTTGACCTGATAACCGGCCAGCATGGAGGCGACGGTTTGCCGGGCCTGCGGAATGATGCCGGTATCGAACAAAACGAATTGCTGTTTGGCCCGCTGGTAATCGCTATGGCTTTGGGTAATTTCAGAGCGAACCGTGTTCCATCGATCTTGCAGCGCATAGCGTTGTTGCATCAGTTCGCTGTTGCGCTGATCTATCATCTTGTTCTGCTTACTGCCGGCAAAAATCGGCAGATTCATGCTGACGCCCAAACTGAGCAGATCGGAGCGCCGGCTACCATCCGGCATGTTATTGCGGGCGCCATACGCTGCTTCGACATTAAAATCGGGCAATACGTCTTTTTGAGCCAGTTCCAGTTTGGATTGCGCCGTGTTTATGCCTTGGCGGTCGCTTTCCAGCAGAGGCCTCGACGTTTCCGCTTGTTGATACAGGCGGTCCTCCTGTCTGATTTCCGGTAGCTGTATTGAAAGCGTGGCGGGTAATTGCACGGAGTTGTTGGCGGGTTGATCCAGCAAGGCGTTGAGTTTGGCCACAGTGCTGCGCCGCATCCCGGTCAGAGTGATTTTTTGATCCAGCAATTTGGATAATTCCAGCTGGGCCAGCAATACATCCTGTTGCAAGCCTTCGCCGACTTCGTATTTGCTTCTGGCGATGTCGACAAACTGCTGTAATAAGGTGTGATTGTTGTTCACAATCTCCAGCGTCCGGTCCAGATAAAAAACCTGCCACCACAGGGTTTTGACATCGCTGAGCAAACGTAGTCGCAGTTCATCGGCATTGAGCGTTGCGGCTTCCGCTTCATACATCGCCGCCTGCTCGCGTAGCGCCAATTTGCCGGGAAAAGGAATGGCTTGGGAAAGGCCGAAACCGATTTGCGTCATGTCTTCCGGCCGGGTGCTGAAACTATTGGTCGGCAGGCTCATGGCATTGAAGCTGATCTGCGGGTCGGGCAGACTGCCTTCCTGCGATGGAATGGCGGCCATCGCCTTGGCACGGGCCAGCATTTGCGCTAGGTCGGGGTTGTCCTGAGCGACTTTTTGGGTGGCCGCCTCAAGCGTCAATAGAGGGTGCTCACCTGCGATGGTCACGCGGCAGACGATAAACAGCGTCGCCATCAGCAGACGCTTTAAATGAACAGATCTCATGATTGTCCTCATAAGCTCGTTATAGCAATGACGATCAACCAACAGGCTGACTTAGCCGATGTTGATCGTCTTAATGGCGATGGTTGTTTTTACGGCAAAACACCGCCGTTGAACAGCTTAGAGGGTAATAATCGGCGGTTTTATATCCGGGGGGACAAACAACGAAACCGATGTGGGTAATTCTCCAGCGCTATAGCGGCTAGAGATATGGGACGGGATAAACCTAAAGGATGATGTAATTGCGCAATCGACGCAAACATGAAAGCTGCAACTGGCCAAGTGAGGCTTGGCAGTAACGGAGTGACAATGATCGGAATGAGATGAAGCTGAAAACCCTTCGTCGCCCATTTCGTCGGCAGCAGCAACGATTTGTACAATCGATAACTGCCTTGTGAGTTCAGAATAATGAGCAAACGCAACCACAACAGGCATAATTGCCATGATGAGGGTTAACATTATGGTTAAGCGTAGGTTCATCGTGTTGCGGATTTAACGAATCAAGGTTATCGACCGGTTTTTGTTGCATTCAGACTGATAATACTATCGGTATTTGCAGAAAGTACAACTTTTTTAACCCATCGACTGATAACAAGGTGGTAATTGAAACCAAGCTTGTTACCCTCGTTTGATAGAGCGGATCGAGTCTAGGAATACGTTTTCGCCATTCTCAGCTAATGCGGTTCCTAGCCGATGTTATCGGGCTGTTCTCAACTAATGTGGGCTCATTCTCACTTAATCTGGTTCCTGACGCCCGGATATTCTCAGCTAATGTGGTCCCGAAAATCCGATGTAATCGGTTCCTGTAATTTATGTTATCGGGCCGCTACAGATATTGGCAGGCACCCTCTATATGTGGATGTCGCAAAATTGGCCGTTGGATGCGGTCGCCAATGACCGCTTTGTAGATCTCCAGTTCCCAGGCGCTGGATTTAGCTGACTGACTGGTTTGGAGAAGTGCGACCGTCAAGTTTGGGTCGTTGCTTCCCTTTCACTACCCATCCTGTAAGCACATCAGGTATCTTTTTGCCCACTCTGAGTAATGATTAGCTAGCTGCATTTTACAATCGCCAACTCATCCCACTGGGTTGTATAGCGTTTTGACATGCGTTCGGGCTGGAACTGCCAGCTTTTGTTTAATCCTGTGGCGGCTATAGATATGGACTTAGGAAACCGATGGTTGATTTTATCGAAGCAGGCCATTAACTCTCGCTCCTTTGAAGATTTTGGGTTGGCAAACAAATCCGTCTGACCAGGCATGGTATTGGGGTAAAGGCCACTTAATTGGATTCCGCATTTCTGGTAACGGTAACCCTCCTTGTAAATACCCTGCAACAACTGCTTGGCAACATTGATCAACCTGCGTGTATCTTGCGTGCCTATTGCCAATTTCAAAGTTGCTGAACGTTGATATTGAGGTTCTTGTGGATTAAACGGGTTAGTCCTGATAAACACGGTTAAACGATCTGCTGTCGAATCCTGTGCTCTGAGCTTTTCCGCTGCCCGGCTGCAGAACTCGGCTAAAGCTTCCGATAATTCCTTCAAATTTTCTAAAGGCCGCTTAAAACTTCGGGAACACATGAATTCTTGTTTGTCCTGCGCTATTTCTGCAAGCTCCAGGCAGGAAATGCCATTTAATTCCATGATCGTTCGAGCCAAAACAACACTAAACTGCGACTGCATTCGTTGAACGGGCTGCTGCGCCAAAGTCCAGACGGTGTGAATGCCGAGTTGCGAGAGCTGCTGGCTTAGGCTTGAACCGATACCCCAGACTTCATTGACCGGTAACAGGCGCATTAACCGCTCCCGCCGTTGAGGGCAGGACAAATCCACAACACCGTTGGTTTTAGGCCATTTTTTAGCGGCAAAATTTGCCAGTTTCGCCAACGTTTTAGTCGGCCCCATTCCGACGCAAACTGGGATGCCGGTATTTTTCTGGATCGATTGTTTAATAGTGAGACCATAACCGATAGGGTCTTGCTGACAAATCCCGGTCAAATCTAAGAATGCCTCGTCAATCGAATAAATTTCGGTGCTCGGTGAAAATGTCTCTAATAATGACATCACTCTGGATGACATGTCGCCATATAACGCGAAATTTGATGAAAATAGATGGACATCATGTTTTTTAACCAAGTCGGCCACTTGATAAAGCGGCACCCCCATTTTGACACCGAGGGATTTTAAAGCCTTGTTCCTAGCGATAAAGCAACCATCGTTATTGCTGAGTACGCCTACCGGCTTATCCCATAAATCCGGACGGAATACGCACTCGCAACTGACATAAAATGAGTTGCAGTCCACTAAGGCAATCAGGGGTCGCGGCGGCAGTGCAGAAAGGGAATTGCGTGGGTCGGACATATGAATAAGCTTTTTAAGTGGCGCCAAAGTATACTTTTTGTTCTAATTTATTAGGGAACTTCATTCCCATGAATTTGCTGCGGCGTTCTGCCATCCAGGGTTGGAACATTTTTTAGCTTGTCCAGCATGGCTTCCAGCTTCTGAAGGTCACCCTTGACGATCTGTTGTTCCTCGGGCGTTAATGGCACCTCCTCAAGATAACGGTGCAAAAACGCTTTGGCCGCCAGTGCTTCACCCTTGACCGAATCCTTGGGTATATTGAAGTCGCAGCCAGCGCAGGCCATACGGTGTGGGCAGGTACTCCAGAAGGGGTTTGAGCAATAAGAGGAGCCTAAATCATAATATCGGTAAGGCTCACCCTTGGCTGCGGCTCCACTGACCACGGCTGTATGGTCGATAAGTACTTCGATTAGGTGTGACATCTGATCAGCTTTCGCAAAAGCGCCGGCTAACTGCGTAGGTTTCGTGCGAATATAGTACAAAGTAGATTTTGGACTGCGATGGCCTGACCATCGCATCAAATCAAATAGGGACATCCCTTGAGGTACGCTAGCTAAGGCAGTGACAGCCGAGGCCCGTCCCCTGTGGCTGCTGATTTTGCCTCTGCTGTCCTCTACAGGCAATCCGGCTTTGGCGCATAACATCGGGATGATCGTATCATTGATTGCCGAGTGTCCAATCGTCTTGCCACGGTACTGAAACAAAAACCGTACGCGTTCACCTGTCTTGGGATCGATTAAGAAACCTTGTTCAGGCCGAATTGCTTCCCATTCAGTGATAAACTGCCGGACGATTGCACTCACCGGTTTTGCGAAGGCGGTGAAGGTTTTGCCGGCCGGCACATCTAAATAGCATAATGTACCGGCGGCAATTGTTGTGCCGGTCGTTTCATCAATAATGGGATCATTTTGGGCTCGCGCACAGCCGACGCGAAGGCGGATGATTTCGTTCTGCCGCAGTCCGGCATGAGTCCATACGACGCTGATCGCCCGCAACATTTCTAAGGGATACCAAATCTCACTCAGTTTATCGTTCGCTTCAAGATTGAGGCTGGCCCATACCAATTTGAGCCAAAAATTGTCGTCTATGGCTCGCGGATTGGGGCCGCATAATCTCAAGATTGAATTCGGTGTGGCCAAATGATAATACGGATTAAACTTCAGCCGGACCCAGCCCCAATGTTGAATGTCACGGAAGAAACGCCGCATGGCATACAGTACGGAGCGTTTGGAATTAGCGCCAAGCGGCGTTCCTAGATTAACTCGCCCAGTATAGTCGAACGAATGAAGCTGCCATTCGCCAACCTTGAGCCGATTTAGGGCTGCGAGAAAATCAGCACAGGTTTCGACCGTCCAATCCGCCGGACTGGTGATTTCTGGATGAATTTGGGCTAGCCACAGGCCAGCACGCAGAATATAGCTGTAGTTAGACTCCCGTGTTTTAGGTTGCAAGGTCGATGTTTCCCGCCATCGCCGGCAATAATCGACCCATTGCGGCGCAATACCACCACCGCTTTTTTCCTTCCATGAGACATAATTGCGCATCCGGAGTGGCTCGGGCAGGATTCCCAGTGCGGCCAACCCGTGGGAGAGCTTGCCGATACCGTGAGCTTGGGCGCTGTACTTTTCACGGGTGCGTTCCAAGAGTTCGGTATCGAAACTTTCTAGGTAGGGGTTGCGGTTTTCCAGCATTACCGCTGCCAGGATGGATGGAAAATTCTGTTGCAGATTAACTTTGCCATACCCAATTTTCTGTAAAGCCTGATGTAAACGCCCACATTCGCGTTCGAAAAGTTCTTCTCCGAAAATCAATCGCCCAAGACCGGATAAATAAAATATAGGGCCAATGCAATGGACGAGGCGGAAATCGCAAAGAAGATAAGCATTCGCAGTGATGAAAAGTCGTGCGCTTGAGTGGATTAATGGGTGGCGGACTAAATCAATCCAAGCCTGCTGACTCCAAGCCCAGTAGGGCTGCTGAGTTCGCTGAATCTCTTGCAGGATGGCGGTCTGAGCTTTGGCGTGCCTTTCTAGCAGGCTTTGCTTCGAACTCAAAGCCGCCACATCCCGTAGCGGCAAATAAAGCCTTGGCACAGCAGTTCTAACCCTCATGGTATTACTCCAACTGACCAATGAACATTCTTCAGTTTCCGATAGATATGGACTTCGATCATACTGAGCCAAATCAAGAGGCCATTGCCAATTCTTCGCACTTACAGAATCTAATTGAGCCATAGGGCATTACTCCATCTTCGCAAATAAAGCCGCGTCGATTTTGGCATCGGCATAACGGATGGCCTCAGTCATCCGGTTTAGTAGGTCTGCGCCGGAAAGATGAAGGTACATCAATGTCGTTTGCGGGTTGCGGTGTCCCGCATAGGCACTCAGCTCATGCAGTTTCCAGCCAGCTTGTGCGAGGTGAGTCAAACGCAGATGGCGCAAGCTATGCGTACTAAAGCCCTCGACACCGGCCTGTTTTGCCAAGCCTTCGACAATCTTGCTCCAGGTCCATTTCGAAATTGGCTGACCAGCGTTGCGGCGTGATTCGGAGAAAAATACTAATCCGGCTTGCTGATTGATCCGATGACGATAAACCAAATATTCGCTCAATGCATTTCCAGCAGTAGCGGCATAACAGACTGTTCGAGGTGTACTGCTCTTTGTGGTTTCGGGTCGAATACGAATGAGGCGATGAGCAAAATCGAAATCGGTGACACGCAAGTTCACCAATTCTTCACGCCGCAAAGCGCCATAATAAGCTAGCGCGAACATCAATCTATTTCGAAGAGATTCCTGAGTAACCGCTTCGATGAGTTTTTTCCAATCCTCTTCCGAGGGAATAGCAGGTAGTAGTTTAAGTCGCCGAATCAAGCCGTGCGCAAATCCAGGATGGTAGTCGCTATTTCGATTCAGATAAGTGCCACGAGGGACTGGATTAAAGTCCCGAATATCTTGGTAAACCAAATGGTCATACCACAGGCGAACTGCCGTAAGGTACTGCTGCATCGTAGCATTCGAGTGGCGGTATGACGTTTTTCCATCCTGAGCATCGCCACCCAGATACCGAACATAAAGGGAGACGTGCTCCAGCGTGGCTTTTTCGGCTTCCACTCCCAAGCCTTGGCAAAATCTAAAGTAATTGCTGAGTGCGCGCGCATAGGCGTCGAGCGTTGCGTCGGCACGTCCCAAGTTACCCAGCAGAACCAGCCATGATCTACCGTACGGGTTTTCAGAAAGAAAGGGGTAACGTTCCCAAACGAGATTAGTCATGAACGTGTAACTCCACTCGGAACTAAATCTGTTCACCAGATTATGGCACCAATAATTTTGATTCCAAATAACTTACTACAAGGTATAGTTTGATGAAAAGAGTTGGATTTGATGCTGATTGACCAGATGTTGGACCTGAAATAAAGGGACACCCATTTTGATGCCTAAATCTTTAACCTGCTGGCTACGCGCCACCACACAGCCGTCGTTATTGCTGAGCACCATGACCGGTTTGTCATTGAGGTCCGGCCGGAACACCCGCTCGCAACTCACGTAAAAATTGTTGGCGTCCACCAGCGCGATACGTGGTTGTTCGGACATGCTTACACCGGATGAATCACATTGGTGACCGTTCCCCAGAACACGGTTTCCAGGTCCTCGGTCAAGGGAATATCCGGATACGCCGGGTTTTCGGCTTTCAATCGCCATTGGCCGTCAGTAACCATTAGACGTTTCACCGTCAACTCACCATTGACCGCGCAGATCACGATCTTATCGGGCATCGGCTCCTTGGAACGGTCGACCACCAGAATGTCATTGGGATGGATGCCGGCACCCAACATGGAATCGCCTTGGGCGCGCACAAAAAAAGTCGCCGCCGGCTTTTGAATCAGCAATTCCTCCAAATCCAGGGTCTTTTCCACATAATCATCGGCCGGCGATGGAAAACCCGCGGCTACTTTGCTGATGAACAGCGGCAATCGTCGTTTCTTTTCCGGTTTGGCAAGATGAAACCAAGCCAATCCGTCACGGATTGGGGGTAACGGTTGTGCGGGGTTGAGGATCGAAAATGGTAATGATTCGGTCATGGGCATCACGGTGAACGACAAACTATTGATGACATAAGACTACCATCGAAAACGCAAACGTTCTATGATTGTTCTTAATTTAGTTGAGCCGTATTTTTTGCCACATGAGCGCCTTAACCCGAAAACAACAGGCCATTTTGGATTGCTTGCTGGACAACCAGGCGCAGTTTCCACGGCCACCGTCGTTGAACGAACTGTGTCAGGCACTCGGCTTGAGATCGCGGGGCTCGTTACATTTGAACCTAAGGGGATTGATCGACGCCGGTTTTGTTGAAACTATGGGGCACAAACATCGAGGGGTTCGGTTGACGGAAAAGGCCTTCGCATTGCGTGAATCTGGCCAACATCGGCCTCACGCGTTGCCCTTGGTAGGCAGCATTGCCGCCGGCAAACCGATCGAAGCGATTGAGCATACCGAATGGGTCAATGTCCCCGATCAAATTCGCACCGAACAATCCTGTTATGTGCTCAAAGTTAAGGGGGATTCCATGATTGAAGCAGGCATACTGGATGGCGATTGGGTGATCATCGAACAACGCAGTTACGCCGACAACGGTGACATTGTCGTCGCGCTCATCGACAATCAGGAGGCTACCTTGAAATATATCGAGCAAACAGGGGATGAGGTGTTTTTGATTCCCGCCAATTCCAGCATGGAAGCCATGCGTTTCCATCCATCGCAAGTCAGCATTCAAGGCGTACTGGTGGGCCAGATGCGCAGTTACCGTTAGGACTGGACTATGCAACCATTAGCCTTTGTGGACCTGGAAACCACCGGTGGTTCTGCCACGAAAGACCGTATTACCGAGATCGGCATTGTCCTGGTGGATGACGATGGCGTGCGGGAATGGAGCCAACTGGTACATCCGCAAATGCGAATTCCGTTGTTCATCGAACAGATGACCGGCATCAGCAACGCCATGGTCGAAAACGCACCCAGCTTTGAACAAGTGGCCAAGGACGTGGATGCCTTATTGCAAGGCCGGCTGTTCATTGCCCACAACGCCCGCTTTGATTATGGCTTCCTGAAAAATGAATTTAAACGGGTTGGCCTAGTGTTTAAACCCCAGGTGTTATGCACGGTCAAATTATCGCGGGCGCTTTATCCGCAGTACCACCGGCACAATCTGGATAGCCTGATCGAACGCCATCAGCTGACAGCCAAGGAACGCCACCGCGCACTAGCGGATGCCCAATTGATTCATCAGTTTTGGCAGCATGCGAATCAGCAGTTTTCTGCCAATGCCATCGAAGCCACGGTAAAAAATCTGGTGCAACGTTCCAGCCTACCGTCGCAGTTGGATCCCAACCTGATTCATGAGCTGCCAGAGGGGGCAGGCGTATATTTGTTTTATGGCGAGAACGATTTACCGCTGTACATCGGCAAAAGCGTCAATATCCGCCAGCGCGTCCTATCGCACTTTGCCGCAGACCATCGCCACGCCAAGGAAATGAGCTTGTCGCAGCAAACCAAGCGTATTGACTGGATCGAAACCGGCGGTGAACTGGGCGCGTTATTGACCGAGGCCAAGCTGATCAAACAAATGACACCGGTGCATAACCAACGTCTGCGGCGTAAAAATGCACTGTGTGCTTGGCAACTCGAGCAAAAACAGGATCAGTTGTTGCCGCGTCTGACTTGGGCCAACGATCTGGACTTTGGCGTGCAGGACAATCTGTACGGTCTCTACAGCAACCAACGCGATGCTCAAAAAGCCCTTCGCAGTTTGGCTGAGCAACATCAGCTTTGTCTGGGTGTGCTGGATCTTGAAAAAATCGGTAATGGCAAACCGTGCTTTGCACATCAACTCAAACGCTGTCGGGGCGCCTGTGTCGGCAAGGAATCCGGCTTGGAACATGCCGCGCGGTTACTGACCGCCATGAGCAAACTCAAACTGAGCAGTTGGCCTTACCCGGGCGCCATTGGTATTCGAGAGGAAGACGATTTGCACGTGATCGATCACTGGTGTTATCTCGGCACGGCGCACAGTGAAGAAGACATCCGCGAACTGCTGGAGCAAGGCAGACCAGCGTTTGACCGAGATACTTATATGACGTTGGTTAAAGCGTTAAAGAAAACTCAGGTCGTGCATTTACGCTCGAAGCCACCCCATGAATCCATCCGCAGGAGACATTCCGATGCCTGATTCAACTGTACGCCGCTTGAATCCGAACAAATTGCTGTTGAGCAAATGGACTGCCGCTAAGCCCCAAAACAAGGAAAAGCATTTTCTGGTTACCCAGCTAATCAAGCCCGAATTGCCGGATTCGCCTATCGAACACATTGAATTGGAAGCGATCTATTCACACCGCAGCTTTATCCTGCCCTGGCGAGACTTGGCCGATACTGGGCAATGGTTACAAGGTTGGCAGTAAACCAGATCGGGTAGAAAAGCATGTGCGGACGATTTCAGCTAACTGCGTCACCTGAAGAAATTGCCGAACATTTCCAACTCTCGCGCCTGCCCAAATATCAGCCCAGCTACAACATCACGCCGGCGCGGAGAATTCTCTGTATTGTCGAATTGGAGGACAAATCGCTAAAGGCGGTGAATTTGTTCTGGGGCTTGGTGCCGTCCTGGTCCAAAGACACCAAAAACAGCCATCACCTGATCAATGCGCGTGCCGAAACGATTCGCGAAAAACCATCCTTCCGGGCCGCATTTCAAAAACGGCGCTGCCTGATCGTCGCACAAGGTTTTTATGAATGGCAGAAATTGAATTCGGGCAAGCAGGCTTTTCATATTCATCGTCAGGACAATCAGTTATTCGTCTTTGCCGGTTTATGGGAACAGTGGCAACACGTAGCCGAAACGCTGTATTCCTGCACGATCATTACCACGGCAGCGAATGAGCTAATGCAGCCCATTCATGAGCGAATGCCAGTGATCATGCCGGCAGGCTGTTATCACTACTGGCTCAACAAAACCTCTAATACAGATGACGCCTATGACTTACTTGAAAACTCAGCTTACGCCAATATGGTTACAACGCCGATCGGCGATTGGGTGAATAATCCTAGACACGAAGATATTCGATGTATTGAGCCAACAGTGAAGTAGAAAATCATAAGCTGCTTTTTGAGTTATGACAGATTTTGCTCTAACAGAGACTATGCTGCTATCGTTTCAATTCAGAATGAAATGACAATTTAATCCGAGGAGCAGTCCGTGACGAAAAGGGTAATTTTCTGTTTGCTAATAATCCTGACCGAATCCGCCACAGCAGCGATTGGGGGCGGTGACAACATCGATTTCGCACCACTCCCCAATGAGTTTTGCAATGACGATGCTCGACAAAAACATAAAAACCTCTTGAGTCAATACCCCAAAGACGAAGGAATCATCAAACTCAATGCCTATTTCATTGGGCTTTGCCAATTGGTAGTAGATGGAAAAATATCGGAGCATGACGCCAGCATTTTTTGGGCAGAACAGCGAAACGAATTACTTCAGAAACGGCAAACACTAAAAAAATAACGCGGGTTTGGTGAAATTGCTTTTAATGATCTGTTCGACGCTATCGACCCCAAGTTGACATTTGAAGCATTGCGCTCAATGTCGGGTGGGCTTCAAATAGCAGCCATTCAACGCAAAGCTAAGCCGACCGCTGGAGCGTAGCGGAAGCGGGTCGGTTTGAGCGAAATGTTAGGCTATTGGTGGAAGCACATCTTGAAATAATATGCCAAGCAGTTGGTTACCTTCGACACCGCTCCAGTCCTGAGCCAGTTCAGCCAGCAGCGTGTTCGTCGCGGTGAGAATTACGCCTTCGCGTTCCATGCGCCGCCGAGCCATCTCTTCGGAAAGTTCGTAAGGCGATCCCGAAGCGTCCATGACTGCTTGCACTTGGTAGCCCTCGCGCCGCGCACTGATTGATGGAAAAACCAAGCATACGTCGGTGGTCACACCGGCCATAATGAGGTTCCTGCGGCCTGTCGCTTCGACTGCTTTTTTGAAATGCGGGTCATCCCAAGCATTAACAATACCGGTACGCTGAATTCGGGCCGTGAACGCCTCAGGACAAATCTGTTCGAGCTCCGGGAGCAAAGGCCCCTGGACGTTCTCTTCCTGCGAACTGGTAAGAACGACAGGGATATTCAAAGCCTTGGCTGCTTTGGCAAGGGCTAAGGTATTCCGCTTGGCCACTTCAAGCGGGATATTTTTAATCAGCTTCATTGTTCCGACTTGATGGTCGATAAGTACCACAGCACTGTCTGCGGATGAAAATGTACCGGTCATTTGCGATTTTCCTAAAAAGGGTAACTATAAAAATATCAACCAATTAATGCGTTAACATAGGCAAGAACCCTACCACGTTTCGCCGAAGGGTCTGGCTTCGACCTCGAAAGACCACGCCGAACGGGGTTGGGTACAAAGATGCTCTATCGTTGCTGCGATGTCGGCGGGATTGACAAAAAAGTCGTCGTTTTTGTCGGGCATTTTTTCCCGCGTAGCCGGAAGGTTTACAACGCCATCGATAATAAGCAGCGAAACATGGATTCCAAAAGGCCAAAGATGGCGCGCCATGGATTCCGCCAACGCGCGTTGCGCCGCTTTAGCGGGTGAAAAAGCGGCGGTTCTTGCGCCGCCACGCCGTGAAGCGGTTGCGCCCACAAAAACAATATTACCCGAGCCATTTTCTTTCATCGCGGGGATAACTTGCTGGGCGGCATACAGAGCGCCAAGCGCATTGACTTTCCAGTTGGCCTCGAAAGAGGCGGCGGTAATTTCTTCAATCGTACCCCACGAACCCGCACCCGCATTGTAAATTAAGCAGGTTACCCCGCCTAACTGATTGCGTACCTGAGCGAACGCTGCTTGCACGTCTTGTTCATTGGTGACATCGCAGGCAATAGCAATTGCATCGTTCAGCTCGCCAGCCAATTTCGATGTGAACTCTAAGTTACGCGCTAGAAGTGCGACACTATGTCCGGTTTCCGAAAACTTACGCGCGATGGCTGCTCCGTTTCCTTCACCAACGCCGATAACAACACAAACAGGCTTATTCATTTAGGAGAACCTCGTAAAATTTTCAACATATCAGGAGCAAAAAATTAAGCCGTACCGCGAAGCGGGTTAGACTTGAATGAACTGTTAAGCTGATACCGGTTACTTCTGCGGGTTGTCACGGCGGAGCAACTCCCACTCCTCCACGATCATGCCGTCAGGCAGATGGCACATGCCTTTCTCCCCAGACGCTTCTTTGACAATTTCAAGTTTGCCGCCTTTTTTCATGCAATATTCGGAAGCAGGATTAGCGATTGCCACAGATGGGCTAGCTTGCTTGGAGCTACAACCGCTGAGCAATGCAAGCGCAAAGATGCTGGAGAACAATACGCACTTCTTGGAAGAAATCTTCATGGGGCCTCTCGATGTGTTGGCAGCCTAACGATAAGGGTAACTTGACGGCAAAAGCGTAGCGACGATAGGAGCGTAGCTTTTGACGTTCAAGTTGACCCGCTGGTTAGCACTCATTTCGCGACCTCTGCTGAATAATGCTCAGTGTGTTGATCGGAAAGTGGTTCAACCTTGAAGCTATAGTCCACAAGCTCTGGGTTGTCTGATGTAACAACGATTCTGAACCGGTTTGCCTCAAACCAACCCGCGCCAGTTGCCGATGCGTCTCGAACCACCAGTCCCTTGGGAAGAGTAAACAGAACCTTGTTTGAACCAAATAAACCAACCTTGATGTCCTGGGACAACACGCCGATTTTCCCATTGGCCACTTCGGCGCAACCTTGGAGAACAACATAAAGCAGCAACCCACCAAGAATGAGGTTTAGTGTTATCGAGAAAATAAGCGCAAATGTCTTCATGACCTTTGAATGCTAACGTCACCGCTGAGCTGCGCGCATTAGTGCGTCGGCTCCAGCGGTTTGATGGGCACTCAGGGCCTTAGCTCGATTACCGTGCCGTCTTGCACCGTCTGCCATAACTCCTCCATTTCCTCGTTCGTAACCGCGATACACCCAAGCGTCCAGTCTGCAAGCCGATGCAGCTTGCCCAGCCACCCAACGCCATTACGTAACCCATGAATCATGATATCTCCTCCAGGGGCTTCTCCCTGTTTCCGTGCTGCCTCCGTGTCAGCGGGGCTTGGGTACGAGACATGCAAGGCCCGGAAATACCCGCTATCAGCTTTGCGGTAATCGATTATGTACTGCCCTTCGGGAGTCTTCTTGTCGCCTTCGCTGCGTTTCGCGCCAGCGGGCACTCGGCCTAAAGCCACTTTGTAGGTCTTTAACAGCTGGCCTTGGCTATAAACCGCTAGTTCGCGCTTGGATTTTTCCAATACTACGAGATCTGCCCATGCTTCGCTAGGTAGTGGGTTCTCTAGATGGTTCGCCCAGACAAGAACAGCGCCAATAAGTGACAGAAAAACAGCCGAAAAGGTGAGCCGTCGTTTCATTCCGTTCCTTCTGTCCAACGTGGAGTTAACCCACCGCCCCGTTTTTGGGCGGCCTGGTTGAATGTAAGGGTGGGCATCATTTGAACTACACAGCCAGTTCAGATGGAATAGAACTGACGACTCCAATGGCTAACCATAGTGCGCCCATTGTTGAAATGTGCAGGCCACCGGTACCCAGAAGTTGCAGCAATATTCCAGTAATGCGGATTTCCGCTTCATCAGTGGAAACGAAGACAATAAAACCAGCTGGGGCGACGACTACAAAGAAACCAAGGCAAAACAATCTCCATTCAACTAACCAGTGGAGTATGGTTTTCAGCCAAGCGAGAAGGTTTCTCATGAGGATACGGTGCCTGCCAGCAATGATGCCCAACGTAAAGCTAAGGGCCGGGCGCGATAGCCACCGTCCCGCTTGAGCGCTATGTTATGCGTGATGTTTGATTTTACTTCCATACACTTTTTTGATGGGAATCAATTCCAAATCTATTCCTTCCAAGCACCGGACATTGACCGCCCATCCATCGAAAGGCTTCGAACCTTCGAGAATTTCTTCAGGCGTTGGATCACTTGGGCGTCTGAACGGGAGGATGCCGCACGTGGGACAAAAGAAATCTTTCGCCGTTTTGCTTCCCCATTGATACAAAACAAGGTCTTCCCATGGGGTAAGCAAATTTAGTTTCTCTTTCGGAATCCGATGATTCAAGGCTCCACGTTTTTTACAAATAGAGCAATCGCAAACACGCACGTGATCTATTTCAGCCTCAATTTCGAAGCGAACCCTTCCGCAATGGCACGAACCGTTGTATTTAGTCATTACACATAATTCTCCGTGAGGCATAACGTTACGGTAAGGGGCGTGCCGCCAACGAAAGCGAAACGAAGCCGCCGAACCCTGGATAAAAACCAAGCTTCAAAACAGCCAACGGGCGGCGCGTCCCTTTGACCGACTTGTTAGGCTCGGCAACACCCGCCAAAGCCAAATTGCTACCTGAAAAATGGCTGATTAAAAACATAAGATTATGCATTAACCCGCTGTATTTCTTTTGCCATTTTGACCAATTCAAAAGATTCTCCATTTGATAAGCACTGCTTAAATCTCCCAAATTCAGAAAAACCACCTTTTTTGTAAAATGGCTCACCAGAAAGTGTGGCTGTCAGATACAAAGCCTGAATGCCCCTCTGTAAACATTTATTTTCGCATGTGGCCAAGAGGAGCGTGGCAACACCTCTTCGGGCAAAATCTGGATGCACGAAAAAGCCCCTTATTTCTGCTTTTTGGGGTTCAGAAACATCAATTGCCCAACCTCCGCAACCGATGATTTTCTTTTCGTACTCGGCGACAAGAAAACTGCCGGCGGCAATCAATTCTTCTATGCCCCTTACTAACTCCAACGCCGTTTCAATTTCTGCTTGTTTATAGTATTGCGACTGAAGTATTCGGGCAGATTTGGAAATTAGTGCCCGAATATGGGCGAAATTTTCCAAATTAGCTTCATAGATGCGTGGATTCATAAACTCTTGTTAGGCCAAAATACTGTGTTGGATATTGCTAGAAAAATGAGCGAGTAGTTGCGGAAGCTGCGACATGTCGTCAAATGGAGTTCCGCCTTGGTATGACACGGTTTCACCATTTGGCACATACTGGAATGCTTTCATTCCAGCAGCTTCGGCAGCTTCAATCCCCGCGTCACTATCTTCTACAACTACGCATTGGCTGGGCATAAAGCCCATTGCACTTGCTGCGTATTGGAATAGGCCTGGCTCCGGCTTCCAAGAGCCAACCTCATACGAGCTGAAGATGTCATCTCCAAAGTAAGGCGCGAGGCCGCTAACTTGCAATGCCTGACGAATTTTCAAAGGCGGCCCGCTTGAGGCAATGCACTTGGGGAAGTTCGTGGCTTCGAGCATTTCAAGAACGCCGGGCATAGGTTTTAGCTCACGAGAGAAGAGTTCCACAACACGCTGGCGATAATGCTGTTCAAACGTGTCTGGTAGAGACTGGCAAAGCCGACTTTCAATATCAACAAGAATTGAGGCTAGCTTTTTGCCGCGATACCGCTGGATCAATGACTCTACAGTATCATTCAATTGTGGAAGCAGATCGAGAAACGCTTGATTGCAAAGTCCCTCACTGTCAACGAGCGTACCGTCCAAATCAAAAATTATACAGATATTAGCCATTTATCGAGAAGCCTAACGCCCAGCTAAGGGGCTGGTTTGGAGCGTAGCGGAAAACCAGTCCCGCTTGAGCTGATTGTTATGTGCGACCACTATGAAAGGGCCTCTTTAGAACTCATTGTAGGTTCAGTATTGCCAAATGCTGGGGATCTATCACCATCATAAGGCTCCAGATTTACCCATGACTGAATAATATTGATTTCGTTTTCCATAAATATGGTTGTCTTGATTGAATGCACCAAATAGCGAATTGGGTTGTTTTCTGATGCCAACTGACCAACACCACGCAACCTTCTCCAACCATGATCATCAAATCTTTGCCCAACAAATAGATTAGGGAAAGGAGTATCTGAAACAAATGATGCAACTGGCTCATGTTCGCCAGAGATATCACAAACAAATAGCTGATATTCAGATTTCACGATTACTCCTTTCTAGCACATAACAAGTTATTAGATAGTTCCGTATATCTACCATAAAAGCTGCGCTGCTCAAATAAATTTGTGATTAGCAAGGATTTTTCCTTTCTGTATATCATTCACACTATATCAAAATCAGCTTTGGAGGTTGCCATGTTAGCCGTTCCCGCATCTCTTAGCCAGGCATTTGAAACACAACTCCATCAGCGCAATGTACCCGAACAACAGCGCCGAGATTTTCATAAATGGTTTCGGTTTTATCTGGACTTTTGTAACAAGTACGGAGCAAACCCAAAGCTCACTGCAAGCTTTGCTCCATTTGACGAAAAGTTGAAAAGTAAAGGTCAGTCTGAAACACAACGACAACAAGCTCGCCGAGCCGTAGCCATCTATTACCGCATGATCGGCGCGATTAAATCAACATCAACGCCTTCCAGCGATTCATTACCTGATCAGTCATTAACATCGAAGCGATTAGCTGAACCCTATCAGAGTCCTGTCAACCAGACCGTTACGACACGACCCGTACCAGAAACCACGAAGCCTTCGCCTGTCGACGAGTCGCCAAAGTTAACCGGTGCCACTTGGGTGACGGTGTACGAACAACTGCAAGCCGCTATCAAGGTTCGTCATTATTCAAACAAAACTTGGCAAGCGTACCGTTACTGGTTGCAGCAATTTCAAACCTACACGAAAAGCAAAGATGCCCGTTTGCTGGACATGGACGATGTGAAATCTTTTTTGAGCCATCTCGCCATGAATAAGCAGGTTGCCGCTTCCAGTCAGAATCAAGCTTTCAATGCGTTACTGTTCTTGTTCAAACATGTATTGCTAAAAGAATTCGGAAAAGTCGAGGGTGTGGTGCGGGCCAAGCGTCGTCCTTATATTCCTGTGGTGTTATCGCGCCCGGAAGTTGATCGAATTATTGGTATATTGGAACCGCCTTATGACTTGGTCGCCAAGTTGTTGTACGGTTGTGGCTTACGCCTATTCGAGTGCCTGAAACTACGAGTGCAGGATTTAAATTTTGACCTGCAGGTATTGACAGTGCATGACGGAAAAGGCCAGAAAGATCGAACGCTACCAATGCCGGAGGTCTTAACAACTGAATTGGCTGCTCAAGTAGAGCGAGTCGCCGCCTTGCATGAACAAGATGTGGCAGCGAAGACTGGCGGTGTGTTCTTGCCTAAATCGCTGGATGCCAAATATAAGAACGCCGCTAAAGAATTTGCCTGGCAATGGTTGTTTCCGGCGAAATCCCTCACGTTGGTTCCGTCCAGTCAAGAATATCGGCGTTGGCATTTGCACGAATCCCATGTGCAACAGGCCATTAAATTGGCGGTGCGCAGAAGCCGAATTGCGAAACGTGCGTCGGCACATACGTTTCGCCATAGCTTTGCCAGTCACCTTTTGCAAGCCAATGTCGATATTCGTACCATTCAAGAACTATTAGGTCACAGTGATTTGCGAACGACCATGATTTACACGCATACCGTGCCTAGTCGGACGATCAAGGAAGCGAAAAGCCCGCTGGATTTCTGAAGCTAAACCGTCGGCGGCAATGTGCCAGTTTGCAGTCATTCCTCAATGATTGTTCTGTGGCCGCTTGTGGCCGATCTCGACGAGTACAGCGTAAACAATAGTCACGTATTTTCGTTCAGCCTAGCCGACAAATGAGTGATCCTGCGCTGTGATTGCTGATTCTTCACAGCCATCGCCAGCGCTTTGGGCTGGGCAATCACTACGACCAATTGTTTGCCACGAGTGACGCCGGTATACAGTAGATTGCGTTCCAGCAGCATAAAGTGCTGCATGGCCATCGGAATCACTACCACCGGATATTCAGAGCCTTGCGATTTGTGCACGCTGGTTGCATAAGCCAGTGTAATTTCGTCCAGATCGCTGAATTCGTAGTCGACCTCCTGATCGTCGAATAAGATCTTGACCTGGCTTTCCTCAAGATCAATGCTTTTGATCACGCCAATGTCGCCGTTGAAGACTTCTTTGTCGTAGTTGTTGATCCGCTGAATGACTTTATCGCCCGGCGCATAGGTATTCCCGAAACGGGTAATCTTGGGTTCGCTGTGCCCATTTAACCGTGTTTGCAATTCGATATTCAACGACCTCGCTCCCAGACCACCACGATTCATGGGCGTCAGAATTTGCACGTCGTTGACTGGATGAAAGTTGAAGCGCTGCGGAATCCGTTCGAGGACGACTTGCATCAATTTAGCGAAAATTTCCTCGGGTGTTTCGGCGTAAAGGCAATAAAAGTCGCTGAGGCTTTCAGTTTTATCCACTACCGGCATTTGCCCGTGGTTAATCCGATGCGCATTCGTGATGATTTTGGAAGTACTGGCCTGGCGGAAAATTTCGGTCAGACGCACGGTGGCAATTTGACCAGAATCAATGATGTCGGCCAGCACCGATCCGGGTCCGACCGAAGGTAATTGATCAACATCACCGACGATTAAAACCGCGGCTTCCGTCGGTATGGCTTTTAACAACTGATTCATCAGCACCACGTCCATCATCGAGGACTCATCAATCACCAAGCAATCGAGGTCTAGCGGGTTTTCGTCGTTATGCTTGAATGCGAACTGCGTCGGATCGAACTCCAGTAAACGATGCACCGTTTTTGCTTCCATACCAGTCGATTCAGTTAAGCGTTTTGCCGCTCGTCCCGTCGGCGCACACAAACCGATTCGCACCCGTTTGGCTTTGAGAATCTTGAGCAGACTGTTGACCAGCGTGGTTTTACCGACACCAGGCCCACCTGTGATCACCGAGACTTTATGCTGAAGCACTAATCGAACCGCAGACGCTTGCGACTGCGACAAGGTCATGCCAGTTTGCTCTTCCACCCAGGGAATGGCTTTATCGGCGTCAATTACACCCCAAGGTGCATCGCCTTGATTTAATCGGTTCAGGTTGGCGGCACAACCTATTTCAGCGCGGTGTAAAGGCGTCAGAAAAATGAATTCGTCGCTGCCATCCATTTCGGCGATCAAATTGCCTTCGGTTAATTCCGCCGCAATCGCTTGGTCAATAATCGGCAATGGAATTTCAAGTAATTTCGCCGCCATTTCGCACAGATTGCTCCGAATAGCAGCGCAGTGGCCTTCGCCAGACCATGCCTGCAAGACATGTCGGACACCCGCTTGGGCGCGCAATAGGGATTGCGGGCCGATGCCGAGCTTCTGTGCCAGCGTGTCAGCCGTCTTAAAGCCGATGCCGTGAATATCCAGCGCCAGACGATAGGGATTTTCGCGAACTTTCTCGATAGCCTGCTCACCGTAGGTTTTGTAAATTCGCACCGATCGCGAGGTGCCGACGCCATGGGATTGCAGAAAGACCATGATCTCCCGAATCACTTTCTGTTCAGCCCAGGCACTGGTTACACGCTCCTGGCGTTTCTTACCAATTCCCGGTAATTCCAACAGACGCTCGGGTGTCTGCTCGATCACATCGAACACCCGCTCACCGAAGGCTTTGACCAGCTTCTTGGCAAAATGGGGACCGATACCTTTGACCATCCCGGAGCCGAGGTATTTTTCGATGCCGTCCAACGTGGACGGCGGCACGATTTTTAATGAAATGGTTTTGAATTGCTGGCCATGTTGGCGATCGTTAACCCAGCAACCCAGGCATTCGATGTATTCACCCGCTGTGACGCTGGCAGCCGAACCGATTACAGTAATCAGTTCCCGATAACCTTTGACCTTGACCCGCAACACGCAAAAACCCGAGGCCTCGCTATGGAACGTCACGCGTTCGATACTGCCTTGCAGGTTTTCGATGGGATTGTCGGCAGACGATGACGCCATCTGGGCGATCATTGACCGCTATTCCTCATCCTGTTCGATAAACAGTGACGCTTGCGTGGGATTCGTGTCATAGCCCGTACTATCGATGACAGGAAACAACTGCTGATAATGCACCAGCCAAGTATGCTGTTCACTGATCTTGACCGTGGCGGTTTTGGGGTTCAGCCGAATCACTACGCCAAACAGTTCTTGATGGTTACGGTCCTTGAAGCCTACGCGGGCTCCAATGTGCAAAGCGCTGCGGGGAATCCCGGTAGTGTGCGGTTTGGGTTGAATCGCTGTATCAACACCATCCAGATTGATGTAATAAAAAGGGATGTTCCAGTTTTTCTGGTCTTTGACGTTTCTCACCAGGCAACGGGTCTTTTGAATCTTCAAGATCACGGCATCGATCAAGCCGTTGGCTTGTGGGTCGAAATAACTAATCGCTTGGCCGACTTTCAATTGGGCTTTTATCTGCTCTACCCGAACCGGATTGATGAGTTCCTGATAAATGGCAGACTGTAATCGATGTAAATCAAAGAGTGATGCTTTATTGAGCGCTTCAAGTATTGCAGTGTAGTCCATGGCTGACGTCCCCCGTTACAGCGTTTTACCACGATATAAACCACTTTTATAGTGCTAATCAGCGCCATTGAACTTGTCATGCAAATGCCTTACCCACGCAAAAGCCCTATGCAGTGCGTTATACTTTCACTGTTAGCATTCTGGCAGGACGATTCATTTAAGCAGGCGTTATGGACTATCTAAAACTTTGCGTGGGCGAGCGCTTCGATCATGCCCTGCCGGCAGAAGGCATGAGTATTATTCTGGCGAATGGCACGCCGTTGCTGACCTTTAATTTTTCCGTTACCCCGCGCGACATCCAAGCCTTTCTCAATGGCGCTGCCGCGTTTGCATTATTTGCCGAAGGCAGTCTGCTGTTGGTATTGTTTAATATCGAGGACTTTCTGGATTGGTCGGACTTGGCATTTACCATTCATCTAGCCGGTGATGAGACGATTGATGAGGGTGATGCTTTTTTGCCCATAAACTTGGTGTTGGTCGATGCCGACACCAAAATTGTCAAAGGTCTACGCATCGTGACAGTTTCACCGGATTTCAGGTCAAGATTGGCCGAATTGATTCGAAAACAAGCCTCAGAGCCGTTTGATACCCTAGCGTATTATCGTGCCATTGGCCGTCTTTACGAAAGATACCCCGCCGCAAGCGATTTACTTAAACAAGCCGTGATTATTGAACAAGGTGGCAAGACACTACCCGCAAGCCATGGCTAGCGGCATTCATGGACATTTAACCCAGACCCGGTACGAGAATGACGAAATCCCAACTCATCGAAAACATCAGCCTTAGATTGCCTCATCTACTGCAACGTGACGTTGAAATGGCCATTAACATCACCATCGACGCGATGACCCACCATTTGGCCCAAGGTGAACGCATTGAGATTCGTGGATTTGGTGGATTCTCTGTTATTCAACGAGCCGCTCGGATAGGGCGTAACCCCAGGACAGGCGAACAAGTGAGCTTGCCCATTCGGTATACCACGTACTTTAAGCCGGGGCTGAATTTACGTGAGCGTGTGTATCTTTCTAAAAACCGTTTTCCTTTGATTAAGGACTAGCTTCCAGTCATTCTGATTTAATACCACCATCTATACCGATTGCGAAGTTCACTGATTTGGCTTGAATAATGTCGGTAGCATGGGATTTTGGCGGTTGAGAATTCTCACAATTGACCCTTAGCGACGGTCGATTTTTTTGGAGGCTTCGTCTGCTGTAATTCGCTTAACCAACATTCGATATTGTAAATAATGCATATCATCAGTCAACAATTCGAGATAATTCCAATGGATAAAGCACGTTGAATTTAATGGCCAGTTTTGTCAATTCAATATCGCTGGCAACGCCGAGCTTACTTTTGATCAAATAATGACAATTGCCGACGGTTTTGGCGCTGATGTTCAGTACACGAGCAATGTCATCGTGGCTTTGCCCTTCCATTAGTAAACGCAAAATTTCAAACTCGCGTACTGTCAAGGTTTGTAGAGCAATGCGTTCGCTGCCCAGTTTTTCCAGTGCCAGTATTTGAGCGATGTCGGGACTTAATACGTGGCGTCCTGAATATACATCATGAATGGCACGCAACAACACCTCAGGTTCGCTGCTTTTGCTTACATAGCCCAAGGCTCCAGCATGCACGGCTTGCTCGGCAAAGGCAGGGTTTTGGTGCATGCTGAAAACTAGGATTCTTGCGTCGGTGCATCGCTGTTTAATGCGGGAGATCAGCTCAAGACCGCTGCTACCGGGCAGGGAGATATCGGTGATCACTAGGTCAGGTTGGAATTGCTTAAACAGTTGATAGGCTTGAACGGCATTTCCAGCTTCCGCGATCACTTGCAAGCCGTTCTGTTTGGCTAATAATGCGCGGTAGCCTTCACGGACAATGGCATGATCGTCAACCAATAAAATGCTGATCATGCCGCGTGCTCGATAGTGACCGCCATCGGTAAGCAGACCTTAACGATTAAACCGTGTGGGTTGGCAATGGCCAATTGCAGTCGCCCCTGTAAGGCAGTGACGCGTTCGCGGATGCCAAATAAGCCGATTCCGGTGGCATCAGAAAATGGCAACGTCTTGGCTACGCCATTGTCCGTGACTGTCAAAATTGCATACTCTAAACTGACGATCAGACTAATGCTGACATTGGAAGCAGTAGCATGTTTGGCGATATTAGTCAGACATTCCTGAGTAATCCGAAATAAGGTCATGGCCGGAACTTCCGCCAACGATGAGCAATCGCCGCTTATGTCTAATTGAAAGCGAGTCTTGTCGCCACTACGCGCATTCCAGCCGGCAACCAGAGTATTGAGGCTGACAGCTAATCCTAATTCCTCAAATTCGGCCGGACGCAAACGCCCCAGCAAGCCGTGTACGTTCTCCAGCATGTGGGTAGTAATTCGACTAATGTGATCGGTTTCGGCGACCAGCGCCGGGCAGTGTTGTAATGCAGTTTGTTTGATTGAAGCAGCAACAGCATTGATGGCCGCCAGGCATTGGCCGAATTCATCATGCAGTTCCCTTACCAAATAGCGACGCTCGTCTTCCTGTATGTTGATTAACTTCAACACTAGCTTTTGGCGTTCGTTCAGCAATTGTTGCTGACTGTTCGCCAGTTGGTTGATAGCCGCAGCAATACGCTGCCATTCATTTAACTCAAACGCAGGTAAGCGGCAATCAATACGCCCGGATTCCATCTCTTTGACGCCTGCAACGATGGTTTTTGCCGGTTTTAAGACACGGCTGATGCTCCAATACACTAGCAGGCAGACAGCAAAGACTGTAACGCTGGATAAGGTCATCAAGCTCACCATCTTATCCCAAGCTTCGGCAATTTCGAGTTCTGCACTAGGCGTAATCGTCAGGGAACCGTAGACCCTACCATTTAGCGCAATCGGTCGTACCGTCGGCAAACCGGGATTAAAAATCTGCCTATAGCGTGTTTCAAAGAGAGTTGGCCATTTCGCCTGGCTTAGCTTACTTCCGTTACAAAGACTACGTGGCAATGAGCTATCGGCAGGGGTATAACTCACGCAGATACCAGGCTGATTACCGTACTGTTTCCAGTGCTCAAAATCCGGAAAAGCATTGTTTTGACCCAGGCCGGCATTGATCAACAACAACTGCGACTCCAATTGCTTGCCTAATGACTCGGCCAGTAGCCCGGTGGTTTGTTTGGAAACGCAATGACTTTGATACAACACAAAAGCTGCGATTACCAGCAAGCATGCTAAAGCCACCAATGCGATTCGGGTTAGCAATTGTCGTTGTAAATTCATGGCATGACTGCGTGGGAGAGTCTAGTGTTTCTGCATTCTACGAGCCTATATGAATACTGCAAAACGATCTCAGGATACACGGGCAAATTGCCCGATCTTGGTGGGCAAATATCGGCTTACGGTCAGTACAGCATTACATAAGCTATAGGCACCTGAACGACAACCGATCAGGGTAGCACTGTTTTTGTTATTCCCTTCAAGACGAGGATGACCCATGAGCGACTTTCTTTTCAACGATAGCCATATCGACTGGCAAACCCTGGCCAATTTCGAACATTTACAGTATTCGATTCTGGATATTGACACACAGCGTCACATCATAGATGTGTTGTTTAAATTTGCCGCTAACCAGCAAATTGTCTTACACAGGCACAAAGCCTTAAATAAAACCTTTGTCATCCAGGGCGAGCATCGCTTGTATCACGAGGATGGTAGTATCAAGGAAATTAGACCTGTTGGGCAATACACGTCTAGTCCAGCCAGCGATGTACCTCACCGGGAAGGCGGCGGTGAGGTTGATGTTATTGTGCTGTTCAGCATACGCGGTGGCGATGGGGTTTTGTATGAGATTCTCGACAATACACAGAATGTAATCGGCGAACTGACTTGGCAAGATTTTATCGATCTTTATGCCACCCAAACGCAAACTCAACAGGTATAGCAATGAAACAGCAGATCATTTCATTCATCGCTCTGACTCTCTTGTTAATCAGTCATCCTGGTGTAGCCAAACCGCGCATTGCAATATTAAATTTCGAACTTAATGACATTACTTCGCTGCCCAACACAATACAGGAACAACAACGAACGGCAAGTATTCAGCCCTTGTTAGAGCAAGCACTTTTGCTGACTGATAGATTTGATATCATCGAGATCAGTACCAATGCTGAAACTACCGCCAACGCCGGTTTCGGCTACTTATTTAGTCATCATGATTTAGCCGCAAAACTAGGTGAGCAGTTCGGCGCAGACTGGGTAATCGTGGGTCAACATAGCAAACCCAGCTTTCTTTATTCCTATTTGATAGCCGATTTGGTAGAAGTTAAATCTCAAAGACTGGTCTCGCGATTTAATATCGAGTTAAAGGGTAATCATGCAAAAGTCACTCAGCATAGTGTTGCTGCCCTTGCTGATAAGATTTCTAATAGACTTATTGGGCAATAGGTTATATCGATAGATCGATAATGCCATCGCTGTCTGCTATGTAACCTAATCTAAACCTACCTCACAACTAATATTTTCAGCTATTTGAATATCGCAAAGTGGCCTATCACGTTGAATCTCGAACAGATCAAAGCCAATACAAATTTCAAACTTTTTTTGCCCAATTAACGAAATCGCAATAATTATCGCGATTTCGAAAACGACCTCCCGAAAATTATCTTCACAATAATGACCATCCCAACCGGAGGTCATTATGGAACCCGTTGCCATCCCCCAATCGATCGACGATCCGATCCACATTTTATTGTGGAGCGCGGACGAGATCGTACCCTTCATGGTCAGCATGCTGACCGGCATATTGATCGATCAGTTCATTCCTGGCTTAGCGCTCGGGTTGATTGCAGTCAAGTTTTACCGGCGTTTCCGCGATAATCGGCCTGACGGCTATACCTTGCATGCGTTGTATTGGCTGGGCCTGTTGCCCAGTCGCGCGCAGACCATCCCCAATCCTTACATCCGCCGGTTCCTGCCATGAGATGGTCGGATTTTCTGCAGACCTGGGACGGGCACGAGACCGAGAACCGCTTTAGCCGAGTCGTCATCATAGGTTTGCTGGTCGTTTGCGTTATCACCTCGCTGGCTGCCTGGCGCACCGAACGCAGCATCATCCTGGTACCGCCGAGCTTGACGCAGGAAGTCGAGGTCACCCGCAGTCAGGCATCCAGCGAGTTCAAAGAGTCCTGGGGCTTGTTCCTGGCCGAATTGCTTGGCAACACCACGCCGGCCAATGCCGACTTTCTGAAAACCGCGGTCGAGCCGCTATTGGCGCCGGATATTTACCGCAGTGTCCTCGATGCCATGAGCGATCAAATCAAGGCCATCAAGATGGACCGGGTCGCGATCAGCTTCACCCCGCGTCACGTCGATTACGAAGCCGAGACCAACAAAGTCTTCGTCAGCGGCGAACTGAAAAGCCAGGGCCCCAGTTCCAAACCGGACGTTAAACCCCGTACCTACGAATTCATCATCGCCATCAAAAATTATCGGCCCCGGCTGGAATACATCGACGTGTATCCAGATTCCCCCAGAACCCTGGCCCGTTTGAAAGCCACCCAAGGCCAACCCCAAGAGGCTAAGCCATGAAACGATTGATGCACCCCTGGTTATTACTTTCGCTCGCCAACGGTGCTTGGGCCGCCGATGAGTTACCGGTGACGGTATTACCGCCGGTCACCACCGTGGCCGAAGAGTCATCCTCATCGCCATCACAGCCGGTTGCCTCGACGCAGCCGGATTTAGGCATCGAATTACCCCCGGTCGATGCCAGTGTATTGAAAGCCGCCAAACAACAAGCGGCGGCATCAAATTCGGAATCTGCCACGTCCATCGGCCCCCAACACATCGCGGTCAAACCCGGCATCAACGAACTGATGCCGATTGCGGTCGGTCACTTGAATCGTCTGGTCACGCCATTCGAACATCCGGTGGTCACGACTACCAGTCAGGCCACCACCAGTACCAAAGGCAAAATCGTTTACGTCGCCACTGCGGATGAAACGCCGGTGACCTTATACATCACGCCCGGCGACAACCAAGACATTGCGCTATCGCTCACCCTGATTCCCAAACGCATTCCGGCGAGGGAAATTCATCTCGATTTGGATAAGGACAGTTACCAATTGCTAAACCAATGGCAGCGCTCGGATGCCGGTAATCGAAATTCTGGCCAACAGGAACAAGCCTACATCAGCCAGCTGAAAACCTTGTTTCGGGATTTGGGTTTGCAAAAGACTCCAGCCGGTTATTCACTCCGCGAACCGAAGCCCCAGGAACAGATTCGCTGCCTGCAAGAGCGCGTAAAGATTAATACCGGTCAAGTCCTGGAGGGTCAGGATCGGCTGATTCTGGTGGGTCTTGCCAAAAATACCGGCGGCGACATGCTCGAGTTCGACGAACGCAGTTGCGCGACCACCCAACAGGACGTGCTGGCTATTTCAGTCTGGCCCAACGTGGTGTTGAAACCCCAGGAAGCCACCGAATTGTATGTCGTGGTCCGACAAGCGCCTGAGGCGTCAGTCAGTTTGCGTCCTTCATTACTGGGCGGAGGCCAACCCTAATGGCCAGCGTCGATAACTGGTGGACACGCTTGAGCCCGGCTGCCAAACGTAATTTAGCTGTCGGCAGCATCGGTACCGTGGCATTGGCCGTCATCATCGCGCTAGCCACTGTCACCCCGGACGTCAGTAAACCGTTGAGCAAGCAGGCCACCATCCAACATATATTGACCGATAGTGATCCACGTTCGCTGGGTATCGACGGCATTTCCGCACAATTGCGCGATCTGCTGCAAAAGAACGACGAACAAGCCCGCCGACTGGCAGCGATCGAAGATCAACAAAAGCGCGAACGGCTATCCGACGAAATTCGTTTCAAACAATGGACCACCGCGGAGCGCGAAGCCTATGAAGCCAAATTGCAAGCCGTCACCGGTGAAGTCGAGTCTCTGAAGAACAAAGCGGTCACACCCGCAGTCACCGGTAACTCAGGCGATGCCAGTCAAAACGCACTGGAGCCATCGAAACAAAGAAGACTGCCAACTCTCCGTCCAAACAGTGCGCCCTTCGACAACGGACAAGACGACCTCAACCGCGTCTTCGAGCAAGCGGCTGTGCCCGGACCGACACCCGGCAATCCCGGCACTTCAGGAGGACGAGCCAACAGTCAGACGCCGGCGGCGATGCAGATTCGCGTCATCCAGGAAGGCGCTGAGCAGTCTAATGGCAAAGACAAAGACAAAGACGCCGCGCCGACCAACACTCACGGCCAGTCGCAGCCAAGCCACGCTAACAGCGACGTTTTCATCCCGGCTGGCAGCATTTTAACCGGCGTATTGCTGAATGGTCTGGATGCGCCCACCGGCCGCAAAGCCAAGAAAGAACCGATGCCAGTACTGTTCCGGATCAAGAAGGAAGCTATTTTGCCCAACCGTTTCCACGCCGATGTCCGCGAGTGCTTTTTGTTGGCAGCCGGCTTTGGCGATTTGAGCGCTGAGCGCGCCTATTTTCGCGGCGAGACCTTTTCCTGCGTGCGCCAGGACGGTGGCGTGATCGAAGTGCCGATGAATGCCTACGCCACCGGCGAAGACGGCAAAAACGGGGTGCGTGGTCGCGTGGTCTCCAAACAAGGTGCGTTACTCGCCCAATCCATGATGGCAGGTTTCCTGCGCGGCTTTTCCGATGCCTTCGGTCGTAACCAGATTCCGGTGCTGATGACCGGCGGCATCGGTGCACTATCCGGTACCACACCGTTTCAAAGCGCCTTTTCCTCTCAGTCGATGGAAGGCGGTGCTTTGCGAGGCGCAGGTTTTGCCATGGAACGGCTGTCGCATTTTTACATGGACATGGCCGAAGAGATTTACCCGGTCATCGAAGTCGATGCCACCCGCCAGGTCAACTTCATCGTGCAAAAAGGCACGGCATTAAAGCTGAAGTCACCGAGCTGATTCATTAACTAAAACCCAAAGGTCGTTATGACGCTACGCCACATTTTTTTATTTCTAGTCTCACTATTCGGTACATCGATTGCCATGGCCGCCAATCCGCAAAAGCCTGCGGTCTCGGATATTGCCGCCGGTTTGCTCTCGATCAAAATCGACGGCATGCAGGACTTACCGATCTCAGGCCTGAAGATGGTTAAGTCCGGCGAGCAGACGGTGTTTATGTCCAGTAACGGTCGCTTTGCCTTTTACGGCGGCAAATTGATGGACATCTGGACCCAACAGGAAATCAAGGAATTGGCGGATATCGACAACATCGCCAACCGCATTGACCTGTCGCGGATGAAGCTCAAGGCTGACGACTTAGGCCCGGTCACGTTTGGCAAGGGAAAAGACCCTGTGTTGGTGTTCATCGACCCCCGGTGCCCGTATTGCGGCAAGGTGATGAAAGACCTGCAAGCCTTGCAGAATCAGTACACCTTCAACTTGGTGATGATTCCAATACTAGGCCCCGAGTCGCAAAACATCGTGGTGCAACTGGCCTGTCAATGGGGATCCAGCGAACCCAAAGCTAAAGAATCCGTCCGCGACCGCTTGTTGAAGCAGGATTACACGGGCTTGCCCAATGAAGCGACTCAGTCATGCAACAAAGAGCCACTGCAAAAAGCCATCGTCACTGCCAAGTTATTCGATTTGAAGGGCGTGCCGTTTCTGATCGCGCCTGACGGCCGCACCCACAGTGGCGCGCCGGAATCGTTAGCCGATTGGTTAGCGGACAAACCGAAACCGTCACCCAGTCTGGCAACGACGCCAGCTACAAAAGCCCAAAACGCAAACGCACCGGAGAATAAGCCATGAAACGTATTCATCAGTTTTCTAGGTATGGCCTCAGTATCCTGCTGATCACCACCATCACCATCGGCTGCGCCACCACCGAATACGGCTGCAAAGGCATGCCGGACGATCCCAGCTGTCTGTCGACGACACAGGCTTACCAAGTCACTAATACGGCGATAACGGAAGCACCTGCGGACAATAGCCCCAGTTCGGAGTCACCATCAACACCGGCACTCGTACCGCCGTTACAGCAACCCGTACCCAAGATCGAAGATCCCACGCCGATTCGGACGCCATCCCAGGTGATGCGCATCTGGATCGCGCCTTGGGAAGATACTGAGGGCGATTTGATGGTGTCCAACTACGTCTACACCGAACTGGAACCCAGGCGTTGGATGATCGGCAAGGCGGCACCCACCGCCAGTGCGTCGTTGATTCCCTTGCAAGTCGAGCAACGTCCACCGGAGAAACGATCCAGCGTCGATATCGCTGAAGACGAAAGTCCAGTGAATCGATTAGGTAAGCCTTTGCCTTGATGTGGCAACCCATTTAACCGCAGGTCCCACACCCCCTGCGAGACTGAGCGGGCAACCGCTTAAAACCTGCCGGACTAACCGTCCGAGATTCGACGGGCAACCGTCTTTTAACTTGAATGAGGATATTTTTGATGAAAACGTCATACCGAAGCGGGGTACTGGTAGCCCTGGCATCGTTATTGTTTATGTTGATGGCCAATGATGCCATGGCCGGTACCGCTGGTACCGAGTTCAGCACCGTCTGGAGCTTGCTGACCGGCTGGGTGGAAGGCTTGCTCGGCCGCATTATCGCTATCGTGTTCGTCATCGTCGGCCTGGTCGCCGGTGTCGTGCGCGGCAGCATCATGGGCTTTGTGCTGGGGATTGCCAGTGGTGTCGGCTTGTTTGCGGCACCAACCATTATCACCAACATCGTCACCGCCACAATTTAGGCCTCACCACGATGACCGGTTCAACGATTGATACCGAGACTGCGGCGGGCAACCGCCGCCTTGCTTCATTGGCACACGATAAGCGGACCGTTAGGGTTCAAGACGCCAACGGCCAGCCAATCAACCCCTGCCATCCGGCCAGAGCTAGGCAGTTGAAACGCAACCACCGCGTATCGCTGGTGTGCCGGCATCCCTTTACGATTCGTCTCGATCCGGAATGTCCAGTCGAAGTGCTGCTGCTGTTTTCCGAAGAGGATTTCCTGTTATGACCACCGCCCAACGCCCCCGTGCCGACCAACTGTTCCCGGTACTGGCTTATGAGTACGACCATCATCTGTTCTTGATGGCCGATAGCAGCCTTGGCTTTGGCTTTTTGTGCCGGCCGATGACCGGCGCCGATGCCAGCGTCTCCGCGCGGGCCAATGTCTTGCTGAACCAGGACTGGCCCCCCGACACGCTATTACAGGTTTCACTGTGGACCTCGCCGGATATCGAAGAGTCACTGGCCGTGATGCAAACCCGGCGATTGAAACAGCAAAAACCGACCTATAAAACCATGACCCAGGCTAGTATCGAGTTCTTGCGGCAAGGCACCACCAAGGCACCAGAAGCGATTTCAGGGGCACGCCTCCGGCGCAGCCATATTCTGGTCACGGTCAAATTGCCGATGGCCTATCCCAGACCCAGCGAACAAGACATCCGTCGAGCCAGTGAATTGCAAATGGCCACCCAGCAGTCACTGTCGACCATCGGCATGTATCCGGAACTATTGGGTGCCGATCAGTATGTGCGCATTCTGAACACGATTCTCAACTGGCAGCCCGATGCCGGCTGGAAAGATCGGGTGGTCCCCGAATGCGATCCGACCCAACTGATCCGCGATCAATTGCTGGATTACGACAACGCGCTCGAACTCGATGAAAAAGGTCTATGGCTGGGACATAAGCGCGTCAAGACCTTGTCCGCCAAACGCACCCCCGACCATTTTTACTTCGGCAGCGCCAAAAGCTATCTGGGCGACATTTTGTCCGGCACTCGCGGCATTCGCCAGAATGCTTTGCTCAGTCTGACCCTGCATTACCCAGATGCCGAATCAACCCGCACCCGTCAGGAAGGCGTGCGGCAATTCATCACCAATCAGGTCAATACGCCCATTGCCCGATTTTTGCCGGTGTTGGTGCAGCGTAAACACCATTTCGACGTGTTGTTCGATGCCTACCGGGACGGCGACCGGCCGATTAGAGCGTATTTCGGGGTGCTGTTGTTTTGCGACGAACAAGAAGAAGCGGCGGCGGTATCCAATGCCCGCGTCTATTTTCGAGAGCTGGGTTTTCAACTCCTGGAAGACAAGTATTTCTGCCTGCCGTTTTTCCTGAACTGTTTGCCGTTTGGCCCCGAGCGTTCGGCGATTGCTAATTTGAAACGTTATCGCACCTTGGCCACCCGGCACGCCATTCCACTGCTACCGTTATTCGGCGATTGGGCGGGCACTGGCACGCCGACATTGAACTTTGTTTCGCGTAACGGCGAACACATGGCGGTATCGCTGTTTGATACCACCGGCAACTACAACCTGTGTATTGCTGCTGAATCGGGCAAAGGCAAATCCTTTCTGACCAACGAGATTATCGTCAGCTACCTGACCGAAGGCGCGCAAATCTGGGCGATCGATGTGGGCCGCTCCTATGAAAACCTTTGCGAAGTGCTGGAAGGCGATTTCGTTAAATTCACCCACGGTTCCAACATCTGCATGAACCCGTTTGAGATCGTGCAAAACTTCGAGGAAGAAGCCGATATGTTAGCGGGATTGGTCAGCCAGATGGCGGCGCCCACTGAAAAACTGACCGATTTCCAAACCGCGGGTCTTAAGCGCATATTGAAGCAACTTTGGACTGAAAAATCGCAGGCTATGTCCGTGGACGACATTGCCAGACAACTCTGCGCAGAAACTGATCAACGCTTAAAAGATGTCGGCGAACAGTTGTTTCCCTTTACTACCCGCGGCGAATACGGTCGTTACTTCAATGGCAAGAACAACGCCAAGTTCACCCACGACTTTACCGTACTGGAACTGGAGGAACTCAAGGGCCGCAAACATCTGCAACAAGTCGTGTTGTTACAGCTGATCTACCAAATCCAGCAGGAAATGTATCTCGGTGAACGCAACCGACCGAAAATCGTCATCATCGACGAAGCATGGGATCTACTCACCGAAGGCGATGTCGCCAAGTTCATGGAACACGGCTACCGGCGCTTTCGAAAATACGGTGGCGCGGCGGTAACCATCACCCAGTCGGTGAACGATTTATACCGTAATGCTGCCGGCCGCGCCATTGTCGAGAACTCGGCCAATATGTATTTGCTCGGTCAGAAAGCTGAAGTTATTGAAGGTATGAAGCAGGATCGGCGTCTGCCACTATCGGATGGCGGCTATGAATTGCTCAAAACCGTGCATACCTTGCCCGGTGCGTATTCAGAAATCTTTTTCATTACCGAGATGGGTTCCGGTATTGGCCGACTGATTGTCGATCCTTACAAACGCATTCTGTTCTCCACCAAACCCGAAGACGTCAACGCCTTGAAGCAATTGCGTCGGCAAGGCTTGAGTTTGGGTGATGCCATTCAACAACTCATCGACAACCGCAGCAGCAAACCCAGGGAAAATAGTTATGGATCCTAAATCGCAATGGCTCAGCACCGTTTTCATAGCAGTTTGTCTGGGCGGCATCGGCGGCTGGCTGGCTGCACAACAGCAACTGCAACAACCACTGGCTCGCCTAAATCTGGTCACGCCGGTGTTCGTGCTTGATCGCGCCAAGCTGATTCAAAGCATTCCACCCAACGCCAACCAGGAACACATGGCCAAGATCGTCGATGACTGGCAGGCTCAGGCCAAGAAACTCAGTGATGCGGGGTATCTGGTCATTGATTCTACATCGGTGGTGGCTGCTCCGGAGGATGTCTATGTTCGACAAGCCGGACGCTAACGGTATGAAGAAGCCTCGGTTTCATTCGTCATCGTCACCCCGTGCCAATCGCCAACGATTAGGCCAGTTTCTACTCAAGGCGATACCAATTTTGTTGCTGGTGTTGGCCGTGGAGCGTTATATCGGTCAACGATTTTTAATCGGTGGCGATGATCAGGTCGACCGTTGTCTGCCGGACAAATGGATTTACCTAATCGACACCCACAACAAAGACATCTGGCGCGGTGATTTGATTGCCTTTCGCGCCGAGCGGATGGCGCCCTTTTTCAATGATGGGCAGATCATCGTCAAAATCGCCGCCGGTGTTACTGGCGACACCATACACGTCGATCCGCAGCACACCACGGTCAACGGTGAACGGGTTATCGATGGATTGCCACTCACGGAGAAACTGAACAAAGCCCCCTCCTCTTTCAAACGCCATGAAACCATTCCACCGGCCGCCTATTGGGTCACGGGGCAAACCGACAAAAGCTTCGATTCACGTTACTGGGGCTATGTCTACGATCATCAAGTGATTGGACGGGCCTATGCGTTGTTTTGATCGGACTCAACGTCCTTGGCATCTATCGGCAGTCTGTTTGTTTGGCTGGTTCAGTGCGCATACGGTTCAGGCAGAGGAAGCTTGGCTGCAACGCTCTCAAGCCATAATGCAAGCCTTGGAAGGCCAGTCTCGTCCCGACTGGTTGAACGGTCAATCTGAACAGTTGGACATGAAACGCCAGGCGCAACAAGTGTTGGAAGCCTCACAGGTGATCCAAACAGAGGCGCTATCGACACGATCGACAGCGGTAGCAAGCGGTCTGCCGACAACGCCTTCGGACAAACCACTAACACTATTGTTTGTGTCCTTCTCGCTGGGTGAGTCCGTACTGAAAGGCATCTTTGAAGAGGCCGCAGGCCGGAATGATGTATTGCTGGTGTTTCGAGGTCCCAAGCCCGGCCAAAAGCTACCGGCATTGATGGCCGACCTCAAACGAATACTGAAGGGCATCGAGCCGCTGCCCAACATCGTGATCGATCCCACCCGTTTTCAGCGTTGGTCAGTGACGTCAGTGCCGGACATCGTCGTCGAACAAGAAGGTAAAGCCCGGTTACAGATGCGAGGTGTCAGTAGCCTGTCCTGGCTGGACGAGCAACTCAAAGCCGGCAAACAGGGTGATTTGGGAGTTATGGGCGATCTTGGCGAAATTACCGAAATCGACTTGCTCGAAGAACTCAAACGCAGGATGGCGGCCATCGACTGGAAACAAAAGCAACAACAGGCCATCGCTCGGTTCTGGGAACAGCAAAAATTTGAAGTGCTACCAGTCGCGCAGGAAGATCGTGACCGGACAGTGGATCTGACTATCACTGCCCCGCGCGATCTGGCAGCGCCCAACGGACAGCTGGTCATCCGAGCCGGACAAACCGTCAATCCGTTGGACAAAATGCCGTTTGGCCTATGCCTGAAGGTGTTCGATGCCACGGTGCCGGCACAAGTTGAGCTAATTCAGCATCAGTCCTGCCAGGACAAACAGGCCCGCGTGATGTATCTAGCCACGTCGTTGCCGCGTCAGTCCGGGTGGGACAGCTTGCAGGGTTTGGAAACCACGCTGCAGGCACCGGTGTATTTACTGACGCCGGATGTGCGCAGTCGTTTTCAATTACAGCAAGTACCGGCTATCGTCGAACAATCGGGTAACCGTCTACTGGTTCGTGAACGCAAGCTGCCTGTTTCAACAGCGGGAGCTAAATCATGAAACGATTACAGCGGACGGCTATCATGGCCTTGGGTTTTTTATGGCTGTTGATCTCGAGTGTAACAGCGGCTGAAACCACCACCAATAGCGTCGACCCGTTGTGCTCGGACGCCGAATTGTGGTCCGGCAAGCTGATCACTGATATTTGCTGGAGCTGTCTGTTTCCGATTCGAGCAGCCGGGGCATCGCTGGGCGGTGGCAATGTGCCCAGTATTGCTACCGACGAGAAGTTTTGTTTTTGTACCGATAGCATGAACATTCCGGAACTCGGCATGACCATGGGCTTATGGAATCCGGCCCGGTTGATTGAGATCGTTCGCAATCCCTGGTGCTCGCCAGCACTGGGCGGGCATAAGTTCAGTGCTTCAAATGTGCGCTTGATTGCCACCACCGGCAAAGCCGACTTTGATGCCAGCGAGATGTCGTTTTTCAATTACCACTACTTCGCATTTCCGCTGACCATTTTGCTGGATCTGTTCTGGGATGGTCGCTGCAACAGTGACGGCTACCGGGATTTTGATTTGCTATATGTCTCGGAACTGGACCCGACCTGGAATAACGATTTGTTGGCGTTTTTTACCAGTCCGGAAACGGCGCTGTTCGCCAATCCGGTGGCCATTTCCGCCTGTGTTGCCGATGCCGTGGCGGCAGCCACCGGCAATCCTTTGGATGCGTTGTTCTGGTGTGCCGGTGCTTGGGGGCATATGTATCCCTTATCAGGGATTTCGCCGACGAGTTACGGCACCGATCCGCGCATCACCAGCTTGTTGGCCACGCGGGCGACGGCAGCTTTACATCGACGCGGGTTGGCCTGGAAAACGGCAGGTAACGATGCCTTGTGCGGCGGCTATATCTATCCCTTCATTCCCAAATCGCAATACCGGCTATCGATGTTTTATCCGGTCGCGGAAACCGACTCCAATCACGCCATTGGCGAAACTACTTTCAAATGGGGTGCGGGTCGCACTTATCCAGGACCGGGTGAAGATCATCTCTACCTCCTTTGGAGGTGGGTCGACTGTTGTTCCGGATATTAGTGTTTATGAAACAGATACTTAAGCATCAGTCACTATTCAATAAAATCCTGTCTGCCTTGTTGTGCGTAACCATGGCCTGGACACCGTATGGTGTCTCCTGGGCGGATGCGGTTCAGGCAGCTGGACGCGATGGCCAGCAACTGGGCGAGCAAGTCCTCGGCGGTTTTTCATTTCCGCTCGATACTGGCAATGGTTCACTGATCTTGAATCCGGGGACGGCTCAGGAGAGCGCCATGTCAATCGGTACGCTGTTTCCGGATACCCATAGCACCACGACTACGACCCAAGACTTTGCCGATCTTTATGGCAACAACCCCGGAACGATCACAGCCGGGTTGGACGCACAGACTGCATTGAACGGCGAAACCAGCTTCACCGGTGAAGCCTATCGCACCTTGATCGATAACGCTCACCAGTCGCACCCGGACTTACATGCCGATCCGCTCTGGCAAGCCGGCGATCAGGTGTTTGCCGATTTTACCCCATGGGCACAGTCGTTCTCGGACTGCACAACCACCACGACCCAAACCGACACCCTGCAATCGGTACGCGTGCCGGATTATCAGCTGTGTCTGCGGCAACCGACGGTACCGCAAACTTGTACGGCAACCCACGAGGTCAGGGTCGAGCCGTTATTGACGTTTGTGTCGGGCACTGGCGGTTTGTCGAGTTGCGGCCCTGGTTGTCTGGATGTGTACATTGGTCGGGTGGGCGACAATTATTGGTCCGCCGGTTGCGGGGTATTTACCTGGCAGGTGACCTACAACGTACTGCATCCCGAAGCCATTACCAGTGCGCGTCTGGAGCATGTGGTGTACGACGATCAAACCCGCTTGTTTTTCGGTGGCAATTTGATTTACACCGGTGCCAGCGGCTGGGGGGCTTGCGAGTTGGGGCAAAGTTGGGTGGAGTATCCCAATCGGGATGTGAGTCATGCCTTTACCAGTAGCGGACACAAAGTCTTCCAGCAAACCACCATCGTCGGGGGTATGGGCGAGGGTTATGCCCGAATTCGCTTGCGTTACGACCTGTCGAAACTGATCACCCAGGACGCATGGAGCTGGAACGGACCGAATTGCCAGAATCTGGCCAATGCGGTTAGCGATGGCATTTGCCGAGCTGGCAGCCAGTTGAGTTGCACGAACGATCCGGCCAATGCGTCGGGTTGTTACGTCGATCCTACGTCGCAAGTCATGGTCTGCGGCTCGGATTTGGCGCAAGCCCCGGTGGCCAGTTCGTCAGGGATTCGCAATACTTGCATGGCTATTCAGGCCTCAGGGCATTGCGATTTGAATCAGTACGGCCAATGTTGGACCGATACCGCCGGCACGCATTGCTTGCAGCCGCCGGCGAACGGCATACCCAATAAGACCTGTGAATCATTGGAAACCCAGGGCTGTGCCTTTATCAAAAGCCAATGTACCAGTGTACTGGCTTCAGGCACCTGCTGGGACAGCGTCGATACCTACGATTGCGGGCAAACGGTGGGCATTCCTGGCATTCAAAGCAACACCCAACAGCAATGCGCCGGACCGATCCTCTGTATGGGCGAAGAGTGCATCAGCGTGAATCGCACCCAAAGCCAGGATTTTAGCAAGGCGGTGGCTTTACTCAATAGCGCCCAGCAAATGGCGATGGACTTACAGTGTGACTATGCCAATGCCGATTTGCAGCAAAAGGATCCGACTACCTGTCAGGTATTTCAGGGTAAACCGGCCAGTTGCAAAATGGTCGGCGGCGCACTCAGTCTGGTGGATTGTTGCGAAACGCCCTCGGGTGCGATGGGGCTGGGACGTTACATTGATTTGCTGATCGCCACCAGTCAAATGGACAGCGCGGTGATGGCCATGGATAGCGCTTCGGCGATTCGAGGCGCATGGGAAACCATGCGCACCCCGTTTACTCTAGCCGGAGATGCCTGGAACAGTTTTCAGGCGGATTTTGCCTCGACGGTGAATGACTTGGTCGGCACCGACATGCTCAGTACCAGCGATATTGCTTCGCAAGGTTTACTGGATACACTGAAGGGCGAATTAATGAAGTCGGTAGCGGAATGGATAGGCCAGACCTTTGGCGAAGCCGCCGGTAATGCCTTGTTTAGCGCTGGCGGCCAGGCAGCCTTTGATGCTGCGGGCAATCTGACACCGGCGGCGCAATCGGGTGGTGTGCAATTAGGCGGCGGCGCGGCAGTTGCAGGGCAACTGCTCAGTACCTTGATGGCCGCTTATACGGCCGTGATGATCATCATCATGGTTATCCAAATGGTCTATTCCTGCGAGGAACCGGAATACGAACTCGCCGCCAAGAAACAACTGAAAGTCTGCAAGGATCTGGGTACCTATTGTGAAAGCAAGGTATTGGGTGTCTGCATGGTCCGCAAGGAAAGTTACTGCTGCTACAACTCGCCATTGGCCAAAATCCTCAACGAACAAATCAAACCGCAGTTGGGCATGGATTTTGGTACGCCGGAAAGTCCGAGTTGCACCGGTATCAGAGTTGCGGATCTGGACAGGGTGGATTGGACTCAGGTCAATCTGGATGAATGGTTGGCAATTCTGGCACAGACCGGGCATTTGCCGTCCGCCGCCAATGCGGCATCCATGCTGAATCTCGATCAACTCACCGGAACGGGCAGCAGACTCAATCCGCAAAAATACGGCGCGGCCTCCAGTGGTCGACAGGATACCTTAACTCGTACCCAAGGCCGGATGATCGATCTGGACGTCCCTACGGTCAAACGGCAGTCTGAACTGGAAGGCTGGGGAATGGGGCCGCAATGATGCGGCCCAAACCTTATTGAACCGCGTCTTTCAAGCCCTTGCCAGCTTTGAACGATGGCAATTTTGCTGCAGCAATGGTAATCGCTTCGCCTGTTTGCGGGTTGCGGCCGGCGCGCTCTGCACGTTCTTTCACTTCAAAGGTACCGAAGCCGACCAAAGCCACGGAATCACCAGCTTTCAGTGCAGTTTGGATGGATTGGGTAATACTATCCAATGCGCGGGTGGCATCGGCTTTGGTCAGGTTGGCGTGGCTGGCGATGGCGTCGATGAGGTCGGATTTGTTCATAGTAGGTGTAGGTTGAAGATAAAAAATTGATTTTTATAAGATATGTTACAACTTTAGCAACTGGGTAATCGGCTGCAGAAAGTAAGTTAACAATATTTGAATTTTGCTTAACTTCATATTCTAAGCGAAGGGTTATATTATTGACCTATTTCTAACAACAACAAATCAATTATCTTGGCAAATCAGATTTACCTAGACTACGCTGCAACCACCCCCATGGCGCTCGAGGCCGTTGAAGCCCTTTGTGACAGCCTCACATTACATGGAAACTTCGCAAATCCTGCATCGTTGCAACACAGCTTTGGTGAACGTGCTAGTGAGCTGGTTGAAAACGCCAGATCTAAAATCGCTGGCTATTTGAAGTGCAAGCCAAGTGATCTACTATTCACATCCGGTGCAACAGAGTCCAATAACCTAGCTATTAAAGGTATCGCACTCGGTTATCAGAGCAATGGAAAACATATCATTACCTCGGCAAGTGAACACAAGGCTGTATTAGACACATGCAAGTATCTTGAGTCGATCGGTTTTAGTGTTACCTACCTGCGGCCTGATATAGAAGGCAAAATCAGTCTTGATCAAGTCCTCTCAGCGATATCGACAGAGACCATTCTGGTTTCGCTCATGCATGTCAACAACGAAACAGGTTACATTCAGAATATTGACCAAATCGCAAAAGCGCTTGAGCAGCAAGATGTCTTTTTTCATGTCGATGCAGCACAGAGTGCCGGTAAGCTGCCAATTGATCTCGCCGAATCGCCAATCGACTTACTTTCGCTTTCTGGGCACAAATTTTACGGCCCAAAGGGTGTTGGTTGCCTGTATGTTAGAAATCGAAAAGGAACTCATCTCGCCCCACTGTTCCATGGAGGCGGTCAAGAACATGGACTACGACCTGGCACTCTGCCAACGCACCAAATCGCCGGCATAGCAACAGCATTTGAACTGGCCAACAATGTCCGTGATGCTGATTATGAACACACAACAGCGTTACAACAGGCGTTTACCGAACAACTAGGCAAACTAGACGGCGTATATTTCAACGGAAACCAAGCGTGCAAGTTGCCTAATATCATTAATGTCAGCTTTGAAAGCGTTAGCGCCGATTCGTTAATCATTGCGCTCAGAGACGAAGTGGCTATCGCATCCGGATCAGCCTGCAACAGCGGTGCAGTCGAAGCATCGCACGTTTTAAGATCGATGGGCATTGAAGGGGATAGGCTATATGGTGCAGTGCGAATCAGTTTTGGACGCTACACTTCCATCGAAGAAATCACATGGGCCGGACAACGCATTGGTGAGGAAGTCACGCGTTTAAGAAAACTGGCATTGGAATAAACGGTAATAAGGCGTAACCGCATGTTCGGTAAAAAAGTTCTAACCAATGTTTATTGGCACTATAGTCTCACGGAATCACAAGCTGCCGAGGTTCAAGAGACCATCAAGACCGCTGAAGCCTTAGCCGATTTAAAACCGAGCCATGATTACAATGTCATCAAATACGATGGCAAATCAAGTATGCTGTCTTTATTATGGTACCCGAATTTCTTCGAAGAGCCATTTCCTGCTTTAGAGACGAGTTTTCGAATCGATCTTACCCAGCAAAAAGTCGAAAAACGTAGTTATCAAACTTCGTTAAATCCGCCTATATTACATCGCAAGGAATTATTACTTGGCCGCGATACACCAAACATCGAACAATTCAAGCAATTAACCGAGACCGCCGAGCAGCTAGGCTTATTCGAAAATCCCATAAAAATCGGCTTCAAACAAGCCTGGGATGCATTAATACGCGACAAGGGCTTTCAAATCATCGATTACCAATTTGTCCCGATTGGCAACGATGAATCGACTGACAGCCTTACGTTTGAATCATATGAAAGCAAAAGTATCGCCCGGCATCTCACGGCTCTTTCTCGCAGTAATTTATCTGCGCCGATGCAATGCCTAGCACGTCACGGATTTTTAGACGGATCATTAACTGTGTTCGATTACGGTTGCGGCAAAGGCGACGACATACGCAATCTATCAGATAATGCTATTAAGGTATCCGGCTGGGACCCGCATTACGCTCCAGAGCAGCCAAAGCTACTCGCTGATATTGTTAATCTAGGATTTGTGATCAATGTCATCGAAAACTATCAGGAAAGACTGGATGCATTGATAGGGGCATATAACCTGGCTAAACATGTCTTAGTGGTTTCAGCCATGCTATTCAACCAGAATGCATTTAGAGGCCAGGCTTTTAACGATGGCGTCATTACACAGCGCAATACCTTCCAAAAATACTTTACCCAAAGCGAGCTTAAAGAATTTTTAACGGATACCTTGGAAACGGATGCTATCCCTGTCGCCCCCGGCATCTTCTTTGTATTTAAAAATCAAGATGCAGAACAGCGCTTTTTGCTTGGTCGGCAGCGTAGCCAGCGCAACGTTTTACGCCTATCGCATAGACCTATTTCGCCGTCTGAGCCAAAACTGTCTCGAAATGAGAAGAAGTATCTGGCGTACAAACACCTTATCGACCCGTTATGGCAGAAAACTCTGGAACTCGGCCGGCTACCCGACAAATCGGAAATCGATTCTCTGATTGAACTCACAGAAGCCTTTGGCAGTATCAGCAAAGCCATTCGCTTCACACTAGACAACAATGAAGAAGCGCTGTTTGAACAGGCTCGGCAAAGCAAAATCGAGGATTTAATTACCTATTTTGCGTTACAGACCTTTTCAAAACGTAAACCCTACAAACATTTAGAGGCGGGGCTGCAAAGAGACATTAAAACCTTTTTCGGCGATTATCAAAATGCCATTGAAACAGCCAGATCAATTTTATTCAAAATTAGTAATGCCGAGCTCATTGCAGAAGCCTGTCAACACGCGACAGAGCAAGGTCTAGGATTTCTGGATGAAGGCGAGGCTCTCCATCTGCACACCAGCATGGTTCAGGAACTGCCTGCTTTGCTGCGGATATACATTGGTTGCGCCACGATATTGTATGGTGATATCGAACAAACGGATTTAATCAAAATCCATATTCAGTCTGGTAAATTAAGCTTGATGCGCTATGACGACTTTGAAAATCAACCCATTCCACGCTTGATAGAACGGGTCAAAATCAATCTCCGTGAACAAACATTCGATCTATACGAATACGGCGAGGAATTTGAACCGACTAATCTCTATCTAAAATCAAGGTTCATCAACGAGGAATACCCGCGCTACGCTGAACAACTCAATTTTGATGAACAGTTGCAAGCGTTAAACCTATTTGATTTGAGCGGTTATGGACCAAAACCAGAGCAGTTCCGGCAAACCTTAGCAGGCGCTCGCAGGGAAGTTGATGGCTTTGAACTGGTTCGTAGTCGTTCAATACCTGATCTCGATGAGCTGTGTGGAAGCAATCTGACTTATCGGCAACTCATCGAATGCGGGGAAACTCAACAAGCTACGGGTATATCCAATCTCCCCAAACAAGCCGATAGCTATAATGCGCTATACGATCTGGCAATCAATATAATCGACCCCGTGATCGATTATTTTGGCATGGTCAGGCTGACCTACGGTTTTTGTTCGCATGAATTGGGTAAGCACATCAACAAACGAGTGGCGCCTAAACTTGATCAACATGCCGCGCACGAACTGAACAGCAAGAAAAACCATATTTGTCCGAGACTTGGCGCTGCGGTTGATTTCATTGTCGACGATGAAAACATGCGAGATGTCGCAGACTGGATTAGCGAAAATACGCCATATGATCGGCTGTACTTTTATGGCGAAAATCGCCCTATCCATGTCAGCTTCGGCCCCGAACAAAAAAGAGAATATGTGGATTTAGTCATAGCTGACTCAGGGCGGCAGGTTCCGCGAAAACGGCAGGTTGCAAAAAATGTGTAACCTCTCTGTTTTCAGACGATTTATTCATCTTCGGCAGACATTGATACTAGATCCATACCTTTTGCAGAGATTGCTTCTTGCCAGTCCATTAAATCACTATCACTCATTTCTTCCCAACGAACATCTAACGCAAACATATTAATGAAGGCCTCTTCCATTTCTTCTACGTCCGTGAAAAGCAACATATCTTCTTCGTTTTCACTTGTACCAAGAGAAAAGATACTCCTTGCCTTCACGTAACCTGCATCAGGTGGTGATAGCTTCTTTATAGGCCAATCTCCGCCACAAAACAAAAACATTCCTGGAACGGGATAAACGACTCCATCTTTTGTAGCGATTGTACATTCCATTCCCATGTCTAATGTCCCTGTCAAATCAATCACAACAGGTCTAATTGACTTTAATACTTTGAGCAGATGCGATCTGTTTAAATCAAGTTTTTTGTTCATGACTAAGCATCTTCATCCTTCGTTAAGTCGAAAAAACAGCAATACAGCAAGTTGAAAAATGCTAAGTGAGCATCCAGAAACTATTTCCTGATTTCACTTGGTAATCTAGGCAAAATTTCGGCAAGTAAATAATGGACACCTACTAAGTCAGTCGATCAGAAAGTATTTGAATCAATTGTCTTTGCATTGTCAAAGGCCACTTTTCTATTCTGCCTAGTATTTCATCCATACTAATTTGATCGATATGAGTAGTTAATTGCGCTTCAATTGATTGAAGCGACTGCTTTTCTTCTTTAGTTAATTCAACAGGGGGATTATTTAAAGCCTTTAGTAGCTGCTCTGTGTCGTACTTCGTAAGATTATCGATTTTTTCCAATGATTGAAATTGTTTTCGCCAAGCCTCAAACTTTGACAATCTAAGTGTTTCTGCTAGATCAGCGCAACGTTTCCTCACTGCTACCAAATAATTATCAACTTTACTTTGGTCTTCATTAGATAAATATCCGGGAGCCTCTATAAGTTCTTTTTCTAAATTGGCACATTGAACAAGATCTAACAAATTTAGTTCCTCTACCAACTGCATTCTTGACGACAACCAGTCTGACGAGCGTTTTCTAGCCCTATTAATTCGTTCAGTTACTAAAGAGTTATAGACTGCCTGTAAATCCCATGCTGGTTCGATTTCATTGGCATCTAACAAACTGCTTAACTCTTCGAGCTGCCGTTGTCCCTGTTGATTTAACAGTTCTCCTAATCTTTCCGGGTTTAGAGCGTTACTCTCTCCCCACGCAGCCAGGTTGTTCAGAATCCGTTCTAACACTGTAACCATATCGGAGATTTCGTTTTCATCTGAAGTGCCGACAAAAATATCTCTCAACCGATTTGCTTTAACTAAAGTTCTGCGTAAACCGTTGGGGACATCGTCAATGATTTGCAACAACAAGGTTACGCCGTGGAAACGCACAGCATCCGCCGCGACATGAAATCCTTGCTGGAAACGTATCCGCAGTTGGAATGTAACGACAACAGTCATGGCAACGGCGAAGCGAAATCAGGCTTGGCCCATGGCTATCGCTGGGTAGGCAAGGATGAGCACACGCAGGGCGGCATTACCTTGCCGGAAGCCTTGTCTCTGGTGATGGTTGAGCGCTATCTGAGCCAATCGTTGCCGGTGTTACTGAATCGTCCGTTGCAAGACATTTTCCTTAAAGCGCAGCAAACCCTGGAACTGCATAAGAAAAGCCAGATTACCCACTGGCCGGAAAAAATTTGCGTGATTCAACCAGCACAACCCTTCATTTCACCTGACATTGATCCTGATGTTTTAGTGGCCGTGCATGAAGCCTTATTAAATGAAAAACAACTTCGCGTGACATACCGAGCAACACAGAAAGTCGATGCGGAACCTAAAATATACCGATTACACCCTTTAGGATTGATTCAACGCGGCCCCATCACCTACTTGGCAGCCATGGCCAATGACTATGTTGATGTGTACTTATATGCGTTACATCGCATGCAGGCTTTAGAACTTTTAGCGGAGGATTGTCGACAGCAGCCAGCGTTTGATTTAAACCTATTCGCGGCAAGTCAGGGCCATTTTGGTTCAGCATCGCCCATTCATTTCGAAGCGAAGATCTGTGACCATTTGGCCTTAATACTGCAAGAGTCGCCGCTCAGTGACAGCCAAACCGTTTCCGAGGCTGACGGATCAGGATTCAGGCGGTTAGCTGCCGATGTTCTGGATACTTGGCAATTACGTTGGTGGATTATGGGGGAAGCTGATCGGGTTGAGGTGCTGTTACCGATCGAACTTCGGCAGGATATTCAAGGCATGCTGACCAGAGCGCATGCTCAGTATTTGTAAAATTCATGCGACATATTACGGCGAATGGCTAAACTGTTATAGGCTAAGTCAATGTCACGCATTTAGACTGGTATCGCTTGTTTACTGCCCGGTTTAAAATCCAGGCTGAGCAAATTCAGAAAAGTTAAATTGTCAGGTTGTTTTTATTTCATATTAGGGAACTTGCGAGACACTACCCTCCATGACGCATCAAAAATCCAATCGAATTGCGGTATTCGTTGACGCCGAAAATGTCACAAACTGGATTAAGCACGACGGCGTCAGATTGCTGATGGAAGAACTAAATCAGCTTGGCCAGATTATTATCCGCCGTGCGTATGGTGTTTGGAGTAAGCCCAATTTGGCGATGCACCAAGCCGCTATCAATCAAGCGGGGTTTGAACTCATCCATTGTTACCATCCGGTGACCGGCAAGAATACGGCGGATATTCAAATGACGGTAGATGTCATCGAATGCGCTTGGCAATTACCGAACATTTCCTGTTTTGTGCTGGTTACCGGCGACTCAGACTTTACGCCAGTGTTTCGCCGACTGCGGGAGATGGACAAGGATGTCATTGGCGTTGGCCAGCATTCGACATTGAGCGAATGCGTGAAGACCTCGTGCACTCGGTTCATTTATACCGACGATGTTATTAAAACATTGGCCAGTAATGACGTTCTGCCACAAGCGCCCCTGGCGCCACAGCCATTACCGAATTCCCAAGCAACGCTTACGCTGGCAAAGGCTGATGAATTAGTCATTGCCCACTTGAAGGCATCGCCCACACCGATCAATGCCTCGCAAATCAAGACCTTCCTCAAGCAGCATGCAGCCGACTTCGACGAAAAGCATTACGGCTTTAAAACGTTTACCGATTATCTAAACGCCAACGACGCCATTGCAGTCAGCAAAAGCGGAACAGTTAATTTCGCCAGTCTGGCAAAGCCGATCCAACCGACCGAAAAAACCGAAGTCGTTGCAAGCGCGGAGGGTTATAAAGCCCTGTTAAAAAAATACAATACGCTGCCAGACAATGCCGATAGGCTAAAATCAATTTACAAACACGCCGTGGCCTTAAAGGATGTTTATCCTGATCCGGCACAGTTTAGAACGGCCTTATTCGATCTGTGCCATAAGGCTGACCCGAACATTAGCAAAACGACCGTGAACAAAGCATTTGCGTATTTTATGGTCATGGGACTGGTTCATACCGAAAAGGCTAAAGGTGGTGTCGATGCCGTTCGCGTGAAAAAAATGACACTCAAGGATTTTTTATTGAAATCCGACAAACTGGTTATCGCAAAGCTACTGGAACTGGGTAAAACCCAGGCCTTGGATTTGAAAGCCAAGGAAATTAAAAAGCTGACCCTATCAACAATCAGTAAAGACAGTATCAAAAAATTGATTGGTGAATGATGCCTCAGGTTACCTCGGGTCTATTCCATGTACTTCCAGGTTTCTTCTGATCATTTGGGTCACGGCCTGCATGCGATTGGCCTCCTCGTCATCGGCAGCCTGACTACGAAAATCAGCAAATCCAGTTCGCTTTAGAAATTGCGCCAAATCCCAAGCCTCCTGTTCGGATAACGGCACCCTCAAGCATATTTCATTGGCATTAGCAGTCATTGATCGCCGACCTTTTCCGAACTCGGAGATAATTCATTGTCATCAACCATTGAATCCTCGTCTTCGGAGATTCGTTCCGGCTCAGCCAACAGTCCTGACTCTTGTCGAGCCAATCTTACCTCTTCACCATGGCCTTGTTCGTACGCTGCTTGATGCGCATGCCTTTCCATTGTCACAATTTTATTGGCTAGTCGCTGCAACCGTTGCTGCCACTGGTAACGGGCATCAATGCAGTGTTTGTTGGAGATGACCTGGCATAGCCACAAGGTGTCCATCACAATCATCAATTGATCCAGCAATCGAATTAACTCGACGAATTGCGCAATCTGCGGCGAGGCGATTTTCGCCACAAATTCCCTGGGGTGCGTGTATGTCGGTGTTTCGGTGATGCCGTTGTCGGCCTTGAGTTTTTCTAACCGTAGTTTTTCCTGCTGCAGTTGCTCCGCGCATTCGGCAATCATCTGACCGACGATACTTTCGATTTCATCAACGGTTTCTTCCCGACCGATAATGCGCAGGATCACGTCGATCGCATACAACGAAACCATCAACCGGTTGTAGCTGTTACGGATGACGCGAATTGCTTGTTCGCTGTTGATGTTAAATGTGCGCTCGAATATCGGCCGACTGATATGAGGTCGCTTGCTTTTTTCTCGTACCTGTATTTCTGCCATGCCAGTACCTATTTGCATGATTTCATCAGGGGCAGATGATACGGCGTCTTTATTTCTGTCCTGTTCGCGAAATCGCGCTAATTATTGCGATTTCACGAACGACCTTTCGAAAAAATCTGCTCCAATAGCAACACCTTTCATGATGTGATTTTTCACATCTGAATCCGGCTTTGGTCGGCGTTCCGTTTTTAAGCGGCGACGGTGGTTATCCATCGGCGTGTCAGGTGCGTCAAGCCTGATGTGATGGTTGTGTTTTAGATTTTCATCCTGTCTGGGAGTGCGTATTCCTAGCCGGGAATATGCCTGCCGGATGTGACCCATCGCCGCGCAGGTGGGTTTTATTTTCACTTGTCGGGCGCGGCCGATAGGAGGACATCATCATGGCCAATCGTGGTGTAAACAAAGTCATCTTGCTGGGACGTCTCGGCGCCGATCCGGATATTCGCTATTTACCGAATAACGGCGGCAAAGTCGTGGCGGTGCGTTTGGCAACCAGTGAGGTTTGGAAAGATGCAAAAAACGCCAAACAGGAACGAACTGAATGGCACCGGGTCGTGTTTTTTAAAAAACTGGCCGATACCGCCGGCGATCTTTTGAAGAAAGGCAGCAAGATCTATGTGGAAGGCGCTCTTCGCACCCAGCAATGGGATAAGAACGGCGAAAAGCGTTATCGCACGGAAGTGGTTGTGCATGAGTTGCAACTACTCGATCGCCCAACTGTGCCTGCATCGGCAAACGGTTCCTTATCGAACCCGGTATCAGACGATGCCGATTGGGATGACGAGTATGCCGATATGCCGCTCAACTAAACCCAGCTATTCATGAGCTGCCGCAAGCGCGGGTAAATTTTAACGGACTGCCGACCCGTTTTTGCGGTGACGGCTTTTCAACCCAAAGGGGACGACTATCCCCGTTGGGGCGATGGCGTTCCCTTTTTTATTGAAGGAGACCCACCATGAGCCAAAACAACCGCAACACCTTACCCAAAACCCGTGACTTGCCGATGCCAGCTGTTGTCCAGCAAAGCTACGGCCTCTCGGAGCAATCCTGGAAAGTGTTGACCGAAGTTACATTTCCGACCGCCAAAACCCCGGAAGCCATTTTGATGGCGCTGGATTATTGCAAGGCCCGCAAGCTCGACATCTTCAAAAAGCCGGTGCATATCGTTCCGATGTGGAGTGCCGCTTTAGGCCGCAATGTCGAAACCGTCTGGCCGTCCATCATGGAAATCCAGACTACCGCGTCCAGAACCGGTGTTTGGGCCGGCATGGATAGACCTGTCTGGGGTCCGGATATCACCAAAACCTTTACCGGCCGCTACAAGGACGACAACGAGCAATGGCAGGAATCCAGTGTCACCGTGACTTTCCCCGAATGGGTGGCGGTTACTGTGTACCGGATCGTCGGCGGCAAACGCTGCGCCTTTACCGAGGAAGTTTACTGGCTGGAGGCTTATAGCACGGCCGGCGGTAAAAACTCGCAAGTGCCGACCGCCATGTGGATCAAACGCCCCAAGGGGCAATTGGCCAAATGCGGTAAAGCGGCGTCCTTGCGCGCAGCCTTTCCTGAGGAATGCGGTTATGCCGCCGAGGAAATGGATGGCAAAACGCTCGATGATGTTGTCGACGGTTCGGTGATCGATGGCGAGGCGACGCATTGGGAAACCGATGTTGGCCAAGCGGGTGATTGGTTTTCCGGGTCATCCGAACAAACGCCGCACGTGATCGACGTATCGCAAATCCATCCCAAGGTGCAAAAAGCCGTCGCTGAGCTGGTAAGGCGTACAGCAGCAGCCGGTGCCTGGAAAGCGGCCTACGACTATGCCCACCAGAAGTTTAAAGGCATCGATCTGACCTTTGCCTTGGCCGAGTTGGATAAGGTATCGAAGGTTGATCCCAAGGCAACACCAGCCCTGGAACAAACCGAAAACACTGGCATGTCACCCTTGTCCGCGAAAGACATGGCCATGAATCAGGCCCGTCAAACCCTGGGACACGCGGCGTAGAAACGCTGCAATCCTAAATTCTTTAACCACCCACGAGGGCGTCATGATTCGCCCACTGGGTAGGACATGACGCTCTTTGTTTTTATCAGGAGAGGTCATGAATACAAACGATCAATCATTGAACCGCGTGCCCTGTCATACCGACTGGCAACGTTACGATTCACCCACGGTGTTACGCCGTCACGGCCGAGGTTTTCTGGAACGCCTTTGGCGACCCCAGAGCAACGAACCCAATCCGCAACCTTTGAGCCAGCCAGAACTAACGACACTGGCCGAGAGTTTTGGCGGTGTCTGTCTACCGGCGCAAGACGAAATGCTGTTGCTATTCGGTGATGGCCATTGGGCCCGGCGTTGCCAGACCCAGTTGCACAAGCTCGGTATCGAGACGGTGCGCTTTGGTTGCCAGGTGCAGTTGACCGGATTCTCGCGATGAAGGTCATTGACGTTTCGCAACGTTCCGACGCCTGGCGCCAATGGCGATTACAAGGCGTCAGTGCCAGCGAAGCCGCCATCGTCATGAATCGTTCGCCTTACAAAACCCCTTGGCGGCTCTGGGCAGAAAAGCTCGGCCTGGTGCTGGAAGCCAGCCTGGACAACAACCCGTTGATCCGCGCCGGCATCCAGCAAGAGCCCGAGGCTTTGCAACGCTTCGAGGATAAACACGAGCTGATGTTGTTGCCGCTGTGCGGCGAGTCGGAACAGTATCCCTTGATGCGGGCATCGTTCGACGGCTTGTCCGACGCGAATGAGCCCGTGGAAATCAAATGTCCGCACGAGACCACGTTTTTGGATGTGCTGTTGAATCGGGAAGCGTCCGAGGCCTATCAACTCTATTGGTGCCAAGTCCAGCAACAACTGCTGGTATCCGAAGCACAGCGCGGTTTTTTGTTTTTCTACCACCAAGGCCAGGACATCGAGTTTGAAATTCAGCGCGATGAGTCTTTTCTCACCCAGCTGGTCGATAAAGCGATGGATTTCTGGTCGGCGGTCAAATCGAAAAAGGAGCCGAGTAAGGATCCCGAACGTGATTTGTATTTACCCAAAGGTGATGCTGAGCCGCAATGGCAACAGCAGGCGGCGAGTTATCGCAATCGTGCCGTGAAAATCGCGGATTTGAAAGCGGAGCTAGCCACCTTGGAGGCTAGTCAGGCGGCCATTGAAAACACGTTGGTGTTGCTAATGGGTGATTACGTGGCCGCAGAGCATTCCGGATTGCGGATCAGCCGGTTTCAAAGCCAGGGTGCTATCGATTACAAGGCGGCACTGCACGCCTTGCAACCGGATGTTCAGGCTGCGGCACTGGAACGCTATCGTAAACCGTCTGCCACGCGCGTTCGCGTGACCTGCCGGGATGACGACGGTAAACATGCCGAAGTGCCGTTCGATGCTCAAGCCTTGAAGGACCTGGCAGGTGTGGACTTTTGGTTTTGAGGGGGCGCTTCAAGACATCCTGTAACCCTGGTGGTTACGGGATGTTCATTGGTTGACGACCGGCTAAGAGTGTTGACGTCGGACACCTGATGAAATCCTTCAGTTTAGGCCTGTCGGTTTTAGGCTGGGCTTTTAAAAAAGTCCAACCCAAAACCCGCATCGTTCAGGTATTCCCTTCGTGGAATCCCGAATCCGGTTTCGACCGGCGTTCCGTTATTAAGCGGCATGAGCGTTTGCCTCGTGTGCCAGGTGCGTCAAGCCTGGTGTGTTTAGTTTGTCCCGTTGGGGTTCATCACCCTCACGGGACTCGGTGACCCCTAATAATCATTGAAGGAGGTCATCATGAATCACGACTTTTGGAAAACCTTGCACGGCTGGTTGAACGTTGCGCATAGCGACGACATTCATGCCAAAAAGCGGTTGCTGCTGGAACTGCACGGTCAAATCTCGGACCCCGGTTTGAGAAGCGACATTCAGCGCATCCTGCGTTTGATGGATCGGGAGCTGTTGGCCCGCGCCGAATGGGCGATGTACTGCGTCATGCAGTTACGTTAATTTTCTATCTACCCTGGTTTGCCAGGGTTTAATCACCCGTTGGGGCTCATCACCCCTCGGGGCGGTGCGCCCCTTGTTTTTCTGAGGCTAGCCCTCGAGGAGCTCACCATGTACCAACACTATTCCATTGCCGACACGTTCGGCATTCAGGCCCCTGCTTCCATGAAAGTGGAAGGCTTTGCCCCCGGACAAAATACCTATGTACCGGCGCAAAAACCCTATGTGTTTCGCAAGGATCACTTACGCGATGTGTTGGCGTTTTTAGGCGCACACAATGGCGACGGCCTATACCTGACCGGCCCCACCGGTTCCGGTAAAACCTCGTTGTTGGAGCAAGTCGCGGCGCGTCTACATTGGGGCGTGCATTCGGTCACCGGTCACGGTCGGCTGGAACTCAACGATCTGTTGGGTCAGTACATGCTGGTCGACGGCGGCGCGATGAAGTGGATCGATGGTCCGTTGACCCTGGCAGTCCGCCTGGGTCATGTGTTGTTGATTAACGAAATCGATGCCATCGATCCTGCCGAGCTGATCGGCCTGAATGAAATTGTTGAAGGCAAACCGTTGACGATTCCGCAGACCGGCGATGTGATTACGCCGCACCCTAAATTCCGTTTGGTGGCCACCGGCAATAGTGCCGGATCGGGTGATCAGTCGGGCTTGTACCAAGGGGTGTTGCGGCAGAACCTATCGTTTTTAGATAGATTTCGACTGATGGAAGTCGGCTACCCCGAACCCGAAGACGAAATGAAACTGTTGGCCGATGTAGTGCCGAGTATGCCGGAAACGGTGCGCGAAAGCATGATCAAAGTCGCCAATCAGATTCGTAAAGTCTTTATCGGCGGTGCCGATGGCAGTGGCATGTTGTCAGTCACGTTATCGACGCGCGGCTTAGTGCGTTGGGCGTCACTGGTGGCCACCTTCAAAAGTGCGCCTAATGCCTTGGCGTATTCCTTGGACCGGGCCTTGACCTTCCGAGCCGAACCCGCCGAACGCGAAGCGATTCATCGCATCGCCAAAGATGTGTTTGGCGATGACTGGCAGATCTAGTCATGGCTGCCTGGAATCTCTATCGTCATCGTAATACTGACGGCAGCTCCAAGGACTGGGCGGTCAAGAGTAATTCGGATGGTTCGATCACCACCCGTTGGGGCAAAACGGCATCCAAATTACCGGGTGTCAGGCACCGACGCGGGATTAGGCAATTCGACATCGAAACTCAAAAACAGGCCAAGGGCTATGTGTTTGTGGCCGTGGTGGACATTGACGGTGACGGCAATGTGGTGTTTCCGGGTAAGACTTCGGCAACTCAATCACAAGTGCCAGAGCCTGATTCAAATCCAGAGCCCATGCTAACGCCGCCAGTTGAGTCGCTGTATTGGACCATTGATTGCCATGCCAAGCAGGCGGTTCGAGTGGACTTGGGTATCGAGGTCAGGCGACTGATCGGGATTATTCAATCCGTATCGGATCAGCACTCTAAGCCTGAAAAAGACTGGGATGGCTGGCAACAGTGGATTGATGCAACCCTCAATGCCGAAATCTTTGATCTGAGCGGCCAGATTAAATCAGCGCATGGCATTCTGCCTTGGTTGTTTTTACTGGCATTGAAAGCAAAAGGCTTTAAAGGCGTGGACATTGATATTGCCACCGAAACCGCCCGAGATCTCTCGGTTCGATCTGAAAGCTGAACAGGACGTGCTGGCATTTTTCGGCACTGATCTGGACAGCATTCGGGACACCGCAGAAGTCTTAGGTTTGCTCAAACCCCGATTAAATCTGGCAGCGGCCATGTCCGACACGGACGACTGCTGGTTTTAACCGGTTTGTTATTTTCATTTAACCCTACAGGGGCACATCGACCCCAGCGGGGATGGGTGTGCCTCTCATTTTAGGAGGTTCCCATGTCTCATGAAACGCAAATCATCTTAGACCGCGTGGTCTTGGTAAAAGTGGATGCCAATATTTATGGCGCTCGCAAGAAACTGAAAAAAGAAGACCTGGTGCTGGCCGATGGTAGCAAATTGCCGCCAGAGGATTTAGCCAGTTTAGGGTCTAAACGTTTGCTCGATCCCGATAAGCTGACGGTGTTCAACCGTCTGAAGAAGGAAGCCGAACGCATTTGTCTGCGCGTCGGTACCCGCTTTCTGGGTGGCTTTGCCGTGCCGGTTGAATCGGCCGCCAGTATTACCGCGGAACTTGAGCGTATCGGGCTGGATTTTGCTGCGGCTAAAACCGAGTTTATTGCCGGTTACGATGCGGCGGTGACGGACTGGGTGGTTCGCCATCCGGAATTTGCCGACATTATCGAGCAAGCGGTGGATTCGGTGGAGTTTGTCTCGACGCGGTTGTCGTTTGACTTTCTGGTGGTCAGTGTCGGGTTACCCGAAAGCTTGCCGCCGGCGGATGTCGCGCGTCTGGACAGCAAAATCGGTTCGCTCAGTGAGCAGATGTTTTACGAAATTTCTGTGGAAGCCAACCATCTCATCGAGCAGTCGTTGCTGGGCAAAGAACAAGTCACCCGCAGCGCGTTACGGCCGATTCGTCGTATGCGGGACAAGCTAGATGGGCTGGGTTTTCTGGACTATCGGGTGGCACCCGTCGTCAGCACCATTGACGATCTTCTGGCGAGAATCCCCACCAAAGGCGCTATTGAAGGCAGTATTTTGCAGGAGATTTTAGCCACCGCGATGCTGTTGTCTGATCCGGATAAAACCCGTCGGCACGGCGAAGGATTGTTGGTTAATCAAACACCTGTTGTTGAAGAGATGGACGCTGATGAAATTATCGATTATGCGGAGCCTGAGCCACCAACACCTATCATCTCTGAAACCGATTCAGACAGTCCCGATTTTACCGATCTGTTTGATGGCATCTTTGACGATGAACTTGAAGCGGAATCGGCTGCGGATATCTGGGCGATTGAGGTCTTGCTGGATAAAAGTCAGACCGATCTAAAAACCGGTAACGATAACGATGAATCCAACCAATCGGAGCATTCAGCAGAACCTGAAACGGTGACTGCAGGAAGCAATGACGAGGCGGATGATTCTGACCAGGATTATTGGTTCTGATCTGACGCCATTTAACACTTCACCCATTGGGGCAAATTCATGTCCCGCTGGGGCCGTGGTTTGCCCTGACTTTTGGAGCACACCATGAAAAATAAAACCTTACACCATGCATTCCCCATTGTTGCAGCGGCCATTGGCAATCGCTTTGGTATTAAAGTCAGTGTCGGCGGTAATCAAGCTTATACCGATGGAAAATCGATTCAATTGCCAGCTTACGAGGGTGACGATCCGAATTATCAGGATATTGCCTGGGGCCTGTTGGCCCACGAAGCCGCGCATATTCGTTATTCGGACTTCAGTTTGCGTTATGGCAATTCAGTCTTACGGAGACGGTTATGCAATGCGATTGAAGATGTCCGCATCGAGTACGAACTGGCGAAAGACTTTCCGGGTACTCGACTGACGATAGGCACGGTGATCGAAAAAATGATTGCCAAAGGCGACTTTGTGGCCGCCATTGAAAGCGATCATCCGGCCAACATTTTATATGGATTCGTGTTGAAAAGTTTGCGTGCACGGGTACTGGGTCAAACTGCCCTACAACCTTTGGTCGAGCAAACCGAACTGGCACTAAGAGCGAAGTTTCCGAAAGGTGGCGTAACGCGGTTGAAAGGCTTGTTGTCGGAAGTCCCTGAGGGCTTGCAATCGGAGAGTGATTGCTTGCAGTTGACTGATCGCATCCTGACCATGATTGAGCAGGAATTCGAGCAACAACGGCAGCAGAACCAAGCACAGCCATCGGCAGATGAGGAAAACACGCCTGATCCGTATCATACGGCTCAGGATGCTGAATCAACCGATTCGGACGATTCGAATGGCTCTGATTCCCGGGATGAAATGGAGCCTGATAAACAGTTACCCAACGACACTGACGGCGAATCCTCGGCAGAACCAGAAGGTAATATTACGTTGGATCCAGAAAATTCTGACGATGAATCGGCAACGCCATCCAACAGTTCGACAACCGATCCGCAAGGCGAAGATGAAGAAAACGCGGAGATTGCTGACCCGATGGGCGTCTTACAAACCCTGTTGTCCGCTGGTGACAGTGACATCGAGCAGGATGTGTTTGAATCGCTGAAATCGGCCTTGTCGTTGGCGTCAGAAAATGGTTCGGAATTGCTTATGCCCAGTGGCCTCGAGCCACCCATGGACGAGCGGGCCGGTGCGTTTTTACTGCGCAAGGTGCAAGGCGAATCGGGAAAAATCCGTGCTGCTTTGCAAGGCCTGGTGCAATCGCAAACCTTAAACCGGTCGCAACATGCGTGTCGTGGACGGCGGCTGGATGGCAAGCGTTTACACCGTTTGCCACTGGGCGAAACCAAGCTATTTCAGCGCAAGCAGACCAAAGCGTCACCCAATACGGCCATTCATCTGTTACTGGATAAATCCGAAAGCATGGGTTATCAGGTTTCGGATAGCCAGGGGAAACCCATCGGATCGCCTATGCCGATTGCGTTGGAAGCCACTTTGGCATTGGCCTTGGCCTTTGAAGGAATTCCGGGGGTTAATCCTGGTGTGACCGCGTTTCCAGGCCATCAAAATGATTCGGTGTTCCGATTACTGGATCATGGTCAACGCGTGAATGCTCGCACCGGTGCTTTTTCGCTGGCCGCCGCCGGCAGTACGCCGATGACTGAAGCGATTTGGTTTGGTGCGGCGTCACTGCTGCGTTGCCGGGAACCGCGTAAAGTGTTGATGGTGATGACCGATGGTCAGCCCAATGACACGTTGAGCACACTAGAACTGTTACAGCGTTGCCGCGATAGTGGTATTGAAACGGTCGGTGTAGGCTTGGGACTGGATGTCAGTCATCTGTTCCCGATTGCCATCACCATTAACGATCTTTCAGAGCTGAGAGCGCAATTGTTCGAACTTTCGAAAGCGGTGTTGTTGGCGGCGTAAGTATCGGCCAGTCAATTATCCGTAGCCCAATCCTTAGGTATTAACCTGGTGATTGTGGCTATGGGTAGCTGATTGCAACCGCAGTTTGTCGAATGCACTCACTTACCTGGAGCCCATTCGACAAACAGACATTTCATGCATTCTTTCCAGAATGCTGAATCCGGCCTTGGTCGGCGTTCCGCCATTAGGCGGCGAGCACGTTAAACCGTGATCGTGTCGGGTGCGTTAAGCCCGATGTAAATCGCAGTGGTACGACCCTCTGCAAATCCTAATCCCGCTTCGGGCGATCATCGCCCGGTCAGGGGCTGTTCATTCGAAGTGTTTTTTAAATTTTTAAAGGAGAACTTCAATGAACTTTATTTTTGGTGTCATCTTACTGGCTATGTTCATCCTCGCCTTGCGAGTAATTTGGGCAACGGCATTGCAACTGCTGGGTGCGTTGAAAAATGCGGCTCAAATGTTGCGCAGTTATCAAAGCAAGCGCCAAGCACGACATCGGCTACCGGTCATCATGCCACGTAGTCGCGATGACATGGATTGGTTGGCGATATCGGATTCGGTGCGTCAGGAAATTCAGACACGTAATCACGGTGTCAATCGTGAGGCTGTTCGACTGGAAGCACAATTACAGGCTAAGTTAAAAACCATCGAGATCTATGAGGCGGATATTCAAATCGCCAAGCTCGAACGGGAATTATTGAAGATCAAACCAGTGATCGAAAGTCCCGAGCCTGAAGTCAAAAAACCTCGGCGCTCGAAAAAGCAATCGGTTGCGGTTTCTGACTCAGCGGCCCAGAAAATTCCGCATCAGGTATCCCAATTACGGGCAGCACTAAAAGGCAATGGTTTATCCGTGCCGGTCAGTGAGTCTGTCCGCCATTGAAAACCGCAAGCGTCGCGCCGGTTTGTGTCATCACGGTGCGAACTGGTTTTGCCAAATCATTCTTGGGTTCGTTGAAACGAAAGCCGTCCGGCAGCAGCGATTGGAGATCCACAAAGGTTTCCCGTCGCAATTGTCGAATATTGCTCAACAACTCCCAAGCTCGCTTCGGATCATCGATGTTTTGCAAAACATCGGCTTCCGCGGCATCCAACTTGGACAAAATGGTTTTGCATAGATTTAACGCATTCAGTTTGGGATCAAGCGGTATTGCCATCGATTTTCGTACTGGTTGCGTGCTCTCGGTCTGCTTAGGACTGAGAAAATCAAAAATGCGCAAAATATCGTCAAACATGGCTGTTTCTCTGCTTTTAATGAGTTTTAGCCACCATATACCGATTTTTGTGTGAACTCAACCCCGCTGTATGAGCTAATTTCTGGCTTTGAGCAGCGTTTTTTACCTGCAGGAACACCATCCTGCCGGGTGGTCGTTCCTGCATTTTTTGGAGGAATTGACCATGTCATCGATAGTAGAAAATGGCATTAGCCATTCGCATACTCACAATAATGCCGTTCGCTATCTGAATCAGTACCGCTGCCCTTACTGCCAAACCGAATGGAAGGATGTTTGGGATTGCGGCTGTAACGATCGCTGTCCGGATTGCAACAAGGAAATCGAGCCTTATGAAAGCGCATTGATCGCGGGTGACTCGGCGGAAACCGAGTTGCCGTGCGATGGACTGTCCTTGGCCAATGCCATGCCGGAAGTCTTAGGAAAAACTGCGCTGGAAATTCATGCCTAAAAATGCACAGGAAGTAATGTGCGCAATATGTAAACGCCTAAGTTAGCCAAGTCACTCGATTCGGCGCTCAGTGTTATCCACCCACACGGGAATGTCCTATTCCCGCTGGGGAATCGTGATGTTTCCGTTTTTCATTGAGGACAACATCATGAATCAAATCTTTGAACACACCTTTAGCACGGGTCATTGCATCCAGTATCAGCGATTACCGTCCGGCACCTGTTACCACGCCGATACACCGGAACCGGTGGTTGAGTTGTTGGAACAGCTTCGCCATAGCCGACGCAAAATTCGGCTGTATTACGGCGATATCCAAACCGGGCAGTCCTGGCACGATGAACACGATGTCATCGGCTGGATCGGCCGCTCTATGGGATCCATCAAAGTGCCGCTGTTGATCGAACCGGGTGATGTTGGTGGTCCAGCGTTATTGGATCAGTGCATCGTTCGCATTGATAGTCCTCGCCAAGTGCTTTACCAACACGATGATTTTCGGGTTGGCGAGGTGGAATTGGTTAGAGGTGAGCTTAACCGCTTGCCGTGGGAAATCTGGATCGACGGGAGCGTGCATGCCCGGTTCAAAGTAAAAACCGAAGCCCGGCAGTATCAGGACTTCATTGAAGGCAAGCGGTTCGCGTTGATCTGACGCCCCGTTTTGATTTTGACACTCGGTTAAGCCGGGTTTTTCACACTACCCCTGCGGGATGATTTTATCCCGCCAGGGATACATCGGTCGTCAGGGGTCTTATCGGAGATCACCATGAAAGACAATCTTCAGTATTACCCAACGCCGGAAGCGTTAAGCATCAAGGCTTGGGAAACCTTCAAGAACAAGAATTTTGTGCGTGTATTGGAACCCTCTGCCGGGGAAGGTCATTTATTAAAACCCAGGCCATATAAACGGTGGCAGCAAATTCCAGTCGATTGCATTGAAATCGATATCAATAAACACCCGATCTTGCGTTCGCTTGGGTTTTCGGTAGTGGGTATGGATTTTATGCAGTTCAAAAGCGGCAGTCTGTATTCCCATGTGTTGATGAATCCCCCGTTTACCGACGGCGTACAGCATGTGCTGAAGGCGTGGGAGATTCTGTTCGACGGTGAAATCGTGGCCATTCTCAATGCTGAAACCTTGAAAAACCCGTTTTCCAAGGAACGAAAGCATTTGCTTCGATTGGTTGAACAGTTTGGCGAAGTGGAATACTTATCGGACATGTTTGCCAGCCAGGATGCCGAGCGCAAAACGGATGTGGACATCGCCCTGGTCTGGTTGAAGAAAACCTCAACCTTTGAAGAGGCGCTGTTAGGCAACATCCTCGACGACTTACGTCGCGATCAAGTGAGCGCCGAGGATTTGGCGGGCGATTGCCAGCCCATTCATGAACTGGCGTTAGCCAATGCCTATATCGACAATGCGGTGCTGATGTTCAATGCCGCCGTCGAAGCAGCCCGGCAATCGGTGTTTAGCGAGGCCCGTGCCATGCGCTATCGTAAGATGCTAGGACAAACGCTCGGTGAATTGAATGGCGATGCGGCAGTCAAATCCTCTGGCACCCCGCTGGATTGGGTAAAAACTCAGCTGTATACCGATTACAGCGTTCTAAAAGATCGTGCCTGGTCCGGTATTTTGCGATCCACGCAGGTCACCTCGCGGTTATCGTCGGCGGCGCAGAAACGCTTGGAGTCGGACTTTGAAGCGGTGAAGTCCTTGGAATTTACCGTGCCGAATATCTATGGCTTTCTGCAAGGCATCATCGATCAGCAAGGTGAAATTCAACTGAGCATGGTGTGCGATGTGTTTGATCTTATCACCCGCTATTACAGTGAAAATGCGGTGTTTTACATGGGCTGGAAAAGCAATGACAAACATCGCACCTTGGGCATGCGGATCAAGACCACTCGATTCGTTCTACCAGGGCACAAAGTCGAGTCCTATCATAATAGCCTGAACTGGGAGTCAGAACGTCTGCTAGCCGACTTCGACAAGGTGTTTGCCTTGCTCGATGGTAAGATCGAAGCGGACGTGAGTTTGGTGTCGGTGTTTCGACAGCATTTTCACGAACTTCGAGTTGGAAAACGGATCGGTGGCAGTTATTTTGACGTTCGCTATTATTCGGGCGTCGGCACCATCCACTTTTTTCCGAAGAGCAAAACCCTGATCGACCGGATGAACCGTTGGGTTGGCCGCCAGCGCCGCTGGTTGCCGCCCGTGGAAAGCCAAGCCGGACAAGGTTTCTGGCAGCAGTTCGAACAGGCCGAATCGTTCGACAGAGCGTTTCACACCGAAGTGAACAAGCAGTGTCCTCGCAGTAGACCGGCATGTCCATTTCGATCCCTTTTGGGCGATCAAGCACGGCGGCGAGTCGGAACTGGAAAAAGGTCATCGTCTGTTAACCCAGGCGATGAGCACGGTACTTGCCAGCCGGGGCATCGATCCTGATGCGGTATTGGAAAACGAACAATCCAGCTTGCTGGAATGGACAGGCGCATTACCCTCTTCTACAGACTTGGCTCTGACATCGTAATCCGGTGTTTGACTGGTCTTTAACTTAACCACTGGCCTAGCCAGTATCACCCACCTCGGGGAGATGATCCGTTCTCCCCGTCGGGGTTGGACTGTGTCGTGTCCTTGGGGCTTTTTTATTCGAGGAAACCCATTCCCAAACACCTGACGCAAGAGAGGCGTCAACTTAAGTTTTATTAGCGAAGGATGCTTCAGCGGACGGCCAACGTTTGCGGGCATCGCTGACAACGCTTTGCACATTTTTGACAACCCTTCCGGAGAAAGTCCACCCCGGAAGGGGACGGCTTTCTCCACATTTTAAGATTACCGGAGAAAGCCCATGTTATACATTCGAGGAACCAATAATCGTTACCGTATGGCCGATGAACAGGATGTCATCTTGGAGGCCATACAGATCTACAACCGCACGTTCAGTCGAGGCGAAGCCTTAACCAGTCCGGACAAGGCGAAGGACTGTATCAAATTGAAATTGGCGCCGTATGAGCACGAAGTATTTGTGTGTCTGTTCTTGGACAATCAACACCGGGTCATCGCGTGCGATGAATTATTCCGGGGGACGATTGATGGCGCTAGCGTGTATCCGCGCGAAGTTGTCAAGGCCTCCATGCACTACAATGCTGCGGCTATGACCATGGCGCATAACCACCCGTCGGGGATCAGCGATCCCAGTCAGGCCGATCGCGTGATTACAGCAAAACTTAAAGAAGCCTTGGCCTTGATTGACGTTCGCGTACTTGATCACTTCATCGTCGGCGAAACCGTGTTTTCCTTCGCGGAGCATGGTTTGTTGTGAAAAGTTATTGGTGCCGAAACGATTCATCGGTATCCAAGGCAAGCATATGTATGAACGAAGTTGAGCAATGGATTCGCCATTGGTAACCATGAGGCGGCATTGATGCGACTTCGTATAATGAAATAAAACCCACGTCTCTCCAGGATCAGAAGCTAAACATTGCTCTGGTTTCTGGGGAGACTAACTCGATTAACGGTCGGTCGTCATTTAGCTCAATCGACCTATTTTTGCCACTTGCGATTCTCCAAAGATACCAGTCTTTCGAAGCCAGATTCTGGCACTGGAGGGACTATAAAGCCGACGTTAGCGACCTCACACAATCGGCCAAAAGCAGGCAATGAATATCCTTAACGGAATGACCGGAATTTTACTCAAAGCTGAATTTCAACTCCATGAATTGATCTTTGGTTTACGCCCTTCCAATAAGTCGATTTCGTTAGTCAAAAATTCGACCATGCGATCTCGAAAGATACGAACTCGTGCGGTGGTACGTAAATCAACATGACTGAGAACCCATACGTCATAACCGGATTCGATATGCTCGACTGGGACACGGACCAACTCATCCGCTTCATCGGCCAGCGAACAAGGCAGCAAAGCCAAGCCCAAACCTTCCCGGCACATTTCAAACATGGCTACGCTGGAATTCGTCCGATATGCCCGTTTGAGTTTCGGAAAGTTTTTCGTTATCCAATTGGGTAAGGTGGCGCCATCACCTATCCAAGTGATGCAGGGCGGCATTTCAGTTGACAGGTTTTTCACTAATTCCGGGTGACCGTAGACAGAATAGGCAAGCCGACAGATGCGTTTGCCCACCACATTCGGCGGTGGCTCCATAATGGCGTGAATCGCAATGTCGGCCTCGCGGCCAGCTAGATTCAAGACTTCTTCGGCAGCAATCAACACGAAATCGACATCAGGATAGTCGCGTTTGAAATCGCGGATGACAGGGAATACGAATCGCTTGGCGCAAACATCGGAAACCGTCAATTTGATGACTCCCGAAACGTCTTCCGAATCGCTTTCTATTTTCCGATGAATGGCGTTGGCTTGGTTTGCCATTTCTTCGGCAAGCATAACGATCTTTTCCCCAACCGGTGTGATTAGCCAACCTTTGGCTGTTCGGTCGAACAAGGCTTTGCCTAATTGATTTTCCAGCTGAGCAATCCGGCGACTTACGGTTGATTGATTAACGCCGAGGCGTAAGCCTGCTTCGGTCACATTGCCCGAGCGGACCACTTCGATGAAATAGCGTAGATCGTCCCAATTCATGTTATGCATATTTGCAAAAGCCTTATGCTAAATTCGATATTTGCCATGCATTTTAATCGATAGCACATTACGATACAATTTATAGCTTATTTCAAAGCCATCCCAGTGATGCCGTTACTAAACATGCGGCATTCAATCATTGGTAAGGCTTTGGGTTGCAATAACATTCAGACTTAATATAGGGAATTGACTATGGCTGGTTATGTTGATGAGGTTGTCATACCGTATGACCGTGATCTTGGCCCGGTGCTGTTTGAGCATTACGGTGCCGATACCGCAAGACGCGTCGCCGAGCAAGCGCCGATGGATGTGTTGGAAATCGCCGCTGGCACCGGCATCGTGACGCGTCACTTGCGTAATTTATTGGCAAAAGAAGCACGCCTGACCGCCATCGATATTAGCGATTCGATGATGGATGTGGCGAGGCAAAAGTTTCAGCCTGGCGAACAGGTAATCTTCCAAAACGCCGATGCCACCGCGTTGCCGTTCGATGACGAAACCTTCGATGCCGTGGTCTGCCAATTCGGCATCATGTTTTTCAACCGGGACAAGGGCTTTCGCGAGGTTTACCGGACCTTGAAGCCGGGCGGCCGTTATCTGTTCCGCGTCTGGGATTCGGAACGCTATAACCCATTTGCCAGTTTGAGTTTCGAAGTTCTCAAGCAATATTTTCCGTCGGATACACCGCAGTTTCTATTCGATCCCATGTCCTGCCATCAAATCGATCCACTCAAAGAGCAGTTGATTCAGATCGGTTTCGATCCAGTCGTTATTTCCGTTCAGCGCCATGTCTATGACATTCTAGATGTGACGGCGTTTGCGCGCGCCCTGGTTTACACACCCGTTATTTTTGAAATCAAGGACCGGGGCGGCATCGATCCCGAGGACATAGTCAAGGAACTGGCTGAGGCGTTCAAAAAAGAATTCGGCTCTGGCCCGACGCGTTACCCGATGCAGGCGATTCTGTTCGAGACGGAAAAGCCCCCGCTTATAATTTAACTGGCCGCAATTTCACAACGATCAAAAGATTACTCGCAATGATCTTAACAACAGAAGGCATAAGAGATGGCAATACGTTTGACAGATATTAATGAGAACAAGCTGGAACAGTTGCAGGGAAAAGTGATGGGTGATGTGGCCGGTTCACTGGGCTTGCTGATAGCCTATATAGGCGACAAACTCGACCTGTATAGCGCCTTGGCCGAGATTACTCCCGCAACCAGCCAGGAACTGGCCGACAGCACCGGAATGGATGAACGCTATCTTCGAGAGTGGCTTTCTGCCAACGCGGCGGCGGGGTATGTGAATTACGATTCAGCAGCCGGCAGATTTTCATTATCGCCCGAACAAGCCGTCGTTTTTGCCGCCGAAGGGCATCCGGCTTGCATGCAAGGCTTCTTCCAGGCAGTCATGTCTGCCTATGTCGATGAACCCAAACTGACTGAAGTTTTCCGCTCCGGTAAGGGCTTGCCCTGGAGCGATCATAGTCCTTGTTTGTTCTGCGGCACCGAACGCTTCTTCCGGCCAATGTATGCGATGAACCTGATCGATTCATGGCTGCCCGCGCTTGATGGCGTGCGCGAAAAACTCGAGGCCGGCGCCAAAGTTGCCGATATTGGCTGCGGACATGGATCTTCGACGATCCTGATGGCCAAGGCATTCCCAAATTCGACCTTTCATGGCTTTGATTTTCACGAACCGTCGATCGAACACGCACGGGAGCGGGCTCGAGCCGAAGGCGTCGCCAGCAATACGATTTTCGAAGTCGTGACAGCGAAACACTATCCCGGGAAAAACTACGATCTTGTCACGATGTTCGATGCTCTGCACGATATGGGCGACCCTGTTGGCGCTGCACTGCATATTGCAAGCTCCTTGTCCGACAGCGGAACCTTTATGCTGGTCGAGCCCTTTGCTGGCGACAGTCTGGAAGAAAACCTGCATCCTCTGGGCCAGATTTATTATTCCTTTTCCACGATGGTCTGCGTACCCGCGTCCAAGTCTCAGGAAGTCGGTTTGGGCTTGGGCGCCCAGGCCGGTCAAAAAAAACTCACCGAAGTGCTCAATACAGGAGGCTTCAGCCGAGTAAGGCGGGCGGCAATGACACCGACCAATTTGGTGCTTGAGGCAAAAGTTTAGCTATTTGATCCCAGATCAAGATCGGAAAAATTATCGCAACCAGGTTGCTGGTTCTATTGCGTTAATTTAACAAAATTAAAAAATTCATTTTAAATGAGGGGATAGTATATGAAAGAGAACTTCCGGGTTCTAACGTCTTGTTCTGTGGGGCTGATGCTGATACTGGCGCACGGAGTTTCTAATGGGATGCCTGGCATGGATATGCCGTCCGGCGCAAGCGCCCAAGCGCCCTCGTTGGCAAAAAGCATAGGCGCTCCAATCAATTCGGATGCTGCTGAATTCGAAATGACCTACAGTGCCGACGGCAAAACCGTATTGTTCGTTTCCACACGACCGGGCGTAATCGAATCAAAAGGCAACCCTTATAGCTTCGACATCTGGATGGCGCACAACGTCAATGGCCAGTGGCAAACGCCGATTCATCTGGGACCGGGCATTGACCCTAAAGTAGGTCCGAACATCAATACCGAGGCCTGGGAACTGGAACCCAGCCTATCCGATGACGGTAACGCGATTTACTTTACACGCTATCAACCCGGTAATCTTTCGACTGGCGATCTGTATGTAGTACAGAAAATCGATGGCGTCTGGCAAACTGCCAAAACCTGGAACGAGGTGCCGGAACTGCCGCACCTTAACACGCCAACCGGTGAAGAACATTGCCCGATTATTGCCTCGGATAGTCTGATCTATTTCAGCTACCAGCAACCGGGCGTCACCCAAGATAGTGACATTTGGAAGGTCGAAAAGAAAAACGGTACCTGGCAGAAACCACAGAGCCTGGGTTCACGCGTCAACTCGCCGTACCGCGATCATTTACATTGGACTGGGCTATCGAAGGATGGCAAGAGCCTGATCATCACCAGTACCCGCACCGACATGGGTTCGCGCGGCGGACATGACGAATGGATTTCGCATCAGAATCCCAAGGGCGAGTGGCAAGAGCCGCTAAACCTTGGCGACACCGTCAATACCGCCGGTGAAGACATGTGCTGGTCGTTCACGCCGGATGGCAAGAAGTTCTTCGGCGGCTGGGGACCGCAAGGCTCCTATAACATGGACGTGCTATGGCTCAACAAAGACGATGTGCCGTTGTTGAAAAACTTCGATCCCATCGGTCCACCGCCAAATCTAATGGGCAAGACTAAGGCAAAAGCCAGCGAAATTAAGTAGTTTCGGCAGGCACCGCTATGGAAGCTTATTCTGGCTTGTCACAAGTCAGAATAAGTGCCTGGTCTTGGCAAATTTGCGACATTCAATTTGTACCAGTCAATGTCGGTTTTGGGTCGAGTCGAGCCAAAGGGGACTCATAGTTGCTTGCCGAAAAGCTGCCATTCGCCGAACTTAGGAATGAAAAATTTCGCAGGCATGCTTATCGCACGGATTTGGCCGATTTCGTATGCTTACGTACGATTAACTTTAAAAAGTTTTCATCACAAGCTGTTCAATGACAGGCTTTGGCCTGAAAACTGAAAATCTTCAAACCCGCCGGTATTTGGCAATGGTTGCGATGAAGCGTGTTTGAAAAAATTAATGACTTACGCTTTAGTCAAATTTAGATGCTGAGTTGATCGAGCGTTTGGCCGACATTTTAGATTTTTCATGATTGAACTGGCTGCGTTTCAATCAAACCGCGATATAGCGCATCCAATAATTCGAGATTTTCCTGGAATTGCTCAGGTGTACTCATCATATTTTCTGCTAACCGGTAAATTTTCTGATCGCCGGTCTCATGGGCCAGAATGTCCTTGATCAATTGTTTGCTATGGGGCGTTAAGATTTTGGCTATTTCCCGGCCCATTACTCTGGCTCCGACTTGCCTGTAGTCGATCTCTTCTTTCATAAGGTCATCGTGTTTTTCCCATAATAGCGATTGATGATCTGCATCGAGAAAGTTACGCAAAATAAAGGCGATATCCAAAGCATCTTTTAATGCTTGTGGATAACGCTCACTCCAGGCGATGATTTTTAATGCCATCAAACCAACCGGTGTCACCACATTAACGTCCAATGGTGGGTTTTCCCTGAAACGAATCACTTGGGTGTTGTTATAGGCTTCCTGAAACCCCGTCACAGTCATTTTTATATCGTATTCCGGCGGCCAGAGGATGCTGCCGTTTGCTTCAATATCCCCAAAGGGAACTATATCAATCGGGATTTCGCCACGGTAGCGCAACCTCTGACTCATCTTGTCACTGACCATTTCTCCGGTTTCAATCAACTGAGTTTTGAGCTGTTCAAAATCTTGCCAGGTTGCCACTTGTACTGCTAAGTCGATGTCTCTAGTCGCTCGAGGGGCTTTGATGCCATGCAGATGTTCAAAGATAATATCTCTGGCCGTAGCGCCAATGATGAAAAACGGCAAGTTGCTTTGTTGTGCAACATCAGCGATTAAAGCGTAGATAGCTAGAATCGGTTCGTTAATCTTCCCGGAAATGTTCTGCAAGTTCGCGCTCATATAGAATTTGTGCGGTTTCGATGTTTCGTGGGTCCCCACTAGCGATCAGGTCGGCGTAAACGAGTATCGGGTTGACGATATCCGCTTGATTGAATTCGCTTTCCACATCCCAAAAAGTCTTTAGGATTTCAATATCGCCGTCAGGGTCCTTACGAAGTCTGTTTGTTATTTTAAATTGGGTTGCCCTTTCTTCCATGACGTAAAGCGTAATGATTTGGGGTTTTAAATAATGTGTCAGCTTATCAGCGGCAACTTCAGACCCCCAGTAGGCTTGCGTATTCTGCAGATCGACTGTTTGCCACCAATTCGGGTCTGTTGCACGATATCTTCCGGTTTCAAGTTTGGGTCGAAGTTGTTCCGGATAGGCAATAAGCCAGCGCTCCAATAGAATTTTGCGGTTTTTTAAACGACGGCCGCGAGAGCCCATGTCGACGATAAAACCCCACTTGGTCAAATCTCTGAATACCAAGGCAACGGTCCCTAATGCTGCCGTAGTCGTTTGCGCCATTTCACGATAAGGGACATTGACCAATTTTGGCTGACATAATAATGCATAGACTATTTTTAAGCCGATAGGGGTAAAAGCCCGATTGGTCGGTTGTACTTTTTGAGTCTCAGAAGGCTTATTACCTTTTATATACACATAGACAGGCAGCGCGTTGATATAGGTATTACCGGCGGTATCAATAAACCAGATATCCAATCCCCTCAGACGCTCCGCCATCAGTGGATTGATATAGTGAGCAACCAGTAACCCATGTTCATTCATCTGAGTGAATTGATGTTTAAGTGCGGGAATGACACTATTGGTGACTGACCTTTTCATATCAATTGCGACCGGCAAACGGCTCGTACCGGTTTCTATAAAGCCGGTTGCATCAATGTCGGTTTCATTTATCTCGATAGTGAAGCCCGTATTCTGTTTGAGTTTTTCAATGGCTTTATCGAGTAGCTCGATTTCTGGTGATTTCACGGTGAGGTGACCTGTTAGTCAATGCGCTGTTCATTATTTTAGTCTGTTCATTAAAGATGTACAGGCAAAAATAATGAACACGTGTATGTATAGGCGCGAAAAAGAAACTTTCAGACGACATACAGGATGGGTTGAAACGGATTTACAATCTGGTGATAACGAATGAGACGGACGATTTTAGTGTGCGCAAAATGTGCTTTTTTCAATTGCACCTTCTCATAAAATCAGGCTTTGCAAGGCTCACAATGACGTAATTGGCAGAATGTAGAACATTGTTTTATATGATAAATGTTAAAAATATTTCGGTCTTTGAATCCGGTAATTCAAATATGAGCATCACATTCGCTAGCAGCATCGTCATCCACTTCAAAGGCGAGAAACGCAGCAACAGCTCTCATATATCACGCACCGTTCCCAATAGCAGCATCACTCGGACGACCTTTGGCATCCAGTAAACACCTTGTCGACAGTTGCCCGAGCGGCGTTGAAAATCGCATCCCACGTTGCATTCGCCTGTTCTGATTGATTCATGAACTCATGGCTGCGTCCATAGGCAAGTAAGCGACGACCAGCGTAATCGGTAAGCCCTCCGTGGTCATCCAGCATCGCAAGCGACCGAGTACGGTTCTCTTCTGAAAACGCGTCCCCTCCCCCACCCATCGATGTATAGTAGTCAGATGCACTCTGCATCACTGCTGAATAAGCGGCCAGCGTTCGACCTGTGGCTGCGTGATCACCAAGCAGCAATGTCAGGTAAATCCGCAGCTGAAGTTGGGCCACAAAGAGCGGCAAGCACTCAATCGGACCCGTTTGACCAGCCTCGACGAGCTTTTCCAACATTTGCGACATCTGTTTAAGCCGTATTAGATCCTCGCTCTGAACTGCGGGATAGAACTCGAAATCAAGCCAAGTTTCGCGTTCGCCAGGTTTGATCTCGGCACTACTTTCATCGATATGGCGTTTGACATCTTCGATGTTCGCTTCGAATTCGCCGGGAGACATGACCTTGAACACCTCAGCCAGTCCTTTGCGGACTTGCGCTGCCGTTAGAGATGGTGGACTGCCCTGCTTCGTCCAGATGGCTTTTCCCAGTCGTCCCATTAGCGCAGACTGAGTCGCTAGTTGCGTTTCTTTCTTGGCTATTGCGTCTTCGTCGAACACAACGGTCACCCGTTCGCGGCGTTGATCCGTGTTCAATTGATCGAGTTCCCAGAGCGCACTTTCAGTGAGCGATGACAGGTAGACAATGTAATGATCCATTCGCGGGATCAGCTCAAGCACACCTTGTTTCCAGTGCTGCGCATTGAGGTAAACCGCGGCCGGGCGTCGATTAATCCATTGAATCAGCGCGTCGAAGTCATCATAGAAACGCTCCGCAGTCACCGTATCCCAATCAACTTCTTTGGGGCTAAGCACTTTGAATATTCTGCGTTGCAGCAACGAGGGCAATTTGAGAGTGAAACCTTCGGTATCCATGGTCGAGATGCCTCCCGCTATTCCGTCGCTAATCGAGAAGGCCGCCTCGAAGTCATAGCCACGCAAGTAAAGCACGTGCTTTGCTTCGGACCGTTGCAGTAATTGCCAATTCGCGCTTTTGTGACACGAGAGGACGTACATGTACACACCGATAATTTCGATCAATAGATTGTAATCAAGCATCCGAATGTCAAACAGCATAGAGCGCCCGAGTGCTGTTGATCGGATCAGTCCTTCGCTAAGACCGTCTTGATATTGCTGGTGAAGTGCTGTTGTGATTGATGACAGGTAATTGTGGAACTTGCGGTAGACGTAGTATCCCAGTAACGTCTTCGCGGCCTCGTCGAGCAACAGAAAGTCAATAGGTTCATCTGTAGCCTGTTTGTTCATACGCGCTCCTCAAGCGGGAAAGATTAGCGACTATCGACACTGTCCATGATATTCCAATCGCTAAACGATGCGGTAAGTTCCCGCGATTCTCCAGTAAATTTGAGACGCTGATCAATGGCGTCATGGTTACCCCACACTACGTTATCCAAACCGCCAGTGGCTACTTGCGTTTCGATGTCTTTGCAGTAAAGCCCTTTATCGCGTTGCACATAAAATCCGTAAGTGCGGCATGCGATGGGTCGATAGTTATATACGCGGCAAGTGCCTGCTTGTTGATTCAACATCGGACAAACAATTGGGCGAGATTGCTGCTCAGTCAGTGCGATGACGTTTTGACGGATGCTGTGCTGTAATGCTTCAGGTAATTGCGAGAACCCTTCTCGAAGCAAAGCCCATTCCGCGGTCGTTAACTGCCGAATTTCAGCCAACCGGTGTCAAAAACCCTCGCAACCACTACGACAAAGCCATGCTGGATGTTCAGCACGAATAAGCTCTACGCGTCGATCGATGTCAGTATGCAGTTCGGCAAGTATTTTCATCTGGATCAACTTTGGTCAAATCATCACGAAGGTTGCGAGTAGAGTAACTATCCAGTGACATAATAAATACCAATGCCTAACCAAGTCATTATCAGTAATGCCCAAGGTAACCAATGTTGTTGGTAGATTATGATTTCGGGTATTTCAGATTCATCCTGCTCGATCTGCGTGGCTTTTTGTTTGGCCAATTTCTTACGTTGTTTGTTTAGCTCCCTGGCTTTTTCTTTTTGCTGTCGTTTGTAAAGATCAATGCCCTGCTGGATGCCTTGAGCGATCAACTTGGTTTGTTCTTTGGTTTGCGCTGGACGTTGAATGCTCTTGGCAAGGGTTAACGCTTCTTCTTGCGTTTGCGGGGATGGCTGTTGGTATGGGTTTTTGCTCATAATCGCGCGTTAACTAGTTAAATCACCCCCGGCAAAGCCGGGGGCTTATTACGGTTAGCCCCTCAAAGGGGCGGACTACGGGAATCGCCTAAAGGCGATCAACTTTTCCAAAGGCTCAACTGCTCGTAATGCTCATCTTCTCGTTCCTGCTCTCGGATGTAATTTCGGACCATCTCTTCGTCAAGACCCACTGTCGAGACAAAGTACCCTCTCGCCCAGAAATTTTCGCCCGTGAAGTTTTTGCTCTTGCCTCGAAACGTCCGGGCAATTGAAATTGCACTTTTCCCTTTGATAAAGCCTACAACATTCGATACCGCATATTTGGGCGGAATGCTCAGACACATATGAACGTGATCCGCCATCAAATGCCCTTCCACAATCTCGCAACCCTTTTGCTTCGCCAACTCATGGAATATCGTTCCCAAATGCTTACGCAATTGTCCAAACATCACTTTTCGTCTTCGCTTCGGGATAAATACAACGTGATATTTGCAATTCCATCTCGTGTGACTCAGACTCTGATATTCTCTCATTTCGGATTCTCCGTACTTTTGATCAAGTCTCAGAGAATCCAGCTGACTGTCTTATAGGTCAAACCTTTGGGAGTCCCCCGGCAGAGCCGGGGGTTTACCGTCATTAATTATTGTCACTTTGGATTTGCTGTTGAGTTCCAGTATGTCGAAATCGAAGGTCATTGTCATTCAATGCTGATCAATTCTTCACACTTCACCTATCTAATTAGTCTAAGCTAGGTTCCTCACTAAAAAGGGGGTTGAACATGAAAACGTTGATCTTGATTGCGCTTTCTCTTTGGATAGGGTTGGCTGAGGCGAAGGAATCCGTTGTCACAAAAAAAGGTGAAAAGACGCCAGCCAGTTCGCAGCTGGTGCCCTACGATACTCAACAAGCACTCGAATCCTTTTCCAAAACCGTGCACGGCGGCATTATGCATATCATTGCCAAATCTGTAGACAACACTCAGCAAGTCAAGCTGATACAAAGCTATTTACGACAAACTGCCGCAGAGTATAAAAAAGGTGATTTTTCATCGACCGAACGTTTTCACGGTTCGAATATGCCTGGCTTAGCCCAAATGAAGTCAGCAAAAGCTGATGATATCCGCTACGACTACAAAGCACTACCGAATGGTGGGCAAATCCATTTCTCAACCGAATATCCGCATTTACTTAATGCACTACACCAGTGGTTCGACGCGCAAATTCAGGAACATGGTAGCGCGACATTACCTGATCATGATGGGCATCATGGCTCTCCGGCCGAGTAGCGTGGACTGATTTCATTATTTTAGGATGGCTTGTGTTAGTTCCACCAAACACAAGCCACACTGTTGAAATGTCTAAGACAGTTTAGGTCGTTGATATTGAATACGTAGGATCAAAGAGTACGGCTTTGTTTAGTTAGCGTTGTCTGCGCCGTTATCTTGATATGAATTTCGTCAAGCGTTTTAAAACCCGCTACATTTTGCACCGGCATGCCATCAAGCCGAATGTCTGGCATGCTGTTATCGAACGGTTAGAACTATTGCACCGACTGAGCGCAGTAGAGAAGGCGCACCTGCGTTCACTGAGTACGTTGCTTCTTCACGAAAAGCGGTTTATTGGTGTCGGAATAATCATCACTGATGACATGCGGGTTACGGTTGCCGCGCAAGCCTGTTTGCCGATTCTATATCTAGGCTTGGATTTATTGTCAGCATGGACCGATATTGTGATTTACCCCACTGCTTTCTTCGTTAATCGAGACCAGGTTGATGAATATGGCATAGTTCACCCGCAGGAGCGTCTTTTGAGCGGCGAGGCCTGGTCGAGAGGGCCAGTGATTTTGTCATGGTCAGACATTGAACAGGATATACGCAAGTGTCATCAAGGCCATAACGTCATTATTCATGAAATAGCCCACAAACTCGATATGCTGGATGGCAGCAGTAATGGCATGCCGCCTTTGCATTTCAAGATGCCTATTCCTGAGTGGACTGCGGCGTTAAGCGAAGCCTATAGAACACTGCAGCAACATGTTCAGCACTATGAACGAACCTGTGGGAATCCTTACGCTGCCAGCAGCCCCGCTGAATTTTTTGCTGTTTTTAGTGAATACTTTTTCACGGCACCTGACGTACAGAGCAGGCATTTTCCTTTAGTCTATAAGCAACTGGCGCAATACTACCGGCAAGTACCATATGTTTGCCAATAGCATTGACATATTGCGACGTAAAATGGTCTAGCCTGGCAGGGTTGTTGATAATCACTTGGGAGGAAATAAAAGGCATGAAGCAAACTATCAGTTTTGTCACTTTAGGCGTATCTGATCTCGATAAAAGTCGTCGCTTTTACAAGGCATTGGGGTGGATTGAATCATCTGGTAGTAAAGCAGAAGTCGCTTTTTTCCATGTTGGCAGTATCGCCTTTGCCCTGTTCGGTCGCGATTCACTGGCTGATGATGCGAATGTGTCCCCTGAGGGTTCAGGCTTCCCTGGATTTTCATTGGCTCACAACGTGGCATCGGAAGTTGACGTTGACGCGACACTACTGGAAGCCGTGACTGCTGGGGGTAAATTGATACGCCACGCAGAAAAGACATCTTGGGGCGGATTGAGGGGCTACTTTGCCGATCCGGATGGTTTCCTGTGGGAAGTCTGTTACAACCCTTACTTTCCCTTAGATGAAGAGGGTTTCCTACATCTGCCGAAATAACCTGCGTTTTGTTTACGTTAGTTTTGAACTGACTGCCTACCGATTCAGAGCTGCGCAGTGTATGACAATCTTCACGGAATTTTCTCTGATAAAGGCTTATGCTTTTTACCAAAGCAAACGAATTGGAGGGTTGTGTCATGTATGCAGCGACTATAGATAGACATGCCTTAAATGGCCTATTCGACAACCAAAAAAAGTTGGATGACCTGTTTGATTCCATCTTTGACGATGACAATTACTTCATCAGCAGTACTATCACTTCGCAGCCCTACACAGTGCCCAAACCGACTCGGACATTTACACCCAAGCCAAGTCCAGTGAGGGATTCTCTGTTGAGGGTAAAAGAGCAAACCCCTTACTTTTTCTTACTACCCATCGTATTGGAAATTGCCGCTATTTATTTTGTGGTGGCCCATCTACTTTAGCCTATTGGCATTGTTTCGATATACGTTGGCGATAGGGAGTAATCATCACGGATGGCCGATCAGTCATTTCGCTGGCTTGGTAGCAATGCTAAAAAATATTTCACCAGAACTTAATCAGCTAATGCTTTGAGTTTTGGTCTTTTTCCTTTCTACACGCAACAGGTTGTTGCGGCGTATCGACTTGTTATTTCGGTAGAAACTGAAAAAATGCGCATTCGTCATCTATGTGGTTTTGAGGCAGGGCCAATATGAAAGTTTTACTGATTTTGTTAACGTCACTTTTTTCAATCGCCATTTTGCTGGTTGCTGGTTTTCAGTTCATCCGGCTTTTAGTGAATGAGCTAACTGAAATGGTTGTAGAGGCTTGGCGTAGTCCTGAAATGCCGCCGTCTCACTGAGTTCCCGCTGTTTGTTATTAAACAAGAAGACATTACTCGTATCCGATTTTGGCCATTCACGAAAGTCGATAGGCAATTCCATTAACGGTGCGGTGATACAAGACTTTAACGATCCATCCGTCGCAATGTAGAGTTGTTTGGACGACTTGAATTGCTGATTAGTAGTTATAGTATCCATTGCAGCCATGTTCGGTAATTGAATGTGTCACCACTTTAGTGGGGATTTCTTACAGTCGACTTAAGAAAATATCAAAGCGATTAGCCGCTTAGTTTAAAAACCTCGCCTAAACTGCGACTCACTGGAGTCTAGTACAAAAAGCAAGCCGCCTATACCGCACTATCGAATTTACTGACGAAACTGACTTGGAAGTTTTGCTGGGTAATGCCGGATGCAATACATTTGCTATGACGGATGTACGAGTCGTAAACACCTTGCCCGCCATGGGATTGCATATTCCGGTAGCCATCGTAGCCTTTAGGTGCCAAGAAGGCATGGTTGATCTGTTGGGTCAGGGTCATGTGCGGTTTAATCGATTGTTTTGGCATGGTGGTTTCCTGGCTTTTAAAAACTGAATTACATTACAACGTCTACATCAGGATATCTGTGATTCAGTGTTCGTTATTTAAACGATTGAAACTCGTAATCACTAGCTAAACCAAGTTAGAAGTCCCCTTAAAGAGCAGTAAATCAACAACATTGCCCCATCACCTCACCAATGTCGCCCGCTGTTCGTCGGTCATCAGGCGGGACGCTTGTTGGCGGGCTTGGGCGGCGTTGGGGTCTCCCAGGGCTTCCAGGGTTACCGCGTAATTCAGCCACAGGTTGCCGTGGGATGGAAATTTGCGTGTTCCCTGCTCCAGCACGTTTTGCGACTCCAGATCGCGGCCAACGCGATGCAGAAAAAAGCCGTAGCTCGATACCGCATCAGGATTGTCCGGCGCCAGTTCCACCCATTCTTTAAACGCCGGTTCGGCGCGCAGGTTGTCGTTAGCCATCGCCGCGGCCGTAGCCAAGGCCGCGGCGGCCATAGGCTGTTTCGGGAATTTTTCGTTGACGCCGATCGCGACTGCCAAAGCCTCGTCGTAACGGCGGCTTTCGATCAGTGCCCTGACATGTTTATAGGCTAAATACGGGTCGCCTGGTTCGCGTTCTGCCGCGCGGCGGGCCGGGTCGATGGCGCGTGCCGGCCGGCTGGTTACCGAGAAATAGCGCGCTAAGGCGCTCTCCAGCCCCGCGCTGGGCACGGGTTGCGAGGCAATGACACCGGTGATCAGCTTATCGGCACGCTCCTGCTCGCCGGCCATCCACATTAAGCGCGCCAAACTATACAAGGCCTCCGGCTCCGCCGGATGCCGCGCCAACACCGTTTCCCAGGCAGTCCGCGCCGCGCCGAATTCGCCCATTCGCTCCGAGATGCGCGCCAAATCGGAATATACCCTTTCCGGCGCACCGGCCTGGCTTCCCAAGCGCTTCAATAATTCCAAGGCCTGAGACAATTGGCCGCGCGCTTCAAATAATGCCGCCTGCAACTGCTCCGGCAGGATGTCGCCGGCCCGCAGACTGCGCGCCTTCTCAAGCGCCTGTTCCGCTTCAGCGAAATGGCCGGTGCGGACTGCGGCTTCGCTAAACATCATTTGAAAATCGAAATTGTTGCGGTAATTGGGCACAACAGCGGCGGCCAACTCGTAACCCTGGGTGAATTCGCCGCGTTTGACATGTTCGAAAGCCTTTGAACCCGCCGCTTCTATACCGCCGGCCTCGCGAACGATACGGTTGTTGCCGGCATTGCCAAGCCAGCCGGCCGCCAAACCGCATACCACGGCAAGAACAGGGAAAAAGCGCAGCGTGGCAGCCACCGGTTTAAAAGCCGGGGTATGCACCAAAGCGCCGGCTCGTTCCAGCGCAATGGCGCGTTGCTGGCAATAGGTCGGCCATTGCTCGGCCGGGATTTCTGTAGCGGTGCTTTCCCAACGGTAATCGAAGCGAACTTCGTGCCGGCGCGACTGGATATCGGCCTGATAGAGAAAGCCCGGCCCTTCGTGGCGGAAGGTGCCGGCTTTCTGTTTTTTCACCGCTTTACCGCGGACGACGACACTGTGGCAGACCCGCAGCGGATGGCGCAATTGGAAAGGCTGCGCGCGTTGCTGGTGCGGATCGATGGTTTCCACGGCTAAAAACAGGCCGTGGGCGCCGTAGCTGAAAAAGTCGGGCGGTTTGCGCTCGGCCTGCCCCCAGGTCGGCAAGCCGTGGCGGCTGCGTAATTCGATGCGGTTGCCGTCGCTTTCGTCGTTGATCTGTAGACTGTCCGGATTTGGTTGCAGTGCCAGAAAATTCTGCTGCAAGGCCTCGATTCGATGTTTAGCAAATTGGCGTTGGCCTTGGTTCAGGATTGCCGCCCTGATGTCGTCGGCCAGCCAGCCTGTGGCCTCCAGCAACTGCTCGACGGCACCGTTAACCCCTCGCCGGTCCAGGATGAATGTTTCGGTCAGGATCAGTTCGGCGAGGCCAGCTGGCGGCAATTCGAGCAAGCCATCCGTCGTCGGGTCGATCGCCAAACCGGCACCGAACGGCAGCGCGTTCAGATGCGCCAGATCGCCGCCCTGGCCGACGACGGTCGGATCGGCAAAATATCGTTGGCCGTCGAATTCGAAGCCGACGATCACATGGTTGAAACAGGCCGTGGATGGCATCAAGCGTTTGATGCCGTCACGCCAGCCGCTGGCGACCAATACCGGCCTCGCCGCGATGCCCAGCTCGCGCAGCATGGCCGCCAACAAGATCGACTTATCCTTGCAGTCGCCGAAGCGCCGCCTCAACACCGTGCCGGCGCCGTTCGGCAACATGCCGGCGCCGTGGCCGAAATCGACGCTCAAATAGCGGATATCGTTTTGCACAAAACGCAGCGCGGCGATTATGGATTCGGCGCGAGTTTTGCCGACGACCAGATGTCGCGCTTCGGCGGCGACGCTTGCCGAATCGTCTTGCGCGGCATCAGCCCACAATTCGGCGAAAAAGCGCGCGACCTGGCCCCAAGACTGCCAGGCGCTGGCTTCCAGCACCGGAAATGTCCAGTGCCCGCCCGGCACATTGCCCTCAGCCTGGAAGATGGGCGGCCGCTCGAAACACCAACTCACGCCATCCGTTTCAGCGGTCTCACTCGGCGCCGGCACGGCGTCCGGCGCATGCAAACGCCAGCGCAGATCATGGCCGGCAGATACGCGCAAGGCCAAACAGTAGTGCGCCACCGGTACGCTCCAGGCCAGGAAATGCAGGGCGGTGAACAGCAGACCCGGCAGCGGTTCGCGCGGCAATAGGGTCCAGGACAAATCAATCACGTCGCCAATCCTCACGTCTTCCAGCAAAGCCACCAGTGATACGTAACCTTTCAGCGTTTGCTGCTCGAACTGCTGCTCGCGCTGTCTGAGCAAAAAAGCCTCTTTGGCCACCGGCTCGCGCTTTTGCCAGGCACCGTCGGTGGCCATGCGCCAGATCGCTAATTCGTGGAGTTGTAAACGCTGGGCGGCCGGATCGAACTCGACCATCACTTGGCTTTGGGTCTGCACCGCAGACAGCGAAGCCAGCATCATAACAGTGCGTGCATAAAGCGCCTGGCTGGCGACATGGTGTTGTTCGTCGATCAGCAAATAACCGAAACCGTGGCCCTCTCCGGGCCGCCAGGCCCAATCCACAGAACGCTGTTGTACCCAGTAGGCCGGCGGCTGTACCAACCATTCGGCTTGTTCGATCGGCACGTGTTTGCGTATCGACATGAAAGTCCTCTTCTCGTTATTTTATCGAATGGGGGCGTATACCATGGCCGTATGGCGCAAGGTTCTGTTGCGTTAATTTTTAAAGGGTGATCAGCGTACTATGGCCACAATATTAAGCGGATAACGAATAGAATCGGTCTGCGACTGTCAGCTCTTCGCCATTGACAGCGCACATTTGTCCTTTTCGATCATATGCATCAGCTGGATGCCACAAAGGTCCGTCTGGCGGAATTAAAATTCATAAACCGAACATCGGTCGGATAATCAGCTTGATGACCCGGTGACCCTGTTCGACGATATTGTTCAAATATTTGATTTGGTGAATGTCGATGATTGAACCGGAATCTTCCTGAGTCTATTCCAGGGCTGCCTAGTTTGATCCGCTTTTGTCGGTCGTGACCTTTTCCGGCCGACCGTGTAGGCCTATCGCCTTAGTAAAGAAACGTAACGCCACCTTCCGGTCTCGACGTGCGGTCAACAAAAAATCAATGGTGTACCCTTCTTGGTCGACAGCCGGATATAAATACTTCCAGTCGCCATTTACCTTAATATTGGTTTCGTCCATGCGCCAAGTTCTGCCAACCGGGATTATGTACTTTGTCCGAAAAACGCCTCAAGCTTGGGTGCGAACTTTTGAATTCAACGGTAGATGATGCTGTGATCTACCGAAATGCAACGGTCGACCATCATCTGTGCGATATTTCGATAGCTCAAAGTTTACGCTAGATACCACCGGACGCAAATCAGAATGAATGATTTTTCGAAACGGTGACCTTTGAAGCTAATCATGAGCGGTTACCCTCACGAATAACCGCGCATCACTCGGGGCCGAGACGGTGGGCTAGACCTTATCTCGTGGAGGACTTTCAACCCCTATCCTTTGCCAGCTTGTCCTGGCGCACTCAACTATGGGGTCGTCACATGCAAATTTTTCTCAGTGAATTTAAAAATCTTGGATGTCGGCTTTCAAGATAGCCATGACTATGAAGCCGGACTTAGTGAAAAGGCTAAATCGTCAATCGTTCAATTCAATTGCTGACCAAACTTAAGGCGTGTTTGGGCGAAATGAGTTAACGTTTGCATCTGCCAATTCACAAAATTGGCAAACCGGCCGGAATTTGCTCTCGTAGAAAACTGAATAATTATGTCGACAGCGGGGGCAATATTTCAAGGCGACTTGTCCTTTACGCATACCTTGCGCTAAAACCCAGGCTTCGTTGAAGTTGGCGGGTCGCACTTTTCCATAAGGCCGCTCTTCGGGAATAAGGTGTTCAAAGGTTCGATGAAAATAATCCCATGCAAATAAAATAGCAGGCACGTCAAGTTGCGATTGGGTATCAACCTTGCTGGTGATTTGATAGATGGACAAGAATAACGTCAGATAGAGAAACGACTCGCGTGATGCCGGGATGGTTTTAACCACCGGCAGTTGTCCGTTCGATGGACCGTGTAAATGAATGGCGTAGTGTATGGCTTTAAGTTCGTGCTGGCTGATGGTTTTAATATGCGCTTTGACGAACGTCGGCCGCAGTTTCCGCTTCAGTAATTGATAGGCAAGATAATGATCTCTGAGCCGGTCTTCGTAGGTGTACCAAGCACTCATGCTGTATTGCCGAATCCCGTTAGCAACATTAACAAGTCACGCGCCTGGCTATCACACGCATCTCCCTCATGCACTGACTGATCGACCTGAAGATAACGCCCCCAATAGCTGGCATTGAATCTGGGCGTAAAAGCCATGCATTCTCGCTGTGCGATTTCCCTAATTTGCTGGACTTGCAATTTTTTCAAAATACTCACGGCTTCTGGCGTTAATCCCAAGCTAAACATCGCCTGTTCTTCTTGTCCGGACAGCACCATTTCCCGTGCTAACAGCAGATAATCTAATTGCAGATGATAGAGGCTCTCCTCCATCTCAAATCACCTGTTTCACTCGGTCAGCTATGGCCATCACACTTTGTCCATAGGTTTTCGCTGCCTTTTTATCCTTCCAACTATAGTAGCGCCCAATCCCTAAAGCCAAATCATGCGGGGCTGAGCGAATCGCGGTTGCTAAGAGTTCGGCACCTATTTGTACATTGGTAATGGGATCCAGTAATTGCGCCGGCGCGCTCACTCTGTGACCATGCCAGCGGACATTGATTTGCATTAACCCCACGTCTACCAACCGATTGCCTTCATCTATCGATTGTTTGAGCAAGGCATGGGCCTCCCGCTGGGAAGCTGGCATCAAGGATTGTCCGGATTTATTCAGTGCCCATGGCCAGGGTTTTACCGCGGTCGGATCGGTATCGTTCGCGGATTCTTTTAATGCAACCGCATACAGGATGTAAGGATCCAAATGGTGCTGCTTTGCAATCTGCCACCAAAGCGTATTTTGTAGCGTGCGTGCGGCGCTAGTCGCTCGCGCCTGTTGGCTGACATTGCCATGGGCTAAACACGATGCACTACAGACCATAAAGCTCACCAAAATCGGCAGCGGATAGAGATAATGCTGTTTAGCGGTGCATAGCCGTCGGAAACCGGATTTCAAATCGATAGTGTGCATAGCAGAAGTGACTGGTAAGGTTGCCCCGAGTCTACTGAAAAATTCACTATTTCAAGCGTTCAAAAAAGGCCTTATTTCGACCTAATTACGCCCTCAATAACTCCCCAACAAATCAATTTATCGAAAATACAAGCGGTTACGCATTGTCAAGCACTTTTTATAGCTGAAGTACTTCCTGACACCTTTCCAAGCCACATTCGGCAAGGCTTTGCGCGGAAAGTACCCCAAAATCACCCACTTTCCGCGCGTGACGATTACAAAACCAGTCTTTTAGTATTGCCCCATGTCGTAATTCATTAGAGAACAGAGCATGGCCACCCTAGAAGACGATCTGACGCAACTGAATTTTCAATATCTGATGCTATTGAGAGAATGTGCCCGAAGCAATCCCATGGAAGCCGCCTGGCGGTTTGGTGTTATTCCGGAGACGGTCGATCGTGTAGCCGATTTGTCGCTGGAACAGATTAAAGAACAGGCGGCGATTAACCGTGCCGTGATCAGTTTGCTGCCATTGGGTAACCACCCCGTTTCAGCCGCCGCTCATGCGGCCTTGCTGGTTCATGGTGCACATGATCAGGGTGATCATCATGGATAACGGCGGCTTCGTTGACTTGTCGCATTTTGGCGCTGAACTGATGTTGGCAAAGACATTGTTCGACTACGGCGCCCGAACACCGGTGGTTTCTGCTCTCTGTGGAATCAAACGTAAAACAGCCACACGCATTTACAGGCTTGCGCAAGAACAAGCACCAATTAAAGGCATGCTGCCTTGGGATCCACACTGGATAAGCCGTTCAACCATTAACAATCTGCACGCCTCGATATTTTTGGGATTGATTCAGGATTATGTGTCCGTTCGTGCCAATGGTACTGAGTTTGGGTTGCAGATTTGCAATGCATATGCATTGTATTGCCGCATCGTTGCCCACAATCCCAAGCCCTGCGACCGGGAGGCAAGATTCGAACACCACAGAGTGTTGGATATCAATCGGGCATGGCAGCTGACAAGGCAATTTCATGCCTCTGCATTGCATTTTGTGATGTGTCTTTGCTGTCAAGCGGGATTCCTGATCCCCAGCCATGAAGATAACCAGACTGTGCACTGTCCGGTATGTGGAAACAAAACTGGCAGTGTAGCCCGTCAACATCGAATTTCGCGGCCATTTTCACAAAATGCCGGCAAAACTTTGGCCATATGTCTTGACCGTTTCTAACGGCCAAGGAGAGTCATAATGTATTTACTTGTTCACTCAATTCAATCTCGAACCCCACTGGATACGGCGGAAGGAAAAAATTTAGCCGGCCTGGCACGAGAATGCTTTTTCAGCCATCAACCGTTAATCCTTGACTTTGTCAACGTCGAGCTGGTTACCGCGCATTTTTGCCAAGCGTTATTGTGCCCGTTGACGAACGAATTCGGCGCGGATTATTTAAATCAATGGTTGCAGATAAAAAACCTGTCCTCCCACGTCAGGCAAATCATACAGTCTGCTATAGGTGAATTGGATGATTATTTTGATTGTTTGGAGCGCGCAGAGGCTCAGAGTGCTGATCAAGAAATCACGTCGTTGAATTGTTTATGGCTTATCAAAGCCCGTGATCTCTGTCGAGATAACCCTCTGTTCGCTGGTTTTATGCTGGGCATTTCGGATAAGGCGTTAATTGAGGCCATTGGTCGTTTGTCAATTGAGGACATTGAGCATATCGCTCAATCGGGTTGGCTGTGTTTTGCGCCAAGGATTTCAAATCATTTTTTTGAGTACATAAATCGCAAGCAGCACACTGCCGTAGATGTGTTGCTGACGTTAAGGGAGGGCGTGAATCATGGAGGCTAAAAAGATGATCAAAACGCTTAAACAGTATCAGTTGGCCATTACCCTGATTCAACGCCAAGCCAGAATTGCGGTAATTGTCCGCGAAACTACCATCCCCAGAGAGCTGATAAAGGCCACTTACAAGGAGATTCTGGGGCGATCTGGTAGTTCGGGCCCCATCAAAGAGTCAATTCGTGGCTTGACGCACAACATGAAACGGTACAAGGAAGCCACGCTCTTCGCCAAGATATTTCGTGCAATTGAAGCCGAAAACAGTCACGGCGAAATTGATAACGTTATCCAGGCATTCGATTTTTTTAAAATTTCCTTGCCCGGTGGCAACCTCGATTTCACCACGGCATGGTTGGTGGCACGAGACTTGAGAAATAAAAAATTGGCGATGTCGGAATGTGGTCATTGTTATTCAGCGGTATTGATCATTTTGGGCAGCGAAAAGCCGCTGGAGCGGTGTTGTGTTTGCAAAACGGCTTTAAAAACTTGCCTCTAGGACAAACGGTATGCCCATCAGCTATAAGTGCTTGGTGGGCAAATCATCCAACGTTAATTCGGGACACATTAAGGCAAGTTAAATGATGAAAAGTTATAACAATCTATCTTCTATTCGGTTTAATAGAAATATTAACAAAAACATAAATCTCCAACTCAAAAAAACGTGTATAGCGGGTAAATCTCAATGAGATCTAAAACATTCACATCTGATATCGCCAAAGAACATAGGCAAGATCATGAATCGCTTACCCTTGCACAAACATTAGATGTAGAGGCTGCTTCTAAGCTCCTCAGAATCCATCCTAGTACCCTTTTAGCCAAAGCACGTGCTGGTGAAATTCCAGCTGCCAAACCTGGAAAATGTTGGATATTTATAGAAAACGACTTGCTTAACTGGCTTCGTGGCCTTTATATTTATAAATGGCAAAACGTAGGTGGTTATCAAAACGGAGATGAAACCACATGCTCTTTAAAAGAAAAAATAGCGAAAACTGGTATTACAAGTTTACCGTCAAAGGAAAAGTTCTATACCACTCTACTGGAACCAGCGACAAAGAAAAAGCCCAGGAAATAGCTGATAAGGTCAAAGCCAATGCTCATGACGTTATCAAACTTGGAGAAAAACCCAGATATTTATGGCAAGACGCCGTCATCCGTTGGCTTTCCGAATCTGAGAAAAAATCAATCGATACAGATAAGTATCATTTGAAATGGCTTAGAAAATACCTGGATGACGTATATTTGGATAACATTGATGAACTACTCATTGAAAAGATCATTAAGGAGAAGCTAAAAGTTGCAGGGAAAACACGGGTAAATCGAACCACAGAGCTTGTACGTTCAATTCTTAACAAAGCCATGAAAGAGTGGAAATGGATTGATTCAACGCCTTATATTCGTCGTTTTAAAGAAGGTAACAATCGCTTACGTTGGCTAACCAAAGATGAGGCAGCCAGATTGATCAAGGAATTGCCTGAACATACTAAAGCAATGGCTATGTTTACTTTGGCAACAGGTTTAAGAGAATCAAATGTAACTCATCTTGAATGGTCTCAAATCGATCTTCTACAAAAAATCGCCTGGATACATGCAGACCAGTCAAAAAGCGATAAAGTTATTCGAGTTGCACTTAACCAAGACGCAATTTGCGTTTTAGTAAGTCAATTAGGAAAACATCCCTTAAGAGTATTTACGTATCGAGGAAAACCAGTTACTAAAGTGGGAACCAAAAATTGGCGAAACGCCCTTAAGCGAGCAGGTATCGAAAACTTTACTTGGCATGGTTTAAGACACACATGGGCAAGTTGGCATGTTCAGTCAGGAACACCCTTGAATGTCTTGCAGCAATTAGGTGGGTGGTCTAGCTATGATATGGTGCTTAGATATGCTCACCTTGCACCGGATCATTTGAGTGACTTCGCTAACAATGTTACAGGTATCGTTGCAAAATCGGTTGCAGTCGAAAATGTAACTTGATTAAGAAACGCACTAACTTATTGATTTAAATGGTGGCGACACCGGGAATTGAACCTGGAACCTCGGGGTTATGAATCCCGCGCTCTAACCGGATTGAGCTATATCGCCACTGGGAACAGCTTTGAAAAGACGCGCATTATAGGGCGCGTCTTTTCTATTGTCAAACATTGAAACGAAAGTGCATCACGTCCCCATCCTGGACTCTATACTCTTTGCCTTCCAAACGCCATTTACCGGCATCTTTGGCACCTTGTTCGCCGCTATAAGCTATAAAATCCGCATACGAGACAACTTCGGCGCGGATGAAACCTTTTTCGAAATCGGAATGGATCACGCCCGCCGCCTGCGGCGCGGTGGCGTTGACCGGAATCGTCCAAGCCCTGACTTCCTTGACGCCAGCAGTGAAATACGTCGAGAGATTCAAGAGCTCGTAGCCAGCACGCACCACCCTATTCAAGCCCGGCTCTTCCAAGCCCAAATCTTCGAGAAATTCTTTCTTTTCGTCTTCATCGAGCTGCACGATTTCGGCTTCTATCGCGGCGCAGACGGCAACCACTTTGGAACCTTCCTTCTCGGCAAAAGCCTTGACCTTATCCAACATCGGGTTATTGTCGAATCCATCATCTTGGACGTTGGCAACATATAGAGTCGGTTTGATGGTGATCAGACATAATTCCTTGATAAGTTTAGCCTCGTCCTCGGTCAAGCCTAAAGTACGCACGGCTTCTCCGGCGTTTAGATGCTCCAGGACTCGCTCCAAAACTTCTTTCCTAGCCAATTCGTCTTTGTTACCCGATTTGGACGCTTTTGCAGCCTTTTGCAAGGCTCTTTCCACGGAAGACATATCGGCCAGAGCCAATTCGGTATTGATGACTTCGATATCGTTAATCGGATCGACCTTGCCGGCAACATGAATCACATTGTCGTCTTCAAAACAGCGCACGACATGGACGATGGCATCGGTCTCGCGAATATTCCCCAGAAATTGGTTGCCCAATCCTTCGCCTTTCGAGGCACCTGCCACCAAACCGGCTATATCGACAAACTCAATCGTGGTGGGCAACACCCGTTCCGGTTTAACGATTTCCGCGAGTTTATCCATGCGCGGATCAGGAACCGGCACGACGCCGACGTTAGGATCGATAGTGCAGAAAGGATAATTTTCGGCGGCGATAGTCGCTTTAGTAAGCGCGTTGAACAAAGTTGATTTACCGACGTTGGGCAGCCCAACGATTCCGCAGTGTAGTGCCATGGATTTTATACAGAAGGATTAGTTTAACGGGAGCCGGATGAACCGGAAGAGTGCGGGCGCGATTATACAGCGAATTTAAGAATACGGCCGAGCCGATGCGAGAAGTAGCGCATCGCTTGCGAGCGATGCGCTATCGTTTGGTTATTTGACTTGCAAAACGCCGCCTTGACCGCTACCACCACCGCCTTGCACTTCTTGCGCCTTATAATTTCTAAGCGACTGGACCATATTGTTATAAGCATCAAAAAAGGCTGCCGCTGTCGCTATGCCTTCCGGGGTTCTGCTGTACATACCTATGCTGCCGCCCGCCGCGCCGGCAAAAAGTCCGCCCCAACCGCCGAACGCGCCGCCGCCGGAAGTACTCATATTGTTAGCGGTGGCACTGCCTTGGGAAATGGCAATTTGCACCGTTGAACGAATATCGGTCAGGGTAAGCGCCACATCGGTGGTTCTAGTTTCCACGGCATGTGAAACTGCGCCGGCAATGGCGCCTAGACCGCCCAAACCGGCAGCGCCTAATCCGGCACCGATTAATCCGGCTCCAATGGAGCCCCCTTGTCCGCCTGTGGATTCGTTAGCGACGATAATCTGCGGGTCGAGTAAATAATCGGCCGCAACACGTTGGCCTTTGTGTTGTTTTGAACCTGACCTATATTCTCCAGAGTTTCTTTGTTGATCGGTGATTCTATCCAGCATGGCACTGGTGCTCATATTGCCGATGCCGGTAATAATAAAACAATTGGATTGCTGCACCGCCAAGCGAATTAACGGATCAACCGTGGTAACCCCTGACGCCCCCGAAAAACGCCCGTCGCTGACCGCCAAGGTACCCAATGGGCTGGCACAACGTTCCAACGACTTATTGGCGTTGACGCTGGTCGCGCCGCCGGCAGAACCAGAAACTAAATTTGAACTACCACCTGTCTGCAAGCCAGGCTGTTGCGCGCAGCCGGCAAAAGCAAAAACAGAGACCAGTAATGATAAATCTCGAATTGATTTAACGCTCATCCAAAAAACTCCAAAAAATTGCCATTCAGTTAATGGTGCCTAGCAAACTAAAAAATTCGAGCGATAATAGACCAAAACTTATAAAAAGAAAAAGGAAATACTCATGTATTCAAAAAAGCCTTTTTTGTCAACGCTATTTGTTTTATTCGTAGCGTTTGGCCTTGTCGCCTGTACACATCAAGAAAAACAAGTTAAGTCGGACACCATTAGAATTTGCGACGAAAATGGATGCGCGGACCGCCCGAAAGACTATGCCTCTTTTCAACCGGAGCCGGCGATGTCCGCCGAAGACAGCGCCAAAATCAAAGCACTTGAAGAACTGGCCGCAAACGATCCGCGCGCCGCTTACGATTTGGCGCTACGTTTCTTTAGAGCGGACGGCGTTCGTCAAGATACTTATAAGTCGATCAAATGGATGCGCGAAGCCGCCGAGAAAGGCAACTTCGATGCTCAAAAAGCACTGGGTAGGGTTTATTTGACTGGTCTTGGTGAAATGGGGTCCGATCCGGGCGAGGCTGAAAAATGGTTGTCTATTACCGCCAACAAAGGCGACAAAGAAGCAAGCAGCTTGCTTAAAGAAGCAGTAAAAGCGCGCCAATCGGAGCAAGCCGATTACCAATGGCGGAGACGATGGCAACAGATTTTTTATAACAACTGGTATTCCGGCTATCGCTACAATTGGTACTGGGGAACAGGACGCTGGTATTTGTATTATTGACCCGGCCCTTAAATGCCGTTCGCCTAAATGTCCTTGAGGGTACTGAACCCGTTGACAGTCACACCAGCTGAGGCTTCGACCAGCTCAGCCCGGACGGAATAACCGTTAATAAATAGGGTCGGTTTAATACCAAGAATCCGTGGTTACCTAAAAATCAACTATCGGACTGACAGACACTTCTGATGTCATACTGAGAGGGAAATTCAAATATTTTTAGTCACAACTTAAGGTTATGACTATCCCAAAGAACCATCCAAAATACTCTTACAACTGATCCGAGCAGGCTTCGCCGAATACTATCGTCTTATCTCGGCCGCTGGCTTTAGCTTGATACAACGCAGCATCGGCGTAATTAATCATTTGATCAATGTCTGGCGCTTGTTCGGATTGAATTAAATCGCTATTCAAGCAATATATGCCAATACTCAGGGTCAAATTAACCACCTCTTGATTGATAGACCATTCCAGGGTTTTGATTTCCTGACGAATGCGCTCCGCAAATGTTTTACCGCTATCGCAGCGGGTATTAGTAAAAATCGCTACAAACTCTTCGCCACCAAAACGTACCAGAATATCGGTATTACGCACTTGCCGCTTTAACGCTTTAGCGACACCGGTCAGCACTTGATCGCCGAACAAATGTCCGAAGCGATCATTAATGACTTTGAAATGATCAATGTCCATCACCAGCAAACAAAAACCGGTTTTGTAGCGCTTATGGTGAGCGATAACGACTTCGACTTGGTCATAAAAAAACCGCCGATTATGCAGGCCTGTTAACTGGTCATGCATGGACATACTGGCAAAATGATCTTTAAGTTGATTGGTTTCGGCAACCAAACTCTCCAACTCGGCCGTCCTGGAAGCAATTTGCTGTTCCATATGCTGAACCAGGCGCCTAGTGGTAATCAACTGACCAAGAATGTTTTTATAAACTTCCAACAAACGGATATGCCAATCGTTGAAATAATAGGCTTGCGGATGCGATACGTTTAAAACGCCAATCAAGGTGCGATTGAAAGTAAATACCGGCACACTGATAATTGAACCAGGCGATTGCTTCGAGTTTCCGGTTTTTTCGAATCGCTTATCTTCGTGGCAATTTTGACAATGCTGCAAAACACCGGTGGCCGCGGCAGCGCCAATCAAGCCTTCCCCTACTCTAAAGCGCAAAGAGCTATCCATATTTACTTCAGGAGCGCCAAGCTCGCCCGCACTAATGCCGGCAACATTGCTTAATAAGCCTTCGCTATCCACGATAAAAAAAGAGCACCGCTCCATATCTTGATATTGGATAAGGCTTGCCAAAGCTTGTCTGATAAGGGTTTTTTCATCATCGACTTGACAATCGATTTCGGATAACTGTTTCACTGCAGACAGCGCATTGACAAGATCTATCAGCAAATCCTGCACGCCGAAACCTGCCAGTTTCACATCTTGACTGTTTGCGCTAGGCTGGTTCATCAATTCCCCATGATGGCGGCAAGTTTTTGCATAGCGGGCTGATTTTCTGCCAGTTGTTCAGCAAGCTCTTGTATATTGCTCAATGGACACTTAATCTTCCGGCATTCCGATTCAAACTCTTGCAGATTAATCGACTCCCCTGAAATCACAGTTATGCTTAAGCGTTCACAAACCCTCAATAAAATCAGCAAGGGCAGCTCTATCCCTTCAAAATCCATATTTTCATAATTGTCTAATAGCACTTGGTACAAAACCGGCAAATGCCATTTACGCAATAAAAAATGACCGATTTGATAATGGCTCTGGCCCATTTGTCGAGAAATTCCCTGACTTACAGGCAAACCCGTTTTTTTGCATTCGACAAACACTTCATGCAGCTCTTCCGGCTGCAAATAGCCGAGCACCAATATGCCGATATTAAGAAGTAATCCACCGGAATAAATTGTCGATGGCGTAAATGCTCGCAATTGCGGAATTTCGATCGCCAGTTTTTGGGCGGATACCGCGGTGGTTAATGAGCGTATCCAAAAATACTGGGCGTCGAAACCTTGGCATTTGCGCGTATCAAATTGGACATTAAAAATAATTGCCTGTGCCAGCGCCTTCACCAAATCCAGACCCAAGACCTGAAAAATAGCGGTGCGAATATCTGAGACATTTCTGCCACGGGCGAAATAGGCCGAATTTGCTAATCCAAGCAATCTAGCAACTAAACCAGGCGATAACGATAAGGCATCCGCCAACTTTTCTATGGGTATGTCCGGCGTATTGATGACATCCAGAATTCGCAGACTCGCCTCGGGCAAAACCGGCAAGTTTTTCAGCGAACCGATTTGCAGTTCAATTGTTTGCTTCACACCGGCATTCATCAACCATGACCATAACCTGAAATAATTAAACAAACCGAGAGTTTGCGGTAATCGTCATTACTCATTGCATCTTTTGGAATTATCATCGATTGACACCTCCCTTCATCGTGCACCCAATGCAGTGCGATCAGTAATCCACTTACCACAGTTGACGCTTGAATCTCGATAGAACTGTAGTGGTCGCCCGTTCCAAGCAGCGACCATCCATACTGAGGAGTATAGCGCAGATAAGTAACATCAATTTTGCCGAATGCCATATTGTTTCGCCAGCTTAGTAATACCAGCATCGTCAGCAAATATTTGTATGGCGAAGGTAGCGCGTTTAGCCAACATGCCGCCAGCGCCGCGCTGTGAATAGCGCTAACAACGAATCTCAGCGCCTTCGAGCGCTCCACTTTAAAATTCATGCTCTGTTCAAGATTTTTCGACACAATCGCTGCACCTTTTTCGAGCTAAGGTAAACTACCCTGCTAAATTATGTTCATGTATTCCTACAAACGTTGCCGCCATGCTTGAAGACCGCACAAATCACACAAACGCTTTTAGCGAACCCAATGCACTTGCTTTATCCAAAAAAATTTTCGCGTCCACCGGTCTTAGCCTTATAGAAGTTATCGGTCAGGATGCCGCAAAACTGTTACAAGGCCAGCTGACGTGCAATATTAATGATTTATCGGCATCGCAAGCCAGTATAGCCGGATTCTGTAACGCCAAGGGCCGAGTCATCAGTACACTGTTGGTAGTTAAATCGCCAGCGTCTTTTTACCTGATATTGCCTGCGGATTTGCTCGACACGGTGTTAAAAAAATTGCGGATGTACGTATTGCGTGCCGATGTAACATTGCAGGATCAAACTGGAAACATGCATATTTTGGGCATATCGGGTTTTGCGCCTGAGATAGACGCTCCAACAGGCAATTTCGCTGTAGGGCAAATACCGTTAACGACCATTAAACTACCTGGCGCCCCGCGTTATTTGACACTGGGTACACCTGATCAGATCGATGAATTTGCCGGATTACTCAGTAGCCGCTACGATTTCGAATCCGGCTGCCTGGACGAGTGGCGTTATCAAGACATTTGCACTGCCCTACCCTGGTTCGATATTAACCAATCGGAACAGCACATACCGCAGATGTTGGGTATTGACCAACTTGGCGGCATCAGTTTTAGTAAAGGCTGCTACACAGGCCAAGAAATCGTGGCTCGCAGCCACTATCTGGGCAAAGTTAAACGCGCACTGTTTATCGCCGAGTGTCAGCCCTCAGCCAGCGGCGTGGTTAATGGCTGCAAAGTGTTGGACGGTATTTCTCAGCAAAGCATGGGGTGCGTATTGGCTAACTCGGTCTGGTCCGAAATAAACCGGGCGCTGGTGGTCCTGCAAATAGTTGATGGACTGCCAAAAAACCTTATACTTGATGACGACTATCGGACGCCAATCGCGATAATTTCGGATCAATAGCGGAAATTCAATCCATGCAATTCAAATCTGTTCAAGACTTTTTAGTCCATGTGCAAGCGGAACTGGACGCCAACCGATTAATCCTGCCTACCTTACCGGATGTAGCCATCAAAGTCCGCGATGCTGTGAGTAAAGGCGATGCCACCGCGCAAAGCCTGGCCGAGATCATCGCAACCGACGCCGCTATTTCCGCCCGTTTGATACAAGTGGCCAACAGCCCCTTGTATCGCGGCACCATGGAAATCAAAAATATTCAAATGGCTGTTACCCGGCTCGGTAACAACACTATTCGCACCCTGATTACCAGTTTGATCATGCAGCAAATGTTCACGCCCACCACGGCGCTACTGGAAGGCTATTTTCGCAGCACCTGGGAGCAAGGCGTGAACGTCTCGGCGATCAGTCGGGCGTTGGCCGCTTTTGTGCCGCATTTAAACGCCGATGAAGCGATGCTGGCCGGACTAATCCATCAAATCGGTAAATTACCGATACTGACTCTGGTTGAAAAAATTCCGGAGTTTAGAGACAGTCCATCCCGTTTGGATAAGTTATTGGAAAAAGCCCACCCGCACGTTGGCAAACTGATCATGAACACCTGGAATTTCCCGGAAGAACTGAAACTGGTGCCGTCCGAATATGTGGATTTTCAGCGCGACTCCGGAGCCAAGGCCGATTACGTCGATTTAGTGCAAGTCGCATTTTTGCAAAGCATCGCCGGCACCGATCATCCAGCCTGCCGCGTCGATTGGAACACCGTACCCGCTTTTGTGAAACTGGGCATACAGCCCGATACAGAAATTTTGGAAATTGAAGGGGTCTCGGAAGAGATCGAACTCGCACATTCAATGTTCCTTTGAGAATTCACGACACATGATAGACGCCCAAGACGCCACCCGTTTTCGCCGCTTAGGCACCCTTACCATCTTTGCCGTGTATTTCGTGATCTTGGTTGGCGGCATCGTCCGCGCCTCAGGAGCCGGTATGGGCTGCCCGGATTGGCCCACCTGCTTCGGGCAATGGGTGCCACCGACCCACGAATCTCAACTGCCTGCCAATTATCACGAAATTTATGCGGCGCGCGGCTATGAAAGCACCACCTTCAATCCGGTAAAAACCTGGACCGAATATACCAATCGCCTGGTCGGCGTGACGATTGGTTTTCTGATTTTTCTTACTGCCTGGACTTCCAGGGTTTACCTGAAAGCCGATAAAGCCATTTTTTATTTAGCATTATCGGTGTTTTTGCTGGTCGGATTTCAGGGGTGGCTGGGTTCGGCCGTGGTAGCGAGTAACTTAAAGCCCTTGATGATAACGCTGCACATGTTGTTGGCCTTATTTATCGTCGCGCTGCTCATATACGCGATTGCCAGATCGCAAAAACCCCTACTGCAAGCCATCGACAGCCATTGGCTAACGCCGCGATTTGCTTTGGTTTTAAAAATTGCCATGGCAATGACTTTGCTGCAAGTAGCAATGGGCACCCAAGTCAGGGAAGCGGTCGATTACATTGCTCATGAGCACAGCTATATCGACAGGCAATATTGGCGCGATAGTTTCCCGATCATTTTTTATATTCACCGCTCTTTTTCATCAGTCATTTTGTTCACCAACCTCTGGCTGGCCTGGCAAATTTATCAACAAGCCGACAAACAGAGCCTGCTGTTGCGCACTGCTTACGTTTTAGTAGGATTGATCGTTACCGCCATTTTGGCTGGCGTCAGCCTGGACAGACTGGGATTTCCCGCCGTCGCTCAACCGGTACATCTGTTGATGGCTAATCTGATTTTTGGCGCGCAATTTTTCATCTTTATTTGCTTAAATTACTCGTCCAGAAAAGCAAACTGAACAAGCCAGGATTTTACGGTAATTATCAATAAGTTAAGCAATATCAGACTAAGTTGCGATACAATGCCGGGCATAGCTAGCCCATGGCCGGCAACTCTCTTTTTTTCTACAGGTATTATTAATGTCCGACGCCCCTTCCTCCGCCACGCCTTCCTTTAAAGATTTATCGCTTTCAGACACCATTTTAAAAGCGCTGGAAAGTGTCGGTTACGAAACCCCTTCTCCGATTCAAGCACAGATTATTCCGTTCGTCATGGCTGGTCGCGACGTGTTGGGCCAAGCACAAACCGGTACGGGTAAAACCGCTGCATTCGCCTTGCCGATTTTGTCGCGTATTAATCTCAATCAAAAAGACCCGCAAGCTTTGGTACTAGCCCCTACGCGCGAATTGGCGATACAGGTTGCCGAGGCTTTCCAAAGTTATGCTGCCCATATCAAAGGCTTTCACGTCTTACCAATCTACGGCGGCCAGGATTACACCAGCCAGCTACGCCAATTGAATCGCGGTGCGCATGTCGTAGTGGGTACACCGGGACGAGTCATGGACCACATGCGCCGCGGCACACTGAAACTGGACCAACTCAGCACCCTGGTGTTAGACGAAGCCGACGAAATGTTGCGGATGGGCTTTATCGATGACGTGGAATGGATTCTGGAGCAAACCCCATCGACGCGCCAAACCGCGCTGTTCTCGGCCACCATGCCGACCGAAATTCGCAAAATTGCGCAGAAATACCTGAACAACCCCGAACAAGTCACCATCAAGGTTAAAACCGCCACCGCCGCCAATATTCGCCAACGCTACTGGTTTGTCAGCGGTGTGCACAAAATGGATGCGCTGACCCGTATTCTGGAAGCGGAAAACTTCGACGGCATGATTATCTTCGTCAGAACCAAAACCGCTACCATCGAAGTCGCGGAAAAATTGGAAGCGCGTGGTTTTTCCGCCTCGGCGATTAACGGCGACATGTCGCAAGCCTTGCGTGAGCGGGCTATTGATAATCTGAAAAGCGGCAAACTGGATATTCTGATTGCCACAGACGTTGCGGCCCGCGGCCTGGACGTTGATCGTATTACCCATGTCGTCAACTATGACATCCCTTACGACACCGAATCTTATATCCATCGTATCGGCCGTACCGGTCGTGCCGGCCGCACCGGCGACGCGATTTTGTTTGTCTCACCGCGCGAAAAACGCCTGCTGGCCAATATCGAGCAAGCCACGAAACAAAAAGTCGAAGAAATGCAGTTGCCTTCCACCGACTTTATCAACAACGCCCGCATCAACCGCTTCAAACAGCGGATTACCGATACGCTGGCCGGCGAGGAACTCAGCTTTTACAACCAATTAATCAACCAATATCAGGTTGAGCATAATGTCCCGGCACTTGACATTGCAGCGGCGTTAGCCAAGTTATTGCAAGGCGATACGCCTTTGTTGATGAAAGAGCCCAGCAAAAAACCACGCAAGGACGCCGAGGAAAAAGGCCGTTCCGACCGCAATGATCGTAGCGACCGCGGCCCAAGAAGGGAAAAAGGTCGCGTCGGCGCGGTAGAAATGGAAACCTTCCGCATCGAAGTAGGCCATGCCGACGGCGTGAAACCTGGCAATATCGTCGGGGCTATCGCCAACGAAACCGGTATAGACGGCGATCATATCGCCCGCATCAAAATCGAGGAACACTATAGCACCGTGGAGTTGCCTGCCGGCATGCCCAAAGACTTGTTCCAGGCCCTGAAAAAAGTCCGGGTAGTCGGTAAACCTTTGGATATTTCCAAATTCGACCCGGCTTTGGTGAAAAAAGACAAAAGTAAAAAGCGGGTCGGCTCACCATCAAGACGCGGCAAAAATAAAGACCAAGCCGAATAATCGTCCCCTCGGAATGGACTACAAAGGCTTAGGTTGGAAAACCTAAGCCTTTTTTATTGCCTTGCGGCTTGCAATGCCAAACTTGCGCCGTACACAAGTTCATCGAATTGCACCGGCTCTCTAAGACTGGACTATTTGAATGGAATAGTGAACTGCGGTTGGAATACTTTTTAGCACCAGCAACTCAAGCAACAATTAAACTCAGCAACACCGCTTGATGCCATTCCATTTGCGCTGCGTTTCAGCCGCAAAAAATCCTTTTCGACTTAACGGCGGAAACTGCCCGGCGTGATGCGCTTGCCAATGCAGCAAATAACGCTCATAAGCGGCATCGCCATTGAGGTGGCCCCAGAATGACCGCACACACCGTATCAATCTGCTCATAGGGGTCTCGATTAATCTTTACGCTGCGGTGCCAGCTTAACGCATTCGAACATCAGATCGTCGAATTCGTCCTCGCTGTGCTTGCTCGGACTATATTGCAAACCGCATTCGCGATCTTCGCGGATATGCTTGATGTTACCGTGTATCGACATCGCCACCCGCGACTCAGGCAGTATGATGGAAATCCGCAATTCCGCTTCGTCAACTGCTTGACCCAGAGGTTCTTTCAAGCGAATTTTTATGCCGCTGTAACTCATATCGACAACTTGGCCGTCAATGATGATCTCGCCGCCGGGCGGTGGCGGTTCGATAATGATGTGCGCCACGAGTCCTTCCGGGTTAAAACGTATTCTGCTACGGTTTTCATTCTCCACTGCAATGCTCCATGTTTTGATCCTGAGAGTATAGGCAGAAACGCCGACACGGCAAAATTTATCTGACATCAATACTCTGCCGATTCGGCGCGGGTATTCGCCAATAGCGTTGCCGTTTGGCTCGCTCGGCTATCGGCTGAATTGTTTCGGGCCCACTACGCACTGAAATAGCGCCCTGTTCAGCCGTATTCAACCAAGCCATGCCAAGCTGGCTATAGCGTTCGATAACCTGGCGATGCGGAAAACCAAAACGGTTTTGATAACCGGCGGGAATCAAAATAAGCGTGGGATTAACTTTTTCAAGCAAAGCCAGGCTTGATGAAGTTTTGCTGCCATGGTGCGGTGCCAACAACACGTCACTGGCAAGTTTGTCAGCGTACTCGCGCACCAACCAGTTTTCGGCTGTTTGTTCGATGTCGCCGGTCAGCAAAAAAACCTGCTGTGCGGAGCTTACTTGTAATACGCAGGAGTTATCGTTATCACCGATGAATCCACTTTCCGGTGGGGACAGCACCATAAAAGTAACGTCATCCCAACGCCAGGTTTGTCCGGCCCGGCAATACTCGCCGTGTTCGCGTGCGGCCCATTCAGGCACACTGCTAACAGCCTTGTCTACCGGCAATTCGGCAAATATCGACTCCGCGCCACCACTGTGGTCGTTGTCGCCATGACTAATCACCAAGCTGTCGACCCTAGAAATACCCTGCTCGCGTAAAAACGGCACGACCACTGAATCGCCCATGTCGGAATATTCTGAATAACGTGCGCCGGTATCAAACACCAGAGTATGTTCCGCAGTTTGCACCACAGCTGCTAATCCTTGACCCACATCCAGCACAGTCAGCCAGGCTTCACCGGGTTTCGGTTTTTCAACATCAACCAATATTAACGGTAAAAACAGTAACGGACTTAAATACCGGCACGGAAAGCCCCTTGGCGCTAACAGCAGAAGCACACCGATGGCCGCCAAACCAATCGCATACCATGGTGGCGGGAGGCAATAGATGCTGGCTAATGGTAGTTCGGCCATTTGCAAAAGCACCCACCACAAGCCTTGCAACACATAATCCAGAACTTGCAGCAACAGCGCCCCGAGTGTCGGCCAGATAAACAGTAACACCACCGCCAGCAAAGCCGGCGGGACAATCAAGATACCGATAACCGGCACCGCCAGCCAATTGGCGACAGGCGATATCAACGATACCTGCTGAAAAAACACGATCAATAAGGGCGACAAGCCCACGGCTGTGGCCAATTGCGCGGCGCCGGCTTCGCGCCAATACGAAGGTCTGCCCAATCGGCCCGCCGACACGTAAATCAATAATGCCACCGCCACGAATGATAGCCAAAAACCGACCGATAGCACCGCCAACGGATCGAACAGCAATACAGTCAGCAACGCCAGCAATAAAATTCGCATCGGCGCGGTGTTACGCTGCCAAGCGATTGCTGCCAACGCCACGCTGAGCATAATCACCGCGCGTAGAGTCGGCACCGAATAGCCCGCCAAACCGGCGTAAAACAGCGCAGCCAGCCAAGCGCACAATGCGGCGGCCCGTTGCGGCGAAATGCTTAATATCCCGGTCCAAGCCCACAGCCGCCTGGTCCAAAGGTAAATCAGGCCGGCGATCAGACTGATATGCGAACCGGAAATCACGATTAAATGCACCACACCGGTGATTCTAAACACGCGCCATTGCTCTTGGGTGATTGCGTTTTGGCTGCCGATGGTCAATGCTTTTAGTACGCCCAACCGTCCGCTGCCGGGCAAAGCAGCGTCCAGTCGGTCAGCAATCGCTTGCCGACACCGAGCAAAATATTGACCGATACTCGGCGATAAGCTCACGATTTGCGGCGGCGGTTTGTCGCGCACATAACCTGTCGCACCGATATGGTTGGCAAATAACCACGCTTCGAAGTCAAAGCCGCCGGGGTTGAGGCGGCCGTGCGGCCTGCGCAACTTTACCCGGAACTCCCAGCCCTGCCCCGCAGCCAAGTTGAGCTTAGGGTAATACCAGCTCAGACGAATTTTATCCGGAAAGTTGCCGGAGGGCGCCGTGACAATAAAATCAAAATTGGTGCGCTGCTCTTGTTGTTGCGGCAGACTGGCGATATAGCCTTGAATTTTCACTTCCTGGTTTTGATAGGTATCGGGGAGTTGTTGGGACAGCCGCCAGCTACCCAATATACTCGCCCACAGCACCCCAGCCAGCAGCGCGAAAAATCGCCAATGGTGCCGATAAATCAACAACAAGCCGCTAACCACCAAACCGATAAACTCAAACAGACTAGGCAAGCGGCTGAACTGTTGGACAGCAACAATTCCGGCCAGAAATAGCAAACTGCTCAGATTCATCGCCTCTCCGACCTACATTTATCCTGTATAAAACGCCTCATATCTCTACCAATCAAACTCCGCCGCCCTGCGTATTTCACGCAGTCTAGCCGATTTTTTAAACTTGTCTGCGGCGCAACGGCTGCCATGGGCTGGTTGTTGTTGCATTAATCCTGCAAAATAGCCGGTTGCCGTGCCTGGCAAATGCTGTTTTTTAAATTTATAGCGTCTAAGGCTGCTGAAGGCGGGCTGTCGCTAAATCTCTCACTGTATACCCCATGCAAGAAACCCATTACCCGCTGATTGTCCGCCCACGCTTTATCCTGAATGCCCGCAAATGGTGGCGCTTGTGCCATGTTTATCTGGCACTGAGTTTGGGACTCATCTTCGCGCTGATCGGCTTGACCGGCAGTATGAGTATTTACCGGGAAGAATTGGATAGCTTGCTCAATCCGCAATTGCGCGTCGATACCCCACAATCAACGGCTTTATCGCTGGACAAAATCGTCGCGGCGGTGCGTGCTGCCCATCCTGATCGCCACGGTGCCTGGACCTTGGAAATGCCGCGAGCACCGGACGGCATGATCACCGCCTGGTTTGAAAAGCCCAAGGAAAGCGTAGACGCCTTTTATGCGCCTCTGATGGTCTCGGTGAATCCTTATACCGGCCAGGTTGCCGACAGCCGATTATGGGGCCAAACCCTGACGACCTGGCTGTTGGATTTACATACCCAACTGCAATTGGACGGCTTTGGCCGAAATGCGTTGGCGGTTTTAGGCGGCTTATTAATGTTGTCGGTAATCAGCGGTTTGTACCTGTGGTGGCCGGGCTGGCACAAGTTATTGCGCGCCTTTTCGCTGCGCCACGATGCCGGCTTGATGCGGCTAGTGTTTGATTTGCACCGACTGCTGGGCGTAGCCAGTTCCGGCTTTTTAATGTTGCTGGCCTTCACTGGTTTTCATCTGGCCTACCCTAGCCTGCTGGAGAACCTGACCGCCGCATCCGGCATGGGACATGGTGACGCCGGCCCCAATGTGCGCAGCAGCGCCATACCCAATGACAGGCCGACCAGTCTGTCGGAAGCGATCCTAGTGGCCCGCGGACCGTTTCCCAGCTCGGAAGTCCGACGTATTACCACCCCAGTTGGCGAGCTGGGGACGTATCGGATCAATTTGCGGCAACTTAACGAGATCAATCAACACCACCCGTTCACAACCGTCTGGGTGGACCGCTGGAGCGGACAAATTCGCGATGTGCAAAACCCCAGCCAATTCTCGGCCGGACAAACATTTACCACCTGGCTTTGGCCGCTCCATACCGGCGAGGCCTTGGGCGAAAGCGGCCGCTTGCTGTGGTTTTTTGTGGGATTGACGCCGACATGCCTGTTTTTCAGCGGCTTATTACACTGGTTACACCGACATGGCTGGGTCGCGGATCGAGAAATCAACCTGAAACAGGCGACAGACGCGGCGACAACTGCTTGCATGACGACATTAAAACGCGCCGCCAAGGCAATTCTTAGGGTCATGATCCCCGCTGCTAACCGTTTTTTGCAAAAAATCTACGGCCGAATCAGGCGGATAAAAAGACTAAAGTAGTGTTTTCAGTGCCACTTCTTAAGGAAATAGCACTTTCGCCAATTCCTGAGTTTTTAAATATTGGTTTTGCAGGTCGGCGAATATCTCAGCCTGACAGGCCGGGCTGATGCTCAATTTCTCAAAGGCCGAGACCGGCCACGTCTCTTTTTCGTCGAACACACTACCCACCATATGCGTCGCCGCGCCGACCAAAGCTGCCTGCCGCCAATAGCTGCCTTGATAAGCCGGATTACGATGGTAACGAATAATCGCCACCAACGCTTCGGGTATTCCCCAGGAAACGGTCAAATGCGCCCCGACTTCGCAATAATCGGTATGCAGCAATTTGCGCAAGGCTTGATTCAAGTCCAATTCGGGATTGGCTTGTTTAAAACGCAAGGCCTGGTGGGTTTCTTCGGGCATGATGTCGGCCATGCAGAGCAAGCCGATATTGTGCAGGATGCCGCCGGTATGCACGGTTTGCGGCAAGTGTTCATTGCCCCGCTCCGCCGCAAGTTCGTCGGCCAGCGCACGGGCAGCGTGCGCCACCAGCATAGTACTGATCCAATAGCGTTTGATATCAAAACTTCGGCAATCCCTGATATTAAACGGCTTCATCACCGCCAAACCGATACCGACGCCTCGGACAATATTTAATCCCAGTTTCAAACAGGTTCTTTCCAATGATGTCACCGGTTCGCTGGAGTTGTTAAACCAGGCTGAATTGGCCAAGGCAATCAGTCGCGACGAAATCGTCGCATGCCCCGCCAGAATCTTGGCTAACCGGGCATAATCCAGGTTATCGTCGGACAAGGCTTTGACCACTTGATGAACGTCGTGCGGCAAAGAAGGCAGCCGTTTAATATCTGCAAAGCGTTCCGGCAATTCAAGATCAGTCATAATTGTTTCGATGAATATCGCTATGGGCTGGTTTGGAGTGAATAAATTCCAGACGAAAATCTTTGTCAAACATGGCCGGCACTTCAGCGGCGGTCAGAGGTTGGCTAAACAAATAGCCTTGCACCACTTGGCAGCCCAAACCGCTCATCACCATCGCTTGCTCTATCGTCTCCACGCCTTCCGCCACCAACGAGAAATTCATCGCGTTGGCCATGCCGATAATCGTACCGAGCAAAATCGGGGTTTGCGGATTGAACAACACGTCCTGAACAAAGGTTCGATCGATTTTCAGACAATCCACCGGCAACTGCTTCAGCGACGCCAGCGACGAAAAGCCGGTGCCGAAATCGTCTATCGCGATTTTCACTCCTATGCCCTTTAGTTTTTTAAATATCTCTAAGTCTGCCGCCGTTTGCATGGCACTTTCCGTGACTTCGATTTGTAAATAGTGAGCCGGCAATTGGGTATGTTTGAGGATTTCCCGCAACGTAAACGGAAATTGCGGATCGCGGAAATGGCTTGCCGAGACGTTGACAGCCGTGGTGAATAACGGCAGCCCTTGATTTTGCCAGGCAATTAATTGTTCGCAAGCCTGTTGAATAGCCCAGTCGCTAATTTTACCGATCAAACCCAAAGCCTCAGCCAAAGGAATAAACTCGCCGGGCCCAAGCAAACCGCGCAACGGATGTCGCCAGCGCACCAAGGCTTCGAGACCTATCATTCGCCCATCCAACATACTTACCTGGGGCTGATAATACAATTGCAATTGCTGGTGCTCCAGCGCGTCGCGCAAGGTTTGCTCGTCTTGCATGCGCTTAATCGCCAGGCCCGTCATCTCCGGCCGATAGTAAGCGTAGCGCTGTTTGCCGGCGCTTTTCGCTGCGTACATGGCGGTGTCGGCGGCTTTCATCAAGTCGTGCTCGTTCTCGCCATCTTTTGGATAAATAGCAATACCGATACTGACGCGGGGCTTTAAATGGTGGGTATCCAAAATTAAAGGTCGGTTGATTTCCTGCAAACAGCGTTCGGCGATTTCCATGGCTTGAAATTCGTCGGTAATACTGCTGGCGATGATACAAAATTCGTCTCCTCCCAATCGCGCAGCAAAGTCTTCTTCACGTACCACGCTTTGAATGCGTTGCGCTATGGCTTTCAGGAACTGGTCGCCGATGTTGTGCCCAAAGCTGTCGTTGACATACTTAAACTCGTCCAGATCCAGGAATAGAAACGCAAACTCCAACTTGCCGCGCGCCGAGGCTTTGATGGTCTGTTGAATACGCTTGTGATAATGCACACGGCTGGCCAGGCCGGTCAACTCATCGAAATACGCCAACTGATGGATGATTTTTTCCGATTGCTTTTGCTTGGAAATATCCTGCACCGTCCCGGTGACAAAACTCTGCTGTCCGCTGCTGATCATGGCCGTATCCTGGCGGACACTGATGGGCGTTTCCAGATCCGGCCGCAAGCGGTACTCGACATACTCGACTTGTTCGCCCTGGGCAGCAGCTTCTATCAAGGTCTGCACTATTTTGCGGTCCGCAGCCTCGATTAAATTCAAATAGTTGCTGAGCTCGCCCCGAAAATAGTCGGCCGGCATTTGGCACATTTCCGCTAAAAACGGCGAGATTTCGAATTTATCCTGCCTTGGATCCCAAGTCCAATAGCCCAAACCGGCGATGCGTTGGGCAGCAGACAGTTGCTGCTTACTGTTACGTAATTCCGCCGTATCATGGCTGGAGCGCAGCAGAAAACGGATGTGATGAATCAACACCACATGATTAAGCGGTTTAATGATGAAGTCGGTAGCGCCGACCTTAAATGCCCGATTTATCGATTCTATGTCTTCCAAGCCGGTAGACATAATGATGGGAATGTCGGTCATGGCAGGGTTGGCGGACATGCGCCGGCAGGTTTCAAAACCGTCGATACCCGGCATAATCGCATCGACTATGACTAGATCCGGAATGGCCGTTTCCAGCAAGAGCAGCGCCGCTTCGCCACTCTCGGCCTCCACGACGTCGAAACCCGAGGCTTTTAACTGCTCGCCGGTAATCAATCTGAAGTTTGGATCGTCGTCTATCAGTAAAATTCGCTTGGCTTCCAGCGCTAGGTCGGTTACTCGCTTATCCATGCCGGCTTGCGGTGCATCGGGCTGCGCTACGCTGGCATGGGCAATAACACGCAGCTCGGCCAAAGCCGCCGGCAATTGCGCCTCAAATTCCGCCAGCAGTGCCGGAATTGCTGCAAGATCCGCTTGGCGGCCGGCAGTTTCCAGCAATCGGCAGGTTTTAGACAAATCCCTGGCACCCAGATTGGCACTGGACGATTTGAGGGCATGAGCCATATCGGCCAGCAAATCCGCCTGCCCATCGGCAGCGGCTTGTCTAAGTTTTTCGGCTGTTTCCGGCGCGGTTTGCAGATAGAGTGCGATGGCCTTGTTTAATAAACTTACCCCATTCGCATCGTAAATATCCCGAAGCTGAGCCAGATCGGCCTGGCAAATCGGTCCGGGGGGAAATTCGCCTGCCATCGCTGCGTCTTGAGATGCCAACGGAGCCGACTCCAGTGCATTATCCGCAGCATTTGGCAGCCAATTTATCAATAGATGGCGCAGTTGTTCCTTGCTGAACGGTTTACTTAAATAGCCGTCCATGCCCACCATTTCACACTGATCGTGTATGCCTTTTTGTACATCGGCGGTTAAAGCAATAATCGGAATTCGGGTCGAGGCCGTGGCTTGTTCATGCTCGCGAATTTTGACGGTTGCCGAAAACCCATCCATAACCGGCATATGACAATCCATCAAAATCAAGTCGTAACGGCGCCGGCAGGCGGCATGCAACGCTTCCTGACCGTCTGCTACCACCTCCGCGATGCAGCCCATGCTTTCTAAGAAGCTTTTGACCACTTCCTGATTAACCAAGTTATCCTCGGCCACCAAAATGCGCCCGGATAACTTAATTTGCTCCGGTGTTACAGCGGAAGGTGCCGTTTGCTCGACGGGTGCGAACGTGGCGATTTCCAGCAAGCAATTCAGCAGACGTTGTTGGAAAACCGGCTTGTTCAAGTAAAAGCTGATGCCATATTCGTGGGTCAGGCCGGTTTTAATGCTGACATTTTCGGAGCTGAGCATGATCAACGGCAGTTTGGGAATACGCTGGTCGCGTTGAATGGCCTTGGCCAGCGTCAAGCCGTCCATCACCGGCAAATGCCAATCCAGCAGAGCGACTTGAAACGGATTATTTAAAGTGGCGGCCTCGACCAATAGCTTCAGCGCCCTGGGGCCGCTATCGACGGTCGTAACATGGGCGCCCCATAGCGAAACTTGATCGTGGAGTATGTCGCGGTTTATCGAATTGTCATCCACTACCAAGATGTGCAGACCTTCCAACGCGCTGGTATCGGCACGTTCGATGTCGGTCTGGATGCCCAACCCCAATTCTAAGTCAAAGTAAAACCGGGAACCCCGACCGATATTACTTTCCAGCCCAAGACTACCGCCCATTAATTCGACTAATTGCTTGGAAATGGTCAAACCTAAACCGGTCCCGCCATAACGCCGGGTAATGCTGCCGTCGGACTGCGTGAAACTATCGAAAATTTCCGCCTGACGCTCAGCGGCAACCCCTATGCCGGTATCGATTACTTCGAATAATAATCTGACTTTATCGCGGGTCGCGTTTTCCGGAACACTCACCTTAAGCTGCACATCGCCTTCTTCGGTAAACTTGATGGCATTGCTCAGCAGGTTAACCAGCACCTGCCGTAATCGTTCCGCATCGCCCTGCACAATAAAGTGCATTTGGTGCGGCAGATTCAATATCAATTCCAGGCCTTTACGGTGGGCTTGCTCCGCCATCATTTCCACGGTGTCTTCCAATAAGCGGCGCAGATCGAACTCCTGAACGATCAACTGCAATTTGCCGGCTTCGATTTTGGAAAAATCGAGAATATTATTGATGATGCTGAGTAGCGAATTGGCAGAACGGTAGGCGGTATCGGCAAATCTGGTTTGCCGATCATCCAAACCGGATGACATCAACAACTCGGTCATGCCCAACACGCCATTCATCGGCGTTCTGATCTCATGGCTCATGGTTGCCAAAAATTGCGACTTGGCTTTACTGGCTTGTTCGGCTTGCTCTTTGGCGGAGAGCGCTTCGGCGATGCTGATACTCAGCTCTTGATTTTTTTCTTCCAATTGCTGGGTACGTTCGATAACTTGCCTTTCCAAAGAATCTCGGTGCATGGCTAGTTGATCGTCTCTGAACTGGATTTCGGCTAGCATGGCATTGTACACATCGGCTAAATCGCCGAATTCGTCGTTGCTGGTCTTGTTAATCCGATGCGAAAAACTCTTCTCATGTCCAACCGATTGCATGGCATCCATCAGTTTGAGTAGGGGCGCCAAAAATATTTGCTGCAATTTGGTGGTCAGCATACCGATTAAGACCATGGTAAACACCACGATCAAACCCATAGTCGAATAAAACGCTTTTAATATGGCGTAGAAACCGCTTTGGTCATCCACCAAATGCAATACCCCTACGACGTCACCATCCAGTTCTATCGAACGGACAAAATGCAGATTGTTGTCGTCATCGTATTTGAATACGTTTTTTTCGCCAGCCTTACCGACAATATTATTGGTATAAGGAAATAAGCGCTCATACCAATAAGCGAAAACTTCGCCGATAAAACCATATAGGCCTTCTGAACTAGGGAGGGATTGCGCATCGTTTAAAAGCGCGGAAGCTTTTTCCGCATCCCAATGACTAACACCCAGTTTTTGCGAGTGATAGTCGGCAAATAACTTGCCTTGCTTATCATATAATTCGGCATTTAATATGCTGTCCCGGGTTTTCATACTATTCAGCATAGTATTAGCCGAGACCGTATCTTCAAAAACCAGCGCCGCTGAAATATTCGATGCAATAATATTGGCAATTAATACCAGCTGCTGCTCGGTATCTTTCTTTTTTGCATAATATTCATTCACAACAATCGCAGTGCTTGCCGAAAACAGCGTCAACACAGCGATCAAAGTCATAATAAGTACTAGCTTTATCTTGATAGGCGCATTGTTAAACCATTTAAACATGCGATTATCTCTCCTAATTATCGCCGACAATTTTCGCTAAGCGCAGAAGGCTGGAACTAATCGTTAGCCCCGAGCTTTTGACCATGGCAAGATTGATATGTAACTGTATTTTTCCATCGGTATTCACCATAGCCACCATGCCCCCCGATTCGATAAAATTGGCTTCTTCACCTATCGTCAACACCGGAAACTGCCTGGTATCTAAAAAAACTTGCGACAAAACACTATTGGATAATTCGCTTAAAAACAGAATATGACATTGACTTAAATTACGTAATTTGTCCGAATTAATTATTTTAATCACTCTATCCCCAACCGCTTTACCGCTAATTGAATCGAAAGATTGCAATAATGCATTGTCCCCCACCAAACAAACCTGCAGGTTATTTCCGGAATTGGCAAACGCCTGCTCCGGCCATTGCGTAAAGCGCGCAAAATTAAGCGTCAATGCGGCCAACACCGTATATTGCTCAAGCGCCAACGGCGCCGCGCAAGACGCGCTTGAACTAAATAACATTAATGCCAACAGATAAATTTTTATTGCGTTTTGCATATCCGTCGCAACAATAATCCAACTAAATAGAAAAAATGCAAAACAGTCTACCTGCCAGCGGCGTCAGAAATTCCAACTGATTTTTCCGTACATACCCCGATCAATAAATGTTGGCAGTACCAGGTTTTCCTGTTGATATTCCAAGTGGCTATTAGTTAATAAGTTTTGGCCTACCAATGATATTTCCAGATCAGGTTCGGGGCGCCAGGCCAAGCGCGCGTCCATCGTCACATAATCGGGTATGTAACTGTTGCCGGAAGCTGTTGCTGCGGCATTGTTGCCGACGTAGCGAAACCAAACATCAAAGTCCAAATCCGGCCGAATATTGACCGCACTGCGTAAGTTCATCCGCTGTTGCGGGCTGACGCCGACTACCGCCATAGCAGTTTGCGGCACTTCGGTTTTAAGCACGCTGTAATTGGCGTCCCACCGCCACCAGTCCAACATTTGCCAGACTGTCGAGACTTCGACACCATAGGTCTTGGCCTTTAAATTATTGCTAAAGGGTAAAGGTCTGGACCAACACACCGCGAATAGGATCGAAATAAACGGCGCCTTGGGAAGCGTCGCGCATGTGCGCGTAATCGTTATAAAACGCCGTCACATCCACCGATACGGATTTGATCATGGTGGTGCGGTAACCCACTTCGTAAGCAATCACATCTTCGCTGCGCAAGCTTGTGTTACCCTCCAGCGCCAGTTCCACCGGTATAAAAAATGGCGATGACGGCGGCACAACCGCTGTCGTCAAGCGCATATTGGCTTCCCCGCGCGAGGGCGTGCGCACTGCTCTGGATACCCCGGCCCAAAGCCGATGATTCAGCGCCGGCGCCCACATTAATCGGGCGGTGGGCTGGCCTTCAAAGCCGGTGAAATCGTTATGTTCAAATTTGTTGCCCAAGGTCAACCACAGGGTTTGGTCTATCAATTCCATTTCGTCCTGGACGAATGCGCTGAATAACTGATTTTTCCGGTGAGCCGGCGAAATGCTGAAGATAGTACTGCTTTCAAGACGATCCGAGGTCAGTTGGTAACCCAGCCCCCAAATCAATTCATGGCTATCAAACAAGCCGAAGCGATGCTGAAAATCCAAGTCAAAAGTATCCCGCCCTTCGGACATCCATTCCTCATTGCGCCGATAGTAGTCGTAAAACAATTGTAGAGACATGTCGGACTGGGTGGAAAACGTGTGCTGCCAGCGCCCCATGATATTGCCGCCGTAAGCTTCGGCTTTGTCGCGGGCGGTTAAACTATAGGGAGACACCACGCTGGGCTGGGACAGAACCTGGTTGAGATGGCTATGATAAAGATCGCCCTGAAATTTAAGTTCGTCCGCTGACGACAGCTGAGAATCTATACGAAACCCGCCCTGTACTTTGTCCCAATCGTCACCGGCACCATGGCCTTGGGCATTGGTATTTTGATCGCGTTTGAACCCCTTGGCATAAACCCGGCCAGTGGTATCCTCGCCCAGTTTACCGCCGTAACGAAACGCGCCAAACCCCTGTTCCTCAGTACCGCCGCCTGCAGCGACCAGACCACCCTGGGTTTTCGAACTGTGTTTGGTGATGATGTTGATTACACCGTTTACCGCGTTTGCGCCCCACAGCGTCGCGCCAGGCCCCCTGATCACCTCAATCCGCTCGACATCCTCCATCATCACATCCTGGTTTTCCCAGTAGGTACCGGAAAACATGCGGCTATAAGTATTGCGACCATCGATCAATACCAGTAACTTGTTGGAGAAACGCGCATTAAAGCCCCGGGAACTGACCGCCCACTTGTTCGAATCGATACGCGCCACGTCAAGTCCTGGGGCCATGCGCAGTGCCTCGGGAATACTGGTCGCGCCCGTTCGTTTGATGTCATCGTTGGTAATGACAAATATCGCGGCCGCGGAATCGTTCAGAGCTTGGGCTTTTTTGGACACTGAAGTCACTTCAACATTCAGCAAGTCTTCCACATTCAGCTCAAGTGCGTCTTGAGATGCAGCCTGCAAGACGCAGGCGTGACTAGTTAATACAAAAAATCCGACAATATATTTTTTCATAGGGTCTTATGAGCAGTGCTTTGAGTCGTTCAATCTTTATTAATCAGCAATCCCGGATACCTGGATTGCGACTCCGGCATGCGGTTTGACTATCAACCGGCCTTCATATCGACAGCGAGGGACATTCCCACAGCTTGGGGGGCCTTATAGGCCGCGAAGGGAATCAATCCGGAGTCGCAGGAACAGCAATAATTGAGGATCGGGCTAACCATAAAGCATGGCGTGTAATGATCGTTTCGATATTGTTTTGCAATGTGGGCAAGTCTAGCTCAATTATCGAATTCAGACAGATGATGGGGCAGGCATGCGAGGCTTCTGTCTCCATGTTCGGCCAAGCCGGAAAAAAATGCCCCGACTCGGCCGCAGGAAAATCATGGGAAATCTTTGTTTCAAGCCAGGAAATTAAGTTGCTGCACGCTGCCTGCTTGGCCTTGTTCGGTTAAATAGATACCGCTGCTGGCAATTTCACCCAGCGCTTGATTGGCAGTGTCTTTTAGTTGAAACGGCGTCGTCAAGTGACCTAAGTAAATCGCGCCGACATTTTTATCACCCAACGCCAATAATTGCTGCGACCCGTCATCATGCCGCTGCCAGATTCGCAGTTGTTTGTAAACGGCATCACCGGCGTCGATAAACTGATTGTTGTCGTCGTCATAAGCCGCTAAGTCTGCAAAGCCGTTGCCGCTGCGCGGACCGAACAATTCCGAACCGTCGTTAATCAGGCCATCCTGGTTTTTGTCCAATGCCAGCAGACCGCTGCCGGCTTTCAAACCGGCAATTTGATCCAAACGACCATCGGCATCGATATCGAATTGAAATCGGCTGCCGCTTAACTCTGCCGCATTGCCGTCGAAATTGATGACCAAAGGATCGGTTTTCACCGCGTCGCCGGCGCGGATACTGAGATTGGATTCGGTATAAAAGCTGCGGCTCATCGACAAGGACACTGAAAAACTCAGCGTTTGCCCATCCCGGGTGGTGATACTCCCTTCGGCGCTGAAATTAGTCGTTTCGCTTTCGAAATAAGACTCAGATTTTTCGTAGACCAGTCCATACCCTTCGCGCTCGGCGACGGATGTTGCCGGTGCTTGCTGCGGGGCCTGAATGGTCACAGAGTCGGCTTGCCCCTTGAGATCATCCGGTGCGAATAATTCAAAGTCGCGGCCGGTAATCTCCTTGACCATGCGTCTGATGATTTGCAACAGCAGATTATCTTTGGAACTGAGCGCCCTATCGGTATCCAGGGTTTGCGCAGCGGTTGCCGAAGTTTGCGCCGACCGGCTGAGATCAAGGGAATCTTGAATGACTTTGCGCGCGGTTTCGGGACGAGTCTTTCGCGCTGTATTGGGGGTATCTTCCGGCTTATCGATCCAGACCCGCAGCGATTCGTTGCGTTTGCTGATCTGTTGCGCTTGATGCTGACTTTGCAGGTGGACGGCGGAATTCTGGATAATCATGGCAACCCCCATAGCTCGACTGGTGTGAGCTAAATATCGGCTGCGACCCTGAAATATTAAATATTTAGTTTGTCTTCTATTTTTTGCTTGTAGTTTAGGAAATGGGCGGCTTGTAACTGCTCGTTTCGGTCTGTTCCCAACAAACGACAAGGTACATCTATTTCGGTGATGTGAAACGGATAGTCGTCGCGGTTTTTCCGATAGCCCAGTATGTGGGCGCGGATCGGTTTGAAGCTATCGACGTTAGTAACGGAAAATTTTTCTTCGTTGCAATAGATCGCAATAGCCCCGTTATCCTCGGTCGCTATCCGGACTCTCAGATCCATGACACTGCCGCCGAGTTTGACCGGTACGGCCTGACAGGACAACACCCCCGCCGAGTTTCGCTGAATTTCATAAAATTTGACACTCAAACCATCCGGCAATTGCGCGCGCGCCAGCAAGGTGCCTAAAAACACGTAATAGTGCGTGATGACGTGCTCAGGATTGGCATTGCTATGCTGATGGACAAACAGCGCGCCTTTTTCATCAAGCACATAAACACCCACGTGTTTGCTGGTTGCATGATAAAAAACCTGAATCACATCAGCCAAATTCTGCGTATATAAAGACGGAATATAGGTTTGATCCAGTACGTAGGCATCAAAAAATACTGCGGAAAATTGCGGATTCGGCTTGGCTAATTCATGCAGCAGTTGATTTTGCGTGTCCAGCCGGTAATAGCCCAGGCTGCCGTTTCTGAGTTGGAACAAACCATAACCGGTCTCGGCGGCCACGATATAACGCTGCAAGCCATCCCGAGCGGATGCAAAAAATTTTAGCAAATTGCCGAACAAAGATTCGATGCGCAAGATGATGCTTTTGCCGCGTACCGGGTTGTAACATAGCGCTTGGAGTTTATCAGCAGACAAAGGCGCGGCGCTGTTATTGAACACATCGACTAGGCAGTTAAAAACCCCCTCTATACCTATATAGCGCTGCAAACTGGCCTCACCCCAACTGGATACGGATAGGCGCTGGATGCTCTGGATGAAACACTGACGGCTGTCACCATAACTCAAGGGGTCTGAGCGTTCGCTCATCACCAACTGTTGATTGTTCGCGTCAATCGCCAAACTTTCGCCGAGGTTTATCAGTAACAAGGACGACGAGACGCGATTCGGCTCGCCGTAAACCTCCAGATCGTTCTCCCTGCCCGGCAAATAGCGGCTTAGAAACGCATTTAATTCATTAAACAGTTGATATAAATCATTATTGGCAATTTTAAGACTGGAAGTGACCAGTTGCAGATTGAGCGACTTTTTGTACAAGCCGTTTACCACGGCCCAGCATAAAACTTCGAGCAAGCTCTCGCCGGATTTAATCGCGCTTTCCAGAGAGGCTTTCTGTGACGCCGCTCGGTCATCGTATAAACACCAGCACGGCGGCGCGTCGTCAGTCAGGACTTCCACAGCTATCAGCAAATCGGGTTTGGCATGGACAGTGGTTCTGGTGGTGAGCACTTCAATTTTATCGGGACGTAAATCCAGGGTGGCCCGCAATTTCCGGCCGATCAATTTCAAGTCTCTGTTTTCCCGCTGCGCCTGATCCAATGGCAAACCGGAAAACTTTAAAATCATCCGCAGACATTGTTGCAATTGATCGCGAATCACCACGTGCTCGACACTGGCTTTCTTAATGTCCCAAAATTTTTGGCTGGCTAAATTGTCCAGCAAATCCTCCGGCCATTCCCATTGATCTGCCACACTATGCAGATAATCTTCACGCTGCAAGCGCACTCTGTTCTCCGTGAGATTATCGGACGCGGCCATGATCTTCATGTAAAAACATTCCCGAATCAGATTCAAGCGGCGTTTGGACTGAGCCTGGCGCAGATAGGCATCCACTTTGCGGTACATCAGCAGGTAAGGATCCAGGCTTTCGACACTGAAATCACCTTGATACACCGCCTGCTTCAATGACAGACACAGCCACTGCGGTTCGGGAAATTCGCTGGCATAACTTTCCATCAGCAGCAGCTTCAACAAGGACTTATGCGGGGATGTCAAAGACTTGTAGATATGCCAAAGCGTCGCACTGACGAATTCGGCCATCGGCATATCTTCTAGGCCGCCGAAATCGACGACGTCGGTTTCGGAGATAAACCGGTTTTCCAGCAAATGCGCGACATATTGCTTATAGTATTTTTCCTGTTGCGGCGGCACCAACCACCAGACCGGTATCCGCCCGGCGATGTAAATCGAGGTGCGGTAAAACTCTTCCAACAACAGATAATGTTGCGTTTCGCCGCTACTCTCTTTAGAGATCGGCGTATTTTCGCCGCGCAAAAACTGCGCCGCATCAACCAGAAAAAAATGCGTCTCAATTTTTAAGGTCGCCGCCCATTTTTCCACTTCCTGGGCTTTTTGCCGCAATTCGTTTAATTCATCCGGCGCCAAAGTGGATGAATGGCAAAGCCAAATATCAATATCGCTGTTTTTCGAAAACGCCATACTCCCGACGCTACCCATCAAAAAAATCGCCTGGATAGGATAGTGTCTTAAGGCCTTGCGCTTGTAGACAAAGCCTTTGGAAAACTGCTTGGCAACATCTATAGTCTGCTTGTTGGGCGTGTAATCGGGAATACCCGCCGGGCCTTCCAGCGACACGAAACCAGGCAACAAGGGATGATTTTGATGAAACAGTAACGGCAGTAACTTCAAAAAATCCTGCTGCCGCGGCTGCAAAAAACTTTGTACATGTTGCAAACGCAACTGATTGAAGTGCTTGAATCGTTGGGCAACTGCATATAGATCTTTTTTGCTGATCTCTTCGCCCGGCGCGCCTAAATGGATGGGTAGGAATCGATTGGTCAAAACGGCCGCGCCTAAATCAAGTGTAAGGCCAGTATAGAAGAATCAAACCGGCTTGTGAAAATTAAGCTGGACGAAGCGCCCGTTACCGTCATCAAAACAGGTAAAACGGGTTAAACAGGCGTGCGGCAAATCGATATGAAAACTTTGGGTAACCGGCAGCTTGAAGGCTTCTGCGAATATTGCTCTGATCACACCGGCATGGGTTACTACCAGCACGCGGCGTCCGGCCTGCTCAGCCAATAAACTTTCCCAGCCCTTCCTGACGCGGGCGGCGAATGCTTGGTAGCTTTCCGCGTTCGGCGGGGTGAAATGGACGGGGTCTTTATAAAATGCCGCCAGTGCGTCGGGCCAGCGACTGGAAATTTGCTCGGCGGTTTGGCCTTCCCAAGCGCCGAAATCAATTTCACGCCATGCCGGTTCAATCACCAAATCCTGTTGCTGTTGTTCGCACCAGGCCGCGGCAAAGGAACGGCAACGGCGTAGCGGCGAACTGATCACCACATCCCACTGCCCTGCACCACATTGGCCATACATCTGCCGCCAACCGCGTTCAGTCAGCGGATCGTCGGTGATTCCGCGATAATACGAACCGCCACGAGCTTCGCCGTGTCGCAGGAAATCGATTACGGTCGACTGATGCATCGCGATGGAATCAAGTGTTCAAGGTATCCATCAAATCGATCATGAACTCCATTTCCTCGTCTTCGATCCGTTGCCATGCCCTAAAGCCCAGGGCATTCAACACCCCACCGCCTTTTTCATCCTTATCCATCTCCAGTAATATTTTTTGAATGTCGGCGCGGCGATTCTGTAATCTCGGCCCTATCATCAAAGAATGGTAGATGACGCTTATTTGGCTACGCACCAAGATCCGCAGCTGTTTTTTAATCACACCGGACAGGTTGTCATAGGCCTCCGCCAGAATGATGCCGACATCCGCTTCGCCTTTCAGCAGGTGTTTGGCCACCAAAACATGATTGTCCGATAACAACGGGACGATATTCCCGGCGTGCAAATCCGCGGGCTCCAACATAATCATGCCCATCAGGCGCACATCCGGATCGTCGGTGAAAGCCACCCGAGTATTCGGTTGTAAGTCGGCCACATCGTTGATATTACTGCCGGCGTTAACGGCAATGATCGCTTCGTCGGATTCGCCCTGGGCGCGTACCAGCGGCAAAAAACCTTTCTCTCGGACCAGCATGGCTGCGTCGAAGGGGTTGGCGTAAATCAAATCGATCTTATCGGCTGCGATGGCCTGATGCAGGTCTTGATAGTGATTGTACATTTCCAAATGGATGGCTTCGGCGCTCTGCTTTTGCAACCAAGTGTTGAATATATACCAACCCGACAGGTGGTCTGGGGCAAAATCCGGGCTGACTGTAAACATGTAAGACATGATGCTCCCCAATTAACTAAGTGTCGGATACAGTGCGATGCATTCATCGACTTTACTGCGCGAGGGTTTGCGACGCACCGAGGTATAGCCAACCACCTTGCCGCCGCGCACATTGGGAATTACCGTGGCTTTTACCCAATAATAACCGCCGTCCTTACGCAAGTTTTTCACGAAGCCTTGCCATTTTTCACCGCGTTGCACCGTATCCCATAAGTCTTTAAACGCAGCGGACGGCATGTCCGGGTGCCTGAGAATACAATGCGGTGCGCCGATTAACTCCGCTTCGGTATAGCCCGACATTTCCACAAATGCGCGATTGACGTGGCTGATGATGCCATCCGGCGTCGTGGTGGAAACAATCAACTTGCCGTCGGGATACGGCGTTTCAAGCTCGGTGTACAGCACTTTTCTGGATTTGCCGTCGCAATAGGTAAGTGTTGCTTCCTGGTACTCGCCAATGATATCTTCGGGCTTCATATCAACGATCATGATTTACTCCGGGTTGCCGGTTAGGGTTTACAGCATTTCGGAAATACTCTCTGCCGCACGCTTCACATCAAGAAAGATGAGTCCGAGCTTGGCGTTGGGTTTGGCGAGTACGGTAAGCACGGCTTCATTACCGGCATAGGTCATTAGCACATAGCCCCTGGCGCCTTTGATCAACACCTGTTCCAAATTGCCGCGATTTAATTCTTGGGCCGTTCTATCGCCCAAAGACAACATCGCCGCACTCATAGCGCCCACTCGATCCTCGTCCATACCGGCTGGCAACACCGACGCCATCATCAGACCGTCGGTGGAAATCACACCGGAGGCTTCTATATCCGCCGAAGTACCGTTCAGCTCGTTTAAAACCGACGTCAGCATGTCTGCTTTCATAATCTAATTCCTATTCATTAATGGGTGATATGCGATCCGCTTAATTGGCAGCATCAGCGGCTTTGCTTAAATAACGGGTGATTAAAGCCCAGGCCAAGGTTACAAACTCCGCTTGGTTAAAATGCGGTACGCCGCTGATCGCCAACACGAAACGGTGCTTACCGACGAACATCGGCCAAAAGCCGATTTGACTGTTACCGAACGGATCGACAATGGCCCAGGCATGGCTGGAAATGCCCATATTGTTTATCAGTAATCCGGAACGGCGTTTATGCACGGTTGCCAGTTCCGCGCTGAGCGCGGACAATTCTTCGGCGACCTCATGCGGAAAACCGCTGCACGCCAGATAAAACCCTTGATCATCTGCCAATAGCACTTTGCCGCTCTCGGAAATCGTTGCCAATAAATCCGGTAACATCGTCTCAAGCGCAGCCTGTGGCGCCTGTAAAGGCGTGTCTACGCCTTGCACCCAACCTAGCTTTTGGCAGTACAGCAGCAATTGCAAGGCTTTGTCCTCGTCATCGATTTCCATCAATGTTTGCAACTGCGCGATAGTCAGTGCCGGAGTCTGTTCCTGTTGCAGCAAGCGGATTAAAAACCGCCGGGGTTTATCGTTTTCGGGTGACGAGACAGCGTAGTAAGCACCAGCGGGAGTAGGATAGAGATACAGCCCGTTAATCAGATCAAATCTTTCCATGGTGATTACCCCGCCAAACCAGGATCCAGGGAATATAAAAGAGCTTGTACCAACAAAGAAACATCATTCTTTTCCCGTGCATCCACCGAAAAAACCGGCGGTTTCAAGCCAAAGCCTTGCAGTTGCGCATGATAGTCTTCTATTGAGGGTGTGCTACTTAAATCCATTTGCGTCACCCCAATCGCTACGCTGGTGTCGTTGATAAACTTACCGAACGCATCCAGAAAAAAACGCATATCCTGAAAAGGGTCTGCGCGGGTGTTGTCTAGCAATAAAATTAAGCCGATGCCGCCGTTGGTCAAAATATCCCACATAAAATCAAACCGTTCCTGGCCGGGAGTACCGTACAAGTGAATTTTTTCGCCGCCCGCCAAATTCATGACACCGTAGTCCATCGCCACCGTAGTGGATGCTTTACGATTTTTTGTCATATCACTGGCAGCCGCATCAGTTTTGATCGGAGGCACATCGCTAATAGCGTTGATTGCAGTCGTTTTGCCGGCGCCTACCGGGCCCGTGAAAATAATTTTGTATTGACTCATCGAGATTCCTTATCGTTTGCTAAGCGCCGCGCAATTTATTGAGAATTTTGCTTAATAAACCCTCATTTTTGGGCTTCTTGGTGGGTTCTACGGCAATCACCGCATCGGCTTGACGTTCGCTTTGTTTCAATATGCCTATCGTCTGGCAGGCACTAATAAACACAAACACATACTGCGGTTTGACATGTAACAGACCAGCAACTTCCAACGGCGTTCTCGGTGCCTGAACCAACAATGCGGCAATGCGCAAAGCATCGGGCGTGATGACCAGTCGGGTAAAATTCGGCCATCTTTCTAAGTAGACGGGCCCTTGAATATCCAGACCTATCGGGAAGCGCCCTTTGGATGTCCAGATTGCCAATTTCCAGACAAAAGCACCCATATCTTGAAACTTATCTTCGGCGCGCTGAATGGCGGTTGTGGAATCGACTGCCGTCAAAATCATTTTGCCGACGGAGCCTTTACCCAATGGCATCCCGGCAAATGCGCGGGTTTGTTTATCGTCGGCATCGATCCAGACTTCCTGGCTTTCCGGAAAAATCGTCAAAGGTTTCCAAATCGAACAAAGTTGCAAAACACGCGACTGTAAATTGGCCGTTTTATATGCCGACATCACGTAGCCTAAAAAATACTGCCTGGGGTCGTAACAGGCTGTTAACAACTGCACCTCGTCGTCAAAATCGATGTCGCTCAGTGTCCCTAAAAACGCTGTGAAGCCGCCTTCGTTCAACTGCATCGCAGAATGATGTTTGCTGGCCTTGTGGTGCTCAGCGGCATCACCTGTTTTTGGCGCCTTAGCCTTATTAACATAGACATCCATAGCCATTTTTTTCGGCTTCTCGTCCTTGGGCGGGGACGGCATATCAGCTGTCTTTGCAGGTGCTTGCGCAATCTTCGTACGTTCGGCAGCGGCTTTGCGAGCCTCGGCAACCGCCTTAATCTTGTCCAGCACCGCCATTATTTGCTGGACATTCACCGGCTTCTTGATGAAGTAAGTATTATCCAGTTGTAGGTTTTGTAATGACAATAAGATGATCGGTCGGCCCGGCGCGGCGGCTTTTCTGGCATCCAGAATATCCCGGGCTTTGGGGTGATCCGCGTCGATCATGTCAATGCTGGCTTCGGCATCCTCGACCACGACGGCAGCCCCCCGACAAGGCCCCTTCAGATACATTTCCATGGTTTTATAAGTGCGGGTATCCATGCCATGCAGAGCGATTCGAAATGGCGTTTTGTTCGACTTGCTCATGATGCCTGTCCTTCAAAATAATGTGCCAATTCCAGCCATTCACCCTCCAGCACCACGCCGGAGTCGCTAAATCGCTGCCGATTGAGCTGAAAGCGCTCCCGGTTTTTTGTAGACTTATACAGCTCTAACAAAGCCAGTTGCAAATCCGGACGATCATGTTGCAGGTTGATACCCGTTTCCAGCACATCCATGGCCTGTTCGAGCTGACTGTATTCGATAAAGTCGTTGGCTAAGGCCAAATAATCATGTTGCGCTTCGGTTTGCCGTCTGGACCTGACCAGTTCGCAGCTAGCCAACAGACCTTTACTGAACAAAGAATATCGATTAGCTGGCGGCGTTTGCCCGTCAGTTTTAAGCAAATCCTGACATTGCTGGACCAGCAGCCGCGACTGGCTAGCTTGTATCATACGGCGACTGATCGCAGTTCCCTTCCCATCCAAAATAATCATTAAATCCAACAAGGCCGCGTAGAGTTGCTCGGACAGGCGCTGGTCGTAACAAAAATAAATCCGGCGTAGATGCGCCAGCAGATCTTTCGGATTTCTACTAATTTTAAAAACTAATGCGGTCAATGCGTAATCAGCATCGGCGCTGGGGCAGCTAAACAAACTAAGCTCCCGGTCGTGCCAAAAGTCGGTTTCTTGCGGGATTGCATCCAGCGATGGTCCAGCAAGCAGTCGGGAAAAATATTGGGGCATACCACCCTCCGAATCAAACGATGCTCGAAGGGTAGCAGTTAAAATGCCAAATTCCAGGATTTAGTGGGGTATTTGTTGTCTTGCTTCACATATTGCCTGACGAACGGCAACTGGTGCCGTGCCGCCGATATGATTGCGGGCAGCGACTGAGCCTTCCAATTTTAGAATATCGAAAACGTCCGCCGTAATGGTGCCGGAAAAGCCCTGCAACTCTGAGAGAGTTAGTTCCGATAGATCCCGCTCTGTTTGCAGTCCTAAGCGCACAGCTTGACCCACGACTTCGTGGGCATCGCGAAAAGGCATACCTTTGCGAACCAAATAATCAGCCAAGTCGGTAGCCGTCGCGAATCCTCTTTTTGCGGCGTTGTACATGTTTTCGCGTTTGGCTTGAATGCGCGGCATCATGTCGGCAAAGGCCCGCAGACAATTGATTAAGGTGTCGGCGGTATCGAACAAGGGCTCTTTGTCTTCCTGATTATCTTTGTTATAAGCCAAGGGTTGGCTTTTCATCAGCATCAACAAGGACACCAAGTGTCCCGTAACCCGGCCGGATTTGCCGCGCACCAGTTCCGGTACGTCGGGGTTTTTCTTTTGCGGCATGATTGATGAGCCGGTGCAAAACGCATCCGGAATGTCGATAAAATTGAATTGCGCACTGGCCCACAACACCAGTTCTTCCGAGAATCTGGACAAATGCATCATGATTAAACTAGCGGCGGCGGCAAACTCAATCGCAAAATCGCGATCACTGACCGAATCCAAAGAGTTATTCGACGGCCGGGAAAATCCCAACAATTCGGCGGTCATGAAGCGATCAATGGGATAGCTGGTGCCCGCCAATGCTGCGGCACCCAAGGGCATCACATTCAGGCGTTTACAGCAATCTTGCAGACGTTCTTTGTCACGGCACAGCATTTCGAACCACGCCATTAAATGATGGCCGAATGTCACGGGTTGCGCGACTTGCAAATGGGTAAAACCCGGCATGATGGTATCGGCCTCGCGTTCCGCCACATCCAATAAAGCGATTTGCAGGCGTTGCAACTGCGTCAATATGGTTTCGATTTCGCTACGTAAATATAGTCTTATATCGGTCGCTACCTGGTCATTACGCGAACGGCCGGTATGCAGTTTTTTGCCGGCAATCCCGATCAAATCGGTCAAGCGCGCTTCGATGTTCATATGCACATCTTCCTGCTTGATTGACCAGACGAACTCGCCGCGTTCGATCTCACCGCCGATTTGCATCAATCCGCTGCGAATGTCGGCGAGTTCCTGTTCGGTCAGAATACCTATTTTGCAAAGCATGGCCGCATGCGCCAACGAGCCTTGAATATCTTGCCGGGCCATGCGCCGGTCAAAATTGACGGAAGCGGTAAATTCTTCGACAAACGCATCGGTGGCTTCGGCAAAACGAGCGCTGGAAAGTTTTTCGGTGTTAACGGTGGTCATAAGCAATCAAACGGTAAATGCAAAAGAAGCGGGAATTATACCGATGCTGCGGCTATCCACCTTGGGAATTGCACACTCACTCGCAAACCGCCCAGTTGCGCGGAACGCATAATCTCCAGCGTACCGCCATAAAATAAGGCGATGTCACGTACAATCGCCAAGCCTAGCCCATGTCCCTGCACTGCTTCGTCCAGCCTTAAACCGCGCTTACTGAGTTGCCGCATGTCCTGCGCCGAACAACCCGGACCGTCGTCTTCGACACTGATAGTAATGCCGGCACCATGTTCAACCGAGACTAGAACCTGCTTGTCAGCCCATTTGCAGGCGTTATCCAACAAATTACCGGTCAGCTCCAGCATGTCTTCCCGATCAAAATTGATTAACTGATCGGGAGCATTGACTTGGATCGCTAAGTTTTTCTCGGCATAGACATTTTGCAACAGCATGACTAAAGCAGTGAGTTCTTGCTGTGGATTAAACACGCTGGCGGTTTGCATATTACCGGAGATACGGGCGCGTTTTAATTCTCGCTCGATGCGCTCATGGATCGCTTGCGTTTGCTTTTGCAGCAGATTACGCAACTCGGAATGGGCATCCAGTTGCGAATTTTCAGCCAGACAAAACAGCATCGCCAACGGCGTTTTCAGCGCATGCGCCAAATTGCCAATCGCGGTGCGAGACTGGTGCAAGCGCCTCTCAACCAACACTAACAAGCGATTGACTTCCGCAACCAAGGGTTTGATTTCCGCCGGCACTCTGGCTTGGATCTGTGACTGACGGCCGTAGGCAATCTCGGCCAGTTCGTCGCGCGCTGCCTGCAACGGTTTCAGCGATCTGCGTACATCGTTACTTTGCAGGGCGATTGCGATCAAAAGCACCATGGCCGTCAGTACCAGATAGGCAAGCCGGATGTGGTCTATGTCATGGCCAATATCGCTTAAATCCTCGGCGATGCTAATGGTGATTGCATGACCAAATCGCTCGAAACCTCGACTCAAAACCAGTAAAGGTTGGTGATGCGGTCCATCAGGAAAATGGAATTGCCTGGCGGTATTGGCCGGCTCGGTAGTAAAAGGCAAAACGTCGTCTTGCAGCGAACTTGAATAATAGGTTTTTCCGTCAATCTGGATCACAAAGTAGTGACCCGAATAGGCTTGGCCGTAAACCGTGCCGGCATGCGAGCTATCGAAAATCAGTTGTCCTTCCGCGTTAAGCGTCAAGGTATCCAGCAACGAATCGCCATCGTGCTGTAAGCGGGTCAGCATTTGTTTTTCCGCCACAGAGCGAATCACCCAATCTGCTGCCAACCAGTGTCCGGCAAACACCATACTCAGGATAATGATCAGGCCGCGGTTAAGACGCTGGCGTAATGAAATCACAGCTTGTCACCGAAGATGTAGCCTTGCCCACGCCGGGTAGCGATCAAATCCTTACCCAATTTACGCCGTAACCGATTGATATACACTTCGATAACGTTGCTGGCCGGGTCACCGTCACATTCGTAGACGTGCTCAAGTAAATGGGTTTTGGTAAGCAACTTGCCGGGATGCAGCATGAAATAGCGCAGCAAACGAAATTCGATTGCCGTCAGCTCGACATGCTCAGCACCATCAACGCTGACGGTTTGCCTGTCTTCATCCAAGGCCACGCCGCAACCACACAGTTGCGGCTGCATCATCCCGTGCATGCGCTTTAACAGGGCCTGGATGCGTGCCTGTAACTCCTCGATATGAAACGGTTTGCCTAGATAGTCGTCGGCACCCACTTTGAAGCCGTCGACTTTTTCATGCCAGGCGTCCCTGGCCGTCAGCACAATGACCGGCACATGATTACCCGCTTGCCGCCATCGTCGCAGCACTTCCAGTCCGGGCATTTTCGGCAAGCCTAAATCCAGGATGACAATATCGTAGGATTCAGTCATGCCCAAAAATTCGCCATTCTCGCCATCCATGGCCAAATCGACCGCAAACCCGGCTCTTTCCAGATCGGCTTTTAAAGATCGGGACAGGCCTGGATCGTCTTCTACCAGCAATAGTCGCATAGTTGAGTCATAACAATGGTTGGTTTCAAAGAGTTACTTGGAGTAAGGGTATTTTAACCCCGAACTTTTAAGATTGGATTTATCTCGGTTTCCTACACTAGCTACATCTGCAACTAAGCATGCCGAGGTAAACCACATGAATAACCAACACACCGTAGCGGTCTGGGACATTTTTATCCGTATTTTTCACTGGTCGCTGGTCCTTGCCTTTACTGTGGCCTATTTCACCAGCGAGGAAGAAAACGCTTGGCATATTTACGCCGGTTACACGGTTTTGGGTCTGATTATCTTCCGCATTCTGTGGGGAATCATCGGCAGCCGCCATGCCCGATTTAGCGACTTTGTCCGTTCTCCCGGAACTGTTCACCGCTATATTCGCGAACTGCGCGCAGGCTCCGCGAAACAGTATGTCGGCCACAATCCTTTGGGCGGCTGGATGGTCATGGCATTGCTCTCAACGCTGCTGGTTGTGACGGTCAGCGGCTTAAAAGTATATGCGATAGAAGAAGGCCGAGGTCCGCTGGCTGCCAATCCAACAACACTAACTTTGATTAGCGCTGCCCATGCGGAAGAAGACGAGGAAGAGGATGGAAAAGCAGAAACGCAAAGCCAAGATGAAGAATTTTGGGAGGAAATTCATGAAGGGGCAACCAATTTTATGCTGGTCCTAATTGCCTTACACGTAGTGGGCGTCTTTGTTTCTGGTAGCGCGCACAACGAACACTTAATCAAAGCTATGCTAACCGGAAAGAAATCAATTAAATGACAATAGAAATGTGAGATTTCCCGCAATTTTAATTTTGAATTCATTTTCCATTGTTATAAGTCCCGCGACTTTTAGTTGTCTAAATATGTCGAAATCGACTTTTGAGTTTAGGCAACTGACTACGTGCCTTGCGGCAAGACTTCTTAGCTTTTTGACTTAGTCAGGCTTTATCTCGGTCTATCAAAACCGGGAGGTCGTCGGTTCACCCCGCCAAGTTTCATTGTTAGTTAAAGTCAATTGACACACCACAAACCTACAGGGAACACTCAATGAAACAGATGACATTCTTACTGCCATTGCTGGCGCTCGGTTCTATTGCCGAAGCAAGCGACATCAGGGGCGGGCTGGGCAACTTTGACGCACTGAATCACACCGGCGGTCCGGTCTACGGCATAGAAATAGAACTGGACGATACAAATAGCAAAGATGTAGTCAGCACCTACCCAGGTAATCATTACGGTTACGGAAAAATACGGGAAGACCTCAGCGACCCGGCGCACCCCAAAACCTTCGTACGTTACGAAAAAGACGGTGCCTTCACCAATCCCTATCCAATCGGCAGTACCTTGTATTGCTACGATTTAAGCAAAAATGTCGGCTGCGAACATTTTGGGGTGCACTTTGCCTACTCCGCCACCACGCCTTATAGCGCGGTCAAATACAACTGGCTGGTCAAGGATGGCAGCGGCAAACTGGTTGTTGGCCCCGCGCTGCAGTTGAATACGCCGGTATTCGACTACACCCCACCGACCACTGACTTCCCTGCCCAAGTCGTGGCAACCATGCCGGCTCCGGTTGTTCCGCAAAGCGTCGTAAAAGAATTTGGCGAACCTAGTTGGGTCAAGGTTATTAAAACTAAAACTCACAACACTCGGGTTTTGGCCTTAGGCGCACTGATCAGTGATGATCATGACCACGACGGTCTAGCAGACTGGACCAATGGTGAGCCGGACGAAGTCGAATCCGAATGGTATTTGCTGCAATCCCACAATGGAGTCAGCAACGCCAAATCCGAATTGCGTGGCGGCAGCGACAGCATGGGCAACAACGCCGAAGAAGTCGTCACCCGCCGTTATGAGTTTTATGCCTATGGCGGCCCCGCCGCGTCCATTGATGGCGAAAAGGGTGAAGCCATGTGCGATGCGGTCGGAACGGATAATCTGCACGGCGACGGCGTAGTGGAAGTAACCGATGCCAACGGCGGCTCTCATGAATTCGATTGTTCGACTGCGGAAGTCGTCGGTGCCTATCAAGGTTCGCAAATGACGGAATTCGTGGCTATCTCGCCCTTCGCAATGGTCGATGCGCTGCAAAACGGCAATGTCAACGAAGTGTTTCCGGAGCGGCCCACCGTTAGCGGCGGCAACACGCCTTACGTGGTCAACGTCAGCGCCGGCGCATTACCGAACGGTTTGACTCTTGCGCAAGACACAGGTCTGTTATCAGGCGTACTTTCCAAGGTAGGCATTTTCAACTTTACCGTCTCAGCAAACGATGCCGATAACACCAGCGCATCTAAAGCTTTTACCGTCAAAGTAACAGGCCCCGGCGATACGGATCGCGATAACGACATCGACATGAACGATTTGAACGCCATCAAAGCCAAATACGGCAAAGTGGTAGCAGCCAACGACCCCGCAGATCTGAATGGCGATTTGCGAGTCAATATTATCGATTACAGAAAGGCCGCTTCGCTTTGTACTTTGCCGCAATGCGCAATTGTCACCCCTACACCCTAATCCAATTTTAAATAACTTTGCCGGTGCCGTAAGCGCCGGCTTCCACTTCTAGGGAATCGTTCATGAACAAACAATTACTGACCAAACTGCTTGCGCTGATGTTCGCCGGGTTTTTCCAGATAACTGAAGCGGCCACGCTTAATCTTAAATTTGCTGACGACACTAATATCCGCTCGTTCGCCAAAGGCTCGATTTTTGATGTCAATATTTACATCAATAGCGTTGATGACCTGGCGGGCTTCGATTTCGACTTGACCTATAACAGCACCAATCTATCCGCCCAATTACTAAGCAGTGGTAGTATTTTTGGCGCTGACACCGAAAGTTTGGCGAACAGCATCACGCCTGGCGCCGGCGCAACCTTGGGGAAAATTCATTTTGCCGAAATGCTGTCGGGCAGCGTCGCAACCGGTTTGAATATCTCTGAGCCCACCTTGCTGGGCACCGTCAAATTTCAAGCACTCAATGTCAGCGCGGGGAATGCCTTAAGCATAATCCCCGACCCGATCTATACGCCGGCACAACTACTATTTCTCTCCGATGGTAGCGGGCCCGCCACAACCATCACAGGCGCTACTGTCCACGTCACTGCCGCACCAGCCGCTGTTCCGTTGCCTGCATCTGTCTTCTTGTTTGTTCCGGCGCTGTTAGGCGTATTCGGCTTTGGGAAAAACCAATTTAAAAAGCCATAAAGCAGTTCACCGGGTTAACGCACCGATTTTGTCCATTGACGGACAAGGTGGTAGCAATGTCAAAAGCCATCCCTTGGAGATGGCTTTTTCGTTTTTAGGAGGCAAAGGGAAAATTAAATTGAACAACGTTTAGTTTGTCGTTATAGTGCCTTCCGGCAAATCGCAATCTGTCTGCTAATATGCGCTTACGGGAGGAATATCATGTTAAAAATTGTTTTACGCTGGCTGTTGACGCTAGTCTATCGAGTGAAGGTCCACGGGCTGGAAAATTACGCTAAAGCCGGTAACCGCGTGTTGATCGTCGCCAACCACACTTCATTTCTCGATCCTTTGCTGCTGGGCGTGTTTTTGCCGGACGACATCACCTTTGCGATCAATACCCAAATCTCTGAACGCTGGTGGCTAAAGCCATTTTTGCGTTTATCCAAAGTGTTTCCGATGGATCCAACGCATCCCTTGTCTTTAAAGGCTTTAATCCATCATTTGCAAAGCGATACCAAAACCGTGATTTTTCCGGAAGGCCGGATCACCGTGACCGGTTCCTTGATGAAAATCTATGACGGTACCGGCATGGTTGCCGATAAATCCGGTGCAACCTTGTTGCCGATTCGCATCGAGGGCGCTGAATACAGCCGCTTTTCCAAGCTGGGCAGCGTGCGTCAACACTGGTTTCCGCGCATCACCATTCATATCCAGCCGCCAACCTTGATCGAGACTCACGGCGATGTGACCGGCAAAGCCCGCCGCAAGCATAGCGGCCACATCCTGGCTGACATCATGACGGAAATGATGTTTGCCACCAGCCATTACCAACAAACCATCTTTGCGGCCTTATTGGAAGCTCGGGCTTTACATGGCGGGCGTTACACCGTTGCTGAGGATCTGGAACGCAAGCCACTAAGCTACGACGCACTGATCACCCGCAGCATCATCGTAGGCAAACTAATCAAAACCCTCACTCAAACCGGCGAGAATGTCGGCGTGTTGCTGCCCAATAGCTGTAAGACGCTGAACGTGGTCCTGGGTTTACAGATTTATCAGCGGGTACCGGCGATGCTGAATTATTCAATCGGCGCCGCCGGTATGGCTGCCGCTTGCCGCACCGGACAAATCAATATTGTGCTGACTTCGCGCAAATTCATTGAATTAGCGAAACTGGGTGACGAAGCCGCAACGCTGGCACAACACGTCAAATTAATTTATTTGGAAGACTTGGCGACATCACTAACAAGCGTCGACAAAATCATCGGCTTGCTACAGGCTAAAACCGCAAGATTTTGGTACAAGAGCCAGAACTACGATGCCGACGATGCGGCGGTAGTATTGTTTACTTCAGGTTCGGAAGGCTTACCGAAAGGCGTGGTGTTGTCGCATGCCAATATCCTGGCCAATCATAAACAAATCAGAGCGCGCATTGATTTCGGACCGGGGGATGTGGTGTTGAATTTTCTGCCGATGTTCCATTCCTTCGGCTTCACGGTCGGCACGATGATGCCGATATTGAATGGCATGACCAGCTTTTTCTACCCGTCGCCGCTGCATTATGCGGTAATTCCGGAGATGGCATACGAGGTTGGCGCGACCATCATGTTCGGCACGAATACCTTTTTAGCGGCGTATGCCAAAAAAGCCCATCCTTACGATTTTTACTCTTTGCGTTACGTGGTAGCCGGCGCCGAAAAATTGCAAGAAACCACCCGCACCACTTGGTTGGATAAATTCGGTATCCGTATCTTGGAAGGTTACGGCGCCACGGAAACTTCGCCGGTAACCTCGGTAAACACGCCGATGGACTACAAGGCTGGAAGCGTCGGCCGCTTCATGCCCGATATGCTGCATAAATTGGAGCCGGTGCCCGGTATTGAGAACGCCGGCAAACTGCATGTCGCCGGCCCCAATATCATGAAAGGTTATCTACTACCGGACAATCCCGGCGTATTGGTACCGCCCTGCTCCGCTGCTTTCGGCGAAGGTTGGTACGATACCGGCGACATCGTCCATGTCGACGAGGAAGGCTTTATCCACATTCAAGGCCGCAGCAAACGTTTCGCGAAAATCGGCGGGGAAATGGTATCGCTGACCGCGGTGGAACAATTGGCCATCTACGCTTGGCCGGAAGCGCAGCATGTGGTGGTCAGTTTGCCCGATCCGAAAAAAGGCGAACAACTCGTCTTGTTGACGACGCACCGCGACGCAAACGCCAAGCAATTGGCCGACGCCTCCACCGGCGTCGCCACCATCAATTTACCCAAGAAAGTGTTTGTGCTCGATAAACTGCCGGTATTGGCGACCGGAAAAACCGATTATCCAGGCGCGACAGCGTTAGCAGCGCGATTGCTGGAAGGTGGCGACGTCGAGTCGGATTGAGCACGACCCACACCTGGCTTGCCTAACTTAACTACCCTTTAATGCCATGAGCAAACACATCTATCCCCTTTTAGTCGCGCAATTCCTCTCGGCATTTGCCGACAACGCCATATTGTTTACAGTCATCGCCATGGTGATGCAGGATGCGCACCCGGTCAGTTGGTACGTGCCGGCTTTGCAAAGCGTGTTTCTGGTGGCATTCGTAGTCTTGGCGCCCTGGGTGGGCGGATTTGCGGACAGTCACGCCAAATCGCGGGTATTGATTGTCGCCAATCTGATCAAGGCTTGCGGCGCGGGTTTGTTGCTATTTAACGTCGAGCCTCTATTGGCGTATTGTGTGGTCGGTGTCGGCGCTGCCTTGTACAGTCCGGCCAAATACGGCATTTTGCCGGAACTGGCGGGCCACGACGGCCTGGTAAAAGCCAATAGCTGGATAGAAGGCTCCACCATTCTGGCTATATTGACCGGTATGGTGGTCGGCGCAAAGCTGGCCGATCATTCCACCACCTGGGCCTTGATTGTCACGATACTGTTGTTTTTGATTTCTGCTGCCACCACCTTATTCTTGCCGATAGGCTTACGCAAAGCCCCGCCGTCCGGCTCGAAAATCAGGCTGTTCTACGTGGAAGTTAAAACATTTCTGGCGATGCCACGCTCACGTTTCGCGGTGTTGGGTGCATCTCTATTTTGGGCGGCTGCGGCCAGCGTCCGGGTCATCATCATTGCTTGGGCGCCCTTGGTGTTAATGACACATAACGCCAGCGACATTGCCAATCTGACACTGTTTTTAGCCATCGGCATCATCGCCGGTTCGGTCCTAGTCCCACGCTTGATTCCGCTGGAACATCTGCGCCGCGCCCGCATCCCGGCCTATTTGATGAGCATCTTTATCATCACCCTGAGTTTCACGGAAGCAGTCTGGCCGGCACGTTTTGTGTTGTTTTTAATGGGTATGGCCGGCGGCATGTTTATCGTACCAATAAACGCAGCCCTCCAGGACCTTGGTCAACAAAGCATAGGCAGTGGCGGTGCGGTAGCGATGCAGAATTTTTTCCAGAATGTGGCGATGTTATTGGCAGTGGGCGGCTATACACTGGCTGCTGCCGAACAAGTTACACCCATTACCGCGCTGATTGGTCTGGGTTTCCTGCTGCTGGCTGCTACTTTTCTGGTGGTTTGGCATTTACCTGAAGTGGAGCAAGCGCCTTCCAGCCTTGAATAAAGGTTTGCACCAATAAATCCACGCTTAGCCTGGACGCTTGAATGTCGCTGATTTGCGGTTTGGCGGTTAGCGACAAAATACAGATTCCATGCACGCCGCTCCATAAGGTTCTGGCTGCCAGCCGGCTTTGTTCCGCGGAACTGCCGGGGGTAAGCTGGACAAACAACACCTCGACAATCGCGAACATCTGCTCCACCTTTTGTAGATACCAGTCAGGCTGAGGCTCCTCACTCTGAATATCGAAGATCATTCGCCAGCGATTGAAATGCTGCGCGGCAAAATTTAGATAAGTTTCCGCCAAGATCAGAATATTTTCCTCGACACTGGCGGACGGTTCGCAGTGAAGCAATTGTTTAGCCAACTCATCCAATGTGCGGCCTTTGACGTGGGTCAGCAAATCGTTCATATTGGCAAATACCATATAAATGCTGCCCACGGTATAGCCGATTTCCATCGCGATTTTGCGCACCGTCAGAGCACTATAACCGTCCTCTATAACGATGGTTTCTGCGGCGACCAGCACCATTTCCTTGATTTGTTCCTGACTATGTTCGCTTCTTCTTGCCATATGTTCTCTGCGACATGCACTAAAAACAGCTACCATACACGACCTTGCTTCAGGAATCGATAGTTTACATGCACAACGAACTTCTCGATGTCGTCGATAAAGACGATACAGTGATTGCCCAACAACCCAGGTCGGTGATTCACGCCAACAGTCTGCGCCACCGGGCCGTGCATATTCTGGTTTTCAACGATGCTGGCCAGTTGTTTCTACAAAAGCGCTCGATGAAAAAAGATTTGAACAAAGGCTTATGGGATACCTCGGCGGCTGGTCACGTCGACGCCGGCGAAAGCTATGACCGTTGCGCGCCTCGTGAATTAAAGGAGGAATTGGGCATATTTGCCGAAAGCCTGGAGAGTTTATTTAAATTGGAACCTAGCACCGACTTGGGTATGGAATTTATCCAGGTCTACCGTTGCCGGCATAACGGACCGTTTAGCTTAGCGGCAGATGAAATCGACGAAGGCTGTTGGGCAGATCCAGATACCCTGGATAAGCGTGTTGCCAAGAACGATCCAACCTTGACGCTGACGTTTAAAATTATCTGGCAACGGTTTAGGAATATTGCAAACTAAAATGCTTGCTAGATACTCATCATCAATGTCACTCAATCGATGAGATTAAAACTCAGGTAAAAACGAAAGTGGCGGAGCGGACGGGGCTCGAACCCGCGACCCCCGGCGTGACAGGCCGGTATTCTAACCAACTGAACTACCGCTCCGCAGTAGAGAGCGGCGCATTCTACAGCATATCGCCCAAGCGTCAAGCAAAAGCCCAAATTAATTATGCCGGCACCATCCTGCCCACTCTGTAACAGCCCCGATACCCATCTTTATCACAGCGACGCAAAACGCGATTACACTCAGTGCCGACAGTGCTTGCTGGTTTATGTTGATTGCTCTCAGCACTTATCGCCGAGCCAGGAAAAAGCTATTTATGATCTACATCAAAATACCATTGACGATCCGGGCTACATTGAATTTCTATCCCGCTTGGCAAAGCCTTTGCTCAGAAAATTACCGAACAATTCTGTTGGACTTGATTATGGTTGCGGCCCAGGCCCGGCGCTTGCAGAACTGTTCAAGGCGCGTGGGCATCGAGTAAATGTCTACGACCCATTCTATGCGGACTTTCCTGAACACCTGCAAAGAACCTACGACTTTATCGTCTGCACCGAGGTAGTAGAGCATTTTCGCGCGCCGAAACGCGAATTCGACACGCTGTTTAAATTATTAAAACCCGGCGGTTGGCTGGGCATCATGACCAAATTGGTCATAGATGCCGAGGCCTTTGCCAAATGGCATTACAAAAACGATCAAACCCACATCGCTTTTTTCTCGCGACCGACCTTTCATTGGTTGGCGGCGCATTATCATTGCCAAATCGAATTCATCGGCAACGACGCGATTATTCTGCAACGCAATCCTGACCCTTACAACAATTGACTTCCACGGTGATATGGTCGAGTTGTGCGAATTTGCCCAATAGATTCTTGTAATAACTGGGCGATTTTGGCTCCTGCGTGACCAAAACCACGATTGCCGCATAATGATTGGCACTAACGGGCCAAACATGCAGATCGCTGACAAGGCATTCGCCGTCTTCCTCCAGCGCGGTTTGTATCGCCTGGGTGTATTTGGAGTTTATGGTCTGGTCCAGCAATACGGGGCTGGTCTCTTTGATTAAGCCGTAAGCCCAGACCAGAATCACTGTCGCACCAACAAAACCCATCACCGTATCCAGCCAAACCCAACCGTAATATTTGCCAGCCACCAAGGCGACGATGGCCAATACCGATGTCAGCGCATCGGCCATTACGTGTAGATAGGCCGCCCTTAGATTGTGATCGTGATGATGGGAGCGCTGGCCATGATCCTTGTGATCATGATCATGTTCGTCATGGCCATGGCCATGGTGAGCATTATGCCCGTGTCCATGGTGATGATCGTGATGGTCTCGCAATAATAACGCGCTTAACAGGTTGATCAACAAACCCACTTGCGCGACTAAAATCGCCTCGTCAAAGCGAATTATTTCCGGCATCAGTAGCCGTTGTACCGAGTCGGCGATCATCACTAAGGCTACCATCGCCAATGCTATCGAACTGGCAAATCCGCCCAATACTCCAACCTTGGCAGGACTAAATGCAAAGGTTTGGTCATGCTGATGAATACGACTGTAACGGTAGGCGAAGATTGCAATCATAAAAGCCACCACATGCGTGGCCATGTGCCATCCGTCCGCCAACAACGCCATCGAATGAAACTGCATACCGGCGACAATTTCCACAATCATCGTCGCAAACGTCAGAAGCAGCACCCATTTCGTACGCCGCTCGCCTTTGCGATTGATCCGCGCGAAATCGTGCGAATGTTGCCAGTTACTCAATTGATGTTCATGCATCCGTAGTTCCTTGTTCGCTAAAGCCGAAATCATTACCGAGACAGCATTTTAGCGCAGCTTACCTGGAAACACTTCCGCAAAGTAAAAGCCCCTGTTATTTGCGGCAAACCGCCGTAAAATAAGGTTTTCAACCTATTCGCCCTGCACTTGCAAGCATTCGATGAGTAATTCCGAGCAGATCTTCAGCGTATCTCAGCTAAACCGCGAAGCCAAACGCTTGCTGGCCAGCCATTTCTTAACCGTGCAAGTACAAGGCGAGATTTCCAATCTCAGCCTGCCCTCTTCCGGCCATTACTACTTTACCTTGAAAGACGCGCAAGCCCAGATCCGCTGCGCCATGTTCAAAGGACAACAGCAACGACTAAGGTTCAAACCTGCCAACGGCAATCTGGTGGTCGCCACCGCGCAAGTCAGTTTGTACGAACCGCGCGGCGATTATCAATTGGTGGTGGAACAATTGGAAGAAGCAGGTGACGGCGCATTGCGTCTGGCGTACGAACGCTTAAAACAAAAGCTATTACAGGAGGGTTTGTTCGAGCAAAACCGCAAGAAACCGCTGCCGCCACTGCCAACACAAATCGGCGTCATCACCTCGGCCAGTGGCGCAGCGATTCACGATATTCTCAGCGTATTAAAAAGGCGCTTTCCGGCGATCCCGGTGCTGATCTATCCGGTAGCCGTGCAGGGCGAAAGCGCTAAATTCGAGATCAGCGCGGCATTGGCAGCAGCCAATAAGCAAGCCCTAGTAGACGTGATCATCCTGGCGCGTGGCGGCGGCTCGCTGGAAGATTTGTGGGCTTTTAACGAAGAAATCGTCGCCCGGGCGGTAGCGGCCAGTGGAATTCCGGTGATTTCAGCAATAGGCCACGAGGTAGATTTCAGCATCGCCGATTTCGTCGCTGATTTGCGCGCACCGACACCATCGGTAGCGGCCGAATGTGCGGTGCCGGACCAATCCGCCTGGCTTAATCGCTTTACAGCTATTGAGCGCCAACTAACCCGGCAGATGAAAGATAAATTACAGCAGCAACAGATGCATTTGAGTTGGCTAAATAAAGCCCTACAAACCCAACATCCGGGCGAAAAACTACAACGCAATGCCCAGCGTCTCGACGAATTGGAACAACGCTTGGATCGCGCGACGCAGACCGGCTTGGGGCTGTGCCGCCAGCGTCTGGCGTTAAACACCCAGCGTCTGAACGGACAGCAACCGTTGGTATCGATTCACGGCTATCGGCAGCAACTTGATTACTTCCAACAACGATTAAGCCGTTCGATGCAAATTAAACTGACGGCATTGAAAAATCGGCAACACGCGATGTCACAAACCTTACATGCGATTAGTCCACTGGCAACGCTGGAACGCGGTTATGCTATCGTGCAACGACACGAAAGCTCCCAGCTGGTGAAGTCGGTTAAACAGTTAGCCAAGCTTGAACTGTTCGACATTAGAATGGCCGATGGGCGCATCGTTAGTAGAGTTGATGAGGTGATACCCGATTAAATCTGGCCTGCGCTTTAATTGCCATCGACAATCATCCATCCGTTTTATCGTCGGCGATTACTAGGCATAAAACATGCTTTAGTGCATTAGTTTACAAATCACACGAGTGTTCAAATGACAATATTCGACAGAACCATACCCCTGAGTGTTGGTTATGCTCACATCGATCATAATCACGGCATCTTTATTGATTTGGTAAATCAATTGGATAAGGCCAATAACACTGATTTTCCGGGCTTGTTTGCGCAATTGTATCAACACACCGAAGAACATTTTGAATCTGAAAATCGGTTAATGGCGCAATTCGGATTTCCGGCGGAAACCGAACACAAAGGCGAACATCAACGGGTTTTGGAAGAATTCAAACAGTTTAAAACCCGGATCGACAAAGGCTTAATTTCCTTTGGCCGTGCTTTTGTCAAAGAGCGTCTGCCGCAATGGTTTTTATTGCACATTACGACAATGGACAGTGCACTAGCCTCGCATATTAAAGCACAGCAGGAATTGCAAGACGAATGACGCCTGATAAGGAGCTGAGAATAATAAGGGATTTTTACGACGCTGCCGAAAGCGATGCTATCTATAGGCGTTTGCTCCAGGAACAAAATTGGCCCGACAATTGTTACAGCGTTGCCGGCCGGGAATTTACTTTACCCCGCCTGCAAACCTGGCAGGCTGATCCGGGGATAGTTTATAGCTACAGCAATAATCTGTTAAAAACTCGGCCCTGGACGCCATTACTATCGGATATAAGGCAAAAAATCGAACAGTTCTTAAACTTTTCGTTTAATTCGGTATTAGTGAATTTATATCGCAACGGCGATGATTATGTAGGCTGGCATGCGGATAACGAAGCGGAGTTGGGACCACAGCCTTTTATCGCATCATTGACGCTGGGAGCGACCCGACAATTTGCATTTCGGCATAAAAAAAACGCGGAAAGCGGCAGTATTTTACTGACTAGTGGAATGCTATTGATTATGCAGCCCGATTTTCAACACCACTGGCTGCATAGTATTCCTGTCGATCAGAAGTTGACTCAAGGACGCATAAACTTAACGTTTCGGAGAGTTATCGCTCCGAAGTAGCTTAGTTTATCGCTTTGGGCAAGCAGACTTAATGTTGTTCCAATGTTTTAGCTTGCTCAGCTTCAAACTTCTTTCTTTTGTCGCATTTCTCACTGCATACGCAATTGCCGGTGCCGCCGCAAGACCCCTTGATAGCATTCCGACCGAAAAGCACACCGACTGCCATGACGGCAATAACGATCAACATAAATAAAAATGTTACTAAAAAATAACCCATTTTTTTCTCCTGTTTTTTCTAATCACTGAAACGAAAAAAGGAGCGATCCGAAAATCGCTCCCTGTGCTTCGCGTCAGATTAATACAACTTAACCGCCGAAATCATCCAACATAATATTTTCAGGATCCACACCATTAGCCAGCAGCATGTTAATCACTGAAGAGTTCATGATTGGCGGCCCGCACATGTAGTATTCACAATCTTCTGGGTTCGGATGTTTCTTGATAAATTCTTCGAACAACACGTTGTGAATGAAGCCGGTATAACCTTTCCAGTTATCTTCAGGCAAAGCATCCGACAAGGCTACATGCCATTCAAAATTGTCGTTTTCTTTGGCCAGCATATCGAAATCTTCAACGTAGAACATTTCGCGTTTGCTACGTGCGCCATACCAGAAAGTCATTTTACGCTTCGATTTCAGTCTACGTAATTGATCGAAGATATGCGAACGCATCGGCGCCATACCAGCACCACCGCCGATAAATACCATTTCCGCATCAGTTTCTTTGGCAAAAAACTCGCCGTAAGGACCGGATACGAACACTTTATCACCTGGTTTCAGATTGAAGATAAAGGACGACATGATCCCTGGCGGAATGCCATCGGGCGCCCCTGGAGGCGGCGTAGCAATCCTGACGTTCAGCATGATTTCCTTTTCTTCAGGATAAGATGCCATTGAGTACGCGCGTAGAGTCGGTTCTTTTACATCGGAAACATAGCGCCACAGATTGAACTTATCCCAATCAGGACGATATTCCTCGGCAACATCCATATCCGCATATTTTGAAATATGTGGCGGGCATTCGATTTGGATATAACCGCCGGCGCGGTAATTGATGGCTTCACCTTCAGGCAATTCCAACACCAACTCTTTAATGAACGTTGCGACGTTGTCGTTGGACTTAACGGTGCATTCCCATTTCTTAACACCGAATACGCTGTCTTCGACTTCGATATCCATATTTTGTTTGATGGATACTTGGCAAGCCAGACGTTCACCATGTGCGGCTTCCCGTTTTGTGATATGCGATTGCTCGGTTGGCAGAATGTCGCCACCGCCGCTGTGCACTTTCACTTTACATTGACCACAAGTGCCGCCGCCACCACAAGCTGAGGACACGAACAATTGGTTGTCCGCCAATGCGGTCAACAATTTTGAGCCCACCGGGACATGGATTTTCTTTTCGTTATTGATCAGAATTTCCACATCGCCAGAGGCCACCAGCTTACTTTTCGCGCCGATGATTAAAAACACCAGCGCTATCACGATGACCGTGAAGAAAATAACACCTAATGCAATTTCCAGCATTACGATACCCTTATAATTGAATTCCAGAGAAAGCCATGAAGCCCAGAGACATCAAGCCAGCGGTAATAAAAGTGATGCCCAGACCTTGTAATGCAGCAGGAATATCGCTGTATTTCAATTTCTCACGCACACCGGCCATAACGGTAATCGCCAAAGCCCAGCCGAAACCACTTCCTATACCGTATACCACGCTTTCACCAAAATTGTAGTCACGTTCGATCATGAATAAACTACCGGCCAAGATCGCGCAGTTAACGGTAATCAACGGCAGGAAAATACCCAAGGCTTGATACAGAGCCGGAAAGAATTTATCCAAAATCATTTCCAGAATCTGCACAATCGCAGCGATCATACCGATGCAGCTCAACAAGCTTAAAAAGCTTAAATCCACACCGGTAATGCCTATCCAAGATAATGCATCTTCTTTCAACAAGGTTTGGTAAATGAAGTTATTGGCAGGCACTGTTAAGGTTTGCACCACCATAACGGCAATACCCAAACCCATGGCCGTAGAGATCTTCTTGGACACCGCCAAGAAGGTACACATACCCAGGAAGAAAGACAGCGCCAGGTTTTCAATGAAAACCGCTTTAACAAACAGACTGATATAGGCTTCCATTAGTGATGTCCCCCTTCACCGTGAGCAATCGACATGATTTTGAACTCGTTGTGTTCCACTTGTTTTGGTTTCCAGGTACGGAAACCCCAAATGATCAAGCCGATAATGAAAAACGCGCTAGGCGGCAGTAGCATCATACCGTTAGGCACATACCAACCACCATCTTTGACCAAAGGCAGCAAATCGAAGCCAAGCAGTTTGCCTGAACCCAAGGTTTCTCTAAACAAAGCCACGATGACCAGAATCAAACTGTAACCTAAGCCGTTACCGATACCATCTACAAAGCTTTGCAGGGGCGGATTTTTCATCGCATAGGCTTCAGCACGTCCCATGACGATACAGTTGGTAATAATCAAACCAACGAATACCGACAGCTTTTTGCTGACATCAAAGGCAAAGGCTTTAAGCAACTGATCGACCACAATAACCAGCGAAGCAATGATGATCATCTGCACGATAATCCGAATGCTGCTCGGTATATGCTCGCGCACCGCACTAATCGCTGCGCTTGAACAGGCAGTAACCGAAGTCAAGGCCAATGCCATGATCAATGAGGTAGACATTTGCGACGTTACCGCCAGCGCCGAACACACACCAAGCACCTGCAGGGTGATTGGGTTGTTATCGACCAACGGTTCGAATAATACTTTTTTAGTTTCTTTATCCATGATAAGTCCTAACCGTTTTTTCTAATTTTGTTTAGATAGGTGGCAAAACCTTCGGTACCCATCCAGTATTGGATCAAATTACTGACGCCACGACTGGTTAGGGTTGCGCCGGCCAAACCATCCACTTTGTAAACAGAATCCGGGCGACTGGAATCGACACCACCTTTCACTAAAGTCAAAGCCACTTCGCCTTTATCGGAATAGACTTTTTTGCCTTTCCACAACGCGCGCCAGTTAGGATTGACTACCTCACCACCCAGGCCAGGGGTTTCACCTTGGTCGTACAGGTTGATACTCTGTACCGTTTGCGCATCAGCTTCCAAGGCTAAAAAGCCGTACATCGTAGACCACAAACCGTAACCGTTGATAGGCAGAATAATGGATTGCAACTGGTCGCCGTTTTTAACCAAAAACACTTTGGTGTATTTGGCTTTTTGACGGATGCTGGCAATATCTTTCTCGACCGGAATCAACTCGTTCTGCGCAGGGTCTTTAGCAGCCTTGCGTTGGTCGTATTCGTCGACATTGATATTGTCTACGTAATCACCTGTTTTCAGGTCGACAATCTTGCTTTCGATTCTTTCCGCAAAGGCTTTATCTATATCAGTACCCTCTTCCAACAAACCAGCCACATCAAGAATGTTTTTCTTCATGTCCAGGGCTTTGTTGTAGCCTTGCAAAGGCCGTAAAGCGACTGTAGCAATAGATACCAATACAGCGCACACCAAACATAAGGCCAAAGCCACGTTGACGGTTTTTTCCAGGCTGTCGTTACTTAAAGCCAGGATTCTGTCGGCGTAAACTCTGAACTGTTCGTAGTACTTGCAGAGCTGCTCGTTGTACTTACAGGTTTTTTTCTCGGCATTAAGCATGGCGTTTGATCCTTCTTCTAATATTTGCTTGAACAACAAAGTAATCAATCAATGGTGCAAACATGTTTGAGAAAAGAATTGCAAGCATCACACCTTCCGGGAAAGCCGGATTAATAACCCGAATGATGATAATCATCACGCCGATCATGCAGCCGTAAATCCAGCGACCCGTGTCGGTCACAGCGGCAGAAACAGGATCAGTTGCCATAAACACCGTACCGAAAGCAAAGCCACCGACAACCATATGCCAGTACCAAGGCATGGCAAACATTGGGTTGGTTGTGCTGCCAACGATATTCAATAAAGTGGACATACCGATCATGCCAATCAATACGCCAGCCATAATCCGATATGAAGCAACACGTGTGTACAACAAGAATGCAGCACCCAACATACAAGCTAATGTGGATGTTTCACCCATCGAACCGGGAATGAATCCCAAAAACGCTTGGATCCAACTGAAACTCTCTTTAATCGCCTCCACGCCACCAGCCGATGCCAACGATAAAGCCGTCGCGCCACTGTAACCATCCACTGCAACCCATACCGCATCGCCGGAAATTGAAGCCGGATACGCAAAAAACAGGAAAGCACGACCTGTCAAAGCGGGATTAAGGAAATTTTTACCGGTACCACCGAAAACTTCTTTACCCAACACGATACCGAACGAGATACCTAAAGCCACTTGCCACAAGGGGATGTCAGGTGGCAGGATCAGGGTATACAGCATTGACGATACCAAGAAACCTTCGTTGACTTCATGCTTGCGTACGGTTGCGAACAACACTTCCCAAACGCCACCCACCGCTAAGGTAGTGATGTAAACAGGGAAGAAATACAACATGCCGTGCACCAGGCAGGAAATCGGGTTGTACGGGTTGTAGCCGAATAGCGCCATTGGAATGCTGCGCCAATTGTTGATCGACTCGACACCCATACCCTTCATGGCTAAGTTGGCTTGATAACCCGTGTTGTACCAAGCCATCAAAATACAAAACGCCGTGGCGATTACTACGAACGTCATGGTACGTTTCAGATCGTTACCGTCACGCACATGGGTTTTTCCGCGCGTTACATCGGATGGCGTGTAAATAAAAGTATCCACCATCTCGTAGAGACCGTAATACTTTTCAAACTTGCCGCCCTTTGTAAAATGCGGCTCTATGCTATCTAAAATATCTCTAGCCGACATTATCCTTCCTTCTCGATTTTAGTTAAATTAGCTCTGAGCACAGGCGCGAAGTCATGCTTGCCTGGATCGACAAAGGTGAACAAAGACACGTCTTCTTCACTCAGTTCCAGGCAGCCAAGAGACTGTGCAGTGTCGGTATCGCCGACTACAATGGCTTTCAATAAAGGTGTAGACAAAATATCCAAAGGCATCACTGTCTCGTAGACTCCCACCGGAACAATGGCGCGATTGCTACCATTTTTATCGGTGGTCAACGGAAACAGGCGATTATCTTTACGATCTTTGCTCGACACGTACACATTCATAGCCGAGTATTTGTCTTTGCCGGGGACGATCCAACCGAAAAGCTCACGTTCACGACCCTCTTTAATGGCAGAAACTTGCAAACTGTAAGCACTCAAAAATGCCAGAGATCCGGCAGCCTCGTGGCCATACAAAACAGAGCCCGAAATTACCCGGTTTTCAACATCTTGCAATTCGCCGGCAACCAAATCGTCCAGATTGGCGCCCACACGTGTGCGTACCAATCTTGGGTTTTTAACCGTTGGACCAGCCAAAGAAACGATGCGTTCTACATTCAGCTTACCTGTGGTAAACAATGCGCCAATAGCAATTACCGCCTGGTAATCAATATGCCATACGAATTTATGGATATTGACCGGATCGATAAAATGAATATGGGTGCTTGGCAAGCCGGCAGGATGCGGCCCGGAAAACTCCGCTACCTGAACGGCTTGATTCGCTACCAAATCAGTGCCCGTGGCTTTACAAAGATAGGTTTTACCGGATGTCAACTTAGAAACTACAGTCAAGCCATTAGCAAAGTCGGCAGCCCGTTCCTTGATAATGACAGCAGGATCTGCCGCAAGCGGACGAGTATCTATCGCTGTGACAAAAATTGAACTAGGCGTTGTATCGACAGCAGGTATTTTACCGTAAGGACGTGTCAGGAACGCAGTCCACAATCCCGATGCAAGCAAGTTTTCCTTGACCTGCTCTTGAGTCAAATTACCTAACTCAGCTTCGCCGTATTTGGCGAAAGACTCCTGCTGATTCCCTTGCAATTCAATGACCACAGACAACAATGCACGCTTGTCGCCACGGTTAATAGCTTTAACGACACCCGCGCCGGGTGAGGTAAAGTTGACGCCAGGATTTTTTTTGTCAGAAAAAAGGGCCTGTCCTAATTTGACCTTATCTCCTTCGGCAACCATCATTTTCGGCTTCAGATCGATGTAATCGGCACCCAATAAGGCGACCGATTTGATGCTGTTACCATCGCTAATCTTTTGTTCGGGTCCGCCTGTTATAGGCAAATCCAAACCTTTCTTTATATTAAATTGCATAGTTAATACGCCTGCTCCCCAGACTAGTTGCAGCAAAAAGCCCATTGCGAAACACCGATCCCAAAGGGCACTTCAAGACAAAACATGCTCATTACATCACAAGTTATCGGCTTTCTCAACGGAAAATCCCAAGGCTTGTAGCCCTTTAAGCCGAGCGATAGCGCCCGGCATAAGTGGAAATACCGCTCAAATATCAACCACTTTATCGATATCAAAACCACTCACATACTTGCGCCCGACATACCCCCGGGTATTGCTTAAGATACGGGCATCCGCTATCCGGTAATCACCCAAATTGTGCACATGACCGTGAAACCAGGCTGCTATTTCATATTCGTGAAATAAAGGCTTCAAGTCATTACAATAAGCCAGCTTTTTAAGTACGTTGGGTGAATCGATCCAACTCCATTCGGTGGGCGCATGATGAGTGACCACTATGGTCCTGCCGGCAAAGGGCGTGGCAAGTTGTTGTTCTAACCAGAATTTAGATTCCCGATGTAGTTCGGTAAAGTGTTTGGGCTCGAAAGTTTGGCCTGCAAATGACACCTTGCGAAAGTCATTCAAGGTATTTCCCAGCACTTCGGCCTTTTCGGCGCCCTCGATAAACAAATTCGTCCACAAGGTGCAACCCAAAAAGCGCACACCCTGGAAGATAAACTGATCTTTTTCCAGGAACTGAATTTGACTGCCCGCACATTCCCTACGCAACATATCGATAGTCTGTTGATATTCGTAACCATAAAACTCATGGTTACCCGCCACATAAACCACAGGCTTGCCGATAGACTTCAACCATTCGACACCTTGTTTGAATATGCCGATATCGCCTGCCGCCACGACCAAATCGGCATCGGTTTCCGGCAGACTCTGCTCGCCAAATTCCAGATGCACATCAGAAAAGTAATTTATCCGCACAATTTGCTCTTTCGTCCTGTTACTAAGGAGGTATAATTTATATCCTAAGTGAATTACTTGGTATTTTTTAGATAACTTTCAGTTTTTGCAGACCACACTTCTATGTCGATTAGCTCCAGAAAACACACCCAACAGGTTTTGGTAGGAAACGTAAAAGTCGGCGGCGACGCTCCGATTGTAGTTCAATCCATGACTAATACCGATACAGCTGATGTGGCAGGAAGCGTTCAACAGATCATGGAATTAGCAACAGCCGGCTCGGAAATGGTCCGCGTCACTGTCGACCGTGAAGAAGCTGCGCAAGCCGTACCAGAAATCGTCAACCGACTGGCACAAAAAGGCTTTTCGGTGCCCATTATCGGCGACTTCCATTTTAACGGCCACAAGTTACTGGAAAAATATCCGGATTGCGCTCAAGCACTTTCCAAATACCGTATCAACCCCGGCAATGTCGGCAAAGGCAAAGCGCGGGACCCGCAATTTCAGCAGATGATAGAGTTTGCGATTCAATACAACAAACCCGTGCGGATTGGCGTCAACGGTGGCAGTCTTGATCAGGCTGTGTTAACCCGCTTGCTTGACGAGAACAGACAATTAGCGCAACCCAAAGAATTACCCCTGATCACCCGCGAAGCTATCATACTCTCCGCCCTGGAAAGCGCGGCTAGAGCCCAGGAAATCGGGCTAGGCAAAGACAAAATCATCCTGTCCTGCAAAATTAGCGATGTTCAGGAGTTGATCAGCATTTACCAAGACCTGTCCAGCCGTTGCGATTACGCCCTGCATTTAGGCCTTACCGAAGCTGGCATGGGCTCCAAAGGCATCGTCGCATCAGCAGCAGCACTCGGCGTGCTGATGCAACAAGGCATAGGCGACACCATCCGCGTATCCCTAACACCCGAACCCGGTGCCGCGCGCACCAAAGAAGTGATCGTGGCCCAGGAAATTCTGCAAACCATGAATTTCCGCTCATTCACCCCCATGGTAGTCGCCTGCCCCGGATGCGGCCGCACCACCAGCGATTATTTCCAACGCCTGGCGCAAGACATTCAAGGCTATTTACGCGACCAAATGCCTGTCTGGAAAGACAAATACAAAGGCGTGGAAGATATGAAAGTCGCGGTAATGGGCTGTGTCGTAAACGGCCCCGGCGAAAGCAAAAATGCCAACATCGGCATCAGCCTGCCCGGCACTGGCGAGTCACCTGTTGCACCGGTTTTTGAAGACGGCTTCAAAACCGTCACCCTTAAAGGCGACCATATCGCTGAAGAGTTCCAAGCTATAGTCGAGCGTTATATCGAATCGCATTACAGCGCGCAGTAAAAACGTTTCGACACAAAAAAAGGCGGCTGAAAGCCGCCTTTTTTACAACCCTATCAAAGCCCGCTATCACTGACCAAGATCATTACTCCTGCCAGGAACAGACCCGCTTACGCCCTTGACGCCGTTGACCAAAGTCAATCCGTCCGACTCATGTTCACATCAAACCTGTCGCGCAATTTGCTTCCATTCACTCTCATTTCATTGACCAGATCGCGCAGTAAACCGATATAGCAACCCTAACACTGTCGCTCCAACAAATTCAATGTATAAAAAATACGGCACGCTTGGACGAGACCATCCGCCATCGCCACTGTTTTTATGAACTACGCTACCCCGGCTGCCCATCCAACCTGGGCGACATCAAAATTGGCGAATAATAAAATGCGAACAAGGAAAACGCCGCCAACCAGCAATAGGTGGACACCATCACCAAACCGCCATACCAGTTTGGCAACAAAGCCGGAAATAACACCCGAAACAACGCGGCCAGATTTATCAGCACAAAGGCCAGCGCCATCACATTCGAGGCTTTTAGCGCCCTGCCGGTATGGCCCAACGCAACGCGGGCCATCATGCCCAAAGTCAAAATACCGATGCCACCCACAGTAAAGGCGTGTAAAGCCAAAGACTGCGGAACCACAGCAAAAGCAGAGAGCGATACCAAGCCAAATCCAAGGATCAACCAACCATAGCCGATGTACAAAACCCAAAGCAGGGGCACAAACCAAATCCGCGGATTGTACCAAGCCGCCACTCGCACAATATTAATCACAATCGCCGCTACCGCAGCAACAGCCAACAAAGCGCCGGATATATTCAGCATCAATAATGCAAACACCGCCAAACTCACCGCAACAGCGGCTATATCCAATGCCGGATTGCGAATACAAATAACCCCAGATAGCCCCCGTTCGGTAAAAAACGGAAATACCCGGCCAGCGATGACCAAAATCATCGCAACGATAACAGTAACCACCAGGACCAGCCCTAGCGAGGCATTACCGGCCATACCCAGAACTTGGGCATGAATCAAACCATTACCCAAGGCTAATAACAGCAATAAGGCGACAAAAATCAGATTTTGATAGTTGCCGGTTTTTAAAATTGGCTTACCCACAAAATACGCCAACACCGGCAAAAATACGAAATCGACGGTGCCTATCAACAAATCGGGCAGTAGTTCGGAATAAAAAGGCAATACCCGGCCATAAATCCATAAAAAACACAGCGACGCCAGTTGATCGGGAGTCACCGTTTGTAAGCCAGTCCAGTTTCTAACTGCTGTTAGTAAAAAACCGGCAATCACCGCTGTGGTGTAGCCAAGCAACATTTCATGAGCATGCCACGTGCTGCCGGTGAAGTAATTATCGATATGCAGCGAACCGTTGGACATTGAGTTCCATACTGCAATCAAAGCCAGAGCTGATAATCCCGCCAGCGCGAAAAAGGCCCTAAAGCCCATCGCAAACAGTGGATAATCAAAAACCGGTTTGTTATTCATGCAAACGCTCCTCCAGCCAATCGATTTCGTTATTCGAGAAGCCGGCGATTATACGCACTTCTCGGTTAAAGGGTCCCTTGGGCTTGCCCTTGAAATAATTCAGAATAAGGTCTTTGAAGCAGTGTTCAGGTTCCAGACCACGCTGTCTGGCCAGATTATTGAACCAGTACGAACCGCGCTCGACATGCCCGACTTCGTCGTTGTAAATCCGCCGCAAAATAGCCAGACCGGGCTGATCGTCGATTGCAACCAGTTTATCCATCATGCCCGGCGTCACATCTAATCCGCGCGCTTCCATACACCGCGGCACGATCGCCAATCTCGCCAAAATGTCATTGGACGTATCTTCGGCATGAGACCAAAGCCCTCGATGAGCGGGCAAATCGCCGTAATCGAATCCCAAGCCAAACAAATGAGTGCGAATCAACTCGAAATGCTGTGCCTCTTCGTCGGCGATGATCAGCCAATCCCGATAAAAATCGTCGGGCAAGCCGGGAAACCGATAAATGATGTCCCATGCCAAATAAATTGCCACGAACTCGATATGTGCGAGCGCATGAAAAAAAGCCGCTTTACCCTCGTTGGAATCCAGACGACGTTTAGGCATCTCGCGCGGCATCAACAATGTCGGCCGGCTCGGAAATACGGTGTTGCTTATCGGCAATACCGCCCCTGTTGTTTGCAGGGACAATAAGCCGTTATCCAACAACTGCCTGGCTTGATGAGTTAAAACAAGCTTTTGCTCAATGTCGCCATTGAATAAACAATGCTCCGCAAAATCGGATAGGCTTTGGGGTTGCTCTGCCAAAATCGAAGTTCCTGTTTTCTCGCTACCGATGAGTCCATCCCATCCGACGATCACATAAATAGGTCAAACTAAGCACGACACTATCAGAAGTACTCGGCGTTTTTATTTTTTAGACATAAAGAAATAAACGGTTTGGCACTTCAAAACCATATTGTTGACGGACTTTTCAATTGCCTCGCAGGTTTCCATCTTCGAGCGACCCGGCGCCGCCTGTTTGATAATCTTGCCGCCTTCGACGGCGTAATTCAGCACAGCCCGCATTTGGTCAAGTCTGGCATGCGAATCGTTTTCATGGGTCATGCCTTCGATAGTGCCATCGTCTTTAAACGTCCACGTGGTATTGGAGCTTCGGGCCTTGCTGCCATCACTGGTGTTGGATTCTTTGTCGATTTGCCATGTACCCAAAACATCGGCTTTGGTCAGCTGAACTTCCGCTGTGGCGTGAAAAGATAAAAACAATAAAGCAACAGCGGAGAGTTTAATAAATTGCATGGTAAAGCCTTTTGAGATTATGTTTTTAGAGCCGTCGATTGTAACACGGAGCCGGAGGCAGCCTCCGTTACTTGAATACCGCAGCTATACTCAAGCCAATCTAGTCAGACGACGCCCCTACAATCGGCCAATATTGCGGCTTAGTCAGGTTAAAATCCATCCAAGAAAACGCACATCACAAGTTTGCTGAATTTATATGTCCGAAGACATCCTACATTTTACCTACCGTTTAAGCGCAGAAGATTACGATAGCGCCGATTTCGAGATAGAAGTTGATAAACAAAGCATGACCCTTATTTCTGCCGCTCCCCCTCCCTATCCTCTATGGACGGAGCTCACGTATCAACAATGCCGCAATTGCCCGTTAAAACCTGAGCAGGTTCCGCACTGTCCTGTCGCGATTAATTTGGTGTCACTGTTAAGTTTATGTGGGCACCTAGTGTCCCACAAGCAAATGGCTGTAGAAATCATTACCGATAGAAGAACCATACGCGCCGAAACCACTGCTCAACATATCGCCAGTTCGATTCTAGGCTTAATTATGGCCACCAGCCCGTGTCCGCATACTGAATTTTTAAAGCCAATGGCACGTTTTCACTTACCCTTGGCCGATCAAACTGAAACGATTTACCGAGTAACCACGATGTTCCTATTGGCACAGTATTTTCGGCAAAAAGACCACCTACCCTATTCCCTGGAACTGGATGAACTGCTCGCGCTATATCAAAACTTACAAGTCATCAACCTCCATTTAAGCCAACGGTTAAAAACTGCGATTAGCGAAGATGCAGCGGTAAACGGCGTGATTTTACTGGATTTATTGTCAAAGTCGGTTTCTTGGTCAATCGAAGACGGTCTTGAGGAAATTCATCATTTATTCGACGGATACCGCAAATTAGCTCAATAGTCTGCCTACAAAAACTTTCTTGTACAAACTATCGCTCGCCAATGGAAGCAGCCAAATAGACCAAGCCACCCTAATACTCAAGCCAATGCCTCAGAACGACTGAGTCACGTGGCGACAACAACCAATCCTTCAGGAGTGCCGACGTTAAGCTGCTCAGCGATGTGTATAATCATAAGGTTGACACATCCCATCCATACACTTATAATAACTAAATTACTTACCTAGATAAGTAATGCCGAGGTGGTGAAATTGGTAGACGCGCTAGCTTCAGGTGCTAGTAGGGGTAACCCTGTGGAGGTTCAAGTCCTCTCCTCGGCACCATATTACAGTTTCAGGTGGTAACATCTGACAACAGAACCCGCAAGCTGCAAGGCTTAGCGGGTTTTTTTATGCTCCACGTAGTAACACCTAACACCACCAAAGAACCAACAATCTGTTGGTTTTTTTGTTGGTATCTGCCATCATGCCCTCACCCGATACCAACAAAACCGCCTGTAACTGGCGTCATTCATGGAGCGTTCGCCATGCTGACCGATACCGAAATACGCAAAGCCAAACCCACCGAAAAACCGCAAAAGATCAGTGACGGCGGAGGTCTGTTTTTACTGGTCACGCCTCACGGTAGCAAATTATGGCGGTTAGCCTACCGCTTCGCCGGCAAGCAAAAAACGTTAGCGATTGGCGAGTATCCGAGCGTCGGCCTGGCCGACGCCAGAACCAAGCGCGAAGAGGCCAAAAAGCAGCTTGCCAACGGCATCGACCCGTCGACCGCCAAAAAAGCGGCCAAAGCAGCCAGCCAAGACGCCGCCGCCAACAGCTTCGAAGTCATCGCCCGCGAATGGCACGAAACCCACATGGCGAACAAAACCGAAGACCACGCCCAAAAAACCCTAACCAATTTCGAGAAAGACGTTTTCCCGTGGCTCGGCCGGATGCCGATAACCAACATAGAAGCCCCCGACGTGCTGGCCGTGGTTAAGCGCATTGAGCAACGCGGAGCCAACGAGATTGCCAAAAAAGCCAAGCGGTCTATTGGGCAGGTATTCCGCTATGCCATCGCCACCGGCCGGGCCGTTAGAAACCCGGTCCCCGATCTGCAGGGCGCATTCGTGCCCACCACCGTCAAACACCACGCCGCCATTACCGACCCTGTTCAAATCGGCGCCCTGTTGCGAGCCTGTGAGGACTACACCGGCCACTTTGCCACCCGATGCGCGTTGCGCCTGTCGTTCTTGGTCATGTTGCGACCTGGCGAGGTGCGAAAGGCGGAATGGTCCGAAATCGACCTGGAGCGGGCAGAATGGCGCATCCCTGCGGCCAAAATGAAGATGCGCGAGGAACACATCATCCCGCTATCGCGGCAAGCCCTTACCATCTTCGAGGAAATCAAGCCGCTAACCAGCAACAGCCGCTTCGTGTTTCCGTCGGTACGCAGTAACGCCCGGCCCATGTCCGAGAACACCATCACCGGCGCTTTGCGGCGATTGGGTTACACCGGCGCCGAAATGACCGCCCACGGCTTTCGGGGCATGGCATCTACCCGGCTCAACGAAGCCCACCTATTCCACCCCGACGCCATCGAGCGCCAGCTTGCCCACGGCGAGCAAAACAGCGTCCGCGCCGCCTACAACCGGGCGCAATACTTGCCGGAACGGGTGAAGATGTTGCAATGGTGGGCCGACTACCTGGATAGCTTGAAGGAAGGCGCGGCCGTTGTGCCGTTTCAACGTAAGAGCGCATAACCGCAAGGAGAAAAGCCCATGCTAACCCTGGAACTCGACGACGAAACCGCCGGCTTACTGGCGAAACTGGCCGCCCGCGACCACCAAGACGCCGGCCAACTCATCAAGCAGGCCTTGGCCGATTACCTTGCCAAGTCGGCGGAATCGGCTAGCGAGTCCGTATTAATGGCCGACATCATCGCCACCTTGCCGCCGTTGCCAAGCTTCACCGGCAACCCGCTGGACGTTCAAAAGGCCATGCGCGATGAATGGGATTAAATACTTGCTGGATACCAACATCATCATCGGCATGTACCAACACAGTCCGGCGGTAATCGACTTGATGCAGGCCAAGCGGGTGCATATCGGCCAATGCGCCTATAGCGCCATCACCCGCATGGAATTATTGAGTTTTCCCGGCATCACGCCAACCGAAGAAACCGCGATTCATGCCCTGCTGAACAGAATGGCCCGCCTGAGCATTACCGAAGACGTGGAAGAACAAGCGATTCGCTTTCGGCGCCGGCACAAAACCAAACTACCGGACTCCATTATTGGCGCCACGGCGAGCTTTCACGACCTTGAGCTATTGACGATGGACAAGCAATTACAGGCAAAGCTGTAACCCGAATAAACCGCGCCTAGCCCGACGGGGCGAACCTGGGCAACCTTTCACCCAGTGGCGCGGTTTTCCTCTTGAAAGGCAGACCGGGAAAGGCGGAATGATTGATTACCAAACTTACGACGCATTAGGCGAATTCCCATTGGAGCTAGCAGCTGCTTTGTGGATGGAGCTAAATCCAGATGATGAATCCACGAAATTTAATTCTGGTTACAAAGCAAAGCACTTTGAAATAAATATGGCGGTCAATAATCGCGAACTACAGGCGGGCATCTTCAAAATTCAAGATGAGCCAACTTATAAAAGCAGTTTACAAAGGGATTTGGATGATTTCATGGGCACTATGGGAAGAAGAGATGAGCCAAGATATTCAATTGTTGTTCAGATAAACCGCGCTGACTTAAAAAACTGGGCCGAATCCAAAGGCCAAAAACCAAAATTTCTTTTCCCTGAAATGCGTTTAAACCAAGACCCCATTCAAAACAAATCTGCAGTTCCCAACCTCGAAGAAGGTAGGCCCGACGACAGGATAAATTCACTGCTGAAAATCATTTTGGGCATGGCTATCGATGCTTATAAGTACGATCCAGATGCTCAGAAAAATAAAGCGACAGGCGGGAACTCGGGAAGTATTGCAGCCGCCTTGGAAAACATACCAGGTTTGAAAACCGATCCTGACACCATTCGAAATTATTTGACCGAAGCTTCCAGACGCTTCCCAAGCGCAAAGCCGCATAAATCCTAGATTATTGGCCGATTCGGTCAAAAACCGACCGAGCTTCGGCCAAACAACCGTTTCAATTCCACACCATGTGTCTTGTCAGTAACCAGTCGCCCAAAGGAGGGCACAATGACAAAAAACATGGTGCAAACCAACCCCAAAACCGACCCACTCCAATCAGGCTATAACCTGCGCGTTTCCGTGCTGGCTCCACGCCTGGGCATTTCCAAAAACCAAATATGGCGGCTTGTCCGGCAAGGCAAATTTCCGCGCCCCATCAAGCTATCCGAGAAGGTAACCGTCTGGAAGGCCGATGACGTTCTAGCCTGGCTGAAAGCCAAGGAGGCGGCGTAATGGCGAGATTAACCAAACTCGACCGCCTGCCGGAGGCGGTCAAAACCGAGCTGATGAGTAGAATTCTCGGCTCGGCCGAGCGTTACGAAAGCATTGCCGACTGGCTAAAGCAGGCCACCGGAACCCGCTATTCGAAATCGACCATCGGCCGCTTTGCTCAAGCCTTACGCTCGGTGCATGGCGGCTTGCTGGAGCTGGGATTGTCCAGCGAGGCGCTTGCGGCCAACTCCGGCAAGTTGGAAAAACTGGGGGCGTATCTGGTGCAGCGGGAGCTACTCACCCGCCGCATCGAATCCTTGCAAAAGTCGATTTTCGGCCCTTTGGGAACTGGGGAGGGCGAGCGATGAGCGACCGCAAACCAACCCAAGCAACCGCCATCAAATCCGCCTTGCTGGCCGGTGCCCGCGTCGATTCGGTAATGGCGTTCGGTCTGGGCATTACCCGCTTGGCCGCCATCATCAAGCGCTTGCGGGACGGCGGTTTGCCGATCATCACCGAGCAGGACAAAGGCAACGGCATTGCCCGCTATCACTTGCCGGAAAACTGGCAACCGGACACAAAAAAGCCCCGCTAAGCGCCAACTTAGCGAGGCCTTTGCCTGACTGTGAACCCGATACCCACAACCACCAGCGCGGCGCATTATGCGCGCCGCAAGGGCTATTTTCAATGTCTTTTCGTTACACCATCTTGACACCACGCCGTAACCCGGCCATGATTTGCGCCGTTGCCACCACAGTGGCAACCGGGCGTGGAAACCCGAGTTATTCAGGCGTAAAGACGCCGCATCATGGCGTTTTTTTATGCCCTTCGTTTTGGCATGGCACAAGCCTTGCAGCGTCTGTTATGGCGGGGTGCAGTGGGCAGCCGCAAGGCTGGCCGGTGCCTGAATCCGGTATTTCCACCCCATTGCATCCCGTCGCCCGTACCGTGGAAAGTATCGGCGGCGGTTTATCACTCTTGATTCAGGATAAATCGCTATGAATACCCCAGCACCGGGCCAATGCGCCCAAAATCCGGCTATCGATGCCGAACCCCGTTTTGTCACCATCCCCGCTTGTTCTAATCATTCTGGCCTTTTAACGGTCACCGTTAAACTGCATTGGACTTGCCCGGAATGCGGCGGCCCGCGTGGCGACACGTTCAGAACACAAAGCTATGACGGCGCTTTGCCGGTTCAGTGCGACGGCTGGAACAATCCTTGTGGTCATATCGACCATTACCGCGATGTTCGCCTGGAAGCCCAAGCCAATGGATTGAATGAAACCGCTCAAAATCCAGCCGTAGACACGCCACACGCCGCGACCGTCCATTTCCACCCCAAGCAGCAAGGCGATGCCGTCAACGACTTCCTGGCGCAAATCCGCGCCCAAGAAATCGAACGCGAAACCGTTATAGCCGCCGGTCTTCCGGCCTTGCAGCGTTTGGCAAAAATCGCCCGGCGCGACACCGGCCAAGCCGCCACGGTGCGCTTGTTTCTGCTGGGCCTGTACAACGGCTACCGCTTCCCCTTCAACCTAACCGCGCTACGCGGCCTCGATCTGGACTTGTTCACCGACTGCCTGGCCGTGTTGACCCTGGACGCCCGCGCCACGGTCAAGGAGGTTCACCAGTATTTCCACAACGGCGGCGAGCTGTTCGAGCAGTTTGCCGAAATGGTCATGGAGGGCAAAGCATGAAAAACACCATCAACACCACGTTGACCCGTCAAGACGCCGAAGCGCCTATTGCCCTGGAATTAAATCATCGGGCGTTTTCCGATGTATTCGGCCTGGGCTTAATCCTACGCAGTAAGGGCCAGCGGGAAACGCAATTTGCAACCGATGCAAACGGCTTGCAGCATTGCAAACAGCAATTGGAATACGTGCAAAATCAATGCTTGTGGGGCTTGCAAGGCATCGGCGGCTTGATGGTGGCCGCCAATCCTTCCGAATTGTGCAAGGATGACTTGGTCAGCGTCGGCGCCTTGATTCAAAACCTAGCGCAACTGGCGGAAGAAGCCATCGGCCACATGGAGAACGTCAACAGTGATTTGGTTGACCGCGCCAACCAAATCGATGACCCCAAGCAAGCCGCCTACCATGCCGACGTACACCGCGAGGCGGGGGAAATTCGTCGCACGCGGTCGATGAGCTACGCGGACGCGGTAGCGATGGCCGCCGGCAGGTTGTCGGCGCGCCTGGCCGATGCGGCGGCGACCGGGGAGGCCTAAACCATGAGCAACCTCGACAAACTGGCCGCGCTGGAGGCCTTGACCAAGCCCATTACCGAAAAGGCCGTGAAACGTGCCCGCAAATACGGCAGCACCAAGGCGGTACCTGAGAACGAGGATTTTCTAGGCGAAATGCTGGAAGGCTTCCAGGAAGAAGAGTTTGTCGAGGATGCCATCATCGCGCCACCGCAACCGACGCCGGCCATGTTTTACGGCTTCGTCGGCGAGGTGGCGCGGGTGGCGGCCGACGGTACCGAGATTAACCCGGTCGCGGCGGCGATGGTGATGCTGTCGTTTTTGGGGGCCAATGCCGGCCGCGATAGCTTTCTGCTCATCAACAACACCTTTCACCACCCAAGGCTGTTCACCATGCACATCGGCCGATCTTCGAGCGGCGGCAAGGGCGATTCTCAGCAGTTGGTTCACCGTATCCGCCGGTACATCGAAGCCAAGGACGCCGCCTTGCTGGGCCGTTTTCACAGTGGCGGCCTGTCCACGCGGGAAGGTTTGGCGGCGATGATCCACGACGGTTTCGGCGAATCGCCGGCCATCGTCGACAAACGCTTGTGGGTGATTGAAAGCGAGTTTGCCAACGTGTTGCACCAATCCAAACGCGAGGGCAATACCTTGTCTTCGGCGATTCGGGAAGTCTGGGACGGCGGCGACATCAAGCCGGCCACCAAGAGCAAAACCGTCGGCGTGACCAATCCGCATATCGGTATTCATGCCAACATTACCCCGGCCGAACTGAACAAGATGCTCAGCGCCGGAGAAATGACCAATGGTTTCGCCAATCGGTTTTTGATGGTGTGGGCGGAAAACGTCGGCTTCGAACCGTTCCCAAAGCCGACCCCGGAGCGGATTATCGAGGACTTGGCCGGCCGGGTGATGGACATTCTTCACTTTGCTAAGGGCGGCTATCCCAACAGCCATAACGGCCTGGAAATGATGCTGAGCCAAGCGGCCAAGCAGCGTTACGCGGAAGCCTACCCGTCTTTACGCCGGCCAATTGATAACGAGTTTGTAGCATCACTGGTGGCCCGCCGTGCGCCCTATGCGCTTCGGCTGGCTATGCTGTTCGCGCTGACCGATCAAACGCGGGTGATTGAGGTTTGCCACCTCGAAACGGCGCTGGCCTGGACGGATTACGCCTTGCAAACGGTCAAGTTCGTGTTTGCCGACAAAGCCAGCGACCCGCGCCAAGCCGAAACCCGGCAACAGGCGGCGAAGATTTTGGCGTTTTTGCGCTTGCGGCCGGAAGGTTCGAGCAAGTGGGAGTTGACCAACGACTGTTTTCAAAAGCACAGCACCAGCCAGAAAATCGACGCCGCCTTACGCTATTTGCTGGCCGAAAATCCGCCAAAAATCGTGCAAACCGAAGCCAAAAACGGTGGCCGCGGCCGACCAAAGACGATTTACACGTTGCAAAATAGTGCGGAGAAAATAAATAAATCCGCAAGCCGCGCCGCGTTTGGGCTGGAGGGTGATTTACCCACTGCGGAGAAAATGCGGAGTATTTCGGATGAAATGGGCAAAAACGGAAATACTCCGCAATTCTCCGCAGTTGATGAAAACGGCGTAAACCCAGAGCCGGCGCGGCCTGCGGAATTAAATAATTTCTCCGCATCTTTTTCACACGGTTTTCACGAGCGGCCGGCAGAAACTCACCCACCAGACCGGCCCAAACCAAAGGCGGCGAACAAGAAAGTTTAGCCATCCGCGACTGCACTAAACCATCTTCGGCAATCCGACGAATCGAAACGCGGATTGCCTTTTTGTTATCCGAAAGCCAAGGGGGACATCATGCGTTTTAACCCTGCCGAGTTCATCCAACTTTGCCGCCGTGCCGGCGTCGAACTACATCGGGAAGGCCCGTTTCTGTGCTACGACGGCGGCCGCAAATGGCGCGATAGCGCAGACGTGCTGTTCGAGGCATTGCACCGACACAAAGACGAACTAATGCCGCTATTGCCGGACACCAGCCCGCAAGCCGATTTATTCGACCCGTACAACTGACAGCGCCATGAGCCAAACAAACACTAACGCCGTGACTATTCAAGGTCAAATCCGCCTGGCCACGTCACAATCGGATGCCGTGACGCCTCGATGCCGCGTCAACCTGGGCCCGTCACAATCCAACGCCGTGACCGGACGTCTTCCGTTAGCGCCGGCAGCGTCACAATTGTTGCTGTCGCTGTTTCCGGGTATCGATTTGCTGGGACGGGGATTCGAGGAAGAAGGCTTTTCCGTGGTGCGCGGGCCTGATTTGCTGTTCGGCGGCGACGTGCGAGGCTTTCACGTACCGGCCGGCCGTTTCGATGGCGTTATCGGCGGGCCGCCGTGCCCGGACTTTTCCAAAGCCCGGCGCGGCGAACCTACGGGCTACGGCTTGGCGATGTTGGCGGAGTTCGTCCGCGTGGTGAACGAGGCGCGGCCGGCATGGTGGCTGCTGGAAAATGTTCCCGGCGTACCTGACGTGGTGATTGCCGGCTATTCCCACCAGCGCATCGACATCAACGCCCGCGAATTGGGCCTTGTGCAAAACCGCCAGCGACATTTTCAATTCGGCCACCGTGACGGTTGTTTGATTACCGTGCCGCGCGGGCCGAAGTCGCGGCAGAGTCACCCATGCTGCACGGCTTCCGAAGGCAAGCGCCCCGGCAAGCGGTCTTGGCCGGACTTTTGCAGGTTGCAAGGCTTGCCCGGCGCTATCGAGTTGCCGAGCCTGACACTGGCCGCCCGTTACCGCGCCGTCGGCAACGGCGTACCGCTACCGATGGCGCGGGCCTTGGCAAAAGCCGTACTGTCGGCCGCCGCGCCCGATCAGGTGCGGGTTTGCAGTTGCAGTTGCGGTAGAACCGTCGCCGGTCGCGCATTGTTCGCCACACCGGCTTGTCGTAAGCGTATGCAGCGCCGTCGGCAAAGCTTGACCGACCAGGCGGCAAAGACAGCCGGCGAGTCACAACCGTGACCGTCCGGAATCCGGCCGCCGCAGCGAAGTCACAACCAGGCAAGCCCACTGGCGAAACCGAGACAACGCATTGCCTGTATTGTTTCCGAATTATCGAGCCAGCCGGAAAAGGCCGAAAACCCAAGTTCTGCTCACCCGCCTGCAAACAGGCCCATTACCGCTTGCGGAAAAACGACTTCCAGCGCCGGCGCGTGTCGGCCTCATTGCGGGCCTTAACGTTACGAAATGTCACTGGTACCGGCACGGCTTGAAACGGCGCGGTAACTTGGCACCATGCCGGCGTGTCGCGCTTCGACGTCGACCACCCCTATAATTTCCATTCCCCAGCTATCCCAATCAGGTAACCCAATGGCATCCCAACAATCACCCACGCAACGCGCGTTTGGCGCCGGCAGTAACGGCAAATTCGATAAACCGTTCAGTGAACAAATCAAGTTGTTCCGCGAAAAGGTCTTGTTGCCGACCGAGCATTACAACGATCTGCTGAAAAGCGCCCACGACCGCGCTTTCGTCGTTGCCGGCGTGATGAAGGCCGACCTGCTGAACGACATCCATCAAGCCCTCGCTAAAACCATGGCCGAAGGCAAAAGTATCCAATGGTTTCGCAAGGAATTTGCCAGTATCGTGGCGAAGAACGGTTGGGGTGGCGTCGGCACTAACGCTAAACGCGATTGGCGGGCGCGGGTGATTTATCGAACCAATCTTTCGACCGCTTATGCCGCCGGCCGTTGGCGACAACTCAACGACCCGGATTTGTTGAAACGTAGGCCGTACTGGAAATACGTGCATAACGAAACCGTACGCCATCCACGGCCATTGCATCAAAGTTGGAATGGCTTGGTTTTGAGACACGATGCCCCTTGGTGGCTAACCCACTACCCGCCCAACGGTTGGGGATGCCGTTGCCGCGTGGTCGCGGTTCCGGCCAGCGAGTACACGGGGCAAACCACACCGAACGATGGCTATAGAACGGAAACCGACCGTTTCGGCAATACTCACCAAGTCCCCAACGGCATCGACTTCGGTTGGGACTATGCCCCATGCGCCAGTCGTTCGGTTGAACTCAAAACGTTGATCGACGAAAAATTGATGCGCTTCCCGGCGGCACTCGGCGCGGAAATGTGGAAAGCCTTGAAACCGGCCTTGGCCGATGAGAACCGCAAGATATGGGCCGAAACCATAAGCGCCTGGATCGTCAAGCCGGAGAAGCCGCAACAGCCGTTGCTTGATTGGCGCCCTGGCGCCTGTCGTATTGGCGGCATTGGCAGCCCAAAATAAGCCCGCTCCGCAAAGCGCTGAAATCGCGGTTGATGGTCGCCTAGTTTTCGAACACGACGAGGAAACCGGAAAACAGCCGCTTAAACCGATGGAATGGGCACAATTACCGGGTTTGATCGACAAGGCCACGACCTATTATGACAACCGTACCGGCATGATTGTTTACGTCGCCAGCGGCCAAGGCGAAACCCGTATTGTCATCGCATTGGGGTATCGGGTGCGGAAAGACGATGGCAACTTGAACACGGTGGCCGCCGCCTACCGTGAGCCGTCGTCAGACATCGAAGACCGCATCCAGAGCGGCGAGTGGATCATCGTGCAATGAACTGAAGCCGCGTCGGTTGGCTTGCGACGGCATGGGGCCGGGTGGTACGAATAGCGGCTTGTTTTGCCGCCCGCGCCTGCCGGATCTGGTTCATCGTAAGCGTTTGCGCTTCAGTACGGCAACAAGGCGGCTTGTCGGTTGCGTCTTGGCTAATTAAAACGGGATATTGTGGGATTTGGCGGGATAAATCGAGTTAGGACGCCGCCGGCAGTGCGGCCGCTTCCCGGAAGGCTTTTAGGGTGTCGGTGATGCGAATCGATACCCCCGGAAAGCTTTGACATAGAAAACCGGCTATGCCATCCGCCAACGCGCTGGCCTGTTCGATGGATAGGCCGCACTTCGCCAGTTCAGGCGGCAAATACTCTTCCAGCACTTGCAAGATCAGGGGTTTATCTTTGGCCTCGGCACAAGGCCGGCCGGCTCTATTGCCGCGTCCCGATGGATTAGCCCGCATCCGGCGAGTGATGCTATAGATTTGCTGAAGACTCAGCCGGTATTTGATCGACAATTCGGCATGGTTGTTGCCGTTGAACTCTCGCCAAATCGCCTTGTTTCGCTCTTGCAAAACCGAATTTTGTTTATCCGCCGAAGGCACATAAAGCGTTTGTTTGCGGAAGTTTAACCAAAGGCATTCGAACAATGCCGCCGCACAGCCGAGCGCGATCTTTTTGCCATGCTCGTCAAACACCTCCCGGTAAACGAAATTTTCCAGCTCCCTCATAATCGATTCGGCGTTGATCATTTTCGGCACTCGTATCAGATAACACCACCTAAAACCGTTCAAGCAACGATTTTTGTTGGTATTTTTGTTGGTATGTCGAAAAATTCTGAATTTTTTATCTTTAAAAATCAATAATAAATATCGATTATTCGATTCCTCTCCTCGCACCATTTTTATTTTCTTCTTGCGGAAACCAGCAAGACAGAGATTAAAAAATCCTTATAGATTTTCTCGTAGCTACAAACGATGTAGCAGTCAATTATAAAGTCAAGACTTATTTGAAATTTTTGTGGGTTCATATACCCGCCAAATTATCTCTCTATCGAGATATTCTCCGCCAAATAGCATCGACCCAATTCTGAGATCAAATTCAGTATATAACCGCCTTCCAGAAACGCTGGGAAAAACACTTATATAGATAACGCAGAATAGCTATCGTTATCGTCAACCGCCGCTGAAACGCGCGCAATTAACTCCAAGTTGCTATTGCGCTCCATCATACCCCCTATAGCCAAGGTAACAATCATCGCTTCGAACGGATACACCAAATGAGCGCGGTAGCGTTGGTAATACGTTTCTTCATCCAAGTCGCTAATCCCGTGACTAGCTAACGCCGTCATGTATAGTTTCAGCAATTGTTTTTCATGAGCACGCCGAGACTCCGGCTTCAGCGATGTCGCTAAAAAATAAGCGAGATCACTAACACCCTCACCCATCCGCACCAATTGCCAATCCAGAAAGCCCGGCTCAGAGTGATTCCAAAATAGATTGCCTGGATGACAATCATGATGCACCAAGGTCTGCACACCGGTTGCCAATATCCTGGTGATTCGCCGCCGATCCGCCGCATAGCGCAACGCGGATCTACGCAATTTGTTGGGCACCAAGCGCCCTGCGCGATCAAGGCCACGCTTCATCAAGGGCACAGCCAGTAAGGTACCCATATGATTCTCGACATTGTGACTAAAACCGTTTAACCAGCGATGCGTTTTCAACAGCCCAGCATTGCCCCAATAGTGAGCATGAAAACCGGCGAGCTTTTCAACCACCTGCTGAGCTTGCTCCAAAGACAGAGCGTCTGCGGTAAGCCCGGGCCTAAATCCCAGCTCATCCAAATCCGCCATTACCAATGTAGTACCGCGCCCTAACACACTTTCAGCCGCTAAAATTTGCGGCACACTCACCGGAACCCCCTGAGAAAGCGAATTATAAAAATGAACTTCCTTATGCAATAACCGCGGTATGGCGGTAATCGCTCTGGACTTAATTGCCAGCGACGGCGTTTTTACAAACCACCGACTTGGAACGACGCCGATGGCGTCATGATTCACGGTTAGCCGCAAGCGCGTCGATGTGCCAATATTGACGGATTGAATATCTACTGTACGTACTTTGGCACTGGTTGCGTATCTATCAACAATACGTTGCGCCCATTGCCGAGATAATTGATCCGGGTGATTCACGACAATATGATCTCTAAAACGGCTCAACATCGGATTAGGCCTGTCTCAAATATTTGATAAATCGAAATGTTAGCCGCCGTATTCATTCAATTTAACTTTATCGATCAATCAGTGATTAATTATCAAAAACGCCATGTATTCCTATAGTTTTTCAAGCAATAAAAAACCCGCCAAGTCAAGTAACTTGCGGGTTATTCAATATTCAATCTCAAAAAACTTGGTCGGGACGGCGGGATTCGAACCCACGACCCCTTGTCCCCCAGTCACGTAGAGCTTTTCATCAAACAATAAAATCAACCACTTACAGACCTCGCAATTTTAAAACTCTACTACAGCGGCACCGATATCAACGTCGTTTCTATCTTGCAGTACTACATTTTTACTACACAGGCACACCAATCAAAAACTAGAAGTCTTAGCACCGGGCGATATTTCGGAACGAAGAGCAGACAACTTGCAAGGTTTCTCGACATGGCATCATCCCATTCGAGAGCCTAAGTCTCGATCCCTTTATTTGGTTGACCCGAGGTGACACGGACGATTTGGGGGGCCAAAGGCTGTTGAGGTAGCGCTCTTCTTGGCGATCTTTTCCAGCAGAATGCCCGAAAAATCTTTCGGCAAGAATAACGACCCATCGAGCTTTATCTTTTAGCACCAATTACGCCATTTTGGAGTAAGCGGTAATCATTCTTCTATCCAAATCAACTCGACCCGACGATTTTCCGATTTACCGGCTTCCGTGGCGTTATCGGCGATGGGTTGGGTTTCGCCATAGCCTTTTGCGGACAATTTGTTGGAAACGCCTTTCAATTTCAGATATTCAACTACTGAGTGTGCCCGGCGTTGCGATAGCTTCATATTATAGGAGTCGCTACCTTCGCTGCTGGCGTGACCTTGCACCTGAATTTCATTTTTCTGCGGGAATGCGATCAAGTCCTTGGCGACGCCGTCCAGCAGTTCCTTGGCATTTAAACCCAATTCAGCGGAATCGTATTTAAAATGCTGACCTTTAAGTATCAATCGAACCGCACAACCGTTCAGGTCAACCGTGGCGCCCTTGATAGTACCGGGGCATTTATCCAGACAATCGTTGACGCCATCGGCATCTGAATCGAGCGTGCTGCAATCCGGTTTGGATGCGGCCCCAATGGGCGGCGGCGCGATGCGCGTATCGGTTTTTGCCGCATATTTTGGTTTGTCTCCAAACGGAATCACCACGCCCAGATTGACGGTCATATCGTGAAATTCGTCGGTGCCCGGTTGCACTTGAGCATTGAAATTATTGTTGTAGCGGTAACGTACATCGCTGCGTATCAATAAGTTATCGTTAACTTCATAGCTGGCGCCGACGCCGGCTTCGCCGATAAAACCGATACCGCAGTTGGCCGAGGCGCATGTATTCATGCCGCCCAAACCGATCACCGCATACGGCGAGAATTTATCGCGGAACAAATAATATTGCACATCGGCACTACCGCCCGCCAAATCCCAAGGGCCGTTATCGCCGCCGAAACCTTGATAAAAGCCTTTTAACTCGACGTTAAAATGTTGATCGATGATTTTACCAACACCGACACCGCCACCCCAACCGTCACTCGCCCGTCTATCGCCGCCACTGTTAATAAAAGTCGCGAACGGCGCTACATACCAGCGCTTGTCTTGAGTTTGGTCGGCGACCTGAGCCTGCGGCACCATAGTCAGACCGGCTAAGGCGGCTATCGGCAATACATGTCTGTTAAGCATAATTGTTCCTTTATGGTAGAGATCGAAATGGCTAACTAACGCCGGATACCGTAACGATAAGTAGCGCGAAACGGATAGCGTTGTTGTAAATAAGCTCATAAGTAGCTTATTCGCAACAGCAATGCCTCGTCGGTGCGGTAGCGCACATAAGCGGCAAACAGATAAATTTCCAGGGTTGCGCCACTGGGTTGCCCAAAGCCATCTCGTCCAAAGGCCATCGCTTGCTGGGTATGTTCGCTAACGCACCGACTAAGACCGGCTTTGTGCTTACGATGTATCCAAGGTTTCACCACCCCAGCCCTGCTTTTATTTGCCGCATTTGCGAGAGTGTCCGTTAGTCGCCTAAACCGCCACGCCGGGCTCATCCGAATTACGCTAGCAAGTATTCGCAAGATTGCGGCCAAGCATTAGCCGCGCAGCCTCATCTTTAGTTTTATTCCGGGAGAATTACCTATGAAAAACCTCAGCCGATTGTTTGCCGCATTTATTGTGGCTCTTACATTGCTCGTTGCCTCCGGTTGCGCCTCGACGCATAAACACGAGGGTACCGGCGAATATATCGACGACAGTGTCATTACCACCAAGGTAAAGGCAATGTTGTTTGATGAACCCCACCTCAGATCTGGTCAGATCAATGTCGAAACCTTTAAAGGCGTTGTGCAATTGAGCGGTTTCGTCGGCACCCAGGCCGATATCAACAAAGCCGTGGAAATTGCTCGCAGCGTCAAAGGCGTAGAGTCTGTCAAAAACGATATGCGTCTTAAATAAACCAGGAAATCATTATGGAAACCATCGACAAAGCCTCCAATTACGCCCACGAGGCGGTTGATAAAATCGCCAGTGCCTCCCATCAAGCCGCGGACACGCTCGACCAAAAAAGCGAGCAACTAAAAACTGCCGAGCAGCGCATCGTGAAAAACTGCCAAGTCTATATTCGCGATAATCCGGTAACGGCATTGGGTATTGCCGTGGCTAGCGGCTTTTTGCTCAGCCGCCTGTTGAGCAGCCGCTAATTCGCCTTCACCCATGGGCCCGAATGCTTCCGCAAGGACCGAGGAAAGTGCCGGACAGTCCGCCATGCATGCCGAGCCGTCCAACGACGTCGGCATGTTGGAGGACATTCAATTGCTGTGGGAAGAATTACAGGGTTTAAGCCATGATCGCTTCCGACTTGCCGCGTTGGAAACGCGGCGGGCCGGCCAAAGCCTGACCACGATGCTCGCGGCAACCGTGATGCTCGGTTTGTTGCTGAGTGCCGCCTGGCTAGGCTTACTGGCCGCCGGAGTACAATGGCTGATCGAACATGATATTCAGGTCAGTAGTGCCATATTACTCTGGCAGTAGCAGGCAATTTACTGCTAGTACTAATCCTGTTCGGCGTGATCCGCCGCCGAAGCCGCTATTTACAATTCCCGGCCACACAGCATAGCCTTAAACCCGCGTCTAAAGACTATGCCAATAAGGACATCATCTGATGATACCGCCTTCGATTCAACGAATAAAGCCGTCCGGCTCCTTAAATTCGCAAATCAAAATCGCGGAACGGCAAGTGTTGAAGCGTCGCCAGTCGCTTGGAAAACGCACCACTTCCCTGCTGGAAAGTATCTATAAACAGATGACCGCACCCGCTACCCTGGTTTTGGCAAGCGGCATAGGATTTATAGCAGGCGAACTCAGCAAATGCCCGACGCCGCCCCGCCCTGCCCCATTGCCGGGGCCCACTGAAAATCCCAAAGTCGCGGCAAGCACGCATTTACGTAATGCGCTGAGCCTTTTGCTTTCGGCACATACCTTATACAACGCCTTACCGCTAGCCTGGCTGACGAAACGCTTTCAACAATCGCGAAGCAAACCAACTATTGCAAGGCGATACAATCGCGGGACTAGGACTACCATTAAAACTGAAGGCCTAGACTAGCGTTTAGCTGCTTTTGGCAACCTGCAATGGGCTAGCCTAATTTTTCCTACTTGCCGCAAACAATAACGCGCTGCCCACCACTATGGTTGCTATGCCTGCCCAAACCGGCACATTGACAGTCTGAGTATCTTTTACCGACAGCTCGAACGGGCCAAATGTGGCCTGCTGAGTTTCCTTGGTATAGCTGAAACCGCCGTACATCAAGCCCAATACACCGGCAATAATCAACAGCGTGGCCATGATTTTGACTGCACTCATATTGTTCTCTCGTAAATGATTTTGGTTAAACCCGGCATGACCAGCCGCATCGAAAATGACACGACTAGCCATTCCAAAAGGAGCCCTGGAGCACCGCCCAGCCAAGCAATCGATAACAGCAAAGGTTTGCTATCCACTGCTTACAAAGCCCTTCGACCTTGAATTACGCGAAGTACAATCGCTATAAGCGCGATTACTAGCAATAGATGAATGAATCCGCCAAGCGTGTACGCAGACACCAAGCCCAGCGCCCAAAGAATAATAAACAGGATGGCAATAGTTTCAAGCATGATCTTTCTCCACTAACTGCCGTGCATTGACGGCAAAACGAACTCTGAAAACCGCCTAGAAATGCGGCGCCTCAAGCCTGTTGTTTAGAGGTCGTCCTTGATGTCTTGTTTCAGATCGCCGAATCCGGATTGGACCTTGCCAAGATTTTTTTGGACATTGCCTTTTAATTCCAGTTCTTTGTCGTCCAGTACCACCCCGGCAGCTTCTTTGACTTTACCTTTAACTTCTTCTACGCGGCCTTTTACTTGATCTTTATTCATGATGATCTCCAACTGAATTAGCCATGAGCAAAACGTCATGACCAAGCGCGAAAGTTTCTCCCGCTGCCTGACCAGAACAATATCAACAAACCCAAGCAAAGTCGGTGCGGCAACGAACATAGATTAGAAGCTAGATACGCAGATTTTCAACGCCTGAAGACAAAACAGAAAACTTGTCCGACACCCTCCCGGCCCGAGCCGGACACATACCCGGCTAACTTTAGAAATCCCCGAATTAATAGCGAATGCCGCCTGCGATCAACGACAACCCGGCAATGGATGTAATCCATTTTTCTAATGTTGGATAACGTACCGACGCCGATGGCGTTATTGCTTAAACTCCTCCCATAGGTTTACCAAACCAGAGTCCCAAGCCGATTGGATTCAAAAACTTACCGTTAACCACGGCCATCGGATTTAACACTTTCGATGTGCCGCGCATCGCGTCATCTCTTCCAGCAAATCGCAACCCGAAGAACAAAAACCGTCACCGCAACCCTTGTTCCGTTCCAGCCACCGTAATTGTGTTAACCGTCTCGGCCACACGATCCTTTTCAAACATTAGCACCACGATTTTTTATCTGCCGAGCGAGTATCGGTCAGGTAGCTATTGCCTTGACGGTCTGTTGACTGCGCAAGGAATACAGACTGTGCGGATGCAGACCTCTCCGAAGCAAACGGTCGAATTAACTCTGTGAAAGCCGGTTTTGCCTGACAAGACCGACTGCGGGGTAAGAGCCATTGGATGGCTATTTGTTAACTTAAACCTATTGAGAAATACCTATGAAAACGAACCCTTATTTAAAGACCACGCTTGCCGTTTGCCTGTTGGCTGTTTCCGGCGCTAGTTCAGCTAGCGTTTGGGCACCAAACGACGGCGACGTCAATTTTCTATCGTTCAGCTCTTCATCGTTCCCGTTACCTTCGCTGACCGATACCTTCGGTATTTTTGAAGACACAGCGGTTATCGGTGCGGCTGAACCTGTTGTCGCTTTTACCGGTGTCGGCGTGGTGTCGTTTGTCGCTAATGGTGGCAATTACACTATCGGTACCAGTACCTCATCCGGCACCTTGTTGGGTTCCAGTAACTTCCAGGTTGGTATGCTGTCGGATGGGGTTTGGAGTGCGGCATTCGGCAATACCGATTTAGGCTCGGACGCTAACTTACTGGCATTCGCCGATTCCTCGGATTTTAACAATCTGTACTTTTTGTACGCCTTCGACATTAGTCCTTCGCAAGCGACCGGCGACGGACCGGCAGCAGTGCCATTACCGGCTTCGGTATGGATGATGACAAGTGCGTTGCTGGGCGTCTTATATGCTGGACGCCGTAAATCCACTGTTTACGCCTAAACCCTAGCTAAGTAGCCGGTCCTGTGCGGCTTGCACGCTACCGGCTATTTTTACGCATTCTGTCTGCGTAAATTCGGGCACAAAAAAACGGCGGGTGAATTCACCCGCCGTTTTTCTTGAAGCCTAAGAACTGCTTTGGCCTTATTGCGCGGCGTTCAAATGTAGAACCGCTTCTTCCGCCGATTTTTTCGCTAAATCGCTGTGGCCTTGTTTCGCATGCGCGATCGCCGCATCCAGACTCGTGACGCCGGCTTTTAAGTGCTCGTCGATCACTTTGATATGTCCCTTCGCCGCATCAGCATGATTCGCGATGGTTTTTACGTCGCCGGACTTGGCGGTTGTTTGCGCATGCTCCAGCGCCAGCGCGATATGCCTTTCCGCTGCATAAACGTTCATAACGCTAACGCTCAACAGCATGCCGGCGCATATTACGGTCGGTTTGCTTGGGATAAGTTTCATGGTTGTTTCCTTAGCGTAGTATTTAGAATGGCTACGCAGTCACTCGGCTTTGAGAATGCTGCGTTCAATAGCGGTCGTTTTTATCGCCTTTCTTTGCTTTGCGCCTGAAAGCGACAAAACCGACCCGATCCTTGCCGGCATTCATCCTCAGGTCGTATTCGACTTCCATCGCCTTGTCGTCGCGAGTATTCCCTGTAATCTCTCCAGCCTGACCTTTACCTGTTTCGACCAAGTCTTTCTTGGGGGCTTTATTCATGTTGATCTCCATAATTGTTGACCACAACTGAATTAGCCATGACCTAAGCGCGGACTATGTTTTACAACGCTCAGTCCGTACCATAGCGTCAAAGCCAAGCGCAGTCGGTACGGCAACGAACAGATGTCGCTTGCAAATCGCTAACTGCCTAGCACCACCAACAGCTCATGCTGTTTTCCGTCGTCCACCAACCTGATACCCTCTCCAGCCACTTGCGCTGCGCCGTCCAATTCCATGCTGGCAATGCCTCGGGTCGCGCCGTTCGGGTTTTTAATGCTGATTTGGTAAACGCTGGACCCATGCCGATAGACGATACTATAGTTCTGCCAGGCTCTGGGTATGCACGGTTCAAACAGCAAATGATCGCCACGCACTTGCAAGCCCAGAACGGCTTCCAATCCGGCCCGATAAAACCAACCGGATGCGCCGGTATACCAGGTCCAGCCGCCGCGGCGAGCGTGTGGTGCTTCGGAATAAATATCCGCCGCCAGCACATAGGGTTCTACCTTGTAGGCATAGACCCCGGTACGGCTGGTAGTACGCTTGATTGGATTCAGCATTCGCAGCAATTCGCCGGCCTGGTCGCCTTCGCCAAGCATCGCATAAGCGATAGCCGACCAAATTGCCGCGTGGGTATACTGCCCGCCGTTCTCGCGGATGCCGGGCGGATAACTTTTGATGTAGCCGGGATCGCGCTCGGTCTTGTCGAACGGTGGTGTGAACAGCAACAGCAAATCGTCGCCGTAGCGCACCAGATATTCACGTACCGACGCCATCGCCCGTCGCGCCCGTTCCGGGTCGGCGGCGCCGGAAATGACCGCCCAGCTTTGGGCGATGGAATCGATCCGGCATTCGGCATTGGTCGCCGACCCCAACGGCGAGCCGTCATCGAAATAGGCGCGCCGATACCAGGCACCGTCCCAACCTTCGGCTTCGACGGCGACGCGCAGTTGTCCGGCATGCTCAAGCCAACGTTTGGCCCGCTCGTTATCGCCGCGTGTTTCGGCTATCACGGCAAACTCTGACAGAGTTTTGATCAGAAACCAGGCCAGCCAAATGCTCTCGCCCTGCCCGCGATTGCCGACCCGATTCATGCCGTCGTTCCAGTCGCCGCTGCCGATCAAGGGCAAACCGTGCGCGCCGGTGGCCAGACTCAAATCCAACGTGCGAGCGCAATGTTCAAACAAACTGGCTTCTCGAACGGTTTCGGTAGGATGAAAGTAGGCATCGTCCTGTTCCGCCACCAACTCCGGCCCTTCCAAAAACGGTAATAATTCCTCCAGTACCCCGTTATCGCCGCTGACTTTTAGATAGTGCGCGACCACAAACGGCAGCCAGACCCTGTCGTCAGAAAATCGGGTGCGCACGCCGCGACCGGTCGGCGGATGCCACCAATGCTGTACGTCGCCCGGTTCGAACTGGCGCGCAGCGGCGCGCAAAATATGTTCCCGCGTTAAATCGGGCCGGGTCACCGCCAAAGCCATGCTGTCCTGCAACTGATCGCGAAAACCAAAGGCGCCGCCCACCTGATAGAACGCTGCCCTCGCCCACATTCGGCAACTCAAGGTTTGATATAGCAACCAACCGTTCAACAGCACGTCCAGCTCGCGGTCCGGGGTTTTGACTTGTACCTTACCCAGTATGGTCTGCCACGACTGCGTGACCTCGGCAAATGCCCTGGCAAGGTCAACCGCACGATGCCGACGAATCAATTCCACAGCATGTGCTTTGTCCTTGCCCTGCCCCAGAAAAAATACGATCTCAATCTTTTCATCCGCCGCCAGCTCTATGCTGGTTTGCAAAGCCGCGCAGGGATCCATGCCGGCACCGACCCGGTTTTTCAGCGGTTTGCGGTTCAACAAGCCGGCCGGCGCGTCCAGACTGCCGTTGCGGCCGAGAAACTCGCTGCGATTGGCCGTCCAGGCAGTCTGCCGTCCGGCCAAGTCGGCAAAGGCAATCCGCTCGCCAAACTCTTGATCCCAAGGGTTATAAGCCAGCATGGCGCCGGTTTCCGCATCCAGTTCCGTGACGATATGCGGCGCGGTGACGCTACGCGAGGCACCGAGCACCCATTCCAGATAGGCGGTCACGCTCAAGCGCCGGCGGCGGCCGGAGACATTGGTCAAGGTCAATGCAGAGATTTTGACCGGATCGTCCGGGCTGACGAACTGCAACAATTCGCTATGAATGCCATGCGAATGATGCTCGAAGCGGCTATAGCCCTGGCCGTGCCGAATCAAATAACTGGCGTTCTCAACCCGGATCGGCAGCGCGGTCGGTGTCCACAATTCGTTGCTGTCCTCGTCGCGTATATAAAATACTTCGCCCGGCGCATCGCCGACCGGATCGTTCGACCAAGGCGTTAACTGGTTTTCCCGGCTATTACCGCACCAGGTACAGCCGCTACCCAACTCGGACACCGTGAAACCGAACTCGGGATTGGCGATGACGTTAATCCAAGGCGCAGGTGTGCTCTGGCCTTTATCCAGCACGATCACATATTCGCGGCCATCTTTAGCAAAACCGCCCAGACCGTTGAAAAACTCCAGCGGCGGCACGGCCAAGGCCGGTGCTTCGACAGCCGGCAGCAATAATGGCTGCTTGCTAATGAAGGGCATGGCTGGTCGTGGATGCCGTAACAATTGTTCGGCCAAGGTGCCGCGATTTCCGACCAACATAGCTCTTGCCGATGTTTGCAATAAGCGCCGATCTTCCAGAGATAACAACCTGGCCTGCAACACAAAAATAGCACCCTGCTGCTCGTGCTCCGCGGAGGCCGAACGCGCCTGGTTTTCCCGCACCAGAGTTTCCAGCAAATTCTGTAAATCCTCGACGTAAGACACTTCCTTTTCATTCAGAATCAGCAGATCTACGGCAAGGCCTTTAATCCGCCAATATTCGTGCGCGCGCAGCAATTGCTCGACAATACCGCGATCTTCCGGCTCACCGACCCGCAGCAATAAGATGGGTCTGTCGCCGGAAATACCGTAGCGCCACAAACTGGTGACATTCAGCGCATTCAATTGGAGGAACTTACCGGCTGGCCGTAACGACGGATCGGCATAGAGCAAACGATTGGCCAGCATTTGAAACAACTGCGCCTCGTCGGGTTTGGTATGTAAATGATGCAGTTGTACGTGAGCATGGGTCCAGGCCAAGGCCGACGCCCGTTCCCAGGCCATCAGATTGTGATATTTGTCAGACAAATCTGCCGCCGCCTGTCTTGACGCAGCCACCAGCGTGGTGAAGGTCAAGTGCTCAGTCGCCCCCGCTGCGATTTTAATGCGGGTGCGCAAACTGAATATCGGATCGAGCACCGAACCCACGGTGTTACTTAACGGCCGGCCATCCATCACCGCCAACGGCGCGCGCAGGGTTTGGCCGCGGCCGATAAAACGGGCACGGTCGGTTTCGTATTGCAAACCGTCACCGGTTTGCCGGTCGGCCAGCACATGCGCGGCCCACAGTTGCGGGTCTTCCGCAGAACGTTGCCGGCGGTGCGCGAGCAAGGCGCGGGTTTGTGGAAGGTATTCAGTCTGCACGAATAGGTTCGAAAACGCCGGATGGGCAATATCGGCCTGCATGGTCGTTAGCACGATTTCGGCATAAGACGTCACTTCGATTTCCCGCTCGTGCATGCTGTTATTGGTTAAGCTCAGCCGCCTGATTTCCGCATCGTCTTCCGGCGATACGACGATTTCGAGAGTAGTGACTATCGCGCCGTCCGTGCGCGTGATGCGGGCCCGATCTTCGACAAACACCACTTCATAATGCTCTGGGGTAGCAGTGGTCGGCTGATAACCGGCAGACCAGACTTGGCCGCTATCGACATCGCGCAGATACAGATAGCTACCCCAGGCATCGCGAGTGGTGTCTTCCCGCCAACGAGTGACTGCCAGATTCTGCCATTGGCTGTAACCGGAGCCGGCAGCGGTCATCATCACCGAGTAACGGCCGTTGGACAACAGCAGTGTGGATGGCACCGACGACATCGGCGATGGCACTCTGCGCACCGGTGGCTGGACGGTTTCTTTGACATCAGACAGTTCTTGTAACAATGGCAGCACGCTGGTGTCTGCACCGTGCGGGATGCGTTCTTGTAATAGTAAATCCGCCGCCTGAATCAGCGCGGCACGATGAAAGCGATGCCGCATGGAACCATCGTGCACCACATTCGCAAACGCCACCAGCGACATGCCTTGATGATGCGCCATATAACAACGCACCATCGCCACTCGCTGCCTCTCCGCCAGACGGATGGGGGTGAAATCCAGCGCTTCGTAGAAACCATATCGCCCCAGTGCACCTTCCCGCTCTAAGTGCGCGAAGTTTTCCACAGCGGCATGTGGCAAATACATTGCGGCCAAGGCCGTGGCGTAGGGAGCGATCACCAATTCTTCGCCCAAGCCGCGCTTCATGCCCAGACCGGGCACGCCAAATGCGGAATATTGATAGGTCAGATACAAATCTCGACCATTGAAAGCCGATTCAGAGACGCCCCAAGGTAGACCGCGCTCCTTGCCATAAGCGATCTGCCGCTTAACCACCAAGCGGCAAGTCTGATCTAGTAGACTGTAGCGAGGGGTGAAGGTCACCAGCGACGGCATCAGATATTCGAACATCGACCCGGACCAGGATAGTAACACTGTACCATGAGCGACGCGCGTCACCCGCCGACCCAAATGAAACCAATGGCTGCTGGGTACGTCGCGCTTGGCAATGGCGATAAGACTGGACAGTCTGGCTTCGGAAGCCAGTAAGTCGTAATAACTGGGATCAATGGCGCCTTCCGTGACCCGATAACCGATGGCGAACATGTGCCGATTGGTATCGTACAAAAACCGAAAATCCATATCCCGGAACATGCATTCCAGCTGCTCGACCATAAATTCAAGGCGTTTATGCAAAGCCTTGGCTTGATCTCCGGCCAGGCGTAATAGCACAATCAAAGCTTTTTTATCGGCTGTCCGTGCTTCCGGTTGTGAATATTCTTCGTGATTTGCCCAAATCGTATAGCTGCCGGGCAGATTGCATAGCGGCGTCTCCAAACCGAATTGTTGGCTTAGTTCGGCACTTTGCGAACATAGAGACGGATATTGTTCGGGAAAATGAATCCACGGAATCAACGTAGCCACATCGCGGGCATGCGAACGGATGTCGTCGCATAAAAAGCTCGCCCAGGCCAACACTTCATTGTCCTGACTATCGCCGCGTTCCAAGGCATGCGCAGTCGCCAAATCGAGCAAGGCGTTAGCGCAAATCGTCAACTGTTGCCATAGCTCACTCCATTCAGCCACCTCGGCAGGTCGCCTTACCAACAGTTCGCCCAGTATGGCCATTTTCTGCCGAAGTTCCCGCAGCGTCACCGTCACGATGCGGCGGTCATCATTGATATTGGCCAAAGCGTCGAGTAATAAGCGATGCGTATCGGCCAGCCCAAGTAAAGCGTTGCCTAAATTCAGCGGCCGGCTAGCCATTTCCCGACAGGCTTGTGCCAACGTCAGTAAATGGCCGGCCAGATTGCCGCTATCGACGGTGGACACGTAGCGCGGCTCTAGCATCTGCAAGTTGCGGGTGTCGTACCAGTTATAAAAATGCCCGTGCAGTTTAGGTAAGTCGGTCAGGGTTGCCAATGTGGCTTCCAGGCGCTCGATGGTATCGCTCAACCCCAACCAGCCGAAATCCCGCGCGGACACCACCGACAACAAATACAGGCCGAAATTGGTCGGTGAACTGCGGTGGGCAATCACCGCTTGCGGATCTTCCTGAAAATTATCCGGCGGCAGATAGTGTTCTTCGGCGGTGACAAAGGTGGTAAAAAAACGCCAGATGCGCCGACCATAAAAACGCAATTGCGCGCTATCGGCCGGCAACAGCGCTTCGGCACTATCGATTTTAGGCGGCAGACTCAAGGCCCTCGCCACGACCGGCGCTAGCCACCATAGCAGTAAAAACGGCGCTGCCGCGACAATTGCGTCCGGGTTGAACAGCACCACCAACGCCCCGGCACCAAACACCACCGAGGACGAATGGCTGAGCGGGCGAATCAAATTCTTCAACGCATGCCCGGCCCCGTCTTTGGCTTGCAAAGCCGTCACCCATCTCAGTAGTTTGCGGCGAGTGATGAACAAGCGCACCAGCGTGGTAACTATGGCATCGGTCATCAACCAGGCTTGTTGCGCCAACAGCGTCAGTGCCACCAAACTATTGCACAGCGCCCAGGCTAAGTTCTCCAGTGCACCACGCAGATGTGTGGCGAACGAAATACCGCGCCGAGGCGCGGCAAAACCGGCGGTGAAGGCTAAAATGGCCGGAAAAGTCAACGAAGTAAGCACGAAACCGATCAGGACCAATAGCGGCGCCTGCGGCATGGCCCAGCTTGCCACCAAGGCGGAAAACGCCGCCGGCGCCGACAAAGAGCGGCGCAGATTATCCAGCATTTTCCAGCGGCCTATCATGGGCATGCCCTTGCCACTCTTACCGAAAATCCACGGCAGCAACTGCCAGTCGCCGCGCGCCCAACGGTGTCCGCGTGAGTCAGCAACTTCGGTATGCGACGGAAATTCTTCGAAAAACTCGATATCGCTGACCAAACCGCAACGCACGTAAACGCTCTCGAATAAATCGTGACTAAGCTGGGTGTTATCCGGCACCCGCCCGGCCAGCGCAGCCTCGAAACTGTCGACATGATACAAGCCCTTGCCGCTGTAGGTACCCAGCCCGAACAAATCCTGGTACAGCTCGGATACCGAGCTGGAATAGGCATCGGTGCCGGAGGCCCCGGCAAAAATTTGATGGAACATGGAGCGTTCCTGGCGTTGCGGCAAGGTTGGCGTGACTCGGGGCTGCAAGATGCCGTAACCGTCTACGATGGTTTGGCTGTCGGCATCAAACACCGGCTTGTTCAGCGGATGCGCCGCCACTCCGACCAATTGCGCCACCACACCCATTGGCAATTTTGTATCGGCGTCCAAGGTAACGACATAGCAGACGCCGGACGGTGCGACGGCCGGCTGGCCGGCGACCGGCAAGAATGAGGTATCGGTAGCGCCGCGCAGCAGACGATTGAATTCCTGCAATTTGCCGCGCTTGCGTTCCCAGCCCATCCACTTGCTTTCGCTGGCATTCCACAAACGTTTACGGTGAAACACAAAAAAGCGTTGCTGGCCGTACTTGGCGTTCAAGGCATTGATCCTGCCAATTGCCACACTCAATAGCTTATCGTCGTTGGGCTGAGTTTCCTGCTCCGCATCCGCCCAGTCCGACAATAGCGCAAAACGCACCGCACCGTCAGGGTTGGCTAGATAGCGGATTTCCATTTGTTCGACTTGCTGCCTTACCCCGGCTTCGCTGACAAACAGAGTCGGTACGACTACAAAGGTACTCAAGGCTTCCGGCACGCTGTCTTTAAGTTCCAGGCGCGGCAGGTGATTGGGCGGCAAGCCGGCCACAATGAAATGATTCATCAGGCCGATGGCGATATCCGATGCCGGAAACACCAACACCAAGGCCAACAGACACAACTGAAAACCGTTTAATCCTGCAGCGCTGGATATGCTCAAAGGCAATCCCAGCAACAACAGCGTCAATAGCCCGAGACTGCCAACATAGGCCAGTCCGGCGTGACTGACATAGGTTCGCAGCAGGCGTTGCTTGAAGGGCGAGCGGTAATTGACTTTTGCTTCGAAAGCATAACGGCCGGCGCCGATCAGATAGTAACCGGGCTCCATTTGGCGCTCGTCACCGCTATCTCGATCAATGGCAATTTGTACCTCAGCTATGGCTCGCCTAGCAATCTCCACTTCCGAGGCAGGGGAGCGCTTGGCCAGTTCCTCAATGGCATGGCGGTAACGATCGCGGGTAAGAAAATCCATCGCCGCATAGCCGTCATGCGCGCGTAGACAGGCGTCGACCAAACTGACATCTTCGACGAATTTCGGCCAATCGAACGCGGAGATAGCGCGCATGCTGGTAATGATATTGCGCACCGTCATATTGTCGGCGATTTGCGCGGCATGTTCTCTGTGGACAATGTCGTCCAGGCTCAGGCCTTGCTCGCCAAGCCAATCGTTCAGAAACTCCAGCGAAAGTGCTATCGCCGGATGTGGATCGTGCGAGCGCTGCAAAATCTGCACCGCATAGGCTTGCCGCAACGGTTCGGCCGGCAACACGCCGGCCGGAATGACCGGGTCCGGGCTATCGCTGCGCGCGACGACCTGTTCGACGTGATCAACAAACTCGTCCGCCAAACGCCGGCCGTTTTGCGAGCGCATGATGCTAACCGCCAAACGGCGTAGATTTTCGACCAGCAATACCCGCAGCGTAATCGGAATAGCCCAAAGTTCGCCCAGGGTGAGCGGCTCGACGCTTTGATAGGCTTTGACGAACACGGTCAGCAAATCCGGTGCGAAGCGGCTGTCGGTATGTGCCACCAAAGCCCAGGCGATGCCGTAAACGCGGGGATAGCCTGCCAACACGCCTTCGGCTAGCTTGGGTAGTTCTCGCGAATAACTTTCCGGCAGATCGACATGAATGTCGCTAACCTGCTCTTCGATGACGTGAAAATTGTCCAGCAGCCATTCAGCCGCCGGGGTGATGGCATGTTGCTCCCGCACCGCCCTGGCCACGGCTTTATAAGCTTCCAGTAGCACCAAGGCGTTCTCGCGCACCCGTGGAATCAGTTTGTGACCTTTCTTCAGCGTGGTGATTTTTTGGGCTTTTGCCAGACTTACCGCGTGCTGTTCCAGTCGTTCCGTATTGAATAATTCAAAACGAATTGGTGCTTCCTCGCCGCCCGGATGCTCGCTTCTAACATGCCGCCGTTGTTCTCGCCGCTTGGCCATGGATTAATGCTCCGTTCTGATGAGCGTGGTCGCGAATCGCCTTTCGGCGACGTTGATTGAGTCCTCGCTTGGAGGCTGTTGGCGAAAAGACTGGTTGGGCCGAAGGGAATCGAGCCCAACGTTTCTTTGGAGTGGTGTAACTAGATTCTGCCGAGTACCAGTAGAATCAATATGATGATCAACACCAAACCTAAGCCGCCGCTGGGTCCATAACCCCAAGAACGGCTGTGAGGCCAAACCGGGATTACGCCCAGCAGCATCAGGATCAGTATGACGAGTACTAGTGTGCTAAGTGACATGGTAGTGCTCCTTAAGGAGTGAGTACGTTGACTTGAAACTGTGCAAAACGGCTTTGACCAAGCATCCCGCTTAGCGGTGTATCAGCCCCAACACCCCCACAACGATCAAATAGACTGCCACGAAATAATTTAGAAACCGGGGCACGATTAAAATCAAGATGCCGATCACCAAGGCCAGTAAGGGTTCAATTGCCAGATTCATGATAAACCTCCGCGAATAGTGGAAATCAGACACTAACGCTAATAGCCAACTGGGTCTGTACGCTATCGCACACACCTGACTCAGAACACTAGTCCCTACCCTCATCAACCTGGCCGATAAAAAGCAGCACAGTTTCCGAGAAAGCCGATGCGGGATCGGATCCAATGCCCTTGGCGTTGTTATGCATTTTCCGAGGACGAACAACTTTTCATGGTCGTTAAGTTACGAGCCTTTTGACAAGTTAAGTCGCTGGCTGAGCGAGATTGGGTATTGACCGGCGGATAATGTAGAAACTACAGTATTGCCTCGGTAATTGAATTTACTAGTTTCGATAGTTTGCAACTTAAACGCAGGAAACGTTTTGTGTTTCAAATGAAAATCCGATTATATGGTTTGGAGGCTTGTCGTGGAGGCGGCCGTCAAAATTCGACCCCTTTGAGACATTCGGACATGGATTTAGCTATCCCGATAGCGGTCATTGGCAAACAAATAGCATTATCGGCCCAAATTGGTTTCCGATAAGTGAGCTTATGTTAAATTCACCCGATTAGACACTTCGTGCCATTTTGTTTAATGTTGGGTAGCAACGTAACCTAAAGTGGCACAGTTAAAGTTAACACTATTACCAAAGTCCAAACAACAAAAAATACTATTGGCATAGTTTCCCGAGGAAGACGGATAGGCGACTCATATTGCATCTCATTTGAGATAAAACTCTCCTTTTTCACATAACCAATGATTTGCGGAGCATTTGGTATATCTTTTGTTAACTGCTTCCATTCAGAAACAATGTGATTGATCGCGCTAGTATTTTTTTTTAACTCACGAAAATAAGATACTGCTGCTGATATTCCCACTAAAGAGACCAACATGATAATTGATTTCAATGTCCATTGCGGTAGATTTCCCTTATTGGTAAGTAGCCCAAGAGAGGCAAAAAGAAAACCTTGTATCGTGTAAAGAGCCTGAGAACGGGATATAGAAAGACTATCTTCGTGAATTAACAATTCTCTAAGTATTATTCTCCGTTCCTTTAGTGACCATTCATCCTTCAAGTTTTTAATGTGATTATCTGTATATTCCATAATTAAACCTTACTTACCAAAGAGCAAAATCGAAAGAACTGAAATAATGGCGACGATACTCTGGAACCATCTGAGAATAACTATATCATCAATTGATGTCCATTCACCTGTTGGAGAGGGATTGAAAAACGATTCATCATTAATATAAAAACCAGATTTATTGAGTTGCAGTGCAGTCTCACATCTAACTATCGCTCTACCATTAGCCTTCATCGCACCATGAGCACAGTAAAGATATATCTGACCAAGGACACCAAATAACAAAGTACTAACGGCAAGGAATAATCGCAGCTTGACGTCGGAGTGACCGTTGGTAAACCAAAAAGCCGGGATGCCAATTAGAATACCAGTAGACCAAGAAGTGGCCGTATATGATCGAGCATTCCAATCTACTATGTGGGTGCGTAGCGAGCTCATAACGGAAATAATAATCCCTACCTTGAGGTCTTCATCAATTACGATACTGCTTTGGCCTCTATTTATATCCATGCTAAATGTCCGATTTATCCAAGTAATAGAATTATTTTGTACTGTTGATTATCTCAAAAACAATCCTTTTTTTGAAAAGCAGAGCGACATTGGACATTTTGAACCCTTTTGTCCCATGTTCAAAATCACTCACTTTGATTTTTGCGGCTTTTAGGAGTATCAAAACGCCCAAACATTAGGCAAAATGACTAAAACGAACCGCCGCGCCGATTTTTTCTGCTTGTTGCAAAAAGTAAGTTTTGCAACATTGCACCGACCCCACGGAATCAATGGATTTCATGTCGCAAATGTCAGTAGAAAAATAGAAAGAATTTACTCTTGATAACGGATTTTATCATTTTAAATGAGCGGGATGCGCTCCATCTGTACAGTTTGCACACACCATATTCATCTCCACAAAGCGGTCAACCGCGACCGGCAGAAATTGGCCGAAACTGCGAATTTGCTGATTTTAAAAAGACATTCGCCATAGCTGATATTCAAATTTTGAAAGCTGCAAAAAGGGCAAAAACGCTGACCATTATGCACTCGCTTTGCGGAACCGCTTGCGGAGTCGGGACGACCAACTAGCAGCGTCAACGTGATCGCTTAACAAGGTTGGTTTCACGGCAGGGCGGTGACAAGGTATTCCGACTAGTTCGGCGAACCAAAATTTGGGATATGGACGAAGCTATTTTAGTTTGGAAACAGTATCTGCCAGGCCGGTTCTTAGGTCATTCCAAACCTTGTCAGCCGTGTCTTTTAGTGCCTCCCAACCCTCATGGCCGGATTCCTCCAGCTCTTTAAGCTTTTCTTGAGCTGCTTGTTGTTTGGCGTGCAAGGTATTGAGCTCTTCAACACAATTTAGTTTTACCAGCGCCGCTGCTTTCTCAGTTTTTTCGTTTAACTGGTCGATATCGGCACTCCACTCTCTTAGTTGGCTAGCCAATATTTCGATGTAGTCGTTTTTGGTTTTCATGGGTTTCTCGCTGATGATGATATACAAATGCCGAAGCGCAGCCCCCTGAAACGATGGCGCACATAAAATAGGCGTCTGGAGCCTACCAGGTAAACGACAGCGGGGCGCGTTGCTTTGCATCCACCGTAACCGTTTTACGGATGATTTGGCCCTCGTGATCGACGCTAACAGTGTAGCGGCCCGGTTTGAGCTGGGCGAACAGCATCGGGCCGTCGGCTACGGTGTCCAGCACTGTCTGGCCCTTTGCGTTGCTGATTTTGACAATGACGTCGCTGAAATACTCTCCGGTACCTTTCATCGAAAACAGCAAACTTAAATTGTAATCGGCCCGAACCGCGCGCAGCGCGTCCCGCTCGTCACCGCCGATGCCGCCGCTGACAAAACGCACCTCGCCTTGGCTTTGCGGCTGCAGCGGCAATGCGTCTGCAATCGCAGAAAAACTATAGATAATCCCCGCCAAAATAAGCGCTAAAGGTAATGGTTTCATAATCGTTGCTCCTTGGTACATGGAAATGCTGAACAATCTGCCCCTTAATCAAAGCAAGCCGGCTGAATAGACTCGAAACGACACGGAGGGCTTGCGAGTCTGCTCGACGAACCGTTTGATTTAACGGCGTGTGTCAGGCTTTTAATGGCTACCAGCCCTAGGGCCGTTAAGTTAAAGTTTTGCCTTTAAAGAAGGATAGACAAACCTAACGGCATCGGATTACCAACCAATCATCCCTGTCTAGCGTGTCACGATATTGCCTTTTTCATCGGAAAGGATGACTTCCACCCGCCGATTCAATTGCCTGCTAGCGGCCGAACTATTGTCGGCAACCGGGTACTCCTCGCCATAACCCCGCGTGTTGACCCGATCGCTACTGACGCCGGAGTCCACCAAGGCCGTCCTTACCGAATAAGCGCGGCGATCCGATAACTCTTGATTCATATCGGCGCTGCCCCTGCTGTCGGTATAGCCTTCGACCAACACCTTGTAGTCGGGATATTGCTTGAGAAAGTCGGCCAGTTTGTCGACGTTACGCAGCCCGCCGGATTGCAATTGCGCCCTATTGCTGCGAAATAACACGTCGCCCAGGGTAATCACCAGACCGCGCGCGGTTTTTTTGGCGTTCAATTCGTTGATCAGAATGTCCTGTTGCGCAATCAAGGCCTGGTCGCGCTCGCTATTGGCCCCGGCCACAGCCAATTCGCCGGCTTGACGATCCACGGTTTGCTGACTCAACGCCGCTTGCCTATGAGCCGCGTCGGCTTCCGCCGTTCTGGCATCCAGGCGCACCTGATTGCGGCGCCCCTCGGCCTGATTCACAGCGGACTCGGCGATTTTGCGATTGGCGGTTGCTTGAGCGATGGCGACCTGCTGGGTGGCGACATAGGCTAGATGATTAACGGATTCATCTTCGTCATCTTCGGCGTAGGCTCGGTCGGCTTTTTTGAGGGTATCGTCTGCCTGCTTCATTTCCAGCTCCGCCAGGGTACCAACTTGGGAACTGATGCGGGCATTGTTGTAACTGTTGTGGGCATTGATCAACGCTGCGTTGGGCACGGTACTGCAACCCGAGACAATCGCCGCAGCGATTAGCGTCATCGGAATAACTCGGAAGGTTTGCATAATTAACTCCATTAAGGATTACTGGGCTTTACGGTCAATTTCTTCACGCAACACGCGATTGCTTTCCTGCAACTCGCGCGCGGCTTTTTGGGCCTTGGCGGAGCGGGCCGTCGCGGCAGCCAGCTGCGCATCGACTTGGGCTTGCTCGGCTAACTGCCGGGCCAGCAAATAATCTTCTTGCGCCATCGCACGTTCGGCAGCGTCCATTTTTTCCACAGCCGCTTTTAGCGGTATCGGTGCATATTCGTTGCCGCCGGCACTGCTGGCGCGATTGACCGCAGCCTTGGAAACGGCTATTTGCTCGGTCGGCGGTGGAAGACTGGCGCAACCGGCCACAATGGTTAGCGCGGCCAAACCGACGCCGCAGATTGTCCGAGACGAACCGTGATACTTAGTTTTTTTCATGATTTTTGTCCTGTGTGTTAAACAACGAATAGGATCGCCACTGCGCCTGCCGGACTATGCCATTGCGGCCAAGTAAGCAATCGCCTTTGAAATTTTCACGGCATATCGGGTAACGGATGGTAGGATTGGACGTGAATGGTTTACGAATGGGTCGAGATGGATTAGACGCCTTTGTGCGATCCAACACAGTTCGCTAGCGAACATAGGCTTGAGATCTAGCGGCTTATTGTCTGAGTTAGAGAAGCAGTTTTAATAACAAGAATCGTCAATAAATCGACTGGGAGACGCTGCGGTATGAACCAAAAATGGGATGGGATCGAGCGGCGTAAGTCGCTAAGAGAAAAAGCCGAAGCCATGGTAGCCAGTTTGTCGCCCGAGCAGATGAAAACCCAACCGGCGGAAATGCTTTTACACGAGTTGCTGGTCCACAAGATCGAGTTGGAGATGCAGAACGATGAATTGCAAAGAACTTATAATGCCTTGGCAGAAGCGCGGGATCGTTACTGGGATTTCTTCGAATTTGCGCCAGTCGGTTACATCGTCATCGATTCGGAAGACCAAATCGAAGAAATCAATTTGACCGGCGCCGCGCTATTGGGATTGGTACGCAATCAAGTGCTTAATATTCGATTCTCGAAATTGGTCAAGGCCGCACATCGCGAAGACTGGTATCGCCGCTTCCGAAGTATGATCGATTCGACCGGAGCCGAAAAACAATCCTTCGATTTGGAGATGATACGCTCCGACGGTTCGGCGTTTCATGCTCATCTCGATTGCCAGTGCCGGAAACATGCCAACACAGCGCCTACGCTGCTGGTATCGGTCGTCGAGATTAGGCTATCCTGAAAGGCTAAATGTCCTTTAACAACAAGTTGTGTTCGGATGTTTCCAGGTTTCTTGTAAAAGTATTGACGGCAGCGATTATCAAAGGCTCTTGATGGCTATCCGCCAATTGGTTTTGCCCGCATTGCTCTAACAGGCTGGTGAAAAACCCGCCGATATTTCCCCTTACCCACGATGTTCGTGATTTTTTCGAGTTGAAATCGGTCATGACATCGAGTTTCAAGCGTTTTGCCCCGGTTTCAAGGGCTTTTTATTCGCCTGAAGCCGTCTGTGGACGGTTTTCAGGCGAACTTCACCCTAGGCGGGTGCACTCCACGCCGGTTTCGGCGTGAACACCAATAGGTTGAGCATGCGCGTCAGGTTGTAGGCGGCAAAGCAAAACAAGGCCTGACCCGCGACTTTGGCTAAGCCGATGTGACGGGTTTTGCGCAGGCCGCCGACCGTTTTGACCCAGCCAAAGGCTTCTTCGACGATTTTGCGGCGCTTGAGACTTTGGGCGTAACCTTTGCCGCGCGCGGTGCGGCCGTCGACGGCACTGCCAATCTTTTTGCGGGCCACATGGGCTTTGATATCACGGGACTCGAGTCCGTTGACGAACGCCGGTTGGTCATAGCCTTTGTCGGCACCGACGCTGCCACCTTGGGGCACGCGGCGTTTGATCATTTTTTGCGCGGCTTCGATTTCGGCGGTGCCGGTGGCTTGAGTGGTTTCGACATCGACAATCAGGCCGTTGCGATTCTCGGACAAGGCATGGGTGATGTAACGCAGTTTGGCCTCGGTGTATTCGCCTTTCTTGTAAAGCCGGGCTTCGGGATCGGTTGTACTTTGATGGGTGGCGTTGCTGCGCTTTTCGCCACTGAAGTCGATCTCGGGATTGCGGCCGGCGGGTTTATCGGGACCACTACCATCTTTTTTGACGAAGCTTTTGTGCGAGGCCCAGGCTTCAATGAGGCTACCGTCGACGCTGAAGTGTTCGTCGGACACCAGATTTTGCCATTCGGCTATGGCCAGTACCCGCTCAAAAAATTCGCGACTCAGGGCTTCGGACAGCAGGCGTTCGCGGTTGGCACTGAACACTGTGCGTTCCCACACGGCGTCGTCGATGCCCAGACCGACAAACCAGCGAAACAACAGGTTGTAGTCCAGTTGTTCCATCAACTGACGCTCGCTACGGACCGTATACAGGACTTGTAACAGCAAGGCGCGCAGCAGTTTTTCAGGGGCCATCGAGGGACGGCCTGTGTGCGAGTAACGCTCGGCAAAGACGGCATCCATAGAGGCCAATACGCCATCAACCAGTAGCCGTAAACGACGCAACGGATGCTGTTTGGGAATACGGTCTTCCAGGCTAACATAGCTGAACCAGCTGTTTTGAATGGCATCGTGTCCGCGCATTGAAAGGCTCCAAATTTAGGTAGCCTATTTTAACAGTTGGCCGCTCATCTATGCCTTAGCTTACTTGGCTTTTCGAGTTTTTCACCAGCCTGCTAACGCATTAAGTACCAAGCTAATAGTCAATAAATTAATATCCATTGCCGGCAAATAGACGGCATCGCCATTATCTTGTTCTTTCAGCTCGACAATAAGCTGACTGGTGATTAACTTTAATAAGACATCCTGAATAATCGCGATCGGTATCGCCAATTTCCCAGCTATTTCGGCAGCATCTAAGGGCTTATTCAAGCGACTAAAATTTTTAACAATTACATGCATGATTTGCAATGCAATGACTTTTTTCAGATAAAAGCTTAAGTTCGAAAACCGATTGTTATTTCGATAAGTTTGATAATTCTGGGTAAAAAAAGCCAGCTCGCAACCGAATAATACAATCATCCAACAAGTTTGCAGCCAAACCACAAATAAAGGCAAGGCGGCAAAACTGCCGTAAATGGCGTTATAACTGGATACGCCAATCTGTAAACTCAAATAAGCCCATTGCAACAGATGGTAGCTTATCCCGGTAACCATACCGGCAGCGATGCCGGCACGGTAGCTTATTTTATGATTGGGCATAAAAATAAAGGTAAAGGCAAACAGCCCTATCATCAGTAATACCGGCGAAAAACTGAGGGCTTTAACGACCAGCCAAGTACCGACCTCCGGTAATTCTATCGCCGTGATTAACCAGGTTATCTGGGTTTCCACGAATACGGTAATACTGCTGGCCGCTATCAATAACACCGGCGCCAGCAACATCAGCGACAAATAGTCGCTAAATTTTCGTCCCAACGACCTGGCTTTTGCGATTTTCCAGATGTAATTAAACGATTCTTCGATATTGCCGATCAAGCTGATAACAGTCCAAAACAACACCACAATACCGATGCCGGCAACTACCTCGCCTTTGGTATTTTCCAGTAGATTTTGGGCAAAACCGATTAACTGCAACACCAAAGAATACTGTTTCGGTGCTCGCTCCAGCAATTGTTGCTCAAGCATTTTTTCAAACCCAAAACCCTTGGCAATTCCAAATAACATCGCAATCACCGGCACTATCGATAATATGCTGTATAAAGTTAGCGCCGATGCTCGTAACAGACAAAGGTCACGACCGAATCCCTGCAAGGACAACAGCGTTATTTTTATCGATTTGATTATTTTTTCTTGAAATACTGGCAGTTTATTCTCGTGTAACAGCCAAATATCTTCTTGAATAAACTTAAATAAGCTATGTCCCATGGTTTGATTCGGCAGGTTGAAGTAACAGCAGATTCAAAATCCGTTCCCGCCTAGAGTATAAATTGAAAATGCCAAGTTTACGGATAATAACAGCCTTCACCCGTTAAACTTGGCGGATTCACTCTAAAGCGACAGGAGCATGATTGATTGGTACGCCAGCGTACAGACTTGGCCGGCGATTCGGCGCACCGTTACCATGAAGTTCTACCGGAGCCTGTCCATGAAGCTGGAACCCAGTTATTCCATAGTTATTAGCGCGGTGATGATCGGTTTATTGGTTATTTCCGGCTGTAGTCCCGATCGCTCGGCGGACCAAGTCGAGCCAAAGCCGCAGAAACAGAGTACTGAGACCACCATAGACAAGGAAATTGGCGAGGCCTCGTGGTACGGCCCAGGCTTTCATGGTCAGGAAACCGCCAGCGGCGAAACCTTCGATCAGAAAAAGCTCACTGCTGCGCACCCAACGCTGCCCATGGGCACCAAAGCGACGGTGACCAATCTGGACAATGGTAAAAAAGTCGAAGTGACCATCAACGATAGAGGACCGGTCGCCAAAGAGGATAGAGCTATCGACCTTTCCAGCGGCGCAGAGAACAAGCTGGATATGAAAAAAGACGGAACCGCACAAGTCAAGATCGAGACTAAAAAAACCACCAAGAAAACCCGCGCCAAAACGGGGAAAGTTAAACTTGCGGCAAGGCCTTAGCTAGCCCCATTCAGCGTGAAGCAACAACCTGCCTCTCCTCACGGGATAAGGGATTTTTGAGGTTCGCAAAACCTTTAGGGGGCGCTCCGTGCGTTACGGTAGCGGCTCAAAGCCCATAACGGGAAGAATTTGTCATAACCGTGATATTTCAGATAGAAAAACTTCGGAAAACCCGGCGCATTAAAACAGTCGTCGTGCCAGAAACCGTCGGCCTTTTGATTTTTTAACAGATAGTTCATGCCGTCAGCCACTTCCGGACAGTCTGTTTCCTTAGCGGCCAGCAAAGCCATGACGGCCAATGCCGTATGAAATGCGGTACTGGATTCGAATTCGCCGCGAATACTAGCGTCGTGATAGCTAATATTCCCCTCGCCCCAACCGCCGTCGGCGCGTTGCTTGGATTTCAACCAAGTCACGGCCCGGCGCACGCTGGCGTCCTCCGCTGCAATGCCGGCTGCGGCAAAACCCAGCAACACCGACCAGGTGCCGTAAATGTAGTTAGTGCCCCAGCGCCCAAACCAGGAACCATCGACCTCCTGCTCGGCACGTAAATAAGCGACGCAGCGGTCGATAACAGGGCGATACTGCGGCATGTCCAGTTTACCCAACAGCATGATACAACGCGCGCTCACATCGGCAGTTGGCGGATCTAACAGCGCACCATGGTCGGCAAACGGAATTTGGTTTAGATAATAGTGATCGTTGTCGGCATCGAAAGCCCCATAGCCGCCATTGCGCGACTGCATGCCGGCGATCCAGTGTGCTGCCCGCTGAATGTTTTCGGCAAACGCAGATGTTTCGGCTTGCAGCATCGCATAAGCAACCACGGCGGTGTCGTCGACATCCGGATAATAACTGTTGCCAAATTGAAAAGCCCAACCGCCGCCGGCCAAACACGGCCGTTGCACGCGCCAGTCGCCCGGTTCGTCGCGTAACTGTTTGCCAGCCAGCCAGCGCAAGGCCGCTTGCGTGGCTTTTAGACTCTGCGGATCGCGCTCGTGACTGTCGGCCTCCTGCAAGGCCAGCACCGCCAAACCGGTATCCCAGATCGGCGACACGCAGGGCTGGCAATAAGCCGTATCGTCTTTCACCACCAACAATTTATCGATGGCCGCCCTGGCGATTTGGCGTTGGGCGTTGTCCGGCAGAATCCCCAGATAATCCATCGCCTCGTAAGCATTGACCATCGCGGTAAATATCGCCCCCAAGCCATCGTAGCCGTTTAGCCGCGCCATGAACCAGTCCGTGGCCTTGGCCGTGGCCTTGCGGCGGATAAAGCCGGGTAGCAACGGCTCCAGCAGTCGGCCAATTCGATCCAACACTAAAATAGCTTTGCCTAGCGGCGTTTTGACATGGGAAAAATAATGGTTTTCCAAGTTTGCCGGCGTTAGAAACAACTCGGCAATATCAATCTTGTGCGGATTGCGGGCTTTGACCTGATAGGTACACAAAATCGACAACGGCACTATCACGGTCCGCGACCAATACGACACTTTGTCGATATGAAACGGAAACCACTTCGGTAATAGCATGATTTCCACCGGAATAAACGGCACGCCGCGCCAGGGGATTTGTTGAAACATTGCCAGCATGATGCGGGTAAACACATTGGCCTTCGCCGCGCCGCCGTGCATCAATATCCATTCGCGGGCTTTTTGCATATGCGTCGCGTCTATGCCATCACCGGCCATTTTTAATGCGTAATAGGCTTTGATAGTGCAACTAAGGTCGCCAGGGCCGTCTTTGTACAGCGGATAACTGCCGTCCGCGCCGGCCTGGTTGCGCAGGAAGTTGGCGATTTTGACTTGCAAGGCCGTGTCGATCTCGGCCATGTAATGCATCATCAGAATGTATTCTGCGGGGATGGTGCAATCGGCTTCCAGTTCGAACACCCAATAACCGGCCGGGTTTTGTAAGCTCAGCAAGCCGGCCTTGGCTAATGCAATACCGGCATCCGGATTTACCGGTTCAGCACCGCCAGGCATATTAGCGTGGCTGACATCCGCACCAGATGGTGACGAGTTTTCTATTAGCATGATTTAGTTCTCTGATTTCACTGAGCAGGTAGGCATTTCACGCGGCATCCAATCTGGCAAAAAGCCGCTCAAAAAAAACCGCCGCAACTGAAGAACGTTGCTGCGGCGAGTCGCACACATGGTCATGGAGGCCCTGTAAAGTGAAGAGCGATGCAGGCTTAGGTTAAATATCGCGTTAGCCTGATTCGTAAATAGACAGGGTAATAGCCTGGTTAATTCCGGTCTGTACGTTACCGCACATAAGCCTGTTTGCGCTCTGCGCACAAAAAGCCCAATTGCTCTGTTCCCTACCGCACAGAGCGGAATTTCATTTCTAAATACAATTAAGGTTTACACTAGTCCCGATTGCAGGAGCCAATCTATTTTGTCCGATAACTACCTAGGCAGCAGATGACCGATCTCGATAGCCCGCAATACAACCATTTGCTAAAAGTGTTACCGGAAGCGGAATACGAACGACTGTTACCGCACCTGGAACACGTGGAGATGCCGTTGGGAGAAGTAATTTACGAATCCGGCGGCGAGCTGCGTTACGTCTACTTCCCCACTACCTGTATCGTCTCCTTGCTGTATGTGATGGAGAACGGCGCATCGGCGGAAATCGCCGTGGTCGGCAACGACGGTATCATCGGCGTGGCATTGTTCATGGGCGGCGGCAGCATGCCGAACCGCGCCGTGGTGCAAAGTGCCGGCCATGCCTTTCGCTTGCGCGGGCAACTGTTGATGCAAGAATTCAACCGCTACGAAGGCATGCTGCATTTGCTGCTGCGTTATACCCAGGCGCTGATCACGCAAATGGCGCAAACCGCGGTGTGCAATCGGCACCATTCGGTGGATCAACAACTCTGTCGTTGGTTGTTGTTAAGCATGGACAGGCTGCCGTCGAACGAATTGACCATGACCCAGGAATTGATCGCCAACATGCTGGGCGTGCGGCGCGAAGGCGTTACCGAGGCCGCCGGGAAACTGCAACATGCGGGATTGATCCATTACAGCAGAGGGAAAATAACGGTGCTGGATAGGCCGGGTTTGGAAGCACGGGTTTGCGAATGCTACCAGGTGGTGAGAGCCGAGTCGGATAGGCTTCTCCCCCCCCGATGATGAATTAATGGCCTTGTGACAAGGCGAGCTTGCAGGTGCGAAGAATTCGCACTAACCGCCTTTATAGGTCGAATGAATTCGGCCCTAGCACGGACACCTCAAAGTTGGCTCTGCAACAACGCAGAAAACTCCGCCGCCGCCAGCGCCGGGCTTTTCAAATAGCCCTGATAAAAATCGCAGCCATGTTCTTGCAGAAAATCCAGTTGTTCTTGGGTTTCCACGCCTTCCGCCAACACTTGCAAACGCAAGGTATGGCCCATGCCGATAATCGCCGAGGCGATTTCTTTATCGTCTTCCAACTGCGGAATGTCGTCGATAAAAGTTTTATCGATTTTCAGAATGTCCAACGGAAAATGCTTGAGATAAGCCAACGAAGAATAACCGGTGCCGAAATCGTCGATGGCCAGCCGCACACCCAAGGCCTGTAGCTTACAGAGGACCAACACCACCTCCGTCTCCCTCTCCATCAACGCGCTCTCGGTTAATTCCAACTCTAACAGCTCGGGCGGAAAGCCGGTTTGGCTGAGTATCGCAGCAATACTGACGGCTATGTCGCCATGCCGCAGCTGATGCGGCGACAGATTGACCGCCAGCTTGATCGGCGGTAACCCGGCATCCAGCCAACGCCGACCTTGCCTACACACTTCCTTTAACACCCATTCACCGATCTCGGCTATCAGGCCAATTTCCTCGGCCACCGGGATGAACTGGCTGGGCGGTATCACGCCCTCCTCCGCATGATGCCAGCGCAACAAAGCTTCCGCGCCGATAATGCGGCCCGTGCTGATGTCTACTTGCGGTTGATAATAAACCAGTAATTCTTGACGACGCAGCGCCCGCCGCAATAACGACTCCAAATTGATACGGCGCAAGGCCGCTTGGGTCAGGTCTTCCGAGAAATATTTAAAATTACCGCGCCCTTCCGCTTTGGCGCGATATAAAGCCGCGTCCGCGTGTTGCAAAAGCTCTTCGGAGCTGTTGCCATGTTCCGGCAGTAAACTGATGCCTATGCTGACACCAACCCGCACTTCGGAACCGTTGGACAAACGCCACGGTTCGTTGAGCGATTCGATAATCTCGGCGGCTACCAGCGCCGCATCCTGCGGATGCGCCAAATCTTCCAGCAATATGGCAAATTCGTCGCCGCCCAGACGGGTCACGGTGTCGATGCCGCGCAGCCGGCTGCTTAATTTTGCCGCCACTTGTTGCAGCAATTCGTCGCCGGCCAAATGGCCGAAGCTGTCGTTAACGTCTTTAAATCGATCCAGATCGAGCATCAACAAGGCCGCCGCTTTCCGTTCGCGGCGCGACAAGCCTATGCAATGTTCCAGGCGCGCAAACAATAACAAACGATTAGGCAAACTGGTTAGAGGATCGTGGTGAGCCAAAAACTCCAGGCGGGCGACCGCATCCTTAAGCTGGGAAATATCGGAAAACACCCCAACGTAATGCGTCACCCGATTATTTTCGTCGCGTACCGCGCTGATGCTGAGCATTTGCGGATAAATCTCGCCGTCCTTGCGCCGATTCCAAATTTCGCCTTGCCAATAACCGCTGTCGTTAATCTGCCCCCACATATCCACGTAAAAGGCTTGGTCCTGCCGGCCGGACTTCAGGGTTTTCGGCGTTTTTCCTAACACTTCGTCCGCCGAATAGCCGGTTAATTCGCTAAAAGCCCGATTAACCACCAAAATCCGCATATCGGCATCGGTAACCATCACGCCTTCGCGGGCGGTTTCGAACATGGCCGCCGCCTGGCGTAAAAATTGGTCTTTGGTCTTTTCCCGACTAACGTCGCTGATTACAATCCGCAGAATCTGCTCGCCATCGGCGGCAATCGCCAGATTCATTTCCAGTCTGACGCAGAAATCGGCGCCGTCCGCCTTTACAAAATTAAGTTCGCAGGTCTGGGCTTGTTTGCTTTCCATTAACGCTTTGCGGTGCAGATAATAAATGTCCTGGTCGGCAAAGGCGATGTAGCGGCTTAGGACTTGGGAATGCAAAGCATGGCGCGGCACGCCCAGTAATTGAGTGGCGGTAAGATTGGCTTCCAGGATGATGTCTTGCGCACTGACGGTCAAATAGCCTACCGGCGCCAAATCGTATAAATCGAAATAACGCGCCTGTGATACCGCCAACTCGTCTTGCGTGTGGCGTAAATTTTCGATGACTGTTTCCAGTTCAATCTGATGCACCAGCAACTCATGCAGCAAGCGCTGTTCGTCGTTTGGCGATTTTTTGCTTTTCAGCGGACGAGCGGCGAGCTTTTGCTCGGCATAGCGGCGTAAGTCGGCGGGATTCATAACGAGATGGGCATTACATATATTGCTTTAAGTTGCGGGTCTTCGTGTTTGTGACCAACAGTTGAATAGTAGCACCAATCCGCATCTTCCCCCGCTTAGTTTCTTCCCCTTCATCGGCATGACAAAGCCTCCCCAAGCCAAAACGGTGAACCACTATCGTTGAGCACCAGCCACAAAAAAGCCGGTGATGACCGGCTTTGTAGATGTACTAAAACATAAAACTGCTTTTAACGGATAGCGTAGTTGTTACTGTCCGTTAACCTTTGCCAATTTCATTTCTTCTATGCCTTGTTCAACCTCGGCAATACCTTCTTGCAAGTTGCCGGCTTTAGCGGCTTTTATCGCCGCTTTTAATTTGGCGTTAGCCCGTTGTAGACGAATGGAGCTACCCTTTTCATTTTGAACTTTCATTGCCTCCCAAGCGACCGTAGCGCTCTCTATAAAGGCTTTGGTATCGCCGGTTTTGCCTACTTCCAAGGCGTTGTTGGATAGAGCGAGCAGATTGGTAAAGCTTTCGTTCAACGGACTACCGGCGGCATGCGCGGCCAATGATCCGAAAGATAACAGCAGTGCCATTAAAAAGTGTCTAATTTTCATAAATTTACCCGGTGTATATATTCTATAAAGGTGCAAAATAACCACTATCGCTCGCTTAAATAAAAGCTGCTCAAGAGCTGGCATCCTGCTCTAAAACCGCGACGACCGAACTATTACTGAATGTCTACATCCCGGCTGCTGGGTGATTCCACCTAAGCTGGCACTAGATTACGGCAGCGCCTTGCTGAAGTCTGTACGCTGGGGCACATACGCCGGAACAAATCAAAACTAATCTTATGAACCGGAACCTGCTTAGTTAGTTGTAAGTACGTGCGCTAACATACAGACAAGCAATTCCCGAACCGCTAACCTGCCCCCAAACAGCTGGCGTAAAGCCGCTGACCAGCACCGGCATAGCGATTTACATCTGTTCGCATCTGTTATCTTCTGTCGGGCTACCTCAACACACCGCCGGAGAACGCTAGTGTCGTCCATACCCGCTGTTTCCGCGGCCAATCGCCTCTTGAATGCCCTACCGGATAGTGACCGCCAGCACTTGCTTGCCCACTGCGAACCGGTCGATCTAAGCTTTGCGGAAGTGCTCTATCTAGCTGGCACCAAGATTCCGCATGTGTATTTTCCAATCGATAGTTTTATTTCCCTGGTAACGCCGGTCGATGGCGATACCGGTCTGGAAGTGGGTTTAATCGGGGACGAAGGTATTTTGGGCATCACCCTGACATTGGGTGTCGATATCGCGCCATTTCAAGCGCTGGTGCAAGGCGCAGGTTCGGCATTGCGTATAAGCGTGCCACTGTTTTTACAGGAACTGGAACGTAGCAGGCCCTTACAGCTGGAGTTAAAACGCTACTTATATGTATCCATGAGTCAATTGGCGCAAACCGCGGCCTGCAACCGCTTTCATCTGGTGGAAGCGCGTCTGGCGCGTTGGTTGCTGATGACGCATGACCGCGCGCACGCCGACACCTTCCATGTCACGCATATTTTCCTGGCCTATATCTTGGGTGTACGGCGAGTCGGCATCACCAAAGCCGCGCTGTCCTTGCAGGAACAAAAGTTGATCAGCTATCGGCGCGGGGATATTACGGTTCTGGATCGTGGCGGCCTGGAAGGCGCTGCTTGCGAATGCTATCGAACCGAGCGGGACACTTACGAGCGTATTTTAGGGGCTTGAAGAAGCGGGGCTTAGCCAACGCCGATGTAGACGACGTTGGCTAAGCGAGTCTGCGATGGTTTAACTCAGATCTTGCAAAGACTTCTCGGCAGTCAAATTGGTCCAGCCAATGACGATTCTGTAGATCAGCAACAGTAAGGTCGGAAGCAACACAATCAAGCTAAGTTGTATGTCCAGCATCAACACCAGACCGGACAAGGCAAAGCCTGCCAACGTCACCCAGACGGTTTTGATCTGCCAATTAAAATGCGATTCCAGCCAAGTGCCTTTGACATTGTTGCGGTAGAAAAAATTAATCGCTACGCCGACTAATAGCGGTAAGCCGGCAAAGGCAAAGGTTAATACTTGGCATAGATAGACTGTTGCAGTCAGTTTTTTCAACGCTGCGAAATCTTCGGTGGGTTTTTCGTTTGTAATTGTCGTGTTCATGACTACTTACCTCTTAGTGAAAAATATATCCGCGCTCTGGGGAATCGATTACCCCCGCAGAGCGTTGTAAGGCGGCGGCAAACTCTATGCCAGACTCTAGGCTTAAAAAAATCCATCGTCTGTACGCTATCGAACATATCTGCCACACATTGGTTCAACAAAAAATGGGTCAAGTTAAGTACGCTAACGCACAGACCTGACTTACCTCAACCATTACGCTGCTTGGGTAAGATTCATACAGGACCGTGCCATGGAACGTACTAAATCTGAGTTATTCAGGCAGCGTCTAGCTCATTGGTTTCAAGAGCCCAATGCCGCATAAGCCGGCATGGATAATCATCTTGATCGCTGCTGGCGGTTGTACCGTTGGCCCGGATTACCGTGAACCAACAGCGGATGTTCCGGTTAGTTGGCAGGCTGAAGTCAACAATCCGGCCATAACAACATCAGACCCCAAGCCCTTGCAAAACTGGTGGCTGCGCTTTAACGATGTGTCCTTGAATGCGTTGATGGGCAAAGCCTTGGCCGGCAATCTGGATCTAAAAATCGCCCTGACCCGAATCGATCAGGCCCGAGCCGAACGGCGCGGCACGCAAGCCGAGTTATTCCCGACCGTAAATATTAAGGCCGGTGCGCAACGCCAGGACAACCCATTACCGGCCTTGGCGCCAGGACTTCGTTACAACATGTTCGAACTGGGTTTCGACGCGCTATGGGAAATCGACTTATTCGGCCGCCAACAACGGCGTCTGGAAGCGGCTTTGGCCGAGCTTGATGGTGCAAACGCCGGCTACCGGCAAACGCTGGTCACACTGAGCGCGGAGCTGGCCCGCGGTTACGTCGAATACCGCAGCACCCAGAACCAACTACGCATCACCACTTCTAATCTGCACACCCAGCAAGCCACGCTGTCACTCACCGAAAAATTGTTTAATGAAGGCGTGGTTGCCCGCCATGAAGTGGTGCGCGCTCGCGCGCTGACCGAAACCACGATGGCGCAAATTCCGGCCTTGCAAGCCAAACTGACCGGCTTGCTGCGGCAACTGGAACTGCTGATTGGCGCGCATCCCGGCACGCTGGCGCTTGAGTTAAGCGAGTTGGGCGCGGTACCGCAGGCAGCGGGCATAGACCTACTAACCTCACCGGCAGCAACGCTACGCAACCGGCCTGATTTGCAAATCGCCGAGCGCAAGCTGGCCGCCGCCACTGCACTGCAAGGCGCGGCTGTCGCTGAACTGTTTCCGAAAATTTCCTTGTCCGCCTTTCTGGGCCTGCGCAGCACCGACTTGGAATCCTTATTCAAATCGGCGGCTTTCTCCTATGGCACCGCCGCCAATCTACTGCAACCCTTACTCAATTTTGGCAGGGTCCGCGCCGGCATCGATCTGGCCGACGCGCGGCAACAGGAAGCTTTTCTGACCTACGAAAAAACCGTGCTTGAAGCGCTGCGCGAAACCGAAACCGTGTTGAGTAGATATTTAAATGAAGAGCAGCGCCGACAGTTACTAGCCAGTTCCACGCTGGACTTGCGCGAATCGCTGAGACTGTCGCAACTACGCTATCAGGAAGGCGTCATCTCGTTTTTGGATGTGCTGGACTCGCAACGCAGCCTGTATGCCGCCGAAATCGAACTGGCCCGCTCCGAGGCAGACACTTCCACCCATCTGATTGCGGTGTATAAAGCCCTGGGCGGCGGCCCGGATATTAGCACCGTGCAATCGCAGCTTTCCGAGGATCAATAATGGCTAGCGTAAAGGAACCGGCCAAACCGGAAACCGCAACTGCACCGCCGACGAAACCGGCTCGCTCAATACGCAAGTTCATCTTGCCGGGCCTGGCATTGCTAGCCGTAGCGATGCTGGTTTGGTGGTGGTTGCGCCCTGCCCCGCTGCCGGAAGCCATTGTCACCGGCAATGGCCGCATCGAAGCCACCGAGATTGACATTGCTACCAAAACCGCTGGGAGGATTATTGAGATTTTGCCGCATGAAGGCGATTTTGTAGCATCCGGCATGGTGCTAGCCCGGATGGACACCCAAGTATTACAAGCGCAGCAAACCGAAGCCCAAGCCCAAGTCCGCCACGCCGAAAGCGCCCGAATCACCGCCAAAGCGGTCATCGTGCAGCGCGAAAGCGAACGCAACGCCGCGTTGGCGGTGGTTGCGCAACACCAAGCCGAATTCGATGCCGCCAGTAAACGCTTGAAACGCTCGCAACGCCTGGTTGGTGAAGGCGCGACGCCGCAACAGGAAGTCGATGACGATCAGGCTAGAGTGCTGGGTATGCAGGCGGCGATCAATGCCGCGCAAGCTCAAGTCGCGGCGGCCGGTGCCGGTATCGAAGCGGCGAAATCGCAGGCGGTGGCCTCGCAAACCCTAATCGAAGCGGCCCAAGCGACCGTCAGTCGTTTACAAGCCGATATTGAAGACAGCGTATTGAAAGCACCGCGTGACGGTCGCATCCAATACCGGGTCGCCGAGCCCGGCGAAGTGTTGGCCGCCGGTGGGCGGGTGTTGAACATGGTCGATCTTGCCGACGTATATATGACCTTTTTTCTGCCTACTGAAGCGGCAGGCAAAGTCGCCTTAGGGAGTGAGATCCGGCTGGTGCTGGATGCGGTGCCGGACTTGGTGATTCCGGCCACAGCGAGTTTTGTCGCTAGCGTCGCCCAGTTCACCCCCAAAACGGTGGAAACCGAAACCGAACGCCTGAAACTGATGTTTCGGGTGCGCGCTAGACTCGATCCGGAATTGCTGAAACAACATCTCAATCAAGTCAAAACCGGTGTGCCCGGCATGGCCTATGTGAAGATAGACCCAAAAGCCGAGTGGCCGGCCAATCTGGCTATCAAACTGCCGCAATGAATACCCCAACCGCTGCCCCCGTGGTGAGCATACAAAATCTGAGCTTGCGCTACGGCGAACAGTTGGCTTTGGATAATCTGAATCTGGATTTGCCGGCCAATCAAATGCTGGGCTTGATCGGCCCGGATGGCGTCGGCAAGTCCAGCCTGATGTCCTTATTGACCGGGGCGCGGAGAATCCAACAAGGCACGATCGAAGTATTGGGCGGTGACATGGCCGATGCCAGCCATCGCCGCGCGGTGTGTCCGCGTATTGCTTATATGCCGCAAGGGCTGGGCAAAAATCTATATCTAACTTTGTCGGTGTTCGAAAACGTCGATTTCTTCGGCAGGTTGTTCGGCCAACAGCCAGCCGAACGCGAACAACGCATCGGCGAATTACTGAAAAGCACCAACCTAGAGTCCTTCCGCGACCGCCCTGCCGGGCAATTGTCCGGCGGCATGAAACAAAAACTGGGTTTGTGCTGCGCCTTGATCCACGACCCCGACCTGCTGGTGCTGGACGAGCCGACCACCGGCGTCGATCCATTGTCGCGCGCCCAGTTTTGGGAGCTGATTGCTCGCCTGCGTCAGCGCCGTGCCGGGATGAGCGTGCTGGTTTCTACGGCTTACATGGACGAAGCCGAACGCTTTGATTGGCTGGTGGCGATGGATGCCGGCAAGATTATGGCGACCGGCACCGCCGCCGAACTGCGTGCGCAAGCCAAAGCCGATAGCCTGGAAGAAGCCTTTATCTTATTGCTACCGGAAGCCAAACGCCTCGGCCACCATGCCATTGTGATTCCGCCTAGGCAAAGCAGTGACGATGATATCGCTATCGAAGCCCACGATTTAAGTATGCGCTTTGGCGAATTTCTGGCGGTGGACAATGTCAGCCTGCGCATAGCCCGAGGTGAGATTTTTGGGTTTTTGGGCTCCAACGGTTGCGGCAAATCCACCACCATGAAAATGCTCACCGGCTTGCTGCAACCTAGCTCGGGAACGGCTTTATTGTTCGGGCAGGTGGTCGATGCCGGCAATCTGGCCACCCGCAAACGGGTCGGTTATATGTCGCAAGCCTTCTCACTGTATTCCGAGCTGACGGTCCGGCAAAATCTGGAATTGCACGCCAAGCTGTTTCACCTGCCGGCGGCGGAAATTCTAGGCCGAGTTGCCGAAATGGCCCAGCGCTTCCAGCTCGATGCGGTTTTGGATACCTTACCTGACGCGCTGCCGCTGGGAATCAGGCAACGCTTGTCGCTGGCAGTAGCCATGATCCACCGACCTGATCTGTTAATTCTGGACGAGCCGACTTCCGGTGTCGATCCTATCGAACGCGACCGCTTCTGGGAAATGATGATAGAACTGTCGCGCCACGACCAGGTCACCATTTTTATTTCCACCCATTTCATGAACGAAGCCGAGCGTTGCGACCGCATCTCGCTAATGCACGCTGGCAAGGTGCTGGCCAGCGATACGCCGGCGGCGTTGGTGAAAGATAGCGGACACGCAACGCTTGAGGAAGCCTTTATCGGCTATTTGCAAAAAGCTAGCGGCGCCGAGGAAGAAGCCGAGGCACCTAGCGAAACAGCGGTGGTGGTATCGCGGCAAACCCAAGCTGCGCAAGCCGCTGCCGGCTTTAGTTTGACCCGTCTTTACTGTATTAGCTCAGACCTGATCTGACAGTTACCGTTTTTGCGGGGTGTCTGTCAGATTAGATTTGGTTCAGATTTTTTTGAGCCCAAATCTGTTTTCCATCCAGCAAGGTATCCATCGGCGTTCTGCCGTTGCACATTTTGCCCTGATGAGTTCGGTCATTGTTGTAATAAACCAGCCATTCGTCCAGATCTTTTTGGAGTTCATCCAGGTCGCTATAGAGCTTTTTGCGGAACGTGACCTGATAGAACTCCTGCAAGATGGTCTTGTGGAAGCGTTCGCAAATCCCATTGGTTTGCGGCGACATGGCCTTGGTTTTGGTATGGTCGATGTCGTTGATCGCCAGGTATAGCTGATAATCATGCTGTTCGACCTTGCCACAATATTCTGTGCCGCGATCCGTCAGAATGCGTAGAACGGGTAATGCGTTGGCTTCATAGAACGGCAATACTTTGTCATTCAGGATGTCCGCGGCAGTAATCGGCGTTTTGGTGGTGTACAGTTTGCAGTGAGCGACTTTGCTGTAGGTGTCCACGTAAGTCTGCTGGTAAATCCGCCCAACCCCTTTGAGGTTGCCAACGTAAAAGGTATCCTGCGAACCCAGGTAACCGGGATGGGCTGTTTCGATTTCGCCGCAGGCTTGATCATCCTGCTGCTTTTTCTCCAACGCCGCAATCTGCGCATCGCTCAGCATTAACCCTTCGGCGGCTACCTTGGCTTCCAGTGCTTTAAGCCTCTTTTTAAAGTTCTCCAGGTCATGCCGTAACCAGATGGAGCGAACGCCGCTGCCGGATACGAATACCCCTTGTTTACGCAGTTCATTACTGGTTCGATGCTGTCCATGCGCTGGCCACTCAACCGCATAGGCTTTCACTGCCAGCTCAATGCTTTCATCGACGCGATTCTTCAGATTCGGAGACCGGCGGTTTTTGTCGATTAAGGCATCAATGCCACCTTCGGCTACCAGCTCTTGATAACGATAAAACGTATCGCGCGAGACACCCATCACCTTGCAGGCTCTGGAGACGTTATTCAGTTCTTGGGCTAAATTTAACAGCCCCGCTTTGTGTTTAATGATCGGATTGTTTGTATGGATCATGAGAGTTACCTTTTGTGTTTTGTGTAAGGATTCGACACCCCTATCAAAACCGGTAACTCTCATCTTTTCAAGTCGATGTGTCAGATCAAGTCGTGACTAATACACCTTAAAAAAGGCACCTGGTTTTGACAAAAAGCATTGGCCGGAAAATTCTGAAAAATGGGAAGAACAACGCGAGGCACTCGGCCAGTTTTATCGAGTGAAACCACAGTTTTTATAACCACGACTAGCAACTATCGAAAAAAATCACCCTATTACTAAATCGATGGAATTTTGATTTTTTTAACGATTTACTGAGACCGCATTTCTTCCGTGTATAGCGCCTCCAAAATGCCCCCCGCCAAGTCGGACCGGGCATTCTTTTTTTGTGATTTTTGATTTCGGACGATGCGCTCTGAGCCGTATTGCTAAGCTCACTCAAGTTCAATTGAAGGCTTGGCGCAAGCGCTCTGCTGCTGTTCTAAATCATTCAAGGCCTCGACCAAGCCCAACACCCGATCAACCGAAGCATGCCATTGGGCAATCACCGGCATGTTATTAACCGGCCAGGACAAAGCCGCGGCCATTTGTTGAAAGGCCTGCACCGACTGCATCAACGCCCCCAGCGTAATACTCCCCAGAATAAAGCGCGGCGCGGTGATCAAAATGGGCAACGCCATCGATAGCACCGCGTAGCCGGAGCTAAACAGAATAATGTGCTCCCAGGCCCGGGTTTGCAGATCGTAGATCCCATTAATGTCTTGGAAAAGACTAAGAAAGCGCTTTTTTTCATGTGCTTCGCGGTTATGCACCGAAATTGCCTGAGCATTTTCCCGAGCCTTGACCAAACCGAAGCGGAAATTAGCTTCAACCGTTTGCATAGCGTTGGTGGTTAAGGTCAGTGGTCGCCCTGCCCACCAACCTAACACAGAGGCCAGTGCGGCATACAGCAAAGCCAACCAAACCAAATGTCCGGCTATCGGGAGTTGCATACCACCAAAATCCAGCATCACGGTGCCGGATAGTGTCCAGAGAATTTGGGTAAAGCTGGCCAGCAATAACAAGCTGTAAAACAGCGTGTAACAAAGATTGACGGCTTCGTCGGTGGCAATGCGAATATCTTCGGCGATGCGGCCATCCGGATTATCGTGGCCCACTGTCAGTATCTGGGCGATTTGGTAATGATGGCCTTTGTTCATCCAGCGACCTATCACGTGCGCCGTCAGCCAGGCGCGCCAACTGATTTGCAAATCCCGCTTGATTTTTAAATGTAAAACGGTAACCAGCATGCTGGCCACAAAAATTAATCCCAGATCGCGAACTTGGGTCATCAGCCCGGGCATATTGCGCTGTTCCAATGCGTCGAAAAGCGCGGCGCTCCATTGGGTAATCATCACAGCAATGATGATCTGTAACACGGTCAAAATCAGTAAATTCAAGGTCCGCCTGCAGATGCGCATTTGGTGTTCTGACCGCCAAAATGGCCCCGCCAGTTTCAAAAACTTAAAGAAAAACCCAGTTTGACCTGGCACGGTAGGTGCTCCACGGTGAAATAATTTGCGTTGGCTATATAGAAAGTTCAGGCCGTCAAACATCTTCACGATTAACCTCGAAACCGCCAGTTACAGGATGGGCTGTATAGGGTTGCAAGTCTGTACGTTAGCGTACCAACATCCCAGCCATAACAACTTGCCGTCATCACCGTCCGCTGCATCAATGTGCGTTGACGCACCGACTCCGATCAAGGTCACGAGTATGGTGGGTTCCGAGCCCTAAAAAACGCTCATTCACTTCAAAAAAATTAAAACACCACCAGGAGTCATCATGAACAGAGATCAAGTAAAAGGCCGTGTCGAAGAGACCAAAGGCAAAATCAAAGAAGTCGCCGGTAAACTAATGAACGACGACGAGTTGGAATTGGAAGGTAAGGTGCAGAAGCACGTCGGTAAAGTTCAGTCAGGCTTTGGCGATGTCAAGGACGATATTAAAAATGCTGTAGACGACGAATAACACCGGTTACATGCACACCCAAACTTTATCCAACTGACCAAAGGCAAGCTCATGAAATTTACCCAAACCGAACGCTATATTTTATCGGCCGGCGTCCTCACTGCATTGTGCTCGTTTGGCGCCTTCGCCGCAGACCATGAAGCCCCGATTAACAAAGATCAGGTAGAAGGCCGAGTCGAAGAAACCAAAGGCAAGGTCAAGGAAGCGACCGGCAAGATCATCGACGACAAAGGCATGCAAGTAGAAGGTAATGTCCAAAAAAATCTCGGCAAAGCCCAGAAAGGCTATGGCGATATCAAGCAGGATATTAAGGAAGGCAAATAAGACAAAGCAGCTAGTCGGTCGACATATCGCCCCCCTTTGGAGTTAACGTTGGCCGGCTAGCCGCTCTTACTTGAAAAATCGTTACGCATTTGAACAGAACAGTCTGACTGGTAGGCGCAAAACTAGTACTTTCCGCGTCAGCATTTGATTCTAGGACGAATTGACTCCCCCCACTAAACGGAGAATTCCATGCATCAAACATCCCAATCAGAACATGCCACACAAGCTTGTATAGCGGCATGCAGCCTTTGCCACCAGATTTGTTTACAAACCGCAATGAACCATTGCCTGGAAACCGGCGGCAAGCACGTCAAAGCCAAACATTTACGCCTGATGCTGAACTGCGCCGAGATTTGCCAGACGTCGGCAAATTTTCAACTGACCGGCTCGCATTTTTTGCATCAGCTCCACGCACTTTGTGCGGAAATATGCGAAGCCTGCGCGGCGGAATGCGATGAAATCGGCGGTATGAAGGATTGTGTTGTGGCCTGCCAACAATGCGCCGACAGTTGCCGGCAAATGCTTAGCACTCAACATTAAACGGCTCCTCCGCCCTGATACGACCTAGATTTCTATTATCGGCGGTGGTGATTGCGACGGTACTGTCAGCCTGTGCGTCGTCCATTAAGTCCTGCCGCTTGGTCAGACAACCACGCGGCCAATAGAGCCTTACTCGACAAAATCAACTGCCGCGCCAGCCTGCATCCAGTCTGCTGTTGAGACAAGCACAAGCTTTTCGATTGCCTAAAAACCACAGATAGCCAACCCACATAAAGACCAACTTAATAACAACCTTCTTGCGTTTTTGAAATCCTGAATTGTCAAAAATTGATGCCGGAGAAAACACTCCCAATAATGAGTTATGGCGTTTTACTAGATCTCTATTTTTTATTTACCGCGAGTGTGTGACAGCGTACTGACTCAAATATAATTTAACTGTATCTTCAAGTCACAACACAAGATATTTAATAAAAAATATTCAATATCTTAGTGCTCAATAAATAAATCATTAATAGCCAGAAGACTTCAGAGATAAGTCTTTGGTTATTAATGAAATCGCCGTAAATATTCATCCAGATAGCAGCTACAAATTAGCTGTTATTCAGATCGAAGAGACTATTATGTATAAACCTGTTTTTTGCATCTGCCAAAATATCGGTCAGACAGCCGCTATTGTTAATAATCTTAAAATGGCGGGGTTTTCTAACACTGAAATATCCCTGTTATTTCCGGATAACGCCACCCTCCCCTCTCGCCAACAAAACGCCGACGAAAAAGTGGATGCTGCCGAAAACGACAGCTACGGCCTGGAATGGACCAGCAAAATCGATAGCCTGGATATTCCGGGCGTCGGCCGCTTCATTGCCGCCGGGCCGATTATGGTTGAATTATGTCGCACACCTGAAAAAGACCAGGTTGCCGATTTAATTGCCGCCTTAATTGGCGTCGGCATTCCGGCGCATGAAGCCAAGCACTACCAAGAAAAAATCAAAGCCGGACGAACGCTGATCGCTGTGAATACGGCAACGGCGGAGACCCGTGATACCGCAAACACGATTTTCCAACAGGCTGAAGCCGCAGACATTTCTTCATCGGAAGAAGTATCGCCGATTGTTTGATCCGCCTTTACCACACCACAAAAACCCACCACACAGGACTTTATTATGCACAGCATTGAAACGATAGACGGTTTACTGATTGACGAACTTGCCGCCACTGAGACTTACAGTCAGGTGTTAAAAAAACTTAAGGAAGAGGTTTCGCTCGGTGAATCGGAGTTACTGCTGCCGATTTACGAAGCGCATAAAGCCGCCGTTTCCAGTTTACAAACTCAAATTCGCGAGCTGGGCGGTACACCGGCCAAGGACTCCGGCGCATGGGGCTCTTGGTCCAGCGTCGTACAAGGCGGCGCCAACGCCTTCGGTAAGCAAGCCGCGCTGAAAGTATTGCAGGAAGGCGAAAAGAGCGGTCTGGGAGACTATGAAAAAGCGCTGTTAGATCAAAAACTCGGTTCCAATATCCGTAGCTTGATCCTACTCAAACTGCTCCCCGCACAACACGCCCATATCGATGCCTTAGATCAAATGATGAGCTCACTGGCCGCTTAGCGACATCCGTAGCGTTCCTTTAAGTTTAATCCAGCAAACAAGGGCAGTGTTTATCGCGCTGCCCTTGTCATAGTTTCCAGGAGTTCCACACCATGCTTACCACTATTCCCGACGTAATCTTTAAAACCCGGGTTCGCGATGAAAGTATCCCCGGCGAAAATCCATTTCGTTGGCAGGATGTCAGCAGCGACGAGATTTTCAAAGGTCAATCCATCGTGATTTTTGCCTTACCCGGCGCCTACACGCCCACTTGTTCGAACAAGCATCTACCGGGCTATGATGCCAAATACCAAGAGCTTAAGGCTCATGGCATTGATGAAGTCTATTGCCTGAGTGTCAACGATGCGTTTGTGATGTATCAATGGAGTCAGTATCTAAAAATCACCAACGTAAAAATTCTGCCGGACGGCAATGGCGAATTTACCGAAGCCATGGGCATGCTGGTGAAAAAACACAATGTGGGGTTCGGCAGCCGGTCCTGGCGCTATTCGATGTTGGTCGAAGACAAAAAAGTTCTGCAACTTTTTAGCGAACCCGGCCAAATCGATAACTGCCCGGACGATCCGTTTACCCTCAGTGATGTGGATACCATGTTGGCTTATCTGCAGAAACAAAAATGAGCCTATTCCTATGACTGCGTATGACTATGATCTATTCGTGGTGGGTGCCGGCTCCGGCGGCGTGCGCGCCGCCAATGCCGCAGCCAATCAGGGCGCGCGGGTTGCAATAGCGGAAGTTGGCCATTTTGGCGGCACCTGCGTGAACCTGGGCTGCGTACCGAAAAAACTGTTGGTCTACGCCGCGCAATTTAAAGACGACTTTGCCGCTGCGGTCGGGTTCGGCTGGACCCTGGACAACGCGTCCTTCGATTGGCCCAGCCTAATCGCCAACAAAAACCGGGAAATCGACCGCCTGCAGGCGGTCTACCAACACCACTTGCAGGAATCCCGCGTGACCATCTTCAATGGTAAAGCGCAATTGCTGGATGCCCACACCGTCGCGGTCGCCGGCAGCCAGTGCACGGCTAAACGCATTATGCTGGCCACCGGCGGCTGGCCGTTTGTGCCCGATATTGCCGGTAAGCAGTACATCGTTACTTCCAACGAACTATTTTCCCTGGATAAGTTACCGGAGCGCATCGTGATTGTCGGTGGCGGCTACATCGCGGTGGAATTTGCCAGCATTCTTAACGGCCTGGGTGTCGATACGACTATTTGTCAACGCGGCGAAAAACTGCTGGAAGGCTTTGACGAGGATATTCGCGACTTTCTGGCCGTAGCCATGCGTAAGCAAGGCATCAAGATTCTGTTGAATTGCGATGTCCAAGCCATTACGCCGGACGGTAATGCCTATAGCGTCAGCTTGCTGGACGGCAACACCATGACGACCGACTTGGTGATGTATGCCACCGGCAGAACGCCAAATTCAAGCGGATTCGGCCTGGAACAACTGGGGGTGGCGTTGGACGACAACGGCGCGATCATTGTCGATAGCCACTATCAAACCAATCTGCCGTCCATCTATGCACTAGGCGATGTTACCGACCGGATCAATTTGACGCCGGTAGCGATAGCCGAAGGCGAAGCGCTTGTGAGCAATTTTTTTACCAAGCAGCCGCGACCGGTAAATTACGACAACATCCCCACCGCCGTATTTTGCCAACCCAATATCGCCAGCGTCGGCTTGACCGAAGCACAGGCGCGGCAAAAATATCCGAATATCGATATTTATAAAACCGAATTCAAGCCCATCAAAAACACGCTATCGGGTAAGGACGAAAAAACCTTGATGAAAATGATCGTGGAGCGCGAGACGGACCGAGTGATTGGCCTGCATATGATAGGTGCTGATGCACCGGAAATTATTCAGGGCATGGCTGTGGCGCTGCGTGCCGGCGCGACCAAAGCCTTGTTCGATTCGACTCTCGGCATCCACCCTACTGCTGCCGAAGAGTTTGTTAACCTGCATAAAGCCAACACCTAAAGTAGGCTTAAGGCTGTAAAACGCCAAACGTTATCTGTATTAGTCTCAACTTGGTCTAATACACAATACAGATCCGGATTAATTCTCGCCTCAGGGACTTCTGACATAAATTTTTCAAGCGGATCCGGCATCCGCCAACTGATCGGTGAACACTTTAAAGCTGATCAGAGTGTTGGGGCCAAAGCTGCAACTGATAGGCACATCGGCCGCATCTCGACCGCGGGCGATTAATATTCGGCCGATTCTGGGAATGTTATTGCGCGCATCGAAGGTGTACCAATTGCCGTCCAAATAAGCCTCAAACCAGCCGGCGAAATCCATCGGCCCGTAAGGTGGGGGCATGCCAATGTCACCGAGATAGCCGGTGCAGTATCTGGCCGGAATGTTCATACAACGGCACAGGGTAATCGCCAAATGCGCATAATCGCGGCAAACCCCAGTTCGCTCCTGAAACGCCTCCCAAGCAGTTTTAGTGAATCTAGCGTGCTGGTAACCGAACTCAATATGCCGATTAACATAGTCACAAATAGCCTGTACGTGTGCCCAGCCCGTTGGCGCATTTTCGAATAGCTGCCAAGCAATTTCAGACAATCGATCTGTTTCGCAGTAACGGCTACCCAATAAATAGACCAAAGTATCATCCGGCAATTGTTCCACTGGCGTTTGTCTAGCCTGCGAAATACTCCTATCTGGCACACCAGTGTCTCTAACCACGCCTTGGGCGGACAGAGTGAGCCGGCCTCTGGGCGCCACAATCCGACTGCACCAATTGCCGAAACTGTCACGGTAGGGCCGGATGGGGATCACGGGATTGGTGATCAGATAGTCCGGTGCAATTATGTCTGAGGCGCGCGTGAAGTGTACACTGAGCGTCAATAGCATCGGTGTGAGCTGCGGACAATCGTAAATCAGTTCATAACCGATGGCGATCTTCATGTTATTTCTCCTAGTTGGTACCGGCTGGCTTTGCCTAAATCCGGCGCTGGTAGAATTTGGATTTGCCTATCTAGCTGTAACACCGGTCCAGTGCTTCACGGAGAGAATCGACAACCGACTGACGCAGGCATACCCAATGCTCACTGGCCTCTAATATGTGCTTCTGGTTGATTTCCAATTCAATGCCCAAATAACTGGCACCGGGTAACAACCGGCGAAACCATCGGGGTTGCCCATCACCTTTTCCGGCATAGGGATAATTGCGGCGGACTTTCAGTTCAGGTAGTTTGGCAGTTAGGGTCTGCTGCCAATATTTACAGAGTGCTACTTCGTCCGCGCGGGATGGGTCATAAAGCAAGCCTATGTCGGCATTCCGTGACCTACCGTCCAATTCCGGGGTAAAGCTGTGCGATGACACATGGATTACCTGCCCGTGAGTGGCGATAGCATTCCTAAGCAACCGGTCAACCTGTTCGCGATAGGGTAAATAGTAGCGCTGCAAAATGCGATTGCGCTCGGGCTTCGACAGTTGGTGTACGGTTTTGAAATGCAGATTCGGATGCGTCGGCGACCGGTTAAGATCGACCAGCAAACGGCTAACCCTGGAATATACTAGCGGCGCCATTAACGCTGTGGCCAGGCTTTTTGCCATGCTCAACGCCCCAACATCGAAACCACGGTGAGAATCAAGCAGGGCCTGGTGATCGTAAAACAGCCGTTTATAACAAGTCGGAATTCGGCTGCCACCGTGCTCGCAAGTGATCACTAATCCATATTTGCCGGGATTCGGTAGAGGCTGTTCGGCAATTAGTCGCTTGCTTTCCACGCCTCTTTCACCAGTCCAGGTTGGGCAAATGATCAAACACCTGCCGGGTGCCCTTGGTCCATTGCTCACCGAGTGCAGTGAAATAAGTATCACCAACGTCAAAGTGCCTGAGCATTGTTACCTTCAAACTATCGCGCTGATAGCACAACAGATCGATCGGCATACCCACCGATAAATTGCTGCACATGGTCGAATCAAAGGAAACAAGCACGCACTTTGCCGCATTATTCAATGATGTCGAGCGGGTAATGACTCTGTCTATAATGGGTTTTCCGTATTTTGTTTCACCGGTTTGAAAATAGGCGGTTACCGTGCTGGCTTCGATAAAGGTACCTTCGGCATATATCCGGAATAACCGCTGTGATTCAGTACCGATCTGACCACCCAAAATAAAAGAAGCGTTGAAACGAATATGGCTGGCGGCCAGATGCGGGCTGTCACGCTGGTCAACTTCGCGCATCGCATCCGACACCAGCATTGCCGCATCAAACATCGATTCTGCGTTCCACAGATTGGGAATGCCGGACTTAGCGTTTCTTTGCGTTAACCGGCTGATGACCGCTTGTGTCCCGGCAAGATTACCGGAACTCAGAAGCACTATCACGCGTTCACCCGCTCTTTCGAACACAGTCATTTTGCAAAAACTGGCTACATTGTCTACACCGGCGTTGGTTCGCGAATCCGACGCAAACACCAATCCGGTATCCAGCATAATCCCTACACAGTAAGTCATGATTGCATCCCGCCAGACTACCCGCATATTGAAGGTGGCCAGCGGAAAGCCCAATTTTCCGCTCCCTGTTGATTGCGTAATGGCCGCCGGCGCGACGGCGAACAGCGGCGTATTTTGGAGGCTTTAACTGTTGTCGGCATTTAAAAATGGTAATGCGCACCCAAACCGACATATTCCACTTTGTCTTTATAAAACTGGCCGCTGGGCGAGTAGCCGTTGAAATATTCAACCATCAGCTGTAGTTTGCGTCCTAGGACTTTGGAATTGTCGAACTCCACACCGGCTCTGGCCGAAATATCGGTGCTCCAGTTGTTTTGGTCGTAATTCTTGATGTCGGCGGCAATGATCGGCCGCATGGATGCAAAATCTAGACGCCATGGGCTTCTGAACTCGATACCGTATTGCGCAGACCATTTTTTCAATGCGGTAGGTTCTCTATGGAACAAGCCGCCGCCACCGCCATAAATACGCACGCCGTAGGGCAACTCGTACGATAGTTTAAGGTCCACACCCTCGTAACTCAGATTTACCCGCTCGAATGCAGTGTTGACCTTGCGCAGCAAAAACTCGTCGCCCAGATGCGAACTCTGGTGATACAAGCGACCGAACGCGGAAAATTGACCCACGCGGGCGCTGGAGTAAATCGAAGCGATAAAATCGGTATTCACCAGATCGGATGACGCGGCATCCAGGTTGAAGTCGCTAAACACCCCGGCCTGCAAGCCGGCTTCCCATTGCGCCGTGGAATTGCCGATATTGGCCCGATAAAACGGTATGGTTTCGCCGAAGCTTACCGAGGCTATATCGCGACCGTCGAAGTTGTTACTCTGGTAATTCCGATAAGCTGCGGAAAAATGCGCCCAACGCGGATCGGCCAGTAACGGTTTAAACAAATGTCCCGACGGCAGCAAGCCAGTGGGCATGATCAGCGTATCGGCAGCGGTCACCGCCGAGCCCTCTCCTGCCAACGCAGCGGTTTCCCGGGATTGCTCTTTGGTAGTTTCGGCGATTTTTACCGCGCTCACCCCGGGTATCTCGGACAATACCTTGGACGCTGACGAGCGTTCCGCGTTTGTAAGGTTGGCGGCCGGCAAGGTGACTACCCCATCCTTTACTCGCAAGGCCGGCATATCGAGCTTTAAGTCGTGTTTCAGCGCGGCAGCGGCATAGCCGGCGATATAGGCATCATCCGCAGGAGTGGCCTGCGCCAACGGCGCCAAACTCAGCAACACACCCGCCATTAAACCGACCTGAATGTTTACTGACTTTTCACTCCGGCGTAGTCTGTCGTAGCCTGGGACTTTATGACTTTCTATGGACTCAGGGCAACAGGTTCTAATAGATCGAGTAGATAAGTAACTCAGCGTTGGATAAGTCATCATTGTTTACTCGGCACGCTGGTTTTGACCCGCAGTTCATTTTGCACTGACTTGACATGTTCTTGGCTATTCGCCAGGCCGATCGCACGGCCTACCAGTTGTTCCGAGTCAACAGCGCCGCTTAATTTGACGATACCGTTTACCGTTGTCACGTCAATGGGCGCCAGCTTCAGAAAGTCGTCGGCTAGCAACGTTGCTTTGATCTTAGTGGTGATCATCGAGTCGTCCAAGTATTCACCGGTTGCTTTGGAAGTATCAACGACAGAATCCTTGGCGGCGTCCACGCGTTTTTCGGAATTGCTGATGGCTTGATCGATTTGTTTTTTGGCTTTTTCCAGGGCGTCGTTAGAGGACTCAGCCGCTTTATCGATCGATGCACCGGCTTTTTCAGACTGTTGTTCTACCGACTCTTTAGCGGCTTCAATTTTCTGCTCGGTTTTCTCTGTGGTTTGATCAATCTTTTGGCCGACGTTTTCAATGGCTTTATCGACCTTTTTCCCGGCTTTTTCCGCCTGGCCTTCCGGCTGGCAGGCGGCAAGTCCAAGCACAGCGGCTAAGCAGCTAGCCGCTAAGATCTTATTTGTGGAGTAATCTGGTTGGGTTTTCATGGTTGATTCCTTAACGGATGGTGTCTATGGGAAATGTGCCGAATCTGGCGGAACTGCGTGCGTTAGCGAAAAGCTGCTCGTGATTAGGCAACCCGGCAGTTTAAAAAACTTGTTCTGATTTTAGGGACGAGACCTTGCGCGGTCTGTACGCTGGCGAACATAAGGCTGCGGCCGACTGCGTAGATATGAATTTAGCCGTGCTGTGCGACTAAATCGACGTATGAAGAGCCTGTGTAGGGAACAGCTGCTCGCCTCTATCACAGAACTTAGAGTATAAGTTGCTGATTTAATTTTCTTATCCTGACCCGCTCCTTTAGGCCCGGAGGCAAAGAAGGCGAAGCAGCGTTTTTCAGTTAAGTCATTGCCCTAGCTGCTAACGCCGAGAATTGGCGTTGATCTTGAAGAGCGGCACAGCCGGGCAAATTTAACGGCCGCTATTGCAGGGTTTAGCTATTTTCAAATTAAAACAACTTTTCAAACGCCTCCGCCGTCACCGCTTCCGAGAACAAGAAACCTTGCCCATAATCGCAACCGGCGTTTAACAACAAATCGCGCTGCTCCTCGGTCTCCACGCCTTCGGCAATGACTTTCATGCCCAGGATATGCGCCATCATGATAATGGCTTGGCACAGGGACATATCGGTGGAATTGGCAGTGAGGTTGGACACAAAAGCTTGGTCGATTTTTAAAAAGTCGATGTGGTATTTTTTTAAGTAAGACAGCGACGAATAGCCGGTACCGAAATCGTCCAACGAGGTCTGCATCCCGGCTTTTTTAAACGCCAGCAATTTCTCGGAAACGACAGTCGAGCCATCCAATAACAGCCCCTCGGTAATTTCCACCGCGATACAACCGCCGGGCAAGCCCAAGCGCTGTAAATGCTCAAACCAGTCGGTCATTTTGTCGCTGTTATTGTGAAATTGCGCCGGCGATTTATTGATACTGATCTGAAACTGATCATGATGGTTAATACGCCAATTGGAAACCTGGTCGGCGACCTGATGAAACACCCAGGCGCCTATTTCGTTGATCAGGCCGGTTTCTTCAGCGATGGGGATAAATTCGGCGGGCTCAATCAGACCGCGGCTGGGATGCTGCCAGCGCACTAAGGCTTCGGCTTTCCGGATTTCGCCGGTCGCCAATTCCACGATCGGTTGATAGGCCACCCAGAGTTGTTTATCGGCCAGAGCATGGCGCAAATCGTTGGTTAACCGCAAACGGCTTTCCGCGCCAGCCTGCATTGCCGGGGTAAAATAGCAAAAACGGCCACGGCCCAATTTCTTGGCAGCATACATAGCCTGATCGGCTTTTTTTAATAACTCCTCCATGGTCTCGGCGTCATCCGGATACAGGGCAATACCAATACTAACCGACACATAGCAGCACTCGTCTTTCAGCTGGAATGGCGTCATCATTGTTCGCAACAGAGCTTGGGCAACCCGCTCAATACTATTTAAGTCATTCAGCTCGCCCATGATCAGGGTGAATTCATCGCCACCCGGCCGCGCCAAGGTATCGGTCTCGCGGATGTAACCCAGCAAACGTTGAGTGGTTTCCTGCAACAAGCGATCGCCGACATTGTGTCCCAAGGTATCGTTGATGTCTTTGAAATGGTCCAAGTCCAGAAACATCAACGCCAGTTTTTGATGGGCGCGATGGGATTTATTGATGGCCCGCTGCAAGCGGTCCAGGAATAGGCGCCGGTTCGGCAAACCGGTAAGCGGGTCAATATTGGCTTGTCTGTTGATGATTTCTTCGGCTCGGCGTTGTTCGGTAATGTCGGAAGACATCGCCACCCGCCGGATCGCTTGGCCATTTTCGTTATACACCGTGCTGATCGATAAACGCGCTAGAAATTCCTCGCCATTTTTCCGCCGGTTCCAGATCTCGCCTTGCCATTGGCCGGTATTATTCAGTTGTTTCCACATGTTCTGAAAAAAGGCAGCGTCTTGTCGGCCGGATTTCAGAAGGCTGGTGTTTTGGCCAATGGCTTCCTCGGCAGCATATCCGCTCAGTTTGCTGAATGCCGGATTGATCGCCACAATACGGTTGTCGGTATCGGCCACCATAATCGCTTCTTCTATGGCTAGATAGACAGTAGCGGCCAATTGCAGTTCTTGCTCCGATTGTTTACGTTCGCTGATATCCACCATCGCCGCCAAACAAGTATTACGAGCGGCATCGGCAATCGCCTCGATCGACACCCAACGGCGCTTTCCACTGGGCTCCAGCACGATCTCGCAACGCTGTGCACCAGGATTGAAAAACACATTTTCGATAAAGCGGTTAAAAACCGGCCGATGCTCGCTGGCAACAACATTGGCAAAGTAACGTCCGACCAAGCTAGATCTGGCAGCACCCAAAAGGCGTTCGCCATTGAAATTAGTCTGCTGAATGCTGCCGTCATTTCCCAGGGTAAAGTAGGCAATCGGCGCAAAGTCGAACAGTTCGGCATAGCGTTCTAAAGCATGCTCTGCAGAGGCTCGCGCTTCTTGCAAGGCCTCGTTTTGCATCTCCAGCTCAATCTGATGTACTTGTAATTCGTGCAGCAATCGGTGTTGTTTCGGGTCAACCGATTTGTCCGGCTCTTCCTTGATCAACTTTTGTTCGGCACACTGGCGTAGTGCCCTTTTATTGGAAATAGCGTTATTCCAATTTTTCATGGCTGTTCCTTAATTCGGCTTCCAGCTTTTTGGTTTCAGAAATGTCTATAAAGGTAATCACCACGCCGTCGATCAAATTGTCCTGAGTCCGGTAGGGCATGATCCGCACCTTGAACCAACGTTGGTCGCGTGCTGTTACCTGCTTTTCCACGAAAATCAGCGTACGCAGGACACCCTGAGCATCCTGTTGCAGTTCCGGATAGTCCAGATCGGTGACGATGTCGGATAACGGCCGGCCAACATCGGTGGCGATTACTTTGAACAAATGGCTGATGTGGCTGGTAAAACGGCGGATATTCAAAGCGCTGTCCAGAAACACCGTGGCGATTTCCATGCTATTCAATAAATTATTCATGTCGTTGCTGGCCCGCGATAGGTCTTCGACTTTGACCTGCAACTCGGCATTGACGGTTTGCAATTCCTCGTTCAGGGACTGCATTTCTTCCTTGGAGGTAGTCAGTTCCTCGTTGGTGGACTGCAATTCTTCATTGGTCGATTGCAATTCTTCGTTAGCCGATTTCAGTTCTTCTTGCGACGTATGCATTTCTTCACGCAGGGTTTGTAAATCTTCGCGGCTTTGTCGTAATTCGGCCTCCAGCAGTTTCTGCGCGGCGTTGGGCGATTTACGCGAGGCTTTGCCAACCGGCGGTGTCGCTATATCGGTAAATACCACGATAGCCATGCCGAATAAGGCTTCGGGTTTGGCTATGGTCTGCACCGTCAGGTTAATGGCCTGGCTGCCGCCATTGGTACCCACCAGCAGGCCTGGCACGTGCACTGCTTCGGTTTGACCGCGGGCTTTTTTAAGCGCACCGATCAGCTCATGCCGCAAGCCTTCGCGGGCCATGGCGTGGATATTCCAGTTGGCCTTGCCGGCGGCAGGTTCCAGATATTTACCGGTACGACCGCTAATGTAAAGAATATCGCCTTCGGCATTGACCAAAACTGCTGCCGGGGCGAAATGTTGTAGCAAAAGCTGATCTGCCAAGGCTTGTAGATTGGGGATAGGCGGGTTCTTTTCGGATTCTTCGGCCATGGTTGTAACTGGAAAATATTTGGTAGGGAAATCGATATCCAATGGAAAAGGATTGCCAATGCGTCTATAAAGCCGAGATTTGTTGTCAATCTCACTAAACAAATGACCGGCGTTGCCTATGGTTTCGGCGTTACCCAGCAACATAATGCCGTAATTGGCAAGCGTGTAGTGAAACAACAAAATCAGTTTTTTCTGCAATTCCTGGCTTAGGTAAATCAATAGATTGCGGCAGCAGAGCAGGTCCAACTTGGTAAACGGCGGATCCATGATCACGTTATGCGGTGCGAAAATCACCATCTCGCGAATTTCCTTATTAATGCGATAGCCGCCGCCGTCTGCGCTAAAGAAACGGCTCAAGCGTTCGGCGGATACGTCCCCAGCGATATTGGCCGGATACAGCCCTTGCCGCGCTTTGTCGATGGCATCCTGATCCAGATCGGTTGCAAAAATCTGTAGTTTAAACGGCTGCGGACATTGGCTGGCTGCCAATGCTTCCTTAAAGACAATGGCCAGCGAATACGCTTCCTCGCCGGTCGAACAGGCTGGCACCCAGGCCCGCAAGGCCTTACCGGCCGGATATTCCGCCAGTAACGCCGGAATCGCATTTGCCTTCAGAGATTCCCAGACCGGCGGATCGCGAAAAAAATTGGTAACGCCGATCAACAGTTCCTTGAACAACAAGTCCTGTTCCTGGGGATTCTCACGCAGATAACGTACATAATGGGCTATCGCGTCGATTTGGTGCAACCCCATGCGCCGTTCGATCCGCCGATAAATGGTATTTTTTTTATACAGCGAGAAATCGTTGCCGGTGCGCTCGCGCAGCAGAATGACGATTTGCTCCAGCGCGCTTTGGTTTTTTAGTTCCACGCCCATGTCCGGCACGGGATGCAAACCGCGCGGATTGTGCTTGAGATAAGCCAGTATCTTGCCCCACAGTTCCACTGGGGGAGCAACAATATCGGCCAAACCGGCATTGACAGCACTACGCGGCATCGAATCGAATTGTGCCGACTCCGGCGCTTGCACCACTGCCAAGCCGGCGTTTTCCTTGATGGCGCGCAGCCCCAGAGTGCCGTCCGAGCCCATGCCCGACAGGATCACGCCGGTCGCCCGTTCATGCTGGTCGTCGGCCAACGCCCGGAAAAACGAATCGATCGGCAAGCGCAAACCTCGCGGGGCAAGCGGTTCAAGTAGATGCAGTTTGCCATGCAGAATGGATAAATCTTTATTGGGCGGAATGACATATATCCAATCAGCCTGAACTTTCATCCGATCGCCGGTCTGAATAACGGTCAACGGCGTGACCCGCTGTAATAATTCCGGCAACATACCTTGATGGTCGGGGTCGAGATGCTGTATCACCACAAAGGCCACGCCGCAGGCGGGCGGAACATGCGTAAAGAACTGTTCCAAGGCCTCCAAGCCGCCGGCCGATGCGCCTATCGCAATAATCGGCGGCGTATTCTCAGAATCGGTACTTGTTTTGCCGGTATTTAGAATTTTGGGTACAGGGTCAGAGAGACCGGCAACCGCCAAAGAATTGGAGCCTACACTGTCCTCGCGGGATATAACCATTTTTCAGCTCACTTAGAGTTTAATGGAAGGCAGAAAATCACTTCATCATATTTCGCCATCCCTTAACGTTCATACTTTTTTAAAGATTCATAGAGAACATTCGCAATCGGTTAATCCAAAATTTTTTAAACAGGAATCTTTGTCGGCGGCTAAGTACCTCCGCCAGCAGTTTAAAGGTAACTCTTCCATAGGCTTAAGTCGGTGCGCTAACGCACATGAGTTTTAGACAGAGCGAGTCTGACCAATTGAATCGTGGGCAATTAGTGGATGAAGATATCAGTCCGCAGGCAACGTAACCATCCATGTTAAGCGGGGTCAGCGAAAGGTATTTGCCGAAGACAAAGACGCCTTTATGCCGATCACTTTGCTAGATAGTGTCGTCATAAGATAGAGACCCAAAGAGCAATGCATCGAATATGTACGGCGGCCAAGAATGAAGCGGTATTTTTGGCATATCGCGTAGCAATACCTCTCCATCGTTTCAAGTGCAAAAACGCGTTTTCCACTAAATGACGAAGACGGTACCCACCTAGCCTGAACACCGTCCAAAGACGGTTTCAGGTGAATAAAAAGCCCTTGAAATAGGAATAAAAGCGTTGAAACTCAACTTCAAAACCGATTTCAACGCAAAAAATCATGGCAACCGTGGGTAAGGGGAAATATGGGCGGGTTTTTCACCAGCCTGTTAGTGCGCGAAATTTTGGTGGTTTTCGACCACTGAATTTAGAGAGAGGGCATCCAACATAAAGATTACAACTATCGGTATTGATTCTGAAAAAGACGTTTTTCAGGTTCATGGTGTTGATGTACAAGGGACAGTTCTGATCAAACAGCTGATTCATCAGCAGGAGATGCTTAAATTTTTCGTCAATTCGCCGGCATGTTTGATCGGCAGGAAGGCATATGGCGAAACACATTGCTGAGACCAAGCGCTAACGAAGTTGGTGCATACGGTCAAATTGATAACGCCGCAGTTCGTTAAGCCCTATTTGAAAAAGATCGCCGCGCAAACGATTTTTACCTTTGCGGCTCATAACCTGACGCGACTGGGTGCCATTTTCGGTTGGCGTACCGTAACGCCAGCGGTCGTGCGCCCGATATCCGCAAAAAGGCGGATACCTCCGTTCGGGGCGAATATCAGGAAGAAATGGGTTTTTGAGGGTTTATGAAGCTTCCAAGGCTGCTAAAGCCGCGGAAAAGAGCGTCGAAAAAGGTATATAAGAATTTTCAACTGCCTGTTAGCGACCCTTCATTCTTACCAAGACAAGTGGTTGGATTGAAAAACTAAAGGTGCACACCCCAAAATCCTAGCAAGGCTATCAATTCTAACTTTTGGAAAATGTTGGCAAATCAACAATATGAATATATTATAGATCATTCAGACATACAAAAAACAACCCATGGCCCTACTACAAATCTCCTACATTGCAATAGAACTAATAAAGCTCAACAACCCCTTATCTGATTGAATTTATTATAGAAATTGGTCGGGACGGCGGGATTCGAACCCACGACCCCTTGTCCCCCAGACAAGTGCGCTACCAGGCTGCGCTACGCCCCGAAGTTTATCATTAAACCAATGCCCACCTAGGAGAGCAAGCCGGACATAATATCATATTATTTGGGAAACGCTATTTCAGCAGCTCCAAAATATCTTCCAGCTCGCCAATCATCTGATGAATAAGTTGTTTGGTGCGTAAACTGTCTTCCTTCGCGCTACCACTCGCCAGATGAGCACGCGCACCACCTATTGTGTAACCTTGCTCGTATAACAAAGCGCGAATTTGTCGAATCAACAACACGTCATGACGCTGATAATAACGGCGATTTCCTCGGCGTTTTACCGGACTAAGCTCGGTGAACTCTTGTTCCCAATAGCGCAATACATGGGGCTTTACCGCGCAGAGGTCGCTAACTTCGCCAATCGTAAAATACCGCTTGGCCGGAATAACCGGTAATTCGTTATTATTACTGGGTTCCAGCATACGCTTCTACTCGAGCTTTCAATTTTTGCCCTGTTCTAAAAGTGACCACACGCCGCGGAGTGATGGGAATTTCTTCACCTGTTTTGGGATTTCTACCCGGCCGACCACTTTTGTCGCGCAATTCAAACTTACCAAACCCGGAAATCTTCACTTGCTCGCCGCTTTCCAGACTTTTTTTAATTTCGTCAAAAAACAACTCTACGATTTCTTTGGCTTCTCGCTTGTTTAAACCGAGGTCTTCAAACAACTTCTCTGCAATATCTGCTTTGGTTAATGCCACAATCACTCCCTCAATTTTGCATTCAGTTTAGCCGTTAAAGTGTCCAGCACTTTGCGAAATATAGCATCAATTTCTGTATCGGTAAGCGTTTGCGTAAAATCCTGCAAGAGTAAAGCTAACGCGACACTCTTATAACCTTCGGCAACGCCCGGTCCGCGATAAACGTCGAAGATCGATATTTCACGTATCGCCGTCTCCATGCATTCTTCAATTACACTGGTGATTGCGGCAGCCGATACAGCCTCGTCCACCAATAAAGCCAGATCGCGGCGCACCGAAGGGTATTTGGATAACGTACTAAATTTAGGCACGTTACGCTCCAAGACCGCATCCTGTTCGAGTTCAAACAAGAATACCGGACTATCGAAACCCAATTGTTTTTCGAGCGTTGGGTGCAGCATGCCCAATAAACCTATCACTTCGCCACGTTGGTTTTTGATTTGCGCGGTTTGGCCAGGGTGTAACGCCGGATGTTGATAGGCGACGAAATCAGCACAAACTCCTGCTAAACCAAACAAAGCTTCAATATCAGCTTTCACATCGAAGAAATCCAGCTTTCTGGCTTTTTCGCCCCACTGTTCGGGATTAACGGTACCCAAGGCCAAACCGGATAACATTTTTCGCTGTTGAATTTGCCCATCTTGATAGAAAAACCGCAAGCCGGCTTCGAATAAGCGCACTCGACTCTGTTGGCGGTTGATATTATACAAAGCCGCATTCAACAAACCGCACCACAGCGTAGTGCGCATCACGGCAAGTTCTGAGGATATAGGGTTTTGAATCCGGATAAATTCTTCGCCCGGAGCGACGGCATTTTGCATTGCCTCATCGACAAAGCTGTAGGTAATCACTTCCTGATAACCGCGATCTACCAAGCAATCCTGCAATCTCCCCAATGGCAACTGCGCCTCGGGCGCTTTACCAAGCTCAGAGCGCATCAACAAACTGCTGCTAGGCAGATTGTTATATCCATAGATTCTGCCGATTTCTTCCAGCAAATCTTCTTCGATGGCAATATCGAAACGAAAGCCGGGCGGGGTAATTTCCCAGCCGTTCTCGACTACTTGAACCTGCATACCCAAGCCTTCGAACAGCGCATGCACTTCATCGTCGCCAAATTGAATGCCCAACACCTTTGTAATACGTTGGCTACGCAGCTTTACCGGCATTCTGGCGGGCAGTTCGGCAGTGGAAATAACCTCTTGAACCGGCCCAGGACTACCGCCGGCTATTTGTAGAATCAATTGCGTGGCGCGTTCGATCGCCCGGCGTTGCAAGTTAAAATCCACACCTCTTTCGAAGCGGTGCGAGGAATCGGTATGCAAACCAAAATGGCGGGCCTTGCCGGCGACATCAATGGGCGTAAAAAACGCACATTCCAGGAATATATCGCGGGTTTCGCCAAATACGGCGCTGTCCTTACCCCCCATCACGCCGGCCAAGGCCAAGGCTTGCCGTAGATCGGCTATGACCAGTGCCTCGCCGTCCAGCTCTATGGTTTGGTCATTCAATAAAGCCAAGGACTCGCCGGCCCGGCTACGTCTGACCACGATAGGCGCACTCAGTTTATCGGCATCGAAAGCATGCAGCGGTTGGCCCAATTCGATCAACACATAGTTGGTAACATCAACAACCGGGCTTAAACTTCTAATACCGCAACGGCGCAGACGCTCCTGCATCCACAGTGGCGTCACTGCGGCGGAATTGATATTTTTGATCAAACGCCCCAGATAAACCGGGCAAGCTTCCGTGGCTTCGACTTTAACTTCCAGGGTTTCCGTGTGCTGCGGTTCGACAGTAGTAAACGCCGTAGCCTGGAACGGCAGATTGTTCAAAACCGCCACTTCCCTGGCCACACCTTCGACGCTCAGGCAATCCGCGCGATTTGGCGTTAAGCCCAATTCGATCACATTATCGTTCAGCGCCAAATAGTCGCGAATATCGATACCGACCGGCGCGTCAGCGGGCAACTCCATCAAGCCTTCGGAACTAACCGCCAAACCCAATTCCTTTTCCGAACACAGCATGCCGAACGACAATTCGCCACGCAGCTTGGATTCCTTTATTTTGAAATCGCCGGGCAATATCGCACCGATCAATGCTGCCGGAATTTTCAACCCGGGCCTGACATTACTGGCACCGCAAACGATTTGCAGGGGCTCAGCTTGGCCGACGTTGACCTGACAAACTCTAAGTTTATCGGCGTTTGGATGTTGAATAGTGGAAAGTACCTCACCCACCACCACACCGGAAAATTCGGCTGCAACAGGCGTCACGGCGTCAACTTCCAGACCGGCCATGGTCAGTTGCGCGACTAATTCGGCGGTGGCGACAGGCGGATTGACCAGTTCTCTTAACCAGGCTTCACTGACTTGCATGATGACTATCCACCGTTACCTAAACTGTTGTAAAAATTTCAGATCGTTTTCGAAAAACATCCGCAAGTCGTTGATGCCATATTTCATCATCGCCAGACGTTCGACTCCGGTTCCGAAGGCAAAGCCTGAATACACTTGATTATCGATCCCGACCGATTTGAATACTTCCGGGTGAATCATGCCGCAACCGCCTACTTCCAGCCAGCCGGTTTGTTTGCAGACGCGGCAACCTTTGCCGTCGCACATTACGCAAGACACATCGAATTCGGCGGAAGGTTCTGTGAATGGAAAATAAGAAGGACGAAAGCGCACGTTGACTTCTTTTTCGAAAAAGGCGCGCAGAAATTCAAAAATGACACCCTTCAGGTCACCAAAACTAACGTCAGTATCGACCAAGAAGCCTTCGACCTGATGAAACATGGGTGAATGGGTCATGTCCGAATCACAACGGTACACGCGGCCCGGCGCGATGATTTTCAAGGGCGGCTTTTCGGATTCCATCACCCGAATCTGTACCGGCGAAGTGTGAGTTCTTAACACGGTGTGGGCATCGAAATAGAAGGTATCGTGCATCGCCCGCGCGGGATGATGCTCGGGAATATTCAAGGCGCCAAAGTTGTGGTAATCATCTTCGATTTCCGGGCCCTCGACGATATTAAAGCCGGCTTCAGCAAAAATTTTGGCAATCCGCCGCAAAGTAATCGTGACAGGATGCAATCCGGATACGGTTTGGCCGCGCCCCGGCAGGGTAACGTCGATACATTCGCTAGCCAGACGCGCCGCCAATTCTGCATTTTCCAAAGTCGATTTCCGAGCCTCTAACGCCTCTTGGAAAGTATTTTTGGCATCGTTGATAATTTGCCCGACACTGCGCCGCTGTTCGGGATCCAGACTACCCAGCTCTTTCATATGCTGAGTAAATAAGCCTTTTTTGCCTAGATAATTGACTCTGACCTGATCCAGTTGGCTAAGGTCTTGTGCATGTGCAAGCTCTTGTAATGCCTGCGTAACAATATCTTCGATACTAGCCGACACGACTCAGCTCACTTTTGTCTGCAATTGAGGGAAATTCCAAAACGATAGGTTTCCGCCAACGAGATTTGGCGGAAAACTCCCCGTCAAAAACGGGGAGTCGAGCAATTAAACCGCTCTTTCAAAGCGGCTTAATGTTTTCCTTACGGTTTGCTTTGGTTTGCTATAGCCACTTTCGCAATCGCGCCGAAAGCGTCGATGTCGCGTACAGCCAAGTCGGCCAATACTTTGCGGTCGATCGCAACATTGGCTTTATTTAGACCGTTGATCAAACGGCTATAGGAGATACCGTACAAACGTGCGGCAGCGTTGATACGCACGATCCATAAGGCGCGGAATTGGCGTTTTTTCTGTTTACGGTCGCGATAAGCGTATTGACCGGCCTTGATGACCGCCTGCTTGGCGACGCGGTAAACCCGGCTACGGGCACCGTAGTAACCTTTTGCCAATTTTAAAATCTTTTTGTGTCTTGCTCTAGCGGTGACGCCGCGTTTAACTCTAGCCATGTTCTACTCTCTTCAATATCAATGATAAATCAACTGTACGGCAGCATACGCGCAACCAATGGCGTATCCGACGGATGAAGAATGGCTGTTTTACGCAGTTGTCTTTTACGTTTGGTGGTTTTTTTAGTCAAAATATGACGTTTATGCGATTGTTTGCATTTAAAACCGCCGCTTCCAACTTTCTTGAAGCGCTTGCCGGCACCACTATGGCTTTTCATTTTTGGCATTTGTTTTCTCCAATGATTAAAAGTAAAGTCCCTGAGACAAAACCCAGTGAGGCAAAATGCTTGGCCCCATTGAATTTCCGGACACAAAAGCATCCTTTAACCGATTCGTTCCTGAATCGCCTTGCCGTTTTAAAAAACGGCTAAAACCGTGTGATTGAGTTATTTCTTTTTCTTCGGCCCCATCACCATGACCATTTGCCGGCCTTCCAATTTCGGAAATTGCTCGACTATGGCCATTTCTTCCAGATCGGTTTCGATACGTTTCAACAAGTCCATGCCCAACTCACGATGAGTCAGCTCACGACCTTTAAAACGCACAGTGATCTTGGTTTTGTCGCCTTCGTTTAGAAATTTGATCAGGCTGCGCAGCTTGACCTGGTAATCGCCTTCTTCGGTACCGGGCCTAAACTTGATTTCCTTGATCTGGATTTGTTTTTGCTTTTTCTTGGCGGCTTGCAGTTTTTTGTTTTGCTCAAACTGGTATTTGCCAAAGTCCATGACTTTGCAAACCGGAGGATCTGCATTGGGCGATATTTCGACCAGATCCATGTTTGCATCGTAGGCGAGCTGTAACGCTTCGTTTATTGAAACAACCCCGACTTGTTCACCTTCAGCGCCTACTACCCGAACCCGCCTGGCGGTAATCTCGGTATTTAAGCGCGTTGCATCTTTTTTAGAGCTGATACCCTAATCCTCCAAGTTGTTATTATTTTCGATCCGCAATCTGGTTCCTCAAGCGTTCGCCAAGTTCGCCAATTGACAGACTTCCTAGATCCTCGCCCTGTTGTGTGCGTACACTAACAGTCCGAGTTTCTAATTCCTTGTCGCCGATAATCAAAAGATACGGCACTCGCTGCATGGAATGCTCACGGATTTTAAAGCCTATCTTCTCGTTTCTCAAGTCAATTTTGACTCTAAGACCTTGTTTTTCAAGTTCTCGCCGTATCTGCTCGGCATAATCGGCATGGCGGTCGGTGATATTCATCACCATCACCTGCACTGGCGCCAGCCACAGCGGGAAGGTGCCAGCATATTGCTCGATCAAAATTCCGATGAAGCGCTCCAAGGAGCCCAGGATCGCCCGATGCAACATTACCGGCACATGCCTGGCGCTGTCTTCGCCTATGTAAGAAGCATCCAATCTTTCCGGCATCGAGAAATCGACTTGTATGGTACCGCATTGCCAGACTCGACCTATACAGTCTTTTAAGGAAAATTCGATTTTAGGGCCGTAGAAGGCGCCTTCGCCCGGCTGCAATTGCCAATCCAGGCCTTTATTATTCAAGGCCAATTCCAGCGCACTTTCAGCCTTATCCCAGACCGCATCGTCACCCACTCGATTTTCCGGACGGGTCGACAGCTTGATAATCACTTCCTCGAAACCGAAATCCTTGTAAACCTCAAACAACAGATCGATAAACGTGGAAACTTCGGATTGAATCTGATCTTCGGTACAGAAGATATGCGCATCGTCCTGCACAAAATTCCGGACCCGCATCAAGCCATGCAGAGTGCCGGATGGCTCGTTGCGGTGGCAGGAACCGAATTCAGCTAGGCGCACCGGCAAATCCCGGTAGCTTTTAATACCTTGATTGTAAATCTGAATATGGCAAGGACAGTTCATCGGCTTCACCGCATAATCGCGGCTTTCCGAATGCGTGGTGAACATCATCGCACTGAATTTATCCCAGTGACCAGATTTTTCCCACAGCGTGCGATCAACGATTTGCGGGGTTTTGACTTCGCCATAGCCATTGACGCGCAATTTCTCGCGCACGTATTGCTCGATCTGCTGATATATGGTCCAACCCTTGTCGTGCCAGAACACCATGCCCGGCGCTTCTTCCTGGGTATGAAACAAATCCAGGGCCTTGCCGATTTTACGATGATCGCGCTTTTCAGCTTCTTCCAGACGATGCAGATAAGCGGCTAATTCCTTAGCATCGCCCCAGGCAGTACCATAAATGCGTTGCAGCATTTCGTTCTTGGAATCGCCGCGCCAATAGGCGCCGGCAATTTTCATCAATTTAAACGCTTTTAATTTGCCGGTGCTGGGCACATGCGGACCGCGGCACAAGTCGGTAAAGTCGCCTTGTTGGTATAAAGACAAATCTTCATTGGCAGGAATCGAAGCGATAATTTCAGCTTTGTATTTCTCGCCTAAACCTTCAAAAAACTTTACGGCTTCGTCGCGCGACAACAGCGAACGGCTAATGGCAATATCTTGCGCAACCAGTTCCGCCATTCTCTTTTCGATAGCCGTCAGATCTTCAGGCGTAAAGGAACGCTCAAAGGCAAAGTCGTAATAGAAACCGTTTTCTATCACTGGACCGATGGTTACCTGCGCTGAGGGGAATAACTGTTTGACAGCCTGAGCCAGCAAATGCGCTGTGGAGTGGCGGATCACATCAACACCCTCCTCGTCCTTGGCAGTGACGATTTGCAAACTCGCATCGGAATCGATCAACGTGCTGGCATCTACCAATTTGCCATTTACTTTACCTGCCAACGTCGCTTTAGCCAGACCCGTACCAATAGATAGGGCCACATCCATTACAGATACCGCTTGGTCGAATTGACGCTGAGAGCCGTCGGGCAAAGTGATTACAGGCATTTTCGATTCCACAATAAAAAAAGCACCGTCATGCGGTGCTTTATGTTTTGGTAGGCGCGAGTGGACTCGAACCACCGACCCCCACCATGTCAAGGTGGTGCTCTAACCAACTGAGCTACGCGCCTAAAGTCTATCGTTCGAGCCGCGCATTATAACGACCTAAACCGTTTATGCAAGCTTTTTCTATAGCAACAACGGTTCAAGCTGTAGCAGTTAAGATAGATCCCTTGGCACCAGAGGCCGGAGTGTTACTCTCACGATTACCTGACAACTTGTTTAAAAACTCCAACAAAGTCGGTTTTTTACCATTCGCCGGAGCTCCCAACACGTTCACTAAATCGTTAAAACTATCTTGCAATTCTTTATATTTGCCACCAGTTTGACCAGTAGCATCACCCAAAGCCGCGATCAAATTTTGCAAATTATCGGTGAATTTACCATAGCCATTTCGACCTACCGCTTTGTCGCCATGCCGACTGTCATCGTCGGAGCCGTGACGACGATCAGCACTGTATTTCAAAGCCTGACGCAAATCGTGCAAGAAGCTGTGCAACGCTTGGCGTACATCGGCAACAGTTGCGCGTGGCGCGGCAGTAGGTGTGGTCGTTGCTTGCGTACCCGCATTATTCGTTACGCTAGTTGCCGGTGTCGCAGCCGTTGTTTGTCCAGTTTGAGTCGTACTCGTTGTTGCAGGCGTCGATGTAGTCGCGGCCGATGCGACCTGCCTTGGCGGCGTTTGAGCGGCACTTGCATCGCCTTGCGCCGCTGTAGCTGGTTGCTGCACACCGCTTTGTTTCAATACCTGCCTTAAATCCTGCAAAAAGGTCTGCAACAATTGCCCAAGATTGGATGAATTATTTTGACTGCCGCCAGCGTTGCTCTCAGTAGTGTCATCGGCGGCAGAATCACTATTACCACCAGGAATATTCAATCCAAAACTTTGCAATGTTTGTATGACATTGCGCATGAACGCCCCACCACTATGATGATGCCCATGCTTGTCCCCTCTCCCGCTTACCGCCGGACGCTCTTGATCGTCATCGTTGTGCGTACTTTTGGTGCTGGATATGCTGATGGTGGTTTGCGATACATACAATGATGTTGTCAATGAATTGATCGTAGTCATTAGATTCACCTTGACGCTGCATAAAAACAAATGGCGGATAGCCAAAGACAGGACAGATTCAAATCACTTCCTATATTTTGGCGATTACAACCATGCCGTTTCTTTTAGCGGCAGAAATTTTGTGAACTTTAGCTAACTATCCAAAAAAAAGACCCAACACGCTTGACTGAAAAGAAAACCTTGCAAACAAATCTTGCTAAGACATTCCGAAGCACTGTTACTAACCAATTTCCGCCTAAATTCCCAGCCAGTTTTGTGGGCGTAAAAATGTGTCGTATAACCGGGCTTCCGGACTACCTGATTCAGGCTGCCAATTGTATTGCCAGTGCGCGACCGGAGGCATGGACATCAAAATCGATTCGGTCCGCCCGCCAGATTGCAGCCCGAATAGAGTCCCCCTGTCGTACACCAAATTAAACTCGACATAACGCCCACGCCGATACAATTGAAAATTACGCTCCCGCTCGCCATAGACTGTGTCTTTACGTTTTTGCACAATAGGCAAATAGGCATCCAGGTAATGGTCACCTACGCTCTGCATAAATGCAAAAGCTTGAGCAAAATCAGGCTCGTTCAAATCGTCGAAAAACAACCCGCCGACGCCACGAGTTTCGTTGCGGTGCTTTAAAAAGAAATAGTCGTCGCACCATTTTTTATAGCGCGGATAAACATCCTCACCAAACGGCAGACAAGCCTGACGCGCCACTTGATGCCAATGCAACACGTCTTCTTGGAAAGGATAAAACGGCGTCAAATCGAAACCACCACCAAACCACCAAATAGCCGGTTCACCGTCTTTTTTGGCGATAAAAAACCGCACATTGGCGTGCGAGGTCGGCACATAAGGATTGCGAGGATGCATCACCAGGGACACGCCCATCGCTTCAAATTGCCGATTGGCTAGCTCGGGACGTTTGGCGGTTGCCGATGGCGGCAGATGACTGCCAAACACGTGCGAAAAATTAACCCCGCCTTGCTCAAATACCTCACCATTCGCCAACACCCGCGAACGCCCGCCACCACCTTCGGCGCGTTCCCAGGCATCTTCAACGAAGCGCGCGGTGGGTTCTTCCGCTTCTAAAGCAGTGCAAATTCGATCTTGCAACTTCAGCAAATACGTTTTAACTGCGGATATATCGTTCTCAATCATGATAAAGCACTGTCCCGTCGATAGTAATTTTACTCAGCAACCGCTATGCGGCAGCCCTCTGAGCGCAAATTACCACAATAAGCATTCCGCAAACACTTAAGTCGGTTCTCCGGAAAACCCCGGCAGCACCCGATAAAGTGCGGAACGCTATGTTATTTATCTAAGAAATTGTTAGCCGAGCGCACCAAAATTCGATTGCACTATTGGCTTGATGTTTCCCGATGTACAATCTGCTTTTTATTCCTTGATAAAAGTGTGGATACATTATGGGATTTGAAGAACTAGCAGCGCTTAGAGATGAACTTGTCAAGCAAGCAGCCGCCAATAAACCGGTAAAACGAGAAAAAAAGATAGCGGAGAAATCGCCTATCAAAAAGACCGGCAAAGCTGACGCGCTAGTCGCCATTATCGGCTTGCTGCAAAAGAATTTTCCCTTGGCGTTTCCCAAAAAACCCGCTGCCAAACTGCCCTTAAAAATAGGCATCCACAAAGACATCCTGGCCCATGCCGATCAACTCGGTGCAGATAAAAACCAACTCCGCAACGCACTGAAGGCCTGGTGTTGGGGACATCGATACTGGGATTGCCTGACAGAAGATGCCGTCAGAGTGGATTTGCAAGGAATGCCGGCCGGCCAAGTAACAAAAGCAGATGCCGAACAGGCAAGCAAATTAAAAGCGCAACGGCGGAAACAGCCAGAAGCCGTCGAAGCATTACCTACAGGGTCAGCATAAGTTTTTCTCATAAAGAGATTGCACACACCAGGAAAGCACGACTTCAAGCTATTGATTTTACAATACTTTAAAGCACGTATAACCACCGAAACAAGTTATTTCCAAAGCCTGCTTGCCGATGCGACAGCCCGTCCCCATCCAAAACTCAGAACCAATCGATACGCGCTTAGCACCCAAAGTTAACTCAGGTGCTTACCGACCTTGTCAGTTCCCGGAAAATTTTTGCCGTAATCTCTCAATAAATCATTAGAATGAGCAAAGAATCTACAAAACCATTGTGGAATCACAACTTATCGACTACAACATTTGCGTCGTTTTCTTCGCGCGATCACGCCTTAGGTTAACCCCCCAAGGCAACCTTCACGACCAAGCCCAAAAAGCTAAAGTCGGCAACACAGAGCCTTAAAGCCCCTCGGCATCTGCCAGGCGTTACTCTTATACCCTTTTCAAACTCCGACACTGGATCGCAGTTTACCCGATCCTAGATTATTCCCAGGGGGAATTATGTGTTGGAGTGGCGAGGCATCGGCCGCGCTTGCCTTAACCGGCTTTGCGAGCACTGCTTTTTTTTATCGGCGCGGCGAATCCCAGGTCTTATGCCTGGCACTGGCCTACTTTTCCCTGATGGAATTACTACAGGCCTATACCTATTCGGTGATAGACCAATGCCTAAATCCGAACAACCAGATTGCTACGTTTTTGGGATATATGCACATTGCGTTTCAACCGTTTTTTGTCAACGCAGTAAGCATGCATTTCATCCCGGAACCGTCACGAAAACGCATCGCGCCGTTTGTCTATATCTTGTGCTTTGCAGCGGCCACTGTTTTTATGATGCGAATTTATCCGTTCCAATGGAGCAGTTTTTGTTTTGACCACTACTATCAATTTCTACCGGGTACTCAACTCAAATTCTTAATGCCCTTTTGCGGCACGGAAATTTGCTCAACATCCGGACAATGGCATATTGCCTGGGCCATACCGGCCAGCGGCAGTATTCAGATGGCTAACAGTTACGTATACGCTGCCTTTTTGATGCCATTGCTTTACGGCTCATGGAAACTGGTGTTGTATCATTTCACGACCGGCCCGCTGTTGGCCTATTTGACTACCAACGATATGAACGAATGGGCTGCCGTATGGTGTCTATATTCGATAGGGCTGCTGCTATTGTTAATTAAAACACCCATCCGACACTATCTGTATGTAACCAACTGGTACGGTTGCCGGTATCCGCAGTTTTTTAAATAAGTTGATCAATTCACCACACATCCCTCAAGTTTGTTGAAGGTTCAAGCCGACTAGGAAATAATGCACAAAAGGGTAGTTCTATACTGACAGCCAATCACTGACAATGCCCGCATAAATCTCAAACTACCCAGCCATGGACACAGATAAAATCTTCCGCAAAGGCGTGTTTGCAATCTCCATAGGAATTTTCGGCGTATCCTCGGTTTTAACTTGCGCTCAAGCGGAATGGCATGGCGAACTAACGTTTCTCAGCGATTACTTATACAGGGGCTATTCCAAGAATCGCGGCAACCCGCTGGCTCAGGCGCATATCGATTACCAGGACGCTATGGGCTGGTTCGGCGGCGTAGGCGTTTCACAAATCAGCTTCGACGACCGTCGCTATAAAAACCATGCCGATGTCGAAATCAAACCCTATCTGGGTTGGAACTTGCCGTTAAATCGCGACTGGCGTACTGAACTCTCAGTAACCGGCTATCTGTTCGACGGCAAGATTTTTGGGAAATATGCCGATTACGCCGAATTTTACGCATCCCTACACTATCAGGACTGGCTCAGCGGCACCGTGTCCGTTGCGCCTAACGCCTATCGCCGCGACGCCACTGTGCTGAATTACGAACTCAAATATCGCCGCGACATTCTCGACAACCTACAATTTTCAACGGGATTGGGCTACTACCAAGCCAACAAACTATTGGATGAGGATTATTTTTATTGGAATGCCGGGGTCTCCTGGTTCATCACCCACAATCTGGCACTAGACTTACGCTACGCTGACGTTCATCTGGACAATCATCACGCAGATACCCATCACCACGAGTTTTATCCGCGCTTACAGGACAACAAGTTTTTAATCTCCGTGACCGCCGGATTTTAAATAAATTTCCCGCCTTTGAACCTTCCGGCTTCGCGGCGGAATACACTCGCACACCACGCTAAAATCACCGGAACCCAGGTTTGAGCCATGCTGCGTTTAGTCCCTAACTTACATCGACCACCCATGCCCGAACAGCCCCAAATCGGCCCGGACGAATACGCCCTGCTGCAACGTATCGGCGAAGGCGATACCGCCGCATTCGAAGCCTTCTACAAAAATTACTATCCAAGGTTGTTTCGTTTCATCTTGCGCATGACGCGCCAACCCGAAGCGGTGGAGGAATTGATACAGGAGACCTTGCTGGTGGTTTGGGAAAAACCGCACGGCTTCAATCATGAAAGCAAAATTTCCACCTGGGTATTCGGCATCGCCTATCACAAAACCTTGAAAGCCATGGCCAAAAGCGCCCGGCGGGACAAGGATGTCGATATCGACTTCTTGATAGAAACTATCGGCGATCCAAGCGCAAATCCAGCGAATAATTGGGAAAACCAAGATTGCTTAAACTATGCATTAGCCACTTTACCGCCGGACCAACGCGCCGTCATCGAATTAACCTTTTACCACGGCTTGTCTTATCAGGATGTCGCCAGAATCCTGGATTGCCCGGAAAATACCGTCAAAACCCGCATGTTTCATGCCCGCAGGAAACTGCAGGTTTTTGCCGACGCACAGGAGAAATAAGGCCATGAACTCACCGACTTCCTCACCCAGCACATCCCATTCGGACATCGTTTTGTTACTGCCCTGGTATGTCAATCAAAGCCTGACAGTTAACGAACGCCAACAGGTAGACCAACATTTAAAAAGCTGCCTAGTCTGCAGACGCGAACTGCTAACTTTGCAAAAACTTGCGGCAGCCGTGCAACAAGCGGCCGATCTGGATGTGGCCGCCGAAGCTTCTTTTGCCGGCCTGCGTGCCAAAATGCAAACAGCCAGTCAACTCCCGCGCAGCAAACAGATAGACATTCCACGCGAACAACTGGGTGGCAGCAATGTAAAACCCTTCAGACCGGGCATGGGATTTTGGCGAATCGCCAGCAATACCGGAAAAGGTCTGGCCATTGCCGCGACATTGCTATTGGTCACGCTACCGGCTGCCGTCCAATACCTACGGCCGGCCAACACCTCCGATTATCACACGCTGTCAGCGGCCAAACCGGACGCCGGTGCGACCGGTCAGATACGTGTGGTATTTGCAAAGAATCTGATGGAAAAAGACATAGACGCCGCGCTTAGCCAAATTGACGGGATACGGGTAGATGGACCGAACAGCGTCGGCGCCTATACTGTCAAAATCGCCACCGGCAAGCCCGATGCCGACATGGCCGGCGCGTTGGCGGCGCTCCGCGGCCGACAGGATGTGATCCTGGCTGAACCGATTTTACAACCGTAATCGATCATGAAATTAGTGCGCCTAAATCTGTTTATCTGCTTGGTGGGCCTGCTTGGCGCCTGCGCGAGTAGCAGTGATATATCGCGGCTGGGCGACAGTAAAACCGTGGAAGAGCGGCGTCTGCTGGTCACCTTTACCGACCACAGTATTAACCGGGCACTACCGGCCAATCCCTTGGACGGATACCGTTTGCGCGGCCAATACGGCAATTCCGGCGGGAGCGAACACATTGCCCGGGAACTGGCCGAGCGCCATCATTTGCAGTTTGTCGCCCAGTGGCCGGTGACCACATTAGGCGTCAGCTGCGTGGTGTACGAGGTACCGGACACCCTGCCCGTGCAACAGGCGATAGCGGAGTTACAACAAGACAGCGTGGTGTCGTCCGTCCAACAAATGCATAGTTTTCAGGTATTGGGTAAGCAAGCTGCGCCGGCTCAGACATATAGCGACCCGTATCTGCATTTACAAACCGGTTTTAACGCGTTGCGGATAGCAGATCTGCACCGCACCACCACCGGCCAAGGCGTGCGTATTGCCGTCATTGACACCGGCGTGGATACCGAACACCCGGACTTACGGGGCCGAATCAAGTACTCGGAAAACACCGCCCCGGAACCCAGCGATCACAATTTAGCCGATATTCACGGCACGGCGGTAGCCGGCGTATTATCCGCCCATCCCAACAACGGCATAGGTATTGCCGGCATAGCCCCCGAGGCGGAAATCTTGGCATTTCGGGCTTGCTGGCCGGAGAAACCCAATGCCTTGGCGGCGCATTGCAACAGTTTTACCTTGGCATTGGCCTTGAATCAGGCCGTCAGAATGAATAGCCATATCATCAATCTGAGCCTGAGCGGACCCGAAGATCCGTTAGTGCGGCAGTTAATCGAGAAAGCGTTGACCAAGGGCGTTATTGTGGTCGCGGCAGTCCCTAGCCAGAACCAAAGCGGTGGCTTCCCCGCCAACATCACCGGCGTAATAGCCGTTGGGCAGGAAAACAACGGCAACAATCAGCACATCGCCGCGCCTGGTAAAGACATTCTGACCACCGTACCGCACCAAGCCTACGACTTTATGAACGGCAGTTCCTTCGCCACGCCGCACGTGGCCGGCATGGCCGCTTTGCTGTTGCAATTGCATCCGGACTGGAAAACGGCGGACATCAAACACCGGCTAGGCAACGACGCCTCGACCGCTAATTTGCTGGATTCGAGCACCGCCCTCGCCGTTCCCGAGCGCGCTCACTGATCTTTACAAACGCCGCCGTCAAGGATTTCCCTTATCCGCCGGCTGGTTTCCGCCGCACCGTTAATCGCTATGGCCTGTGGCGGATAGGCCTGATTTATCGTTTCTCTGATCTTGATACTAAGCCGTTCCGGCGGCAGATCGTTGTCGGTTAACGGAAACACAAACCCTTTGCTGGCCAGTTTTTCAATCCGCAGCCCTTGCTCGCTATTGCCGGCGTAAGGATACGCCAACGCTGGCGTGCGGGTGCTGATCACGTCCATCAATGTATTGTCGCCGCCCAGACTGATCGACAACGCGGCGGATTGTAAATTTTCCTGAAAGTCATTCAAGAACGACACGACTTGGACATTAGGACTGCTGACCAGCGCTTGCAATTCAGCGATTTCGGTTGCCGAAGCTCGGGAGCTGGTAATCACTAAAAATTGATATTCCGGCAGCAGCGGCGCGGTCCGGATCGCGGCGCGCAACAGCGATTTACCGATTTCGCCGCCGCCCTGGCTGACCACTATCCGGTTTCGTCGTACTGGCCAGCTTGTTGGCGGTGGCGGGCTGACGTAGCCCACGTAAACCAAACGGTCGGCAATTTCGGTGGTCAGGCTAAAGGTTTCCTCGAAGCGGACAATGTTCGGGTCGCCGCGCACGAACACAGTGTGAATGTGTTCCCGCACCAGTTTCATCATGCGCCTTTCGGCGTCCAGCGGCGCCGGCACCAGGATTTCCCGCACAAAACAAAAAATCGGAATCGCGCCGCAACGCTGTCTGACCTTAGCAAATAAACCCAGAATTTCTTGTTTCAAGCGGCGCCGGCCGAACGGGAAAAATTCGACTATTACCGCATCGTAAGGCCAGCTTACAAACTGCTCGATAGCCGCCGCCCGTTCGGCCCAGATACGTTCGATGGGCTCATCGCTGTCCGGCGCATAAAGTTCGTCGTTGGTGCTATCGATCAAAATGGTCGGCAAACGCAGATGCCGAAATCCCGGCAATTCCGGCATCTGCTGTAGGCCTTGGCCGCCGTGGATCAAGTCCACATCGGCGTAAGCCGATAACTCACGGATCACCAGAAGGCTGCTGGTCAAATGCCCCAGGCCAACCAGGCTTTGGCAATAAAACAGAATTTTGCGGCGCTTTGCGAGCATGGCAAACAAGCCGCTAAAAGCTGTATTTAAAGGTCAAATCGAGCTGAAAGGAATTATTGCCTTCCAACGCGCCAAAAGCCGGACCGGCCATGAAGACAGAACCGGCAAATTGCACCTGCAAATGTTTCCATTCGTCCAGAGACAATACCAGATCGAACTCGTCGCCCAGCGTGCCGCTGCGGCCGTCGGGCGTGGCGCGAATTCGCGAATCGCGAATCGCCGACGACGGCGTGGCCTGTTCGTAGTGGTGGTAGAGCAAATCGATAGAGCTTTGCTCGGAGATCGGAAAGCCCAGCGCCGCAGTCATGATGTTCAAATTCGATAACTCCGGTCGAAACAGTTCGCCGTAATAACGAAAGCGCTGGCTGCCGGATAATTTGATTTTGTTGTTATGGATCCCGGATTGCCGATAAGCATTATCGGTACCGTCGTTGGGATTGCTGTCGCCCGAGCCATAGGCGTAACCCAGGGTCAGGTAAGGCTCCAGGAACAGATTGGTGTACCAGGTGATGCCGGCATCCATGCCCCAGGCTGCGACGTGCTTGGGTGTTTGCGCTCTAACCCGAGAGACATTGGCGTTAATGTCGGTAAAGGTTTGGGTAGTCTCTTCACCAAACACGAATGCCGAATCCAGCCAATAGCCGATTTTGCCAACGTGCTCGATTTTGAATTTACCCATCGCCCGGCCACCGAACCAATTTAAATCGCCGTCGCTGCTGTCTTTACGATTGGCGCGGATCAAGTCGCCGGGGCGTTGGTTATCGGAATTGTCGAACTGGCTGAGAAAAAACAAGGATAAATTTTGCTTCGGGTCCCATTGCCAGACCATGTCGCCCATCAGCCGCACCACCCGGTCGCTGACCGGATCGATGAAATCCTGATCCGACTGCTTGGAGCCCAGCTCCTTGGCAATCGCCAATTCGGCAAACAACGTATTCTCGCCGTAATAAATTCGCGCCGCATCCAGCTCGTCGTTCCACCACCATTGGCGTTTGTCGGCGATGCGTTGCCTGCCGACTTGTAAACTATATTCGGAATCGAACAGTTGATGGACGAACAACCAGGCCTGGGTCAGTTTGATGCCGGCCTCGTATTGATCCAGACCGCTTTCGGTGTAAACCTCCGGGTCGTAATACACATCGGACTGCACAAAAAACGATACCGATTTCGACCACTGGTAAAACAACTCCAGCTTCAAATCTTGATAGACATTGGCCACGTCGTCATCGCGGCGCGGGTCTAGCCGTCGGTCTTCCACGTAGCGCGGTTCCAGTTCGTAAGCGCCGCCGATAGTCAGCGGGTGACCGAACACATCGACCTTGAACTGGTCAGCCGGCCGTTTGTCGCCGGGGTTGATGCGCAAAGGCTCTTTGCGGACAGCGTCGCCGTTGTCTTGGCGGAAGGCATTGTCATTAGATTTGTTGGCGGCCACCTGCCCGGTAGTGGTCTGTGCAAACACGGATAAACTCAGCAACGCGCCGCCGGCCATTAATGCCGTTTTTCCGGTTTTTAGTATGAAGGAATTAAAACTCATGAACGCAGGGTAAATCAATTGGGTGGTTAATTGAGATAGGAACGCATAGCTGCCAGCACAGCGTGAGACTCAAGCGAACACGCAGACAACCGCGCATCTTGCGCTTTCGCGTCGTCTAACAATTCGCGCATCAAGCGGCAGCGCGTATTGGGATGTTCGCGGAATAACTGCAATAAGGCTTGCAGATGCTCAAGGTCGTCACCGTCCATCACGGCGTGGTGCAACATGATGCCCAGTGGTACCGAATGCGGCGGGTGCAATGAATCAGCTATGGCTTGACCAAGCGCAATCCAGGGTTGAGCGGATTTGATTCTGATCCCGCACCAGTCGATAGCGACTGGAATTTCCAATAATCTTCCGGTATGCAGCGGCGCGGCGCCTCGATTGCGCGACAGGGCTTGAAAACCCAGTTTGATCAGGCTGTCAGCCGTGGCTTGGCTGCAACGGTTCCAGGGCGGCGTGAAGATGCTGTCCAGTGCCGACCCGAACAGGCGCTCAAGCTGTTGTTTACCAGCCACCAAATCCTTAAATTGCCGCTCTTCGCTGCGGCTGATGCCGAATTCGCATTTGCGGCCTTGGCTTTCATGGTTGTGATGGCTGTAGCCATGTTGATGTAAGCCCAACATAAATGAATTTCGCCGCCAATGGCCCAGCACCGCTTCGGCCAGATTTTCGCTGATGGCCTGCGGAATAACGGCCAGATCGATCGGCACCTGGCAGGCTTGAAAGCAATCGAGTAGGTCGAACAGCCGGCCGTCATCCCAGCCGGCATCGTCGTCGCGAAAGAAAATCTCCAGCCGCCTCTCTCTGGCATCCAATGCCGCGCGGACCGGAACCAGCCAATCAGCAGGCATGGGCGGCCTCCTTCGGCTGCGACTTGGCGATCAAATTGTTTTTGCCGGCCAGCAATTCTTGGATCAGCCGCACGGTATTGTCGGCACCGGCCAGATTCAGGCCGGAAGGATTAGGGGAAAAATCCCGCAGCTGCCTAATCCGTTCGGCCAAGCGTTGGCCGGTAAGTTCGGTTGGATTAAGCATTTCAACCAAGCCCAATTCGGCTAACTTCTGCGCCCTTTGGATCTGCTCGTCTTCCTGACCGCGCACGAACGGCACCACCAGCGCTGGGGTACGCGACTCCAGAATGTCCATCACCGTGTTGTAACCGCATTGACTCACCGACAGGCTGTGCGCCTCCAGCAAAGGCTGCATCGCCGGTACCGAGTGTCGTAACGTGAGACCGGCCATGCCTTTGCTTTGCGCGACTAAATCCTGCCAATCTGCTTCCGGTAAAAACGGCCCGGCGACGATGGTCATCGGTAGTTTTTCCTTAGCCCAATTGATGGCATGAGCCTGAAGCGCTGCTTGAAACAACGGTGCACCGACCATGCCGCCACCAGCCGACACCAACACGCCGCGCCGTGGCGGTTTGATCGCGCCCGGCACGCGACCGGGAGCGACAAAACCGGTGTACAGCAGCGGAGTTTGCAAGGGATGGCGCGGCTTAAAACTGTCTTCCAAACGGGCAAACCGGGGATCGGCATGCACCAGCAGGCCGTCGAAATAGCGGTCGGTGATCCAGCGGGCGCGTTCGTCGTGACGGCTTTGATCCTTGCGGGCGTTGACCATGATGTCGCGCAGACTGCACAACACTAGCGGCCGGGCCTGCGTATCCCGGTGCGCGGCCTTTAACAGCGGCAGCAACTCGCCGGCCAATTTCTTGCGGCCGAACGGGAATAATTCAATCAATACCACTTCCGGCCTGAGTAATGTATAGGTATCCAGTATCAATTGCCGGCGCATCGCCAGTGCTTCCTTAACGCTGTAACGGTCATCCTGACTATACAACTGATGATCCTCGCCCATGCCCAGTGGCGGCAGATTCAGCATATCCAAATCGCCGGCCGTGGCCTGATGATCGGGAACCCGTCCGCCGTTCAGAAATGTCACCCAAAATTCGCGGCTCAAGGCATTGGCCAAAGTCATCGCTCTGACCCAATGGCCCATGCCCAGTGAATGCTGGCAATACAGCAATAAGCGTGGTTTGTAGTGGTTCATGCGGCACGCAACCCGTGTTGGAGTTTATACAGTTCGTGATAATGGCCACCCATCTGCATCAAAGCTTCATGACTGCCTTGCTCGACAATCACGCCTTGCTTGAGCACTAAAATCCGGTCGAAATGGCGGATGGTGTGAAATTGATGAGCGATCACCAGCACGGTTTTGCCACCATGCAGCTGATCAATGGCATCGCGGATCAAGGCCTGGGATTGGGCATCGACTGCCGAGGTGGGCTCGTCCAGAATCAGAATCGAGGATCGGCGCAATAAGGCCCGCGCCAGACACAGCCGTTGTTTTTGGCCGCCGGACAGATTGCCGCCGCTCTCGCCCAACACCATGTCGTAACCGTTCGGTAGATTGCGGATGAATTCGTCGGCGTGCACCAGACGCGCTGTGGCTTCGATGTCGTCAATCGTGGCATCCGGGCTGCCGTAGCCGATGTTCTCGCGAATGCTGGTGCCGAACAGTATCGAATCCTGCAATACCACGCCGATTTCCCGCCGCAACGCCGCCCGCTGGTAACGATCAACTTCGATGCCGTCGATGCGCACAACGCCCTGTTGCGGATCGTAAAGCCGAATCAGCAAGCGGGCGATGGTGGATTTGCCGGCCCCGGAAGCGCCAACCAATGCCACCCGTTCGCCAGGTTGAATATGAAATGACATATCCCGCAGGATGGGTTTGCCGGTCGAATAGCCGAACGAAACATTGCTAAACTCGATTTCGCCGCGCAAGCCGCTGGGCACTATGGCATCCGGTGGGTCCTGAATGTCCGGCTCGGTATCGAGAATTTCGCTGATGCGCTCGATGCTGACGCTGGCCTTGGAAAATCGCGTCGACAAGCGGGTGATTTGCCGAATCGGTTGATACATTTGGGCGATGTACGAGCTGAACACCAGCACATCGCCCGGCGTCAGCACCCCGTCGAACACTTGCAAACAGCCAAATAGCACCACGATACCGGTGCCGATGGCGCTGATGATTTCGATCATCCGTGTCGCCCCGGCCTCGATGCGCGCGGTACGCACGCTTTCGGTCATCGATTGGCTGCTTTCCACATCAAAGCGCTCGCGCTCGACATCTTCCATGCCGTAGGTTTGCACCAGCGGCACCGCGTTCAACAGTTCGCTGACCCGCGACGCCAAGCGGCCTTCATTATGGCGTTGCTTGCGCGCCGAGCGCTTGACCCGGCGATAAATCAGCACGATAGCCAGACACAGCAGCGGAAAACTGGCCAGCACGATCAAACTCAGTTTCACGCTCAGGCTGAACATAATGGCGAACATGCCCAACACGGTCAGCACGTGGGTGGTAAAGGTCAAAGCCGAGTCGGCGTAGACGTCCTTCAAGGTATTGGTATCGCTAGTCAGTTTATTCAGCAACTCGCCTGACGGCGTGCTACTGTGAAATGCCAGCGACAAGCGTTGCAAATGGTCGAACAACTCGCTGCGCAAGGTGTAGACCAATAAATAGCCGATGCGGGAGGTCAGGAACAGTTGGTAGTAGGAGAAAACTCCCTTGAACAAAGCAATCAGCACCATGCTGCCGCAGAGTATCCACAGCGCCTGCTCGCTGCCGCCGTAGAGCAGGGGTTGCGCGGCGGCCAGATGGGCCGGCAACGGATGATTCAGCAACACATGATCGAAAATCAGCTTCAGCGGCCACGGCACGATCAGGCTGGTCAGGGTGGAACCGAGAATGCAGACAATCGCCGCGACGATACTGCCACGGACCCGGCGCAGATGCGCCCACACGATTTGTCTGAAACGGCTGTTCGATTGAGTGGGGTTGGTCATGAACGGTTTTCCCGGTGAATTCAGTCGGCCAGCGGCCAGGGACGCAAAGCCAGCGCAATAAAATCAGCGACCCGTTGCGGCGCCGCGGGTTTTTGCTGGATGAAGCAACGGTAAGCGCGGGTCAGTAACTGGCCGCGCAGATGCCAGGCAAAGCGTTGCGGGTCGGTTGGGTTGTGGCTGGCGGCTGAGTAGGCTGTAAACAGTGTTTGAACGAGCAGGTCTATCAAGGCAATCGGATAGGGATAGTTGTATAAATCCGCCGCGAAATTGGCCAAATCCTGCAACGAGTCGCCCAGCGCCAATTCGTCGTAATCGAACAGCGCCAAGCGGCCGTCCGCCAACACCAATAATTGATCGATATGAAAATCGCCGTGGATCAGGCCTAACACTTCAAACTCTGGGCAATCTTGGCGTAACTCGTTGAGTAACCCAGTCAGCGCCGGTTGAATGGTGGGATAGGCATGGCTCAATTTATCGGCTTTCTTGAGCCACTCTTTTAGCTGTTGCTGCGAGGTGATGACCGGCAGAGGCGGTGGTGTGACTTGGTGAAAAGCGGCAAGTGCGTTAGCTAAGGCCGGGATTTTCTCTGCGACATCGACTGTAAAATCCAACTCGGTTAGCATGTGGCCCTGCAAGCCTTCTAACCATAAAGTGTGGCGATCGGCGTCGTAAGCTAAGGCTTCAGGCATGACAAAGGCTACGGCCGATTGGCGTTGCAGCGCCCGCAGGTTGGTATAGACCGCCCGACCTTGTTCATCGGCATACGTTTTGCCATAAACCACACGCGCCGGCGCTGCGTCGCTGGCAGCAAAGCAATATCGCGCCGTGCAGCGAATTTCCGGCCGGTAATTGACGATCTCGATAGCCGATATTGGCCGTTGTCCCAACTCGGCAATCTGCCGACTATCCATCAACTCCGCCAGCCAGGGCATCGCCGGATCGTCCGGAAAGCGCCAGCCGACCATGTCCAGCTCTGCAAGATGTATCGCCCGCTCGCCGTTGGCTTGCGCTTCGGTGTAGGCCTGCTGGCTGCGGTTGCCTAAATAGGCGCGGGCGTAGAGTATGCGCTGCTCGACGGCCGTTGCCGCAGGATGGCGGCCGCGCAGATGGTAAACCAGCGATAAAAACGAGCGCTCGCGGTTTTCGGCCAGCCGATAGGTCTTGTAACGCGGATGCTGAATCTCGCAGCCGGTCACCTGCCAGTTGCCGGCTTGGCATTCGGGCAAATGCTGTTGCAGCGCTACGGTCATCAAATCGGCATCCAGCAAGGGAGCAAACTGCGCCAAGGGGTTAATCATGTGCGCAACCCTGCATAGCGCCGGCCATGCTGTTCGCCGCCCAAGCGTATGGTCATCACTTCCGCGTTGCTGCGTAAATCGATGGCGTACAGGTATTTATTTTTGACGTTGATCTCGGCTACGCCGGCAAAATCGGCGCCTAACAACTGGTTCAAGATGATTTCGTTGGTGTTGCGATGGGCGACGATCAATATCGCCTCACCACCGCCAGCCAATATGGCTTGCAGGCTGCTCAGCACCCGCGCGCTAAAATCCGCATACGCCTCGCAACCGGGTACGCTGAAGCCATATTTATCCTGTTCCCGCGCCGCCCATAACCGGCTGGCTTCCGGGTCGCGTTCGTCAACATGCCGACCTTCCAGGATACCCAGACCAATTTCCCGCAGACCCGCCAAAGTCTTGATGGGCAAGCTCTGCAAGGCTGCGGTGGGCGCGGCGGTTTGTATGGCGCGGGTCAGGCTGCTACTGTAAACCGTGTTCAAAGTTTCCTGTTTCAGCACGTCAGCCAGGGCTTCGGCTTGCTGTAGGCCTTTGGCGGATAATTTCGCATCGGCTTGGCCGGAAATTCGTTGTTGCAAATTCAATTCGCTCTGGCCGTGACGAGCCAAATAAATCCGCCGTGGCTGATCAGATGAGTACATCATCCGCTCCGGTAGCCAGTCCACACAGCGCCGCGTAGATATCGCTCAGCGCCAGATAGCGTTTGATTTGTTTGAGGCGTGTTTCGTCCAGTTGGCGCAAACTACGGCGCACCACTTCGTGTATCAACGCAGCGGCAACCTGCCAACGTAATTCCGCCAGATTCAGCACTTGCCGGCGGTGGCGTTGGTAACTCAATGCCAAGCGATTGACCAGCGGATGGATGGATTCAATCGAAGCCGCATCGCGGATGCCGTTTAGATAAATATTGGCGATCAGGCTGGCCAAATCCAGCAGAGGGTCGCCGAGGCATACGCAGTCCATATCGATCAAGCCCAAGCGTTGACCGTCATATAAAAAGTTATTCAGTTTCAAGTCGTGGTGCAGCGTTGCCGGCGCGGATGATTGCTGACGTGGCGCTTGCGCCAACAAGCTGTTTACCGAACGGGCAATACGGCCGGCCCATTCGGGGCGAACTTGCTCGGCCAGGGTTGGCGTGGCCAACAGGCTTTGTACTACATCGGATTGCGTGTAACGTCTTGGTGTATCGATACGACAGGCGTGCAAAGCCGCTACACACTGTCCGATCTTATCGGCCAGCGTCCCATCCATGTCCGCCCGCAACGCCGCCCATGTCAAAGCCTGACCGGGCAGATGGGCTTGCCAAAGTGTCAACGTGTCCGCGTCAAAAGCCAAAGCTTTGGCACCCCAGCTAAATGGTCCGTTAAGCTGGCGCATCACGGCGAAGGTTTCTCGACCCGCATCATCCGCATAATTTTTGGCGTACACCAGCCGCGGCTGCGTTGATTCGGCAGGTTGCACGCTGTAACGAATCATGCAGGAACGCTCGGCAAGATAATGCAACACCTCGGAGTGCAAACCTTCTACAGGCGTGCCAAGCAAGTCGGCTGCTTGCAGGCGGACCGCCACCGCCGCGTGGTCCAGCAACGTGGGCAGATGGCGCAGTTTGCGATCATACGGAAACGCCCATACCAGCATGGCCGGATGTTGTATCAGCATCAGCGCGCCTTTTGCCAAGTCCGGCCGTTTAGCGAGTTCCCGTTCAAACTCGCGATTAACCTCGGCAGGCGAGCATAAGCGCCCGGTGGCAAAGCGGGTGTGCGGATGGCCGGATTGACCTACCCACCGATACCCCACCAACAGGCTATTCCCCGGTTTGTAACGTTTTTCGCCGATCTGCCAGCCGCATCCGGACGCTGGATTATCCGCATCGTCCAGCAGCCAATTTAGCAAAGGGCCCATCAAGGTCGGATTCAATGCCGTCGGCATCTGCGGAAATTGCGGGTCTTGATTCATGCCGCGCACTCCCAAGCTGCTGATGGTGCTGGATTGGTCGGGCTTTGCCGATAATTCAATACAACCGGTTTGTCGAGGCTGTCTAATAGCGTGCGGCCGGCAATGCTCAGACTTTCGGCGGCATCGGCTTGCAAGCTGACGATCTCCCCCAGCGGATTGCGACGTACGAACAATAGCCGCGCCCGGCAGACAATATCCGCAAAGCGGTATTCCGCTGTTTCGTTGAGATGGCTAACAAAAAAACAGTCGCGATAAACCGTGTCGGCGGTCTTTAAGCTAATACTCAAAGCCAAGGCCTGCATCGGCGTTGCCAGATGTCGCGATTGGCTGACCGGCAAGCTGTCGATCCGGATGTCCGGCGCGTCATCCCGATAGGGGTACAGCAGGGTATGAAACCAGCAGATACCGTCGCCATCTTGGCTGAAACTCAGCACCGGCGCGGCGTGTTTGACGCCGTACTCCGGCGAAAACCAGCCGGATTCAATGCGCATCTCCACCTCGGCACGCGGTGCTTGCGCGATTACGAGGTTAGGCAGACAAACGCCCTGACCTTGCTGACTGTTCAGCTGTTGGATTGGCGCTGACGCTGACGCCGACAGATGAAAAAATTGTTGGTAGCAATGGCTGGTACAGCCGCTTAGCAGATCACTGACAATCCAATACTCGTTTTCGGCAAAGAAGATGCTGCGCTGATGATCGACTTCGTAACGCGGGCTGAGTGCGCGGCCATGCACAAAATCAAAGCCTTGATTCGATTCAAAACGGATTACCGCAGCATGGGGTTGCGGGCCGACCGGTTCATGGCACTGGTAGGCCATTTGATCTTTGCCATCGACCATGACGGTGTTGTGCGCGGCGGTGCCTTTAAACGCATACCGCCAATTGACATCGTCGCTTTGGTGTTCGTGATAGGTAAACCGGCCCGGATCGACTACCAAGGAACGGCCGAAAGCGGCCATTTCAAAACTTAATAAGTCGTAATGGCCGTGGCTGCCAAAACCCAAATCGCCGCAATCGAAAAACAGGTAACGGCCGTCCGCATAAGGCTGCTCCGCCCAGTCGCTGCGCAGGATGCAATAACCGCTGTCGGCAAACAGCCGCGAGCGTTGCGCCGGCGGCTGGCCTTGCTTACCTTGGCTGAGCACATAGCGCAGCGCGTCGCTGGGGTAATAGCGTTCGGCTTTTCCCAGCAGAGACAAGTAGCTGTTGACGTCGCCGTCGTTGATGGCCGGTAACCAACCGTCGGGTTTATGGGCGTAAATCGAAAATTCCAGGGCTTTTTCGATGACTGCATCGAATGGCTCGGGCAAGGTCACGCGGTTTAAATCCGCCAGTTCGCGGACCCGTAAAAAGTTCTTCAATACGGTGTGGTGATAGTCGGTGGACAGCTCTTTTTGCACGCCGTCGGCCAGGAAATCCTGACGCAAGTTGACCAGCAGTTCGCGTTGGGCAAAGGCCAGCAAGTCAGCCGAGGCGCTGAGCTCCGGAAATAAAATCGCAACCGTGAAAATCGCTGAGAGCTCGATGGTGCGGTGATTGCCTTCCGGGGTGAGATTGCGGCTAAGAAATAGTGCCTGCGACTGTAGCGAGTGCAAAAATGCCAGCAAAAATTCGGCGCTTATCGCTTGGCAGTGCCGGCCCGGCACGAAATAATGGTAAGCCAGCAGCCATTGCTGCAAGCGGCGTCCCGTTACCTGGCTGTTCACGAAACCGTCCGGCACTTGCTTGATCCAGGAATCGACCAACGCCACCCAATTGTCGGCATAACCTTCGTCGCCGCTATAGTCGTAGGCCAAGGCCAGATCGCGGGCGTAATAAAACTTGTGCAGCAGAATCAGCCATTCCAGATCGGCGCTGGGGTTGTGCAACCAGTCAAATCCGTTGCCTAAACGGTGAGTCTCGTTATTCAGAGTAAATTCATTGTCGAGTATCGGCGCCGCGCTGGCGACATGTTTGGCTTTTCCGGGTTTGAGCGGAAAGTAGTTGTCCACTGCGCGCTGGCGAAAATGCGCTAACAACTCGGCGGGTGAGCAAGTATCGAACGGCGGCAGCAATAACGCAGCTTTATCGGCGCCTGGGTTGCCTGACAGGATTGAACTATCCATCGCGCGAAATTCGGGTTTCATCATTTATTCCCTTGCCGCCGCAGCCGATTCGGTATGCCACGCCATCACCCGGCCCAGACTATCCTGACGGCGGAATACGAACGCGCTATTGGTATTTAGATCAGCAAACGTATAACTGCCGCCTTTGCGGTGCGCCAGAAATAGAGTGTCGAGATAGTCCCCGTGCGCCTGTTGGCTGTGAATCCGCAGGGCACTGGCTATGGTATTGCCCACCGATTGACCGTGTTGGCTGACCGGCAGCTGTGCAAGCGTCAGCCGAGGAGGCGTCGATTGATAAGGAAACAGCACCGTCAAAAAGCAATAGTCGGCGGCATGCGCGGCAAACTTGACGACCGGCGCCGGGTATTTGACACCGTAGCTGGGCGAGACAAAGCCGGGCTCCAGCGTTAATTGGGTATCCGGTTGCGGGAGTTGCAGCATGAGCAGATTCGGCGAATCGACGCGCAAGCCGGCGGCATCGACTCGGGTGGTCGTACGTTGCAGAGCTAGCGCATCCAGATGAAACCGCAGTTCGTAGTCGTGGTTTTGCTTCGCGCGCAGCAAATCACAGATCAGCCAGTATTCGCCGGCGATGAACAGGATTTTGCGCTCGTGAATCACCGGATATTCATGGCTGGCGGCGATGCCGTGCAGATAGTCAAATCCCGGCCGGTGCAGCGCGCATTTAAATTCGCGCGCCGGTTCCGGGCCTTGAATCTTGTATTTGCGAATGTGCGGCGCATAAAGCGTCTGATTTTTGCCGTCCACCTGCACGGTGTTGTGGTAGCCCGTGCCGCGAAACACTACCCGCCAGTTGGTGTCGCCGGATTCGTCGTAGGTATAACGGCCCGGATCGACAATCAACGAGCGACCGTAAGCGGCCATTTCGATATTCAGTAAATCCAGATGGCCGTGGTTGCCGGCCCCCAGTGGCGCGCAATCGAAAAACAAATAGCGTTCGTCCTGATACGCTTCGCCTTGATCGCCCCAGCCGCTGCGCAAGATGCTGTAGCCGCTGGCGGTAAAGGTTTTCGAAGGCTCCGCTGGCGCTTGACCTTGTTGGCCGGCCATGGCGACATACAGCATCGCCTGATCTTGATACAGTGCATGGCCTTGGCGCAGCAAGTCCAGAAAATTGGCGCTGTCACCGTCGCTGATGGCCGGGATAAAACCGTCGGGTTTATGCGCATGCAGGCAAAAGTTCAGGGATTTTTTGATGGCTGTATCCATGTCGGCCGGCAGCGCGATGTCGTTCAGCATCGCCAACTGCTTAATCCCCAGAAAGTTGCGCAGGACAATGTGGTGGTAATCGGTCGATAACTCGCAATGCACACCGTCGGCGAGCAAGTCGGTTTGCAGGTTGCGCTGCAATTCGGCAATCGAAAATTTCAACCATTCATCGGCACCGCGCAATTCCGGAAACACCACCGCCGCCAGAAAAATCGCGTAAAGCTCCAGGGTGCGGTGATTGCGGGCCGGGGTCAGGTTGTCGCACAGATAAGCCACTTGTTGTTGCAGCGAGGCCAGAAAATCCAGATGAAATTGCGCATCAATGGCCGGTTGGGTGGCCGCCGAGACGAAATAACGGTAGGCAAAAATCCAGTTTTGCACGCGGCGGCCGGTCACATCGCTGGACAGAAAATCGATGGGTACGCTAGCTATCCAACGGCGGGTTAGCGCTTGCCATTTATCGCGGTAGCGCCTATCGCCGGTCTCTGCAAAGCGCCGGCCCAATCCGACTGCATAATAAAACTTGTGCAAAAGAATCTGCCATTCGACATCAGCGCTGGGGTTGCTCAGCCAATCGAAATCATCAGCAAGCTGATAAGGCTCGTGGTTGAAATCAAAGCGATTGCGCAATATGCCGTCCAGTTTTTCCGGGGTATTTTGCTCTTCGTCGATCACCGAAAAATAGCTGACATGCTGGCGGCTATGGAAATACGCCAGCAAGTCAGCCGGCGTCATATCGCAATACGGCGCTGCCAGTGCCTGCAGACGCGGGTCGGTATTAAGAGTGTTCAGCACAGCAGACATGCGCTTCCACCATTTCACCTGCCAAGCAGGCGTCGAACAGGTTTTTCAAGGCTACCGTGGTGTGGCGGGAGTTGAAATCCCGGCAGACGGTTTGCCGCGCGGCTTGGCCCAGGCGCTGGCGCAGAGCCTGATCTTTTAACAAGCGTTCGATGGCATCGGCCATGGCTGCGGCATTTTTCTCCGGCACCAGCAGGCCGTTGACTTGGTCTTGAATCAGTTCCGGGATGCCGGAAATGTCGGTGGAGATGACCGGCATTTCCATCGCCATGGCTTCGACCAAGACGTTGGGAATGCCATCGCGGTCGCCGTTGTCCACCACCAGACAAGGCAGGGCAAACACGCTGCCTTGCTGATAAATGCCACGCAATTCTTCTTGCGTGACCGCGCCGGGCAGGCTGACCAGATCTTGTAAATCCAGATCGGCGATCAGTTGTTTGATCACCTGCGCGTATTTATCGGCCCCTCCGACGATGCGGCAGTTAAATTTAACGCCACGGTCGCGCAGCATCGCGCAGGCTTTGACCAGATAATCGAAGCCTTTTTTCTCGACCAGCCGCCCAACTGACAGAATGGTTGGAACAGAATCAGCGACGGATTGCTCGCGCGGTTCCGGCACAAACAAATCGGTGTTCAGGCCGTGATAAATCCGGTGCACGGCAATATCGCTGCCTTTGCAGGCGTCCAGATGTTGCTGATTGGCGCCGGTGCAGGTCACGGCAAATTTAGCGCGGCGCATTTTGATTTGCAGCAAATCGCCGGGATTCAATTCCTTTAGGTAAATATCCTTGGCGTGGGCGGTAAAGCTGAACGGCAGGCCGCTGATCCGGCTAGCGAACATCGCCACCGTCGTGGCGCCGTGGCAGAAATGCGCATGCAAATGACGAATGGCCGGATTCTGCAATACCGCTTCGGCGATAGTGCCGGCTTGCAGAAATTCCTTGATGAAAACGGTGCGAGGCCAATCCAGCCAGCTTTCGCGGTATTTAATCGACATACTGAAACACTCCAGCAAAGCGCCGAGATAGGCGATTGGCCGCTTCAGGAACAACCGGCCGTGGCTGGGTATGAATTTCGGCAGGTTTTCCCTCAGCCAGACCCAAAAGCTGCGGCCGGTCAAATCGTCGGCTTGCGGCAGATAAGTCACTGGCGCTTTGATCTGGTCAACCACGGCATGGTGCTTTTGGCCCTCGAGTTGCTTGATCGAAAAGATCGACAGTTTGAGGCCTAAGGTTTCCAACAAGTGGATTTCATTGGTGATAAAGGTTTCCGAGGTGCGCGGAAAGCCTTTGAGGATGTAGGCGACTTGCGCCTGGTTGTCGTGTTTTTGCATGGTGTAATCCATAAGGGGCCGTTCGGCGTTGCACGCGCCGAGTGATGTATTCGGCAAATTGAGTTAGTCGGCGCTGGCGCTGCGAGTCGAAGCCCTGATCGTTGCCGGCAGGTTTGCCGGGCAGTCGTAAAGCAGGTCGCTGATCGACTGGCTGATGCGCGGCAAGCCGCCCATGTCGATTTGATACATCCGGCTGTGGTGGACGTTGGTGCGGCGCAATTCCTCGCGGACGGTATCCATCAGCAATTTGGGCGTCAGATTGTTGGGGTGAATGGCGCGCACCAAACCTTGCAGGGCCAGGCGTTCCGCGCGTATCCATTGCTCCTGCGAAGGTTTGACGCGCGGTACCAAAATCGCGCGCTTACGTAAGGTCAATAGCTCGCAGGTGGAGTTATAACCGCCCATGCTGACCACCAAATCAGCGGCTTCCATACAGGCCATCATGTCGGTGTTAAATTCCTGAATCACCACGTTACGACAGCCGCGAGCCAAAACTTCGAGCTGGTGGCGGCGGCTTTCCGACATTTCCGGGCCGCAAATCATCAGGGTCATGGTGTTGTCGCCCAGATCTTGCCGATTCAAGCCTTCCAGATAGCTATGCAGCAATTGGTAGCCGTCTTCACCGCCACCCGCTGTCACCAACACCAGTCGTTCCTGGGTGCAGCCGATTTGCTGCCGAATCTCACCGGCGCGTTTGTCGCTGCGTTCGCGGGCGATGTAGCCGCAGAAGTCGACTTTTTCATGGCTGGCGTCGGGAAACTCGTATTCCTTGCGCATGTCGTAAATCTCCGGCGAACCGACCACCAGCACCTTGTCGTAATGGGATTGAATGGCGTCGTGATAGCCGTTTTTCTTCCACACGGGTATCGTGCTTTCCGGACTGTCGAGGATGTCTCGCAACAACAAGACCAACTTGGCACGGTGCCCGCGGCGTTGCATCAGATTGAGAGCCGCGCCCAATTCGTCGCTGACGCCGTAGGGCTTTTTATCGACCAAAATCAAATCGGGGTCGAAATCCAGCACTGCGCTGAGGATGATGTTGCTGCGCAGTGTGAGCAATTGGGCGTATTCCATGTCCAGAAACTTCACCGAATAATCGCCTTTCACGCTACGCGACAGACACGGCAATTTGATGTAATCGATGCGGTCCGGAATCCGGAAGGCGTGCAACATCGGCGAACCGGACAAAATCAGCACCGAGACATTCGGGTCGGCATCCACCAATGATTTAGAAATGGCCAACATCCGCCGGATATTGCCCAGACCGAAGGTATCGTGGGAATACACAATGATTCTTTTGGATTGTTTGCTAAGCGTCATGGCCCGGATTCCTTTTGCTGCATCGTCACTATGCGGGCGCCATTAGTTTCCAGTGAGGATAATCTGACGCCCGGTTCAATTTCGGTAACCAGACAAAACCGTGGTTACGTGCAGCGTTTATTCCTGGGTAAACCAGCAAGGTTCATTCAAATCGGCATTTTCATCAAACTTTAATGTGGCGATGTTACTCAGCCTGCCCACAGGCGCATGAACCGGTTTTTTGGGACAGCCTGCCTTAAACAAGGCGGGAATAGATTGAGAAGTCCGAAATCCGGGGTTATGAAGCGCTTCGGGAATGTTGCGCCAACGGTTTTGGCGATACGCGAGTCGGCATCGCCCTGCCTACTTTGCCTTCGAACAGCGTAGCGGAATTAAGAGGTTTTTAAGCAAAAAGGCGAACAATCCGCTGCGACTGAAACAATCCCACAAAGGAGGATATATGTTCAGGCTTACAACGATATTGTTAATCGGCGTGTTATGGTCCGGAACAGCTTTGGCGCATGGAGATGATTGGGGACGTGGCCACCATAGGCGGCATCATCACCATCACGGGCATGCTTACCGGCCATATTTTAGGATGCATGGCCCAGCAAGATTGGGCTATTACCCTCCCCCGCCGCCGCGCTATTTCGCGCGGCCGCCGCTGGACTATTACGGCTATCCGCCGCGGCCGATGCCCCGATATGATTACCGGGAGCGCTGGTGATTGGACGCTTGCCGGGAGTTCAAACGATTGGTTGTTTTGACTCAGGATTAGAGATACCAGCCATGTGCATTTGGGGTTGCTTGGCACTTCCGAGCATCTGGCTTCAATCGGCCATTAACGGACGACGGTGTGTGGTTTTGAGTGACAGCAATTTAGTCAGTAGCTGACTTCAGCTTAGTTGTAAATGCCAGATTGAAGGAGTTTCCGCAATTTCATTATTAGTATCACGGTGCATCATACGGGCGTGCTAAAAGCCACGCCGGCTCATCAGTCCTCCCTCTACGAATACCAGGGATCAAAAAAATCACACAAAAAATAATTGCAGCCAAAGTATGAAATAAAAACATAAAAAAATAACCGTTATATTCAGTAAAAAAAGGGCTAAATTTACCTACAGCATGTGTTAGTTTATGAATATCATAGAATCCAAGGCGGCCACAGGTGACCACAACAAATCCAAACGAAAGGTTAAAACTCATGTACCCCAACCATAGCGAGCTTATATAAAGCACACGGGGCCGGTTTGCGCTATTTGTCCACGGAGCGACAATAAAAACAAAACTACTTATCCATAAAAAATTAATCAGTTGGCACGCAGGTGGTAGTATAGTGCTTATAGAAAATAGTTCATGAATGGAAAACCAGTTTGCGATGGTATTGGCATCTAGATCAATATTAGATACTGAAAGCTTATTAGCCATATAACTTCCTAAATATGCGAAAAATATTGGGAGTGGCAATTTCCCAATTAACTCAAAATAATTTTCCCTCTTGAATCGTGAAGATAAAGAAGATGTCAATGAAAGTTTGGAAAAATCAATTACTACCAGAGATGACAAGATTGCGAAAAACAGTGAGAATATTAATAAAGTGATGAGCTCTTCCTTACTATAATCGGTAATTTTGAACTTACTCGTTGTAGAGACAAAAAACTTTGCAGTAGAACCCACAAAGTTTCCTGAAAATGTCAACATAAGCTGCATCATGACACCGAACAAAAATGCATCAATTGATCGAAGGCGAGACATCTCGTTAAGTGGTTGTTTTATGAACTTAAGGCGATCGAAGGCGGAGGGATGAAATCTTGACGTTATTGATGTCAAAAACTTTGATTTCTTATTCCTGACCTCGGCCTTTTTTTCAAATATTTCAACCAATGATTTATATGAACCAGTCTGACATGCTTTGTAATCTGCATAATTCTCTCGATCTCTCACCAATAAAAACCATTCCACAGTTATTAGCAATAAAGTGGGCATGAAAACAATAATATAGTTAAGGTTTTGCAGAAACCTAAACATATTTTCTGAAATGTAGAAAAAGGGATTTTGCCAAAAAAAATTGGTATCCCAGTTGATGCACATTATTTCATAAATAAATTTTATGCCACTTATCAGCGGAATTGAAATAAAGATTATTGTCAAAGCATATAAAATCGATCTTGAAGCATATGCCTTGAATACATCTTTATTTTTGATGTGACTGAGTTCATGTAAAACTACCGCGTCAAAATAGGCCGGCTTTCTCCTAAATACTGAAATCAAACCGTTATTTATTAGGATGTTTTTTGGATTTCCAGCGCCGAATGCTTGAGCGTCTTGTAATGGGTTATATGATATATATACATTTGGTGGACTGATATTTAATAGCTTGGAAAGACGAACTACTCCTTCTACAATAGCCTGATGTTCTTGTTGATTTGCCCGCTCAAGTTGCCTTTTTCCAATTATCAAGATTGGCAATAAAAAATAAAATATGGCAGAAATTACTAAGAATCCAATTATTGTATATATACGCCACGTGACATCCGGGATATCAAGAGATGTATTAATAAAAATTTCTAACGATTTTTTAATTGTATCGCTTACATCGTAAACGATTAAAATGCTAATTATACCTATACTATTAAATCTATTAGCCGTCCTGCTGGGCAATGAATCTACATTCAGACTAGTTTGATTGATATTCATTCTTTATTTTCAAGTATGCGTTTTATAATAAATTTTGAGAGATATGTAATTTCTTCTGGGTCTTGAAGATGTTTTTGTATTACATCGACCACAAGTGCATTCAGGGCGTCTGTATCTTGATTTGAAAGGAGAATAATACCCTGAGACTTCTCTTTTCTATACTTCGCCAATCTATTTTTAATTTCATCCTTGGCTATTTCTACCCCAGTGTCAGCGATTTTTCCGAGTAAATATCCTAATGCTGCCCACATGGCATTGAGAACGACAGGTGTAAATAATGAGACAATGTCGCCCAATCCAAATGCCAGCAAGTCCGAATTTTTCATCTGATGCCTTTCAGCGATATAATCTTCAAAATACATAATTTCTTCTGGAGCGATTTCTAAAATAACTTCCCTAGACAATTCAATCGTTGTTGTTCTGATTTCATCATAAAGGGGGTATTTTGAATTATCAAATTTCATATTTTTATATCCTATTTTTATAAGCAACGATTTGGCATGAGTTAGTGATCATTGGTACTTTTAAATGCTTCTCTTGGGTTAAGTTCTACCTATAAAATTTCTTTTCTAATTTTATTTGTCATCGACCAAAGAGCTATGAGTGTTTGCCTATATAACATTTTTTAATGTAATTTATGATTATTGCACTTACTCGAACTGCTTGTCAGATTTGGTGCTTAAACCAGACCGTCAGAATCATCAATGAACTTCTGCTAAGGGTCGATTCCAGCAAATCAACAATCTCAACCCTCCCGTTTTTACCCAGAACACCAGACTTCCCTGTTGGATATTCAGCCTCAACTTGCGCAAGACAGAAATATTTTCAGCTACCGGCCAAAATGATGTTTCGACCTAATAATGCATATAGCGGAAATACAAAGGGGGCAGCAGCCAGTTTGCCAAGCTTTTACAAAAACCTTAGCCACCGCCCCTTAACTTCAGCACCGACTCAAACCGCCACGCCCTGCGCATCGAACAAGCCTTCGAATAAAGCAGAGCTCAAATAGCGCTCGCCGGAGTCCGGCAGTACCACCACAATGGTCTTGCCGACATTTTCCGGCCGTTTTGCCACCCGCACTGCCGCCGCAACCGCCGCGCCGCAGGAAATTCCGGATAACAAGCCTTCTTCCCGCGCCAAACGCCGCGCATACTCAATCGCTTCGTCATTACTGACTTGCTCGATGGCATCGATCATGGATAAATCCAATACATCGGGCACAAATCCGGCCCCTATGCCCTGAATTTTATGCGGCCCCGGCTGTATATCTTGGCCGCTGCGATACTGAGTTAACACCGGGCTGGCTTCCGGCTCCACGGCGATGGAAACGATGGGTTTGCTTTGCGTGAGTTTGATGTAGCGCGACACGCCAGTAATGGTGCCGCCAGTGCCGACGCCGGCCACTAAAATATCGACCGCACCGTCGCTGTCATGCCAAATTTCCGGGCCGGTGGTCTGCTCGTGGATTTGCGGGTTAGCGGGGTTTTTGAACTGCTGCAACAGTACATAGCGCTCAGGATCGGAAGCGACAATCTCTTCAGCCTTGGCAATGGCACCTTTCATGCCTTTGGCGCCCTCGGTCAGCACCAGTTTGGCGCCGTAGGCCACCAGTAATTTGCGGCGCTCGATACTCATGGTATCCGGCATCGTTAAAGTCAACGGAATGCCGCGGGCGGCGGCGACAAAGGCCAGTGCGATGCCGGTATTGCCGCTGGTTGGCTCGATTAACTCTTTGCCGGGTCCCAGCAGGCCGCGCTGCTGCGCATCGTTAATCATTGCCGCGCCGATGCGGCATTTCACCGAATATCCAGGGTTACGCCCTTCGACTTTAGCCAATAGGGTGACTTGAGCGCCGTCGGTAATGCGGTTAAGCCTGACCAGCGGTGTTTTGCCGATAGACTGCGAATTGTCGGGATACCAATATGCCATAACATTTTCCTTCAAAATGGATAGTCCAAAAAAAGCCAGTGCGCATTGACCTGCACTGGCTGTTTGTGGGGTTGAATTAAGCTCACACCGCTAAATCAGAAAAACGTGTTGCACACGCCCTGAATAGCCGTAGTACCACAGCTCCAAGATTGCGCCTGTTTGAAGATTTTTGCAACCTGCAGCCAGACTGCATCGTACATCCCTGGGATAGCCGGCCATCAATCAAAGACAGTAAATTCAAACCGCAAGAGAGCACCGCCAGCCAAAGCCTAGCGTTACCGAAAAGTAATAGAAGGTTGGAAGAATGATCCTGAAAGCGCATACCGGTGAAGGCATGCGCGAAATCGGCAGAATTTACTTTTTGGATGTTCTGATAATTGAAGTCAGATGACGACCGCATTGTGCGCAAACAAAGTTTCCGGTGGGTACGCCGGAGACATATTCTTTGGCTAAGGACGGGTGGTCGCAGTGCTCGTCATTTCTGCTTTTAGTTGATGTATCTAATTTCTTTGCGTCCATAATCTTCCCCTTGCTTTACGCATACTTACAGGATTATTTAACAAATTTTTTTACGTTAAAAGTTAAGCAAAAAACATACGCACAGAACACAAGCCTATGTACTTAAAAGACTTTTATTAGCCGCAGACCAAACCCAGCAAAAGTCGAACCGTCAGGTGTAAATTTTCTCGACTTAGCCATTTACGCTAACCATCCGCTTTACCGATACAACAGCCGCTTAATACGCCAATTTGCATAATTTGAGCTGCTAATAGAGTGAAATCGAAAAAATCAACTGAACCAGTTTGTTTGCTTGCAAAAAAGCTGCTGTAAAAAATTCCGACAGCTGATAAACGCCGGGGATCTGGCCGGCTACCAGGGAATTTACCGGGCCAAATACCATTATTCAAGCCGCCGGACCAAGCAACCATTTCGGAAAATAATCAATGTGTGGCAAACCGGCAGGCACAAAAAAGGGGCTTGCAGCCCCTTTTTTACGATTGCGTGGAGCAGTCTATTTAACTGCCTCGGCAATTTTGTTGAACGCTTCAACCCGTTGCTTGCCGGTATTGGCTAAATCGATGCCATTCTCGACGATCATTTGAATCAAGCCCGGTGTGCTGTAAACGATTTTGCCCATGTAAGCCACTACCGGCACGGCAACAATCGCACCGAACAAAGTACCGATACCCACCATATGCAGCATTTTGGTAATCAACACCACTATATCCAGCGGCAACAAAATCAAAGTACCGAAATACAACAATACGATGAATGTGAACAGCGCGAACACCACAAACTGCAGCAGTCTTACCAATGCGACATTAAGGTTTTTCATGTTAATTTGTCTCGAATGAATGAAGAATCTTTTGCAAACACAGGCAACGAACTTGTTTTTCGTTGCCTTTTCAGCCGGTTAGCCAACTGGCGGCATTATAAAATAAAAGCCCTACTGTTTCTTGCTTTTTTGCCGGTTAAACGCGGCGTTAAGGCCTATTCATCAGACAGGAATTGATATGCCGCGGGTTTCTTTTCGATAAAAAACGGATGCAGCAAAGCGCCGGCAACGAAACCGCCCAGATGCGCCCACCATGCGGAATCCACCGCGACATTATCTAAAACCGCCGCGGTGAATACGTCGCCGATTTGGATAATCACCCAAAATCCAAGAAAAGCTATCGCCGGCACATGGAAAAACACCGGGTAAAACAGGATAGGCACCAATATCACAACCGTGGCTTGTGGGAAGCGAAAAAAATACGCCCCCAACACGCCAGCGATGGCGCCGGATGCACCGACCACCGGCACCGCCATCTTCGGATAAAAATACCATTGCGCATAGGTTGCCAACAGGCCGCACAATACGTAAAACATCACAAAACGTTTATGCCCCATCAAGTCTTCGATGTTGTCGGCGAATATCCATAAAAACACCATGTTCATCAACAGGTGCAGGAAACCGCCGTGCAGGAACATATTGGTAAAAAACGACAGATAATGATCCGGCGGCAAACCAAAACTATAAGCCCAATCCGGATTGGAATAGCGAATCGGCACCATCCCATACATGTAGACAAAGTGTTGCCCCATCTCGTCCGGCATAAACAGCATCACCACATACACAGCAATACAGACAGCCATGATGCTCCAAGTTACATAAGGCTTGATGTTACAAGGTATCGAATCTCGAATGGGTATCATCTTAGGCTTCCTAAAGTAGTGGGCACACAAATCAGAGGCTGATTAAAACTTTTCGTTCCAAGTCTTTTCCAGACGCTGCACCGAAACCGGGTAAGCCGTTTTCAGTTGCTGCGCAAACAAGGACACGCGCAATTCCTCCAAACTCCAGCGGAAGGCTTCGCGCTCAGGCATGGGCACCAAAGTCTTCATTTGCTTTTCGACATGTTGCCAAAAGCGTTGCGATAGCCTGTGCAGACCTTGTATATCCGCCGAATCGGGCTTTTGCTTATCCAGACGACACTCAATGGCTTTTAAATAACGCGGCATCGCTTGTATCTGCGCCAGCGGCGTATACCGCAAGAAACCGCTAAACAACAGCAAACTCAACTGTTTCTCCAAGTCTTCTCGCAAACTTGGGCTGACGCCAGGCTGTTTCAATCGCTGTCTGACCGTTTGGTAGTTTGCCATGATTTCCGTGACATGCTTGCCCACCTGATTCCCAACCGTGACCAGCGTAGCCTTTTTGGCCGCCAGCGCCGCTTCGAACTGCTGCTGGCTGCGGATCGTACTATCAGCAACAAACACACTATTAAAGATCAAGAATAGTAGATCCTCCTTAAAATCGCCGCCCGGCCGTTCTGTCAAAAACGGGTGCTTGGGCAGTTGATTGTAGGCCAATTGCAAGGTGGCCTGTACCCCGCTGTTTTTTAACAAATACTGGGCGTCCTTGCGGCATTGCAATTGAAACAACTTAGTCAAACCGTCGAAATGCGCCAGATCGGCTTTGTATTGGGTGTCGAGTATTTTCACCCCCACCGTGTCGCCTTCGTCCACAATGGCCGGAAAGCCGATGAAGGTCTGGCCTTTTTGCATGAACTGCCAAGTCTCCGGCAAGTCGTCAAACGCCCAGGCGATACAGCCGGTGTAGTTCATTTCCTCTTGCGCCAGCTTGTCGAAACTGTCACCAGCCTTTGTGGCATAGTCGGCTTGCAGCTTAGCCAGGTTACGGCCATAGCCCAAGGCCCGGCCATGATCATCAACGATGCGGAAATTCATTTTCAAATGGTCCGGCAAGGCATCCGGCTGCCACTCATTCAAGGGTATCGATTCGCCGGTCAGTTTGCGCAAACGACCGCTCAACCACTCGAACAACGAGCCCTTAAAATCCGGTTCAATTTCCAGGCAAGCTTTGGCGGTGTTCGGCACCGGCACGAAATGCTTACGCAGATGCTTGGGTAGCGATTTGATCAAGGCCGTGACTTTTTCTTCCAGCATGCCCGGGACCAACCAATCGAACGGCGCCTGGCGAATTTGATTGAGCTGATGCACAGGTACGATGGCCGTCACCCCGTCTTCGTCGTGGCCCGGTTCGAAGCGGTAATGCAGTTCGATAGTCAAATCGCCAATCTTCTTGCTGTCCGGAAAATCCCAATCGTTGATCTTGCCATCGTCGTGGCGGGTCAAATCTTCCTTGGTCAGAAACAAAATCTTCGGGTTTTCGCGCTCGACTTTCTTGCGCCATTGATCGAGGGTAATGCCGCTGACCACCTCGGCCGGCAGCTTTTTATCGTAAAACTGATACAGCCACTCTTCGTCTTCCACCAAATCGACGCGGCGGCCCTTGTGCTGAATGTACCCCACCTCTTCCAGCAAGGCCTCGTTGGCCTTAAAGAACGGCGCATTGCTGTGATAATCATGATTTACCAAAGCATGACGGATAAACATCTCCCGTGCGGCTTTAGGATCGACATTTTCGTAGGGCACTTTGCGCTTGGCTTGCAAGGTCAAACCGTACAACAAGGTACGCTCGTAAACCCCGCTGCGGCCGGCGTTTTTCTCCCAATGCGGGTCGTAGTAATTTCGTTTGACCAGATGCTGAGCGCAGGCTTCTATCCATTCCGGCTCGATCTTGGCAACAGTGCGCGCATAGACCTTACTGGTCTCCACTTGTTCGGCGGCCATGATCCACTTCGGCCTTAGCTTATGCTGGCCGGAACCCGGAAAGATGAAAAACTTCAAGCCACGCGCACCCAGATATTCGTATTGCTCGTGTCTAAAACCGATATTCGATAACAAACCCGGCAACAACGCCATATGAATCTGTTCATAATTGGCCGGATTACCGCTGGTCTTCAAGCCCAAATCACCGCGTGCCACCTGCATAATTTGAGTATGAATGTCATGCCATTCACGCATGCGGATATAGGACAAGAAATTATCCTGGCAATACTTGCGCAGCTTGCTGTTAGTCAAATGCTTTTTCTGTTCTTCAAAGGCATTCCACAGATTCAGCAAACTCAAAAAGTCCGAATCTTCGGCCTTGAACTGCGCATGTTTGGCTTCGGCCTGCGGCAATTTATCGGCCGGTTTGTCGCGCGGGTCCTGAATGCTCAAGGCCGAGACGATGATCGCGACCTCGTGTAGCGAACCCAATTGCGCCGCCGCCAGCAGCATGCGCGCCAGTTTGGGGTCGGTCGGAATCTTCGCCAACTGCCGGCCAGTTTCAGTGAGATTGCCCTGCTTATCCAACGCATCGACTTCGAACAGCGAAGTCTTGCCGTCGCGGACCATTTTTTCGTCGGGCGGTTCGACGAACGGGAATTCTTCGATGTCGCCCAATTTCAAAGCCGCCATCTGTAATATCACCGACGACAGATTGGTGCGCAGTATTTCGGGATCAGTAAACTCCGGCCGGGCCAGATAATCCTCTTTCGAATACAGCCTGATGCAAATACCTTCGGCCACCCGGCCGCAACGTCCTGCCCTTTGGTTAGCGCTGGCTTGCGAAATGCGTTCGATCGGCAGGCGTTGAATCTTGCTCTTGGCACTGTAGCGGCTAATGCGGGCGTGGCCGGAATCGATTACGCAGCGGATGCCCGGCACGGTCAACGATGTTTCGGCCACGTTAGTCGCCAAGACGATGCGCGGCTTGTTACCGCTGGGTTTGAACACCCGCTCCTGCTCGGCAACGCTGAGTTTGGAATACAGTGGCAACACATCGTAGCGGGCGTTATTGTGCGACTTGCGCAAGGACTCGGTGGTCTCGCGAATTTCGTGCTCGCCGCTCAAGAAAATCAGAATGTCGCCGCGCATATCCCGATACAACTCGTCCACCGCATCCAGAATGGCTTGCTGCAAATCGGCCGAGGTTTCGTCGTCTTCCTCGATTAACTCGATAGGCCGATAACGCACATCCACCGGATAGGTACGACCGGAAACGTTGACGATAGGTGCGTCGTTAAAATGCTTGGCAAACCGCTCCGGGTCGATGGTCGCGGAGGTAATCACCACTTTTAAATCCGGCCGTTTCGGCAGCAGCCAGCGCAAATAACCCAGCAAAAAATCGATATTCAGGCTGCGCTCGTGCGCCTCGTCGATGATGATCGTGTCGTATTGATTTAAATAAGGATCGTTCTGCGACTCCGCCAGCAGGATGCCGTCGGTCATCAATTTGACCAGCGAATTAGGATGGGTTTGGTCATGGAAGCGCACCTTGTAACCCACCGCCTGGCCGATAGGTTGACCCAATTCCTCGGCGATACGGTCGGCAACGGTACGGGCGGCGATTCTTCTTGGTTGAGTGTGACCGATCAAACCGGTTAAGCCGCGCCCTATTTCCAAACAAATCTTCGGTAACTGCGTGGTCTTACCGGAACCCGTCTCACCGCAGACGATGGTGACTTGATGATTTTTAATCAGCCCGGCAATCTCGTCCTTCTTGCCGCTGACCGGTAAATCCGGGTAATTAATCACCGGCACCGATGCCCGGCGCTGATTGCACCGCCCCACCGAACGTTCGATCTTCTCCGCCACTTGCTGTATTTGCCCTGCCACATCCTTGCCCTTACTCGCCTCGCTGCGCAATCGGTCCAGTTGCCGCTTCAAGCCGTGGCGGTCGGTGCCCATACAGTTTTGGAGATTTTTGGCGAGTTGTTTCAGGGTGTCGTGGACGGACATGGGCGGAGAATCTGGTAAAAGCCCGGCATTATAAGGGTAGACGGGGCGGGTTTACATTTGACTTGGGAGAATTAACTTGACTCCGGGCGGGCAAGTGTTGCCGCCTATTCCACTGGTTACCAAGCTCCAGCTTAGTAAGTGAGCCTCGAAAGCTCCAGCTTTGTTATTAGCCAGGAAGCAATAGCTTCCAAGACTTAGGTTCCAAGCGAGAGCTTGGAAACCAGAAAACCAATACCGACCTCTGGAGCTGTGCCAGTTGAGCTCCCTCGCCGAAACGTGGGAAAGATAAAACAGGGTTTATCCAATGACCGTATGTGAGCTAATTGCCGACTGTAGGATGGGTAGAGCGACGCGAAACCCATCAAACGAAACGCTGATAAAACGGATATGACAGAATATCGCCGACATCGCCTCAAAGGCGGTTGTTATTTCTTCACAGTCAATTTAGCGGAACGGAATCGGACATTGCTGACCGATAAGATTGAACTGCTTCGCGAGTCTTTTCGTGACGTTAAGGATCAACACCCGTTTACTATTGACGCGATTGTTGTTTTACCGGAGCATCTCCATACCATTTGGATGTTGCCGGAAGATGACGATGATTTTAGTTGCCGCTGGCGGCTCATTAAGACCCGCTTTACTGGAAAGATCGAAAAAAGTGAACGAATATTCAAAAGCCACCAACTCAAACAGGAACGCGGTATTTACCCACAGGGCACAAGTGGCAAAGACGATTTTGGGAGCACCGCATTAGAAACGAGGACGACTTCGTCAAACATGTCGACTACATTCATTACAATCCAGTAGAACACGGCTATGTCCGTTGCGTTGCCGATTGGCAGTATTCTTCATTTCATGATTTCGTGAAACGCGGCATTCTCCCGCCAAATTGGGCGGGTAATAGGCATCCTGAAATGGATTTGGGATAAGCCAATATAATTTCAATGGGTTTCGGCTAGCGCCTCTACCCATCCTACGAGCTAAATACTAAAAGCCAGCGCAAATTATTGGGTTTAGTTTTTCGATCACTTCAAATCGCTTTCCATCAGGATCAATACCGAACAAATTCCAGTTGAATCGATATAGTTTGCCACGAAAACATAGCGGTTCTTTTGTTATGGCAATGCTATCGATTAACTGCACGATATTTACCTTACTCGACACAGGAATAATCGTCTCGCCATCTAGCTCGCCTCCTTTGCTTTTCTCGACGGTCAAATGATAGCAGCCTTCACAAGCAAGCATCTCGTATCGCGCACTGACAATTGACTCTTCAAGCTGAAGTTTAGATGCCACGAGTAACCCACTAATGGCCATGGCGGTTAAACCCAATATAATAATATTAACCTTCATTACTTGATAAGCCTTTGTATTTCATCATGTTCAATAATCCCTTTTTAGTTGTTTTTAAAAGTAATCCGCCATTGTGATAGATAGAACGTTTCCCACTGGTTACCAAGCTCCAGCTTGGTAACTGAGGCTCGAAAGCTCTAGCTTTCTTTATTTGCCGGGAAGCAATAGCTTCCAAGATTGAGTTTCCAAGCCAGAGCTTGGAAACCAGAATCCAACAGAGAAGCAACCAAAACCAGCCCAGATTCTAGCAAACAAAATCACGCGCGCTTCCAAAAATGGCCTACGCTTTTCTTCTGCGGACCACACCCCATCCTCCGCAGTATCACAAACGCCAAAAGGAGATAAACATGAGTCAACATCTGATTTCTTTAACCCTTTCCGACAATGATCTGACCGATATACACGCCGCGCTAAAGACATTGGAAGACCGCTTTGCCGGCTTCCTGGTCTTAACCCCGGAAGAGCGCCGCACCATCCTGAAGATGGGCGATAAAACCGAAGCGTTCTGCCGGCAGACGCTGACGGTGGCCACCCAAAACACGCATGCCATTCCGCCCGGTCTCGATGTCGTCGAAGCGCAAGCCGATATGGCGACTCTTGATAAGCTGCGCCCTCGCCTACACCGCCTGCGCGATTTAATGAGCAAAGGTGACGATACCGACATGGCGCTGGGCAGTGATATTTATAGTTTTAGCCTGGATGCTTACGCCTCGTTGAAAATCGCCGGCAAAGGCGCGGGCTTGGAAACCCTGCGGCAGGCAATGTCTGTTCGGTTTAATCGCGGCGCCAAGGCAAAAACCCAAGCCACCCAACCTACAGGCTAAACAATATAAGCATAATGGCTACCCGGCAAGGCATTCCGGCTTACCGCCTAAGCTTTATCCCTTGGCGGAATAGCTGAAAGCATAGCGCGCAAGCCTTTCCGCTAACGCCGCAAGCTTATTAGAGCCACTCGCCACTTTCAGAGCTTTGCCCGCAAGGTAAATCGCTTCGCTGGCAAGGCAATTTGCCAAAAGCGCAAGCCGAAATGGCTTAAGCGCAAGGCCTTGAGCCCAAACCGCCACCTTCTTCGGTTCGCGCGCTGGCTTCAATGGTTTGCGCGCAAGAAAAAAAGCCTTGCCCGCCAGGCCAATAAGCTTGCGAGAATCCGGAAAAGCCTTGCTCACAACTCTAATTGGCTTGCGCGCAAAGCTCTGAATCTTGCGGGTATGGCAAAAACCCGGGGGTGTCCCGAATTTTTGCAAAGTTGACCGACCGACCTGCTTACGAAGACTTGCTTTAATCCAGTCTTACTCGGCCCGCAGTACCATCGACTGTCACTTTGTCGCCGTTCATCAACGCATCCAGCACACCTCTGACGCTCATTACTGCGGGTAAGCCCACTTCCCGTGCTGTCACTGCGCCATGCGACAAGGGTCCGCCGCTTTCCGTAATCACAGCCGCCGCCTTATAAAATAAAGGTGTCCAGGCCGGGTTGGTGGTGCGAGCTACCAGTACCGCGTTGGCCGGAAAATCGGCGAAATCGTCCTGCGACAACACCTTAAATACCACACCGCTGGCAACGCCAGGGCTACCGGGCAAACCAACAAAATCCCCATCTTTAGCGGAATAGGCTTGTGACTTACCCAATTCCCATTCCGGTGAATGCTGCCTATGGTTTTGATAAGCCTGTTTTTCCCGGACTATGCTATCCGCCAAACAATGCCACGACTCGGGGTCGTTAAGGCGGATTGCTTCCGAGAGCTGTTCGGCTCTGGCAAAGAACACATCCATCGCTTCCGTAATGATGCCTCTGGCCTGCAAGGCGACACCCAAGGCCCTTAAACCCTTGCGGAACGGCAATGTCAGCCGTGTCGTCTGATAATGTTCTATGTCGTCCAATGCGGTATAAACCCGCGCCAAGCGCAATAGCTCCTGAACAGGAAACCGCAAATCCTCCGGCAACCCGCCGATCAATTGCCGCTCGGTTTCCAACATCCGGATTTTCAGAGTACGTTCTTTTTCGGCAGGGTCTTCCAGGGCAGAGTCCAACATCATTTTCAGATTTTCAATCACCAGCCATGGCGCTTCCAACCAGGTCGGATGATAGGGATCAAACTCCACTTCCCGATGCCCATGATCCTGTAAAAAACGCTGGAAAGCGGCTGCAATATCTGCTTCCTGTATGAATCCGCCGGAAGCCAGAAATTGCTGGCCCGTTTGGGTGCGCAACGCCTGAACAAGTTTGGGGCGTTCGGCAATCCGCCTTGCCAGCCGGTAAAGTTCCTTGTTGACGAAACCCGTTTTGGTTTCGCAGTACGCCAGCAAGCTATCAAAGGTCGTCGGCGCATCCGCTTCGCCAACCGCCGCCCCAACGATGCTGTAGACCAATTTGTAAAGGGTGCGCTGAGTAATGGAAATGGCAATATTAGGCAGGAAATATTCCGCACCTAGCTGCTTCACCCGCAGTACAAAATCCCACAACTCGGGAATCGAGCGTCCTGCCAGCGGCTCGGCCATTAATTCGCCGAGGCCGAGTAAATAGCGATCCAAATCGCGCGACCACGCCATCGGTAATTCCTGCACCCAAGCATAGCGTTTGCGCAGTGTCGGCAAAGCGGACAGCAGTTCGGCAACTGAACGCACGTTTAAGGAATTTGCAGTGCCTTCGGCATAAACTTCCACGGCATTCTGATTGCCGTATACATAATTATCGAACAAGGCGAACCACTTGCCGTGAAACGGCGGCAAGCCCATCAATTCGAAAGAATGCGACAGCGATTGGTGAAAACCCTCCGCCACCAAGTCCCAAGCCAGCGGCGTAATCACCGAGGGAAACCGCTCGGCGGATTCGTCACGGGTCCAGCGCGGCGGGATACGGGTAATCGGCCGTGCTTGCAACAGCCATAACTGTTCACCCTCAAAACCCCACTCTATATCCTGCGGATAACCGTAAAACTTTTCGACGCGGCGCATCAAATCGGATAACTCAGCCAATTCAGGTTCACTGAGACAAGGTAAATTAGCTTGATCATCTGACAAGTTCTCGCTGCGCGTACCGGTGCGGTCGGCGACGATGCATGAGGATTTATGGGCTAAAACCGCATCCAATACTCGCCCGGACGACTTATCCAGCAACCAATGATCAACTTGATGCTCACCGCCCACCACCGATTCACCCAAGCCAAAATTGGCATCCACCGATTGCTGCGCAGGATCGCCGGTAACCGGATTGATGCAAAACCCCACGCCGGCGACCCGATTGAAGGCCATTTTTTGCACCACCACCGCCATCGCGGTGTTAGACAAGCCGATGCCGGCCTGCAAGCGGTAAGCTATGGCGCGGGCACTCCACAGCGACACCCAGCAATCCCTGATGCGCGATACAATGTCGTCGATGCCCATGCAATTCAGATACGTTTCGTGCTGCCCGGCGAATGCGGCGCCGCCCAAGTCCTCGGCAGTGGCGGAGCTACGCACGGAGAATGCCGTGTCGCCCGGAAACTCAGCCAACATCTCCGCAATTGCCTGCTTCAAGCTTTCTGGCACCGGTAGCTGGATCAGCTGCTCGCATATACGTGTGCACGCCTGTTCCAAGGCCAGGGGTTCGTCTATAGGCAAATTCCGAAGCAAATCCGGCAATGCATCGTATTGCTCAATGAACGAGTAATAACCCTCCGGCGGCAACACAAAGCCTGGTGGTACCGCAAACCCTCCCTGAGTCAAGCGGGCAAGGTTGGCACCTTTACCGCCGGATATGGCAGAGTCGAGAGCAGACGGATGATGAAACTCAAACAGGGTTGGCATAGGTATCCTTCTTGCTGGGGTTAATGGCAGGGTGAGCGGCATGACGGCGAGCTTCGTACAAACCAAAACCGGCCAACGCCAAGCCGCTGAGGACATCGACAAAATAGTGATAACGCAAATAAAAAGTAGCGATCCATAAACCCAATATCGGCAACAACAAAATCCAGAACTCAAGGCGATGATGCCGTGCCGCAAATCCCAGTATATAAAGCGTCACAGCCACGTGTAGACTCGGCCAGACATCGACTTTATTACTGCCTTGTTCAACCATGGCTTGATTAAATGCCGTGACCGCGCCGCCGCTCAATTTGACGTTGAACAACTCCGGATAGGCCAGCCAAGGCCCGGCAACCGGCACCAGCAGATAACCGAGAAAACCCAAGCCGTAAACCGCGAATAGACCGGTGTAAAATTCCCCGAGCAATTCCCGGCGCCGGAAAAAATAACGCAGCAGGCTGACCAGCAATAATGGCATCAATAACAAGTAGCAAGCGCTCATTAGTTCGGTGAGCGGTGGGCTAATCCATCGTTCCAACCATACCGACGGCGTTTCCCCTATCAATAGCCGATCCAATGCCAATAGCTGGGCATCGAAGCGTACGCTCCGGACAGCGGGGATAGCCCCGGCCATGGCTTGATATGACACATTCATACCCACGGCCAAGCTGACGCAAATGGCCGCCAATAGCCCCCAACTGCGTTGTCTGGAATATCTGCGTGCCAATCCGGCCATGCCGGCCAACATCGGACAAAACAATAGACTCCAAACCGTCAGATGCGCGATTTCCATGGCTGAAACAGCGCCCAGATAGATACTGAAATAGCGTAAGGGCGGGTCGAGAAGTTTATTCATGCGCTTTGCGCTCCGCCAAATTCCGATAGGCTGTTACCAATACCGCCCTCACCTCAGGATGAAAAACCGCGTTACCGAGTGCTACCGTCAATTTACGGAATCGGTACCAAGCCAATACGCCAACAATGCTGATCGCGCCGTAAAGAACACACCAACTTGGTCCGGCACATAAAAACAAACCCACGCAGACGGTCACGAACCAAAATAATCCTACCGGCACACCGACGACCATGCGCCAAAAGGCAATAACATTCGGCTCGTCCGGCAGAAGCTGACTAGCGATATGCCCGGCAGCCAGCACCGGGAAATTCAATACGCTGAAACAAGCGATGACAGGCGCCAGCAGTAACCACTTGACTAAATCCCGCTGCCACAAGCGGAGCGGCATTAAAGGTAGGCCTTGATGAAGAAAAAGACCTTTATCCTTGGCCACTGCCTCTAACTGCCTTAGCGACTCTGATAAAGCAGGCGCAATCTGCCCCTCGAGTTTTTTTAAGTGTTCAGCGTAAGAAAGATCGGTACCTAAAATGCGGGCATAAGCCAATTTTTCTGCCGTTTGCTGAGCTTCGGTATCGACAAAATTAACCCCAACAGCCTCCAGGCCATCAACAATCGACTGGTGTATCGCTATCTCGTCGGCATTTTGCGGAATTATGGGTTCACCTATCAAAACCTCAACACGGCTTTGCCAGCGAGTAGGGTCTTCATAATGAACAGCCAATGGCTGGATAACGGGCCTGACTCCAGCAGCCATGGCTTGGGCTATGATACGCGCGGCACCACGGTTAAACGGTAAATGTCGGCAACCCAGGGAACTAGTGCCTTCCGGCATGATGAACAGTTGTCCACCCACTTTCAGTAAGTCTATGCATTCCGCCAGGGCCTTGCCGTTATCGGCCTTAATGCCGCGAGCCTTATCCTTGGCACGGGCTACCGCAATACCACGAAACAAAAATCTGCCCAACGGTAAACGCTGCAGCTGCGCCGATACCATCGGCATAGCTAAAGGAACGGCAAGCGAATACGGTGCGGCATCGAGCGCGCCATTGCGGTGAGTGGCTACAAACACGACAGGGCCGACTAACGTTAGCCGCTCTTTGCCGACGACTCTTATTCGGCTGAATGCCAGATAGCCAATACAGCGCCATACGCCGTGGTGAAGCAATCCCGCAATATTTAGACTCGTCATACTAACGCCCTTCCTTGTCAGGCAATATTCGTAGCACGAAATATAGCTGGAGAATCCGGTTAAGGTATTTCGCTTATCTGACGCATTGAGTTAAGCCGGGTCATCCTAACCAAACAGCGAGATCCGCCAATCGCTACTGTCGCTTGCTTGCAGTACCGCTTTATTTCCAAGCAAAGCATTGATCTTTGGAATATCTCAGGTAAATCCCTGCCCGGAAACCCCGGAATTGAAGCTAGCCATCAACCAGCAAACGAAATCCAAAGAACTCGCTGCGTTGGGATTTATCGAAGTGGTATCGGTAGGCGGAACGGGCGAAGGTCGCATCGGCATCCCAGGAGCCGCCGCGAGCGATTCGTTCGGTGGGCAATTCTGAGGTGACCGGTGAATCAACGTCCATCTGTTCTCGCCAAGCATCCTGACACCACTCCCAAACATTGCCGTGCATCTCGTAAAGCCCCCAGGCATTCGCCGGCAAACTCTTTACCGGCACGGGTTTACCGCGAAATTCGCACTTCGGCGCGTTTGCGTAGGGGTAGTCGCCGTTGAAATTCGCTTGCTGCGAATCAATCGTCTCACCAAAATTGAACGGCGTATCGCTACCGCTACGACAGGCGTATTCCCATTCCGCTTCGCTAGGTAGCCGGCCTTGAAAACCGGGGATAGCCTGGTTTAACTGCGCAATAAACGCTTGGGCACCGTCCCAACTCACCCGATGTACGGGAAAGTTGGGGTGTTCCTGATGGCGGCTGGGATTATCATCCGGATGAACTTGCAGCCACAGCGCTTGAGTCACAGCGGTGTCGGCCAGCCAAAAGCCTGATTCAAAGTCCACCCGCTGCCGGGATTCGTAGTGGTAGCGTCCTGTTTCCGTCTCCGGGAAACCCATCAAAAATGTCCCAGGCTCGATCCAGCGAAACACTTGCCTGACATCGTTGAATATTAAAGTTTGCCATAAACCACAAACATCCTCGCCCCATTGGCTGGCCCAAGGCAGGGGGAACATCGGTGGCGACAGATTATTGCGGTAGTGTGAGCTCATAATTTACAGGCAGATAAACATTAGCGTTACAAAACGCACAGTTGGTGCGGTAATAAGCACATTGCCACAGTATCGTGGAAACAAGGATCGGACGACATTCATTTTCTGGATTTCTTTCTGAGTTGATGCCATCTGTCGCGTATTGCCGCTGCCAACCCGGCCTGCGGCTGCTCCGCGACGCCGCTGTCTGGACGGGGCGCGTCCCTGGCCGTTGCTGGTTTTACGGCTCCTCCGCCTGGTCCTGGCTTGAGCTCAGCATGACCTAGGGCAAGCCGGAAACCGAGGTCGCTGGAGCGAAGGCCCGGCGTATTGAGGGAACGAAAAGCGGAACGCACGTTCCTGCCGCGATCATTCCACGAGCCGCCGCGCAACACAAGGTCGCCGCCTGTACCTGCATCCGGCTGCGTCAGCGGATCGACTACGGTCGCCGTGCCCAGGTTGTCTTGCCAGACATCCTGACACCGTTCCCAGACGTTGCCGTGCATTTCGTACAACCCCCACGGGTTGGCCGGCAAGGATTTGACCGGCACGGTTTTTTTACGATTCAAGCCCCGTTCGCCGCCAGCATAAGGCCAATCGCCATTGTAGTTAACCTGATCAGGTGTGATGTTGTTGCCAAACGAAAACGGCGTTGAAGTACCTGCCCGGCAAGCGTATTCCCATTGCGCCTCGGTCGGCAATTGTGCTTGCAAACCGGGCACCAGCGCATTCAGGCGCTCGATAAAACGCCGGGCATGCTCCCAACTGACCTGCTCAACTGGATTTTGCAGGGTGTCATTAAAATGACTCGGATTGTGGCCGCCCAACACCTCCAGCCATAAGGCCTGGGTGACCGTGGTGTCGGCCAACCAGAAACCCTGAGTCAAGGTCACGGCATGCAGGGTTTCATCATCGTAACGTTCCGGCTCGTCCGGCGACGATCCCATCATAAAGCTGCCCGGCTCGATCCAGCGGAAGCGTTGCGTGACGTCGTTGACGGTGAGATCGGCGTAGAGGCCGTATTGGTCTACCCCAACAGGCCAGGATCTAGGATTTTCCGGCTCCCATCTCGGTTGGGTAAGCAGCGTCCTTCTATCTTCCTGATTTAACAGGATACTATTGATAAACCGCTCGCCCCATTTTTCCGGCAATGGTCCGGCCTCGGTAAACCGTCTTAACTCGATGTAATGGTTGAAGCCATCCCCTGCTTGTAAGCAAAAGCGATAATCGTTGCCCGCAAAGCGTAAATTAGCCGACAGCCCTTCTATATTTCGGACGATACTGTCAGCCCAGCTGGGCTTTGTAAATGCTGAAAACGTCATTCTGGCCAACCCAGTATCAAAATCCAGGGTCTGCCCATCCAACTGACCGACGATGCACGACTCACCATGGGCCGGCAAGCGAAGCGATTGTATATCCACTCGCATCCGGCCATTTTCTACCCAACTTCTGCACAGCATGATACTGTCGTGGATTGCGTCGAATTCGGCCAATTTCGCGCCACCTATCGCTACGGGCCTGGTGTCGGCATACGCGATACTCAAGGCTTCACCAACTTGCCAGATGCCATAGCGAGCTAATTCGGAGCGTTCACGAATCAGCTCATGCACGATGGCGGCATCATATTCCGCAGGCAACGGAGCGCCAGCCCGCAGTTGCTCGCGATACGCCAAACCGTAAAGCGCACTGGTATAGCGGTGATTATTCAAACGAATCGCCTCACCGCTTAACCGGTTTAAATGCCGCCGGGCAAATTGCGTCATGCCGCTGTCGGAATGCGCACCCTGCAGGGTTTTGGCGAAACGTTGCATAAAAGACTCCGCCTGTTGGACATCGGCCAATTGTTCGAGCGGGAAAGCCACCAAGGGCAAGGCGTTGATGACTTCCTCCGCCCAAATCGCCGGAAACTGGCCGATATGCTGGCGTTTGAGCAAACTCAAGACTTGATATTGCAAGCCAGCGTCCAGCTGTTTAAATTCGGCTTGATACTCGGCCCGTTTTTCCGGGCGCATGCTGATGGCGGTATAACCCCATTGCATATCGGCATGCTGATACACCGCCGCTTCTATGCCGCTATCGGCTTGTTCAGCGGGTAAACAGCGTAGCAAGGCGCGCGCCAACTCAGGTTCGACGTGTACGGCAATGGATAACAATGCCAAGACCTTGCGAACATGCTCAGCGTGGGCCTTGATATCCGGATCGATCTTTTCCGGTTTGAGCTTGCCGTGTTTGTGCCACAACACTTGGCGGATGGCGTTTAGGCGCTCGGGCTGTTGCTGGGCCGCCGATACGGGCGCCAGCACGACCGGCGTGGTGTTTTTACGGCTTAGTTGCCGGAAAAAACTGTCCCACCGCGTGCGTATGGGGCTGTGTTGTTCAGCCAATTGCCCCAGGTCGCTGACGATGAACACCACACTTTGCGCGGTGAGCGCTTGCCACTGCTTAAGCCGTTGCTGTTGATCAAACCAATCCCAATATTCGCCTAGCGGGTCATTGTCAATGACGCGAATTTCCAGGCCGTTCAACCCATACTGACGGACGATACTTTCACACAAACGATGGGCGTCCAACCAGAACGGCAGCAAGCGTTTGTTCAGATCGAGGACGACATAAACCCGCCCGGCCGGCACAACACGTGGCTTGCGCGGCAGATGATACAAGGTTTGCAGGCGGGCGATACGTTTGACCAACTGCGGTATATCCAGTCGCTGCCCCAAGCTATGGCTTATGGATTGCCGCAAAAAATCGCGCATGCGGGCTTCCGGGACGATGGCTTGGTGCGGCAGCGGTTCTCCGCTGGCAAAGGGCTGCAAATCGGCATCGGAGAGCGGCTCAACGCCTTGAAGCACGGGCGGCAGGCTGTCGCCGAGCTGTTGCGGATCGGCATAATGCTCCTGAGATGCAAGGGCGTAGAACAATGCTTGCGGGCGTTTCAGCGCTAATTTAGCCGGCGTAGGAGCAGGATTTGGATCGATTTTGGGAGGCTCCGGACGGGGCACTTTATAATCAATTTCATGGCCTATCGTGACTGGCGCACACCATTCGTAACCCAATATCGTAGCGCTCAGGCATTTTTCGTCATGGGTTTGACAGCGCTGCAGCCAGCGCAGTAAGTCGCCGCGACTGGTCTGAGTATGAATCGACATTACAACGCTTTGCGCAACACAAAGTGCTGGATCTCAGCCAGCAAACATTGCTGATAGGCATCCCGTTCTTGGCCTTGCAGCGAGGAATCGGTCATTTCATCCAGCGCCGCCAATAAATCCAGATACTCCGCCAAACCGGCCTTGATGGTGCCGTGGCGCTCAGCCTCCTGCCGATCGGCGATTAGTTGTTGTAGCGCCAGGCGTTTGATGGCTTCGCTGCACTGGTTATCATTGAAATGCACCTTGGCGCGCTCCAAAAACCAGGTTTCAAGGTTTATATCATCCACCGCCAAATGCAGCACCAGACAGCGCCGAATAAACGCCGCCGGCAGTTCACGCTCGTCGTTGCTGGTGATGATCACTAACGGCGGCAGTTGTTTGTCTGCCGTCTGCAGTGTCTTGCCGATGGTTTCTTCCAACAGCGGTACGTCAAAACCGCCGTTACCCAGCACTTCCAGCAGCGCATTGGGCAATGAAGGCTCGGCTTTGTCGATTTCGTCGATGAGTAAAACAATACCGTTGCCCAGTTCGCCGTCGTCGGAAATCTGCGGACGGTAGACTTTATGACGGCAGACATCGTTGTATTGCTTGGCCGCACTTTCGTAGCCGAAGGTCCACCACAGCACGCCGGGATTGAGATAATGCTTGGGGTTGAGTTTGTCATCATCTTTGATACCGGCGTGAGCGTCGTTGAGGCGTGCGACCGGATCGTAACGCCAGAGCAAATCCTGGCCTTCGGTGTTGATGTTGACGACTTCGGCGATGAATTTGCGCTTGAGCTTGGCAGCAGCTGCCCGCGCCAGATAGCTCTTGCCCAACCCTGGATCACCTTTTACCAACAGGGGGCGGCGGGTCGCTAAGGCCATTTCCAGGGCATAAGCGCTGGCTTTATCCAGAAAATAACGGCCTTGCCGCCAGGAACCACAGTCTGGGTAATCGATGACGCTCTCGGCTTGAAAATGTTTGAGGGTGGTTGCTGTCATGTGCTTGATTGGCTGGTTTCGAGTATGTTGAAGAGCTCTTCAAACTTGGCACTGAGCTCTGCTTCTTTTTCCGCCTCGGCTTCGCCGTAATGGACGATAGGTAGATCTGGCAAACAATCCGCTGCACTCAAAGCCTGACAATTGACTTCTTCTTGCAATGGGTTGTTAAGCAATTTGGGGTCACCAAGATTTAGTTCCAGGCGATACAATTGATTTAACGCGGGGTCTTGACGCTGCTTGATCACTGCGTTTAACTTCCGACGCTCAAAATTACCTAGCTGTTTTGTCGGTGGCACTTTGTGAATGGCGGTGTGAATCGATTCGACTGCATCTTTTTTGAATGCCTCCGTATCCCACCCTGTTTCGCGAGTAATCACGGATGCATCAATGGCATGCTTTCCCCGTACCTCCCCTTCACGAAACACAAAATCGGGATTAGTCCCATAAATTGCTGAAAGGGATAATTCTGTAGCCATTGCAGAATACACCGAAAGTTTGATCAAAGCCTGTTTGGGAACAGCACTCTCAGGCGCCATCAGTCTGGCAAAAAAATAAAATAGATCAATTAATTTATGGCGTACAGTATCGCCTGCATCCTGTTTGAGCGCACCAGAACCCGCATATAGCAATATATCCAACACAGCCAATCCATCAATTTCGAATACTTCCAATAATTGATCATATAATTTTTGGCTGGTGGTATTCGGCAATTTTAGTTTCAATCGATCAGCAAGTTCCTTGAATAGGATTTCCTCATCGGACATCTTCGACAAGACGTTGAAAATTTGTTGCTTCTGCTCAGCAACGAATCTTTGATTTCTTTGAGCGTGACTTTCTATGCCGGTTACTTCACGAAACCGTTGACTATGATTGATTAAGTAAGGAATGGAGACACCGATCAACTGTTTCTGCATCCACTGATTATGATCAGTGATGATGGACTGAATTTTTCCACTGGCAAGATCAAAAACCGGCGCTCCCGACATACCACCCCAACCGTTCTGTAAACCGTTGGCTTGGGCAACAGTAGGGTCTATCGTGTCATCCAGCGTGAGCTTAACTTCAGGCTTTTCCAAATCGGCGCCAAATTTGCCGGTAGTCGATTCCATGCAATTACCAGTTACATTTGGATAGCCTGCCGTTTGCCAGCCGGTTCTGGCAACGAAAAGTCGCGATGCCAAGATCGATTCAGCCGGTTTAGTCTTAATTTCAGACGGTAAATCGCAATAGAGGACAACCAGGTCGCATTTGGATTTTATATCTTCCGCCGGGCCTTCTCCGTCATAAGCGATACCGTTGACTGTGGCGGTCAATGGTTTGTCATTACTGTCTTTAATGGCCGGCCATTCGACAGTGATAGATCCCCCACTTTGCCAGTCGACAGCTTCGATTACGTGTCTAGCTGTTAGCAGCAAGTTCGGAGCGATAGGATAAGCAGTACCAATATTCCCTCTATGTTTGATTCTGGCAGTCAATATAAGCTCCATTAGCTAACTCCTGAACCCCCACCTTTTAATTTGACCTTTCCGGGATTACCCGTTTGCGGATCAAGGTTTTTCGCGTCCTCCGGCTCTAAACTCAATTTAATTTTATGTGTGACAGCATTTTTGTAGCTTGCAGAGGCCTCTGCATCGATGCCGCCCAACACCCAGAAATTAAATTTACCGCCAGCTTTTCCACCGACTGATTTTTCGACCACCATTTGCAATTCCACTTCTACGCTATTGACTTTAAAGCGGATGGTTTCCGCCTCCCCGTGCATCGAAGCCGTCACCAAACTTTGTCTCAGCTCTTGAATCACTTCTGCCAAATTCAGCTTGTCGTTCTCGTTCATAGCCGCTCCTTTCGTCATTTATTTAAAGTGTTGGGCGTAACCGACTGTGTTTTACCAATTCGTTATCGGGCGCCTTTCTGAGCGCTCTGAATTGTCTTTGAACTCAATCTCCCCAACAGTTATCTTTTCCGTGCTCCAGCGATACGCAGCGCCGGAGCACGGAAACGATGACCGATAAAAAAACTAAGCCAATTTCGGCTTTATCGCGGTCATCAACATGTCCACGCCTTCACGATAAGGCGAATGCACATCGCTGAACCCGAGAGATTGCAGGGTGGATATGACGGCTGGCACATGCATGATGTGGTCCGGCGATTCGTCGCTCAGCAAATGTACCACCCAATCTTCCAGAAGATCGTAACGCTGCAGTTCCCCAAAGGTCTTGAACCAGTGGCGAATGTCGGCTTGCGTGGAAGCCAAATGCCGCGCGGGATCATCGATAGCGAAGCGGTCGCCGTTTGCGAACAATCCACCCGGTTTAAGCACGCGCCAGATTTCGGCAAAGACTTGATCCCGATAGTCATTCAGAAAATTGTGAATGGCATAATTCGAGGCCACAACCTCAACGCTGGCGTCCGGTTGCTGCTGTAAAAAAGCTAGCGCATCGCTCTCGATGAATTCGACACGACCGTTGTCCACATACTCCGCCAAATTCGCGCGCGCCTGCGTAAGCATTGCCGCTGAGGCATCGAAAGCGCGCAGATGCAGGTCCTCGCGCTGAGTAAGCAAGGACAGCGTGCTCAATCCTGTGCCGCAGCCGATCTCAAGCCCCTGTAGACTATTGCCGGGATGCCATGCGGCGACTGTCTCGCCGAGCTTTTGCGTCAGCACCACGACATTGGGACACATCATACCGAGAAAATCGTACTCTTCACCGATGCGGCCGGTAAACGGATTCTGTGCGGTTAAAGAAGGCATCACGGCATTTTCATTCGAATTCATAAATAGCATCCCGGTTTGTTTAATAAATACGCGCTGGTGCTTGATTGCAGCGGGCAGGAAGGAGTGTGTGGATTTCGTATTTTTGCTCTGAAATTATAATCAGATAAACGCGCTACGGATACCGAGCCACCCACTTCCCCAAACGCTGGTATCCTTCGTGTTGTTCTCTAGCCGCTAACCTCGATAAATCGCAGTCAACACGCTAAGTTTCAAAACGCGAATGGGGCCAATCTTTAAGCGTTCCAACCCAGCCAGCGTCACCGGATTTCGATGAATGTGGCGGACATGCTGCCGCTAATTCGATACAGCGTTATTGTCATATAAACCCGACAATATTTTGTTATGATCTGACCCATGTAGTCTGCTCTCTGCCTAGAATACTGGCTTGGCCCTTAAATTCCCGGCATTCTTCGTTGCCGCCTGCCGCGGTGCTAATCTACTTGAACCGCTGGACTGCATGCTGCATGCTGCATGCTGCATGAGAGCGACGATATTGACGGGTTGAATTGGTCATCAAACTAAAGGTTTAGACCTCTTGGGAAAATGATTTTCAAGCGCTTTTAAATTGGAGAAATACGTTATGTCTAAATTACGATTTGTTGTTTCCACGTTGGCGTTGGCTTGGCTACCCAATGCTCAGGCGGCCTACAGCGGTAGTCTGTCGTTTGTTCAACCTACGGGCACTGTCGTTGCAACCGATAACATTCCGATTTGGTTGAAACTAAGTTTGGACGCCACATCGGATCCCTTGGTTTTTTCCAGCACAGGTGGCGGTAACCCGCCGTTTGGCATCAATCCGGCCAACTACCCAAGCAGCTTTACTTACTATGATTCAAACACTAGCCAAAGCAGATACATAGACAATGGCGTACTTATCACCGTGGATAGTATTTCTTTGAGTACTTCTATTGGTTGTGCCGGTACATTTCTGGCCGATAGCTGCTCTTCCGGACCTTACGAATTCAATTTCGACTCCAGCCCGAACAGTATCCTAAGTAAGCAGAATATCGCCTTAAACCCTGGCGATAGCGTTGAGTATTTGCTTGGCGAATTTACCCCGAAAAATGGCGCAGCCGCAGCCGGCGAATACGAGTTTTATACGGCGGGATTGAGTTTATATTTTTACGGTACGGTTAGGGCTCCGAAATTAGATGAACACGGTGCACTGGTTCTGGATGGGAACGGAGATCCGATTTTGGAGGACTTTGTTAACGCCGACGGTAGCCTGGAAATCGCCAGCACCGCATGTGCAGCGCAACCCGATCCAACTTGCTCAGAGAAATTTGCGCGGACAGTCGTCGCAGCTCCCGTGCCTGTGCCCGCCGCGTTTTGGTTATTTGGTTCAAGCCTGCTCGGTTTTGTCGGCTACCGCCGGCCCGTTATCTTTACGCGGTCTGTCTGAGTCTTAATTAAAGCACGTCTGTCTTCGCAAATACTCCAAACCGCCAGCCCTTATATATACTGGCGGTTTGGAGGTTTGCAGCCAAATAGTTTAGTTTGCGCGCCGGCATTACCTGACACTTCCGCTGGTCGAAATGATCAAACCCCATAACAGTGCATGCGTTTAAACCAGCCGAGGATTGGTATCTGGAGGCTATTCTCTGCTACCATTTAAATCGGTCGAGGCGGGATTGCTTGGCCGTAAATGGATTTCGGTTTTGCAGGGCAGCCTCAATGCATCATCGAGCAAACCACTATCGATGAGGCGCAATATCAGAGGGACAAACATGGACAAACTTACAGCACTTTCTTTAAGCATCGGCGTATTGGCGGGCGTAGCCACATTTTTGGCGGTGGGACCGGCTAGCGGCGTGTTCTTTATCTGGGCAGCCACCATTGCCTGGGCAGCCTATTTTTTCTTGGGTGCGACCAAGGAAGCCTTAAAAAATACTATCGTCTGCGGGATTTTCGGCGTATTCATGGCCTGGGTAACGGCGATTATCTTGACCGGGATTTCGCCGGACACTGCCTTAGGTTTTCCAACAATGGCCGCCATTACTGTGACTTTTGCGGTCGTGGTGATGTGCCTGGCCGCCAATTTTCCGCAATTGGCAACCATTCCTGCCAGCGTCTTAGGCTATTCATCCACGTTTGCCTACTTATTGCAAACACCGGACAAGTTGACACAGGAAGTCTTGTTCGGCGCATCGCTGAGCAATCCTTTGCTGGTGATTTCAATCTCAATTGTAGTGGGTACTTATTTTGGTCAGCTTTCCGCGCAATTAGCGGCTAAGTGGACTAAAGAGTAACCACATTTTTAGGCTGAACCCGTCGGGGTTACCGGCAAACACCCACTCCGATTGTTCGGCAAAAATAGGCGGAATGTAAAAACTCCGCCTAACTATCAAAAAAATTTCGGTCGTTTAATCATCGTTCCGTTCAGAACTCTCCGGCTCCCAGCGAGGAACGCGAGTGCCGATTTCCCTCCCCTGAATTTCGCTGCTCGCAGCCCCGGAATTAGCCGCAAATTGCCAATTCATTCTGTTTTAGGCGAAAATGGCACGTTACGCATAGCTCAGTCTCTTTCGGAATAAGCAATCAGATTGCTCATAAGCCGCGCGACCAGCTTATGCACAAAGGCCATTTTTTAAAGACGCACGGGGTGTCGCTATCGCTCTACCCTGTCTACGAAGTTAGCTTGGTCAGATACCGCTACAGGACGCATCGAGAACAACAAAAATCATGTCTACCCATTCAAGACACATCCAGTTAATGGATACCACGCTGCGCGACGGCGAACAAACCCAGGGCGTGGCTTTTACGCCGATGGAAAAAGTCAGCATAGCCAAAGCTTTATTGCAGTTTTTGCGCGTTGACCGAATCGAAGTCGCTTCGGCGCGGGTTTCGGAAGGCGAGAAGGAAGCCGTCAGCCTGATCAATCAATGGGCACGGCACGAAGGTTTTGCCGAGCGCGTTGAAGTCTTGGGCTTTGTCGATCATACCCGCAGCGTCGATTGGATCAAATCGACTGGTGGTAGCGTGATCAATCTGCTGGCCAAGGGTAGCGAAAAACATTGCCGCGAACAGCTCGGCAAAACCCTGGAACAACACAGTGCCGATGTGCTGCAAACCATTACCTATGCCCACCAGCAAGGCCTGAAAATCAATGTTTATCTGGAAGATTGGTCCAACGGCTACAAAGACAGCCGGGATTATGTTTACGGCTTGATGGAACGCTTGCAACAAGCCCCGATCAGCCATTTCATGCTGCCCGATACCTTGGGCGTGATGTCGCCTGACGAAGTTTTCGCCAGCTTCAGCGATATGTGCCAGCGCTACCCAACCCTGCAATTTGATTTCCATCCGCACAACGATTACGGCTTGGCGACCGCCAACGTGATGGCGGCGGTGCGGGCCGGCGTCAGCGCGGTGCATTGCACCGTCAACTGTCTGGGCGAACGGGCCGGCAACGCCTCCATCGCCGAAGTAGCGGTGGTACTGCGCGATAAAATGGCGATGGAACTGTCCGTGGACGAGAGCCATTTAGTGCGCATCAGCGAAATGGTGGAAAACTTCTCCGGCAAGCGCGTCGCCGCCAATGCGCCCATCGTCGGTGCCGACGTGTTCACCCAAACTGCCGGCATCCATGCCGATGGCGACCAGAAAGGCGGTTTGTATAAAACCAAGCTCGGCCCTGAACGATTTTCCCGTATCCGCAGTTATGCCTTGGGCAAGATGAGCGGCAAAGCCTCCTTGAAAAAAAATCTGGAGCAGCTGGAGCTGGATCTGTCGGAAGAAGACCAGAAGAAGGTTCTGGCGCGCATCGTCAGCATAGGCGATTCCAAACAAACCATTACCACCGACGACCTACCGTTCATCATCGCCGACGTATTGGAAAGCAAGAGCTATCAGCACATCAAATTACTGGCTTGCTCGATCAACAGCGGTCTGGATTTGCCGTCTACGGTCAGTATCCGCGTGGATGTCAAAGGCGAGAAACACCAGACCACCGGGGCCGGCAGCGGCGGTTTCGACGCCTTTATCGACGCCATCGGCAAGGTATTGCAACATTACGATTACACCTTACCGACGCTGGCCGATTTCGAAATCCGCATTCCCAAAGGCGGCCACACCAGCGCCTTGACCGAATGCGTGATTACCTGGGATTGCGGCACCGAACTGCGCAAAACCCGCGGCGTACACGTCAACCAGGTATTTGCCGGCATTTTGGCGACCATCAAGTTGATCAACATCCAGTTGCATGAAAAGGCCAATAGCCCGCAAGCTTAGATGAGCGGCCCGCAGGACAGCCTGCCAAGCCGAAAGCAAACGCCTTCAATCCCTAACCCAGTCATTGTCCGAGGAAAATCCGCTCGTCGAGTTGTACCGAATTTAAGGCATCCACATAGTAAATTTTGATACAGCAAGCCATCATAATTTATATCGAGAAAATACTATGCGGACCACCGTAACCATTGACGACACCTTATACCAAAAGCCCTGAAAATGGCCGACCCGGACATGGATAAAGCCGAAATCTTCCGGGAAGCGATGAAAACCTTTGTATGGGTTCAGGCCGCCAAACGCTTAGCTGCCTTGGGCGGGAGCCTACCGGAGATGACTGATATTCCCCGAGAACGCGGCCAAACCAACTCGTCCGCATGATATTGGTCGATACTTCGGTTTGGGTTAACCCATTTCAAAAATCGTAACGAGGATTTGGTTCGGTTACTGCTTTCCGATTCGGCCTTGATTCACCCTCTGATCATTGCACAATTGGCCTTTGGCGCGCCACCCGCGCCGAGAACTCAAACTCTGAACAACCTCCGCCAATTAAGGTATTGCAATCAAGCTGGTTTGCAGGAAGTGGAAGACTTTATCGAACGTGAAGCGCTATATGGCTTGGGTTGCGGACTAATCGATTTGCAGTTGCTAGCCTCGGTTTTGATTACGCCCGGCGCCAAGCTGTGGACGTTGGACAAGCGGTTGGCGAAACTGGCTGAGCGGTTTGGTGTGGCTTATCGAATATCGCCGACTACGAATTGATTTACATGTTCCGTGCGGTTCGTTACCTCACCGCACGCTACGAGCTACGGCTGCGTGATTTATCATCGTTCCCACGCTCCGCGTGGGAATGCAGCCCCGGACGCTCGGGCGTCTTTATGAATCAAGGTAAAGCATGGGAAGAAGCCGTTATCTCATCATCGAAGCCGACAAACCCCATTTCATGACCTGCACCGTCGTGGAATGGCTGGCCGTGTTTACCCGCCCGGAAACCGTGCAAATCGTCCTCGATAGTTGGCAATACCAACGCCAACACGCAGGTTTAAAACTCTACGGCTACGTGGTTTTGGAAAACCATCTGCACTTTATCGCCCAAGCCCCGGAACTCGACAAATGCGCTGCCAGCTTCAAAGCGTATACCGCCCGCCGGATCATTGACCACCTCCAGCAGCAAAAAGCCGAGCGCCTGTTGCAACGCCTGCATTTTGCCAAAGCCGCACATAAACGGGATCGCGAATACCAGTTCTGGCAAGAGGGCGTACATGCCGAAATGATTTTGAACGAAGCGATGATGCGGCAGAAGCTGGACTACATCCACGCCAACCCGGTCAAGCGCGGTTATGTCAACTTACCGCAGCATTGGCGTTATTCCAGTGCCGCCGACTATGAAGGCTTGGCGGGGTTGATGGAGATCGATGTTTGGTGATGGACGCTGGAGCGTCCGAGGCTGCGTTCCCACGCGGAGCGTGGGAACGATGAAATGAATCCGGCGCAAAGCTGTGGGCGCTGGACAAACGCTTGGCGATTCTGGTCGAGTGCTTTAGCGGACTATCAAACATTGCAGAGCACGAATTGACTTTAGGCTGTTAGTTTCGATAAATATCCTCGACTTGGATTATTGGCATATGAGCAATCATTCCTGAGGAGATTGACGCTGTTCGCTTTGATTCTTCGTGAGCCACCGCTGCTGTAAGATAAATTAAAGTACTGCGGACCTGTATTAGCTCAGACCTGATCTGACAGTTACCGTTTTTGCGGGGTGTCTGTCAGATTAGATTTGGTTCAGATTTTTTTGAGCCCAAATCTGTTTTCCATCCAGCAAGGTATCCATCGGCGTTCTGCCGTTGCACATTTTGCCCTGATGAGTTCGGTCATTGTTGTAATAAACCAGCCATTCGTCCAGATCTTTTTGGAGTTGATCCAGGTCGCTATAGAGCTTTTTGCGGAACGTGACCTGATAGAACTCCTGCAAGATGGTCTTATGGAAGCGTTCGCAAATCCCATTGGTTTGCGGTGACATGGCCTTGGTTTTGGTATGGTCGATGTCGTTGATCGCCAGGTATAGCTGATAATCATGCTGTTCGACCTTGCCACAATATTCTGTGCCGCGATCCGTCAGAATGCGTAGAACGGGTAATGCGTTGGCTTCGTAGAACGGCAATACTTTGTCATTCAGGATATCCGCGGCAGTAATCGGCGTTTTGGTGGTGTACAGTTTGCAGTGTGCGACTTTGCTGTAGGTGTCCACGTAAGTCTGCTGGTAAATCCGCCCAACCCCTTTGAGGTTGCCAACGTAAAAGGTATCCTGCGAACCCAGGTAACCGGGATGGGCTGTTTCGATTTCGCCGCAGGCTTGATCATCCTGCTGCTTTTTCTCCAACGCCGCAATCTGCGCATCGCTCAGCATTAACCCTTCGGCGGCTACCTTGGCTTCCAGTGCTTTAAGCCTCTTTTTAAAGTTCTCCAGGTCATGCCGTAACCAGATGGAGCGAACGCCGCTGCCGGATACGAATACCCCTTGTTTACGCAGTTCATTACTGGTTCGATGCTGTCCATGCGCTGGCCACTCAACCGCATAGGCTTTCACTGCCAGCTCAATGCTTTCATCGACGCGATTCTTCAGATTCGGAGACCGGCGGTTTTTGTCGATTAAGGCATCAATGCCACCTTCGGCTACCAGCTCTTGATAACGATAAAACGTATCGCGCGAGACACCCATCACCTTGCAGGCTCTGGAGACGTTATTCAGTTCTTGGGCTAAATTTAACAGCCCCGCTTTGTGTTTAATGATCGGATTGTTTGTATGGATCATGAGAGTTACCTTTTGTGTTTTGTGTAAGGATTCGACACCCCTATCAAAACCGGTAACTCTCATCTTTTCAAGTCGATGTGTCAGATCAAGTCGTGACTAATACAGTTTAAGACAAGTCGATGCTGAACACACCATTTTCTGTAAGCCTTTTCAAGCTCATCTTCTCCACCAAAGATCGAAAAGCCGGGATTTAATTCATCCCAATTTGCTAATTTATTTAAGTGTTCGAGTAACTCTAACATTGGAGCTTTGGCATGATTTTCTACTCCCAATGACAAAGCATTGCAAAAAGCGACTCTACTACTCTTAAGAAATAGTGCTTGAGTTTCTGGATCTTCGATAAATCTCGAATATCAAAAAAGTGCCATACCTCGATTCCCAATTGCCATTGAGAATTCAGGTATATCAGAAATTGCTTGATCCCAATATTCTATAGCTTCAGTAAAACGACCAACATGATTAAGTACATTGGCAAGATTGGTTGTAATACGTAGCTTAAGATCGGTGCCAATTTCCCTTGTCGATGAGTTTCTAAGATAATTGAGTGCTGACCTAAGGAAGTAAATTTCGTTATCAACGTTCGGATTAGCCCAAGCAAAATCTTTTCTATCGTTACTCGCCTGTCTTAAACAGGAAAAAACGTTCGCTGTATAGAAGTCTAAGGTAGCATTTTCTAAATCAGTCAGCGTTTTCCTATCGAAACTTTCAATATTTGCCAGTGCTGAATTTAAACTTTGGATGTCTTCAGTCTCAATTGATGTGTCGATCCAACTAGCTAATTTCTCCAATTTTAATTTCATTAGATTTTAGAAACGTAGAGGTAATTAATGAAGTGCAATAACCGAATCATACGAAATATACCACCAATCACGCTACAGCCGTGCCGCGCCAGCGGTATAATGCCTGGGAAGCCAGAGCGTCTGTCGCTGAGTCCTCATGTAGGAGCCTGGGGACAATAAAGACGAATACGTGCGCTGCGGCAAATAAGCCGGCTGCTGGTTATCTTTTTGCCATCGCTTTACTCGGCCGTTGAACATATTTTCTCCATCGGCCAAGCTTTTTTCTCGGTCATTGGACAAAATAACTCCAACGTTTCAGCTCAGAACTCGAGCGATGTAGTTCTTAGGGAGAATGATCAAGAAAAAAGCTCGGACGTTTTGGTTTAGAACTGCAGCGTTTTAGAAAATTTCTTGATCGTTCGAGTCCGGAGCTCGGCCGTTCCGGAAAATTTCTAAAACCTTGCGGCTCTGAGCTCGAACGTTTGAGAAAATCACTCGAATTACCGCCATATCCAACAGCTCGACGGGCTATTCAACCCTGCAGCAACGGTTTTGCTTCCCGGTAATTCAGTAAAAACGTTTACAAAACCCATTCCATTTAGGTTTTGCCTAGGTTTGCCGGGCGGCTGTTTTTCGGGGGAAGCATCGCAACCAATCTGCTAAAATCCGCTGTTTATTTTTCGATAGAAATTCCTGATTTAACGCTTTAATCACTCAGCACTCACCATCTCATGAAAAACTACAAAATCGCAGTTCTGGCCGGCGACGGCATCGGCCCTGAAATCACCGCGGAAGCCATTAAGGTTTTGAAAGTCATCGAAGAACGTAACGACGTTAGCTTCGAGCTGATGCCGGCTTTGTTCGGCGCCTGCGCTTATTTCGCAACCGGCGATGCTTTCCCGCAAGCCACCATCGACATTTGCGACCAGGCCGACGCCATCCTGAAAGGCACGATAGGCTTGAATCACGAAGAATCGAAGAAAATCCCGGTCGACAAACAACCGGAGCGTGGTGCTCTGTTGCCGCTACGCCGCCGCTATAACACCTACGCCAACTTTCGCCCGGTTTTCCTGCCCAGGTCTTTGGCGCATTTCTCGCCGCTGAAGCCGGAAGTGATCGGCGATGGCATCGATTTGATTATGGTGCGCGAGCTGGTCGGCGGCCTGTATTTCGGCCAAAAAGAAGCGGGAGTCAACGAGCAAGGCCTGCGTTACGTGCGCGAAACCCTGGAATACGACGAGGAACAAATTCGTCGCATCATGCACCAGGCCTTCAAACTGGCGCAAAAACGCCGCAAGTTGCTGCACAACATCCATAAAAGCAATGTGCTGAAATCCAGCGTATTGTGGAACGAGGTGATGGAAGAAGTCGCCAAAGAATACCCGGACGTTCAGGTCGTCAATTATCTCGTCGATTCGGCCGCGACCGCACTGTGTCTGAAACCGACCCAGTTCGACGTGATGGTGATGGAAAACATGTTCGGCGACATTCTCAGCGACCAGGGCGGCGGCATTTTGGGCTCGCTGGGCCTGATGCCGTCAGCGTGTATCGGTCCGGAAAAAGCCTATTACGAGCCATCCCACGGCTCAGCGCCGGACATCGCCGGCAAAAACATCGCTAATCCCTACTCGATGATCGGTTCGGTGGCCATGATGCTGGAAAACAGTTTTGGCATGGAAGCGGAAGCGAAAAACGTCTGGGCGGCGATGCAGGGCGTGTTTGCCGACGGCTACTCTACCGCCGACTTATCCAAACCCGGCAGCGGCGTGACGATGATCAGTACGGTTGAATTTGGTGACAAAGTGGTGGCAAAGCTACGGGAAATGCCTAAGGTCTAATAAGGGCTTGCCATACGATACGCGGCTTAGGCTGCGTTATCTTTGCTTCTACAAGCCTCGTATCCCAGTTGCTGATGTTTGCGGAAAAGCGCCAAGCGCGTGTGATTAAAACAGCATCCGCCACGATCCCTACTTTTTCGCAAATGCTTTAATCCCTTACCCACTCTTCAACCAAACGGCTGGGTATATGCGGCGATTCGCTGGATTGCGGGTGGTTTTTGCCGGCGATGACGCAATAGATCACCCGCAGGGTGTCTGCCAATAATAGCCAGGTGATCAGCATGAATAAGCTGGTTAAACCGGCGTTCAAGTAGTCGTTGAAAATCAAATGCGGTGCATTTTTGACTTGCTCGGCAGGGAGAGCGCTGTTGGCGAGTCTGGCGGATAAATCCGCGGCATGCGATAAAAATCCCACCCGCAAATCGGCGGCAAACAATTTTTCCCAAGCGGCGGAGCTGGTGACGACAATCAACCAAGCCAGGGGGGTTGCCGTGACCCACACATATTTCAGCTTGTCCGACTTCACCAATATCGTGGTGCCCACACATAAGGCTATTGCCGCCAGCATCTGGTTGGCGATGCCGAACAACGGCCAGAGGCTGTTGATGCCGCCTAAGGGATCGATAGTGCCCATATACAGGAAATAACCCCAAGCCCCGACCACCACGGCACTGGTCAGCAGTATGCTGGGATAGCTGTTGGTTTTAGGCAAACCAACATTGCTCAGAATATCTTGCAGCATGAAGCGGGCGACGCGGGTGCCGGCGTCGAGCGTAGTCAGAATAAACAAGGCCTCGAACATGATGGCAAAGTGATACCAGGCCGCCAGTAGATGCTCGCCGAATACTTGCGCAAACAAACTGGCCATGCCCACCGCCAGCGATGGTGCGCCGCCGGTGCGGGCAAACAAGGTGGATTCGCCCATGGTTTTGGCCAGGGTTTGCATTTGGTCGACGCTCACCGGAAAGCCCCAGCTGCTGATCTTGGCCACCGCGTCCACCGCTTCCTTACCCACGATACCGGCCGGGCTATTGATCGCAAAATACACGCCAGGCTCCAACACCGATGCTGCAATCATCGCCATGATGGCGACGAAGGATTCCATCATCATCGCCCCATAGCCGATGAAACGGGCGTCTTGCTCGTTAGCCAGCAGTTTGGGTGTGGTGCCTGAGGAAATTAGCGCATGAAAGCCGGAAATGGCGCCGCAGGCGATGGTGATGAACACGAACGGAAACAGTTTGCCGCCGAAGATAGGCCCGCTGCCGTCAATGAACTGGGTCAGGGCCGGCATTTTCAATTCCGGGCGCAGCACCACGATAGCGACCGCCAGCGCGCTGATGGTGCCCAGCTTCATGAAGGTGGATAAATAATCTCTAGGCGCCAGCAATAGCCACACCGGCAGTACCGCAGCCGCAAAGCCGTACAGGATCACCATCAAAGCCAGTTCCGGTGCGTCGTAATCGAACCAGCCACGGATGGTCGGATTCTCATCGATCCAGCCGCCACCCAGTACCGCAAAAATCAACAGGGACACGCCAATCAGCGTGGCTTCGGCGACCCGGCCCGGCCGCAACTGATTTAAATACAAGCCCATCAACATCGCGATCGGAATAGTCGCGGCGACAGTGGACGTAGCCCAAGGGCTGTGTTTCATCGCATTGACCACCACCAAGCCCAATACCGCGATCAGAATTACCATGATCACCATCACGCCCAGCATCGCGGCCGTGCCGCCGATATTGCCCAGTTCATCCTTGGCCATTTGCCCCAGTGAGCGACCGTCGCGGCGCACCGAGAAGAACAAAGTGACAAAATCCTGCACGCAGCCGCCTAATACGGCGCCGATCAAAATCCACAAGGTACCGGGTAGGTAGCCGAATTGGGCGGCCAAGGTCGGCCCGATTAAAGGGCCGGGGCCGGCGATTGCCGCGAAATGGTGCCCGAATACCACCCATTTATGGGTAGGCATAAAGTCGCGGCCGTCGTCGAAACGCTCTGCGGGAGTGGCGCGGCTTGGATCCAATACCAAAACTTTGGTCGCGACAAATGCGCTATAGAAACGATAACCCAGCGCGTAGATGCAAAGCGCCGCGACGATCAACCACATGCTATTGATGCTTTCACCGCGTTGCAAAGCAATGCCGCCGACGGCGAAGGCGCCAGTCAGAGCGACGCAAGCCCAGAAAAAAATGGACGGTACTTGTTTGTTGGGGCCAGACATGGCGGGTTCCTTTGGATTGTAATCGGTGTACTGCGTGATAGAGTTGGCAAAATGGTAGCATGTCAGCGTCAATTGCTGTTGGCGGATTCGCTTTGAAACAGGCTGTTTTTCCAGGTTTTACCGCTAATTCGCGATTGTCATCGACTGGTTTGATTCAGCTGGATTGAACAAGCGTTAGCCGCTAAGCTGCCAGCGTATAATAATGGCTTGTATTCACTAGAGATAAAGGAGGACGAGAAGATGAACAGAACTATTTTTAGCGGCTTATGTTTGGCAGCGGTGGCGTTAATGCCGTTTAGCCTGGCTTTCGCGGAAGCCCAACCGACTGCTAAACCCGAACATGGCGAATACCGCGACTGGCGTTTGCTGGGAGTGTCTTTACGCCACGATAAAAACAGCATGCGGGCCATTGTCGGTAACCATGTGGCTATCGCTGCCGCGCGTGCAGGTAAAGTCAAACCTTGGCCGGACGGCAGCATCATCGCCAAAATTAAGTGGGGCGAAAGAAAGCATCCGAACTGGGAACAAGCGACTGTGCCAGGCGAATTCACTGCGGCGGAAGCGATGGTGAAAGACAGCAAGAAATACGCTGAAACCGGCGGTTGGGGCTTTGGTATCTGGGAAGGTAAAACTTTAAAAATGTTGGATCAGGAAAAATCCGCACCTTGTTTTGCTTGCCATATGCCCATGAAAGACAGCGATTACGTTTATACCCTACCTAATCTCCAATAAACGCGGTATTTGAGACGAGAGGCGGTTCATTCGCCTCTGATTGGGCTGCCCATCAAGCTGCGGACATGAGCGGCAACACTGTTAGCTAATGCGCTTAGATTGTATCCGCCTTCCAATGCCGAAATAATTCGACCCTGGCAGCAGGCATCGGCGATGCAAAGCAATTCGTCGGTAATCCAGCGATAGTCGTCTTCCACTAGGTCCAGCGATGCCAAAGGATCGTCTTTATGGGCGTCGAAACCGGCGGAAACCAAAATCAATTCGGGCTTGAAGGTTTTCACTGCCGGCAAAATGGACTGGCGATATTTATCCCGAAACACCTCGCCGCCGCTGCCGGTGGGCAGGGGAATATTGATAACGTTCCCGACACCGCTTTCCGAGGGATGGCCGCTGCCGGGGTAATGCGGCCATTGATGGCTGGAAGCATACAGCACTTGCGGCTGTTCGCAAAAAGCCGCCTGGGTGCCGTTGCCGTGGTGCACGTCAAAATCCACGATAGCGATTCGGGTCAGGCCGTAGCGGCTGCGGGCATACTCGGCGGCAATGGCGATATTGTTGAACAGGCAAAATCCCATCGCATAATCCGGCATGGCATGGTGGCCGGGAGGGCGGGTGGAGCAAAAAGCCCTGGCGTTTTGGCCGGTGCAAATTCTATCGACGGCATCGCACACTGCGGCCACGGCCCGCAGAGCTGCAGGTTTGGAGCCGGGCGATACCACGGTATCCGCGTCAAAATTGGCGTAACCTTGTTCAGGAATGGTTGCTAGCACTTTCGCTATCATGGCCTTGCTGTGTACCAGGCCAATCTTATCGAGAATGTCGGCGGGAATGTCGACTGTGATTCTTTGCAATGGCGCAAATTCGGGTGCCGACAAGGCTTGTTCGATCATATGCAGCCGGTCAATGCTCTCTGGATGGGCTACGCCGGTGTCGTGGCCCAAAAAATCCGGGTGACTATAGTAAAGTGTGCGCATAAGCTTACTCCTGCGGATGTTGCTTAAAGTCGTATCTTTATCGGATTGGCTTCGGCAGTGTATATCCCTTGTGCAAATATATCTATAAATATTAAGTGTTTAGCCTATTTTTTATTGATCTGAGTTTTTGCGCTGGGAGATAGCGGCACGGGGTCTTTCGTGGACAATCAACGGCTGCGGGTGATGGTGTCGGCCGTGAAAAAACTGTGCAGGAATCGCTTGGCCTCAAGCGATTCCGCATGATTTGGATTTAAAAGATTGGCTTTGAATCAGCTTTCAAAGCTCTCTGGTCTGACTAAAATGAATGTCCGGCCAGCGTTCTTCGGTCAATTGCAAATTCACCCGACTGCTGGCTAGATAAACCAAATAGCCACCACCATCTTCAGCAAGGTTTTCGAAGGCCTTGTTCTTAAACTCTTCCAGTTTGGCCGGATTTTTCGCGCTGACCCAACGTACGGTATTGATCGGCGAAACGTCGTAAGCACATTCGACGTTGTACTCGTTTTTGAGACGATGGGCGGTGACATCAAACTGCAAAATACCGACCGCACCGAGGATTAAGTCATTGTTTTTCAGCGGGCGGAACAACTGAGTAGCGCCTTCTTCTGTCAATTGAATCAAACCTTTTTGCAGTGCTTTGGCACGCAACGGATCTTTTAATACCACGCGGCGAAACAATTCCGGCGCGAAGTAAGGGATACCGCCGAATTTCAAGACTTCGCCTTGGGTAAAGGTGTCGCCGACCTGAATAGTGCCGTGGTTATGCAAGCCTATGATGTCGCCGGCATAAGCTTCCTCGACGTTTTTACGACTGTCCGCTTGAAAAGTAATGGCGTTGGCAACCTGGATGTTTTTACCAATCCGGACATGATTGACCTTCATGCCTTTATCGAATTTGCCCGAACAGATTCTTAAAAACGCCACACGGTCGCGGTGCGCCGGGTCCATATTGGCTTGGATTTTAAACACAAAGCCGGTGAATTTTTCTTCATCGGGCATCACTTCGCGTTGCTCGGCTTGACGTGATCTAGGGCCAGGGGCGTATTCCGCAAAAGCGTCCAGCAGTTCGATGATGCCGAAGTTATTGATCGCCGAACCGAAAAACACCGGGGTTTGTTGACCCGCCAAATATTTCGCGTGATCGAACTCGTGACTGGCACCTTTTACCAATTCAATCTCGTCGCGCAATTCTTCCGCCTGATAACCCAGCAATTCGTCGAGCTTGGGATTGTTCAAGCCTTTAATGACTTCGGCCTTGGCGATACGACCGCCGTGGTGCGGACTGAACAGCAAAATTTCGTCTTTATACAGCTGATAAACCCCTTTAAAGCGCTTGCCCATACCGATTGGCCAGGTCATCGGCGTGCATTGAATTTTCAGCACGCTTTCGACTTCGTCGAGCAGTTCGATAGGCTCACGGCCTTCGCGGTCCAACTTGTTGATGAAGGTCAGGATCGGTGTATCCCGTAGCCGGCAGACTTCCATCAATTTGATGGTTCTATCCTCTACGCCTTTCGCCACGTCGATCACCATCAACGCCGAGTCTACCGCTGTTAATGTTCGGTAAGTATCTTCGGAAAAGTCTTCGTGGCCTGGGGTGTCCAGCAAATTGATAATGCAATCGTTATGCTCGAACTGCATCACCGAGGTGGTCACGGAAATCCCCCGCTCTTTTTCCATCTCCATCCAGTCGGAGGTGGCATGGCGCGCCGCTTTGCGACCTTTGACCGAGCCGGCTAACTGAATCGCACCGCCGAACAGCAGCAATTTTTCAGTGATGGTGGTTTTACCGGCGTCGGGGTGGGAGATGATGGCAAAAGTGCGGCGTCGCTTGTATTCAGGAAATTCCATTGATTGCTTTATTTGAATTTGCATAGTTGTGTACGCGGTGACGCACACAAAATTAAAAGTACACTTCCGGCAATGCGCTAGGTGTTGCCGGAAAATCATGGAATTATATCGTAGATTCTTCCCAGGCGATGACGTCGTCCGAATCCCCAAATTGCCGCAAATTAAAATTAACCCAAGGGGTCATAAAAACGGGTCGTCAACTTAGATTATCGGTTGGTTTTTGCCATGCGCAGCTTGGTTTATCGCAGGACGAATGGTGAAACAGCCCATGGCTATCGGTGTTCTACACACAAGGCTTAGCTTCAGGAGATTGGCCGGCCATCTAGGGGGATATTCGGCCAATTCGCTATTAATCGCCACCACCACCTTTTTTAACCATCATACCCTTACTTGGGTTATAGCCCATGATCGCCGCGCCCATAAACAGCAAAAACGCCGCGCCGGTAAAGAGTAAGGCCTGTTGATTAAACTGCTCGTACAAGGCAAAACGGATCAACTCCACCGCTTGCGAGAACGGGTTGTATTGCGCCAGGGTTGACAACAACTCGCTGGACTCCTTGATCTTCCACAACGGATACAAAGCGGTGGACATGAAGAACAGCGGGAAAATTACGAAATTCATCACCCCAGCAAAGTTCTCCAATTGTTTGATGAACGAAGACAGCAGCAAACCCAATGCCCCCAACATCATGCCGGCGAGTACCAGTGCCGGCAAAATCCAGACATAGCCCATCAGTGGCGCCTGAATGTCGTAAAGCCAGGCAATGCCCAGGAAGGCGTAGGATTGCAGCACGCCCACCGCCGTACCGGCGATCAGTTTGCTGCACAATAAAAACCAGCGCGGTAACGGACACACCATCAACATACGCATACTGCCCATCTCCCGGTCGTAAACCATGGACAACGAGCTTTGCATGCCGTTAAACAACAGGATCATGCCCAACAATCCGGGGGTAATGTAAACCTCGTAAAGGATATAAGTCTCGTAGGGCGGCGCAATGGCTATGCCCAACGCGGCGCGAAAGCCGGCGGCGAAGACGAACAGCCACACCAGCGGCCGCACCAAAGCGGAGACAAAGCGTTCGCGCTGATGTAAGAAGCGCAGCAATTCGCGGCCGACGATGCCAAGCGTTGCCCGCCAGTAATGTAACACCCTCATGCTTGCGGCCCCTGAGTCAGTTTTTGGAATACCTGGCCGGGATCGGCCCACCCGGTGGTCTGCAATATCTCCGAGAGTTTGCCGCTGGCTTTGACCTGCCCCTTGTGTAAAACAATCAAGCTATCATCGGCGGCGATTTCGTCGATCAAATGCGTGGCCCACAGCACGGCCAGATTTTGCTGTTTCACCAAGTCATGTACATGGCTAACAATAGCCTGACGGCTGGGCATATCCAGGCCAACGGTGGGCTCGTCCAGCAGAAGCAAACTGGGTTTGTGCAACAAGGCCCGGGCGATCTCCACCCGGCGTTTGTGGCCGCCGTTCAATTGTCTGACCTTTTCGCCGCGACGTTCGAACATAGCCAAACGCTCCAACTCTTCTTGAATGCGTTTGTCGGCGGCTTTGCGTCCTATACCGTGCAAGGCCGCGTGGTAACGCAGGTTTTGCGTCACCGACAAGTCAGGGTCCAGCGTAGTCTGTTGAAACACCACACCCAAGCGCGCCAAGGCTTGCAGGCTTTGCTTTTTAAGATCAAAACCGCAAAGCTCGATGCGCCCTGCCCTGGCATCGTAAAGCCGAGTGATCAAGGAAAACAGCGTACTTTTGCCTGCACCGTTAGGGCCGAGCAAGATGGTGCATTCGCCGGACTGCACGTTAAAACTCACGGCATCCAGCGCCTTTTTCGCGCCGTAAGCAAAACTCAAGTTTTCAACCGCTAAGGCAATCTCGGTCATGGTTTAACCGCCACGCCCCAGGGATAACGGCCCACAGCCACCGATTTGGTCACTTTATGGTTTTCCAGATCGATGATCGAAACATCGTTGCTGACACCATTGGTGGTGTACAAACGCTTTTGATCCGGCGAAAACGCTAGATTCCAAACCCGTTGCCCAACCAATAAAAACTTCTCCACTTTATAGGTTTGGGCGTTGATCACCGCGACGCGATTGGCAGGTCCCATCGCCACATAACCGTAGCGGCGTTCCTTATCAATCGCGATGCCCACCGGCTGAATCTGATCGCTACTGACGCCTTGAACGTCCAGTTTGATGTTCTGCACGATCTGTTTGGAGGCCGCATCGATAATGGTCAGCGTGCCGGCCATTTCCGAAGTAGCCCACAATTGCTGGCTATCGTCGGTAAATGTCACCGCGCGCGGCCGTGGATCGACCAGCGTGTTATCCAAAATCTGCCGGCTATTGGTATCGATCCAGTGCAGCATATTGGTGGTTTCCGAGGCGCTGATGGTCCATTTGTTGTCGGGGCTGACCGTAATGCCTTCCGGCTCCACGCCCACTTTGATCTTACCAACGGCTTTTTTTGCGGCGATGTCGATGACCGTTACTTCCGCATCATCTTCATTGGAAACATACATGAATTTGCCGTCCGGGCTCAGCGCAAAGGTTTCCGGATCTTCACCGGACGGCAATTTGCCCATTTCCTTCAGTGTTTCCGAATCGATCATGCGGATGGTGTTATCGTCGCTGGTAGCAACGAACAGCGTCTTGCCATCCTTGCTAATCGCGATGCCGCGTGGCCGCTGACCAACAGGTACGGTTTTGACTAGTTTGCCTTCGACGGGATCGAGTACCGCAATTGCGTTATCTTTTTCCAGCGTGACGAATAAGGTTTCGGCTTGCGTGGCCGTCGCAAATAAGATGGCGGCCATTCCGGCCATTTTTATCGGGTGCATAAACTTTTCCTTGGTATGCCTGATGTCATTTTACTGGTCTATTTAGTGTAACGAGAGATAACGCTTCACCAACAAATCGATGTAGTCAGCGGAGAGGGATAGATATAAACCCGCTAACACGGCCTATCATAAGCAATGCCCTCCCCTGCGGTTGGGAAGTTTAACCCGAAGCTCGACGGGATTACATCCCTTCGCGCGTAGGGAAATTATCCTAATTTATCCGACCATTAAATATCGCCACCGCGGGTAAAAAACGCTGCACCCTGTACCCTAGAACAATACCGGATCAGCTACTGTCAAGGCGAAGATATACACAACACTCGCCATTTGTTATTTGCATCGCAAAAACCGGCAGAGGAAGTTGCCAAAAATCTTAATTTGGAAACACAAGATCAATTGCTGTTAAATTCAGGCTGCCAAGGACATAGAAATGAAAATTTACCTAATAACGGAAGACCAACTGGAAAACATTGGAAAAAAGCATGATTCTCTGCTTAAAACCGGAAGCATGTGCGATCTGATGCTGGACATCGCGGCGCAAGCCGATGATGTTCAAACCTTCGATGCCGCACTGGAGTTAGCCAACTGTGAGCTGGATAGATTGGAACTGTTTTTTGATACCTGTGACTTGGTTTGAGTTGATTACTGTCGGTTTCCCGACCAATCACTGTTGCGCAGAGATGATCTTATCTGCAAAAGCAACGCCGGCCCGCTACAACCCCCAAACTAAGCTCGCAGCATTCGAACTTGCTGTGGCCCGATCCCAAAAACGAACAGCATAGACATGACTGACTTACCCCCGGCGAGCTTGGCGATCAATTGTTAACGATCATCTCATAGGGCCTCTTCTTCCTAGCTGGAATAGAAACCACGAGATACCCCCCAGACACCCTGATTTTAAAGCCGATTCTGCGTCCGCCAGTTCGCGACAATATCCTCCACATCCAGGTCATCCGGTCCTTCGCGCCAGCTAGTGTAGTAATCGACATCGTTACTTTTCGGCTCCGGATTGGGCCGGTAGATTTGGACCCGGGTCGGCAGCGGCGCGGCCTCACCGAGCACTAACGCTTCCCCCCGGCCGAGCGAACTAAGAATGTCGGCCAAATCGCCTTCAGCCTCCGGCACTAGGCCGCGAATATAATGCTGGTCATCCGGATTGGTGGTACGCAGACAAATAAACGAGCTGCATTGCGCCAGCATGGTTTCCGACAGTTCGGTCGGCCGTTGGCTGACCACGCCGATAGAGACCCCGTATTTCCGGCCTTCTTTGGCGATCCGCTCCATCATCCGCTTGGTGCCGTCGAATTGCCCGCCTTTTTCGCGCGGGATATAGGCATGCGCTTCTTCGCAAATCAGCGTAATCGGAAATTCGCGGCGGCGCGGATTCCAGTAGTTGAATTCATACGCCAGCCGCCCAACTTGCGCGGACACCGCCGGCCGCACGTCGGTCGGTACGGAGCTAAGATCGACCACGGTAATGTTGGCTTTTTTTTGCCCCAGACCGACGAATTGCCGGAGCAAATCCGCCATGCTGGCCGAGTTGTTGCGTTTTTTGGGTTTTAACAAAAAGTCGTAACGCACGTCGTTGAAACGGCTCTGCATCGTCACCAGAAACTCGTCGAACTGGCCGAATAAAGCACCCTTGGTTTTACCGAAATCCTTGCGCTCTTCGTTGGCGGCTTTGAATTGCATATACATTTCCGCCAGCGAAAAATAAATCGGCGTATCTATCGAAACGGTGGTCAAGCCGATGGCTTTGGCCTCTTTGCGTTTCAACTGCTGCAACACTTCGCGCATGAAAGACATCTGCATCGAAGCGCCTCTGTCGTCTCTATCGATGAACAAATCCACCAATTCGGCGTAAGACATCATCCAGTAAGGCATCTCCAAATCCATTGCATCCACGTAATTGACCAGCTCGTCGGGAAACGCCGATTCGATGCTGCCATCAGGCCGTTTCCAGCAATATTCGCCGTGCAGATCCAGCATGATCATATGGGTTTTCGGCATCGCCCGCATCGTATGCTGAATCAAGCTGGTGACGGTCCAGGATTTACCGGAACCGGACTGGCCGATAATGGCAAAATGCCGGCCAAACAGTGCGCGTGGGTCCAGGCTAAGATGATAATCCTTATGGCTGGCCAGCTGACCGATAAAAAATTCGTAATCGCGAAATTTGGAAAAAATCGCGTTGATTTCACTGAGCCCAACCGCATAAACGGCTGCGCCCGGCGTCGGGTAGTGGCGCACGCCGCGAATGAAGACGTTATTTTCATTCAACTCGCCGACCGGAATCAACGCAATGAAACGGTCGGTAAAACGGTTGCCGGCGCTGTCGAAACGATCCCGTTCCCACATCTTGAACACCAAGGCCAACACACCGATATGCGACTGCCTAATCACCACATACGAACCGATATGGCCGGCCAGTATTTCCTCGTCGCCCAGTTTAATGATGGGCGCCGCTGTTGAATGTTCTTCAGTGATACGGGCATCCATACCGTCGCCTCTGACTTCGGTTAAATGGCCGATCAGGATGTTTTGCGTTTGTTGGGTCATGATGTTCTCTCTGGTAAAGCCGCTGGGCTAAGCTTAGACGATTTTTACGGCCCGTCCCGTCCAGAGCAATCTATGCAACCACCTGGGACAGCACAGCGGTTTTGCGCCAAAATGGCAAACAAATCGCTACAAACGCGACAACATGGCGCTAGGCTCGTAAGAGTAAGTCGTTGAACATTTGGCACTTTTGACTGACAAAGCCATACGGTCTGATTATTGCTGTCATCAAACCGGCATCATTTAATATTGCACAAGAGGTGAATATGAAAATCGGTATACCCAAGGAAATCAAACCCAACGAAAACCGGGTATCGGTGGTACCGTCCGGCGTTGCCGCGTTGGTGAGCGCCGGCCATAGCGTGACGATGGAAAGCGGCGCCGGCGTTGGCGCCGGTTTCGAAGACGCGCTATACCAGGCTGCCGGCGCGCAGTTGGTGGACGGGCCGGAGCCGGTTTGGGACTCCGCTGAGATGATCGTCAAGGTCAAGGAGCCGATAGAACCCGAATGGTCGCGGATTCGTCCCGGACAAACCCTGTTTACCTATTTTCACTTTGCCGCCAACCGCCCGTTAACCGAAGCACATCTGGCATCCGGCGCTACCTGTATCGCCTACGAGACCGTGCAGTTGCCGACCGGCGAGTTACCCTTGCTGACGCCGATGTCGGAGGTAGCCGGCCGACTGGCGGTGCAAGAAGGCGCGCATTATCTGGAAAAACTGTACGGCGGCCGCGGCATGTTGCTCGGCGGCGTACCGGGGGTATTACCGGCCAAAGTGTTGATTTTGGGCGGCGGAGTGGTCGGCACGCAGGCGGCAAAAATGGCGGCAGGTTTGGGCGCGCAAGTCACGGTAATGGATTTGTCGCTGGAGCGTCTGCGCCAACTCAGCGATATTTTGCCGGCCAATGTACAGCTGTTGTTTTCCAGCCGACACGCCATCCTGGAGCAAATTCGCACGGCGGACCTGGTCATCGGCGGCGTATTGGTCACCGGCGCAGCCGCGCCCAAATTGATTCGCGCTGAAGATTTAAAATTGATGCAAGCCGGCGCAGTCATCGTCGATGTGGCGGTGGACCAAGGTGGCTGTGTAGAAACCACCCATCCTACTACGCACGCCGAGCCGATTTATGTCATCGACAATGTCGTGCATTATGCCGTTGCCAACATGCCCGGCGCTGTAGCGCGCACTTCGACCCTGGCCTTAACCAACGCCACCCTGCCCTATGCTCTGCAACTCGCCAATAAAGGCTGGCAACAAGCATTGCGGGACAATTCGGCGTTATTGAAAGGCTTGAATATCGTGGGCGGTAATGTTACTTGCCAAGGGATTGCCGATGCATTTGGTTTTAATTATTTGCCGCCGGAGCAGTTCTTGAACTGATTCAATCCCCTAAACCGAACGGTGGTAGGGGTGCGAAGGACACCCCGGATTATGTGGTTTGTAACCAACTTCGGCACCTTACCCAATCTGCGGCTCAACTATTCATCTCGACAAGGGTGAACCGGATTATCCCCGCCGATTTGGTCGAATGTAATGACAGCCGCATCGCGCACGTGTCTAGTTTTACCGGGTGACCCAGCGCGGAGTAACGTTGCGCGGTGTGGATTTAAAACAGTCATTTCGATTGCCATCGAAGCGAGCGAAAAACCTTATTCCTCATCCTGCAAAGCCACCGTCCAAATCCGCTTCAATGGCAGCTCGGCTTTCAGGTCGTCGTCGAGGCGGTCGTAATGGGCGAAAAGTTGTTCCAACAATTCCTTTTGGGTCCATAGCCGCACCCGGAAAAAACTGGCGGCTAATTCCTTCTGAACGTTGTTTTTAAAACCGCTCCAGGACACGAACAAACCTTCGTCGGCGCCGAATTTAGCGACGGCGCCCAGCAGTTTGTCCACGGTCGGGCGGTCGATAGGATTGGCTTCGGATTTGACTTCCACGCACAAGCGCGGCGAACCGAAACCCAAAGGCCCGGCCCCTGCCAGAATATCCGCACCGCCGTCGGCGCCTTCCGGGCTGCGGTAGGTGGTGTAGCCTTGGGCTTTGAGGATGGCATCCACCAATCGAGTCAAGTCGTGCCCCTTGAAACGGGCGTCGATCAGGCGAGCGATTTGGTCTTGCGCCAGCTCAGCCAAGTTGGCGCTGCCAGCGGCATCGTCGGCGATAGGCGTACCGGGCTGAATGGTGGACAACAGGCTTTCCGCCTTCCAACCGTTGGCTTGCATCGCCGCCAAACGTGGCTCTGCGTTGTTGCGTTGAATACGGCAGATGGTCAGGAACGCGCCGAAGGAATACAGCAAATCCTGGCCAAAATGGGCGCGCGGAATTGCCTCGCCTATCCATTTGACCGACCGCCAGTGATAAAACGGATTGCCCGCTTTGGCATCGAATTGGTAATCGCCGGTGACTTCGCCGATATAAATCGCCGGCTGGCTTTTCAGCGGCAGCACTACCCAATCGCCCGGCCTGATGTCGTGAGCAAACGGCCAGACTTGGCTTACCCAGTTGGCAATCGCCTTGGGTTTGCAATCGGAGTACCGGTTGTTCATCGCCGCCGTCAAATCCACCCGTTGTTTGAGCTTGGCAAGGTTGACGTCCAAACCGTCCCAGGTCACGTAAACCCGGTTTTCCTGAATGAATTTTTGTTCGTATTCGCCGTGCGAACCGGCTCGGATTAGCCAGATTGCCATAATTAGCATCCTTGGGTGGTAAATTGATTTTTCAAATGAGCCAAAGCCACAATCGGCGCCCTACCCCTTGTTTTGCTGCCAAATCCTGTTTACCCGTTCGTCATCGCGGATGCGTTCCAGGATTTGGTAGATTCGGCCGCAATCTCAGGTTTGCATGGCGATACCGTAGCGTTGGTTGATAGCATCGACCAGGGTTTGATAGCCCTCTTCGGTGATGTCCGGCAGAAAGTCGCTTAAGTCGGAGCGATTGGTAAAAAACGCCGCCGTATCGGGGCCGAAATTCAGAAACGGCCAGAGTATGTGTTGTAAAAAATCCTCCAGCAATTCAGGGTCGTCATACACCCGGTTTTCTCCTGTCGGGTTGCTGCGCCCTAGGGGTCAAGTCTTGCAATCATGCATATATGCATAATTTAGAACACAGCTGCACATTCGGTTGCTCCGGACTAAAATCAAAGAAAACAGTCCGGTATTTAGCCGAAACGATTGAGCCTGTCCCTTATCAAAAGCCCCCTGCGCAGAATAGATTGGGGCCAATAAAATGGTGTGGCTGTCTCCTGACATTGACACTTTCCGGAAGCCCAAGTCTGCTATAGTAGTTATAAGTACTACCTTTTACTATGAGGGCTCTGCTATGGCAACTTCAATCAAGCTTGATGATGGCTTAAAAACTCGAATTCAAAATCTTGCCAATCTGAGAAGTCGTTCGCCGCATTGGATCATGCGAGAAGCCATCACCGATTATGTCAATCGCGAAGAAGCCAAAGAACACTTCAAACAAGAAGCGCTGAATTCATGGAAAGCTTATCAGGAAACAGGGCAACACCTTACCGGCCAAGAAGTGGGTGATTGGTTGTCGACATGGGGTACTGATCAAGAGGCGGAAATTCCTAAGTGCCACGATTAATAATTACGGCCAACGCCGCTGCAGGATTAGAGCGTTGCCGTCAATTTTTGGCTGAAAAAAATCCACTGGCCGCGAACCGTGCCGGTCAAACCATAGCACGTACATTTAAGTTTCTGGAGTCCGACCCCGAGCTTGGTCGACCATTCGACGATGCGCCTGAGTTGCGTGAGCTGCTTATAGAATTTGGCGATGCAGGCTATGTAGCCTTGTATCGCTATAACTCAGAATCCAATACGGTTTACGTCCTGGCATTTCGACACCAAAAAGAAGCCGGCTATTAAGTAAACAAAACACGATCCGGTGCGCCAAAAGGGTGCTGCCGTTTTGGCGTTTGGTTCATCGGAAATCTCGAAAAGGGTGTGCGATGCATACCCTACATAAATATCGAATCGATTTTTCTTAAGTCTGTTTGGCTAGTGGTAAAGAAAACAATAGGGAAATGCCATAACACAAAAAAGCGGTATCAATTTCTTTTCCCACCAGTAATTGAACAACTGTCAGCAGTAACATTACTGCGCCGAGGTGCCAATTCGAGGTGAAATAAATAACAGCGATCACGAGGACAGCGCCTAGAATATTGGCCATCAACCTGATTGAATCGCCAAAAACCAATGGTGTCATACAATATGGGCATGACAAGACGCTCTCACCGACGATGCGTTTACTGTCTTCCCTGGGAATGGGTTTTTGGCATGATCCACATCGACATTCAAACATATTCATCGTCCTCTTCGTCGTAAAAACAGTTGAAACTAATAGTCCCGAAACGGATCACATGACAACTCAATCATATGCACTCAATCGGCTTGGAGTTATCGATTTTAAGATAAATAGCAAGTAGCCTGGATGAAGCGCAGCGGAATCCGGATAATCGAAGCCATCAAAACCTCGATTTCGTTTCACTCCATCGAGGCTACATTATTTGCTCATCAACCGACTTTTAGTGCCAGAGCATAGGAGCTTGAAGCGCATCGTTCGCGACCGTATTGAGTTGAAAGAATCGATTCACTGGAAGAGGCCGCTTTAAGCATTCCCCTCTAAATCCGGCGCTGGATGTGGGGACCACTGGCCTCAATGCCTAGCACTTCAAGCGAAAAGCTATCACCGATAAGCTATTTGCCCCTCCCGAATACCTCTTATCTTTAACCGCCTGGCATTTTCGGCTTGCCGGCGCAGCAAAAAGTGATTCGCGCCAGGCAAATTGCTGCTATCACCAACCGGTATAAGCCAACGCGCAAGCAAAAAAGCTTCTCACGAATGGCAAATCGCTTTAGTCGCCAGCCTAGATAGGCTGGCGTGCAAGCTAAAAAGCTATTCGAGAAAACCAAAACGGTGCAAGTCCAAACCGGCATAAGCTTGCGCGGCACCCGAAATGCTATTCCAAGCAGGTAATTTTGTTTAACGGCCGGCCTCAACGGCTTGCCCGCAAGCAAACATGCTTCGCGGACGGAACAATTTGCTTTAAGCGCAAACCCGGATAGCCTTACCCGACAGGGAGCCGGCGGTTCAGCCTTAACGCGATGCTCAAGCAGTGAACTACTCTTGCGCTCAGGCTCAGATCACTTTAGAAAATTGCTGCTGTTTCTGCGCCAGGTATTTGTCAAACACCATGCAGATATTGCGGATCAACAGGCGGCCGGCGGTTGAGACTTGAATACCGTCGGCGTCTAAATCCAATAAACCGTCGGCTTTCATCAGACTCAGGTTTTCCAGCTCGGACGCAAAATACTCGGCAAAATTAATAGCAAACTCGGTTTCGATTTTGCTGAAAGTCAGTTCGAAGTGGCAAATCAGTTGGGTGATTACCGCCCGGCGCAATTTGTCGTCTTCATCCAGATCCACGCCGCGAAACACCGGCAATTTGCCTTGGGAAATGGCGGCGTCGTATTCGTCCAGTTCCTTGTAATTTTGCATGTAAGCATCGCCGACCCGGCCGATGGAGGTCACGCCCAAACCCACCAAGTCGCAATCGGAATGGGTGGAATAGCCCTGGAAGTTGCGGTACAACTTGCCTTCGCGTTGCGCCACCGCCAGTTCGTCGTCCGGTTTGGCGAAGTGGTCCATGCCGATGTAGACATAGCCGGCATCGGTGAGTTTTTGCCCGACCATTTGCAGGATTTCCAGTTTCACCGTCGGCGTTGGCAAATCGGCGTCATTGATTTGCCGCTGGGTTTTGAAGCGGCTGGGCATGTGGGCGTAGTTGAAGATCGAAAATCGATCCGGCGCGTAGGCCAGCACTTGCTCCAGTGTGCGGGCAAAAGTCTGCTCGGTTTGCAACGGCAGGCCGTAGATCAAATCGATATTAGTCGACCGAAAGCCTTCCTTGCGCGCCGCTTCCAGTACAGCAAAGGTTTGTTCCTTGCTTTGCAGGCGGTTGACGGCTTTTTGCACGTCCGGATCGAAATCCTGCAAGCCTAAACTGATGCGGTTAAAACCAAGTTCGCGCAGCTGGGCGATGGTCAGGTCGTTGGTTTCGCGCGGGTCCACCTCTATCGAGTATTCGCCGCTGTCGTCGTCATGCAAATTGAAATGCTCGCGGGTGGCATCCATCAAGCGTTTCATTTGCTCGTAATTCAAAAACGTCGGTGTACCGCCGCCCCAATGTAGCTGATTGACCGGCCGGCTGTTGTCGAACAGCTTGCCCTGCATCTCAATTTCCTTGCAAAGATTGTCCAGATACGGCACGGCATGGGCGCGATTTTTGGTGACTATTTTGTTGCAGGCGCAATAAAAACACACCGTGTCGCAGAACGGGATGTGAAAGTACAGCGACAGCGGCCCGCCGGCGGCGTTGGATTTTTGAATATGCTGCAAATACTCGGCTTCGCCGAAACCTTCGTGCAATTCCAGCGCGGTGGGGTACGAGGTGTAACGCGGACCGGACTTGTCGTAGCGTTTGATCAAGTCCAGGTCGAATGCGATTGATTGATCCATTACTGCACTTCTTGATTGATGGTGATGCCGACGCTGGGATTACCCGAGACCGCATCCAACTGCGCGGTGCCGATTAAATCGCCGGGTTGCGGCATCGCGTTACCGGTATTGGAGATTCGGGCAACGATGCGCAACTGTTTGAAATCCGCCAGATGGGTTTGCGGTTGCATCGCCATGCTGTCGTTCAATACCACGCTGGCTGGTAAATCAGAAACCTGTTTACGGACGATGGCCAGCGGCATTTTTGGACCGTTGACGGCCTGAGCATAGATAAACACGGTGTATTGCGGTTCAGCTTTGGCTTTGACTGCCTCATCCAATTCGACTTTCACAGTAATATCGATAGCCGCCGCCGATGATGCCGGGGCTTGCGGTTTTTGCTGCTCCACTTCGGCCATCTGTATCATTTTTTGCAATTGCGCCTGGGATTCATCGTCAGTAGGCAGCAGAGCGGATAATTTCTTCCAATGCGTGATTGCCTGGGCAAAATCCCCGGCTTCAGCTTTGGCCATGCCCGCCAACCATAAGGCAGTGTGGTCTTCCGGTACCAGCTTTAAAGCTTGTTCGACTAGTTCGCTTGGCTCGCCGTCCATTTGGCCGTTACGCGCCATCGACAAGGCATCGGCGTAATGCAGCATGACGGCCGGATCGTTGGGTTTACGGCGATTCAGTTCGGCAAATACGTTGGCGGCATCCTGATATTGCTGCGCGTAAACATAAGCACGGCCCAACATCATCCAGCCTTCCAAATCTTCCGGATGCTGTTTTAGACGCTCTATCAGTTTGTTGACCATGCTTTTGACATTGTCGGCCACTTTTTGATTGTTAGCCGCCAATTCGGCTTTGACCAGGGCTTGCGGTTCGCCGAGCAAGCCATATAAAAACAGACTTAACAGCGGTAGCGTAACCGCGACGACAGGCACCATCCAACGACCGGATTTGGCGCTGGGCACTGCGGGCGAGTCGGTTTCTAGATCGTCCAGCAGAGTCAGTTGTAATTCGCGATATTGCGCATCGTATTGCGCTTGCGTCAATGCACCGTTTTGCAATTGCAGTTTAAGCTCGGCCAGTTGTTGGCGAGCAATCGCGGTATTGCGTTGCTCGCCGTCAGCGCAGCGCAGCGGCGTTTTTTTAAATAATGGCGGCAGCAACACCAACAACGCCAGCACGATTAAACCGGCTATCACTAGCCAAAACTCAAGATTCACGAGTCGTCACCTTTTTCCAAAATGCTGTTTAGCTTGGCTTGTTGCTCTTTCGTTAGCGATTGGTCCTCGCTGGTACTGGTTTTGCTGCGCAACACCCAGACCGTGGCCAAACCAATGACCAGGAACAGAACCGGCCCCAACCAGAGCAGCATGGTTTTTAGTTTCAAGGCCGGCTTGTACATCACAAAATCGCCGTAACGATCAGTCATGAAATCGACGATGTCTTGGCGGGATTTACCTTGTTGCAGCATTTCATAGACTTGCCGGCGCAAGTCCTTGGCCAAGTCGGCGTTGGAATCGGCAATGGTTTGATTCTGGCAAACCAGGCAGCGCAGCTCAGAAATCAAGGTTTGATAAGCCTGTTCCTGCTCGGGTTGTTTGAAGTCGCGGTATTCGATCTCGGCTTGGGCATGAAACACAAACAGCGACAAGATCAAGGCATGGAGCGTTTTCATGCGCTTTCGGCCTCCAGTTTTTCAATCAACGGCAGGAAAATGCTTTCCAGTTCGCCGGGCTGGACCGGACCGGTATGTTTGTAGCGCACCACGCCGCGCTTATCGATCACAAAGGTTTCGGGTACGCCGTAGACGCCATAATCGATACCCACGCGGCCATCGGTGTCCATCACGCTGACGTTATAAGGGTTACCGTGTTTGCTCAGCCAGGTGTTGGCAGCCTGCGCTTCGTCCTTGTAATTCAAACCTACCAGCAGCACTTTGTTTTGCTTGGCCAGCTCGATCAATAAGGGATGTTCTTCGCGGCAGGATACGCACCAGGATGCCCAGACATTCAGTAACCAGACTTTGCCTTTAAAATCGGCTTGGCTCAGGCGTTGCCCAGGTGTCGCCAAAATCGGCAAATTAAAGGCCGGCGCCGGTTTGTCTATCAGTGGCGAGGGGATTTCGCGGGGATTGAGTTTTAATCCAATCGCCAAAAAAACCGACAGGGCGATAAACAACAGCAGCGGTAACAGATATTTCATTAATTTTACGCGAGAGGCTTGTTAAGCAAACGATAGCGGCGGTCGCTGGCGGCAATCAGGCCACCCAGGGCCATGAACACCCCGCCCATCCAGATCCAACGAATGAAGGCTTTGTAGTAAACCCGCAAGCTCCAGGCGCCTTGTTTATCCAAAGGCTCACCCAAGGCCACGAATAGATCGCGGAACACACCGGCGTCGATAGCGGCTTCGGTCATCGGCATGGTTTGCACCCGGTACACCCGCTTTTGCGGCGATAACTCAGCAACAGTGGCACCGTTATGACTGACAGTCAGATAGCCTTGCTCGGCGCGGTAATTCGGCCCTTCGGTGCTTTTCACGCCATGGAATTGGAATACGTATCCAAATAAATCCAGGGTTTCTTCCGGTGCCAAACGCACGTCGCGTTCGATGCTGTATACAGAGGTAAAGGTAATACCGATCACGAACACCGCGATGCCAAGATGCGCCAAGGTCATGCCGTAAAAACCGGCTGGAATTTGTTTCAGGCGCTCGATTGACCAGCTTTGCAGGCGTTGTTTGAACGCGAGGCCGGTGATCGCCAAAGTCCATAAAGCCAGGCCGGTACCCAAAGCCGCGCCCCAGGAATAAAACGGCATGGACAGTGGCGTCAGCAACGCCAAGCCGATAGAAGCAGCAATCAGCCAGCGTACCCGTGAGCCTAAGGCTTTCAAGTCGTCGCTTTTCCAGCGCATCAACACACCCAAGCCAACTACCAAGGCCAAGGGCGCCATCAGCGGAATAAACACCGCATTGAAATACGGCGGACCCACCGACAATTTTCCCAGTCCCAGGGCATCGACCACCAAGGGATACAAAGTACCCAGCAAAATGCTGGCGGCGGTGACGACCAGCAACACGTTATTCACTAGAAGTACCGATTCCTTGGAAACCAATTCAAAACGGGCATGGCTTTTAACTTGCGGCGCACGAATCGCATACAACAGCAACGAACCACCTACCACCACGGCCAAAAAGATCAGGATGAACAAGCCACGGGCCGGATCGCTGGCGAAGGCATGTACCGAGGTCAACACCCCGGAACGGACCAGAAAGGTGCCGAGCAAACTCAAGGAAAACGCAAAAATCGCCAGCAACACTGTCCAAGTCTTGAACACGCCCCGTTTTTCGGTGGCGGCTAGAGAGTGAATCAAGGCGGTGCCGACCAACCAAGGCATGAACGAGGCGTTTTCGACCGGATCCCAAAACCACCAGCCACCCCAGCCCAATTCGTAGTAGGCCCACCAACTGCCCAGCGTGATACCCAGCGTCAAAAACATCCAGGCGATATTGGTCCAGGGCCGCGACCAGCGCGCCCAAGCCGCATCCAAGCGGCCTTCCAGCAAGGCGGCTATCGAAAACGCGAAGGCTACCGAGAAGCCGACATAGCCCATGTATAGCATCGGCGGATGGATCGCCAAACCGGGATCTTGCAGCAAGGGATTTAAATCGCGGCCTTCGGCCGGAAACGGAAACAAGCGCGCGAAAGGGTTGGAAGTCAGCAATAAAAACAGGATAAAGCCGATGCTGACCAAGCCCATTACACCCAAAACTCTAGCGCGGGTGGCATCGGGGATATGCGCGCTAAATGCCGCGACCAGCGCGGTCCAGATCGACAAGGTCAGTGCCCACAGCAACAAGGAACCTTCGTGCGCGCCCCACACCCCGGAGATCAAGTAGATCAGCGGCAAGGCGGTATTGGAGTTTTGTGCGACGTAAGCCACCGAGAAATCGTGGCTGATGAAGCTGGCGGTCAAACAACCGTATGCAAGGCCCATGAACAGCAATTGCCCGAACGCGGCGGGCTTGGCGACATGCACCCAGCCGGTAATAGACTTTCCGGCGCCGAAAATAGGCAAGATGCCTTGTACAATTGCCATGCACAATGCCAAAATCAAGGCGAAATGGCCGATTTCAGGAATCATGGTTGCGCCGCCGGTTTTTTCAGGCTGCCGGCCACTTCGGGCGGCATATAGTTTTCATCGTGTTTAGCCAGCACTTCTTCCGCCACGAACACGCCACGGCCATCCAGCGCCCCCTTGGCGACGATGCCCTGCCCTTCCCTGAACAAATCCGGCAAGATGCCCGAATATTCCACCGTCACTTCCTTTTCGAAATCGCTGAGTTTAAAGCGCACCAACAAATCGGCGTTGGGCCGCTCCACGCTGCCTTTGACGACCATGCCACCCAAGCGAAACTGGGAATTGGCTGGCGCCTTGCCGGACGCCACATCGCTGGTCGAGAAAAAATACATCAGATTTTCGTTAAAGGCTTTTAGCGCAAAAGTTGCGGCCAATCCCAGCACCGCCAACATTAAAACGATCAATATCAAACGCTGTTTTCGTATCGGTTTCATCGTGCTTGCGTGCGTTTTTGTTTAATGGTGAGTTGCCGCAGTAACTGCTTGCGTTGCAGCACCGGCCAAACGATGTTGACGATCAATACCAGCGCGGTCACGCCGTAAGCCGGCCAGACGTAAACGGCGTAACCGCCCATGTATAGAAAGCTTTCCCAGCTCATGCTTGTTTCTCCAGCAGCGCTTTCACCCATTGCGAGCTGGTTTCGCGCTTTAATAATTCCAGTTTTGCGGCCTGCAATACCGCGATCAAATAATAAAACTTGAAGGCCACCGCCATCAGTAACAGCGGCACCAGCATGCTGAGGTGAATGGAGGGCTTATCCATCTTGCTGACGGTAGGGCCTTGATGCAGAGTGTTCCACCATTCCACGGAATAATGGATGATGGGTACGTTGACGACACCCACCAACGCCAATATCGACACCGCCCGTGCCGCCGAGCGTTTATCCTCAATGGCGCCGTACAAACTGATCACCCCCAGATACTGAAACAACAGGATCAACTCAAAGGTCAAGCGCGCATCCCAAACCCACCAGGTACCCCACATCGGTTTGCCCCACAAGGAGCCGGTCACCAAGGCCACGAAGGTAAAACAGGCACCGATCGGCGCGCTGGCGATCAACATCACTTCGGCCAGTTTCATGCGCCAGACCAGCGCAATCCCGCCCATCACCGCCATCAGCACGTAAATGAACAAGGACATCCAGGCCGCCGGCACATGGATATAAATGATCCGGTAACTGTCGCCCTGCTGATAATCGGTCGGAGCCCGATACAAGCCCAGATAAAGGCCCGAAACCAACAAAATCAAAAAGATAATCGTCAACCAGGGAATGAACCGATCCGCCAATGCATAAAAATGCGGCGGCGACGAGGTGCGGTGAAAAAACCGGCTAACCGGCGCAGGTATCCAAGACATCAATTAACACTCATTTTTAACGCGGCCGCTGTCGGCAGCGGCACCAATACCAGTGCCGACAACAACATGGCCAATAAAATATATAGTTGGGCGCCTACCGGCAAGCCGCTGGCGGCCCTATCCACCGCGCCGCTGGCAAAAATCAACACCGGTACATACAAAGGCAATACCAATAAGGACAACAACATGCCGCCCCGGCGCAAACCTACAGTCAACGCCACGCCGATAGCGCCAATCAGGCTCAGCAGCGGAGTAGCTAAGATCAATGTCAGCCATAAAGTTCCCATCGCTTGCTGCGGTAATCCCAAAAACACCGCCAGCAGAGGCGCTACCAGCAATAATGGCAAACCGGTCACCAGCCAGTGAGCGATGATCTTGCCCAGCACCAATACAGATAAGGCATGCGAACTGAGCAGCATTTGCTCCAGCGAACCGTCCTCGAAATCGCTACGGAACAAACCATCCAGCGACAACAAGGCCGCCAACAAAGCGGACACCCATATCACGCCCGGCGCCATCGCCCGCAGCAGATTAGGTTGCGCGCCGACCGCCAGCGGGAACAAGGTCACCACCAGCACGAAAAAAAACAGCGGATTGGCCATTTCGGCGCGGCGCCGAAACGCCAGCAACAAATCGCGGCGAATGATCGCCCAAAAAGCCTGGATTATTGGCATGCTTGCAGATGAATGCGTTGCAGATTGAGATCGGCCATGCTTAGATCGTGATGGGAGGTCAAAACCGCCATGCCACCGTGCTCGATGTGCTCGGCCATCAGCGATTCTATCAATTTGATGCCTTGCCTATCCAGCGAGGTAAAAGGTTCGTCGAGTATCCACAGGAGGTTATGGGTGATCAGTAAACGGGCCAGCGATAGCCGGCGCTTCTGTCCGGCGGACAGGGTGTGTACCGGATTATCATCAAAACCGGCCAGTTGCACCTTGTCCAAGGCTTGCTCGATGTCATATTTGCCGGTGCTGCCCAGCGCCAGCGCAAACTTCAAATTTTCCAGCACCGTCAATTCCTTTTTTGTACCATCGGCATGACCGACGTAAGCCATGTCATCGTAATAGCTGCTGTCGGCGATTTTGCTGCCGCACCAATAAATCTCGCCGGCATCGGCTTCCCTAAATCCGCACAGAATGCGCAACAACGAGGTCTTGCCGCTGCCGTTGGCGCCTTCCAACAGCAAGGTCTCGCCGGCGTGCAACGTGAAATTTAAATTGGAAAACAACAAGCGCTCATCGCGGAAACACGATAATTCACTGGCTTGCAGCGAAGCGTGTTGCGAGCTTTCCATTCATCCGTCCTGGGGTTGATCTGTTATGAGGGGCGCTATCTTATCATCAAGGCAGCCGGAGTTAGTAATTTGCCGACAGAGAAAATCTCCCCATTTATGCGATAATCGGGCTTGTTTCGACTGATCGCAAATACCGGAGATTTTGCATGACCGCATTGATAGGCATCATCATGGGTTCCACGTCCGATTGGGAAACCATGCAACATGCAGCGCAAACCTTAGAGCATCTTGATATTCCGCATGAAGTGGAAGTGGTTTCGGCCCATCGTACCCCCGACAAGTTGTTTCAGTATGCGGAAACCGCGGAAGGCAAAGGCTTGGAAGTCATCATCGCCGGCGCCGGCGGTGCCGCGCATTTGCCGGGCATGACCGCCGCCAAAACCCCGCTGCCGGTACTGGGTGTGCCTGTGCAATCCAAAGCCTTGAACGGTATGGATTCTCTATTGTCAATCGTGCAAATGCCGGCCGGCATTCCGGTAGGCACCTTGGCCATCGGCAAGGCTGGCGCTATCAATGCCGCCTTACTGGCCGCCGCGATTATCAGCAACAAACATCCGCAATACCGCCCCGCCTTGGATGCTTATCGGCAGCAACAAACCGACAGCGTGATCGCCACCCCCGATCCAAGACAGGTGGCGGGATGAAGATAGGCATTTTAGGTGGCGGCCAGCTCGCCAGAATGATTGCCTTGGCCGGTTATCCGCTGGGATTGAAATTTATCGTCCTAGATCCCGATCTCAATGCCGGTGCTGCCGGTTTAAGCGAGCATCTGTTAGGCGCTTACGACGATCCGGATTTGTTGGCTCAATTAGCGGAAAAAGCCGACATCGTGACTTACGAATTCGAAAACGTGCCGGCGCATGTCGCCGAATTCCTGTCCAGTCACACCATAGTCTACCCGCCCGCCGGTGCATTGGCTGTCGCTCAGGACCGTCTGCTGGAAAAGAATTTCTTCAAGGATTTAGGTATTCGCACCGCACCGTTCGCTCCTATCGATAGCTTGGCAGACTTGCAACAAGCCATGCCTGAAATCGGCTACCCGGCTATTTTGAAAAGCCGGCGCATGGGTTATGACGGCAAAGGCCAAGTAGTCATAAAATCGACCGACGAACTGGAGTCCGCCTGGCAAAGCATGCAAGGCGCTGCCTCTATCGTCGAAGGTTTCGTGCCGTTTCAGCGCGAAGTATCCATCATCGCCGCTCGCAGTCCATCCGGCGAAATCGCTTACTATCCATTGTCTGAAAATCAGCATCGCGGAGGCATTCTGCGTATTGCCGAATGCTGTACTAACGACCCCGAACAAGCGATTGCCGAAAATTACGTCAGTCTGTTGCTGGAAAAACTGGATTACGTCGGCGTCATTGCCCTGGAGTTGTTCGACTTGAACGGCGAATTGCTGGCCAACGAATTCGCACCGCGCGTGCATAACTCCGGACATTGGACCATAGAAGGCGCGGAAACCAGCCAATTCGAAAACCACTTGCGGGCCATTCTGGATTTACCGCTGGGTTCAACCCAGCCACGCGGGTATGCGGGCATGGTGAACTTCATCGGTGGTCTGGCCGACGACGCGACACTGTTAAACATTCCCAACGCGCATTTGCATCTGTACGATAAAACGCCGCGCAAGGGTCGAAAAGTCGCGCATGCAACGGTCAGAGCCGACGCGGAATCCGCCTATCGCGAGGCCTTACAACATTTGGCTAATTTAGCGCTGGCTGTAGACGAATCATGATCTCTTAGCTTGAATCCGGGCGGTTTTGGCACCCAAGCCAAAATCGCTTCGCAGAACATAGAGAACACAACCATGAAAAAAATTTTATTCTTATTGTTGATAATGGTCGGCATCGCCGTCGCGGCATTTGTCATTTTTAATCCTGCCCCTGCCACCTACAAATCGCAAGGCGATATTCCTTATTCCAACTTCATCCAGGATGTGCGCGGCAAAATGGTAGCCGAAGTGGTGATCGACGGTAGAGCCATCAACGGTCTGAGGCATGACGGCACACGTTTTAATGCATATAGCCCTGGTGACATCACGGTGATAGACGATCTATTGCAGAACGGTGTGAAGATCATCGTGCAAAGACCGTTAACCCAATCGACATTCATGCAGGTGTTTTACTCCTGGGCACCGACCTTTTTGCTGATTGGCGTATTGATTTATTTCATGCGCAAACAACTGCTAGGCGCCGGCGCGCAAAACAATTTCGGTAAAAGCCGCGCCAAGTTGATGACAGAGAATCAGGTAAAAATCCGTTTCAGCGATGTTGCCGGCGTTGAGGAGGCCAAGCAGGACGTCGCGGAAATGGTCGATTTCCTGAAAGCACCCGGTAAATACGAGGCCCTGGGCGGTAAAATCCCCAGAGGCGTGCTAATGGTCGGCCCTCCCGGCACGGGTAAAACCTTGCTGGCCCGCGCGATTGCCGGCGAAACCGGTGTACCTTTCTTCTCGATTTCCGGCTCCGACTTCGTGGAAATGTTTGTCGGCGTTGGCGCATCCAGAGTACGCGATCTATTCGTGCAAGCCAAAAAGCAGGCCCCGTGCATCATTTTTATCGACGAAATCGACGCGGTCGGCCGGCAGCGCAGCCCTGGCAATATGGGCGGCACGGAAGAACGCGAACAAACGCTGAATCAATTATTAGTGGAAATGGACGGCTTTAGCGGCAACGAAGGCATTATCGTCATCGCCGCCACCAACCGCATTGATGTGCTGGATAAAGCCTTATTAAGGCCCGGACGATTCGACAGGCAAGTGCAGGTGAGCCTGCCGGACATCAAAGGCCGCGAACAAATCCTCAGAGTACATTCCAGCCGAGTACCCTTGGCCGATGACGTCAATTTGAATGATTTGGCGCGCGGCACACCGGGCTTTTCCGGCGCCGAATTGGCTAATCTGATCAACGAAGGCGCATTGTTCGCCGCCCGCAACAATCAGCGGGAAATTACGATGAACGACCTGGATAAGGCTCGCGACAAAACCATCATGGGCGCGGAAAAGCGGACGATGATCATGAGCCGCGAAGACCTGCTAATGACCGCCTACCACGAAGCCGGCCACGCCATCGTCGGCCGCTTGGTACCCGAGCACGATCCGGTTTACAAAGTCAGTATCATGCCGCGCGGCGGCGCGCTCGGCATTACCATGTTTTTGCCGGAGCGCGATGCATACAGTGCCAGCAAGGACAAATTGGAAGGCCAAATCTCCAGCCTGTTCGGCGGCCGAGCCGCGGAAGCGCTAGTTTACGGTAAGAATAAAGTCACCACCGGCGCGAGCAACGACATCCAACGCGCCACCCAATTGGCCCGTAATATGGTCACCAAATGGGGGCTATCCGACAACCTGGGGCCGCTGGACTACGGCGATAACGAAGGCAGCTACTTGGGACCGCAAGCCAAACCCATGTCGGAACACATGGCGCGCTTGATTGATCGGGAGATCAGGTTAATTGTGGACAACAATTATCAACGGGCCGAAAACCTGCTGAAGGAAAATATCGATATTCTGCATAATATGGCGCAAGCCTTATTAGACTGGGAAACATTGGACAAACATCAGATAGATGAATTGATGCAAGGTCGAACCATCGCTCCGCCGACACCTGATGTAAAACAATCATTGGACACAGACACTCCAGAGCAGTAGCGCGCTTTTCTCATCAAGCAGAATAGAGTCTGTCAGATATACAGCGGGGCCATTCTGCGCCAGTAGTGGCCTTGATGCGCACGCCCTTCCCATTCGTATAAGGCATGGGGAATACCCTTGGCCGCTAATATGTGACTTAACTCGTGATTGTTCTGCAAAAACGGATCTTCCTTACCGATCACCAAAGTAATTTCCATTTGCTGCAAATGCTTTAATTGCGCTTGGCAATTCAGGTTGGGTAAAAAATGCGTTGGCGTATGAAAATAAACATGATCGTCATAGTAGCCGTCGAACAAATTTTTGAAACACTCTACTTCCAGCGTCAAATCGAAACGACCGGAGAAGGCTACTAATTTTCTGAACAAATGCGGGTGGCGGAAAGCAATATTGGCCGCATGATAACCGCCTAAACTACAGCCGTGCGCGATGACGCAGGGGTGTGGATTTTTCAAGGCCATGAACGGCATGATTTCGTTCAGTATGTAGTCTTCGAAAAACATGTGCCGCTGAATACGGTCTTTCGGCTTGCGCCAAAAGCAGTAAAAAGTTTCATGATCAATGCTGTCAACACAGTACAGTTGTATGTGTCCCGCTTCAATTTTATTGCGTAACCGTTCGACAATGCCGAGGTTCTCGTACTCGTAAAACCGGCCGTCGCGAGTAGGAAAAATCAGTACTTTGGCTCCGGCATGCCCGAAAACCAGGAATTCCATGTCGCGACCCAAGCGCGGGCTGTACCAGTGATGATATTCGCGATTCATAATCTAAAGCGACGATTCCCCGAAAAAACTTTGCAGCTCCGCAATCAGCTGCCGCTCCTGATCATGTTGGCGCGGATAATCAAAATGCCCCGCATCCAATATAAATAACTGTTTATCGCCGGCCCAAGCGTTGTAGATTGCAAATTGTCCGGGTGGCGCTACGACCGGATCGAATAACGCGACGGCACCATGCAAGGGTTGCAATGCATAACGCGCAGAGACAGCGGCATCATAATAGGCTAATGTGTCAAACACATTATGGTGAGATTGACTGTAGGCTTTCAAAGCCGCGGCACTGCCACTGGTAGGCAAGCTTAAACGCAAGGGTTGGTTGCCGAAGGTGGGCACATTTAAGTGCACTCTCTTGATTCTGGCGTCCCAGGGCGCGGCCAATGCTCCGATTCCGCCACCAAAGCTAATACCCATGTAGCCGATCTTGTCCGCGATTGCTGGATAACGTTCGGCCAGAACGGTCACGGCCAGCCATAGATCTTCTACACATCCGCCGATTACATAATGATCAGGATCATCGATGCCTTGCACGACATGTTGATTGGGTTGTTCCGGCAAGCGCTCGCAGCGACTGCGAGATATGCCGCGAAAACAAGGAAAAAGCAAGGCGGCACCCGGTATGTTTAGATGAAAGTCGGGTTGCTCTCTGCCGCCGTATCCATGGCCGACCACTATGCTCCGAGTAATGGGTTGCGCATCCGGCTCAAGCAACCAACCGGCTATCTGAAAATCATCGGTAGACCGATAGCTAATGTCATAAACCCGATAGCCTGCTCGCTGGCATTGGTAATTCAGAGAAAATTGCGGGGAGACCGTTAAGGCTTTTTGATATTTATCCTGCCAAAACCGACAGAAATCGGCAGGCTCTTGCGGTGCGGGAACACTTAACAGATCGTCGAGACTGTAGCCATAGCCAGGATCATAGCTGTAATAATGATCAAATAAGCTCACGGGCTACCGGCCTGATTAAATTCTAGCTAGATCCTGTATTAAGGGTCTATTTAGCAATGGGGCAAAATTTTAAGCGGCGGACACTGCCGCCACTAGAAAATCATCTAAAGTACAACACCATCCCTAACATGGGAGGGCGTCGCTATTGTTGGTTTACAAGCTATCGTCAATCGACGATTTTGTATTTTTCCCTGGAAGCATCAACCATATCCCGTAACTCCTTTCCCGGTTTAAAATGCGGCACATGCTTTTCTGTTAAGGACACTGAATCACCGGTCTTGGGGTTACGTCCCAGTCGTGCAGAACGATGGTGTAATGAAAAACTGCCAAAACCTCTAATCTCTATCCTATCGCCACTTGCCAACGTATCGCTCAAGTGATCAACAACGCATCTAACTGCCAATTCAACATCTTTAAGCGCGAGATGAGGCTGTTTTCGTGCCAGCATCTCTATCAATTCTGATTTCGTCACATCCAGCCCTGAATAATCAAAAAAGGGTGACATGAGCTAGTCATGCCACCCTCGGAGATGGTTTTACTACTTGTCCATTTGTTTAAAGATATCGCCTAATGTGGCTGTGCCAGCATTTTGTGACGAGTAATCTTTAATAGCATTAGACTCTTCTTCGACATCTTTCGCTTTGATAGACAAAGAAATAGATTTAGTCTTTTTGTCAACACCTACAAATTTAGCTTCGATTTCTTCGCCTTCTTTCAACAAAGTACGCGCATCTTCGACGCGGTCACGTTGGATTTCGGAAGCGCGCAAGTAACCTTCGACGTTATCAGCCAAGGTCACCACTGCACCTTTAGCATCGATTTCCTTGATGACGCCTTTAACTAAGCTGCCTTTTTCATGCACAGCAATGTAGTTTTGGAAAGGATCTTGTTCGAGTTGTTTGATACCCAAGGAGATACGTTCGCGCTCGGAATCAACAGCCAAGATAACGGTTTCAACTTCGTCACCTTTTTTGTAATTGCGAATCGCTTCTTCGTCGTTCTCGTTCCAGGAAATATCGGACATGTGAACCAAACCGTCGATACCACCGTCCAGACCGATGAAGATACCGAAATCAGTGATGGATTTGATTTTGCCAGAGATTTTGTCGCCTTTGTTGTGCGTGGCGGCAAATTCATCCCATGGGTTGGAACGGCATTGTTTCATGCCCAGTGAAATACGACGGCGTTCCTCGTCGATTTCCAGAACCATAACTTCGACTTCGTCGCCCAGTTGTACGACTTTAGATGGGTTAACGTTTTTGTTGGTCCAGTCCATTTCGGAAACGTGTACCAAGCCTTCGACGCCTTCTTCGATTTCTACGAAGCAGCCGTAGTCGGTCAGGTTGTTGACCTTACCGAACACGCGAGTGCCGGTTGGGTAACGACGAGCGATGTTTTGCCATGGATCTTCATCCATTTGCTTCATGCCCAACGAGACGCGAGTTTTGTCTTTATCGAATTTCAGGACTTTAACTTTAACTTCCTGACCAATTTCTACACACTCGGATGGGTGACGTACACGGCGCCATGCCATATCGGTAATGTGCAGCAAGCCATCGACGCCGCCCAGATCGATAAACGCACCGTAGTCGGTGAGATTTTTAACGATACCGGTAACGATCGCGCCGTCTTGCAGCGTTTTAACCAATTCTTCGCGCTCTGCGCTGTATTCGCTTTCGACGACCGCACGACGCGACAACACGACGTTGTTACGTTTTTGGTCGATTTTGATGACTTTAAATTCCAGATCGCGATTTTCCAGGAAAGCAGTATCGCGAATAGGCCGAACGTCTACCAGAGAGCCTGGCAAGAAGGCGCGCAATGCACCGACTGCAACAGTGAAACCGCCACGTACTTTGCCATTGATACGACCGACGATGGTTTCTTGTGTTTCAAAGGCTTTTTCCAGTTCCGCCCAAGCTTTACTTTTCTTGGCTTTATCACGGGAAAGAAGAGTAGCGCCCAGGCCATCTTCAAATAAATCGAGAGCTACCTCAATTTCGTCGCCTACGTTGACCTCAAGGTCGCCGTCGGCATTCAGAAATTGCCATTTAGGAATGACCCCTTCTGATTTGGCTTGTGTGCTGACGATAACAAATTCGTTTTCGATATCAACAACGGTACCAATTAGCATTGCGCCAGGACGCATTTCGGTCTTGGCATAACTCTCTTCAAACAACTCTGCAAAGCTTTCGCCCATCTCTACTTTCCCAAACTTGCTAAGACTCAAGCAAGCTTTCTCTTCTCTGAAATTAAAATAAAGTCATCGACAACAATTCGATAACCACCAATAGCCTTAATCGACTAAATTTACTACCCGATCAATCACTTGTTGAATAGTCAAACTAGATGAATCGATAAAATGTGCACCTTCCGGTACGGTGAGCGGAGCCGCAGCTCGCTGCTGATCGCGATGATCGCGTTCTTCTATTTCCCGAGTGATTTGAAGAAGGTTAGCATCAATTCCCTTTTCAATCAACTGTTTATATCTTCTCAGCGCTCTTTCCTCCGCGCTGGCGGTTAAATAAACCTTGATTTTGGCGTCCTGAAATACAACGCTACCCATGTCTCGACCATCGGCGACCAAGCCCGGAAGTCTTTGAAAATCCTTTTGTTTTTGCAATAACACTGCCCTTACTTCCGGATAAGCTGCAATGACGGACGCAGTATTGCCGGTGGTTTCGGTGCCCAATTGACTGGTAATGTCGATGCCATCAAGCTTAACGATCAACTCGTCGCCGCAATCGAATTCTAACGACATGGCTTCAGCGACTCGGCAAATAGCGGTTACGTCCGATAACTCGAGACCCGATTTTAAAACCGCAACAGCTACCGAGCGATAAATCGAGCCGCTGTCCAGATAATTCCAGCCCAAAAGTTTCGCGACGGCGCGGCTGACCGTGCCTTTACCTGCGCCACTGGGACCATCTATCGTCAATACGGGTACTTGCATCTTAAAAACTCGTTAATGCCAAACCCAGTTTGGTGGCCAAATCGCGGAATTCCGGAAATGATGTATTCACGTTCGCACAATCCCTGATCGTGATCGGGCCGTTGGCGCGCAAACCGGCAATCGAAAACGACATCGCGATACGGTGATCGCCATGCGATTCCACTTCCCCAGTGCCAATGTGACCGCCGCCGTTAATCACCATACCGTCTTTGGTTGGCTGCGCATCGACACCGAGAATTTGCAAACCGTCAGCCATCACTTGAATCCGGTCGGATTCCTTGACTCGTAATTCTTCGGCGCCAGTCAATACGGTTTGGCCTTCCGCACAAGCAGCGGCCACGAACAAGACTGGAAACTCGTCAATGGCCAGCGGCACCAAATGCTCGGGGATGTTGATGCCTTTCAACTGTGCCGAACGCACACGCAAATCGGCTACGGGTTCACCGCCGACTTCTCTCTCGTTCAATACTTCGATATTCGCCCCCATCAGGCGCAAAATATCGATCACGCCGGTACGTGTCGGATTGATGCCGACGTGACGCAAGGTCACATCCGAATCAGGCGCAATACTGGCACCGACCAGAAAGAACGCCGCCGAGGAAATATCGCTGGGTACATCAATGCGCGCGGCAGTCAATTTGCCTTGGTTGGTAATACGAGCTGTGCTGCCTTCGCGTTGCACCGGATAACCAAAACCATTCAACATCCGCTCGGTATGATCGCGGGTCGGGGCCGGTTCGGTGACGCTGGTTTCACCTTCGGCATACATGCCCGCCAACAGCAAACAGGATTTAACCTGAGCACTGGCAATGGGCATGTCGTAATGAATGCCTTGCAATTTGCCGGCCTTGCCTTTGATATGCAGCGGTGCCGTGCCGTTTTCCTGGGTAATAATCTCGGCGCCCATCTGCGCCAGCGGCACAGTGACGCGCTTCATCGGCCGCGATTCCAGTGATTTATCGCCAGTCAACACACAATCAAACGGTTGGCCGGCCAGCAAACCCGACAGCAAACGCATCGAAGTACCGGAGTTACCCAGATATAAAGGTTTCTCAGGTGCTTTCAGGCCATGCTTGCCCACACCGTGTATCGTCACTTCACCATTGACCGGCCCCTCAATTTCGACGCCCATGGCTTGGAAAGCCTCCAGGGTCGAGATTGCATCTTCCGCATTCAAAAAACCGGTGACGTGCGTGACGCCTTCTGCCAACGAGCCCAGCATGATGGAGCGGTGCGACATGGACTTATCGCCCGGCACACGGATTTCGCCGCGCAAACTGCCGCCCGGCTGTACTTGAAAAGTAATAGTTTGTGACATGTTAATCTTCTTAGTCTTCTTGTTGATCGAGAAAACGCTGCCGGGCATTTCTGGCATACGTAAAGGTTTCAAACAATTGCGCGGATTGATCTTCAACCAGCAATTGTTCTATTTTGCTTAATTCCATTTGAAACTGGCGAATCAAGGGCACGATTTCCTGCTTGTTCGCTAGGCAGATGTCCTGCCACATGGTCGGGTCGCTGGAGGCAATGCGACTGAAATCCCGGAAACCGCCGGCGGCATATTTGAATATCTCGCGCTGTTCGTCCTTGCGCCCCAATAAACCGACCAAGGCGAAAGCCAAAATATGCGGCAAATGGCTGGTGGCGGCTAATACGGTGTCGTGATGCTCTACCGACATCACCGAAACGCTGGAGCCGATCTTTTCCCAAAATGCATGGATTTTCGCCAGCGCCAGCTTATCGGTGCTTTCTAGCGGCGTCAGGATCAGGCGGCGATTGACAAACAAATCGACGGTCGAAGCATCCACACCGCTGCGCTCGGCGCCGGCAATCGGGTGCGCAGGCACAAAATTGCTGGGTACGGTACCGAAAACTTCCGCCAATGCGGAAACCACGCTGCCCTTGGTGCTGCCGGCATCGCTGTAAATAGCATTCGAGTTCCAGTGCGGTTTAATTTGTTCGAAAATAGCCTTCATGCTACCGACCGGCGTGGCGACGATTACGCAATCGGTATTTTGCAATGCCGCAGCTATGTCGGTGTAAAACTGGTCGATGACACCGAGTTGCTTCGCCAATTGCATATTCGGCAGATTTTTCTCCCGGCCGTAGGCAACGACTTCACGACATAAGCCTTTGGCGCGCGCGGCCCTGGCAATAGAACCGCCGATCAAACCGATGCCGATGATGCACAGGCGGTTAAACACCGCTCAGCACCTCGCGCAACGCTTTTATGAATATGGCGTTTTCACGTTCCGTGCCGATACTGACACGCAGGTGGTTAGGCATTTCGTAATTGGCAACCAGCCTTACGATCACACCCTTGCGCAGCAAGGCCTCGTAAATCGGCAACGCCGGTTGTTTCACATCCACGGAAACGAAATTGCCGGACGAGGGAATCCAGGGTAAATCCAATTCCTTAAAAACATCAGTCAGTTGCGTCATACCGGCGTTGTTAAGAGCCACGGTCTGATTCAGGTAATCTGTGTCCCCCAGCGCGGCTTCCGCAGCGGCCAAAGCCAGCATGCTGCAATTGAAAGGCTGACGCACCCGGTTCAACAAATCGGCGATATCCGGCGAGGAAATTCCGTAACCGATGCGCAAGCCCGCCAAGCCGTAGGCCTTGGAGAACGTGCGGGCAATAATCAGATTCGGATAACGATTCGGCCAAGCCAACGATTCGGTTCGCACGGCAGGATCGACAAACTCGTAATAAGCCTCGTCTAAGACGCACAGCACATGGGCTGGCAAATCAGCGATAAAGCTCTCCAGTTCGTTTTTATTCAGCAAAGTACCGGTCGGATTGTTGGGATTGGCGATAAACACGACTCGGGTTTTTGGACCAACTTGCGCCCGCATTGCCGCCAAATCATGCCCGTAATTTTTAGCCGGCACCACTTTGGCTTTGGCGCCGACGGCTTGCGTCAGAATCGGATATAACGCGAATGCGTGCTGGGAAAACACTACTTCCAGTTCCGGCGTAACGAAAGTCCGCATCACCAATTCCAGAATCTCGCTGGAACCGTTACCCAGGGTAATTTGTGCGGGTGCCAAGTTTAATTTGGCCGACAATTCGGCTTTCAATGTAAAACCGCTGCCGTCGGGATAACGGGTTAATTCGGGCAAGGTTGCTTGAATAGCCGCCGCGACTTTGGCGCCGGTGCCCAATGGATTTTCGTTAGAAGCCAGCTTGATGACTTCTGCGATACCCAGCTCGCGCTGCAATTCATCCACCGGTTTACCGGGCACATAAGGCACCAGCTGTTGAACGCCGGCAGTAGCAAGTTCTAAAAATTTGTTCATCGAATTAAAGATTAAATGACGGCTTTTGGATAAGAGCCGAGGATTTTCAACATTTTGACGTTGTTTTGCAGGGTTTCCAGCGCCTTAGCGACATCGGGATCGTCGCGATGACCATCGATATCGATAAAAAACACGTATTCCCACAAGCCCTGCCGCGATGGTCTGGACTCGATATGCGCCATGCTGATGCCATACTCGGCAAACGGCCCCAAAATCTTATGCAAGGCGCCGGCTTGATTGCCGGTGGACACCAAAATGGAGGTTTTATCGAACCCGGTGGATGCCGGTTGCTGTTTGCCGATGACGATAAAGCGCGTGGTATTGTTGGATTCATCCTCAATGTGTTGCTCGATGATGTTCAACTCATACAATTCGGCGGCCATCAGACCGGCTATCGCGGCTTTATTGTGGTCCAAAGACGCTAGTCTGGCCGCTTCGGCATTACTGCTCACCGCCGTGCATGGCACGCCCGGCAAATAAGTATTCAACCATTGCCGACACTGCGCCAAGGATTGCTGATGCGAATAGACTTCGTTAATCGCCGCCAACGTATCCATTTTGCCGAGCAGATTTTGATGCACCCGGATTTCGACTTCGCCGCAAATTTGCAATGAGGTGGTCATAAAACGGTCCAGCGTATGCGCTATTACGCCTTCTGTGGAATTTTCCACAGGCACCACGCCGAATTGACAATGACCGGTTTCCACCGCCAAAAAAATCTCCGGTATTGTCGCCACCGGAATACCCTTCACGGCGTGACCGAAATGTTTGAAGGTTGCTTGCTGGGTAAAGGTGCCAACCGGCCCCAAAAACGCCACTTCCAAGGGTTTTTCCAAAGCCAAACAAGCCGACATCAATTCCCGGAACAAATGCACCGAAGCATCGTCACTCAATGGACCAGGGTTCAACTCCTTGATTTTGCGCAACACCTGAGCTTCGCGATCGGCACGGTAAAAACTACCGGTTTCGCCTTCGGCCATTTTGGTTCTGGCTACTTCAATAGCGCACTCCGCCCGCCGATTGATCAACTGCAATATTTGCTGATCAATCGCGTCGATACGTTCGCGCAGCTCCGATAAAGGAATAATCGCCGTCATTTTGGATTGCTTAGTGAGTACGTTCGAACTCGGCCATGAAATCGATCAAGGCATCGACCCCAGCTTCCGGCATAGCATTGTAAATACTGGCGCGCATGCCACCGACGGAACGGTGACCAGCCAGCGTACTGAGGCCGTTTTTCTCGGCCAACACCAAAAACTCTTTATCCAGAGCCGCATCAGCCAACACGAAAGGCACGTTCATTCGGGAGCGGTAGTCTTTCACCACCGGATTGCTGTAAAGGCTGGATTCATCGATAGCTTGGTAAAGCTTGCCGGCTTTACGAATATTATGCTGCTCAATGGCCGCGATACCGCCTTGCTGTTTCAGCCATTGCAACACTAGACCAAGCAAATACCAGTTATAGGTAGCCGGTGTGTTTAACATCGAATCAGCTTTTGCTTGCTGCTGATAATCAAAAACCGCCGGCACGGTTTTTGGTGCCAAGCCGACCAAATCGTCACGAACGATGACTACGGTCACGCCGGATGGCCCCATGTTTTTTTGTGTACCGGCGTAAATAATGCCGTAGCGGCTGACATCGACCGGACGCGACAAAATGTTCGAAGACATATCGCACACCAAGGGCAAATCCCCCGCGTCGGGAACTTCGGAAAATTCCACGCCGTGAATGGTTTCGTTGGAGGTGTAGTGCAGATAAGCGGCGTCTTTATCGATATTCCAGGTATCGAACGCTGGAATAGTAATAAATTTTTCGGCTTCCGAGGTGGCAGCGAGCTGTACTTCGCAATATTTACCGGCTTCTTTGATGGCACTGGTAGACCAGGCGCCGGTGTTCACGTAACTGGCCTTGGTTTTGCCGTTGAGAATATTCTGCGGAATCAGCGCGAACTGCGCGCTGGCACCGCTTTGCAGGAACAGCACTTTGTAATTAGCAGGAATACCGAGCAGTTCGATCAAATCATTTTTCATCGCTTCGGCGATGGCCATGAAATGTTTGCCGCGGTGGCTCATTTCCATCACCGACATGCCGCTATCTTGCCAATTCAACATCTCTTGTTGAGCTTGCAGCAGTACCGATTCCGGCAACATGGACGGACCGGCGCTAAAGTTATAAATCCTTGCCATCGTTACTCCTCTTCTCCGCCTTGTTCGGCGCTGTCGGTTTCCACCACATCAACATCGTTTTCGTCAATATCGCCGTCCACATCGTCTTCATCGCCCAGACCATCGATACGATCAACACCAACGACTCTTTCGCCCTTATCCAGACGAATGACGGTAACACCTTGAGTATTTCTGCCGACGATGGAAATTTCCTTAACCCGTGTCCGCACCAGCGTACCGCCGTCAGTGATCAACATGATCTCGTCAGTATCGTTAACCAATACCGCGCCGACTACCGCACCATTCCTCTCGGAGGTTTGAATCGCGATTAAGCCCTGGCCGCCGCGTCTATGCTGGGTAAACTCTTCCAGCTTAGTGCGTTTGCCGTAACCGTTTTCGGTGATATTCAACACCGTGCCTTCGCTGGCGATGATTAAGGATATGACTTTTTGGCCTTCCTGCAGACGGATACCGCGTACGCCGGTAGCGGTCCTGCCCATGGAGCGCACATCGGTTTCGTTGAAGCACACGGCCTTGCCATCACTGCTGAACAACAACACGTTTTGCTGCCCGTCGGTAATCGCCACGCCCACTAAAGTGTCGTTTTCGTTTAGATCGATAGCGATTTTGCCGTTACTGCGCTGGCGTTCGAACTCGGGCAACGGGGTTTTTTTCACGGTACCCGATGATGTGGCCATGAAAATGTATTTATCCGCACTGTACTCACGGACCGGCAACATCGCATTGATCTTCTCGCCTTCTTCCAGCGGCAACAGATTTACAAACGGCTTGCCGCGCGATGCCCGGCTGGCGACCGGCAGATTAAACACCCGCAACCAATAGACTTTACCCGCGGACGAGAAGCACAGAATCGTGTCGTGGGTATTGGCGATGATCAGTTTTTCGACGAAATCGTTTTCCTTCGTTGCAGTCGCCGACTTACCACGGCCACCGCGGCGCTGGGCTTTATAATCGCTGAGCGGCTGGGTTTTCACGTAACCCTCGTGCGACATCGTCACCACCATATCTTCTTCGGTGATCAGATCCTCGGCGGACAGATTGGAATAATCCTGGACGATTTCGGTGCGGCGGGCATCGCCGTATTGAGTTTTGATCTCTTCCAGCTCTTCGCGGATCACTTCCATCAAGCGCACATCGCTACCCAAAATATGCAAATATTCGTCGATCAGTTCCAGCAGCTGCTTGTATTCGTTGACGATTTTTTCTTGTTCCAAGCCTGTCAAACGATGCAGACGCAAATCCAAAATAGCCTGCGCCTGATTTTCGGATAAGCGGTAAGAGCCGTCTACCAAGCCAAATTCGATAGACAAATCGTCCGGCCGCGAACGATCCGCCTCGGCTCTATCCAGCAAGGCCGCAACCAAACCGGCATTCCAGGTCTGCGCTAGCAGGCCGACTTTGGCTTCTTGCGGGCTGGGCGAGGATTTGATCAGCTCAATCATCTCGTCGATATTAGCCAATGCAACCGCCAAACCTTCGAGGATATGCGCCCTTTCTCGCGCCTTGCGCAGGTTATAAATGGTTCTGCGGGTAACGATCTCGCGACGGTGATCGACAAATGCCGCCAGAATGTCTTTCAACCCCATCAAATGCGGCCGACCATCGTACAGCGCCACCATATTGATACCAAATACGGTCTGCATCTGGGTTTGTTTGTACAGATTATTTAGCACCACGTCCGGCACCTCGCCGCGGCGCAATTCGATGACCATGCGCATGCCATCCTTATCAGACTCATCGCGCAGACCCGAAATACCATCCAGTTTGCCCTCTTTAACTAATTCGGCGATTTTTTCCAGCAAACGGGCTTTGTTGACCTGATACGGTAATTCAGTGGTGATGATGGCTTGGCGACCACTATCGCCAATGTCTTCAAAATGGCTGCGGCCACGCAGGTAAATCCGGCCACGACCGGTGGCATACGCTTCAAAAATACCGGAAGCACCATTGATGATCCCTGCGGTCGGAAAATCCGGTCCCGGCACGATTTGCATTAATTCGGGAATCGTCAGATCGGGGTTTTCGATCAAGGCCAGGCAGGCGCTGATAATCTCACCCAGATTATGTGGAGGAATATTAGTGGCCATACCGACCGCGATGCCGGCAGAGCCATTGACTAACAGAGTAGGCACCCGAGTCGGCATCACCGTGGGTTCAGATTCCGATTCGTCGTAGTTGGCAACGAAGTCCACGGTTTCCTTATCCAGGTCCGCGAGTAATTCATGGGCGATTTTCGCCATTCGCACTTCGGTATACCGCATCGCCGCCGGCGAATCACCGTCCACCGAACCGAAGTTGCCTTGACCATCGATTAACATGTAGCGCAAGGAAAACGGCTGCGCCATCCGCACCATGGTGTCGTAAACCGCTGTATCACCATGCGGATGGTATTTACCGATCACGTCACCGACGATACGCGCCGACTTTTTATAAGGTTTGTTCCAGTCGTTTCCGAGCTCGTTCATCGCGTAAAGGACGCGACGGTGCACCGGCTTGAGGCCGTCTCTGACATCGGGAAGTGCCCTGCCGACGATGACGCTCATGGCGTAATCGAGGTAGGATTGTTTCATCTCGTCTTCGAGATTGACGGGGATAATTTCTTTAGCGAAGTCTGACATGGGTCCGTGGTTCCAGTGCAGTCGAAAGCTTATCGATCGACGGGTTAGCCTGAAGCATCAATTCCATTTAAGCATGGCTAACAGGTTTATAAAGCAGTCGATTATAGCAAACGCCACCCTCTGCCGTCAGGCAAAAATCTCGCTCAAAAAGTTTTGCATCGCCTGCCAAGACCGGCGATCAGCAAGCGGTCTGATAAACGGTACCAAAATCAGGATTATTAGCCACCGGGTTGGTAAAGGCGTGCATCGTATGCCCGTAACTATGCAACTGCCAGTCCGCACCAGCCTTGGTTAATTCGTCTTGCAAGGCAAGTACTTGCTCAACGGAGGCCATAGGGTCGTCATAGCCATGCAACACCAGTACCTTAGCCTTAATTTGGGGGTTCGGGATATTTTCAGGCGCACCGAGCAAGCCATGAAATGACACTACTCCACGCATATCCACACCGGTCCGGGCCAAATCCAGCGCGCATAAACCACCAAAACAAAAGCCTATCGCCGCAATCCTGGCGTTGTCGGCCCAAGGCATCAGCTTGACTGTGGATAGCGCTGCCTGTAAGCGCTGTTGCAATTTCGCCCTATCTTGTATGAAGGGTTGCATCAATTTGGCGTTTTGTTCCGGCGTCTTGCCTAGGACGCCTTTACCATACATATCGGTAGCGAACGCCAAGTAACCCAATTCCGCCAACTTTAAGGCCTTGTCAGCCACAAACTGGTCTCGCCCACCCCAAGCATGATGGATCAACACCACCGGTCTCTGACCGATAATCGCATCGTCGTAAGCAAAAAAACCTTCCAGCACCGTGTCGCGATCCAGGTAACTGACCGTATTCGAAATTATCGCCATTAGCTTTTTCCTACCCCGTTAATTACAGCTCGCCCGTTTGTTGCAATGCCTGCAAAAATCCCGCCGATGCCTCTTCGACCATATCCAGCACCCGCTCAAAACCATAACTACCACCGTAGTAAGGGTCTGGCACTTCGCGTTGATTCAAGTGCGGTGCATAATCGAGAAAATGGCGAATTTTATGACTCAAATCAATCGGACAGGCTTCTTTTAGTACGGCGTGATTTTCGTCGTCCATCACCAGAATGTGATCGAACGCTTCGAAATCTGCGGACACAACTTTGCGCGCCCGCAGATGTTTCAATTCAATCCCTCTGTCGCGAGCGGCTTTTTGCGCGCGCAGATCGGGCGCATCGCCAACATGGTAGGCATGGGTACCGGCTGAATCTATTTGAAAGCGCTCCGCCAGGTTTCTTGTAGACACTAAATGAGAGAAAACGCCTTCTGCGGTGGGCGATCGACAGATGTTACCCATACACACAAACAAAACCTTGATTTTCCGCATAGTTGTTAAGTTTTTAGAATAGTTGACGCTAAATTGTAAGCTATACTCGGTTGGCATGTCTTCAGGGCGGTACTGGAAAGACAGTTAATACAAGAAATTTAAAGCGTATTTTAGGGGAGTTTCGGATGTTGATGATGAACTGGCATTCTGTAGGGGTAAAGGTGGTTTCTATCACCATGTCGGTGCTAACACTTTTAGGCATAGCCATCTTGGTTGTTTACTCAAGCTTTGAGAAACAAAAGCTGATTGACCGGGAAATCAAAGCCTCGCGGCAACTACTCACTTTGTCCGAATCAATCCGCGACAATGTCGTAAAAAAATGGGAAGCCGGCATCTACACGCCTGAGCAACTCATGCAATTGGTCGAACAAAAAGGTAGCTCTAAAGCCAGAGAACTGGTGATCGCCACCGTACCGACGGCCAATGCCTGGGATGTCATCGAAGCAGAAGCCAAAGAGCACGGCTTTCGTTTTAAAGCACCGTCTCTTAACCCCCGAAACCCCCGGAACGCAGCGGATGACATCGAGCGTCAAGCGCTGGAGTTTTTCAGAAGCAACCCGTCCGCCCAAGACTTCAGCTACGTAGACGAAGAAAAACAGGAAGTCCGCTATTTACGCCCGGTCAAATTAGTCAAACAATGCGAATTGTGCCATGGCGACCCCAAGACATCGCAAAGTCTCTGGAATAACGAAAAGGGCCAAGATTTACTGGGGTATCCGATGGAAAATCGCCACGCCGGCGACTTGCATGGTGCATTTGAGATCGTCACCCCATTTAGCGTGGCGCTAGCCGAGCTGAAGAATAATACCTTCTACGCTATCGGCTTCTTATGCATAACACTGATCATCATTGGTTTTACCGGCTACTTCACGATGAGCAAAATCATCATCGGTCCGCTGACAGCATTGGCTTTGAAACTGCAGGACATCGGTAGTGGCGAAGGCGACCTGCGGGCTCGCCTGGATGCGAGCGGCAAGTCGGAATTTGCCTGGATCGCATCGAGTTTTAATACCTTCGTGCGTAAAATAGCCAAAACCATCGACCAGATCAGCTCTACCAGCGAAAAACTAGCCAGCTCTTCCCACAAGCTTGCGAATATCACCCAATCGACTCAAGCCGGTGTTGAGCGGCAATTGCACGAAACCACGTTGGTGGCTAATGCCATGAAGCAAATGACATCGACGGTGCAAGAAGTCGCCAAAAATGCCGTTAGAGCATCGGAAGCCGCCGAAATCGCCGACCGTGAAGCGTCGTCAGGCAAAAACATCGTGAAAGATGCGGTGCATGGCATCAACAGCTTAGCGTCTGAAGTGGAAAACGCCGCCAATGTGATACACGAACTGGAAAACGACAGTAACAGTATTGGCGAGGTATTAGGCGTGATTCAAGGTATTGCCGAGCAAACCAATTTGCTGGCACTGAACGCCGCCATAGAAGCCGCCAGGGCTGGTGAGCAAGGTCGAGGCTTTGCGGTAGTAGCGGATGAAGTCAGAACCTTGGCCAGCCGTACCCAAAATTCCACTTTGGAAATTCAAAAAACCATCGAACGCTTGCAGGACCGCGCGAAACAGGCCGTGGCCGTTATGGAAAACGGTAGAAGCCGCGCCAACTCCAGCGTAGAGCAAGCCGCATCCGCCGGAGGTTCGATAACCACCATTAGTGAACGTATCGATACCATTAACGATATGAATAATCAGATAGCCAGCGCGGCCGAGGAGCAAACCGCTGTAGCCGAGGAAATCAATCGCAACATCAGCAATATCAGCCGGGTATCCGAAGAGACTTCGATTGGCGCGAAAAATACGGCGGATGCCTGCCACGAATTACTTGACCTGGCGAATCAGTTACGCTCCATGGTTGGAAACTTTAAGACCTAGCTAAACCGCTATCCGCTTGGCTCGGCGTAACCCTTATCCAGGCTGCGCCGGGCCCAGATCCGATGTTAAATTTGTACGGTTTGTTCGCCGAGGCTGGCTATAATTCACTAAGAATAGGGGCTGTTGCCATTTTGAAACGATAGCCTTGAAATCGAACGGCTCTGCCTCATTGATTGATTTTTCAATCAGAAGACAAGTGAGCTATGCCGCGACAAATGTTTACGGATGCATACTGGAATAAATTCAAAGCCATCCTGTTAAGCCTGGGGATTTATGACAAGCCTTCGCTCAGGCAAACGGTAGAAGGGATTTTTTATCGCATGCGAGTCGGCTGCCCCTGGCGAGACCTGCCTGCCACGTTTGGTAAGTGGAATGCAGTCTACAAACGGTTTAATGCGTGGTCACTGCAAGAAAAACTGATGGGCATCTTTCGAGGCCTGGTTGTGGCACCGGATTTGGAATGGACCTTTATTGACGGCAGTATCGTGAAAGCGCATCAGCATAGTAGTGGTGCGGCTCATGAACAGGATGCCGCGATTGGGAAATCCGTTGCGGGTCACACCACGAAAATCCATATGGCCGTTGATGCCTGTGGGCTGCCTATTCATTTCTCGATCACCGGTGGTGAAGTCCATGACTGCAAAGAAGCGCCGGAATTAGTGGCTAAACTGCCTTTGGCTGACTACACGGTCGCTGACAAAGGCTATGACAGTGAACCTCTACGGATTCAAATTCGAGAGAAAGGGAGTGTCCCTATCATTCCTAGAAAACAAAATTCAATCGTCGGGAATGACGGAATGGATTGGTGCCTCTACCAATATCGCCACCTCGTTGAAAATGTCTTTGCGCGATTGAAACATTTCAGAGCCATCGCGACGCGATATGACAAATTGAAACGCAATTTTGAAGGCGTTGTCGCTTTGGCCTGCGCTTTTATTTGGTTACCCATGTAAAACGGCAACAGCCCCTAATTACAGTTTCGTAGCTTAAGGATGAAGACATGCCCACAAAAATGAACCAACTGTTCGATGAAATCCACAAAATTCCGCAAGTACCCGAAGTCGTAAGATCCCTCATCAATCAGCTAAACAATCCCAACGCGGATATGCTCGACATAGCCAAAAACGTGGAAAAAGAGCAGGTGATTGTTTTAAAAATCCTGCGTTTAGTCAACTCCGCGCATTTTGGTTTATCCCGTAAAATTGGCTCTATAGATGAAGCCATCACCTTGCTGGGCATGAACCAGCTGAAAACCTTGGTGATCGCATCCGGGATTGTCGGTGTGGTACCGCAATTGGATAATTTCGATGTCAAACAAAGCTGGCGGAATAGTTTCCGCACAGCAGGTTATGCAAGATGGTTCGCGGCCCAAGCGGGCCTGGCAGCAGACATCGCCTATACTGCCGGGCTAATTAGCAATCTGGGCAACCTGCTCATTCACATTGGCAGTCCCCGTGAAGCCAACGAAATTGATCAGCATGTGAAAAACGGCAACGTCAGATTGGAAATTGAAAAAAGGCGCTTGGGCTATACCAGCCCGGCGGTCTGCGCGGAGCTTTGCCGTCGCTGGAAATTTGCTGACGAATTGGTCGAAACCATCGAACAATCGGCGGAACCTTTAGCCGCGGACACGCCCAACAAATTAGCTTGCGCAGTTTTCCTCGCCCATACAATCAGCGACTGCCAGGATCAGGGTTTGGATGAAAATCAAATTTTGGCTTCGCTACCCAATCAAGTCACCGCACTTTTAGGCCTATCGGACCAACTTCTTAAGGAAAAATTGCCGGATGTTCTAGCGGCTAAATCTGAGCTCGACGGCCTTCTGGATTAAGAAACATAATTTTCAATAATCGTTCAGACGAAATTATTTTGCCTGAACGACGGCTAATTTATTCCTTCTCAGCCCTCGCCCTAAAACCAACTATCAGCGCGCCGTCATACCCAAATTGACCGCAATATGAGCAAGCTCTGTGGTAGTGTCAACCTGGAGCTTTTTCTTGATTTGCGTGGCGTAGTTCGCCACAGTTTTATGGCCTAGACACAGCTGATCGGCGATCTTATGCACCGTCAACCCTTGGGCAAGCAAACTAAATACATCGAACTCGCGTGCAGAAAAACCGCCGATTATCGCTTGATAACCGGTGTACTGCTGCTCTTCCCCGCCGCCCTTGACCAAACCGCGCTCGACATACTGTTGACCAGCCATAATTGCCGCTATCGCTTCGGCAAGAATACCGGGAGCGCTATTTTTGGTGATATAGCCCTGCGCGCCGGCTGCCAATGCCCGGCTGACATAAACTTGTTCATGATGCACACTAAAAACTAAAATTCTTGCCTCACTATCGCGCTGAATGATCCGCCGAATAGTTTCCAAACCGCCAATCCCCGGCATGGACAAATCCATCACCAACATATCGGGCTGTAATTCTTGATAAAGCTGAATAGCCTGTTCACCACGCTCGGCTTCGCCGATGACTTCGACACTATCCCCGGCAGCCAACAGCATTTTAAAACCAGCCCGCACTACCAGGTGGTCGTCCACCAACACGATTTTTATCTTGTTATTCATACGAGTGGGATTCGCGCATTAACCAACATACCTGAACCAGGGCGAGACAACACCTGCAATTCGCCGTCCAGCGACTTGATGCGTTCTTTTATGCCCAGCAAACCAAAGCCTTGACTGGTAGTCTGCAAATCGCAACCGCGTCCGTCATCCTGCACTTTAAGTTGCAAACATGCCTGGGGGATATCCAGCTTATCCAAGTCGATAGTCACGCTATGGGCTTGTGCATGGCGCACCACGTTGGTCAAACACTCCTGAATCACCCGAAACACCTGAATAGTTAGATTTTTATCCAAACCATCCACTGCGTCGCTACAACGAATCGTCAGCCGTAGATCAGTATTGCGTTCCGACCAATGATTAACCATCTCTTCCAAAGTGGCCTTCAATCCTAATTCGGTCAAGACCAGAGGATGCAATTGCTGCATCATCGAACGCACCACAGTCATTAAGTGATCGCAAATTTCCGCGATTGTTGCGGTTATTTTAGCCGCGTCGGCTTTACGATGCGCTGCCGTAACCGCCATCACTTTGATAGCTGTCAGGGATTGGCCAAATTCGTCATGCAACTCCTGCGACAGACGTTGGCGCTCTTCTTCCTGAATGGCTAGCGAATGCTGTGTCAATGCGCGATTTTCCTGGCGGGTTTTTTCCAATTCAACCGTCATATGATTGATTGCCTTAGCAATATCATCGAATTCCTGCGTGGAAAATGGCGGCAATTGTTGCCGATATTGGCCGGTTTCGATCAGGCGCAAGGCGTCCACGATGACCGCAATCGATTGCAAAGACTTATTAAATACCAGATTGACCGCCAGAAAAGTCAACATAGTCAACAAGGAAATCGACGCAAAAAACGCCACGCTTTCCTGCCAGACTTCGGTGATTTCATCGAGCGGCTGAGCCTGAATAATCAGCGTCAATAACTTGCCGTCCTGCATGTTCAGCTGATGCTCGACTTTGGGATAGTCGCCCTTCACCAAGCGGATAAACCAACTAGGCGGCATTTCTTCGGGATTGGTCGGTTGATTTTCGCCGGCGAAATGGATTAACTGTCCGTCCGGCTTTTGCAATTGAATGCTCAAATGCCGCGTTTGCCGCAAGGCGCTGAAGCGGGATAAATCGTCGCTTTGTTGAAATACCGGCGTATCGGTGATGCCCATGGTGATCAGCTGCAAGGCCAGATGAATCGAGGCATCCACCTCCTTCTCGACCGCTTGGCGGGCTTGCCAGACCGCAATCGCCCCGCCCAATACCAAAATACAAACCGAAGACAGCAGGATGCGACAGATAATCTGGTAGCGAAGGCTCATGACATGGAGTGCGTTGAAAACCCTCTATTATCCCGTCTAGCTTCCCACACAGCTATAGGAAAAATTCTTATTTATTTCCTGGCAATGAGAACTGCAAATTGGAGCCCCTGAATCATTGTGAGGCTCGGGATATGTGTTACTCAAACTCGATCCTATTTAACCAAACGAAAGCCTCGGCGCTGACTCAGCCTACCCAAACCCGGGCATTTCTGAACATTCGCAACCACGCCCCATCTTCCAACCAATCGGCCGGATGCCAGGAGTTCTGTATCGCCCTGAAACAACGTTCCGGATGCGGCATCATGATGGTAAAACGGCCGTCGACGGTGGTTAACCCGGTAATGCCCAGCGGTGATCCGTTCGGGTTGGCCGGAAAGGCTTCGGTTTCATTGCCGTAATTATCAACATAACTGATCGCAACCTCGGCTTCGGCAGGGTTTTCGGAATCGAACTCGGCGCGCCCTTCCCCATGAGCGACCACAACCGGCAATATAGAACCCGCCATGCCTTGGAAGAAAATCGACGGCGAAGCCTGCACCTTGACCATTGCTACCCGCGCCTCGAATTGTTCCGACAGATTGCGTTTGAACTGCGGCCAGTGTTCCGCACCTGGAATAATATCCTTCAGGCCGGACATCATCTGACATCCGTTGCAAACACCCAAACCAAACGTATCGGGGCGGGCAAAAAACGCAGCAAATTCGTCGCGTGCTTTCGGGTTGAATAAAATTGATTTGGCCCAGCCGCCGCCCGCACCAAGCACGTCACCGTAAGAAAAACCGCCGCAAGCCACCAGACCGGTAAAATCGGCCAGCGACACCCGGCCGCTGATGATGTCGGTCATGTGTACATCGATGGCCGCGAAACCGGCTCTATCGAAGGCTGCCGCCATTTCCACGTGGCCGTTGACACCTTGCTCCCGCAAAATCGCGACTTTGGGTCGGGCCGCATCCGCAAATTTCGCCGCGATGTTGTCGTTGATGTCGTAAGTCAACTGAGCGGACAAACCTGGATCGTTGTCGTCGGCGATTCGCTCGAATTGTTGCTGTGCGCAATCGGGATTGTCGCGCAAGGCTTGCATCCTGAAGCTGACTTCCGACCAGGTTTGTTGCAGTTCAGCGCGTTTCGCACTGTAAATTTCCTTGCCGTTACGGACGATTCGTAACTTTTGATCTGAACTTAATTTACCGACGATATGGGTAAATTCGTCCAGCCCGGCCTGATCCAACAGTCGCGCGACATGATCCAATTCAGCCGTTTTTACTTGCAGTACCGCGCCCAATTCCTCGTTGAACAAGGTCGCCAGCACGTCGTCGCCCAGTTCGGAAATATCTAGTTCAACGCCTTTACGGCTGGCAAACAGCATTTCGGTTACCGTAGCCAGCAAACCACCGTCGGCCCGATCATGGTAAGCCAGAATCAGCGCTTGGTCGTTCAAGGCTTGAATCGTGTCGAAGAAACGCTTGAACAAACTCGCGTCGTCCAGGTCCGGTGCCTGGTTGCCGAGCTGATTGTAAACTTGGGCTAGCACCGAACCGCCGAGACGGTTCTTGCCCCGGCCAAGATCAATCAACAGCAACACGCTATCGGCATTTTTCAACTCTGGAGTCAGTGTACACCGAACATCCTGCACCGGCGCGAAGGCGGTGATAATCAGAGACAGCGGCGAGGTCATGGTCTTTTCGACGCACATGGATGTGCTAGTGTCGCGGGAAGCAGGATGCTGGGAGCGACCGGCGCTATCATCTTTCCAGACGCTTTTCATAGACAGCGAATCCTTGCCTACCGGAATCGCAATACCCAATTCCGGGCACAATTCCATACCCACCGCCTTGACAGTATCGAACAGCGCGGCGTCTTCACCGGGACTGCCGCAGGCGGCCATCCAGTTGGCGGACAGTTTGACATCATTGAGCTTGCCGATACGAGCCGCTGCCAAGTTAGTCAAAGCTTCGCCTATCGCCATACGACCGGAAGCCGGGCCGTCAATCAAAGCCAACGGCGTGCGCTCACCCATAGCCATTGCTTCGCCAGTGTGAGCATAAAAGCCGGACGCGGTGACCGCGACATCGGCAACAGGCACTTGCCAGGGGCCGACCATCTGGTCGCGAGCGACCAAACCCGTCACCGAGCGGTCGCCGATGTGAATCAAGAAGCTCTTGTCCGCCACGACCCGGAAACGCTAAGACCCGTTTCACGGCTTCGGCCAATTCGACTTGGTCCAGTTGCAATTCGGGCAAATTCTTGGTCAAACGCTGGACGTTTCTATGCATTTTCGGTGGCTTGCCGAACAATACCGACATCGGCAGGTCAACGGGTTTACCACCCAGCCATTCGTCGCTCAGCGTCAGATGTTCCTCGTCGGTGGCATGACCGATCACCGCGTACAAACAATGCTCGCGTTTGCAGAAGGATTCGAATAATGCCAGCGACTCAGGTTTGATCGCCACCACATAGCGTTCCTGGGCCTCGTTGCACCAGATTTGCATCGGCGACATGCCTTTGTCGGCGTTCTGCACCTTGCGCAATTCGAAACTGCCACCACGATCACAGTCGTGAATGATTTCCGGCACCGCGTTGGACAAACCGCCGGCACCGATGTCGTGAATAGAGATGATGGGTGTGTTTTCGCCCAGCGAATTACAGTGATTGATGACTTCCTGGCAACGCCGTTCCATTTCCGGATTCTCGCGTTGCACCGAGGCAAAATCCAGTTCCGCAGCGCTTTCGCCGGAAGTTTGCGATGATGCCGCGCCGCCGCCCAAACCGATCAGCATCGCCGGACCGCCAAGGATGACGATCAACGAGCCAGCCGGAATAGGATGTTTATCCACCAGCATCGGCCGGATGTTGCCCATGCCACCGGCGATCATGATGGGTTTGTGATAGCCACGATATTGATTGGCTTCGCCGGTTTCCGATGGTTGTTCGAAGCTGCGGAAATAGCCGGCGATGTTGGGCCGGCCGAATTCGTTATTAAACGCTGCGCCGCCGATTGGCCCTTCCAGCATGATGTCCAACGCGGAAACGATGCGCTCTGGCTTGCCGTAATCGGCTTCCCAAGGCTGCGGGAAACCAGGAATTTTCAGATGCGAGACGCTGAAACCGGTCAGACCGGCCTTGGTTGCCGAGCCGCGGCCGGTGGCGCCTTCGTCGCGAATCTCCCCGCCGGAACCGGTTGCCGCGCCGGGATGCGGGGAAATTGCGGTCGGATGGTTGTGGGTTTCCACCTTCATCAGCAGGTGCGCCTGTTCTTCGACATAGCCATAGGCATAGTTATTCGCCGCATCGCGGATAAATACCTGGGCTGTCGGGCCTTCCAGCACCGACGAGTTGTCACTGTAGGCTGACAGCACGCCTTGCGGATTCAGCGTGTGAGTGTTGCGGATCATCGCAAACAAAGACTTGGCTTGCTCTTCGCCATCAATGGTCCAACTGGCGTTGAAGATTTTATGCCGGCAATGTTCGGAATTGGCCTGGGCGAACATCATCAGCTCCACATCGGTCGGGTTGCGACCTAAATTGATGAAGCTCTCAGTTAAATATTCGATCTCATCGGCCGACAAGGCCATGCCTAATTCAGCGTTGGCCTTAACCAAAGCGTCCCTGCCCTGCTCTACGATAGCTACGGTTTGTAAAGGCTGGGGATCGTGCTCGGCAAACAAATCAAGGCTAGCCTGATCGTAAACCACTTGCTGAATCATTCTATCGTGCAGTAAAGACGCCAGTTGGTGTTTAACAGCATCGCTCAAAGGCTCGGAAGAGGTAAAGCGGTATTCGATACCGCGCTCAATGCGTTTTACCGCGGCCAAGCCGCAACGCTCGGCTATTTCCGAGGCTTTACTCGACCAAGGCGAAATAGTGCCCAAACGCGGCACCACCCACAAGGAGACAAATTGTGATTCAGACGATTCGCCGCTCCCTTCCACCGCTACATTTTCGCTGCTTTCATCGCTTTGGCCGTAATCGAGCAAGCGTCCCAGCATCGCCGATTGCTCGGCGGATAGCTGACCATCGATTTGCACGAAATGCTGAAACCGGGCACTAACAGCAGTAATGCTGCCGGCCACTGCCTGCAGTTCGGTCAGCAGTTTTTCAATACGAAAACGGGAAAGAGCGGAGATTCCGGATAGGGTCAACATGGGCTGTGTTTGAGTGGTTTTTTATAGCTAAAAGAGTAAATACAGGACATTCCGCAGATAAAACACGGCAAGCCCCAAATCGCAAACAAGGCGGCGATTTTATGGCGACGGCGTATTGTCGGCTGCTTTGTCCGACTTGTCAGCGGTACCGCTGGGTATATCCTGATTAATGCCTTCGGTGATCAATCTGAGCAAGGAGGTCGCAGCGACATTTGACAGGGTCTTACCGTCACTATCTTGCACCGTCACTTCGGTAAGCAGTTCATCAAGTTGATGCAGGCTTACCCGATATTCCTGTTCCTGGCTGGGATCGTCGCCGAATAAAAAAGTGATTTCGTCCAGAATGGAACCGTCTTCCGGCTTAATCGCGTCAGGATCGTATTTGACGAAGAAATAGCCTTTGTCCATATTCCGCTCGACCACTTCCAATTTTTGGCGGCTCAAGGCTTTGCCGACTATCCACCAGGCTTGAGTGGCGGATTGATCGATTTGTAAACTGCTGACGCCACTGCTGCCGGCCGCTTGCACACTTTTCCCGGATCCGGCTGCCGCGACAGTCTCTTTAGCTTCGGTTTTTTCCGGCTTCCTGGGCGCCGGCTCTGCGGCTGCCGCGGATCGGACAGGCTCCTGCCGCACCGGCTCTGGTGCAGGTTCCGGCGTATTGTTTACCGGACGGGTCGCCAAGGTCTTGGTTTTTAGATCGTCCGGGACGACCAATTCGGGGATTTCGGTAGTAAATTGATAATCTCTTTCCTTATCCGGAAACCAGCTCTTGATGGTGCTGCACGAGGCATTCAACAGCAACGCCGAAACCAGCGCCAGACGACCGTATAGGCGAGTTTTCATGGTTATAAAACGCCGGCTTGATGCATCGCCGCGCGCACGGTAGCAAAACAGTCCTCTGTCAGCCAAGTCAAAGGCAATCGAATACCTTGGCCCATCAAACCCATTTCCGCCACTGCCCATTTGACGGGAATGGGATTGGATTGTATGAAGAGGCTGCTGTGCAAACCGGTCAATTTGGCATCTATCGCCTCGGCAGTCGCGCGATCACCCGCCATTGCCGCCGCCAACATTTCGTGGACCAGTTTCGGTGCCACGTTGCCGGTCACGGTGATGCTGCCGTTGCCGCCCAATAAACAAAATTCGCAGCTGGTGGCGTCGTCGCCGGTGTACAGCGCAAAATCGTCACCGGTTAAATCCCGGATTTGCTTGACCCGTTCCAGCTTACCGGTGGCTTCTTTCACACCGACGATGTTATCGATTTTCGCCAGTCTACCCACGGTTTCCGGCAACAAGTCGCAAGCGGTACGCCCCGGCACGTTGTACAGAATTTGCGGAATATCGACCGCTTCGGCGATGGCTTTGTAATGCAGGTACAAGCCTTCCTGGGTCGGTTTGTTGTAATAAGGCGTGACCAGCAAACAGGCGTCCGCACCGGCTTGCTTGGCTTTTTGAGTCAGGTGTATCGCTTCGCGGGTGCAATTGGCACCGGTGCCGGCGATAACCGGTATCCGTCCGGCCACGCAATCGACGATAAATTTAATGACTGCGCAATGCTCGTCTTCGTCGAGAGTTGCCGATTCGCCAGTGGTACCAACCGCTACCAATGCGTCAGTCCCTTGCTCTATATGAAATTCGACCAGCCGTTTCAGACTGGTTTCATCCACCGCACCGTCTTCCGTCATCGGGGTTACCAGCGCAACGATACTACCTTGAATCATGCAAATCTCTCGTGTTTAGGTATATAAAACCGGGGCATTATATCAAGCTAACCCTGAAAACTCAGCCTGTTATATTTGCCGGGCGGCCAGAAATCTATCCAGCGCGTTGGCGAAATTTTGGACATCTTTGGCCGTCATGGCCGCCGCACCACCGGATGCCAAACCGTTGTCGCGCAAGCCTTCCATGAAATCGCGCATGGCGAGTTTTTCACCGATATTCTCCACCGTATAAGCTTCGCCACGCGGATGAATCACAAACCCCTGCTTAGCTAGGATTTTTGCAGCCAACGGAATATCGCCGGTAATCGCCAGATCGCCGGCCCGCAGATGCTCGACGATATAATCATCAGCGACATCGAAACCGCCGCTGACGCGAATCGATTGGATATAACGGGACGGCGGCACGGCGATGCTTTGATTGGCAATCAGCAGCAATTCCAACTGCCTTTTTTGGGCGACGCGGAACAAAACCGTTTTAATCAAATTAGGACAGGCATCCGCATCCACCCAAATCTTGATTGCCCCCGTCATTGCGCGGTCTTCACGTCCGGCTTTATCCGAACATACCAACCGTAGTACAAGGCATAAGCCACCAAAAATACCAGGTAGCCGGACCATAAAATATCCGACGCAAAATGTCCGCCGGAAGTCATCCGGGTAAAGCCCAGAGTCCACGCCAACACTATCGTCAACAGAAAATAGATGGCTTTATGGTTTTGCGACAGAAAATACAACACAAAAAATGTGTAGCCCACCGAACAGTGACCACAGACGAAAGACTTATCAGGCGTGTGGCCGAATTTGGCAGGCGGCACATATTGGTACTCGCCGCCGAACTGGCTGACATGCACCGGCCGGGGTCTTCCCCAATGATCTTTAACAACAAGATTGACCACCAAGCCCGGACCTAAAGCAATGACCAGCAGTATATACAAGGCCTTACGGCGAAAGCGTTGCGTATGAGTATTGAAATGACTGAGGACATAAACCGCTAAAGCTATCAGACCGGCCCACAAGGTGAACGGAAAAGCATAGTCATACAGCAGTTTCCAGGGCCACCAATGCTGGGTCGGCCAGACATCGCCGGGATTTTCCGGATGATAAAACAAGGCCGCCAAGCGCAAATCCAGGTCTGTTAGCCCAAACAATAGAGTGGTCAGTGCCGCCAATAGCAAGACGAGCATGAGTTCGTTGCGCGCGCGTCTAATTTTCCGATGGGGCATAGCTTTCCTTATCCAATGTTAGCCGGACGGTTTCCGGCCAAAACTTCAGGTTTTCACCTAAATACAGGTAATACGGGGAACTCGGCTTGGCAGGATTGGGGATTTGCGCCAAGAAGCGAAAATTTTGAAACACCGCTTTCAATTCTGCGGGTAGGTTTTCCTCCGAGGTTTCACCCAGCACAAAGCCGTTTTTGCCGACAAACGCCTGCGGACCAGGCCAAACTTCGTACTGCGACGTCACCACACCACTGGGTTCGTAACGATAAACCTGGGGATGATCGGGCAAATAAAACGCCAACTCGCTCGCCAGATAACGATGGCCCAAGGCTACCACAAAGGTGTTATCCAGATTGGGCAAACTGATCAAGCGCTCGAAATGCACGTTAATCGCCAACTCCTGCCAGCTGTTAAAACGCTTGGTGGGATCGAACGCGGTGTTTTGTAATTTAAACACTTGCAAGACGATGGGCAGCGAATAGGTCAACAGCACCATCGCCAGACCCAGTGCGACACCGTATTTCAAGGCTTTTTTCCAGGCACCGGCCAGCCAGTTGCCGACCAACAAAATCAAGCCGGTAAAATAAAACGGCATAGGCCAATTGCCTTGGGCTTTTTGCAGCACACTGAGCAGCAAAACACCGAGTAACAAGGCTGGCCCCATCAATAACAAAAATCGTTGCTCCGCAGCCAGACGTCTAAAATTGAGCGCCGCTTGCGCGCTGCTAATCAGCACCAGCACAAACAGCACCGGCGAAACCAATAACAGCTGGTAAAGCAGAAAATCTCGGGCCCATTGTAAGTGCTTAAGCAGGCTGACCGGTTCATGGTTACCGAAATGGCCTTTGCTATGCCCGAACATCACCCAATCGTGTTGCTGGTTCCACCATAAAATCGGCACTGCCGCGATCACGATAGGACTTAAATAAACCAGAAACTCTTTTTTCAACTGCCCTCGGCGATGCTTATCCAAGGCTAAAAAGATCAGCAACATTAACGGCAAAATCAATGCTGATTGCTTGCTGAGTAAGGCGGCGGCGCTGGCCAAACCGGCCCATAACCAGGCACGCGCTTGATTGTCGAACAATGCCCGTCTCAAGTAATACACGGTCATTATCCAGAAACAATACAGCGGCGCATCGATAGTCATCAGGAAGTTGGCCAGCACATTGATCGGCGTCGCCAACACCAGCAACAGTGCCAAAGCGCCGCCGCGCGCACCGTAAAATGCCTTCGCGGTCGCATGAAAAAACCACAGAAATGTCGTACCCAACAACAGCGCCGGCAAGCGCACCGTAAACGTATAGTCGCCCAACAGCCAAGTGAATGCGCCAATCAGCCAAGCGATCATGGGCGGCTTACTGTAATAACACCAGTCCGGTCGGCGCGACCAATCCCAGTAGTAGCTTTCATCGCCGATCAAATCAAAGCCGTTGATCAACAAGAACCCACCGCGCAACAGCATAATCGCCAACAGCAAAGCCAGTGTATGCGCGTCTATCCAGCGTAACAATCTCTCAGACATAGGCTGTTACTCCCATTTCTCCAGATAATGCAACAACAGTTGCAGGCTACGTTGCCCGCGAAATTCATTGATATCCAACTTATAGGCTGCGTTGATTTTTCGGCAACCCAGCCATTTCTCGGGGTGATCGGCAAAAAACGCAATCGCATCCAGCAACTGGCCGCTAAATGGCAAGCGCAATACAAACTTTAAATGCTGCTGACCAACGATCCGGCATTGGATCACATCGAATACGCCATTAAATACCGGTTCGGGAAAGGTTTGCCCCCACACCGCCGCCTGCTGCAGCACTTCCGCGAAGGCTAAGGTCATATGTTGCTCGTCCAACTCACCGTCGGAATAGACTTTCTGTTCCAGATCCACCAACTCCAGTTTCGCCGCCACGGTTTCGGCAAAAGCCAGCGCAAAATGCGGATAGTCATGCAATTTTATCGTCAAACCCGCGGCCATGGCGTGGCCGCCGAACTTGCTTAATATCTGCGGATGCCTGGCAGCAATCTCACTGAGCACATCGCGAATATGCACCCCATTGATGGAGCGTGCCGAACCCTTAATATCGCCATTATCGGCAGGGGCAAACGCGATTACCGGCCTGTGTAAGCGGTCTTTGATCCGCGACGCCAGGATGCCGATCACCCCTTGATGCCAATTGCCGTCATACAAACACACGCCGGCCGGCACGTGCTTTTCATCGAGCGCCTTCATTTCCGAGAGCAATGCCATCGCTTCGGTCTTCATCTGCCCTTCGACTTCTTTTCGATCCTGGTTCAAGGCATGCAATTGCTCGGCTATGTCACGTGCCAAGCCGGCATCGTCGGTCAGCAAGCACTGAATGCCTAAGGACATATCGTCCATCCGGCCGGCCGCGTTCAAACGTGGCGCGATGGAAAAGCCCAGATCGCTGGCATGAATCCCGGCCAATTGCTTGCCGGCGACTTCGGCCAAAGCTTTAATTCCAGGCTGACATTGCCCGGAACGGATGCGCAATAAGCCCTGATGCACCAAGATCCGGTTGACCTGATCCAAAGCCACCACGTCGGCAACGGTGCCCAAGGCCACATGATCCAGCAAACGCGCCAGATTCGGTTCAGGGATTCCGGCCTTTTCAAACCAATGCAATTCGCGCAAGCGAATCCGCAAGGCCATCAGGATATAAAACATCACCCCTACGCCGGCGATATTTCGGCTTGGAAACTTATCATCAGGCAAATTGGGATTGACGATAGCATCGGCGTCCGGCAGTTCCAGCCCCGGTAAATGGTGATCGGTAATCAACACCTTGATACCAGCAGCCTTGGCGGCTTTGACACCGTCAATGCTGGATATGCCATTATCCACAGTAACAATAATGTCTGGACTCTGCCGCTTCACCAACTCCACAATTTCCGGCGTCAAGCCGTAACCGTATTCAAAACGGTTGGGCACCACAAAATCCACGGCTTTCGCCCCGAGCAGCAGCAGGCCTTTTAAAGCCAAGGCACAACTGGTGGCACCGTCGGCGTCAAAATCGGCGACCACGGTAATTTTTTGCTGCTGTTTGATTGCCGACACCAGATGCTCGACCATCTCCTTCATGCCGGTCAGTAACCAAGGCGATGGCAAACTCGCCAAGCTCCGATCCAGTTCATCAGCACTCTGCACGCCGCGGCTGCTAAAAATCCGTTGCAGCACCGGGTCCATCTCGCCAAAGTGCGGATTTTTAATCTGCACCGGCCTGGGCAGAATGACTTTTTTAACGCTTTGCAAATACATATCAGGCAATAAAAAAGCCGGCAATTGCCGGCTTGTCGATGCTCATCGCTAGACTCACATCGAATCCAGAATGGCTTTTTTCACCGCATCCAGTGAGGCGTCTATCGTGTTCGGTTGATCGTCCTTGCACTGAGCAATGGCGGTGTCAGGATCTTTAATACCGTTGCCGGTCAAGGTGCAGACGATGGTACTGCCTTCCGGAATATTGCCATTCGCAATGTCGTGCAAGGCGCCCGCCAGTGAGGTGGCGGAAGCAGGCTCGCAGAAGATACCTTCATAGGCGGAGAGCATTTTTTGCGCGGCCAAGATTTGCGGATCGGTGAACGATGCGAACCAACCGCCGGATTGTTTCTGCGCGGTCCAAGCACCGTCCCAAGATTGCGGATTACCGATGCGGATTGCCGTCGCCACTGTTTCCGGATTTTCCACTGGGTGACCCGCCAAGAAAGGCGCAGCACCGGCCGCTTGGTAGCCACACATTACCGGACGCTTTTTGGTAACGGCTTTATGGGTGGCGCTATCGGTTGAATATTCCTTATAACCCTTCCAGTACGCGGTGATATTGCCGGCATTACCGACAGGCAAGCAGTGGAAATCGGGCGCGTCGCCCAAGGCATCAACGATCTCGAAAGCAGCGGTTTTTTGACCTTCCAGACGGAAAGGGTTGATAGAGTTCACGATCGTGACCGGAGCATGGTCCGTGATTTCCTTGACAATCGACATGCCGGCGTCGAAATTGCCTTTGATCTGAATAATTTTGGCTCCGTACATCATGGTTTGCGCCAATTTGCCCAACGCAATCTTGCCTTCGGGGATCAAAACGAAGGCACGAATGCCGGCCCGCACCGCATACGCTGCGGCGGCGGCCGAGGTATTGCCGGTGGACGCACAAATAATGGCTTGACTGCCCTCTTCCACGGCTTTGGTCACGGCCATGGTCATACCGCGATCTTTAAACGAACCGGTCGGATTTAGGCCTTCAAATTTCACATAAATATCCACATCCTTGCCGATCAAGCGCGGAATATTTTGTAACTGGATCAGCGGGGTGTTGCCTTCGCAAAGGCTGATTAGCCGAGTGTCGGCTGAGACCGGCAAGCGGTCGCGGTAGCGTTCGATGATGCCTGTGTAGCGTGTTTGCGTTGTCATTATTATCCTAGAGTTTCCAAGCGAATCCGCGCCACTTTGCCGCTAACCGTCGCCAGCGCTTCGATGGCCGCAATCGCGGCGTTCATTTCTTTTTCCAGCGTCAATTGCGTCAGCATAATGATCGGCACGGAAGTCTCGCCTTGCGGCGGTTCTTTTTGAATCAAAGCTTCAATACTGATGTTATGCGCCGCCAAAATCCGGGTGACGTCCGCCAGCACGCCGGGCTTATCTTCAGCGGTCAGGCGCAAGTAATAGGCGGTCTTGATTTGCTCGGCAGGCAATACCGGAATGTCGGCAATGGCATCGGCCTGGAACGCCAGATGCGGCACGCGGTTTTCCGGATCGCTGGTCATCGCTCGGACTACATCGACCAAATCCGCTACCACGGCTGACGCCGTAGGCTCGGCGCCCGCGCCGGCACCGTAGTATAAGGTGGGGCCGACCGCGTCGCCGCAGACCAACACCGCATTCATCACGCCGTCGACATTGGCGATCAAGCGGCGTTTGGGAATCAGAGTTGGATGCACGCGCAACTCGATGCCGTCCTCGGTCTTGCGGGCGATACCCAGATTCTTGATTCGGTAACCCAGTGCTTCAGCATATTCGACGTCGAGGCGGGTAATCTTGGTGATACCTTCGGTGAAGACTTTCTCGAACTGCAATGGGATGCCGAAAGCGATTGAGGCCAAGATAGTCAATTTATGCCCGGCATCGATACCTTCCACGTCAAAGGTGGGATCGGCTTCTGCGTAACCCAAGGCCTGGGCTTCGGCCAAGACGTCGGCAAAATCGCGACCCTTGTCGCGCATTTCGGTGAGGATGAAATTACCGGTGCCGTTGATGATACCGGCCAACCATTTGATGCGGTTACCGGCCAGGCCTTCGCGGATGGCCTTGATGATGGGTATGCCGCCGGCCACCGCCGCTTCGAACAACACCATCACGCCTTTTTTGCTGGCTTCGGCGAAGATCTCATTGCCGTGCAAGGCAATCAGGGCTTTATTGGCGGTAACCACGTGTTTGCCATTGGCAATTGCGGTTAACACCAATTGTTTCGCCAGATCGTAGCCGCCGATCAATTCGACAACCACATCAATGTCCGGGTCGTTAACGATTTCGAACGGATCGGCCGTTAAGATAATGCCATCGGTAGCGCAAATCCGCGTCCGGTTCAGGTCGCGCGCAGATGCGCGGGTGACCAAGATTTCACGGCCGGCCCGGCGAGCGATTTCCCCGGCATTCCTTTTCAGTACGTTGACGGTACCGCCACCAACGGTACCCAATCCCAAAACCCCAACTGTTACCGGCTTCAAACCTGACTCCTAGCGTTATACCCAAAAATGGCGGCGATTATACTACGTTGTCTTTTTTCAGCATATTGCGGATGCTGCGCAAGGCCTGCCGGGTTCTGTGCTCGTTTTCGATCAAACTAAAGCGAATATGGTCGTCGCCGTGCTGCCCAAAACCAATGCCGGGCGATACCGCGACTTTAGCATCAATGATCAATTTCTTGGCAAACTCGATGGAGCCCATTTCCCGATAGGCTTCCGGAATTTTGGCCCAGACAAACATGGTCGCCCTCGGCTTTTCGACGTGCCAACCCATCGCATTCAAGCCGTCGCACAGCACATCGCGGCGCGCCTTGTACATGTCGCAGATTTCTTTCACGCAATCTTGCGGACCTTCCAATGCAGTAATCGCCGCGACCTGAATCGGTGTAAAGGTACCGTAATCCATATAGGATTTGATCCGGGTCAACGCCGCTACCAGGGTTGGATTGCCGCACATGAAGCCAACCCGCCAGCCGGGCATGTTGTAGCTTTTTGACAGGGAGAAAAATTCGACGGCGATGTCTTTCGCCCCTTCCACTTGCAAAATCGACGGCGCCACGTAACCGTCGAAGACGATGTCGGCGTAAGCGATGTCGTGGACGATCCAGATATTGTGTTCCTTACAAATCGCCACCACTTTTTCGAAGAAATCCAGCTCCACGCATTGGCAGGTCGGATTGCCTGGAAAATTCAGAATCAACATCTTCGGCTTTGGCCAAGACTCGGCAATCCCTTTTCGCAATTCCTCGAAGAAATCCACTCCCGGGGTCAACGGCACATGGCGAATATCCGCGCCGGCAATCACCACGCCATAGGGATGAATCGGGTAAGCCGGATTCGGCACCAATACCACGTCGCCAGGGCCCAAGGTTGCCAGAGCCAAATGCGACAAACCTTCTTTAGAGCCTATCGTGACGATGGCCTCGGTGTTGAAATCCAAGTCAACGTCGAAACGTTTTTTGTACCAACCGCAAATGGCTTTGCGCAACCTGGGGATACCCTTGGAAACCGAATAGCGATGGGTATCATCGCGCTGCGCCACTTCCAACATTTTATCGAGGATGTGTTTGGGGGTAGGCTGGTCCGGATTGCCCATCCCAAAATCGATGACGTCTTCGCCCTCCGCTCGGGCTTTGGCTTTCAGCTCGTTAACGATGTTAAAAACGTAAGGCGGCAGACGACTAATGCGATGAAATTCTTCCATTAATGACTCTTGTGGTTCTGAATTTTAAAGACGGCTTCTAAAAGAAAGCCGGCTAAGGTACTGTTGTTGCATGGCGATGTCAATTTCGGTACAGCGGTACGCTTCCGAAAATGCTGATCGGGCGAAATTTAAGGTTGCGCGGCAGTCGTTGCCGGGACTTGAGCACTATCCGTGCTCTGCTGATGCAGATAAGAACCGCCGACCAGAAAAGTCAGCACCAATAGGTACAAAACCGCAGCGATATTTTTAACTTTCTTGCTGCCGTCGTCGTGATTACGGTCGTTCATGAATTAAGGTCTCGTGAATATTCGATGTTGCTGCCGCAATTGTAACGTCTGCCGCATCATCTGAGAACGAAAAGCTCGCACTATGCGCCCGGCCAAACAATAACCGCCGTCCGCAACCGCGATTTGCCGAAACAGGACATTCGGTCAAAATCCTCGCGGGCAATGGGGATAAACTGGCAATCCAACTCATTCTGCCGGCCTTCGTCCGGGTCGGAATCATGCATGTACAAACAATCTTTATCAAAGCCGCTCATCACTACCCAGTGCGGAGCTTTTTTGCGGTCCATCGAAAACGTACTGATCAAAATTAAAGGTATTGCCCCGGCTTCGAACGCGGCTATCAAGTCGTTTTGCGTGACGTTGGCATAATGTATTGCCACGCCCTGCTCGGCTGCGTCACGCTTGAAACAGGTATCGACCAACTCGACGATCTGCTTTTTATCGTCACTGCGCACGCTATCGATAAATAATGAGCCGGTTTGGTTGATCCACACTTCCACCGCGAATTGCCGGCGTTTGGCAGCCAAGGCCAAACCGATGGGATGGCAACCGCCATGGCCGGAGGTCATGAAAATGGTAGTGGCTTCGCGCCATAACTCGATTTCTTGCTCGCGCGACGGCAAATAGCTTTTGTTCAAAGCGTGCATCGCCATCATCAACGCCGCCGGCCCGCAGGTAAACGGCGTGGTTTGCCGCAGCCAGTGCACCGAACGATGTTGCGGCGTATCACGGTAACGGCGGATGCGCTTTTGATAGCGCAACGCATCTCTATGGTCTTGGTAATAATCGCGATACAAACCAAACTTTTGAAAACCCAGCGCCTCGTATAAACGGATGGCCGGCGTGTTATCCACACTCACTTCCAGACGCAGATACAAACGGCCATCATCGCGCGCGGCTTGCTCGCCGGCCAGCATTAAGGTCTTGGCAATGCCCTTGCCGCGCAATTGCGGTGCCACGGCCAGCGAATAAATCCGCGCCAAACGGGTACCGGGATGATAAATAATCAAAATATAGCCGGCGACCAGCCCCGCCCATTCCGCTAATAGTAGGGCGCGGTGGTCGGAACTCAACCAATGCCGGAAACTGCGCCGGCTTAATTTATCGGTAGCGAAGCTGGCATTCTCCAACGCCACCAAGCCCTCCAGATCGGTGCTTTGCGCCGGACGCACCGCCAACTCGTCAGCTAAAGTTGTCACGACGACACTCCGCGTAACGCCTGGCCCAGCACTTGCCGCGCGCGGAACAACACCATTTCCTGCCAAGCGTTCTCATTGGGACAGAAATGCTGGCGCATTTCCATGCTGTGCGCAAAACGCTGATCGTTAATATCCTCGGCAGCCCACAGTTGATGATCGCGCAGCAACACTTCAAACAAATGGTCGGTGCTGTACGTGCCAAACTCCAGCGTGACGTAACAACTTTGCGGGCTCATGTTGGCGTGCCAGAGATAATCCAACAAGCCCAGTTTCGGCACCGAGCTGGACGTGCCCGCGAGCGGCAAGGTCACCGAATCGCCGTACCAGTGCTGCGCGACCGCCGCCCCGGCACTGTCGGGCTGATGATCGCAGATAATTTCCCCGTAACCGTAAGGACCGAGACCGGTATGCAAATCCACCACGGCGACACGACGTTGCGCCAAATTGTGACGTTGAATCAAATCCTCGCAGACCAGACCGGCCATGCGCCGGCGCACTGCCGCCGTAAAACGGTCCGGACGGGTCGCGGTATTGGCCACCACTGATGGCTTTCTCCAGCGCGACTCGGCCGAATTGCCGGCCAAAATCGGCAAAAGCCTGCTGTCTTTGCCCAGCGTCCGCCACGAATAACCATTCCCGCAACAAGTCGTAATCCGGGTTCTCCGGCAAGGACTGCGAAAAATCCACCGCATTGCGATTCAAATCCACACCATCGCCGTCACACCGCCGCGACCAGGCATAGCCCCAGGGCGTTAATGCGTGGACCAGCAATAGCGCCGTACCATTGGGAATATCCAGCTGGCATTTGTTTAAGCCTTGCAGCACATCAAGCTGAATTGCGCTGCCCGCAAAGCCTTCCACGCCGTGCGTCGCGGCAAGGCACACCACCACGTTGTCCGCTTGCTCATCGCCTATCCAGGCGGTATCGGTCAGCAAAGATTCGCCGTCCGGCCCCAGTCCGACGCATTGATAAATCTCGTGTCTTAGCGGGTGTGTCACCGCAGAGATTAGCGACAACCAAGCCAGGCGCGCCTTGGCATAACTGGCTGGGAAGACGCGGGTATCGATTTCGGTGCCGTAGGGGGACAAACTCATCTGCATACTCAACTGTTCGGAGACGGTAATTGTACAGTGTGGCAAACCCCCAGGCCGCAAGCAATAGGCAGCAGCGGAGGGAATTGCAGAATTCGGCTTGTCTTAAAACCCGACTGGTTTCAAAATCCCCGCCCAACACAAACCTTTTGGGCATTTTTTACCATGGCAAGCACGCTGTTGGTCGTTGACGACCTTTCGGATTGGAATCCTTATTACCCTAGCGATCAGGTCGTCAGCTTTGAAGATTATCTGGCCAGCGAGCAAAGCGATCCGGACCAGCGGGTGCGGGTAATCAACCTGTGCAGCAGTTACACCTATCTATCCGATGGTTACTACTGTTCGCTGCTGGCCGAAGCCCGCAATCACCATGTGATTCCGTCGGTTAAAGTCATCAACGACTTGGGCAAAAATGCCTTGTACCGCCTGCAACTGGAAGACTTAAACCAGCCGCTGGCACGTGCTTTCAAACATCAAAACAAAAACGGCGAATTTACTCTGTACAGCTATTTCGGCACCACGCCGGAACCGGCTTTTCAAGAATTGGCGCGGTTATTGTTCGAGCGTTTCGCCTGCCCGATTTTGGAAATCAGCTTGCGCTTTGAGCAGCAATGGCAAATCACCGATCTAAAAGCCGTCTCCCCCAGGCAGTTGGACGACGCGATGCAGACCTTATTCGCCGATGCGCTGGATCGCTTCAGCAAAAAGGTCTGGCGGAAAAGCCGGACCCGAAAAACCGCCCGCTATGATCTGGCGATTCTGATCAACCCCTCCGAGCAACTGCCGCCCAGCAATCGCGGGGCACTGAAAAAATTTATCGATGCCGGCCGGCAGCTGGGTATCGATGTGGAACTGATTACCTTGAATCATTACGGCCGCCTGCCGGAATTTGATGGTTTATTCATCCGCGAAACCACCGCCATCGACCATCACACCTACCGTTTCGCCAAAAAAGCCGAAGCGGAAGGCTTGGTGGTGATCGACGATCCCACCTCCATCTTGCGTTGCGCCAATAAAGTCTATCTGGCCGACCTGTTTCGCACTCATAAAGTGCCCTCTCCCAAAACCTGGATTTTGCACAAGGGGAATACCCAACACTTGGATAATCTGGAAGCCATCGCGGGTTATCCGGTGGTGATCAAAATTCCCGATGGCTCATTTTCGCGCGGCATCGTCAAAGTGCATAACCGCCAGGAACTGGAGAGCAAAGTCGCCGAGTTATTCGAGCAATCCGCGCTATTGCTGGCCCAGGAGTTTTTGTACACCGATTTTGACTGGCGCATCGGCATCTTCAACCAAAAAGCCCTGTATGCCTGCCGCTATTTCATGGTGAAAAACCATTGGCAGATATACCGGCACGGCGCCAAACGCACCGACAGTGGTAACTTCGACACCCTGCCCACCTTCGAAGTCCCCAAAGGCGTGCTGGACGCGGCATTACGGGCCACGCAACCTATCGGCAATGGTTTATACGGCGTCGATGTCAAGGAAATCAAGGGCAAAGGCTATGTCATCGAAGTCAACGACAACCCCAGCATCGACAGCGGTGTGGAAGACAAATATTTGGGCGACGAATTGTATAAAGCCATCATGAGCGAATTTCTGCGGCGCATGGATAATCGCAGCAAAGGTGTTGCGCAATGACCGCCGCACCGCTCGACGTACTTTGTATCGGCCATGCCAGTTATGACTTAGTGTTTTCGGTGCCGCATCATCCCGGCGCCGATGAAAAAATCGTCGCCGACAACTTGCTAGGCTGCGGTGGCGGCCCCGCCGCCAACGCCGCCGTCACCGTCGCCAAATTAGGCGGCAGGGCCGGCTTTTGCGGTTATTTGGGTAATGACGTGTATGGCGATAGTCATTTACGGGAGTTGCAAGAGCATGGCGTCGATACTCGCTGGCTGGTGCGCGGCGGGTCGCCCACCCCGTTGTCCACGGTGCTGGTGAAACCGAACGGTCAGCGCGCCTTAATCAATTACAAAGGCCAAACCAGCGCCTTGCCCGCCACCACTATCGGCTTTGACGACTTACCAGCCAAAGTGCTGTTGTTCGACGGTCATGAGCCGCATATTTCCCTTCACTTATTAAATCAGTTAACCCACCCAGTACCGACGGTGTTAGACGCCGGCTCGCTGCACGACGGCACGCTGGCTCTGATGGACAAAGTCGAACATCTGGTTTGTTCGGAAAAGTTTGCCGTGCAATATGCCGGCGACGAAAACCTGGCCTTAGCCAAACTGGCGCAAATTGCCCCGGTGGTAGTCATTACCCTGGGCGAACGCGGCTTAATCTGGCAACGCGGCCAGGAGCGCGGTAGTTTAAACGCCCCGCCTATCGTCGCCATAGACACCACCGGTGCCGGCGACGCCTTTCATGGCGCCTTTGCCGCGGGCCTTGCCAAGGGTTTGAGCTGGATGGAATTATTGCGCTACGCCAGTGTGGCCGGGGCGTTCTGCTGCTCGCGGATGGGTGCTAGGCCGGGTTTGCCTAGCTTGAGTGAACATCAAAAACTGCTGGGAAGCTGGATAGATGGCGATTGATTTGAACAGACAAGAAAAGGCAGATAAGCCAACGTTCAATCGTAGATTAGCTTGCGTAATCGCACATTTCCAACTCAACAATCCTCCGATTACACTATCGCTGATCAGAGCTTGTATTATCCACCCGTGTTTTTCAGGAGATAATAAAATCTCGAAAAACATGCCTGAGGGGCACCTCAGGTTTGGGTCACTGGATGCCGTATCGGACCTTGGACTATTGAAGCCCGAGACGTAGACCCCTGCAGCAGTGACCCACCCTCGATCAACGATCGGACAGTCTCTTCGGCCCGGATTCCGGCAGCCTGCATTCACAAGGTAGATCATTTGAGGTTTTCAATGTCCCATTTTTATCTCGGTATCGATGTTGCTAAAGCCAAGCTGGACTGCGCGTTGCGCTTGCCCAGCGGTAAGTTTCGCGCCAAAGTCATTCCCAATTCTCTCGACGGCTTCGCGACGTTGTTGACGTGGTTGGCCGCTCAAAAGGCCGAATCGCCTCATGTCTGCATGGAAGCGACCGGCATTTATTGGGAAGACGTTGCTCAGCATCTGGCAACCAACGGCTTAACTGTCAGCGTCGTCAATCCGGCACAAATCAAAGCTTATGGCGCTTCACGGCTCACCCGCAGCAAGACCGACATGGTCGATGCTAAACTCATTGCCGATTTCTGCGCCGAACGCAAACCATCCGCTTGGCAACCCCGTTGCGAGGCGGAAGTCACGTTACGCGCACTAGTGCTACGCCTGGACGCCCTGCAAACCATGCGCACCCAAGAAAGCAACCGTTTGCAGGTGGCTCGCGAAGCGGTACGCGAGGACATTCAGCAGCATCTGAATTGGCTGGATACCGCTATCCAACAATTGATCGACGCCATCAATGATCACATTGATCGTCATCCCGATCTGAAGCAACAGCGCGAATTACTCGACAGCATCCCCGGCATTGGCGAGCGCACCAGCGCCATCATCCTGGCGTTTTATGCCGATACCTCCCGCTTCGCCAACAGTCGGCAGGCCGCCGCCTTCGCTGGACTCGATCCCCGGCAATACGAATCGGGTAGTAGTATCAAGGGCAAACCCAGACTCTCCAAAATAGGCCACTCGTTCTTGCGAAAAGCCATGTATATGCCTGCCATGGTGACACTTTATAAAACGGCCTGGGGAAAACAATTCAGAAACCGATTAGCCTGCGCCGGTAAGCCCAATAAACTCATTATCGGCGCCATGATGCGAAAATTGATTCATGTGGCGTTCGGCGTCTTAAAATCCGCCAAACCCTTCGATTCGGCTATTCATTTGGCTTGACTTGGATAACAGTATCTACGCGGGCTGCTTTCTTATTAGCCAGGAAGCAATAGCTTCCAAGATTTAGGTTCCAAGCGAGAGCTTGGAAACCAGAAAAAAGGCATTCCGAACCTATTAAGTAGGATCAGAGTGCTCTAAGCTGATATACAGCAACCTAATCTCGAATCAAAGCCTCATGTTCAAAAATCTCTTGCAACTTGTAACTCGGTTCTTAAAGCATGGGACGCAAAAAATGGATCACGCCAATCACGAAGATAATACCGATGTTGTCTCCATTCTCGAGTCGCAAGCCAGCGTAGCCTCGATAGTAAAACAGCTCAGCAATGAGAAAGCGGTGATCGAGCCGGCCATCCGTTACCTCTCCGAAAGAAGACCAGGCATTTGGCTGGAGAGAAGGCTCCCACGCGATTTCGAACACCCATCCCACTCCTACCTGGGCGGAATTCCGGGTCTTAGCTCGCATTCCGATTGGCCTTACGACAATAAGGGCCTGCGCGCCTTTTTTGTCGGCCAACTCGATTGCCGGGAAATCAACGATTTGGTTCCTGGCTATCTGCCGGACACCGGCATGCTTTGCTTCTTCATCGATCAGGATATGGAAAACTTCTGCGAAGCCGACGACATACGGAAATGTTATGTCATCCACATGGCGGACGATGGCAAACCCATAATCAACTCTGTTCCCGACGACTATCCCAAAACCGGCAATTGGATTAGCGCTTTGGACGGGTTAAGCTTTCGACGCCATTCGCTTGAAGACAGGGAGTTACAACCCAGGATTTGGCCGAAAGCCGATTTGAAACCGCATAAGATAGCGGCCTTTGTCAGCTCGTACGAATATTGTCTATCCTTATTTCCTTCCGCCGAGCGGAGTCCCGAACAGCCAGCGTTGTGGGAGCCCATTTACTCGGTCGTCCACAAAATCGTGGACGATTATTTGAGCGTCAAACGGGATGCCATCCTGGGGCCGAAAGTTTGCGACGATTCCCACTTCTACACGTTGTTCCCCAAAACCGTTCCGGCGTATTTTCATGAATACAAGAGAAATCTTATTCGAGCTACGGCCTGGGGTTTCCGTGGACTCGCCTCCACATCTCCCGTACCGTGCAGAGCGCGCTGCGTGCGGCTTGCTACGAATTCAACAAGCTAAAAATGTGGAATGTTTCCGAACTCTTAGGAATTTTGAAGCCGGACGGGCATTACGGCAACAAATACACATGGGGGTTCGCCGGATCAAAAAATAATCCCGGTTTCATTAGCGACGCGGAAGAGCTTCAGGCATTATCGGCCTCTATCAAAGACGGCCACCCTGAATTATAGGACAGATTTCGTTACGCTCTGGAATTGGAGCGGTTTTATCAGGAGGCGAGTTCTTTATTTGAAGCGTATGTGGAGAATCCCTTCGCCGAACCCTCCGCTGATGAAAAAGAACGGTTTGTCGACTGGCTGGCGGGATGGATCAACCACGGCTGCGCGAGAAGCGATAAGCGATTGGCCGAAGCGCTTGAGGAGAAATCTTTCCCGGTTTTCGATACCGGTTTTGATCTTCCCAGAGAGGATGCAGGGAACAAAGACCTTTGCTTTACTTACTTTTTCGCCAGTAGTTTACAGAGCGCCTGTCATTCGGCATTTTGCGACGCCACCATCATGTGCCTAAGCCATTCCGCCGCCGTATCAGCACTTATCCCGAAGGAGACTTTCGAGTCCCTATTGCGATTACCCGCTTACGACAAACGCTACGGTTTTCATCGCTGCCTTGGATACGGTTATTGCGTTCAACACGCGGCATACCAACATAGAGACAAGGTGTTGCTGCTCGAAGTGCAATCCGACAAGGCCCTGTTTACCAACTTCGGCGACGGGGCGCTGCAGTTCTGGATAAGGCCGGAAGATTTAGCCGCAAGGCGGTTCGATCAAGCTTTCGTAACTGCAGAATGTACCTAGCTAAAGTTTTGGAGTGGATTCCCCCCTGGTTACCAAGCTTAAGCAAGCCTTGATGGAATCGAGATTTCGAAGGCCAACGCTTTTCAATTGTCGATGTGGGTTTGGTTGCCGGCAGCCTAAGCTCTCGATTCCGCTGACGCTTAATCAAGGCTAACCGTTTTGATACTCACGAAACACATAGTCGGCCTGGATACCGCTTCACAAATCGCTTCTGCGTCATTTGCATCGTTTTTATTGGCTTTAACATAAGGTTTAACGAATTTCGGCGCAATCAGCTTGACCATATGACCGAGCTTTTGCAATTCACGCACCCAGTAATGCGCACCACTGCAAGCCTCTATCCCAATCAAACAGGAGCGAAGCGCGGCTTTTCGCCAGTCAGCTTCACCGCCATGTTAGGCATTACCTTTTCTCCTAATGTGCTTTAGACCCTTGAGGAAGCTCCAGCAAAGAATCGGACAAAGAACCGCGGCAGTCACCAAAAACCATACAAGCATGCCCGTGGACAACTCATCGTAACTCTTGACCTTTTCAACATAGAAGAAATGCGCTGCCGCTGAAGCCCACCAAGCCCCGTAGAGACCAAGGGCTATGGCGAAGATGCAAACTAGAATTTTTGAAATCATGGCTAGACGGTTTCCCAAAACCAAAAAGCGCCTTTGTCATACCGACTACCCCAAGGAGTGTAAACGCTAATAACAGTGTAGTGGTCAACTTTTTTCGGACACTAAAAAAGGTTGTTGTTCTGCCATTTTCATCTCATAGCGATTTGGGGGCTGGTAACCCAATGACGAATGCAAGCGCCGACTTTTGTAGAAATTGACCATGTAGTCGGTTACATCGCGGATGGCCTCGGTCTGGTTGGCATACTGGCGACGCCAGACGCGCTCCATTTTCAAGGCCATAAGGTGCGCAGAATATAGGGGGCTGCCGCTAGGCGCACCGTTCGTGATCGTTGCACCTCGCATGGCTAGACACAGCCTGTATGATGGTCGCATGTTATTCCTCTTAAGAAGCCAGCTACCGCTCGAAATACGCCAACAAAAAATCGATAAACGTAGTCAACTTAGCCGGATAAAAGCGCCGTTGCAGATAGGTCGCATAAATGGCAATCGCCGGCCGGCGATATTGCCTGAGGATTTCCACCAGTTCGCCACTTTGTAAATACGGAGCTACCGATAGTCTGGGCGCTTGCACGATGCCCATACCCAAGGCTGCTGCCTGACATAGCGCGCGCCCGTTATTAGACGCCAGCACCCAATCCGATTTGATTTTCTTTAATTCGCCGTCGACGTTGAACAACCAAAACTCGCCATGAGGCGTATCCACGTAGTGCAGGCATTGATGATGGCTCAGTTCGTCTGTGGTTTGCGGATAACCTTTTTCGGCTAGATAAGTCGGCGCGGCGTAGGTACACAGTTCAGTCTCGGCAATTTTCCGCGCCACCACGCCGGGGTCCAGGGTATCGGTCACTAACAGGGAAATATCGAAACTGCCGACCCGCAAATTCGGCGGTTTGTTATCCAACGACATTAAAATCTTCACTTCCGGGTAGCGCCGCAAATACGCTTCGATGGCCGGCACCATATACATCCCGCCGAAATCAATCGGCGCGCTGATCTTGATGGTACCTTTTACCCTCTCGCCCAACTGCGCGGTGGAGGCTTCCAAATCCGCCAAATCTTCCAACAATTGCTTGCTGCGGTTGTAGTAGGCTTCGCCGGCACTGGTCAGGCTGAGGCTTCGGGTAGTCCGATGCAGTAACACCACGCCCAGGGAGGCTTCCAATTGGGCGATATACTTACTAATCATCATCGTCGACAGCTTTAACTCTTTCGCTACTGCGGAAAAAGTCCCCAATTCAACGATTCGGCAAAACACCCGCATGTTGTTAAACTTGTCCATGACGCCATCACTATAAACTTAAGGTTTATATTTTATAAACCAATTAGCGTCTTTAAACCAGAATTCCGCTTGGCTACAATGCCGCCCGGAGATAGTCGTTACCTCGTCTGGTTTGCAATTCAGGCCAGACGTTTTTTTACCCACCGAGGTTTTTATGAGCAAAGTTCACAACGAAGTACTGTTAGCCAACCGCGATTATGTATCCAGTTTCAGTAAAGGCGATTTGGCTATGCCACCGGCTCGTCAGTTTGCCATACTGACCTGCATGGACGCCCGCCTGGACCCGGCCAAGTATGCCGGCTTATCCGAAGGCGACGCCCACGTGATCCGCAACGCCGGTGGCCGCGCCAGCGACGACGCGATCCGCTCTCTGGTTATTTCCTATAAATTACTCGGCACCAAGGAATGGTTTGTGATTCATCACACCGACTGCGGCATGGAAACCTTTACCAACGACATCATGAGCGACCTATTAGCCAGCAGCTTGAAAACCGCCAGCGTCGATGCGACCGGCTGGCACGACGGCGGCGAAGGCCCTGGCTCAACAGACGGCAAATATATCAACTGGCTGACCATCAAAAACCAAGCAGAAAGTGTCCTGGAAGATGTAAAACGCATCAAAGCCCATTCACTGGTACCTAGCGAAATTCCGGTTTACGGTTATGTTTACGACGTCAAAACCGGCCGCTTGATCGAAGTCCCTGAAGCGACTGCCGCCGGCCAAGCCAGCTAAAATTTGCTGTCAGCCTTCGGAATCCGTCTGTTCTATTGCCAAATAGACAGAGGCATTACCGTAGAAAGTGAAGTGATAGGACTCAAAATTACGCTACTTTGAGCAATGCGCTCCCGCAAATGCGGGAGCGATTTAATCGCCAATCCTAAAATTGTCAGCTTTTGCTTCCGACTATTGCTTAGCTGAAAATCAAAAGTCTATTGGACTTACCGCCCGAAAACTCAATCGCAAAACGCCGCAGAAATCTCAGCGGTTTTGTCGTAGAAGCTTTGCAATATCCAACTACCTGAACTGGCAACGGAAAACAAGTCCTTACCGGCGTTCAGAGTCTTTGCTGGTACCGCGGAGACAGCGGAAAGATTGCATCCAGTTGTTATACCTAACATCAATAACCTCGACGGCGCGGCATATTTCGAAATATATAAAACAGAAAAAAGCTGAAAATCCACCCAACCGTCGGGATAGGAACAACTGCATTCATGGCGCTAACATTAACTTGGTAGCCACTTGTGCTCTCCAGGGAAATGGCGATACCCAGAATATTTATCGTGTGAGAACCGGTAGCCAATATACCGTCAAAGGACCAAGCTTCATCGGCAGGTCCGGCACTTTAGCCAATGGACTTCCATCCAAGTTGACGGCGTATAACAGACTCCCAGTGTTAGTTTCTAGGGAACTCACTGAAACCCTAACTTGACTGCTGTTGTGTAAATTAAAAGTCCAATCGTCAAGCACATTGGTTTCAATACGTAGGCCGGTTACTATGCCGAATAGATCCTGCGGCGAATTTTGACCTGATTGCAAACTTCCGAGAATAGGGCCGTAACCGGTAATTGTGCTCCAACTTAAAGTTGACGCATTAACTTGAAATGAAAATGACGCGATGACCAGGCATATTATCGTTAAGTATTTTTTCATAAAAAGCCCCAAAGCAGATGGTAAAGATACGGTTATACATATCTTTCCCCATCAGCGAAACGGTAATATCTTTCCCGCAATGATTATTTTCGGCTTGCCGGTGCTTGTTCGGTAATATGCTTTGGCGACCCTTCAAATAAAATCAGGGTCAACGTATTCTCACCATGCAAAAGTTGGCAAACCGTCCAATGACTTTGCCCTGGAAACGACTTAAAGCACCCAACACGCTTAATCTACATTGCGTATTGTGCCCCGTGAGGGAAGTATTTTGACAAAAAAAGGGGCCTTGCGGCCCCCTTAATCTTTAACTACCTGATAAAACTCAGTTAAAGCTGGAACCCGGTGTACCTGGCAATTGCGGCATGCTTTGCGCAGGGAATTCGCCAGTCAGCGCATTCAAAAACGCGACGATGTCAGCCACGTCAGCATCGGACAACTCTTGATTTAATTGCAATTTACCCATTAACCAAACGGCTTTATCCAAGGTTTTTACCGAACCGTTGTGCATATAAGGTGCGGTCAAAGCCACGTTACGCAGAGTCGGCACTTTAAACAGGTGCTCGTCGCTTTCTTTTTTGGTGACTTCAGCCAAGCCTTTGTCTTTTTGGAAGTGGTATTGCGCTTCGAAGTAGCCGCTAGGGTTAACAGGGAATTTTTGGAATACCCCTGGGCCGTTAAAGGCCGGACCACTGTGACAGCTGGTGCAACCCAGTTCCACGGCTTTTTTCAGACCGCGTTCTTGCTGTTCGGTCAAGGCATCTTTATCGCCTTTGACATATTTGTCGTAAGCGCTATTCGGTGTAATCAACGTTCTTTCGTAGGCGGCAATCGCTTTGGTGGCGTTGTCTTTGGTAATAGCTTCGGCATCGCTACCAAAGGCCACTTCGAAAGCATGGCGATAGCCTTTGATGGTTTTCAAGCGAGCAACCACGTCATCCCAGCTTTTCATACCCATTTCAATTGGGTTGGTGACTGGACCTGCTGCTTGCGCTTCCAGACTGTCGGCGCGGCCGTCCCAGAATTGCACTTTGTTGAATGCGGCATTCCAGACCGTTGGTGCACTGCGGCCGCCGGTTTGGCCGTTGACGCCCATGGAGTTGGGCCGGTTATCTTCGCCGCCCAGCATGGTGTTGTGGCAAGACGCGCAAGAAACGGTGCCCGTGGAAGACAGACGCGGATCGTGATACAGCATTTTACCCAGTTCAACTTTTTCGGGGGTTGTGGGGTTGTTGGCAGGCGCTGGCGCCGTGGTGGGCAGCGCATCTGCCGCCATAACAGACATCGAACTAGCCAGCGCTATCGCAGAAACCAGCATACGAAATTTAAACATGAGATCCTCCTAAGTAATTATTTTAGCCGTGGGCTACCGAATTGTAAGATATTGACGCTGGGCAGGTAAATTAAATTGCATCGTTATCGACCGCACGCTGCAAAGCCGGGGTTAGGCTGGCGTTAAAGTTTTTGCAGCAACTCGCTCAGTTGCGCCAGTGCCTCGTCAATGGCAAATCGGTCGATTTTTTTGGCGATGTCCTCCAGCAAGGGCAAATACTGATGACCGGCCATACTACGCTGTAATTGCTCCAACATGGCTTCGGCCGCGCCTAGATCGCTTTCCAGCAATCGCGACAATGTCTGTAAATCCGCCGCTATCTCGGCGTCGGTAACCCCTGTCAAAAGCGGATCCGTGTCGGGCGCTTGGCTGCTCGCCAGTGCTTGCAAGGCCTCAATTTGCCCGATGACTTGGCGCAAAAATCCTTCCATGTACTGCAAGTGTTCAGCGGGCGGTATTTGATTTTGCTTAAGGACAATATCCACACCGGCGGCGGCTTCGAATAAATCAGTCGCCCCCAGATTGCCGCTAACCCCTTTCAAGGCATGGCAACGCTCTTCAGCCTGTTTGAGTTCCCCGGCATTGATCAAGCCGCGAATCTCGGCGACCGCATCCGGGTAGTGTTCTTTAAAACGGTATAACTGTTTGCGATAGGCCTCCGGATTACCCCCGATCCGGCGTATACCTTGCACAATATCCAGGCTGGTCAAGGTTTGTAAATCTTCGGGATAATCGGCAGCTTGATAAATCCGCGCCGCCTCCTGGCTCTGTTCGTCGTCGGCCGTGAGCGGAATCCAGGTTGCCAATGCTTTGAACAACCGGTCGGGATCAATCGGTTTCGTAACGTGATCGTTCATACCTGCCTCCAGGCTTTTCTCGACATCGCGGGCCATGGCATGGGCGGTCATCGCGATGATGGGCATAGTTGCAAAACGTTGATCGTTCTCGGATTCCGCTAAGGCCCGAATTTTGACGGTGGCTTGCAAGCCGTCCAGCACCGGCATCTGGATGTCCATCAAGACCGCATCGTAATGATGCTGCCTAACCATGCTGACCGCTTCTTCGCCGTTCACCGCTTCGTCAACCTCAATCTCGTGGCTGCGCAGCAATTCGCAGGCAAATTCGCGGTTGATTTCGTTATCTTCCACCAGTAACAACCGAATCCCTTGCAGTTGTTTGATACCGGCAATATCCGCCCCGCCCAATTGCTTAAATTTATCCACCACCCCAAGCACCCGGCCGCGTCCAAGTGCCGACAAAATCGCATCCAGTAAGGAGGACGGCGATACCGGTTTGATCAAAAAGCCATCGATACCGGCCCGGCCCGCCAACACCATCACATCTTCGCTGCCGTAAGCGGTAACCATGATAATCTTGGGCTGCGGCATCAGGCTGGTGTCGGCGCGAATCTGCCTGATCGCCTCATCGCCGTTCATACCCGGCATTTTCCAGTCCATCAACACCACATCGAAAGGCTGGTCGGCCGGCGCCTCCCGCAACGCTCTCAGCGCCCCGGCCGCACTGGCCGAACAGCTCACCCGTAGCTGAAACGGCCGCAACATATCGCTGATGATTTCCCGGGAGGCCTCGTTGTCATCCACCACCAATACCCGCACCTCGGCCAACAACACGCCTATGCTTTGCTCCAGCGCGTCTTGATGCAGCAAAGTATCCTTAGCAACGCCCAAGCGCACGGTAAAACAAAAGGTTGTGCCCTGGCCCAGTTGCGACTGCTCGATCCAGATCCGGCCCTGCATCATTTCCACCAGGGTTTTACAGATGGCCAAGCCTAAACCTGTGCCGCCAAAGCGCCGGCTGGTGCCCTGATCGGCTTGGGTAAACTCTTGAAACAGTTTTTTCTGATCGTCTTCCGCCATGCCGATGCCGGTATCTCTGACCGATACCCGCAAATCGATAGTGCTATCGGTTTTGGCCAGGCAATAGAATGCCAGTTCCAATTCACCGGCTTCGGTGAATTTCAGCGCGTTGCCGCATAAATTGGTCAACACCTGGCCGAAACGCAAGGGATCGCCTAACAACACCGGCGGAATTTGCGGATCGTGACGGATCAGAAACTCGATACCTTTCAAGCCGGCTTGGTAACCGATCATGTCAGCCAATTGCTCCACCACGCTATCGAAGCGAAATTCGGTTTCTTCCAGCGCCAATTTACCGGCCTCGATTTTGGAAAAATCCAGAATATCGTTAAGAATCCCCAATAAGGTACGTGCGGAACTGTGGGCTTTTGCCAAATAGTTGCGTTGCGACGCGGTCAATTCGGTCTGCAAAGCCAGATGCAACATACCCAGCACGCCGTTCATCGGCGTGCGAATCTCGTGCGACATATTCGCCAGAAACTGGCTTTTAGTCTGGGTGGCTGACTGGGCGGCGTCCCGAGCCTCTTTCAACGCCAGCTCGGCCTGTTTGCGTAAGGTCACATCCTCGTAAGTACTGACGAAACCGCCATCGGCTATCGGCCCGCCGCTGATCTCGATGACCCGGTTGTCCAATCTTTGCCGAGTAAAATTGTGCGGCCGAAAATGTCTTATTTCTTCCAGCAATTGCCGCAGTTCGGTATCGGGATCACGGAAACGCAACTGCGGATCGGTTAAATCAAACTGCACGAAATCGGCATGGTCCCTGCCCACTGCCAGCATACTTTCCGGATAACCGCGCACCTCGCTGAGTTTTTTATTCCAAACCAATAACTTTAAATTGCTGTCAAAGGCTATCAAGCCCTGCGACATGCTATCCAGCACGGTGGCCAGCATGACGCTGTTATGCGCCAATTTGGCGTTAATTTCCGCCAACTCCGTGGTGCGGGCAGCCACGCGCTCTTCCAGACCTTCGTTGATGCTGGCCAATAGTTTTTCGTTTTCGGCAAGCTGCCGGTTCAAAGCCAACAGTTCGCTATCGCGAGCTTCGATGGTGGCTATCATCGTGTTGAAGGCTTGAATCAGCGCACCCAATTCATCGTTACTCTCTTGTGCGGCGCGCAAGGTGTAGTTCTTTTCACTGTTGATCGTTTCGACGGTTTTCTTCAACCTGACCAGCGGACCGGACACCACTTGCTGCAAACTGGAAGCCAATAGCAAGGCGAACAGACCGGATAACATCACAATGCCCATCGCCGCAGCCAAAAAATCCCGCCATAAGGAATCCAGCTCCGCCAGGCTGGAGGCTATCCAAACCCTTCCCAAAATACGACCGTCCAAGGCTATCGTTTCGCTTATGGTGCAATAGGCATCGTCGAATCGCGGCCGCTCGCTAGCCGAAGGCTCGGGATGTTGCAGCGGACAGGCCAAGCCGGGTTCGTAAAGCGCAAACAGCTGATTAGCGCTATCGTAAATACAGGCCGAAACCACGCTCTGCTTGACGCTTAAAGCGGCCAAGGTGGCGTTGGCGACGCTACTGTCATTAAACGACAAGGCCACGGTACTGCGATTGGCAATGATACGAGCCAGAGAACTCAAATCCCGGCCCATATCTTCTTTTACCCGCATGTGTTCCTGGGCAATAAAACCGGCCCCCGCCAGCAGCAGGGACAAAATACTGGTTGCCAACATGATCAGCACCAGCTTGGTTTTTATGGTCAGATCGCGTTTAATTTCAGCCTGGTTTGTCATGGGATTCCGGAGTGAATTAACGGACGATACGGGCGATTTCCATCAACAAGGCGTTGACTTTTAATTGCGCTCGGCGCACGGCGTCCGGATTGATTTCCAGTTTGATCTGGCCGTTTTCGCTATAAAAACCGATACAGCCGCCGCGGCCGGCAAACCCCTCGGCATCGCTGACAGTTAATATCTGATTGCCGCGCACCTGCTGTATCAAGGCTGGCAATTCCGGCGCGTCATGGTCGATATACAAAATCTGGCAAATCTGCGGGTCGTCTATGCCCGACCAGATTTGCAATAAATGCCCCTTGGTATCACGGCTGGCCAACTCGCTCAGCAAGTTGACGATAGGTTCGGCGCCGACAATGCAGACATGCAGCGTATCGTTCATCAGCGCCGGCCACTCCACGAACTTGGTGAAGTTGAACACATAATTGGCCTTGGTTTTGGCGTTGACCATGTCGTCGGCAGCGGCGCCGAAACTGCTGAGCAACACCCACAACAATAAACCCGCGCTCACTAACTTGCCCGGCATCAAAACTCCAGGCGGGCGGTCAATTTCACCGTCAAACTCGGTCCGGCCAGCACAGTCAGCGGCGCCCCCAAATTCGGCGAGGCAAAGTCGCTGTTAAATGCCGCATAATTTTTAAAATCGAATAAATTCAATACATCCAGGCGCAGTTTCATCCGGGTGTCGTGCGGCGTATCGAAACTTTTTATCAGCGCAATGTCGACTTGTTTGTATCCCCACCACTGCCCCGGAAAAATAAAATCGCTACCTTGCGGCGTAAAGGTATCAAAACGGCAAGCACCGCTTGCACAGTTGACGCCGGAGCGGGTGTCCGGGGTCGCCAGCGTCAGCTTGGTGGAAAAAATCAAATCCCACGGCAAATCGACACTGGCGGTTGTCACCAGCTTATGTTTTCTGACCCCGGCGGTATCCAGCCAGCCATTGGTGTGGGTATTGGGATGTTCAAACAAATAACTGCTGTTATCGAAGAAAGACTGCGGTTTGTTTTCCTCGGAATCGGTAAAGGTGTAGGCAAACGTCATACCCCAGCCGCTGTCTTTGCTGTACGGTTTCTCGGCTTTGACAAATACCGAATTGGTTTTGGTCTGTACACCGTTATCGAACAAAATTAATTGCCCAAAGCCAGGCACGGCCTGAAATGTACCCCCGAACCCGGACCCGGCTGCGTAAAAGCTGCCGTCGGCATTGCGGCCGCCCAGCAAACCGACCAAACCGTTGTAACTGTGCACGTGCGACACGCTGACTTCGGTATGCCAGTCGCCGAAACGATTGCGCATACCGATATTGAATTGGTCGGCATAGGGCGTGCGCAGATTGTTGCGCATCAAATTGATTTCCCGGCTGGTGCCCGTACCGGCACCAGTCAGTGCGGACAATTGCGCCGGCGTATAGTTTAAATATTCGGGATTCCAGGCGATGCAATCGACGCCGGCCACGCAATCATAATTGGGGTCGCCCTGAAAATTGACGCTAAAACTGGGATAACTGCCCTTGGTACGTTCCAGTTGCAACACGTCGTAAATATGGCGGTCGTAGGCTTTAGCGTAACCGCCGAACAACACATGCCGCTGGTCTTCGAATAAGTCGTATGCCAAACCTAGTCTGGGCGCAATATTATTGCTGTCGGCCGCCCGGTTAGCGCCGTTACTGAGGTAGTTCTCGATGTCGTACCCCGTATTCGCGTTGTGAATGTTACGCCAGTTGCGGAGCGCGCTGCTGACATCGCCGGGCGTGACATGGTTTAGATAGCCGGGGTTGTATTCGTAATCCCAGCGGACGCCCAGGTTCACGCTCAAGTGTCGATTAGGGTTCCAATCGTCTTGCAGATACGCGCCGAATTGCGTCACATCGGATTGGGCGGAACCGTCACCGCCGCCGGCTAAAGGCGTTGCCCAACGCACTTGATACGGGTTGCCGGCAGGATTGTTTAAATTCAAGCCGAACTGCGGGTGGTAAGGATCGCGCTCTACCGCGCCCAGTTCTATCTGTTTAACTTTAGCACCCAGCTTGACGACATGGCTGCCATGCCAATCCAAACCGCTGAAGGTCAGATCGTCTTGAAAACCCGGCCCGCTTTGGCCTTTATCCTGATAATTGGTCGCGCCGCCGCTATTCAACACACTCCGGCTATTCAGATTCCCCGCGCTCAAACTGCCGTCCAGGCGACGCAGTTGTAAACCCGCGCTTTGCGTGGCCGGCAGTTGCCGCCAATTGGCATCCTCATAAGTAAACCGGGCTTCGTTTACCCAATGTTCCGCGCTGTATTGATATTTAAAATCCAGGCGTTTTTCGCTGTTACCCTTGGTCAGCGCGTAAGACTCTGAGTTTTCACCGCCAATCCCTAAGGTTTCGGTTTCGTCGCGCAGCTTAAAAAACACTTCGATCAAATTACTATCGTTAAGCGCCCAATCCAGTTTCCCGAAGAACAAATCCGCCCTGAACGGCCTGTTCACCCGACCCAGTTGCGCTTGATACGGCTCGGGTAAGCGGGAGCCGTCACCCGCGCTAATATTGGCGTAATCGTCGTTGAGTTTACGTTCGTATGCCATGAAAAAATGCGCGACATCCTTGGCGATGGGACCGCTTAAGGTCACACCGAATTGCGCTTGCTCGGTGTCGCGCTTGCCGCCCGCCAGTTGTTCGCTGGGGGTAACGCTGCGCAGATCCTGATTGGTATGATCGTAAAATGTTTCGCCGTGAAAGGTATTGCCGCCGGATTTAGTCTGCACCGAAATTGCCGCGCCGCCGACTTGATCGTACTCGGCCTTATAGTTCTGGCTAATGACCTTATATTCGGCAACGGCCGATTCCGGAAACACATTGCCGCGACTGGAATCCTGGCCGGCTACGCCCCCCCTGACCACATAGTTTTTCTGGCTAACGCCGTCGATAAACAAATTGACGCTATCCGGCCGCTGCCCGCCGCTTTGCAAGCGGGTACTGCCATTTTCATCGTTTACCACGTTCACACCGGGCGCCAGATCGGCATAATTCAGAAAATTGCGGTTTACCTGCGGCAAGCGCTGCATTTGCTCGGGCGTTAAATAGGTAGCCAACTCCGCGGAATTGCCCTCACTCGTCTGTTCGGCAACGCTATTATCATCGCCTAACGCAACGTCTACCAAAGCCACCTGCCCCACTTGCAGCGTCAGCTCTTGACTGTTTTGCTGGCCTTCCAAGCCTAACACCTTGAGCTGGTAACGGCCGGGTTTCAATGCCATCAGCACATAAGAGCCATCAGCTCGGGAAAAGGTCCGCGTGGAAAAACCCCGCTCCAGGCTGGTGACGATGATTTGCGCGCCTGCCTGAGTGTCAGCCCCTCGCAGCGTGACTTGACCACGAATTGTCGCCGCACTGATGTCCGCCTGCACCGGATGGCTCCAACAGCTTATCGTCACTAGAACGCTGGCGGCGCTTGATAACCGGCAGACCGCAAAACCGACGAGCCTCTGCCAGGTTATCGTCTTGCGCAGAGGATGTTCATTAAAAACCGGCCGCATCTTAAAACTCCATTCCGGCTTTAGTAGCAGAGTTGCCTGGATCAGACTGATTCATGTCCTCCCCCGGATGCACGTTGGATTCAATCATGGCGGGGCGTCCCCAGCGTTTGCGGTGCCGGTTTGCCCAGATAAAAACCTTGCGAAAAATCGATACCCAGCTCTACGACCTTGGCTTGGATCTCCGCACTACCCACAAATTCGGCAACCGTGCGCATACCCAAGCGCCGCGCGGCATCGACTATGACGCGGGCAATCACTTCAGAATCCGGATTGTCGATAATATTCATGATGATGGAGCCGTCGATCTTTAAGTAATCGATCTTCAACCGCAACAAATGCACGAAATTGGAATAGCCGCTACCGAAATCGTCAATCGCAAAGTGACAGCCATAGCCTTTCATGCGATTAACAAACTGGCGCACTTCCTCGTAACTTTCGATACCTTCAGATTCGGTAATCTCCAATACAATGCGCGAACCGACGCCGGGCTGAGAGAGTTTTTCGGCAATAAAGCTCACCGTATTGGCATCGATAATATCCTCGACGGTTAAGTTGATACTCATCTCCCCCTCCGACTCAGGCAAGGCTTTCACGACTTGTTCGACGATGGTGCGAGTCAAGGCGGTATATTGCCGGGTGCGTTTTGCCACGCCGAGAAAGCTAGGCGGAATGACATTACCCTCTTCGTCTATCATCCGCATCAGCGCTTCATATTTCACGACTTTCCCGCTGCGATTGTCGATGATGGGTTGATAAAAAGGCACGATGCGGCCGTCGGCCAAGGCACTGCGAATTTTCTGGCTCCAGTGGATGTTATCCTTGTAGTGCGACTTGATCTGCATTTGATCTGTATAAATCAAATAATCCCGACGTTCGATCCTGGCGCGCTCCAACGCCAGCGCCGCATGCGTATAAGGACTGTCGGCCCCCGAACAGATGCCTGCAGTCACGCGGATGTTAATCTTGTCTTCGCCGCAATCAATCGCTTCCGATTCCAAACGCTTGATAATGCTGTCTATCAATTGCTCGAAACGGCCCGGATCGCCACCGGTTTTGGAGAGCAAAGCAAATAAATCGCCGCCGATACGGTAAGCCTGCGCATCGGCGCCGCTCATTTTTTGCAAACGCTCGCCAATTTCCAACAAAACTTTATCGCCGTTGCGCAAACCGTAAAAATCATTGATGGCTTTGAATTGATCGATGTTGATCATGCCCAATATCGACGGACCGGCGTCAGCCAAATCCTGCATCAATTTTACCCGGTTGGGCAAGCCGGTTAACGCATCCGTGGTCTGTTCCCGAATCAACTCTTCCTGTTTGATCAAATGGGTGACATTAACGCTGGTGGATATAAATTCGCGAATCGAGCCGTCGGCGTCAAGGATGGGGACGATGGTGTTGTTGATGTAAATCACCTCGCCACTTTTAGTAAGATTGCTGTAGGTCCCGCGCCAGATTGCACCGCCTAGAATCGTGTTCCATAACTCCCGATGCAAACCCGGAGCCGCGTCGGGATCTTTGAGAATCCGGCTGGTTTTGCCTATAACCTCCTCGCGAGTATAACCGTAGGTTTGCACAAACGCATCGTTTACAAAAGTGATGACGCCGTGCGGATCGGTGCGGAATACGATATTAGACACATCCGTGGCATGCCGGTATTCGCTCAGACGTTTCACCCGGCCTTCCAGAGCGCGGCGTAAGCGGCTCAGTTCCAGATGCGTTTTGACCCTGGCCCGTACTTCGTCAATATCAAACGGCTTGGTAATGAAATCGGCGGCGCCCATGGAAAAACCGCGAATTTTTTCGATGGACGCTTCGACTATCGTCACGAAGAGAATGGGTATCCCCGCGGTTCTAGGATCGCTCTTGAGCCGCCGGCAAACCTCATAGCCATCCATACCCGGCATTCTGACGTCCAGCAATACCAAATCAGGCGGCGTCGGGCCTTGCGCCAACTCCACCGCACGCATGCCTTCCGTCGCCACCATAATGCCGTAATCGTCCTTGAGTGCTTCGAGTAAGCCGTGAATATTTTCGGGAAGATCGTCTACCACCAAAATAGTCGGCCTGGGATTGAGCGATAGGGATTTGTCTTTGTTCATTATCCAAGGAAATAGTTAGATCAGCGTTGCTTGACCCCAACGATTATAGTCTGCCATAGCGTTTCCGATAGGTGGCTAGCTCCAAATGCAGTCTAACCCGAGCTAGAAGCAACTCAGGCACTACGGGCTTGAGTAAATAGTCGTCGGCGCCCAGCGCCATACCCTTGGCGTCGTCACCGACTTCGGCGGCCGCAGTCACAAAAATGACCGGGATTTCGGCCGTTGCCGGATCATCGCGCAGATATTCCAACACCTGGTATCCATCCATTTGCGGCATTTTTATATCCAGCAAAATCAAATCCGGAGCCGACGCGCGCCTGGCGATTTCCAGGGCTTTTTCACCCGAAGTAGCAGCCATCACCGCATAATCTTGCCGCAAAATATTCAGCAAGGTATGCAGGTTTTCGTGAACATCATCGACGATCAGAATTTTTGGTTTTTCGTTTGAAATACAAATATCGTTCATAGAGCTCCCCCGTTCACTCCGATAGGCCATCGACAAAAGGTGAGTTCACTCTCCGGCAAACTCCTGCGCAAACTTAGACCACGATCCACTGAAGAGCAAAATTCAACAATTTATTTATCCGACAGAATATGGTTAACCGAGTACAAGTAAGGGCTGATCGGGCGCTAAACCAATGACTAAACTGGATTGTCTTTTAGGGAAGTAACGACCATGGGAAATTCAAGGCCTAGGCCAATAACCGAGAAAATACTCGTCCGAATTGCAAAATAACCGTGTATCCATTATCCTAGTCGGGATTGGGTGGTCGCTATCACGGCGACAAACGCAGATTAAGTTATGAAGCGATCAATTTCTGAAGCACTAAATCTGCTGATCAGCCCAAAAATGTATTAGGAGAGATGGCCGAGCGGTCGAAGGCGCACGCCTGGAAAGTGTGTATACGGCAACGTATCGAGGGTTCGAATCCCTCTTTCTCCGCCAACTTATAAATTATTGAATAACAATAATTTTTTTCTAAAAAGCCTCAAGAAAACAGAGTTTGCTACACAACCCTGTTACACAAGAGGCTTTTTTTGTGGGGAAAATTCCCTATCTTTTTAGACGACGTAACATCTACTACTTCAGAATTCGAGTTCCTGCTGAGCATCAACAAGCGCTCAACGCAACAGAGATTGTACGAAGCTTAAAGACAGAAAGTCGTCACGAAGCAATTCCACTTGCTTTGCAACTTGCAGCAAATGTTGCACTGGCTTTCAATGAACTGAAGTCAGGGACAATCAGCGATTTTAGCGCTTCAGAGCTGATGTCTCGCGGTCCCCAAAACCAATTACCAGCAACAGTTTCACCAATCACCGTTAGACAAAATCTTCTTAAATCCCCTTTGCTTTCCGTCGTCGTAGCTGATTTTTTGAATCGCTACAATCCCAAAAACAAACCCACGCTGACTAAGCTAAAGTCAACGTTGCCAGTCTTTATTGAGCTGATTGGCGATAAACCGATCAATACCATTCTGCAAGCAGATGTAAACAACTACTTTGATCAAGTACAAAAGCTACCTGTCCGAAGAGATGCAAAGATTTTTAGAGGCATGTCCATTAAGGAGATTATTGCCACTCATGATGGACGCTGTATTGCTGAAGGTACGTTTGAAAGCACCTATCGCGCAATGGTCAGCATGTTCATCAACTGGGCAGCAGTTCATTACAAGGATCAAGGATTTCCTAATCTATCAGTCAACGGCGCTGTGTATCGCGGTAATCGTGCAAACGGCATTAACAAGCAACGCTCACTGACGCTAGATCAAATTCGATTGTTGTTTACCCATCCGAAAATGAAACAGTACGCTGCTGATCGGAATACAGCTCATTGCTGTTGGTTGCCTTTGATTGGTCTGTTTACAGGAGCACGCCTCAACGAGGTCTGTCAGCTCAACCCTTTTACCGACATTAAACAGGATGCCGCGACAGGCATTTGGTACTTCCACTTTACTGACGAGACTGAATCAGCTGTATTAGCTCAGACCTGATCTGACAGTTACCGTTTTTGCGGGGTGTCTGTCAGATTAGATTTGGTTCAGATTTTTTTGAGCCCAAATCTGTTTTCCATCCAGCAAGGTATCCATCGGCGTTCTGCCGTTGCACATTCTGCCCTGATGAGTTCGGTCATTGTTGTAATAAACCAGCCATTCGTCCAGATCTTTTTGGAGTTCATCCAGGTCGCTATAGAGCTTTTTGCGGAACGTGACCTGATAGAACTCCTGCAAGATGGTCTTGTGGAAGCGTTCGCAAATCCCATTGGTTTGCGGCGACATGGCCTTGGTTTTGGTATGGTCGATGTCGTTGATCGCCAGGTATAGCTGATAATCATGCTGTTCGACCTTGCCACAATATTCTGTGCCGCGATCCGTCAGAATGCGTAGAACGGGTAATGCGTTGGCTTCATAGAACGGCAATACTTTGTCATTCAGGATGTCCGCGGCAGTAATCGGCGTTTTGGTGGTGTACAGTTTGCAGTGAGCGACTTTGCTGTAGGTGTCCACGTAAGTCTGCTGGTAAATCCGCCCAACCCCTTTGAGGTTGCCAACGTAAAAGGTATCCTGCGAACCCAGGTAACCGGGATGGGCTGTTTCGATTTCGCCGCAGGCTTGATCATCCTGCTGCTTTTTCTCCAACGCCGCAATCTGCGCATCGCTCAGCATTAACCCTTCGGCGGCTACCTTGGCTTCCAGTGCTTTAAGCCTCTTTTTAAAGTTCTCCAGGTCATGCCGTAACCAGATGGAGCGAACGCCGCTGCCGGATACGAATACTCCTTGTTTACGCAGTTCATTACTGGTTCGATGCTGTCCATGCGCTGGCCACTCAACCGCATAGGCTTTCACTGCCAGCTCAATGCTTTCATCGACGCGATTCTTCAGATTCGGAGACCGGCGGTTTTTGTCGATTAAGGCATCGATACCAACTTCGGCTACCAGCTCTTGATAACGATAAAACGTATCGCGCGAGACACCCATCACCTTGCAGGCTCTGGAGACGTTATTCAGTTCTTGGGCTAAATTTAACAGCCCCGCTTTGTGTTTAATGATCGGATTGTTTGTATGGATCATGAGAGTTACCTTTTGTGTTTTGTGTAAGGATTCGACACCCCTATCAAAACCGGTAACTCTCATCTTTTCAAGTCGATGTGTCAGATCAAGTCGTGACTAATACAATTCAAAAGTAATCCGGCCGTTGTGTACCTGCTTACGCTTTAACTTCTCAGCCTCACCCCATCGGGCTCCGGTTCGCAAACAAATTTGCGTAACCCACCAAGTGCTAAGATTTGTGGAATACATCTTGATAGTTTCCAGCAACTCATCGATCTGCGACCGGCTGAAATAACTGAGCTGCCGTTCCTGGATCTTGAAAAACTCCACCTCGCAAATCGGCGATTGATACGTAATCACCTTCAACTTTTTCAAGCGGTTGAAAACCGCGGCTAGATAACCGTGCCGATTATTAAAGGTTTTCAAGCACACAGCGCCTTCGTTTTGCGTGACATGAAAGCGGTACATCACAAATTGTTCAGCCGTAATCTGGCTAGCTATCGGATTTTTTAAATCTACGGCCATCTGCAACAAAACCCGGCGCCGGCGCTCGGCATCGGCCAAGTTTATGCCGTGGTATATGTACCACGCCTCAATCAACTCTTTCAGGCTGCGCTCATCCATCGCCTGCTCGTAGTTGGTGCGATACTTGGCGAGATAATCGCGCTCGAACAGTTCGGCTGCCTCACGGTTTTCAAAGCCGCTGCGCCGCGTGCGCGGAATGCCTTTCCGGTCTACCTGCACGCGCCAGGAACCGTCATGATCTTGTTTAACCGTCATGGTGTTTTAAGTGTAGGGTGTGACAAATAGAGGCGGCAAGTTTGCGGCTTACCGCCAACTGACTTAAGCCGCTGTTTCTATCAGGTCTGCTATTTGGCGATAGGCATATCTTGTATCTGGCATCACATAACCGCCTTCACGACTGAACACCAATTGAAAAAGACGTTCACAAACCATAATGCTGACTTTCTCGGCATTTTCTATGCCTTTGTCAGCGATGATCGCTGTAACCAAATCCCTAAAAGGTTCGCCGGCTAATTCTATTAGCTTGGCCGCCGATTGCTCGACCATGCCGGCAGAGATTTGCTTAAAGGCGTAATTCATTGATCCGTTTAAACTCGACAGTTCTGATTCCAGTCTAGCAATCTCCCGATTTGTCTTTTCAATTTGACCTTGCAGGTCGGGAAACGTCGCTTCCAATTCCGCTACTGTTTGTCGCTGTGCCTCGTACTGTTCTTCGGTCAAGGTTGGCTGGCGTAACCGCGAAGGGTTTTCCAAGGCTAAATCCTCTTTCTTCAACAGTTCGCCAATCTCACCGATCCTTTGCCAATGCTCGGTTATTTGCCGTTGAGCACCGGCAACCGCCTGGCGTTTCTCTATCAGTCTTCCGTTCAATGAGTCGATGTCGGCTTTTGCCTGGCGATAAGTCGCGATGTGTTCTTCGTTTAACATGTTATTCTCCAAAATATTGAGTGCTTGATGGCGCTACACGGCATGCACCGCGTAGCGCTTCGCTGGGTTAAACCAAATGGTCGTATCGACGGGCGCCGGACGTCAGATTGAGCAAATCTCCCAATATGTCCGCTGCTTCCTTGTAAATCTCAATGTGTCCGACATTGCCATGGATGTCGCTAAACATGAAAAGATTTTCTTTCACGTCGTCAATTTCCTTCTGAAGGGTGTCGACTTCCTCGGATGACATAGACCTGCCTAATTTGATTTTGCCCGTTATGTCGCCAAGCTTTTTGACGGTTTCGCTCAGATATTGCTTTTGTATTTCGTTTAAGGTGTTCATGGTGGTTTCCTTATGTTCAGTGTGAATTAAGGCCGGCTAAATGCCCGGCCTAGTTTTCCTCAAGCCCTGCCCAAACGCTAAATAGCCAGATTGCCGTTCAAGCTATCCGGAATACTTTGAGTCACGGCGTCAAACGGCTTTGCACCGATATGCGTGCGCATTGTGCTGTTCAGCTGCCAAATTAAGACACCCTGAGACCGCAGCGAATTGCCGCCACTTTTAGCCTCGTATCCCAACCGGTCCGGATTCTTGCGGTAATACCCTTCAAGGTTCACTTCATCCACAATTGCTTCCAGGTTGTCCACGACAAACTGACGGATCGTATTGGTTATTTTGGGTTTCGGGTAAACAATCAGATGCGCAGTCATGAATTCCGCATCAAAACCTTGTGCCCTCAATTGGGTCAGCGGGGTATTTACTGGCCATGGTGTAATTGACATTTTTCATTCTCCAAAAAGATTATTAAGAATCCGGTTGCGACCGGAACCGCTCCTCAAGCCCAGTTAAAACAATCAAAAGCCCGGATTGAATTTCACGCCCAAAAACTCGTCAGGAATGTCGTCGCGAAAGTCGGTAGGCAACCCACCCAATTCAATGTGAATTGGATGATCACCGTGCCACCCCCAAAACAACACGCCCAATGAAATCCGTGAATCATGCGCATCAAGTTCTTGGTAACCCAGCGGGTCTTTACTCTTGGTGTAGTAGGCCTCTTGATATAATTCGTTTGCAATCGACACAACGTTGGCAGTGATGAAATCCCGAATCGAATTAGTAACCTTGGGTCTCGGGAACACCATTAAGCGGCATCGTTTAAATTTCACGTCAATCCCTTGTGCCCGCAATTGGGTCAAAGGCGAATTCACGGGTAATACGGTTAAAGCCATGTTAGTTCTCCAAAGTAATCATTAAGAAACCCGGTTTACGACCGGAAACGCTCCTCAAGCCTGGCCTTGCAATCGTTATTTGCTGTTCGTCTCCGTGGTGGGTGTTAGTCATACGCCGCCGCTTTAAAACCGGCAAAGCTTTCGCCGTTCATGTATTCGGGTATTTCCTCGGCTGTCGGATCTTCCGAAACACCGGCCTCGGTGCGCTGCGGCGCCGGCAAATCCCAAAGGAACACGTTATCGATACCTTTCATGTTGGCTTCGGCGATAAGCTGGCCGGAAATGGCCGACAAATTTGCCGTTACGAATTGGGCTAGCGATTTAGTCATCTTGTGCCTCGGCCAAACCCGCACGCGCTGTTGATGTAATTCGGCATCGAAGCCTTTCCGCCGAAGCTCGGCTAATGGGTTAAACGTTGTCATATCTCTAATCCTCGTTGATGGTTAATCAGCGACCACTACACAGCGGTCGATGTCTCCTCAAGCCCTGGCCAGCAACGCGGTTTTTTTATAAATTCAATTTTTTAATTTTTCCTCAAAACTATTTATTAGCCGTCATACCCAGCACACCCAGCACAGCCCAGCAACGGCGCGGGTTTAACCCAGCATTCAACCCAGCATTCAACCCAGCACAAACCCAGCACTGAAAAAAAGCGCCTCATTTTTTTCCAGCCTTTAGCCAACTTAATTCCGGATTTTCCCAATCCTTGCGAAGCCGGATCCCGCGAATGAATCGACCGGAAGCAGCGCGGCGTTGTGCGGCCTCAAATCCAAGGGTTTGGACCGTATCGATAACCAAATTCTTGAAACGTGTAGACGAAACGTCACGCTTACCGTTACGAATAGACCATTGCAAATAGCTCGGATAAAGTTGAGTTTTTGCGTTTTGGAATTCAACCTCTGAGCCCGGCTCGTTTATTTTTCGACCGTCGCCTATTTGCGTTTCCGCGTCCTTATCCGGCATACAGCATTCAACCAACCGGCAACCGAATTGCTTTCGGTCATTGCTTCAAAGTTGGCCTGTTTGGTTCGTGCTGGTGGGTTCCGGATAATGCGGGAAATGTCGTCCTGAGACAGTTCAAGCAACCAATTCACCAAGCCAGGTAATTCAGCATGCAACACGGCCACTTCACCGCCTCGCGCTTGCCAATCAAGCTTTTGCTCCTCGGTAACGCGCCGCTTAAGATGAACCGTGATTCGCCGGCGCTCTAGGCCTGACGAGTTGTCAGAGTTCTGCACATGTTCGTTGCTGATCAGAATGAACAGACCTTTGAATACAAAGCTCCCGGTCGATTGCTGGTGCTTAACTTCGTAGCGCAGCGGATCGCCACCAGTCGCCGCCTTGAAGTTTTGCAGGCTGCCGCCGTTACGCTCGGAATCGGCAATGATGGCCAGCATTTTTGAAAACAGCCTGGCCAGCTCAAACTTATCGGTTTCCAACGCATTGAATGAAGTGGACACGGTATTAGCGGCCCCAACTAAAGCACCAATCAAATTCAATAGTGTGGTTTTTCCGGTTCCACCTGGCCCGATTAGGTGCAAGAATTTTTGCAGGTCATAACGGCGGTGCAGTATCGCCGCCATAAAGGCGCGAATCAGTTCAACAGTGTCCGAGTCATCATCAACTGCCCATTTCAGCCAGGCCTTAATGCGTGGGCAATCCGCTCGCCGGTTGTATGCGTATGGCAGACACCACGTTAGTGCGGTTTGGTGTGTAATCCCCGCTAACGCCCGCGTCTCGATGTTCAACAAACCGTTTTCGAACGGCAGAAAGCCCGCAGAATCATTGGGTGCCGACAGCAAATAGCCGCTTTCCAAAATAGAACGAATACCACTCAGGAAAGCAGAGCGAAAGCCGATCCCATGGCAACCCAAATACAGCATTTTTATCAGCACGCGCTGAATCGTCTGTTTGGCGTCTTGCACGTTCCAGAATAAGCCGTTAAAAATGTACCAAACGCCCAATTCAGGATTAAACGCCGCATACCCTTTCAGCGCGACCGCAACTAAAACAGCCGCTTCCGATTCTATCCTGCGCTTCAAGCGGCCATCGCTATCAGCCATGAGAAGCGCACTAGCCTCTAACGCCGGCTCATTACTGCTCGATGTCGGGATGTTTTCCAGAATGGCGGCGATTGGGTTTAATTTTGGCGCGGATGTACGAATAGCTGCCTGCACTCTTCTATCAACCTCGGTTGATATTTTCCAAGCCTTTAAGGCAAGCTTGATGCGCGTGTATGCCTGCCTGTCGTCGCGGCTGATTGTAGCCAGAGCGCCAATTATCTCCGGAGTGTCCCAAGCCGCTTTATCCTTGTCGAGCGCCTCAGATGTTGCCTTTTGCCCGTCGATCTGGATAAAGGCGTTAATGATCGCAAGCGCCTGCTTCAGGCTTTGTTCTGCTTCGCCTTCGGCGGCATTCTCAATCAGTAGCCTGGCCTCTTCATCCCGTTCTAGTGGTTTTGAGCTGATTTCATCAGGTAAGAACTCTTCAGGCCGCAACATGGTTACCACCTGTTTGACGATGATAGACTCTGGTCATTTCCCGGCACTGCACCCAGCGTTCACCGAGCGGACGGGTGGCGTCGTAGCTGAAAGCGGGCGAGTTGGGATCGACAAAGCGCGGCCATACCACAACAAGCTCGGCTCCGGCAGTTAACAGGCATCTGGCTAAGGCAACAACCCGCTTTGAATCGGGACCTGAGCTCCATTCAATGACGCAACTGCAACCATTCACCGGCCAAATGACTTGCTCCGGATTTATGTCGGGTGGTAAGACCATGGCGCAATTTTCGCCGCGGGCGTTCCATCGTTTGGCGCTATTCCAGGCATCTTGCCCCATGCAAACGACAGCCAGGAACGGCAGGTTTAAGAATTTTTGCCGCTCGGCAAGAATGGTTCCATAAGGAGGAAGTTTTCGTTTTCTTTTCATAAGTTTAGGCTTGCGTGTCTATTTAATTAGCCATAAACTGTTCTCGGTGAAAGAAAGAACAGTGCTTTGCTTTAAATAGGCCGGCGGCCTCCTCAAACCGCCGGCCTTTTTTTATGCGTGCTGGCTTTTCGTTGCTTGGTGAAAAGCACTCACCACGGCTTTGATGTCGGTAAGTTCATCGCCAACTGACCGCAACGCGTAATACATGTCATCGTCACTTGGCCTAATCTGGTCATCCTCGCCGGCCACGGCATTGCCCAACATAGATAGGATCGATAAGGCTTTGTTGGCCATCATGTTGACTGTGTCGACGTGAGCCAGGGCGTTATCAGCGCCACCCAGCGGCGACAAGCGGTGACCGGAAACAGCCGGCGTTTCAGCCATGTTTTCCGCCGGTACCGCCCAAGTCACCATCGCCGGATCCAGCTCACCAAGCAACCAATCGACGGACCCAACCAAGTTGGCCGATAGCCTCAGCAATCCGCCCAACCAAGGCCGGGTGAAGAAGGCTTCCGACTGTCCAATATTTTCCAAGTGCCAGGTCAACCGATCCATGCGCTTGGCGACTTCCTCGAAAGTCGGTTTATGAATTTTCGGGCAATAGTCGAACAGCGGCGCCGATAGTTCGAATTTCTCGGACCACACCAAACCGATGGTTTCGTCGAATAACTTCACCATGGGCGAGAGCGCTGCCAATTCGCCGCCGGCTTCCGCCTTACCTTGTGCCGCCTGTGCCTTGCAATACTGGGCAGTGACCTCGCAAAACATGGCGTTCAACAAACGCAAATGCGCAGCCGGGGTTTGCATCGATTTACTTGTCATGGCTCACCTCGGCTTTGGCGGTCTGCTTTATCGTCCTTGGCGGGATAAGCGAACACCACGCCAGATGAGTAGAAAAAGTCCATTAACTCTCTATTGATCTTCACCATGTTTTTAATAAATGGCTCCGTTAAATTGGATATTTCCGAAATCGCCCGGTCTTGGTTTCCGGCCAACAAAATTTCAAGCGCCTTCAGCCCGTTGATAGCGTCTTCCATTCGCTCAGTTAAATCCCTAAAGTGGTTGCGTTGTTTATCGGAATCTTCGGCAATCACTGCCACGGTTTTTAATTTTTCACTCATGACCTTCCCCTTTTACGATGCTGATAATTTGCCGTTCTACGCTGAACAGCGCCTTGTCGTCCCAGCTCGGAACGTGTCGCATATAGATGATTTGTTGAAACAATCGCAAGGCTTCGGCATCCAGATTCACCAAGTAAAAAAGACTCTCGGTAAACGGTAGATTGCGGTAGGCGCTTAGAAAAGCAGTAGCCAGATAGTGACCGGAACCGTCCCGCCGTTTAATGCGCTGAATCAGTAAATCCGCTTCCAGCTTTAGCGGGCCGCGCCGGCATTTTTTGCACAGTAAGTTAGATAGTGCCGCCTTGTCCTGGCGGGTAATTGGCTGCAAGGGTGGCAGTTGCGAAGGCTCTGTCTGTGATTGATCGGGTAATATGAATGTCATTTGACACCACCTTGCGCCCAGCGCTCGAACAGCTCGCCGCCTTTGTAAACGTACAAGTGAATTTCTTGAGCGGTAACCCTGGCATCCAGCCTCAGCACTAACATGCAGTCATCGAACAAGGATTTATCGAGTCCGCGAAGAGTGACCAGGTTGAACGGGAATCGATAGCCGTTGTACAGGCCAAGCAAGAATAGGCGCACGGTTCCGGCTTGGCCGGAATCGCGCTCGGCAACTCTAATCAGGCGCTCTAATGCGGGTAAACCGGCTTCTTTAGCGGCTTTGCGCTCGGTTTCAAGTTCGGCCATTTGCCGGAAGAAATCGTTTACGGCTTCGGGTTGTTGGGTGGTATTTGGGCGTATTTTGCCCGTGGCTTGGGTGTTCATAACGGTGACTCCAGTTGATTTGAGTAACCGCCACGGATGCTTCTCACGGCATGGGTGACGGGCTGAAATGGGGTGAGAAAACCGCCAACTGGAGCGATCGGCCCGAAGGCCTCCCAAAACAGCCCGCCATAACAGAATGCATACGGCACAAGGCCGCGCTGAATGACAGGCATAAAAAAGCCGCGAATGACTGCGGCGACTTTTCGCCAGTTGAACACGGGTTTCTCACGCCCGACTTTCGTTTTTTTCGAAAGCGGGGCCAGAATAGCGCTGGGAATATTCGGTGTCAACAACATAATCAGCCACCCGCCATCATCACGTCGTCCACCAATTGCGACAGGCTGCGTTTAGACTCGTAATTATTGATCTGCACCGTGCCGATGCTGCGCGATTGGTTTTGGTTGTTGTTCAGCGTGCTGAACTTGTTCATCAGCCCGCCTTTGCCGCCGCCGCTATTCAAGCCGGCCGGAGCGGCTATCGGTTTCGGCGCGCCGCCCAAGTCGATGTTAATGCCGGGAATCATATTGATTTTGCCGATTAGCGCATCCACGCCGGACAACAAAAATTCCCACAAGTTGAAATTTTTAAACCAATTTTTTAGCCCTTCAAACCCCGTCATCACGAAATCAATGGCGGATGCCGTTTTTTCGATGAACTCAGTAGTGCCCTGTATCGCTGCTTGATAGCCGGCTGCAATGGTATCGAATATGCCTAAACCGTATGTCCACTGCGACCACGTATCCAGCAGCTTGTAGACAGCCCAGCCGATTGAGCCAATGGCAACCGCCGTCGCCACTGCCGGCGCCGTAGCCAACGCAAAACCAGCACCCAACAGCGTCCCAACACCCGACAGAATAGATAGCCCGGCCAACCCGGCAACAATGCCCACAATGCCACCCGCCAAAGTGGATACCAAGCCAGTGAGTTCAGGGAAAAGCGTGGACCACCGGGTAATTTTGTCGGCCACGTGCGCAAGATTGCTATTGAGTTTGCCCACCCACTCCACGATCTTCGGCAAAAATATCGTGCCTGCCGAGATCAAGACGTCATCCCAGTGATTACTAAGCAACTGCAAGCGGTTGGCCGTGGTCAAGGCCTTGATGTTGAACTCGTTTTGCATCGAGCCTTGATACTTGGTAGCGTCGGACACCAAGCCAAGCGTTTTTTGGTACACGCCTAAATTGCCGACCAGCAGCGTGATATTGTCCGAATATTCCTGGCCGAATAAATCGCCCAATACTAAAGCCTGAGAATGTTTGGACAGGCCGCTAATCCGCTGCAGAAAATCATCAATCGCTTGCTGCGGTCCGGATTGAAAATTACTTTCCAGTTTCTTGGCCGATAAGCCGATAGTCGCCAAAGCATCGTTAAAACCGTCGCCTTGGTTTCTGGCAGTGTAGAGTTTTGACAGAAAGGCATTGATCGACGTGCCGGCCACATCAACCGGCTGTCCAAGCGACAACATTGCAGCCGACAAAGCCGCCGTTTGCGCGGTGGTTAAGCCCACCTGATTGGCTATACCGCCGGTTCTGCCCAGCAAATTAACCATGTCCGACGCTTTGGCATTGGTATTGTTGGACAGGTGGTTGATTTGATCGCCTAAATCCGAAATCTTGCTGATGGGGATATTGAAAATATTGGCTAACTTGCCGATGCTTTCCCCGGCCGCCGATGTACCCATATCAAACGCGGTAGACATCTTGGCCACAGTGTCGATAAAGGGCAGTAAATCGGGTGATTGAATACCTTGCTCACCAGCGGCGGCGGCTATTTCGGCGAGTCCGTTGGCGGTAATCGGAATAACCCTGCTCATTTTCCGAAGCTCGTTTCCGAAATCTTTCACTCCTGCTGGACTTGGAAAATCGACCATCTTGTTGACGTCGGCCATTTTGCTTTCGAATTCGATGGCCTTTTGCGTATTGGCATGAAGAGCGGTACCCACACCCCACAAACCGGCCGCACCGTAAGCAATTTTGTTAGTGCCGTTTTGAAATTTGGTGGTCATGCTGTCGATTGACGACATGATCTTGGCAGTTGGGCCGGTAACCCGGTCCAACAGTGAAACCATGAAGGTAAGGTTTTGCATACCGTTCATACTGCCACCTCACCGCTGATTTCCGACACCAGCCGGTCTATGTCGGATTTACGCCAGAGAGAACAGCGGCCGAATTTAACCGGTTTTGCAATTTTGCCATCAGCCACCTTTTTCAAGAAGGTTCGCTTTCCGATTGGGATGATCGCCGGAACTGGCGGCGTTTTTTTGGGGTTACCGACTATTTGGTCTATTCGGTAGAACGACTCTTGGTTGGTTTTGTTTGCGGGGTCTGCCATGTAATGTCTCCACTTGCATTTGATTGCCGGGAGCATTTTTAGCGGGATTTGCGTTGGATACCAGGTCGATGCACCGCATCAACCTGACCACTTTGGCTATCTGCACCGTACAAATGTACGATGCAGATAGCCAGATATGTGCCCAACATTGGTCAAACTTCCAGTTGTCGAATCAAATGCTAATTAAAGCAAAACCGATTTATTACCTATAAGAGTAGGCCTTGCACCTTCATGATCTTGTATATGTAATCTGGCGTTAGAAATTTAATAACTCGATCAGCCGATAATTCACACCACTCAAGCTGTGATATTTCCCACGCAGCCGCCTCTTTTGACATAGAGCCGTCGTCATAGTTTTCTCGATAGCAATTAACAATTTTAATATGCAATTCCTTGGTGCCGTTATTCTCCCAACGCTTATCTGCAGCTTTTCTGGCACACTCTTTAGAGAGCATTAATATGTCTCTCCTGGAGACAAATAAACCAAAATAAAAGTTAGACTTCAATAACTCACTAAGCCCTAGGTCCATTTGTCGATTGTCACAATGAAAATAAGCCTTTAGAACCGAATTCCAAGCAGCCGAAAGGCTTATTTCAGCCACAAAAGCTGGTTCCGAGGAGTTGCCGCAAGCTTCCCAAAATAAATCATCTAAGCAATCATCGAATTTCTTTCCAGTTTTCTGGTGTTCGCATTCGGCTTCAATAATAATTTCTACATATAATTTCTTGACTCGCTTCAACTCAAGTTCTGCGTCACCATCTATTTTTAGATGGTCTCCAATAATTGCCCAGAGAATTAGGTTATATGTATCACTTAATTTTTCACTAAATTCGTAGCGAAATTCATCATCGCCAAATAGGATTGGTTTTTTGTAGTCCAATTTATCCACTCCGCTAAAAGTGAAAGCCGCTAAAAAGGGAAAACCGGAAACAGGCTAGCGACACCCGCTTTTCGCCCCGTCGGGCTATCCGGTTAAAATCATCATAATAAAATATTCGATCAACGTCCAAACTTGCCGACCGGCCGTGCATAATGCCGCTTTCGATCCAGGATCAGGCCGCCATGTCCGTTTATTGCCCGAATTGCCAAGAAAAAGCGCGGATCACCTCCCGCAACAACCTCACCGAAAGAAAAACCGTCGTCGACTTGTATTGCGAATGCAAAAACCCGCTGTGCCAGGCAAGGTTTGTACTCACAAAATCATTCACGCGCTGGATTAACCCGCCGGCCAACTCCACGCTACAACTAGCGGCCAATTTGCTGAATACGCTAAGCAAGGACGAACGCAACAAGCTGTTAAGCGGGATTTATCCGCCCTGATTTTTTGTTTTTGTGCTGGGTTAGTGCTGGGTTGAATGCTGGGTTATAGCCTCTGTAAGCCTTGATAGTGCTGACTGTGCTGGGTATGCTGGGTTTTTTAAAAACTATTTAAATTTTTTAGAAAAACATTGGTTAAGACTTATGCCTGGCGTTGAAACGGTATGATCTGAGCGCCGGCTTTGAGTCCATCCAAGTAATCAGCCCAGCTCTGCATCATCCGCCGGCGTTCTTCCAGATATTGAGCGCGATTGTACGCAGCGCGGACTTGGTCCTTGGGCATGTGGCAGAGTTGGCGTTCTATCGCATCCGGCGACCAGCCTTGTTCATTGAGCAAGGTCGATGCGGTGGTTCTGAAACCGTGAGCACTCATTTCTTCACGTTGGTATCCAAGGGTTTTAAGTGCGGTGCGTATTGTGCCATCTGACATAGGCCGACCATCGCCACGGCTGGAGGGAAAAACATACTGGCCAATACCGGTTAACGGCTTGATGGCTTCCAAAATCTCTATAGCCTGGCGCGACAAGGGAACAATGTGTTGTGTTTCCGTTTTGGTGACGAAGTAGCGCCACTCCATCGCCGCAAGATCGATGTCTTTCCATTCCATCTGCCGAATTTCGCCAGGTCGCTGGAACAGGTATGGCGAGAGTCTTAACGCGCATTGCACGACAAAGGTGCCTTGGTAGTTGGAGATGTCCCGCAGTAATTGGCCGACTTGCTTTGGCTCGGTGACTGCGGCGTTGTGTTTGACTTTTTGCGCCGGAATTTGGGCGCCAACGGCTTGCGCTGGATCGTAGTCGGTATAGCCGTGAGCGATGGCATAGGCAAAAGCCGCGCTAATGTCCGCACGCACGCGGTGGGCGGTTTCCAGTTGCTTTTTGATGATGAGTGGGCGGACGACCGCAAATATGTCGGGCGATTTCACTTCGCCTATGGGTATTTTGCCGATTTCCGGAAATACGTAGAGTTCGAATCGGCGAACTTTCTTTTGGTTGGTCACATCACGCACTGTATGTGACGTCGAAGCTATCCATTGCCGGGCGATGTCTTCGAAACTGTTGACAATGGGAAGGCCGGCGTTTACTCGACTTTGATCTTCGGCGGCTTGGGTAATTTCCGCCCGGGCTTGCTTTCTGATTTCGCTGGGATCGATGCCGTTGGCAAGGCTGTTTCTAGCATCATCAGCTTTGCGCCTGGCGTTTTCCAAGGTGGTATCCGGATACACGCCGAATGAGAGTTTTTTCCGCTTCCCTTCAAACGAGAAAATGAATTTCCATATCTTGGTGCCGTTTTTCCCGACGACGAGATAGAGTCCGCCGCCGTCGTTGATAAAGTATTCTTTATCGCGCGCTTTTGCCGCTCTGTAGACTGTGTCTTTATTGAGTTGGAGTGCCATAGTGTGTCCTCTATTGTGTCCTCGGCAGGAGGCATTATAGAAAAGGACACAATGAAGGACACACTTTTAGTTGCATGCCCCCGCATTTCGCTGCATTTCTTTGCACAATAAAAAACCCGCTAAGCCAGTCGGCTTGCGGGTTTGTACTTCTCTTTGCATTTGATTGCACTAATCAATGGTACCGAGGGTCGGAATCGAACCGACACTCCTTTCGGAACCGGATTTTGAATCCGGCGCGTCTACCAGTTTCACCACCCCGGCAAAGAAAGCGTCATTATACTGATTTTTGCAGAAATGCCAAACTATTTTTTACGCTGCCAATATTACCGCTGCTTTCAGCTTTTTCATGGCGTTTTGTTCAAGCTGTCTGATACGCTCGGCCGACACTTGATAACGGTCCGCCAATTCGTGCAAAGTGGCTTTTTCTTCCACCAACCAGCGGCTAGCCAGAATATCGCGGCTTCTGTCGTCCAAGCCAGCCATGGCATCCATCAGCAATTCTTCCTTGCGGTCTTCCCAGTCGCTATTTTCCAGCAATAAAGCCGGATCGGCACCATGCTGTTCCAGATAAGCGATGGGTGCTTGCACATGATCTTCGCTGTCATCGCCCGTTGGCTCAAGTCCTATATCGCGACCGTCCAAACGCCGTTCCATTTCGTAAACCGTTTTGACGTCCACGTCCAGGTTCTCTGCTATCGCTTCCGCATCGTCTTGCGATAGATAGTTCAAGTCGTTTTTAAACTTACGCAGATTAAAAAACAGTTTGCGCTGCGCTTTAGTGGTAGCAACTTTAACGATGCGCCAGTTTTTAATCACATATTCGTGAATTTCCGCTTTGATCCAATGTACGGCAAACGACACCAAGCGCACACCCATGTCGGGGTCGAAACGCTTGACCGCTTTCATCAAGCCGATATTGCCTTCCTGTACAATGTCCGCCAACGGCAAACCGTAACCGGCATAGCCTCTGGCTACATGAGCCACGAAGCGCAAATTGGACATCACCAGCTCACGCGCAGCATTCAGGTCGCCTTCATCCCGGTAACGTAACGCCAAGTCCTGCTCCTGCTCGACGCTGAGTTTGGGCATTTGGGCGACTAAGTTCAAGTAAGAATCAAACGTCCCAACCGATAAATTGATCGGCAAAGCCAAGCTGTTGTTCATATCACCCTCGTTTCCGCGGAATAAATTAACGTTAACCGAATTCTAGCACTCGAAACACGAGAGTGCTAATAATTTAGTAAAAATCTTTTGATACAGATAGTTACACTGACTTTTGCTTCAATTTTGCTGTGTAAGCAGCTAACGATGCCGCCTTTACGAATTCCGACCAAACTCGTTAAAATGCCGATTAAGTCATAAATCTCCGCCTAACTCATCAAAACCACAGCCATTTACTCAAACATGTCAGCTTCCGATAGCCCCGTATCATCCAACTTTATTAGACACATCATTGCCGCCGATCTGGCCGCCAACAAAAACAACGGCAAAGTTGCCACCCGCTTTCCCCCCGAACCCAATGGCTATCTGCACATCGGCCACGCCAAATCGATTTGCCTGAATTTCACCCTAGCCGCCGAAAACAACGGTACCTGCAATTTACGCTTCGACGACACCAACCCGGAAAAAGAAAGCGTCGAATATATGGAAGCCATCGAACGCGACGTGCAGTGGTTAGGATTTAAATGGGCTGGCAAATATCACGCTTCCGACTACTTCGAACAACTCTACGCTTACGCGGTGCAGTTGATTAAACAAGGCGATGCCTATGTCGACAGCTCGACGCCTGAACAAATGCGCGCCGACCGCGGCACCTTGACCGAACCCGGCAAAGAAAGCCCGGACCGTAGCCGCTCCATCGAAGAAAACCTGGATTTGTTCACCCGGATGCGCGCCGGCGAATTCGCCGACGGCCAGTATGTGCTGCGCGCCAAAATCGATATGGCCTCGCCCAACATTAATATGCGCGACCCGACCACCTACCGAATCCGCCGTGTTCATCACCAACGTACCGGCGATGCCTGGTGTTTGTATCCGATGTACGATTACACGCATTGCATTTCCGACGCATTGGAAGGCATCACCCACTCGATCTGCACCTTGGAGTTCGAAGATCACCGCCCACTCTACGACTGGGTGCTGGACAAATTGCAAACCCCTTGCCATCCGCAGCAAATCGAGTTCGCCCGCTTGCAATTGGAATACACCATCGTCAGCAAGCGTAAATTGTTACAATTGGTGACAGAAAAGCACGTCAACGGCTGGGACGACCCACGCATGCCAACCATTTCCGGCCTGCGCCGGGCCGGTTTTACCCCGGAAGCGATTCGGGATTTCTGCGAACGCATCGGCGTCACCAAAAATGACTCCTGGATCGAAATGGGTGTCTTGGAAAACTGCATTCGTGAAGACTTGAACGAACGCGCTCCGCGAGCGATGGCCGTGTTAAGGCCGTTAAAAGTGGTGATCAGCAACTGGGAAGACGGCAAAACCGAAACCTACCAAATCGCCAACCATCCGCAAAAGCCGGAAATGGGCAGCCGTGAAGTCAGCTTTTCCAAAACCATTTTGATCGAACAAGACGATTTCATGGAAAACCCGCCTAAAGACTTTAAGCGTTTGGTGCCAGGCGGCGAAGTGCGCTTGCGCGGTTCCTATGTGATCAAATGCGAGGAAGTGATTAAAGACGCGGCCGGTAATGTCATCGAACTGCGTTGCAGCTACGATCCGGCCACCTTAGGCAAAAACCCCGAAGGCCGCAAAGTAAAAGGCGTAATCCATTGGGTTTCTGAACAACACGCCCTGCCCGCCGAATTACGTTTATACGACAGGTTATTCAGCCACCCCAATCCGGACACGCTGGATAATTTCCTGGACGGCATCAATCCCAATTCGCTGGAAGTGTTGACTGATTGCCGGGTGGAAGCCAGCCTGGCCACCGCCACGCCGGATACCCGTTATCAGTTCGAGCGCACCGGTTATTTTTGCCTGGACTATGCCGACAGCACCGCGGAAAAATTGGTGTTTAACCGTACCGTGACCTTGCGCGACAGTTGGGCGAAATAGCCGGTTAATTCATCATGGCCGCGCTGCAAGCATTAATTAATCACCTCGAAGCACAAACCGGCCAATCACTAAACAACCACCGCCTGAGCAGTATTGGCGGTGGAGACATCAACAGCGCTTACCGGCTGCAAGCCGCCAATATCGACTGGTTCATCAAATTAAACCGGGCAAGCCTGGCAGAGATGTTTGTAGCGGAAGCGGCCGGTTTACGCGAGTTAGCCAGCATAGGCGCGGTGCGCGTGCCCAAGGTGATTTGCTTTGGCGAATGTCAACAACACGCTTATCTGGTGCTGGAATTCATCGAATTGGGCGCGTTGCATAGCCGTAGCGCCAGCTTATTCGGGGAACAACTGGCCTTGCTGCACCAGCGACCACAAGCCTATTTCGGCTGGCCCATCGACAACACCATAGGCTCCACGCCGCAGTACAACGCCAGACACGACGATTGGGTCAGTTTTTGGCAGCAACAACGCCTGGGCAAGCAATTGCAGTTTGCCGCCGCCAATGGTTATCGCGGCTCACTGCAAACGCAAGGCTCTAAACTGCTGGAAAACATTGGCGTTTTTTTCAGCGACTACCGCCCACACCCCTCCTTACTGCACGGCGACTTGTGGGGCGGCAATGCTGCCGCCGACAACCAACGACAACCGATAATCTTCGACCCGGCTTGCTATTACGGCGACCGCGAAGCGGACCTGGCCATGACCGAATTATTCGGCGGCTTCAGCCGCGATTTTTATGCGGCTTATCAAGCCGAATATCCGCTGGACCCTGGCTACAAAACCCGTAAAACCCTTTACAACCTTTACCACATCCTCAACCATCTCAACCTGTTCGGCAGCGGTTACTTGAACCAGGCCAACAGCATGATTGCTCGGTTATTGGCCGAATTAAACTAATCGCGTCCAGCGCCGAATGGCCAACCGAAGCGATAGGTTGACATAGCCAGTTGCGATTCCCCCTCCTCCATTTTCCAGGTTCATAAAAAGAATTTTTCCCGCATAAATCCAGGAATTTCCTCCCGGATAATAGTCGTCAACTTTAAGGCCGAAACATCAAGGCATATCTTCAGCCGCGTTTCGAAATTTATGACACCAACCCATCTCACCGCTGCCATGAGCAACACCCTAAAAATATTGTTAGTCGACGACCATGCTGTGGTACGCGCGGGTTTTCGCATGTTATTGTCGGTCAGCGGCAATGTCGAAGTCATCGCCGAAGCGGAACGCGGCGAACAAGCCATTCAGCTTTATGGTGAATCCAAGCCGGATCTGGTGGTCATGGATTTATCCATGCCGGGAATCGGCGGTCTGGAAGCCATTCGCCGGATAGTAGCGCGGGATGCGAATGCGCGGATTTTGGTATACAGCATCTATCACGAACAAGTTTACGTGCGGCGCGCCTTGGATGCCGGCGCGCAAGGTTACATCACTAAAAACATGGCGCCGAATCTATTGTTACCGGCGATAGAAAGCATTATGCAAGGTAAAGGTTATACGGAACCCGGCCTGCTTAAACCCGCGGACGAGCCGTCCGCCAATGCGCAGTATCAAGCGCTGATCGATGCATTCTCGCCGCGCGAGTTCGATATTTTCCGGCTACTGGCCCAAGGCCTGACGGTCTCGAAAATTTCCGTTCACCTGTGTTTGGGCAATAAAACCATCGCCAACTACGCGACGCAAATCAAGAAAAAACTGCAGGTGCAGACCACCACCGAATTGGCCCACATCGCCGTCAACCTAAACATACTCAATCAGTAAACCCTATCTAAAACCGCTCAGCGCAATACTCTGATCGAACCCAAGGTACCGGTTTCAACGGTCACGCTCAGCCGGGTAATTTTACTGACGCGGATCGCGTTCTTGGGTTGCGAGGGGTCGAAATTGAATTCATCGCCCTCGCGAACCATAAAAGTACCCACACCGCTGACTTCCAACAAGGCAATAAAAGCCTTGCCGGACGGATTCAACAAACCACGTAATTTCAGGTTCGGCACCTTCATGGTTTCCTGATTCGGCATAAACCCATACGCACCGGCGGCGGTGCCGCCCTGCGCGCCCGCCGTTTCGTACATCAGTTCGCTGGGCGTGAACGGATCGCGCAACTGCTTCGGCGCCGCAGGTGTCAACGGCAGCGGCGTGGCCGGCGCTTCCAGAGCCTGCGCGGCTAGTGCCACTATTGAAAGAACAAGGCCGGCAATCGGCTTGATTGAATTCGACAAACTCATTTAATGCCCCGATACCAAAGAGAATAAGGCTTGAAAGAATGCATAATAGACAAAGCCCACCATCAAGCCTATGACCAAAATCATCACCGGCTCGATCAAGGCCGACAGACGCTTGATCGCAATTTCCAACAGCTTTTCGTAATAAAGCCCCAGTTCCTGTAGCACCTCGTCCAGCGCCCCGGTCCCTTCGCCTACTGCAACCATCTGCACCACCAGCGGCGGAATGCGTGGATGATCGATGCTGCGCGCAATATCCCGCCCCTCTAAAATCTGGTTCGATGCGGCCAGCAACTGATCGACATAAACCCGGTTGCCCAGCAAATTAGCGGTAATTTTCAACGCTTCAAACACCGTCACACCGCTACGCAGCAAAATCGACAGCGCCCAGTTCATCTGCGCCATCGCACCGGTCACCAGCAAGGAGCCGATCACCGGCAGTCGCAGCAACAGCCGGTCTATCCACAAACGGCCGTTACGGGTTTGATAAATCAATATCACCAGCAGCAGCAAAGCCGCCGCACCGCCGACCAGCCACAGGCCATGCTGGCGCACGAAGTCCGATATATCCACCAGCAACTGGGTAGACGGCGGCAAGGCTTTACCTTTGCCCATCAAAAACTTGCTGAATTTGGGGATGATTTTTACCACCATGAAAATGCCGACGCCGATTGCCGCCAGCACCACAATCGCCGGATAAATCATCGCGTTGATGGTCTGCGCCCGCAATGCGGCTCTTTTATCCAGATGTATCGCCAACCTTTCCATGATCTGATCCAAATCGCCCGTGGTTTCGCCGGCAACCACCAAATTGATCGCCATTTCCGGAAACACCGCCTTGTGCTTACTCATTGCCGACGACAGCGATTGGCCCACCCGAATGTCTTTCAGCATCAGGCGTAAGGTCAAATTCAAGCGCGGATTGCTTAATTGCGCCTGGGCCAGCTCCAGTGCCTGCGCCACCGGCAAGCCCGCCCGCAGCATAAAACTCATTTGCCTGAAAAAGAAAATCAGCGCCGTGTTCGTTACCGAACGTTGCGAGGCCAACCAGTCCGAAAAATTGGCCTGGCCGAAAAAGCCGCTGCTGCCGCGCCCCTGCCGCAACGCCAATACCCGCAAACCGCGCTGGCGCAATTGTGATGCGGCATTACCCATATCGTCGGCTTGCAAGCGGCCACCAATCTCGTTGCCGCGCTCATCCAAGGCGGTGTAAACAAATTCAGCCATCTCAGTTTACGCCGCGCATACCGCGGGTTTTGTGGACCGCCACGTCGCGTAACTCGTCCAGCGTAGTCATGCCCAGCAACACTTTACGGCAGCCGTCCTCCCACATAAAACTCAGACGCTCACCGGCACTGGCTTCCAAGGTTTCCTCGTCGTTGCCGCGCGCTACCAAGCGGGCGAGGGTTTCATCCAGCCACAGGGTTTCGAACAATCCCAGCCGGCCTCGAAAACCGCTGCCCTGGCAGATCACGCAACCGCCCGGTTCGTAAATCTGCACGGCATCATCATCCCGCCCCAGTTCCGCCAGCTCGGCTGGCGTCGCCAAGCGTGGTTTGCGGCAATGCCCGCATAAGCGGCGCACCAAGCGCTGGGCGATCACCGCCGCCACCGTGGAACCGATCAGGAACGGTTCGCAACCGATGTCGATCAAGCGCGTGACGGCGCTCACGGCGTTGTTGGTGTGCAAGGTCGAAAACACCAAATGCCCGGTCATCGCCGCTTTTACGGCCACATCGGCGGTTTCCGGGTCGCGGATCTCGCCTACCATCAGCACATCCGGATCGTGCCGCAAAAACGAGCGCAGGGCGTCGGCAAAGCTGACTTTCGGCCCGGTCTGCAATTGAGAAACCCCGTGCATCACATATTCGATCGGGTTCTCCACGGTCATGATGTTGATGTCGGGCCGATTGATTTCCTGCAGCGCGGCGAACAAGGTAGTCGATTTACCGCTCCCGGTCGGACCGGTCAGCAGCACCATGCCATAGGGGCGGTGTATCACCTTGCGAAAATGCTGCAAGTCTTCTTCCATCATACCCAGATCGGCCAGCGTCAAGCCGAACGCCTCTTGGCCGAGCAGCCGCAGCGTCATCCGTTCGCCCAGCCGGGTCGGCGCAGTCGCCACCCGAATGTTAAAACCCTTATCAATAGGCTTGGGCAAATGATAAGAAAATCCGCCGTCTTGCGGCATGCGCTGTTCGGCTATATCCAAGCCGGCCAGCACCTTGACCCGCGACACCAAAGCCGCCGCCGCACCGGCGTTGGCAACCAAGGGAAAATCGCGCAATTTGCCGTCCACCCGCAAGCGGACCCGCAGACCCTGAGCATCCGGCAGCAAGTGAATATCCGAGGCCCGGTAAAAATAGGCTTCGCGGATAATGCCATCCAGCATGGCCACCAAATCGGTATCGGTCTCCGCCGTCACCGCGCCGCTTTGTTCCGGCGCCGACTTTCCGGCCAATGCCTGCTTAACCTGTAATTGCAATAAAGCCAGATCGGCCATTGCCAGCGGCAATACCTGACCCAACAAGCGCTGCACCGAATCGATGCCGGCCCGATCGCCCGGATCGCCGCAGATCAGTAAGACCTGTTCGCCATCACTAACCGGCAACAGCAACTTACGCTGCACCAGACTGGGCGGAATTTTTTTTAACAAGGTGTTGTCCACCTGCAAAGTATCCAGATCGACATACGGCATGCCGTATTGCTCGGCCACCGCCCGGTGCAACGCCGATAAGGGAAAGCGATAATGAGCCTGAACCATGGTCAGCAGACTTAAGCGTTGCCGCCGCGCTTCCAGACGCAGGCGTTCCAATTGCGCAGCTTCAATCAAACCGCAGCGCACACCAGCTTCCAGGAGATGTTCGTCATTGATAGCCATACGCTTACAACGCCAAAATCACTTCGGCCAACAAAGATTGCGGATAGCCGGGCATCGCCAACACCGGCATGCGCTCGACGCTGATACGCAGCACCGCCACTTGAAACGGCAGCCGATCCAAATCGTGAATAAACCTGTTCAAAGCCAGATAGGTGCCCTCCACCTCCAGGCGCCGCAACGGTCTTTCCAACAAGGAACCCGGCGACATCCGCGCCACCCAACCGGCACTCAGCGGCGGAATCACGGCAGCGATGGGCGCAGCGGCAGCGGCCGGCGTCACCGTCGCCGGTTTGTTTTTCCGGCTTTTCTTGGTGGTTGCCGGTGCCGCCGCAACCGGCGCGGCATTGTTGCTTACCGCCGCTTTGAAAACCTCGTTGGCGCGCACATGAATCTGCGCATCCCGCGCCACTTTGGAAATATTCACAATCAGAAACTGCGAGTCGTCCGGCGCCAGATGTTTTTCCACGCTGTCCGACTGCTCCTTGATAGCCGCCAGCAAACGCTCTTGTTCCGCTAATTGGCTCTTCAAACGCTCAATGTCCTCATCCGGTTCTTCCGGGATCTCGGCGGTACGCAGGCGTTTATCGGTGGCTTCCGCCGTTTGCTGCAATTGGCCGATTTCCCGGTTGGCCGGCACCCAGCGCAACCAGGCGTATCCGCCGATGACGATCACGCCGATAGCCAAAGCCGATAACCATTGTTCGCGCTTACTCAAAGGGGGTAGTTTCATGGGGGTTTGGATTGGATAAACGAATGATTTTGCCGTCTGGCTCGGCCAATTTGACCAGCCGCAAGGAAATACTGAAGCCGTTGCTCTGCAGCGGTCCTTTGCCGAAAGTCACTTTGGGGTCGCGGACCTGCAAGTCCCAGCGGGCGGCGGCGTCCCCCACCCGTTTGATAAAGGTCTGCGCCGCGCTGTCGCTGAGCGCCCAGGCTTCCAGCACCAGGTTTTCCGCTTCGATACGCTTGGCGTCGATAGGATTGGGCGGAGCCGCATTCGGCGCCGCGGCCGGTTTTAATGCCGACTTGTCCGGCTCATCCAAACGCTCGATCACCACCTCATTGTCAACCAGCGTTTGCAGCATACCCAACACGCCTTTCACCAAATCCATGCGCTCCGGAATATCTTCGTCGTAGAAGCGGGCCAGATTTTCCAGGCGAGACTGTTCGGTGCGCAAACTCTTGATCTTGTCCTTGATCTGAGAGATTTCAGCCGCTTGGGCGTTGATGCGCTTAATAGCCTCATCGATACTTTGCCAGCTGGCGTCCACCTGTTGTTTGTAGCTCTCGACGCTACTTTTGCGCGCCCACAACGACAGCTCGACCACGCCGACCATCAGCAATAGCAGCAGTACCAGCGCCGCGGCCCGTACCTCCAAGCGATCACGCAGTGCCGGCAATGGGCCGCCCAAGCGCACCCCCACGCAACGCTCAGCTTCGGCCAAGCCCAGGGCGTGGTAAGCCGCTCCGGCCATGCCCGGCGAGACCTTATCGCCAACGACAGCATGGGTTAGCGGGTGCAAGTCCAGTTCCAGCATGTGTTCCAAATTGGCGGCCAGCTCGGGTGCCGGCGGCCAACTAGCCAGCCAGACCGGCTCGCGCGGCGGCGCATGCAGCGCGTGATAGCTTTCCAGGCAAATATCCAGCGGCGCTTTGTGCAGATTCAAATAGTGGCGCAAGGCCGTAATCCCGCCAGCGGCTATCCGCGTGCTAAACCCCAAACCGGGTTGAGTCTCCAGCAGCACGGCGTGGGTTTCTGTCGGGGGCAATAAGGCCGCGCTGCAACCGGTCAAGGGATACATGGTTTGCAATTTCAAACCCTGCCGCGCGAAAGCGTCCGACCAGCGCTGCAATAAACTTTGGTGCACGCAACTAATCAGCCAGTTAAAAGTACCGGGTATATCGTCCACCGCACTCTGCGCCGCCCAGCCCACTTCGATGGCCTCGTCGGCGGCTTTCAGCCACTCCTGCCCGGTCAAGCAGGCATTGAGCTGGCTGCGTTTGATATACCCCAACTCCACCGCCAGATCGCCGAAACGCCGTAAGGAAAACTGCTCGGCCAACGCCAAACCGCCGCCGGCCCTGGATTTACCTTGCTGCAAATCCATCACCGCCCGCGCTTGTTCCTCGGTCATATAACCTTGGCCCACCAATAAATGCCCCACCGACCAGCGGGTGACGTGTTGCAGCAACAGAGGCTCCGCTTCCCAGCGCGCCAGCTCCAACATCTGCAACAACGGCCGGGGTTTGCGGGGATTGACCGGTAACTCCACCAGCGTGGAAAACACCGCCGGCGACAGCAGAATCGCCGAACCGCCGCCCTGCCAACCCTGGCTTTTTAGCGTAGTCAGCACATCGCTCAAGCCTTCGGCCATATCCACCTGCTCGGTGTTTGCCTGAAACAGCAATTCCATGTCCTGATCGGCACGGCGCAACACGGCGGCGCGCAAGGAAAAACCGTCGGTCTCGCAGACCAATAACTGCGACGGGATAGCGAAAGGGATAAAACGGTTAAATTTCATGGAGGCTTGGCATTAGAGATTTTTTAGCGGTTTCCGGACTGTGGCATTTTCGGCGCTGTCGCTTGGCGTCCCGACGATCCTCGGTCGCTACCATTAAGTTAACAGCAGGTGATTCCCTCTCCCCCCGGGAGAGGGTTAGGGTGAGGGGAATAAATAAAGAAAGAAGCGATATTTTGCTCCCCTCATCCCAACCTTCTCCCGGGGGGAGAAGGGGCTTTTTCCTTAGCGTATTGGCAGTGACGGCCCGCAGTGAGAGCACATGGCGAGACGGATTCGGACAAAGTGGACTCATGAGATGATCCAATTAAGGGCCAAATTCAGTGTCTGGCGGGGTAAGACGCTGAAACTGCGGATGTTGCTTACAGCCGGAACTGGATTTTCGGCCACACAATCGCCGTCGAAAATTCGGTAGTTATCAGGGTCACCAGACGGTACTTCGTGGCAAATGATTGCATACCCGCGTTGTCCGATAGGCAAAAGTGGCGGCGTGCTCAACTTAAAGCTCTCAGTTTTTTGACTGCTCCCCAATACTGATTCCTTTGTCAAAACCAAGTAATCAGGGGTTCCTTCGTCCGAATCGATGTAATCCGTCAAATCGGATAAATAAAGGCGCAACACCAAATTAACTGGGTTGGGCGTTGGCAATGGTGCCCCACTTTGATTCTCAAACGTCACACTCACTGCCGCCGGTAATGGCACCTGCCAATCGGCGCTGACAATCAGTTGCGGCGCGGCCACGTCATCGGTGGCAACAGTTAAATCCATACCTTCGCTAGCTAAACTGGCGGTCGCTGCGGTTACGCTGTAATCCCAGCCTGAATCCAGCGCATCAGCGGCCGCATTTGCGCCCTCGTTACCATAGCCATCTCTAAAACGCAGGCCGCCGCCGGATTCCGGGATAACCTGTAAATAGGGGCCGCGCCAGCCTATGCCGACACCCGTGTTCTGATCCAAATACCATTCGCTAACGATTTCAGTGCCATCGCACGGCGATTTAAAGGTTTTCGGAACGGTGGCCGGAAGCACTTCATCACCGAGCCTCAATAACTCCGCCAAACATAAGGGCAAGCGCCCCATATCCGCCACAAAGCCGCTAAGCTCCGGCGCGCCGTTCACGGTGCGAGTCGGGTCGCCGACGATGGCTTTACGGATCAGTTCCATCCGGCGTTTGGTTTCGTCGTATTTGGCCTGGTCTTCCACGCCCTCGGTCAGCATCAAGCCGGTGGACGCCACCAGCGCCATCAAAAAAATCACCAACAGCATTTCCAGCAGGGTAAAGCCGCGCTCGGATTTTTGATGTATCGAACCGACCGCAGGTAGGGTGGATAAGCGCAGCGCATCCACCGGGATAGGTTTGCATGCGGTGGATGCGCTGCGCTTATCCACCCTACGCGCTGTGCCCGAAAGCTGGCATCGATTCCCACGGCGGAGCGTGATAGCCTGCGCTTTGGCGTTTTTGGCGATTTCGATCAATAAGTTCATCTCAACAAACACAGCACAGTATCGTCGCCACTGCCGGCGATCTGGCAGGAACTGGGCGTTGGGTTATTGTCGGTGTTATCCGGACCCAGGCTGACCAGCCGGGCTTTGTCGGCGTCATCCAAATCCAGCATGAGGTAATTGGCTTGATAGGCATCGGTGATCACCCACAAATTATCGACACCGGCATAACTCATCAGAGCGCTTTTACGTTGCAAATACGGGCCGTTCCAACCGCGGCGGGTATCGGGATTCCAGCCGTTGCCGGAAGGATCGGCAAACAGCATCCAAAAATTGGCCGGCGATTCGCACCAGGCCAATTTTGCGGCGTCGGTAGTGCCCGCTTCGGAAGGTAAATTGACTAAATCCGGGTTGATTTTGCCGGCGTTTGCCGGGTCCTCGCAGACATAAACACCCTGCCCCGGCAAATCGTTGCTACCGCTATCGCGGCGAAACTGCAACAACGCATTGCGGATTTCCGCGATTTCAAACCGGGTAGCGTCTTGGCGGCCTTGATCCTGCACGCCTTCATAAGCCAGCACCGCCGTCCCGGCCACCACTGCCATCAGCGCAATCACCGCCAATAACTCCAGCAGGGTAAAGCCGGCTTGCGCGCGACTTTTCAGGGTTTTGGAACGCACGGCGGCAACATCGCGCCAGGCGACGCACCGCAACATCCCGCTAAGAACAAACAATAAACACCTCATTTACTTGCTTGTGAAAATTAAAAACTTAGCCATCCGCTGTGCACTAGGCGTTGAAAGCTGCAAGCGTGGTTCCCAAGAAGGACCGTGCGATCCAGATCAAGGCGAACTGTGGGACCAAGAACAACTAGATCAATTTAAAAATCCATCACGACCTTGAAGCGGCAAGCTGGCTTGCACGCCGGGTATCAGCATTTGCCCGAGGAAAGCTGCTTTTTGCCGATCCGCAGGGTTCAGCCGCTCCAATTCGCTACGAAAACGGTCGATCCATTGCGGATAAGCGCCCATTGCTAACCTAAGGGTGGCAATGGCTTCGGGTTTGCGACCGTTCAAGGCTTGCATCAATGCTTGCCGGTAGGACAAATCCTTGGTTGGCCAAAATCGATAACTGGCATCCGCTAGCGCTGTTAGCTCGGCGCGCATCTCAAAATTTTCAGCGGCGGACGCAAAGGTAAAAATCACCGGCACATACGGAAACAACAGGGGTGCTTTATCGGGCACTTGCTGACAAACCTCCACCAAATGCTCCATGCGCCGCTGCGAGCGATCCGCTATCGCGCCCAACAAGGCCAATTCCATTTTGGTGTATTGCCATTCGTGCATACCAGCCGCAAGCAGCGAGAAGCAGAGAGCGCCTGCGCTTACTAGCTTTAAGGCTTTACCTAAATCGATACGCCAAAAACGTTGCTCGCCCAGAGCTAACACCAGCGAAGTGACACCCAGAAATTGCGCATACCAAAGCGGGTATTCCAATAAGCTGTGTATCCCCAAAACTGCCAACAACATCAGCAGCCAGAGGCGTATGCAGGCCATCGGCTGATCGTTCTTTTTGGCCTCGTCAGTTTCATTTTTAAAAAAGGGCTTCAGCCAAGCAGCCATGCCTAATAGCAACAGCAATAGCGGCAGCAATCCCAATTCCGCCAACAAATGTAAAGGCAAATTATGTGCATGTTCCAGCCGGTTGCTTAGCTCCGGTATGTGCTGGCCGGCATTAAAATAGGCCCAATCGAACTGTCCAAAGCCCTGCCCCAGCAAAGGGCTTTGGATAAACAATTGCCAAGCCACCCGCCAAATATGCAAGCGCAACGGCGCACCACCAATCTCCTGCACCAATCGGACTGCCGCGGTTTGTTGGGCGGGTAATACGCCAGTGGCCCACAAGCCTTGCAGCAGCAGATAACCGGCAAATCCAAGTAATAAACCAAGCAACCAGGCCTGTTCGTAGCGCCAGGCCAATAAGCCCAAAGCTATCCAATAAAGCCAAACGCCACGCGATGGCGTCAAGCTCAAACCCAGGACAATGCTCACGGCCATCAGCCAGAATAAAGGACGAAACCTTTTGGTAGTGCTATGGCAATAGAGCAGGGATACACCGCCTAATGCCAATAAATCCGCATAATTATTGGGTTGGGCCATGCCACCCCAATTGCCCGTGGTGCCTTGCAAGCGAAACACCAACTCGCGTAAAGCGGCGCAGCTTGCGGCTAGCGCCAAACCAGCCGCCAACCAAAACGCGACGCACGCTATCCCCAATTGCTGACGCAATAAAGCGGTCAACACCATCAGTGCAGCCGCCCAGAGTAAATACAACATGGCCATTTGCGCATGAGACCGTTATCACTTGCGGCAGTATTTTTGCCTGTAGGGCCAAGTAAACTGCCAAGACCAACGGCAGCGCGACGGTTACTGGCATCTGCAATTGATCGGTGCGCCACAGTAAAGGTATAGCCGTCAGACAGGCTAACAAACCGGCGATAATCGCCAGCCATTCTTGATGAAACGACGGCACCGGCTCTAGATTCCAGGGTGCAAACAACGGCAATAGAGGCATTAGGGCCAAAAGCGACAAACCGGTGTTTGCCCAGGTCTTTGATTTCATGAAAGTCTTAGGTTTCTGCACGAAGCGAGCTTCGCTGTTTCAGTATTCAATGGTTAATAAGTTCAAAACTCGCGCTTTTCGTGTCATCGCTGTTGCGAAGGGATGCGCGCCCGACTAGAAGTGATGTATGGGTTCCCACATCGGACCGTGGGAACTAAAACAAGCTACAAACCCAGCGACCATAGGCTTCCCAAGCACCCTGGGTTTCTCGTTCCCACGCTCCGATGTGGGAATACCTGTTTGCCCTGCTAACTCAGATCTCTAAGGAGGATTGAATAAGCAGAGCTTGCATAGTCAGGGATTATTGACCGGTGTTAGCGCCGGCCAATGTTTGGTCAACGATACGACCTTCTGGGTCAACTACACCGATCAGACGTGCTCTTGCGAAAATATCGCCGGCGCCAATGGTGTTTGTAGCAGATGAACCAACATGGAAGAGAGCAACATAGCGGGCATAGTTGTTAGCCGGATTGATATTGGCAGATCCAGCAGTCGGAGCTTGGGAGATCGCAACGCGGCTACCTGCTGTGGTGCCGGGCACGTCTTTGCCAAAGCCCAGTGCCAATACGAGATGGCACTCGGTTTGAGATAAACTGTCGCTGATCAGGTTAAGAGCGCTGCTCAAGTTTGCTGTATTACCACTAAAGGTAGTGTTGATCGAATCCGTACCGACTTGACAACCCGCTACGCCGTTGGAAGGAACGATAGAAATAGAGGCACTGGTTATAGCGGTACCTTCGGGATATTCAGTTGCGCCAGTGTCGTCAATCACTAACTCGTCCGCAGGGTTAGCACCTGCTGCTGGGTTGCTCTCGTTAAATGCCAGGTTCGGCACGTTACCTGGGAGAAATGTGCTGGTATTTTGCAACGTTTGCAGTTCATCGATACCTACGGCTTCCAACGCAGTCGCGACATTCACCCATGTAGCATTAGCTGAAGTAGCGGTTGAAATCGTCCACTGTCCAAAGAAATCTCTGGTTTGGTCTGCTAACAGCGCTTGTGCACCACTTGTTGTTTGGCCACCCAAGTTCGCCAAGTTATCCCACTGGTTTGGATAACGATTTTCAACCGCGCGGAAGTTACGGATGGAGCTTTCGGCGCTGAGCAGGTTGTTGGACGCAGCCGCTTCATCGGCATTTTCGCCAATCCCCTCATACGCCACCAACGCCGCAGTCGCCAAGGTAGCGATCAGCGTGATAACGACCAGCAGTTCCAGTAAGGTGAAACCCGCTTGTCTGTGTTGCAGTCTTTTCAGTTGTTTGCCTTTCATACTGTTTTCTCAAATGTAAATGCCGCAACTGCCTCACGCAGCCTGTTGGTCATCTTATTTTTTGGTTTTTTGATGTGACCCCATCACACTCGTTTAGTTATGCGCATCCGTGCGCGGATTAGTCCTGAATTCTCTATATTCCTCGCCCCCACTGGGCAGAAGATGGGGGATTATTTAGACAATCTCCCCTGGCCCCTCTTTGCCAAAGAGGGGAATTAATAAGGCTAAAGCGGCCTTATTCCAATCTCCCGCCTTCCACTCGGACCGTGCGAACCCCAAGCATCAGGCTTGGCCCGGTAAGCTGCTGTCCACCACAAAGCGGTATTGTTTGCCGCAGTGCAGAATCACTTCTTTTTGCTGACGCTTGAGAATTTTGACCTCGACGCGGATTTCGCCGAAGCCGTCGTGCTGCAATACTTCATCAAGCAATTCCATCAGCTTGCTTTTGACGGGTTGGGCTTGCATGTGCTTATGGTTTCTCATCATCTCTATTTCTCCCTCATTCAATTCAAGCGTGTTCATTGCGCCGGCAAGGCCAGTTTGTAACCGCTATGGCGGGCCTGATTCAGCCAGTAATCGGCTTTTTCCTGTTGTTCCAGATTGGGACTGGTGGCGTGCACCCGGTACAGCATGTATTGCGCGTGGGCATGGCCCTGGCGGGCGGCGGATTCAAACCAACGGGCCGCCAACGTCATGTCTTGCGGACCGCCCAATCCCAGGTAATACAGTTCGCCCAGCAGAGCTTGGCTGTTGGCGTCGCCAGTACCGGCGGCGCGATGGCACCAATCGAAGGCCTGGGCAAAGTTGATCTTGCGCAATTTGTCGCCGTAGCGGTAGGCGTAACAATTTTCGGTGGCGATGTCGGCCGGGGTATCCAAGCCCATGTGGTTGGGCTGGCAAGCGCAACTAATTATTGCAGCCAGCGCCAGACTGGCTGCTCTGCTTACCGAGCCCTGGCGCGGAGATCCGCGGAGTGTTTGCAAAATGTTGCGGCTCATTGATCCGACTCCCTCAGGCGCGGCGGTGCGCAAAACTCGCCGCAAACCGGTTCGTCGGGATTTTCCGGCTTGGGCACCGGCTTGGCTTGCATCGCGGTATCCGGCGCGTAGCGGTGGTATTTGTCTGTGGGATCGTATTCTTGGTGGCTGTCGTTGCCTTGGTTCAGTACATAGGGCGTAATCAACAGCACCATTTCCGATTTGCTGTCGGCGTCGACGGTCTGCCTGAACACGTTGCCAAGCACCGGGATGTCGGCCAGATAAGGCACTTTACGGCGGTTGCGGGAAAAGCTGTCGCGAATCAAACCGCCCACCGCGACGGTATAGCCGTGCCTAGCAAAGATTTCGCCTTCCATACGAGCGGTAGTAATGGTGTCCACCGGCAAATCCACGACTTCACCGCTGGTGTTATTGGTCACTGGAATGGAGGCCGCGCCTTCGTTGAGCGTAGAGTTTTCCTGCCTGAGCTGGATGTGGATGGTACCGTCGGCGTTGATATGCGGGGTGACTTCCAGAGTGGTGCCGATTTCTTCCAACTCGGTTTCCGGGGTGGTGATGGTGCGGGTGGTATTCAGGTTATCGATATTATCGATGGAATAGCCGCGCACCATGATGCGTTCCTCACCGACGAACAGGTTAGCCGGGCGATGATTGGAGGCCACCAGCATGGGATTGGACACCACGTTGACGCGGTTATTTTTTTCCAGAAATTCGATATTGGCTTTGATTTTGTCGCTGAGAAATTCGTAAACAAAGCTGCCGCCGCCGGTCATGGCTGCCGCGCCGCCCATGATCAAGGGATTGAGGCTGTCGCCTTGAATCTTGGTATTCTTGATTTCGAAGTTGAACAAGGAGCTAAAGTCTTCGCCAACCTTGACGTCGATAATCTTCATTTCCAGCATTACTTGATTTTGCGGTTTGTCGAGTTGCTCAACCAGGCTGGAAATGGATTTAAGAATGGCATTGTCGCTGGTCTTGACGATCAGTTGATTGTGTTCAGCGTTGATGGTGACGTATATCACCTTGTTGATGCCGGACACCTCGGACAGTTCGCCGGGATCGACACGCTTGCCGTCGGCACCGAGTTCCGCGAGTTGTTCGACGCTTAAATCCTTGGGTACTTCTTCGCGGAAACCTTGCTGTAAATTGCCATAGCGACCGCCCGCTGCGCCTTGATTGCCCATGCCGCCGGAAAAACGGTTGTTACGTCCGCCGTACATATTGCCGCTGCTGCCACCGCCAAAGCCGCCTTGAAAACCTCCGAATCCGCCGCCCATGCCGCCGCCAAAACCACCCATACCGCCACCGAAGCCGGTATTGCCCATACCCCGGTTATTGCCGAAACCGCCGCCACGGTTGTTGCCGCCCCGTCCGTTCATGCCGCCCATGCCGCTCAACATCATCGCGTTGCCGTAGGATACCCGCACCCGATTGCCGTAAAGACTTTCAATAGCCATGGCAACCGCAATGACATTGGGGTTGCGCAACTGAAACACCCGCACATTGTCGTCTTGGCCCATCACCAGGTCTTTACCGTACTCTTCCTTAGTCATCAGTCTGAAGGTGCCAGCATCGCCATCATCACGCCGATACCAAAGATCGCTGATGCGGCAAATGGTGCGGATCGCGTCTTCCAGGGAGACCTTTTTTAGAAAAATCGTCACATTCTTTTTGCCGGCTTCCGGGGTAGCGACGATATTGACATTGGCATCCTCTGACAGTACGCGGATGATGTCGGAGACCTGGGAGTTTTTGAACTCCAGCTCCTGAATTTCGAAAGACTTAGCGGCAGCAAGCACGGTAAAGCCTGCCGACAGCAGCATGAGCATGCATAACACCTTGATGTGCCCTGGTTTGACGATTTTCAATTACACCCTCAGTAACTTGATAATTCATGTTTTGTACTTATCGAAAATCTTGCTGCGCCCGGACGCTTTAGTCCCAAGATGCTGGCCGTTTTCGTATCAGCAGGCTGTTTAAAACTTGAATATAAAGATGCTTCCGCCAAGTTGTAAAAACCGTCGATCAAGCTGTCCTTAGCCGAGCCCAAATCGCATGGATAAGTCGAAGCGTGCCCTCCATGGCTCTGGGCTACCCGCTCTTGTGCCCTGTGGGTATCCGGGCGGGAACGACGGTTTTTTGGGTCTGACAGAAGCATCTTTATATTCAAATCGCCATAGCACAAAATGGCGCGCATTGTATGTTGGCGATTTCCCAGTTGTCGTTAGGAGTAAATCCCGAATTGTTTGCCAATAATTCCGGGCGTTAAGGATTTTGGCGGAATAATGTGCCGAAGCGCTTAAGAACATTAAGCACCTGGTTTGTTGGTTTGAGGATTTAGCTGGAAATAACTTCCGGCGATTCTGATTGCACCGAATAGCGAAGTTATGCTCCCCTCTTTGAAAAACAGGGGCTGGGGGAATTTTTTAAATAGATCCTAAGATTGGGAGGCTAAACCGGAGCGGAAAAGCTTAGCAACCGATGTCGGCAGATTCGCTACCGCCCACGAACAGGCGGTAGGCCGGATTACTGGTCTCATCGCGATAGGCAAGCCCCAAAACCGACAAGCATTGTTCAAATCGCCGGCGTTGCTCGCCGTCGATCTGCAAACCAATCAACACCTTGCCGAAGGCTGCACCATGATTGCGGTAATGAAACAGGCTGATATTCCACTGACTGCCCAGCGATAGCAGAAACTTGAGTAGTGCGCCGGGCCGCTCGGGAAACTGGATGCTGTAAACACTTTCCTTTAGTTCGAATGGTGCATGACCGCCGACCATGTAGCGGATGTGATCCTTGGCCAGTTCGTTGCCGGTCATATCGGTCACCGGAAAACCGTCTTCGGCCAGTTGCTCGATCAGATGCTGCCGGTCGTTTTCCGCACCGCTGCTGCTGATACCGACAAACACTTGCGCCATGCGCGCATCGAAATAGCGGTAATTGAATTCGGTGATGCTGCGCTTGCCGATGACTTTGCAAAATCTTAAAAAACTACCCGGCACCTCCGGTATTTCTACCGCCAGCAGAATTTCTCTATGCTCGCCTACCAAGGTGCGCTCGGCAACGTAACGCAAGCGGTCGAAGTTGATATTGGCACCGCTGTCGATGGCAATCAGGGTGTGTTGTTGTAGATGCTGTTGTTCGGCGTATTTTTTCAAACCAGCCACCGCCAACGCGCCAGCGGGCTCGGCGACCGAGCGGGTATCGTCAAAGATGTCCTTGATGGCCGCGCAAATCTCGTCAGTGCTGACGGTAATCACCTGATCGACGTACTGCCGGGCGATGCGAAAAGGTTCCTCGCCTATCTGCTTCACCGCCACGCCATCGGCGAACAAACCGACTTGTTCCAATATTACGCGCTGACCGGCTTTTAAGGCTTGATTCAAGCAATCAGCGTCGTCCGGCTCAACCGCGATGACTTTAATATCCGGGCGCACGAATTTGACGTAAGCGGCAATGCCAGCCACTAGTCCGCCGCCGCCGACCGGCACGAAAATCGCGTGAATATCGCCGGTATGCTGCCGCAGGATTTCCATGCCAACGGTGCCCTGCCCGGCTATCACGTCCGGGTCGTCGTAAGGATGGATGAAGGTCATGCCTTTTTCCGCAACCAATTCCATGGCATGCGCGTAAGCATCGTCATAGGAATCGCCGTGCAGCACGATTTTCGCGCCGCGCGCCTTGACCGATTTGATTTTGATTTCCGGGGTGGTTTTAGGCATCACAATCAGGGCTTTGATCCCCAATTTTCTGGCCGCCAAGGCCACACCTTGGGCGTGATTGCCGGCCGACGCGGCGATGACACCGTGAGCAGTTTGTTCGAGCGGCAGAGAGGCGATTTTGTTATAGGCGCCGCGCAATTTAAACGAAAACACCGGCTGCAAATCTTCGCGTTTTAGATAGACCTTGTTGTTGGTTTTCTCCGACAAGGTGGCAGCGAAATCCAATGGGGTTTCCTCGGCAACGTCGTAGACTTTTGCCCGCAATATTTTTTCTATGTATGTTTGCATTATTGTCCTCGGCAACTGCTGGCGCAATTGCCGTCCATGCGTGGGTCCTGGGGCTGTTTAGGCGTAGCTGCCTGGAGCCGGTTCGGCGTAAAAACTGCTGAGAGATCAGCGTCAATCGGTTATTATCCCATACAATGACGGGTTAAACGCCGTGTCAGATTTATAAGAGCAATCCATCAGGACCATCACCATGACTCAAGACGAATTAAAAAAACAAGTCGCTCAGGCTGCCCTGCAATATTTGAAAAACGTACCCATCATCGGCATGGGAACCGGCTCCACCGTCACCCATTTAATCAATCTGTTGGCCGACTGCGATTTCAAAAGAGACATCGAAGGCGCTGTATCCAGCTCGGCGAAAACCACCGAACATTTGCAATCCATCGGTATTCGCGTCATCGACCTGAATCAATCCGGCGATCTGGACATTTACGTAGACGGCGCGGATGAAGTCACGCCGCATAAAAAAATGTTGAAAGGCGGCGGCGGCGCGTTGACCCGCGAGAAAATCATCGCCGGCGCCAGCAAAAAATTTGTCTGCATCGTCGACGAAAGCAAATGCGTGGACGTGATGGGCAAGTTTCCGTTGCCCGTCGAAGTATTGCCCTTGTCGCGCAGCTTCGTGGCTCGCCAATTGGCTAAATTGGGCGGCCAACCCGAATTGCGCATGAACAAAGACACAGGCGCCAGCTACATCACCGACAACGGTTGCGAGATTCTGGATGTGCATAATTTGAGCATCCTGGACCCTATCGAGTTGGAAAAAACCATCAACAATATCCCCGGCGTGATCACCAACGGTTTGTTTGCGATCCGTGCCGCGGATGTGGTGTTGGTGGGTAAAGGTAGCGAAGTGATTACTTACTAAACCGCTAATTGCGACAGGTTGTCCAGCGCGACGACCTTAATCGCCGAAAAGCCGGCAGCGCCCTACCCGTCTAGCCTTGCCGGCTTTTCTCCATTAAATTTCTGGCTGCCCAAGCCGTTGAACTCTACAATATCCGCCCATCGCAGCCGCCGGCTGCTCTGCTTTTGCAACATTTCTCAGAGTATTTAGGAACTACCATGTCTGACATTGAAATTGCCCAACAGGCAAGCATGCGCCCGATTATTGATTTGGCCGGCGAAAAATTCGGCATTCCCGCCGCACATCTGGACCCTTACGGTCATTACAAAGCCAAAATTTCCCTGGAATATGTCAACAGCCTGACCGATAAAACCGACGGCAAACTGATTTTAGTCACTGCGATTAGCCCCACCCCGGCCGGCGAAGGTAAAACTACCACCACGGTAGGTTTGGGCGATGCCTTGAACCGCTTGGGCAAGAAAACCATTATCTGCTTGCGCGAACCGTCGCTTGGCCCCTGCTTTGGTGTAAAAGGCGGCGCGGCCGGCGGCGGTTATGCGCAAGTGGTGCCGATGGAAGACATCAATCTGCATTTCACCGGCGACTTTCACGCCGTCGGTGTGGCGCACAATTTATTGTCCGCATTAATCGACAACCACATTAACCACGGCAACAAGCTGGACATCGACCCGCGCCGCATCCAATGGAAACGCGTGATCGATATGAACGACCGGGCGCTGCGCAAAATCACTATCGGCCAGGGCGGCCCGGCCAATGGCTATTTGCGCGAAGACGGTTTCGACATTGTTGTGGCATCGGAAGTGATGGCGATTCTATGCCTAGCCACCAGCCGCGCCGACTTGAAAGAACGTTTGGGCCGCATCGTCATCGGCTACAAATCCGATAAAGTCACGCCGGTTTACGCCAGCGATCTGAAAGCTCATGGCGCGATGGCCGCCATCTTAAAAGATGCGATCAAACCTAACCTGGTGCAAACCCTGGAAAACAATCTGGCGATTATCCACGGCGGCCCATTTGCCAATATCGCCCACGGCTGCAATACCGTCACCGCCACCAAAACGGCATTGAAACTGGCCGATTATGCGGTCACCGAAGCCGGCTTTGGCGCCGACTTGGGCGCGGAAAAGTTTCTGGACATCAAATGCCGGATGTCGGGTTTAAAGCCCTCGGCGGTGGTATTGGTCGCCACGGTACGCGCTTTGAAATTCCACGGCGGCGTGGCTAAAGACGATTTGAACCAGGAAAACCTGGCGGCACTGGAACAAGGTTTTGCCAATCTGGAACGCCATCTGCATAACATTACCCAGCATTACGGCCTGCCCTGCGTGGTCAGCATCAATCACTTTACTTTCGACACCGATGCCGAAATCGCCTTGCTACAGCAGAAATGCGAAGCGTTGGGGGTTAAATGCGTGGTCGCCAAACACTGGGCGCACGGTGGGGCCGGTGCGGAACAGCTGGCTCAGGAGATACTGAACATCGTCGATCATCGCGAGCCCGGTTTTAGTTATGTTTACGACAGCGAACTGCCGCTGTGGAATAAGATCGAAGCCATCGCCACCAAGCTATACGGCGCGGCAAACATCAGCGCCAGCCCGAAAATTCGCGCCGAGTTGAAGGCGCTGCAAGCCAACTACGGTCATTTCCCGGTCTGCATGGCGAAAACCCAAATGTCGTTTTCCACCAACCCCAACGCCAAGGGCGCACCGTCCGACCATATCGTGGAAATCAATGAAGTACGCTTGGCTAACGGCGCCGGCTTCATCGTGGCGATTGCCGGTGACATGATGACGATGCCCGGCTTACCCAAAGTACCGGCCGCCGAGCGTATCGATATTAGCGACGACGGCGTGATCAGCGGTTTGTTCTAAATATCGCTAGGCAAATTGGGTCGATTGTTCGAATTTTTTGCAATGCAATCGGCCCGTTTCCTTCAACCTTACACGTAGCAGGTATAAGCACCCTGGACTATGCTTGAGCATATGAATAGTCGCCGGGAGTGGACATGCTTGACCTGAAAACCGTTAAATTCAACCACAAAATAGCGGCCCTATCGCTGATACCCTTAGCAGGCTTACTGCTAATGGCCTCCTTCGTGGTCTACACCCATATTGTGGAGATGCGGTCAGCGGCAAAGATTATCTCCTTAGCCAACTTTTCCGTGTACGCCAGCGATCTGGTGCATGAATTACAAAAAGAACGCGGCTTGTCGGTCGGGCATTTGGGTAGTGGCGGCCAGAAATTTAAACAAGAACTGGAGCAACAACGCTTAGCCACCGACGAAAAACTGAAACAACTGAATGCTTTTCTCAAAGCATTCGACACCAAAGCCGCCGCCACCAATCTGGCGGCTGGTTTGGCGGCGGCAGACCGGCAAATCGACCAACTCGACGAGACTCGCCAGTCGGTCACCGCTTTAAGCGCCAGCGGCGAAGTTACCATCAATTACTATTCCAATCTAAATGCCGCTTATCTGACCATCATTGCCCAATTGCCGCAATTGAGCACCAATGTAGAAATCAATCACAAGCTGGATGCCTATGCCAATTTTCTGAAAGGCAAGGAGCAAGCGGGCGTGGAACGGGCCGTGTTGGCGAACACTTTTGCCAAGGACGCTTTTGGCCCCGGCATGTATGAAAAACTGGTCACGCTGATCGCTTTTCAGAATACTTATCTGGATATTTTCGCCTCTGTCGCCCCCCAGCAGTACCTGGATTTTTTACAACACACGCTGCGCGGCCAATTTATTGATGAAACGGCGGCGATGCGCAGCAAAGCTCTGAGCAATGCCGATAAAGGCGGTTTTGGGGTAGACCCGGCCCACTGGTTTGCCATGCAAACCGGCAAAATCAATCTGTTGAAAGACGTGGAAAACTATATCGCCAAGGACACCATAGATTCGTCCAAGGCGATTGAAAACAGCGCTAGTCGCCGATTGTTGTTCAACGGCGTGTTTATTATTCTGGTAGCGGGGTTGTCTTTTTCGCTATTTTGGATACTGCGTAAGGACATAGCCGCTCAGTTGGGCGGAGAACCATGGCAGGTCAATAATCTGGCGGTCAATATCGCTGCCGGGAAACTGGAACGGCGGGGCATGCCGCAAGCGGAGCAACATGTCGGCATTTTTGCGGCAATGCTGACCATGCAAAAACGTCTGGCCGATGTGATTGGCACTATCGGCAGTTGTTCGGCGCAAATCGCTCAAGCCTCTACCGAAGTCAATAATGCGGCGCAAACCCTCAGTCAAAGCAGCTGCGAACAAGCGGCCAGTATTGAACAAACCAGTGCCGCACTGGAACAATTGACCGGGTCGGTCGAACACAACCATGAGAATGCGCAGACTACGGAACAAATTGCCCTTACCGCCGCCCAATCGGCGCAAAGCGGTGAACAGGCGATCAGAGACACCGTGGAAGCGATGAACAAAATTGCCGAGAAAATCGGCTTAATCGAAGCGATTGCCTACCAAACCAACTTGCTGTCATTAAACGCTTCGATAGTCGCCGCCAAAGCGGGCAAACACGGCGCCGGCTTCTCGGTCGTAGCAACCGAGGTGCGGAAGTTGGCAACCCGCAGCCAGGATACCGCCAACGAAATCGGCGAACTCGCCAATACCGGCCTGGACATCGCTGAAAACGCCGGCCGTATCTTTAGCCAAATGCTGCCCAGCATTCAAAAAACCGCTACGCTGGTACAGGAAATAGCCATCGCATCTGACGAACAGGCTGCCGGCGTCCGGCAAATCAGTCAAGCGGTAGGACAATTGGATACGGCCATTCAGCATAACGCGGCAGCTTCAGAGCAATTGGCCGCCACTGCTGAAGAATTAAACGATCAAAGCCAAACGCTCATGCGGGAAGTTGGCTTTTTTAAGATGCACTAACAGACAAAAGATGACGGAAATAACATGAACGAATTCGTTTGGGAAAATCAATATCTGCTCGGAAACGAAGCCGTTGACCAACAGCACAGAGAGATTTTCGATCTGGCAAACCAATTGGTGAGCTCGAAAGATACGCAAGCGCTAGCCGAAAATATTATGTTGCTTTATCAACATGTTAGAGAGCACTTTCAAGCTGAAGAAGCCTTTATGAAACAGCACGACTATCCGGAATATCAACATCATGTGCAGACGCATAATGTGATGCTGGAGAAGTTGATCGCTTTTAGTCAGGGAATCCATCAGCAAAAACGACAGGAAATAGACGTGTCCGGCTTCATGCGCGACTGGATTACTCATATGGCAGAGGAAGATGCTGCCATTAATACTTATTTAAAAACCCAGAAATAGCGGAAGAACAACTACAGGATAGCAACGAGTGCTGCTACCTAGCCGTGAAGAAGGCAAGCTGCTGGGAGAATGCCTGACAATTCTTCCAGCATAGCTCCCAGATCAAAACCTAGTCCGCATTTGCGAGCAGATGGTCTTGAGATTGCGCCAAGTCGTTTAGTAACGATAGCTCGTCCAACGACAGTACCCGGCTAATCGCCAAAAGTATAATAAATACGTCGTCGACACGGGCCATGGCTTGAATAAAATCGGTACGTATATCGGTGCCGAAATCTGGTGCCGGCTGGATATTGGCGGGCGGAATTTCCAAAATCTCCCGGACTTCGTCCACCAGCATGCCGATCAGTTGCGAACCCTCGCCCGTTTCAACCGCCACCAACACAATGCAACTGCGCTTGCTCACTTCCGAGCAATGCCGGCTTAATCGTGCCGATAAATCGATTACCGGCACCACGCTGCCGCGCAAATTGATCACGCCGTGAATATAGTCCGGTGTCAACGGCACCCGGGTCACGTTGGCAATTTCGATAATTTCCTTCACATCCAGAATGCTGACGGCAAAACTTTCTGTCCCCACTAAAAAAGTCAGGTATTGGCCTACCTGCTCCTGAACCGCCACAGCGTGGCCGGTTTCTCTCCGAATCAGATTACTCATGGTCTGCTCTCCAGAGACTAAAAGCGCTCAAAATCTTGGTCGTTAAAATCCAAGGAGTTGTCGGCAAGGCTATTCACCGCCACGGGTTTTTTAACATAGTTTTGCGCTACCGCGCTACGAGACTGGTGCTTAGCGGCCGGCGGTGTTTTACCAAAAGATTGCGACCTATTGCTGTTGCCATCCAGTTTGAAAAACGCTACGGCATGCTGCAGTTGGGTGGCCTGTCCGTTTAATTCTTCCGACGTAGCGGCCAACTCCTCGGCGCTGGCGGCATTTTGCTGAGTCGCTTTATCCAACTGGCGCATCGCTTCGTTAATTTGATTAATGCCACTGGATTGCTCCATGGATGCGGCATTGATTTCCTGTACCAAATCGGCTGTTTTCACAATATTAGGTACCACGGCAGCAATCAAGGTACCGGCTTTTTCAGCTATTGCGACGCTATTGGTGGCAAGCTCGTTGATTTCTTCCGCTGTGACGCGGTTGCTCTCCGCCAGTTTTCTAACTTCTGCGGCCACTACGGCAAAGCCCTTGCCGTGTTCGCCCGCGGAGGCTGCTTCAATCGCCGCGTTTAACGACAGCAAATTGGTTTTGTAGGCTATATCCTCGATCAAGCCAATTTTTTTGGCGATATTCTTCATAGCCAGAACCGTCTCGTTCACGGCCTCGCCGCCGTCACGAGCTTCGCCTGCCGACTTAGTCGCCATTTGCTCGGTGACATGGGCATTTTCGGTGTTTTGTTGTACTGATGAATTGAGTTGTTCAATCGACGAAGTGGTTTCCTCGACGCTAGCCGCCTGCTCGGTGGCCATCTGACTCATGGACTGGGCGGTAGCACTGACTTGTTGCGAAGCACTGGCCAGCGTATCGGAGTTTGAGCGCACTTGCGAAACCACTTGGCTCAGCTTATCGCGCATTTCGCGTAAAGCCTGGGCAAGTTGGCCGATTTCATCTTTACCGTTGACTTCCAGCTTCGCTGTCAAATCACCTTCGGACAAGGATTGGGCAAATTTGACACCGACGATAATTGGCACGGTAATCAAGTTGGCCAGGAACATGGCGATGATAACGCCCAAAACCAATGCGGCAATAATGGTACCGATAATGATTTTATTGGCCTCGTCGACTAATTCGTTTGCTTGCGCCCTTGCTACCCCTAATTGGGCATACCCCGCTTCCTCTGCGCTTTGTGCTTGTTTAATGACGTTATCGCCCAATTCCAGCATTTCTTTTCGGACTGTATTCAGCTTGTCGTCGTTATCAATCCAGTTTTGCGCGGCTTGCTGATAATCACGGGTACTCGCGCGCGCCGTCTCAATCAGACGCAAGGCTTCTTCGGAATTGACGATTTTTTGTAAATCATCATAAGCCTTCATCAGTTCCGGCATTAAAACTTGCATCTTTTTCCAGGCGACACGGTCTTTGTAATTCACTTCCTCTTTTTCCGCGCGCATGATTTCCATCGCTTTAATATAAATATTGGCCGCGCCAATATAACGCTGAACGTATGGATCCAACTCTTGTGCATTAGTACCTTTTTTCATCGCCTCCTGATACAAACGCACTTGCCTATCCAAAAAATCATCCGCCGCTTTAGCGACATCATCACCTTCTTTTACCATTTCTTCTACAGCCGCTTTATTTTCCTTGACCGATAACACGACGGCTCTGAATTTTTCACCGAATTTCTGTGTGCCTTCCCGGGCGGTTTTAGACTGAGTCAATAACTCGGTATTGTTATATTTCTTGGCTACCTGATCGACCTTATCGAGATACTCAAATAACGTTTTCATGTTGTCTTCGACTTTTTGAGCATCTTCGTCTTTATTGGAAATACGGTATGCCCTTTGCGCCATGATCGTTTGCAAAGCCATTCTTTCTACGCCAGTAGCATATTCCACCGATTTGCCGTTGTTGTCGGTAATACCGAACAAAGCGCCGGCGACATCGCCAATATAAATTTTGGACAACACACCAAAAGCTATCGTGATAGCCACGAGCAGCATCGCCCCCGTCAGGATTTTTGTTTTTATTTTTAGGTCGTTGATATTCATCTGCTGTTCCCTCTAATAGGAATTTATAACCGTGAGAAATCGTTAACTTATTGAATTCGCCGCGACGTTAAGATCTGTGCCGGTCGGCTTTTATTTTTGATGGCCGCTTGAATCAAACCTTGTACATCCAGAATCAGTGCGACATTGCCGTCGCCGAGTACCGTCGCACCAGTGATACCATTCAACCTTTCGAACACTTTGCCCAGCGGCTTGATGACGGTTTGATGCTCGCCATGCAATTCGTCAACCACAAAACCCGCTTTGGTTTGCCCGGATTTAACCACCACGACGCTCTCACGTTTCCTGTTGGTATCGGCACTCTGATTATGGAAATAATCGCCTAAACGCAAGTACGGCAAGACCTGGCCGCGCAGATTGATGTAATGTTGTATGTCGTCTATCTCGCATTCGCTAGTGTTCATCTCGATGCATTCGTCGACCATACTCAGCGGGATGATGTAGCGGTCCCGACCGGTGCCGACCATAAAACCGTCGATAATCGCCAAGGTCAGCGGCAAGCGTATGGAAATGGTGGTGCCCTCGCCTTCTATGCTGTCTATCTCGACAGAGACCGCGTAAGGCTTCGATATTTTTTTTCACCACATCCATACCGACACCGCGCCCGGATAAATTGGTAGCTTGATCCTTGGTACTAAGTCCGGCGGCAAATATCAGATTATGAATTTCTTGTTGGGACAAATCGTGATCGGGTTTAATCAGGCCGTTGGCCAATGCTTTATTAAGTATTTTTTCGCTATTCAAACCGGCGCCGTCATCAGCAATTTGAATGACGATATGCCCGGATTCGTGATAAGCGTTGAGTTGCACGGTACCTTGTGCCGGTTTGCCGGCGGCAAGCCTCTGCGCGGGACTTTCTATGGCGTGATCCAGGGCGTTGCGGATCAAGTGGGTCAATGGATCGTTGATTTTTTCGACAACCGTTTTATCCAGTTCTGTTTCACCACCACTGATATAAAGTTCGATGTCTTTATTCAACTCCTTACTCACATCGCGTACGACACGCTTAAACCGGGAAAAGGTTTCGCCGATTTGTACCATGCGCAATTCCAAAGCCGTATCGCGGATACTACTGACCAAGGCATTCATGCTGGCGGCCACATCGCCGGCATCGCTGAGGCCATGCTTCTCGACGATCAAATTCATCGCCGCACTGGAAATCACCAACTCGCCGACCAAATTGATCAAATGGCCCAGTTTGGTAGCATCGACCCGGATGTAATTGGCTTCGCTTGCCAGTTTTTGTTTGGTCTGTTCCTGTTTTTTCAGCGCTTGATCGACTAATGGCTGCTGTACGACATGTTGCTCGACCAGTATCTCTCCCAAGGGTTTGCCGGGGACGATAACCTGTTCGGAATCAATATTGGCCTGCTGACGTTGCAAAGCGTGGTTGACATCATTTTGAGTCAACGCCCCAACCTGCACCAGCATATCGCCCAAGCGGTTGACATGATTGTCATCCTGGGCATTCAACAGATTTAAATATTCCTCCAGCTTGGAATTGGGCGGCAAAATTTTGATATCGCAATCGTCAGAGGCAAAATCAAACACCGCCTCTATCGTCTGTTTATTCGCATCACTCTGAAAAGCAATTTTGAAATGCAAATAGCAGCTTTCCGGGTCCATGTCGTCACCGACCGGCATTTCCGGGGCTACAGTAAGAATTTGTTTAATCTCACCCAAGGTGCGCAGATAGCGAATAAACGACAAGGGATCCATGCCGTTTCTGAAGGCATCTTTCTGAAACTCTAGAGAAATTAGCCAGTTATCGTCCACCGATATTTCACCGCCGCCTTCAATTTCCAGCTGGACGCTATCGTCGCTTTGCTGCATGTCGGTCGTTTGCCGGCCGGTCAATTGCCGAATCAAACGCTCTCCGTCCGCCGCCAAGCTTGCCGGTAACTCGGCGTCTTTCTGCGTCAAACAATGTTCGATCAATTTAGCCGTGTGATCCTTGCTGTCCAACAAAACAGAAATCAATTCCGCGTCGATGCCGCGTTCGCCGTTACGCACTTTATCCAGGACCGACTCCGCTTCATGGGTAAAGCCGACAATGGCGTTAAAACCAAACAATCCGGAAGAGCCTTTGATGGTATGCATGGCCCTGAATAAACTGTTGATAGTTTCGCTATCGTCCGGTTTACTCTCCAGAGACAACAAAGCGTCTTCCATATCCGTTAACAACTCTTCAGCCTCTTGGGCGAAAACCGTTAAGGCCGCATCTAATTCGCTCATGATGTTTTCCAATCTGCGGAGATTACGATAGGGTCGCCGAAATGCTTACTCAGGTTGAGCAGTTCCAGCACTTCAACGACCGCCTCGCTATGCTGAATAAGACTAAAGCGGATATCGCGGCTGACGGCTTCCTGCTTCAGAAACATCAGCAGTTGCACACCGGCGCTATCGATTTCAGTGACATCGGCAAGATCGATTTGCACGTCTTTAGCCGAGCTTAGATACGGGGATAGTGCTTGTTTGTGTTCCAGCACCGAGTAGATGGTCAATTCACCCTGAATGGCCAGATGGGTGATACCCTTTTTTTGTTGTTTTAGGTGGATAGCCAAGGTTTTCTCCCCTTGTGCAATGGAGTTGTTTTTAAGGCAACACCAATTTGGACACCGCGTCGAGTAAAGTGGGGGCTTGAAACGGTTTGGTCAGCCAGGCTTTCGCGCCGGCGGCCTTGCCAGCCTGTTTTTTATCGTCGGCGGCTTCGGTAGTCAGCATCATCATCGGGGTGAATTTGTATGCCGGGAGTTTTTTGGCTTCCGTCACAAAGGTTATGCCGTCCATATTTGGCATATTCACATCGGTAATGATCAAATTGATTTTTTGTCCGGTTAATTTACTCAGTGCATCCCTGCCGTCGCAGGCCTCAATCACATCGTAGCCGGCACCCTTTAGGGCAATGCCGACAACCTGTCGAATGGATGCCGAGTCATCAACAATCATGATGGTTTTAGCCATTGGTCAATCCTTCATCAAATTTAAAAAAATGTAATCTCATCGTTGGCGGAAGTGCTTTGGTGACTGACCGCCGCACTTGAAGAGTGATTCAACAACTCTTCCGGCATCGTGTAACTAAGCTCCATTCTCGACAATGTGGCGCCGACATCCAAGCTATTTGCTTGGCGCTCGCCGCTGCTGCGCGTGGCATCTACCGCAGTTTGCAGGCTGTTTAGATTATGTTCGACATGCGACAGCATTTGGCTAACCCGATCCTGAAACTGGAACGCCGTCAACACCGAGAAAATCTCGTCGCGAATTTGCGCGCTATTGCCCCGTAATTGATCCGCATCGTTTCTGAACATATCCAAAGCCACCCGCAAATCGTCAAGAGCGGTGCGGATGGCGTGTTCGGCATCGCGGATCGCTTTATCATCGGAAGAGCCGGATGCCTCGGACATTTTCAACGTCGAGGCCATGGCTTTGTTGATATCGGCAATGGCGTGGCTGATCTTTTCCCCGGTGGAAGACGAAAATCCGGCCAGTTTACGGACTTCGTCGGCTACAACCGCAAAACCCCGGCCATTTTCGCCTGCGCGGGCGGCTTCGATAGCCGCATTCAGCGCCAGTAAATTGATTTGTTCGGCGACCTTGCGCACTTCCTGCGCCATCGTGTCCAGTTGACCGGTATGTGCGGACAATTTACGAACCTCGTCGACTACCGCATGCTCAACGTCCTGGATTTCACTTAAAACTTTTAACACTGCCGTCAAAGCATCCCGGGTTTCGCCGAATAACACATCCACGCTACGACCTTGACGATTCTGCGCACCGCCGGAAATCAGTCTCTCCAATTGATTAACCATAGCGGCGAAACGGCTGGTCAGCACGGTGATTTCCTGTTCGGTATGCGTTCTGGATGTTTGTACTTGTCTGAGCAAAATGGGCACTACTTGCAGAAACAAACGCTCCAGCTCGATGGCGTATGCTTCAAGCTCTTGCAGTTTTAAATCTTCGTCACCACGCCAGGCGTTATTAGCTTCATTCAGAGCGGTTTGCTGTTTATTGTACAAAGTAGACCCAATCAGGACGCCGGCAAAACCAAGCGCGGCGGTAGCTCCCAAGCTGATCAAACTGAAACCGGTTTGCACGCAGGCCAACAATCCACCTGTCACTCCCAACCCCACCGTCAACAGATAAAAACCAAGTGGACCGGGGCTCTTGGCTACAGGATAAGGTTTTCGAAGCATGGGAATTCCGTCTGGGTTTTGGGTATGTTAAAGATAGTAGAGAGTTTTAAATTTGCATTCAACCCACTACCATCTTAGGTTTTTCGGTAATGTTAAGTCCTCAGCACTTCCTGTAATTATTTACTGACATAATTACGTCACATATCCTTACTAACGGAGACGGTTTTATTACTATTGCCCCGATCACAACCGAAGAATTCGAACGCTTCAGACGTTTGATTTACGACCATGCCGGCATCGCTCTGACACCGGAAAAGAAAGTCATGGTAGCCAGCCGGCTGGCCAAAAGGCTCGATTATTACCAGCTAGAACATTACGGGGAATACTACCAACTGGCTATCAGTCCCGATTACCCCCATGAATTTCAAACTCTGGTCAACATTCTGACCACCAATGAAACGTATTTTTTTCGGGAGCCAAAGCACTTCGAATTTTTTCAACAGCACATTCTTAAGACCTGGCGCGGCGAGCATTTTAGGGTTTGGAGCGCGGCTAGTTCGACAGGAGAAGAAGCCTATACTCTGGCAATGGTATTAGCGGAGAACCTAGGCGCGCACAACTGGGAGATTTTCGGCTCCGATTTGAGCACGCGAGTGCTGGAAGTTGCCCGCCATGGCGTCTATCCACTGGATAGGCTGGACCATATGGACAAACGCCTATTGGAAAAATATTGTTTACGCGGCGTGCGCAGCCAGGAAGGTTTTTTTCGCGTGGACAACAAACTACGCAGCCGCGTCAAATTTGATCAGGTTAATTTGATGAGTTCACTGCCGCATACATTGGGGAGGTTCGACGTAATTTTTCTGCGTAATGTTCTAATCTATTTTGACCAAGACACCAAAAAGCAGGTCGTCGAACGACTGATTACCGCGCTAAAGCCTGGCGGACATTTCATCATCAGTCATTCGGAAAGCCTGCACCGGGTCACCGAACAGTTAAAAATGCTGAAGCCTTCTATCTACCGGAAACCATGAAAATCCTGCCCTTCCGAGATACCCAGCGTATCGTCATCGATCCGGGCGAATTCTATGCCTCCCGCCGGCCGGAAGTCATTTCAACACTATTGGGCTCGTGCGTGGCTGCCTGCCTATATGACCCGATCAATCGGGTATTTGGCATGAATCATTTTTTGCTGGCTTATCGTTCCTACTCCAAAAACATGCCTATCATCGAATCCGAAGAGGGCCGTTACGGCATTTATGCGATGGAATTACTGATCAACGAAATGATGAAGCTCGGCGCCAACCGGCTCAATCTACAAGCCAAATGCTTTGGCGGCGGCAACGTGTTAAAACTGCGAGAAGACAAAAACCGCAAGGAAACCGTGGGCGACGTGAATGTTTTATTCATCAAAGAGTTTTTAAAAAAAGAAAACATTCCTATGCTTAGTGCCTGTTTAGGCGGCAATATCGGGCGAAACGTCCATTTCGTCGGCACTGATTATTCGGTGTTTATCAAAAAAATCGACCAAAATCAGCAACTGTCTCTTGAAAACGAAGAGCGCCGCTACTGGAAGAAAAATATCGACGAACATGAAAAATCCAGAAGCAGTGCCGAATTCTGGTAAATCATCCAAGACCATTAACAGGCAACACTATGACAGACACAAAAGTATTTATTGTCGACGACTCCGCCGTGGTCCGGCAGGTATTAACCGGATTGCTCGATAGCCTGCCTGGCGTCAAAGTGATCGGCGCCGCGCCGGACCCCATCTTCGCCTTAACACGCATGGAAAAAGACTGGCCGGATGTCATCATCCTGGACATCGAAATGCCACGCATGGACGGCATCACGTTCCTGAAGAAGCTGATGCACGAACATCCCACGCCGGTCGTGATCTGTTCGACGCTCACAGCCAAGGGCGCGGAAGTGACGATGCAGGCTATGAGTGCCGGTGCCGTCGACATCATCACCAAACCGACCGTCAACCTGAAGGGCTTTCTGCAAGATTCGAAAACCCTGCTGGCGGATGCGATTAAAGGTGCTGCGCATGCCAGACTAAAAAAATCGGCTATCCCAAGCGGCAAACCTCTGGATGGCAGCCCGAAATTAACCGCCGACGCCGTCATTTCCCCGACCAGCCTGATCTCGATGACGGAAACCACCGACCGCGTCGTCGCAATTGGCACATCAACCGGCGGCACCCAGGCTCTGGAATACGTATTGACGCGATTACCCCGTACCACGCCGGGTATCGTCATTGTTCAGCACATGCCGGAGGCATTTACCGCCGCGTTTGCCAAACGGCTGGACAGCCTGTGCCAAATTACAGTTAAAGAGGCCGAGCAAAACGACCGGGTCATTCCCGGTCTGGCTTTGATCGCTCCGGGCGGCAAACACATGCTGTTGCGCCGCAGCGGCGCCCAATACCGGGTGGAAATCAAGGATGGTCCCTTAGTCAGCCGCCATCGGCCGTCGGTGGATGTGTTGTTCCGCTCGGCCGCGCAAGCTGCCGGCAAAAACGTACTGGGCATAATCATGACCGGCATGGGCGACGACGGCGCCCACGGCATGAAGGAATTGCACGATACTGGCGCGCTGTGCGTCGCTCAAGACGAAGCCAGCTGCGTGGTTTACGGCATGCCCAAAGAAGCAGTGAAACTGGGCGGCACCGACGGCGAACTGCCGCTATCGGCTATCCCGAACTTGATCATGCAATCGCCGAATCGGGCAAAATTCTTGAAAGGTTAAAAGCGCGTTTTTATCTACAACCGGCGACAGCGATAACCGTAATAAGCGATATACAAGTAGCAAAGAGCAGGGATAAAAAAGGCGTGCTGTATACCGATACGATCCGCAAACGCGCCTTGCAGCAACGGTAAAATAGCCCCACCGACGATGGCGGCGCAGAGTATGCCGGAGCCTTGGCCGGTATGCCTGCCCAAGCCGGTCAAAGCCAGCGAAAAAATGGTGGGAAACATGATGGAATTGCACAAACCTACCGCCAGGATGGTAAGCATAGCCAGTGTGCCGCTGCCCAACATCGTCGCCAACACCAAACCAGCCGCAGCCAAGGCGTTAAAGGCCAACACTTTGCCGGGATGGATTTTCTGCATCACCGCCGATCCAATAAACCGGCCGACCATCGCCCCGCCCCAATAAAACGACACGTATTTGCCGGCCTCTTGCTCCGCCAAACCAGCGATATGCGGCTCGCCGAGAAAGTTAACCAGAAAGCTGCCGATCGACACTTCGCCGCCGACGTAGACAAAAATCGCCACGGCGCCCAATACCAGATGCGAATATTGCCAGGCGCTGCCATCCACTGCATTTGGGCCGGTTGCCTCGGCTTGCTGGTTAATCTTAGGCAACTTCAACATCGCAAACACTGCCGCCATGAAAAACAAGACTGCCGCGAGACATAAATACGGATTCTGCACCGCCGCCGCTTCCGCGGCCTGATACGCAGACAATTGCTCGGCGTCGAGCAGCTTTATTTCCTCGGCGCTTTTCACTGCATTGGACAAGATAAACAAGGCACCGAAATACGGCGCCAGCGTGGTACCCAAGGAGTTAAACGCCTGCGTCAAGGTTAAACGACTGGACGCAGTGTGCGGATCGCCCAGCACCGTCACGTAAGGGTTGGCAGAAACCTGTAGCAAGGTAATCCCGGACGCCAACACAAAAAAAGCCCCCAAAAATAAGGGATAGGAATGCAAGCCAGCCGCCGGATAAAACAGCAAACAACCGCCACCGGCAATCGCCAAACCGACGATGATGCCACCCTTGTAATCGATTTTTTCCACCAGATAGCCGCTGGGCACCGACATCAGAAAATAAGCGGTGAAGAAACAAAACTGGATCAGCATTGCTTGGGTGTAACTCAACGTAAACACGGCTTTCAAATGCGGAATCAGGATGTCGTTAAGACAGGTGATAAATCCCCAAATAAAAAATAGCGAAGTCAGAATAGCTAATGAGCCCGTATATGACTGTCTACCCAGGTGTTGTTGATCCTGCATGAGCGAATACCGCATATTGATTTAGGGTTTGAGGACCTGGAAACGTGCGGTCTCGTTACCGACCATCACCTCAAACTCGCCCGGTTCGACGATGCGCCGCATATCCACACCAATAAAAGACATATCCTGCGACGTTAAGCTAAATTGCAAGGTCTGCTCCGCGCCGGGTTTTAACTCAACTTTTTTAAACGCCTTTAGCTGTTTCACCGGCCGCGAAACCGAGGCCGCGACATCGTGCAGGTAAACCATCACGGTCTCCTTGCCGGTCAGCGTGCCGGTATTTTTCACCTTAACCGTCACGTCGATATTCTCGCCCATGGCAATCTTGTCTTGGCTCAAACGCAGGCCGCTGGTCTGGAAGGTGGTGTAACTCAAACCGTGACCGAATGGATACAGTGGCCGATACTGATTGCTCTCAAAAGCCTCTATCGGCTTGTGATCGTACATCACAATATCGTTAACATCCCGCGGATAGGAAATCGGCAACTTGCCGCTGGGATTGGTGTCGCCGAACAAAATATCGGCCATCGCTGCCCCACCTTCCATGCCCGGCAAAAAGCCCAACACCACCGCCTGCGCCTTGTTGGCAATTTCGGTGATGATGCGCGGCCGGCCGCCGAACGTGACTAAAACCACCGGCTTGCCGATTTCGAAAATCGCTCTAGCCAGTTGCAACTGTACCGGGTCCAAATGCAGAGATTCGATATTGCCTTCGGTTTCGGTATAGGTTTTTTCGCCCAGCGCCAAAATCACCACATCGTGTTGCCGGGCTTGCGTTACCGCCTGTTCGATATTGATTTCGTCGCTGAAGTTTTTGCCGCCAACATATGTAACCTTACCGCTGGTTTTTTGCTGAATGGCTTGCAGCAAGGTGGGTTTGTCTTTGGGGTACAAATGTTCGGCAGCGCCCTGCCAGGTGATGGTCCAACCGCCATTCATTACGCTCAACAAATTCGCGGTCGGCCCGGTGACCAGAATGCTGGCTTGCTTACTCAAGGGCAGAATATGTTGATCGTTTTTCGCCAGAATGATCGCTTCCCGCGCCGCTTGCCGATTCGCAGCAACTGCGTCTTCCGTCAGAAAATTGCCTTCCGCGGCCAGCGCCGGTTCGTGCCTGTCGAACAAACCGCTTTGATACTTCACGCGCAAAATGCGGGAGACCGCTTCGTCGATACGAGTCATCGGCACTTCGCCGGTTTTGGCTAAATCCAGCAACAAGTCGTAGAACGAATAATCGAACGGCACCATGCTCATGTCCACGCCGGCCATCACCGCCATTTTTACCGCTTCGCGTGGCGAGGCCGCCAGTTTGTCGCGGGTGTATAAGCGGCTGATGTCGGCCCAATCGGACACGGTAAAGCCTTTAAAACCCATCTCGCCGCGCAAAATGGTGTTCAGGTAGTAATGATTGACGTGGCCGGGAATGCCATCCACCTCGGCGGAATTGACCATCACCGTCGGCGCTCCGGCTTTCACGCCCGCTTCGAAACCCGGCAGAAAATATTCGCGCAAAGCTCGTTCGCCTATCCAGGCCGGGGTGCGGTCCTTGCCGTTCAAGGGATAGCTATAGCCGACGTAATGCTTCAAGCAAGTTGGCGCCTTGTCGGCGTCCGCAAAGTCGTCGCCGTGATGACCATGGATGTAGGCGCTGCCCATCGTCACCGCCAGATGTACGTCCTCGCCGTAAGTTTCCCACAAGCGCGGCCACAACGGTTGCCGGCCGATGTCCATCACCGGCATGAAATTCCAATCCAAACCCGACGCTTTAACTTCCCTAGCGGTCACTTCGCCTTCCTTGAAAGCTAAATCGGGATTAAACGTCGCCGCCATGCTGATGGCTTGCGGAAACAGCACCGCGTTTTCAGTGTAAGTTGCACCATGAATCGCGTCGATACCGTACAGCACCGGAATTTTCAGCCGGCTTTTTGCCGCCATATCGCGTATCGCTTGGGTCATGCGCCGCCATTTTTCGATGGGCTGAGTTTGGTTATTCGGCGTCGTCGGCGTGTTGAGTATCGAACCGATATGCCGATTCAAGATGGCGTCCTCCAGTTTGGCCTGATCGATAGGATTATCGGCTACCTCGCCATTCACGACCGAAACCACGCTAAAGTCGATCTGCGTCATCTGTCCGACTTTTTCTTCCAGGCTCATTTGCGCCAGCAAGGCCTGAACCTGCGCTTCAAAATTGTCGTTTGTTTCTTCTGCACTCACGCCGGACTCCAACACCACAAATAAGGAAAGAATTAAAAAAGCTAATTTTGTTTTCAAGAGATTGATTTAAGGTTTGATCGAGCCTACGCAATCGTTCTATCAACCTGCCGACCACACGGCAAAAATCCGATCAACGATAGCAAGGCATTCGTAGTTATCTGTAAAAATCGGCACATCATAGCCGGCGATAATTCGCTCATGTCAGCGGCAAGTGCCCATCAGGGACCCGGAATAGTTTATCCAGACCTGAAGATGCTGTCTTATATTTTAAGAGCAGCGGCGGCGTAGAGCCTGGCTTGGTGTTTTTCGTGGCAACTGCCACACCGGATGAACCATTCTCAGGATTGTTATTCCGGAAACAACTTATCCCGCGCATTCTCCAAAATTGCGGTCACAGCCGGATGCTTGAGTTTGCGGCGCATGGTGATGGCGTAAAAACGTTCATGCACCGAGTCGATACGGCCGATGGCTTCCACGCCGTATTGGCTTTGGATTTCGGCTTCGACATTACTCGGTGCGACAAACAAACCCACGCCACCACTGCCAAAGGTTTTGATCAACGCGCTGTCTTCAATTTCGGCTTGGATAGCCGGGCTGATGCTTTCGGCGTCGAACCATTGATCCAGCGAGCGCCGCAACGAAGTATTGGCGGTGGGCAGCAGGAACGGTGCGCCGCTCAAGCAGCGCGGGAAATTTTGCCTATAGGTCGCGGCCAAAGCCGGCGCGCCGAACACGGTAACCCCGCATTCGCCCAGCAGATGATTAAATGCTTTGGCGCCACTGGTTGGTGTCAGCGGCGCATCAGACAAGACTATATCCATCCCTTGCATGACCATCTCACTCAAAAGCCGCTCGGTTTTGTCCTCGTAACAAAGAATCTGCACCGACTCCGGTAAGCGAAAAGCCGGTGCCAGCAAGCGGTAAACCACCATTTTCGGTAACGCATCCGCCACGCCCACCACCAGACGCAGAGCCCTGCCGGTCGGCCGGCCTTTTAAGGTGTTACTTAGCTCTCTGCCCAGCGAAAAGATTTCTTCCGCGTAATTAAATACCACCCGCCCTGTGTCGGTGAGCACCAGTTTACGGCCCTGTTTATAAAAAAGTTTTTCGCCGATTTGCTGTTCCAGCACCGCTAATTGGCCGCTGATGGTCGGTTGTGCCAAATGCAGTTTCTCGCAAGCGCGAGTGATGCTTTCTTCACGCGCGACATTCCAGAAATAAAACAAATGTTGGTAGTTGATACGTTCCATAGCGCTCAATGTATAGGAATTTACGATGAATTAATTCTAAACATTCTATTTAACAATATCAAAATGCTGCGCTAGGCTATCACGCAACCCTAACCTACCCTGAGAACTGCACATGCAAAAGCTAAAAGCACTGCACAGCGAAGACATCGCGCCAAGTACCGGAGCCGCATTAGCGGAGTATGACAAGTCGGCGTTTGAATTGGATAACCTCGGCGCCAGCCAAATCCTCAGTGATCGCTTATCGGATGCTCACGGCGACGACAAAGAATTACGCAGTTCGATACGCCTGCTCGGTTCGATCTTGACTAAAGTGCTCACCGCCCAAGCCAAACCGGAAGTAGCCACCGCCGTCGCGCAGTTGCAACGCAAGTTTGCCAGCTTGCTCCGAGAGGGCAGCGCCAACCGCCGCCGCCAGTTTATGGAGATTCTAGAAGGCCTGGATGCGGAAGAAATAGGCGAAGTGGTACGGGTGTTTAACGGCTATTTCAGCCTGCTCAATATCGCCGAAGAATCGCATAACCTAACGTTGCGCCGGCAAAATCAGACCGGCCGCTATTGGCCCGGCTCGTTTCATGACACGCTAATTAAACTACGCGACAGCGGCGTCAGTGCCGATAAATTACAGGTGTTATTGGACGAAATGCTGTATTTGCCGGTGATGACCGCTCACCCCACCGAAGCCAAACGCCGCACAGTCAAAAGCGCGTTGCGCAATGTCTTCCTTAGCCAGGAGGCCTTGGACGATCCACGCTTACGCAGCCAGCAACGCAGCGAGGCCTTGGACAAACTGCAAGCACAGATTCAATTGCTGTTAAAAACCGACGAAGTGCGCGCCCGTAAACTGGGCGTAGCCGACGAAATCGACGCCGGTTTGTTTTATTTTTCGCTATCGCTATTTCAAGCTACCACCTTGGTTTACCGGAACTTGCAACGGGCGCTTAGCGATGTATTTGGTGCCGACGTTGCCGGCCAAATCCGCATCCCCAGCTTCCTGCGCTTTGGTTCGTGGATAGGCGGCGACCGCGACGGTAATCCGAATGTGAAACCTGAAACCACCGAACTGGCCTTGCGCATGCAGGCGCAAACCATCATGCAGGAATATTTGGCGCGCCTGGATCAATTGCGCGGCCAGTTGTCGCATTCTTATGGACTTTGTGACTTGACGCCGGAATTTATTGACAGCCTGCACGCCGACCGCGCCCTGCTGGGCGCGGCAGTCGCGGACTTGGAAAAGCCTTATTTGCAGGAACCTTACCGGCACAAACTGATATTGATGAAATATCGCATGCAATCCACCTTGCAGCGCGTGCAACAACAGTTACAGGGCCAAGCGGAACAAGCCAATCGCCTTGCCTATGCCAGCGTGGCCGAGTTTTTAGACGATCTGCGTTTGATCGATGCATCCTTGCGCAGCCACGGCGACGCCAATATCGCCGAGCTGGAATTAGCCGATCTGATCCGCTTGGCCGACGTGTTCGACTTTCACTTGATGCAACTCGACGTGCGGCAAGAATCGACTCGCCACAGCGAAGCAGTCGCGGAAATTCTGGCAACCGCATTGAACATTGACTACCTGGCGCTGGACGAAGCGCAACGCATCACCTTATTAGCCGAGGCGATTGCCGCACCGGGCGGTTTGATGTTCGACGCCGCCGCGCTGACGCCGGCCAACCGCGAAACCCTGGAGTTGTTTACCGTGATGGCGAAAATGCGCCGGGAAATAGGCCCGAACTGCTTTGGTAAATACGTAATTTCCATGACCCATTCCGCCAGTCATGTGTTGGAAGTCTTGCTGCTGGCTGCTCAGGCCGGCTTGGTCGGCAAAATCGGCGGCCATTGGCATTGCCATATCGGCGTCAGCCCCTTGTTCGAAACCATAGAAGATCTAAACCGAATTTCCGATGTACTAACTCAACTGTTCGATACCGATTGTTATCGGGAATTGTTGCGGGTCAGCGATGACCGCCAAGAAATCATGCTGGGCTATTCGGACTCCTGCAAAGACGGCGGCATCCTGGCGTCGGCCTGGGGCTTGTCGCGCGCGCAACGGCAAATTATTGCAATCAGTGAGCGTTACGGTTTGAAATGCCGATTATTCCATGGCCGCGGCGGCACTGTCGGTCGCGGCGGCGGCCCGACTCACGAAGCGATTCTGGCCCAGCCGCCCGACACCGTGCGCGGCCAGATCAAATTCACCGAGCAAGGCGAAGTGCTGTTTTATCGGTATAACAATATGGAAACCGCGGTCTACGAATTAACCATGGGCGTTACCGGCTTGCTGAAAGCCAGCGTCAGCCTGGTGCAAGCCGTGCCGGCGGATCATGCGGAAGATTTGGCAGTCATGGACGAATTGGCGCGGATCGGCGAGCAAAGCTACCGCGACCTGACCGAACGCACGCCCGGCTTTTTGGATTATTTCTACGAAGCCAGCCCGGTCGGCGAAATCGGCGGCTTGAACATCGGTTCGCGGCCTTCGCACCGCAAAAAACTGGATCGCTCGAAAAACTCGGTGCGGGCGATTGCCTGGGTATTCGCTTGGGCGCAATCGCGGCAGACGTTTCCGGCTTGGTACGGTATCGGTTTCAGTTTGGCCAGCTGGTGCGCCGGCAAGCCGGAGCGCCTGGAAACCCTGCGGCGGATGTATCGCGACTGGCCGTTTTTCCGCAACCTGCTCAGCAACGCGCAAATGGCGCTGAGTAAGTCGGACATGAACATCGCGCGAGAATACGCGCAATTGTGTAACGACCCGGAAACCGGCAAACGGGTTTACAACCTGATAGCCGGCGAGCATCAACGCTGCGTGGAGTGGATACTGGAGATAGCCAACACTGACCGCTTGCTGGCGGAGAATCCGGCCTTGGCCGCATCCTTGCAGCGCCGCGATGCTTATCTGGGGCCGCTAAACTATATCCAGGTATTTTTGATCCGGCGGCTGCGGGAAATGAATACCGAGAATCCCGCGGACAGCCCGTGGATGAAGCCTTTGTTGCGCAGTATCAATGCGATTGCTGCAGGTATGCGCAATACCGGCTGATGTTATTAGCCCGGCCCTGAAATTCCGGCCGTCCTGAACGGGTCGAAGGACGCTCCCCCCCTGAAAAGGGGAAAGGGCTTTTCGGCAGACTCTAAAAGGGAGGAGAACCATGCAATACGCCTACGCATTGGCACACTGGTTTAGAGTAATCATCATCAACACCGGGCGCTGGCTGTTTGAAAACAAGCCTGCCATGGCAATCTTGACCCTGATATTTTTGTATAAATTTGGCGACACCTTGCTACCCTTTCTATGGCACATTCTGCACTTGGCCATTGAGGTGGTCGAGATGTTGTTCGAGCATTTTTTGGAACACGTGTTCGGGGTAACGCCACGCCAAGCCGAATTCATCGTGTTCTGGTCCGGCCTAACCTTGCTCGGCACCGTCGTTTGGCGCTTGTCGTGCAAAGCTTACCTCGTGATCGCCCAGGCATGCGAAACTGCCTGGCTTAACTGGTGCGCCAAAGCCGGCCCGGCCAAATTGCTTGCCACACTAAAGGTTACACTTTTGCTGGGCATACTCGGCAAGACCATGCTGTTATTCGTTTAAACCGATAGGATTTCGTTACGTATGAGCATCACCGCCGGAAACAAGGAACACCCGCACAGAAAACAGTCGACGCAAACCTTGCTGGGATTCTTATTCGACCTGCTGGAAATCCCCAGCCAAGCCCAAGGCATCCGGGAGCGTTGGCTGGACTCAGTCAGCGACGACAGCCAGACAGCGCTGAGCCGCATCGGTGACCATTTGGGTTTGAATATGGAGAGCACGCTGCTTACGCCGATTGCGGCCGCCAACGCCTCATCCCCGCACACGCCGCTGCTCACCAGCCTCTCGGATGGCTGCGGTTGGCTGGTGTTGTGCGGATTTCGCGGCGGCAAAGTCAGAGTGGCCCTTGCCCAAGGCGAGGTGATCGAAGAGCGCTACGTCAAACCGGCTGACATCGCCGCACTAATGGGCCGAAGCGACGCCGGCATCAGCGAGTGGCTGTTAGTGCAAGCCCAGGCGCCGCTGGAGAATGCCGTCAGCCAAGACCATCACAACCACATGCCGCCATTTAGCCGCTTGCTGGAGCTGTTACGCGCTGATCGCCACGATCTCTGGTTATTGTTGGGTTTGGCTTTGGGCTCCGGATTGTTGGCGCTGGCTTCGCCGGTGGCGGTGCAAGCGCTGGTCAATACCGTAGCGATGGGCGGCATGGGCCAACCTTTGATCGTATTGGCGACCATACTGTTTTTCTTTCTAAGCTTCGGCGGTGCGGTTTTTGTGCTGGAATCTTATCTAGTGGAGATCGTGCAGCGGCGGATTTTTGTACGGCTGGCGGCCGACTTGGCCTATCGCTTGCCCAGGGTGCGCAGCGATGCCTACGACAGTCAACACGGCGCGGAACTGGTCAATCGCTTTTTCGATGTATTGACCTTGCAGAAAGCCGGCTCTGCACTGCTCTTGGACGGTTTGAGCACCGTGGTGCAAACTTGCGTCGGCCTGATCATGCTGGCTTTCTATCACCCCTTCCTGCTAGCCTTCGATGTGGTGTTGCTGTTGGCTATCACTGCCATCGTATTTTTGTTGGGCCGCGGCGCGGTCACCACGGCGATTCAGGAATCGATCAGCAAATATGCCTTGGTCGCCTGGCTAGAAAGCGTTGCCGGGAATATTCAAACCTTTAAATTCGGTAACGGTGCAGTAATGGCCGCCAACCGCACCGACCAACTCTCACTGCACTATTTAACGGCCAAACGCCAGCATTACCGCGTGCTGCTGGGCCAAGTCATCGCCTCCGTGGCGCTGTACGCCATCGCCAGTACGGCCTTGTTGGCTATCGGCGGCTACTTGGTCATAGACGGCCATTTAACTTTGGGGCAATTGGTGGCGGCGGAACTGATCGTCTCGTCAGCTTTGCTAGCCTTGATCAAATTCGGCAAACACCTGGAAGGCTTTTACGACTTGATGGCCGGCACGGACAAGATCGGCCATTTGCTGGATTTGCCCTTAGAAGATTCGGCCGAGTTGGACGCAGAATTTAACGGTCCGGCGTCACTCACAATCAGCGGCTTAAAATTCGGCTTCGGCGCGCAGCGGCCATTATTCTCGGATTTTGCGCTGCAGATTCAGCCTGGCGAAAAAGTCGCGATTTCAGGCGGTCCCGGCAGCGGTAAAACCGCGCTGGTGTCGCTAATCAGCGGGATGCGGCAAGCACAAGCCGGCCGGATACAAATCAACGGCCAAACACTGGATGAATTGCGCCTGAGTACTTTGCGGCAAAACATCGCCGTCGTCAGCCGACTGGAGATTTTTCACGATAGCCTGCTGGAAAATATTAGGCTTGGCGATGCGAATCTGAGCGTTGCCGATGTCCAAGAGGTCTTGGCCAAAGTCGGCTTAACTAGCTTGGATTTGGATACCGTCATGAGTCCCGGCGGCTCGCAACTTGCCCACAGCCAAGCCATACAAGTCATGCTGGCAAGAGCCATCATCGCCAGCCCCGCCTTGTTGATCGTGGATGGCATACTCGATGGCTTGGATAGCGGGTTACAGCAGCAGTTGGCATCAATACTATTGGCCGCTGACGCGCCCTGGACCCTATTGCTGCTGACCGGTTCGAAAGAATTGGCCGCACTTTGCGGGCGCGAGATCACTTTGCCGGGAGCCGCCCATGACTGAGTTACAAATTAGGCTGTCCGCGCTATCGGCGGCCCATACTCCTCGCCTGGTCAGCAGTTTAGCGCGCGCTTGCGTCTGGCTATTTCTGTTGACCCCTCCAGCCCTGCTGCTCACCCCGTGGCAACAAAACATCAACGGTATCGGCCGGGTCTCCGCCTTTGCGCCGCTGGAACGCCAACAGAACTTGGATGCGCCGGTTTCCGGCCGTATCGTCAGTTGGCATGCCAAAGAGGGCGCCAAAGTGAAGGCCGGCGATTTGCTAATGGAAATCACCGATGTCGATCCGGAATTGCTGGAACGCTTGCAACAACAACGCGCGGCAGCCGCGGCAAAATTGGCGGCCAAAGAAGACGAGCTGCGGGCGTATCGCCTGCAAATCGACAACTTGATTGCTACCCGCGATTTACAAGTGGCTACCGCGCAATACCGGCTGGATGTGGCAAGGCAACGTGCGCGCTCCGCCAGTGAAGCCATTGCCTCCGCCCGTGCCACACTGGAAACGGCCAGCGTGCAAACCCAGCGTCTGCAAAGATTGATCGGCGACGGCCTGGTATCCCAACGCGATTACGAAGTTGCCCAACGCGACGGCATCGTCGCGCAACGCAGTCTAAACAGCGCCCAAGCCAGTCTGGAAGGCGCTTTGGCCGAACAACGCGCCGCCGAAGCGGAAATCGGCCGAATTCGCGCCGATGCCCAGGCCCGTATCGACTCGGCGACGGCGTCGGCTAACAAAACCCAAAGCGAACTGGAAGACAGCCGCAGCAGCCTGTTAAAAAGCGAAGTGGATGTGTCCCGCCAACAATCGCAACAAATCAGAGCGCCGCGCGACAGCAGTATTCTTAGGCTGCTGGCCAATCCGCAGAGCGACATTGTCAGAACAAGGTGATCCCTTGCTGGTGTTGGTGCCGGATATGGATGTAAAAGCCGTGGAACTGTGGGTAGACGGCAACGATGCCGTATTGATCACCCCAGGCCGGCATGCACGTCTGCAATTCGAAGGCTGGCCGGCCTTGCAATTCGCCGGCTGGCCGGAAGTAGCCGTCGGCACCTTCGGTGGCTTAGTAGCCTTCGTGGACTCCACTGACGACGGCAAGGGTAAATTCCGGGTGCTGATCGTACCCGATCCCAACGACCGGCCCTGGCCGACAGAACGCTTCGCCCGCCAAGGCGTGAGAGTAAAAGGCTGGGTGTTGTTGAACCGGGTAACGATGGCTTACGAACTGTGGCGGCAACTGAATGCCTTTCCGCCGCAAATGACTATGGAAGCGCCGGCGACCGATTTGGTCAGGCAAAAACTGAAATAAGCGCTCATGAATCGTTTCGCATCCCGTCAACACCCATCAGGGGCTACGGCCAAACACTTGCAAGCCTGCCGGCGGCGTATCGGCGCACTCTTGCTGATACCTTTGCTGGTCAGTTGCGGACAATATCTCGACACCAGCCCCGACCGCAAACTGGTCAAGCGCGTGGAAGAACGCCTGAAACCTGATGAGGGTTTACCGCTACCGGCCATTTCGCAACTGCCGCCGCAAACTGTCGAGCAGGCCTTGCCCAAGTTTAAGGAAGGCCGGCCCAAGTCAACAACTATCCTGCCCCCTCCCAGTGCGACGAAGCCGGAATTACCCAAGGTACCGCCGGAAGCGAGCAAGCAATTGTCCATCGCTGCGGTGCGCAGTATGGCTTTGGAAAATAACCTGGATTTAAAAATCGCCCAGGCCGATCCGAAAATCGCCGCCACTGCAGTCAGCGAAGAGCAAGCCAAGTTCGATGATTTAATCTTCGCCAAAGCCAAATACGGGAAGAAAAACACCCCGGCGCAAAATCTGGATGTCGTCAGCTTTACGCCGGTGGACCCCACTTCGCCGCTGAAAAACGAAATCGACAAACTCACCGCCGTGCCGCAGGAAACCGAGGTGCTGGATATGGAAGCCGGGATCGTGATTCCACTGCGTACCGGCGCGAAAATTACCGTCAGTTCACCGTTCGACGGCAAACGGCAGTTTCGCGGTGTCGCTTCGGACCAGTATCAAAATGCGCTGCGGTTTTCCATCAGCCAGCCCTTACTGCGCGATGCCGGGATTGCCAATAACGTCGCCGGCATCCGCATCGCCCGTTACGAACAACAAGCCGTCGACGTGAAAACCCGCTTACAGGCAATTCGCGTGTTGGCGATGGTTGAGCGCGCGTATTGGAGCCTGTATGTGGCTTGGGGTGAACTGGACGTGCGCCGCCAGCAATACGAAAACGCCTCCAATAATCTGAGCATGGTCAGGAAGCGCGTGGCGGAAGGCTTGACAGCCAACGTGGAAATCAACCGGGCCGAAATCGGCGTGGCCGAGCGGCTGGAGTCTTTGATCATCGCCGAAACCAGCTTAAAAACCCGGCAGCGTCAGCTCAAATTATTATTGAACGCACCCGGCCTGGATCTGGATTCGCAAACGCTGCTGATTCCCGAGACCTCGCCGACCCTGCTGGAATTTAATCTGGACCGCGAACAACTGGCGCAACGCGCGCTGGACGGCCGCTTAGAATTGCTGGAACTGGAGTTGAAGCTGGCCGCTGACTTGACCAAAATCGACTACCTCAGCAATCAAACCCTGCCAATGTTCATGCTGGATTACAACTACGCCGCACTGGGCCGCGACACGTCGTCCTACGGTGGCGCTTTTGATCAGACCTTGAGCGGCAATTATTCGGATTGGTCGGTGGGCGTACGCATGGAAATCCCACTCAGCAATGAACTGCGCCGCGCGCGTCTGGATCGAGCCGTGCAAGAACGCATGCAACGTCTAACTACGCAACAACTCAGGGAATTGAGCGTACGCCGGGAAATCTACGACTCGCTGGATCAAATGAGCCAGAACTGGCAGCGCATTTTAGCCACCCGGCAGAACGTGGTACTGGCCGGTTTGAATTACGACGCCGAACTCAAACAATTTAAAGAGGGCTTGCGGACGATGACCGAGGTACTGGAAACCCTGACCCGGCTCGGTGAAGCGCAATTACGCGAAGTGCGCGCCATCGGCGATTATCAAGTGTCGATGATAGACTTAGCGTTTGCTACCGGCACTTTACTGGGGCATAGTCGGGTGGATTTGGGCCTGAGCGCGAGCGCTCAGTAAGCACGGTAGTGGGTGAATGTAAGCGATAAAAGCCGCGCGTTTATCGCTTACCGGTCTGATGTTGGAAAACGACGGTTAGTGATGGCAACCTGAACCGTGGATATGGCCGTGAGCCACTTCGTCGGCTGTGGCCGGTCTGACATCCATGACTTCCACGTCAAACGTCAAATCTTCACCGGCCAATGGATGGTTGCCGTCGATGGTAATATCGTCGCCGTCGATCTCCACGATGGTAATGATGCCCGGACCATGGCTGACATCGGCGTGAAACTGCATACCGATTTCAATATCCATCCCGTCGAACATTTTCTTGGAAACGACTTGAATCATTTCTTCGGAGACTTCGCCGTAGGCTTGATCGGCGGCGATGGTGACGTTGAATTTATCACCGGCTTGTTTGCCGTTTAAAGCGGCTTCCAGACCCGCAATGATGTTGCCCGCGCCATGCAAATACAACAAGGGCTCTTCGCCTCTGGAACTGTCCAGCTGCTCCCCGTCTTGGTTGGTTAAGGTATAATGGATGGAAACAGCCGTTTTGTCTGTGATTTGCATATGCATCTTCGCTGGATGAAAAAAGCCGACATCATATAACCTTTTCCCCGAAAAAACATGTCACGCTGGCGACCGCCCCGCCCCAAATCTTCACCGTACATCACCGCCGAAGGCTATCGCAGCCTGGAAACCGAGTTGAAACAGCTCTGGGAACGGCGCAAGCACGTGACCATCGCCTTGTCCGCCGCCGCTGCAGAAGGTGATCGTTCCGAGAACGCGGAATACATCTACCGCAAAAAAGAACTACGAGAAATCGACCGGCGTATTCATTATCTGCAAAAGCGCTTGCCGTCGTTGACTGTCGTGTCCGAGAAGCCGAGCAATCGCGATCAGGTATTTTTCGGTGCCTGGGTGACGTTAGAAACGATGGACGGAGAGGAAATCACCTACCGCATCGTCGGTGCCGACGAAATCGATACTACGGGTGGTTTGATCAGCCTGGACTCGCCTTTAGCAAAAGCCTTATTGAAGAAGATGCTGGACGACGAAGTGACAATCCGCCATGCCGAGCAGGAAACGCGGTATTACATTACCGCTATACGTTATTGAGATGAGTACGCAAGCCGCCTTTACCCGGTTCAAGTGGTTCGTAATCATTATGCTGCTGACCGTTGTCGAAATCGGCCCCTTTCCGCTGATGGGTTTGACGCTGCTGTATGTTATCGCGTTCCGCCCACGCTGGTTCAAGGCATTGGTCGATCAGATCTATTCATGAGCTGCGCGCAATACCTGTTTGTCTACGGTACGCTGCGCAGAAACCCGGACGATCAAACTCAACACCCATTTCTAGACGATTGCGATTACATAGGCCCTGCGTTTATGCACGGCGATTTGTATGAAATCGATAATTATCCAGGCGCCGTAACCCGCGGCACAACGCAGATCAAAGGCGAACTGTACTTACTTGGCACCCCCGAACACACACTGTCTGTATTGGATATTTACGAAGAATGCGCCACGCATTTTCCGCAGCCGCATGAATACATCCGCCGCCAACTTTTAGTAAACCTGCCCGACGGACAAAGCGTTTGCGCTTGGACCTACCTATACAACCGTCCGACGACCGGTTTGCAGCGGATCTTAAGCGGCGACTATCTTCATCATCTCAAGGACAAAACATGATCAGCATTATCCAGCGCGTGACTCAAGCCAAAGTCACGGTCAACTGCAACGACATCGGCGTGATCGGCACCGGCATTATGGCGCTGGTGGCTGTCGAGAAAGCCGACACCCCCAAGCAAGCGGACCGCTTGCTGGAGCGGATTTTGAATTACCGCATCTTTGCGGACGCGGACGACAAAATGAATCTGAGTCTGCGCGATATTCAAGGCGGCCTGCTGCTGGTACCGCAATTTACCTTGGCGGCCAACACCGATACCGGCAACCGGCCCAGTTTTGCCTCGGCCGCGCCGCCGGCAATGGGCCGGGAATTATTCGCGTATTTGCAAAAGCGCGCGCTGGAGATTTACCCAAGCAGCCAGTTCGGCGAATTCGGCGCCGACATGAAAGTAGCGTTGATCAACGACGGCCCGGTGACTTTTACCTTACGTTGTCTGGAAAAGTAATTTTGCATACCGTTTGGATTCGGGAATCACTGCCTGTCCGACCACCCAGTCGAATTACCAACCCGCCCTTAAATATTATCGCTCCCGCAAAGGCGCAAGCTCAGCCGCTAGAGTGGATTCGCCGTAAAATTTAACGGCTCCCGCCTTCGCGGGCGTGACAAACCCAAGGAAATTGAGAAACGGCTTGGCAATGACTGTCAAAGGCGCACTCGCCAATAAATTATTCTGTGTTAAATAACACAATTTTATTTGCCTAACGTGCACCTTACCCCTACAATTGCGCCTCCTTTATCACCCACAGAGAAATACTTATGAAAATTCAACATTTGCTAATCGCCTTAACCTTGCCGGCTTTGCTGACCCTGACAGGCTGCGAATCCGCAAAACCGGTCGAAGCAACTGCTGAGCCTGCGGTCGTGACACCTGTAACCGCTGCACCGGCTGAAACTGCTGTCCCCGCGCCAGCGGCGGCACCCGCCATGTCTCCGGAACATTGTGCTAAACATAAAGCCGATGCCGTAGCACATAACTGCGTCGAGCATTGCGCCAAACACAAAGGTAAAAAAGGCAAAGCTTGCCTGAAACATTGTGCCGACAAAGCTGCAGCCGAACACGATTGCGCGAAACATTGCGCCGATCACCCAGGTGCTAAGGATAAAGTCTGCGCCCAACATTGCGCGCAAGATGCCCATGCCAGCGCCCACCAATGCGGTGCCGAGCATTGTGCCCATCACGAAGCCGCCGCTGCCGCCAATTGCAGCAGCCACCATTGTGCCCATCATCAAGGCGGCGCAGCCCATGATTGCAGTGCGGATCATTGCAAAAAGCACGGCGGCGACATGGCCGATTGCTGCGGCTCCGCGCATAAATGCGATAAATAATCTGTAACCTCAGATCCGATTGGGCCTCACTGCGGTCACTTCATCACCCGCAGTGAGGGCCCGATCAAACCAGTCCAGCCCGCCCGAAAAGCCCCCTACCGCCCTTCTTCACTCGGCTAGATCCAGCCTCTTAACTCTCTCCCATTTATTCTGTAGCCGACCAGCGCATCTTTTAGATTGCCGAATCGTTTACATCTGCGCTAAATTCTCAATCTGTGCCACGCCAGGCGGCCGGACATTTTTATTCAGCAACAGAGGAACTTATGGCCGAATCCAATCAAAATCCCGCTATCGCTGCAGCGATCATTGGTGTCATCGGTTCGATCAGCGTCGCTATCATCTCTAACTGGGATAAATTGACTGGACAACAAAAGACCGCCGAATCGCCGCCGACTCAGCAAACCGTGACGGCAATTTCTCCGCCGATTGCCCCCGCAAAACCGGCAGTAGTGGAGCCTGCGCCAGTCATCAACATCAGCGGCGACTGGTATAACCCCGCCGCACCGACCGCAGGCGGCACCCACATCAACCAACTGAGCGACAGTTTTGAATTCCAGGGCTGGGGGATGTTGGCGCAAGGCGTGGGCTATACATCAAAAGGCAGCGGTAATCTGATCGGGCAAACCCTGACTTACGATTACACCGCGCAGTACCAAAACGGCTGGGTTTCGAAGGGCAATTGCACCGGCACGGTAACGCCGAACGGCGCGAAGATTACCGCAACCTGCACCGATACCATCATGGGTACCTACGTGTCGGCAGGCGTGCGGCAATAAGACGGGACAAGGGGCAGACCACCATCCCAGGGGAATGGCGGTCTACTCTTGAACTAAAACATCTAGCGAATGGCCAACAGTGCTCTTAATACATCAACGCGGCTAATCATGCCGACAAACTGATCGTTTTGAAAAACCGGGAAACTCCTGGTCGGCGATTCCTGAAATTTGCTGGCGACATCCACCAGACTGGCATCGGCACTGACAAATTGCGGGTCTTTGCTCATGAACTCGCCTACTTTTCCAGCCATGCTTTGGTTGTAAGCGGATTCGACAAACACCTTCATGCCGTCTTTTTCGGAAAATATCCCCACTAACTTACCGTGTTGGTCCACAACCGGCACGCTGGTTACTTTGTGGTCCAGCAAAATCTTAACAGCCTGAGAAATTTCGGTATCGGGGGTAACGGTAACGATTTTGGTCGACATGTAATCGACTACAGCTATTTTGGCTAGCATGGTGTACCTCCTGTTATTATTTTTTATTCTACGCTTGGACAGCCTCGGGACCGACCGGTTCGGCGGCCAGCTGACTTCTGTCCTATGCGATTATTATAAAAATTCCCCACACTAGCTAGCTTTATTATTCCAAAGCAGCAGCCACCGAAATACCGGTTGATTTCGGCGTCGGCCACCCATTCCGGGCTAACGGGTTAACGCTGCCCTCCACCCACCAACTCCTTGTAACGGCCATATTCAGTAATGTAAGAATTTTCTGCCAGACCGTTGAGATTTGCGTTCCCGGCCGTGCGGATACGACGACATTCAACGGCGGGCTTTGTAAGTTGCAAAATGCCTATGCAACTCGCGTATCAGTCTAAACTTGTGAAACCGCACATTGACGTTTCTGCTGAAAATGGATACCGCTTATGCTTGATCGCCATAGTAATCAGTCCGCACCCCAGGATTTTTCCTTACGCAAACTGTTGACCGTACTGACCGCCTCGGTGGCTTTATTGCTGATAGTCGGCAATATGTTTGTGTGGCTTAGCCACGGCAAACTGGAAACAGCGGAAGCCGAAAAACAGCGTCTGACAAACGCGACGCTGGCATTTAAAAATGTTCGCTATCACGTCGTACAAATCCAGCAATTTCTCACCGATGCATCAGCGGTAGGCGAAGACGATTACAGCGACGCCTTGGCGGAAAAAAATGCCGCTCACGCGGAACTGACGAGTTTACTGGTGATGATGCCGGACATGAACCCGGCGATTAAGGACGCCGATAACGCCGTGACAGAGCTTTATGCCACCGGCGAACGCATGGCTAACGCCTATTTTCAGCAAGGCCGTGAAGCCGGCAACCTGATCATGAAAGCGCCGGAAAATGGCTTCGACGCGGCTTCGGAAATTCTGGCCGACAAACTCAATCAGCTTGCCGGCAGCGTGGAACAGCAAGCCAACGCCGCCTCACAGCAGCAAAATCAGATGCAAAGCCAGATGTTTACGGTCAGCGCCACGGTTGCCGGTCTGGCTTTGCTTTTGATAGTCACCGCCAATATCTGGCTGACGCGAAAATTATTTAGCGTGTTGGGCGGCGAACCCAGCTATGCGTCAAAAATTGCCGGTAGCATCGCCAAGGGCCAATTAGACATCAAAGTCGCCACTGAGAAAAACGATACCAACAGCCTATTGGCGACCATGAAGCTCATGGGCCAGGAACTGACCAGCCATATGCGCGAGATCAATGCGGTTAGCAAGCAAATCGGCCAGTCTTCCTACCAAATATCCAATATTTCCGGCGGTATTTCCAATGCCAACCGCTCGGAACAAGCCAGATCATCCGAGGTAAAAACCGCTACCGAACAATTACGTAGCACCACCGAAGAAGTCGAACGCTTTTCCGTTGAGATTCGCCACCGCACCCAGCAAACGCAAAACACGGCACATAAAGGCATTGTCGCCGTTAACGAAAATCTTGATGAAATGCGCAGGGTTGTGAAGGAAGTGGAAAACGCGGAAGCTAAAACCGTGGCGCTGCGCCAAGCTAATCGGCAAATTCAGGATATTACCACCACCATCCGCAACATCACCGAGCAAACCAATCTACTGGCCTTAAACGCGGCCATCGAAGCCGCCAGAGCCGGCGAATACGGCAGAGGTTTTGCGGTGGTAGCCGATGAAGTGCGGAAACTAGCGCAAAACGCTTCCGGCGCTACCGCCGAAATTGCCAGCATTATTGGCGAATTAACCAAAATCATCGAAGAAAATACTCTGGCGATGGGCTCCATCATCCAGACCACCAAACAGGGCATGGAAAAAGCCGAAACCACCAGTGTAGTCATCAACGAGATTGTAGGTCAGATAGCAGAAAATGCGGGTACGGCGCAGCAAATATCCCAGGTGTCCAAATATCAACTGGAAAACGTCAACCAATTGCAGACCCGGGTATCAGCTTTATTCGACGCGCTGGGGCAGAACGAATCCAAAGTGCACATCACCCGGACCATCAGCGACGACCTTTACGTGGTGACCGAAAAAATGCGCACTATGCTGGAACACTTTAGCTTCGATGCGCAGTGGACGGCGACTCCCGCCGCCAACGAGAACCGCAAATTTCCGCGCAGCAGCCAATACTTGCTGGCCCATGTCGAAATCGCCGACTTGGTTCTCGACGGCGTCACTGCTGATTTCAGCATGTCCGGTGCCTGTTTGCGTCTGCCTGTGGAACTGCCCTGCCCGCTAAACAGCTCGATTGCTATTCAATTGCGTATTCCTTATGACAATATTCAGCAATATGAATCGCAACTACCGCTTGAACTGATGTGTAGCATCGTGTGGCACAAGCGTGTCGACGGCGAGCACCACTACGGGGTTAAATTCAACGAGTTCATGCCGCCGGAAACCGCGCAGAGCTTAAAAGCCTGTTTTGCCTTTTTCAATCACTCCGCAACCTATTAACCACGGCTTGGAAATACTTAGCGCAAAAATTCAATCGAATTCGTTGCAGCATGGACATTTCCAATCCACATCCGCTGGCCGCGTCGGATGCACGTGATTCAGCAGTTTTTTCGAGCCGCCGAAATCATGATAGTTTTGGCAGACTTTTTCGAATGCGGCCTTGGGCGATGCGGCATAGCTAAACTTAAATTTGGGATACCTGCCGACATGTTGCTTCAAGCGGGCGTTTAGGTCGGTTTCCGAACGGCCGACGTATTTGACGACAAACTTATTGGTTTTTTGATTAATAATGCCCAAGGCATAATTACCTTCAGCGCTTTCGGTGATTAACTCGTTGATTTTGGCATTGCTCAAATCGTAAGCCCCTTGCATGTCAAGTGAAGCCATAGTTCCTCCAGTAGCGTCTCGCTATTCTTATAATCAAGTCGTAGGTCTGGCAAATATGCCTGATGACAGGATAATACTCTTATCTGGCCCAAGTATTACTTTAAATATTGCAAGTTCAGTCCGACGCCTTTGTAAGGCGCTGCCGATCAGACAGAACATAGCGCTTGGGATTAGTGAATTTTACAGGTGCCCACACCAGGAGCCGGGATGCATCACTTGATATTTTCGCGGGGTTTGATCAGTGTGGTGAGTTGGCTGCTGGCCTTTCCAGCGCACGGCACCGAATGGCAAGTCGGCCCGCGGCGCGCGCTTAAACTGCCCAGCGCTGCTGCAAGTCTGGCCAAAGACGGCGATATCATCAGCATTGATGCCGGGCTATATCAGGGCGACGTAGCCAGTTGGCCGCAGCAGCGTCTGACCATCCGCGGCCTGGCGGGTGGCGCCCACCTGGATGCGCTTGGCAATTCAGCGGAAGGCAAAGCGATTTGGGTGCTAAAAGGCAACGACACGGTCGTTGAGAATATCGAACTTTCCGGGGCCACCGCGCCGGCGCTGAACGGTGCCGGCATCCGCTTTGAAGGTACTCATCTGACGCTGAGAAACTGCCATTTTCATCACAACCAAATGGGCATCTTGACCGGCGTTAACCCTGACAGCGACATCTTGATCGAAAACTCGGAGTTTAACGACAATACCGTCGATTATCCGCGCTACGGTAAACTTGGCCATAACATCTACATTGGCAATATCCGCCGTTTTACCCTGCAAAATTCTTATGTGCACGATGCCAGCACCGGCCATAACGTCAAATCGCGGGCCCGGGAAAATTATGTTCTTTACAATCGCATCACCGACGAGCGTGACGGTTCTAGCTATTTGGTGGATTTACCGGATGGCGGTGCCGGCTACTTGATTGGCAATCTGTTTCATCAAGGTACCAACACCGAAAATGCCGCAATGCTGGCGTTTGCCGCCGAACACAACCAAACCCAGCCGAATCAACAGCTATATCTGGTGAACAACACTTTCGTCAACGATTACCCCGGCGGCTCGTTTCTGCATAATCACAGTATTGCCACGGCGATGTTAATCAACAATCTGTTGATAGGCGAAGCCACCGCAATCATTGGCCCCAACCAGGAAAACCACGACCTCAAGACCACGGCCAACGTGTTACGTGATCCGGCAAATTACGATTACCGCCTGAAACCCGATGCGCCGGCAATCGATCAAGGCGTCGCCCCCGGATTCGCCGCCCACGGGATGCTACTGAATCCGCAACTTGTTTACCGTCACCCGCGCGGCAGCGATAAACGCGGGCAACATGGGCCGCTTGATGTGGGTGCCTACGAATATATCGCCCAACAACCCGATTAAACCTTAGCCGAACAGAGCCAAGGCCTTTTTCAACGTAGACCACACGCCCCAACTCAGCGGGATCAGCACATAAAGCCAGAAGACCGCCAACAGCCAGGGACTGGAAGATTTACTTGATTCGAAGTTATTCATAAAAAGTGCCCCGTCTTACTTAATGTTCGGCTTCGTCAGCCGGATAAATACCGTCCAGCTCGTCGAAATCGCCGTGTTTCATATGATGTTTCTCATGCACCGGCCGGATCGATAGATTAGCAATAAAGCCCACTACCAAGAGTCCGGCCATGATGTACATGGTCACGTTGTAGGCATCGGCCTTAGCCACGCCCTGGCCTATTTGATATTCGCGGATGTAATTCACCAATACCGGCCCCAAGACGCCGGCGGTTGACCAGGCGGTCAGCAGCCGGCCATGGATGCCGCCGACAAAACGGGTGCCGAAAATGTCCGCCAGATAAGCAGGAATCGTCGAAAACCCGCCGCCATACATGCTCATGATCAAAGCGTACAACAACACGAACAGCGCCATGTTGCCGGCCATGCCCATGCTTGGAATGGTCGCGTACAAACATGCCCCAACGACGAAGAAAATAAAATAAGTATTTTTACGGCCGAGATAATCCGAAGCAGAGGACCAGAAAAACCGCCCACCCATATTGAACAAACTCAACAAACCGACGAACCCGGCCGCCGAGGCCGGGGTTACCGAGCCTTTAAACATCTCCTGTATCATCACCGAAGCTTGCCCCAGCACACCAATGCCGGCCGTCACATTCAAGCACAACACCAGCCACAGCAAATAAAATTGCGGTGTTTTTAAAGCTTGGTCGATATGTACATGCTTATCGGTGATCATTTTGTTTTGCACCAGCGGCGGCGTCCAGCCCGCGGGTTGCCAATCAGGCGGCGGGATGCGGATAGTCAAGGCGCCTATCATCATCGAACAAAAATACAGGCCTCCCATCACCAAAAATGTTTGCACCACGCCAACCGATTCCGCCGATTTGAACTGGTCCATCAGCAACACCGACAAGGGCGCGCCTATCATCGCTCCGCCGCCGAAACCCATGATAGCCATACCGGTCGCCATACCGCGGCGATCCGGAAACCATTTGATCAACGTAGATACCGGCGACACATAGCCCAAACCCAAACCGATACCGCCAATCACCCCGTAACCCAGATAAATCAGCCAAATTTCATGCAGGTGCACGCCCAGTGCGGAGATTAAAAAACCACCGCCAAAACAGCAAGCCGCGACGAACATCGTCAACCTTGGTCCGACTTTTTCCAGCCATTTACCGCCGAACGCCGCCGATAACCCTAAAAACACTATCGCCAGACTGAAGATCCAGCCCAGCGTCGTCAGCTTCCAATCCTCCGGCGCGGAGGTACCGATGCCTATGACCCGAGTCAATGGATCGTTGAATACACTGAACGCATAGGCTTGGCCGATGCACAGATGCACCGATAAAGCGGCCGGCGGCACCAACCAACGGCTATAGCCGGGCTGCGCGACGCTATGTTGTTTGGAAAAAAATCCCGACATACTTGATCCATTGTTTAACTAAATTTTCGATAGTGGCGTTTTACCGTAGCGCCGGCCCATGCGGCATTTTAGCATTGCCGGCCGGCAGGCTTTAAGTCCAATATCCGCGGACCTAAACCAGTACCAAGCCGGCGAAACAAGCCATATACCGCGAAACCGTCCATTTATCTAACATAGATTAATTAAAAAACTCAGCCCTTATGCCCTGCAACACCCGCCGTGTTGGGACTTCCGTTCCCGGCACACTAATTGCTGCCACCCAAAAGCCTTCTAACTTCTAAATACCTGATAAAAACAATGAAAAAAACCAAGTTACAGGATTTTCCAGTTGCCCAAACCGGCCAAATAGCAGGCGTCGCCGCCTTGCTGTTTTCGCTGCACGGCATCGCACACGCCGCCGAGTCATCGCCGACCGAGGATCTAAAAACCAGCGAGACAACCAGCAAAACCAAAATCGCCAAAACCTCCAACCAAAGCCAAACCAGCGACACCGCCACTACGCTGGATACAGTCACCGTAGCGGGAACGGCTCCCTTTAATCCACCCAACCAAAAACCGCAACTGGATACCGAAGCCGCTACCGGCAACCGCCTGGGCCTGACACCTCGCGAAACGCCGGCATCGATCACGATTATTGATAGGGCGACCTTCGAAAAGCGCGGCGCGCAGACTACGCAGGAAGCCTTGGAAAAAGCCCCAGGCATACTCGTATCGTCGCAACCCGGCTCGGCGGGCTCGGTTTCGATGCGGGGTTTCACCGGTTCGCAAATCACGCAGCTGTTCAACGGCATCACCGTGCAATATGATGTCGTGGCCGCCCGCCCCATCGACAGTTGGCTCACTGATCGCGTCGAAGTCTTGGGTGGACCGTCTACATTTTTATACGGCCAAGGCGCAGTAGGCGGCTCGGTCAACTATGTCAGCAAAATCGCCCACCGCGGCCCGGACGAACATCACGGCTTAGTTTCGCTGGGTGAATACTTAAATCGCCGAGCTTCCTACGGTTTCAACGGCCAACTGGGTAATACCGATAATTGGCTGCAAGCCGACATCAGCTATTTGGGTTCCGAAGGCTATATCGACCACACGGAAGCCGATTCCGGCGTGATGTCGTTTTCCTTGTTAAGCGACATTACGTCCAAACTGTCGCACACCATCGCCTTCGAGCATCAGATGGAAGACCGCGATTCTTACTGGGGCACGCTGGTGCTGAATCCGGTCGTCAACGGTAGAATAGTCCCCTGGGGTACCGCCGGTTTAGGGCCCACCGAAGGCCAAATAGACCCCGGCACCCGCTTTAAAAACTATAACGCCAGTGGTTCGGTATTTGATCAGCAGGTGTTTTGGTTACGCGACATTGTCGACTATCAACTGTCCGATAACACCCAATTCAAAAACACCTTTTACTATTACAAAGCGGATCGCCAGTATTTAAACGTAGAAGGTTACGACTGGAACAGCACTAATACGCTGATTACCCGCAATAAATCGTTTGCGGTAAATCACGATCAGGCTTTGGTCGGCAACCGATTCGAAATCGTGCATAGCAGTAATTGGTTCAGCCTGCCTTCGAAAATTTCGGCCGGGGTCGACATTGCCTACAACAAGCAAACCCGCGCACCCAGCATGGAAAGCTCGACAGGCACCGTCAGTATCGTTAACCCATACAATTTCAGCACCGGCACCTACTACGACAACCCACTTGCCACCGGGCCAATCTCCAACGCCCGCAACGAACTCTACACCGTCGCCGGCTATGCCGAAAACCGCCTGACCCTGGTCCCCGATCTAAATTTGATCACGGGCGTGCGGGTGGACGACATTCGCCTGGATTCGAAAAACTTGCGTACTTCCTTCGTACCACCGACCGCCACCAACCCCGCCGCCTTCGGCCGGCGCTGGACCGCAGTGACCTGGCGGGCGGCATTGATGTACGACATTACCTCCACCTTTAACGTTTATGCCCAATACAGCACCGCAGCCGATCCGCCGTCCGGCATTTTGACCACCGGCACCTTCGCCGCGCTGCAAGACTTCGATCTCACCACCGGCCGGCAAGCGGAGGTAGGTACCAAATTCGATTTTTGGGAGGGCAAAGGCTCGGCAACCTTGGCGGGTTATTACATCGAACGGAAAAATCTATCGATAACCGATCCGACGGACCGAAATCGGCAGTTACCGATTGGCGCACAATCCTCTGGCGGTGTAGAGGCCAATATCGGGGTACAACTCACCGACGAATGGAGCGTGCAAGGCAACATGGCCTACGTCGATGCCCAGTACGACAAATTCCTGGAAACCGTCGGTACCAGCACGGTGTCAAGAAAAGGCAATCGGCCGGCCAATGTCGCCAAATGGGTGGCTAATGCCTGGCTGACCTGGGATTTCGATGCCGATTGGCAATGGAATTTCGGCTCGCGCTACGTCGGCGACCGTTTCGTCGATACCGCCAACTTGATCAAAACCCCGGCTTATGCGGTATTCGATACCCAACTGTCCTGGAAATTTAATCCAAAAGCCACGGTCACCGCGCGGGTTAAAAACCTGTCCGACGAACAATACGTCGAATGGGGTAGCGGCGGTAACGCCCCGTTATTTTTCGTCGCCGCACCGCGTACCTTCATGATGGAATTGAAAGTAGACTTTTAATGCTCAACGGGCTCAAGCGCAATCTATATCTGGTTCACCGTTGGCTGGGTATAGCCTTGTGCTGTTTCATGGCCATGTGGTTCGTATCCGGCGTCGTGATGATGTATGTCGGCTACCCCAAACTGACACCACAGGAAAAGCTGAGCGCCTTGCCTGGCTTGGCGGCTGAGCGCTGCCGCATCAACCTTGCACAAGCACTCGCAGCTAGTGCTCAAGCCAAAAGTCCCGATAGCGTGCGCTTGACCAGCGTGGCCGGCGCGCCGCGTTATGTATTTGCTTACGGCAAAACCCAAATCGCCGTGGATGCCGAAACCGGGAACCGTGTCGATCAGGTGACGCCGGCCCAGGCTTTGGCGTCAGCAGACAGCTTTCTGGCGACGGCTGACGGCTATTATCTGGATCGCATCGACGAAGACGCCTGGACGCATTCCAAAGCGCTGGACGAACATCGGCCGCTGCACCGCGTGCAAATGGCCGACGAGCAAGCCACGCTGCTTTATACTGCTCTTAAAATAAGTTAAGTCATATTCATGGGATAATATCCCCATGAAATGTAAACGAGATTCAGACGGCCGAGAAATTGATCACCATACTCTGCAAGTGATGCGGCAGCAGGCGGTCAAAGCGGTGAAAAATGGGCAGACTGTGGCGAGCGTGGCGGCAGCGATGGGCGTCAACATTCGCACGGTGTTTCGTTGGTTGTCCGACTTTGCAACGGGCGGTCAAAATGCGCTGCTGGCCAAAAAGATTACCGGACGCCCACCGCTGGTGACGCCCGACGAAATGCGCTGGATCGCCGAGACCGTGCGGGACAAAACCCCCTGGCAAATGAAGTTGGAATTTGGCTTGTGGACCTTGTCGCTAATCGGGGAAGTCATCTATCGCCAGTTTGGCAAACGCCTGACCGCGCCGAGTGTGGGACGAATCATGCGCTTGCTGGGGTTTACCCCGCAAAAGCCCTTGTATCGGGCTTGGCAGCAGGACCCGGTCTTGGTGGAAAAGTGGCAGGCCGACGAGTTTCCAGCATTGCAGGCTGAGGCGAAACGCACGGGGGCGGTGATTTATTTTGCCGATGAAGCCGGCGTGCGTTCTGACTTTCATGCCGGTACTACTTGGGCGCCGGTCGGTCGGACGCCGACCGTGAAGACCACTGGGCGACGATACGGTTTGAATCTGATCTCTGCGGTCAGCGCACGAGGCGATTTTCGCTTCATGGTGCAAGAAGGCAACGTCACCGCCGAGGTGTTTATCGAATTCCTGAAACGTCTGCTACGCGGTGCCGAACAGCCGATTATCTTGGTCGTCGACGGCCATCCGATTCACAAGGCTAAGAGCGTTAAAACGTTTGTGGAGCAACAGCAAGGCCGGTTGCAGTTGGTTTTTCTGCCACCGTACGCGCCACAACTCAATCCGGATGAACAGGTTTGGGGCTATATCAAACCGCGCGTCGCCAAGCAGATGCCGGAAAATAAAATCGAATTAAAGAAACTCGTTCAATCGGCCATGCATCGCTTACAGAAACTCCCGGATGTCGTGAAATCTTTTTTCAGACACCCAGAATGTCAATATGCTGGCGAGTGACAATACTTTCTTTATGAGCAGTATTTCCAACACTACCGGCGAAGTGGTACGCGATGCCAATCGCCGTGAACGCATCTGGAACTGGCTGGGGGCTTGGATTCATTGGCTATATCCGTTTCGCGGCGGTGCTTTGGATCGTTACGCGGCGGACATTGTCATTTACACCGCGCTGGCCGGTTCGATATTAAGTTTGCTTGGTCTAATCGTCGGCATACTGCGCTGGCGTTTTCAGGGCCGTTACAAACATGGCACAAAAACCCCATACCGCGAGGCCTGGATGCGGTGGCATCACCTACTGGGATTGGGTTTTGGCGTAATCGCCTTCACTTGGATACTCAGCGGTTTATTTTCGATGAATCCGTGGAAAATATTCGACTCCACGGCCGCCAAACCCAAGCTCCAGACCTACATGGGCGGAGACATTTCGCCGCAGTATTTCCCCTTGCCCGCAGCGGAAGCCTTGGCGCGTTTTCAAAATACCGGGTTTCAGCCGCGGGAAATCGAATGGCGCGTACTGAACGGCCAAGGTTTTTACATTGCTTTTGATGGTCAGGGCCACAGCCGTATCCAGACGGCACAGACTGATAGCCGGGTTTTCGAGACATTCGAGTGGCCTGCCCTGCAAACTGCAGCCGAACGGCTCATGGCTCCGAATAAAATTGCCAGGCAAAGCGTGTTAAACGAATACGACTTTTACTACTACAGCCGCGCCGCGCATACCATGACCGGGCACATCGACAAACGTTTGCCTATCCTGCGTTTGGAATTTGCCGACGCCGACAGCACCTGGCTGCATCTCGACCCCTACACCGGTCACTTCAGCAAACTCGATGCCGGTAGGCGCGTCAGCCGCTGGCTATTTGCCTTTTTACACAGTTGGGACTGGCTGCCTTTACTGAACAATCGGCCTGTCTGGGATATTGTGTTGATAGTATTCAGCACCGGCGGCTTGTTGATTAGCGCAAGCGGCATCGTCATCGGCTGGCGGCGTGCGAAGCGCAAGCTGGCTATTCATTAAGCCAACCCACGAACACCGATGCTTCCAAGCAGGCGGGAGCCACCCATCCCTTATCAGCGCTCCCCAAGCCTGATCGGCTTAGTCGATAACCGTTAGAAAACGTCAGCCAAAACGCTTATTCTGTCGGCACGTTTAACCTCGCCGGGTAGTCCCCTTCTACCAAAACGCCAAAATGCTACGGATACTAAAACCATGAACGACTCAAGAACCCGCTTGGACAGAATCAATACCCGGATTAGAAACAACCCGCTGCTGTCATTGTTGATTGCAGTCAGCACGCTGGTTATTGGCCTTTCGACGTTTACCAACGCCACCCGGAATCTAATAGATCTGTTAAGCGGCGCAGAACAGCGGCCGGCAATCAACGGATTATGGCAAGCCCAAGTCAGCTATGACTGGCCGAACGCTAATTATCAAGAGCGATTCGATTTCGCCGGTAGCGATACGCAGCTATATGGCAGCGCTACATTTACCGGCAGCCCAAACGGCATTTTAGAAGGCGAGATCGCCGGAGGCATCTTGCGTTTTATCACCAAAACCCCGGAATCGCTGGGATCAGGTCCCACACAACAGGCTATCCATCGGTATCAAGGCAAAATGGCCGGCGATGAAATTAAATTTGTGATGCAAACTGAAGGCGGTTATTCGACGCACGTGCCTGTTGAGTTTACCGCGAAGAGAACCGGCAATCCGGCGCTTCAGCCGTCAGCTAACTGATATTTGCGCAGAACAGCAAAGTGACAGGCTTCGCGCCGCTGCCCCTGGCGGCATTTCCAAGTAGACAGCACGATCCGGTGTTTGCGATCTAAAAATATGATCTGAGTTGATTGGCTCGCTCGCAAATTGAATGATTTGGCGAAATGCCACCATAACAGTTATGCGCTTTTTCAAGCCATACAGATTTCATTTCACTAAATCTGTACTTAAAAATTAGGCAATAAACTGAATCTGTTTGGCTTTTTCCTAGCTTAGTAAAGTATTCACCGTCGACCAGGCAACGCTGGCGGCCAGAAATACGTCCCTGTATCCATCCCGCCGATACAGGGCATTTTTTACTAACATCCAGGAGAACTTCATGCCCGCAGTCACCGCACCGGCACATCAAAAAGGCGATTGTTTTGTCGATTTCGAAGAAAAAGTATTTGAAGACGTCAAAGCCGAGCCAGGCCAGAAAGCCTTGGTCAAATTCCATACCGTCGCCTTTGAAGGATCGATCGGCTTCGTCAATCTGCTGCAAGCCACCCGTTTGCAACGCAAAGGCTTCGAAACCTCCATCCTGCTATATGGTCCGGGCGTGACATTGGGTTTGCAACGCGGTTTTCCGCGCCTGGGTGACGAATCATTTCCCGGCCATCAAAACTACGCCAATCAGCTTGCCAAATTCATCGAAGAAGGCGGCAAAGTCTATGCCTGCCGCTTTGCCTTGCAAGCCCTGTATGGTCATGGCGAACCCAGCCTGTTGCCGGGCATCCGTCCGATCAGCCCACTAGATGTGTTAGACATCGTGTTACTGCACCAGCGCGACAACGCCTTCATCCTGGATACCTGGACTTTATAAACCGTAACGCCGAACCCTTCATCGAGAGGGCGTCGTAAAAACCAAAATGTAGGTTGGGTTAGCGTAGCGTAACCCAACAAAATCAAATTGTTGGGCTTCATTGCATTCAGCCCAACCTACGTTTTGAGCTTGTTGATCATCCACAGGAGAAAAAAGTGACCAATCCCAACATCGTCAGAGCGGCGGCGGTACAGATTGCGCCGGTGTTCGAATCCGCCACCGCCACCGGCGACAAGGTTTGCCAAGCCATCAGCGACGCCGCCGCGAAAGGCGCACAAATCGTGGTGTTCCCGGAAACCTTCGTGCCTTATTACCCCTACTTTTCCTTCGTGATGCCGCCGGTCACCCAGGGCCGAGAACACTTGAAGCTTTACGATTACGCGCCGACGGTACCTGGCCCGATTACCGACGCGGTCGCGGCGCAAGCCAAGGCGCATGGCATTGTGGTGGTGTTGGGCATCAACGAGCGTGACCACGGCAGCTTATATAACACGCAACTGATTTTCGATGAAACCGGCCGCCTGGCGCTGAAACGCCGCAAGATCACGCCGACCTATCACGAGCGCATGATCTGGGGCCAGGGCGATGCATCGGGCTTAAAAGTCGTAGAAACCGGCATCGGCCGCATCGGCGCGCTGGCCTGTTGGGAACATTACAATCCGCTGGCCCGCTATGCCTTGATGGCCCAGCACGAACAAATCCATTGCAGCCAGTTTCCGGGCTCCCTGGTTGGGCCTATTTTTGCCGAGCAAATTGAAGTGACGATACGCCATCACGCATTGGAATCGGGCTGCTTTGTCGTTAACGCCACAGGCTGGCTTAGTGACGAGCAAATTGACTCAGTGACCACCGACCCTGGCCTGCAAAAAGCCGTACGCGGCGGTTGCTGTACCGCCATCATTTCGCCGGAAGGCCAGCACGTCGTCGAACCGTTACGGGAAGGCGAAGGCATGCTGATCGCCGATCTGGATATGAATTTAATCACCAAACGTAAACGAATGATGGATTCGGTCGGCCATTACGCCCGGCCTGAACTACTTAGTTTGCGCATCGACTACAGGCCGGCGGCACCGATGTTCAGCGACCTGCCAGCCGTTTCGTCTCAACCCATCCAAGAGAGCGACCACGATGACGCTATCAACACACACTAAAGTCGGCGTGGCAGAGCTGATCGCCGATCTGCAATCCTTAGGCTTACGCCTGGAAGACAGCGATGTTGGCGTAACCAGCCGCCGTGGCGGTGCCGGGCCTTCCGATCACAAGGCCGTCAATCTGGGCGGACGGACGGTGATGATCCCAATCGCCACCGCCTCGGCCTGCAACTCGCCCTTCGTCGCCGGTAAGCCGGACCGGCACGGCATCAGCGAAATTCGCCGCGAAGGCATCGTGGTCAGCCATATCGAATTTCCGCGCCAGCCGCGCTTTTACGGATTGAAAACCGCGGATGGCATTGCCTACTCGCAGATCGCCACGCTGCATTCGTCCGACGTGTTGGCGACCACGCTGCTGCAATCCTGCATCCGCTACGGCAACCGCAAGACCGCGTGCCAGTTTTGCGCCATCGGCCAATCGCTGGCAGCTGGCAACACCATTTTGCGCAAGACGCCTAAGCAACTGGCCGAGGTCGCCAAGGCCGCCGTCGAGCTGGACGGCGTCAAGCACATGGTGATGACCACCGGCACGCCGAATCTCAGCGACCGGGGCGCGGCCATCCTCTGCGAAAGCGCTCAGGCCGTCAAGGCCGCCGTCGATCTGCCGATTCAAGGCCAATGCGAGCCGCCGGACGACGACATCTGGTTCGAACGCATGAAGGCTTGTGGCATTGATAGTTTGGGCATGCATCTGGAGGCCGTGACAACGGCCGTGCGCGCCCGCATCATGCCCGGCAAGGCGGGTGTTTCCATGGAACGTTACATGGATGCTTTCGATGCCGCGGTGGCGGTATTCGGCCGCGGCCAGGTGAGCACCTATATCCTGGCTGGCTTGGGTGATACGCCGGAAGCGATTCTGTCAGTCTCCGAGCAGTTGATCGCCAAGGGCGTTTACCCCTTCGTGGTGCCGTTCGTGCCGATCAACGGCACACCCTTGCAAAACCATCCGGCACCGACGCCGGCCTTTATGGCGAAAATCCTGCCGCAACTGGGGGCGATGCTGAAGCAGGCGAACCTGCTGTCCCAAAACATGAAAGCCGGTTGCGCCAAATGCGCCGCCTGCTCGGCACTGGCCAGTTATGAGGTGTGAGATGTGGACAACCAACTTTAAACCGTTTTTTGCCAACGCTTACCTGATCAAATTCGTCACCGAAGATTGGGAACGCAAACAAATGCTGGCGTTACGCCAGGCCGTGTTCTGTGAAGAACAAGGTATTTTCGCCGGCGACGATCTGGACGACATCGACCACATCGCCACCCCCATCGTCGCCATCGCCTGCGTCGCCGGCCTGCCGGATCGCGTTGTCGGCACTGTGCGTATTCATCAGGAACAACCCGGCGTGTGGTGGGGATCGAGATTGGCGGTGAATCACGACTATCGCAAACAAGGCAGTCTCGGCGCGGCCTTGATCAAACTGGCGGTAACCAGCGCTCACGCCCAGGGTTGCACCCGCTTTCTGGCGCAGGTGCAAAGCCGCAACCAATTGCTGTTCCGTCGGCTGCACTGGAAATCGTTGCAGGAAATTTCGGTGCACGGGCGGCCGCATTATCTGATGCAAGCGGACCTGGCTTGGTATCCGCCTTATGCCGACGGCGCCATCGGCTTTGTAACGACCAGCCGGATCGCGGCATGAGTTCATTGACTGAATTGACCAAGAGCATCCAACAAGGCTTGGGGCTGGCGCATAAGCGCGACATCGCCGAGGTGGTGGGAAGACTCTATGGTTCCCACGCTCAGCGTGGGAACCCCGCCCCGGACGCTCCAGCGTCCCGAACTGCGGAGCGGTTCAGCATGCATTCCAACGCGGAGCGTGGGAACGATGTACGGGTCGGCGACGACTGCGCGGCCATCCCCGACGGCGACGGCTTTCTGTTGCTGGCAAGCGAAGGCTATTTGAACGACTTCGTCGCCAGCCAACCCTGGTTTGCCGGCTACTGCGGAGTGATGGTCAACGTCAGCGATATTTACGCGATGGGCGGCCGGCCGATCGCGGTGGTCGATGCGATCTGGAGCGACGGCGCTGGCCAAGCCAAGCCGATACTGGAAGGCATGGCAACCGCCTCGCAAGTTTACGGCGTACCGGTGGTTGGCGGCCATAGCAACTTGCGTAATGACCGCCCGCAATTATCGGTGGCGATTCTGGGCCGTGCCAAGAAACTACTCAGCAGTTTCGCCGCCAAACCGGGACAACAGCTGCTGGCAGCCATCGATTTACGCGGCCACTTGCGCGAGCCTCATTTGTGGTGGGACGCCAGCACCGGCGCGCCGCCGGAACGCCTGCGCCAAGACTTGGAAATTCTGCCGACCCTGGCCGAAACCGGTTTGTGCGCTGCCGCCAAGGACATCAGCAATGCCGGCATCGTCGGCACGCTGTTGATGTTGCTGGAATGTTCCGACCTCGGCGGCGTAATCGATCTCGAAGCAATACCTCGCCCCGAAGGTATGGAGCTGGAACGCTGGCTGCGTTGTTTTCCGAGCTTCGGCTTCGTACAGAGCGTCGACACAGGCGACAGCGATGCGGTTATCGAACTGTTCAGCCAACGCGGCATTGCATGCGCAGCGATAGGCACAACCGACTCCAGCCGCCAGTTACGCCTCGCCCGTGGCGATGAACAACAACTGCTCTGGGACTTGCACGAACAGCCCTTGACCGGCTGCGGCCCAACCATAACTGAAAGCCCCTCTCCCTCAGGGAGAGGGGATGGGGTGAGGGAGATAACCCTATGACAACACTCAAAATCGCCATGCTGACCCATTCCGTCAATCCGCGCGGCGGCGTGGTCCATGCCCTGCAATTGGCAGAAGCGCTGCACGACTTGGGCCACGACGTGACCTTGATCGCGCCGGCCGAAGCCGGCAAAGACTTCTACCGGCCGGTGCGCTGCAAGACAGTATTGATCCCGCTGTTGGCTGTGGCCGGCGATTGGGTGGCAACCGTCGGCCAACGCATCCAGGCCTATGCCGATTATTTCGCCCACGCCGACTTGGAAACTTACGACATTTACCACGCCCAGGACGCCATCAGCGGCTGCGCGATGGCTAACTTGAAAGAGCGCGGCGTCATCAATGATTTCGTCCGCACCGTGCATCACTTGGACCGTTTCGACGACATCTGGCTGACCGAGTGGCAGAATCGGTCGTTTCAAGCCGCCGGGCGCGTGTTGTGCGTCAGCCGCGACTGGCAAGAGCGCTTGCTCGGCGATTACGGCATCGCCGCATTGCCGGTCAACAACGGCATCGATGCCGCGCGTTACACACCCACGCCGGGCGCGAACGACGCAGCGCTGCGCTTATGCTTGGGTTTGACCCGCGGCGGCCCGCTGTTTCTGGCGGTTGGCGGCGTCGAGGCCAGAAAGAACACCTTGCGTATCTTCGAGGCATTTCTGGACGTGCTGAAACAACGCCCCGAGGCTCAGCTAATCATCGTCGGCGGCGCCAGCCTGCTGGACCATGGCGAATACCGGCAACGCTTCGCTGCGGCGGTCGCCGCCAGCGGCATCGAGGACGGCCCCGGCCAGCCCTTGGTGATGACCGGACCGTTACCGGACGCCGACATGCCGGCCTTGTTCCGCTTGGCCGACGCGCTGGTGTTTCCGTCGCTGAACGAAGGCTTCGGCCTGGTGGTACTGGAAGCGATTGTTTCCGGCACGCCGGCCGTGGTCTCGGCCCGGCCGCCGTTCACCGAATACCTGAAATTCGACGACTGCGTCTGGACCGATCCGGAAGACAGCACTTCGATTGCCAAAGCGATGATGGCGGCTATTGAAGCCTTCCCCAAGGAACGCCTGCCGGCCATCGCCCGGCGGCTAAGCGATGAATACTGCTGGCAGCACTCGGCACGCAGCCACCTGACCCTTTACCGCTCACTGATCAATACCGGAGAAACCGTCTATGCCTGAAATGCGCTTCAAAGTCCTGTGGCCGGACCACAGCGAAAGCCTGTGTTATTCGCCGTCGCTGGTAATCAAGGATTTCCTGGAACCCGGCCAAAGCTATGCCTTGGACGACTTCGTCGCTCGCAGCCGCGAAGCCTTGAACATCGCCAGCGAACGGGTGCGGCAGAAATACGGTTACACCTGCTCCAGCGCGATGAGCCAGTTGGCCGACATCGAAGCCACCGCGGTCCGGTTTTGGGGCGACGAAAATCCGACAGTCACGGTGGTCGAGTTCATCGAGTAACCCCAGTCGACCACTGTAGGGTGGATAAGCATGGCGCATCCACCGGCGGAAAAATTTGTTAGTTGGATGCGCTGCGCTTATCCACCCTACCCGAAACACAACACCACAAATAAAAGAGGACGCTATGAAAGAAAAACGCGAAACCACCAGTTTGCACTATGACACCATCATCGTCGGCGGTGGTCAGGCCGGCTTGTCGGTCAGCTACCACCTGCAAAAACTCGGCGTGGATCACATGATTTTCGAGAAACACCGCGTCGGCCATTCCTGGCGCAACGAGCGCTGGGACAGCTTCTGCCTGGTCACGCCCAACTGGCAATGCCAATTGCCGGATTTTCCGTACCCCGGCAACGATCCCAAGGGTTTCATGCTGAAGGACGAAATCGTCGAATACGTCGAAGCCTTCCGCCGCAAGGTCAATCCGCCGATCATGGAAGGCGTTACCGTCACCAAGGTTTGCCGCGGCGACAAAGGCTTGCTGTATGTCTCCACCACCGGCGGCGAATACAGCGCCTACCATCTGGTCGTCGCAACCGGCGGCTACGACATTCCCATCGTGCCCGACTATGCCCACAGCCTGCCTAAACATATCACCCAGATTCATTCGGTCAATTACCGTAACCCCGAGCAACTGCCGGAAGGTGAAGTGCTGGTGGTGGGCACCGGCCAATCCGGCGTGCAGTTAATGGAAGACTTGCATCTGGCTGGTCGCAAGGTACATCTGGCCGTTGGTAGCGCCCCGCGTTCGCCGCGCATGTATCGCGGCCGCGAAACCACGGAATGGTTGTTTGACCTGGGCTTTTATCAATTGACCATAGACCGCCATCCCCTGGGCGACGAAGCCAAGCATAAAACCAATCACTATTTGACCGGGCGCGGCGGCGGCCACGAAATCGATTTGCGTCAGTTTGCCTTGGAAGGCGTGAAACTTTACGGCAGCATGGCCAATATCGACGGCAGCTTATTGGAGTTTTTACCGGATTTGACCAAAAACCTGGACGATGCCGACGAAATCTACGTCAACATCCGCAATGACATCGACCGTTACATCGCCGAGCATAATATCGATGCTCCGGTAGAACCGCCGTTCCGCAAAGTATGGGAACCCGAGTTCGATCCCACCCGCATCGACGCCGACGCCGAAAACATCACCAGCATCATCTGGGCCATTGGTTTTAGACCGAACTATCGCTGGATAGAGCTGCCGGCATTCGATGGCCGCGGCTTCCCGCAATACGATCGTGGAGTCAGCAACGTGGACGGTCTGTATTTTATCGGCTTGCCCTGGTTGCATACTTGGGGTTCCGGACGGTTCCTGGGGATTGCCGACGATGCTGAGTATTTGGCGGATGTGATTCAGAGCAAATTGGCGGTTAAGACAGTGGTTGAGCTTTAATCGTTGGCTAAAGGCAGGCTTAGAGTTGGCTTTATAATACGGCTTCCTGATCCAACCAAAACCAGCGAATGCTCGGCGCAGACGCATAGCTTAACCTGGATAAACACATGAAACACTTATACGAAACCGTCGCGGATACGGTGATTGCGCATATCGAACAGGGTGTTTACAAGCCGGGCGAAAAACTGCCCGGCGTCAGGAAGTTGAGTCAGCAATTGCATGTCAGCATCTCAACCGCACTGGAAGCCTATCGCCTGCTGGAAGACAGCGGCAGGATTCAGGCGCGCCTGCGTTCCGGTTACTATGTCAGCGGCTTTCGCCGACAGGCGATTGTGGAGCCGGACATTTCCGATGCGCCGGTCACGCCCGCCAAGGTCACCGGTCAGTCGCTGACCCGGCAAATCCTCCGCGCCGCCAAGGACCCATATCAGATCAACCTGGGTTCGTCGGTACCGCATGCCGATTTCCTGCCCACTCATGCGCTGCAACAAGCGACCGGCAAGGTGGCGCGCAGCTTTGGCAAACGCTGTTTCGACGCCGACGAATTGCTGGGTAGTCAGGAACTACGCCGGCAAATCGCTAAGCGCATGGTGGAATTGCAATGCGCCGACAGCCCGGACGACATTGTGGTTACTCACGGTGCGCGCGAAGCGGTCAGGTTGGCGTTAATGGCGATTTGCGAACCCGGCGACTTGATTGCCATCGAATCGCCCACCTTTTACGGCTTATTGCAAGTCATCGAATCCTGCGGCATGGAAGCGCTGGAAATCCCTACGCATCCGCGCGACGGCTTGTCGTTGGATGCGCTGCAAATGGCCATCGAGCAATGGCCGATCAAAGCCTGTTTGCTTGTCTCCAATTACAACAATCCTCTGGGTTCGTGCATGAGCGACGAGCGCAAGCAAGCCTTGGTGGCCTTGCTGGAACGACATCAGATTCCTCTGGTCGAGGATGATGTTTACGGCGACCTGGGCTTTGGATTGCGGCGGCCTTCGGTTTGCAAAGCCTGGAGTCGAAACGGCCAGGTGTTGTATTGCAACTCCTTCGCCAAGACCCTGTCGCCAGGCTTGCGCGTGGGCTGGCTGGTGCCGGGCCGCTATATGGCGCGGGTGGAAAACCTGAAATACATGAAACACCAGGCCGTGCCGACCTTGAATCAGTTGATCGTCGCGCAGATGCTGGAACAAGGCGGTTACGACCGCTACCTGCGGCATGTGCGTCAGGACTATGCCCGCAACGTGGCGTTGGCGGTGAACGCGGTTAGCCTGTTATTCCCGGAAGGCACGCGAGTAACCCAGCCCGAAGGCGGCTTTGCCTTGTGGGTGGAACTGCCGGCCGGCGTCGATGCCATGGCACTGCACCGCCGGGCCAGCCAGGAAAATATCATCATCGCTCCCGGCCCCTTATTCTCGGCCACGCAAAAGAAATACGGCAATTTCATTCGCTTGAGTTGCGCCGTGCCTTGGAACGACAGGGTAGAAAAAGCGTTGAAGAAGTTGGGCGATATTGCCGGGGATTTGCTGACAGAAAATCCCCAGTGACTGCTGTTAATTTGATAACGTGGGTATAGTTGTCTTAGCTAATAAAATTGCATAGAGCCCCCCGACCGACGGGTTTTGCTGCTCGTAACCAATCCATTGACGCTGCCGCACAAACAGACTAGCGCCCTGCCATATCGGCTTTGCGTGCAATCATTTTGTCAGCCAATGCCAGGGTACCGCCGCTGTCAAGAATGACTTGGCGGATTTTCTCGTCCGGAATCCGTAACACCACGTTTATGGCCTGCTTGATGTCGTCGGCGCTCATCTCGGCAAAGAGTTTGACGGCGTGCGGGTTATCGGTATCGCGGCGCAACAGCTCCAGTTCGTCGACGCAGGTACCGAATGCTTTGCCTTTCGGATCGCCCTGAGCCCGAAAGGCCAATGCGCCGCCCACATCCAATGTCAGCACTTTGCCACCGGCAACACCTTGGTTATCGCCATTGTAGCCGGCGACATCCCAGTTGGCGGTCCAGGCGTGCACACCGAACCAGTACCGAGCCTGTTTGCGTTCGCTGTCATTCAGATGAGCGATGCATTTTTTGGTGAGTTCGACCCATTCTGTCGCCACCTGGTCCGCCGCAATTGTTCTCACATAGGTCAAAGTGGGCGCTCCAGCCAGTTGATAGAGCTCGGCTGCGATCAGCTCATTGCGCGCATGCGCCGCAGATTCCAGTGTTTTCACGTAGTAGCGTCGACCGTTACCGTCCTGAAAAATGCCTGCTGGATTGCTACCCAATTGCCCGCCTATCCGTTGCAGGGTGGTGGTATCAATAGTCGGAGTATCGGCACACATCGTTATGCGCCGGCTTAAGAGATGGGTTTAGTGCGACGCACCAGCGCCAGTTGTGCCGGTGTTTCGATGGCCCCCTTACGCACGTGCCGAACGGCATTGATCGCTTCTTCGGCATCCATGCCCAGTTCCACCAACAGCCGCGCCGCGATCATGCCCGCCCGACCCAAGCCGCCTTTGCAATGTACCAGCACATCTTGGCCGCTGCGCAACATCTCTCGGATCTCATGACCTTGTGTGACCCACTGCTGTTCGAAAGCCAGAGTAGGCACAGAAAAGTCAGCAATCGGCAAATGGCGCCATTCGATGCCACGTCGGCGAATTTCATGCCCGAGCTGCGGCACCTTGAGGGCTTTAAGCTCTGCGGGTTCAACGAGTGTCAACACCAGTTTTGCCCCCCAGGCAGCGATGGCATCCAAATCGATACCGAGGTCACGCTCCCAGGCCCCCGTGTAAGCAAAGTGGTCGTGCTTGCCGGGGCAGAAAGTAATGCCGATCCGTCCATACGAAGGACTCGCACGTAGTTCTGCGATCTGCAGCGGATGTGTGTGGCTGGTCCGTACAGCTGTCATATAGCCATCCTGCCGGAATATTGAAGGGAGGAGTTTTTTAATTTTTAGAATTAAGTTGTCCGCATGCCGCTAATACATCATCACCTTTAGTACCTCTTATTAAGGTCGGGATTCTAAAGGTATCTAAAATTGCCTTAAAATTTTCGACTTCAATCAGATCAGGACTCTCGTAACGTGAGCCAGGGAAAGCATTAAATGGAATTAAGTTTATACAAGCCCTTTTGCCTTGCAGTAACGCGCCCAATTTTTTAGCATCATCCGCAGTATCGTTTAAACCTTTTATCAGAATATACTCATAAGTAATAAATTGTTTCTTTTGCAAAGGTATGGCGTCAATATAAGTTAATACCTCAGCGAGCGGATATTTTTTATTAATCGGAATAAGTTCATTCCTTTTTTCAGTGAACGGTGAATGCAGCGATAAGGCCAAGTTCACGCCAGGCACTTCCTGGAGCCATCTTTTCAGTCCGGGAATATAACCTGCCGTTGAAACCGTAATTTTTTGTACGCCAATTGACGTACCACGTTGCGATAAAAAAATTTCACAGGCTTTTTTAACAGCGTCAAAGTTATGTAAAGGTTCGCCTTGCCCCATAAAAACAATATTTAAAATCCGCTCTTCTCCTGGCCTGTTGCTTGCCAACCAACGCCAAGCCTGCAGAAATTGTCCAACCATTTCACTGGTAGTCAAATTCCGCTTAAGCCCTTGTTCTCCGGTAAAACAAAAAGAGCAATTCATGGCGCAGCCAACCTGCGATGACAGGCAAATAGAATATTTGTTGTTAAACGGAATAAGGACAGTTTCGACTTTGTGCTGGTCCTTGAGCTTAAACAGAAATTTTACTGTTCGATCTTTCGACGACTCTTGCACGGTATCGATTTCCGGCAAGGAAAAATCGAAATGTTTTTCAAAAAAGCCAATGAGGATTTTGAAATATTATCTCGGCATTGCATGCTTTCTTTTTTCTTATAATGCCAATTAAATAGAATACCTGCTACCGATTGATTTAAATCATTCTGCTTTATAACAGCTTCTAAATCAGCATAATTTAAATCGTAAAAAGATTGTTTCAAAACTTCTCCTGGCAATGCCGACATTTTAGCTATCCCTATTAGCTTGGAAATTGGGTATTATTTTCCGAATGTATGCAGGTCCGCAACGCCTCAATACCACACTCGCACCCCGACTACACCGCGCAAACTGTGTTGGTGCTCGCGGAGTGATTCTTCCTCGACATAGTCCATACCCACATAAGGCGCAAATTCGCGTGCGATCTCGTAACGCAAGCGAAAGCCGGCTTCAAACTCGGTAATGCCGGCCTTGACGCCGCGATTTTTTATATCTTCTGCAGCGACATTCACTTCCACCCGCGGTTGCAGAATCAGGCGTTGGGTCAAGAGCATTTCGTAACCCAGCGTCAATCGCCCCAGCACGTTGCCTTTCTCGTTAATGAACATCGCACTGTCCACTTCAATAAAATACGGCGCCAGCCCTTGAAAGCCGATCACCGCATCGAAAGTACGTTCCGGTTCTATCGCCCGCCGCGCACCGATTTGAAAGTCCCAAAACGTGTCGATATTTCGGCTATACAGCACTTGCAAGTCGGCGCGGCCGAAGATATTTTGATCGGCGGAATAATCGCCTTCTGATTTCAACCACAGTTTATTTTCGTCGGTGCCGGTCCAGTTTTGCACGTCCCATTTGAACAGATGCAAGTCTTGATTACCTTCGTATTCCAATCTGTCGGCCTTGAAATGATTAAAAATCATCGAGCTATCGTGCGCAGTAGCGACGGAACAGAATAAGGCCAAGCAAACCCACAAATTGCGAGCACTGAACAGGGCTTTAACGATGTTCATGCTCAGCCCTTTCCACGATCAATTTACGAAACATGCCGGTATCCATGTGATACAGCAGATGACAGTGAAAGGCCCACTCGCCTTCCGCGTCGGCCGGCACATCGACGCTGACGGTCTGGCCGGGCTTGACGTTGATCACATGTTTTTTCGGGTTGTACATGCCATTGCCATTGTCCAGGTACTGCCACAGGCCGTGGATATGGATGGGATGGTTCATCATGGTTTCGTTGACATAGGTAAAGCGAATCCGCTCGCCGAATTTGACCCGAATCGGCTCCGCATCGGCAAATTTAGTGTCGTCGAACGACCAGATATAGCGCTGCATATTGCCGGTTAGCCTGAGTTTGATTTCCCGATCCGGCGGCCCCATTAGCGCATGGTTGGGTTGCACGGCGATCAACTGACTATAGCTCAACGGTTTGGCGGTTTCGCTGGCTTCTGCCACTGGCATTGTGCGGCCAGCATGGGGATTCGGCAGGGTCTCGGCAATGGCGTTCTGATGGCTGCTGTGTTCCATCATGGTGGAATCTGGTGCAAGGGAGTGTTCTGCGTGCGAGTGTTCAACTTCCGCAGCGACCGCTGGTTCAACTGGCGCTTGATGAGCAGAGTGGCCGGCATGCTCGCCTCCCATGTCCGCCAAGGTCAACAAAGTCATGGGGCGCATTGTCGGCAACGTGGCTTGCAAGTCTGCGCGAGGTGTCAGCGTCGCGCTGGCATAACCACTGCGATCCATCGCTTCGGCAAAAATACTGTAAGCCTGTTCGGTTTTCGGCTGCACCAACACATCGTAGGTTTCCGCCACTGCAATCCGAAACTCCTCCACATCAACTGGCTCAACCGCCTGTCCGTCTGCGGCAATCACCGTCATTTTCAGACCCGGCAGACGCACATCAAAATGCGTCATTGCCGAAGCGTTGATAAAGCGCAAACGTACTATTTCGCCCGGCTTGAACAGATAGTGCGGTTTCGCTTCGGCGGTTTGGCCGTTGATCAAAAACCGGTAATTGGCGCCGGTCACGTCGGCCAGATCGGTAGGCTCCATACGCATCTCGCCCCAGGCCAGCCGGTCACTGACGGTTTCCCAAAAACCCAAGCGTTGAATATCGGCGAAGAAATCGCCCACTGTGCGCTGCTGAAAATTGTAATAGTCACTTTGCTTTTTTAAGCGGGCCATGGTTCGCGCCGGGTCCGCGCGCGGCCAATCGGACAGCATGACCACATAATCGCGATCTACCGTTTGCTGTTCCTGTTGCGGGGCTATGATCAGCGCTCCAAACAAGCCCTGTTGTTCCTGCATCCCGGAATGGCCGTGATACCAGTAGGTGCCGCTTTGCTTGACTTTAAATTGATAGGTAAAAGTCTGGCCCGGCTCAATACCGTCGAAACTGATGCTCGGCACGCCGTCCATTTGATAAGGCAGAATGATGCCGTGCCAGTGAATTGACGTGGATTCTTTGAGTAGATTAGTAACCTCTAAGGTCACGTCCTCGCCTTCCCGCCAATGCAAGGTGGGCGCAGGCAAAGCAGCATCCACCAGCACGGCCTGCTGGGTTTCGCCGATTAGATTGATCGAGTTTTCCGAAACCGACAAACGATAAACATCGGCCTGCGTCAGGCTGGGTAGCAAATTTGCCAGCACCAGCCATGCAAGAGCATATCTATCGACCCGCCCCTTAAATTTCCTGCGCTCCTCATGTCCTGGACAGCCGGAATCGATTGCTTTAAGGGCCGGATTAATAAGGTGGGAAAATACCCAATAACGCATAACACCTCTAAAAACCGGTTAACAGGTGTTTACTCTAACATTTTTAAAAGAATCGATACTTCTGAGCGGCAACACTGGGATTACGGAAGCCGAAAATTCAGTCGGCCGCGCGATTACGGACTTAATCGTCCAGCACAAAGTCGCGCGAATCGCGCATACCTTCCAGAAAATTAAACAAGCGTTGCGGACTGATCAGACAGCCGGCCGCTGCTTTTCGGGGCATGATTTCTACTAATACGCCCTGTGCGGTCAGCTTGTTCAAGATTTGATACATGAAAAAATCCAGCGTTTCCGCCACGCCTATCATGTTTTCCCATTCGCCGACCGCCGCCTCGTCGGCGTAACGCCGGTACGGCCAGACCGGCAAGGTTTCGTGGCCGTCCACCACCCGCAAGATCCATTGCCGGCTTTCTTTCAAGCCCCAGACTTCGTCCATTTCGACGATGCGATACATAAAATATTCCAACAGATCTTCATCGCTCATGGATTGAGCTGCATCATATTCTTCTTGGTAGGGTTCGTAGCGCATAGTACCGATCCGGAAATGGAAAACCACTTTGCAGCAATAATCGCACCACGCTAATCGGCCACCATTTATCCCGCCAAACTCTGCGAATTGTCGGGTTTGCGCACAAATAAGCCCTATCGCCGCGCGTTGACTAAGCAATTGATTGTCGCGTAAGCGACAAAACCTCAAGCTATTGCCGCACAGCGCGTATTTAGCAAAAAAGCCTAATCCGATAAGTTGTATAGTTGCGGGCCCTTAGCATAAACAAGTAAACCCATGAAATTACTGATACGCAATCTTCCCCGCACCACCACCGAAGCCGAATTGCGGGCCATGTTCGCGGCATACGGCAGCGTGCAGTCCTGTTCGCTGGTGATGGACAAAGACACCCATAGCTCGAAAGGCTTTGGCTTTGTAGAGATGCCCAAAGCCGGCGAAGCCAAGGCTGCCATCAAAACCCTGAATGGTCTGGAAATGGACGGCAACCGGATTCGCGTGAAGAAGGCCGAAACCAACGCTGGCGAAGCTGCCGATGACTAAACCCGGCAAGCAAGATCCGTTGCATGGCATCACGCTGGAAACCCTGCTGACCCGTTTGGTAGAAAAATATGGCTGGGCGGAATTGGCCAGCCGCATCGACATCAACTGCTTTGCCAAAGACCCCAGCATTAACTCCAGTCTGAAGTTTTTGCGTAAAACGCCTTGGGCGAGGCAAAAGGTTGAGGCGCTTTATTTGCTGAGTTCGTGGACAAAAACTCAAGATTAGCGCGCTATTGCGGATGCGGCCTTATTGGCCGAGGGCAACCAGACGTGCAAGTCTTTGTGGTTAAAAACGATTGCCGGCGACGCGACCATACTGATGGACCGGGAAACTTGGAAAGTATCCGGCTGTCTGCTGGCCAATGCCAAAACAATCAGAGCAACAATGGCAATGAGGATCAGACAAGGTCCATCATGACGAGACGCTCCGGCTTTTAAAAAATGCTAACGCCGGCTCTCGGCACTGCCATCATCGCGAATAGCAGTCTGTAAATCGATCATGCTCTGCTGGCTCACCCGGATTACGCCCCGATACGGCCGGTCCAAATCCAGAATTATGAACACCATGACCACAATCAGCCAGACCATGATGTAAGTGACGAACGATGTGCGATGTCCGGCCAGACCATTGGTATAACCCACCAGCGCCCCGCTCATGACAAAGGTGATGTACAACAAACCCAGCACCAACTCGGGTACATGCCGCTTCACCTCGGCATCGCGTTTGCCAAAATTATCGATCAAATCGTTCAAGGCGGGGATAAACAAACCGGTGGTCACCGGACTGGGCGCCTGTTCATTCGCTTGCCGGGCGTAATCCCAAAGCTTCGCTTGCATCCGGCCGGCCTCGGCGATCAGCGCTTCCCTCTGCCCACGCTGAGTGAGATCGACAGTACCGGTTCTTACCCGCAAATCCAGGTAGTTGCGTATTAAGCTGCTGACTTCTGCACTGACCGGCTTCGGCAATAATTGCGCGCGCAAATAAGCAGTGCCGATAGCATTGGCTTCGTCGACCACCGCCTCGCTGCGACTATCGTAGCGCTGTAAGGACAAGGAGAAGGTAAACCCCAGCAGCAATGCCAGAATGCCGAGTAAAGACCCGGAGATCGAATTGACATGGGCTTTGAAATTATCATCCACCTTAGGGTTAATTTTTAAACCCAAGCGATAACCCAGTTCGATAGTGAGCGCCATGGATACCAGCAACACACAGGCGATCAGTAAACTATCGATGTCGTAAGTAATCTCGTTCATGATTTGAATTGGCAAAAGCAACTGACAGGAAATTTGGGCAAACTTGCCGTGGCTTGATTATGGAGGACAGGTGAAAATTTGTCATGCCGGCATCTGCCGGAAGCGCAAAGTTCTTCAGCTATTAATTCGGCCTTGTTTAATACGGGTATACCGTTGGGGCTGAATCTATCGACGCCTGATCTGGCATGTCTTTCGACAAGGCTCTCCTGAGCGCAGCCGAAGGACTCAGAGATTAAGGCCCAAGCCAAGCTCGGTAAGCAGCCTCGCGAGTCCGCTGCCCGAGTTTAACCTGTCATTCAGTTGGACAACTGCTGTTGCTGGGCCTTGGCGTTGAAATGATCAATATCGGTAATCAACTCGCAGTGGCTTAAATCATTTTGCAATTGCGTGTAATAAAAATAAGCGCCGCTGCCGCCCAACCATACCTGGGTGGGCTCACTGCTGACCGAATCTATGATCAGCTGCAATTCGTCAAGGGTCACTTGCTCCGGCGGCGTCTTGACCAAGCCCATGACTATGACGTCCGGCTTCAAATGCTGGCAGGCCTCGATAATATCTTTGGCTGGCAGATCGGCACCCAAGTAGTAGCAGTTGTATCCCTGGTTGGCGGCAATCAGGCAGCTCACCAATATGCCAAACTCGTGCGGATCGCCGCTCGGCGTGGCGAACAGCATGCCCGGATTGTTTTTCGAGTGGTGGTGCAAATTGTTCACCATGCTCAACACTATCCGCTTGATACAGCTGGAAAACATGTGTTCCTGGGCGATGTTCAACTTTCCGTCATGCCAAAGTTCTCCCACTGTTTGCAAGGCAGGCAACAAAATGTCTCTGGCGTAGTCCAAGGGCTCGGCGGCAATCAGAGCCTTCTTCAACAACTGTTCGCAGCGTTCGATTCTGTATTGTTTCAATGAGTCGATGATCTGAGCTAACAAAGGCGACTGTTCTTTCGCCGGTTGTACGCTGACTTGCTTCTGAAAGTCTTGTAGTTGCTGGTTGTCCAGGGTCGCCAGCTTGCCGATGGGATGGCCCTTTCGGGTCAGATTGACCAATAGCGTCAATTTTTCCAAATCCTGTTGCGAATAGAAACGCCGACCCGTGCTGTTCCGCGCCGGCATGATGCAGGCGTAGCGACGTTCCCAGGCTCTTAGTGTTTCCGCTGTTAATCCGGTTAAGGAGGTAATCGCTTTAATTGAGTACATTGTTCAACTTTTGTATAGAAAATACTTTGACAAACATTCTACATTCTAGTAAGTTATTTGCCAACAACTTAAATAACCAAGTGAATTGATTATGTCCAACTTAGCCGCACTGCCAATTGATAGCGAGATGGATTCGATAACAGAATCCCAACCTAACTCACTTGCCGTTCAAGTTGAACAGGCCAGGCAGAATCTGTTAGCGTTATTGCTTGAGAACAAGCAAACCAACGCCTTGATAATTAACAGGTTCTTGCATGATCTTGATGCGGGAGTGGACTCCTCGGATCTGATCTTAGCCAAGAACTCGGAAGACTATAAAAGGCTACTGCAATTACTGGTCAATACCGAGACAGCCAACAGACCTCATCAGCTTGCCTGGGGTGAGAATAACGGACAGGGCAAAGTTGTACAAGCCGAGAATGTTGTACAACTTATGGGTTCGGAGTTTGCACAACAATCCCTGATAGCTCGCTCAGTGAATCGCTTGTTGTACAGCCTGCACTTGTTACCGGTATTTTTGTTGGACAGTGCGGCGCAAGCAGAGGGCATATTGACCACGGACACAGAAGACGGCGCAGATTTCAAAAAACGCTTGGGCAAAGCCAAACGGGAATTAAGAAGCTTGCGCCAGGAAATGATCTCCGCCAACACCGGCTTGGTGGCGTTCGTGGCGCACAAGTACAAAACCAGTAACCTGAGCTTTGAAGATTTGATGCAGGAAGGCCTGGTCGGGCTAATTAAAGCAGTAGACAGATTCGACCCGGATCGCGGCATCTGCTTTTCCACTTACGCTATTTATTGGATCAGACAGGCCATATCCCGTCTGATCGTCAAACAAGAAAAAATTGTGCGTTTGCCGGTCGCCTTGGCCGAAAAAGCCGCCACCGTATTCGAAGCCATGCGCAGTTGCTACCTTAGATATGAGCGCTGGCCGAGCATCGCCGAATTAAAACTGGCTTGCGATTTATCCGAGCAAGAGATTAAAACCATCAGCAGCTACTATCAGGCCACGCATTCGTTGGATGCGTCTATAGGAGATGATGACGATAACCTGGAATTGATGGCAAAAATGCAGCAGCATCAATTCAGTCTGCCACTCGATGAACTAATTGATCAGGATCTGGCTCAATATGTCGACAAAGCAGTTGCTTCGCTACCGGAAAAACAGGCGGCGATATTAACCATGCGTTTCGGTCTGCGCGATCACACGGAAATGACCTTGCAGGCAGTAGCGGATCAGCTGCATGTTACTCGGGAGAGAGTCAGGCAAATTCAAAATGAAGCATTAAAAAAACTGAAACAACAATTTGGCTTTGACCTTATGCTATTTCTCGAACCCAAGGACGGCTAACAATAACAATCATTGACCCAGGTCAGGCTAACACTACAAGAGGAGTGATTATGTCATCAGAAAAACAAAACACCAGTAAGCAAACGCCGCAGTCCGACTGGAAGTTGGAATTGGATAAGCAGTGGAAGCACGTCTCTACCAAAGCGGGCGACTTCTTCAACGATCATAAAAGTATGTTTTCGTTGACCAACATCGCCGCAGCGGTGGGTGGCACGTTGACCGTCGTCTGGCTGGCCAGCGGCGTTTACATCGTGGACCAAGGTAATCGAGGCGTGGTAAGCCGCTTTGGCGCCTACACGGAAACCACCCTACCCGGCCCACACTGGCATATTCCTGCGCCTATCGAAAGCGTCGCCAATGTCAACGTAGAGCAACAACGGTTCATCGAAGTGGGTTACACCGACGCCAGCCGGGTGAACAAATCATCTGTGATTCCACAGGAATCGCTAATGCTGACCGCCGACGAAAACATCATTACCGTGCGTCTGGCAGTGCAGTATCAAATTAATAACGCTCGCGACTACTTGTTTAACGTCAAAAACAACGAAAACACGTTGAAACAACTGACTGAAAGCGTGGAGCGGGCGGTAATCGGCCGCAACAATATGGACTTCGTCTTAACCGAAGGCCGAAGCCAAATCGTCGCCGAGATCAAAGAACAAATCCAGGAAGCCATGGATGCTTACAAGGCAGGCATCAGCATTGCCAGTGTCAATTTGCAGGATGCACAACCCCCCGAAGAAGTGCAAGGCGCATTTGAAGATGCGATCCGGGCTAGAGAAGACAAGCAACGTTTGATTAACGAAGCGGAAGCCTACGCTAACGAAGTGATTCCGAAAGCGCGCGGCGCCGCATCCCGGATTATTCAAGAAGCGGAAGCTTACGAAGCCGAGAAAGTCGCCAAAGCCAAAGGTGAAACCGAACGGTTCGATCAGTTACTGGTGGAATACGAAAAAAGCCCTGCCATCACCCGCAAGCGTTTGTACCTGGAAGCCAAAGAAAAGCTGTACAGCAGCACCAATAAAATCATGCTGAACGAAGATCAATCCAGCCCGATGATGTATATGCCCTTGCCGCAAACCATGACTCAACATGCGCAGCCTGCGGCCAGCCATACGGAACCGGAAGTTAGTGCAGAACCGCACAACGGCGACAAAAACGGCGTTCGCAAATCAACCGGCAACGAATTACGCCCTAGCAGGAGCAAACCATGAGCAGCAAAACCACCCAAGTTTTAATTCCGGCCGGTTTGACCCTGTGTGTACTGGCCTATATGTCGGTTTTTTACGTCAAAGAAAACGAAAAAGCCATTCTGTTTCGCCTCGGGGAAATGGTCACGTCCGACTACACCCCCGGGCTACATTTCAAGACCCCCATCATCAATAACGTCAGTACATTTGATGCGCGTGTGCTGACCTTGGATGCCAAATCCGAGCGTTTTCTTACCTCCGAGAAGAAGAACGTTATTGTTGACTCATTCGTCAAATGGCGAATCGGTGATGTGGGTCTCTTTTACACCACGGTCGGCGGCGACGAGTTTCAAGCCAATCTGCGCCTGGACCAAATCATGAAAGACGCCATGCGTAGCGAGTTCGGTGTACGGACCATCAAGCAATTGATCTCCGAAGACCGCAACGAACTAAGGCAAACCTTGCTGGCTAAATTAGCGCCGGCCGCCGAAAAGTTCGGCATTGAATTGATCGACATTCGCGTCAAACGCATCGATCTGCCGCCGGAAGTCAGCAGCTCGGTATATCAACGGATGCGCGCCGAACGCGAGCGGGTCGCCAGAGAATTCCGTTCGCAAGGTGCCGAAAGCGCCGAGCAAATCAGCGCGGAAGCCGATAAGCAAAAACACGTGATAGTTGCCAATGCCCAACGCGATGCGGAAAGCATTCGCGGTCGCGGTGATGCGCAATCCGCGGAAATTTACGCAAAAAGCTACGGTAAAAACCCCGAGTTTTATGCGTTCTACCGCAGCTTGCAGGCATACCAAACCTCATTTGAAAAAACTCAGGATACTTTGGTGTTAAAACCAAACTCCGACTTTTTCAAATACTTCTCCAGCGAAAAGTAAGTTAGGAGACAGCTATCATGAAAAAAATGTTTATTTTTCTCTCCATCCTGATCGTAGCAGGGTTGGTGGTGTCGGCGGTGATGAACCGCAACATGCCGCAATACGATCCGCATTATGAAATTTCGTACTCCGACTTTATCGAAGACGTGCGTAACAAAGTGGTTACGGAAGTGGTGATAGACGGCAACTACGTTGACGGCCAGCGCCAGAACGGCACGCGCTTTGCCACCTACAATCCCAACGACTCCCGGATGATCGACGAGTTGCTGGAATACGGCGTGAAAATCAAAGTTGAGAAGCCCCAACAACCCTCCACTTTGATGAACATCCTAATTTCTTGGGCGCCTACCCTGCTGCTGATCATGGTGCTGGTGTATTTCATGCGCAAGCAGGCAGCGATGGGCGGCCGCGACGGCCAGATGGGTTTCGGTAAAAGCCGAGCCAAGTTGATGGCTGAAGACCAGATCAAGGTGCGCTTTACCGACGTGGCCGGCGTGGAGGAAGCCAAGGAAGACGTCGTGGAAATGGTCGACTTCCTTAAAGATCCGGGCAAGTACGAAGCCTTGGGCGGCAAAATTCCGCGCGGCGTGCTGATGGTCGGCCCTCCGGGTACCGGTAAAACCTTGTTAGCTAGAGCGATTGCCGGCGAAGCAGGCGTGCCGTTCTTCTCCATCTCGGGTTCGGATTTCGTGGAAATGTTCGTCGGTGTCGGTGCCTCCAGGGTCAGAGACATGTTCGAACAAGCCAAAAAGCGCGCACCCTGCATCATATTTATTGATGAGATCGACGCTGTGGGCCGGCAACGGGGCGGCAGCGGTATCGGCGGCGGTAACGACGAACGCGAACAAACGCTCAACCAATTGCTGGTGGAAATGGACGGTTTCAGCGGCAATGAAGGCATCATCGTCATAGCCGCTACCAACCGCGCTGACGTGCTCGATAAGGCTTTGTTGAGACCGGGCCGTTTCGACCGTCAAGTCCAAGTCGGTTTGCCGGACATCAAAGGCCGCGAGCAGATTTTAAGAGTGCACGGTGCCAAAGTCCCGTTGGCTGAAGACGTGAACATCAACGATCTGGCCCGCGGCACACCCGGATTTTCCGGTGCCGAATTGGCCAACCTGATCAATGAAGGCGCTTTGTTTGCTGCTCGTAACAAAAAGCGCGTCGTCACAATGAACGATTTGGATAAAGCCCGCGACAAAATGATTATGGGTGTAGAAAAACGCACCATGGTCATGACCAAGGAAGACTTGTTGATGACCGCTTATCACGAAGCCGGCCATGCCATCGTCGGTCGCAATGTGCCTGAACATGATCCTGTCTACAAAGTCAGCATCATGCCGCGCGGCGGCGCATTGGGCATCACCATGTTTTTGCCGGAGCGCGACCAATACAGTGCCTCCAAGGATAAGTTGGAAAGCCAGATCGCCAGTTTGTTCGGTGGCCGGGTAGCGGAAGCCTTGATTTACGGTAAAAACAAGGTCACCACCGGCGCTTCCAACGACATCATGCGGGCTACGCAATTAGCTAGAAACATGGTCACCAAGTGGGGATTATCAGACCGTTTAGGCCCGATGGATTACGGCGACAGCGAAGGCGGCTATATGGGTCCACAGTCCAAGCCGATGTCCGAAAAAATGGCCCAAACCATAGATGAAGAAGTGCGGGCGGTGATCGATGCGAACTACAACCGCGCCGAAGCCATCCTGAAAGAAAACATCGAAGTGTTGCACAACATGGCTCAAGCCTTAATGGATTGGGAAACCATCGATAAGTATCAGATTGACGAACTGTTACAAGGTAAAAAACTTGCACCACCGGAACCCGAAGTAGAAGAACCAAAATCGTTTGAAGAGATTGAAGACTCAATAAACGAAGAAACCGGCGGTCACCTGGATCAAGGACAAATATTGGCGTCCTAAAAGTCCTCCTCTATGTACCCTCCAAACGCTGTACTCCTGGAGGGTATCTTTTTTTCAGAGGTAGCAATATGCATACTCAATCGATAACCACAAAAACCATGAATTTCCTGCAATTGTTGTTGCAGATTAATTTTAATGCAGCGGTGATTTTATTATTGATCAGCGGTGCAGCCACCATATTCGGTAATACCCTGTTTTTTGAAGATAGCAGCGACTTGTACGGTCCATTGGCAAACAATATGCGGTTAATGATGTTTTATTTGTGCTTAATCCAAATCGCAGCGTACAGTTTTTATAAATTAAGCAACAGCCCGGAAGCATTGGCGGCGTTAGGGGTTTTTCTGCTGCTATTAATTGGCTCCCTGGAGTTTTACTGCTCGATTAATCAAATTGAAATCGACGAAAACTACCGGCAATTATTTATTTATTCGGGCTTATCGCACCTGCTTTATGGCGGCTGCGCGGCCATGCGCCACCAGCAAAACTAGAGATTGGTCATTTCCCGATAGAAAGCGGGCTAGAATTAGACATTAAAAGCCGAAGCGCCTGACGGTGATTTAATTGCATGATTTAAATACCGTTTTATTGGCTTTACCTGTCCAGAAAAATAATAACAACGCTGAGCAGAAAGCTCCGCGAGGGGGAACATCAAATGCACATCAAATTTCCGTTTGACTCACACAAGCCCATTGCCGGCGAGGCCTGCATCGATATAGACAAACCTGTTGACGATGTTTTTCATTATGTTGGTGAAAATTTTTTTGAAAACTATCCGAAATGGGCTGTGGAAGTAGTCGATTTTGAACCGCTCGACGGCAAGGAAGTATTCATCGGCGCCAAGGCCAAGCAAATTCGTAACGACAACAACGGCGAAATAGAATCGGTTTTTGAAATTACTGAATATCAACCCAAATCCAAGCTGATCTTTCAAGGACTGACCCAACCTTACAAACACAGCTATCTGCTCGAAGCCGTTCAGGAAGATCGTCAACCTACCCGCTTGACGTTTCGTTTTGAGTTCTTGGAGTTGGAGGTATTTATGCGGCCTTTTGAAAAATTAATTCGTTGCGCGATTGAAGACGGTGCGGAAAACACCGTCGAAAACATCAGGAATTTAATATTAGTAGAATGCAACTAGCATTTATAAACTCATAACTATTATAAAACCCGGAGTTTAACCATGGCTTTTATTGTTGAAAAAGATAGCGGACTGATTCCGCAAGTACTTTCCGCTATTTTGGACGAATGCGTCAACGGCGTCACGCTAGCCGACCCTGACATTGAAGACGCGCCGATTATCTATGCCAATAAGGCATTTGAACGTTTAACCGGATATAGCCATGACGAGATCATCGGCCACAACTGCCGGTTTTTGCAAGGTGAAGACAGAGAGCAAGATGCGCGTTTTAAAATTGTGGAAGCCATGAAAAACCACGAAACAGTGGAAGTCACCTTAAGAAACTATAAAAAAGACGGCACTTTATTCCACAATCATTTGAAAATAACCCCGCTATTGGATAAGAAAAATAGAGTCATTTATTATCTGGGCGTGCAATACGACATTACCCAACAAATAAATGCCAATAACGAAATAAAGGAATTGACAAATTTATTAAACGCTATTCAAGGAAATTAAAAAACCGTTCGATAAATAGCTCATTATTGGGGACTTCCATGAACACCACTGCAAATAGCCAAGGCGACAGTAGCCTATTTTTTAACGAAGCCTTATTCGGCTTAGCGATACTGGCTTTCGTGCTGTTGCTGGTCATAGAGAAAACCAAACCTTATCGTCCATTCCCGGCCAAAACCTATAAAGAGTCGTTTGTCACCAATACTACGGCTTTCTTGGTCAACAATTTAATCTTAACCGCGCTCCGAGCCTCATCCTTATTTCTGGTAGCGCAACAATTCGCCAGTTACGGCTTATTAAGCGGCCTGAGTAACGGTCCGCTTAAATGGATTCTGGCGTTTGCTTTTTTTGATCTGGCCATTTACCTGTGGCATTACGCCAGCCATCGGTCCGAGTACTTATGGCGCTTTCATAAAATTCACCACAGCGATAAATGCTTTAACGTTTCCACCGGTTTTAGATTTCATGTTTTCGATTTATTTCTGGAAATAATTTACAAATGTATATTCGTGGTAGTAATCGGCGTGGATGCTTATCTAGTGCTTTCCATCGAAATTATCGAGTTATTTTTCATCTTTTTTCATCACGGCAACATCCGCGTCCCCAACGAAGCTGCGATTTCTCAAATCATTATCACCCCTTCCTTGCACCGCACTCACCATTCCACTTTGCGCTCGGAACATGACAGCAATTACGGCATAGTGCTGGCGATTTGGGACCGGATGTTTGGAACCCGCAAGGAATTGGTACCCGCCAATATAGGATTGGACTTGATTGAAGCCGAGAATTTTATTCAATTGTTTTCTCTGGCATTTATTACCGAACGTAAAATCCGCCAATTGATGGGCTGGATTCCGAAAGGCAAAAAATAGTGGGACTTCTTCTATAAGTTACCGGTAATCAAGCCATGATTATAAAAACAATAAAAAATATTCCCGGCAGTGAAATTACCGATCCCCTGGTTTTTCAGCAACGCCGCACCCTCATCAAAGCGATGGCTGCGATGATGCTGACCGGTACCAGCATCCGCACCGGCTGGGCCGACGACTCAAAACCACTTTGGAGCGCCGCACCCAAAAGCCCGTTCTCAGCACCTGAGTTGGTGGTGACACCAGCGGCAGCCGCAAAAAATTACAATAACTACTACGAATTGGCCTTCAACAAAGAAGACCCCGCCAGTCTGGCCCAAAGCCTGCGCGTAGATCCCTGGTCCGTGGAGATCGGCGGTGAAGTGGAAAAACCCGGCATCTACCAGTTGGAAGATATTCTGAGCAGGCATACCTTGCAGGAATACATCTATCGTTTCCGGTGCGTCGAAGCCTGGTCCATGGTAGTACCCTGGGTGGGCTTTGCCCTGGGCGATTTGCTGAAAGCCGCCAAGCCTTTATCAAACGCCAAATTCGTAAAACTCACCTCGGTTCAACAACCGGACACCATGCCCAAGCAACGCGGCAAGGCCATGCTGGATTGGCCCTATGTCGAAGGTTTGCGTATCGACGAGGCCATGCATCCCTTGACCATACTGGCGGTGGGGATGTACGGCGACATTTTACCCAAGCAAAACGGTGCGCCGCTACGTTTGGTAGTGCCCTGGAAATACGGCTTTAAAAGCATCAAGGCCGTCGTCAAAATAGAACTGCTGAGAAGACCGCCCATTAGCAGTTGGAACAAGTTTGCCCCCAACGAATACGGCTTTTACGCCAACGTCAATCCAGACGTACCGCATCCGCGTTGGAGCCAAAATAGCGAGCGACTATTGGGCAGCGGCTTTTTTACCCCGCGTCGGCAAACCGAATTATTTAACGGTTACGGCGAACAGGTCGCTCACCTGTATCGTGATATGGATTTGAGGCATTTTTTCTAATGATTATGCCAATTAATAATTTGCGGCCTTTAACCATCGCGGTTTCCATTATCCCGCTGCTTTGGATAGTGTTCGATATTGCCTTCGATAATCTGGGCCCAAACCAAATGCAGGCATTGCATATTCGTTTAGGCGATTGGGCCTTGCGATTTCTATGGATAACCTTAGCCATTACTCCCGTGCAAACTGTCACAAAATGGCGCGGCATGACTGAGTATCGGCAACTATTCGGTTTATTCGCTTTTTTTTACGCCAGCCTGCACGTCCTGGTTTATTTAGCGGTAGATCAAGTTTTTGCCTGGCGAATGATCGGTATCGATATTCTCGAAAGCTCGTATATCTGGTTTGGATTAATTGCCTATATCATTGTTTTTTCATTGGGGATTACCTCTTCCAAAGCATCCAAAAAACTCTTGGGCAAGAGCTGGAAAAAACTGCATCGATTTATTTACATAGCAGCCGGTGCGGCAATGATTCATTATTTCTGGCAGCTTAAAGGTAACCTGGCCGAGCCTTTATTCTATTTGCTTCTGATATTTATGCTACTGGGTTTTCGCGCAGTAATCTGGCTTAAAAACAAACAGTTAAACCAAATGATGATCCCAAAAGGCCGCACTTCAACCGATACCGAAGCCGATTAAGCCAGCAATCCCATAATCGGCGATGCGGTTGGTTATCATTGGTTTCCGGAGCAGAAATTATGAATACAAACTCGATTTTAATCAGCGGCGGCACCGGATTCCTGGGCAATGCGCTGGCCAAACAGCTTATACAAAAAGGCTATGCGGTGACGGTCCTGAGTCGTAGCCGCGAAAAAGTCGCCGCTACTTTCGGCAACAGCGTGCAAGCGGTCAGTTCCGTAGCCGATTTACCGGATGCCGCCACGTTTAAAGCGATAGTCAATTTAGCGGGGGCCGGCATTTTCGACCAACGCTGGACGGAGGCGCGCAAGCAGTTGCTGCGCGATAGCCGGATTAAACTGACCGAGCAGTTGGTGGCCTGGATAGCCTCCTCCGCGCAGCCCGCGCCTGTGCTGATAAGCGGTTCCGCTATCGGCATTTACGGCGATCAAGGCGATAAGTTTCTGACTGAAAGTAGCGCGAGCATTGCCGATTTTTCCCAGCAGTTGTGCGCGGATTGGGAATCGGCAGCCTTAGCGGCGGAAAAATCCGGCAGCCGGGTCTGCCTGATACGCACCGGCTTGGTGCTGGGTGATAATGGTGGCATACTGAAACGCATGCTGTTGCCGTTTCGCTTGGGATTAGGCGGCCGCATGGGAAATGGCAAGCAATGGATGTCCTGGATACATCTGCACGACTGGTTGGCTATCGTCGAAACGATGCTAGATCAACCGGCAATGCGCGGCCCCTACAATGCCACAGCCCCAGAACCGGTCAGCAACCAACAATTCAGCGCCAGCTTGGCCAGCGTACTTCAGCGGCCACTGCTCCTGCCGCTGCCGGAAGCGCCCCTTAAATTATTGCTGGGCGAAATGGCGGCGCTAGTCTTGGGCAGCCAGCGCGTTCTGCCGGAGCGGTTACTGGCCCAGGGCTTTGCATTTAAATATTCACAGCTGGATACCGCATTGCGCGATATTTTGCATAAACCCTAGACATAAAAACGGGCATTCTTATGTTGATCGACAGTCTTTCCCTGCTATTTGCCTTTACCTCGTTCGTCACCTGGTACGAAGCGTTGTTGGTCGCGCTGGCATTGGGCACGCTGGTATTTTATCTGACGCCCTCACCCGCCCAGGAATGGGAAGAACGCACGCCGGCCACGCTGTATTTTTACCTACAATGGAGCTGGCTGGGTTATCTGCGCTTAAAAGATGCGTTCTACCCGTTTTTTATCCTGTACAACGCCGTACTGTTTTTCATCGACTACCAAATTAACGAAGGCAACTTCACCGTCGCCAGCTGGGTGACCATCCATATTATTATGGCCATGCCGCTGATTTACTGGACCGGCGCCGTGTGGCGTTGCTCCGACAAAGGCGCCAGAAGAGTTTGGGCCGCCGTGGCGCGACTGATGACGGTAGCGGCATATTTCGATTTGCTGCTGCGCTGGGTGATTTATCAGTATTACCCCAATATCTTGTTTAATTGCCAACAAATGATTATTCATTGGGGCGACTGTTGAGCCGATGGCCAAAAAAACCTACAAAACCTCGCTGTTCATTTTCCGCCGCGATTTACGCCTGGAAGATAACACCGCTCTGAACGCCGCACTAAACCAGTCCGGGCAAGTCATTGCCTGCTTTATCTTCGATGCCCGGCAAATCCAAACCCATCCTTACCAAAGCACGCCGGGCTTGCAATTCATGCTGGAGTCGCTGAACGATTTGCAGCAACAACTGCAACAGCAAGGCGCCCTACTGTACATTTTCAACGCTCAGCCGGCGCATCTGCTCCAGCCTTTGCAGCAGGACTTAGGCATCGAAGCGGTATTTGTCAATCGCGACTACAGCCCGTTCAGCCGGCAACGGGACAACGAGCTGCGCGAACAATGCGAAACACTGCATCTGGCTTTTCACAGCCAAGCCGATCTGCTACTGACCGAACCCGAGCAAGGTTTAAGAAGCAACGGCAAACCTTATCAAGTATTCACCGCGTTTCACCGGCAAGCCCGGCTACAGCCGGTATCGGCTCCGCAAGGCTTGGCAGCGGGTAAACTATCGGCAAAAGCCTATGCCGGACACAAACCAGAAGTAATACAGCAGCTGCAACAGCCGCACCAAAACGCCTTGCCCGGTGGCAGGCAAGCGGCATTGGCCCGATTAGCCATCATCGGCAACTGCAAAAACTACCTTGCCGTCCGCGATTTTCCGGCCATGGCCGCCACCAGCCAACTGTCGGCCTATTTAAAATTCGGCTGTTGCTCGGTACGCGAGGTTTTTTACAGCATCCAAGCCGAACTCGATCCCGACCATCCCTTGCTCCGGCAGTTGTATTGGCGGGATTTTTTCACCCATATCGGCTTTCATTTTCCGCATGTATTCGGTCACGCCTTTGATAGACGTTACGACGGTTTGCTGTGGCGCAACGGCCAGGACGATTTCTGGGCTTGGGCCAACGGCCAAACCGGCTTTCCGATTGTGGACGCGGCCATGCGCGAATTGAACCAGACCGGCTGGATGCATAACCGCTTGCGGATGATCGTCGCCTCGTTTTTGGTCAAGGATTTACACGTATCCTGGCGCTGGGGCGAACGCTATTTCGCGCAACGCTTGCTGGATTACGACCCTTGCGTCAACAACGGCAACTGGCAATGGGCAGCGTCCACCGGCTGCGACGCGCAACCGTATTTCCGGATCTTCAATCCCTGGCTACAGCAGAAAAAGTTCGATCCGCAATGTGTGTATATCAAGACCTGGATTCCGGAGTTGCAACGCTTCCCGGTAGAAGTCATCCACAAATGGGAAAAGCATCCGCAAGCCGGCGACTACCCTCGGCCAAGAGTTGACCACGGCTTACAAAGCCAGCTAATCAAAGCCCAATTCAAAGCCCTGGGCAATACCACGGCGCCAGCGGAGTAAACCATGCGTTATCTACCCGTACTGTTATTCAGCTTGCTATGCGCCTGCACTGGTATTCCTGAAGGCATCAAAGTGATAGACGGCTTCGAATTGAACCGCTATCTGGGCACCTGGTACGAAATCGCCCGCCTCGATCACAGCTTCGAGCACGGCCTGACCGACATCAGCGCCGAATACAGCCTGCGCGATGACGGCGGCGTCAAAGTGTTAAACAGCGGCTACGACGCCGAGCAAGGCCAACGAAAAATCGCCGAAGGCAAAGCTTATTTTATCGACAAACCGGACGTAGGCCGCCTGAAAGTGTCTTTCTTCGGGCCGTTTTACGGCGCCTATAACATCATCGCGCTGGATAAAATCGGCTACCGGCATGTAATGATCGCCGGCCCGGATCGCGATTATTTATGGATACTGGCCCGCAGCCCGGAGTTGGAACCGAGCATCCAACAAGATTTAATAGAACAAGCCAAAACCCTGGGTTTTGCCACTGACAAACTGATTTTTGACCAACACCCCAAGCAATAACAGGATTAAGTATGCAGAAAATTTCGGTGGGCATCAGCGCCTGTTTGTTAGGCCAAGAAGTACGCTACGACGGCGCGCATAAATATCACAGCTACATCGAACGCACGCTGGGCCAATACTTCGAATTTAGAGCGTTCTGTCCGGAAGTCGAAGCCGGTTTGGGTATCCCCCGCCCCTGCGTACAGTTGCGGGAAACCGCGGACGGCATTCGTTGCGTCGGCGTGAAGGATCATAGTTTCGACGTGACGGAACGCTTGGAACAGGCCTCCGCCCGCCAACACGATTGGCTGGGCGGCTTGTGCGGCTACATTCTGAAAAAAGATTCGCCCAGCTGTGGCATGACCCGCGTCAAAATTTATAAAAACGACATCCCCGCGCGGCAAGGCACCGGCATTTTTGCCGACTATTTACAGCGCACTTTCCCTAGCCTGCCGGTGGAAGAAGAAGGCCGGCTGGGTGATCCGGGCCTGCGGGAAAACTTTATCCAGCGCGTATTTGTGATGCGCCGCTGGCGGGACTTATGCGAACAGGGTTTAACAGCACATGGCTTGATCACTTTTCATAGCCGACATAAATTGATCGCGATGAGCCACGAGCAAAACCAGGCCCGCGAGCTGGGAAGAATTATTGCCGGCGTCACTAACGCAGATATTGAAAACACCGCCGCTGCCTATATCGGCGCCTTGATGACTTGTCTGAAAATCGTCGCCACCCGCGGCAACCATGTCAATGTCTTGCAACACATCCAGGGTTATTTAAAGCACAAGCTGGACAGCGACGACAAACAGGAACTGGTGGAAACCATCGAAAACTATCGGATTGGTTTATTGCCTTTGATTGTGCCGCTCACCCTGCTCCGCCATCATTTCCGCAGAGAGCCGGATGACTTTATCGACAACTCCTATTACATGCTGCCGCATCCGGCGGAATTGTCGTTGCTGAACAGTATTTAGCGGCTACTTGAGTTGCTGCCGCTCGCGCTGATAGGCGTCGTAACTTTGCCGCCGTTCGCAATCGTTGGCCATGGCTTTCTGGCACTGCAATTGTCCGGCGTTCTGCAGCACATGATAACCAAGCCGCTGCGGCCAATCCGCACAGCAAGCGCTGCACAAGCCCAACACCCAGGGCACACAGCTTATAGCTTTGATTCTTCGCATAATCCCGACTCCACGTCCTCTGTATAAAAAATTCCTAGTTTAATCCTTGCCGCAAAAACGGTGGTGCCTGTCAGCAAACAGTCATCGACGAGATATTGGAACTGCTGCCTCACCCAAGACAGCTGTACTCCTAAATCATCTTTACAAGTTACCGGTTTTTGTTAAATTTTAATTTCAAGGTTGATCGTTTGAGGTATTCGGAAGGTAGGTCTTAAAACCGGAATTAATAAAATCCTGTTGAAATTGTTCCGCACTCACGGGTCTGCTAAACATGTAGCCCTGCAGCGAATCGCATTTTTGCTCAGTTAGAAAGGATAATTGACCCTTGGTTTCCACCCCTTCGACCACGACCGACAAGTTAAGCTCATGGGCCAGAGCGGTGATGGCCCTGACAAGGGTTTTACTGCCGTCGTCGCCAGGAAGATCAATCACAAAGGATCGATCTATTTTGACGCTTTGTATCGGAAATCGGCGCAGGTAGGTCAAGCTGGAATAACCTGTGCCAAAATCGTCGATGCTGAGCCGCACCCCAAGCCCTTGAAACTGATGCAATACCTGGAGCGTGTTCTCGGGATCCTGCATAATTGCCGATTCGGTGATTTCAAGCTCCAGCGCGCTGGGATTAAGGCCGGTTTCGGCCAAGGTTCGTTTTACTGTTTGAAACAGGTTGGTGTCGAGGAATTGGCGCGCCGATACGTTCACGGCTACACCGCCGAATGGCCCATCATTTTCAATCCAGGTTTTGGCTTGTAAACAGGCCTCACGCAACACCCAGGCACCAATAGGCACGATCAGTCCGGTTTCTTCCGCCACGGTAATGAATCGGTCCGGATACACCAAGCCCCATTCCGGATGCTGCCAACGCACCAGCGCTTCCGCGCTGACCACCACGCCGCTGCCGGTACAGACCTGAGGCTGATAATGCAGCCGTAATTCATCATGGGCTAAGGCATGCCTCAGGCCCCGTTCCACCTTCATGCGTTCGATCGATTTTTCAGTCATTTCCAGGGTATAAAACTGAAAGTTGTTTTTACCGCGGTCCTTGGCCAAATACATGGCCGTGTCGGCGTTCATTAACAGCGAATGGCTGTCCTTGCCGTCGTCGGGATGAATACTGATACCAATGCTGGCGGTTACCACAAGATCATTGCCTTCCAAGGTAAACGGCTGGGTGAGGATGTCCAGGGTCTTTTGGGCAATTCTGGCTACATCGTCGATTTGATTGATGTCACTCAACAACACGATAAACTCGTCACCGCCCAACCGAGCCAGAATATCGTTCGAGCGCACCGAGGCTCTCAGGCGGTCGCTGACAGCTTGCAGCAATAAATCACCCAAGCGGTGGCCCAGCGTATCGTTGATCAACTTGAAGCGATCCAAATCGAGATACATCACAGCCAGTTTACGGTTATGTCTTTGACCGGTGGATAATGCTTGAGTAAGGCGGTTATGAAACTGGTCGCGATTCAGTAGCCCGGTCAAGGGGTCGTGATTGGCCAGATAGATCAATTGCTGTTCGGCGTATTTACGGTTGGAAATATTCTGAATTTGCACAATGAAATACTGCGGCTCGCCGCCGGCAGTGCGAACCAGCGAGGCGCTGATCATAGTCCAAATGGTCTTGCCGACCATTTTATGAAGGCACTCCACCTCGATCTGAAACGTCGGCAGTACGTCGGTTACCAATTGCCGCAAGTAAAGGTTGATTACTTTATCATGATGGTCTGCATGCGTGAGTATTTGCAGATTGGAGCCCAGCAACTCATCCCGCGTGTAACCAAAAATTTCACAGAGGGCATTATTGACTTGCAGGAAACTGCCGTCGAGGGCTATCAGCGCCATGCCGATAGCGGCCAATTCGAATGAGCTATGGAAACGTTCTTCGCTTTCCCGCAGCAAATGTTCCATTTGTCGACGGGCGGTGATGTCCCGAAATACCATCACAGCACCCAACAAGGTTCCATCGTCATCGAGTATCGGGGCGGCGCCGTCGTCCACCGGAATTTCCACTCCTGACTGACTAACGAACAAAGTGGGGCAGTCAATGCCGGTCACGGTCCGATTCTGTAATGTACTGAGGACCGGGTTTTCAATAACACTGCGGCTCGACTCAGCTATCAGCGTCATGAGTTCGCTGACCCGTTTACCTTTGGCCTGTTCCAGACTGTGTTCCGTTATCGTTTCGGCCACCGGATTCATGAATCGGATGACCCCTTCAGCGTCGGTGGCAATCACGGCGTCACTGATACAGTGCAGGGTTTTGCCAAACCACTGTTCGCTCTCCTTCAGCTTGCGTTCCAGCTGATACTTATACAAAGCGACTTCGATGGAAGCATGCAGTTCATCCGGACGGAACGGCTTGATCAAATAGCCGTATGCGCCTGTGGCTTTCGCGCGCAACAAGGTAGCCGGGTCGCTATAAGCGGTCAGAAAAATCACGGGAATATGCAGAGACTCAGCTATGGCATGCGCCGCGCTGATACCGTCCATCTCGCCTTTCAACACAATATCCATCATGACTAAATCGGGCTTATGCTCATTGGCCAGCGTAATGGCTTGGCCTCCCGAAAAAGCAGTCGCGACCACCTCATAGCCGAAACCTTCCAACTGCCTACGAATATCCATGGCAATAATGCCTTCATCCTCGACGATCATAATTCTACTGGCTAACATGCGGAGACCCCTCCCGCTTAACAAGTTTTAGTAAAACGCAGAGTAAAGGTGGATCCGTTTGTCCGATCCAGGCTCATCTGTCCCATGAGTTGATTGGTCAAGGTATCAACCAATTGCAGACCCAGCGAGCTGCTTTTTTTGAAATCCATTTCGCTGGGAAGGCCGATGCCGTTATCGGAGATTATCAGGATGTATTCGCCTTGCTCCTGTGTGAAAGCAATGCCGATTTCGCCGCGCCGATCTCCGGGAAATGCGTACTTAATGGCATTGGACAGTAATTCGTTGATGATCAGGCCGCAGGGTATCGCGGTATCGACATCGAGAAACACATTGTCTATCTTCATGTTGAGCTTGAGCTTGTCGGAATATGCGCCGTAGCCGAACAGCAAATTGTCGGATAGGCTACGAATGTATTCGTTGAAATCTATCCTGGCCAAGTCTTTGGATTGATAAAGTTTTTCATGTAACAAGGCCATGGCTTTGATGCGATCAGCACTTTGTTTGAGTAAATCGGCGGTCTCCGGACTCGTTACATTGCCGGCTTGGAGGTTGATCAGGCTGGACACCACCTGTAGGTTATTCTTGACCCGGTGATAGACCTCCTTAAGCAACATTTCTTTCTCGTTGAGGGTTTGTTTCAGCTTATCGTGGGCACTCTGGCGCTCGGTAATGTCAACGATGGAGCTGAGGACGATGATGCCGTTATCGTCATCGATCAGACCCAGGCCGATTTCGACCGGAAATTCGGTGCCGTCCTTGCGTAGCCCGTACAGATCGCGTCCGGCTCCCATCGGCCTCGAAACCGGATCGGCTAGGTAGGCCCGGCGGAAACCGACATGTCCGTCGCGAAATCGCTCGGGAATCAACATCTCCACCATTTGCCCGATCAGTTCGGTTCGCGCGTAACCGAAGGATGCTTCCGTTTGCGCATTCACCATCACGATGGTGCCGGACTCATTCACCATCACGATGGCATTCGGCGCCGACTCCACCGCTTGCCGGAATCGTTGTTCCAGGCGCTTGCGCTCGGTAATGTCGACGATCGAACTGAGCACCAGGGTTTCTTCATGGCTTTCGATCAGACCCAGGCCGATTTCGACCGGAAATTCGGTACCGTCCTTGCGTAGCCCGTACAGATCGCGTCCGGCCCCCATAGGCCTAGAAACCGGATCGGCAAGATAGGCCCGGCGGAAACCGATATGTCCGCCGCGAAAACGTTCTGGAATCAACATCTCCACCCTCTGCCCAATCAGTTCGGTTCGCGCGTAACCGAACGAGGCTTCCGTTTGCGCATTCACCATAACAATGGTGCCGGACTCATTCACCATCACGATTGCATTCGGCGCCGACTCCACTGCTTGCCGCAACCGCTCCTCACGTTGTTTATGTTCGGAAATATTGTCATGGATTACGATAAGCCGGGCTAAATTCTGGTCGGGAAACAGGATGACTTTCCCTGCAAACCAAAGCTGACCGGAACCGGTGTAATAAGGATATTCAAGCGAAAAGCGGGATAAAGCGCCGTTCAAAACCGACCTAATCCCCTCTGCGAACACCTTTCCGCCTCTATCGTTGGTCAGCCCGGTGTCCAGAAGGGCCAGATAATTTTGTCCGGGTTGAAGGCTTGCTTTATCCCCGGCGTATGCCTGATCGAAATCAAGCCAAGGCCTGCTGACTTTCAAGATATTGGCAGCTCCATCCAACACACAGTATTGTTTTGACAAGGAATCCAATATGGCGCCGTTAAAATGTTCGGCGTTGTGCGCTGTATCTTGCCGGCCCAAGTCAGCCGGCAAGGCTTGGGCCGTGGGTTTTTCCAGGATGTCCGACCGGCTTTTTTCCTTCTGTCTGCGCGCCAAGGCTGCACCGACTTGGCGAGCAAGAAGCTTGAGGCCCTCAAGTTGATTGACGCTTAACGCTCGTTGCACAACGTCGAACACACAAAGTGCGCCTAATGCTTCACCGGTGGGAATTAGAATCGGGCTGCCCGCATAGAAACGGATATGCGGCTCGGAAACCACTAGGGGATTGGCCGCGAAGCGACTGTCATGCTCGACATGCGGTACAACCAAGACATCCAGGTGTGATAGGGTTGGTGTGCCGAATCCACAGTCTCTGGGTTGTTCGTTGGCCGCTATGCCCTTTTTGGCTTTGAACCACTCGCGGTCACTATCGACCAGTGTGATCACCGCAAAAGGCGTATCGCACATTAGTGCTGCCAGCCGGACAATGTCGTCAAAGTTTGATTCGGGGGGCGTGTCGAGGATGCAGTATTCGTGCAGCTTTTGTATCCGCAGAGTTTCAGCTTTCGATTCAAGCATAGCGAGCACCCCACCTCGGTTTAGACACTAGGGCTAATCATAATCTATAATTCAAAATCAGGTGCTAATGTCAGTAAGGTAAAAATAGTCTCCTGGGGAGCTCGCCGGCAGTCCGCCGAATGGCATTCATTATCGGTTTTTGTGCTACAAAAAACTTTCATTTGCCAAAGTTACGCGGCTTATTTCATGATCATTAGATGAAAAATCCCGTTATCCGCGAATAAGCGAAATTGGCTGTCCCGGTCAGTTGGTTTTTTTCAGCAGTTGCTCCACTTCCGAAGCCGGCAACGGTCGACTAAAGAAATAACCCTGAATTTCATCGCAGCCATTCCGCGCCAAAAAATCCATCTGTGCCTGTGTTTCAACCCCTTCGGCTACCACTTTAAGTTTAAAGTTGTGCGCCATCGCAATAATGGTCAACACTAATGTAACATCGCCCTCTCCCAGCGGAATATCGTTGATAAATGCCTTGTCTATTTTAAGATTATCGAAGGGAAATCGTTTTAAGTAGCTCAAACTCGAATAACCCGTACCAAAATCGTCCATGGAAATGCGAATGCCGATATTCTTTAGCCGGGTCAAAGTAATGGCCACATTATCCGGGTCTTGCATCACCGCGCCTTCGGTTATCTCCAAATCCAGAAAACTCGCGTCCAATCCACTTTGCCGTAAAACACGGGTAATAGTTTGATCAAACGTGGGACTATGCAACTGCTTGGGTGAAACATTGATCGCCATATTCATGGCGGGTAGTCCCGCCAACTGCCAAGCTTTAGCTTGCAAACAGGCCGTATGCAACACCCATTCGCCTATCGGCAGAATCAAGCCGGTATCTTCCGTCAATGGAATGAAGTGATCGGGGGGAATCAAGCCCTTTTCCGGATGGTTCCAGCGCAGCAAAGCCTCCATACCGCTAATTTGTTCACTATGCAAATCGAACTTGGGTTGATAATAGACGACAAATTGCTCCAATCGTAAAGCCTGGCGCAAGTCTTCCTCCAGCATCAAACGCTGCATAAGGCGTTGGTTAAACGCTTGAGTATAAAAACTAAAGCTATTCCTACCCTTATCCTTAGCGTCATACATGGCGGTATCCGCATGCTGAAGCAGGGTCTCTTTGTCCGCCCCGTCTGCAGGATAAAAACTGATTCCGATACTTACCCCCCCATGCAGGGTGTGCCCATTCAGCTGTAGAGGCTGCGAGATTTCGGTAATGATTCGCGCCGCGATCAAAGCAGCATCATCGGTTTTAGCGATGCTTGGACATACACAGACAAATTCATCGCCGCCATATCGCGCTACGCTATCGCAAGCTCGGACGCAATTCAGCAGTCGCCCGGCAATGATTTTTAGGAACTCATCCCCCACCGAATGTCCCATCGTGTCATTGATGACTTTAAAGTCATCGAGATCCATAAAAAACAGGCAGAATACTTTGTGCTCGCGTTGCGCGGTACTGATGGCGTTATTTAGACGATCATTAAGAAGATTACGATTGACCAGCCCGGTTAGATCATCATAGTTGGCTCGATATTCCAACTGTGCCTGGTTGGATTTGAATTCGGTAATATCGTCGACGATGGCGACAAAGTGCGTCACTTCATCATTGGCATTTTTGATTGGCGCGATAGCCAGTTCATTCCAGAACAACGAGCCATCCTTGCGATAATTACGGATAACGGCATAGCCGGTTGTCTTCCGGCGAATTGCAATTCGGAGACTCTCCAAGCCAGGCTGATCATGATCCTCGCCCAGCAGAAACGAAAGGTTTCGGCCAAGTACTTCCGCTTTGTCGTAACCGGTAATGCGTTGAAACGCCGGGTTGGCATAAACCAGGGGATTGCCGGCTTGTCTGGCATCGGTAATGGTGATGCCATTGCGTGCAGCTTCAATGGCTTGATTGTGGAGCAACAGGGTTTTATTGGCTTGCGCCAGCTCTGCTGTACGTTGTTCGACTTTTTCTTCCAGATGTTCGTTGATGGCTTTCAGTGCATCGTTCTGTTGCCGGATGATAGCCGATAAGCGTTCCTGTTCTTCACGCAAACGTTTTTCTTGCAGTGCGTTATGAATCAATAGTTTTAATTCTTCGCCATTCCAGGGTTTCGTGCAATAACTGTAAATCCGGCCTTTGTTGACTGCTTGGATAGTCGATTCTAAATCGGCATAGCCTGTCAACAAGATACGCACGGTATCGGGCCATCGCTCAAATGCTTGAGCGAAAAATTCGGCGCCGTTCATTGTCGGCATCCGCATATCGCAAACAATTAAGTCAACCGTATGCTCGCGCAAAACCGTCAAGCCCTCCGCACCGCCCTCCGCAAGATAAAGCGTGTAATTTTCATGCCGAAACAGTCGATGCAAGGCTTTGAGCACATTGGTGTCATCATCGACAAACAGTAAAGCCGCCCGCCGATCATTAGTCATTGGTGATGGCGGCAAATTCATAAGTCGACCGGCTGTTCTTTTTTTGGCAATACCACGCGAAAGGTGGTGCCTTCGCCGATCCGGCTGTCTACCTTAATTTCGCCCTGGTGCTTTTTAACGATGCTGTAGGAAACGGACAGTCCTAATCCCGTTCCTTTGCCCACCGGTTTGGTGGTAAAGAAAGGGTCGAAAATTTTATTGGCGTGCTCGGGCAAAATACCTTGCCCCGTATCGCTCACCTCAACCCAAAGGGTGCCGTTTTCGCTGCCGGTACGGATGGTGATCGTACCTTCCTTTTCAATGGCGTGGGCGGCGTTGACCAGCAAATTCATAAATACTTGATTCAACTGATGCGGCAAACACCAGGCACGCGGAATGTCCCCGTATACTTTGACGACACGGGCTTTGTATTTGATTTCGTTATTGACGATATTCAGTGTGCTATCCAAGCAGTCGTGCAAATTCGTCCATTGCCACTCGTCTGCACCGCCAGCATGCGAAAAATCCTTGAGATCCTGAACGATTTTTTTGACGCGCGACGCCCCCTCGTGAGACTCAACCAATAAATCGAGCACATCGGTTTTTAAAAAAACCAGATCGATTTGCTGCTTGAAATCCTGAATTTGCCGAAGTTGTTCGCCGTCGGCGCATTCCCCCTCAGTTTTTTCATATTTTTCCACCAACGCCAGCAAATCTTCCACGTAGGTTTTCAATGAAGTGAGATTGGAGTTGATATAGCCGATAGGATTGTTGATTTCATGCGCGACGCCCGCCGCCAATTGGCCGATGGAAGACATTTTTTCGGACTGTACCAATTGCTGCTGGACTTCTTGTATGGTGTCGAGGGCTGTCTGTAATTCCTGATTGCGCTGTTTCAGCAAGTCTTCGGCATTTTTATGCTGGGTAATATCCACAGTGATGCCGTCGATGCGTACCGGTGAGCCGGCATCATCGCAAACGGCGCACATGCGATGAAACAACCAACGAAGCCCGCCATCGGGGCGGTGAATACGATAGATGACTTTCTGGATACTGTTAGTCTTTAAATCGGCCAGACTGGCTTCCACCTGCTTTCTATCAATCGGGTCAATAATATTCAGCCATAACTGCGGATCATTTAAAAAATCCTCGACCGGCCGACCGGATACCTCAGTGGCGGCCTTGTTGAGATACAGCAATTTCATCGTGACCGGCTCCATCGACCAGACCACGCTATCCAGTGAATTTAAAATGTCGTTGAGGCGTTTTTCCGACTCATTCAAGCGTTTGTGAGCCTCTATTAATTGCTGGTTGGCATTGGCATAGCGTTGATTTGCGTTGGCAAGCTGCTGGATGCGCTTGCGTTGATCACCATGTAACCTAATGTTGTCGATCACGAGCGTGATCGGATTAACTAATTTTTGCCCGTGGTCTAAATCCGCTCCCGTGTAACTACACTCATCGTTAAAACTGTTGACCGATAATGCGCCAATCAAGCGCTGGCCTATCTGCAATGGCCAGCACATGGAGGCAACCGGTATGCGGGTTTTGGTTTTGGGTGGGTAGCGGAGAAAGCGCGAGTCTTTATTGATATCGCCCTTGATCAATAGCGCCTGCTGGTTGGCCAATACCCAAGCTATCACGCCGTTGCCATTGGGTATCGCGCTGCCGACACATTCCTCAGGCAAACCGAGCGCAGCGACTATGGTTAAACAGCTGCTGTCTTCGCCTTCATACAAGACTAATGAGCCGGTATCGGCTCTAAATCCCTCTACAATATGACGCAGTAATTTTTCGAATATCTTGTTTGTATCCTCTTCAAACGCATCGGATTGCCCTAATTGGTAGAGGTTATAAATCCAGTCCCATTGTTGCGATTCAGTTAATAACATAATGCTCCCGAATTTATAGACTGGCGACGACCTGATTGGCGAATTGTTGACTAGAATTAGCCCAGTCTATGGCTTGGTCAAGAGGAATGTTCAGCATCTCAAGTATCTGCACAATAGACTCCGGATACTCAAAAGCCTGGTCGTCGCGTTGTTTGGCAAGTACCAGAAAATTGGCCATATGGATCATCAATTCTAACGATTTCCCTTCATCTTGCCCGCGTGGGATTTCGTGCTGTTCGATAGCATGCTGAATCGCCATCGGTAAATTCCAATGCTTTGCGACATTGCAGCCGATCTCGGCATGATCAAACCCCAAAACGTGCCGTTCCGCTTCAATTCTATTGAGATGTTGCCGCGTAGTAATACGGCTAAAATCGTCTGGAAATAACAAAACAATGGCCAGCAGCCCGATGTCATGCAACAATCCCGCCGTAAAGGCAATATCCTGATCCATACCGGTATGAATCGCCAATTGTCGAGCACACTCCGCGACTGCCATGCTGTGATACCAAAACTGTGAGTAGTCGAAATCTTGGCGGTCCAACCGAAACAGGTTCATAAAACCAAGGCCTAACAACAGGTTTTTTACCCGGTTAAGTCCCAACACCACCACCGCTTCCTGCAAAGAACCAATTTCTCGAGACCTACCGTAAAAAGGCGAATTGGCGACGCGCAAAATGCGTACCGCCATGTGTGGGTCTTGACTAATTTTGTTGGCGAGATTGGACAAGTTTTGCTTGTCTGCCGTGAACTGCAAGGCATCCATGATTACGGTGGGTAAGGACGGCAAATCAGCCAGCAGGGTCGCTTGGGATTTCGTATTCATGTCGGCAAACTCCACCTCTGTACTTTTCTGAGACAGTCAAGGTTATGTCTTGACTGACGAAAGCGCCACTATAGTGCCTTTTGATTGACTAAGTTCACCCATTGGGCTTATCCACACGTAAAGGGTCTTACTATTGCCTAAATCTAAGCAGCTGCCGTTAAATTCTGCTGCCGTTTCAGAATCCTTGGTTTGCTGTAATACATGCAATAAGGGGGCGGGCAAAACACTCTCTGCTTGCAGGCCAAGCAAGCATTCGTTGGGATAACGCTGGAATAGCGAGTCCGCAAGTCGATTGGAAGAGGCGATCATGTGTCGTTCATCAAGGCCAAGAATAGCCAACGGCAAATGTTCAAGTATTTCCTGAGATATTTCCAGCATTTTGATGTTATGTACGATTTCACGGGTTTTTTGCATCACTTGTTGTTCCAAACTTTGATTAAGTCTGGCAAGTAAATCGTTTGAATGTTGGAGCTCTCGAGTCAGCCGTTGATTTTCCTGTTCCATTTCATGATATTCAAACGCTTCGCGAACGTTCTTACGCAGCAACTCGTCATCCCACGGCTTAGTCATAAATCGGTAAATCGCCCCTTCATTGATGGCGCCAGTCACCGATTCAAGATCGGTAAAGCCGGATAACACCACCCGTACGGTTTTTGGATAGAGCTCTTTAACTTTGCGCAAAAATTCCACACCGCTCATCTTAGGCATACGCTGATCGGATATGATCAGGGCTATTTTATGATCGACAAGTAAATCAAGCGCTTCTTCCGCACCATTGGCAGTGAGTATGCTGTAGCCATCTCTGCGCAACGTACGTTTCAGCGCATTAATAATGTTCGGTTCGTCGTCGACCAATAGCAACGTTCTAGGGGGGTGAGTACTTTCTGCCATAGCCGTATATTTACGTTTTGTTGAGCTTGTCATGGATTGTATCGGCAATACCCGTTTGGTCAAACGCTTCAAATGATCTGACATCTGAATTTATATACGGATGGCTACAGACATTTGCTTTTGACAAAGGTGCAGGCAGGTATAGGGGCGATGCCAAGCCATTGGGGCTTGCCATCATGATCAACCTACCAAGCAATTGATCAGTATTTAACCGTCAACTCACCATGGTGCGATCTGACAAAAGCGGGAACCCAAGGGCGTCAAAATCCCCAACACTCGCCACCCCAAAAACAAGAAACTGTTCGAGCAGCGCCTCATTCCCTCTCTAACGCGGCGCAAGAGTCACCATCCCATAAACAATTACTGCCGGACTGAGTGGAAAATCGCTACAATGCGCCCGAGTTCTGCAAGTTTAGGCTGATACAGTGAACATGGAAACCGTGGAAAACCCCGAAAAATACGCCGCCTTTCTCAGCTTGTTAAAAAGGAAAGGTAAGCTCTCCGACAGCGATTTGAGTAAAGTCCGCCGCATGCAAAAATCGGCATTGGACGACTCCGTGCCGCAACTGCTGATCAAACTGGGTTTGTGTTCGGACAGCGACATCGCCGGCAGCTTCGCCGAAGCCAGCGGGATTGCTCGCGTAGGTCCGGCACAGTACCCGCCGCAAACACCGCTGCCGGATAGTGTTTCGCAGCGTTTTTTAAAGCAATACCATGCCGTAGGTCTGACGGCGGACGACGAACAGATCCAAGTCGCGGTGATGGACCCGGAAGATGACTATGTGACGCAAGCTTTGCAACTTGCCATCGGCAAACCCATTAAATTGCAAATCGGCCAACTTTCGGAAATCGACGCCGCGCTGGAATTGCAATACGGCGAAGGCAAGTCGCAAATGGACAAGCTGATGGACAACCTCAATGTCGAGGAAGAAGGCAGCGAAGACCTTGAACATCTAAAAGACCTGGCCAGCGAAGCGCCCATCATCAAAATGGTGAACTTCATCCTGCAAAAAGCCGTGGAAAGCCGCGCCTCGGACGTGCATATCGAACCGTTCGAGCAAAGCCTGAAAGTGCGCCTACGGATCGACGGCGTGTTGCAAGACATCGACTCGCCGCCGGTCGCCTCGACCGCCGCCGTGCTGTCGCGGATCAAAATCATGGCCAAGCTCAATATCGCCGAGCGTCGCCTGCCGCAAGACGGCCGCATCAAACTGCAAATGATAGGCAAGGAGCTGGATTTGCGGGTTTCCACCATCCCTACCCTGCACGGCGAAAGCGTGGTGATCCGCTTGCTGGACAAGGAAAACGCGGTATTGGATTTCGAAACCCTGGGCTTCGTCGGCAAACAGGCCGAGCGCTTTATTGAAGTACTGGCGCAACCGCACGGCATTTTGTTGATCACCGGCCCGACCGGTAGCGGTAAATCCACGTCGTTGTATGCCGCTTTAAAAACCCTGAATACCTCGGAACGCAAGATCATCACCGTCGAAGATCCGGTGGAATATCAGTTGGAAGGCATCAACCAGATTCAGGCCAAACCACAAATTGGTTTGACTTTTGCATCGGCCTTGCGCTCCATCGTCCGCCAAGACCCGGACGTGATCATGATCGGCGAGATGCGCGACCTGGAAACCGCAAAAATTGCCGTGCAATCGGCACTGACCGGTCACTTGGTGTTATCCACCCTGCACACCAACGACGCCGCCGCCGGCGTCACCCGCTTGCAGGACATGGGCCTGGAAGAATACCTGCTCAGCTCTACCATCAACGGCATTCTGGCCCAGCGCTTGGTGCGCCGCCTCTGTCCGCACTGCAAACAAGCCCACCCGGCCTCGGACACGCTGATCGAAGAAATGAAACTTAGACAGTGGCAACCTACCGGCGAAATCCTGCTGCACAAACCGGTCGGCTGTCCCACCTGTAACGGCATCGGCTATAAAGGCCGACTGGCGATCATCGAATTTTTGACGATGACCGACACGATCCGCAAGCAAATCATGAAACACGAAGAAGCTTTCGTGATCCAGCAAACCGCGATCCAGGAAGGCATGCAAACCATGTACGAAGACGGCGTCGGCAAAGCCTTGCAGGGTATCACCACCTTAGAAGAGGTATTAAGGGTAACGACCGAAGCTTGAGCTGTTTAATCGGCGCCCGACAACAAACTTTCGTTGATCTAAACCTAGAAAGGCTTTGAATAACAAAGCCAACATACCGCATAACAAATAGCGTCAAGTGGAATATGACTAAAACCCACTTTTTAATCAACATCATGGATTCAAGATGTGCCAATCGCCAGCCGAGTCTGCAAATAATCCAACGATAGCCAAACGACGTTCGCGCAGCGTCGGCGCCGATGCCTCTTTCGCTTTCTCGGCGTTGCTGATCGGATTTTTTTCAACTGCCGAAGCTGCCGTTTGTACCTGGCAAGGTGGTGATGATATTTGGTCTACGCCCGCTAACTGGTCATGTGCCGCAAGCCCCGGAGCGGCCGATGATGCGGCTATCAATGTCGGCCAAAATGTGGCTCTTGATATTTCGCCCACTGTGGCAAATTTCAGTATGGCGCATGCCGGGGCGACTTTGAGCGGTGCCGGCACATTATCCTCAACCAACGACTTTGATATGCAAGCCGGCACGGTCAGTGCGATATTGGGCGGTAGCGTCGGATTGACCAAAACTACTGCCGGCACCGTGACACTCAGCGGGGCGAATACCTACACCGGCAACACCCAAGTAAATGCCGGCACGTTAGCCTTGGGCGCCGGCGATGTGCTTGCCAATGCCTCGAGTCTGGTCGTCAACGGCGGCACCTTTGATTTGGGTGCGAACAACGACACCGTCGCCGGCGTGCAATTACTGTCCGGTTCGATTACCGGCACCGGCACTTTGACGTCTACCAGCACGTTTGATGTGCAAGCCGGCACGGTCAGTGCCAATTTGGGCGGCAGCGTGGGCTTGAACAAAACCACCGCAGGTACCGTGACCCTGAGCGGCGCCAATACCTACACCGGCAACACCCAAGTCAGCGCCGGCACGTTGGCCTTGGGTGCCAGTGACGCGCTTGCCAACACCTCCAGCTTGATCGTCAACGGCGGCACTTTCGATTTGGGTGCGAACAACGACACCGTCGCCGGCGTGCAATTACTGTCCGGTTCGATTACCGGCACCGGCACGTTAACATCAACCAGCGACTTTGATATGCAAGCCGGCACGGTCAGCGCGGCGTTGGGCGGCAGTGTGGGCTTGAGTAAAACCACCGCCGGCACCGTGACCCTGAGCGGGACGAATACCTACACCGGCAACACCCAAGTCAATGCCGGCACGTTGGCCTTGGGCGCCGGCGATGTGCTTGCCAATGCCTCGAGTCTGATCGTCAACGGCGGCACCTTTGATCTGGGCGCAAACAGCGACACCGTCGCCGGCGTGCAATTGCTGTCCGGTTCGATTACCGGCTCCGGCACTCTGACGTCGAACAGCACGTTTGATGTGCAATCCGGCACGGTCAGCGCCAAGCTAGGTGGCACCAATATCGGTCTAAACAAAACCACCGCCGGCACCGTGACGCTGAGCGGCGCCAATACCTACACCGGCAACACCCAAGTCAGCGCCGGCACGTTGACCTTGGGCGCCAGCGATGTGCTTGCCAATACGTCCAGTCTGGTCGTCAACGGCGACACTTTCGATTTGGGCGCAAACAACGACACCGTCGCCGGCGTGCAATTAACGTCCGGCTCGATTACAGGCACCGGCACGTTAACGTCAACCAGTGACTTTGATATGCAAGCCGGTACGGTCAGTGCCGCACTAGGCGGCAGCGTCGGATTGACCAAAACTACTGCCGGCACCGTGACCCTGAGCGGGACCAATACTTACACCGGCAACACCCAAGTCAACGCCGGCACGTTGGCCTTGGGCGCCGGCGATGTGCTTGCCAATGCCTCGAGTCTGATCGTCAACGGCGGCACTTTCGATTTGGGCGCGAACAACGACACCGTCGCCGGCGTGCAATTACTGTCCGGTTCGATTACCGGCTCCGGCACTCTGACGTCGAACAGCACGTTTGATGTGCAAGCCGGCACGGTCAGCGCGGCGTTGGGCGGCAGTGCGGGCTTGAGTAAAATCACCGCAGGAACCGTGACGCTGAGCGGGACCAATACTTACACCGGCAACACCCAAGTCAGCGCCGGCACGTTGGCCTTGGGCGCCAGCGATGTGCTTGCAAATGCCTCGAGTCTGGTCGTCAATGGCGGCACTTTCGCTCTAGGCAACCATAACGACACAGTAGATGGGGTGCAATTAACGTCCGGTTCGATTACCGGCTCCGGCACTCTGACGTCGAACAGCACGTTTGATGTGCAATCCGGCACGGTCAGTGCCGCACTAGGCGGCAGCGTCGGATTGACCAAAACTACTGCCGGCAGCGTGACACTGAGCGGGACGAATACCTACACCGGCAACACCCAAGTAAATGCCGGCACGTTGGCCTTGGGCGCCGGCGATGTGCTTGCCAATACGTCCAGTCTGGTCGTCAACGGCGGCACCTTTGATCTAGGCGCAAACAGCGACACCGTCGCTGGGGTGCAATTACTGTCCGGTTCGATTACCGGCTCCGGCACTCTGACGTCGAACAGCACGTTTGATGTGCAATCCGGCACGGTCAGCGCGGTATTGGGCGGCAGCGTCGGATTGACCAAAACTACTGCCGGCACCGTGACCCTGAGCGGGACGAATACCTACACCGGCAACACCCTAGTCAGCGCCGGCACGTTGGCCTTGGGTGCCAGTGACGTGCTAGCCAACACCTCCAGCTTGATCGTCAACGGCGGCACATTCGCTCTAGGCAGCCATAACGACACAGTGGCAGGCGTACGACTGCTGTCGGGGTCTATCACCGGCGCCGGCACCTTGACTTCGAACAGTGCCTTTGATGTGCAATCAGGCACGGTCAGCGCCAATTTAGGCGGCAGCGTGGGCTTGAGCAAAACCACCGCCGGTAGCGTGACGCTAAGCGGCAGCAATACTTATACCGGCAACACCCAAGTCAGTGCCGGCGCGTTGACCTTGGGCGCCAGCGATGTGCTTGCCAATACGTCCAGTCTGGTCGTCAACGGCGGCACCTTTGCTCTGGGCAGCCATAACGACACAGTGGCAGGCGTACGACTGCTGTCGGGGTCTATCACCGGCGCCGGCACCTTGACCTCGAACAGTGCCTTTGATCTTCAATCCGGCACAGTCAGCGCCAATTTGGGTGGTGGCGCGGGTTTGAACAAAACCACTTCGGGTACGGTGACCTTGAGCGGCACTAACAGCTACACCGGTAACACGCTGGTAGATGCCGGCGTATTGAATTTTACCGGCAGCAATACCCACTCCGGCAATTTCACCGGCAACGGCACCTTGCAATTCGGCGCAGGCACGCAACAATTCAATGCCGGCACCAACCTTGGCACAGCCAATATCACTTTTAGCGGTGGGACCAATCTAGTCAACGCCGGCGTTGCCCTAACGGCCACCGATGCGGTGTTCAGCGGCGGAACAACCACTATCGCCGGCGATTATTCAGTAAGCAATTCCACGACGGTATCGGGCGGCACCGTCAATTTTTCGTCCGCGGCGACCAAGCAGCTCAATCTGGGTAGCACTTTTACCATAAACAACGGCACCGTCAATTTACAGCACAGCAGCACCGAGGTGAGTCGTTACGTGCAGACTGGCGGCATATTATCGGGCCCAGGCGAATTAAGAGTGCAATCCGCAGTGCTTTCCGGGGGCGAGATGCGCGGCCCAGGTAGCTTGATTATCAGCGGCTCGGGAGGCTCCGCCAGCGACTTATTGCTGAACGGCAATTTCATCCTCAACAATCAATCGACGGTCATTAATTCCGGCAATGTGCGCGTGACCAGTAATGCCTCGTTTATCGGCAACGGCACTTACCGGCAGACCGCGGGCACTACCCGGGTAGACGGGGTTTGGAGCCAGGCTTTGACCGACATACAAGCCGGCAGCTTCGGCGGCAACGGCAACATCAGCGGTCCGCTCATCAACAATGGCACGGTCGGCATCGCCGGTTCGCACCTGACTTTGAACGGGCCGGTATCCGGCAACGGTTCTTACGCCGGCATCGTGGACATAAACAACAGTTTCTCGCCGGGTCCTGGTGCCAATGGGCAAGGGATAGCGGCCATTGACGCCGCATCGGCTGATTTGATTTTCCGCCAAGCCAGCAGCTTGAATTTGGAATTGGGCGGGGTAAACGGACAGTTGGTAACCGATTCGATTACTGCGCGCAGCATCGATATTCAAGGCGCAAAGCTTAACTTACAACGCTTGGCCAGCCAACCTAACTTCTCGCCGCAACAGGCTTTTTCGCAGTCTGTGCTGTTGCAAACCACCAGCGGCAGCATCTCCGGAAATTTTAACCAAAGCATTACCTGTCCGGAAGGCTCCAGCGATATGTTTATATTTTCCAAGCAGGAAAAGCAGTTTTTGCTGACCATGGTGCCCAGACTGCCCAATCTGGTTCCCGCCGACGTGCAATCCTTGGCCAACGCCTTACAGCAAATAGACTGCAGTGCCTCAACCCCAACTAATCTGCAGAATCTATTGAACGGCTTGAAACCGTTTTTAGCAAACGGTAACGCCGATGCCAGCAAAGTAGACCAATTCATCAGCGCGTTGCGGCAAATCAGCCCTGGCCAAATCGCGGCGGAACAAACCGTATCGAACCAAATAGCCAAATTGCAGACCGGCAACATCACTCAGCGACTCATCACCCTGAGGTCCGCAAGCGTCGGCGCCGGTTCCGCTTCAAGTTTCAAGTCGTCCCCCACGTTCAACACACCGGTAAGCAGTTCAATGGCTATCGGCAGCGCTCCGGGCGTTCTCAGCGCACCCGGCTCAGCCAACAGTATCAGCTCACCGAATGCGTCAAGCAGCATAAACACGCCTAGTAGTGCACCCAGTGCGCCCACCAGTTCAGTCAGTTCAGCCAGTTCACCCAACACACCCAGTTCTAACGCTATCAGCATTCAGGCTTCAACGCCGGAAAAAGACGGTCAACCCTCATCCAATGCCCCCTCCTCGGTCAGTATTTCCTTAAGCACGGATAACAACAACGACGGCACCGATCTTATCTCCGGCTTCAGCAATTTGGGCTTATTCATTAACGGCCAATTCGAATGGGCTGATAGAACCGCAACGGTCGTTCAACGCGGCTATGCGTCCTCGATGTCCGCTGTCACTGCCGGTGCCGACTATCGCTTGAGCAAACGGCTACTCTTGGGTTTGTCTGCCGGCTACGGCAGCAGCACGGCCCTGATTTCCCAACAGGGCGGCAGCCAAAGCATAGACGGGTACACCTTATCAGCCTTCGGCTCGTTAAACCTGACCGATAACTGGTACGTTGATCTGGTCAACAACCTGACTTATAACCAATACGATTCCAAACGTGTCACACTTTATAACGACGCCAACGGCACAGCGATTAATGAAACGGCATCCAGCCAAACCGATGGCTGGCAAAATCGCACCAGCCTCAGTAGCGGTTACGACATAGCGGTAAAAGAATGGACATTCGGCCTTAGAGGCCGCACGGAATACGGTTACAACTTTGTCAACGGCCGCAAGGAACAAGGTGCCGGTTTAGGCATGAACATGATAGTCGGCGAGCTGGACAACGAGTCGTTGAGCAGCAGTATCGGCGCGATGGTCTCGCATGCGCTGAGCACGCCGGTGGGCGTGCTGGTTTCGCAAGTGAATGTCGAGTGGGAGCATCAGTGGTTCAACAAAAACTCCTTGATTACCACCCGCTTCGTCGATTCGCCTAACAATGCCTTTACCACCAACAGTTTTAGCGTCGATAAGGATTACATCAATTTGCGCGCCGGTTTATCCGCCCAACTGCCGTTTGGCGGCTCGGCATTCGTGCAATACGACACCACCTTCGGCCAGCAATACGTTTCCCGCCACGCCTTTAATGTCGGGATACGCATGGAGTTTTGAGATACGCCCGCAACTACTTTATAGTGGCGAGCATGTTTTGCCGGCGGCATTAAGCCTCGCCAGACCGAATCTGCGTGATGATTAACCCGGCCCTTAAATAGCCGGTCACCTTTATGCCGTTGGCTATCGAAGCGCATATCCGTCTGGGCTTAGATGAACTCAACTTGATCGGAATATCCGTTATCAATAGGGCCGGGCTAGTAACATGAAATGTGATAGACATATACACGCTACGCCAAGGTTATCGAGTATCCATGTTTTGGCATTGCAAAAACATTGCCGAGTACCAAAACGCAAACCCAGCTAAAAAGCAAACTAAACAAATACATGCCTTTATTCTCCTACAAAGCCGTCAACAGTCAGGGTGTCGCCGAAGAAGGTGTGCGTAATGCTGCAGACGAGCAGGCCTTGCTGCTGGAATTGCAAAACCAGGGCTTGATTCCCATCCGCATTGAGTTGGCGAAAGATAAGACCTTTCTGGGGTTCAAACTAAAGTCGGCTACCGTCAAACTGTCGCAAAAAGAAATCGGTATGCTGACCGGCGAATTGGCGACTTTGCTGGAATCGGGTTTGCCGCTGGATCGGTCGTTAACGATTCTGATGCAGTTGACCGAGGAAAATCCGAAACTGAATAAACTGGTCGGCGAAGTGCTGGAAAAGGTCAAAGCCGGCAAGGCACTAGCCGATGCGTTGGAAAGCCAGAGCGGGGTGTTTTCCAAGTTTTATCTGAACATGATCCGCGCCGGGGAAATGGGCGGCAATCTGGGCGGCGTGTTGCTGCGCTTGTCGGAATACATGGAACGTTCGCAGGAACTGAAAGACACGGTCAGCACCGCGTTGATTTACCCGGCCATTTTGTTGCTGATGTCGCTGGCCTCATTGTTCGTAATGCTGACCTTCGTAGTCCCGCAGTTTAAGGAAATGTTCGATAGCGCCGGCCAAGCCTTGCCGGTGCCAACCCAGATAGTGATTGGCCTGGCCGAGTTTCTGCAAAGTTATTGGTGGGTGCTGCTGATTGTTATTGTCGGCAGCGTGCAAACTATAAAATTGCAGTTGGCCGATCCGGCCGGCAAGAAAGCCTGGGACGGCCGACTACTGAAGTTTCCGTTGTTCGGCGACATCATCCTGACCATGGAAATAGCCAATTTCAGCCGTACCTTCGGCACTTTATTGGGCAACGGCGTGTCGATTTTGAAATCGCTGGGCATCGTCCGGGAAACCGTCGGCAATATAGTCTTGGCCGATCTGTTGGAGCATGCCGAAGCCCAGCTCAAGCAAGGCCGGACCATGTCGGACGCCTTGGCCCAGCAAAACCTGTTTCCCAAACTGGCGGTGCAAATGATTAAAATGGGCGAGGAAACCGGCAAGCTGGAGGAAATGCTGATGCGGGTAGCCACCATTTACGACAAGCAGCTAAAGACCACCATCCAGCGGATGCTGGCGCTGTTGGAACCGGCCTTGATCATTTCGCTGGGCTTGATGATAGGCGGCATCATCGTTTCCATCTTACTGGCTATTTTGAGCGTAAACGATCTGGCGGCTTAGGCGCATGGGCGAATGAATTCGCCGGTACCATCCATTTTTATAGAAGGAGTTTTGCAAATGAAACACATGTTACGCCGCCACGGCGGTTTTACCTTGCTGGAATTATTGGTGGTATTGGGCATTATCGCCATGCTGGCCGGGATTGTCGGCCCGCAGGTGATGAAACATATGGGCGCCTCCAAAACCAAGGCCGCCAGAGTACAAATCGAGGATCTGGCGGCGTCGCTGGACATGTACAAACTGGATGAAGGCCGCTACCCCACCAGCCAACAAGGCTTGGCCGCGTTAGTGGAAAGACCCGCCGATGCCAAGCGCTGGAACGGCCCTTACCTGCGTAAGGACAAAATCCCGCAAGATCCTTGGAATCAGGATTATCACTATGTCTTCCCCGGCCAGCACGGTAAGTTCGATTTATTCAGCTATGGTGCCGATGAAAAAGAAGGCGGCGAAGGTGAAGACCAGGACATCAACAGCTGGGAATAAATGACCACCCAGCCCGCCCGCCAACGCATGCAAGGCTTTACGCTGATCGAGCTGATCATCGTACTGCTGATCAGCGTGCTGGCTTTTGCGGTGGTCGGCAGCAATATCGGCTCCGGCAACCGCAGTACCAAGCTACAAGCCGTCGCCAGGGATATGGCGTCGGCTCTGCGTTACGCGCACGGCCAGGCACTGATGACGCAAAAGCCGGTCAGTGTCGCCATCGACCTGCAAGACAACAGTTACCGCATCAGTAACCACGACAAAACTTATCCGTTTGCCGAAGAGATTGACGTGTCCTTAGTGGTCGCGGAGGAAGAGTTTAGCGAGGGCGAGCAAGGCCATATTCGGTTCTTTGGCGACGGCTCGTCCACCGGAGGCAGAATCACGCTGGAATGGGGCAATCAATTGCGCCGCATCGACGTTAACTGGATTACCGGCCAGGTCAGTATTTCCGATGCAGCGGCATAAAGGCTTTTCCCTGCTGGAAATTCTGGTCGCCTTTTCCATCATGGCGATAGCGTTGACGATACTGCTGCGCATCTTCGGCACCGGTGTTAACAATGCGGTTATTTCCGAGGAATACACTATCGCGGTGCAAATTGCCGAATCGCTGATGGCCCGCACCGGGGTGGAGACAGAGCTGACAACCGGCGAAAGCCAGGGCACGGAAGGCGATAAATACGACTGGCAAATCACGGTCAATCCGGCGACGCCAGTGCAATCCCGAGCCAGTCTGAAAGATACGGATCCCGATCAGCAAAAGCCGGCGCCGGTGTTGATGTCGGTGCGGGTAGTGGTGGCGTGGGGTGAGGATGAACAACCGCGTGCCGTGGAATTGCATACCCTAAAACTACAACAACCAGGTCCGGGCTAGTGTCGCAGCGTTCATCGGTAAAAGGATTTACGCTGATCGAAATGCTGATAGCCATCAGCTTGCTGGGGATCATGGTGGTCTTGCTCTTCGCCAGTTTGCGGATAGCCGCGGAAAGCTGGAACAGCGGTGAAGCCAAAATCAGCGAAGTGAATAAAAAAGCCGTGGTTTACCAATTCTTCAAACGGCATTTGAGCAATACCAAACCCTTCCCTATCATCCAGGAAAACCAAGCACAAAACGCTCAACAACTGGCATCGCAAGAATTGCCGAAACTGGCTTTCGAAGGCTTGCCGCAAAGCATCAGCTTTGTCTCTGCGCTGCCGGCCGCGTCGGCACGCAAGGGCTTACAAGTGTTTCATGTCGGCCTGGACCCGCAGCAACCGTCGACCCTGAAAGTCGCATTAACCCCTTACCGGCAAACCGAATCGATACCGGCCGACGCCGAACCGGTCGTGCTATTGGAAAACTTACGGCATTTCAAAATCAGTTACTTTGGCGCATCGGCTGACAACGTTGACGGTAATGGTGCTTGGCTGGACGAATGGCAAGGACAAGTCACCGGCCAGTTACCCAAACTGGTAAAAGTCAGCATCGCGCTAAACGACGACAGTTTTTGGCCGGACATGATATTTGCATTAAAAATCAACGGCCAGCCGAACGCAGAAGCGTTGCTCGGCGAGCAAAACCAGCAGCCCGGCATCGCGAATGAATAGCATGCTTTGTGCACAGGCCGCCCATCGGCAACGCGGTCTGGCGCTGGTAATCGTCATTTGGATTTTGACGCTGCTGAGCCTGATGGCCGGCAGTTTTGCGTTAAGTATGCGCCGGGAAAGCAGCGTCGCCGGCGCGTTGAAAAACAATGCCCAAGCCCAAGCACTGGCGGAAACCGGTTTAAACATTGCCCAATTCATGCTGCAACAGGCCGATCCCGAGCGGCGTTGGCACGCGGATGGCAGTATCTATCGAATACCGGGCAACGATAGCGAAATTCGGATCCGAATTATCGCCGAATCCGGCAAAGTCGATATCAACGCCGCGGAGGAACCTTTATTAAAGGCCTTGATTAGTTCGGTAAGCGACGACAAAAAGCTACAGCAGAATTTGTTGGATGCTCTTCTGGATTGGCGAGACGCCGACGATGATCCGCGTCCGCAAGGCGCCGAGAAAAAACAATATCGGCAGGCCGGGCTGGCTTATCAGCCCAGCAATCAACCTTTTCAATCCCTAGAGGAGTTGCAATTAGTGCTGGGGTTCAACGCCGATATTTTCGAGCAGCTGCAACCGTGGATTACCATCTATTCCGGACAAGCAGAATTAAACTTGCGGCAAGCACCGTCGGAGTTACTGGAAATGGTTGGTGACAACCTGAAGGCACAGAATATTCATGATGTATACTTGGACAAACGCTTTTCTGAATCGGCTGCGGCAGACGATATCACGGCCGATCAGACCGATCCGGCATTGGCGGATGAAGAGCAAACGTATACTATTATGGTGCAAACCCTGCTGGAAGATCAGGCGACGGCCGCTATCGAAGCAGTGGTAAGAATCCAGAACCAAGACCCCAGCCAAGCGCCCTACCAAATCCTGGATTGGAAACAAGGTCAGCAAGTATTGGCCTTATTCGACTCGGCCAAGGAATCCCAGCTCATTACCGTTCAAGATGAATTTACAAACCAGCATTGATTTCGATCTGAAACGTTTCTTCCAGTGGTGGGGGCGAGAATTGGCGTTTTTGGTACCGAGTCGTCTCAGATCTTTGCTGACAGACCGTAGTGGCGCACTCGTAATCAGCGCCGCCGACGCGGATTTTCAAATCCATTTTTACCGCGAGGCCGAACAGCAAACCCCGATGACATGGCGCTTGGACAGCAACCTCGCGGATAGTTATCAAACCTTGAAGACCCAACATCCAGACTTTGAAAAAGCCGAGTGTATCTTGCGCCTGGACCCGACACAGGCGCTAAAAAAAATCGTCTATTTACCCGCTGCGGCCCAAGAGAATCTGCAGCAAGTTGTCGGATTTGAATTGGACCGTTACACGCCGTTCAAGGCCGAGCAAGTCTATTTTGCCGCCATTCCGCTAGGTAAAACCGAGCATGGTCAAATTGAAGTATTACTGGTATTTACGCCTAAAACCGCACTGGACGAGCAACTGGTCAAACTACAGGCTTTGGGGATACAGCCGGTGCGGGTGGATTTCTGCCATGCCAGCACCGTTTGCCCTGCCGATGCGCCCGCTTACAATTTACTCCCTGAACGCTACCGGCCGCGCGGCAACGCCTTAGCTCAAGCCATGCACTGGCTGCTGAACAGCTTACTGTTACTGTTGTTTCTGGCAGTTTTGATTTGGCCGGTGTGGCAGGAAGGTCAAGCCGTCGATGTCTTGAAAAATCACATCAAAACGCTGGAAAAAGAAACCCGCGTAATAGAAGAACAACAGCACGAAATCGATGCCTTACGCCAGCAAACCCAACGATTGATAGACATTAAAACCCAGTCTCCCGCTCTGGTCGCGGTATTGAACGAACTGAGCACCTTGTTAAAAGATGACAGCTGGTTGACGCATTTTCAATTTGCGGACAAACGTCTGCAAATCCAGGGTCAATCGCCGGGCGCGTCGTCTTTGATCGGTTTGTTGGAAAGTTCCGGATATTTCAGCAATGTCAGTTTCGTCTCGCCGTTGACCCAGGATAAAGCCACCGGGCGCGAGCGCTTCCAAATTAGTATGGATGTTAGCCCGCCACCCGCCGAGCCTGCTGAGGATACTGAGGCGACGACCACCAGCCAGCCTGCTCCAGCTGAATCCGAGGCAAATGGAGGGGCCGAGCAATGAATGAAGCGCGCTATCAGCGCTGGCTGGCACTGGCTTTACTTGGATTGGTGTTATTTACCGTGATATTTTTGGTACTGCTGCCTTTATTCAGCAGCTGGCTGGATTACCGCGAGCAAAAAAACGACCTATTGTTTCGTTTGCAACGCCAACAAGCCATTGTCGCCCGCCGCGACAGCGTTGCCCAAAACCTGGAATCATTGAATCAACAATACCAACAGCAAGGCTATCTGAGCGACAGCGACACCGAAGCCTTGGCCTCAGCTGAGCTACAAAACATCGTCAAAACCGCAGTAACAGAAGCCGGCGGCCAACTGACCAGCACGCAAGGTTTGCCGGGCAAGGCCGAAGAGGATTTTGTGCGCATCGCGGTAAAAGTGCGCATGAGCGGCAGCATTGAAGCATTGCGCGCGGTGCTGCACAGTCTGGATACCAATATGCCCTTGCTGCTGGTCGATCAATTGGACATTTCCCCGGTACGCGGCGCGCGTAACCGCAGCACCAACAAAATGGACCCCAGTTCTCAGTTGAATGTCAGTTTTGAAGTGATCAGCTTTATGCGAGCCAAAGCCTCATGAATCAGAAACTGATCAGATTGCAATTACTGGGTTGCGGCACGCTGAGCCTGTTGTTGGCAGCCGAATGGACGTATAGTCAATATACGTTAAAGCAATTGCAAACACTGCTTGAGCCGCGCCCGCAAACCGAATCCCCGGCCGAGCAACTGCCCAATATCGCCGATAATAGCGGCTCTGCGGAAATCTACAGCGATATTGTCGACAGACCTTTGTTTGTGGAAGGCCGAAAGCCTGTCGCGGAAACCAATCCGACCGACAATTTGCAAACTCAAGATTCCGGACAAATCGACGATTGGGAGTTAATCGGCGTTTACGATAAAAATAACAAGCCGACCGCCTTGTTTAGAAAGCGCAACGAAGCCAAAAAGTTTTTAAAAATAACCGAAGAACAAAGCATATCCGGCTGGCTGCTGAAGCAAATACACGCCGACAATGTGCTGCTTCAGCAAGGCAGCCAGGAAAAATCGGTCGTATTGAGAAAGCCGCGTGCGCAAGTCAAGCCTCCGGTACCGGGCAAGCCAGCCGTACCGCCCAGACCGCCGCAGCCCAACGCCGTTACCAAACCTATAGAATCAGTACCTAATGAAAATCCCGAGAACATCAATGACAACTAAAAAAATCAACATTCCTCCAATGTTGGCGTTGGCGCTGTCCATGACCGGCTGTGAATTTATCGGCCCGCAGTTGCATGAAAAACTGGCTATTGCCGATCACAAACCGGCTCAAGAAGATACTTTGTTGATTCCGGAACTGGCTAACGAGGCCAATAAAAACGCCGAAAATAGAATCACTAAAGTCGAAATGTACCCTAGCGGCGACGCAAGCATCGCCCCGCAAGCCGGCCACCAAGGCAGCGGCAAAACCAGTGGTAAGGGCGAATACAGTTTGAATTTCGATGACGCCGATCTGGGCGAAGTGGCGAAAGTAATACTCAGCGATATTCTGGGCCGGAACTACACTATCAGTCCGCAAGTGGTCGGCAAAGTGACTTTGCAAACCTCCAAACCCCTAAGCAAGGACGAGCTGATCCCGACCCTGGATATGCTGCTGAGCTTGAATAATGCCGCCCTGACCGAACAAGGCGGTATGTATCTGATTAAACCGTCCAATGAAGCCTTGTACAGCAGCTCAATCAGCTCGCTGTCCGGCGCCAAAATGCCCAATGGTTATCAGGTGCGGGTAATTCCGGTCAAAAATGTCGCGGCCTCGGAACTGGCGGAGATATTGAAACCGTTATTGCCGGAAAAATCGTTGCTGCATGTCGATCCGAACCGTAATCTGATATTGGTCGCCGGTTCCGGCGCGGAAATCTCCAGGGCGTTGGATGTGGTCAATACCTTTGATGTCGATATTTTAAAAGGCCGCTCCTTTGCTCTGTTTACACCGGCTAACGTCAGCGCCGGCAAAATCATTGAAGAGCTGGAGCAAATCTTCAACACCAAAAAATCCAAAGAAGACGAAGCCAGCTTTTTCCGGTTTATCGAAATAGAAAGGCTTAACGCGGTATTAGCCGTCACCCATCAAGCCGGTTATCTGAAGGACATTGAAAACTGGGTATATAGGCTGGATCGCATTAACACAGCGGCAGCCGGCGGCGTGAATGTCTACCGGGCGCAACATGTCAGCGCCACCGATTTGGCCGAAACTTTAAGCAATATTTTCGGTAGCGGCGGTTCCGGCAAATCCAGCAAGGCTTCTATCGCCTCCGGCCGCAAATCATTATCGGCCACCAATAAAAAGTCGGATAGTTCATCAAGTAGCAGCGCAGGCGGCGCCAACCGGCAGCAGGATTCGATGAGCGATAGAACGCTCAGCGACCGAACCAAAGATAAAAGCGGCAGCGGCGCACTCGGCGGTAGCTTAAGCGGCAGTTCGGGTGGCAGTAATAACAATGACATGCCCAACGTCAAAATCATCGCCGACGAAGGCAATAACGCGCTGATTATCGTCGCGACCGCCCAGGAATATGCTGTGATTGAGCGCGTGTTAAAACAGCTGGATGTGCTGCCTTTACAAGTGATGATCGATGCCACGATTGTGGAAGTTACGCTGAAAGACGATTTAAAGTATGGATTGCAATGGTATTTTAGCCACAATAACGGAGGAAATAACGATACAGCTGGAGGCTCTGCACAAGGCTTGAGTCTCACAAATGTTGCTAAAGATGCTATGAAGGCATTTGGCACAAGTGGTTTCTCCTACGCTTTTTCTAGCGGTTCGAAGGACATTCAAGCCGTACTAAATGCCAGTGCTGTCAATAATAACGTCAATGTCATCTCCTCGCCGTCCTTGATGGTACTGAACAACCAGGAAGCCACGATCAAAGTCGGCGATTCGGTGCCGATACGTTCCTCAGTTTCCAGCAATTTGAGCAGCAACAATTCCAATAACGGTATCGTGCAAACCAGTTCGATCCAGATGATCGATACCGGTGTCAATTTGTCGGTTAGGCCCAGGGTGAATGCCGGTGGATTGGTGCTGATGGACATATTACAAAGTGTTAATCAGGCTATCAAAACCACGACCAGCGACACCATCGACTCGCCCACCATTCAAAAAAGGGAAATCGAGAGCAGCGTTGCGGTACAAAGTGGCGAAACCATTGTTTTGGGCGGTTTGATCAAAGAAAACAACGATTATTTGCGTGACGGCGTGCCGCTGCTGCACGAGATACCCTTAATCGGGCCGCTTTTCGGCGGTACGACGCGGAACAAGGACAAAACCGAGCTGGTGGTGCTGCTTACCCCGCGCGTGATGAAAAGCCGCCAGGATGCTCGGGATATAACAGACGAGTTCAAACGTAAACTGTCCGGCATCTATTATCAAAAGCCTGTTGAAATCAATGTTGAAGTGGAAACGGTGCCATAGGCCCAAGTCTGTAGCCCGTATCTACCAAAAACCCGGACGATAAACATGAATCCAATCTCGCCGGACCGGCTGATTTCGTTTTGGTCGCTTGCCCAATTGGAAGCCAGCGTGGTGATTCTGATGAATATCGTCGGCGCTTTGTTTTTGGGCATGGTGGTGGGCTACGAACGCTCCTACCACGGCCGAGCAGCCGGCATGCGCACCTATGGACTGGTGTGCATGGCTTCCGCGGCGGTAACGGTTATCGTCGGTTACCCGCAGTTCTGGTTTGGCGGCTTATTGCCGCTCACCACTACCGCCGACCCCACTCGGGTTATTCAAGGCATCGTGACGGGTATCGGTTTCTTGGGTGCCGGCGTGATCATGAAGGAAGGTCTGAACATCAGCGGCTTGACGACCGCCGCATCGATTTGGGCCTCTTCGGCGATTGGTATTTTATGCGGCGCCGGGTTTTATTTTGCGGCCATTTTGTTGGCTTTAATTGCGTCGGCGACGATGATCTGGGGCGGGCGAATCGAAGCAGCCTTGCCTTCCCGTCATGCAGTGTCGGTGATTTTGCGTTTTCAAACCGGCTATCGACCTAATCAGACCGAGATTAACGATTTGGCAAATGCCTTGGGTTATCGATTGGCCGAAGGCTCGATTAGCGTTATCAGCAACAATAAACACGAAGAATGGCATCTGGTTTTTATTGCAACCGGTAATCATAAAATATCGATTCCTGCGATTGCGGAAAGCCTGGAACGCTGCGATTTTCTCAGCGGTTATCAAGTCGCCTTTGCCCGAAACTGAGCGTCAGGAAGCAGTGAATCGTTAAGACGCCCTGCTTCCTCACCGCTTTTCTCAGTTGAATTGCCGGGTTATTCCAATACGTTTTTCACACATTGTCTGGCGAACGTATTAATCGACAGCGTATCGCTTAAGTATTGGTTGAATAAACCGCTGATATCGACCGGGTTGAGATAGACATAAACGCCGCAGCCGGTTAGCGCGATAAATTGCTGACTCAGCGTTTCAACGAATAAAGTGCGTGTGTTGCTGAGTTGGGTGATTTCGTTGCTTGAGGTTTTCATGACATCCACCTAATTTGCTGGTTAAACCCAACAATCAAGCAGCATGATCCACGCCAAATCACTCATCGATTACGCTTCAATAGCCTGAACGCAAACCGGAATCCGTCCAAGTACCTCAAAATCCTGCTTTTTCTAAAATAAAAGAAAACCGACTGATTTTTTCTCTGGGTTGATGCTTTAAAGGGAACCGCTTTTCCCATGAGTTATGCATGGAAAACTGTGCACTGACCTGGCAATTTTGTCGCAAAAACTGCCAGAGTTGTCACAAAACCGGCATTTTCAATCCACTCTGTCACAGTCGTTTGGCAGGCATTATTTAAGCCGGCAGACAAGTTTCTACCAATCTCACCCAATAGGTCGCGCCCAGGGGCAAAATATCATCGTTAAAATCGTAACTGGTGTTATGCAGGGCACAAGGACCGGCGCCATGACCAATACTGCGATGATCACCGGAGCCGTTGCCGATGAAACAGTAGCTACCGGGTAACTTTTGCAGCATAAACGCAAAATCTTCGGCGCCCATCGTGGCTTTTTGCTCCAAAACATGCCGGTCGCCAACAATAGAGGCCATGACGCTACGCGACGTTTCGACTGCCTCACTGTGATTAACCGTCGGCGGATAGCTACGTTTAAATTCAAAATCACATGCCATTCCATGTGCCAGACAAATATGCCGGGCTACTTCCTGCATACGGGTTTCGATCAAATCCAGTAATTGGTTGGAGAATGTGCGTACCGTACCGGCTAGCTCGCAGGTATCGGCAATAATATTGGTCGCCTCACCGGCATGTAACATCGTGACTGAAATCAAACCGTTATCCAAGGGATGGGCGCTGCGGGTTAAGATGGTTTGAAACGCCATAATCATTTGCGCGGCCACCGGCACCGGATCCAATCCCAAGTGCGGCAATGCTGCATGGCAGCCTTTGCCCCGAATCACGATACGAAAAGTATTCAAAGATGCCATCACCGGTCCGGGACTCACCGCAAATTGCCCAGCCGGCAACTCCGGCCAATTGTGCATGCCGTAAACCGCTTGCATCGGAAACAGTTCAAACAGGCCGTCCTTGATCATCTCATCGGCGCCGCCACCGCCCTCTTCCGCCGGTTGGAATATTAGATAGACAGTCCCGTCAAAATAACGCTGGGTTGCCAGATATTGCGCCGCAGCCAACAACATCGCGGTATGGCCATCATGCCCGCAGCCGTGCATTTTGCCTGGGTACCGCGAGGCATGTGCAAAGCTGTTTTGTTCATGCATCGGCAAGGCGTCCATATCGGCACGCAAGCCGATTGCCTTGTCGGAACTCCCTGCTTTGATGATCCCGACTACACCGGTTTTACCCAAGCCGCGATGAATAGGAATCCCCCATTCGGTCAGTTTAGCCGCGACCAAATCCGCGGTACGCATCTCTTCGAAGCACAACTCCGGATGGGCGTGTATATCGCGGCGCAATTGGCGAATAACGGCAATATTGGCGACAATTTCCGGTATCAGTAAGGCTGACGACAATTCAGCATCGAGTTTATTCATGGCAAGGCGGTGTGCGGTCTAAGCCGTATCGGTTTTGCGCAGCTTTTCCACGAGCGTGGTTCTGCGCATATTCAGCAGTTTGGCGGCATGCGCTACAACGCCATTGCATTCTTCCAAAGCCTGACGAATCAATTCGTTCTCGAGATCGGTCAAATATTCCTTAAGATCGATACCTTGTTCGGGTAAATGCACGGCCGCGACTGCACCGGGTGTCGGCATCGCCAGCGCTTCTCGCTCAGCCGGCCGCACAATGTGAATATCCTGCTCCGGCAATACAATCTGCACGCCTTCCGGTACTTCATAGCCCTGAAATTTTTCCGGTAAATCACTGACATCGACACTAGCATCCGGACTAATGATGGCTAAGCGCTCGATCAAATTTGACAACTCGCGGACGTTACCGGGCCAACTGTGTTGCATCAAGGTGGCGATTGCGCGAGGCGATAAACTGACGGTACCCCGGTTGGCGGCTTCCATGCGGGCAATCAGGTCGTTGATTAAATAAGGAATATCTTCGGCTCTTTCCCGCAAGGCTGGCACTTCGATCGGGAACACATTCAGACGGTAGAACAAATCCTCTCGAAAGCGCTTCTCGGCGATTTCCTGTTCGAGGTGACGATGCGTCGCGGCAATAATCCGCACATCGCAATGGATGGTTTTATTGCTGCCGACGCGCTCGAAAGTGCGCTCCTGCAATACTCTTAACAATTTAACCTGCATCGGCATCGGCATGTCGCCGATTTCATCCAAAAACAGCGTACCGCCTTCCGCCATTTCGAAACGACCTTGCCGCGAAGTCAACGCGCCGGTAAATGCACCCTTCTCGTGGCCGAACAATTCGCTTTCCAGCAGTTCACCGGGAATAGCCCCGCAATTGACCGGCACGAATGGCCTGTCTCGCCGCGCAGAGGCACGATGCAGCGCTTGCGCCACTACTTCCTTACCTGTGCCGGATTCGCCGAGGATAAGCACCGTGGCGTCGGATTTGGCGACTTGATCGATCTGCGCACGGGTTTTTTGAATGGCTTTGCTTTTACCCGCCAGACCCTTATCAGGCAGCGATTTTTTACTGGCTTGCGCAGGTTGCGGCAAACTGTCCAATAGTTGGATCAATAGCGGGTAGACAGTCGGCCACTCCAAGGTTTTATTGACCATTTGTTGAATGGCGCTAACTACCTGCGGCCCACCGGCGTCCACCAGCAAAACCACAGGAATGTCGCCGACGCTTTCGGTGACCGTTTTGATCAAGCTGGCTTGCTTGTCGCCGCCGCAGCCGACAAATACCGCACCGAAGCTGTCATGATCTCTAAACGCCGCTTCAAAATCGCTACTGGCAACCGCCTCCACGCGATATTCCAAAAACCGGAGTATGCCTTCCACTTGCTGACTGCGGTGGGTGTTGTCATCAATGAGCAAAATTTCTGGCAAAGCCATGCTTATAATCTCTGCAAACTACGTTGTTTTAAGGCGGAAGGGTGTTGCTGATTTTAAGTTAAGCATCGAATCCGGTTATTGTCAAAATGGCCCCATTTCAAGCTATTGCATAGTTTAGTTCATGTTGTTTACATCGATTGACTAATCAGCCATCCCATTTTGCAGCTTGACAAATTTTCCACAACATAGAAACTAGCTCGATGTTTAACAACCAAGAGCCCCGTTGCCTTGAACGACATATCTTTGAGTATACTGTTCGGTATACTGGCAGCCTTACTGATTATTTCAGCTTTTTTTTCCGGCTCTGAAACCGCCTTGATGACGCTGAACCGTTATCGCTTGCAGCATTTGGTGAAAAAAAATCATAAGGGCGCGATTAAAGCCCATCAACTCTTAAAAAGGCCGGACCGTTTGCTGGGCCTGATCCTGCTGGGCAACAATTTTGTCAATATCCTGGCGTCGTCCTTAACAACCTTGATTGCCATCCGCGTCAGCGGAGATAACGCTATAGCCCCCGCTATCGGCCTGCTAACTTTCGGCATGCTGGTATTTTCCGAAGTAACCCCAAAAACCCTGGGCGCCCTCAAACCTGAGTTGCTGGCCTTACTATCCTCCTGGATTTACATTCCCTTATTAAAGATATTTTATCCCTTGGTATGGGTGATTAACGCTATATCCAGCCTGTTGTTATGGCCGTTCGGTATTAAAAGCTCGAGTAATACGGCTATCGAATCGCTAAATAAAGACGAGTTAAAAAGTATCGTTTCGGATGCCAATCATTTGCCGACGCGCTATCAAAACATGCTGTTGAGTATTTTAGATCTGGAATCCGCCAGCGTTACCGACATCATGACCCATCGCAATGAAATTATCGGTATCGATCTGGAAGAATCGGTCGAAGACATTATCGAACAACTACAAAATAGTCCGCATAATCGCCTGCCGGTATACAAAAAAAATATAGACCGGGTGATAGGTTTTCTACATTTACGTACGATTTTGGCACAAATTAGCGACCCTGATTTCGATAAACACAATATCACCAATAGTCTGTCCAAGCCTTTTTTCATTCCGGCCAGCACCTCGATTCACAAGCAAATGCAAATCTTTAAGGCCGAAAAACTCCGTATCGGCTTGGTAGTAGACGAATATGGCGATGTACAGGGCTTAGTGACGTTGGATGATTTATTACAGGAAATCGTCGGTGAACTGGTCTCGGAAGAACCCGATATAAAAATGCAAAAAGACGGTAGCTATCTGGTGGATGCCGGCGTAACCATCCGCGAACTCAATCGCATCACCCACTGGGATTTGCCCACCGAAGGCCCGAAAACCTTGAATGGCTTGGTAATCGAATACATGGAAACCATTCCGGAACCGGGTACCAGCGTGAAACTGCATGGGCATATTATTGAAATAATTAAGCGCGATGAAAACGCGATCAAGCTGATTAAATTCAATCCCAAACGCTGACCAAAATTTATTTTAGGCAAAAAAAGGCGGTTATTTTTAATAACCGCCTTAGAAGCAATAGGAAGAAATATAACGCAACTTTAAACTATCAAACCGAACTAAAAAGTTAGGTTAATCATAGTGGCGAAAATTTCAAATTCAAATGTGACATATTGTCGCAGGTTGAGTTTGAGCGTTAAACAGTTCAGCGGTATGTAAATTGCTCGCTTACCTCAACCAACCCTTCCTTTTAAAGAAAATAAACGGCAATAATACCGAGATAGTCATCAATCCGAGTGCAAAAGGATAACCCAGCATCCACTGCAATTCCGGCATATTCTCAAAGTTCATACCGTAAATACTGGCAATCAGGGTGGGCGGCAACATTGCCACCGAAGCAACCGAGAAAATCTTGATTACCTTGTTCTGATTGATATTGATAAAACCGACGGTGGCATCCATCAGGAAGTTAATCTTGTCGAACAAAAACGCGGTATGGCTATTAAGCGATTCTATATCGCGCAGAATTTGCTGCGCATCTTCCAACTGCGTGGTATTCAGCAGTTTGCGGCGAATCAAAAACGACACGGCGCGCTGAGTGTCGAGCATATTCCGCCGGATTCGGCCGTTTAAATCCTCCTCTGCGGCAATATCGGTCAAAATATCCGCAGCTTCTTCGTCGCTAATATCCTGGCTCAAAACTTTTTTGCTGACAATTTCCAACTGCTCGTAAATATTCTCCAGCGCATCCGCGGAATACTCGGCTTCAGCGCCGTATAAATCCAGCAACATATCCTTACAATCGGAGACAAAGCCAGGCTGCGTGCGCGCCCGTAAACGCTGTAAACGAAACACGGGCAATTCTTCGCTACGTACCGAAAACAACATGTCACCGCGCAGTATGAAGGCGACCGGCACGCTGCGCGATTTGCCTTCGCGATCCAGTAAAAAATCCGAATGGATATGAATTTCGTGCTGATCCTCGACGTAGAACCGGGCGCTGGCTTCCAAATCGGTCAAATCCAGGGGGTCCGGCAACTCCAGGCCATAATGTTGCCCGATAAGCAGCCGCTGCGCCTTGCTTGGCGCCAACAAATCGATCCAGATCGGCTTGATGGCGTACAAATCGTGGCGGCAGGTAATCGCCACTTTGGCTAGGCGACCTTCGACCAACTCAAATGCGCTCATTTGTCCCACGCCACAATGCGGTTCTCGGTCGCCGACCAATTCCTCGCGCAAGGTATCGGACAACTCCCAAAGCACATCGTCCTGCCTGGATTCCTCGACCTGCTGCCAAACCAAATTCGCATCTTCCAGGTCCAGAGCATGCAGAATTTGCCCAATTTCGATAGCAGACAGCCGCGCCAACAGACTACGCAGTTCCACCATGTGCTGCTTTTGTACCAAAGCAGTGATCAGCTTACGGCGCGGCATAGGCTGATTGTTCAGCATGCCTTCGACAAGCTTATGTTTTTTCAACAAATCGTTGATTGTTTGTAGCGACAAGAGCAACTCCGGAATAAAGCAAGCACCAAATTTTTTATTCGGCGGGTATAAAACGGCTAACTTTAAACCAAAACGCTGACAAAAAATCGGTCGCCACTCTTGAGCGAACGGCGAACCACAGTAAATTTAGACAAAAGCACTTAATTTTGATGACACATCAAACGATGGATTGATGCAAACCATCTGCTTAAAGTAGTCACTGACAGATAATTTACACAATATACAAGTCCAGGCGCCACGTAAACAGACGCGGCGATAAGCAAACAATTCCGAGTTAAATACGGCCGTATTGATCTTCGTAACGGACGATATCGTCTTCGCCGAGATAGCTGCCGGATTGGACTTCCACCATTTCCAACGGAATCACCCCAGGGTTTTCCAGGCTATGAATAACACCTAAGGGAATATAAATCGATTCGTTTTCGGTGACCAAAATTTTCTCACCGTTTTTATCCACCCAGGCAGTTCCTTTGACGACAACCCAATGCTCGGCTCGGTGATGATGCTTTTGCACCGATAATTTCGCACCAGGCTTCACCACGATACGCTTGGTTTGATGGCGCTCACCGGCATCGACCAAATCGTAATGTCCCCAAGGTCTGTAAACTTTACGATGCACGCTGGCTTCACTGCGTTTCAATTTTTTCAGTTGATCGACTACTTCCTTGACGTCTTGCACCCTATCTTTCGCGGCGATCATGACCGCATCGTCGGTTTCGACCACTACCAAATTATCCACGCCGATCACCGCTACCAGTTTATTAGCCGAGTGAATATAGGAGTTGCAAGTATCCACCGTTAACACATCGCCTTTGATGGCGTTGCCGGCTGCATCTTTATCCGTTACGTCCCAAAGCGCGGACCAAGAACCGACGTCATTCCATTCCGCATCCAACGGGATCACTACCGCCTTATCGGTTTTCTCCATCACCGCGTAATCAATGGAATCTGATGGACACGTCGAAAAAATCTGCTTATCCAATCGAACGAAGTCCATATCCGGTTTAGCGACCCGCAGAGCCTCCCTGCATACTTCCAGCATTTCCGGATTGAATTTTTCCAGCTCACGCAAAAAGCAACCCGCTTTAAAAGCGAACATGCCGCTGTTCCAAAAATACTCGCCACTTTCCAGATAGCGCTGCGCGGTTTGCAAATCGGGCTTTTCAACAAATGCGGCAACTTTATAGGCTTCACCGTGGCGGGTATCGCCGCGCTTGATGTAGCCATAGCCGGTTTCCGGCTCGGTTGCGACGATGCCAAACGTCACCAAAAGATCCTGTTTCGCCAACAGTTCGGCTTGAACCACCGCCCGATGGAAAGCGGCACGATTACCGACCACATGGTCAGCCGGCAAAATCAACAACACATCGTCTTCGGAGCGTGCACTTAATGCCGCCATCGCTACGGCCGGCGCGGTATTTTTGCCGACAGGCTCCAAAATAATGGCAGCCGGTTTGATGCCGATTTCCCGCATTTGCTCCGCGAGCATAAATCGATGGTCTTCGTTACAAACCGCAATGGGTGCTTGTAAGCCGGCAACGCCATCAAGCCTTAAAATGGTTTCCTGCAGCATGGTGTTGCCGGACACCAAGGGCAAAAATTGCTTGGGATACTGACCACGAGACAAAGGCCATAGCCGAGTTCCTGAACCACCTGATAATACTACCGGGATCATAATGTCGTTTTCCTTACGGGCTGAATGAAAATGGGTTGAGCTAGTCTAACATTTAGGTAACTGCTGGGGTCAAGCCTTGGATCAGGTAATTTAACTCGCAAATTTGCCCCTGCGTTTTCATTGAATTGTCACAATAAGCTCGGCGCAGCCTTTTAATCACAACAAGCTATCGCGAGCTGTTTCAATTTTTGCCGGGCCAAATCGTAATCTCCATCCGGGGTTTCGGTATACAACACGACGAGCAATTCAGCCGATGCATCACCTGACAAACGTTTCAGCAATTGCCACCATTTCGCCAGATAGGCATTAGCGGTATTTTTGTCGCCAACCCTGTACCAACGCTCGACTAACAAGCTCCGATGTGTACTGTTTAGTACCGCTTCTTCAATATCGCCGCTTTTATCGGCTGCCCAGTGCATGGCAATGACGTCGTCATGCAGCATCCGCCATATCGGATGTTTTTGCGGCACCAGATAATTTTGCGAATTGACCAGTTCACCACCTTGGGTTTCATCGCCAAAATTGGCAAAATACATACCGACTATCGTTTGACCATGGCTTAAATAAACTTTGGCATCCGCCACCACGCCCTTAAAACTGGGCTCCCAACCCCAATCGGGCGCTGCAACCGGCTGCCAATCAGGCAAAGACGGGCGGCTAAAGCGCTCGGGTACCTCGACGTGGGCGGCCTGTAGTGCGGATAGACCTTGTGAAGCAAACGGCCAAATGAAAACGCATAAAGCGGTTACTGTTAAGGCCGGCCAATAATGTTTGTAAATCGTTGCTGCATCAGCAAGGTTAGAGTCACCCGCCAAATCCAGGGTCGATGCGGCCGCTACCCCAGCATCCGAATCGTGCCAAAAAGAGCCAAAATAAAACAACGCAAACATGACGATCCCAAAAAACACCCAGCCGTAAACGATGTGATCGACACCCGCAGCCAGTTTCATGTTACTGAAGTGGCCTATCATCACAATCAAATAGGCGCGCAGACCGTTAGCTAAAATCGGCACCAAGAAGGAGAGCGTAATGAAGATAGTTCGTTTCTTGTAGCTGCTGTAATTGAGATACGCATACACCGAACCCAGTGTTAGCGACGAAATCAAATAACGCAAACCACTGCAACCCTCTACCACCGACCAGTTGCCCGAGGTTAGCGTAAAAAACAAGCCTTCCCGGTAAACACTCATTCCGGTCAGCCGTATCAGCGTAACGACAAAGGTGGCGGTGTATTCCATTAAAGGCGGAATAAATGCTTCCCCGAATGGCACCATCAAAAATAAAAACACTATCGGAAATGACATTTGCGCGACGGTATGGCTGCCAAGCACGGCCCAAAAACCACCGACCAAAACACCAACCACTGCCCATTGCTGAATCACCGCAACATGCACCAAATCCGCAATTAACCAGCCAAATCCGCTAACGATAATAAACAGCAAACCTAACGGGCTAAAAGCCGGCCGTAAATCTCGATAGAGCTCCCGGCGCGACCAAATCAACCAAAGACTAACCGGGGCCACTAAAAAACCGTGCGTGAATGTGTCTGACCGCGACCAAATTGCGACAATTTCTAACCAGGTCTCAAAAAAAGCCGCTACTGAAACCAGGGTAACCAACACGACGCCCAGCAGCGGTTTACGCCAGTGTCCAGGCAGTCCTAAAGCTTTTAACATTCTATTTCCTCTGCTATTTAGTGGTTACTCAACTACGAACGCCCGCGTCGTCTATATGCTACAGAGCCTAGACTCAACCCAATGTTTAGCGAATGGCTATTTACCGCTGTTATCATAAGCCTGCTGCTATGTCGACCACATCTAAAGTTTGCGCTGTGGTTTTCAGCTAGTTCACTAATCTCTGCTACGATAAAAGTTCAGTGCGTTGGTCGACCCAATATTCAGGCTTTTTAATTATTAAACAAAATCCATGGTAGTTCTGTTTTTTTTAGGTTTCTGGCTGGCCTGCCTTACCGGCTTATGGCTGTGGAAAAAACCCTTATTTATCGCTACCTGGCGTGAGCCCTATTTTGCCGATACGCCGGTTTTAATCGAAAGCGACGACTGGGGTCCGGGTGGCGACTTCCACGCAGCCCGTTTAACAGAGCTGCTCTCCATGCTGGCTCAACACAAAGACGCTGTAAACCGCTCTGCGATACTTACCGCCGATATGGTGTTAGCCGTTCCGGATTTAGCAAAGATCGAATCCACGGGCCAATACCACAGGCGCATGCTGGACAAAGACTTCCCGGCCATTTTTGCAGCACTGCAACAAGGCATACAACAAGACACTTTAGTGCCGCAACTGCATGGCATGGAACACCTGAACGGCAAGGCCTTCGCGGAATTATGCCGGCAACAAGACCCCCGCCTGGCAACCGCCCGCGCAACTAAGGATTGGTGGGACTGGGAAAAACTGGATTCGCCGCTACAAGGCCACTATGTAGACGGACGCAATTTACCTACCCAGGCAATTGACGCTGCGGAAGCCAATTCACTGGTCGCAAATGCCATGCAATGTTTTACCGGCATGTTCGGCTATCCCAGCCTCAGCACAGTCGCCCCGTGCTATTTATGGAACGATGAGATCGAACAAAGTTGGCAACAGCAAAATATCATCGCCATTCAAACTGCTGGCTACCGCTGTACCGGGCGCAATGAAACCGGACATTATTTTCAGGATCCTCCGCTGATACGGGTCGGCAATACCAATCGTTTCGCACAACTTTACCTCGTTCGCAACGTGATGTACGAACCTGTTGACGGCAAAAACACACCGACCAGCGCGTTTGCCGAAGCTGAAATGGCTTATCGCCAAGCCCTGCCTGTGAGTATTTCCACACATCGCTACAATTACACGCGCTCAGAGGACGAATGCCAACAAGCTATACGTGGGTTAGATCATCTTTTAGGGCAAATCAGGGCAAATTTGCCCAACGTTCGCTTCTTGGCGTCCCCGGAACTCGCCGAATTCTTGCAAAACAAAACCGACAATATCGTGAATCGTTTCAATCAGCGTCAATGGCCAGCAATTAGCTTAGCTGCGACGCACCGCAAAACCGGTGCATTTCTATACCGTCTATACTACAGACACAGAAAATTAGCGCTGATCGGTTATTGCACCGGATTAATTGTACCGGCGTGGTTGATCTGCAAAACCAGTTTATAACCATTCTAACGTATCGAAAATTTTGATTAGCCCAAAATGAAAATCAGCGCCGTCATTCCAGCGTATAACAGCGCGACATTCATTCGTGCCGCCATCGAAAGCATCCAGGCGCAAACCAGCAAAGTTGACGAAATCATCGTGGTGGATGATGGCTCCACGGACAACACCGAACAAGTCCTTAAGACGTTTGCCCATACCGTCATTTATCACAAACAAGCCAATCAAGGCCCGTCCGCCGCGCGCAATAAAGGCATAGAATTGGCTAGCGGTGATTGGATTGCATTTCTGGATGCCGATGATCAATGGACTGTGGACAAAACCACCAAGCAAATCCAAGCATTGCAAACCAATCCGGAACTCCACCTGATTGCCGGCGACATGACGGAAATCGACAACGACGACCAACTGCTAACCCAATCGGTGTTAGCCAAACATAAAATGTTGGACTATTTCCAACAGCTGGCCGGAAAACCAATTCCCAACGCCCTTGCTGCGTTAGTGAAAAAAAATTTTATACCGACGGGTACCGTTTTGGCGAAGCGCCAAACCTTGCTTGAAGCAGGCATGTTCAATACCGAGATTCGTTATGGAGAGGACTTGGAATTGTGGGCAAAAATCGCCACCTTTCACGCAGTAACGTGCCTTCCCGACATTTTGATGCTGCGCCGCCAGCACGGCAACAATGCCACGCAAGCCAGCGAAGGTATGTTAATAGACTTGACCAAGGTGACTGAGTCTATTCGGAACTTTGCCTCGCCCCAGCTAATTGCCCAAGGCGTTTCGCCAAATAGTTTAGTGGCAGAGGCGCAATGGACGCTTGGCTACTGGTATTTCAGCGGCGGCAATAATGCCAAAGCCAGAGAAGCCTTTAAAAAAAGCCTCTCCCAGGATTTCACACTTAACAATCTACTCTATCTGATTTTCAGTATCTTGCCAGCCAGCTTAATTAATGCGCTACGTGTCATTAAACAAAAATTCGCAAAATTCTGAGTATATGAGAATATTCCTTAACGCTTTCTACGCTGATATTGCCAAACTCTGATTTCATGTCGACCAACAACCTCCCAAAAAGAATTATCTATGTCGAAAACGGAATTGGTTATGGTGGCGCCATTATCTGTTTGAGGCATTTAGTCAGAAATCTTGATCGTGATCGCTTTCTACCTCTAGTTGTTACAGGACGCGACGGTCCGCAATATCGGGAGATTGCCGATGAAGCTTTATGGAAACACATCCCGGACCGTCATATAGACATCGTGGCGTGGCGTGCAAAAGCGGAATCGATTCAATGGTTAACGAAGGCGTCTCCCCTGCGGTTTTTCGTCAATCAACTGATAGCCAGAAGCGACGATTTATTTAATTTTTTACCGTTTTTTCTCGACTTGCTTTGGACTGCATGGCGGTTCAAAGCGGACCTGATCCATGCCAATAACGAGCCGCTTTGTAACAGAGCCGCGCTCTTGGTAGCCAAGATTTTGCGTATCCCCAGTATTTGCCATGTCCGTGGCAACCCTGACGGACCGCATTCAGCGCGCTGGGCTTATTCCCTACCCGATCATTTTGTGTCCGTCTCCCATTGGGTTGCCAATAGCATGCGTGAAAAATTAGCCGTGCACGACGAGAAAATTAGCGTGGTCTATGATGGCATCGCTTTGGATAAGCTGAACAACCAAGCAGGTGGCTCCTTATTTAGGCAACGATTCGATTTACCTGAAAATATCTTTATCGTAGGTTTAGTAGGCTTACTTATTCCTTGGAAAGGGCAACAACTATTTATCGACGCGGCTAAAATACTGCAAGACCAAATACCCCATTTAAAAATGCTGATTGTCGGTGGAACGCCAGACGATTGCATCCCTTACGAACGAGAGCTTAGAGAACGTGTAAGACAGGAATCGTTGTCGGATACCGTCAACTTTATCGGCCACGTCAGCGACATGATAGAAGCCTACAAAGCGCTGGATATTGTGGTCTCAGCATCCACTAGCCCCGAACCATTAGGTACGGTCGTCATCGAAGCGATGGCGTTAGGCCGGCCATTGATCGTACCAAACCATGGCGGCGGCGCGGAAATGGTTGAAGATAATCAAACCGGACTGTTATTTAACAGCGGTGACGCGGAAAGTTTGGCAGCGTCTATCCTTAAGTTTTACCGCTCCAGCGAGTTGATGAATCGGTTAGCCAGTAACGCCCGGGGCAAAGCATTAGCCACCTTCGACGTCCGGCAGCACACAGAAGCGATACAGTCCATATATCAAAAGTTTTTATAAAACAGTACTCAAGCAAATTCATGCGCCAGAAAAAAGTCAGATTACTTCCATTGCTATTTATTGCCTGTATCCGGAATGCGGCAGCCGACTATCCGAAAACCGACGCCGATTACGCCTTCCTGCCACCCTACTGCAAGGCGCGCGCATCCGATCAAAAATCGCCTGACTACCAAAGCTGGAACCGAAAGTTCGGCGACGACTTCATTCATATCCACCACTATTGCGCAGGCTTACACACCATGAATTTAGCCTTCAGAACCCATGACGAGGCAGAAAAACAGTCTAAATACCGCGCGGCAGTGGGAGATCTTCTATATGTACCGGATCACGCCTCGCCTACTTTTAAGTTAATGCCAAAAATATTTTACGATGTCGGTCAAGCCTACCAATTCATGGGTGAAATTGATGACGCAATTGCCGCCAACTTAAAGAGTATTTCGCTTGATAAAAATAACTCTTTTCCTTATGCCGCCTTGAGCAGTTTGTATCAAAGAAAAAACATGAAAGCAGAAGCTAAAACCATTTTAGAAAAAGGCTTGGAACACAACCCCAACTCGAAAATATTGCTTAAACGCATGAAGAATTTCAAATAATCCCCATCTCTAATTAAAAGCTTAACCGCTACCGATTGGATTATTCAGTTAAAATAAATACCCATGTTACGAATCGCCAAAAACTTATATACCTACAGAGAGCTAATAGCCGCACTCACCTGGAAAAACATCGTTATCCGCTATAAGCAAGCATACCTCGGAATTTTATGGGCTGTATTAAAGCCTATTATGTTAATGCTGGTATTTACCTTGGTTAAAGGTTTTGTGGGCATAGAAACCGGCGGCTTACCTTATCCGCTTATTACGTTTGCAGCACTAATACCTTGGGTATTTTTTCAGGAATCAGTTTCTGAAGGCGTCAATAGCGTGACTTCGAATGCCAATTTGATCAAAAAAATATATTTCCCGCGTGAAGTGTTTCCATTAACCGCGATGGTTACCAAACTAGTGGAATTAGTTATCAGTTTTGCGATATTGGCGGCCATGATGATTTATTATCATGTCATGCCCACTCTGCATGCGGTCTGGATACCGGCTTTCGTGCTATACACGATGATAGTCGCCTTAACAATCAGCTTCTTTGGCGCAGCGATGAATGTATACTACCGCGATATAGCTCAAGCAATACCAATAGCATTATCTTTATTGATGTACGGTTCCCCAGTCATCTATCCGTTGAGCTTGGTACAAAAGAAATTAGTTATAGAACAGGCAGCGGGCGAATGGTCCAATGATTTGTATTTTTTATACACACTTAATCCATTAGTGGGCATTATAGATGGATTTCAAAGTGTTTTAATTAGAGCAACAGAGCCCGATTTAAATGTAATTTATCCGGGTTTAATTTTGATTTTGGTAATACTACCGTTCAGCTATTGGTTTTTTAAGCGCGCGGAAAGTTGGTTCGCCGATGTCATATAAGATTCGGCAAAAAACTTCAAAATTACATCATTAATTAGCATATATGGCCATCATAGAAGTCAACCACCTCACCAAGGAATACCAACTCGGTCACCTTACCAGTTTGAAGGAAACCGCTTTAAACACCATGAAACGCCTCGCCTTACAACCGGTTCACGAGCGCGAGCGCTTCAAAGCGCTTGACGATGTCAATTTTCACATCAATGAAGGTGAAGTAGTCGGTATCATCGGGCATAACGGCGCAGGTAAAAGTACTCTGCTCAAACACTTGGCCAATATCAGCAAACCCACCAAGGGCGAAGTCATTGTTAAAGGCAGCGTAGCGCCGTTGATTGAAGTGGGTGCCGGTGTCAATCCGGAACTAACCGGCCGAGAAAATATTTATCTTAATGGCGCCATCCTGGGTATTCCCAAAAAAATCATTCAACAGAAATTGGATGAAATCATTGATTTCTCCGAGCTGGAACAGTTTATTGACACACCGGTTAAACGTTATAGTTCCGGAATGACTGTTAAATTAGGTTTTTCTATTGCGACCAGTATGGAAGCTGATATTCTTATTGTTGATGAAGTATTGTCAGTCGGCGATCTAGCATTTCAAAGAAAGTGTTTTGATCGAATGGAAAACCTTATAAAACACAACAAAAAAACTGTTTTAATTGTCTCACACAATATAAGACAAATAGAAAGACTATGTACAAGAGCTATTTTATTCGATCATGGCAAAATTCAAAGCGATGACACGCCTGAAACAGTATGCGACCTATATTACTCACAAAGTGACACAAAAATAAACAAGCAAATTAAAGAATCTCGCCAACTATCAAAGAACAATCAAATAGGTAGTGGAGAATTTGAACTTATTCGAATGCATTTAACCACGCAAGACGAACAAGAAGTATCATCAATTATTCACAAAGGAAACATTGATGTAGTTATAGAGTTCTTTTTAACTTCACCACTGGAACATATAACTTTTGGATTAGGAGTGCATACTACAGACTTTTTATATCTCACAACACACAATAGTGAAAATGAGATTCCAGAAATGGCGTTAGCGGCAGGAAAACATCAAATTAAATGCACTCTAAAACACATTCCTTTACTACCCGGCATTTATTCCTTAAGGCTTGGAGTTACAGCATCTAAAGTTACACGCACGATTTTTTATTCAGAGAATATTTTGACATTCCAGGTTATGCCAGAATTAGGAAAATCGCAAACCACAACAATGCGGGATGGATTCTTCGCTTTAGATGCCCAATGGATCCCCGTAAATTAATTATTAAAGCACATGAAATCAGCCATTAAATGCCGTATTTGTGACTCAAAAGACAATCATCAACGCTTTATATTAAAGGAAATGATGTTTGGTTCCAACGAAGAATTCGAATACTTCAAATGCTCTCACTGTGGATGCCTTCAAATCACTGATATTCCTAGCAACTTATCTAGATTTTATCCTGATAATTATTATTCCTACCAAAAACCTATTTCAGATAAAACCTCTAAAATTTATACTTGGCTACAAAAACAACGCTGCAAAACGGCGATGTTCGGAAAAGGTGTTAAATTTAATAGAATACTATCGAGATTCATAGACTTACCATATGAATGGTACAAAACAGGACCATTACTCAAAAAGGCGCTATTTAAAAATTTCGACGACGCAATATTGGACATAGGTTGCGGAGAACATTCAAACTGGCTCATTGAAATAAAAAAATTTGGCTTTAAAAATCTAATTGGCATTGATCCATTCATTAAAATGGATAAAGAAGAACAAGGAATAACTTACTACAAAAAAAGCCTATTAGAAATGGAAGGGAAATTTAAATACATCACATTTCATCACTCGCTGGAGCATATACCAGACCAAATATCTCAGCTTGAAGCCGCCAGCAACTTGCTATCACCTGGCGGTATTTGTCTAGTTCGGATACCACTAGTGTCTTCATACGTTTGGGAAAAATATGGTGCTAGCTGGGTGGAATTAGATGCACCAAGACACTTATACCTTCATACAAACAAAAGCATAAAATTACTTGGAGAAAAGGCTGGTTTACGTTTGATTGATACAATCTATGACTCAGATGAATTTGAATTTGCAGCGAGTGAACAATATCAAGTAGGTATTCCGCTTTTTGACGAGCGATCATACCTAGTCAACCCTAAAAACAGCATTTTTTCCAACTCCCAAATGGATGAATTTAGAAAAGAAGCTGAACGTGTAAATAGAGAAGGTTCCGGTGGTAGAGCCGGATTTTATTTCGCTGCTAACAAATAAAAATATGGCATACAACCAACCAAAAGTTGCTATTTTAATATTAAACTGGAATGGAAAAAAAGACACGCTGGAATGTCTTGAATCATTGACATTATTAAAATATAAAAATTATCAAACCGCTGTGATAGACAATGGCTCCAACGATGACTCAGTGGAAGCTATAATGAAACAATATCCGCAAACCACAGTTCTACAGACAAACGCAAATCTAGGCTACGCAGGTGGAAACAATGTTGGAATTAGCTGGGCAATAGATAATAATTTTGATTATATATTTTTATTAAACAATGACACTATTGTCGACCCCTACTTAATTAATTCCCTCATAACTTCAGAACAAAAACAACATAATAAATCAATTCTTGGTGCAAAAATATACTTCTACGACAAGCCAAACACACTATGGTTCGCAGGCGGTCGTTGGCTAAAACAATTCAATCGATTTGAACATATAGGTTATGGCTCAACCGACAACATTAACTTCAACAACTTAAACGAAGTGGACTATATTACTGGCTGCGCACTGTTTGCATCTGCTGCCACATTTAAGGATGTAGGATTATTGGATGAGCAGTTTTTTCTTACTTACGAAGAAACTGATTGGTGCTACCGTGCACAAAAAAAAGGCTATAAATGTTATGTCGTCCCTGACGCCAAGCTTTGGCACAAAATATCCTCTTCTTTTGGAGGAGCAGAATCACCACTAGTAACTTATTTCATGACCAGAAATAAATTACTCTGGGGAAAAAAACATCTAACTTATCAAGCCATACTCAAACTTCACAAAGATAACTACCACATATTGCGTAATATTTTCTTACCACCCATTACCTTATACAACCCTGAATTACCTTTGATAAAAGGTCTGCTTTGGTCATTATCCACTTGGCTCAAAACAATCAAACTCAATATTTCGAAACCAGCAAATATAGCAACTTTAATTGCAATTCGAGACTATTATTTTAGCAGATTTGGCGACTGTCCTGAGAAAATTAGACAACTAAACATAAAAAAATAAAACCACAATTTTCAATCGCCGTATTTTTTTAAATTTACTCCAGAAGCAACTAACACATTAAAAATGAATATTCTAATAGTAAGCATGTGGTTGCCAATGCCTGACCGAGCATCCGCCGATCTTCGTTTTTATACTTTTTTAAAAATTTTATCGAAGTCGCATCAGATTACCATCTGTCCCTTCAACTTAAATGAACAAGTTGAAGAAATTGGAGAAGAAGCAGTTCAAGGCTATCTAAATATACTCAAAAACCTTAGCATTCATCTCGGCACTACAGATGTATTAACCACCCTTAGAATCGAAAAATTCGATATTGTTATTTTCGAATATTTTCATTACGTTAATCGCTATATTGATTTTGTTAGATTTTTTCAACCGAAGGCCCGTATTTTAGTTGACTCAGTTGACATTACGTATAACCGATTCTTTTCAAAGGCCAACTTAACTAAAGACTCCGCTGATTTTAAATACGCTGAAACTATAAAAAATCAAGAACTTTCAGCCTACGCCAGAGCGGATATGACTATCACTGTAACGATTGATGATGATTTACTGCTTAAAAAAGATATTTCCAATATAAAAACCTGTATTTTGCCTAATATCCATAAGATTCCTGAACGGCTCTCGCGCACTCCACCTTATACCAAATTATTATTTGTTGGCGCTTTCAAACACGAACCGAATATTGATGCCATTCATTATTTCTGCAAAGAAATTTTTCCAAAAATATTAGAAGTCAATCCTAATTTCCAATTGGAGGTAGTCGGGCCAAACCCACCAGAGTCGGTTCTAGAACTACAATCTGAAAATATTTTTATTCGTGGATTTATTGAAGATCTGGAAGAACATTACCGTAACGCTCACATATCTATCGCCCCACTACGTTTTGGCGGAGGAATGAAGGGTAAAATAGGTGAAGCGTTGAGTTACGGTATACCAGTAGTGACCACCCAAATAGGTGCTGAGGGGTTTGGGCTAACTAACAATGAAAATATTTTAGTCGCAGAAACCTCAAATCAATTTGCGGAACTTGTCTTAAAAGTTAGCAGAGATGAACAGCTTTACGAAAAGCTGTCAATCAATGGGTATAACTTCATTAAAGACAAATATTCCGAAGATGCAACCAACAAAAGAATTACAGAGATAATAGACTCTATCCCGCTAATTACACCAAAAAAACTAAGCGTTATTACGAGGATAAAAATGTTTGTAAAATTCAGTTACAACCGACATTTTGGTTGGCGGCTAAACAGTACTAAATGAATTTAATTTGATCATACTCCGACACTTTTCGTGATTCGACCAACCCCAAAATGATTACGCCGTACAAACCCAAAAGAATTCTATTTGTACAACACGGTGCCACCGTGATGGGCGGCGTCGAGCGACTGTTGTTACAAATCTCGGGGTCCTACCGAGACAGAGGTGTTGAATCCATCGTGGTATTGCCCGAAGACGGGGAGCTAGTGGCCCGTTTAAATGCTATTGGCATAAAAACCTATATAATCCCGAGCATTTTATTCCCTGGCTCAAACAACGCCGGCATCAATCTATACCTTGCAGGCACTATCGAACGAGCACAAGCGGTATTACAGATCATTAAAGACGAAGCAATCGATATAGTTCATACCAATACTGTCTACCCATTCGATGGCGCTTTAGCGGCAAAAATGGCCAATATTCCGCATATCTGGCATGTACATAGTAATTTCGATATCGATACCACTCCTACGCTGCTAAAGGCCTACAACTTATCCGATCAAGCGATTAGAGCGCTTTACGCCGATCTTTGCGATACTTTGGTAGGGGTGAGTAGGCGTACTTTGAAATTTTTTGAAGGAGACCCCAGGATTTCCTCGCGTGTCATTTTGAACGCGCTCAAGATAGACGAGTTTGATCATAAAACCTTATCCCAAAGCGGCGAACCAAACTTACGCGATTTATTAAAAATTAATAGTAATGACCCGATAGTCGGCATCGTTGGCAGGATATGCGATCAGAAAGATCCTTTAACATTTGTGCGAGCGGCCAAACTTATTTCCGAAAAAAATCCGGAGGCGCATTTTGTAATCATTGGCCCCCCAGATGATAAAACTCTAAAAAAGCTAGTCGAAGACGAAATTTGCCGTTCTCGTAATCCAAGCCATTTCCATTTCCTAGGCGAAAGAGAGGACGTTCCTGCCCTGTTGCCGCAACTCAGCGTCATACTCATCACATCGATATTCGAGGGACTTGCCGGCGTCTGCCTTGAGGCCCTTGCAGCACGCTGTCCTACCGTGTCAACACGTTGTGGGGGTTCTGAGGACGTAATTGTGGATGGTGAAAACGGTTTTTTGGTCGATATAGGGGATTATGAAGCTATAGCGCAAAAGGCTTTGAGAATTATTGAAGATCCTGAGCTCTCTAATAATTTAAAGATTTCCGGAAGAAAAATAGTTGAAAAAAACTTTTCCTGGGAATGCTTTATCGATAATTTTATAGCTTTATATTCTGAATTACTGAAAAAAAATAATGATCGGCAAAAATCCGACCCGGCCTTGGAGCTCTGCTTTCATCTTATCGCGCAAAATGCTGCGCTAAACTTAAAGCTCGAAGCCCACAATTCCAGACTTATTGAATTGGAAGGTTTTTTTGAGCGACTGCAAAGCAGTAATGTATACCGCCTCACCAAGTATATTTATAAAATACTTGGCGGGCATGTAAGGTCATAAAAGCCAATCATGCATATTAGGCCAAACGAAATGGTGCCGCCATCCATCAGCGTCATCATGGCCGTTTACAATACTCAACGGTATTTAACGGAAGCCATTCAGAGTATTCTGTCGCAATCTTTTACGGACTTTGAATTGGTGATCGTCGATGACGGGAGCACCGATGGCAGCCCGGAGATTTTGAAAAATCTCGCCCAACAAGATTCGCGCATCAAACTCATCACTCAAGTCAATGCCGGCATAGGTGCAGCAACCCAAAGAGGCATTACCGAAAGCCAAGGTGAATATATCGCCATCATGGACTCCGACGATATTTCCCTCCCCGATCGACTAAAGCTACAGAAACAGTTCCTCGATCAGCATCCAGACATTGACGCAGTCGGTAGCCAATGGCGAATGTTGCACGCCGACGGTCGAGATATTGGTATCGACACGCACCCGCTTGATTCAGAGAGAATTTCGGTGTTGATGTACGCTTTTTTTTCGCTGCATCACCCGACCACGATGATTAGACGACACGCATTGGAAAAAGTGGGCGGATACTCCGTAGACCGCAGTTGTCTGGTACCCGACTACGACGTATTTATGCGCATGCAATTGGCGGGATGCCGGTTCGCCAATCTGCCGGAAATTCTGTTCATCTGGCGCTTAAATCCAGCCAGTACCACACACCACAAAGCGCGAGCACAGTGTGCGTCGGTAGCGGAGGTTCGCGATGCGGGATTTAACCAACTGCTATTAGACGATCCTCGACGAGCTGCGGACACCGCAAAAACGGTTATTTGTACTTTTCCAACCGGCACATGGCAAGACGAAAGAATCAAACAACTATTACCCGAGCAGGGACCGTCATTGTTGTATCGCACCTGGCGGAATCTGCCAGACGCTACCTCGGGAGACCGTCTTAACAAGGCGCTGGTCTTGTGGCTGGAAAAGCCGGAGCTCTATTGCGAAACCTTGCGCGAACAACTGCTCGCCAACGACAAGGCTTGGTTGGCGGCATTACTCAATGCCTACCGCGGCATCGAAAACCTAGACCTAGCCCTGAATCCCGATACGCTGGCGATTATCCCCAGCAATCAGATAGCAGTAAGTTTATTCGTCACCTATAACCAAGCTGGCGAAGATTTCAATCAACGTCTGCAACAAGCCTTCGCCTTGAAGGCTCAGGCCAAGTTTTCGATAGAAATTATTGTAGTTTCGGTCAAACCAGAACTTAGCCTGAAACCTTTTATCCCGTTACTTGCCACTCATAATTGTATTTTCGATGAAAACGGCCTTGCGTGGCACACGGCATTGCATAGGGCTAAAGGTGCTTATTTTGCATATTTGGAAGTCAATTTTAGATTCAATATCGATGTAATATTGAAAATCCTGGCAAGTCACATCCAGCACAAAACATCTATTTCATTTATGCCGGATACTCGCTACTTTAGCGAAGCATGCGATGAAAAAGGTCAACCGGCTCTAGACAATCACTTCCATCCAGTTTGGACACGTAGCACTCTACTTGGAAAAAATCGTGTGCAGTCTAGTCACTTTATTCATCATCGCTCTTTATTGAACAACTTAAAAGGCAATTTAGCAGAGCTGGGAGTGGCAACAGGGCGATACTTGGGTAGATACTTGGCAATTAGAAACGAATTTAACATTATCGATGGAGCTGTAAGCTATTTTATGCCAGGAATAATTTTAAACGCCAACCCATTGCCTTTATTTCAACAAACTGTTGGCGATTGGTATCTGGATTATGGCATGACAAACTTTCCTGATCTTGTATTCCATGAAAACTTGTCAAAATCTGAAATTGCACATTATGCTCAAACCCTTTCAACAGCTTGGCTCAACAAAAATTTATATATATACCAAGGTAATATATCGGTACTGGAAAGCTTCTACCTCAATCGTGTCAATTTAGCGATCAGGATACCATTATTTAGATATTTACTCGCACACAATAAGAAAACTTATTTACTCGCCCTCTGGCGGAAGAAGGATTATCTAAATGCAACTTTGGCTTTATTTTATTGTGTTTATCAGACCATAGCTGTTCGTTTGTTTTCTCCGTATAAAAAATGAAAACTCTACATATTTTCCATAATAGTGGTTTAAAAAACGGGGTTGACAAAACCACCTGCACCTTGATGGTCGCATTAAAAAAACTAGGCATCGAACCTATCGCGGTGGTGCCCAAAGCTGGCAATGTCACGGAATATTTGCAGTCTCAAGCGATTCGTTACTGGCTGGTCCCATATTCCTGCTGCGTAAGCCGAACAGAGCGGGCGCAATTTAAGTTTTACGGAGATTCTTTTGCACAATTAGACAATTTAATTACGTTGATACAGCAGGAAAACCCTGACATTATTCATATTAACACCGGTCATTTACTGCATGCCGGTATTGTCGCCGCTCGTCAAAGAATACCGGCCATTTGGCACATTCATGCACCGTTTGCGGAAGATTTGTCCCGTTATGCGTCCAGCATTGGCACCGGCGGCTATATTCACCTTTTAAAACAATTGAGCAGCCGCATCATCGGCGTATCAGACGACGTTGCTAAATCGCTATCGGAACATTTGCCCCCAGACAGAATAAATACGCTCTACAACGGCATCGATATAGAAGAATTGCGTAGTTCTGCCAAGTCGTCTTCAACCGATATTCGCGCGGAATTGGACCTTTCCGCAGACGCAAAATTGGTAATCGGCGTGGGCCGCATCTCTGCGCAAAAGGACTTTGCTGCCTTTGCCAGAGTAGCCGCCAAGGTCGTTACGTTTAAATCGGATTGTTATTTCCTTATCGCCGGCCCAAAACAGGAACCGGAAGCTGTACGCCTGTTGGAAGACGAATTAGAGCGTGGCCAATTAAGCAACAAGTTACATATACTCGGACCGCGAGATGACATTGCCGCCCTGCTGGCACAAAGCACTATATTTCTCTCCACGGCAATTTTTGAAGGCCAGGGCATTGCCGCTCTGGAGGCAATGGCTTTGGGTACGCCAGCGGTCGCGATGGCGTGTTCGGGTCTACGGGAGTGCATCGTTAACGAACACGACGGCATTTTGGTAGATCCGGGCGATGAAAATTCCACCGCCACGGCCATTTTGCGCCTGCTGGACGACCCGGAATTTGCTCAAAAACTCACCGCCAACGCCCGTATCTCCGTCGCTGAAAAATTTTCCAGCCAAAAATACGCTAAGCAATTTTTGAACATCGCCAACGCTGCGCTGGCCTACGGCCCGGCGGCGATCTCAGATCAAGAACTTGATCTGCTATCGGGATTATTGGGACAAATCAATAATGCCCATCTGCGTTTGCTAGGCTTTGAACAGCAAACCTTAAATCAACGTATAAAAGGCATTCTTTGGGAATGGCGCCAACAGCTAAAGGCAATATTCCAATAAAAGCTCGAATTGCCACAATTTGATTTAAAATAAATTTCGCACAATCAACGGCCTGATTCAGGCGAATCCAGCATGCGACAAACTACTGATATATCTCAAGCTAAACCACTCATTTCCGTGATTATGCCTTGCTATAACTCGGCACATATCATTGGCAAAACCATCGACAATCTGTATCAACAAACTTTCAAAAATTTCGAATTGATAGTGGTCGACGACGGTTCCACGGACAACTCGCTAGAGGTTTTGCAGGTAATAACAACGCTGTATCAAAATATAATAGTTATTTCCCAACAGAATAAAGGCCCCGGCCCTGCGCGCAATCGCGGATTGGAAGCCGCATCAGGAGAATTTATCGCCTTTCTGGACTCCGACGACAGTTGGCACCCTGAGTTTCTGGCAAAGCTTCATCATCAACTTGAAGAAAATCCGGATTGCGTACTCACATACTGCGGCTGGCAAAATATTGGTCTTAGCGCAGAACAATGCCAACCTTATATTCCACCTGATTATGAAGAAAATGATAAGTTTGCCGTTTTGTTGCGCAATTGCCCTTGGCCAATTCACGCCGCATTGACGCGCAAATTTGCCATCGATCAAGTTGAAGGTTTTAACGAACACTGGCTAACCGCTGAAGATTTCGATATGTGGATCAGAATTGCAATGTTCGCCCATATTGTCCGCGTTCCTGAAGTATTGGCTTATTATCACCATCAACAAGGCGAACAAATTTCCAGCAACCGACTTAGGGCCATACTAAATCATTGGGGCGTGCAAAAAGGCTTGCTGCGAGACTTTCCCGTAATATCGCAAACACTGGGTAAAGCTAAAACCAATCTTTTGACAAAAGGCCAGTTATTGCAAAGAGCTTATGAGTTTTATTGGAAAAACGATTTACCTAGCGCGCATCATTTATTTAGAAAAACCTTGGGTTTGGGGTATTTTGGTATGAAGGACTTAAAATATATGCTACCCAGTTTACTGCCTCTATCGCTTTACCTGGCTCTAATAAAAAAAATACGGAGTTAATATTCCATCAGCCACGCTTATCACTTTAAAACCGACAAAGATTAATCGTGAGCCCAACATCCTTATTTCGCTTCCCATTCCAGGCTATGGGTACTCAATGCGAAATCCAATTGATTGCCACGGAGCATAAACAGGCCAAGCGTATTGCCGATATAGTAACAGCTGACGTGCAACGCTTGGAGGGCTTGTATTCCCGGTATAAACCCGACAGCCTGCTTTCAAGCATCAATCAAGTCGCAGCTATGGGCGGCCGCATTACCGTGGATGAGGAAACGGCTGGCTTACTGAATTATGCTGCAACCTGTCATCAACAAAGCGACGGCCTGTTCGACATCACGTCCGGAATTTTACGGCAGGCGTGGCGTTTCGAGTCCGGCCAGTTGCCGGATGAACAACTAATTAAAACACTATTGAAAAAAGTTGGATGGGACAAACTACGCTGGCAGGCACCGCTATTAGAGTTCCCATTGGCCGGCATGGAGCTGGATTTTGGCGGCATCGTCAAAGAATATGCCGTAGACCGGGCTGCGGTAATTGCACGGAATGCCGGCGCTCGCCACGGCTTTATCAATCTGGGCGGCGACATCAAACTGATAGGCCCACGTCCGGACGGCACTGCCTGGCGAGTGGGTATCCATCACCCCCGCCAAAGGCAGGCATTAGCAAGTACTTTGGCACTACATAACGGCGCAGTCGCCAGCAGTGGGGACTATGAGCGCTGCATTATCGTCAACGGCCAGCGCTACGGACACATCCTCAATCCGAAAACAGGCTGGCCGGTTCGGCATTTGGCATCTGTCAGTGTCGTCGGCGAATTCTGCGTAGTGGCCGGCAGCGCGTCAACCATCGCCATGCTCAAGGAAGAACAAGGCCCAAGTTGGCTGGAACAGTTGGCATTGCCGTACTTATGGATAGACGTACACGGCAATTCCGGAGGCTCGTTAGCCGTTGCAGACCCAGCAACGCGCTGAGTTTTATCCCTTACCGATACGGTGCCAATTCAATATGCCCAAAAATACGGCATATCCCTTGCCATTGCGGCATAAGCCTCAAAACCGGTACTTTGGCATCACCCATCACCCCGTACATGCCCCGTCAAACGGGAATTCATAATTGGCACACCTATTGCTTTATCTAAAAAAATAATAAAGCACTGTTTTGTTGCCTGCCCCACCCAAACAATTTCCGGGGTATCAATTAAAGCCCCCGACCCATTCAAGATTTTAAGGACGCGCTAAAAAACTCTCTCGCTGGATGAGGGATGGAGCGCTTTTTACCAGTCGTTAACAAGCTGCCACGGATGGCGGCGCCTTACGAATCGGCTAGCCGAGAGACCCGCCGACGTAAACACAAGAAAACATCAGCAACAAATAATGGAGCGGTAGTTATTGCGCTATACCGCGATTGTGATGCTCGATAAGCCCAGCCGCGCGGAATAGCCGCAGAGCTCCCCCATTCGGACAATTTAGAGTAGATGTTTGATGGCTTGTCGCTCTTCTTTTAACTCTACTTCGTTTTGACGCAATCTTGCCAAGCTGAACTCGTTAAGATCCAAGCCCTTAACGATGCCGATCTGCCCATCCACCACCGTCACCGGGAAGGAATAAACCAATCCTTCCTCAACGCCATAGCTACCGTCGGATGCCACCGCCATGCTCACCCAGTCTCCCGGATCGGTACCGAAGGCCCAAACCCGCATATGCTCAATCGCCGCATGCGCCGCAGACGCCGCGCTGGACTGGCCACGTACTTTGATAATTTCCGTACCTCGGTACTGCACAGTGGGGATAAATTCATCAACAAACCAGGATTGCTCGACCAAAGAGAATACATCCATACCCTTGACCTTGGCATGATGTAAATCAGGATATTGAGTGCAGGAATGGTTACCCCAAACCGCCACGTTTTTCACGTCTCTGCTCAGCACCCCGCATTTCTCGGCCACCTGACTTATCGCACGTTTATGATCGAGCATGGTCATCGCCGAAAAACACTCCGGCGCTAAATCCGGAGCGTTATGAATAGCGATAAGAGCATTGGTATTGGCCGGGTTGCCGGTCACTAACACCTTGACATTCCGGTTAGCGACTTCATTCAGCGCCCGGCCTTGGGTGATAAAAATCTGCGCGTTATCCAATAACAAATCGCTGCGCAACATACCCGGTCCGCGCGGCTTTGCCCCTACCAAAAAGGCATAATCGACGTTATCGAATGCCACTTTCGGATCGTCGGTAATGATGATTTTGTTGATCAACGGAAACGCGCAATCGTTCAACTCCATCACCACGCCTTGTAACTGCTTCATAGCCGGTGGAATTTCCAATAGACGCAGCACTATAGGCTGATCCGGCCCCAGCAATTCGCCAGACGCCAAATGAAATAGCAAGGAGTAACTAATCTGACCAGCTGCACCTGTTACAGCAATATCCACGGGCGTTTTCATCTGCGTTCCTCTTTATTGATTGGATTCTTCCACACCCGACCCAACGGCAGGCTTTTCCAATATGACATAAAGTTTTTGAGCAAACAATCACTAATTCCTGCTTGCCAAAACCCGCTTGGATTCTGCGGCGAGGTAAATATTATTCTGTATAATGCCGGCGGCTAACCTTCTCCCAACGGGCCACCATTATTCATATCAGGTAGCTTAATGAAAAAATTGTTATTCCAGTTCGACACCGACACCCATCCCTCGGCTTTTGATACCGTAGTCGCTTACGACGGCGGCGCAGATCATGTCATTGGTTACGGCAACATTACCCCCGATAACGTCGGCGGCCTGGTCGACGGTACGATCTTCACTCGCGCCCCCAAAGACAAAAAAAACACGGCGATTTTTATCGGCGGCAGCAATATCGAGGCCGGCCAGCGTTTACTGATAGCGGTGCAAAAACATTTTTTCCCCGGGTTTCAAGTCTCGGTGATGCTGGACAGTAACGGCAGCAACACCACAGCCGCCGCCGCCGTCGCCAAACTGGGCAGCAGCGCAAGCCTGGCCGGCAAAAAAGCGGTGGTATTAGCTGGTACAGGTCCGGTCGGTCAACGTGCGGCGGCAATGATGGCGCTGGAAGGCGCGCATGTCAGTATCACGTCCCGACACATATTTAACGCGGAAAAAGCCTGCTTCGCGATGAAGGAGCGTTTCGGCGTAGATCTGACACCCGTAGAAGCCGCCGATTACGACAGTCGCGCCGCCGCCATCCAAGACGCCAACGTCGTATTAGCGACCGGTGCTGCCGGTGTCCAATTATTAAAGCCGGAACATTGGCAAAACAATCCAAATCTGCAATTGTTGGCGGACGCCAACGCCACGCCGCCTGTCGGCATTGGCGGCACGGATGTACTGGATAGAGGTGAACAGCGACACGGCAAAATCGTCTGGGGCGCCATCGGCTTCGGCGCGCTAAAACTAGCCTTACACCGCGCCTGTATCACCAAGCTATTTGAAAGCAATAAGCAGGTGTTCGACGCGGAAATCATCTTTGCACTCGCTAAAGCCATGGCTTAAGGTTCTGCCGGATCGATATGTCCGCAGTCCAGCCAAGTTATCGTGAACACGCAGCCGCCATTTTTCGCGCCGGCGTTGCGGCGGCTGATCCGTATCTTGCCGTAAAACGTTTTCTCAGAGCCGATAGCGAACTGCTGCATATCGGTTCGGAACAAACCGGCTACCGCAGCGGCGACTGGCGACGCATTCATTTAATATCTTTCGGCAAAGCCGCATGCGCAATGGCCGATGCGGCACAAACGATAATTCCCGAGGCCTGGCTTGCGGCTAAAGGCATCGTCGTGACCAATTACGACAACATTGATGTCGTCGAAAACTGTCAGGTATTCGGCGCCGGCCATCCGCTGCCGGACGCCGCTGGGTTGCATGCGGCAAAGACCATCGCCACCCGCCTGAGCAACACGAATCCCGGCGAGTTGGTGTTGGTGTTGATTTCCGGCGGCGGCTCGGCATTGCTGCCCTACCCGGCCGTCGGCATCAATTTGGCGGATAAAATCGCCACCACCCGTCTATTACTGGCCTCCGGCGCAACCATCAATCAGATCAATTGCGTCCGTAAACATCTGTCTCGACTCAAAGGCGGCGGTCTTGCCCGATTTGCCGCACCCGCCGACTTGCACACACTGATTTTATCCGACGTGCTGGATAACGATTTGAGCACCATCGCCAGTGGCCCCACCGTGCCCGACGACACCACTTTCATAGACGCCGTCGCAGTACTGGAATCGTTCGGCATATGGCAGAAAATACCATCCAGCGTGCAAAACTATTTGCAACAAGGCGCTCAAGGCTTACAAATCGAAACGCCTAAAGGCAGTGACCCGCTCTTCCGGCAGACAAGCCACCATTTGCTTGGCAGCAATGCTATTAGCGTTGACGCTGCAATCGACAAAGCACGCGAATTGGGCTATGAAACCCAGCTTTACAGCAAACAGTTGTGCGGCGAAGCGCGCTTGGTTGCCGAGCAAATAGCACTGCATGCGCTATCCGCAACAGCCGGCATGACGCAACCGACAGCCGTTATCGCCGGCGGCGAAACCACCGTTACCTTAAAGGGCAATGGCAAAGGCGGCCGCAATCAGGAAATGGCTCTTGCCTTCGCGTTGGCCGCCGAAAAATACGGGCTGAACGGCGCTTGGACCTTTCTCAGCGGCGGTACTGACGGTCGCGACGGCCCTACCGACGCCGCCGGTGGCATCGTCGATAATGGCACTTTGCGACGCATCCGCGCCGCCGGACTCGACCCAGCGGCCCTGCTCGACGATAATGACTCATACCCTGCCTTGCAAGCGGCGAACGATTTACTGCTCAGCGGCGCAACCGGCACCAATGTCGCCGACCTGCAAGTCCTGCTGCTGCATCCCCACGAATAACCCGAACTTACTTTAGGAGACCCCATGTTTAGCGAATCGATGACCATCAAAGGCTTTGACGACGAACTATTTCAAGCGATGGAACAAGAACGCCAACGCCAGGAAGACCATATCGAACTGATCGCCTCGGAAAACTATGCCAGCCCCCGAGTTTTGGAAGCCCAGGGCACGGTGCTGACCAACAAATACGCCGAAGGCTATCCGGAAAAACGCTACTACGGCGGCTGCGAATACGTCGATGTCGTTGAGCAATTGGCGATCGACCGCGCCAAAGAATTGTTCGGCGCCGATTACGCCAACGTGCAAGCTCACTCCGGTTCACAAGCCAATATGGCAGTGTTCATGTCTTTGATTCAACCCGGCGACACCATCCTGGGCTTGAGCCTCGCCGACGGCGGCCATTTGACTCACGGCGCCAAACCCAATTTCTCCGGCAAAATCTACAACGCCATCCAGTATGGCCTGAACAAAGACACCGGTGAAATCGATTATGAACAGGTCGAAGCGCTGGCCTTGGAACACAAACCGAAACTGATCATTGCCGGCTTCTCGGCGTATTCGCGCATTTGGGACTGGCAACGTTTTCGCGACATCGCCGATAAAGTCGGCGCTTACTTCGTTGTAGACATGGCCCATGTCGCCGGCCTAGTCGCGGCCGGTTTATATCCCAATCCGGTGCCGATTGCGGACGTGGTCACCAGCACCACCCACAAATCCCTGCGTGGCCCACGCGGCGGCTTGATCTTGTGCAAAAGCAATCCGGATCTGGAAAAAAAGATCAACTCCAACATCTTCCCCGGCATCCAAGGTGGTCCGTTGATGCACGTGATCGCCGCCAAAGCCGTGGCGTTTAAAGAAGCCCTGACCCCGGAATTTAAAACGTATCAGCAGCAAGTCGTGAAAAACGCCCAAGCCATGGCGGAGGTTTTTATCAAACGCGGTTTTGATGTGGTTTCCGGCGGCACCGACAACCACTTAATGCTGGTGTCATTAATTCCAAAAGGCATCACCGGCAAAGCCGCCGACGCCGCCCTGGGCCGCGCCCACATCACCGTCAACAAAAACGCGGTCCCTAACGACCCACAGTCGCCGTTCGTCACCAGTGGCATCCGCGTTGGCACCCCTGCCCCGACCTCACGCGGCTTCAAGGAAGACGAAGTGCGTCAAGTGGCTGAATGGATGTGCGATGTGATGGATAACCTGGAAGATGAGAGTGTGATTGATGCGGTTAGGGAGAAGGTGCATTTGTTGTGTGCTAGGTTTCCGGTTTATTCAGCTGGGTAAGGTTATGTGTCGCTAACGCGACGGTTTGATTTAATGTCGGGTCTCGGCCCGACAACCGAGATACTTTTCTTTGCTTGTCCAAAGAAAAGTATCCAAAAGAAAAGACACCCGAATGCCGCTTATTTCCTGCGCTCCTCGCTTTTGAACGGGGTTGCCGAAAGGGGCTTCCTGCCCCTTCGGCAACGCGATGCATCCCTGCATCGCCCCTAACGGGCTAATCCGTTCAAAAGCTCCGGTGCTCGGCGCGACATACGGGAATCAGTACCATCCCAACAGTGAAAGATTTTGGAGGATTGCTCAGAATTTTGATTTAGCGCCGAATAACGCAGCGTATTCGGAGGAACGAGAAATTTAAATTACACGTATGTCCGATTACGCTGTGCTAATCGGAGTATCTACGAGCTTCAAAATTTTGTATGACGCATTAGCAATAGCGTAATGCACCGAATGATTGAAAACCACCTTAGCCTTAAGCAGCCAATTTATTTATGGAGGATTTATGGAAAAAGCCTGGATTTTTACGCTCACGACACTTCTAGCAGCTTGTTCCGCAACTGATATGCGGCCCCACCTGGAACAATCGATTGGAGACACTCCAAAAACTCAGTTTTCCACCGCTACAACTGTGGAAGAAATTAGAAATTTGCGCCCGCAGGCAACGATCCCATTGAAAGTCGCGGTAGTAACAGCCAACCACCGTCGAACGGAAATTTCAAAGGAAGAGCAAGAGGCTATAAACATTTGGGGCGAAAAGTTTAAGGCCTTGGGTTTTATCAAAAGCTTTGACATTGTCCCTCAATCCTTAATATCAAATTGTGGCTATCGAAGCGAAGGCAGTTGCTTCTCCAACGAATCACGCCTAGCCGGCGCACGGATGGGAGCCGACACCATCTTGTTCATCAACGATAGTACGGATACAGATTCATACTTAAATCCATTGAGTATGTTAAATATATCCATCATTGGAATGTGGTTAGCACCTGGGCACCACCGAGACTCATATTCGATATACGAGGCCTCCCTTCTTGACATAAACAATGGGTATTTGTACGGATTCGCGCGGGATAGCAGTGAGCACAAAGCAATCCGCCCGTATATGTACGCGAACCGTAATACAGGGCAAAACGAAGCTCGGCTGGAAGCGTTGAACAAAGTTTTTCAAAAACTCTATGCCGCAGCCGAAGAACAGATGCATAAAGGTTTAAGTTTGCACAAATAGCCTAGATGAAACTCAGCGAAATCCAGAATTATAGAAACCATCAAAACCTCGATTTCGTTTCAACCCATCAAGGCCACATCATTTGCTCACTAACTACTTTTTAGTGACGGGACGGTTTTCTCCCGTATGCCGCGCCGAGCACCGGAGCTTTTGGCGAGAATAGCCCGAAGGGGTGCGGCAGGGATGCCGCACGTCGGCGGAGGGGCTGGGAAGCCCCTTCTGCCGACCCTCGTCAAAAGCGAGGAGCGCAGGGAATAAGCGGCATCCGGGTGGCCTTTTCTTTGGATACTTTCTTTTGGCCACGCACAAATTCGTCTGGAACGAATTTGAACAGCCGACAGGCTGGCCCGAAGGGCGAAAACCAAGGATGGTTTTCGTAGCGAAAGTATCTCGGCTGTCGGGCCGAGACCCGACTTCAAAACATTCGTCGCGATAGCGACACAACTATTGAAACTCCTCACCCCTGCCCTCTCAGCAACCGCTCCCGGCGTTGCCCTACCTCCTGCATCCATGCAGTCGTCCAGCAGGAGATGGAGCAAACGCCCTGAGGAATTAAGGACAGTACCAGAAAATCGGAGATAGCCGCCTTCAGCTATGATGCACCCTTTCCGGCACAATCAACCCATCCTCCATATACAACACCTTATCCATCCGCCCAGCCAATTCCGGATCATGCGTCACCACCAAAAAACTCACCTGCAATTCCTGGTTTAACTCCAGCATCAGCTGATAAATTTGCTCGGCAGTTTTGCTGTCCAAATTACCGGTCGGCTCGTCGGCCAGGACGCATTTAGGCTGATTAATCAAAGCCCGGGCTACAGCAGCGCGTTGCCGCTCGCCACCGGACAATTCGCCGGGTTTGTGCAGCATGCGATGCCCCAAGCCGACACGCTTGAGTAACTCGGCAGCTTGTTGTTGGGCGTGCTTGATCGATTGGTTGCCGATCAACAGCGGCATTGCCACATTTTCCAGGATGGTAAATTCACCCAGCAAATGATGAAACTGGTAGATAAACCCCAGTGAACGATTACGAAGCTGACTCAGTTTGCCGGCGCTAATCTTGTTCAAATCGGCGCCATCCAGCATCACCGAGCCGGAGTTGGGTTTTTCCAGGCCGCCCAGCAAATGCAGCAAGGTGCTTTTCCCGGAGCCGGATGCACCCATGATGGCAACGCGCTGACCGGCATGAATCGCCAAATCGACGCCGCGCAACACTTCGACATTCAAATCGCCCTGCTCGTAACGCTTGGTTAACTGCTGGCACTGCAATACGATGGCATTATTCATAACGCAACACCTCGGCAGGATTGATACGCGCCGCCTGCCAAGCTGGATACAGCGTCGCCAGCAAGGACAATAAAAACGCCACGCAGGCTATCCAATACACATCGGTCCAGATCAGTTTTGACGGCACTTCGCTGATGTAATAGACGTCGGCAGCCATGAACTGCACGCCAAAGGCTTTTTCGATGGCCGGCACGATGGTTTCCACGTTCAGCGCCAGCAACACGCCACCGACGGTTCCCAATAAGGTACCGATGCTGCCGATGATGCAGCCCAAGACGATGAAAATGCCCATCACCGAACCGTTGGATAAGCCCTGGGTTTTCAGTATGGCGATGTCACCGCGCTTGTCGGTGACCACCATCACCAGCGTGGATACAATGTTAAACGCCGCCACCGCGACAATCAGCAGCAAGATAATGAACATCGCCCGCTTTTCGGTTTGCACGGCGCGGAAGAAGTTGCTGTGAGCCTTGGTCCAGTCGCTGACCCGAAACTCGTCGCCCAGCGTATCGGCCAAGCCTTGGGTGATGCGCGGGGCGTTGAATAAATCATCAAGCTTTAGGCGTAAGCCCGATACGGCTTGTTCCAGACGAAACAATTTGCCGGCATCATCGAGATGCATTAAAGCCATATTCCGGTCGTACTCGTACATACCAACCTTGAACACGCCGACCACGGTAAAGCGTTTCATGCGCGGCAGAATCCCGGCCGGCGTGGAGTTGATTTGCGGAGTGATGATGGTGACTTTGTCACCCATCATCACTCCTAAATAACTTGCCAATTCTGCCCCCAAGACAATACCAAACTCGCCGGGGACCAAATCGTTCAAGCTACCGAACATCATTTTATTGGCCACTTCAGACACTTTGGCTTCATATTCGGGTAACACGCCCTGCAACAAAGTGCCGCTGACTTGGCGGTCAGCATTAACCATCACCTGGCCATGGATAAACGGCGCAGCACCTTCGACATGCGGCATGCTGCGAGTGCGTTGCTCTAAAGCCTGCCAATCATCCAACTGCCCGAAGCGACCGGTTATAGTGCTGTGCGCAGTCATGCCCAGGATGCGTTCGCGCAATTCGGCTTCGAAACCGTTCATAACCGACAGCACGGTAATCAAGGCGGTCACGCCCAATGCGATACCGAGTACGGATGTTAAAGTGATGAACGAGATAAATTGAGTGCGTTTTTTAGCACGGGTGTAGCGTAACCCGATATACAGGATGAGAGGTTTAAACATGCTTAGGCTTTTGGGGGTTTACAAGCGGCGCAATAACCGTAAAGGTAAAGGCTGTGATCGGTAAGGGTGTAACCCAATCTCAGGGCAATTTCCGATTGGCGTTTTTCAATGACTTCATCGGTAAATTCGTCGACTTTTCCACACTTCATGCAGACGACGTGATCGTGGTGGCCGCCGCTATTTAGTTCGAATATCGAGTTGCCGCCCTCGAAATGATGACGGTTGACCAAGCCGGCGGCTTCGAACTGGGTCAAAACCCGGTAAACCGTCGCCAGGCCAATTTCCTCGCCTTCCGCCAACAGAATTTTGTAGACCTTCTCGGCCGACAAATGCCTATCGTCCTGTTGTTTTTCCAGAATCTCCAGAATTTTGATTCTGGGCAAGGTCACCTTTAAGCCCGCATTACGCAAATCCTGAGTTTCCACAAGCCCCCTCCTTTAAACCGATAATCCGCAACATTGTATCGTTTTTTGCGCCAAGCCGCTGACAGAATTATGGGATAATGACCCATCGTTTGTCGTCAGACTCCATTCTCTTCTCATGAAAAAATCGACTTTTTTGCTAGCGGCCGTCACCAGTTTATCGATTAACGCTTGCAGCACCATTCTCACTAACTTGCCCGGCGTGTACACCCTGGATATTGAGCAAGGCAATATCATCGATCAAAGCATGATTAACCAATTGCGGCCCAATATGACCAAGCGCCAGGTCTTGTATATCATGGGTTCGCCTATGCTGTCCGATGCCTTTCATGAAAAACGCTGGGACTATTTATACTCTGAGCAACCGGGCGGCGAAGACCGGGTGCAAAAGCGGGTGTCTTTATTTTTCAATGGTGACAATTTGATGGGCGTGCAAGGCGACTTCAGACCCAGCTCGATGCCGGTTGCCAAGGAATCCACGGAAACCAGTGTCGACGTACCAAAACGCGACCTGGAACGCTCGATGTGGGAAAAAATTAGCGGTTTATTCGGTAGCGACGAACCCGACACCTTTGCCCGCAGAAACAATCAAAACGCTACCGAACCCAAAGAAGCCGCCAGTTCCGCAGAGAAAGGCAAAGAATTGGTAGAAGAAGACGCCGACAAACAATAGGTAAAACACCCAAACGTCTTACAGCAATAATGCACCGGCAATGGCAATGAAATTGTCGGCCGCTTGAATCAAGGCCGGAGCGGTTAAACTATGAATGCCATAAACATCGCTGGCAGTACCAAAATCGCTGCGCACCTTTTGCAATAACAATTCGAAATCGCCATCCCCGGACAATAGAATAATCCGATCAGCCTGCGCCGCGTAATCCATTACATCCAGGGTAATCCCCACATTCCAATCGCCCTTACTGGTACCGTCGCGGCGCTGAATATAGGGTTTTAGTTTGACGGTAAAACCGATATTTTTCAGGATCTGCTGAAAACCTTGTTGCTTGCTGTCGCCACGGTCCGTCGCATATGCAATGGCAGCGACGACCTGTTTACCCGCGGTTGCCTGCTGCCAAAACGCGCTGTAATTGAAATGTTTCTGGTAGCGTTGCCGGGTGGTGTAGTAAATATTCTGCACATCGACAAAAATCGCTACCTTTTCCATCCAGCGCTTACTTCAAAAAAGAACAGCAGTAATCGCTGGCAACACTTACCTTCATGGTGAAAGCGGCATTGCCGGGCACATTGAAAGACTCGCCGCCTTTCACGGTTTGCCAGGCATCGTTGCCGGGCAGCAACACTTGCAGCTCACCTGCCAGTATTTCCATCAATTCAGGATCGGCCGTATTAAAGGTATATTCGCCCGGCTGCATAAAACCCAAGGTTTTTGAAGAGCCATCGGCAAACTTAATGGTGCGGCTGTTCACTTTGCCGTCGAAATAGACATTGGCCTGCTTGACGATGGTGACGTTATTGAATTCTGACATGATGCACATCTATTGCTAGTAAAAAAAGGAGCGCAATCATAGCAGATCGGCTTGTTTGCGAATAACAAAAAGCCGCGGTGCACTGGGCTTGTCGTGACTGCTAAGAACAACTTCCGTAGTAAAACGACTTCCATCCAACTGCCGACACCATGCCGCCAACTGCTCTGCCTCCAGATCACCGCCGGCGTGACCTGGATACGCCAACACCGTCATCACGGCGCGCGGCGCCAACAAGCCAGACGCGGCATTTAAGGCGGCCAACGTCGAATCGATTTGGGTAATCACGGTTTTGTCGGCGCCGGGTAAATAACCCAGATTGAACATCACTGCCCTCACCCGGCCACGCCACTGCTCAGGAACATGCAACAGCATATCGGCATGACTGGTGAGACACAGTATCACCCGGCGCTGTAAGTCATGCTGGAGTAATCGCTGAAAACTGTTGATCAGCGCTTGCTGCTGAATATCAAATCCGAACACATGACCACTCGCCCCAACGCTCTGCGCCAGAAACACGGTATCGTGGCCGTTACCCACTGTCGCGTCGACCGCCACATCGCCTGGCTCCAGGTAAGAACCAACAATATGATGGGCAGTTTTAAGCAGGGATATAGGTTTTGTCATAGCGGCGTATATCGCAACCGGGCGGCAAACCGGCGTGCTGTTGCAAGTAATCGGCAAAGCGGGCAGCGTACCAGGGAATCGCCAAGCTGCCCTTGGCGCCAAAGCCATTGAATATATGCAGTTGCCGATGCTGAGGATGGGTGCCGATAAACGGCTGTTTATCGCATGTAGCCGGCCGGATTCCGGCCCGATGTTGATAAACATCAAGGGCTTGTTGTTCAGGGCAGACCGCACGTAAGCTCGCCAATAAAGCGGTTTTCGCTGCTTCGGTCGCCACATGATCTACTTGATCTGTTTCGAAAGTCGCACCGGTCTTAAAGCGCCCGGACTCCAATGGAATCAGCCAATGACCGTAATTCAAAATCTGTTGCGGAATATCTTGCCTACTTTCGCAACCCAGTATTTCACCTTTTGCCAATTGAAACGGTAAATACTTAAACCATGGATTGCTAAGTGCTTGATAACCTTCGCAGAAAACAATATGCCGCGGATATATTTCCTGCCAACGCAGCGCCGGCTCGAGATTAATTTCTGCGTATTGCAGAGTGTATCGCCGATAACAGTGCTTGTTCCGTAAAAAATCACGCAACCGACTCAGCAAAGCCTCGGTCCGCAAATAGCCGGTCTGGCCTTGTTGCAACACACCGTAAGGCGCGTTGATTCTCTTGGGGGCCGCCGCCAACTTCGACAAATAACCACGATAATCCGCCTGACTCAAACGGCGTTCGGCAATTTCAAGCTCTTTGGCGGTGCGCAAAATTTTCAGCATTGGCATTTGCTGATAGAAGGCTTGTCCAAACTGTCTCTCAAGTTGCCGATAAGCATGCATTGCAGCCGGCAGCAGGTTTTCCACATCCATCTGCTTTACCAATCGCTGTCCGGTCACTGGATTGATTAAACCGGCCGCGACTTGCGAGGCGTTTTCGGCGCCATCATCCACCACCAAGATTCGCAGTTGCCGCTGCCATAACTCCCAAGCCAATAAACTGCCAGCCAAACCCTGACCGATCAGCAGTACATCGATTTGCACGGCAATTATTGGGCTTGCAAGGCCTCGCCTTCAAAAACAATGCCTTCCCAACCATCACGCATAAAGTGTCTGATATTTTGATGATCGTCGCCGGACGGGTTACCCAATACATCTTGGCGATAATAATCACCGAAGAGCGCCAGAGTTTGTTCGACAGTCAGTTTATGCAATTTGGCGAATGCAAAAATCTTGCAAGAGCCCTCATTACGACCCGCTTCGTTTACCAGAGGCTGTTGCAAGCCGTTACTAAATTCGGTGGGTTGGTATTGATAATGCTCGGCAATAAGCGCAATGGCTTCCTGAAATTCGACCGTTTGTCCGGACTTAACACGTTGTAAAAAATCGTTCACTGTCACTACCTTACTCCCGAAGTTTTATTAATTTTTGGTTAATTTACTGTTTGATTCGAACAAAACACAGTCATTCCCGGTTATAATCGCATGAAATGTCTAGGTGTTTCTCACCTAAGACTGCGTTTGGGATCGTCTTATTCTTGTTATATTCCGTTACTAAAATCCCGCCTTACTTTGGCGTTTGGCTCGAAAAGTGCGGTTTGCAACCTCAATAACATCATAAAGGAATACATTTTGAAACAGATAATTACTCTTTTCTCGTTTTGTCTGCTTTGCTCCACCACTGCCCTGGCAGAACCGGAAACCCCGATCCCACCTGCACCGCCAATAGAGCCCATTAACAACACTACAATCAGCCCTGCACCTACGGTGACTATCGAGCAGACCAATTATGCGGCTTACCAACTATCGCCGGGTGATGCCTTGGAAATCACGGTCTGGAAAGAAGAGGGTCTACAACAATTGCAAATCCTGATTTCCCCGGACGGCACGATTATTTTCCCCTTGATCGGCACCGTCGGTGCTGCCGGCAAAACCATTACCGAACTGAAAGACAATTTGACCAGCAGGCTGGCCGATTACATATCCGACCCCTCGATTTCAGTTAAATTACTCAACAACCAGGGCAACTCCATCTTTGTGATCGGTAAAGTCAACAAACCCGGACAAGTGTTTTCCGGCAGACGCCTGGATGTGCTGCAAGCGCTGAGCCTTGCCGGCGGCCTGACCGTGTTTGCCAAGGAAGGGTCTATCAGCATTATTCGCCGCACCGGCGATCAAGTTAAAGTGTTTCCTTTCGACTACAGCGATGTGATTGATGGCGAAGACCTGGAACAAAACATCCTGCTGGAACCGGGAGACACGGTTACCGTACCCTAAGCGGAATTAGATAGAAGCACTATCTATGAAGATAAAAACGGATTTTTTGCTACCTGCGTTGGTTTTATTCAGCACCGATGGCTACGCGCTGGATTTGTTGTTCAAACCGGAGTTCAGCTTTAAGGAGCGCTTTGACGATAATGTACGCATGCAGATTCATCCAAAGCATAGCAATTTTATCAGCACCCTTTCTCCAGGTGTGATGTTCGGCTATCTTGCCGACGACAACGAATTGAATACCCGTTTTAAGTGGAATGAGTTGATTTACAGTAGCGACTCGGCGCTGGATTTTTCCGAAAAACTGGTCAATCTTAGCCACAAATACCAAAGCGAACGTTTCAAAACCGATCTTGCGGCAAGCTATGCGGAAGAATCCTCGATTAATAACCAACTCGACCCTACAGTAATCGACCCAACGCAGATCAACGAAGCAGGTGGCGTGCAACTTCTCGTACCACGGAACACCAAATCAGTCTCCCCGACTGCCACTTATAATTTGAACGAAAAAAGCTCTCTACAATTGGGTTATAGCTACCAGGATGTGGCGTTTGACAGAGCGCAAAACCTGACAAACATCTTCAATTACTCGGATTATAGCTTCCAGCAATATTCGGCAACGGCTACCCATGCCTACAGCGAACGCCTTTCGTTCAATCTGACAGGTGCTTATTCAGACTATGAGTCGGCAAATCAAACCCCAGGATTAGCTTTTGGGCTCATCCCTATAACCACAGGCTTTAGTCAAAAATCAACAACTTTCACTTACCAAGCCGGCTTGCAATATTTATTTGACGAACAAACTCAGTTAGCATTTTCAGCGGGTATCCGCGACACAACGACGGAAAGCACGCAATTCACAAGCTCGTCAAATCCGTCGCCACTGTTCAATAGCCGTTCGTCCTTGCCACCTAAAAATGTTGTAGGTAACGTATTTTCGGCAAGCTTGGCTCGTAAAAGCGACTGGGGGGACTTTAGCTTAAGTGCCGGACAACAGCTCAACCCGGCCAGCACAGGTCAGCAACAAACCTCAACCACCTTTTCAGCCCGAGGCCGATACAATCTCACGGAGCGCTTATCCACCGGTATCAACGCCAATTACTTGCTATCTGAATCGATATCCACATTTAGTAACGATACCACCAGAACTAATAACCGCACTTACATTACCCTATCCCCGAATGTTCAATGGCGCTGGACGCCGGAAATTAATTTGGATCTGTCTTATAGCTATCGCCAACAGGTAATCGAGTCAAACAACCAGACCATCACCGGCGATAGCGTACAACTTCAATTCTCTTATCAACCGCAAATCAATCGTCAGGTGAAATAGCGTGGAAAATCAAGCCATCGACATCAAGGACTATCTAAAAATCATCAAACGACGTAGACGGTTTTTAGTTATTCCGTTTCTAATCATTGCGCTGATCAGCATCGTTTTGGCAGTACTGCTACCGGTCTGTGTACCGCTCGACCTCCACCATTTTGATCGAGGCGCAAGAAATCCCCGCCGAACTGGTGCATTCCACAGTGACCACCTTCGCCGACCAGCGGATTCAGATGATCAGCCAACGGATCATGACCCGACCGAATTTGACGGAAATCATCAAGAAATACGATCTCTATGCCGAGGAACGGCAAAAAAAGCCGGAGGAAGTGATTCTGGAAAAAATGCGTAAAAGCATCAAAGTAGAAACCATTAGTGCCGACGTCGCCAATAACAAAAGCGGCCCTGCCCAACAAGCTACGATAGCCTTTACGCTGACATTTGACGATAAATCACCCGCGCTCGCGCAAAAAGTCGCTAACGAATTGACTTCCTTGTTCCTGAAAGAAAACATCAAGTCACGCACAGAATCTGCGGAAAATGCAGCATTGTTTTTGAGTGAGGAATCCAAACGTCTTAAAGCCAAAATTCAGGAAATTCAACAAAACCTGGCTACGTTCAAGGAAAAGAACCTGAACCAACTGCCGCAAATCAGCGCCATGAACCAGCAAGAACTGACCTCTTTGAGTAATCAGTTATTGCAATTGGATAGCCAAGAACGAACGCTGCAGGATAGACGTTATTATCTTGAAGGCGAACTGGCGCAAATCGATCCCAACACCATGGCTACCAATGCCGTGGGCAATCGGGTGTTCGACATGAAAGACCGTTTGAAGGAACTACAATCGCAATATCCATCGGTGTTATCCAACCATTCTGCGAACCATCCCGATGTGATTAAAATCAAACGGGAAATCGACTCATTGCAAAAAGAAATCGGCTCCAACACCGATCTGAATGCGATGAACGGCGAACTAACCGACAGAAAAGCGGAATTGGCCTTGTTGTTGAAACAGTATTCGGACAAACACCCTGACGTGGTGAAACTGCAAAAACAAATCAGCGCCTTGCAACAAAGCTTGGCTAGCGCGAAACAAAGCGACTACAGCAATGCCAACATTCAACCGGATAACCCGGCCTATATCACCTTGAAGTCGCAACTGGCTTCAGTGAATACCGAAATCGAATCGTTGAATTTCACACGTAGTCGCGTACAGAGCAAAATGGAAGAGTTACGCTCAAGCCTACGCCAATCGCCATTGGTTGAAAAAGAATACATGGATTTGATCCAGGATCTGGACAATACCAATCTGCGCTACCGTGAAGTGAGTGCGCGAGAAATGGAAGCGCAAATCTCGCAGCAATTGGAAATGGAAAGAAAAGGCGAGCGTTTTACTTTAATCGACCCCCCCCAAGAACCATTACAACCGGTTAGCCCGAATCGAATTGCGATTATGGTACTGGGCATGGTGTTGGCGGTGGCAAGCGGCTTAGGAGCGGTGGCATTGACCGAAATGCTGGACTCGACCGTTAATAGCCCAAAAGCGGTCGCGGCGATTCTGGGTGTGGAACCTTTGGCGTCGATACCTTATTTCGAAAGCCAGAAGGAACATCAAGCACATAGGAACGAACGCCGGATGTTGTTGATAGGCATGGCAATAGCCGGCATTCTGGCTATCGTTGCATTTCATTTTATCGTCATGCCGCTAGATGTATTTTGGTACAAATTACTACGTGTCGTGGGCAATTAATCATTTAAGGGAAAATTCATGAACCCCATTGAAAACCTCGTGGAAAAAAGTAATCCAGCCGCAGCCGGATTGGCCAATCAACCCGGCGACAAAGTCAGCATCGCTTACACCAAAACGCGGGTGCACACTCCGGATCAAAACTTACTGAAGCAAAACCGGATTATTTCCGCGGCGTTACCTGGAAAATGGCTGGAATCCTACCGCATGCTACGCACCCGCTGCTTGCAGCAAATGGATGCGATGGAATGGAAAACCATGGCTATCACCAGCCCCAGCGAAGGTACCGGCAATAGCTTAACAGCCGCAAACTTAGCCATCAGCATGGCGATGGAACTTGACCGCACAGCCCTGCTGGTGGATGCCAATTTCCAAAATCCCAGCATTAATCAATTATTCGGCATTCAGCCGGGCGCAGGTCTTAGCGATTATTTGTTGAACGACACCGAATTAAGCTCCATGCTGATTAATCCGGGCATCGAGCGTCTGGTAGTACTGCCGGCCGGCAAACCTTTATTTAATTCAACTGAGATGTTGCGCTCACCGAAAATGGTACGACTGGTTAACGAGCTGAAAAGCCGTTACCCATCGCGTATCATTATTTTCGATATGCCGCCGATCCTGTCGCACGACGATACGCTGGGTTTTTCGCCTTATGTGGATTGCGTGTTGTTGGTGATCGACGAGGGGCATACCAAGACGGATCAATTGAAGCACGCGGCCTCTTTGTTAAAAGACACCAACGTACTGGGGACAGTATTCAATAAAGCCACCGACATTAAAATCGGCTATACCGGGGTTTAAGCCGGTTTGACGTGGCTACCTGCGGTAGCCACGTCCCTACATTTCCTATCAGAGTTTACTCAAAACATCCTTCGCTTCATTCAAGCCATCGAATTCCACTTTTTTATCGACCGCTTTTTGCAAATATTCGCGGGCTTTAACCGGATCGTTTTGCTTGAAATACACCATACCCAAATGATAATTGCTGATCGGCGATTGCGGATCGCGTTCAATCACTTTCAACAATATCTCTTTAGCCTTATCGTAATTGCTTTGTTTATAGGCAACCCAAGCAACCGTATCCATCATATTAGGATTATTGGTTTGCAATAAAGGCTCGGCCAATTTGGCTGCCCGTTCCAAACTATCCGGACCGGCGGAAAAATCCGACAAATAACTGGCCAGATTGTTAACTGCAACCACCGAATCCGGATGCAGTTTGTAAGATTCTTCGTAAAGCGCCAACACCTGCTCATGCTGACCGTCGCGATGATACAGACGCGCCAAGTCGTCGACCAGCTCCAATGCCCCTTTAGTTTTTTCAATCCCTTTTTTGTAGATATTGATGGCTTCGGCCTGGTTTTTTTGTGCCAACTCGATCAAGGCCAAGTTCCGATAAGGGCTATACCACTCTGGTTTGATATTCAAAGCCTTTGTGTAAGCTGTTTTTGCTTCGGCAAATTTCTGTTCGTTCAGATAAGCACCACCCAGCAAATTGTAAGCAACGAAATGATCGGGTTGCTGTTTAATGACTTGCTGCAATTTACCGATAGCCTTATCCGACTGCTTCAATACCAAATAGCTTTTGACCATCTCGGTCAAAGGCTCAATCGCATCCGGCTTACGCGCCAAGGCCTGTTGAAAGGCTTCGGTGCTGGCTTCCAGCTTGCCTTCCGCCTGATAGCCCAAGCCGGACATGTAAAAGCCGGTGGCATCCTTATCGGATAGCTGCTGCACCTGTTTGGCAATCTCTTGCGCTTTATCCCAATGCTTTTGCGACAACTCCATTTTAAACAGCGCCTCCAAGCCTTTCAGACTTTTCGGATTGGCTTTCATCAGCGCTTCAAGCTGCTGCTTGGCTTGATCTTGGTGCCCGGCTTTCATATGCAAGCCAACCAAATCCAGCCGGGCGGTCTCATCGCCCGGTGCGACGGCCACCACTTTTTCCATATTTTCTCTGGCCAGTTCTTCTTCGTTATTGCGCAGATGTGCTGCGGCCAGCATTTTCAACACACCGATATTGTTGGGTTGATCAACCAATACCGAGCGAAAATCGGCAATTGCGTCGGGAATTTTGTTTTCACCCAAAGCAAACTGACCGCGCAGCGTCAAAGCCTCGGCATCGCGCGGATTGTTATCCAACACTTCCTTGATCAAGGCCTTAGCCTCGTCGCCGCGCTTGGTCATTGCATACAAAGCCGCTAATTTATTTCGTGCGGTGATGCCGCTGGGTCCCAATTTATCCTGATCGACGACTTCTTTCATAGTCGCTTCGGCCTTATCGACTTGCTTTTGGGCCAGCTGGATATTAGCCAGTTTGAATTTCAACTCATACGCTTGCGGCTTTTGCTCTATCATCGGTAGCAGCTCTGCAATCGCCACTTCCGGACTGCGCTTTTCCAACAGGAAGTCGACCAAATAAGTTTTGGCGGTATCGTTGTCCGGCAATTTGCTAACCGCATCGCGTAGAGTCGCTTCGGCTTTATCGACTTGTTTGGTACCGACCTGGAACAAGGCTAACGTACGGTAGTGCTGTAATTGCTGCGGCTCCAGTTTGACAATTTCCAACAACATGGCCTCTGAATCGGCAATCTGATTGTTTTTAGCGTACAAACCGGCCAGCATGCTGCGCAACGCCACATTATCCGGCTTCTTTTCAATAGTTTGCTTCAATAAAGTAATCGCTTCGCCTACTTTATCCAAACGCGCTTTAATCGAGGCCATCATCAAGGTCGCCGGCACATCGTCCGGACTGTTTTTCAAGGCGCGCTCCACCGTCATAATCGCGCCATCGCTGTTATTTTTGGCTGCTTGGACGCCGGCGAACAACACCAAAGCCTCGACATTGTCCGGTTCCTTGGCCAAAGCTTCGCCGACCATTTTTTCCGCATCGTCTACCGCGCGATTCAATAACAGCAGCTGACCAACCCGCACCCGCGCCATCACATGATTTTCATTGCCGGCAACCACGGTGCTGTATTCCTTAAAGGCATTTTCGATTTTGCCTTGTTTACTCAGGGCTTCCGCAATCTGGAAGTGAGTTTCCCAGTCCTTAGGATCGATTTGCAGCACGTTTTTATAGGCAAGCAACGCTTTCTCATAATCACCCGCTTGATATAGCTGTTTGCCTTCTTCCATGTATTTCGCTTTCCGTTCATCGGCGCCGTTACAGGCCACCAAGCCGGTCGATAACACAACAATGCCTAGATTTTTTAAAAAATTTTGTTTCGTTGTCATTAGTCTCTCGATAATTCGTGCATTTGATTATGTAGCCGCCATGATGGAGCGCCGCTTTTTGGGATTTTAACTTATTTATGCGACCAAGCCTTAAGGCTTTCGGTAAATCAGCGAGGGTCGAGGTGCGGCATGTTGCCGCACCTGAGTAGAGAGCCTATTGGACGCCAGCCGGCGCTGTGCCACTATCAGCAGCAGATTGTTTTTGATATTTACCGGCGTTCAACTTGTCCTCATATTCCTGGACGATAGTTTCCATTTCCACACTGTTGAATTGCAGCAAGGCTTCATTCTGCAACACACTAGCCAGTGCGCCTTTGTTTTCGTAGCGTGCCAGCAATTCCTTGGCGGCCTCGTAAAGTTTGACATTATGAGTATCGCAAACCCCCAATTGCTGCTCGGTTGCTTGCTGTTTGGCATTTATTGCGTCTAATTGCGCTTGCAAATCGGCTTTAGCCTGGCTCACTTCCTTATGCTTTTCCATCACATCGGAGAGTCTGGCATTACTTTTCTCCAAACGCTCGCGCACCTCACCATTGGCATTTCGCTGCACGGACAACTCACTGCTGATTTGTTCCTTAGCCGCCACCGCCGCGGAATGGGCTTTTTTCAACCGCTCAAGCTCCTGTAACTCCTCGGCTAACTTGGCCGATTCGGCTTTTGCCGCATCGCGTTCGGCGGTCAGACTTTTGACCATGGCTTGCAGCTTTAACACGGCGCCGTCGTTCTTGGCAGCCTCACGCGGCGCGGCCTGACTGGCGGACCAAGCGCTGCTGATAAGCACAAACACTATGGCAACTCTCGGAAATGTATTCATCGCCGCTCCTTAGAATTGCGTATTGACGTCGATCTGCAACACATCGATGCCAAGAGGAGGTCCGGTGATGATGTCCGCACTCAACCAGCGGCCGGTCAACCAAACGTTCTTCATCAAGCCATAGTTGCCGCCGATGAACCAGCCCTTACTGTTGGTACCTCCGAGGTGGAAGTCAGAATCGGTGAATGCATCCAATACCGCATCGCGCTCCACGTACTTATACGCGGCAAACACATTCCAATGACCGGCCACTTCGGCTCTTGGCCAACCGAAATCCGCCCTAAACTGCCAGGCGTTGGTTTTACCCTCAACCACTGTGCCGTTCAGCATCCGGCTGACCGCGGCTTTATTAAAGCCGACGTTTTTAGCGTAGTCGCCGCTCAAGCGCAGATGGTAAGGGGCAAACAGAGTCATTTCATACGAAACATTGGCGTTGACGATATTGTAATCGGACGCCAAACCGACCATGCCCGGATTGGAAGCCAAAGCGCCGGTGCCTTCTCGGCAAATCGACGCCAAGGTATTACCGCCCTGCATGAATTCCGGACGCGAAGCGGTGTTGCCGCGCGTATTGAGATCGCAAGTGCCTAAAACGCTGGTATTTTGCTTAGCTTCGACGTTGACGTAATCGAAATAAGCCAGCGCGGCCTTTAAATTATCTTGATTGACAAAGCCCCAATCCACGCCGACTTGACCGCCGAACAACCATTTATCGCTGCTCAGCGCCGATTCTTGTAATGGAAACGCCCCGGCTGTCGCAAAAACGGAATGGGTGTGGTCGTCGTTAGCCATCAAGCTGTCCGATCCGCCCAAACGGTGGCGCACGGTGCCGGCAAAACCTTCGAAAGATAAATCCGTATCCCACACCAATTCGCTACCGCCGGTAAACTCACCGCCGCCGGTATACCAGGGGTTCTTGATCCGGCCGCCGGACAAGGTCAGCCATTTGAATTTATTGTCGTCAATCGCATCGTACTGCAGATAGGCCCGGTCCACGGTGAAATCGTATTTTTGTCCGGTAAAGCCCAAAGACTGGTTGGTAGATACCGGGTCACGTTGATTACCCGTCGCCAAACGCACACCGGCTTTCATACCATCGGTAATCGCAGCATCAATGCCCAAGCGCAAGCGCTCGCGAAAATGCTGTCTGTCGGTAGTCGTATTCAAGAATTGATCCACACCCGCCGCGTTCAGACCGCCTCTTTCGTTAACCGCTTGCCAGTCAATATAAGAATTGGCAATATTTTCCTTGGCCATCATCTCATGCTGGGAACGTAAACGAATATCGCCAGACAGCTTGAAACGCCTGGTCCACTCCGGCAACGCATTAGGCAAGCCCCACTGTTCGTTCTTGGCCTTTTGCATCACATCGCCGACCACTTCTTCGCGCAGCTCACTGCGCACTTGCTGACGAATCTCGTCTTTGACGAAGTCCGGCACATAAGCCACGCGCACTTCATCGGTCGGCACCGCTTCCTTGGCACCGGAGGCCTTGGCTTCAGCCACCTGCTGGCCGGCTTCGACTTCGGCTTGCTTGATCATCTCGTTGGCAGCCTTGTCGGTAATCACCCCTTGTTTGACCAGCTGTTTGATCAAATTGGTGGTGGTATTGCGCAGTTTCAGCAACTCTTCCTTTTCACCGGCCTGCACGGTGCCGATCAGCCCGGATAGTGCCAGGGCCATCAGCTTTTTTTTGTTCGCCATTGTTTTACCTGTGGATACTTAAATACGTGATGAAATTTTTAATTTGATCGGTTGCTGCATACCCGGTGGCGGCGCCTCCGCGACACGGTCGAATTTGTTCAACAAGCGGCTGAGCAATTCGTCGATGTCCGCATCGTTGCTGCCCTTGGCCAATTCCACCCGTTCTACAGAGCCGTCGGCTTTCAGCCAGACCTTGACGATGGCGGTATAGCCTTTACGGCGCAATTCTTCGTGGCTGCTGAGAATGTTCAAAATACCGTTCTTGACCAAACCGCCGTACCAGGCAAACGGGTTGCCGGCGCCACCGCCGAACAAGCCGGTACCGCCCTTGCGGGCCGCCAGACCGAAACCGTCCGATCCCGCCGTGCCCTCGGCATCCAGCCCCAGATCGCGCGGCGGCGCTTGTTCTGGCTCGGGTTCCGGCTCAGGCTCGGGCTCCGGGTCGGGTTCCTTGATTTTTTCCTTGATCTCCGGCTCGGGCGGCTTCTCAACTTTCGGCGGTGGCGGCGGAGGGGGCGGCGGTTTAAACAGGGTCACCGGCTGAATTTTTTTCTCGTTTTTCGCCGGTTTTTTGTCGACGAATTCCATAATGATTTTAACGACGTAAAAAATCGCGATAGCGGCGATTACGGCAGCGATGAGCATCGGAATATAAACCCGCCAATGTTTCTTCTTTGACATGTCGCAAGGCTTTATTTGGTCAGATTTTGAGTAACCAGACCGACCTGGGTGATTTCCAGTTTGCCGAGCAAAGCCAAAATATCGACGACGCTTTGATACTGCACTGTGGCGTCCCCTTTAACCACCACCGGCAATTCCGGATTGGCGGCCTTGTATTGCATCAGCGTCGATTCCAGCTGTTCCATCGTCACCGGAAAGGTATCCAGAAACAGTGTGCCGTCAGCGGTCACCGTGATGGCTTTGGTTTGCGGCTTGGCCAAACTGGGCGTATTACTAGCCTTGGGCAGATTGACCTGCACGCCTTGCACGGTTGCCGTAGTCATCAGAATAAACACCACCAGCAACACATAAGCCAAATCCAGCATCGGCGTGACGTTGATTTCGTCGTACGCCGCGTTTTCTTCTTGAACTTTCATTGAGTCTTCTCGGGTTTTCGTAGGGTACGCAGCGCGTACCGGCAGACTTTGGCAAGGTACGCATTGCGCACCCTACGAACGTTTAATTAGCTATGCTGCTCGGCTAGTTTGGCAACGAACTCGTCAACAAACACGTGCATGTCGGCGGTCACGGCCTTGATCATGCTGCCCAGGTAGTTGTAGGCAAATAATGCCGGAATCGCCACGCCCAAGCCGGCGACGGTCGCCGCCAAGGCCGCAGCGATACCCGGTGCGATAGCGTTGACATTCACTTCGCCGCTGGCGGCAATCGCCGCAAAAGTGATCATGACCCCGACCACGGTGCCCAGCAATCCCAGAAACGGACCACCGGAAATCGCGATGGTCAGCAGCACCATTTGCGAATTGAGTTTTTGCAGTTCCCGTACCAACACGCCATCCATCGAGGCCTTTACCGCATTCAAAGCCTGGGCGGACAAGCCCTGGTCGGCCGCCTCAGCGCCCACGCTTTTCGCCAGACGTTTATTCATTTCCTGCACGCCGACGTGGTAAATCCGGTAGATCGATGAACCCGCAAACGCCGCATGATTGCCGGTCAAGGACAGCAATAACGGCGATTCGTCATAATCTTCCTGGCCGTCTTCGTCCTGGTGATCCAAATTGCTGATATTTTTGGCGCCCAGTTGGCTGAAAGCCTCTTCGAATTTCTTGTTCTCACTGCGGGTACGGTTCAACACAATCGCCTTGCTGACAATCACCAAGGTACTGACAATAAACATCACGCCCAGAATCCCGATGATGACCCAGCCGTCCACGGTAACGTTATCCAGCGTCGACATCAGATAAGACTCACCGCCCTCTTCGCTGTCGGGCGTGCTGTCTTCGCCGTAATTCAACAATGCCGATGACTGGCCTTGCATCAGCGCCGCAAATTGCAGGTAATTCTGGTCACGAGTGACCTTGGCAATACCAAATTCATCAACGGCACCGACCAAGCCACGCGAACCATCCACTGCCGCGCCTATGCTCATATCACCCAACAGCGAAGGCACGCTGGCAGGCAGGATGCCCACCGGTTTACCATCCACATACAAGGTAAAACCGTCCTTGTTACCGGCAACCGACAAATACTGCCAAGTGGCCAAATTCAGATCGGCGGAACTGACCAACTGCTTACGATTAACCTCCAAAACCGGGGTTTGACCTCTAACAGATAAAATCAGCCCATCGCGCGCAAATATTACTCCGTCAGTCTGCGCCTGATCGATTTTCACCCATGCCGAAACGGTCCAGCCAAATTCGACAGCCATTTGAATCGCAGGCGTTGCCGTGATGCGTATCGCTTGACTACCGTTAAAACCGCCCGCTTCGCCAATGGCTCCACCTTCCACAACGGTTTGGGTAGCGGTGGCCGGTTGATTGGCGTAGGCCGTAGCGTCTTTAACCGGACCGGCTTCGAAGTGATAGGCAACCGCTTGCGCCACATCGAAAATTCCCGGCGCATCTTGGCCGTCTACAGCCTTGGGATTGCCGTAATACATCCAGAACATCGGCTCATCGGCCGTAGCAATGTCCTTGGGCAATTTCACCCAAATCAGCGCCATCTCGTTTACCGTATCGATCTTTTCGATATAAAACTTCAGCGGCGTTTTATCGTCGCCGGCCATGAAGCGCAAATCCTTGCCGTTTTCACCCAAATCGGCGAAGAAGCTGAAATTGCCGGTATGTAGTCGCACCAGCACCAAGCCTTCCGCTACCGGCGTCACGCCGCCCTGCTGCAATTGCTGGGCATCGATGGTTATTTTCTTTCTATAACCCCAGTCGTCATTCCACCAAGCTTGGGCCAGCCCGGGCATCGCCAACAGGGCCGCTACTAATAACACAATCCGTTTCATGATCACTCTCAAATCAAAACATAAACTGGATTATCCCAACGTTTTTTTACATGATTATGACGGGCGGGAAAGAATCGAAAAAACGGGAAAAAAATAGTATTAATCCGACCGTTATAGGGCAGGCCGACACGCCCACTGCCCGTGGCGAACACGGGCAATTCAGCCATTGTCAGCCTGAATGGTGACTAAGCGGGTTATTCACCAAAACCCAGAATATCCACGCTCAAGATACCCAAGGTGTTGGCCGCGGCCTTAGCCAGTTTTTCGGCTGCTTCCTTACCAACGCTGCCGGTGCTATCCAGCGATTTGCCGACCGCGGCCGCCACGTTGCTGACGCCGGTCAAACCGGCGGCGACACTGCCGGTCGCAGCCACCGGCACACCCACGGCAGAACCACCGATATCGATATTATCGGCGCCGACGATGGCGGTTGCCGCCAGCGTAATGTTATTGCCTCTGATACCCGCCTCACCGGCGTCGATGATGCCGCGCGGTGCAAACAACAACACGTCCCCTGCTCCCACCGTTCTGATACCGCCACCTTGCAACACCGGCGATACTTCCAGTACCGGCATACCCGCCGCATCGTAACTGACTTTAAGCGGCGGAGCCGCTAATGCGGTTTGCGCGCTACGACCGGCATCGACATCGCCCTCAGTGGAACCGCCGGTAATATTGCCGTTACCCAAAGTCACTACGCGCTGAATGTTCACATCGATATCGTTGCGGGCCAGCAGATTGGCTTCGCCCTGTTTTTTCACGATCACGCCCAACTCATCATCTTCCTTTGCCAAACCAATATCGGCGGTCGCCAAACCCACGGTAATGCCACCATTGGGAGTAAACAGATTGGCATCGCCGCCGTCCTTGGTTTGTATCGAACTCAAGAACAGCGATATGTTGCCCAGCTTGGGCCTGACCAGTTCGCGGGCATCGTCTTTCTCGCGGTCGCTAGCGCTGGCAAAAGTTTTGCCCTGCCGTGCCAACTCTGCCTCAATTTTTTGCTGCAGCGCGGCATTCAAACTATTCAAGATATTACTGGCGCTGGTATCGGCGTTAACTACAATGCCGTTCGCAGCATCAATGCGGTAATCGCTATTGCCTGCCAATAAGGTGGTACCGGGGAACAGCGACTCGATGGTAGCCAGCAATTTTAGCTCGGCCAGATCCTGCGCCTGTTTGGTGGTGGCTTTGGCCAGCGTGCTGGCATTGGCTTTTACCTCCTGCAAAAACACCGATTGCACGACGCTTAACAGCTTGCTGTCTAACCGGGCCTTATCCACCGTGGAAAGCCCGCTAAATGCCAGTTTGGCCGCATCGACACTTAACGACGGGTCGCCGGTGATGCTGCGCATTTCCTGCACGAACAAATTCAGGTAACGCTGATTTTCCAGGACGTATTTACCCGAGTTGAGCATAAACCCTTCGGCAAAGCCGTTGCTGTTCAGCGCACCGCCAGCCAAACCGGCAATCACGGTAATGTTGGCACCGTCATCGGCCAGCGCGGCGTTGGATTGATCGCCCGAAGATGTAATACCGATGGACGATCCCAAATTTACATCCCGGCCCGCCAGCGCGGTTAATTGTCCGGGACCGGCCACGTCTATACCTTGATCGGCTTCGATGATATTGCCAGTATCGGGGTGAATATTGACCCTGTAACGAATATCCCGACCGGCATTAAAGACACTGACAGCGTCTGGGTTATTGTGCTGAATTTTGAACGTGGCGCTCACAATGTCCCTACCGGCGCTGACTTCGGCGGGCTTCGCCAATACAAACACCATATCCTCTTTGATGTGGCCTATATTGCCGCTGCCGGTACTAATCAACACCGGATTGGGATCGTTGGCGTGCAGCGGCGTGCCGGCGTGAATCGCGGTGGGCGATTGCGGCTGCTGAATAGCCAAAACCTTCAGCACATTGTCCAAGTCGTCTAAATCGGTCCCGACGAAGGGCAATGCCACGCTCGGTAAGGCGATAGGTTCCGCATCACTCAGAATAATCGCAGGATTACCCTTGCCGGTTAAATTCTCAGCCGCGAATAACTCCAAATCACCCTGCGCAGACGGATACAGCGTAAAGCTCTTATCGACGGCAATATTGCCGTTCAGTGCGTAGGCTTGTAGGCCAGCGGGATAAACCAAAAAGTTTTTTGAAATATTGGCATTGGTAGCCAAAAGCAGGCTGGCAATGTCGTTTTCCAAGGTAAGATCACCGGAGAGCGTGGTCAATTTCACATTGCTATCGGCACTGTAGCGGAAGAACCGATTCGATGATTTATTTATCGCGTCGACCGGTTCCGACAAGGTCACGAACATCGGATCGACAATCGCTTCCAGGGCCATGGACTTGCCGGCGACGACATTAAACTGCGCATCGCCCAAGGCCAATATCGGATTCAGCTCTTTGCCTTTCGGATTCAGACCTTGGTTCGTACCCGCTTTCAGCGATCCGTGCGCATAAATATCCGCCGCACCGCCGTCCACGTAAAACACGCCGCCGGCTATGTCGCCACCCGCCTGCAATTGCAGATTACCGCCGCCATTCACCTCGACCACATTGGTCTTGAACGTGATGATGGTGGCATCCAAGATGTTCGGAGCATCCCGCTCGCCTACCTGTTTACCGGTGGTAGGGATCATCACCGACAGGTCTTCGACATTTCCGCCCGCGCTGATGCGGACATTACCGCCGCCGAAGGCGGTTACGCTTTGCTGGTGCTGACGAGAAACGCTGGTCGAGTCGCTGACGCCCAAGGCCACGCCCCAGGCTGTCGGACGTTCCGAGTCAAATTCCGTGCTGTGCTGATTGCTATTAGACCAATCGCCGGTGCGCACCAAGGCATCGCTGAGCAATTGCGCACTAGGTTTAGCAACTATATCGTGTCCGACCTGAATGCTGATGTCACCGCCGTCCACGGGATACTCGGCATAGAACAGCGCGGCCAAATCCGGTCCGCCGCTGCCCCAGCGTTTGGCATCATCCACATCCGCCCGCCCCGCCGTGTAGATCGCCGAATTTTCATTTCCGTACACCAGATCGCGCGCCGCGCGAATGTCAATATTTCCGGTACCGGTCCGTACGCTGACATTGTTGGCTAAAGTGACGTCACCATCCTCCGGTTTCGCCAGCAGACTGGCTGAGGCCAGCACCGCCATCGCATTCGCGGAATTCAAATCGGCGCCGCCGATCAACTGGTAACTCCATGAAGCACTGGTTTGCAAATAGTCGCTGATGCTGAACGATCCCAAATTTGCGGTATTCAATACGCCACTTGAAAAGCCGTCGCTCAAACTGGCATTAATCAACAAGTCGCCTTGGGCTCTAAGCGTTAACACCCCAACCAGATCGTTATTCGCGCCATAGCGCCAGGCTTCTCCGCTATCCAGTTTTCCCAAGTCCCAGGTCTCGTTCTTGGCGATAGTCAAATTGCCGCTGCTGCGAACTTCCACGCCGGGGATGATGGTAAACCCGGCGCCGAAGCGGCTATTAGCCACATTTGCCGTCGCCAAATCGGTCATATAAGCCAAATTGTCGTTATGCATATCCACTTGTTCGGCGGAGGCGATATTGCTGTTGTTATAAACACGCGCACCTTCAACCGTGACATCCGTATCGCCAACGATAGTACCGGCAGCAATGGCTTTGACGTTTATATCCGCAAAACCGTCGCTGTCGGTATCATCGCGGTCGGCACGTAAATACACCTCGCCCGCCGCACCAGCTCCGGCCGCTGCGACGTTGATAAGCGCGCCGGGCTGGATCTCAATGCCGGCGCCATCAGCCGTGGCCCCATCGATAGACGACAAACTGACCTTGCCGCCGTTGCCGTTCGCCGCTTGCGCGTTCGCCAGAATCAGCGCCGAGCTATTCAGCGTCAGCAGATCTTCCGCCGCCAAAGTCACCGAACCGCCATTCGCACCCGCAGCATCCAAGGTGCCGGCAATGCTGATACTGCCGGTGTCGGCGCTCAGATTGATCGCATTAGCACTCACAGTTTGCCCAGCCTCAACCACAATGTCGCCGCTGCGGGTTCTCAGTTCGACAGCACCACTAAACCCAGCGGCGGCAAATACATTATTCAAAGCACTAAAACCGCCGGCGCTCAAACTGCCGGTATCAATGGCAATCCGGCCACCATTGGCCTTACCGACGCCGTGAGCATCGATAAAACCGTTGAATTGCACCTGACCGGCGCCGGCTTGCGCGGACAACAATCCGGCCAGCATCTCGGCGTTACTGGCGTTTAGCAGTAGCTTGCTGCCGGCTTCGGTGCTGACATTGCCATGCTGAGAACTTAGACTGATTTTGCCGCCGGATAGATTCACCGGCTTGCTTAAACCCGCATACGCCACGGCACCGGATACATCAATCAAAGCATTCCCACCTAAGGTCACATTCCCTTGCAAGGCATTCAAAAACACATTACCGGTTTGATACAACAAGGCGGTGTTCAAACCGATGCTATCGGCTTCCAATAATAATTGCGCGGCGATGCCTTGGGTGCCCGCGGTTAGTGTCTGGCTACCTCCCGCAAGAGACAAGCCATGGCCGCTGGCATTGATGATGGTTTTAGCGCCGTTCTCCGCACTGACAAACGGCGTGTTCACGCTCAAGTCGGCCAATGCGGTTAAAGTGCTATCCCCCTTGCCCAACATACGCTCGCTAGCATTAACATTGACTGCGGCAAATCCCGAGAGCTGGAATTTACCTTGATCTAACATCAGCTCTTGTAGATTGACATTCAGTACCCCGCTGCCGTCACCCGCCAAAACACTACCCTTAGACTTACTGTTGGCAAGACTCAAGGTTTTCGCATTCAAAGACAGTGTTTTCCCGGCATTGGCTTTGCCGGCCAGACCCAAGGCATCAATGCGTATATCACCAAATTGAAAAGGCTGACCAAGGGCATCGGTTTGCAATAACTCGCCGTACAAATTGACCATACCCCGGCTGCTCAACACCAGCTCATTAACAGTCAAGTGCGCCAACTGACTATTATCCAGCGACAGACCAGTCGATACGCCGGCGGTTTCGCCGAGGTTGATAGTTTCCGCGCCGAGATACAAGGAACCGCCGGCCAGATTCAATTCGCCGGCCATTTTGGTTCGCCGTGTCGAGTCCAGCGCCACCGAACCCGCTCCGGCCGAAATGACCGCACCGGCATTTATAGTCAGATCGCCTTTCAAGCCTTTGTCGCCGGTACGGTTGATCGTTGCCTGTTTACCTGCCGACGCGCGCAGTAAGGCGCCATCGCCGCTCAGCTCCAGCACTGTATCGCTATCGGTATCCGCAACCGCGCCGCTGGCTTCGATTTTGGCGCCCTGTTCAAGCGTGACGTTTTCGCTAGCAGCCAGCAAGGCCTCCGGCGCTTTCAAGGTGGTGTTTTGGGCTAGCGTCACTGACTTGGCAATGACATCCAACTTGGTGTGGCCGGTCGTCGCGTCAAAGCTTCTCACCGCACCCAATAACAAGCTATCCACTCTAAACTTATCCAGGTCGCTCACCAACAATTCAACATCGTCGGTGGCGGCGGTTGTGCCCAAGGCCAATTTATCCGCCACGATGTCTACCAAGCCGCCACGTCCGCCCTCGACCACATCGGCCACCACGGTGGGCAGCTCCAGACGGGTTTTGGCGTTTAGCACCAATTGCCCGGCGTCTTGCGGCAGACGCGGAATCGCCTCTTCTTTGGTTACAGCTCTATCCGCGAAAAATTGGTTGGCCGAGCTGATGTTGTATTCGCTGCGGGTTTTCGCGATGCTGCCGGCTTCGACCACATACTCCGACCAATACTGATCACGGATGTCTGTTCCGGCAACGCTGCGGTAGCCAGTAACGACAGCAGCGCCATCGACCCGGGTTCTACTGGTGCCGGGAATGGCATTGGCGCTGCCGGCGACCGGCGACACCAAAAAGGCATCCGGCAATAGGGCGTAACGAGCCGGCAATAAGGCATAGTAGCCGGCGGCAAGCCCGCTACCGGCACCGATGTAAATGCTGTCGCCGGTTTTCAGGCCGGATTCTGGAAACGATTTGGGGTCGAACGGCGAATAACCGGATATACCCGGCACAACCGCAAAGCGCTGATCAGTATCAAGAACATCTACCGAACCGCCATCACCGGGAATAAATTCGAAGCCTAATAAATCGCCGCCGCCGGATAAATCCACCAAAGCACCATCTTCCCGAAGGATTTGCGCGGCTTTAACGGTTATTTTCTTCTCGGGGCTTTCAAACTTCCGCTTATTTTGAATATCCGCCGGTTTCAGATCGGGGTTGACCACGTTAAGATTGTTGCCGGTGCCGGCCAAGGGCAACAGCCATTCCAAGCCGCCCTGGGTGACGCCCAGCGGGATGATTTGCCCCTTGGCCGAGACCGACGTCATACTTTCGGCGCCGAAGGTCACCGATTTTGTCGCATCCAAAACGATCTCACCCAAGGGTGCGGCCAGCACGCCGTTTTGGACGATATTCGGACCTTGCACGGTCAAACTGCCCAAGGCCGACAGCACCGGCGTTGCATGACCGCTTTTGTTGAAAGTCACCGTGCCGTTCTGATCGCCGGTGACCGCCAAGGTAAACTCAGTCAAGGAGGTAGGATAAACCTGCGCCGCAGTTACATTTAGCCTGGAAAAGGTTTTAAACTCGCCGACAAAATCCAATTCCTTACTATCAATCCTTATACCTTTTAGGCGAATATCACCGTCGGCGGTAAGATCAACCGCTTTAAAACCGGTCGTTACCGAGCCACCGACCAAATCGATCAAATCGGCATTTACCGCCAATCTGCCATCGCCGTTGCTGGTTTTTACTATTGGTGCGCGATAGCTATCCGACCCCAAAGTCACGGTGGTAGCGCTGATTTGCACATTACCGGTATCGGCGGCGGTGTTCCGCTCCCAACCGAAATTGACCGCATCCAAAGCAATAGCGTTATTTAGTTGCAGATCGACATCGCCCGTAAACCGAATCTCACCCTTCTCTCCGGATACGGCCAGATCCAGAGAACTAAAGCCGCCCTCGCTAAGCTGCTCGGCCGCCAGATAGCCGACGCCGGTGAGCTGATCGCCGGGCGAATCTTTCTTGGGTAATGAATCGCCGGGTTTAGAAAACGCAGAGGAAAACGGTACATTCCGTTCCTGGGAGATTTTCAAAATGCGCGGCGCGCGCGGAAATATTGAGTTCTCCACATCCGGATCGGCACGATTATCCACGTTCAAAAACACCGACAATTTACCGCCCGAGGTGCCGGGCGCCGCGCCCCCCACGGCTTGCATATCGCCGCCCAGAAACGCGCCTTCGGCGGCAGTAATATTGATGCTGCCGGCATGCGAGCCCACTAAAGTAGCCGCAAAACTCGCGCCTATCGCGGCGGGACTATTAACCGGTAAATCCAGGAGGTCTTGACTACCGGAAACATTAATCAAAGAGCCGGCCTGGGAGGCAAAAAAGCCGCGTTTCGCATCGACGATTACCTTACCGCCGTCGAAGACCTTGCCTATACGCCGGCCCAAGCCGTCCTCGGTGATTTGACTGCCGCCCGCCACGTCGATGCCGGCAGTACTCCCCAACCAAATACCTTGATCCCGCCGGTATAGCGGGTCTACTTCGCTTTGATCGGGAATGAGTTTCAGTGTCACGGTACCGCCGGGCGCGACGATTCGACCGTCCATGACCAGAGACGAATCGGACTCCAACGTAACGCTGCTTAAATCGTCGGCGTTAATCGTCGCGCTGGCAGCCACCAGCAAATTGCTGTTGGCATTAATCCCGGCGGCATGATCGGCTCGCAAGGTCAATTTGCTGGGTGCGCGCAGTTCCGGCAACAAAGTCGTCAAATCCGAGAATGCCTCGATACCGTCAGCGTTGGCCTGTTCCAGATAGGTGTTGTTCAATACTCTATTCTGTTGGCGCAGCTGGATATTGACGCCGTCGTCCACCGTCAATCCGTTCAGATTTGCGCCGATATCGAACTCGGCAAAACCGCCTTCGCCGAAAAACGTCGTAGCGATTTGCAAAGGCTGTACGCCGCCATCGCCTATGCTAGGCGTCTCTTCCCGGCGAATGGCTACCGCATTGGCTTTTACGGTAAAACCGCCGCCTTGTTGCATGGCATAAGCGTGCATGACACCGTCCAGCAACACGTTGGCGCCGGCCTTGTCTATGGCAGGTTCGGCAACCAACACTATACCGCCCTCTTTAAAAGTATCACCCTCGCCGGTGTTTCTTTGCGCCTTACCGGCTTCCAGCCTGCGGTCTTCGTGCAACCAGGCCCCGGCGCTGATGTCGACCAAGCTGCCGGCCCGCAAATTCACGCCGCCGCCATTACCCATGGCCTTGGCGATAAAAGTACCGCCGTCTATCGCCACCGTCTTGCCGTCCAAATTTCCCGGTTGGGCGAAATCATTCACCCATTCCCCGCGCAAATCTATCGTAGCGCCGGCAGCAAGATTAATCTCGCCTTGCATTCCCGGTACGTTGTTTCGGGCGGTTTCCAGTTTTACCGTGGCGCCGGCACCAACGATATTGCCGCGCACGTCAACCGCGCCGCCTTGTAAAGTCAGATTGCCGCCGGCCGCCAAGCGCAAGGTCGCATTCTCGGCGACGCTGATTTTAGCGTTGGTTTTAAACACCGCATTGCGCACACCGCCTTCAATCAACTTGTTGGCATCCACAGCCAAGGCCATAGCCAAACCGTCATTGCCGACCGGCAAGGCCTCGTCGATATCCACATTGATGCTGTTTTGTACACCGGCGGAAAAAATCAATGCCTGGGCATTAGTCAGGGTAAATGCGGTATCGACCGTCAGACGGCTGCCCTTGGCCTGCTCTGCCAGCGTCCGTTGCCGCCTGCCGCTGGTGGTTTTACCCAGCAGGTCGCCGTCTAAAATGGCGCTATTGGCCCTAATCATCAGGGTACCGGCGTCCTGGCCTTCCACATAACCCGGCTCGAAACGGGCCAACGTGAACGGTCCGTCGATTTTCCAGACTTTGGTGACGCCCCATTTTTGATACGTTTTAACCACCTCACCGTAAATCGCCTCGTAAGGCACCAAAGGATCGGCTTCGCTAATATCCACCAAGCGGCCATTAGCTAGCAGTTTACTGGTGGTAATAAAGCCATCCAGATAGGTAATCTCGCCACCGGAAAAGTCCAGAACCGCACCTTTTTCCAGGATGACATCGCCTTCTGAGTTCAGCGCGATCTCGCCGCCTTTCGCCATCCGTTCGGCGACCGTGCGGCCGATGCCGGCCACGGTGGGCTCAATGTCCGTCAGCGGCGTACCTTCACGAATATCCACCAGGACGGTCTTACCTTTTAATATCCCGGCCTTCTGCAGCGGCGCATCTTTCAACTCGAAGTTGCGCAACTCGACTTCCAGCACGTTGCTTTCCATGGTGCGAACGACGTTGTCGGTACCGGATACGTCGATTTTCGCGCCGGCATCGATCAGGATGCGGCTATCGTTTTTGATGCTGTTGTTGGCAACCGGATTTAGCGGGGATTTAGTTGCGGTGATTGAAACATTACCGAAGGGTGCATTGATCTGCGAACCCGCTTGCAGATGCACTTTATCGGCCACAATCTCCACCCGAGACGGCGGCTGGTCCTGACCGGATACGGCGGTTTTTTCCACCAATACCTTAACGGTTTCACCGGATTCAAGGGTTTGCGTTTCCTCTATGTATTCCACCTCCGGCAGAATCTCGGTGGTGCTACCTTCGCCAAAAATCACCTGCGCTGAACGTCCCAAATCATCGCCTTTATCCGTGGTGCGGGTGGTAGCCTTGGCGGCAATCACCGTCTCGCCGCCTTCGGCTTTGGTCGTAAAACCTTCTCTAGCCAACAGGCGGATAGTGCCGTTGACGTTGGTGGAGGTAGTTGCCGACACCTTGCCGCTTTGTTTGACGGCAAAGCCCATCAAGGTGACGTTACCGCGATTGGCGGCGATGTTACCCAAGTTCTCCACACTGCCGCCGGTTTCGACTTCCACCAACAAACCGCGCACGTCGTTATTGGTTCTATTATCGGCGGTGGGCGCTTCCTGCAAATACACCTTATCGGTGGCCGCCGCCATGATCACCTGACCGCCGGGCGATTCCACATCGCCTTTGTTCATGATGGTCGGCGCAATTACCAGGATGCGACCGCCTTCGCTAGACTTGATCCGTGCCCCACTTTCCACTTTGATCTCAATGGGGACTTTTTTACCGTCGGCATCCAGTCTGAAACTATCGCCGGAGCCTTGAAAAGCGGCGCGACCATCCTTGGAGACAGTGCCGATGGTTTCTTTATCAAAGGTTTTTTCGAAACTGACATCCATCGTCGAAGCCACCAAACCGCGGGCATTGACCACGGAACCACTACCGAACACGAAACCGTTTTTATTCACCAAATATATCTGGCCGTTGGCAGTCACCGAGCCCAAAATCTGGCTGGGATTTTTAAGGGGATCGACGATTTTATTCAGCGCGATGGCACTGGCGCTAGGCTGCTTGAACTCGACGGAACTATCGGCGCTGACGTTGAATTTATCCCAATTCAGAATAACCCGGTCGGTTTCCTGATTAATGGTCATATTGTTGCCGATGACGGAACGACTGGCGCCACCCATGCTGGCCCAAACCGCGCTGGGCACCGGTAACTCGGCGCAGACCGGGGAAACGAAAGCGATCAGCATACTGCCCGCGACTGCCGACTTTACGCAAGCCGCAATAGGATTTAATCTGAAAAATACCGCGTCGCCATGCTGATGCTGTTGTCTATTAGTCATAATTTCGCCTGTGCCAATCCAAGAAACAACCGAATAAAATCAGTTGGCAACCCGGCTGTCTTGACTGACAAGACCCGCGGCTTTCCGCCCCCGCCTCGCAACGGGTTTAGCAATATTTAAATAAAATGGTAAAAATTATAAAAATAACTTTTAACTACCTTAATAAGCATAAAATGCTGAATAAATACTAATTTAAAACAGCCGCATAATAACTGTACAAAAGTAGTATCAAGGCAATACAAAATATTACAAATTTATTACATGCAAATAGATTTTTAATAAATTTGTAATATTAATTATTAAATAACCAATATCCCGAACCGAATAATCGGAAAATCACTAATCAATTTGGTGCGAATGCCGCCAGACATTCATGGTTCGACAAGCTCAACACGAAGGACTAACAGCATCCCCATCGGGAAAGACTCTTCCACCTCGAAAGCGAGCGGCTCGCTCATCGCTACCCGTTTTGTGCCGCCGGGTATAACAAGTTACAAATCACTTAGCGATTGCGGCTGACCGGGATTTTCCCGTTCGTCCTGAGCCTGGCGAAGGATGGACGGGAAAATTCGGGGAATCTCAACCCGCCAACGCCTAAAATTGCGTAGCAATCCTAAAGTCCACCCTATTCTCGCCGCGTCTGACAGTGCCTTGGTCCAGCAGCGGAATGCCGAAATCAAACTCGCCTTGCACATGCTTGAACATATCGAAACGCAAACCCACACCGGTGCTGGCTAGCGCCATTTCGTTGGCATTGCCCGGCAGGGCGTCGACAATCCAGCCTTTCCCGGCATCAACGAACACCAGCGCCCGCATTTTGTCGAATTCCTCCCATTCGTCCGGCACCAGCCTGGGGCTATACCATTCCAGTGAGGCGGTCACCCCATCATCGGAGAGCGCGTTGGTTTCCAAATATCCGCGCACGGTTTGAGAACCGCCCATCGAAAACTGTTCGTTACTGATCAGCGGCGAATCGCTGATCTGTCCGGACATGCGGGCTGCCACTTCCATACCCCACGGCAAATCATGCCGGTAATCCATACCGCCGCTCAGATAGATAAAATTGGATCGGGCTAAAAAGCGCTTGTCGGCAAACTGCTGCTCATCGCTGCCCAAGCCACGTATTGCAAAATTAACACCCACATTGAACGACAGCAAAGACTCGGCATCGCGCAAATTACCGCTGTACTGGGCCATGAACGGCAGATAACTGATAGGGGTTTTTAAGGTATCCGAACCTAATAAATTCAAATCTTCCTTAAAGTCTTTGTAATCGACGCCTAGCGTCGCAGTGTGGGTGTAATTATTTAGGGTCCTCAGCGGCGACACAAAACGCGCGCCGTAAATATCACCGGTACCAATCACCGATAAGGCGCCGGCGCTGGCAATTTGCGAGGTAGAAGACGAACTGACCGCGTATAAAGCCAAGCGCTTGTCGTCGTCGATGATAGGCATGACATAACTGCCCACCAATACCTCCACTTCGTCCGGATTTTCCGGCGAGGTTTGATACATAAACGAAGCACTGTGAAATTTTTGCCAGAGATTGTCGTAACGCAGCGATACCAAGGTCCGTAAGCGGCTGGTGTTTTGCGTATTGTGGGAATTCACTTCCACCTTGCCGTGCAAAGGCAGTTCGTCTTTCACCTTTAGATCCACTTCCAGCGTGCCCGGCGTTTCACCGGCACGCAGCACCGGCACCACGGTTCTATCCTGGCTCTCGCCGGCCAAAGTGGTCAATTGCTCCTGCATTTTTTGTAGATTGGGAACATTACCCTCTGCCAGCTCAGGTACTTTGGCTTTAATGGCACCCAACGAGAAATAACGAGAATCGGTGACCCGCAAGCGCGACACCTTACCTTCCGTCACCTGTAAATACACGACGCCGCCGACCACGTTCTGTTCCGGAATATCCACGGAGACGGTTTGATAACCTTTACTACGATAAAGCTCTTCCAGTGCGGTACGGGCTTCCTCCACGGTATCGATGGTTTTTTTCGGCCCCAAAAACCGGTAAACCGTGCGTTCAACCAGTTTCCGGTCCAATAAGGTGCTGCCCTTCATCCGCAGCTCCAGTAAATCGAATTGATTGCCGGTTTCTTCCGCCTGACCAAGCGCGCTGGCCATCAGCAACACAGCCGCGAGACCGAACCGGGCCGAGCCTAAAAACAAATGTTGTTTCATTTCACCCATCGCAAAAAAAGACAGCCTCCGCAAGCGAAGGCTGTTTGTATTCAATGCGCATCCTTACGCGAACCTCCAGCTATTACACTAAAGGTTTGTTACATGCTGATTACATCGGTTTGCTGGTGTTGGTAGAGTTTTTGATAACCGGCACTTGGCAGTTGCTCAAAGAACCTTTAACCGCATGCGAGTAAGGCATAACAGGTGCATTGACGTTCAAGGTGTCGGTAAAGTTGTTACCGTTACCGATAGCCAGATAACCTGATTGACCGAATGGGTGAACAAAACCAATGTTCAACTCGGTAGCCAGAATGGTTGGTGAAGCGGCGTCGGCAGCGATTTTAGCGATGATGGTGGATTTATCAGCGCTGATAGCTTTACGCCATTGGAAGGTTTGCTCAACCCAATCCATATACTTGCCTCTGAAGGCTTGTTCCAGAGTTGGTGCTACACCGTCCACTTTGATAAAGCGGTAATGCTTGGCATGCGTAGCATTGTTTTCCAAGCTTTGTTGGCCGATAGCCCATGCTCTATTACCGGCAGTGTTAACTGCGGTGTTGAACACATCAGGGTTAGTCGTGGTGATTTGTTTAGCAACCGCTTCGCCGTCGGCAAAGTCTTCCAGGCACAATTCCATATCGCCGGAACCGCTGATTTCATGCTTCACAGGACCCGCCAAAGGAGAACCCGCCCAGTCAGGATCCAGACCGGCCGTGCTGCAAGGGTTGTTTAGGAATTTAACGTACTGTTGCGCGCCGGTACCGGAACCGTCGATACGTTTGCAATAATGCACTTTAGTATCGTTAGGGGTTACGTTTCTGACAGTGCCGTCGGAATCGGTGTAAGTCAAACCAGCAGTCAAGGCGGTTAAGGCCGTACCGTTGACTTTAAACTCGGACCATCTTTTGATTTGACCGGAGATCAACTCAGCCACTTGTTGTTTGCTCAAGCTAGGCATACAGGCTTCGGTGTAATCGCCTGGTGCGCAGCTGCCGCCAAAACCGGCCAACAGGTTTTGCGCTCTTTGCAAAGCCACATACAAGTTATCGGAAACCGGCACACCAAACACCAAGGCCGCCGCAGGCACCACGTTCAGAGTCGCGTCGACGGCTACTGGATCAACCGCAGAAGCGTTTGAGGGTTTGTTTGGGCCCACAAACAATTTTGGCTCAACATCGGAAATACCGGCATCGGAGACCACGTTAGTCAGGTTAGCGCCGCTAGCGTTGCAAAACCAAGTGTTGGTTGCGCCTTGTTGGGTACAGTTACCGTTGTCGATACGCATCGCCGCAATCGCCACGCCGTCGATCAGCGGGTTAACGCCTTGCGCAGAACCGCCGGCAGAACGTTTGTGGAACAGGACTTTAGCAGTAGTTGCCGCAGAACCGTTAACGGTTAGGCCGGGTACGTTAGTAGAGTTCAGTGTGCAGAAATAAGCACTATGGTTTTTACCTTCGGAACCCGCTGTACCGTTGTCTTTAAATACATCCAAAGTACCGGCGTCGCACAAGTTCACAAACAAGGCAGCCAGGGCTTTGTCTTGCGCGGTAGCGCCGGACATGAAGATTTCGATATCCGGCGTGACGCTAGGCGCATGTGCAAATGCACCTTGCGAGAAACCTGCCAGAGAAGCCACTGCGATAGCAGCAGACAATAATTGCTTTTTCATTGTATATCTCTCAATTGATTGAATTTAAAGTGTGAGCCGACCCGTTCATGAAGGGGGAACCAGCGAAACAGAATCCGGCCGGCTCAAGACGTTTGCGGAATTAAACCGCCAGCGATTTACGACGAGTGGCGCGCAGTACGCCCATCAAACCGGCGCCGAACATCCAAACCGCGGCAGGTAGTGGCACAGCAGCAGGTGCAGCTGTATAGGTCAATGAGCCCACGTTACCGTTGATTGCAAAATTCCATACACCTGGGAAAGTTTCCAATTCGCCGGTATCGAAATCGTCGGCATTGACTTTTTCATGAACGAACGCCAAAGCGGTGCCCAGTTGGCCTTGCGCGGTGAATGGCAAAGCGGTTAAGAAATCGTTACCGTAAACAGCGGTGTAACCGTTTTGGCCGATAGTTTTGAAGGTGCTCAGGTTATTGGCGTTAGCATCTTGAGTTTGGACATAGCTGACCAAATCATTCCATACACCCATCGAATTACTGATGTCTGACCAATTTGTATCGATGCTAGCAGGAGAAGGTACTACTGAAGTGGTATAGAAGCCCGCTTTAACAACATCAGCTGGCTCGGCCAAAATCCCATGCCCACCAGAAACACCCCAAGTAACGTTGTTGCCGGCAGTGTAAGCAGCAGCGAACGATTGGAAGTTGTTGTCGCTCAGTGTGAATGACAATGGTTGGCTGGGGTTAGCCAAAAATTGTTCAACAGTGATGCCCAAATCCAGCGTGTAAGAGTTTTGTGCTGTGTAGTTAACCAGGTTAAACAAAAACTCACTACCGTCTGCTGTTGCATCGCCGATAGCTTGGATACGCGCTTCCGCGGCGCCTGAAGCGGCCGCTGCCAATACTGCAACTGCCAACAATTTTTTAGACAATTTCATTTTTAAAACCTCATGTTTAAATTTCGATTAATGACATAAGGTGACAGCCCAGCCGTCTTGACCAGCAAGACCCGTGACTTTCCGTCCCCGCTTCACAACGAGTTTGGCTTTTACACGCTTTAGATTGCACTCGACACCATCTAACATCCTGACAGCGCCGCTTTGTTGCCCCCGCGACCATGTTCCGCCTAGCCTCCTCCCTATCCTCTTCCTTCGCCGCTCCTTGTTCGTGCCGTCCGTGTTCCCTAGTTGCTCCCGAATCTTTGCTGAACGGCCGTTCCTCAACCCCTCAACTTGGCGCGAATTATTCCAGAGCAATAGCGGCGTTTCGGTTACAGCATTGTTAAATTAACGTGACATGTAATACATCTGTATTACAAAGCTGGCCGCTAACACGAAAATTCAGCTGATGACTGGGCGCGGGAGGGAGCTATGAAATTTAAGATTCTTTTTGCGGGCATTGCCTCACTGCCATTGAGCGAAAGAAGAAGCCCCTTCTCCCTCCGGGAGAAGGTTGGGATGAGGGGAGATAGAACCATCTGCTCTTAACTTAATAGCAGTGGGACGTGGTCTAGGTATGAATTGTCGTGAGCTCTCGACGGCAAAGCCCTTGCTGGCTATTGAGCAAGTTAGTTAAACCCAAAAAGTCCGTCATGCCGCCGGGATAAGGGCGTCCGGTGCCATGGATGGCAAGCTTCGAACTCTGCGTGCGCTGAACACGGCATTCCCCGACAAGCAAACGCCTTGCGACCGCTTCACCAATCCATTGCGACACTGGGCTCCCGCCTGCGCGGGAGCGACGGACGTTAAAGGCCAGGCTAATATGAAGGCGGGCTAAACAACGCCCAATAAGACTTTGGCGTTAACGATACCGTCCGCATCGGCCGGTTTTTCCACATCGATTTGCAGCACTTGCAAGCGGTGTTTGGTTTCCAAAATTGTCAACCATGACATCAGTCGGTCGAAGGCCAGATTTTCCAGCCAGACGCTGACTTTGTCCTCGCCTTCCGGGGACAGGTGTTTGATCGCCGGTTTTATCTCCAGCTGCTGGCTGCTGAAATCGACTAGAGCCAGCGGCGATTGATTAGCGCCATCCAATGCCGGTGCATCAACCGTAGCCTGTTGCCGCAAAGCCGCCGCTTCGTTGCCGACTTGTTGTAAGTAGGTATAGATTTGCTGTTGCGCCTGGATTTTTAGGTTCAGCAAGCGGCTTTGTTCAGCAATTGGTTGGTAAAACAGCAGGTATGCGCCATACATCAGCACGACCAACACACCACCCAGCGCCAGTACTCGCTCTCTGGGCGTTAATTCGGCGAAGCGTTGCGCTATGTCATTTTTCGCGAATCTCAAGTTGCGCCTCCACGCCGTTTGCACCGCTGTCGGCGGATTGAATTTTGACTTGCATGCTGCTTTGCAACTGCTGTTTGAATTGCTCCAGTTGGCCGATGTCGTCGGCAAGCAGATGTAACTGCAAACCGCCGTTCAGGAAATTGAGCTTTTTCAAGTGTACGGCCGGTGCGTCTTTCAACACCAAGCCGGAACGGTAGATCAAACGCATGAAGCCGCTACCGGCAAAAGCCTGTTGTTTTCTGAGCTGCGCCAGTTGTTGCTCGGCTTGGGCTTTGACATTGACGATGCGTTTCACCTCGGGAAAGCTTTGTTTGAACAGCGCTTGGGTTTTAGCGTCCAATTCGCTCAGCTCGGCTTGCTGTTGCCAGTAGGTGTGCAATAAGGCGTAGCTCTGCACCGCCAAGGCTACACCCAGAACAATGGCCGCCGGCAGCCACTGTTGCCAGCGGCCTACCTTTCGACTACTGACGGCATAAGCGCCGCTCAACAAATTCAGCTCGGAGGGCAATAATTCGACGGCACTCGCCATGAATGGCAAAGGCTTTGTTATGACTGTTTCCAAACAGGTATTTGCCAAACCGTCCGGCAGCTTGCTGTCTTCGCTGCCTTTGCATAGCAGTAACGTCTGAAAATCAGCACCTTCGGCACAGGCTTTTTCCAACAATTGCGGCAGAAATTGCGTATCCACGCCGCCGCCCAGATAGGCAGCGCTACGCAAAATAGCGTTGCTGTCGTCGAGCAACAAAGTGGCTTGCCCAGGCTGATACGGCAGGCATAAGGTTTCGGGATACGCGCCATCCAGCAGCAAACCGGCTTCTCGAAACGGTGTAAGCAGCGCCGCTAATGTTTCGTGGGTAATTGCCGCGACGGCGAGTTTGTCCCGGTCTTGCTTCAACCAAACCAGATGGTAATTTTCCACGTCCTCGGCAAGCAGGTCTTCCAAGGCAAACGGCAAGGCTTTTTTCAGTTGTGCGGTGGTTTTAACCGCCAGCTCGATTTGTAATAACAACACCGAGGCAGCCGGCAATAACAGCAGCACAGACTTACCCTGCGCAGCCGCTGCCAACTCGGCCATCGTGCCTGATGTCGGCTGGCTATCAGGCTCGACAAGATTCAACCATTCCAGTTTATCGGCCGATTCGGCGCCGAATCTGACCAGCAGTTTTTCAGCCATGCGCCAAGCCCTGGCGCTGGCGCTGGCGCTTCACCACTTGCGCGCCACCACTATCGCGCTGCAATTGCGACTCAAACTGCAAATGGGTTTTGCCCATATCGATTTGCCCTTGTAATAAAAAGTGTTGCGAACTGACGCCCAAGCCGTATTTACCGATGCCGGCGTCGGCAACCGTTTCATCTTTTAAAAATTCGGCGACTTTTGCAAAAGGCTTGCCTCGGGCTCTGAACATGGATTCCGCCTGATCGGCGCTGATGTCGTCCGCCAAGCAACGCAACACGGTGGCACTGGCGGTATTAACATTCAGCGGCGCGTAACCCTCCACCGCGTAGACATAAGGCAGCAATTTCAGATAGGTCTCGCGCGTCATGCCTTGTACCAACAGCAACTCGCTGACATCGGCAAATTGCCGGTTAGCGGCGCGATAAGCCGGCTTTTTGCGCGTGTAGGTTTCGTCTTCCGCGCCATGCGGATACCTGACATCCATATCCGCATCAACCCAATCGGCAATCGCCTGCACCAGCTCGGCTTTCAGTTTTAGAATGGCCAGCAAGCGTTCCAGACGCTTTATATCGTCCTTGGAAATTTTGCCCTCCACCAATAGGTTGTTCAGATTGATTCGCCCCTGCAAATCTTCAATCTGTGCTTGCATCGTGCCGCCAGTCACCACGGTCGTTGCCAGCGGTTTGGACCAGGTATCATCCACACCATCGACATCACCCGACAGCCGGCCAATCGCCCAACTTTCCAAGCCATACGCATATTCCCAGGCTTGCATGCTGCGCAGTTGATTTTCGGTGCGGCGTATATCCAGCTGCCGCGCGCTGGACATGGACACGACCGCGACCGTGGCGATGGCCAGTATCAGCATCACCGTGATCAACGCGATCCCTCGTTGATTCTGATCTAGCGACTTCATTCCCGCACCAGAAACAGCCGGCGCATGTCGCCCAGACCGGCCAAGTTAAAATTAGCTTCCACCGCTTTGGGTAATCCGCTGCCGTCCGCCGGCCAATGCGTCATCCAGTCGCTGCCGTAAAAGCGCAATTCAAGCGCGCTCACATTCAGCAATTTTTTCCGGCGAAATTGCGTCTGCTGGGTACGGTCCAACACGATCCAGACCTGCCTGTACAAACTGCCGTTTTCCAGTCGATAACTGACACGCTGCAGATCACTTCGCATCGACAACGCCGACCATTCCGGCACGCTGCGGGTCAATGTCAATAATTCCTCGCCATTTCCGCCGGAAAATGCCGGCTGTTCGCTGCCGAACTCGTCCCGAATCGAGCGCGGCAAAGCCTGGGCTAAATCTTCGTTCAGCAAGTACAAGGTTTGCTGCAACGCGGCGATGCTGTCCGAGCGCTGTTCGGTACCGGCTCTGGCGTCCAACACCGCACCCAATCCGGCGTAAGCCATTGCCGCCATGATCGCAAACACGGCCATCGCGATCAGGATTTCCAGCAAGGTGAAGCCGCGACTGGCGCTATTATTCATGGCCGGTCGGAACATAACTAAGCAATCCGGCATAAGGCGACTTGTCGCCTTCCAGAAACACTTCAATCCGATAATCCCAGACCGTGCCGCCGAGACTCGGCGTCACGCCGCGTTTGGCCTGCCAATACCAGCGCCGCCCGGCCATGGTTTCCCAGCCGTCCTGGTTCTCCGGCTTTTCGGTATCCAGACGCAATTGCACCGCACGATTGGCAGCTATCGTCGCCGCTATGGTTTTGTTTTCCAGATACCAAAGGTTCTTGGTGTTATCGGCGGTAATTTTGATCAAGCCGGCCATTAGGATGACTAACAGGGCCAAGGCAATCAGCACCTCCAACAGCGTAAAACCGCCGTCGCCGGGGTATTTCATGGCTTGAGAGCGGCGCTGGAAATGGCCAAGCCCTCGTCCGCCGTATTGCTCAGCCAAAACCGGAGATCGCTTTTTGCTAAATCCAAGGCAATTTTAAATGCGTCGGAGGCCCCGTCCGGGGTAAATACAATCTGCGGCTCTGGATGCACTTTGCTGCCAAAGTGCTTAGTCAGGTACACCGGCTTTTCATCCAGGGTCAATGCCAAGGTCATACCGGCTGGCAAATCCCGTTGTCTGAAGACCGCATCAGTATTCTCCGGCCGCCACTTGCCTTGGGTCGGCGACAGAAACCTATACCCTTGACCGACCAATTCCAGACCGATACTGTCGCCGCGTATCATCGCTTCCTGCTCAGCCAGCTCCAGCAATTTCGCCAGCCGCTGAATTTCCAATTGTTGCTGCTGGCTGTGATCAGCATTGCCCATCGCCAGCATCGCCATGCTGCTCATCACGCCGATCAGGACCATAGCAATCAATAGCTCGATCAGCGTAAAGCCGCGAACCTTCACGCCCTCAACCTGACTTATTTTTGCGCCCAATTGGTGATGTCCGCGCCGGCTTCGCTGCCGCCTTCCACACCGTCGGCGCCGAAGGAATACAAATCAAATTCGCCGTGCGCGCCGGGCTGCATATAAAAATACGCTTTGCCCCAAGCGTCGACTGGCAGTTGATCCAGATAGCCGCCCTGCTTCCAATGCGCGCCGGCCGGCAGATTGGCGGGTTTATGCACCAAAGCTTCCAGGCCTTGGTCGGTGGTGGGGTAGCTGAAGTTATCCAGTCTGTACAAGTCCAGTGCGGCGCTGATGGCTCTGATGTCTTGCAAGGTGCGCGTGGCCCGAGCCTCGTCCGGTCTGCCCATGATTTTAGGGACGACGATGGACGCCAAGATGCCCAAAATCACCACCACGATCATCACTTCGATCAGGGTAAAGCCTTGCTGTTTTTTATTGCTCATAACGGTTTAAAGTCGGATTGGTTTAAACAGGTCCCTGCCTGCGGGACAACGGGGAGAAGATTAGAAAGCCAACGTGACAGGCGTATGACAAAACCGCTATCTAATCAATTGGTTCATTTCAAATATCGGTAACAGAATCGCCAATACGATGGTCAGCACCACCAGACCCATGAACAAAATCAAGGCAGGCTCGAACAAGCCCATGGTCAGTTCGGTCAGCGCCTGAATATCGCGTTCCTGATCGTCGGCGGCACTTTCCAGCATGCGCGGCAATTGGCCGCTGGCCTCGCCGCTGGCGACCAAATGTATCGTCACCGGCGGGAAGAAACCGCTGGCTTCCAGCGCCTTGTTCAAGCTCTGGCCTTCGCGCACGCGAATCGCGGTATGCGCCACCGCCTGCCGCATCGCCTCGTTCGCCAACACCTGGCTGGAGATTTTCAAGGCTTCCAGCAACTCCACGCCGCTATTGGTCAAAATCGCCAAGGTGCGGGTAAAACGCGCGGTGTTTAAGCCTTTGGAAAAACGGGCGGTAATTGGCATGGTCAGCAGCCAACGGTGAAACAGCATGCGCGGCCGCTCCCGGCGCAGAATCAGCTTGGCGGCCACGGATAAAGCCCCCCCAATAGCCAGCAGCAGCAAGCCATTGCGCTGCAAAAAATCGCTGCAACTAATTAAGGCCTGGGTAATAGCCGGCAACTCGTGGCCCATTTTGTCGAACACCCCGGTGATTTCCGGCACCACATACGCCAACAGACCGATGACCACTAATATGGACACGGACGACAGCAAGACCGGATAAATCATCGCCATCTGCAACTTACGATGCAGCTGGCCTTTGTCGCTGAGATAATCGGCGAGTTTTTCCAGCACCTGATCCAGTTTGCCTGAGGATTCGCCGGCTTCGATAGTGGCGCGGTACAAGGGCGGAAAAGTACTGGGAAATGCCTGACATGCCACGGCCAGACTTTGCCCTTCCAGAATTCGGCTTCTGATCGCCAGCAAAATCCGTCTGGCGCGATTGGATTCCAATTGCCGGGCAATGATGCCCAGCGCTTCATCTATCGCCAAACCGGACTTTAATAAAGCCGCTAACTGCCGGGTGATATGCGCCAGCGCGCGCATGCCGATGTTTTGCGCCAATAAGGGCGACTGGCCGCTGCGTTCTTTTTTATGAACTTCTTGAATGTCCAGCAGGGTTAAGTCGTTGGCCTTTAATTGCTGGCGCGCGGTTTTGATCGTATCGCTTTCAAGCGTGCCTTTAACCGATTTGCCCTTGCCGTTCAGCGCTTGATATTCGAAGACCGCCATGCCCAGTTAGTCCTTTAAGGTGATGCGGATGGCTTCGTCGATGCTGGTGTCGCCGTTCAGGACTTTTTCCAGCGCGCTTTGTTGAATGCTGCGCGAAGTCAGTCGGGCATGCCGCTCCAGTTCCAAATCGCCGGCGCCATCATGGATTAACTGCTGCATCGCGCTATCCAGCATGATCATTTCAAAGATACCGGCGCGGCCCTTGTAACCGTGGTTATGGCACTGCGGACAGCCTTGGGCTTGATAAACCGTAACCGGCCCGCCGGCTGGGTTGCCATAGCCCAGCTTGGCTAAATCCTGTACAGGCACCTGCTCCGGCTTTTTGCAATGCGGGCAAAGTTTACGCAGCAGCCGCTGGGCTATCACGCCGACCAAGCTGGACGCCAACAAGAAAGGTTCTATGCCCATGTCGCGCAGCCGGGTTATAGCGCCGACGGCAGTATTGGTATGCAATGTCGATAGCACCAAGTGGCCGGTCAAGCTGGCCTGCACGGCAATCTCGGCGGTTTCCCGGTCGCGAATCTCGCCGACCATCACAATATCCGGGTCCTGCCGCAAAATTGCCCGCAAGCCCTTGGCAAAAGTCATGTCCACCTTGGCATTCACCTGGGTTTGGCCGACGCCGTCCAGGTAATATTCGATGGGGTCTTCGACGGTGAGAATATTACGGCTGCGTTGATTCAATTGATTAACCACCGCGTACAAGCTGGTGGTCTTGCCGGAACCGGTCGGCCCAGTCACTAAAATAATGCCGTGCGGGCGGGCGATCATTTGCTGAATACTGTTCAACTCGTAATCCGACATGCCGACTTGCTTCAGGCTTAACTGATTAGCCTGCTTATCCAACAAACGCAGCACCACCCGCTCGCCGTGGCCGGAAGGCAAAGTCGATACCCGCACATCCACTGTGCGACCACCGATATTCAAGGAGATACGGCCATCCTGCGGCAAGCGCTTCTCGGCGATGTCCAGCTTAGCCATGACTTTCAGGCGGGAAATCACCATCGGCGCAAATTCGCGTTGCGGCTCGATGATCTCCCGTAAAGTACCATCCACCCGAAACCGCACCACCATGCGCTTTTCGTAGGATTCTATATGTATGTCCGAGGCGTTTTCCTTGATGGCCTCGGTGAGCAAGGCATTAATCAAGCGGATGATGGGCGCCTCGTCCTCGCTTTCCAGTAAGTCTTCCGGCTTGGGCAAATGCTGGGCCATCTCCGACAAATCCAGATTGTCCTGCATATCGGCCACCATTTGCTGAGCATGGCCGGTTTTGTGTTCGTAAACCGCCTGCAATAGGCGCTCGAATTCTTCCGCGCCGACCGCTTCGTAACTGGCCGGCCGATCCACGAAGCGGCGGATTTCCAGCAAGGCTGTTACCGTGGCTTTTGGTTGATAGACGATACGCGCCTGCTGCGCGGAACATTCCGCGACCAGCACGCCGTGGCGTTTGGCAAAGCCGTAAGACGGCAGCCGGGTGTCGGTCGGCGCCGGCGCTGTTGGTTCAGCGCTGGCCATTGCCGCCAGCCTCGCCGTTATCTTGCGCAGCCGAATTGTCGTCCGCTAAGTTATCCAGCAGAGGCTGTTTCTGCTCCGGCATCAACAACACGCCGTCTTCGTTAAACTCTTGCTGCTTGTCGCGAATGTAGTTGTATTTGTCGTGGGTCAAACCGCTGGATTTACCCGCATCCCTGATGATTTGCGGCCGCAAAAACACCATCAGATTCTTTTTGGTGATAGTCGTGGAATTGGTTTGAAACAAATAACCCAGATAAGGAATATCGCCCAACAGCGGCACCTTATCCACCGTTTCGGTGATGTCGTCTTCGATCAAGCCACCCAATACCAAGACCTTGCCGTCATCGACCAATACGCTGGTTTCGATCTTGCGTTTATTGGTCTGCAAATCGGCGCCGGTAGTGCCTTGCACGACGCTGGAGACCTCTTGCGCCACTTTCAATTTAACCGCGTTGCCTTCGTTGATCTGCGGCAAGACCTTCAGTTTGATACCGATGTCTTCGCGCTGGATGGTTTGAAACGGCGTGCTCAAGCTGCCGCCAACCGACGGGGTATATTGACCGGTGGTTAACGGGATATTGCGGCCGACTATCATGCTGGCTTCCTCGTTGTCCATCGTCACCAGCGACGGCGTGGATAACACATTGACATCGGTATCGTTGGCAAAGGCGGTCAGCAGGGCTTTTAGTTCGCTACCGGCCAAATAACCGATACTTAGGCCCTTGCCCGCAGAGGTAATGAACTGCGAAAGATTCAAAGAATTACCTTCGCCTTTTCTACTGGCCGCAAACACGCTGCCATCGTCCTTGGTTTGCCATTCGACGCCGATGTTCTGCGATTTGTCATAGCTGACCTCGGCGATGATCGCTTCGATATGCACTTGCGCGCGGCGCACATCCAACTGCCGGACCACCGATTTCAATGTCAGCATTAAATCGTGCGGCGCGGTGATAATCAGTGCGTTGGCCGCCTCATCCGCTCGAATATCAAAGTCCTTGGCGGTGGAGGCTTTGGTTTTGGCTTGATCGGCTTTTTCGTCTTTTAAAGATCCCACCCCGGTCAGCGTTTCCACCAACTCCTTGGCTACGGCGTAACGCATATAAATCACTTCGGTGTTGCCGGCTTTTTCCATCGGCGTATCCAGATTGGCGATCAAGGCGCGCATCTGCAAGCGCATCTCCGGATCGCCGCCCAGAATAATGGAATTGGAACGTTCGTCGGCCACCATGGGCGGCGGGACGGCGGTGGTTTTTCCGGCATTATTGCTGGTAATCAGCGTATTCAGCGGCAGTATCAAATCGGCGGCGTTGGCATGCCGCAGATTGATGATTTCAATGTTTTGTAAATCGCTTTTATCGATTTGCTTGATCATCGCCGCCAAGCGTTTGACGTTGGCGGCGGTATCCGACAGGATGACGGTGTTACTTTCCGGCACCGCACCGATAAAGGCGTATTGCGGCATCAAGGGCAATAGGGTCTGCACCAATTGCGCCGCATCGACGTGATGCACCTGCAAAACACGGGTCAGTTGCTCGTCGCCGTTTTGCGGATTGCCGCGCAACTCGCTTTCCTCACCATCCTGCTTGGCCGTGACATTGGGAATGATTTTGACAATATTGCCGTTCGGAATCGCCGAGTAGCCGTGTACCTTTAGTATGGACAGGAATACATCGTAGACTTGCGCGGATTTCATGGGCGTGGAAGTCACCACCGAGATATTGCCGGTGATGCGCGGATCGATAATGAAGTTTTTACCGGTGACATCGGCCACCGTTTCGATCAGGGCGCGTATATCGACATCTTTCAGATTCAGCGAAAATTCGTCTTTTTCCGCCAGCACCATCGGGCAGAACATGGCCAGCAGCAAGCCGATCAACAAGCGTGTTTTCATTTGCAGTTTACAAGAGAGGGGTTATTCGGTGGCGGCTGGCACGCGGACGCTATCTTTTTTTAATAACAGGGATTCCCGGCGTTCGCCACGCTTTAACAACACCCGGTCGGCTTCGACAGAATGCAACACCGCGCCGCCAGGCAGTTCATCGCCTAATCTATATTTCTTTTGCTGGCCGTCGTCGGTTTGGATGATGCCGCTGGCATTTTCCGGATTCTTGGATAAAAACAGGATGCCCAACAGTTTGAGTTGCGATTGCGTCTCCGCAACGGCGCCATCACCAGACACGCTATCCGGGCTTTGCCCAAACAAATGCCAGGTGCCGATTTCCGATAAATCCATCGGCGGATTTTGCGTAGCCATATCGTTTGAGATGGGCGCCGCGGACTCTGCCGGCATCTGCCCGAAATCGGCCAACGCATCGGTCAGATTGGCATATAACACCGCAAGCAGATAAACCGTAGCCAGCGCTGTGGCAAGCCATTGCAAAGAGGTACCGCCACCCACTCCACGCTCGGCTGTTTTCCAATCGAAAGCAAATCTTGAAAATCCCGCAAATTTCATCATGGATGAATTATGCTGGGAAAACATGACTGTTTTATGACAAAGCCGACCCGGCCAATAGCGCCCCATCCGCGCCGGCGGTTGACTTGCCGACGGCCATCAAGCGCTGATAAAGTCAGCCGAAAACCCGAACCCAACCACATCAACTAAGCATATGAATGGATTATCAACCCTGGCACAGGCCTTTGGCGGCGAGGCGAGCCGCATCGAGGGAATCGATCAATTAGCCGGCGATTTAAATCGCTGGTATTTGCAACAGCCGCCGGACCGCAACTTTCTGCATCCCTGTTTAATCGGCGGCAAACCGGCCTTGGTGTGCCAAGCCGGCCTAAGCCGCGACGCCTCAGCAGCTTATGCCGAATTGGCAGCCATCGCCCGGCGCTACGGTATCCATCTAAAGGAAGACAGCCGGCAGCGCGACGATAGCACTATCCTGCATAACCGCCGCCGTGAAGTCAGCCTGGTATTGAGTTTTTGCATCGGCCTGATGGGATCATCGCGCATCGTAACCGCCAGCGATTTACAGCCATCCAATGCCGTGCAAGCCGTCTCCACCCAATTGGCCGAGCCGGCTAATACGATGCAGGCCAAGCTCTCGGTTGATCAGTACGGTGCCGCGACGATACGCTTGCGCCTGCGTAAACCGCCCAGCGCCGCGGAGGTGATGGCCGCCTACAGCCAAAAGCAAACCACGCTAAGCAGTAATCCGCAGGCGAAAACCGAAATTGCCAATTTTCTAAGCGCTATCTATCAGGCCGAGTCCTCCGATCCAGACAATATCGGCGCGGACTTGGCAATCATGGCCGAGTATTTTTCGCTCTACCCACAAGCAGTGAGTTTGCTTAACGAACTGCGCGGCCAAAAACTCACGCTTAAGTATCAACAAAACACCTGGCAAACCCAGGCATTTGGCAACGAATTTGGTGTGGATAGCGTGACGATTTATTTCGATACCCGGCTGGGCGCGCAATTGCTGAATGATCCGGGCTGCGACAGTACACCCGCCTGTAGCATCTCGCCCGCCGACGCCTTACTACACGAGTTGCTGCATGCCAAGTTAATGTTACTGGACAGCCAACATTTCATAGACGGCGGCGGCATGACCCAAACCCTTTACCCTTTCGAGCACGAACGCGAAGTGATTCATCACGAAAACCGGCTTTACCAAGACATGAATCAATTGGACGGCCGCGCCCGGCCTTTAAGGCATAGACATAGCGGCGAGTTATTGCAAGTCTCCTGCCCGGCCTGCAACCCAATAAAGCAAGTTGCGTCAGGCGACCCAAGTCTGTAAAACTAACGAAATTTCGTGATAGACATAACAAAAACTACTCAACACAGGAGACACACCATGACGCCCATATCCAGCCGCAATGTTGCCGAAAAATGGCGGTTTGCCCGACTCGGCGGTTTCGATCAGGTTGAATTGCAGCGCGGTAGCGATTTGATTGGACTGCCTGAACTGGATCAGAAATTATGGGCGGCGCTGAGTTGCCCGACCCACGGCTTGTTCTTCGACAACCAAACATTGGCGCTACTGGATACGGATAACGACGGCCGCATCAGAGCGAACGAGGTCATCGAAGCGGTGCGTTGGGTGAGTAAAGTGCTGAAAAACCCAGCCGATTTGATCCAACAAAACACCACCCTGCCGCTGGCGGCGATTAACGATCAAGATGAAGAAGGTCAACAGCTACTGGCTTCCGCCATTGAGATCTTAAAAAACCTGGGCAAGGCGGATGCAAGCCAAATCACCACCGACGATCTGGCCGATATGACCAAGATTTTCGCCAACACCCAATTTAACGGCGACGGCATTATTCCAGTTAAAGCCGCCGGCGACGAGGCCGGCCAGCAAGCCATCACCGACATCATCGCCTGCTTGGGCGAAATTCAGGACCGCAGCGGCGAGCCGGGTATTAATCTGGAAAAAATCGAACAGTTTTTTAAAGACGCCGGCGCATACTTCGATTGGTGGCAACAGAGCGACGCCGAAGCCGTGCGGATTCGCAATCAAATCGCCGACACCGAAGCGGCGGCGGCCTTGCTGGCGCAAGTAAAACCCAAAATCGACGACTTTTTTACCCGCTGCCAATTGGCGGAATTCGACACCGGCGCGACCGAGTTGTTGAACCCAGCCGACAGCCGCTACGAGCAACTGGCCGGCATCGATTTATCCGCCGGCAGCGAAGAGCTGGCTAAACTGCCGCTGGCCGCTATCGCTGCCGGCGCTAACTTGCCGTTAAATGCCGGCTTGAATCCGGCTTGGCGGGCTGCGATAGAGCAGTTAAAAACCCAGGTGCTGACGCCGCTGCTGGGCGCTTTGGATAGCTTGTCCGACGCACAATGGCAAAGCGTGGTCGGCCAATTCGCCGATTACCAGGCTTGGTTGCAGAAAAAACCTGCCAATGCCGTCGAAAGCCTGGGGCTGGAGCGCATCAAAACGCTGTTGCAAAGCGATACGCAAGCCAAATTGACCGGCTTGGTCGAACAGGATTTGGCTTTGGAACCGCACGCCAAAGCCATCGATTCTGTCGTGCGCTTGCTGCATTACTACCGCGATCTGTACACCTTATTAAACAACTTCGTGTCGTTTCGCGATTTTTACAGCCCGGAACCGCACGCTATTTTCCAAGCCGGTACCTTGTATCTGGACGGCAGAAGCTGCCAATTGTGCGTGAAAGTGGATGACGTGGACAGCCATAGCAAGTTGGCAGAACTGAGCAAGATTTTCCTGGCCTATTGCGTCTGCCGCCGCCAAGGCAGCAACGAAACCCTGACCATCGCCGCGGCCTTTACCGGCGGCGACAGCGACAATTTGCGCGTCGGCCGCAACGGCGTTTTTTACGACCGCAATGACGTGGACTGGGATGCGACCATCGTGAAAATCATCGAAAACCCGATCAGCATCAAAGAAGCATTCTGGGCGCCTTATAAACGTGTCGCGCGGATGATTAACGAGCAAATGGAAAAAAGCGCGTCGGCCCGCGACAAAGCGGCCCACGAAAATACGTTTAAAGGCATTTCCGAAGCCGGCGCCAACGCCGGACAAGGCAAGGAGCCGCCGGCCCCGTTCGACGTAGGTAAATTTGCCGGGATTTTCGCCGCCATCGGCTTGGCAATCGGCGCGATCGGTACTGCGCTGGCCACGGTGATGAGCAGCTTCATGGGCTTGGTTTGGTGGCAAATGCCGCTGGCCATCATCGGCGTAATGCTGGCGATTTCCGGCCCATCCATGTTTATCGCTTATTTGAAACTACGCCAACGCAATCTGGCACCGGTTCTGGACGCCTGCGGCTGGGCGGTGAATGCGAAAGCCTTTATCAACATCCCGTTCGGTCGCTTGTTGACCGGCGTCGCCAAATTACCGAAAGACGCGGAAATGCAAATGGTCGATCCATTCGGCGAAAAGCAAAGCCATTGGAAAAGCTACCTGTTTTTGCTGATCCTGCTGGCCGGCGCGGCCTACGCCTGGCATAAAGGCTATATCGGACCTAAGCAAGAACCGGAACAAGCGGCCCAGGTCGAGGAAAAAGCGGCGCCAGCCAAAGCGGAGGCACCGGCTGCAGCTCCAGCCAAGCCTGCGGAGCCGGCTAAGTAAGCCTTTCTTTGCAAACCACCGGAGCGGCGGCGCTTATCCGCTGTTGCTTCGGCCCTATCTAATGTTGTAAATGTAGGGCGTCAACAGGCGTAGCCGTATTGCGCCGCATGTCGGCCTTAATCATTCGGCGCATTGCGCTAACGATAATCCCCCGTACGCGGGCTTAAAATCATTTGTTGGGCCGTCATGAAAACTCAGCTAATCCTATTTTGTTTGAACTTTGCTCTTATAGGCTGCGCTTCGCGATCAGAAATTCATGACGACAACCCGATAAAAGACATATCGAATTTGTACAATAGAAACGGCATCGTTGCAGCTCCCACATTCGTTGGAAACGCTATTTGTGGCACACCGTTTATTTTGCTGGCTACTACGTTTGACGCCGTGTACATAGGTAAACTTGGGAAACGAACTGAAACGTACCGTTCCGCTATCAATAACAGCTACTTATTACCTGCTATGGCGTGTGGCTCAGCTACAGGCTTACCATTTATCCCGCTTTCCTATATTTTCGAGGAATCTCCTGTATATCTCTCAACCCCGTAGTACTCTGCTCCAAGTCAACAACCCCCTGTGATTTTTTACTCAATGCGGTACGTCAATAGGCGTAGCGCATGTTGGTATTAAATCATTCGGCGCATTGTGCTTACGCTAATGCACCGTACGCGGTGCGAAGATAGCCCATAGGATGCTGCCAACGTCAGGAGGCGCATCGCTCGCGTTACTCGACACCTTGAATTTCATATTGCTCATTACTTCCCCAATTATTTGAATAAACTCCACGTTTCAGAATTTGATGAAAACTGGAGTACGGCCTTTATGCCCTATGGGTAAATCCATCACCCATTTCACATATCCATGCTTCACCGGATTCCAATGGATATAATCGATATGCCGATTTAAATCATCTTGGTCTTCGATTAAATGCGCCCAAAACCGTCGCTGCCACTTGTGCCCTTCGGGTAAATACCGCGTTCACGCCGTTTTTGACGACTTTTTGAAACCCGTTCACCGGTTGATATTTTTCTGGAAAAACACCCTTTCAATAAATTCCATCGCATTGAATAATCGCCATCATCTGCCGGCAATGTCCAAATGCTCGGCAACTGCTCCATGCGTTGCCCTACCTCCTGCATCCATACAGTCGAATGCAAATGATCGGGCATGATCACCACGGCATTCATATAAAATGGTTTTCGGGTTTTTACATACCGAAAGGCTTGGCTTAATACGTCAATTTGCTCCATCAATAATCAATTGCTCTTGCGTTCCGCAAGATTGACGGTGAAAAACCACAAGGCTTTGGGTATATAAAAACGTCGATATTCGGTCATGACTTTTGGCTACTCGATCAATGCGCCTCCTAACGTCGGCTGCATCCTATGTGCGCACCTTATTGGGTTGGCCGGCGCGGCCTACGCCTGGCATAAAGGTTATATCGGGCCAAAGCAACAACCGGAACAAGCGGCCCAGGTGGAGGAAAAAGCGGCGCCAGCTAAAGTTGAAGCACCTGCTCCGGCAGGGACTCCACCGCCTGCGGAACCGGCTAAGTAAACCTTTCATTGCAAACTACCGGAGCGGCGGCGCTTATCAGACTGTTGCTCCGGTCCCGTCTAGTGTTGGAAATGTAGGGCGTCAATAGGCGTAGCCGTATTGCGCCGCATGTCGGCCTTAAATCTACGCGGACTGGTACTCTATTCGTTTAATATCAGTGGCAGGTTTATCAAATCGGCGTAATGATCGTTGGTTATTGCGCCTTACGGTCTTTTGTGTGTCAGACATAATCAAAATTATTGAAATTTTATGATGAAATTTTTAACCAAACTAACAAAAATCAGCTGCGCACTTATCATGAGTACAATCGTCCTATGTGAATGCGCATATGCGAATGCTAATACCCCTAAAATAAACGAAGACAGCGTAGATTTGCAGGCAAAAATATTTCTTGATGAGTTTGTAAGCTCAGATAGCAATACTCGAAAAGCGGCTAGGCTTTATTTGCTTGGCGTTTTGGACGCCACGGAAGGAAGGGTGTGGTGTGGCTTCAAGACGCTAAAAACTGCCACATTAAATGAATTTATATTTGAACATATGAAAAAACTTGAACCCACTCAATTGGAACGTCGAGCATCCGTGGTAATTGAAGAATCACTAAAAAAATCATTTCCTTGTAGAGAAAAGCCATGAAGCCAACTTTTCAGACACTTAAAAGTAATCATTACTCATCTGAACCTAGCAAGGCCGTAAGGCGCAATAACCAACGGGCATTGCGCCTTATTATTTTTCGATCACTCAAACTCATATAAATCTCCGTCAATTCCTGCCCAATTCAAAGGATAAGCGCCCTGCTCAACCCATCGGTGAACGGTCGAGTATGGCCAATCTTTTACGTGCTTTACCCATCCATGTTTCACCGGGTTGTAATGAATATAATTCATGTGCGCTTGAAAATCTGCTTCATCCCGTATCAGATGCTCCCAATAACGCCTTTGCCAAATACCACGTTCTCCCCGCTTGATTCTCACGCTCGATCTGCGCTCGGTTTTCGGTATGGCTTTGGAAAATCCAATTTTTATCAAACGTATTCGAGTAGCATAGTCAATATCGTTTTCCGGCAGTTCTATCAAGCAATGCATGTGCTCAGGTAATACCACCCAACCGTGAATTTTGAACGAGTGATGAGCTTTCACCGTTTTGACCGATTCCCGTAAAGATTGAATATGTCGTATCAACAAATCGTTATCTTTTCTTTATAACAAATTGATAGTAAAAAAATAGGCTCCGACTGAGTGCCAGGTTCGCAGGTAATCCATTTGTTTATTATCGATCATGTGCCTTCAATGCGGCGCAATGCCCGTTGGTTATTGCGCCCTACGCGGGCTTGTTTTTATCGTTTAAGACTAAACCCAACGAACATACCGACAACCAGGGTAATATAAAACACATAACGCATCGCTTTATATCTTTGAAACAATATTGTTTTTAATTTACATGAAATTAACATAGAAACAGGCATTAAAATCACTAACTCAATGAGTATATTACGCCAAAGATAAATGTTTTTTATATCGATATGCCCTGCGCTTGGCAAAATACCAAAAGGTAACTTTATTAAATTTGAATTTATTGGCCAAAACAGCGGCATAGGATGAACGCCCACCAGTAAATCCAATATCAAGTGAGAAAAGCTCGCCATATAAAACAACCCATGAGAAACCGAGATAAAAGTATTTTTTAATACAAATTTCTTGGCACATGAGGCAATCAAACCAATGACGAAACAAAATAATATTGAATGCGTTACTCTTGGCTCTATTTGATAGTCAAATACCCAATAAACCAAGTAATCCATGTCTGGACTTATACCCAGTCCGATAAAAAATATACACATAAAAGCAGCGCCGCCAGATTTAATTTCGTGCTTTCTGGCAAAAATGGCTGAACTAATCAAAGCATGCCCTACAATTGATGACATGTAATGTTTCCCATTTTTAAAATCAGTAACGTAGTAACGTAGGGTGGGCAACGCTTTTCTGTCCACCATTATCAAGCGATTACTTTAATTCCGCGTGGGCACAAAAACCGTGCCCACCCTACTTTTCATTACTCCACCCAAATCCTGACCATCAAGCGCCTCACGGCGCAATCATGCCATTGTGTAAATAGCTTTCTTCGTAATTAAACACGATGTTCGCGTCCGGCAAGACCAGCGATTCGTCCTTGCCCTTGTAATCCAAACGAAACAATAAATCCTTGATGATATTGATCCGTGCGGCTTGTTTATCGTCGGATCTAACGACAGTCCAGGGCGCGGATAAATGGTGGGTTCTAGCAAACATGATATTGCGGGCTTCGCTGTATTGCTGCCAGTGTTTTTGGGCTTCTTTGTCGATGGGGCTGATTTTCCATTGTTTCAGCGGATCTTTTTGGCGTTGTTTCAAACGTTCTTTTTGTTCGGCTTTGCTGATGTCCAGATAGTATTTCAAGAGCTTGATGCCGGAGCGCACCAGCAACTGTTCGTAATGCGAGACGGTTTCGATGAACTCGTGGTATTCGTCGTCGTTGCAAAATCCCATCACCCGCTCCACGCCGGCCCGGTTGTACCAACTGCGATTGAACAACACCATTTCCTGGGCGGCCGGCAAATGGTGGGTGTAACGTTGAAAATACCAGGTGCTGAGATCGCGGTCGGACGGTTTACCCAGTGCCACTACGCGGATTTCCCGGGGGCTAAGATGTTGAATGATGCGCTTGATGGTGCCGTCTTTGCCGCCGGCGTCGCGGCCTTCCAGGATGATCAGGATTTTGTCGCCATGCTTGATGATGTGATTCTGCAACTTGACCAGTTCCACCTGCAATTGCTGCAAGGTATCTTTGTAGACCTGTTTGTCGGACTTTGGTGGGTGCTTTTTACTCATATTTACCTGCCTGTCTAAAAGGGTTTCCAGCGTTCCGGCTTATTCAACCGCGTTGTCGCTCACTGCCCATTCTTACCCGCAAAATCAGATTTTTCTTTTGCTTCCTGAGTTCAAGAATGTCTTCGACGTTTTTTTCGTTGAGAATCTGATTCTTTAAATACAACACGTCGTTACAAATAATCTCGGCGGCTTCCATGCCTGCTTGCAACTGAGTCCAGGAAATTTCGATAATCGGCCGTTCGTCGACGGTTTCCGATTCGGCGAGCAGCGCCAGAAAGGTATCGACCACCCGTGGGTCGTAGTCCTTGGCTTTTTTGCTCAGCAGCCGCTCTTTCACTTGCTCGGTTGTCATCGCGGTGCCGGTGATCGAGCCATCCAGATAATTGATATAGTCGCGCACCAGAGTCAATATCCTGGTACCCAAGGGTATCTCCGCGCCCGCCCAACCCAAAGGTTGGCCGGAACCGTCGAAATGTTCATATTGTGCGGCGATGAGTTCGGCGGCGTTATGCAAGGGTTCCAGGCCTTTTAATAGCGTTTGCCCTTCCAAAGCGTGGTTTAAGTAGCGTTTGCGTTGCTGGCTGTTCATGCTTAACAAAGCCTGGGTCAGCAAACTGTCCGGCAAACTCATTTTGCCGATTTGCAGCAACAGGCCGGCATAAACCAAATCCTTCAGCTCGGCGGCATCCATACCCAGCCGCCGTCCGACTTCCCTGGCATTTTCCGCCACATATTTGGCATGTCCGCTTTTGATACCCGGCCGCATTTCAATGGTTTTGGCGAACACCTTAACCGAATCGGCATACTGTTTTTTCAAGGCATCGTGGGCTTGATCGATCATCTGCAAGGACTTTCTCAACTGCTCGGTGCGTTTTTCGACCTTGTCTTCCAAACCGGCGTTCAGCTCTTTCAGCTCCTGATTTTGCCGGTTGATAATATCGAACAGCTGCCGACGCTCGTCGCGCAGGCGCTTTTGTTCCAGCGCGTTGTTCACCAGAATTTTCAGTTCGTTGTCTTCCCAAGGCTTGCTGCAATAACTGTAGATCTTGCCTTTGTTGACGGCGGCTATAGTCGATTCAATGTCGGCATAGCCGGTCAGTAAAATTCGCACGATATTCGGCCAACGTTCAGCCGCCCGGGTGAGAAACTCGGCCCCATCCATCTGCGGCATGCGCATGTCGGAGATAATCAGATCGATAGGCTGTTGCGCCAAAATCTCCAGGCCGTCGGCGCCACTCTCCGCCATATAGACTTGATATTCCGCACCGCGAAACAGGCGTCGCAGGGCCTTTAAGACATTGGGTTCGTCATCGACGAATAATAAATTGGCAACGGTTTGGGGGTCTGGGGATAGCTCGGTCATGGCGCGGCTGCGATAATCGTTAACTGGCAGGAGTACGGGTCGGCAAATAAATCCGGAACCGAGTTCCTCGGCCTATTTCCGAATCTATCTCGATACGACCATGATGGTCCTGGATGATTTTGTACGATAGCGACAAGCCCAGGCCGGTACCTTTACCGACCGGCTTGGTGGTAAAAAACGGATCGAATATCCGCATTCGGGTTGCCTCGCTCATACCTTGGCCGTTATCCTCCACGTCCACCCAAACCCAATCGGCATCCTGATAACCGGTACGCACCGTGATTTTGCCGAAATCTTCAATGGCTTGCGCGGCGTTGACCAATAGATTCATGAATACCTGATTCAACTGCGCGCCAACGCATTCGAAAGGTTTGATACCGCCGTATTCCTTCACCACTTCGGCCTTGTATTTCAGTTCGTTGTTGACGATATTCAAGGTGGCATCAATCCCGGCTTCCAAATCGAACATCTCCCGGCCCTGCTTATCGATCCGGGAAAAATCGCGTAAATCCTGGACGATTTTCTTCGCGCGAGTCGCACCTTCCAGAGACTCTTCCACCAGATCGGCGGCGTCATCTTTCAGAAAATCCAGATCGACCGTATTTTTAAACTGTTTAAAAGCTTGTACGTCCGGGTGGTTATCCGCCAGTTGCCCGGCCAGACGCTCAGCCAATTCGGCGGCCTTGGTGAGTTCTTGTATGTATTGTTTCAGGCTGTTGAGGTTGGAATAAATATAACCGAGCGGATTATTGATCTCGTGCGCCACCCCGGCGGCCAATTGGCCGATCGAGGCCATTTTTTCCGATTGCACCAGATGGGCCTGAGTTTCCTGGAGTTTCTGATTGAGCAGGGTTTGCTGGTTTTTTTCCATCTGCAGCGTCTGATTCGCTTCTGTCAGCGCTTGGGTGCGCTCGCGAACCCGTTCTTCCAGTTGTTGGTTCAGTTTGAGCAAAGCGGTTTCCGCCTGCTTTTGCGTGCTGATGTCCATTCCACAGCCCATCAAGCCGGCAAATTTACCGTTCTTGCGCATCCTGGGCACAGCGGTTTCCAGAATCCAGGTTTCCTTGGCATCCTCGGTACACAGCCGGTACTGAATCTTGAACTTGGTTAATTCCTGCGCGGCTTGCTGATAGGTCTGCACCACCTTGTCCCTATCGTCGGGGTGTATCGTGCTCAGCCATTGCCGGCGGTCGACGAAACCGCGTTCGATGTGAAAGGTTTTAAACCAGAAACGATTGCAAAAAATCGGCAGGTTTTTGGCGTTGGTGATCCAGATCAGGGCCGGGAGATGGTCGGCAAGTTCCTTGAAACGCTCTTCGCTTTCCCGCAAGGCCGAATACAAATTGCTGTGCAAAATATCGACATGTTCATCCTTATCGATACTGACTTGCTCGGCGTCGATGCCCTGATTAAGGCTGATAGCCATCAACTTGTCAGTTTTTAGAATATGGTGGCAAAGCCAATCCACCAAAAAATCCAACAGATCCTTGGAAAGGACCGAAACATCGGATTGCGCCTCGACATGCACTTGCTGCATTTTATCGATAAATTCTTGATGTTGCTGGCAATGCTGGTCCTGCATCCGCGGATTGAAGCCTGCCTCCATCATCAGTTGCTCTTCGTGTTGGAAGTGCTCGACGGTATACTCGACCAACTGCTTGACGGTTTCCAGCATGGTTTGCAGGTCCGCGCCCAAGGCGTTTAGTTCATCCAGGCGATTAATCAGCGCGACCAGGTGCCGATGCTGATTATCCACACTCTCTATACCAACCAATAGTTGGTCGTTCCACGTTAAAATACTCATCCGCGATCCATTCTCAGGAGGGTCAAGTCTGATTGCCGACTTTTGGCATTATGGCACAATGCATTTACGCTGTCGGTTATTTCAAGACTCAGGTTATTGGTATGGATATTCAAGATTTCGACGGTTTACAAGCCTTGCTGGATTCAACGTTTCCGAAAACCTGTCGCAGTTGCGGTTACGTGTATATCTCGGCCGAGCAGTTTTTCATCGAAACCCAAGACATGCCCCATGGCCGTTCATCGTTACGGTCGGCTATTGAGGACGATGGCTTAATTCTAGTGGAAGTATTCAGAAACTGCCGCTGCGGCTCTACGCTGATGGATGAATTCGGCTGTCGGCGCGACCAAAACGAGGATGGCCTGCAGCGTCGTCTGGCTTTTGAGACGATACTGCGGGCCATGCAAGCCCGAAACATTCCCGCAGACGTGGCCCGCATGGAGATTATCAAATTTTTACAAGGCCAGCCCAATACGCTGGTGGCGCTGCTGAAACTTGAACTGTTGCCCTAAACAGCAACCTGCTCAACCCTGCAGGGCTTCCAATTCGTCCCAACGCTGATAGGCCTGACTTAGATCGGCCTCGGCGGTTTGCAATTGCGCCAGTTTGGCCGCCACCGCATCGGGACTTTGTTTATAAAAACCGGCTTCGTTCATTTCCGCTGTCAGCTGGGTTTGCAATGTTTCCAGTTGTTCGATCAGCGCCGGCAGTTGCTCGAGTTCCCGCTGTTCTTTAAAGCTAAGTTTCTTGGCCGGCGCGGTTTTGGGCTTCTCTTTTTTCACCGCTTGTTCGGCAATCTTTACTGCTTCGGCTTTTTTGTTCTGCTCCATCAGGGCAAACCAATCGGCATACCCGCCGATGTATTCTTCCACCCTGCCCTCGCCTTCGAACACCAACACGCTGGTGACGACGTTATCTAAAAACTCTCGGTCATGGCTCACCAGCAGCAAAGTGCCTTGATACTCGACCAGTTTTTCTTCCAGAATCTCCAGGGTTTCCAAATCCAAATCATTGGTGGGTTCGTCCATCACGATCAGATTGGCGGTCTTGGTAAACAGGCGCGCCAGCAGCAGGCGATTTTTCTCGCCGCCGGACAGGCTTTTCACCGGCGAACGGGCGCGGGCCGGCGCGAATAAAAAGTCGGCCAGATAAGACATGACGTGGCGTTTGCCGTCCGGCGTATCGACAAACTCGCCGCCGTCCAGCACGCTGTCGGCCACCGAAATTTCCGGATCAAGCTGTTCGCGCAATTGGTCGAAATACGCGATTTGCAGATTGGTGCCCAGCTCGATGCTGCCGGTGGTCGGTTGCAATTGGCCGAGCAGCAACTTCAGCAAAGTGGATTTGCCGGCACCGTTGTTGCCGATTAAACCGATCTTGTCGCCGCGTTCGATGCGCAGCGAAAAATCCTTGATGATGGGTTTGTCCTGATATTGAAAATTGACATCAATGGCTTCGACCACTTTCTTGCCGGACGCTTCGCCTTTATTCAAACTGAGCTTGGCGGTGCCTTGGGTATTGCGGCGTTCCGAGCGTTCGGCACGCAATTTCTTCAGCGCTCTAACCCGTCCCTCGTTGCGGGTCCGCCGGGCTTTGACGCCCTGGCGAATCCAGACTTCTTCCTTGGCCAGCTTCTTGTCGAACTCGGCGTTTTGATTGGCTTCGTCTTCCAAAGCAGCCGCCTTGCGAGTCAAATAGTCTTGATAATTACCGGCCCAGGAAGTCAATTGCCCGCGATCCAGATCGATAATCCGCGTCGCCAGTTTTTGTAAAAATGCCCGGTCATGGGTAACAAACATCACCGCACCCTGGAAGGCCAGGATTTGCTCTTCCAGCCAGGCGATGCTCTCGAAATCCAGATGGTTGGTCGGCTCGTCCAGCAACAACACTTCAGGCTCGATGACCAAAGCGCGCGCTAGTGCGACTCGACGTTTCCAGCCGCCGGACAAACTGCCGACCAGCACGTCCGCCGGCAATTGCAGTTTGCTCAATACCGCTTCGACGCGGGTTTGAAACTCCCAGCCATTGTCGGCTTCCAGCTTATGTTGCACATCGCCCAGGGCTTGCAGGGATTGCTCGCTGCCATCCATATGGCTCAATAATTCATGGTAACGGGCGATCACCCGGCCCAATTCGCCAAGTCCACCAGCGACGGCTTCGTAGATTGTGTCGTTTTCGTCCAGATTGGGCGATTGCTCCAGCCAGGCTAAACGCAATTCCGGCTGTTTCCATATTTCGCCATGATCGGCATGAATATCGCCGGCGATAATTTTCATTAAAGTGGATTTGCCTTCGCCGTTGCGGCCAAGCAGGCCGACCCGCTCACCGGCGTCGAGTTGAAAGGCGGCGTTATCGAGCAGCGCGTGGGTGCCGAAGGCGATGGAAACATTGGTTAAACGGATTAAAGGCATTTGTTTTGTAGGTAACGTCTAAGTAAGTCCAGCGCGAATAAAGCCGCCTGGTTTTGTTTGGTTTTAAGGGCGCCATAGGCGCTAAGCTGGGTCGAGACCACGCCGCTGGGTGTGGCTAAGGCATTGTAAAGGACTATGGCTTTATCTTTATCCCGGTAATCTTCGGCGCTGCCGGCAAAAAGCTGAACTAGGGCAAAATCGGTTTGCTCGCGCGCTTTCAGCTGTTCCGCCCAAATTTTGGCGATGGGCAGTAAATCGCCGCCCCCCGCTTCGCCTGCGCCGGTGTTGCGTCCCCAATCCAGATTGATTTCTACGCGCCTTAGCCAGTCGCATCCCAAGCATTTGGCAGCTAACCGGCCTTGGCTGGCGGTTTCCAGCAAGGCGAGCGAATAAGATTTCCGGCTCATGGCTTTGCTCACCACGTCCAGCAGATCGCCCTGCGCTTCTTCCAGGCCATCGATGGCAAACACGTAATCGCCAATGCTGTCGGCCACGGCGGCCACGCAGCCACGCTTTTCTTGCTCGGGGAAATTACTGGGAAACAATAGTTTGGTCTGCACTTCATCGGGTGCGGCACGAAACCCCAGCTGCACACCCGCGGGCAGATCAAAATCCGCCAAGCACTGCTGAATCGCCGATTCGCCTATACCTAGGCTGCGCAAGCTAACCAAACACGCCGGCTGTAGCTCAAAACCCTGCAGCAATTGCGGCCTGACTAGCGAGGTAAACATATTCTTCATTTCCGACGGCACACCCGGCAGACACACGAACCAGCAGCGTTTAAATTGCAAGGCAAAACCCGGCGCGGTGCCGTAAGTGTTGTCGATACGTATGGCCGACTGCGGCAGCATGGCTTGCTTGCGATTTGCAGGCGGCATCACGCGATTGCGGCGGGCGTAATATTGTTGAATGTCGGCAAAGGCCTGATCGTCGAATCGTAAAGGCTGACCGCTGGCGATACTGACTGCTTCGGCGGTTAAGTCGTCGATAGTCGGCCCCAAACCGCCGGTGCAAATACAACAATCGGCGCGCTCGGCAATTTCCGTGAACAAGGCCACCAAATCGTCCACGTCATCGCCCACTGCGGTGTGGCGTTTCAGCGTAAAGCCCAAATCAACCAATTGCTGGGAGAGCCAGGCGGCGTTGCTGTCCACGGTCTGCCCGCAGACAATTTCCTCGCCTTGCGAAAATATTTCGGCAATCTGTTTCATAACACCCGGTACCAGAGCGGTAAGCTCACTAAACTCAAGGCCGTCGTCACCGTCACGGCCATCGCATATAAGCCGCTGTCCAGCTTATAGCGGTCGCACAAGACGATGCCCATCACCATACTCGGCATGGCTATATCCATCACGGCCGCCGCCCTGGGCTGGCCGGTCAAATTGAGCAGGTTTGCCAGCCACAAGGCAATCAGCGGCATCAACCCTAGTTTAACTAATGCAGTGGGGACGATGAACGGTACGTTGCGCAGGCGTATATCCCGCCAGCTAAGCGCCAAACCTAACGAAAAAATCATCAACGGTGCGACCGCTCCGGAACATTTTTGCAGTAAGCCGGCCACCCAGAACGGTATCGGCACCTGATTGAGGTTTAACACGACCGCGACAAACGCAGCCCAGAACGGCGGCGCATTGAAAAATGCCAACACCGATTTTGGCTTAGGCTCCCCGCTAGCGCCGTAATGGCGGGCCAGCACGATACCTAAGGTATACACCAGGGGCGCTTCGGCAAATAAATCGATCTGAATGACCAAAGACCGGGTCCAGTCGCCGAAAATCTGCTCCAATACCGGCAAGCCCAGATAGGTGACGTTTGGAAAAGCCGCCGCCAAAATCACCGCCCCGGTTTGCGGGTTTTTAAATCTAAACAACTTAGCAAGCAGCCAGGTCGCCAAAATCGACAACAAGATGCTGATAAAACCCAACGCGGAGTATTGCAGCGATTGCCAACCAATATCGGCCCGCCACAGCACATCCAGCACCATAACCGGCATAAAAAAATAGTACACCACGCTGGTTAATACCAACCGGGTCTGGTCCGCCGTCAAGCGGTTAGGGGTTAATACTCGCCAACCGGCACCGCACAGCATCAGCGCGGTCATTTGCATCAAGGTTGTATTCATGCCGCGCATTTTATCAGGCTGGCGATGCTGCCACCCGGCTAAAGCATTCCGATCAACCAAGGCCCTTAAATTTTCCGGATGCGTGTCCCGCAAGAACGGGGGCGGCGATAGATAAAGGCCGGGTAATCATTCCAGTGTTCTGGCTAATGCCGTCCATCGCCGGACGGCGCTTGGGTAAAAGCCTTATCGAGCAACTGTTCGAATTGGTCGGCCGGGACCGGTTTGGAAATTAAATAGCCTTGTCCGTAATCGCAGCCCATTCGGTTTAATAGATCGTATTGCTCCTGGGTCTCTATACCTTCGGCGACGACCTTAATGCCCAATTTGTGCGCCATCACCACGATTGCTTCGCATAAGGCCATATCGCTGGAGCCGGCCACCAGACTCCGGACAAACGCCTGGTCTATCTTGATGTAATCGATGTCGAATTTTTTCAAATAGGCCAGAGACGAATACCCGGTGCCGAAATCGTCCAAAGCCACCTGCATCCCACCATCACGAAACGCTGACAGTTGCTCGCGCGTGCTGTTGCTGGCATCCAATATCAAGCCCTCGGTTATTTCGACGATTATGCTCTGGCCCGGCAAATCCAGTTCCTGCAATAAGGCAAGCCATTGGTTGGCTTCCATGGCTTGCCGGCGGAACTGCACCGGCGATTTGTTGACGCTGATCTGGAAATCCGGATGATAAGTTTGCCGCCACTGCTTAGCCTGGTGCGCGGCAGTGTCAAAAACCCAATCACCAATATCGACGATAACCCCGGTATCTTCGGCAACCGGAATAAATTCGGCCGGGCTGACCATGCCCAGCGTCGGATGCAGCCAACGCAGCAGGGCTTCGGCTTTGGCTATGCTGCCGCTGGCAAACTCGATAATCGGTTGGTAATGCAGTAAAAACTGCTGACGGGCCAGCGCGCCGTGCAAATCGTTGGCCAGCCGCATGCGCAGTTGGGCGTTCTGCTGCATCAAGGCAGTGAAATATTGATAGCGGTCGCGACCCTGATTTTTGGCGGCGTACATTGCCTGATCGGCGTTTTTTAATAAGGAATCGGTGTCCAGCGCATCGTCCGGATATAGGGCAATGCCGATACTCCCTGAAATATAGGCCGTCTCATTGCCTAAACGAAACGGTTCCGCCAAAGCCTGCAAGATGTTCCGGGCGATCCGGTTGACGCCATCCACTTGATCCAACTCGCCGAGAATCACGGTAAATTCATCGCCGCCCAGTCTGGCGATGCTGTCGCAATCGCGCACGCAGCCGCTGATGCGCCGCGCCGCTTCCTTCAACAAGATGTCTCCCATGAAGTGGCCCATACTGTCATTGACATCCTTGAAGCGGTCCAAGTCCAGAAACATCAATGCCACATGCCGGCCATGCCGAAAAGCCTTTTTGATTTCCTGATTAAGCCGATCTAAAAACATATTGCGATTCGGCAAACCGGTCAGCGGATCGAAGTTGGCTTGCCGCCAAATCAATTCCTCGGATTTTTTGCGTTCGGTAATATCGGCGATCAAGGCCACCCGCCTGTGCACACCGCCGTTCTCATTCAGAATAGAGTTGATGGTGACCCACTGAATGCAATCCTCGCCGTTCTTGCGGCGGCCGCTGATTTCGCCGGCCCACTGGCCGTGGGTATTGATCACTCGCAAGACGGTTTTATAGAAAGCCTGATCATGCGGCTCTGTGGTGGTACCGACAAAGGCCCGGCCTATCACTTCGTCCGCCGAATAACCGGTTACCGTGGTAAATGCCGGATTAACCGTGATGATGGTGCCCGTGGCATCGGTGACCATCATCGCTTCGCTGCTGTTCAAATACACCAGGGCCGCCAGTTGCATTTCCTCTTCGGCGCTTTTCCGCGCGGTGATGTCCTCATACACGCCCAGCACGCCAATGGTCTGTTGCTGCAAATTACGTAAGGGCACTCTTGAGGTTCTCAAATGCATGGTTTTACCTGCCGGCCCCATTAGCGTTTCTTCGTAATTCAATTTTGCCGTATTGCTCTCGATGACCTGCTTATCGTCTGCTCGATATAAGTGCGCTAAATCCCGCCAAACCAATTGCTCATCGGATTTACCGATCAATTCGGCCGGATTCTCTAACCCGGCATCTTGACTGAAGGCTAAGTTGGCGCCCAGATAACGGTAATTCAGGTCTTTCCAGAATACACGGCTGGGGATGGTGTTGATGACGGTTTGCAGCATGTTTACCGAATCGGCTAGTTTGTGCATCGCTTCCAACCGTTCGGAAATATCGCGCAAAATCAGTAATTGATTGCCGGCCAAGCTATCGCCTAACAAGACAATGTCGACCAACACCATCCGGCACCTGCCATCCTTGCAACAGACTTTTAATTCGGCGGTTTGGCCGGACTCGGTAGCAGACTGGGGAACACGCTGATAAGTATGCCAATTAGCGATGACCTGTTGCCGATATTCAGCGTCGGGATGGGCATGCCACCACCATTCCGCCAAGGTCGGAATATCGCTTAGCGTATAACCGAAGGTTTTTACGAAAGCCGAGTTCAAATAACTGATATTGCCCTGGCTATCATGCAAAGCATAGGCAATCGGCGACTCTTCGATAATGGCGTGAAATTTGGCTTCGCTAACAGACAGTGCCTGATGCGCTTGATAGAGCCGCTGGTAAGGCAGTTGGATGCTGTTGAGGAAAACCGAACGGTAAATCAGGCCATAGGCTACCAACTTATAGGCATGCCCGAGCAAAATATACAAATCGCTGACGCTGGCATAAAAGGTCGCGAACAACTCGCTCATGGCCATGATCGCAGCAGCCGCCGCCAAACCGGCCGGATCGTAGGTGTGTTGACGGCGGGTTTGGCGTAAATAGCCAATGGCGCTGACAGCATAGACGCCGGCCAATACATATTCGCAGGTCTTTTTAAAAGAGGTTAAACCATCAACTGCATCAAAGGTGCGCGGCAACCAATCTTGATGGAAAAACACCAGCCAGCAACTGAGGCCAATATAGAGCAGCACAACGCTCAGCATCAACGCCCGCGACACCGGGGTTATCGGCCGGTTTGGCAGCAACCATCCCATCACCAGACCTATCGCTGCAAACCCGCGGGCCATTAGCCAAAAAGCGATGGCTTTTTCCGGATCGCTCTCGGTGATAAAGGCCGGCATGCCGCTGAAAGACAGGGTATGCATTAAATCGAGGACCGCCACCCCCAAGAAGCAGCAGGCCAGCATCAGGAATCCGGCGGAATTCTCCTTTTGATAAACGCTCCAACCCACCGCGAAAACCAATGCGGAAATCACGATGGAAAAACCTTCCATCAAGGTATGCACGCCCAAGGATTGGCTGACAAAAGGCCGTAAGTAGTCTGCCAGCGGAAAATACAAGCTAAGCAACTGCGCAAGTAAAAGTAGTAGCACCGTCCAAAGCAGAGGCCTGGCCTGGTTTTGTTCGCGATATTGCTCCACAGTGATCCCTTGCTGTTTACCGGTCTGCCGACATTATGTAGATTTAAGTCTGTTGGCGGCTAGTGTTATTGTTATGTTTTGTCGATGTTGCTACGGGTACTGTCAATGCATCAGCGGGCTCATTCAGTACGCTAAAGCTCGCCAATGTTGCCTAATTATGTCGATTTGCCCGACGTCCAGTTGCGCAGTGCGGGAATGTTCCCGGCATAAGGCGCCGCGAAAGCCCAAATAATCCGGACCTATCTGCACTAAACCCGCTACATCGTCGACGCACAAGGAACCGGCCAAGCCACTCAGCAAACCCAGGCCGGCGACTCTATCGACAAAAAGTTGCAATTCGTCGAGCGTCATCAGCCGCGTCAATGAACCGAGTTGTTTATTGGCGGTATCCAGCATCACCCCGCGAAAACCGGCCTGGGCTAAAGCATCAATCATCGCAAAATCCGGGCGGGTATCGGCAAACAATACCGCCACCAGAGCCACACCCCGCGCGGCAATCGCCTGTAAACCCTCGACGCACGCCAGCCAGTCGCCGCCCGGAAAAAACCCGATTTTCACATAATTGACGCCGGTAGCCGCCATGGCTTGCACGGCCGGCAGGACCAATTCGGGCTGCATCGGTAAATCGCCGATAGTGGCACTAACACAGCTGCCCGGTTGCAAGCGGCGGACAATCTCGGCAACCTCGGCCACATCCAAAGCACCCAAGGCGCCGCGAGCCGGTTGTTTTAAATCGATAATATCGACGGCGGCGGCTTCGACCAACAGCGCTTCCGCCAAACTATTCACGCTTGCTAACATCGCGGTCATACTTGCACTCCCCGGCGATGTTGTTCAATCGCCGCCATCAGCCAATCCCAGGCCTGACGCTCCCGCTCACCGGCGGTTTTATCCAGGCCGATGCGCAAATAATCCAGTTCGGCTTGAATTTTCTCCCCAGGCAATCTATCCAGCCGGCTGATCAAAATCGCCGCTTCCAGCACTGAATATTGCGCCCGATTAAAGCCTTGAAATGGCTTATGGTTGACCGTGTGCACGGCCCGGCAAAACAATTTCGGCCGAGTGTCGTCGTCTTCGATTCGCACCAATTGCAGTTCGGTATGCGCCAAAGTATCGGCCAAATAATACCCCGCGACTTGTTGGGCGGGCAATAAGGGCCAGTCCCTACGCCCGGTCAGACAGCCGGCAAAAATCCGCACATCGTCGCAATAATTGATGACGGCGGTTTCGGTTGCCAGCAGATTATCCAGCGTGGTCGAGGGCCGAAACGGCAAGATAATGTAGTGATCTTGTTCAACATGCACTCCCATCGGCGCGATGTGCGTATCGCCCTGCAGATTGATGGTAGTGACGAGGGTTTCTTGAATCATGGTGGTTTAGGTCTATCCTGAAGCGTGAAATGTTGCCGGTTTACCGGCAAACCAACGCGCAATTTTAATCTCGCCGGCTACCCTTGGGGATTTTTTTTCCAGCCGGCGCCTGCAGGATGCAATTCCGTTCAACATTAACCAGGCCACACGCTTATGCACGCCATAGATATTGCCGACTTATCGATTTTGCTGATTGAACCTTCGACCACACAATTAAAAGTCATCATGCAGCATTTACGTGACGAAGGCATAGCCAAAATCGAAGGCGTTTCCAACGCGGCGGCGGCGCTGGAAAGCTTGCATAATCACCGCCCGGATTTGATTATCAGCAGCCTGTATCTGCCGGATATGATGGCCACCGAACTGGTCGAGCATCTGCGCAATGAAGAAGCCCTGAGCCATATCCCCTTCATGCTGATTTCCAGCGAATCCAGCTTTGCGGTACTCGACACCATCCGCCAAGCCGGCGTCGTAGCGATTTTGCCCAAGCCGTTTGCGCACGACGATTTAAAAAACGCCTTGCGGGCGACCATCGAGTTTATCGATCCGCAAGAAATCAGCCTGGAACATTACGACATCGAAAACGTGCGGGTATTGGTGGTTGACGACAGTCCGCTGGCGCGCAAACACATCAGCCGGGTGTTGAACAATATGGGCATCGTCAAGATTACCCAGGCCCAGGACGGCAAGGAAGGCGTCGATGTATTCGCTCGCGACCAAAACGCTTTCGACCTGATCGTCACCGATTACAATATGCCTATCATGGACGGCCAACAATTGATCAAAACCATCCGCCAGGATTTGGGCAATTCCATCGTACCGATCTTGATGGTGACCAGCGAAGAAAACGAAACCCGCCTCAGTAATGTCCACAAAGCCGGCGTCTCGGCGATTTGCGACAAACCCTTCGACCCGCAAACCGTGAAGGAAATGCTGTTTCGGGTGCTGGAGCCGGATTGAAGCTGCAATTACCGGCTTGCTTAAGCTTTATCTTGTTTAACCGTTCCACCCGCTAATAATTGACAGCCCCCTTCCTGTCATCACTCGTCCTTTACCTGCGCGTCTAGCATCCGTTTGCTCCGGGCAAACGCTTGCCCAGCCTAAGTTTGAACATATAAAACCCGCCCAACCGCTCAAAGCCGCTAGCGTGCAAGCGGCAGTTTTTATAGCTGCCGGATAGTTGCGCTAATCCCATTATCCGCACTATACTGCTTATAAAAGCAGTAACTATAAAAACAGCATGAAACCACTCACCGACCGCCAACAAGACATCCTGACCTTCATCGAGCGCAGCCTGTTACAGGATGGCTTTCCGCCGACCATCGCCGAAATCGCCGCTGCCTTTGGCGTGCGCTCCACCAACAGTATCCGTGGCCATTTGCAGGCCCTGGCGCGCAAGGGCGCCATCGAACTGGTGCCGGCCGCATCGCGCGGCATCCGCTTGCTGAAAGCGACACCCAATCCCGAGCAAGGCCTGCCCCTGGTTGGCCGGGTGGCGGCGGGTCAGCCGATTCTGGCCGAAGAACATATCGAGCGTTATTGCCGCCTGGGGCCGGAATTGTTCGATCACCGCGCCGACTATCTACTACGAGTGCAAGGCATGAGCATGCGCGATGCCGGCATTCTCGATGGTGATTTATTGGCCGTGCAACGCACACCGGAAGCGCGCAACGGCCAGATCGTTGTGGCACGGATTCACGATGAAGCCACGGTAAAACGGCTACGCCTGGAGGGTGCTAAAGCGTTTCTGGAGCCGGCCAACCCGGATTTTTCCATCATTGAAGTCGATTTGCAGCGTGAGCTATTGGTGATAGAAGGCGTGGTGGTCGGCGTGATTCGCAGCGGGCTATGAATGCAACTCCCCTGGATCAGCTGTTACGCACCCAGACCGGGATTTGGCGCGGATTGCATTCGGAAAATCAAAACTGGCGAACAATTGCCAGCGGTTTTGCCGAGTTGGATGCCTTGCTGCCCGGTGGTGGCTGGCCGCTGGGCGGCGTACTGGAAATTCTATCGCCCTGCTTGGGCATCGGCGAATTAAGCCTGTTGCTGCCGGCCATGGCCTCCCTATCTCAAAGCAAGCGCTGGATAACCTGGATCGCGCCGCCGCAACAAGTTTACGCACCAGCCTTGACCCAAGCCGGCATCGATTTGGCTTATGTGTTGGTCGTGGACTGCCGGCAAGCGGCGGACATTCCCTGGAGCCTGGAAAAACTGCTGCGTAGTGGCCGCTGCGGCATGGCCTTGGCCTGGCCACGCCGGCTCAGCGATCATCAAATCCGCCGCTTACAACTGGCCGCGGAAGCCGGCTCGGCGTTGGCAGTGCTTTTTCCCAAACAGCGCAGCGGCAGCGGCTACACGGCATTGCGATTGGAGGTCAAACCGACCAGCACAGGCCTGGCTTTACATATTTTAAAGGCGCGCGGCAGTTTGCAACGTTCGTCTTTGACCTTGCAGCTGTAAGACCGCCATGGCTGCCACCGCCAGGGCGCTATCGCCAACGCCGCCAGAGCGAATCGGCACCCTCGTAAAGCCCAATCCGGCCAACAGCCAACTTTGGCTATGCGCCTATTTTCCTGACTTGTCTTTGACTACACTGCATCTGGATTTAAATCAGGCTGTCGCCAGTGCTATGCCCCACAAAGGCCAGACTCGTCTACATACGGTCTCGGCGCCGGCCCGGCAAGCCGGCGTCGAAGCGGGCATGACTCCCGCCGCCGCTTTAGCCCTGTGTCCCGACCTGAGCATTCGTAACCGCGACCCGTTCGCCGAACGCCTGGCATTACAACAACTCGCCGAAATTGCGCTGGATTTCAGCCCATGGGTCAGCCTGGATCAGCCGGATTGCCTGCTGTTGGAAATTCGTTCCTGCCTGACATTGTTCGGCGGTGTAGAGAGATTACAAGATAAACTGCGACTTGCCTTACAGGTCAGCGGACATCATCCGCTCATCGCCATTAGCCCGTCCGCCACCGCCAGCAACTTACTGGCAAGACTAAGCCTGGAGACCATCATCACAGACCGCCAGGCCTTGCGCTCGGCACTGGGCCCGCTGCCCATCGCCGCCCTGGAGCTAGACGATAAACTCTTACACCGGCTAATGCGCACCGGCATTCGCCAACTCACCGACCTGTGGCGCTTACCGCGCGACGGCCTGGCGAAACGTTATGGTGCCGGGTTATTGCCAAAACTGGACAGACTTGCCGGCCGGCAAACTCAAGTTTTACAGGCCTTCCATAGTCCGCCGCTCTTCCAGGCCAGCCGGGAGATGCCCATCGAACTGGAACGTATCGAACATTTTTTTCCGGCTATCGAACAACTGGCCGGCGAATTTGCCGCGTTTCTAAAAACCCGCGACGCCACAACCTTAGGCATCACGCTGGAACTACAGCATCACGGCCGCCCGGCTACGTGTTTGGTATTGGATTTTCGCGCCGGCAACCGCGACCCTAAACACTGGTGCAGCTTGCTGCACGAAAAGCTGGAACGCTCACCGTTACCCGCGCCGGTGCTGGCCATTACCTTGCAGAGCGAAGCCATAGCGCCGTTTCAGCCGGAACGCTTCAGCCTGTTCGACGACCACGAAAAACTGGATAGCTACGCCGAATGGCAAGCGGTTTTGGATCAGTTGCAGGCCAGACTGGGGCATCAAGCCTTGAAATTCCCCGGCGCGCAAGCCGACCATCGCCCGGAACGCGCCATGACCGTTGCACCAAACCAACTAACCGCCAATCCCGATTTAGCGCCCAGGCCTTTGTGGCTGCTGGCTAATCCCGAACCGGTGCGGCTAAGCTGCCTTAGCCTGCTATCGTCGGCGGAACGCATCGAGTCCGGCTGGTGGGACGACCAGCCGATCCGCCGCGACTATCACATCGCCCAAGACAAACGCGGCCGCAAACTGTGGGTGTATCGCGACTTAAACGCCAAACAACAATGGTTTGTGCATGGCTTGTTCGGATGAGGCCAACGCGCCGGACAGCGGTTTTGCCGAACTGCACTGCCTGTCCAACTTCAGCTTTCTGCGCGGCGCCTCGCATCCGGAAGAACTGGTCGAGGAAGCCGCCCGGCTAGGTTACAAAGCGCTGGCGCTGACCGACGAATGTTCGCTGGCCGGCGTGGTAAGAGCGCATCTGGCCGCTAAGAAACACCATATCAAACTGATCATCGGCAGCGAGTTTGTCTTGGACGACGGTCTGAAATTGCTCTTGCTGGCCACTGACAGGGCCAGCTACGGCAACCTGTCCGCTTTGATCACCCTGGCCCGCCGCCAAGCCGAAAAAGGCAGCTACCTGCTAAGTAGATCCGATTTAACCGAACATTGTCCGCAAGGCTGTCTGGCGATCTGGCTGGCCAACGATTGTTACCGCGAAGAAGATGGCCATTGGTTGAAACAGCTATTTGCCGGCGATTTATGGCTGGGAATCGGCCTGTTTCTATCCGGCCGCGACGCAAGTTATTGCCAACAGGCGCAAGCTACCGCCCGACGCTTAGACATGCCAATTGTCGCCTGCAACGACGTGCATATGCACCGCCGCTCGCGCCAAGTCTTGCAGGACACGCTGACCGCGATCCGCCTTGGCCAGCCCTTATCGCAACTGGGCTATGCCTTGTTCGCCAACGGCGAACGGCATTTACGCCCGCTGCCCCGGCTGGCCGAGCTGTATCCCTCTAAATGGCTGCAACAGACCGTAGTTATCGCCGAGCGCTGCCACTTCTCGCTGGACGAATTGCGCTACGAGTATCCGCAAGAACTGGTGCCGGATGGCCATACGCCCACTTCCTGGCTACGGCATTTGACCGAAACCGGCGTTCGCAAACGTTGGCCGCATGGCGAACCACTAAAAGTACGCCAACAAATCGAGCACGAACTGGCGCTGATCGCCGACTTGGCTTACGAACCGTATTTTCTGACTGTGAACGACATCGTCAGATACGCGCGGGAGCAAGGCATCCTCTGCCAAGGCCGCGGCTCGGCGGCCAATTCGGCAGTGTGCTATTGCCTGGGGATTACCGAAGTCGACCCGAGCCGAATGAATCTGCTGTTCGAGCGTTTTCTGTCTCGTGAGCGTAACGAACCGCCGGACATCGACGTCGATTTCGAGCACGAACGCCGCGAGCAAGTGATTCAATATATCTATCAAAAATACGGCCGGCATCGCGCCGCGCTGGCCGCCACGGTGATTACCTACCGCAGCCGCAGCGCGGTGCGCGACGTCGGCAAGGCCCTGGGTTTGAACTTGGCGCAAGTCGAACGCCTGGCCGACAGCGTAGATAGATGGGATGGCTATCAGCTAATGCCGGAATCTCTGAAAGAATGCGGCTTCGACCCGGACAGCCCCACCGTACAACGCTTGGCCGTGCTGGTTCAGGCAATCAAGGGCTTTCCGCGCCATCTGTCGCAACACGTCGGCGGCTTCGTCATCGCTCGCGACGAACTCTCACGTCTGGTACCGGTGGAAAATGCCGCAATGGCCGACCGCACCGTGATTCAATGGGAAAAAGACGACCTGGAAGCGATGGGCCTGTTAAAGGTGGACGTGCTGGCGCTGGGCATGCTCAGCGCGATTCGTAAGGCCCTGGAATATCTTGGTCAATATACCGGTCGGGCCTGGACCCTGGCCGACATTCCGGCCGAAGACCCGGCGGTTTACGCGATGCTGCAACAAGCCGACAGCATTGGCGTGTTTCAAGTCGAGTCGCGGGCGCAAATGACCATGCTGCCGCGCCTGAAGCCGGCCAATTATTACGATCTGGTTATCGAAATCGCCATCGTCCGCCCCGGCCCAATTCAAGGGGAGATGGTGCATCCGTATCTAGCGAGGCGCAAGGGTTTGGAGAAAATCGAGTACCCCAGCCCTGAAGTTAAAGCCGTACTGGAACGCACCTTAGGCATCCCGATTTTTCAGGAGCAAGTCATGCAACTGGCGATGGTCGCGGCCGGGTTTAGCGCCGACGAAGCCGACCAATTGCGCCGGGCGATGGCAGCCTGGAAACGCAAGGGCGGCCTGGAGCCGTTCGAGCGCAAGTTACTGGACGGCATGCGGGCGCGCGGCTACAGCGCCGAGTTTGCCCAACGGATTTTTCAACAGATCAAGGGCTTTGGCGATTACGGCTTTCCGGAATCGCATTCCGCCAGCTTTGCCTTGCTGGCTTATGTGTCGGCCTGGTTGAAGCGCCATCATCCGGCGGCGTTTTGCTGCGCCTTGCTGAACAGCCAACCGATGGGCTTTTACGGCCCGTCGCAACTGGTGCAGGATGCACGGCGGCATGGCGTGGAGGTGCGGCCGGTGGACGTACAGACCAGTCTCAGCGAATGCTCGTTGGAGTTTCCCGCCAACGCCGCACCGGCCTTACGCTTGGGTTTTAATCAAGTTAAAGGTTTATCAGCACTAGCGGCGGCCAAGATTGTCCAAGCCCGCAGAGCTAAACCGTTTACCAGCGTCACCGATCTGGCCGAGCGCGCCGGACTGGATCGGCAAGATTTGGAACACCTGGCGGCAGCAGATGCGTTAAAAACCCTGGCCGGCAACCGGCATCGGGCCTTCTGGGCGGCTGGTGGTGTGGAAGCTGCGACGCCGGTATTTGGGGTCGCAGAGATTGCCGAAGCCACGCCGCTATTAAAAGCCCCCAAGCCCGGACAGGAGGTATTGGCCGATTATGCCAGCACCCGGCTCAGCCTGCGCGAACACCCGCTGAGCCTGCTGCGCGAACGCTTGCGCCGCCGCGGCGTCACCACCGCCGCATCCTTATGGCAACGCCGTAACGGCAGCATCGTCCAAGTCGCGGGCCTGGTGATCTGCCGGCAACGGCCGATGACGGCATCCGGCGTGACCTTTGTAACGCTGGAAGACGAAACCGGCCAGGTCAACCTGGTGGTCTGGCCCGCCACTGCCCTGGCCCAACGTAAACCCTTGCTGAAAGCTCGCCTGTTGTCGGTGACCGGCACGATTCAACAGGAAGACGGTGTGCTGCACTTGGTAGCCGGCAAGCTGGAAGACTGGAGCAGCTGGATCGGCGAATTGGAAACTAAATCCCGGGATTTTCATTGAAGCGCCAAATTTTAAAAGAATAGTTTTTATCCCTTAACCCAACTCGACTACTCGCAGTCCAAGTCCGCAATATCCGCAGCCAGGGCACACCCCCAACTGGCGGGATAAAACCCAGCATCTACAAAACGTTGAAACGAACTGTGTGGCCATTCACCGGGAGACAAAGCCAAACCATGTTTGACTGGGTTGTAATGGATGTAATCCAAATGCTTATTAAAGTCGGATTCGTCACGGATGCAATGCTCGAAAAAACGTGGTTGCCAAATGGTTTTTGCACCGCCTTTTTTCACACTCGCCGAAACTCTTCGAGAAAAAGCAGTTTTAATCATTTGCCACCGGGTTGAATAATCGAAATCGCCCTCCGGCAATAGCCAGAGGCAATGCAAATGATCAGGCAAAATGACGGCAGCGGTTATGTCGAAAGGTCGTTTGCATTTAACCTCTTGCAACGCCTGACGAAGCAACGCAACCCGCTGAATATCGGCGAAAATCGGTTGGCGACGATATGCCACAACCGTAAAGAAATACAAGCCGCCAGGGACATATAACCGCCGATAGTCGCTCATAATTCCATTAGTTAGCCAGTGTAAGATTATTTTTAGCCTAGTCCAAGGCGGACATTTCCAACAAAAATCACTGTCCTAGTGTAGGCCAGAATAAGCCGATAGGCGTTTCTGGCAATTGCACGTTTTGCCGGAAACGCTAACGCTTATTCCGGCCTACATGGCTTTACCGAGCCAAACAAAGCGGGCTCGTTAATCTGATTAGCCAGCGAAATCCGTTTGAGAACAAAAACCGACCCTATTAGCCGACGAACCAAAATTTTTGCCCGGGGGTATTTTCGGCCGGGCATTTAAAAGGATAACCCCTATCCTTAGCCGCCAATCATCAACTAATCTTTAATTTCATAAACTTAGCAAATCCGACAACCAGTAACACAAGTTTGTTAGACTGCACACTCAATCAACCAATCCCCGCGCGGGAGGAATGTGCCATGACCAAAGATGAACTGCTAGCAAAAATTAATACTTCGATTGACGAACAGCAAGTGAAATTAGAAGCGCTCAAACAAACAGCCCTAGACGAATCCCATGAGGCGTTGGAGGAAGCGCGCGCGGCCATCGCCGAACTAGAGCCAAAATTGGAACAAGCCAAAGCCAAGGCCGCAGAAATCGCCGCCGTCGCCGACGAGACCTGGGACGATGTTAAAGAAAGTTTTGAAAGCGGATGGAAAGAATCCGCCGCAAAACTAGAAGAAGGCTGGCACAGCTTCACGGACAAGTTGAAATCCTTCTTGTCTTGATCCGCGCCGAACGCACTACCCAAAAACGCCGTTCTTAGTTAGGTTAGAAACCTTTAAGCTGGGTTTCCGCTATCGCTCCTACCCAGCCTACGCAATATAAATTTGCGGACAGTTTTATCCCGTATGCCGCGCCGAGTACCGGAGCTTTTGATAGGAATAGCCCGCAGGGGCGAGAACCGGCATTCAATCAAGTTTCGCGGTAGCGAATCATCACTTATACCAACCATTCCGGGTAGGCACAAAAATAGACCCACTCTACTAAACTAATTTTTCGCTTGCATAAGCAGGTATTAGACAGTAACTACGAAACTTGCATCGACGGAGATTTATATGAGTTTGAGTAATCGAAAAATAATACGGCACAGTGCCCGTTGGTTATTACACCTTACGGCCTTGCCGATATTAACTATCTCACTAACCACTAAACCCGCATTTGCAGGCGACATGGATAAGTATTATTTCTGTACACCTTTGGGATTGAAAGTCATGGCTAAAGAGGTGGATGAATATTACCGTGGACTTGGGCCAAAATTTGTACCTTACCCGAAAATTAATTTTATAACGGATAAATTTGTCAATATCAGTTGCGACTTTGATGACCAAGTGAAAGTTATGAAGGAATTTGGATTCCAAGTTGAAAATATAGATAGAGGGCCAAATAAAATTGCGCTTGAATTACCAATGTTCAAAGAAGATTCGTTCCAAATTTTTCGACCGAGTTTGGAGCTAATTATCGAGCATGACGGCAAGAAAATTATTAGGGGCTGTTGCCATTTTGAAACGATAGCCTTGAAATCGAACGGCTCTGCCTCATTGATTGATTTTTCAATCAGAAGACAAGTGAGCTATGCCGCGACAAATGTTTACGGATGCATACTGGAATAAATTCAAAGCCATCCTGTTAAGCCTGGGGATTTATGACAAGCCTTCGCTCAGGCAAACGGTAGAAGGGATTTTTTATCGCATGCGAGTCGGCTGCCCCTGGCGAGACCTGCCTGCCACGTTTGGTAAGTGGAATGCAGTCTACAAACGGTTTAATGCGTGGTCACTGCAAGAAAAACTGATGGGCATCTTTCGAGGCCTGGTTGTGGCACCGGATTTGGAATGGACCTTTATTGACGGCAGTATCGTGAAAGCGCATCAGCATAGTAGTGGTGCGGCTCATGAACAGGATGCCGCGATTGGGAAATCCGTTGCGGGTCACACCACGAAAATCCATATGGCCGTTGATGCCTGTGGGCTGCCTATTCATTTCTCGATCACCGGTGGTGAAGTCCATGACTGCAAAGAAGCGCCGGAATTAGTGGCTAAACTGCCTTTGGCTGACTACACGGTCGCTGACAAAGGCTATGACAGTGAACCTCTACGGATTCAAATTCGAGAGAAAGGGAGTGTCCCTATCATTCCTAGAAAACAAAATTCAATCGTCGGGAATGACGGAATGGATTGGTGCCTCTACCAATATCGCCACCTCGTTGAAAATGTCTTTGCGCGATTGAAACATTTCAGAGCCATCGCGACGCGATATGACAAATTGAAACGCAATTTTGAAGGCGTTGTCGCTTTGGCCTGCGCTTTTATTTGGTTACCCATGTAAAACGGCAACAGCCCCTAGTATTCATTCAAAAGTAAATAATAAAATGCCATAGGAAATTGGCATGAGTTTAGAATCCATACAAATCGGTTACAAGCCAGTTCAAAACGCGGAAACATTTTTCCGTAAATTCATTATGTAAACCGATCAATATGACAATAAATCGGTGATCGAAATCATGTCTTAAAATGATAAGTAAAAACCTATAACTGATTTTACTTATTACAGGTACCCATAAGACCAAAACAGACTACAACCCCACAAACTCCATCAAAGCCGCCAATTCCTTGGCCTCCAATTCATAAAACGAATGCGCCCTAACCCGCTCCGGTAAGCTCACATCACCGTAGCGAACCCGAATCAAGCGGCTGACTTTAACGCCTTGAGATTCCCATAAACGCCGTACCAAACGGTTACGCCCCTGCTTCACCGTGGCATAAAACCATTTATTAGCGCCTTCGCCGGCGTAAAAGCTGACGTCTTCGAAATGTGCCGGGCCGTCTTCCAGTTCCACACCTTGTTTCAAGCGCGCCAGCATGGCATCGTCGACTTCGCCCAAGATTCGCACCGCGTACTCCCGTTCGACTTCGCGCGACGGGTGCATCAAGCGGTTGGCCAACTCGCCGTTGTTTGTCACTAAAATCAAGCCGGAGGTGTTGATGTCCAGGCGGCCAACCGCGATCCAACGGCCGACTTGCAAGCGCGGCAGTTGGGTAAAGATTACCGGCCGGCCTTCCGGATCACGGCGGGTGACCAGTTCGCCGACCGGTTTGTGGTACACCAATACGCGGGTCGGTTGTTCGGCGTATTTTTCCCACTTCACCACCCGACCATTGATTTGCAAGTGATCGTCAGGCTTTAAGTGATAACCCGGCTGCACAGGATTACCGTTGACGGTCAGCCGGCCTTCCTCTATCCAGCGCTCGATTTCCCGCCGTGAGCCGACACCCGCCCGCGCCAACAGCTTTTGGATGCGCTCGCCGCCGGCGGGCGCGGCTTTAGTGGAGGGTGAGGTTTTCGGCGCCGAGGCCGGCTTCGGTTTGGGCGTCGAACTCGGTTTCCGCGGCTGTGGTTTCTGGGTCCGTTTGTCCTGCGGGGCTGATGGATTGTTCGATCTCGGCGGTTTGCGGTCTTTCACGTTGGTCCTGCTCGGGTTGCGGTTGAGGCGAATTACCGAAATCGAAGTTGACGATTTCTTCCAGCGTCGGTAATTCGCTCAATGAGGTTAAATTGAAATAATCCAAAAATTGTTTGGTGGTGCCGAACAAGGCCGGCCGGCCCGGTACTTCCTTATGGGCGATAACGCGAATCCACTCACGCTCCAACAGGGTTTGAATGATGGAACTGCTGACACTGACGCCGCGAATATCCTCGATTTCACCACGCGTCACCGGCTGGCGATAAGCGATGATCGCCAGAGTTTCCAGCAACGCGCGCGAATAACGCGAGGGCTTTTCTTCAAACAAGCGTGTGACATACGGCGACAAGCCTTCCCGCACCTGAAACCGATAACCGCTGGCCAATTGCCGCAAGCCGATTGGCCGGTCGGCATAGTCGCGGGCGATGTCTTCCAGAGCCATTTGTACGGTTAGCGTGTCCGGTTGCTCTAGTTCCGGAAACGTTTCTTGAATCTGTTTAATCGTCATAGGCCGATTAGCGGCAAACAAAATGGCTTCCACGATGCGCTTGGTGTTCATGTCGCACTCTTTAATTATGTCGGGCTGTAGTCGGTGGCGTTCGACCACGATGGGTTCGTAGGTGCTGGCGCGAATAATCTCGGCCCAACGCAGCGGTAAGCGGGTTGCGCGCCTAGACTCGCTAACGGCCGCAGCCTCCGGCACGGGTGCTTGCCAACTACTCCGCCAACCCGGCAACAAGCGCACCGCGTGCCTACGGGAAATTGGCAAAACCACGGGTTTACTTGGTTCTTGGCTTTGAACAACCGCAACGCGCGGCTCGCTAGTCCAGATAGCCGGAAACCGAACGGCCCGCCGTTTGACCGGCACGAATATCGTAACCGGCTCGGGTTTGATGCGCGGCTTGCGGGGCGTTCTGGGTTTGGCTGTGGGAATAACATCATCAACGACGGTTTCGGCTAACTGCGAATCAGTCGCCGGTGCCGCTATCGAGGCGGATTCTGACCTGAATGCCGGCGTAGGGTTCGGATTGGAAGATGTCGATGATGCGTTCCTTGGAGAGTTCAAGGATGGCAAGAAACGCGACAACCACTCCGTTTTTTCCTTCACTTCGGGTAAAACACGCTGCGAAAGGGAGCTGATTTGCTCCGTTAAGTTTTTCCAAAATGGCTGCCATTCGTTCACGGACTGATAGGGGTTCTTTGGTTATTTGATGATGGGTAAGCCTCTCGGCGCGCTTCAAAATGTCCTGGAAGGCCAGCAGCAGTTCCTTGAGTTGCACATCCGGCAAAATTTGCTGTACATCCACGGTTGAAGTGTCGACGCCGAATTCAAAGGTATCGCGCTCGTTTCTGGGCAGCAGATCGATCTCTTCGGCGACTTTTTTGATCGCTTCGTATTCCTGCAATTTGCGAATCAAAAATGCTCTGGGGTCCTCTTCTTCCTCTTCGCTTTCCGGCTGCCTGGGCAGCAGCATCCGCGATTTGATCTCCGCCAGCAGCGCGGCCATCACCAGATATTCGGCGGCCAGCTCCAGACGCAAATTTTCCATCATATCGATGTAGGCGATATATTGCCGGGTGATCTGGGCGATGGGGATGTCGAGAATATCCAGATTCTGCCGACGAATCAAATACAACAGCAAATCCAGCGGCCCTTCGAACGCATCCAGAAACACTTCCAGCGCATCCGGCGGGATGTAAAGATCTTCCGGTAAATCCTGATAAGGCTGGCCTTGCACCAGCGCCAGCGGCGGCAGCGCGGCTTCAACCGGTAGTGCTACTTCGTTCAAAACTACATGCCCGCCAAACTAAAAAATAATTGTTGGGCGTAGTACATAGGATAAGCCAGCAAATATTGCAACACGTCGGTAGCGAGTAATATCAACAAAAAAATAAAACCAAACCGTTCCAAACGATTGTATTGCCAAGCCCAATAATCCGATAGCACTCCGGACAAAATCCGGCTGCCGTCCAAGGGCGGAATCGGCAGAAGATTAATCAAAGCCAAAACCAAATTGATGCTGATGCCTGCTACGCCGCTGTAAATCAGCGGAAAAGAGATGTATTCAATTTCCAACATGACGCCGATTCTAGCCAGCAAAGCCCAGGCCATCGCCATCAATAGATTGGAAAGGGGGCCGGCTACCGCCACAATCGCCATGGCTTGGCGCGGCTTTTTAAACGCGCGGGGATCGACCGGCACCGGCTTGGCCCAACCGAACACAAAACCGGTAAAGGTCAGCAATAACAAGCCGGGGATAATCAGGGTGCCCAGCACATCAATATGTTTGAGAGGATTCAGCGTTAAACGGCCTTGGTCGGCAGCGGTGTTGTCGCCTAACTTCTTGGCCACCCAGCCGTGCGCCACCTCGTGACCGGTGATCGCGAAAATCACCGGCAAAATCCAAACGACGATCCTTTGTATCAGGGTTAATTCGTCCATCATGGCTTTTACTCCAACATCGGCGCAATACCGATACCTTGCCGAACAATGTCAATCGACTTGTCGCCGCAAGCGATGACGGTAGTGGGTTGATATTCGATCACGCCCACATCTATGACCAGGGCCAACTCTTTTTCCAGCCGCTTGCGGATTTCGTAAGGATCGGCCAAAGGCTCCTCATCGCCGGGCATCATCAAGGTGGATGTCAATAATGGTTCGCCAAGCTGCTCGACCAAGGCTTGAGCTACCGGATGGTCGGTGATTCTGACGCCTATGGTTTTCTTTTTGGGGTGCTGCAACCGGCGCGGCACTTCGCGTGTGGCATCCAGTAAAAACGTAAACGGACCTGGCGTCAGTTTTTTGATCAAGCGGTGGGCTTCATTGCCCATTTTGGTGAAGGTGGAAACCTGCGACAGGTCGGTACACAACAGTGTGAAGTTATGATTATCGTCCAGCCGGCGGAGGCTGCGAATTTGATCCATGGCCGCCTTATCGCCGATCTGGCAACCCAGCGCGTAGGATGCGTCAGTGGGATAGGCGATGACTCCGCCGTTGCGCAAGATATTGACTGCTTGTTGAATCAAGCGCGGCTGCGGGTTCTTCGGATGAATTTCGAAATATTGCGCCATTGGCTAAAAAGATGGGCTTAGATAAAACGCCATTGTACCTTAGAAGGCACTTAAAAACGTCGCGACGCAGTTTTAGTGGTCGGTCAAAGAAGACTGGCCCACTTATCTTTCCGATTGTTTTTTTGCGACTTTATCGCGCAGATAAACCGGCATCGCTTGCTCGACAGCAACGGCCAAACCGTTGGCAAATCCATAAGCGCCCAGTTGAGCGACGCAGCCGGCGCACGGCCAAACCTCTACTTCGATGCCCAACACGCGCTCAGCTAAGCGCTGGCCCAGCTGCTCCGCATAAACGCCCCAACCGGAACCGACGCCAAAGCCAGTGAGATCGGGAAAGATCACTTCGCCGGCTGGGGTCACGGCTTCAGCACCAATCAACGCCGCCAGGCCCAAGTCGTTGCGTTGATACACACCCCAAAAAATCTCGTCCATCCGCGCATCCATGGCAGTAAAACTAAGCTCCGCTTCGGCGTGATGATTGAAAAAATCCTGCGCGATTGCTGCCAGCGTTGAAACCGGTACCACCGGCAAATCGGCGCCGTAAGCAATACCTTGCACCACGCCGCCAGCAATTCTGACGCCGGTAAACGAACCAGGGCCACGGCTCAAGCCGATGGCGTCGAGTTGTTGCGGCCTGAGCTGGGCGTCGGCCATCAATTGATCAATCATCGGCAAGATCAGTTTGGTATGCTCGCGCGGTGCTACGGCAAACTTTTCGGTGATCTCGCCATCAATAAACAAGGCCGCCGAACAGGCATCGGTGGAAGTTTCTACTGCCAGTAATTTCAAATGCTTTCCTCTGTTGCAAAAAACTGCCGCACATCCTCGATTTCACGGCTGCGTTTCATCGCCGGCACGCTGTCCAAAAACATCTGGCCGTAAGAGCGCTTCAACAACCTGGGATCGCAGACCATCAATACCCCACGGTCATTGACGTCGCGAATCAAGCGACCCACACCCTGACGCAGCATAATGATGGCGCTAGGCAATTGGTGTTCGAAAAACGGGTTGCGGCCCTGTTTTTCCATCGCATTCATCCGCGCTTTTAACACCGGATCGCCGGGCGAAGCGAACGGCAACTTATCGATAATCACGCAGGATAAGGCATCACCGCGCACATCAACGCCTTCCCAAAAACTGGCGGTGGCGAGCAATACCGCGTTACCCAATTCCTTGAATTGATCCAGCAACACGCCTTTAGAGCGAGTGCCTTGTACCAAGATTGGATGATCGAGCTTACCGTCCAGCAATTGTGCGGCGCGTTGCAAGGCGCGGTGGCTGGTAAACAGGAAAAACGCCCTGCCTCGGCTGGCTTCCAGCACCGGCAAGGCGAACTCGACAATTCTCTCGGTAAAGTCAGGATCGCTGGGTTGCGGCAAGCCCTTGGGGTGGTAAAACAAGGCCTGGTTCGGATAATCGAACGGGCTCTCCCAACTCTGGCTAAGCGCGCCGCTCAAACCCAGATTTTTGGAAAAATGCACAAAATTATTCGCCACGCTCAAGGTCGCGGAGGTAAAAATCCAGGTGGCTTTGTGCCGGGCCATGAAACCGCGAAATTCCTTGGCAATATCCAGCGGCGTGCGACTGAGCGTGAAAGACTTGCTATAAGTCTCGTACCATTTGATCCACTGCCCGTCCTTATCGTTGATCAAAGTTTCCAGCTGCGCGTCCAGCGCTTCGGCGCGGTCGAAGCATGATTCCAGGCCTTTGCTGCGCACCGAGGCGCGCTCCAATTGGTCGGTCAAGCGCGCCAACTGTTTTTGCAAGGATTCCAGCGCGCCGGCAATTTTGGGGTTGGTTTCGATATCCTGCCAGTCGCCACGACGCAGTTCCAGCCCAAACGCCAAGCGCAAATCCTTGACTTCGTGTTGCAGGTCCTCACAGGCGGTGCGCAAATCCGGCATGTCCTTGGCGTCGGTGAAATACTCGGCCAGGCTGTCGTCGGCCAAATCGACCAGTTGTTTGCCGCTAATCGTCACGCCCAAAAAATTGGAGGCGGTGTCGGCCAGTTGATGGGCTTCGTCGATAACGACGACTTCGGCATCCGGCAGCAATTCACCGAAGCCGGTTTCACGGATCGACCAATCTGCGCAGAGCAAATGATGATTGACCACCACGATCTCGGCTTCCTGGGCCTGCTTGCGGGCTTTGGTTAAAAAGCAATCGGCATAATCCGGGCAGTTCTGCCCCAGGCAATTGTCGGTGGTGGAGGTGGCGTGAAACCAGACCGGATCGCCGTCATGCACGTCAGCCACTTCCGAGACGTCGCCGGCCTTGGTGCGCTTCGACCAAGCCTTGATCTGCGCCAACGCCGCCGCGTCTTCCTGGCTGTAACCGAACGCGGAATTCAAAGCCTGTTCCAACCGGTAGGTGCACAAATAATTAGCGCGGCCTTTTAACAAGCTGGCTTTGAACGGCCTTCTGCTCAAGGCTTTGCGGATCACCGGCAAATCCTTGTTGAACAATTGATCTTGTAGATTTTTGGTGCCGGTGGAAACGATGACTTTCTTGCCGGACAGGATCGCGGGAATCAGATAAGCAAAGGTTTTGCCGGTGCCGGTGCCGGCCTCGGCAATCAGGTTTTGCTGGGACTCAATGGCATAGGCGATTTTTTCGGCCATCTCGATCTGCGCGGCACGCGGCGAATAACCGCTAATGATTTCGGCTAAGGCGCCGCCTTCGCCAAAAACATCGGTCAATTTGCTGGCGGCGCTGGCAAGCGCCGGCTTGGAACTGTCAACCACTAGCGACCGAAAAAGCTGTCCGCCTTGGCTTTAGCTTCTCTGGCCCCTTGGGCATTTTGCTGCATTTGTCGGGCTTCGGCGATCAGCAACCAGCTTTTGCGCTTCAGATCCAGATCACCACCAGCCAGCAAAGCGGCCTTGCCGGCCAATTCTTCGGCAAGTTGCGGTTTATTTTGCTTGATTCTGAGCTGCGCCAGCTTGTAAGTCAGCGTTGGGTTGCGTGAATCGATGCGTAGCGCCCGTTCCATCACGACCACTGCAGCATCCAGGTCGCCACTATTACGGCTGCGGTCTGACTCGCTAATTAAAGCCACCACCGCCGGCGGCGTGCCGCTGGGGATGCGCGCGTCTTCTATGACAAACTTCGGTGCCGGCGCAGTTGCTGTAGCCACCGCCGCAGGAGCGGGTGCCGCTAAAGCCGGACTGGCTGGTGCAGGCGGCGGAATATCGGCCGGCGGCATCAACGGCTCGGCGCGAAAGGTCGGCAGATTCGGTTCATCTTTAAAGTTATTGCTGACACTTTCGATAGGATAGGTGGCGGTATCGGGACTAGACACCGGTTTTTTAGCAGTAGTTGCGGGAGCTTTGTTTGCCGCTGATTTTTTAGCCGGGGCTTTTTTGGCCGGTACGCTGCCGGCCACCGGTGGTTCTGAGCCAGGATTACTACACGCCGTTAATATCAGTAACAGAGGGCACAAAATTAACAGAGATTTTTTTTTCATTTACGATTTGAGTAGCCAAGTAAAATTAAAACAGTTCGATTTCATCGTCGTCGCTTTGCCGATTTGCTTGTTGAAACAAGGCTAGCGCTTCATCGACGCTTTTGCCCTGATGGATAGCATCAAACATCACTTTTTCAGATTCCATAGTGTACTGGTTGCGAATGCTTTCCTGAAACTTATACCATTCGGCAGGATTATATAACCTCTGCGGCGTATCGATGATGACCGACAAGCCTTTTAGATTGTTGGACACGTGTTGTAAGCATTGCTGCAGGCGATCATAAAACTGGAACGCCACAATCGCCGAATAAATTTTATCCTGGGTCGCCTCGCAATGCGCCAGAGCTTGGTCGCGGCTCTCGCTCTGCTGAAAACTACTCAGTAACTGATGAATATTTTTCATATCTTCAACCATACCGGTAAACGAGTCGGCCAAGGCTGAGACCGACTCGTCGCCGGCTTTCATGCTGCCTTCAACCTGAGCAACCGAAACGGTCAACAGCTTGATGGTTTCCCTAATCTGGCTCCAACCCAAGTCTGGCTGGCTTGATGGTGAAAGTGTCATAAATAACTATCCTAAAAATACCGATACAAATGAAGTTGTCGCGACATATGCGCCCTATTGTAACCGACTATACAAAAGCAATGACGACGGCTTAAGTATAGAGAAACTGGAGATTAGTCGATTATTGGCGCCGGTATTTTTAAAAAACCCGGAATTGACGGTGAAATCGCACTACTCTTTTGCATAAGGTAGCAACGCTTATCGGGCACAGGGCAAGCGATAGCTCGGTTGACGATAACTCTACACTTGGAGTAGAAATACCTTTAGCGCAGCACCGGGTTTGCGTTGAAACCGCTTTTCCACGCTTTTTAAAAGGATAATATGAATATTCAATCCGCCGGCAAAAAATTGTTCGTGTTGGACACCAACGTACTGATGCACGACCCAACGTCCATTTTTCGCTTTCAAGAACATAATGTTTTCATTCCGATGGTGGTGCTGGAGGAATTGGATCACGCCAAAAAAGGCTTATCCGACGTATCGCGCAACGTCCGCCAAGTTAGCCGGTTTTTGGACGAATTAATCCGCGATGCCGATCAACAAACCATCAACGCCGGGCTACCGCTGTCGCGCATCGATTATGCTTTGAACGGCGAGCGAGAATTCGACGGCCGTTTGTATTTTCAAACCCGGCAATTGTCGCATCTACTCCCTGCCGACCTACCTGGACAGATTGCCGATAATTCTATCCTGAGTATCGTATTGGCCTTGGGTAAGGAATACCCGGATGTGAATGTAATCCTGGTCTCCAAAGACATCAATATGCGCATCAAAGCAGCCGCGCTACAGATTACTGCCGAGGATTACCATAACGATCAAACCATCGAAGATATAGACCTGCTCTACACCGGCACGATGCCGCTGGACAGCGACTTCTGGGAGGAACACGGCGGCAAGATGGAATCGTGGCAGGAAAACGACCACACATACTACCGCGTGAATGGTCCGCTGGTGGCCGAATGGTATCCCAACCAATATCTGTATATGGAAGGCGAAGATAACTTCGAAGCCATCGTGAAGAGCCGCGAAGGCGACACGGCTGTGTTGCAATTGGCCCGCGATTATCGGACCAAACACAATAGCATCTGGGGCATTTCCGCCAAAAACCGCGAGCAAAATTTTGCGTTGAATGCCCTGCTCGACCCAAACGTTGACTTCGTGACGTTAATAGGCTCTGCCGGCACCGGTAAAACCTTGCTGGCACTGGCAGCCGGCCTGTCTTTGACTCTGGAAAGCAAAGCCTATTTGGAAATTATCATGACACGGGAGACCATGCCGGTCGGCGAGGACATTGGCTTTTTACCGGGTACGGAAGAGGAAAAAATGGCGCCGTGGATGGGGGCGTTGATGGACAACCTGGAGTTGCTGGGCAGCCGCTCGGGCACGACCGAATGGGAACAAGGCGCGTCGCAAAACGTCATGATGAACCGGGTAAAAATTCGTTCGCTGAACTTTATGCGCGGCCGGACTTTTCTGAACCGCTACCTGATTATCGACGAGGCACAAAACCTGACGCCTAAACAGATGAAGACCTTGATTACCCGGGCAGGACCGGGGACAAAAATTATCTGCATCGGCAACCTGGCGCAAATCGATACGCCGTATCTAACGGCAACCAGCTCCGGTTTGACCTATGTGGTTGATCGTTTCAAATCTTGGCCGAATAGCGCCCATATTACTTTGCGGCGCGGCGAGCGTTCCCGCCTGGCGGATTTTGCATCCGATAATTTGTAAAGCCATCAAGCCGATGATTGACTGATCTCAGCCTTTGGCCACGCCATTAATACCGCTTTAACCAGCGTGGCCAAGGGTATCGCAAAAAATACCCCCCAAAAACCCCACAAGCCGCCAAAAAACAGGATGGCAACAATAATTGCAATAGGATGCAAATTCACGGCTTCAGAAAACAGCAGCGGCACCAATATGACACCATCCAGCGCCTGAATCACTGAATAGGCAATAAACACATACATAAAATGATCACTGCCGCCCACGCCCCACTGCACATAAGCCACCGCCAATACCGGAAAAGTGACTAATGTCGCGCCGACATAAGGAATCACCACAGACAAGCCCATCAGTACCGCAAGCAACATCGCATAATTCAAACCCAACAACCAGAAGACTATGTAACTGATCGCCCACAGGATAAACACTTCGAGAAATTTGCCTCTAACGTAATTGGCTATTTGCCTATCGACTTCATGCCACACTCGCAGGCTAAGACTGGTATCCCTTGGTAGAAACTGTACAAACCAGCCCAATAAAACCTGTTTATCTTTCAGAAAGAAAAACACCATCAACGGCACCAAAAACAAGTAAATGATGACCGCCACCAGTCCGACAAACGATTGGGCGGAGCCGGAGATCAAATCCTGACCATACTTGAGCAAGTCTTGCTGAATGGAGAACATGATTTCGCGAATCCGGACTTCCGAAATCAGTTCCGGATGGCGTTCAGGGAAGCGCATGATTTCGGCTTGGGTACTGGAAACAATCTCCGGTATGTGTTGCACCAGTTGCACGGTTTGCTCGGACACTATCGGCACCAGCACGAACAACACAAAACCCAGCACAGCCATAAACGCAAAGAATACGAGATGCACCGAAATCAAACGACCGAGTTGACGCTGTTCGGCTTTAACCACCAGCCCTTCCAGTAGATACGCCAACACAATCGCCACAAAGACCGGCATCAGCAAATCCAGCAAGCCGTATATCAATAAAAAGCCGCCCAGCAAAACTATGGCTAGGGAAACAACTTGGGAATTGGGTAGAAATCGCTGGAAAAAATTTCTAATGAAATCGGAACTGGAAAATTCAGTCTGCTGGTTCATGAGGTGTTGGCGGCTACGCAAACCGTTGTCGGTTTGATCGCGCCATTAGGTTATATAAAAAAGCGGGATTGCTCAGGACAGTGTAAATAATTTATCAAAATTAGCGATTTCCAAAATTTTTTTAACTTCGGTACGCGAATTTTTAATCCGTATTGCCGACTTATCACCCGCCATCTTATCTCGCAGAACTAACAGCATGCCAAGGGCTGAGCTATCTAAGTATTCGGTGCCGACCAAATCCACTTCTATCAACTTCACGCCACTTTCAACCAGCTTGGTGGCTTCGCGAAACTCGTTGTGCACGCCGAAATCGAACCGGCCGCTTATTTTAATCGACAGCACTCCCGCATCAACACGTGCATCAATACCCATATTCTTTAACCTCACAAATTTTCATGTCATCTCTTAACTTTAGCCTAAAACAGATCCACATCGCCTTCCTCCATGGAAGATTGCGACACAATATGCGATTTTCTGACTTGCCACTGTTGCTTCATGATTTTCAAGCGATCCGAGCCTTGCCGTAATTGGTCACGCCAATCCGTGCCGCCACCGGTTTTAAATACCCCCAAACCTATACTGACCTCGTCGGATAGCGAACCGAAATGTTCTAAATTGAATTGTAAGTATTCAATCAATTGCCGGGCCATATCCTCAAATTGCAGACCTCTCACCGCATTACCCACATTGAACTCGATTTGATTGGTCAGTTGGGAAATTTCGCCGACATTGTTGGAGATATTGGCATTAATGATGGCGATATCATCCATCATCTTGTCGATACTGGCCTTGGAACTAATCGCCACGTTCATGTCTTTGGAGGCCATTATTTCGATCATGGTTTGCGCTTCGCGGATATTATCCTTGGAGGCCTTCACCACGCGCTTAATTTCCTCGCTGAACTTATCGGAGTTTTTTGAAAGATTCCGCACTTCTCCCGCAACCACTGCAAAGCCTCGACCGGCTTCTCCCGCCCTGGCTGCTTCTATGGCGGCATTCAGAGCCAACAAATTGGTTTGATCGGCAATCTTCTGCACATCGCCCAATAGTTTCTCGACATGAGCCATATGGCCCCCAACGTCATTGATGACCGCGACCATTTCCATGCTCTGCTTACTGATTTGCAGAATATGGTCGATAAAAAACTGCAGGACATCATCGGTTTCCTGAGCAAAACTCGTGAAATTTAGAGTACTGCGCCCTTTGTCAGTACTTCCTTCCAGATCAGCTACCAACGAATATACTATCGATGACTGCCCGGACGTCAAACTAGCCAAGCTATTGAAGCTGTTGGACATCGTAGTCACCGCATCGGCAAGCATGGATTTGAGCTGTTCCAATTCCGCGCGAAAATAGGAGGCTTCTTGGTCGATACAATCTTTCAAATGCAGTAAATAGTCATCAATCGCGCGCACCAATTCGGCTTCGCTTAGACCCTTGCTGTTTGTCAAGGCTGACACTTGCGCACGTTGCGCACGAAATGCTTTGACCATCCACAACATCGTTGCGATGGGGGCGGCTAGCCAATAAACCAGCGCGTTGGACGAAAGCAACGGCAATAACAAAACTACCAGCGTGAATAAAACCAGAAGCGCGTTATCTTTTAGGAACTGCAACATATTTTCAATCCACCAGGGCCAGGATTTTTTCCGCTATTTTCCCCAAGGATAACACATGATGCGCGGCTCCCAGTTTGTAGGCCTCGCCGGGCATGCCCCAAACGATACTGGATGCTTCATCCTGCACTATGTTGACGGCCCCGGCCTCGCGCATCTCAAGCATGGCTCTGGCACCATCCGCCCCCATGCCCGTCAACATAACCCCAACCGCATTGCTACCCACATTCTCGGCAACTGATCGAAACAGGACATCCACGGAAGGCTTATGTCTGTTGACAGGTGGACCATCATCAAGGCGGCACGCATAACGAGCACCATCTCTCACAACCATTAAATGTTGATCACCTGGCGCTATATAGATATTTCCGGGCAATATCAGCTGCCCATCGCTAGCCACGCAAGCAGTCATCTCAGTGGCCTCGTTAACATGTTTGGCAAACGAAGCGCTGAAGGCGAGCGGTAAATGTTGGGTAATGACAATCGCCGGCGCCGTCCTGGGCAGGCTTTTTACCAGTTCCTTGACCGCTTCGGTGCCGCCCGTTGAAGAACCCAACGCCACTATTTTATGAGTCGTTTTGAAATGCTTTTTCATCGTACTGGCTGCATTCTCATTCACTGAATTAAGAGCTGGGACATTAACCCGATTGGTTTCCAAAGCTTTGACTTTTGCTTGAGCGGCCATCCTGATTTTACCGATAATCTCATCCGCATAGGCTCGTAAGCCATGGGAGACATCGATTTTTGGTTTTGCCACAAAATCAACCGCACCTAGCGCTAACGCATCAAGGGTGACTTCGGCGCCTTTTTCGGTCAACGTTGAAATCATGACCACCGGCATCGGTCGTAAACGCATCAAATTACGTAAAAATGTCAGACCATCCATACGCGGCATTTCTACATCCAGTGTTAATACGTCGGGATTCAAGGCCTTTATTTTTTCCCGGGCAATAATCGGATCACTGGCCGTGCCGACGACTTCAATATCGCCTGCCTCATTAAAAATTTGCGTCAACATTTGGCGAATTAATGCCGAGTCGTCAACAATCAATAGCTTAATTTTTGTCATCCTGGTTTCCTAAAATAGCTCTACGCTACCTTCAACCGGTGCGTCCTTGATACTCGAACTATATTGCTTCTCGCGCAGGAAGATAGTTTGGTTGTGTAAATCTTTAATTTTTTTCATTCTGACCCGTCCGGTATGCGGAAAAAAATTCACCTTACGCGGATAAATATCGCCCAAATCATGAGAAACCAGATTCAACGCTTCAGTATCCACATAATCCAAAACGAATTGAATGTTTCTGGCTCCCACATCACCCAGGGTAGCGATGATTTTGCCGCCGCCGAACAACTTAACTTCCAAGTTTTTACGCTTACCGCCATTTTTCAAAATAGCATTGATCAAATGTTCCATCGCGTAATTGCCATAGCGCGAGGCATTGCCAACGACGGCTTCGTCTCTGTCGTTCAAACGACTTTTACTGGTCTCCGGCAACATGAAATGATTCATCCCCCCGACGCCGGTCACCACATCCCTTATACAAGCTGCCACGCAAGAACCCAGCACGGTAGTAATCATTTCATCCTGTTTGGTGACGTAGTAGTCACCGGGCATCAATTTTGCCGCCACTATTTGATTTTCTTGATCCCAATACCGATTAACATTTTCGAAGCCGGCGATAAGCGATCTTTCCACATGGGGCACATGACTCACTTACTCGACTTCCTGTAGATAGTATTACCTACCAAACTGAATCCGGTATCGAGCTGATGCAAGGATTCTGAATGGCCAATGAACAAATATGAGCCCTCCTCCAATAAGCCGCAGTAACGATTCGCTAACATCGCCTTGGTTTCCCGATCAAAATAAATCAAAACGTTTCGGCAAAAAATAAAATCAAAATACCCTTTCAAGGGCCACTCCTGCATCAAATTCAATTGTTTAAACTCTATCAATTCTTTCAATTCCGGTTTAACTCGCACCTTGTTCGCTTGTCCACCCACACCTTTTTGAAACCAGCGCTTAAGGCGTTGCTCGGCTATTCCTGTCACGCGGTCAGCCATGTAAATACCGGCTGCGGCGGTGGCCAAAACATTCGTATCAAGATCGGTAGCCAGAATATTTATAGTCCAATCAGCCGGAACGCTTTCCTTCAAGGTCATCGCCAAAGAATAAGGCTCCTCACCTGTTGAGCAACCTGCAGACCAAACTTTAATCTGTTTAGTCCCTGCATGTTTTTTAAGCAAGCCCGGTACAACCGTCTTGCTTAAATATTCAAAGTGGTGATTTTCGCGAAAAAAAGAAGTGAGGTTAGTGGTGACAGCATTAATAAATTCAGTAAACTCAGTATCCGGGTTGTTTTTCAAATAGTGACAATACTGTTTGAAGCTGGTGAAGCCCAGCACGCGGACCCGTTTCGACAACCTCGAATAAAACATATCGAATTTATCGTCCGGCACCAAGATTCCGGAATATTGGTTGGATATTTTCCTTAGAACGTCAAAATCTGCTTGGGTATATTCAAACTCGCGCGCTTTTTCTTTCATTTTGTATATTCGGGTAGTACCCCATCAAAAGAAGCCGGATGTAGCCTGATCAACTTCCAACATTTCGGCAATCCCCAACAACTCCGAGGCTTCAATAAACTTATCGGAAGGAAAATCGATAGAAACGGATTTCTGCAAGCCAATTGCAGTCTGCTTTAAAATCAATAACAGTTGCAGAGTTGCGGTATCTATCATCGTCACGCCGGAAGCGTCGATATCGATAGCCTCAAAATTGCTGAGCATCTGCGTTAAGCGCTGGTGGAGAGCCGAGACATTTTGAATATTCAGTACCGAATCCAATACCAAAACCGCTCGCTCACTTTGAGAGGCGTATGACTCAGAGGCGTCGGCCGGCGCTTGATCCAAGTCTGTCTCAAGGTTTGACGCTGTTTCTGTCGAGCTCGCAAGTTCTGTCGAACTGTCCGCTTCCGCTTCACTAACTTGGGCTTTTTGCGAGTCGTGATTGAAATCTGATCGATGCATCCAGGCCAGAGGGTCGTAACCGATCAAACTATCTTCATTTTGTTCCGCCATTACATCATCCTCCCTTCTAAAAAGTCTTCGGCAAGTGCCATAAAATCTCGTGCGGAACGGCAGCCCGGGCGATATTCAAAAATGGTTTTACCAAAACTAGGGCACTCTGCGAGTAAAGCCGTTTCCCGAATGGTGGTCGCCAAAATTTGCCCAGGGAAGTATTTTTGTATGACACTCAATACCTCCTTTGACATGCGTCTGGCCGGTATATATCTGGACATGACCAGGGAAAATTTGTAGGGCCTTTTCAAAGCACTTTCAAATTTCCTGATGGTTCCCACCAAATGCGACAAGCCTTGCAATGCCAAATAATCACTGGTCATTGGCACCAATATTTCATCGGCGGCAAACAAGGCATTGGCCACCAATACCCCGGAAGAAGGGGGACAATCGATAAAGATAAAATCTTCATCGCGATTGCCGTCAAGCAAAGCTCTGCGGAGCAGATCGCCACGTCTGGCTCCACCATCCGTCAATTGCTCAATTTCCTGCAATCTTGGACCGGCAACCACCAAATTCAGATTCTTTCTAACCGGAATTGATTGCTCCGCGAGACTCGCCCCTTCCAACAAAACCTTATCAATCCCACTTGTTTGCGTATCTACGGAACCTAGCGAAACGGCCAAATGACTCTGTGGATCAAAGTCTATCACTGTAATTTTCTTACCGAGTTTAGCTAGAGCGTGGGTCAAATTGACCGAAGTGGTGGTTTTTCCTACCCCGCCTTTCTGGTTAAGGACCGCTACAATCCTCGCGCTCATTTACCCTCGGCAATAGCAGCAAGCCCGGCAATACCGACAAACTCTTCCGGATTTAAAAGCTTATCGACATCCAATAACATCACCATATTTTTCTTGCCGACGAACATGCCGCGCATATATTGAGTATTGATTTTCGACCCCAAATTCGGCGCTTCTTTTATATCGGACAACTTAATATCCAACACGTCGGATACGGCATCAGCGACGATGCCCATCACCGAAGTACCGGAAGCAGTATTGACACTCATCACAATAACGACCGTCACCGGGGTATATTCCACTTTTTGCATCTGAAAACGTTCGCGCAGATCGACAATCGGCACTATGGAACCGCGCAAATTTAACGCACCTTTTACAAAATCAGGGGTATTGGGAATTTTTCTAATGGGCTCCCAACCTCTAATTTCTTGGACTTTCAAAATTTCGATGCCATATGCCTCGCCTTCCAACTCGAAAGTCAGAAATTGCTCAACGTGCTGATTGGATTCTAAATCGGCTGTCATGGCGGCTATTCCCTATCTAATGGTTTGGTCAATCAAGCAACTCCGCTAAAAATCCTGCCACTCGTCGTCGGCTTGTGAGGTTTGCTTAAAACTACTCGGCTGACGAACCGCTGGCGATGATGCCATTCTATTGGCCTCTGCACGAACAACACTGGCACTATCGGCTTGATGAACAACTTTTTGCTGCCCGGATTTTTTTTCTGTTTTGAAAAACGCCAACATCTCGACCATATTCGTAGACAAGTCGCTCATTGAAACACTGGCGGCAGATGCTTCTTCGGCTAACGCCGCGTTTTGTTGGGTGATTTCGTCCATTTGCGCAACAGCCTGATTCACCTGCCCTATACCCGCAGACTGCTCAATACTTGCATCGGCAATCTGGGCGACGATATCCCCCACCTTCTGCACACCTGCCACAATTTCGTTCAGCGCTTTACCGGTTTCGTTCACAAACTCGGTGCCTGCTCTGACTTTTTGCACACTGGTTTGAATCAGCTCTTTACTCTCCCTGGCTGCCGTGGCACTGCGTTGCGCCAGATTTCTCACCTCTGTGGCAACAACGGAAAAGCCTCTACCTTGCTCGCCTGCTCTGGCTGCTTCCACTGAGGCATTCAAAGCCAACAAATTGGTTTGGAAGGCAATTTCATCAATCACGCTGATGATGTCAGCGATTTTATTACTGCTCTCGTTGATTTCCTGCATGGCGGAAACCGCCGCCTTGACGACATTCCCACCTTTTTCAGCCAATTCTCTGGCGTTATTGGCCACTGCGTTAGCTTGCTGAGCGTTATCGGCGTTATTTTTTACAGTACTGGTCAACTCTTCCATGCTGGCGGCAGTTTGCTGCAAATTCGCAGCCTGTTGCTCGGCGCGTTGCGATAGATTGTTATTACCGCTGGCAATTTCTTGGGACGAGTTGTTAATAAAATGAGCAGACTCGCTAACCTGACCGAAAATTTCGTTCAGTTTATCGATGGTGGTATTAATATCGTTCTTGCAGTTTAAATAAACCCCTTGGTAGTCACTGGTGATTCGATTGGTCAAATCTCCAGAAGCCATACTTTGCATGGTACTGCCAACATCTCGGAAGACATTTTCGATCACATCGGTCAGTTCGTTGATGCCTTCGCTGAGCGTTTCAAAAAAGCCTTGTTTGTCGGCCATCTCAATCCGGCTGGACAACTCACCCACTTTGACAGCTTCCACAATGCTGGCAATTTCCTGCTCGATTTTTACTTCATGCGTTCTATCCAACCACTCGACCACGATGCCGATACGCTCGTTTTCGTCGTTCTTAACCGGGTTGGCAACGATATTCATGTGTCTGCCGCCAATCACCAACGCAGAACTAAATGTGCTGGATAGGTTTGCCAACAGGCCTCGTTGGTGAGCTGGTTTTTTATGGAATTGATCGATGTTGGCGCCCATCAGTTTGCTGGCATTGAAGTCAGGCAACTGCTTGCGAATGTCTGCTTCCGCATTTTGGAACATATCGGTTACTGTCTTGTTCATGTAGATGATGTCTAAATCGTTGTTAGCCACCATGACACAGGACTGCACATTGTCGAGCGCCTGTTTGATGCGCATCGCTTCCGACGCTACCTGTTTGGAATAAGCCAAATCGGAATTCAATTTAACTTGCATGCCGTATAAGGCCCGATAGAAATCGCCGATCTCATCACCACGGTCCAAATCTATAGTATTCCGGAATTGTTCATCCGCCATCCGATAAGAAATACGTATCGAATTCTCTAGAGCCTTTACAACACTGCGAATCACCGAATATCCCAATATTGAGGCAAATCCGGCCAAGCCCAAAAACAGGAACATCTCCGGGTATTTTTGTTCGATATAGTGATCGTAAATGGAATTGATCGTCGGCAACAAAAAGATCAGATAGATAATCCCCACTTTTTTCCACAAGCCCAATTCCAGTAATTTCTTGATGAGCGCATTAATCCCCGTCGGCCGTATTGTGGCTTTATTGGCATTTAGTTTTTCATACAAAGATTCGGCTTGTTGGATTTGTTCCCGGGATGGCGCGTAACGAACCGACAGGTATTCCTGCACTTTGCCATTCTTGAACACCGGCGTTACGTTTGCTTCCACCCAATAATAATCTCCGGTCTTGGTCCTATTTTTGACGGGTGCGGTCCACGGGCGCCCAGCCTTCAAACAATTCCATAAATCTTCAAATGCCGCCGGCGGCATGTCAGGATGACGAACCATATTATGATTGGCCCCCACAAGTTCATCCTTGCTAAAGCCGCTAATTTCGATAAAAGCGTCGTTTGCATAGGTAATAATGCCTTTTAAATTAGTGCGCGTGACCAAAATGGTGCCTGGCTTCATTAAGACTTCGCGATCAGTCACAGGGTGATTGAGTTTCATTGCATATCCTCCATTACAAGCCAGCCATAAACAGCTCTTTTTTTAACTTTCATCTTCACCATCCAGGCCATCAAGTTTTAATAATTTATCTACATCCAACAGCATCACCATTCGGCCATTTACTGAAACCAGGCCATTGATAAATTCAGTACTGACTTTTGCACCAAAATTCGGCGCGCTTTGGATACTTTTTTTATTGACATCGACAACGTCTGAAACTGAATCCACCACGACCCCGATGATCCTGGTTTTATCGGCCATGTGCGCTTGCAAGACCACAACGACCGTCAAAGGCGAATAATCACTGTGTCCCAGTTGAAATCGCTCGCGTAAATCTATGATAGGCACTATCGCACCGCGCAGATTGACCACACCTTTTTCATAAGCCGGCACATTAGGAATTCGCGATACCGGCTCCCAACTGCGAATCTCCTGAACTCGCAGAATATCTACCCCATATTCTTCCTGGCCCAAGGTAAAGCTTAAAAACTGCAAACTAGTATCCAACCGCTTTGCATCTTGCTGGTCAGTGCTGCTGAGTTCGATTATTTCCGACATGACACGCTTTAGGTTAGGTTTATTGATTGGCTAAACGCACGAGACCGGGGATATCAAGAATCAGTGCCACCGAACCATCGCCCAGAATAGTTGCGCCGGATACCCCGTCAATCCGTCGATAATTCGCCTCGAGCGACTTGATTACCACTTGCTGCTGCCCAAGCAGATCATCCACGAACAATCCGCAACGCAACCCTTGCCCTTCGACAACCACAATTAAACCTTCGGTTAGCTTGGTGGTTTTCGCAGTGGGTACGTTAAAAATTTGATGCATTCTGATAATCGGCAGATATTGGCCGCGTAACAGGAAAGTTTCGCCTTTGCCCGCTACTCTATTAAGCCTGTCTTCCTTGACGTGGAGTGACTCGATAATAGAACCCAAGGGTAATATGTAGGTTTCGTCGCCAACCGCAATCGACTGACCATCCAGGATAGCCAGAGTCAGCGGGAGATGAATGGAAATGGTGGACCCTTTGCCTAACTCGGAAAGGATTTCTATGTTGCCGCCCAAAGCCTGGATATTACGTCGCACCACATCCATACCCACCCCGCGACCAGAAATATCGGTAAGCTTTTCGGCCGTAGAAAACCCCGGCATAAAAATCAGCTCGTATGTTTGCTTATCGCTTAAGATCGCATCGGGATCGATCAAACCTTTTTCAATGGCTTTGGCCCTTAATTTATCTTTGTCGAGGCCTTTACCATCGTCAGTCACTTCAATCACGATGTTGCCGCCGCGATGATAGGCTTCAAGGGTAACCGTACCCGTCTCGGGTTTGCCGGCCGCGAGCCTGACATCGGGCATTTCAATGCCATGATCCAAGCTGTTTCTGACTAAGTGAACCAAGGGATCACTGAGCAGTTCGACGACTGTCTTATCCACTTCGGTGTGTTCACCCACCAATTTAAGTTCGATTTTTTTACCTAGTTTGCTGCTGATATCATGCGCCAGCCGTGGGAAACGGCTAAACACGAAACTGATAGGCAGCATGCGAATGTTCATCACGCTTTCCTGCAGTTCGCGGGTATGCCGCTCTAGCTGAGAAAGTCCGTTTTTCAATTGATCAAGTTTATTCAGTTCGAAATGTTCGCCTAATAAGCTGAGCATGGATTGCGTAATGACCAACTCCCCTACCATGTTAATCAAGGTATCGATTTTGCTGGTATCCACGCGAATGGAACTTGAACCTTTCGGTGCGGCTTTTGCTTCCTCTTTTTTGCCGTTTTTACGCTCCAGCGTATTCGACTCAGATTCTCCGGTACTTGCAAACTCAGGGCTGATGTCTCTATGAACGCTGTTTGTAACGGGCGTTATAGCGATGTCTGCTGAGACCTCGGCTTGCGCAGAACCTGTGGACGTTTTGTAGATTGGCTGTTTAGCCAAATCGCAATCGTCCTCGACCCAATCGAAAATCTCGTCAATTTCCGCCTCCGGAATATCGCCCAAAACACGCAATTTCCAGGACAAATGACACTCTTCCGGATCCAAATCGTAAAGATCGGGTACACCTTGTAAATCAACGGTTGTCGTCAATTGGCCCAGGGCTGCCAACTCCCTGAACATCCGCACCGGTTCGTTACCGGTCTTCAACAAATGTAAATGTGGGCTGAAGGCTATCACCCAGACCGGCGATTTGTTCAGCTTCGTCAACCGGCAAATCCGCAGCACTTTTTGACGCCGAAGTGTCCGGAGCGTGTCTCCCTGCAGGGGAACTGGGCACTGTATTATTTAGCTCGTTATCCAATGCTAATTTATGCTCAGCGACATCAGACTGATCCACTTCACTGCCGTTTTGTATCGATTGCAGCATATCTCTCAAACAATCGACTGACCCCAACAATACATCAACCGCCGGTTGCGTGATCTTTCTGCGGCCATCGCGCATTTCATCAAGCAAGGTCTCCATGACATGGGTAAAGTCGGAAACCGCGGTAAAACCGAAAGTTCCGCTACCGCCTTTGATCGAATGCGCGGCGCGGAAAATGGTGTTGATGTCTTCGACGTTAACATCCCCCAAATCAAGATTGAGCAATCCCGATTCCATCGCATCAAGTCCTTCGAAACTCTCTTCGAAAAAAACCTGATGAAATTGCGCCATATCGATTGACATAGAATTACCCGGTGCTGATGTCTCTGAAGAGGCGGATACTTAGCCCATCACTTTTTTGATCGTTTTCAAGAGTTGGTCGGGATTGAATGGCTTCACTATCCAGCCAGTTGCACCGGCATCTTTGCCCTGCTGCTTTTTATCTGCTCCCGCTTCAGTGGTCAGCATCAACATCGGCGTAAATTTGTAGTTTGGTAAAGCGCGTAAGTCTCTAATCAACTCAATTCCGTCCTTGTTTGGCATATTGACATCAGTAACGACGCAATCAAAAGCTTGCGCTTTCGCTTTATTCAAGGCATCCGCTCCATCAACCGCTTCTACCACGTTATAACCGGCGCCTTTTAAGGTAAACGCCACCATCTGCCTCATTGATGCGGAATCGTCTACAGCAAGAATTGTTGCCACAATTTTCTCCTCAAAATTTATCGAACATAATTTAAAACTGTTAAATCAGCACAAACTGCGATTGCTAGTTCAGCTGATTCGAATTTTACATTGCTCAGATTGTAGCTAAGCTCAGCTAAGATTGTAGTTAGAGAAAGCTGATCTTGCCGAAAAACACTCATTTTAAAAATCTAAGACGCTTCGTTGCAGGGACCGCCATTTTGGCGAAAATCCGTAAACACTCACATTGCGATTGTGGTTTAACTCGCATAACTTTGTTGAATCCTGTGCTATCTTCAAACTCGATTTTGACGAGCCAACGCTTCCCTGTTCCCGGAGTAGAAATGCACTTTTCATAGGCCGGAGCGGCAAATAACAGCAACAGAGTTCGAGTTCATTTGCGCCCAACTACCTGAGTCACAATCCAATAAATCATGCAAAAATTATTCACCGAAACATCTAAAGGATTCACACTGGTTGAGCTGATGGTGACCATCGCTATCGCCGGCGTTCTGGTGGGTATTGCAATTCCAAGCTTCACTTCGATTATCAGCAACAACCGCTTAACCACATCAGCCAACGAATTAGTCACAGCATTGAATTTAGCGCGAAGCGAAGCGGTAAAACGTGGCGTATCGGTGACTGTGCGCAAAGTTGACGACAAATCATCGACTAATAAGAACAAGACCGCCTGGGCTTCAGCGAATTGGGAGCAAGGCTGGGATGTTTTCACGGATGCAAATGACAATGGCGAGTTCGACACAGGCGACGATGTGCTTCTCAAAACTTATGGAGCACTAAGCGCCTCTTATACCTTGCGAGGCAATAGTTTTTCAGACTTCATTAATTTTAGTTCTTCTGGACAAAGTAATGGTGGAGGTAGCTTTGTAATCTGCAACAACAGCGACGGCAATAACGTCCCCGAAGCAAACACCTCTAGGCTGATAATCGTTAGCCCTATCGGTCGATTGCGCATGGGCCTCGATGCAAACAACGATGGCATACCAAACAAGGACACGGTCGCAAGCACCGCCTCGAATATCACCTCCTGCTTACCCCCATTTTAGTTACCGATGAAAACAACCAACGGTTTCACATTAATAGAAGTCTTGATCGCCGTGGTGATACTTGCCCTGGGCTTGCTGGGTTTGGCGGGCTTGCAATCCACAAGCCTGCGGAACAATCAAAGTGCATATTTTCGCTCACAGGCTACTTTGCTTGCTTACGATATAGCCGACCGAGTACGAGCAAACGCAGTGGGTAACTACGATAACCAAGCAGAAACGAATAACGATTGCTTAGCAAACACTTGCACACCGGCACAAATGGCTGGTTACGATTTAAAACAATGGAACGACCAACTAAGAAGTCAATTACCTAGCGGCGAAGGTGTTGTTTGTAAGGACAAAACCCCGGGGGACGGAAATTCAAAATCCGCACACAACTGCGACGGGATCGGCGATGCGTATGCGGTAAAAATTTGGTGGGATGACGACCACGATGGGGCGGCGACGCAACGGTTTGTAATGAGTTTCCAGCCATGAAAAAAAATCAGACCTATTTCCTGCAAACAGGCATGACTCTCATAGAAATTATGATAGCGCTGCTTCTGGGCGCATTCCTATTAGGTGGGGTAATCAAGATTTTCGTTAACGCGAAGCAGACTTACGGGATGCAGGAAGGCTTATCCCGTTTACAAGAAAACAGCCGTTATGCGTTGGAAATACTCAGCAAAGACTTACGCTTAAGCGGTTTTCAAGGCTGTATATCCATAACCGATTTAACACCCACCAATACTGCCACAACCGCAATTACCTCGCCCGTTGTTGCGCCAGCTATATCGTCGCCAACACCAGCCACTATCATAGTCGGCTACAACGGCAGTGAGGCATCGCCGGTAACGACCACTTGGTCCCCAGCCTTGCCAAGCGCCTTGTCAGGTTTAGCTACGCCGATTACCCCTGGCACCGATGTGATAACAGTAGTTTTCGGTGAAAGTTGCGGCGGTTATTTGTCAGCAGATATGGCAAGCGCAACCTCGGATATACAAATTTCCAGTGCCAATACTTGCGGCATAGTTGATGGTGATCCGGTTTTAATATCCAGCTGTAGCAACGCCGACCTTTTCCGGGCCACCACGGGCACTACCTCGACACTGATAAAGCACAATGCGGTGTCTTTGCCGGCAACTTGCGCTTCCCCACCGTGCTACAAAACCAGCTCGGAAGTCTTTGCTTACCGCGCATACAGCTATTTCATCCGTCCAGGCGCAAGCGGAGAACCGGCTCTTTGGCGATACGACAATACCAAGGCTGCAAGTAGCAGCAGCAATCCAGTTGAAATACTCGATGGCATCGAAAACCTGCAAATTCTATATGGTGAAGATACTGATGCCGACGGTGTAGCCAACCAATATAAAACCGCAGCTAACGTCACCGATATCACCGATGTCGCCAGCGTGCGTATCTCACTCTTGGCGCGCACCAGCGAGAATCTGGCCTCGCAAACCCTCTCTTACGATTACAACGGCGCCACCGGCGTTAACCCTGGTGACCGGCGAATTCGCCGCGTTTTCAACGCGACGCTTGCAGTACGTAATCGGCTGCAATAGGTGGCACCATGAATAAGTCGAAAATAAAACAAACTGGCGCAGTGCTAGTCGTCGCCTTAATCATGCTGATGCTTCTGACGATCATTGGCGTGACCGGCACCAATGTCACCAGTCTGGAAGAAAAAATGGCCGGCAATATGCGTGACCGTAATCTTGCCTTTCAAGCGGCGGAGTCCGCCTTGCAAGGGGGGGAAACTTGGCTAAATACCCATGCCTACACCTGCAGCAAAGCTGCCGGGAGATTCAATCCGCGCGATAACGATTGCAATAGCGCAACAGCGGAAACGTCGGAAGTTTGGGACAGCATAAGTTGGGACGACAATGATTCGGTGCTTTATACGGGCGTTTTGTCAAACCTCAGCGCTAATCCTCGTTACATAATCGAAGACTTGGGCTGCTTGCCCGCACCTGCAGCATGTCCCGGAAAACATAACTATCGAATTACCGCCAGAGCAACCGGCGGCACAGCAGACACTATCGTCATGCTCCAGTCTATTTACCAAATTTAGTGAGTCGTACTGACTATGTTGATTTCAGACAGAAAAACGCAGAGGGCAAAATCATGAAAACTAAGCAACGCCAAGTAAAAGCCTTTTTTTTGCTGATTCTGTCTCAGACATTGCTAGCAAGCTTCAACGCTTCGGCAGGTATTTCTCAACAACCTTTATTTCTAACCTCCAGCGTTCCGCCTATTGTCATGCTGACCATGGGTCGCGATCATAAGTTGTATTATGAAGCCTATAACGATGCCTCTGACCTTAACGGCGATGGATTAATTGACGTTGGCTATAAACCGGCAATTGACTACTACGGCTATTTCGATTCAAAACGCTGTTACGATTACAACAGTTCCGGCTATTTCGAACCCAAAGATGCCACAACCGATAAAAAGTGCTCAAGCGTGGCCGGTGACTGGAGCGGCGACTTTCTTAATTATCTGACGACAGCCCGTATAGATGCTTTGCGCAAAGTCTTGTATGGCGGTTACCGCGGTGACGACAGCACCACGCAAACTATACTGAAACGCTCGTTTATTCCCCAAGACGCTCACTCCTGGGGCAAAGAATATGACCCGGCCAACACCCCAGGCTACTTAATTTCGGATTACACCCCCCTTAGCGAACCGGTGACGGGCAAACGACATTTATTTGCCAATGTTTCATTAAGTTACACGGGAGAGCCACTCTTACGAGTACTTAACGATACCCAATTCAGAGTGTGGGAATGGCTATCGATAGAACGTCCTGTTGCCGATACTAAATGCGACAACGGAACTAGAACAGATTGTGCAAAAGCAGGCTCTATATCTCCCACCTGGAATACGGTACCCGCTGCTGTTTTGAGCAATCTGGAACGTAAAACTTACAAAACTACGGACAGCAATTTCCCCGCACATCCGGCCAATGCTAGCGATTTTGCGACATTTATAACCACCTATGCGGTACCAGGCGGTCTACAAGGCACTGACACCATGACTACCCTTCAAGCCAGCGGTAATCCCTACCGTTCAAATGGGTATCTTACCGTAGTCAAAGGTAAAATTACGCCCGTCTTATCAGGTACCTATCAGTTTTCCGTCGATGGCGACGACGCAGTAGAAGTCAAAATTGGCTCGACAATAGTAGCCGGCTTTTACGACGGACATGCCAAATGCGATTGCAATGACAAGAAAGGCTCAATCTACCTAACGGGAGGCAAATCTTATGACATCGAGTTTCACCACGAAGAAGCGGATGGACAGGACAGTTTTGTTTTACGTTGGAAAGAAGTCATAGTTGTTGATTCGGCAATTGCAGACTACAACGTTAACGTTAAAGTCTGCGAAACCGGCAAATTGGAAGCCAACTGCAAAGCCTACAAAAGTGGATCAACCACAACCTATAAACCCACAGGGTTGCTACACACCTATGGCGAAAACGACTCGATGGCATTTGGCTTGCTGACCGGTTCTTATAAAAAGAACATCTCAGGCGGCGTACTCAGGAAAAACATAGAATCTTTCACCAACGAAGTAGACCCTACTACAGGCATATTTACGACAACCAACGGTATCGTCAAGACAATCAACAACCTACGTATCAACACCTTCAACTACTCGGATCATGCTTACGCTTCTGGGTGGATTACCACGCGCGCAATAACAGAAGGTGAAGCAGCCGAATGGGGTAACCCCATAGCGGAAATGATGTACGAGGGTTTGCGCTATTTTGCCGGTAAAGCAGCCCCCACCTCAGCCTACTCCATAACAGCCACCGACACCCCTGACGCGACACTAGGATTGCCTTTGCCGACTTGGCTTGATCCGTATTCAGATACAGGCGGTAAATATCTGAGCTGTGCGAAACCAATGCAACTGGTTATAAGCGATATAAACGCATCCTACGATACCAATCAGTTACCCGGCAGCTATTTTGACTCGTCGTTCTCAGGTGATTTGTCTGGTCTGAATGTATCGACTCTAGCCGATACAATATGGGGTAACGAATCCGAATCGAGCAATATTTTTATCGGTCAATCGGGGATTATCAGCGACGGTGCCCCCACGGCAAAATCGGCAAACAGCTTTAAAAATATCCGTGGCCTCGCTCCGGAAGAACCCACCAAATTAGGTGGATTCTACGCAGGCAGTATTGCACTTCATGGCGCCAGAACCGACTTAAATCCAAAATTTATCGATGATGGCAAAACAGATGAGTATGACGCCCAAAAGCCGAGTACTTTGGCTGTCGCTTTAGCCTCGCCGCTACCCAAAATCGAAATACCGGTCAACGGTAAGATAGTAACCTTGGTACCCTTCGCAAAATCCGTAGCGGGCTCCAGCATCACCCAGTCCTCAACAAGCTTTCAGCCCACCAATCAGATCGTAGACTTTTACGTGGAAAAGATTGTCAACACGGTAGAACCTGTCTCGGGTGTTACTCCAGGTAATAAAGATACCTCGATTAACGGAGGACGCCCATACGGAAAATTCCGCATAAATTACGAGGACGTTGAGCAAGCCGCAGATCATGATATGGACGCGATTGTGGAATACACATTCAGTGTTAATACATCAAATGAAATAGTGGTCGATCTGAATTCGACCTATGCCGCGGGTGGCATAACCCAACATATGGGTTACGTTATTTCCGGTACCACCAAAGACGGCGTTTATCTGGAAGTACGTGATAAACCCGATGCCGGAGAAAATGATAAAGATTATTTTCTTGATACACCTCCAGGCCAGTTTCCTGGTGGTACTTGGGCCGATGGCGTCTCTTTACCACTCACGACATCCCGAACATTTACCGTAGGCAACACCACCTCAGCCAGCTTTATTAAACATGACCCGCTTTGGTACGCGGCAAAATGGGGCGTAAACGACAAAAACAAAGACAACATTCTTGACCAAAATGAATGGGACGAAGATAAAAATGGTACTCCTGACGGTTATTTTCTGGTAACCAATGCCGGTAAACTCTCCGAGCAATTAGGAAAAGCTTTTGCCAAAATACTCAGCAACGTCAGTTCTTCCTCTGCGGTAGCCGCCAATACCGCAAAATTAAATACCGGGACATTGGTTTATCAAGCCAAATTCGATCCCAGAGACTGGAGCGGACATTTGTTGGCGATTCCGATCAATGACACTACTGGCGCATTGGAAACAAACAATCTCAACTGGGACGCTGCCACAAAGTTACCGACGCCAAGTAGCCGCAAAATTTACACGCTCAACCCAACGTTAACCAGTGCTCCACGCGGTATAGAGTTTCGCTGGGCAAACTTAACCACCGCGCCAACAGGCAGTTCGCAGCAGGACTATTTAAACCAAATATCGGGTACTGCTGACGGCAAAGGTGAGTTACGGCTCAATTGGTTGCGCGGGGATAACACAAACGAACAGCGTTTGAGTACCGGAAACTTTAGAAACAGAATCAAGAAATTTGACGGTACTTTCTTAGAAAACAGCACCGATCTCGCTAATGGCACAATTGCTACCAACAAGCTCGGTGACATCGTAAACTCAGACCCCGTCTATGTTGGAACCGATGACTTTGGATACAGTTCACTACCCGGAGCAGAAGGTAGCGACTACACGTCATTTCGAGCCAGCACGAGTTACCAAAATCGCAGACCCATGATTTACGTGGGTGCGAATGACGGCATGATGCATGGGTTCGACGCCAAAAAGAACTCCGGCTCAATCACCACTGGCGGTACAGAGGTTTTTGCTTATGTTCCGAATGCGTTATTTCCGGAATTAAGCAAGTTGACATCGCTCACTTATGCCCATCAGTATTTTATTGACGGCATGTCAAGCTTTGGCGACGTGTATTACGATTCGAGCTGGCATACCCTTCTCGCAGGTGTCACGGGGGCTGGGGGCAGAGCCGCATTCGCGCTCGACGTCACTAATCCGGATACGTTTGGCGCCAGCAGCGTTTTATGGGAGTTCACTAGCACGGATGACAATGACCTAGGCTATACGATAGGTCAACCCGCTATCGCTAGAATGAAAGACGGCACGTGGGCCGTTATCGTTGCGAATGGCTATAACAGCGACGCGGGTAAGGCAGTGTTGTTTGTATTGAATGCCAAGACAGGCGCGTTAATCAAAAAATTTGATACCGGAGTCGGTGACGCCGCACAAAAAAATGGTCTGTCATCACCAAAGGCGGTTGATACTGACGGGGACACAATTGTAGACACCATATACGCCGGGGATCTCTACGGAAACCTTTGGAAATTCAACGTAGGCACGACCTCCGCAACTAGTTGGACTATTGCTAACAGTGGCGCGCCACTATTCGTCGCCTGCACCACAACAGGCACGTCATGCACATCGGCAAACCGTCAACCGATTACCGGAAAACCTAGTGTTGGTGCAGTTGGCTCAGAGCAAACCGGTGGCATTATGGTGTATTTTGGTACAGGCAAATATTTTGAGACTACTGACAACGTCATACCGACGAGTCCACAGGTTCAGTCTTTTTACGGCCTGTGGGATGACAACTCTGGGGCAATCACCGACAGAGCAAAACTACAAGAGCAAACTATCACCTATGAGGGTAAACCCAAAAACTCTGCCGGCGTAGAGGGTACAGGCGTGGTACGGGTAAGCTCTAGAAATACTGTGTGTTACTCGGTGGCAACCATTCCGTCAACGGACGACGATACGCCCACCGCCACTTGCAGTGCAGCCAATCTTAAAAAAGGCTGGGCTATGAACCTCCTTAATCCCACGAACATCGCTCAAGGTGAAAGAGTCGTTAGTCCACCGGTGATGTATCTAGATTTAGTGATTTTCTCGACAATGATTCCGAGTGCTGATCCTTGCTCGGGCGGCGGTGTGAGACCGCGTCATGACTGTGGAGGCAATCACAGGTAAACGCCCCGCTACAGCCTCTTTCGATCTGTACGGTAATGATGGTAAAGCTGACGTAAATGACCTTATGCTAATTAATGGCAAATTAGTTGCTGCTACTGGCTTTGACATGGGCATTGGTATACATAAGAATCTTAGCCTTGTTGGGAATATTGGTATCGGATCAGGTAGCGAGAGCATCGACGAAATGAAATTTAAAGAAAGCCCAACTACCCCTGGCGGCGGCGGAGGTGGCGGCAAAAGAACTTCTTGGCGCCAATTGAGATAAATAGCTCAGTTGTTCAGAGCTTATTTTGGAATTAGTCTGATACTAAGAATTTAATGCCTGTGACTTTTGGGGAATCTTGGTTTAGCCGTGAACTTGCGTGCATTCACTGAATTAAACCGATATGCGATAACAGGCTTACATATTTCAATAAACGATAAAACCCAAACCGGTCAAAATTAAAATGAACAAAACACAACAAGGCGTAACTCTTATAGAGTTAATGGTTACAGTGGCGATCATCGGCATACTTGCAGGCGTCGCGATACCTGGCTATCAAGAGAGTGTACGCAAATCGCGAAGAGCGGATGTCAAAGGCGTATTGCTCGGACTAACCAATGCCATGGAGCGACGTTTTACGGAAGCCAATACCTTTTGTGACGCCGCTGCTGGAGGAACTGCGGTAACCGGTTGTGGGTCATCAACCGGCGATACCGGGACACCATCGATCTATACGATCCCAACAGAAACCGCCGGCTTTTACACGGTAACTATCAGTGGCGCCAGTGCTAGTAGCTATACCTTGAGCGCGGTTCCGACCGGAGCCCAAGCCAGTGACAAATGCGGTACCTTATTAATAGACAATACAGGCAGCAAAACCGTAGCGAGCGCAACATTAGATGCCTCAACATGCTGGAGCAGATAGAATCTTCGCTCAGAAAATTCTTAAATCACCAGCATCGCATCGCCATAGCTGAAAAATCGATAGCGTTGCTCAATAGCATGGCGATAAGCGTTCATGACTGCGTCATAGCCCGCGAATGCCGAAACCAACATTAACAATGTCGACTCCGGCAAATGAAAGTTGGTCAGCAACGCATCTACAGATTTGAACGAATAACCCGGCGTTATAAATAAGTCAGTATCGCCGCATCCAGCCTGCAATACGCCACTATGTGAGGCTGACTCCAAAGCTCTTACCGCAGTGGTACCTATAGCCACAACTCTGCCTCCCCTGGCCCTCGCCTGATTAACTGCATCTACACAATCTTGCGAGATGCTATAAAACTCCTTGTGCATCACGTGTTCGGATAGATCCTCGACCCGCACAGGACGAAATGTGCCGCTGCCGACATGCAAAGTTACAAAACTGCGCGCTACGCCTTTTTGATCTAAGCGATCCATAGTTGGCTGATCGAAATGTAACCCGGCTGTAGGTGCAGCCACGGCACCCAGTTGCTCGGCAAATACCGTTTGGTAACGATCCAAATCACTTGCTTCGTCAACACGGCTAATATAAGGCGGCAGCGGAATATGCCCTACTTCGTCCAATAGCGCCAACAAGCCGGCTTCCGTTTCAAACCGCAGCCTGAATAAATCGTTATGTCTACCCATAACCCTGCATACCGCGCCATTCTCCAAGCTCAACAAGGCATCGGTCTTTGGCGACTTACTTGCTTTAACATGAGCAAGCGCTGTGTGAGTATCCTCGATTCGCTCGATCAACATTTCGACTTTACCGCCGCTCGACTTACGCGCGAACAAGCGAGCAGGCATGACTTTGGTATTGTTAAAAACCAATAAATCGTTGCTGCTTATCATGTCGACAAAATCGGCAAACTGACAGTCTGCAATTGCCGCACTTTGTCTATCCAGACGCAACAATCGACTGGCGCTCCGTTCCGGCAGCGGATACTGGGCAATAAGTTGCTCCGGCAACTGATAATTGAAGTCGCTCTTTTTCATTCCGAATAGGTTTTAAATGACTTTTGAACAATCTTGGGACTTTATCTGCCGCAAGATACGTAAAAGAGAGTTTATTTGAAGTTTTTTAATACGTTAGATCATTTTGTATGGTGAGGAGCATCGCTTTTGCAGCCAGATTTTAGCAAAACTTAAACCGGCATAGTTCTGATTACCAAGACCAAGCTTTTCATATTCTCTTCGCTCGGCAATTGTTCACCCATCAAGTATCGCATCAGTTCAGTATCTTCAAGTTCCAACATTTGCAAAAACGTCTGCTGTTCCTTAGTGTCGGCGAAGAGGTAACGATGTTCTAAGTACCTGAGCAGCATCAAATCCAGCTCAAGGGTACCGCGCCGGCAACGCCAGCGCAGCTTATTGATGTTTTCGTTCACAGATGGTCGCGTTCCACCAAGAGCTTCTTGATTTCGGCAATTGCCTTGGCGGGGTTAAGTCCTTTCGGACAAGTATCCGTGCAGTTCATAATGGTGTGGCAGCGATACAATTTAAACGACTCATCGAGTTCGTCCAAACGTTCTTTATCGTTTTCATCGCGGCTATCGGCTAACCAACGATAGGCTTGCAACAGGATTGCCGGGCCGAGATATTTATCGCTATTCCACCAATAACTTGGGCAACTGGTTGAACAACATGCACAAAGCACGCATTCGTAGAGACCGTCGAGTTTGGCACGATCTTCCCTACTTTGCAGGCGTTCGGTTTCGGCAGGCGCTTCTGATTCAGCAGTTAACCAGGGTTTTATCGACGTATATTGTTCGAAGAAATGCGTCATATCCGCGACCAAATCCTTGACCACGGACATATGCGGCAACGGGAATATTTTCACGGTACCTTTGTAGTCGCTAATCGCTTTGGTGCATGCCAGCGTGTTTTTGCCGTTGATGTTCATCGCGCATGAACCGCAGACGCCTTCGCGACAGGAGCGGCGAAAAGTCAGACTACTGTCGATTTCATTTTTAATTTTGAGAATCGCATCCAGCACCATCGGTCCGCATTGGTCCATATCGATCTCATAGGTGTCGATGCGCGGATTTTCCCCAGAATCCGGATCCCAGCGATAAACTTCAAAATGGCGGACGTTAGTAGCGCCCTCGGCTTTATAGGTTTTACCCTTCTTAATCACCGAGTTTTTGGGCAGTGTAAATTCAACCATTAGTAAACCCTCTCTTTAGGCGCAACGACTTCGACTTCGTCGGTAAGCGTATACAGGTGGACGGGGCGGTAGTCGATTTTGACTTTGTTGCCTTCCCGCCAGGTCAGAGTGTGCTTCATCCAATTCTTGTCATCGCGTTTCGGGAAGTCCTCACGCGCATGGCCGCCGCGACTTTCTTGACGATTACCGGCGGCAGTAATAGTAACCTGAGCCTGGCCGAGCAAATTATCAAGCTCCAGGGTTTCCACCAGATCGGTATTCCAAATCAGTGATTTATCACCCACTTTTACATCATCAAACGATGCAGCAATCTCACCTATAGCCTTGATACCTTCGTTTAGCGTGTCCTCAGTTCTGAATACCGCCGCCTTAGACTGCATAGTGGTTTGCATATCCATGCGGATTTCCGCCGTTTTACGGCTACCGTTGGCATGGCGGATTTTATCGAAACGCGATAATGCTTGATCCGTGGCGTCTTTTGCCAACTGCTTATGCGGCATGCCCGGCTTGATCAGCTCTGTGCAACGAATCGCAACCGCCCGCCCAAATACCACCAAATCCAACAAAGAGTTAGAACCCAAACGATTGGCGCCATGCACCGAAACACAGGCGGTTTCACCAATCGCCATCAAGCCAGGAACCACATAATCAGGATTACCGTCTTTCAGTGTGACCACTTCGGCCTTGTAATTGGTCGGAATACCGCCCATGTTGTAATGCACGGTAGGTAAAACCGGAATCGGTTGTTTCGTCGCATCGACACCGGCAAAAATTCGGGCGGTTTCGGTGATGCCGGGCAACCGCTCATGGATGATGGCCGGGTCGAGATGCTCCAAATGCAAATGTACGTGGTCTTTCTTTGGACCGATGCCGCGTCCTTCGTTAATCTCAACCGTAATTGCCCGACTCACTACGTCGCGAGACGCCAAGTCTTTGGCATGCGGGGCGTAACGAGCCATGAAGTGCTCGCCTTCTGAGTTGGTCAAATACCCCCCCTCACCGCGCGCGCCTTCAGTCATCAAGCAACCGGAACCATAAATACCTGTTGGATGGAATTGCACGAACTCCATATCTTGTAAAGGCAAACCCGCTCTCAAGATCATGCCATTGCCGTCGCCGGTAACCGTGTGCGCCGAGGTGCACGATAGAAAGGTACGACCGTAGCCACCGGTTGCCATTACCGTTTGATGGCCGCGAAACAGGTGAATCGAGCCGTCATCCAGGCACCAGGCCAGGACGCCGCGGCACTCGCCCTCTTCCATGATCAAATCCAGCGCGATGTACTCGACGAAGAATTCAGCTTTGTGTTTTAAAGCCTGTTGGTACAGGGTATGCAAAATGGCATGACCGGTTACGTCGGCTGCTGCGCAGGTTCTTTGCGCTTGGCCTTTACCGTAATGCGTAGACATACCACCAAAAGCCCTCTGGTAAATTTTACCTTCTGCGGTTCTGGAAAACGGCACGCCGTAATGTTCCAACTCGATGATGGCCGGAATCGCTTCCCGGCACATGTACTCGATCGCATCTTGATCGCCCAGCCAATCCGAACCTTTTACGGTGTCATACATGTGAAAACGCCAGTCATCCTCACCCATGTTGCCGAGCGCGGCGCTGATACCACCCTGTGCTGCGACGGTGTGACTGCGGGTAGGAAACACTTTACTGATACAGGCGGTTTTCAGACCTTTTTCCACCATACCAAAAGTAGCCCGCAAACCGGCCCCGCCGGCGCCAACCACCACAACGTCATGTTGGTGTTCGATGATGTTATATGCTGAGGCCATGAGTTACCTTGCGAAAAAGATGATGATAATCGCGAGCAATGCCGCGACACCCAAAACTAAAAAAATCAGATTGGTGGCACGTATTGCCAAGTTTCTTACCGGAATAGTCGACACATAATCTTCGATCACCACCTGCACACCCAACGCGGCGTGATAAACCACTGCCACGGTCCAGGCGATAATCGCCAGGGTGTTAAATGGTGAAGACAACCAATCCACGGTGTCCGCATACGGCGCATTTAGAGCCTTGTTTAGTAGCACAATCAACCAAATAGACAATGGCACCAAGGCCACAGCGGTGACGCGCTGATACCAAAAATGGCCCGAGCCGCTATGTACCGAAAAAAAATCAGCGGCTTTTTCCAATGTTGCTTTGTAATCCATAACCAGCCCTCCTTTAAGAAACCACAAACGTAATCAATGTCAACGACGCCGAAGCAATCAGCTCGTAAACTGCATATTTGTCCAGTGTCATGCGTTCGAAGGTTTTGCAAAAATCCCAAATCAGATGGCGAATACCGTGCACCAAATGAAAAAATAGCGCATAAATAAAGCCCCAATAGACCAATTTAAACACCCAGTACGACATAAATGCCTGCATGGCACCGTAAGCACCTTCGCCAGCGGCGATGGCAAACAGCACATAGACAAACAGCACCAGGCCCATGGAAAGGAACACCCCGGTCATGCGATGGGTGATTGAAACCAGGCCGGTTAAGGGCAATCGATAGACTTGCAGATGGGGCGAAAGTGGTCTGTTTGCTGACATGATTTACCCTGTATTTAAAGTTGAAAAATAGTTTGTTATTTAAAAATCGACGCAACGACCTTTGCGTTCCCAATCGCCAAAACGAGTAGGCTCCGGCCCTTTCGGGCCATTAATTTCTGTCGGAATGGCAGGATCTTGCTCCACAGACGGCGTCTTCTCGGATTCTGTCTTGGCGTTCTCAGGCGGTTCTTGCGTATTGATTTGTGCTGACTTCATGTCGATTTTCTGCATATTTAGCGATTATTGACAGCGGTATAGTCACGGCGCGGCGGCCCGACGTATAACTGTCTCGGCCTGCTGATAGGCGTCGCCGGCTCTTCCATCATCTCCAGCCAATGTGAAATCCAGCCGGCAGTGCGGGCTATCGCAAACATCACGGTGAACATTTCGACGGGGATGTGCAGGGCTTTATAGATAATGCCGGAATAGAAATCGACATTGGGGTAGAGTTTTTTCTCGATGAAATACTCGTCTTTCAACGCATATTCTTCCAAGGCCAAGGCCAGTTCAAACAGCGGATCGTTGGTGTTGGTTCTGCTCAATACCTCGTAGCAGGTTTTGCGGATGATGGTAGCGCGCGGATCGAAGTTTTTATAAACCCGGTGCCCAAAGCCCATTAAACGGAACGGGTCGTCGTGATCCTTGGCTTTGGCGATATATTTGGGGACGTTTTCGACGCTACCGATTTGCGCCAACATATTCAAAACCGCTTCGTTGGCGCCGCCGTGAGCCGGTCCCCACAACGCCGCTATGCCCGCTGCCACGCAGGCATAAGGATTGGCGCCGGTACTGCCCGCCATGCGCACCGTCGAGGTACTGGCATTTTGCTCGTGGTCGGCATGCAGAATAAACAACAGATTCAGCGCTTGGACCAGATTGGGATCGATGTAATGTTCTTGATCGATATAGTTTTGCGAGGAACGAGAGAACATCATATTCAGGAAGTTCTCGCAATAACTCAGATCCATACGGGGGTAAACAAAAGGTCGACCGATGGAATGCCGGTATGACGCTGCGGCAATGGTGGGCATCTTGCCTATTAGCCGGGTCGCGCAGATCATGCGACTGGCAGGATCTTTAATGTTCAAATCACTGTGATAAAACGCCGACAAGGACCCCACCACCCCCACCAACATCGCCATAGGATGGGCATCGTAATGGAAACCATCAAAAAATTTGCGCAAAGCTTCATGGATGATGGCCCTATCGCTGACTTCCTCATTAAAATCACGCAACTGCTCCGCATTGGGCAGTTCGCCATTCATCAGCAAATAGGCAACTTCAGTAAATTCGCAGTTTTCCGCTAATTGCTCGATGGGATAACCGCGATACAACAAAATCCCGTTATCACCATCAATGTATGTAATTTTGCTTTTGCAAGCAGCCGTGGCAATAAAGCCCGGATCGTAAGTAAAACACCCAAGATCTTTGTTTAAAGAGCGAATATCGACAGTATCTGCACCCAAAGACCCCTTCAACAACGGATATTCAACTTCTTTTCCGGTGGCGTTATGCCTGACCAGTAAAGTATCGTTTGACATGGTTTCCTCAGTTTTCTGTTAGCAGAAGCTTAGCAGTTGAATTCGATTATCACACAGCGAATGTGATTAGGCCAACCGCTTGTACCATGAATCATCTCAAGATTAAGCCATTAATGATTACCGCCTATGCCCAGAAAGGTTCAAGCCATTGTTCGGCTGGTTGATAAAAAACCGTCTAATTCAGAAAAAGCGTTATGCATCAGCCAAACACGGCAACATTTCTGTCAGATTTTGTAAGCAACGGACAGAGTGTCTGTTTCATTGTTACAAAGATAACCAAATACGTTAGTCACTGTTTCGCCCCTTTCCACTGGGCAGTCTACCGCAAAGCGTTGAAGTTACCGACTTAGCGAGAACTCAGAACCCAAGATTACTGATGGTTTAAATTTTGCTTTGCTGCTTGTAGACAATTCGATGGAGATTTAACAATGAACAAGATTGGAATTTTCTACGGCACCGAGAAAGGTATGACAGCGATGATGGCGCAGGTCATGTACCGAGTTTTGGGCGACGAAATTGCCAGCGAACCGGTGAATGTTAATCAAGCAACAGTAACGGAACTGCTTGGTTACAAAGCCTTGATTTTGGGAATGCCCAGTTACGGCGTCGGCGAAATACCCGGCAGAACCACCGGCAGCGAAGAAGGCAACTGGGAAGAGTTTTTATTCCGCCTGGATGAGGCGGATTTATCCGGAAAGCGGGTTGCCTTGTTTGGTTTGGGTAACCAACAAAAATACTACGCGCGCTTTGCCAGCTCATTAATTCATTTGTATCACCACGTTCGGTCTTATGGTGCTGTATTAGTCACGACTTGATCTGACACATCGACTTGAAAAGATGAGAGTTACCGGTTTTGATAGGGGTGTCGAATCCTTACACAAAACACAAAAGGTAACTCTCATGATCCATACAAACAATCCGATCATTAAACACAAAGCGGGGCTGTTAAATTTAGCCCAAGAACTGAATAACGTCTCCAGAGCCTGCAAGGTGATGGGTGTCTCGCGCGATACGTTTTATCGTTATCAAGAGCTGGTAGCTGAAGGTGGTATCGATGCCTTAATCGACAAAAACCGCCGGTCTCCGAATCTGAAGAATCGCGTCGATGAAAGCATTGAGCTGGCAGTGAAAGCCTATGCGGTTGAGTGGCCAGCGCATGGACAGCATCGAACCAGTAATGAACTGCGTAAACAAGGGGTATTCGTATCCGGCAGCGGCGTTCGCTCCATCTGGTTACGGCATGACCTGGAGAACTTTAAAAAGAGGCTTAAAGCACTGGAAGCCAAGGTAGCCGCCGAAGGGTTAATGCTGAGCGATGCGCAGATTGCGGCGTTGGAGAAAAAGCAGCAGGATGATCAAGCCTGCGGCGAAATCGAAACAGCCCATCCCGGTTACCTGGGTTCGCAGGATACTTTTTACGTCGGCAACCTCAAAGGGGTTGGGCGGATATACCAGCAGACTTACGTGGACACTTATAGCAAAGTCGCACACTGCAAGTTGTATACAACCAAAACGCCCATTACCGCAGCGGATATCCTGAATGACAAAGTATTGCCGTTCTACGAAGCCAACGCATTACCCGTTCTACGCATTCTGACGGATCGCGGCACAGAATATTGTGGCAAGGTCGAACAGCATGATTATCAGCTATACCTGGCGATCAACGACATCGACCATACCAAAACCAAGGCCATGTCACCGCAAACCAATGGGATTTGCGAACGCTTCCATAAGACCATCTTGCAGGAGTTCTATCAGGTCACGTTCCGCAAAAAGCTCTATAGCGACCTGGATCAACTCCAAAAAGATCTGGACGAATGGCTGGTTTATTACAACAATGACCGAACTCATCAGGGCAAAATGTGCAACGGCAGAACGCCGATGGATACCTTGCTGGATGGAAAACAGATTTGGGCTCAAAAAAATCTGAACCAAATCTAATCTGACAGACACCCCGCAAAAACGGTAACTGTCAGATCAGGTCTGAGCTAATACAAGGACGATAAGCTATATTTACTCGGACAGTGTCCATTTTTACTCCTAGGTATTACAGCACAATCCGCGTTATGAGGAAGCCGATAGGCGTTACGCCGAATGATAGCCATCAAATTTGGCGGATTGTCTAACGACATCCGCACACCGCCGAACAATCTTCGCAAATACTAGATGTGTTTTGGAATTCACAACGGGGTTTTTTCCCGTTATGGCCGCGCCGAGCACCGGATGATTTGGCGAGATTTGCCCGCAGGGAAGCGGCAAGGATGCCGCTCGTTTTCGGAGGGGATGGGAAGCACCTTCCGAAAACCCTCGCCAAATCCTTCGGCGCGCAGGAAACAAGCGGCAACCGGGTCGCCTTTTCTTTGGATACTTTCTTTTGGCGACGCAAAAGAAAGTATCTCGGCTGTCGGTCCGAGAACCGACTTGCAAAACAATCCGTCGCAACAGCGACACTTCTCATTAGCCCGACCCTAAATTCCCAATGGTTGTAATTACCGCGAAAACGGGAATCCAGTGGGCAACTGGGCTCCCGCCTGCGCGGGAGCGACGACATGATAAGGACCAAGGGAATAAAAACTAAAACCAGACCTCAAACATACTGCCCCGCACACCACCCCGAAGCCCAAGCCCACTGAAAGTTATATCCGCCCAGCCACCCGGTGACATCCAACACTTCCCCAACAAAATACAACCCCGGCACTTGCAAGCTCTGCAGGGTTTTCGAGGAAATCGCATCGCAATCCACTCCCCCCACGGTTACCTCGGCGGTACGATAGCCTTCGGTAGCATTCGGCTTGATCGTCCAGTGGTGCAGATTTTCCGCGATCGCGTTCAGGTCTTTGTCGGCGCAATTAGCAACGGCTATATCCAACTGCCGCTCGTCCAATAAGGCTTGTAACAAGCGTTTGGGTAAGTAGTCGGCCAGTAAATTTTGGATTTTTAATTTGCTGCCTTGCCGCCGCTTTTCTTTCAATGTCTCCGCCAGATCCATATCCGGCAATAAGTCTACATGCAGCGCTTCGCCGGGATGCCAATACGAGGAGATTTGCAGGATGGCCGGCCCGCTTAAACCGCGATGGGTGAACAAAATATTTTCTTTAAACGACTGCTGTTGATTGCTTATCCGGCAAGGCACGGCGATACCGGTCAGCGGAGTAAAGCGCTCTGAATCGCCTGGTTGCAGCGTTAACGGCACCAAACCGGCTCGGGTCGGCCAAACTTTGATGCCGAATTGTTCCGCGATTTTATAACCAAACGGCGTGGCGCCCATTTTCGGTATCGATAAGCCGCCGCTGGCAATGACCAAGGCTGATGCAGACATCACACCGCTACTGGTGTTCAGTAAAAAATCGCCGTCGTCGCGTTTCTCCAATCGCTCCACCCGACAATTTAACGCCAGCGTCGCGCCAGCTTGCCCGCATTCTTTTAACAGCGCATCCAGAATATCCTTGGCGCTATTGTCGCAAAACAATTGCCCGTGCAGACGTTCGTGAAACGGTATTTGGTGGCGCTGTATAAAGCTCAAAAAATCCCATTGCGTGAAGCGGCTAAGCGCCGACTTGCAAAAATGCGGGTTATTGGAAATGTAATTTTCCGGGGCTATGCTGTAGTTAGTAAAATTGCAACGGCCACCACCGGACATCAGAATCTTTTTGCCCGGCCTGTTGGCATGTTCCACTATCTTCACCCGCCGGCCGCGCTTGGCGGCTTCGATAGCGCACATTAAGCCGGACGCGCCGGCTCCGACGATAATGACATCAAATTTATCCATGGCGCGTAACTTGTAATGACTCAAAAAAATAGGTAAAAAGTGGGGTATTCTAACCGCAATACCCGGCATCACGAGACGCCGACAAGCTACTCAAGGCGTTTCCCGCAGCCATCATTTAACTTCAACACTTCGACAAGGCCATAATGACTCCAAAATACAGCTATTCATTCAATACGGGCGACGGCAAAAACAAGGCATTACTGGGCGGCAAAGGCGCAAACCTTTGCGAAATGACGCAAATGGGCTTTAACGTACCGCCGGGCTTTGTCATCACCACCCAAACCTGTCTGACTTACCTGGAAAACAAACAGTTACCCGCCGATCTGATGGATGAAGTTCGTCAGCAAATCGCCGAAATCGAGCAACTGAGCGGTAAATCGTTTGGCGGCGCCAACGACCCGCTACTGGTTTCGGTACGTTCCGGCTCGGCCATCTCGATGCCGGGCATGATGGACACCATTCTGAACTTGGGCTTGAACAAGCAAACCCTGGCCGGCTTGATCGAAATGACCGACGACCCGCGCTTTGCTTACGATGCCTATCGCCGCTTCATCCAATTATTCGGCAAGGTAGCGCTGGGTATCGACGACGAAAAATTCGACGTCCATTTCAACAACGTTAAGCGTGCGGCCGGCATCAAAGCCGATGTGGCGTTGACTGCCGACCAACTCCAGGAAATTAGCGAACTGTTCCTGACCGTGGTGCATGAGGAAACCGGTCGGCCGTTTCCGGAAGACGTTTACCAACAATTGGAGATTGCCATTCGTGCGGTATTTAATTCCTGGCTGGGAAAACGTGCCGTCGATTACCGCCGCGAGTTTCACATCACCCCGGACATTGCCAACGGCACCGCCGTGAATATCGTCACCATGGTATTCGGCAATATGGGCGACGACTGCGCCACCGGCGTCGGTTTCACCCGCAACCCTGGCACCGGCGTCAACGAGATGTACGGCGAATACCTGGTCAATGCGCAAGGCGAAGACGTGGTCGCCGGCATTCGTACCCCCAAACCGGTTCACGAAATGGCCAAGGAAATGCCTGAGCAATATCGGCAACTGGTGGAGCTGCGCAATAAACTGGAAGCGCATTATCACGAGGTGCAGGATTACGAGTACACCATAGAGCGCGGCATTCTGTATTGTTTGCAAACCCGAAACGGCAAAATGAACGCGACCGCGATGGTGAAAACCTCCATCGATATGGTGGCGGAAGGCCTGATAAGCAAAGAACAAGCGCTGCTGCGGATCAATCCCGACATGCTGGAACAATTGCTGCATCCGCAATTGGCCCCCAATCACGAAGTCAAAGCCATTGCCCAAGGCCTGCCGGCTTCGCCAGGCGCGGCTTGCGGCCATTGCGTATTCGACGCCGACACGGCAGTTCGCTTGGGTAAAACCGGCCAAGATTTGATTTTGCTACGCGAAGAAACCAAACCGGAAGACATCCACGGCTTTTTCGCTGCACAAGGCATCTTGACCAGCCGCGGCGGCAAAACCTCGCACGCTGCGGTGGTGGCGCGCGGCATGGGTAAAGCCTGCGTGGCTGGTGCTGAAGACATCAAAGTCGATGTCCGCGCCCGCTTGGCTATCGTCGGCGACATCCATATCAAGGAAGGCGACCTGATTACCATAGACGGCAGCAACGGTAATATCTATTTGGGCCGGATCCCAACCATTCCGCCCTCATTCTCTGAGGAATTAAAAACCTTGCTGGGCTGGGCCGACAGCATAGCCCGCTTGCGTGTGCATGCCAATGTCGACACGCCGGAAACCGCGAGACTGGCGGTCAGCTACGGCGCCAAAGGTGTCGGTTTGTGCCGTACCGAACGCATGTTTAACGCCGCCGACCGTTTACCCTTAGTGGTAGATATGATTCTGGCGCACAACACCGAAGAACGCGAGGCGGCTTTAGCCAAACTGTTCCCGATTCAACGCGATGACTTCCAACAGTTGTTCGAAGCCATGTCGCCGCACCCGGTTACCGTGCGTTTGCTGGATCCACCCATGCACGAGTTTTTGCCCAATGAGCACCAATTGATTGATGAGCTGGATGCGCTGAAACACTACCTGACCATCGTCAAAGGCCAACGTGTCACGCTGGATACGCTGGCGCACCCGGCGGAAATGCCGGCACCGTTCAATATGCTGAACGAAGACGTGATTTTGGAAGCGATCAGTAAAAAACAGATGATGCTGGATAAAGTGCTGGAGCTGTACGAAGTCAACCCAATGCTGGGTCATCGCGGCGTCAGGCTGGGCATGAGCTATCCGGAAATCTACAAAATGCAGATCCGCTCAATTCTGGAAGCGGCGGCATTGTGTGTGAAACAACGGATTCCGGTCGAACCGGAAATCATGGTGCCGCAGGTGATCACCGCACAGGAATTGAAAACCGTGAAAACCTATGTCGACGAGATTCAAGCCGAAGTGGAAGCGCAATACAAGCTCAAGCTCAACTTCAAGTTCGGCACAATGATTGAAACGGTGCGGGCATGTACCCGTGCCGACCGTCTGGCCGCGACAGCTGCTTTCTTTTCATTCGGCACCAACGATTTAACCCAAGCCACTTTTTCATTCTCCCGCGAGGATGCCGAGAACAAATTCTTACCGCTGTACGAAGAATCAGGCCTGCTGGAAGACAACCCCTTCGAAACACTGGATATTGAGGGCTTGGGCAAACTGATGAAAATGGCCGTGGAACTGGGTCGTCAGCAGCGCCCGGATTTGAAAATAGGCATTTGCGGCGAACACGGCGGCCATCCGCGTTCGATTAAATTCGTTCACGACTTAGGCTTGAACTATGTATCGTGTTCCGCGCCGCGCATTCCCGTGGCTCGCTTGGCAGCGGCTCATGCCAAACTATTGGAAAAACATTCGTAACTAGACACATGGCAAGGGCCGGTCAAACACCGGCCCTTGCCATCGTTTCAAACCCGGCGTTTGCCAACCCGGTTTCTACCGGTGGCCTTGGCATCGTATAGCGCCTGATCCGCCGCGTGCAGCAGGCTTTCGAAAGATAGGTCGTCACTCGGAACGATACTGGCAACACCAAGACTGATAGTCACAAATTCGGAAATTTTGGAAGCCGGATGCGGCAGACGCATATTCTCCACGGCTTTACGCAGAATTTCGGCCAACACCATGATTTGTTCGGCATCACAAGCCGCGACCACGCAAAACTCTTCGCCACCGTAACGTGCAATCAAATCGCCCGGCCTTCTAAAGAAACGCTTCAAGGTTTTAGCCACTTGCCGCAAACAATGATCGCCCTCGATATGTCCGAGATTGTCGTTGTATAGCTTGAAGAAATCGATGTCTATCATGATCATCGAGATAGGATATTTATGCCGCAAGGCGCGCTTCCATTCCCTTTTTACAAAGGCATCGTAGTAACGGCGATTGGGTAGCAAGGTCAACGAATCCAGATACGCCAGTTGCATACGGCTTTTGGCTTTATCCAGGCGCTGGCTTAGTCTGGCTTGCGCCAAATAAGACAACAGCAATACGATCAAACCGATAACTGCCACAATTGCATGGGTGATTGTCAAATGCTCCAGACGCTCGCTCACAAAAGCATCGATACTGGCACTGGGAATACTGACACTAATACCGCCGCGAATTTCGCCCTCTTTATAGCCTTGCCGCTGATGGCAAACCAGACAACTTTGATCGACATGCAGCGGCGCCATGTAACGATAAAAAGATTGCCCGTTGATAGTGCCGATACTGCTCACACTTTTTTGACCTTGCTGGAACGCCAACAATGCCTCTGCTTCCCATTGGTCCGGCCGATTTTCCGGGCGAATCGGATTAAAACCGGTAATATGAAAGGCAATATCCGATTCGTCACCCATTTCCGAGAGCTGCCGAGTCATATAAGCTGGATTAATTAAAGTCAGGTGCTTGCCATCGGTGGTCTCTACATCGCGATGAGGAACTTCCAGGTAAGGATTGGGCTGAGTACTCTCGGTGATAGGCACGTAAACGCCGCCGTGCAACGCATTCCATTTTCTGATCAAGACGATATGATCGAAAAACATCTCGGCTTGGCGCGTGGCAATTTTTTGCGCGTACTGTTTGGTATCCGTGACTTGCTGGTAAAGGTTCAGGCTAATCAACAAAATCCATAGCACTGCATAAACCAGGAATGTAATCCTTCTCATTTATTGCCTCAAAATTACTTATAGCCGCTCGCAAAAGTCCGCCGAGAAACCGCCAAACAACCACACTATGGCGCTTAACCGCGCGCATTAAAAACACACAAAATTTATTTGGTAATTCGATTTGAAATGGGTTGTTTATGCTGGCACTATAACTTACCGCATCCACAAAATGAATGAACCCAATCACCCTTTGCAAAATGACCGACCAAGCAACTTTCCCGGCACCAGAGCATGACCATAACGTATGCATCCACAGGGCGATAAGTGTAGCCGAACAACTTTGCTTAACGCGCGGCGTACAACTGACCCCCATCCGCCATAAGATTTTGGAGCTGATCTGGAACAGTCATAAGGCCGTTAAAGCCTACGACTTGCTGGATCAAATCAGGCCGGTAAACGACGCCGCAAAACCCTCGACAGTCTACCGGGCCTTGGATTTTCTGTTGGAACAAGGCCTGATTCATCGGGTGGAGAGTTTAAATGCGTTCGTCGGCTGCCACTGCTCCGGCACTCAACACGATCAACTACTGTTAATCTGCACCGCCTGCCATACGGTTCAGGAGCGCGCCGCGCCTTCGGTACTCAGCGCATTATCCAAAGAACTTGGCGATGCCGGCTTCGTACCGCAGCGTAAAACCATTGAAATTCACGGCTTGTGTAAAACCTGCCACCCCGCCACCAACACGGCTGAAGAACAGGCTATTCAATAACCCGCCAAACATTGACCTAGATCAACGCTTGTTCCTTAGAAAACTTTATATTAAGCCCATGTCACGCGATTTCCTACCGTTGACATGATCCTCTTGAAAGATAGATGCTTCGGCGGGCGAGTTCTCTCTCCCGCCTTTTTTTTGCGATATTATCCTCTATAATCGCCGCCCTACCCGACACATCTATCCCCGGCATGCTTACCGACAGTCAAAAAGCTATTCTTTTGCAGACCACGCTAAGTTCGAACGATCTTGGTGAGAATCGTTTTTGCGAATTGTGCACACACGCGGATTTGCTGCATACCGTCACGGACAGTGAATTAGTGACGTTCCTGGAGATTGCCAACGCTTTGTATCGCGGCGGCGAACCGATTATCAGCGATGCCGATTACGACTTCGTTTATCTGGCAGAACTGAAAAAACGTCAGCCCGAGCATCCGCTGCTGCACACAGTCGAGCCGGAACCCGCTTTCGCGGGTAAAACCGTCGATCTGCCAACCGTGATGCTCTCCACCGACAAAGCCTATAGCCGCGAAGAAGTGGAGCGTTGGGCCAGCCGTATCGAGAAGGCTGCATTGGAATTGGATAAAAACTTTGCCGAACTGACTTTTAAAGTCACGCCCAAATTGGACGGCTACGCAGCCTATGACGACGGCCGGATGCTGTATACCCGTGGCGACGGCCGCAAAGGTACCGACATCACCCGCGTATTCGAACGCGGCTTACAAGTCGCCAATCAAGGCCCGCGCGGCCTGGGTGCCGGAGAGATCGTGGTCAGCCGCAGTTATTTCGACGCTAATCTGGCCGAATTTTTCGACAATGCCCGTAACTTCCAAGCCAGCGTGATCAAGGAAAAGGAGTTGGACGAACATGCCGAACGCGCCATCGCCGATCATGCGGCGGTGTTTTATCCGTTTGCTATATTGCCTTGCTGGGAGGGAGTCTGGCAGGACCTGATCGACAACTTCGAAACCATCGTCAAAGACATCTGGCATAAGCTGGATTACGACGTGGACGGCGTGATTCTGGAAATCGTCGACGAGCAACTCAAGCAAGCGATGGGCGCCACCCGCCACCACCACCGCTGGCAACTGGCTTATAAGGAAAATCTGGAAACTGCCGAAGTCAAAATCCTCAGCATCACCCCGCAAACTTCGCGTTCCGGGCGCATCACGCCGGTAGCGGAATTGGAACCGGTCCGCCTTAGCGGCGCCCTGCTTTCCCGAGCCACCGCCCATCATTACAAAATGGTGCTGGATAAAGGCATAGGCCCTGGCGCGCTGATCCGCTTGGCCCGCTCCGGCGAGGTCATCCCCAAAATCGAGGAAGTACTGCGTCCGGCCGAACCGCAAGTACCCAGAGCCTGCCCCAGTTGCGGCCACGAATTGATTTGGGACAACGATTATTTAGTCTGCCCCAACAACCTGGAATGCCCGGCGCAAATCAGCAACAGCATGGAACATTTCTTTCGGGTGCTGAAAAACAACGACGGCTTCGGGGCTGCGACCATCAAAAAGCTTTACGAAAACGAAATCCGAAGCGTCGACAAAATCTACGCCTTAACCGCCGCAGAATTCGAAAGCATGGGGTTCGGTCCCAAACAATCGCAAAACCTGGTTGATCAATTAGTGCGCAGCCGCAACGAAGCCATCGAAGACTGGCGCTTTCTGTCGGCCTTCGGCGTATTTCGAATGGGCCTAGGCAACTGCGAACGGCTGTTGGCGCATTATGCGTTGCCGGAGATTTTCAATCTCAGCGAAGCCAACATCGTCGCGATCGAAGGTTTTGCGGAAAAAACCGCCGCAGTGATCACCCAAGGTTTTGCCAAAATCAAACCCTTGTTCGATAGCCTGATGTCACTGGGTTTTAATCTAACCTCGACGCAAAACCAGGCCACCGACAACGCCCATCCGTTAGCCGGCAAAACCTTGGTCTTCACCGGCACCTTACACAGCGGCAGTCGCGACGACTTGAGCAAGCAAGCCAAAGGCAAAGGCGCTAAAGTTGGTAGCTCGGTGTCGGCGAAAACCGACTATCTGGTCGCTGGCGACAATGTCGGCGCCAATAAAACCAACGCCGCTCGCGAGAAAGGCGTCAGCGTCATCAGCGAACAAGAGTTTCTAGCCTTGCTGAATGGAGACGGCTTATGAGCCGCAACCGCCCGGTGGTAGTCTGTTTTTCCGGCCACGATCCCAGCGGTGGCGCCGGTGTGCAAGCCGACATCGAGGCCATAAATAGCCACCAATGCCATGCGGCTAGTGTGATTACGGCGTTAACCGAACAGGACAGCCGCAACGTCAAGACGCTGATTCCGCAACAGCCCGCAGACATTCTCAGCCAAGCACAAACGCTGTTGGCGGACTTTAAAGTCTCCGCGTTCAAAATCGGCCTGATCGGCGACGCCGGCGTTGCTGTAGCGATTGCGCAAATTTTGCGGCAACATACGGCTATTCCGGTGGTGCTGGACCCGGTACTGGCAGCCGGCGGCGGCACTGCATTGGCCGGCCAGCAATTAATTGATGTTATCGTCGAGCAACTGCTACCGTTGACTACCTTATTGACGCCCAACAGCGAGGAAGCCCGCCGTCTGTCCGGGCAAAACGATTTGGGCGACTGCGGCCGTTTCTTGCAGGGCAAAGGCGCCGAATTCGTGCTGATCACAGGCACCCACGAGAGCTCCGAGCTGGTACACAACCGCTTATACATGCCCGACGACCTGCATGAAACCTTTAATTGGGAGCGCTTGCCGCACAGCTATCACGGCTCGGGCTGCACGCTGGCCAGCGCCAGCGCCGCCCTGCTGGCTCAGGGTCTTGATGTGTTTACCGCCGTCAGCGAAGCTCAGGAATTTACCTGGCAATCGCTGGCCGCCGCCTACCGTCCCGGACAAGGCCAACACAATCCTGACCGCTTATTTTGGGTAGAAGCATGAAGTTTCCGCGCCAGGGCTTGTACGCCATCACCCAACCCGAAAACAAAACGATTGCCCAAGTCGTAAAAGACGTCGAAGCGGCCTTGCGCGGCGGGGCTAGAGTGATTCAATACCGCGACAAAAATCCGCTGGATGCGCCGCAATTAGCGAGGCTTTTGTTGGAAGTTTGCCACGCTTACGATGCTCCGCTGTTGATTAACGACAGTGTCGAGTTGGCGATGAGTATCGGTGCTGACGGTGTGCATCTAGGTCGCGACGATGGCGAAATCGCTGCAGCGCGGCGCCTGTTGGGTCCAGACGCCATCATTGGGGTATCGTGTTATAACGATGTGGACAAAGCCAAGAACATGGCCGCTGCCGGCGCCGACTACGTCGCATTCGGACGCTTCTTCCCGTCCGGTTCAAAACCATTGGCCGCCCCCGCCGACATTATCAGCCTGCATCGCGCCAAACAATTTATAAATGTGCCAATAGTCGCCATCGGCGGCATTCTGCCGGAAAATGGTGGAACTTTATTGGCGGCCGGCGCAGACTTATTGGCGGTGATAGGCGGCATATTTGACCATGAACCGGAAGCGGCCGCGCGCGCCTACCAAGCCTTATTCAACCCTCAAGCGGAGTAAATAACATGCCAGAACATGTCTATCAAAAAGTCGAACTAACCGGCTCATCCAGCCTAGGCATCCAACAAGCCATCGAGAACGCCGTCGCCAAAGCCGGCGAAACCATCCAAAACATGCGTTGGTTTGAAGTTGTGGAAACCCGCGGCCATATCGATAACGGCAAGGTCGCGCATTGGCAGGTCACCATTAAAGTGGGTTACACGCTGCCGCACTAGGCGATTAGACGCCGCTAAAGCGAATATAACGCCTTAGCGGCGAGCCGGCAGCCCACACAAACGCCTCGGTGTAATAATGCATCAAGGCCAAATATCCAAGAAAACCCAAGGTGACGGCTTTATAAATTTGCGTGGAAAACAGGGTTTGCAGCAATAAATTGACCAGATCGTCGCCATAAGCCTGTAACAGGTAGGTCAACACAAACGACAGCAGCGGCAATACCAGCCAAACAGGTAATCGAATTGCCGTTGCCGCCCGGAACAAATTATTCTGCGGCTGTTCGCCGTGACGATTCACGTCGTGAGTCACGTAAAAACTATAAGCGGTGATGTCGTGCACCAAACGGGGCATCAAGATCGCCAGGAAATAATACTGCTGGCTGTAAACATACCAACTGCTAACGACCAGCAGTGTGTTAGCCCACAAAAAATAGATACCCAAGCGGTCGGCACGTAACGTTGGCAAAACACCGTGCTGATAACCAAAGCCGTCGTCAGCACGCTGGCAATTTGCAACACTTGGGCGGCTTGTTCCGGCTCCAGGCTGTTTTTCAGAAAAATCCCCATGTAAATGAAGATACCGGCACCGACGCTGAGCCACAGTTGCAGGTAAAACGCCCAGCCCGGCAAGCGGCACGCGGCTTTGGCGATACCATGCTGTTGTTTCAAGACGTGGTAGACCGTCCAGCAGGCAGTAATGATGTACAGTGCGCGATAAGGAATAAACAGGCTGCCGATGCCGAAAAACACCATGATGAACAAAGTCATGGCGATTAATTTGCTTTTAAAGGCTTGCAGATAGTCCTGGTGGCTGACCAACAACAGATTACTGGCCACTATATGCGGAGTACCGAACAAAATTTGAAACAACAAAAAATGCGTGGGGCTACTGGGCAGCATATCGCGTAATGCGAAATTAAAGCCGAATTCGTCTACCCAAAGGACCAATAAGCACAGTGGCACAATGGCGTACAAACTCAGTAAAAAGCGGAAAGACACCGCCAGTTTATTGCTACTTTTTTGCTCGGGGAATGAAATGATCTGCGCAACCACGGTGCCACCTTGTTATTATTTTTTAGGCAGCGGCTATTATCACCATTTTGGGTAATGACTCAATATCTATCTGATTTTTAACTGGTAACACGACAGGGAATATTACTTGCGCTTGCCTTGCAAACCGCCGGTATGGATTGCCACTATCCGCTGCCCAGCCGGGAAATACCCCTTCCGGATTAAATCGTAGAGCGCAAACAGCAATTTTCCGGTGTAGATCGGTTCCAGCTCGATACCGTGTTGCCGTTGAAAATCCTGCATAAACGCCAACAAAGCCGGCGTCGTTTTGGCGAAACCGCCGAAATGGTAATCCACCAGAATTCGCCGGTCCGCATGACTGATGATTCCCTGATTATTCAGCAATTGCTCGACATCGTCGATTAGAAAGTCGCCACCCTTCAGCGCTGCCGCACCGATAGCCTGTTGAGTTAGCGGCGAGGTAAGCAAACCTGCCAAAGTGGTGCCCGTGCCGCAGGCAACGACCAGCGTATCAAAGCCGACGTCAATTTCATCGATCAGTTCGGCAACGCCTTGCAAAGCCAAGTCGGTGGCTCCACCTTCCGGCAGCCAATATTGGCCGGCCTGCAGTTCAGGTAAGCTGTCGTGACCTTTGTAATCGCGCAATTGCCGGTAGTCGCTACGCGACACAAAACGCAGCTCCATGCCCCAATCAAGCAGATCATGCAGCGTGGCATTAAGTTGCGCGGGCTGCTCGCCGCGAATATAGCCTATGGTTTTCAGCCCCAAGGCTTTACCGGTAAAAGCCAGAGCGTGTAAATGATTGGAATAGGCGCCGCCCATGCTGACGATAGTGTCGGCGCCATTGTGTAAGGCCTGATTGAGGATATATTTGAGCTTACGCCATTTATTGCCGGAGATAATCGGATGTAGCAAGTCATCGCGCTTGATCCACAACTCCAACTGTCGGTCCGCTAATTCCGGGTCGTTGATCTTAGTCAGCGGCGATACCGCCAATTTAGCCTGCAATTTCTGTAGCCGCGGATGAAGATCGGTCACTGTGCCTGCTTGATGGCCCACGCCACATCCGCTGCCTGCCGGTTGGCTTTGACATCATGAACCCGAAATATTTGTACTCCCGCCATCACCCCTAACGCCGTGGTCACGGCTGTCGCGGTAACCAACTCTGCGGGTTCGCTGACATTGCAGATGCTACCCATGAAGCGCTTGCGGTCTGGTTCCCAATAACACGGGATAACCCAAGTCGACGAAGCGGGATAAATGCGCCAACAGATCGATATTGTCCTGTTTGCCTTTGCCAAAACCGATCCCTGGATCTATCGCGATGTTTTCCGGCAACACGCCTGCCGCCAATGCTTCTGAAATGCGTTGTTGCAAAGCGGTGAGTACCTCGGTCAACACGTCGTCGTAATGCGGCCTATCTTGCATGGTTTTGGGCGTGCCCTGCATATGCATCAGGATGATGGGAACTTGCGTTGTTGCCGCAAAAGCCAACATCTTAGGGTCGCCTTGGCCGGCCGAGACATCGTTGATGATACTCGCCCCCGCCGTCACCGCTGCTGCTGCAACCTGGCTTAAGGTGGTATCTATACTGATTTGAACTTGGGGATTGTTCGCACGGATCGCGTTAATCACCGGCACCACTCGGCGAATTTGCTCATCCGCCATAACGGGATCGGAGCCAGGCCGCGTCGACTCACCGCCGACATCGATAATATCGGCGCCTTCAGCGATCATTTTTTCAGCTTGAGCTATCGCTGCCACCACGCCAGTAAATTTGCCGCCATCGGAAAAACTATCGGGCGTGACATTGAGTATCCCCATCAGTTGGGGAGCGTGGATAGCATTGAACATGTTTGAAAACTCCTCGATAGCCGCAAACGTTTAGTTTACCGTTGTCGAGTCGTTTTTAGAATTTACCGGCTGCCGTTTTCGCCTTACCGATAACGGTGCCACCCCGCCGGGAGGCAGGATGGCACTCAATCGTTAAACTCTGAGCAGAGCTTTGGCAAGTTTTTCTGAAAGCTGTTCTTCAACAAATTGCGGCTCGTTGGGTGGGTACAATTCCACTTCATCGATTTCGAACCCGTATTCCTTACCCAATAACAATAGCTCCTTGATTTTGAGACAGGCTTTCAGCTTTTCTTTCAAGCCCTCATCGCTTTTGGATTTTTCAGAAAACTCTTTGATAACCTTGATTGACATTGATAACTCCGTGATAACTCTGAAAGATGGATAAAATCCAATCTCTCCTAAGCAAAAAATCGGCCATATCTATATGACCGTTATTTTTCATGCGGTTCATGGCGTTACAAATCAACAAACCCGGCAACAATCGCGTCTATTCACACACAATTCATGAGAAATTTGTCGGGTATACGACAATTGTCTGCTCTATCAAGCAACAATTCGCAAGGAGGATTTTGGCTTAATCTTGCGCCGCCACCGTGCGGTAAGCGGAATGATAGTAAAGCAAAGGCTCGCCTTCCCGGCACACTACCCTATCGACTTCACCGATAATCACCCAGTGGCTACCAGCCTGAACTTGTTGCACTACCCGACACTCCAGTGCCGCCAGAGCTTCGTTCAAAATAGGCGCGCCATTTTCACCGGCTTGCCAAGCAATGCTGGCAAAGCGCTGTTCTTGGGTGGTACTGCCGGCAAATTGATTGGAAACGTCTTCTTGTGCACTATTCAGAATATTCACGGCGAAGCGGCGGCTTTCCAACAAAGCAGCACCAGTATCGGTCGCTTGGTTAAGGCAAACCAATATTTGCGGCGGCTCCACGGACACGCTGCTAAACGCCGTGGCGGTCATGCCTCGGGGCTGATTATCGCGCCCTTGGGTTGTCACCACTGTCACACCGCTGGCCCATAATTTCAGGGCATTTTTAAATTCTTTGGCTTCAACGCTCATAATTTTCTCTTAGATCCAATAGCGATAACACGGCATAGTCGTCTGATTGTGACATCAGTTTTTGGGACGCATGTGCGGGAACAACAGCACGTCGCGAATGCTCGGTGAGTTGGTAAACAGCATCACCAAACGGTCGATACCAATGCCCTCGCCCGCGGTCGGCGGCATACCATGCTCCAGCGCGGTAATGTAGTCGGCATCGAAATGCATGGCTTCGTTGTCGCCAGCTTCTTTTTCCTCGACCTGTTTCTGGAAGCGCTCGGCTTGGTCTTCGGCGTCGTTCAACTCGGTAAAGCCGTTGGCAATCTCGCGGCCGCCGACGAAGAATTCGAAACGGTCGGTGACATGCGGATCGTTGTCGTTACGGCGCGCCAACGGCGACACTTCCACCGGGTAAGCAGTGATAAAGGTCGGATTCATCAAACGGTGTTCGACGGTTTTTTCGAAAATCTCGATCTGTACCTTGCCCAAGCCATAACTGTCTTTCACCGGAATCTTTAAATTCTCGGCAACTTTCACGGCCGCTTCCCGAGTCGTCAGATCAGCCAAAGTCAATTCGGGGTTGAAATGCAGGATGGATTCCAACACCGTCATCCGCACGAACGGCTGGCCGAAATCGTATTGATCGCCTTGATATTCGATGATGCTGTTGCCGACCACGTCTTCGGCGATGCCTTTCAGCATCGCTTCGGTCAGGTCCATCAAATCGCCGTATTCGGCGTAGGCTTGGTAGAACTCCATCATCGTGAATTCGGGGTTGTGGCGGGTCGACAAACCTTCATTGCGGAAGTTACGATTGATCTCGAACACCCGCTCGAAGCCGCCGACCACCAGCCTTTTCAGATACAGTTCCGGCGCAATCCGCAGATACAACTCCATATCCAGCGCATTATGGAAGGTAGTGAACGGTCTTGCCGTCGCGCCGCCGGGGATGACTTGCATCATCGGCGTTTCCACTTCCAGGAAGTCGCGCGCGATCAAAAATTCGCGGATGTAATTGACGATTTTCGAGCGCATCAGGAAGGTTTTGCGCGTCTCGTCGCTCATGATCAAATCCAGATAACGCTGACGGTATTTGATCTCTTGATCGGCGATACCGTGGAATTTTTCCGGCAGCGGCCGTAAGGCTTTGGTCAGCAGTCGAATGTCATCGACTTTGACGCTGAGTTCGCCGACCTTGGTTTTGAATAAGATGCCTTCCGCACCGATAATGTCGCCGATATCCCACTTCTTGAACTGGTCGTTGTAAACCCCTTCCGGCAGATTATCGCGCGCGACATAGACCTGTATCTGTCCGGACATATCCTGTAAATGGCAGAAACTGGCTTTGCCCATGATACGCCGCGTCATCATCCGCCCGGCGATCTTCACCCGAATCGGTTCGGCTAATAATTCCTCTTCGGATTTATCGCCATATTCGGCCAGCAATTCGCCGGCCACCACATTACGCCGAAAATCGGTCGGAAATGCGATACCTTCTTCGCGTAGTGCGTTTAGTTTTTCGCGGCGTTGTTTGATCTGTTCTTGTTCGTCGTGTTCGAGTTCTGACATTTTCAAAAATTATTAATAGAGATAAATTAGGCTTAAATTTAGCGACTTAAGGGCAACAACCTTACTCTTTCGCGCAATTCGTCGGCAACGATCAAAGCACCATTATCAAGCTCCGTTTTGAAGCGGTGCAACAATTCAATAGCTCTCGGTCCGAGCACTTGTGGTGAAATATTTTGGGTACGAATTTGAAACACGCTCGGTGCTTCCACACCGGTCAACGCTAACAGCGCGCCAAAATCCAAATCGTGGGTAAATACCAGGGCTTCATTTTCCCTGGCCCATTTAAATAACTGAACGTCTGGAGCATCCGCAGGGCCGACTGTGGACCAGTGTACGGAATCGAACCCTGCTTGGTTTAGCACACCTGTCCAAGCAGGGGATAAATTCATGTCCAATAATATTTTCACGCGGCATTCAATGGTAACTCAATCTCCTCGGCTCTCCACGCGGCGAAACGAAGGGCTTCCGTAACATCATCGGCTTCCAAATAAGGGTACAACTCCAGTATCTGTTCGGTCGAATAGCCACTGGCCACCAAACCAACAAGCATTCCCGCTGTCACCCTTAGTCCTCGCAGACAGGGTTTTCCGCCCATCACCGTAGCGTCAAACGTAATCCGTGAAAAACCTTTCATAGTCCCTCCGACAGTAAATTCAGAGCTTGAAGTAAAGCGGGAGCGTTTCCCTATGATGCCCAGTGTGCGTCAATCAGTTTTAAGTAATGCTAGAATCGCAACAATTAGGCTTGCAAATGCTATCACCAAAGAAGCGATTGCGATTTTGTTGGATATTGTCGCTTGAGCTAAAGCACGCTCGGCCATGCGCCGACGTTCTTCTGCTCTAATCATTTCATGAACCCAAGGGTCTCCAGAATGCCCATACGCATCCACGAGTTCATGATCAGATAAAGATGAAAATTCGTTGTTATTTTGTGTCATTCAAACACACCACTCATGCTTTGGCGACGACGTAATTAATGATTATCAAACTTACAACCCGCTCTTCAAACTAGCCTCAATAAACTGATCCAGCGAGCCATCCAAAACCGCCTGGGTATTGCCGGTTTCGACATTGGTACGTAGGTCCTTGATGCGGGATTGATCCAATACGTAGGAGCGAATCTGGCTGCCCCAGCCGATGTCGGACTTGGAATCTTCAATCGCCTGCAAGCCTTCGCTACGTTTCAGCATTTCCATCTCGTACAGTTTGGCTTTTAGCTGCTTCATCGCAGTGTCTTTATTTTTGTGCTGCGAGCGGTCGCTTTGGCATTGGGTGACGATACCGCTGGGGCCATGGGTAATCCGCACCGCCGATTCGGTCCGGTTGACGTGCTGGCCACCGGCACCGCTGGCCCGGTACACGTCAATACGCAAATCGGCGGGATTAATATCAATTTCGACGTCATCGTCGATTTCAGGTGAGACAAATACCGAGGCAAACGACGTGTGGCGGCGGTTGCCGGAATCGAACGGCGATTTTCTCACCAAACGATGTACGCCGGTTTCGGTGCGCAGCCAGCCAAAGGCATACGGCCCTTCGAACTTGATAGTCGCGCTCTTGATGCCGGCCACGTCGCCAGGCGATTCTTCAATGAGCTCGGTTTTAAAGCCCTTGGCCTCGCCCCAGCGTAAATACATCCGTTCGATCATGGATGCCCAATCCTGGGCCTCGGTACCACCGGAACCGGCCTGAATATCCAAAAACGCATTGTTTGGGTCCATTTCCCCGGCAAACATGCGTTGAAATTCCAACGCCGCGACTTTCTTTTCGTACTCTTCGAGATCGGCGGCCACGGTATCGACGGTATCTTCGTCGTTTTCTTCCACCGCCATCAACAGCAATTCTTCAGCGTCGGACAGGCCTTGTTCCAGTTCCAGGATAGTATTGACAATGCCTTCCAACATTGCCCTCTCCTTACCCATGGCTTGCGCTTGTTCCGGCTTATTCCAGATCGCCGGATCTTCCAGCTCGCGCAGCACTTCCACCAAACGCTCACTTTTTGTATCGAAATCCAGATAGCTTTTCAGACCGGCGCTACGCTCACGCAGGTCGGCTATCTTGTATTTAATGGGATTAATTTCTTGCATGAACTCTCAAAACCGAAACAGATACCCCAACGGGGCAGCATACGCCGGGCAGCCCCGGCGATTGAAAGTCGGGGATTATAAACGATTAAGCGACAGGCTTGGGCTGATGGTTTTTCATAGACCAAACGATGCAGCCAATGCCGGCCAGCACGAACGGCATACTGAGTAGCTGGCCGGTGGTGAACATCACCCCGGTGTCGTACATGGCTTGCTCGGTTTTAAAGTATTCCAGAACAAACCGCACGCTGAACAGCATGCTGATGAAACAGCCAAACACAAAACCGGGCTTATCTGCGTGTTTTTTATAAATCGCCAACGAAATCCCATAAATCAGCAGATAACACACTGCTTCGTATAGCTGTACCGGATGACGCGGCAGCGGATCGATCCGCGCAAACACCACGGCCCAGGGTTGTTCTGACGGAATCCCTAAAATCTCGGAGTTGAAAAAATTACCGATGCGAATCAGCGCACCGGCCAACGCAGTCGGGATACTGACGCGATCCAACAACCAGAAATAACTATCACCGTATTTGCGCCGGTATAAATATAAAGCCAGAATGATACCCAGCGTCGCGCCGTGACTGGCCAACCCACCTTCCCAGACTGCCAGGATTTTCAAAGGGTGAGACAAATAATAAGCAGGATCGTAGAGCATGGTATGACCCAGGCGCGCACCGACGATGGTAGCAATCACCATGTACCAAAGCAAGGTATCCAGCTCTTCGATGTTCTTACCTTCACGCTGGTAAATCCATTGCATGGTTAAAAAACTGCCGACAAAGCCGGATGCGAACATCAAGCCGTACCAACGGATTTTCAAGAAGCCGAAGTCGACGAGAATAGGGTCTATATTCCAGATGAAGTGTTCCATGATGATGCGGGAGTTGTTACGGTTGAATCGCGAAAGATCGGGAATTCTAACGCCGACTGGCTTTTTTCGCCGTTTATCTTTTGCCTGGCGCCGGTTTAGTTAGGATTCTCGACTTGTATCCGGCCGTCAACTATCCGTACCGCAAAAGTAGCCACATCTTCGTAAGCCGGCGCACATTTTACCGCGCCGGTTTTCACGCAAAACCGGGCGCCGTGGCGCGGGCAAACAATTTCGTCGCCGTCAAGCTCGCCACTGGCGATTTCAGCGCCGTCATGGCTGCACACGTCTTCGATCGCATAACACTGTCCATCGATTTTAAAAACCGCCACATCGGTACCATCGACATCCACCAGCACATGCTCCCCGTTTGCCAGTGCCGATTCGGCCACCACATCTATCCAATCACTCATGCTTGCCTCGTTTGGGTTTAAGTTTCGTCTGCAAAGTCATTTCAGATAAACATCGTATCTAAGCAATTTACCCTGATAAGTTTCGCTAGGCTTGCCGCCCAGCGGCTCCGCATAGTCGGGGCTTTTCACTACCACCCGCTTGCCGGTAGCTTGCCAAGCAGTCGCGAACAATTCCGCCCTATCCAGGTCGTCCCCCAATATATCGCGCAGTATGGCCATCGATTTCCGGGTTGCCGCGGTTTGCTTGCGCTTGGCTGGAAACATCGGGTCCAGATAAATGCAATCCGGTGTTTCCGATAAACCCGCGAGTAATTCGATGGCATTTCCAACCAGTAACTCGGGCGTTTGCAGTTGCCGGTTTAGCACCCAATCCTTCCGCGCCAGACGCCGAAAACCATCGGCAATCAGTTCAGCCATCACCGGCGAGCGCTCGATGCAGGTCAGTTGATAACCCATGCGAAATAGCGCCAAGCTATCTTGGGCCCAGCCTGTGGTGCCATCGACGACGGTTTTGGTTTTCTTGCCGATGGCCTGCGCCAACAAGTCTTTTTTGGGAGCTGGGTAGGAATGCTGCTCGCCGGGACGCGGATCGACATCCACCGCCAAACCACCCTTTTTCAGGGTTTGTTTATCCAGCAACTTCAGACAAGCATCCCGATAACAAAGAAAGAACGTTTGCGGCAATTCAGCGGGTAAACTTTGCAAGGCCAGCAAAGGCCAGCCCAAGCGTTCGGCGAGAGCCTGACTGGTGGACAACACCGAGTCATCGGCACAAACCACCGCCCCCTGTTCGGACAAACTCGTCACGCGGGCGGAATTACTCGGTGGAAATAGACTGCGCTTCGTTTTTCAAAGCGGCATCCAAGGTATGCCAAGCCAAAGTCGCGCATTTCACCCGAGCCGGGTATTCGCGCACGCCGGCCAACACCGCCAGTTTACCGATGGCCTCCAGATTGATTTCCTCGGTTTTGCCGGTGGTCATTTCGTGAAATTGCTTGAACAAGGCATCGGCCTCGGCTTCAGTTTTGCCTTTAACAATTTCGGTCATCAACGATACCGACGCCGTGGAAATCGCACAACCGGAACCTTGAAAACTGGCGTCGCTGATCACGTGATCGTCGATTTTCAAAAACAAAGTCAGCCGATCACCGCACAAAGGGTTGAAGCCTTCTACTTGGCGATTGGCATCTGCCATCACCCGGAAATTGCGCGGATTGCGGTTGTGGTCGAATATGACCTCTTGGTATAGATCGCGTAAATCTTCAAACATTAGCCAAACACCTCTATTAGGGACTTGATGCCTTGCATCAACACATCGATTTCTTGGCGGGTATTGTACATGGCAAACGAGGCCCGCGCCGTGGCCGGTACGCCGTAAAAATCCATCACCGGCATCGCGCAATGATGGCCGGCGCGGATGGCAATACCCAAACTATCCAGCATGGTGCCAATGTCGTGCGGGTGAATCCGATCCAGCGTGAACGACAAAATTCCGCCCTTGTGGGTCGCCTGGCCGATGATGTTCAGACCCTTGATCCGCTCGGCTTGCTGCGTGGCGTAATCCAGCAGCTCGGCCTCGTAAGCGGCGATGTTGTCCATACCAATACCGCTGACATAGTCGATAGCCGCGCCCAAGCCGATGATTTCGGCGATGGCCGGGGTGCCGGCTTCAAATTTATGCGGCAGACCGGCGTACTCGGTTTTTGCGAAGGTCACCTGCCGTATCATATCGCCACCACCCTGGTAGGGTGGCATCGCTTCCAGCAAAGCCAGCTTGCCGTAGAGCACACCTGTGCCGGACGGTCCATAAATCTTGTGGCCGGAAAACACGTAAAAATCGCAATCCAGGGCTTGCACATCCACCGCCATATGCGGAATGGCCTGCGCACCATCCAACAGCACCGGAATGTTTTTGGCGTGGGCGGCCGCGATGATCTTCTCAACGGGATTGATGCTGCCCAAAGCATTGGACATCTGGGTGATCGCCACCAGTTTGGTATTGGCGTTCAACAGTTTTTCGAATTCGTCGAACAGCAACTCGCCCTGCTGATTCATCGGCGCGACTTTCAACACCGCACCGATTTGCTGGCAAAGCATTTGCCAAGGCACGATGTTGGCGTGATGTTCCATCGCGCTGATGATAATTTCGTCACCGGCTTTGAGTTGCGATTTGCCGTAGCTCTGCGCCACCAGATTGATCGCCTCGGTCGCCCCGCGCACGAAAATAATTTCCTTAGTGCTGGCGGCATTGATAAACGCCCTGACCTTTTCCCGCGCCCCTTCAAACTTATCCGTAGCGCGGACGCTTAAGGTGTGCACGCCGCGATGGATGTTGGCATATTCGTGACTATAGGTGTGCACGATGCTGTCGATGACCGCTTGCGGCTTTTGGCAACTGGCGGCGTTATCCAGATACACCAAGGGTTTGTTACGGATGGTTTCGCCGAGGATGGGAAAATCGGCGCGGATTTGTTCTACTGGAAATATGCTCATCGCTAACTGTTTGGTTTAATTGATTTCGTCTGTACTAAACACTAGAATCGAGTAAGTCGATTCGCTAATGGGATAACTCTATGGTCGCCGTCTTTCCGCAAAAACACCTCACCGACATCGCCGAATGGCACCGCATGGGCGAGGCCGGAATTTTTCCGCCCGAAAGCCGTTTGGAATTGATTGAAGGAGAAATTCTCACTATGGCACCTATAGGATTCAATCATGCTGGCCACGTCAATCGCTTAAATCGTATTTTTGCCAATTTATGGAATCAAGGTGTAGCCGTCCGCATACAAAGCCCACTCCAATTGGGCGACCTTTCGGAACCAGAGCCGGATTTGACTCTAGTCAAACCAGATGCCGATGATTACACGACCCGCCACCCTGAAGCCGCCGACGTCTTATTACTAGTCGAAGTCTCCGACAGCACACTGCGCTTCGACCGCACTCAAAAACTGCGGCTGTATGCCACCCACGGCATTAACGAATACTGGATCGTCAATCTGCTCGACCAGTGCCTGGAAGTGTATCGGCAACCGCAAGACGGCGACTATCTGGATCGATCCGTGCTGACAACCGCCGATAGCATCGATCTGGTGGCGTTACCGGCGCTTCAGGTCTCGGTAGCGGCTATCTTATAAACTGATCGCCGGAAACCGCACCAATAGCTGCTCCAACAGCAAGGCTTTTAATTCGGCGTTATCAACCTTATCCACCATCTCGTTGGCAAACGCAAACGTCAAAATGTTTCGGGCCGCCTCTTCATCCAGGCCGCGCGATTGCAGATAAAACACCGATTTTTCTTCCAACTGCCCTACCGTCACCCCGTGCGAACATTTCACATCGTCGGCGTAAATTTCCAACTGCGGCTTGGTGTCCACTTCGGCATCCGCCGATAACAGCAGGTTGCGGTTGTTCATTTCCGAATCGGTACGCTGCGCATCTTCGGCTACGATCACCCTGCCTTGAAACACCCCACGCGCCTTGTTATCCAACACGCCTTTGTAAAACTCGCGGCTAATGCCGTGCGGTTTTAGATGCTTAATCCGCGTGTGATTGTCGATATGCTGGCGCTTGCCGGCCACAAATAGCCCGTTCAATGAACACTCCGCTGCGGTATCCAGATCACTATGAATATCGCTGCGCGCCAGGCCGCTGCCCAAGGCAAAATTGTGGTGATTGAAGCGGCTATCCCGCGCCTGCTTCACATAGGTACCGCCAAAATGCTGGGCTTTTTCAGTTTCCAGCTGCACTTTATACAGCGTCAAACCCGCATTGTTGCCCAATAGGCATTCGTTAACCGAGGCGGTGAAATAACTATCAACGCTACCCACATAGGTTTCGATGATTTCCGCTTCGGCTTGCTCGTTGATCACTAGCAAATTACGGGGCGCCGCCAGCGCATCGGTCTGGGTCACCACATGCAGAATCTGCAATGGCCGGTCCAACTGCTGCTTGGCCGCCACTTCGATCAGCACACCGTCGGTAAACCAGGCATTATTGAACGCCACTAGATTATGTTCAGCGCTGCTCACAGCTTGACCCAATCTGCTTTCCAGCCAGGCGGGATTATCTTGCAAAGCCTGTTTCACACTGGAAACAGACACCTGGCCTGACAAATCTTGCAGCCGAGACAAGGACGCGGAAAATTGGCCATTAACCAACACCACACTCGCAGCATCCTCCAAGCGATATTGGTTCAACCAATCTTCATCGACCAGCTGGCTGGCACTGGGCGCAAACACGGTTTTATTCAACGCCGACAGATTGGTATAACGCCACTCTTCTTCGCGATTGCCGGGAAAACCGCTGACCGCGAAAGTCTGCAAGCCTTGCTGTCTAAAGCCTTGCAACCAAGGCAAATCCAGGCCCGGCAAGCTAGCCGCCAACGCCGGATAGGCTGTCAAATACGCCGCGCCGCTCATGCCGCTTGCCCTTCCAGCCAGCTGTAACCGCGCTCTTCCAATTCCAGCGCCAGTTCCGGGCCACCGGATTTGACGATTTTGCCGTCGGCCAACACATGCACGACATCAGGCTTAATGTAATCCAGCAAGCGTTGGTAATGGGTAATCATCAGGAACGAACGCTCGGCGGAACGTAGCGAGTTAACGCCTTCGGCCACGATACGCAGCGCGTCGATGTCCAATCCCGAATCGGTCTCGTCGAGAATGCACAATTTCGGCTCCAGCACCGCCGCCTGCAAAATTTCGTTACGCTTCTTCTCGCCGCCGGAAAAACCTTCGTTAACCGCGCGGTACAAAAACTTCTCGTCCATCTGCAACAATTTGACCTTGCTTTTGACGATGGTCAGAAAATCCATCGCATCCACTTCCGGCAAGCCGTGATGCTTGCGCATGGCATTGAGTGCGGCCTTCAACAGATAAATGTTGCTGACGCCGGGGATTTCCACCGGGTATTGAAACGCTAGAAACACGCCTTCGCGGGCGCGGATTTCAGGGGCCATCTCCAGCAAATCTTTGCCGTTGTTGGTCACGCTGCCTTCGGTGACTTCGTAACCGGGCTTGCCGGACAATACGTGCGACAAGGTGCTTTTACCGGCACCGTTGGGGCCCATGATGGCGTGGACTTCGCCTGGGTTTATGTCCAGGGTTAGGCCTTTTAAGATGGGTTTGTCGTTGATGGTTACGTGGAGATTTTTGATGCTGAGCATACGTTTAGTCACCTAAGTTTTTTAAATAATTCCGAACCTAATCGTTCCCACGCTCCGGCGTGGGAACGCAGCTTTTGACGCTCCAGCGTCATCATTAGCCTGGCTAGGTTGAATAACCCAGCATTTAAATTATGTGTCGCTAACGCGACGGTTTTTTAAAGTCGGGTCTCGGCCCGACAGCCGAGATACTTTTCTTTGCTTGTCCAAAGAAAAGTATCCAAAAGAAAAGACACCCGGATGCCGCTTTGACCCTGCGCTCCTCGCTTTTGAACGGGGTTGTCGAAAGGGGCTTCCTGCCCCTTCGGCAACGTGCGGCATCCTTGCCGCACCCCTTCGGGCTGATCCGTTCAAAAGCTCCGGTGCTCGGCGCGGCATACGGGAAAAAACCATCCCGAAAATTAAAGCTATAAATCAAAATAGTAGGTCCGATTAGCGAAGCGTAATCGAACGTATGTTTAAAATTGGATCTATTAGTTAAATACCTAAATATATTGCCAAAACAGAAAGACTAATCGTTTATTCAAATTCATTCGTCCGATTACGCTTCGCTAATAGGACCTACACTGGCTCGGCTACAATTCAAATGCCTCGATTTGAATTTCAATGCCAATATTCTTCTTTTTTAACCTTTCTATCTCAGAATTAATATTATCCATGTCTTCCTGTAAATAAGTTTTTGGCTTCCCATAAACTCCCAATTTCATCTGCTGCATAACTATACTTAAATCAATCTCAAAAGGCTTATTAAACTTCGCTTCTTTTTCAAATAAAGCCTGCTTAGAAAACTCGAGTTGAGAAATTCTAGTTAGATTCAAACTATGCAGAGCGGTCAAAGCAGCTAGCTTAACTTGCGCCTTCTGAGCTTTTGTTGAAACCTCAAGTAACTGCCTAGTATCTTGCAACTCTTTTTTTTGCAGTTCGTAAGTCTTACAAATTAGATAAAACGCAAATCCTGCGACAATTGGACTGAGGGTACCGCCAACATAACTACCAAAAGCACCCCAAACTTGAACGTCATCTGCAACACGGTCGTTAAAATTGAGAAAATAACTAACAAACACGAGTACAAATGCAACTAAAACACTTACGTAGATTACGATCATCTCTGTGGTCTTGAAAAGTTTTCCCACCAATTTGCTCATTTTTAACTCGTCTCAACTCACAAACTAAACCTCTTAGAAATAAGGGCTTATTCCCCTGATGCAGCTCATAGGATGTGCTGAACACAGTGAAACGCATATGTCGCGAACGATGCGCCTCCTGTCGTCGGCACATCCTACAAATTCATTCAACATCAAAAAATATCCAACTACTTTAAATCTGCGACGGGGTTGTTCCCGTTATTCCGCCCCGAGCATCGCAGCTTTTGGCGAGATCAGCCCGCAGGGGAGCGGCAGGGATGCCGCTCGTTTTCGGAGGGCCAGGGATGGCCCTTCCGAAAACCCTCGCCAAAAGCGAGAAGCGCAGGATTAAGGCGGAATTCCGGGTGGCCTTTTCTTTGGATACTTTCTTTTGGCCAAGCAAAAGAAAGTATCTCGACTGTCGGGCCGAGACCCGACTTAAAACATCCCGTCGCGTTAGCGACACCTTAAAACAGCAATGAAAGCTAGAGCTTTCAAGACCGCGTTCCCAAGCCGGAGCTTGAGAACCAGAAAAACCAGAAAACCTTTTAGCCAACAGCCCCTTCCAAGCTAATCCCCAACAACGCCTGCGCCTCCACCGCAAACTCCATCGGCAATTCCTTAAACACTTCCTTACAAAACCCATTCACAATCATCGACACCGCATCTTCGGCAGACAAACCGCGCTGCTGGCAGAAGAACAATTGGTCTTCGCTGATTTTGGACGTGGTCGCTTCATGCTCGACCTGGGCAGTCGGTTGTTTTACCTCGACATAGGGAAAGGTATGCGCGCCGCATTTATCGCCCACCAATAGTGAATCACACTGGGTGTGATTGCGCGCGTTTTCGGCCGATTTAGCGACCTTCACCAAGCCCCGATAAGTGTTTTGCGCCCGACCAGCAGAAATACCCTTGGATACGATGGTACTGCGGGTGTTTTTGCCGATATGGATCATCTTGGTGCCGGTGTCGGCTTGTTGCAAGTTGTTGGTCAAGGCCACCGAGTAAAACTCGCCAACCGAATCGTCGCCCAGCAACACGCAGCTTGGATACTTCCAGGTAATCGCCGAGCCGGTTTCCACTTGGGTCCAGGACACTTTGGAGTTATGCCCGCGGCATTCGGCGCGCTTGGTGACGAAGTTGTAGATACCGCCTTTGCCGTCTTTGTCGCCCGGATACCAGTTTTGCACGGTGGAATATTTGATCTGGGCGTTGTCCAAAGCCACTAACTCCACCACTGCCGCATGCAACTGGTTTTCATCGCGCATCGGTGCGGTGCAGCCTTCCAGATAAGACACATGCGAGCCTTCGTCGGCGATGATCAAAGTCCGTTCGAACTGGCCGGTGTTGGCGGCGTTGATACGAAAATACGTGGACAACTCCATCGGGCAACGCACGCCTTTGGGGATGTAGACGAAGGAACCGTCGGTAAATACTGCCGAATTCAACGCAGCGAAAAAATTGTCGCCGGTCGGCACTACGCTCCCCAAGTATTGTTTGACCAATTCCGGGTGCTCATGCAATGCTTCGGAAATCGGACAGAAAATCACGCCGGCATCTTTGAGCTTGCCTTTAAAAGTGGTGGCGACCGAGACGCTATCGAATACCGCATCGACCGCAATACCCGCGAGCCGCTCCTGCTCGTCCAGCGGAATGCCCAATTTTTTATAGGTATCCAACAATTCCGGATCGACTTCGTCCAAGCTTTTCGGACCGGCTTTTTTCGACTTAGGGGCCGAGTAATAGCTGATGGCTTGATAATCGATAGGATCGATCTTGAGTTGCGCCCAGTCTGGCGACGGCATGGTCTGCCAATGTCGAAAGGCTTTCAGCCGATATTCCAACATGAACTCCGGCTCGTTTTTGACCTGGGACAGCCGGCGAATCACGTCTTCGTCCAAGCCCGGCGGAAAGGTATCGACTTCCAGTTCGGTCACAAAGCCTTGTTTGTATTCCTGGCTGATGAGATGTTCAATTTCTTGGGCGCTAGTAGACATAATCGTTTTCAATAATTAGCGAAACAACTGGTTAACCGGAATCGAGACTTCGTCCGGCTGCTTAAACGGCAAAATCAGATCGGCTAAAGTGACCGATTCGAGCGCATTGGCGATTTTTTGGTTGATCAAATGCCAGTTGCCTTGTATCCGACAACCGCTGGCTTGATCGCAACCTTTGTGGGAAGCCGTGCACTCGGTCAGCGCAATCGGCCCTTCCAAAGCACTAATCACGGTTGCCACGGTAATTCGGCTCGGCTCTCTAGCCAACGCATAACCACCCTTGGCACCCCGCATGGAACTCAACACGCCGGCCTTGAGCAATATTTTTAATATTTTGCTAACTGTAGGCTGCGCGATGCCTGTCGCTTCTGCGATCTCCAGGGCACCGTGCACGCGACTCCTGTCTCTGGCCATATAGCTCAAGATAACCGTGGCATAGTCCGTCAACTTACTCAGCCTTAACATTACACTCTCTTTTCATTTAGGACTATTTTAGTCTTATTTAAATCCTGAGTAAATAGCTTGGTTATTAAAAATCTTACTTTCGCATGGACACCGCTTTTTTGGGTTTTCGCGCACTGCGCTATCTGGCTTAGCATCCCGGAAAAACAGCTGGAGATAACTTTTCCCTGAAAATCTTGGTTTTTTGCAATACACTTATTTTTAAGGAACGAAACATAAGCCATTTGATAAAAGCCATTTGATAAAAGCCATGTCCCAAACTCGCAGCCCTATTGTTTTGATGTATCACGGTACGCCCGACGCTCAACCCGAGTCGCATTACTCCATAAGCGCAGACTTGTTTGCGAAGCATTTGCGGTATCTAAAGCAAGAAGGTTGGACAACGGTTTTGTTCAAAGACTTGCAAAGTGCCAAATCGCTACCTGAAAAAAGTGTGGTCATTACTTTTGATGATGGCTACGAAGACAACTATCCGGGGGCTTTTTTGCCTCTGATGGCGCTTGGGATGAAGGCCACATGGTTTATCGCTACCGATTGCATCGGCGGTCATGCCCATTGGCTAGGCAAACCATCAACTCAGACACGTATGCTAACGACGGAACGACTGCTTGAAATGCATGCAGCCGGAATGGAAGTTGCTTCGCACACCTGCTCGCATCCAGACCTATCGATACTCAGCACAGACCAACAACAGTTCGAACTTTCAAAAGCCAAAGCTGTACTCGAAGATTTATTGTCAACCCAAGTCAGCAGCCTGGCTTATCCCTTTGGCAGATTCAACTCGGATTCAATCACCATAGCCGAACAGACAGGCTATAGCATGGCTTGCACCACCCGCCCCGGCTGGTTTGATAGCGAACCAAACCCTTACCTAGTTAGGCGTATTGCCATATTCTCCGGCGACAGCGTCAGCACACTAGCCCGCAAACTAAACTTTGCGGACAACGACGTATCGTGGAAAAAAATGACTCGCTACTATGCGAACCGTGTTTGGGATAAACTGCGTCATACGAGTTGATGGCAAATACCAATGCAGCGTTTAGCGTCGCTATGAACCAACAGCGATAAACAGCGCATAAATTCGTCCCCACCAGAATTCAATACTTTTACGCCGAGCCTAAAACCTAAAACCCTAAGAACATGACTTTGCCCGGCAACTCGTTACCACTCTCCGCATTTAGATATCGAAAATGAGCCTGGAAAAAGCCTCTAAAAAGCTCACATTCGCTTTTTGCACTTACAACCGAGCGGAAAGGTCTGGAGAACCTGGTCTTTGCCATGCGCGCACAATCTTGTCCGATTCCATTTGAAATTCTTGCTGTCAACAATAACAGTAGCGACGCGACAAGCGAGGTATTGAAACAACTTCAGCAACTACCCGGCCCGACGCTCCGTTGGGTGCACGAGCCCAACCAAGGCATAGTCGCAGCGCGCAACAGAGCCATACAAGAGGCAATCAATTCCGACATTCTGGTGTTTATCGACGACGATGAACTACCTTTAACCGGACTTTTAGAAACCGTTACACACGCATACCTCAGCGAAGGCGCCGAATGTGTTGGCGGACGAATCGATATAGACTTTACGCACCATAAGCGTCCGGAATGGCTTGACGACGAATTGTTGGGATTTCTAGGTGCGCTAGATCACGGCAAACAAGCTTTCTGGATAGAAGACAGCACCACACCGGTTTGGGCCGGCAACATTGCATACGACATGGCGATATTCCGAAACGATCCGGCATTGCGCTTTGATCGCAGGTATGACCGCAAAGGTAAAACCATAGGAGGAGGCGAAGATGTGATGATGTTTAATGTGCTGCTCCAGCAAAAGCGCCGAATACGTTACCGCCCGGACATGGCAATACTTCACGCCGTCGAACCTTGGCGACTCCGGCGGCGCTACTTTTTAGATGTTCATTTTCTGGCCGGCTATCGCGGAGCGATTAATGACTTTCCGGTCTACCATCGCACCTACCTGGGCATACCGCCATTCTTAATCTCGCAAATTGTCCGCCAAACTTGGCAATGGCTTGCATTGGCATTTACCGCAAAACATAGCCTGCGCCAGGCAATGAATGTCAGCTACTCTCTCGGACAAATATGTGGCTGTTTTTCACGTTGGAAAAACAAATTATTAATAAATAATTAAATTAAGCTGTCCATTAAAAGCTTAGTTAAATGCATTAAAACCTACTAAATTAAACTCCGTGCGCGACATAGTTGTTCTTATTTTTCTGATATGCTGCATAGTTGCCGCATTAAAAAAACCATGGTGGGGCGTGCTATCATTAGCAATATTCAGCTACTTGAATCCGCACGCCTATGCCTGGGGAGCGGTACGTTCGCTACCGGTATACTATGTGTTATTTTTGGTAGTTGTTGTCAGCACGTTCAACACCAAAGATAAACAGCCCATCCCTAAAGATTGGCGAATTTCAGTTTTTATAACACTTTGGTTCTATTTTATATTTACCACAACCCAATCGCCTTTACAGGATATTGCCTGGGAAAAATTTTTGTTCGTCTCTAAGGTATTTGTGCCATTCTATTTCACATGGGTACTCATCAATACCAGAGAAAAACTCTATTATTTGATTTCAACCATAGGCGCCTCTATCGGCCTTGTTGCAGTTAAAGGTGGTATATTTGCCATCCTAACCGGCTTTGGTCACCGCGTATACGGCCCCCCCAATACGCAATTCGAAGACAACAATTTATTTGCCGTTGCGATGTTGATTGCGGTGCCGTTGCTACTAGTATGGGAAAAAGAAGTACGGAAGAGCTGGCTTAAAAAAGGAATATTACTATCCATTCCTATCATTTATGCCGCTTCATTATCATCATGGTCGCGAGGGGCATTACTTACCATGATCGCTCTGACGTTTACGCTGATCTCAAACAGCAAACGTAAATACTTGATGATACCCCTGGTAATTGGCGGTACATTTTTTGTAATCCCCTATTTGCCTGAAGAATGGTTCGGACGCATGCACACTCTGGAGACCTATGAGGAGGACGCATCCGCCATGTCACGTATCGAAGCATGGACAGATGGCTGGAATCATGCACTAAGCCACCCGTTTACCGGGGCGGGATTCGATGGCTGGATACATGTCACGATGCGGGATTGGCACAGTTCTTACGTAGAAATGCTTGCTGAGCATGGCTTTATTGCATTCGGATTATGGATTTCGCTGATACTGGGTAGCGTTCTTGGCTTAACCCGTTTATCGAGTCAAGCGAAACAAGTAGAAGGCATGGAATGGGTACGCCATTACAGCCTAATGGTCAGAACCTCGATCATTTGCTATATGGTTGGCACCGCTTTCCTCGGTTTATCCTACTGGGATTTGATTTATCATTTAGTATTTATATCGATGTTAATTAAAAAATTCGCATTACAAGAGTTTTCGGAAAAAGCACGCACAAATGAACAGCAGTACAAAAAAAATCGAAATATAATAATTTAGCCACCAATCATACTCATCCAATCGAATAAAATAGAGATGGAAAAAATACTGGTGTCCCTCTACTGCTCATCTGCTGCCGCACTGCTTTTTACTATTACATTAATAATACTTACCTTACACAACTATTCCCGTACCGGACCCGGCATCCAAAAAGAAATAGAAAAAAAATTTGGGTATTATGTGATTTTCGCGCTAACCAGGTTAGCCGCTTGGTTATTTGTCATATTTTTTCTGACATCCTTACCCGGTTCTATTGCAGCTTATTCACTATCAAAGCTTACTACATTGATAGAATTTAATTTCATCACAGGCTTAAGCTGCTGCTTAATATCAACCACGCTAATTACTACCTACTTTTTTTTACACCAACTCCTGTATACACCTGGCACTATTCAATTATCTTTCCAGTATAGATTTTCCAGACTATTTGTTATATGGAAGATATTATCTCCGAAAATAATAAGTGGCATAAAGTTTTCATTAATTTCATTACTGTCTGTAACATCGGTAATCGCTCTATTTTTAGCTATCGAAGAAAATAATACGCCGCTAGTGCTCTATATAATAGCTTTGGCTGGTTTATATGCTTACATCTATTACGCAACGATAGTTAACGAACCAGCTGTCGTTAAAGCATCGTCTCAAACAAAACCCAATGTGATTATGATAGGTTCTGATACATTGCGCCATGACAGACTAGGCGGCAGCAACTATCACAGAAACCTCACCCCCAACATTGATAAATTAAGCGCGAACGGCTTACGACTCGATAAATGCATAACCCCTGTCGCCAGAACGGCACCAAGTATTGCGTCCCTATTTACCGGATTATGGCCGCATAACCATAAAATTCGCGATAATTATCCATCCTTGGCAGACTGTAAACTACCGCAACCGTCTTTGATCGACATATTAAACGAACAGGGTTACTTGACTGCATGCATCTCCGATTGGTGCGGAGCCGATTTCGCAAAATTAAGTTTTAACTTCAAGGAAATCTCGGTCGCTGAAGATCAATGGAATATCAAACTACTACTAAGACAAGGGCCGTCTTTAATCCGAAACGTATTATCGCTTTTCACCAATAACGCATTAGGAAAACGCTTCTTACCCGAGTTCTATTATCTGGCCGGCGTACCCTTGATCCGAAGTTTAAGCCGCGAATGCCGCCAATTAATTGCCCATTCGGCGAAAAACTCGCAGCCTTTTTTTATTAATTTATTCACTTCTGCCACTCACGTCCCTTTCAATTCAGAGTACCCCTATTACAACTTATTTACCCCAAAAGACTATAAAGGTGAGTCACGGTTTATTATGACCAGACTCGCCTCGGCGGAAGAAATTATCAAAAAACAGGAAAAAACCTCGGAGTTTTTCGACATCCCGCAAATTATTAATTTATATGACAGCTGCGTCAAACAATTCGACGATGAAGTGGGGAAAATAATAGACTATATTGAAAAGTCGGATTTATCCGATAATACCATCGTCATCATATATAGCGATCATGGTGCGGATTTTTTTGAAACGGGATGCTGGGGCCAGGGCAATACCTTGGTAGGAAACGACCCCAGCGGCAGAATTCCATTGGTGATGAAAGGCCCAGGGGTGCCTGGTGGCGTAAACTTTAAGCCGACCACCCGCTCCATTGACGTCATGCCAACTTTGTTAGATTTGTTGAATATAACCATTCCAACAACGCTCGACGGTGTTAATTTGATTCCTTATGTGAAAGCACAGACATCGCCGGAGCTTTTTGCTTTTCAAGAAACAGGGATTTGGCTAGGAAAGATACCTGGCTTACATCCTGAACAAATTTTATATCCCAATATTGTTGAATTACTGGATATTCCTGATAAAAAATCCGGCACACTGGTAGTCAACGAAAAACATTATCCCACGGTTATCCGCGCGAAAAGCCGTTCCGTACAGAATGAAAAGTGGAAACTAATATATATAGCGACTTATACAAAACCTGTGTATCAGCTATACGACTTAGAAAACGATCCATATCGGGATGTAATAGAGTCTCATCCCGATATATTTGCGGAGCTTAAAAAGCTATTGGATAGCCACATCGAGAGTGACCCTTTGTTTGAATCTGCTAATTAAAATACAAAGCTGTTGCACAGTTTAAAACTGCGCAATCGGGGTATCAAAAATTATTCACTGATAATACTGAAGATACCAAGCAACAAACCGTTCAATCCCCTGCTCGATAGTCGTGTTTGGTTTATAACCAACATCCGCTACCAAGGCCTCTACATCGGCGAACGTATCCGGGACATCACCAGGCTGCAAGGGCAATAAATTTTTCTCGGCAGTTTTACCGAGAAAACGTTCCAAGGTTTCTATATAAGACAGCAGTTCTACCGGATTCTGGTTACCAATGTTATAAACCCGCCAAGGTGCTCTACTGGTGCCTGGATCGGGTTTTTCGCCACTCCAGTCCGGATTCGGCGAAGCGTTATGATCCATGGTCCGAATCACGCCCTCAACGATGTCGTCTATATAAGTGAAATCGCGGCGGTGCTTACCGTAGTTGAATACATTGATTTTCTCGCCATTCAAAATCGCTTTGGTAAATAAAAACAACGCCATGTCTGGGCGACCCCACGGCCCATACACAGTAAAAAAGCGCAAACCTGTGGTAGGCAATTGATACAAGTTGCTGTAGGTGTGCGCCATCAGCTCATTGGCTTTTTTTGACGCGGCGTACAAGCTCAAGGGATGATCGACATTGTCATGCACGGAGAACGGCATGGATTCGTTGGCACCGTAAACCGAACTGCTTGAGGCATATACCAAGTGCTCCACCTGATTATGCCGGCAACCCTCCAAGATATTGATGAAACCGACAATATTACTATCGATATAGGCATGCGGATTCTCGATGGAATAGCGCACACCGGCCTGAGCCGCCAGATTAACCACTTTTTGCGGCTGGTGCTTTTTGAATAGTGCATCCATACCGGTTCTATCGGCAATATCCATCCTGACATCGGTATAGCCGGCAAAATCCTTGATCCGATCCAAGCGACTCAATTTCAGGTTAACATCGTAATAGTCGTTGAGATTATCGACACCAATAACTTCGTCACCACGCTCCAACAATCTGAGCGCCAAATGATTGCCTATAAAACCGGCCGTGCCGGTCACCATAATCTTCATTCTTAAAGCCTTGCGTCTGTTTGATCCGTAGGAAACAAGTATTTCAGGTCATACACAATGGCTTGCGGCGTACCTAAAGCTCTGACGTCTGAAATCGCCATTTTTCTGAACTCGTCATGGGCCACAGCCAGAATAATCGCGTCGTATTTTCCTGCTACCGGTTTAGCGACCGGCGTTATACCATATTCGTGTTTCGCTTCCTCAGCATTAACCCAGGGGTCGTAGACCTCGACATTGACGCCATAAGTCTTCAATTCGGCAATGATGTCTACCACCCGAGTGTTACGAATGTCCGGACAGTTTTCTTTAAAGGTCAAGCCCATGATCAACACATTAGCTTCCTGGACATGCACACGCTTTTTCAGCATCAGCTTTACTAATTGCGACACGACGTATACCCCCATGCCATCGTTGATTCGACGGCCGGAAAGTATCACTTCCGGGTTGTAGCCTATAGCTTGAGCTTTATGAGTCAAGTAATAGGGATCCACACCGATACAGTGTCCACCCACCAAACCTGGGCGAAACGGCAGGAAATTCCATTTAGTCCCCGCAGCCAGCAATACTTCTTCAGTATCTATTCCGAGTTTGTTAAAGATCAAAGCCAATTCGTTGATTAAAGCGATGTTGACGTCGCGCTGAGTGTTTTCAATGACTTTAGCAGCCTCGGCGACTTTGATGCTGCTGGCTTTGTGCGTGCCCGCAGTAATGATGCTTTTATATAAAGCATCTACTTTTTCGGCTATTTCGGGCGTAGAGCCCGAAGTAACCTTCAGAATATTGGTTACGCGGTGTTGTTTATCGCCGGGATTAATGCGCTCAGGGCTATAACCGACATAAAAATCCCGGTTAAACGTTAAACCCGACACTTTCTCCAGAATCGGTACGCACACCTCTTCGGTTGCGCCGGGGTAAACAGTGGATTCGTAAATGACGATATCGCCGGACTTTATTACCTTACCCAACAAATCGCTGGCTTTTTGCAGCGGCGTCAAATCAGGTTGTTTATGTTCGTTGATTGGCGTGGGGACTGTGACTATATAAACCGAACAATCGGCTATATCTTGTAAATCTGCGCTGTAAGTCAGTAACTTGGCGTCGGCGAGTTCTTCTTCACTAACCTCCAGAGTATGGTCGCGACCTGCGCGTAATTCCTGAATTCGATGCTGGTTAATATCGAAACCTACGGTTTGATATTTTCGTCCAAACTCGACAGCTAGCGGCAACCCCACGTAACCAAGCCCAATCATACCGATTTTAATGTTATCTAACATCTAGTAAATCCTCCTCCGCCCCGCTCTGAGTTTTAATGACTTGAATTACTTTTTAACTATACAGCCCCATGCCGTCAGCCAAGCTTGTGCCTGATAGCTTTCCGCCGTTTTCGGCAAGTTGCCGCTCAACACCATCGCCAAGGTATGATTGATAATGCCGAAGAAATAAGTGTAGGCCAATAAGGGATCCAGCGCCTTCATCTCGCCGTCTTTGACGCCATTCTGAAAAATCCGTTTTATTTTAATAAACGCGGGCGTTTCCAGCAGGGGCTTAGGCTCCGCCAAAAATTCTTCGCTTTTAACAAATAATAAGAACTCAACGATTTCCGGAGCGTCATCGGTTAATTTGAAGAGTAAATCGACTATTTCCCGCAATTGTTCGGCAGCTTTGCGATTACGGCGGCGAATATCATCAATCGATATGCTCAGGCTATCCAGAATATTTTCGTACAAGGTTTGCGCGATGGCTTGCTTGGTTTTGAAATACTGACTAATGCCGGTACTGGTTGTTATACCCGCCGCATCTTTAATATCGGTTAATGAGGTATTGAAATATCCCTTCTTGGCAAACAGCTTTAAAGCAGCCTGCAACACTTCATCCTGACTGATGGTTTTATTCGGTTTATTTTCTAATTCTAATTCTTGTTCCATGCTCTTATATACAGCTTTACCTGCTGTTTACTCTCTGTTGTGGCAGTATCGATACTGCTTTTATTATTCGTTGATGGTGGAGAACGCCGCGACAAGGTAATTAACCATAGACCATAAGGTTAAAATCGCAGACAAGTATAACAACCAGTAACCCATGGTATTGATAGGCAGGCCTAATAAATCATCCCTATAAAGCAACAAACTCACTGCCGTCATTTGCGCAGTGGTTTTCCATTTTCCCAATTGCGAAACCTTGACCTTGGCACGCTGACCAATCTCAGCCATCCATTCTCTCAGCGACGCAATCGCAATTTCCCTACCGATAATGATAGCCGCCGGCACCGCGAGATAAGGATTGCCTTGAGCCTGCACCACCAATACCAGAACAAACGCCACCATCAATTTATCGGCCACCGGATCCAGGAATGCACCAAAAGCGGTTTGCATATTCATTTTTCTGGCCAGATAACCGTCAAGCCAATCGGTGAAACCGGCAACCAGAAAAATTGCGGTACAGGCCAGATTGGAATATTGCCACGGCAAATAAAACACGATGGCCAATAAGGGAATCAGGGCGATCCGCAACAGGGTTAAATAGGTCGGAATGGTAAATCTAATGGCCATCTTGATGGTGAAATGTATCGTAAATTCGCTGCGCTAATTGTCGGCTAATGCCATCTATACTGGCTAAAGCATCCACACCCGCGCTGGACACACCCTGTAACCCGCCAAACTGTTTCAGCAAAACCTGTCGTCTTTTAGGCCCCAGTCCGGCAATATCTTCCAGTACCGATTGTTTGTTAACCTTACCGCGTCGCTGCCTGTGTCCCGTAATCGCGAAACGATGAGCTTCATCGCGAATCTGTTGAATCAATAGCAAGGCGGAAGCCCCCGGCGTCACATCCAAGGGCTGCCGATTACCGACCAGAATGATTTTCTCCATGCCGGCTTTGCGATCAGGACCTTTAGCAACACCGACTATCATAACATCGTTTATCTCCAATTCAGCCAAAGCCTTTTCCGCCTCAGCGACCTGGCCTTTGCCGCCGTCTATTAAAAGGATGTCCGGCGCCGGATGCTCGCCATTCTTCAAGCGGCTGAAGCGTCTAAAAACCGCCTGATGAATCGCCGCATAGTCATCGCCGGCAGTAATACCATCGATATTAAAGCGTCGATAGTCGGATTTCACTGGCCCTTCTCTGTCAAACACCACGCAAGACGCCACGGTCTGTTCCCCTTGGGTATGACTAATATCAAAACACTCCAGACGAGTGGGGGTGATATCGCAGCCCAATTCCTGCTGCAAACTGATAAAGCGCCCTTGCAAACCCTGTCGATCAGCCAGCCTAGCGTTAAGCGCACTGTCGGCATTGGTGATAGCCATTTGCAACCACTTCATCCGTTCGCCGCGCACATTATTGGCAATCGCTACCGCATGTTTGGCCTGTTCGGCCAATACTTCGGCCACCAAAGCCGCTTCGGGCAAGGCATGACTGACGATCAATTCGTGAGGTACGGTTTTGTCCAAATAATATTGGGCGATGAAAGCCTGCAAGATTTCCTCGGGCTGATTTTCATCGTCGACTTTCGGAAAAAACTGCCGGTTGCCCAAATGCTGACCGTTGCGGATAAAAAATACCTGCACACAGGCCGCACCGTTTTTAGCCGCGCACGCCAAAATATCCACATCGCCTTTTTCCCCTTCCACACAATGTTTTTCCAATACAGCGCGCAAGCGGGCGATTTGATCACGATAGGCGGCGGCTTGCTCGAACTCCAATTGCGCGGCCGCGGCTTCCATCTTCACTACCAACCGATCAATTAGTAAGCCGCCCTGCCCCTCCAAAAACAAAATGGTATTTTCGACATCGTTGGCATATTGCTCCTTGCTGACCAAGCCCACGCAAGGCGCGGTACAGCGCTCAATCTGATGCTGAAGGCAAGGTCGAGAGCGAGCACTGTAATAGGAATCTTCGCATTGCCGCACCGGGAAAATTTTTTGCAATAACTTCAAGGTTTCCTTTACCGCACTGGCGCTGGGATACGGCCCGAAATACCTGCCCCGCCGCTTCTTGGCGCCGCGATGAAAAGTTAGCTGCGGAAAATCGTGAAAACTGGATATAAACACATAAGGGTAGGACTTATCATCGCGCAAGCTGATGTTGTAGCGCGGCTTGTGGCGTTTAATCTGCTGGCTTTCCAGCAGTAAGGCTTCACCCTCCGTGTGGGTCACGGTTACCTCTATACCGGCGACCTTGGCTACCATGGCCTGCTGTTTGGGCGAAGCATTTTGAGTTCTGAAATAGCTGGAAACCCGATTTTTCAGATTCTTGGCTTTGCCGATATAAATGATCTCGCCTTTCTCGTCCAACATCTTGTAAATGCCAGGACGCTGCGTTAGCGTCTTCAAAAAGGCTTTGGCGTTAAATTCGCCCGGTTGCGTTTCAGTCACGGGCGGATAGCAAATTCTGAATGGTTACAAACACCGCCGCCAGCATCTCCATGCTCAGGCGTTTGGTCTGCACGTTATAACGACTGCAATGGTAAGAACTGACCAGCGTGTTGCCGTCCGGCAATTCAAAACTGACGTGATGAGCAAACTTAGCCGCACTAGTCTTCAACCCATATGCTCGCAATACCGCCTGATGGGCAATATTACCCAAAGCCAAAATCACCGAATGTTTCGGTAGGGTTTTAATTTCGGCCGCCAGATAAGGGTTGCATCGCTTAATTTCGTCACCAGTGGGCTTGTTTTGTGGCGGCAAACATTTCACGGCGTTGGTAATCCGACAATTGCTCAGCTGCAAACCATCGGCCAAACTCGTCGATGCCAATTGATTGCTATAACCAAAATCATACAAAGCCTGATATAACAACAGACCGGCATAGTCGCCGGTAAACGGTCTGCCGGTGGCATTCGCGCCGTGCATGCCAGGCGCCAGACCAACGACTAGCAAGTGCGCTTGCGGATCGCCGAACGGTGACACCGGCAAGGCGTGATAAGCAGGATATTTCGCCTTCACTTCACAGAGAAATTCGCTTAACCGCGGGCATGCTCGGCAGTCTTGCTTGAAATAGGATGAATAAGTCATAAAACGATAAACACTCAAATTGGCGGAATTTTACCTGAGCCCCAGATTTCTTGCGTCGCTCGCTTTGCTTATTAACTTGTGTATCTACAACATCCTTACTTCCGTCTTCGCCGGAATAACCTTATCCGGAGAGAATAAGCGACTGCTTGACCGCAAGCGGTCCTAGCCCGGACTTTCCAAATTACCATAACCCAAGCCCGGAAACAGCCGACTGGAATACCGCAAATACTGGCACCGGATAAACCTAAACGTTTGCTAATAGCCAAAATTGTGGTATTTTTACAACATGCTTAGCAGAATCTGCAATTCCCTTTGATTTTTAAAGCCTATTTTTCTAACCATGGCTTTATTACTCCCTCTCAAAAGCAACGAATTATCTATTTTTTACAAATAACAAAAGGAGTCTTTATGTTGAAGAAAAGTTTACTGGCAATCGCCATGATGGCGGCGCTCGGTTCCGTGTCGACGGCACAAGCCGACGAGTTCCTTGACGACAGATGGTACGCGGCGCCCTTCGGCACTTTCGTGCAACCGGGCGGTGATCGTAATGCGCATAGCGGTTGGGGCGGCGGTTTGGGCCTGGGTAAGATCATCAACGAACATCTGAATATTGAGATCAGAGGTTTGTACCAAAACCTGGAAGGCGCTAAAAGCAATGGCAACTGGGATTTGACCGGCGGTACTGTCGACGCGCAGTATTATTTGTTTAGAGATAAATTCTCGCCTTATGCAGTAATCGGCGTGGGTGGCATCAATAGCACCCACAATGGCGACAGCGGCGCGGGCTTCATCGGCGAAGCGGGTGCGGGTTTTACCTATGAACTGCACGATAATTTCCTGATTCGCAGCGACGTCCGCTACCGTTACAACAACAACTTCAACGCCAAACTACAACCCGGCACCGAAGAATTTCATGACATGACGGTTAATCTGGGTTTCGTGGTCCCGTTCGGCGAAAAACCTAAAGCAGTTGTCGCAAAAGCCGAACCAACCCCGCCGCCCACCCCAGTACCGGCTCCCGCAAAACTGGATTGCTCAAAAATGGATGACGACAAAGACGGAGTAAATAACTGCGTTGATAAATGTCCGACTACATTACCGGGCGTTGAAGTCAGCATTTACGGTTGCTGGATCGTTGATGTTAAGTTCGATAACGACAAAGACGTGATCAAACCGCAGTATTTCCCAAAACTGGATAAAGTCGTTGACCGCATCAAACAGTATCCTGACATGGCGTTTGAAGTTCAAGGCCATACCAGCAATACAGGTTCGTACAAACACAACCTGGACTTGTCGGAGCGCCGGGCATTGGCGGTTAAGAAATACCTAACCAAAGGCAGCCACTCTCCCAATATCACTTCACACGGTTATAGCTGGGATAGGCCAATCGATACCAACGAAACCGAAGAAGGCCGCGCCAATAACCGCCGAGTACAGTTGGAAGTGGATGGTAAAGCCCAACAGACATTGAAATAGTCAGCGAACCTGGTTAAGTCAATTGATTCAGCACAAAAACCCGCCGTTAGGCGGGTTTTTTATATGCGCACGAAGAAGATCAAAAATTACAAACTCAATGCCCTAAATTCCGCACAAGCACTTGAACGCTGCCAGACCCGCTCAAACTCTTCACGCAATGGCCGATGACGTGCCGGCAAATTAGGACTCCAATGCCCATCGTAGCGATTACCCAGCAAGCGAAATAAATAGCCGTCGCTATCGTTGATGATAAAAGCAGAAGGATATTGCAAATCTTCAGCTTCATCGGGCACACGAATCAAAAAATATGACGGTAAGCGCTGAGCTAATTCCACGATAGGATGAACCTGATGACGCAGGCTGGCTGGTTCCTGAACGATAATCTGCACACTGGCGTTACGATTGCCGAGAGTAAATTGTTTCAGAGCCTCGACAAGGTCTTTTTGTCCATATAAAACAAAGTCCAGATCCCGGCTGTAGATACAAATCTGCCGACGAGCCGTCATCACCAATTGCCGGGTAGCGGTTAAGGTCGATTCGACAGTCTCCAGGCGGACAGCGTCAACAGAAACTTCTCGGGTCTGGAGCACGGATCGCAACGTTTGTTCAAGCGGCTGCAATATAAGCCTGATAGCCTGATGCGGAATGCCGGCTTCAGCAAACCCTTCGCCTTCCGCGACAAAACCGAATTTTTGGTAGAACCTCAATGCGCTAAGTTGCGCGTTGGCGGTAATAGTAGTCAGCCCCAAGTTACGCGCTTTGTCGATTGCTGCACGCAACAAAGATTCACCAACACCTTGTCCGCGCCATTCGAGTAGAACCGCCATTCGTCCAAGCTTGCCCTCCGGCGAAAGTCGACACGTAGCGATTGGCCGATAATCCGCATCCCGCACTAAAAAATGATGGCAGTCCGCATCAAGTTTGTCGAACTCCACTTCTAACGGTATTTGCTGTTCGACAACGAACACCAAATTTCGCACATAACATATGTCCTCAAAATCAACGGCGTAGCTGGCTGGCTCGAGATAACAGTTGGCAATTTGCATAGCGCGACGGATGAGTAGTAAGTGAGTGAATCAGTTTAGATGCACTCTGCTGAAAATTCGACGCGGCAAGCCGATTGTATTACCTACCGGCGGATCGGATGGCAGAGAACACAAGCCTCGCTTCAAACCTCTCTTTTGATCTTCGATTGCAAATGCTCGGCAAGACGCTTCATCGCTTCCGACGAATCGTTGGCTGCCAGATGGACATTAATGATACTGGGCATGCTTTGGTTATTCAGGGCATTGAACAGAGCCTCTTCAAATTCAGCTTCCGTTCGCGCATCGTAGCCGGCTAAAGGCCCAAATAGCTCTCCCAAACGATCAAAACGCCATGGATTAATATCGTTGAATGGACCTTCAAGAATACAACGCTCCGTACTGTAACCGTCGTTGTTAAATACCACTACGATAGGATTCAATCCCAAGCGGGCATGAGTCGACAGCTCGGTGCCGGTCATTTGAAACGCCCCATCGCCGACTAAAATCAATGCCCGCCGATCCGGACGCGCGATTTGCGCCCCTAACGCAGCCGGCACAGCAAAACCCATCGTGGTGTAAAAAGCCGACGCCAAAAATTCGCTTTGCTCGTGGACGCGCAAATCAATAGCTGCGAACAGGCAATCGCCGACATCACACACCACGATCATGTCGTTACTTAACGCACTATTCAGCCGCTCGACGAGTCTGGCAGTGGTGATTGGCCGGTCCGATTCCGGAAAAGCATGGTTTTTTAACGGTTCCGGAATGGATACGCAACTGGTTCCGGAGGTATTAACTGAGCCGGCTAAAGCCCCGAGAAAATCTTCCAAGGCAATGCCTGGATAACGATGCGCGCTGATCACCACCTCGTTCAACGCGGCACGAATAGTTGAATGGGAATTGAGTTTTGCCGTGTAGATACCGGTATCGATTTCATTCAAGGTCACGCCTAACATCAACAGCAAATCGGATTTTTCGACTCTGTCGCGCACAGCCTCTGAGCTCATCGCACCTTCGTAAATCCCCAGATACGCTGGATGCCGTTCGGACATCACCGATTTACCGGTTAGCGTGGCGACCACGGGCAAACCGGTACGCTCCACGAAATCCGCCAAAGCGCTTTGCAGCCCGCGTCGATGCAATTCAACACCCGCCACGATCATCGGCGACTTCGCTTTGGATAATAACGCCATGGTTTCGGCAAGCGCTTCGGATAGAGCAGCTTGGTCACTGGTAAACTGTTCTACTGACTCAGTCGGCATGGGATAGCCTTCCGCCATCACCAAGTCGCGGGGAAGCTCGATGTATACCGGCTTGCAAAAACGGCGCGCGGCTTCGATAGCATGGTCGATTTGCCGAAAGGCGATCACCGGGTCGTTTAGCACCACCGACGCGCAGCTAATCCGTTCGAAAATTTCCCGCTGAAAAGTAAACGGCCCAAATCGATGGTGAATCAACGGATCGTCTTTCTGCTCGCCAACGCCGGGCGCGCCACTGATCAGTACCACCGGAGAGGATTCTGCATAAGCACCGGCAATCGCATTCACTGTGTTTAAGGCCCCAACGCCGTAGGTGACCGCCAACGCGCCCATGCCCGCGCAACGCGCATAACCGTCGGCCGCGAAGGCTGCGGAATCTTCTCGGGTGGTGCCGATATGCCGAACCTGACTTTTTATCATCAGATCATAAAACCCCAACACATAGTCGCCAGGCACGCCAAAGATGTCTTTTACACCGGCTTGATATAGGCGCTTGAGGAGGTATTGTCCAATCGTATCGAATTTGGCAGTGCTCATAGCGCTTTGTGACCTCCGAATAGAATTAAACTGTGAGCACTGATTCGTAAAAGACCCATATTGCTCAACCGTTTTAACAGGACGATTAAGAGTCAATACTGCTGAGCCCCGCCTAAAAAGTCAACAGACATTCGTAGTCCCCGGTAATTACGATTCAAAAGCATCACAATCGCGGCAACATAAGATTCTGAGTTTCAGCCACAAAAAAAGGGCCTTGCGGCCCTTTTCGTTGCGGAGTCGAACCGAACTTATTCGCTATCGACTTCTTTCATGCTCAAGCGTACGCGGCCTTGACGGTCGATTTCCAGTACTTTGACTTTGACGACATCGCCTTCCGACAGTTTGTCGCTGACTTTTTCCACACGTTCGTCGGAGATTTGTGAAATATGCACCAAACCGTCCTTGCCCGGCAGAATGGTCACAAACGCACCGAAGTCCATCAAACGCACCACTTTGCCTTCGTAGGTTTTACCCACTTCGACTTCGGCGGTGATTTCTTCGATCATGCGTCTGGCTTCTTCGCCCGCCGCTCTGTCGACAGAGGCTACGTTGACCACGCCGTCGTCGGTCAAATCGATGCTGGCGCCGGTGGCTTCGGTAATGGCACGAATAGTCACGCCGCCTTTACCGATGACTTCGCGGATTTTAGCCGGATCGATTTTGAAGGTGATAATGCGCGGCGCAAAGTCGGACATTTCGGAACGGGTGCTGGCCAGAGCTTTGTTCATCTCACCCAAAATGTGCAGACGACCTTGTTTCGCTTGTTCCAGCGCGACTTTCATGATTTCGGCGGTGATACCGTCGATTTTGATGTCCATTTGCAGCGCGGTGACGCCGTTTTCGGAACCGGCCACTTTAAAGTCCATATCGCCCAAGTGATCTTCGTCGCCCAGGATGTCGGACAATACTGCAAATTGATCGCCTTCCTTGATCAAACCCATCGCAATACCGGCAACCGGTGATTTGATAGGCACACCGGCATCCATCAAGGCCAAGCTGCTACCGCAGACAGAAGCCATTGAACTGGAACCGTTGGATTCGGTGATTTCCGAAACCACGCGGATGACATAAGGAAACTCCGCCATATTTGGCAGCACTGCCGCCACACCGCGTTTTGCTAACCGGCCGTGACCGATTTCCCGACGTTTTGGCGAACCGACAAAACCGGTTTCACCTACGCTATACGGAGGGAAGTTGTAATGCAGCATGAACGGGTCTTTATACTCGCCGGACAATGCGTCGATGATTTGCGCATCGCGCTCGGTACCCAAAGTCGCCACAACCAAGGCCTGGGTTTCACCGCGGGTAAACAACGCAGAACCATGAGTTCTAGGCAATACGCCCGTTCTAACGGTAATCGGTCTAACGGTGGTCAGATCGCGACCATCGATACGTTTGCGATCATTCAGAATCGCACCACGCACGATATCGTATTCCAGGTGTTCGATAACGTTACGGATGTCTTTTTCGTTATACAGGCCATCGGCAGTCAGTTTTTCGACTACCGCGCTTCTGATTGCGCTAAGTGTGTCTTGTCTAACCAGTTTTTCCGCCACTTGGTAAGCGGCTTTGATGCTTTGTTCGGCTTCGGCGGCCACTGCGGCTTTCAAAGCAGTATTGGTTTCTGCGGGTGTCCAAGCAACGGCCGGAGTGCCGACGGCAGCAGCGAATTCGTTAATCGCGTTGATTGCCACTTGCATGTGCTCGTGACCGAACAATACCGCGCCCAACATCACTTCTTCGGACAATAAATCGGCTTCGGATTCAACCATCAATACCGCATGCTGGGTACCGGCAACCACCAATTGCAGTTGCGATTCTTTCAGCGCGGGTTTGTCTGGGTTCAGCAAATAAGCGCCGTCCTTATAACCTACGCAAGCCGCGCCCAAGGGACCGTTGAAAGGTAAACCAGAAACGGCCAAAGCAGCGGAAGCACCTAATAAAGCTGGGATTTCGGTATCCACCTCTGGATTCAGTGACACGACCGTGGCAATGATTTGCACTTCGTTAGTGAAGCCTTCTGGAAACAGCGGACGAATCGGTCTGTCGATCAGGCGGGAAATCAGTGTTTCTGTTTCGCTAGGGCGGCCTTCACGTTTGAAAAATCCGCCGGGGATTTTACCGGCCGCAAATGCTTTTTCCTGGTAGTTAACGGTCAGCGGAAAAAAATCGCCGCCGCTAGCTTCTTTTTTACCAACCACTGTCACCAACAGCGAGGTGCCTTCGACATCAATCATCACCGCGCCATTGGCTTGGCGGGCAATTTCACCAGTGGATAAGGTGACGAGACGATCGCCGTACTGAAATTGTTTCCTGATAGGATTCACTATAAGGTTCCTTTGTTTAAAGGTTATGCTAAAAATTTGCCTTAAAGCAGAAACGGCGCCCGATGCGCCGTTTCCAGTTTGTGCTACTTACGAATGCCCAAACGTTCGATCAACGAACGATAACGAGCCACATCTGTGTCTTTCAGGTAATCCAGCAATTTACGGCGTTGGTTTACCATGCGCAGCAAGCCGCGGCGCGAGTGGTTGTCTTTTTTATGGGTCGCAAAATGCGGAGTCAGTTGGTTAATGTTGGCGGTCAACAAAGCAACTTGGACTTCGGTTGAACCTGTATCGGTATCCGACAAACGGTATTCTTCAACAATGGCTTTTTTTTGTTCTGCGGTTAATGACATTCTTAATCCCTATCGATTAATTTTGAGTGAATAAAGGCCATCGTTTGATGACCGTGTAGCCGCTATCTCCACAATAGGGTGTAGAAACTTTGCGGTTTTTCCCGGAAAATCAAGTTGTTTGATTTTCCAAAAGAAATAATTTTTTCGGCGCTAGTTTACCATCCAATAGAATTTCTCCCAACCCCAAAAAGGCCTGTGGCGAGTATATTCTGACCTGGCCGGCCATACCGCCGTTAAAGGCTATGCGCTGACCAAGCTTGATTTTTTCGGCCTGCTCAGTAGACAAAGATACCTCCGGGATCGCCTTCAGGGGTACATCCAGTTCGATTAAGGTATTCTGCAATTCTGCAAAGCCCATAGCCTGCAACTGCTGCAAGGTATAAGCTTGCTCCAGATCGAACATACCCGCCTTGGTTCTGCGTAACGCAGTTACCGTGCCGCAGGTCCCTAACCTGTGACCAATATCTTCCGCCAGCGAACGAATATAAGTACCCTTAGAGCAAAATACATCCAGCGTCAATTGCCCCAATTCGGCATCGAAATTTAACAGCTGCAATTCATAAATAGTGATGGCCCTGGGCTGACGGTCCACGGTTTTGCCTTCCCTAGCCAACTCGTACAACTTCTTGCCTTGATGCTTGAGCGCCGAATACATAGGCGGCACCTGCTCGATCGGCCCGGTGAAATGTTGCAAACAAGCTTGCAACTGCACGCCATCCAGGATTGGCACCGGCACTTCGGCGACGATTTTACCTTCGCTATCGCCGGTATCGGTCATCACGCCCAGTTGTATCGTTACCTGATAACGCTTATCGTCATCCAGCATCAATGCCGAGACCTTGGTCGCCTCACCGAAGCACAAGGGTAACAAACCGGTAGCAAGAGGATCCAGCGCCCCGGTATGCCCGGCCTTGTTGGCATTAAATAATCGCCTGACTTCCTGCAAGGCCTGATTGGACGATACGCCTAAACGTTTGTCGAGCAGCACGATGCCATGTACATCGCGCCCGGACTTACGTTTTGCCATCAATCGTCCTGATGCGGTTTATCGGCCCCAGCTTCCGGCGCAGCAACAGCATCCTTAACTTCGTCGTGATGCAAATCGCCCAGTAACTCGGCGACACGCATCCCGGTGTCGAAGGAGTGGTCATAGTAAAAATGCAGCTCCGAGATATGCCGTAAACGCATACGCCTAGCCAGCTCATGCCGGATAAACGGCGAGATTTCGTTCAACACCTTCACATTCGCACGCTTAGCAGCGTCATCTTGGGCATCCAACACCGTCACGAATATCTTGGCGACCGCCAAATCCTTGGACAATTCGACGTCGTTAATCGTGATAAAACCCAAGCGGCTGTCATCGACATCACGCTGTAAAATCGACGCCAACTCTTTCTGCATTTCCGATGCAACCCGCTGACTGCGGCCGAACTCTCTTGCCATTAGATTTCCCGTCTGACTTCGATACGTTCAAACACTTCGATCTGATCGCCGTTTTGCACATCGTTGTAGTTTTTCACGCCGATACCGCATTCCATACCCATTTTCACTTCATTGACATCGTCTTTGAAGCGGCGCAGGGATTCCAACTGACCTTCGTATATCACCACATTGTTGCGCAATACGCGAATCGGCAGGTTACGTTTGACGAAGCCGTCGATAACCATACAACCGGCCACCGCGCCGAATTTCGGCGAACGGAATACGTCCCGCACCTCGGCCAGACCGACGATTTTTTCCTGAATTTCCGGCGCCAACATCCCGCTGATCGCCCGTTTCACTTCGTCGATCGCTTCGTAGATGATGCTGTAGTAATGCAGATCGATGTCTTTTTCTTCGATCAATTTCCGGGCAACCGCATCGGCACGCACATTGAAACCGATCAAGATCGCGCTGGAAGCCAATGCCAAGTTAGCATCGCCTTCGTTGATGCCACCAACACCACCATAGATGCATTTGACTTGCACCTCTTCGGTGGACAAGCCTACCAAAGACTCACGCAAGGCTTCCAAACTACCTTGCACGTCGGTTTTGATAACGACGTTAAGCGTGGACGTTTCGCCGGCGGACATCCGCGAGAACACGTCGTCCAATTTTGACGCATGTTGCGCAGCGTGACGTGTGGAGCGTTTACGGTCTTCCCGATGCGCAGCCAGTTCGCGAGCCACACGTTCGTTTTGCACCACCAGAAATTCGTCGCCGGCGTCCGGCGTACCGGACAAGCCAAGAATTTCTACCGGCATACTAGGTCCGGCCGACTTAATAGCGTGGGCGTTTTCGTCGAACATAGCCCGTATCCGGCCATATTCGTGACCGCAGAGGACGAACTCGCCTTTGCTCAACGTACCTTTTTGAATCAATATCGTCGCCACCGCGCCGCGGCCTCTATCCAGACGCGATTCGATACAAATACCGGAGGCGATGCCATCGACCGGCGCTTTCAATTCCAGCACTTCCGCCTGAACGATCAGCGCTTCGATCAATTCATCAATACCAGTACCCACTTTCGCCGATACCCTCAGGAATTGCACATCGCCGCCCCACTCTTCCGGCACCACATTCAAGTTGGCCAGTTCTTGCATGACGCGGTCCGGATTCGCTTCCGGTTTATCGATTTTGTTCAAGGCCACGATGATGGGCACATTCGCGGCGCGCGCATGATCGATGGCCTCTCTGGTTTGCGGCATCACACCGTCGTCAGCAGCCACCACTACGATCACGATGTCTGTTACTTCCGCACCACGTGCCCGCATCGCGGTAAACGCGGCATGGCCTGGCGTATCCAGAAAGGTGACCGCACCGTGGTCGGTTTTAACCTGGTAAGCACCAATGTGTTGGGTAATCCCGCCCGCTTCGCCGGCAGCAACCCGGGTTTTGCGGATGTAATCCAGCAAAGAGGTTTTACCGTGGTCAACGTGGCCCATGATGGTAACGATAGGCGCTCTCAGCTGAACTTTACGTTCGTCGCTATCACCTTGCACCTCGGCCAGCATTTCCTGTTCAAAGTCATCTTCGCTCTGCATGATGGCTTTGTGGCCCATTTCCTCAACCAAAATCACCGCCGTTTCTTGGTCGATGGTTTGATTGATCGTGGACATGATGCCAAGCTTCATCAAATGCTTGATAACTTCGGCAGCCTTGATGTTCATTTTTGCAGCCAAATCCGAAACCACGATGGTTTCCGGAATGGTGACGTCATACACAGTCGGCGCCACCGGCTTCTCAAACTTATGTCTAGCCTGATTGACATCGATCTCGAATTCAGGTTTTTCCCGACGCGATGGCGCCTTGCCTTTTTTGCCTTTGCCGCCGCGACGCGCGGCGTCACCGCCGCCGCCAATATCGCCATCGGTAGACGGGCCGCGAGTGGGCTTGAATTCGGCCTTTTTCTTATGTAGCGTGGTTTGTTGCTGCTTGGCTTCGGCTTTTTGTTTGACTTTTTCCGCGGTTCTTTGCACCGCAGCTTCCAGCCTTTCTTTCTTTTCTTTTTCCAGACGCTGCTCTTCGGTCAGCTCCGGCGCCGCAATCGGCGCGGGTGCTTCAGCCTTAGCGACCCGCTCAGACTGGACTTCTGCAACAACGGGCAACGCCTCGGCCACCTGCTGCTCTGCAGCAACCGGTTCCGCACTCACCGTCACAGCTGGTGCGGACGCATCAACCGACTGAGCAATTTCCGCGCTAAGCACCACTTGCTCTTCTGAGGCAGACTGAACAGCCTTTTGTTCATGCAATTGTTTGCGCTTTTCTTCTTCGATAGCTTGTTGCCGTCTCTGTTCTTCCAAAGCTTGTTTGGCTAATTCGGCCTGTCTTAGCTCGTCGTTTACAGAGGAGGCATCGCTACGCTTGATATAAGTCTTTTGCTTGCGCACCTCGACACTGACGGTTTTCACCGCGGTACCCGGCGGTGAGGATTGCCTTAATTCGGTTTTGGTACTGCGTTTCAAAGTAATGCGTTTGGGGGCGGCGGCTTCCTGATCGGCGTCCGACTTGCCGTGGCGCTTGCGCAAATGCGCGAGTAATTTGACTTTCTCTTCATCGTTTATCACATCATCGGGCGCGCTGGCGGTCAAGCCGGCTTCCTTCAATTGTTCTATAAAACGCTCCAAAGGGATGCCAACAACCTCTGCCAATTCCTGTACTGTTTTATCGCTCATAGTATCCTCCTGCCTCAGCCCTTATCCTCTGCGAACCAAGATTCGCGGGCTTTCATGATTAGTTTACCAGCACGCTCCTCGGTCATGCCGGTAAATTCGATAATGTCGTCTATCGCCTGCTCCGCCAGATCGTCCAAGGTCACAATGCCCTTGGCCGCCATTTGGTGCGCCAACTCTTCGTCCATCCCATCCATGCTCAACAATTCCTCGCTAGGCACGGCGGTTTCAATTTTTTCTTCGGATGCGATAGCACTGATTAACAAAGCATCCTTGGCGCGAGTGCGCAAAGCCTCCACCAACTCTTCGTCGAAACCCTCTATTTCCAGCATTTCGTCGACGGGGATGTACGCAATTTCCTCGATGTTATTCAATCCCACATCAACCAGAATACCGGCGATTTCCTCGTCCACATCCAGCAGTTCCATGAATTGCTGCTTGGACTTGGCGGCAGCTTCGTCGTGGTTTTTATCTACTTGCGCAGCATCTTGAATGTTTAATTCCCAACCGGTCAATTCGGTAGCCAGACGCACATTTTGGCCGCCACGACCGATGGCTTGCGACAAACTGTCGGTAGCCACCGCCACGTCCATGCTGTGCTTATCTTCGTCGACCACAATCGATTGAATTTCGGCCGGCGACATGGCATTAATCACGAATTGCGCGTCGTTGCTGTTCCATAAAATAATATCGACCCGCTCGCCCGCCAATTCATTAGAGATGGCTTGTACCCTGGAGCCACGCATACCGACACAAGCACCAACGGGGTCCAGGCGCGGATCGTTGGCTCTGACAGCGATTTTTGCGCGGGAACCGGGATCGCGAGCCGCCGCCAAAATATCAATCAAACCTTCACCGACTTCCGGCACTTCCAATCGAAACAGCGCGATCAATAATTCCGGCGCGGTACGGCTAACAAACAACTGCGGACCGCGCGGCTCGGAACGTACGGCTTTCAAATAGCCACGCACCCTATCACCCATTCTAACCGGCTCTTTCGGGATCATATCTTCCCGGGCAATATAGGCTTCGACGTGACCACCCAAATCCAGGTAAACACTACCTTTTTCCAGGCGCTTGACGACGCCGGTGACCAACTCGCCAACCCGGTCCTGATAGGCTTCGACAATTTTCTTGCGCTCGGCTTCGCGAACTTTTTGAATAATGACTTGCTTGGCAGTCTGCGCGGCAATCCGGCAAAAATCGACCGATTCGATTTCTTCTTCTACGTAGTCGCCGACTTGAATATTAGGATTATCGAATTGCGCAACTTCCAGCAACACCTGCCAGCCAGGATGTTCGACGTCGCCGTTAATCTCGGGATTCGCATCGACGACCAACCACCGCCGATAAGTCAAGTAATCACCAGTATGCCGATCAATGGCTACTCTAGCTTTAATTGGATTTTCGTAACGCTTGACAGTCGCCGCTTCCAAAGCGGATTCAATGGCCTGAAAGATAATTTCCTTGTCTATTTCTTTTTCGTTAGCAAAAACATCTGCCACCAATAAAATCTCTTTATTTGCCACTGCGACCTCCTTTATTGATTATGTAATCCGGCACCAAGCGTGCCTTGCTCATTGCCTGAAACGGGATTTTTAACAACTGCTCACCATCCTGTAGCAGAATGGCATCGTCTTCGACCACCTTGATCTGGCCGGTAATTTTGCGGCGTTTATCGATGGGCTTGAATAAGCTCACCAGCACAGTGCTCCCCAAAAAACGTTGAAACTGGCTGAGTTTGAAAAACGGCCGATCCGCACCCGGCGAGGATACTTCCAGATGGTATTCACCTTGAATCGGATCTTCGACATCCAGCACCCCGCTAATCTGGTGGCTAACCTTGGTGCAATCGTCCAGCAATATCCCATTGTCGCTGTCGATATAAATGCGCAACATGCCGTGTGTTGGATGCGGGTTGTACTCTATCCCCACACACTCATAGCCAAGACCTTCCACAATTGGCTCGATCAATTCCACCAAATGTTCAGGAGCCTGTTTCATTAACGCCTCACCTTTTCAAACCCAAAAAAAAAGAGCCTCAGGCTCTTCCATAAACAACCAAAACCCGTGGGCTTCGCGTTTTTCGAAAGCCCACAAAAGAAAAAACCCCTGAAAGGGGCTTTCTTAGCAAAACCACGCCTGAAACAGCATTGAGGAGAACTCACTCGTTTATCGAGACAATAATCTCAAAAAACCACGCTTATCAGGAAACAATTTACCGCCTCAAAAACTACGGCGAAAAATTAAAAACCGAATTATAACCATATCTTTCAAGGATGTAAATCGACATTCCACGCCACCCTACAAGTACTTGGCTAAATCCTGAAACCTGCACTCTCGACAGAATTGTATTCACACCGAAATTTACAAGGATGACACAGGAGACAGAGCCCGCAGACTCGCTCACCATCGAAATCGTCCAAAGGTATGGCATTGAACCAAGCCGCTATTCGTCAGCTACTTACCGACTGAAACAAGGAAAATCTTGGATTTGAGAGACTCTAGCCGATCAAACGCTATTGCGAGGGGAATATTTGTTCAGGTGGTGCCCAGGGACAGAATCGAACTGTCGACACGAGGATTTTCAGTCCTCTGCTCTACCGACTGAGCTACCTGGGCAGCGACTTAACCTAAAACCAGAATGGTGCCCAGGGACAGAATCGAACTGTCGACACGAGGATTTTCAGTCCTCTGCTCTACCGACTGAGCTACCTGGGCGTCAAGAGCCGCGCATTAAACTAGGTTACAAACAATTAGTCAAGGAAAATACCACCAATCCCGGCTAACTGGACAGCAGGCGGTGATGTATGCAATTCTTCCGCACCGCAAATTCCTGACATTTTTAGCGCCAAATATCAGACTTTGCAGACACAAACCCCATTTAAACAACCCAAACAACCGAGACCGTTTATGCAAGCTTTCACCGACATCCGCGCCCTGATCATAGACATGGATGGGGTACTTTGGCACGGCGACCGAGCTCAAGCCGGACTCGTAGATTTTTTTCAGACTCTGCGCGAACTAAAGCTACCCTTTATCCTGGCCACCAATAACGCCAGCCTGACAGCGGAACAGTATGTCGATAAGCTGGCAAAAATGGGCGTAACAATCGCACTAAACGAGATTCTGACTTCTGGCATGGCCACCGCGCTATATTTGTCCGAACGCTACGACCCACAGACTACTCGCGTATTTGTGATTGGCGGCATCGGAGCCAGGCAACCGCTGCTGGATTTGGGCTTTAAACTTACCGGACTTTACGAGACCGAGCCAGACCAGCGCGCACATCTGGTTGTTTGCGGCATGGACAGAGAATTAAGCTGGGACAAACTGGCCACCGCCACCCTGAATCTGCGAGCCGGCGCGCACTTCATCGGCACCAACGGTGACCTTTCGCTACCGACCGAACGCGGCGAAACCCACGGCAACGGCGCCATTCTGGCAGGCTTGACCGCTTCCACCGGCATCAAACCAATAATTATCGGCAAGCCGGAGCCTATCATATACCGACAAGCATTGAACCTGCTGAATGTCGACCCCGCCTATACTGTCGCTATCGGCGATCGGCTGGATACCGACATTCTCGGCGCAGTGCGCACCGGTATCCGCAGCCTGATGGTGCTCAGCGGCGTATCCACCGAACAAGATGTCGCTGCAGCGGATTTCGGTCCAACCTGGATTATGCCGGACATACGCGACATCACCGAAAGCTTGCGCCACAGCAAACTCTAAGCTCATTCCACGCCCTAACAGCGGAGGCGAATCATGAAAAAATTTATCGACAGCCCGGACACCTTACTGCAAACCAGCCTGCAGGGCTTTGCCAAAGCCCATGCCGACATCGTGCAATTCAATCCTGAGCCGCGATTTGTATATCGCAACGCGCGTAAAACCGGCAAAGTCGCGCTGATTTCCGGCGGCGGCTCAGGTCATGAACCGCTGCACAGCGGCTTCGTCGGCGTCGGCATGCTGGATGCCGCCTGCCCCGGACAGGTATTTACTTCACCAACGCCTGACCAGATGCTGGCCGCGGCGCAAGCCGTGGACGGTGGCGCTGGCGTGCTGTTTATCGTTAAAAATTACGCTGGCGATGTAATGAATTTTGAAATGGCCGCCGAGATGCTTGATTTACCCAACGCCAGCGTCCTGATTGACGACGACATCTCCTTACCCAAAACCCACAGCATCGGCCGTAGAGGCGTGGCCGGCACCACCATCGTCGAGAAAATCGTCGGCGCCGCCGCCGAATCCGGCGCTGACTTAGCCACCTGCAAGGCACTGGGCGAACGGGTCAATCAAGCAACCGCCTCCATGGGTGTCGCCTTGACCAGTTGTACGGTGCCGGCCTTGGGCCATCCAACTTTTGCTATTGCCGACGACGAAATCGAGTTAGGTGTCGGCATCCACGGCGAACGCGGCCGCGAGACAAAGAAGCTGGTGAGCGCCAGCGAAATTGTCGACCAATTAGCCGGACATATTTTCGACGAATTGCAACCGGCCGCCGGTCAAGCCGTGTTGCTGCATGTGAACGGCTTCGGCGCCACACCGCTGATCGAACTACATTTGATTTACGAATTGGCCTGGCAATATTTCAGCAAACGCGGATTAATCATCCAGCGCTCTTTGGTCGGTAACTTCACCACCTCGCTGGATATGGCCGGCTGTTCGCTAACGCTGACGATGCTGGACGAAGAAATGCTGGGTTTGTGGGATGCACCGGTGAATACCGCTGCGTTGCGCTGGGGTTGTTGAAGCAAGCAACAATCTAAGCGGCTTGCGCCTGGGCGTTTTTCAACACCTCGGCAATCGCCGCGATCATCAACTGCGCAGTTTTGGCGCCGGCATCGATATGGCCCTTGCTGCGCTCGCCCAGAAACGAGGCGCGGCCCTTGGTAGCCAGCATGTCCCGAGTCGCTTCCACGCCTTCTGCCGCCACCAGGCTTAGGCTATCCAGAATCTCGGCCAGCGGCTTACCCGCAGCCGCAAGCTCCCGCAACGCCTTGGCGACCGGCACTAGCACATCCAGCATGGTCTTCTCACCAACATCAGACTTGCCGCGTTGCTTCACAGCCTCGACTGCCTGCAAAAATGCATCAGAAAACCCAGCAAGATCGATAAGCTTGTCCTTAGCATTCTTTGCCAGCGCGATAAACAAAGTCGCATACAAAGAGCCGGACGCACCACCGACAGCAGCCATCACCGTCATGCCAATTTTCTGCCACGCAACAACCCAGTCGAGTGTCGCTATCTCACCGGCATGCTCGCGTAAGGCCTGCAAACCACGCTGTAAATTAAACACATGGTCGCCGTCGCCTATCGCCTGATCCAGTTCGGTTACTTCTTCGGCATGCCCATCAATGGTCTCAATCAACGCTTGAATCAATTCCGGAAACAAAGATGGGGTCAATGACATGCCGCCTCCGCGCAACAAAACAATTAAGTTTGCTGAGCATAGCTAAAACGCCCTATTACTGTCCAGCCATACACATTCGCAGACATACTGTGCTAGAGAACATTTGGCAAATTCTCAGCTTCCGCCGAACCGATGACGGCCGAGATAGCTGAATGACTGACGATTTATCTATTCTCCAGCGCCAACGCATCCAGAAACGGCAACTCCGTATCCGCGTCATACACGCTAAAGTGGTATTTATCCTTCAAATATTCCAAAAGCCAGGCGTTAGTATCGGCTCTGCGCTGCCCGGCAGCCTCGTTCATTTGTTGCAAGCGCTGACGCACCGCGTGTTGCGGCAATAACAACAGCTCAATATCGGCCATTGATACGAATTTTTCCGGATCGGGGTTCTTGCCGTTAAAAATCTTGAATAGTTGATGCTTTTTTAAGCCCAAATGCGTGTTGAGCTCGTCCTTAAACTCGATGAATAACGGTAACAAATCGCTACCGACACACGAGTCTTCATGCAGCTTGTGTAACCGATTCAGCAAATGGTAGACCGCAAACCGGTACAATTCCGACTCACGCACAAACAGCCGAGCGGCCATGGCACGCACGGCAATCCGGTCGGAATTGTTCAACCGGATCGAAACGATGTGCTTTTTATCGTCTAAAAGATGTTCGTTGTCGTTCAACGCAAGTCCTTTGTGAGTAATCGCCGGCAAACTCAAACCGGTCGAAACAACTTAATTTCTGAGAATTTAAAGCATCAATGTTACAGATTTATAACAAACGCCCAGACACGCGAAAATTTCGGGCAAATCGCTCCACTATTGCTGCGGACATACGGCAAAACACCGGATTTTGAGGAAAAGTATTTATTGCGTACGCGGGATGAAAAAAATATAATCGCGCGCTTTTTTCGAGCGAATAGCGTTTTTCAAAACACTTTCAGAGTCTTAGCACAATGACCAGTCACATCATGCCTACCTATGCCCGCCAGTCGGTCACTTTTACACGCGGCGAAGGCGCGTGGTTGTGGGATACCGATGGACGCCGCTATCTCGACTCGGTCGCCGGCATTGCCGTGTGCAACCTCGGCCACGCCCATCCGGCCGTGCATGAAGCGCTCTGCCGGCAAAGCAAAACCTTGCTGCATACCTCCAATCTTTACGGCGTAGAGTTGCAGTCGCAACTGGCGGATAGACTGATCGAGCTAAGCGGCATGGATAATGTGTTTTTCAGCAATTCCGGCGCCGAAGCCAACGAAGCGGCGATAAAGATCGCCCGCAAATACGGCCACCAGCAAGGCGTTGAAAGCCCAGTAGTGTTGACCATGGAAAAAAGCTTCCATGGCCGGACTATGGGCACTCTGAGCGCCACCGGCAACACCAAGATCAAGCAGGGCTTTGCGCCGCTGCTGGCCGGATTTACTCATGTGCCGTACAACGACATGCCGGCTATCGAAGCAGCTCTCGCCGCCGATAAAAACATCGTCGCGATCCTGGTTGAACCGGTGCAAGGCGAAGGCGGGGTGAATATTCCGGCGGCGGATTATTTAAACCAAATCCGCGACCTATGCGACCGGCACAATCTGCTGATGATGCTGGATGAAATTCAAACCGGCACCGGCCGTACCGGGCGCTTTCTGGCATATCAACATAACGGCATCCTGCCGGATGTATGCACGATGGCTAAAGCCTTGGGCAACGGCGTGCCGATTGGCGCTTGCCTGGCGCGCGGCAAAGCAGCGGACGTGTTACAAACCGGCAATCACGGCTCGACGTTTGGCGGTAATCCCCTGGCTTGCAGTGCGGCCTTAGCGGTTCTAGAAACTTTATCGACCAGCACCTTGATCGCCGATGCGCAATCAAAAGGCGAACAAATTTGCCAGCGCTTCAAAAACGCACTGGCAAACACCCCGCATATCGTCGATATTCGCCATAAAGGTTTGATGATAGGCATTGAACTGGATCGGCCTTGCGGCGAGTTAGTCGGCAAAGCCTTGGCACAAGGCTTGTTGATCAACGTCACCGCCGACAACACTATCCGTTTGCTGCCGCCGCTTATCATCGACGACGCGCAAATATCAACGCTGACAGACACCCTGACAGCGCTCATTCAGGCATTTTGCAGACAATAACCATGCAACCCAGACACTTCATCAGTCTGCTGGATTTGTCCAGCGCCGAACTACACAACCTGATTCAACGGGCCATTCAGCTCAAATTGCATCGCACCCCGGACTATCAGCCCTTCAAGGGTAAAGTGCTGGCGATGATTTTCGAAAAATCCTCGACCCGCACCCGTATCTCCTTCGAAGCAGGCATGGCCCAATTCGGCGGCAGCGCCCTGTTTCTATCACCCAGAGACACGCAACTCGGCCGCGGCGAACCCCTGGAAGATAGCGCCAAGGTGATCTCCAGCATGGTGGACTGTATTATGCTGCGCACCAACAATCACGAAACGGTCACCACCTTTGCCAAGCACTCGCGAGTACCCGTCATCAACGGCCTGACCGATTTGCTGCACCCGTGTCAATTGCTGGCCGATATGCAAACCTATTTCGAACTGCGCGGCGACATCGCCGGCAAAACCGTAGCCTGGATCGGCGACGGCAATAATATGTGCCATTCCTATATCAATGCGGCTCGCCAATTCGACTTTAAATTGAACATCGCCTGCCCTGTCGATTACCGTCCGCAGCAAAGTATCGTCGATGCCGCCGGACATAGAGTGGCGTTTTTCAATACGCCGGAGCAAGCCGCACAGCAAGCCGATTTAGTAGTAACCGATGTCTGGGCCAGCATGGGACAGGAAGAGGAACAAAAAAAACGCGAATTCGTATTTAAGGATTTTCAGGTCAACAGCAAAACCATGGCTGCCGCCAAAACCGATGCGCTGTTCATGCACTGCCTGCCGGCACATCGCGGCGAAGAAGTGACAGCCGAGGTCATCGACGGCCCACAAAGCGTGATATTTCCGGAAGCCGAGAATCGCCTGCACGCTCAGAAAGCGCTACTGGAATTTCTCATCTGCCGATAATTTCGCTAGAATCGCCGCTTTCTTTACGCCGAACAAAGAGTGATACTGTGAAAAAAACTTTTGCCTACCTGTTTGCCTGTCTGCTGATTAGCCCGCTTGCCACGGCAAGAACCGCCTACGTCACCGACAAAGTCGAGGTGCCGTTGCGCAGCGGCGAAAGTGAACGCACCAAGATCGTCAAAATGTTGGAAAACGGCATCCCAGTCAGCGTATTGCAAGAAAGTACCGAAAACGGCTATACCTATATACAAACCAGCAGCGGCGCGGAGGGATTCATTCTCAGCCGCTACCTGACCGGCGAACCCAGCGCCCGCAATCAACTGGAAGCCGTCAGCAAAAAACTCGAAGCGCTGCAAGAAGAAAACAAACAACTTAAAGCCGGACAAGCCAACAGCCAGGAAATTGGCAAAGAACGCGATAAGCTCAGCGCCGACCTTAGCGAACTTCAGCAAACCGCCGCCAATGCGATACAACTCAAACAACAGCGCGACCAATTGCAGGAGCGCGTCATCTCCGTCGAGCGCGAACTACAACAATTAAAACGCGAAAATCAGGCATTGACCGACAGCAGTAACCAGGACTGGTTTTTGTACGGCGGCGGCTTGGCTTTATTCGGCGTATTGCTGGGCTTTATTCTGCCCAAACTCAGCTGGCGCCGCCGTTCCAGCGGCTGGGATAGTTTTTAGTTTTAAACGAATTAGCCGCAGGACCGCCCTGCTTCAAATGACGCCCTTTCCCGCGGCAGTTTAAGCGCCGCTTTTGCTTTCATCTGGAATCACCATGCCTGCATACCGTTCTCATACCACCACTCAAGGCCGCAATATGGCTGGCGCGCGCGCATTGTGGCGCGCCACCGGCATGAAAGACGGCGATTTCAATAAACCGATTATCGCAGTAGCCAATTCTTTCACTCAGTTCGTGCCGGGCCACGTACATTTAAAAGATCTTGGCCAATTGGTGGCGCGCGAGATTGAACTGGCCGGCGGCGTCGCCAAGGAATTCAACACCATCGCGGTTGACGATGGGATTGCCATGGGTCACGACGGCATGTTGTATAGCCTGCCCAGCCGTGATTTGATTGCCGACAGCGTCGAGTACATGGTGAATGCGCATTGCGCCGATGCGATTGTCTGTATATCCAACTGCGACAAAATCACCCCGGGCATGTTGATGGCGGCTATGCGCATCAATATTCCGGTGATCTTTGTCTCCGGCGGCCCGATGGAAGCCGGTAAAGTAAGGTTGGCGGAAAGCGCGGACATCAAGAGGCTGGACTTGGTGGACGCCATGGTCATGGCGGCAGACAGCAAAGTATCCGACACCGATCTGGCGGCTGTCGAACGCTCGGCCTGCCCCACCTGCGGCTCCTGCTCCGGCATGTTCACCGCCAATTCGATGAACTGTCTGACCGAAGCGCTGGGCTTGTCGTTGCCGGGCAACGGCACCGTATTAGCCACTCATGCCGACCGCGAACAATTGTTCAAACAAGCCGGCCGCCGTATCGTCGAACTGGCCAAACAATATTACGAGCAAAATAACGCATCGGTGCTGCCGCGCGCGGTGGGTTTTAAAGCCTTTGAAAATGCGATTGCCCTGGACATTGCCATGGGCGGCTCCACTAACACCATCTTGCATCTACTTGCTATTGCTCAAGAAGCCGGCATCGATTTCACCATGGCGGATATTGATCGCATGTCGCGCTTGGTGCCGCAATTGTGCAAGGTCGCGCCCAACACCGACAAATATCATATCGAAGACGTGCATCGCGCCGGCGGCATTATGGCAATTCTGGCCGAACTTAACCGGGCAGGCCGCTTGCACACCGATGTACCGACCGTGCACGCCAAAACTCTCGGCGATGCCCTGGCACAATGGGACATTACCGCCAACCCCAGCGATGCAGTAAAAACTTTTTATATGGCTGGCCCCGCCGGTATTCCTACGCAAGTGGCATTTAGTCAGAACACCCGTTGGCCCAGCCTGGACACTGATCGTGCCGCAGGCTGTATCCGCTCCATTGACCATGCCTTCAGCCAGGAAGGCGGGTTGGCGGTATTGCACGGCAATATCGCTGTGGATGGCTGTGTAATCAAAACAGCCGGTGTCGATGACAGTCTACTGGTATTTGAAGGCAATGCTCATGTCGTAGAATCGCAAGATGAAGCGGTAGAAAACATCCTCAATAACAAAGTCAAAGCCGGCGATGTGGTGGTGGTGCGTTATGAAGGCCCCAAAGGCGGCCCTGGCATGCAGGAAATGCTCTACCCAACCAGTTACATCAAGTCCAAAGGCTTGGGCAAGGCTTGCGCGCTATTGACCGACGGCCGTTTTTCCGGCGGCACCTCCGGTTTGTCCATCGGCCACTGTTCGCCGGAAGCGGCAGCTGGCGGCGCGATTGGTTTGGTAAAAAATGGCGACCGTATTCGTATTGATATTCCCAATCGCACGATCAACGTACTGGTGAGCGACGAGGAACTGGCCCAGCGCCGGACCGAACAGGAAAAATTGGGCTGGAAACCGGCCAAGCCACGTCCACGCAAAGTGTCAGTGGCGCTGAAAGCATATGCTTTTTTTGCCACATCCGCCGACAAGGGTGCGGTGCGGGATTTGTCCAGACTCGAAGATCAGTAAGTTGACTGATGCCGCATAAAGGCTTGATGATTTTAGCCACTAAAACATCATCAAGTCTTTAACTTTGCATATCAACGAACACGTGGTCATCTGCTGCTTCCAAAATGCCTGAAAGCCGCCTAACTATTCCGGTTAACGCCTGATAACCTTCGCCAAAATTTTCAGCGCCGTACCCCAGAAAGGGCCAGGGCATCATTTTTGGTGCAGATTGCGACTGAAGCGATCAAATCGGCTCAACCGAGTAATTGATCCATTACCGCCCCAACCTGGGCCTTAATCCAAATCGCTGATGAAACGCTTCCTCCTCCAACTGCTTTACATCTGGAAACAAAAGCTAAAAATCTATTTCATAGCCGGCTGGATAGGTGCTGGAATGGGAATATTTTTATTGGCACCCAGCTACGATTACATCAGCTCCCGCGAGCGCAATGCCGACCCGCTTTCCTCAGTTGAATTCGTATTAAGTCAGTTCAGAGAGGTAATGACCGGCCAAGTTAATCAGAATAATCTGATCCTTTTTTACGCCGAAATTGGCGCGTTACTCGGATTGATTTCACTAGGCTTTTATCAGATTCTACATAAACGACTGGTGGATCTGGACGCATTGAAAACCGAGCTGGAAAAAGATTTACCAACCATCATCCGCCAAGGCGAAGGACCGTTGCTGGAGTTTAAATCATCGCTGCGCTGGGATATTCAGGAGCAGCGGGTCAATAAGGCCCTGGAAGGCGTGATTATGAAAACGCTGGCCGGTTTCTTTAACAGTCCGGTTGGCGGCACCTTGCTGATCGGCGTGGCCGACAATGGCGAAGTCCTCGGCCTGGACTCGGATTTCCAAACCCTTAAAAAACCCGACCAAGACGGTTTCGAGCAAACCTTGATGACTGCGATCTCCAGCAATCTGGGGGCCGATTTGTGCCCGCTGATCCACGTGCTTTTTCATAAATTGGCCGACCGTGATGTGTGCCGGGTTATTGTTTCCCCCTCGCACCGGCCAGTGTTTCTGACGCAGAGCAACGCCCCCAAATTCTTCGTGCGAACTGGCGGCGGCACTCGGGACCTGAACATTCAAGAAGCGCTGGATTATGTGGCCAGCCGTTGGAAAAAAACCAAATAACCAGCCCTGATTGGGTTTTAACGCTGGCAAAGTTACACTAAGCAGCCAGCAACCCCGCAACCGATTCGTAAACACTCCATGGAACATCAATCAACTTTCGTTAATTGGTTCAGAAATTCATCGCCCTACATCCACGCGCACCGCAATCGCACCTTTGTGATCTTTTTCGGCGGCAATGCGGTAACGGAGCCGGATTTCGACAATCTGATTCACGACTTCGCGTTGCTAAGGAGTCTGGGCGTCCGGCTGGTACTAGTGCACGGCATTCGCCCGCAGATCGACGAACAAGTCACCGGGCATGGCAACACGCCGCAGTTTCACCACCATTTACGGATCACCGACGCCACGACCTTGCAATACGTCAAGCAGGCCGCAGGTCTGGTACGGGTGGAAATTGAAGCCCTGTTATCGATGGGTGTGTCCGGCTCGCCGATGGCCGGCGCCAAAATACGTGTCGCGTCCGGCAATTTCGTTACGGCCAAACCCTTGGGCGTACTGGATGGCATCGACTATTGCCACACCGGCAAGGTGCGGCGCATAGACGCCCAAGCCATCCATCAACTATTGGATCAACACAATGTGGTGCTGATTTCACCTATCGGTTATTCGCCCAGCGGCGAAACCTTTAATCTGTCAGCCGAGGAAGTGGCAACCGAAGTAGCCATCGCCTTGCAAGCCGAAAAGTTGATTTTGTTGACCGAACAAAATTGCGTATCGCCTGGCGATAATCATCCCATCCAACAGCTCACCACGGCTCAAGTTTCAGCACTATTGCAAGAGACGCCATCGGTCCCGGATGAAGTCGCCCGTTCATTACGCGCCGCGATGCAAAGTTGCGAAAAAGGCGTACAGCGCGCGCACTTGATCAATAGGCATGTGGACGGCGCCTTACTCCTGGAACTGTTTACCCGCGACGGTATCGGTACACTGATTAGCTCTAACGCCTTCGAAACCATACGGGCAGCGACATTGGACGACATCGGCGGCATTATGGAGTTGATCAAACCCTTGGAGCAGCAAGGCATCCTGGTCAAGCGTTCGCGGGAAAAGCTGGAGATGGAAATTGGCGACTATATAGTCATCGAGCGTGATGGCTTGATCATTGGTTGCACGGCGTTTCATGTGATGGCCGACGGCAACAGTGCGGAGATTGCTTGTCTGGCAGTGCATGCCGATTATCAAAAAGGCGCGCGCGGCAACAGCTTGTTGGACTATCTAAGCAACAAAGCCAAATCCGAAACTATTCGCCGCTTGTTCGTACGTTCCACGCAAACCGTGCATTGGTTCGTCGAGCGCGGTTTTACACCGTGCGAAATCGACGATTTGCCCGAACCGATGAAAAGCGCTTACAACTATCAGCGTAATTCCAAGGTATTGTATAAAGACGTTTAACATCACCTTCCACCCACTCAGCTCACGGAATATAGGATGCTCGATAAACAGGATTTTCTGACAGTCGTAAAAAACACCCCCCTAGTCGCTATTGACTTAATTGTGCGTTCCAGCAAGGATGAAATATTGATGGGCTTGCGCATGAATGAACCGGCGGCGGGTTATTGGTTCGTGCCGGGCGGTAGAATCTATAAATCAGAAACGTTGGCAGCCGCGTTTCAAAGAATTACCGAAACCGAGTTAGGCACTGCCCATAGCATCGAAAGCGCTGATTTACTGGGCGCCTTCACTCATTTGTATGAGACTAATTTTGCCAAACAGCCTGGTATCACTACCCATTACGTGGTTTTAGGCTATCAATTGCAGCTTGATCTGGATATTAATCAGCTACCGGCACAACAACATTCTAATTACCGCTGGATTGGCAAAAACGAAGACTTGAGCGAGGTTCACCCTAACAGCCAAGCCTACTATCCCTATCTGCGCTGAACCATGTCTGCGTTAAAAGTCTTGCAGTTAACCGACCTGCATATATTGCCGCATGCCGGCGACAGGATGCTTGGTATCGATACCGAACAGTATTTCCAAAACACCTTGGCCCACGCGCATGTCACGCACGGCCCATTCGATTTGATTTTATTGACCGGCGATTTGGGCCAAGACCCTAGCGCCGATAGCTACCGGCTAATTTGCCGGCATCTGCAAACTTATCAAACACCGTGCCTGTGTTTGCCGGGCAATCATGACGACTGGGAACTGATGCAAACCGAGTTGAACGTTGACTTCGTCAGTTGCCGTAAACATGTGTTGCTGAAGAATTGGCAGATTATTGCCTTAAACAGCCAAAAACCCGGCAGCCCCAGTGGGTTTCTATCACCGGAAGAACTGATATTTTTACGGCAAACGCTAAGCACACACGACATGCCTGCGCTGCTGGCGGTGCATCATCATTGTATTGCCAGCGGGAGCAGTTGGATGGATACGATGCAAATTGAGAATGGCGAGGCATTGCTGGCAATATTGGAAGAGTTCCCGCAGGTTAAGGCCATCACTTGCGGCCATTTGCATCAGGAAATGCAAACGAGTCATAAACAAATAGCGATATTCGCCACGCCGGCCAGCTGTTTTCAGTTCAAACCGTTTGCCACCGAGTTTGAACTGGACACGCTAGCACCTGGGTACAGGGTCTTCGAATTGGGGGATGACGGCGACTTGCGATCCAGATGCTATCACCTGCCCATCAGCATGAGCGGCTTACAAACCAACCAGCACAGTTACTAACCAAACGCCAATCTTCCGGATAAATAACTCTCGGCGTTGACACCCACATCGTTGGCAATCAGCAAAGCCCCTAATTCGTCCATCGCTTTGCGGTACACCCGGCGCTTGAAGTAGACCACGTCTTTTAGCGGGTACCAGTATTCCACCCACTTCCAGTTATCGAACTCCTGCTTGTGCCCGCAATCGAACCTAACATTCGATTCATCTGTCATCAAGCGCAAAATAAACCAAATCTGTTTCTGCCCGATGCACAAGGGCGTGGAATTTTTGCGGATATACCGATCCGGCAGTTTATAGCGCAACCAATAACGGGTGCGCCCCAGCAACTGCACATGCTCTGCACACAAGCCGGTTTCCTCCCACAACTCCCGATACATCGCGGTTTCCGGGTCCTCGTCGCCATCGATCCCGCCCTGCGGAAACTGCCACGAATTAGCGCCTTTGCGCTTTGCCCAAAACACACGACCCTCGTCATTGCAAAGGATAATGCCGACATTAGGCCGGTATCCTTTCGAGTCTATCATGTAAAAACCTGTATTATTTGCCGCCCTGTTGCTAATGCCTGGATGTTAAAATTAACAACGGCACGGCCATTAAAATGAATGGCGCAATTGTTCCACAAATAACCGGCGGACGCCACAGGCCGCTACTTTTTTCTTTATGACGACGGATTTGCCGTGAGCTTAGCGATTTTTGATCTGGATAACACGCTGATCGCCGATGACAGCGATTTTTTATGGGGCCAATTCTTGGTCGACCGCGGCATTGTCGACAAAGAGCAGTATGAACAGGCTAATAAAAAATTCTACGAGGATTACAAACAGGGCACGTTGGATATTGTCGAGTTTTTGCATTTCTCACTAGCGCCGCTGGCGCAGCACGACGCCGAGCAACTGTACCGCTGGCGCGCGGAATTCGTCGAAACGCTGATCGAGCCGATCACACTCGACGCCGCACGGACTTTGGTAGAAAAGCATCGCGCGGCCGGCGATACCTTATTGGTGATCACCGCCACTAATCGCTTCGTCACCGAGCCTATCGTCAAGCTATTCGGTATCGACAACCTACTGGCGACCACGCCGGAATTTGTCGATGGCCGCTACACCGGGAAATTCAACGGTACGCCTTGCTTTCAGCAAGGAAAAGTTGCGCAGCTAAACGACTGGCTGGCCAATTCCACGGAAACGCTGGTGGGCAGTTGGTTCTACAGCGATTCGCATAACGATTTGCCGCTATTGAACTTGGTCGATCAACCGGTTGCTGTCGATCCCGACGAAATACTACGGGAAGTTGCTCGGCAAGCAAACTGGCCGATTATTAGCTTGAGGAAATAAAAGCTGAGGACAAGGGTCAAAAGAAGCGCCCTTTTGACCCTTTGTAATATTGAATCGCTGCTATTTTTTCTGTATAAAGAATACTTGTTTATCGGCTTCCTTGAATATCTTCAGCGGAATATGTCCCGCCTGATCGATATAGACGCCGAAGTCCAAATGGGCCGCCGGATCGGTAGCAATCACTTTGACTACCCTGCCGCTTTCCACTTCCATAATCGCCTTTTTCAAACGCAGCAACGGTAACGGACATTGCAATCCGCTGGCATCGACTTCCAAATCAAATTCGATCATAGTGGTGTTCACTCAACTGTTCTTTAGACAACGCTTATAATAACACCAACCCCAGACCACGAAAATCAAGCACCATGGATTACTTCCCGCTTTTCTTAAAACTAAAAGACCAGCCATGCCTGGTTGTCGGCGCCGGCGAAATCGCCTCGCGTAAAATCGAGCTCCTGGCAAAAACCGGCGCGCGTATTACCGTGGTGGCGCTCGAAATTGGCGCCAGCGTTGCGGAAATGGGGCGCAATAATCAAGTAGTAATCCAACAAAAGGCCTTTGCTGCGGACGATGTGAAAGGCATGCGCGTGGTCATATCGGCCACCAACCAGCGCACGGTCAACGAAACGGTTGCGCAAGCTGCGACGGCTCAGAATATTCCGGTGAACGTGGTGGATAATCCCGATTTATGCAGTTTTATCTTTCCGGCGATTGTTGATCGCTCGCCATTAATCGTAGCGGTGTCTTCCGGCGGCGTGTCACCGGTTCTGGCACGCTTACTGCGTTCCAAGGTGGAAAGTGCCATTCCCGGCGCTTTCGGGCTGCTGGCGCAGTTTGCCGAGGATTTTCGAGCATTGGTTAAGGAACGACTCAAAGAACCCAACCGCCGCCGGGTATTCTGGGAAGACGCCTTGCAAGGCCACATCGCCGAATTGGTGTTTTCCGGCCGCCGCGAGCAAGCTGCAATAGAATTACAAGCCAAACTTGATGTGGCTGAGCAGACACAAAATCGCGGCGAGGTGTATTTGATCGGTGCCGGCCCCGGCGATCCGGATTTATTGACTTTCCGAGCCCTGCGCTTGATGCAGCAAGCGGATGTGATTGTCTACGACAGGCTCGTCTCCCAGGAAATATTAGAAATGGCTCGCCGCGACGCGGAGAAAATCTACGTGGGCAAGCAACGCAGCAATCACAGCCTACCGCAGGAATCGATCAACGAGTTGCTGGCGAATCTGGCTTTGTCGGGCAAGCGCGTCGCACGCCTGAAAGGCGGCGATCCGTTTATTTTTGGCCGGGGTGGCGAGGAAATCGAAACCCTGATGCAGCAAGGCATTCAGTTTCAAGTCGTACCAGGCATTACCGCTGCCGCCGGCTGCGCTAGCTATGCGGGAATTCCGCTGACCCATCGCGACCATGCACAGTCGTGCACCTTCGTTACCGGGCATTTGAAGGACGGCAATATCAACCTGAACTGGAGCCAGCTAGCCTCTCCCAACCAGACCGTCGTGATTTATATGGGTCTGGTCGGTTTGGAGACTATCTGCCAATCGTTGATCGATCACGGCTGCCCGGTCGATCAACCAATTGCATTGATTCAACAAGGCACTACCCGCCATCAGCGAGTCATTACCGGCACCCTGGGCGATATGCCTAAACGTGTCGAAAACGCGGACATTAAACCACCGACCTTGATCATAGTGGGCACCGTAGTGCGCCTGCGCAAACAGTTGGAATGGTTTCAACCCGGCCAAAACTAAGCACGTGTGAATTTTTCCTTATTTCAGACGATGTTAAGTTTTACTTGGAAAAATCAGCCCGCAAACCCGGTAAAGGCGCGAACGACAGAGAAAATCGATTGAATTTTTCGCTAAAGTTCCCTATCCTTTACCCGCTTAATTTCCCAATGAACTGCCTATGCAAATAACAATATGCAGTTCTTTTTTTAAACACAACGAGAGAATCATATGAAAAAATCATTCGGTTTATTAGTAGGCGCAGCTTTGATCGCTATCAGCGGACAAGTTGCAGCTAACGAAGCGGAAGAAATCGGCGCAAAAATTTATGAGCGTGCTTTCGGTCGTGGCTGCGGCGCTTGCCATGACATCGCTTCCAACCCACAATTATCGGCCTTGATCAGCGCCGGCAAACTGCCTAAAGACCAGTTCGCCAAAGTGTTGAAAGAAGGCAAAAACGGTATGCCTAAAGCTGTTGCAGCTATCATGGAAGTCGGTCCTGTGAAAAAAGCAGGTTACACCGAAGACCAAGCTATCGATGCAGTTTACGAATATCTGAAAAAATAATCGTAGCCTTTCGGGGCAAAGAAAAAGCCGCTACCCTTTCGGATAGCGGCTTTTTTATGTCGTAAAGAATATGCCCCGTATTAGTCTTGTTTACTGAGATACGCCTGTTGACTACGTTGATGGGTCAACCGGTAACGGTTGCGCAGCCAAACTCCGGCAATCGCCGCAATCATCAATCCACAAGACACAAAGGTCAGATAGACCAAATCCTTAATGTCATTCAGTTCTTTGATCAGAACTTGATTGACAGCCGCGCCTTCGACCTTGGCCGGCGAATCAACAGAATAAGTCGTCAGTATCTTCACATCGCCTTTCAAATCCTGAATGGTCTCCAGGGAATCGGCAACGCTACCCTTTTTGATATTTTCTTCCAGCGCTCTTAGTTTGCTGTCGATGGAACCGCTTAACAAGCCGAACAACTGGCCTTTCAAGGCGCTAATTTCGGCGGATAGCACCGGATTTTGGGTAGCGTAGGCTGTCGAGATAGCCTGGTGCTTTTGGATTTCGGTCAACAGATTTTGTTTAGGTAGTAATACAAAACCCAACAAAAAAACCGCCGCCATCAACGCCAGAACCAGCATTAACAAAAAGCGATTAGCCTTCATCAGCGCCTGATGCTGATGGGCGCGCAGATAGACTATCTCATGCTTATCGGTATTGACATCATCCAGATTAATCTCAGGCATATCGCTCATTATTCTTTTAGTGTTGCTAATCGGGAAGCTCTATAGATATTACCTAGAGCACGCGGCGCCTAAACGGCACCCCATGCCCAACGGAAATACATCGGCGCATTATACAAGCTAAATCAAAAATGTCCTGTTTTATACAAACCGCAATCAACGGCCTTTCTTTGCGGCAATCCGCATTCTCAAGGCGTTCAATTTGATAAAGCCTTCAGCATCTTTTTGGTTGTAAGCGCCGCCATCTTCTTCAAAAGTCGCGATATTTTCATCGAACAAACTATTGGTTTCCGAGGCCCGACCGACCACGACCACATTGCCTTTATACAATTTCACCCGCACCTTGCCATTAACATTGACCTGCGAGGCATCGATCATGGTTTGCAACAGCGCCCGCTCCGGACTCCACCAGTAACCGTTGTAAATCAAGGACGCATAACGCGGCATCAACTCGTCTTTTAAATGCGCCACTTCGCGGTCCAGAGTCAGCGATTCGATGGCCCGATGCGCTTTCAACATCACGGTACCGGCTGGGGTTTCGTAGCAACCTCTGGACTTCATACCGACATAGCGGTTCTCGACGATGTCCAGACGACCGACACCGTTAGCACCGGCGATTTTGTTCAATTTTTCCATCACTTGATGCGGCGTGTGCGGCACATCGTCGATGGCGACGATATCACCATTCTGATAGGTAAGCTCGACGTAGGTGGCTTGATCCGGGGCATTTTCCGGCGACACGGTCCAGCGCCACATATCTTCTTCCGGCTCCGTCCACGGATTTTCCAAGATACGGCCTTCGTAAGAAATGTGCAGCGAGTTGGCATCCATGGAATACGGCGATGTTTTACCTTTTTTCATTTCCACTGAAATGCCGTGTTGCTCGGCGTAGTCCAACAGTTTTTGCCGTGAATTCAAATCCCATTCGCGCCACGGCGCGATCACTTTGATGTCCGGACGCAAAGCGTAGGCGCCCAGTTCGAAACGCACCTGGTCGTTGCCTTTGCCGGTCGCACCATGGGAAATCGCATCGGCGCCGGTTTCGTTGGCAATTTCGATCAGGCGCTTAGCGATCAAAGGCCTGGCAATCGAGGTACCGAGCAGATACTCGCCTTCGTAAATCGTATTGGCACGAAACATCGGAAATACGAAATCGCGAGCAAATTCTTCGCGCAAATCGTCGATATAAATTTCCTTGATGCCGGCCGCTGTGGCTTTGGCGCGAGCCGGATCCAACTCTTCGCCCTGACCGATGTCGGCGGTAAATGTCACCACTTCACAGTCGTACACATCTTGTAGCCACTTCAAAATAACCGAGGTATCCAAACCACCGGAATAGGCCAACACCACTTTTTTAATATCCGACATAATGCGCTTCACACCTTTTACAAATTAAAAAACTGGAGAATTATAACGGAAAACCTCAATGAATTGCCCGCTAACCACCCTAGCCCAAGCGTAAAACTTACAGGTACTCCGCCAACAATCCCGCCACCCGTTTTGTAGCGCCTTGGTTATTTTGTACAAACAACCTGCCGTTATCGATCAATCTGTTTCTAAACGCTATATCTCGATAGAGGCGTAACACGGCATCCATTATGGCTTGGCGATCACGACACTGCATCGCGCCTTCCAAGGCTAAAATCCGCTCGGCAATTTCCTGAAAATTAAACATTTCCGGGCCAAATAACACGGGTACGCCAATAGCGGCCGGTTCCAGCACGTTGTGACCGCCTACCGGCACCAGACTACCGCCGACAAAAGCCAGATCGGCAGCGGCATACAACATTTTTAACTCGCCCATGCTGTCGGCGATATAAACATCGGTTTGCTCATGAGGTTGCGTTTGCTCGCTACGCATCACCACCGCCAAACCCTGCTGTTCGCAGAGCTTTTTAACCGTTTGAAAACGCTCGGGATGACGCGGCACAATCAATAACAGCAATTCGGGTATCGATACTTTAAGAACCGGATAAAGCGCTAGAAATATCTCTTCTTCGCCCTGATGAGTGCTGGCGACAATCCAAACCCAGCGTTTTGCGAATAACTGCTGCTTGAGCGCTCGCCCCTCCGCGATAACGGCGGCGTCTATCGTCACATCAAACTTAATATTACCCAACACTTGAACTTGCTGAGGAGCGGCGCCGATTTCGATAAATCGTAAGCGGTCCTCCTCTGTTTGCACAGCAACAGTGGTGACGCAAGTCAACGCCGGCTTTACCAATCCGGGAATTTTCCGATAAGACCGCGCGGAACGCGCCGACAATCTGGCATTGACGATAAACAGCGGGATGTTCTGCGCCGCGCAGGCAGCAAACAAATTGGGCCAGATTTCTTTTTCCATTATGACCGCTAGTCCGGGCCGAAAACATTTCAAAAAACGCTCAATCACAAACGGCAGATCATACGGTAGATAGACATGCTCTACTTGACCGGCCAATGCCGCCTGCACCCTGGCAGAACCGGTTGGGGTGGTGGTGGTAACGAGTACCGGCAACTGCGGATGGCAGTGGCGCAAATGTGCGATTAATGGGAAAGCCGCTTCCGCCTCCCCCACTGAAACAGCATGTATCCAGATTACCCCCTGCCTGGACGGCCTTTGGTAAAAGCCCAAGCGCTCTAACCAGCGTTGCCGGTATTGCGGCGCCTTGAAGCCCCGCCAATACAATCGCAATAAAACAGCAGGCAACAACAATCCATAAAGCAGCGTGTATAGGTTACGCATTACATCCGTTCTCGCAAATTATTGGGTTAAACCCATACAATCTTAAACTATTAACCGGCCAAGTTCGCCCGTAAGCTATCTTTAACAGCCACATCGAAATCGTTTAAGCGTGCAGATAAAACGACGACCCGGCATCCAATCCTTCATTTGCGGAAGCATCCGCCAAGCATGACAGCCTCTAGTGCTCCGCGGATATTTAAAAGCATAGTCAGGATCGAAACTACGTCGCGCAGCCACATTGCTAACACAGTTGTTTAGTCGCTGCATATAAGCTATTCCCGTCTATACTGATCGTCGGACCAGCCCCATCAAGGTAAATTTATTTCGCTACTCAGAGACTCACGCATCAGTCAACCTAACTGGAGCGATAGGGTTATATACCCGAAAGACGGCTTTTGGATTCAACTAACAGCAAAGTATTTTTTACGCTCATGTTCAATTCTGGTTTTGGCATTGAATCGAGATCGCAGCGCAGCGGTTTCCAAATAGCCTTCGCTCTTCCCCTTATACCCGGAGACCAAACAACAAGTCAGATCCAATTTGCTTTTGAAAGTGCGTTACATCTAGCAAGAGGAGTAATTCGGCATCTTGCAACCATGTTTTAATTTCGAACAAAACCAACCGAGGAGATCGATTTATGAAGTTAACTCATTTGTTTTCAAGCCATAAACAAGCAGCGGAAAAACAGACCACCCTCGAAATAGAAAGGGTCGCCCAGGCCATCGTCGCCGGGCAATGGGATGCACGCGTCAATACTGCGGGATTTGCCGAGAACAGCATGCAATTCGGTCATGCGAATAATCAGATATTGGATGCCGTTACCCAACCGTTCAATGCAGTTGCCGATTGCATCGAACAAATCGCCACCGGCGCCGTTCCGGCTAAAATCAGCGATCATTACCGAGGCGATTTCAACACACTCAAAAACCACCTCAATCAGCTTATAGAGGCTATCGCCCAGCAATCAACCGCCGCCCAGGCCATTGCCGATGGGAATTTCTCTATTCATATCAATGTTCGTTCCGAACGCGATACGCTGGCGAAGAGCTTGATCAAAGTCGTTGATGTGCAGCAGAACTTGAAAACCGAACTCCAGCGTCTGACCGGGGCGTCAAAAGACGGCCAACTAACCGAAAGGGGTAACCCGGCACAATTCAAAGGCGCTTACGCCGAAGTCATTCATGGGGTCAACCAAATGTTGGACGCCATTCTGCTGCCGATTGGCGAGGGTAATCGCATCCTGGCGCAGATTTCTAGCGGCAAAATCGATGAATTGATCAACGACACTTACCGGGGCGATCACGAGAAAATGAAGCAGGCCGTTAACAATGTCGCCACCACCTTGCAAGGCCTGCAACATGAATTACAACGTCTCACCATCGCTTCCAGACAGGGACAGCTTACCGAGCGGGGTAAAGTCGAACAGTTTAAAGGCGCCTATGCGGAAGTCATCGGCGGCGTCAATGAAATGCTGGATGCCATTCTGCTACCGATTGGCGAGGGCAATCGCATTCTGGCGCAAATTTCCGGCGGCAAAATCGACGAATTGATCGAACAAACCTACCAAGGCGATCACGAGAAAATGAAACTGGCTGTCAACAACGTCGCCATCTCGGTACAGGGCCTGCAAAAAGAGCTACAAAGACTCCAAGAAGCTTCCAGAGAAGGACAATTATCCAAACGCGGCAACACTGAGCAATTTAAAGGCGCGTACGCCGAAGTCATCGGCGGCGTCAATGAGATGCTGGACGCCATTCTGCTACCCATCGGGGAAGGCAATCGCATCCTGGCGCAGATTTCCGGCGGCAAAATCGACGAATTGATCGAGCAAACTTACCGGGGCGATCATGAAAAAATGAAATTAGCGGTCAACAATATGGCAATCACCTTGCAAGGCCTGCAGAGAGAGTTGCGCCGTTTAACCACAGCATCCGGGAATGGTGAACTCTCGGAAAGAGGCAAAGCCGAGCAGTTTAAAGGCGCTTACGCCGAGATTATTAGCGGTGTCAACGATATGCTGGATGCAATCCTGATTCCCATCGGTGAAGGCAACCGCATTTTACGTATGATCAGGGGCGGCGATTTACGCCAACGCGTGGAAATCGCCTGTAAAGGCGACCATGACCAGATGAAACAAGCCGTTAACGGCGTACACAGCTGGCTATCGGATTTAATCGCTTACGTTACCAAGCTCGCCAACGGCGACATGACCGCGGAAATGGGCAAGGCATCAAACGACGACCAAATCCATGAATGGCTGATGCTGCTAAAAAGAAATGTTCAGGCTTTGGTATCCGATGCCGAAAAACTCTCGATTGCCGCCGTGGAAGGCCGTTTACAAACCCGCGCCGACGCCGGCAAACATCAGGGCGACTTCCGTAAGATCGTGGAAGGCTTCAACAATACCATGGACGGCGTCATTCTGCCGCTCAACGAAGCGGTAGAAGTCCTAACATTGGTTGAACAAGGCGATCTGACCCGGAAAGTCAAAGGCGACTACAAAGGCCAGCTTAATGACTTTAAAGATACGGTCAACAATACCATTACCAAACTTTCACAAACCATCGCCGAAGTCGTCAGCGCCGCCGATCAGTTGGGAAATGCCTCCGGACAAATCAGCGCCACATCGCAATCCTTATCGCAAGCATCCAGCGAACAGGCGGCCGGCGTCGAGGAAACCACGGCCAGTATCGAACAAATGGCGGCAAGCATTAACCAGAACGCGGAAAACGCCAAAGTCACCGACGGTATAGCCGGCAAGGCCAACCAGGAAGCCATCGAAGGCGGTATCGCCGTTAAACAGACGGTGACCGCCATGAAAGACATCGCGAGCCGAATTGGCATCATCGATGACATTGCCTATCAAACCAATATGCTGGCCCTCAACGCCGCCATTGAAGCGGCTCGGGCCGGCGATCATGGCAAAGGCTTCGCGGTTGTGGCGGCGGAAGTCCGGAAACTGGCGGAGCGGAGCCAGATAGCGGCACAAGAAATCGGTCAACTGGCGGGGAACAGCGTGAAGACCGCCGAAAGCGCCGGCCAATTGCTGGACGCCATCGTGCCCAGCATCGCTAAGACCTCGGATCTGGTGCAAGAAATTGCGGCGGCCTCTCAGGAACAATCCGCGGGCGTAAAGCAGGTTAATATCGCCATGAGCCAGATGAATCAAATTACGCAGCAAAATGCTTCTGCGAGCGAGGAATTGGCGGCAACCGCAGAAGAAATGACCAGCCAAGCCTTGCAATTACAGAATCTGATGAGCTTTTTCAAAATCAAAGATTTACAACCAACGCTTTCCCGCAATACCACAAGAACGCCGCCTAAATCGCTAAAGGCAATAGTGCCGGCAACGCATATTAATCACGCAGACAATGCTGATGGGTACGACATTAACCATTTCGAACGCTTCTAATGCGAATTAAGAGCTAATAGAGCCAGTCCAAAGGTCCGTTAAACTATAGAGAAAAACACGACTCTCCCTCAATAGCGCAGGAACCGAGGGACTGGCAAGATCAATTAGTAACGCTTTATCTTTATGTCTGCAAGCATTATCAACAGAGCCTTTGGACGTATTGCCAAAGGATGAGTACGTTTGCCGATTTGAGCTTTAGTGACGAAGAGGTTATTACGCTCTACCTCTTTGGTGTCATCGACAAAATGCGAACGCTGAAAAATATCTACACTTACGCGGTGCGGCACTTGCGCGATTGGTTTCCAAGGCTTCCCAGCTATGTCGGATTCGTTCAACGCCTGAATAAAGTCGCGGATGTGTTTGCACCGTTATTGACGATCATTCAGCAAGAATCGGGACACCTATCGGCGCAAACCGCCTGGTTAATCGATTCGTTCCCTGTGGCGTTAGCCAAACAGGGTCACCGGTTTAAGGCCAAAGTCGCGCCCGAACTGGCCGATCATGGCTATTGCTCGACCAAGAAACTCTACTATTACGGCGTTCGGGTCCATGTCGTTGGCCGCGCACAAGCCGGCACATTGCCAAGCCCCGACTACATTGGCGTGACCGGCGCTAGCGATCACGATGGCAAGGTGTTCGACCAGATTCCACCCAAATTGACGAATAATGTGCTTTATGGCGACAAAACCTACCAACAGCCTGATGCCGACGAGGTCCGGCAAGTCCAGAATCTTACGGTCCTCACGCCCGTTAAAAAACAAAAAGGGCAGCGTGACTTGGAACCCCAAGACCAGTGGCTGTCCACCGCTGTTTCTCGTGTGCGGCAGCCTATCGAAGCTTTGTTTGGTTGGATTGAACAACAAACCGGCATCGAATGCGCCGCTAAGGTCCGCTCGTATAACGACCTGATGGTTCATGTGTTTGGCAAATTGGCGGGCGCTATGTTTTTCTGGAACTTCTTACGCGCTAGCGCTTAATTCGCATTCTAGTGATTAGTTATTGACTGAGACCGGGTAGATCATCCTTTGACATTTTTGTCCCATAAATAAGTCTTAAGCATAAAAGACTGTTTCCTGACAGCTTTGTCGAAGGACGAGCGGGATTTTCAATCACGGCGGGGAGTATGTTGCAGGCCCTCCATGCTTCGACCTTGCTCAGCACCAACAGTCTACCCCACAACGGCTATTTTTAGGTTGATCGGCACAGCCACAAAACGGTATCGGTGATGCAATTGGCTAAGATACCGTGGACCGGACCGAACATGCGTGTACGCTTTGACGTGAGGTAGCAACAACCTGGCGTGGGTATCAGCCCAAGAATTAGCTACGGGTAGACAACACCAACCAGCTTTCGCTCATGGATTGAGCCGGTGACGTTAGAAAGCCACCGGGATAGGTGCGCCATCCCTGGCGATCATCCCTAAAACAAATCCTAACGCTACAAGTTTTTAGACTTGCAGGGGCATTTCAGGCCTTAAGCTGCTACCGCCGCTTTACGGCGACCGCCAAAACCGATCATACCGGCCATCGCGCTACCGAATAACCAAACGGCGCCAGGAACTGGCACAGCGGCAATGGATAACTCATAGCCGGAGACGTTTGCATTCCATCTGCCGACGCCGTTACCACCCAGCGCAATCGTATAAACTTGGCCTGCCTCTGCGAAAAACTCAAGATAATTCACAGCATCGACGGTAGCGTCATGAGTCAGGTACTCCATACCGGAACCAACCCCCGTGTTGTAGAAAGGGTTGCTGGTATTTTCCGGCTTGCCGGTGTTATTCCAACTACCGTGGTGGCTATAAGCTACCGAGTTGGTAGTATCCATACCTTTAAACACGGTAACGCCAAAATTACCGTTAATGGTGCCCAGCGAGGTCAGGTTCAGACCTCAGTACAGTAGAGATGTCGGATTTAATCAAACCCATGTCAATTTGGTGTTTCCAACCGGTTGGACCTGTTGCGGTAGGTACGCCATTAGCATCCAGACCATTATCTTTCCAAGCACCAGCGCCGGTATCAATTTCCGCTGCCACGCCATAATCAGCCAGTGCGTCGGCGGCAGACACCTCCAAGGTTCCTGGTCCGTGAATCGCCGCAGCCCAGTTCAAATGCGCGCGACCGGTATATCCGAACGGCAACGCACCGCCTGCTGTACCAAGCCAAGGCACTTGGGTACCTTGATAACCGCCGCTTTCAGGGCCGGTAGCAATGGTATCGACATCAGGACCGTCATAAGTGTAATTCCAACCATCGGTTGCACTGGCCGCCGTTGTCGTGAAGGTGTTGTACATGACGTGCGCCGATGCGGTAGATGCACCCGCTGAAAGCGCAACACCCGCGACCGCCATGGAAACAGCTTTAGCCAATTTTGTTTTGATCATACGTTTTTTACCTTAAATCTTAAGTTTTGGGGAGAAAGCACCTTAAGCCCAGGACTTAACAATCTTGTAAGCCATCACTGACAGGCGCCTGTCTCCCTAACGCAATCCTTATGCCACCTATAAAACGTATTAATTACAAACAATTAGAATTTACTTATTCTCAACCCCTAATCAAATTCCGTGATTTAGCTCACAAAAAACAGGTGAAATAACATAATTTAGATTTTTCCCTTACCCGAGCAACCGTTTCCGACCAAAGTTCGAGAGCAACACAAATTTAGGTGTAACACGGTATTGAAAACATCAGCGGCAAGTCATAGAGCCATCAAACGCCCAGAGTAGCTATCGTCTCAACCTACGTTCTAAATCCAGCAGACGCTGGGTAGTCTGCAACACCGTATCCGGATTCAAGCTCATCGAATCAATGCCGATTTCGACTAAATATTCGGCCATTTCCGGGTAATCCGACGGCGCTTGACCGCAAAGACCTGAATGCCTGCCGTTGCGGCGAGCACCTTCCACCGCCAGGCGAATCATGGTCTTCACGCCGGCATCTCGCTCGTCGAAGTCGTTGGCAACGATTTCCGAATCCCGGTCCACACCCAAAGTCAATTGGGTTAAGTCGTTGGAGCCGATAGAAAAACCGTCGAACAATTTGGCGAATTCGTCGATCAGGATGACGTTATTCGGTATCTCGCACATCACGTAAATTTCCAGGCCGTCATCCCCGCGCTTTAAACCCTGCTCCGCCATGTAAGCCAATACCCGCTCGGCCTCGTCTATCCGCCGACAAAAGGGGATCATCAACACCACGTTCTTCAAGCCCATCTGCTCGCGCACGCGCTTCATTGCCGCGCATTCCAGTGCAAACCCCTCGGCATAAGCCGGGTGCACATAGCGCGAAGCACCGCGAAAACCGATCATCGGATTCGCCTCGTCGCGCTCGAACCAACGTCCGCCCAGCAAGGTGGCGTATTCGTTGGTTTTAAAATCCGACATCCGCACCACCACTGGCTTCGGATAAAACGCTGCGCCGATGGTGCCGACACCTTCCGCCAGACGTTGAATAAAGAACTCTTCCGGTCGGGCATAGCCTTCGGTCAACTGCTGCAGTTGCTCCAGTTCGCCGGCATCCGCGACTTTTTCGGGATGAATCAACGCCATTGGATGGGCCTTGATGTACTCGGTGATGATGAACTCCATCCGCGCCAGGCCGACGCCGTCGTTGGGCAGGAAGCTGAGTTTAAACGCCAACTCCGGATTACCCAGATTGAGCATGATCTTGGTTTTTGGCCGCTGGAGCTGCGACAAGTCCGTCTGTGTCACGTCAAAATCCAGCCGGCCGGCATAGACCTTGCCGACATCGCCTTCCGCGCACGATACCGTGACCAGGCTGCCGCTCGCTATCGCGGCTGTCGCGTTCTCGCAACCGATCACCGCCGGCACGCCCAACTCGCGGGCAATGATAGCCGCGTGACAAGTGCGCCCGCCGCGATTGGTGACGATGGCGGCGGCAGTTTTCATCACCGGTTCCCAATCCGGCGTGGTCATATCGGCCACCAACACTTCGCCGGGTTTGAAACTGCCGAGTTTGGCGACGTTGTCTATCACCCGCGCCTGCCCGACTGCAATCTTGCTGCCTACGGCATGGCCTTTGACGATGGTGTCGCCAGATTGTTTGAGTTGATATTGTTCCAAGACATTGCCAACCTTTTGTGAGGCCACGGTTTCCGGGCGGGCCTGCACGATATACAGCTTGCCGTCCAAACCATCCTTGGCCCATTCCATATCCATAGGCCGGCCATAATGGCGTTCAATTTTCAGCGCGTAATCGGCCAATTGCAGCACTTCCGCATCATCGATACAAAATTGCCGGCGCTCGTGATTTGAGGTGGCGACGTTGCGAATCGGTTCGCGAGTGCGGCCGTCGCTATAAATCATCTTGATTTTTTTAGCGCCCAGCGTACGCCGCAATACGGCTCGATAGCCTTGGGCGAAAGTGGGTTTATGCACGTAAAACTCGTCCGGATCGACCGCGCCCTGCACCACGTTTTCACCCAAGCCGTAGGCCCCGGTGATAAACACGGCATCGCTGAAGCCTGACTCGGTATCCAGCGAGAACATCACGCCGCTGGCCGCCAAGTCGGAACGTACCATTTTCATCACCCCAATCGACAAACCGATTTTGAAATGATCGAAGCCCTGATCCAGCCGATAATGAATCGCCCGGTCGGTAAACAGACTGGCAAAACAACGCTTGCAGGCATCCAGTAAAGCTTGGCCGCCGCAAATATTCAGATAGGTATCTTGCTGGCCGGCAAAGCTGGCGGTCGGCAAATCCTCCGCGGTCGCGGAACTGCGCACCGCGACGGTTAAATCGTCTTGATATTGTTGTTGTAATTGCCCGAAAGCATCCAGAATTTGCTGCTGCAAATCGGCCGGCAACGGCGCCGCATACACCAAATCCCGCGCCTGCTGCGCACGGTGCACCAAGTCTGCAACATCGTCCGCATCGACGTCGTCGAGTAAGGCGTGCAAACGCGGCCAAGCATCGGCTTGGTCCAGCATATAACGGTAGGCTTCGGCGGTAATCGCAAAACCATTGGGGACCATCACCCCATCAGCGGCCAACTCGCGATACATCTCGCCGAGCGAGGCATTTTTACCGCCGACCAGCGGAATATCGTTAATGGTAAGTTCTGCAAACCAGCGGATGTATTGATTGTGCGTGGACATGTTGCGCTCCTTGGCTGTTGTTATGCTTTTCCTGATAAGCATACGCCGTTGACAGTAATCGGCAAGGGTCTGGAGCTATCGCCTGGGGCGGGTGTAATTCCGGTAAGCGAGGTTTTAGCGAAATTTTAAAGCGGGTGGATTGTGAAGGTCAGGGATAACTCCCCGCCCCGCCAAGAATCGGTGAATTATTTACGCAACAGATAACCGATTATCCCGCCTGTCGCCGCGGACAAGATCGACATCGCCCACTGTTTTTCCTCCGCGCTGGTGGTAGTTGCCACCAAAGTGGCGTAGCACAACCATACGATTAAAACCACAAAACCAAGCGCAACAACGAATAGCGCTAAATCCTTGAATAAGCGGACATTCCGTTCGGCGTCGGTTTCCTGACGGTCAACCGAAACGCTGAACGTATGATTGGGCGGTGGATTATTGAGATCGATATGGCTCATAAGCCGATAATTTCGGTTTCCAGCTTTTGGGTTTCGGGTTCGACCAAACCGATTTTCAGGCCGCGCCGACGCCCATCCTTGGCCGCCAAATACAGGGTGATCGCTTTGCGCAAAATTTCGCTTTTATTGGTTTCTCCTTCCTCAGCGGCCTTGTCCAGTTCGCGATTCAGATCATCGGACAACACAACATTGAAACGTACAGACATGGGCAGTTCCTCTTGGTTAAATGATGTGTTTTTTGTACAGATATTTTACACATCAGGCAAGCAGAATGCTTGGGCTCCAGCCTGTCGAGTTTAATCAATTCGAAACCTGCTTGGCTGTCGCACATTTAGCCACGCCGAGCCGGTTCCGGGCAGTATGAGCCAAGCGTCAATCTCACTGACCTAAACCCCGCCCATAAGGTTTCGGACGGGGTTTGGAACGGGTTTTAAACCATCGGGCCGGAAGCCGATCCCTTGCGTTTAGGGATTAAAACTCAATCGTGCGGGTACGGTAATTTCGTGCCGCAGCGCGGCCGGAGTTTTGAATTCCCACGCAGCGCGTGGGAACGAGAACAGCCCCCTGGTTCCCAAGCTCCCGCTTGGGAACCAAACACTTGGGAGCTCTTGCTTCCTGTAGAGTTAGAAAGCTGGAGCTTCCAAGGCCGAGGTTCCCAACCTAGAGGTTGGGAACCAGAAAGACTAATACTCCACTCTTACTGATCCCATAAATGTCCTCGGAGTGCCGACTTCGATAGCATTACGGCTGAAAGCCGCGCTGGGAAAATACTCTTTGTCGAGCAGGTTGTTGACATTCAACTGAGTAGTCAATTTGCTGCCGCCAACTTTCCAAGAATAACTGGTCAATAGATTTACCGTCGCATAGCCGGGCAGTACGACGTCAGTGTTACTTGTTTCGGTAGTTTGCGAGCCGCGAACCAGTACCCCACCACCGAACTTCAAGCCTCGCAACGTACCAGCTTGTAGCTCGTAAGTGGTAAACAAACTGCCACCATGTTTGGGAACTCCTGGCAAGCGTTGACCATTTTCACCCGGATAACCTTTAATAACTTTCGCATCGGGTGTATAAGCATAAGCACCGATTATGTTCCATCCGGGTAGGATTTCTCCTTTTACATCGGCTGTTTTAGCCTCTCCTATCGCTCTTGCGTCGATAAAAGTCGGTGGCTGATAAATTGCCATATTTTGCTTGGTCAGATCGAACCAAGCCAACGTAGCCATCAATTTTTTGTCGAAGAGTTCTGTCTTGGCTCCAAACTCCCACTGCTGTGCAGTTTCAGGACTTAATAACGAACCACCAATTGATCTACCAGATTGGACACCAACAAAGTTTTCAGTGTAACTGCCGTACACACTAAATTCCGGAATAGGTTGCCAGATCAAACCGCCGCGAGGTGTCAAGCTATCCTGCATGGGATTTTCAGTAACCGTCCCACTGACAAGATCGACATATTCATTTTCCGCACCGTCATAACGAAAACCCGCCAGCATAGAAAAGTTAAATGGCAATTTGATTTGATCTTGTAGATAAAGCCCGAACCATTGCTCCAATGCTGAGCTATTAACAACGGGTGCATTAGCTATTTGATTTTGGATGGCATTAGCTCCGAGATAAGTAGGATTATAAATATCGACGGCATTGAAATAATATTGCTCAGTACCTTGCCTAAAGGTACGAAAATAGTCCCCCCCTAATAGTAACGTATGCTGTAATCCCCATGTATCGAAATGCCCCGTCAAATTGATCGCATTAAAATAGCTGGCATCATCTTCCGGCGGGCGATGTCCGACCACGCCAAATATATTTAACATTCTGTTGTCAGTATTTAACCCTGTCGGATTAGCTGCGTAAGTCTCTATACCATTGTAGACCGCGGTGAAACGATGGCTGAGCGTCCAATTGTCATTAAAGGCATGAGACCAATTCATGCCAACCAGAACCCGTTCGAAAGTACTTCGCGGGTCTGCTTCACCTAAAAATCGACTGCGTGGTACATCGGCTGGTCGATTGCCAATTGCAGGTATGCCTCGGTCAAATACCACATGACCGTAATCGTATTCCAATTCAAAATTCACCTGGGTTTTAGGGCTAATGTTCCAAGTAACCGTCGGTGCGATAAAAATACGGTCGCTGCTTACCATGCCACGAAACGAGTTGGCATCCTTATAAGCCAGATTAATACGGTACAGTAACGATTTGTCGTCGGTAATCGGCCCGGTGGCGTCCACAGTGGTGCGATAGAAGTCGTAAGAACCGAATTGTTGTTGTAAGGAATAATACGGCGTTGCCAACGGTTGTTTGGTGACGTAATTGACCACACCGCCGGGCGCAGTCAGTCCATAGAGTAGAGAAGCTGGGCCTTTCAAAGCTTCTACACGTTCAACATTCGCCAAATCCCGGCCGCCCCAAGCCCCTCCCAACGGGAATGGCGCACCATTGCGATAATCGCCTGCGGGATAATTATCAAAACCTCGTCGTCTTGACCAGTCCAGCCAATCACCCGAATTTGCAGTACCTTGATAGATACCGCTGACATAATTCAGCGCGTCGCCCGGACGGACAGCTTGCGTGTCTTCCAAAACCTGTTTTGGCACGACCTGCACCGAGAACGGTGTTTCCATGATCGGCGTGTCAGTCTTGGTCGCAGTGGAAGCATTAGGCAGGCTGTAATCAGCGTTATAAGGATCAGTCGAATCATAAACAGCCCTCCCCATCACCGTTACCGCCGGCATCGTCGTCGCCGCGCGCGGCTCGGCATTCGCTGCTGGTTCCAGCGTAAACGTATCATCCGCCGTTTTCCGCACCGTCAAGCCCGAATCCTGCAACATCCGCTGCATGGCCTGCTCCGGGGTGTATTGGCCGGACACTTGGCTGGAGCGGCGTTTACCGACCAGGTCCGCCGGGTAGAGCAGGCGCAGGTTGGTCTGGTAGGCGAGTTCGGTCAGCGCGCTGTCCAGGGCTTGCGCCGGGATGTTGAAGGCTTGCGCAGCGTCGCCGGCCATCGCCGCCAGACTGACCGTGCCGAGCAGGAATAATGCGGCAATAGGCTTGGGTTTAAACATACGGGCCTGGCCGGGATGGACGCTGCCGGTATCGAGTGATTTTTTCATCTGTAATCCTTAACGTGGCGGCGGCACCATTGCCGCGTACCGGTTAAGACGGACGGCTGGAAAAATCTTGTAATGGCGGCGGGATTTTTTTTGCGCTAGCCGTGCAATATGGTTAACCAAGGCGTGATTTGACTGATTTTTACCGAGAGGATTTGTTGCAGCATCGCCAGCGTGGCGGCGCGGTCCGCCAGGGGGAAGACGCCGCTGACCCTTAGCGCCGCCAGCTTGGCGTCGCTGATAACGATCTTTCCGGGAAAATAGCGGTCCAGTTCCGCAACCACATCGGCCAGGGCTTGATTTTTAAAGACCAGTTTACCGCGTTGCCAGGCGGCGCTTTGCTGGGGATCGGCCGGCACTGCAGCTTGCAAGCCGTTGGCGGCACTGTAAACCGCTTGTTGCCCTTCTTGAATGCGGGCGTCGGGCGGGTAATCCGGGGCCTGCAGACCTTTAACGCCCACCGCGTGTTCCTGCACCGTGATGCGGACGGAGTGGTCTTGCTGCAGTACTTCAAAAACCGTTCCTAAGGCTTTGACCACTGCGGTATCGGTGGCAACCTCAAACGGCCGTTTACGGTCGGCGGCGACCTTGAACAAGGCCTGGCCGTGTTTCAATATCAGTTTGCGGCCGGTATCCGAATAGGTAATCGTCAATGCGGTATCGGTATTCAACAGTATCTGGCTGCCGTCGGCCAAGGTCACGGTTTTCTGTTCGCCGACAGCGGTGTAATAGTCGCTGAACCAGCGGTCGCCAAGGCCGGAAAACGGCAAAACCAGCGCCAAGGCAACAGCTGCCGCGGCAAAGCCGCGCCAGAGGGGCCGGCTAAATCGGCGGCCCATGGCTTGCGTCGGTATCGGCAGATCCGTTACCGCCCAGCCCTCGCCCATGTCCAGCCACAGTTGCTCGGCCTCGGCAAAGGCGCGACGGTGCGAGGGGCTGCGATTTTGCCATTCGGCGGCCGCGCGCCGCTCCTGCTCGCCGGCGTTTCCGGCGCGCAGCCGTATCACCCAATCGATGGCCTGATCGGACAAGGTGGTGATTTCGGAAACGGGTGCGTTACTCATCGGCATAAGGTGTGGACGGTTGAAACTATTATGACGGATGACGCGGCGGTTCTTGCTGATATTTTCCGGGCGGTCGGCATGTGCCTCAATGTTGCTTGAGCCTGTCCCGACAATGCCGCATGGCCCGCGCCAGATGCTTGGCAACCATGCTTTCCGAGATGCGCAGGCGGGCCGCGACTTCGATATGGCTGAGGCCTTCGACCCGGTTCCAGTAAAAAGCCAGACGGCAGTCTTCGGGCAATTCCGCCAAGGCCTGATGAATGGCTTGCAAACGCTGGTTCTGTTGATAACGCTGCTCGGGGCCGGGCGACTGTTCGGGAACGGCGTTGAAGGTGTCGTCGTCGACATCCTGCTTGAGACGATTGGCGCTAAGGCGTTGGTAGTCGATCACCAGATTGCCGACAACCCGAAACACGAAGGCGCGCGGATTCTCGATAGAATCCTGGGTTTGCTGGCGACTCAGCCGCAAATAAGCATCTTGCAGTATGTCCGCGGACAGGTCCGCCGAACCCAGTTTACGCACGATAAAACGACTGAGCTCATCACGATGTTTATCGATGAATGCCGCAATTTGTTCTGCGCTGAGTTCGGCTTGCTCGCCGCTGTCGGAAGGTTTTGCGGAAAATACTTGGTCGGACATGTGCCATCGCTGCGTTATTGTCCGGATGTTACCAGCACGATACGCGCCCAATCGCACAAGCAAATAGAAATCAGGCAATTAAGCTTTTTTGCCGGCGCATACAGGGAATGACGGGTGGAGAAAATACGTGATATGCCACAGCGCTTTGCGGCGAATCCCTGATTGGCAGCGACATTCTAGGTTTGGTTACGCCCCGTGCGAAAGTATCGAGAATGTGTTTTGGTAAATCAGCGGGCAATGGTGCCGGGCGCACCAAATCGCACGCATGCTGAGCGCGTTGAGCCGAATCCGCCAGAACATCGGCATCTAACGTATCGAATAAAGCGCGGCCAGGCTGCAGCTAGAAGCGGTCAACCTCAGCAGCGGCGAGCAATTGGCAAGCACTTCGCAGCAGAAACAAACCGAATCGGGCTATCCGGAAAGTGGACTAAAAACGCCTATTGCAATGGCTGGGCAGCTGCGACGACCTGATTGCGACCAGCGTCCTTGGCTAGATAGAGCGCTTTGTCCGCCGCCCCGATCAAGGCCACCGGGGATAGGCCGTTTGCCGGGTAGGTGGCTACACCAAATGATGCGGTGACATGGATACTGATGTCGGCAACGGCAATGGGCTGCGCACCCAACGCCAAACGTATCGATTCGGCGCGTTCACTAGCGGTTTGCAGCGAAGTATCCGGCAACACCAGAAAAAACTCTTCGCCGCCATAACGGCAATCCAAATCGCTGGCGCGGGCATGACGCTTCAGGATGTCGGCAAATGCTTTCAAAACTGCATCACCGGCCTGGTGTCCATAACAATCATTGATCATTTTAAAATGATCCAGATCGCTCATCACCACGCTCACCTCGTAGCCTTGTCGCTCTGCCAAAAGCAATTCACGTTCCAAATTCTCGTTGAGGAACAGGCGGTTATACAGTCCGGTCAACGGATCATGAATCGCCTGATATTGGAGTTGCTCGTGTAGCGCTTGGACTTGCCGCTCAGAGCGCAATCGCTCGCTAATATCCGCCAAGACCGCTATCAATGCAGGCTTGCCACCAATATCTATGGCCGGACTCACCGATACCTCCACCGTGATCATTTGGCCATTCCTACGCACGGCGTTGGCGACAAAATTAATTTTGGCAAGCTCTTGGTTCAGCGCTTTCTGCATCGCTGCGCGTACGGTAGGTTCATCGGCATCGCTGACGAGTTCCATGATGTCCATCGTCATGAGTTCATCGACCGGGTAATCGAAGATTGCCGCGAACTTGGGATTCACATAATGAAAGCGGTCTTCGATAATCATGGTGATACCGACCAAGGATTGATCCAGCACCCGGTGAAATTTCTCCTCGGCTTCCTGCAGGGCCCGATTGATCTTCTCGTTTTCCCGCAATGCCGCATCCAGTTCCTTTGTCCGCGCCCGCACCAAATTTTCCAGCATAATGGTGGTTTGAAACTGATCAAAATCCGAATAGTGTTGAGTGGAACTATGCTCTACTCGATTCATTAAGGCTTCCACCACCTTATTCAGGCGAACGATTTCCGCCCTTAATTCGCTCTCTATATCGAGTGCATCTGTATCAATCATACTCGTCACACCTATCTACTGCCCCGATGGCAACCGCGGCGAAGGTCTGATTCACATGCACGCCGCGAAACTGTTCGCCATAAGTATTGAAACCTATCACCTTATTATCACTCAGGATTTGTTCAGCCTGCGCCGTCAACCCGCGCTGCACCAGCTCGAGCTTTCTAAGGATGCAATCGCAAGCGACAACGACCTGAGGTTGGCCTATCTCGGCCCGAACTTCGGCAAAAACCTGTTGCAGACTTTCGATAGGATCGACGCCCAGCGCCACTCTCAATACCAAGCCTTCCTCAATCGCGCAGTAAAAAGTCAGGCTTTGATCTTGGTTGGCGCTACGAATCGCCCGCACATAATAGTTTCCGTCGATAGATACCACGACCGGCGCCGCGGCAAAGTGCGCATGGCTTAAAGCGTCTGTCGAAACCCCAATGAGTCTGGCGTATTCCGGCGCGGCTGGTAGACCGTTGATTTCATATACGACGCGGCGTCTGGCATCGGCGAGAGTGACCACCAATCTTTCCGCGGTCGGCTCAAAATGCTGGGCTTTGAATATTTTGAACGGTAACGAGGTATGCACCAGCAACAACACGGCACTGTCGGTATGAAAGTCGCCCTCGCAATAAACGTATGTTTTATGGAACTGCAAGTCGTCGGCCGCCGAGCCGCCAATCATGGCGATATTGCCTAATGCGTCTTGTATCGCATGGGTGACCTGCTCTTCACGGACCGATAAGCCGTCGATCAACAAAAAACCGAAGCAATTTTCGGCATTAAGATGCGTCACTCTATGTTGCAAGCCATACAAAAGCTCGTTGGCAAGCGCGTGCCCTTCGGCGATGCGAAACTGTTGCAAATTAGGGATTAGGCCACTGGTCGCCATAAAATCCGGTGCGGAAAAGCCGACACCTACCAGGCTTTGTTGACGTAATCCTGCACCGCCAATTTCGCCGGAAGTCGTACAGCCAAGCACTTGGATACCTTGAAATCGACGCCTTATTTCGGAAGCCAGCACAGTTCGGTCATAACTATTCGAACAAAAGAAAATGACCAAGGTGGTGTCGGCGTGCTGCAAACCTAAAGCAAGCTCTTCGACCGCCCGCTGGGGGTCAGCTAAACAGGAATGGGCAATGCGAATTGCCGTGCGGGGACTCATCTGCGTTCTCGGCAGTTACTGTTGACGAAGTAGGGAAATATTCTACAACCGGGCTCCAGACCATGCTGTAGAAAAATCGAGATTTGTCGTTATTTGCTTACAAAAATCATCTGGATCGATGACAGAAATTGACCTGACTAGCCGTTCAACCATTCCATATAAAGTTGTACGCCTTGCTCGACGGTTTGGAATGAATGTTTGCAACCAGCGGCGCGTAATTTATCCAGATTGGCTTCGGTGAAGCTTTGGTAGCAGCCTTTCAGGTGCTCGGGGAAGGGAATATATTTGATATGCCCGCGCTGGTGAAATTTGATCACCGCATTGGCTACGTCATTAAAGGTTTGGCTACGACCCGTGCCACAGTTGTAGATGCCGGACACTTGCGGGTTATCCAGAAACCAAAGATTAATATCTACCACATCGCCGACATAAACAAAATCGCGGCGCTGCTCGCCGTTGCCGTAACCGTCGCAACCTTCGAATAAGCGTAATTCGTCGGAATCTTTGATCTGATTATTCAAATGAAAGGCTACGCTGGCCATGCTACCTTTGTGGGCTTCGCGCGGACCGTAGACATTGAAGTAGCGTAAACCCACCACTTGCGCGGTCAATTTTTGCTGTCTGCGCAAATATTGGTCGAACTGAAACTTGGAATAACCGTAGACATTCAGCGGACCTTCATAAGCCAATTCTTCCTTGAAGGTTAAATCGGCACCATAAGTAGCTGCGCTGGAGGCGTAAATGAACGGGATTTTATGGCTTTGGCAATAATGAAACAGCGTTTTGCTGTATTCATAATTGTTGTCCATCATGTAGCGGCCGTCCCACTCTGTCGTGCTGGAACAGGCGCCCTGATGAAATATGGCTTCTATCGATTCTGCTTGGAAAGCACCTTGTTGCAGTCGTTCCAAAAAGGTGCTTCTGTCCAGATAGTCCGCTATATTGCACTCGACCAAGTTCCGGTATTTGATACCGTTAGTCAAATGGTCGACGACCAAAATATCATCATAACCGCGGGCATTCAGGCCCAATACCAGATTGCTGCCAATAAAGCCGGCGCCACCGGTTACGATGATCACGGTTTTACTCGGCTACCACTTTCACCGGCAGCGTAATAACGACGTCGGTATGCAGATTGATAGCAATGTCGTATTCGCCGATGTTACGGATGACGCCGTTTGGCATACGGATTTCGTGCTTCTCAACTTTTACGCCGGCAGCGGTAATGGCATCAGCAACGTTTTGTGTACCAACAGAACCGAACAAACGGCCTTCGTCGCCGGTTTTGTGGGCAATGGATACGTTCAATTTGCTGATTGCTTCGCCGCGAGCAGTCGCAGCAGCCAATTTTTCAGCCGCTTGTTTTTCCAGCTCGGCGCGACGCTCTTCAAACTCTCTGATTTTCTTGGGCGTAGCAGGCACTGCTTTGCCTTGCGGGATCAAATAGTTTCTGCCATAACCCGCTTTGATGGTTACTTTATCGCCCAGGTTACCCAGATTGGCGGTTTTTTCCAGAAGAATGACTTCCATCGTTTTCTACCTCTTAGATCGACTTGATTGTCGAAAAATCGGGAGCTTACGCTCCATTTGGTTTTAGTTTATTTCGTAAGTCCAGCCAGGTGTCAGTCAGTCCGCATAACACGATCACCACCATCACATGCGGGATCAACATCAATGTGACATATAAAAAAGGCACCATGAAACGACTACCCTTCATCACCGAGAACGCCGCGTGCAACACTGCGGTGCCTATCATTGTGTAGGTCACCAGCAGCACCAGTAGCACGTTCCAACAAAGTTCCGCGGTTTTACCGGAAGTCAGCATGGCTACTCCGGCCACCAACAAGGTGCCTAATGTCAGATGCACATGCCCTTTCAACGCCAAAAACTCGGCTCTGAAACCGCCCGGGTTGTATAGCGCTGCTTGCCACCATCTGGCCAAAAACAAACCGAACAGCAAGCCGTAAACGCTGCCTGCCGCGGCAACTCCGGACATGAAATGCGCCAACAATTCTGCAGACTGCCTAATTTGCTCAAGCGGCACATCGGTTTTGCCTTCAAGCATGGGCTGCAGCATAAAGCTCAACACTTCGCGCCAAAGCTGTACCGGCTGGTCCCGAATCATGTAAATACCCAGCACCACCGCCACACCCAGCAACACGGCAATTTCAATTGCCAGTGTCAGATAACGGCCTTCGCGCAGTACTATCGAAATCAGCCAAACCGGTAGCCAAAAGGCCAGACCGTAAAGCAATGCGTACTGGTAATTACCGATCAATAAGGTGCTTAAGACGGCGGCAGCCAGGCATGAGCACATCAGCACATACAAGCCTTCGCTAGCCCCACGCCTCAATGTTACCAATGAGACAGCGGCTGAACTTACGATACTGACAGGAGGAAACAGCAGCGATAGCAAGGCCAGGCTGGATGCGACCGTCATGGCCTGCATCCGTCCTTTCATAATGAAAGTAGCCAGAAATTGCACGCGCTACGCCCCCCGTGCTAAATCACTTGTGTGCGTCGCAGAACGGCAACAAAGCCAGAAATCGCGCTTGTTTAATCGCAGAAGTCAACTGTCTTTGATATTTCGCACTGGTACCGGTAATGCGGCTAGGAATGATTTTGCCGGTTTCGGTAACGTACTCGCTCAATAAATCCAGATCTTTATAATCGATTTTGATCGCGTCTTCGCCGCTAAAACGGCAACCTTTTTTGCGTCTAATGTTGTTACGTGCCATCACAATTCTCTTGGTTCAATGTTGATTATTCGGAATCCGCTACGACTTCAGTCTCGACGACTTCTACTTCAGCTTCTTCGGTTTCTTCTTCGACTTCTTCCTTAACGCGGCTACCGGCTTTTTGACCGTCGTTACCGCTGACAGCAATCGCAGAAGGCTCGGTTACGGCCGCTTTTTGCGCCAGAGTTTGGCTACGCAGAATGGCGTCGTTGAAACGAAAACCGCTTTCCAGTTCTTCAAGAGTGGCTTGATCGCATTCGATGTTCATCAACACGTAGTGTGCTTTATGAATTTTTTTGATAGGGTAAGCCAAATGTCTACGGCCCCAATCTTCCAAACGGTGAATTTTGCCTGCGGCTTCTTCAACGGTGGATTTATAACGTTCTATCATAGCCGGCACCTGAGCACTTTGGTCAGGGTGGACTAAGAAGACAATTTCATAATGTCGCATGATTTCTCCTTACGGGTTTAAAAGCCTCCCATCCGTTTGAACAGTGAGGCAAGGGTGGGGATAAATTCCCCAAAAAGCTGGGCATTATAGAAATAGGCGCTGTTTTTGCAAAGCAATTTTTCAACAGCGCCTAAAGTTGACTAGGCAAACAGACTCAATAAGCCATTGCTGGCGATGGCGCGGCCTGCTTCAATTTCATCGAGAATAGCGTTGGAGGCATCGGTTGCCGCACTATCGGCATGGCCTTGGCTTTGACTATTGCCACCGCGATTTTGCTCGCCGGCCATTTGGAAGGACTCGCGCCCCGGTCTTTGTTCTGATTGTTGCTGGGAAACATTAACATCCGCCAAATTCAAGTTTTGCCCACCCAACATTTCCCGCAACTTGGGGATTGCCGCTTCGATTGCGTCCCTGACCGCCGCGTGCTGGGCGGTGAAGACCACATTGGCTTGATCTTGATTGACATCGATCTTGATGGAAATAGGGCCGAGATGCTCAGGATTCAGGCGAATTTCAGCGGAAGGCACCGCTTGTTTATGCATCCACAACAATTTTTCACCCAGCTCGGTGTTCCATTCAGGATGAGTCAAATGTTTTTCCATCGTCGGCGCTGACGTTTGCCCGACGCTATTTACCGATTTATTCAGCTGGTTGATGTCGGCCGTCATTCTCGATAACCCCACATCAGCCTCGCTACCGCCAATTTGCTGTTTCGGCACATCGCGCTGCTCGGTTTGAAAAGTATCAGCCGCGCTGTCTTGCGCAAATTGCGGGGACGCGCCGTCTTCGGCGGCCAGGGTTTTGGCAAAACCGCTCTCCGCTACCATCGTCTTCCGCCCTTCATCAGCGCCACTCAATGCCGTCAACGCCTCTTTTTTGGCATCCATACCCAACAGCTCCGGATTGTTTTTGATGGCAGACATCGCCTCGCTGGTTGCTACCGCTGATTTCAGCGCGTCGTTAACAACACTCACGCTATCCGCCACCGGCAAGGGCTGAGCTTGCGTGCTTACATACATCGCAGCATTCACCGCCTGCTCATCATGTGCAGCCTCGGTATTTTCCGTCACTATATCGGCAAGATTCTCTTGATTGGCCGATGCAACCGGTAAAACCGGAGCTTGCGGCGCGGCACCGGTGGCCTCCAAGCCTTGCAAGTATTGCAAAACATCCGCCAAGGCTTGCATGGTATCGTCGAGATTAATATCCTGATCAAGTTTGGTTGCCGTCGGCAAACTCTTGCCGAATAGAGCGGTAAAATCCTGCAAGCTTTGACTGTTCAGAGCATCCGTCCCCAATCCGCCCAGCTGCTGTAAATTCGCCAAGCCGGCGTCACCGGCCGCCCCTTTACTCAATAAACTGTTTTGCAATTGTGCCAGCTGCTCAAGCAGCGTCGCCGAAAACACGCCACCACCACCTTCGCCCAATAGAGCTGTCGTCGCAGCACCGGCGCTATCGGCAGAGGCTAATAGAGACAGCGGATTTAAACCTTGGATATTCATGGCATTTCTCCTGACATTTTTATTTAATCAAGCACTTCCCGTGCCATCCTTGCGTCCTGATCGCGCCGCCCGGTCATCTTGCTCGGCCTGCTCGCGCTTTTGTTCGACTTTCATTTCTTCAATCAAAGCCAGCTCACTGACTTTTTGCAAACTTTTGGTACGTTGATGCGCCTCTTCCCAGCGCTTACGGGCCCGCTGCACCTCGCGCTCATGGTTGCTTACCGTCTGCTGCTGGCTTTCAATAGCCTGATCGAGCTTATCGGCAAAAGCCCTGAATTCCATCAACTGATTGATGTTGATCCCCGCCTGCTGTCTGACGGCGAACTTACCTAAATAATCCAAACGGTAACTTTGTAAATTTTCCAGCTGGGCCTGCTGCTCTTGGAGTTTTTGCTGACAGATACCCAAAGCCTGCAAAGCGTCATGTTCCTGACGCGCATGTAAGTCGATAATGACTTTCAGTCGTTGCGACTTTTTCATCAGCTCGCCAGCAATTGCGCCAACTCGCTCAGACTCCGGCTCAAGTCGACCGATTCATCCATGCTTTGTTGCAGAAAATCCATGATCGCCGGATTTTTTTCTATCGCTTTATCAATGCGCGGATCAGCTCCCGGCCGATAGGCGCCTACACTGATCAAATCCTTGTTCTGTTGGTAGGTGGAATACAAACGCCGCAAATCCCGCGCCATTTGCAGATGTTCCGGCTCTATGATGTCCGGCATCACCCGACTGATCGACGCTTCAATGTCGATTGCCGGATAATGACCGGATTCGGCCAGGGAACGCGACAGCACCACATGGCCGTCCAACACACCTCGCGCCGCATCGGCAATCGGATCGTTGGTATCGTCGCCTTCCGCCAATACCGTATAAAACGCGGTAATCGAACCGCCGCCTTCATCGCCGTTACCGGCGCGCTCCACCAATTGCGGCAATTTCGCAAACACCGAAGGCGGATAGCCCTTGGTTGCCGGCGGCTCGTCTATCGCCAAAGCAATTTCCCGGTACGCCTGAGCATATCGAGTCAAAGAGTCCATCAGCAACAACACGTCCAGGCCCTGGTCACGAAAATACTCGGCGATACTGGTCGCCAACAAGGCGCCGTGCACCCGCATCAACGGCGAATCGTCAGCCGGCGACGCAACGACTACCGCTCGGCGCAAACCTTCTTCACCGAGGATTTTCAGTACAAACTCGTTAACCTCCCTGCCCCGCTCACCCACCAGGCCCACCACGACGACGTCGGCATTGGTAAACTTGGTCATCATCCCCAGTAATACGCTTTTGCCGACACCGGTACCGGCGAACAAACCCATACGCTGACCGCGGCCAACACTGAGGATGGCATTGATAGCCCGCACCCCAACATCCAAGGCCTCGCGAATGGGTTTACGGCTGAGCGGATTGATGGTGGTGCCGGATAAGGAAACTTTGGCATCGGTATCCAGCGGACCCTTACTATCCAGGGGTTTGCCCGCGCCGTCGAGCACTCTACCCAACAGACCAAAACCGACGTTGGCCAGACTGTTCTTGCCCATAGGAATGACACGACAACCGGGTTCCAGACCGTGCGTATCGCCGGTCGGCATCAAAAACAAGCGGGATCCGCCAAAACCGACGACCTCAGCCGTAATGATCTTGCCGGACTTGGTAATTACTTGACACAATGAACCGATTGCCGCCCGGCAACCTTCCGCTTCCAGGGTTAAGCCCACCATCCGCGACAATTTGCCTTCAACCACCAACTCCAGCGGGTCCGCAGCCAATCTTTCCCGATACGGCTGCAAGCGCGCCAACCACAAATCGGAACGGTCGGCACTGGGAATCATCGCCCAAAATCCTCACGCCGCTCGCCGCCCAATACGGTGGCGATCACTGCAGCTACCCGGCTTTCGACGCTGGCATCAATTCTGGACATCTCGGTTTCGACGGTGCACCCACCGCGACTTAACAAGGGGTTTTCCTGCAAGCGCCAAGGCGGCATGTTTTCATCGAGTTTTAACGCGGTGCGGACCAAGGCCGCATCTTCGGGGTGCAAGTTGACGGTGACCTTCTGAGATGCCAGCGGCAAGGCATTGATCGCCTCCCTGACTACGCCGACGATCTCGCCGGGTTCTAACTTCAACTCCCGGCGAATCAATTGACTGGCAATCGCGATGGTTAATTTCACCAACTCCTGCTCAACCGACTCGTCGAGTTGTTTGAAGGGCTCGCTGAGCGCCTCCAATAAATTGGCGAACTCGGCCGCTTGCTTTTGCAGCAAATGCACGCTTTCTTCATAGCCTTGTTTGCGCCCTGCTTCAAAACCTTCCTTTTGCCCGTCCACATAACCTTGCTGCTTACCTTGTTCGAAGGCTTCTGCGTAGGCCTGCTTTTGAATTTCTTCAATCTGTTCGGCGGTCAAAACCTGGGTTACTTCCTCCAATTCGACGGCTTCGGAACGCGGGTTGCTGAAATCCTGCAGATTGGTCCAGCGATCCAGAGCCTGTAATTCAGACTCGGAAAACTTATTGCCCTTAGACGAACTCATCGCCACCGCCACCGCCACCCAAAGCTATTTCACCCGCATCGGACAAGCGTTTGGCTATCGCCAGAATATCTTTTTGCGCGGCCTCCACTTCGCTTAAGCGTGCAGGCGGTGCAGCTTCCAAGTCGTCACGCAACATTTCCGCCGCGCGTCTGGACATATTGGCAAACACTTTGTCGCGTAAACCGGTTTCCACGCCGCGCAGAGCCAATAGCAGCTGATCGGTGGACACTTCGCGCAACAGGGTTTGAATGCCGCGATCATCGACATTGATCAAATCGCCGAACACAAACATTTTATCCTGGATACGTTGACCCAAATCGGCGTTGGCTTCGTTGATGTCTTGCATCATCGGATCGCTGATACCGCTTTCGATAAAGTTGAGGATATTGGCCGCCGCGTCGATACCGCCGATTTGCGAGGATTTGACGCCGTCGCTGCCGGTCAACTGTTTCTCCATGATGTCGTCCAACTCGCGCAAAGCGGCGGGTTGCACGCCTTCCAGCGTGGCGATGCGCATCAAAATATCCGAGCGCATGTTTTGCGGCAATAAGGTCAGCACGTCGGCGGCCTGATCAGCATCCAGCAAGGACAAAATTATGGAAATGATTTGCGGATGTTCCAGACGAATCAAGTCGGCGATGGACCGAGTATCCATCCACTTTAGTTGTTCGATCCCCTTGCTGTTGGCGCCCAACAAAATCCGGTCGATGATGCTACCGGCTTTATCCGCGCCCAGCGCGTTGGTCAGCATGTTGCGGATGTATTCGTCGGAGTCCAGCCCCAGACCCGTTTCGTTTTTGATTTCGATGATGAATTCTTCCAACACCTCATCAACCATGCCCGAACTAATCGGCCCAAGCTGCGCCATGTTCGAACCGATCAATTGCACTTCTTTCGGTCCCATATGCCGCAATACCGAGGCTGCTCTATCCTGCCCCACCGCCAATAACAGCAGCGAAGCCCGTTGCGCATGCGTTAATTTCTCTTGCTCAGCCATCGTCTTTCAACCAGGTTTTGATCACTTGCGCGACCAATTTAGGATCTTCGTCTATGAGTTTTTGCACATATTCCAAACGTTTTTCATAGCTTTGCGGCGCTTCGAGTAACAATAAATCCTCCACGCCAGTGGTGATGGTGCGCACTTCGCCGGTTTCTTCATCCACCGACACCGCCACAGCCACCGGCTTGCCGGTCTCGTCGAAACGCACCACACCACCCGTCGCTTCCGCGATTGCTTTGGCTTGCTCAAGGGCTTCTAACTGTTCTTCCTTCGCCACCAAGGTGCGCAGGCCGGGACGCAATACCCCCATGATCAGCAACACCACCACAGCAACGGCGGCCAATTGTTTCAGCGCGCTGGCAAACCAGGGTTGTTGCCAGATGGGTTCGGAAGGGACTTCTTCCAGCGCATCGGGCAATCTAAACGCGACATTGGTGACAGTTACCTGATCGCCGCGGCTGTTATCATAACCCACTGCCTGTTTGACCAAGTCGCGAAGTTGATTCAGATCTTCTTGCGAGTAAGCCACTAAGGTCGCTTTACCGTCGGCTTGCACTACTTTTTTATCGTCAACGACAACCGCCACCGACAAGCGTCTTAAAGCACCTGTGGCCAGTCTAGTATGGGTAATGGTTTTATCCAGTTCGTAATTACGGGTCGCGGTTTTGTTGGACGAGCCGGAACCGGATTCTGCGGCGGCTTGTTTTTCCTGGCCGCTAGCAACTTCCGGCGCGGTGCCCGTGGGTGGGGGTTGATTGGATAAAGCGCCGGGCACACCTTGCACTTTGGATAAGGAGTTATTTTCTTCCTGAGTTTGCTCGCTACGCAAAGCTGGCAAATCCGGGTTAAACATTTCTTGGGTTTTTTCGGTGACGGTGAAATCGACGTCCGCAGAAATTTGCGCCCGCATGCCGTCGCCGCCTACCAGTGGCGTCAGGATGTTTTCGATCCGGCCACGCAGATGCTCTTCTATATTTTTCTTGTATTCGAACTGCTTGCTGGACAAGGACATGTCTTCACCGCCTTCCTTGCTGTTCAACAAGCGGCCTTTCTGATCCACGACCGTCACCTGACTGGCTTCCATCAATGGCACGCTGGAAGCGACCAAATGCACAATAGATTCGATTTGCTCTTTTTCCAGGGTGCGGCCTTGATAGAGCTCTACGACCACCGAGGCGCTGGGCTTTTTGCGTTCCCGGACAAATACCGATTGCACCGGAATAGCCAGCAGCACTTTTGCGGATTTGACGTTTTGAATGGTTTGAATCGTCAGGGCAATTTCGCCTTCCAGTGCGCGTTGAAAACGCATTTGCTCGACATTTTTGCTGGCGCCGAAGCCATTGTCCTTATCCAGCAATTCATAGCCCAAGCTGGCACTGCGCGGCAAGCCTTGCGCGGCCAATTTTAATTTCAGCTCCCGGATATTGTCGGCTGGCACCATGATCGCGCCGGAGCCGGTTTCGACCTTGTAATCGACATTTAACTTGGTCAATGCATCGAGAATTTCCGCAGAATCTTTTTCCGCCACGCCGGAAAACAGTAAATCGTAAGACGGGGCCTGCGACCACAACACCACCGCCACGCCTATTGCCACGCTGAGCGCCAAACCCAGCATCAGACCCAGCTGGCGCACCATCGGCATTTTGCTCAGGCTTTTCAAAGCAGGGTGCATTTTGTCGGCGTTTGCCATACTTGATTGGGTATGGGCCTCCATCGGTAGATTTCTGTCTAGTTCGCTCATGGCTTATCTTCCGCTGCCTACATTGACATGCCCATCACGTCCTTATAAGCATCCACCAGTTTGTTACGCACCTGGAGCATAGCCTGAAAAGAAACGCTGGCTTTTTGCGAGGCAATCATCACTTCCGCCAAGCTGACGTCGCTCTGACCCATCTCAAAGGATTTAGCCAAACCGCTGGCGGTTTGCTGAGTGTTATTCACTGCGTCGATGGATTGTTTCAACATGGCGGCAAAATCGCCGGAGGTGTCGCTAGGCTGTGGCTTGGCACCGGCCTCTATGGACATTGCCCGCATCTGGGCGAGCACTTGGTTAACATTCATATCTGACATGATAATGACTCTTTTAGGTTGCCTTGCTTAGCATAAGCATTTTTCAAGCCAAGATTTAACCTGGTACCATCACTCCCGCTTCTTTCATTCGGGCAATTTTATAACGCAAGGTGCGCGGACTGATCCCCAGCTTGGCGGCTGTGGTTTTCCGGCTGCCGCTGACGTCGCGTAACATTTGCAAAATGATTTTTTCCTCAGCCGAACGCACGCCGTCGCCCAAGCTGCCGAGCTCGAAAGGGCTATTCTCGCCGTCGGTTTGCCGCGATTCTACGGCAAGACTTTGCACAGCAGCGGGCAAACTCGGCAAAACCAACATATCTTCCTCAAAAATAAGGTCGTCGGCGCCAATTTGATGCCGGCTTTGCAGGATCAAGGCCCGCTGCACCACGTTTTCCAACTCTCTGACATTACCCGGCCAACTGTATTCAGACAACTTGATCATGGCCGCCTCGTCAAAGCCTCCAACCGCTTTCCCAGCCGGACTATGCTTCTGCAACAACTCCAGCGCCAGCGGCAAAATATCGCCCGTTCGTTCTCGGAGTGGCGGAATTTTGAGTGGAAATACGCTCAAGCGGAAATATAGATCTTCGCGAAACCGGCCATCCTGCACATACTCTTTTAATTTGCGATTGGTAGTCGCCAAAATTCTGACGTTCAGCGCGATTTTGCGATGGCTACCCAGGCGTTCAACCTCTTTTTCCTGCAACACCCGCAGCAATTTGGCTTGCAGCGAAATATCCATTTCGGAAATCTCGTCCAGTAATAAGGTGCCGCCTTGCGCCAGCTCGAACTTGCCGGGCGCCGATTGAATCGCGCCGGTAAATGCGCCTTTTTCATAACCGAACAACATCGCTTCCAGCATGTTTTCCGGAATCGCCGCGCAGTTAATAGCCTCGAACGGGCCGGCATGATAATGCGAGTTGCGATGAACGTAACGGGCCAGCACTTCCTTACCGGTACCGCTCTCGCCTTCCAGTAACATGGTCACGTCGGTTTTGGCAACTTTGCTGGCCAAGGCATAAAGCTTTTTCATACTCTCGTCAGCCACCACCCGCTCGTTAACCACTGGAGCTTGCCGCGTAATCAACGACGCCACCTTATCGACCAACATCCCGGCTTCGAACGGTTTGATCAGATAGTCGGCCGCACCGGACTGCATAGCTTCCACCGCTTTGGGAATGGTGCCGTAAGCCGTCATCAGCAACACCGGTAACTGTTCGAACTTTTGCTGAATATTCTGTAAGAGCTGAAAACCGTCCATCACCGGCATTTGTACGTCGCTGACTACTAGCCGGACCGGATGCTTGGCTAATTGGCTCAAGGCCTCGATACCGTTTTTAGCGGAGATGACCCGATAACCTTCGATTTCCAAGGTATCGCATAGGGCCTCGCATAAAGCCACGTCGTCTTCGACGATAAGTACATCATACTGTTTCATCATTTTGCTCCATTTTGGCATGACCGACGGATAAGCCGAGGGTGTATTGACTGACACAGGGCAGACTCAAACTAAAACTCGTCCCCAGCCCCGGCGTCGAACGGCATGTGACACTGCCGCCATGGGCGCGTGCGACACTGTCCACCACCGCCAACCCCAAGCCGGTGCCATTGGATTTGGTGGTGTAGAACGGTTCGAATACTTTAGTTTGCTGGGCTTGGGCTATACCGGGCCCATCATCCGTCACCGTGATGTCGATGCAGCCTAAATCGCTACGCCGGACCGTTAATGCAATGTTGCGCGCCCCCGCCTCAGCCGCGTTATTGATTAAGTTCAACAGCGCCCCTCGTAGCGCATCCTCATTGCCAAGCAACTGATCGGTGCTGATGCGGTTTTCAATGCTAAATTCGCCGGCAAAACTATCGGCCGCTTCGGCAAGATGCGCCAGTAGCCGCCGCAATGAAAAGCTTTGCATGGCCATTCGACCCTGTTTAGCAAAAATCAACATGTCGTTCACTTGGCGCTCCAGGTGATGCAGGCGTTCTAAAATTTTCTCGGAGAACTGTTGGCGTTTTTCGTCGCTTATCGCGGGTTTGCTCATTTGCGACGCATACAGAATCGCGGTTGCCAGCGGTGTGCGTACCTGATGCGCCAGACCGGCCACCATTTCCCCCATTGCGCTTAGCTGCTTATGTTGAGCCAGCGTGTCTTGTAAGGAACGCAATTCGCTGACATCCGATAACAAAATAATTTGCTCGTTATCGTTACCCAATGAACTATGAGTGATATTGACTTTACGTCCGTCTCGGAGCTGACGCTCATGCGGCGATTCGAACACCGGTTGCAAACTGCGCGCCGCCACACTCGACCACAATTGGCCCAACAAAGGTTCACCCAAAAAGTCCACGGAATGAACATTGCAATCGATGATTAAACCGTGCGAATTAAGCACAACCACTGCCGCCGGCAAGGCTGCCAGAATTTGTTGCAAGCGGCTGGCGAGCTTTTCCTTCTCAATCAGCGTGTTTAGTCGCTCGCTACGGGCAGCCTGTAACTCGCGATTCAGCTTAGCTACTTGCTCTTCCAAACCTTGGTAAGAATGCGCCAGATTTTCTGAAAGTTCGTTAAATATCCGGAATGCATCGGTCAAGCGCTCGGTTTTTTGTTGTTGATGCAGCTCTAAAGTACCCATATTTAGTCGCCTAATTGATTGTCTAGACTCTAAAAGCAAAATTTAGACCATTTAAATTTACATTTAAAATCATATTCTTAAATGCGACCAGTCAAGTTTTTGACGACAAGAAGCCGGCTGTTAGCTCCGGACTGGTGGCGAGTTGGCTTTGCGACTATGCTATGTGCACACTTGAGCAACTCCCAATTTCGTTATGCGCAAACATCCGATGAAATCCAATTTCCCGTTAAACAAACTACTGCTGATTCTGGCGCTCAACCCCTTACAGATAAGCTTTGCCGACGACATCCAGGCCGGCAAGTTTTACGAAGAGGCGTTACAGTCCTACAGAAATCAGAACAACGCCGAAGCGATCATCCAGTTAAAGAATGCGCTGCAGCAAAATGAAAGGTATGTTTCGGCTCACATGCTGCTTGGCGAAATTTACTTGCAGCAGAAATCGTTGACGGAAGCAGAAGTCCAGCTCGGCCTAGCCAAACAATTAGGCGCAGACCCATCTTTAATAGTGGAAAACCTGGCCAAGCTCTATACCTACCAAATCCGTTACAACGACCTGCTGAAGGAAATCGATCCGGCGCAGTTCAATAGCGGTTTGCGTCCGGTTTTGCATGTTTACCGCGGTAACGCATACCTGCAACTCAATCTAATCAGCGAAGCGCTGAATGAATTCGACATTGCCTTGCAAATTGCTCCCAATCAGGTGAACGCCACAATCGGGCGCGCGAATGCCCTGTTAAAGCGTGGCGACATTAAAGGCGCCGATCAAGCTGCCGAGAAAGCCATACAAATCCAAGCCAGCGATGCCGGCGTTTGGTATACAAAAGGCTCGATCAAGCATGCCAACATGGAACTGGACGAAGCTTTAAAATTTTACGACAAAGCAATTGAGCTCAACCCCGATCACGTAGACACACGACTTGCCAGAGCAGGCCTGTTAATGGACTTGAAGCAAGATGATCGGGCACGGCAAGATTTGGAATATGTGCGCCGGGCTTATCCATTTGAACCGAAAGCAGCCTATCTACATGCGGTTTTACTCGAACGCAATAACCAGAAAGAAGCGGCGACCAAAGAATTGGAAGTGACGGCCGACATCATCACCGGCATAAAACCGGAATATTTATCGGCACATGGTCCGACTTTAATGCTCTCCGGCTTGGTTAACTACAGCCTGCAACGATACGACTTGGCAGCGGAGTATTTGCGTCTGTACGTTAAGCAATACCCGGAACAATCAGGCACGTATAAATTGTTGGCCACCATACTTTTAGGAAAAAACGAACCCGAGCAAGCTATTGATCTGCTCCGCCCGGTGCAAATCCGCAATCCCCAGGATCAGCGTCTGGCATTTTTATTGGGAAGTGCTTTCATGAAGGCCGGCAAACACGATATGGCCAATAATATGTTTGGAAAAGCCGCTGCTTTAGGGAATGACAGTGGCAGCCTACAAGCCGAAATAGGCCTTAACCGATTAGCAATGGGCCAGGAACAGGCAGCAGTTCAAGACCTTGAAGTGGCATTCAAAAAAAATCCGGATGCGGTCAAGGCCGGTATTCCTCTCGTGGCGCTTTACATGAGCCGTGGCGAACCGGAAAAAGCGTTGAAAACCGCACAAGCCCTGCATGAAAAAGCGTCGAAAAACTTTACACTACTAAATTTACTGGGGACCGCTCAAGTCAATACCGGGCAATACAAGCTGGCCCGACAAAGTTTCGAGAAGGCGATTGAACTGAACCCCAATTTTCTCGACGCGCAAATTAACCTAAGTAAACTGGACGTCGGCGAGAACAAACTTGATCAAGCCAGACAGCGCCTGCAAACCTTGCAGCAGAATCATCCGGGGGACATAGATATTCTTATTGAGCTGGCCAAAGTCGAACAAAGTGCCGGACGCTATGAGCTAGCCAATGACTGGCTGGCAAAAGCGAAGATGGCTGATCAAAAGTCATTACCGACACTTTTGGCTTTGGTTGAGCTGAATCTGAAGATGGGCAAAGCTGCTGAGGCCAATGCGGCCGCACAAGCAGCGGAAATGATCGACAAGAATAACCCCCAGGTTATGGACGCCCTGGCTCGAAGTTACTTGGCTAATAACAATAAGGACAAAGCCTTAGGTGTATTTATCCGCATGGCTGACCAAGCCCGGTTTAATGTCAAACAACTTTACAAAGCGGCTCGTTATCAAATAGATGCAGGCGATTATTTTGAAGCCATAAAGACCTTGAAAAAAGCCGTTTTGGTCGACGAAAATCATATACCTTCGCAAATTGCCTTGGTGGAAATGGAACTGCTCCATGGGAAACCGGTATTTGCATTGAGCCGCGCAGAAAGCCTGTTAAAACAATATCCCAAACGCGCCTTTCCCCACCGACTATTGGGAAACATCGCCGATCATGACAAAAACCTTAGTTTGGCCAACAGCCATTACCAAGCAGCTTTCGAGCTGGAGCCGGATACAGCTTCATTGATGCTGCTTTATGAAAATTTGAAAAAAATCGATCAGCCGGACAAAGCTTACAATTTACTGGATCAGTGGGTCAAAAAGCATCCTCAAGACCAGCTACCGATGGCAGCCTTTGCAAACGAATTACTGAAAAGCGGAAAGTTTAAAGAGGCGGAAAAGTACTACGTCGAGCTATTGAAACAATTCCCCAACGAACCGCAGTTCCTGAACAACCTTGCTTATGTATATCTCAATAACGGTAACAGCAAAGCCCTGTCGATTGCCGAACAGGCCCATAAATTGGCTCCTGACCAACCGGCAACGAACGACACCTTGGGCTGGATTCTCGTTAACACGGGACAAATAGAACAGGGGCTTCATTACTTAAGAAATGCACACTCACTACTCTCGCAAGATCCTGAGATACGCTACCATATCGCAGTTGCCCTTAATCAGTTGCAACGCCAGGAAGAGGCTAAGCAAGAATTACAAGAAGCGCTAAAAGGCGAAGCTATTTTCAATGGCCGCGAACAAGCCAAAGCACTGCTTGAAAAGCTGAGCAGATAGTCGATTTTTCAAAACATGTCGTAATTTTTTACACCATGCGTAGTCGCCGACTAATTTTATTCACAAAAAAACAATTAACGCATTGTATTAGAATAATAATTTTTACTATGGCCCAATAAGTGCTTACATATAAACAGACCGTAAAACTTTGTTCATGACCAATAGTACAATGGTTATTTCCAGGCCGACGAAGACAATACCGGAAGGTAAAATTTCAAAAATTGCGAGGACATTATGACCCCAAAACTCTTGGCTATAGCAACTCTGCTGCTGGCCCCGTGGTCGGTTAACGCCACCATATGGACTATAAACGGTACTAGTTCAGTGACACCGACGGGCATTCAAAGTATGGCTGCATACTCAGTTGGGACTACAAGCACTTCAACTTTTTCGGCAGCCACACTGGCTTGGTACGGCAGTGCTAACGGTCTGGGTGTATTAAGCGGCTCGGAGACGACAAATAGCTACCCAGACCATGCGGTTGATAACAACGGCAGAATCGAAGCGGTACTATTTCGGTTTGATGGCAGCACGATTTTAGACAAACTAACTGTCGGTTGGCCGGATACCACGGCCTACGACTCAGATATATCGGTTCTCAGATACAAAGGCACGGTACCGGCTACCGGTGCGCTTACTGGCGCAGCAGATATTTCCGGAAAAAGTATTTCCAGTCTTCTTAGCAACAGCTGGGAATTCGTAGGTAGTTACAATACCGTTGGCGACGTGGCTGAAGACATCAACCCAAACAGCCTGTCTTCAAGTCTTTGGTTGATTAGCGCGTACAGCAGCAGATGGGGTTCCGGCTTGGGAGACTCTAACGTCGACAACAGCAACGACTACTTCAAGCTCACCAAGCTTGAAGGCACATCAGGAACGCCAGGCGGTGGCGGCGGTGCCGGCAGCGTGCCGGAGCCAACCAGCCTGTTGTTGCTGGCTGGCGGCATGCTGGGCTGGAGAATGAATCGCAAAACTCAAGCCTTGGCCGCATAAGCGCACAGAAGCTCTAAATAAGAAACCGTCTTCCGAATAAAACCGGAAGACGGTTTTTTTATGCACCACGTTTTTAATACATATTAAGGATATAAAGCAACCGTCTCTAAAGACAGATACTCGGGCAGCCCGAACATCAGATTCATATTTTGCACCGCCTGCCCCGACGCGCCTTTCACCAAGTTATCAATCACCGACAAAATCACCACCGTATCGCCGCTTTGCGGTTGATGCACGGCAATCTGACAGCGATTGCTGCCGCGCACATTGCGTGTGTCGGCATGACTGCCATTCGGCAACACATCCACAAATCTTTCTTCGCGATACTTCTCTTCAAACAGATTTTGCAAATCCAGCTTTCGGTTTAATCGCGCATACAGCGTGGCGTGAATACCGCGTATCATCGGCGTCAGATGTGGCACGAAAGTTAAACCAACTGCCTGTTTGGCAACATTTTGCAAACCCTGCCTGATTTCCGGCGAATGTCTGTGCCCGGCGACTGCATAAGCCTTAAAACTCTCACCTGCCTCACTCATCAACGACGATATTTCCGCCTTGCGTCCGGCACCGCTGACGCCGGATTTCACATCGGCGATCAAATGCTGCTGATCAATCGCGCCGACCTCCAATAACGGCAAAAACCCCAATTGCACGGCAGTCGGATAGCAGCCAGGGCATGCGATCAAGCGCGCCTGTTTGATCTGCTCGCGATTGACTTCCGGCAAACCGTAGACTGCTTCGGCGATCAAATCCGGGCTGGCGTGCTGCATGCCATACCATTTTTCCCATTCCTGTTGGTCTTTGATCCTGAAATCGGCCGACAAGTCGATGACCTTGATACCAAGCGCGAGCAGGGCTTCGGCCATCAGCATGGCCGTGCCGTTCGGCGTCGCAAAAAACACCACGTCGCAGTCTTTTAAATTGTCCAGTTCCGGCAGGCTAAATGTCACATCACAGCAGCCCCGTAGACTCGGATACAACTGATCCACTCGCATTCCGGCATCCGCGCGCGAAGTCACCACACTCACTTCGACCTGGGGATGCAATACCAAAATTCTTAATAATTCGACGCCGGTATACCCGGTACCGCCGACAATGCCTGCACGTATCATGAATGTTCTCGTTGAAAAAATACTGTTAATCTAATGCGGCGCATATAATACGCCACTCTCCCCGCAAAGCTTAACACCATGCGCGCCATCGAGATTTATCGCTCCTCTGAGTTGACCGATTTAATCGTCACCGATCAAGCTCTACCCTCACCCGCCCCACATCAAGTATTGATCAAAGTGGCCGCAGCCGGAGTAAACCGCCCGGACCTGATGCAACGCAAAGGCCTGTACCCTCCGCCACCCGGCGCCCCCCCGGTTCTAGGCCTGGAAGTAGCGGGCACTATCGCTGAACTTGGCAGCCAAGTAAAACACCTCAATATTGGCGACCGTGTGTGCGCATTGCTGACCGGCGGCGGTTATGCGGAATATTCCCTGGCAAGCGCCTGTTGCTGCCTGCCAATACCGCAAGGCTTCAGTTTTATTCAAGCCGCCGCGCTACCGGAAACTTTTTTTACAGTGTGGAGCAACCTATTTGATCGCGCGAAACTGCAAGCCGGCGAAACGTTACTGGTGCATGGTGGCACCAGCGGCATCGGCACCACCGCCCTTCAGCTTGGCAAAGCATTTGGCGCGCAAGTGATTGTCACCGCAGGTAACGAAGATAAATGCCAGTATTGCGAAAAATTGGGCGCAGACCTTGCGATCGATTATCGGCAGCAGGACTTTGTCGAAGCCGTTATGCATCAGACAGATGGCAAAGGCGTTAATGTCGTTTTAGACATAATCGGCGGGGACTACTTGCCGCGTAACTTGAAATGTCTGGCTATCGATGGCCGACTCCAACAAATTGCCATCCAAAACGGCGGTAAAAGCGAAATTAATCTGGCATCCGTGCTAATGAAGCGCCTGACCATTGCCGGCACTACCTTGCGCCCCCGCAACGATGATTTCAAAGCTAAAATAGCCCAACAACTTTTTGCAAAGGTTTGGCCGCTACTGGAATCCGGCCAAATCAAACCCATCATCGATTCGGTTTTTCCACTAGCTAGGGCCGCGCAAGCCCACGAGCGCATGGAAAGCAGCCAACATATCGGTAAAATTATTTTGGAGATATAAGCATGCCCTACACCACACTGGTTTCCACAGACACTCTGGCTGCTAATTTGAACAATCCGGATTGGCGAATATTCGACTGCCGTTTCTCGCTTGCCGATGTGACAGCCGGTCATAAATCCTATCGACAAGGCCATATTCCCGGTGCGCGCTATGCTGATTTAAACCAGGATTTGTCTTCACCGGTGCGATCGTATACCGGCCGCCATCCATTGCCTGACTTTAACGTATTAGGTACAAAGTTGGGCGATTGGGGCGTCAACAACCGCAGTCAAATCGTGGTGTACGACGATGCCGGTGGCGCGTTTGCCGGGCGGATGTGGTGGCTGCTACGCACGATGGGCCATACTCAAGTCGCGGTGCTGGATGGCGGATTTACGCGCTGGCAAAAGCAAGATTTTCCGGTCACTACCGTGCTTCCAAACATTACCGCCAGTCAATTCCGCGTCTATCTTGACAACAAACAATGGCTGGATGCCGATCAAGTGGCAAACGGTTTGGCGACACGAAAATTCACCTTGATAGATGCCAGAACACCTGAACGCTTTCATGGTCGACAAGAGCCTATAGACCCAGTAGCCGGCCATGTACCCAAAGCGCGAAATAGGCCCTTGCAAACCAATCTGGACAAATCGGGATTATTTTTACCCACCGATCAGTTACACCAGCAATTTAGCGCGCTAGTAGCTCCTTATCCAGCCGAGCAAGTAGTACACATGTGCGGATCGGGTGTGACCGCCTGTCACAACCTGTTAGCGATGGAAATTGCAGGACTAAAGGGTTCTAAACTTTACACCGGCTCATGGAGCGACTGGATTACTAACCGGAATAGAGCTGTCGCTAGAGATTGACCCCAGCATAAACATAAACAGCTGTGCTGTATTTTCTGAACGACTAAAACTGTAAAGACGCTGAATATATTCAGCGTCTTAAAGGCAGGTTTATTGCTTAAGCGTTAAGCCTGGAACGGATTTTCCAAGACTATGGTTTCGTTCCTGTCCGGGCCCGTAGACAAGATCGTGACTTTTACACCGACCAGTTGTTCCAGCCTAGCAATATAGGCTTTGGCATTTTCCGGCAATTGTGCAAAATCAGTAACGCCAGCAGTCGTACCTGTCCAACCCGGCATTTCCTCAATAACGGCTTCACACGCCGCATATTGATCAGCACCTAGCGGGGCGGTCTCAGTCATTTCACCGTTAATCTTGTAAGCGGTGCAGATACCAATTTTATCCAGACCATCCAGCACGTCGAGCTTAGTCAGGCAGATACCGCTCAAGCTATTTAATTGCGCCGATTTACGCATGGACACCGCGTCGAACCAGCCGCAACGGCGTTTACGGCCCGTGGTGGCGCCAAACTCGTGGCCTTTCACGCCCAGATGCTCGCCGTAATGATCCAGCAATTCGGTGGGGAACGGGCCGTTACCGACGCGAGTGGAATAGGCTTTAGTAATACCCAACACATAATCCAGCGCCAAAGGCCCTACTCCAGTACCGGTAGCCGCACCGCCCGCCGTGGTATTGGATGAAGTGACGTAGGGATAAGTACCGTGGTCTATATCAAGAAGTGCGCCTTGCGCGCCTTCGAACAGCACGTTTTCGCCTTGGTTTTGATAGCTGTAGATAGCCTCGCCAACGTCGGTCAGCATCGGCTTGATGATCTCACCCAAACGCAAGGTATTTGCCAGTACCTCGTCATAATTAACCGGCTCGACATGGTAATAATTAATCAACATGAAGTTGTGATATTCGACCAGCTCTTTTAAGCGAGCGGCGAATTCTTCGGTATTGCGCAAATCGCCGGCTCGCAAGCCGCGTCTGGCTACCTTGTCTTCATAGGCAGGCCCAATACCGCGGCCAGTCGTGCCGATGGCCTTGCTGCCTCTAGCCTTCTCACGAGCCTGATCGATAGCAACATGTATCGGTAAAATCAAGGCGCAGGCTTCGCTGATCTGCAACCTATGCCGGACCGGTACGCCGGATTTTTCCAAAATCTCGATTTCCTTCAATAATGCTTCCGGGCACAGCACGACGCCATTGCCTATCATGCATTGCACGCCTTCCCGCAATACACCGGACGGAATCAGATGCAATACGGTTTTTTCGCCGTTAATCACCAAGGTGTGACCGGCATTGTGGCCGCCTTGAAAGCGCACCACCGCAGCAGCTTGTTCGGTTAAAAGATCGACCAGCTTACCTTTACCTTCATCGCCCCATTGCGTGCCGATAACAACAACATTCTTTCCCATATTTCTAACCTTAAACTAGTGGTTTAACGACAGCTTATTGATCTAACGACAGCTTATTGATTTAACAACCCAGCGTTGATTGTGTTTTTCTAAAATAGCATTGCAGCCCTGCTGTTCAGCGCCGCCTTGTTGTTCCGGCAGATGTTGAATCACTGCCACGCCTTGCGCACGTAAATCTCTAATAGCTTCCCGCAAATCAGCATCTTCCGCAAAAGGGGCAAACACTAACTGCGCTGCTTCGTCATCGACTTTATACATGCCCGCCAATACTTTTAAATCTGCACTAAAACCGGTAGCGGCTCGCGCTCGGCCGAATACTTCGCCGATATTATCGTAGCGGCCGCCGCGGGCAATTTCCTTGCCCAAAGCAGGCACGAAAGCGGCGAATACCATGCCGGTATGATAGTGATACCCCCGCAACTCGGCCAAATCGAAACTCACCGTCAACGCCGGAAAATCTCGGCGTAATTTATCGGCTATACCCTGCAAATCCGCCAAGGCGCCGGCAATTTCATCGGCACCGGCAAAACCGGTCAATAAGGCTTTAGCTTTATCAAGTACATCCCGGCCGCCATTCAGTTTAGGCAAAGCATTGAAGACGTCTTTATAGCGCGTGTCTATATTAAACTCGGCAAGCAATTCCGCCAGTTCAGTTCTGGCCTTACGCTGCAGAACATCGAACAATTCAGCTTCCTGTTGCGGATCAAGACCGGCATGTTCAGCCAAAGCTCGGTAGATAGCGACGTGCCCTAAATCCAAGTGCACGTTTTGCAAACCGCTAATCGCCAGCATTTCCAGCATCAACTGGATGACTTCGTAATCGCTTTCCAGGCCGGCATGCCCGTAAAGTTCAGCACCAATTTGCATCGGGCTACGGCTTTTTTCCAGAGGATCGCCCAAAGTGTGCAGCACGGTGCCGGCATAGCATAAGCGAGTCGGACCGTCGTGCTGGAAGTGATGAGCGTCGATTCTCGCCACTTGCGGCGTCATATCTGCGCGTACCCCCAACATTTCGCCACTCAATTGATCGGTCAGCTTAAACGTCTGTAAATCCAGGTCATGTCCTGAACCGATCAGCAAGGAGTGGAGAAAATCCACAAACGGCGGAATGACCAACTGGTAACCCCAGCAGGCAAAAGTATCCAAAAGCTTTCTACGCAACTTCTCCAGATGCGCGGCCTGTTCCGGCAATACTTCGCTAATTCCTTCCGGCAATAGCCAGGTGTCTTTTTTTTGCATTTTGTCTGTCTCAAACACAGCAAACGCCCCGCATGGCGGGGCGTTTGACTACACGTAACTCAAATGGAGGTTATTTCTGATTCTTGAAATATTTGAAGAAGTCGGAATTCGGTTCCAGCACCATGATGTTGCCGGATTTGCCCAGGCTTTCTTTGTACGCTATCAGGCTGCGATAAAACGCAAAGAAATCGCTGTCTTCACTGTATGCTTTAGCGAAAATATCCGCAGCTTTAGCGTCACCTTCACCTCGCATTACTTCGGAATCGCGATAAGCGTTGGCCAAAATGATCTCCCGCTGCTTATCAGCATCGGCGCGAATCCGCTCGGCGGCTTCCGAACCTTGTGAACGGAACTCCCGAGCCACCCGCGCCCGTTCGGCTTCCATTCTTTGATAAACCGAGGTACTCACTTCAGCCGGCAAATCGATACGCTTGACTTGAACGTCAACGATGGTAATGCCTAATTTTGCTGCATGCGGCGAGACATTGGTAATCAAAGCATCGCGAATGGCACTGCGATCCGTAGATACCAATTGCTTGATCTCGCGTTTACTGAATTCGCTACGCGCGGAATCTTTGATGATTTGATCGAGACGAATATTAGCCTGGTTCACATCACCGGCAACGGTGGTGTAAAAGGTCTTGACATCACCTATCCGCCATTTGACAAACGAATCAACGATAACATTTTTCTTTTCCGCCGTTAAAAAGCGCTCCGGCGTGGAATCCATGGTCAGAATGCGCGCTTCGAACTTTTTAACATTATTGATAAACGGTAGTTTAAAGTGCATGCCCGGTTGGAAATCGGCACCGACAATCTCGCCTAATTGAAACTTAATTACCCGCTCGGTTTCTGCCACGGTAAATACCGACATCGAGAGCAAGATTACTACTGCGCCAACGGCGACTAAAATCTTATTTCCCATCTTAGCGTCCTCTCACATCGCGTTCACGGCTTGACGTGCGCACATCGGTTTTAATTTCTTTCACAGGTTGGGGGCTTAAAGAAACCGGCTCGTGGCTGACTACGGGGGCCGGAGCGGCATCTTCAGCAGCCTTATTCGCCAACTTTTCCAACGGCAGATACATAATATTGTTACCGCCTTTGACATCCACCAGCACGTTGTTGGAACGGCCCAGGACCAATTCCATCGCTTCGATATACATCCGCTGCTTGGTTACCGCCGGTGCTTTTTTGTATTCGGCCAGCAATTGCGAGAAGCGGCTGACATCACCGTTTGCGCGGGCAATCACTTTTTCTTTGTAGGCTTCAGATTCCTGCACGATACGTGAAGCGGCACCACGGGCTTTGGGCACTACATCGTTAGAATAAGCTTCAGCTTCGTTGATCAAGCGCTGCTTGTCTTCCCGCGCCTTGATGGCATCTTCAAAGGAACCTTGTACTTGTTCAGGTGGCTGCGCGTCCTGCAAGTTGACGCTGGTGATCAAAATACCGGTTTTGTAGGCATCCATGACCGCTTGAATTTCTGACTTAACCGCCAAAACAATGTCGCTACGGCCTTCGGTCAGCACAAAATCCATATCGCTACGGCCAATCACACCGCGCTGCACGCTTTCGGTGACTTGTTTCAGCGTTGAGGCAGGGTCGAGTACGTTGAACGCATAGTCCTTGGCATCTTTGACTTGGTATTGGACGGCTAAACGGACGTCGACGATATTTTCGTCTTTAGTCAGCATCATCGCTTCCTTAGGCACTGAACCCATACCCTGCCCGCCACCGGAACGGTAACCCACTTCGATAAAGCGTTGTTGCTCGACATTGATGACCGCCACTTGCTCTATAGGCGACGGGATATGCCAGTTCAGACCGGGCTGTGTGGTATTGACATAGGCACCGAAGCGAGTCACCACGCCGCGCGTACCTTCGTCGACGGTATAGAATCCGCTCAAACCCCATAGAACGATTGCACCGGCAGCCAGCAAACCGACACCTTTCATCGACGGGCCATTGCCGATACCACCTTTAGAACCGCCACCGAAAATACCGCCCAGCTTGTCCTGTAGCGAACGAATTACCTCGTCCAAATCGGGTGGATCATTCTTATCATTACGACCACTCCAGGGGTCTTTTTTACCACCGCCGGGTTCATTCCAAGACATACCAAACACTCCAAAGATTGGATTTGAAAACTCTAAAGCTATTTCGTAATGACCGCCTGTTCGATGATTCGAAGCACTGGCTGGTCTATCCGAAAAGTCGCCATTCTATCGTAACTTAACCATTTCCGAGCAAATAACTGGGGGATTCTTACGTCAATCCCCCGGCTAAGCCTGCTCATGAACGTCAATACCCTTCAACAAGCCCAAATGCTTTTTGTCAATTTCTATCGTCAATTCGCAATCGCCGCTATCGTTATTGACCTCGTCGATTATTTTCACAAAAGTGAATAACTTTGCTTTTAATCCGGCTTGGCTGGCTGGCAAAAAGCACTTTCGAATCACCTTACTGCTCGCGAATAATTCGGACAGAGCCTGCTGCAACAAATCACAGCCTACCCCGTTTTGCGCGGAAATCCAGACGCTGACAGGCTTACCGTCAGCATCGTAATCGATATGCGGCGCCACGTCCTCCAGCAAATCGATTTTGTTGAACACCATCAACTGAGGAATTTTAGCGGCGTCGATGTCGTTTAAGACTTGGTTAACCTGATAGATCGTATCTTCGCGATCTTCCGCCGCCGCATCAATCACGTGCAACAGCAAATCCGCCTCGCTGGCTTCTTGCAACGTAGATCTGAACGCCGCCACCAATTCATGCGGTAAATGCCGAATAAAGCCCACGGTATCGGCCAAAATGATTTCGCCGCCATTACTCAGCGACAATTGCCGCAAGGTAGGATCCAATGTGGCAAACAATTGATCGGCCGCGTAAATGTCGGCACCGGTTAAGGTGTTAAACAAGGTGGACTTACCGGCGTTGGTATAGCCAACTAAAGATACGGTGGGAGTTTCGGCCTTTTTACGCTTACTTCGGCCTTGATGACGCTGCTTTTCAACCTTACCCAGGCGCTGCTGAATCTGCTTGATACGCACCGCCAATAATCGCCTATCGGTTTCCAACTGGGTTTCGCCAGGACCACGCAAACCGATACCGCCTTTTTGCCGTTCCAAGTGCGTCCAGCCGCGAATCAATCGAGTCGACAAATGTTTAAGCTGCGCCAGTTCAACCTGTAATTTACCTTCGAAGGTTTGCGCCCGCTGCGCAAAAATATCCAGAATCAGGCCGTTGCGATCCACCACCCTGACTTCCAGGGCTTTCTCCAAATTACGCTCTTGGCTGGGTGTGAGTGGATGATTGACGATAACAATATTGGCTTCATGTTCGATGATCGCCGACCTGATTTCTTCAACCTTGCCCGTGCCGACAAAATATTTCGGATCAGGCCGATACCGGCTACCGGTGACTACATGAGTGGGTTGGGCGCCTGCGGATTTGGTTAGTTCTTTCAGCTCGTCGAGGTCTTCTTGACCAACTTGCAAATTGAGGTGAACGAGAATGGCTCGTTCACCCGCATCGGGACGTTCAAACAAAAAATAACCTCTTAGCTTTCGTCGCTAACGTCGGGGTCACGGTGCATCGTAACATTTTTGCCGGGAACGATAGTGGATATGGCATGCTTGTAAACCATCTGATTCACAGTGTTTTTCAGCATCACCACGTATTGGTCGAAAGAATCGACGCGGCCTTGCAGTTTGATACCGTTAACCAAAAAAATCGACACGGGGGTGTGTTCTTTTCTGAGGGCATTCAAAAAGTTGTCCTGCAAGTTTTGTGCTTTCGACATCCTATTTCTCCTTATTATTGTTCGGTGCGCTATTAATACATTACCCGCTAGACCCACCAATTTCAACACGCGGGCTGCGGATCAATAAAAAACTGTTAGTGACTTTGGGACTGCTCGCCGCTATTTCAAGTTCAATCGAATCTTTATTAGCAAAGCCGTTGCGAAAATAACAACGGCTGCTTAAGTTCAGCTTAGCCGATTTTTTTATATTTGATACGACGCGGATTGTCGGCGTCTGTGCCCAGGCGTCTATGACGGTCAGCTTCGTAGTCCGCATAATTACCCTCAAACCACACAACTTCGCTATCGCCTTCGAACGCCAACATATGTGTGGCGATCCGATCCAAGAACCAACGATCATGCGAGATCACCACCGCGCAACCAGGGAAAGCCAGCAGAGCCTCTTCCAGTGCCCGCAACGTTTCCACATCCAAATCGTTGGTCGGCTCGTCGAGTAGCAACACGTTGCCGCCGCTTTTCAGCAGCTTGGCCAAATGCACGCGATTACGCTCGCCGCCGGACAATTCACCTATGCGTTTTTGCTGATCCCCGCCCTTAAAGTTGAAACGGCCGATATACGCTCGCGACGGTGTTTCATATTTGCCGACGGTAATCATGTCCAGACCGTCGGAAATTTCTTCCCAAACTGTCTTATTGTTGTCCATGTCGTCGCGCATCTGATCGACATAGGCCATCTGCACGGTCTGACCGAATTTGATGTCGCCGGCATCCGGTTTTTCAAATCCCGCCATCATCCGGAACAAGGTGGTTTTACCGGCACCGTTCGGGCCGATGATGCCGACGATACCGCCCGGCGGCAATTTGAAACTCAAGTTGTTGATCAACAACCTGTCGCCAAAACCCTTGCTGATGTTCTCAACGTCGATCACCACATCGCCCAGACGTGGACCGGGTGGAATATAAATTTCCTGGGTCTCGTTACGTTTTTGCGTTTCGACCGACGACAACTCTTCAAAGCGCGCCAGACGCGCCTTGCTCTTGGCGTGCCGGCCTTTTTGATTGGATCGCACCCACTCCAGTTCGGCTTTCATGGCTTTCTGCCGAGAAGACTCTTGTTTCTCCTCCAGCTCCAGACGTTTTTCTTTTTGTTCCAGCCAAGAAGAGTAATTTCCTTCCCAGGGAATCCCCATTCCGCGGTCCAGCTCCAAGATCCAGCCGGCAACATTGTCGAGGAAATACCTGTCATGGGTTACCGCAACCACGGTACCAGGATAATCATGCAGAAAGCGCTCCAGCCAGGCCACCGATTCGGCATCCAAATGGTTGGTAGGCTCGTCCAGCAGCAGCATATCAGGCTTGGACAGCAACAAGCGGCACAGCGCCACCCGGCGTTTTTCACCGCCGGACAACTTGGTGACATCGGCATCCCAATCCGGCAGGCGCAAGGCATCGGCCGCTACTTCCAGCGTGCGATCCAGGTTATGCCCGTCACACGCATTGATAATGTCCTCCAGCTTGGCTTGTTCAGCGGCCAGCGCGTCGAAATCGGCATCCGGCTCCGCGTAAGCGGCATAGACGGCGTCCAATCGAGCAAGCACGTCTTTGATTTCCGCAACCGCTTCTTCGATATTGCCGCGCACAGTTTTATTCGGATCCAGTTGCGGTTCTTGCGGCAGATAGCCGATCTTGGTGCCTTTCAGCGGAATCGCTTCGCCTTCGATTTCCTTGTCGATGCCGGCCATGATGCGCAGCAGCGTGGATTTACCGGAGCCGTTTAAACCGAGCACACCGATTTTGGCGCCAGGAAAAAACGATAAGGAAATGTCTTTAAGGATGTACTTCTTGGGCGGTACGATCTTGCCGACCCGGTTCATCGAGAAAATATATTGCGCCATTGTTTTTCTGCTGAAGAAATAAAATAGCATTATACCGTGCGATAACGGTTTTTTAAGGGTGTTAATTTTTATCGAGTATCAGGTGGTAATTCAGTGATTATTGAAACAGCTAACAACACGCTGAGCTTGGCCGATGCCTACATTGACATTCATTGCCACCAAACCGGCAGCCAGCAGACCGTTGAAATGATCAGCCTCGCCACCCAGGATTTCGACGGCACGGCAACACGCCACGGCTTTTACAGCTTGGGTTTACATCCCTGGCATCTCGACGAAGAAAACGCCGAAACCGCTTTAATGAAAATCAGCTCAGCCAGCCAGGATCCACAGCTATTGGCAATTGGCGAATGCGGACTGGACAAAGCTATTGCCACGCCGTTGGCTATGCAAATCCCCGCATTCATAGGCCAGATCAAGCTCGCCAACCAACTTGGCAAACCGTTGATCATTCATTGCGTACGCGCCTTCAACGAGCTGATCCAGATTAAAAAATCCACTCCAAACATCCAGACGCCGTGGGTCATTCACGGCTTTAACGGCAACCCTGCCTTGGCTGAACAATTACTGAGACACGGGGTTTATCTATCCTTTGGCGCCGCCTTGCTAAATCCTCGCAGCCATGCCGGCGAAGCACTAAGATGCACGCCAACTGATCGCCTATTCCTGGAAACCGACACCGCAAACGTATCCATTGACGCGATATATGCCGCAGCGGCTAAAATGCTTGATTTGGACATCGCAACCTTGCGCCAACAAATCCTGAGCAATTTCAAACGAGTATTTCTGCATGACTGATTTAAGCTGGCTTTCCCGCACCGAACTACTGATCGGCAAGCCCAAACTGGACAAGCTGCAACAATCCCATGTGTTGGTGGTGGGCATGGGCGGCGTGGGCTCGTTTGCCGCCGAATTTATCTGTCGGGCCGGCGTCGGCGAAATGACCATCGTCGATGGCGATGTGGTAGACCCGAGCAATCGTAACCGCCAACTGCCTGCATTATCGACCACGCACGGCCAATCCAAGGCCGACATCATGGGCGAGCGTTTGTTGGCAATCAATCCGGAATTAAAACTGCATATTCGCCACGAATTCATCACCCCGGACACCGCCGCCGATTTGCTGACCACCCATTACGATTATATAGTCGACGCCATTGATAGCCTGACGCCGAAGATCCATCTAATCCGCGCCGCCAAAACCAACAAAATGAAAATCGTCAGTTCCATGGGCGCGGGAGGCAAGATGGACCCCACGCACCTAAAGGTGGTGGACATCTCCAAAACCTATAACTGCCCATTTGCGCAATTCATTCGCACACGTTTGCGCAAACATGGCATCAGCCGGGGCGTGAAGGTGGTATTTTCGCCGGAAGTGGTGAATAAAGATTCGTTGATGTTTACCGACGGCAGCAATTATAAAAAGTCGGCTTACGGCACCATTTCGTATTTACCGGCGGCGTTCGGCGGCGTCTGCGCTTCGGTAGTCATCCGCAACTTGATTCACGATCCCGCGCATTCCACCCATAACAAACATCATGGCTAAATCACCCACCCGCCCAGCGGATTCGCTGTTGGTCAATCCAGGCAAAAGTTCACGTTTGCAGGAGATGCGGCAGCGCGCGACCACGGCAAATCAGCCAAACCCCGTGCCCACCCAACCCACTTTCCAAGCCAAGGACGAAGGTTTAAGTCCCGAACTGGCTTTAGCTCGACAATTGATCGATCAGCGTTTAAGCGAAATTCTGGCAGCACTACCGACCGGTAAACAGCGGCGCTTGTTCAAGATCCGCTTTGGCATGGAGCCCGAGCAAATCAAAGACTTAGCAATAAAACAAATATTTGCGCTGCTGGAAATCAATCACCCGCAATTAAACAATCTGTCGGCCAGCATGAAGCGAATCGCCGATCTGAATTATAATGGCCGGCAACCCAACTAATTCGGCCGATTACCTTGCCTTACGTTCAGTCGTCCCGTTCCTCGATTCCCGCTACGATGTACACCCTAGAACCCGATCAAGACTACCGCGACCAAAGCCTGCGCGATAACGTCGAATTATCCAGCAGCGAACTACAGGCCGACGCGGCCAAACACTACGATGACTGCTACAACGATTATCTGGTGGCTTGGTGTAACCGCGACAATCTGGCCTTGCATTACGGTTATTGGGACGAGGCCAAGCCTTACGATCAACATCAAGCCTTGCTGAACAAAAATCAGGTGCTTTATGAAAAAGCCGGGATTCAAGCCAGCGATAAGGTTCTGGACGCCGGTTGCGGCATCGGTGGCAGCACGATCTGGATGGCTAAACAACACGGCAATCGGGTAACCGGCATCACCATCAGCGCCAAGCAAGCCGACTATGCCCGTCAGCACGCCAAGCGCCACGGCGTTGCAGAATTAGTTGATTTTGAAGTCGCGGATTTTTGCGCCACGCCCTTCCCCGACGCCTCTTTTGATGTCGTCTGGGCTTTGGAAAGCTCCTGCCATGCGTTAAAAAAAGGCGACTTTTTGCGCGAAGCCTGGCGGGTGTTGCGTCCCGGCGGCCGAATTGTGGTTTGCGACGGCTTTGTATTACAGCGGCAATTTAACGAACAGCAATGGCAGGCGGTCGTGACCTGTTTGAACGGCTGGGCCGTACCGAATCTGTGTGCGCGCGACGAATTTACTGACTTGTTGGAACAGCAAGGTTTTCAAACGATTGTTTGTCACGACATCACCGCGCAAACCCACGCTTCAGTCGAGCACATGTTCAGAGTCGCCAAACGCCTGAAACCGGTACAAACCATCAGCCAATGGCTGGGGCTGCGTTCCAAGGCACAAACCGCCAATTATTTGGTCGGTCTGGCCCAACATCAGTTGTTTACCGAAAAACTCACCGAATATTGCATTTTTACTGCGCAAAAGGCTTAAACACGATGCCGATGGTTCTACCGCGTTTGAAGTTTCTGACTCTATTTACATTGGTAGTATGCGGTGCAGTGGGTTGCGCAAGCGTGCCCGCCAATAGCCAGCATGACAGCTTTGCCGACTACGCCGAATCGGTATTCCGCCACCAGAGTGCGCTATTAAGCCGACTGATGATGCTCAGTGAAGCCGAGCAATTGCCGGATAACGAGACCTTCGAAAATGCCGAACAAACCATGCACGATGCCTGTCATCTGTTGAATGAATATGCGGAACGGGAAAGTGATGGCGAACACATGGGCTTGCGCTTTAAAGCCAAGGTACAAGCCAGCATCGAAGGTTGCGATGCCAGCATTCAGAAGATGGAAGCGCTAATGAGCGGCATGGACCAAGAGCAAGCGCCGCCGCACGCCCACCCTTAAACGTAAAACCGGCAGCGAAACGCTAATCGCCGCTATTCGCCCATTGTCGGCGATAATCGGCATAGCTATCACGTTTTTGCAGCACCCAGCCGGCCCGATTGACACTGTAAACATCCGGCAATTGATAACCGTTAAACCGGTTAGCCTTGATCAGCGAATACGCCCCCACGTCGGCAAACACTAAACGCTCGCCAACCTCGGGAATCCGCCCAAACCGATATTCGCCGAACACATCACCAGCCAGGCAGGTCGAGCCCGCCAAAATTGCCGACTGTTCACCGGCACCCTCTTCTTCCAGCAACCGCGGTTTCATCTGATATTCGAACACTTCCGGATGATGATTCACGGAGGTATCCAAAATCAACACCTGCTTGCCGTCACTGACAAACCGGTCCAACACGGTGGCCAACAAATAACCGGCATTACCGACCACCCCCTTTCCCGGCTCCAGATACACATCGACGCCAAATTCGGCTCGCACATCCCTGATCAATTCGGCAACATCCTGGTGATCGGCGATGGCGTGATACAAATAGCCGCCGCCCAGATTCAGCCATTTAAGCCGATTGCATTTTAGAATGGGCCGCAGCTTTTCCAGCGTGTGTTGCAAGGGCCTAAAATCCCGGCAGGCAAATACCGAGTGAAAATGCAGTCCTTCAACACCAGCCGGCAAACCATCCCGCAACAGCTCGATATCGACGCCCAATTTGGAATGCGGCCGGCACGGGTCATAGCGTTGATCGTCAGCAAAAGACAGCTTGGGATTAACTCGCAAACCTGGCGAATAATCGCCGACCATCCCCTGTAGCCGCTGATGCTGCGGCAAGGAATTGAAACTGATATGACTGCAAAGCCGGCCCAACTCTGCGAACTCGTCGGGGCGCAAGCCCGGCGTGGTCAAATGAATACTGCCGCCGTCACCCAAAACCTCTTTCGCCAGTCGCGCCTCGAACAAGGAACTGACCGAAAAGCCGTCGATTTGATCTTTTATCAGCGCCAGCAATGCCGCCAACGGCAGCGCCTTCATCGAATACAAAATCTTGCAGCCGCTTGCCTGCTTTAGCGCTTGTAGCGGTGTTAGATTGGCGAGAATTTGCGTCTCGTCCAGCACCAAGGCGGGGCTGGTGGGAATTTGTTGCTTTAGCTCGAGCCAATTCATCGTTGAGCATGCCTGTTGCCTGAATAAATCGCGCGCTCGGTAAGCACATAGTCCATGAACACATCATGTGCATCCATTGCCACCTGCGGCAATAGTTGGGCTTCATAGCAAATCGCCGCCAACACCGCGTCGGGCCGCACTTTTTGCAGTAGCCAGTCGTAATAACCGGCACCGTTGCCCAAGCGCCCGCCTTGCTTGTCAAAAGCCACGCCGGGCACAATGACCACATCCAGCTCATCGGCGGCCACTTGTTTTGCCGGCTCCAGCCAACGTGCCCGCGGCGGCTCAAGAATATTCCACATGCCCGCTTGCAATTCGTCGAGTGATTCCAGCTGCCACAAACCCAGTTGCTTATGGCCCGCGGTATCGACCGTACAATAAGGTACGACTATGCGCTTACCGGCATTTAGTTCAGCTTCTACGCTAGACAGCGTCTGCACCTCTGAACGGCAATGCAAATACCACATCACCGTCTTAGCTGCTTGATACCAGGCTTGCTCGACGACACGCCGGCAAATGTCGGCGCTGATCGCATCTTTATCGGCCTGCGCATGACGCGCTGCGTAGGCGATTTGGCGTTGTTCGGCTTTATTCATAGGCGCGGCAATAGGCTAAGGCTTGGCTGACTAGGTCTTTAGAGCCGGTGATCAAATGCTGGGCATCCTGTTCTTTACGTAGCCAGGTAAATTGCCGTTTGGCCAATTGACGAGTGGCGATGATGGCTTTATCCCGCATGGTTGCCAGGTCGTATTCGCCGCTTAGATAGGACCAAGCCTGCCGATACCCAACACAGCGTATCGACGGCATGCTCTCGTCCAGATCGCCGCGTCGCCATAAAGCCTGCACTTCGTCGAGAAAACCGTGTTTCAGCATCAGATCGAAGCGCTCGGCGATCTTGTCGTGCAAGGTGTTGCGCTGCTCAGGCGCAATAATCAATTTGATAAACCGATACGGATGCTCGGCCTGCTGATCGGCGTCGAAGAAACTGGATAGCGGCCGGCCGCTGATTTCAAAGACCTCCAGCGCCCGTTGAATCCGTTGCGGGTCGTTGACGTGGATCCGCGCCGCGGCTTGCGGGTCGACTTGCGCCAGTCGGGCATGCAAGGCGTCTTTCCCCAAGGTTTGCAATTCGTGGTCCAATCGTTGGCGAATCTCTGGGTCCGCGGCCGGCAATTGCGCCAAACCTTGGGTCAAGGCGCTGAAGTACAGCATCGTGCCACCCACCAAAATCGGCAACTTGCCACGTTCAGTCATATCCGCCATCAACGCCAAAGCGCGGTCACGGAATTGACCGGTGGAAAAACTTTCGCGGGGATCGAGAATGTCGATTAAATGATGCGGCACGCCGTCGCGCTCGGCTAATGTGGGTTTGGCGGTGCCGATGTCCATGCCACGGTAAACCAAGGCGGAATCGACGCTAATGATTTCCGTGTCCAAGGCTTGCGCCAGCGCCACGCCCAGCGCGGTCTTGCCGGATGCGGTCGGCCCCATCAACAGAATGGCCGACGGTTTTTGCAACTCGCTCATTTATTGCCCACGCATGAAAAACCGGTCCAAGTCCTGATGGCTCAGCGCCACCCAGGTCGGTCTGCCGTGGTTGCATTGGCCGATGCGCTCGGTTTGCTCCATGTCGCGCAGCAAGGCATTCATTTCTTCGATGCTGAGTTTGCGCTTGGCCCGCACCGAGCTGTGACAAGCCATGGTCGCCAAAATCGCGTTAATACTTTCCTGGGCTTTGTGACTGACGCCGTGGGTGACCAGATCGGCCAGAATGTCGCGCACCAACTGATCGACATCAGCTTTAGCCAGCAGGGCCGGCGTGGCTCTGAGGACCACTGTTTCCGGGCCGGAACGGTTGATTTCGAAACCCAGATTCATAAAAAATTCGTGCTCTTGCTCCGCCAGATCGGCCTCGGCGGCGGTGACTTGCAATTTGATCGGCAACAGCAAGGGCTGGGAGACTATCGCCCGATTGTGGTAATGCTGTTTCAACCGTTCATACGTCACCCGCTCGTGGGCAGCGTGGGCATCTACCAAAATAATGCCGTGGGCCGTTTCCGCCAGAATGTAAATATTGTGGATGTGCGCCAACGCAAAACCCAGTGGCGGTATCGGCGAGTCGCCGACTGGCTGGGTTGAGCTGGCGCGCTCGGTCTGCGGATACAGCTTGCCGTACGCTTTAATTTGCTCGGCCACATCCGACATATTGGCTCGCTCCGACGGGTAGCGATAAGCGCCGAATGCTTCGGGTGCGACTCGTTGCGGCATGCTATCCACACCCGACTCCGGCATCGTCAGCGGTAAAGAGGTTTGCTGATTCAAAGGCGTCCGCAACTGCGTCATCGGCGCTTGCGCAGGCGAAACTTCGCCTACAGTTTCAATGTGCTGCGCCACCGCGGTAGCGCCGGGTCGTTGATCGGCCAAACTACGATGCAAGGCCTGAAACAGAAAATCGTGCACCATCCGCCCTTCCCGGAACCGCACTTCCAATTTGGTCGGATGCGCATTGACGTCAACCAGCGCTGGGTCGAGTTCCAAGTACAACACAAACACCGGATGCCGACCGTGATACAGCACATCCTGATAGGCCTGCTTGACGGCGTGGGCGACCAAGCGGTCTTTGATTAAGCGACCGTTGACGTAGAAAAACTGCATATCCTGCTGGCTGCGAGAAAAGGTCGGCAAGCCGACCCAACCATGTAAATGCAAGCCCGACGCCGCAAAATCTATCTTCACGCAATTCTCGACAAAAGCCGAGCCGCAAATTGCCGCGATGCGTTTTTCCTGGGCGGCTTGGGTGTCAGCCGGTTTGAGATTCAGCACTTCGCGCTGATTGTGATTCAACACAAAACCGACATCAAAACGCGCCAAAGCCAATTTTTGAATCAGGCTTTCTATGTGAGAAAACTCGGTCTTCTCGGCTTTTAAAAACTTACGCCGAGCCGGGGTGTTGTAAAACAGGTCGCGCACATCCACCGTGGTACCGGGCGGATGCGGATCGGGTTGTGGATCGAAGTTTTGCTCGGTGCCGTCGGCGCTGACCTGCCAGGCGCAGTCGGCATCGGCAGTACGGGAAATCAGAGTCAAACGCGCCACCGAACTGATGCTGGGCAAGGCCTCGCCGCGAAAGCCCATGCTGATCACATGCTCCAAATCATCCAACGAAGCAATCTTGCTGGTGGCATGCCGGGATAAAGCCAAAGCCAGGTCATCCTTAACGATGCCGCAACCATTATCGCGGATTCGAATTTGCCGAGTGCCGCCCTGCTCCACATCGATTTGAATCTGGGTGGCGCCAGCATCGAAACAATTTTCCACCAGTTCTTTGACCACGGACGCCGGCCGCTCGACCACCTCGCCGGCAGCGATTTGATTGACTAATTGGGTAGGTAAAGCATGAATCCGCATTGGCCGCGCTCAAACAAAAGCGCGTATTTTAGCGGATGGAAATGAAACGGGGCGAAATGATTCGCCCCGTTTTAAGATAGTTTAATCAGCTGTCATGCGGAATTTGCAACACCTGACCAACCCGAACATTGCCGTCATTCATCGCATTCGCCATCCGCAAGGCCCGCATGCTTATGCCGTATTGCTGGGCGATGCCGGACAGGGTTTCGCCGCGATTGATGACATGGTGAGTGCCTGCATTACTTGCCACCACTGCCGGAGCGGCATCCAGCTCTCTAGCAGCCAACACCGGTTTTTGTTCCGGTTTTGCTTTAGCCACCGGTTCATTGTCATCCAGATCCACTGCCGCCAATTGCACGGCTTTGGATTTGCCGGAACGATTCAGCTGCGCCATCATCGTATCGGCCGGAGCATATTGTTTAAAGTGGCCGACAATGCCGCTAAATACGGCTGATGCCATCTTGTTTTGATAAGCCTTGGTGTTTAAACGGCGCTCTTCTTCCGGATTGGAAATAAATGCGGTTTCGACCAGGATAGACGGAATTTCCGCCGACTTTAACACGACGAATCCGGCTTTTTGCACGGTATTGCGATGCAAATGACCAACACCCTTCACGCTTCTCAACACCTTATTACCGATGTTTTGGCTGGCTTCCTTCGCCGCCTTATTGGATAAATCCATTAAGACTGACGTTAAGGTATCGTCCCTATCTTCGCCGGCACCGCCGTCCACCGCGTTTTCGCTGTTAGCCAGCCACGTGGCGCCGGCACTGGACGCGCCTTTATTGGCCAACGTATAAACCGAAGCACCGTGCGCCTGGCTGTCGCTAAACGCATCGGCGTGTATCGACACAAACAAATCGGCCTTCGCCGCGCGAGCAATGCGGCGGCGTTCGTTTAATTTCACAAAATAGTCACCATCGCGAATCATCACTGCTTTCATACCCGGCTGGCTGTTAACCATGCCTTGTAGACTCTTGGCAATCGCAAACACCACGTCTTTTTCTTGCGTGCCGTTCGCGCCCTGCGCACCGACATCTTTGCCGCCATGACCAGCGTCGATAGCAACGATGATGTGACGGCCTTTGGCTTTGGCGACCGATTTAACCGCGACAGGTTTGGCAGTGGTCTCGGATTTTTTAGTGGATTTATCGGCTTTTTCGGCAGCAGCAACCTCCGGGGTAGCTGTCGGCTTTTCCGTTTTAACCGCCGCAACCAGAGTAAATGCTCTTTCCGCCGGCTTGGCTGTCAATTGCGGCTGCGCTGGCTGATCTTTTGCCGCCAAATCGATTTGTAAATTCTTACCGACCATCGCGACTTTGGCGTCCGCATCAGATTTCAATTCGACGACGATACGCAAATCCTTGTTGTTACGCATTGCGCTGCGGGCAAAACCAAACAAGGGATGATCCGCAACCGGTTGATTCAAATCCTGCGCCATTTTGGCATCGCTAAAATCCATAACCAGACGATTGGGACTTTTCAACACAAACGCATGATGCTTGACCGTGCTCGGCAAATTGACCAGCAGTTGGTTGGTGGATGAATAACTGATCGGACCCAGTTCAGTCTGAGCCGCGAGCACCGAAAACGTGGGTAATAACAAACCCCATATCCAGAAAATTTTAGACATCTGCTGCATACCCCACATTTCCACTAGTGACAACTTCGTTGAAATTATAGCAGTAGGTTATTGTTTTTCCAGTTTAGTTTTATGTCGCCAAGCCGATTTTTTGCTAACACATTGATTTCAGCGGTACGTTGCTGTTGAAAATAATTCAAGCTAACCTCCACATCGGCATTGGGCAGAAAGCCGGCACCCATTTGCGGCCATTCGATGCAGCACAATGCGTTTTGGTTGAGATAATCGTCCATGCCCATCCACTCCAATTCCTCGGGGTCCTTCAGCCGATACAAATCAAAATGAAACAAGCGCCGACCATCAACTTCGTATTCCTCGACCAAGGTGTAAGTAGGGCTTTTTACCGCGCCTGAGTGGCCGGCAGCGCGCAATAAGCCGCGCACCAGCGTCGTCTTGCCGGCACCCAAATCGCCGTACAAAAACAGCAGGCATTTTGCCGGCAAGGCTTGCCAAAGCGCGGCACCCAGCGCTTCGGTATCTTCGGGGGTTTCCAGCGTGATGTTCATTAATTCAATAATTTCCTGATTCGTTCCGGCAAATCACCGGCCAACAAGCCGCGCTCGCCCAATTCTGCAGTCAGACTGTCAGCCGCTTCGCCATGCACATAAACACCCAGCCTAGTCGCCTGCTCCAAACTCAAGCCTTGCGCCAGCAAACCGCCGATCAAGCCGGACAACACATCGCCCATGCCGCCGCTGGCCATGCCGGGATTACCGGTGGTGCCGACATATACCGTTTCACCGTTGCTAATCAAGGTACCGGCGCCTTTTAACAAACAGATACCACCGTACTGACTCTGAATATCCGATAAGGCTGCAAAGCGGTCTGCCGAGATTTGCCGGGTATTACATGCCAACAAGCGCGCGGCTTCGCCGGGGTGCGGTGTTAAAACCCAGTTGTCGTGGCGCTTCGGTTGCTCCGCCAGCAAATTCAGCGCGTCGGCATCAAGCACGCAAGGCTTATCGCGACCCATGACGGTGCCAAACATTTCCCTGGCCCAATCGTCCTGACCAAGGCCGGGCCCGATCACGATGACGCTGGCTTTATCCAGTAAGGCGTGCAGCGTTTCGCCGCATTCCACGCCGTGGCACATCAACTCCGGCCGGCCGATATTGATCAGCCCGCTATGCGCGGCGCGGGTGGCGATACTAACCAGACCAGCCCCGGAACGCAAGGCCGCCTCACCCGCCAAACGAATCGCCCCGGTATAACCCAGGTTGCCGCCGATCAAAAGTACGTGACCAAAATCGCCTTTGTGCGCCGTCCGCGGACGGCGCGGTAACGCTAACTTTTCCAGCAATTCCGCGAACGGGGGCATTGCCGCCAACACTGCCGCGTCGATATCCAAATTATTGCAAATAATCTCACCGCAATATTCCGGTGCTGCGCCGGTAAACAAGCCGCACTTCAAACCGATAAAAGTCACCGTCACATCGGCCTTAACCGCGCAGCCCAACACCGAACCGGTGTAGGCGTGTAAGCCGGACGGTACATCCACGGCAACTACCGGACAGGCTGAATCGTTAATCGCGGTGATAGCTAACGCATAACCTTGCCCGACTTCCCGACTCAAACCAATTCCGAATAAAGCATCGACGATCACGCCTTGCAGCCTGGATTGCCCGGCTTCGAAGTCGCTGACACAACCTCCAGCATTTAAAAAATCTTGATACGCAGCAAGCGCATCGCCCGGCAATCCATGCGGATCGGTCAAGGCGTAAACGGTTACCTGATAATTAGCCTGCAAGGCCAGCGTCGCCACCTCATAACCATCGCCGCCATTATTGCCGCCGCCGCAAAACACCGTGATCGCGGCGTGTTCCGGCCAACGCCGCTGTATTTGTTCGAACAGCGCGTATCCGGCCCGCCGCATCAATTCCCTACCAGAAATCCCCAGTTCGTCGATCACATAACGCTCGGCTTCGCGGATTTGGGCGGTGCAATAGAGTTTGTTTGAGGGTGTTTGCATAGCTTATGCCTTGGGGAAATCGAAGGGGGTTTCGCTGATCTTGCCGGGACTACTGAAAAATCAGCCAAGAGTTGCCGTTTAACTCCGGTTCTTCAGCGTCTGCTTACGTGCAGATAGCGTAAGTAGACCAGTATGCAATCAGCGTTTACGAAACAAACCGAACGCAAATATCCAATGCCGAATGTTTATCTGCATTCAAAGGGATGAGTTCAAAGACGATTGTAGTCCAATAGTTTTCCGACACGCTTCCTCTATTTAATCGCCGGGCTTACTAGGACCCGAGTTAATAGTCGTCATGCGCCGCATCGCGCCTGCGCCGATTCTTCCGTTAAGGATATCTTCCCCACAAGCACTACCCGCACTACATTCGAGCATCATGGAATTGAAATCGTAAATACTCGAATGGCCGCAATCGCCCTTCGGGTAAGGAACTCCTTTGGCGACATAGAAATTTGCAGAATGGCTACCATATAATCCGGCAGGACAGACAAATTCTTTCAAGACCATAAATGCATTATCCAGATACGGAGGAATATCAGGTGGCTTTTTATGCATTTGAGCATACTTTTGTGTAAGCAATCTGGTCCATTCCGCGACATCGTTTAATGTTGCCTTTCTTAATATGTTTTCCTTCAAGGCCTGTTCCAAGCCGGCACTCCCGGCTAGCGGTGTATTCGGCTCACGAAATGATTCGAGTGGGTTTGCGTTCGAAGTCACCAAACTCACACCATAAGCTATAGGGTCGCCAATCGTCACTTTACCTCTCGCCACTCGACTAAAACCCGCTATCGGCCGATTAAAAAGTTGCTGGGCTTGTTTGTCTTCATTCGAACCCGTTTTATTGTTTGTTAGCGCCGTTAATTCGCACGGACCACCTTCATCGTAACTACTTACCAATACCGGCGTACCGGCAGGCAATCCGGAAACACGTTGTTTGTGATAACCAAAAACGGAAACGGCTAAAATTTTGGTGCCAGGCGTCCAGCCTATATTCCAAATCGTGGGGTTATAAGTACCCAGCATCAATACAACCGGTTTATCGATTGAGTTGACTGCAACATCTATTTTTTTAGCAGCATTACCGCTTTTTTGCTCTATGACAAAATCAAGCTCTTTACCCTCTCCGCCGCCAGCCGCTAGGACAACAACACTGTCATTCAACTCCAGATTTCCGAAACTGCAACTGGGCGGTTGCTCGACAGGAAATGGAATGAGGGTATCGTTGATCGGATTATCTAAAGGCTTTTCTGTTGTACATGCCTGTATCAACAGTAACGCGGCAGAACTGAGTAATTTACGCATGGTGATCCCTAGTTGCTTAATAAAGCTTATCGCCCCGATATGCGGGAATTATTGCTCATTGGACAAAGCCTTCAGAGCTTTGTCGGCGGCGAGCAACCCATATCCCGTTGACGAGTCATAACCGATGTCTCCCAAATCCAAACTGCTACGCCGTAACACTTCGTAAAGTTCGAGAGGCTGCAAACTCAGACCTTTTTTCGATGCAGCCTGCAGCACCAAAGCAGCCACTGCGGCGGCATGGGGAGCCGCAGCAGAAGTGCCGGTGAAGTTAGGCTTGCCGTCTTTTTCCAGATCCGGACGGGTTTTGGAAAAGAAACTGGTATTGACGTTGGTGGGAGCCACGGCATCGACATGTTGCCGGACGACAGGCTCGGCTAAACGCTTGCCTTGATTATCGAATAAGACCGGCAAGCCGCCGGGCGAGGAATAGTAACTCGGCGCTGACGGCATTTTGCCCTGGCCGGCTTCTATGGCGCCGACGCTGAAAACGTTCGCAGCATTAGCATGACCGAACACTGAAGAGATGGTTTTCGGATCGTTGCGGTACTCGTCGATACTTGGGTGTTCGCTAGGTAGCGAGCTGCCGCTCAGGATGTATTTCAGTAAGCTAGGCGAGGGACCGGCCACTTTCAAAATGCTCAAACCGACGGTCTTTCGACGGCGGTTGCCTTTATTATCGAATCCGACCACTTCAACGGGGTCCCCACCCAAATTATCGGTTGAACCACCGATGACCCAGGCTTGACTGACGCGCTTGCACGCCGGATCATCATAAACCACAACGTCCAGATCACTAGCCGAACCATTACCGCCGCTAATCGACTTGGCCGGTTGATCCCACTGCAAACTCAATACAGTAAACGCATCGGCGCCGACCGTAATCGTTTGGCAGATGTCGGTTTTGTTTGGATCGGGATTGAAGTCGTGGGCGACACCATGCTTTTCACCCAAAGGATAGCGACCGCTATCGGTAAATGCAGATTGATAGCTGTTAAGGCCGGCGTTGCCTGCCGACGAGAAAATAGCGATGCCGCGTTCGACTACCAGCCGATCAATCGTTTGCGATGCAGGCCCATCCTGAAACATTGGTTCGCTAAAATACACCGCATCATCAACGATAATTTGCGCACCGTGATCGGCCACTTGATTCAAGGCGTGCGTCAAATCGCCGGGATTGTCGCCCATCGCGTGAAACAGCAAATTGGCGCCAGGCGCCAGATCATGTACCACTTCCAGCATCGCCCGGCCTTCGTCGAGCGTCTTTTCGCCTTTACAATCGGCTTCTTTCACTACCGTCACTGTTGGTGGCAATTCGCCGCTGGCTTGCCCAATATCCGCACCGCCCAAGCAATTGAAACTGTCGCTGATAACGGCGACGGTAATACCCGCTCCGTTCAGAGCGTAGTCAGTTCTCGTCTGATTTACTCGTAAAATTGTGTCTCCTTGGTTGGTCGTAGGTTCGGCGGCTATTTCCGCTCTCACGTCTTTTGATAACCAACAGGCAAAGGTGGCGCAAACGTAAAGCGAAACTATTTTATGCATCAGACAATAAAAGTTACGTAACAAAAAAAATTGATAATTTTATTATGAAAAATACATTTTAAAGCCCCAAGAATCTATTTTGACAACTGATCTATTAGTGCTTTTGATTCTTGATAGCAAGCCAAATTTCCATCAGCTGGATGACGCAAGTCCGATGCATTCGTTATTTTGGCAGAAAGACCTTTTTGCAGAAAAAATCGGACGATATCGGGCTTGCATAACCACGCAGCATAATGGACCAAATTATTGCCGTTGTTTTCATAATCCAACGGCACACCTTTCTGAAAAAGAAATTTTACCAACTCAAGTTGCTTAGCATCTGAGTCTCGGTAATTCAAATTATAGTCTATTGCCCTCGCCATCAAATAGGGGCTATCCAAACTAGCACCTTTCTTTACCAAAAGCTTAATCAATTCGATATTTATTGGCGCATCGATACTATACATTAGAGGATCAGAAAGAAATGCTGTCGAAATCGGCTCATCTAACTTAAGGCCAGCATTGAATACAAGCTCTGCCAATTCTGAATTTTTACTATTAATTGCGAAATAGAGCGCCGACGCCCCATTAGAATCTCGGACATGAATATTAGCGCCATGCGATAAAAGCACTTTGGCGGCTTTTACAAGGCCCAAGTTAATAGCCAACAATAGCGGCGATTTTCCTTCGGCCATCTCTTCAATATTGGCGCCACTCTTTAATAATTTTTCAATCTGCTTTAAATCATTATCGAGCACCGACTTGTGCAAGTCCGGTTGCATCAAATATCGTCGAGCGGGATCGTGTTTATCGATCAAACCCTTGTCGGACGGCTTCCAAGTTTTACCGCCATCCAGCGACCGGAAGAGCCGGCCGCCAAGCCATCCTGCGAACAATAGGTTAGGATCGCGCGGGTCAACAGCCAAAATGATGGCAAACCAACTGCCTGGTAAACCATCACCTAGTATTTCCCATGTTTCGCCATAGTCAATGCTTTTCTTGAAGTTGCTATGGCCTCCTGAATTGGAGTCTCTATAACAAATTGCATAAATAATATTAGGCGACGAAGGCGCCTCTACTCCATCAACACAAAGTTCGCCCATATTATTCTTGCTCGTATTTCTAGTTTTTATGTCAAAAGATAGCTTAGTCCTTCGATTCTGATAAGCCCACGATAAGCCTTTATCGAAACTTATGAATTTATCTGAATTTCCGATAACCGCATAAATAACATTTTTATCTTCTAACGAAAATTTTATTTCTTTTATTACAGGGCCAACATAACCTGGCTTATTTGCTTCAGCGATGCAACTAAAAAATAAAAATAGAAAACAAATATTAGATTTTATAAATTTTTTTATTTCCTTGTGTTTGCTACGCATCTTTTGCACCGCTAAATCCAAAATTCATTTAATTACGAAATATCACGAGTAGCATAACAAGCGGTTGCATGATGTCCCTATACTTTCCAGAAATTAGTCAGAGATGAGGCAGTTTCTAGAAAATATTCAACATTTCTCGCCGCATTTATAATGTCTTCGAGTTACAATAATTGGTAACGATAAATTTTAGTCAATCAACCAGATAATGCCACAGACTGTAAAGGGCAAATGTTTGTCGATCCCCAAAAGTTCCAGACATCCCATCGCAGAAAAACACTACCGAAAAACACTCTGCCAAATCTCGCCGGGCATTATTTTACGGACAATCCATCACGCCGCTTATGTCACAATTGCCCCACTAAATCGATACGGAGCAAAACCATGCGCCAATTTCTGTTAATCATCATGACACTGCTTGCGCTGAGCGGCTGCGCGTCGGAATCCTGCGATAAAGATGTAGTGGGCATCCTCAACCCCAATCAAACCAGCGCGAAGTTGCTGATGGATTACGCCAAAACCGCCGTCTGTAAGACAGATTCAACGAGCACGGCAAAGCCTACAACTGTAGACGAAGAGCGCAAGCTGGTGTTGATTTACGATTTGTATGTTAAAGCCAGGAGTTATGCGATTTTAAATAAAGTGTTTTTCTGGCTGTCGCTGATTTCGGCGGTGGCGGTATTTTTGTGGCCTTCGCTGGGGGTGTTGTTGAAAGACCGGCTGGGCGAGCGCGAATGGTATAAGTCGGCGATAGTGCAAACCACGGTGACAGGCATCGCCGCATTGATGTTCGCGTTTTACAGCCAGTATAAGGACAAGCAAACCTACACGGAAAACCTGATGCGCTATGCGGTGTTTTCCGATAAGCCGGTCGGCGAGTTAAGCCAGAAAGTGATAGAGGAAATCGGCAAAATCGATATTGGTTTTAGTTTTAGCGGCGTGTTCGACAAGAAGGAAGAAAAATAACCGGAAGGCGCTAACAACTGCTTTGTAGAAGTCGAACAGCCATAGCCTTGTAGTTTAAGGTGCCGACGAGCGGCTCGCTGCCATCGTAGGACGGGCTGTTAGCCTTGTAACTTATCCTTGCCTTACACGCCGCTTTTAAACGATAGTGCGCTCAACACCCGCGCAAAATCCTGAGAGCCACGCGCTAAACCATGAACTCGGAAAACCTCAGCAAACCGCTATCGTCACAAACATCCAGCCCCTCCGCCCGCCTCTATCTATGGGTTCTAATGGCTATCGGTGCCGGCGGCCTGTTCGGTTATCTGGAGGCTGAACATGCCGTGACGCTCAAACCCATAGGCGACGGCTTCATCAGCCTGATCAAGATGCTGATAGGGCCGGTGGTGTTTTGCACTATTGTGCTGGGCATCGCCGGTGCCGACGATATGAAAAAGGCTGGCCGGGTGGGCGTCAAAGCCTTGCTGTATTTTGAGATTGTCTCGACTTTCGCGCTGGCGCTGGGCGTGCTGGTGGCCAATCTGCTCAAACCCGGCCAAGGCTTTAACGTCGATCCGAGCACGTTGGACGCGCAAGCCGTCTCCGGTTATGTGAAACAAGCCAGCCAGCAAAGCACAGCCGACTTTTTGTTGCATATCATCCCCAAAACCTTTACCGATGCCTTCACCGGTTCCGGCGATTTGCTGCAAGTGTTACTGGTGGCGGTGTTGTTTGGGTTTGCCTTGCAACAAATGGGCAGCGCCGGCAGATCGGTGTATGTGTTTATCGAAGAATGCTCGCACATCTTTTTTGCGATGATGAGCGTGATCATGAAGCTGGCGCCGTTCGGGGCCGGCGCGGCGATGGCGTTTACCATCGGTAAATACGGTGTGGCTGCATTGAAACCGCTGGCCGCGCTGATGGGTAGTTTTTATCTGACCTGCGGCTTGTTTATCGTCTTGATACTGGGCAGCATAGCCGCGCTGACCGGCTTCAATATTTTTCGACTGCTGCGTTATATCAAGGAAGAAATGTTGCTGGTTCTGGGCACTTCTTCGTCGGAATCGGCGCTGGTGCCGCTGATGAATAAGCTGGAAAAACTGGGCTGCTCGCGTTCGGTGGTGGGCTTGGTGATACCGTCCGGCTACTCGTTCAATCTGGACGGCACCAATATTTATCTGACCATGGCCGCGCTGTTCGTCGCCCAGGCCTTGAATGTCGATCTAACGCTAACGCAACAATTAACGCTATTGTTGGTCGCGATGTTGACCAGCAAGGGCGCGTCCGGTGTCACCGGCGCCGGCTTTATCACCTTGGCGGCTACACTGGCGGTAGTGCCGGCAGTACCGGTCGCGGCGCTTTCGTTAATCCTGGGCATAGACCGTTTCATGTCGGAAGCACGGGCCTTGACCAATATCGTCGGCAATGCGGTAGCGACGATAGTGGTGTCGCATTCCGAAGGCGAACTGGACCGGCAAAAAATGCAGGCGCAGCTAAGTCCGGCCCCATCAACTCAAGGTATCTAAACCCAACAATCGCAAACCTTGCCGCTGCCGGTAGCCGATGACCGGCATGATATTTTGTGCCAATAGATTATTCGCCTGCGCTTCGTTCAACACCACTTCCGTCGCCGGCTGCAATACCTGCTCGCCGTCCAGTTCGTAGCTAAACGCCGGCACATCGGCAAAAAAGAATTGCTCTGCGGTGGCGTCATCCTGAGCAGCTCTCAACAATACCCTGGCCGCCAAAAAGGCCGGATTTCCCCACAACAACTCGTCGGTCTGCGGGATATTACTGCACTCTTCAAACGTCAAGCTCTCCAGTGGATCGCGTTTACTGCCGTAAGGTAAACGCATCAGCACGCGGGGATAGGTCAAGATCACACTATCGGCCTGGATCTGTTGGCGATATGCCAGCCAATCCGACGGATTCTGCAATGCCTCGACCACCAAACCGTTCCCTGCGCTCGCCAGAAAACCCGCCCCGCACTTGGCGGCTAAATCCGCACAATAACCCAGCAAAGCCTTATCGTCCGCATTATCGGCAAACAGATAATCGGCCACGATCAACACATCCTGCTCGCCGTCACCGGTTTGAATATGTTGCTGCAAACGCTGGACGACACTCTCACCGCCTTTTTCCAGCTCCGCCAGCAATTGGGCTTGGCTAATATCCAGCAAATAGAGCTGTTGCGCGTCGGCGGCTTCTTCATGCACCAATTCATACGTCGCCCGCCACAAAGCTTCCAACGCTTGAAAATCCTGCCGATGCAGCAAGGCTTTCACAAACTGTGCGGTCGCGGCGTCGATCACATCAATTAACGCCCGATGCTGCGGATTAGCGTCCTTGGCGACATGCGGCTCCACAATCTGTTTCAACAAACTATCCAAGGAATCGGATGCCGCGACCGCGCCTTCCGGCTTTTTCCCCAACAGGCGTTCCAACATATCGTCCTGGCTTTCCGTTTCCGCCACAGGCGCTGCTGCTTCGCTGGCGACTACGCCAGGAAAAAAGGCCTGAATTTTCGCCGCCGCCTGCGCGGCGGTATTGGGGTTGCCCAGTTCCGATTTTAAAGTCCGCAAATCGGCCAGCAGCTTGACTTTTCCCAACCAGGCATCGGGATGAAAATCCTCCAACGCCGGAAATTGCAGCGTGATGCCCGAGCTGACTTCCAGTGTCGGTGTGACTTGCGCCTGCACTTGCTCAAAGTTATCGACATCGATTTTGCGGATTTTGCTTTGCTCCCAAGGCACGGCGGCACCGGAAAAATTGCCGAACACATAAACCCGGTAGCTACTGTCGCCGCCGGCCTTGGCCGTTTTTCCGGCATTAAAACCCATCGTAAAATCAATTCTGCCTGACATGTTTTCTCCTCGCGCGTTCAGTGCTTTACCATCAACAGTAGCAGAGCAAACCCGGTCCAACAAGCCAGCCGGTTTTTCCGGATAGCGGTATGCTTATGGGTGTCAGTCCAACAGGTGATAGCCATGAGCAACGCCAACCGTTTAGCCGAACTGCGCCAGCGCATCAATCAAGTCTTTACCCAAGCAGAGCCGCAAGCCATCTCCGGCCTAATCGCCACGTTGGGCGATTACGATAGCCAGAGCATCGGCGCCTGTTCGCAAGCCTTGATAGAAGCGGTACGCGCCAAGCATAAACAGCCGGGTATTTTCGACGCCTTCTTGCACGAATACAGCCTGAATAGCGATGAAGGCATCGTGTTGATGAGCATCGCCGAAGCCCTGCTGCGGATTCCGGACAGCGACACGCAAAACCTGTTCTTGCGCGACAAACTCGCCGATGCCGATTGGTATAGCCATTGGTTGCACAGCGATTCGGTAGCAGTCAATCTGGCTAGCGGCGGCTTATGGATCAGCGGCAAAATGGAGGCGTTGGTTCAACAACGGGTTTTCGAAGGCGTGTTAAGCCGGCTGGGAGAACCGCTGATTCGCAGCGCAATCAAGCAAGCCATGCAGCAAATGGCCGAACATTTCGTCATTGCAGAAAATATAACGGCCGCTATCGAACACGCCGACCGCGCGCCGGCCTACCGCTATTCCTTCGATATGCTAGGCGAAGCGGCCTTGACCAATGACGATGCGGAACGCTATTTCGCGGCCTATCGGCATGCCATTGAAACGCTGGCCGAATCAGCAACAGCCGATTTATTTACCAACCCCGGCATTTCCATCAAGCTGTCGGCACTATATCCGCGTTACGAGCCATTACAGCAGCGTTATGCGGTGCCGGTCATCAGCGACAAGCTGTTAGCTTTGGTTAAGCTGGCCCGCGCGGCGAATATTTCTGTGACTGTCGACGCGGAAGAAGCCGAACGGCTGGATATGTCTTTGGATATTTTTGCGACTGTATTTAACGATCCGGCGCTAGCCGGTTGGCCGGGCTTCGGCCTGGCGGTGCAGGCTTATCAAAAACGCGCTGGCGCGGTGATCGAATGGCTAGCAGCCTTGGCCGAATCGCAACAACGCCTGATTCCCGTCCGCTTGGTGAAAGGCGCGTACTGGGATAGTGAGATCAAACGCGCCCAGGAAAACGGCTGGGACGACTACCCGGTGTTCACCCGCAAGCCTGCTACCGACTTGTCCTATTTAGCTTGCGCTCGGCTGATACTTTCCAAGCCTCAGGCTTTTTATCCGCAATTTGCCACGCATAACGCCCACAGCGTGGCGGCGATTGGTGAGTTTGGCAAAGAGCATCCGGGTTTTGAGTTTCAGCGTCTGCATGGCATGGGCTCTGCGTTGTATGACGAGTTATTGAACCATGACTCGATCAACTGTCGCGTCTATGCGCCGGTCGGCAGTTACCGGGATTTGCTGCCTTATCTGGTTCGGCGCTTACTGGAAAACGGCGCGAATACCTCGTTTATCAATCAAATCGAACATCCGGCGATTAGCTCTGCCATGCTGTCCGGCGATCCGTTGACCCAGTTAAACCAAGTGGAATCTAAGCCGCTAGCTGTACCCGGCGACTTATTCGGCGCGCAACGCCGGAATTCGGAGGGGCTGAATTTGAGCGATCCCGAAGTGTTACAGCAGTTGCAACAGGAATTGGCTGCCATGTCGGGCCAGACTTGGCAAGCCGCACCATTGATTGCTGGTCAACAAATTCGTGGCGAACCGCATCCGGTTTATAGCCCGCACGACCAACACAGCCTAGTTGGCGAGGTGGTGTTCAGTTCCGCAAATGATATAGAACAAGCCTTGCAACAAGCCACGCGCGCGTTCGATGACTGGCGTTTATGCCCGGTTGCAACCCGCGCCGGGTATTTGCAAAAAGCGGCGGATTTATTGGAGCAGCAGCGCCTGGAATTGGTGGTGCTGTGCCTCCGCGAAGGTGGCCGAACCGTACGCGACGCGCTCGCGGAAGTGCGGGAGGCAGTCGATCTCTGTCGGTATTACGCGGCCTGCGCGGCAGAGCAATTCGGGAAGCCACGCCAATTGCCCGGCCCCACCGGCGAAGATAATCAGTTGTTTCATTTTGGGCGCGGCGTGTTTGTCTGCATCAGTCCCTGGAATTTTCCGATTGCGATTTTCGTCGGTCAAATCGCCGCCGCGTTGGTGGCCGGCAATACGGTGATCGCAAAACCGGCGCTACAAACATCATTAACGGCCATGGCCTGTTTGCGCCTGTTGCATAGCGCCGGCATCCCTGAACAGGTACTGCAGTTTTTGCCGGGCGACGGCGCCGAGATTGGTCGGCACTTGTTGAGCGACGAGCGCGTCGCCGGCGTGGCGTTTACCGGTTCCAGCGCCACAGCCCACCTGATCAATCGGCAACTGGCTGAGCGTGACAGCGCCATCGCCAGCTTGATTGCCGAAACCGGTGGGCAAAACGTGATGATCGCCGATAGCTCGGCGCATCAGGAACAGCTGGTCGTAGACGCAATACAATCAGCATTTAACAGCGCGGGCCAACGCTGCTCGGCGTTGCGGGTATTGTTTCTGCCGGAGGCTATCGCCGACAGCGTCATTGCGCGCTTGATCGGCGCGATGCGCTTGCTGCGGGTCGGTTCGCCGCTGGATATTGCCACCGACGTCGGCCCTATTATCGATCAACGCGCGTTAGCCGCCCTGCATCAGCACATCGAGAAGCTTGAACACGACTCCAAGCTGTTATATCAACTGCCCTTGACCGACGATCTAACAAACGGCTGTTTTTTTCCACCGACGTTAGCGGAAATACCGGCCCTATCCTTCCTTGACCACGAAGTGTTCGGCCCCATCCTGCATATAGTCCGTTACCCAGCCAACGAGCTGGCAAAAGTGGTCGAGGCCATCAATGCCAGCGGCTACGGCTTGACACTGGGCATCCACAGCCGCATCAACGCCAATATGCACTATATCCAACAGCACACGCGGGTCGGCAATATCTACATTAACCGCAACATAATAGGCGCGGTGGTGGGTGTGCAACCGTTCGGCGGCATGGGCCTGTCCGGCACCGGCCCGAAAGCCGGCGGCCCCCATTACTTGCAACGCTTTGCCAACGAACAAACCCTGACCACCAACCTCACCGCTATCGGCGGCAATCCTTGGTTGTTGCGAAAATAAACATGGATTTTATGGTCTCGGTTCGCGAAATTTGGAATCCACGCCCTGATCGATAGTGTAATTTTACAAAAAACGTTGTTAGTTTCTGCCTTTGAAGCCGAAAACCTCTAGTGTTAGTCTAGTTGCACAACCGGGTATGCCCCACTACTCTCCATCGCAATCAGAGATTGGCGCTTATGTCTAAAGAAAACAAATCCACAGCGATCTCGCCTAACTTATTAAGCGTGCTATTGATCATTTTGGGCGGCAGCCTGTTCGTAGGCCAAAGCCCTTTCAACGATTCCAGACCCAATAAAGCGTCCTTATCGCAATTGCAACAAGCCGGCTTTAAGTCCGACGTAGACGCGCGCTTGTGGCAAGATCCATTCGAAGCTATCGCCAACCAAAATGTGAATAGTCAGGGGTATCAGCAATATAAAGACCAGAAGGAATTGATAAAAACCCTTCAGTCCCACTTGGAAGACATTCCCGACGGGCGGCAAATCGTCATCGCCACACTAATGCCCAATGGTCATTATCAAGAAGACGTGGAAACCCGGCGCCGTATCCGCTACGCGGTATTATCAGGGTTAATCGGCAATTCCAAACAAGAGTACGGCCCAAGCGACGAGGAGCATATCGGTTACGTCAATTACCTGCTGAACAAATCGAGTACCTTGATCGCATTCGAACATTTGGTTTGGAAAGCCCAACCGATGGCCCGGAGTCCGGAAGCGGAGAAACATCCGCCTATTTTGCTGCTATACCTTGACAGCAAAGCCTTCGGCTATGAGCCGCTAAAAGATCTTTTCAAAAATTTGCGCAACCTTTACGAGAAAAACAACAAGCTAGAGCTCAACGTACTGGGACCGGCAACTTCGGACGATCTGCAAGCCATGGCGAGCGCGGCACTGAAAGTCGGCAAGCCCAAGGACGCGCCGTTGTTTCGAATGTATTCGCCCCGAGCAACGGTCGATGAAGGTAAATTAATGTACGGCAACCAAGCGGCAACGGCCCATCAACCGAGCAACTTGGCCGAGCACTTCAAAAATCACCTGTCGTTCCTCCGCACCACGGCGACCGACAGCCAGCTGGCGGGCGCGCTGAGCCAGGAACTGGAACTCCGCGGCGTACGGATCGGCGACCAAGCCGAGCTGGCTAAGCCCACTAAACACGTGGTATTGATCTCCGAAACCGAATCACTGTACGCCTACCATATTGGCACTACATTTGCCGATGCGTTAGTCGAAACCGCCATGAACGGAAAACACTCGTTTGGCGCATGCCGCGACCCCATGATTTCAACAGCGGATTGCACGAATTACTTGCAAAAATACGTACACCAATACACCTATTTCCGAGGCTTGGACGGCAAAACCCTGCGCGGCCAAAGTAGTACCAGCACCGGCAACAAATCCGGCAACAATGATACCAACAGTGCCGCCGAGGCTTCCAAAGCCATGGAGCATGCCGACGGCGACAGTCAGTTTGATTACATGCGCCGGTTAACCGATAGGGTTGAAGAACTGGAACAGGAACTGGAAGACCACGACCAAGCCATAGGTGCCATCGGCATCCTCGGCAGCGATGTCTACGACAAACTACTGGTGCTGCAAGCGCTGCATGCCAAATTTCCGGATGTTTGGTATTTCACAAACGTGATGGATGCCCGACTTCTACACCCGGAGCAAAACGAGTGGGCTCGTAACCTGATTGTTGTCTCGAGTTTCGGTTTGCAATTACCGCCGGCATTACAAACTCGTATCCCGCCGTTCCGCGACAGCTATCAAACTGCATATTTTTTAGCCGCGCAAATGGCCTTGTGGGATTCCAACCATAAGCCCTCGGAAGCGACTGGCGCAGCAACCGGGTGCGATACGACCAAGCGCCAACAATTGCTGGACAGCGAGGTATTCAATCAACCCGCCTTGCATGAAATAGGCCGCAGCAAAGCTTTCCGTCTCACCCCGGAAACCGACAAAACCGACCAAACCGACCAAACCGACCAACAAAATTGTGACGCCTCCGGACCTATAGCGACACTGGTTAAGACCGGCAGCGATCTTAGCGACACCGCCCCGACACCGGATTCGGCAGCCGCGCAACCGTTTTCAAGATTTCCGCGCCTGACATTGAAAATTTTAATCGGCGCATTCGTATTGATCGGGCTAGGGCTGTATTTTCGGCGCAAAATCAAAATCGCGACTGCCGCCAAACTCCCGGTGAAAGCCGCCGTGCTGCGCCGACAAAGAGTCTGGTTGCTAACCGCTTTCGCCATTGGCTGCGGACTAGCGGCTTTCGTGCTCAATACCCCACAAACCGAACCATTGGCCTTAATCGAAGGCGTAAGCATGTGGTCGACGGAGGCCATCCGCTTCGCCGCACTGATTGTCACAGTGTATTGGGTTATCGAAACCACCAAGTTTCCGCTATTGCTTTGGGAACAGCTGAACTTCAGCGGTAAGTTCGGCGTATCCGCCGACAATCGCTGTTACGCGCACGATAGATATTTGGACAGGCGACTGAAACGAAATATGCATGTTAGGCGAATCAGCATTTTGACATTTTTAGCGTGGATCTTATCGTTTGTGGTGATTTTGTCCTTGGGCGTGCCTTTTACGCCGTATCGCGGCCCTTTCGTCTATTACCTCGATTTAATCCTGCTGAAGGCGATCTTGGTGCCGGCATTCCTGTTTTTGATGATCAGCGTCACCGAGGCAGCGCAAGCGATCATCCAGTTTATCCGCACCATTCCGCGCGCGGCGCCCTGGCCGGCGTCCATGACGAAGGAATACAGCGACACATTGAATATCGATGCAGCGTACCTTCAGGACTGGGTGACGATACGTTTGGTCGGCGATATGACGCAACAGACAAGCCGCCTGATCTCGTATCCGCTATTCGCCGCCGCTCTGATGGTTTTGGCGCGCATGAGTTATTTCGATAATTGGCATACGCCGCCCGGACTGCTCATCGTGATCGGCGTTTGCATCGCATACTTGTTCTATTGCGACTTCCGCCTGAAAGCGTTAGCGGATGAAACCGAGCAAAACGCCATGAAAAACCTGCGCCGATTATCGATAGCCAATCATGGCAACGTGAAAGATTCATCCCTCACCGGTAAACTGACCAGCCTCTCCGAGTTGGCGGAACGCTACGCCGAAGGTACCTATAAACCGTTTGTGCAGCGCCCGATTTTTCAGGGCATGCTGCTAATTATCATGGCCGCCGCCATCGGTTATACAGACTACTTATCCATCATGATGAAAGTACTCGGTTAGCCTCGCAAAGCCGTCCACCGTCCGCAGGAGCCGCGTATCGCCAATGCCAAACGATTGAATTTCGTTAGAAAAAATGCGATGGTGGCTGCTTATCTGCCCGGACAAGGGAATAGGCACCAGGCCGACACACCCCGAGGCGGACCCCGCTTTCTCGGAGAATCGAATATGCTAGCCACCAAACGCTATGAATATCTTCCCATCGACCAAATCGAATTTCACCACACCCTGACCAACCACCGGGAATTGGATCGGGCCAAGGTCAGTCATCTAGAAAAAGATATTCTGGTCAACGGCCTGTTTGAGCCACTGGTGGTATGGGAACGTAACAATCGCGAATATTATCTGGTCGGCGGCTTTCATCGCATGGAAGCCATTCAAGGCATCCGCCGCACCAATCCCGGCTATTTCGACAGAGTGGACGTCAGAATCGTCACCGGCGATCCGGATGAAATCAAGGCACTGAATCTGAAGCTGAATTCCGACCGAGTCGATACCCGCATCACCGATTATTTTCAAACGGTGATTTACTTGAACAATGCCAACTGGTCGAGGGAGCGCATCGCCGAATTCTTCGACAAAAGCATCAGTTGGATCGACGACATCATTCGCTACGCGCCACTGACGACGGAGGCGATGCGCGAAAAACTGGCCGGCGGCGAGCTGTCCTGGACCAGGGCGCGTGACATCTTGCGCAAAGCCTTAAACGCACCGCCCGGCAACGAAAAAGAAATTATCGAAAACGAACTATCTAGGCCCGTGCAACCGGTCGCCAAACCCCTGCCCTTCCACACCACGATCAAGCGCTTGTCCAGCTCCGTAAAAACCGATCCCAAACGCACGTTTAAGGTCAGCACCCAGGATATTTATGCCTTGGTATTGACCTTGCGCGGTAAAAACGTCGATCAAGAGGCCATCGAGCGGGTGCGTAAAGCATTTCCCGTGTTGTGGGATGATGAATAGTTCGATAACAGGAAACTAGCCATTTTTGAATTGTCATAAAATTGGGCATCCGCTTCAGCTAAGATAAGTTTGACCGGAACAATTCCCCGCTTTGTGCATCCTACACGGGGATATTTCGGAACATTCAATACTGAAATAATGTGTTAGCGATGAACAATCTTGTTTTGAAAATAGTGAACGCTCGCAGGCCATATCGACAACGCATGCCACACGCCAGCACGCTGGCCAGCTTGTTAGTGCTGCTCTCGCTGAGTGGCTGCATGCCGATGAGCTATCCGCCCGGTGCCAAGACCAATAGCGCGCAGTTGGGCGACAATACGTTTCTAACCGAAGACGGCGCGACGCTGCCGCTACGGAGGTGGCTGCCCGAGGCAGAGCCCAATGCAATCATCATCGCGCTGCACGGTTTTAACGATTACAGCCACTTTTTCGATGCGCCTGGCCGCTATTTCAGCAAACTCGGCATCGCCTGTTTCGCTTACGACCAACGCGGTTTCGGCGCGGCACCGCAGCGCGGTTTGTGGGCCGGCAGCGAGGCTTACGCGCAGGATTTAAAACAATTAACCCGACTGCTGAAACAGCGCTACCCGAACAAACCGATTTACCTGCTGGGCGAAAGCATGGGCGGTGCGATTGTGATCACGGCCATGCAGCAGGAAAACATGCCGGACGTCGCCGGCATCATCCTGGCCGCGCCGGCGCTATGGGCCAGATCGACCATGCCCTGGTATCAAACCAGCTTACTGTGGACACTGGCGCACAGCATGCCCTGGCTGACTTTGACCGGCAGCGGACTGGAAATTTTACCGTCGGATAATATCGATATGTTGCGGGCGATGGGCCGCGATCCGATGGTCATCAAAGCCACCCGTGTGGAAACGGTATACGGCTTAACCAACCTGATGGATGCGGCGTTCGATAGTGCAAACTCGCTAAGGGCTCATACCTTGATGCTGTACGGCGAGAAAGACGAAGTCATCCCCAAGGAACCGACTTACGCTTTTTTGCAACAAATGCTAACCACCGATACCGCGGAAAAAACCGTGGCCATTTACCAGAACGGTTACCACATGCTGCTCCGCGACCTACAAGCCCCCACCGCCTGGCAGGACATCGTGGCCTGGATAAAAATCGGCCCGAACCAGCTGCCTTCCGGTGCGGACGCACGCGCCCGGCAATTGTTGAGTAAGGGCTAAAGCCTCATTCCCGACAGACGTGCGCGGAGTGTCGGCCAAGCGGCCGTAAGCGCTTTGGGGCGATGGCATCGAAACCGTTAAACTGCGACGCAGTTTATTAACCTATTCCCCAACCAAAGTCCATGCTCCGCATCATCTCCGCCAATCTAAACGGCATTCGCTCGGCAACCAGAAAAGGTTTTTACGACTGGTTAGACACCCAAAATCCAGACTTCGTCTGCCTACAAGAACTTAAAGCCCAGGCCGGCGATATGACAGCCGAAATGCTGACACCGAAAGGCCTGCACGGCTATTTTCATTATGCCGAAAAGAAAGGCTACAGCGGCGTCGGTATCTACAGCAAACAGCCGGCCGATAACGTCATTGAGGGCTTGGGCTATGCCGACATTGATAGCGAGGGCCGTTACCTGGAAGTGCAAGTCGGCAATCTATCGGTCATTTCCCTGTATCTGCCGTCCGGCTCCAGCAGCGAGGAACGACAAACTGTCAAATACAGCGTGATGGAACGCTTCTATCCGCATCTTGCCGACCTCAAAGCCAGCGGCCGGGAAGTGGTCATTTGCGGCGATTGGAATATCGCCCATACGGAAGCCGATTTGAAAAATTGGCGCGGCAACCAGAAAAACTCCGGTTTTTTGCCGGCGGAACGGTCCTGGATGACCCAAATATATGATGAGCTGGGCTGGGTAGATGTTTATCGCAGACTAGATCCCGACGCTACCGACGCCTGCTACACATGGTGGAGCAATCGTGGCCAGGCTTGGGCCAAAAATGTCGGTTGGCGTATCGATTACCAAGTCGCCACGCCGGGTATAGCCAATCGTGCACAGTCAACCAGCATTTTTAAAGAGCAACGCTTCAGCGACCATGCGCCATTGATCGTTGATTACGCAGACTAGCCGCCAATCGACAAACGCACCGAATTAGCAAAGCAGCTGTTCGACTGACGCACCAGCCTGGTTACCGATGCCGAAAGGCGCACCAATTCAGTTCAAAGTGTGCCATTGCCAGAGATCACCTACTGGTTTTTCACTAGCCCTTCAACCCATGACGCCTTCATCTCCGCTGGAACAGCGACCAGAATACACGATGCAAACGGCTTGAATGGGTCACTCTCACCCCGGAACGTCGCTTGATTCAACTCAACCTTTATCGCACCAATATTGTGCAATCATATGACACATAACCGCGTATTCGAGCTGCTGATAAGGTTCCCAAACATTTTAGCCGCCTTAATCGATATTGATCGTATTCCTAAGCATAAGGCTTAAAGCCGGGATAGCGATAAAAATCTCACTCAGCATCCACCCTTGCACTAACATGAACCATCAAATTGGGCAAACGCACCAATATTATGCATTAGAGCCGTTTTTTATCAGACAAATGAAGCAATAAGGCAACTTTACGCTTGGCGTACAAATTGCTTATTCACTACAACTCTTAACACTTAAATTAACCCGTGCACAAAAAGATACTGGATCATTTAAACGAAGCAATCCTGCTGTTCGACAAGGACTTGCGCCTGACCTATATCAATCCCGCCGGCGAAATGCTGCTTGCCGACAGCGCCAAGCATTTGCTCGGCCAAACGGCGCACAAACTGTTCAAAACCGCGCACAACACGCTATTTAACGATTTATTACCGCGCTTGTATTTGCTCGAGCCGCTGGTCGATAGAGAATTAATCCTAGAACGGCTCAGCCAATCGATTACGGTTAACCTCAGCGCCACACCCTTGCTCGAGGATGGGAAATTAAGCGAAATCCTGATCGAACTGCAACAGGTAGACCGGCATTTGCGGATCACCAAAGAAGAACAGTTGCTGGCCCAGCAAAACACCAGCCGCATGCTGGTGCGCGGCCTGGCGCATGAAATCAAGAACCCGCTAGGTGGTTTGCGCGGCGCAGCACAATTGTTGGACCTGGAATTGCAAGATCCTGAGTTAAAGGAATATACGCAAATCATTATCGCCGAATCGGACCGCTTGCAGGATCTGATGGACAAAATGCTCGGCCCCAACAAACCCGCGCATAAAAGCCAACTGAATATTCACGAGGTATTGGAACGGGTCCGGCACCTGGTTACGGTGGAGGCCGCCCACGGCATTATGCTGCAGACCAATTACGATCCGAGCATCCCGGAGATTTTCGCCGACAAAAACCAGCTGATCCAGGCCATACTCAATATCGTCCGGAATGCCGTGCAAGCCGTGCAGAACCACGGTGTGATTACCATGAAAACCCGGGTGCAACGGCATATGACTATAGGCCGCAAACGCTACAAGCTGACCGTCAAAATCGACATTATCGATAACGGCCCGGGCATCAAACCCGAGCTGATGGGCCAGATTTTTTATCCCATGATCACCGGCCGCGCCGAGGGTACCGGACTTGGCCTGTCGATTGCTCAATCTTTGATCAACCAGCATAACGGCTTGATTGAATGCGAAAGCGAGCCGGGCAATACCGTATTTTCCATCTACCTACCTTTGGAGACGAATCATGCAAATACCTGACAAGGTCTGGATTGTCGATGATGACAAATCCATCCGCTGGGTACTTGAAAAAGCCTTGCAAAAATCCGGCGTGCATACGCAAAGCTTCGCCAGCGCCAACGAATTGCTGAAATCGCTACCCGGCGGCTTACCGCAAGTGCTGATCACCGATATTCGCATGCCGGGCATGGACGGCTTCGAGTTACTGCGCAATATTCAAAACAGTTATCCGGATTTACCGGTGATCGTGATGACCGCGCATTCCGATCTGGAAAGCGCGGTGTCGGCATTTCACGGCGGCGCTTTCGAATACCTGCCCAAACCCTTTGACGTCACCGAAGTGGTCGAAACCGTACAACGCGCCTGCGCGCACAGCAAACAGCGGCAAAGCGACCTTGTGCAAGCCCCGCCTACCGTCGAGGAAACCCCGGAGATCATAGGCGAAGCGCCGGCCATGCAGGAAGTGTTTCGGGCGATAGGCCGTCTGGCCCGCTCGCATATCACAGTGTTAATTAATGGAGAATCGGGTACCGGCAAAGAACTGGTCGCCAAGGCCCTGCATCGTCACAGTCCGCGCGCGGACCAGCCATTCATTGCCTTGAATATGGCGGCCATCCCCAAAGACTTGATGGAATCGGAACTGTTCGGCCACGAAAAAGGCGCTTTTACCGGCGCCCAAGCCAGACGGATCGGCCGTTTCGAGCAGGCCAACAATGGCACATTGTTTCTGGATGAAATCGGCGACATGCCCGCCGAATTGCAAACCCGCTTGCTGCGGGTGCTGGCAGATAACGAGTTTTATCCGGTGGGCGCGCATACCTCAGTGCGAGTCAACGTGCGGATCATTGCCGCCACCCACCAGGATCTGGAAGCGTTGGTGGCGCAAGGCCGGTTTCGCGAAGATTTGTTTCACCGCCTGAACGTGATTCGGATTCATATCCCGCCCTTACGCGAACGCCGGCAGGATATAGGCTTGTTGATGCGGCATTATCTCTATCAAAGCGCGAAGGAACTGAATACCGAAATCAAACTGTTAAAACCGGAAACCGAGGCATTTTTAAGCGGCTTGAGGTGGCCAGGCAACGTGCGGCAATTGGAGAATATCTGCCGCTGGCTGACGGTGATGGCCTCGGGCCGGGAAATTCATCTGGAAGATTTACCGCCGGAACTGACGCACAATAGCGGCGATTCCGCATCCGGCGACACAACACCGGGAGATTGGGAAAGCCAGTTTAAAAATTGGGTCAAGCAGCAATTATCGACCGGTAAAGTGGACATCGCCAAGCAGGCTATCCCCACCTTGGAAACCCTGTTGATCGAGGCGGCTTTGAATCATACGCATGGCCGCAAACACGAAGCGGCACTATTATTGGGCTATGGCCGTAATACCTTGACCCGCAAAATCAAGGAGCTGGATATTAGAGAATAAGCGCGGCCGGAAAGCCGCCATTTCCGGCGCAGCTTGGTATTTGCGACGCCCGTTTGCGGGGGCATTTTGACCGGCAAAAACCGGCAGGTTTTTTTATCCGTTTAAATGCCATCGGTGTATACTCCCGCCGTCTGATTAACCTCAATAACAAGCAGAGAAGGTTCATATCTAATGGCGGATAAAACGGTAAGTAAACACCTGAGCAATCTTGAACGGCAGTTCGCGGCGAACGATCCGGTTTTGCAAAAAACCGCCAAGATATTCCAGGACCTGGATGAAATCGAGTTTGAACTGGGGTTGATCGATAACGACGAGACCACCGCACGCAAGACAAGTTGGTGGCCCATCGTCAGTACGCTGGGCGGTTACTCGCCCGCCAAATCAGACTTTGTTAATCGTTACCTGGGCGTGCAACTACACACCGCCCGCCATAAATTCACCGTACTGCAATATACGCCACAAACCAATACCGCGACGCTACCCGGCACCGCACTGGACGCCGACCACCGTTTACCTTTCTATCAAATCAGCCGTCAAATCGATTTGGTCGCCAACGGCGAAGGCAGCAAACTCAACGGTTATCTGGAACTGGTCACCGTCAATAGCGGCAAATTAAAAAACAAGCTGTTGATTGACACCCCGGTATTAAATCCGGCTGCGGAAAATCCAGTCTCCGGCCTGTTGCGAAAATACGTGATAGGCATCTCCGATTTGGTATTGGTATTTAACGACTTGTTCGAGGCCGATGCCGATTTGATCAAGGACACCCTAGCAGAGATCGTTGCTCACCAGGATGCCAATAAATTCATTTTCGTGATCGATCATTCCGAAATAATGATCGATGCGCTGAAAAGCCAGGAAATCGCCGCATCCTGGCAACGCCGCCTGGCCGAACTGGGCATCCACACCGGCCAATTTATTGTGTTATCGCAGTCGGGCGATACTTCGCTGTTCGATCAGCGCTTCAACAACATTTATAACGACCGCTCGTACCGCATACTCGGCACGCTGGAAAACAGCATCCGCGCCATCGACGACACCATTTTTTCGGAAGTGGAAGAAGCGTTAACCACCTGGAAGGACAGATGCAACGCCTCCACCCTCATTGTGCTGGGCTTTATCGTAATGCTGATGTTATTTGCGGAAATTGCGGTGGGGATACTCGAACTACTGATCGACCCGATTATCGGCCCGGCCATCCTCGCGACACTGATTGCCTTATTAACCCCGCTACATATAATCGTCAGCCGCGTGCATGCCAAATTCCTGATCAAGCACTTGCACAAGCGGCAGAAACAATTGAATCTCAGTGAAGACTTGGCGGGTTTGTTTGAAAAAAGCCTGAGTTTCTGGCGAATTTTAATGCCCATCACCGACCCAGTCGGTAAAAACAAGAAAAACCGCAAAAAACTGAACGGTCTCATAGAACAAACCAAAGATCTGGTACAAGCATTGAACGACCAGTTCAGCCACGGTCAGCAACCGGAATATCGCAGCCAATACGACGCATATTCTTATGCCGACTCAGAGGAAAACTGATTAAGTAGCGTGCGTCGTGATGGAAATTTTCAGACATTATTTCCCGCTGTGCTGGTTCAATGTCTCGGTATTGGATCTGCCCAGATCGACGCGCTTTTTTAAAAACAATGCGATTTTTTATTTTATCGCGGTGTTTTTTATTCAATTCAACATGTCGGACGACATTGATTCGGCCTTCGAAGTGCTGCTGGAGACCTTGCTAACGCTGGGCTTTATCGCGCTGGTTTTACTGCTGAATAGAACTTTTAACACCTTCATACAAGTCGCGTCGGCTATTTTGTTTTGTGAAAATGTCGTCGCGATCTTTCTGATTCCTATCGTATTTTGGGTGACCGTAGCGGAAGATACGCCCAGCTATGCAACCTTGGCGTTGTTTTTGATGTGGGACATGGCGATTATTGCGCGGATATTTAAAGACGTATTGCAGGTTAATACTCCGGCCAGTTTGGTGGTGTCTTTATTCTATTTTCTAACCACTTACGGCGGGGCCTACGGCATCTACAGCTTAGTGGGCGGCTGAGGACTCCGGTTTAACGCCGTAATAATTCGACAGCACATCATAGGCGCCTTGCACGCCCGCAACCGTTGCCGCTTTCAAAGGTAAACAAGCCCCGCTCCATTGCTTGATCTTGCCATCGAAATAAAACGCCCATTCGCCCTGCCAGCAATCGCCTTTTTTGGCGATGCGGCCAGCCATCACGGAGGTCACTTCGTAGCGAGCGGATACCGCCAACAAATTGCGCGAATCCGCTCCCAACACTTCGCTCAGTGAGATTTTTTGCTGTTCTTCCAAATCCAGCATCGGAAATATCATCGGCACGCCCTTAATTTTCGACGCAAACGCCAATGCACTTTCCAACTCCGGCATACTGTCAGCGTTGTAAAACCGTCTACCCTCTTCGTCATCGACAACCAGCCACACCAGGGTTTCCGGCCGAATTTCACTCCAGATACCCACTTGGCTTTTGCGCATGACTTCCATCAATTGATCTTCATCAAACTGCACTCTGAGCAAGCGCGCGTCGGTGTCAGGCAGTTCATCGGCGGAAATCAAGGAAAATTGCGATTGCTTGACATAGTTCTGCGCACTGGACAACGCCTGCTGCACTACCGGAATTTTGGAAATATCCTCAGACACCAAGACCCGACTCAAAACGGCATACATGGCCTGCTTGATTGCTTGCGTCCTATCCTCTGCCGATTGGCTGTTGGCGATCAGTTCAATCTCATACAAACCTTTTACTTCGACAGCCTCCGCTATTGGGCAATTGCACAACAATCCCCACATACATAGGCTGAAAAACCCCGATTTACCCTTCATAAAAACCTTGACCACAAGCCTACCCTGACAGTGCATTAATGGGAACTATAGTACAATATCGCCCGTTTCAACCTTAACTTTAACGAGAGACTGACATTGAGCGAACAACAACAAGACCGCCTGAATTATAAAAGCGCGGGCGTCGATATTGAAGCCGGCAACGCTTTGGTCGAGCGCATCAAACCCATCGCGGCCAAAACCCGTAATGCGGGCGTCATGGCCGGTTTAGGCGGCTTCGGTTCGCTGTTCGAATTACCGCTGGATCGCTATAAACAGCCGGTGTTGGTCTCCGGCACCGACGGCGTCGGCACCAAATTGAAACTGGCGCTGGATTTGAACATTCACAACAGCGTCGGTATCGACCTGGTCGCGATGTGCGTGAACGATATTATCGTGCAAGGTGCGGAACCTTTGTTTTTCCTGGATTATTTCGCCACCGGCAAACTGGAAGTCGATACCGCCGCCAGCGTCATCGAAGGCATAGGCAAAGGCTGCGAGCAATCCGGCGCGGCTTTGGTTGGTGGTGAAACGGCGGAAATGCCCGGCATGTATGCCGACGGCGATTACGACTTGGCCGGCTTTTGCGTCGGCATCGTCGAAAAAGATCGTATCATCGACGGCAGCCAAGTCAAAGCCGGCGACAAACTGATCGCCCTCGCCTCCTCCGGCCCGCATTCCAACGGCTATTCCTTAATTCGCAAAATCGTCGCCCGTAGTGGTCTGGCTTGGTCCGACAATGTCAACGGCAAACCACTAGGCGAAACCTTGCTGGCTCCAACCCGTATTTACGTTAAGCCCCTGCTGGAACTCCTAAAAACCGTACCGGTACACGCAATGGCCCATATCACCGGCGGCGGCATTACCGAAAACCTGCCGCGCGTATTGCCAAATGGTTTGAACGCGAGCGTTCAGCTTTCCACCTGGCAATTACCGGAGATTTTTGCCTGGCTGCAAGAACAAGGCAATGTCGAATTAGCCGACATGCTGGTCACCTTTAATTGCGGTATCGGCATGATTGTCTGCGTCGCGGCAGAAGACGAAGCCGCTACCTTGGAAATATTGGCACAGCAAGGCGAAACCGCCTTCAGCATCGGCGACATAGTCCTCGGCGACGGCAAACCACACGTAATCTACTCCTGACTCTGAAAATATCTCCGCCATGCCTGAAATCCACAGGCATGGCGTTAAAAGATCTTCAGTTTCATCTGCGATCAATTCAACACCAAGAAGGTCATTTCCTGATCAGTGAGTTGCCAACGGCTTTGAAGCAAGCCACCTCATGTCGCCATTCCTAAAGAAATTGCCAATATCTTGAACTACGGTGATTAAGCTTTGCGACGAACGCCCAAAAAACCTAACAATGCGGAACCGAACAACCAAACTGCGCCAGGGACTGGCACGGCTGCTAACGCAGTGCCTGATACCGTTACCATATCAAAACGCCAGGTGCCGGTAGAACCATAAGTACCGGTTGGAGAAGATGCCGCGTATGCGCTTGTTGAAGGCGCGAATGCCGCTAAGACACGAAAGCCGAAATTAGCATTGTTGGCTACCCCGGCGATACTGCTGAAATCGACTGAACGGCCGTTGAACCAAGTATCGCCTGCTGCGCCGCTAAACAAGGCAAAATCAGTCCAGGTACTACCGTCCGTAGTGTATTGCACTTGCTCATATTTAGAAGACGTATTGCTGTGGCGTAAGTCGTAACTAACCTGAATGTTATTGAAACCCACCGTGCTAACCAGATACCGCGTACCGCGGGTTTTATTGCCGGCACCTTGAGCCGCATAACTGGTGGTATTCCAACCACTGTCATCGCCTATCGCCGGGTCGGATGAACCGCCACTCGCATCGCCGCTAGCAAAAGTTGCTGTGGTGCCTCCTACCAGCGAAACCGAGCCGCTACCGATGCTAGGGGCGCCTGTGCCGGTGCCGGTGGCAGAATCAGCAGGATTCGAGTTGAAATTCCATTGTGTAATTACAGCCGCTTCCGCGCCGGCGCTTACAGATAGAACCACTAGCGCGCTAGCCATCATCATTTTTTTGTTCATGTTTGGATTCACTTAATTATTGGTGGTCAAGAAGACATTTCCGGACTGCTTATCTGGCCCGAAAGACTGCCCATCACAAAAAAGCCCGACATAAAGTCGGGCTTTCGATCAATCAATTTGGGAACACGCCCTGCCCCCTAAGCAATCAGGCTTTACGGCGGCGCAGGCCGATCATGCCGGCAATTGCTGAACCGAACAACCAAACCGCGCCAGGTACCGGTACTGGCGCAGCAGTCAACTCAATGGTGCGATCAATGCCATCAGCTGGATGCTGCACGTTGATATACGCTTTGTTTGGATTGAATTTGTCGAAATACAAACCGGTGCTTTCAGCACCTTGAGTAGTCAAACTGATCCATTTGGAGAGAGACTCGGCAACCCCGTCACGATCTGCATCCTTGGCAAACCATACATCTTCCACGCCACCATCTTGATCTTCAACGATGTAGATATTGCCTTCGGCATCAATAGCCAAGTTATCGGCATTTTTGAATTCACCGCCTGCCGCCAAACCAGTCGCCAAATCGATGGTGTTGCTGTCGGCAAACAGTTTGACTTCGCTAGTGCCAAGATCAATAGAATAAACGCGGCTGCGGCCGGTGCCTTGGTTGCCGTCGGTGTCTGAATCGGTAGTCGTGAAGTACAAAAACTGGTTACCGTTAGCCAAGTTTTGAATTTCCATGTCTTCAGGGCGATTAAAACCTGTGCCTTTTACAGCGGCATTATCAGCGCTGACGCGGCCGTCGATCGTGCCGTCGCTAAGCTGTGCGGAAATACCGGCTAAAACGCCACCGTTGACATCGGTAATAGCTTCCCATGTTGATGCACCTGTGATAGCAGCACCGGTAGTGCCTTCAAACTGGGCTCCTGCACCGACTTTTAAAGCAAATGTTTGCCCCGCGGCAAAAAAGCTGTCGCCGCTAGTGGCAAATGGATTGGCCGATACATATTTGTATACAGACCCACCGTTCAATTCATCGACAAAATACAAGTTGTTGTTTTTGTCGAACGCCAAACCTTCGTGAGAAACACGCGGCAGAATGGAACGTTGGATAAATGTGCCGCCATTCGCCGCCGCAGTGGTGGCATTGGTCACTTCAAACAAACGGCCTTTGCTGCTGCCAGTTCCCCAAGATTCTTCAGCGGTCAAATAACCACCCCATGGTGTCCATAATGAGGCATCGCCGGAAACAAAACCTTGCGTACCTGGCGCCACGATAGTGGTGGTGCGCGAGTTGTAGTCGTTATTCCAAAGATCGATACGTTGCACGCCCGCGGAACCGGTTTCGAACGGCATGAACAAATAACGGCCGGCGTCAGGACCGGTTTCGTTGGCGGCTATCATGTCCCAGCTACCTGAGTTGGAACCTGGCACCAAGGTGTTTTGGGTCTTACGGTCGGCGATGGTTTGTTGAGTAAAATTGGGCGAAGACAATTTATAAGGTGTCGCTGAACCTGGGTTAACAGGAACCGTGTTGCCTGTCATTGGCGTAAAATTGTCGAATTCGGTTGAAGCCGCTTGCGCAGTCAAAGGTGAAACGACAGCGGTAACAGCTGCGGCAATCAGAGTTAATTTAAAAGCTTTCATAAAAAAGTCATTCCTAAAGCAAAGTCGGTTAATTGTTTTTGGTCTTCCGCAAAAATCTGCCTCACAGAATTTGCAGAAAGAATGTTAACCAGCGCTCAAGAAATTAAAGTTGCAGTTCTGTTAAGTTTTCGTGACATGTAATACGCCGCTAGTACCCATTCTGGTGCGACTAAAATCACCTTATCGACTCTTACTGGCAGCCACTCCTGCCCTTCAACCCAGAAGAAATTGAACCCCCGACAATGCGTGGCGACAAACGTCGTGCCCATCAGAGACTCAGCATGGCCAGTAGGCTACAAAACGCTCAAGAGCGGATATTGCAGTCCTGTCCCTAAAAAAGTTTGGCGAAATAAGTCCGAATGGACGAAAACTGCTTATTTTCTCTGTTTTGCTCAAGAAACCTCAGCGAATTGGCATGTGCAGAACGGCACATCATCAAATATTTCCGGAATACAGAATTACTTCGGTAACACTGAAAGACACCCAACATGAGAAAAGCATCAACTGGAGAACTGCGCACAGAAAACCGCACACACCTTTCGGAGGAAAGGGAGATTTAACGGCAGTCCCTATCGGTGACAGGGAACTTAAGAACCGGGTGAAAATTTGTCACCAGGGGTTTTACCGATTACACAAACGATTTTGGACGGTATTTTGTACAAGCAATAAAAAAGGCCTAGGTGGAAAACACCTAAGCCTTTGATATATATGGAGCTGGCGATGGGACTCGAACCCGCGACCGGCTGATTACAAATCAGCTGCTCTACCAACTGAGCTACACCAGCAATTCATTCGCGCATTATACCTGTAATTTCGAACATTTCCAGCACTAAGTTCGGTCAACTCGCCGAATTGCAGTCACACCCCTTGAATACTGCTCAGCATACTGCCGATGTAATTGAGAGTTTCGTGCAGAAAAACGATTAGTTCATCAAGTTTATCCTGCACAAACACCAGAAAATGACTGTGGTTGAAGTTTTGATCTTGGTAAAAACTCAAACCGTTGTTAATGGTATTGGCCCCCATCAACAACATGATGAACGCCGCCGCTTTCAACATTAAACCGCGTAATTTCACACTCATTTTGCCGAAAGCGACGCTGATAAACAGCATCATCGGCAAAGTACCGGCGCCAAATGCCAACATCAACGCTCCACCCTCAAGCAAGGTAGCAGCCGTGGTGGCTTTCACAGCCATCGCAAACGTCAACATACAGGGCATCAAACCATTCAAGAGACCCGCGATAACCGAACCTAACAGCGGCCCTTTTTGATTCGCCGCAGCATAGCCTTTGCGCAACACTTGCATGGGAATCAAGCGTATCGAGCCTTGCCAAGGTATCCAGCCCAATACCCCCAGCGCCAACACAATTACGACAGTGCCCATCAACATTTGCAGGATGCTTTGAATTTTGCCGAACAAGCCGCTGGATACCAGCACTACGCCCAAAGAAGCAGCCAATACGCCGATCAGGGTATACACGGAAATACGAGCGGCTTGATAGGCAATATAAGGTAGATAACTGCGGCTTATCCCAGCTCGCATGAAGTAACCGGATACTAGCGCCCCGCACATCCCCAGACAGTGCCCGCTACCCAAGAATCCGGCAACGAACGCCAGGGAGTAATCGAATCCCGTGGCCGCAGCCATTTCGGTCATGCCGTGCATGGCATGATCCATACCTTCCATATTGTGTTCCATTTATTTGTTCAATCGAAGTGAATTGACGATGACAGACACCGAGCTCAAGGCCATCGCCGCGGAGGCTATCATCGGATTGAGTTTGCCCAACGCCGCCACCGGAATCGCTATGGTGTTGTAACCGAACGCCCAGAATAGATTTTGTTTAATAACGCGGATGGTAAATGCGCTCAGTTCGATAGTAGCGGTGACTTTGCCTATATCACCTTGCACCAGCGTCAGGTCCGCTGATTCGATGGCGATGTCGGTGCCGCTGCCTACTGCGAAGCCAACATTGGCGGCCGCTAGCGCCGGCGCATCATTGATACCATCGCCTATCATGCCGACGTTGTGCCCTTCATCCTGCAACTGGCGAATGATTTGCAGCTTTTGTTCGGGCTTGGCATTAGCGACCACATCGGCTATGCCGACTGTATCCGCGATGCGATACGCGGTTCTTTCGGTATCGCCAGTGACCATCATGGTTTTAATACCCAATTCGTGCAGCCGCGCAATAGCGGCTGCGGCTTCCGGGCGCGGATTGTCGGCAATCGCAAATATGGCCGCTTCCTTGCCGTTGATCGCCATATAAACTGGAGTTTGCCCTTGATCAGCAAAATTATCGGCCTGCTCCACTAATCGACTCACGTCAACTTGCTGATTCTCCAGCCAAGCCCGGTTGCCCAGCAATAATTTATAACCGTCCACCTCGGCGCGAATACCGTGACCGGTTTCGCTATAAAAATAGGCGCAATCCTGTAACTCGACACCCGCGTCGCGGGCATAGGCCACCACGGCTTTGCCGAGAAAATGCTCGGAGTTGTTTTCGGCGGATGCCGCCAACATGATTACCTTGTTTTCAGCCAGACGAGATAATTTATAGACCTTGCTTACCCGGGGTTTGCCCTCGGTGATGGTGCCGGTCTTATCGAAGACGATGGCGTTCAGTTTACTGGCTATTTCCAGACTTTCGCCGTTGCGGATATACACGCCCTGCTTAGCGGCTTGACCCGTGCCGACCATGATCGCCGCCGGCGTCGCCAGACCCAACGCGCAAGGACAAGCAATCAACAAAACGGTGATGGCATTGCCGAAAGCAAACGCAAATGGGGCGCCAGCCAGCAGCCACCCTACCAGCGTTGCACCGGAAATCGCCATCACCGCCGGCACAAACACCGCCGAGATTTTATCGACCTGCTTTTGAATCGGCAGCTTGGCCGCCTGGGCTTGATCGACCATATGCACAATGCCGGCCAGCACGGTGTCCATGCCTATCGCCGTGGCCTTGATATGCAATACGCCATTGCCGTTGACACAACCGCCGACCACGGAGTGACCGACACTTTTCACCACCGGCATGCTTTCGCCGGTGATCATTGCCTCATCAACCGTAGAAAGACCGGATACCACCACGCCGTCGGTGGGAATTTTTTCACCCGGCCTGACCAGCATCACATCGTCGATCTTAATTTCGTCTACATCGATGCTGCGCTCGCTGCCGTCGCTCATCAACAAGGTCGCTGTTTGCGGTTGCAGATCGACCAACTTGCGAATCGCTTCGCCGGCCTTGCCTCTGGCCCGCTCCTCCAGATAACGCCCCAACAGCACAAAAGTAATGATAGCTGCGGCGGCTTCGAAATACACATGGCCGCGCCGTCTGAATAGAGACGGAATGCTGTAGCCGTAAGCGGAACCCACGCCCAGCGCGATCAAGCTATCCATGTTAGCCGCGCGTTGTTTGGCCAGCCGATACGCCTTGCTGAAAAACTGCCAGCCTGTGCCAAATACTACCTGCGTGGTCAGCGCAAACTGCAACCAATGCATCCAGGTTCGGCCGCCCATCATCATGGCTATCGTCACCACGGGTGTGGTTAACAGCCCTGCCCATACAAATCGACGCCGGGCTACGTCAATTCGTTGCAACTCCTTTTCGATGAGCTTCTTCCGCTGCGACAGCGTGTCGATAGGCATGGCGCTGTATCCCAGCTTTTCGATTTTATCGATCACCTCCGCCTTGCTGATCTGGCCCTGCACCGTGACGGTTTCAGTGGCAAAATTAACGCCGGCTTTTTTAACCCGTTCGTCGCGGTTCAAGACCATTTCGATCAAAAGCGCGCAGGATGCGCAACTCATGCCTTGCACGGCCAAATCAACTTCTTGCAACGGCCCGTCGAATGCTTTTTTCTTGTCCTTTTTTAACTCAGTCTGCTTTAACGCGATATTACCCAACACCGCGTCCAACATGATCAGCAAGTTTTTCGCCGGCAAAAGGCTGGAATCGAATTCGATGACTACCGAACCGATTTCAAACACCGAGCGCACACTTTTGATTTCCGGGCGCTTTTTCAGCAAGATTTCCAAAATATAGCCGCGCTCTGGGTCGTTAAGCAACACCGGCGTAATGATCCGGATTCGATTTTTTAGCTGATGTCGAACGGAAAAATGCGCGTAATTTAGAATATCGGTTTCCATGGGCGACTGAGGATTTGATGGACTAGCGAGCCCATCCTATGGAAATCATAGGATGGGCGTTGACAATCTCTACTTGGGCCGGCGCGAACGTACTAATAAGAAAAACATATAAAACAGCGCCATCCACTCGTAACGATGCACAATTGGTTTGACTAACCACTCTTGCGTGATGCGGGTCCAGTGGGTTTTGATCAAATACAAGACCAGCACATCGTTCAAGAAATCTATCGTGGCTTTCTCGGGATCTTTAAACAGGGCTTTCGGGCCTTTGGTACTGACTTTGCCGATAATTTTGGCCGCCTGCACCGTTTCCTTGCCGGCTTGATATTTCTTACTAAACCAGCCACCAATCCGGGTGCCTTTCAAGCGCTTTTTAATGCCGAGAACAGACTTTTTAGCCTTCTCCGCTAGCGGCTTACTGTCGAAATAACCTTGCTGTTCCAGCTCGGCAAGAATTTGAAACAGCTGTGCCGCCAAACTGGTAAAGCCACAGACAGCCCCATCGTATCGGATTGATAATTTGCCCTGCCCGCGATAAAGGTTCACTGATTGGACGCCATTAATTGCGGCAAGCTTGGTGCTGATTAAGTTCGCCGCAGTCGGTTGACAAGCTTGCGCGGGTACCTGAAAACGCACATGACCGTCATGGCGGTAACGTAGTACAAATTCTTTTTGGATAGCCATAGTCAACAGGGAAAAGTAAAACGGGCGGTCCTGCCATGGCAACGACCACCCGTTTCAAGTTACAGCCAAATGTCCAAGAATCGAACGGGATTAATTGCCTTCTTTCGCTTCGGCAACGATGTCTTCGAGGTTTTCTTTTTGATGCAATACAAAATCCTTGCCGGCATCAATCGTTTTTGTGGCGCTGGAAATAATTTCCTTTCTGTATTTGTACACAAAATAGCCCGCCACCATGCCTGCACCGAACACCAACAGAGGGTGTTTCGCTAATTTAGTCATCAATTTTCCTCCAGTGTTTACAGTTGCAGTGGCTAGTGTACCAGCCACCACCTGCTTAGTCATGGATGAATCGTTCGAGCTCTTCTTTGGGTTGTGAACATGTGCCATATGCGTCCTCGTTGCTGTTTAAGACTGGGGCTGGGTTGAATCGTCGGCGTCTTCAGGTAAAACCTGTGCCTCGTGCAACATTTGATAGATTCCCTTGCAGCCCTCGCAGCAAAAGCGCTTGTCGCCTTGCAGGGTTTTTAATCTAAACCCTTCCACTTCAACAGCTAGCCCGCAAAGATCGCAGCTTTTCTTATTATCATCCATTGTTACACGAACTCACTTATTACCTGTGCACATGTGCGGATTATAGCGCCTAAATAACCTTGGTAAACACGGCACGAGCGAAAACAAAATCATACGCTGACAAGGCCAGCGCAAGCAGGAAATGATCGATCACTCTGAAGCTGACCAATCAATACATCCGCTGAGGTAGCGACTGCGATCATCGTTTGCCGTGCGCCGCTCGACTGGATGCCTTCATCAAAGCAATTCTCAGTGCGCCAGTCAAACTCGCGCTCAAACCAAGGCGCATCGCCAAGGCTGGCACCAAAATCATAGAGGCCACCGCCAAACCTGCCCCCAACATCAAGCCGGCTGTATTGATTTGCTGTGCCACGACTTCTTGATTTACAACGATTAATTCTTGAGCCATTTAGATACCTCACGCAGAATAAATTTAAAATCCACCGGAGCTAAACAGCATAAAGAATGCCAAAATATAATCGTTTGATTATATTGACCAAAAGTAAATGCCTTATAAAAAACCAGAAAAAATCAGGGAAATGCCTCGTTATTTTTAAGTTATTTAACATAGTTTTTGCAAAGGGCATTCAAAAAAAATCCCCAGCCTTGTATCTGAATACGATTCAAAAAACTGGGGATTTATTGACTCTCTAGCGCTCGCAAACTGCAAACATTAGCGTGCCGGAACTATTCCTGATCGAGACCAAACGCTTTGTGTAACGCACGCACCGCCAGTTCCAGGTACTTCTCGTCGACCACCACGGAAATTTTGATTTCGGATGTAGAAATCATTTGGATATTGATACCCTCGTCGGCCAGCACTTTAAACATCGTGCTGGCAATACCGGCATGCGAACGCATACCAACGCCGACAATCGACACTTTGACGATACTGTTATCGCCAATCACCGTGGTATTGCCGCCCAGGTCGGCGCGCAAACCTTCCAATACCTTTTGTGCGCGCGCGAAGTCGTTACGGTTGACGGTAAAGGTAAAATCCGTGGTGCCATGCGCGGAGATGTTCTGCACAATCATATCCACTTCGATATTCTCGGCGGCAATCGGCCCCAGGATTTTCGACGCCACGCCCGGCAGATCAGGCACGCCGGTCAAGGTCAACTTGGCCTCGTCCCGGTTAAACGCGATGCCTGAAATTAACGCTCTTTCCATTTCTGATTCCTCGTAGGTAATTAAGGTGCCGTTGCCTTCCATGAACGAAGACAACACGCGCAATTTGACATTGTATTTGCCGGCGAACTCGACCGAACGGATTTGCAAGACTTTGGAGCCGAGGCTGGCCATTTCCAGCATTTCTTCAAACGTGATGCGATCCAGGCGGCGGGCTTTCGGCACCACGCGCGGGTCGGTTGTATACACACCATCCACATCTGTGTAGATATGACATTCATCGGCCTTCAAAGCAGCAGCTAATGCCACACCGGTAGTATCCGAGCCGCCGCGACCCAAGGTCGTGATGTTGCCATGCTCGTCCACGCCCTGAAAACCGGCGACAACAACAACCCGGCCGGCGTCGAGATCAGCACGCATATTGGCTTCGTCGATCTCCCGAATCCTCGCCTTGGTGTGCGCGCTATCGGTCAGAATGCGCACTTGGGCGCCGGTGTAGGAGCGCGCCTCGCAACCGAGCTGGTGCAAGGCCATCGACAGCAAAGCAATGGTGACTTGCTCGCCGGTGGACAGCAACACGTCCAGTTCCCGGTCGGTCGGCTGCGGCTGCAACTCTTTTGCCAAGGCCACCAGACGATTGGTTTCGCCGCTCATCGCCGACACCACCACCACAATCTGATCGCCCGCATCGCGGGCTTTTTTGACTTTCTCGGCGACCGCCTTGATACGTTCCACCGTACCAACGGAAGTGCCACCAAATTTATAGACGTACAATGCCATGCTCTTTTAGACCTTCTCGGCTGTTAGGCTTATATAGTTGTGTCGCTATCGCGACGGGTATTTTAATGTCGGTTCTCGGACCGACGGCCGAGATACTTTCTTTTGCGTCGCCAAAAGAAAGTATCCAAAGAAAAGGCGACCCGGATGCCGCTTATTTCCTCCGCTCCTCGCTTTTGACAGGGGTTGACGAAAGGGGCTTCCTGCCCCTTCGGCAACGCGATGCATCCCTGCATCGCCCCTTCGGGCTATTCCCGCCAAAAGCTCCGGTGCTCGGCGCGGCATACGGGACAAAAACCATCCAGGCATTTATTGAAAAACCTATAATATTTCTTTCGCGTTAATCAGCCGATTTCCTAGAGATGTTACATATGACAAATGTAACAAGAAAAATTTGCACCAAGTTATTTATAAAAGACATAAGTAACAAATAGAACGGCAAAGAATTGCTATTTGGAGAAAATCCGTAAACCGATAACGAAGCAGTGATTAATAAACAAATTATCGAAAAATAATAGGTAAAGAAAAACGTATCGAGGTATCCATTTCTTTTATAAGCCTCAAAATTAGGCGATTTCGTGAAAACAAATAAAATAGTAATTACAGTCGCTAGAAAACCAAGCATTGTGTAAGAAAAACCAGCAATCATATTAGCCAGATCTTTCTTGTTTTCGGATAACAACCAAGGAGAAATCCAGTGAAGCTCAGTCGTTTTCTTGTAGATCAGATAAAGCACTGGACCAGGAACCAGCATCGCAAAACTTAGAAATAGATTCAACATTACCTTGCTTGATCGCTTCATCCTGCTCATGTTCGATCACCTTCTTTTTGAGAACTGAATTGTTGGTAATTTTCTCCCTAATCTTTGTAGCAATTTCTCTCTCATCCCGCGTGTTGATATTGTCTGCTACTATCCCATTGCCAGCCAGATATAAATCAATCAAGGATGGGTGAAGATCATCTTTTGCGCGAACAACAAGCTTCTCAAGACCTTCATCAGGAATTCTTGCCATCATTTTTTTGACAGCTTTTCCGATATCCTTTCTAGCTTTAGGTTTGATCACAATTTCTAAACTATCAACATCTTCAAACTCATCAGCGCTACCTCCAAGGTAATTGGCGATATCATCAAAAAAATCATTCGATTTATTTATCTGAATCGTCGATTTCCCAATAAAAGGCATAGACATAGCTTCTGCTTTCGTGGCTTGGTGAAGAAATGGTATTAAGTTAAATTGATATTCCGTAATTCCTATCGACGACAAAACGTCATTTATGAAATTACCAAACGATGCAAGACGTGGCGCCATCGTTGTAGAAGCAAATCCAAGGTAGCTATCCATGACAAAAACGTAAGATGCAAAACCGAGCATCTCATCCTTATCAAGTACATCATAAATTTCACCCACACTAGTATCTTGCGAATTTATCTTTTTGATAACTTCTTTGCTTCGAGTCTGGATAAACAAATACAAGTCACCAGGCCCATGCAACAAAAAGATATGTTCTCCATTATGTGTAAATTTGTTTTTATAATTTGGATCTTTAAACTGACAAAAGGCTTGAATGAAGTTCTTAATAGGCATTCTGTATTTAACGCCAGTTTTTACCTCAGTAAAAACATATCCATAATAGCTCAGTTTCATGTCTGCTTTTTTATCCTAAAAGTTAAATAACCGCTTATCTATGACAGTTTTTGTTTACCCGTGCTGAATGCCGCTTCATAGGTTGGGGCGGGCTTTATCCCGTATGCCGCGCCGAGCACCGGAGCTTTTAACGGGAACAGCCCGCAGGGGCGATGCAGGGATGCATCGCGTTGACGAAGGGGCAGGAAGCCCCTTTCGGCAACCCCCGCCAAAAGCGAGGAGCGCAGGGAATAAGCGGCATCCGGGTCGCCTTTTCTTTGGATACTTTCTTTTGGCGACGCAAAAGAAAGTATCTCGGTCGTCGGTCCGAGAACCGACATTCAAATACCCGTCGCGATAGCGACACATTTAACCCAAATAGCTTTTAATAAATAAAAACTAAACAACCTCACCCTCTTCATACAAAGTCTCCGGCGCAATATCCGCCCCATTCGGCCAAGAAATACTCCAGCCGTCGACAAAAAACTTCTGAAAATATTGCTGATCTTTCAATGGCTCAAAAACCTCGCCATTCAGCCATTTCCAACAATCGGCAATTCGCTTTTCGCCATTGTCGAAAGTCAGCTTGATTTTATAACCGCTCAAATATTCGGCATCGACGACAACTGGCATGTATTGCATAGCTATTTACCACTCAATTTCTTGATAATAGTTTTCGCCAGATAATCATTAATTTCACTATGCCTTGGCACAGCTTGAGATTGCCGAGTTTCATCGTTGGTATACCAGTCATGATTACCACCATGTCTAGAAAGACGACACCCCATTTCTTCCAAGATTTTCAGCAAATCCCTTCTTTTCATCAAGCGACCTGCAAGGTCTCCACTTTGCGAATGAAAGGAATTTCTTGAGTTTCAAGATCCTTATACAAATCCAGCAAGTTTCCCTGTAATTCTTGTTTGGTTTCACCTTGTGTCAAATAATCAGGATATTCATTCAAAAAACCCAAATAAAAATCGCCGTCTTTCCAGCAAGTATATTCAATCGTTTTCATGGCCATCTCCCAACAAAAAGCTCAAACCACCCGCCGTAATAATTAATCCTAACCCAACCGCTCCCTCACCCACTCCGGCACCGCCGCCAATGCCGCCGGCAATCCAGCCGGATCATTACCTCCGGCCTGCGCCATGTCCGGCCGACCACCGCCTTTACCACCGACTTGGGTAGCGACGAAATTCACCAATTCGCCCGCTTTGACCTTGTCCATCGCATCCTTGGATACGCTGGCAATCAGACTGACTTTGTCACCGCTGACCGCCGCCAAGACCAAAGCTGCGCTGCCCAATTTGTTTTTCAACTGATCGGCCAAGTCGCGCAAGGCTTTTGGGTCGACGTCGTCCAATTTTACGGCCAGCACTTTCACGCCGTTGACATCGACGGCTTGGCTGGTCATTTCATCGCCGGCCGAGCTGGCCAGTTTGGCTTTGAGTTTTTCCAATTCTTTTTCCAGGCCGCGAGTTTTTTCCATCAGTTGATGGACTTTGTCAGCCGCTTTGTCCGGTGCGGCTTTCAGCAAGCCGGCGATGCTGAGCAAGGCTTTTTCGCGCTGGTCGATCCAATCCAAAGCGCCTTGACCGGTCACGGCTTCCAGACGTCTGACGCCTGCCGCGACGCCGGTTTCGCCGATGATTTTGAACAAGCCGATGTCGCCGGTACGTTGCACGTGGGTACCGCCGCAAAGCTCGGTGGAAAATTCGCCCATCGTCAGCACGCGCACTTCATCGCCGTATTTCTCGCCGAACAAGGCCATCGCGCCGGCTTTCACCGCATCATCCTTGGCCATGATTTCGGCGGCAACCGCGTTGTTTAAACGAATCTGTTCGTTGACCAAGCGTTCGACGGTGGCAACTTCCGCTGGCGTCATCGGTTCGAAATGGGAAAAGTCGAAACGCAAGCGTTCGGAATTGACCTGCGAACCTTTTTGCTGAACATGCTCGCCCAAGGTTGCCCGCAGCGCAGCGTGCAATAAGTGCGTCGCCGAGTGATTGCGTTCGGTGGCTTTGCGGATTTCGGCATCGACGCTGACTTCGCAAGCCAGGCCTTCGCTGAGCGTGCCGCGCAAAACCTTGCCTTTATGCAGGAACAATTTACCGCCCTGCTTTTGGGTATCGTGAACCTCGAACACCGCATCGCCGCATTCGATTCGGCCGGTATCGCCGACTTGGCCGCCGGACTCGGCATAGAATGGGGTTTGATCCAGAATCACCACGCCTTCGTCGCCGGCTTCCAACGCTTCGACCGGCTGGCCTTGCTTGAATAAGCCCAGAATCTGCACCGAACCGTCCAGATGGAAATAACCGGTAAATTCGGTGCTGCTGTCATGTTTGATGTCTTGATCGTAATCAGCCGCGAAACTACCGCCAGCCCTTGCGCGGTCGCGCTGCGCAGCCATTTCCACTTCAAAGCCGGCATGATCGACGCTGAGCTTATGTTCGCGGGCGAAGTCGGCGGTCAAATCCACCGGGAAGCCGTACGTGTCGTACAACAAAAACACCACATCGCCGGGAATGACATGGCCGTCCAGTTTGGCGACGCAGGCTTCCAGAATTTTCATGCCCTGTTCCAAGGTTTCCGCAAAGCGCTCTTCTTCTTTCTTCAATACCCGTTCGACTTGCTCCTGAGCCTTAGCCAATTCCGGATACGCCGCGCCCATTTCGGCGACCAGCGGCGCGACCAGTTTGTAGAAGAAGGTATCCTGAATACCCAAGCGGTAACCGTGACGAATCGCCCGGCGCACGATGCGACGCAAGACATAGCCCCGACCTTCGTTGGACGGCAACACACCATCGGCCACCAGGAAGGCGCAAGAACGAATGTGGTCGGCGATTACCCGCAGAGAGCTATTCGCCAAGTCGTTGGTACCGGCCAGTTGCGCGGCGACTTTTAACAAGTTTTGGAACAGGTCGATTTCGTAGTTGCTGTGCACGCCTTGCATCACCGCCGAAATCCGCTCCAGACCCATGCCGGTATCGACCGATGGCGCCGGCAGCGGCGTCAGATTGCCGTCCTTGTCCCGGTCGTATTGCATGAACACCAAGTTCCAGATTTCGATGTAACGGTCGCCGTCTTCATCCGGGCTACCGGGAGGGCCGCCAGCCACGTGTTCGCCATGATCGTAGAAAATCTCGGTACAAGGACCGCAGGGGCCAACATCGCCCATCGACCAGAAATTGTCCTTGGCGCCGATGCGTGAGAAGCGCTTGGGATCGTGTTTGACGTCTTCCAACCAGATCGCTTCGGCTTCGGAATCTTCATCAAATACCGTCACCCACAGCCTTTCTTTGGGAATGCCCAGCTCCTTGGTCAGGAAGTCCCAGGCAAAATGAATCGCATCGCGCTTGAAATAATCGCCGAAACTGAAATTACCGAGCATCTCGAAGAAGGTGTGATGGCGCGCCGTATAACCGACGTTTTCCAAATCGTTATGCTTGCCGCCGGCCCGCACGCAGCGTTGGCTGGTGGCGGCACGGGTGAAATCGAGCTTTTCCCGCCCCAGGAATACGTCTTTGAATTGCACCATCCCGGCGTTGGTAAACAACAAGGTCGGATCATTACCCGGCACCAGCGAACTGGAGGGACGCACGGCGTGGCCGTGTTGGCGAAAGAATTCCAAAAAGGCGGCCCGCAATTCGGCGCTAGTCATTTTTTTCATTGTGGTTACTTCAATGTTTTTCGTTTTAACAAATTGTTTGTAAGCATGTGCCGATGCCAGAGCTGCATCAATCGCGATCGATGCGCTTCACTTCGTTCAGCACATCCTACGGGCTCCGCGAATCCCAAAGCTATTAAAGTCAATCACCCCATCGCCTAATTCGCTCATTTTCCAAACGCGCTTTAATATTTATAGGGTCTTGCCGACAATCCATCACGGCATAAACAGAAACAAATTCATCATCGACAGTGTAATAAATCGCATACGGAAAGCTTCTTGCTAACAGCCGATGAAAGTCAGTAAACTTTTGGGGATGAATGCCGGCATAAAGAGCCAGCGAATCAATATCCGCATAAAGAGAGTCCAAAAAATAACGGCCGACGCCCTCTTGTTGCCGCTCGTAAAACTCAAAGCCATCCAGCAAATCAAATTTCGCGCTGTCAAAAATTCGAATTTTCATCGAATCCTATCTTGAATTTCCCGCTTTGCTGCTTCCCAATCCGTAAAACCAATCTCACCCGACTCCGCCAGGCGCTTTCTTTCCGCCAACAAATGACCATGCCAATCAGGTGATGAATAGTCAGCTGCTCGAGTGGATAAATCGTTCCATAGCTCTTCCATCATGCCAATTTTCTCGGCAACCGACATTTCTTTTAGCGGCAGTGTAACTTTCATAAATTCGCTCCCGAAAGGCCTAGCAGGAAACCGAGGCGGATCGCGGAATGCACGATTGGGTCCGCCAAATGCCAACTTAGTTTACTTTGCATGCGTATTGGCATCCGCTCTAGCCAATTTTATTTTCAATTCCGCAAACAAGCGCTTGATCATCTCGCCGCTAAAACCCCGTTGTTGCAGGAAGCGACTGCGCTTCAACCATTCGTTTTGGGTCAGCAATTTTTCGTCGTCGTATTTACGCGAATACACATCCAGCAGCACATTTTGCCAGCCGCCTTGCGCCTCGGCCTGTGCATCCAGATCGGCATCATTGATACCGCGCTGTTGCAGTTCATAGCGAATTCGCATCGGACCATAGCCATTCTGGATACGTTGTCGGACATAGGCTTCGGCATAGCGTGCATCGTTTTGCCAGTTCTGCTCGGCTATCTGATCGATAACCGGTTCAACGTCTTCGCGGTCAAAACCGCGCAAGGCCAATTTATCCAGCAGTTCCCGGCGGCTATGTTCGCGCCGGGCCAACAACCTCAGGCAAATGGCTTCGATCTGTTGCCGGCGCTCAATCGCCGTCAACAAACTCGGCGTCGTCGTCTTCACTGACTGCAGCCGGCGCGTTCGCTAATTTGGCAAAGGCTTTCTCACGAATCGCTTTTTCCAATTCGGCGGCCTTATCCGGGTTATCGCGCAAAAACTGCTTGGCGTTGTCCTTGCCTTGGCCGATTTTCTCGTTGTTGTAGGCGTACCAGGAACCGGACTTTTGGACGAAGCCAAATTCCACACCTAAATCCACCAGTTCGCCGAAGAAGGACACGCCTTCGCCATACAGAATTTCGAAATCGGCTTGCTTGAACGGCGGAGCCACTTTGTTTTTGACCACTTTGACGCGGGTCTCGTTACCGATCACCTCGTCGCCTTTCTTGATCGCGCCGATGCGGCGAATATCCAGTCGCACCGAGGCATAAAACTTCAGCGCATTACCTCCGGTGGTAGTTTCCGGGTTGCCGAACATCACGCCGATTTTCATCCGCAACTGGTTGATGAAAATCACCAAGGTATTCGAGCGTTTGATATTGGCGGTCAGTTTGCGCAAGGCTTGCGACATCAAGCGGGCTTGCAAACCCATGTGCGAGTCGCCCATGTCGCCTTCGATTTCGGCCTTGGGTGTTAAAGCGGCCACCGAGTCGACCACCACGATGTCGACCGCACCGGAGCGCACCAGCATATCGGTGATCTCCAGGGCTTGTTCGCCGGTATCCGGCTGCGAAACCAACAAATCGTCGATATTGACGCCGATTTTTTGCGCATAGATCGGATCCAGCGCGTGTTCGGCATCGACGAATGCCGCCGTGCCACCCAACTTTTGCATCTGGGCGATGGTTTGCAGCGTCAAGGTGGTTTTACCGGACGACTCAGGCCCGTAAATTTCGATAATCCGGCCGCGCGGCAACCCGCCGACACCCAACGCAATATCCAAGGATAGCGAGCCGGTCGATACGACTTCGATGTCGCGGCTGGCGGCGACATCGCCCATCCGCATCACGGAGCCCTTGCCGAATTGTTTTTCGATCTGCATCAACGCGGCGCCCAGCGCCTTTTTCTTGTTTTCGTCCATTTTAGTACCTGCTGTTGTCTGGCCGGTGAAAGCCGCGCATTATCCCATAGACCCTGGCTGTGAAACAGTTTTAATCGTTCTGCAAAGCCTAGAAAAAACCGGCAGCAAGTTGCGGGTTGAAAGGAAAATACAGGTGCAGGTAAGAGGCTTGCAGCGAGCCACTACGAAAAAATCCTTCGCCGTGGCCAAAGCTGCGTTGCGCCGTGGAGATAGCGCACGGCTCCAGCGTGGTTTCCAGCTTGGAAAAATGAAAGCTGTGACCGCGAATCTCGCCCTGCGCCAGTTGCAGGCTATGCATGCCCAAATTGGCCAAACGGGTTTGCATGACTGCGCAGCCGGGTAACAAGCCTACCATCGCCGCGCACAGACCGTCTTTATCAACCAGACTATCCAGCAAATACAAGAAGCCGCCGCATTCGGCATAGATGGCTTTACCGGCTTGATGATGCGTGGTTAAAGCCTGCTTCATCGCTAAATTGTCGGCCAAAACTTGCAAATGCAGCTCGGGATAGCCGCCAGGTAAATAAACGCTATCGGCCTCCGGCAAGGCACTATCGACCAACGGCGAAAAGAATAATAGCTCCGCACCCATAGCTCGCAAACAATCCAGATTGGCTTGATAGATAAACGAAAATGCCGAGTCGCGCGCCACCGCGATGCGTTTACCCAACAACAAGCGTGGCGGCGGATCGGTGGAAACGGAGGCAAAGGCGACTGGCTCGGGTAACACACAGGGCGTGAAACTATTTAATAATTCCGCGGCCCGCGCCAACCGGGTATCCAGATCACCAATTTCGTCGGCCTGCAGCAAGCCCAAATGCCGGGAATGTAAGCCGACTGCCTCGTCTCGACTCATCGCCGCCAACAAGGGCATGCCGGCTGGCAAGGCTTCTCGCAGCATCCTGGCGTGACCCGCGCTACCGACTTTATTGGCGATCACGCCCGCGAACGCCAAATCCGGCCGATAGTTCGCCAAACCGAATGCGACTGCGGCAAAGGTTTGCGCCATGCCCTGGGCGTCGATCACCGCCGCCACCGGCACCGCCAAGGCTTGGGCCAGATCAGCACTACTGCTGTCGCCATCGAATAAACCCATCACGCCTTCGATCAAGATCAGATCGGCTTCGCCGGCGGCGCGGTACAGCAGTTCGCGGCAATGCGCCTCGCCCATCATCCATAAATCCAGCTGATAAACGGGCTGCCCGCTGGCGTAAGCCAAAATCTGCGGATCGATGAAATCCGGGCCGGTCTTGAATACCCGAACCCGACGGCCTTGCTGTCTATGGTAATAAGCCAGCGCGGCGGTGACGGTCGTTTTGCCTTGCCCGGAAGCCGGGGCGCTGATTAACATGGCCGGACAACTGCGCGGGTTGGTCGTCATGGATGAAACGGGAGAAACAGTCAAAATATCAGTCCTTTTGGTAAAACCACATTTGATAAACACTCATTAATATTTGGACGCCCATCGATAAGCCCATCAACGCACCGCTAAGCACTACCACATAGGCAAATTCGGAAATATGCTTGGTGACAAACCAGGACACCACGTCCAATAGCATTGCAAAAAACGGAATCACCAGCGCCACCCGCTTGACGTAGATATTCATATCGCAGAGCAGAAAAATTTTGCCAATGAAAAACAGGATGAAGGCAATGCCGAATAAATGAATATGCGACACCCTGACCAGCGCCGGCGTCGACGCCCCGCCTTTATGCGCCACTTCCGCGACACCTTCGTAATGCGTCAGATTGGGCAGGCTCGGGTTGGCGGCGGGGTTATGACAGTGGATACAGTCGCGGTTCAAAATCGGCGCAATTCTTTGCTCGTAAGCAGGCTGCTCCGCGCCATCCTGGATCCATTTCAAGATCACTTCCTTATCGCTTTTGTACTTCAGATTGGGCTCCATGATGCCGTTGATCGCCGCGCCCAGCCGCGACTGGGTGGTCGAACCGTGATACATGATGACAATGTCGTCTATCGACAAACCGCGCTTGCCGTCGCGGCCTTGATGGGTGTAATACAAATTCACCAGGGCCATCAGATAACCGAGACCTATGGTCAACAGGAACACGGTGTTTAATATTTTCTCACTGGTGGAAATATCTCGAAAACGGCGATATTGCTTCGGCATAGGCAATTTAGAAAAAGGCAAAGTGGGCACGATCCATGGCGCTAGACTGGTGCTGCGGAAGCTTCCGGCAAGCCAAATCGGCTCCCCAGCGGCTCAATGGCATCAAACTGCTTTTAGAATAATCGATATGCAAATATTGATCTATGCCAAGTTCGCGGAAAAATCCTACCGGCGATTTTTATTTTTATCGCATAATCGACCATGGTTAAGCGCCAAGAGTGCTTCAAGCTCTCAGAACAGCACGTTCTGGTTTTGAATGAATTTTTCCAACGTCCACGTTTGCTAATACCGCAAAAACAACGATGAAACCATCCCCAGCGCTTTAAGTCATTGGGGGATCCAACACAGCAGGAGAACATATGCGTACTTTATTACTTTCCTTACTTGCCGCTACCACCTTTTACAGCAGCTTATCAACCGCTCAAGCCCAAGATTCCGCTAGCGTGGCAATCCCGGATAAAGTCAGGGCCAATATTTTGAAACGACACCCGCAAGCGCAGGACCTGAAAGCGACTCAGGAAACCCACTTTGGTCAACAGCTACTGGAAGTCAGCTTTAAGGATACGGAAGACGAATTGAAGCATGAGTTATTTAGAACCGACGGCGCGTTGTTTGCGAACGAAATCCTGCTGGACAACGGTCTAGAAATATCACCTGACGTGACCAAAGTGCTGGCCGATAACTTCCCCGGCTATAAGCTGCATAAGGCGGAATTGGTGATTAATCCGAACGGCGTGGGCGAAGAATACGAATTGTTTATTGAGGTGGGTGGCAGCAAATGGAAGGTGGCGGTCAACGACAAGGGCAAAATCACGGATAAAGATGCTTATTAATAGCTGTCTCCCCAGGCACTTAATGCTAAGAATCTTAGAATTTCCTGCCTGTTAACCGGACACTTAAATTTCCCTGCTCCGTCATTCCCGCGTAAGCGGGAATCCATCTTGAAAACTCGGCCTTAGCATAAGCGTGAGCGACTTTATTGAGGGCCGGTTTAATAAATCCGGCCATACTTGAGTGGTTTTCTTACTGCCTGAGTAGGCTGCTTGAGAGTGTCCTGAATTTTGCCCAATAGCTTTGCCCGTATAGACACTCGGGGAACGCGGACGGGTAAAGCGCGTCGCTAGCCGTTTAATCTGACGCCTGGATTCGAACCCCAAGTTTCAGGAAATTCCCTATTTTCCGCCCCACCTCGCTAGTCTTACAATATTGGTATGACTCAAAATAATTCTTCCGTCAGCAAACTGTTTCCCGGGTTTTCAGACGCCGATAGCTTACAGATAAGCCACGCGCTGAAGCTGGTCGAGCAACTTTCGGCAAACTGCAAGGACACTCTCCGCCCCAAAGGCGTCGATGTCGCCTCAATTTTAATGAGTGTGCATATCGATCTGGAAACTATTCTGGCGGCGCTGCTCAGCGATTCACGTGTTGCCGGGAAACTCAGCGACTCGACAATACGCGAGCAATTCGGACCGGTAGTCGCCGACTTGGTTAAAGACGTGAGTTGGTTGAATAATGTCAGCATTTACAGTACCGACATGGCAAACCAGCCCAATCAAGCCGAGATATTGCGACGCATGCTGCTGGCAATGACCCATGACGTGCGGGCGGTGCTGATTAAATTGGCTTTTCGTATTCAGCGGCTGCGCGGACTCCAACACGAGCAAGACAATATCCGCCGCTTCATTGCCAGGGAAACCCTGGATATTTATGCGCCACTCGCCAATCGCCTGGGTATTAATCAATTCAAATGGGAATTGGAAGACCTGGCGTTTCGTTATGCCGATCCTGAGCATTACCGCTTTGTCACCGACTCATTGGCTGTCAATCGGGAACAACGCCAAGCCTTTATTGAGCGGTTTTTAGCGGCACTTCAAGACCGTTTAAACCAGGAAGGCATACAGGCCAAGGTCTACGGTAGGCCCAAGCATATCTATAGCATCTGGAACAAGATGCGCCGCAAGCAACTGGCGATAAACGAACTGTACGACTTATTGGCAGTGCGCGTGGTGGTGGACAGTTTGTCGGCCTGCTACATGGTGCTAGGCTTGGCGCACAGCCATTGGCAGCATATTCCGCGGGAATTCGACGATTACATCGCCAACCCTAAGGAAAACGGCTATCAGTCCCTGCATACCGTAGTTTTGGATGAAGACGGCAACCGTATCGAAATTCAAATCCGTACCAAAGCCATGCACGACTTTGCAGAGCTGGGTGTGGCAGCGCACTGGCGTTATAAAGAGGGCAGCAAGTTCAACGCCGCCACCGAGAAGAACATCGCCTCGCTCCGACAACTGCTGGAAGACAAAGATAACACTGACGGCTTGCTGGAAAACTTTCATACCGAGCTGTTCTCCGACCGGGTATTCGTGCTGACCCCTGCCGGCAAATTGATCGACCTGGTCAAGGGCGCTACGCCACTGGATTTTGCTTATGCGATCCATACCGAGGTGGGTCATAGCTGCCGCGGCGCCAAAGTTAATGGCCAGATCAAGCCCTTAACTTACAAGCTGTGCTCTGGGGAGCAAGTGGAAATCATCACGGTCAAGAATGGTCAGCCCAATCACAACTGGCTAAATCCCAACCTCGGTTACCTAAAAACCCCGCGAGCCATCAGCAAGGTAAAAAGCTGGTTCAAACAACAACAGCAAGCCGAAAATATTGCGGCCGGCAAATTGCTGCTGGATAAGGAAAGCAAGCGGCTAGGCTTGAAAACCGTCGATATCAACGAATTGTTAAGGCATTTTAAATTCGCGGATACAGAACATTTTTATGAAGCGCTAGGCCACGGCGACATCAACAACCGACAATTGGCCGGTGCGCTGAAAATTCCGGAATTGGAGCCTACGCCGATTAAGTTGGTGCCAAGCAAATCCTCGACGCAATCAGCGATTACTATCGATGATATTGATAATGTAGTGACCACGCTGGCCCATTGCTGCTCACCGGTAAAGGGTGACGAGATTATCGGCTTTATCTCGCATAAACGCGGTATCACTATTCATCGCCGTGACTGCGAGAATATTCGGCATCTGTCGCCCGAGCAGCAATTGCAATTGTTGAAAGCCGATTGGAGCGGTCAACAAACTGTACATCACAGCGTACCGATTTTGATTCATGCCTTTAACGCGCAAAATTTGTTGAACGACGTTTCTCAGGTATTAGCCGCCGGGAAAGTACATATCAGCAACGCCTCATTGAAGACCCACGACGATTTGTCCGCGATTCTGAATATGACAATTCAAATCGAAAATACCGAGCAACTTAGTTTGGTGCTGGCACGTATCAGCCATTTGCCAAATATTATTGAAGTGAGAAGGAAAGTCTGACGCGCCCTGTATCAGCACTAATTCAACTATCCGGGAGACTTTTTTAGCGGCTCGGCAGAGGATTCATGCTAACATAGGCGTTTTAAATTTAGAGCTTTGACTATGGCAAAAGAAGATCAGATTGAAATGGATGGCAAGGTTATCGATACCCTGCCCAACACTATGTTTCGCGTCGAATTGGAAAATGGTCACATCGTTACCGCCCACATCTCCGGCAAAATGCGCAAACACTACATCCGCATCCTGACTGGCGATAAAGTCCGCGTAGAAATGACACCTTACGACTTGACCAAAGGCCGCATTACTTTCCGCAATCGCTAACCCTCCCCCGGGAAAGCGATTGCTTCCCTCGCTTTATACTACTTGATTCAATTCCGAAACGATTAGTTGTTTGCTCTCGATGGCAAAAGCCAACGCATCGTTCTCGACATGCACTCGCACGTGACCGCCATTCGCTAAACGACCGAACAATAAATCTTCTGCCAGCGGTTTTTTGATCTTTTCCTGAATCAATCGCGCCATTGGCCGCGCCCCCATTTTTGGATCGCAACCATGTTCGGCCAGCCACGCTCTCGCCGCAGGCTCTAAAGTCAATGTGACATTTTTGTCCGCCAATATGGCTTCCAGCTCGAAAATAAACTTATCGACCACACTGCCCACCACCGCCAAATCCAGCGGTTTGAATTGCACAATTGCGTCCAGACGATTTCTAAATTCCGGCGAAAACCCTCGCTCGATCACTTTCATACTATCGGAAGCATGATTTTGCTGGGTAAAGCCGATAGATGCCCGGCTGCTTTCTTCCGCGCCGGCATTGGTCGTCATGATCAAAATGATATTTCTAAAATCCGCTTTGCGACCGTTGTTGTCGGTCAATGTGCCGTGATCCATCACCTGCAGTAAAAGGTTGAACACATCCGGGTGCGCTTTTTCCAACTCGTCCAGCAACAACACAGCATGCGGATGTTTGGTCACCGCTTCGGTCAGCAATCCGCCCTGATCGAACCCGACATACCCCGGAGGCGCGCCGATCAAGCGTGATACAGTATGCCGCTCCATGTACTCAGACATATCGAAGCGAATCAACTCTATGCCCAATACTTTGGCTAGCTGCCGAGTCACTTCCGTTTTACCGACACCAGTAGGACCGGCAAACAGGAACGAACCGATCGTTTTAGTGGTATCGCGCAAACCCGCTCGCGATAGCTTAATTGCCGACGCCAGCTCTGAAATGGCTTCGTCTTGGCCAAACACCAGCATCTTCAGGTTTTTTTCCAAGCTCGACAATTTATCAATGTCGTTTGACGATACCGATTGTGCCGGCACCCTGGCAATTTTGGCGACGATTTCTTCTATCTCGGCAGTATCGATCAGATCCTTGCGATCAATACCGGCAAACAATCGCTGCCTGGCCCCGGCTTCGTCGATCACATCAATGGCTTTGTCAGGCAAATGCCTGTCTGTGATATAGCGCGCTGATAATTCCACCGCCAGTCGCAATGCTTCTTGGGTGTATTTCAGGCCATGATGCTCTTCAAAGCGCGACTTCAAGCCCTTCAATATTAATACAGTATCTTCTATTGATGGCTCTATCACATCGATTTTCTGAAAGCGCCGCGCTAAAGCGTGGTCTTTTTCGAAAATACCCCGATATTCTTGATACGTAGTAGACCCAATGCACCGCAACTGTCCGGACGCCAACACCGGCTTGATCAAGTTAGAGGCATCCATCACCCCACCGGAAGCGGAACCCGCACCAATAATGGTATGAATTTCGTCAATAAATAAAATCGAGTCCGGTTCTTTTTTGAGCTGGCTAATTAAAGCCTTGAGTCGTTTTTCAAAGTCGCCGCGATACTTGGTACCCGCCACCAGTGCACCCATATCTAGTGAATAAATCACACTATTCAACAAAATATCCGGCACTTGTTCTTCAACAATTCGTTTCGCCAAACCTTCAGCTATAGCGGTTTTACCGACACCAGCCTCCCCTACCAATAGCGGATTATTTTTGCGGCGGCGGCAAAGCACCTGAATGGTTCTTTCCACTTCCAGCTCGCGGCCGATTAAAGGATCGATGTTGCCTTTCAGGGCTTCTTCGTTCAAGTTGGTTGCGTATTTTTCCAATGGGCTGGACAAAGCTTCATTGCTGCCGCGCTCGGATTCTGATTCTTCGTTATTTTCTTTTCTGAACTGCTCGATTTTGGAAACCCCGTGCGCCAGATAATTGACCACATCCAAACGAGTGATGTCTTGTTTGTTCAACAGATAAACCGCGTGCGAATCCTGTTCACTAAACAAGGCAACAAATAAGTTCGCGCCGGTGACTTCTTTTTTGTCGGAAGCCTGGACATGAAATACGGCGCGCTGTAAAACACGCTGAAAACCCAAAGTGGGTTGCGTTTCGCGCTGTATACCTTCCGGAATCAAGGAAATGGTTTCATCTATAAATCGGGTTAGTTCGGCCCGCAATGCATTAACATTGCAGCCGCAAGCGATCAAAATCGGTATCGTCGTGACATTGTCCAACAAGGCCAGCAACAAATGCTCGACCGTGATGAATTCGTGTCTTTTGGCATGAGCTCCGGTAAAAGCAGCATTCAATGTCACTTCAAGTTCTTTACTTAGCATGGTTACCCCTCACGCCTCTTCCATCGTGCACATCAGCGGGTGATGGTGCTCACGGGAATATTCATTAACAATATGTACTTTGGTTTCAGCCACGTCTTTGGTGTAGGTACCACAAACGCCGACACCCTGCGTATGCACTTGCAACATCACCTGCGTTGCTTTCTCTTGGCTCATGTTAAAAAAATCAGTCAATATTTCGACGACAAAATCCATCGGCGTAAAGTCGTCATTAAGCAACATAACCTTATACAGTGGCGGTCTTTTCAGCTGCGGTTTGGCTTCTTGCAGCGCGGTGTTACCGTCACCATCTTTCAAGGGTTCAAAATCTGACATAATCTTTGATGCTGTGAATCATTGTGGTCTTAAAAATAGCGTCTTAAACATTAAATTTCAATCTTTAGGCACATAAAAAACATTTCTAGTAAAATGCGCGCCTTTTACCGTTTTCTATCAATATCATGGTTTGGAAACCTCACGTCACCGTCGCCGCCGTGATCGAAAAAGACGGTCGCTTCCTGCTGGTTGAGGAGACAACGGCACGAGGCCTTGCGTTCAATCAGCCTGCTGGTCATTTGGAAGAAGGTGAAGATTTAATCAGTGCCGTCAAACGCGAAGTTTGCGAGGAAACAGCTTGGCAATTCGAACCGGAGGCTTTAATCGCCACACAGCTATGGCGCAGAAATCCGCATATGCCCAGCTTTGTTCGCTTCTGTTTTTCCGGCACAGTCAACAACCACAATCCAGAACAAGCTCTCGACGACGGCATTATCGACACTCACTGGTTAAGCCGCAATGAAATTTACGCAAAACGCCAGCAATTGCGCAGCCCTTTGGTATTGACCACCGTGGACGAATACCTGAAAGGTCACCGCTATCCGCTTAGCATCTTACAGTCTTTTATCGATTTAGAATGAGCAAACACATCATCGTCGGCATGTCCGGCGGCGTCGATTCTTCCGTTACCGCTCTAGCCCTGCAAGAACAAGGCCACAAAGTCACAGGCTTGTTCATGAAAAATTGGGAGGAAGACGACGGCACCGAATATTGCACGGCGATGCAAGACTTAGCCGACGCACAGCAAGTTTGCGACAAACTCGGCATAGAGCTTAAGACCGTCAACTTCGCCGCCGAATATTGGGACGAGGTATTTGAAGTGTTTTTGTCAGAGTTTAAGGCCGGCCGCACTCCCAATCCCGACATACTTTGTAACAAACACGTCAAATTCAAAGCGTTTCTGGATTACGCCATCGAAGACTTGGGCGCCGAATATATTGCCACCGGCCACTATGCCCGCGTTCGCGAACAAGACGGCGAATTCCAGCTATTAAAAGGCTTAGATCCCAACAAAGAGCAAAGCTATTTTCTCTACGCAATGGGGCAGAAAGCCCTGTCTCGTACCCTGTTTCCAATAGGCCACCTACACAAGCCGGAAATCCGTGCGATGGCGGATAGAGCCGGTTTTGCCAACAGCCGCAAGAAAGACAGCACCGGCATTTGCTTCATCGGCGAACGCAAATTCAAGGAATTTCTGCAACGATACCTGCCGCACCAACCTGGTGAAATGCGCACACCGGAAGGGCAATATATCGGCAAACATCATGGCTTGATGTATTACACGCTGGGCCAGCGCCAGGGCCTCGGCATAGGTGGGGTCAAGGATGCGCCGGATGAACCATGGTTCGTACTGGAAAAAGACCTGGACAATAACGTGCTGATTGTCGGCCAGGGCCACAACCACCCGTTAATGCTGCACAACACCCTGGAAGCCGGCCAACTCGATTGGTGCGGCGACCAACCCTTGACCGAAACGATCCACTGTGCCGCCAAGACTCGCTACCGCCAACCCGACCAGGATTGCGTCGTCGAACCCATCGACGGCGGCACCCGCGTCAAAGTCCGCTTCGACGAACAGCAACGGGCGATCACGCCGGGTCAGTCGGTGGTGTTTTATCAGGGCGAGGTTTGTTTGGGTGGCGGGATAATTGAGAGCAAATACAATGAAGATTAACAGGTTGACACTGAATAATTTTCGCTGCTTTGACATATACGAACTAAATCTGTCTGACAAATTTACGCTGTTGATTGGCGACAATGGCAGCGGAAAAACTGTTGTTTTAGATGCCATCTCTATTATTACTCAGGACTTATTAGCTGAGTTCTCTTTAAATGAAATTAGTAGTAAAAGAACACTCTCGCGAAACGACTTAAGATATGTTGAACAAAAAATGGGGCAAACATTTACGCGGGAGCTAGCCCAAAGTACATTCATTACTATCGATTACACACTAGATAATAAAGTTTTCAAATGGCAGCATGGCAGAGACACAAATAATATATTTGCATTCAATAAAAACTTCATTTCTCTCCAAGGAGAAGATTCGACAGTTAATGCATTAACAACACGCTTTTCACAAAGAAACGACCCATTAACGATTCTTCCAATAATTGCTTATTACGGTACTGGCCGTTTATGGAAAAAAGTCGATGGTTCTGAAATTGAAACGTTAGCACCAGATTCACGCCTATTGGGCTATCGAGACTGTCTAAATCCTGCATCTAATTTAGAGCAGCTATTCCGCTGGTTTAAAACTCAAGAATTAGCTGCTCTCCAAAAACAGGAACGTCGCCATGTATTAGAGGTTGTACGCGAAGCTATCGTTAGCATGATCCCAAATGCCAAAAAGGCTTGGTGGGACATTGATTGGGATGAATTGATGTTTCAATCTATCAACGACAAGAAATCGCAAATAGTGCCATTTTCCATGCTCAGCGACGGCTACCGCAACATGATAGGCATGGTCGCCGACATTGCTTATCGTATGGCGACCCTCAATCCACAACTGGAAGCCGATGTCATCAAGCAAACCGAAGGCATCGTGCTGATCGACGAAATCGATCTGCATTTGCATCCCAAATGGCAACGTGAAGTTGTTGGTCGTTTGCTGAATACCTTCCCCAAAGTGCAGTTCGTCGCCAGCAGCCATTCTCCGTTTATTATTCAGTCGCTGTACGGGCGGGACGATTGTTTATTGTGGGATTTGGAGAAAGCCCAGCCGATCGCGATTGAAAGCGAAAGTATCGAAGATATTGCCGAAGATCAGCAGCATGTCGAAATTCCGCAAAAGAGCAAACGCTATCTGGACATGATGGAGGCTGCCGAAGCTTACTATCGAAAACTGCACGAAGTAAATAACGAATCGGATATGGAAGTCATGCAGTTACGCTCGAAATTGGACGAATTATCCATTCCTTTCAGTGACGATCCGGCATTCGCAGCACAATTAAAATTCGAACGCGATTCCGTATTAGCCTCAAAAGATAAATAACCATGCGTCCGGTTAATAAAGGAACAGACCTGGGCGAAATTAAACCCTATGAAAATGCTCAACAGCCGTTAATAGAGCGGCTCGGCGAATATTGTTCATATTGCGAACGCTGGATTGCTAGTGGCATTCATGTCGAGCATAAAAAACCAAAAAATGAATACCCGGAAACCAAATTCAGTTGGAATAATTTTTTGTTAGCCTGCGGCAATTGCAATTCAGGCAAAGGCCATGGCCAATTGAACCTTGACGATTATGTTTGGCCCGACAGCGACAACACCTTGCTAGCCTTTAGCTACGATTCGCAAGGCCGGGTATTGCCGAATAAAATACATGCCGAGCCTATCAACCGAAAAATCGAAAAGACCTGGTTGGCATTAGGCCTAAATAAACATCCTGATCGCCAGATTAATGGTCAACAAGTTCCAACAAACAAAGACAAACGATGGCTGCATCGGCAACAAGCTTGGCAAAATGCCGCGAAGCGAAAATCACAGCTGGCAGCCTTCGACACCGAGGAACGTAGAGCCGAAATTGTCGAAATGGCAACGCAACGAGGTTTCTGGTCTGTCTGGATGACTGTATTCCGGGACGATGCCGACATGCGCCACCGCTTGATCGAAGCTTTTCCCGGCACTAGCAGAAATTGTTTCGACGGCCAATTTCAACCCATTTCACGCCCCGGCGGCCAAATTTAAAACCACCGCCAACAGCTATCCCATTTCAGTTTTATTCAGGAAACGTACATGAGCCATTCAGAACTCACCGCCATCTCCCCCATCGACGGCCGCTACGCCGGCAAAGTCGACGCCTTGCGCCCCATCTTCAGCGAATACGGCTTGATCCGTTACCGGGTCGAAGTCGAAGTGCGCTGGCTGCAAGCCTTGGCTGCCGAAACCAAGATCGCCGAAGTGCCGGCCTTGTCCGCCGAAGCGAACGCCATACTGAATAAAATCGTCAGCGATTTCTCCGAAGCCGACGCCCAAGCGGTCAAGGACATCGAGAAAACCACCAACCATGACGTCAAGGCGGTCGAATATCTCCTCAAGGAAAAAGTCAAAGGCAACGCCGAACTGCACGCGATCAACGAGTTCTTTCACTTCGCCTGCACCTCGGAAGACATCAACAATCTGTCGTATGCCTTGATGTTGAAGGAAGGCCGCGTCCTGATCCTGGCGGAGATCGATGCGACAATAAACGCGATCAAACAATTAGCTTTGGACAGCGCCGATCAGCCTATGCTGTCGCGCACCCACGGCCAATCGGCCACACCGACCACGGTCGGCAAGGAATTCGCGAACGTCGTCGCCCGCATGCAACGCCAACGCGAGCAATTGGCTAAAGTCGAACTCTTGGGCAAAATCAACGGCGCGGTCGGCAACTACAACGCCCATTGCGTCGCTTATCCGGATGTCGATTGGCCGGTGTTCGCACAAAACTTCGTTGAATCGCTGGGTCTGACTTTCAACCCTTACACCATCCAGATCGAGCCGCACGATTACATGGCGGAATTCTTCCATGCTTTGTCGCGCTTCAACACCATCCTGCTGGACTTCGACCGCGACGTCTGGGGCTATATTTCGCTGGGTTATTTCAAGCAAAAAACCGTCGCCGGCGAAGTCGGCTCCTCGACGATGCCACACAAGGTCAATCCGATCGACTTCGAAAACTCCGAAGGCAATCTGGGCTTGGCGAATGCGATTTTCGGCTTCCTGGCCGACAAATTACCGGTCTCCCGTTGGCAGCGCGACCTGACCGATTCCACGGTATTGCGCAACATCGGCGTCGGCATCGCCCATACCAGCATCGCCATTCAATCGACCTTGAAAGGCATTTCCAAACTGGAATTCAACCCGGCCTTACTCGATCAAGACCTGGAGCAAAACTGGGAAGTGCTGGCCGAGCCTATCCAGACCGTGATGCGCCGTTACGGCATCGAAAAACCTTACGAAAAATTGAAAGAACTGACCCGCGGCAATCGCGTCACCGGCGACGGCATGCGCGCCTTCGTCGAAAAGCTGGAAATTCCGGCGCAAGCCAAAGCCGAACTGCTGGCGCTGACCCCGCACAGCTACACCGGTTATGCCGCGGCTTTAGCCAAGAAAATCGACTAAACGTTAGGATAGGTTGTTGCTGAACTTCATCTGGATATTCTTCTTCCTGAGCGCCTTCGCCACCGCCGCCTTCAAGCTGTTGGTGCTGGGTGATACCCAGGTGTTTTCCGAGTTGATGAATGCAATGTTCAGCCTGTCCAAAACGGCGTTCGAGATTTCGCTGGGGCTTAGTGGCTTGCTGGCCTTATGGCTGGGCATCATGAAAATCGGCGAGCATAGCGGTTTCATCGATTTGTTGACCAAGGCGCTGAATCCATTGTTCAGCCGGCTGATGCCGGAAATACCGAAAGATCATCCGGCACTCGGGGCGATGGTGATGAACATCGCCGCCAACATGCTGGGCTTGGACAACGCCGCGACGCCGATGGGAATCAAGGCCATGCAGGAAATGCAGACCTTGAATCCGCATCCCGAGCGGGCCAGCGATGCGCAGATTTTATTTCTAGTGATCAACACCTCCTCGGTGACGCTGTTTCCGGTAACGATCTTCGCTTACCGGGCTCAACTGGGTGCCGCCAATCCGACCGACGTGTTCATTCCGATATTGATCGCCACCTATATGTCGACGCTGACCGGCCTGCTGGCCGTCGCCGCCGTGCAGAAGATCAATTTGCTGGACAAGGTGGTGATGGCTTATCTGGGCGGCATCACCATCTTGGTCGGCGGCATACTGGCTTATTTCGCGGGCTTGGATCAGGCAGAAATGCTCAAGCAATCGGCTCTGGTCAGCCATGTGATTTTGTTCGGCTTGGTGGTGTCGTTCATCGCCGCCGCTGCCTACAAAGGTCTGAACGCCTACGAATTGTTCGTCGAAGGCGCCAAGCACGGTTTCCAGACCGCGATCACCATCATTCCTTATCTGGTGGCGATGCTAGTGGCTTTCGGAGTGTGCCGGGCCAGCGGCGCGCTGGAATTGATCACCGACGGTGTAAGGCTATTGGTCAATGCTGCCGGCATCGACAACCGTTTCATCGACGGCCTGCCGACTGCACTGATGAAGCCGTTCAGCGGCAGCGGCGCGCGGGCGATGATGATAGACACCATGCAGACCCATGGCGCCGATTCCTTCGCCGGACGGCTAGCATCGGTGGTGCAAGGCAGCACCGAGACCACGTTTTATGTGTTGGCGGTGTATTTCGGCGCGGTCAACATCAAGCAGATACGCCACGCCGCCGCCTGCGGCATCGTCGCCGACCTCGGCGGCATCGTGACCGCCATTTTGGTGACTTATTGGTTTTTTGGTTAATTCTTCCAGTAGACGGTGCATAACGCTACGCTAATGCACCCTACGCTTTATCGATTCAACGTTTCACGACAACATGCAGATACATTTAAAAACCCTGGGCTGCCGCCTCAACGAAGCCGAACTGGAAACCTGGGCGCAAGCCTTTCAGGCTAAAGGCCATAGCATCACCCGCAACTTGAGCGACGCACAATTGGTGATCATCAATTCCTGCGCGGTCACCCAAGACGCGGTGAAAAAATCCAAGCAAATGATACGCCGCATTCACCGTGAGAATCCGCAATCCAAGCTGGTGGTCAGCGGTTGTTACGCGACACTGAACGAGGAAGAAGCCGCGCAATTGATGGGCGTGGATTTGATCGTCGGCAACCAGGACAAAAACCAGCTGGTGGAGAAAACCCTGGCCGAACTGAATCTGGACAGTATGCCGGCGATGTCGACCGAACCCGGCGAAGTGTCGCTGTTCAGCCGTGGCCGCCAGCGCGCCTTCGTCAAAGTACAGGACGGCTGCCGCTACCGCTGCACCTTCTGCATCGTCACCGTTGCTCGCGGCGAGGAAAGCAACCGGCCGATTCAAGCAGTCATTGACGAGATCAACGCACTGCACGCTCAAGGCATCAACGAAGCCATCATCACCGGTGTGCATTTGGGCGGTTACGGCAGTGACATCAACAGTAATTTGGTCGAATTGGTTAGCGAAATCCTGGCTAAGACGGAGATTCCACGCCTGCGCATGGGTTCTCTGGAACCTTGGGAATTGCCGGATGGTTTCTTCGAGTTGTTCAAAAATTCAAGACTGATGCCACATCTGCATTTGCCCTTGCAGAGCGGCAGTGACAGCGTACTACGGCGCATGGCCAGGCGCTGTAAAACGGAGGAATTCGGCCAGATTGTTAAACTGGCCCGAGCGACGATTCCGCATTTCAATATCACTACCGACATCATCGTCGGCTTTCCGGGCGAAACCGAACTGGAATGGCAGGAAAGTTTTGATTACATCAAAAGCCTGGGTTTTGGTCATATTCACATTTTCAGCTATTCGCCTCGGGAAGGCACCAAAGCCGCGGGTTTGCCGGATCAAGTCGATCAGAACACAAAGAAACTGCGCAGCAAGCAATTGCATGAATTAGCCGACACAATGAAGCATAACTTCATTGCCGAAAACCTCGGCGAACAGGCCAACATTTTATGGGAAGGGCAAAAAGAAGCTCAGCAAGATGGCGTGGTCCGCCATTTCGGCTACACACCGAACTATCTAAGGGTAGCCTGCGATGTGGCACCCGACCTCATTCTGGAAAATAGGATAATGTCGGGAGTACTGGTAGAAGCGAAACCGGATTTCGTGCTCGTCCGCTTGGATTGAAGCAATAAAAAAGCCGCAAAGCTATTTGCTTTACGGCCTTTTACATAAGAGTAGAACAGTTTAAATCAATACGGATTCGGATCGAGCGGTCCACGCCCACCGCCCTGCATTTCGTCGAATTTCAACACATCTTCGTCTGGAACCTTGCCATCGTGAACCAGATAATTACGTCTGGAAAGATAGGCATTTTTAAAAAACTCGTAACGATCCAGTGCCGCCTCGGTAGCGACTTTTTCCATACCCAGCAGATCTGAGCGCGCGTCGATGACTTTCAATGCACCAGGACCAATCGAAACCGCCGCGCCAATCCAATTTGGATTTATGTAGATACCGGCATAAGTAAACGGATTCATCGCGGCATCGCCAACCAACCCGAACACGCCACGTGGCGAACTGGGTCCGAAAAACGGCAGGACCAAGTAAGGGCCGGTAGGTATTCCCCAATAGCCTAAGGTTTGATCAAAATCTTCATTATGCTTCGGCAAATCGATCATCGTCCCAACATCGATAAGCCCGGCGACACCGATGGTGGTGTTCACCAAGAAACGCGCGCCGTCCTGACCCGATTGCAGGAGTTTTCCTTGCAAAACATCGTTGGTACAAACACCTATGTCATCGACATTGCTGAAAAAATTAGTAACCGCTTGGTCCGCAAAATCGGGCATCACCCAATCGTAGCCTTTGGCAACCGGTTTCATGACATAATCGTCCACGCCGTCATTAAATGATTGCACGCCTCTGTTCCAGCCCTCCCAAGGATCTTTAGGATCGACACCGCGGGTCGTGGCACAACCGTTTAATACGGTCAGTAACCCTAAGATAACCCAACCTTTTTTCCGATCTTGCATAACTTCACCTCACCAATTGAATATTGTTTATACCTATCCAAAACTCACGTAACATAACGCACAACCGACTTTTTTAGCCCATCAAACTCAATGGAAATAAACCTAAATCCGTTAGGCAACCGTTTCAGAGGTTACCTTCCTGTTATTGTCGATATAGAGACCGCCGGCTTTAATTCAAAAAAAAATCCACTATTGGAAATCGCCGCCGTAATAGTCGAACCAGACACTGATGGATGGCTGCATGTCACCGAAAAACATCACTGCAATATCATTCCTTTCAAAAACTCAGAGCTGGATGACGCAGCGCTCAAATTTACCGGTATCGATCCATACCATCCTTTCCGCATGGCTATAGAAGAGAAGGATGCGCTTACCAAGCTGTTTACCCCTATCAAAGCCGCTGTAAAACGTAACGAATGCAAGAGAGCTATTTTGGTTGGTCACAACCCAGCTTTCGATATCAATTTTTTGAACGCCGCTATTGAACGAACCAACTACAAACGAAGCCCGTTTCATCCATTCAGTAGTTTCGATACCGCCACACTCGGAGGGCTAATGTACGGACAAACAGTTTTAGCAAAAATTGCTCAAGCTGCCGGAATTGTCTGGGATAACGAAAAAGCACATTCAGCACTTTACGACGCCGAACAAACTGCCGAATTGTTTTGTATGATTATCAACCGCTGGAAAAAATTAAGCGAGTACGAAGCGACGTAAATGTAGCCAATTAGCGACTTAGAACACATTACACCCAAACATATTGGCGAGAATGGCAGAAAATCCATCGCAATACACGGTCGAATAGGCACGCTGCTGCTTAATTAATATACCTTTTTCGACTAAAGTTTGGAGCCAACGCTCGCCAGCATATTATCAAGCTCGCCTTTATTAAAGAGATCGATGACAATGTCGCAGCCGCCGATTAACTCGCCGTTGATATACAGTTGGGGATAGGTAGGCCAGTGCGAGTATTCTTTTAAGGCTTCACGCACTTCAGGGTCTTCGAAGATATTGATATGGGCATAATCCGCATTGCATGCCCGCAAGACTTGCACCACCCGGCTGGAAAACCCACACTGGGGAAAATCTGGCGTGCCTTTCATGTATAAGACCACAGGATGGCTGGCTAATTGGGCTTGGATTCTGTCTATTGCACTCATGCGTTTTCTCGTTAAACATTGATGAGAGGGGATTCTAACAACCCCGTCCGCAAAAGAGAAGGGAGCAGCAGTGGGGTGATTTTGGGTCAAAAAAAAAGCCCTGCTATGGGTAAGCAGGGCTTTTGGTTTAAGAGCTTGGCGATGACCTACTTTCACATGGCAACCTGCCACACTATCATCGGCGCTAAGCGGTTTCACTTCCGAGTTCGGGATGGGATCGGGTGGTTCACGCTTGCTATGTTCACCAAGCAAACTGGTTTGGCTGTTTTGCAGCCGTCATGCACAGGCTTGAAGCGTATTCGCTTCCCGGCATTTGCCGTTTACCTGTCTTCATGGAAATCTGTATCGAGTGTGTCGTTATCTTACGTTTATCAGCGTGTCAGTGACACCCAAACGCATTGGGTGTTATATGGTCAAGCCTCACGGGCAATTAGTACACGTTAGCTACGCCCATTACTGGACTTCCACACCGTGCCTATCAACGTCGTAGTCTCCGACGGCCCTTCAGGGGACTTAAAGTCCCAGTGAGATCTCATCTTGGGAGGGGCTTCCCGCTTAGATGCTTTCAGCGGTTATCCTGTCCGAACGTGGCTACCCGGCAATGCCATTGGCATGACAACCGGAACACCAGAGGTTCGTCCACTTCGGTCCTCTCGTACTAGAAGCAGCTTCCCTCAAATCTCAAACGCCCACGGCAGATAGGGACCGAACTGTCTCACGACGTTCTGAACCCAGCTCGCGTACCACTTTAAATGGCGAACAGCCATACCCTTGGGACCTGCTTCAGCCCCAGGATGTGATGAGCCGACATCGAGGTGCCAAACACCGCCGTCGATATGAACTCTTGGGCGGTATCAGCCTGTTATCCCCGGCGTACCTTTTATCCGTTGAGCGATGGCCCTTCCATACAGAACCACCGGATCACTAAGACCTACTTTCGTACCTGCTCGACTTGTCCGTCTCGCAGTCAAGCACCCTTATGCCTTTGCACTCATTGCCTGATTTCCGACCAGGCTGAGGGTACCTTCGTGCTCCTCCGTTACTCTTTAGGAGGAGACCGCCCCAGTCAAACTACCCACCAGACACTGTCCCTAATCCAGATAATGGATCGAGGTTAGAACTCCAAACATACCAGGGTGGTATTTCAAGGTTGGCTCCACGAGAACTGGCGTTCCCGCTTCAAAGCCTCCCACCTATCCTACACAAGTAGGTTCAAAGTCCAGTGTCAAGCTATAGTAAAGGTGCACGGGGTCTTTCCGTCTAGCCGCGGGTACACTGCATCTTCACAGCGATTTCAATTTCACTGAGTCCCAGGTGGAGACAGTGTGGCCATCGTTACGCCATTCGTGCAGGTCGGAACTTACCCGACAAGGAATTTCGCTACCTTAGGACCGTTATAGTTACGGCCGCCGTTTACTGGGGCTTCGATCAAGAGCTTCTCCGAAGATAACCCCATCAATTAACCTTCCAGCACCGGGCAGGCGTCACACCCTATACGTCCACTTTCGTGTTTGCAGAGTGCTATGTTTTTGCTAAACAGTCGCAGCCACCGATTTTTTGCAACCCCCTTCCGCTCCAGTCGCGAGGACCTTCACGTAATGAGGGCATACCTTCTCCCGAAGTTACGGTATCATTTTGCCTAGTTCCTTCACCTGGGTTCTCTCAAGCGCCTTAGAATTTTCATCCCACCCACCTGTGTCGGTTTAGGGTACGGCCACTAGTAACCTGAAGCTTAGAGGTTTTTCCTGGAAGCAGGGCATCTATCACTTCGCTGTTCTTTCGAACCGCTCGTCATCACGTCTCGGCATAGAGCACCCCGGATTTGCCTAAGATGCATGCCTACCTGCTTAAACGGCCACTTCCAACCGACCGCTGATATAGCCTTCTCCGTCACCCCATCGCAGTTACTACTGGTACAGGAATATTAACCTGTTTTCCATCGACTACGCTTTTCAGCCTCGCCTTAGGTGCCGACTAACCCTGCGTCGATTAACGTTGCGCAGGAAACCTTGGGTTTTCGGCGAGGGGGTTTTTCACCCCCTTTATCGTTACTTATGTCAGCATTCGCACTTCCGATACCTCCAGCCGACTTCTCAATCGACCTTCGCAGGCGTACGGAACGCTCCTCTACCACTCACACTTACGTGTAAATCCGTAGCTTCGGTACTATGCTTAGCCCCGGTAAATCTTCCGCGCAGACCGACTCGACCAGTGAGCTATTACGCTTTCTTTAAAGGATGGCTGCTTCTAAGCCAACCTCCTGGCTGTCTGTGCCTTTCCACATCGTTTCCCACTGAGCATAGATTTGGGGACCTTAGCTGACGGTCTGGGCTGTTTCCCTTTTCACGACGGACCTTATCACCCGCCGTGTGTCTCCCGTGCTGGCACTTGCTGGTATTCGGAGTTTGCATCGGGTTGGTAAGTCGGGATGACCCCCTAGCCGAAACAGTGCTCTACCCCCAGCAGTGATACACGAGGCGCTACCTAAATAGCTTTCGAGGAGAACCAGCTATCTCCGAGCTTGATTAGCCTTTCACTCCGATCCACAGCTCATCCCCGTCTTTTTCAACAGACGTGGGTTCGGCCCTCCAGTTAGTATTACCCAACCTTCAGCCTGGCCATGGATAGATCGCCCGGTTTCGGGTCTACACCTTGCGACTAAACGCCCTATTAAGACTCGCTTTCGCTACGCCTCCCCTATTCGGTTAAGCTTGCCACAAAATGTAAGTCGCTGACCCATTATACAAAAGGTACGCAGTCACCCCACGAAGGGGTTCCCACTGCTTGTACGCATACGGTTTCAGGTTCTATTTCACTCCGCTCTCCGCGGTTCTTTTCGCCTTTCCCTCACGGTACTGGTTCACTATCGGTCAGTAAGGAGTATTTAGCCTTGGAGGATGGTCCCCCCATATTCAGTCAAAGTTTCACGTGCTCCGACCTACTCGATTTCACTAGAAAAAGGTTTTCGTGTACGGGGCTATCACCCTGTATCGCCGGACTTTCCAGACCGTTCCACTAACCTTATCCTAGCTTAAGGGCTAGTCCCCGTTCGCTCGCCACTACTTAGGGAATCTCGGTTGATTTCTTTTCCTCCGGGTACTTAGATGTTTCAGTTCTCCGGGTTCGCTTCAGTGAGCTATGTATTCACTCAAAGATGACGCGCTTATGCGCGCCGGGTTTCCCCATTCGGACATCTCTGGATCACAGCCGGTTTGCAGGCTCCCCAAAGCTTTTCGCATGCTACAACGTCCTTCATCGCCTCTTACTGCCTAGGCATTCACCGTATGCGCTTATTCACTTGACCATATAACCCGAATACGTCTGTACTTTGGTTATACTGTCAGCTGACATTTTCGCTGATTTTTTCTGCTTGAGAACGACATGCCGTTTGTTTTCTGCCTTTCCCTTTCGAGAACGACGTCATTCAAACCGCAACTCGTTTTAGTGTTGATCATTGCTGATCATTACTATAGTTACAGATTTCCATATTGTTAAAGAGCTATCGGTACGAATACCAATGCTATAAAGTCTTTATCTGTTGCCGCCGATAAAACCCTATAGCGTTGATGTTCACCCACTATTTTTCTTACGTTTGACGAACTGGTTGACCCTCAGCGTTCAGCATGATGGTGGAGCCAGGGAGGATCGAACTCCCGACCTCCTGCGTGCAAGGCAGGCGCTCTCCCAGCTGAGCTATGGCCCCTAAAGCAGACTAAAGCCAAGACTCAAGCCGAAACGTGACTAAGCACAGCGCCAGTTATTCTAACCAGGCGTGTGGTCTGATTGTGTTTCGCCTTATTGCTTTCGCCTTTTATGCGTTGGTGGGTCTGGGAGGAGTTGAACCTCCGACCTCACCCTTATCAGGGGTGCGCTCTAACCAACTGAGCTACAGACCCAGGTGCGTCTTTCAATCGAAATAATTTGTTGTGAGTACGTGTAACGGTGTGCCGTCTTTGTAAGGAGGTGATCCAGCCCCAGGTTCCCCTAGGGCTACCTTGTTACGACTTCACCCCAGTCATGAATCACAAAGTGGTAAGCGCCCTCCCGAAGGTTAAACTACCTACTTCTTTTGCAACCCACTCCCATGGTGTGACGGGCGGTGTGTACAAGGCCCGGGAACGTATTCACCGCGGCATTCTGATCCGCGATTACTAGCGATTCCGACTTCACGCAGTCGAGTTGCAGACTGCGATCCGGACTGGGACCGGCTTTTTGGGATTCGCTTACTCTCGCGAGTTCGCAGCCCTCTGTACCGGCCATTGTAGCACGTGTGTAGCCCTACCCATAAGGGCCATGATGACTTGACGTCGTCCCCACCTTCCTCCGGTTTATCACCGGCAGTCTCCCTAGAGTTCCCGGCATGACCCGCTGGCAACTAAGGATAAGGGTTGCGCTCGTTACGGGACTTAACCCAACATTTCACAACACGAGCTGACGACAGCCATGCAGCACCTGTCTCAGAGTTCCCGAAGGCACTCCGCTATCTCTAACAGATTCTCTGGATGTCAAGGGTAGGTAAGGTTCTTCGCGTTGCATCGAATTAAACCACATGCTCCACCGCTTGTGCGGGCCCCCGTCAATTCATTTGAGTTTTAGCCTTGCGGCCGTACTCCCCAGGCGGTCAACTTAATACGTTAGCTCCACTACTAAGTTCTTTAAGAACCCAACAGTTAGTTGACATCGTTTACGGCGTGGACTACCAGGGTATCTAATCCTGTTTGCTACCCACGCTTTCGTACCTCAGCGTCAGTTTTAGTCCAGGGAGCCGCCTTCGCCACTGGTGTTCCTTCAGATCTCTACGCATTTCACCGCTACACCTGAAATTCCACTCCCCTCTACTAAACTCTAGTTGCCCAGTATCAAATGCAGTTCCCAGGTTAAGCCCAGGGCTTTCACATCTGACTTAAACAACCGCCTACGCACGCTTTACGCCCAGTAATTCCGATTAACGCTTGCACCCTCCGTATTACCGCGGCTGCTGGCACGGAGTTAGCCGGTGCTTCTTGTATAGGTAATGTCAGTCTACCGGGTATTAACCGATAGGTATTCCTTCCTATTGAAAGTGCTTTACAACCCTCAGGCCTTCTTCACACACGCGGTATTGCTGGATCAGGCTTTCGCCCATTGTCCAATATTCCCCACTGCTGCCTCCCGTAGGAGTCTGGGCCGTGTCTCAGTCCCAGTGTGGCTGATCATCCTCTCAGACCAGCTACGGATCGTCGCCTTGGTAGGCCTTTACCCCACCAACTAGCTAATCCGACATAGGCTCATCTATTAGCGCCAGGTCCGAAGATCCCCAGCTTTCCCCCGTAGGGCGTATGCGGTATTAGCGTGAGTTTCCCCACGTTGTCCCCCACTAATAGGCAGATTCCTATGCATTACTCACCCGTCCGCCACTCGTCAGCGCCCGAAGGCCTGCTACCGTTCGACTTGCATGTGTTAAGCATACCGCCAGCGTTCAATCTGAGCCATGATCAAACTCTTCAGTTTAATTTTAACTTGTCACTAAATAAGATTAGTGACCAATCTTGGCTCGACTACAGAACATCTTTTCTTGCGAATTGACGTGGTTTCTGTGTCGACTATTTCTAACAGCACATAGTCGCTACACATACCCACACAAATTATTTCGATTTCGTTTGTTAAAGAGCCAGAGCATTTCGCTCTGTTGAGCCGACATATTCTACAGCGTTTTCAGTGTTTGTCAAATTTATTTTTAAGTCATTTCAAAAACCGAAACTCAAAAAACAAACCCGTCAATCAACAGCTTCAAACCTGCCGAACTAAACCGACCGCTTCACCGCTAAAACTTAAAAGCCAGATCAGTGAAGAGCCGCTCATTCTAATCACCCAACATCCTCGCGTCAAGAAATTATTTCTATTCGCGCAAACTTTCTTTTCCCTACTTGATAAACATGCCTCGCAGGCGCGCCGGGATTTGGGCAAAACTATTCTGCTTTAAACTGGCCTTGATGCTCTAAAAACCAACGATAGGTAAGCTCCAGACCTGTTTTAAGCGGTATCTTTGGTTGCCACCCCAAAGACTTAAGCTTTGAGACATCCATCAGTTTTCGCGGAGTACCATCCGGCTTGGTACTGTCCCAGCTAATTTGCCCTTGAAAACCAACGACATCTTGGATGGTTTCAGCCAATTCACGCACCGTTACATCTTCACCAGTCCCAACATTTAAATGCGATAGCATGGGTTCAGTGCAAGATTGATATTGCTCTTTGCCCAAGGCCATTACATGCAAACAAGCAGCAGCCATATCCTCGACGTGCAAAAACTCGCGCATAGCCTTACCAGTTCCCCACACGCTGACAGTCGGTGAATTGCTGACCTTGGCATCATGAAATTTTCTAATTAATGCTGGAATAACATGGCTATTTTGCAAGTGAAAATTATCATTTTCGCCATACAAATTGGTCGGCATCACGGACCGATAATCTACGCCGTACTGCCGATTATATGATTCGCATAACTTAATCCCGGCAATCTTAGAAATTGCGTACGGTTCATTGGTCGACTCCAATACCCCGGTCAACAGCGCATTTTCTTGCATAGGCTGCTCAGCGAATTTTGGATAAATACAAGAACTGCCCAAAAATAGCAGTTGCTCACATCCAACCCGCCAAGCCTGATGGACCACATTACTTTCCATCATCAGATTTTGATAGATAAATTCCGCCGGATATTCATTGTTTGCATGAATACCGCCAACCTTGGCCGCAGCGAGAATCACCTGATTCGGGCGTTCTTGTTGCATAAAGTCGCGCACAGCCGCTTGATCGGTCAAATCCAATTCAGCATGCGTACGCACTACAATGTTTTGATAACCCGCCTCAGTCAATTGCCGATAAATCGCCGAGCCTACCATACCTCTATGGCCCGCCAGATAAATCTTATCTTTCTTGTCTACCATGCTGTTACTCCCGGCTAACCGCCACGTTATAACCTTGTTCTTTCAGCAGAGCATGTTTTTGCGCTTGCTCAAGATCATAAGCCACCATTTCGGATACCATTTCTTGCAAAGTAATTTGCGGCACCCAACCCAATTTGTTCTTGGCATTAGTCGGATCGCCCAACAGCGTTTCCACTTCGGCAGGTCTAAAATAGCGCGGATCGATAGCGACGATGTTTTGTCCAACCGCCATACCAGGCGCTTTGTCACCGGTAATAGCATCGACATAACCTTTTTCTTCAACGCCCGCACCTTCCCAACGAATAGTCACACCCAATTCTTTAGCCGACATTTCGATAAATTGTCTCACCGAATACTGCACACCTGTAGCAATCACAAAATCTTCAGGCTGATCTTGCTGCAACATCATCCATTGCATCCGCACGTAGTCCTTCGCGTGCCCCCAGTCTCGTAGAGAATCCATATTGCCCATATATAGACATTTATCCAGACCAATTGCGATATTACTGAGGCCGCGAGTTATTTTGCGCGTCACAAAAGTTTCGCCTCGGCGCGGCGATTCGTGGTTGAACAAAATACCGTTACACGCATACATGCCATAAGCTTCACGATAATTAACGGTGATCCAATAGGCGTAGAGCTTGGCTACTGCATAAGGCGAACGGGGATAAAACGGCGTGGTTTCTCTCTGCGGAATTTCTTGGACCAGACCATACAACTCAGAAGTGGATGCCTGGTAAAAACGCGTAGTTTTCTCCATACCGAGGAAACGAATGGCTTCCAAAAGCCTTAATGTCCCCATACCGTCTACATCGGCCGTATATTCAGGAGACTCAAACGATACAGCAACATGGCTCATCGCGCCCAAGTTGTAGACTTCATCCGGACGAATTTCGCTAAGGATACGGGTGAGGTTCGAACTATCCGTCAAATCGCCGTAATGAAGAAAGAATTGGGGATCCTTAATATGTGGGTCTTGATAAATATGATCAACGCGTTCGGTATTAAATAATGACGACCGCCGTTTGATGCCATGCACTTCATAGCCTTTTTCCAACAGAAACTCGGCAAGATAGGATCCGTCTTGCCCGGTTATGCCTGTGATCAATGCTTTTTTTCTACTCATTTACAGCTCCTTTTCTTTTGAGTCAAATCGACGTAAAACCGCATAAATTCGTCAGGCAATAAAGCCGACGTCTTAATTGATTAACCCGGTAAAGCCGAATAAACCGGCTCAATGATCTTACCCGGCAAATAGGCGGGTAACTCAGGCAATAAATCTTTTAAAAATAAATGCAGGCGTTTGTCGGCAACGGCAATATCTTCCACCTTATCCACAGGAGTCACCAAGCGAATCAAAGCCCCATCGGTGCGATTCATAGTGATGGCATCATAAAATAGATACCATTTGACCATATATTCGTTAGTTATCATCCGTCCGCGCTGTTGAAACCAAAAATACACTAATTGTCTGCTTTCGCCTTTTTGGATAATGGCCCGATTTACCTGCAATGCCTGCCCGTCCAGTTGCAAATCTGTGAACTCGCGCTGCTCGAAACTGCTGATCTGCCAACCATCCCCAGGAATACAACTGCGGGGCGAATGTACTACGGCGCCCTTGCGTTGCGATTGGTAGTACGCGCTGTAAAAATTAACGCTGTTCCGAGTTTCAGGCTGAACAAAATTGACAATAACATAATCCGTCAATTTCAACTCGTTTAGATAAAATTGCGTTAAATAGTCATTGCGTCCCTGCCAACTTCCCAACGTCGTCGGAAATGTTAAAAACGCTTTTCGCGCTGGAATAATGTCTTCCCGCCCCTTAAAGACCTCTGAAGCACCTGCACCTATACAAAGCAATAGCAACACAGCGAAAACCGATTTGTTCAATATTGCGACAATATCTCGACGCGCCGTGTGGCTCCATTCTTCCGGAATCTGCACCAGTTCGCCCATTGCCAGTTTCCTACCGCTGATTCGGCTAAAAACCCACATCTCGATAAATAGCAGAAACATGCACAGCAAAAATACCGCCCAGCCTTCAAAATCATGCAAAAAGCCTTCAGCCATCTCAGTGCCCCAGTTATCAACCAGGACCCCGATGACACCAATCCGAAAGCTGTTCATGAAAATAGTCAGGGGCATCGACGACAGAAAAATCAGCAACTTCTGCCAGAATGGACCTTTAAACAGATAAGCGCATAGGAAAGCCAGACTGGCCAAAGGAAACAAATAACGCAATCCGCTACAGGCATCGACCACTTGCAACTTATAGCTGCCTAGATCGATAACATTCCCTTCCAGGTAAACCATGATGTCGCAAGCGCGTATAAATTCCACGCCCAACCAGGAAGAAATCAATTGCAGCTTTGACGACAGGTTATTCAGTATGAAAGATGGAAACGGCACCATGAAGACTAAAAACAACAGTGGGATAGCCCCAACCCGCAGCCCGCGCAGCCCGAAAGCACTGCCAAACATCCCAGTCAACACCACCAGAAAAGCATACTGCTCCATGGTTTTTATGGTTGCCAACCCGCCCAGAATAAAAAGAATCAACCCTAAGCAGATAATGATGATACCGGGCAACGACGCTTTAAATCCTTGAACCAAGACTAGCTCGCCGCGCCTCACCCAAAGCAGGTAAATAGTGATGATAGGTATAAAAAACCCGTGACTGTATTCCTCGACATTCGTCCATGTCGTCGCCATTTCGATAAGGCTATCTCTGAACACCACGCACAGCAGCAATAAAGCCGCACCCCATAATGACCAGACAATGGCCGGTTTCGTATTCTCTGTATTCATTCCGTGTCGAAAATAAGAATTGATGTTTAAATTTCCCCCATACCGGCACTGTTTGTTATGCGGTATGGAAATTTTGTCCTACTTACTAACCCGATCAATCGCAATAGCCCTGACCGGTAAATCCAACCATTATCCCCGAGCTTTATTAAAGCCGAGTGACACATCATGACAGACAAATAACACTTTTAGGCTTCGGGATCGGCAGTAAAAATCGGGTTTGTTTTGTCGTCTTCATGCAATTTAGCCTTTTCTTCAGGATAAATATGCCAAAAAGATTGATCGATAGCACCGTCGGTATAGCTGTTTTTACGATCATGGGTAAATGGACACCACCAGTTTTCCACCACTTTCACCAAGTAAGCATGCCATTCGAATAAGCCCACACTCACCGGACAATACCAGGTGCAATTCAATATCCAGAATAATTTTGATTGCGCCATGCTGAATTTGAATGACCCGTCCATCGTAATCTGATTTTTTAAATCATACCGATGGCTCGCCCTGGCCGGCAGAAAATCACTCCATTTTTTAACATTTTCCGCACCGACCAATTTCAGGCTGAAATAAGTCAAATAAGCGCTGGTAATCACAAACGGCAAGGTCAAAATCGGCAAATAGATAAACAGCAAACCGATAGCTCTGGATATAACCGGCATTTGTTTATGATGGCAACCGATATTGACGCGGTCTGCACAAGATTCGCAGGCTTTCATGTTTATTTCTCCTCTGGAGTCGTTATTATTATTTGCTCGCTATGGAGCAGTTGAAAAATGCTGCGACAACCTTCGCAACAGAATTTTTTTTCGCCCAGCAAAGTGTTGAGCTCAAATCCGGGAATCAACACCCGCTGACCGCACAGACCGCATTGGGGCTTGGAATCCACCATAATTGACTATAGCCGGCTCGATACTGCACAAAAAAAGGTTTTCAAATAATCGGTCTCAGGCAAGGCCGGATGAATCGGATGATCCGGGCCTTGAGTGCCGGCACCGAAAAACACCAAGTGCCGGTCAATGTGCCGCGCCGAAGAACGCAATATTTCATGCAAATTATCTCTACTCAAATGATGCGAGCATGATGCCGAGACCAAAATACCATTATTCGACAAAACCTGTAGCGCCAAATGATTCAAGCGCCGATAGGCTTCGTACCCGGCTTTGAAATCTTTTTTACGTTTAATCAGCGCCGGCGGATCCAGGATGATCGCGTCGTAATGTTGTTGCTGTTCACGGGCTTGCTTCAAAAACTCGAACACGTCATTGCGCACGAATTGCATTTTGCCCTGCACCTGATTCAATTCGGCACTAGCGGAAGCTAAAGCCAACGCACTCTCGGAGCTATCCACACAACACACTTCCGCAGCGCCCGCCACTGCGGCAGGTATACCCCAAGCACCGGCATAGCTGAATAAATCAAGCACCCTTAAACCATGGCAAGCTTTAGCAAACTGCGCCCTGCTGTTGCGATGATCGTAAAACCAACCGGTTTTTTGGCCTTCGGCCACATTGACGATAAAACGCACGTTGTTTTCTTCAATCAGCAATTGCTCAGGCAACTCGCCGTAAATCAGCTCAGGCTCCAGAGAGAGACTTTCCAACTGGCGCTGACTATTATCGTTTTTCAGCAAAATAGCCGTTGGCGCCAGCAGCTCAAGTAGGATCTTGACCAGCACATCCTTATAACGCTCCATTCCGGCAGTGGTAATTTGCACGGAAAGCACAACCCCAAAGCGATCAATTACCAAGCCTGGTAGACCATCGCTTTCGCCGAACACCAAGCGATAATAGGGCTTATCGAACAAACGCTCACGCAACCCTAAAGCTTGGGCCAAGCGCGCTTTAAAAAAACTTTCATTGATTTTGATATTGGTTTTACGCGTCAACAAGCGCGCGCAAATGAGTGCATGAGGATTCAGATACGCTATCCCCAAAGCTTTACCGCCAGAATCGTGAACAAGGACTAAGTCGCCTGCCGCAAACTGCTCCAAAGGGTTGCGCTGGGTATCGACCTCGTTGCTGAACACCCACAAATGCCCTTGCCGCAGACGTTTGTCTTCGTTTTTTTTTAGAAACAGTTCCGGGTAGCTCATATTGCCCTAAAGTAAGGTAAAGGTATAACCGCCAATTGGCGCAGCAGGCGCCACAACAAACAACCGAATTTCGACCGTTTGCTCCGGGGCGAGTGTTGTGGGTTTTAGAAGGTACTCCGCAGAACTAAACACCCGCTCCGCAATGGCCTGTCCATTAAAATTCAACACACTCAGCTTCAAATCAGGCGCGGCTTGCGCAAAAGGCGCCTGATTACTAAGTACAGCGTTAAACAAATAACTGCTATCGCTTCGAACTCGCAAATCGCTATGCGAAACGCTCAATTCCTCAAGATTTCTATATGGCGGTAACCGACAAGATAATGTCGCACAAACTTTATCTAAATGTGCTCTGAGCTGAGGCTGCATAGTTAAACGATAACCTTCGAAATACAGTATTTGTGCCACCAATAACAATGCCAATAAGCTGGTGGCAACAAACCAAACCCGCCGAGTCTGCGGCCCCTGGTCTAAAGTTTGGAGGTCTGGATACGGCAAGTCGTCGTTCAGTCGCGAATCTTTATCTTCACTAAGGAATCGCAACGCATCGAAAGAGTTACCGCAAACCGAACAATCCAACAAGCCACGCGATTGCCGCAAATGCTCGACGGTAACTTCGTGCTGCTCAGCGCAATGCGGACACCGGCTAAACATCTATTCAGTCGGGTTTATGGGCATCCAATCGACACCAGTCTTCCTGGCTGACCGGCGGCGCCACAACAAACCCCTGCTCTCGATAAGCTGCCGCTACAGACTCGGCTTGTTCGTTCAAGATGCCCGACAAAACCAACTGCCCGCCCGGCCTGACCAATGCGCCAATCGTTGGGGCCAGCTCAATCAGCGGTTTAGCGAGAATATTGGCAAGTACCAAATCAGCTGCAAACCCGGAAAACTGTTCGGGCAGATAATAATCAATCCGTTGCTGAACCTGATTTTTTTCGGCGTTGTATTGACTGGCGGTCAACGCCTGCGGATCAATATCTACCGCATGCGCCCGCTTGGCACCCAGTAACAACGCTGCGACGGCAAGAATCCCCGATCCACAGCCGTAGTCGATTAACACTTTATCCTTAATATCGTTACCGGCCAACCACTCCAAACACAATGCAGTCGTCGGATGAGTTCCGGTACCGAATGCCAAGCCGGGATCCAAAGTCATGCAAACCGTACCCGGCTTGTGCTGTTCCTGGCCGCTGGGGCAAATCCATAAACGATTGGCAAACTTCATCGCCTGGAAATGCTCCATCCACGCCCGCTCCCAGGCTTGATCTTGCAAAACCTCAGCTACCCATTCCTGCAAACGCTGACCGATAAACTGATTGAACAACAAGTTGCGAACAATATCCGGATCGGTATCGAGCTCGAACAAAGCCGTGACCCGAGTACGAGTCCAGATTTTGGTTTGATCAATGGCCGGTTCGTAAACCGGCTCATCATCGGCATCGCTGTAAGTCACCGAGACCGCGCCCAATTCGCTGAAAAACTCCGATATGTCCGGAGCGGTGGTTTCGTCGGTGATAACGGAAAGCTGATGCCAGGCCATAGTTATATAAAGCGTTTAGCAGGGAAAGAAGACGCCATTTTCGTCATCTCCTCGCCCATACCGAATTAATGGATACCCAATTTCTTTTCGAGGTAATGGATATTTTGCCCACCCAGAGCGAACGCCGCGTCAGCCATAATGCTCTGTTGCAAGGGGATATTGGTTTTGATGCCGTCTATCACCATTTCACTCAGTGCGGTCTTCATCCGGGCAATCGCACTGGCTCTATCGTCGCCGTGTGCAATCAGCTTGCCGATCATGGAATCGTAATACGGCGGCACTTTATAGCCATTATAGATATGCGTCTCGCAACGGATACCTGGGCCACCCGGCATATGGAATTGATCGATCACGCCGGGGCTGGGCATAAAGGTTTTCGGATCTTCGGCATTCAAACGGCATTCGATCGCATGACCGGTAAACTTCACCTGTTCTTGCGTGATCGATAACGGCTCGCCCGCAGCGATGCGTAGCTGTTCCTTCACAATATCGAAACCGGTAATCATCTCGGTGACCGGATGCTCGACCTGCACCCGCGTATTCATTTCTATGAAGTAAAACTGGCCTTTTTCATAGAGAAACTCGAAAGTACCGGCACCTAGATAACCAATTTCCCGGCAAGCCAGCGCGCAACGCTCGCCCATCTGTTTGCGTTGCTCTTCGGTAATACCCGGCGCAGGCGCTTCTTCCACCACTTTTTGATGACGGCGCTGCATGGAACAATCCCGCTCGCCCAGATGTATCGCATTGCCGTGCGAGTCTGCCAACACCTGAAACTCGATATGCCGCGGATCTTCCAGAAACTTTTCCATATAGACGGTGCTATTGCCAAACGCGGTGCCGGCCTCGGCCTTGGTCATTGCAATGGCATTTAGCAACGCGCTCTCGGTGTGCACAGTGCGCATGCCACGACCGCCGCCGCCGCCAGCAGCCTTAATGATCACAGGATAACCAATTTCCCGCGCCATTTTCAGATTGGTTTCCTCGTCATCCCCCAAAGGATCGCCGTTACCCGGCACACAAGGGATACCCGCAGCCTGCATGGCTTTTTTTGCGGCGATTTTGTCACCCATCATCCGAATGGTATCAGGCCTTGGACCGATAAATACAAAGCCGCTTTGACTCACTTTCTCAGAAAAATCGGCATTTTCGGATAAGAAACCGTAACCGGGATGGATGGCTTCGGCATCGGTGACTTCTGCGGCGCTGATAATCGCCGGGATATTCAAATAGCTGGCGGCCGACGCAGCAGGACCGATACAGACTGCTTCATCGGCCAGTCTGACGTGTTTTAAGTCACGATCTGCTTCGGAATACACAGCCACGGTTTTAATACCCAATTCGCGACAGGCCCGCAAAATGCGCAAAGCAATCTCGCCGCGATTGGCGATAACAATTTTCTCAAACATTAGTCCAGCCCCTTTGTCCGTTATTCAATGATGAACAAAGGTTGGCCATATTCGACCGGATGGCCGTTTTCAACCAGAATCTGTTTGATTTTGCCGCTTTTATCCGCTTCGATCTGATTCAAAATCTTCATCGCTTCGATGATGCACAAGGTTTGACCATTGCTAACCGACTGACCTACCTCGACAAATGCCGCTGAACCAGGCGATGCAGAGCGATAAAAAGTCCCAACCATCGGCGACTTCACAACATGACCACTGACTTTCTCTTCCACTGGCGCGACCGCGGCGGAGGCTGCAGCAACCGCTACCGGTGCCGAAGCCACCGGGGCAGCATATTGCACCGGCGCAGCCGCCGAATAACGGCTGATTTTCACTGATTCTTCGCCTTCGCGAATCTCTATTTCAGCAATATCGGATTCCTCGATAAGATCAATCAGTTTTTTTATTTTTCTAATATCCATTGTTCTGAGTTCTCTCTAGTAATATCTGATGAGCGGCTTGCAAAGCCAATTCGTAACCGTTCGCCCCCAATCCGCAGATAACGCCGACGGCGATATCCGAAAAATACGAATGCTTCCTGAAAGGCTCACGGGCATGCACGTTCGATAAATGTACTTCTATGAATGCAATCTTGGTTGCCAGCAAGGCATCGCGAATCGCCACGCTGGTATGGGTAAATGCGGCGGGATTGATAATGATAAAGTCGACGCCCTGCCAATAAGCCTGATGAATTTGTTCAACAATTTCATGCTCGGCGTTACTTTGCAGGAAATTTAATTGATGCCCCAATGTTTGGGCCAACCGCTCCATCCCCTGCTGAATGCTTTGCAATGTTTTGCTACCGTAAAGCCCAGGTTCCCGGACGCCTAACAGATTTAAATTGGGTCCATTGAGAACCGTGAGGTTTGCCATTGCCGGTGTCGAACAAAAATTAGCCAAATAAGAATGAATTCTGCCTAATTTGTAAGTTTTTGTCCAGATAAACCGCTTTTCACTTCATTAGCCTGCGTTTTAGCGATTTTTCAGTCATTTTGCCGTCAACAACGGTGCAATCACTTCCAGCACTTTTTCTCGGGTCAATTCGCCTAATTGATGATGCACAATTTGCCCTTGTTGATTAATGATCACCGTGAATGGCACGGTGTTGATGACATTGCCCAGCTGTTGAGCCAACATCGTTGCACCTTCGCCGCCAATCAACACCGGATAATTGATCTTGATACGCTTAAGGTAGTCTTCTACCGGTTGCTTGTCTTCGATGGCAATACCGACAAACTGCACTCCTTTGTCTTTATACTCGTCCTGCAGCTTGATGAACTCGGGAATTTCCTTCAAACAGGGCGGACACCAGGTTGCCCAGAAGTTGATAATCAATATTTTGCCTTGCCATTGCGCGACCGATTGCGGCGTATCCGCCAGGTCAGGCAAGCTGAAATTGATTTGCGGAGTCGGTTTACCGGCTTCAGGGGCTGCGAAATATTGTCTGACAAACAGACCGGCCGCCAGTGCAACAAAGGCAATAGCGCTGACTATCAGTATGATTTTTTTATTCATAGTTGTTGCAAGGTTCTTAAAAAAGTAGCGGCATCCTGGTAGCCGATCACGCGCCGCGCCGCCTGTTCACGGCCATCGGCACCGAAAAATATGATGCCCGGCGGCCCAACTAGCTCGAAGCGTTTTAACAAGGCTTTATCCGCCTCAGTGTTATCGGTCACATCGGCCTGGAGCAGCACAAAATCAGCCAATTGTCGCTTAACCTGCGGATCGGTGAAGGTGTAAGCCTCCATCTCTTTACAGGAAATACACCAATCGGCATAGAAATCCAGCATCACCAGCTTGCCGCTGGCCGTTGCCTGCTGGATGCGTTGCTCCAATTCCGCCACCGACGCCACCCGCTGAAAACTAAGCCCCTGAACCGGTTCCTGCGCTTGCGCATTGAAACCCATGCCTTGCAGGGGCTGTAGGGGATTGTCGTTTCCGGCGCTCAAGCCGATCAACTGCAGAATGCCGAATACGAGCATGATAATGCCTAAACCTTTCCACAGTTTACGCCAACCGGAAGACGCCTCCGGCAAAGAATCGATTGCCCCCAAAAATATGGCCGGAATAACCAACAGCAAAGCCCACAAAAACATCGTCACCGCAGCCGGCAGAATCCGCGATAACATCCACACCGCCACGGCCAGCATCGCGACGCCGAACACGGCTTTGGTGGCATTCAGCCAATCACCGGCCTTGGGCAGCAGTTTTCCAGCTGATGCGCCCAACAGTAATAACGGTGCGCCCATACCAAGGCCCATCATGAACAACGCCAAACCGCCCAACACCACATCACCGGTTTGACCGATGTAAATCAATGCCGCTGCCAGCGGGGCTGCCACGCAAGGCCCGACGATCAGCGACGACAGAGCCCCCATGATACCGGCACCTAGGTAAGACCCATCGCGATGCTTATCGCTGGAGTGATGCAAGGCAGACTGCAGCGATTTCGGCAGCTCCAAATGGTAAAAACCAAACATCGACAGCGATAACAGCACGAATAATCCTGAAAACACGGCGATTACCCAAGGCTCTTGAAAGGTCGCTTGCAGATTGCTGCCGAACAAAGCCGCCAAGATGCCGAACAGCGTATACATCAACGCCGAAGCCAGCACATAACTCAAAGACAGCAAGAAGGCCTTGCGCGTACCGATTTGGTCACCATGGCCGACGATGATGCCGGACAGAATCGGAATCATCGGAAACACACATGGGGTAAAGGCTAGCAACAAGCCAAACCCGAAAAAACTGAGTAAAGTCAGCGCCAAACTATCATGCCGCAAAGCATTGACGATTTTGTCCTGCTCCGATAACTCGCCCCCGGCCGGCTTGGCTCGCTGCAATACATCAGTAGCCGGCAAGTCAAGGTTCAGCTTGGATTGCATAGGCGGATAGCACACACCGCGGTCGGCGCAACCTTGAAACTTTGCCAGCAACTCAATGGTTTCGGCAGCCTTGCTATCTCGTAACAGCGGTATATCGACGCTGATCTGGTTTCGGTAGATTTGCACCTGACCAAACTCAGCGTCGTGGTAAGCAGCCCCTTCCGGAAGTTGCAAAGGCGACAACCGCGTCTGGCTAGAGCCTTCCGCTTTAACCGACAACTTATCCTTATAAAGGTAATAACCCTCGGCAATTTGCCAAGTTGCTTGCACAGTATGCGGGTCTTTCAAAGTCGCGAAAAACTGAAAGGCTTGTTCCGCCGGCAATAACTCCTCGGAAAACAAGCCGGGCGACAAGCCCTTTAGACCTTTGACAAACTGGTTGAGCGCCCCATTGTTTGCGGGGGCCGAAGCTGCAGGGAGCGCCACATCCAGCAGTACTTTTTGCGGCGGATAACAAACCCCGGCATCCGCACAACCTTGGTATTTAACCAGCAGCTTTAATTGGGTTTCACGACCTTGATTAATCAGCGGCACCACTACATCCAGCGTGTTGCGATACACCACCACGTCACCCAGACTTGGATCATGCTCGGTAACGCCTTCCGGCATACTCGCCTGGCCCAGCTGAATCGATTCGGTTTGCGACTGGAACTTGGTCTTATCGCGATACAGGTGGTAGCCTTCGACTATCTGCCAATGCAATTCAACTTTATCGGCAGTTTCGGCCGTAGCAGTTAACTTGAATGCCTGCTCCGGGGGCAAAAAATCCTGGCTGTCCAGCGCCGCCGCAGTGCGCCAAAAAACAGCGAATAAACATAATAAAATCAGTCGATGCCAAGGCATGAGTCTATCCATTTCAAATAATCCAGCGAGCCGCTTTCTATCGCGACCGCAATAATTTCCGGGAGTTGGTAAGGGTGTAGGCTTTTCAGCGTCGCTTCAATGGCCGCATAGCGGTCTTGATGACTTTTGATGAGCAGCAAATGTTCCTGAGCGATTTCAATTTCACCTTGCCATTCATAAACCGAGCGCACACCTGGCAAGATGTTCACGCAGGCCGCTAATTTTTGGGTTATCAGAGTGCCGGCCAGTTTGTCAGCAACCTCTAGGTCCGGGCAGGTACAAAGAATCAATTGATACATCGCGATATTATCCTGGAATTTGCACCAAGATGCTCTTAGTATTAGCGGCTTTTTACCGCAACCGGACTCACCATGAAAACCATGCAAATTCTGTTTATCGCTTTTTTGATCGTGCCGTTTGTGGAAATATACGTGCTGCTGCAAGTCGGCGGCTTGATCGGCGCTTTTCCCACTATTTTGCTGGTGGTTTTTACTGCTGTACTGGGCGCTTCGCTATTACGTCGGCAAGGTTTCGCGACCTGGCAGCGCTTCCAGTCCGGGTTGGCACAAGGGGAAATTCCGGCTTACGAAATGATCGAAGGACCGATATTGCTGGTAGGTGGAGCGCTGTTATTGACGCCGGGATTTTTCACCGACCTGTTGGGTTTCGCTTGTCTGATTCCAACCTTACGCAGAAAGATTGCTCAGTACATTATCGAGCATCATTTGCTGCAAACTCAGATGGGCTCTGTGTTTAAACAGGCACGAGACTCGCAAACCATTATCGAAGGCGAGTACAACAAACAAGATTAATAAGGTTTTTTTGAATCCGAATCCGCGCCAAAGGCGCAGATTCGGAGCTAGCCACTAGCAGTTATTGACCGGTAGACCCTGCATCGGCACCCAAGGTATTTTTGTCCATACCGGAATATACCGGGCACCAGCCGGAATAACTGGTCGCAACCAAGACCAAGCCAACCAACAACATCAGGATGCTGGCGGTAAACAGCGATACGCTGAGCAACACCACGCCAGAAACCATGCGAACTTTCTTATCTTTCTCGCCGATGTTGTGCTCAAATTTGATCAAACGTTTATAATCGAAGCTCATTTCCAATCCTCTCTGTGTTGTAGTTATTAGTCCCGACGCACGGCTTTCCCTTAAAGGCAAGCAAATATACACAGCTCCTCAAAATCTGCAAGCTATAAAAAATGGACGTCTCCTCTATCATCACTTCCTTAAACGACGACCAGCGCCTGGCCGTTTCCGCTCCCATGCAAGCCATGCTGGTATTGGCCGGGGCCGGTAGCGGCAAAACCCGGGTACTGGTCCATCGCATTGCCTGGCATATTCAAGTCAACCACATTTCGCCCTACAACATCCTGGCGGTGACCTTTACCAATAAAGCCGCCAACGAAATGCGCAACCGTATCGAAGAGTTGCTCGAAACCCCGGCCCGCGCCATGTGGATAGGCACTTTCCACGGCCTGGCCCACCGCCTACTGCGGCAACACGCCAAACAAGCCAATCTGCCGGAAACGTTTCAGGTGATGGACAGCGATGATCAATTGCGCATCATCAAACGGCTGATGAAAAACCTGAATCTGGACGACAGCAAATGGCCGCCCAAGCAAGCGCAATGGTTTATCAATGCCCAAAAAGACGAAGGTATCCGTGCCAAGCACATGCAGGACAGCGGCGATTTTTATAATCGGCAGATGAAGGAAGTTTATCTGGCTTATGAGGAAGTATGCCAACGTTCCGGTCTGGTGGATTTTGCCGAATTATTGCTTAGAGCCCACGAGCTGCTCCGCGATAACGAAGATTTACTGGCCTTTTACAAGCAACGCTTTCAGCAAGTGCATGTTGACGAGTTTCAAGACACCAACACCATTCAATACGCCTGGTTGCGCCTGCTTACCGAAGGCAACAACAATCTGTTCGTGGTCGGCGACGACGATCAATCGATCTACGGCTGGCGCGGCGCTAAAATCGAGAATATTTTCAATTTCCAAAAGCACTATCCCGAGCACGGCATCGTTCGCCTGGAGCAAAACTACCGCTCCACCGGCCACATTCTGAAAGCTGCCAACACCCTGATCGCCAACAACGACAATCGAATGGGCAAGGAATTATGGACTGCTGCCGGCGAAGGCCAGGCCATTTCCTTGTACTCGGCGTTTAACGAGCAAGACGAAGCCTATTTTGTGGTCGAGAAAATCCGGCAATGGGTGAAAGACGGCGGCCTACGCAGCGAGACCGCGATTTTGTATCGCTCGAACGCTCAATCACGGCAATTCGAAGAACGCTTGATGACCACCGCCACACCTTACCGAGTATATGGCGGGCTGCGCTTCTTCGAGCGCATGGAAATCAAGAACGCCCTCGCCTATCTACGCCTGTCGACCAATCCGCACGATGACCCTTCGTTTGAACGGGTAGTGAATACGCCAACACGCGGCATTGGGGCCAAAACCCTGGACGATATGCGCATTTTGGCCCGCGAACAGCAACTATCGATGTGGCAAGCTGCGTTGGCGATGTTGGAAAGCAATCAACTACCTGCCCGCGCCAGCAATGCCCTGCGTGGTTTTTTAAACCTGATTATCGCGCTCGGCGAAACGACTAAAGATTTGAGTCTGCATGAAACGGTCAAACAAGTCGTAGAGACCAGCGGCTTGATCGAGCTGTATAAAAAAGAAAAACAAGATAAAGGCGAAGCCAGAGTGGAAAACCTGGAGGAGTTAGTCAACGCCGCCCGCTTATTCGATTACGACAGCGAAAACGCCGAAAACCTGGGCGAGTTGGACATGTTCTTAGCGCACGCCGCATTGGAAGCCGGCGAAATGCAAGGCGAAGTCGATGAGGATTGTGTGCAACTGATGACACTGCATTCGGCTAAAGGCTTGGAATTCAAACTGGTGTTTCTGGTGGGCCTGGAAGAAGGCCTATTCCCTTCGCAACAAGCGCTGGACGATCCCGGGCGATTACAGGAAGAGCGCCGGTTGTGCTATGTCGGCATAACTCGGGCAATGCAACAGCTATATCTGACGCACGCCGAGTCGCGGCGGCTTTACGGCAAGGATAGTTATCCGCGCGCCTCGCGGTTTTTGCGCGAACTGCCGCCGGAATCGATTCAGGAAATCAGGTTACGCGCCAATGTCAGCAGACCGGCTACCAATAGCGCACCGCAGTCCAAAGGTTTGGGCAGCAAGGGTACTTACAAACTCGGACAGCCTGTCAGGCACGAAAAATTCGGCGAAGGCGTGGTACTACAAATGGAAGGCGAAGGCGAACAAGAGCGGGTGCAAATCAATTTCCGCAATGCGGGCATCAAATGGCTGATGCTGGCTTACGCCAAACTGGATGCTGCTTAGAATATATTAAAAACGCGGCGTGCGGATAAACCGAACGCCGCGAAACAAGCCAATCCGACTAAGAGGATTAGTCGGTGACAGTAATGACCTTCAGGGAGTTAGTCCCGCCGCTGGCGCCGGTCAAGTCGCCTTTGGTGCGGATCAGTGCATCGCCCGCTTTTACGACACCACGGACTTTCAAAGCCTTGATCAGGCTATCGGTCACGCTGGCCGACTCCATTTTCTCCTTAGCAAACGGAATCGGAAACACACCTTTGTAAAGAGTCACACGCCCCAAAGTGCGCTCCTGACTGCTGAAGGCAAAGATAGGAATATCCGAGCTGATCCGCGACATCCAAAGCGGAGTAGAACCCGACTCGGTCAAAGACGCTATACCGGCAATTTTGGTATGGTTGGCCATATACATCGCGGACATCGCAATCGCTTCGTCCATCCGTTCGAACTTATCAGTCATCCGATGCATGGATTTGGTCACGCTAGGTTGCTTTTCCGTTTCCAGACAGATACGCACCATGGCTTGCACGGTTTTCACCGGATGCTTGCCGGAGGCGGTTTCCGCGGACAACATGATCGCATCGGTACCATCGACAATGGCGTTGGCCACATCGAATACTTCTGCACGGGTCGGGATCGGATTCTCGATCATCGACTCCATCATTTGCGTCGCAGTGATCACCGCCCGGTTCAACTCGCGCGAACGCTGGATCAGCAATTTTTGCGCAGCCGGCAAATTGGCGTCGCCGATTTCCACACCCAAGTCGCCACGCGCGACCATAATCGCGTCGGAGGCCAAGATGATTTCGTCGATGACTTCCATCGCTTCCGCACGTTCCACCTTGGCAACCAAACCGGCGTAGGAGCCAGCCGCTTGCAACAGCTCACGAGCTTCATTCATATCAGCTGCCGTGCGTGGAAAAGAAATCGCCACGTAATCGGCTTGAATCACCGCGATGGTTTTGATGTCTTCTTTGTCCTTGTCGGTCAAAGCTGCCGCGGACAAACCGCCACCCAACAAATTGATGCCTTTGTTGTTGGACAAATCGCCGCCAACTACTACCGTGGTATTGACGCGGGTGTTGTTTTCAACATTGACCACGTCCAATACAACCCGCCCGTCGTCCAGCAACAACCGTGTACCCGGTTTCACTTCACGCGCCAACGGCTCGTAGCTGATGCCGACTTGGGTGTTGTCGCCATCCAGTTTGCCTAGATTAATGTCCAAAGCAAAAGCTTGACCTTCTTCCAACCAAACTTTGTTCTCTTTAAACCGCTCGATACGGATTTTCGGACCTTGCAAATCAGCCAGAATACCGACCCTGCGGCCGGTTTTCTTGCTTAATTCGCGAACGCGGTTGGCGCGGTCGATATGATCCTGTGCCGAACCGTGCGAGAAATTAAGCCTGACAACGTCGATTCCAGCCTCGAACAACTCTTCAAGTACACCGGGTTTGTCCGTAGCAGGTCCCAGCGTAGCCAGGATTTTCGTTCTTCGTAACAGCATGTAAACCCTTTATTTGGCGTTAAACAAAGCAACCGTGGTATCGAGCATACGGTTTGAGAAACCCCACTCGTTGTCATACCAGGACAGGACTTTCACGAAATTGCCGCCGGTGACTTTGGTCAGGCCCGCTTCGTAGATAGAAGAATGTGGGTTGTGGTTAAAGTCCATGGATACCAAAGGCTCGTCATTGATGGCCAAAATGCCTTTTAATGGGCCGGCAACCGCTTCGCGCAGCACGCTATCGATTTCTTCTTTGGTGGTGTTGCGTGAAGCTTGGAAGCACAAATCCACGACAGACACGTTGATGGTTGGTACGCGCATAGCAAAACCATCCAGTTTGCCTTTCATTTCCGGCAATACCAAACCTACTGCGGCAGCAGCACCGGTTTTGGTGGGGATCATCGATTGCGTGGCTGAACGCGCACGGTGCAAGTCGCTGTGGTATACGTCGGTCAATACTTGGTCGTTAGTGTAAGAGTGAATGGTGGTCATCAAACCGTGATCGACACCAATGCTGTCCATCAAAGGTTTAACCAAAGGCGCCAAGCAGTTAGTGGTACAAGAAGCATTGGAGATAACGGTGTCGGACGCTTTCAAGGTTTGGTGGTTAACACCGTAAACAATCGTGGCATCGACATCGTTGCCGCCAGGTGCGGAGATAATGACTTTTTTCGCGCCGGCAGTGATATGCGCAGACGCTTTGGCTTTGCTGGTGAAGAAGCCGGTGCACTCATGAACCACATCAATACCCAACTCAGCCCAAGGCAATTTAGCGGGATCTCTTTCAGCAAATACCCGGATTTTATCGCCATTGATTACGATGTAATCACCGTCTACAGACACATCAAACGGAAATTTACCATGTACGGTGTCGTATTTGGTCAAGTGTGCGTTGGTTTTGGAATCGCCCAAGTCGTTGATAGCGACCACTTGGATCTCGTTGGTGCGACCTGATTCGTACAAAGCGCGCATGACATTGCGACCGATACGACCATAACCGTTAATTGCAACTTTAATTGCCATAGAGTTTTCTCCGGGATGAGTGTGAAAGACTTGCGTCGAGATGTGCCAAAAGCACCAAAAATAGACTGGATTGTAGCAACAAGCAGCCCTCTACGTCTACCGCCGCGGCGCGTTGCGGCGTACAGAAATCCGGCTTTTTAAACATGTCGGGGCTCTACCCCTGTTGAAGGGCGCTTACCATCCTGCACCTATAGGCCCTAAAGGCAAACCAGTAATCAATAGCGCCGGCCCGATAAAAGGTACAATTCTATTTTTCCACTTACCGCAGCACAATCCATGCAAATTCAATGGTATCCCGGCCACATGCACAAGGCCAGCAAGGAGATCAAATACGCCTTGCCCGACATCGATTTGCTGATCGAAATTCTCGACGCCCGCATTCCTTACAGCAGCCAAAATCCCATGCTGGCGAATCTACGTGGAGACAAACCCACTATCCGCGTTCTCAGCAAAACTGACTTGGCCGATCCTGAACTGACTAAAACATGGCAAGCCTATCTGGAGCGAGAACAAGCGGTAAAAACATTGGCCGTCACCACTCAACAGCCGGAAAAAATCAAACAGATTATCGACTTGTGCGCGAAGATGCTGCCGGATAAAACCGCCGCCAACAAAGTGATCCGCACCATGATCATGGGCATACCCAACGTCGGCAAATCCACCATTATCAATGTGCTGGCCGGCCGTACCATCGCCAAAACCGGCAACGAACCTGCCGTTACCAAACAGCAGCAACGCATCAATTTGGCCAATAACATCGTACTATCCGACACCCCTGGCGTACTCTGGCCCAATGTGGAAAACCGCCACAGCGGCTACCGACTGGCAGTAAGCGGCGCCATCAAGGATACGGCTTTCCAACACGACGACATAGCACTGTATGCCTTGGAGTATCTGCGTACAGCCTACCCGGAGCAGTTAAGCCAGCGCTATCGTTTGGCACCTTTGCCAGAAGAACCACTTGCACTGCTAGAAGCCATCGGCGCGAAACGCGGCTGTTTGCGTAGCGGCGGCATCGTCGAATTGGACAAAGCCGCCAAGCTATTAATGAATGAATTGCGCGCCGGTACTTTGGGTCAAATCACCCTGGAAACCCCCGAGATGATAGAAGCGGAAATGCTGGAACTGGCCGCCATCCGCGAGCAAAAGGCCGCTAAACAAGCAGCCAGACGGCGCGGCGGCAACCCACAGAATTAAAAGTCGCCAGACTAGAGCTCATCTCATCCCAAGTCCCAAGCGCGTCAGCTATTACGCTTTCATGACCTTATAAATATGATGCGCGCCGGCATGATTAACGGTGCTTTCTTCCACGGTAACCGAAAAACCGAAATCCGGACCAATGTTTTTCGGATCGTGTTCCTCGCCGACAAAATCCGAGTAGGGAATATAAATCCGCGTGTGCTCGGTAATATAGTCTTTCACTTGATGGAAAAACCGTCTCAATATGTCCCGCCCACCGTCTTCGTTCAGCCCGAAGGTGCCGTCTGACGGGTAATAATTGAAATTAAAAACGATCAGGTCGAACAGCGTGTGCGGCACATCGGCAAATAAATCGCTGTGCAGAAAATCGATAGGCGCCAATTCAGGATTAAAGCGCGTGTTTTCCAAGGTGCAATCTACTGCGTCCCGATTAAAATCGACACCCATGACGCTAGCGCAGCCAATTTTTTTTAACAAAAACGCGAAATAGCCGCTGCCGCAGCCCATATCCAAAGCCATTTCGGCGGGCGGTTGTTGCAGAATGAAATTCCCAAAAAATGAGCTGGTCAACCCAAAGTCGGACGGAAACACATTTTTCGCAATCTTCAAAGTGATGCCATCCAACTCCGTCATATAGGGTTGTTTTTCCAAATAGTGGGCCAATTCCTGCTTGCGAGCATCGATGCTCATATCCGGCTGTTTCATAATTTGCGATAGAGTTGAGTGGCGCCACGCTTTTGGACGCGATTGTTTCAGGAGCCCACCATAAACGGCTGGCCGGTTGATACTTGAATCCTACAACAAACAGCGGCGGGCAACCAAACCCTGTGCAGTTATTGCCCACCGTGCCAGGCCTGCATCATTGGCCAACTGCCTGCCTTTGATGTCGGTCACGCGGTTCGAGCACCACGTAAGAGCGGGCAAATTGCCCGCCCTTTTCGGGCAAATATCAGCTTACCCAGGCCACCGCCTCACCTACACTGCAACTGTCCGCGATATTCAGAGCCCAAACATCAGCCTGCATACCCAGCCACCATCAAGCAGAGAACACACCATGAACACATATCTTTTCGACGACCGCCGTATCGATTGGCAAACCCTGGAGGGGTTCGAGCATTTACGCTATTTCATTCTTAACATCGACACCGACGCCAACATTATCGACGTCTTGTTCAAATTTGCCGCCGGCCAACAAATAGTGCTGCACCGACACAAAGCGCCAAACCACATTTTCGTCATTCAAGGCGAACACAGAATCTACCGCGCCGACGGCACCTTGAAGGAGATCAGACCAGTCGGCAGCTACACCGTCAGCCCGGCCAGCGAGCTTCCGCACCGGGAAGGCGGCGGCGACATTGACGTCATCCTGTTGTTCAGCATCCGCGGCACGGGGGTGCTTTACGACATACTGGACAACGATGCCAACGTTATTGGTAGCCTGACGATGTCCGACTTCGTGGCATTACACCAAGCACAGTCCGGGCAAACCGGATAAAAATCGCGCAATCCCGATCATTTTGAAAGGGTGCAATGAAAACCTCGCTCTCCGCTCCGTTACTATTTGCTCAGGAATTGAGCTGTACCGGCACTATCCAGTAGCGCCAGACTTTACTACTATTATCTCAGCTCGGCCGTCTATTCATGGCTTGGGCTTTAACTATTTATTAACCCGAGCCTATTTATCGTGGGTATGCCGTTGGGGCTGAGATTCTATGATTATTTGTCAAGCAGTGCCTGAAACAATCAGTCTTTCCGTTCACAGAGGCGTCATCATCAATAACATCAAATTTAAGTCCTTCCCCTTTTAAAAAGAGGATCGATGGGGCTTATACGGCATGAACAATGCCCAAGCGGAACTTAACGGCATTGCGTTTATCATCAGAACCAAGCAGCGATTTATCTATTGTGGAATATTGTTGTAAGGTTTAAGCCAACCCTTACAACTTAGAGCGTGTCACCGATCCGATTAAGGAAATTTCCCATGCTCTCCCCTATTCTATTCAGCAGCAGTAGCGCCAATTTCCCGGACGAGTTGATACGTACATTACCGTTCAGAATTGCCTTCAGAGCTTATGCCAGAATGCCGGTGATTCTGACGACCCATCACAGCTTTTCAGACACACAAACCAATTCGGTATCGACTTGGCAGCGGCTAGGCCAATACTGGAGTGATTGCATCGATTGCCTTATCCTGGCTACGGGCCTTACCCTGCGCGGCTATCTGTGCCGCAGCCATTTAAAACGCCCTTAGCACTTATCTTCAATAATAAAAACACGAGGCTTTCCATGACTACCAGTATCGAAATCAGCGAATCGGTCCGCCATTATTATGGTCAGGTCTTGCAATCCAGCAACGATCTGAAAACCAGCGCCTGTTGCAGCATCGACGCCATGCCAAGCTATTTAAAAGCCTTGCTGACCAACCTGCATCCCGAAGTGTTGGAACGGTTTTACGGCTGCGGCTCCCCCTTACCCCCCGCATTAACGGGTAAAACCGTGCTGGATTTGGGCTGCGGCACCGGCCGCGATTGCTATCTGTTGTCGAAGCTGGTCGGCGCGTCAGGACGGGTAATCGGCGTAGACATGACTCCCGAGCAACTAGAAGTGGCCGTGCGTCATCGCAACTGGCATGCCGAGCGCTTTGGATTTGCCAATGTTGAGTTTTTGCACGGTCACATCGAAAACCTGCACACCGTAGGTATCGCCGACAACAGTGTCGACGTGGTGGTCTCCAATTGCGTGATCAACCTGTCGCCGGAAAAACCCAGCGTGCTGGCGGAAATATTCCGGGTGTTGAAGCCCGGCGGCGAGCTGTATTTTTCCGATGTTTTTGCCGATCGCCGCATCCCGTTCAAACTGCGCCAGGACCCGGTGCTATTAGGCGAATGTCTGGGCGGCGCATTGTATTGGGAAGACTTCCGACGCATATTGCACGACTTAGGCTGCCCCGATGTCCGCAAGGTCAAACAAAACGCCATCAGCATCGACGACCCGGACGTGTTCGCCAAAATCGGCATGGTCAAGTTCGATTCGGTGACGGTGCGCGCCTTTAAAATGCCCCTGGAAGACCGTTGCGAGGACTTCGGCCAGGTCGCAACGTATTTGGGCACTATTGAGCAGCACCCGCACAGCTTTGATTTGGACGATCATCATCATTTCGAAACCGGCCGGCCGTTAAGAGTCTGCGGAAACACCGCCGACATGCTGGCGGGTAGCCGCTATGGCGAACACTTCCAAATACTAGGAGACAAAACCCGGCATTTCGGCTTATTCGACTGCTCGCCCGGACCCGGCAGCGAATCAGCCAAGGCTGACAGCGCCTGCTGCTGAGATGGACTGATCCGGTAAATTGGGCGAACGACAGGCGATGTTGTTCATGTGGTTATACGCTCGCGTTGCCGCAATAAAGCCACGCATCGCCATACCGACAACTGCAAAACCGGTCGGATAAAGAATCCTGAGAAGAATCCAAAAATTGTCAGCTAGCGACTAAACGCAGCCCCCTACCCCAAAGCTGTCAGTGGTAAATGTGCAGCCAACACTGATACATGATGGTTAATCCGACCCGACCGCCCTCTTTAATAGCGGTTTGAACGCCCATGTAGCTAAGCCGGTAGCGCCGCCCATCACTGCCAGTAACAGAAAGAAATCCTGTTTCGACATTTGTTCGTAAAAACCGCCGATATAACCCGACAAATAATTACCGAAAAATGTCGACAGAAACCACATGCCCATCATCATCCCCACCAAACGCGGCGGCGAGACTTTACTAACCAGCGACAAGCCAACCGGTGACAGATAAAGTTCGCCGAGCGTGTAAATCAAGGTACATAACGCCAGCCACAGAAAGCTGATTTTGTCGGTGGATTGCACACCGCTGATCGCGAAAATCAGTACCAAAAACGACGCACCCAACAATATCGAGCCGAATGCCATTTTGCCGACACTCGAACTTTGCCGGCCCTGGCCGGCGCGGTAGCGAGAAACACGGTCGATCAACGGTACCAACAAGAATATAAAGGCCGGATTCAGGGATTGAAACCAGGTGGAGGGCATTTCCCAGCCCAGGATATGCCAATCGGTGTTGTGCTCGGCGAACAGTTGCAGCGTGTTACCTTGCTGTTCGTAAACTGCCCAGAATAAAATATTCAACACCGCTAAAGCCATTAATCCGCCTAGTGCCTGCCATTCTTTAGTAGTCAGCGGTTCGGGCTTTATCACCTCAGCCGCAGGTTTAACAAATTGATCCGCGACCAGATATTTCTGCCCAAACAGATAGACCAGCAAACCCAGCAACATCCCGACGCCGGCGGCGCCAAAGCCGTAATGCCAGCCGTAGCGTTGCCCCAAGGTGCCGCAGATCAACGGCGAGAAAAACGCCCCCAGGTTGATGCCCATATAAAAAATCGTAAACGCGCCGTCGCGGCGCGCATCGCCGGGCGGATATAAACTGCCCACTTGAGTCGAAATATTGGGCTTGAAACAGCCGTTACCCGAAATCAAAAACAGCAGCGCCAACAAGAAAAATGCTTCGGCCACCATCAAAAAATGGCCGATAGCCATCAACACGCTACCGACTATCACGCATTTGCGCGGCCCCAACACTCGGTCGGCCAAAATACCGCCGAACAGCGGGGTGAAGTACACCAAGCCGGTATATAAACCGTAAATCTGCGAAGCCAAGGCTTGCGTGGACAAAGGTCCGAACAATCCCTGCAAACCAGTCTGAAGCGGCGCAAATCCCAACACCAAGGTATCGGTTTGCGCGGCTTGAATTAAATGCTGGGTCATATACAACACCAGCAAAGCGCGCATGCCGTAATAAGAAAAACGCTCCCACATTTCGGTGAAAAACAGCACGTACAAGCCGATGGGATGACCAAACAGAGTTTTTTGATTCACGTGGAAAAAGTGTTGTTAAGTTTCTTTGTTAAGCCTGATGAACATCATCTCACAAGCGCCAATCTGGGGCATTTTTGCGGTAAACACTCAGTAATTGCACCGCCTTGAAACACGGCAACTATAAGCGACAAAAAAAGTGCCGATTCAGCGTGTTTTCGGCTACCGCATCGCCGATTAGGCTGTTATAAAGGGAACACGCGCCATCGTTTGTGCTATTCGAACTCCTGGTTCGCCCCGGGATTTCGATCAAATATTTTCAAGGAAACTTAATGACAACGCTAAGCGATTATTTCGACTACCGGCTAGATGCCGACGGTAATAAATATGTAGAGGTTTCGATTCGGGGCGTGACCTTACTCAGGCTGCCGGCCACCAACAAAGGCACGGCGTTTAGCGTGCAGGAACGTATTGAACTGGGCTTGGATGGCATGCTGCCGCCGCAAGTGACGGCTATGGAACAGCAACTCGACCGCTTATATGCCAATTATCAAAAACAAGCGGATGGTATTTCCAAGTATCAATTTCTCAGAGCTCTGCAAGACCGTAACGAGGTGCTGTTTTACGCGCTGTTGGAGCGGCATCTGGAGGAAATGGTGCCTATTGTCTACACCCCAACCATAGGCTTGGCGGTGCAACAATTCAGTTCCAACTTTACCAGCACGCGCGGTTTGACTTTTTCGGCAGCCAACATTGATCGGGCCGAAACGATTTTACAAAACTACCCGTCACACGATATTCGCATGATTGTGGTGACCGATTCTTCGTCGATTTTGGGTATCGGCGACCAAGGTATGGGCGGTTTGGCGATTTGCATCGGCAAACTGGGGCTGTATACCGTCGGCGGCGGCATGTGCCCGTTTCAAACCTTGCCGGTCAATCTGGATGTGGGCACCAACCGCAGTGAATTGCTGAACGATCCGTTCTATTTGGGCGCGCATAGCAAGCGCTTGCACGACCAGCCTTATTTCGAATTGGTCGATAAATTTGTTAACGCGGTACAAACAGTCTGGCCCAAAGCCATTATCCAATGGGAAGATTTTGCGAAAAACATCGCCTTCGATTTGTTGGCCAAATACAAAGATCTGCTGCCCTGTTTTAACGACGACATCCAGGGCACCGGAGCGATGGCCTTGGCCGGCCTACTCTCGGCTTGCCATAAAAAAGGCGAAACCCTCGCAGAACAAACCGTGGTGGTGGTGGGCGCCGGTGCCGGCGGATTCGGCGTGGCCAGTACCATTAAAAAAGGCATGCTGCGCGAAGGTTTAACCATGGAGCAAATTCTGCAGCGGATTTTCGTGGTGGATGCGCATGGCCTGGTGGTCAAGGAAGCTACGACCGAGGCCTACAAATTACCGCTATCGCATACTCAGGAAAGTTACCACGACTGGGATATTCCGGATGATAGAGTGCCCAACCTACTGGAGGTGGTCACTCACGCCAAGCCGACGGTATTGCTCGGACTAACCGGTGTAGCGGGATTGTTCACCGAGACTGTGATTAAAACCATGGCGGCGAACCACGCTCAGCCGATTATTTTCCCTTTATCCAACCCCACCGCCAACTGCGAAGCCACGCCGGAAGACATCTTGGCGTGGACGCAAGGCACAGCTATGGTCGCGACCGGCAGCCCATTCGCCGACGTAGAATATCAAGGCCGGCGTTATCCGATTGGTCAGGGCAATAATGCCTTTATTTTTCCGGGCTTGGGCTTTGCCGCAGTGTTGGGCGAGTGCAGCCGGATTAGCGACGCAATGGTCTTGGAGTCTGCCTATGCCTTGGCCGACTACATCGTGGAAAAATGTTCGGCTGCCGACCTGATTTTCCCGCCGGTGGGCGATCTGAAGCAAGTCAGTTTATTTGTGGCTAATCGGGTATTGGCTAAAGCACTGGAAGACGGCTCCGCGACCCGGCAGGATTTAGTGGGTATCGATCTGGAAGCTTACGTTAAAGCCAATCTCTGGAAAGCCGAGTACCTGCCGTTCAAATATGCCGGGGCAACGGCAACGCATTAATGGAGTTTGCCCGCTTACAAAGCTCAGCGGTAAGGCTTAACGCTTGCAATTGGATTTGAATCTGCTGCATCTCGCCTACCTGATTGGCGGGATTGGTATTCTGGTGGAATGGCGGGCTTATTGTTTGCCGGATGGCTTAGCGTTTCGGCGTTGGTCCGCAGCCGGGGCCGTGCTGTGGGCCGCTCAATACCTGTTGCTGGATGCCTGGACCGCTGGTTTGACCATGGCCAGTACCGCCCTGCGCACCCTGCTGTCCAGCCGTTTGCAGAAAGGTGTGCACAAACACTGGACGGCGGCGAGCTTCGTGGCTTTGTTTAGCGGGCTTACGGCATGCTCTTGGCAAGGCCCTGTCTCTTTATTGCCGGCCTTTGCGGTGATCAACACCACACTGGCTCTGTTTTACCTGAACAATCGCCACATGCGCGTTGCGCTGTTGGCTTCCAGTCTTGCATGGATAAGCAACGATTACATCTGGCAGGCCTGGCCGGCATTGGTGGCCGAGACCGTGGCGATGGGCATTAATCTGCGGACGATACGCAAGCTGTTTGCCCAATAACAACGCGCCCCTTAAATATGCCGCCCCCTACCCCATAACGGCGTTTCTGAAATGGCTTTATGCCGTTTCAGTCTGCCCAACGGGTTCTTCCAGGACTATCCAGTTATTTTCAAGCAAGGCGCAATACGGGCGTAGCGCGGCCATCAGCGTTTGATAAATAGTGAATGCATCGGTTGGGTCTTTTTGCTTAAGCTCGGATACCCCGGTCAGAAACCGATACAGCATTTTTACCAAATTCTCGATGGACATCGCCAGCCAGGCATCGTTGGTTATCCATTTATCGATAAACTCATCCAGGCGCGCAAAGGTCAGTTTTAGCAGCGGATAAGCAGTTTGGGTCTCCTTAAATTCCCGGAGCAGCATGTAATCTAGGTAAGCCCGCTCCGATGCCACCCGTGGCCGGTTGGTAATACTGAGGTAAGTGGCTTTGTGGTGGGCATAGACGGCATCGAATTGTTCGCAAAACTCGGTTTCGGTGGTCATCGCCAGCCAAGTCTCTAGACTCTCGATGCTTACGCCGTAACACTCCTTGATTGAGTTTGCCATTTTGTCGAATTGCTCGATGAATGCCGGCTTGGTCAGTTCGCCTTTAAGCAGATTTTCAATCGCCACCAGTTCGCTTGCAGTCACGCATACCGTGGCCAACTCTCGAACAATTTTTAGCTCGACACCCATATTGTCTTTACCTATTTTCGCTATGTAAAAATTAAAGCAGCGCTTTCAGCCCAAGTTACAGCGTCAGATCGACGATTTCGGCAACGCAGGCATTGTCTTTAACCGTGTGCAGCGCATTGTCGAATACCATGTTGGAGTTGAATAAAACGCTTTTGACAATGATGGCGCCGGCTGCATCTTTAATCACAAAAAAAGTATCGCCCTCAGGAACCTTGCTGGCGGCAATCTGGTTGCTCATTAAGGAGCCGGTTCGCACTTCTTTAATGCCCTGGAGAGCTTCTTCTTTGTTATCGTAATCGCCGCTGATCAGAATCAGCTCGCCCTTACTGTTCACAAACGAAAAGGAATATTGATTGTCGTCGTTGGTTTTAAGTTGAAAAGTGGCTGGCATATTCTGTCCCGGAAGTTAACAGTTGAAGTTCATCGCCGATCAAATTTCAGCCTCCCGATTACAGAGGAGCTATAGCGTGACCGGCAGAGGCTATTAATCCAAAAGCAAGCGTTATGCCAATAAAAAATCCTTAAAAATCAGCCAGAAACAGCTCAACAGGGATTCAATTGTCGGATTTGCTACACAACATTGACGACGAGCCGATCGTCAGTGAACTGTTCTCATCAAGTAGCGGCCAACTCGCTTTGCAGCCTATGCCTGAATTCCGCCCCCTCCCGGCAATAACGCGAATCAAGCTGGGTTCTGCCCATAATGTTTACATAGCCGAATAACGCAACCAGTCGGAGTAAGTATCCACATCCCATTGGCTATCCAGCTCGTAAAGGTTCAGACCAATATCTTTTGCCCGATTGCGGGTGGTGACCATGACCTGATCATGGCCCCAACTCATGTCGCTGAACAGTCCCGGCTGTGTTTCGTTTAAGCCGATCAGCACATACCCTCCGTCGTCGGCCGGTGCGATAACCGCATCGTGGCCTTCGTGTAACACCGCCGATGCGCGAAGCAGATCGTCACTCGACAGACTGGGGCAATCGCAACCCATCAGCAAGGCATGGCGGTAACGGCCTAGGGCATCATTAAAGGCCTGTTGCATGCGTTCGCCCAAGTCGGCTCCGTACTGCCCTTTGAGCGTCAACGGATAACGCCGCGCACAATCCTGAAAAAAGCCATGGCTGGCGTCTGGCGCGCAATGCAATTCAACCGCACACAAAGGCTGCTCGAAGGCGCGATCCAGTGTCATATAAGCCAGTTGCCGGTGTGCTGCGGCAGCCTGTTCCGCGCTTAAGGCTGGTTGCAGCCGGGTTTTGACTTGGCCGGGAATCGGCGCTTTGCAAAAAATCATAAGCACACTGTCGGGATAGATCGCTGGCATGGCTTAAACCTTGCGCCGCCAAGCGTGATAACGGCCCAGCCATTTCAGCAGACCTTGCGGGGCGTGATTGCGTTTCCAGACGCCCGCCACATATTTATTGGCTTCCGCCAGGGTGGGATAGATATGAATAGTGCCAAGGATTTTAGTCAGACCAATGTTGTGTTTCATCGCCAGCACGAACTCGGCCAGCAAATCCCCAGCATGCTCACCGACGATAGTGACGCCGAGAATCTTGTCCTTGCCGGGGACGGTCAGCACTTTAACAAAGCCATGTGCCTCCCCGTCGGTAATTGCTCTATCCAGATCGGCCATGCCATAGCTAGAGACTTCATAAGCAATATTCTGCGCTTGCGCTTCCTGCTCGTTCAAACCCACGCGGGCCACTTCCGGGTCGGTAAAGGTCGACCAGGGTATCACCGAATAATCGGTACGGAATTTCTTGAATTGGCCAAACAAGGCGTTGACCGCTGCATACCAGGCCTGATGCGCGGCGGTGTGGGTAAATTGATACGGCCCGGCCACGTCGCCGACCGCGTAGATGTTGGGATAATTGGTTTGCTGAAATGGATTGGTGTCCAAGGTACGGCGCGGCGACAGGGCGATGCCCAGCTCTTCCACGCCGTAACCCTGCACATTGGCCGAGCGGCCAAGCGCCACCAGCACCTTATCAAAGACAATCCTGACCGTCTGGCCGTCATATTCGGCCAGCAGAATTTGTTCGCCATTTTCGACGATGAATTCCTTGGCTGTATGCAGAACTTTGACCTCCACGCCGTCCTCCTGGAAACGAGCCTGGACCATGTCCGATACCTCCGGATCTTCCCGAAGCATAATGCGCGGGGCCATTTCCACCTGCGTAACCTGACTACCCAAGCGAGCGAAGGTTTGCGTCAGTTCGCAGCCTATTGGACCGCCGCCCAACACCAACAGGCGTTTGGGCAATTCGCGCAAGTCCCAGATGCTATCCGAGGTTAGATAGTCGATGTTTTTCAGACCGGGAATCGGTGGCACGAACGGCCTAGCGCCAGCGGCGATGACAATGGCGCGGCTGGTGAGGGTTTGCACACCGGTGTCTGTGGTGACTTCCACCGCCCAGGGTGAAACAATTTTGGCGCTGCCTTGAATCACATCCACGCCCAACTCGCTATAACGCTCGATGGAATCGTGCGGCGCTAAGGTTTTGATCACCTGTTGTACTCGCTCCATCACGTCTGCAAAATCAAATTCAGCCTCGGCTTTGGCGATGCCGAATTCTTTGGCGCGTTTGATTTGCGACAACAACCTGGCCGAGCGAATGAGCGCCTTGGACGGCACGCAACCGGTGTTCAGGCAGTCGCCGCCCATTTTATGCTTTTCGATCAGCGTGACTTTAGCTTTGACGGTTGCGGCGATATAGGCCGACACCAAACCACCGGCGCCCGCGCCGATGACGATCAGGTTATTGTCGAAACGCGCCGGTTTGGTCCAGCGCGCGTAGACTTTGCGCTGTTGAATGACTTCGAGTATTTTCTTCGCCGCTAATGGAAATAGACCGAGCAAGGCAAACGAACCCAACAAAGCGGGAGAGAGAATAGCGGATAGGGAGTCGATTTTCGCCAACTGGGTGCCGGCATTAACGTAAACCAAGGTGCCGGCCAGCATGCCTAGCTGGCTAACCCAGTAAAAAGTCCTGGTCTTGATGGGCGTCAAACCCATCGCCAGATTGATCATGAAGAACGGGAACAACGGCACCAGGCGCAAGGTAAACAAATAAACAGCACCGTCTCGTCTCACGCCGTCGCCGATAGCCTGCAAACGGGTGCCGAAGCGGGATTTGACCCAGTCTCGGAACAAAAACCGTGCCGCCAAAAACGCCAGCGTCGCGCCGATGCTGGAGGCAAACGAGACGATCAACGTCCCCCAGAGCAAACCGAACACCGCGCCGCCGGCCAGCGTCAATATCGTCGCCCCCGGTAATGACAACGCAGTAACCGCGATGTACAGCGCGGCATACAGGGTAAGCGCTGATAGCGGATTGTTTTGGCGATAATCCGCTATCGCCGCTTGCTGTAATTTTAGGTTGTCCAGACTTAGCTCATGCTCGAGATCAAAGCTGAAAAACAGCCCGATCAATCCCGCCATTATCAGTAGTAAGATGAGTCTTGACGGTTTCATGAGAGGGGGCATGCCCTTGGATTTATCCTAAAGCCCCACCGCAACTGCTACCTTGGCCGGCGGTGCAACCGTAACAATGGGCGGCGGTGGCGATGGGGGCGTTTTGCAGCTGGCCTAGTCGCAACTCGCTGATATGGGTTTGGGGTTTGGCTGTATCGCCCAAAGGCAAAGCCAGCATCTGGTTGAAATCGCAGTCGTAGACATAGCCTTGCCAGTCGATGCTGAGGGTATTCAGGCACATCAGGTTTTCAAGGTTGTCGGCGCGAAAACTGTCTTTCAGTAATGTTAGATAAGCTTCGAAACAGCCGTGACTGACCAAGGTGCTGCCGAAACGCTGAATCGGCATATTGGCGATGGCAAACAGGCGGTTGAAGACGATGCCGTAATGTTGCTGCAAATGCTGTTTATATGCCCGTTCCAGATTATGTTGATCGGGCGGCAACACCGCGTCTTGCGGGTTGAACACCAGATTCAATTCCAGTCCGCTGTCCGGCTGGCCATAACCCAGCCGATTCAAACGCTGCAAGGCCGCCAGGCTGTCTTTGAACACGCCTTTGCCGCGTTGTTTGTCGACATTTTCTTCCAGATAACACGGCAGAGAGGCGACGATCTTGACCTGCTGCGCGGCCAGAAACGCGGCGAGATCGGCGTATTCAGGTTCTTCCAGAATGGTCAGATTGCAACGGTCGATCACCGCTATGCCACGATCCCGCGCGGCTCGCACCAAATAGCGAAAATCTGGATGCATTTCCGGCGCGCCGCCGGTCAGATCCAGGCTGTGAATGTTGGCGGCGTCGGCCAGCGCCAATATTTCATCGATAGTCTCCCGACTCATCATTTCGGTACGTTTGGGGCCGGCGTTGACATGGCAATGCACGCAGCTCAAGTTGCACCGATAGCCCAGATTGATTTGCAAAATCTGCAACGACTTGCGAAAAATGGCCGGAAAATCGCTGTCGGCCAGTAGTGGTTTGGTGTCGTGCATGCTTAATCCTTGGAAAACCAGATGTCGCCATACACGGCGGAAACCTGGCCGCCACTGTTGTCGGTATCGGTCATGATGGCGACGGCATCGATGCTGCGAATGTCTTCACCGAATAGTTGCTTGAAGTCGGTCCGGATATTTCGTTTTTCGTGTTCCCAGACATTCAACGGTGCCTCCTGATCGCGTAAAGCCATCATCATCGCATGATCGCCGGCAAACGCATTCGGCCAGACGCTATCCCGTTTGCTGTTGCCGGCCCAGACATAATTAACAGCCTTAGTTTGCCAAAACGCCAGCCCGCCTTTGACCACCACATACACCCTCGCCGCATAATCATCACCAGCCTTACTTTGTTCGTTCAAGCCGGATAAACGATTGCCGATGCGCCAAGACCAGTTCAGAAACGGAGTTTGGTCCAAATCGATGCGTTGCTCCTTGAACAGGCCGGAGCCGGCGGCGCGGCTATCGGCTACCAGCGCTGTCACGCCGTCGATTGCTTGCAATCGGTAGTGGGTTTCACCTTTGAAGCTTTTATGTTCCCAGCCGTCCAGGCGATTCTGGCTGAACTCACCGATAGATAGCTTGTTATCGGCAAGCACTGGGTGATGAGACAACCACATAGCCAGGCACAGCAATAGCTTATGCTTCACCATTGTCAGTCTGCCGCTGGTATAAGCCGGATACAGGGAAATTGTCATAATCGGTCGTCCAAGTTTTGCTTGATAAGGATGTCGCGCTTTTCCAGTCGATAATAAAACGCCCCGCTTAGCTTTTCTACGTAATCCTTCGTGACTGGCAGGGATTTCTTACCAATGACTTGAACAGCTTAACGGTTGATCTTCATGTTTGATACGGTTAGCTTATCCAGCTATCCGCGAGCCATTCCTTACTAGGCCACGACAACCTCCCCTAATATTTCCCAAGGTTCCGTAAATTGCACACGCCTTTAACCCAAGCCGAAGATCTTAACGCACTTGTCCAACGCATCAAGCACTGGGGCGAGGAATTGGGATTTCAGCAGATTGGTGTCAGCGATACGGATTTGAATACCGCCGAAGAGCATCTGCACAACTGGCTGGACAAGGGCTTTAACGGCGAGATGCAATACATGGCCGCACACGGTTTGAAACGCAGTCGCCCGGCTTTGTTGCAGGAAGGTACGCGCAGCATTATCTCGGCACGGATGGATTATTTGCCGGAACCATCGGCAACCAGCAAACAATTATTGGAAGACCCGGCCGCCGCCTTCGTATCGCGGTATGCCTTAGGACGCGATTACCACAAGCTGCTACGGAATAGATTGCAAAAACTGGCGGACAAAATCGCCGAGGCCATCGGTCCGTTCGGCTATCGGGCGTTTGTCGACAGCGCACCGGTGTTGGAAAAAGCCATCGCCGAGAAAGCCGGCTTGGGCTGGATAGGCAAGCACAGCAACCTGATCAATCGCCGCGCCGGCTCCTGGTTTTTTCTCGGGGAAATTTATACCGACTTGGCCTTACCCAGCGATCAGCCCGTCAGCAACCACTGCGGACAATGCCGGGCTTGTCTGGACATTTGCCCGACGCAAGCCATCGTCGGCCCGTATCAGGTTGATGCGCGCCGTTGCGTCTCTTACTTAACTATCGAATTGCACGGCAGCATTCCAGTGGCATTACGACCCTTGCTGGGTAATCGAATTTACGGTTGCGACGATTGCCAATTGGTGTGCCCGTGGAATCGCTTCGCCAAACTCAGCGCGGAAAGCGATTTTAAACCCCGGCATCGTTTGGATCAGGCGACTTTGCTTGAATTGTTTGCCTGGACCGAAGCCGAATTTCTGCAAAAAACCGAAGGCTCGGCGATTCGCCGCATCGGTCATCAGCGTTGGCTGCGCAATATCGCCGTGGCGCTGGGAAATGGCAAAGCCACTGATGCCGCTAAAACGGTATTGGCCGGCAGATTGAGTGATGAATCGGAGATGGTGCGCGAGCATACACAATGGGCTTTGCAGAAATTGGACAGTTTGCACATTGAACCGGAACTTCCGACAATTTAGAAGCGTCTTTCCCAGCGCAAGCCGGAGCCGAGTGCCATTAACAAACGGGATTGGTAGTTGCGGGAATGACGAGTAAAAGGGATTTAATCAGCCAGACTGCGATAATCGCCCTACCGCGAAAACTCAGGCTAAAAATGCTTTGGTTACTTGAACTCGCATGAAGTCAAGGTGTATTCTTAGAGCCAGTTAACACAATTCGTTCGAGGCCCAATATGCTGGTCACCGCCTCTTCCCATCAAACTTCGCTATATCGGCTGACCGGCCGCAATCTGGCCGCGAGCGGCGAACAGGCGCCTGTCGAACCTATCGCCCAAACTGCGAAAAGCGCAAACGCCCAATCCGACCAATACAGTCCGGAACAGCTAAGCCAAATTGCCGAGCTTAAAGCCCGCGACCAGGAAGTTAGAGCTCACGAACAAGCTCATTTAAGTGCCGCCGGCGGTATCGCCGTCAGCGGGGCGCGTTTTACGTTTGTGACGGGGCCGGATGGCCAACGTTACGCCACCGGCGGTGAAGTGAATATTGATGTCTCAGAGGTTGCCGGCGATCCGGAAGCGACTCTGCGCAAAGCCGAGACTATCCGCCGTGCAGCATTAGCGCCGGCCAGTCCCTCAGGCCCGGATCAAAGCATCGCCGCCAAGGCAGCGGCGATGGCTAATAAAGCTCGCGGAGAATTGTTGAATTCGCAAAAGCAACCCAGCCGTAACGGCGAGCTCCTCGACCTGACCGCCTGATCAACGCGGCGCAAACTCCAGACCAAACCCCACGTCCGGCTCTACCCGCACCACAATCGCAGTTTGTATCGGCGCATCGTCGAATTCGGTGGTTTGCACTTCCACTAGCGCGCCAATCGGCGGGATTAATTCGTTGGCACACAGTAAAAACAATCCAGTCTCGGAAAAGTCCCGCATATCCACCACGACCGCTTCAGCCGATGCCGGCACCGTCATCCTGATTTTGGCACGGTGCTTTAGGCGCGGGTGCCTGCGCTTGTTATCAATCACGAATTCTCCTATCTCGTTTCGGTTCTATCGCACGTGTAGTGATAAAGAAAAGCGCTGTTAATCAGCGCCCCAAGCCAACCGGCCATCTACTCGCCTAAACCGCGCAATATTAAATACAACCCTAAACTTACCATCGCCAAGCCGCTAAGCAATTTCAGCCAACGACCTTCTTTTTCCTGCAAACGACGCTGACTCAGGGTCACGACTCCCACACCCAGCACAACGACGTCATCTAGCATATAGGCCAGATTGTACAACATTAAATAACCGTAATAGTCCCAGCCGCTTAATTCCCGCAAGGTGAGTATGCGCGTGTAAAGGCCCGGAAATCCGGAGGTACACAACAATTCGACGATCTGGACCAGCAAAGCCAGTACCACGGCCCCCAACATGGCGCCCGCCAAATTCTCGGCTTGCAGGATGCGCCGAATCCGGTTGTAGATACCGGGTTTGGCGGCGGCGGGAATCGACAGGGAAATACCCCTGCCAAACGCCCAAAAATCTTTCAGGTTGATCGCGCCGGCCAACACGGCAATGCCGGCGATAGCCAATTCCGAAGCTCGCGATAAGCCTATCAGTAAAAACAGATTCAACCAGGCGGCCATAAACACGAAGTAAGCCATCCCTTCGACGACAACAAACGTGCCGGCCACCGCCAACATCCGGGGCCGATTATTCATAGGTGCCAGCATCGAAATCATCAAAATCAACACCCACATCGAACAGGGATTGAAGCCATCCAGCAAGCCCATGGCTAGTGTAAAAGCCGGCAAACCAACCTCGTCAAGACCGATGCGCCAGCCAAACCAATTCACGGCAAACACCTCAGGCCCGGGTGCGACTGGTTGGCTTTTCACCGGCACATCGCACGACTCGCTGACCTGCACTTCGCAGCTACCGGCCTCAGTATCGGAGACTTCAGTCGACTGCGCACCGGCACGCAAGGCATTTCTAATCAAACCGCTACTATCGGCTTCTGCGGAATAACCGACGATATATTCGCCACGCACCAAAAATGTCGGCAACCTGATTGGCCCGGCTTGCCGGGATTCGGTAATCTGCTGCAATCGCTCCAAGGCGGTCGGCTCTGCAGAGATATTGCGAATAACTATCCGTAAACCGGGTTGTTCGCCTTGCAACACCGCCAAAAATTGTTCGGCTTGTTGGCAATGCGGACAACCGTTACGTACAAAGGCTTCGATATCGATCCGGTTTTCGACCGCGCCGACACTCGGCATGGTTGCCAGCGCAAGCACTAGCAGCAAACCAAAACGCATCAGTATCGACGGTAGCTGGACCAAGCATTCGGGAAACAGTTTCAGTATCAACACTCGCCTATTCTCCTCAATAACGCCAGCAATCTGTGCGGAAGTGGGCATTTTATTAGATAATAGCAAGCTAAATGAACTGCGCCGAACCAGCAGGTGCCATCTTCGCCCCATTCACACAGCCGCCGCTAACTGCCGCCGGCGAGATCAGATACCGACTTAATGCCTAGACGACCCAGAAGCAGCAAATCGACCGTTAGACGCAGAAAATCGCAACCCCAGGCATCGTGGCTGAAACGCGCGTTGGTTTCACTGCTGCTGATCGGGGCTTTCGTATTGGCGGTGTATGTTAGCTACCTAGATTACACGGTACGCCAGCAATTCGAGGGCAAGCGTTGGTCCATTCCTGCCCGCGTCTATGCCAGCCCCGTCGAGCTTTACGCCGGCTACGAAATCTCCAGCAAAAATCTGGAAGACTTATTGCTGGAACTGCATTACCGGCAGGATAATCAACTGGCCGGCGAAGGTTCTTATTCCATTAAGGGCGGCCAGATCAACATCCGCACCCGCGCCTTTAATTTCGGCAATACGCCTCAGGAAAGCCGCAATATCAGCGTGAGTTTCACGAGCGGCGGCATCGCCGGTATTACTGACGCCGCCACCGGCGAGAGTTTGGCCATTGTCCGCATGGACCCGGTGCAAATCGGCAGCTTTTATCCCACCCGCAAGGAAGACCGAATTCTGATCAAACTGGACGAAGCGCCGCCAACCCTGGTGCAAGGCCTGCTGTCCACCGAAGACAAGGACTTTTACAACCATTTCGGCATCTCGCCCAAAGGCATCGTCCGCGCCATGTGGTCCAACGTGAAAGCCGGCGGCATGGTGCAAGGCGGCAGCACCATCACCCAGCAGTTGGTGAAAAACTTTTTCCTGAATCCCAAACGCACGCTACGCCGCAAGCTGAAAGAAGCCTTGATGTCGTTTATTCTGGAATATCGCTACAGCAAAGACGAAATTCTGGAAGCCTATCTCAACGAAATATTCCTGGGCCAAGACGGTGCCAGCGCGGTGCATGGCTTTGGTTTGGCCAGCGAATTTTACTTTGGTCAATCGCTGAAAACTCTGAACCTGCATCAAGTCGCCACGCTGGTCGCTTTGGTACGCGGGCCGTCCGAGTATGATCCGCGCCGCAACCCGGAACACACTTTAGAGCGCCGCAATATCGTGCTGGATGCGATGCATACGGAAGGTTTTATCGACGCGCAACAACTGAACGAAGCCAAAAAACAACCAATAGGCGTGGCGACAGTGATTCATCGCTCCGCCAACCGCTATCCGGGTTTTATCGATCTGGTGAAACGCCAACTGAAACAGGAATATAAAGAAGACGATTTGACCTCGGAAGGCTTGCGCATCGTCACGACCTTGGACACCCGTATCCAGGACACGCTGGAAAAATCCATCGCCAGCAAGCTGAAACACCTAGAGAAAAGTCCGAAAAGTAACGATTTGGAAACCGCCGCCATCGTTACCCGCCGCGACAGCGGCGAGATTGTCGCCCTCGCCGGCGGCCGCGACGCCGAGGACACCGGCTTCAATCGCGCTTTGGACGCGGTGCGGCCGATAGGTTCGCTGATCAAACCGGTAGTGTATTTGACCGCACTGGAATACCCGGACCGCTACACCATCGCCACGCCGATCAGCGATACCCGCCTGGAAATCCCCGCCGAAAGAGGTAAAACCTGGTCGCCGGACAACTACGACAATCAGGAACACGGCGTCGTGCCGCTGCATAGCGCCCTGGCCCACTCCTACAATATGGCGACGGTGCGGATTGGCATGGACATTGGTTTGGCCAAAGTCGCCAACACTTTAAAAAGCATGGGTGTCAGCCGGCCGGTGGATTTATTTCCGTCCTTCCTGCTGGGCGCGCAACCGCTGACGCCGCTGGAAGTCACCCAGCTCTACCAAACCTTGGCCGGCGACGGTTTTGCCACACCGTTGCGCTCGATCCGCGCGGTCAATGCCGCTGACGGCAAGGCCCTGCAAAGTTATCCGTTTACCGTGCGTCAAGCCGTTGATCCTGCCGCTACCTTTATCACCAACACCATTTTGCAGGAAGTGATGTATGCCGGCACCGGCCATTCTGCGTATAACTATCTGCCGCAGAACATGGCTTTAGTCGGCAAGACCGGTACCACCAACCAATTACGCGACAGCTGGTTTGCCGGTTTTAGCGGCGATTTTCTATCGGTGGTGTGGGTAGGCCGCGACGACAACAAACCAACCGGTTTGACCGGCGGAACCGGCGCCTTGCAAATCTGGTCCGAGCTGATGCGGCAAGTGTCGAAGAAGCCGGTCAGTCTGGTACCTCCGGATAATGTACAGATGACCTGGATAGACGCTGCCAGCGGTTTGCTCAGCAATGAAGGCTGCCCCGGCGCCAAACTCATGCCGTTCGTGGATGGCTCCGGCCCCAGCCAATTTGCCGACTGCGGAGCAAGCCCGGAATCCGGCGAAAGCTGGCTTAATAACCTGAACCCATTTTAACTATGTTGCTTAAACACATTTTTGCTCTGATTTTCCTGATCGCCACCACCCCGTCAGCCTGGGCCGACGATGCGCCGATTGCCCGATTGAAAAGCTTTTTAGCCAGCAGCAGTTCCTTGACGGCGGACTTCAAGCAAACCAGTTTCGATAAAAGCGGGCGCCCCGCGCAAAACAGCACCGGTAAATTTTATCTGAGCCGACCCGGCAAATTTCGTTGGAACTACCAAAAACCCTTTGTGCAAGAGATTGTGTCCAATACCGGCAAAGTCTGGTTTTACGATGCTGATCTGGAACAGGTGACAGTCAAACAGTTGGACGATTCGCTGGGTTCCACGCCGGCATTGTTATTGACCGGCGAAGTGGATATAGAGGAAAAATTCATCCTGCAGGAACAAGGCAAGGAAGACGACGGCATGAACTGGGTGAAGCTATCACCCAAGAATGAAGAAAGCGGGTTCAAGTACATTTTGATCGGCCTGAACGGTAACCAATTGGGCGGTATGGAATTGAGCGACAATTTCGGCCAATTAACCCGAATTTATTTTTCCAACATCCAGCTCAATCCCAAGCTGGACGACGCCTTGTTTAATTTCAAAGCGCCGAAAGGCGTGGATGTGTTTGAAAATTAGCCGACGTCAGGCCGGTTTACTAATCCCCAGCTTTTCCATCCGCGACCGCAAAGTCGTGGATGGCACCCCCAAAATCTTCGCCGCCCCCTGATTACCGGCGATTCGCCAGGACGTGGCTTCCAGCGCTTTCAGAATATGCGCGCGCTCGGCTTCGTCCAGCGTGACAATCGGTGCAGCGTTGGGCGCGCCGCCGACCCCCATCACATTCACGCAATCCACGGCGGCCAGTTGACTGCCTTTAGTTAAAATCACCGCACGTTCGATGATATGTTGCAGCTCGCGAATATTGCCGGGCCAGAAATAACTTTGCAGATCGGCCATCATCCGTTCCGGAATAGACTGGATTTTCTTGCCGAATTTAGCGGCGTACTTATCGATGAAATGCTTCACCAAAAACGGCACGTCTTCCTTGCGTTCGCGCAGCGGCGGCAAATTGATGGGAAACACATTTAAACGGTAATACAAGTCGGCCCGAAATTTACCTTGTTGGGAAAACTGCGCCAAATCCCGATGGGTGGCGGCGATGACCCGCACGTCGCAAGTCAGGGTTTGCGTGCCGCCCACCCGTTCGAATTCGCCTTCCTGTAGCACCCGCAATAATTTGGCCTGCATCTCCAACGGCAATTCGCCGATTTCATCCAGAAACAAGGTACCGCCGTTAGCCAGTTCAAAACGTCCCAATTTGCGAGCAATCGCCCCGGTAAACGAGCCCTTTTCGTGACCGAACAACTCGCTTTCGGCGAGATTTTCCGGGATCGTCGCGCAATTCAATTTCACCAAGGTTTTGTCTTTGCGAGCGCTGAGATTGTGAATCGCCCGGGCTATCAATTCCTTGCCGGTACCGGTCTCACCGGTGATTAACACCGTTGCGTCGGTGTTGGCTACCTGCCTGACCAGATCCATCGCTTGATGCAATGCCGGAGAATTGCCGATCAATTCCTCGCCATCGCGGCTGGCCAAGACTTCTTCTTGTAGATAAAGATTGATGCCGCGCAAGGTATTGCATTCCGCTTCGGCCTGTTGCCGGGCTTTGCGTTCGTTGATGTCACGCAAAATCAGGATATACAGTTTCTGCCCAATGGCTTCCACGCGAGAGATAGTAGCTTCAATGGGAAAAGTACTCTCATCCGCGCGTACCGCACTCATGCCTTCCGACACCCAAATGGCCTGCTCGGCCGGCACGCCGTTGCGAAAATTGGTTAGCGTTTTGTAAAGCTCGGGCGACAAAAATCTATCCACCGCCCGGCCAATGCTGTCGGCGGCTTTACAGCGAAACATCTGTTCGGCCGCCGCGTTGAATAAGGTAATCCGCCCGACGTCATCCAGCGTCAGAATCGCATCCATCGCATTCTCGAAAATCCGCGACAGGCGCTGCTCTTTTTCTTGCAACTCCAGCTTCAACTTTTGCAGCGTCAGATGGGTTTGCACGCGGGCAAGCACTTCTTCGTATTGAAACGGCTTGGTGATGTAATCCACCGCCCCAACTTGAAAACCTTTTAATTTATCAGCGGTATCGGCCAAGGCCGTCATGAATAACACCGGAATATCGCGCGTCGTCGGAATGGTTTTCAAGGTCTGGCAGACGGTAAAACCGTCCATGCCCGGCATCAGCACGTCCAACAGAATCAGGTCTGGCAATTGGGCCACGGCTTGGACCAAGGCAATTTCGCCCGTTTCCGCACGCAATACGTCAAAGCCGGCTTCATCGACCAAGCCTGCCAACTCTTCCAAGTTAACCGGATTGTCGTCCAGCATCAAGATTAACGGTTTATCGCGCTGGCGCTTATGAGTCATGCCTATCTCCTTCTTAACCTATCCCAAATACTGGCGGCAGCATCATTCCTGAAACTCGTGCAAATATTCCTGAATAGCCGGCTCCAGCCGAATGCTGGCTTGTTGCAGTAACTCGTAACTGGCGGCCGCATCAGTAAAGGCAGCCTCGTGGCCCATAGTCTCCAGCTGCTGGGCTATCTTGCCGAACGGGAAGGCGCCGATGCTGTTGGCCGAGCTTTTCAGGGTATGTGCGGATAGCCGTAACAATTCGGCATCCTGACGCTGTATCGCATCGGCCATGTCATTCAGCAGCGGCGCTGACTGTTCCTGAAATAAAGTCATCATTTTGCACAACATCTGCTGTCTACCGCGCACCCGACTTAAGGCTTGTTGCCAATCCAGCGCCGGCTCAGCCAACAGCGCCGAGGCCATGCTGTGGTTATCCGCTTGTTCTGTTCCCGCCATATTCCAACACTCCACCATTGCCAACAAATCCTGCTCCTGCACGGGTTTTGCGATGTAATCATCCATACCAACGGCTAAACAGCGTTCCCTATCACCTTTCAGGGCGTGCGCGGTCATCGCGATAATCCGCATATGTTTACCCGTCTCGCGCTCGCTGGCCCGAATCGCTTCGGTAGCCTGAAAACCATCCATTACCGGCATCTGCACGTCCATTAAGATCAGATCGAACAAAATATCGGTAGCCAATATATCCAGCACCTCCTGGCCGTTGTTGGCCACCTTGACGGTGTGGCCGCGCTCTTCCAGCAACACCACCGCCATGTATTGGTTAACCGGATTATCTTCCGCCAACAAAATTCTTAATTTACGCGGCGGCTCAGCCAATACTGTCAGCGAGGCTTCTGCGGCTTTAGCGGATTTACCCAACGCCGATTGAATGGCATTCCACAATTCCGAATGTTTGACCGGTTTACGCACATACAAATTGATACCCAAATCGTGGCAGCGTTCGCAATCGTCCGGCCGGTCGGCAGACGACAACATCATGATGGTTACCGGTTCGAAGCGTTGATCCTCTCTGATGGCTTGCGCTACCATAAAGCCGTCCATGATCGGCATCATCGCATCGAGTAAAATCAAAGCGTAGGCTTCGCCGGTTTCCGCCATACTCTTCAATGCGGTAATGGCCGCCTCGCCGCTATCCACCGTGGTGGGCCGCATGCCCCAATGGCTCAAGATTTCCGAGAACACCCGTAAATTGATGGCATTGTCGTCGACGATCAACACCGGTAGATTTTTCACGTCTATCAGTGGCTGAAATGGCGCGTCGGCCTCGCTTTTGGTGTGCCGGTCAAACACGGCGGTAAAGAAAAAAGTGCTGCCTTTATGTTCTTCGCTTTCCAATGACAAATGCCCGCCCATCAATTCGACGAGGCGAGAAGAAATCGACAAACCCAGGCCGGTGCCGCCGAATTTGCGCGTGGAGGATGCGTCTATTTGCGCGAAGGCTTCGAAAATAAGCTGTTGTTTATCGGGGGAAATACCGATACCGGTGTCGCTGACCGCAATCTGCAAACAAACCTTGTTTTCATCGACCGATTCCGGTTTGACTTGCACCACGATTTCGCCGTGCTGGGTAAATTTGATGGCATTGCCGACCAGATTAATGATGACTTGATTCAAACGGCCAACGTCGCCCAGCAAATCGTCCGGGGTTTCCGGGTCGATGCGCAACATCAACTCCAGATCTTTTTCATGGGCATGGCCAGCCAGCAGTTTTAAGGTGTCGCCGAGGCTTTCGCGGACTTTGAACGGTGCATGATCGAGTTCGAGCTTACGCGCCTCAATCTTGGAGAAATCCAGAATGTCATTGACGATGCGCAGCAAAGCATCCGCCGAGCTGTTCGCCATCCCCAAAAACTCGCGTTGCTGCGGAGTGAGTTCGGTACGCAAAGCCAAACCTATCATGCCGATGATGCCGTTCATCGGTGTGCGGATTTCATGGCTCATATTAGCCAGAAACTCGCTCTTCGCGCCGGCGGCCTGCAACGCAGCGTCGCGGGCGGACAGCAAGGCTTGGCGCATTTTTTCCAGATGCTCGGCCAACGCCGCTACTTCGGTAATTTTGGTGCCGGAATTAAATTGCCCGGTGTGATTGCCGGCGGCGATTTGTTCGGCTTCGTCGCGTAAACGTTCCAGCGGCATAACCAGTTTGCGCCCGAACAATCCCACCACCAGCAGCGTCAAACCCATGTAAACCGCGACAAAATAGGCGCTACGCTGATAGATCGTGGCAATGTCGCGTTGAATCTGCCGCTCGTCGTAACCCAGCCTTAGCATCGCCAAAGAGCCGTCTTCGGGATTCAAAATCGGTACGGCCAAAAAATAAATATCGTCGTCGTGCTCGCCGAAGAAAAAATCTTCCTGAAATTGCTGCTGGGCGTTCAGTTCGATGTCGGCGCGAATATTGCCGCGCTCGGTGGCGATTTCCGCAAACGCCAAACGGCCATTCAACAGAAACTCCCCTAACAAGCCTTGCAATTCGCCGGCCTTACTGTGTTGCAGGCGCGGTGTCACCAGATTACTGAACAGCAAGGCATCGGAGCGGACGTAATTGACAAACTGCGCTTCCAAACTGGGTTTGATTACCCGATAAATGCCGAACAACAACACCGGCACCAGCAGTAAATGAATGCCGACAACCGCCAGAATCATTCGGCCGTTAAAACTATGAAAAAACCGACTCATTCCAGGGCTCCCTGCCATAACACGTTAACTGCTTTAAGGCCTTGATTGGCCCGGACTTGATCTTCCCACAAATAGGTCACCGTACCCGGATTTTGTTGCAGCGTATCGACCAAGCTCTTCAGATCGTTAAAACTCTCCGGACGCTTACCGCCGAGGCGGAAAACCACTGATATGGTTTGACTTTCATAGGCATTAGCCGACATGAAAGCCACTTTTTGCAGAAATACTTCGAAAATTAACGGATCGCTGATATTCAATAAGGGCACGGGGTGTTCGCCGCCCTTCTCCAGCGGCACGCCCAAGAACAATTTTCTGGCTTCTTGCACGGTTAGAGCCGGCATCGACGAGTTGGCGCTGGTGGCCAATACCAGAGAATGGCGAGTGATAGCCCATAGGCTCTGCGCTCCAAGCAGCAACAGCAAAACAATGATGCAAAGACCGCGCAGCAGTTTCATGGGAACACCGCGCTCCATTGAAACATCACTTGCCCGAAATGATCGTCGCGCAAATGATCGCGCGAGGCTTCAATCTTTAGGGCATTCGTGTGGTTGAGTTTATAGCGTATGCCGCCGAGAAACCTGTCCTCGACATATTTAGGAAACATCGCCAGGTAGGGATCGTCCCTGCCGCCAAAAGTGCCTTCTACGCGCCCGACCACAGTCCAGGCCGGATTGAGGTCCCATTCCACTTGCCCGTAAGCGCTGAGAAAATCGTCGTAAGTTTTGCCGCCCAACGGGCTTTCCAAGGTATTGTTCACATAGACAATTTCGCTTAATAGTCTTAGCGATTGGATTTGCTTAGCGGCATAGGCACTGGCGACGAACTGATTAACGTTTTTAACGGCCAGTTCGTCGGAATGAATTTGATTGTAGGCCCCGGAAATGCCGAATTCGTCGACCCCATAGCTGATAGGTTGGTAGCCCAACCGAAACGACACACCAGGCCGGCGGGAACCTCCCGGCTCCACCAGATTGAACGCTTCCAAACCTTTATTAATTTGCGGGCCCGCACCAGCGCCAACCGTGTAATACAAGCCGCCCTCACCCAGATCGTGGACGCCTTCCCATAAAAACCCGGTCAAATGATTGGGAATCACGCCTCCCGCCGTTTCGAAAGCCATAATACCTGGCCTGCTAATCGTGGTTTGCAGAAACGCGCCGTGGTGGAACTGCATGTTCCAATAGCCGATCGGGTTATGAAAGCGCCCCAACCACAGCGTGGCTTCGTCGCCAACATGCATGCCTAATTGAAAGCGTTCCAGATTATGGGTTTTGGTGCTGACCAGCCATTCGCCGAGAAAGCGGAAGCGCTGATAGTCGGTGGTGTAAAACACGTTAATCTCGGGGATAACGTCACCTGTACTGAGTTTTTTCTGCGGTTCTTGATCGAAACGCTCGATGCCGGTCACAGCCGGAAACAATAACAAATCACCCGGCAGCCCGGTGGCGCCATGGCTGGGCATATGTCCCATATGGCCCCCGGCAACTACAGAGGCAGGCACTAGGGCTGCGAGTGCGCAGACATAGGAAACGATAGCAGCGTTTAGCGTTTTGAATATGGCCGGATAGTATCGTTGCCGCATGCGGACTCTCAAGCATTTCATCGGTAGCACACTCATACTACCCAGTTAATTGGGAATATTTTCCCGATACGTTTAAAGCGAAATGTATCACATATTTTTGAATGGTTGACGATATTTCGTCAAAACTTAAGTGCAGATCAAGCACCTGAGCAGCATCATTCAAGACAGAGGTAGATTTGATTAAACCCGCATTTGCCCGCCGATTACAAATCTTCGAGCCAGCGCTGGAGCTACCCCAGTAGCGGCCGCCATTAACCTAAAAACTCATACCAACTTTAAACCTGCAAAAGCGTCTAACGCCCCTGGATCATCGACTGGCCCTGACACCTTGTACGACATTTCGTAAGCGATACGATATTTAGTGCTGAAATCAACAATTTCTTGTGCATTTTTTCACTGTTTTCCAGCATTGCCAGCTCATAAAATAATGCATAAACAATTACTTAGAATAATTAAGGTGCACGCGGTTTTGTAGTGGCATTGGTTTTGCCCTGTATAGCGTAGCTCTGCGATGACGAAGAGCCGGAAAACAAACCCATAGCGCATTATTTTCAGACATTCGGATTACGAGGTGATCACCATGAAAACACTCCAGCAGATTACTCGTTGCAAAAGGTGCGGCGACTTATTGTCAGCCCATGAAAAGTCACATACCGCCCACGAAGGCCTCTGTGCATTTTGCGCCCAGATGCGTAGTGAAGCACTGGAAATTCACCAAGAAATACAGGCAAAAAACCGCGTGGCAAAAATTCACTTCAGATTTGTTTAAGCATGGCCTTGTTATAAGGCTGGCCGCGCCACAATGAAAGTTTGCCGATAACCACCGTAGGCTTGAGGGCACGTTCAACCGGATCGCGAAATGGCGTCGTTATTCAGCGCCTTAGCTGCCCACAGCGAAACGATTGGCGCGAATACCTGAAACATGCGCATTAGCTCGCTAAGTTTTTATAACCCCAACATAAGGAGACAAACTATGAATTCCGAAGACATCCTGAAAACGTGTATACGCGAATTAAAGCGCTGCGGCATAAGCTTCGTACTGATCATAATCGGCGTATTTCTGGCCACCCAAAACGCCCCCGCCGCAACCATGCCAAAACCCAAGCAATGCATAGGCAGCATGGAAACGATTAACGCACTTGCCTCTCGCCCTCTAAAACCCGGCACTCGTGCTTTGGTCCAGCCGGTTAGCAATTCGCTCCATCAGTTTCATACCAAACAAACTTACAGTAAATGCGTTGGTAGCCTGACCGAAAACAAAGCTAGCAAACAATACAAATGAGTGTTTTTCGGCAATCCGTATAATTTTGAATCGTCCGCGCGGACAACCCAGATAGCCATCCCGAATCCCAAGTCACTCGTCAAGGCGACGTCAACACGGCACCAAGGCTTTTTTTGATCTATCTGCAACATTCAGATGCAAGTTGTTAACTTTTAGCTTCATCTAATAGCAGCGGGCCAATACGCATCCCACAAGCCTGAGCAGAATCAACTGGGCGATTGTCTTTATCGTGTTTATGCTGTTTAGTGCCAGCCCCATCCCGATTACCAGCAGCATCGGTTTATACCTAGTGATTTTCAGGCCGCGTTGGTTTAAAGAACTGACCAACAAAGTCTACGCCGATAAAGCAGACTGATATTCTCCTATCGCCTTCCTGCTTCAGCCTTCAGCACGGGCTGATTTCCTACTGCGGTTTTTATTCAGCCCGGCAAAGTATAATAAATCACCAATTTGAATCCTGATTCCCAACCACCAGAACCACCCATGACCGCTGACCGCGACCATACCGCCCCCCAAGCTGACAAACACCTGGCCTACCGATTCTCAGTGGCCCCCATGCTGGATTGGACTGACCGACACTGTCGGTATTTCCACCGCACCTTATCCCGTCATGCCTTGCTATACACGGAAATGGTCACCACTGGCGCCATCTTGCATGGCAACCGTGGCCGGCATTTACAGTTCAGCCCGGAGGAACATCCACTGGCTTTACAACTAGGCGGCAGCAATCCAGCCGATTTAGCCGAATGCGCCAAAATTGCCGCCGATTATGGTTATGACGAGATCAATTTAAACGTCGGCTGTCCCAGCGACCGTGTGCAAAATGGCCGCTTCGGCGCCTGCTTAATGGCAGAACCCGAACTGGTCGCCGAATGCGTAGCGGCAATGCGGGAAGCAGTATCGATGCCGGTGACGGTGAAATCGCGGATTGGTATCGATGATCGCGATTCTTACGCAGAACTGACACACTTCATAAGCACTGTAGCGGCGGCCGGTTGCGAGACCTTTATCGTGCACGCCCGCAAAGCCTGGCTATCCGGGCTGTCGCCGAAACAAAATCGCGACGTACCGCCGCTGCGTTATGAGGTGGTGTTGCAATTGAAGCAAGATTTTCCGATGCTGAATATTGTTATCAACGGCGGCATCGAATCCTTGGATAGCTCGCTGGATTTATTAGAGCAACTTGACGGCGTCATGCTAGGCCGGGAGGTTTATCACAATCCCTATCTACTAGCAGAAGTAGACCGGCGCTTGTTTAACGACGAGCATTCCATCCCGTCGCGGCAAGAAACGGTATTAGCCCTGTTGCCTTATATAGAGCAGCAATTACAACAAGGCGTGAGACTGCATTGCATCACCCGACACATGCTGGGGCTGTTTCATGGGGTCGATGGTGCGCGGGCCTGGCGCCGCCATCTCAGCGAAAACGCTACCCGTTTTGGCGCCGGTAGCCAGGTGGTTTTGGACGCCTTAGAATTTACAGTTTGATGCTGTATACTCACAACATTTTTTTACTCGAGGGCGGCAATGGAAGAATATTTCTCCAAAATCATTCAAGCAATAGGCGAAGATGTGAATCGGGAAGGTTTGCGGGACACGCCGAAACGTGCCGCTAAAGCCTTCAAATTCCTGAATAACGGTTACGAAAAAACCCTGGAAGAGGTATTGAACGGCGCGATATTTGAAGCCGATACCGAAGACATGGTGATTGTAAAAGACATCGAGCTTTACTCTTTGTGCGAGCATCATTTATTGCCCTTTATTGGCAAATGCCACATCGGTTATTTGCCTAAAGGCAAAGTCTTGGGTTTGTCCAAACTGGCCCGTATCGTTGATATGTACGGTCGGCGGCTGCAAATTCAAGAACAATTGACTCGGCAAATCGCCAAAGCGGTGGAAACCGCCATCGACGCCCGCGGCGTAGCGGTGGTCATCGAAGCCAAGCACTTGTGCATGATGATGCGCGGCGTGGAAAAACAAAACTCGGTGATGACCACATCGGTCATGCTGGGGATTTTCAGAGAAGAAATCAGCACCCGTTCCGAATTCCTGAACCTGATCAATCGCAAGTAACCATGACTGAAACCGGCCAAAAAAAGATCGGGGTGTTACTGGTCAATCTGGGCTCGCCCGCCTCCCCAAAAACCGGCGACGTACGCCGCTTCCTGCGCGAATTTCTCGGCGACCCGCGGGTGGTCAATCTGCCCAGGCCCTTGTGGTGGCTAATCCTGAATTTGTTCGTGCTGCCGTTTCGCCCGAAAAAATCGGCGCATGCCTATCAATCGATCTGGACCGAGCAAGGCTCGCCCTTGATCGTATTCACCGAAAAGCTGACCGCCAAATTGCAAGGTTTTACCGGTATAGACGACGCCGATTTAATCATCGATTGCGCGATGCGCTACGGCAAACCGGCCTTGCGGGAAAAATTGCAAAACTTTCAGAAGCAAGGTGTCCACGAAATCGTTATCCTGCCGCTCTATCCACAATATTCCTCCACCACGACCGCCTCGATTTTCGACGTGGTGGCCGAGGAATTTGTCAGTTGGCGGCACATGCCCGGCCTGCACTTCATCAGCGACTTTCATGAACACCCCAGTTACATCGAAGCCCTGGCGCAATCGGTGCGCCAGCATTGGCAAGCCAACGGCCAAGCGGAATTGCTGTTGCTGTCATTTCACGGCTTACCGGCCAAACTGACCGAATGGGGCGATCCGTATTTCTATCAATGCCAAACCACCGGCCGTCTGCTCGCCGAGCAATTAGGCCTCAAGGACGAACAATGGAAATTGGTATTTCAATCGCGCTTCGGCAAAGCCGAATGGCTGAAACCGTACTGCGTGGACGTGTTGCAAGAACTACCGCAGCAAGGCGTCAAAAATGTCGACGTGATTTGTCCGGGATTCTCGGTAGACTGTCTGGAAACGCTGGAAGAGATCGCTATCGCCAACCAAGAGATATTTCTGGAAGCCGGTGGCGAGACGTATCGTTATATTCCGTGTTTAAACGACAGCGACGCTCATGTCGAGGTGATGCTTGATTTAATTAAAACCGTGCACTAAATAAAGCACGGCCACTAAAAAACCGGGGGTAATATGCAACAAAACATCTTACAAAGCTGGAACGGCGAATGGCCGACGGTGCGCTCGAGCCAATCCTTACCCACCGGTGAAGGCGTCATCGACCAAGGCGCGTTTAACACCATAGAAGTTGACGAATTGTTCGATTACGTCAACTACGCTAGCACCACCGCCGGCAAAACGGTGCTGTATCGTTCACTAAGCCAACCCTTGGACGATCTGGAGGCGATAGCCGCCAAACAAGCCGCAGTGCGTGAAATTCAAGACAATCCCGATGTCCGCGCCAACGTGGAAAACATTATCGCCAATGCCGCCGCCTCGGAAAACCGGCTTTACTTGTTATTGTTCGGCGAGTTTCTCGGCGGTTTCGGCACGGCTCGAGAGGATAATCAAATCGAAGGTTACGGCTACAAACAATATGTTCGTGGTGTGCGCGTGGTCTTGAATCTGGTCGGTGCGATCTACAACTCCGGCAAGCCGCAAAGCCCTTATCTGCAAAGCGTGTTCGAGAAAATCGGCAATTTTTCGCACAGCAACGAATATTCGCTGATGGTCGGCCCGGTTTACAACAGCGAAAAAGGCCTGCAAAGCAAGGAAGAACGCAAAAACTCCTTCTCACCGGCGACGATTTTCCGCCCCACCCTGTTCAAACCGATGTTGATCGCTCTACTGATCGCCGCCATCTGGGGCTTGATGCAGATTTTCCCAACCGATATGTTCCAGGTCACCCGTGACGGTTTGTCGGTGGCTTCGGTGTTTTTCCTGCCCTTAGCCTTGGCTTATATTCCGGTCATTGGCGGCTACGATAGAGACAACTGCATCATACCCCTGCGTAACATTTATAAAAATTCGCAGGCGCTCGGCGATATGCTGGACGGCCTGGGACAGTTGGATGAGTTATTGGCTTTTATTAAATACGCCGAAGACTTCGGCAGCGAGATGGTACTGCCGGAACTGAACGCCGGCGAACATCACAATATCAAATTAGTCGCTGCGAAAAACCCGGTACTGGGCCAGAAAAATCCCGCCTACGTCGGCAACGATTTCAGCATGGACGACGAACGTCTGGTGTGCGTGACCGGCCCCAACAGCGGCGGCAAAACCGCATTTTGCAAAACCATCACGCAAATTCAATTGTTGGCGCAGATCGGTTGTTTCGTGCCGGCTCAGGCTGCCAATTTAAGCGTGGCGGACCGCATTTTCTATCAATGCCCGGAGATCAGCCATCTCGATGACGGCGAAGGCCGTTTCGGTACGGAATTGAAACGTACCCGCGATATTTTCTTGGCCAGCAGCGCAAAAAGCTTGGTGGTGCTTGACGAAATGGCGGAAGGCACTACTTTTGAAGAGAAGATGCAGTCGTCTATCGACGTGCTGGACGGTTTTTACCGCAAAGGTAACAGTACTATTTTGATTACCCACAACCATCAATTGGTGGATGAATTCGTGAAAAGAAAAATCGCCGTGCCTAAACAAGTGGAATTTGCCGACGACTTGCCGACTTTTAAATTGATCGCCGGCATTTCCAGAGTCAGCCACGCCGACCGGGTCGCGAAGAAAATTGGTTTCTCCAAACAAGACATCGATAACTATTTAGCAAAATCATGAAAATCGGCACCCCTGACAGCAGCAGCGCCACCAAAGCTTTATTGCTGGGCAGCGGCGAATTAGGCAAAGAAATCGCCATTTCGCTGCAACGCTATGGCGTGGAAGTGATTGCGGTTGACCGCTATGCCGGTGCCCCGGCTATGCAGGTGGCGCATCGCAGCCACGTGATTGATATGACCGACGCGACAGCAGTAAAAACCCTGATTGCCCGCGAACAGCCGCATTACATCATCCCCGAAATCGAAGCGATTGCCACCGAGGCCTTAGCGGAGATTGAAGCTCAAGGTGAAACCACTATTGTCCCTAATGCTAGGGCAATTCAATTGACTATGAATCGTGAAGGCATTCGCGAGCTGGCAGCCGCTGAACTAGGTCTACCGACATCGAAATACGCTTTTGCCGAAACCTTCGAGCAATTGAGGAGCGCAGTTGATAGCGGCATAGGCTACCCCTGTTTTATCAAGCCAACGATGTCGTCTTCCGGCAAAGGCCAGTCCATGGTAAAAAGCGCGGACCAATTACAAGCCGCCTGGGATTACGCCAAGGCCGGCGGGCGCGCCGATACGGGTAAGGTGATCGTCGAAGCCAAGATTGATTTTGATTTTGAAATCACCTTACTCACCGTGCGCGCCCTGAACAGCGACGGCCAAGTAAAAACCTATTTCTGCGAACCCATCGGCCACCGCCAGGAGAACGGCGACTACCGGGAAAGCTGGCAACCACAGGCGATGAGCAGCAAGGCCATTGAGTTATCTCAGCAAATCGCCGATAAAGTGACTACCGCACTAGGCGGCTTGGGTTTGTTTGGCGTGGAATTATTCATAGCCGGCGATCAAGTCTGGTTTAGCGAAGTCAGCCCCAGACCGCACGATACCGGCATGGTGACGATGGCCAGCCAGCGGCAGAGCGAATTTGATTTGCATACCCGCGCCATTCTTGGCCTGCCGGTCAACACGGCGCTAGATAAAACCGCCGCCAGCGCGGTGATTTTAGGTGGCATAGACGCCAAAGCCGTGAGCTATTCAGGCTTGGCACAAGCATTGGCGGTCGCAGACACCGACATTCGCCTGTTCGGCAAACCGGATGCTTTCGTGTCAAGGCGCATGGGTGTGGCGCTCGCCACGGCCGTCAACGTCAATGATGCTCGCGCTAAAGCGTTACAGGCCGCCAGCCTAATTCGTGTGACTGAATGAGGCCAATCGGTAAAAGGTGACGCGATGAAACCCCTGTTGATTGCCACACTATCGATAGCGCTCATCACCGATGCGGGGGCCGACATTTTTAAATACACCGATCCTAGCGGTCGGGTGTATTACACCGACGAACCCAAAAAAGGCTTCGATTACCGCTTAATCATCCGCACCCGGCCGCGTACTTATAAACACGACCTAAAGTTCATGTCGGGCAACAAGCTCAAGTTCAACGACTTAGTTGCCAAGGCCGCGGCCAAACATCAAATGGACCCCAAACTGCTGCACGCAGTGATTCAAGCCGAATCAGCCTATAACCCCAATGCGGTGTCCTCGGCCGGCGCGGTGGGCTTGATGCAATTAATGCCGGATACCGCACGCCGCTATGGCGTGACCGACCGGCGCGATGCCGAACAGAATGTCGATGGCGGTACCCGCTACTTGAAAGATTTACTGGCGATGTTCAACTCCAATCTAACCTTGGCGGTAGCCGGTTATAATGCCGGCGAAGGCGCGGTGATGAAATACAATAATAGCGTGCCGCCCTATCCCGAAACCCGTAATTATGTGCAGCACGTCATGGCGCTGTATCGGAAGAGTTAATTGAAAGCTGCTGCCATCAAGCAATTGATTGCCGGCTCGACCGAACTGTTTTCCCTGCCCGATATTTATTTTCAACTCAGCGAAATGATTCGGGATTCGCGTTATTCTCTGGCTGACATCGGCAAGGTCATTGCCAAGGACCCTGCACTCAGTGCGCGTTTGTTACGGGTAGTAAATAGTCCTTTCTACGGTTTTCAAGCCAAAATCGACACCATTTCCCGCGCCGTTACCGTAATAGGCATCGACGACTTGAGCAACCTGGTATTGGCAACCACGGTCGTTGATCGCTTTGGAAAAATCCCCGGCGAACTGATCGACATGACCTCGTTTTGGATGCGCAGCATTCATTGCGCGGTGATAGCCCGACTGCTGGCAAAAGCCAGCGCCGTGCTGCATACCGAAAGACTGTTTCTGGCCGGCCTTTTACACGACATAGGCTCACTGATACTCAGTCAAAAAATGCCCGAGCAATATCTAAGCGTATTGCTTGCCGCAGACCACAACCGCGCTTTGTTGGCCGGTTTCGAACAAGAACTGATTGGTTTCACTCATGCTGAGGTCGGCGGGGAATTACTAAAAATCTGGGGCTTACCGGAATCCCTCTACGAAACCATAGGCTGTTATCTGAATCCTGCCGATGCACAAATACACAAACTGGACGCGCATTTGCTGCATATGGCGGCGCACTTGGTCGATAGCGGCCAACAAGCCGATGGCTTGGAAATAGCCGTAGCTGAATTTTCTAACCAATCGTTAACACTAGTGCGTCTGACACGAGAGCAAACCATTTCGATAATGGAGCAGGTGGAAGAGGAGTTTTTGCAGATGTTTGAATTACTCGGACCGAACAAAAAATTTCACTAAACGGTACTGGCAAGCATTTTCTGCTACCGTAAGTCGCGGTAAATCAGAGAATATTGACCCCAAACTTGTCGAGTAAAGCCACCAATTTTATCAAGGGCAATCCTACTAATGCATTGGGGTCCTCGCCGACAATTTTACTAAATAGCGCGATCCCTAAACCCTCGGATTTGAAGCTGCCGGCACAGTCGAAGGGCCGATCCAAATCAATGTATCTCTCAATCTGCGACGAGGTCAGCGTTTTGAAGTGCACACTACAAACATCCATATCGCTCAGGTGCCGGCCCGATACGCTATTAAAAACGCAGACTCCAGTATAAAATTGCACGGCCCGGCCGGATTGCTTGGCAAGTTGTTGAATTGCCGCGTCGCGCCCGCCGGGTTTTCCCAATATCTCTTGGTCGAGCACGGCAACCTGATCGGAACCAATGATCAAATGATTAGGGTATGCTTTGCCAACTTCTTCAGCCTTCGCCAGCGATAATCTGCGCACCAAAGCATAGGGCGATTCGCCGGCTTGCGGGCTCTCATCGACGTCACTGCTGCAACTTAAAAAAGCAAGACCCAGTTTTTCCAACAACTGGCAACGGTATTTCGAACTCGAAGCAAGGACTATGGCGGTCATCGGCTAGGTAGTGGTTTGAGTCGGTGTGCGTTTGACGCAACAGTTAGTTATCTGTATCATTGTACAGTTATGTCAGACAAGTTTCCCGACCTTATCGATCCCTTATTATTCGCCGAAAGACGCGGCGCGTTTTCCGGGGATATAAAAATCGCTGCGCTCGAGCGCTTGTCTGGTAGCGTGATCGATCATGGTGGCAGCGTTAGCGCCAAGATCGAATTTGGTAAGGAAGGTAAACGCATTGTCGTTGCCGGCCATATCGAGGGGGTTGTGGAATTGGCGTGTCAGTCTTGTTTGCAAGCACTGGCCTGGCCGCTGAATATCGATTTTAAATTGGCTGTTGTTGCTTCGCTACAGGAAGCAAAGCAACTGGACGATTTCGAACCGCTATTGCTGGACGGCGACACCCTATCATTAAACGCGGTGATCGAAGACGAAATCCTGCTGGCATTGCCCGACTACCCTCGGCATGAACACGATTGTCTCGCCCACAACCGTTCGGAAGATGCCGATTACAGCGCAACAGATAGTCAGACTAAGGCTAACAACCCTTTTTCTGTTTTAGCAAAACTTAAAAAAACTGGAGATTGAAATGGCAGTACAAAAGAGCAAAGTATCGCGTTCCAGACGCGGTCAACGTCGTTCACACGATGCATTAGTCGGTAAAACCCTGTCTCAGGATCCGTTGACCGGCGAAACCCATCTGCGTCACCACATGACGCCGGACGGTTTCTTCAAAGGCCGTCAAATCATTGCCGGCAACGACGAAGATTAATCGTTTTAAACTGCCATAGGCCGACTCGTAACTCATTCGCAAATCGAGTCGAGCAGCCCTTAGTCCACGACGGGCCGCAAGCATCGCGTTTTCCCGCGCAATCGTCAGCACGACGGGCAGTAATATTTGATTTATTGATAGTCTCTGAGTAAGCCAACACGTCGCTGGATAGCTGTTGGCTCCTTTCAACTTCTGGAGTTAGTCCTAAGCGTGAGCTCAACTCTCTCAATTGATGCCATGGGCGGGGATTTCGGTCCTCAAGTTACCGTACCTGCTTCACTGGCCTGTTTACGAAAAAGTCCGGACTTAAATCTGATCATGGTGGGCGATGAGGCGGTTCTTGGTAACCTTCTATCCCAAGCGCTGGTCGAGTTCAAAGGCCGGATCAGTATTCAACACGCCTCGCAAGTCGTCGAGATGGACGAAGCGCCGCAAAAAGCCTTGAAGAACAAAAAAGATTCTTCCATGCGCGTGGCGATAAATCTGGTACAGGAAGGCAAGGCCGACGCCTGTGTCAGCGCAGGTAACACCGGCGCGTTAATGGCAACAGCCCGTTTCGTACTGAAAATGATTCCCGGCATCGAACGCCCGGCGATTATTTCCACACTACCTTCTACTTTCGGCCACACCCACATGCTCGATTTAGGCGCCAATGTCGATTCCAGCGCCGAACAACTCTACCAATTTGCCGTCATGGGCGAAGAAGTGGTCAAGGCCGTGGAAAAAATCGAACGCCCTCGTATCGGTTTGTTGAACATCGGCGAAGAAGACATGAAAGGCAACGAACAAGTCAAAGCCGCCGCTAAATTGCTGGAAAGCTCCGGACTGAATTACATCGGTTACGTGGAAGGCAATTCGATTAACGCCGGCAGCGTCAAAGTCGATTTAATCGTCTCGGACGGTTTCGTCGGCAACATCGCCCTAAAATCTATCGAAGGCGCGGCGAAAATGATAGGCAGCAAACTGAAAGACAGTTTTTCGCAAAACTGGCTGACCAAATTAGCCGGATTGATCGCGTATCCTGTTCTGAAACGCTTCAAAGACAGCATAGACCCGCGCCTCTACAACGGCGCCAGCTTCATCGGCCTGCGCGGCTTGGTGATCAAAAGCCACGGCGGCGCCGACGCTCTGGCTTTCGAAACTGCCATTCATCTGGCGGAAGTCGAAGTCGCACAGGGCCTTATTCGTAAAATCAGCGAAAAACTAGAACTCGCGCTGGCCCAAAAGGTTGATGAATGACACGCTGGACTCATGTTATCGGTACGGGCGGCTATCTGCCCGAAACCATCCGCACCAATGACGATATATCCGCCACGGTGGACACATCCGACAGCTGGATCTACGAAAGAACCGGTATCAAAAGCCGCCGCATAGCCGGTCCCGACGAAACCGCTTCCAGCATGGCGGAAATCGCCGCCAGACAAGCCATTGACGCAGCCGGAATTGCAGCTGACGAGATCGACATGATCATCGTCGCCACCGGCACACCGGATCGCGTCTATCCCAGTACGGCCTGCCTGTTGCAGGAACGCTTGGGCATCAAGCAATGCGTCGGTTTCGATATTCAGGCCGCCTGCTCGGGTTCCGTTTACGGACTCAGCATCGCCGACCAATACCTGAAAACCGGTTTTGCCAAAAACGTACTGGTAGTCGGCACGGAGATTTGCTCACGCATCGTCGATTGGACCGACCGCGGCACCTGCATTCTGTTCGGCGACGGTGCCGGCGCGATTTTGCTGACCTCCAGCGATAAGCCGGGCATCTTGTCCACGCATATCCACTCCGATGGCGGCTACGAAGATTTATTGTATTGCCCCAATCCGCAGGTAGCGGCAGTCGCTAAGCAAAACGAGCCCGCTTACATCAGCATGCGCGGCAACGAAGTTTTCAAGGTGGCAGTCAACACCTTGGGCAGGATTGTCGATGAAACCCTGGAAGCCAACGGCTTACAGCAAAGCGACATCGATTGGCTGGTGCCGCATCAGGCCAATACGCGCATCATCGCCGCCACCGCCAAGAAGCTGGGCATGTCGATGGACCAAGTGATTCTAACCCTGGAAAACCAAGGTAACACGTCCTCCGCCTCCGTGTTATTGGCGTTTAACGAAGGCGTGCGCGACGGCCGTATTCAACGCGGACAAACCGTATTAATGGAAGCTTTTGGAGCCGGTTTTACCTGGGGTTCCGCATTAATCAGGTACTAAACATGACGACGATAGAACAAAGTTACAATCTGGCATTCGTATTTCCCGGACAAGGCTCGCAAGCCGTCGGTATGCTGGGCACCCTGGCCGCCGCCAACCCATTGGTCAAGCAAACTTTCGAGCAAGCTTCCGACGTGCTCGGTTTCGATCTGTGGAATATGATCGCGAACGGCCCGGACACCGACTTGAACCAAACACATAACACCCAGCCGGCTATGCTGGCGGCCGGCGTTGCGGTATGGCGGGCCTGGTGCGAAAAATCCGACATCAAACCCGCCTGGATGGCCGGCCATAGCTTGGGTGAATACACCGCCCTGGTCTGTTCCGGTGCGCTGGGTTATGAAGACGCCATTCGCCTGGTCGCCGAGCGCGGCCGCCTGATGCAGGAAGCGGTACCAGCCGGAAAAGGCGCGATGGCGGCTATTCTGGGCCTGGAAGATCATCAAGTCGTTAACACCTGTGCCGAAGTCGCCAATGGCGAAATCGTTGCGGCCGCCAATTTCAATGCCCCAGGCCAAGTGGTGATTGCCGGCGAAACCGTCGCAGTGGAAAGAGCGATGGAAGCCTTAAAAGCGCTGGGCGCCAAACGTGCATTAAAACTACCGGTTAGCGTGCCGTCCCACTGCGCATTGATGGAAGCGGCTTCCGACAAATTAAACGAAATATTGCAAAGCCTTAACGTCGAGATGCCCAATAGCACGCTGATCCACAACGCCGACGTCAAATCGCACGGCTCGCCGGAAGTGATTCGCTATGCATTGAAAGAACAATTGTTCAAACCGGTGCGCTGGGTGGAAAGCGTCAAATTCATGCACGAACAAGGCGTCACCGCTTTTGTTGAATGCGGACCCGGCAAAGTATTAGTCGGTTTAAACAAACGCATAGCGCCTGATGCAACGCATTACACCATTTACGACCCCGAAACCATTGACAACGTTGTGGAGCAACTCCGTGGATAAAAAACTCGCCATTGTTACCGGCGCTAGCCGCGGCATAGGCCGGGCCATTGCCGAAAAATTGGTCGCCGACGGCTTTTTTGTGGTCGGCACCGCCACGTCCGAAAGCGGCGCCGATGCGATCTCCGCTTATCTGGGCGACAACGGCAAAGGCTACAAATTAAACGTCGCCGACGCTGCCGACATAGAAAACTTCATCAAAACCACCGGCGACGAATACGGCACCCCGGCGGTGCTGGTCAATAACGCCGGCATCACCCGCGACAACCTGTTGATGCGGATGAAGGACGAGGAATGGGACGACATCATCAACACCAACCTGACTTCGATCTTCCGGATGAGCAAAGCCGTCTTGCGCGGCATGATGAAAGTCCGTTACGGCCGCATCATCAATATTTCCTCGGTGGTCGGCTCCACCGGCAACGCCGGCCAAGCCAACTACGCGGCAGCCAAAGCCGGCATGATCGGCTTTGCCAAATCCATGGCCAAAGAAGTGGGTTCACGCGGCATTACCGTCAATACGGTCTCGCCGGGCTTTATCGATACCGACATGACCAAGGAACTGTCGGAAGACATCAAGAATGCACTGCTGGGTTCAATTGCGCTGGGCCGCTTGGGTCAGCCGGAAGAAATCGCCCATGCCGTATCGTTCCTGGCCTCCGAACAGGCATCCTACATCACCGGCGAAACGCTGCATGTGAATGGCGGCATGTATATGCCTTAAAGGTCAAAAGTTTCTCCAGACCAAATAAAAGGCCGGCAAACAGTTAGTTGCCGGCCTTTTTTATTGCCGATTCACCCTCGCTGCAACACCATCGCCACCGCCGCCGCCCGCGTCGAAACGCCGAGCTTTTCAAAGATATGCTCCAGATGTTTATTTACGGTTCTAGGGCTGGTGGTCAGGATGATACCGATCTCTTTGTTGGTTTTACCTCGGGCAATCCACATCAAAATTTCGGCCTCGCGAAAAGTCAGCTTCAGCTTGTCGCGCAGGGTTTCCGGGGTCCATTGCGCGTCTTCGCGCTGCAATAACAGCAGATATTCATCCGGATTCTGGCAGGCGCTGACCCGCAACGCAAAGCCCGGAGCCAGACGATGCGCTTCCGTTTCGGCTGCCATCTCGCTGCGCCCGCTTTGCCGCAACCAGCGTTGAAACCAGCCGCGCATGCTTTCCGGCAATAGCTTATCCGCAGTATGCTGCGCCCCTCCTTCTTGTAATTCGGCAAAATCCTCCAACCATTCGCGAGCCGCCGGCGTCAGCCAGACAATGCCGCCCGCCGCATCCACAGCCACCGCAGCAAAATCGTGATGATCCAGTAAACTCTCGGCTCGGCGTAAATTGCGCGATTGGGTCAGATGCACTTCAATCCGCGCCAGCACCTCGGCCGGCCGAATCGGCTTGACGATGTAATCCAACGCCCCCTCGCCAAAGCCGCGCAGCAAATCGTCCAATTCGCTAAGCCCAGTCATGAACAACACTGGAATCGGCGCGGTGGCCGGATCGGCTTTCAAACGGCTACAGGTCTCGAAACCATCTATGCCCGGCATCATCACGTCCAGCAAAATGATGTCGGGTTTGACATATTGAATCTGCTCAATGGCCGAACAGCCGTCGGTCGCCACCAACACCCGATAATTGGCCTCGGAAAGCGTATCGGATAGTAGAGCCAGATTGCCGGGCGTATCGTCGACTATCAACACCGTGCCATTGCTGGCGGATACTTCCATCATCGGGACACCTCCTGTTTGTGCATATTCAATAGTTTTCTAATTTCGCCTATCCGAAATTGACTGGCCAACGCTATCAGTTTGGCAAAAAAAGCACCGTAACGCGGCTCGGTTTCGGCAAGCTGTTCCAAGACCTTTTTCAAACCTAATAAATCGCCAATCCGCACGCATTCCACACACCCAGTTAACAACTCAGGCGGCGGCATTATCAGCGGCTCGGCTGCTTTTTCCGTGGCAACTGGCGCAACCTCGTTCTGATATAACCAAGCCAACGACAAATACAACTTCAATTTCTTCATTAACTGCGGCACTTGAATCGGCTTGGATAAAAAGTCGTTACAACCGGCATTCAAAGCCGCCAAGCGATCGCTGGGATAAGCGTTGGCGCTGAGTACCAGGATCGGCATGGTCCATGCCTGATCACGCAACTGCATCGCGGTTTCGATACCGCTGATTCCGGTCATCGAAATATCCAACAAAATGATGTCGGGTGGATTTTCCGGCACTTTGAGCAAACACTCTTCGCCGGAACACGCCTCACTCAAATAAAAACCCAAAGGCTCCAGCATGGACAGCAATAACTCGCGGTGATCGCGTTGGTCATCTACCACCAATATTTTTCGGCGCGGACCTTGGTAACCAATAATCGCCGCTTTGGGATCGGCATCCGCCTCCGCCCCCAAACTGGGCAGCAACAAGCGCACGGTAAAGGTGGAACCCTGGCCGATTTGGCTTTTCACCGTCAACTCCCCACCCATGACCTCGGTGAGAATCTTGCTGATCGTCAAGCCCAAACCGCTACCGGCCACCGCGTTGCCGGTGGGATTATGCAAGCGGGTGAAGGGCTGAAAAATATCCTGCAACTGCTCTTCGTCGATACCGCTACCGGTATCGCTCACCTGAAAATTGGCCACGCCACCGCTGTAACCAATCCGAAACACGATGTCCCCAGCCGAGGTAAATTTCACCGCATTGCTAAGCAAATTGATCAAGATCTGCCCCACCCGCTTTTCGTCGCCGCGGATGCGCTGTGGCAAGGTATGAGAAATCTGACAGACAAAATTCAGACCCTTGTCTTCGGCCTGCAATTTATAGGTGTGTACCAAATGATCAATAAAATCCGGAAAATGAATAGGCTGGTACTTCAATTCAAATTTTCGGGCTTCGATCCGGGCAATATCCAGTATATCCTCAATCAGCGCGCATAAATGCTCACCGCTGCGTTTCAAGGTTTCCACAGCTTGCTGGCGGTGCGCCGGAATACTGGGATCTTGATGCAGGATATGCGCGTAGCCGATGATACTGTTCAAGGGCGAACGAATTTCATGGCTCATATTGCTCAGGAATCGACTCTTCGCTTGATTGGCGGTGTCCGCCATTTTCAAAGCCCGTTGCAGTTTGCCATCCGTCTGTTTATGCTCTTCGATTTCCATCAAAAGCAACTGGGTTTGCTTGGCCGTTTCCTCATGCGCGACGCGGCGACTTTCTGCATTCAGAATCAACCACCAGGTACACAGCCCGATAAACACCAGCAACGACGCATAAATCTTTAGAAAATTATTCAGCAGTAACTGAAACGCCCCCATGTCGTGTTCGACGCTCAGCAAATCCTGATAGTAAATAATGCTGACAAAAATGCCGCTCAACACCGACAAAAACAAAAACATCAAGGTAAAGCGCAGCAACCTCAGGCGGGCGTCCAAACTCATCGCCGCCGGCATGCAACATCGAGCGAGTTTTTCCAGATAGTCTTCAAAACGAAAACCTACTTTGCAGCCATCCAGACAGCGCGCATCCAAGGTGCAACACAAGGAACAGATGCTGCCGGCATAAGCCGGGCAATAGGCTATATCCTCGTGTTCAAACTCGTTCTCGCAGATCGAACATTTGTTGTGCGATTTACGATTATTCTCCTCCCGATTCCGCGCCAGATAATGTTTACCGTCCGATAAGTAAGCAATCGCCGGCACCAATACAAACGCCAATCCCAAGGCAATAAACGCCGAGAACGCCTGCGGATAGACCCCAAATACCCCGGCGTAGGCCAAGATAGACAGCAAGGACGCGCAAAACGTGGAAATGATGCCTACCGGATTTAAATCCGACAGATACGCGCGCTTGAACTCCACCACTTTGGGACTTAAGCCAAAAGGCTTGTTGATCATCAACTCGGCGGCGATGGAACTGATCCAGGCAATCGACATATGCGAAAACAAGCCCAGCACTTTTTCCAAGGCGCCAAACACGCCAAACTCCATCAGCAACAGCGCAATCAGCACATTGAAAAACAACCACACCACACGCCCCGGGTGACTATGGGTTAATCGCGAAAAGAAATTGGACCACGCCAAGGAGCCGGCGTAGGCATTGGTAACGTTGATCTTGATTTGACTGACAATCACAAATAGAGTGGTAGCCGCCAACGCCCATTTTGGATCGTCAAACAATTCGTTATACGCTACCAGATACATTTGCGTCGGTTCGTGGGCATGCGCGGGACTGATACCATGGCGGATCGCCAAATGCGCCAGCAACGCCCCCAACAGTTGCCTTAATGCGCCAAACACAATCCAGCCAGGCCCTGCAGCCACCATGGCCAGCCACCAGCGGGTTTTGTTTGCCTGGTTTTTTTGCGGCATGAACCTTAGAAAGTCTACCTGTTCGCCAATCTGCGCCACCATGGAAAACGCCACCGTCGCCGCTGTACCGAACAATAACCAATTGAAGCCTTGCCCACTGCCGGCGATCCAGAAATAAGTACTCAAGGTTTCTAGTGCTTCTGGCTCCCGCAAGGCCACCGCGATATAGGGTGCGACGAGCAACAACAACCAAAGCGGTTGCGTCCACAGCTGCATTCGGCTAATCGTGGTAATCCCAAACGTCACCAGCGGAATCACCACCACGGCGCTGACGATATAGGCAACCTCCAGCGGTATATTGAAATACAGCTCGATGGCCAACGACATGATTGAGGCTTCCAGTGCGAACAGCGTGAACGTATAGGACGCATAGATCAACGAGGTCACCGTCGAGCCGATATAGCCAAAACCGGCGGCGCGAGTTAAAAGATCAATGTCGATATGGTAGCGGGCCGCGTAATAGCCGATGGGCAAACTGACGATAAAGATGACGACAGCAACGATGGCGATGGCCCAAACGGCATTGGTAAAACCATAATTGATGGACAGGAATCCGCCGATCGCCTCCAATACCAAAAACGACGTAGAACCGAAAGCCGTATTGGCAACCTCAAACTCCGACCATTTCCGGAACCGGCGCGGCGCAAAACGCAAGGCATAGTCTTCCAGTGTCTCGTTGGCGACCAGACCGTTATATTCCCGGCGGATTTTGGTGATGTTTTGATGAATGGTTTTCATGGCTCAGGAGTATCTAACGCGCCGGCGAATTTTAGATGTCGGCGCGAACCAGCATTAAACGCTACCATCGCAGCGCAACACCTTTTAACATCCTGGATGACTGCTGACCACACCCAGGATTAGGCAATCGCCCCCGACGGCGTATCAACAGCCACACGAATCACTTACGCTCGTAGCCAAACTCAAGGATTACCGGCGATCCTTGATTGTGAATAATGATCTGCTTCTTGGTCTCACCGCCGACCTCCTCGACCCGCGTGGCCGCCGGATCTTCAGGTTTAGATAGAGCCGGCACCTGTTTTACTTCCACTTGCACATCCGGCATCCAGCCCGGTTTGAAGGTGTGGGTATCCATACGGTGTCCCGTCGCAGGCAGCTTGAGTTCATCCAACAAATCAAAACACACGGTGCTGACATGATCGATGACTTTGTCAGTGACTTTGCTTTGGTTGGATTCATTGATGAGTTGATGGGCGCTGACGGTCGCCTTGTTTTCGATACTGGCTTCGTCACTGCCAATTTTTTTTAGATGGCAACTGATCGGCAGCACCTTGGCTTTTTGAAACCCCAGGCCACGCGGGTCCGAATCACCGCTAGTCCAGGAAAAACCGACCGGGGTATCGCCGGTGGCCGCTTTCCCCAAACTGATCAGCAGCGTATGCGAGCTATCCACACGGCTTGACTTGACCGGATACTGCCACTCCGCCAAATTCTTGCCGACCTGCTCGGCAATCAAGCTGGGCGACAGTTTGAAACCAAACTGCCCGAGGTTCTGATCAGCCACATCAATCACGATGCCGCTAATCGACGCCCGATCGATGGCCTCCACTCCGCTGGCGGCCACTGCCTGCCCCAGAAAACACCAGGGCAATACCCATAACCCGGCGCGGATATGTCTTAAAAACAGCTTATACCTACTCACAATACTCTCCTAACGGTTCAAGTTCACTCTACGGAAGCCCTGCGTTGCCTGCCATACGTCAAATGACTAATGAGTCATCTGACGAATTGTGGGAACGGTCGGCGAATTTAACAATGAACCCCGGCAGAACTGCTAACACGCCTTACAAAAGACTGCCTTTATTTCCATCGAGATTACGCAAAACAAGGGGATTTTATATGAATGGTGTTATCGCAAGGGCTTTAACCGCAGCATTAATTTCTTGTCATTGAAATTCACCGTTGAGGAGGCCGCATGAAAACGTTAATTAAGTTAGATTTAGACAAAAAGCCCTGGGAACAGGATGGTCTGATCCACAACCGCTGGCATCCGGACCTGCCGATGGTCGCCATGGTCAAACCCGGCGACGAATTTCGGGTGGAATGCATGGACTGGACCGGCGGCCAGATTGGCAACAACGACAGTGCCAACGACGTCCGCGATGTGGATTTGACCCAGGTACACTATTTAAGTGGCCCGATAGGCGTGGAAGGCGCGGAACCCGGCGACTTGATGGTCGTGGAAATTCTGGATGTCGGCACCCTGGACGACTATCAATGGGGCTTCAACGGCCTATTCGCCAAGGAAAACGGCGGCGGCTTCCTGACAGACCATTATCCGGAAGCGCGCAAATCCATCTGGGATTTTCACGGCATCTACACCACCTCCCGCCATATTCCCAATGTTAAGTTTGCCGGCATCATGCATCCCGGTTTGATTGGTTGCTTACCGTCCCGGGAATTGCTGGAAAACTGGAACGCCAGGGAAGCGGCGTTAATCGCGACCGACCCGGACCGGGTGCCGGCCTTGGCGCTGCCCCCCAACCCGCAATCAGCCGTCATGGGCCGCTTAACCGGCGAAGCTGCCGTCGCAGCCGCGGCGGAAGGCGCCAGAACCGTGCCGCCGCGCGACCACGGCGGTAACTGCGACATTAAAAACCTCACCAAAGGCTCCAAAGTATTCTTCCCGGTTTACGTCAAGGATGGCGGTCTGTCCATGGGCGACTTGCATTTCTCGCAAGGCGACGGCGAAATCACCTTCTGCGGCGCGATCGAAATGGCCGGCTATCTGGACATCAAGGTCAGCTTGATCAAAGAGGGCGTGAAAAAATACGGCATCAAAAACCCGATCTTCCAACCCAGCCCGCTGTCACCGGCGTATCGCGACTACCTGATTTTCGAAGGCATTTCGGTCGACGAGCAAGGCAAGCAACATTATCTGGACGTGCATGTGGCTTACCGCCAAGCCTGTCTCAACGCCATCGAATATCTGAAAAAGTTCGGTTACACCGGCGCTCAAGCACTATCGATTCTCGGTACTGCCCCAGTCGAAGGCCATATCAGTGGCATCGTCGACATCCCCAATGCCTGCGCGACCCTCTGGCTGCCCACCGAGATTTTCGATTTTGACTTAAAACCGAATGCGGATGGACCAACCAAAATCATTACCGGCACCGCCGACATGGCGTTCACCAGTTAATTCGGCAATCGATCAGGAGCTTGAATATGCCTTTGTACGAATATCAGTGTCACGACTGCGGGCCGTTTACCGCAATCCGGAAAATGAGTGAATCCGCCAGTCCCGCCATTTGCGCGCAGTGCGGAGCAGTCAGCGAGCGGGTGATTTCCGCGCCGCATTTTGCATTATTGGGCAAGGCGCAACGCCAGGCTCACGAAACCAACGAACGCTCGACGCACGAACCAAAATCCATGCGCCGCTCAAGTTGCGGATGCAGCGGCGCCCATACCTGTAAGCCCAAGCAGGACAGTACAAAGGAAAAAACCAGCGGCGATCAGCCAGCAGCAAACGGCTTCCAGATGCAAACCAAGAAAACAGCACGACCTTGGATGCTGGGGCACTAGCCGTTTTGTAATTGAAGAGAGATTTAACAACGTGTTACGCGGTAAATGGATTTGTCTATTCAACAAATCTTGAGTGTTTGATTCATCAATATGGAGAAACTAAATGAGTAATTCCGATAGACGACAATTTATGAAAAAGACCACGGCCTTAGTCGCCGTATCGCTGGCACTGGGCTTACCCATTGGCATCGACGTCGCCAACGCCGCCGACTTTCCGACGGCTACGGTCAACACCACTGGCCTGGCTGTCACCGATACCACGGTAAAGGTGGGCATTTTGCATTCCGCAACCGGCACCATGGCCATCAGCGAAACTGGCTCCATCCAGGCGGAAAAATTGGCGATTGCCCAAATTAACGAAATGGGCGGCGTTTTAGGCAGAAAAATCGAGGTGATCCAGGAAGACGGCGCCAGCGATTGGCCTACTTTCGCAGAAAAATCCAAAAAGCTGCTGGAAAACGACAAAGTAGCCACCGTATTCGGTTGCTGGACCTCGGCATCAAGGAAAGCGGCATTACCGGTGTTTGAAAAAGATAACGGCCTGCTGTTCTATCCAACCTTCTACGAAGGTTTGGAGCAATCGAAAAACGTGTTTTACACCGGCCAGGAAGCCACTCAGCAAATTCTCGCGGGTCTGGATTGGATCGCCAAAGAGAAAAAAGCCAAAACCTTTTATCTGATCGGTTCGGATTACATTTGGCCACGTACCTCCATGAAAATTGCCCGGAAACATATCGAGCAACATTTGGGCGGCACGGTGGTGGGTGAGGAATACATCGCCTTGGGCGACACCCAGTTCGGTTCGGTGATCAATAAAATCAAACTGAAAAAACCGGATGTGATTTACGCAGCGGTGGTAGGCGGCAGTAACGTGGCTTGGTTCAAGCAATTGAACGCGGCCGGTCTGAACGCCAAAAAGCAAAACATGCTGACCATCTCCGTGACCGAGGACGAGGTATTGGGTATCGGCGGCGAGAACCTGGAAGGCTTCTATTCCGCAATGAAATACTTCCAATCCTTGAAAAATCCTAACAACGAAAAGTTCGTGGCTGAATTCAAGAAAGCCTATGGCGACGCTGCCGTGATCGGCGACGTCACCCAAGCCGCCTACCTGGGACCCTGGCTATGGAAAGCAGCGGTCGAGCGCGCCGGCAGCTTTGATGTCGACAAAGCCGTGGCCGCCTTACCCGGTTACGAGTTGACCACCGCGCCGGAAGGCTACGTCAAAGTCGATCCTAACCACCACTTGCACAGTAAGTTGCGGATCGGTCAATGGCGGAAAGACGGTCAAGCCGATGTGGTGTACGAGTCCGATTTGATCGCGCCCGACCCATTCCCTAAAGGTTACCAATAAGCGCCAAGGCGCTAAGCGAGCCAACCGTGGCAACCCGCAATTGGGCGGTTGCCACGGTGTTTTAAACGCGAGTTGTTTCATGTCAGTGAGTTAGCGGGAGGCCTTATGTTTGGATATTCGATGGAAGAAGTGGGCAACATCGTGGTGATGCAGGGCTTTTCTGGATTGAGCCTGTTTAGCGTCCTACTGTTGATGGCGTTGGGCCTGGCCATTATTTTCGGGCAGATGGGTGTAATCAATATGGCCCACGGCGAATTCATGGCCGTCGGCGCTTACACCACGGTATTTATGTCAAAAATTGCGGTGTCCTACGACATCGTCAATTCCTATTTTGTATTTGCGATCGTCGCGGCCTTTATCCTCGCCTTTTTGATCGGCTATCTCATTGAATATGTGTTGATACGCCATCTTTACAAACGGCCTTTGGATACGCTGTTGGCGACTTGGGGCTTAAGTCTGGTCATGCAACAGATTTTTCGCTCCACCTTTGGCGCCAAGGAAGTGAGCGCCGAATTGCCGGAATGGCTTTTGGGTTCCTTCAAGCCCACAGAGGATATCGATATTCCGATTAACGGCGTGTTCGTGATGGGATTGGCTTTGATCGTCACCGTCGGCGTCTACCTGTTCATGTACCGCTCACGTTGGGGCCTGCGCGTCCGGGCGACCATGCAGAACCGGGTGATGGCGGGTGCGGTGGGTATCAATACCAAAAAAGTGGACCGCTTGACCTTTGCTTTGGGTTGCGGGATTGCCGGCGTCGCCGGTGCAGCCTTCACCACGATTGCATCCACCGGCCCTACGACCGGCTCTTTATACATCGTCGACAGTTTCATGGTGGTGGTATTCGGCGGCGCGGCCAGCCTGATGGGCACCATCGCTTCGGCCTTCGGCATCGCCCAGGCCCAATCGATATTGCAATTTTTTATGACCAGTTCAATGGGCAAAGTGGCGACCTTGATGACCATCGTCATCATCTTGATGATGCGTCCGGAAGGCTTGTTTGCATCCAAAGTACGTAAATAGAGGGATATATCATGAAGCTACTATCAGAGAAATTATTAGGCGGCAAACAGGGGGCGATTGGGCTGGCGATATTGTCTCTGCTGCTGTTTGTCATCTTCCCGCTGTGGTTGGACCTGTTCCGGCTGGGCTTGATCGGCAAATACGTCACCTACGCCTTTGTGGCCATCAGCTTGGTGCTACTCTGGGGTAACGGCGGCATCTTGAGTTTGGGCCAAGGCATGTTTTTTGGTTTGGGCGGCTATTGCATGGCGATGTTTTTGAAGCTGGAAGCCTCCGATCCGATCAGCACCAAAATCCAAACCACCCCCGGCATCCCCGATTTCATGGACTGGAATCAGCTCACCGCCCTGCCCTGGTTTTGGGAACCGTTTAAAAGCCTGACGCTAACGATTCTGTTGGTACTGATCGTCCCCACCTTACTGGCCTTCATCATCGGCTTTGCGATGTTCAAACGCCGGGTGGGCGGCGTGTATTTTGCCATCATCACCCAAGCCATCGCCCTGATCTTGAGCATTCTGATCGTCGGCCAGCAAGGCTATACCGGCGGGGTTAACGGCATTACCGACCTGAAAACCATGCTGGGTTGGGACATCAGAACCGATAGCGCCAAATATATTCTCTACTTTGCCAACGCCGGCCTGTTGATCGCTTGCATGCTGCTGGCACGTTACATCCTCACCTCCAAGTTTGGCATGCTGCTGCTGGCGATGCGCGACAAGGAAGAGCGGGTACGCTTTTCCGGCTACGACGTTTCCAATTTCAAAATCTTCATTTTTTGCATCGCCGCGATGATTTCGGCAATCGGCGGGGCGATGTTTACCCTGCAAGTCGGTTTTATGTCACCCAGCTTTGTCGGCATTGTGCCGTCTATTGAAATGGTGATTTTTGCGGCGGTCGGCGGCCGCATGTCTTTAATCGGCGCGGTGTACGGCACCCTGTTGGTGAACTTTGGCAAAACCATGTTTTCCGAAACCTACCCTGAGTTGTGGCTGTTCTTGATGGGCGGTTTGTTCATTGCGGTGGTGATGTTCTTCCCCGACGGTTTGGCCGGCATCTACGAAAACTATGCAAGCAAGTTCAATCTGGCCGGCAAATTTTCCAAACTCACGGCTAAATTCACTAAATCAACCGCGGCAGTAGACGAATTGGTAGGAGAAAAACCATGAGCAATCCTGATTTCGTACTGGCGATTGAAGACCTGACCGTGTCTTTCGATGGCTTCAAAGCGGTTGACGCCCTGAATATGTACATCGACAGCAATGAGCTACGGGTGGTGATCGGCCCCAACGGCGCCGGCAAAACCACGGTGCTGGATCTCATCTGCGGCAAAACCAAATCCACTTCCGGCTCTATCAAGTTTAAGAACAAAGAACTGACCAAATTACCGGAGCACGAAATCGTCCGTGCCGGCGTGGGCAGAAAGTTTCAAACCCCGTCGATTTACGAAAACCTGACGGTTTATCAAAACCTGGAAGTGTCCTATCCGGTGGGCCGATCGGTGTGGGGCAGCCTGACTTTCAAACGCACTCCAGAAGTCGTCGAGCAAGTGCATAAAATCGCCGCTGAAGTGCTGTTGACCGAGCAATTGCAAATGGAAGCCGCCCTGCTCAGCCATGGTCAAAAACAATGGTTGGAAATCGGCATGCTGTTGATGCAAGACCCGGAGTTATTGATGCTCGACGAACCGGTAGCGGGCATGAGCGCCAAGGAACGCGATCAAACCGCCGACTTATTGAATCGAATTTGCAAAAACCGCTCGGTATTGGTGATCGAGCATGACATGGAATTCGTGAAAAAGATCGCCCATAAAGTGACGGTACTGCATCAGGGCAAAATCCTGGCGGAAGGATCGATGGAGAAAGTACAGGCCGACGAAAAAGTCATTGAAGTCTATTTGGGCCACTAAGCTAACGCCATCCGCACTGCCAGCACCTAACAAGAGGAAATAGACAATGTTTGAAATTTCGGATCTGCAAGTCAGTTACGGGCAAAGCCAAGTCATACACGGCTTGAGCTTTACCGCAGAAAAAAACGAGACCCTGGCGATCATGGGCCGTAATGGCATGGGCAAAACCACCCTGTTCAAATCCTTGATGGGCATCTTGCCCAGCAAAGCCGCCAAGGCCACCGTCGACGGGGAAAACCTGAACGGCGTGGACACCTATCAACGAGTCGCCAAAGGTTTGGCCTATGTGCCACAAGGTCGGATGATTTTCTCGACCATGACCGTGCAAGAAAATATCGAAACCGGCCTGGAAAGCTCCAAATTTCGGGAAATCCCGGACGACATCTATGCCCTATTTCCCGTGCTGTACGATATGCGCAAACGCAAAGGCGGCAATCTGTCCGGCGGCCAACAGCAACAGTTGGCGATTGCCCGGGCTTTGGTCACCAACCCCAAAGTGCTGCTACTGGATGAGCCCACCGAAGGCATTCAGCCCTCGATTATTAAAGACATAGCAAAAGTGCTGAATGAAATCCGCAAAATGCGCGAAATCACCATCATCGTTTCCGAACAAGTGCTGAGCTTTACCATGGAAGTGGCCGACCGCATCATTGTGATCGACAAAGGTAAATTTATTCATGAAGACAAACGCGGCGACGTCGACGCCGCCAAGATTAAAGGCTATTTATCGGTTTAGTAGCTAAACCCGCGCCGACTTCTCTCCCCAAACGCTCCCATCTGCCCTGATGGTTTTGTGAACACCAAAACTATCAGCGGCCATCCCGGCCTATTTTCTGATTCAAGCCGCTCACGCTGAAACAGAAATCCGCTCTGCTTTGACAAATTCAGGCTCAGCAAAACCGATTTTTTACGCCCAATCTAGCCGTATCGGCGCCGTTTTCTGACAATTCCACCCACGGTATTTCACACGTAGCCATTCCGCCAAACCCAAGATTAACCATTTTTAATCAATAGCTTAATCAGATTAAAACTCGTTGTAGGCAGCCATACGTCAAATGACTGATGAGTCATCTGACGGATTGTTGAAAATCGCCACAAATTTAACAATCGTCCTCGCTAGATTCTGCCGCATCGCTCGTCCGGGCATGCTTAATCATTTGTGCTTTTAGACTAGGGGACTTTACATGAAAGCTTATATTGAACATCCTGCAAGCTCGCTGAACACGCGACTCTTCCTCAGCTCTGCAATCGCCGCACTGGTCATAGGCTACGCTGCGGAGAGCCAGGCAGGTGCCACCTTTAAAATCGACGACACCAAATGGGTCAGCGTCGGTGCGGGTTTACGTTCCAGCTTCCGGGCCCAGGAAAGTGGAGCGGGCGCTAACGGCGACAAATGGAGCAACAACTTCAATCTGGACAACATTCGTTTGTATTTGAATGGTCAAATTCATAAATATCTAAAAGTCGAGTTCAACACTGAATGTCCCATGTGCGGTAGCGGCGGCGAGATACATGTGCTGGACGCGGTGGGTAAATTCGAAGTCACGCCTTATGCCAACTTATGGGTAGGCCGGATGTTGGTGCCCGCTGAGCGCCGGGAATTGAACGGTCCTTTCTACAGTGCGGTTTACAACATCTTCTCTGCTGGCACCCCTTTCCAACCCTCCGATTACAACCTGACTATCCAAAACAACGGTACGTCGGCGGGTTCCATCGGTCGTGACGACGGTGCCACCTTCTGGGGTGCGGTTCTGGACGGTCGACTGCAATATTCTGTCGGTTTCTTCCGTGGTCTAAGAGGCGGCGCCAACGTCGACGACAACATTCTGTACGCCCAACGCGTGTCCTATAACTTTTGGGAAGTTGAGAAAAACCCCGGCTATTACACCTCGGGTACCTACCACGGCAAAGGCGGCGACATCCTGACCGTCGGTGTAGCTAACCAGTATCAAGAAGACGGTGCCGGCACAGCAGCCAACCCCGCCAATTTCCGCGGCACCACCGTAGACTTGTTAATGGAAAAAGTATTACCTGGCGGCGGCGTCGTGACATTTAACGGCGAGTACAAAAACTATGGTCTATCGAATGGTTTTGGCCAGGCCCAACGTGATGCGGTGGCGCCGTTTTCCAATGGCGTTTTTGCGATGTTTGAAGGCAATGCGTACGACGTTAGCGGCATGTATTTATTCCCGCAAAAAGTCGGTATCGGCCAATTCCAGCCTTACCTGCGTTATGTCAACGTCGAACCCAGCACCAGCGCCAGTCGTGAAGTCTACGAAGGCGGCGTCAACTACGTCATCGACGGCCATAATGCGAAAATTTTTGCGTCCTACCAATACGGTGATTTGTTGACCAAGGGCCTCCTGGATTACAGATCAAACGTCACCGGCGAGAACGCCAGCCAAGTTATGGTCGGCTTCCAATGGCAAATCTAAAATACTAATAACAGAGGGCTATCAAGATGAAATTAATGCGTAACACATTCCGTAAACTGGCACTGGGGGCGGCGCTTTCGTCGCTGCTGATCGGCGGCCAGGCAGCCAATGCCGAAGACACCATTAAAGTCGGCGTGCTGCACTCGCTATCCGGCACGATGGCCATCAGCGAAACCACGCTGAAAGACACCATGCTGATGTTGATCGACGAGCAAAACAAAAAAGGCGGTTTGCTCGGCAAGAAGTTGGAAGCCGTGGTGGTCGACCCGGCTTCCAACTGGCCCTTGTTCGCGGAAAAAGCCCGCGAGCTGATCACTAAAGACAAAGTCGCGTCCATCTTCGGTTGCTGGACGTCCGTTTCCAGAAAATCGGTGTTACCGGTCATTGAAGAGTTGAACAGCATCCTGTTTTACCCAGTGCAATACGAAGGCGAAGAGTCTTCCAAAAACGTGTTTTACACCGGCGCCGCGCCTAACCAGCAAGCGATCCCAGCGGTCGACTACCTAATGAACGACCTGAAAGTACAACGTTGGGTGTTGGCCGGTACCGATTACGTCTATCCGCGCACCACCAACAAAATCCTGGAAGCGTATCTGAAATCCAAAGGCGTTAAACCGGCGGACATCATGATCAACTACACCCCATTCGGCCATTCCGATTGGCAAAGCATCGTCGCCGACATCAAGAAATTCGGCTCGGCCGGCAAGAAAACCGCTGTCGTTTCCACCATCAACGGCGACGCCAACATCCCGTTCTATAAAGAACTGGGCAACCAAGGCATTTCCGCCGAAAAAATCCCGGTCATCGCCTTCTCGGTGGGCGAGGAAGAACTCTCCGGCATGGACACCAAACCGCTGGTCGGTCATTTGGCGGCCTGGAACTACTTCATGAGCGTTGATACCACCAAAAATGCGGCCTTTATCCAACAGTGGAAGGACTACATCAAGAATCCAAAACGGGTGACCAACGACCCGATGGAAGCGCACTACATCGGTTTCAACATGTGGGTGAAAGCAGTCGAGAAAGCCGGCACCACGGATTCCGACGCGGTACAAAAAGCGCTGATTGGCGTCGAGTACCCCAACCTGACCGGCGGTATGTCGAAAATGCTGCCTAACCATCACATCAGCAAACCGGTGTTGATCGGCGAAATTCAAGACGACGGCCAATTCGTCACCGTCTGGCAAACCAACAAACTGGTCGATGGCGACGCCTGGTCGGACTTCCTGCCGGACAGCAAACCGATCATCGCCGACTGGACCGCACCGATCAGCTGCGGCAACTACAACACCAAAACCAAAAAGTGTTCAGGACAGAACTATTAACAGCGGATGTTACCCGCGAGGTTCACGGCAGGATGCCGCGGGCCTCGCCCCCCAAAAGAGGACAGACGATGCACACACCCCGTTTTAGAACCCGTTTAAAAACGCCGCCCGGTTCGCTGCCGGCTTATCGTTCCCCCAAGGACAGCTTCTTGAGCATGATGACTAAAACTTCTACTCAGGCCGGATTAACAGCCGGCGGCGTTTTTAAACAGCTTCTCAAACTTACCGGCTACTTGCTGGCGATGCTGCTGCTCAATACCCACGCAGCCCTTGCCCAAGAGGCAGGTAGCGCGTTGGAGCAACTCAGAACAGGCAGTATGACGGAGCGCGAGCAAGCCATCGAAACCCTGGGCGGCGACAGCAATAACCTGAAACTATTGCAAGCCCTGCAGGACGGCAAACTGTTCGACTTCAAAGCGGAAGGCAAGCTGGTCCTTGCGCAGGAAAGCGCCGCCGGTTACCAACTGAGCGATCCGCTCAGCGGCGCGGCATTGGCGGAAGTAGAGCGCGGCGCGGTAGGTAAAATCAATTTAAACAACAAGCTACGCGGCGTGCTGCGCAAAACCATCGCGTTGCTGCAATTGAACGACGCAGATCCGGTGTTGCGCCTGATCGCCGTACAAACATTGGCCAATGAGATAGACGACAAAGCCGTGATTTTATTACGCGATCATCTGGCCAACGAAACCGATGCCGACATCAAAGCTGCGATCAACAAAATGCTGTTATTGCAAGACATCAACAGCCCGGAAAAAGACCAACGCATAGCCGCTATCGCCGCCTTAAAAGACCTGGACAGCCAGGACGTGGTCAACAAACTGCAAGCGGTTATCGACAAAGACGCCGACGGCAATTTTGTCGAAGCCGACAGCGACGTGCGCAATCTGGCCGAAGCGGCTTTGATTAAAATCCGCGAACGCATGCAAGCTTACGCCGTCGCCGAAACCGTGTTCTTTGGCTTGAGTTTGGGCGCGGTGCTGGTGTTGTCCGCGATTGGCTTAGCCATCACCTTTGGGGTGATGGGTGTGATCAACATGGCCCACGGCGAACTGATGATGCTGGGCGCTTACACCACTTATGTGATGCAACAAATCATGCCGAATTATTTGGGCACAGCCTTGATCCTGTCGATCCCGATGGCGTTTTTAGTTGCCGCCTTGGTCGGTATAGCCATCGAACGAGGCATCATCCGCTTTTTATATGGCAGACCGCTGGAAACTTTACTGGCTACCTTTGGCGTGAGTTTGTTTTTGCAACAAGCCGTGCGTTCGATCTTTTCACCATTGAACCGCAGCGTCTCAACGCCCGAGTGGATGAGCGGCTCCTGGCAAATCAACGACTTTTTATCACTAACATGGAACCGCTTTTACATCCTGATCTTTTGCCTACTGGTGTTTACCGCGCTGCTGCAAATCCTGAAGCGTACCAAACTAGGCCTGGAGGTCCGCGCTGTCGCTCAGAATCGTGGCATGGCCAGGGCAATGGGTATTCCTACTGCTAGAGTCGATGCGATGACGTTTGGCTTGGGTTCCGGTATAGCTGGCGTGGCTGGCGTGGCCTTGAGTCAGATCACCAACGTTGGACCAAATCTGGGCCAGGCTTACATCGTGGATTCGTTCATGGTGGTGGTGTTTGGCGGGGTGGGGAACTTGTTCGGGACCTTGGTGGCCGGGTTTTCGTTGGGGATTGCGAATAAGGTGTTGGAACCTTACGCCGGAGCGGTGTTGGCGAAGATTTTAGTGTTGGTGTTTATTATTTTGTTTATTCAGAAGAAGCCGAGGGGGTTGTTTCCGCAGAAAGGAAGGGCGGCGGAATCGTAATTCCAAAAAATGTAGGTTGGGTTAGGCGTCAGCCGTAACCCAACACGAAAGCTTTTGGATTATTTGATGACTTTGGTTTTTGTTGTGTCGCTGCCGCGACGGAGTTTGTTTGAAGTCGGGTCTCGGCCCGAAAGCCGAGATACTTTCTTTTGCTTGGCCAAAAGAAAGTATCCAAAGAAAAGGCCACCCGGCATTCCGCCTTAATCCTGCGCTTCTCGCTTTTGGCGAGGGTTTTCGGAAGGGCCGTCCCAGCCCCTCCGAAAACGAGCGGCATCCCTGCCGCTCCCCTACGGGCTGATCTCTACAAATACCCACGGGGCACAAGAGCTGCGATGCTCGGGGCGGAATAACGGGACTAACCCCACTTGAGACGCAGTCGTAGGGTGGGCACGATTGAGTGCCCACGCAAAACAACAGCTAACGGTGGGCAAAGTTGCCCACCCTACGCAAATTTGGGCGGCTGATTGTTTTAACCCCGTATGCCGCGCCGAGCACCGGAGTTTTTGAATGGACAAATCGGCAGGATTGCCGATTTGCATGCACAGCACCCGAAGGGCGAGGTACATGGATGTACCGAGTGAGCAGCCCGCAGGGGCGATGCAGGGATGCATCGCGTTGACGGAGGGGCAGGAAGCCCCTTCCGTCAACCCCATTCAAAAACTTCGGCGCGCAGGACACAAGCGGCATCCGGGTGTCGTTTCTTTTGGGTACTTTTCTTTGGACAAGCAAAGAAAAGCACCTCGGCTGTCGGGCCGAGACCCGACTTACAAAAAAACCGTCGCGATAGCGACACCAAACCAGGCAGTCAAATGAACCTACAAAATCTGACTCAAGACAAAACCTACGCCACCACCCTAACCACACTGGCGGCGATAACTCTCTTGATCCCCCTCTGTAACCTAATCTTCCCCGAAGACTCGGCCCTACATTTCTCGGCTTACAGCGTATCCCTAATCGGCAAATACCTAACCTTCGCCCTACTCGGCCTGTCGCTAGACATGGTCTGGGGCTACGCCGGCATTCTGGTATTGGGCCAAGGCGCATTCTTCGCACTGGGCGGCTATGCGATGGGTATGTATCTGATGCGGCAGATCGGCACGCGCGGTGTTTACGGCAACGCCGAGCTGCCGGACTTCATGGTGTTCCTGAACTGGACCGAGCTGCCCTGGTACTGGCACGGCTTCGAACACTTCGGTTTCGCGATGCTGATGGTATTCCTCGCCCCCGGTTTGCTGGCCTTCGTGTTCGGCTGGCTGGCGTTTCGTTCGCGGGTCACCGGCGTTTATTTGTCCATCATTACCCAAGCCCTGACCTACGCCTTGTTGCTGGCGTTCTTCCGCAACGAGATGGGCTTCGGTGGCAATAACGGTCTGACCGATTTCAAAGACATCCTGGGTTTCAACATCCAATCCGAAGCAGTCCGCTCGGTGTTGTTACTAATGACCGGCCTGAGTCTGATTGGCGCCTTGTTGCTGTGCCGCTGGATTGTGAATAGCAAACTCGGCCGGGTGGTCACGGCGGTTCGCGACCAAGAATCGCGGGTGCGTTTTCTCGGTTACCGGGTGGAATTATTCAAACTGTGGGTGTTCGTGTTCGCGGCGATGCTGGCCGGCTTGGCCGGAGCGTTGTATGTGCCGCAAGTCGGCATCATCAATCCCAGCGAATTCTCGCCGCTCAACTCCTTGGAAATCGTCATCTGGGTCGCGGTCGGCGGGCGCGGCACTTTATACGGCGCCATCATCGGCGCAGTGCTGGTCAATTACGCCAAAACCGTATTGACCGGCCTGATGCCGGACGCCTGGCTGTTTTGTTTGGGCGGCGCTTTCATCCTGGTCACCTTGTTAATGCCCGACGGCATCGTCGGCCTGCTGCGCCGGCGCAGCAAACCCAAACCCACACTTAACGCTACCGGAGGACAACCGGCATGATGATCTCGGCTGCAACTACCACAGAAGGCGGCGCCAGCCTGCCGCTGGACGGCGAAGTCGACGCCCGCCACGGCCCGATTCTATACATGGAAGACGTCAGCGTCAGCTTCGACGGATTCCGGGCGCTGAACCACCTATCGCTGTACATCGACGACGGCGAATTGCGCTGCCTGATCGGGCCCAACGGCGCCGGCAAAACCACGCTGATGGACGTCATCACCGGCAAAACCAAGCCCGACAGCGGCTCGGTATTCTTCGGGCAGACCATCGATTTGCTGGAATTGGACGAACCGGCCATCGCCCAGGCCGGCATCTGCCGCAAGTTTCAAAAGCCCAGCGTGTTTGACGCCTTGACCGTGTTCGAAAACCTGGAACTGGCCTTAAAAACCGATAAACGCACCTGGTCGACTCTATTTCATAAACTCAACAGCGAGCAACGCGACCGCATTCATGATGTGCTGCAAACCATCGCCCTGCCCGCTCAGCAACGGCAACTGGCCGGCGCCTTATCGCACGGTCAGAAGCAGTGGTTGGAGATCGGCATGCTGCTGATGCAGGACCCAAAAGTGATGCTCGTCGACGAACCCATCGCCGGCATGACTCATCAGGAAGTCGAGCGCACCGCCGAGCTGCTGTTGTCGTTGCAAGGCAAACACTCCATCGTTGTTGTCGAACATGACATGGAATTTGTCCGCAGTATTGCCCGTAAAGTCACGGTGCTGCACGAGGGCTCGGTGCTCACTGAAGGCACGATGGACGAAGTGCAAAACGATCCGCGCGTCATACAAGTTTACCTGGGGGGATGATGTTAAATATCAGCGCATTGCAACAATACTACGGCGCCAGCCACACTCTGTGGGACCTGGATTTGCGCGTACCGGCCGGCGCCTGCGTCTGCCTGATGGGCCGCAACGGTGTCGGCAAAACCACGCTGCTGAAAGCCATCATGGGCCTGCTGCCGGTGGCCGACGGCAGCATTCAATTCGACGGCGTGGAACTGGCCAAAGCCAAGGCCGAATCCCGCGCCGAACTGGGCATCGGCTACGTGCCGCAGGGCCGGGAAATCTTTCCGCTGCTGACCGTGGAAGAAAACCTGAAAACCGGCCTGCGCGCCGCCCACAAACACGGCATCAAAAAAGTCCCGGACAGCATTTTCGAAATCTTCCCGGTACTGAAACAAATGCTGAAACGCCGCGGCGGCGACTTGTCCGGCGGCCAGCAACAACAATTGGCCATCGGCCGGGCCTTGGTATTGAATCCACGGCTATTGATTCTGGACGAACCCACCGAAGGCATCCAGCCCAACATCGTCAGCGAAATCGGCGACGTGATTATTCGCCTGAACAAGTCGCGCGGCGTGCCCACGCCAAGCCCCAAACCGGAAACCGGCGAGATTCACCAAGCCATCGACCGTATCCATAAAGAACTGGGCGTGACGGTGTTGCTGGTCGAACAAAAACTGCCGTTTGCTCGCAAGGTGGCCAATCAGTTTTGCATCATGGACCGGGGTAGGCATGTGGCGGTGGGGGCAATGGAGGAATTGGCGGACGATATGGTGAAACGATATTTGACGGTGTAACCCAATTCCCCCTTTTAAAAAGGGGGTCAGGGGGATTTTCAAAGCGGGCGCAGCCCATCAAGTTAATTCAACGCAGGATCAGGGAGAATCGAAGATGAAATCCGAACAACTTTTACTGGCCGCGGGTGCTTTATTATTGGTGTGGTCAGTGCGCAGCGAGGCACATAGCAGTTACGAAGCCATGCTGGACGGCGGCAACCTGCCGCAATTGACCCGCGCCGCCTTGCATCCTTTGTTTGAAGTACCGGATCTACCGACCCTACTGATCAGCGTTTTAATTTTGGGATTCGTGTTCGGCCCGGTTATATTGCACATCGCCCGGCAGCGGCACGCTAACAAAGCGCAGCATCCGCCTTTGTCGGAGAAATCTGCCATCGCGCCTAAGACCAAACACTTGTAACCCAAGAGCACCATGCCCGCCAATTGCGCTGCTTCAGCCCATCCCGCTGCCTCAACCGATACCACGGCGTGGGAAGCCGAATTAACGCTGGGCTTTAGCCAACGCGGCGACAAAACCGCCCTGGTCAACCGCAGCCATCGCGGCCCGTTGACCGTGCAGCGACCGTTTTATCCGGAAGGCGAAATCTGCCATGTCTACCTGCTGCACCCGCCCGGCGGCGTGGTGGCCGGCGACCGTTTGACGATCAACACCAATGCCAACACCGCCGCCCAGGCCCTGATCACCACGCCCGCCGCCGGTAAGTTTTACCGCAGCGGCGGCGGCGAAGGCCGGCAAACGGTGAATTTAACCGTCGCTAACGGCGCCAGCCTGGAATGGCTGCCGCAGGAAACCATCGTCTACGACGGAGCCCGCCTAAGTGCCAATATGCATATCGAGCTAGCCGAACAGTCTCGCTTCGTCGGCTGGGAAATCACCGCCCTCGGCCGCCCCGCCGCCGGCGAAGGCTTCAGTGACGGCCACGCCGAACTGAACTGGCGCATCCAACGCGACGGCCGCTTGTTCTACCTGGAACGCCAGCATCTGGACGCGCAAGCCTTTCAAGCTCGTTGGGGTCTGGCCGGGCATTCGGCGTGCGGGACGATGTTTGTGTATCCGGCAACACCTTTGCATTTGGAGGCGGTACAAGCATTGATTGGCGAGAAGCCGAATCGCGGGGTCACTTTGATTGAGGGTTTGTTGATTTGTCGAGGCTTGGATCGTAGGGCGGATTTGTTGAAGGGGTTTTTTGAGAGGGTTTGGGGGTTGGTGAGAGGGGATGTTGTTGGGAAGGAGGTTTGTGCGCCGAGGATTTGGGCGACATGAGATTTTGATTTTGCTCGGGGGCTTAACTCCCTCGCCCTCCGGGAGAGGGTTGGGGTGAGGGGCTTAGTGTCGCTAACGCGACGGTTGTTTTAAAGTCGGGTCTCGGCCCGACAGCCGCGATACTTTCTTTTGCTTGGCCAAAAGAAAATATCCAAAGAAAAGGCCACCCCATGCCGCTTGTATCCTGCGCTCCGAAGGGTTTGAACGGGGTTTTCGGAAGGGCTATCCATAGCCCTCCGAAAACGAGCGGCATCCCTGCCGCTCCCCTGCGGGCTGATCCGTCCAAACCCTTCGGTGCTCGGCGCGGCATACGGTGTTAAACCCGTGGCGCGAACAAAGGTTTTTGGATGATTTTGTAGTTTGAGTTTCATGCTCTATTGTAGGATGCTGCCGACGATAGGAGGCGCATCTGTCGCGAACGATACGTTTCGCTTCGTTGATTACATCCTAAGGACCTAGATGAAACAATAGTTATGTCAAAAATTAATGGAACGATTATTGGTTATGACCCAGGCGGAAATAATTCGAATGGTTTTGCTTTATTAAGAATACAAGACAATGTCGCAACAGAGATCGAAATAAAAACATTAGATACGGCCGAATCTATTTTGTCCCAAATTTCCAATGAGGACGTTATTGGCCTTGGAGTAGATACATTGTCCTGCTGGTGTACCGGCGATAGCGGGTGGAGGCCAGCAGATATCTGGCTTCGTAAAAAATATCCCGAGGTAAGAAATAGTGTAATGTCGCCAAACACTCTATCTGGATCAATGGGTATAAATGGTATGTCGGTCCTTATTGAAGTTTTGAAAAACAAAAGGAACTTAATCTTATCGGAAACCCATCCAAAAGTTCTTTATTACGCTTTAACCAAAATAAAATATGATTATAAATCCAATTATTTAAACATGGATTTATTCTTGTCAAAAGAAATTGGCATACCTATTAAAACAAATAACGATCATGAATGGGATGCTGTTATTTCCGCATACGCATTGCTAAATGGAATTTCAGGTAAATGGACAAGAGATTTACATCAATTACCAGTAATTAATGGTCGAATTGTAAATCCTTGTGGAAAAACCGCATATTACTGGCCTGATGACTCATTTTATAACCCGTGATTTGTATTTCACGGACGGTTTTCTCCCCTAATGCCGCGCCGAGCACCGGAGGGTTTGAGCGGATTTGCCCGCAGGGGAGCGGCAGGGATGCCGCTCGTTTTCGGAGGGCTAGGGATAGCCCTTCCGAAAACCCCGTTCAAACCCTTCGGAGCGCGGGATAAAAGCGGCATGGGGCGGCCTTTCTTTTGGGTACTTTTCTTTGGCCGTCCAAAGAAAAGTACCTCGGCTGTCGGGCCGAGACCCGACATTAAAAACAACCGTCGCGGCAGCGACACAAAACAAGACAAACGCCATGCAATTAACTCCAAGAGAAAAAGACAAACTCCTCCTCTTCACTGCCGCCCTCCTCGCCGAGCGCCGCAAAGCCAGAGGTTTGAAACTTAACTACCCGGAAGCCGTGGCCTATATCTCTGCCGCCATTATGGAAGGCGCCCGCGACGGCCAGACCGTGGCCGAGTTGATGGCTTATGGTCGAACGTTATTAAGCATCGACGATGTGATGGACGGCATCGCCGAGATTTTGACCGAGGTGCAGGTGGAGGCGACCTTCCCGGATGGCACCAAATTAGTCACCGTACACGACCCCATCGTATAGGAGCAAAGCATGATTCCTGGAGAAATCTTCCCTGCCGACGGCGACATCGAACTCAACGCCGGCCGCGCCACCGTCAAAGTCCTTGTCGCCAACAGCGGCGATCGGCCAATACAAGTTGGATCGCACTATCATTTTTACGAAACCAACCCGGCCTTGCATTTCGACCGAGAAGCGGCGCGCGGCTTTAGGTTGGACATCCCGGCCGGCACGGCGGTGCGGTTCGAGCCGGGCCAGCAGCGCGAGGTGCAATTGGTCGAGTTTGCCGGCAAGCGCGAGGTCTACGGCTTTCGCGGCGAGGTGATGGGCGCATTGGAGACAAACGCATGAGCAAAATCAGCAGATCCGCTTACGCCGACATGTTCGGCCCCACCACTGGCGACCGCTTACGGTTGGCCGATACCGATTTGATTTTAGAGGTGGAAGCCGATTACACCATCTACGGCGACGAGGTGAAATTCGGCGGCGGCAAGGTGATCCGCGACGGCATGGGCCAAAGCCAGTTCGGCAACGACCACGCGGTGGATTTGGTGATTACCAACGCATTGATCATCGATTATTGGGGCATCGTCAAGGCCGACGTCGGCGTCAAGGACGGCCGCATCTTCAAAATCGGCAAGGCCGGCAACCCGGATGTGCAGCCCGGCGTGGACATCATCGTCGGCCCCGGCACCGAAGTCATCGCCGGCGAAGGCCAGATTCTGACTGCCGGTGGCATCGACGCCCACATCCATTTCATTTGTCCGCAGCAGATCGAGGAAGCGCTGTGTTCCGGCGTTACCACCATGATCGGCGGCGGCACCGGCCCCGCCACCGGCACCAACGCCACCACCTGCACGCCGGGGCCGTGGCATATCCAGCAAATGCTGAAAGCGCTGGACGGTTTGCCGATGAACTTTGGCTTGCTCGGCAAGGGCAACGCCAGCCTGCCTAGCGCTTTGGCAGAACAAATCAAAGCAGGGGCCATGGGCCTGAAACTGCACGAAGACTGGGGCACCACGCCGGCATCGATTGATTGCTGCCTGGGCGTGGCCGAGGATTACGACGTGCAGGTCGCGATCCATACCGACACCTTGAACGAATCGGGCTTTGTCGAAGACACTTTCGCCGCCTTCAAGGGCCGCACTATCCATACCTACCACACCGAAGGTGCCGGCGGCGGCCATGCCCCGGACATCATCAAGGCTTGCGGCTTGGGCAATGTGCTGCCGTCGTCCACCAACCCGACTCGGCCGTACACGGTCAACACCGTCGACGAACATCTGGATATGTTGATGGTCTGCCATCATCTTGATCCGAGCATCCCGGAAGACGTGGCTTTCGCCGAATCGCGCATCCGCCGCGAAACCATTGCTGCCGAAGACATCCTGCACGACCTGGGCGCGTTTTCGATGATTTCCTCGGACTCGCAAGCCATGGGTCGAGTCGGCGAAGTGGTGATCCGCACCTGGCAGACCGCGCACAAAATGAAGGCACAACGCGGCGCACTGACCGGCGACCCGGCCAGCAGCGACAACCTGCGCATCAAACGCTACATTGCCAAATACACCATCAATCCGGCCATCAGCCACGGCATCAGCCACGAAGTGGGCTCCATCGAAGCCGGCAAACTGGCTGACCTGGTGTTGTGGCAACCGGCCTTCTTCGGCGTCAAACCCAGCCTGGTGATCAAAGGCGGCCTGATCGCCGCCGCGCCGATGGGCGACGCCAACGCCTCCATCCCCACCCCTCAGCCAGTGCATTACCGGCCGATGTTCGGCAGCTTCGGCCGCACCGCCGCCAACACCTCGATGATCTTTTTGCCGCAAGCGGCGGTATCGGCGGGTGTTGCCGGGCAATTGGGCTTGCAGAAACGGGTCGGCACGGTGCGCAATACTCGCAACATCGGTAAGGCGGATATGAAATTGAACGACTACAAGCCGGTGATGGAGGTGTGCCCGCAGACTTATCAGGTCAAGGCGGATGGGGTGTTGTTGACTTGCGAACCGGCGGTGGTGTTGCCGATGGCGCAGCGGTATTTCCTGTTTTGAGAAGGGTCAGGGTTTTCGGTAGAGCCATCCGTGGCCCTGCCGAAAACAAACTGTATGCAACTGAAGCGATGGCAGTGTTTGCCATCCGTTAAAACTAGGAACCTGGGATATGGTTTTTGTGCGGTAGAACCGGTTCGTCCGTGGTGGTTGCGCCGGCTTCGAGTGGCTGAGCCATGGCATTGATGATTTCCGGCGGAGCACCGGATTGCTTTAGGCTTTCGCGTAGCTCGGCGCTCAATTCCGCGTTGGTTCGTTCGGATACCGGCTCTTCAGGCTGAACGGGCGTGGCGGACTCTTGATCTTTCAGAGTCTGCTCCAATTGAGCGACCTGCTCTTCCGGTAAGTGGTTGGCTCGCATCGACGCAATCAAGTCGGCATTGGCTTCGCTACGCGCAACCTCATCTTCGGGAGACAAGCCATTAGCGAGCGCCTGCCGTTGCTGTTCGTGAGGGGGCAACCGAATTTCCTTAGAGACCGGGACGTTTGTCCGCGACATATCCAGCTTTCTGTTAGCGCCGACCGCGATAACAGGCGCGGAAACTGAAGCGGTATTCTCCGGCAGCGCCGCTGAATGGCTGTCGCTGCGACCGGGGAATTGCTGACCGGCAAAATATCCACTCGCAAAAACGCTAGCCACACCCAGTATTGAGACAAGTTTGTTCATGATCTTGACCTAGGTTGATGTTACTCAGAGCGGAATCTCGGTCGGATGGGCCAGACCAAAGATTCCGCATGATCGGATGCTGCGATTAGTACTCGTACAGGTAGGATAAAGTACCCAAGTAGCGATAAGAGCCGGAGGTTGGGCAGGCAGCAGTGCCTGAGTCACCATACAAATAGTAAGTTTGATGGTTTTGCAGCGCCATTTTGGCCTGAATCAAAGCCTCTTTGTTATAGGTGACGAAATAGTTGGTATAGGCTGGCAGTACGTTGTGTTCCGGCACGGTGTAGATATAACCGTATGTCGTACCGTTAACGTTATATTCGTAAACACCGGTGACATTCACCCAACCGGCGGAACAAGTCGCCGCATTGGCCGCACTGGCACCAAACATGGAAGCAGTAATGACAGACAGCATTAGAAACAGATTTTTGATAGTTTTCATGACCTTCACCTTTTGTAAATTAAACACGAGAGTGGATGAGTTAACGCTGTACTTGCTTCTCGGGTAAAAAATTGGCCTACCTGAAAATTCAAGGGCAGCGTGTCCTTAGGCATTTACGCTGTGGTCTTACTGGCGGCGTAATTAGCGGGGACGGTGATAATTTAGGGAAACTGAAGGGGTTTCTCTGTTAACTTTCTGGCTGGAGAAGTGTGAGGTTTTTCACAGTTTTATGAGGATATAGCTTTGCTGGGTTTTTGGGGTTTTGTGTCGCTGTCGCGACAGATGTTTTATATGTCGGTTCGCGGACCGACATATAAAACATCTGTCGCGACAGCGACACAAACCCAATGAAAGCTAGAGCTTTCGAGACATCGTTCCCAAGCTGGAGCTTGGGAACCAGCGTGACAAGCAAAATCTAACCAAACCAAACAATGTTAAAACTCACCGAAACCACCCAAACCGAAGAAACCCCAGACGACACCCTCACCCTCCCCTTCGAGGCTCGGCAAAAATCCCGGCAACCGGCTACCACCCAAGGTGGTATTCAAGTCGGCGTGTTCCTGCCAAGGGGCCAAACCCTGAGACACGGCGCAATCCTCACCAACGGCCAGGGTTTCAAGGTACGAATCAACGCCGCGCCGGAACCACTGTCGGTAGTGAAATGCGCCGATCCGTTGCTGTTTGCCCGCGCTTGTTATCACTTGGGCAATCGTCACGTAGCCTTGCAAATCCTGCCCGGCGAATTGCGGTTTTTGACCGACTATGTACTGGATCAAATGCTGATCGGATTGGGTTTAGCCGTCGAGCACGACACCCTGCCGTTCGAGCCGGAAGCCGGCGCTTACCATAGTCATGGTCACTAATTTAAGCCTGCTGCGGCTGCTGCAACTGGTCAGCCCCAGTTTGCCGATTGGGATGTACAGCTATTCACAGGGGCTGGAGACTGCGGTGCACGACGGCTGGGTAACCAATGCCGAGCAAACCGGCGATTGGCTGCGTGGTTTATTGCACAACGGTTTAGGCAAGGTCGACGCACCGTTGTTGGCGCGGCTGTACGACGCTTGGCAGATTAATAACATTGAGGCTGTCACGCATTGGAGTCAAACCCTGACCGCTTACCGCGAAACTGCCGAATTGCGCGCCGAAGACAGGCAAACCGGTCAGGCCCTGGCGCGCTTGTTGGTCAAGTTAGAGATGCCGGAAGCCCAGGTTTGGCAAAAACGGCCCGATGCTACGTTGGCGACCTTGTTTGCTTTGGCGGCGACACGCTGGCAAATCGATAAAGCCGATGCGATAGCCGGTTATTTATGGGGCTGGCTGGAAAATCAGGTGTTGGGCGCGATTAAATTGGTACCGCTGGGCCAGGTGGCGGGGCAGCAGTTGTTACAAGGTCTGGCCGGCGAGTTGCCGGGCTTGGTCGAGAGCGCATCACAATTGAAAGACGATGAAATCGGCGGCAGTTGTTTTGGTTTGGCCTTGGCCAGCAGCCGGCACGAAACGCAGTATTCGCGGCTGTTTCGGTCGTGAAACTCCGGCTGCTCAATATAACGATTACCTAGGTCACGTTTGCCGCGAGACCGGTTACGTACCTTTAAAATATTCCGCAATTGTCAGAGAGCACTATGCGCACCCTGACCTACTCACTGCTTTGTTATGAACATAAAAACTGGAACGTTAGGCAAGATTGAATCTGGCGATGAAACTGGCGCGTTCATCAAGATTATTGACGATAGTCAAAACACAGGTGGTTTCATAATTGTCACCTCGAGTTCACCTGAATTGAAGAATGGCTTTGACAATTGGGTTAAAGACAAAAACACGCTTGATCAATATTTCCAGGAATCAGGATGGGTCATCACATGGTTCTGATGAATGCGCCAATTAACTTAATTCTAAAAAAGTAGATTTTATTAATATTTGAGAGGAAAGCCATGAACGACAAACAAATTTTAAGAGTAGGCATCGGCGGCCCGGTGGGTTCCGGCAAGACTGCGCTGGTGGATGCCTTGTGCAAGAGGATGCGCGACGATTACGAAATCGGGGTGGTCACCAACGATATTTACACCCGCGAGGACCAGCAGTTTTTGATTCGCAGCCAGGCGCTGCCGGAAGAGCGCATCCTGGGCGTGGAAACCGGCGGCTGTCCGCATACCGCCATCCGCGAGGATGCCTCGATGAATCTGGCGGCGGTGGACGAGTTGTGCGAACGCTGGCCTGAGCTGGATTTTGTGATGGTGGAAAGCGGCGGGGATAATCTCAGCGCGACCTTCAGCCCGGAATTGGCTGACCTGACGATTTACGTGATCGATGTCTCTGCCGGCGACAAGATTCCGCGCAAGGGCGGCCCCGGCATCACCCGTTCGGATTTATTGGTGATCAATAAAATTGATTTGGCGCCTTATGTCGGCGCGTCGTTGGAGGTGATGGACCGCGATGCCAAAAAAATGCGTGGCGAACGACCATTTGTGTTTACCAATATCAAAACCGGCAATGGCTTGGAAGCGGTCGCTGACTTTATTGTCAAGCAAGGCATGCTGCAAACGCATTAATGGCGATAGTCAGCCAAGGTTGACTTTTAACCAGTACTGGTATGCTCAAGAATAACGAATCAGGAGGAACCATGATGAAAACCGCGTTTTTAGTCGCCAGCCTCTGGGCGTGCTCCGTGTCGGTAGCCGGCGCCGAGCCTTGCCCGGCATTGCTGAATTACAAGATGACCAAGCTTCGTTCCAGCGAGCAAATCGATTTTTGCCAGGCGTTTCAAGGCAAGGTGATCCTGGCCGTCAATACCGCCAGCAACTGCGGCTACACTCCGCAATTCAAGGGTCTGGAAGCCTTGTACCAAAAGTATAAGGATCAGGGCTTGGTGGTAGTTGGTTTTCCTTCCAATGATTTTAATCAGGAGTTCAGCGAAGCGGAAAAAACTGCCAACGTCTGTTACATCAATTACGGCGTCACGTTCCCCATGCTGGAAAAAAGTCAGGTGAAAGGCGCGGCAGCGAACGGTTTCTTCCAAAAACTGATTAAAGCCACCGGTCAGGCGCCGGCCTGGAATTTTCACAAATATTTGATTGATCGCAGCGGCAACAGCGTGGCGGCCTTCCCCAGCGCTGTGACGCCGGAACAGCTGGATTCTAAGGTCAGCGCCTTGTTATCAGCTAAATAGGGTTGTAAACCTCAGCTCTCGCCGGCGGCATGCCGGCATTTTTTATCAGGACGAGACGGCAATGCGCAGAATTGGACTTTACTGGTTTGGTAATGATTTGCGGGTGCATGATAACGCCAACCTGCAACAAGCCAGCGCAGTCGTAGATCAGTTGCTTTGCGTGTACTGTCTGGACCCTGCCTGGTTGGCGCCCAACCCATACGGGATGGCTAATTTGTCGGCGCAGCGTTGGCGATTTTTGAAAGAAGCCTTACAGGATCTGGATAGAAATCTTCAGCAAGTTGGACAACATCTGCTGGTTTGTTACGAAACACCGCTGGCAGTCATCGGTGGGCTAGTCGCCAAGCATGGTGTATCGGTGATTTATCGAAGCCGCCATGCTGGTTTTCAGGAGCGGCAACAATGGCAGGGCCTGCAAAAACATTTGCCGGGCTTACGTTTTGTCGAATCGGATACGCAAACCTTGTTCAATCTGCGCGAATTGCCTTTTACCCAATTGCCGAAGTCTTTCACGCCATTCAAGGATAGCGTCGAACATTTGCGAGTCGATCACCCTTTGCTGCCGCTCGATGCGCTGCCTCCCAACCCTGAACCCAAGTCGGATTGGCTATTGAATTTTCCGGTGTATTTGCCGGCCGTTTCAGCGCTCGATGCGGAGTTGGCGTTTCATGGCGGCGAGACCGCCGGTAAAAAACAGCTTAAAGCGTATTTTCGCAGCAGCTACCCCAGCCGTTACAAAGACTTGCGTAACGAACTGGACGGCTGGGAAAACTCCAGCAAGTTTTCGCCTTGGCTGGCCCATGGCAATCTGTCGGTACGAAAAATCTATTCCAGTTTGCGCCGTTACGAAGAGGAGAATGGCGCCAATGAATCCACCTATTGGCTGTATTTTGAATTGCTCTGGCGAGAGTATTTTCAATGGTACGCCCTCCAGCACGGCAAGCGGCTGTTTGCGTTTCGTGGCATTAAACCACGCAAACCTTTAACCTGCTTTTATCCGGAACGTTTTCAAAAATGGTGTCACGGTTACACGCCCTATCCATTAGTAAACGCTTGCATGAAACAACTGAACGCGACAGGTTATATGTCCAATCGCGGCCGGCAAATCGTCGCCAGTTGTTTGGTCAATGAATTGGCGGTGGATTGGCGTTTCGGCGCGGCGTATTTCGAACAGCAATTGCTGGATTACGATGTGGCCAGCAATTGGGGAAATTGGCAATATCTGGCCGGTGTGGGTGCGGACCCGCGCGGCCAGCGGCATTTTGATCTGGAAAAACAAACCCGGCTTTATGATCCGGACGGCAAATTCATCCGCAAGTGGCAGGCTGAAGTCCGCAATTTGCCATTGGATTCTGTTGATGCCGCAGATTGGCCCGTAGACCCGGCTGACGCGAAATTGGCATCTATATTGTCGGCTTAGGCTAACGATCAAACGCCTCCGTTTGTAGAGACACTAACGGCTTGAGCCAAAACTTTTCGCGCAGGATTTGCACCCCAAATAAAATTCCACCCCATCGTCTTGGGTGACGGAAATATTACCGCCGGCACGGATCGTCCATTTACTGAGGCGTCCGTGAAAATTAGCGGTTCCTTGCACGTAACAAGGTAGATAGGGATAGCTTTCCAGATATTCCGCCGAAGTTATCGGTCTGGCTTTGCGCAAAACGCTTTTGGCTTGCGGTGTGGAAAGTTTAAAGTCTTCGCAGAATGCCCCAGGCTGGTCGATACCAGCCATCGCCACCCGCACCTGCGTAAACCCATCAATCGCAAAGGCATTTAACGGGAACATGACCGCGTAAAACCAAAAAGCGGTGTGTACTATGTTTGCCAAAACCGAGCGCATCAAATTTACCACTTTACCCATCCGCTAGCGCTTTATACCCCCATCAGACCGCCACTTACCTAGCGTTGATGCAATAAGCGAAACAACCAAAACCCGGCAAACATCGCCGCAACAAACGCATAATTACCCAACACGCCCGCACTCAATCCTAATAAAGCCGGCCCCGGACAAAAACCCGATAAGCCCCAGCCCACGCCGAATATCGCCGCTCCGGCAATCAGTTTGGCATCGACGCCGGCCGGCACGATAGCCGAAGGCTCTTGCTCGCAGTCCGCCGCGTCGTTATTACGATGCATCAAATAACGCGCCAGCCCCAACGTCGATAAGGCGCTAGCCATCACCAAGGCCAGACTGGGGTCCCACGCCCCCGCTACATCCAGAAAAGCCAAGACTTTGGCTGGGTTGCTCATACCAGCCACGATCAAGCCCAGCCCAAACAACAGCCCGTAGGCAAATAAATAAACAGTATTTTTCATCGAGAATTTCCGGTTTAGAGCAGATGCCGAACAATAAATACCGTAATGCCGGCTGTCAGCATGAAAGTCAGCGTCGCGACGATGGATCGCATGGACAAGCGGGCGATACCGCAAACACCGTGCCCACTAGTGCAGCCGCCACCTAGCCGGGTGCCGTAACCCACCAGCAGGCCGGCAATTGCCAGCAAACCAGGCGAGGCTGCCAAATCCAACGTAATGTCTGCACCGCTTAAGCGATAAAGAGGCCCACTCGCCAGCAGGCCAGCCAGAAACCAGCCGCGCCAGACACTGCTCTCGTTCCAAGGCGGTAACATGCCTGCGGCGATGCCGGAAATCCCAGCGGTATGCTTATGGGTAAACAACAGCAAAGCGGCGGCCAGCCCAATCATGGCTCCCCCGGCCAGCGCGGATAAAATCGTCAAATAGTTCATGCGTCATTCTTGCCAAAAATGGGCTATTGAAGCAGAAACCGTAACACCAAACCAGATTTACTAGCTTTAACTCCCGATTTAAGTTGGCCAATCTGGCCACTTTTAACGCCCCCTCTTATTCGCATAGACAGCAGGCTCTCGTTATTCACCAAACAACGACGAACTCAAATAGCGCTCACCGGAATCCGGGAGCACTGCGACGATGAGTTTACCGGCATGTTCCGAACGCTTGGCCAGACGAACGGCAACCGCAAGCGCCGCACCGCTGGAAATACCGGCCATAATCCCTTCTTCCTTGGCGAGGCGTCGTGTATAAGCGATGGCTTCAGCGTCTTCTACCGGCTCGATCAAGTCGATCAACGACAAATCTAAATTCTGCGGCACAAAGCCGGCGCCTATACCTTGAATGCCATGCGGCGCGGCTTGCAAAGGCAACCCGGCGCGAGTCTGGCTTAATACGGGGCTGCCCGCCGGCTCGACTGCGACACTGAGTACCGACCTGCCGCAATGCTTTTTCAGATAACGCGACACACCGGTAATCGTGCCGCCGGTGCCAACGCCGGCTACGAAAATATCGACCTGACCGCCGCTATCGCGCCAAATTTCGGGGCCGGTGGTTTGTTCGTGTATCGCCGGATTGGCCGGGTTTTTAAACTGTTCCAGCAATAGATAATGCTCAGGGTCCGCTGCGGCAATCGCCTCGGCCTGCTCCACCGCCGCGCGCATGCCGAGCGCGCCATCGGTCAACCGCAGGTTCGCGCCATACGCCAACAACAACGTGCGGCGCTCCTGGCTCATGTTGTCCGGCATCGTCAATGTGATCGGAATGCCACGCGCAGCCGCCACCGCAGCCAATGCAATACCGGAATTACCGCTGGTGGCTTCCAATAAAGTCTTGCCCGGCGTCAACAGGCCTTGACGCTCCGCCGCCCAGACCATCGCCGCACCGACCCGGCATTTCACCGAATAAGAAGGATTACGGCCTTCAATTTTCACCAACAAGGTCGCGTTCAATCCTTGGCTAATATGATTGATCCGTACTAAAGGCGTCCTGCCTATCGATTGGGAATTATCTGCGTACCAAGCAGGCATTGAGGGCTTCCTGTGGGATAAGGGGTTTACTTTGCATGAAAAAAATGATCCGGGCTATTGTGACGGATTCTAAGACGATTAACGGATAGTCTTTCAAACAAAATGGCTGCAGTTGCGTTGGTGTTTGTGTTTAGTAACGCCGCCAAATTTCCTGGCTTCGTCATTTTGGGCCCATTTAACAACAATACCAACAATCGTCGCCATCGACACCTTGGGAAATCATTAATTGCCCCAGAACACCCGGCGTAAAGATTCCGACGATTCAGTGTATCGTCGATCATTTGCTTTTTAGAACAACCGGCTTTTATCAAGCTTCCCACGACTTCTAGCGGGCATTTTCCAGAAAAATCTTGTACAAGCAGGACGCTGTTTTTATTGAACATTGCACACGAATTTGTAGTGAGCCCCGGCTCAGATGATTTACGCTTTCCATTGCGACTAAACTGAAAGCCCATTCGGGGAGTTTCAGTAATAGAACTGTAATTTGTGTTGGTTCACAAAATCAGCTATAACCGCATTTTGGGGGAATACAATCTAACTTTTATGAGGTACAGCAATGAGCAGTAAAACTTTAAGCAAGCATCTCAAGCGAAATGCAATTTTAACGGCAGGACTGGTTATTGCCGCCCCTGCTGCGATGGCGAGTACACAATGGGTTGGTACTGCAGATTATAAGTTAGCACCAAACGCTGCCGGCGATGAAGGACCCGCAGTTGGACCGTTTGACAGCTACGACTTTGCCCCTGGCGCCGCCATGATAAAATTCACACCCAATAGTGCCACATCTGGAACGGTAGAGGGTTGGTATCAATCCTATGTGAGGTCACACGACCTAGGCTTCGTTGGCGTCTCAAACGGTAATCTTGGATCAACTTATGAATTGACTGCGGTTGCTCATTTTTTTGGTAACTATTCCAACAGCATCGACGGTAATACCCAGTCGGTGGACAACATGACAGGCGACGTAGCACTGTATTTTGACACTACTCCTGATCACAGCTTCATCAACGACACCGGTTTTTCTGACGTTAACTCACAACGAATTCTTTGGGGGAGTATAAACTCCGGAAACGGCAGTTTGTTCAAAGGTACTGGAGGCCAAGAACTAACCCTGAATTTTGCTGGTGCGGCATCGGGTTCCGACCAGGCTGTGTATAGTCCAAATACAATCGGCGGTGCAGACGCATTCTTTTCCATTACCACTAAAGGACTGCAAAGTGTTAACTTTAACAGCGTTCAGGGACATGCAGACGGTCAAAAATTTGTATCCGACGGTTACATGCAACTGACAGCGGTACCCGTACCAACCGCCGTATGGTTATTTGGTAGCGGTTTGCTTGGTTTACTCAGTACCGGCAAACGTAAAAAAATCACTGGTTAAGGCATTCAATTCCATCTTAAAGCTACCGCTCAAATTTCTTTTGGACAGTAGCTTTAATATTCCACTGCGCGGATACCTGAGCCCTTCGAAAACAACAAACAAATCCTAAACAAGCCCTCCCATTCATCTCCGGCAATATGGCCTTTGATTTGGCAATCCACATTGGCGCTGGCTTGCAAAATACCCTGTAGCTCCTTGCTCTTCAACCTCTGCATGGCCTCATGCACCAACTGCTTGCGCTTGTCCCATATCTGATATTTTTTGTAGAGAACATCCGGGTTACCACCGCGTTTCAATTCAGTCTTGATACTAACCAGGGTTCGGGCTTCGCGGCTGATAGCCCACAACACCACCGGCGCTGCGACGCCTTCCGCTTTGAGCCCGGCAAGAATTTTAACGGATCGATTCACCTTGCCCGACAACAAAGCATCCATCAACTTAAACACGTCGAACCTAGCGCTGTCAGCCACATCGCCCTCAACCATGGCTTTGTTGATACGGTTAGCCCCGTGCAAGATATATAGTTTTTCAAGCTCCTGAGCCGCGGCCAGCAAGTTGCCTTCGACTCGCACGGCCAGGCTTTTCAACGCCTCCGCGTCAAGATGCATGCCCTTCCGCTCCGCGCGGCGCTGCAACCAGTGCAACAACTCCGGCCCTTGTAATGGCCAGACCTGGATGACGGTTGCAATTTTATCCAAGGCCTGAAACCATTGCGATTTCTGGGCCCCACTATCCAGTTTGCCGGACGTGATCAGCAATACGGTATCTTCGGGCGGACGCTGACAATACGCGCTTAGGGCTTTGCCGCCTTCTAACCCAGGCTTGCCGGAAGGCAAGCGCAAATCGATGAGTTTTTTGTCGGAAAAGATAGAAAGGGATTCGGCTTCGAGCGTCAATTGCGGCCACTCGTTACCGGTATCGATGGCAATCACTTCGCGGGTGGCATAGCCTGCAGTGCGAGACCGCACGCCGAATGTCGTCGGCCGCTTCACCAAGCTGTAAAGGCTCGTCACCGCTCACCAGATAAACCGGTGCCAGCTCTTTCTGCAAGGCAGCGGTCAACTGGTCAAGCTTTAAACGCATACTTATTTTTTCTGCGTATCGACGGCTATCCTGGCTCTGGCCAATATCATCCGCGCCACTTGTTTATAGATTTCGTTGCGAATCAATTGTTCTTCGTTGCCTTTCGCCAGTACCGCCGTTTGGTCGTTGAAAAACTCCCTGGATATTTCGATCACTTGCTCGTCCATCAGCGCATTTTCCTTGCTGTCGAAAAATTGAAAGCGCAGATAATATTCCAGCTCGGACTCGCTGGATTTACCGGTTGAACCGATGGTCAGTACCCGGTTACGCATGTCTTCCCTAAGCACCTTGACCACCACGCCGGCATCATTGGGAGAACCCACTATTTTGCCTTTCGATGCCTTCATGATGGACTGCAGCTCACCCTGAAGCGGCGTGGAAGCACCAAACACATACATGTTTTTCAGCACTTCCGGCATCTCTATCGAACCGCGCAGATGGTATCCGCAGCCAAGCAGCAACGCCAAAGTTCCAAACAAAACCATTCGGCTCAAGTGATTTATCATTTGCTTCTCGAAAACCCAGCGTTTAAACAACGATATTCACCAGTTTCTGCGGCACCACAATCAGCTTTTTCACCGGTTTACCTTCCAGATAACGCTGCACATTGTCGTCGGCCAGGGCCAAGGCTTCGACTTGCTCCTTGGACGCCGTTGCCGCAACGGATAATTTACCGCGCAGCTTACCATTCACTTGCACGACCATTTCGATGGCGTCCTGTTGCAATGCGGATTCGTCGATTACTGGCCAAGCGGCAAGCACGATGTCATCGTTATGCCCCAACTGATTCCACAATGCTTGAGCCGCATGCGGAATAATGGGCGCTAGCATCAAGACGATAGCCTCCAACACTTCCTGACGGGTTGCCCTGCCATTATCGCTATTGTCTTCAAATTTATTCAGCGCGTTGACCAGCTCCATGTTGGCCGCAATCGCGGTATTAAAGGTATGGCGACGGGCCATATCGTCGGTGACTTTTTGCAACGCCTGATGCAACTGGCGGCGCAACACTTTTTGATCATCGCTCAAGGTCGCCTTGTCCAGCGCTTGCTGAGGCAATTCGGCTTCGACATGCAAATAGACTTGCCGCCACAAACGTTTCAGGAAACGGAAAGCGCCTTCCACACCAGCGTCATTCCATTCCAGCGATTGGTCGGGCGGCGAAGTAAACATCGTGTACAAGCGCACCGTATCCGCACCGTATTTATCAATCAAGACCTGCGGATCAACACCATTGTTTTTCGACTTCGACATTTTCTCCACGGCGCCGACGGTGACCGGCGAACCATCTTCCAGCAATTTGGCGCCAATTATTTTGCCTTTGCCATCGCGTTCGACATCGATTTGGGTCAGATTGAAATAGCGTTTGTGGCCGTGATCGTCAATTTGATAGAAGGTTTCGGCGATCACCATGCCTTGCGTCAACAAGTTCTTGAACGGCTCATCGCACACAACCAAACCTTCATCGCGCAACAATTTGGTGAAAAAACGCGCATACAGCAAATGCAAAATCGCATGTTCGATACCGCCAATGTAATGATCGACCGGCAACCAGTAATTGGCGCGCTGGTCCAGCATTGCACTTTCGCAGTCTTTGCTGGCATAACGCGCGAAATACCAGGACGATTCCATGAAGGTATCGAATGTATCGGTTTCGCGCCGCGCCGGCTTGCCGCATTTCGGGCAATCGGTATGCGGAAAAGTAGGATGCGCGGCCAAGGGTGATTGTGAACCGTCCAGCACGACGTCGCGCGGCAAGGTCACCGGCAATTGCTCGTCGGGCACCGGCACTGTGCCACAGTCGTCGCAATAAATCACTGGAATCGGCGCGCCCCAATAACGCTGACGAGATACGCCCCAATCGCGCAATCTAAAGTTGGTTTTGCGTTCGCCTTTATTGATGCCGGCCAGTTTGGCGGCGATGGCGTCGAAGGCTTGCTTGAAATTCAAGCCGTCAAATTCGCCTGAGTTTTTCAATATGCCTTTATCGGTAAAAGCTTTTTCCGCAACGCTGTCGTCAGAGCCATCCGCGGCGGCAATCACTTCCTTGATGGCAATGCCATATCGCTTAGCGAATTCGTAATCGCGCTGATCGTGTGCAGGCACGGACATGACCGCGCCCGTGCCGTAGCTCATCAACACGAAGTTGGCGATCCATACTGGGACCGATTCACCAGTCAGCGGATGAATGGCGTGGAAACCGGAAGCGATACCGCGCTTTTCCATGGTTTCCATCGCCGCTTCAGAGGTTTCCATCAGCTTGCAGGACTCGATGAACGCGGCGATGTCGGCATTGGCTTGTGCGGCTTTCAAGGCCAAGGGATGTTCGGCAGCGACGGCGACATAAGTCACGCCCATCACAGTATCTGGACGAGTGGTGTAGATGCGGATCGGCGCGTCAAAACCATCGACGGCAAAATCCATCTCCACGCCTTCGGAGCGGCCTATCCAATTGGCCTGCATGGTTCTAACCTGTTCCGGCCACCCCGGTAGTTTATCCAGCGAGGTCAGCAACTCGTCGGCATAAGCGGTGATTTTTAAAAACCACTGCGAAATTTCTTTTTTCTCGACTTGGGTATCGCAACGCCAGCAGCAGCCGTCGATGACTTGTTCGTTGGCCAGCACGGTTTGGTCGTGCGGACACCAGTTGACCGGCGCGGTTTTTTTATAAACCAGACCCTTTTCCAGCAAGCGGATGAAAAACCATTGTTCCCACCGGTAATAACTCGGATCGCAAGTCGCCAGTTCGCGGCTCCAATCGTAACCAAAACCCAGCCGTTTCAGCTGGTCACGCATGTAATCGATATTCGAATAGGTCCAGTCGGCCGGGTGCACCTTGTTTTGCATGGCCGCATTCTCGGCCGGCAAACCAAAGGCGTCCCACCCCATCGGTTGCAACACATGCTTGCCCTGCATCCTTTGAAAACGGCTGATCACGTCGCCTATCGTGTAGTTGCGGACGTGGCCCATGTGCAGCTTGCCGCTGGGATAAGGAAACATCGACAGGCAATAGTATTTTTCTTTGCCGGTGTCTTCAGAAGCGGTAAACACCCCGGATTTTTCCCAGTCGGCCTGTACTTTTTGCTCTATTTCCGACGGCTTGTAATGCTCTTCCATCCTATTCGTCTTTTGCTGTAAAAAGGCGCTAGAATACCTTAGAGACGCTTAAAGCTAAAGCGTGAAAATTAAAACAACACAAGGAGCAGCCATGGGCGAAAACAAACTGATCAAAGCGTATGACGATCTGATGGGCCATCTTTACGAAGCCCTGGACGATACCTTACACACCGTCGCCGACGCATTGGAAATAGCCAAGGAAAAAACCAGCGCGCTGGGCGGCCACACACAAGAAGAAATCAATAAAATCGCCGACTATGTGATGCGCGATGTAGAACACGTCGCCACCGCGCCGTCGCAACAAAACGACAGCAATTCGTTGTCCGAATGGTTGAAGTTTGACATCGATTTGATCGAGAACTTTGCTTTGGACGCTTTCATGGACATTGCCGACAAAACTAAGGTCAAGCTGGCCGCGTTGGAGATGGAAGCCAAGCTCTATCATCTGTATAAAAGCGGTGAAGTAGCCGGCCCCGGCACTTTTGTCTGCGATGCCTGCGGCAAACAAATCGCCTTCAAATCCACCAGCGTGATACCGGCCTGCCCGGAATGCAAGGGCGGCAGTTTCTCGCGCGTTTGATATTGCAGGCTTTAACCTTATAATGCGGGCTTTTATTTTTTAGCAATCGAGGGCGATTATGCGCAGGGTGATCTTCAATCAGAAAGGCGGCGTGGGTAAATCTACCATTACCTGTAACCTGGCAGCCATCAGCGCCGTAGAGGGTAAAAAAACCCTGGTGATCGATCTCGATGTACAAGGCAATTCCACCCAGTATTTGCTGGGCAATAAAGTCGCCGATTCCGACAAGACCATCGCCCATTTTTTCAAAGACAGCCTGGGATTGGGCTTATTCGGCGGCGGGAAGGAAGGCTTGGACGGTCTGATTCATGAAACCCCCTTCCCCAACCTTTTTGTGTTGCCATCTCATAGCGATTTGGAAGGTTTGCAAAGCCGGTTGGAATCGCGGCATAAAATCTACAAATTAAAAGAAGCGTTGGAAAGACTGGAAGGCTTCGAGCAAATCTATATCGACACCCCGCCGATTTTAAATTTTTATAGCCTATCAGCTTTAATCGCCGCCGAAAAATGCCTGATTCCGTTCGACTGCGACACCTTCGCTCGTGAAGCACTTTACACATTGATGCGCGCCATCGCCGAAGTCAAAGCCGATCATAACGACAGACTGGAAGTGGAAGGCGTCATCGTCAACCAATATCAAAAGCAGGCCAACCTGCCGCGGCAGTTGGTGGAAGACCTGATCGCCGAGGGTTTGCCGGTCCTGGAGACCAAAATCTCCACCTCGGTGAAAGTCCGCGAATCGCACAGCGATGCCCAGCCCTTGATTCACTACGCGCCAACCCACAAATTGACCGAAGAATACCGGGCTTTGCATTTGGAAATCCACAAATAACGGTCTAGCATTTACCCACATTAAAAAAGCCGGCAATGCCGGCTTTTTTGTTTTTAAATGACGGCAAATACCGAAGAGGCAGCCGCGCGCAAATGCTTAGCCAGCAAGACTAGCCTGAGTCGCCAGCCCACCATGCCGCACATCGATACCGTCCAACATAAAAATCGCGTGCTCGGCGATATTCCGGCAATGCTCGCCGCAACGCTCCATGGCTTTCATCATTTGCATCACATCCAGAGCTCGGCGGATCATGCGGGCATCGTGCAATACTAAGGTTAGTTGATGCTTGATACCCTCCTGCAATTCCGACTCGCAATCCCTGTCGCATTGCAACAGGGCGTAAGCCTGCTTGGAATCCCGACTTTCGAAAACCACCATCAGTTTATCCAAAATCAGCTTGATTAAACCACCCATTTTTACTATGTCCGTCAGCAGCTTTTGATTGGGGTCGCTAGTGTTCGGGTCGAACAACACCGTAATCAGCTTGGCGAACTCGACAATCTCGACACCGATTTTCTCCAGCTCCACCGCGATTTTCGATGTTGACAACACATAGCGCAGATCATTTGCCACCGGGCAGTGCCGGGCAATGATGTTCAATACTTCGCCATCAATCTTGCTTTCGAAATGTTTGACCTTTTTATGCCGCGAAACGACTTTTTGCGCCAGTTCGCCGTCGCCGTAATCCAGGGCCTGCATCGCCTGCTCCAGCTGATAAACCAAAAGGTCCGTCATATCCAGCATCAAACTGTGCATATGCCCCAAATCGGTGTCATACGCATGCAAGGTATGCACATTATTGGGTGTGTCTGTTTGCTTCGTCATCGTCAGTTCTCTTGCTTGTTTAGCCAGGGTCTCGGTAATAAGCAAACCTTAGAACAAGTACATTACAGGAATGTGACATAACCCTGTCAGACACGCGAAACGTGGCTCGTTAGCTATTGTTTTTAAAAAACATATTTCTAACAGCCATAGTCTAAAGCCTGCAAAAAGCCCCCAAAAAAATCCGTGGCCCACATTCACCGGCAAAAAAGCGACAAGCCGACTCTGTCATGCTGTTGTCATAAACGCAGACAAGAATAGCCTACGTCCGATACCAATATTTGGCGTTTGCTTATGAATACCTCTTTTTATCGCACCATATGGATTTCCGACCTGCACATTGGCTCGACCCAATGCCAAGCCGATGCCCTGCTGGATTTTTTAAAACATAACGACAGCGAAAAACTGTACCTGGTCGGCGACATCATCGATTTTTGGGCCTTGTCCAAAAAAATGTACTGGCCGCGCGATCACAACACCATCATTCAAAAAATCCTGCGTAAAGCCAGACACGGCACGCAAATTATCTACGTACCCGGTAACCACGACGAAAACGTCCGCGATTACGACGATTACGTGTTCGGCGACATCGTCGTGAAAAACTCGGACATTCACACCACCGCAAAGGGCAAACGCTTCCTGATCGTGCATGGCGACGAATACGACACTATCGCCAAACATCACCAGTGGCTGGCAAAGATCGGCAGTTTGGGTTACGACTGGCTGATAGAAATCAACCGCTTCCTGCGCCTGTTTAGACGCCTGTTCGGTAGGCAATCGCACTTCTCATTGGCCGCCTTTGTGAAGTTCAAAGTCAAGAATGTGGTGCAATTTATTTCCGATTACGAGGAAAGTATTGTTCGCACCCTAAAAAACGAAGGCCTGGACGGCGTAATCTGCGGGCATATTCATCATGCCGAAATCAAGGAAATCGAAGGCTTCTTGTACGTCAATACCGGCGACTTCGTGGAAAGTTGCACGGCCATCGTCGAACATCAGGACGGCAGACTGGAATTGATCCGCTGGCTAGCCCAGGAAACGCCGCAGTTAATGCAACAGCACGATGGAGAATGCCGCACCTTGGCTAAACCGTCATCCGGCTAATTGCTAAACCCTTAGCACGACTGGCTTGATTGGCGTTTGTATTACATGTCACAAAAACTTCGCTAAACCGTCACGGTATCTTAACCCTCCCGCAAGCGTAATCCCGGAAAATGTGACCGGGCTTGCAGAATTTTGGGAAATTACCCAATGACGCGCTCGTCGCCTTCCCCCTTAGGCCGACGAGTGCGTTTCTCTGCGAGTCAGCTCAGGCCCAAGGCCTGTTTACTGATTTTTAAGCACAGAGACCATCCGACCATGATCGCAAAGCATATCCGCAGCTACCCGCTGCTGGCGGCAGTGAGTGCCCTCAGTTTCTTCGGCAACGCCCAGGCTGCCACGCCGGTGTTTATCAACGAGATCCACTATGACGACAGCGGTGCCGCCGACAGTGGCGAAGCTATAGAAATTGCCGGCCCAGCCGGCACTGACCTAAGCGGATGGTCGATTGTCCTGTATAACGGCAATGGCGGCGCGGTTTACAATACCAAAAGCCTCAGCGGCACCATTACCGACCAAACCGGCAACGGGTTTGGAACACTGAGTTTCAGTTACCCAAGCAACGGCATCCAAAATGGATCACCAGACGGTATAGCCTTAGTCAACGGCAGCACGGTAGTTCAGTATTTAAGCTACGAACCCTCACCGTTTGCAGCTGTTGGCGGCCCTGCCAACGGCATGACGAGTAAGGACATTGGCGTCACCGAAACCAATTCAACACCCGTCGGCCATTCGCTGCAACTGAAAGGCAGTGGCAGCAGCTACGAAGATTTCACCTGGGCCACGGCTTCGGCTAACTCATTCGGTGCTGTCAACACCGGTCAAAACTTCGGTGGCGTCACACCTCCTCCGCCTCCACCACTATCCCAATGCGGCCAAGCCGCAACGCTAATTAGCACAATCCAAGGCACAAGCGGCGTTAGTCCCTTGAGCGGCAGCGTGCAACATGTGGAAGCCGTTGTTAGCGCCGATTTCCAAGGTAGCACGAATTTAAACGGTTTTTTCGTACAACAAGTTAGCGGTGCGGATGCTAACGACGCGACCTCCGAAGGCTTGTTCGTCTCGTCCAGCCTGCCGGTTAATGTCGGCGACAAAGTACACATCGTCGGCACCGTGACCGAAACATTCTCTATGACCCGCCTGGAAGCCGTCAGCTCGGTCGATGTCTGTTCTTCCGGCAATACCTTGCCAGCCGCGGTTGAAGTCAACCTGCCTTTCGACAGCGCCGGCAATGATCCCGAGCGCTGGGAAGGCATGCTGATTAGTCTGCCGCAAACCCTGACCGTCACCGAAAACTTCAACCTAGGCCGTTTCGGCGAATTCTTGCTGTCGTCCGGCGGCCGCTTATTCACACCCACGCAAGTAGCTACACCCGGCCAGGCCGCTATCGATGTCGCCGCACAAAATTTGGCTAACCAACTGTTGGTAGACGACGGTATCAACGTACAAAATCCGGACCCGGTAATTTACCCGCAACCGACTGGTTTGAGCGCCGCTACTCCGTTGCGCAGCGGCAATTCGGTGATTGGCGCTACCGGCGTATTGGCTTACGACTTTGGCGTGTATCGCCTGCAACCGACCCAGCCATTAACTTTTGTCGCCGATAATGCGCGCAGCCCGGTTCCGACCTTGTCAACATTGGGTTCATTAAAAGTCGCCAGCTTCAACGTTTTGAATTACTTCAACGGCAACGGTTTGGGCACCGGCTTCCCGACTTCTCGCGGAGCTGACACGCTAACTGAGTTTAATCGCCAGCGCGCCAAAATCATTCCTGCCATACACGCTCTGAACGCCGATGTGGTCGGTTTGATGGAGATCGAAAACGACGGCTACGGCAGCACCAGCGCGATTGCCGATCTGGTGAACGGTTTGAATCAACTGGCCGGCGCCGGCACTTACACCTTCATCAATCCCGGCTTGAGCAAAGTCGGTACCGATGAAATCGCCGTGGGTATTATCTATAAACCTGCAAAGGTTTCGCCGTCCGGCTCGGTGGCTATTTTGGATTCCTCGGTCAACCCCTTATTTATCGACACCAAAAACCGCCCTGCCCTGGCCCAAACCTTTTTGGATAAAGCCTCCAACAAGCTGCTGACTGTGGCAGTCAATCATCTTAAATCCAAAGGTTCGGCTTGCGACGATGTCAATGATCCCGACACCGGCGACGGCCAAGGCAATTGCAACCAAACACGCACCAATGCTGCGCAAGCCTTGGCCATCTGGTTGGCTGCCGATCCTACCCACAACGGCGCCAACAATGCTCTGATCATCGGCGACCTGAACAGCTACGCTCAGGAAGACCCGATCACAGCCTTGAAAAACGCCGGTTACCAGAACCTGCTCGAAACTTTCGTCGGCAATCAGGCCGCTTACAGTTACGTATTCGATGGTGCGGCCGGTTATCTGGATCATGGCCTAGCGAATGCCGCACTCGCGCCGCAAGTTAAAAGTGCCGGCGAATGGCATATCAACGCCGACGAACCACGCTCTCTGGATTACAACACCGAGTTCAAAACAGCCAATCAATTAAGCAGCTTCTACGCGGCCGACGCTTATCGCTCATCGGATCACGATCCGCTGTTGATCAAGTTGTTCGTACCGGGTGATTTGGATAACGACGGCGATGTCGATGGTACCGATGCCAATTTGATCAAGGCTCAAGTTGGCAAATGCAGCGGCAAGGCTGGTTTTAACCGGGAAGCGGATTATGACGCAACCGGCTGCGTCAGCATTGCCGACTACCGGACTTGGTATGGCTATTTCAATAACTACCTAGCTATCAGCAAGCCGTAACGGCCGCGAACATTGCCGATTAATTTTTATTTGTTAAAGAAGGTTTTATGAAAAATATGACATGGCGTCATTGCCTGATACTTGCGTTGGCATTTTGGTCTGGTGTCAACCAAGCGAGTACGCTTAGCACATCCGGCGATATTCAAATTAATCCGGGCGGCAATATAGAACTCCAAACGGGTCAAACCCCAGGAAATCTGCAAGCTAAACAACCACCACTTATTACAGGGGGTGACATTCAAATTTTGCCTCGAGGTAGTATTGCAAGCCAAGCGGGACAAACGCCAACCAATTCGGGATCAATTTCACCGTTAACCCTTGTCTCTCCTATTGAACCCACATTTTTGGCGCTACAGCAGACCTCAGGCTTTACCCATATTGGCGATCATTTTGATGTTGAAGTGCTGGCTCTCGCGTCTTTTGCTAATGCCAGCCCGGACGAACTGGTGTTGGGCTTTGGTTTCAACACGTTATTAGGCGGCACGGGCGCTGCGCAATTCTTGGGTAGCAGCATTAACCCGTTGTTCACCGACATTTCAACACAGGATGGCGTGAATTTAGACGCTGCCGGCCTGGCCTTTCCGGGCTTGAGTGCAAATGACGTGGGCTCGTTCATTTCTCTGGCGGTTTTGCATTTTCAGGCCGTCGCGTCAGGTGACTTGAATATCGCGATCACCAGCGATTTGCATGATCTCAACCAAGGTTTGATCTTTTTAAATCAAGGGCCGCTGGCGATCAGTGCCAGCGTCGGCCTCAACATCACGGCTGTGCCGGTACCGCCCTCTTTGTTGCTGTTTATGAGTGGCTTGGTGGTGGGTTTTGGGGGAATTCGGAAGCGCGCGGCATATCTGCATCGCCCCTGACGGACTATTCTCGCCAAATACCCACGGGGCACAAGAGCTGCGATGCTCAGCGCGGAATAACGGGAGAAAACCACTACCAAAATCAAGAGAAAACAAAACGCAGGGTGAGCAACGGTTCTCTGCAAACCGATTATCGGTATAGGCTTATGCCAGGTAAGCACAAAGACCGTGCCCACCCGGCATATTGGCTACTGGTGCAGACGGTTTTGTAGGTCGTTGCCGGCAGGATCGGAACGTTCTTTTGTTTTTGAGGTTCCACGCAACGAGTCGGAAAGAGCCACGTCCAAAGAAAATCCGCGTAGATACTGTTATCCAAGTCAAGCCAAATGAATAGCCGAATCGAAGGGTTTGGCGGATTTTAAGACGCCGAACGCCACATGAATCAATTTTCGCATCATGGCGCCGATAATGAGTTTATTGGGCTTACCGGCGCAGGCTAATCGGTTTCTGAATTGTTTTCCCCAGGCCGTTTTATAAAGTGTCACCATGGCAGGCATATACATGGCTTTTCGCAAGAACGAGTGGCCTATTTTGGAGAGTCTGGGTTTGCCCTTGATACTACTACCCGATTCGTATTGCCGGGGATCGAGTCCAGCGAAGGCGGCGGCCTGCCGACTGTTGGCGAAGCGGGAGGTATCGGCATAAAACGCCAGGATGATGGCGCTGGTGCGCTCGCCAATGCCGGGGATGCTGTCGAGTAATTCGCGCTGTTGCTTCAGATCGGGATGACGATCAATGTGATCATTGATGGCGTCGATCAATTGTTGGATAGCGGTATCCAGCCAATTCAGATGCTGCTGAATGTCCTCGCGTACCGCTTCGCGAGCCACCTGCAAACGGTTGCTTTCTTGGGTGCGCATGGTTTGCAGGGCGTCCAGGCGTAGCACTAGTGCGCGTAACGTGACTTCCGCCTCGCAACGGGGTTGCCAAGCGGATGGTTTGCGTTCGGCGCAGAAATCGGCAATGAGTTTAGCATCGACCATGTCGGTCTTGCTGCGGGTGAGCCGTGAAGCGCCATAAGCTTTGATTTGTGCCGGATTGACGACGCTGACAGTTAAGCCGTTGGTTGCCAGATGCTGAGCAACGTCTTCCCAATAAATGCCGGTCGCTTCCATGCAGACATGAGGCGATTCGGCCTTTTGAGCGGCCAACCACGTCAACAACGTCGCGAAGCCGTCGAGAGAATTGGGAATGACTTTGGCGCGAAACTTACCGCTGGGCAAGCGCAACGCGCAGTCCAGCTTGGCTTTAGCAACATCGATACCGAGATAAAAATGGGACATTGAAAACCTCAAATGATCTACCTTGTGAATGCAGGCTGCCGGAATCCGGGCCGAAGAGACTGTCCGATCGTTGATCGAGGGTGGGTCACTGCTGCAGGGGTCTACGTCTCGGGCTTCAATAGTCCAAGGTCCGATACGGCATCCAGTGACCCAAACCTGAGGTGCCCCTCAGGCATGTTTTTCGAGATTTTATTATCTCCTGAAAAACACGGGTGGATAATACAAGGTGCGATTAGCGAAGCGTAATCGCACGTATTTGGGCACAAGTTTCAGGATTGCATGCGTCCGATTACGCTGCGCTAATCGGACGAGCTGTAACGCACAGGAACGAGCCCAAAGATATGCGGCCTCCTGGCTTAAAACTCCACCTTTACCGATCCCAGCAGCGTTCTTGGCGTACCGATATTAACCCGCGAGTTCGGCCCCAGGCCCGGAATCACGTCTTGCAGATAATTTTTGTCCAACAGATTGTTTACATTCAGCTGGAAAGTGACTTTGGATTGGCTGACTTTCAGATTGTAGGCAGCCATTAAATCAACCGTAATAAACCCCGGCACATTATAGGTATTCGGCACATTGGTGGAGGCATCGCGCATAGTGATGCCTCCGCCGACTTTAAACCCTTTCAATGACTCCTGTTGAAAGTCGTAAGTATTCCAAAACGTGCCGACGTTTCTGGGGATCGCGAACATCCGCCGACCTTCTCGGCCGTCGTTGTCTTTGGTAACGCGGGTGTCCAGATTGGCGTAGGTGGCAATCATGTTCCAGCCCGGTAGGATTTCGCCTTTAATGTCCAGCTCCGGTCCGCGGCTACGCACCTCGCCGACCGCGATGGAATACAAGGGATTGTTGGGGTCGGTGGTGGCGACGTTTTGTTTGGTCAAATCGAAATAGGCCAGCGTGGCGCTGAGCCGGCCATCGAAAAACTCGCTCTTGGCGCCCAATTCCCATTGCTGGGCGCTCTCGGGCGGCAGCGGCTTGCCGCCCTGGCCCAAGCCATTGGTGGCGCCAAAGTTTTCGACATAATTGCCGTAAAGGCTCAACCAGTCTTGCGCCTGCCACAGTACCCCGACGCGCGGCGTCACGGCATCTGCGGAAAGCTTGGATTGCGCCACTTTATCGGCTTGATCGACTACCTGGTAACGCAAACCGCCCATCACGTGAATCCCGTGCGGCAACTGAATCTGATCCTGGGCGTACAAGCCGTAAAAATCGGTGTCGGTGTCGTAGCGGTCAAATCCGGTCGGAAAGCTGTAGCCGGTGTGGATAGGGTTATAGATGTCGATGCCGGTCGCGGGATCGCCGTAATAATATTGGCCTGTCGAACGGTTGTTGTAATAGTCGCCGCCGACCAACAGTGTGTGCTTTAACCCAAAGGTATTGAAATGGCCGGTCAAGTCCAGCGTCGTGTAATAAGTATTGATGTCGGCCGGATTGGCGACCACGATTCGATTTAACTGGCTACCCGTCAGTCCGTCTCCCAGCATCGCTACGCTGTTTGGCGTGTCCCGGCGCTCGGTGACGAAACGGTGGCTGATGCTCCAGTCGTCGTTAAATTGGTGCGACCAATTGAAGCCCAACAAAATGTCGTCGTGATTCTCCGGGGTCTTTTCCATTAAATTGCGCCCGCGCGGCATATCGATAAACCGGCCGTCGACGTAAGGCCAAACCATGGTGTCGTTGACCAAATTGTCGTGTTTGTATTCCATCTCGAAGGTAATTTGCGTTCGAGCGCTGATGTTCCACTTCAGCACCGGCGCCAGAAAGATGCGTTCGCTATCGACCAACTCGCGGTAAGAGCCGCTGTTTTCGTAAGACGCATTCATCCGGTACAACAAGGTATCGTCGTCCGTCAGCGGACCGGTGGCATCCATTGTGGTGCGGTAAAGATCGAACGAACCGAACTGCTGCTGTAAGGCGTAATAAGGGGTATTCAGCGGCTGCTTGGTCACCACGTTGACCATGCCGCCCGGTTCCATCCGCCCGTAAAGAATGGATGCGGGGCCTTTGACCACTTCCACCCGTTCGACATTGGCCATCTGCCGCTTGCCCCAAGAACTGAACTCGGAGTCGTAGCGGAAGCCGTTGCGAAATAGTGCCGAACTGCGAAAGCCGCGCAGATAGAGATCTTCGGACAGGACCCCGGAACCCGCGCCCAGGGTTACGCCGCTGACATTTTTTAACGCGGTTTCTATTGTGATCGCTTGTTGATCGTTCAATACCGCTTTCGGCACGATTTGAATATTCACCGGCGTTTCCATCAATGGCGTATCGGTTTTGGTGGCCGTCGCGGAATCTCGCAGCGCATAATCCTTGTTATACGGATCGTTCGCGTCATAAGCCGCCCTCCCCATCACCGTTACTGCCGGCATCGTAGCCGCCGACTGCGGCTCGCTGTTATTGACCACCGGTTTGGCTTCGATAATCGCCGTACCGTTGCCCACCAAGCGATAACCCAACCCGCTGTCCTTCAGTAATTTGTTCAGCCCTTGTTCGACGGTGACCGTCTCACGCAAAGCCGGTGCGCTTAGGCCTCGCGTCAATTCGGCATTGAATACCAGTTTCAGGTCGGCTTGGTCGGCAAAGGCCGTATAGCTGGCAATGCTCAGTGCCAGCGCCGTGATGGCAAATGGCGCGCTTAAGGGCGCGAGTATGGGTGTCCTCATAAAATCTCCTGATTGCGTGAATGACTGCGCCGATAACCGGCGTTACTCTTCACAACGTTTCAGGGAAGAAATCATGAACACTACCTTAAAAATTTTTCAACATATGGCCGGTATTGCCGAAGGGCACGCTAGCCTGAGTTTCGACGAGCTCAGCCTTTATGCCCCTGAGGGTACGAACGGAATACCGGTAATAAATAGGGCCGGGGAGATTTTCCGAATAAATGCTCGCCGATCCACTTTATGCCTCCGATGCTTTGAAAAACAACGAGGAGCGTCTTCAGTCCATTGGGTAGAGCAATATTGGCCTGCTTGCAGTGTGTCATATCACGCCTTATGCGGCATTTCACACAGCTCAGTTGATGCAAATTCAGGCCAAAATAGGCATTTGACGTATCCCGGCGGCGGTCAAATGTTGGATTTTTGAAGACGCTAAAGCCGCATTAATAGCGCCTATCACGGCCGTTGCTGCCCGGCCGCGTGCCTAAATTGATACGGAATAAAGGCCATTGGCGCCGATTTTGCTTCGTCAAACGTCTTGATAGATAACCCACTTGTATCGCTTTCAAAAACGACTGATGACTGCTGTTTCGGACACACTGGATCATTTCTTTCGGGAAAATCGGGACGATTTAATCGGTTTTTTTCTGCGCCGCCTGCATTGTCCCGATACCGCCAAGGATTTGGCCCAAGAAACCTTTGTGCGGCTATTGTTCTCAGAACAGCGGACGCCGACTCAGGATAGGCGGGCGTTGGCGTTTTTTATCGCCGGCAATTTGGTGGTCGATCATATCCGCAAGGAATCGGTACGCGCCCGTTATGCGCCAAGCCAGGAGATACCGGCCGAACTACTGGAGGCGGTTGCCGGCAATGATCCGGACGCCGAAAAACAGTTAATGGCCTGGCAGGATCTGGATACGGTCAATACGGCCCTGAATGAATTGCCGGAGGAGTGCCGGGCGGCGTTTTACTTAAGCGCCATCGAAGGCCTGACTTACGCGCAAATTGGCGAATGTTTGGGCGTGTCCGAACGGGCCATCGCCAAACGCATTGCCAAAACTTTGAAGCATTGCCGTGACCGTCGCGAGCAACACTGAATTGGCCTGCGGTTTATTTTCCGGCAACATTGTTTTATCGTTCGCCCACTCCTTCCCCGTTTCAGCAGCCTTGATGAACACCGACCCCGACAACTCCAATGAAAGCTTGGCCGACCAGGCGATAGACTGGCTGGTGCTGATGCGTTCCGGTTCGGTTACAGACGCCGCGCGCCACCAATTCGAGGCCTGGTATGGTCAAGACGACGCCAACCGGCAAGCCTACGCCGAGGCCGAAGCGCTGTGGGGTTCCGTCGCGCAAGCCGTTAAAACCACACCGCCCGCCAATTTCCAGCCAAAGCAAATTCATGCCGTTCCGCGTTTGCCGCGGCGAGCCGGTTTGGCGCTGGCCGCGTCGTTGATGCTGGGCCTGCTGATAGGCCGGGATAGGCTGCACGATTGGTTACTCAGTGATTATGCAACCGCCGTCGGCGAACAAAAGCAGATTCAATTGGCCGACGGCAGCAGCGTGTTGCTGAATACCGATACCGCGTTGGACATAGACTGGTCGGCGGACAAACGGCGCGTGGTATTGCTCAGAGGCCAGGCCGAGTTCAAGATTGCTAGTGATGCCAATAGGCCGTTCGAAGTGGAGGCCGGCGATACAGCGGTGCGGGCCTTGGGGACGGTGTTTGATGTCGCGCGCCCTGCCGCCGATAAGGTCGAAGTCAATGTTACCGAGCATGCGGTAGCCGTGCGCTTGACCGATCAAGCCGATGTCGCCGCGATACGGGTGGAGGAAGGCCAGCGATTGACGTATTCCAATGGCGGTGGGTTGGATAAGCCGGCACCAGCCAATCTCAACCAGTTAAATGCCTGGAAACGCGGCAAACTGATTTTTCACGATCAGGCACTGGCCGACGTGGTAGCAGAGTTAAACCGCTATTCCAAAGCCAAAATCATTCTGAATGGTGCGGATGTCAAGCAATTGCGAGTTAGCGGGGTATTTCCAACCGACGGTATGGCAATGCTGGATGCCTTGCAAAAATCCTTGGCGCTACGTCAGACCGCATTGGGACCGTGGCTGGTGATTTTGCATTCTTGACGCGAAAACAGAATCGGCCGGGCCGTATAAGGAACCGCCGCTGCGGCAATTGGCCGCATTCCTGGCGGCAAGGCTTTTGTCATAATTAATTTTAAATCGTCTTAACTTGGCGAATTTAGTTGTTTGGAAGAATCACGCCAGCTCAGGGACGCCGCCGCATGTTTAACCGCCAATCCTAAAAACCCGTGCCATTTATTAGAGCGAATCGAATCGGACTTGTTATTGCTCAAAATCCGGCAGCATCTTTTCTTGATGCATCCGTCGGCGTCGAAGCCGGCCGCGCGGTGTTGCTAAAACCAACCCGCAACAAAGAAAGTTCGCGCAACATCGCCGTGCTATTTTTGATGTTAGTTACCGTTATGTTGCTGCACTTGGCCGGGGTCAGCTGCTTCTTGTGCCCCGACCTGCCGGAGGCAAAAGCCAGTCCGCTTAAAATGGAAGTGTCGACGATCACGGTTCCGGCCAGCAAGCCAAGCCTTGAGCGAACCCAACCGCCGCCGCCCAGCGTTGCCCAACCCAAACCTAAAAAGCCGCAACTCAAACCCAGGTTGAAAAAAGTGACGCCGCAGGCGCCGCCGTCCGATTTTTCAATGCAGGAACAAGTTTTTGATCAACAGCCTCGGCTGATCGACGATGCCACTCAGCCGGCGATTGCCGAGAAAGTAAGTGCCGACAATCCAAGTCCGACGTTTACCGAGGCGTATCTGAATGCCGCTTACCAACACAATCCCAAGCCGGAGTACCCCGGTATCGCCCGCAGCCGAGGCTGGCAGGGCAAAGTGGTTTTGCGCGTGGAAGTCAGCGAGGATGGCCTGGTAGTGGGCGTTGCCGTCGAACAAAGCTGTGGTCACGAAGCGCTGGACGAATCCGCGGTCGAAGCCGTCAAACAATGGCGCTTCGTACCGGCCAAACGCGCGGAAATCAATGTCGCCAGCGCGGTATTGGTGCCGATCATTTTTACGCTGCAAGACCAAGCGCCGGCTTTTTAGATTTTCCGCCAGTATTGCAGTACGCTGGAAACAGCAGGCGGTCGCGGGTTTTCCGGATAATACTGTGCTTGCCAGAGCCGCACGCCGTGTTTCCAATCAAATTGATTAATCATTTCGAGAGCTCACGCGCCATACAAAAAAGTACTAATTTCGTTCACTCTGTTTAGGGGCTGTTGCCATTTTGAAACGATAGCCTTGAAATCGAACGGCTCTGCCTCATTGATTGATTTTTCAATCAGAAGACAAGTGAGCTATGCCGCGACAAATGTTTACGGATGCATACTGGAATAAATTCAAAGCCATCCTGTTAAGCCTGGGGATTTATGACAAGCCTTCGCTCAGGCAAACGGTAGAAGGGATTTTTTATCGCATGCGAGTCGGCTGCCCCTGGCGAGACCTGCCTGCCACGTTTGGTAAGTGGAATGCAGTCTACAAACGGTTTAATGCGTGGTCACTGCAAGAAAAACTGATGGGCATCTTTCGAGGCCTGGTTGTGGCACCGGATTTGGAATGGACCTTTATTGACGGCAGTATCGTGAAAGCGCATCAGCATAGTAGTGGTGCGGCTCATGAACAGGATGCCGCGATTGGGAAATCCGTTGCGGGTCACACCACGAAAATCCATATGGCCGTTGATGCCTGTGGGCTGCCTATTCATTTCTCGATCACCGGTGGTGAAGTCCATGACTGCAAAGAAGCGCCGGAATTAGTGGCTAAACTGCCTTTGGCTGACTACACGGTCGCTGACAAAGGCTATGACAGTGAACCTCTACGGATTCAAATTCGAGAGAAAGGGAGTGTCCCTATCATTCCTAGAAAACAAAATTCAATCGTCGGGAATGACGGAATGGATTGGTGCCTCTACCAATATCGCCACCTCGTTGAAAATGTCTTTGCGCGATTGAAACATTTCAGAGCCATCGCGACGCGATATGACAAATTGAAACGCAATTTTGAAGGCGTTGTCGCTTTGGCCTGCGCTTTTATTTGGTTACCCATGTAAAACGGCAACAGCCCCTATTAACATGGGATAAAAACTACTCCCAAAATCGGATAAATAATCAAAAAACGCCTGATCAATTACGCTTGACTCCGCCAAAAATAAAAGCTGTCAAGTCAGATTGGATTAAGGGACGTTTTATTTTTATCGCAAGTCCCCAAACCCACAGAACAATTCGCGCATACCACTTTGTTGCGGCCGGTTTGTTTCGCTTCGTAGAGCGCTTGATCCGCTGCCTGCAAAATAACATCCAAACCTGGAAACTCATCCGTCAATCGGCTTATCCCAATCGAGACTGTCACGTTTATCTGTTCTTGGTTTTCGGATAGTACCGGCGCCAAAGCAACTGCTTTACAAATGCGGTTTGCGATAAGCTCGGCTTGATTCACGGTAGTGTTGGGCAGCAGTGCGACAAACTCCTCGCCGCCCAAGCGCGCAAACAGATCGATTTCTCTCAACACACTAGAGCAAGTAGCCGCGAATAACTTAAGGACTTCGTCGCCGGTGGCGTGGCCGTATGTGTCGTTGATTCGTTTGAAATGGTCTATGTCCAGCATCATTAAGGACAGCGGCTCCGGCCTCCGTAAATGACGTGCAATTTCCCGCTTCGCAAGTTCAAGGAAACGCCGCCTGTTAATCAAACCGGTTAGAACATCGGTATGCGCCTGACGCTCCATTTCCAACATGTGCTCGGCTTGCAGCTGCCGCCGCAATTTTCTTTGCAGTAACAGATAAGCGAAACCAGCGCTGGTCAGTGCCAGCAACACATAAAATAGAATCACCAGCGGCCAAGTAAAGGCTTGTGCCGACAAAGACGTTTTTGAGAGAGACAGCGGCGGCAACCACAATACCAACTTCCATCGATAAGCCTGGGCGCTTGTAATTGCAATGCCGTCATCCGCCGATTGCGGCGCCAAACCCCAATTGCCTAACGAAGCGCTATCCAGGGGGCGAACCGTTTTGAACAGGAACATACCTTCTTCGTTAAAAATTGTCCCCCCCTCTTCTTGGCTAACATGAGGCCAAACACTGGGAAACTGATTACCAAAAACCTCGGCTGATTTGTCACGAGCAAACCCCCATTCTTTTTCCGGTGCATGGCCATTGCTGAGCCAATAACCGTCCTCATTCATCAGCATGACGACATGCAAAGCCTCCGCTAGCTCACTGCTACCGACAACCTTCAATTCATCGAGCATTTCTTGCGCGTCGTAATTGTAAATAATGATCCCTTTGCTGTTGCCATTATCGTCATAGACATGCCTGGCAAAACGCACCATGGGTTTGTATGGGACTTCGAGCTTGCCGTTTTCCATGTTCAGATCCAATGGCGAGACGTAGAGGCCTTTTTCGTCAAGCGCCATGGCTGCTTTGAAAAAGTAACGGTCCGCTTTATTTTGCAGCTCAGACTCAGGTGTGACGAAAGAACGATTTTGCTGACGCGACACCCTGACAATTTCAATCCCGTCGTTGGCTATGAAGCGAATTTTGTAATAGCGGCGGTAAGCCTTCGAAATCGCCAGAAAAGCGCGCGTCATGGCGGCGAGATTTTCCGGATTGGGGTTGTTTAAGTAATGTCTAACCACAGGTAATTGGGTCACGACATTTAAATCGGCAATCGGTTCGAACATGGCGCGCTTGATGATTTGCTCTGATACTGCCAAATATCCGCTTTCCCGAGCCCGAATCACATCCAGCCGGCGATCCTCGGTAAATCGATACGCGCTATACACCAATGCTGACAGCAGCGAGGCTAAACCCAAAAATAAGGAAATGCTGAGAATCAAAAATTTGGTACGAGGAATGTACATTCTAATCTCCCTGTACAGTTGAGCAACACGATGATCGCTAACGGTAAGGCCGTAAGACATCATTCGTAGACTTCAATAGCCACAGCCGCATTGAGCCGCATGGTGGCCTAGAGCATTCGGCGCATTACGCTATCGCTAATGCGCCTACAAAACTGCGCAAATATTAGCTGGATTTCAAACATCGCGGCGGGGTTTTGTCCCGTATGCCGCGCCGAGCACCGGAGGGTTTGGACGGATGAAGGCCGTAAGGCGCAATTCGTAGGGCGTCAATAGGCGCAGCCGTATTGCGCCGCATGTTGGCCTTAAAGCATTCGGCGCATGACGCTATCGCTAATGCGCCCTACAAAACTGCGCGAATATTAGCTGGGTTTCAAACTTCACGGCGGGGTTTTCTCCCGTATGCCGCGCCGAGCACCGGAGGGTTTGAACGGATGGGCCCGAAGGGGCGCCGCAGGGATGCGGCGCGTTGCATGCAGGGGCTGGGAAGCCCCTTCGGAAAACCCCGTTCGAACCCGAGGAGCGCAGGATCAAAGCGGCATCCGGGCCGCCTTTTCTTTGGATACTTTCTTTTGGCGGAGCAAAAGAAAGTATCTCGGTCCTCGGTCCGAGAACCGACTTTAAAACAATCGTCGCGATAGCGACACCAATCCTAATAACCCAGCTTCGATCCCGAGCAACCTGGAAGTTTTCTCCAACATTCATGCTCGGAACGACACGATTGGAATAATTTTGTTCAACAGCCAAGCTCTGTACTCAAACAGTCGAAAACCAGGCCGGACTAACGACATCCCGAAATACCTCATTCCGCGAATTTCATCGATTGCCTTCCAGCCACCCAAGCCAGAGTCAGCGCCCGAATAAAACCCGCAACACCCGTGTATTACATTTCACGAAATCTTCATTTAGCAATCACAAGTTCATCACAAAATTTCCTTAGGCTGTACTTGCTTTACCCATAGCGATGGAAATTTCTCAACCCCATATGAACGAGCAGCCAGCGGCTTATAACAAAAACGCCCGCGCTGTCTTTATCGGAGCACTCTAAATGATCAAACAATCTGTTCTTGCCGTGGCCTTGCTGTCGGCAATCTGCACGCAAGCCGAGGCGATTACCCTTAATGCCGACGGCGCTTGGCATGCGTTCGACGTAGACAATTCGGTGTCTAATTCCGGTGACTTGGAATGGATAGACCTGAATAACAATGCTTTAAGCTTTGAATTCACCTTAACCGGCTCGGCGATTTTGCGCGTAGTGGACGCCGGCTTCGCTGGTGATAGATTCAAGATTTTTAACGCGGCCAGCGTACTCGGTGAAACCTCGGCCGCCGTTAACAATTATCCAACTTCTGTTTACAGCGATTTTGACTTGGCTTACGCCAACTCAGCCTACAGCCGCGGCGAATTTCTGCTGGGTGCCGGCAGTTATCGAATCAGCGGTCTGCTGATCGAATCGGCTCTGGATGATACCTCCACCGAGCTTAACGCCACCGTCGGCGCTGTCAGCCTGACCGCCGTACCTCTGCCCGCCGCTGCGGGCTTATATGCAGCCGGTGCCGGCCTGCTGGGCTTGGTATCTCGTTGCCGCAAATCCACTAAATAAGGGTTAAACCAATGAAATTAAAAAAACTTGCCATGGGCATTGCCTTGGGTTTGGGCACACTGGGCGCGGCCAATGCCGTGACCACCATCCCCACCACCACGATTAAAATCGTCGCGTTCAACGACTTTCACGGCCAACTGGAATCTCCCGGCACATTCCGGCAAACACCCACCAGCGCCGCGTCCACCAATATTCCAGTCGGCGGTGTAGACTGGATGGCGGGTTACATTAACGATCTGAAAAACCAAAATCCCAGCACTGTGGTGGTCTCGGCCGGCGACATTATCGGCGCCACGCCGCTGGTTTCCGCGTTGTTTCACGACGAACCGACCATCGAAACCATGAATCGCCTGGGTCTGGAATTCAACGCGGTCGGCAATCACGAGTTCGACGAAGGCAAGGACGAGCTGAAACGCATGCAAAACGGCGGCTGTCATCCGACCGATCCTAACTCCTGCCAAGGCGCTTCAGTCGGCACGCCGGTTCCGTTTGAAGGCGCGGATTTCAAATTTCTGGCTGCCAATGTGGTCGAAACTGCCTCCGGCAAAACCTTGTTCCCGCAATACGCGATCAAAGTCATCGGCGGCGTGCGGGTGGGCTTTATCGGCATGACCTTAAAAGAAACCCCCACCATCGTCACACCTACCGGCGTGGCCGGCCTGGAGTTCAAAGATGAAGCGGCAACCGTAAACGCCTTGATCCCAAAATTGCGCGCGCGCGGCGTCGAAGCGGTGGTGGTGATGATTCACCAAGGCGGCACGATACCGGTCACCCAAAGCAAATCTACCATCAACAACTGCGATGGCGGTTTGGACGGTTCGCCGATTAAAACCATCGTCAATCAGTTGGACGACGAAGTCGATTTGGTGATTTCCGGCCACACTCACCAAGCCTATAACTGCCAAATCGCCAACAAGGCCGGCCGCTTGATTTCGGTGACCAGCGCCAATTCGCAAGGCCGGGTACTGACCGACATCGACGTGGCCATCAACACCGTGAACGGCGAAGTCAGCAGCGTCAGCGCCGAGAACATCGTCGTTGATCGTAGCAACACCGCCATCACGCCCAATGCAGCAATTAAAACCATCGTCGACAATTACAAAGCCCTGTCCACGCCCATCGCTAACCGGGTGATCGGCAGTATCAGCGCGGCGATTACTCGCACCGCGACCGCAGCCGGCGAGTCGGCTTTGGGCGATGTGATTGCCGATGCGCAATTACTGGCGACGCAAAACGTCGGCTTTGGCGAAGCAGTGGTGTCATTCATGAACCCCGGCGGCATCCGCGCCGATTTGACCTTCCCATCCAGCGCGGCTAACGAAGGCGACGGCAAGGTGACTTACGCGGAAGCCTTTACCGTGCAGCCGTTCGGCAACACCTTGGTGACATTGACCTTGACCGGCGCGCAAATCCACACTTTGTTGGAGCAACAATTCACCGGCTGCACCGTGGGCTATCCGGCCAGCGCACCGGCTGCCGGCCAAGCGTTCAACCGCATCATGCAAGTTTCCAACGGCTTTAGTTACGAATGGAAAGAAAAAGGCACGGCTTGCGATAACGTCGATCCCGCCAGCATCAAAATCAACGGTGTAGTGGTAGACCCTGCCGCCAGCTATCGGGTTACCGTGAATAACTTCATGGCCGACGGCGGCGATCAATACTATGTGTTGACACAAGGCACTAACCGTCTGGGCGGCGCTTTGGATCTGGATGCGCTAGAAAACTACTTCACCGTCAACGGCACGGTAGCCCCAGGCCCGCAAAACCGGATTTTGCCGGCACCTTAAGTTTTAGGGATTAGTTGTAAGCTCTGTAGTAGTACTCGGGCCCGCTGGTACGCGATACAGCGGGCTTTTTTTTGCCTGACGGTTCTAGCGCTTAATGATGATGCTCATGCCCCATTTGCGCTTGTACCTTGATCACGAACGGGTCGGATTCCTTGTCGCCCAAATCGGCGAAATCGATCACGTCATAGCTGTCAATGGGGGTCGGTTGCCAGGGCGCGGCGCTTAAAGAATAAGCCTGCAACAGTTCGGTGCGCTCGGTAAATTCGCCCTGTTGCCGTTCGATCAAGGCCGGTAACGCAAGGTCCAAACGCATCACCAAATGCCATTCGGTATCGGTGACTTTACCGCTATATTCGCGGGTCGGGATGCCGTCGGTCCATTCGATTTCTTCGGCAGTCAGTTTGTCGAGCAGCTGGCTATCCAGCAGCAACGCCAATTTTTGCCAGGACGGCGTGATGTCCAGCATCCTTAGATCGCCGGCCTGAAATTCGATTGCCCGCTGGTCTTGGTGATACAGCTTACGGTGAATCAGCTCTTGGCCGTCACGCTGCCACAGTTCGCCTACGCCCAGTTGCGGCCGTTCTATCGTGATCTGCTGGCTATCGCGCCAGAAGCGCCAGCTCACCTCCGTCGGCAAGGCTTGGTGCTCGTCTTGTTCGTGCTCTGCGCCGGTGCGGGTGGTGACAAACTCGGCGGCAACGGCGGGTAAGTTTGCCGAAAACAAATCGGTGATGTTAGCGGCATGCTTGGCCGGTGCATGGCTGCAAGCCGCTAAAACGATCAATAAATTGAGACCAAGCAGTTTGGGTAAAAATTTGAAATGGGTGTTGAACATGGATCCTGCACTTTAGCGGTATTCAAAAAAATGTAATTATTCAGTGAATTGCAAAACTCTGACAATCGCCGAGAAATTGCTCCCTCTCCTGATGGAGAGGGTTGGGGAGAGGAGAATTAAACTAGCAAAATACTTTGTTTTCATCCCCTCACCCTACCCTCTCCCGCTGGAGAGGGATTCTTGTACTTCGCAGTGAATAATTCCAAAAAATCAGGGACGGCCAGCGTCCCTGATTCGGCTTTGGGAAAGGTTCCCGGACTATTTGCGCATGCCTAGGGCATCCGCCATCACATGATAAATCACGTTTTGTTCCAGCGTACCGCGTACCAGGTAAGCGCCCGGACCGTCCGCATAGATCGCCACGTCTTCGCCGGCATGGGTTTCCGCGCTCATCGGTACGGTGGCTTCCTGCATGTAGTTTGGATTGGCGGTATCAACCGCTGTCAAATCAGGACGCAATTTGCTGCCTGCATATGCGGCGGCCACTGTGCCTTCGTTGGCAGGATTAAATTCCTTGCGTTGCAAGCCACCGGTCCAGCCTGGGCCGTTAGCATAGGTCAGCGTCGTGTAAGGCAAACCTAAAGAATCTTTAGTAACAACGCCGTCTACCGCGGTTTTACCCAGGATAGGATTGCCGCGCGACGGATAACCGGCGATGGTGAACACATGGCTGTGGTCGGCGGTGACCAGGATCAAGGTGTCTTCGTCGCGGGTTAGTTGTTTGGCTTTTTTCACTGCATCAGACAATGCCACAGTATCGGTCAGCGCCCGGTAGGCATTGCCGGCGTGGTGCGCGTGGTCGATCCGGCCGGCCTCAATCATCAGGTAATAACCTTTGCGGTTTTTTTCCAGAATTTTGATGGCTTTTTCGGTCATCTCGGTCAGAGACGGTTCACCGGCGGCGTCTTGCGCGCGGTCGGCTTCATAGCGCATATGCGAACGTTCGAACAAACCCAACAAATGATCGGTAGACGCGGGATTTACCGCGTCGAACTGCGCTTTGTTCCAAACATAGTCGGAATTATTGTATTGCGATGTCCACTCCAAAGTTAGGTCGCGGCCATCGGCACGGCGGCCTTTTTGGGTTGGGTATTCAGGGTCGGCAACATTATTAGGCATGAAATAGCTGCGGCCGCCGCCCAATGCAACTTCAAGGCCGTCGCCGTAAGGAAACTCCAGCAACTGGCGAGCAATATCCTTCACGGTGGCGCCGGCAGGCAGATTGCTGTCGGCTTCCCAATCGCGGTTGGAAATGTGGGCGTAATTCACGGCGGGCGTGGCGTGGGTAAAGCGCGCGGTTGTGACGACACCGGTGGACATACCGCGTTCTTCAGCGCGTTCCAGGATGGTTTTCACGCTTTTTGCGGCGGTGACTTCCGCTCTAGGTTCGGTACGGTTGATGCTTTGATCGACGGAAATAGCACCGTCGTTGGTTTTGACACCGGCCACCATCGCGGTAGCAGTAGGTGCTGAATCCGAGGTTTGTTGATTGGCGCTGGCCGTAACCGAATGAGCGATATTGTTGAATTTTTCAAATTGCAGACGGTTAAATTCTCCGTCGCGGCCAGCCATTTGGCCTTCCAAAATCCGTGCGGCAGTGACGGTTGACACGCCCATCCCGTCGCCGACGAACAAGATAACGTTTTTGGCTTTGCGCAGCTGTTCCACGTCTCTTTTATTGACCAACACCGCAGCCTCACCGGCTTTGAACCATTCAGCGCCGGATGTCGGTACTTGGCTGGTTTGCGCGGGTTTATGAGAATCGTGATGATCGCGGTCGGCATGGTCGTGGGCGACTGCGGCGACCGACAAGGTAAAACCGAAGGCGCCGACAGCGACTGCCGCCAGTTTTTTTGGATGTGTTTTTTTCATGTGTTGCCCCGAGAGCGGTTGATGGAGCGGCAACATTAGCGATTGAATATTACAAGCGCGTTACGGGATAAAACGGGAAAGCCAGCTTAGCCGATATAGCTCGGCCAAGCTGGCTTCAAGTGCGGATCTTAATGTTTACGGCCGCGTTGCATTCCCATCAAGCCCACCAGCGCGGAACCGAACAACCAAACCGCGCCCGGCACCGGCACGGCCGATACTTTGTACAGCGAAGTGGTTTCGCTTACCTCATCGGCCACCGCCAGATAACTGCCTTGGGCATTGCTGAAGAAACTCAACCCCTCGGGACCGATGTCGCCGCCGGTGAACAACATGTCCAAAAACGTCGGACTGTTCAGGTCGGTCAAATCCCAAACCATCACCGCATTGGAACGCTCCAAACCCAGGAACAACAAGTCACGGCCGTCCACTTTACCCACCACCGCAGTTTCCGGCTCAGGACCTTTGTTGTCGCTACGGCCATCGTCCCATAAGGCTGCGAAAGCCGCGTTACCAGGGTTCGCCGCAATCAACGCTTTGATGGTTTGTTCCAGTTTGTCGCCGGAATCAAACACCATGCTGCCATTGGCATCCAGAATCGAGAACGAGCGGGCGCCGAAGACTTGCAGTTGATCCAGGTCACCATCGTTGTCCAAATCCCCGCTCCTGGAAACCGTCAGTCGATTCAGCTTGTCATTGTTCGTGGCCCAATCCGGTCCGTGCAAGGCTGTCATGGCGGCATTCAAGGCGGGATCGATAGTCGCTGCGCCCACCCGCACTTCTTCCGCACCGCCCGGCCAATCCTCGCGAGAGTCACCTTCGTTGGCGGTCACGTAATATTGATTGCTGTCTTTGCTAAAACTGGCGATGCCGTCGGGCATGTACATACCCATCACATTCCAGTTCTGGATGTTGCCTTTTAAAGCCGCAGTGCCGGGACCGTCGCGATCCGAGACATCCAGACCGTTGCCGGCTAAATTGTGATCCTTCAAACCCAGGGCTTTAATGTCGGTGACAGTGGCGCTGGCAATGTCGATGACCGCAACCGAGTTAGCCTCTTGCAGCGTCGCAAAAGCTTTGCTGCCGTCTTGGCTAACCGCAATGTATTCCGGTTCCAGATCTTGCGCGACGCTGGCGTTCGGCCCGGTCAGACGCACGCCGCTGGCTTTCAAAGCCGCCGCTGCACCGTTGAAAGCGGTAAATCCGGCCGTTTGGACGGCAAAGCTGTTGGTGTTGATAATACTCACCGAGCCTTCCGGATCGCCGCTTGGCCCCACCAAATAGCTGCTGGGCTCGCCTTCGTTAGCCACCAGCAAGCGGCTGCCGTCGGGCGTGTATGTCACTGCGTCAGGGTTGGCACCGACGGTTACGCTGTGTTGCAATGTGTAGTCAGCCGCATTGTAAAAACGCACCAAACCCGGATCGGTTTTCGTCGGCGCCGTCAAAGCAATGGCCGCTTGGCCGTTTTTCACCGCCACGCTGTTGATCCCGCCGAGCGCGCTCGTGGAAATGCTTTGCAGCAAATTGCCGTTCATATCCAACACGTCGATGCCGCCTTGGCCAATATTGGCCTGATTGGCATCGGTTCCCGCTACCCACAAGCGATTGTTAACCGCATCGTAGGAAACGATTTCCGAACCCATGGCGCTTGAACCATTAGCTGCAGTGTGATTGAAGGTCCATTGATGCGACCATTGAAAATCCCCCGCAGCGCTGGCATTGGCAGAGGCCAGCACAGCAGCGACGGCGGCGGCGATTGAAGTGAGTTTCATAAAAATGCTCCTGAGGCCCTATTCGTTTGGTGTTTGAAGAAAGGATGTGTAAGTACCATCTCACCGACAGCGTCGGAACGGTAGTCTTGCGAATGGTAAATAGCCTTTATGACAGTAGCGTTACGCGACAGCCGCATCGTAAACGCCCGGAAAATTGACTTGTTTCCATATTTCAATTATTGTTGAAATATGGAAAATAAAACTGCTGTGATCGCCCTGGCCGCACTGGCCCAAGAATCCCGTCTGGCAATTTACCGCGCGCTGGTGCAAGCCGGCCCGGAAGGGTTGGCCGCCGGAAAAATCAGTGAAGCCACCGGCATTGCCCCATCTTCCCTATCGTTTCATTTGAAGGAATTGACTTACGCCAACCTGGTGAACTCGCGCAACGAAAGCCGCTTTGTGATTTATACGGCCAATTTTTCCGCGATGAACGATCTGTTGGCTTTCCTGACTGAGAACTGTTGCGACGGCCATCCCTGTCTATCGCTCTCAGCCTGTTCCACCAATAACGAATCTTTACCCTCAACCCCGACCGACACTCCATCATGAACGTATTGTTTTTGTGTACCGGCAACTCCTGCCGTTCCGTCCTTGGCGAAGCCACTTTCAATCATTTGGCACCGGCCGGCTGGCGTGGCCTGAGCGCCGGCAGCAAACCCACCGGCAAGATCCACCCCCGTTCCTTGGCCTTGCTGGCCCGAGAAGGCATTTCTACCGACGGCTATTACAGCAAGTCCTGGAATGACCTGCCGGTGACGCCGGACATTGTGCTGAGTGTGTGCGGCAATGCCGCCAACGAAACCTGCCCCGCCTACCTGGGCCCGGTCATGCGCAGCCATTGGGGCGTTGAAGATCCGGCTCACGTCGAGGGTACCGACGAGGAAATCGACGCGGCCTTCATGGTCGCGTATCGGATTCTGCGCCATCGCATCGAGCAGTTTTTTGCTTTACCGTTGGAAGAGTTAAAAAACGATCCCGAGCGTCTGAAAGCCGAACTGGATCGCATCGGCACCTTGTTGCCTTAGTTGTTAAGGAGTTTCCTTATGACCAGTATTCAAATATTTGATCCTGCATTGTGTTGCAGCACCGGCGTTTGCGGTGTGGAAGTCGATCAGCAGCTGGTGGGTTTTGCCGCCGATGTCGATTGGGCCAAGCAAAACGGCGCCGCCATTGAGCGCTTCAATCTGGCGCAAACCCCGTTGGCATTTGCCGAAAACCCGGTGGTTAAAGCGTTTTTGGAGCGTTCCGGCGCCGAAGCCCTACCGTTGATTTTGGTGGATGGTGAAGTCGCCTTGGCGGGCCGCTATCCGAATCGAACCGAATTGGCGCGTTGGGCAGCCATTAGCGTAGCGGAACAGCAAGCCCCGTCGGGCTGTTGTAGCGGCAGCAGCTGTTGTTAACTTCTGGTGATCGTGCCGTGAGCAGCGATTGCAAATTTCTCGATCAAGCGCCACGCTTTCTATTTTTTACCGGCAAAGGCGGTGTGGGCAAGACCTCTATCGCTTGCGCCTCGGCCGTAAAATTGGCGGATGCCGGCAGACAGGTGTTGTTGGTGAGTACCGACCCGGCCTCGAACGTCGGCCAGGTATTTGGCATCGCTATCGGCAATCAGATCACCGCCATTCCGGCGGTGTCCGGCCTGGCGGCATTGGAAATCGATCCGCAAGCGGCGGCGCAAGCCTATCGCGACCGTATCGTCGGCCCGGTGCAGGGCGTGTTGCCGGACAGCATCGTTAAAGGCATAGAAGAACAGCTCTCCGGAGCCTGCACCACGGAAATTGCGGCATTCGACGAATTCACCGCACTATTAACCGACTCTGATTTGACCGCCGGCTACGACTATATCGTGTTCGATACCGCCCCGACCGGCCACACCATCCGCCTGTTGCAATTGCCGGGTGCCTGGAGCGGCTTTTTGGAGCAAGGCAAAGGCGATGCCTCTTGCTTAGGCCCCCTGGCCGGTTTGGAAAAACAGCGTAGCCAATATAAAGCCGCCGTCGCCGCATTGGCCGATCCGCAACGCAGCCGTTTGATCCTGGTCGCCCGCGCCCAACCATCGACCTTGCGCGAAGTGGCGCGCACCCATGAAGAATTAGACGCCATCGGCTTAACGCAACAATATTTGGCCATCAATGGCATCTTGCCGGCAAGCGAAACCGCGCAAGACCCGCTGGCGAATGCCATCTACCAACGCGAGCAACATGCTTTGGCCGACATGCCGGCAGCGTTAAATAGCCTACCGATGGACCGCATTGAACTAAAGCCCTTCAATCTGGTTGGACTGACGGCTCTCAGACAATTGCTTAGCAATGCCGCACCGCTAGCAATGCCTGACAGTGAAGTGATGCCAGCCCTACCCGCAGCCAATCTATCGACACTTGTGGACGAGATTGCCACTGACGGTCATGGCCTGGTGATGCTGATGGGCAAAGGTGGCGTTGGCAAAACCACCCTGGCCGCAGCATTGGCGGTGGAACTGGCACAACGCGGTTTGCCGGTGCATCTGACCACCTCCGACCCAGCCGCCAATTTAACGGACACGCTAAACGGGGCTTTGTCGGACCTGACAGTCAGCAAAATCGATCCACATGCGGAAACCGAACGCTACCGTCTGCATGTGCTGTCCACAAAAGGCGCCAAACTGGATGAACAAGGCCGCGCCTTGCTGGAAGAAGACTTGCGCTCGCCGTGTACCGAAGAAATTGCCGTTTTCCAAGCCTTTTCCCGCATCATCCGCGAAGCCGGCAAGAAATTCGTGGTGATGGATACCGCCCCTACCGGCCATACCTTACTGCTCTTGGACGCTACCGGCGCTTACCATCGCGAGGTGGCGCGGCAGATGGGCGATTCCAATCAGCATTTCACCACGCCGATGATGCAGTTGCAGGACCCGCGTCAAACCAAGGTGCTGATCGTCACTTTAGCGGAAACCACGCCGGTACTGGAAGCCGCTCATCTGCAAGACGATTTACGCCGGGCCGGCATCGAGCCCTGGGCCTGGGTGATTAATAACAGCGTGGCGGCGACCACCGTGCATTCGGCGCTGTTACGCCAACGCGCGGCCAATGAATTGGCGGAAATTGCCGAGGTAGCGGATCGACACGCCCAACGTTATGCGCTCGTGCCCTTGTTGCGGGAAGAACCGACAGGTGTGGAACGCTTGCTGGCATTGGTCGGCGGCCAAACTTCTTCTCCTTTAGTACCTACAGATCATAAAGGAGAAGGTTGAGATGAGGGGATTAAAATCAGTTATTTACATCCCTCACCCTAGCCCTCTCCCTGAGGGAGAGGGAATTTTCAGAGGTCCCCACCAAACAATGCTAGCTAATCTCCAATCTCATTCACTCTTTACCCCGGAGCAAACGCGATGAAACGCCTGCATATCCATCTCGCCGTCGATGATCTGGCAAAAAATATCGACTTTTATAGCGCGCTGTTTCAAAGCGCACCGAGCGTGCGCGAAGCCGATTACGCCAAATGGCTGTTGGATGATCCGCGCGTCAATTTCGCTATTTCCAGCCGCGGCCGCCAGCCGGGGTTGGATCATTTGGGAATACAAGTCGAATCTGGTGAGGAATTGGAAGCAGTCCAGGAAAACCTAGCCGCTGCCGAGCTACCGGTCGCCGCGCAAAAACAAGCCAACTGCTGCTACGCCCAGTCCGATAAATACTGGACCGTCGATCCGCAAGGCATCGCCTGGGAAGCGTTCCACTCCTTGCAAACCATTCCCTTATTTGGCGACGACCAAGTCGTGCAACTGGAACCCGCCAGCAGTTGCTGCAAACCGCCGGTAGCCGATAACGCTGCACAGTAAATAGCAGACTTGGAGATTTAAATGAGTACCCCGCATTGCCCCAACGCCCGCTTATCCTTTCTCGACCGTTTTTTGACGCTATGGATTTTCATCGCCATGGCGATTGGGGTCGGCATCGGTTTTCTGTTTCCCACGGAAGTAACTGGCTTTAACACGGCGGTATCGGTCGGCACTACCAATATTCCGATAGCTATCGGCTTGATCGTGATGATGTACCCGCCACTGGCCAAAGTCCGTTACGAAGAACTCGGCGACGTGTTCCGCAACTGGCGGATATTGGCCGTGTCCTTGCTGCAAAACTGGCTGCTCGGACCGCTGTTGATGTTTGTATTGGCTATCGTGTTTCTGCGCGATTATCCGGAGTACATGGTGGGCCTGATCCTGATCGGCCTAGCGCGCTGCATCGCGATGGTCATAGTCTGGAACGAATTGGCCAACGGCGATAATGAATACGCGGCGGGCTTGGTGGCATTTAACAGCGTATTCCAGGTCTTATTTTACAGCGTCTATGCCTGGTTGTTCATCACCGTGCTGCCGCCCCTGTTCGGCATGCAAGGTAGTCTGGTTGATATTACGATTGGCGAAATCGCCAAGAGCGTATTCATCTATCTGGGCATTCCATTTATCGCCGGCTTTAGCACGCGCTTTCTATTGGTCAAAGCCAAAGGCAAGGATTGGTATCACCAGCATTTCGTCCCGAAAATCAGCCCACTGACCTTGATCGCCCTGCTGTTTACCATCGTGGTGATGTTCTCGTTAAAAGGCGATTTGATTGTGCAATTGCCGCTGGACGTGGTGCGGATTGCGATACCGCTGTTGATTTATTTTGTGGTGATGTTTTTACTGAGCTTTTGGCTGGGTAAAGCCATCGGCGCCGGTTACGGCAAAACCACCACACTGGCGTTTACCGCCGCCAGCAATAATTTTGAATTGGCGATTGCGGTGGCGGTGGCGGTGTTTGGTATTAATAGCGGCGCGGCGTTTGCCGCGGTGATTGGACCCTTGATCGAAGTGCCGGTGATGATCGCCCTAGTCAATGTGGCTTTCTTTTTCCGTAAACAGGGGATGATTTAAAAATAGCAAAACGTTTACCCAACGACTGCATTACCCCTCTTTAACCTTACAAAGGAATACTCTCATGGCTACTGATAAATCGAAAAACGATAGAAAGAAAATTGCGGTGGAAGAACCCACTTACGACCAACTGAAAAACTTTTCCCGCTTTAACGGCTTAAAAACCCGTACGGTGGTGGCGTGTATGGTGAATATCATGCTGCAAGATGAAGTTTTAAGCCGCCGTGTCGTCGAGCAGTGCCTGGCTGCCGACTCAGAGGAAGCCAATTAGCGTCAGCCGGATCAAAATCGCCAACAATTTTAAGCGGCGTTGATTAAAGTCAAAGCTATCAGAACAAGCCTGTTTGATAATTCAGCCGGACATGTTCAATCGCACATGCCACGCGGTTTTTTTGGATTCATCAGCGATTAAGTCAGGTTATGACTATGGACAATGACATTTTAATCGATCAAGCCCGGCAGCTTTATGCGGCATTGCATGCCAGACAGATTGGGCTGTTGGCTCCCAACCTTACGGCATTGGATCGCCTGGAGCGTTTGATTTTCAGTGCCTATGGCCGTTACCAGCGCCGCTTGAACCGTTGCGCACTTTGTTACCAAACCCGCAAGCATGACTGTGAGCGGGAGCCCGGTAAAAAGCGTATTTCTTGCCAACGCCGCAACCCCTTCGCCGCTGTTGCCCGGTTTTAACCGGCAATATTTTGCTGTCCACGCCTGGCTTATTTGTTTAGTATTGCGCCATGGATGACGGCGAATTTGCACAGCTTCCGCGGCGGTATCGATAGGCATCGCGCGCTTGAGTTGTCTGCATTGACGCTTGGAGAGACAGGGCAGACACTTTCACTTGGCAAGCGGAATGTATCGCCGCCGACAAGGCGTCTTGTGGAGGCGCCCCGCCAAATAACTGCCAGTGAACGATTTGAAAAATCTAGCGCCAAATCAAGAGTGGTGTGTAGATGGCCTATGATTTTTCAATTGCAATGGAACACGACGACTCAACCTAACTGCCCAGAACTCGACGATGAATAGTTTTATTCGATCCGTACTTGCAGAGGCGGACTGTAAACCGGAAAGGCTCTTGCAGATGCTAAGAGCCGTGCAGGCGCAGTACCTGCATATTCCCCAGGCGGCTATCGAACAATTGGCCGCTGCTTTGCATATTCCCCGTACCCAGATTATTGCCGTCGCGGAATTCTATAGCTTCTTGCACCTGACGCCGCAGGGCCGTTACGACATTCATATCAGCGACTCGATTACCGACCGAATGCTGGGCAAGGAAAAATTGCTGAATTACCTGGCGGAAAAGTTGCACGTCAAAGTGGGTGAAGTCCGCGCGGACGGCTTGGTCAGTCTGAATAATACCTCCTGCACCGGCATGTGCGACCAAGGCCCAGCCGGTTTGGTTAACGGCTATGCGTTGACCCGTCTGGCCCCTACCAGAATCGATGTCATCGCCAAGCTGATCGAACAACAAGCGCCGTTAAGCGATTGGCCACCGGAGTTCTTTGCGGTGGAAGAGCCGATCCGCAAACCCGGCCTACTGCTCAACCAGCCATTCGAAAACGGCGCGGCGATAGCAGCCACCTTTGCCCGCGGCCTAACTGAAACCCTGGCGGAAGTGGACAGTTCCAATCTGCGCGGCCGCGGCGGCGCGGGCTTTAAAACCGCGTTGAAATGGCGGACTTGTGCTCAACAAACTGCCACGCCACACTACGTCATTTGTAACGCCGACGAGGGCGAACCGGGTACCTTTAAAGACCGGATGCTGCTCGATCTTTACGCCGACCAAGTCTTTGAAGGCATGACCTTGTGCGCGGCGATTATCGGTTCGGACCAGGGCTTGCTGTATCTGCGCGCCGAGTATTTATTCCTCTACGAGCAATTGCAGCGCGTGTTAAAGCGCCGCCGCGATAGCGGTTTGCTGGGGCGCAATATTCTCGGTCACGACGGCTTTGATTTTGACATCGAAATCCGCATGGGCGCCGGTGCCTATATTTGCGGCGAGGCATCCGCGCAAATCGAGTCCTTGGAAGGCAAGCCTGGCATACCTCGGGTTAAGCCACCCAACTCGGTGATCTGCGGCTATCAACGCAAACCCACCGTGGTCGATAACGTCGAGACTTTTTTCGCCGCCACCCATATTGCCATCCAAGGCGGGCCATGGTTTGCCGCCGTCGGCACCCCACAATCGACCGGCAGCAAACTGCTCAGCATCAGCGGCGACTGCGCGCGGCCAGGCATTTACGAATACCCGTTCGGCACGTCAATTGAAGAGATTTTGCAAGACTGCGGCGCGGACGACGTCATGGGTGTGCAAGTCGGCGGGCCGTCCGGCACTTTTATTTCCAATCGGGAATTGCAACGGCGCATAGCCTTCGAGGACCTATCCACCGCCGGCTCGTTTATGGTGTTCAACAACAGCCGCAATATTTTCGACATCGTGCAAAATTTCACTGATTTCTTCGCCCATGAAAGCTGCGGCTTTTGCACACCGTGCCGGGTCGGCACCACACTGTTGAAAAATCAGCTGCGGAAAATTGTCGAAGGCAACGGCGCTGCGGTCGACCTGGAAGAACTCAACGAGATATGCCTGGTCGTCAAAAACAACAGCCATTGCGGTTTGGGGGATTCGGCCGCCAATCCGATTTTAAGTACCCTGGCCAGCTATCCGGAGCTGTATCTTAAGCAATTAAAGCAGAGCAGTTTTACCCCGGGTTTTGATTTGGACGCCACCCTGGCCGTGGCCCGCCGTATGGCACAGCGCGACGACGACGCAGCGCATTTATCGCAAGTGGAGAATTGAGATGAGCGGCACTCTTTGCATCGACGGCATCGCCGTACCGTTCAGCGACGGCCAAACCATTATCGAGGCGGCGCGCACCGCCGGCGTCTACATTCCGTATCTATGCCACCGGCCCGGCTACGCGCCTTACGGCAGTTGCAAATTGTGCACGGTGAAAGTTAATGGCCGCACCAATACCGCCTGCACGCTGCCGGCCGCCGACGGCCAAACCGTGATCAGCAACAGCCCCGACCTGCAATACGACCGCCAACGCATCACCCAAATGCTGTTTGTGGAAGGCAACCACTTCTGCCCTTCCTGCGAAAAATCCGGCAATTGCCAGCTACAGGCCGTGGCCTACCATCAAAATATGCTGGATAACCACTACCCGCATTTTTATGCACAGCGCGGAATGGACGCCTCCCACCCGGATATTTTGATCGACCACGACCGCTGCATTTTCTGCAATTTATGCGTGCGCGCCAGCAAGGAAAAAGACGGCAAGGAGGTGTTCGGCATCGCCGGACGCGGCATCCACAAACGCCTGGTCATCAACTCGCCTAGCGGCAAGCTGAAAGACAGCGAGATTAGTGTCGATGACGAGGCCGCCCATGTCTGCCCGACCGGCGCGATTCTGGTCAAACGCAGCGCCTATCTGGCACCGATTGGTGAACGCATCTACGACGGGCATCCCATCAGCGAAGTCGCCTGCGAAAAAGCGGTTATCAAAGCTGGCGAGGCCAGCGGCTACCCAAGCTGCGACCCGACCAAGCTGGCGGAGTCAGCTCAGCAGAACGGTGGCCCGGATTCCCACTACGCGGCGACCATGCCGCCCGCTCCGGACATCAAACATGGCCGCTAAGATTAAAATCGCCACCACGTCCTTGGCCGGCTGCTTCGGCTGCCATATGTCGTTTCTGGATATTGACGAGCGCTTGCTGAAATTGGCGGATGTCGTCGAATTCGACCGCTCGCCGCTAACCGACATCGAGCACTGCAGCCCGTGCGATATAGGCCTGATTGAAGGCGGCGTTTGCAACTCCGAAAACGTGCACGTGCTGCGCGAGTTTCGCCACAACTGCAAAATTCTAGTGGCGGTCGGTGCCTGCGCGATCAACGGTGGCCTGCCGGCTCTGCGCAACTTTTTTAAACTGGAAGATTGTCTGCTGGAAGCCTACCAAGACGGCATAGGCGTGGACAATCCGCAGATACCCAATGATCCGGAATTGCCATTATTGCTGGATAAAGTGCGACCGGTCCACGAGATCGTCAAGATCGATTATTTTATGCCCGGCTGTCCGCCGTCCGCCGATGTGTTTTGGACCTACCTGAGCGCATTGATCGAAGGCCGCGACCCGACTCTACCTTATGCATTAGTCCATTACGACTAATAGGGAACCGCTGTGTACGAACATCTTGAAACCGCCGATCCGGCTTTAGTCGCAGCCGGCAAGTTAAAACGGGTGGCTGTCGATCCCGTCTCCCGCGTCGAGGGCCACGGCAAAGTTACCCTGCTCTTGGATGAAGACAATAAAGTCCAGCAAGCTCGCTTGCACATCGTCGAATTTCGCGGCTTCGAAAAATTCATCCAGGGCCGCCCTTACTGGGAACTGCCGGTGATGGTGCAGCGCTTGTGCGGCATCTGCCCGGTCAGCCACCATCTGGCGGCTGCCAAGGCCATCGACCAATTGGTCGGCGTAGATCCCGCCAATCTGCCACCGGCAGCGGATAAATTACGCCGCTTGCTGCATTTCGGTCAGGTCTTGCAATCGCATGCTTTGCATTTTTTCCACCTCTCCAGCCCGGATTTGCTGTTTGGTTTTGAAAGTGAGATCGGCAAGCGTAACGTGATGGCAGTGCTGGCCGATTATCCGGATATTGGTCTGCAAGGCGTAAAACTACGTAAATACGGCCAGGAAGTGATACGCATGGTCTCCGGCAAGCGTATCCACGGCACCGGCGCCATTCCCGGCGGCATGAACAAAGCCCTAACTAAAGAGGAGCGCGACTATTTAAAACAAGACATCGCGCAGATCGTAAGCTGGGCACAAGCGGCTTTGCAACTGGTCACCAAAGTCCACACCTCCCACCTACCCTATTACGACGACTTCGCCACCATCCGCAGCAAATACTTGAGCTTGACCAAACCCAACGGCGCACTGGAGCTTTATCACGGCGGGATTCGGGTGAAAGACGAGCAAGGCGAAACCCTTGTCGATCATTACGATTACTGCAATTACCCTGAATTGATCCGCGAAGAAGTCCGTTCCTGGACCTATATGAAATTCCCTTACCTGACTTCGCTGGGTAAAGCCGATGGCTGGTACCGGGTGGGACCGTTGGCGCGCGTCAACAACTGTGATTTTATTGACACGCCGCTGGCGGAAGCCGCCCGTGTGGAATTTAAACTACATAGCGGCGAAGCCATGGTACATAGCACCCTGGCCTTCCATTGGACGCGGATGATCGAATTGCTGCATTGCGCGGAAAGCATCCAAGCCTTACTGGACGATGCCGATTTATTGAGTAGCTATCTGGTAGCCAAGGGCGAAAAGCGCTACGAAGGCATAGGCGTCATCGAAGCACCGCGCGGTACGCTGTTTCATCATTATCAAATCGACGAAAACGACATCGTCACCAAAGCCAATCTGATCGTCTCCACCACCAGCAACAACACGGCGATGAACGAATCGGTGCGGCAAGTCGCTGCGGAATATCTGTCAGGCAGGGAATTAACCGAGCCCCTACTGAATAATCTGGAAGTGGCGATCCGCGCCTACGACCCGTGCCTATCCTGCGCTACGCACGCGGTCGGCAAAATGCCATTGCAGTTGGAATTGGTCGATGCCGAAGGCAAGTTGGTGGATAAACTGATTCGGCATAGCAGCGGCGAATTTATTCACGGTAGCGAATGACCAAACCCATCCTGGTGTTCGGCTACGGCAATCCCAGCCGTGGCGACGACGCCGTTGGTCCTTTGGTATTGGATTATCTGGCCGAGCATCTGGACCTGAGCACTATCGAACTACTCAGCGACTTTCAGTTACAAATCGAACATGCGCTGGATTTGCAAGATCGCGAACTCGTGATATTTGTCGATGCCGCGGAAAATTGCCCGGACAGCTTTACCTTTACCCCATTAACCCCAGCCCAAGACCACAGTTACTCCAGCCATGCGCTGAGCCCGGCCGCGCTGCTGTCGGTCTATGAAACCCTCGGCAAACAGCCGCTACCGCCCTGCTTTTTATTAAGCGTCCAAGCCGAAGCCTTCGAACTGGGCAGCGGGTTAAGCGAACGCTGCTCGGCCAACTTAGCGGAGGCCTGCCGGTTTATAGCGGCGTTTTTGAAACAAAGGCCGTAAGGCGTTTTCCAAATCCGGCGAAACGTCTTTCAGCCTTAAAGTTTGAAAGCTAAGCGGCTAGCGCGATGCCCGGAATTTTCGGCTTCCCAATAGCCCGAGTAGACCGCTGCCAAACAACCAGACCGCTGCAGGCAGCGGTACGGGGGCCGCTAAAGGCGTCATTTTGAAAGCACTACCACTTCCGGTAAACGTCAAACCGGTAACAAAACCCAGCGGATCGCTGGGATCGATCATGGCGGAAGTTTCGATGCCGGCTATGCGGAACTTGCCAACGCCGTTTTGAAAACCCAATTCGCCGAAATTAAACCAAACGCCCGCCAACAAGCGGATACCGCTGTCGACGTATTCACCGCTGGTCTCATCCCAAATCAGCAGTTGGAATTTACCGTCGCCGTATTGGTTGGGAATCATCACATCGCCGAATAAGGTGTCGGCATTTAACGCTTCATAGGTGTAAGCCACCGCCACATCCGGGTCGTAAAACCCGCCTGGTTTTGGATTTCCGTTGCCATCCAAAACCGGCATGGGCGGTGTACTGAATGTAAATCTATCGTTGCTTGGTGTTGGTAAAACCGGTGCGGAAGGCAATGCAACCTGAGACGTTGGCGTGCTGACATTAAAGGTATCGATCAGGCCGCTAATACGAAAATCCAATAAACCGTTGGTGACTTTGTTGATGGAATAACCAAATTTAAGTGGCTGCGACTGGAATATGCTGTTTAAGTCTACGGTTTGAAACGAAGCAATATTGAAGCGAGATGGATCGAATAATGCTGTAATGGAAAACTCGGTTCCAGTAACAGTTTGCTCGTCATTGCCAAGGTTAATCGCCTCGAAAGAGACTACGCCGTAAATTCCCGCATTTACATAGCCGTGATAACCGTTTACATCGACTCAGTTTGGGTGATGTTTTGATTGTCTTGAAATGCAGCCCCAATACCTTTATTACTAACAAAAGAAAACTTATTTTGAATTGCCGTGGACAGATAAGTATTGTTCCAAAAACCACTTTCCCATTCGGTATAAGGCGGAGTGGCCGGATTAAAATGGCCACCATCCGGTTGATCGGGATTGAACAAAAACTGGCCCGAGAACGAATCGCCAATATTCGCCACATTGCCGTCGCTAAAAATAATATGGCCTTTATAGGAAATTTGCTGGGTGGCGTGAGCGTTAACCGAGGCAAGACACAACCAGAGTAAACCGAAGGTTTTTATTTTCATGATAATCTCCAGACTAACGTGGATTTATGAGTGTCAAAAAGCGGGTGGTTTGACCACTTTTCCACAGCCGTACTGACTTGGCTTGAGTAAGTACGAGGCCAAACCGTCCAATTAAGCATTGAGAACCATCTCCATGATCTTTTCCGCCTGATTGTCCGGAAAACCCAACGCGATGATGTATTGCCGAAACACGGCTTTTTTGTTTCTACCTACTTTACCTTCCACCGACATCACGGTCGCAATCCCGGTTAGTAAAATGTTTCTTTGCTGATCGTTGAGATTGCCAGCGACCGCCTTGATATAAGCAATCAATAGCTTTCTTGATAATTTCCCTGCAGGCATATCCTCGGGGTTAAGCTTAGCGAGGTCGTTAACAGCAATCCCCAGCCGCTGCATAACAGCGAGTATGGCATGTAATTTATTAGCATCAAAATTCCGATCTATACGCGCAACATCGACTAACACCTCGCGCAATAACAGCACAAAACTACCATGCAAGACTTTATCAACTTTAGCGACGACACGTCGTTGCAGCTTGCCGGACAAAAAAGCTTCCAGGGCAACAATAACTACCAATCCAGCCAAGATAGCCAGGCCCCAAAGCCACTGGCCGCCAACAGTGTCATCCCACGGCACCTGCAGCGGCGGCATGGGGTTTGGCAGCACCCCAGACTTTTGCAATGATTGAATGGTAGTTTCGTCCAAAGCCCAGTATTGGCTTGAATTTTTGGCATAGACGGCATAACCGACCACGTCTGTTTTAGTCGGAACGAGCAAACAGTGATCCTGTAAATGAATACCAAATAGATACCCACCGGAAGCCCATTCGACCGGCATACCCGTTGTTTTAACCTGTTGATCCGAGGCTTTTAATTCACCCAAATCGTAAAAATGATCCTCAGTACCAAAGCAAACGTTAACTCTTCTGGCTTCAGCCGGCGAATTAATCAATAACAACAAAAGAACACAGACCTTCAGCAGAATTGGTGTGTTTGAGGAGTTTCTGATCAATTTATCCATGCTAAATTTCGAGTCTAATTACAAGGCTGAGCCCCAAATATATACAGACAAAACACTAAGACCATATCGCCGATGCATCCGCGCCAGCTGTCAATCCACCACCGCATGTGCTTCGATACACTAGTCCCCTGCAAAACAGCTGATGTTCTGCGAAAAACCTCAATCCGCAGTTGCTGTTGCAGATAATGCGGCAACTGACAGACATCCCCTGCCGACCACTTAACTAGGCTTTTTTGCGTTTGCCAAACGCCAGACCCAATAAAGAGCTACCAAACAACCAGGCCGCGCCGGGAACCGGTACGGGTTGTACGGAGCTTGGCGTGATTCTGAACTGGCTGACGATTTGTGGCGTGCGGTTGACGATGCCGCTCAAATCGTTGGCAATATCGCCGACGTTGTAGGCGGGAATGCCATAGGTGGTGACCAGCAGTTGTTGAGTGACCTGATCGATTTCAAACTCGGTCCAGCCAAAGGTGTGCGTGGCGACGTAATCGCCTTGCAGCAATTCGGCCTGGATTTTGCCGTCGGCGCTAGCCAGATTGGCATCCAAGCCCAGCGGGTCGTAGCCCAGCGGCGTCAAAGCGCCATTGGTTACCGACTTGATGAAACTGTCCTTGGCGGCAATGCTGGGCAATGTGTCGTAGAAGGCTTTTTGTTGCGGCGTCAATAAACCTACCGCGGCCGCCAATTGCGCGACTGTTGGGCCAAACGGCGCGTCATAGGCTACGGAACCGGTGGTGATTTCGAAGGCGTTGGTGGCTTTTTGCTCACCGAAGGGTGTGAGTTGATAAGTCAGGTTATTCACCAAAGTACCGTGAATGTCGGCCGACAGGAACACCACGTTATCGATTTTGTTGTCGTCGATAAACTTCAGGATTTCGGTACGTTCGGCGGCATAGCCTTCAAAGCGGTCGCCAGCGCCAACCACCCCCAGGTTTTGCATTGGCTCAGGGACAGCGATAAATTTCCAGGTGACGTCATTTTGCTCCGCTGACAGCAGATCGGCTTTCAGGTCGGCGATTTGCTGCTTGCCCAGCATGGTCCGGCTCGGGTCGAACGAGTTGGCCAAAAAGCCGCCAACCGAAGCTTGGCTTAAAGGATTCGCATCGGCTAGTTCTTTGTCGCGGAACGAGCGCGCATCCAACACCATCAAGGCCGCATCATTGCCGAAGGTTTGGTTGCGGTACAACTTGACTTCGCCGGCCGTGCGAATGTCGCCGGTGGCGCCATAGGTTTCGTTGCGCAGCGGATTGTATTCCTGAAAAGCCTGGATGCCGTTGTTGTACAAGGTACTGTCATTGATCCGAGTGCCTGCAGGATCGGCATTGAAACGCGCGTCGGTCGCTACATCGGCGCCGCCGGCGAAGTCGTTAGTCACTTCGTGGTCGTCTATCGTCGCGAATACGGCGGTGGATTGGCGCAGATCGGCCAGACCGTTCAATCCGCCTTTGGCGCTATATACTTCCGCGTGCTTGTTGCGGTAGTCGGCCAGGGATTGCGCTTGTTGCTGACCGCCGTTGGCGTTGGAGGCCACATCGCCGTAAATGGTATCGCCCATCGCCACAAAAAAATCCAGGTTTCGCTGGCTGGCGTTTTTCACGGCCGGATACGGCAGTAATTCACCGCGCCAATCGCCGGATACACCAAAGCGCAGACCAGTGGTGTTACCCAATGCCGCAGCGGTTTTAAATTGGCCACTTGCGAAATTGCCAACGCTATCGGTAGCGCGGTAGTAGTAGGTGGTATCAGCGGATAAACCGGACACATCCCATTTGACCGGTGCGAGCGGGTCATTCACCGTTTTAAAGCTGGAGCCGACATTCTGAGTGAAAGCGCTGTCGGTCGCGTACTTGAAATATAAATCGCCGATGGTATCGGACCGGCCCCACAGTACGGCGGAAGTTTGGCTAACGTCGCCAGCGGCCACACCGTTGGGCAATGCCGCCTCAGCTTTACCGGCTAAAGCAACCAGCGTCGCGACGGCGGTTAATCGAACTACTTTGAATTTCATGAGGGTCTCCAAGGCTTTAAGACAAAAAACGTGAACGAGTCGGCAACGCCGGAGTCTAAAACCGTTCGGTGACAATTTGATGAATGGTGTGACGGCTCGATAACCTGGGGTGTTATCGATAACGGTAAACGAACTCGTGAAGCACGAATCAACGGTAAATCTGCCCGAACCGCTTACCAAAACAATCGTGGATTTTTAGAGACTCCCATAAACCATTCGGGTTTCAACTATACTTACGAGACAACGCCGAGAACGCAATACCGGGCGTGAGGCCCGCCCGTTTGCCCACCGGGACAGCGGAAAGTGGGGCGCTTGCAATTGCCAAGAATCAAACTCTAGAGGGTTCAACCATGCTGGTGGACGAAGGCGAAAAAATCAAGGTTCTAGTCAGAGAGTTCTTTAAAAAAGGCCATAAATCCAGTAACAAGCTTTACGACGTGGACCTTGCCGGGCATGCCGTTCTAGTGAGTATGAGCGTTAAAGGCAAGACCCGATATCAGCAAGCGCGCGAGTCTGGCAAACACAGGCTCAGCGGCAGCACATCGCACTTGGACTTGGCCGAGAAATTGGTCAAGATGACTATTGCGGATCGATCAGGCAACTGCGAAGAGATGGCAGTCTTGAGCGCTTATTACGCTAAGAAAATCTACAATATCAAGCGCGACTTACTCTATATCTGCTACGTTCACGACAAAGGCGACCACGCCTTTTGCCTGGTTTCCCAGGAAGCAATCCCCGATTCGGCGCAAGACTATGCTTCGATGGCCGATTTCACCAACCGCAAGATCGCCCAATCCTGGCTAGTCATCGACCCCTGGCTGAATACTGTTTGCTACGCATCCGACTACCTGACCAAAAGCGGCGAGAAACTTGAGAAATGGGCCTCGGAAGGCAAGCGCGTGGCTTGGATGAACGGCTCTCAAGGCCCCGGTTGGTACGTGCCAAACGGCGAATACAAGACCGAGTTCGGCAAAGCGCCGGTGTTTTTGGACCCTTTCTAGCCGCCCGCTCCAATTGCAATAGCGGCCAATTGCATTGCGACGAAAGCGCAGGTTCAGCGAGCTATTACAGCCCAATCGGCCAATCATCTCTCCAGCCATCATTGATCAAGTCTCGTCAAGTCGCCGGCTTGAACCAAATCAACAACCTTATTGAGCGGCATCACCGGTCCTAAATCGGTTTAATTCGGCGGCATGCGACATGAAAGCGGCCATCAAATCTTCCGCCGATTCGAACAGAAAATGGCACATTGTGTCGACTGTCAGGATGCGGGAGCCGTTGCCGAGCCACTTTTGCCTTGGCGTAATCAACTGGTTCAGAGTTTGTTTAACAACTCCGCGCCGCCAATCTCGGTAAGCCACTGCACCGGCATATCGTCTTTCAACGCTACCCCCGAAAAACCCAGTTGCAGCGCCTGCTTGCTCAAATAAACCAGTTTGGCAGCCGCGGCGCTGTAGCTCAGGCCGGCGGGCGGGCGAATGTTGGAGATGCAGTTGCGTTCGGCGTCCGTGTTGCCGACTTGCGGGGCGTAGGTGAGGTAAATCCCCAGGCTGTCTGCGGCGCTTAGACCGGGCCGCTCGCCGACGATGATGACAGCCAGGCGCGCGTTCAATAATCCACCGATTTCGTCGGCCAAGGCCACCCGGCCATTGGGCACCAAACACACCGGCCCCAACCGCAGCTTGGCGGCCCGGTAAGCAGCAACGATGGCGCTGAGCAAGGGCAAGCCGTGCGCATCCAGTGCAGCGGATGACAAGCCATTGCTGACAATCAAAGCTACGTCGACTGCGGATTGTTTGCGCGCCGTCAGGTGTTCCCGGCTGTCCGGTGCCAGGCAACGCCCCCAATCGGGACGTTGCAAGTACTGCGCGCGGCTGACGACTGGCGTGGCAAGTACCAGCGGCTCCAAATCCACAGCTTCTAAGCCTTTGGCAAATGCTGCTAGATCCCAAACTTGATGCACCGCATCCCGCGCGGTCGCGTGGGCCAATTGAAATTCCAATAGCGCTGTCGTCGGCAGGCTGCAACCGGCGCAGCCTTGGGCAATTCTGGCCTGGGTAAATTGCCGTAAGCTAATCCACGGATCGTTCATCGTTAAGCCCGCGGCAAGCCATGAAAGTTGGCCAGCAATGGTGTGGTGTTGCGCGCCTCGGCCAAGCGGTTTTGACTATCGAAAATACCCATGCGCTGCAACCAGGCTTCGAACTCCGGCGCCGGCCGCAAGCCCAATACTTGTCGTAGATACAACGCATCGTGAAACGAGGTACTTTGATAAGCCAGCATTACGTCGTCGGCACCGGGGATGCCCATGATAAAGTTGCAGCCGGCCACGCCCAGCAGCGTCAGCAGGGTATCCATATCGTTCTGATCGGCCTCGGCATGATTGGTGTAACAAATATCACAGCCCATCGGCACACCCAACAGCTTGCCGCAAAAATGATCCTCCAGACCGGCGCGGATGATTTGCTTGCCATCGTATAAATATTCCGGACCGATGAAGCCGACTACGGTGTTCACCAGCAACGGATCAAACGCCCTGGCGACCCCATAAGCCCGCGCTTCGCAGGTTTGCGCATCGATACCGTGATGCGCATTGGCGGATAAGGCACTACCCTGCCCGGTTTCGAAATACATCAACTGCTGGCCGGCACTCGCACGGCCCAAATTTTCCGCCATGGCCTTGGCTTCGCGGAGCATTGCCAGATCGACACCAAAACTGCGATTGGCCGCTTCGGTGCCGGCGATGGATTGAAACAGCAAATCCACCGGCGCACCGCGCCGCATCAATTCCATGCTGGTGGTCACGTGGGACAGTACGCAAGACTGGGTTGGAATTTGATACTGAGCAATGATCTCGTCCAGCAAATTCAACAAGCTGTGGACGTTATGCAGATTGTCGGTGGCGGGATTGATGCCGATCACCGCATCCCCGCTACCGTAAAGCAAACCATCCAAAATACTTGCCGCAATGCCGCGCGGATCGTCGGTCGGATGATTGGGTTGCAGGCGAGTAGATAAGCGGCCCGGCAAGCCGATCGTGCTGCGAAAGCGGGTAACCACGCGGCAACGGCGCGCCACGGCAATCAAATCCTGGTTACGCATGATTTTGCTGACCGCGGCCACCATTTCCGGCATTAACCCGGCCGAGATTGCCGCCAGATCGTTGTGCTCGGTTAACAGCCACTCGCGAAACTCACCCACACTTAAACTCGCAATCGGTGCAAACGCTTGCGGATCATGGCGCTCCAGAATCAAGCGCGAGACTTCATCCAGTTCCGGCGCAATCAAAGGCTCTTCGATAAACCGCCTTAAGGGTACGTCGGCCAAAACTCGCTGAGCAACAGCCCGCTCCACTTCGGAATCCGCCGCCAAACCGGCCAACTCATCCGCTGCCCGGCGCGGCGTAGCCTTGGCCAGCAAGGTACGCAAATCGCGAAAATGAAAGCTTTTGCCGTGTGCGGTTGCGGAATATTTCATCAGTCGGGCAGCTTACGATGGGGTAAAACGCGAGAATACGACAAGTTTGTGACTATTATGTGACGTAGCCGGCTGCAGACCTGCAGTTACGCTCAAGTCATTTGCCTGCAATATTTGGCTCGTACCGTAGCGAGAATTCGCTGCCAATTCCAACGGCAAACGGCTGGCAACCCATAAACACGCAGAGGCGACGCAGATGACCACCCTATCCCTCAAGCAACTCAACCGTTCCATCTATTTCATTGCGTTGGCCCTGTCGCTAAGCCTGCGCTCCGCTACCTTAGCCGCCGAACCACTTAGCGCCGATGTGTTGATCGTCGGCGCCGGCCTGTCGGGTTTAAGTGCGGCCTATCATTTAAAGAAAGCCGGCAAAACCGCCGTGATTTTGGAAATGAGTCCGCGTGTTGGCGGCCGCATCCGCACCGCTGCTTATCCGGACGGCACGCATGCCGAAGTGGGTTTGGAAGAGTTTTGGGAAAATAACCCGGCTATCGAGATTTTCCGGGATTTGCATGTGCCGATGGAAACGGCTTACAGCAGTTTTTCCAGTTTTTATTACCTGGGCAAGCTGTATCCGTTTACGCAAAATACCAATCTGGAGTTTCTGGCATCGGTGTTGGATAGCGACGAATTGCAAGCCTATCAACGCTGGGACGCCAAAATGGCCGAGCTTTACCGGCAATTGGCTTTGCGGCCTTTGCCCGAGGCGATGCTGGCACTGCAAGAGATTTCCTTCGCCGACTGGATCGAAAACACCAGCGGCCTGTCGCCCAAGGCCCAAGAGCTGGTGCGCATTGAAACCGAACCGGAATACGCTACCTCCTGGCGAAAAATCAGCGCGCTGGACGGCATTGCCGAATGGCATTATTTTTCCGGCAATGGTCTGGCACCCCGCCATGTAGTCGGCGGAAATCAACGAGCCGCGCAAGCGCTGGCCGATTTTATCGGCCGGGACCGCATCCTGCTGAACCAGCAGGTCACCCACATCACAACCACCGACAATAATGTGGAAGTACTTACGTCCGACCAAGGTAGCTTGCGGCAAAAGATATTCCGCGCCAAATACGTGATCACTGCCATTCCATTATTCCGGCTCAACGACATTCAGTTCAATCCGCCGTTGAGCGCCGAGCGAAAACAGGCGATACAAACTCAATCGGCCGGCGCCTACTTTACCGCGCACGTCACGGTGGATAAGGCCGCCAGCAGCTTCTGGACCCGCGACGGCGATAGTATATTGCCGATTATGACCGACAGTCCGCTGGGGGTGATTTATGAGGGTGGATCAAAATCCGGCGGAGATGCGCTGTTGAATTTATTAGTCAGCGGTGCCGACGCGGAGCGGTTTAACTCGCGGATGAGCGATCCGGACCAGATTCGCGAAGCGTTGCTGGCGGCGTTTGACAAACAGTGGCCGGGCTTCCGGGAGTCGGTCAAACGGATGAATTTTTACCGTTACCATCCGCGCGCGATAGCATCATGGCCGGTCGGCCGGTCACGCTTCGATAGCCTGTCTGAGTCGTTAAGAAAACCGCAGGGCCGCGTCTATTTTGCCGGAGATTTTACCGAGGACAGCCACTCCAACGGCGCCAGCCTATCGGCAATACGCGCGGTTAAGGACATTTTGCAAAAACGCGATTGACCCGCGTTTGGCAGTTTAGCGCCGGATGACATCCGCTACGCATGCGGCCGGCAAATTGCCGACAGTTTCTGCACATGCCGCCACGCTGTTATACAATATGCAACAAAACCGTCACAATTAAGGTACACCATGTTCTCTCTACAAACCATCTTTGGCAAAGGCGATAAATTTTATGGATTGCTTGAAGCTAGTGCGGAATCGGCACACGCCTCGGCCAAAGCCTTGATAGAACTACTAAGCACACCCACCACCCAACAGTCATTAGAAAAATTTAAACAGGCGCGGCGCCGGGAAAAGAATTTATTCGGCCAAATCAGCGAGGAATTGGTCAATACCTTCGTGACCGTCCTGGACCGCGAGGATATCGAAGCCCTAAACGGCGCGCTGTATAAGATTCCGAAAGTCGTCGAAAAATTTGCCGAGCGTTATACGCTGGCATCGGAGCGGATCGGCGATGTCGATTTCAACAGCCGCGCTGTCATGCTGGAACAAGCCTGCCAAGTTTTGGAACAAATGGTTGGTCAACTGCGCAAAGGCATGGATTTGGACGAAGTCAAAAAACTCAACGATCAACTGCAAACGATTGAAGCGGAAGCCGACGAACAGATACTTGAGCTGTATCGCGACGTCTACGCCAACGAAACCGATCCGATCCGTTATCTGGTAAAAACCAATTTGTTCGAAATCCTAGAAAAAGCCATTGACCGCTGTCGCGATGCCGGCAACGTGGTTTACCACATCGTATTAAAAAATTCTTAGTGGCTCCGTCATGCTGACATTGCTTTTGCTGGTCATTCTGGCGGCGCTGATATTCGAGTTCGTCAACGGTTTCCACGACACGGCCAACTCGATAGCCACGGTAGTCGCCACCAAAGTATTAACCCCCACCCAGGCGGTGATCCTGGCTGCCGTGACCAATCTGGTCGGCGCCTTATCCGGCACCGCGGTAGCCAAAACCATTTCCTCAGGGCTGGTCGATACCGGCATGGTTACGATTACCTCCGAAGTGTTGATTTGCGCACTGACCGGGGCGATTATCTGGAACCTGATCACCTGGGCCTTGGGCCTGCCCTCTTCTTCCAGCCACGCCTTGATCGGCGGCTTATGCGGCGCAGCTCTGGCGGCGGGGCACAATAATCCCGATGTGTTGATATGGTCGAAAACCGCATTGGTGTGGACCGAAAACAAAGGCCTACTCTGGAAAGTGGTGATTCCGATGATCAGCTCGCCGATTGCCGGCTTTACCTTGGGCATTTTGATCATGGGTTTGTTGATGGCAATCATCAGCGGCATGAATTCGGCCGGCGGTGTCATGGCGCAAATCTCCCGGCCGAGATGGATCAATGCGCTGTTCGGAAAAGCACAATTGCTATCGGCCGGTTATATGGGCTTTGCCCACGGCAGTAACGATGCACAAAAAACCATGGGCATCATTGCGCTGGCCATTTTTGCGGCCAATAACGCCGGCACGCTCGATCAGCTGCCCAGTTGGGCGGAGTTCCTGCGTCCGGACGGCGGCGAAAAGGACATCGACACCTGGATCGTCTTCAGTTGCGCCTTGATCATGGCGCTCGGCACGTCGGTGGGCGGCTGGCGCATCATCAAGACCCTTGGCCACAAAATGGTCAAACTGCACCCAATCAACGGCTTCGCGGCGGAAACCAGCTCCGCCACCATTCTATTGGCCGCCGCACATTTCGGCATGCCGGTTTCCACCACGCATAGTATCTCTACAGCAATCATGGGTGTCGGGTTTGCCAAAAATCCTTATACCCTGAAACTTTCCGTGATCGAACGGATTGTTTGGGCTTGGGTTCTGACGATTCCCGCCGCCGGCGGCATAGCCTGGGGCATGGTGAGTTTATTGCCGCTGTTGCAGTAAGCCGCTAATTTGACCATCAGGTTAATCATTGACTATGCAAATTCCCAGGGTAGTCTGTTAGGAGAGGGAAACTAATGTTGTAAAAACCTTATTCTTGTAGCCCGTCCAAAAAAATCATTAGTTACCCCACTGAAGTAACAAGGCTTTTTCCTAAACGAAAGGTGGCTGAAATGATGAGAGAAATACTGGAAGTCGTAATGCTGTTTGGCCTGATGGGGGGCCTGTTTTTCGTTAAACACGAGTTCGAGAAAGACAAGCAGGAAAGACTAAGCAGCGGCAAACCAGAACCGAGAGAATGAGTTAAAGGCAAATACGCTGCCAGGCAAGTTAAAGGCAGCGTTAATTTGTATTAGCTCAGACCTGATCTGACAGTTACCGTTTTTGCGGGGTGTCTGTCAGATTAGATTTGGTTCAGATTTTTTTGAGCCCAAATCTGTTTTCCATCCAGCAAGGTATCCATCGGCGTTCTGCCGTTGCACATTCTGCCCTGATGAGTTCGGTCATTGTTGTAATAAACCAGCCATTCGTCCAGATCTTTTTGGAGTTCATCCAGGTCGCTATAGAGCTTTTTGCGGAACGTGACCTGATAGAACTCCTGCAAGATGGTCTTGTGGAAGCGTTCGCAAATCCCATTGGTTTGCGGCGACATGGCCTTGGTTTTGGTATGGTCGATGTCGTTGATCGCCAGGTATAGCTGATAATCATGCTGTTCGACCTTGCCACAATATTCTGTGCCGCGATCCGTCAGAATGCGTAGAACGGGTAATGCGTTGGCTTCGTAGAACGGCAATACTTTGTCATTCAGGATATCCGCGGCAGTAATCGGCGTTTTGGTGGTGTACAGTTTGCAGTGTGCGACTTTGCTATAAGTGTCCACGTAAGTCTGCTGGTATATCCGCCCAACCCCTTTGAGGTTGCCGACGTAAAAAGTATCCTGCGAACCCAGGTAACCGGGATGGGCTGTTTCGATTTCGCCGCAGGCTTGATCATCCTGCTGCTTTTTCTCCAACGCCGCAATCTGCGCATCGCTCAGCATTAACCCTTCGGCGGCTACCTTGGCTTCCAGTGCTTTAAGCCTCTTTTTAAAGTTCTCCAGGTCATGCCGTAACCAGATGGAGCGAACGCCGCTGCCGGATACGAATACCCCTTGTTTACGCAGTTCATTACTGGTTCGATGCTGTCCATGCGCTGGCCACTCAACCGCATAGGCTTTCACTGCCAGCTCAATGCTTTCATCGACGCGATTCTTCAGATTCGGAGACCGGCGGTTTTTGTCGATTAAGGCATCAATGCCACCTTCGGCTACCAGCTCTTGATAACGATAAAACGTATCGCGCGAGACACCCATCACCTTGCAGGCTCTGGAGACGTTATTCAGTTCTTGGGCTAAATTTAACAGCCCCGCTTTGTGTTTAATGATCGGATTGTTTGTATGGATCATGAGAGTTACCTTTTGTGTTTTGTGTAAGGATTCGACACCCCTATCAAAACCGGTAACTCTCATCTTTTCAAGTCGATGTGTCAGATCAAGTCGTGACTAATACAGTTAATTCAAAAAATTATCAATGCCCAGATACCGCGTTTTGCTGACGCCATATCCGTGCTTAATCCGGATACTTGCAACGAATCCTCCCGGAATCCCAAGAAGCCACTCAGCGATAAGACTGAGACTCATGGCGAAACTCGTTGAGTTGCCGTTCGTGGTAGTAAAGATCATCCCGAGCCCGGTCTCGGTTACGCCGCAGTTGACTTATATCGTTACGAATTCTGGCCCGGTCCTTGTCGTTTAACTTGTTATCCCCCAAGCTGATTTCTTTGCTGGAAAGTTCGTTATCTATCCTATCCAGTTCGGCGCGTTCTCTATGTACAGCGTAAGCCGCTGCGTGGTAACGGCTGAATACACCATCAATCGATGGCGGGCAAACATGGCGGTAATCATGTCCTTGCAACCCCACTTCAAAAGCGTTATCGATACGACAGTATTCTCTTATACCGTGTTCGCGGCCAGCAAAATACTGCGAATCATTCACCGCCACACCGTATTCGGAGCATGCCTTTCGGTGTTCGCTCAACCGCTCACTCGCCTCTCCAGAACGACCGTCTTGAACCCCTAAACCAAACCAATCACCCCGCTTGCAGTCTTGTTGGCTAAGCGTTGCACAGCCGGTAAAAAACACAACACATAAATACCCCGTTAAGCGCTTCACCATGATTTTGTCTTCCCAATAAAGATTCACCGCACCGCCAGAACAGCCGCAATGGCTTGAAGCCCCAGGTATCCTGAAACTGAACTGGAATCGCTGGAAATTATAGTCAACATTGAAAATTAGACGAACAGGTGCCGGCCCACGGCAAAATCGATTCAGGCCAAAATGCCAATGACTACTACCGGGAAAGTTGGGATGACTAAGCCAGTCAAAACCATTAACTGAAAGCCCTAAAGACCGCGAATTTAGAACTGCAACACGCCATGGCTTCTACGTGATGTGCAGAAGCTGTCCAGCGTGCGATAAGAGATTATTTCCAACGGCGGTTGAATGTCCGACCGTAAATAGATAAGCGTAATCGATAAAGCGTGATCGTTACGACGCCGGATTCATCGCGATGGCAACCGAATCCAGGGTGCGTAAGATCTTCAAAAAAGACATGGTAACGTTTAAGTTGCAGCTCTGCCGTCATCGTATTTCTGATCCTATTGCTGTGAAGACGCAGCCACTATAGGCTTAAAAATAAAGGATTTTTTGATCTACAACAATCATTAGCGTAATCCTATACCTACGCGACAGCCAATCCAAAACCGCGCGCTTACTTCTGGCGTGAGCATGACTCAGAGAGAACGTTCTAATGAGAAGCCCAATGCTGGCGAATAGTGTCCGCATGTGCCATCAAATCATTAAACGCTTGAACACAATCTCGATGGTAAGGATGTCTTTTGTTATTCACCGGGTGGCTCAGGTCTTCCATCAATTCGTTAACCACTTGTTCAATCTCCAAAAGCTCCATCGGCTTTTTGTTGAAAAATTCGCTCATTTTCCTGACTCATTTTTTATTTATTTGAAGCTTTAGCTTACAAATACCTTATGACATCAATGTGACAAAAAGCGAGTTCAACAGCATTTACAAGAATTCCTAGCACTTGAGCAAAATGCATAAGTCCTTCGTTCGATGTTACAAACCCAGGTTATTACCATGCATTCGGAACGACACAGCGTTAGATCATGGCTGTCAAATTCGCCATAGCCCGCGCGACTACCTCGCCTTGATGATTGATGTTGTCGATAATCTGCTGCACGGTGCGGGTATCAGTAACGGCTTTGGCATGCGGATTCACAGCTTTCAGGTCGAAAACGGCGGCGTCGATGTCGCTGGCTTTGGCCTGGGCTTCGCGGATGGCTTTTTCCTTGGTTTTAATCGCATCTTCCGCGGCGGCGATTTTGTCCTTGCCGGCTTTGTCGCGTTTCAATGCCTTCAAGGTTTCCCGTAACGGCAATAGTTCTTCTGTTAGCCGGTTGGCTTCGTCGATAAAGGGCTGTAGGTCTGCGCGGGCTTTGGCGCGGCGGGCGGCGAAATCGACCGTCCAGGAAAAATCGCTGTCGGCTTCCGGCGTGCCGTGTTTCGCCAGCAAACGGGCAAACGACGGGAAGAGCTTGTCTTTATTTTCTTCCACCGCCAGCCAGTCGGCCGTCAGTGTGGACGGCAATTCGGCATCGCTCAATAGACCGCCGTGTCGATCAAAACCGAAATGCGCCAACGTCATCGGCGACTTTTTACCGACTTTGACTTGCGACAAATCGTAATACCAAATGCGCTCGGTTTTGCTGCCTTTGCGGAAAAACAGCAGGTTGGTTTTAACGCCCGCGCCGGCCGTCGAAAACACCCCACCCGGCAAACTGACGATGCACCACAAATCGCATTCATCCACCAATTTACGTTTGGTTTCCACGAAGGCGCTTTCGTTGGTGCGAAACAGCAAACCCTCGTCCAGCACGATACCGCAGCGCCCGCCCGGCTTACCGTCCAGCGGCGCTTTCAATTCGTCCAGAATATGCTGCACAAACAACACTTGCGTGGAGCCGGTTTCAAAATCGTAGTTTTTCTGCGCGTCCGAGCCTTCCTTGCCGCCAAACGGCGGATTGGTCAGGATCACATCAAAGGTTGCCGGCGCGTGTTCGAATAAACCGTCGTAGGTTTGCTTGCCGGTCAGCGTGTTGCCGTGCCAGAGATTGGGCTGGTCAATGCCGTGCAGAATCAGATTGGCTAAGGCGATGGGAAACACCAGATTTTCCTTTTCCCGACCGAAAAACGTATCGTGCTTCAGCGTTTCCAACACCGTCGAGGCCGGCGATTGCCCTAGTTGATAGGCGATATGCTCGTAAGCCACCGCCAAAAAGCCGCCGGTGCCGCAACACGGGTCATACACCGTTTCGCCCGGCTGCGGATCGAGCACATTCACCATCGCCCGAATCACTTCGCGCGGCGTGAAAAACTGGCCGCCGTCCGAGTTCTTTTCGCCCATTTTCAGCAGCAAATCTTCATAGACTTGCGACAGGGTAAAGAAATGGGTGTCGTCGATATGATCGATGTGGATTTCATGCACCTTATCGAAAATGTCGCACAGATTGGTTTCGCTATCCACGCGCACCTTTTCCACCGCCGTCATGATGCGGCCAATCACGCGCTGCTTCGGGCTGGCGCCGGCATTAGGCAGTTGAGTACGCGGATCGACATCCAGCCGATGCAGATGCGGCAGCAATTGGTTATTGATGAAATCGAACAGACTGCCTTCACCGGCTTCGAACAAGGCTTGCCGCTTCCAACCAAACCGATAACCTTCCGGCGTTTTCGGCGCATCCGGCTTCTCGGAATACGGCGCCGCCCAATCCTGCCAGCGATACGGCGCCCGCAAAGCCGGCGAATAATCGTTGCCCAAGGCTTCCGCTTGTTCCAGGGCTTTTTGCTCCTGGGCATCGAGAATGCGCAAAAACAGAATCCAGGTCAGTTCCGGCACATATTGCAAGGCGCTGGCGCAGTTGGAACGGCGCATCACGTCGCAAATGGCTTTGACGAAAGACGACAGGGATTGGGTGGAGGCGATGGTTTTAGGGGATTTGGCGCGGCGTGCCGATTTAACTTTTTCAAGCATGTTTTTTCTCACCACAACGTCGCGACGGGATACTGGCTAATCAGACCATCGGCAGTCAAAATAACCAAATCATGTGCCATCGCTTGGCATATCAACATGCGATCAAAAGGATCGCGGTGCAAGGTTGGCAAGCGACTTAATTGGAAAACGGCCTTTTCATCCAGTGGCAGATAATCGATCAAATGGTCGCGGCATTGTTGGCGAACAAACGCTTCGGGTGCCAGAGGTAGTGGCAACTTTCCCAACTGATGCTTGACCAACACTTCCCAAATCGACACGCTACTTAACAACACCGTGTTATCACGGTTTTGAAACACGGTCTTGGCCTTTTCGCTCAATGCCGCGTCATCGCTGGTCAACCAGAGAAAAGCACAGGTATCCAATAAAACGTTCATTTAGCGCCCTTCAAATTCATCCAGCAAATCCGCTGGTAACGGTGCAAAAAAACTATCCGGCACTTTAAAACTGGCTTTGGCCAGGCCTATGGGACGTCGTTGTCCGGTAGCGGCAGGCTGCGATGCTTCTCGCTCCAAACCCAGGCGAAAGTAATGCACCAAATCGTAAATCTCGCCCAGCTTATCGCTGGGAATTTGTTTGATTTCTTCAATCAGCTGTTTTTGCAACATAATTTCTATCCTCATAGATTCAAATTACTCATTAGTATCGTCGGACTTGATCAGTTTCTTCCGCGCCGATTCAATTTGTTTAATACTTTTTCCCGGCGTAGGTAGTGATTCCGGCATTGTCCCGCCCAAATCCTTAATGGTCTGACGGACTTTTTTACCCACTTCCAAGTGCGTTTGGTTGGCCTGCCGTTTACCTTTGACTTGGTCGCGTTTCAGTTTTTCTTCGGTTTGGGTGGCGCGAAACAAGTTTGCGGCCAATTCGGTGCTACCCATGTGATCCAGAATTTTCTGGCTTTTTTTCAAACCTTTACGAGCGTGAATATCCTTGGCCGCCAACCCACCATACAAGCCGCGATAGCCATGATCCTGAAAAATGGCGTAATCCAGCGATGTTTCCACCCCGGCATCCTTGGCCGCGGCGGCCAGTTGTTTGTTATGTAAAGCCAGCTCATTACGAATGGCCAAACGTTTTTCATCTTCGGAAAGCCGGGCGAACTGTTCGTCATCCGCCAATTCCTGCCGCCGAGTCTGCATGGCAAAATAAGTTTGGCCATTGGCAATCACCGGCTTGCTGGGGTCGCCGTTTTGCACCACCAGATAGCAGGCATAGCGTGATAAGCGTACATCCGCTACTTCCCGTTTTGCGCCAGAGCCGATTTCGACCATTGTGAGGACATCCTCAATATGGTCGGCAACGTCTTGCCCGCTATTCCTACAAGCTTCCTTGGCGCGTTCTAAAACCGGCAAGAAATGACGATATTGTGAATATTCCAACACAACAGCCAGTTGACGAGCATGCCAATACTCATTGCCGTCGTCATCCAAGTGACGAATGCTCTCGAAGGTTACATGGTGCTGTTCGGCGATATGTTTGGTGGTCATGACGATCTCCTTTCGTGATTAAAATCGAAGGCCTTAGCCAGCAACCGTTCAGGGATTTTATTCAAGTCGTCGAGCTGTTGTTTAATGGCCGCTTTGACCGGTTGCAATTGTTTCAGCGCAGCGGATATTCGGACTTGCTCGGAATACGGTGGCAGTTGAATGAAGCCTTCTGCAAGGCGATTAAACAACATCCGTTCGCGTACTGCACCGCGCGCCAGCGAATTGATGCACTGCACACCGAAAGGCGAACGTAGCCAGTAGTAAAACCAGCGGGAATCGACCACACCAGCCTTACCCCGCAATGCCACGTAATCCGGGCTGGTGATGCCGGGTTGATCGTCGTCATCGACAAAGGCAATCGAGCCGATCAGGATACGCATTGGATTGTAAAACACGGTGCCGGAGAAAACCGGTTTATAACGTTGCGGTTGTTTGCCCGGCGGCTCCTTGGCCGGGGCCAAGCCATCACGGGTTGCACCCAATACCGGGTAATCGGCCCAATGTTCACCAATGCCCTTTTTCACTTCATCCAGAACATCACCTAAAGGGCATTCGCTAACCTTGGAATGCTCGATGCTTTGGCGAATATAGGCATTGGCAAGTTTGACAATTTCTTGCTGTTGGATTTCTAAAGCCTGTCGCGCGGTTTCGACTTCGGCGAGTTGGGTCTTGAGTTTGGCGGCGATTTGACGCTGTGTATCTAAACCAGGCAAAGATAACTTGACCGCTCCAAGCGTAAGAGACGAGAGATGCTTTACAGTCGTCGAAGGGGTTTTGTCTTCGATTTCTTTCAAGTCTTGATCAATGCGATACAGCAAAAAATCAGAATCGAGTTTTTCGGGCTTCGGCACCAATCGACAAACTCTTTGATTTAATAAGGCATCATATCCTGACCACTTATATATCCTGAACTCGCCGTCCATCCCAACCAAAAGATCTCCAGCTTTGACGATATAGCTTTTGTCAAAATCACCGAAAAACCTTAGCGAACAGACGTTTGCCTTTAAGTCTCGAATTCTGATAAGAGGCATTCCCTGTGTTTCTGAAAATTTGCTACTGTCAAACGCATAGCCATTTTGAATTTGACAAACCTCTAAAAGCTCGAATTCAGACCTCATACCCCAAACAACCTTCCCTTAGCCTGCAAAATCACCTCCACCGGTTTTCCCAGTTTTTTCAACGCCGCCAAACCACCCGCCTGCTGAATTTCCGGCACGTCCCACAGCGTCGACGTTTCCAATGCTTCGGTGCCGCCCAGCGCGAATTGCTGACCGAAGCCGCGCAACACTATGGCGCTGTCGCTTGGCATGGCGTCGAACCAGGCTTGATTGCTGTCGATATACGCCTGGCCGCGTTGCGGTTGCTTCAAGGCTTGGGCGCGGTAGCCGTGGTGGGCGAAGATGTCGTAATAATCAAAATCCTGCATGTCTTCCAGTTCGCGCAATACTTCCGGCGAGTAATGGTCCCCCAGCAGATGGTCGATCAATTGCCGGCGTTTTTTGGCTTCTATCCACAATTGCCGAAACTGGTTGAGGTCGTGCGCTTCGCTGACCACGCGCTGCAGGATTTCCCGGCGGTATTCGTCGCTGGGGATTTGCACGTCGCGGCCATCGCGGCGGGTCAGAATGTAACGGCCTTGCGGGGTGACGCTAACGTATTGGCCTTTGATCTCTGCTACCGAGGGTTGATGGCCTTGTCCGCCATCGCCATCATCACCGCCGCCGTCATCCTCGTCATCTTCATCATCGCCGCCCGATTTTTTCTTTTTGCCCGAGCTGTTCGCGGTGATGAAATCGGTGCCGAATAAGTCGGTGACGCCGGTGTAGTCGTAGAGCCAAAATTTGTATTTTTGGGTATCTTCGTCGATGCGGGTGCCGCGTCCGACCATTTGGTAAAACAAGATGCTGGATTCCAGGTAGCGGAAGAACACCACGGCATTGAGGCGTTCGATGTCGACGCCGGTTGCCAGCAGATCGACCGTGCAGGCGATGAAAGCGCGTTCGCCGGAACCGCGCATGGGCTGGATCAGGTCGCGGCCGCCTTTGTTGGTGCATTTAAAGGCGTACAGGTCTTTCGGGGTTTTGCCGTGCTGTTTGCACCATCGGCTGTACAGGTTGTTCATCTGTTGCACGACGCGATCAGCATGAATGTCGCGGGTGCAGAAAATAATCACTTTTTGCTCGGGGCCGCCGTGGCGGCAGAGTTGCTCGAACAAGTCTGCGCACATGGTTGGGGTGCGCAGTTCGATAAAGATTTCGTCGTCAAAGTCTTTGGCGGTGTAGAGGTCTTTTTTTAAATCCGTCTCGCAAATGGGTTTGCCGGTGCGAAGGTCGGTGGGTTTGAGGTCGAGTATTTGTTGCTTGGTATAGCTGATGTTGTCGATACTGGCCTTGCGTTTGACGATTTCGCAGGCGGCGAGGTAGCCGTCTTCTTGCGCTTGGATCAGGGTGTATTCGTAGACCGGTTCGCCGAAGTATTTGAGATTGTTGGCGGTGATGGCGGCATCGTCGGCGGTTTGCTGTTTGGATTCGCGCAACTGGCGCGGCGTGGCGGTCAAGCCGATTTGCACCGCGTTAGGATTACGCAGCAAGACCTCCGACCAACGGCCCCAGGCGGAGCGATGGCATTCGTCAATGATGATGACGCTGAAGGCATCGGGCGGATAGTGATCGGTTAAAAAACTGCTGGCGCCGGATTCTTCGTCATCCAAACCCAAGGTTTGATAGGTGGCGATATGCACGCGGGCGTTTTTGGCGGCGTTTTGACCGTTGGCGGTTTCGACGATGCGGGCGCTATCGCCAAAGGCCGCTTTCAGTTTGTTATAGCCTTGAGTACGCAGTTCGTCGCGGTCGCACAAAAATAATGCGGGTTTGGTCAGACGTTGGGCTTGTTGCAGGCGCCACAGCAAGTTGGCGGCAATCACCGTTTTACCGGCGCCGGTCGCTAGGGCCAGCAAAACACGACACGGCTTTTGTGCCCGTTCGCAATGCAGGATCTTCTCGAACACGGCGCGAATCGCGGCATCCTGGTAATAGCGGCTCTTGGGATAGGCTTTGCTGTCGGCTGTGAATAACAGCGCCGCTTCCGGTTTATGCAGGTCGATGCCGGTGTCGTTGAGGTAGCGCTGGGTTAGCGCGGTGTGCGTTGGAAAGTGTTCTTTGAACGCATGCGGCCCGGTTTGCAAGCCGGTGGTTTTATCGAATTCACCATAACGATGGCCGTTGGTGGCAAATACGTATTGCACATGAAAGCGGCTGCATTCCGCGTAGGCCTTGGCTTGCTGCATGCCTTGCAGCGGGTCGGCCTCTTCCTTTTTGGCTTCCAGCACACCGACGGGTAGCGGTTTGGTGGCATCGGGCGTTCGTACGCAAAGTAGATAATCAGTGCGACCGCAGCCGGGGCGTCTGCGACCTTTGTGGCCGATCGCTTCCACAGGTGCGGGTGTTTCCAATTTTAGCTTGCCGGCGTCGTCGTAGCCTTTATCGCGCAGAACGGGGTCGATCAACCAATAACGGGTTTCAGCTTCGTTGTAGCTCATTTTTGGTGACTTTCCCTATCTTAGAATTTATTGGAAACGGCGTCCGATGGGCAATAGTCTATCAAACCCATTAAAAAATCCTTGCCCTGGATTTTATCAGTAGGTCGATTTCAAATTGAATGGGTTGCTCATCTAATTCCAAACCGAATTTGGATATTCGAATCAGATAGACAGAACTGGATGAAGCTAGACGTCCCTCGGATCAGCGGAGGTCCGGAGCGGGCAAAAAAAAGCCCCACATTTACATGTGAGGCCTTAATTATTTGGCTCCCCCGGACGGGCTCGAACCGCCGACCTAGTGATTAACAGTCGCTAAAGACCATGTTAACACTTATTTCTGCATGTTGCATAATATCCCTAAATGCCCGATTATATTGAACTTTATAACATCATCCGTTTATGGTTGTTTCATTTTGCAAACTTATGTTGCGGAATTCAAGTGACCACAAAGTGACCACGAAATCATGTTTACTGACAAATCAATCAAAGGGCTAAAGGCAAAACCATCGGCGTATAGACTCTATGAAAAAGGGCCCGATAAAGGCTTTGGTGTCAAAGTCACCCCCGCAGGAAGTGTGTCCTTTTTTATCCAGTATGCTGGTGCAGACGGTAAACAAAAGTTCTTGAGTCTGGGACGGTATCCATCTGTTTCATTGTCTGAAGCGCGGGATAGGTGTCGTGATCTTAGACGAGATATTGACCGAGGAATCGACCCTCAATCCCGCAACGAGCTTAGACACGGCAGCGTAGCTGACTTGTTTGACTACTACATCAAGCACATGGTTGATTCTGGTAAACGAACTTTTGAAAAGGTCGAGACTGATCTCCATTACAACTGTAAAGATATTTTGGACTTACAAGCCAAAGACGTAACTCCAGCCCATATAAGGAAAATACTTCACACAATTATTTCACGAGGCTCGAATGTTCAAGCTAATCGAATTCGATCTTACTTAAGAAGGGCATTTGAATTAGGGGTTTATCACGACAACGATCCGAAAAACCTATCAAATGATTTTACTTTTCAGATACAAACCAACCCTGTCGATTCAATTCCAAAAGACACAAGTGCCGAAGTAGCTGGAGAAAGAGCACTATCATTTTCTGAAATCAAAGTGCTTTGGAACGAAACATGCCTACATGAACAATTCCATCTAGCTACCAAATTATTACTCCTATATGGCTGCCGCTCTTGGGAACTCTGTGGCGCAATGAAACATGAGTTTGATTTTGAGTCCATGATTTGGAGTGCCCCACCAGAACGCGTGAAAAACGAACGCTGGTTGGTATTGCCTATCACTCCGTTAGCTAAAAAATTACTTAATGAATTATGGCCGTATTCTGGAAACTCTGACTATCTTTTTCCAAGTAGATATAATGAAGAAAAACCGATTCATAAAACATCTTTGGCGCACGCTATTACTCGCATAAGCAGCATCGACACTTTCACACCAAGAGATTTGCGGAGAACAGTAAAAACTCGTATGGGAGAAATTGGCATAGAGAAAGGCATTAGAGATAGGATACAGAATCATGCTTTAAATGATGTAAGTTCAAAACATTATGATAGATATGACTACTTACAGGAAAAACGAAACGCCTTATTAAAATGGGAAAACCATCTAACCGAGTTGAATGCAGATAAAAATTCCTTCCAATGATTTTTTATTGGATCTTTTTTAACGTAATAATTTTTTAATTCAGTACGATCACAGACTTTTATTTCTTTCCCGCCATGCCGAAAACTCTAGCGGACGCAGCCCAAATCGAATTGCATTTCCCGCATGCAAAGTTTTAAGTTCGTTTTGTATCAAAATAATGAATCGTTGCTTGTCTTCTGGAGACACTGAATCCGGAATGCCTGCCATGATCGACATTTCATCCGCAGCCATTCCCTCCCTGACAATGGCTCGTATCACTTCAGCCAATTCGTTTCTATAACGTAATCGAACGATATCCGGCGGCACTAGTTGCTGCTGCACAGCAACGTACTGCTGGCATGAACGCTCGTAAGCCCAGATGAAGACATCTCTCAATAATTCAATTCGATTTAGTTCATAGACTCCGAGGACCGCGTCCACGTAAGCCTGTTGAGGCACATCGATAAAGGACAGTGGACAGAGATTGTGTTGAATCAGGGGGATATTGGCCGCCAACCGCGAAACCCGTTTGTTGACATCTTCAAAGGGTTGCAAGTATGGCAAATGCACCATCAGGAAAAACGATTGTTCAAACGGATCGCTGATTTCAGCAGCCATATCAATGACAATCCCGAACAACTCCTCAATACGTTGTGGCATGGCAATGGGTAAATAAACACTGCCACCAATATCCACCGCCCGATTGCGAAGCCGACCGCAACTCAGCGGGTCCGCTAACAGTCCATCTGACAAAAAGGCGTGTAATGCAATGATGGTTTCAGGTGTCACACCGGCATGCTCGGTATCATGCACTAAATACTCAATAGCCGATTTGTGGTTTAGGATCATCTGGGTTTCCATCGCATCCTTGCCTTCAGCGGCTTGACCAAATTCAATCAAGCGCTCTGTATCCAGACGACTATAGGTGTTACCTTCCAACATCGAAGACGCCCACGCAAGATCAATGAGCAGTCGATTCAGAATATCTCGAGCAAACGTGCCTGCCGGGGTTTGCTCAGATGGTGACCGACCCAGGGAATGTAATTGTTCGCGCAAGTCGGCCGGTAGGTAATAGGTATTGTTGGGATAGTATTGCGCTAGAAAGTCAGATTTATAGCTGACAGGTTGTCGATGTGTCCGAGGTTGGCGGATGAAAGCCTTGATTGCCTCCCCCTCTTGAGAAATTGGCACATACGCTTCGGGTACGACTTCCGGAATTGAACTATCTGTAATTTCTGTGGCGACGCCGCCGTGATCATGCTTCGCAGTTCGATACTTCAGAGCTCGTCCATCACCCTCACTAAAAATGCGTTGTTCTGCAACCAACGCAGCTAAGCGACGTTGCAAAGTACGACGCTTAATTTCGAAATCAAGCTGTTGCGTAATTTCATCAACGCCAACACCTTCCTGATATTGGGCAATGAGCTTTACGATTCGATCAAGTTCTTCTGATGGGACTATTTTCGGCATGATTTGATTTTTTTGTGGCTAGACGGGCTTTATCGCGCCAATTAATATGTCACTTAACAAAAAATTGCGCCATAAAAATATTTTATGTGGCGCAATTAAGTCTGAATCCATCTTCAACCAGTTCTAATCACAATTCTCGCTCTTAGCCCAAGTCCAAACCTAGTCATAAACTCACCAAAACCAACTAAAAACAGCTCAAAGGGACGTTTTTCGAACATATAGAATTTTTGACAACGTCGTAAACTCGCCTCAAGACCAATAAGGTGAGCTTGACCATGCCCATTACCCATTCGAAAAATCGTACGCTTAAGTGCCCTAGCATTTCGACTCAACGCCATCTTACCCTGCTTCGTAGGGGACTGATCGGTGGTCTTTGTATCATCAGCCAACCCCAGCAATCAATTGCTGCTGATTATGCCAAAGCGAATGCCAACATTCTGCACACTGCACCTTCTACAACAAAATTACAAAACACCCTCTGGTGGCAAGTCGCCAGGCGGCATCAAATCGACCCCTACGTTTTGTACGCCGTTGCTTTGGTAGAGTCCCGGAAACATGGCGAACAGAATCATGTTACGCCGTGGCCATGGGCTATCAATAATGCCGGTAAATCTTTTATTCCCAAAAGTCAGCAAGAAGCTGAGTTGCTTCTCAACAAAATGTTGGATGAAGGTCGGCGCAATGTCGATGTCGGCATTATGCAAGTCAATCTACGTTGGCATGGTCATCGTGTCACGAAGCCTGAGCACTTGCTCAATCCAAACACCAACCTTGAAATTGGCGCCATGGTATTAGCCGAAGCAATATTGTCCGCCCCAAATAATCTAGCTTTGGGTGTAGGACGATACTACAGCTGGAAAAATGTACCGGCGGCAATCGAGTATGGACAACAGGTGATTGCATTGGCCGATCAAATCAGAACCTTGATTTAGTGGTGGGAACCCTATGGATGAAAATCTCTATAACCTCAATCTGGAATATCTGATTGTCGCCCAAACATTAATACTGTCCGAAAGCGAGCAGAAAGCAATGTTCTGTTTGGGATTGACTCCAGAAGCGGTTTCTCTGCTGCGAACCATGCCGCTGACGCAATTAAAAATAGTGGCTCGAAGTGAGCATCTAACTTTTATCCCCCGATTTAATCCTCATAAATGGGGAGAGTTTCTCCAGATAGAAAAACGGGAACCCGAAACATCCGACAAACGTGCGCGTGATTTGTTGATGTTCCTACCCAGCTGCGGCGGCAATTCATGAGCCGAAGATCTTCTTTTGAAGCACGCCTGAACGATCAATATTGGGCTTATCAATTACTAAAACGAAAACTCCGCACGTCCTTGGCCAGCAAGGTCGTAATAACTCTTCGTCCAACTGATCTACGCAACATTTATCACGCCATTCATCAGGAAAGACCTCAATCGGGAATAGCCCCCAACATTGAAGCCATTCCCAAGACCCGAGAATCATTCTTGTATATGGCATTATTCGCCTCGATCTACCGTAGTGCCAGCAAAGTCGATATTAAAATGGAGATCGACATCAATGCCATCATTTTTGCCTGGGATTTTTTTTGCGAAATCTTCCCTAACCATATTCGCGAGCGCCGACCGTTCGGCCGAATACGGCCTGCTAACTTCGATGACGCCTGGGTCATTGCCCTTGCCATACAAGATGGCTTGGCTGAGTTGCGCTACTGTACGACCTGTCATCGAAATTTCATGGTGATCAATGGCTGCAAATATCAGCCAATCTGCCAAGTTTGCGTGTTGGACAGTTTTCGCAAGAATTAAGCATTTCAAATAGAAATTGATACTATCGGGTGACATTTAGTGAAAAGTGGTCAATTGATTTTGAAGTGATTTTTCATTATTTTTGTCACTCACCATACCCACTTTTGACACAAAAAATTAAATATTCCGTATTTTGTGCCACCAATAGTGAAAAATTTCCCGGCTGTAAGAATCTGGTAAAAATGGCTAGATTTCGGACAGCTGGTTTTCAAGTATTTATCTGTCAACCATAGGCTTGACGGTTCAAGAATGGACACAGCAGAACGCTAGGTACTACAACTAATGGTCCGCTTCTCGCAACATTTCCGCCATGTCTCGGTTTGCAGTGACGGCCTGCTGGTAAAGATCAATCACTTCTTGGCTATGCGCTTTAAGATCGCTCGCATGTCTACCATAAACATATCGTTGTGACTCAAATTGGCTGAGAAATTTTTTGTGTTCCTCAATCTTGGTCTGCAATTCGTTCGCTTCGTCTTCGAAGTGTTTGGCTAGTGCTACATGCTGAATGTTTAGATCGGTATCCATGGCATGAGGCTCCATGAAGCTACAAGCGGACAATAAGGATTCAGCTAAAACTAAAGGAATCAGTGATTTTAATTTCATGGTTATTTCCAAAGGTATCTTGAAATTTTGCAGTCTAGGCAATTTCGATGTTAAAACTATCCTTAATGGATTCAGGCTACTTAAAAGGCTGTATTTTTGGGATGAAGTAATCTCAATCCGTTGGCAACGACTAACAAAGAAGCCCCCATATCCGCCGCAATGGCTTCCCATAACGTCGCTACGCCGGCAAAGGCTAATACTGCAAATGCGGCTTTGATCGTCAGGGCAAAGGTAATATTCTGTCGAATGATCGAGAGCGTCCTTTTGGAATGGCCGATCAGCCAAGGGAGCTTGGACAGATCGTCGCCCATCAAGGCAATATCGGCGATTTCGATGGCCGCATCCGACCCTAACACACCCATGGCAATACCTAGGTTGGCCCGTCCCAGCGCCGGTGCGTCGTTGACACCATCACCGATCATAGCTACCTGTCCGTACTTCTCGACCATTTGACTGACAATCTCAACTTTATCGGCCGGCAATAATTCGGCATGCACTTCATCAATGCCGATTTGGGCCGCAATATTATTCGCCGTGACTTGGTTATCACCGGTCAACATGACCAAATGTTTAATGCCTGTCTGTCTCAGCGCTTGCAAAATCGCTTTGATTTCAGCGCGAGGCTGATCGGCAACGGCAATGAGGCCGCAAATATGCCGATCATTGCCAATGGCAATCACGGTTTGCCCTGTTTGTTCAAGGGCAATCGCTTTGTCGCTGATTTCTGGAACTTCCTGACTGCACTCTAATAAGTACCGACGAGATCCCAACCAGTAATTCGTGCCATTGAATAGTCCAGTGACACCTTTACCCGGCAGAACGGTCACGTTGTCGGCACTGGCCACACTAATACCCAGGTTTTCCGAATGGCGCAGAATGGCTTTTGCCAACGGATGATTACTACGCGTTTCCAGAGCGGCTGCGCGACTTAACAGTTCAGCTTCGCTGTGACTATTAAACGGAAATACACCGGTGACTATCGGCTCACCGCAGGTCAGCGTACCGGTTTTATCAAAGGCAATCGCCTTGATATGGGCCGGAGCTTCGATATAGATGCCTCCTTTGATTAGCACACCTTGCCGGGCAGCACAGGCCAAGGCGGCGACAATGCTGACCGGTGTAGAAATGACTAATGCGCAAGGGCAGGCAATCACCAACAACACCAAGGCATGGTAAAACCATTCGTTCCACACACCTTCGAAAAACAACGGCGGGATAATGCACATGGCCAGTGCAATCAGCATCACGACTGGAGTATAAATACGCGCAAACTTTTCCACCCATTGCTCAACATCCGCACGCTTACCATGGGCTTCACCGACCAGTCGCGTGATCTGTGCCAGCGTAGTATCCGTGGCAAGTTTGGTGGACCGTATTTCCAGGGTTCCCTCGCCATTGATACTACCGGCAAACACCTCATCGCCAACCTGCTTCGCAACGGGCATGCTTTCACCGGTGATCGGTGCCTGATTAACGGAACTGAACCCCGTCATCACCTCGCCATCCAAGGGGATTTTAGCGCCTGGCACTAGAATGAAGCAGCTACCTATACTCACGTCTGCGGCTTTTACCACGCGTTCCTGTCCGGTTTCATCCTTAACCGTCACTGTTGATGGTGCCAAATCCAGTAACGCTACTACCGCATGCCAGGCACGGCCAATACTCCAGCTTTCAATCGCCAGAGACAGGGCAAACAGAAAACTGACAGTTGCCGCTTCAAACCATTCATCAATGAACATCGCACCGATGACAGCAATCGTCATCAATAAATTCATATCCGCCCGCAAGCGTTTCAAAGCATAAAACGCCTTAACAATCACATGCCGCGCACCGCAAGCCACCGCTAAACCAAAGGCTATTTTTTCAGGCAAAGGCATCGCTTGCTGAGCATGTGCATTCAGTAAGCTATACAGATAGTGACTGACCACATCCCAATGTAGGGTTCCGTTTCCTACCGCGCTAAAAACAGTTTGAATATCCACAAGGCCGCCAGCTATGGCGATATGAATCAACATGCCGGCCACGATAAACAAACCGCTAAGTACTGTATAAATGGTCTTCGAGCGGTGTAGTTGCTTGGCATCCGCATCGGTCTGACCTGCTTGCCAGCGAGCGGCCGTCATACCCGTTGCAGCCACCGCTTTGATGAGCGTTTTTTCAGTCACGGGCTCGGCATCAGGCAACAGCGTCATGCGTCCGTTTAAAACATCAAATGCCAGTTTGTCACTGCCCCCCACTAGCGGCCCTATCGCGCTTTTCAAAGTAGCGACCTCTTCGGCGCAATCCAGTCCCTCGATTTTGAACGTCAGGCCCCTCGACTAGTTTGATACCGTTGACTGGTGACTATCCGCTTGCTCGCCAGGACAACAACAGGCTTTTTCTGATTGATGGCATGAACTCAACGCTTACCCCTCATTGAAATCAATCTGTCTGTTTCCCAATGTCGCAAAATCAACTTGTTCATCTTTGCGATATGCGAGCCAATATAAAATCGGTAACACCAGCAACGTCAGCATTGTCGATGACAAAATCCCGCCTATCACTACGGTCGCCAGAGGGCGCTGTACCTCGGCACCGGTCCCGGTGGCAATCGCCATCGGTACAAAACCCAAGGATGCGACCAGTGCGGTCATCAATACCGGTCTTAGCCGAACCATAGCGCCTTCGCGGACCGCATGTATCAACACCACACCGTCCTGCCGCAATTTATTGATAAACATAATCAATACCAAGCCATTGAGCACCGCCACGCCGGAAAGTGCAATAAAACCGACGGCCGCTGAAATCGACAGCGGAATATCTCGCAGCCACAACGCCATGATACCGCCGGTCAGCGCAAACGGCACGCCGGTGAACACTAAAAGGCCGTCGCGGATATTGCCGAACGTGGCGTACAGCAACAGAAAAATAATCAGTAACGCCACGGGCACCACGATTTGTAGTCGCTCGGTGGCGGCGATCATTTGCTCGAACTGGCCACCCCAGGCAATCCAGTATCCAGCGGGTACCTTAACCTCGGTGCTGATTTTTTCCTGTGCTTCGGCCACAAAGGAGCCCAAATCCCGGCCACGCACGTTAGCGGTTACTACCACCCGCCTTTTACCGTTTTCCCGGCTGATTTGATTGGGTCCCTGAGTCAATTGAAAGTCCGCTACGGTTCCGAGCAGAATAAAGGACTGTTGCGTTGATTCCTGTTGCTGGATCGGTAAAGGAATCGGGATTTGTCGCATGGCGTCAGGGTCGCTACGCAGTTTTTCCGGTAAGCGCACTAACAAATCAAAACGCCGGTCGCCTTCAAAAACCTCACCGGCGTTAGCCCCACCCATCGCCGCCTGAACCGCCGCCTGCACATCCGCTGTATTCAAACCAAAGCGAGCCAACATGTCCCGTTTCATCTGCACTGTCAATAGCGGCAGTCCGGTCGCCTGTTCGACTTTGACATCCGAAGCGCCCGGTATTTTTTCCAGAACGCTGCTCATATCTTCGGCTATTTCCAGCAGGCTATCCAGGTCGTCGCCAAATACCTTAACCGCGACATCGGCACGCACACCGGCAATCAGCTCGTTAAAACGCATTTTGATCGGTTGTGTGAATTCATAGTTATTGCCCGGCACTTCTTTAACGGCTTTTTCCATGGCAGCGACCAAGTCGGCCTTGGAACGGCCCGGATCAGGCCATTCGGAGCGTTCCTTCAGCATAATCAGCGTGTCAGCCACACTGGGCGGCATGGGATCGGTCGCGATCTCCGCCGTGCCGAGTTTGGCGAATACGCGATCGACCTCCCGGAATTGAGTAATCTTCTTCTCCAGCGTATGTTGCATCTCAACCGCCTGCGACAAACTGGTGCCGGGAATGCGTAATGCATGCAAGGCGATATCGCCTTCATCCAGCGTGGGCACAAACTCCGAACCCATACGCGTGGACAACAGCAAACTCAAGACAACCAACACCGCAGCGCCGGTCAAAACCAGCGGTGCATTGGCCAAGCCCCGCTCTAACAACGGCCGGTAACTCTTGTGCGCAAAACGCATCAGCGGATTTTCTGTTTCGCTAACCCGTTCGCCGATAAAGATCGCCAGCGCAGCAGGGATAAAGGTGATGGATAGCAACATGGCTCCCAATAAGGCGGTCACAACGGTAAATGCCATGGGATGAAACATTTTGCCTTCGACGCCAGACAACGTGAAGATTGGCAAATACACCGTCATAATAATAGCCTGACCAAACAGTAGTGCTCGTCTTGCCTCTTGGGAGGCGCTGAACACCGTATCGAGCCGTTCACTCAAGGTTAATGGCCGTTGCAGACGATGTTGTGTGATCGCCAAATGGCGGACGCAGTTTTCAACGATGACTACGGCGCCATCAACAATAATGCCAAAATCGAGCGCACCTAAACTCATCAAATTGGCGCTCACACCTTGTGTCACCATGCCGGTGAAGGTAAATAGCATCGCCAGCGGAATCACCATCGCCGTGATCAACGCAGCGCGTAAGTTGCCCAGAAACAGAAACAACACGGCGATAACCAGAACGGCGCCTTCCAGCAGATTTTTTTTGACCGTTGCGATGGTTTTATCGACCAGAATGCGTCGGTCATAGACCGCAGTGGCCTTAACGCCGACCGGTAAACTACGATTGATGTTATCCAGCTTGTCACTCGCCAGTTGTGAAACCGTTCGACTGTTTTCGCCCACTAGCATAAAGACCGTGCCGAGCACGGTTTCACGGCCATTTTCGGTGGCAGCGCCGGTGCGCAGTTCCTTGCCGATCAAGACCTCGGCTACATCCCGGATAAAAATGGGCGTTCCTTGATGATTGCCAACGATAATGTGCCCGATATCCTCAAGGTTTTTGACTTGGCCGGGCACCCGGATCAGGTATTGTTCGCCGCTATGCTCGATGTAACCGGCGCCGACATTATCATTATTAAGGGTCAACGCGGTGACTACATCTCGCAGACTCAGTCCGTATGCCATCAATTTTGTGGGGTCGGGCGTCACGTGATATTGCTTGACATAACCGCCTATACCGTTGACGTCGGTGACGCCGGGTACAGTCCGCATCTGTGGACGCACCACCCAGTCTTCCAGTGTGCGCAGATCGATCTCATCGTAGGGGTTGCCGTCGGCTTTATGTGCATTAGGTTCGGCGGTCACCGACCACATAAAAATCTCGCCAAGCCCGGTCGCAATCGGCCCCATGGCTGGTTCTAGTCCCGGCGGCAATTGACTTTTTGCCTCCTGAATGCGCTGGCTGACCAGTTGCCGGGCAAAGTAGATGTCGGTTCCGTCTTTAAAAATAATGGTCACCTGAGACAGGCCATACCGGGACAGAGAGCGCGTTTGTTCCAGGCCCGGAAGCCCTGACATGACGGTTTCAATCGGAAAGGTGACGCGCTGTTCCGCCTCCAAGGGCGAATAACCGGCTGCGGCGGTATTGATTTGCACCTGAACATTGGTAATATCCGGCACGGCATCAATCGGCAGGCGCTGAAAATTGTAGATCCCCAAAGCGGCCACCGCTAAAGTGGCAAACATAATCAGCCAGCGGCTTTGAATGGATAACTTAAGTATGCGTTCGAACATGATGCCTCCTAATGATCGTGAGTCGCGCCGGCTTTACCCAATTCCGCTTTCAACACGAAACTGTTGGCCGCTGCGTAGCGTTCTCCGGGCGCAAGTCCCTCCAGAACCTCCGCTCGCTTTGCATCACGCCGTCCCACAGATACCGGACGTACTTCAAATTCATCTCCAGACTGGACAAACACCGCATCTTCATCATGCCAGCTTTGTATGGCTTCAAGGGCTATCGTGACCGGCACGGTGGCTGCCGCTTCGACCACTTCAATGCTGACAAACAAACCTGGCCGCCATTGTTGCTTGGGATTATCGATATGTAGATGGGCAGGCGCCGACCGGGTTTGTTCGCCGACGATGGCACCCAGATAATCGATGGTTGCTTCACTTTCCAAGCCTAGCTCCGGCACTTGAACGCGCACTTGCTGACCGGTTTTAACTTGGTTTAAGTTATTGGCAGGCACGTTGAAATTACCCCAAACCTGGTTCAAGTCGGCAATGACCATCACTTTGGTGTCGACCTGAATGGCTTCGCCGACCACCAAATGTTTTTCAACCACATTGCCATCCAGAGGTGAACGCAGTTCGTATCGGGCCAAGCTTTCGCCACGCTTGCCTGGATTCGCTGGGATACCCAAAGCATCCAACTGGTCATTGGCCGCTGTGACCGCAATCTCCGTCTCCGCCAATTCCGTGCGGGCACGCAAATAATCCTGCTCGGCGGAAATCTTTTCACGCCACAAGCGTTCTTCACGCTGATACAACGATTGGGCTAGTTCCAAGCGTTTACGCGCGCTTGCCAAGCGACTTTTCAAATCCGCCAGATCACGGCTTTCGAGGATGGCCAGCACATCGCCCTGCTTGACGGATTCACCCAGTTTTTTACGTACATCCACCACGATACCGCCCACGCGAGGCACGACATGAGCCAGTCGGTTCTGATCAAACTCGATGGTGCCTGGCAATTTCAAAACGCTTTCAATGCTAGCCGGCCCCACCGTTTCGACTGTGATACCGGCACTTTGCAGTGAGGCAGCGTCTAAATGCACCCGTCCTTCCACCTGTGAGTAAGTGAATGGGAAAGTCTTGCCGTTAAAACCGGCGTTGATATCCACATCAAAGGAATGCGGCTCTTCAATCACCGTATTTCCGAGTAAATAGTCCGCTTCCGGCTTAAATTGAATGTGCTCGATCCGTCCACCGAAACGATGCAGGGTTATGGTTAGTTGCACCTGTTCGGGCGACAGTGGTTTTTCGTTTTGATAGGCATACACGCGAAACTGCGGCGGAACGCCTGTTTCGTAGATCGTAACCTCCAGCGCAAAGTCATCCTGAGTCAACAGCCTGCCGCGATGCGGTCCTCGCGGGAATGTTTCGCTGTGTTCGGCGGACTCTTCATGTTCTTCATCGCTAACCATCGTTACCTTCAAGGTCAGAATCAGACTGGCCAGCACCAGGCCGATCACTAATAAACCCCCTATCGTGAATAAAGATTTTTTGTTCATTTTGAGTCCTCGCTGAGAGCGCCGCCCATGAGCCGCTCGATGTCGGCAACGCCTTGATGATAGGCCGTCAAGGCGCGCAGATATTGGCCTTTGGCATTAAATAGTGTCCGTTGAGTATCCAACACATCCAATAAGGCAAACTTGCCTAACTTATAGCCCTTTTGCACGGCCTGATAGGCGCTCTCGGCCCCCGGGAGAATAGTCGAACGGTAGTTCTCAACTTCGGCATGGATGGCAGCCAGATTCAGATAGGTCGCGTTGAGTTCAGTGCCGATTCGCACTTGAGTGGCCTCCTGTTCGTTTTCAGCCTTGCGACGCAACCGTTCCGCCTTTTGAATATTGCCTTGATTTCGGTCAAAAACCGGTAGTGGCAAGGAAAAACCAGCATTCATCACGTAATCCTGACGGTCCAGATAATTGCTACCGCCAACGATCACGGTCAAATCGGGAACGGCCTTGGCTTTTTCCTGATCCAGCAGCTCCTCTTGTCTAGATAGTTCGGATGTCCAGCGGGCAAATTCCGGATTCTGCTTCAGCCGATCAGTCAGCGATGGCAAAGAAGGTAGCGTTTGAATAGCGTCTAAATCGCCCTCAACCTTTGAAAACTGAGGGGTCGTGCTACCCCAAAAAGCGGCAAGTTTTCGCCTGGACACTTCCAGTTCCCGTTCGGTGCGCATCATTTCGCTTCTGGCTGTCGCTAAGGCCACTTCAACGCGGGTCTCTTCAACCGGCGACACTTTTCCGGCCTTAACCTGATTACTGACGGTTTGAACGACTTTTTCCGCGAGTTCCAGCGAATGCTTGACCAGTTCGGTATGCGCCTGGGCGCCCAGCACATCGATAAAGGCTTGTGCAGCACTCGCCAAGACCATTACACGTTGGATTTCATAGTCCCATTCCGCAACTTCCCGTCCTATCCGGGCGACCTGGATACGGGCCGCACGTTTGCCGCCCAACTCAATTAATTGGCTCAGTGCCAACGTAACGACATCGCCATCGAAGCCCCTAGCGGCCTTATTACCGAAATTAGCGGCATTGGCATCGAATACCGGATTCGGAATCAAACCCGCCTGCAACTCCGCCGCTTCCTGTACGCGTATTTCCTCGGAAAATGCGGCTAAATTTGGATTTTTGGTTAATGTTAAAGCCAGTGCTTGAGGCAATAACAGAGACCCCGTCGGCTCGACGGATGAACTTAAGGAGCCATCCGTCTTGTCTGGACTTTCCGGTTGGGATAGCGACAGTTTTCCGTCTATCGAAGTGGCATCGACAGGACGGATGACGAATAAACAGAGTGCAATGCCAAGCGGCAACGCATAATTTGAGAACATGGAAAGTTTCTCCGTAGCATAGATAAAACAAACGTCAGCGCAGAGACAGGTATTAAATCTGGTCTTTGAGCTAGTGAGTACGGCTAGGAGATGGGGCTAAATCAGTAGAACGATACTGCGTAAGGCGAGCAGTTTGGAATCGGTGAACGGCGGATCAAAAAAAGCCGGCTGCCGAATTATGGCTCTGGAGTAGAGCGTCAGGAGTGAGAACAGGAAAAATACCGGCAAAAACCCAATATCAATCGCTATTTTTAATAAATTCGTCAGTGACAGTGGGATGTGGTCATCACCGTCTAGGGAGATGTCGGTACATGGGGATTCGCCATCAGTGAAATAGGCGTTGGTTGGATCCTTGAGCGGGGCGGCTTTGTTCAAACCAATCTCATGATCGTGTCCGACATGTTCTACCCCTACATGACCGTCGGCTCCAAAACACAGCACAAAGGCCGACACATCTCTATGCCCCAGGCCAAAATGACCGAGCACCGCGAGTATCAGCACAATAGAGATCCAAGTTTTGGATTGTCGTAAGGTATCCATCTAGTAAGAATCTATCACACTATGTAAACTCGCTTTCAATTTTTTAGTACTCTCTTGGCTGGTAATGTTCAAAGCTGTTTGGCAGTATTTAGATTCATTATTAACATGGCAGCGTTATTGTCAGAGCAAAGTGCACCACTGGCCGCCATCTTCCAAATATCATAGAGTTGCGAGGGGAACGAAATGGATAGAAAACAACTTACCAAAACATTAAAAGTAGGCATAAGGCAATTTTAGCGTGAGCCAACCTCCTCAGTATCCAAATACTCTCTTCCGCAATCGCAATTTCAAATTACTATTTTCCGCCCAGGTTATATCGCTAGTGGGCAGCGGTGTTACGACTGTGGGTCTGGCATTGTTCGCACATCAGTTGGTCGGCGGTGGTTCCGCCGCCGCAGTTATCGGCAATGCCTTGATGTTACGCATCCTGGCGTTTTTATTATTTTCTCAGCCTGCCGGGGTTCTTGCGGATAGTGCGAACCGCAAACTCATGCTGATAATGGCCGATCTTGTGCGCTTTGGCCTCATGGCTTTGTTCCCATTCGTCCATAGTGTGTGGCAAGTCTATTTGATGATTTTTTTGATCAATGCTGCTACTGCTTTCTTCACACCCACGTATGACTCGACCATTCCTGAGGTAGTCGGATCCGAGTACTATGTCGGTGCGTTATCGCTGTCACGGGTGGCGGTCGATGTGGAGGCTGTTTTAGGCCCGGCATTGGCTGGATTGCTGGTTTCTCTGCTGGGTCTTGACTGGTTATTCTGGTTTGATGCAGCCACCTATTTAGTCTCTGCTGCTCTGGTAGCTTTTAGCACCTTGCCTCACACTGCCAATCAAAATATTCAATTCTCGCTCAGGACGTTTTTGCGAGAGTTGACTGTTGGTACTCGGATACTTTTAGGCCAAGCAGTCTTGCGACGTGCGCTGATGTTGAATTTGGTTGAAGCGATCGCCGGGGCGGCAGCGATTGTCGCCACCGTTGTTTATGTAAAGGATGTGTTGATACTAAGTGAAACGGCATTTGTTTTAGCTATGACCGGCCTGGGTCTTGGGTCCTCGGTTACCGCGCTGTGTTTGGGTTGGGTCACCGGTCGCTACGAATCACGAGCAAAGAAACCTTCCGAACTGCATGGAAGGCGTCATCGTTGGACGGAACGGGCTCTGCTGACGGGAGGTGCCGTACTCGGCCTGATACTGCTACCCGGGGTATTGCAACCGCCATTTATGATTTTTGCGTTGCTCTGGATTTTGAATGGTGTGGGCCAGGCTCTTGTTGCGCTATCCTCTTCGACCTTGCTTGCTGAGCATACAACGGCGGCTAATCGTGGGCGAGCCTACGCCGCGCATTTCGCATTGACGCATGCTTTCTGGCTGATTACCTACCCAGCCATCGGGCACGGAGTCAGTAGACTTGAGGCGCCGCTGACTTTTACCATAGCCGGTGCGGTTTGCCTGATCATCGCTATGGTGGCGATCTTTTCACGAAAACCCAATAGCGATCATGTACACCAGATCAATGACTAGCCTCTACTTGTAAATTTCCTTTATTGTAGCCTCGCACACCTGGATTTTATGGAACTCAACCTAATCTGACAGATTAGCCGACAAAAACAGAACCCGAGCTGACATTCGAAAATTCGTGCACTGTGCAACCGGTTATTGTTTATAAACTGATGACTAAAAAGAACCCTGAAAACCCATCTGCAATTCTGACAAAAATGTAATCTTCCCGTCATGCTGGCGTCAGGAACGGATTGTTATCCTCCGTTCATGCGTCGATTATTTTCTATCTTGCTCATTTTTCCGGTTTTCATTCTGACTATCGTCGGCTGTGCGAGTTTTCAGAATCGGGAACTCAATCCGGCTGATTCTATGATTCAATTGGAAAATAGGAGCTTGTCGAATCCGGAACTATTAAGTTTTATTGAAACGGTTACCGGAAGCACATCCGTGACGCCGCCCAAAACATGGAACATAGATCGTTTAACCTTGGCGGCGATTTATTACCACCCAGACCTTGCCTTGGCCCGCGCCCAAGCGCAATCGGCCAACGCCGCCATCAAAACCGCCGGGCAACGGCCTAATCCCAGCATCACGATTTCACCCACCTGGATACGCAATCTGGCAACCGCAGCCATTCCCTGGATCGCTGCCAGCTCGATTAGCATTCCCATCGAAACTGCCGGTAAACGTGATTTTCGTATCGGCAAAGCAGAACATTTGGCCGACGCTGCTCGCTTACGCATTGCGGATGCGGCCTGGTTGGTACGAGGACGATTGCGTTTAGCCCTCCTGGAAGCCTACTCAGCTCAGGAAGCGGAGCGATTGGTTCATCAACAATACTCTATCCAGCAAGCGATCAATCAACGTTTGGAACAACAATTGGCAATAGGCGAGATTAGCCAGCTCGAAGTCACCCGATCCCATCTGGCAGTCAACCAATTAAAACTGAACGAGAATGCTGCACGCAAACGGGTTGCGGAAAGTGCCATATTGTTAGCCAGCGCAATGGGTGTACCTATTGAGGGATTAACGGGTATCGACCTGGATTTTAGCGACCTTTCCAAGCCGCCCGCCTTGCAGACTATTCCTGTCAGCAATATGAAAGAACACGCTTTGCTGACACGCCCCGATGTGTTGGCTGCATTGGCAGACTACGCGGCGGCGCAATCCGCACTGCAACTGGAAATCGCCAACCAGTATCCCAACATCCAGGCCAATCCCGGCTATGCCTGGGAAATGGGCGAACACCGCTGGACGCTAGGCGCAACCATGCAATTGCCGATTTTGCATCAGAATCAAGGCCCCATTGCCGAAGCCGAGGCTAAACGCCGAGAGTTTGCCGTGCGTTTCGAATCCTTACAAATGCGTATTGTCAGCGACATCGATCGAGCCCATTCGGGTGTAGCGGCAGTTTTGGCTAAATGGAGAGATGCCGAAAAACAAATCCAGCTTCAACAACAGAACCTCAGCTCAGTCCAAGCCCAATATCAAGCGGGAGAAATCGATCATTTAACCTTGCTCGGTGCTGAGCTGGAAAAGGCCATAGCCGAGCGTGCCCAACTGGATGTGCTTGTCGAAACTCAACAAGCGCTCAATGGCTTGGAAGATACCTTGCGTCAGCCCCTCGGATCGACATTGACCGATACCTTGATTGCTGACTCTGCTAACCGAAAAGGACTTCAATGAAAAACCATGCTTCATGGCAAAAAATATCCGCGCTAACCGTCTTCATAGCCATGCAAGCACCGACCCCACGGGCTGCCGACGAACCAGAAGCCGTTACCGAAGTAGCGGTGCAAACCGGCAAGATTTCACGTGCCACGTTGCATCGCTACGTCATGGCTTATGGTGTGGTCGAACCTGAACCTGCTATGCATGGAAAACCGGCAGCCAGTTCGAAAATTGCCGCCCCGATTGCCGGTATTCTCACTCAAGCCTTTTGCGAGGAAGGCCAAGCAGTTAAAAAAGGCGCGACCTTGTTCGAGCTGGATACCCGCGCCGCGGATGCGCTGGTTGCCAAAGCAGAAGTCGCCGTGGCGTTTGCCGAGAAAAATTTTGCTCGTAAACAGCAACTAAATGCCACCGACAATGTTTCGCGCAAACTTTACGATGAATCCGAACAGTTACTTCAGGCTGCACGCAAGGATTTAACCAATGCCCAGACGCAAAGGGAATTGCTGCGAATCAAGGCGCCTTTGTCCGGTACCGTCACGGCCATTCATGTCAAGGTGGGGGAAACCGTCGGCTTAAATATGGTGTTGGTGGATTTGATTGATCTGGATCGTCTGGACATCGCGCTTAAAATACCGAGTCAAGAGGCCGGTCTACTTCAATTGGGTCAGGACGTCGAAATTAAGTTTGGTACGAAAACAGCGGGCAATTTGGATACCCAACCAACACAGCAAGGAAAGGTGGTTTTTATTAGTCCGCAAGTTGATCCACTGACCGATACCGTTCTGGTCAGAGCATCCATTAACAGCGGTTCTGCGATGCGTCCTGGGCAATTCGTTAGCGCCAGAATAGTCGTAGAAGCCCGAAATAACCGCTTGGCAGTGCCGGTCGAAAGCGTGGTGAATAAAGAAACAGGTAGCACGATTGCCTTGGTCGAAGGCAATACGGCCAAACAAATTGCCATCTCACCAGGATTGCGTGATGGCAAGCTGGTAGAAATAACCGGCGACTCGCTCCAGGAAGGCATGACAGTGGTCACCCAAGGGGCATACGGGCTGCCGGCTGAAACCCATATCCGCGTCATAGAATAATGTTGGCATCGGCTTTAGCGTTTCCGCTTCGTCACCGATTGGCTATCGTTTTCCTTTGCGTAGCACTGTGTATGGCCGGAGCCTATGCGGTGTTCAGCATGCCGTCGTCGATTTTTCCGCAGACCAATTTCCCGCGCGTGGTCATCCTGATCGACAACGGCGTGATGCCTGGCAATGAGATGATGGCGACCATTACCCGTCCCGTCGAGGAAGCCATGAAAGACATTCCCGGCGTGCGCACTATTCGTTCGAAAACCGGGCGGGGCTCGGCGGAAGTCAACGTGTTTTTCAACTGGCAAACCGATATGGTGCAGGCAGAACTGTTTGTTCAGGGACGACTGGCAACTGTGCAAAAATCGCTACCGGCCACGGCGACTTCGGCGGTTTGGCGGCTGACGTTTGCCGCATTTCCGGTCATCGGCATCAGTCTGACCAGTCCCGAGCATTCACTTACTGATCTTTGGGAAACCGCACGTTACACGCTTCAGCCCCGGTTGTTGCGAATCCCTGGCGTAGCCCGAACCGGCATCGTCGGTGGACGCGCGCCGGAATATCACGTCATCGTTGATCCTTTACGTCTTCAGGCTGTGAATCTAAGTCTTAGCCAAGTCTCCGATGCGCTGGTCAAAAACAATTTGATTGTCCCCACCGGTATGCTGGAAGAGGATTACAAACTCTATCTGACTGTCGTGGATGGGCGTGTGCATACCATTGAAGAGCTGGAAAACCTCACGGTTTCAGCATCCATAGCCAGTGTCGTTCAAACGCCGGCAACTTTGCAATCTTCGCCTACTGCCAGCCATCCCATTCGTATCAAGGACTTCGCACGGGTCGAGCGGGCTCAGGAGCCGGTATTCAACGTCGTCACCGCCAATGGCGTGAATGCGGTTTTGCTGAATGTCTATAGCCAGCCGGACGGGAGTACGCTGGATATTGCCAATCAACTCAAACAGGAATTGGCATCGCTCAAGAAAAATCTGCCGGCAGGTATGCAAGTACAGGTTTTCTACGACCAATCACTATTGGTCGGCGACTCCATTCAAAGCGTCTGGGAAGCCATCATTCTGGGACTGATCCTTTCGGTGGTCATACTGTACGTTTTTCTGAAAAACTGGGGAACCACCCTGGTCGCCGCTACCGTGATTCCGGCTACGGTGTTAGTGACCTTTTTGGTTTTGCGGGTCATGGGATTCGGTTTTAACTTGATGACGCTGGGCGGTATTGCGGCAGCCATCGGTTTGGTCATCGACGATGCCATCGTGGTGGTGGAAGCCATCCATGCAAAACTACAGCAAGGCGCTGAGCGACTTGATGCGGTGACTCAGGCATTGGCGGAAATCTTTCGGCCATTGCTGGCCTCTACCTTGACGCCGGTTGTGGTATTTATCCCGCTAGCGTTTCTGGATGGTGTGGCAGGTAGCTTTTTTAGGGCGCTGGCATTGACCATGGTGGTGTCTCTGCTGACTTCGCTGGTGTTGGCCATTACACTTATTCCGGCATTAGCGAGCTGGTGGTTGTCGTCCGGCAAACATTTTGCACACACTGCAAAATCTTCCGAAAGATCGGTATCTCATTCTCGGCACCATGCTGCTGGTTGGTTTGAGCGTCTGAGCGAGGCTTATGAGAGAACTTTGCGTAGAGCGCTTAAGCAGGCAAAACTAGTGTTGTTGTCTTGTGGATTGATATTAGCCGTGGGTATTTGGCTTTACGGACGCCTGGAAAGCGAATTTCTGCCCTTCATGGATGAAGGCGGTTTCGTGCTCGATTACCATGCTCCATGGGGTACCAGTCTGACTGAAACGGATCGGCAATTGCGACAAGCCGAAACCCTTCTGCGTGCGATACCTGAGCTGGAAAGCTATTCCCGGCGTACTGGCGCACGTTTAGCCTTGGGCATTTCACAGGCGCACAAAGGCGATTTCTTGGTCAAGTTGAAAGCGGATCGACAGCGCAAAACCGATGAAGTCGTTGCCGATTTACGCAAGCATCTCCATGTTGCAGTTCCGGGACTAGAGTGGGAGTTTGCCGGTATCCTAGGCGATCTGATCGGCGATTTGACTTGGTCGCCACGGCCGATTGAAATCAAACTGTTCTCGACCAATGTCGAATGGCTAAAGCAAAAGGCACCGCAAATCCAGGCGGAACTCGATAAGATTACCGGCGTGGTCGACAGTTTTGACGGTTTGGAAACCACCGGCCCGTCTTTAAGCATAAGAGTGCGCTACAGCGATGCGCTACGTTTCGGATTAACCGTCAACGATGTGGCAATAGCGACCAGTACAGCAATGTTGGGGCAAAAAGCCTCCTATGTTTTGGAAGGTGATCGTGTCGTCAATATCCGTGTGCGTATGAACACTGAGGCAACGGCGCAAATCGCCGATCTTAACGAATTACCGTTACGAGCAGCCGATGGTCGAACAGTCAAGTTATCGCAAGTCGCTGATGTTGTGACCGAGCCGGGCCAATTGGAACTGCAAAGGGAAGATCTTCGACAACTGGTTGCGGTTTCCGCCCGCCTGGAAAACCGCGACCTTGGCAGCGCTATTGCGGAAATCAAAGCCAAATTCCAGCAAGATCCAACTTTGCCCCCTGGTGTAGTTGAATTGGGTGGCCTTTATCAGCAGCAGCAAGAGTCCTTTCACAATCTGCTGATTGTATTGCTGGCTTCTATCTTTCTGGTGTTTACCGTACTGTTAATTGAGTTTCGCTCGTTCCATGAGCCCATCGCCATACTGTTTGGATCGGTATTAGCTTTGTGCGGCACGGTTCTGGCCTGGTTTATCACCGGCACGTCGGTCAATATCGTGTCGATACTCGGTGCGATTATCGGCATCGGCGTGGTGGCAAAAAACGGTATCCTGATGTTGGATTCGGTACACCAGTTCAAAGCAAAGGGCTATAACTTGGAAGACGGACTGATTGAATCCGGACGGCGGCGTTTGCGTCCGGTATTGATGACGTCCATGGCGGCGGCATTAGGGCTGCTGCCTTTGGCCTATGGTATCGGTGCCGGATCGGACATGTTGAAACCCTTGGCTATTGCCGTGATCGGTGCGCTAGTGCTTTCGGTGCTGCTGTCGCTGGTTGCCACGCCGACAGTTTATTTTGTCATGCAAAGTTGGTTGGGAAATAGGAAATATCGTTGATGCGCATCCTGATCGTCGAAGACGAAAAGAAAACCGCTGCTTATCTACAAAAAGGTTTGAGGGAGCAAGGCTTTGTCGTCGATATTAGTCCTGATGGTGAAGACGGTTTGTTGCTCGCCACAACAGTTGACTATGACCTGATCATTCTCGACGTGATGGTGCCGCTACGAGATGGCTGGTCGGTGATTAGGGAGTTAAAGCGTAGAGGCCAACAATCGCCGGTATTGTTTCTCACCGCCCGCGATAGCATCGATGATCGTGTGAAAGGTTTGGAATTAGGTGCGGATGACTATTTGATTAAGCCGTTCGCTTTCGTCGAATTGCTGGCACGCATTCGCTCTATTCTCCGCCGTGGTCCGAGCCGACCAGTGGAACAACTGCAAATGGCCGATTTGACTCTCGATCAGATTCGGCACAAAGCCTTTCGCAATGGCCAAGCGCTGGATTTGACACCGAAAGAGTTTACCCTGTTGGCGTTATTCCTGAATCGGCCTGCGGAAGTGCTTTCTCGAACACTGATCGCCGAACAGGTTTGGGACGTTCACTTCGAATGCGATACCAATATTATTGATGTCGCCATTCGCCGCTTACGGCAAAAAATAGATGACCCGTTCCCGCAAAAATTACTACACACTGTGCGAGGAGTTGGCTATGTCCTTGAAGAACGTTAACTCCGATATCAGCCCCAATCCTTGGTCGATTACTACGCGGCTGACTGCGCTGTACATCGGCTCTGCCACGCTGATTTTATTGTTGATTGGCTTTTACTTGCATCAATCGTTAGCCAATACACTGGCCCAGGACAATAAGCAATTTTTGCTGAAGGAAATTCAGTTGCTGCGTAGCGTATTGCAAGAGCAACCGCCCAATCTGGAACGCTTGGCCGACGAGCAAAGCGAAGGATTGGATTTACCGACTGGGGGATATTATTCGCGTATCCTGGATAAAAGTGGTCACAGCCTGATCGAGACACCGGGGATGGACGCTTTGCCTGTTGCCGGTCAATTTCCTGTGCTGTCAGGCAAGCCAGAAACGACCGAAATAGTACAAGAGTTGGCTGACGGACGGACCTTCCTGCTGATGACGGCATCCAGTAAAACCAGCCCACAGCACACCATTCAAATCGGACTCGACATCTCCCACGAAACCGAATTACTTGCCGCATACCGCAGTAATCTATGCTGGTCACTATTGCTTGGTCTACTTTTTTCCAGCATCGCCGCCGTCTTGGTTGCGCGCCAAGGCTTGAATCCACTTACTGAGATGACTCGTCATATCGAAGGCATCACCGCGACCCAACTCCATGCACAACTTGATCCTGCACGCTACCCCAAAGAACTGTTTGCTCTGGCGTTTGCGTTTAACGCCATGCTATCCCGTCTGTCGAAATCCTTTGATCAACTCACGCAGTTTTCTGCGGATTTGGCTCATGAACTACGTACACCGATCAACATTTTGATGGGCGAAAGTGAAGTGGCGCTTTCTCGCCCACGGAGTGCCGATGAATATCAGCAAATCCTCGAATCCAATTTGGAAGAATACGGCCGACTATCGCAGATCATCGAAACGCTGCTGTTTTTGGCCAGGGCCGAAAATACCGAGATTGCTCTGCACAAGATACGCCTAGACGGTCGGGCTGAACTGGAAGCTGCCTGTAGTTATCTTGAAGCGTTGGCTGAAGAACACAATGTTAGATTAATCTGCCAAGGCCAAGGCTTTCTCAATGCCGATGCCCAACTGCTCAAACGGGTGCTCAGCAATTTGTTGCTCAATGCAATCCAACACACGCCGGCAGGTGGTGAAATTTGTTCATCAATACAAACTGCTGACGATGGTTCGGCGCTCATCACCGTAAAAGACAGGGGTTGCGGCATCTCGGCGGAACATCTGCCGAATCTGTTTGATCGCTTTTATAGAGTAACCTCAGCGCGATCCGAGGAAGGTACAGGCTTGGGTCTGGCCATCGTCAAATCCATTATGGATTTGCATGGTGGAACAGCAAGTATGACTAGCGAGCCCGATCATGGTACGCTAGTGACGCTTCGTTTTACTGCTGAATAAAGGCACCTGGTTTAAAGAGGGTTCAATTGTTATCCAGGGAATTGACGCCTATAAAGTTTGAATGGCTTATTACTGTATTTTGTTCTTTATTTCGTTTATCTCATTATGAAAAACTCAAAAAACACCCCTGAAAAACCAGTCGCTAAAGCCGAACAGCCTGTTGTGGTCAAAACCACTAAAGCCGCACCTAAAAAGACCAGTTCGGATCAGACATCTCAAAAAAAGGCTGAAGCCGTGGCCCCCAAGACTAAAGTTGAACAGCCCATCGTGACCGTAGCGACTGAAGCAGCGCCTAAAAAACCAAGCCCAGAGCCGGTCGCCCCAGCAAAGGTTCAAGCCGCGGCCCCCAAATCTTCAGCGACAACACCAGAATTAACAATGTCTGAGCGCGTTGGATTGACCGCTGGTAACATTTGGTCTTACTTGTCTGAAAATGGTGCAACTCCTGTTACAAAGTTGGTTGAAGCACTTACCGAAGAAGAGAAAGTTATCCAACGCAGTATCGGCTGGTTGGCTCAGGAAGACAAAATAACGATCGATGCCGCAGCCCGGATTGAGACCATTGCGCTGAAACAATAACTTTCTATGAGGGTGCATTATCGGCAAAAAGCAACAGCCGGGTTGCCCTCAAATGGAGGATCGTATCGCTTTGACAATAGCATTCATCAAGGTTTGCTTTGTCCATTTCCGACCCAGGGAATGAGGCAAACGAAAGCCAGTTAAAAGACTTGATATTTTGTCCGTTAGATAGCACGATTAGAGTATGTTTTGATTCAGGGGACGGAATATGTCGACTCATCCATCTCGATTAACTCTTAAAGCCAACCCATCGCAGTCAGCTCTTTCATCTTACATCTCCACCGTTGAATGCAATTGCTGTCAACGATCCATGGTGCCGAGAGTGATCAGTTATTACGGTCGTCCTTTGCGCTCAGTATGTCCTTTTTGCGGGGCTACTTTTATGAGATTCCCCAGTGGATTTCAGCGATTTTTTCAGCGGTTTTCTGAGAAGAAGATTTCGTTTGCTACTTTCAATCGTATCGCGGCTCTATCAAGCTGTTTCGGCATAATTTGGTTCTGCGCAACGCTCGGATTTTTGCCAAATGAAATAACACCCTTTGCGATTTTTGGTTTCATCATTTTTGGTGCCTTTACATTGGCAGAACTAATATATCAATCTATTGAACTAATGGCGGCGAAGTTATCGCATGACAGCCGTTATTATTGGGTCGCCCTAGTCTTATTGGCTGTTTTTACAGCTAACCTTAGAACCGATTTTACCAATTATTTGGTGATATTTGCTTTGGTAATGACTGTTAGATGGATACTCGCCGGATTTGCTGCAGCCTCAAACGCCCAAAACTGATCGCTAATAATTTATTCGCCCGTTCGCGCGATTAAAGTTTCCTATCTGATCAATCAAATCCATACGATTTTGGCCGGCCGCACTTTTTAGCAGTTTAGCAATATTGTCGCCATCAACAGCACCGTCCTCTTCGACTAACTGCTTTCTTGCGGCACCTAAGTTACCGCCATATTCACCGGCCACTGCAATGCCAGCAAACGCTTCAAACATTGCGGCCCGATAATAGGCTTGTTGGCTTGGCGTCAGCTTGTCGGCTACTTCATTTACACGTTGATCAGCCCATATTTGAGAGGCTTCTTTAAATCCGGAGTAAGACTGGGAAGCTCCATATTTTATGGCTCCCCAAAAATCCTCTCCTTGTGTATAAGCATGCTGAACATGGCCAGTGAATTCCTTGACATGTTGATTGCCAACCGAACCCGCTGCCTCGATATTTTTAGCCGTATTGTAAAGACTACCTCCCAAAAAGTTATATGACGCTTCAGCCATGGACGGCGTGTCATTTGCAGCTGCGGCAATCGACTGCCTGAAATGTTCGGCCTTGATGTCGGCCAATTCGGTAAAGCCCTCCTTCGAATACGTCTCCCGAGATTGCAGATTGCTATCATGGTCAGCTTCGATGCGTTTCTCGCCGGTAGTAATTTTGTTTGTAGCCCTGCTGGTTCGAGCCTCGGCACGCTGGCTGACAGTTTCGGCCTCGGCGGTGGGGTCGGCGAGATGAGCCTGTTCGACTTTAGATTGAACGACTCCAGCTTCCGGTACTTTAGCTTTTACGGATTCGTTTTGGTTAGGATTCCAAGTCGAATCGGCTTTGGGTGCGTTGAACGTATCGGCCAGCAGTTGGTATCCGGCGATTTCCGCCTGGCGTGATTGCTGACTATCCAGAGTACGGTAACTGGGTGATGAAAATCCAGTGAGCAATGACATACCAGCTGCGGCATACGCTTGATCGCCATTACTGATCCAACCAGCCGCTTTCCATTGTGAAGCTAGTCGTTGTGTGTCGCCCCTTAAACCATATTTATCCAAAGTCTGATCGAGTTGTTCCATCAAGGTAGGATTGTTGGCAATTTGGTAGCCGGTTTCCGCAGCTCCAAAACTAGTCTGGGTACCGAAACGTTGCTGTGCAGATAGCGTTTGTTGATAAGTTTCACTGGCCGAAACTGCGTCGGTTGCACTGTGTTGTAGCGAGGACAGGGACTGACTTTGCAAGCCCATAGACGCCACATTGCGAGTACCGGTTTGTGCATCCATGGCCAGGCTTTTCGCCAGTCCGGCTTGGTATCCTTGACTGTCATTGACAGTTTGGCTGATGTCAGCGGCAATAGCATCGGATTTGTCCTGCCCGACCTTGAAGTCGTTCTGTAGTCGGCCAGAAATCACTCCGCCCAATTGATCGTTACCAAGCTTGGCACCGGCATTGGCGCTGCCGGCAACTAGTGCCGAGAATTGATCCGCGGATATTCCGGTATCGGCATGCTTCTTGGCGAAGGCTTCGCCAAACTGACGGTTGTAGGCATCGGTATAGCTATTACTGCTGGCAATCTGATTGCCCAGTGAGCGACTGTCGAAGGCATCGCTGCTGATACTGGCCGATTTCGAGGCTGTTGATGACAGACTGTGCATGAAACTGCTGGTCGCCTGTTCGGATGCGCTATAAGTCGACGACACCGCCGCACTCATATCCTTGCCGGCGGTGAAGGTCGGCAAGACTTTGTCGACACCGGTTTGAGTCACTGCAGACAGTGGACTGTATTGATGCTGCGGTTGGGCATTCAATACCGGCGCCGGACTGATCACATCCGGCGTGGCGATTTTCTCGTTCACATAATCGCCGCCATCCATCCGTCCCAGGAAATGCGTGGCCGTTACTGCACCACGATAAATCAGCATCAAGGTAATAGCCGGTGTCGAAGCCGCTAACATGCCGCCGATCGATAACCATTGCTGCAACTCCATGTCCATCTGATAAATGCCCATCATCGACGGCAAGTTGTAATTGGCTGAAGTTAGCGCCGCCATCTTGCCAGCGGCCGACATCTGGATGAACAAATTAATCACCGCCAGAATCGGCATCCACAACTGTATCCATAGCAGCATCGAAAAATAGCCGATGTTCATCCGCAATCCAACACTGCCCAGCATCACCACGAAGGCCATGATCGGGGCAATGGCATAACTCAGGCCTTCGATGAAGGCCATCATCGGCCGCACGATTTTCGAGAACAGGGTTTGTTCCGCCGCCCACTGGGTATTACGTTGCTGAATGGCTTGCTCAATCATCGACGCCTTGGTCCAATGCATCGCGTCCTCGTGCCGGCCCACCACGCCTTTCTCGAACATCGGCATGATAGCCGACATCAACATGTAATCGGCGGCATCGATGACACCGGGGCCGGCCAGTGCATCGAAAGCATCCTGAATTTTTGGAACAGTATCCGCTGCCGCCGGGACACCCAAAGTCGACTGCAATAAGCCTTCCAGCGCAGTAGTGAAATTACCGTTTGCCACAACACCCAAATCGGCCCAGGCGTCCGTGCAAGTTTTGGTTTGCGGTTGACCACCCATATAGATTTCGGTCATGTAGATATCGGAGTCAAAGCGGATGGCATTCATCGGGTCAGCGTCGCGCAAAATCGCATCGACCGATTTTTGATTCAAATCTACACCGGTCAACGTACATTCACGCACGTAGTTGGCAAACGAGGTTTCCATGTCGCTACCGGCATTCGGTGTGTTGGCCGCGCCTAAATTGATCCGCGACAACAGATTCTTCCTCACCGCCGTCAAGGTTTGCAGGCTATCGGCAAAGCCATTGCCGGTCATCGACGGTGTGGCAAAGCCTTGTTCGAACAACCTTGTGGTGCGATAGCCCATGTTCGACATCACGCTGCCGACCACGGCTGGCCCCAATGGTACGTTGTCTACCACTACCACGCTGCCGGTATAAGCATCCTCGATCGAGACGCGAACCGAAGGCGCATATAGCATCAGCCACAATACATAGGCCAGCAACAAATCCTGATAGCGTATACCTCGACCATCCCATTGCAACAACGCTCGGAGCATGACGATGATGACGCCAATCAATCCACCCACGGCAGCGGCGGTGCGATAATCACCGGTACCGGAAATCATTGCCACGGCATTGAGGACTGCTTGCAGATAGGCGGAATCGCCTACGGAAAAGATTTCAAACATAGGAGATGGCCTTTAACGAGATGAGGTTGGACTAAGGCGTTGGCCAAGCGGTGCCTGAAGCCGGCAATTGCGCCACGGTACCGTAATGTTTGGGTTTCACGGTATTCATCAATTGCTGGTAGAACGCCATCAGGGTTTGTGGGTTGCCATAGCGGCCGGCGATGGTGACGTACTCGTCCTGGATCTGCTCACGAGCGTCTTTCAAGGCATCCATCAGCAACTTAGCATAAGCATGATCGTTCATGTGCGCGGCGGTTTGCACCGCCGTCAGCAAATCGTTGACGATCAACTGTGCCAGTTCCAGCGCAATCACTGGGGCTGCTTCTTCGGCCCAAAGCTTGGCGATACCGACATCTTCCCGCGCTAGGTTATGGATCATGCCGCCAATGGCATCCGGCACGGTTTGCATGAAGGCTTTTTCGCTGTCGGTTATCTGACCGGCGTTGGTCGCAAATTTGTAAATCAGGCCATTGCCGTTATTGGGCGAGCCCAACAGTATTTCCATTACCCGCTGTTTCAATCCCACCAGATTGACGTTCTGGACGATGGGTTTCAGACACTGATCGGGATCGTGACCATCTGTGCAGGTATACATCCTGACAGTTTGATAACTATTGCCGGCGTCGTTGCCATACATCAAATCTTTGATCCTTAAAATCGGCGGCGGCGCGCTGATGGCATTGTTCTCGCCTTTGCCGTCTGGAGCCGCCTGAGGGGCGTCGACGATCACCGTACCGGAAATACTCATCGCCGCTTCCAACAAACTGTTGCCACCAAAACGAAACCATCCGCCAGCGTTCTGATTGACCAAGGCTCGCCACACCAGATTGCCCTGAATGATCTTGGTCATGTCGGCAGGATCGTTCTGTTTGACTTGTTGTACGGGATCGCCCAAGGTGCTGGTGTTGGTCCAACTGGAGAACACGTCGCTGATGCCCTGAGTGAAGGAAGCATTGGATAGGTTGGTTTTACTCTGCAAATCGAAGGCTTTGACCGTATCGTTAACCAGGCCTTGCGACAAACGGCAGGAATTACTGAACATCTGGTTCATCTCCTGGATTTTCTTTTGCAGATCGGTCATCACCGAAGCACACCAGGGACACATCGCCCCCACTGCCAACTGGAACGCATAACCCGCAGCATTGCCGGCGACATTGCGCATTAATTGCACAAACTGATTGAAGTTGATGAAACTGAAACTACCGGCGAACAAGTCGATACCGCCACAACCCGCGCTGAATGACGGCGGTACGAACGAGACCAGGTTGGTATTGGTGATGCCATTACGAGCTACCAAGCTGCCGCCGGTAATCACCCCACGTCGCTGACCTAAATGCGCGGTCGGTGCGGTAAAGTTGGTCATGGTGCCGAACATCCCGTCCATTTCCTGTTGCAAGTCGGCATAGGCAGGTGCCGCACTCTCGATCAGCAGTAGCAACACGACAACCTGCCGAGAGCGAAGTGGAAGCGAAAACGAAGTCATGGTGTGCTCCCCAATTGCGCACCGCGTTGCAGCGCTTGAATCAATGACAAAGGATCTTGAGCTGTGGCAGGGCTAATACTGCCGGCCGTCGGTAACAGCATCGGCGTATTACGAATACCCTGAGTGGTTTGATATTGCGAAGCATCGATCCAACCCGCTTCCTTGGCGGCTAGCAGAATCCGACCGGTGATTTCTTCCAGCGACAATGCACCTTGGGCTAACGGTACGATTTGCCGGGGTGGTTTCATCAGGAACAATGCTGGAGTCTGTTCAACCCCTAACATCGCCGCCTGACCCTGATCGCGTTTGAACTGACTGAAAAAGCCGTTGGGCATCGGTAAGCCATCCAACGACACGGGATAGATTTTGAAACCATAGGCATTTTCCAGCATGGCCAGAATCGGTGCCTGCACATGGCAATAGGGACAGTCGGAACGAAAGAAAAACAGAATACCCGCTTGTTCGGCAATGGCTTTTAAGGCTTTTTCCGCCACAACACTGGCTTGATGATTGGCTTCATTGGCTGCATACGTCGCGACCGGACGACGAACCGTTTCATCCAGTTGCGGATCAGACATCACCACGTAACGGGCGGCGTTGGTGAAACGTTCAGCTTTATCCATCATCACCCGCTGCAAATAGTAAAACGCCGCGACGTTTTCCTGACTGGGATCGTCGATCGCTCGGTTAAGGTAGCGTTCCATATTTTGTTTCAGCCAGGCGGATGACAAAGGTGCGGGAGCAGCCTGATCTGGCAATGACGGTTTGGATTCAGTCTCAGCTGCCGCTGGTTGCAAGACTTCAGACTTAGGTTGTTCAGGTTCAGGCTTGGCTTTCTTGACCGGCTCCGGCAATCGCTCGTACCAAAACCAACCTCTCTCCTTGTCCGCAAAGTAAGAAACCTCGGACACGTCGCCATCCTTCCCCAACGCAAACGGGGTACGGAGCAGCAACCAGATCAGAATCAGCAATGTGGCGTAGGTTCGGTTCATCGCCGCATTGTCCTTCACCTTTTCCTCCATCAACTTGCAGCAAATGTCGAAAAAAGCGTTTGCTGCAGGATTACGAAAATTTATTTTCTTGAAAGATTGGCTGATTGACAGGCGATTGCGAATCCCCCGTTTGCTGAAAAAGGCCTCGGCTAAAACTTGCCTAGAATGCGCCACGATACATGATGACCGATGGGGAATTCGTACCTAGCTAGGGAACCGGAACCGACTTCCCTATGAAATTAGGGAACCGCACCACAGAAATCACCGTGTTTAGAATCGCAATTACCTAGATAGGGATTGATGGCGGACGGGGTCATTAGGGAAATGACGGTTCGAGATCAAGCGATTCAAATCTGAAAATCCCTAATGCTATGGGGATTTCGATGACAAAAACCTATCTAGGAAAACCATCATAAATCACTGCTATCGCCTCACATTTCACCCAAAAATCCTTTAGGGATTTATCTGCTATATCCCTACAGTTAAGTAATAGGTATTTGCATGCACGACGAAAACACGATGAATCCTACTTCCTCGCTATCGGAAGTTGACCTGCTGATCTGGGTTGAAGCCAGATCGGAACAACTTTATGCCCAAGCCAGGATGTTGGTCGACGATTACTGGCGGCAATTGAAGAGCCGTCATGAAAAATACGGTAAAACCGAATCGGGACGAATCGGTGTGCGGATACGCCGGCGGGAAAGCAGTTTTTCTTTCAGCATCGAGTGGTACCGCATGGCGACATTACGCCAAAACGGTCAGAACAAACCCATCGCTCAATACCTGAAAAAAGGCCTGGGTTATCGCTATCCGTTGCAACGGATCCTGAAAGGCGAGCCAGATTGGGAGGTTAAACTGGTCGAAGAGTTGGAAACCGAGTTTGTCGATATTCGCAAGCAAGTCGATTGTCTGGGGAAAATTCGCGACGCGGTCCAGAATTATCGCAAGGCCACTCAAACACGTATCGAGTGAAGTGTGAACGTCGATCACAGCCGTCAAAGTTATCCACAGAACGGTCTTCCCTATATTTAGATTAAAAAAAGATTAGATATAGATTAGCGCCACCATTTTGCCGCTTAGAAAAACCACTGCAAGCCCTATTACGTCTGGCTTACAGCGGTTTGATGAAATTGACTTTGCGTCGGTCTAATGCCGTGTCAAACGTCGGCCTAATGCCGTGCTTTTTGTCGGTCGAATGCCGTGCCCGTCGGCCTAATGCCGTTACTGCGTCGGCCGAATGCCGTGCCACTGTCGGTCTAATGCCGTACCCGCGTCGGCCTAATGCCGTATCGAGAGGGTTCGACCGACCCAAAATAGCGTCGGTCGAATGCCGTGCTTTTTCAGTGCGGTTTGGTCTCCAGAAAGCGTTGTTGACTGGGTGTGGGTTGCCGCTTGATTTTCACCGTGTCATCAACGAATTCGAAGCTGGCCAAGGTACCGATGCCCACTAGAGCGTCCAGCGCTTTGCATAAACGGTACTTGAAATCGCGTAGGGTTTTCGCACTACTACCGCTCAAGCGGTGAATAGTCGTGATTTTCAGGGGATAAGGCGCCGCATGGGACGACAAAAACCCATGCAACCACAACGCCAATGGCTGTTTACGCAGTTTCTGCCGCTGTTCAAACTCGATGTAGGTGTAGCCTTCCTCGAACAGGCGCAGCATTGATTCGGTCAGTTCCACCACGTAGCGATGCGTCAGCTCGTCACGGTAATAGCGCAGGAAGCCTTTTTCGCCAAAGGCATCGCGCCCTTGAAAGGTGATTTCGACAAAGGCGCCACCCAAGCGAGCCATCGATTCCTTCAACCATTCATGCTGACTTTTGCCACTGCCACGACCCAGTGCCATCAACATCGCATGAGCACTGAACGTCACGCTAAATCCGGGTAATTGTTGCCGGGACAAATGCACGATCTGCATCCAGACATCGAGATCGGATTGATTGAGCTGAATACCCAAATAGCGAACCTCGATACCATCGACCGAAGCTAGCAAGGTGCGTTTTTTGTAGGCGATACGTTCCTTACCCTGCACACCTGCAAATAGCGCACTACGTAAACAGGCATTCGGCGTACCTCGTATGGCCGTTGGCCAACTGGGTAAAGATTTCAGCGGTTCAACGACTTTCAGTTTGGCTTTTTTCCGTTCTGCCAAGGTTTGAAAGCGTTCGGTCAGATTATCCAATTTATTGTCTGTTCCATTTCTTTCCATGACAACCACCTCACTTCTTGAGACTGCCGGGATTGCAGCCATGGTTCAAGATGTTGTGCGGTATCGGTATGTGCTTGACCAGTGCCTGCTCTTCAGGCGTCATGTCGAGTTGATGGTGACAATATTTACGCCAGGCACGCTCGATGGCGAATGAATCGTCATCGTGGTCAGGAAGTTGCGGAAAGCTGGTATACATAAACTCATCAGCTGTATTGGCAGTGGCCACCTGAAAACGCAACGGTTGGTCGACTTGCCTGACGACATGCTCGACTGACGCCACGCGTAAGGCCGAACCGCCTAGTCCTCCCTGTTGCCAAGCATTGTCGAGTCGCCAGGGTTGTTCGGACTGGTTAATCGGCAAAACTGATTCAATCACGGCTTCGCTGACCGAGGCATCAGGCTGAATCAGCGAGGTACAAGCCGTGCCGTACAGCACGGGCAAAATGCAACAAACAGCAAGGAAATTGCGTTTCATGATAGCTCCAAAGGTTTTTAAGGGAGCTCCTTACACTAAACACTCTTTTTCCCGACCTGCTTGCAGCTAATGACGAATTCGCCATTTACTGCAAGCAACACCTCAAAAAGGCCTGTCATGATGGGGTGCCATGGAAAATCCTTATTCAACTTTCATCTCCCGAATCGGCAAACGTCTGTTTGGCGATAAACCTGCGCCCGTCGGCGAGGTTTTGCCTGCGATCAATGAGGAGATCCCTCGTTACCCTCCATTCATGAAGGGGCTGCCGGCGGCACCGGTGGAACGCATCCTGTCCACCCAAACCGAACTGATCAAGGCCATCGAACAAGCCCTGGCATTGCCGGACGATCTGTATCAGAACATCGCAGCACCGGTGATTGCCCGCTATGCAGCATTCAGCCATCTGTTACCCGCTTCGGAATCGCATCATCATCGTGGCGCCGGCGGTTTGTTTCGGCATGGGTTGGAAGTGGCGCATTGGGCGACTTTGGCGTCTCAAGGCTGTTTGTTCGCGACCCATGCCTCACCCAGAGAACGAAAAGCACAGGAGTTACGTTGGCGTCTGGCTGTGTGCTTTGCCGGACTTCTGCATGACATCGGCAAGCCGGTGTCCGACATGGCAGTGGTTGACAGCCAGGGGCAACACACATGGAACCCTTGCGATGAAAATCTGACCGATTGGGCCGAACAACATCACATCGACCGCTATTTTTTGCGCTGGCGGGAAAACCGTCATAAACGCCACGAACAGTTCTCGGCCTTGGTGATCGAACGTGTGCTAACCCGCGAATCGCGGAGCTTTATCCTGGAGCCCGGCCCCGACATCATGCAGGCCATGCTGGAAGCCATTCATGGTTTGGATCGTGGCTCGAAATTGTATGAACTGGTGATGACCGCCGATTGCAAAAGCGTGGAACGTGATTTGAAAGCGCATTACCACAGCATTGACTCGGCCATGGGTATGCCGGTGGAGAAATACTTGTTCGATGCGATGCGTCGTCTGGTTAAATCTGGGAACTGGAGCGTCAACGAAAAAGGCGCGCGGCTATGGCGTTTCAAGGAAGGACTGCATATTGTCTGGCGTATCGGCGCGCAAGACATCGTGATCACGCTGGCAAAGGACAAAGTCCCTGGAATTCCCCGTGATGAAGATACCTTGGCGGACATTTTGATCGAACGCGGCTTGGCGATTCCTAAATTGCTACCCGATGGTCGGCAATATCGCTATTGGCGGATGCAGCCCGAGGGATTGGAAAACCCACTTTACATGCTGCGCCTGACTTCGACTGAATCGATTTTCAGCAATGAACCGCCGGTCGTAGTTGCAGCCATCGAAATGGGTGAACAGGCTGAAACTGATCAAGAACCAATCGCCAGGACATCCGCCAAACTGCCAAAGTCTTCGCCGGACAAAACCATGGTTGTTCAGGTCAAAGCTGAAGAGGAGAAACCCAAAGCAACGGTCACAAAAGGATCGGAGCAGCGGATTGACAGCCCTGACACCGTTGCTGAAATACCGCCTATTCAATCCGAACCATCACCTGAAGTTCCTCGACTTGAAGAAAACAGAGAGTCGGAAAACGTCAAGTCCAGGAAAGACGATCAACCGGTCTTGAAATCGACGGATGAAAGTAGCAGCAATAAAACATCTGAGGCTTCCAATCATCAATTCCAATCTGACCAGGCTAACCAACCCGCTACTCAACGGGCAAATATTGAATCACCTGAAGATGTCGCAAAGTCTTGGCTGAACAAGCAGGGTTTGGCTGGCGAGTGGTTGCTTCGAATCGTCTCCGAACTTAACCTGGGTGCTTGGCAATGGGGCATCGATTTGCTGGAAACCCAAGACAAATATTTACTGCCATTTCCCGGTATACCGGAAAAACTCGCTGTCGACGCCAACTTCTTCATCAAAACGCTTGAGGAAGTCGGTTGGCTGGTCACTGATGTCTTGTCACCGATGCGTAAGGTGCAGACCATCCAACAGGTTCGTGGTGTGCTGTTGGCGGCAGAACCCAGCTCAGTTATCAAACAGCTACTGACCGTAACGGAATCATCAACAAACGTTGGTCAATCCAGTAGTCGATCAACGGCTACTACGGATAAATCCAACGCCAAAAATGCATCCACTTGGAACGATGGCTGCGGTAAAACAAGCAATAAGAAATCAAAAGCAGCTAATCATCCTTCATCCCGAAAAACCGAATTAGTCAGTAAGCCAATAAGCAAAGATTCCGATCAGATCGAGAGCGCTCAGAATTCCAACAAAACATCGTCAATTTTCGAAACGTGTACTCAACCCGAAACTGAGCAGCAACCGGCTTCCGATAAAAAGCCAGAGGTAAATACCACCCAAGCCGAGCTGACTATCGCACCTTCAATCGATCTCCTAATCGAACACGTCAGGCAATTACAAAAACCTCCCGAGGAAAAATCCGCTGAGGGCAATTGGTATGCCATTTCCAATACCGAACTCGAACAATTCCTGGCGCAAAACCCAGGCATCAAACGTACCCGCTTCATGCTCGACATTGCCAATCATCCCGCTTGTCGATCGATCGGTGCCGGCAAAGGCATCCAAGTGCGCATCCAATCATGAAGTCCGATTACGACTACCAGTTTCCCTGGCGTCCGATCTATGAAGTGACAGCCATTGCCGGCTGGACAAGCGGTGCCGGATTGGCCTATCTGACAAGTCGTTGGTCGGGATTGCCGCGAGAGCCGTTCGATTGGTTGATGATCGCCTGTGGCGTGATGGTCTGTTACCGACTGCCGGCGGCGGTCAATCTCTGGTATCGAAAACGACGTCTGCGGCAATTTCGTTTTCAATATCTGGATGCCGAAAAACTCAAAGCACTCGTCAAACGCCATCCTGACGAATTATGGTTCGGCTGGGGTTTCGATTGGGTGCAAAAACATGCGCAGTTGGCGTATGAAATTCTGAAGCGTGATGTCTCGACCTTGATACCAACCGATCATCAACGTATGGGCTCTGCCTGGATACATGGCTTGGAAATTGCGGAAAGCAATGTTCGGCAACCGATTCAACATACGGCTGGCCACACTTTGCTGGTGGGCACAACCGGTGCCGGCAAAACCCGAGCCTTCGATGTGTTAGTGACTCAGGCGGTATTGCGCGGTGAAGCGGTGATCATCATCGATCCTAAGGGCGACAAGGATTTGATGGCTTCAGCCAAGCGAACCTGTCAATTGGCTCAGCGTCCGGATCGGTTTGTGTATTTCCATCCAGCCTTTCCGGAAGACAGTGTTCGACTTGATCCTTTACATAATTTCAACCGTCCTTCGGAAATTGCCAGTCGAATCAGCGCTATTTCGCCTGGTGAAAACACCAACGATCCTTTTAAGGCGTTCGGTCAGAAATCGCTGGATAACGTGATTCAAGGATTGATGGTGATCGAAGAGCGACCAACCCTAGTCAAGCTTCGCCGTTATCTGGAAGGCGGTCCTTCAACATTGGTGATTCAGGCTTTGGAACGCTATTACGACAATTGTCTGGGTAATTGGCGGCAGGAGGCCAAACCTTATCTGAAAGCCGCCAAGGACATTGATTCCAAAGCGGCCGGACTGGTGCGCTTCTACCGGGAATATGTGCAGTATCAAGCGGCTAATCTGGATTTGGAAGGCTTGTTGTCTTTGTTCGAACATGACCGCGCTCATTTCAGCAAGATGGTGGCATCGCTGATTCCGATCATGAACATGCTAACTTCAGGTCCGTTGGGGCCTTTACTGTCACCCAATCCCAATGATGCTGACGACCTGCGTCCGATTACTAATACCGGACATATCATCGAAAAAGCCCAGGTCGCCTACATTGGCCTGGACTCGTTATCCGATGGTCTGGTCGGTAGCGCCATCGGTTCAATCCTGCTCGCCGACCTCGCGGCCGTCGCTGGCGACAGATACAACTATGGTGTCACTGACAGACCGGTGAATGTGTTTGTCGATGAAGCCGCCGAAGTGATCAACGATCCTTTCATTCAAGTCCTCAACAAAGGCCGCGGCGCTAAGATACGTTTGTTCATTGCCACCCAAACCTTCGCTGATTTTGCCGCCCGCACCGGATCGCAAGACAAAGCCCGGCAAGTGCTAGGCAACGTCAACAATTTGATTGCCTTGAGGATCATGGATAGCGAAACTCAGCAGTACATCACCGACAATCTGCCCAAGACGCGGCTGAAATACATCATGCGCACCCAGGGTGTCGCGACCAGCGCCACCAACCCGACGGTGTTTTCCGGCAATGTCGGTGAACGACTGATGGAAGAGGAAGGTGATTTATTTGCGCCGCAGTTATTGGGGCAACTGCCCGATTTGCATTACATCGCTAAGTTATCCGGCGGCCGGATTGTCAAAGGCCGCTTACCTGTGCTGCAATCCTCGTCGGATGCCAAACAAGTCTGACTAATGCAACGTAATCTGCTGTTCAGTCTGATGATCTGGTTGTTGGAAGTGATTCTGGTGGCCAGTTTTGTTTCGGACCGTTGGACTCGGGAAATCCAAGTAACCGAAGATCGAATGTTGATCGCTTATTTTGGCGTCAACAAAGAACTTGAAATTCGTTACACGGCTCAGGAATGGTTCGACGACCTCTTTGTTCGCACCGGTATTAGGCAAAGCGTTTACCGGTACTTCATTCCGACCGAGCGTGAGCGGCAAATGTCCAAAGGTTTCGAGGATGTCGGCCGTCATGATTTATTTCCTTTCATCCAGAGTAGGCTGGACGTGCTGTGGGACACGGTGTATCAGATGATCAAGCGATTCGTCATGGTTTGCGCCTGGTTACCCTTTTTGGCGGTTGCTGTGCTGCCATTTGCCATTGATGGCTTGATTCGGCGTAAAGTTAGCCAGACCAATTTTGACTACCCCAGTCCTATGGCGCACCGTTACAGCATCTATATCATGCTAGGGGCGTTATATCTATTGCTGATGGGATTGACCCTACCATTTCCTGTGCCGCCACAATCATTGCCGGTAGGGATTTTTATCGTTGCCTGGTCGATGAATGTATTGCTGGCCAATACCCAGAAGCGAGTTTGAACGGGGGAAAATTACTATGTCGAGACATGCCGGAATTGGCCTGGAAATTGGGTTATCCGTTCGCTTTGGCCTTGACGCTGGTGTCCGTCGTGCCGTTTATCTATTTCAAGCGCAAAGGCTGGTTGGCTTAAGAACAAAGCCGATCATTCCATCAGGGCGACAGATTTGACTTGTAGCCAGACGTTTTGGCCCACAACCACGCAGAGTTCGGCGGCCGAACGTTTGGTCAGTCTGGCGACCAATACTGTATCGCCGACCGATACGCGTACCAAGGCCAGACCTGGATGCTCGTCATTTGCTATGGCGTCGACTCGCCCGTGTAAGACATTCTGGATGCTGCTTGATCCAGGATGGGTTTGGGCCAGACTGACATCCCTGGCCAACACTCGAATCCTTACTTTCCGGCCGACAGACAAATCATGATCGCGCGTCCATAGGCTGCCACCTGAAAAATCGACACGCGCCAGATGCCATTCATGATCGACGATGCCTATCTCGGCTTCAATGACGGCGCCGACATCTTCACCCAGGCGAATGGGTAAATCCAGTCGAGCCAGGGTTTCGGTCAAAGGCCCATTAGCGAGCACTTGGCCTGCGTCCATTATCACCAGGTGATCTGCCAATCGCGCGACTTCATCCGGCGAATGACTGACATACAACACCGGAATATTCAATTCATCATGTAATTGTTCCAGATAAGGCAAAATTTCTTGCTTACGTTTAAGGTCTAAAGCGGCCAGCGGTTCGTCCATCAGCAGAATACGCGGACTGACTGCCAATGCTCGGGCAATGCCGACCCGTTGGCGTTCGCCACCGGATAGACGATCCGGCTTGCGATCCAATAAATGGCCGATGCCCAGCAATTCGATCGCTTGAGTCAAGCTGACTTGTTGGACATCGGAGATACGTTTTATGCCATAACGTAAGTTTCCCATCACTGTCAGGTGGGAAAACAGGCTGGCCTCTTGAAACACGTAACCCAATGGACGTTTGTGTGTCGGCACCCAGCATTGTTCATCTTGCCAAACTTCCCCATTGACGCTAAGAAACCCCTGTTGTGCGCGTTCCAGACCGGCGATACAACGCAGTAGCGTGGTTTTACCTGAACCAGAATGACCAAACAACGCCGTAACACCGCGCCCTGGAATGGTGATGTCTACGTCGAGCGCGAAGCCGGGCCAATTCACCTTAAAGCGAGCCGTTATGCTATCCATCCAATTAACCCTTTTTGGGATTGGGTCGCCAAACATAGAGTGATAGCAACACCAGAAAGGAAAAGACCAACATCACCGCCGCAAGATGGTGGGCTTGGGTATATTCCAATGCTTCGACGTGATCGTAAATTTGTACCGAGGCGACTCGGCTAACCCCAGGGATGTTACCGCCTATCATCAGCACGACGCCGAATTCTCCGACCGTATGGGCAAAGGTGAGGATACTGGCACTCAAAAAACCCGGTAATGAGAGGGGAACAGCAACGGTAAAAAAGGCATCCAGCGGCGAAGCTCGCAATGTTGCAGCGGCTTCCAGCGGTCTATCGCCAATCGCTTCGAATGCATTTTGCAAGGGCTGCACCATGAAAGGCAGCGAGTAAAATACGGAGGCAATGACCAGGCCCCAGAAGGTAAAAGGCAATAGTCCAAGTCCCATGGTTTGGGTGATATAACCCACCGGGCCATTCGGCCCCATCGCCAACAATAGGTAAAAACCCAGGACGGAAGGCGGCAGGACTAATGGCAAAGCCACGACTGCCCCAATCGGCCCTTTCCACCAGGCTTTGGTTCGCGCTAACCACCAGGCGATGGGCGTACCGAGCATCAAAAGGATGAGGGTGACAATGCCCGCCAAGCGGACGGTCAGCCAGACGGCTTGAAGATCGCTATCAGTCAAAATCATGGTTATTATTTGCTTTAATGGGCATGTTGGAAGGTTTTAACAGCGGAAATCAACAGGATCAAACCGAGCAGCGTCATCAACAGATTCATAGGTATAAGTCCCAATAACAAGCCGCCTGCCGCCGCACCCAGAACTGAACCGACAACCATCCAGCGAAACAAGCATTGTTCATGTTGTAGCACAGCGAAAGCATCGGAGCGTGTGTAACGAGCAAAGCCGACAATCATCGTCGGTAGGCTTACCGTCAAGGATAGACTGCCCGCCAGTTTGATGTCTAAGCCGTAGAGCAGCACAATCGTGGGGATCAACAATTCGCCGCCCGCAACGCCTAGCAGTGCAGCCACCACGCCGATACCGAAACCGGCGATTAGCCCGACTATCCATCGCAATAGCCCGGCATCAACCAGTGCTGTAACGCCATTGTGTAAATCAAACCACGCCTCTGACAACATGACTAACGATAATCCCGCCAGTAAGGTCATGATGATACGGTTGAGCCAAACCCGCGACATGGTCATCGCGTGACCCGCCGCCCACCATGCGCCGATCAAACTGCCTGCCAGCAGATTCAACGTAACATCAACATTTGCAAACTGTTGATCAATTGGAATTTGCCTAGCTCGAAAAACCAATGCGGCGCTGACGACCACCAGACTCATAGCCTTGTTTAAGATGATGGCTTCCAGGGTGGGTAGCTTGAATATCCCTACCAATACCGGCAGACGGAATTCCGCACCGCCTAAACCAATTAATCCGCCCAAGATGCCAATCAGCGATCCAGCAATGAAACTTTGGCCGCTACGGAGACGTGAACTCATATCTATTTGCCGGCCACTTCGCTAGGCAGTACAAAACCGTATTTGCTCATCACAAGGCGCACAGGACTACTCAACATATAGTCGGCAAATCGTCGGGCTAAGGCATTGTTCTCCGCCCTCTTGGTAATGATAAAGCCTTGTTCCAGCGGTTCATGCAAATTGTCTGGAATCAGCCAGTAACCGCCTTTTTGAGACAGCTCTGGATTGCCTGCCAGTGACAGGGCAATGATGCCGATTTGGGCATTGCCGGTTTGCACGAATTGGGTGGTTTGAACGATGTTTTCACCATAGACCAGTTTAGGTTCAATGGTTTCCCACAATCCCGAGGCACGTAACGCTTCTTCCGCCCGCTTACCGTAAGGCGCATGTTTCGGATTGGCGATGGCGATGCGTGTGATGTTCGGATCGGTAAGGCTGGCTAGCGTCATTTTGGTGGCATCCAGACTGGCACTCCACAACACAATACGACCCAATGCATAAGGCTTTACCTCGGACGCTGCAAGGCCATTCTTGACCAGTTCACGGGGGAAGCCAATATCCGCCGAAAAGAACAGATCAAAGGGAGCGCCCTGCTGAATTTGGGTATTGAAATTGCCGGATGAACCATATGCCACATCTATTTGCTCGTCAGGGTTGGCCTGTTTAAAGCTGGAAACGATTTCGTCCATGGCAAATTTAAGATCGGATGCCGCAGCAATCGTGATTTTTTCGGCATGGGCTAATGCAGATAACAGGCTGAAAATAACAATCAGCGGGACTTTAGCAAAGTTCATAATTTGGCTCCCTCTATTGCGATGAAATTAAAGACACCGGAAACTAGCCTTCAGAAATGGATTCCGGCTCGATGACGTTATATACTTAACTACATATAGATAAGAATCAAGCAATTCTTGTTCCAATGGTAAATGCTTCGTAATAAACAGTGCCATAAAGCGTAAAGCTATGAAATTAAAAATATTTAGCCAGCCATACCCTGAAATTCTTTAATGAGAAGACGTGAAATATTCACGAGCACCTTGTCAGTTTGTCGGAACCCAGACAATCTGAAAACGTGACGATCGTGGATTAAACTCGATCCAGACGATCAGTCGTCACTTTGGCTCTCATCGCAAATGCCGTCAACAACTCACCTTCGCCATCCCTTGCCCGAACGACATGAAGTTTGTATCCATCGTTGTTTGATTGTTAAATAAGCTTTGTTTTAATATAATACCGTTTACTTATTATATTGAAGGTTTTATATCTGTGCATTCCAAATTCGGCTTTCTCAGTTACGAAATCAGCCACATCATTCGCCAGCGCTTCAACAAAGCCGCTGAATCCATCGGCTTTACGCATGCCCAATGGCGAGCCTTGGTGCATTTGTCGGAAAATCAAAACTGCCGGCAGATCGATCTGGCTGAGATTCTGGAAATCAAACCGATTACCTTGGTCAAACAGATCGATTTACTCGAAGAGTCCGGCATGGTTGTCCGTAACAAGGATGTGGATGACAGGCGTGCCTATCGCCTGTCTATTACCGACAAAGCACACGCGGTCATGCAAGAACTTTGGAAAATTGCCGACGCCGTCGAAAACGAAGTGCTTGCGGCCTTAAGCACGGACGAAAGACGCCTGATTACCGACTTGCTCGATCGCGTCAAAAGCAGCCTCGCGACCAGCGACAGTCCACCCTAACGACGGCACCTTCATCTATCTTTTACCCTGCTCCTACCTTTGGCTATGCCCTGCATAGCCTTTTTTTACTTAGGTTAAACATGCTTTTTTTATCGAAGAAACAAGACTGGCTAGGCAACATCCGTGGCGATGTGCTCGCGGGCACCGTGGTGGCGCTGGCATTGATCCCCGAAGCCATCGCCTTTTCCATCATTGCCGGGGTCGATCCCAAAGTGGGGCTGTATGCCTCGTTTTGCATCGCGGTGATTACGGCATTTATCGGTGGCCGGCCCGGCATGATTTCGGCGGCGACCGGCGCGATGGCTTTATTGATGGTGACACTGGTCAAGGATCACGGCTTGGAGTATCTGCTGGCGGCGACCTTATTGACCGGCGTTTTTCAAATCATCGCCGGCTATCTGAAGCTAGGCAGTCTGATGAGTTTTGTGTCACGCTCGGTGGTGACCGGTTTCGTCAATGCCTTGGCGATTCTGATATTCATGGCGCAGTTACCGGAACTGACCAACGTCACTTGGCATGTCTATGCGATGACGGCGGGCGGCTTGGCGATTATCTATCTATTTCCCTACTTGCCGGTCATTGGTAAAACACTGCCGTCACCCTTGATTTGCATCATTGCCTTGACTGTCATTGACGTCGTTTTGAACCTGGACATCCGCGCCGTCGGCGACATGGGGCAATTGCCGGACACCCTGCCGATATTTCTATGGCCCGAAGTACCGCTAAATCTTGAAACCTTGAAAATCATTCTGCCTTACTCGCTGCCTTTAGCTGTGGTGGGCTTGCTGGAATCCATGATGACCGCGACTATCGTGGACGATTTAACCGATACCACCAGCGACAAAAACCGCGAATGCAAAGGCCAGGGCTTGGCCAATATTGGCGCCGGCTTACTGGGCGGCATGGCCGGATGCGCGATGATTGGTCAATCCATCATTAACATCAAATCCGGTGGCCGCGGCCGCCTGTCAACCTTGGTTGCCGGCACCTTTTTGTTGATCATGGTGGTGTTTCTGGATAAGTGGATTTCGATGATCCCAATGGCCGCATTGGTGGCGGTGATGATCATGGTCTCCATCGGTACCTTTAGCTGGCGATCGATAGTCAACCTCAAGCAACATCCGCTGTCGACCAATATTGTCATGGTCTCTACCGTGGTCGTGGTGGTGTGGACCCATAACTTGGCCATGGGCGTATTCGTCGGCGTATTGTTGGCATCCCTGTTCTTCGCCAACAAGATCAGCCATTTCATGTATGTGGACTCGAAATTTGAGGAAACCAGCAACACACGTACTTATAAAGTGGTCGGCCAGGTGTTTTTCAACTCGGCGGACAAATTCGTCGCCAGCTTCGATTTCAAGGAAGCCGTGGACAAGGTCATCATTGATCTAAAGCGTGCCCATTTCTGGGACATTACCTCGGTCAGCGCCTTGGATAAGGTGGTGATCAAATTACGCCGCGAAGGTGCCGATGTGGAATTGATCGGTATGAACGAAGCCACGACGACGATCATCGACCGCTTTGCGATACACGACAACCCCGAAGAAATCGAAAAAGTCATGGGAGGCCATTAATGAGCACCGCACAAAATATTGTACTAGCCGGCATTGACGGCTCATCTTTAACCGGTGCCGTATGCGACTACGCCGCCTGGATTGCGCAAAAAGTGGATGCACCCCTGAAATTGCTCCACACCATAGACCATCATCCGGAAGCAACCGAGCATACCGATTTGACTGGCAATATCGGTATCGATAGCCGCGATCATTTAATGGATGAACTGACTCAACTGGAACAGCAACGCAGCAAGCTGCGGCTGCAACAAGGCAAGCAACTCCTGCAAACCGCCAGGGAACGGGCCATGCAAGCCGGTGTTATCGACCCCATCACCAATCAACGCCACGGCAGTTTGGTTGAATCGCTGATCGAACTGGAAAACGCCATTCGGGTATTGGTGATCGGCGTGCGCGGCAAGGTACACGACAATCAGCCGGACAAGATCGGCGCCAAACTGGAATCTATCATCCGCTCGCTGCATAAACCGATTTTGGTGGTCAACGCCGAATTCAAACAGCCCGAACGCATCATGCTGGCCTACGATGGCAGCCAGGCCGCCGAAAAAGCCTTGGCGATGGTGGCCAACAGTCCACTGTATAAAGGTCTGACGTGCCATCTGGTCTGCGTCAGCCAAGATGAAGGCAAAGGTCAATTACTCGAAGTGGCCGCCAACAAGCTCAAGTTGGCGGGCGGTATTGAGGTTATCGCCAAAAAACTGATCGGCAAGCCCGAGCAGGTGCTGTGCGACTATCAAGATCAGCACGCCATTGATATGACCGTGATGGGCGCATTCGGCCATACCCGTATTCGCGACTGGCTGCTGGGCAGTTTTACCGTAAAGATGTTGACGCATAGTCACAAACCACTGTTGTTGCTGCGTTGATAGATACGATTGAAATTTTGCTTGATTTAAGCTTTTTTGCGAACGTCTGGATCTGAAATAATTGTTCTTTAAACTACCGAATCGCTTGTATTAAGGTATCAAACAGATTTTTGGCAATAGAAACTACATGCGCTGCTGCCTGATATGAATGCTGATACTTAATCAAATCGGCGGCCTCTTCGTCCAGGTTGACCCCCGATACGCTTTCTTGAGCACCTTTTGCCCTTTGAAACAAGGTTTGTTGAGCATCGCGGTTTAATTGGGCTGAATGCGTTTTTGAACCAACATCCGCAACCAATTGGCCGTATACCTGAGTAAAAGTCACCTTGCCATTTTGCATAATTGACTGTGTCTCAATCTTTGCTAATTTCAGAGCATTTCTATTATCCCCTGACAACCCCGGCATATCAGCAGCGGCGACTTGTCTTGGGCTGGTAATAGCCGCATTGGTTCGAAGTGTGCGTGCAGCATCGATACCGGGACTGATCTTAAAACTATCACCCGCATTCAACACGCCACTTGGAAAGGTGATACTAAATCCAGCCGCTACGGTCGCAGTCGGCAAGGAGGCGTTATTCAAACCATTGATTGAAGTGCCATCGGATAGATTGGTCAAATTGTATGTGACGTCAGGAACCGTGGCAGATACGTCTAAGCGATAGGACGCTCCAATATTCGCCGCTGACGGCGGGGCTGAAAAACTCGCTGTAACTATCAGATTTGAATCCTTCGCAACACTTTTGACGCCTATGCTAGGTGAGCCCAAATCAAACAGCGCTAGCCCAGGATTACCGTTCAGATCGAAACCGCTCTGATGTACAGAATTAAATTCGATGGCAATTCCCATCGCCAGAGAACCTAATTGTTGTTGAGCAACATCCAGCACTAGGTCGCGAAAGTGTAAATTGCCGTAAAGTTCGCCACTGGTTATTTGAGGCGATATATCTTGCCCATTGAGCAGAATCGATTTGTGCGCAGAATCTGTTTTCGACGCTTGCACCGAAAGATTGGCAGCGTAACTACCCAATACCAGTGGTTGGCCTTGACCAATAAATACACTGACGGAGCCATCCGTCTGATTGATGACCGATACGTCGACTTTTTGGGCAATATTGCTTAATAGCCAATCGCGTTGATCCAACGACTCATTTGGTATTTGCTTGCCCGCTGAACGCCCCATATCACTCACAATATTGTTATTCAACTTGGCAAGGGCTTTGGCAAAGTTGTTTAGATCGCCCACGATACTGTCGAGTTGACTATTGACCTGCTTACCCATTTCATTAAAACGAGAAGCCAAGTTGTTAAATTGTTTCGCCATGGTATCGGCTTCAGCCAATATCACTTGTCTGGCAGGCACAGAACTTGGATCATTTGAGACATCGTTAATCGCGTTGAAAAACGATTTTATAGCCGGTGATAACCCTGTAGATTCATTAGCAATTAGATTATCGACTTGTGTAATCAACTTCTGATAAGTATCCGCACCGGCAAAGGCTGATGTACTGGACCGTAATTGTTCGGTAATAAACTGATCATAGCTACGAACAATGTTGACGGCATCAACCCCGTTACCCACATATCCCGAACCCGTGTATTGTTCTGATCGTGTCGCTAATTCTACTCGCTGACGACTATACCCCTCTGTGCTGACATTGCTGATGTTATTACTGGTCGTTTCGAGCGCCCGCTGTGACGCAACCAGTCCCGATAATGCCGAGCCTAGGATGTCCATACTCATTTCGGCCTCCTACTGATTGAGGTAGTTATTAACATGCGTCAAATCCGGATGTTCTTGAGCTGAGGATGGACGGCAAAACCTTGCCGCCACCAACGCTAATAATGGAAAATCTCTCGCTTATATATTGCCATTACCGTTATTTACGTCACTTGTAGGATTTATAAGCAATAATTGCACCCGATATTATTTTTGGGTTAGCTCTGAGTCGACAGTGTTTACCAGCAAACCGGCCACTTTTAGAATTTCCAGCTCAGCCTCGATTTCCGCCTGCATCAAATCCAGATGCGTCAATTGTGTTTCGGTTCGGGAGCGTGAGGCGTCGAGCAGTTCCAGCAAACTCCCTTTACCGAGCCGATAACTGGCTTCACCCATCGCCTTAAGATCACTCAGTCTCCCCATCACTTCCTGTTCAAATTTAATGCGTGTAGTTCGGCGTTTGCTCAATTGGTCAACTGCACGTTCCAAGGCGCTACGGGTTTGGGCGTTCGTTAACCCTCGCGCTAAGATAGCTGCTTGTTTTTCGGCATTCGCGCGGGCCATGCCACCTTGACCACGATCAAAAATCGGCAGGTCGACGGATACACCCGCAAAGCTGGTATTACCGTAAGGTTTGTCGGTAAAGACCGAGCCGACTTGCAGCGACGGAGTAGGCCAGCGTTCTCTCTCGGCGCGTTCCAGTCCCGCATCGGCGGCGATTTCGCCACGTCTTGCCGCCTCAAGCGCTGGATTCAGATTGACGGTATCCGCCCAAAGCTTTTCGATATCGGTCGGTACATTCAGATAATCCAGCTTGCCGGCCGCTTGCGGTTTCCAGCCGGATAAGCCCACTAACACCCCTAACTCACCGGCGGAGGACGATAGATTATTGCTGACCGTTTCCAGCCGGGTTTGCACCGCCTTGGTTTCGATTTCGATACGCAGCAAATCGTAGCGACTGGCATTGCCGGCCTGAGCGCGTCCCAACACGATGTCGGCCAGATGTCCCATATACCGGGTGGTTTCATCCAGCACCGCGATTCGTTGCTTATCCGCCAGTTGTTTGACGAATAAGCCCCACTCCTGGTGAATCAAATCGGCAAATTCGGCATCAATGTCGGCGGCAGTCACTTCGCGATTTTTTTCAGCGGCATCGATGCGGGCACCACGCTGACCCGCTATCAACACGGGCACCTCCAGGGTGACTTGTTGCTGGACATTGCCGTCGTACATGGTGTTCTGCCGGGTCAACAGGTCGTAACGGCCGTAACTGATTCTGGGATTAGGCAACACCCCGGCAGCCACCACTTCAGCATTGGCCGGTTCGATACGTTGCCTCAGGGCGGCAAAGCGGGGGCTCTTTTCGCGGGTAATTTCCATTAACTGTTGGATGGTGACCGTTTCCGGCAGCAATGTCGAATCCTCGGCAAGCACCGGCGAAGACCAGGAAACAGCGCTCACCAAGCAAAAACAGACGGCTGGCAAGACAAGGTGTTTTTTCCAATCAGGCTTTTTCATACGGATTCCTCCGGTAATTCATCCGCTTCTTCCGGGGTGATGAGCCGTTCAGTGGTGATATAGGAATAAATCACCGGCAATACCAGCATCGCGACGAAAAAGGTGGTGAACATGCCGCCGACGATAACCACTGCGAACGGTTGTTGCGTTTCACTGCCGATACCGGTCGATACGGCCATGGGTAGCAAGCCGAGTAAAGCCAACATCGAAGCCATCAATACCGGCCGCAAACGGTCGGTAGCACCGTTCAGGATAGCCTCCATAACCGATAGCCCTTGTCGCCTTCGATCTTCAGTCGCGCTCAGCACGAGTAGCCCCATCAATGACACTTGACCCAGCAAAGCAATGAAACCAATTGCGGCGCTGACCGACAAAGGGATGCCGGCCAGCAATATCACGAATGCGCCACCGGTCATGGCAAAGGGGGCGCAGAGCAAGATGGCCAATGCGCTACGCGCGGACTGTAAGGCGCCATATAACAGAGCCAAGACGATCAGCACCGCGATAGGTACTACGACACCGAGTCTGGCCATCGCCCGTTGCTGGTTTTCGAACTCGCCTCCCCAGACCAGAAAATCTCCCTCGGGCAATTCGATCTTGCCTTCGACAGCTTCCATCGCGTCATGCACCACCGACCCCAAGTCGCGATTTTCCACATTGAATTTCAAAGCCAAGAAGCGGCGATTGGCCTCGCGCTCAATGGACGTGCGACCACGTTCGGTCGGCAAATCCGCCACTTCTCGCAGCGGTATGCGTGCGCCGGACGGCGTCGGCAGCAACAAACCGCCGATTTGCTCGCTATCACTTCGCTCGACACTGGGTAAAATCACCCGTACCGGCACGGGACGTTCATCCTGCCAAAGTTCGGTGACGACCATACCGGCCAGGCCCGTTTCAATCGTATCCTGAGCAGCATCGATGGTAATACCTTGCCGGGCCAGCGCGGCGCGATTTAGTTTGATTTGTAATTGCGGCACAATGGATTCTCGATAGAGATCCAAATCGATAACGCCTGGAATCTGTTTAAGTCGGCCTTTGGCCTGCTCCAATACAGCACGCATTTTTTCCAGATCGTTACCGTAAATTTTTAACACTACCTTGCCACGCACACCGCTAACCGCTTCTTCCACATTGTCTTTGATGGGCTGAGAAAAATTGAAACGCACGCCCGGTATGGCGGCCAGTGACGAGCGCATGGCATCTACCAAGGCTTCCTTGTGCCATCCCGGTCGCCATTGTTCATGCGGTTTGAGATGGACGAAAGTTTCGCTCATGTTGACGCCTTCATTGTCGGTGCCGTCTTCGGACCGGCCCTGCTGACTGAGAATGCCTTTGACTTCCGGAAATGCCAGCAGACGTTGACGCATATCCAGCAATACGTCTTGTCCGTTTACCAGGGAAATACTGGCCGGCATTTCGACGAACACATGCACATCGCCTTCATCCAGTTCCGGCAAAAACTCGGTGCCGAGACCGCCCACCGCAACCGCACCTGCCAGCAGTAAACCTGCTGCGGCGCCAAGGGTAGTAGTTCGGCGAGCTAGCGCCGCGCTGAGGATGCGTTTGTATGCCCCTCGTAGATGAACTAAAAATTTCGGCTCTTCGATCATGGCATGTTTAGGTTGAATCAGTGCCGCACAGAGCGCCGGTACCAAGGTCATCGCGAATACCAAACCACCCACCAGCGCAAAACTATAGGTCAATGCCAAGGGTCGAAAAATGCGTCCTTCGACCTGTTCCAGGGTGAAAACCGGAATCAGTGCGGCGATAATGATCAACATCGCATAAAACGTCGGCTTGGCCACATCAAAGGCCGCATTGACAATCAAATGCACCATGTCTCGGTGATTTTTGGGATGCTGATGGCTGGCTTGGTGAATGACGTTTTCCACCAGCACCACGGCGCCATCCAAAATAATGCCAAAATCGATAGCCCCCATGGAGATCAGATTGGCCGGTAGTTCCAGACGATACAGACCGGCAAACGCCACCAACAGCGACAACGGGATGACGCTGGCCACAATCAATGAGCCACGGATACTGCGTAGGAACAGCCAGACCACGCCGACGACTAGCAAGAACCCGTGCAACAAATTGTCGTAAACGGTATGCAGTGTCTTGTCGACCAACTCGGTGCGATCCAAAAAGGGTACTAGTTTCATGCCGGCAGGCAGAATACGAGTATTAAGTTCTTCTACTTTTTCATGCACGGCGGCTAATACGCGTGAAGGATTCTGTCCGCGACGCAGTAGCACGATACCTTCCACGGCTTCCTTCTGGTCGTTCATCCCCACCGCACCTTGGCGGGGCGTATAGGCTTGCACCATGCGGGCAATATCGCCGACTGTCACCGGTGTGCCGCCTTCGCTTTTCAGCACAATTTTCTTCACATCCTCGGCCGAGCTCAGGTAGCCGACGCTACGGATCACCATTTGCTGATCGCCATGGCGTAAAAAGCCGGCGCCGACGTTGCGGTTGGCGCTGGCAATGGCTTGATTGACTTCATCCAGGGTCAGACCAAAAGAGTCGAGCCTGACCGGGTCGATTTCGACATGAAACTCCTTGTAATAGCCGCCAAACGTCAGCACGTCGGCCACGCCTTGTACTTGGCGCATCACGCGTGACACGTTCCATTCCATTTCGGAACGCAGTTCGTACAGCGAATGGCGATCGCTGACCACCACAAATTTGTAGATTTCCCCCAGCGGCGTGTAATCCGGGGCCAACACCGGTTTGACGGCTGCGGGGAGCTCCGCGCCCGTCATGCGCTCCGTAATCAGTGTTCGGGAGTGGAAGCTGTCGACATCATCGGCGAACGTGATGGTCACCAAAGACAATCCGAACAAGCTTTGACTGCGCATTTTCAGCATGCCGGGCGTACCGTTGAGCACACGTTCTAGCGGTACGGTGACCTGGCGTTCGACTTCTTCCGGCGCGTAGCCTGGCATCAGACTAATCACGGTCACCTGAGTATTGGTGACATCCGGATAGGCTTCTATCGGCGTTTCGATATAGGCATGAATGCCGAACAAGGCAATAACACAGGTGACCACCATAGCGGCAATACGCCGGTGGACACAGTATTCGATCAAGATCTTTAGCATAGTAGCCTCCTACAGTAGTAAAGAGGCTTCGCCGTCGAGTAGTAGCGCACCGCTGACCACGACACGCTCTCCACCGGACAGGCCTTTTAGCACCGGCGTAATGCCTTCGCGAGATTGCCCCACTTGCACCGGGCGAGCTTCGAAAACGTTGGGCGCAGTTTCCACGTAAACCAGGGTTTCGCGACCATCCTTGATGAGTATCGACGCAGTGGGCAGGATAATGCGGTTGGGCGTAGACGCTTCAATCGTAACCCTGGCGTACATGCCGGGCCGCAACGATAGCTTCGGATCATCCGGCTCGATAAACACCGATGCCCGCCGCAAGTCGGTCTGAATGGCAGCGCTTTCCGCCACTACATGCCCTAGGATGGGCTCCGGCGAAGAGGCCAGTTCAATAACGGCTTTGGCGCCTTTTTCCACCAACAGCAAATCTTTCTCAAACACGTCGGCGATGATCCACGCAGCGGAAGGTTCGCCCAGATCAAACAATGGCGCTCCCGGTGCCACTGCCGCGCCTGTCGAAACATGCGCCTTCAGAATCATGCTATCCATGGGCGCACGCACGATCACTTCAGCCGCCGATCCGTCGCCCAAAAGTTTTAGAAAATCCCGGCTGCGCTCCAACTCCGTTTTGGCTTGCTTGAGCTGAGTGTCAGCTTCCACCCGTTCAATCTCAAGACCCACTCCCGTGCGCTGCATTTCCATTTGACGCCGTAAATGATCCTCGGCACGAGTCAGTTCGGCTACAGCACGAGCATAATCCGAACGCATTTGCGTCGCTTCGCCGCTAGCCAGTGTTGCCAAGGGCGCCCCGGCCTTAATCCTGTCGCCGATTTGCACATGAATTTTGGTGATGCGGCCAGCGACTACCGTACCTGCCGTGGAGATCGCCTGAGCCCGAAAATCGACACGGGCCGGAGCGGAAATCGTACCCGCGAAGGCTTCCGGTTGAATTTCCTGGACTTTGATATAGGGGAGCGAATCAGGGCGAAGAGAAACTGTTCGCTTTGCGGTGGCAGACGGTTGTTCCGCGGGGTTTGATTGAGCCTCTGACTCCGGATTGTGCTGTTCGCAGCCGGAAATAAACAGAAAACTGATAAGACAAAACAAATGGGAACAACGCATGTCGGTTCGATGAAAACGCTAAGGGGTTAGGGAATATTGGTATAGGCGTAACATCCTACCGATATAACCTTTCAAGAACCTTTCAACGAAATATTGAATCGAACAAAGCAGGTCACGATATTCGGCTTCCTTGGTTGCAAGCGCCTAAGTCAGTACACCTTTAAATTTGCCGGCCTAAACTTAATCGCCATCATTACTCTATTGTGTCGGACGCTTTATCCGGCAGTAGTTCGAGTAAGTCGGAGAACTCAGTGATAAGCGTGATGTCGGGCTCCTCAAGCAGTTTGGGCGACTTGGGATCGATGACGAAGGGAGTATCTGCTAGCCGCAACATTTCCAAATCATTAAGGTTATCGCCGACAGCCCAGATCAGTTCGACTGGTGGTGGTGTTTTATCAGCCAAGAAGCAGCGCAAAACATTGCTTTTACAAATCGCCGAAGCAGGATTGCCCTCGTCGGGCAGGAAAGCCGGATTGATTTGAATTTGTCCATTGCAGACATCTCCCTCGAAGGTCAAGGTATGAGCTAGGGCAAAATCGGCAAATATGCGGCGTCTAATCACGTCGGCGGCCACAAAATAGCTGTCGCTGAGCACGACCGGTCTCGCCTTGCCTGTTTGACGAATTCGATGACGCCTGGGCGAATTTCCAGCGAGCGCGCTACCTGTTCGAATTGCTGCTTGTGTATGAAACGAAACAATTCCGCGATGCGTTCGCTACGGGTCGCGGCATCGCTGTCCGGCGTATCCAGCAATTGCATCAGCGCCGCTTCATTTCCGGTAGTGCGTGCCAGTTCCAGCACAAACCGCGAGGGCGTTATTGTGCCGTCCATGTCCAACAAAATTAGGCGTCGTCGTCCCTTGCGAAGGGTCAGCACATAATCGATGCCGGCAGCGACCTGCCGTTGGCTTTCGTGCATCGCGGCGACCTGTTCCACATGCAGGCGTCCGGCAATTTTGGCGCGGACAAAAATGGCGCGACTGACCTCACTGGCCATCAACGACAGGTCGCACAACGGCTGGCTATCATGTTCCAATGAGCCGATGTCGACTTCCGCCAGTTTGGCGCCGGCCAAGTGCGCATCAATCAACAAGCCCACATCGACACCGTAACCATCCTCGAAGGTCAGCGTTTGCAGCAAATTTTTCCGTACGGCGATGATACCGCCCAACGGCTGGGCCAGATGCGCCAGTTCGGGAAAGAAAACCTTCAGCATCGGTTTTGCGGTGAGCTCAGTGACCCGACCACCGCTTCGTCCGAAACGAGCTTTGACGAAGTCTGCCCCTTCATTTAGCAGAGGAAAACAGAGACGGGTAATAATGCCGGGATGTAAGTTGGCGAGATCGCCGTCCAGATAAACAATCAGATCATGGCTGGCCGCTACCGCGCCGTCGCGCATCGACATACCTTTGCCAAGCATGCTACTGGTCAGAACTTTGGCGCCGGCCCGTCTTGCCAATATTGCGGTGTCGTCAATGGAGCTATCGTCGACGACAATCACTTCGGCGGTAGCCGAGTCGGCCAAGGCGTAAGCGACTACTTCCTGAATGCGTTTGGCTTCGTTCAACGCCGGTATGACGACGGTCACACAGGCGTTTTCGTCGCGAGATTGATGCGCCTGTCTGGTTTTCTTTGTGCTGTTTGCCAATCGGCAACGAAGTTTCGATTTCATGCGGTATTCCTGAATTTATTTGCGGTCCCGCAGTTAATGCCGCAATTATTTTTGGTACAACGTGGCTAGTTTGATGGGCGCCCGCCACTGAGGCACATTTACGGATAACTGATTGCGGATTTGCAGAGTTAAGCAGTCGTCGATGAGGGTTGGTCTATAGGTTTTGGATTCTGACAAGTACAACCGGACGTGAGCAAGATGACCGAGACAAAGCAAATCAAATAACCGAGCTGTCTGATGTGATTTTTAGAAAACATGGCAATTTCGTATCCTTTATAGGCGTTGCGTCGATATTCTAGTTGCCTAAGCTTTCACGAACCTTTCAACAATAGAATTAAACTTTAAGAAGTACCGTAATATGTTGTTTTTATAAGCAACTGCCGAAGACAATTTCAATTCGGGTGCCACTATCGCGTGGCCCGTTGCGGATATTGATCCGCGCGGAATGAAGGTCGGCGATTTCCTTGACGATTGCCAACCCCAGTCCGCAACCCTCGCCACGACTGCCCGGAATACGGTAAAAACGCTCAAAGACCCTGTCTGCTTCGTTTGCCTGGATGCCGGGGCCGTCATCTTCGATAATCAATCTCGGCTCAAGGCTGGGCTCGATTTTCACACTGATATGTCCACCCGGATTGCCGTAACCAATGGCGTTATCCAATAAATTACTAAGCAATTCTCGAAGCAAGGTTTCGTCTCCAGCAATGCAAACAGGAGTAGTTGGGGCATCAAACTCCAATTCGATGTTGCGTTCCAAGGCTTTGGGCACCCAGTCCATACAGCAGGCGCGAGCCAGTCCGATCAAATCGATAGCTTTAAACTCTTGAGCACTTTGCGACACCGACTCCGATCGAGCCAAAACCAGCAATTGGGTACTAAGGTGAGCAACGCGATTCGCGGCATTTTTGATGTGCGCCAAAGCCGGCTTCATGGTCTCAAGGTTATCCGCTAACAGCGCTCGTTCTGCCTGGACTTTCAATCCAGCCAATGGTGTACGCAATTGATGTGCCGCGTTTTCAATAAATCGCTGCTGCGTCTTCAGATTAGCGCCGAGCCGATCCAGCAAGGCATTGATGGTATGGGTCAGCGAGCGGACTTCCAGCGGGACACCGGCATCCGAAATTGGATTTAAGTCTCTGGCCGAACGTTGGGCGATGAGTTTTGCCAGGTCGTTCAACGGACCGAGCCCCCGATTGATACCGGTCCAGATGTGAAAACCGGTAATCAACACCAGCAAAATCTGTGGCAGCACCACTGCCAATAAAATTTCATTCATCATGCCACGCCGCTTGTTGAGGGTTTCGGCGACAGAAATCAGCACGTCGTCGGTGTCATCAGGCGTCGGCGCGGTGAGCACCGACACAATCCGCACTCTTTGCCCCTGGATTTCGCCGTCGGAAAAAAACGGTTCATCATTAGCCATGGTCGCCAACATGGGGCTGGGCAGCCCCTTATCGCCGGCGATAAAGCCGGCAGCCTCGGATTCCACTTTGAAAAAGGTTTTATCCATGGCATCCCAACGAAACACTTCGACCGCAATGGGTGGCAGTTCGAAGGTGACTTTATCCTTCTGAGCCTTGACCTCTTGCGCGAGGGATTTTGCCGAATCCAGCAACCAGCTGTCGTAAGCCTGGTCGGCATAATGCAGCGCCACAAAGTATGATACCGAGGCATCCAGAATCACCACTATGAATAACGGTAGCGTCAGGCGTGACAGAAGCTGTGCTCGCAAGCTTTGGGGTTTACGCATCGTCGTTTTGCTCCAACAGATAGCCTAATCCGCGTAAGGTGCGGATACGTATCCCCAAAGGTTCCAAACGTTTACGCAAGCGATGGATATAGACTTCGATGGCGTTGTCGGCCAGCTCTTCCGAACGAACCGACAGGCGCTGGGCAATAATATCCTTGCTCACGACGCGCCCGGCTTGCAACAACAAGGCTTCCAATACGCCATATTCACGAGGTGGCAAGGTCATCGGCACACCATGGATTGTGATCTGTTGATGGCGGGCATCCAACACCAGTTGGCCAAAGCGAATGTCGTGATTGAAGCCACCTTGACTGCGGCGCAGTAAGGCTCTGACCCTGGCTTCCAGTTCGCGCAGTTCGAAGGGTTTGGTCATGTAATCGTCTGCGCCCAGCTCCAGGCCTCCGACTCTATCATTAAGGCCATCGCGGGCAGTCAAGATCAATACGGGGATAGCCGACTGGTAGCGACCGCGTAATTGCCGTAATACATCCCGTCCATCCATATCCGGCAATCCCAGATCGAGAATTAACAAGTCGTAAGGTTGCGTACTCAGTGCGCTGTCGGCAAAAGCCCCCGTAATGGCCAGTGTGACATCGAATCCCCAATCCGCAAGACTACGGGACAAGCCATCGCCTAATACAGTGTCATCCTCGACCAATAAAATTCTCATGAAAAGATTTGCGCCGTTGAAAGGTTAATGAAAGGTTACGCCAGTACTATTATCGGGTTTGCAAGAAATCCAGCTCTACACATTAAGTCAAAACTGGAGTCATGGTATTTCGTGTCACCTAGATTTTAGGGGGCATAACCATGGGCTTATTCAGAATAACAAAAACTTAGCGGAAGCTGATCCGCCTTAATCGCCAAAGGATTCATTATGGAATCACAGCTCAATCCAGTGCAAGCGCGCAACCTGCAACTGGATTTTTTTCGCGGCATCGCCTTGATGATTATCTTCATCAACCACATGCCCGCCAATCCTTGGTTCTGGCACACGCCGTCACGATTCGGTCTTAGCGATGCGGCGGAAATATTTGTGTTCCTGTCCGGATTTGCCTCGGCGATTGCCTATGGGCGCAGCTTTGATCGAGCCGGACTTTGGCTGGGTAGCGTCCGAGTGCTGCATCGCTGCGGGCAAATCTACGCCGCTCATCTGGCGTCGTTTTTGTTGATGGCAGTGATTTGTGTGCTCGGTAACCGCTGGATGCTCGATACGGATTACATTCAACGCCTGAATATTGCTTACTTCTTCGAGAATACCCAACAAGCCGTTTTAGACATATTCAGCTTGGCCTACGTCCCTAATTATTTTGACATTCTCCCCATGTATCTGGTGTTGATCTTGTGGGTGCCTTTGGTCTGGGCTTTGTCTCGTCTGCACATTGCATTAGCTTTGGGCTTTTCCGTTTTGATTTACTATGCGGCATGGCAATACAACTGGGAATTGACGGCAGACCCGACTACCGGGCGCCCCTGGTATTTCAATCCTTTTAACTGGCAATTGATGTTCTTTACCGGTTTTGGGTTTGGCGAAGGTTGGCTTCGAATACCTGACAGGCACAGGGGACTCATCCTGTTTTGCGCGATTATCGTGTTGGTATCTATTCCGCTGGGACATGAAGCAACTTATAGTCAGGTAGCATTTTGGGGAGATTTACGCGTACATCTGGAGCCACTATTGGATAAAAGTCATCTAGGGCTGTTGCGCTGGGTTCACCTGTTGGCACTGGCCTATCTGATGAATCAACTCTTCAAATGGAAACCCCAGTGGTTAACGATGGGTTTACCACGTTGGATCATCAGAATGGGGCAACAATCCTTGCCGATTTTCCTATGCTGCATGAGTTTGTCATACATTGGCGGTATCGCCTTGGATTGGTTGGGACGAGACGCGACCAACGTGGCGATGGTTAACCTAGCGGGCATTGCGCTAATGCTGTTGACTGCTAAGACATTGGCCTGGCTGGATGGAAAACCTTGGAAATTGCCTACTGATCAATACAACCAAAGGCAAGATTCAACTCAAAGCACGTCGGCAGATTTAAAGGATATTTCTTGCACCTGGGGCAAACAGGCACTGTTGCTGCCTTTCTTGATCGGTTTGGCGGTATTACCGATGCTGTTATTGCAGGGGAAAAACACAATCGGCACCGCTTCACCAGACATGATGGTGAAATCGCCAAACACCGATGATTTCCAGAAAGTGAACGCCGTTATGCCAAAGAGCGATCCCGAAACAGCATTGGAAAACCAACAACAGCTTTAGCCAGAACTTCAGGGGATAGCGCGATGGAAGATCAAGCGGTTCATCAGTTTTTCTTTCAGTTGATGGTTATTTTGCTGACCGCACGGCTGTTCGGCGAATTGTTCGCACGCTTGAAAAGTCCTCCGGTAGTGGGTGAATTGCTAGCCGGCGTAATCCTCGGCCCCAGTTTGCTGGGTTGGATGGAGCCGAGTCAGGTCATCAAGTTATTAGCCGAGATCGGCATCATTTTGTTGCTATTTGAAGTCGGGCTGGATACCGATATTCGCCAATTGGCAAAATCCGGCTGGCAAGCGTTGTTTGTGGCGGTCAGCGGTTTCTTCTGGCCGTTCGTGTTTGGTTTCGGCCTCAGTCATTGGCTGTTCAACCGCAGTTTGCTGGAATCGCTATTCATCGGCGGGACCCTAACCGCCACCAGTATCGGCATTACCGTCCGGGTTCTTACCGATTTAAAACGTCAACACAGCCGGGAAGCGCAAGTGGTATTGGGCGCGGCAGTGATTGACGATATTCTCGGCGTTGTGCTTTTGGCCGTTCTTTACGATTTTTCTCGGGTAGGTCAAATCAACACAGCCAATGCCATGCAGGTCATAGGCTTCATCGCGATGTTCTTCGTTTTGGCACCGCTATTCGCCAAAGCCATTTCCTTAATGATTCGGCAATTTGCCAAAATCAGTCAAACCGAAGGGCTGATTCCCACCCTGATCGTCTCTCTGGTGTTGTTCTTCGCCTGGTTAGCTCACGAAATGGGTGCGCCGGAGTTATTGGGCGGCTTTGCCGCGGGCTTGGCGCTTTCGCGACGGTTTTTTCTGCCTTTCGGTATGGCTTTGCATGAAGATGCGGGTTTTAGAGAAATAGTCAAATCTGGTGTACAGGCAAATTGAATCAGGCGGCGGCCTGCTGATTTTCTTCTTCATTATCTGGTTCAGTGATGACAGCCATGCCATCCTGAAACCGGATGCCGTTGATCACATCCGGTAGTTGTTTAAATCCGCGTATCTTGCGCCAACTTTTTTCGGCAGTCAGTGCCAACTGGAATACCAGGCCCAGCAACGTATTCCGTGATACACAGTTCTTGGTCCGCGTCGTCCGATGGCGAATGGTCGCAAAGCTCGATTCGATCGGATTGGTGGTGCGGATGTGAACCCAGTGCTCGGCGGGAAAGTCGTAAAACGCCAGTAGCGATTCACGGTCTTTTTCCAGAATATTGACTGCTTTGGGGTATTTGGCCTCAAAGTTATGCCGGAAGCTGTCAAAGGCTTTGCTCGCTTGAGCCTTGGTTTCCGCCATCCAGATTTCCTTCAAGCCTGCCTTGGCTTTTCCTTGGATGGAATCCGGTAATGCCGCCAGCACATTCGCCGTTTTATGCACCCAGCAGCGTTGTGTCCGTGTCTGCGGCCAGGCTTCATTCACCGCCGCCCAAAAGCCCAGGGCACCATCGCCGGTGGCGAGTTTCGGCGCGTCTTGTAAGCCGCGAGTCTGCAAATCTTGCAACACGCTCAGCCAGGATGCCTTGGATTCCCGATAACCATCCGAGAGTGCCAGAAGCCGCTTTTCACCGCGCTCGTTGACACCGATGATCACCAACAGACACAAGCGGTCATCTTCGCCGCGCAGGGTCGAATAGATGCCGTCGGCCCAGACATACACATAACGTTCATTCGACAAATCCCGCCGATGCCAGGCTTGATAATCATCCGCCCACTGCGCTTTCAAGCGGCTAACCACCGCTGGCGACAAGCCTTTCGCCTCTGCCCCCAGCAATACCGACAAGGCGTCCTGCATGTCACCCGTCGAAATGCCTCGCAAATACAACCAGGGCAATGCTGCTTCCACCCGCTTGGCCTTACGGACATAAGGCGGCACCAAGGACGAGTTGAATTTGATGCCACCGCCGGAACGGTCTCGTACCTTAGGAACTTTCACGGCCACATTACCCACCCCAGTGACGATTTCCCGCTCGGGTAAATAACCGTTGCGAACTACAGTCCGGCGGCCTTGCAAGTCAGTGACGTTCCGGTAGTCGTTCAAAAATGCTTGGAGCTCCGCTTCAACGGCCTGTTGAATTAAGGCGCGAGCACCGCTTCTCAATAAATCAGTCAAGGCATCCTTAATGGAGCCTGCACATTCCCAGTCTTTTGCGTTATCTTTGTTCATGGCGTCTCTCGTGATTGCTGTTATTCGATCTCGTCAATCTCATTTCAGCAGAGGACGCCACCTCTCTTCAAGTTGGGCCGTACACCAGATTTAGTTATAACTCCGGGTTTTACCGGTCATATCGAAGCCCAAATGCTGCCTATCGTTCAATTATTCGTGCCGATATTTTTCGTGATGGTCGGGCTTTCCCTCAATCTGCGCGAAATCGACTGGACCTCGCCATTCATTTGGTGGTTTTCAGCCAGCCTGTTCGCTGTGGCCATAATCGGCAAGCTATTAGGTGCGCTATTACTACGTGGGCCTTGGACGGAGCGTCTGGCTATCGGTATCGCCATGATTCCGCGTGGCGAGGTCGGCTTGATCTTCGCGGAACTTGGGCGAACGTCAGGTATCTTGAATAACGATATCTACGCCGCGCTGATTATTGTCATCGCCATGACCACGCTGCTTGCGCCGATGTTGTTGAAAGGTTATTACCGTTACCTGCGATTAGGATGACCTGTTTTTGCTAAATGCCAAACGTTTCCGATGGTGTCTGTAACAGGCTTACATCCGAACAAACGTCACTTCATAAGGGGTAAAACATGAAAGAAAACATTCGAAAATTTCTGGACTATTTCCTGCTGGGTGTCCTGTCGGTATTGCCGATTCTGGTGGTCGTGCAAATCGTTGTCCTCATAGAACGTTTGCTGCGGGATACATTTCTGAGCGTTCATGGTTATTACGAAAATTACTGGATGACGTCTTTTTTATTCGCCATCACCATTCTGTTGCTGATCTTTTTAGGCTATCGGATTCGGCATGGGAAAGGAAAGACTTATATGGTTTCCCTCTTGGAATCGTATCTTGAGAAGCTGCCGATACTCAGTACCGTATATCGCGTGAGCAAAAAAATCATCGGCATATTTTCCGGCGAAGGCCAGGATAAGCCACGGGAAGTCGTCTACGTCGAATATCCCAAGGACGGTGTCTGGGTGCCGGCCTATGTGACCAATCAGAAGGACGAGCTTTATGTTTTGTATGTGCCCACTTCGCCAAACCCCACTTCCGGATTCACCGTAATGGTCCACGAATCCAAGATCGTTAAATCCACCATGACCTTTGAAGAAGCCTCCAGTTTTGTCATCAGCGTGGGCGTCGATTTTGCGAAACTCGAGGATGCGGCAGCCAAATTGATTCAGTAACACCCCAAATGACGATTGTCCGCAGCACAGATTAATAATAACCAAAGGAACCCGAAACATGTATGACGATGAAATAATGGCAGAGAGCAACCCCGGAAAACGCCATTTCGGTATTGAGCAAACGGTGTTTATCCTGTTGGTCCTCTTGTCGCTGGTAGGCATTTTCATCACCGACTTTAATCCCGATGACGGTTACGGCTATTGGCTGTTAATGGTGTTCGTCTTTGGTTTGCTGTCCGTTTTCATTGCCTGGTTACAGGCCAAAAGCAGTGATGTAAGCTTCGCTGACATCATCAAGGCACAAGGCATGCATTGGCTACACACAATCATCGTCGTAATTGCCGCCACTTTTCTGAATAAATCCGGGCAGTTATCCGGTGTTAGTGCTGACTTGGTGATACTGTTGATATTGGGATTATCCGCCATGCTCAACGGTTTTCATGTTGGCTGGGAATTTAGCTTGCTGGGTTTTTTCCTAGTGGGGTGCGCGGTGATCATTGGCTATGTCCATGCCTTTATGTGGGCCTGCGTAGTGTTTGGCATAGTCATTGTGATCGCGTCTTTTATGCGCGCGTTTTGGTTTCGTTCCGCGGATGATTAATTCAAAACACAAATTTAATCGGGAAACCACCCAGATTCTGCTCTGCCTGATTTTTATAGTATTCGTTCATGGAATGTTGGCTTGGATTGCCAATTTGCCGGAAGATGTTGGTGTCGATGTACCTTCGGGTCGATTGATGAGCCTATCGTTTGCGCCGTATCGGGATGGATTCAGTCCCATAAAACATAAATTTCCGCTACCTGAACACATTGATGAAGATTTGGGGCTTCTGGCGGACAAAACCTTTGGCATTCGCACTTACTCCACCCTTGGCGGCATGGAGTCTACCCCTGATTTTGCGCGCAAATATGGGGTGGATATGATACTGGGCGGTTGGCTCGGTGATGGCAAGGAAGGCAATGCGCAGGAACTTGAGGCATTGATCAAATCAGCCAATGCTCATCCTGACGTGGTGAAACGAGTTATCGTCGGCAACGAGGTGTTGCTGCGAAATGACTTGGACGTCGACAGCCTGATCGGTCATATTCGCGACGTCAAGCAGGCGATCAATCAACCGGTTTCGTATGCCGATGTTTGGTCGATCTACCTGCGCTACCCTCAACTTTTCAATGAGGTAGATTTTATTTCCATTCACATCCTGCCTTACTGGGAAGACGAACCGATAGACATTGATCGAGCAGCCGAGCATATTCAAAGGATATTCAAACAAGTCGAGGACAAAATGCTCAGCATGGGACTGAGCAAACCTATCATGATTGGTGAATCCGGTTGGCCGGGTATCGGCCGGCAACGCGGTTACGCAAGACCCAGCATCGTCAATCAAACCAAATTCATCCGCAGCATGGTGCAAGTCGCAAACCAACATGGTTTCGACTACAACCTCGTCGAAGCCTTCAACCAACCCTGGAAGAGCCATCATGAAGGTGTGGTGGGAGCGAATTGGGGCTTGCTATCCATCGACCGTAAGCCCATCCTGTCGTTGACCGGCCCGGTCAGCGAAAATCCGAACTGGCTTGTACATTTTTCCTGGGCGACGATCTTGTGGTTAGTGATTGTGGCTGCCTACTTCAAAAAACTCCGGTGTTTTTCGTTGCCACGTTTGTTGTTGTTCTTGGTTCTGGGCCAATCATTTTCGGTTTGTCTGGTCACGATGGCGAATTTCCTTTGGCTCACCAGTTACAGCGCGTCGCAGCGCGCATATACCCTATTCATGGTGTCGGCTAATGCCGCTCTGGGCGGTTTATTGATGCAGCGTTTTCACGATATATTGATTGGCAAACCCGATGATAGGCGACTCGCAAAACTATTGAGAGCCGTTTACCTGATTTTTATTCCGATAGCGCTCTATAAAACCCATGGTCTGGCCCTTGACGGCCGCACGCTCAGTTTTCCGAATGAGGAATTCGCAATCCCCATGCTTGGCGTGTGCGGTTTGGTGGTTTGCATGTGGATCGGGCTAAGAAGATTCGAGTGGCAAACGCTGGCTTTTGACCGAATGACAGGGGGGAACTTGCATATGCCTATTGATAAGTTGCTCGCCTGCGCTTTAAGCATCGAGGCCGTAGCGTTGGTAATGGGTGAAACCAAGGCATTTATGGCCGGATATGATTTCATTCAGGCTCATCCTGATTTCATGGAAGGCCTGCCATTCGCATTGGGTTACACGTTTCAAAATCAGCAATTAACGACCTGGTTGCTTTGCATACTGATTTTGTCCATCCCATTTTGGTTCCAGGTCCCTCGTAGAAGGAGGGTCTAAATGTGAGCGCTTCTTGTATGCGCGCATTTTGGTTTCGGTTCACGGATGATTAACTCAATTGGAGTAGAACTATGAACATGAGCCTTAATTGGTTTACGAGATTGAATAAAAAAAATCGAATTGCTTTAGTACTATCTATTTTATGGATAGTTATCGTGCCTTTTTTCATGATCCCTTATGCCGGGGAATCAGGTGGCCCTATTGAACATTTTCTTTGGTGGGGGCTATTTCCTTTGTTTTTGTATTGGGGGCGTCGCTTTTGGGTCAAAAAATGGTTTTAGGCCGAATCGTTAGATTCTTTTAAGGCATTCAGATCAACATCCCACCTAACAGATGTCCTTTGTTGTTGGCCATTTCATATTAAGACAAGCAAACGGATGCAAACGTGGTCGTTCCGCCCCCATAAAGCCGGTGTTTGTTCACCCGCAGGAAACAAACAACTCGACCTGCACATTCAGGATCTTGAACAGCAAGGTTGCCGAAGATTTACTCATAAATATGCCAATACTAAAACAAATGAAACCCCAGAAAACAAATTGGCCTAATCTGCCACCGGAAACATTGATAACAGACCTTCAAGTTGATGTTCAGCAAGGTCTCACTGACATCCAGGCTGAACAGCGCCTGAGACAACACGGTTTGAATTGTCTCACGCCACAACGCGGTAAAAGTCCGTTTCGGTTACTGTTTGAACAGGTGAACCAGCCTCTGGTTTACATCTTATTGCTAGCCGCGGCGATTACCGGTTTTCTCGAAGAATGGGTGGACAGCAGTGTCATTTTTGGTGTGGTATTGGTCAATACCATTATCGGATTTATTCAGGAATCCAACGCGCTGAAAGCCATTGATGCACTCAGTCGGGTGTTGACGGTCACGACCACCGTTCTGCGCAATGGTCAACGCCGTTCCATTTCGGCTAACGAGTTGACGGTTGGGGATGTGGTATTTTTACAATCCGGCGACAAAGTACCGGCCGACTTGCGCTTGTTGCAAATCCGAGAGTTGCAAATTGATGAGTCCGCGCTGACGGGGGAATCTGTACCGGTAGAAAAAAAGCTAGCGACGCTAAGCGAGGAAACTCTATTGGCGGATCGTTTAAATATGGCGTATTCCTCAACATTGGTCACTTATGGCAGTGGAACAGGGGTCGTTGTTGAAGTCGGCGATCACACTGAAATTGGCCGTATTAATAGTCTACTCAGTAGCACCATTGAGCTGGAAACGCCGCTGACGGTTAAAATTGCTCAGTTTAGTAGGTTATTGCTTTGGGTCATCCTGGGCTTGGCGGCGGTTACGTTTTTAATCGGGGTATGGCGAGGCCAGTCGCTGCTGGACATGTTCATGGCGTCGGTGGCCTTGGCTGTAGGCGCTATCCCGGAAGGATTACCCGCCGCCTTGACGATTACCCTGGCGATTGGCGTGTCGAGAATGGCAAAACGCAATGCCATTATTCGCAAACTGCCCGCAGTCGAAACATTGGGGAGTACGACTGTCATTTGTTCAGACAAAACCGGTACCTTGACCCAAAATCAAATGACGGTTCAAGTCTTGTTTGCCGGTGGAGAGTTTTTTGACATCACCGGCAGCGGTTACACGCCGGACGGCGACATTGGTGTAAATGGCAAAACCATAGCCCACCAACATTTTCCGGCTTTGATGGAATGCCTAAAAGCCGGATTGTTATGCAATGATGCGCGATTAATTGCCGATCCCGAAAGTTGGCGTATCGAAGGCGATCCCACCGAAGGTGCATTATTGGTAGCGGCGCACAAGGCCGGTTTACATCATTCAGCGGTTTGTAGCGCTCATCCACGCCTGGATGCCATTCCGTTTGAATCCCAACATCAGTTCATGGCGACCTTGCATCATAATCTAGCGATTGATAGCCGCCATGTGTATTTGAAAGGTTCATTAGAAAGTATCTTGGAACGTTGCGATAAAGCGTTTGACTCGCAACTGCAGCTAACCGGATTGGATAAAGCCTCGATGCACCAACAAGCTGAACGCCTAGCGGCTCAAGGGCTTCGTGTGTTGGCGTTTGCGCGTAGCGATCATGACTATGCCGATGTAAACCATGATCAGGTGAAAGGCGGATTCATTTTTCTGGGTTTCCAGGCAATGATCGATCCGCCTCGTCCTGAAGCGATCACCTCAATCGCCGCCTGTTATAGGGCAGGCATTCAAGTCAAAATGATTACCGGAGACCATCCTGTCACGGCTTTGGCAATTGCGAAACAACTGGGGATGCGGCATGTCGAACGGGTTGTGACGGGTGCGGAATTGCAGGCGACACATGAAACACACTATCCGCAACTGGTAGAAAAATGTGCCGTTTATGCCCGAATTGCGCCTGAACAAAAGTTACAGCTGGTGCAAGCCTTACAGGCCAATGGACATATCGTCGCCATGACCGGTGACGGTGTGAATGATGCGCCGGCTTTGCGTCAAGCTAATATCGGGGTAGCAATGGGGCTTGGCGGTACCGAAGTTGCCAAGGAAGCGGCGGCCATGGTATTGACCGATGATATGTTCTCTACCATTGCCGCAGCGGTAGAAGAAGGGCGTGGCGTGTTTGATAATCTGATTAAATTTATTGTCTGGACTTTACCGACCAATGGCGGCGAAGGCTTGGTGATAAGCGCCGCCATTTTTGCCAACGTCGCTTTACCAATTACGCCGGTACAAATCCTGTGGATCAATATGTCCACAGCGGTATTATTAGGGCTGATGCTGGCATTTGAACCCAAAGAACCCAGATTAATGAGTCGAAAACCGCGTGACCCGCAACAGCCGATTCTCAACGGTGTGCTGATTTTTCGGATTTGCCTGGTCTCGACTTTAATGTTGATAGGTGCCTTTGGGCTGTTTGAATGGGAGCTGGCACACGGCGAATCCCTGGCTTCAGCACGTACCGTGGCCGCCAATGTATTTGTTTTTAGCGAAATGTTTTACTTGTTTAACTGCCGATCTTTGGAGCATTCAATGTTTCATGTTGGGGTGTTTTCCAATTTATGGGTGATTATTGGCGCATTGGCTATGACGCTGTTGCAATTGCTATTTACCTATTGGTCGCCCATGCAAAAACTCTTTGGTACGGCTGCGTTTGCCCATGGGCAATGGTTATTAATTTTAGGCGTTGCTACAAGTGTTTATTTGATAGTCGAATTAGAAAAAATATTGCGTCGCCATTTTTTAAAAGCGAGAATAAGACATGAAAAATAATTTATTGCTATTCACAATTTTGCTAGACATTATTTTTAGTAACAATGTTCTGGCAAAGCCTTATTCACCGGTATTGCCAACTCAATTTCCGCTAAAGAAGATACAAGTAACTATTTCCAGTCAATCTACTAAGGAAAATGCAGAAAGCTATCAAATTTTATTAAATGGCAATGGAAACAGTTATTTTATTAAAAATAACCAACAACAACCATTAAACGTTACTAACGATACCTTGATCGAGCTACTTAATGATTTCTATGCCGTGCATTTTTTTGAAATTTCGGATACTTTTAATGTTAAAAAAAAGGTAGTGCTCAAGGATAACGAAACCGCAACTACCGTTATAAATAAAGAGCCTGTTACAGAGAGTAAAAAGGTTTGTGTTCAATTACGTGCTTATAAAAAATGCCTTTCAATTGTTGACAATCAACCTTTGGGTGTTTCACAAATAGTGAATAAAATTGAATCCTTAATTAGAAAAACGGGAAATTGAGGATAAGCGCCTAGCAAAAAGTTAGCGTGTATTTTGAGCCAAACCCTTGGCTGATTTCGTCAATGGCCTGTTCAAGTTCATCATGGCTAAAGGTTTTACTGCTCATAAAGAAAGTATTGTCACTGGCCAGCGTATTGACATTCTGGGTGTCTGAAGAAAGATTTCACGACATCCGGGAGTTTCTGTAAGCGATGCATGGCAGATTGAACGAGTTTCTTTAATTCGATTTTATTTTCCGGCATCTGCTTGGCCACACGTGGCTTGATATAGCCCCAAACCTGTTCATCCGGATTGAGTTGTGGCGCGTACGGTGGCAGAAAAACCAACTGCAACCGGCCTTGCTGTTGCTCCACAAACGTTTTAACGCTCTTAGCCTTGTGAATCGGATGGCCGTCGACGACCAAGATGATCGGCTGTTCGGCACCGCGTAGCAGACGTTTCAGAAATTCGATAAACACCTCGGCGGTGACGTTGCCTTCTTGCACCATGAAGCGAAAATCGCCTCGTGCGCTGACCGCAGAGATCAGATTCAAACCGTATCGTCGCCCGGTGGTCTTCACAGTCGGCGTCCGCCCGACAGGTGCCCAGGTAGTACCGGCATGAAAGTCAGAACGTACGCCAGCTTCGTCGACAAAATAAATCACCGCACCGGTGCGTTTGGCTTCGGCTTTCAAGGCAGGAAACGCCTCCGACTGCCATTTTTCCACCAACACCGGATCCTACTGCCAAGCCGCATATTCCATCCCAAACCCACCACCTGTTCCGATAAAAAACCCGCCAGCAGGCGGGTTCTGTTTGATGCCTGAATCCGGCGGGATTATTCTTTAGACTTCCAGCAATCTGCCGGCGGCTGAGTTTAGATTCATAATGCAGGCGTAGCACCTGGCGGATTTTTCTCATGGCAATTCTCCTGTTGGCCATCATTAGACCTCGTTGGCATCGGCCAACGTTTTTCTCCAGCTTGGGGGTAGATACCGGCGCGTTGCAGCCTCACAGCGCAAGTGGCGGCGATGAATATACATATAGGCAGGCCTCCCGTACTTGACAGACGGGCAAGGGAATCGCAGAATTGACATCGAAGGCTCACTTCAAATGCAGTTCCGCAAAGCCCCTAGAGTTGGCGCTCTAAGGGCTTTGTTATTCCTGGCCTTGTTTACGGTCAGTAAGTTTTAAGTCATGTTTTTTCTCCAGTTGTCGATTCGGCTTTGATTTTGGTGCGATGCGATGACGGCCCTCTCGGTTTGAAACTGTAACGTTCAGGCCAAACCTCCTCGATCCGGCATCCCAACAGACCGGCGATATAGCGGGCAATCTCGTAGACCGTAATCCGGTCATGAATGACGTTATTCACCACACCACCTGACACGCCTAATTCGCGAGCAATTTGCGCCTGGCTTTTGCCCAGGCGTTGCAAACGGTAAATGATTTCAATGGCGTCCATCGTGGCTAAAGGTGACATCGTTTCGGGCTGCGAGTAATCTATCGTTAATTAAACAACAATTATTGTAACTCAATAGAGTTTCAATATAACTCTATAAATTATGATTATGCAACGTAACCCGCCTCAAAATGCTAGTTTGGGTCTGGAGGGTTTCGCTACTCGACTGACACAGCTCATTGCCCAATCCACGCCCAGTCAAGCCGAATTTGCCCGCCGTATTGGCATATCCACCGGCTTTCTGAGCGATGTAGTCCGCGGACTCAAGAAGCCAGGTACCGAATTTTTCTATGCCATCCGCACCGAATTCGGCGCATCGATCGATTGGCTGCTCACCGGCGAAGGCACGATGTTTGGGCGTAACGATATCGATCTGGATTTACTGAGGAACATCGAGCTCTATATCGCCGTCGCCCGTTCGGCCGTTGTGGATGGCGACCCAACCGCCAAAGCGCTGCTACTGCTTTGCCAAGCCGGCCACTTGCAAGAGGCCCTGGCCGATCCTGCTTTAACTGATTTTCTGGAACGCATCGCGCCCCACAGCGACCTCAATTTAGCGGCGGAACTCTACAACAGCCATCTCTGGTACCACGATCCGACATTCCGTCGGCGCAACCTGCTCGCCGCCGCCCAAGCCCACTTCGAAGCGCAAAAACCGCACGACAAACGGGCCGCGTTTGCCAATATGGCTAATTCTACAGTCCAGATCAATTTTGGCGGTTCGCAACGTAACGCCGGCCGCGACTACTACGAAAAATAGGCGCTCGAAACCGCCAGAGATGACCAAGCGATGAACCAGGAACAAAACCAAAATACCAATCACTCCAGCACCCACCTCAACATCGACGGCATTCAGCGCAATGCCGGCCGTGATTACTACGAATACATTGCCTTAAGTTCGATTAAAACCCTGCTGACATGCGCCCCAAAAGCGCTGCTTGATCGGATAGCGTTGGATAACCCAAGAATGTTTGAGTGTCGGTTTGGTTTCGAAACGTCCCTAACGATTCGGCAGCAGATTCTGGCGATCCAGAATCGCTACGACTTTACCGACAAACAAATGCGCGGATTCCGTGTATCGGGCACGTTAAAAATCACCCCCGAAGAAGCCAAATTGGTGCCCAGTCGGTTGGCGTTGGCCGCCGGCTGGGCGCAGGTCTGGATACTCAGCCTCTACAGCATAGTGATGCTATATTGCACGTCTCATAAGTTATTGCATGGTTTATGCTGTCACTGCTTGAGCTTAAGCAGGGTTCAAGGGGACTGATGTGCGGAAACTTATGCGACGCGCTATACCTCGTGGGATATTCGCTTCCGCCAACGCCGAAACAGCTACAAGCCCTGGTGCTGCTCGGCGGATTCTGGCTGATCATGGCCTGGATGCTCAACAAGCTCTGTATCGCGTCATGGTACATCGCCAAACAGGCTGGCGTCCCGACGGCATTCCGTCGGCGCAGACTGTTCGCTGCCGCCCAATCCCATTTCGAAACCCCAAAACCCCACGACAAACGGGCTGCATTTGCCGATACACCCAGCGCGCCGGTTCAGATCAATTTCGGCGGTTCGCAACGCAACGCCAGCCGCGACTACTACGAGTATTTAGTGCCAAACTCCCTCAAATTGCTGTTAGCGTGGACATCAATGGCGGAACTTGACCGGAGAGCGCTGGATAACCCCGAGCTATTCAAGTGTCGTTTTGGATTTGCACCGCCGACTACCATTCGCGAACAGGTCATTGCCATTCGCCGGCAGTACGACTTCACGGATCACCAAATCCGCTGGCTCCGCTACTCCGGCTTGTTAAAAATCACCGCCAAGGAAGCTAAGCTAGCGCCCAGTCAACTGATATTCATTGCAGGATGGATGCTATTGCTCGTGGTTAGCCTGGTCTGTTCTTCCATGCTGTTTCGGATTAGCTATCCCACGACCATGATCCCCGCTTGGAAACAAATGGCAGGATACCTGTTCATTTGCGGATACTGGACGATGATGGCCTGGCCGCTAGGCAAGCTCTATCTGGAGCCATGGTACGTACTGAAACGGGCAGGTGCATTAGCTGCCAAAAATTACCCGATAAGTTGATACCTGTATGTGGCCCCGAAACAATGAGCCAAAAACAAAAACTGATAGGTAATTTGTTTGGCGATAGGGATTCGGACGGATTTATCAAACCGACGATGAATTAGTGGAGCCGCTTACAATTGTCGCTAAAGATTATCTCTGGGTAGCCGATAGCAAATAAATACACTTTGCCATCTCGGAACCAATGAGCCTAAGGAGGATGCAATGATAGTCAGCTTGAATTCAACGGGAAGTGCAAACCAATATAAACTTCTTGATAAAGCAGAGGCAATGCCTTGGAAAAATCGGTTTACCACATCGAAAACACAGCCCATTGGCCAGGGATTCGACGCCCAACAAGCGGCATTAAAACCAATCGAAATAAAAAAACTGTTAGCGAGTGTCGATCTAAGAAATATATCGCCACATGACTTGGGTATGTTGGGTGGTTTTTTGAATGGAAACGGTGAAATATCGGACAATTCTGCTAATGAATTTGTCCTTTCGACCATAACAAAAGATAATATGAACGCTAATACCTCCATGGATATGATCAAATTTTTTGAAGAACACTATACTCTTGTTGACAAGCTTATCGCCCAAGGCGAGCAGGGAATGGAAGATGCCAGGAAATTTTTAGGAGATGCTCTCCATACACTATATAGCATGGATGAGTTTATAAAAAATATGGGAAGCGGCGTTTTTGTCGATGAGAAAGCGTAATGCGCGGGAATCAAGGGGGAACATCCCCCTTGACTCTGCTTGTTACAGAAGGAACGAGTATTTCAAAGACCAGTATCCAGGTTGGGAGCTATAGGGGCTATTAACGACTACCCATCTATACGTACCTGCTGTCCCGTTATACATAACGGGCTCTGTCGCTACAGTTGACCATAAGCCGCCTAAATATTTTTGCAAAGATAGAGTTAGGGATGCTGAGGACATCGGAGTTAAAGTTGCCCATTGATACCCTGCACAGTTTGTCGTGTAAGGTCCATAAGCAACTGCTGCGGCTCCTGGAGCCAAAGGACCTCCGGTTACGGTATTGGTATATCTAACGCAGGTCGCGGCGGCTTGCTGTACATTGACTTGTGCAGATGGAACTATCTTATAGATTGTGGATTCTCCATTTTCATCCAGTATTTCAAGATATTCCTGTGGGGCCACAATAGTTGATGATGTTGTTGCCTCTTGTTCATCCGCGAAGGACAGCGTTGAAAGAAAACTTATAAATAAGCCCATGAAAATGGCATATATCGTTGTTTTTGACATCTAATCTCCTTGAACTTGAGCGTTCTAGATCAATAGTAAATTTGAGAACTCATGTTGTGGGCGTTATTTATGCCCGAAAGCAAGTATAGCGTGAACACTAACACGTAAAATGCGTCACATTGCCGCAGACTCAAGCCCTCCGTTAGTCGGCTGTCGCGCATTCTGAATTTCCTTTTCCAACTCCTTCCAAACCCAATCCTCACCATAGGAATTCACGGTTTCCAGGCGGAGGTGTATCCAACCCCATTGCCTTCCATGAAATCCAATTGCCAGACATTCCACTGCCGTTCGGTCGGTGGCCCGTATTGCCAATTGGGCGCGAGTACCATAGCCTTAGCTCAACAGCCAACCTCAACATCGGCGCCACCGGCTGTTTTGGTGTCGGAATGCCTGGTGGTTTTGAAGTCGGAATAGGTGGCGGTTTTAATCGGAATACGCAGCCAAGCCCGATACAAGGGCTTTTGCGGCTTAAAACCCAGCAGCCGCATGATTCGCCCCACACTTGGCGAGGTCAGACGTTTGCCAAACTGGCGGTAAATGACTTCGCCAATCAACGACAATGTCCACAAGCCAAACTCCAGCCTCATTTGCCAGGGTGTTTTATCCCGCACGGTCTCGGCGATCCAGCGCATTTCGTCGGGCGTGACCAGCGGTGGGCGTCCGGTAATCTTTTTGGCCAACAGCGCATTTTGACCGCCCGTTGTAAAGTCGGACAACCAACGAAACACCGTGCGAATGTTGACACCCATCGCTGCCGCCACACTGGCCGCTGTCTGCCCATTTTTCACCGCTTTGACCGCCTGCTGCCGCATCACTTGCAGAGTATGGTGATCAATTTCTCGGCCGTCTGAATCTCGTTTACATTTCATGGGCATATTATCCCACGAACATGACTTAACTTATTTTAAGAGCAGTAAAAGGAAGACATTCATAACGGTTCAGTTCAGGGTCTAGGGAGGCAGAAAATAAAATCGCATTCCTTTCTCTTCCAACAAATCCCAATAAGGTTTCAGTTTCTTGGCAGTATGAATGTACGCATTGTCCAAAATCGCTTCAGGCGAAAATACGACAGTCATCTATGTCGATTATTACCCGAACTTTAGATAGTCGAATATTTTTTGTAAGGTTTGATCCTCTCCTAACGACTTATAGCAACTAGTCGACCCAATCCAGGAGATTTCTTATGCTCACCAGCATTTTATTTATCAGCGTTTGCTTTCTGGCCTATGCCAACGGTGCCAATGATAACTTCAAGGGCGTGGCGAGTTTGTTTGGCAGCGGCACCGCCAATTTCCGTCAGGCGCTGACGTGGGCGACGCTGACAACGTTTGCGGGTTCGATTACAGCGCTGTTTTTAGCTCAGACTTTGCTGGTTAAATTTTCCGGCAAAGGCTTGGCGCCGGATGAATTGACACACACTCTACCCTTCATGATTGCCGTCGCGGGTGGTGCCGGAATGACCGTGATTCTGGCGACGCGTTACGGCTTCCCAATTTCCACGACTCACGCGTTATTGGGCGCCATGGCAGGTAGCACTCTATTAGCAACGTCCGGCAATATCAGCTTGGCGCCTTTGCTGAACAACTTTGTGTTGCCGTTGCTATTGAGTCCGTTTGTGGCGGTATTATCCGCCGGCTTGTTGTATCGAGGTCTGAGTATGTGGCGTAACCATAGGCAACTAACTAACAACCTATGTTTATGCATAGAAAACCCGGAAAGTCTGGCGCTGGCCAGTAACGTCAATATGACCCTGGCAATCGATTCGGCAATCGTCCCGTCTCTAACGCTCGATCGTCAAGAGGCTTGCGCCGAGCGACAGTCTAGCCTGGTTTTGGGCTTTAATCTTGAACGCCTGCGCGATGGACTGCATTTTTGCAGCGCCGGCGCGGTCTGCTTTGCGCGCGGCCTGAACGACACGCCGAAAATTGCCGCCTTGTTATTGCTGGCACCTGGTTTTGATCTGCAATGGATCATTATCGTGGTAGCCACTACCATGCTGCTGGGTGGCGTATTCAACGCCCGGCGGGTAGCGGAAACCATGAGTCATAAAATCACCACCATCACGCACGATCAGGGCTTGTCCGCCAACTTGGTGACGGCACTGTTGGTGATTTTCGCCAGCAAATTTGGGATGCCGGTTTCCACCACCCATGTATCGGTGGGTTCATTATTCGGTATCGGCTTGGTCAGCGGCAAGGCCAATACCGGCGTGATCGCATCCATTGCCTTATCCTGGCTGTTGACCTTGCCCTGCGCGGCTGCCTGTTCTGCCGCAATCTATTACACTGCCATTGGCGCCAACCTTTGATAAAAAACACACGAGAAATCCCATGACTACCAGTATCGAAATCAGCGAATCGGTCCGCCATTACTATGGACAGGTTCTACAATCCAGCGATGACCTTAAAACCAGCGCCTGTTGCAGCATCGACGCCATGCCAAGCTATTTAAAAGCGCTACTGGCCGGATTGCATCCGGAAGTGCTGGAACGTTTTTACGGCTGCGGTTCGCCGTTGTCGCCGGCCCTGGCAGGTAAGACAGTGCTGGATTTAGGCTGCGGAACGGGCCGCGACTGTTATCTTTTGTCGAAACTGGTCGGACCGACAGGCCGGGTAATCGGCGTCGATATGACCCCCGAGCAACTGGAAGTGGCCGTACGTCATCGCGACTGGCACGCCGAGCGCTTTGGTTTTTCGAATGTTGAATTCCTGCATGGCCATATCGAAAACCTGCACACCGTCGGCATAGCCGATAACAGCATCGACGTGGTGATCTCCAACTGCGTCATCAACCTGTCGCCGGAAAAACCCCGCGTACTGGCGGAAATCTTCCGGGTGTTGAAACCGGGCGGCGAACTGTATTTTTCTGACGTGTTTGCCGACCGCCGTATACCTACCGAACTGCGCCAAGACCGGGTATTACTGGGTGAATGTTTGGGCGGCGCGCTGTATTGGGAAGATTTCCGGCGCATTTTGCAGGACTTAGGCTGCCCGGATGTCCGTAAGGTCAAACAAACCCCCATTAATATCGACGACCCCGAGGTGTTCGCCAAAATCGGCATGGTCAAGTTCGATTCGGTCACGGTCCGCGCCTTCAAAATGCCTTTGGAGGATCGTTGCGAGGACTTCGGCCAAGTCGCGGTCTATTTAGGCTCTATCGACCAACATCCGCACAGTTTCGATCTGGACGACCACCATCATTTCGAGACCGGCCGGCCGCTAAGAGTATGCGGCAACAGCGCCGACATGCTGGCTCTCAGCCGTTACAGCGATCATTTTCAAGTGTTGGGTGATAAATCCCGGCATTTCGGTTTATTCGATTGCTCGCCAGGGCTAGGCAGCGAATCGGCCAAGGCTGATAGTGCATGTTGTTGAGCGCCGAGATGAACACATCCGATCAACTGAACGAAGCCCTAATGGCCGAACATCGGCCGGTGCTGTTTCGCTATGCCTTGCTGCAACTGAAGGATAAGGAACTGGCCGACGACGCAGTGCAGGAAACCTTACTGGCCGCTTGGCAATCCTCGGCAAACTTCGAAGGCAAGGCTGGGTTACGCACCTGGCTAATCGGTATTTTGAAACACAAAATTGCCGACCACTGGCGGCGTAGCGCCCGTGAAGTTGCCACCTCTGACTTCGATCAAATCGATAACGGCGAGGACGAAGCAGACGAAGACGCGTTTTTCATGAGCAACGGCCACTGGAACGGCGGCCCCACCACCTGGAACGATCCCGAAGCGGCGCTCAAGCAACAGGAATTTTGGACCATTTACGAAACCTGCCAGAACAATCTACCGCCGAGAATGGCCAAGGTATTCATGTTACGCGAGTTGGTCGGTCTGGAAGCCGAGGAAGTCTGCCGGGAAACCGGCTTAAGCGACGCCAATTACTGGGTCACCATGCATAGAGCCCGATTGCGGCTGCGTGAATGCCTGGAAATCCGCTGGTTCAATCAATCGAAAGCAAAAAAGGAGTATCGTCATGCGTAGTTGTCGCGACATTACCGCCCTGGTGTCACAGGGCTTGGACAAGAAACTCAGCGTTGGCGAACGACTGGCGATTGGTTTGCATGTGATGATGTGCTCGCGCTGCCGCAATTTCCAGAGTCAGAGCCAGTTTATCCGTAAAGCGGCGCATGGTTATACAGAACAGTTACAAAATCGTTTGGTTAAAAAACCTGAGTCAGATTGAAACTTGCATATTGACGATGGATGAATAGGCGCTTTGCTATGCCGCATTTCAACGGCGTTTTTCCTGCAACGCCAGAATCAGCGGACAACTCGCCTCATTCTGATTGATTTGGCAACGTCCGATCAATTCCTGCAAGGCCGTTTCCATACGGCGTAACTCAGCGATGCGGTGTTGAACATCTTCGAGTTTATGTTCGGCTAGTGTGCGTACCTCGTCACAATGACGGCTGTCCGCCAGTTTTAACAAATCGACCACTTCGTCCAAACTGAACCCTAGCCGTTGCGCAGATTTGATGAAGACGATCCGCTGAACGTCCGCCGTACTGTAACGGCGGATGCCGCCCAAAGGTCTGTCTGGCTCGGGCAATAACGCCCGACGCTGATAATACCGTATGGTTTCCACACCAATTCCAGCCGCTTTGGCTAATCCGCCAATCGTCAGGCCGTCCACGGTTTTGTTCATAGCTATTGACTCCGTACTTGACTACGGGAATAAGCTTACCCCAGCTTGATCAATCAGGAAAATCCATGTCCGAATCTTCATACAGCCGTCACTTTCTATTCGTTAGCGGATTGGGTGCCGTATTGGCATCCCTGTGTTGCCTGGGGCCGTTATTGTTACTGGCGCTGGGTTTTAGCGGGGCTTGGCTAGCCAATCTGACCGTGCTGGAACCCTATAGGCCCATTTTTATCGGTTTTTCGCTGCTGGCGTTATTTTTGGCCGGACGACGCTTATTTCGGGCAAGGCCCTGTTGCCAGCCCGGCGAATCCTGCATTCAACCGCCGATGCGTCAACGACAGGTCGTTATCTTTTGGTGCGTGGCGATGCTGATTCTGTTGGCGTTGGTTTTTCCTTATCTGCTTCCCTGGTTTTATTAGGCCGCCCTCATGAAACGATACTTTGCCTGGCTGATGATAAGTTTCGCCATGACTCAACCGGTATGGGCCGAATCTCGTACCGCCGTACTCACGATACCCGGCATGAGTTGTGGCGCCTGTCCGCTGACGATAAAAATGGCGCTGAGCCGGATAGCGGGTGTGACAGGGATGACGTTCAACGTCGATAGCCGTCAGGCCATCGTGCAGTTCGATGCAGCTAAAACCACTGTCGAAGCACTGCTGCGTGCTACCGGCGACGCCAGCTATCCCGCTACACTTAAAGAGATAACACCATGAGCAATGTTATTTTGGAATCCACACTGATCTGTCCGGAATGCGGACACCGCAAAACCGAGACCATGCCCAGCGATGCTTGTCAGTGGTTTTACGAGTGTCAGGGTTGCCATACCCTGTTAAAACCGAAACCCGGCGATTGCTGTGTGTTCTGTTCCTACGGCAGCGTCGCTTGCCCGCCGATTCAGTCGCATGGCAAGCATTCGGGGTGTTGCGGGTAAGCGGGCGTTTCCCCTATACTTTCGCCATGCGCCTATTAAACCTGTTTCTGATCACATTACTCTGCGTTGCGATTCCGCTTCAGGGCATCGCCAGCATGGTAGTGACCAAAACCCCTTGTCCGGCGGAAACCATGGACATGGCGTCTATGGATATGGATACAGATCACCAGCATAGCTGCTGCAACGATGCCGATACCGTGGCTAAAACCGGCAAGCCCTGCAAGGCAGAACAGGATTGCCAGCCCGCTAGTCCTGGCCTGGTCAATCATGCCGACAAGCCGTTATCGGCTGTTGTCGGCACCCAATTACCCCTCTTTAACAGCCGCTCAGCGCTAAGTTTCGACCCTTCCGCCACTTGGCGACCGCCCGATCTCATCTAATTCCGACATCATCCATCCGTATCGCATTGTCAAAAATGCCCGATACGGTTTAAGACCATCGTTCAAGCGACTGTTGTGCATGGCTGCATTTGTTCACGCAAATGACGGGCATTGGTCGCAAGGAATTAGACCATGTTTATTTCATTCCCTTTTGCGCAAGGCTTGGCTCGTCGCGCACGCTTTGCCATGCTGTTGGCGGTATTGCCTTGCAAAGTCATGGCTGTCGGCTTGTCTTTTGACAATGCGCTGGCGCTGGCCTTGCGTGAAGCGCCGGTGCTGACCGCCAATGAGGCGCAGACCGACGCCGCCCGTCAGGCGGCGATTCCGGCTGGCGAACTGCCAGACCCGCAATTAGCATTGGGCATTGACAATCTGCCGATACAAGGCGCCGACCGCTTTAACCTGTCACGCGACTTTATGACCATGCAGCGCGTCGGCGTCAGCCAAACATTTACCAACCCCTACAAGCTCGACGCCCGTACTGCCGCAGCAGAAGGCCGTGTTGCACTGGCGAAAGCGCAAACCCGGCTCACGCGTTTGCAGGTGTTGCAGGAAACCGCCATGGCCTGGATTAGCCGGGAAGCGGTCGAGCGCCAGCTTGCCCGTATTGCCGGGTTAGAGGATGAAAATCGGCTGTTTGAAGGTGTCGTCAAGGCACGCTTTGCCGGTGGTGCGGGGATGGCGAGCGAACTGCTGGCGCCGCGCCAGGAAGCCGCGCTGATTGCCGAACGCCGTGACGAGCTCGACAGCCGTCATGCCCAGGCCGTCGCCCAGTTGAAACGCTGGATAGGCGAGGCGGCATCGCAAGCGCTGATTGGCTCGGCGCCCGACTGGCCGATCAATCGCGAAGCCTTGTCGCATGGTTTGCATCGTCATCCCGAACTGGATTTGTTCGATCCTAAAAACCGGGTGCTGGATGCCGAGCTGGACGAAGCCAAAGCGGATAAAATCCCCGATTGGGCACTGTCTTTGGCCTATCAGCGGCGGGGTTCGGCCTATAGCGACCTGGTGTCGTTACAGGTAAGCGTCGATTTGCCGGTCTTTTCAGGTTCCCGGCAACAGCCGAAGCTGGAGGCCAAATTATTAGAACGTAATGCGTTGGCTGCCGAACGCCAGGCGGCCTTGCAGGAACACACCGCGATGCTGGAAACCGGTCTGGCCGAACACCAGCGCCTGTCGAATGCCGTCAAACGGGCCCATGAAGTATTGATACCCTTGGCCGAGGAAAAAGTCTCGCTGACCTTGGCTGCCTGGCGTGGTAATCAGGGCGATTTGCCCACCCTGCTCGCCGCCCGCCGGGAACGCATCGACGCCGAGCTGAAAGCCATTGCGCTGGAAGGCGAACGCCGATCCGTGGCCGCGCGTCTGCACTACGCCTACGGCGAACAAACCTTGGAAGATGCGGAGCCGCAACCATGAAAGCGCTGAATAAACCACTGATCCTCTCAATGCTGGCCTGTCTATTGCTGACGCTGGGTGGCGGCATGGGCTGGTGGCTGGCCCTGCGCAACAACCAGCCAATAACCGGCCATATCGCCAGTCATGCCGAAGCAACACCGCCCGACAAGCCGCGCAAAGTCCTTTACTGGTACGACCCGATGATGCCGCAGCAGCACTTCGACCAGCCCGGCAAATCGCCCTTTATGGATATGGAGCTGATTGCCAAATATGGCGATACTCCCACGGATACAGCCGAAGCAAAAGCCGCCGAATTAAGCATCGATCCTGTGGTATCGGCCAGCATCGGCATCCGTCTGGCAACGGTGTCCCGCTTGCCGTTGAGCCGTCAAATCGATGTCAGCGGCCTGCTTGCGTTTAACGAGCGCGATGTTGCCGTGGTGCAGACTCGCAGCGGCGGCTTTGTCGAGCGCGTCTGGCCGTTGGCGGCTGGCGATATGGTCAAGGCCGGCCAGCCGCTGGTGGAGATTCTGGCGCCCGAATGGGCGGCGGCGCAACAGGAACTGCTGGCGGTGCGCGGCCTTGCCGACCCTGCGTTGCTGAGCGCGGCTCGCGAACGCTTGCAGTTGCTGGGTATGCCGGATAGCCTGATCCGACAACTGGAAAAATCCGGCATGGTTCAGTCGCATTACACGATCAGCGCGCCCATCGCCGGTGTTGTCCAGTTGCTGGAGGTGCGCAACGGCATGACGCTGATGAACGGTCAAACCCTGGCGCGGATCAATGGCTTGTCCAGCGTCTGGCTGGATGTTGCCGTGCCTGAAGCGCAAGTGGATGTGGCCCGCATCGGCAATCGCGCCGAGGTGAGGCTGGGCGCATTCCCTGAACATGCTATCGACGCTCAGGTGTCGACGATTTTGCCGGCGTTAAACGAAAGCAGTCGCAGCATCCGGGTCAGGATAGAACTGAAAAATCCCCGGCTGCAACTGCGGCCCGGTCAGTCGGCGCAAGTCAGGCTGAGCGGTGTCAGCCAGGAAACGGCACTGACCGTGCCGACCGAAGCCCTGATCCGAACCGGCAAACGCACGCTAGTGATGCTGGCCGGCGAGCATGGGCGTTTTTCACCGCTTGAAGTCAGCGTCGGCCACGAGATCGGCGACCGGACGCAAATCGTCAGCGGGCTTGAAGAAGGTCAGCAGCTTGTCGCCAGCGGTCAGTTCTTGATCGATTCTGAAGCCAGTCTCAACGGTATCGAAGCGCGTTCACTCGTGTCGGAGCACAGTCATGGCACGGACGGTGCGCCATGATCGCCGCATTGATACGCTGGTCGGTCGGCAACCGTTTTCTGGTGTTGCTGGGTACGCTGTTTATTGCAGCCTGGGGCGTGTGGTCGGTCAAGACCACGGCTATCGATGCCTTGCCGGATTTGTCGGACGTGCAAGTCATCATTCGCACCAGTTACACCGGACAGGCGCCGCAAGTGGTCGAAAACCAGGTGACTTATCCGTTGGCGACCACCATGTTGTCGGTGCCGGGCGCCAAAACGGTACGGGGTTTTTCCTTTTTCGGCGACAGCTTTGTCTATGTGTTGTTTGAAGACGGGACTGACTTGTATTGGGCGCGTTCGCGGGTGCTGGAGTATCTGAATCAGGCGCAAAGCCGGTTACCCGCCACGGCGCGCGCCAACCTGGGGCCGGACGCCACCGGCGTGGGCTGGATTTATCAATACGCGCTAATTGATCGGACCGGTCGGCATGATCTGGCCCAGCTGCGCTCGTTGCAGGACTGGTTTCTGAAATACGAGCTGAAAACGCTGCCCAATGTCGCCGAAGTCGCCACGGTCGGCGGCATGGTTAAACAATATCAGGTGGTGCTGGATCCCATTAAAATGGCCAATCTGAATATCAATCAGCAGCAGATCAGTGCAGCCATCAATCAATCCAATGCCGAGACTGGCGGGGCGGTCCTGGAACTGGGCGAAGCGGACATGATGGTGCGTTCCAGCGCGTACTTGAAAAATATTGACGATTTTAAATCGATAGTCATCAAGCTGGCGGACGGCGTGCCGGTGTTGCTGAACGACGTGGCGCATATCCAGATCGGCCCGCAAATGCGTCGCGGCATCGTCGAACTGGATGGCGAAGGCGAAAGCGTGGGCGGGGTGATCATTCTGCGTTCCGGCAAAAACGCCCGCGCAACCATCGCGGCGGTGAAGCAGAAACTGGATGCCTTGAAAGCCAGCCTGCCCAACGGCGTGGAAATCGTCACCACCTATGACCGCGGCAAGCTCATCGATCGAGCGGTCGAAAATCTCAGTCATAAACTGGTTGAGGAATTTATCGTGGTGGCGCTGGTTTGCGCGGTATTCCTTTGGCATCTGCGTTCATCGCTGGTAGCGATCATCGCCTTGCCGCTGGGGGTGCTGACGGCGTTTGCCCTCATGCGCTATCAAGGCATCAACGCCAACATCATGTCGCTGGGCGGCATCGCCATTGCGGTGGGGGCGATGGTCGATGCCGCCGTGGTGATGATCGAAAACGCGCACAAAAAAATTGAGCGTTGGCAGCATGATCATCCCGATCAGGAACTCGCAGGCGAGGCACATTGGCAGGTGATGACTGAAGCGGCGGTCGAAGTCGGCCCGGCGCTGTTTTTTTCCTTACTGATTATCACCCTGTCATTCTTGCCGGTGTTCACGCTGGAAGCGCAGGAAGGACGGTTGTTCAGCCCGCTGGCGTTTACCAAAACCTATGCGATGGCCGCATCGGCAGGGCTGTCGGTGACGCTGATTCCTATCCTGATGGGCTATTGGATACGCGGCAGGCTGCCGAGCGAAGCCGACAATCCTTTGAATCGCTGGCTGATCAAGGCTTACCAGCCACTATTGAATGCCGTCCTGCAGAAACCCAAATCCACACTGGCGGTGGCTGCCCTGCTGTTTTTGACCGCACTGTGGCCGGCCAGTCAACTCGGCGGCGAATTCCTGCCGCCGCTGGACGAAGGCGATTTACTGTATATGCCCAGCGCCTTGCCTGGGCTGTCCGCGCAAAAAGTCGGTGAAGTGTTGCAGCAAACCGATCGCATGATCAAAACCGTACCCGAAGTTGAACGCGTCTACGGCAAAGTGGGCCGGGCCGAAACGGCCACCGATCCGGCGCCGCTGGAAATGTTCGAAACCACCATCCAGTTTAAGCCGCGTAGCGCATGGCGGCCGGATATGACGCCGGAGAAACTGGTTGAGGCACTGGATAAAGCCGTCAAAGTACCGGGACTGACCAATATCTGGATTCCGCCGATCCGCAATCGCATCGACATGCTGGCCACCGGCATCAAAAGCCCGATCGGCGTCAAGATTACCGGCAGCCATTTAGACGACATCGACCGGGTCGCTCAACAAGTGGAACGGGTGTCCAAACAGGTGGCCGGCGTGTCGTCGGCGCTGGCGGAGCGACTCGGCGGCGGACGCTATATCGATATTGACATCGACCGCACGGCGGCGGCCCGTTATGGTCTGAGTATCGCCGAACTGCAAGCAGTGGTGGCCGGTTTGATCGGCGGCGACAATATCGGTGAAACCGTGGAAGGGCTGGCCCGCTATCCGATAAACCTGCGTTATCCGCGCGAATGGCGCGATACGCTGGAACGTTTGCGACAACTCCCCATTATCACCGCAACCGGCAGCCAGATCACGCTGGGCATGGTGGCGCGGATTCAGGTCAACGACGGGCCGCCGATGCTGAAAAGCGAGAACGCCCGCCCCAGCGGCTGGGTGTATATCGATGTGCGCGGTCGCGATCTGGCTTCTGTCGTCGATGATCTTAGGGCTGCCGTGTTACACGACGTCAAACTGACACCCGGCATTACGCTGAGTTATTCAGGACAATTCGAGTTTCTGGAGCGTGCCAATGCCGGTTTGGCACTGGTGGTGCCGGCGACATTGCTGATTATCTTTGTCCTGCTCTATTTGACCTTTTCCGCGTTTGATGAAGCCCTGCTGATCATGGTCACGCTGCCGTTTGCGTTGATCGGCGGCGTCTGGTTTTTATACCTGATGGGGTTTAATTTATCAGTGGCCACCGGGGTGGGTTTTATTGCGCTGGCCGGGATTTCTGCCGAGTTTGGCGTGATCATGCTGCTGTACCTGAAGCAGGCCTGGGCTGAACGCATGGCAAACGGTCAGCACAGCGAAGCGGATTTATTGGCGGCCATCAGAGAGGGCGCAGTGCTGCGAGTACGGCCCAAAGCGATGACCGTGGCGGTGATCATCGCCGGCTTGTTGCCGATTTTATGGGGCAGCGGTAGCGGCAGCGAAGTGATGAGCCGGATTGCCGCGCCGATGCTCGGCGGCATGGTCACGGCGCCGCTTCTCTCATTGTTGGTCATTCCGGCGGCGTATCGCTTAATGCGCGGTCGAACGCCTAAAAAATAACGAATCAACCCATTTCTTGGTTAGGCAATCTCATCACAGGCGTCGCCGCTTGTCCTTGCGTCATCTATCTACGCCTTTACGTTACAGCCAATGGCCAAGGTATTCATGCTGCGTGAGTTGGTCGGTCTGGAAGCCGAGGAAGTCTGCCGGGAAACGGGCCTAAGCGACGCCAATTACTGGGTCACCATGCATAGAGCCCGATTGCGGCTGCGCGAATGCCTGGAAATCCGCTGGTTCAATCAATCGAAAACCAAAAAGGAGATTTGTCATGCGTAGTTGTCGCGATATTACCGCCCTGGTGTCACAGGGTTTGGACAAACAGCTCAGTTTAGGCGAACGTTTGTCGATCAAACTGCACGTGATGATGTGCTCCCGCTGCCGTAATTTCCAAAGTCAGAGCCAGTTTATCCGTAAAGCGGCGCATGGCTATATCGAACAGTTGCAAAAGCGCTTGGATGGGGAGTGGTAGGCCCTTGAAACAGGTTAGCGCAGGCGTAGGGTTGGCAAATTCGCCCACCATTCCAATCTGCGTGGGTACAAAACCGCCCCACCCTTGTATGATGATTTTTAGCAGCGTAGCTACCAGGACACGGCCCTTCCTGGTTCCAAAACTCCAGTTTGGGAACAGCATGTGGTGGTTGGCGGCTTTGCGGCCGGCATGGTGGTGAGCCTTGCCAACAAAGGGAAAGGCGGCGTAATTCTCCGGCAGAAACTGGATGCCGTCGGCTATGGCTTTTTAATTCCTATCTTCTTTATTGTCGCCGGCATGAAATTTGACATCAGTGCACTTTGGGCAAACCCGTTGGTTCCGGTCCAGATCATCTGTCTATTGGGTTTGCTGATTCTAATTCGTGGCGTACCGGTACTCCTTTACATCCAAGCTTTAGCACCAAACGACAGGTTGCCCTTTGCGCTTTATTCTGCTACAGGCCTACCCATGATCGTCATCATTTCAGAAATAGGTGTCTCGTCCGGCCTTATGGCTCCTGATCGCGCTGCGGTTCTAGTCGGTGCCGGCATGATTTCCGTATTGCTATTTCCTGTTCTTGCCGAATGATTGAGACAGCAAAATACCAGTATCAATGAGCAATACTCATAAGGTTGTTTTTAAATTTATTCCTATCCTCGGACAGCGTTGCCAGAAACTGTGACTATTTGGAGATGGTAATTTCTGGTGCGCCCTGTTGTGACAACTCTGTCATGGTCATTTGGAATATCTGATGTAGTAAGCGAAAACTCTCACGATTCCATTGATAGCCTACTTCCGGCTTAATCGCATAATGCAATCCGCCGTACTTTACGCTCATATCCACATCGTCGGGCTTAGACTCTGATACCAATACCTCTAGGGTATGAATCGGATTTTCGCTAACAAAAGGTGAGCGCGGGTCTTTATCCACGTTAAATTCAGGTTCGTCTTTGATGTCGCGACCGATGAAATTCACGATACTGTAAAAACTGCGCAAACGGAAAAAACCATGTATTGGCACTTCGCCACCTGGATAGCCAGAACGAATATCGACCATCACGTCATTACTGGCGCCATTATCGGCTTCTTCGTTGAGCTTAATACGCTCCTCGTTGCTCAATGACTGAGGGTCGTAATTGGTCAAAATAATGTGTCCGGTAACCCGTTTGCTCAGCTTCAACTGGCGATTTTCAGCGTCATAGACAACCTTGAAGGTCTTTTGCAGTTCAACCAACCGCTCCGGTGGCAGAGCGTCCGCAGCTAATTCCCAGTTGGCATCAAACAGCAAGGGTTCTACGAATAAAGCATTACGATCCTGAATCGATGAAAGATGGGACACAACTTGTCGAAATAATCGATAGCCATCCTTATCAGATGGCTTGTTATTGTAAACCCTATCTTGATGATCGTTTTCGATACGCAATTCGCCCGCAAGTAACCGGAGAATAAGGTCAACATCTGCGCCTTGCCGCAGTAACATTGTGAGTTTGCTTTCCTGAAAAGGCGTTAATAAACGTTTGGTAAATTCCTCGCCTTCCATCGGCACGATGCTAATCGTTGGATTTTCAGAAACCGAACCGCCAAATATTGGGGTTATCAACGATCCGGTTGGGCCAGTCACTGCCGGGGTGGCACCTGCATTGAATTGGAAATTAAAGGTGGCGGCGATATTCGACACCCCCGTAAAATGTAAGGGTTGATGCTGATGCGCACGAGCAATATTGAGTAACAGCAATTCAGAAAGAATGTCAGAGGTCGCTTGGTCATAACCAATTACCGCATAATCCAGCGCAGATGGCGAGACGCAGGCTTGCAGCCCCAGCAGGCTGGATAACAGCATCACACGCAGTGATTTTTTCGTGCAGGTCGCCCGCAGGCTCTGTTCTGTCATTGCCGAATTCCGTTTTGAGGTGAATTGAGTCGATCCTGTGGTTTCGCATGCCGTCTTACCGGCGCGGGACTATTTGCGTAATTTACCATTAGCCGCTTGTTTTACCTTTTTACTCTCGAAATGCTTCAGCCCGACGAAAGTACCCCATCCGATTAAAGTCATGCCCACAATGAAAGCGCCGTAGGCATAAGGCCAGGGAATGCTCTCGGTCATCATGGAAAACTCCGACATACCGCCAATACCCGCCAGTATATTGATGGGCATGAACACCACACCCAGCACGGTTAGCTGATTAACGCGACCATTTTGGTTGATATTAATAAAACCAATCGTCGCATCCATCAAAAAATTGATCTTGTCGAACAAAAAAGCGGTATGACTATTCAATGACTCGATATTACGCAGAATCGGCTTGATGTCATTCACCTGTCTTTTGGAAAGAATTCTGCTTTGCATCAAGAAACCCAGCGCGCGTTGTGTGTCCAAAATATTGCTGCGGATTTGACCATTCAAATCTTCTACCTCGGCAATTTCGGCCAGAACAGTCGCCGCTTCCTGATCGGACATCTTTTCACTTAAGACTTGTTTACCTACTTTGCTGAGCGTCCTGTAAATGTCTTCAAGGGAGTCAGCCGAATATTCCACATCGGCGCCGTAAAGATCGATCAACAAATCAAGATTATCGGTGACATAGCCAGGGCGAGTACGGGCACGTTGGCGTTGCAAGCGAAAGACGGGTAATTCTTCATTGCGCAGTGAAAACAAAGTGCCTTCATGCAGAATGAAGGCTACCGGAACGCTACGCGAATGATCGTATTTATCGAGTAAAAAATTCGAGTGAAGATGAATATCGTCATTCTCTTTGACGTGAAACCGTGTACTGACCTCAAGATCGGTTTCATCACCCGGATCGGGTAATTCCAGTCCGAAATGCCGGCCAACATACACACGCTCCGCCGGGTTGGTACTGAGCAGATCGATCCAAATCGGTTGAAAACCGTCCAGGTCTTTGCGGCAGGTCACCGTAACCTGTCGAAGCCGACCATTAACGAGTTCAAAGGCATTGATCTGGCTGTCGGAGAAATCAGGTTCCTGAATTCCCGCAACCTGTTCACGAATAGCGTCCGAGACTTCCCAAAGAATGTCGTTTTTTCGTTCGTCAGGCATTTTCTGCCAAAGCAGTATTGCATCATCAATCGGTAAAGCCTCAAGGATAGCGGCAATCTCACCAGCAGGCAGTCTTTTCAATAGGGACTCAATTTCAGCCAAGTGCTGGCGATGAACCAGGGTCTCGACGATGTCTTGGCGCGGCGTATGTTGGCTATGAACCATGCCCTCCACCAGTTTATGTTTGTTGAGTAGCTCCTGAATTTTTTCTAGGGACATGGCAATTGTACTGACCCGAATTTGTTGACATAACTTCAACCATTATAAGTTACCAACGTAACAATCCCCATCAAGGAGTTAATCAAATCATCGTTGATATGTATTTGATACATCATAACCAACTGCGTAAACGCCGCAGCCAGCTTTTGCCGCTGTCGCCAACGACCGGCAAATACGGCAGCGATTCCTCCAGCAATCTTGCCAGCAAATCATGATCGATCAGGGCTTGTAAATCTTCGGCGCTGCCTTTTTGCATCGTCGGCTTGAGCGCCAGTTTGCCTTGCTGTTTTTCCAGCGCAAAGCCGTTGCCGCATACCCGGCAAAACACCTTGTCGCCGACTTTCTGGTGTCTATGCACGACTACAACCGGGCCGCACATCGGGCATTCGCGCATCGGAATACCGGTATCACTGTGACCGATAATGCCATCCAGTTCATTGGATTGTGCCAACTCGATGAAACGGCGGCCGAAATGCAGATCAAATTGCTGGTCCAGATTCACCTCCATCTGTTCGATGGCCGCTGCCACCGGCATACCCTTGCGATAAGGCCGCGTGCTGGTCATCGCATCAAAGGCATCGGCAATCCCAACGATACGCGCAGATTCCGCAATTTTCTTGCCGAGCAACCCGGATGGATAACCCAGGCCATCAATGCGTTCATGATGTCCCAATATCGCATCCATCGCCAACGGCGCCAAGGGATGTCCTTGTAACACTTGAGCGCCCAAAGCAGGATGAGTTTTCATCACGGCATATTCCGCATCGCTGAGTTTACCGGGATTATTAAGAATGCTGTCCGGCACGCCGACTTTGCCCAAGTCATGTAAAAAGCCGCCCAGGCCTGCAATGACAGCGTCCTGTTTGGAAAACCCACACGTCAAAGCCAATCGCGTCGAATACTGCGACACCCGCCATAAATGCCCGCCGGTATAAGGATCGCGGGCTTCAACCAGAAACGCCATGCTGTAGAGCGTGTGCAGTAAATCCTGAGTATGGGTATTTTTCATAGCTTGCTCTTATTGGATAAATCAATGGATGCGGACTTGACCACTGATTAAGTCGCAAATTGACAGTATTTCCTTACAGCGCTATTTGAAGTTTTTTTTGGGCTGAATCATGTGTCGATAGGCCGAAAAAATTTGTAAGGAATTCAAACTGACTCCGACTGATGGGGCAGGAAGGCATTGTTGCTTGTCCTGATCATTCATCAACCCACTGGAGAGAACACCATGAACAAAAAAACCTTATCTTTGACTTTGAGCAGCGCGTTGGCTTCCACTTTACTGAGCGCGGCGCCCGCGATTCAAGCCGGCGAAAATCCGTTTGCGATGTCCAACATCAATCCTGCTCAACAATTGGCGGCGGCTGACGGCAAATCTGCCGAAGCAGGTTGCAGCGCCAAGATGAAGGAAGGTAAATGCGGCGAAGGCAAATGTGGCGCCAACAAAATGAAAGATATGAAAGGCGCCGAGGGCGGTTGCAGTGCCAAAATGCCGGAAGCCGGCTGTAGCGCCAAGATGCCTGAAGGTGGTTGCAGCGGTAAAACAGCGAAATAAGCCAGGGGGACCACCGATGACCACTTCCAATTCTTTCGGTCTCACGGGTTCCGGTTTAGGTTTGCGGCGGGCACTATTGCCAGCGTTGCAAGCCGACGTACCGGACAGCATAGACTTTTTCGAAGTATCACCGGAAAACTGGGTGGGCGTTGGCGGTCATCTCGGCAAGCAATTCCGCAGACTGACCGAGCGTCACCGTTTTGTGGCGCACGGTTTGGCCTTGTCGTTGGGCGGCCCCGCGCCGCTCGATACGGTGTTTTTAAGCGAACTGAAACAGTTTCTCGATCATCACGATTTTGCCCTGTACACCGAGCACTTGAGTTTTTGCAGCGACGAAGGGCATTTTTATGACTTATACCCTATCCCTTTTACGGAGCAGGCGGTAAAACATGTGGCCGACCGTATTCGCCGGACGCAGGATATTCTGGAACGGCGCATCGCCCTGGAAAATGCCTCTTACTATGTGCAGCCGCCACGGGCGGAAATGGACGAATTGACATTCATCAATGCGGTACTGAGCGAAGCCGACTGTTATCTGCACCTGGATGTCAACAACATCTACGTCAACAGCGTCAATCACGGCTACGATCCGGTGGCGTTTTTACGGGGGTTACCCGGCGAGCGTATTGTTTACAGCCATGTAGCCGGTCACGACCTGGAACCTTCCGGCTTGATCATCGACACCCACGGCCAGAACACCATCGAACCGGTATGGGGCTTGCTGGCCGAGGCCTATCGGAGTTTTGGTGTGTTTCCGACCTTGGTGGAACGCGACAGTAACATTCCGCCCATATCGGAGTTACTGACTGAAGTGGAACGGATTCGTGCTTTGCAAAAGAATCATCAGCATTGCCACAGCGCATATGACACCAGCGAGGTGGCGGCATGAACCCGACACCCGCATTTCAACAACAGCAAAGGCAATTTCTGAATTACTTGCGTCAACCACAAGCAGCCCTGTTACCTGCGGGTTTTGTCCCTGAGCGAATGGCCGTGTATGTCGATCTGCTCTACAACAAATTCGACGAGAGCCTAACGGCCTGTTTTCCGGTCATCTACAGCATATTATCCAAAGATGACTGGCGGGCGTTGCTGCTGGATTTCATCGCCAAACATCGCTGCCTGACACCCTATTATCGGCAGATTCCCGATGAGTTTGTGCAGTATCTGCAACAGGAGCGTCAACCGACCAATGACAGGGCATTTTTGGCCGAACTGGCGCATTTCGAATGGATTGAGTTGCAGTTGTCGATTGCCGAGTCCGAACCGGTGACGCGAAAGCAGTTGTCCGATACCGAATTACTGACCAATATCCCCGTGTTTGCACCGGTCATGCAATTGCTGCACTACCAGTGGCCGGTGCAGGACATCGGTCCAAACTTTCTGCCGAATGAACCGCCCGAAACGGCTACTCATATCCTGGGTTTTCGCGATAGCGAGGATCAAGTGCAATTTGTAACCCTAAACCCGGCCACGGCGAAGCTGATCCTGCTGTTAAATAACGGCTTGACCGGGCAACAGGCCTTACAGGCAATGAGCGGCGGCGACCTCTCGGACGCACAGTTTTTAGAATTAACCCACTTCGGTCAGTGCATTCTGACCGATCTGCATAGCCAGGGCGCGATCATCGACGTTCGCCTGGTTTGAACTTTGGAGCCTCAATCATGAACGACCTCGTTAAATCCGCCCAAAACTCTTGCACAGCCTGCCTGATTCCAGCCTGCATCGAGCAGATATGCACCACGCCCGGCCAGCTTTCTCGCTGGTTCGATCATAACCTGCATGGCTTGGCGCCGATTTTTCCGCGTGTATTGTTAGCTTACGAATTCGGCGAAGCCGGTCTGGAAAAACTCCATGGCGACAACTGGTTTGCCGATTTGAGCTTCCCATTTCCGTTCAGCTTATTGCCTACGGATTTTAGCTGGACCTTGGCCACCGGCTTGGAAATCATCGCTCCGATTGCATTGATATTGGGATTCATGACCCGCTTTTTCAGCGCGGCGCTAATGGTGTTGACCGTGGTGGCCATCGCGGCCGTACATTGGCCCGCCGAATGGCACACATTGGCCGAATTATGGAAAGGCTATGCCATCACCGATCAAGGTTATGGCAATTACAAGCTGCCGTTGGGTTATTTGTTCATGCTCAGTTCTTTGCTATTGAGTGGTAGCGGCCGCTTGGCTGTCGATGTCTGGTTGAAACCACGCGCGTCCTTAATCTAAACGGGTGAATGATGAAAATTGTTTGGTGGGTTTTATTAACGATATTACCACTGCATCACGTAGCGGTCGCAGATACTAAACTGCCTATCGGCGAGTTCAGCCAAAATCGCCTGGAGGGTTGGGAACATAAAAGCTTCAAAGGCGAAACGCAGTATCGGTTGCAAGCACTCGACGGCGTGACGGTACTGACGGCCGATAGTCATGCCGCTGGTTCCGGCATGTTCAAGGAGCAACGCATCGATCTAACCCAAACGCCATTCCTGAACTGGTCGTGGCGTATCGGCAATCGTTTGACCGGCTTGAATGAACAAAGCAAGGCCGGCGACGATTACGCGGCACGGGTGTATGTGGTAGTTAAGGGTGGTCTGGCGTTTTGGCAAACCAAGGCCATCAATTATGTCTGGGCTGGTAACAGCAAAAAGGACAGCGTCTGGCCCAATGCCTTTGCCGGCGATCATGCGATGATGCTGGCTTTACGCGGCCCGGAAGCATCGCTGAACGTCTGGCATACCGAAAAGCGCAATATCAAAGCCGATTTCAAACAACTATTGGGTGAAGACATCACCACTATCGATGCCGTCGCCATCATGACCGATACCGACAACAGCGGCGGACAGGCTGGCGCCGCTTATGGCGATATCTGGTTTTCCAAGGATTAAGCATGCACGATACCAAACCGCTGCTGCTCGACAGCGACTTTCCGGCCGTTTTTCGCAAGTCGTTGGAGATTTTGCAACTCAACCTGGGCTATTTATGCAATCTGAGTTGCGTGCATTGCCATGTCAACGCCGGCCCCAAGCGCACCGAGATGATGAGTCGGGAGACTATCGATCAAGTGCTGGCTCTGGCCGAAGCCGCCAATATTCACACGCTGGACTTAACCGGCGGCGCTCCGGAAATGCATGCCGATTTTCGGTATCTGGTGCGAGCCGCGCGTGATCGTGGCATAGAGGTGATCGACCGTTGCAATCTGACCATTCTGGAAGAGCCGGAATACACCGATCTCGCGGAGTTTCTGGCCGCGCAGCAGGTCAACATCGTCGCCTCCCTGCCGTGTTATCTGGAAGACAATGTCGACAAACAACGCGGCAAAGGCGTATTCAAGGATAGCTTGGCCGCCTTGCAGCGCCTCAATCGACTGGGTTACGGCCATGAAGATGGCGAGCTAACATTGAATCTGGTCTATAACCCGCAAGATGCCGTTTTGCCGCCCGACCAGCAGGCGCTGGAGCAGGCTTACAAGCAGCACTTGCAGCAACATTACGGCATCGTCTTCAACCGTCTATATGCCATTGCCAATATGCCGATTCAGCGCTTCGGCAGCACCTTGATCAGCCATGGCCGCTTCGAATCTTATCTGACTTTACTAAAAAACAGTTTTCGTGCCGACAACCTCGAAAACCTGATGTGCCTTAACACCCTCAGCATCGACTGGCAAGGCACTGTCTACGATTGCGATTTCAATCAGATGCTGGACATGCCTGTGGGCATTTCCGATAAGCCTCGAATGCATATTAGCGAATTGAATCTGCAACAACTGCAAGACGCACCGATCGCCACCGCCGCCCATTGTTACGGCTGTACTGCAGGCCAAGGCAGCAGTTGCGGCGGGGCTTTGCTCTGACTTTGGCCTTATCCGGGCTTAAGCAAGCCATGCAAAAGTGCTTGCTTGGAGGTTCGGCGCATTACATAAAACGTGCAAGAATTTACAGAATATAACCTTAATGATATATTTTGAACAAAGAGCGTTACTTAGCGTTTTTGTCGCCAGTATTTAATCGCATGGATTTATGCGCATTGATTTTTGCCATACAGCGCGCGCCAAATCTACATTTTTGTTAGAGGTAATTCTGGATGTTGAAGTGGATTGGTCGCAATAACGCAGCAGGAAATTGCTTTGCAAAATTACTTGATCTGCATCGCACCGCCATCTAACTCGACATATACAGCCGCTCCGGCAAGGTTGCCTTAGTCGTCGGCACCCTGTTGAATTTGATCAATCAACCGCAAGCAGTAATTGGTCTGCTGTCTTTGGATTACCCGGCGATGCAGAGACTCGATGTGGTCAAGGCATTATTAACCTATAGCTTGCCTTTTTTGGTGTCTTGTTACGGCGCCTTAACCGCGATTGCCCATCATCGGATAGACCCGTAAAGCCAGCCATTTCCTTGACCTTAGCCCCGCAACCACTTCCCTTAACGCCATACAGGAACGCACCATGTCCATACCCACCGAATCGATAGGCAGTATTCCCCGTCCGCCGCAATTGCTGGAAGCACTCCGGGAGTTTCGCGCGGGCCGAATATCGCAACAGCGACTCGATGCCTACTACGACGAAGCGGTACGCGACACATTGCAACGTTTTGCGGACACGGGTTCACCGGTGATCTCCGATGGCGAACAGACCAAGTCAAGTTTTGCCACCTACCCGTTACAAGGTTTGAACAACATCGCCGAGGACGGCATCGTGATTCCATTTGCCGACGGCCATACCCGGCAACTACCCCGATTAACCGCGGGACCGTTTCGATACGGCGTCTATGCCGGCGCATTTGTGCAGGCCGCCAAACGCTATACCACGCGCCCGCTCAAGCAGGCGGTAATTTCGGCTTCCGCCTTGAGCCTGCTTTATCCGCCAGAAGGCATAGTCGGTTACTCACGAGAAGCGTTCATCGATGACTTAGTCAAGGAAACGGTGGCGGATATTCGCGGCTGTTTGGACCAAGGCGCACACCATGTGCAAATCGATTTCACCGAAGGGCGCTTGTCGGTCAAACTCGATCCCTCCAAGCAATTGCTACGGCAGTTTATCGACCTGAACAACCGGGTATTGGCGCACTTTACCCCGGAGCAACGCCAACTCATCGGCGTACATACCTGTCCCGGCGGCGACCATGATTCCACTCACAGCGCCGATGTCGATTACGCCGACCTGCTGCCGAGTTTGTTCCAACTCGAAGCTGGTAATTTCTACATGCAGATGGCCAGCGAAAAAGATCCGGAACATGTTTTAGCCATCATCAAGGACAATCTTCGTCCTAACCAACGGGTGTTTGTTGGCGTGATCGACGTGCTGAATCCCGACGTGGAAACACCGGAATTGGTGCGGGATCGGGTATTGCGCGCAGCCGAATTTATCCCGCTGCATCAGCTCGGCACCACCGACGACTGCGGCTTTTCGCCTTTCGAAGACGATACCTCGACCGGCCGGGACACGGCACTCGCCAAAATCAAAGCCCGCGTTATCGGCACGGAACTGGCTGCTAAGGTGTTGAATAGCTGAATGCGGTGCGATTTGCGGTTCGAACGGGCCACAAAGCGCAATGACTAACGGGTAATGCACCGAATGTAAACAATGCATGCGACGAAATAAGGCTACGTCAATTGAGTTCCTTCGGATTACGCCCTACAGCAATAAATGACATTAACGTAATATTTGAAATGGCCCGGCAACTCGGTCACGGACAACTCGGATCCCAAACCAGGCGCCCTATGTTGGTCAAATCGACGTTTTTATTCACCGGACATTCCGGGCAATCCTGGCGATTGGGGCGATTGTGACAATTCCCGCATTGGCGGATCAACATGTCCGCCCGCTCCAGGTCGCGATCCAGTTCTTCCAGATCATTTAGCAATCCCCGTATTCTGCTACGCAAATCATGCAGGAGTGGCTGCATCGCGGCTGATGCTTCTTTGCCGGAAGCATATAGCTGTCGGGTTTGAGCGAGCTTTTGCACCGATTCCAGCTCGATGCCGACACGGCCAAGCTGCAACGCGATAGCCATGCGCTTCAAATCTTTGCGGGCATAAAGACGGGTGCCGCCCTCGGTGCGGTCGGGGGCGATCAGTCCTAGCTCTTCGTACAGGCGAATGGTTCTCGGCGTAGTGCCGAGTTCATCGGCCAATTCACCGATTTTGAGAACATCGCGCTGGTGTTTGGGCGGCAGGCGCATAATGAGTTACAAAATATAAGGTAGACGTCACATAGTGTAGGTATTGCAATAACCGAATACAAATTTTGCCTATCAGGAGTGCCTGAAAGAATCTTGATCTACTAAGTGGCGATGATGTCTATTAAACCAGTGAAATTAACTTTGCCGAGATAGTTGTCAGGAATGACTGGCAAACACGACTAACAGGCAAGCCCAATAGTACTTAAGGAACATAAATGTTTAGCCAGACAAACCGCCAACACCCTTCGAAGCCTAGCCCACTCAGAATTGGTAGGTCGGCATGAAAACCTCCAGACTTTTGTTATTGCTGGGTATTGCCGCATTGGTGGCAACATTTTTTGCCTTGGACTTGCAGCACTATCTGACGCTGGATAACTTGAAGGCACAGCAGACCAGTATCGCCGATTACCGTCAGGCTCACCCAGTACTGGCTATGGCACTCTATGCCGTGTTGTATATTGCGGTTACTGCGTTGTCATTACCGGGGGCGACGATATTGACGCTCGCCGGCGGCGCAGTGTTCGGTTTGACCTGGGGTACGCTGATCGTCTCGTTCGCCTCAAGCATCGGCGCAACCCTAGCGTTTTTGGCGGCGCGGTTTTTGTTGCGCGACTGGGTCAAATCTCGGTTTAGCGCCCGCTTGCAGGCCATAGATGAGGGCGTGAGTCGCGACGGCGCTTTTTATTTGTTTACCTTACGTCTGGTGCCGTTGTTTCCGTTTTTCATGATCAATCTGGCGATGGGTTTGACGCCCATCAAGACCAGAACGTTTTACTGGGTTAGTCAGGTCGGTATGCTGGCCGGCACACTGGTTTATGTCAATGCCGGCACCCAATTGGCGAAAATCGATTCGCTCTCCGGTATTCTGTCTCCAAGCTTGCTGGGTTCGTTTGCCTTGCTCGGTGTATTTCCTTGGGTGGCCAAACACATGCTCGAATTTTTCAAGCAACGCAAAATTTACGCGAACTGGCCTAAACCCGACCGTTTCGACAACAATCTAATCGTGATCGGTGCCGGCTCAGGTGGTTTAGTGTCGGCCTATATCGCCGCCGCCGTCAAAGCTAAAGTGACCTTGATCGAAAAGCACAAAATGGGCGGCGACTGTCTAAACACCGGTTGCGTACCGTCTAAGGCACTGATTCGCTCGGCCAAGTTGCTGTCGCAAATCAAACGCGCACCCGAGTTCGGTTTCACCAAAGCCCAGGCTGAATTTGCTTTCGCGGATGTGATGGAGCGGGTGCAACAGGTAATCAAATCCGTAGCGCCGCACGATTCCGTCGAACGCTATACCGAGTTGGGCGTGGAGGTCATCGAAGGCTCGGTCAAAATCGTCTCGCCCTGGGCGGTGGAAGTCACTACAGTCGACGATGTTAAAACCATCACCGGCCGCGCTATCGTCATCGCCGCCGGTGCCCGCCCTTTCGTGCCGCCGATTCCGGGCTTGGACAAAGTCGATTACCTGACTTCGGATAACGTCTGGAACTTGCGCGAATTACCCAAACGCCTGTTGGTCTTGGGCGGCGGGCCGATAGGCTGTGAACTGACGCAAACCTTTAACCGGCTGGGCAGTCAGGTCACGCAGGTGGAAATGGCGCCGCGCCTTATGCTGCGGGAAGATACGGATGTGTCGGAAATCGTGCAGGCCCGTTTCCGGGCGGAAGGCGTGGAGGTCAAAGTCAATCACACTGCCAAGGAATTCATCGTCGAAAACGGTGAGCACATTCTGCTGGCCGAGCATGACGGACAAATCGTCAAAATTGCCTTCGATAACGTCCTGGTTGCCATTGGCCGCGCCGCCAATGTGCAAGGCTATGGTGTCGAGGAGCTGGGCATCGCCTTGTCGCCGCGCAAGACCCTGGACACCAATGCTTTTCAGCAAACCAACTTTCCGAATATTTTCGCCGTCGGCGATGTGGCAGGCCCCTATCAATTTACCCACACCGCCGCGCATCAAGCCTGGTATGCGGCAGTCAACGCCTTGTTCGGTCAATTCAAGCAATTCCGTACCGATTACTCGGTGATTCCCTGGTCGACCTTTACCGACCCGGAAGTGGCTCGCGTCGGCTTGAACGAACAGGATGCGCAGGCGCAAAACATTGCTTATGAAGTATCGACTTACGACATCGACGATCTGGACCGGGCAATTGCAGACGGCGAAGCGCATGGCTTTGTCAAAGTGCTGACCGTGCCGGGCAAGGACAAAATTCTGGGCGTGACCATCGTCGGCGAACATGCCGGTGACTTGATCGCCGAGTTCGTCCTGGCCATGAAACACGGTATTGGTCTGAACAAGATTTTAGGCACCATTCACATCTATCCGACATTGGCCGAAGCTAATAAATATGTAGCGGGCATCTGGAAACGTAACCATGCCCCCAAGGCTTTGCTGGAATGGCTGGGCCATTATCATGCCTGGCGGCGGAACGCTTGAGGGACCAGTTTCAGGACATGACTTACCAAATCACCATCGTCATCCCGGTGCTCAACGAAGCCGGACATCTCGTCAGCAAATTACAAGCTTTGCAGGGGCTTCGTGATCGTTGCCAACTGCTTCTGGTCGATGGCGGCAGTACTGACGATAGTCCGTTTATCGCCGCCCCATGGGTGGATAAAGTCGTGCACAGTCCCCGCGGCCGGGCCATGCAAATGAATGCGGGTGCAGCGCAGGCCGAAGCCGAGGTATTTCTGTTTCTGCACGCCGATACCCGATTACCGGATGATGCCGTTAGCTTGATCGGCCACGCCATTGCCGAAGGTTTCCATTGGGGTCGTTTCGATGTAACGTTCGACAACGCCAAGCCTATTTTTAAACTGATTGCCTTCATGATGAATCAGCGTTCGCGACTGACCGGCATTGCCACGGGTGACCAAGCTTTGTTCATGACCCGGCAAGCATTTACTGCGGTGGATGGATTTCCGGCGATTGCGTTGATGGAAGATATAGCCATCAGCAGCAAGCTGAAAAAACGAGGTAAACCCTGTTGTATAAAGACCGAAGTGCTGACTTCGGCACGGCGCTGGCAACAACACGGACTATTCAAAACCATCCTACTGATGTGGTGGCTACGCTTGGCGTATTTTTTTGGTGCCGATCCCAATGATCTGGCCATGTGTTATGACGGGAGACGGTGATGGAAGCCATGCTGCGCTTTGGCGTGTTTATCGGTATTTTAGTGTTGATGGCGAGTTGGGAATTGCTAAATCCTACTCGGTATTTAAGCATCCCACGCCGTCAACGCTGGAGCATCAATCTTGGTTTGGCGGCCTTGAATGCGGGTGTGATGCGCATCAGCATCGGTGCGGCGGCCTGGCTGGCAGCGAACTGGGCCGTCGACCAACAGCTTGGCCTGCTTAACAACTTACCCGTACCTGATTGGCTAAACATTTCGCTAAGCCTGCTTTTACTGGATTTGGCGATTTACGCGCAACATGTCGCGGCCCATCGTTGGCAATGGTTCTGGCGTTTGCATCAGGTGCATCATAGCGACATCGATTTCGACACCACCACTGCCGTGCGCTTTCATCCCTTAGAGATCATGCTGTCCATGCTGTACAAGGTATTGCTGGTGATTGCACTCGGTGCCGATCCGCTGGCAGTCATCGCGTTCGAAATAATCCTTAATGGCTGCGCACTGTTCAACCACGGCAATGTCAGTCTGCCGCCGCTGGTCGGGCGCGGGCTGCGTTATCTATTAGTGACGCCAGACATGCACCGGATTCATCATTCCGCCCGGCAAGCGGAAACCAACAGCAATTACGGCTTTTCGCTGTCGTGCTGGGACCGATTGTTCAACACCTATTGTCATCAGTCGCAGCAAGCACAAACCGAGATGACAATTGGCTTGAACGGTTTCCGAAATACACAAGAACTGGGCTTCTTGCAATTATTAGCCATGCCGTTTCGACCTTTGCGCAAGCGCTGAACCATGACCTATCAATTTCCCGACAGCGTAATGCTGATTTTCTGCAAAGCACCGATAGCCGGACAGGTGAAAACCCGCCTACAACCTGAATTGACAGCTGAGGAAGCCGTGGCCGCACACATCAAGTTAACACAGATGACACTGGCTCGGACCTTCCAAAAACGGCTTTGCCCGGTCGTATTGTGTTGCTCGCCTGACAGCGAACATGCGTTTTTCCAGCAATGCGCGAAGGATTACCCACTGACACTAAGCCGGCAACACGGTATCGATCTGGGTGAGCGTATGCATAACGCTTTGAAGGATGCGTTATCAATGTATCGTCACGCCGTGCTGATGGGTTGTGACTGCCCCAGTTTGACCGTAAATGATTTAGAGCAGGCTTTGCTGATACTACATACTGATTCAGATGTGGTGATTGCGCCGGCTGAAGATGGGGGGTATGTGCTGATCGGCTTGAATACCCCGCAGCCGAATTTATTTAATGACATGACCTGGGGTACTGATAGTGTCATGGCGGAAACCCGCCATCATGCTAAAGAGATGGGATTAATGTTACATGAGCTGGAGCCGCAATGGGATGTCGATTCCATTGCGGATTGGACACGATATTTATGCGCGCAAAATGCCTGATGTGAAGCCAAAATCAAACCACCACATCAGGCTATGCCATTACTAACTGCTACGCACATTGTTGGCTGGCACACTGCGCCGGTTCTTCCCAGGTTTCGGCCTGGAATGCGGTATCCAGCGGTGTATCGATAATATGATTGGTGTAGTTACTAAGGGTTTTAAGCGTCACGCCCAATACCACTTCCAATACTTGCGCTAGGGTGTAGCCTGCCGCGATAAATTTATCCAAGGTTTGGCCGCAAACTACGCCGCGGTTCTTCACGACGTTACGTGTAAAGCTGGCCAAGGCATCCAGTTTGGTATCCGGCAAGGGTTGCAAGTTTCTGATGGCATCGACGATAGCCGGATCGGCCTTGATCATCTGTTTGGCAATCATCGAATGTGCAGCTACGCAGTAGATGCAATGGTTCTCCGTGCTGACGACCAGCAATACGACCTGTCTTTCCATCGGGCTCAACGAAGTTTGATCGAACAGCGCCGTCAACTCGATATAAGCTTTCAAGGCTGCGGGGGCTTCGGCCAGGCCGCCGTGCAGATTGGGTATGAAACCGTATTTTTTTAACGATCCTTCCAGCAGTGGTTGTGCAATGGCAGGTGCTGTCTGGATAGAATGTATTTTGAATTGGGACATGGTGTCTCTCCTATCAGTTTAATAACAAAATAAGGTGTGTGCCGATGCGAAATGGTGGTTTGTACAGCGCTGATGCGCGTTTAATTCGCTCTCGTTTCGACGGGGACAGATTAAGTAAATCGGGCAAGGCATCCCATGCTTGCGCTTCCGGCATCCTTGTCCGATTTTCCGGGAGTAAACGATGGATGCATTAACCCCGCTGATCAACGGTTTGAATCTGCATGCCAAATTGGTGTATTCCGGCGGGGTATGCGGACGCTGGCTGATGGACCACAATTCCGAGACCTCGGTGTGGTTTCATCTGGTCAGTAAGGGACGGGGCTTCGTGCATTCTCCGCGCTGGCCTGCGCCATTAGCTTTGAATACCGGCGATTTGATATTGTTTCTACCTCACGCTGCCCGGCATTTTTTGTCGTACAGCCCGGAACATTTGCCGGACAGCGATCAAGACACCCGTTTGACTCCCTGGCTGGATGGCGAAGCGGCCTTTGTGTGCGGCGAAATCGAGCTGGCTGCACCCAAATCGACATTGTGGCAAGCCTTGCCCGCCGAAGTCGTGATCCGGCAAAACCAGGCAGGGAACATTCTGCCTCGCTTGATTGAACTGGTCATCGGCGAAACCTCGGCGCAACGCTTCGGTAGCGAGTCGGTTATCGAACGCTTGTGCGATGGCTTATTCGTACTGGTGATCCGTCACTGTATTGAGGAAGGTCTTGTACGCGACGGTGTGTTTGCGGCCATGCAGGATAAGCGATTGTCGACAGCGCTGGGCTTGATTCATCAACAACCTTGGCATGGTTGGACGCTCAACGAATTATGCACGCGGGCCGGTATATCGAAATCAGTATTGTCGGAGAAATTTTCCGCATTGATCGGCCATTCCCCCATTGAATATCTGACATTATGGCGTTTGCAAATTGCTGCACACTGGTTGATAGAGCCGGCTATGAGCGTGGAGCGCGTGGCGGAAAGGAGCGGTTACGAGTCGGTGCCGGCCTTTAGCAAAGCCTTTAAGCGTCACTTTGGCGTATCACCGGGAACGTTGCGCAAAAGTTAAAAGGCGTTCGTCAGTTCAACGCCAATTCTGCCCGAAGCCTTTCAGCCATCAAATCGACGAACGAACGAATTTTCGCCGACGAGTGACGGCCCTCCCGATGCAGGATATGCACAGGGACCGGCGGGCTTTCGAATTCGCCGAGCACGATTTTTAGTTGGCCGGTCCGTAGCGGCTCGGCGATTTGATAATTCAGCAAGCGGGTGATGCCCAAATTGGCCATAGCCGCGCTGGCCGCCGAGTCGTTGTCGCTGACACTCAATATCGGTTGCAATTTGACCGTCTGCGCCTGTCCATCGTATTGAAAGCGCATCTCGTTGTGCGGATTTAGACCTCGTGCCAGAATGGTGCGATGTTCGGTTAATTCGTCCGGCGTTTGCGGTATACCGTGTTCGGCCAGATACTCCGGCGAGGCACACAATACCCGCCGCACCGAGCCGACCCGCAATGCTCGGTATGAGGAATCCGGCAAATCGCCGATCCTGATCGCCACGTCGACGCCTTCTTCCAGCATGTTGACTACCCGGTCGACAAACAGTGCGTTGACTTCCACCGCCGGGTAACGGCGCAAATACTCGACGATACCCGGCATCACAAACAATCGCCCGAACAACACCGATGCGGTAACCGTGAGAAAGCCGCGCGGTTCGGCATGGATGCCCAGCACTGCGTCGTCGGCTTCATCGGCCAAGGCAATGATGCGTTTGGCATCCTCGTAGTATTTCTGGCCGGCCTCGGTCATCCTTACATAGCGGGTAGTGCGGTTCAGCAGTTTAACCCCCAAGCGCTCCTCCAGCGCCGCCACCGCACGCGTCACGGCCGGTGGCGACATGTGTAGCTTGCGGGCGCCGCCGGCAAAGCCTTCGGCCTCGACCACCGCGACATACACGCTCATTAAATGCAGCCTATCCATTGATAATTCCAATAAACGGAATAGTAAATTGATAATTCTAGCTATTCTTTATTTTTATGCAATAAAACACACTATACCCGCCTGCTGAATTTCACCCAGGCCTATCACAAACCCTTTCATTATTTGGAGAACTATCATGAGTCGTATTACCACCGTTAGCAACGAAACCGCCAACACCGAACAACGCAGCCTGTTGGATGCGATCCAAGGCCAGTTGGGCATGGTGCCTAATTTTTTGGGGGTGTTCGCTCACTCGCCGGATGCCTTGAAAGCTTTCCTCGGCTTGCATCACATCGCCAATCATGGCTCTCTGGATGCCAGCACTCGCGAACGTATTGCACTGGCCCTCGCACAACAGAACCAATGCGCATACTGCCTATCCGCCCATACCGCTATCGGCCGCGAGGCCGGTTTGAACGGCGCGGAAATTGAAGCTAACCGGGCCGGCACCAGCCAGGACGCCAAAGCGGCGGTGGCGGTCAAATTCGCCCGCTCCCTGGTCGAGCACAAGGGAGAAGTCACCAATGCCGAGTTGCAGTCCATGCGCGACGCCGGTTACAGCGAGGCCGACATCGTCGAGGTGATTACCCACGTCGGCATGAACCTGCTGACCAATATCTTGGGCAAAGCCAGCCGGGTCGATATCGACTTCCCGAAAGTGGCGTTGAAACAGGCAGCTTAACCCTGTGCCGGACCATGCTCAGGGACGAGCTTGATCCTGATTCTTACGCGGAATGGAATAAAGTATTGCAAATTATGGCTATTCAACGCCGCTGGCGGCTGTGTCACAGTTAACGCCAATGTTTCAATCTCAATCAGGAGCAAGGTCATGGCCCGCGCTTTTGCCAAAATCAGTTTCACCCCTGACGTGCAGGCAGTACAAACCGAAATGGGTAGCCGCGCCGCGTATCGATCAGCAGAACTCGGCGAGGCCGAAACGGTGGCGTTGAGTGCCTTCGAACAAGCATTCATTGCCGAGCGCGACAGCTTTTACCAAGCCACGGTGAGTCAAACCGGCTGGCCCTATGTGCAGCATCGCGGTGGGCCGGTGGGATTCTTAAAAGTGTTGGATGAACAAACCATCGGTTATGCCGATTTCAGCGGCAACCGCCAATACATTTCGGTCGGGAATTTGCGCGGCGATGACCGAGTGAGCTTGCTGCTGATGGACTATCCGGGGCGGCAACGCTTAAAAATCTGGGGCCGGGCACGGGTGGTGGACGAACGTAGTGAACCGGAATTGCGGTCTAAGCTGGAACTGGCCGACTTTCGCGCCCCGGTCGAGCGGGGTATCGTGATCCAAGTCGAAGCCTTCGACTGGAATTGCCCCAAGTACATCACTCCGCGCTACAGCCAACGCGAAGTCGAAGCACTGTTGGAGCAAACTCGGCCTCAACAACAAATCAATCCGTTAGCACCGCAAGCACCCATCGTTTTGGGAAATGGCGTGTTACCCCTGACCATCTGCGGAATTCGCCAACTGACGCCGCGCGTTCGCGCCTATGAATTACGCCATGTCGACGGCGAGTCGCTGCCGATATACCAAGCCGGAGCCCATATTCGTGTGCCGATCGCACTGCCTGACGGTAGTGTTACCAGTCGTACTTATTCGCTGACCGACGCATCGGACGATCCAGATTGCTACCACATAGCCGTATTGCGGGTCGACGACGGCGAAGGTGGTTCGTCGGCATTGCACGACGGCTGGCAATTGGGTAGCCGCATCAACATCGAAGTGCCGGACAATTATTTTCCACTGCACGACGATAAACGGCCGGCGCTGTTGATCGCCGGCGGCATCGGCATCACCCCCATCAAAGCCATGGCCGAAACCTTGGCCGCACAGGATACGGCATTTCAACTGCATTACACCGGCCGAGCGCCGCAAGACATGGCTTTTGTTAAAGACTTGCAACGGCAGTTTTCCGATCGATGCCGGATTTATTTCAGCCAAGCGCAAAACCCCACCCGGTTGGACGTTCCAGGCTTGCTGGGTAATGCAACGGCCGATACCGTCATTTACGTCTGCGGCCCGACTCGCTTGATCGAAAGCGTGCGCCAAGCCGCCCGCCAGCTCGGCATTGCCGACGACCGGGTGCAATTTGAAAGTTTCACATAACCGAAGGAGACCAACATGATCACCCTGTACGACATGCCGCTATCAGGCAATTGCCATAAAGTGCGCTTATTGCTCAGTTTGCTTGAGTTGCCCTATCAAATCCAAGCCGTGGATTTACGCGGCGGCGAACAACGCAGCCCGGACTATTTGCAACGCAACCCGTTCGGTCAGGTACCTGTGCTGGATGACGATGGCCTGATCATCCGCGACAGCCAGGCCATTTTGGTCTATTTGGCCAAGCGCTACGGCGGCGAAACTTGGTGGCCGGACGATGCCTACCCACTGGCGCAAATCGCCTCCTGGCTATCGACCGCCGCCAATGAAGTTGCCAACGGTCCTGCCAAACTGCGCGTACACCTCAAATTCGGTAGTCCTATCGATACGGCAGTGGCCGGGCAAACCGCCGACAAAGTGCTGGGCATTATCGACCGCCATCTGCAAAGCCGCGATTGGCTGGTCGGCGATTCGATATCCATTGCCGACATCGCCGTCTATCCCTATTTGGCGCTGGCACCGGAAGGCGGCATAGTCATCGGCGCTTACGCCAATATCGTCGCCTGGTTTCAACGCATTCGCGCCGTGCCCGGTTATGTGACTATGCCAGGCATGTGGCAGGCTTAACTCACTCACCCTTCAATAATGGAGAGACATCATGACCGAAGAAATCAAAGCCCCCGTCCCGCCCTTTACCGCCGAAACCGCAGCGCAGAAAGTGCGCATGGCCGAAGACGCCTGGAACTCGCGCGATCCAGACCGCGTCGCGCTGGTCTATACCGAAGACACGCTCTGGCGTAACCGCGCCGAGTTTCCGCAGGGCCGCGACCAAGTCCGCGAATTTTTGCAATGCAAATGGGCCAAGGAACTGGACTACCGCTTGATCAAGGAATTGTGGGCGTTTACCGACCATCGCATTGCGGTCCGCTTTGCCTACGAGTTCCGCGACGATTCGGGCCAGTGGTTCCGCAGTTACGGCAACGAGAACTGGGAATTCAACCCGCAAGGCTTCATGCAACGGCGCTTCGCCAGTATCAACGATCTGCCGATCAAGCCGGAACAACGCCTGTTCCACTGGCCGTTGGGTCGCCGGCCGGACGACCATGCCAGTTTGAGCGATTTGGAGTTGTAAATGGCCGATTGACGGTGCGGTTGAGCCATCTCGAGGAAACATCTTGCCCCTATTAGCCTCGGAGAGGATTGCATCCGAGACCAAGCCAAGGGGCGTTAAAGTTTAGAAATCTCAACCTGCCGTCAATTTTTACAGCTAATCGCAAATTCGTCATTAGCTGCAAACGACCTTCCCAAAATCCGCTTCACAATAATGACCATCCCAACTGGAGGTCATTATGGAACCCGTTGCCATTCCCCAAACCATCGACGACCCGATTCACATTCTATTGTGGAGTGCGGACGAGATCGTGCCCTTCATGGTGTGCATGCTCACCGGCATGTTGATCGATCATTTCATTCCGGCGTTAGCGATTGGCCTGATCGCGGTTAAATTTTATCGCCGCTTTCGCGATAACCGTCCCGATGGTTATACCCTGCATGCACTGTATTGGTTGGGTCTACTACCTAGTCGGGCGATGACCATCCCTAATCCGTATATCCGGCGGTTCCTGCCATGAAGTTGTCGGATTTCCTTCGCACTTGGGAAGGCCACGAAACCGAGAACCGTTTCAGCCGGGTCATTATCATCGGCCTGCTGGTGATTTGCGTGATTACCTCGCTCGCCGCCTGGCGTACCGAGCGTAGCATCATTTTGGTGCCTCCCACGCTGGCCACTGAAGTTGAAGTAACACGCAGTAGCGCCTCTAGTGAATTCAAAGAGTCATGGGGCTTGTACATGGCGGAGCTGCTTGGCAATACCACGCCAGCCAATGCCGATTTTCTGAAGGTAGCCATCGAGCCTCTATTGGCGCCAGACATTTATCGTAGTGTCCTGGATGCGATGACTGACCAAATCAAAGCCATCAAAATGGATCGGGTGGCGATAAGTTTTACCCCACGTCATGTCGATTACGAAGCCGAGACCAATAAAGTATTCGTCAGCGGAGAACTCAAAAGCCAGGGGCCTAGCTCCAAACCCGACATCAAACCGCGCACCTACGAATTCATCATCGCCATCAAAAACTACCGGCCTCGTCTGGAGTTTATCGATGTCTACCCCGATTCGCCCAGAACCTTGGATCGTCTGAAAGCAATGAAAAGCCAAACCCGCGAGGCTCAACCATGAAACGATCATTCCCGCCATTTTTGTTACTGCTGACCGTTAGCACTGCCTTATCTGCGGATGAATTACCCGTGACCGTTTTACCACCGGTCACCACAGTAGCAGATACTTTGCCACCATCAGGGGAGGCAGCTGGACAGCATTCGGATTTAGGCATCGAGCTACCACCGGTCGATGCCAGCGTATTACAGGCTGCCAAGCAACAGGCTGCTACTACATCGACAACCTCCGTCGCCCCGCAACACATTCAAGTCAAACCAGGTATTAACGAACTGATGCCGATTGCCGTCGGCCATTTGAATCGACTGGTGACGCCGTTCGAACATCCAGTAGTGACGACCACTAGTCAAGCGACCACCAGCACCAAGGGCAAAATCGTCTACGTCGCTGCCGCCGATGAAACCCCCGTGACCTTGTACATCACCCCCGGCGACAACCAGGACATCGCCTTGTCGCTGACCTTGATCCCCAAACGTATTCCTGCACGGGAAATCCATCTCAGCCTGGATAAAGACAGCTACAAACTACTCAGCAAACTGCAATCGTCCAATCTGACTTCCGGCAAAACCAGCGATCAGGAACAAGCTTACATCGCCCAAATTAAAAAGCTATTCCGCGACCTGGGTCTGCAAAAGACACCGCCTGGTTTTTCCCTGCGCGATCCGAGCAAGAGCGAACATATTCAATGCCTGCAAGATCGGGTGCAGATTAAAACCGGCCAGGTATTGGAAGGTCACGACATGTTGATCCTGGTCGGCCTGGCTCGTAACATCGGTATGGAGCCATTGGAGTTTGACGAGCGGTCTTGTGCGACCACCCAAAACGAGGTGTTGGCCGTTGCCACTTGGCCCAAAGTCGTACTGGGACAGAACGAATCCACCGAACTTTATGTTGCGGTCAGACATGCACCGGAAGTCTCATCGACACTCAGGCCATCATTACTCAATGGGAGTCAACCCTGATGGCCGGCATGGACAACTGGTGGTCACGCTTGAGTCCTACTGCCAAGCGAAATTTAATGGTGGGTAGCATGGGTACCGTGCTGCTGGCTACCATTATTGCTCTAGCCTCGGTGTCACCGGAGATCGCCAAGCCAACCAGTAAACAAGCGACGATCCAGCACATCCTGACCGACAGCGATCCTCGTTCTTTAGGCATCGACGGCATTTCCTCCCAGCTTCGTGATCTACTCCAAAAGAACGAAGAGCAAGGACGGCGGCTGGCGGCGATTGAGGAACAACAAAAGCGCGAGCAGCAATCCGATGAACTGCGTTTCAAGCAATGGACCAGTGCAGAACGAGAAGCCTATGAAACCAAACTCCTAGCTGTTAGCGGTGAAGTCGAGTCGTTAAAAAACAAAACCACAGTAACGCCGCCCACAGAGAGTGTTGATCCTAATGCATTGCCTGGCAACAACACAGCACTGCCCACTTATGCTGGCCGCCGTTACAACTCGACTAGGCCAAATAACGCTCAAGAAGATCTGAACAGCGTGTTTGAACAGGCGGCGATTCCGTCACCGACGACTGGTAATGCCGGCATATCGGGCGGACGAACCGGTGCCAATGCACAAGCGCCTGCAGCGATGCAGATTCGTGTGATCCAGGAAGATAAATCGTCGAAATCGACCACAGACACCAAAGCAACCGGCGAGAACAGTGCCACTAATTCTGCCCACAACGACGTATTCATCCCTGCTGGCAGCATCCTGACCGGCGTCTTGTTGAACGGTCTGGATGCGCCAACCGGTAAGAAAGCCAAAAAAGAACCGATGCCAGTGCTGTTTCGGATCAAGAAGGAAGCCATTCTGCCCAATCGTTTCCACGCCGATGTTCGCGAGTGTTTTCTGCTGGCTGCTGGCTTCGGCGACTTGAGTGCCGAGCGCGCCTATTTTCGCGGCGAGACCTTTTCCTGTGTCCGTGAAGACGGTGGAGTGATCGAAGTGCCGATGAATGCCTACGCTACCGGCGAGGACGGCAAAAACGGTGTCCGCGGCCGGGTGGTGTCCAAACAAGGTGCGCTGCTCGCGCAATCGATGATGGCGGGTTTTCTGCGCGGATTTTCAGATGCCTTTGGCCGCAATCAAATTCCGGTGCTGATGACGGGTGGACTAGGCAGTCTCGCCGGTACCACCCCATTCCAAAATGCCTTTTCCTCACAGTCCATGGAAGGCGGCGCCTTGAAAGGTGCCGGCTACGCCATGGAACGACTGTCGCACTTTTACATGGATATGGCCGAAGAGATTTATCCGGTCATCGAAGTCGATGCCACCCGCCAGGTCAATTTCATCGTGCAAAAAGGCACTGCGTTGAAATTGAAGTCACCTTCGTAACGGAGTCATGAGCACGATGCCAATGATACCGACACCCATTCAATCACACTCGATTCGGATACTGATCCCATGAAGATACGTCCAACCAACCCACTATGGCTGATCCCGCTAGTCTTGTTGGGAGCGTCGGCGCTTGCTGCCAACCCACCAAAACCAGCCGTCTCGGAGATCGCAGCCAGCTTGCTGTCGGTGAAGATCGACGGCATGCAGGACTTGCCGATCAGCGGATTGAAGATGATCAAGACCGGCGAGCAAACGGTGTTCATTTCGAGTAACGGCCGCTTTGCCTTTTACGGCGGCAAACTGATGGATGTCTGGACCCAGCAGGAAATCAAGGATCTGCCGGACATCGACAAGATCGCCAATCGCATCGATCTATCGCGGATGAAAATCAATGTCGATGATCTGGGACCGGTCACGATTGGTCACGGTAATGAATCGGTACTGATCTTCATCGATCCGCGTTGCCCCTATTGCGGCAAGGTGATGAAAGATCTGCAAGCCTTGCAGGACCGATACACCTTCAAGCTGGTGATGGTGCCGATCCTCGGTGCCGAATCGCAAAACATCGTCGTGCAACTGGCATGTCAATTGGGTTCAGCGGATACCAAAACTAAGGACGCCGTGCGTGATCGTCTGCTGAAGCAGGACTATGCCGGATTAGCCTCCGAATCTCCTGCGCAATGTAATAAAGAGCCCCTGCAAAAAGCCGTGGTTACCGCCAAGTTGTTTGGTTTGCAGGGTGTGCCGTTTTTGATTGCACCGGATGGTCGTACTCATAGCGGAGCACCGGAGGTGTTAGTCGATTGGCTGTCAAACAAACCGACAAAACCAGCCAACGTCTCATCAACCACGGATACTCAAAAAGCGGAGAAGAAGCCATGAAGCTAACAACCATGAAACCAATGCTGTTATTGGGTCTCTCGTTCCTATTGAACGGTTGCGCGACCCAATACGGCTGTAAAGGCATGCCGGACGAACCGCAGTGTTTGTCGACCACACAAGCCTACCAAGTGACTAACCCAGCCTTAACGGAACCCTCAGTCGATCAGGACACGCATGTGGAACCTCAACTTCAGCCGAGCCCACCCTTACAACAACCCGCACCGAAGATTGACGACCCCACACCGATTCGCACACCGTCGCAAGTCATGCGCATCTGGATCGCCCCTTGGGAAGATGCCGAAGGCGATTTGATGGTTTCCAACTACGTCTACACCGAACTGGAGCCACGGCGCTGGATGATCGGTAAGTCGGCACCGACATTGAGTCCATCACTCATTCCGCTGCAAGTCGAACAACGACCACCTGAAAAACATTTTGATCGAGAACAGTTTGATTCAGAGAACCAAGCATTTCCCAAAGATGTAACAGCCATAGGCCATCACTAATTTATTTCACCGCCGGCACCTTCGGGATCGGCGAGTCTTAGCGGGCGACCGCTGATGTTGAGCCGGAGCATGACTCCGAGATCGAACGGGTAACCGTCGTTATTCAACTATGAGGTCGTCTTGTATGAAAGTCTCCTATCGAACCGGGGTTCTAGTCGCCCTGGCTTCCTTGTTTTTTGTGTTGTTGGCGCCCGACGCCATGGCCGGTGCCGGCGGCACCGAGTTCAACAACGTCTGGACCTTGCTGACCGGCTGGGTCGAAGGCTTGTTGGGCCGGATCATCGCCATCGTGTTCGTGATCGTCGGCTTGGTGGCCGGTGTGGTACGCGGCAGCATCATGGGCTTTGTCCTGGGCGTGGCCAGTGGTGTCGGCTTATTCGCCGCACCGACCATCATCACCAATATCGTCACCGCGACGCTCTAGGGTTGCCATGAGTGAACTTACCGGAACACCTGTCAGAACCGAGATGACGGCGGGCAACCGTCGTATCACAAGCAAACACAGCGATCATCGCACTGTCCTGGTTCAGGCCGCCGATGGCAAACCGCTTAATCCCTGTCATCCGGCTCGGGCGCGGGAACTGCTGCGCAAGAAGCGTGCGGTACGCGTCAGTCGGCATCCTTACACCATTAGGTTGTTGCTGCAAAATCAGGCCGAAACCATGATGTTGTTGTACGCCGAGGAGGAATCGGCATGAAACAGTCCAGAACATTTACCGCTGACACGCTGTTTTCAACCCTCGCTTATGACCACGAACATCATCTTTTTTTGTTGGCAGACTCGAGTATCGGTTTTGGCTTCATTTGTCGCCCGCTGACCGGTGCCGATCCCAGCGTTTCCGCGCGGGTCAACGTCCTGCTGAATCAAGACTGGCCCACCGAAACGCTGCTGCAAGTCAGTCTTTGGACGTCGCCGGATATTGAAGAATCGTTGGCCGTGATGCAAACCCGGCGTCTGAAGCAGCAAAAGCAAACCTATAAAACCATGACCGGTGCCAGCATCGACTTCCTAAGGCAAGGCACCACCAAACCGCCGGAATCCATTTCTGGCGCTCGGCTTAGACGCAGCCATGTCATCGTCACGGTCAAGCTGCCGATGGCCGATCCCAGACCGAGTGAAGCGGAAATCCGCCGCGCCACCGAATTGCAACTCGCCACTCAGCAGTCCTTATCGACGATTGGCTTATATCCCTCGATTTTGGACTCCGACCAATATGTGCGGGTATTGAATACCATCCTTAACTGGCAGCCGGATGCCGGCTGGAAAGACCGTGTGGTTCCGGAATGTGACCCCACGCAACTGATTTGCGATCAGCTATTAGATTACGACAACGCGATTCGGACCGATGAGAAAGGCATCTGGCTTGGTAACAAGCGAGTAAAGACGCTATCCGCCAAACGCACACCCGATCATTTTTACTTCGGCAGCGCCAAGAGTTATCTGGGCGATATTTTGTCCGGCACGCGCGGCATTCGCCAGAATGCGCTGATCAGTCTGACCCTGCATTACCCCGACGCCGAATCCACCCGTAGCCGGCAAGAAGGCGTTCGGCAATTCATCACCAACCAGGTCAACACACCGATTGCCCGATTCTTACCGGTATTGGTGCAACGCAAACATAACTTCGATGTACTGTTCGAAGCTTATGGCGACGGTGATCGGCCGATCCGCAGTTATTTCGGTGTGCTGTTGTTCTGCGATGAACAGGAAGAAGCGGCGGCTGTCTCCAATGCCCGCGTATATTTCCGGGAGATGGGTTTTCAACTGTTGGAAGACAAATATTTCTGCCTACCATTTTTTCTGAATTGTTTGCCGTTCGGTCCTGAACGCACGGCGATTGCCGACTTGAAGCGTTACCGCACATTGGCCACCCGTCATGCCATTCCCTTGTTACCGCTGTTTGGCGACTGGGCCGGCACCGGCACACCGACCTTGAATTTTGTTTCCCGTAACGGCGAGCACATGGCCGTGTCGTTGTTCGACACCACCGGAAATTACAACCTGTGCATTGCCGCCGAATCCGGTAAAGGTAAATCGTTCCTGACCAACGAGATCATCGTCAGCTATCTGACCGAAGGCGCGCAAATATGGGCGATTGATGTCGGCCGCTCCTATGAAAACCTCTGTGAGGTGCTGGAAGGCGATTTCGTTAAATTTACCCACGGCTCAGGCATCTGCATGAACCCGTTCGAGATCGTGCAGAATTTCGAGGAAGAAGCGGATATGTTAGCCGGATTGGTCAGCCAGATGGCGGCACCAACCGAGAAATTGACCGATTTTCAAACCGCCGGCCTAAAACGGATTTTGAAGCAACTCTGGACCGAAAAAGCCCAGTTCATGTCGGTCGATGACATTGCCAAGCAACTGTGTTCCGAAACCGATCAGCGCTTGAAGGACGTCGGAGAGCAGTTGTTTCCGTTCACCACCAGAGGCGAATACGGCCGTTACTTCAATGGCCAAAACAACGCCAAATTTGCCAGTGACTTTACCGTGCTGGAACTGGAAGAACTCAAAGGTCGCAAGCATCTACAACAGGTGGTCTTGCTGCAACTGATCTACCAAATACAGCAGGAAATGTATCTGGGCGAACGCAACCGTCCCAAGATTGTGATCATCGACGAAGCCTGGGATTTGCTCACCGAAGGCGATGTGGCCAAATTTATGGAACACGGCTATCGGCGCTTTCGCAAATACGGCGGCGCGGCAGTCACCATCACCCAGTCGGTGAATGATTTGTATCGCAATGCTGCTGGCCGGGCTATTGTCGAGAACTCGGCCAATATGTACTTGCTGGGCCAAAAGGCCGAAGTCATCGAAGGCATGAAACAGGATCGTCGCCTCCCTTTATCCGACGGCGGCTACGAACTCTTAAAAACCGTGCATACCCTACCGGGTGCCTATTCGGAAATCTTTTTCATCACAGAAATGGGGTCAGGCATTGGACGTCTGATTGTCGATCCCTTCAAACGCATTCTGTTTTCCACCAAGCCTGAAGATGTGCAAGCACTGAAACAACTGCGCCGACAAGGTTTAAGTCTGGGCGATGCCATTCAAAAACTCATCGATAGCCGCCAATCCAAATCACGGGAGTTTACCCATGGACGCTAAATCGCAATGGCTCAGTATCATTTTGATCGCTTCCAGTTTGGGCTGCCTCAGTGGTTGGTTTGCTGCCCTTCAGCAATTACAGCAACCATTAGCACGCCTGAATCTGGTCACGCCAGTGTTCGTACTGGATCGGGCCGAATTGATTCAATCAATTCCGCCCAACGCTAGCCAAGACCAAATGGACAAGATCGTCGGCGATTGGCAAGCCCAATCCAAGAAACTCAGTGACGCCGGCTATCTGGTGATCGATTCAACGGCGGTAGTCGCCGCACCTGACGATGTCTATGTCCGTCATGACGGTAAGTGATGTCATGAATAAGTACATTCTCTCCAGAAAAGTATCCAGCAAACCGCCGTTGCGCAAATTCCTGCTCAAAGCCTTGCCAATATTGATTTTCGTATTGGCCGTCGAACGTTACGTTGGCCAACGCTTTCTAATCGGCGGCGACGATCAAGTCGATCGTTGTTTGCCGGACAAATGGATTTATCTGATCGATACCTACAACAAGGACATCTGGCGGGGCGATCTGATGGCTTTTCGTGCCGAGCGCATGTCACCGTATTTCAAGGACGGCCAGATCATCGTCAAGATTGCTGCCGGTGTTACTGGCGATCATGTTCAAGTCGATAGCCATCAAACCATGATCAATGGCTCGTTGATCATCGAAGGTTTGCCGTTAGCGGAAAAACTCAAGAAACCTACCTCCAGCTTCAAACGTGACGAAACCATTCCGCCGGCGGCCTATTGGTTGACCGGCAAAACGGATAAGAGTTTTGACTCTCGGTATTGGGGCTATGTCTATGACCATCAAGTGATTGGGCGGGCCTATGCGCTATTTTGACTTTCTACCCAGTCGCCCGCGTAAAGTCGTTTTCTTTTGCTTGGCGAATGTATTACTTGTGGCCTCGGTGAAAGCCGAAGAGGAATGGTTATCCCGATCGCAGCGGATTCTTCATGCCTTGGATGGTCAAGCTAAACCTGCTTGGCTGGAAGGCAATCCCTATCAGTCGGAAGCAAATCGGCAAGCCCTGGAGCTAATACAGAACTCGAATGCTATGCAATCAATTTCAGCATCCTCAAACCCACTCGACAAAACGGTAATACCTCATCCTGGCAAACCGCTCAAAGTGATGTTCATCTCCTTCTCGCTCGGCGATACCGCATTGAAAGGCCTATTCGAAGAAGCATCGGGACAAGACGATGCATTGTTGGTGTTTCGAGGCCCAAAACCCGGTCAAAAACTGCCTGCTCTGTTTGCCGATCTGAAACGACTTCTGAAAGACGTCGATCCCGTCCCAAACATAGTGATCGATCCAGTTCGTTTTCAAAAATGGGCGGTAACGTCGGTGCCGGCGATGGTCGTCGAATCGGAAGACAAGGCTTTGCTACAGGTGAAAGGCGTCAGCAGTTTGACCTGGCTGAACGACAAATTCAAAGCCGGTGCTACCGGCGATTTAGGCCGCTTGGGCGAGATCTTCGACATTGCCGAAATCGATCTGCTCGAAGAAATCAAACGACGAATGGCTGCGATCGATTGGCGGCAAAAGCAACAACAAGCCATCGCCCGTTTCTGGGAACAGCAAAAATTCGAAGTGTTGCCAGTCGCGTTGGAAGATCGTGAGCGATTGATAGATATGTCTATCACCGCGCCGCGCAATCTGACTGCGCCGAATGGTCAACTCATTTTCCGGGCAGGACAAACCGTCAATCCCTTGGACAACATGCCGTTCGGCTTATGCCTGATTGTATTTGATGCTACCGAAACCGCTCAAGTCCAATCGGTTCGCCATTTGTCATGCCAGGACAAAAAAGCCCGCGTGATGTATCTGGCCACGTCGGTGTCGCGTCAGGATGGCTGGGACGGGTTGAAAGCATTGGAAACATCGCTTAATTCGTCGGTGTACTTGTTGACGCCAGACGTGCGCAGCCGATTTCAATTACAGCACGTACCGAGTCTGGTTGAGCAAACGGGCAATCGTCTAGTGGTTCGCGAACGAAAACTGCCGGCTTCGGTGGGAGAACCGTCATGAATTGCCTGATTTTCCCTTGGGCTTTTTGGCTGCTGATGACCCTGGTAACCAACCTTCATGCCGACACCACAACCAACGCCACCGATCCGCTCTGTGCCGATGCCGAGCTGTGGTCGGGCAAACTGGTCACGGACATTTGCTGGAGTTGCCTGTTTCCGATACGTGCCGCCGGTGCGTCATTGGGTGGAGGCAATGTGCCCAGCATCGCCACCGATGTGAAGTTTTGCTTCTGCACCGACCCGATGGGCATACCGGAATTGGGGATGACCATGGGTTTGTGGAATCCGGCCCGGCTGATTGAAGTCGTCCGCAATCCCTGGTGTTCGCCGGCACTGGGCGGACATAAAATCAGCGCGTCAAATGTGCGACTGATCGCCACTACCGGCAAGGCGGATTTCGACGCCAGCGAGATGTCGTTTTTCAATTACCACTACTTCGCCTTTCCGTTGACCATCATGCTGGATCTGTTCTGGGATGGACGCTGCAATAGCGACGGCTATCGTGATTTCGATTTGCTGTACGTCTCGGAACTGGATCCGACCTGGAATAGCGATTTGTTGGCGTTCTTCACCAGTCCGGAAACAGCATTGTTCGCCAATCCGGTGGCGATTTCCGCCTGCGTGGCCGATGCCGCGGCGGCTGCGACAGGTAATCCACTGGATGCGTTGTTTTGGTGTGCCGGTGCTTGGGGGCATATGTATCCCTTGTCCGGCATTTCACCGACCAGTTACGGCACCGATCCGCGCATCACCAGTTTGTTGGCCACCCGTGCCACAGCCTCCTTACATCGCCGCGGATTAGCCTGGAAAACCTCCGGCAATGATGCCTTGTGTGGCGGGACGATTTACCCCTTCATACCCAAGTCGCAGTACCGGCTGAGCATGTTTTATCCGGTCGCGGAAACCGAGTCCAATCACGTCATCGGCGAGACCACTTTCAAATGGGGTGCGGGGCGGACTTTTCCGGGACCGGGTGAGGATCATCTCTACATCCTGTGGCGCTGGCAGGACTGCTGCGTGGGGTTGTGATGAGTTTCTGGGTATTATTCGAACCGCAGCGCCGGTTTACACAAGCACTGTCCGCAGTTTTATGCGTGACGATGGCCTGGACACCATTTGGGGTGTCTTGGGCTGATGCCATGCAAGCTGCAGGAACCGAGGGCCAGCAGACCGGGCAACAACTTGTTGGCGGCTTTCAATTCCCCATTGATACCGGCAGCGGATCGCTGACGCTAAATCCAGGCACTTCGCAGGAAAGCGCGATATCGATCGGCACACTGTTTCCGTACACAAACAGCGCCGGTACATCGGCCAGCGACTTTGCCAATCTCTATGGCAACAATCCTGGTACCCTCGCAGCGGGGCTAAATGCCCAAACCACCTTGAACGGTGAAAGCAGTTTCACCGGCGAAGCCTACCGCACGCTGATCGACAATGCCCACCAGTCGCATCCGGATTTACACAACGATAGCGTCTGGAACGCCGGCGATCAGGTGTTTGCCGATTTTACGCCGTGGGCGCAGTCGTTTTCGGACTGTACCACGGTGACCACGCAAACCGAGACCAGCCATTCGGTCCGTATCCCCGACTATCAATTGTGTCTGCGCCAACCGACGGTACCGCAAAGTTGTACGGCCACCCATCAAGTCAATGTTGAGACGCTACTCAGCTTTGTCTCCGGTAACGGAGGCATGTCCAGCTGTGGTTCTGGCTGCATGGATTTGTATGTCGGCCGTGTTGGCGATAACTATTGGTCGGCCGGTTGCGGCATATTCAACTGGGAAGTCACGTATAACATCCTGCATCCGGAAGCCATCATCAGTGCCACATTGGAGGATGTCGAGTTCGATGACCATGCTCGCGTGTACTATGGCGGCAATCTGATTTACACCGGTTCGACCGGCTGGGGCGGTTCTTGTGAACTGAGTAATAGCTGGGTCGATCATCCCAATCGTGATGTCACCTATGCCTTCAACAGCACGGGTAACAAAGTCTTCAAACAGGAAACCATGGTCGGTGGTAATGGCGAGGGCTATTCGCGAATAAGGTTGCGTTATGACTTATCGAAACTGATTACCCAGGATCAATGGAGTTGGAGTGGCCCGAATTGCCAGAATCTGGCCAATGCCATTACCGACGGTATTTGCCAGGCGGGCAGCCAGCTCAGTTGCAGTCATGATCCCGCTAATGCCTCGGGATGTTATGTCGATCCTACTTCGCAGGTCATGGTGTGTGGCTCCGATTTGGCCCAAGCACCGGTTGCCAGTTCGACCAGTATTCGCAATACCTGCATGCGTATCGATGCGGCGGGGCAATGTGATCTCAACCAATACGGTCAGTGCTGGACCGATACAGCGGGTACCCATTGTTTAGCGCCACCTGCCAATGGTACGCCCACGAAGAGTTGTTCATCTTTAGAGACTCAAGGCTGCTCGTTCATCAAAAGTCAGTGTCTGGATGTGCTGGCGTCGGGGACCTGTTGGGACAGCATCGATACTTACGACTGCGGACAATCGGTCGGTATTCCCGGCATTCAAAGCAACACCCAGCAGCAATGCGCCGGGCCGATTCGGTGCATGGGGGAAGATTGCATCACCGTGAACCGCACCCAGAGCCAGGATTTCAGCAAGGCTGTAGCCTTGCTGAATAGCGCCCAACAAATGGCGATGGATCTGCATTGCGACTACGCCAATGCCGATCTGCAGCAAAAGGATCCGACCACTTGCCAGGTGTTCCAAGGGAAACCTGCCAGTTGCAAAATGGTCGGCGGCGCCCTAAGTCTGGTCGATTGCTGCGAGACACCGTCGGGTAGCATGGGTCTAGGCAAATATATCGATTTATTAATGGCGACCAGTCAAATGGATAATGCGATTATGACCATGGATGCCACCTCCGCGGTTCGGGGCGCCTGGGAAACCATGCGCACGCCGTTTTCGGTGGCCGGTGATGCCTGGAACAGTTTTCAGGCGGATTTTGCCTCGGGCGTAAATGACTTGGTCGGCACCGACATGCTTAGCACCTCAGACGTCGCCTCGCAGGGTTTGCTGGACTCGCTGAAGGGCGAACTGATGAAATCGGTCGCGGAGTGGATAGGCAATATCTTTGGTGAAGCAGCCGGTAATGCCCTGTTCAGTGCCGGCGGGCAAGCGGCTTTCGATTCGGCGGGCAATCTAACGCCGGCGGCGGAATCCGGCGGTGTCGAACTGGGCGGCGGTGCTGCCGTGGCTGGCGAAATGCTCAGTACTCTGATGACGGCTTATACCGTGGTGATGATCATCATCATGATTATCCAGATCGTCTACGCCTGCGAACAAGCAGAATACGAACTGGCGGCGAAGAAGCAGCTTAAAGTCTGTACCGACTTGGGTACAGTCTGCGAAAGCAAGGTGGCGGGGCTTTGTCTGGTAAGAAAGGAAAGTTACTGCTGCTACAACTCACCGCTGGCCAGAATCCTCAACGAACAAATCAAACCGCAATTGGGAATGGATTTTGGCACGCCGGAAACTCCGGTCTGTACGGGGATTAAGGTGTCCGATCTGGATAGAGTCGACTGGACGCAGGTCAATCTCGATGAATGGTTGGGTATTCTTGCCCAGACCGGGCATTTGCCGACTGCGGCCAATTCCGCTGCCATGCTGAATCTCGATCAACTGACCGGCACTGGCAGCAGACTCAATCCGCAAAAATACGGCGCCGCCACCAGTGGCCGGCAAGATACCTTAACCCGCACCCAAGGCCGGATGACCGAATTGGACGTGCCCACGGTCAAACGGCAGTCTGAATTGGAAGGCTGGGGCATGGGGCCGCAATAAACTCGCGTCCAGTAACTTACTGGACGGCGTCTTTCAAGCCCTTACCGGCTTTGAAGGATGGCAATTTGGCTGCGACAATCGTAATCGCAGCACCGGTTTGCGGATTACGGCCAGTACGCTCGGCGCGTTCTTTTACTTCAAATGTACCGAAGCCAACTAACGCCACGGAATCGCTGGCTTTAAGTGCAGCTTGGATCGATTGAGTAATACCATCCAGCGCCCGGCCGGCATCGGCTTTAGTCAGGTTGGCGTGGCTGGCAATGGCATCGATGAGTTCGGATTTGTTCATTCAGGCATTCCTTAAATAGCATTGATAAAATAGACTGGGGTTAAATTTCCGGTGTTTTTTAGCACTAGTTACAAACGGGCGTGTAATTATTGCAAAAATTGGAGATTTTCTTGAAATGCTCGGTGGATTGACTGCTATCGGTCATTCAGCCTTGAAAACCAATTACTCTGAAATACTACATCTCAACCGTTGCCGCGGCAAATGTCCGATTAAAACGCGAGCTCCCATTGCCTTAACTGGCTTATGGTCTCAGGCAAACCCTGTTTTAGAATCGTATCGAGATATTCCTTGCTTGTTTTGGGTGGATTCTTGAGTGATTGTCGGTGTCTGGCAACAGCTGCCAATACCTTGGCTGGATTTAAGTCAATCAGGTCGGAAATAAACTCGTCCGGGTGCAGGGCCTCGACATCGTATTTTTCCAACTCCTTTGCCGGAAAATCTTTCAGATTGAATGTGAGAATAACGCTCGATTGACTGCGTATTGCAACCGCTAATACATGATGGTCATTGGGATCTGGCAATTGCAAGGTTGGGATCAGAAATTCGTAACCGGTTACCAAGCAGTCACGAGCACTGCTATCCATCAACTGGCGTGTTCGCTCCAGTTGTTCTCGAGTCAAATCTTGACGGACAGCCAGAACATTTCTAATCCATTCCTCGTGGATTCTCTCCGTCCATTTGGCTCGATAAAGATCGGTGAGAGAAAGGTACATCAATAAATCGCGCAAGGGTGCCGGATATAGCACACAGGCATCGTAGACTACGGAAAAGCTCGTCATCAATTAATAACCCATATTTAATTCTTGTGCCTGTGCCGTCAGGGCTTCTAATGTTTTTAACCGTTCCGTATCGACCTTAGCTTTGTAATCAACCAAATTTTGATAACGCACGCGGCGATGTGTCCCCACCTTATGAAATGGAATCACCCCACTATCTAGCAACTTGATCAGATGCGGGCGGGAAACATTGAGCATATCAGCCGCCTCTTGCGTTGTGAGTTCCGCATGCACAGGAATCATGCTAACTGCATTGCCTTGAGCCATTTCAGACAGGACATCAATCAATAGTCGAAAAGCGGCGGTCGGAATGCGAACAGCCTCGTGCTCACCTGACTGATCGATTATCCGAATCGATTGAGATTCTGCTTTACTGCTCAAGTACAAGGCGAGCAATCTGCTACTTTCCTTGGCCAGCGAAACCTCGGCCTCCGTTGGGAGGTCTGGACTTTCTTTTGTGTTCATCGTTTTCTCTATTCTGGTCAGTTAGCGCCGTATTCAGTTTCTTTGTCAGCACTCTATCGTAAGAGCATGGCTCGAAAAACGGCTTTAAGAACACTATACACAACCGAAATAAACGAAACAAGTGAAATAAACGAAACGGATTGCCTATTCTATTGATCCGGCCCTTTAATGTTTGAAACTGAAACGTTGCTTTTCTCCAGCAAGCCAACTAGATCAAGGGTTACATCAAAACCAGTCTGGCCAATGTTAAAACTTCAGAGGGCCAGTTCTATAAGTAAGAAATTATCGGGCAAACACGGATTTTGTTCGCAACAAGCGGAAGGCGAAAGAATAAATTGGTATTCAGCGAGGATTGATGCCAAACGCTATCAATCCTTGTCTGACTTTCTCAGCGGTATTCTGCATCCGATACGCCTCGTCGTCATCAACGGCATTGCTTCGAAAATCTGAATAGCCAACGCGCTTTAAGAACTGCGCTAAATCCCAAGCCTCTTGCTCCGATAGCTGAACCACTAAACTGATTTGCGTTGATTTGTTGGTCATTTATCAATCACGATCATCGACTTCGTTTGCCATGCCGAGTTGATCCGCCTCAGCTTCGTTTTCGGAAACGGTTTCTGGCTCAGCTTGTAGCCCGATTTCTTCGCGAGCAATCTGCAACTCTTCCCCATGCCCTTGTGCATAAGCCGCCCGGTGCGCCTGCCGTTCTATCGTGACAATCCGGTTGGCCAAGCGCTGTAAGCGTTGCTGCCAATGGTAGCGAGCTTCGACGCAATGCTTATTGTCAATAACCTGGCAGAGCCACAAGGTGTCCATAACTATCATGAGCTGATCCAACAAGCGGATCAGTTCAACAAACTGGGCAATTTGCGGTGAGGCAATCCTAGCAACGAATTCGGTGGGATGAGTGTAGGTCGGTGTTTCAGTTATGCCATTGTCCGCCTTCAGTTTTTCCAATCGGGCTTTTTCCTGCTGCAACTGCTCGGCACAATCGGCAATCATCGTGCTAACAATGGCCTCGATTTCATCAATGGCTTGTTCCTGGCCGACGATGCGCAAAATGACATCGATCGCGTACAGCGCCTTGATCAGACGGTCATAACTCTTGCGAATGACTCGAATCGCTTGCTCGCTATTGATCTTGAATGTGCGTTCGAAGACCGGGCGGCTAATCTCGGGTCGAGCGGGTTTTACGGGAGGCGATAATTCGGCCATGCGCGTTCCTTATTGAGTGTGAGGGATCGCACTCGATAGTAAGGCAATCTTTTTTCATCCATCTTGCAGCAAATTGCGAATTTGACATTTGCTGCAAGATCACTCCAAAAATTTTCTGATTCAATGTCGGCAACCGTTGTTGGCTGGAGTTTGACACCAATTTCACGCAAATCGATTCTGCCCATCAACGCTATCCGACAGTTCACGTTGTCTTTCCAGAACAACTTGATCCGGCTTTAGCCGGCGTTCCGTCTTCAGGCGGCGTCGATGGTTTTCATCGGCGAGTCAGGTGCGTCAAGCCTGATGTGTTTTCTGTTGTTTGATCAGTTTTCGACCCTGTCCTGGGAAGCTAATCCCCAGTGGGGTCAGCCTGCGGGACTTTGCCCATCACCGCGCAGGTGGGTTTGTTTCTCACTTGTCGGGCGCGGCCGATTGGAGGATTTCATCATGGCAAGTCGTGGTGTGAACAAAGTCATATTGCTGGGCCGACTCGGCGCCGATCCGGATATTCGGTATTTACCCAATAGCGGCGGCAAGGTGGTGGCAATACGTTTGGCGACTAGCGAAGTCTGGAAGGACCAAGCCAAAGCCAAACAGGAACACACCGAGTGGCATCGATTGGTGTTTTTCAAAAAACTGGCCGATACCGCCGAGCAGTACCTGAAAAAAGGCAGCAAGATCTATGTGGAAGGCAGCCTTCGCACCCAGCAATGGGATAAAAATGGCGAAAAACGCTACCGCACGGAAGTGGTTGTCCGTGAGTTACAGATGCTGGACCGTGCTGATGAAAACGGGGCACCTCGTCAATCCGGCCCCCCCTCTACACCTCCGACTGCGGCTAATGACGCAGGGTTAGATGAGGACTTCGATGACATTCCGTTTTTCTGATTAGCCACTGGGCAAAAGTTATCCGCTATTCAGATTGATCTTTAATTTACCCACCTGGCAGCATCCGCTGTTGAGGTGTTTCACCCGATGGGGACGTCACCCCCCAACCGGGGCATTGCGTCCTCTATTTTTTTAAGGAGACACGCCATGAGCAATCAACCTCGCAATAATCCTGCAAAAACCCGCAATCTGCCAATGCCCATCGATGTAAATCAGGTCTATGGCCTTTCCGAGCAGTCCTGGAAAGTCCTCACCGACGTGACGTTCCCAACCGCTAAAACCCCGGAAGCCATCATGATGGCGCTGGATTACTGCAAGGCCCGCAAACTGGATATTTTCAAAAAACCAGTGCATGTGGTGCCAATGTGGAGTGCCGCCTTGGGTCGTAATGTCGAAACCGTCTGGCCGTCCATCATGGAAATCCAGACTACTGCGTCGCGTACCGGCCTTTGGGTTGGGATGGATAGACCGGTATGGGGCCCCGATGTGACCAAAACCTTCACCGGGCGCTACAAGGACGACAACGACCAATGGCAAGAATCCAATGTCACCGTAACCTTCCCGGAATGGGTCGCAGTCACGGTGTACCGGATTGTGGGCGGCAAACGCTGTGCATTCACCGAGGAAGTCTACTGGCAAGAAGCGTATAGCACCGCTGGCGGCAAAAACTCGCAAGTGCCCACCGCCATGTGGATCAAACGGCCCAAAGGTCAGCTGGCCAAGTGCGGTAAAGCGGCGTCGTTGCGTGCAGCCTTTCCGGAGGAATGCGGATACGCCGCCGAGGAAATGGATGGCAAAAGTATCGACGACATAAATGACAGCAGCGTGATTAACGGCACTGCCAGTCGTATCGACGAAGCGGACGTTATCGATGATGCGATTGTCGGCAGCGTCGAACCACCGCGGGTGATTGATTTGTCCATGATACCGCCCAAGGTACAAAAAGCGGTCAGTGAACTGGTTAGACGCACAGCACTTGCAGGCGCCTGGAAAGCCGCCTACGACTATGCCAATAACAAGTTTGTGGGGCTGGATTTAACCTATGCCATTGCTGAACTGGATAAAGCCTCAGCCGTTGCTAAGGCGACATCGGCTAAGGGTGATATTAATCATCAGCCAATAGATGCTTCTGGTATGCCACCCGCTCATGATCCGGCTTCGGAGGCTCTGAACAAGGCTCGCGAGACCTTGGGATCGGCACGTCAGTCATAGCCGTTTTACCCATCAACCGCCGGTAAAAACTGCCGGTAATTATTTTCAACCCTACCAGGGCGTATTGAATCGCCCTTGGGTGAATTCATGCCGCCCTTTTGTTTAAGAGGAGATGTCATGAATGCCATTGATCAATCATCCAACCGCATACCGTGTCATACCGACTGGCATCGCTACGATTCACCGACGGTGATTCGCCGGCATGGCCGTGGTTACTTGGAGCGTAACTGGAGTCCGGGCAATTCTGTCCATGAAATCCAAGCGCCCACCAAACCTGAGCTGCAAAGTCTGGTCGAAAGCTATGGCGGTCACTATCTGCCCACAGCTGATCAAACCCTGCTGCTCTTTGCCGACTATCACTGGGCTCGGCGTTGTGAAAACCAACTTATCAAACGCGGCGTGTCGACACTGCGGCTAGGCTGCCATATCCAATTGCAGGAGCATCGGTGATGAAGTTCATCAATGTCTCGCAACGATCACCGGAATGGCGTTTATGGCGTTCACAAGGGGTTAGTGCTAGTGAAGCGGCGATCATTATGAATCGTTCGCCGCACAAAACCCCTTGGCGCTTATGGGCGGAAAAGACTGGTCTCGTGCTGGAACAAAGCCTGGACAACAACCCGTTGATCCGAGTAGGTATCGAGCAAGAACCTGAAGCCTTACAGCGTTTTGAAGAAAAGCACGATGTAATGCTGCTACCCCTCTGCGGTGAATCGGATTGGTATTCGCTAATGCGGGCGTCATTCGACGGTTTGTCGGAAAACAACGAACCGGTCGAAATCAAATGCCCGCATGAAACGACTTTTCTGGATGTGGTGCTGAACCGCGAACAGTCTGAAGCCTATCAACTTTATTGGTGCCAGGTGCAACAGCAAATGTTGGTGGCGGATGCACAGCGCGGCTTTTTGTTCTTCTATCACCAAGGTCAGGATGTGGAGTTTGAAATCGAGCGGGATGAAGTGTTTTTAAACCGGCTCGTCGATACCGCCATGGAATTCTGGTCGAACGTCAAACAGCGACAGGAACCCGAAAAAAATCCTGACCGCGATCTTTATCTACCCAAAGGCCATGCCGAACTGCAATGGCAGCAATTGGCGGCGAATTATCGCAGCCAGGCGGTAAAGATCGATGACCTGAAAGCTCAACTCAAAGCCCTGGAAGCCAATCAATTCGACATCGAGCAAACCTTGGTGTTGTTGATGGGGGATTACATGGCAGCCGAGCATTCGGGTTTACGTGTCAGTCGCTTTCAGATCCAGGGTAGTGTTGATTACAAAGCGGTGATGAAGGCGTTACTGCCGGATGTCACCGAAGCACTGCTTGACGCTTACCGAAAACAACCGGCTAACCGTGTTCGCATTACTTGTCGTGATGACTCCGGCAGGCTGGCGGAAGTGCCTTTCGATGCGGACGCGTTGAAAGAAATGGTCGGTGCTGATTTCTGGTTCTGAACTGGGTAACGGTGCTAATCGAGAATTTAGCTCGAAAACAGTTTGGCTGTTTCTTTGGAAACACGCTGACTCCGGTGTAAACCGGCGTTCCGCTGTTAAGCGGCATGAAGGTGAATCGCTTTCATGTGCCAGGTGCGTCAAGCCTGGTTTGCAGTCCCGTCGGGGTTAATCACCCTAGCGGGTCATGGTGATCCCTTTTATCAACAAAGGAGGTTCGCCATGAATAAAGACTTTTGTAAATGCCTATTTTGCTGGTTGGAAACGGCCAGTGTTGAAGAGATTAGGCATAAGCAAGGCGTAGTTCGGCAGATGCTCGGTCAAACCCGAGATCCGGATTTCAAAACGGACATTCGCCGGATTTTGCGCTTTATGGATGAGGAAATCCTCGCCCGCGCGGAATTGGCGAAGGTAATGCGCATTTCAGTATCGATGCCTCGCTAAAGGTAGTTTTGACACCTCTTTAACCTTTTATCGTTCAACGTACTAAACCCCTGGCTAGCCAGGAATTTATCTCAACCCGACGGGGACACACTACCCGTCAGGGGAATGGTGCGCCTCGTGTTACGGGTTTGACCCAAGCATAAGGAGTTCACCATGTATCAATCCTATTCGATTGCCGACACTTTCGGCATACCTGCACCAGCCTCCATGAAAGTGGAAGGCTTTATTCCAGGCAATAACCCCTATGTGCCAACGACAAAGCCGTATGTGTTTCGCAAGGATCATTTACGCGATGTGTTGGCGTTTTTAGGTGCCCACAATGGCGATGGCTTATACCTGACCGGTCCTACCGGTTCCGGAAAAACCTCGTTGTTGGAGCAAGTCGCGGCGCGCCTGCATTGGGGCGTACATTCAGTCACCGGTCACGGTCGACTGGAACTCAACGATTTGTTAGGTCAGTACATGCTGGTCGACGGCGGCGCGATGAAGTGGATCGATGGTCCGTTGACCTTGGCGGTTCGCCTAGGCCATGTATTGCTGATCAACGAAATCGATGCCATCGATCCAGCCGAACTGATTGGCTTGAATGAAATTGTTGAAGGCAAACCGTTGACGATTCCGCAAACCGGCGATGTGATTACCCCTCACGCTAAATTCCGGTTAGTCGCCACCGGCAATAGCGCTGGATCAGGCGATCAATCGGGTTTGTACCAAGGGGTGTTGCGGCAGAACCTAGCGTTTTTAGATAGATTTCGACTGATGGAAGTCGGCTACCCCGAACCTGAAGACGAAATGAAGCTGTTGGCCGATGTAGTGCCAAGCATGCCGGAAACAGTACGCGAAAGCATGATCAAGGTCGCCAATCAGATTCGCAAAGTTTTCATTGGCGGTGCAGATGGCGGCGGCATGTTATCGGTGACCTTATCGACGCGCGGTTTAGTGCGCTGGGCATCGTTAGTGGCCACTTTCAAAAGTGCGCCGAATGCCTTGGCGTATTCGCTGGACCGGGCCTTGACCTTCCGAGCCGAACCCGCCGAACGCGAAGCGATTCATCGCATCGCCAAGGATGTGTTTGGCGATGATTGGCAGGTGTGACCATGGCCGCCTGGAATCTATATCGTCATCGTAATAGCGATGGCAGTTCCAAGGACTGGGCGGTCAGGAGTAATTCGGATGGATCGATCACTACACGTTGGGGGAAAACGGCAGATAGTTTGCCGGGCGTTAGCAACCGATACGGCGTTAAGCAGCTCGACATCGAACGACAAAAGCAGGCCAAAGGCTATGTGTTGGTCGGCGCAGTTGATATTGATGTTAACGGCAATGTGACGTTTCCGGGTAAGACTTTGCCGGCAACCCAACCACAAATCCCAGATCCTGAGCCAATGCCAACACCACCGATCGAGGCGCTGTATTGGACCATCGAATGTCGGGCAAAACAGGCTGTCCGAGTGGACTTGGGCATCGAGGTCAGGCGACTGATCGGGGTTATTCAAGCTTTGTCGGAGTGTCATGCTACGCCTGAACAGGAATGGAATGGCTGGCAACAATTCATTGATGCCAGCCTAAATGCTGAAGTCTTTGAACTAAGCGGTCAGATCAAATCGGCTCACGGCGTTTTGCCATGGCTGTTTTTACTGGCGCTGAAAGCAAAAGGCTTCAAAGGCGTGGAGATCGATATTGCCACCGAAACCGCCCGAGAGCTCTCGGTCGATCTGAAAGTGGAACAGGAGGTGTTGGCATTTTTCGGCACTGATCTGGACAGCATTCGTGAAACCGCTGAAGTCTTAGGTTTGCTCAAACCCCGATTAAATCTGGCAGCGGCCATGTCCGACACGGACGACTGCTGGTTTTAACCGGTTTGATATTTTTATTTAACCCTAAGGGGCACATCAGCCCCAGCGGGACGGGTGTGCCTCTTTTCTTTAGGAGGTTCCCATGTCGCATGAAACGCAAGTGATCTTAGATCGCGTGGTCTTGGTGAAAGTCGAAGCCAATATCTACGGTGCCCGCAAGAAACTGAAAAAAGAAGACCTGGTGCTGGCCGACGGCAGCAAATTGCCGCCTGAGGATTTAGCCAGCCTGGGTTCCAAACGTTTGCTCGATCCGGATCAGTTGACGGTATTCAACCGCCTGAAGAAGGAAGCCGAACGCATTTGTTTACGCGTCGGCACCCGCTTTCTGGGTGGCTTTGCCGTACCGGTTGAATCGGCCGCCAGTATTACTGCGGAACTCGAGCGCATTGCGCTGGATTTTGCAGCGGCTAAAACCGAGTTTATTGCCGGTTACGATGCGGCGGTGACAGACTGGGTGGTTCGTCATCCGGAGTTTGCCGGCATCATCGAGCAAGCGGTGGATTCGGTGGAGTTTGTCTCGACGCGATTGTCGTTTGATTTTCTGGTGGTCAGTGTCGGTTTGCCCGATCGCTTGCCGCCGGCGGATGTCGCGCGTCTGGACAGCAAAATCAGTTCACTCAGTGAGCAGATGTTCTACGAAATTTCCGTGGAAGCCAATCAACTCATCGAGCAATCGTTGCTGGGCAAGGAGCAAGTGACGCGAAACGCGTTACGGCCGATTCGCCGCATGCGCGACAAACTCGATGGTTTGGGTTTTCTGGATCATCGGGTCGCGCCGGTCGTCAGCACCATTGACGACCTACTGGCGAGAATTCCCAACAAAGGTGCCATTGAAGGCAGCATTTTGCAGGAGATTCTGGCCACGGCGATGCTGTTATCCGATCCGGATAAAACCCGGCGGCACGGTGAAGGACTATTAGCGGCTCAACCACCCGTCGTTGATGATGATGAAGTCATCGAACACGCGGAGCCAGAGCCACCAGCGACACCAACACCTGTATTCGCTGAAACCGTTCCAGACAACCACGATTTTGCCGATCTGTTTGACGGCATCTTTGATGATGAAATCGAACCTGAATCGGTATCGGAGGACTGGGCGCTTGGGGTCTTGCTAGATAAAAGCCAAGCCGATGCTGCTACTAATGATTCTGATGAAGACATCCAACCGGATGATCAATCCGATTTGGTAGCAGTCACTGCTGATGGCGATGATGAGGATGCTGTGGAGCATTCTGACCAGGACTACTGGTTCTGAATGATCTGACGCCATTTAACTATTCACCCACTGGGGCAAATTCATGTCCCTTTGGGGCCGTGGTTTGCCCCCAACTTTTGGAGCACATCATGAAAAATAGAACCTTACACAACGCATTCCCCATCGTCGCGGCGGCCATTGGCAATCGCTTTGGCATCAAAGTCAGCGTCGGTGGTGATCAAGCCTATACCGATGGCCAATCGATTCAACTGCCGGCTTATGAGGGTGATGATCCCGATTATCAGAATGTCGCCTGGGGGCTTTTAGCCCATGAAGCGGCGCATATTCGTTATTCGGATTTTACGTTACATTACGGGAATTCGGTCTTACGCCGGCGGTTATGCGGTGCAATTGAAGATGTCCGCATTGAGCACGAACTGGCCAAGGACTTTCCGGGGACACGGCTGACGATACGAACGGTCATTGACAAAATGATTGCAAGTGGCGGCTTTGTGTCGGCTAGTGAAAGCGACCATCCGGCCAACGTACTCTACGGTTTTGTATTGAAAAGCCTGCGGGCTCGTGTACTTGGACAAGCGGCCTTACATCCCTTGGTCGAGCAAACGGAAACAGCACTCAAGGCAAAGTTTCCTAAAGGTGCGGTGACCCGGCTAAAGGGCTTGTTGTCAGAAGTGCCGGAGGGCTTGCAATCGGAGAGTGATTGTCTGAAGTTGACCGATCGCATCCTGACCATGATTGAGCAGGAGTTCGAGCAACAACGGCAGCGCAATCAGGCACAGCCAGCGGCAGATGAGGACACACCGCCTGAACCGGATGATACGGATCAGGCCGCTGTATCAGCAGATTTGAACGGTTCGAACGGCTCGGATTCCGAGGATGATATGGAACACGATCAACGTTTACCTGCCGATAATGACGACGAACAGTCTTCAGAATCCGGTGGTAACGATGATTCCAATCCGGAAAATCCTGACGTTGAACCCAGTGCGCAGGCAGACAATTCTTCATCCAATCCTCAAGGTGATGATGAAGAGTCAACTGAAATTACCGATCCAATGGGTGTCTTACAGACCTTATTGTCCGCTGCTGACAGTGACATCGACCAGGATATGTTCGAATCCCTGAAATCGGTGTTGTCGTTAGCCGCTGAAAACGTGTCGGAACTGCTAATGCCGAGTGGCAACGAGCCGCCCATGGACGAGCGGTCCGGTGCATTTTTGCTGCGTAAGGTGCAAAGCGAATCGGGAAAAATCCGGTCCGCTTTACAAGGCCTGGTGCAATCGCAAACTCTCAACCGCTCGCAACACGCTTGTCGTGGGCGGCGGATGGATGGCAAGCGCTTACACCGCTTGCCGTTAGGCGAAACCAAGGTGTTTCAGCGCAAACAGGCCAAATCGGCACCGAATACGGCGATTCATCTGTTACTCGATAAATCCGAAAGCATGGGCTATCAGGTATCGGACAGCCAAGGTCAGCCCATTGGATCGCGTATGCCAATTGCGCTGGAGGCTACTTTGGCACTGGCGTTGGCCTTTGAAGGTATTTCGGGGGTCAACCCAGGCGTCACTGCGTTTCCAGGGCACCAGGATGATTCGGTGTTTCGATTACTGGAGCATGGCCAACGCGTGAATGCCCGAACAGGCGCCTTCTCGCTGGCGGCTACCGGCAGTACGCCGATGACTGAAGCGATTTGGTTTGGTGCCGCGTCGCTATTGCGTTGCCGGGAGCCTCGCAAGGTATTGATGGTAATGACCGATGGCCAACCCAACGATTCCTTGAGCACGCTGGATATTTTGCAGCGCTGCCGCGATAGCGGTATTGAAACGGTGGGCGTGGGATTGGGATTGGATGTCAGTCATCTATTTCCGATTGCGATCACCATTAACGATCTATCAGAGCTGAGAGCGCAATTGTTTGAACTCTCGAAATCGGTGTTGTTGGCGGCCTAACCCCAGTCAATTATCCGTAGCCCAATCCTTAGGTCTTCACCTGAGCGATTGTGGCTATGGGTAGCTGATTGCAAACGCAGTTTGTCGAATGCACTCACTTCCTGGAGCCCATTCGACAAACAGACATTTCATGCGTTCTTTTCAAAGAATGCTGAATCCGACTTCGGTCGGCGTTCCGTCTTTAGACGGCGAGCACGTTAAGCCGTGATCGTGTCGGGTGCGTTAAGCCCGATGTTAATCGCAGTTTGCCCTGGCGAATTGTCTGCAATTCATCCCACTTCGGGCGACCATCGCCCGACTGGGCGCTGTTCATTCGAAGTGTTTTCTTAAATTTTCAAAGGAGAACTTCAATGAACTTTATTTTCGGCATCATCCTACTGGCTATGTTTATCCTCGCCTTGCGGGTGATTTGGGCAACAGCATTGCAATTGTTGAATGAGTTGAAATACGTAACTCAAACGTTTAACCGGTATCGTGCGCAGCGTTTGGCACGACACCGGCTACCGGTCATCATGCCTCAAATCCGTCATGAGATGGATTGGGTGGCCATGTCCGATTCGGTACGTCAGGAAATCCAGAGTCGCAATCGTGAAACCAATCGCGATTTGGAACGCTTGGAACTTCAATATCAAGCCAAACAGAAAACGATCAAACTCTACGAGGCGGATATTGAAATCGCCAAATTGGAGCGGGAGCTATTGAAAATCAAACCGACGATTATCTCGGCGGAAACCGAGGCTAAACCCCGTCGGCGGTCTAAAAAAGTGGGCGAATCAGGCTTGGTGAATGACAAAACCACCAAAACCGCTCAACAGGTTTTTCAATTGCGGGAAGCGCTGAAAGGTAATGCCAATGCATTACCGGCTAGTCAGCAAGCCCGCCATTGAATACCCGCAACGTGGTTCCGGTTGCCGTATTGATACGGCGAACTGGAAGCTCGTGTTGATTCGATTCATCAGCAAATACCCAGCTGCCTTCGGGCAATAACGACAACAAATCGTTCTGGGTTTCCCGGCGAATTTGTCGAATCTTATTTAGAAACGGCCAGGCTTGTTCAGGATTATCAACCCGCTTGAGCACGTCGGCTTCCAAAACATCCAATTTTTGGAAAATTTGTTGGCAATGTCGAATGACTTTTAGTGGTTCGTCGACCGGAATCGCCATCGGTTTTCGACTTGGATACGGCTCCTCGGTCTGCTTAGGACTGAGGAAATCAAAAATGCGCAAAATATCGTCAATCATGGCTGTTTCTCTGCTTTTTAATGAGTTTTAGCCACCATATACCGATTTTTACGCGAATTCAACCCCGCTGTATGAGCCAATTTTCAGCTTTGATCAGCGTTTTTAACCCTGCGGGAACCTCATCCTGCCGGGTGGTCGTTCCTGCGATTTTTTGGAGGCAATGACCATGTCATCAACACTAGAAAATGGCGTTAGCCATTCGCATTCTGAAATTGAAGGTGTTCGGTATTTGAATCAGTACCGCTGCCCTTACTGCAAAACCGAATGGGAGGATGGTTGGGATTGCGGCTGTAACGATCGCTGCCCGGACTGTAACAAGGAGATCGAGCCTTATGAAAGCGCATTGATCGAGGGTGAATCGGCGGAATCCGACTCGCCAGTCCAAGAACCAGCCTTAGCCAATGCCACGCCGGAAGGCATGAATCGACTATTCGTAGTGTCCTACGAGATCGACTATGTCCATCGCGTGTCGGTAGGCATAACCGCGGAGTGTCCCGAATCGGCACAACAGATTGCCGAACAGGCATTCAATGACGCCACCATTTGGGATGACACCGCCGCCATACCGTTATTGTCGGATGAATACCTTGAGTCTGGCGAAGAAAGCTTGGTATGGGAATGCGTGGCCGTTGAACAACTGCCGGAGCCGGATTATTCGGTAAGGCAATTGAAGCAGGAACAAGCGGCCATGCGAGTTTGCCGGGGATTGGTTGAAGCCTATCAACAAGGCGAAGCCAAAGGCGGCAGTATCGATTGGGACAATTTGAATCAGTTGATTCCTGTGGCCTTACAAGCCTTGGGAAAACAGCGCTAGAAATCCAATCCTGAAAAATGTGCGAGGTGTTTAAGCGCAATTTGTAAAAGCCTGGGTTAGCCAAGTCACTCGATTCGGCGCTCATTTTTTCCACCCACGCGGGAATATCCAATTCCCGCTGGGGATGCGTGATGTTTCCGTTTTTCATTGAGGACAACATCATGAACCCACACATTTTTGAACACACCTTCGGCACGGGTCATTGCATCCAATATCAGCGTTTGCCATCGGGCACCTGTTATCACGCTGATACACCGGAGCCAGTAGTCGATCTGTTGGAACAGCTTCGCCAAAGCCGGCGCAAAATCCGGCTTTATTACGGAGATACCCAAACCGGCCAGTCCTGGCACGATGAACACGATGTCATCGGCTGGATCGGTCGCTCGACCGGCACGATCAAAGTGCCATTACTGATCGAACCCGGTGATATCGGCGGTCCGGCATTACTGGATCACTGCATAGTCCGTGTCGACAGTCCCCGCCAGGTGCTTTACCAACACGACGACTTTCGGGTTGGCACGGTGGAACTGGTCAGAGGCGAGCTTAAACGCTTGCCTTGGGAAATCTGGATCGACGGCAGCGTACATGCCCGATTCAAAGCAAAAAATGAAGCCCGGCAGTATCAGGACTTCATTCAAGGTAAGCGGTTCGCGTTGATCTGACGCGCCGTTTTCATTTTTGACACTCGGTTAAGCCGAGTTTTTTCAATATACCCCTGCGGGATGATTCTATCCCGCCAGGGTTGAATCTATCGTCAGGGGTCTCATCGGAGATCACCATGATAGACAATTATCAGTATTATCCAACGCCTGAAGCTTTGAGTATCAAGGCCTGGGAAACCTTCAAAAACCGGCAGTTCGTTCGTGTATTGGAACCTTCTGCAGGTGAAGGTCATTTATTAAAACCTCGTCCTTTCAATCACTGGCAGAAAATTCCGGTCGATTGCATTGAAATCGATATGAGCAAACACCCGATCTTGCGTACGCTGGGCTATTCGGTGGTGGGTATGGATTTTATGCAGTTCAAAAGCGGTAGTCTGTACTCCCATGTGTTGATGAATCCACCGTTTGCCGACGGCGCACAACATGTGCTGAAGGCTTGGGAGATTTTATTCGACGGTGAGATCGTTGCAATCCTCAATGCCGAAACTTTGAAAAACTCGTTTTCCAAGGAAAGAAAGCATTTGGTCCGACTGATTGAGCAGTTTGGCGAAGTGGAATACTTGTCGGAGATGTTTGCTAGCCAGGATGTTGAGCGCAAATCCAATGTGGAAATCGCACTGGTCTGGCTGAAGAAAACCTCAACGTTCGAAGAGGAGCTCTTAGGCAACATACTTGACGACTTACGTCGCGATCAAGCTAGCGCCGAGAGCCTGGTTGGCGATTGCCAGCCGATCCATGAACTGGCGTTAGCCAATGCCTATATCGACAATGCGGTGCTGATGTTCAATGCCGCGGTCGAAGCGGCCCGGCAATCGGCATTTAGTGAAGCGCGCGCCATGCGTTATCGCAAGATGCTGGGGCAATCGCTCGGTGAATTGAATGGCGATGCGGTGGTCAAATCCACGCATACCACGCTGGATTGGGTGAAGAATCAGCTTTATACCGATTACAGCGATCTGAAAGATCGTGCCTGGTCCGGTATTTTGCGTTCCACGCAAGTCACCTCGCGGTTGTCGTCGGCGGCGCAAAAACGGCTGGAGTCGGATTTCGAGACGATTAAGTCACTGGAATTCACCGTACCTAATATCTACGGATTTTTACAGGGCATCATTGATCAGCAAGGTGATATTCAGCTGAGTATGGTCTGCGATGTGTTCGACTTAATCACCCGCTACCACAGTGACAACACGGTATTTTTCATGGGCTGGAAATCCAATGATAAACATCGCACGCTGGGCATGCGCATCAAAACCACCCGCTTTGTCATTCCAGGTCATGCCACCGAATCGTATCAAAACGATTTGTCGTGGGAGTCCCGACGAATGCTGGCGGATTTTGACAAAGTGTTTGCGATGTTGGATGGCAAGTATGAAGTTGCTGTGGGGCTGGAATCGATTTTCCGAAATCACTTCCATGCCCTGCGTTCCGGGCAACGGATTAGCGGCAGCTATTTTGATGTTCGCTACTATCCGGGCGTGGGCACGATTCATTTCTTCCCCAGCAATAAATCCCTGATTGATCGAATGAATCGTCTGGTTGGCAATCATCGCCGTTGGCTCCCGCCGGCGGAAACCAAAGCAGGAACCGGTTTTTGGCAGCAGTTCGACCAAGCGGAAAAACTCGATAAGGCCTTCCGGACCGAAGTCAGTAAACACGGTAAGGGGGTTGGCCGACATTATCACTTTGATCCTTTTTGGGCGATCAAATACGGCGGCGAATCGGAACGGGAACATGGTCACGCCATGCTGACCCAAGCCATGAGCACTATATTGGTGAATCATGGCATTGATCCAGATAGCTTGTTGGATAGCGATCAAAACGGTGTCCGGCAATTGGATTGGGATGGTCTGCCTGATAGCCATTTGGCTTTAGCTTCATAGCCAGGGCGCAAAACCTTTAGCATTACTTTTACATAACCACTGGTCTAACCAGTATCACCTGCCTCGGGGAGATGAACGACTCTCCCCAAGGGGTTAGTCTGTTTCATGTCCTCGGGGCTTTTTTATACCCGGAGATAATACATGAACACACAAACCAACGAAGTCGCGATGAAAGTCAACCAAGCCAATTTGGTTAAAAGTCTACGCTTCAGCTTCACCAACAAAACCACGGTTCTGGGCGAGCTAATCCAAAATGCTCGCAGGGCCCATGCGGCCATGGTGGTGATTAACTTTTGTCCTGAAACCAAAACGCTACAGGTTGTGGATGATGGCTGCGGCATCGACTCGATTGCCACACTACTGACAGTCGCCGAATCCGGCTGGGACGCTGACTTGGTAGCCCACGAGCATCCGTTCGGAATTGGCTTTCTATCGGCTCTGTTTGCCTGTCGGCACATCAGCGTCATCAGCAAAAGCGGCTCGATCGATGTCGAAACCGACCACATTCTGGAATTTAAGCCGGTGGTGATCACGCCAGTTCACGACTGGAACGGCATCACTAGCATTACCTTGCACGATGTAGCGTTGGAGATGGGTCAAATTGCCACGACGCTGAAACGCTTGGTGCGCGGCTTTCCCATTCCAGTGCTGTTCAACGATCAATTACTTGAACGCTCATGCGCGCTGGATTGCGGATTGACCTTTGTTGACAGCGAGATTGGCGAGATTTATCTGCATGGCATGGACCAACCCAATGGGGCGCAATATGAGTTCGATATTTATCTGCAAGGTTTGCCCATTTATTCTTCGCATAGCTACACATCGCATCGCCATATCATTCATCTGGACTCTTCTCGTTTTCACGCCCGCTTGCCGGATCGTGACAAATTGGTCGATGAAGCTGATGTGATCAAACGTGTTAAAGCGGTTCTGGCTCAAACCATCGAACAGCAGTTTATCCAGATGAAAGCCAGTCTGACTGCCGAAGCGTTTGTGGGGTTTTATGAAATGCTGCGGCATTGGGAGCTTTTGAAGTTACTCAATGATGTGCCAGTAGTGCCGCCTGAGGCTTTACGCGAAATCATCGCTTATCCGGTTTGTGATACCGAAGTTTTTGATAGCTTTGAGCAGCGGCCGGATAAAGCCATGACCCGTGTAGAAATTATGGCTCGCGGTATCGTCTCAATTGACGATGACATCAAAGTAGACGGCGCTGGGCGTTATTTGTTTGCCTGGAGCCGGGATTATTTGCTGTACCAAGGCTCGCTGGATAATGGGCATTGGCTTCATTCACTGGTTCGGCATCTCAATGATGAAGAACTGGTGATTGAAACGGTCAATGAAACCCATCAGGCTCAATTCCAAGGTGATTGGTGTTGGGTCTTCGTGCGTTTTTGCGAGGCTTACCGAATCCGGCTTGGACAGGATGTTGTTGAGATCACGGATAAGGCTTGCTACCAAGGCCAGGAAAACGCTGATGACATCATTGTGCCCAGAGGCGAAAGCTCGGCTCAGGTGTTGCAACAAATGGCCAGCTTCAGAAGCGAATACGATGAATTTCAGGAATCGACCTTTGAAAGCGATTCGGATGCTTTCGTTGCTTTTGTGGTGGCCAATACCGCCAGCGATCCAGCTAATGCTATGCAACGCTTGTTACCGGATTTTTGCGGCTGTCCTGCGCTGTACGGCAAAACCTTCGTGGTGGAGTTGGATCAGCAAGGCAAACCGGCTTCGGTGATAGCATATCCAGCGGCTCAATCCGTTCAAGCGCAAACACTTGTAGCTGATATAGGTAGCTAAGTCTCTTTTATATACGAGCGCATTATCCAGCCGGATAATGCGCTCGTTTTCATCACCGCAAATGAAATCACGCTAAAGTTCCATTCATGAATAGTGATAAGGAACCTTACATGGACGCCCCAGTTTCGAGTAATGCTAACCTCCGCTTGTGAATTAGTCCGAACGCTGAAACCAGTCCAATTGTTGATGGAGTGTAACTACCGTACCGACAATAATCAGTGTCGGCGGCGTCATCTCGGCCTGTTCCACACGACTGGGCATATCCGCTAGTGTTCCGGTTAAAACCCGCTGGTTTCGGGTTGTACCTTCCTGAATGACGGCAATGGGGTGATTGGCCGGACAACCGTACTCGATCAGCGATCGGCAGATGGTTGCCACTCCAGCCAGTCCCATATAAATCACAATGGTTTGATTGGGACGAGATAATTGCTGCCAGTCGAGATTGATACTGCCGTCTTTTAAGTGGCCGGTGACAAATGTGCAGGATTGAGCATGATCGCGATGGGTCAGCGGAATGCCCGCATAGCTGGCACAGCCTGCCGCTGCAGTAATGCCAGGCACAACCTGAAAGCTGATCCCTAGTTGTATAAAGGACTCGATTTCTTCACCCCCACGACCAAAGATAAAAGGATCGCCCCCCTTTAATCGGGCTACCCGTTTGCCGGCCAGGGCTAAATCAATTAACAGTTGATTAATCGACTCCTGCGGTAGGCTATGGTTATCCCTCTGTTTGCCGACATAGATTTTCTCGGCGTCTCGTCGGGCCATATCGAGCACTTCTATAGAAACCAGCCTGTCATAAACAATAACGTCTGCCTGCTGCAGCAGACGCAAGGCTTTAAACGTTAATAAATCGGGATCGCCAGGACCGGCACCTATTAAATACACTTCACCCCGATTTGCTGTAGGGTCAGCCTGCTGCAGTTGCGACCGCAGCAGTTCTTCCGCTTCGTTCTGCTTGCCTACAAAAACTAATTCAGCCACTGGCCCTTGTAAAATCTTTTCCCAGAAAACTCTACGCAGACTCGGTTGTGGAATGCGTTGTTTGACCAATAATTTGAATTTTTCAGCCAATTGCACCAACAGGCCAAACGATGCCGGAATGGCACTTTCCACCCTAGCCCGTAAAAGTCGCGTTAATACGGGAGATACACCACTTGAGGATATGGCGACAAGTAGGGGCGAACGATCAATAATGGCCGGGAATATAAAGGAACATAACGCCGGATCATCAACCACATTAACGGGGATTTTCCGCTGATTCGCCAACTTGGAGATATCTACATTCGTGGAGCGGCAATTGGTAGCGGAAACCACGAGTCCCATGCCGTCTATATCCTCATGTGTAAATGCTTTTTGACGGATAACGATTTGATTTGACTGTTGCATAGCGGCTACCGCGCCACCAATTTCCATAGCAACAACGACGATGTTAGCTCCAGCCCGGAGCAGTAATTCAATTTTTCGCGCCGCAATTTCGCCAGCGCCTACCACTAAACACGTTTGGTCTTTAACTTTTAAGAAAAGAGGAAAATAATCCATAACGCTTTGTTTTACTGCTATGGAACCGAGCAAGTACTTTGATGATAAATCAGCGCTTCGACAGGTCGACCGCCCACCAAATGCTCATCAATGATGCGCTGTAAATTGGTTTCATTGACGTTGTAATACCAGATACCATCGGGTTGCACGCATAGGATGGGGCCGGATTTGCAGGTGGCAAAACAGTGGGTGCGGGTGCGCTTAACCCTGAGTTCGCCTTTGTCGATACCGGCTGCTTTAAACTTCTCGCCCAGGGTTTCGAATAAGGCCTGCGCTTCGCCATTTTCGGTGCAGCGAGGACCGGTACACACCAGCAAGTGGCGTTTGTAGTCACCCATTTTGGGTTTTTCTGGCATAGGTGTCGTGTTATCAGTCATGGTGGGTAGGTTCCAGAACAGTTGGGGCGCTAAATTGCGCTCGGTCATCGCGGTAATGTTGTAGGGCTGTGCTGTCGAAGCCTGCTTCGTCAGCGACTAACCATAAGTTGAATAAGGCGTCGCCGTGTTGATCGAGTACCTGAATGCCATAGGCTTGATCATCACGGCTGACAAACCAAATCTGCTGCGTTTTGCGCCAGTCGATGTGCAAATGAAAGGCGTCGTTGACGATACTCACCCAGCCGTTTTTGCTTTGCAAATCAGCGGCGTTAATCAACAATTCCGCCACGGCACCCGCTTCGCTGCGCACCACGGCGCGTAATTTGCCCCAAGTCTGGAATGATTCCAGCAAACGATCATGGCTGTCCGGGATTGCCCGTTGCGCGCTGAAGATGCCGGCAGGATCGTCCGGTGTGGCTTGACTGACAGCATCGAGTATCTCCGACAACGGCTGGGCGAAGTATTCCGCCGCCTGTAGCAGAGTCGCCTTGGGTGTGTCGCGCAAATATTGCCGCACACAAGCTTTCCAGCCCTCCAGGCCCATGCTCAGCGAACGCCCCGCCTGTTCGCCTGCTCGGGTTTCGCCGGTCATGGCGTCATATTTGTTGGCATAGCCGCGTGGCGTCACCATCAACCCTGCACGGACGAAGGTGCTGCTGTTGCCAACCAAGACCGTGGTCAACATACCAATATCGCAATCGGCCATCTCCTCCAAGCGAACCAGCTGAATGTGTTGCCGAGCACGATAACCGGATTTAACGATGGCAACCGGCGTGTCCGGGCTACGATGACGCAGCAATATAGTTTTCGCTTCGACGATATGCTGCGTGCGGCGACCGCTTTTCGGGTTATACAAGGCCACCACGAAATCCCCGCGCGCCGCGCTTTCCAGGCGGCGGGCGATCACCGGCCAAGGCGTCAACAAGTCGGACAACGAGATCGAACAAAAATCATGGGTCAGCGGCGCCCCGACCAGGGATGCGCAACTCGACAATGCGGTACTACCGGGCACCACTTCCACTTGAATCGGATCATCCGGCGTCCAGCCACTGTCCAGCAGCAGTTCATAAGTGGGTCCGGCCATGCCGTAAACGCCGATGTCGCCGGACGACACCATAGCGACGATCTTGCCCTGCTTGGCATGTTCATACGCTTCGATACTACGATCCAGTTCTTCGGTCATGCCTTTTTTGATGACTTCCTTGCCATCGAGCAAGTCTTGCACCAGTTTGATGTAAGTGCTGTAACCAATCACCACATCCGCTTCCGCAATCGCTTGGCGAGCGCGAGCAGTCATGTGCTCATGCGCGCCGGGGCCGATACCCACCAGTAAAATTTTGCCTGCTTTTGTCATTTAATTCTCGCTATCGAAACGGTGGCGTTCTTGCCGTCCACACCGCAATATTTATGTTTCTCGACCAGTAAATCCGACAACTCGGCATTGGCGGCTTTCAAAGCGGCCGCTTCCGCCACCGCCGGGGTACCCATGTATTTCATGACGACCTCGGATGGATTCGGTACCGGGATGCTGGCCAGTGTTTCAGCCGGGTAAAAATACAACGGCCAATCGAATATTTGGGCCAGTTGTAACAAGGCTGCTTCATCATTTTTTTTGTCGATGCTGGCCAAGCCGGCTACCGTAGATACATCGAGCCCGCAACGCCACAAGGCCTGGGCCAAGGCTTGCCGCAAGGTATCCAGGCTGGCATTGCGGTCGCAACCCATGCCAATCATGACTTTCATAAGCTTACGCTTGATCCCTGGGCGGCCGATACACCACCAATCGCTCAGCCAGTTGTTGCCAAACAGCCGGATCGATTGCCCGGTGTGTGACCCATAGAATCGACCGGTATTGTTCGGTGTTGACGTCCTCGAAGCGCTGGAACAGATGAATATTGGCCGGTAACGGCGATGGGCGCGTCCACCAATTTGAACTACCGGCTTCTTGCACGAAGGCAATCGGCAGTTGATTGACCACGTCCGCCGACACACGCGTGATGTTGATCTTAGGGGCTTCCACTTGCCAGCCCAGTTCGCGGCCCAAAATGTCCACCGGAATGGTTTTACCCACATCCGATGCGGTGGTCAGCACCGGCGTGGCATTTAGCAACGCGGCGACCTTTTCGGCATAAGCATTGGCACCGCCGACATGGCCGGATAGCACCGGAATTACGAATTCGGCGGCATCGTCGATCACCAGCACACCGGGATCCACATCCTTGGATTTAAGATGCGGCGCAATCAGCCGTACCACCGCACCCAGCGACACCAGAAAAATAATTTGGTCGTAGGCTGCGAACAACTCGCCGATGTGCGCGCTCAACGCCCCCTGATACACGCAACGCGGATTGGCAAAATCACCCAAATGTTCGGATTGCTTCTCCGATACCACCACCTCCGCTTCGGGGAGTTGTGGTGCCAGGCGAGTGGCAATCCCGGCGCCGTGTTTGGTAATCGCCACCAGGGCGACACGCACTTCATTCATCGATTGAGTCCTTTTTCTTGCGGCAACCGCGCTGCATTTCGCTGCGCTGACGGCCTGGGTTTTTGATGATAAGTAACGACAGATAATTGACCTTTTGCCCCTCGAGGCTGGCGATGTCGTGCACCATGCGTTCTTCCGGCGCCCCGGCTTTTTCGATAAACCAGCCTTGACCGAGCAAATCACGGCGGCGCAGCAAATCGATTACATCGTCCAGCAAAGGTTTGACCTTAAGCAGCACCAAGGTGTCGAAATCCTCGAGCAGGCGTTCAATCTGATCAATGCCGTATCCGGCGGGGATGATGGCGATAGTGTCATCAACATCAGCCAGCGGTTCGCCACTACGCGCCGCAGCGGCATGAAACGACGACACCCCCGGCACGACTTCCACGGTGACATCGGCTTGCAAAGCACGCACGCTGCGTTGCAAATGGCCGAAAGTGGAATAGGTCGAGGCGTCGCCCTCCACCAGAAACAACACATCCTCGCCGCGTTGTAATAGTGCCAACACGGTTTGTGCTGCTGCCAGCCAGTAACGGGCCAGAATCTCGGCATCGTGAGTCATCGGAAAATGCAGCTCGCTATGTTCGACAGGCAGTTTCAGGCCGGCGCGCAAGGCTATATTCAAGGCATAACTGTCGCTATTTTTCTTGCGTACCGGATAGGTCCAGTGCCGGGACCCCGATAGTAAGTCCCAGGCACGGCGGGTAATCAAGCCAGGGTCGCCGGGGCCGAGTGAGACGCCGTAGAGTGTGCCGAGTTTAGTGTTCATCGTGACCGAATAATATGGGCTGTAAAGAATGGGTGGCAGATACGATCCACACTGGATTTTCGGCCTGCATGCGATGCATATTGAGAATCGGGCTACTACGCGAGGCTTGAATCTGACAGACGTCCCAGTCTGCGCCGAGTTGTTTCAGGGTATCGACGGCGGTGGACAGGTTTTCCAGCGTGACGAAGTTCATCACCAGCCAACCCGCCGGGCGCAAACGCCCTAAACACAAGGCTATCAATTCCGCCAATTCGCCACCGGAACCGCCGATGAATACTGCATCCGGATCGGGCCAGGTGTCGAGAAATTGCGGCGCCTTGCCATGCACTAAGCTGTAATTGCTGATACCCCAGGCAGCCTGATTCTGTTCGACATTAGCCATGTCATCGGCGTTTTTTTCGATGGCAAAGACATGACCCTCCGAACACAGCCGCGCCGCCTCCAAACCCACCGATCCGGAGCCGGCGCCGATGTCCCAGACAATACTTCGACGCGCCAATTGCATCCTCGCCAACGATACCGCACGCACTTCGCGTTTAGTGATCAGGCCTTTTTCCGGCTTGCGCTGCTGAAAGCTGTCGTCGCTGACGCCAAACAATACCGGTGCGGACAAAGCCGTTTTGCGTTTTAGAATGACGACGTTGGGATCGAGATAACGGCTTTGAGCGACCTCCGCGATACTCAGCCAGGCGTTGATTCGCTGTTGCGGCTGCTTTAGAGCTTCAGCAATCGCCATTTCGAACGCATCGGCCAAGCCTTCGATTTGCAATAAGCGGGCGATACGTGCTGGGGTGTTGTCCGGGCTGGTCAATATCGCCAGCAAATCGTGTTGGCGGCAGCGCTGAGCTAATTCGTACAAGCCATGCTCCGGCGTGGCCCCGCCCAGCCATTCACCGGCATCCTTGCTGTGGATCGAAACGATAGCGGCGGTTTGCCAAGATAATTTCAACTCGGCAAAGGCTAGTTGTATCGTACTTAGATTGGGCAAGATGCGTACCCTTCTGGACTCCAGCTTGCCGGCCAGGAAACCGGCGATGCCGTGGCACAAGGGATCACCAGTCGCTAGTACAGCTACTGCTTCATTTTGCGCCAACGCGACATTGATCCAGTCCGGCACTTGTTTGAGTTGCCCGGTTAAGTCGTAGTGTCTGGCCTGAGTAATGTCTTTAGCCAGCGTTGCCAGCAGACGGCTGCCGGCGATAACATGCTTTGCTTCGCGCAATGCCTGCAAGGCCTCCTGGCTCAGGCTGGCGACGCCGTTGTCTAGTACGCCGATAAAACTGCACATCGCTTGCATGATTAATTCCTGCCGGCTTCGGCCAGTTTGTTGCCATCGAAATCGCACACCAGAACACTGATGTGAAAACCGCCGGGATAACGGTTTTCCAAGGTGGCGATGACTCGGTTGGCCAGTTCGACATGAAATTCGTATTCCAATCCCAGCTCGGCCATGCATTCGGAGGCGTAACGAGCGGTTTCCTGGGCGGCGATGGCGTCGCATACATCGTCCGGCGCTCCGATGCTGCGGGCAATGTCGGCCACCAGTTCCACATCGACTGGGGCGCGACCGGCATGCGTAATGGTTTCACCCTGAGCCATTTTGGTCAGCTTGCCGACCATACCGCCAATGATGATGTTTTGAATGCCGCAACGAGCGGCGGTGTCCAGTGCCGGTGTCAGAAAGTCACCCATTTGCACGAAACAGCTTTCATCCAGGTCGGGCAATTCGCGCATCACGAATTTCTCGGTGCGGCCGCCGGTGGTCAGCACCACGCTAGCCTGCCCCTGATTGGCCGCAACTTCCACGCCTTGCACCACGCTAGCCCGAAACGCCGCCGTGGAATACGGATGCACGATTCCGGTCGTACCTAGAATCGAAATACCGCCGATAATGCCCAAACGATAATTCAGGGTTTTTTTCGCCATCTCTTCGCCGCCCGGCACCGAGATCGTTACCTGTAGACCTCGGGTTTTTAGCGCTTCGGCGGCGATCAGACGGATGTTATCCTCGATATTTTTGCGCGGAACCGGATTGATGGCCGGACCGCCGACCGCCAGCCCCAAACCGGGCCGAGTGATCAGGCCTATGCCCGCGCCGCCTTGCAATACGATAGTGTCCGGTTGTTCTATCCACATCACATCCGCCGTCAGCCGAGCGCGATGGGTGCAGTCCGGATCGTCGCCGGCGTCTTTTTCGATGACAGCATGTGCTCGGTCGTTCTGTACGAAGCTTTCTTCGACTTTGAATGCCACGTCTTGCCCATTGGGCAGCACGCAGTCGATAGTGTCCGGCACGTGCCCATTCAGCAAACCCTGCACTGCCGCCCGTGCAGCTGCCGCCGAACAGGCGCCGGTGGTGTAACCCTTGCGGGTACCTTTGGGTTTGCGTTCCGGCATTGCCATGTTATCAGCCGTTTTTCTGCCGGGTTTCCGCCAAGCTCAACAAGGCATGAATCGCCGCGACGACCAATGTCGAGCCGCCCTTACGTCCACGGGTGATGATCCATGGCACATCGGCTAATTCGGCGAGTAAATCCTTGGATTCCGCTGCAGAGACAAAACCGACTGGCATCCCGACGATCAGTGCCGGCTTGACGCCTTCTTCTTTGATCATCCGCAACACTTCCAACAGCGCGGTCGGTGCGTTGCCAACTGAGACGATACCGCCGGCGATTAAACCAAGGCGCTGCGCTTTACGCATGGCTTGTACCGCGCGGGTACTATTGACCTGTTTGGCGGCGGCTATGACATCCGCATCGGCGATGAACTGGCGGGCGCTGATGCCAAAATGCGCCAGGCGCGGCTGCGATAAGCCGACGCAAATCATTTCCACGTCGGCAACGATAGGCGCACCATTTAAAATGGCTTGAATACCATCTTCGATTGCATGCGCGGAAAACTCGGTCAGGCCATTGAATTCAAAATCCGCAGTGGCGTGGATCATGCGACGCACCACTTGCCATTGCCCATCGGAATAATGGTGCTCGCCGACTTCGCGGTCGACGATGGCAAAGGAATCGTGTTCGATTTGTTGCCCAGCCTGGGTCAGTTGTTCGGTTTGAATGTTGTGGCTCATGGCTAATCAATGATGGTGGTGATGTTCGGCTTGCTCGCGATACTGACAGCCGTCGCATTCCAGCATTTTCGGCGCGAGCGGGTCCCAGGCTTCGGTAACCCGTTGATCCAGCAATTTAAAAATGGCCGGATCAAAACCAAAATACGTACCGGCACCGAAGACAATCTGCGGATATTGGCTTTGCAAGCGTTCGATTTGTTTGCCGATGCGCTCGATCAGCAAGCCGGTAAACAGGTAATAGGGCAAAATCGCAATCTGCGTCATGCCCAGTCGTACTTGACGTTGCACAGCGGTTTCCAAACGCGGATGGGTAATACCGGTGAAGGCAATGTCGACGAGTTCATGCTCGGTAGCTTCAAACAGCCAACGCCCCAGTTTTGCTAGTTCGCCGTTGGCGACTTTGTCGGAGGAGCCGCGGCCTAAAATGATCACGCCGGTAGTTTTCGGGTCTGGCATGGCCAAAGATTTGAGTGCCGTTTTGAGCTGTTTTTGCAGAATGGCCAGCAAGGTTTCGTTGCTTCCTAGATGCGGCGCGTAGATGAATTCGACCGCCGGAAAATTTTCGCGGGCCTCCTCGATATGCTCGGGAATTTCCATCTTCACATGCCCGGCGGCGCTGATGATCAGCGGCACGACTATCACGCGGCTAGATCCTTGCGCGGCGCGGCTCAATCCTTCTTCCAACAGCACCTCGGCGAGTTCGATATAGCACAACTCAATGCGCCAGTCAGGGTGTTGCGCCTGCCATTGTTGTTGAAATTCGCGAATTTCATCATTGCCGGCCTGATTGCGCGAACCGTGGCCGACCAAGAGAACTGTGGTTGTCATGCTTATTCCTTAGGCTGAGGCCGCTCGGCGCGGCGAAAACGATGGGTAAAACCGGCATCATAAAGTTTGGATTTTTTTAACGATGGCCAGTGCCGCGCGCCCAAGGCGGGGCTGATGACGATCATGGCCTGACTGTTGATTTTGGCGGCCCGGCAGCGTTCGCGAATATCAGCCAGGGTGCCGCGAATAATCTGTTGTTCACCCGGCCAGCTGGCCTTATGAACCACCAATACCGGGGAATCATCAGCCCAGTTGGCGGCTTTTAATTCGCGCTCGATCAAGGGCAACAAGGTGATCGATAAAAACAGGCACAGCGTGGTGTGATGGCTGGCCAGTTCTTGCAAGGATTCACCGTCCGGCATCGGCGTGCGGCCTTCAACACGGGTTAAAATCACGGTTTGCGTGACTTCGGGCAAGGTCAGGCTTTCCACCGCGCAAGCCATCGCGGCGAATGCCGACGAGACGCCCGGCACTACTTCGACGGCAATATTGGCCGCATCCAGCGGTTGCACCATTTCGATTAATGCGCCATACAAGCCAGGGTCGCCGGTTTGCAGGCGAATGACGGTTTTGCCAGGACCGGCTTGTTCGGTTAGCCAGTTGGTAATCTGCTCCAAAGTCATGTCTTTGGAATCTTTGATCACGCAAGCGCTTGGGGCCCATTGCGTCGCTGCGGCCTGTACCAGCGAGCCTGCGAACAAAATGGCATCCGCTTTGGCGATTAAGTCGCGGCCTTTGACGGTGATTAGATCGGGGTCACCCGGACCTGCGCCGACAAACCACACTTTAGGTTGAATGCTCATAGAAAAAATCCAGCCGCGACCTGGGGGTTGAACGGAAAGTAGGTGTGCAGATAAGACGCTTGCAACGAACCCAGCTGATAAAAGTTTTCGTTACGGCGACGATTGCGTTGGGGCTTCGATTCGGTGAACGGCTGCAGTGTGGTTTCCAGTTGCGAGTGATGAAAGCTATGCCCGCGAATTTCACCTTGTTCCAACTGCACGCTGTGCATGCCAAGATTGACCAGCCGTTTTTGCATCTGCGCGCTAGCGGGTAGTAATCCTGCCATCGCTGCCGCATTGCCGTCTTTATCGGCCAAACGTTCCAGCAAATATAAAAAACCGCCGCATTCGGCGTAAATCGGTTTACCGGCTTGATGATGTTGCTGCAAGGCTTGTTTCATGGCGACATTGTCGGCCAATGTTTGGAGATGTAGTTCCGGGTAACCGCCGGGCAGGTAGATACTGTCTGCCTTGGGTAATGCCTGGTCTGCGAGCGGCGAGAAAAACGTCAGTTCAGCGCCCATGGCTTGCAAACAATCCAGATTTGCTTGATAGATAAACGAAAATGCGGCATCGCGAGCTACCGCGATACGCTTACCAGTCAGCAATTTCGGCGGCGGATCGGTAGTAATCGGCGCGAAGGCGACCGGCTGCGGCAATCGGCACGGCGCAAGGCTGCTGAGCAATTCGGCGGCTCGCGCCAGGCGAAGATCGAGATCGCCGATTTCGTCGGCCTGCAACAAACCCAGATGCCGCGAAGGTAAGCCGACCGCGTCGTCTTTCGCCATCGCCGCCAGTAGCGGCATGCTGTCCGGCAAGGCTTCTTCCAGCAATTTAGCATGACCCGGACTGCCTACTTTGTTGGCGATGACGCCGGCAAACGGCAAGTTGGCTCTGTAATGGGCTAAGCCATAAGCCACAGCGGCAAAAGTTTGTGCCATGCCGCCCGCATCGATGACAACGGCCACAGGCACGTCTAGTGTTTGTGCCAAATCGGCGCTGCTGCTATCGCCGTCGAACAAGCCCATGACACCTTCAATCAAGACGATGTCAGCGTCGGCGGCGGCGTTATAAAGCATCTCACGGCAATGCGCTTCGCCCATCATCCATAAATCCAGCTGATAAACCGGTTGTTCGCAAGCAAAGCTCAATATTTTCGGATCGATAAAATCCGGGCCGGTTTTGAACACGCGTACCTTGCGGTTTTGCTGGCGATGGTAATAGGCCAAAGCCGCAGTAATGGTGGTTTTGCCTTGCCCGGAGGCAGGGGCGCTGATCAATATCGCCGGGCAATGGCGTGTTGCAGTAGCATTCATCACTAAAACGTTACTTTACGCAACAATCGGCCCGATATGGCGCCTAAGGTCAGCCAGAAAATAGCGTTGTTGATGGATGTTAACACCACAAAATGTTGTTGTAAGGCTTCGGGCGCTAAAGCCTGGGCAACCTCCGGATGCGGTGCGCCGATCAGATGCGGTAAGGCCAGTAAGCCAGCGCCGCCGATTTGCAGCCAGCGCTGTTTGGTCAAAAAAAGACCAAACAAGCCAATCGCGGTAGCGGCGGCCGTAAAAAGCCACCACGCTTGGCGACTGTGCAATTCGGCGCTGTCGGTGCCGGGCAACTCCGGCGGCAAGCCCAATGATGGCGCGACAAAAAATACCCAATAACCGGCCAAACCCCAGCCGAGTCCGCACAGGTAACCGCGTTGATCCCGCCAGTACAGGGCGGCACTGATCAACAAGGCAAAGCCGAAGCCGGTCAGGCCATTGAACAGCAAAGTAAAGCCATTGCGTTGCCAGCCGTCCGTCGGTTGCCAGTCATGCACATGCTCAGCCGATGGTGTTTCGAATTGTTCGGCGGCCAAAATCAAGGGCAAGGTTTGATAGTGTTGTAGCACGCTGAGTAACAAGCCGCCCAATAGTCCCGCCAGTAGCGAGATGGCGATCAGCCTACGAAAATCCGCCATGTTAATGGCAGGGAAACGCAGCGCTATGGCGTCCGTCGTGGGCGGCGTTATGCAGGTAGTTGTTGGCGTCCTGCAAGAAACCCAAACCTAAAACGACGGTCAGGCCCAAAACAATAGCACTCAGGCCGGGCAGGATTTTTGAGGAAGAAAGGGTGGTAGATACCGCGAGTGTTTTCATGGTTGTCTGTTCCGAATAAGGTGGACGGAATAACAGAGGGAAAGACAAACCAAAAAAAACCGATTTGACAGATCGCCCTCCGCAATACTGTGGTGTATCCGTTTTAGGCCTGTCTCCGGGCTCGTGACGAATCACCTACCGTTGCGGGGGCAGCGTCGGCATTTAACCGACTTCCAGTTTCACCCGTGAATGACGGGAACCTTAAAACCAGCGGCGATTGTATGCCGCAGCTAGTCGTAGGGCAAATGAAATGTATTGAAATAAGAATAAACTGTGCGGCAGCAGTTCCTCTCGACAAGTTATCGATCAACCAGTAATCGCCCGCAACGAGTGATTCTATCAAAACTAAACACATGCTCTCTCGGGCTTTCATAACAACGCCCCACCAATCTTCGTCTGTAATCCGGCTCGCCTTTTTCGAGATAAATAGTGGCGCCACAAATGGGACATGCCGCCGAATACCGAACTAACCGAATTACTCTTAAATCCCCGTCTCGTAGCAGTTCGAACTGGGCAGACTGTTCATGAAAATTTGTAAACAGTTCATGAGCTACGACGATTCGATCATCCAACAATAATATCCAAGGCTTGATGATCGTGACCCAGGAACCATAGGGAATCGCGAAAATACTGACCAGTAATGTCAAATCTTGCGTTGTCACGGATCTGGGTACGGATAACGATAGCCATCCAGCATAAGCAATTAACACCGAGAACCCAGCTATGATTGCTAGCCAACCCGCTATAACCCAGACATGCCATTGTCTTAATTCGATTTGTCCACGCCGAAATAACCGACTCGCGATCCAACTGGGTTTGACTTCACCTAGTTCAGTCATTTGATAGCTGGCTTGCAAATCGGCTGCATTGTTCCTGCCAAGGACGCCGTCAATCGTTTGGTCTTCTTCCGTTATTTCCGGTATCGGTTCTGCCTTGATATAGAACGTCGTGAGTTGTCCCGGACCGCCCTTTGTGCTTTTACGGTCAGGTTTTGGATAACAAGACAACCCACGTTTACGAGCAAACTCTAAGATTTGCGGCTCTCGGGTTTCGCAATATTTCTTCAACGAACCCGGCCAATCGATCCACTTTTTAGGATCGGAAATTCCTATAGATTCACCGACTGCGGCGACGATTTCATCAGCCGTGAACCGGCGCTTCGACTCTTCGAATTCTGACTTCTTCAACGATTCCTGGGCTAACGCGCGCAATATGCGGTGCCCTTTTTCATCGCTTGGCTCGCTATCCAACCAATCGATCAAGCATTGAATTACCTCGCGCATAAACCACCCCAAACCAGGTAACCAGCAGTAGTTGTCTGGTTAGCGAATAGCCGATTCATAACAATTTCCTCCATAACAAATTCAAGATAAGCAATATAAAAATGATTTTGGAATGCAATTATTCAGGTCAAACACCAATTAAGGCTCTACTTCTTGTAGGCAAAGTCCCTGGTAAGCAGAACGAGATTAGAAGAATTTCAGGATCATTCAATTCATTGGACCCTGCAATTAGCCTGGCGTTATCAAATTGGCCGTCCGTTATTTGCCGAAAAAAGCGTCGCCAGCGCAATAGGACAATTATTTTCAACAAAGCCAAATCATATCTATCGGGGGTTCCGGAGGTTTGTGACCCAAATCAGGTCACTTTGCGACCGGGACATTTCCGCGTTGCCTGCCTAGCATATCGACAACAGTCGTTAATCAACTCAGAGGCGTTTATGTCAACACTGGATGAAGATCTTGCCCGGTTAAATTTCGAATATCTCATGCTAGCCAGGGAATGCGCACGCAGTAATCCTGAAGAAACGGCCTGGCGCTTTGGATTAGATCGGAATGGTATAGACCATCTCGCCGGCACGACACAGGAGCAACTTCGTGAACACGCCGAAAGCAGTCGCGCAGTGATTCAGTTATTGCCTGTTTATGTTCCAAGCAACTTGCCCATGGTCGCCTATGTGGATCTTCTCCAACCGTGTATCACTGGAACTGCGGATGAAACCAATGCCCTTTAAAAGCAGGTCAAATATAGGCGCGGACTTGCTATTGGCCGAAAGGCTAATCCAGCTTGGCGCACGTCCTCCGATTGTCAGCCAACTCTGCCATTTAACCCGAAAGCAAAGCATCGAATTATCTAAAGCGGTACAAGGACAACCGCCCAAACAAGGCATGCTGCCTCATGATCATCAATGGGCCATCCGCTCGGCGTTCAACAACATTCATGCCTCGCTATTTTTAAGCATAATTGAAGACATCAGACACCGACTTTCTACTCCGAACCTGAGTGCAACCTTACTGGTTACGGCCTATGAGATCTACAGCAACGTCGCTTCCAAAATTTTAGCCGATCGGCAATTTATCCAACCACGCTCCAGCCAACATTATCCGTTAGACATCAACCGGGCTTGGTATTTAATTAGCCTGCTCTCGGCGGGTGATTTGGTTTTCATTCTTTGCGGGCGTTGCCGCGCCCGTTACCTAGGCATGATTCACCCTGAAGCCGCATTTAGTCAATGCCCTATCTGCGAGGTGTGGACTGATCGCTCAGGTCGGCGACGCTGGGTTTCCGCAAAATCAAAAATGCTCACATTGAACAAACCAAGAGCTCGTTAGAGACGATCCATCAGCTACTAAGGAGAAGTCGCATGCATATCGTTGTTGTCACAGCCACCCATTCCCAAATACCCCAGCCAATCCATGGCAAAAATCTAGCCCGCTTGGCCCGAGAATGCTTTGCCAATCAGCAATCGCTGACGATTGATTTTAAGGACGTCAAAACCATCACGCAGGGGTTCTTTCAGGAATTGTTTTTGCCACTGGTCGCCGAATTCGGATCCGATTATCTGAAATCGAAACTGAAAATAGTCAATATGGCGGGGCACATCGACAACATGATGCAGTCAGCATTCAAAAATCTCGAGGTCTACTTTGACAAACTGACGGCGATCGATCAACTGGGTTGCGATGAAGAAATTTATGCCATGAATCAAACTTGGCTCATCAAAGCCAGAGAAATCACACGGGAGAACCCGGTACTGACCGAATTGGTACTTGGCATTACGGATGAAACCATGCGATTGGCTGTTGGAAGTTTATCTTTAGAAGACATCGATTTTATTGCCCGCTCCAACTGGCTATGTTTTACCCCCCGATTTTCGAGTCAGTTTATTCAAAACATCAACCGAGAATCGCCACCGATGGTGGAAGCCATGCTTGGATTAAGTGGCGCTATTGAATAAGGGAGGCAGTTCATGCTCAAGAAATATCAGCAGCAATCCCTGGCAATTGAACTGCTCAATCGCCACGCCAAGGTCAAAATCGTGCATCAAGCAACGGGAATTCCGATCAAGCTATTGCGGCAGACCTACCGACAATTACATGGCCGTTCGCCCAGCCGAGGATCCATCAAATTTTCCACCCGTGGTCTGACTGGAAGCCGGCGGAAATACAAGGACGTAACGCTATTTGCCGTGTGCTATCGGGCTGCTTCAAACAAATCGCCCGACAGTCAAATCCAAACACTGATAAGCGCTTTTGACGCCTACAAGCGTTCCTATCCTTCCGGGCAACTCGACTTTTCGGCTGCTTGGGTGGTGGCCCAGGACATCAAAGATAAAAAAGTTCAGATTTCGACATGCAAGAATTGTCGAGCCTGGGTTTTATTGAATGCGAGGGAAGATCTATCTGAGCGTTGCGGTGTGTGTAACAACTCTTTGTAATTAGGTTGATCCTGTGAATACTGAAAGCGAACAAAAGACGACAGAAATTACCAAAGAAAAAGAGTTCTTAAAAATCAGTGACATGTTGGAGAAATTAGGTGTGACTCGCACTCAATTTTGGCGAATGAGGAAGGCTGGCGAAGTACCTCCACCGGTAATTAAGAATCCGCAAATGTGGCTAGCAAGCAAAGTAAACGCTTTCTATGAAAGTAGGGCAAACAAAGAGAGTGACAGTTCACTTTAGACAGCCAGTGCAGTGCTTTCAGATATACAAATCTTTTGATTTCAGGCGGCAACTATGACTGTGGCGAAAACACTTGCTTATGTGAATTACGTTTTTCAGATAGCACACCGAAAATTTTTCGGTTTTGAGAGAAAAACAAAGTGACCATAAAAGTGACCACGCATAAAAAAAGGGCTCAGGTATTTCTACCTAAGCCCTTGATTTATTTGGCTCCCCCGGACGGGCTCGAACCGCCGACCTAGTGATTAACAGTCACCCGCTCTACCGACTGAGCTACAGGGGATTAATTTCGGTAATTTACTCAAATGGCGCGCCCGGAGAGATTCGAACTCCCGACCGCACGGTTCGTAGCCGTGTACTCTATCCAGCTGAGCTACGGGCGCTTATCTGAGCCGCTTATTTTCTTATTTTTGTTATTCTTTGTCAAACTTTAATTTAGTGGCGGAGAGAGAGGGATTCGAACCCTCGATGCGCTTTTGGCACATACTCCCTTAGCAGGGGAGCGCCTTCGGCCTCTCGGCCATCTCTCCTATAACTTAATCAGCCTTCCGTACTCCCTGCTTCAGACTGCTCTTTCTTAATTCTCTCGTAGATTTCTTCCCTATGAACAGATATATCTTTTGGTGCGTTTACGCCAATTCTAACTTGATTTCCTTTTACCCCGAGAACTGTAACAGTCACATCGTCACCAATCATCAAGGTCTCTCCTACTCTACGAGTCAAGATAAGCATACTATCTCCCTACACTATTAATGCGCTTTGTTACTGCAACATACTCGAACCGACGATTATATCCGTTTTTGAGAAAAAATAAAGATATATTTGCTAGCCATAAAGAAAAGCATACGAACAGCTAGGACGTCAGAATAAACAAATCCGTGCGTTTTTCTGAACTATCCCTTAGACAACCACTCATGGCGCATTGCATCCAGACTCTGCATCAACTCATCTAATGCTTTAACCGATTCCTTGTGCAAAGGATGAGCATGGTTGTGAACCGGGTGCTTGGTGTCGTTCATTAGTTCATCAATGAAACGCTCTGCCTCCATAATATCTTGTGGAAGCGAATCTGATTTTTCGGCCATCTGAAATAACAAACAGGTTTATGGTAATTGGCGCATAAAAAAGCCCACGATTAAGTGGGCTTCGTCCGGTGTTATTTTTATGTTTTTTGGACGCCTGATATCTGTGATAGCAGGTTAATAGCTTGCGCTTTTATTATTGTTGTACCGTTACACGGTCGCATTCCCTCCCCCAATAGATACGAAGCTTTTCGGCTCGTATTGACCTAAGTCAAGGTGGGCGCATTCTAGTGCACTTAAATCGCTTTGTCCAGAAAAAGTGCGACGATTTGTCGCAACCTTAAAACACCGACATGTCAAGACTTTCGGCAATGGGCCAAACAGATGCGTTTTTACCGTTATCATTCTCCGCACCGTCACCTTCTGACTGGTCGGCCAGTCGCGTTTCGATGAGTTCTGGTTCCGCAAAAAAAGCAACATAGCTTGCATCCGGCTTCCCAACACTAAATCCGCGCGAGATACCAATAATTCCTAAAGCCGGGTTATGATTTGTCGTCGAATCCCGGTATTAAGCACAGTACATATTCGACTACAGAAAGCCAGCGGGTTCCAATACCGGACTGAAAGTCCGGATACTCGTCGCTTTAGCTTAAATACCCAGGATTCGTCATTCCAGAAAATGGCAGCCGCTAGACCGAGCAGCGAACTCGTTACAGTCGCTTGCTTTATAAATCAACCTTTCAGCCGGGTGCCGGAAAGGTTGATAGCCAAACCTAAATGTAAATCGGAATAGCTGGAAAATAGTGATCACTGCCTGTCGATGCTCTTATTCCCGGCTGGCATGATGGAGTTTATGGTTTAAAGGATGCGGCTAATCTGGATTTTTTATATTAAACCTGCTGTCTCGCAGCTAATCAAAACAACGGAACAACCATGAACGATTTACCTAACTGCCCAAAATGCGGCTCTGAATACACTTATAACGACGGCACCATGAATATTTGCCCGGACTGCGCCCACGAATGGTCAGCCGATGCCGCCGGTGACAGCGACGAGGAGACGAAAGTAGTCAAGGACGCCAACGGCAACCTGCTGCAAGACGGCGACACCGTCACCGTGATCAAAGACCTAAAAGTGAAAGGCTCTTCACTCGTTGTCAAAGTCGGCACCCGCGTTAAAAACATCCGCCTGGTGGATGGCGACCACGATATCGACTGCAAAATCGACGGCATCGGCGCGATGAAGTTGAAATCGGAATTTGTGAAAAAAGTCTGATCCCACCGACTAACCGCAAACCACATGTTGCTCTAATAACCCGGCCCTAAAATACCGTTCGCCTCAACACCTTGAAGGTACTGAGTTTATCGAAGAGCGCGCCCGCCAGGGCTTCGACGAGCTCAGCCCGAGCGGAATACCCCTGGTAAAAAGGGCCGGCTTGCTAAGCTGATTGCCCCCCGCCACCCGTGACTCACAGACACCCGCCAAAGCGGCCTGAACCCACTTCGGCATTTTGATACTCGGAGCCAAACCCCTCCACGATTAGGGTCTGCAAAACTGCTTAGCCGGCTCATTCCGCATTCCCGCCAAACAGCGGAATTGAATACTTTGGCATAATGGGTGCTATCATATAGCCCGTGCAACGCTGCACCTTCTGCTCCCTTCAACAACGACGTTGAAAATAGGCTGATCAACTTCAGCCAAGCTGTTTATTCGTCTGTTGTGCCTTGCCTTCGCTCGTTTCAGGACACCCACACTTCATGAGTAAATAAGCCCTTTTCAAGGGGAGCAATAGCTTGTACATACAAGCTACTTGATACGAATTTCCGACGCTCGATCCGGCCAGCGGAATTCATTTTATCCTCCACTTTTCAAAGGTAAGTTATGTCCTCGAGCAAACTCAATCTTTTTAGCTTTACCGGCAAAATGCAGATTTTGCACATGAGCTGGCTGGCGTTTTTCATCAGCTTTGTGGTCTGGTTCAACCATGCACCGCTGATGTTGGCGATTGCCGAGAGCCTTAAACTCAGCCAAGCCGAAATTAAAACCATCCTGATATTAAACGTGGCATTGACCATCCCTTCGCGGATTGCCATCGGTATTTTGGTGGATAAATTTGGCCCCAAACGCACCTACTCTACGTTATTGGCGATCAGCAGCATTCCCTGCTTCATGTTTGCCGCTGCCGACGACTTTCAGCAACTGGCGCTGGCGAGATTTTTAATGGGTTTCGTCGGCGCCGGCTTTGTCATCGGAATCCGAATGGTCGGCGAATGGTTCCCGGCCAGACAACTGGGTGTTGCCGAAGGCATCTACGGCGGCTGGGGCAATTTCGGTTCAGCCGCGGCCGCCATCGCCCTACCGTCATTGGCCTTGGCATTCGGCGGCGAAAACGGTTGGCGTTATGCGATTGCCTGCACCGGCATCGTGGCTTTGCTCTATTCAGTGATTTATTTTTTCAGCGTCAGCGATACCCCTAAAGGTTCGACGTATTTCAAACCCAAAAAAGCCGGCGCCATGGAAGTCACCAGCATCTGGGATCTGTTCTTCTACATCCTGATGACCATTCCCTTGTATGCAGCGTTAAGCTTGCTGACCTGGAAACTGTCTCCAACCGGCATGAAGTTGTTATCCGGTGACACCACCATCGGCATTTACATAGCGATTTGGCTATTGTTTCTCTACAACTTGTACAAAATCGTGCACGTTAATCAGGAACATCTCACCCAACCCATTGAACCGATACACCAATACAAGTTTAAGCAAGTCGCCATTCTGGATCTGGCATACCTGGTGACCTTCGGCTCCGAACTCGCCGTCGTGTCGATGCTGCCGCTGTTTTTCCACGAAACCTTCAAACAGACCGGCATTACCCCGGTGCAAGCCGGCCTATTGGCATCCAGCTTCGCGTTCATGAATCTGGTCGCCCGGCCTGGCGGCGGCTGGCTGAGCGATAAATACGGGCGAAAATTGTCGTTGAGCGTGTGCGTGATCGGTTGCGCAGTGGGCTATGCCGCCATGTCGCAAATCAATTCGGCATGGCCGATTGCCCTGGCGTTTGCCGTGACCTTCTTATGTTCATTTTTCGTCCAAGCCGGATGCGGCGCGGTCTACGCGATGGTGCCCTTGATCAAGCGCCGCATGACCGGGCAAATTGCCGGCATGGTCGGCGCTTACGGCAATGTGGGCGGTGTTACCTTTCTAACAGTCTTGTCGTTCGTCACACCGGAAGCCTTTTTTCTGACCATCGCCGGTACGGCTGTCGTGGTTGCACTGGCGGTGCAATTTATCGAGGAACCCGCCGGCCACATGGCAGAAGTCATGGAAGACGGCACCGTGGCCATGATCGAAGTGGTTTAACCGGCAAAGCATTCCGGCGTCATCCGCCGAAGTATCGTTTTAGTAATTTTTAATATTGAGTTATTTAGAGGAATACCCATGATCGAAGCATTATTAGCCGTCCTAGCCTTGACTTTAATCGTTTGCTGGCGTTGCGCTTGCCAGGCATCCGGCGGAGAACACCACTTCGTCCAGTCCAAAAACCATCCTTTTTTGCCGGAAGATGCCGTTTTGAGGCGGCATGTCATTTCCCTGGTCCACCACGAAATCGAAGCCACCCTACCCCCACGCCCCAGCGACTCGGTGTTACTGCGCCATCACCAAGCCTTGCTGATGACTAAACTGGACCAGCGCCTGGCGGAATTGCGCCATTACCGCACCTGCTAAGCCGCGCAACATCCATTATCCGCAGACTATGGGCAAAACCTTATCAGTCAAGCTCGGTTCGCACAGCGACAAAGGTGTGAAACCCGAAAACGAAGATTGCTGGGGGGCAGTCGTCCCCGAGGAACCGCAACTCACCCTAAAAGGCATCGTGGCGGGCATTGCGGACGGCATGAGCGGCAGTGAAGCCGGCAAGGAAGCCAGCCATTGCTGCATTACCGCGTTTTTGGAAGATTATTACAGCACGCCGGATTCCTGGTCGGTGGCCAAGGCCGGACAAAAAATCCTCTCTGCCACCAACTCCTGGCTGCACAGCCAGGGACAAATCCGCTATGCCTCGGTTAAAGGTATGGTGAGCACACTCAGTGTGCTGGTGCTTAAATCCAACACCGCCCATATTCTGCACGTCGGTGATTCGCGGATTTATTTATGGCGACAACATGGGCTGGAGCAACTGACGCGCGACCACAGGCTTTGGGTGTCCAACGACAAAAGCTATCTGAATCGGGCGATGGGTATCGAGCCGCATTTGGAGGTCGATTACAAATCGCTGACCGTCGAAAAAAACGACTTGTTCATAATGACTTCGGACGGGCTCCACGATTTTATTAGCGAGCACCACCTAAAAGCCCTGCTCGCGCAGGATTCCGATCTGCAAACCCTTGCCGAAGCCTTGGTAACAACCGCCTTGGCTAACGGCAGCGACGACAATGTGACCTGCCAACTGGTTTGCATCGACGACTTGCCGCAACTGCGCGAAGACGAGATATTGCGCCACCATGGGCACTTGCCCTTCCCGCCGCCGCTGTTACCCGGCATGCTGCTGGATGGCTACCGGATCGAAGCGGAATTACATGCCAGCAAGCGCACGCAAATTTACCAAGCCTTCGATACGCTGCATAACCGGCGGGTGATTTTGAAAACACCATCGGTGCTGTATAACGACGACACCCATTATATCGAGCATTTTTTGCACGAAGAATGGGCCGGCAAACGCCTTAACCATCCCAACGTCTTGACGGTACTCGAATCCGACCGCGCCAAAAGCTGTCTTTACTATGTGACCGAATTTATCGAGGGGCAAACCTTAAGAGAATGGATCAGTCAGAACCCCAAGCCTGAGATCAAGCGAGTTCGCGCCCTGATCGAACAAATCGCCAAAGGGCTACGCGCTTTTCATCGCATGGAAATGCTGCATCAGGATTTGAAGCCGGAAAACATCATGCTCACCAACCAAGGCAGCGTTAAGATCATCGATTTCGGTTCAGTGAAAATCGCCGGCATTGCCGAGATCACCCCGCTTGACCGGCATCAGACCGAGAATATTCTCGGCACACTGAACTACACCGCGCCGGAATATCACCTGGGGCAAACCGGCACGGTGAAGTCGGATTTGTTCTCCTTAGGCGTCATCTGTTACGAAATGCTCAACGGCAGCCTGCCATTCGCCAACATGCCGGAAAAACCCAATCGCCACAATCTCGAGCGCCTGGTTTACATTCCCAGCATCCGCCGCAACGAAATGGTACCGATCTGGATAGACGGCGCCTTGAAAAAGGCCACGGCCGTTTCGCCACGATCCCGCTACGACGAATTGTCCGAATTCCTGCACGACCTATCCACCCCCAACCCGCAATTCCTCAAAGCGGAAGACAAGATTCCGCTTATAGAACGCAATCCTTTGTTGTTCTGGAAAAGCGCGACAGCGCTGTTCTTTCTGATCAGCGTGGTTTTACTGTTCTTGCTGAGCCGGAAATAGCGGCCTGCATAAAAAGGCAATTGGTGTGCATGTCGTGGTCTGTTCCTGCTGGCATTCGAAATGTAGATACTGTTAGCTTGCGTAATCGCACATTTCAAAGCCATCGTCCTCCATGCGCATCGCCAAACGGCACGGGCTTGACATAAAACACCTACCTGATAAAGTCAGTGGCATATCAATACGAAGGCAAAATTGCCTGATAATCAATAGTTAGCGTTCATCCATAAGACATTCATGGCATTCGTTTCAGAATCACTGGCATCGACTGTCAGCAGCTTTGTATCAGAGCACGAGCACGCTCGAGCCTTGATCACCAAGAAAGGAGAGCGAAATACGAGATGGGTCGATGCTCAGTCAAATTCGGTGTTGTATCTGCTATCGAAAGAGGACTTCGCACACTGTATCGCTTCCTTTGAATGGCTCTTTTTTGTCGACTCGGTGGCGCTGAGCTTACGGACATCAGGTCACGGTGGCCCTAGTGCGGCATCTTGGCAACTTCAGCGTGTTTCATCTGGTCAGGCGATCCCAGAGCACCAAAGAATAAGGCTGCTTCATCTGATAGAGGATGCATCAAGGGCCTACATGGAGTGGTATGACAGACAGTTCTGGGAAGCTGAAGTTTGGCTTGATAGCAACCTGTCAATTGACAGCAAAAGCACCAAGTGGCTGGATATGAACGGAATAGGTGACGATAATCGCTAACCCGGCTCTCAAATTCGCTCCCTCTGGTCGCCCGCGCCGGTTAGCTCTAGGTTAGCGCGCAGTGGGTCTTTCCAAGTCAGTCAGTAGCCTCAATGAAATCGAGGGTTCGAAGGGCACCACCCTTAAAATTTGCCGATGTTAGTCTGATGATGGGCCGACACCCTCGATTCCGCTAACGCTGCATCGAGGCTACACAAAACCTACCCCGGACTTGCAATCTCAGAGGCTATCCATTCCACTGCGATCAATAAAGCCGAAGCCCGGTAGGGTACGCACCGCGTACCTTTTGGCTTGCGCTGCCAAAAAAGCCATTAAATGGTACGCGGTGCGTACCCTACATCTGATATGCAATTAGCATTTGATCGAGCGTTATAGGCTCCGAACCGGGCTGAAAGGAAGGAAGCCCAACAGCCCAGTTCTGACCACTCTCGTCGGTCCACCTTCGTAAATGTTGAGCGCCAACAAACCTCAAACCGCCCCTCTTAGCTCTACCGGCCGCCCCATGCAAAGCCTTAAATACACTCTGGCGATGGCGATACCGTTGATCACAAAGGACACGGTAATCGGCGCGGCAAACCAGGGATGTTGGCTGCTGGCATGCGACAAGAGCAAGTCCTCGCCCAAGAATGCCGGCGTGATGGGAAATCCAACCAGACCTAAGAAACTCAAAAATAGCATCAGCGACCAACCGGGCCGGGTTTCGGCGAAGGCGCGAAATACAAAAGGTTCGTCGGCGAAATGGTAATGTCTCAACAAGACGCTGAGCGCCACAATGCCCAAAGCCCAGGAGGGAATGATGCCGCTGAAAAACAACGCGACATCGTACCAAGCAGCAGGCACCATCAACCACACCGCCACGCCGGCCAAAATACTGCTCAAGGCCACGCTGTGCCAAACCTGAAACGGGCTGCGTTTGTTACTGAATGCGCTTAAAGACACGACCGCCATCGCCAGGGAGATCGGCATGGATAGATAGATTCTGGCAACGCTACTGATACCGGACGCGGCAATGGCGATGATCGCCAACATGGCAAGGCCTGCTAAAATTTTGATCCACAAACTTACCGCGTTTAACTGCCGACCCAGGTTTTTCAAGGGCTCCCACAAGATTTTCTTCACCAACAATTCCAACTGCCCTTCCTGCAAGGCAAAGACATACAAGGTATTTTGCAATACGTCAGGCAAGGAATCGCGAATCGACGCCGGCAAAAACATCAGTTGTTCATTGTTTTTAATATAAAAATCGCTATCGACATTGCCTTCCACCCGCAGTAAATGCGCCACAATGGATGGCGATACCAACAACTGATAACAACGCAAAAAGGCATTACCCATAAAGTGCAGCAACACCAAGTCTTCCAGACCTAATGCCAACTCGACAAACATAATCCCTACTTGCGCGATGGAGGCGTAAGCCACTTGGCCTTTGATATTGGACTGGGTTTTCTCCGCCAAGGTAGCGACAAACACCGTCAGAACACCGATGCTGAGCACAATCAAACGCGGCAGGTAGTGATAACTCCAGATCGGCATGGTCCGCAATAACAAAAACACACCCAGATGAATCGATAGCGCCCCGTAGAATATGGCGCTGGACGGCGTCGGTCCTTCCATGGCCCGAGGCAACCAGAAACTAAACGGAAACTGCGCTGACTTACCGGAAGCAGCCAAAATAATCAGCCAGGATAAAATCGACAAGGAGGCATACCCGGCGGGCGGAATATTGTTGGGATCGAACATGGTCAACAACTGGCTAAAATGCTGGCTTTCATGAAACAGCAAATGGCTCATCCAGGTACCGACCAGCAAGCCGACATCGCAAAACCGATAAATCGTGTAAGCGCGCAGAGCATTGCGCACGGGCTGCGGCCGATGCCGGTAGAAGGCAATCAGCAAGAATGAGGAGATGCCGACGATCTCCCAACCCGCAAACAGCATATCGATACTGCCGGACAGCACGATCAGGTTCAAGCCAAAGGCAAACCCGAAAATAGCCTGAAAGAAGCGTTTGTAGCCCGCTTCGCGGTGCAGATAAACCCGGCAATATTTGACAATGGCCGAGAACACCGCCCACACCACAAACAAATACACGGCGCCGACTCGATCCAGAAAAAACAGCAAAGGGAATTGGTAATCGTCGTGTTGATACAACACCAGCCATTGATATTCAAAGTTGGCAAAGCCATGGGCGGCCCATGCAGCCAGTAAACCTAGCACAGTCACCCCTTTGATTCGGGTCATCCACAGACTGATCGCGGCAATTCGATGTTCGTTGTCCGGGCTGAAAAAAATCAGCAAAAATCCAAGCAATGGCAATAACACACACGCCAATAATAAAGCATTCACGCCTGTCTCCTTTCTAATGCGTGGACCGGAATGGTCCGGGTTTGTCCGACAATAATTTTTTCCGAGTGACTGGCAACCGGCAACGGCCTGCCGGCGGCGGGTTCGGCCACTTTCCAGCCATCGCTGCTGTACAAATACAGGGCGCGGCTCACCGGATCGCAAGCCACCAGGCGAATCCACTCGTTATCCAACCATTCCCGCCAGCCGCCCAACATCGCAATAGCCTGATCGGCAATCGCGGTGGTTTGCTCCACCACCATCAGCAAGCGCGCCGGCTCATGAACTTCAATCATTTGCGACGGCAAGCCGGTGCGTAAATCGCCTTCCACTCCGTTGGCCACGCCTAACAGACCGATCACGTTGTGCGGCAGCTTGGTGCCAGCGCCGTAGACCGAATTGTCGATGCGCGAAAACAGGTACTCCAGATTGATACCGCCGCATACCGGAATGACCGCCGACAGCACCTTGACCAAGATCGAACCGTCGCTATCGCTGTTGGGGTCGTAGGATTGCAGAAACGCCCTTCTATCCAAGAATAGATGCCGGGTCAAGTCGCGCCGCCCCACCACACAATACAGATTATTGGAATGATTCAATTCCGGACGCGGCTCGAAAATCGACGAGGCCCGCGCCACCACATGACTATGCGCTTCCGCGTTGTTATGCGATTTCGGCCCCAATTCAAACCAGCGGCAGCGTTCGCGCGCGTTGCGCTGCAAGGCATGCTGCATACTGTGTTGGAAACTGTGAAACTCGTGACGCGCGGCTTTATCCAGTTCCTGTTGATCGAAATAACTGATCTCGTCACGGCTAGTGTTGTGTAAGGCCGGCACAAAATGGGTGCTGGCGGGAATATCGATGCCGCGCTCCCGCAAAATCTCTCGTACCTGCGGGTGATTGGCCATCCAGGCAAAGGCCCGCGCATTGGGCGCACCCGGCTTACCGGAGCAAGCACCGCAATCGTAAGCGGCGAAATGCGGATTGTTGACGCTGCTGGAGCCGTGGGCCACCACCACGATTAAGGGCGCGAACTGCTTAGTCAGGCCGATATTGCGCAACAAACCGCTCACCCTATCCGCCATTTCCATCAACGAAAACCCCAGCAGGTAGCCGTCCTCATTCGGTTCGTCGCTCTCCCGCAATAGATGTAAATGACCATGCGCCTCCACTTCGCTCAAGCTTTGGATGCCCGGCAACTGGCCACCGGGGCGCAACACACTCCAGCCCAGTCTTAAGGCGTAGGCCAAGCCCAAAGTTTGCGTATACAGCCAACCACGGAACATGGAATGCGCGCCAAAATGCAGGATCGACAGCGACTCGCCCTTCTCGGGTTTGTCGGACTGCGGCGTATCGGTCGATTCCAAAATGAGATGTTTGGGTTTGATCACCACCGGACACTGCGCCACCGGATACACATCATCCAAGCCTTGGTAGAGAAAATCGATACCAAAAAATCCCGGTGCGCCGAAGGTTTCAATACCCGGATCCATTTCTTCCAGATAGCGGCGCAGCGAACATTCCCTATCGTCTATGCAAAATAGCGCCTGCACTTTGGGCACTTGCTCCGCCGACGGGTTAATCGGCGCTTGCTCGCGCAAGGCTATGAGTAATTCAGAATGCAGCGACCACTCCATTGCCTCGTGCCACACCCGCATTTTCAGCGGTACCTGGGGTTGGGTGGCATCGCGCTCCAGTAAAGGAATAGCGTGTAAATTCGGTAGCTGGGCGATCTGTAAAAACCGACCTCCGTGCTTTTTATCGATAAACGCCAACTCGCAAGCCAGTTCCACCGCTAACAATTCTTTCAGCGAAATAGCCCGTGGCGCCAGCAACACATTCGGCTGGGTTTCGATTATCCGCACCATCCCCGACCAACCGGGATGGGCCAGCAATACTTCCAATAGATATTGGCCGTACAAGGTTTCGTCACCGACGATTTTGCTTAAACAATTCAAAATCACCTGATCGGGCCCGGCGTCCAGCATTTGCCGCACCACCGGCTGATGAAACGGATACAGAGGTAACAGGCTGTTTTGCACCAAACGTAACACGCAATCCCAGAAACGCTCGTCCGGCTTGGGCATGGCCCAACGGCTTATACCCTGATCAAGAAAGTTACTTAACAATCTGAACATCACCGGATGCACCATACCGTTCAAGTCGATTTCCAGGTGATTGAGCCAAGCAGTGCGGATACCGTGGTTAGCCAAGGACTGCGGCGGATAATGACTGTGACCGTCCGGCTCAAACAAAGATGACCGCAACGACTGCTCTTGATAGACGCTGCAATTGGCCTGCGTAATCGCCCATTCCAGTGCTTGATCGCTGATCCGGCCTTCGTCATAGCGTTTCAGATAATCGGCCAAAGGCAAATAGCTTTTCGCGCCATATACCTGAGCCGCCACCGCCACCCCCTCGTGAAACGGATAGTCCTGCACGGCATGCAAGGTGTTGTGGTGAATAAAATCCTTAATAGGCCCCTGGCTGGGCAGCCAATGGGCGATGTGGTCGATAGCCGCATTGAGATCGAACGCAGCTTTGTGAACATTGTGATGGGCAGAAGCAGACATCTGTAACTTAAACCTCGCTAGTCAAACAGAAGTTGAGGCGAACAGCCTCTTATGCTTCACACAGCATAGTGCGTGCCAAATCCCTAAACCCTGGCATATCAACGTTTCCAGCTAATTATTTAAACCCCAAGCTAAGCCCCATCGGTGCAAATAAACCACCCAATTGGTTGAAGCTGACGAATCAACCAGGCCAATCCATCAAATCGACAACCATTTTCCGAGCAACCACGTCCACAACCCTTGATATACCTGCACTGACGCAGTTCATGCAAAACTGGCATGTTTCTCGCTGCACTTTGGTTTTCCTAGGCTACTTGAGAAAGACCATGACCACATCCTCTTCGGCCACCTTGCCTAAATCCGGGCTCCCCGGTTTAATCGAAAACTGGCGTAGCGATCTGCTATCCGGGTTTTTAGTATTTTTGATTGCCCTGCCTTTGTGCCTGGGTATCGCCATGGCGTCGGGCTTTCCGCCCATGTCCGGCATCATCACCGCGATTATCGGCGGCGTGGTGGTTTCCCGAATCAATGGCTCGTATGTCACGATCAACGGCCCGGCAGCAGGTTTGATCGTGGTGATCGTCGATGCCGTTCAAGCGCTGGGCCAAGGTGATGCGATGGCCGGCTACCGCTACACACTCGCCGCTATCGTCATCGCCAGCGTGTTGCAAGTGCTGCTGGGCGTGTTTAAGGCCGGCAAGCTCAGCGCCTTTTTCCCCTCATCCGTGGTACACGGCATGCTGGCCGCCATCGGCATCATCATCATGGCTAAGCAAATTCATACCTTGCTGGGGGTTAAACCGGAAGCGAAAAGCCTATTGGGGACCATCGCCGAAATCCCGCACTCGCTGATGGACATGAATCCGGAAGTGTCGCTGATCGGCTTGCTCGGCTTGTTGCTGTTGATACTCTGGTCGGTAATCAAACATCCCACTTTAAAAATGATCCCCGCCCCGCTGCTGGTGGTATTACTCGGCTTAGCCTTGGGTCAGTATTTTGATTTAGACCATATCCACCAATACCTGTTTTTGCCGGATGCCGCGATTCTGCCGCACCATGAATTCAGCGTTGGCCCGTCATTTTTGGTAGCGGTACCGGAACATTTTCTGGCCGGCTTTTATCTGCCCGACTTTTCCAAAATCGCCACCGGCGAATTCTGGCTGGCGGTATTAACCATCTGGCTGGTCGGTAGCCTGGAAAGTTTGTTAAGCGCCTCGGCCGTGGACAAACTCGACCCGTTTAAGCGCAGCTCCAACCTGAATCGCGATTTAACCGCAGTCGGTATCGGCAACGTGATTGCCGGCATGTGCGGCGGTTTACCGATGATTGCCGAGATTGTCCGTAGCTCCGCCAACATCAACAACGGTGCGAAAACCGGCTGGTCCAACTTCTTTCATGGTTTATTTCTGCTAATCTTCGTGGCGCTGTTTCCCAAACTGATTCACGAAATCCCGTTGTCGGCTCTGGCTGCCCTGTTAGTGTTCACCGGTTTTCGCTTGGCCTCACCCAAAGAATTTGCGAAAACCCTGGCCGTGGGTGTGGATAATTTTGCCGTCTTCGTCATCACGATTCTCGGTGTGTTGGCGACCGACTTGCTGGTTGGCGTGGCAATCGGCATCGGCGTGGAATTGGCGATCCACGTCAGCCGTGGCCTCAAGCTGCGCAACGCCTTTTCGATGGCTTTTCATGTGCGTCAAACCGATGCCGATACCCATCATATTGCGGTATCCGGCGCAGCGGTGTTTTCCAACTTCATCACCTTGAAAAGCTTGCTGGCCGATTTTCCGCAACGGAAAACGGTATTTTTTGATTTGACCGAAGCCAATTTAATCGACCATACGGTCATGGAATTCATCCACCACTTTGCCGAAGATTACAACCAAGCCGGCGGCCGCTGCCAAATCGTCGGCTTGGACGATCACGAAAGTTATTCCGACCATCATCTCGCGGCACGCCGAAAAATAGCACTTTGACCCAGCTTAGGCCCACGCGACAGCAACAACAGTCGCGTGACGCCCCAGCCGTCCTCAGCACCACACCTTAACAACCCCGCCAAAAGCCCGTTCCTCTCCCGATAACACCGGGAGATACAGACGCTTTTGCTTAAATTTTGGAGAATCGTCATGCACACACTATCGCGAACATTATGGTATTCCTGCTGCGTATGCTCGCTACTGGTTACTTCGACCGCTGTAAACGCTACTGAATTGCTTGAAGACTCCGGCGCCTGGTTACAAGCCGTGGCCGAAGGCAGCATGGGCTTTATCGATCCCAGCCTGAAAAACGGCCGGGTTTGGCTGGAAGGCCAATCGCGCTTCGATGGCGAATGGGGTCATTGGTATCAAGGCATGGTGCGCACGGCGGCCGGTTATGCCCTAAGCGACCGAGCCACACTCTGGGCCGGTTACACTTGGCTACCGACTCAAAACATCGGTAAATCTTATGTCTCGCAACAGGATATTTGGCCGGCATTTCGGTATGTATTGCCCACGGAGATCGGCACTTTTACCTTCCGGACCATGTGGGAAACCAACTTTTTAAATGGCAGCCAATTACGCGAACGTCCCCGGCAAATGATCAAATTCATGCATCCGCTTGAGTTCGAACCGCGCTTTAGCCTGATTGCTTGGGATGAAGCCTTTTACCGGGTCAATTCCACCACCTTCGGCGGCAAGTCCGGATTTGATCAAAATCGGGCGTTTGCCGGCTTCGGCTGGAGCTTCAACAAAAACGTTAGAACCGAACTGGGCTATATGAACCAATATCTCGATAACGCCAATCACAGCGCGGCGACGATGCGGCATTTGGGGATGGCGTCGGTGTTTGTTAATTTTTAAGCAGCGGGCTTTAAACACCAGCGCCGCTCCAACAATTATCGAGGTCGCAGATGCCCATCAAAGCTATCCCCAAACAAGTAAAAGCATTTTGGCATCACCCGATCCAGGCACTATTCCAGCAGTTGCAAGCCGATGAACACGGTCTGACCCGGCAGGAATCCGTATCGCGGCTAAAACAGTATGGCGATAACCGTTTACAGAATCACAAACCGCCCAGCACTATCAGCTTATTTTTCGGGCAATTCAAAAGTTCGATTATTCTGATCCTGCTGTTTGCCACCGGCCGATCTGGCCGGGATGAGCGAAACAGCCTTGATCAATCAAGTGGCCCAAGTCAATTTATTCGCCGAAATCGAGCCCAATCAGAAAGAGCGCATCATCGTCGCGCTAAAGAAAGCCGGCTTCGTGGTCGGTTACATGGGCGACGGCATTAACGATGTCTCGGCGCTGCACGCTGCGGATGTAGGTATTTCGGTGGACAGCGCCGCCGACGTCGCCAAGCAGACCGCGCAAATCGTGTTGCTGGAAAAAAATCTGCGGGTGTTGCTGGCGGGGATACGCGAAGGCCGCACGACCTTTGCCAATACCCTTAAGTATGTGTTCATGGCCACCAGCGCCAACTTCGGCAATATGTTCAGCATGGCCGGCGCGTCACTGTTTTTACCGTTCCTGCCGCTACTGCCCAAGCAAATCTTGCTGACCAATCTGCTGACCGATTTTCCGGAAATGACCATCGCTTCCGACAACGTCGATCCGGAAATGCTCGGCAAGCCGCACCGCTGGGATATCTCCTTTATCCGCAAATTTATGATTACCTTCGGCATTATCAGCTCGGTGTTCGATTACCTGACCTTCGGCGTGTTGTTGTGGCTGCAAGTACCGGTCGAGCAATTCCGCACCGGCTGGTTTTGCGAATCGGTGATTTCCGCTGCGCTGATCGTGTTCGTGGTGCGCAGCCAAAACAGCTTATTCAGCAATCGTCCCGGCCGATATTTAATGCTCACCACCGCCACCATCGTCGCGCTGACGTCGGCATTGCCTTATACGCCTTTGGCGCCGTTCATAGGCTTTCAACCGCTGCCGACGGCGATTATCGGTTGGCTGAGTTTGATCGTATTGCTTTACATCCTGACCGCGGAATTGGCGAAACGGATTTTCTATCGCCACGTAAACCTATAGCCACCATAGTGCTTAAAAAATATTCAATGAAACACGCTCTCAATAACGACCTTTCCCACCACATTTTGCCCAATTCGGCCACGATGGTAGGTGTTTGCATTATGGTCATCAGCATCGTCAAAAGTCAGCCTTCAGGCATGGTCGGTTACGTGATCGACAAGGCGTTGGCAATAGACAGTTTGCTATTCACCATCAGTGCGTTGTTATCGTTTTTGTCGATTCGGCTGGAGCGCTCAACCATAGGTTTGGAACGCTGGGCGGAAGTGCTTTTTATCATTGTGCTGGTGTCGATGACAGTCATTGCCCTCATTTTTTCTTTCGAAATTGTATGATTGATTTTCGCTTTCCCTGCGAATGCGGCAGACTCGCTTCGAAGCGAAATTTAACTTAACCCTAATGTGGAATTAACATTCAATTCATCGCCAAATAGTAATTTAGACCGCTCTAATTAATCTAAAGGCATTTGGAATATGAAAACGATAAAAAGCTTGTCAATACAGCTATTGGCAATTCTCTCGGTCTTATCTGCAATCCCTAGGGTTGAGGCTGCAACGACCATTCAAATCGGCCCAAGCGGAAAAACCTTTGCCTCGTCTATGGTTCAGTGTGCGGTAAATCCAGCCACCGGCCTGCAAGCGGCAACCGTTCAAACCGGCCTCTTCAACCCAAGGTCAAAAGATAAGGCCACGATTACTCTCAATGGCGGAATTGTGACCAAAGTTACCGCGTCGCAACCCGATGTCGCTGTCTGGCTTGTTGATGGTAATAACTCTGTTGTGGTCGCCCTGTCTAGAAGAACAGCTGATACCTACGCCTTCACCGTACAACCGGGCTTCTGCGATCTACCCGATACGTCAGCTAACACTTTCAGCGCTGACGGCGTTCTCGAATACGCTGCCAGTAGAAAATCTTATACCACCGTCACCCCAGGCTGTGCCTTAAACCCGGCTAGCGGTAATACCCAGTACTTCGTCAACCTGTTCGATAATGGCAGTTACCTATTAAACGTATCTGTCAATGGCACGCCGTTAACCCAATTGAACGGAACCACCCGAAAATCAGTACCCGTGTTTCTGGGGTCGGGTTTGAACGTAATCTCGGCAGCCAATGGCACGGTTTCCACCGACTACTACATTAGAGACGGCGGCAACGGCACTTGCACCTTACCGTAAATCAGAATAAGCGCCATGCCCTGTAAATGTCCCGGCAGTAACAGCATGGCGTCACTATTAACCCGGTCCTATTTATCACCGATATTCCGTTCGGACTGAGCTGGTCGAAGCCTGATTTGGCGCACCCTTCGATAAAGTCAGGATAAAAGGTATTTAAGGGCCGGGTTAATGACAACTTAGCAGACGCCACGGCTATTGCCGATGACATCATTAACTTGGTTAGTCATTTGCCGGAAGCATTGCTCCACCAGACTGCGTACGATAAAAAGTAAAAATGGTTGGCATTGGCCTTGAAGGGATTTCTTAAATTATGCCGGCAAAACTCAAGGTTGACGCGAAACAATAGACAAGGACCTGCTGCTGGCTTTACGATACTGAGTAAATTTACTCAGTATCGTAACATGAAATACACCCGCCCCCAGGAAGCGCTACTCAAAAACCGTCTCGGCGATCCAGTTCACTTTATCAACTTACTCGCCGGCCCAAGGCAGGTCGGCAAAACCACCATCATCCGCGACATTGTTTCAGCCAAACCGACGCAAGGCTACTACGTGTCAGTGGACGATGAATTTGCTGCCGACTTTGATTCGTCCGCAACTATCTCCCCGCCGCAAAAGAAAGATAGGGGTTGGCTGGCCTTCCATTGGCAAGAAGCGAGAAACCGCACTGCCGCCTGGCTGAAAACCGCGCAAAGCGACGACATCTTTGTGTTTGCGATAGACGAAATCCAAAAAATCGAGCATTGGTCAGACATCGTCAAGGGCTTATGGGATGCCGATCGCGCCAATGGCGTGCCGATGCATGTCGTGCTGCTAGGCTCGGCGCCATTGTTGATGCAAAAAGGCTTGTCGGAGAGTCTGGCCGGACGTTATGAAACCCTGCCCGTCAGCCACTGGGGCTTTGCCGAAATGCAACAGGCCTTTGATTTTTCACTCGAACAATACATTTATTTCGGCGGTTATCCCGGCAGCGCCTGGCTGATAAAAGACGAAACGCGCTGGCGCCGCTACGTACGCGATAGCTTGGTTCAGCCCAATATCGAAAAAGACATCCTGCAAATGGTGCGCATCAAAAATCCGATGCTGCTGAAACAGTTGTTCGAACTAGGTTGCCATTATTCCGGCCAGGAATTGTCGTTAACCAAAATGATAGCAAGCATCATCGAAGCCAAACACACCGAAACCTTGGCCGATTACCTGCATCTACTGACCGAAACCAAACTATTAGCTGGCCTGCATAAATACGCCGGCCAGGAAGTCCGCAAGCGCAATTCCGCGCCTAAACTGCATGTGTTCAACACAGCGCTGATGTCGGCGCTACAGGATTACAGCTTCGCCGAGGCACAGGCCGATCGCAGTTATTGGGGACGTTTGGTGGAAAGCAGCATCGGCGCGCATCTGCTCAATACCGCCGACGAAGACACCAAACTTTACTATTGGCGCGAAGGCAACCAGGAAGTCGATTTCGTGCTGGCTAAAGGCAAGAAACTGGCGGCGATAGAAGTCAAAAGCGCGCCCAAGCCGGTGGTATCGGCAGGGTTAAACGTGTTTGCCGAAAAATATCCCCACGCTACAAAAATTCTGGTCGGCGCTGGCGGTGTGCCGCTGGCGGAATTTCTGTCTCAACCCGCCGAATATTGGTTGGATTAGTTCATGCTGTTTCGCGTCCCCCGCACCGTCACCGAAAAAACCACTGAAGACACTCCTGCCGAAAGCCTTCCTATCGCCGACTACAGAGACCGGCCGGCCTATGTATTGCTTGGCGAACCGGGCGCAGGGAAATCCACGTTGTTCGAAGTCGAAGCCAAGCTTACCGGCGGTCATTACATTTCCGCCAGAGACTTTATCTATTTAGATAATGAGGAATGGCAGGAGAAAACCCTGTTCATTGATGGCCTAGACGAGGCCCGAGCCGGCAAGGACGACGCGCGAACGCCACTGGACGCCATTCGCGGCAGACTCAATAAATTGGGTTGTAAACGGTTCCGCATTTCCTGCCGCGAAGCCGATTGGCTGGGTGCGCTGGATAGCAGAGATTTATCTAAAATCAGCCCTGTTAGCGTGCTGTATTTAGACCCATTAAACAGTGGCGACGTGACGGCGATACTTGCTAACGACAAGCGTGTCGGCGATACCGATAGTTTCATCGAAAAAGCGGAACACTCCGGCCTGTCCGGTTTGCTGGACAACCCACAAACCCTGGACATGCTGATTGATGCCGTCAAGGGCGGGCGGGAATGGCCATCCACCAAGCAACAGCTATACCGGCTGACATCGGAACAATTGGCGGCGGAATTTAACGACGAACATAGGGTTGCCGAAAAATCCACGGTTAATATTCCAGCGTTGCTCGACGCGGTAGGCTTGCTATGTGCGATTCAATTGCTCGCCAACCTGTCGGGTTTCAGCGAAGGTTACGCCCAACCGGGCCGCATCAGTCTTGCTTCTCTCGACCTTCCTGTGGCGAGCCGCGCCGCCTTAAAGTCCCGCTTGTTCAGAAAGGTGGGCGACGAATATAGCTATGTACATCGTAGCGTCGCGGAATATCTCGCGGCGTACTTCATTGCCGGCAAGATCAAGGATGGCTTATTGGTCAATCGAGTATTGGCGCTAACGATCGGCGTAGACGGCGGCATCGTTGCCGCGCTGCGCGGTTTGATGGCCTGGTTGGCCGTATTGTCGGAGCCGGCGCGCGACCGCTTGATCGAAATCGATCCCTTGGGTGTGGTGGTGTATGGGGATGTGCAGTTGTTTCCGACGCACACGAAATCCAGATTATTGCGTGCCTTAATTCGGGAAGCGCAAACCACCGGTTTTCCCAACCGAGATTGGCATACCACGGCGTTTTCGGCCTTGTGCACAAAGGATTTGGCGGGCGATTTAATACAAGTACTCGTCAGTCCGGGGCGTGGCGATGGTGAGCAATATCTGCTGTATTGTTTATTGCAAGGGCTATGCAGCACGGTAAATGAGCTAAATATAAATCGTCAATTATTAACGATTGTCAGAGACAAAACGTATTGGGAAGCCACTAGAAGTTATGCCTTGAGTGCTTTTTGTCGACTATATCCAGGCGACTATGAGAGCTTATTGATCTTGTTGGAAGACATTCACAATAAAGTCGTTGAAGATGCACGTAATGACTTATTCGAAGTTTTATTAAGCAAACTGTATTTATCAAAAATTAAATCTGCGGATATTATTCGATTCATAGGCAAGCAGGGTGACGGCAACAGAGTCTCTTGTATTCGTTTTTGGAAAAATCAATTTTTGCACGGTATAACTGATGGTGAACTCCCTGAAGTTTTAGACAGACTATCTTGCATTGGAACAGAGAAGATACATGCCATATTAGATGATTTATTTGGTGTGGCTGGCGACTTATTGGTGCGGGGATTAACTTTGCATGGTCTATCTATTTCTGATGAAAGGCTTTATTGTTGGTTATCGATCGGAATTGACGAATACGATGAGTGCAGATTGCCGCAGGAGCACAAAACGAAAATTTCGGAATGGCTGGAGGCAAACCCTGGAAAATATTTCCACTTGATTTCAGAAGGTTTGAGACACATAGGAAACGAGGAAAATATAAGATATGAGATCGCTAAAATATTCGAGCGCTTCCGAAAAGCTGTTCCTCCGAAAAATATAGGCGCTTGGTGGTTAAATTTGGCGTTAGTCCAAATCGGTCAAGATCGAAAAAATATTTATTTCGAACAAGCGTTTTCAACTCTCTACAGCCAAAACAGCATTTTGACTCTTGAGGAATTAACCGCATTTGTCTCACAGCATCATGAATTTATTGGTATTTTTAATAAGCTAAAGGTTTGCCACATTCCTGAATGGTGGAAAAAACGAGTCGAATCCAAAGCCCAGTGGCAGCGTCAACGCAAACAGGAATTGGATGAGAAATTAAGTTTTTTTTATGCAAATTTGGATGGCATTGCTGCTGGCACGGCTGAGCCTTTTGTTTACGACCAAATTTCACAATATTTTGATGATAGAGTTAGTGTAAGCGGGAAGTCTAATGAACAGCGATTAGCTGAGTATCTAAACGATGACGAGATTCTGATTAAATCCGCAAAAAGCGGATTGCGAAAAATATTGGATAGAACTGATATTCCTGGAGCGGAAGAAATATTGGCCGCTGATGTAAAAAATGAATATCACTATATCAGGCGACCGTTCCTGGTATGCATTGAAATTTTGTATTTAGAGAACAATAAATTTCTAGAAACCTTAAACGATAGTTTAATTAATAGTGCGATTGCATTTTGCTTTACGCAGAGTGCGTTCGAAGACGAATGGTTTAAATCATTATGCTATTCTAGGCCTGATTTTGTTGCTAAAGCATATTTCGATTACATCGCAACCTTACTAAATGCCAAGGCTAAATTTATTCATGGAATTTCTTATTTTACCTCTGACGCTCACGGCTTACCGATAGCCCGTCGCATTGTATTGCCGTTACTCGAAAAATATCCGGTTCGCGGCTACAAAGATCACATCCACCATCTTAAATATTTATTGAAAGCGGCTATCTCTCAGGCTGACAAAAATTCGTTGTTAGCTCTAATTGAAAAAAAATTAGCTTGCAAAGGCATGGATTTAGCACAGCGTATTTATTGGCTTGCCACGGGGTTGGTCATTAATCCAAGCATTTACGAAACGAAGATCAAACTGGAAGTGACCGACAACGCTATCCGTATCAATCATTTGTCTTCGTTCTTATTGCCGATGCATGGTAACGAACCCTACTTCAGCCTTGAAAGGGTTACTACGATAGGTATGCTGATAGCGTTGCTGGCACCCCGCTGTCAACCAGTTTGGCCTAGAGGAAGCGGATTCGTCACGCGGGCAATGGAAGAGCGGGATTATGTTCGGAATTTGATAAACAACTTGGCGGCGAATCCCGAAGAGGAAGCCGAAAAGGTTATGGCCGAATTACTCGAACAGCCAAACTTGATTGCCTGGCACTCACTAATCCGTGACGCCCAACAAACCCAACAAATCAGCCGCCGCGAAGCGCTCTATAAACACCCCGACGCATGCCAAGTCATCGAAACGTGGAATGATCGAAAACCGGCTAACGTTGCCGATCTTTCCGTATTGGCGTTGGATTGTTTGCAGCAATTGGCGGCGGAAATGCATACCAGCAGTACCAATCCGTACCAGCATTTCTGGAATTTAAGGGGTAAGGAAGCTTTAGACCCTAAAGAACCTTACTCCGAAGAAGATCCTAGATACGAAGAAGTCAGTCGCAATTATCTGGCCGATCGACTCACGCCGATGCTACTGAAATACGAAGTCGCCGTCGACCCGGAAGCATTACAAGCCAATGAGAAGCGCGCCGACATCAAATTGTCCTTCATCCATGGAGGCCGATCATATTACCTGCCCATCGAAATCAAACGCGATTATCACCGCGATTTGTGGAAGACCATTCACCAACAATTGATACCGCGCTACACCATCTCACCGGAAACCGAAGGCCGTGGCTTGTATTTGGTTTTGTGGTTTAACTTTAAAAGGTTGCCGACTCATCCAGACGGTCTGCCGCCGCCTAAATCCGCCGCCGACTTGGAAGAAATGCTGAAGGCCACATTGACACCGGCGGAACGAAAATTAATCGACGTCTTCGTGCTTGACGTTTCTGCAACAACGCCATCAAAACTAAATTAAGACGGCCTGCAACTGGTTTTAAATCAACGCTTGATTTTAGCTAAATCCGAGGCCGTGGGGACATGTCCGAGTATGCGTAAACATCACAAACTCGGGCAGGGTATTTAGGTGTTTTGGCTAGCGTTGGCGTAACAAGCAAACGGGGTAATTGTGTCACAACTATTAAAATTCCGGACACCCGCGTAGCGCAACATTGCAGTCACCGCCTATATGCTGACCTCAAACAAGAAATGACCGATCCCAACACTTCTAACCTTCAATGACTGTCACTGAATACGGGCGTCATTAAGCCGAAACCGGTGGCCGATTTCCCGAGGGAAATACTCACAAGGCCAACTAAACAGCCTTTTGATGTGCAGCGCGGTTACCGGCCAAGCGGTAAGCCACGCGCATACCCAGCAGCAAAGCCAGTACAAGCGCAAACATCATAGGTCTGCTTAGATCTTTTTTCACCAGCCAGCCGAAATGCACCACGCTGGCAATTGCGCACGGATAAGTTAAGCGATGTAATGCCCGCCAGCGTTTGCCGCCCAGGCGGCGGATAATGGTGTCATTTGAGGTCAAGGCCAGCGGAATCAGCGCCACAAATGCGCTAAAACCGACGGTGATATACGGCCGTTTCAGGATGTCTTTAGCGATTGCCTGCCAATCGAAATATTGATCCAAAACCAAGTAGATCGCAAAGTGCAACGACGCATAAAAAAACGCAAACAAACCCAGCATGCGCCGCAAGCGCATCAGCCATAAGCAGCCCGACAGACGCCGCAGCGACGTGACCACCAAAGTGATCAGCAAAAAACTCAAAGCCCAGTACCCGGTAACGTGGGTCATCTTTTCAATGGGATTGGCGCCCAATTCATCCGCATAAGCGGCGACGGCCAATTTGGCGAACGGCAGCAAAGCCGTCAGAAATACGGCCGCTTTCACCCGGAGCAGTACACGGTTGTCGAGATTTTTGATCGTCATGGCTTAAAAATTCCGCTGCAAGTCCATGCCGGCGTACAGTGCCGCCACTTCGTCGGCATAACCGTTGAACATCAGGGTTTTGCGTTTCAGAAATTCGCCGATGCGCCGCTCCTTGGCCTGGCTCCAGCGCGGATGATCGACCTCGGGATTAACGTTGGCGTAAAAGCCGTATTCACCCGGCCCGGCTTTCATCCAACTGGTCAGAGGTTGCTGTTCGACCAGCCGGATTTTGACGATGGATTTGGCACTTTTAAATCCATATTTCCAGGGCATGACGATGCGGACCGGCGCGCCGTTTTGCTTGGGCAACACCTCCCCGTACAAACCAAAGGTCAATAACGTCAAAGGATGCATGGCTTCGTCCATCCGCAAGCCCTCGCGGTAGGGCCAATCCAGCACCGCGGACTTTTGTCCCGGCATTTGGGCCGGATCGTGCAGGCTGACAAATTCGACGAACTTGGCATTGCCGGTCGGTTCCACCCGCTTGAGCAATTCCGCCAGCGAATAGCCGAGCCAAGGCACTACCATCGACCAGGCTTCTACACAGCGCAGGCGATAAACCCGCTCTTCCAGCGCCGCCATTTTCAGTAACTCATCAATATCAAATACCTTGGTTTCTTTCACTTCGCCTTCTACCGTGATGGTCCAGGGCCGGGTTTGCAGGCTGCCGGCATTGATGGCCGGCTGATCTTTGCTGGTGCCGAACTCATAAAAGTTGTTGTATTCGGTAACAGCCTGCCGAGGTGTGAGTTCATCCGTCACGCTGTATTTAGATTTTCCAAGCCCGCCTAAATTATCCATCGCCCATAGTGTCTGCGGCCACACGGCTGCCAGCGCGGCACCGCCTGCCGTTTGCATAAATTTTCGCCGCGCCTGGAACAGGGCTTGCGGTGTGATTTCCGACGAGGGGATAGCGGGTGGTTTATACGGTTTCATTTCGATGAGCCTCTGCTCTAATAATGATGGTAATTCGCCAGACTGGTTAATCTGCGAGCGCAGCCAAGCCGACGGCGGTTTTTGCTATTTGCTCCGGATCGGGTGATAACAGCGCTATCGAGTCCGGCGCCGGCAGGCCGTTCCAAGTTTCAATCAAATGTTTCGCGGTCGGCACACCGACAGGGCTGTCCGCATTTTCTTGACCACGCGCACCAACCAAAGCCTTGCATAATCCGGCCGAGTCGGCCTTACAGACTGCATAGTAGGGTTGCTCGCTATCGCCTGGGCCGCCCTGAATAGTGGATACGCAGATGATGTTGCTCGGTGCCGCTGCGCTAGCGGTTTGCCCGCCGCGTTCGGTAAACTCGCGCAGCGCCTGTCTGACGCATAAAAACTGCTCGGCCAAATTTTGCCGCAAAACTTCCCGCCATTGCTCCGGATCTATACCACCAGTCGGCACAGCAAGCGCCAGATCGGCATTCGTCACTAGCACATTCAAGCGGCTCCAATAGGCGGCAAGTACATCGAACATACTGATAACCTGGCTTTCTCGGCTAAGATCGGCTTGAAATATCATGGCTTGTCCCTGCTTAACCCGAATCCGCTGGGCGATGCGGTCCGCTGCCGCGCTTTCGTGCGGATAATTGAGCAACACCTTGGCACCGGCAGCGGCAAACGCCTCCGCCACCACCGCGCCGATGCCGCAGTCGCCGCGAACCACCAACGCGGTTTGCCCCGATAGCGGCGCTCCGCCGTTCGGGACGTTCATGCATTCTCCCGTTTTAATGCCGACCTGACTGCGCCAACATTCACTGGGAACAAGTAGCGGCAGATTAATTCATCAAGCGACAGTTTGCCCGGACCCTGCAAGCAACAGATCAACAACATGACACCCCATTGTTTATGTTGCTCAATGCCGGCACTGCCCAAATCCGGGTAGGAAATCACCGCGACGATATTGAATAAAAACAGCACTATTGCCGCGGCGCGCCCGCAAAGACCCAGGGCCGATAAGGCCGGACCGATAAGTTCGACTGCGGTCGCCAGCACCGCTGCCAACCCGGCGGGCAATAGCGGCACCGCGTATTCGTTTTCGAAGAGATATAAGGTGCTGTCCCAGCTTTGGAGTTTCAGCAATCCAGAAATCCAGAACGCATAAGCAACCCAGCAGCGCAGCAGCAAACTACTCAACGGAGTCAAACTGCCCAGTAACAGGCCGCAGCGACGGCCCCAGCTTTGCGGCCGATAAAACGGCGCTAATAATTTGGCAATGATGTGTGTATGCATGTGTTAGACATCCGCGAGATAAAAATCGGTTAACAGGCCTTTAAGCAAACAGCGTTGCAACAGGACAGGCACATTTGCATCGGGGTGATCGGCAAGCACGGTCTCGACTGTTCCGTTTAGCGTCGTGCCAACAGCCAACAACCGTAGAAATTGATATTCCGCTTGATCCAGACTATCGATTTCCACCTGTCGATCCGGACGGTACAGCAACAAGCAACAAGCTCCGTTACGCAAATCGATGTATTCCCGGCTGGCGTCATCGGCCTGGTTATTGGCCCAGATCCGGGCTATTGGATACTCCGAGGCAATGAAGCGTGCGCTGGGATGCAGCCTGAAAACCAAGCGGCCGTAGGCAGCTGGATCGATCTGCGCCAACGCTGTAGCGGACAGTATCGGCGCATCGGCAGCGTGGTAGGCTTCGTGCCACAGCCACTCCAGCTTGGCGACATCGGCTAAATAAGCCAAGCTTTGCGCGGCGGCAAACCCGCTTATCAGCTCGGAAAAATGCGCGCCGTATGCCAACAGGCAAGCCGATTGCGGCGGGTAGCTTTTGATGTAAGCAGCAGCCAGCCCGGCAAAAAAGCCCTCACCGACCAGTCGGTTCACGACCGGATAGCTGTCGCGCAAGGCCGCCGTTAAACCAAGCCGGGTATTATTTCGATAAATAGCCAGCCGTTGCTCGGCACTCAAGCCCATCGACTTCACGCCCGTCGGCAATTGCTGGGATTCTTGCAACACAAAGCGGGAAAAATCCCGCTGTAACTCACGCAGCCTGTGCATAAGCCTGCTCCAGAAACCTGTCGGCTTTTGCGGCTTCCGCCACCAACACCGGCCAGGGTGGCAGATCGGCATCCCATTCGATCAAGGTCGGACGGCAACCGAAACGCTGTATAGCTGTTTGATAGAGTTGCCAGACTGCATCGCTGACCGGCGCGTTGTGGGTGTCGATCAGAATGCTCTGCCCGCCGAATTGATTGACGGCATGCCCGGCCAAATGAATTTCGCCGACCTTGTCGGCAGCTATGTCGTTTAAATACGCCAGCGCCTGCCAGCCGTGATTTACGCAAGACACGTAAAGGTTGTTCACGTCCAACAAAATCCCGCAGCCGCAACGCCGGGTAAGTTCGTTGAGAAATTCGCTTTCCGTATAGCTGGAAAAGCCGTATTCCAAATAACTGGAAGGATTCTCGATCAACAGCGGTCTGCCTAAAAAATCTTGTGCCTGCAAGATGCGCGCAGCTAAATGGGCCAACGTCTCATCGGTATAGGGTAATGGCAGCAGATCGTTCAAGTACCTACCGCCAAAGGCACTCCAGCTTAAATGCTCGGACACCAACCCCGGTTCGATCCGCTGAATCAGATCGCGCAGTTGCCGTAAGTGTTGCCGATTCAACGGGTCAACAGAACCCAGCGACATACCAACCCCATGTAAGCTGATCGGATAATCGGCTCGGATGGCTTCCAAGTCGCGTAACGGAATACCGCCGTTGCCGAAGTAGTTTTCGCTATGGACTTCCAACCATGCCGGCCGGACGGGGTGGTTTAGGGCATCCCGGTGATGCTGAGAGCGAAGGCCGATTCCGGCTTGCGCCGGAATCGCCGAGCTCACTGATACCTGTTTAGCGAGTGGCTTCGTGAGAGTCATGTGGTACTCGATTTAATGGTGAAAGGGTGTCGTCTAAACAGCGCAGAACCTTATGAGTGGGATGCCGGCAATCGCTGCCGGCATGACTGCGCTCTTTAACGGTTCGCGCGGCCTAGTAACCGGCGCCTGTGCCGTTATTTCATGTCCGCGGGCGCTTCCATGCTACCGCCGACGATGCGCTCGCAAGTGCCGGCAGGCACGGCGATAAAGGCATCTTTTTGATTATCGGCGGTGGAATGTCCGGCACAGGCATTAGACAGCGTTTTGCAGTCGTTTTTGCCGGCTTTGGCTACGCCGTAACATTTCTCCATATCTTTTTTGTCGGCGGCAAAGGCTAGCGATGGCAAGCCTGACGCCCCTAATACGATCAAAGAAGCCATGGCGGTCGATACAACAGTGTTTACGTTTTTCATCAGTCTTTTCCTAGTCGTTAAATGATTTGGTGGAGTCCACCGATTTCCCGGCAGACGCTTAACTAATCGCAAGCGGCATGCCAAAACGCTTTAAAACAAAACATGCAAATAAAAACAAACACTTATAAATTACCAAGTAAATTCAAGCCGTATCCCAATCGCCGAAAATCCACCAATAGTTGTGGCTACCGCGAATAGTTGCGGCTTGGTGTTGTGGCGGCCGCTGGTTAGAATGCTATTCAATGCAAGCAACCGGACCATTTCACTCATGCAAACTGTCGACTCGTCGGAACTGGCCATACTGCGGGCGCTGGTGGAAGGCACCGTGCAAACCACCGGCGAGGATTTTTTAAGATCGCTGGTGCGTAGTCTGTGCACGGCCATTGGAGTAGCGAACGGCTTTATCGCCGAATTCACCAGCGATAAAACCCGGATAAGGTCCTTGGCCTTCTGGGAGCACGGTCAATTTATAGACAATCAGGAATGGGAACTGGCCGGCACCCCCTGCGTCGATGTGCTGGCCGGCAAGTTGTGCCATTACCCGTCGGACTTGGCAAAAATCTTCCCCAAGGAAGAAGGCATAGAAAGTTATCTCGGCGTGCCCTTGCAAGACGCCGATGGCCAAATCCTCGGCCACCTGGCGATATTCGACGAACGGGCAATGCCCGAAGAACCCCGCTTGCTCTATACCTTCAAGATTTTCGCGGCTCGGGCGGCGGCGGAGCTGAACCGGATTCGGGTAGAAGAACTGCGGCAGCAGAGCGAACAGCGCTATAAGGATTTGTTCGACGAAGCGCCGATTGCTTATGTGCACGAGGACACCGATACCCGTTTCCAGGCCGCCAACCAGGCCGCCATGCGCATCCTGGGCATTACTCCGGAACAAGTGCCGGGTCTAATTGGCAGTTCCTTCGTACCCGACACGCCCGAAGCACAGCAGCGATTACAGCTGGCGCTCAAGTCCATCGAAGACGGTACGAATAGCGATGGCGTTGTTCTGGAATTGCGCCGCAGGGATAACTGCCAGCCGATTTGGATACAGTGGTGGTCCAAACTCGACCCCAGCCGGCAATACATGCGCACCATGTTTATCGACATTACCGAACGGGTGTTGATGGAACGGGAACAGGCCAGGCTGCAAGCGCAAAACCTGTATTTACAGGAAGAAATTAAATCGACGCATAATTTCGACGACATCATAGGCCGCAGTCCGGCGCTGCAATCCTTACTAAACCAAGTCCAGCGCGTCGCGCAGACCGACGCCTCGGTATTGATCCAAGGCGAATCGGGTACCGGTAAAGAACTGATCGCTCGCGCCATTCACGCCGCCAGTCCCCGGAAAAACCGGCCGTTGATTAAAGTCAATTGCGCGGCATTGCCGTCCAATTTGATTGAAAGCGAATTATTCGGTCACGAAAAAGGCGCATTCACCGGCGCTATCAACAAACGCATCGGCCGCTTCGAATTGGCTGAAGGCGGCACGCTGTTCCTCGATGAAGTGGGCGAAATTCCGCTGGATGTGCAGGTCAAATTATTGCGGGTGATTCAGGAACGGGAGTTCGAAAGGGTGGGTGGGCAAATACCCATCAAAATGGATGTGCGGGTGATTACTGCGACGAATCGGGATTTGCTGACGGAAGTGGCGGAAAAGAATTTTCGCGAAGACCTATTTTATCGGCTGAATGTGTTTCCACTGCGGACACCGTCGCTACGCGAACGGCTGGAAGATATTCCGTTGCTGGTGAACTTTTTGATCGCTAAATTCGCGCCGAAAATCGGTAAAAAAATCACCGGGGTCAGCGCCCAATCGATGCAACGTTTGCAGAACTATCGCTGGCCGGGCAATATCCGCGAGCTGGAAAATATCATCGAACGGGCCGTGATCCTCACCGATACGCCGATATTGGACATCGGCCCGGAGCAGTTGCCCGCGACGGCCGACGCCGGCCTAAAACTCGTGGCAGCAGGCGGCGACACCAGCCTGGATAGCATCGCTAAAGAGCACATCCTCAGCGTTATGGAACAAACCCGCTGGGTCATTGAAGGCCCCAATGGCGCCGCGCAACGCCTCAATTTAAAACCAAGCACCCTGCGTTACCGCATGCAAAAATTGGGGATCGCCAAAACCAATCGCTAGCGATAGCCGTTTCGAGAAAACGCTATCCCCCAGGCCTTTCGGGCTGAGCGGCGGCGTCGCCCCAAACAGCAGGAATGCTGAATAAGGCTGATAAAAAACTTGCCCCAGGGTATCTCCGACATTTCGGTATCCCCTGCTTGCCGGCAATCCGCAGCTTCAACTAGCGTGCCTCAGGACCGCGCAGGAATATCAGGCTTAGAATTTTTTCGGCCACGCGCCGATATTAATTGGTTTATATAAACCGTTTCTAGTCAATAGAACCGCTAACATCCTAATCCCCGCCGATAAATAAGGTTGAAATAAGCCAAATTTCCAGGCCTGTCGATCTCACATTGGCTTTGGCAGACTACTTGCTTTGAGTGCTTACCAAGCACGATAAAGTGCTCAACTCCGGGATCGATCATGCAAACCAAACGTTTCATCCATAGCGCGGCACTCGGCTTGCTGGGGTCTATGCTGACTTTCCAGGTGCAGGCCCAAAATGTGCCCATATCCCTGGACGAGGCGCTGACGCTGTTTTACCAGCGCAACCTGGATTTAATAGCCGCGCAATACAACATCGACCAATCCCGCGCCGATGCGGTGATTGCCGCCGCGATACCTAATCCAACCCTGGGCGTGCAGATTTCCGAAATCAGCAACCGGCCGAACATGGGCTCCAATGCCACGGGCTGCAATCACGATGTCAACGTCTCCTGCGGCCCCGCCGAATATTTTTCCTTCAGCCAGTTAATCGAAGTCGCCGGCAAACGCGGCCTGCGCATCCAAAGCAGCGGCTTCGCCACTCAGGCGGCGGAAAGCGACTTCCGCGATGCGGTGCGCATCTTTTCGAATATGGTCGAAGACGCCTATTACGATCTGCTGCTGGCGCAAAAAAACCGCTGGCTAGCCCAGGAAATTGTCGATCATTATCAAACCCTCTCTAAGGCCAATCAACTGAGGATGAGCAGCGGCGACATTGCCGAATCCGATTTTCTAAGGGTGAAAATGGAAGCGATGCGCGCCAACTCCGATCTGGATACTGCGCAAACCGCCGTAGAACAGGCGCAAGCCGCTTTGGCGGTGATCCTGCGCTGGCCGAACGACAGCCTGCATTTCGAAGCCAAGGAACAATGGCCGCAGATCCAAGACATCGGCCAAAACCTGTCCAAAGACGAGTTGATGAACAAAGCCCTACAACAGCGTCCGGATTTACTGGCCGACAAACAACGGGCCGCCCAGGCCGAGAGAGAACTGGAATTGGCCAGGCGCCTGAAATACCCGGATGTCACCGTCAATGCCGGCTATGCGCGCGATCCCAGCAATAACGCACTCAATTCGTTTTTTGTCGGCGTCAGTGTGCCGGTGCCGGTGTTCGATCAATATCAAGGCCAATCGGACAAGGCGGCGGTCGCGTTAAACCAAAACCAACTGGCGGTGGAACAAACCGAACTGAGCATTCGTAACGATGTCGCCAATGCTCTAGCCACCTGGAATAGCGCGGACAAAATCGTCCAGCGTTTTCAAAGCGGTTTACTCGACGATGCGCTGGCGGTGCGTAACAGCGCGGAACTGGCTTACAGCAAGGGTGCTACCGGCGTACTGGATTTTATTGAAGCGCAGCGTAGTTATAAAAACGTGATGCGCGATTACAGCCAGGCCATGATCAACCGCGCCAATGCCTATTACGACTTGGTCAAAGCCTTGGGCGAGGAAGTTGCTAACGACAATACCGCCAACAACAAGGCGCAGGCACCTATTCAATTACCATAGCAGCCTCAAACGAATAACCGATATGAATACTTCCATACCACCTTTCACCCAAAATTCGCTGGTCTGCTGTTGTGCGCTAGCCGCTATTCTATTATCGGGTTGTTCGGACGCCACCGACCCTAAACCTGCACCGCCCAAACCGCCCACACCCGTTGGCGAAGTGGTCCTGGCGCCCGACTCCCCGAAAAAAGCCTACGTCAAAACTGCGCATTTGACCTTGTCGCAACATCCTTTGCTGGAGCCTTTGGCCGGCAAAATCGTGTATGACGAAAGCCTGACCTCGCGTATCAGCTCGCCCGTCGCCGGCCGGGTTGTCACCGCGCCGATTGCCCTGGGCTCGCCGGTGCAGACTGGTTCGACCTTATTGGAACTCGACAGTCCGGATGTCGCCGACGCGGAAGCCGATTTCGCCAAGGCCCAAGCAGCGGCCACTCTCGCCAATCATGCTTTCAATCGACAACAGGAACTGTACGCCGGCAAAGCCATTTCTCGCAAGGAACTGGAACAGGCGCAGAGCGATTTGAGCAGCGCCCGTAGCGACCTGCAACGCGCTACCGACCGCTTGAAAAATCTGCACTTGTCCGCCCGCCAAGCCGACGGCCGCTTCGCGCTGCGGGCGACACTGCCAGGCATCGTCGTGGAACGCAACGTCAATCCGGGCATGGAAGTACGCCCGGATTTGGATACGCCTTTGTTTGTGGTTTCAGATCTCAAACATTTGACCGTGCTGATGGAGGTGTTTGAAGTCAACATCGGCAAAATCAAACTGGGGCAGCAAATAGCCGTGTCGGTACCCGCCTACCCCGGCGAGACCTTTACGGCGACGGTGCAGTACATCGGTCAATTGCTGGACGAAAACACTCGCACCGTGCAAGTCAGATGCAAATTAGACAATCCGGATGGCCGCCTGCTGCCGGGTATGTATGCCACCATCAGCGTGGAAAGCGCTACGGACGACCAAGCATTCGTGATTCCATTGACAGCCGTATTTACCGAAGGTGACGCCGATTATGTATTCACAGCTTTAGACGACAACCGCTACCGGCAGCGCCGGGTCGAGATCGGCTTGCGTTTGAAAGACAAGGCGGTCATCACGCAAGGCCTGGATGCCAATGAACTGTTGGTAACCGAAGGAGCGCTGATGCTGCGCGCCGAAGAAGAAGTCGAAACCGAAAGTACTCACCAGCCCTAACGCCAAAACCGGGACACTGACATGATCGAGCGCCTTATCGCGTTTTGTTTGCAACAACGGCTGATGGTCATCGGCGCCACCTTGGCGATTGCCGTCTCCGGCATCATCGCCTTCGAAAATCTGCCGGTACAAGCCTTTCCGGACGTGCAAAACGTCTTTGTGCAGGTCGTCACCCAGTTTCCCGGCCAGGCCCCGGAAGAAGTGGAAAAACAGATTTCGCTGCCCATTGAGCGGGAAATGAACGGCCTGCCGCATCTGCTGAATATGCGGTCGGTATCCATCTTCGGTCTGTCGGTGGTAACGCTGACTTTCGATGACACCGCTGAAGATTATTTCTCGCGCCAGCAAGTGCTGGAACGGCTGCAATATGCCGACATTCCCAGCGAAACCAAGCCGCAACTGGGCCCCTTGTCCACCGGCGTCGGCGAAATTTTGCGCTACGTAATCGATGCAAAAAATTTACCCTTGGTCGAGCAGCGCGCGTTACAGGATTGGATTATTGAGCCGCGCTTGCGCTCGGTGCAAGGCGTCGCCGACGTGGTCGGATTCGGCGGCGGCGTGAAGGAATACAAAGTCGCCGCCAAGCCGGACCGCTTAAAAAACTATCGGATTGACCTCAATCAGGTGTTTCAAGCGATTGCCGCCAACAACACCAATACCGGCGGCGGCTACATCGAACACGGCGACGAAGCGCTCGTCGTGCGCGGTACCGGCTTGCTGAAATCCGCGGAGGAAATCGGCGAAATCGTCGTCACCTCCAACGACGGCGTACCGGTGCGCATCAAGGATGTGGCCGACATCAGCGTCGGACCGCAGCCGCGTAACGGTATGGTGGGCATGAACCAGCGCGACGATGTGGTCGAGGGCATTGTGTTGTTGATCAAAGGCCGCGACGCGGTCAACGTGCTGGATGGCGTGAAACAGAAAATCAAGGAGCTCAACGAGTTTGGTTTACCGCCGGGTGTAAAAATCACACCGTTCTACGACAGGACCGAGTTGGTGGGCCACACCATCCATACCGTCGAACATAATATGATCGAAGGCGCGGTGTTGATCCTGATTATCCTGCTGGTATTTTTACGGCGCTTTGTCGCGGCCTTGCTGGTCACGCTGATTATCCCGCTCTCCTTGCTGTTCGCATTCATTTTGGTAGATCTCGGCGGCATTTCTGCTAACCTGATTTCCTTGGGCGCCATCGACTTCGGCATCATCGTTGACGGCGCAGTGGTATTGGTCGAAGCCGTGATGGTGCAAGTCACGCTGGATTTGCAACGCAATGCCGACATTCGCCACCTGCGGCAATCGCTACTCACCACCGCCACCGAAATGGGCCGGCCCATCCTGTTTTCCAAGGCCATTATCATCATCGCCTTTTTGCCGATTTTCACGTTCCAGCGCGTGGAAGCCAAAATCTTCTCGCCAATGGCCTATACCCTGAGCTTTGCACTGGTGGCCTCCATGTTGTTCAGCCTGACTTTTATGCCTGCCATGCTGACCTATTTGTTGGGCCCGAAGCTGGCCGAGCAACACAACCCGCTGGTACATGCGATGGAACATCATTACCGGCGGGCGCTGGAATGGGTGTTAAGCCACGCGCGGGCGGTGTTTATCACTGCGATAAGCGCACTGCTGTTGAGCTTCATGTCCGTAAAACTAATCGGCACCGAATTTATGCCCAAACTCGACGAGGGCAATATCTGGCTGACTATTACCCTGCCGACGCCGGTATCGCTCACCACCGCCAAACAACTGGAACGGCAAGTGCGCGAAACGCTGGAGACCTTTCCGGAAGCCAAAACCATCATTACCCAACTGGGCCGCCCGGAAGACGGCACCGATCCGAAAGGCTTCAACAATCTGGAGGTATTGATAGACCTGAAACCCAAGGATACCTGGCGCTATCCGCGCAAAGACGATCTGGTGCAGGCCATGGACAAGGCGCTGGCGATTTTTCCGGGCATACTCACCAACTTTTCCCAGGTGATTCAGGACAACGTCGAAGAAGCCATTTCCGGCGTGAAGGGCGAAATCGCCATCAAAATCTTTGGTAGCGATTTGCAAACCTTGCAGGACAGAGCCGATCAAGTCACCCATATCCTGGCCGGCATTCAAGGCGCCACCGATGTCGCCGCCGAGCAGCAAGCCGGCCTGGCGCAAGTGATCGTCGACATCGACCGGGCCAAGGTTTCCCGCTACGGCATCAATGTTGCCGATGTGGAGCGGGTGATGGAAATCGGCATGGGCGGCAAGGCGGCATCGCAGTTTCTGGAGGGCGAACGCCGGTTCGACATCACCTTGCGTTACGAGGACAGCGCCCGCAATTCGGTGGCCAATCTGGAAAGTTTGACCGTGCAAACGCCAACCGGCCAACGCATTCCGTTATCCGAGCTGGCCACCATCAAAATCAACCAAGGTGCGTCCCGCATCAGCCGTGAAGACAATATGCGGCGGATTGCCATCAAATGTAACTTGATCGACCGCGACCAAGGCAGCTTCGTCGCCGAAGCACAGGAAAAAGTCGCGGCGCAAGTCGATTTGCCGCCCGACTATCACATCGTTTGGAGCGGCCAGTTTGAAAACCAACAACGGGCGATGAAACGTTTAGCCATCATCGTGCCGATCAGTTTGGGACTCATTTTCGTGTTGCTGTTCTGGGCGTTCATGTCGGTTAAAAATGCCTTGTTGATCGTGATGAACGTGCCGTTTGCGATGATAGGCGGCTTACTGATTTTATTAGCAACCGGCATTAACTTGAGCGTATCGGCCGCTGTCGGCTTTATTGCCTTGTTTGGGATTGCGGTGCAGAACGGCGTGATTTTGGTCTCGCAATTGAACAAACTGCGCCGGGACGGCCAGAAATTGCATGACGCCATCGTCAACGGCTCCGTAAGCCGCTTACGGCCGGTGGTGATGACGGCCTTGATGGCGATGCTGGGCTTGTTTCCGGCAGCGCTGTCCACCAGCGTCGGTTCAGAAACCGCCAAACCGTTTGCTATTGTCATCATCGGCGGCTTGATCACTGCCACGATTTTAACCTTAACCTTGCTACCCGCTTTGTATCGTTATTTTGCCGAGCCTGACGAGCTTTAGGGGACTACTATGAAAGAAATTCGCGCCTACGTGCAGCCGCACAAGCTCAGCCAGATCACGATGGCATTACTGGAAATACCGGGTTTTCCGGGAATGTCGATCATGGATTGCGAAGGCTTCGGCCGCGAGCGCACTGAGCACAGCCAAGATTACAAGCCGTTTCTCGTAAAAAAGCGTCTGGAGATTTTCGCCCCGGATGACTTGGTGGAGATTATTTTCGAAACCATCCTGCGCACGGCCCATAGCGGGCATCATGGTGACGGCAAGGTGTATATCCTCGACGTACAAGAAGGTGGCCGCGTCAGCAGCGGCGAACGGGATAAGGATTTGGGCTGAACCCCATGAGCCATCGATCTCTCCCGGCATTTTTCTACGGCGCACTGCTAGCACTAACGCTTTATTTTGCCAACGCGGATGCCGAGGAATTACAGCCTGCTGCCGACGACGGAAATTTTTCGTTTATGCGGTTGCTAGCCGACCACGACCTGCACGATACGGCCGACGAACGCTGGAATGCCTATGGCCAGGCCACTTACATATCCAGCTGGAAACCGGCCTTCCCTGCTCAATACACCAATCTCAACGGTACGCCGCACTCGCTGTTGCCGAATGCCGAACGCGCCTTTACCGGTACCGTCACCGCCTATTTTGGTTTGAAAGCCTGGCAAGGCGGCGAGATCTATCTGGCCCCAGAAATGATTTCCGAACTGCCCTTGTCGGACTTAAAAGGTCTGGGCGGCAGCATCCAAAACTTTGAACTGCAAAAATCCGGCTCGATCAGCGCCACTTGGTATAAATCGCGCTTTTACTTAAAACAAACCTTTAATCTGGGTGGCGACAGCCATGCGGTGAGCTCCGGGCCGCTGCAATTGGCGGGCAATTTTAATAGCCATCGTTTGGTGATCACCGGCGGCAATCTCAGCATCCTGGATATTTTCGATAAAAACAGCTACGCCGCCGACTTGCGCCAGCAGTTTCTGAACATGGCGTTTCTGACCAACGCCGCTTACGACTTTGCAGCCGACGCCCGCGGTTATAGCGTGGGGTTGGCAGCGGAATACTATTTTGACGACTGGACATTTCGATTGGGTCGCTTCGCCACACCGCAAAATCCGAACGACTTGCCGCTGGATTTTCGGCTGTTCAAATATTACGGAGACCAAATGGAACTTGAGCATCGCCACAGCCTATTTAAGCAACCCGGCGCGGCAGGCTGTTGGCGTACCGGAACCGTGAGCGGATGGGACGCTGGGACGAAGCGATCGCCGCCTACCAAGCCAATCCGGCTCAAAACGCCGCCAATTGCACGAGCTTCAATTACGACTCTGAGAACAGCAGCGCCCCTGATCTGTGCTGGGTGCGTAAAGCTAACATCAAAACCGGCATAGGCATTAATGTGAAACAACAGTTAATCGACGGCGTCGGCGTGTTTCTTCGCGGAATGGTCAGCGACGGCAAAACCGAAGTGTATTCCTATACCTCGGCGGATCGCTCGCTCTCCTTCGGCGGCTTAATCGGCGGCGACAGTTGGGGCCGGCATTACGATGCTCTCGGAGTCGCTTACGCTTGCAGCTGGATTTCCGCCGGACATGCCGAATATTTACGTCTGGGCGGCGTGGACGGTTTTATCGGTGACGGCAACCTGCGTTACCGGCCCGAACAAGTAGTGGACATTTATTACAAACTGCGCCTGCTGCCTTCCGCCTGGATGACTCTGGACTATCAGCACATTGCTAATCCGGCTTATAACGCGGACCGCGGCCCAGTCGATGTCTATGGCGTCAGAGCGCATTTTGAGTTCTAGGCAACACTTCAGGAGTTCCCATGCCCCCCTCTTTAAAACATCTAAGCCTTTGTCTGCTGTTACTGCTTACTCCGCACATTAGCGTCGCGGAACAATCTTTGGCAATTGGCGAGGGTGAACGCCTACTGGTGCTGGCGCCGCATCCCGACGATGAAAGTTTAAGCGCTGCCGGACTCAGCCAACAGGTTTTAGCCCGAGGCGGCACAGTGCGCAGCTCAGTCGTCACCGCCGGCGATGCTTACGTTGGTGCAGTCATGCTGGACAGCGGTAAGCGCAACCCGTCGGCAGCGGATTATCTGGACTTTGGTGAAAAACGGCTGGAGGAGTCGCGGCGCGCGGCTCAGCTACTCGGCAATGGCTTTATCCATCTGGATTTACTCGGATTCTCGGATGGCAGTATCTACTCGGCGTTAATCTCGCATTGGCGGCGCAACCAGCCGATGCGCTCCGAATATACCGGCTTTGACCACGTCCCCTACCGGGAAGCGGAAGATCGGGGCCTGGCCCAAGACGGCCAGGATCTACTCAACGAGCTGGCAGCCATTCTGCGCGACACCAAGCCGACGATCATCGCCTTCCCGGATGTGATGGAAAACGATTCCGACCATGCCGGCTTGGGTATGTTTACGCTGCTGGCCGTCCATCAATGGCTATTGGAAACCCCGACACCGCGCCCACAGCCCAAATTACTGGCCTATCTGATTCATTGGCAACACGGCTGGCCGACCGGCTCCAATTGGGGCATTGCGCAGGACTGGAGCGATAAACCGCTGGTATTGCCCGCTGATTTGCCGCTACGCGGCCATAGCCGGGCTTGCGTCAATCTATCGCCCGCGCAAATCAACTTAAAGCGGGTTGCGCTGGCCGAGTACAAAACCCAACAACGCATCATGGGCGATTTTTTGTCGGCCTTCGTACGCAGCAGCGAGTGCTTTACCCTAGTCAAGCCCAACGACGGCAACCGTATCGAACAGGTTTTGGCGCATTGGCGGCAGGTACGCAAGACATTTGATAATCATCCCTTGAGTCGGCGTAAAATTTGAACGGACCTGCCCGCAAACTGGCGCTGCGCATGGCCTTCAACAACCAGAGATCTCGAATATGCTAAAACTTTTGCTACGTCCGGTCATTTTCGTCACGATCGTGATGAGCATACTGGTGATCGGCGAACTGCTGGCTATTGGCCGCCTGACCTGGCGCAATCATCAACGCATCCAGACCATAGAAACCGACATCGGCAAAGGCCACCACCTGGAAGAAACGATCTTCGAATTGCTGGAGCTGCAATCCCAATTGGCCTTGCATCGCAGCAACCCTGACCTGTCGGCCGAACACCTGAATGACATACAAGATCGACTGCTGGATTTACTGCAAGCCCACAACAACGGCACTGATTTCACGGTCTCGGTCGATTTGAACACCCTGCAAGCCAAATTCGCCGCCGCCAGCAACGGCGATCCGCAGGCGCTGATCGATTCCGTGAATATGATCCGGCAAGTCCTGGATCGGCAAACCAACGAAGAAGAGAAAATGCTGATCGGCGTTGAGGACGACAGCCAGTTGGAACTGCAACTGGCTGTCATTTTGCCGCTGCTGCTGTTTTGGATCGGCCATTATTTTTTTCGCAACAATGTGTTAGAGCCGCTGGATGCGCTACGCGATTTATTGTCCGGCCTGGCGGAAGGCGTGAAGCAGCCGATCACCCGCGAAACGGCTGATCCGATTTTGCGGGACTTGTTCGACCGCTACAATCACTTGGTCGAGCACTTGATCGAACTGGAACAGGAGCATCTGCATTACACCAATCGTCTGGAGCAGCAAGTGCGGCAGACCAGTCACGCTTTACTCGAACAAAGCCAGCGCCTGGCTAAAGCCGAGCGCTTGGCAGCCTTGACCGAAATGGCCGCCAGCACCGCCCACGAATTGCGCAATCCGCTGGCGATTATTCAATTTGCGCTGGAAAATTTGCTGTCTGAAGCCATAGACCCCGATCTGCGCCAGCGTATCGGTCTATTGCATAGCGAAGTGCAACGCTTGACCAACCACCTGAATGACCTGCTGAGCTCGGCGCGCCATGGCAATAAAATTGCCCAACCTACCGATGTGAATGCAGTGGTCAACGACTTGATCACGCTATTCAAGTACCAGGCCACCGATAAAATCCAATTTACGGTGCAGGGAACAGCCGACAGTTCCTTGATGCTGCCGGAAATCGAATTCCGCCAAGCACTGTTAAATTTGCTGCAAAACGCTGTGCAGGCCATCGGTACCCGCAACGGAAGCGTGGAGGTGCAGATTGCCCAAGACGCCCAGCGCCTGTCGCTGACGGTGGTTGATAGCGGCGACGGCTTCGATGAGGCCTTTTTGCGGCAAGGCATTCGTCCGTTTGTCAGCTTGAAGGAGAAAGGCAGCGGCTTGGGATTGGTGATGGTGCAACGCTTCGCCAAAGACCTGGGCGGCCAGCTCAAACTGGACAACGATGCCGCCGGCCACGGCCGGGTCAGCCTGAGCTTACCTTTGACTTGAAACGACACACCCGCACAAATTCCAGCAATGCGCCGGCGAATACCCGTCAATCGCATACAATGCCGTAACTCGCAAACCAGCCATAACCATGATGACCAATACCCTGTTAATTATTGAAGATGAAGCCCTGTTAGCCTCCGAATTGGCGCGTTACTTTAGCAAGGGTGGCTGGGAAGTCAGCATTGCCCATTCCCTGCAACAAGCCGAACAGTTTCTCAGCGGACAAGCGCTGGACCCGCTGGTGGTGTTATCGGACATGAACCTGCCGGACGGCAACGCGCTGGATTTGCTGGAGAAACTCAAACCGGAAATCGGCAGCAGCGAATGGGTGTTTCTGACCGGCTACGGCAGCGTCGCCGATTCGGTGCGCGCGGTGCGCCTGGGCGCGTACGACTTTATCGAAAAGCCCTGTTCGCTGGACCGCTTGAATCTGTTAGTGGAAGGCGCCGCCCGTAGCGCTCGCGCCCAACGCCGCCTGGAACAACAAACCGCGTCCCAGAACCATCAATACAGCATCGACAGTTTGATCGGCTCCAGCCCGGCCATGAACCAGCTGCGGGCCATGCTGAAACAAATCGCCAACGTCCCGTTCTCCAGCCTGATCGTCAGCGGCGAAACCGGCACCGGCAAAGGCATGATCGCCCGGATTCTGCACTATTCCGGCAGCCGCGCCGCGGCACCGCTGGTCGAAATCAACTGTGCCGCCCTGCCGCGCGAATTATTGGAAGCCGAATTATTCGGTTACGAAGCCGGCGCTTTTACCGGCGCGAAAAAACGCCATCGCGGCCTGTTTGAACAGGCGCATACCGGTACACTGTTTCTCGATGAAATCGGCGAAATGGACCTGGATTTGCAAAGCAAGCTGTTAAAAGCCGTGGAAGATCTACGCATCCGCCGGGTGGGCGGTGAAGCGGAGATTAACATCGACGTGCAAATCATCGCCGCCACCAACCTGGACCTGGTGGAAAAAGTCGCCGAAGGCTTGTTCCGCCGCGATTTGTACCATCGTTTGAACGTGATCAACATCCGCATGCCGGCCCTGCGCGAACATAAGCAGGACCTGGATCAATTGGTGCCGCAATTCATCGCCGAATGCAATCGCAAATCGGCCAAGTCGGTCAGCCACATTCCGGAGCAAGCCTGGCAGATGCTGAAAAGCTACGATTGGCCCGGCAATATCCGCGAGCTGCACAATGTGCTGGAGCGCTGCGTGTTGTTGTCCAACGATCATAATTTGCCGGTGGAATGGTTGCAGCTACAAGCCCCGCAAGCGACGACGGCCACACACAACGCCAAAGTCAATCAGGAAGGCGTGTTCATTCCGCTGGACGGCAGCATCAGCCTGCACGAAATGGAAAAATTCATCATCCAGGAAGCGCTAAACCGTAATGACGCCAACGTCACCGGCGCGGCGCGCATGCTCGGCACCACCCGGGAAACCCTACGCTACCGCGTGCAGAAATATCATTTGAAATGTAAATTTTGAGCAAAGCTGGTGTTGGTTGGCTAATACGGAAGAGATTTATCTCGGGCAAAAAAATGCGCCCTGCCTGTCCGAAGAACTTCGACCAAACAGAGCGCCACGTCCACACATGAGAACAGGTAGGAGTAACAACACGATCTAAGTAGAGCAAAGTTGATGCCAAATAGCCGACGCCTTGATTTTTATGGACTTATGCGAATGGCAGCCGATAAAACGCCGGGAGATTTGCACCAGATACAACCAAAATCCGGCTGTTTTGCACCAGGATGGCTCAATTGGTGTGTCCACACCGAATGCTGCGTTCACGAAGCGCAGCATTCGCCAAAATTTGCGGGCCGCTCTCGCTTGGAACTCAGCGATTGCACAAAATTACGCCAATCAACGAGCCCCCGGCGAGAATGCTCGAGTTGTTTTGGAGAACCGTGGAGAAAAAGACTCGACGCATCTAGAAGAAATGCCAGAATAACCAAGCAGGGTTTCCCGCCGACGAATTCAAACCACCAAGCGGTCAAAGCCGGATATCTGGCGCTCGAACAATCAAACCGCATGGGTACAAAAACTGTGTCCAGCCTCGGCTTTATTGAAGCTTCCTTTTAAGGTACTTTTGAGCTGGAATTTCAATATAACGATAGGTTATAAATGAGAGCACGAATATTACGAACATCAAAGAAAAATACTTTAATATTGAAACATTCATAGGACTATAGTTACTTGACAGCGCGCCAAAAACATAAACACCATAAAACAAGTATGCCTTATAAATAATCCAATGATTGAGGTAAATCGAATAAGACAGCGTACCAAGAAGTACAAATATTCGTGTATTTAAAAGTTTCGCTAGGAAGCCACAATCACTCGCTGTTGAATACAATAACAAGCCAAAGGAAGCAATAACCACAGAGTGACTCAAGCTAAAATGCATCGCAAACAATACGCCACTCCCGCCTATTAACTGCAAGCTCGTAGCAACCCCATAGTCAGTAACCGGCATTTCCTTATATACTATAAAAACAAAAATACCCAACATAAAGCCTGCAAAACAACGAATAACAACAAAACCGTCCTTCTCACCATAATATATTAAATACAACGCGATAGATAAGCCAACAACTATCATGCCAACAAAAAACATATTGAACCGTAGCCATTTTATTATAAAAGGAAAAACTAAATAGCAAGCCATCTCCGTACTAATACTCCAGGCAGGACTATTCAAGGGTGCCAAGGTCAAATCAGATAAGATCCAGCCCTGAATTAAAAGCAAACTCGCAATTAAGCTTTCAAAACTTACACCAGGCATACCAACCACTTCACGCCGATAAAAGTAAAAAGAGAACTCTAAAAAAAGGTATAAAATAAGTGTAAAAAGATGAAGAGGATAAACTCTAGAAAAGCGTGCAACGTAAAAATATTTAATCAAACTACTCTTATAATCATACAAAAACAATGAAGCATAGACATACGAAAGAATATACCCACTCAAAATAAAAAAGAAATCTACCCATAAGTACCCCATACTAAAAAAAGACGTTACCGAATCAAGAGCCACACCTTTATCGTAAGATACTTCCCTAATATGAAAAAACACAACCAATACTGCAGCAATCCCTCTCAGAGAGTGGTGAGAAACAATAGTTTTTCGATACCGATTATCCATTATTAAATAAGCACCTTACAAAAAGTTAACATGTATTTTTAGCCAAACCCATGTCCAAATATAACACACGGTTTTACACCATTCCGGGATCGATCATTGCTGAATGAATAAAGCGATGGAATTTTGCTGACTTGGAACAGAGTATCTTACGGCCTTATTCTTAAACTTACCCCGGATTACAACCATGAGAAAATTGGTTTTTAGTACACTACTGGCCGCCATCACCCAACTTAGCTACGCCAAGCCTCCAGAAGCCCGCTCCCTGCCGCTGGAGCAGATCAGTATCGAACACATCGACCTTCAAGGCCAGGTCCGAACCTGGAAACTGAATAAGGTATGTATCGACCAGCAAGCCTACCTACTGCTGATGAAAGGTTTGACCGAACCGATCAGTATCTCGCCGTCCTTCAAAGATGGGAAACCGGAGCAATGCCGAGTCGCAGACTAAAGCCGGAAACGCTCACGATTATTCCAGCCGATGGTTTTATCGGGGTGGTTTTCTTCGCGTATGCCGTGCCAAGCATCGGAGCTTTTGAACGAGCAAATCAGCAAGATAGCCGACTTGCATGCGTAGGACCCAAAGTTTTGTAGGGCGCATTAGCGATAGCGTCATGCGCCGAATGATTGAAAGCCAACATACGGCGCAATACGGCTACGCCTATTGACGCCCTACGAATTGCGCCTCACGACCTTACCGTGAAATCAGGATGGTTTTCTTCCCGCATGCCGCGCCGAGCACCGGAGCTTTTGAACGGATTAGCCCGCAGGGGCGCCGCAGGGATGCGGCGCGTTGCCGAAGGGGCAGGAAGCCCCTTTCGGCAACCCCGTTCAAAAGCGAGGCGCGCAGGGAATAAGCGGCATCCGGGTGGCCTTTTCTTTGGATACTTTCTTTTGGCCAAACAAAAGAAAGTATCTCGGCTGTCGGGCCGAGACCCGACATTAAAACAAGCCGCCGCGATAGCGACACATCCCCCCCAATCACCGCGTGGGCAAAAAAAGCCGTGCCCAGCCTAAGCGGCTAGTTATTAGTCACTGATTTCTTTAACCAAGCTTTCAAGTTGCCGTAAGGCTTCAGGTAATGTTTCTAAAATCGTAACTAGGTACGTACCTCCCAAGGCATGGACAAGGACAGAAACTGTCTCGTCTCCGTTTTCAACTATCGAAACCCGCTGAACGTCCTTATGGCGAATGTAAGACTCTTCTGCTTTTTTGTCCGATGGATACTCACGGACATTCACCCAACCACGAATTGATTTACCCACGCTTGATCCCCTTAGTTTGCTATGCCCAACATTACGGTAGAGGTGGCTACGCCTAGAAAGCTTAAACGAAGCCGCCGAACCTTGACAAAAAACGGACGTTAAAACCGCCAAGGCGGCACTTCCCTTCGACCAAATTCTTAGGCCGGGTAACAATCCCGCCGACACTTTACGTGGCAAAGGATTAAAACAAAATGCACTTAAACTACCTTTGCCAAATGATTGTTGCGACACCTATACATACTGCTATTGCGGTACCCCAAAGCCATTGCCAATGATGAAAGTAAAAAGAAACCAAGGAGCGAAAAATTTTAGCCGACCAATGAAACTCTTTTTTTGTTTCATGCAAGACCGTCATGCCTCCAATGGAGTCAGGCTCATCTGGGTTAACAGGAATATCTTTGCCTGCATACCACTTACGCAATCGCTTCAACATAAACATACCTGAATTATTTCATTACTAAAGTGGGACGCCGAGAAATGAAACATGACTTTACCCCGTGTCATCGAGCAACTCACATCACCAACCTCGGCACCGCCGCCAACAACCTCTGCGTATAAGCATGCTCCGGCGCCCCACAAACCTTCGCAGTTAAACCTTCTTCTACAATCTTCCCCTTATACATCACCACCGTCCGATCACTGAGATACTCCACCACCCCAATATTGTGCGTGATGAATAACAAGGTCAGATTCCGCCGCCGCCGAATGTCGAGCAGCAATTGCAGAATTTCCGCCTGTACCGACACATCCAGCGCGCTGGTAATTTCGTCGCACACCACAAACTCCGGATTCAAAGCCAAGGCCCGCGCCAAACCGATGCGTTGCCGTTGGCCGCCGGAAAACTCGTGCGGGTAACGCCACAGCGATTCGCGGCTAAGTTGCATGTCTTCCAACAATTGCCCGGCCAGTTCGATACGCTGTTCTTGATTGGCGCCAATGCCATGCACCTTCATGGGTTCGGTCAAGGTGGTTTCCACCAGCAAACGCGGGTTGAGCGAGGATTGCGGGTCTTGAAAGGCAATCTGCATCCTGCGCCGCAGCGGCCGCAGTTCGCGCGCGGACAGGCCGGTAAGTTCCTGGCCGTCGATGCGGATACTGCCGGCAGTGGGCAATTCCAGTTGCAACACTGCCCGGCCCAAGGTGGTTTTGCCACAGCCGGATTCACCGACCAAAGCGACGATTTCGCCGCGCGGAATATCCAGCGATACTTCATCCACGGCTTTAACATAATCGACGGTTTGCCGGAACAAACCTTTTTTGATGGGGAACCAGACTTTCAAATCACGGATTTGCAGCAAGGGCTGCTCATCTGCACTTGGCGGCGCTCCGGGCGTAGGGACCAACGAAACAGGCTGCTTAGACTTTCCACGTAACCCGGCGCGCGTCAGCACCGACAGCAGTTTTTTATCGCTGTCACTCAGGCTTTCGTCGTCGGCTGGGTCGGGGTCTTCGGCTTGCGCAGGCTCGACCACCGGCTTGGCCAGATTCTCCGGCACCGCCGCCAGCAATTGTTGGGTATAGGGATGCTGAGGATGACGCAATACCGACTGACATGTGCCGACTTCCACCAGTTTGCCTTGCTGCATCACACCTATCCAATGCGCCATCTGTGCCACGACGCCGAAATCGTGGGTGATGAACAACATGCTCATGCCGGTGTCGTCCTGAAGTTTGCGCATCAGGCGTAAAATCTCAGCTTGCACGGTCACATCCAGCGCGGTGGTCGGCTCGTCAGCGATCAGCAATTGCGGCTGGCAGGCCAGCGCCATCGCGATCATCACCCGTTGGCGTTGACCGCCGGAGAGTTGGTGCGGGTAGTCGGCAAAACGGCTGGAGGCATTGGGGATTTGCACCTGTTCCAAGGCCTTGATGGTGCGTTCCATGGCTTCGGCATCGTCCATATCGGCATGATGCAATTGCAGCGCTTCCGTGATTTGCTCGCCTACGCTCATGACCGGATTTAAGGAAGTCATTGGCTCCTGGAAAATCATGGCGATTTGTAAACCGCGCACCGCACGGATGCCGGGATCGTCCAGGGTTAGCAAGTCCTGCCCGTTCAGCAAAATCTCGCCGCTGGGATGCGAAGCCACACCGTCCGGCAATAAGCGAATCACCGATAAGGCGCTGACCGACTTGCCGCTACCGGATTCGCCGACCAGGCAAAAGGTTTCGCCTTTGGGGATGCTGAAACTGATGTCGTCCACCGCCCGCACTTCGCCGCCGCCGGACCTTAAATAAGTGCGCAGATTGCGGACTTCCAGCAAGACTTGGCTCATGATTTGACCCCGGCCTTGTCAGACAAGCGCGGGTCAATCGCGTCCCGAAACGCTTCGCCGATCAGGTTGTAGGCAAACACCGTCATGAAGATAGAGCCGCCGGGAAACACCGCCATCCACCAGTTAAACGTGGAGGATTTGACGGCCTGATCCAGCATCGCCCCCCAGGATGGCGCATCGATCACGCCCAAGCCCAAAAAGCTTAAGGTCGCTTCCGACAGAATCGCCCCGGCCACGCCAAAACTAACGGCCACCAATAAGGGCGCGACGCCGTTGGGCAGCATGTGGCGGAACAAAATCGAGCTTAAGGGCAATCCGCTGGCTACCGCCGCCTGCACATAATCCTGCTTGCGCAGCTTCAGAAATTCCTGGCGCACGTAACGCGCGTAGCCGGACCAGCCGGTGACGCCGATGATCACCATCATCATGTACAGACTGCGGCCGAAGAAAGCCACGAAAGTCAGCAGCAGAAACAGCGTCGGAATGTCTTCGAAGATTTCCACCAGCCGCATACCCAGCATGTCGACCACGCCGGAGAAATAGCCCATCAAGCCGCCGACTACAATACCGATAGCCAAGGCAATGCCGGAGGCGATCAGGCCGATGCTCAAGGAAATCCGGCAGGCATGAATCATCCGGCTTAACACGTCGGCACCGTTTTCTTCGGTGCCCATCAGATGGGTATGGCCTTCCGTGGCGAACGGCGCTTCCAGGCCTTTGCTGCCCAAATCCCGCAGATAATCGACCGGCGCATACGGTATCGGCGGCATGATTTTCCAATCGACCTTGGTGTAAGCGGCGCTACGGAAATCGTCGTAAATCACCAACACCGGCGGTTTGACGAAGCTATTAACCAACAAAGCCGCCACAGCACTACTCAATAAAAACAACAGAATCTGCTTACCGCCGTCGATGTTTAGCCGGTAGACCGCCAGGGCAATGAAAAAGCTGGCCAAGATCCAGGCGTCTTCGACGCTGAGGTATTCCAGCACCGGCGCGGAAATCACGCCATCCTTGCTCATCAATAAAGGCATGGAGTTGGCCAGAAACGGCGCAAACACCGCGCAGAACACCAACAGCCCTACCCAGCCCAAGCCGAATTTGACGCCGACGCCGGCCAGGGTTTTGCGCCAGATCCGCGCAGAAAAAGATTCGCGGCTGCTCACGGGCTTAGTCATAACTCACCCGCGGATCGGCCAGGGTGTAACAGAAGTCGGCAATCAGATAGCCGATCAGCGTCAGAAAGCCGCTGATCCAGGTGATCGACAACACCAGTTCGCGGTCGCGGCCTTTCACGGCTTCCACCGCCAATTGGCCCATGCCGTTGATGCTGAATATGTTTTCGACGATCAAGGAGCCGGCCAACAAACTGGGCAACAAACCCGCAGAGACGGTTATCAAAGGCAATAAACTATTGCGGAATACGTGTTTCCACAGCACATCATTCTCAGCAAGGCCCTTAGCGCGGGCGGTGCGGGCGTAATCGGCGTGTAGGTTTTCCAGAATCGAGGTGCGGGTGAGTTTGGTCAGCGCGGCAAAGCCGCCGTAGGACAGGCAAATCACCGGCAAGATCAGATGCCAGATTCTATCCAGCAGAAAACCGCGCACGAACCCGTCGTCGTCCCAATACGGCAGGAACGGCATATCCTGCGCCTCCCGGCTGCTGATGCCGGCGGTGGGGAACCATTGAAAATATTGGACGTTGGCAAAAAAACCCAGTAGTAAGACGCCGGCCAACATGGTCGGAATCGACCACAAGGCCAACATCGACATGCCGGCACCGACATCAAAAGCGCTACCGCGCTGGGTGGCGGCCTTCATGCCCACCATGATAGCAATGAGATAGGTAAACGGCAGGGTGACCAGATTGAGCAGCAAGGTGATCGGGATGCGCTCGGCCAGAATGTCCGATACCGGCCGGCCGTATTGAAAGCTGGTACCCAGATCCATACCCTTGGTAAACGAAAACTCGCCGCGCTGGCCTTGAGCGTCGGTGACAAAGCCAATCGGCGAGGCATTATTCAGCCAGCGCAGATATTGCACCGGCGCCGGCAGATCCAAGCCGTAGCGTTTATTGTAATAGTCCAGCAAAGCCTGTTTTTCCTGCGGTTTCATGTCCATGCCGCCGATCAAGGTCTGTGCGCTGATGCCGCCCGGCGACATGGCCATCACACTGAACACCAGTACGGTGATGCCCAGCAAGGTGGGGATCATCAGCAGCAATCGCCGCAGCAGATAGGTCAACATCGGCGAATCCTTGGCCTATTGGCTGTATTTTTGCTGCGCCAGCGGCACGTAGTTTTCCAGCGGCAAGGAGCCGAAATTCAAGCCCAGCTTGGTCATTTGCAGATTGTGGATGCGCTTGTCGACGAACAGCAGACTCTTGCGGCGCATCAGGAAGGTATAGGGTTGGTCTTCGTAAAGAATATGTTCGGCCTGCTGCCAGAGCGGCATGCGTTTGGCTTCGTCGACGGTACGGCGGGCGTCGTCGATCAATTTGTCCAAAGCCGGATTTTTGTAACTGACGTAGTTATCGCCTTTGCTGACGGCTTGCGAGCTATGGAACATCTGGTACAAATCGGTTTCGATACCGCTGGTCCAGCCCAGAGTAATGGCATCGAAGTCTTTTTTATCCAGATTTTCCAGCATGACCGGCCATTCTTGCGGAGTGGGAATCAGTTTGACGCCTGCGCGGGCGTACAAGTCTTTCAACAACAACACCATGCGTTTGGTGTCTTCGTTGGCTTGGAAGTAAGTCAGTTTGAACTCAAAGGGCTGGCCCGATTTGTCTTCCAGTACGCCGTCGCCATTTTTATCCTGGTAACCGGCTTCTTTTAATAAGGCTTTGGCTTTGTCCAGATCCGCCTGATAAGGTTGTAAAGCCGCATCGTGCTGCTTGCTGGTTTTACTGAACGGACTGACGGCCGGCTCGGCGTAATCCAGCATGACGTCCTTTATTATCCGGCTGACGTCGGTCAGGTAAGTCATGGCCTGGCGAACGCGCTTGTCGGCAAAGCGCGTGGGCTTACCAGCGCGCTCCTGGTTCCAGCCGATGTAGCTGTAGCCGACGACCGGCGGCATGTATTCGAAGTTTTGGCTCTTGGCCTGGATTTGCGGGTCTTTTTTTAATTCCTGATACTCGACGGGTCTAGCTGAATAGGAATCGATGTCGCCGTTGCGGAAAGTGGTTAAGCGGGCGCTATCGTTTTGGATGATCTTCCAGAGAATCCTATGGTACGAAGGCTGCACATCTCCCCAGTAACGTTCGTTGCGTACCAGCTCAACATTGCCTTTGTCAGGCGTCCAGTTTTTCGGATCATTTAATCGGTAAGGACCACTGCCCAATAACAAACCTTTGGACTCGTTGAATTTTTGCGGCTCTTTTAAATACGGCTCGTAAAAATGCTTGGGCAGGATGCCGATGCTACCGGCCAAAGACAACGCTTCGAAGTACGGCTCTTTGAAGGTAAACACCACTTCGTATTTACCATTCGTTTTGACGCTCTTGATTTTTTCCAGATAAGCGCGTTCGCGCGGCGCCTGGATCGCGTCAGTCATGATGAAATTGAAACTGAATACCACATCATCGGCGGTTAAGGGTTTGCCGTCGGAAAAACTGACGTCTTCGCGCATCCGGAAAGTAATCACCAAACCGTCCTCGCTAATCGTCCAGTCCTTGGCGACCAGGCCCTCCCATTCCAGGGTGTCGGGGTTGCGGGTGATCAGGCTCTCCAGCACATAGCTTTGCACATTGGATGCATAGGCATCACTGGACACCAGCGGCGTGATGGTCTTTAGGTTGGTAAAAAAGGCATCCACACTCCAGTCGCCTTGAGCGTAATCCGGTTGACGGCTGGCGGCGTAAGCACGTTGAAACGCTTGGGCAACTTCGCCGTTCGCGGTGGAATTTGTTGATGCATTTGCGGCAAGCACACCTGAGGCAATCGCCCCGCGCAGTTCGCGCATATCTTTGGCTTGCTCAGACAGCGCAGCTTGCATCTCGCTCAATTTCAGCCATTGCCGGTCGATTTGATACATGGCCAATACGATCAGCACAATGGTTAAACTGAGCAGCGAATAGAGAATCCAGTCTCGGGTAGTGGATGGTGTTTGCATGTGTCCAATGTTTCGCAAAAATTAAACAGAAACTTGAGCGACGCTTTTGCTTGTGGCTAGCACTATCCGCATCGGTTTGGGGTTCGCCGATAAAGCCGCCTTTGCAAAAACGCCAGGTGTCCTTACTTTTTAACCCGGTGGCTCACCGCCGCGCTAGCCACCGGGGTAATCTTTACAGCAAGTTGGCAATCGGTGCCTCGGGATTGACGTCGGCATCGTAATTCACGCCGTCTACCTCAAAACCGAACAACTTCAGAAACTCGTGTTTGTAGCCGGCAAAGTCGCTCAATTCGTTGATATTGTCGTTGTTTATTTGTGACCACAAAGCGTTGACCGTGTCTTGAATTTGCGGCTGCAGTTCTTTTAAATCGGCACGAAAACGACCGGTGTCATCCAAATGGGGATTGGCGCCGTAGAGGCTATCTCGGAATAGGCCATTGACCTGTTCGATGCAACCTTCATGCGTCCCCGCTTCCTTCATGGTTTTAAAGAGTAAGGCCAAATACAAAGGCATGACCGGGATCGCGGCACTGGCTTGAGTGACTACGGCTTTTAGCACCGACACCCTGGCATCGCCACCCAAGGCAGCTAACTTGCTGCGGATATCGATGACACGTTTGTCCAAATCTTTTTTGGCCGCGCCGATGGTGCCGTCCCAATAAATATCCCAGGTAATTTTTTCGCCTAGATAGGTGTAGGCCGTGGTTTTGGCGCCTTCCGCCAAGACGCCAGCATCGGCTAACGCATCGATCCACATCTGCCAGTCTTCACCGCCCATCACGGCCACCGTGTTGGCTATTTCTTCCTCGGTGGCTGCCGGCAGGGTGAATTCTTTGATAATCTCTTTATCGGTATCGATACCGTTTTGCACCAAATCCTTGCCGATCGGTTTCAACGTAGAATTATGCGTGACCCCGGTTTTTGGATGCGTACGGCGCGGGGCGGCCAAGCTGTAAATCACCAGATCGACTTTGCCCAAGTCCTGTTTGATAGCGTCTATGGTTTTTTGTTTGATCTCGTCGGAAAAGGCGTCGCCATTGATGCTTTTGGCATACAGGCCTTCAGCTTCGGCAAATTTATGGAATGCCGCAGAATTGTACCAACCGGGAGTACCCGGCTTATCGGCCGTACCCTCGCGCTCAAAAAACACACCCAGCGTTTTCGCACCGGCACCAAAAGCCGAGACAATCCGCGATGCCAGGCCGTACCCGGTAGAGGCGCCTAAAATCAGGACATTTTTCGGGCCGTTGCTAATCGCACCAAAGCTTTTGACATAATCGATTTGCTGTTTGACATTGGCTTCGCAGCCGACCGGATGGGTGGTGACGCACATAAAACCGCGTACGCGAGGTTTGATAATCATGTTGATCCTTAAATCAAGCTATTAAAAATTAAGACGAGTGTCGCTTTCGCAGCGATGTTTGTTACAAATTTTAAAGTTTATCCCATGATATGGCTGAACAGGAAAATAATATCGATGGTATCCGAAGCGAAAAATCGCCTTATTCGGCTATCCGCGACTATGTTAATAAACGTCAGCCTAAAAGCCAATGTGGGTTAAACGCTGCTAGCTATTCACGCACCGGCAACGGTTATAGCCGAATGCCTCAAAGTCTCTAACTAAAATCCGCAACAACATCCTCTTTGCTAAGCAGCTAACCGCTTAATCAAGCAAAAAAAAGGGAGCGCTAAGCTCCCTTTTTGCAGGTCCACCTAACGGTTTACTGTTTTTGCGTATTGATAACGATCTCGGCTTTGGTCTGCAACGCATTCAATACGGCTTCCATCTGCGCCTTGCCGAAGGCGGCAGAGATGTTTTTGGCAATCAAGGCTTGCTTGCTCTTATCGCTATCCGACATGACACCCTCGTGTACATTGTTGACGCTAACCACCAATTTACCGCCCTTGGCTTCGTCGATTACCGCCACGCTAGGCTGACCGGCCTTCGGTTTGGCGGTTCTAAAAATCTCTTGAGTGACAGCCGCCGGCAATTCGCTGGCAGTGCGTGTCAAGCCATTGATTTTTTTGGTCTGAAAATGCAGCGCTTCGGCGATTTGCGCAAGCGTTTTACCGCCCGTCAATTCCTGCTTCACTTTATCGGCAGTGGCGACGGCCTGTTGTTTTGCTTTCTCTTGCTGAATCGCGGCAATGACCTCAGCCTTAACTTCCTTGAGCTCTCTGCTGGCGGCAGGTTGATGCGATAACATACGCAACACCACGACTTTGTCGCCGCCAATTTCCAGCGGCTCGCTGTTGCTGCCTTTTAACACCTCGTCGGAAAACGCAGCCGCCCGAACTTTTTCGTCGGCAGCGATACCTTCACCCGCGGTGCGAGTAAACGCTTCGGTCTTGCTGGTCGCTCCACCCAACAGTTGCGCAACCGCCGCCAAACTATCAGGATTTTCATAACTGACTTCGGCAACTTTCTCGGCCAAGGTATTAAATTTGGCTTCGGCCTGCGCTTTTTGATAAGCCTTGCTGACTTCGGCTTTTACCGCTTCGTAAGGCTTTACGTCGCCCGGTATCAATTCGGTGACTTTAATTAAATGATAACCAAAAGCCGATTTAACGGGCTCGGAGACTTCGCCCAATTTTAAGCTGCTTGCGGCATCTTCAAAGGCTTTCTCCATCACGCCGACATTAAATAAACCCAGGTCGCCGCCATTTTTAGCGGTTAATTTATCGTCGGACACTTCGGCGGCTAAGGCAGCGAAATCCTTGTTTTTCAAATCTTGTTTGGCTTTCAGGGCTTTTTGCAGCGCTAAATCGTCGGCCGTTTTATCCTTGTTGAACGCGAACAGAATATGGCTGATTTTTCTGCGCTCTTTCGTAGTGAATTGGACTTTTTGTTCTTCGTAGTAAGCCTTTAACTGCTCTTCGGTAGGGCTAATATCTGCGGCCAATTTATCCAATGATAATTCAACGTATTCGATAGCCACCTGCTCGGGAGTCTGATACGAGTCCTGGTGCTGCTGATAATAAGCGGTAATTTCCTCTTCGCCAGGCTGTTGACTGACAACCGTTAACGGCACGGTCAAATATTCCACATCGCGGGTTTGGTTCTGGATTTTAAAGAAGTTGTTGATTTCCGCCTGCGTGACAAAGCTGCTATCTACCACGGCTCTTTGGAATTGCTCCATCACCAAAGCTTTTTTGATGCGATTGACGAACTCGGCGGAAGACATGCCTTGCGAACCGAGCATGGTTTGGTATTGCGTCTTATCGAACTTTCCGTCTTTTTGGAAATACTCGAGAGTTTGAATGAAGTCCCTGGCCGTCTCATCGCTAACCAACAGGTTTTGATCCTGAACGTATTGCAACAACACCTCGTCGCGAACCAGCTTTTGCAAAGCCTGTTTTTTTATCGTCTCTTCGTCGAATTTCATGCCTGCCAGATTTTGCGCATATTGCTGATAGGCCTGACTGACATCCCGCTGAAAAAACTCCTTGTCTCCCACAGACACCACCGGGGCCTCTTTACCGCCGCCAAGGTAGTTTTGGATGCCCCACAATCCGAAAAGCACACAAATCAAAATCAATATGATTGATGCAAACAGACCGTGCACCTTTTCTCTAATCTCTAAAAGCATAAACGCTGTCCTTAAACAGTATTAAACCCGATCGCTTCAGGCCATAAAATTAACAGGCAAAAAAAAACCTCGGACCATACGGCCCGAGGTTTCTGTTTTGGCGGAGCGGACGGGGCTCGAACCCGCGACCCCCGGCGTGACAGGCCGGTATTCTAACCAACTGAACTACCGCTCCAAAGTCTGGTGGGTGCTGAGGGGTTCGAACCCCCGACCCTCGCCTTGTAAGGGCGATGCTCTCCCAGCTGAGCTAAGCACCCGACTAAAGAGCGGCTAGTTTACAGCATCTTTTAAAGATTTGCCAGCTTTAAATGAAGGAATTTTCGCGGCTTTAATGGTGATCTCTTCACCTGTCTGCGGATTGCGGCCTTTACGCTCTGCTCTTTCTTTAACATCGAATGTGCCGAAGCCAACCAAGGCAACGGAATCGCCTTGTTTCAAAGCATCTTCTACTGCTTTGATAAAACCATCTAAAGCCCGCCCTGCATCAGCTTTAGTTAACTGGGACGCACTGGCGATTGCATCGATAAGTTCCGATTTATTCATTTATTTCCCCTTAGGATGTCGTTGTATTAATTATGCTCAGCAAACAAATGTTTGGATTTGTCCACTAACCGGTTTTCCACCAACCCGATTTACAGCCTCTCCTGGTGCGAGAGGTCGACATTTATATCAATCGCCTGCAAGCGATGTCAAGCACAGAAGTCCGCGGAAGCCACGACGCTGATGGTTTCCGCCGACCCGACTCAACTTTTAATGGGCAACAACACCCGGCTTTTTTACCTCTGCCTTGCTGGCGGCAGTTTCAGTTATTTCTGCCACCGGGATTGCAGCAATGGGGGTGGGCATATGCTGTAGAGCCAACTCCAACACTTCATCTATCCAACGGACACACTTAATCGCCAAATTACGTTTGATATTTTCCGGGATCTCGGCGAGGTCCTTTTCGTTTTCCGCCGGAATCACCACTGTCGCAATGCCGCCGCGATGCGCAGCCAACAATTTCTCTTTCAGTCCGCCAATCGGTAGTACTTCACCGCGCAGGGTAATCTCTCCGGTCATCGCCACATCAGCACGCACTGGAATTTTGGTCAAAGCTGAAATAATAGCGGTACACATGCCAATACCGGCACTAGGCCCGTCTTTTGGGGTCGCGCCCTCCGGAACGTGAATGTGAATATCATTTTTTTGGAACACATCGCTGTCGATTCCCAAGATATTAGCTCGACTCCTGACCACCGTGACCGCCGCTTCAATCGACTCCTTCATCACATCGCCGAGCTTACCGGTCGTTAACTGTTTGCCCTTACCCGGCATTACCGCAGTTTCAATCGTCAACAACTCACCGCCGACTTCAGTCCATGCCAAACCTGTCACTTGACCAATTTGATCGCTGTCTTCGGCCATGCCATAGCTAAAGCGTCTGACGCCTAGATACTTGTCCAGTGTTTTCTCGGTAACCGAGGTTCGACTTTTTCGGGATTTCAACAACAGGTCTTTCACGACTTTTCGGCAAATTTTCGAAATTTCCCGTTCCAGTCCGCGCACACCCGCTTCCCGCGTGTAGTATCTGATAATATCCTTGACCGCTGCTTCGGAGATGGAAATTTCCGACTCTGCCAGACCGTTGTTTTTTATCTGCTTCGGAATCAAAAAGCGCATGGCGATGTTGATTTTTTCATCTTCCGTATAACCAGCCAAACGGATTATTTCCATCCTGTCCATCAAGGCAGGCGGGATATTCATCGTATTCGCGGTAGCCACAAACATCACGTCGGATAGATCGAAATCGACTTCCAGATAATGATCCGAGAAAGTATGGTTTTGCTCCGGATCCAACACTTCCAACAACGCGGAAGCGGGATCACCGCGAAAATCTGCCGCCATCTTGTCGATCTCGTCCAGCAAGAACATGGGATTCCGGGTTTTGACTTTCGACAGATTTTGCAGAATTTTACCGGGCATAGAGCCTATGTAGGTACGCCTGTGTCCGCGAATTTCCGCTTCGTCTCTTACCCCGCCTAACGCCATTCGCACGTACTTGCGATTGGTGGCCCGTGCAATCGACTGACCCAGAGAGGTTTTACCAACCCCCGGAGGACCGACCAAACACAGAATAGGCCCTTTCAACGCTTTAACACGTTGCTGCACGGCGAGATATTCAAGTATCCGCTCTTTTACTTTATCCAGGCCGTAATGTTCGGCTTCCAACACCTCTTCGGCGACTTTTAAATCGTGCCGAACCTTGGTTTTCTTTTTCCAAGGCACATTGACCATCCAATCGATGTAATTGCGTACAACCGTGGCTTCCGCGGACATCGGCGACATCATTTTCAGTTTATTCAGCTCGGCCGTCGCCTTGGTTTTCGCTTCGGCGGACATGCCGGCCGCGGCAATTTTTCTTTCCAGTTCTTCGATCTCATTGCTGGCTTCGTCCATTTCGCCCAGCTCTTTTTGAATAGCCTTCATTTGCTCATTCAAATAGTATTCGCGCTGATTTTTTTCCATCTGTTTTTTAACACGGCCGCGAATTTTCTTTTCCATCTCCAAAATATCGACCTCACCTTCCATCAAGGTCATCAAATTTTCCAGACGTTTGGCGACATCGACCATTTCCAGCATCAGCTGTTTTTCTTCAACTTTTAAAGCCATATGCGCCGCCATCGTATCGGCCAGGCGGCTTGGGTCGTCAATGCCGGCCAGGGAATTAAGCACTTCGGGCGGAATTTTATTATTCAATTTCACATACTGATCAAACGAATTAATCGCGGTCCGCTGCAAAACCTCCGCTTCCTGTTCGGAAATATTTAATTCGTCACTCAACTCGACGACGCTGGCCGCGCAATAATTATCAACTTCTTGGTATTTTGTTACGGAGCAGCGCTGACTGCCTTCAACCAATACTTTCACCGTACCGTCCGGCAATTTCAACAGTTGTAGGATGTTGGCCAAGGTACCGACCCTGTATAAGTCATCAAAACCCGGTTCATCGACATCGGCCTGTTTCTGGGCAATCAGCAACACTTGTTTGTCTTGTTTTATGGCGGCATCAAGGGCATCAATCGACATACCTCTACCGACAAACAATGGAATCACCATATGCGGATAGACCACCACGTCCCGTAACGGCAAGACAGGAATTAATTCATCTTTGGTTTTTAACTCGGTCATTTCATTTGCTCCCTTGAGCAGCTCAAAACATTGGATGTCATCCTATATGAGGATGAACTCCCAGAAAACAAGTATCTTTAATTTCAGGCAAAAAAAAGGGGGCTTTATTGAAAAAGCCCCCTTTTTTGGTTATTTCTTCGCGAGAGCGCGAGAAACGTTCAAAGCCCCTTATCTAAGAAGCGTCCGAAGCCACCAGCTTTTGCTCTGCTTCGTAAACCAAAATTGGCTCCGAATTACCCAAAATGACGTTTTCGTCGATGACAACTTTCGATATTTTGTCGTTGGAAGGCAGTTCGTACATGGTATCCAACAACACATTCTCGACAATTGTGCGCAAACCTCTGGCACCGGTTTTTCGTTCCATCGATTTGCGGGCAATCGCCGCTAACGAATCATCTCTAAACTCTAGCTCTGCACCTTCCATTTCAAACAAATGCTTGTACTGCTTGATCAAAGCATTTTTGGGCTGTGTCAGAATTTGAATCAGCGCGGCCTCATCCAACTCGTCCAGCGTAGCGATAACCGGCAGACGACCAACAAACTCCGGAATCAATCCGTACTTAATCAAATCCTCGGAACGCACATCGGCAAAAATCTCGCCGACGTTGCGCTTATCGTCCTTGGTTTTAACTTCCGCAGAAAAACCGATACCGCCCTTCTCGGTGCGATGTTTGATGACCTTATCCAAACCCGCAAAAGCGCCACCCACGATAAACAAGATATTGGCAGTATTCACCTGCAAAAAATCCTGCTGGGGATGCTTGCGACCGCCTTGCGGCGGCACAGAAGCAACAGTACCTTCAATAAGTTTTAGCAAGGCCTGCTGCACGCCTTCTCCAGACACATCCCGCGTAATGGAGGGGTTATCGGATTTGCGGGAGATTTTATCGATTTCGTCGATATAAACGATCCCGGTCTCCGCTTTTTCCACGTCGTAATCGCACTTTTGCAGAATCTTTAAAATGATGTTCTCAACATCTTCACCGACATAACCAGCCTCGGTCAGCGTGGTGGCGTCTGCTATGGTGAAAGGCACATCCAGCAATCTGGCCAAGGTTTCGGCTAACAAGGTTTTACCGGAACCCGTGGGCCCAATCAGCAAGATATTACTTTTCGCCAACTCGACTTCGTTCTTTTTGCTGTTGCTGCGCAAGCGCTTGTAATGATTGTAAACAGCCACGGCCAGAATTTTTTTGGCATTTTCCTGACCGATGACATAACCATCCAATTCTTGCTTGATTTCCTTCGGCTTAGGCAACGCACCACCGGCCACGGACATTTCATCTTCCAGCAACTCATCTCTGATGATGTCGTTGCACAATTCCACACATTCGTCGCAAACATAAACGGATGGACCTGCAATCAGTTTCCTGACTTCATTTTGACTTTTACCGCAAAAAGAACAGTAAAGAAGTTTTTCATCGTCTTTACCTTTCTTGTCTCTACTCATAGACAGACTCCACCGTGATACATTACCTCGTCATGGCGATGAAATATATCAAAAACCAATATTCAAATCACGTCGCAGTCTTGACGAAGCGACGCGACACTTATCAGGCAATACGACTAGTCAATACTTTGTCGATCAAACCGTAATCAACCGCTTGCTGAGAACTCAGAAAATTATCTCGATCCGTATCTTGCTGAATTTTTTCCAACGGTTGCCCGGTATGATGGGCCAGGATTTTGTTCAACCGCTCACGAATAGCCAAAATCTCCCGGGCATGAATATCAAAATCCGAGGCTTGGCCTTGAAACCCCCCCAAAGGCTGATGAATCATCACCCTGGAATGAGGCAAACAATAGCGCTTACCCTGCGCACCACCCGCTAACAGCAGCGCCCCCATACTGGCGGCCTGACCGATACACATGGTGCTGACATCCGGCTTGATAAATTGCATGGTGTCGTAAATCGACATCCCTGCTGTCACTGAGCCACCGGGAGAGTTGATATACAAATGTATATCCTTATCAGGATTCTCGGACTCCAGGAACAGCAATTGCGCTACCACCAGATTAGCCGAGTAATCCTCCACTTGACCAACTAGAAAAATTACCCGCTCTTTCAGCAAACGGGAATAAATATCGAACGATCTTTCCCCACGGGCTGTTTGTTCAACCACTATAGGCACTAGACCGCCCGCCGCTTGCGGCGCCATCATTTCGCTCATCACATTTTGGTTAAACACGTTTAGCCCTCATTCGTTACTGTTTTTCCATGACATCATCAAAACCAACTGTTACGTCGGTGATTTTAGCCTGACTGACAATCCATGCAACAGCTTGATCCTCTAAGACCATCTGCTGCACATCATTTAGCCTGGCCTTGTCGGCATAATACCAGTTCACAACGTCTTCGGGGCGCTCATAACTCTTCGCCATATCATCAATGACCGCACGCACTTTATCGGCATCGACCTTGATGTCATTCTTTTGGATGATTTCACCCAGAATCAAACCCAAGGCCACTCGACGCTTGGCCTGAGCTTCAAATGCATCCCTAGGCAAGTTCAGGTCTTCCAATTTCAAACGCATGTTTTTCGCGCGTTCGGCATAAGGCTTCATCAACGCTTGAATTTCTTGATCGATCAATGCGTTAGGCATCGCTATCACAATGTTCTCGTATAACGCATCCATCACCGCATTTTTCAACTTGTTTTTCAGACCTTGGTTCAGCTCTCTTTCCATGTTAGCCCGCACATCGCTACGGAAACTGGCCGCATCACCGTCTTCAACACCATAAGCCTTGATAAATTCCGCATCGACGACAGGTAAAACCGGCTCTTCTACTTTAACCAATTCGATCTCAAATTCGGCCACTTTGCCAGCTAATTTTTCACTGTTGTATTGCTCTGGGAAGGTCACAGAAAACGTTTTGCTCGCACCGGCGACCAAGCCTTTCAATTCGTCTTCAAAACCGGGAATCATTTGTTTGCCGCCGATTTCCACCTGGTAATTTTCGACTTTACCATCGGTAAAATTCTCGCCGTCGGCCACGCCGGAGAAATGAATGGTTACGCGGTCAGCATCCTGCGAAGCGCGTTCGACCGTATTCCAGGTTTTCTTTTGCTGACGCAGTTTTTCGATCATGTTATCGACATCAGCCTCTTCCACAGTTGCTGAGGGGCGATCCACTTTCAATGCGCTAACGCCGTCCAGAACGATCTCCGGATAAACTTCGAACTCGGCGATATATTCAAAACCTTCGGCTTTCTCGGTAGGATGGATATGCGGATGACCGGCGGGGTTTAAATCCTGTTGTTGCAACGCTTCAAAATAAGTCGATTGAATCAAGTCACCGGTTACTTCGTTTCTCACTCTATCGGCGTACAACTTTTTTACCATACTCGCGGGCACCTTACCCGGACGGAATCCGTCCACTTTGACTTCGCGCGCGAGTTTTTTAAAGCGAGTTTCCATTTTCTCCTGAACCACGGCATCAGGAATGCTAACAGTCATTTTTCGGCTTAACTCTGATGTCTTCTCGACAGAAACTTGCATTGCATTACCTCAAAAAATTAAAAATACGGTTTTATATTTTGGGAGACCGGCCGGCGATGTTTAGATCTGGGGAACTTAAGGTCGTATCGTTACGAATAACGCAGGATATGGTGCGAGCGGGGAGACTCGAACTCCCACGGGGTTACCACTGGAACCTAAATCCAGCGCGTCTACCAATTTCGCCACGCTCGCTAAATAATTGAACGCGGCATTATAATCAGCCGCATCTTTAAAGACAACCTTATATTACTGACATCGCGCATGCACTCTTATCTTTCCAGCACCATTTTCGGCGTCGCTTTTATTATGACGCTCAGCAGCGCGCAGGCTTCAGCAAACGGGTTTACCGAGTTCAACCACCCCATCAGATTTGTAAATCAACAACGTATCGTCTACGCGGCTATCGCCGCTAACGAAAGCGAACGCGAGCACGGATTGATGTTTCGGCAGACACTTGCCGAGGACCAGGGCATGCTGTTTGTCTATCCGGATCAGACCCATCGCGCGGTATGGATGAAAAATACCCTACTGGCTTTGGACGTGTTGTTTTTAGCGGGTGACGGCCAAATTGTAGGGCTGTTAAAAGATTTACAGCCCTGTGCCAAAGACCCGTGCCGAATTTATGATTCCAAAGTCCCGGCCAGATACATACTGGAACTACCAGCCGGCTTTATCGACAAACACGCAATTCAGGTCGGGCAAACAGTCGCACTACCCTAGGCTCAAGCCGGTCCGTTTGCGTCGTCCGGATCACCCTCGTACGGTGTTGCGTATTTGCACTCTTTCTGCGGACAAACTTTTTCGGTGCCACGGCGCTTGGTGGTTTTCAAGGTCAAAATCGGCCAATTACAATCCGGGCAACTTTCCTTGAGCGGCGCGTCCCACAAGGCATAATCGCATTTTGGATATTCCGAGCAAGAATAAAAAATCTTCCCGCTACGCGCCTTGCGTTTTAGGATCGCCCCATTCTTGCACTGCGGACATTCAACCCCGGTATCTGAAGGCTTTTCCAAGGGCTCGATGTGTTTGCATTTAGGATACCCACTACAACCGACAAACTTGCCATACTTGCCGGTCTTTATAACCAGCGTCGACTCGCATTTCGGACACACCCGCCCTTCCACCACTTCCGGTTCCGCAGACGTAGCGCCGGCATTGTCATCCCCCAAATTTCGTGTATACGAACACGTCGGATAATTGGTACATCCAATAAAACGGCCATTCCGCCCCAAACGAATCGACAGCGGACTGCTGCACTCCGGACATTTTTCGTCGATACTTTCCTGAGTCACATCCTTGCGCTGTACACTTTCTTCTTTCTCGTTGATCAACTGAGTAAACGGCCGCCAGAAGTCGTTCATCAATGGGATCCAATCCTTCTCGCCGCGCGACACGGCATCCAGATCGTCTTCGAGATTAGCGGTAAAACTGTAATCGACGTATTTTGTGAAATGCTCGGTCAAGAACTTGTTAACAATGCGCCCCACATCCGTTGGATAAAACCGCTTGTTGTCGATTGTCACATATTCTCGGTTTTGCAAGGTCGAGATTATCGTCGCATAAGTGGACGGCCGGCCGATGCCATGTTCTTCCAAGGCTTTTACCAGACTCGCCTCGCTGTAACGCGGCGGTGGCTCGGTAAAGTGCTGGGTAGCTGCAATTTCATTCAATACAACAGGCCGCCCTTCTTCCATCGGCGGCAACAGGCTATCCTGATCGTCGGCTGCCTCCTTGCTGTCGTCCACGCCTTCCAGATACACCTTCATGAAGCCGGGATTGGTTACCGTAGAACCGGTAGCGCGAAATACATTTTTATCGCTGCCGCAATTCAGATCGACCGCCACTTGATTCAAGGTGGCGTGGATCATCTGGCAGGCGACGGTACGCTTCCAGATCAGATCGTAGAGCTTGAATTGCTCCGCGCTGAGCCGGTCTTTCACCTGTTCGGGCAAACGCTGCACGGACGTCGGCCGAATCGCCTCGTGAGCTTCCTGAGCGTTTTTAGATTTGGTTTTGAAACGGCGCGGCTCTTTCGGCACATCATCGGCGCCATATTTTTCCGCGATCAGCGCCCGAATATCGGCAAGCGCCTCTTCGGCCAAATTAACCGAGTCGGTACGCATATAGGAAATCAAACCGACGGTTTCACCGCCCAAATCGATACCCTCGTAAAGCTGTTGCGCCACCATCATGGTCCGCTTGGTGGTAAAACCCAGCTTGCGAGCTGCTTCCTGCTGTAAGGTCGAAGTGATAAACGGCGGCGCCGGATTTTTACTGCGTTGCTTTTTTTCTAGCTTGGCGACGATCAGCTGACCATCGGCGGCTTCCAATAAGTTTTGCCTGACTTCAGTGGCTTGCGCTTCGTTGGTAAAACTGAATTGATTCAGTTTTTCGCCGTTGAAATGCGTTAATTTGGCTTTAAACGGCAAGCCTTGCGCGCTGGCTTCGGCGGTATGCGACCAGTATTCACGAGTCTTGAACGCCTCGATTTCCATTTCGCGTTCGACGATCATCCGCAACGCCGGGCTTTGCACGCGACCAGCGGATAAGCCGCGGCGGATTTTCTTCCACAGCAACGGCGATAAATTAAAACCGACTAAATAGTCTAAAGCGCGCCGAACCTGTTGCGCGTTGACCAGATTATTGGATAACTCGGTGGGATGGGCGATAGCCTCGGTGACGGCCTTTTTGGTGATTTCATGAAACACCACCCGCCGCACTTCCTTGTCTTTTAGCAGTTTTTTCTCCTTGAGATGCTCGAACACATGCCAGGAAATCGCCTCGCCTTCGCGATCAGGGTCAGTCGCCAGATAAAGCGTATCGGCATTTTTTATCGCTTTGCCTATCTCTTGCAGATGGCGTTGGTTGCGATCAATCACCTGGTATTTCATCGCAAAACCGTTTTCCGGATCGACCGCCCCCTCTTTGGGAATCAAGTCGCGGACGTGACCGTAAGAGGCCAATACCTGGAAGTCCTTACCCAGATATTTTTCGATGGTTTTGCATTTTGCCGGCGACTCTACAATGACTAAACTTTTGCTCATGCTATCCGTAGAAAAATCAATGTAAAGAAGTGGGTATCAAGTCGTAAACTATGTCTTCCATTCGGGAAAAAGCGGCACTATCGCCGGGTTGACTTAATAACACCATCAATACAATCCATTTCAATTTATCCAGCGTAATATTTTCGTCTTTCAAGGCCATTGCCCGATCAATCGCTATCTCGCGATTAATCGGTGTCAAGATGCCGCTGTGCTCGAGATACATCAAGAAATTCCGGCACTCCATGTCGAATACGGAGATTTCCTGACCGCTAAAAATGCGGAACGAAGAGGAAACCGCCGGTGTGATGCTCTCAATTTCGGCCAAAGACTCGAGCCAGTCGAACGCCTTGTTGACATCAGGCTGCTGAAAACCCGCATCCAGCAACTCGCTGGCAATCACGGCAGTATCCGGATAGTTATCGCTGTCGCCATCCAGATAATTCTCAAACAGATAAATGAGCACATCGAAAATATCTTCTTTCATTAGAACCTTTATTTGACTCTGAGGTAGCCACCACCGGCAAGTGCGGCAATGTAGCCTTGTAACTCCAGCACCAACAGCGTCGAGGAAACTTCTTCCGCCGACCAAGCGCTTTCTTGGACCAGAGCATCGACCGTTGTGGGACTGTACGGAATCAATTTCAATAGATTTTGCTGCTCCAGGTCAAGCGAAGTCTGATCTAATTCTGACTCGGATCGCATATACCTTTGATTATAATGACCTAATTCCTCAAAAATATCTTGCGCGGTTTCGACTAATTTGGCGCCTTGGCGAATTAACGCATTACAACCGCGCGCCAAAGGGTTGTGGATCGAACCGGGAATCGCAAAAACCTCACGATTCTGCTCAAGCGCCAAGCGCGCGGTGATCAACGAACCGCTTTGCTGGGCGGCCTCGACCACCAATAATCCGACGCACAAACCGCTGATGATGCGGTTTCGCCTGGGAAAGTGATTGGCTTTGGCACCAGTACCGGGTGGAAACTCGGAGACCAGCGCACCATGCTCAACTATTTGGGTAGCCAATTGCTTATGGCAAGCCGGATAAACTCGATCCAAACCGGTGCCGGCCACGGCTATGGTTTGCCCGTTTACGTTTAAAGCACCTAGGTGACTCGCGGCATCGATGCCCAAGGCCAAGCCACTGGTTACGACAAACCCGGCTGCAGCCAATGTCTCTGCAAATTGAATTGCCGTGCTGACGCCGACGGGAGAAGGGTTACGGCTACCGACTATTGCTAATTGCGGCTCAAGCAACAATGCAGGATTGCCTTTGACAAATAAAACCGGGGGAGGATTTGCAATTTCTCTCAGTTGCGCCGGATAGTCGGCATCGTCCAAGGTCAACGCATAATTTCCGGCTTGCTCCAGCCAACCAATATCGTCTTCGACCTTTTGCCAATCCGGTTTTTGCAGCGCATCGATGAGCTTTTCGCTGAAGCCCAAGCCAGTTAAAGTGGTTCGCGATGCCGAGAATATCTGTTCTGGCTCAAAATGTGCCAGCAAGCGCTGAATGGCCTGACTGCCGACGCCGGGACTACGCAGCATCGCCAGCCAGTACTTGATTTGCGGATTGAGCGCGGCTTCCAAAACAGGTTAAAGAACAAACCGGAGCGGCTTAAACCAACCCGATTGAATATCGTTAGCTCGGGCATCCATTAGGGCGTTTGCACTCTATCCAGCGTGTGCATCGCAGCGGTTGCCTGCATCACTAATGCATAGCTGACCCGTTCGAACGGCCGAAACACCATCAACACGCCGGCCAGTTCATCCGGCATTTTCACCGCCACAGCTTCCTGGGATTGATATCTATCCACGACGACATGCCCTTTGCGATACACATCCAAGGTATGCCCCACTTCCAAACCGTCGGCAGTACCTTTATCGATAACCACCACATCGCGCTGACCGATCTGCGACACACCACCCTTCACCTGAATGATGCTGCCCACCACCTGATGCTTAGGTGGTCTTGGAAAATAATTTAAGGCTAACTCACCCTCAGAAGTAGGCATCAAGCGGTCGCCGCGTTGAATTTCCATATCGGATTTATTAATCAGCAAGGTGGCCGGATCACCCGGTTCCTGTAGCGTGGTATCAGCGATATATTGCGCTTCGTAGCCCAAAATTTCCTTGGTAACCGGACTGACATAGGCTTTGCCTGCCCGGTAAATGGTATACCCCAAGCCTGGCGGGTTTTCGATGGCCCGAACGTAAACACCGTCTCCTGCCCCGGCGATCAAATGTTCACCGACAAAGCCGATGACATAAGGCGCCTGCTGCAACTCCTCCGCGGTGACGACTTTCGGCGAATTCAAGAATTGCACGATGGCATCGCTGGGAATCATTTTAATGGCTTGATCAATATCGGACTCGCGCACGCGCGGCAACAGTTTTTCGTCATTACCATCCGGTGAGAAGCTCAAGCGCGGCACACCGTTCACGTAGGAAAAATATAAGGTGTCGCCCGGGTAGATCCAATGCGGATCCTTGATTTGCGGATTGTTATGCCAAAGCTGCGGCCACTCCCAGGGGTGCTGTAAAAACTTCCCGGAAATGTCCCACAAGGTATCACCTTTAACAACCGTGTACTGATCGGGATGATTGGGGTTTATTTTCAGCTCGTCGGCCCAAGCCACTGCGGCAAAAACCAGTGGTATCAATATTCCCAGTATCGCGCGAAAAAACATAATTTATCCTGCCAGAGCTTATAAAACCGTTCAAAATCCGCCGGACGAAGCGTCCAAATGCAAAATCGGCAAGCGCCGCTGCTTTGCATGCCGCCCAGTCCAATTTGAAACAAATGCGTAAAAAATCAACCATCGATTTGCCGCACAGTTTAGATTAATTCGGGCATTATGCCAGCACGAGCCGTTCCAGACTAAACCCGGCCCTATTTAGTCTTCACATTCAAACCCAAGGCAATTTCGGATAAAATCCCACTATTACAGTTCGCAAGTGGAGTGATGGGTGAGTATTCTTAAAATTCTGGAGTTTCCCGATAAACGGTTGCGCAACGTCGCGGCCGAGGTAGACACAGTCGATGACAGCATCAAAACCTTGGTCGATAACATGATCGAAACCATGTACGCCGCCAAGGGCGTGGGCTTGGCGGCTACCCAGGTAAATGTGCATAAGCGCGTGATCGTGATGGATGTCAGCGAGAACAAGGACGAACCGATCTGCCTGATCAATCCGCAAATCATAGAGCGCGACGGCGTCGAAGAGTCCGAAGAAGGCTGCCTGTCCGTACCGGGCTTTTTCGAAAAAGTCAGCCGCGCCGAACATATCAAAGTCAAGGCGTTAAACCGCGACGGCGAAAGCTTTGAACTGGAAGCGCGCGACTTGTTGGCTGTCTGCATTCAGCATGAAATGGATCATCTGGAAGGCAAGTTATTCGTTGATTATCTCTCGGCTTTCAAGCGCAATCGTATCAAAGCCAAGCTGGATAAAATTCACAAGTCGCAAGGCTAATCAGGACATCCCATGAAAATCGTGTTCGCCGGTACGCCGGATTTTGCGGTTCCTACCCTAAAAGCCTTGCTGGATTCGCCGCATCAAGTCTGCGCGGTTTATACTCAGCCCGACCGGCCGGCCGGCCGTGGCCGCAAGCTGACCGCCAGCCCGGTCAAAGCCCTGGCCGTAGCCGCCAACATTCCGGTGTATCAGCCGGAAAACTTCAAAAGCCCAGAATCTATCGCCCAATTAGCGGCACTGGATGCCGATTTAATGGTCGTCGTCGCTTACGGTCTGATTCTGCCGCAAGCGGTTTTGGACATACCTCAACAAGGCTGTATCAATGTGCACGGTTCGCTGCTGCCGCGCTGGCGCGGCGCGGCACCGATTCACCGAGCCGTCATGGCGGGCGATGCTAAAACCGGCATCACCATCATGAAAGTCGTAAAAAAACTCGATGCCGGCGACATGCTATACAAAGCCGAATGCCCGATCAGCGCCGACGCCACATCCAGCAGCCTGCACGATCAATTGGCGCAAATGGGCGCCGAAGGGCTGGTTAAAGTGGTCGACCAGATAGCCAATGACTCGTTGCAAGCGGAACCGCAAGACGAAGCGCTGGTTACTTACGCCCACAAACTGGAAAAACAGGAATCCAACTTGGATTGGCAAAACTCTGCTGTAGAACTGGATCGTAAAGTCCGCGGCCTGAATGCCTGGCCGGTAGCGCAGACCCTGTATCGAGGCCAAGTATTGCGGGTCTGGCGCAGCCAGGTGCTTGATCGACGGGCAGAACAAGCACCCGGCACCATCCGTTGCGCGGAACACGCACTGGATGTCGCCACCGGCGACGGTGTGCTGCGCCTGCTGGAAGTGCAACTCCCCGGTGGCAAACGCATAGCCGGCAAAGACTTTATGAATGCCCACCCCTCTGACCGCGTTATGCTTGGCCTATGAATCTGCGCGGCTGCTCGGCACAGATCCTCGCCCACGTTCTCAACGACGGCCAATCGCTGACCGCCGCGCTGGGACACGGCCTGCCCAAAATCAAGGATATCAAAGACCGGGCTTTCGTCCAAGCCTTGTGCTACGGCGTCATCCGCCATTACTACGCACTAGATTTTATGCTGGGCCGCTTGCTCAGCAAGCCGCTCAAACAAAAAGACGGCGACATTAAAGCCTTGCTGCTAATCGGCCTGTATCAACTGCAACACATGCGGGTTAAATCGCACGCCGCCGTATCGGAAACGGTCGCCGCCACCAGCCATAAACCTTGGGCCAAGTCTTTGGTTAACGCGATACTCAGACAATATTTACGCGAGGTCGAAACCTTGCAGCAAGCCTGCGCCGCGGACACCCAAGCCCACTACAACCATCCGAACTGGATGTTGGATGTGCTCAAGCAAGACTGGCCGGAACATTACGAAAAAATCCTACACGCCAACGACCAGGCACCGCCGATGGCTTTGCGTGTCAACCTGTTGCAAGGCAACCGAGCCGCTTATCTGGACGAACTTGCCGCGCAAGGCATCGCCGCCCAACCGGTAGACTGCTGCGAGACGGCGATTAGACTAGACCAAGCCTTGGCCGTCGAGCAATTGCCCGCCTTTAGTCAAGGCCGAGTTTCAGTGCAGGACACTGCCGCCCAACTGGCCGCAGAACTGCTTGATGCCCTACCCGGCCAACAGGTGCTGGATCTATGCGCCGCGCCGGGCGGCAAGACGGCGGCGATTCTGGAGCGCCAACCCGCTTTGGGCGGCCTGTTGGCGGTCGATGTCGATCAACAACGCCTGCAGCGCGTGACCGATAATTTACAGCGCTTAAACTTACAAGCCGAAACCTTAGCCGCCGATGCCAGTCAATCCGGATCATGGGCTGGCGACCGCCAATTCGACCGGATACTACTGGACGCGCCCTGCTCCGGCTTCGGCGTGATCCGCCGGCATCCCGACATCAAAATACTGCGCCGCGCCGACGATATTGCCGCCCTGCAAGCGCTGCAAACCAAGATTCTTGATAACGCCTGGCAATTACTAAAACCTGGCGGCATCTTGCTGTACGCCACCTGCTCGGTATTGAAGCAGGAAAACGAGGCGCAAATTGCCGCTTTCCTTGCCCGACACAGCAATGCCAGCGAAATTCATATCGAGGCGCACTGGGGCATGTCCCGTCCGCACGGCCGGCAAATCATCACCGGTGACCGGCAAATGGACGGCTTTTATTATGCCAAGCTTTACAAAGCCCCTTAGTTACGCGGCATTGATGCTCTGCCTGCACATTGCGCCAGGCATGGCTGAAGCCGGCGAATATGCCGCGCGCATCGAATATGCCGATTTGGATCGTGTCGATGACGGTTATGACGTGCAGGCTCATATCGATTACCAGCTCAGTCCGACTGCCAAAGAAGCGCTGCACAAAGGTGTGCGCTTAACCTGGGACGTCGCGATAGAACTGCGCCAACCCGGGGTGCTGTGGGATACGATAATCCATAAACACAAACTGACTTACAGCCTGCAATTCCATGCCTTGCTGAATCAATATGTGGTGCAAACCCCGTTCGACCGCAGCGAAATGTTTTTAACCTTGAGCGCGGCCATGAATTTCATGTCCGCGGTGCATGACAGCATGCCAATTCCCGCAGAACTTGTTGTGGGCGGCACACCTTACCTCCTGGCGGTAAAAACTCAATTCAACCGCGAGCAGTTGCCAATACCGCTGCGTCCGGTCGCCTATCTGGACAACCAGTGGTTTCTTTCTAGCGCCTGGCACACATGGCCCATTCAAAAATAAAATTACCGGCCAGCGCCACGATTATCCTGCTGTTCGGCTTCGTATTGCTGTCGCTGCAATTGATGAGCAGCGCCACCCAAGAATCATCGGAACTCGGCGAAATGTATTCCTGGCTGTTGGTCATCAACACGCTGGGATCGGTGATCTTGCTGGGCTTGGTGGCGTTCAACACCTATTCGCTGGTGCGGGAGTTAAAGAAAAAGGAAGCCGGCTCCCGGCTGACCACGCGCATGGTGTCCTTGTTCGTCTTGCTGGCTTTGGCGCCGGCGGCCATCGTGTTTTATTTCTCCGTGCAATTTCTGCATCAAGGCATAGACAGCTGGTTTAACGTGGAAATAGACCGGGCGATGGACGATGCACTGGAGTTGAGCCAGTCCTCGCTGAATCAACGCATGAACTGGCATATCAAGCAAACCAAGCAAATGGCCGATCAACTCCGCGACAAATCGGAGGCCCTTATCGCAATGGAAGTGGGCTCGTTATGGGCGGATTCCGGAGCGCTGGAAATCGCAGTATTTTCCAATCAAGGCCGGGTATTGGCCTCCAGCAGCGTCAACCCCAGCGATATTTTGCCGCACCTTCCCGATGAACAAATCTGGCTACAGCTCCGGCAGAATAAGGAATATTTTGCTTTCGATCCCGGCGATAATGATGAAATGCTGGTGCGTATCATCGTGGCTATCGAAGCCGATCAAAGCCGATTTTTGCAAGCCTTGTTTCCGATTCCCGTGCGGGTAACCGACTTGGCCGACTCGATTGAATTTGCCTTCATCCGTTACCAGGAAATGAATTTCCTGCGTGACTCGCTGAAAACCAGCTTCTCGCTAATCCTGCTGCTGGTGTTGCTGCTCAGCCTGTTGGCTGCGATTTGGGTGGCTTTTATCAGCATCCGCAACATCGTCGCGCCGGTTAAAGAGCTGGTAAAAGGCACGCAAGCGGTCGCCGACGGCGATTATCAGCAACAACTACCGGTGATGAATCAGGATGATCTGGGCTTTTTGGTGGAATCCTTCAATCAAATGACCCGGCGCATCGCCCGCTCCCGCGACGAAACCCGTGTTGCCGGTCTGGAAGTGGAAAACCAACGCGCGTATCTGGAAACCATCCTGGCCAATCTCACGGCCGGGGTGATCAGTTTTGACGCCGCCTTTTACATCCGTACCGCCAACCAGGCCGCCTACCGGATTTTACATATCCCGGTCAGTCATTTCGTCGGCGAGACTTTACCGACTTTGGCGACCCTGCACAGCGAACTAGCCGATGTACTCAATGCGATCCAAAGCCTGCTGGAAAAAGCCGACGACATCTGGGAGCAACGCATCGTGTTTCTCGGCCCCAACGGCCGTCAGGAACTGTTGTGCCGAGGTACGCCGCTGTTCTCGCAGCACGGTGCCCGCACCGGTGCGGTGGTAGTGTTCGACGATGTCACCGACCTGATTCAGGCACAGAAAAACGCAGCCTGGGGCGAAGTGGCGCGGCGTCTGGCGCATGAAATCAAAAATCCGTTGACGCCGATCCAGCTGTCCGCCGAGCGTTTGCAGCACAAACTCTCCAAGGAATTACAGGATGGCTCCGCCGAATTTCTGCAACGCGGCACTCGCACCATCGTCCAGCAGGTGGAAGCGATGAAACGCATGGTGGACGATTTTTCCGAATACGCCCGCCCGTCCAAGAAACAAGTGGAAAAAATCAATCTGGTTGACCTGATTCAGGAAGTCGTGGCTTTATACCTGCCCTCCGGCATTGTTTTCAGCACCAAGTTTGCAAGCGACCGAGTGCTGGTCGAAGCGGATCCGGTCAGCCTGCGTCAAGTACTGCACAACCTGATCAAAAACGCCCAAGAGGCCACTACGGCGCCCTGCCGCATCGAGATCAAAATCGCCAAAGTCAGCCGGAACAACACCGACTATGTCGAATTGGGCATCTACGATAATGGCAACGGCTTGAACGCGGAACAGCTTGAAACCATTTTCGACCCCTACGTAACCAGCAAGGCCAAAGGTACCGGCCTGGGCCTGGCTATTGTCAAAAAGATCGTGGAAGAACATGGCGGGGTGATTTGGGTGGATACGTCTTATAATGGCGGCGCGGGGTTTTTACTGCAGCTGCCGGTTTTTGAATTTGGGAACTTTAAATGAATAAGCAAGCACCGTATATTTTGGTGGTCGATGACGAGCAGGACATTCGTCAGTTGGTGTCGGAAATTCTTGAGGATGAAGGTTACGATGTCGCCATGGCGGAAAACGCCACGGAAGCTAAAGCCCTGAAAAATCAGCGCCCGCCTAATCTGATCCTGCTGGACATCTGGATGCCGGACAGCGACGGCATCACGCTGCTGCGGGAATGGGTCAGCGAAGACGATTCGCTTTGTCCGGTGGTCATGATGTCCGGGCATGCCTCGGTAGAATCCGCGGTGGAGGCAACTCGGCTTGGAGCGTATGACTTTTTGGAAAAACCGCTGTCGCTGGCTAAGTTATTGTTGATCGTCGAACGCGCGTTGGAGACCAGTTCCTTGCAACGCGAAAACGCCGGATTGAAACAACAGTTGATGATAGGCGTGGACCCCGTCGGCAAAAGTGCTGTGGTGGAACGCACCAAGGATAAGTTAAAGCGCCTGGCTCAGCACGACGCCAGAGTGTTATTCGTCGGCGAAGCCGGGGTCGGTAAGGAAATGTTCGCCCGCTATTTGCACAACAATAGTTCGCGGCGCGACGGCTCGTTTGTTGATGTGTCGGTCGGCAGTATCTCCCCGGAAAACTCGGCGGTGGAGTTTTTCGGCCGCGAAGACAACGGCCGAGTATATCGCGGCCTGTTGGAACAAGCTCATCGCGGCACGCTATTTCTGGGTGAAATCGGCGGCATGGACCCGGAAACTCAAACTCGCTTGCTGAGTGCGCTGGAATCCAGCTCGTTCCTGCGGGTTGGCGGCAGCCAAGCGGTGCGTGTTGACGTACGAGTCGTCGCTTCCACCCGCATGTCTTTGGAAGAAGAAGTCAACAGCGGCCGCTTCCGTCAGGATCTTTACTATTTACTGAACGTCGTGACACTGGAGATTCCGCCGCTACGCGAACACAGTGAAGACGTACCCAGCCTGTTGAATTTTTATGTCGATCATTTCGTCACCCAGGAAAAGCTGCCGTTCCGGCGTTTCTCGATGGCCGCGCAAAATTATTTGCGTAATTACAGCTGGCCGGGTAATGTACGCGAACTGCGTAATCTGGTACAGCGGCTGATGATACTCGGTGCCGGCGACGACATTGAGCTTGACGAAGTCAAAACCGCGCTGGGTTCGATCGCCGAACAACCCAAACTAGGCTTGAATGTACCGGAGTTTTTTAATTTGCCGCTGAAGGAAGCCCGCGACCATTTCGAAAAATCCTACCTGGAATATCATTTCGAAAAAACCGGCGGCAGCGTCGCCAAACTGGCATCGGCTATCGGCATGGAGCGCACGCACTTATACCGAAAATTGCACTCCCTGAAAATTAAGCTTTAATTGGACTTGAAGTTAACGCCCCTATTAAGTACAATTCACGGTTTTTATAGCCTCAACAGACTAAAAAGCAAAGATGAAAACATTTAGTGCAAAGCCCGCAGAAGTTAAGCGCGATTGGTACGTGATTGATGCAGAAGGAAAGACATTAGGTCGCCTTGCTACTGAAATTGCACGACGTCTTCGCGGAAAACACAAACCCGAATTCACACCACACGTTGACACCGGCGATTACATCATCGTCATCAACGCCGAAAAAATCGGCGTGACCGGCAACAAAGAAAAAGACAAAATGTATTACCGCCATACCGGTTATGTCGGCAACATGAAGTCAGCTTCTTTGGGCAAGTTAAGACAAACTTTCCCGGACCGGATCATCACCACCGCCGTACAAGGCATGCTGCCCAAAAATCCATTGGGCCGCGCCATGTTCAAAAAATTGAAAGTTTACGCAGGTTCTGAGCATAATCATCAATCTCAGCAACCTAAAGTTTTAGAATTCTAAGCAGGTAGATAGTTTATGGCAGCTCAATACTACGGAACAGGTCGTCGCAAAAGCGCAATCGCTCGCGTCTACGCCACAGTCGGTTCAGGAAAATTCACCATCAACAAACTCCCTGTTGAACAATATTTCGGCCGCAAAACCGACGAAATGATTGCCAGACAACCTTTGGAGTTGTTGGGTAAAACCGGTGATTTCGACATCAACATCGTCGTTACCGGCGGCGGCCCTTCAGGCCAAGCTGGCGCCATTCGCCACGGTCTGACCCGTGCATTGATGGTTTTCGACGAAGCCTTGAGACCACCATTGAGAAAAGCCGGTTACGTTACTCGCGATGCTCGTGAAGTTGAACGTAAAAAAGTCGGCTTGCACAAAGCCAGAAAACGTCCTCAATACTCAAAACGTTAAACGTTTCTTATTGGGAACAAAGAAAAGCCGCTACTCAGCGGCTTTTTTTATGCCTATTGCAACCGTAAAACTAATTGATGCTGTACCCGGCGAGCGTAGCTCTGATCTTTCCAGCCAAGGTATCGATAGCGTGCTGAGTGACTTTCTGATGACTACCCTTCAACTCGATGTCATAACGCGCTACCGCCGCTCGCTTATTAACGTCGATCAAATATACCCACAGATACGAGAACAAAAAGCTCGGTTTGCTATGTTGACCAACCAGCACCCAATCCGCGCCCCGCTGCTGCCCCAAGTCTGCTGCCAAATCGTGAAAGCGAAACAAGTAGCCGAAGCCGCTGTTGGCGGTTTTCTGACTTTCCGCATCGACAGCTACGATTTGATAAGCACCCGACCGGTTTAAGGCTGCCATCAACAAAGGCGCCATACTGGAAGTACGGCTAATTTCCGTCGACGTGTTCGGCAGCGACGTTATGTCGTTCAATTCAAAATCCAAAACCGCTATCCGCGGCGCGGCGTTGACCTCTGTGGCTGACATACCCACAACCAACGACACGCATTTGATCAAGCTGACAATATTCATAATACCTCCGAACTCAGATAACGACTCACCGGAAACCATCGCTCCAAACCCCCAATACCGGCCATCGCAGACCATACCGCTTCGCGCGGTATAGCCATAATATTTCTGACAGTCACTGTTTTAAGCATGTTGAGCCTCCCAATTAAGCCGATTTAGAGGATCTCAGCTTAAGTAAGCAACTGCCGCCCGTAAGCCGACATTCACCCGGCAAACTCGGGCAAATTGCCCGCATCTCGCTATCAAGCTATTCAGCACCCACTCAACTACCTAAAATGCCTTTTCAGCAACATCCACCGGCTATCAGCGCGCCACGAATCGATCATGAATCTAAAACTGTATTTGTTAACCCGCATTGCGGGGGTAGCCTTACTGTGTTTACTCGCGACGCTGACCTATGTGCTGCATCGCAGCGCTCAACAATCGGCAGCGCAAGCACAAAACACTTTAGCCGCGCTGGGCAAACAACTGGAGTTGCAGTTATTCAAAGCCAGCGCGGGCGAAAACCCGGCCAACCCCTTCCCGGATTTTGACTTATGGAAACAGACCGCTAGCGAACCGGGCATTTGCGCCAACTATCTGGCTAATGACGGCAGAACCATACGTAACTACTGCAAAGGCATCGACTTGTCCACCCATCACTATCCTGAGTATTTTTCCGAACTATATCGACGAATTTTTGGACCGAACTTCGACTGGCAGCGGCCGATAACTTACAACGGCCAGGCTTACGGCGTATTAACTGTTTCGGTTAGCGCAGAGTTGTCAATAACCCGCGCTTGGGACGACGTCCGAGATTTACTGGCGTTGTCGGCGGTAACGATCACAGCGGTTTGCTTGCTGGTTTACTTGGCCATCAGCCGGGCCTTACTTCCCGCTCAGACTATTGTGGCGGGATTAAACCGGCTCAGTACAGGCGATTTGGCGTTCCGGCTACCCGCGTTCGACTTAGTGGAATGGCGGCACACCGCCACGGCAATCAACCAACTCGCCGACAATCAGCAACAACTCTTAGCGGAACGGCAAAAACTGGCTGTGATGTTGATGAACTTGCAGGAAGAGGAACGCCGCTGCCTGGTACGGGAACTTCACGACGAATTAGGCCAATGCTTGACTGCAATCCACGCCGTCACGACGGTCATCGCTCAAACGGCGCAGCAAAATTGTCCTGAGTTAGTCACAGAGGCCGAGCAAATATCCCGCTTTACCCAAGCCATGCAACAAAGTGTGCGGAACTTATTGACTCGCTTACGCCCAGCAGAGCTGGAAGAATTAGGCTTGGACGCCAGCCTGTGCACCCTGGTGGCAAGCTGGAACCGTCTGGGCAAGACGCACTTTAGCCTGCGCATCATCGGCGATTGCAGAACGTTGACGGAATCGCTGGCAATCAGTCTGTTTCGCATCACCCAAGAGGCCGTCAGCAATATCGCCAAACATGCCTCTGCCAGCCGAGCCGACATTACACTAACAATCAACGGCACCGAGACATCGATCACCATACAAGACAACGGCAACGCCATCACTTTGCCGTTTGTGCCAGGCGACGGCATAGGCTTGCTGGGCATGCGCGAACGCATCCTTGCCTTAAACGGCAAATTCAATTTAAGCATAGCCAAGCCGCATGGTCTGATAATCGAAGCCCGCTTGCCAACGGCGCAGCCGGAGAGCGCCCAATGATTAAGCAAACCACTATCAATATTTTGCTGGTAGACGATCACGCAATAGTGCGGGAGGGCTACCGCTCGCTGATCAGCAAACAAGCAGACTTAAAGGTCATTGCCGAAGCCGCGAACGGCGCTGACGCCTATTGCCTATACAAGGAATGCCAACCCGACGTGGTGGTAACCGATTTAACCCTGCCCGGCTCAAGCGGCCTGGAATTGATAGGCCGCCTCAAACAACGCGACCACAAAGCCAGGATACTGGTTTTCAGTATGCATCAAAACCCCAGCTTTGCCCGCCAAGCCTGCCGTGCCGGCGCTTTGGGTTATGTCACCAAAAGCAGCACACCGGATTTGCTGTTGCAGGCGATACGGCACGTCTATCTTGGCAAACACATTCTCAGCACCGACATCGCCCAAGCGTTGGCATTGGAAAAACTCGGCAATGATTCGATAGCACTGAATAGTTTAACCGCCAGAGAATTCGAAATTCTGCGCCTACTGGTCGAAGCCAACACGCAAGACGACATTGCCAATACGCTGAACATTAGCCGGAAAACCGTCGGCAACTGCCATTACCTGATCAAAAACAAGCTGGGAGTGAACAGCGACATCGAGTTGACGCGGTTAGCGATCAAACTGAATGTGGTTAGCTTGCTGGACTTGACCGATCCAGTTCAAGCAGGCCACTATTGACCCGGCGTTATTTATCACGGGTATTCCGTTCGCGCTGAGCTCGCCGAAGCCCAGACGGGCACGCCCTTCGATAAACTCAGTTATCGATTAATTGATCGCATAGTGTTCACGCACCACCAGCGCCTCCGCCAACGCCAAATGCCCGGCTGCATCAAACAATATGCGCTGCTCGGTGAAAAATTCGGCAGCGGCGTCGATGGTGTCCATCATCACCGCGACAACAAAACGCTCCGCGTGAGTGGATGCCACCATTTTTTCCGGTACGGCGCATTCTATCCGCAAAGTCTGCGAGGTTTTATCGAACGAATGCAAACGCAAGCCCTCGAAATCAGCCCTCTCCTGGCGGCTGGGTAATAGAAATATCAAGTCCAGGATCGGCGTCCGTTTTTGTATCGGCTCCTCACGAAATCTTGCCAAATCAACGGCAATTTTCGTAATAGCTTTGGCGATGACACTCTCGTCAAGCGCGCGGTCCGGCATCATGGATGCAATGTGTATAGTCATATCAACCTCACTAAATAGTCCGTTTTTTAGTCTACTCAGCAAATCCCGTTCCAAGTTACTAATTGACAGCAACAAAGCCGGCAAACCGCTGTTAGCGAGCAATCCGGCGCCGTGTGTAGCTCAACAAAGGCAATTATTCAGAGGGGCGCGTTAATAACAGGAAGAGATATTTGTTATAAAACCCACATAGCCGGCAAATGCAACCACATAGACGGGACAAACCACAAAGGGTTTTCGATCGCTGCAAGCCGATTGAGGCTTCAGTAAGCCTCAATCGGCTTGCAGCAACAACCGCCGTAAAGCATAGCACCGGGCCGGCGTAACCAATGCCGCGCAGTTGTTGCCGACTCGGTTCTGCAATACTTCAGAGCCGTCATCACCGCCAAATCCGAACTCTAATTCAGGTGCCAAACTCGCGCCACCGCCAGAACACGAAACGCTAAGGGCCGAATTAACAGCAGCAACACTCAATTCGTGAACCAGCCACGCACTGGCCGAACCATACTCGTCGGGAATAGTTCGCAACTGCCCACCCGCCTCCACTAAAAACTCGCATTGCTCCAAGCCCAAAGCAATTCCGCGACCGACTGCTTTGACAAAGGCCTCTTTCTTGGTCCATAACCGATAAAACGCTTCCGCCTGCCACTCAACCGGCAGTTCGCACCAACCTTGATACTCCCGCACGGAAAAGCAACGCTGCGCCAAATTTTCAAAATTGCGCCGCAGCTTAACCGTCTCCACATCAATTCCAATGTCAGCAAAATTAGCGACAGCAATTAACAATAAATCAGCAGTATGCGAGATATTGAATTGTAAAGGCTCATCAAGCAAAGCCGGCTTGCCGTAGGGGCCGGACACGAATTTTAACGTCGCCGGATCGACCGCCAAATAGCCGGCCAGCGTTTCTCTCAACATGCCGCGCGTGGCAACGTAGCGATCACGTAAGGTTGGAAGCTTGAACGCTTGCGCCTTCAACATTTCGTCGTCCGATAATCGCGACGCCAATCGCGCTAATGTGTCGGCAGATACGCTCAGCCGGCCTTGCCAAACATCCACGAAATACGCACTCACCGCTACGTACCCTCGCCGCCAGCCGTTAGCAAATCCAGCGCCGCCAGCCGTTCCGACAGTAACGCAAAGCTGACATACTCCTGTTCCAGGCGCAGCCTACAACCGTAGCGATGATCCCGCAACACGTCGTATAGCGCCGCCTCGTCCACTGTCAAATAAGCCAATTCGGCGTTAATCGGGCTAGCTTCTTCGACCCATTGCGAGCGATGCGCGATTAAAGTGGCCTCGTCCATCAGCAAGGATTGGGCTTGCGGAAAATGCTGGCGAAACTGGCTGAGGATAGCGAAGCCGTGGGTGTCGATGTCGCCCCAGTAATGAATGTCCTTATCCTTCACCCATTCGGCTTGCGCCAAGGCATCGAAGCCGTAGCCTCGGCCGAAGATCACCATGCTATCGGCAAACGGCGGAAACGCCAGGCCGTTGATGTCGTTTTCGGTGACGAATACCCGCTTGACCTGCAAATTCAAAGTCGCGAATTCCCCGGCGGTCACCGTCAGATCGCTCAAGCCGGCAATCCGCAGCCGGCTATCCAGTAAGCGGAAACGAATCGTCGCCGGCTTCGCCAAAAAGCCGTAGCGCAACTCGAAGCCGGCGACGCCGGTTTGCGTGGAATCGATCGCTGCGGCCGGCAACAGCAAATCCAGCCATTCGCCAAGCAACTTCTTGCGGCTTTCTATGAACTTGCTGTCGATGCCGGGCAAGCTGATTTGGCGTAGATAAATGCCTGGCTGCGGATGTTCGACGACCCAGCCGGCCACGCTCAACAATTTTTGCCATTCGTCGGCGTGCTCCAAGGCACGTAACGGATATTTCAATAACCAAGGCCGCAGTGCGGCGAAATCGTCAACCAGCGATGCCGCCAATTGCCCGAAAACCGCCAACTCCTTGGCTTGTTTCAAATACGCCGCCGCGTCGTCCGGCTTGTCGAAAACCACCGCCGCCGGCAAACGATTGCGCCCCGACAGCCGATGATTGATGTCGCGCCATTCGACGGCAAAATGCTTGGCCTCGACGGCCAACCAATGTTCCACCCAAGCCTGCACGGCAGAAAAATCGGCGGCCAGTTGCGCCGGGCTGGGTGACTTTAACGGAATGCTTAGCGGAAACAATCCGCTGGGCACGAGACTTTCCGTCAAGATTTGCCCGCGCCGCCAGCGCTTGTCCAGTTCGGCGCGCAACTCGGCCGGCGAGGTCCAGACCGGCTTGCTCATCCGCAGCGTGCCGCGCGTTCGGCGCGGTAGTCTTCGATGCTCAGATTGCGCAGCTTGGAGGAACGGCCTTCTTCGTTGTGGACGAAGCCGACCGCCGCGACGTAGGGCTCGATGATGTGGATTTTCTGCAGCGGCGTGACGATCAGCAGTTGCAGATTCAGTTTTTCAAACAATCGCAAACCGTATTGCGCCGATTCGTCCGAGCCGCGGCCGAAGGCCTCGTCGATGACTACGAAACGGAACGAGCGGGAACGCACCGCGCCCCATTCCAAACCAAACTGATAAGCCAGGCTGGCCGCCAGGATCGTGTAAGCCAGTTTTTCCTTCTGGCCGCCGGATTTACCGCCGGAGTCGGAATAGTGCTCGTGCTCGCTACCGTCTTCCCGCCAGCGCTCGCTGGCGCCGAAACTAAACCAATTGCGCACGTCGGTGACCTTGGCGGTCCAGCGCCTATCTTGCTCGGCCTGGCCCTCGCGGCCGCGAAAGCGCTCGATGATTTTTTTGACTTCCAGAAACTTGTTTTCCGAATATTGCTCGTCATCGGAGCCGGTCAGCGCGCCCTCGGTGCAGGCGCGCAACTCGCTTTGAAAGTCCCGGACGTCGGCGTCCGGCGTCGGTTGCGCTTCCAGCACGATGAAGCGGTTGGTGTTGTAGTCGATTTGGGTCAAGGATTCGTTGATCAGCGCGATGCGTTCCTTGATGGTTTCCCGCTCGCGGGCCAGTTGCGACTGGAAGTTGGCGACCTCGCGAATGGTGTTTTCGTTGAGCAATTCCTTGAAGCGGGCTTCGAAGCGCGGCAAGTCGTCGGCCTGCAAGCTTTGCAGCATGGTTTGATATTCGTGCGCTGCGGCGATGCCGACATCGACTTCCTGGGTTTCCAACGGGAAGGCCGCGCAATAGCCGCGCATCGCGTCGATGATTTTGTCGCGCAAGTAATTGAGCCTTTTGGTGTCGTTTTCGATTTTGGTCTGCAACCAATCGCGCATCTCGCGTTCGCGGTTGTCGCAGGACTCCACCGTGACTTGCCGCTCGGCCAACACTTCGCCGCGCAGCGCTTCCAAAGCAGGATATTGTGCGGCGTGCGCGTCGCCGGCTTCGTTTAGGATGTCGGCGGTCTGCGCCAGTAGCGCTTCGGCGGCCTGTTTGCGCTGTTCGGTGGCGCCGCTTTCCTTGATTTTGTCATTCCAGGCGCGCTCGGTTTCCAGCAACGCGGCTTGCGCCGCCGCCAGTTGTGCGCCGAGTTGCTGCAACAAATCGGAAGCCGCCTGTAATTGCCGGCGTTCTTCGTCCAGCGCGGCGATGTCGGCGGCCAAAGGTTGCCAGTCAAGTTCGCGGAAATCGCGGTATTCGCCCAGCTTGGTCAAAGTTTCCAATTGCGCCTTGACCGTGGCTTGCGCTTTGGCGATGTCGGCCAAGCGGCCCGCCAAATCGGCTAGCTGCTTTTCCAGCAGTTTGGCCTTGTTCTCCAACGCGGCGATCTTGGCGGCGTTGCTCCAGCCCAGCACGTAGCGGCTGCGGTCGTCGAGGCGGTGGCGGTCGTCTTTTTCGTGGCGCTCGCCGGGCGCCTTGATCTGGCCGGCGCGGGTGATGGCTTTTTGCTCGCGGCGGAATTGCTCCTGGGTCGCGCAGCAGGCCACGTCGAAGCGATGGCCGATCTCGCGCTCCAGCCAATCGTAAAACGCCGAATCGGGTTTAATCGCCAATTTGCGCGCCAACGAATCGCGGTGTAGTTCCGGCAGCTCGGCGCGTTGGCCCGGCCGCACCCGGAAGTAGACCAGGCGGCCGCGCAAATGGGTTTGCTCCACCCAATCAGCCACCGCCGCGTAATGCCGGTCCGGCACCAGCAGCGACAAACCGAAATTGCGCAGCAGCCGTTCGGCGGCGCCTTCCCAGCCCTTGTCTTCGTCGCGCACCTGGATCAATTCGCCGGCGAACGGCATCTCGTCCTCGGCCAGATTCAGCGACCGGCACAGCGCCTGGCGCATTTTGATTTGCGTATCTTCGATGTTGCTGCGCCGCGCCTTCAGGCTGGCCAGCTCGTTTTGTAAGTCCTGGTGCTCGCTACGGCCTTGGGCGAAGGCCACGCCGATTTCGTTGGCCTGGTTTTGCAGATCGGCTTCGCGCACCGCCGCAATGTCCCGTAGTTCGGCGAAACGCATTTGCTGCGCCAGAAAGGCTTCATCGTCTGGCGGCGCCGGCAAATCCAAGCTTTGCAGCAACTGTTCGTAACGGCCGGACTTGTCGCGGCGGCGCGTCAGCTCCTCTTGCAAACGCTCGATTTCCAGGCCCAATTGCGCGATGCGGTCGCCGCCGTTGGCGGCAATATTGCGCTGCAATTCGCGCTCGTCGAGTTGCTGTTGCCGCTTGCGCAAATTCAACCGCTCCAGTTGGGCGCTCTGTTTTGCCAATTCCTCGTCCAAGCCGGCCAGCCGCTTTTCCAGCAAGCCGCGCTTGAGGCCCGCGAAAAACGGCCGCAAGGCTTCGCGGCAGGCGCGCAGGGTTTCGGTTTGCTCGTTGAGTTGCGAGTGACGCTGGCAATCGGCAACCAGCGGCGTCAACAGACTCAACTGCCGCTTGGCCTTCAGGACCGCGTCGTGGGCGCGATTCAGGTCATCGAAATGATTGATCAGCGCGGTGATACGCGGCGCGACTTCGGAGGGTTCCAGCATGTGGCTGCGCACGAAGTCAGTCAGATTGCCGACCGATTTCATCGATACGGTTTGGTGAAACAATTCCAGCGCCTGCTCGTTGTCGATGCCGAAACGGCGGCGAAACCAGGCGCCATAGGGCGGAAAGCTGTCGTGCAACTCGGCGCCCAGGCCGCGCAACTTTTTACGCAATTGGCCTATGTCGCTGCCGAAATCGGCGAAGTCGGCGGCGATGTTCAAGTCGCGTTCGCAACCGGCGTACAGCCGCGCCGGCTGGCCCTGGCGGTCGCTGATCCAGAACACCTGCGCCAAGGTCACGGTCTGGTCGTAGCCAGCGTTGTGGAACACGCCCAAGATTACCGAATAACTGTTGTCGCCGCGCAAGGCCACCGGCTTGGCGCTGCCGCTGACCTCGTTGCGCTCGGATTTGTAATGGCCCAACACATAGGAACGCAGACTGCGCTCCTTGGCGTCCGCTCCGGCCGCCTTGTTGTAGGCGATGCGATGGGCCGGCACCAATAAAGTGGTCACCGCATCGACCAGCGTCGATTTACCGGAACCGATGTCGCCGGTCAATAGCGCATTGCGGCCGTTCAAATGCAAGACCCAAACCCGGCCGTCGAAGGTGCCCCAGTTGTAGACTTCCAGGCGTTGCAAGCGAAAGCCGGACAAGGCGTCGTCGTCGACGAAGTCCAGGGAGAATTGCAGGTCGTTAGTGGCGATCATGGCGCGGCGGAATTTTGGTCGAGACAATGTAAAACGGAATGGACGTACTCCCTCCCTGCGCGAATGCCGCTTAGGTTAAGGAGCCGCCCCCTTTGCAAAAGGGGGATCGAAGGGGATTTATTTAATAAATCTCCCCTAGCCCCTCTTTGAAAAAGAGGGGGATAAACCACGATATACCTAACGGTATTGTCCCGACGAGAAAGAGCGGCGGGGATCAATCTACGAACAATCACTCTCCGCCTTCCCCGCCGCTAACTAACTGCGTTTGATACTCCTCCAGCCGGGCGTCGAACTCGGACAACCACTGAGCATCGACAAAAGCTTTGAGTATCCGCCTGACTTCGTAATTGGCCGACTGCCCGGAAGCCGCCTTGAGTTTGCGCAAGAAACCCAGTTCGACCACCTTGTTGATATGAGTTTCGATCTGATCGATCAGCCGCGCCTCGTTGCTGCGTGGCGGCAAAAACACCCGGATCAACTCGACGATGTCCTCGCGCGACAAGACCAACCGAGTCTCGCCGCCGCCCCTGTCGAACTCGGCCAGCCGCTTGCGCAATAAGGCCAGCAACAAGCTGACCGGAAACGACAACGGCCGGCGCGCGATCAAACGCGGCAACTTGGCGGCCGCTTCGTCGTCTTCGGCATCGGTCTGGCGCGAACGCAAAAACGCATAACCCTCGGCCTGATCCAACACCAATTCCAAACCCAACACCGCCACGTAATCCCGCACCCTGGCTTGCAGATTCAGCAAGGCGTTCCACAAACCGCCGTCGGTTTCCTGGTAGATCACGCCTTTCAATAACGGAATGACCAAGGCCGACAGGTCGTATTGCGGCGCCATCTCTAGGTCGGTTTCCGTCATGTTTATCTCTTATTGATTGAGCAGGTGTTGAATTGCGCGTATTTTAGGGCAAAACTAAAACCAACAGAGATAATCTGCTGATGCCACTATCCATGACCAACTGGACTGGAAAAACGGAATTTTACGCGCTTAACAAACAAAGCCCCATGAATCTTCAGACGGGTTTTTCAACCGGCTGTAAACGAGTATGGCTGCTTCGGCCATATTTAAATGTTTATGGCTGGATAGCAAAACCCGCCTCGTAGAGGGGAATCTTGCCTACGACTATTGACCTGACTTAAATACGGCTAAATCACTGTTACTGATCCAGCCGCGGATCATTTTCTTTGTCCCTGGGTACTCAACCTGCAGCCAGTCTCCCTCGGCACCCACCACGCCAACTACATCCCCTTTCACCAAATAAGACTTGAGCTTGGCGTCAGCCTTAGGTTCGGAATGGAAGTAAGTCTTGGGACTCGATATGACCCTCAACTCAGTCCATTGGGTTTCCGTCACCTTATCGTAATTCAGGCCTTGTTCGATGGCCGGTGGCAACAGCATTCCGCATCCTGGATGTTCGTTACCGTGCTCCACCTTCAAATTGACTCCGGCGGCCTGGATGCGGAGTTCGCCGGGAAAGTGATCAACATTCCATGTCGTCAGCGAGGCCGAATCTCCATTTGATTGTCCACGCAGGTAAAAGCTGCAGGTTTTGCTCACGCCTTCCCCTTGCTCTTCACGATAGTAACCGGTAATTTGGCCGTCCGGCGCCACCGCCAAGCGGAGTTGCTCATAAACACCCGAGTGAAATTGGTTGGTTTCGACGGCTCCGACTTCGGTCGCCATCAATATTGCCATGATGAAACCAAAACGATTAAACATGATCAGCTTCCCCCGTGGCGCTTGTAGGCTTGTTCAAGCAAAACATCATAATTTCCATAATCCTCTCCGTTATATAAGGTCGCAATGGTCGCGAATTTCTTGTCTTTAAGGGCTTGTAAGCGAGCAGGTTTGGCCTTGCACCAGCCAACGAAAGCATCGAGTTGCCCGCGTTCGCCCGCTTTCATGGATGTGACAAAGTCCTCAACTTTGCTAAAGCCGCAATCTTTGAAGTTGAAGCCCATTACTTGAAACATACCCCACGAACAAGCCTGCAACGCGGCGTCGGAATCCAAGGCGATGGCGTCGTTGAGGGTTTTCCAGGCCGTTTCCTGATCCTTATTATTGGCTTGCCACTCCGGCCCCGCTTTCTTGACATATTTGTAAGACAGCATGGGATGCGTTTGGTCGTATTTCTTATTCGTCAATTTCCTAAACCAATGCCCTTCGAAGGCAATGACCGGCAGGCCGGCGGGGCCGAATCCGCTTTTCCCGCCCGACTCCACTTCGGCAAAGGCCTTGACCATGGCCAGGGTAATGCCGTTACCCAGAGCCGCCAACGCGGCCTGAAAATCCGCATCGGTCAACTTGGAAAATGAACCGCCACTATTGACGGCCGTTTTGAGACGGTGAAGCTTGCCGGCCGCAGCGCGCTCCCGCAAGGACAAATAGCTATCAACAACCGCCCGGTGCGCTGTACCGGGCTCTTGCGTTTGCTGGCTGGCAGGCGGTCTTTTAAATTCCAAGAATTCCAATAATCCGGCGACCTCACCACTGGGACCGCACCAAGAACCTCCGGCCAGATAGGGGCGCGACGATTTGTTCAGATCGGTACGTTTAGGCCGTAGCGTCCGCGCCTTTTCGACCAAGGCGTGGAGAGTTCTACCCGCCGGATCGACGCGCCCATCGGCATGAGGATATCTAAGTTCGTTGCGCTGATAGCGGCGAATTTCCATGATCAAATCAGTGGAACAACGCCCGGATTCCGGAAACGGCCGGCGAATGACGCTGTTGCAGATATTGAATAGATATTCGACGATTAGGACGTCCTTGGGATCGTTGGCTGCACCTTCTCCCACAGATGCCTTCAAAAGGTTTTCTTTCGTACTTCTTCGCTTCATTATTTCTCCTTGCGAGTTAATGGGTGAACTATCGATCTTGTATTTAGTTAGATTGCCTGCCTTGATGCCCCCCGTTCCAGCTAAATTTAGATTTACACGCTACCACAGCCCTTAATCAGGTTTTTCCGCCAAAACCCGCAATCCAGGTGTCGATGCGACGGCTTCTTTGCGGAAGGATCGTCACCGCGGCTGTTACTATTCAATCCAGCCAAGCTAGCGCGTGCACAACATAGTCCTTGCCGTGAGCATAACGCCCATGCACGTCAAACCGCACGAAGCAAGCCGGAGCACCATCAACAGCATGCTCCAAGTTAAACCCCAAACTCCTGCCGGTTTCATCGCGGCAGCGGTATGCAAAGATTCGAGTTGACCAAAATAGAGGAAGGTGTCGGCGGAAACGATGACATCGAACCCACCGGGATGGCTTTCCAGCTAGTGACAGAGTTCCGCTTCCGCCAGATCATCGTACAGAGTTCGATGCGGACTAGATGACTGCAAACCGTCTTGGAGGCTGCGGCGAAGAACTTCTCAATTTGGCCCTTTACCCCCGCTCAAGCCGGCAACCAGGACATTTGTGTCTACAACCACTCTAATTGCCAGCATGTAGCACCCACCTATCCTAGCATATGCCTAAATTTTGGAAAGATTTCCGCCCCCCCGTATTCGATAAGAACATCCTGTGCCGCTCGCGTCACCTGACAAAAATCACCCTCGGCAAGCGCGCCTGCTTGCTCACTTCCCGCCCTTCACCGTCCGTCGTTTGCCAGACGATGACGTCTTCGGCGGTTTCGTCGACGGTGGTGTTGAAGCTGTCCCCGCCCAGTTGCAGATAGGCGGCCAGTTCCGCCAGACCGTGTTGCAAGGGGTGACTACGGCAGAGTTCGGCCAGGGTGATTTGCGGTTTGTCTTGCAGGGCGTGGCGGATGTGACGGGCCAGTTGCGCCTTGTCGATGACGATTTGCGAGAATAGCGCGGCGGCGTCCAGGTCGTCGTCGCCGGCTTCCGGGATCAGGCTAGCGATGCGCGGCTTGACGGTCGGCGTATGCAGCGGGCGCTCCATCGGCAGTTCGATGTCGGCGGCAGCTTCGGCGATGCTCATCACTTCGCCGGACGGTTGATCGTCGCGCAGAGCCAAAGCCTTGGCTTCGATGCCGTGTAAGATTTCCATGATGCGGCGGTTTTCCAGCCAGGCCTGGTCGTCGAGGAAGCGGCGCAGTTGCCGGCTGAGTTCGGCGACGGTGCGCTGGGTGTGTTCGCCAGCTTCCAGCCAGTCGTAATGTACCCGGCGCAAGCGGGCTTCGGGGCGCAGTTCGGCCACCGGTTGCAAGGCCAGCACTTTTTCCAGCAAGGCCGATAATTCTTCCTGACGCCGGCTGGACATCAGGAAATCCCAGAAGGCGCGGAAGCTGCGGCCTTGGTCGGAATCAGCGATAGCATCGCGTTCGCCCATGATGTCTTGCAGCAATTCGCCCTTGCCGCCTTCCCACAAGGCGATGCGCTCGCGCACCCGCCGGTCCAGGCCGCGAAAGTTATGCTCGACTTCGCGAAAGTCGCCGAGCAGTTCGCGGGCCAGCGCGGTGAATTGCAGAAAGCGGTCTTTCAATGCGGTGTCGTCCAGCAAGGCCAGTTCGCCGGCCTCGGCTCTGGCGATTTCGGCGTCGATGTCGGCGCGGCGCTTGCGCAGTTCGGCGATGCGGGTCTCGGGATCGGTTTCGCTGCCTGCGCTGATTTGCTTGAGCAGTTCGAACAAGGTCAGCAAGCGCGACTCGGTGCCGACGAAGCTGCGTTCGGTCAAGCTACTCAACCAGGCGATGGCTCTTTCGGTGGGCGGAGTCAGGTCGAAATAGGGTTCGTCCGAGCCTTGGCGATAGAATTTGCGCAGCCAGCCCTTGTCGTTGCCGGCCCAATCATTGAGATAGTCCAGCGCCGATTTCGGAAAGATGTCGTTACCGAATTGTTCACGCAAGCCGAATAATTCGTCTTCCAAGGCCTCGGCAAGATCGGCCTGGGCAATCAAGCGCTGGTTTGGGATGACAAACACCCGGTTCAAAAAGCCGGCAACTAGTGGCGCATGCGGCGAATTAAGTAGCCGCCACGCCGGATGATTTTGTTTGAGCAAATCGAGAGTACGGTAATCCAGTTTGAATATCCTTTATGTGCTCGCCACTCGTTGCCGTGGCTTAAACTTTAAAACAACGCAGCTGTCCCGCTCCGGCAATTGTAAATTTGCGCGAATTTCCAACGGAAAAACCCATCTGTAGGCAAGAAAACCCAAGTGAAATCCTTGGTTTTCCTTGACGAAAAGGGTCAAAAACAGTAGCTTATCCAACCTTTTTTGTAAAATCTGCATTTCCCCCGATCGATTAGTTTTTTGAGGACGTAAAATTGGAACTCAGTGGCGGACATATTCTTGTCCAATGTCTTAAAGATGAAGGTGTCGAATTTGTATTTGGCTATCCGGGTGGCTCTGTCTTGCACATCTATGATGCCATTTTCCATCAAGACGAAGTGAAACATATCCTGGTCCGCCACGAACAAGCGGCGGCCCATGCAGCTGACGCTTATGCGCGCGCCACCGGCAAACCGGGCGTGGTGCTGGTCACCTCGGGCCCAGGCGCGACGAATGCCGTCACCGGCATTGCCACCGCGTATATGGATTCTATCCCGATGGTGATTATCTCGGGCCAAGTGCCGTCGCCGGTAATAGGCAGCGATGCGTTCCAGGAAGTCGATACGGTGGGCATTACTCGGCCCTGCGTTAAGCACAACTTCTTGGTCAAGGATGTCAACGATTTGGCCGAAACCATGAAGAAGGCCTTTTACGTCGCCACCACCGGCCGCCCCGGCCCGGTATTGGTCGACGTGCCGAAAGACATCACCGATCCTAACATCAAGGTGCCTTATAAGTACCCGAAAAAGATCAGCATGCGTTCTTATAACCCGGTGGTAAGCGGCCACAAGGGCCAGATCAAACGCGCAGTAGATATGCTGTTGACCGCGCAGCGGCCGATGATTTATTCCGGCGGCGGCGTGATTCTCGGTGAAGCCCATAAAGAATTAACCGAGTTAACCCAATTGCTGGGCTATCCGATCACCAACACCCTGATGGGATTGGGTGGCTACCCTGCCACCGACAAGCAATTCGTTGGCATGTTGGGCATGCACGGTACTTATGAAGCCAATATGGCGATGCACGAAAGCGATGTGATTCTCGCTGTCGGCGCGCGCTTCGACGACCGGGTCACCGGCAAACTGGCTGAGTTTTGCCCGTACGCCAAGATTATCCATATCGACGTTGATCCCGCCTCGATTTCCAAGACCGTTAAAGTCGACGTGCCCATCGTTGGTGAAGTTAAACCGGTGTTGGAGCAAATGATAGAACTGATTAAAGACAGCAAAACCAAGCCGTCGAAGTCAGCGCTTGAATCCTGGTGGCAATTGATAGGCAGTTGGCGGGATGTGCATTGCCTGGATTATGACCGCACCAGCAGCGTCATCAAGCCGCAATATGTCGTGGAGCAGTTGTATCAAGTGACTGGCGGCGAAGCTTTTGTCACCTCCGACGTCGGTCAGCACCAAATGTATGCCGCACAGTACTACCACTTTGACAAACCCCGGCGCTGGATCAACTCTGGCGGCCTGGGCACGATGGGCTTTGGCTTGCCGGCGGCGATTGGCGTGAAACTGGCGTTTCCAGAAGCCAATGTCGCCTGTATTACCGGCGAAGCCAGCATCCAGATGTGTATCCAGGAGCTATCCACTGCCCTGCAATACAACGCGCCGGTGAAAATCATCAACCTGAACAACCGCTACATGGGCATGGTGAGGCAATGGCAGGAGTTCTCTTATCAAAGCCGGTATTCGCAGTCCTACATGGATACCATCCCCGACTTCGTTAAATTGGCGGAGGCCTACGGTCACGTCGGTATGTTGATTGAAAAACCCGAGGACGTGCGCGGTGCACTTGAAAAGGCGTTTGCTATGAAAGACAGAACCGTATTCCTGGATTTCATCACGGATCGCACGGAAAACGTTTACCCCATGATAGAAGCAGGCAAAGGCCATCACGACATGAAATTGCGCGTCGCACCCGGCACCCCGGTAGACAGGGAGTTGTCATAAATGAGACACATCATTTCGATCCTGATTGAAAACGAATCCGGTGCTTTGTCGCGCGTCGCGGGCTTGTTTTCCGCGCGTGGCTACAACATCGAATCCTTGACCGTGGCCCCCACCGAGGATTCCAGCCTGTCGCGGATGACCTTGGTCACCAGCGGCAGCGACGAGATTATCGAGCAAATCACCAAGCAACTGAACAAGTTGATCGACGTGGTCAAATTGATCGATTTGGCGGAATCCGCACATATCGAACGCGAGCTGATGCTGGTAAAAATCAAAACCAGCCACGATACCCGCGAAGAAGTGAAGCGTATGGTGGACATTTTCCGCGGCAAGATTATCGACGTCACCGCCAACAGCTACGTGGTGGAAATGACCGGCCAATCCAGCAAACTGGACGCCTTTATCCACGGTTTTGAAGAAGGCAGCATCATCGAAGTGGTGCGCTCCGGTCCGACCGGCATCTCCCGTGGCGAGAAAGGCTTACACCTGTAACATTTATTATTTACCCAGCAACGAGAAAACCTATGCAAGTTTATTACGATAAAGACGCCGACCTTTCTGTTATCAGAAGCAAAAAAGTAGCGATCATCGGCTACGACTCCCAAGGCCACGCGCACGCCAACAATCTGAAAGACTCAGGTGTTGACGTCGTTGTCGGCTTGCGTGCCAATTCAGCGTCAGTCGCCAAAGCTCAAGCCAGCGGCTTGACTGTCAAAGACGTACCGGAAGCTATCGCCGGCGCCGACGTGGTGATGATTCTGACCCCGGACGAGTTTCAATCCAAACTGTACAAAGAAGAAATCGAACCCAACATTAAACAAGGCGCGGCCTTGGCTTTCGCGCACGGTTTTGCGATTCTGTACAACCAAGTCGTACCCCGCAAAGACCTGGACGTAATCATGATTGCGCCTAAAGCACCTGGTCACACCGTGCGCTCCGAGTTTGTTAAAGGCGGCGGCATTCCTGATTTGATCGCGATTCATCAAGACGCTTCCGGCATGGCTAAAGCCATCTGCTTGTCGTATGCATCAGCGATCGGCGGCGGCCGTTCCGGCATCATCGAAACCACATTCCGTGACGAAACCGAAACCGATTTGTTCGGCGAACAAGCGGTATTGTGCGGTGGCGCGGTGGAACTGGTGAAAGCCGGTTTCGAAACCCTGACCGAAGCCGGTTACCCGCCCGAAATGGCTTACTTCGAGTGCTTGCACGAACTGAAACTGATCGTGGATTTGATGTACGAAGGCGGCATTGCCAACATGAACTACTCGATCTCAAACAACGCGGAATACGGCGAATACGTCACCGGCCCGAAAGTGATCAACGAAGAAAGCCGTTGGGCGATGAAACAAGCGCTGGAAGACATTCAGCAAGGTAAATACGCCAAGCAATTTATCCTGGAAGGCCAAACCGGCTACCCTGAAATGACCGCCAGACGCCGCCTGAATGCCGAGCATCCTATCGAAACCGTCGGTGCTAAACTGCGGGCCATGATGCCTTGGATCAAAGCTAACCAAATCGTCGATAAAAGCAAAAACTAAGCTTATCGGCTAGGATTAAAGCCCATCTACACGATGGGCTTTTTTTTGCCCGCTGGATTTTGCCAAATGCTTGATCGCTATCGCTTAAACCGGTTTTATCTTGGTATCATCACCGCGACCTTGGCCCAGCCCTGCCCTGCTGATTTCATGCAATGGAGTAACAGCGAGATCCAATATCTGCACGGCGGCAACTACCAGGAACCGTTCAACGCCAACGACGTCAGCCAGTCCATTATCACCGTCACCCACGCCCACGGCTGGGCTTACGGTCGCAATTTCTTCTTCATGGATACGCTGTTTACCGAATCCGGCCAAACCGCGCAAACCAATCTTTACGGCGAGGCATACAGCACCTTCAGCCTCGGTAAAGTCATCGGCTTGGACTTGTCTTACGGCATTTTCAAAGATTTCGGCGTAACCGCCGGCGTCAACCTCGGGGAAAACATGAACAGCTCGCGCAGCGGCTTTCGCGCTTGGCTTTATGGCGTTACCGTCGATTTCGACCTGCCGGGCTTCGACTATTTCAACGTCGACTTTTTACGGCAGCGCGTCACCGAAACCGCCGACATAGGCACCTCCTGGCAGATTACCCCGGCGTGGAAACTGCCGTTCGAAATTGCCGGCACAAAATGGAGTTTCGAAGGCTTTGCCGACTTCATCGGTCATAACCACACCGCCGCCCGCCAAGCTCTGGCGCAACCGCAACTTAGATTAGACCTCGGCGACTTATGGGGTGATAGCAACCATTTGTATATCGGCATCGAATACCAATATTGGCATAATAAATACGGGATTAAGGGCTTGCTTGACAGGGTGCCGCAGGCGTTGGTGGTGTGGAAGTTTTGAGGTAAATGAAAATGAACAGCAGCCGTGGCAATTAATTATTTGGTTAGCATGCATATAGCACTTTATTACACCGGACGCGGCAAACAGCGCCGCGCCGATTAACATTACGGTAGGCCAATTCGATGCGCGAACTTCCCGACGCCACGGCAACACCGCTTGGTTCTGACCGAGACAAGATCATTTTTCAAGCTAAATGCAAGTATTTTGGCGCACTTGCCAATGACACCAAGTGGAATGAATTAATCAATTACTTTCGGCAAAAGCCGGGCTGGCGGCCTTCGTATAGAAGTAAATGGATAAATGGTCATATCTCCGAATGGGATTCCGAGTGGCATTACCATCTGCCATTTCCATTTGTTGGCGTAGAGTGGTTTGATATTGGGCTGCATCAGCATGAATTCATGGGGCATTTAATGCCGCCCAGGATTATTGATCACAGCACTGAGATTGCTTCAAAACTTTCCAGCATCGGCTTTGATTATGAGGTAAAGGGGGATGTCGCACGAATCTGGGGCTACTTTCCAAAGTCATATGAAGACTTCCCTCCCCAACAATTAGCCTAACCTTTCGATCAACGTGACAGCCAGCGTAGCCTGGATGAAGCGCAGCGGAATCCGGGTTGAAAATCAAAAATTATCAATCGTGGCAATATATCAACCCCGTATTCCGCTGCGCTGCATACGGGCTACAATCTCAATAATCACAAGCCTTCTCTCATACCCACGAAACGGGCCACATTAGTTAAGCATCTGTCATATTCAGCATGTACAATGCCGCCAACTATTCAACCTTTGTAGACACATTATGATCAAGAAGCAACCGCTTACTCGTCATCGTGGCATTTACCTACTGCCCAATCTATTCACCACGGGCGCCATGTTTGCCGGGTTTTATGCAATCACCTCGGCAATTAACGGCCGTTTCGAAACAGCGGCGATTGCGATGTTCATTGCGATGGTACTGGATGGCTTGGACGGCCGCGTTGCCCGCCTGACTAACACGCAAAGCGAATTCGGCGTGCAGTACGACAGCTTGTCCGATATGGTTTCGTTTGGCGTTGCTCCGGCTATTGTCATGTATTTGTGGACTCTATCCACCATGGGCCAAGCAGGCTTGTTCGCCGCATTTGTGCATATGGCCGGTGGAGCGTTACGTTTGGCGCGTTTCAACACGCAAGTGGAAGTGGCCGACAAACGCTATTTTCAAGGCCTACCCAGACCCGGCAGCGGCGGCTATTTTGGCCGGTGGATTGTGGTTCTGCGTGGAAAACGGTTATGACGTGGAAAACATCAAGTATCTGGTATTGCTGACCACCATCACTACCGGTTTGCTAATGGTCAGCAACTTCCGTTACTCCAGCTTCAAAGAAATCGATTTTAAAAACAAGGTGCCATTCATCGTTGCCATTATCGCGATGCTGGTTATCAGCTTCATAATGGCGCAACCGCAGCGAATGCTGTTCCTGCTATCGGTCGGCTATGCCATATCCGGCCCTATAGTTACCTTGGTTTTGCGCAAACGTAAGCTGCAAAGCCGTAAAAGCTAGCGGATGAAAAATACCGGCGGCAAACCGTTGCTCGACGCCTTGGAAATACACTGGCGCCAATATCGCAAACGCTTGAAAGCCTGCCGCCAAACCGCCAGCGAAGATAACGTCCACGAATTACGCATTAGCACCCGGCGCTTGTTGGCGCTGATAGAATTGCTACATGCCTTGGAGCCACAACCCACATTACTAAGCATTCGCAAAGTTTTGAAAAAGCAACTCGACGGTTTCGACGAATTGCGAGATACCCAGGTCATGCTGTTCGAGGCGGCCAAGACCCTGCCTATACTTCCCGAGCTAGAGCCTTTTTTAGCGTACATGCATCGCTGCGAACAGCGTTTACTGCTGGAAAACCATTCATTTATTGCCCGCCTGTATCAACCGAAACTGCGTCGCAAGTTGAAAAAAGCCGGTAAATACTTCAAAACTCAAACAACCGACATCGATCTTAAACAGGCATTACCAAGCGCCATTAACAATATTTATGGCCTAGTGATAAATCGTTATGAAGCACTGGATCCCAACATACCTGCCAGCATTCATCATCTGCGCATCGCTGTTAAAAAATTGCGCTATACGCTTTTAGCAGCGCAATGCCTTGATTCCACTCACGCTGAAACGGACTCTAGCCTGTTGAAAAGCCAGTTAACTCGCATGGGTGACATTCAAAACTCTGTAATCATGTTGCAAACCCTTGAGCTATTTTTTCAACATCAGATACCGAGCGCAATAGAGCAGTACTATCGACGACAACAACAAGAGTTGATCGACTCATTTATGACCTGTTGCTCGGAGATTTTGGTGTTTCGGCATGTGACCCAAAACGACAGAAACTGGGTTTTTGAATCCGCTTAGAAACTAGCTATACTCATTGTCGGCTTATTTATTGGCACCAACGACGAGATGATTTACCAGAAATAAAAAATTTTCTATTAAGCAATTGAAAAACAATGTACCTCGGCAAACCGTACGAACCATTAACTCTACTGTCAATTGAGTTTATATTTTATCATTGCCTCAGGACAATCAGCTGCTGCCGAAAAAACTAAAGCCGTCAAACTTAAACGCTATCCCCAAACGTCAAAATCAACAAGAAAAAGTTCATAACGTGGCATTACGAAATATTAGAGGCGGTTTCAATGGCATCAGATGATAGAAACTCACCTAAAATAGGTGTTCCGTCGTCACCCTATCTGGTTTACACCTCAGCCGGTCACCGATCCAATATAAAAAAATGGGTCACGGGCAAAAAAAATTTCGACTTATGGGTTACTCAATACGAAGGCGAAAGTGATTATCACCGGAGCGTTGCTGATTTTTACAACGAGCGAAAAGGCGGCAAATATCCAAATTTACACGATATATATAACCGCTGGGGAGAGTTACTCACCCCCTATCGGGCAATATTTGTACTTGACGACGATATAGAATTGAGCGCCAGCCAAATTAGCCAGTTATTCCGCATTTTAGAACGCTACAAACTCGTCTTGCTACAGCCTGGTTTCTTGAGCGTCGGCAAAATAAGCCATGAAGTCACAAAAGCAAATCATTTCAGATTTGCGAGGCTTACCAATTTCGTGGAAAACTGCGTGCCATTGTTCTCTAAGCCTATTCTGGATCGGTTTATGGCAACTTACGACCCGGGCTTAATTGCCTTCGGAACTGATTGGTGGTATTTACACCTTCTGACCAATGAAGAGCGCGAAACCGGAGTGGCGGTAATTGATTCGGTACCTTGCGTAAACCCGGACGAATGGCTTGAACAAAAACCTCGAAAAATAGATCAAGTTGAGCCCGTCAATAAAGGTATAGAGATTTGGCAGGAATTTAAGCGCGAGCGCGGCATCGAGATGCCGCCAGGCGGTGTCAGAAGTTTGGGGCTATTATCGCCTACAGCCTTAGAAGACTGGCTTACGCTAATTTCCGCTCCGTTAATCCGCTGCAAAACATTTCTGTTCTACCCCCATTATTTCATGCGTCTGAAACGCTTTTATTGGGATATTCATAGGCGAAAAATATTTTAAAATTCGCCATTCAGCAATGGCGAAATGCTGACTATCCAAAACAACACAGCAGATCTTATTCAATGAGAATATAAGTTTACTTGCTCAAATTGGAAACTGAGTTCGGCCAACCTCCTTAAGAATAGCATTTCGCAACTAGATGACGGCCCAAGGAATTATTCGTGAACTATTTAAACGAAATTAAATGCTATTTAAAAATCAAAATTTCCCAGATATTGATGCGGTACCCTACCCATCACAAACCACTAAAAATACAACATGCGCCTAAAAACAAACCGAAGGTACTAATTTTAGGAATATATTTAGAATACAGAGAAAACACATTTAATCACCTGATAAGTGCGTTTAATCAATCAACAGCATGTGCGGTTGATCAAATCTGGGTATCATTGAACCCTAAAAACTCTCTAAAAGACAACCAAGCCGAATATAAAAACCACGCCAACCTAATTCTGGTTAAGCAGATATTTGAGCTTAAACCAAAATTTACGATATTAAATGAAATTCTAGAAGAGGTTGACATAAGCAAATACGATTATCTTGTCTTTACCGATGACGACATTTTTGTTGACGATAACTTTCTCGATGCTTTTATCGGATGGCAACAGCATTTAAACTTTTGCTTGGCTCAACCCGCCCGCACGAGAACCAGTACAGCTGATAATACATTTGTTGTTTCCAGGCCTTGGCTAAACGCACGCGAAACACATTTTGTTGAAATTGGCCCGCTATTTAGCATGCATAAATCAATTGTAAATGAATTACTACCGTTTGATCTTGAAAGTCCAATGGGATGGGGATATGACCTCGTTTGGCCAATAAAGGTGAGTGCATCGGAAAAAACCATGGGGACTATTGATGCGACTCCTGTACAGCACAGCCTGAGACCTCAGGGCGCGGCATATTCGACCGCAAAAGAATCTGTGCTAATGAATGAATATCTTTCAACAAAACAGCACCTAAACTTCCGAGAGGCCTGCACTATTGTTAAAAATTACTCAAAAATAAGCTTCCTCAAAAAATCGTTCAATTTATTTTAATGCCTATCTGTTTTAATTTCTCGAACAAAGCACCGCTTAATTCCGATCAGCCCCAACAACCTATTTATCTTATTGGCACTGCCCGATACTACTTAAACATAATAAGCGACACCATCATCGACTTAAAGATATAATAGCCCAACTACCAGCATTTATTTGATTCATCTTATGCATCACAATATTTCCGTTAAACCTTTTGTAATTTAATCGGCCTAATCGATGCTATGAGCTGCCTAGTTACCGTCATCATACCCACTCACAACCGCCCCGACCTTTTGGACGAAGCCATAAGCAGCGTAGTCAATCAAACCTTGGCGGATTGGGAAGTCATTGTCGTTGACGATTGCTCAACCCCTCCGGTAAACCCCGCTCAGATCCAGGAAAAGTTCGGAACGAAGATTAAAGTTTTGCGGCACCCAAGCTCTTTGGGGGGAACCGCAGCGAAAAACACCGGCATCAAAGCCGCTTCTGGCAAATACATTGCGTTTCTGGACGACGACGACCTTTACGCACCGACTTATTTAGAAAAAGCTGTTTCAACTTTAGAAAACCATCCAGAAATTAACACGCTGTTCATGAGCGTCGCTTGGTTTGGTCCAAATTCAAAATGGACGCACGAATCCTACACTGACGCCATGAACAAAATATTGGCAGATCTGGCTGGAACGCAAGTGACGGAAACCCTACTGGAATTTGACGCAGACCGTCTATTCAAAGCTTTGCTAAAAAGGGTCCCTATGGCGTTTCAACGACCAGTGGCAACCAGGGAACAGGTTAGGCAAATCGGCTTATATCAGGAAGATTGCCTACTTTGGGATTGCGATTGGGCTTTGCGCGCTGCGCTGAATGGCCGATGCGGATTAGTAACAGAAGGCTTGTACCTGCAACGTAGCGCGGGCCAGGGATACTCGTCTCAGCCTCGCCGCCGGATGGATCACTCCTTATCCAATCTGGAAATAAAAAAACAACTGATTAAGCGAAATGTCAGGCCTGATCTAGCCAAGCTGATCAGGCTCAACTACATCCAATCCGCCCAAGATTTGAGTTGGGAATACATCAATCAAAACCAAGGCTTGCTAGCAGTCAAAACCATGCTGGCTAGTTTCCAATACGGCATTCACTTTCTGCAGATTAAGTTTTTAGCGCACGCTCTTTATAGCTGCGGATTGAGTTTATTTTCTAAAATACAACGATAGCCTAGTTAGATTCGGAATCGAAACAAAAGGTAAAATGGATTTAGCAGACTCAAACGCCGCAGCATCGTAAGCTTGAGCCTTAGTCGGCAATCAAGTATAGTTTCTAACCATGAACAATCAGAAAAACGAATTTCATAGTCACTTAGTTTTCATGCCAGCCATTGGCAGACAATTGTTCGGCCTGTCTTTAAGATTGCTGCCCTGAGGGGCGCACTCTATCCTCATTTAAACAATACCACCCTTTTCTGTTCCTCGGCCTCAGCGCCGAACATTTCATGAACGGAGTTCTCATGAAAGATAAATTAATTATATTCGACACAACTTTGCGCGATGGTGAGCAAAGCCCAGGCGCCTCAATGACCCGCGATGAAAAAGTCCGCATTGCCCGAGCTCTGGAGCGCATGAAAGTCGATGTCATCGAAGCGGGTTTCCCGGCAGCCAGCCAAGGCGATTTCGAAGCAGTGCAAGCGGTCGCCGATGCGATTAAAGACAGCACAGTTTGCGGTTTGGCGCGGGCGCTGGACAAAGACATCGACCGGGCTGGCGAAGCCTTGAAAGGCGCAAACAGCTCGCGCATCCATACCTTTATCGCGACTTCGCCGATCCATATGCAAAAGAAGTTGAATATGCAGCCGGATCAGGTCATCGAATACGCAGTTCGGGCAGTAAAGCGCGCCCGCCAGTACACCGATAACGTCGAATTCTCCCCGGAAGATGCCGGCCGTTCGGAAGAAGATTTCTTGTGCCGTATCCTGGAAGCAGTGATCGATGCCGGAGCGACGACACTTAATATCCCGGACACGGTCGGCTATAGCATGCCTCAGCAGTTCGGTGCGACTATCGCCAATTTGATCAAGCGCATCCCCAATTCCGACAAGGCTATCTTCTCAGTACATTGCCACAATGATTTGGGCTTGGCGGTTGCCAATTCCTTGTCGGCGGTGATGAACGGCGCGCGGCAGGTAGAATGCACGATCAACGGTTTGGGCGAACGCGCGGGCAATGCCTCTTTGGAGGAAGTGGTGATGGCGGTGCGCACCCGCCAGGATTTCTTCGGTTGTGATACCGGCTTGGACGCGCGCGAAATTGTCACTTGCTCAAAGCTGGTGTCATCCATCACCGGCTTTCCGGTGCAGCCTAACAAGGCCATCGTCGGCGCCAATGCTTTTGCGCACGAATCCGGCATCCATCAAGACGGCGTATTGAAAAACCGCGAAACTTACGAAATCATGCGCGCCGAGGATGTGGGCTGGACCACCAACCGCATGGTTTTAGGCAAACATTCCGGCCGCAACGCCTTCAAAACCCGAATGGCAGAGCTGGGCGTGGACTTTGCCGGCGAAGCCGATTTGAACGATGCTTTTTTCCGCTTCAAACAATTGGCCGACAAAAAGCACGATATTTTCGACGAAGACTTGCAGGCCTTAATTTCCGAGCAAGGCTTCGAAGCTGAAGACGAACATATCAAACTAGTAGCCTTAAAAGTCTGTTCCGAAACCGGCGAAGTCCCTAACGCCACCGTCACGATACGTGTCGATGGCAAGGAAGTCACCGGCAGCGGGCAAGGCGGTGGCGCAGTGGATGCCAGCTTGAAAGCGATAGAAAGCCTGGTGAAAACCGGCGCGACTTTGGCGTTGTACTCGGTTAACAACATCACCACCGGCACGGATGCTCAGGGTGAAGTAACCGTCCGACTGGAAAATGCCGGCCGTATCGTTAACGGTTCCGGCGCCGACACCGACATCGTAATCGCCTCGGCCAAGGCTTACATTAACGCGGTTAACAAACTGCAAACGCCCGACCAACGTCAGCATCCGCAAAAAGGCGATGTCTGATTTTTGAGCCGCCATGGATAACGCGACCCGCTTGCAGTACATGGAGGCGATGGGCATTGACGTCTGGACACTTAGGCGTCTACCCATCGCAGTTCCGCAAGCGGCCGTTCATTGTGAAAGTCGAATCGAACACGTAGTACCGGCTACCCCCTTTGCAGCCCACGAAGTTGAGCCTTCCGAGCAAACGGTATCAAGCATCATCGAAACCGTTAATATCGAATTTCCGCGACATTCCGCTTCGTCGCCATCATCACACGCCAACGATCAAATATGGAGAGACCTGCAACACGAGGTTTCTTTATGCGAAGCCTGCTCGCTGTGTAAAACCCGCACCCAAACCGTATTCGGTGTCGGCAATAAACAAGCAAGCTGGATGCTGATTGGTGAGGCGCCTGGGCAGAATGAAGATTTACAAGGCGAACCGTTCGTCGGCAAAGCCGGCCAATTATTAACCGAAATGTTGCGGGCGATAGGTTTAAAGCGGGAAGAAGTCTATATAGCCAATATATTGAAATGCCGGCCGCCGAATAACCGTGATCCGCAAGCCGAAGAAGTCGCCGCCTGCAATCGCTTTCTGCAGCAGCAAATCGAATTGATACAACCGAAAATAATTTTGGCGGTAGGCCGGATTGCTGCGCAAAGCTTGCTAACCACCCAACAACCTCTGGCAAAATTACGCGGCGTTCAACACCAATTACACGATATTCCGCTGATTGTCATTCATCACCCGGCTTACCTATTGCGCTCGCTACTGGAAAAGGCAAAGGCCTGGAGCGACTTGCAGTTTGCGCTGTCGGTCTATCAAAAACTAGAAAAATAAAACCATGTGGAAACTGTTACATAAACTGAAAGATGCAGTGATTTACGACGCGGACCGCGAGTTTTACGCCAAGGTGTTTCCAGACTCGGTAGATAGCAAAGACTTAATGCGGATGCGCAAAATGGATCATGCTGATTTAACCAGCGTCTTGAAGATAGAAGAGTTAAATTACGAATTTCCGTGGTCGGAAGGGATATTTAAAGATTGTTTCCGCACGATGACTTACACCAGTTGGGTGTGCGAGGCGCCAGATGACAACATAGTAGGCTATTGCATCATCAATGTAGCCGCTGGCGAAGCTCACATTATGAACATCAGCGTTAACCCCACCTTTCAACGCCAGGGAACCGGCCGCAAAATGTTGGAACACTTAATCGAATACGCCCGGCCCCGCGCTGAGAAAATATTCCTTGAGGTGCGCCCCAGTAATCCTGGCGCCATCAATTTGTATCGAAAAACCGGTTTTCGCGAAATCGGCACCCGTAAGAATTATTATCCAGCCAAAAACGGTCGCGAGGACGCGATTATGTTTGAGTTGGATCTGGTACCTATGCTCTAGCCGGGTTATGTAGATTCACTGTCGGCCTAAATTATCCCGCCAACACTATTCCTCGGAAACGGTAACCGATCCAATTAGAGCCGTACATTGGGCGTTTAACAAGTTATACAGCCGGATATTTTTTCAATCTATTTTTCAATTGCTGAGTCTCTTGCTTCAACCAATTTGCCGTTTGGACTCTGAGGTCAATTTCGTAAAGATATATTGGATTTGCTTGAAAACCAGCATCACGAGTTTTAAGCGAGTTGGATTTACCGAATTTAGTTTTCATCGTAATTCCCTTATTTGAAGCTTGTCTAATCCCCACAAGCAATTGAATTGGTTAGCTTACAAATACTGCTCAGAAAAGTAACTAGTCGTACCGAAAATGTAGGTTGCTAACATTTGGCAAGAGGTACAAAGCAAATATCACACCATTTTCTGGCAACGGAATGGCCTTCGCCTGCTCGAAGGATCTGCGTAAATAAGACTATTTTTTTCAGCGCAGTATTGCCATAAGTGACAGTTACCTGACATTTTTGGTCAGTAACGCAAAAGATCGCTTATCTTTGCCTCATACGTCGACGCACCAAAGCCAAAAGCTAATCTGTTAGGCTGATGACGAGATCGTTTGATTACACAAACATAGCGCCACCACCAAGCTATGGCAGTTCAAATGAATAAATTTGTAAAATTTAATTGACTTTAAGAAAGCGAACCAAGGGTTTGTTTTGGATGATTTTGTCCAATTTTTCGGAAACACGCCATCTACAAGAGTGACCAAAACGCTGTTGAGTTTTAGCAAAAAGGTGGCAGAATCGGTCCAGCCGATAGCTTTTGGGAGGTCTTATGAAAATACTTGCAGTACTGATACTCGCCGGACTTACTTATGGTCTTGCGTTATTCATACTTGGAATAATCAAAGAATTGGCGGAATTCGCCGTTGAGGCATGGCGTGACGTTGAGATAGGAAGATAATTTTATTTAATAGCAGTCAGACCGACCTATTCAGTTTTCAAGAACGCATTAAATTGTCAACTAGACAATCATAGCCGGGAGCAATACCCGGCTTTTTTGTGTTCGTGGTTTTCTCGCGCACATATCTAAACTATAAATACGGGCAATCTTGAAGGCGGCATGGTTTTTATTGGCACGCTATTTGGCACAAATGCCGCCTGTCGGGCCGTCGATTTAGATAACAGTCGCCCGCATTCCGTACAGATAAAATTCCCGGTTGGCGACCCGTAGGCGAATTCCATGGTCAAGTTAGAGTGGTCGCAATAATTGCCGTCTGTATTGCTGGTTATTGGTATCGCTTTTAAATTGTCCATAATTTTTCCTTATAACCGTCTAAGCTAGATTTGTATGTCGGTACTTTCTTCAGATTTCCTTAAATCTAGATTATGTGTAAATTAAGATTGCATTATTAGTGGCCCGAGCAAATCCGGCCACGCGCTAATTTGCCATGAATTTTTAAATTTGCCGACATAGTTGGCTCGTTACGCTTAATCGGTCTTAATGCCTTATCTGCAGCCCAAATTGCGCCGAGAATCCCGTGTTCACGATTGGTGAGATTTTACCGCCCGGCTTTAAACTTCAAGGCATGCGCCATCACTTGATAGATGTAACTTTGCTCTTGTACGCCATGAAATAAATGCGCTTTGGGACCGAACGCGAAAATGGCCACATCTTCGGCGCCGTGCGTTTCGCTGCCTAGCGGTACAACGGCTTCCTGCAGAAAATCGGGATGCGTGGTATTGACGGCGCTCAGATCGGGGCGGCCTTTTTGACCTCGATAACCCGGACCGTTGGCGTATCCCAACGTCGCGTAAGGCAATCCGTTACTGTCCTTGGCAAAACCTTTCTCGCCAGCTTGCTTGACCAAGCCCATGATCGGATTACCGCGTTGCGGATAGCCGGCGATGGTAAAGGTATGGCTATGGTCGGCGGTAACTATGATTAACGTATCCTGAGGATTGGTTTTTTCCAACGCCTTGCGTACCGCATTAGAGAGCTCGATGGTTTCCGTCAAAGCTCTATAAGCATTACCGGCGTGATGGGCATGATCGATACGGCCCGCCTCCACCATCAGCACATAGCCTTTTTTATTTTTCGACAATATCTCTATGGCTTTTTCGGTCATCTCGGTCAAAGACGGCTCGCCACCCTTGTCACCAAACCGATCATGCTCGTATTCCATATGCGAACGTTCGAACAGCCCCAGCAAATGCTCGGTTTGCTTAGGATCTATCGCATCGAAGCCGGCTTTGTTATAGACATAGGCGGATTTCGGATACTGGGTTAACCAACGCTGGGTCAAATCCATACCATCTTTACGGCTACCAAACTTATTACTATCTTCCGGATCCGGCGTTGTTTCGGGCAAAAACATGCTGCGCCCGCCACCCAAAGCCACTTCCAGGCCGTTGCCGTAATCGAAATCCAGCAGTTGCTTGGCTATATCGCGAACGGTGGCGCCCGCGGGAATTTGCGCATCGGACTCCCAATCGCGTTCAGAGGTGTGGGCGTAACAAGCAGCCGGCGTGGCATGCGTGACTCGGGCAGTAGAGACCACGCCAGTTGATAGACCTTTTTCCTCGGCTTGCTCGAGCAAGGTTTTCACCTTATAGGTATTGACGACCTCCGCACTCTTTTCCTGGCGAGCCACCTGCATGCCTACCGACAATTCGCCATCATTGGTTTTCACACCGGTAATAATCGCTGACATGGTCGGCGCGGAATCCGGAGTTTGTTGATTGGCGCTATAAGTTTTCGATAACGCTACATAGGGAGCTGTTTCGAAACTTAGCGAATTTTCCTCGCCACCGCGATTGCCCGGTTTGCGCTGCCCCTCCAGAATACGCGCGGCGGTAATAGTCGAGATGCCCATACCGTCACCAATGAACAGAATGACGTTTTTGGCGAATGCTCGATTAGCTTCCAGTTGCTCAGCCGCCTTGATACGGTTTTGCCCCGATTCCAACCAGAATGCCGGCGTTTCCAAAACCGGTTCAGCCTGGGATGTCCCGGCCGCCAAGCTCAGTGTGCTTATCAGAATTGCGGATTTACAGTGCATAGGAAGCATAAGTACTTTTGAGGAATGTTTTTTAAATCAATCGCCGCAGTTCTAAACGACTTCAGCACCTAGCTTTAAAATGCCCGCATTGAACCGGCGATACCAGATATACATCACTAGCAGCAACACCGCCAACATCCCGAAAAAACCTTTGTCACCCAAGATGACGTAAGGCGTAAGACCACGCATCGGCACTATATAATCGGTTAAAGTCGTGGTGGTAAACAAAGGCGCTTGCTTATGTAATGCCCCGTCCGGACCAACAAAACCGGTCACGCCGGTATTGGTCGTGCGAACCAGATAGCGGCCGGTTTCCAGCGCCCGCATTTGCGCTATTTGCATGTGTTGATGCGGCTGTGAGGAATCGCCAAACCAAGCATCGTTAGTCATATTGACGATATACGCTGCATCCGCCACTTGCCTGGCAACCAGTTCGCCGAAGGCATCTTCATAACAGATCGTGGTGACAAACGCATGACCGCCCGCCGTCAACAATGTTTGCCGGTCGCCACCGGCCGCGAAATCGCCCAGCGGTATTTGCAATTTATCCAATACCCAACCTGATAAAGGCTGAAGCGGCAGATATTCGCCAAATGGCAGTAAGTGATTTTTATGATACAGGGCTTGCTTTTCGCCCAGGGTCATGACGCTGTTGTAATAATCCTTACCCTGCCCGCTACTGGGTAGCCCAACCACCAAGTCAACCCCATGCGCTTGCGCGGCAGTTTGTAGCGGATCAATGTAGAACTCTTTTACTTGCGACAGAAAGGCCGGAATTGCGGTTTCCGGCCAGATAATCACATCGGAATCCCAATGCTGTTCGGTAAGTTCCTGATATAGCCTGAGTGTGTTGAGTTTCTGATTTTTCTGCCACTTCTGATCCTGGCCGATATTGCCTTGCACCAAGGTGACCTTGATCGGCGCGCCGAAGGCTTGAGTCCACGACACCGTTTGCAAATAGCCACCGCCCGCCCAAATCACCCCTAAAACCAGCAGCCCCGGCAAAGCCGGCAATTTGCCACGCACTAATTCGACTAAGGAAAAAGCCGATACCGCCAACAAAAACCCGACCCCATAAACCCCGGCCAGTGGAGCGTAACCGGCCAACGGCGTAGATAGTTGACTGTAAGCGATTTGCAGCCACGGAAAACCGTTCAACAACCAATAACCGCGGAAATACTCGACGGCTACCCAAGCAATAGCGGCAGCTATTATGCGTAGCCAAGCCCCGGAACAGATTGAGGTTTTGGCGATAAACCAGCCGGTTAAGCCCGGAAATAAGGCCCAAACCGCTACCAGCAGAGCCGTCAACGCTATCGAGCTATACGGGTCGCCGCCGCCGAAATCGTGAATACTGATATACGTCCACCAAATCCCCGATCCGAACAAGCCCAAACCGAACAAATAACCACTAAGAGCAGCCCTGTTCGGCGCCTGCCGCTGCCAAACCCAGTAAATAAAAGCTAATGCGCCAATTGCTGCGTAAGCGTAACTGTATGGCGCAAACGCCAAGGTGAGCAATGCTCCAAAAACGGGGGCGGCAAGTTCCCATTTACAATTCAATATTCGCTTCATTACTCTGCTGTGTTTATTCGATGGAATCGGCATTTTATGCAGCTGCCGAGGTTTCGTAAAATCGGCAACTGCCTATAGCCGTCAATCTGAACTAAACTGAGTTTATGTTTTCAACACATCTTAACTCGCAAGTACATGACCGATAACGCATCACTGCCTTTTGAGCTGTCAACGGAATCCCTCGGCGGATGGATTAATTCACTAAGCGCGCTACCCGCGGCGAACGCGGCAAACCAGTTGAATCTGGTCCTTAAACAACTGAGTCGCTTTAACGGCACAGCCGCAAACGTGTTGCCGATACTCGTAAACTTAACCCCGCTGACATTGCATTTATCCAATGGCTTGACCAACGCGGCGCGTTCCGAAACAGACATAGCCACCAACACCAAAGCGCTGAAAATTGCGAAGCTAGCCATCCAGTTACTCAGACATTTGAGTCTGGCTTTTTGCCGCACGGTCGAGACCAAACAACTCGATACATCGCTGACCCAACAAGCGATATTTTATGCCTTGCAGCTCGTGGGGTATTGTCTGCGCAGCACGGCGCTGTTTTACGAAATGCCGTCCACGACCTTGTGGAAAAAGAGCGGCCTGCTTTACACCATAGCCGGCGAACTGCAACTGCTAAAAAAGCCAGTCTCGTCCAAACCGCAGGAATTCAAGTTACAAAGCACCATTGAAGCAGTCATCAAGCGCAACCTATTGTTTGCACTCAGCAAACCCAACCAATATTCAACAACTGAAATCAGTCAATTATTTCAGTTGGTCAGTCGGCATCAGGATCGCCTGGAGATCAGCAAAACACCCAATCCGGATTGCCGTTTTATTTGGAATCTGGGCAGTGAACCAAGCCCTATGCCGCGTACTAACAGCACATTGCCACGCGGTCTCGGTGTACATCAGTTGCCAGAACTTCGGCCATGCCTTGCAACTTGGCGAAATCGAGACCGAACTGAATTCAAACATGCAAACCAAACTGGCCTTGCATTTGACGGGATACAGCAATATTTTCGCATCGGTGGCCATCGGCCCGCCGATGCCGGCACACTTACTCGAGGGCTTCGTTGCGGTTAGCGCCCATCTACAAGGTGAAGAAAAATTATCGAAAATCATGAACCTGAGCTCGCAGTTATCGCGCGGAAGATCCCTGGCTCGCGATATGTCTCTAGTGCCGTTGGAGCATGAAAAAAGTTTCTACAAACCGTTAAATTCTTCGCTGATCAGTTTTCCCGAGCATGGCACCAGTCTGAGTCTGTTACGCAATGTCAGTAAACAATTTCTGGTAGCGGAAAGCCCCGCACCCAATTGTTCAACAGGTGATATTGGCTTACTTTGCCGGGAGCAGCAACCCGCCAAACTGGTGATAGTTCGCCAGCAAACGCTCTATGAAGATGTGACACTAATTTTGCTGGAACCCATAATTGGCAACATTACCATCCACGATATCGAAAATGCCGGTGACAGTAACAGCCAGAAAGCGATAGTCATCGGGATGGAAACCGCTCAACCTGAAGTGTTGTTAGCCAACGGCAAATACACGGTAGGCAGTAAAATCAAACTGCTATACGGCAACACCTTGTATTTGAAAGCTTGCGTGGACAGTACGCCCTGGTTAGTGCGCTTCAAGGCCGGTGTTGATTTGTGACGCCATGCGGGACGTGGGCTGCTGCAATTTGATGTGACTCCGCGGAATCGCAATGGCCTTTTTGATCATCGAAGAAAATATCGGCCCCGAACGCTTTTAAAAACGCCCCCTTGGGCATGCCGCCTAAAAATAAGGCTTCATCTATCCTGATTCCCCAAGCACGCAAGGTTCTGACGACCCGCTCGTGCGCGGGCGCGGCGCGTGCGGTGACCAATGCCGTGCGAATTGGCGACAAATCTTGATCGAAATGGGTTTGAATGCGGTGCAAAGCACTTAAAAACTCTTTCAATGGCCCGTCCGATAAAGGCTTATGCGCTTCGTTGCGCTCGTTGGCCGCAAAAGCCGCCAAACCGTGTTGCTGATAAATGCGCTCGGATTCGTCGGAAAACAGCACCGCATCACCATCGAAAGCGATCCGCAATTGCGGAGAAGGATTGGCTACCGCGCCGGAGACAATGGTTGCGGCGGCATAGCCCGCAGCCAAGGCCTTTCTGACATCCTCACCATTGGCGGATAGAAACAAATGCGCGCCGAAGGCCGGGATATATTCGTAAGGGGATACGCCGCTGGTAAACGCCGCCCGGCTAATCGCCAAATCGTAGTGGTTGATTGAGTTAAAAATACGCAAGCCGGTATCCGCGCTATTTTGCGACAGCAGGATAATCTCCACCAGCGGCGCACCGGGAAAGGCTTTGTTGATATCTAAAAATTTCTTGACCAAGGAAAAGCCGAAACCCGGCGGCAGAATTTCATTTTCGTGTTCAATCTGATAATGACAAAAGGCTTCCTTGCCCTGGGTCTCGAAAATCGCATGCGATTCATCGAGATTGAATAAGGCCCTGGACGATACTGCAACTACCAGTTTCTGATTATCCATGACTAATCTTTATTGCGGGTAACCCACACCGAATCGAGATTGAGGGTTTTCTTGATTTTCGCCGCGTACGCCGCCGCTTCATATTGTGTTTTAAAACCGTCCACAAACAAACGATACCAGTTCTCGCCCTTGGATTCGGTTTTGACTACTTTGGCAGGGACGCCCTTGCCCGCGAATTCTTGGGCTTTACTCTTGGCGTACCAATCCTGTTTAAACGCAATTAAATTGACCGCCCAATTTTCTTCCACCGGTTCCGGCTTTTTCTTCTCCGGTTTAGGGGCCGGCGCGGCAGCTTGCGCTCGACCTTTTTCCAAGGCGCTCACCTTGTTTTGCAAGGCTTCTATGGTTGCGCCTATTTGCATGATCTGGCTGCTGATTTCGGCAGAAGGCTTGGCTTGATCACCGTTGGCCTTTGCCGCACCAGGGTCAGCATGCCCAGCCTTACTTAATTCAGCGATCTGAGTGGCCATCACACCATTGCTGACCGTCAATTCATCCAGCTGTTTGCGCAACATTTCCTTGTCCGCGGCATCGCTGGTGGGCGCGGCATTCACTTGTTCCTGCAATTTCCCGATAATAGTCACCAACTCGCCGACTTGCGACTTGGCAATCATGCCTTGTATGCCTAACCCAGTGCCAATCAGCAGCGCCGCCACCGCGATGCCGTTCGCCACATAGGCAGCTACCGGTTTTTTCGCCGCCAAGGCCTCCACGGCCCGTTTGGTTTTCTTCTGTTCGGTCTGCACGCTTTCCAGACTATCCAGACAACCCAGCAGCTCATTTTTACCCGCCGCCTCGGTTAAATCGTGGCGCATCTGCTGCTGATGCTTCTTGAGGTCGACGATATTCCGATTCAAAGCGGCAATTTCGCTGCTATGATCGATGACTTGTACCTGCGGCACCGGGCTTGCTTGAACTTGTTCGGCCGCTGCGGCAATCGGCGCTGTTTCCGGCTCGTTAGCCTGGACAACGACTAATTCTTCCTCGTTTTCTTGCTCACTGACAGCCGCCGCCAATATCTGATCCAAATCTGGTTCCGGTTCCGGCACGCTTGGTTGGACACTATTATCGGGTTCCTCCAAATCGGCGAACTCGTCGACAATTGGCGTTGCCGCTGGTGCAAATTCGTCATCAGCCGAAATATCGAAATCCGCAATTAGAAAATCGGCATTACCGCCTGCCAAGTCAGCGTCATCGGAAAACTCGTCTATTTCGGCCATATTTTCCAGGTCGTCCACCGCGGTTTCCGGCAAACCCACCACGGCCACCGGGGCATCCTCCGCAAAATCATCGATTTGCCCTACCCTTTCTAACTCCGCGACTTCTTCAAACACGTCATCAACCGGCACCTCCAAAAGGTCCTGCTGATTGACGGCATCGACGATGTCGACCAAATCATCATCAACTACTTGCTGCTCGCGTCCGGGATTAATGCCTAAATCAACCGCCAAATCGTCGCCAAACTCGTCAATATCGTCTGCCAAACTTGATGTAGCCTTAGGTTCATTCGCACTCAGTAATTCATCGATATCCGCGAACTCGTCGATTTCCTGTTGCGCATCCGGCTCGAATGTCTCGTCGCCCACCAGCAAACGATCAATGGCTTCGTCATCATCTATCGTGCCAACCTGTTGTTCGGAGGGGTCGCCAATATTAAGCATGGCATCCAGATCGTCGGCAAACGCATCCAAGGTTTTTTTATTTTTACTAGCAGTCGATTCAGCCATGTTTTTTCTCGTTTAAGCTGCACACAGTTCAGCAAATCCTGATTTGTAGAACAGCACAAAATATCATTTAAGCGCAGTGACCAAGGCATTGACCTCCATGCGTTGCTGCAATTCGATGTCCCGAAAACCCGCCTCAGCCATCTGCGCCAACACGACGGATTCGCGCATCACGTGATTTTCCGACTCGTCGTTAAACAGATGGACTATCCAATGTTCGAGTAAATCCAAGCGGTTGATTTCGGTCAAAACCTTAAAGTAGCCGCCAACCTCTCGCTGTATGCTGCGGGTATGCGCGCTAATATCATCCAAAGCATACCGGTCGCCGTTGACGAATTTTCCACCCGGCTTTAATACCCGATATATTTCTCCCAACACTTGCCGCCGGTAATCGCTATGGAAATTATGCAAAGTGTATGCCGACGCCAAAATATCGACGCTGTTGCTCGCTAAACCCTGCAACGCCGTCAGCGCATCCTCGCCGGAAAAACGTAATCTGCCCGCAGCAACCCAATCGCGCAAACTCTGCTTCGCCTGGTTTTGCATGGTGGGTTCGTTATCGACACTTAATATATTGAGGTTGTCCGCGGCGGTCAGGATCGCCAGCGTAGTAATACCCGTGCCGCCCCCGAGCTCAACCACTGCCTGCGGCGTGCCTTGCTCCTCACAGTAATTGCCAACAATTTCACCGACCAAGCGACTCATTTCCGTCGCAAATGGGCAGATCAAATTTAACATTTGATATTCTTGACCCATCACGCTGGAGAACATCGCATCGAAGCGTTTTTCGACTGTCATGATTGTGCTTTCAATTTTTGTTTTGCGTCATACGCTGCCAGTTGTTCAGGTGTGGCCTCGCGTTGATATTTGTCTTTCCATTCACTGTAAGGCATGCCATAGACAATCTCCCGCGCTTGCTCGTAATTGATGTCAATTTCGCGCTCGGCGGCGGCGGCGGCATACCATTTAGCCAGGCAATTCCGGCAGAAATCGGCGAGTACCATCAGCTCGATATTTTGCACTTCGGTGTGCTGTTGCAAATGGGCCAGCAATTGCCTGAAAGCAGCAGCTTCCAGCTCGACGTTATTGGACTGAATCATGAAATCCTCCTTTAAAACCGGCATTTTAGCAGCAAAGCCGTTAGGCTCATGTACAATTGCAGCCAAAGATTCTACAATGAAGTAATTGATACTCGGGCTCTAATCGCGCTTTGTGAACACAATACATAGTTCATCCTTGGCTTTTTATCCGGTCGGCTATAACCAGCCGAGAGCCGCACGGCCGGATAATAATCTTGAACAAAAGCAAAAGCCTAATAATGACGAAACCGGGATACCTCGGCAGAATCCTGATTTACCTAAAACATCGTCAACCGCTCAAATCAAGGCCGCTTTGGCGGACAACGGATTGACCGTAAGCAATAACGACCAACCAAATAATTCGCGCACCTTGAAAGCATTGAACGCCTACACAGAAAACCGCAATCAACCCGCTCAAAGCCGGGTTGCCGAGATCATTTCCGGTATCGATCTTTACGTCTAACTCCCTCCCATCTTTCAACACCAATCATGAAGCCGCTTTTAGAGTTTTTCCCAATCGTTCTATTTTTTGTCGCTTATAAACTGTACGACATTTACATTGCCACCGCCGTCGTAATCGCCGCCACGGTTGTGCAGGTCATCAGCTATTGGCTGCTATATCGTAAAGTGGAAACCATGCAGTGGATTACGCTGGGGTTGATTTTGGTCATGGGTGGAGCAACTTTGTACTTACAAGACGAGCAATTCATTAAGTGGAAACTGACCATAATTGAGTGGCTATTCGGCGGTGCATTTTTAGTCAGCCAATTCGTTGGCAAAAAGACTTTCATAGAACGCATGATGGGCGCAAACCTGGAATTGCCTGATCGCATCTGGAAACGCCTTAACATGAGCTGGTCCATGTTTTTTATCGGAGTCGGCTGTTTAAATTTGTACGTAATGGCGAACTACAGCACCGACGACTGGGTCAGTTTTAAAACTTTCGGTGTTCCTGGCCTGATGCTTATTTTTATTGCCGTACAAATAGTGTTCTTGTATAAGTTTATTCCCGCACCAGAGGCTAAAGAGTAATGTTGTATGCCGTCATTGCCGAAGATGTCGCGGACAGCTTGAGTAAACGTCTGGCCGCCCGTCCACAGCATCTGGAACGATTAACCGCGTTACAAAACCAAGGCCGCTTGGTTTTGGCCGGACCGCATCCTGCGATAGATAGTGATAACCCCGGCGATGCCGGATTTAGCGGCAGCCTGATTGTTGCCGAGTTTGCCAGTCAGCAGGATGCTCAAGACTGGGCCGATGCCGATCCATATATCTCCGCGGGCGTCTATGCTCGTGTTACCGTTAAACCATTCAAACAAGTATTTCCCCAATGACAGCCGACCATATCAGACAGAAGCTGGAAGAAGCTTTTAAGCCAGAATTAATCGAAATCATCGACCATAGCGCCGCGCACGCCGGTCACGCCGGCAACAAAGGCGGCGGTCATTTTCATGTCACCCTCATATCCACTCAATTTGAAGGTAAATCCCTGGTACAAAGACATCAGCTGGTTTATCAAGCTTTGGGCGACATGATGAAGGATGAAATCCATGCCCTGGGCATTAACGCTTTAACCCCCTCTGAAAACAGCTAAAGGAAATTCTTAAGATGAAACTGAAACTTATTCCCCTGATACTAGCCAGTAGCGTATTGTTACCCGGTTGCTTCGAAGAAAAAGCTAAGGAAGCCGCCGCACCAGCAGCGCCGACTGTCAGCAAAGAGGACGCGGTTGCTTCGGTTAACGGCACCTATATCAGCAAGAAAACTTTGGAAACCTTGGAAAAGGAAATTGCGGAACGCAGCCAAGGCCAAACATTCCCAAAAGAACAGCTACTGGAAGAACTGATTCAACGCGAATTGCTGATTCAACAAGCGGTGCAAAAACAACTGGATAAATCGCCGGAAGTAATCGAACGCATGGCAACCGTAAGAAACTCCTTGCTGTCGCAAGCAGCATTACAAGATTACCTAAAAGCCAATCCGGTCACCGACGAAGAAATCAAAGCGGAATATGACTCGAAAATGGCTAACATGGGCAGCGAATACAAAGCCCGTCATATTTTAGTTAAAACCGAAGACGAAGCAAAAAAACTGATTGCAGAACTGGAAAAAGGCGGGGATTTTACCGCGCTGGCTAAAAAGCATTCTATCGATCCAATGGGCTCCGAAGGTGGCGATTTAGGTTGGTTTACCGCAGACCGTATGGTCCCGCCATTTTCTGAAGCAGTGGTTGCACTGGAGAACGGCAAATTCAGCAAAACACCGGTACAAACTCAATTTGGCTGGCACGTGATTCTGCGCGAAGAGTCCAGAGCTTTGACACCACCGCCATTTGATTCCGTCAAAGAACAAATTCGCCCAATGTTACAGCGCCAAAAAGCGCAAGCCATGATCGAAAATTTGCGTAAAAACGCCAAAGTTGAAGTCTTGCTGCCGCCGACACCGCCAAAGCAAGAAGAGGCTCAACCAGCAGCGCCAGCTGATCAGGCTGCACCAGCACCTACTACGGAGGCCACTCCGGCCGAACCGGCCAGCGCCGCACCTAACGCAGACGTAAAACCCACCGAACCTGCGGCTACAGCTAAATAACGCACACCCAACAGGGCGGTCCAACCGCCCTGTCTTTTTACAGCAAAAGTCTTTTATTGCTATAAGCTCAGCTTTCTAAATAACTATGCCGCTTGGACTTGAACTCGGGCGTGCATCTTCCGATTCTGCGTATTTTCATCCAGTAAAGCTTTAATACTGGCTGTGCATTTTCCACATACACCGCCCGCCCCCGTGCACTGCATTAGTTGCCTGCGATTGCACACACCCTGGCTAATTGCCTGCCTAACCTGCCTATCGGTGACCGATTTACACACACATACGTACATGACACCCTCACTTAAATCATATGCGCATTAATGATAACAATTATCATTTAAAAGTAAAGTATCCACCATCACATTTTTTCCACGCGAACTTCCGAAACCAATCAGAGTCCGAAGATGCAATTACCTTGCTTTGCTTAGGAAATACGCGGGATTGAGGCATGAACCCGAATTGCAAACCCAGGTTTGTTCATGATTAAATAGGACGATAACCTTTTCGTCATTTATTACAGAGCCAATGATGCAAGACTATCAAACCCAAAAACCCACCGTGTTGGAAATACTGGACACTCATCAAGCAATGCCGGGTAATCTGTTGCCCATATTGCATGGTATTCAGGACACACTGGGCTACATCCCGCCGGCTGCCGTAGTAGACATTGCCAAATCACTCAACCTTTCCCAAGCGGAAGTCCACGGGGTTATTAGTTTTTATCATTACTTCCGGGAAACTCCGCCCGGAGAGCACACGATAAGGATTTGTCGGGCCGAATCATGCCAAGCCATGAACGGTAAAGCATTGGAAACCCATGCCAAACAACAGCTTGGCATCGACTTTCACGAAACAACAGCCGACGGAATTTTTTCATTAGAACCTGTTTATTGTTTGGGTAACTGCGCTTGCTCGCCATCAATCACGATAGACGACGAGGTGATTGGCCGCGTCACAACCGAAAAATTCGACCGATTGCTAGCCACTTATAAAGGTGCCAAATAATGACCCGCGTATTCATATCCCGCGACTCCACCGCGCTTTCCTTAGGTGCGGAGCAAGTTGCCAAGGCCTTAGCACAGCAAGCCTCCAGCAAAAACCTATCAGTAGAAATTGTCCGCAACGGCTCGCGCGGATTGTTCTGGCTGGAAACCCTCGTAGAAGTCGAAACCAGTCACGGCAGAGTTGCCTATGGCCCCGTGCAAGTAGAAGATGTGGAGTCTTTACTCAATAGCGGCCTGCTGGAAGGCAAGCAACACCCGCTTTATTTAGGCAACATTGAAGAAATAGCTTATTTCAAAAATCAAAACCGTCTTACCTTTGCTCGCGTTGGCTTAACCGACCCAGTCAACATCGACGACTATTTGGCTCACGATGGATACCGTGGCCTGAAAAACGCACTGGCTTTGCAAGCCACCGAGATCGTCAAGCAGGTCACTGACTCAGGCCTGCGTGGTCGTGGCGGCGCCGCGTTTCCGACAGGCATAAAATGGAACACAGTACTAAACGCCCCTGCAGACCAGAAATACATCGTCTGCAACGCCGACGAAGGCGACTCAGGTACCTTCTCCGACCGGATGATCATGGAAGGCGACCCCTTCGTATTGATCGAGGGTATGACTATCGCTGGCTTGGCGGTGGGCGCTACCCAAGGTTATATTTATCTGCGCGTCGAATATCCGCACGCCAAAATCGCACTGAATCAAGCCATCGAAGCCGCCTACAAAAACGGCTATCTGGGCGAAAACATTCAAGGTAGCGGCAAAACCTTCCACTTGGAAGTGCGTAGCGGGGCGGGCGCTTATATCTGCGGCGAAGAAACATCTTTATTGGAAAGCTTGGAAGGTAAACGCGGATTAGTGCGTTTTAAGCCACCGCTTCCCGCTATCGTCGGCCTGTTCGGCAAACCCACCATCGTCAACAACGTCATTTCGCTGGCCTCGATTCCGGTGATCCTGGACAAAGGCGGCGAATATTATAAAAACTACGGTATGGGCCGTTCGCGCGGTACCCTACCCCTACAACTGGCGGGCAACATCAAACATCCAGGGTTGTTTGAAGTGGCTTTCGGCATGACCTTGCGCGAGCTGCTTTACGATTACGGCGGCGGCTCCGCCAGCGGCAGGCCGATACGCGCGGTTCAGGTGGGTGGTCCATTGGGTGCCTATCTTCACGAAGGCCAGTTCGATACCCCGTTGGATTATGAAGCCTTCGCGGCTATATCGGCGGTATTAGGCCATGGCGGCATCGTGGTTCACGACGACACCGTCAATATGGCCGACATGGCCCGTTATGCAATGGAGTTTTGCGTGGAAGAATCCTGCGGCAAATGCACACCTTGCCGAATCGGATCGACACGCGGCGTCGAAGTAATAGACCGCATTGTCGACGGCGTGCAAAAGGATAAAAACACCGTGTTGTTGCGCGATTTATGCGACACCATGACTTACGGATCTTTGTGTGCGATGGGCGGCATGACACCATTCCCGGTGTTGAGCGCGCTGAATCATTTCCCTGAAGACTTTGGCCTCGAAGCCGCCAAAGCCTGATCGATTACCAGGAGATAAATATGTCTGCCAATAACGAAATAGATTACGGAACTCCCGCGAGTTCGTCTGCAAATCAAGTCACTCTGGAAATCGACGGCCATAAGGTCACTGTCAATGCCGGCAGTTCCGTAATGCGCGCCGCCGCCGAAGCAGGGATCAGCATTCCTAAACTGTGCGCCACCGACAGCCTTGATCCGTTCGGCTCGTGCCGAATGTGTCTGGTGCAAATTGAAGGCGCCCGCGGCTATCCAGCGTCTTGTACCACCCCGGTCGCGGACGGCATGAAGGTCTGTACCCAAAACGATAAATTGGCCAGCATCAGACGCGGCATCGCCGAACTTTATATCTCCGACCATCCTTTAGACTGTCTGACCTGTGCCGCCAACGGCGACTGCGAACTGCAAGACACCGTCGGTCAAGTTGGTTTACGCGAAGTCCGTTACGGCTTCGATGGCGAAAACCATCTGAATTCCGAAAAAGACACCAGCAATCCTTATTTCAGTTTCGACCCGGCGAAATGCATCGTCTGTTCGCGTTGTGTGCGCGCTTGCGAGGAAGTGCAAGGCACCTTCGCGTTGACCATCGACGGTCGCGGCTTCGACTCCAAAGTCTCTCCAGGCCAAAACCAGCCATTCATGGAATCCGAATGCGTATCCTGCGGCGCTTGCGTACAAGCCTGCCCTACCGCGACGCTGATGGAAAAATCGGTGATCGACAACGGCGTCCCTGAGCACAGCACTATCACCACCTGCGCTTATTGCGGTGTTGGCTGCTCATTCAAAGCCGAAATGAAAGGCGAACAACTGGTGCGCATGGTGCCCGACAAAAACGGTCAGGCCAACCATGGTCACTCTTGCGTCAAAGGCCGTTTCGCGTTCGGTTATGCGACCCACAAAGACCGCATCACCACTCCCATGGTCCGGGAAAAAATTTCCGATCCTTGGCGCGAAGTCAGCTGGGAAGAAGCCATTAGCTTTGCTGCCAACAAATTGAAAGGTATCCAGGCCAAATACGGTAAAGACTCAATCGGTGGCATTACTTCATCGCGTTGCACCAACGAAGAAACCTATCTGGTGCAAAAATTAATCCGCGCCGGCTTCGGTAACAACAATGTCGACACCTGCGCCCGCGTTTGCCACTCACCGACCGGCTACGGATTGAAAAGCACATTTGGTGAGTCATCCGGCACCCAAACCTTTGACTCGGTGATGCAGTCCGATGTGATTATGGTAATCGGCGCCAACCCAACCGACGGCCACCCGGTATTCGGTTCGATGATGAAACGCCGCTTGCGCCAAGGCGCAAAACTAATCGTGGTCGATCCACGCAGCATCGATTTGGTTAGCAATAGCCCGCATGTAAAAGCCGACTATCATCTTAAACTGCGCCCCGGCACTAACGTTGCCGTTGTCACTGCATTGGCTCACGTCATCGTCACCGAAGGCCTGGCGGACGAAAAATTTGCGTTGGAACGTTGCGATGTCGAGTCGTTTAACAAATGGAAAACCTTCGTTGCGCTGCCTCAGCATTCACCTGAAGCCGTTGCCGAATTGACCGGCGTGCCTGCCGAGAGCATGCGCGCAGCAGCCCGCTTGTACGCAACAGGCGGTAATGGTGCGATCTATTACGGCTTGGGCGTTACCGAACATAGCCAAGGCTCGACGACCGTCATAGGTATCGCCAATTTAGCGATGGCTACCGGCAATATCGGCCGCGACGGCGTCGGCGTCAATCCATTGCGCGGACAAAACAACGTGCAAGGCTCTTGCGATATGGGCTCGTTTCCGCACGAGTTCGTCGGCTACCGCCATGTTTCCGATTCGCAAACCCGCATTCAGTTCGAGACAGCTTGGAACGTAGCGCTGTCATCCGAACCCGGCTTACGCATCCCGAATATGTTTGCCGCCGCTATCGACGGCAGTTTCAAAGGCTTGTACGTACAAGGCGAAGACATCGCTCAGTCGGATCCAGACATAACGCACGTTCACCACGCGCTGCGCGAACTGGAATGCTTGGTGGTACAAGACATTTTCCTGAACGAAACGGCCAAATTCGCCCACGTATTTTTACCTGGCTCCTCGTTCCTGGAAAAGAACGGCACGTTTACCAATGCCGAACGCCGGATTTCACCAGTTCGCAAAGTCATGACCCCACTGGGCGGTAAGGAAGACTGGGAAGTGACCCAGGACTTGTCCAACGCGCTGGGTTATCCGATGAATTACAGTCATCCTTCGGAAATCATGGATGAAATCGCGGCGCTGACGCCACAATTTGCCGGCGTCAGTTACGAAAAAATCGACGAAATGGGCAGCATTCAATGGCCTTGCAACGACGAAACCCCGGACGGCACGCCGATTATGCACGCCGATCACTTCGTCCGCGGCAAAGGTCGTTTCATGCTGACCGAATACGTTGCCACCGAAGAACGCACCAGCAGCAAGTATCCGTTGATCCTGACAACCGGCCGCATCTTGTCGCAATACAACGTTGGGGCGCAAACCCGCCGCACTGAAAACGTTGCTTGGCATGAAGAGGACCGTCTGGAATTGCACCCGCACGATGCCGAAGTCTTAGGCATCAGCGATGGCGATTGGTGCGGCGTGAAAAGTCGCTCCGGCGAAACGGTATTGCGCGCCAAGGTCACGGACCGCATGCAGCCGGGCGTGGTTTATACCACTTTCCATTTCCCGCATTCGGGCGCCAATGTTATAACCACTGATAACTCGGACTGGGCAACCAACTGTCCGGAATACAAGGTTACAGCGGTGCATGTCGCCAAAGTGGCGCAACCGTCGGCATGGCAACAGGAATACCAAGACTTTTCCGACAATCAGTTGTCTTTGCTGGAAAACCGCATCGCGGTCAACGAGTAAACCGCAACCGATTTATGGATGCAGTCTCAAGCGAACTGGGCTGGACCAGCTATCGAACCGGCACGTTCGATAGCTGGCGCGGGCCTGTTCATACCGCGAAGGAAGATTATGTCGCCGAAGAAGTGCCGGTGGTGTTGGTCTACAACACCATCCCGCACGTGGTAATGCTGGCAACGCCCCTTAATTTGGAAGATTTTGCGATGGGTTTCAGCCTGACCGAGGAAATCATCGGTCATCCATCCGAATTGCAATCCATACGTGTCGTACAACGCTCCAAAGGCGTTGAAGTCAGAATGACGATTCCGGAAGCCCGATTCGAGAAACTGCACGGCAAGGGCAAAAACATGACGGGCAGAACCGGTTGCGGTTTGTGCGGTGCCACTACGTTGGAACAAGCCATCCGCCACCCGCATCATGTCGGCCACGGTTTAGCGCTTAGCGCGAATCTATTGAGCAGCGGTTTCGCCGATATGGCGCAAAAACAATCTCTGAATTTATTGACCGGTGCGGTCCATGCGGCAGCGTGGCTGCATCCGGAACGCGGCATCGTTGCGGTACGGGAGGATGTCGGCCGCCACAATGCACTGGATAAACTAATCGGCTCATTAGCCAAAGCCAACTGCAACTTTGAAAATGGCTGGCTGCTGGTAACCAGCCGCGCCAGTTACGAAATGGTACAAAAAGCAGCCAGCGTCGGTATTACCTTGCTCGCGGCCATATCCGCGCCCACCGCGCTAGCGATTCAATTGGCGGAAGAGTGCGGACTGACTCTGGTCGGCTTCGCCCGTCACGAGAATCACATGATCTACACTCACCCTCATCGTTTACAACATTACCAAGAATCAGCCGCATAGAACATGGATAACCATAATCTCATTAAAATGGCCAATAACATTGGCGCTTTTTTTAAATCCGAACCCGACCGGGAATTGGCCATTAAAGGCGTTGAACAACATATCCGCAACTTTTGGGAACCGCGCATGCGTACGGCCATTATCGAATATGTGCAAAAAGGCGGTACGGAATTAATGGATATTGTGTCGGAAGCCGTATTGCATATTGCCAAATAATCTCTAGTTGGCTTGGCACTCAGCTGCAAATTACTTGAAATAAACGGTCAAGCTAATCACAGCTTTCCCCAAATAAGACCTATTTGGGGAAGTCTAGTCAGAAGTCCTTTGCTTACGCGCGAACACCTTAATCGGCGGCGCTTAGGGGCTGAACCTCAGCGGGCAAGGTCGTACCCAAATACTTATTCAATTGGCCTTTGCTCGCTAAAATCCGAAATTGCGAGAACAACTCGTCATATTTGGCATTGATATACGAACTTTTGGCGATATAGGCCTCGTTGAAGGTATCCAACAAGTCCAATAACGTCCGTTGCCCGATATTGAATTGCTGCTGATAAGCGCTGATGGTCTTCTCGCTGGAATCGACGTGCTGTTTAAAAAACTCCAACTGACTTTTCACGGTTTGGTGAGCCACCCACGACAAACGCATGCTTTCAATCACCTGCCTATGCGTATTATCGCGAATATCCTTGGCCTGATTGATTAACTGCGCGGTTTGTTCGCGGCGGGCTACGTCCTTACCCCCGTTAAAGATGTTATAGCGCATGCGTAACATTGCCGTCATATCCGAGTTGGTACCGCGGATGCCGTCCAGATTGTAGTTATGACTGACGCCGGTCTCAATATCAAAACGCGGAAAATAAGGCGCCATAGCCGTAGCATGTTGGGCAAATGCCGAATCGATATCGGAATTCGCCGATTTCAGAATAGGATGGTCGGCCAACGCTTCCTCTATAGCTTGATCAAGCGTATGAGGTAATGCGGCTTCAGGGGACTGAATCGGCTGAATCCCTTCCGGCAGCATACCTATGACTCGCAAGAAACTGGTCTCGGCATCTTTCAAATTACCGATTTCGGACAACACATTCTTTTCCGCCAAGGCTACCCTGCCCATTGACTGGTCGACGTCGGCCCGTTTGCCCACGCCGCGTTCACTACGCAGTTTGATTTGATCGTTGGTACCTTGATGGCGTTGCAGATTTTCCTTAGCCAGATTCAACAACTCCTGACGCCGCAACACCTTGATATAGGCTTCAACACCATCAAGCGCGGTTATTTCCGATCGGCCAAATACGGTGTAGGCTCTTGAGTCGGTGCGAGCTTCCTGTCTCTCCACTTCATTCGGAGTAGCCAGACCATCAAACAACATTTGTCTGGCCAGAATCGCCCCTTCCTCCCTATGATAAAAAACCGAGCCGTCACCGCGGCCACGAGTGGTAGGGTTATTCGATTCTTCCCAGCCGATGCCGGCTGTGACATCCACCGTTGGAAAATAGCCGGCCTTGGCTTGGCCGATTTCCTCTTCAACCGCGCGGCGTTCTGATTTGGCAGCTTGGACTTGGGGATTTTCATCCAATACTTTCTGAATAGATTCTTGCAAACTCAACGCCTGGCTGCTGGATACACAGGCCAAATGCATGGCTATTCCTAAACTCAAACTCCTGCTGACTCTCATAACATTCCTCTCTGATATTGGTCGATTTCTTTTAACAATAGGGCTAATCTCAATCGGTCGTCGACATTCAATTTCCTAAAAATCGACGATAAATGCGCTTTTACAGTACGCTCGGAAATATTCATCGCAAAAGCAATACGCTTATTACTTTCGCCCTGCCGTATCATGTCCGCCACTTCCACTTCGCGCGCGGATAAACTAGCCAGTTGCTTTAGCTTTAGTTCGGTATCGACAGTATTAGGTGCAAGTTGTGGACGCCTGGCACTGGTCAACACACCAATGACCTTGGGCACCAAAGCCCGACGAATCCAAATATCGCCCGCCAAAATACAAGCTACCGCACGAGTTAAAAGCTCCGACGCTTCGGATTGTTCGCAATAGCCGGCGGCACCGTTAATCAGCACCTCGATCTGCTTATGTTCCGGCCAATCGCAACCCATCACCAGAAACCGGACCTTTTTGTTAGCAAAAACCGTTAACAAGCTGGCATCGTCATCCAGTTTTTTTGCATCGAAAATCACTGCATCGGCGGTATATTCACTGCGGATACTGTGCAGCATACTAACGTTATATTCCGCGATCAGCGCATGAGTCCACTGCGCCGTCAGCTGAGGATTATTGGAATAAATCAGTATGTTAGCCACAAATGTAATTGTTGTTATGAGTTATCGTTCTCTTAAAGCCCTATCCCTGGCTTTCAATATCGGCTTCAAGAGGTAATCAAGCACTGTTTTTTTTCCGGTCAAAATATCAACTTCCGCGGTCATCCCGGCAATAATTTCCAAACGTTCGCCGCCCTTTTCCAGGTAATTTTTAGAGGTGCGCAAACGAATCAAGTAGTAACTGTCTTCATCTTTCTTTTCGCCGGGTATGCTGTCGGCGCTGATATGTTCCAAAGAGGCCTCCAGGCCGCCGTAGATCGAAAAATCATAAGCGCTTAGTTTTACCACAGCTTTCTGCCCAGGGCGAAGAAAAGCAATGTCCGCCGGCCGAATTTTCGCTTCTATCAACAACTGATCTTCCAGCGGCACGATTTCCAGCAAATCCATGCCGGGTTGAATAACACCGCCCACCGTAGCCACCTTGATGCGTTTTACCGTGCCTTTTACCGGCGACAGCACTCTAGTACGGCTAACCCTATCTTCTAAAGCAACGGCAGATTCGGATGTACGATCCAGTTCCGCCTTCACCTCGTTCAACTCTTTCAAGGCTTCGGTTTTATAGCGAATCTTGATCTCCGCCAATTTGTTGCGCGCTTCGTCCAATGACGAACGTAGCCGCGGCATCGCCAGATTGGCAGAATTCAGCTCGCCCTTCAAATCGTTGGCGGCACGCTGCAAACGCAATAATTCAACTTGCGACATCGCCCCGTCAGCCACCAACGGTTCAGACATCTTCACTTCATCTTGCAATAATTTGTAGCTACGCGCCAACTGGTCGCTTTTCGATTGAATTTCAATAATTTCCTGCTCTTTCTGCCGTACCTGCTCAGCGAAAATGTCGCTATTCGATCTTATTTCGCTCTGCTTGGAAACCAGCAATTGCCTGGCATTCTCGGCAATTTGCGGCGCGTTTTTCAAAACCTCCTCAGGAATCGCCAAAGGCGTGCCGTTGACTTCGGCATTCAAGCGCGCGGTATTCGCCAGTAACTCGTAATACTTTAACTTGGCTTCCTTAAACGAGGAAGCAAAACGGACTTGATCCAGTTGCAGCAACACTTGATCCTTGTCCACCAATTGGCCTTCTTGAACCAATATTTCCGAAACGATACCACCCTCCAGATTCTGCACCACCTGGACCTGACTGGACGGTATGGTCTTGCCGTCACCACGTGTGACTTCGTCCAAGCTGGCAAATCCGGCCCAAACCAAGGCCACCACCACAAATGCCACCGAGGACCACAGGATCAAATGGCTTTGCAAGGGTAATTCGTAAAGATTGGCGGCGTTGACGTCGCTTAAAAAGCCCTGATCTTCGGCTCGATAGCGATGCTCAGCGCGCCACTCGGCTATTTTTTTCAACATATCAAATAGCCACCTTGATCTGTCCTTGGCGCAAGGCTTCCAGCACATGATCCTTGGGACCGTCGGCGACCATATGCCCGCCGTCCATTACGATCAATCTATCCACCAAACTCAGCAACGACATGCGGTGCGTAACCAGTATCAGAGTCTGTTCGCCCAATTGCGCAGCAAACCGCTGTTTAAACGCCTCCTCGCTACTGTTGTCCATCGCATTGGTCGGCTCATCCATAATAAAAATGGATGGCGACAACAGCAAAGCTCTAGCCAGCGCAATACTCTGCCGCTGCCCGCCGGACAAGGATGCACCGCGTTCGCCCACTTGCAAATCAAAACCCGCAGGATGTTTACTGACGAATTGATCAACACCGGCAATCGCCGCCGCTTTTAACACCGCAGCGTCATCGGCGTAGCGTGAACCCAAGACAATATTGTCCTTCACGCTGCCAAACATTAAGGCAATATCTTGCGGCACATAGCCGATTTGCCGGCGTAAATCGGAAGGATCGATTTGGCGAATATCGGTGCCGTCTATCAATATCGAACCCTCTTGCGCCTGATATAAACCCAGCATCAATTTTTCCAACGTACTCTTGCCGGAACCTATGCGGCCGATAAACCCCACACGCTCACCAGCCTTGATCTTAAACGTAATGCCGTCCAGGGCCTTGACCGGTTGCTGCGGATAGCTGAAACGGACGTGCTTGAACTCTATCTCGCCCTTGAAACCCGGCCTATGCAAATAGTCCTTGCCACTCTCGCGTTCCACCGGTAAGGCCATCATGCGGTTAAACGACCCCAAGGCGGTCACAGCTTGATGGTAACGGGTCAATAATGCAGCGACCTGCCCGACCGGCGCCAAGGCCCGCGAGGTCAACATTGTGCAAGCCACCAGGCCGCCGGTCGTCAAATCGCCATCCGTAATCTGGTAAACACCGGCCACCACCACCAGTACCGATGCCAATTGCTGTAGAAAAGCAGTCAAATTGACGGTTAAGCCGGCGTAAAACCGCGACTTTAACCCCAGCCGGGCAATTTCGCCGACATTCTGTTCCCAACGGCGCTGCAATTGCCCTTCCGCACCGGCCGTTTTGATAGTTTCCAGATTGGACAGCGCTTCCACCAGTGTGGCATTTTTCTCACCGCCGAATTTGAACATGGCGTTGATCGTGTTTTTCAACGGCGCCTGCAAGGCGATGCCAATCAACATGGCCAACGGTAAAATCGCCAACGGAATCAAAGCCAAACTGCCGCCGACGCTATAAATAATCAGTAAAAACAAAAACAAAAACGGCAAATCGATCAATGTCACCAGCGTTGCCGAGGTCAAAAACTCGCGAAACGATTCGAATTCGCTCAGGTTGTTGGCAAATGCACCCACCGATGGCGGCCTGGCTTCCATGCGAATATTCATCAGTTTTTCAAAGATATTCGCCGATAAGATAATATCGGCGCGCTTACCGGCCGCATCGATAAAATAACTTCGCAGCAGCTTCATCGCCAATTCGAAGCCAAACACGATCAGCACACCTACCGTCAGGACCCACAAGGTTTCCAGCGCGTGATTCGGCACCACGCGATCATACACATTCATGAAAAATAACGGCGCCGCCAAAGCAAACAGATTGATTAATACCGAGGCCGCCAACACTTCCGCATAAATCGGCCAAGATTTATACAGGACGTCCCAAAACCAATGTTTGACCTTAGGCACCGCCGATTCGGCGGTTCTGCCGTCAAAGCGATGCTGTAATTGCACAAAAAAAGCCGAACCGCTGTAACTGGCTTGCAGCTCCGCAAAGCTAACAGTCTTTTCGCCGCTCTCGGTTTCCGGCAACACCACGGTATAGTTTTCTGCGTTCTTGGCAAGCAACACGCAGGCGTTGCCATCTTTAAGCAACAACACTGCCGGCAGCACCAAATTGGAAATTTTCTGCAAGGGCCTGCGCAATAAGCGGCTGGTCAAACCGGCGCGTTCAGCGGCTCGCGTAAACAAGGCCGGCGTTAATTTATTATCGACTAAGGGCAGCCCAGCCACCAAGGCCGTAGCGGTTTGCGGGATATGCAACAACTTGCAGACCGACAGCAAAGCCAACAATAAAGGATCGTCAAACGTGGAATCTGCTGGTCCGGATATCTGGCCGCTATCAGGCATGGAGGATGTGAGTAGAAGTTATAGTTCTTATAACGCTGAAACGCGCTACTGTACTTAAGTATTATAAAGCGCTGCCATTACAACTTAAAAAGCAATTTTATCAAAGCAAATTCAATCACCGGCACCAGGTGCATCACTGATAATTTCCCGTAACAAGGCGGTGGCATAGCTACCGGCGGGCAAATTGAAGCTCAACTTGAGTTGATTATCCAACCACTGCCACGCCATATCTTGCGGCAATGCGCGCAAGGCCCGACGATCTGCTTCCAGATCAAACGCAATCAAGCCGTCGGCTACGGATGCGTTAGCGGCAATCACGGCACTTTCTATCGCACCGGCCTCAGCCGTAGCCGTCTTACCGCCACGACCCCACATGATCCCGGTGGGATGAATATCACCCTGTTCGACGCGAGCCGACAGACTGGCGTCGTTGGTATCGCCGCTAAAACAGCTATTACTGCCGTCTAGCTTGAATACATCGCCACTTATCGCACGCTGCCAATTGGCTTGCTCGACGCGCCGGGCCAAGATTAAATTGAACAAATACGAACGCGCCGCCGATAAATATAGGGAACGTTGTTCCCGCTTGACCTTGGCACCAGCAAACATGGCCAGCGCGCGCTGGATATTTTGGCCATGATGCCCGAAACGCTGCGGGCCGAAGTAATTCGGAAAACCCTGGGCTTTGATGTGTTGCAACTGCTTTTCGGCAAGTTCTTGATCGCCTGTCCAATTGCGGATCAGCAAAGTAAAGCGGTTGCCGGCCAATACGCCGCGCTTAAGTTTCCGGGCATGCCGGACCGTTTGCAAAACCTGCAACCGGTCGGTTTCGATAGCTGACCAATCCGGATCAGCCTTACCCGGCAGCCACACGCTGAACCATTGCCGGGTGCGGCCATGTCTATCTTTCAGACCGGCGTAGCTGACATCGTGTTGTCTGACACCGGCATGGCGAGCCAACTGCCGCGCGACATATTCGGTGTTTTCGCCGATTTTTTGGATATGGAGGAATACATGCTCGCCACTGCCTTCTGGCTCAAACGATAGAATTTCTTCGACGACGAAATCTTCAGGCTCGGTTTTGATGGCGCCGGTACCGGACGGGCCACCGTAGGCGTAAGGCCATTCGGGTAAACTAAAATCTGTCATTGGAGATTTGGTCAAGTTGTTGCAATACGAGTGCATGGATGCGGGAGGTATAGCGCCACAGGAGCTGTTGCCGAGACGGCACCCGACATATCAGGGTTGTTACCAATAAATTATCCGGAAACGCTACGCGCCCCCTGGCCGACCTAACCAAAATTTTCGTTGCCCTGCTTCAGCGTATCGCGCAGCAAACCAAAATGTTCAGAAAATTAGCTTGGTTGAAAAAGTATAAAAAAAACACCTAACACAACAAAGAAGATTCCAACCTTAAAGGTAAGGTAGTGCGAGTGATAATACTCTTCCTCCGTAGTTGGCGGACGTGAGTCATTTTGCGCGTCTAAATACCCTTTAACTCCCCTTTTTTGCCTGCCGCTTAGCCAAGGAATCATCCCGGAGCTAATAAGGATAGTGATACCAAAAAGCACAATTCCGAAGCCGTCGCCATAGTGCTCGAAGCCATAAGCAATAAATTCGCTTATGGCGTCATTTCTACTCATAGTCGACTCCTTAATTTACAGAGCATCAACACCAAAAATCTGAGGGGACGCACCGCATACCGAACGAAGGCCGTAACGAAGACACTAGCCAGAAGGTGCGCGGTGAGTGCCTTCTGGCTAGATCAGCCACTAATAAGGTTTTTATTTCTCAATCAACACCACCACCTGCACCGCAATACCTTCCTTGCGCCCCTCGAAACCCAGTTTCTCGGTGGTAGTGGCTTTGACGTTGATGAAATCGACATCGACAGCCAAGTCGGCAGCGATGTTGGCGCGCATGGCCGGCACGTGCGGCAGCATTTTCGGTGCCTGGGCGATGATGGTCACATCGGCGTTGACTAATTTGTAGCCTTTTTCCTGAACGATTTTATAGACGTGGCGTAGCAATACGCGGCTGTCAGCGCCCTTGAATTCGGGGTCGGTGTCTGGAAAATGCTTGCCGATGTCGCCTAAAGCCGCCGCGCCGAGAATGGCGTCAGCTAGTGCATGCAGCACCACGTCGCCGTCGGAATGGGCTTCCAGGCCTTTTTCGTAGGGAATTTTTACGCCACCCAAAATGATGTGGTCGCCGTCGTTGAAACGGTGGACGTCGTAGCCTTGGCCGACTCGGATCATGCTTGTTGCTCCATATAAAATTGCGCCAGCGCCAGATCTTCCGGCCGGGTGATTTTGATGTTATCGGGACGGCCTTCGACAATTTTCGGCAGGAACCCCAACAATTCCAGCGCACTGGCTTCGTCGGTAATGGCCGGATTGCCTTCGGTTTGCTGCAAGGCGTCGCGCAACATGCCGTATTTGAACATTTGTGGGGTCAACGCCCGCCAGACATGTTTGCGATCTATCGTTGCAGTAATCGAGTCGCCGTCGACGTGCTTCAGCGTGTCGTGTGAAGACAGCGCCAGTATGCCGCCGACCGCATCGTCTTTTAGCGTGTCGATTTGCAGATGAATATCGGAGGCAGTCAGACAAGGCCGGGCGGCGTCATGCACCAACACCCAGTCGTCTTCGGCGGCCTGGCCTTGCAAAGACTTCAGCGCCGATAGTACCGAGTCGGCCCGCTCTTTCCCGCCAGGTGCGGTAATCACCTGCGGATGTTTAGACACATCCAACTCCGGCCAATACGGATCTTCAATGGATATTGCTACAGCCACGGCTTGAAAAGCGCCGGACTGCAATAATCGGTCTAAGGTATGTTCAATGACGGTTTTGCCGGCCAGCGGCAGATATTGTTTAGGGCGGTCGGCTTGCATGCGTTTGCCGACGCCGGCTGCCGGGACAACTGCCCAGCATTTAGGAGTTTGATTCATGCTCTACTCAAGCACTTGAAAGAAGGTTTCGTTTTCCTTGATCATGCCCAGCTCGTAGCGGGCGCGTTCTTCGATGGTTTCCAAGCCACGGCGCAAATCCAGTACCTCGGCATATAAGGAGTCGTTGCGTTCCTTTTTTTCCTGGGCTTCCTTGGTCAAGGTTTCCAGGCGTTCCCGATAATCGCTAATCTGCGAGACGCTGGCATCACCTAGCCACAACCGATACTGGAAGTGAACGATTAACAGGATGATGATGGCGATCAGGGTTTTAATGGCTACTCTCGATCTGTAAGATGGGTTGCGTCTAGAAGAACGCAACCCAACAATAAAGCAATTCGTTGGGTTACGGCTGCGCCTAACCCAACCTACGCTTCTTTATTTCAGCATTTTGAACGCGCTACGGCCGGCGTATTTAGCCTTTTCGCCCAACTCGTCTTCGATTTTCATCAAGCGGTTGTATTTGGCAACACGGTCGGAACGGCTCAATGAACCGGTTTTGATTTGGCCGGTGCCGGTCGCCACAACCAAGTCGGCAATGGTGGTGTCTTCGGTTTCACCTGAACGGTGAGAAACCACGGCGCTATAACCCGCAGCAGCAGCCATATCGATGGCCGCCAGGGTTTCGGTCAAGGTACCAATTTGGTTGACTTTGATCAGAATGGAGTTGGCGATGCCTTTCTCGATACCTTCTTTCAGGATGGCAGGGTTGGTCACGAACAAATCGTCGCCGACCAATTGAATTTTGCCGCCCAATTTTTCAGTTTCATATTTCCAGCCGTCCCAGTCGTTTTCATCCAAACCGTCTTCGATCGAAATGATGGGGTATTTATCTACCCAGGCAGCCAGGAAGTCGACCATTTCCGTGGAGTTAAAGCTGCGATTTTCCGCAGACAACACATATTTGCCGTCTTCGAAGTACTCGGAAGCCGCTGCATCCATACCCAAGTAGATGTCTTCACCCGCTTTATAGCCGGCTTTTTCGATCGCTTCCAGGATGACTTCGATAGCTTCTTCGTTAGAAGACAGGTTAGGCGCGAAACCGCCTTCATCGCCCACGGTGGTAGCCAAGCCGCGGCTTTTTAGTACCTTGGCCAGGTTATGAAATACTTCAGCGCCGTAACGGATCGCTTCGCGGAAAGTGGGGGCCCCAACAGGCAGAATCATGAACTCTTGCAAATCCACGCTGTTATCGGCGTGGGAGCCGCCGTTGATGATGTTCATCATCGGTACAGGCAGAATGAATTCGCCGGATTTGTTCAGGAATTTGTACAAGGGTACGCCGGCTTCTTGCGCAGCAGCACGGGCAGCAGCCATAGAAACGCCCAAAATGGCGTTAGCACCAATGCGGCTTTTGCTAGGAGTGCCGTCCAAGGCAATCATTTTTTCGTCCAATGCGGCTTGGTTGTTGGCATCCATACCCACCACAGCTTCACGGATTTCGGTGTTGACGAAGTTAACCGCTTTCAACACACCTTTGCCCAAATAACGGGCTTTATCACCGTCGCGCAACTCAATCGCTTCGCGTTCGCCGGTGGAGGCGCCGGATGGCACCATCGCAGTACCGACGATGCCGGATGCCAAATACACTTCCGCTTCTACAGTTGGGTTACCGCGTGAATCCAGAACTTCTCTTGCCTTTACGTCTACTATTCTTGCCATTATTTTGCCCTATAGTGTGGTTTCAATCAGGCTGGTGGATTTAACAGCCCGGTCTATCGTTACTAACATTTCCAATAATTCTTTCATGCGGTGCAAGGGCCAGGAATTGGGACCGTCGCTCAACGCTTCTTCGGGTTTGGGATGCGATTCCATGAACAGCCCGGCGATACCCACAGCGACTGCGGCGCGCGCCAACACGGGCACGTGCTCTCGCTGACCACCGGAGACATTGCCCTGCCCGCCCGGTAACTGCACGGAATGGGTGGCATCGAATACCACCGGGCAACCGGTGTCGCGCATTACGGCCAGCGAACGCATGTCCGAAACCAAATTATTATAGCCAAACGACACGCCGCGCTCGCAAACCATGATTTGCTGATTGCCGGTGGCTTTGGCTTTGGCGGCGACATTGGCCATATCCCAAGGCGCTAAAAACTGGCCTTTTTTGATATTCACCGGCTTGCCCAAAGCCGCGACGCTTTGAATGAAATTGGTCTGGCGGCACAGGAATGCCGGGGTTTGCAATACATCCACCACCGCCGCCACTTCCGCCAGTGGCGTGTCTTCATGCACGTCGGTCAATACTGGCACGCTTAATTGTTGCTTCACTTTTTCCAGGATCTGCAAACCTTTTTCCAGGCCCGGACCGCGAAAACTGCCCAATGAAGAACGGTTGGCTTTGTCGAACGAGGATTTGTAGATAAACGGAATAGCCAACTCGTCGGCTATTTCTTTCAATTTACCGGCGGTATCCATGGTCATTTGTTCGCTTTCGATCACACAAGTACCGGCGATCAGGAAAAACGGCTTATCCAGGCCAACTTCGAAATTACATAATTGCATGTTTAACCTTGTTTATGCCCCTAAAGGGTGTTTCTTGTGTTTGGCGGCCGCTTCGACGAAGCCGGAGAACAACGGATGACCGTTACGCGGTGTCGAGGTGAATTCAGGATGGAATTGGCAGGCCAAAAACCAGGGATGATCGGGCAGCTCAATAATTTCTACCAAGCGGCCATCCAGCGACTTACCGGAAAAACGCATGCCTGCGGCTTCCAATTGCTTCAAATACTGATTGTTAAATTCGTAACGGTGACGATGGCGCTCGGTAATCACATCTTTTTGGTACAACTCGAATGCCAATGAATCGGATTTTAAGCGGCATTTCTGCGCGCCCAAGCGCATGGTGCCACCGATGTCGGAGTCTTCGTCGCGCACGTTCAACTGTCCGGCTTCATCCATCCATTCGGTAATCAAGCCGATGATGGGGTGCGGGCTATTCGGCAAAAACTCGGTGCTATGCGCGCCTTCCAAACCGACCACATCGCGAGCAAACTCGATAACCGCGGACTGCATGCCCAAACAAATGCCCAAGTAAGGAATCTTGTTCTCGCGGGCGAAGCGTACCGTAGAAATCTTACCTTCTACGCCGCGCTCACCAAAGCCGCCTGGCACCAGAATCGCATCGACATCTTTCAGCTTTGCCGTGCCTTCGGCTTCGATGGTTTCGGAATCGATATAAGTGATTTGCACCTTGTGACGGGTGTGGATCCCAGCGTGAATCAAAGCCTCATTCAAGGATTTGTAGGCATCGGTGTGATCGACATATTTACCGACAATGGCAATATTGACTTCATCGGTGGGGTGAGTCAGGCCATCGACCACTTTCTCCCAAGCCGACAAATCAGCCGGCGGCACGTCGAGGCGTAACTGAGCCACGACGATGTCGTCCAGGCCTTGTTCGCGCAACAGCAGAGGAATGCGGTAGATGGTATCGGCGTCAATCGCGGAAATAACCGCTTTCTCATTGACATTGGTGAACAAGGCGATTTTTTTACGCTCACTGGCCGGAATCGGCTGCTCGGAACGGCAAATCAAAATATCCGGCTGGATACCGATAGTACGCAGCTCTTTTACTGAATGCTGCGTCGGCTTGGTTTTAATCTCGCCGGCCGACTTGATGTAGGGCACTAAAGTCAGGTGGATAAATACCGCCCGGTCTCGGCCCAATTCCACGCCCATTTGCCGGATGGATTCCAAAAACGGCAGAGATTCGATGTCACCAACAGTACCGCCGACCTCGATCAACGCCACATCTGTACCTTCCGCACTGGCATAAACGCGGCGTTTGATTTCGTCGGTAATATGCGGAATGACCTGTACGGTCGCCCCAAGATACTCGCCTTTACGCTCGTTACGCAGCACTTGCTCGTAGACTTGGCCGGTAGTGAAGTTGTTTTTCTTGGCCATCGTGGTTTTTAAAAACCGCTCGTAATGGCCTAAATCCAGATCGGTTTCCGCACCATCCTCGGTAACGAACACCTCGCCGTGTTGAAACGGGCTCATGGTGCCGGGATCGACGTTGATGTAAGGATCGAGTTTGGTGAGAGTAACTTTCAGGCCGCGATCTTCCAAGATGGCTGCCAACGATGAAGCGGCTATCCCTTTTCCCAAGGATGAAACCACTCCGCCGGTGATGAATATGAATTTTGTCATGAACGTTTGGCGCCCTGTTAAGCAATAGCAAGGGGGTCGAAAAGCGGCAAATTCTAACAGTTTTATGGTGCAATTGCCTTTTTAATTGCCAAAGCAAGCTGAGCAGGGATCTCGATTATTGAAAAACATCAACGAGATTCGGCAGTAAACACCAACTGATTTTTGCCACGTTGCTTTGCCAGATACATCGCATCGTCAGCACATTTAATCAACAATTCGGCTTCGAAATGATCGGTGGGATACATGGCAATGCCGATACTGGCACCAATTTTGACAGTCTTTCCATGAATTAAAAATGCTTGATTGATCGCTTTCAACACATTTAGCGCCACTTGCTTGGCTGCCAACACCGAGTGCAGCGACGTTAGCACGAATACGAACTCATCGCCGCCCAAGCGCGCGACGGTATCGACTTCACGGCAACATTGTTCAAAACGTCTAGCCACGGCTTGCAATAACTCATCGCCGGCATCGTGCCCCATTTCATCGTTGACATCCTTGAAACCATCCAAATCCAAAAACAGTACTGCCAAAAATGTCGAATCGCGCTTGGCGCGCAGCAAGTCTTGCCGCAAGCGCTCGATCAACAAACCACGATTCGGCAAACCGGTGAGTTGATCATGAAACGCCAAATGCATTAATTGTTTTTCCTTGCGCTCCTGCTCGCTGACATCGGTAATCGTGCACAAACTAATCTGATCGTTAAACTCGAACAGGGTTTGAGTGTTGATTTTGGCGACAAAGGTGGAATTGTCGCGCCGCAGCCCCAGCATTCGAGCATTGTCCGCAATAATCAGTTCTTTTAAAGGCTTGCCGATCAAGACCTGATCGCCATATCCGAACAACTGATTGGCGGCCTTATTGACGGAAAGCACACTTTCGTCTCGGCCATACAAAACGATACCGGTCTCGATGGAATCGATAATATTGCGCAAGGCCTGCACATTGCCCTGCGATTGCTTGATTTGCGCCAGCAAACGTTTGCAGACCAGAGCAAAATTCAACAGCGCCAGTAATAACAGACTAGCTTGCAAGGTACGCAAGTAGAACACTTCCTTGGTAGCGTTCTGCTGCAATGCTGTAGTAAGTTCATTCATCAACCCCAGCAATTGCGAGTTATGCATCAACAATGTATTTAATGCCGGCCGCAAAACCTCGGCATCAACCCCTGCACCACCTTGTTCAACCGGCAATAAACGTTTGTGGATCAAAGTCCAAAGCTGGGACGCCGATACCGTAATCATTTGCGTATTGGGGGCTTCGGTGGCAGCCAGATAAACCGGTTTGCCATCACCGCTACTGGTCATGCTGCCTTGCAAAAATCCGTTTAAGGTTTTATCGAACAAATCGACGGCATCGGAAAATTCGCTAAAAGCGTTGTGCTTTTCCGCGTCGGTTTGCGCGACATGCAACATCAGCAGCGATTTGGTCATGCGCTGCGACAACATCCGCTGGCGGCCGGACAAATTAATAGCCAACGCACTCTTTTCCAGCTTTGCAGAAATCCAAAAATTAAGCCCCAGCGCCACCGCATCAAATACGATGAATAACACCACCGGAATGAAAATCGCCGGAAGCTTGCCGCGGGTCTTTTCGGTCATGTCAGGCGGCCGCTTATAAGCCCTGATCTACGCCACTTTGTAACTTAGGCCAAGTGCTGAACGCAAACACCCAAATCATGATGACGTTAAGCACCGGCACCAACAAAACCAGGACCCAGCGCCCATCGAATCCGGCTTTTTCCAAAATCCGATAGCCCAACCACAGGCAAAACAGCATGAATACCGGTAACAACACAAAAAATAGTTCCATGGCTAGCGCTCCTGTTTTGTGTTCGGCCACTCTTGGAAGGCCAATTGCAAAAACACGATCAATAACCCAAAGACCGGCAAAAACACTAGCGCCGCCCACGCTGGGTTTAGCCCGGCTTTTTTATAGATCAGGATCGCCGGAATCGCGATCATCATACCCACGATCATGGCCTGGAGTATCTCGGGAAACATCAACATGACACCTCCTAACGGTTTTCGTTGCCTATCATTGCATGCTTTCCAATGCGCGCCAATCCAATTGGTAACAAGCGTCCGTCGCGCTGAGCCAAGCCCATTCCGCTACCCATAAACCTGCTACCGCAGCCAAGCGACCATTTAAATAAATCAAAGGCCGAATTTCTCTTTCCCAAGGCGGAACCCCAGCCTCTTGATAAAGTTTTTTTAGACAATGATGACCGACTCGGCCAGGCATTTTAAGGGTTTCGCCACCCCGCCTGGGCTCCACTGTCACTATCGCATTATTCCACAAGTTTTTAGATAGCCCGGCCGATGCAGTGCTTCTGGTCAATACATAGCCATTGCCTAAGGTTATCCGCTCCTGCTCTTGGTTCCACGGCTTTGCCTGAGTTTCTTTTTGTAAACGTTGCAGGGGGATGCAATACAATTTTTGCCGATATTTTCGGATGGAATGGCCTTGAATATTAATATGCGGCAACGCATCGGCACGCCCACCAATCAACTGCTCAACCAGCGCTTGCAACACCGCCTGGCTCGGCGGTTTCAACCCGATGCGGCCCAACCATTGCCGTAAAAGGCAATTCATTTGCATCGCTGTGACGGCTGATAAATCGGCGATATTGAAACTGCCATCGGTCGGATCGACAACCGCCTGCAAGGCCTGCTCCGCCCAAGCCTCTATCATCCGTGCCGCGTCGCCGCAATGCCCGGCCGAACGTGCAATCGTTTTATCCAGTGCCGGCCAGCGCCGCTTTAATAAGGGAAGAATGTCGTTACGTAGGAAATTGCGGTCGAAATCGCTGCTTTGATTACTGGGATCTTCCACCCACTGCAAACCTTGAGTTTGTGCATAGCGTTGTATCTCGACCTTGGCCACATTCAATAGCGGCCGCAGCAGTTGTCCTTTCCCAAACGCACTGGTAATCGGCATGCCGGCCAAGCCTGACACGCCGGCGCCTCGGAACAATTGCAACAGCAAGGTTTCCATCTGATCCTCGCGGTGCTGGGCCAGCAGGATAATATCGTCGACAGCCAATAATTCCCGTAGCGCCCGATAACGGGCCTCTCGTGCCGCCGCCTCCGGACTTTCGCCGTTGTTGGCCCTCGCATCAACCGTTAACAATTGAAAATCTACACCTAAGCGCTCTGCTTGCCGACGACAATGCTCACCCCATCCCGCCGACTCCGCTTGCAAGCCGTGATCGACATAAACGGCAATAATTTTGCCGGCGAGCGACGGCAAGCCAACGCATAAATCCAGCAGCACCGTCGAGTCCAAGCCGCCGCTATAAGCAACGAAAACTTTCCGGCACGTAACAGGTAATAAAGCGGCGATGACCTGAGTATTGAGATCGGGCATGGTTTACTCACAAAAAAGGCCGATTTCACTCGGCCTTTTAATGAACAACTAAATTAACTGACGGCTTTATTTGACCGGCTCTTCGATGTACGAACCAAAACGCATAATCCGTTGATAGCGTCTTTCCAGCAGCAGGTCCATATTATCCGCCTGTTGCTGAAGTTCGTTCAGATGTCTGCACAATGCCTCTTGCAGATTGGCGGCAATTTTTTCGAAATTGCGATGACCGCCACCGACGGGTTCGCGAATCACTTCATCGAGAAAACCTTGTTCGCGTACGCGGTCTGAAGTAATGCCCATCGCTTCCGCCGCCAACTGGGCTTTGTCGGCACTTTTCCATAAAATAGAAGCACAACCTTCCGGCGATATAACCGCATAGGTGCTGTATTCCAGCATCAATAATCTATCGCCCACGCCGATGGCCAACGCGCCACCTGAACCGCCCTCGCCGATCACGGTGCAAATAATCGGCGTCCGCAATTTGGACATTTCGAACAGATTGCGGGCGATCGCCTCGCTTTGACCGCGCTCCTCGGCACCTATACCCGGATAGGCGCCTGGGGTATCTATTAAACAGATGATGGGCAGTTTGAAGCGTTCGGCCAACTTCATCACCCGCAAAGCTTTTCGATACCCTTCCGGACGCGGCATACCGAAGTTGCGATAAATTTTTTCTTTGGTATCGCGGCCTTTTTGATGACCGATCACCACCACCGGCTGACCTTCCAGGCGAGCCATGCCGCAGACTATCGCCGGATCGTCTGCGTAGGAGCGATCACCGTGCAGCTCGTGAAATTCGGTGAAAATCAAATCGATATAATCCAGCGTATAAGGCCGGCCCGGATGTCTGGACAATTGCGAGATTTGCCAGTCCGACAAATCCGCAAAAATGCTTTCCGTCAAACTCTCGCATTTCTGCTCAAGCTGCTTCAAGGTTTCGGAAATGTCAAAATTGTTGTCGAGTTCGACCTTACGCAGCTCTTCTATTTTGGCCTGTAGTTCGGCAATCGGCTGTTCGAAATCTAAGAATTTTAAATCCATGTCAATCCGGCATTAGAATCAATAAAATGGTCGGCAATTCTAATGAAAAATGCCGCCATTGCCTATTTGTTTTACCGAGTCCCCGCAAATGAAGAATGCTACCGCCTTTGACAATACCGCCTATGCGCCGCTTGCGGCCAGAATGCGACCGACTACGCTGGACGATTTCATCGGCCAGCAGCACCTGTTGGGCAAGGGCAAATCGCTGCGCGTGGCAATTGAACAAGGCGCCCCTCACTCGCTGGTCTTTTGGGGGCCGCCCGGCGTCGGCAAAACCACTTTAGCCAAAATCATTGCCGCTAGCGCACACTGCCATTTCATCGAATTGTCGGCAGTCATGGCCGGCGTGAAAGAAATCCGGGCAGCAGTGGCCGAGGCGGAAGACGTCAAACAAAGTCGCAATCTGAATACCGTGGTATTTATCGACGAGATTCACCGTTTTTCCAAAAGCCAGCAGGATTCTTTGCTGGCCCCCATCGAAAGCGGCGCGATTATTTTATTCGGTGCCACCACCGAAAATCCTTCGTTCGAATTGAATAACGCCTTGTTGTCGCGCTTGCGGGTTTACGTGATGCGCAGTATCGAAACCGAAGATCTGCAAGCCTTGTTGCACAACGCATTGACCGACAAAGTACGCGGACTGGGTGACCGCAATTTGCGGATCGAAGACGATATATTGACCATGATCGCTAAAGCCGCCGATGGCGACGCCCGCCGCTGTCTGAACATCTTGCAAATCGCCGCCGACCTGGCGGAAAACCTCGACGGCCGGGAAACCGTCAATCGTGAAGTGCTGGACGAAGTGCTACTAGGCCACGCCAATCGCTTCGACAAAGGCGGCGATATTTTCTACGACCAGATTTCGGCCTTACACAAATCGGTACGCGGCACCGATCCGGACGCCGCTCTTTATTGGTTTGCCAGAATGCTGGACGGTGGTTGCGATCCTTTGTATATCGCCCGCCGAGTGATTCGCATGGCATCCGAAGACATAGGTAATGCCGACCCGCGCGGCCTGGAATTAGCGTTGAACGCCGCAAATGCATACGAACGACTAGGCAGTCCGGAAGGCGAACTGTCGCTGGCGCAAGCCATCGTTTATCTGGCCTGCGCTCCCAAAAGCAACGCAGTGTACGTGGCCTATAAAGCCGCGATGGCGGACGCCCGCAATAGCGGTTCGCTGGAAGTCCCCATCCATTTGCGCAACGCGCCAACCAAATTAATGAAGGAATTGGGACATGGCGCGGACTATCGTTACGCCCATGACGAGAAAAATGCTTATGCCGCAGGCGAAAACTATTTTCCGGAAGCGTTAAAAACCCGGCAATATTATTTTCCGGTGGAGCGCGGTTTGGAGATAAAAATAAAAGAGAAACTGGGCTTTTTAAGGAAGTTATAAAAATTCAAACGCGCACGTAATCTACCGGCGTAGCTAAAATTGGCCAATGCGGAATAGATCATAAAAACTATGACAACTTTCATATTATCGACAGCGGCACTTTCTAACTCTTACCACTAATATCATCTAGGCAAAAAAAACTCCCGTAGACCCATGAGACTACGGGAGTATGAACACAAGCGAATAATGAAAAATATCGCTTGCAAGTCTCTGACTATAGTGAAAAACTTTCAATTCTTAACTGCTTGCACACGATTATTTAATAGAATCGTACTCCATAATGCCGCCACCCCAAACATCATTGTTGACAATATAAATTGCCCGGAAACAAAAGCGACAATACCTAAAAATGATACAGAACCGATAAATACATCTTTTTTTAATTCGTTCATTTGCGCCACCTAATATAAAAAATAATAATTAAAAATTTAATAGTTTTTAAATCATCCCAAATCTTCAATGCCCTGTTCGAAAACGTGGCTTAAGTAAAACCTAAAATCGAATCATCCGCCACCGGCAATCGATAAATTTTGAATAGCTATCGCATTATTTTACTTTCAACAATATCCATATCTACTGTAACCCTGATTAAATCTGGAGTTTGCTTATTGATGTTTATTGCGTTTTAAAACACCAAGTCGAATATGTGAATATATTCACAATCGAACGTCCACACTCAGTCTAGCTGCGTCAGAACCCGGTAAGCACCCGAAGTTGAAGTACACGAACACGGGCTTATAATGCATCCACCAACCCACGGAGCTTTTATGAAACTCAGTTCACGATTTATGTTGTTTTTGTTGATGTTTGGCTTAGCCGCCTGCTCCAGCGCCTATTACAGCGGCCTGGAGAAAATCGGCATACCCAAACGCGAAGTGATGGTGCATCGCGTGGAAAAAGCCCGGGATACTCAAGAGGAAACCAAGCAACAATTTAAGTCAGCGCTCGAACAATTCACCGTGATGACCAATTTCAAAGGCGGCGATTTGGAAGCCACCTACAACAAACTGAACGGTGAATATGAGGCCAGCGTCAAGAAAGCGACGGAAGTGAACAAGCGCATCGCTGATATAGAGGACGTCTCCAACGCACTATTCAGCGAATGGGAAACCGAACTAACCCAATACAGCAATGTTTCACTAAGACGGAACAGCCAGCAAAAGTTGACGGCCACCAAAGCGCACTATCAACAATTGCTAGCGGCAATGCGCAAAGCCGAAACCAAAATCGAGCCGGTACTCAGCGTATTTCGCGATCAGGTGCTGTATCTGAAACACAATCTGAATGCCCAGGCCATTGCTTCGCTAAAAGGTCAGCTGGACTCGGTTAAATCGGATGTATCGGCTTTGGTAGTGGAAATGGAAAAGTCGATTAACGAGGCGGATGCGTTTATCAAAACGATGGAAAAGCAATAACGCTGCGCGATTAAATTATTACGGCCAAAGCTAAGCGGAACAAAACTTACCCTCTCCACGGAAAGGGTAAGACGCACAATTTCAGAACCTTATTCCTGATGAGCGAAACGCTTCCGCTCCTCGGCACTTTTACCGAGAGCCTTCGCCATCCAAGGCGGCGCAGCGTCAAACACTTTCTGAAACTCGGTGAGTTTCTCCACCGCATCGATCACATCGGGTTCCTTGATCGGATAAATATCGGCACGGATCACCTTGGCGGCCGCCGGCCCACCAATGGATTGCACAAACAATACGTGGCAATCCTTGATCATATTGGCCCGGAACAGATTTCTGTCGTCGGCGCTGTCGGCTTCCACTGTCGAGCGAATATCGATCAAGCGCATATCAGATCGGGACAATTGGTAGACCAAAAACCGGATGCAGGAACCAAAATGACCGTTCAATAGCTGCCCGCTATTGGAGGCAATCGCCACCCGGATCGACTCCGGAATATCACCCTCTTTATAAGGCATGATTTCCGGCAGCCCCTCATCTTCGTCTTCCTCGCCCCACAAATACCGGACCGCCAGCTTGATGTTTTCCAGACCGATGCCAATATCTTCGCCGTCTTCCTCGCCATCCAGACTTCCGATGCCGGTCTTCAGATTGGTAACGGTAATCGATTTCAGTTTTTCGTCATCCAACGGCGAGCCGACTTTTTCGTGCAACACACCGATCAACTTCGGTACATCTACTCCCGGCAAAATCCGCGAAGCCAGTGCAATACGCAAAGCCAGATCTCGTGATAATTGTTCCATAGCGTCACCCTTAAAGTTTGTGCTGTTCTTTCCAGTCGGCATAGCCGCCGGCCATGCTGTAGACCTGTTGAAAACCAAAATCGCCGAACATTTCCGCCAAATGCTCGCTGGCATGGCCGTAATAGCAATAAATCAGCAAAGGTTTGGCCTTGTCGGCTTTTTTTAACAGCGAATCGCGCAATTGCTCGTGGACATGCATGGCATTGTCGATATGCCCGGCCCGATAATCCTTGAGATCACGGCAATCCAATATCATCGGTTGCTGTTCAGCGATCAGCTTTTCGGAATCGACAGCGGAAATAGTTTTAAAATTTTTCATGGCGCATTCCCCAAAAAAGGTCCGCGGAACCCAACTTAAACCGGCCCAACGGCTAAATCTTTCTTAACCTCAATAGTTTGCGATAAAGCTGTCTCCAAACTGATCGACTCGGCTTTGATTTTATAGCCCTTGGCTGCCTCATATGCAGTGATGACCTTGTCTTCGCCGGATTGGCCTTTCAGATCGGATTTTTCGATATAAAGCTCTTCCAGCATCAAATTCCAAACCATGCCTTCCTGATGCGGCAATAAATTGAAGACAACGCCGTCTAAAACGATTTGCGTTGGTTTGGCGATGTTTTGCACGTAAAACAGCGTGACGGTTTCAGGCGTCAAGGCATCCTTATATTTTTCAACGAATACCGGCAGATCCTCCAATTGGAAAAACAAGCCGTTGATAAACAGAATTTTGTCGCTGTCGGCTAATATCGCTGATTGATTGATCACCAGCTCCGGGGTTTTCCGGTCACGAATATTCGTCGACCCTTCACGCAACTCGCCTTCGACCAACACCAAGTCGCCGCGAAACGCCGAAATGCCGGCTTTGCTGGTTTTGCCAACTAAGGTAGTGATCCATAAAAGCCCTTGGCTGTCGTATTTTTCAAGTAGCATCTGCTTAAATCCCCAATGAAAGGTAATGAATGAAAAGTCGTTAACAGCATGCAAGCAAAACACTTGCCAGGACGACTAAAACCACACCAAACCCATGGTTGAGACGGTTTTTGCTTGGTTTTCTGATGGGAATCATTCGCGGAAACCGGCAGTTTGGCGGCGAAGCGACCCGACAATGTCGCAAACGCGACAATTATCGAATGATGATTATTTAAGATTTGTAGGATTTATAACGAATATCTTTATCGGCCTAGCTAACAGTCGCCGGTAGGCACCAATGCAGCCAAGATCACAGCATTACTCTTAAACACGGCTGTCGCATTGGCGCCCGGTTTGAGTGTAAGAGCCTCAGCGCTAATCTGGGTGATAGTAGCGGCAATGGTTTCGCCACTGGGTAATTGGATAATCACTTCAGAATCCACACCATCAAAATGGATGCGAATCACACGACCAGCCAGACGATTCCGCGCCGACAATCCATGAAACCCAAGATCATCATCACCCAACACCAAAATATCCGGCGCATTGACCAATAACACGGCGTCGCCGCCTACCTTCAATTGCAAATTTACACATGTTGCCAACGGCACACTGGCAACAACTTGCTCTCCCCCCTTCAATGACACAAATACTTCGACGTTTACTGCGCCAGAATGGATCTTGGCAATCGTTCCGAACAGCTGGTTTCCGGCACTGGTTTTAATCACCTGACGTTTCAACAAAAGCATGACATCCGGATCGTCGATCAAGCTTTGATTGAGCTGCTGCAAAAGGGCGCGATGCTGATCCTCTAGGCGGGCAAATAGCTTGAGCAAGGACAAACCCGCCGCCGTTAGCTTGGTACCGCCTCCCTTGCTGCCGCCCGTCGCGGTGGCTACTAAAACCTTCGGAGCCAGATTATTTGCACGCTCTATCATCTGCCACGCACCTTTGTAGCTTAATCCAGCCTGTTTGGCGGCTTGATTGATAGATCCGCTTTGCTCTATTGCCCGTAGCAAGCTGATCATGCGCCGATCCAAAACGCCGGCTAGACGCAATTCACCTTCAAGCCAAGGGAGTTCTAGCGCCTTTGGATTTTTCTCTGGTGTAGACATTATTCAATTATTTATCTGATTTGAACAAAACGGATTGGCAACAAACACTATTTCCCACATTGAAATAAGTTATTTTTGTTTTTCGTTATTTACTTTTGTACATAACGAAAAGTAGACTGCCAACATTCCTTGGCCGTGATGAACACCATAGCAAAGTCATACAAAAGCCAGGACATTATCATAAACCCAAGGCATTTAACCCGCTTAATAGGTAAACCATGGCCCCCAAAAACCGTTATCGCAAAGTCTGTTTTCTCACGGCAATGAGTGCGATCACAACGAACAGCCTCTATATTGACGTAAGTGAAGCGGCGGAAAATAAAACCTACAGCAAGCCGCCCATGGCCGCATTTTCCAGTCAGATGCAGGACGCCCTGCTGGGCAACGATAAATTCGAAAAGCCGGTCTGGAATCTGCACGATGCGCTAAATCTGCCAAAATGGCTGGATGCGTCTGTAGAGCAACGCACCCGTTACGAAACGATGGACGGCAACTTCAAGGCCAACGGCCGGGGCGGAGATCAGCAAATCGCCTTGCAAACTGCGCTATGGCTACAAGCGCACATCGCTAAATTCAGGATAGGTGCGGAATTTCTCGATGCCCGCGCCTTAGGCGCCGATAGTGGTTCCGGCGTGAATAACACCCACGCAGATGCAGCGGACTTTATTCAAGGTTACCTAGCCTGGGCAGATCAAAACATTTTTTACAGCGGCATCGGCGCTGAAATTGTGGCGGGGCGGCAAACGCTGAACTTGGGCAGTCGCCGCTTAATTGCCCGCAATGCGATGCGCAACGACATCAACAGTTTTACCGGCGTAAAACTCCGGCTGCTGAATTACGATCAATGGCAATTTACCGGCTTTGTAACGATGCCGGTCAACCGCTACCCGACCGCTTCAGCTGATATTCTCAACGAGGTCCACGAGTTCGACGAAGAAGACACCCACACCTGGTTTTCCGGCGGCTTTTTGGAACTGTACAACTTGGCCTGGGGCGTCAACAGCGAAGTTTATCTATATCATCTCGACGAAGGCGACAGCATCCGCAACCCCACCCGCAATCGCCGCTATTTCACACCCGGTGTGCGATTTTTCCTGAAACCCAAGAAGGCCAATTTCGACTTTCAAACCGAAACAATCGGCCAGCTAGGCACCGTCCGTTCCAGTACTGCCGCCAGCAATGGCCGCGATTTGGAGCACGCGGCCTGGTACCAACATGCCGATTTCGGCTATACCTTCGATGCCCCTTGGTCACCGCGTTTTGCGTTGGAATACGACTATGCCAGCGGTGACGAAAACCCAAACGACAATCAAGACCAACGCTTCGACACCTTGTACGGCGCACGGCGCTTCGAGTTCGGCGCGACGGGTATGTATGGCGCATTCGCCCGCAGCAATATCAGCACGCCTGGTTACAGAATCGCCGCCGCGCCGCGCAGCGATGTGCAGCTTGGACTGAGTCACCGTTTCTATTGGCTGGCATCGGCCAGAGACAGTTGGACGGCGGCCGGTTTGCAAGATAGCAGCGGCCGTAGCGGCGATTTTATCGGCCAACAATTGGAATTGACTGCGCGTTGGGATTTCAACAGCAGCCTGAATTTCGAAACCGGCTGGGCACATCTGTTCAAGGGCGAATTCGCCAAAAAAGCACCGTCGGCACCGACTGTTAAAGACGACGTCGATTATGTTTACGTGCAGAGCCAATTACGGTTTTAAACGCTTTATCATTAAGGAGAAATAGCATGTCGTTTATCGCTTTAAACCGAATTATTCTGACCCTATCGCTGGCCGCGCTAAGCACAATAGCGCAAGCCGAAACGGCTTTAGTCGCGGTGGCGGCCAACTTTACCAAACCCATGACCGAGATCGCCGAGGCGTTTGAAAAAGCCAGCGGCCACAGTGCCAAGCTTTCCTTCGGATCGTCCGGTAAATTCGTCGCCCAATTTGAGAACGGCGCGCCGTTTGAGGTGTTTCTATCGGCTGATGACAAAAGCCCGCTGAAACTGGAGCAATCAGGTTTGGCGGTGGCCGGCACCCGCTTTACTTATGCCATTGGTAAGTTGGTACTGTGGTCCAGCAACCCTAATTATGTGGACGAACAAGGCCAAATTCTCAGCAAAGGTGACTTCAAACATCTGGCTCTGGCTGATCCGAAACTGGCGCCCTATGGGGCGGCCGCAGTGGAAGTCCTGAAAAGCCAAGGTTTATTGGAAAAACTGCAACCCTTATTCGTGCAAGGCGAAAACATCGCCCAAACTCATCAATTCATCAGTACCGGCAACGCCGAGCTGGGCTTTGTGGCTTTATCGCAAGTGATCGAAAACGGCAAAATCGGTTCGGGCTCCGGCTGGATCGTCCCGAAAAATCGGCATACTCCCATTCTGCAAGATGCGGTGCTGCTGAAAACCGGCGCCGAGAATCCGGCAGCTCAGGCTTTGCTGGCTTTTCTAAAATCACCGCCGGCATCAGCGATCATCGAGAAATACGGCTATGCCTTACCGGCGGTCAATTAATTTTCCACGCAATACCGTTATGAGACGGACTCCCCCCACACTTCACGAGGAATTACTATGAAAACCAGCGCACGTAACCAATTTTCCGGCACCGTTAATCAAGTCATCATCGGTGCCGTCAACGCTGAGGTACATGTTGGCTTAAAAGGCGGCGAAACCATCGTCGCCTCGATCACCAAAGAATCCGTTGAAAACTTGGCCATCGAAACCGGCAAGAAAGTCATCGCGTTGGTCAAAGCGCCGCAAGTGATCGTCGTCACCGATTTCGGCAGTTACCGGATTTCGGCGCGCAACCAGCTGGAAGGCACGATAACTGACGTCAAGCCCGGCGCGGTCAACACCGAAGTGGATATTGCCCTGCCCGGCGGCGACAAAATCGCGGCTACCGTCACCAACGATAGCGTGGAAACCCTGGGACTGCGTAAAGGCCAAACGGCCACGGCAATATTCAAGGCCGGCGCCGTGATTCTTGGCGTGCAAGGCTAATAAAATGCGCGACCCGGCCACCAAGCCGGGTTGGCTTTAACCACCGGAGGTGGTCATGCTGCTGGAAATGAATGTCAAACTGCGTCGCGGTCATTTCGACCTCAGCACGCAATGTTCGGTGGGCGACATCAGCGTTGGCCTGTTCGGACAATCCGGCGCCGGCAAAAGCACCTTGCTGGGCTTGATCGCCGGCACTATCCAGCCGCAAAGCGGGCATATTGCCCTGGACGGCAAGATTTTGTTCGACAGCCGTAAAGGCATCGTAATGCCGCGCGAACAACGGCCGATAGGCGCTGTATTGCAAATCGATTGCGCCGACGCCAGCGAAACCGTGCGCGACAATTTAACCGCCGCCTATTACCGAACCCTAAAACAGCGCCGGCTATTTAAACCGGACTATCTAATCAACTTACTGGAACTGGGCGCCAACCTGGATCAGCCTATCGAACGGCTCTCGGTTGGTGAGCGTCAGCGCGTGGCACTCGCCCGTTCCCTGCTGAAATCGCCAAAACTATTACTGTTGGACGATACCTTCGCCGCCATCGGCCATGGTTACCGCTCGCAACTGCTGCCGATTTTAAAACGCCTGCAAGACGAATTCGGCTTGCCGGTACTGTATGCCAGCCAGTCGCTGAGCGAGATTCTGGAATTGACCGACCAGTTGATCGTGTTGGAACACGGTCAGGTGCTGCGCAGCGGCTCCTTGCGCGAAGTGGCCAAACAACAAGGTATCTTGCGTTATCTGGGAATCCGCCAGATCGACAATATCTTGCCGATCAGTATCCGCAGTCACGATGTCCAGACGGGTTGCAGTATGGCGGACAGTTTCGGTCTGCCGCTGGCATTGCCGCTACGCCCGCAGTTTGCAATCGGCAGCCAGAGCCAGGTATCGATCCGCGCCAACGACATCGCTCTGTCTCGGGCCTACATTGATGGCATCTCCATTCAGAATCAACTGAAAGGCCGGATCTGCGCGATCATTCCCAGCGGCGAAAGCCTGATCGTGCAAGTCGATTGCGGGGGGACTTTATTGGTGGAAATTACGCCGGGCGCCTGTCAGAGCATGGCGTTGCGGGAAGGCGACGTAGTGTATTGCCTGATTAAAACTCACGCCATCGTTTATCTGGCCGAGATGGACACCCTACCCTACCAACGCATTGTCAGCCACGGCGACGGCTACTATTATTTGAACAATGCCGGCGTCGACACCCAAAGTGCTTTGGAATACCGCTACTGAATTCGGCGGTTTAAACGGCACCCAAACTGTCGCTGAGAAAAGTATCTAACTGTTGTAGCGCGATTGCTTGCCCCGCTGCAACGGCATGGTCTGCGGCAAGGTTATAACCCCAGAGGGCGAGGAATAATTTCACATCCGCCAACTCCGGATGTTTTTGCACCCCATCGAGAGCCGGTAGGCGATCCTCGGTAAAATAAATCGGCTGGCCCGGATGCCGGGCTTTCAAACCTTTCAGGATTTCCGGTTTGCTGAGCTTGCGGTCCATACCGAAAATCCGTTCGTCGGCCAATTCAATGTTGTTGGCGCTAAGGATTTCCTTCACGAAGCGCTCTTGTTTGGTGGTAATCACGCACCAAAAATGCCGTTGCCCCAAGTCACGCAGTTTTTCCGCAACGCCCGGATACAAGGGATTCTTGGCGATCCAGTCGGCACGATCACTGGCAATCCAATTGTCGCGAGTATCACCGAACAGCTTTTTCAAATCGTCGATGCTTAAATGGATTTCATCCAGCATCCGTTGCACTTTAGCGGCGTAGTTGGCGTAAATAGCGGCAGTGCTTTTGCCCAAATACATGAGGCGGATGATCAGAATAGCTTCGTAACCCGTCTCTATAATCGGCCGCACTTCGCGAAACTGCTCAACGATAGCCTGAGGTACTGCGTCAGGCATGTCTTTCCAAATAGTAGTGCCGGCTTTCCAGCCGGTGATCGCGGTTTCAATCGCGCTGTCGCAGACAACGCCATCAAAATCCAGCGCATAAATAATGGAATCGTTCATTTGAAAGGGAAGCTAAGGTTCACGGAAGATGGCGACTATTGTAACGGATGGCGCGGCGGATAATCTTGATTGCGTCGCAAATCCCGCCAGGAATCGTGCCACTCGCAATTATCAAAACTAGAGTCGATGCCGAGTGTGATTCAGTCGCGTAACTACCTGCGCTCGCCTTTGACTGGTCCAATTCTGGACTGTGTCGATTTTGCTGTCTGCCTGAGGTTTGAGCAAATATTGCGCCGGAAGTACGCGATACGAATCCCCTGACGGATAAGCTTATTTTGTCACCTGTATACTGACAGTGCCTGAATTACCAGATGTATCAGTTGCAATCGCTTTGATAACATGGTTGCCTGCTGAGATTTTTTTGGCGTTCCAGTTATAACTCAAACTACTGCTGGTCGTGGAAGCAACCAACTTGGTATCGATATAAATCTGCACCTTGGCAACAGCGACATTATCTTTTGCCGAAACAGAAACCGCGACCAAACCACTGACTTTAGCCCCGTTCACTGGGTTAGAAATATTAACCGTGGGTGCGATCAAATCAGCAGTGGCTGTATTGCCAGTAGTGCCGCCGGTAGCATTTTGATTCTGTACGCTAACAGCCACGACAGCAGATGAACCCGTATTGCCAGCCAAATCGATTGCGGCAGCAGTTAGGCTAACGTTGCCATTGGCTAGACTACTGGTATCCCAACTAAATTGATAAGGCGCGACACCGTCGGTTCCGACCAACTTGCCATTGGCAAAAAGCGAGACTTGGCTGACGGACACATTATCGCTAGCGGACACCGCTACAGAGGCCAACCCACTAACCACACTACCGGCACTTGGCGACATAATAGCCGCTGTCGGTGCTTGAGTGTCCACTGAAACGGTATTGATAGCTGTTTTTATTGCATTAGCCGCGTTGATTCGCCCATAGCCGTAGTTCAAGTCAAAATTAACACCGGAGACCTTATCGGCAGAACTTTTCAATATTTTCTCGACATTGTCAGGCGTAAGTTTGGGATTGGCTGCCTGAATCAGTGCGACAACACCAGCGGCAACAGGAGTGGCGAGCGAAGTACCGTACCAAGCAGCATAAGTTCCGCCTTTATTGGTCGTCGCGATGGATACGCCCGGTGCGGCAACATCAATGTATTTACCGAAATTCGAGAAGCTTGCTTTCACATCGTTGGTATCTGTAGCGGAAACAGCAATCAGATTTACATTATCTGCAAACCCAGGGTCCAAACCATCATTGCCGGCAGCCACCAATACCAAACCGCCTTTACTGCGCATGTATTGAGCAGCAGAGACTACTGCAGCACTATCGCTTGCGGCATAGCTAAGGTTAGCGACATCAGCACCATTATCCGCAGCCCAGCTCAAGCCTCGTGCAACATCACTCCAATAGGCATAACCACTGGCATCATTTGTAATTCTGATAGGCATGATTTTGGCGTTCCACGCTACGCCTGCCACACCACTGGCATTGTTGGTAACAGCAGCGGCGGCACCCGCCACGGCAGTACCATGTCCATTAATGTCAGTAGTCACCGAACCACTATCTACCGCGTTCCAGCCAGGCACTATATGTGCCGCTAAATCTGGATGTGAACCATCTACCCCACTATCAAGTATCGCAATGGTAATGCCGTCTGCTTTTGAGACATCCCATGCGTTAGGGCTCTGAATTTTAGACAAATGCCAGGCGTTGGCAAATTGTGGGTCGTTCGGAATAGCACTCAATGGCACAGCCATATCGAATTCGGCAAATTCGATATGAGGATTTTTTGACAAGGCCCGCACCACAGCTACTTCAGCATTTTCCGGGACATTGATGACATGAATAGCCGAACTACCGATCTTTTCTGCAATATTACCGCCGTTGAAATGAAGCACTTTTTCAAACTCGGTTTTTGGTAACCCTGCCTTGGGTTGAACTAAAATCTGTCCCGATTTCCACGTTTTGCCGGCTGGTAAATTCGTTGCGGTATTCGGAAAAGCTTGCCCATAAGCAAATCCGGTAGGCAAACTGAACAAACTGACAACCACAACATCCTTAACTCTTAACATTACAATCCCATTCATATAACAAAAAGGCCATTGTAAGGGGCTTAGGGCAAATACTTTATTAAGAGCACATTAAAACTTCTGGGGAACATACGCGAGTTGTCTCGCAAGGATTTGTTTAGCCGACTTGTACAATAAAAAACAGGGGCGAAATACACCCCTGTTTTTTATTGCCTTTCAGTACCGCCAACAAAACTGTTGGCAGTTTTCCGAATACGAAGGCTACTTACTGACGAGAATACTGACGGTACCGGTTTTATTGGCGGTATCGGTGGCAACCGCTTTTATCGAATGGCTGCCGGCAGCCACTTTCTTGACATTCCAGCTATAGCTCAAGGTTTTGTTAGTCGTAGACGACACCAGCTTGTTATCGATATAAAGCTGCACTTTAGCGACGGCAACGTCGTCATTAGCAGCAGCAGAGATACTCACCACGCTACCACTCAGTTTCGCACCGTTAATCGGGTTAGAAATAGTCACAGTTGGCGCCGCTTGATCCGTGGTGCTTACCGTGGTTTGATTTTGTACGTTCGCAGTCACGGCGCTTGATGAACCTTGGTTTCCGGAAAAGTCAGTCGCCACCGCCATTAAATTGATATTGCCGTTTGCCACAGTCGTGGAATCCCAACTGAATGTGTAAGGCGCAGTGCCATCTGTTCCGACCAATTTACCCCCTGCGTAAAATGAAACCTGGCTTACTGCGACATTATCATTAGCGTTAACAGCCACAGAGGTTAAACCACTGACCACAGCGCCAGCGGTTGGAGATGAAATGGCGGCGGTCGGCGCGAGAGTATCTCTAGCCACGGTATTGAGCGCTAATTGCACCGCGGCGTTAGCATTAATACGCCCATAGCCATAGTTTGGATCAAAATTAACGCCGGATACTTTATCGGCAGAATCTTTCAGCACTTTTTCGACATCCGCAGGCACCAAATTGGGATTTGCGGCTTGAATCAACGCGACTACGCCCGCAGTGACCGGGCTAGAAAATGAAGTCCCGTTCCAATTGGCATATCCGCCACCTCTCAAAAGCGTGGCAATAGAAGTGCCGGGAGCGGCGACATCAATAAAGGCGCCAAAATTGGACCAACTGGCTTTCGCGTCATTCCAATCGCTTGCTGAAACAGAAATCATGTAGGGATTATCGGTATATCCGGGATCGACTCCGTCGTTGGCGCCTGCAACAACCACTAATCCGCCTTTGGCATTCATATACTGCGCTGCCGATGACACGGCCGAACTAGCACTCACACCGTAGCTAATATTCGCGACATCGGCACCATTATCTGCAGCCCAACTCAAACCCCTAGCTATATCGCTCCAATAAGCGTATCCCGTAGAATCGTTAGTAATCCTCACCGGCATCACTTTAGCATTCCAGGCCACGCCGGCAACCCCAGTAGCGTTATCGGTGACAGCCGCCGCTGTACCGGCAACAGCCGTACCATGACCATTGATGTCAGAGGTATCAGAGCCGCCGTCCACGGCATTCCAGCCCGGAATCATATGATTAGCCAAATCCGGATGCGAACCATCAACGCCGCTATCCAATACAGCTATAGTAATGCCATCAGCTTTGGAAACATCCCAAGCCCCAGGCGTTTGTATTTTTGCTAAATGCCACGCACCGGCAAAATTCGGATCATTCGGGGTAGTCGTACTCATGGGCTGAACCATATCCAGCTCAGCGAACTCGATATGGGGATTTTTTGATAATGCCCGTACCACCGCTTCTTCCGCTTGTTCAGGAACGCTAACGATATGAACCGGCAAATTGCCGATCTTTTCGCTGCTTTTACCTTGATTGCCCCGCAGAATTTTTTCAAACTCCGCATCCGACAAACCCGCATTGGGTTTAACTAAAATTTGCCCTGGTTTCCAGGTTTTGGCGACGTTACCAGCTGACGCCGGCAACTGTTGCATATCCTGATTTATTTGCAAAATTTCCTGGTCTAGCAAGTATTTATCAAGATAAATGATTGCGGGCACTGCCAGTAGCGCGACACCTAAAGTGATGTATAAATTTTTTTTGTTCATGACTGTTCCCCTCGTTTTTGTTTTGAATATCCAAATCTTAAACACCTCATCCTTGGCTTCTTTGCCTTGAGGCTTTCTGAACGTAAGCTAATTTGAATGTTCTGAATTAGCTTTCTGCTTGGAAGGAAGTCTAAAAAAACTGGGCTGCCATTACTGTGACTTTGCTTTCAGAATCACCATAACAACAATGGGGTAACACATATTGCTAAAGCTACCAGACAATTTCTGGAAAAAAAAACGCCGGTTTAACCGGCGTTTTTTAGGTGTGTAAACAAGTCGGACAATCAGACTTTGCTTTTACGTGACAAACCCATGCCCAACAAACCCATGCCCAGCAAAGCTACAACGCTTGGCTCGGGCACGCTGCCTTGACCACCGCCACCGCCGTCGCGTGTATAGTTACCGATCAGGAAGCCACTATCCGAGCAACCTGCACAACCTGCCGTACTTAGTGATTGCAAATGCGCACCCAATTGACCGGCAGGTAACGTAGCTTCCGAGCTCTGTAGTGCCGCTGCGGAATAAAAGTCATCCAAAGTCCAATTGCGGTTTAAGGTTGCTGTAAATAACAAATTCACGGTATTTGTTACGTCCGCAGCATTGGGTTGGCCTGCCGGATCGAGTGCTTGAAATGAAAACGAAGGATTGAAACTCCCTCCACCTTGAACTGTTGCAGGAGATTGAATCTCCCAGCCAACTGGATTGTATCCCCCAAAAGTTACATCCGCGACGTTGACCAACGACCCCAAGTTGAAATAGAACTCGTCAAGCTTTGCATTCGGATGTAAAGGCGAAGCGATATCCACTGTCCAACTAGCGACTGTATCTACGACATTAATGCCGACGTTGATGAACAGATTGTCCGGATTATTGGTTCTGGGATCGCCTGTTAGGCTACCCGCTACGCTAAATGAGGCCGCTTGAGCGCCTCCTCCGAAAATTGCGGCTGACGATAAAAATCCCGCCAACAGTATGTGTTTAATTTTGGTTTCCATGATGATCCCCCGCAAATAAATTTGTAAAACGTCGAACTATTTCTTTGACTATGATTTCGTGAAAAAGGCACAAAACCCTGAAAATACCTAAGCAAATAGTAGACCATAAAAAATTTATGCTATAAAACATATGCTTAAAAACAAATACCCCCCAAAAAACAACACAGCCTGTAAATTTTTTCGTCAGTATTTGCTTACATTACCGTGCATTACAATTCAAACCTACCTGAGCATCAACTAAGAAAAACTGCGTCGTGGCATCAACTTAATCGGTTTTTCCCCAGGGATTTTCATTAAGTTTTTTTTGCAAATCCAATGCCAGAGCGCTTTTGCAAAGCAATTTCAGGAAAAAATCCCGACGCATTGTCATAAAAATTTAACACTACCCCGAACCACAATTTTCATTTGGAAATTCAGCATATTTGCCTGTAAAAAAAACTGACAAAACACTTGCGCTGTTGAATGTTTTGCCAGTCATGATCAATTGACCCAATCGAAAAATTAAAACTTCGTTTTTTAAATACAGAAAACCTACCTGGGAGAATGCGCCTTAGCTAGTGCTGCCCAAGCGCGGGCCTTGCGACTCGACAAATCAACTATTTCAACGATCTATGGTATAAAGCGCTGCGATTTAATCGTAGCGCTTCCATCATGCTTTGGAATACAAGCCGCGGAAGCTATGCCTAGAAAGCCAATCGGTAACGCTGTAGGTGTTAGTTAGTTTTGGATTAATAACAATATTGAGGGGGACAAATCATGATAGAACTTCTGGTAATCTTAGGGCTGGCAGTAGTCGGTTGGCTGGTCTGGAAAGGCAAACTAAAACTCAAGCCAATTGGCAAGACGCCGGAGAACAAACAGGGGACACCACCTCAACTAACTGCTTCCCGTGCAGCCAATTCCCCTTCGCAACCGAATACCGCGTCGCCAACCACTCCAATAGCGAAAGAAATCGAGACCCCGGTAGAGCCTCCCATCCAAGCGCCTGAACCAATTGCCGAACCCGCGCCACAGACGCCAATCGTCACAGCAGTTACCGAAGAGCCGAGTACACCGACGAAAGAAGAGCCGGCAATCACAATACCGGAAGATTCAGTATTAAAACGCCATTATCTGGCAGCATTGCAAGCGGAGAAAGAGGCCCTCAGCAATCCCTATCCCACCGACTCCGTGCTGCGCCGTCACTACGAAACGCTGCACAAAATCGCATCGCCTCAGCATTCACAAGCGGTGGACGAATCGGTGCCCTCCCAGCCGGAAGCTGCGGCCCAGCCAGCCAGCCCTGTAGAAGCGGTTCTGCCTGAAGATTCGTCAGTGCAGACGCACGACCTTGAGCAATTACGCCGCGAAATTGCAGCCGAATTGCCAACACCGCCTACCGACTCGGTGTTGAAACGCCACTATGACAGCTTAATGCAAACCAAACTGCAACAACGGCTAGCCTCACAATAGGCACTGAGAAATCTCGGCAGGTTTCGACAGCCGCCCATACGCCAGGACGCTATGGGCGGTCGTCCCGCGAGAGAATGGCCTAGGCGCTATACCTTCAAAGCCCATTAAAATTCCTGGTAAGCCCCCATGCAAATATGGGTATGTTGGCACTACAGATTTTTGACAATCCGATGAATAACGGTATGCTGGGTAAATGTTTGTCTATGCATCTTGATGAGGATACATAGGCTTTAAGAAGCGCCATCCCAACGTTTACCACAAGCACAAGTAATTCGACAACTGACCGGCATCAGCATGAATGACATATACCAATTCTCGGCGACTAACATTAACGGCGAAACTGTCGCTTTGGCAGATTACCGCGGAAAAGTGCTGCTAATCGTCAACACCGCCAGTCGATGCGGCTTTACCCCGCAGTTCCGTGGCTTGGAAGCGCTGTACCAGACCTATAAAAGCCGCGGCTTAGTGATCCTGGGGTTTCCGTGTAATCAATTCGGCCAACAAGAACCAGGCGATAGCCAAGAAATTGCCAGCTTTTGCGAACTGAACTATGGCGTTAGCTTCCCCATGTTCGAAAAAATCGACGTTAACGGTAACCACGCACATCCGCTGTTCGAGTATTTGAAAACCGCAGCCCCGGGAATCCTGGGTTTAAATGCCATTAAATGGAATTTCAGTAAATTTCTGGTCTGCCGAGATGGCAAGGTTTTTAAACGCTATGCGCCGATAGACACGCCGGCAGGTATCAGTAAAGACATAGAGCGCTTACTGAGTTTGAGCGACGCCCCCGTTAAGGCGTAGCAAAACTTTTCACCCAATCGCCCGGCCTTACTGCACCGGCAACCGCCGAAGAATCAAGAGTACCCGCCGCCGTAGCAGCACTGACGTCGGTTATCGTCAAGATGCCTTGCGACTCGCCCAAACCCGCTCCCGCCGTACCGCCGGCGGACGCCGAATAAATCATCAGCTTATCACCGACTCTGATTTTATCCTGGGCGCCGGCGGCAATCACAATGCGATTATTGCCAGCCTGGATTACACGGGTGGTAAAGGGATAGCAGCCGAATAATTTGTGAATATCTTCACTGGCCTGCTGAATGATCTCGCTGATGGCGTGACCGGCCGATGTCGAGTTGAAGCGGTCGCTACCCACCGTGTAGCCGCTCGGCAGCGAGACGTCGCCCAGGATGGAATCGGTATAACGATGTTGAAACAGCAAGGCACCGCTAAAACCGTCGTAAACAAATACGTCAATCCCAACACTACGGCGAGCGACAAAATCCCGGACCATGGATTTTAAGTCTGCCAGAGCGCCGCTACCGCGCACGTATTCGGTGGATTCCACCCGAAAATCGCGAATCACACCGGATAACACAAACTGCGCATTCTGCTGTTTGGCGATATTCAGAATTACCGATTCGGCTGTACCCTCGGCAAAGCGAATCTCCGGCGCCATATCGGGCCGGCTATATAAAGAGGTGTTGGTCAGATTACGGCCGATAAAATCGCCGGTTTCCATCAACTGGTTATTAATCTCTCGGGGAATGCCGCTGTATAAATCCTGGCTTTCGGTGCCGCTGATTTGATCGGCATTCATGACCGGAAAACCGGTGGCGACTATTTTTTTCCGATACGGCGAACCGCAGCGCTGTTTATCCGATAACACGGCCAGCGCTTGCACATGATATTGATCGGCATCCTGCCATTCGTCGACCACTTTAATATCACTAACCAGCATCGCCGAGTTATTGTTGCGTTTGAGCTGCAAGGATGCCTGATGCACCGCATCGTCGATAGCAGCGCGGCGGGCCGCTTCGATACCGCCGCCAACGATTGGCGCACTGCCTTGCACGCTGACCTGCTGGCCGGATACGGCAACACCATTTTCATCGCCGCGCCGTTTATCGTTGCCGCTGCTGCAAGCAGCCAGTAATGCGATCAGTAACACTGTTAGCAAGTTTCTATAAGGCACTATAAAATCCGTTGATCAACAAATACTGAAATATTGTCCGCAAACCGGTGTTGGCTATCCATTCCACATCATACAGACCGGCTTCCAGCAAAGTATCGTCCACGACATTGGGCTTTTTGGAAAAGCCAGACACATAATATTGATCGCTACAATCGCGTGCACCGCAGGCCAGGTTGGCCGAAGTCACCGTTGCTGTTTTATAGCCCAGCCGGGTAAACGCCAGTTTGTTATCTTCCTGCAGACACTGGCCGGCGACATAGGTACCGCCGGACATGCATTGGTAAAAACGCGGGCTCAGACGTAATTCAAGAGTCGTTTTTAAATTGTCTCTGACAGTCCGGTAATCGGCGGCACGCGCTTCGCGTAAGTAACTATCCAGATAAACCCGGTAGACCTCGTCACGCATCACTTGAGCGCCGACCGTGGTTTGATTGCCCAATTTTTCTTGATACAGCAAATCCGCCAAGCCGCGATAGGCATCCAGTTTGGCAGCTTGTTGCGCTTGTAACCAGCGTTGATTAACCGCCAGCTTACCGCTATCGTCAAAACGGCTATAACCGGTAGCCCGCAGGGTTTTTCCGGCTGACGGCGACGGCGCCTCGGCACTTTTACCGCCCACGGACGCGCACCCCGTCGCGACTGCCATTATCAACAGCAAACAGATTGTCGTAAACGCTTTCATAACCCCTCCTCCTACTCGCCTAAGTCATCGACTACTTGGGCTTTTTCTTGAGGGCGGATGACAAATTATGCCCTTGAGCCGGTTGAAATTGCTTTTAGCAAATCGCGGCAAAAACTAACTGTGCGTCTTGTCGCCGGCCACTGACCAGAGTTTTTCCAGCTGATACAGTTCGCGAGCTTGACCGGTCATCACATGCACGATCACATCACCCAAATCCAACAAAATCCAGTCAGAACTTTGATCGCCTTCCAATCCCAGCGGCTGCTGCCCCTGCTCCTTGACCTTTTCCACTACATAATCACACAGCGATTTGGCATGCCGAGACGAGGTACCGGTGGCAATGACCATATAATCGGTAATACTGGTTTTGCCACGCACATCGATAGTCTTGATGTTAAGGCCTTTGCGGTCGTCGAGCTCGGTTTCGACCAGCTTAAGTAATGCTTCTGTTTGCATTCAATTTCCTGTGTGATGAATGAGGGGGTTGATATAAATGATGCCGCCGAATCAATTCGATAACCCGGTCAGGCAGTAAAAATTGTGGATCGCGTCCGGCCGCCACCAGTTCGCGGATAGCGGTAGCGGAAATCGCCAGCGCGGTGACTTCCTGAAAGGTTAACAGCCCTGCATTCTGCCGGCGTAATTGGGCTCGGTCTTCGGCGATTCGCCGCTGTAAAAACGCCGATAACGCCAATTCCGCATAGCCGGGGCGGGTCATCACCACGATGTGTGCATAGTCGAATAAGCGTTGCCATTGATGCCAGCGCTCCAAACCGGCAAAGGCATCGGCGCCGATAAACAACAGCAAAGGCGTATCGCCCATTTCGTTGCGTAAGGAATGCAGCGTATCCACCATATACGATGGCCCCGCCCTATCCAACTCGCGCCGATCAACGTTAAATCCGTGAGTATCGGCGACGGCGGCTTCCAGCATTTGCAAACGCAGGTGCGCCGGCACGTCGGGTTCGTCTCGGTGCGCCGGCAGACGGCAGGGAATCAAGCGCAGCTGCTCCAATTCAAACAGCTCTTTCACTTCCAGCGCGGTGCGCAAATGGCCGTAATGGACCGGATTGAACGTGCCGCCGTAAACCCCGATCATTATTGGCGGATATGCCCGTCGCCCAGCACGATGAATTTCAACGAGGTCAGACCATGCAAGCCAACCGGACCGCGCGCGTGCAATTTATCGGTACTGATGCCAATCTCCGCACCCAAACCGTATTCAAAGCCGTCGGCAAACCGGGTAGAAGCATTGACCATCACCGAGCTGGAATCCACTTCGCGCAAAAAGCGCCGCGCCAAAGTGTAATCCTCGGTGACGATGGCCTCGGTATGAGCCGAGCTGTAAGTATTGATATGCGCTATCGCCTCGTCGATGTCGACGACAATCTTGATGGACAAAATCGGCGCCAGATATTCGGTATGCCAATCTTCTTCAGTCGCGCGTACAGCGTTTTTGATCAAGGAACAGGTTTTCAAGCAACCGCGCAGTTCCACGTTTTTTGCCGTGTAGTGTTCGGCCAAAATCGGCAACACCGTCGCAGCAATGCTTTCCGCCACCAACAAAGTTTCCATCGCATTACAGACGCCATAACGATGGGTTTTAGCGTTCATCGCTATTGCCACGGCTTTGTCGATGTTGGCCTTGCCGTCGATATACACATGGCAAATACCATCCAGATGTTTGATGACCGGGATGGTCGCTTCGCCGCTGATGCGTTCGATCAGGCTTTTGCCGCCGCGCGGCACGATCACATCGACATAATCCTTCATCGTAATCAATTCGCCGACCGCCGCTCTATCGGTGGTTTCCACCACTTGCACTGCCTGCTGCGGCAAACCGGCTGCGGCCAAACCGCTGGCGATGCACACCGCAATCGCCCGATTGGAATGAATCGACTCGGAACCACCACGCAAAATACAGGCGTTGCCCGACTTCAAGCACAAGGCCGCCGCATCGACAGTAACGTTAGGCCGCGATTCGTAAATAATGCCGATCACACCCAAGGGCACGCGCATTTGCCCCACCTGAATCCCGCTGGGCTGATAGTTAAGATTGGTAATTTCCCCAACCGGATCGGGCAGCGCGGCAACCTGCTTCAGGCCTTCTATCATGGCTTGGATGCGGGCTGGTGTCAGTTCCAGACGATCCAGCGACGCCGGATCCATACCGTTCTGTTTGCCCGCCGCCAGGTCTTTGCGATTTTCGCTGGCTATCTCGGCGCTACCGGCGGCGATAGCCTCGGCAATTTTCAATAAAGCGCTATTTTTCCGCCCGCTCTCGGCCTTGCTGATCTCGCGGCCGGCCGCTCTGGCCTGTTGCCCCAATTGCTGCATGTACTGTTTAACGTCCACAATTATCGACCCGATGAATTGGAAAAGCCGGCATTATAGCAAGCCGGGCCAAGTTACAACGAATGCGGCAAACTCAACGCCCTTTCCTGCCGTAAATTCGGCACTGCACGACAGAGCCCTTCCCATTGCCAAGCCAGAACCGAGCTCGTAGACTGCAACATTGGATTAACACCCACTTTATTCAAAGGTACCCTGAAATGAGTCAGCTTTTTTCGCCGTATTCCCTCGGCACGGTTACGCTGCCCAACCGTATCGTCATCGCGCCGATGTGCCAGTACTCGGCGACCAACGGCGAAGCCAGCGATTGGCATTTAATGCACCTGGGCAATTTGGCGATGTCCGGCGCCGGCTTGTTGATTATCGAAGCCACTGCAGTGGAACCGGAAGGCCGCATCTCGCCGGCCGATCTCGGCCTCTGGTCGGACGGCACCGAAGCCGCTTTGGCCAGGGTGTTAACTGCGGTGCGAAAATATTCGCAGATACCCATAGCGATTCAGCTGGCACACGCCGGCCGCAAGGCTTCCACCGCCGCGCCCTGGGACGGTGGCGGTCTGGTCAATATCGAACAAGGCGGCTGGCAGACCGTCGCACCGTCGGCACTGCCTTTTATGCCGGACGACCCCGCGCCGACTGCGCTCGATGCCAGCGGATTGCAACGCATCGTGCAGGCGTTTGTATCGGCCGCCAAGCGCACGCATAAACTGGGGCTAGACGCCATCGAGATACACGCCGCCCACGGCTACTTGCTGCACGAATTTCTTTCGCCCTTATCCAATCAGCGTGACGACGAATACGGCGGCTCGCTGGAAAACCGCATGCGTTTCCCATTGGCGGTATTCGAAGCGATGCGGGCTGCCGTGCCTATACAAATGCCTATCGGCGTAAGGATTTCCGCGACCGATTGGGTGGACGGCGGCTGGGATTTGGCGCAAAGCGTGATCTTTGCCCAAGCCTTGCAAGCCCGCGGCTGCGCATTTATCCATGTCTCCAGCGGGGGCCTGTCGCCTTTGCAAAAAATCCCGGTCGGTCCTCATTACCAAGTGCCGCTGGCGGCTAGCATCCGCGCTGAAACTGGCCTGCCCACCATCGCTGTCGGCCTGATCACGGAAGCGGAAGAGGCCGAAGCCATCATCGCCGACGGCCAGGCCGATATGGTGGGCTTGGCGCGCGGCATACTCTACGATCCGCGCTGGCCCTGGCATGCCGCCGCCAAACTGGGCGCGCAAGTCGAAGCGCCGCCACAATACTGGCGCTGCCAGCCGCGCGAACAAAAGGCTTTATTTGGCGACATTCGCTTTCGGCAGCGCTAAGACTTTGAATAGCTTAACCAAGTCAATCAGTCACATAATAAATTCGCCCATGCAGCTGTAGCCGGCTGTATTTAAACATTGGAGATTCATGCGTTTTTTAGGCACTGCAAACCCCGCGTTTTTAAAACTGTTAACTTTTCGCGTGCTCATCGTGCTGGCCTATCAAATCGTGGCGATTGTGGTGGGCTGGCATATCTACGAACTGACGCACGACCCGCTGGCCTTGGGCCTGATAGGCCTGGCCGAAGTGGTCCCGTATTTTTGCAGCGCGCTGTTCGCCGGTTACGCTGTCGATCATTACTCACGGCGCTGGTTCGCGATTTCAGCGTGTTTGCTGTTATGCCTCAACGCCCTGACCTTGACCGCCATCGCCGCGCAATGGATTCCCGATAATCCGCTGGTATTGATGTACGGCTCCATAGCCGTCACCGGCGTGGCACGGGCCTTTATCGGCCCATCCTACAGCGCACTATTCGCCCTGGTTTTGCAACGCGAACAGTATGCACGCGCTGCCGGCCTGGGAAGTTCGGTATTTCAGTTTGCTTTAGTCGCCGGCCCGGCATTGGGGGGGATTCTGGTCGGCTGGGCCGGCAAGACGGTGGCTTACGGCATTTCCGGTGGTTTATGCATACTGGCCGCGCTGGCTTTGTTGTCCTTACGCATCAAGGAACCGCCGGCAGCGGAAAGCGCGCCGATTTTTACGAGCATCGCCGAAGGCCTACGCTTTGTATTCGGCAATCAGATTATTTTGGGCGCGCAGTCGCTGGATATGTTCGCGGTATTGTTTGGCGGCGCGGTAGCCATGCTGCCGGCCTTCATTCACGACATATTTCATTACGGCCCGGAAGGCCTGGGGATTTTACGTGCAGCGCCCGCCGTTGGCGCGGTGATGACCGGCTTGTTTCTAGCCCGGCATCCCCTCAACAAGCACGCCGGACGCTGGTTGCTGATCGCCGTAGCCGGCTTTGGCTTTTGTATGATCGGCTTTGCGCTTTCGACCAATTTTTGGGTAGCAGGCCTGGCCTTACTGTTGTCTGGCATTTGCGACGGGGTATCGGTGGTAATGCGCACCACCATCATGCAATTGGCCACGCCGGATAATATGCGCGGCAGAGTCGCGGCGATCAACGGCATATTCATCGGCTCGTCTAACGAACTCGGCGCGTTCGAATCCGGGGTTGCCGCTCGGCTGCTGGGCTTGGTGCCGTCAGTAGTGTTTGGCGGAGGCATGACGCTGTTGGTAGTGGCGGTTACGGCTAAATGCGCGCCTAAACTACGCAGGCTGGAGCTTAATCAGCTCCAGTAATCTTCGTGTCAATTGCCCAAAACAGCGGTTTTATTCAGACTTTTTTCCGCGCATCAGTAAAAAACCTGCGCCAATAGTGGCTACCACTAAAACCAACATCAAGATTGGATGCTGATAAAACATGTCAAAAAATGCACCGGTGCTTTGCGATGTACCTCTGTAATACGGACCCATAATTTCTCCCCTATTTTTGCTTAATTGTCAGCTCTTTAGGCGGATAAGCTGATTCAAGTTAAAGAATTTACCTTGCAATTCAAGCTTGTCCAATTTTATTAGCCCGACTACCTACCAAACCTATAGCCACACTATTCGCGTGCCCTTAAATTGAGCCCCCTCGGCAGACTCAGGGCGAATGGGTTAAGCATCGATTCAAAAATTCCAGTGATGCACTAAAATTTAGTCTGGCTACATAAACTTCGACCGGCCAAGAATAAACAAGCCCTTCCCTTATTCTGCGTATAGAAATTATTCGAATCGCCTGGTTAAAATGGGAATAACAATAAACGTAGCCAAACCGCTGATGCCCCTTTTGCATTAGCATCAGGAGCTATCCCATGCCGCCGTTCGTCCAACATCGCACACTCAGAATTCTGCTGTCGATGGTCATTCCGATTTGCGGTGCAGTCTTCCAATATCATCTGTGGGACATCCTAAAACCGACCATCTGGATTTTTCTGTACCCTTCTGTATTTTTAAGCGCCGCCGTGGGTGGTCTGGTCGGCGGCTTGCTGGCTACGCTGATAGCGGTGGCATTAGCCGATTTTCTGTTTATCCCGCCAAGCTTTACCTTTTACATTGCAGAAACTCGCAGCATCTATTCGATGTGTATATTTTTCTCGATGGGCATACTGTTCAGCATTGTCTTCGAGCAACTGCACCGCTCTCTGCTAGCAGTCAAACGTTTGTCAAGTTTTGAAGTCAATAGCTATTCACAGCGGCTGGACCAAGCGCTCAGTGTTGCCGACGCTGGCATCTGGGAATGGCACGTCCCCAGCGGCGAAGTGTTTTGGAGCGAGAGCTTATGGCGGCTCTACGGTCTTAAAAAAAATAGTTGCCAGGCCTCCTACGACAACTGGCTAAGCACCATCGCCGAAGAAGACAGAGCGACAACACACGAAGCAATGGACCAAGCACTCAAACAAAAAGCCGACGTCCTGTTAGAGTGGCGAGTGCATTCCAAGCTGGACGGCCACACCCACTATTTGCTGTCGCGCGGCCAGCCGCTGTTGGACGAGCACGGAGAACTCCTGCTTTATCGCGGCGTGGTGATCGACATCACTGACCGCAAACAATCGGAACACGTACTACAGCAACTCACGCAAGAACTCGAAGATAAAGTCGAAGCAAGGACCAAAGAATTTTTCGATCTATACAACCAAGCGCCCTGCGGTTACCACTCGTTGTCGCCCGAGGGAACGATTTTACGGGTCAATCAAACCGAGCTGGATCTTTTGGGCTATACCAGCGATGAGTATTTAGGCCACCCGATCACCGAGTTCATGACACCCGACAGCCGAAAGCTATTCGAAAGTCACTTTCCGGAGTTTATGCGTACCGGTCACGTGCGTGATCTGGAGTTCGATTTTTTTTGCAAGGACGGTAGTATCCGGCCATTTCTGGTTAACGCCGATTTGATCCGGAATGCTCAAGGCGAGGCCCAGTACTCGACCAGCACCTTGGTGGATGACCGCGAACGTAAAGCCCGCGAACAAAAGCTCCAGGACCTGAACAAATTTCTCAACGAAGTATTAGAAGTGCTGCCCTTCGGTGTGGTGGTCTACGACGAGTCGTATAAAGCCGTTTTCCGTAACAGCTTGTTTGGCAAACTTTTAAGTTATCCCTCCGAGCTGTGCAAAAAAGAACCTCTGTATTTTGCCGATGCCATTCGCTTCAATTTTGACCGGGGCGACTATCCGAATCGAACTTTTGATGACGTCCTAAACGGCTTCATCGATATGATGGCAGCGCGCGAAACCGTGTGTTTTGAACGCCAGCAAGCCAATGGCATTTATTTGGAGATTTGCGGCCAACCCATCAGTAATGGCTGGACCTTACTGACTTACACGGACATCACCCCGCACCGCTTAGCCGAACAATCGCTGGAAACCGCTCGCGGCGCAGCCGAGGCCGCCACCCGCGCCAAAAGTGCATTCCTGGCCAACATGAGCCACGAGATTCGCACCCCGATGAACGCCATACTGGGCTTGGCATATCTGCTGGAAAAAAGCGAATTGCCGGGCGATGCTAACCATTTGGTCAGCAAGATTCGCATGGCCGGACGTTCGCTGTTGGGCATCATCAACGATATTCTGGACTTTTCCAAAATTGAATCGGACAAGCTGGAAATCGAACACGCACCGTTTCGCCTGGGAGATGTGCTGGATAATTTATCGACCATTATGTCCACGAACGCCGGCGAAAAAGAACTGGAACTGATCATCGCCCAGCCACCCAGCAAAACCAAACAACTTTATGGTGACGCGCTGCGGCTAGAACAGGTGTTGATTAACCTGACCAGCAATGCGATTAAATTCACCGAGCAAGGTCATGTGGAACTAGCGATCGCAGTGACCGCCGAAGACGACCAGCAGATAACCTTGAGATTTGCAGTTCGCGACACCGGCATCGGCATTCCGGCGGACATACAGCAGGACATTTTTTCGCCATTTTCTCAAGCCGACAGTTCGACGAGCCGTCGATTTGGTGGCACCGGCTTGGGCTTGAGTATATGCCGACGTTTAATTGCGGCTATGGGCGGCGAATTGCAGGTCACCAGCATCCCGGGCAGCGGCAGCGAGTTTTGGTTTAACTTGACGTTTAAACGCGGCCAAGACGTTTGGCTGGCCGCACCGGACATGGCGAATCTCCCGGTATTGGTGGCGCACGGTAATCCAATCGCCCGCGAAGTGTTGGCAGATATTGTGGCCGGATTGGGCTGGAACGCAACAGCGGTCGGTTCGGGCTCGGCCGCCCTTCAACATATCCAAAGCCGCTTGCTGGCGCGAGAGCCCAATCAAGTTCTGCTATTGGACTACAAAACCCCGGGCATGGACGGCTTCACCGTCGCCAATAAAATCCGCAACGAACTCAAGGACCATCACGACCCAATTATCATTATGGTCACCGCTCACGCTAGTAACGCCCTGCAGACTCACAGCGACATGCGCCACGTAGACGCCTTACTGACCAAGCCGGTCACCGCTTCGGCACTGTATAACACGGTGGCACGCGCATTACGGGTGCGCCAAGGCGGCGAGCCGCTTAGACCTAAACATGCCCAGCAGCGCCTTGCCGGCTTACGCATCTTGGTGGTGGATGACAGCGACATCAATCGTGAGGTAGCACAACGTATTCTGGAAGGCGAAGGCGCGCATGTCGAACTGGCCCATCACGGTCGCCAGGCCCTTGAATGGCTGGAAGCGCATGAGAACGGGATCGATATTGTACTGATGGATGTGCAGATGCCGATCATGAACGGTTACGAAGCCACCCAGCGCATCCGCCGTATGCCGGCCTTGGCCGATCTGCCCATCGTGGCACTGACCGCCGGCGCGTTTATGGAACAACAAGAGTTGGCACAAGCAGCAGGCATGACCGGCTTTATTGCCAAACCGTTTGATGTGGATGCCGCCATCGCCTTGATTATCAAGTTGACCGGCGGAACTCGTCAAATTGCGCCGATGTATAAACCCCATCTTGCCATACAGCCCAATACTTCAGATCTCGAGCTACCGAGTTTGGACGTCGAACGCGGCCTAAAACTTTTCCCGGATGTAAGTACTTACCAACAATATTTACGTAAGTTTGCCCGGGATTACGCCGACAGCTTACACACTATCAAATTCGCGGACACCGCTGAAGCACGGGCGTTTCTTCATAAGCTGAAGGGTGTTGCGACCACCCTGGCCCTACTAGAACTTGGCAAACAAGCGGCAGAAGTTGAACAGCAGCTAGTTAGGGGCGCGGAAATAACTGGACCCTTGCGAATTTTAAAGTCTGCTTTAGACAAAGCACTGGATTCGATTGCTGAATATGCCCCCGACAAACACGTTGTGGACAACACCCAAGCAAAAACGATAGACCGGCAACAACTGACAGCACTCCTTGCGCAGATGCTCGCTATATTGGCAAACGATGACATGGTGGAATTTAGGCCGCTGTTGCTTGAACTTGATAAGACGGTCGGACCTACTAGCCTTGAACCATTAAACCGAGCCATCGAGAACTATGATTTTCGAACTGCGGAAGCTGAAGTCAGGACACTTGCAGCTGAACATTCTATTACTCTGTGAGCATTGCCATGCCTAACGGTCCTATCTTAATTATTGACGACGAGCCGCAAAATCTGCGGGTGCTGGAGCAAATCTTAGCAGGCAAATATAAGTTGGTGTTTGCTCGCAACGGCCATGAGGCGCTGGCGGCTACACGTAAATTTCGACCGTCTCTGATTTTATTGGATATTCAACTGCCGGATATGGACGGTTATACGGTGTGTCGGCAGTTAAAAGCTGATCCGCTTACCGAAAGCATTCCGGTGATCTTTATCACGAGTTTGGCGGATGCCGATGATGAAGTCACTGGTTTTGAGGCCGGCGCGGTGGACTACATCGTTAAACCGGTTTCATCACCGACAGTAAGGGCGCGCGTACAAACCCACCTGTCCTTGGTACGCGCGATCCATCTGGAAAAAAGTCATCGCGACGCCATCTACATGCTCGGTGAAGCCGGCCATTACAATGACAACGATACCGGGGTGCATATCTGGCGCATGGCGGATTATGCGGGCGCCTTGGCACGTGCCCTAGGCTGGGGAGAAGAACAATGCCGGCTCATCGAATTGGCGGCCCCGATGCACGACACCGGCAAAATAGGCATCCCGGATGCGATTCTGAAGAAATCCGGCGCATTGGATGCCAGTGAATGGATCATCATGAAAACCCACCCCAGAATCGGCTACGACATCCTTAGCAAAAGCGATGCACCGGTCTTTAAGATGGCAGCGGAGATTGCCTTACACCATCATGAGCATTGGGATGGCAGTGGTTATCCCGATGGACTGGCTGGCGAGTTAATTCCCGAATCGGCGCGTATCGCAGCCTTAGTCGATGTGTTCGACGCGCTGACGATGAAACGTCCATACAAAGAAGCTTGGCCTAACGAGCAAGCAATAGCCACCATTCAAGCGGAAAGCGGCAGCCATTTTCAACCAGCGATGATCGAGGTCTTTATTGCCGTTCTACCCGAGATCTTAGCGATTCAAGCCAAATGGTCCGAATGCGAGGCCACGTCCAGGGTGTGATAACTGCGCATTTATCGATCTGCGAACTGACCAAACGGGTATTGTCATTGAAATGAGAAATTATCACCTCGCCAAGGGTTGTCTAGATCCGAAAGCTTCAAAAAATCCAGTGTCAGGCACATCCCAATAGTCTGGATTGACTTCCCGGTTTGGGACTCCAGCATTCTCTGGAATGACGGCATACTTGAAATATTCTTATAATCAGGAAGATTTAGCTGAAATGCGTCATTCACACAACCGATGTTATTGGATAAAAGGACCTATATGGCATTGCCGGACCCGTCACTGCAAAGCAGGAATTTGCCGTTGGATTTTTTTAGAGGTTTGGCGTTGATGGTGATTTTTATTAACCACATGCCGGATAACCCTTGGTTTTGGTATACCCCTTCGCGATTCGGCCTCAGCGATGCGGCGGAGGTTTTCGTGTTTTCATCCGGCTTTGCCTCCGCACTAGCCTATGGCCGCTGTTTCCAGCGCGCAGGGTTGTGGCTGGGAGTGATTCGAATCTTGCATCGCTGCGTACAAATTTACAGTGCGCATCTGGCTTCTTTTGTACTGCTGGCTATGGTTTGCGTCGTTGGTAATCGCTGGGTGCCGGAAATGGATGATATTCAACGTCTGAACATAACCTATTTTTTCGACGCCACCCAGCAAGCGCTGTATGACTTGTTCACCTTGGCTTATGTACCCAATTATTTCGACATCCTGCCCATGTATCTGGTGATGATGTTATGGCTGCCGATATTCTGGGCGCTGTCTCGTTTACATGTCGGCGTGGCCCTAGCGAGTTCGGTAGCGCTGTATTGGGCAAGTTTTCACTTCGGCTGGGAATTGAGCGCAGATCCGGCGAGCGGTCGCGCCTGGTATTTCAACCCCTACAACTGGCAATTGATGTTTTTTACCGGTTACGCATTTGGCGCAGGCTGGGCCAGAGTGAACCTAAAATACAGTTGGCTGTTGTTGGTCTGTCTGGCGATCATCCTGGTTTCGATTCCTTTGGAGCATGAAGCGACGTATACCCGAATTGAGTTCTGGGGCAATCTGCGTGCAACCTTGGCGCCCTGGCTCGACAAAAGTCACTTGGGAGTGTTGCGTTGGCTGCATTTACTGGCATTGGCTTATGTCATGTATCGCTTGTGCGACTGGCGATCTCAGTGGCTAAATTGGACGCTGCCGCGCGCCGTTGTCATCATGGGCCAGCAATCGTTACCGATTTTCCTTTGTTCCATGGTGCTTTCTTATGCCGGCGGCATCTGGCTGGACCAACTTGGGCGCGACGAATGGTCGGCAGCAGCCTTAGTCAATCTGAGCGGCATCGGGCTGATGTTGCTAGCCGGCCAACTCATGGCTTGGCTGGACACCAAACCCTGGAAGCCTTCCCCGGAAAGATTGGCGCAAAACGATAGCAATCGCTATTCCGCACTATTGACTCCCGATTATCGCTTGAGCAACCAAGTCTTGGCACTGCCCTGTTTGATCGGCTTGGCCGCGCTGCCTGCGGTGTTGACCAATCCACAACATGTCGGCGAAGAGGTCACGCCCGACCTAGTCGTTCAAGTACACGAAACCGATACCGAGGCTTTACAGCCTGTGGAGGCGTTGTTACCAGAAACCGCCACCGACAAGATGATCGACAACCGGCAACAGCTGTAACGGATTTTAAGGCCGCGGAAGCATAAGCGGTTCATCGGTTTTTCTGGCAGTTGCTGCTGAGTCTTTTATCTCCCGTGCGATTGAAAAACCGTCACCCGCGCTCGGCTTAGCACAACAGCAGGGGCGCCGCTGACATCCGCCAATCGCCTGGTACATTTGGCTAACGGTGATGTAGAAACATCACCCGTGAAATCGGAACCATGCAGATGGATAATCATATGAAAGAGTTAAACAAGGGTTTGTTCGGTTTGATTGGCAGCGCATTGTTTTTCCTGCCCACGCCGGCAATCGCTGAGACCTTATCCCAAGCGCTGGATTTGAGCGGGCATTGGGTCGGATATTTGTGTGTGGGCCTGTTTGCAGTCGCTTATCTACTTGTAGTGCTGGAAGAAGTCTTGGAATTACGCAAATCTAAGCCGATGATGTTGGCGGCGGCATTGATTTGGGTGGCGATTGCTCTGGTTTATAAGGATCAAGGCTTGTCGTCGGTCGCGGAAACGGCGATTCGGCACGATGTGTTGGATTATGGCGAGTTGTTGCTATTCCTGATTGTCTCGATTGCCTACATCAATGCCATGGAGGAGAGACGGGTTTTTGATAGCCTGCGGGCTTGGCTGGTTAACAAAGGTTTGAGTTATCGCCAACTGTTTTGGGTAACGGGAATCCTAGCTTTTTTGATCTCCTCGGTATCCAATAATATGACTACTGCAATGTTGATGTGCGCAGTGGTCATGGCGGTCGGCAAGGATAATCCCAAATTTGTTGGCATTGCCTGTGTCAATACTGTGGTAGCCGCCAATGCCGGCGGCGCGTTTTGCCCCTTTGGCGACATCACCACTTTGATGGTCTGGCAAAAAGGCATCATCGAGTTCTGGGCATTCTTCACGTTGTTTGTGCCATCGGTGCTTAACTTCCTGATTCCCGCTGCCATCATGCATTTTGCCATTCCGAAAACTCAGCCAAGCCCTCTTCATGCCCAGGTTGTCACACGTCGCGGCGCCAAACGTATCGTGGTGTTATTCCTGCTCACGGTGCTCACGGCAGTCGGCTTTCAGAATAGCCTGCACATGCCGGCTGCGGTGGGCATGATGGCTGGTCTGACCTATCTGCAATTGTTCGGCTATTTTCTGCATATTACCCACCGCGACGAACCGGAACTGGGCCTAGACCCGATGTCCGGCGAGGAAAACCCCGCTGCCGACGACGAGGATAGTATGCGCTTCGACGTCTTTCATCATTTGGCGCGCATGGAATGGGATACCTTGCTGTTTTTCTACGGCGTGGTGCTGTGTGTGGGTGGTATGAACTTTCTCGGCTATTTACGCCATTTATCAGAGTTTCTGTACGGCGAACTTGGCGCAACGCCTGCCAATGTCTTAGTTGGCCTGATCTCGGCATTGATAGATAACATTCCGGTAATGTTTGCAATTTTAGCCATGCGCCCCGAGATGTCGGAAGGTCAATGGCTGCTGGTCACGCTGACGGCGGGTGTTGGCGGCAGTTTGTTGTCGGTCGGCTCGGCAGCAGGCGTGGCGCTTATGGGCCAAGCCAAGGGCATTTACACCTTCATGACTCATCTGAAATGGACGCCGGTGATTGCCCTAGGGTATTTGGGCAGCGTGGCTGCGCACTTTTTAATAAATTCCGCGCTTTTTTAGCTCTGCAGTCCGACAAATGGGGGGGATACGCGCGACTTATCCACCCCAAAGTTCCGCATGTGGCTGTGTGTCGAACGAGTGCATTCATGGTCATACTGGACAAAACTTGCCCAACTATCCGTCCAAGCGAGACAGCCGCATAGGCTCTTTCATCGTAAAGGCCACCAGCATCGATACGGCCGCGCATGCGCTAACGTAGTATGCAAACCATTCCGCGTGTCCCAGGCTTTTCAGCCAAAGCGCCAGATACTCGGCAGTGCCGCCGAATATCGCTACGGTCAAGGCATAGGGAAAGCCCACCCCCAAGGCCCGAATATGCACCGGAAACAGCTCGGCTTTGACGATGGCGTTAACTGACGAATAGCCCGAGACAATCAGCAATGCACAAACATACCAGCCCAACGCCGAAGCCATGGTTTGCGCGTGGCCCAATAGATCAAGCAATGGCGCCGTAAACAGGGTTGCACCGGCGCCAAAGGCAATCAGCATCGTACGGCGGCCAACGTAGTCCGAAATCAAGCCAAACAGCGGCTGTAGCAACATGAATACAATCAAGGCCAGCGTGCAGATCGTCGTGGCGTCGTCCTTGCTAAAGCCGGTGGTGTTGACCAGATACTTTTGCATGTAGACAGTAAAGGTGTAATACGACAAGGTCCCGCCGGCGGTCAAAGCCACCACCGTCATTACCGGTTTGGGATAGTTCAGCAGTTCCCGTAGCTGGGCGCGTTGGCCGGGAAAAGTCTGTTGTTCGACAAAAGCCGTGGTCTCGGCCATATTGCCGCGTAAGCCCATCGCCACCACCGCCAGCAAGCCGCCGACGATAAAGCCGATACGCCAACCCCAATCATGCAGCTCTGCGCTGCTCAACAGGCACTTTTGCAAGAGCATCAATAAACCCAGGGCCAGAATTTGCCCCAACACGATAGTGACGTATTGAAAACTGGAGTAATAGCCACGCCGCTCCCGTGCGGCCATTTCACTTAGATAAGTGGCGGAGCTGCCGTATTCGCCGCCGATACTAAACCCCTGCAACATGCGAGCGAACAATAACAAACCCGGCGCCCACATACCGATTACCGCATAGCCAGGCGTGCAAGCGATGATTAACGACCCTAAACACATCAAGCTGACCGAAAACAGTAAAGCGCTTTTGCGACCTTTGCGGTCCGCCAGGCTACCCAGCCACCAACCGCCCAGAGGTCTGAAGATAAACCCAACCGCAAATATCGCCGCATTATTCAACAACTGGGCAGTTTGATCGGTTTCCGGGAAAAAAGCCGGGGCAAAGTACAAGGCAAACGCAGCGTAAATCGCCCAATCAAAATATTCCACGAGGTTGCCAACCGAGCCGCTGAAGATATTGAACAGCCGCCTTGTTTCCGAGTACGGGGCATTGGAATGAGACATGTCGTTTAAGCCGATGAGTTTTTGCACATCTTAACTTACGCCCCCCGTTGAACCACACCCATTTCGATGGCGTGTAACAGAGCCGATCCATGCCTCAACGGCGGGGCCTGGGGGATTTAGGTGATTTCACGCATTCCCAAACAAAATACGCCAAATCACGCATTTTAAACATCCGATTTCGAAGCGGCGCACTCCCCGGCTCGACCATGCGCATGAGCGTGAGCAACTGTAAGAAAATGATTTTATTTATTTTTTCAAAACCCCAAACAGACAAGCCGCCTAAATTAACGACTTCGGAGCAGTTCTTGCTTACTTTTGAGTTTGCAAAAAAAAGCGGGGCCGCTAGGCCGAAAGCATTAACGGCAAAGCGTAAGACCTTTTGTAAACTGGGCATGTAAAACTAAATCGATGAGCACAGAGTGTATTGACGACGGCCAACAAGACCTCACCCGCCTGTATCAGGACCACCACCCCTGGCTGCTGCAATGGTTGGAAAAGCGGGTGCAGGACCACCTACAGGCGGAGGATCATGCCCAAGATACATTTCTGCGCGTCATCGCCGCAAAAGACACACCAAGTCTCAACGAACCCCGCGCCTACCTGACCACTATCGCCAAACGCCTGCTGATCAATCACTGGCGGCGCAACAGCATCGAACAGGCTTACTTAGCGAGACTCGCGGCCTATCCCGAGGAGCGGGTCATTTCGGCGGAGGATAGCGCCATCGTGCTCGAAGTCTTGCGGGAAATCGACGAATTACTCAATCAACTACCGGCAAAAGTGCGTAAGGCCTTTTTGTTGGCGCAACTCGACGACCTCACCTATGCCGAAATCGGTCGGCAATTAGGCGTCAGTGACCGCATGGTCAGAAAATATATGGCGCAAGCCATGTTTCAGTGCTTAAGTGCAGGCTTTTAATCCCAGATGCAACAAAAACGCCCCCTGGAAATCGACCCGCGCATTCTGGCTGAAGCAGCCGAGTGGTTTGCGTTATTCCGATCCGGACGAGTGCAAGCCAATGAAACCGCGCAATGGCAAGCCTGGTTAGCCGCGCATCCCGACCATCAAGCCGCTTGGGGCAGAGTGGAATTTCATATCGAGCGCTTCAAAGCGCTGCCGCCCAAAGCCGCTTTAACCGCCTTGACGGCGCCGGATTTGCAGCGCCGACGCGCCATCAAACATTTGGCATTGCTCGGCGGCGTCGGCTTGGCGAGCTGGCAGTTTTCACGTGCTGGCTATTGGCAAGCCTGGACGGCGGATTACCATGTCGCCCAAGGCCAAATCCAAACGATCACCTTGGCGGACGGTTCAACAGTGGTGCTGGACAGCGGCAGCGCCTTGAACGTGGCATTCAGCGCTGATTTGCGGCGATTGCAACTGGTATCCGGGGAAATTTATATCGAGACCGCCAAGGATAACGCGGGTTGGCAGCGACCCTTTGTGGTCGATACCCAGGATGGCCGGGTTCTGGCGCTGGGCACCCGCTTTAGCGTCAGCCAACAAGCCGACCGCAGCGAGGTCACAGTGTTTGCCGACAGCGTGGAAATCCAGCCAGCCCATACGAACAGCCCTAAACAGCGGTTACATGCCGGACAAAATGCCCAATTTGCCGCTGATCGCATCGAACCCATACAGCCAAGCAAACTGGACAAACCCGCCTGGACCCAAGGCGTCATCGTCGCTGACGACATCCCGCTCAGCGAGTTTCTGCTACAACTGAATCGTTACCGGCAAGGCTACGTCACCTGCGCGCCGGAAATTGCCGACATGCGCATCATCGGCTCCTTCCCGCTCAAGGATACCGACAAAATCCTCTCGTCGCTCGAAACCAACCTGCCGGTCAAGTTAACTAACCCGCTGCCGTATTGGGTTAAGGTCTTGCCGCGTTAAGCGCGCCAGACAACTTAACATCGCTATACACCGAGTATTAGTTGACTGCACCTTGCTTGAGAAAATACCATACATCGTATGGCATACAGGCAAAAACAAGTATATTTCTCTCCTGAAAAAAACGCTTTGCTAAAAGCGGAAAGAGGGATTGGTTTTGAGGATGTCTTATTAGCCATTGAAATGGGACATGTACTCGATGATTTGGCGCATCCAAATTCTGAAAAATATCCCAATCAATCGGTTTTTATCATCTTAATCGCCATAAAAAATTATGTTTACATCGTGCCTTACGTTGAAGAAGAGAACAGCATTTTTTTAAAGACGATTATCCCTTCCCGAAAAATGAATAAACGTTACAACAAGGCGGCAAATGATGACTAAGCTAAATTTAGATGCTTTTGAACAAGACATTCTCGATAGTGTTGAAAACGATGAATGGCGCAGTAAAGGCAATATTCAGGAGCGCCTGGTAGAACTGCAAGATTTTTTGAAACACGAAAAGAAAAAATCAGTTTCCATCAGACTTTCTGAAAACGATCTTTATGCGTTAAAGAAAAAGGGACTGGAAAATGGCGTGCCGTATCAAAATATTATTCAAATTTTGGTGCACCAATATACGTCTAACAAAATCCATCTTGATGTTTCATGAGTGAGTTACTTCCCATCTCCTCAATCGACTTGGCCGTTCCCTGATAAGCCAGCTACATCATCCTGTCACGCATTTCGAAATGATCCTATCGTCTCGGTAATCGCTCCCAGCATCGCCCCACCTCCTGCAAATCAAGCTTACGTAGCGTGGCTCAAGGGCATGTTGGGGTGAGGCACGAACCCCAACACTTTCGATCAGTTTAGCTTTTATCGGTTGCTGATGGCTTTATGGGTCGCGGTGTCTCGCTTTCATGGTTAGCGGGTGGCTCAACGGTTGTCGTGTTGGGGTTCGAGGCGCACTCCACCCTACGCATTTACACCAAAAACTCAATTTTTTTACAAAAAAACAAATACTTAAAAAATATTTCAAATTTTTTCAATTTCCAGTTCCGCTTTTTCAGTCTCGATTGACATAGGTGATGACAACCGCATTTTTTACAGGAGATAAAACCGATGTCATCGACGCTACACACCAGCAAATCGAGCTTGGCACCCTCGCGATTGCACTTAGCCATACAAGGCATTCTACTGGCCTCCGCATTAACCGTATCCGCTCCCATCCATGCGGAAAGCAGTAACGGCCACGCCAGCATTAAGCGCAGCTACCATATTGGCGGCGGCTCGTTGAGTCAGGCCTTAAGGCAGTTTGCGACTAGCTCCGGCTTACTATTTTCAGCGGAAGCCACGTTGACCGACGGCAAAACCACTAGCGGGCTGGATGGCGAGTACACCATCGAAGAAGGCTTTAGAAAACTGCTGGCGGGTAGCGGTTTGACGTACAGCTTTACCGGTGAGGACTCGGTGGCTATCAAGGTGGTGGATTCGGGGAGTAATGCGGCATCGACTTTGCCGGCGGTGACGGTTTTGGGGAAGGCGATTTATGATTCAACCGATCCCTACAACCCTGATTACAACCGATCTCACGCATCCACGGCAACCAAGACAGATACGCCGATCATGGAAACGCCGATGTCTATCAAGGTTGTACCTAGAGCTGTGATGGATGATCAGCAAATTGTCTTATTTGACGACGCAGTCATTCGAAATGTAAGCGGCGTACAGCGTAATTTCGACTTCGGCGATTTGTACCAAGGCTTTATTGTTCGTGGTTTTAGTTTAGGGGCGAACATTTACCGCGATGGTCTCAGGCAAAACACGGGCTACTTCGAGCCTGCTGGCATGGAGCGGGTTGAGGTACTGAAAGGAGCAGCGGCCATGCTTTATGGTCGTACCCAGCCCGGAGGTTTGGTTAATTACGTTACCAAGAAACCACTGGATAAAGCGCATTATTCTCTGCAACAACAGTTCGGTTCTTACGACTTGTATCGCACAACGGCAGATGCGACAGGCCCAATTGACGACGATAAATCATTGCTATACCGTTTAAATATTGCCTATTCGAGCAACAACTCATTCCGCAATTACAACGAGAACGAGCGGATTTATGTCGCCCCATCCTTGACTTGGCGCCTTTCCGATCAAACCGAGATGACGGTGCAGCTCGAACACCAACATGACGACTATGTGATGGATTTTGGTATTCCTGCCGTCGGCAACCGTCCTGCGCAGGTTCCCAAAAGTTTTTTTGTCGGCGATGCGGCGGTTAACAATAGCTCCATGGATAGCAATCAAATCGCCACCATCATTTCGCATCGCTTCAATGACCACTGGAAGATAGAACACAAATTCAATTGGCATGAATGGACACACGAATTCAACTCGATTTTCCCGGCGGGCAGCATCAATGCCGACAAGCAAACGATCAATCGAGCCTTGATGACGGGGCCAACAGACAGGGAAAGTTTTGCCACCAATCTGGATATTTCCGGCGAATTCGACACCTTCGGCCTAAAGCATAAGCTCTTGATAGGGGGCGATTACTTTAAGCTTACCACCGATACCTATGACAACCATTGGACCTATGGTGTGATACCGGCGCTGGATATTTTTAATCCTAATAATCACATGCTGGATGCCAATGCGATCAACGCCGTACCAAACGACTTCTGGTGGCAGGAAAAAGATCAATGGTATGGTGTTTACGCTCAGGACCAAATCACCCTATGGGATAAATTGCATTTCTTGGTCGGCGCGCGTTACGACATCCTGGACTATGGTACCGGTTGTTGCTCGGAGCCAATCAGTATTGATGATAGAGAAGACAACCGATTGAATCCCCGATTCGGTATCGTTTATCAACCGTGGGAATGGCTATCCGTGTTCGGCAATTACGTGGAATCCATCGGCACCAATAACGGCTTAACCCCCACCAAAACGGTCAATAAGCCGGAAGTTGGCACTCAATATGAAATTGGATTTAAGACCGAGTTTTTCGACGGCCGTTTGTCGTCGAATCTCGCCTACTACCATTTAACCAAGGAAAACATGTTGACCGGCGTGCCGGGCCTGCCCTATAGAATTCCTGTTGGCGAGGCAAGAAGCCAGGGGATAGAGCTTGACCTGACCGGCGAGCTCACCGATTACTTGAGCCTGCTCGGCACTTATGCCTACACCGATGCGATCTTTACTAAAGACAATGACTTTGCACCCTGGGGAATGACATCCAAACAAGGGAATCGTTTACCCAATGTCCCAGAACACTCAGGCAGCTTGTGGCTAACCTTTCATCCTGACGAGCGCTTTAAAATCGGTGCTGGTATGTTTGCCCAAGGCCAGCGCGCCGGCAACAATGATACTACCTATGAATTGCCCGGCTTTGTGCGCGTGGATGCCATGGTGTCTTATAACTGGAAAATCGGCGGTTCGAAGTTGACCACTCAATTCAATGTCAACAATTTATTGGATAAGGATTATTTCCGGGGTTCACGGGTGCAGGATAGCACTGGAGCCTTGCCGGGAGAACCTATCTCATTTATCGGATCATTACGATTGGATTACTAGCTTCAAAATCATCTGTTTGCTCGTTTACCACTCGCGCGCGGTAGGACCGTAGGTTGGGGTGAGGTAACGAACCCCAACATTGATGGCCTTCAAATCATCGGTAATTTTGATGTCGCGTTGTCGGTTGTTTGCGGGTGGTTTTATGGTTGTCGTGTTGGGGTTCGTGCCTCACCCCAACCTACGCTCCCCAAACCGTTTGTCGTTTTCGGGGGAGGCGGTGCCCCACTCGGCGGGCAATGTGCCGGCGTTTATGTATTTATGGATGCTGGAATGTAACCAATCGGCTGGGCGGGTGACGTATCCGTGTTTGACGGGGTTGTAATGGATGTAATCGATGTGGTGGCGAAAATCGTCTTCGCCTTGGATGGTGTGTTCCCAAAATCGGCGCTGCCAGATACCGCGCTCGCCTTTGCTACGGCGGCTAGCGTTGATGCGTTCTGTTTTGGGGATTTGTCTGGAAAAACCGGCTTTGATCAGCATCCAACGGGTCGGGTAATCGGAATCATTGGGCGGCAGGGTAAATATGGCGTGCAAATGATCGGGCATGACTACCATGGCGTCAATTTGAAATGGATGGCGGCTGCGCACAATGCGAATGGCTTCGCGGAGCGCATCAATGTGTTCAATCAATAAGCACCGTTTTCTTTCCGCCAGGTTAACGGTAAAAAAATAACTGCCGCCTTCGATGAAATGACGTCGGTATAGCATGGTAGCCGTTGGGTTGGGGTTTAGGGTGTTTGGAAATATAGCATGAGAGTCATGATGAAAATTCGCCCGTTTTGGGTTTTGCTGCATCGCTACACAGGCCTGATGATGACGGTATTTTTAATCGTCGTCGGTTCGGCCTTTGCTGCTTGCTGATGATTTTATGGGGCGTGATGTCTCGCGCTCAGGTATGGCTGGCGGCTAAACGGTTGTCGTGTTGGGGTTCGTGCCTCACCCCAACCTACGCTCTCGGCGATTTTTCGCCTGTTCTCAAATTAAACCCAAAAACCCGGTCAAACCAAATGCCGCTCACATTCGATACGCTGATGCAAAACACGAATTACTCAGAGTTGTTCGGAACTCATGGGCGCCGAGGCACAGCTTAAAAGCGGCAATCTTTTTGATATTAGATGACGAACCACCACCCACCCTTAACTGCCGCGTTTTTACAGCACCAAACCGAGCTACAGCAATTTCTGTGGCGGCAGGTTCAGTGCCGGGAAGCGGCAGCCGACTTGTTGCAGGATACCTTCTTGCATATCGCCGAATACCCATTACAAGATGCTATCGGCAATTGCCGGGCGTTTTTGTACCGGGTGGCCGGCAATCTGGCTTTGGATTATTTGCGTCGCCAAGCTCGGCAACAGGCACGGGACGGCGGCGCTTTGGATGAACACTGGCAGTGCCCCAAGCCGCTGCCGGAGCGCTTTTTACAGGGCGAGCAACGATGGTTGGCGCTCGAAAGTTGGCTTTGTGGTTTACCCACACTCAACCGACAAATCTTGTGCTTGCATCGCTTGGACGGCAAACGTCACCCACAAATTGCCGCCGAATTAAAGCTCTCGACACGTCAGGTCGAACACCTCTTGTACCGAACCGGAAAATTGCTGGCAGGAGCCCGCCTGGACGATTATTGATATCTATCGGATATGAGATTTCACTTACTCCGACAAGAAAATAAGTCATATGCCACGATTTTTCTTAAACAATTGCTTACCAGCACAGGGTGCGTTGTCAAAACATCGGCTTGATTAGCGTTTTAGCCATAATCTAACCCAATGAATATATTGAGATTTTATGAAAAACACATGCCATGCTAAAACCCAAAGCCAGTTAAATGGAATATTTTTTGCTGTCCTACCAGGTTTTCTACCCAAAAAACCAACCCGATTGACTGCATTAAGCCAGCCTCGATCAAAAATGCATGAATACATTACTGGACAAACTATTCCGCAGACACGGCAAGGAGCTTCTGGCATTCGCTGAACGCCAAAGCAATGTCACAATCGCGGAAGATATTACCCAGGAAGCTTTTTTGCGATTAATGCAGCATCCCAATCTGCCGGCCATCGAAAACCACCGGGCCTATTTGTTCAAAACCGCCGCCAATCTCAGCAAAAACGCCTACGATCACGAACAGGTCAGGTTGCGGTATACGCCAGACGAACCGGTGGAGCTGGAGCAACTGGTTTGCCCACTGCCTGCGCCGGAAACGACGGTCGCAATCCAGCAGCAACTGGAGCGTTTTCTATCGGTTTTGCTGCAACTGCCGGAAGTCGTGCAGCATGCCTTTATCTTAAGCAAACTGGATGGTTTAAGTTACCCAGAGGTTGCCGAAGCACTGGGCATTTCCAGCAAATCGGCGCAACGCTATGTGTTCAAAGCCTGGCAACATCTTATTCAGCATCTGGGGCATGATTTTTTGGGTGATAATCTGACCCGATAAGCAGGACTCAACTGTCTTATTAGGTAAAGCGCAAACAAGACTGGCCAGATGAAATCCAAAACTTACAAACTCAGCGGTACGCCACAAGAACAAGCCGGATTTTGGGTGTTTACTCAACATTCTGACGAGTGGACGACGGCTGCAGAACAGCAGCTACAGGATTGGCTGGCACAAAATGACAGCAACCGCCTGGAATACGAGCGCGCACTCAAGCTTTGGCAACAGCTGGATCAACTAAAACCAGCCACTTTTCCGGCTCGGCAAGCGGCACAGGAAACTCGGGCAAAGCGCATCCAGCGCAAACAACGTATCCGCAAAGCGCAAACAACCGGGTTGATGGGTTTACTGGTTTTGACCACGACTTTTGGTTTAAATGACTATCGGCTAACCGATTACTATGCCACCGCAGTCGGTGAACGCAAGTCGATTGATTTGGCCGACGGCTCGCAAATCACCCTGAATACCGATACCCAACTGTCCGTGAAAATGACCGGCAACCGCCGGGTGATTGGTCTGGAAAAAGGCGAGGTTTACGTGAGTGTGGCCCATGAAATAGAGCGGCCTTTCGATGTGATAGCCGGCAATGGCCGTATTCATGATATTGGCACGCGCTTTAATGTCTATTCGGCCAACAACACAACGCAAGTCACCGTCACTGAAGGACAAGTACAGATCATTCCGGACAGCAAAATAACCGGAGCGCGTTGGCTGGATCATGTCATCAGCCGATCAGCATTTTGGCTGCACCTGAGCAGCACGCCGAAAAATGACGAAACCCCTGCATTGCTAGCAGGCCAGCAAATTAGCTACGACGACCAAGGCCAAGTCTATGCGCCGATTGCCACCAATGCTGCCAACATCATTGCCTGGCGCAGTGGCCGACTGGTGTTTGAGATGGCGCCTTTGGAAACCGTGTTAAGCCAAGTACAGCGTTATCACCAGGTCAGTTTTCAATATAGCGGTGATGCTATCAAACAGATCCGGGTATCGGCCAGCTTCGAAATCGACAACCTGCCCAAAATACTGAATACCCTGCAGGCGGCACTGCCGATCAAAACCGAGCAATTTCAAGATGGCAAGATTGTGGTTTCTGCGAACCGAGGTTGACAGGCATACAAACCAGCCCTTTGTCCCAAGAGGCTGATTAGCCCATCATGTTTACAGCCAAGGATTAAGCGCTTCAATACCTGCGTTGCTGAAGTCTCGAACATTACGAGTAACCAATCGACGCCCATGCGTTCGGGCAGTCGCGGCAATGATCGAGTCAAAGGCAGCTAGAGATTTCCCTTGTGCCTCTGCCTCAACCGTCATTTGCGCCCACACCTTTGCAACCCTAGTGTCAAATACCAGAATTCGATCTTCAAATCCGATCTCCAACTCTTGTAGCCATAGCGTAAGCTCAGATCGGCGCTTTGATTCTGGCAACCGGTTCACACCACGCTGCAATTCAGCCAAAGTCATCGCACTGATGCAAAGCTCGTGCGCTTTGCTAGCTTCAAACCACTGTAGGACTTTGGCATCGGGCTTACTCTTGACTAGCTCAGAGAGCGCACAAGTAACCAACATATATTTCACAAAGCCAGATCCCGAATCACTTCTGTGGATCGTTCCAACACTAAGGCCTCACCGCGTGGCGCATTGAGCAGGCAGTCCTTCAAACGCGGCAATTGACCGCTTAAGCGCCGATAATCGTCAACGGCCAAGATGACAACAGCCTCTTCACCGCGTCGAGTCACCAGTTGTGGGCCTTCTTTCAGGCTGAGCTCCACCACCTCGCTGAATCGGCTCTTCGCCTCTTGTAATTGCCAAGTATGCATCTATCTCTCCTGTCCAGTCATACCAGTTATGAGTATGAGCTTTATAAAATGGTGTGTCAAAACGCTAAACAACCTTCAAAACATGCTTAGACATAAGATCAATCAAAGCCCCATAGCATCCAATTCATCGAGCATTTTCAAAGCCTGTTTCGGATTGCCGCGCACCTGTGCAGCCATAAACCGTTGCCTGGCTTCATCTTCCGCCAGCGCTTGTGCGGAAAACTCAAACATTAATTTGTTAAGGCTAATGCCTCTAACTTTGGCAATATCTTTCAATCTTTCCGCCATGTCTTCAGGTAAACGAATGGATAAGGTAGTCATGATTCTAATAACCTCAATAGCTGTTGCGGTGTAACGACTTCAAAACCGATGTGCCTAAGTTCCGCATTGGCGAAGTCAGATAAATTGTTGGTAATAATGTAAGAAGCACGTGCGGCAATAGCCAATTCAATAAGGTGATTATCCGCTTCATCCTGCAAATTCGGCCGCCAAAGATAACGCGCGTCCACAGAGGTACAGACACTCGCAAAGCCATCAAGAAACGCCATCAAAGAAACCGATGTTTGATTGCATAAGGCTTGGATATGCTCACGATTGAGTAAATCCTGATATTCAAGATAAAGCGCGTTGCCAACAAAGGGCTGTAAATCCCCTTTAAGACAGCGCCGCAAAATTTCCCAACTTGGCCTGTCTTTCCTATCAGCCCTACTACCAATACATTGGTGTCGATTACGACGCTTATGATTCGTTAAATTGCTATCACATATGCGCACAAAAATATCTTAACTCAGGCCTCAGAGAGCCACTATCAAAAAACTTTCTCAATAATCTTGACCCAAGCTGACCAGATTTTCGAAGCTGAGCTGTCTTACTTAGTGAGCCGGAATAAACGGCACAGACCTTTCAGCAATCAGAGGATCAAGAATGAAAAAATTCACATGGAAACCGCGTCGCAGCCTGCTGGCACTGGCAATCCTGTCTGCAACCGGCACAGCACTTGCCGAATCGCAGACCCATCACCTGAGCATTGCCCCGCAAAGCATGAGTGATGCATTAAAAGCACTGGCAGCGGAAACCCACATCCAAATAGTCAGCGATGGTGATGCGCTGAAAGGCAAGCAAACCAGCGGCATTCAAGGTGACTTTACCGCGCGGGAAGCCTTGCAAAAGTTACTGGCCGGCACGGGGTTGACCTATACCTTTACGGCGGATGATGCGGTGGCAGTTAAAGCGGCTGAAAACGGAAGCAATGCGACGACGACTTTGCCGGCGGTGACGGTTGCTGGGAAGGCGGTTTATGATTCGACTGAAAGCTATTTAGTCGGAAATTCCATTACTGCAACAAAGACCGATAAGCCCTTGATGGATACTCCCGTAAGCGTCCAAGTTGTTCCTCAGCAAGTATTAAGTGACCAACAGGCGACAATACTTGAAGACGCCACCAAAAATGTAAGTGGTGTTCAGCGTGTGTGGAACGGTGAAGCCAATGGGCAAGATTTCGTGATTCGCGGCTTTGGTACACGTTATACAAGATTTAGAAACGGGCAAAGAATTTCAAACTTCAATACTGATATGGCCAACGTAGAACAAGTTGAGGTTTTGAAAGGTTCTGCGGCGATGTTGTACGGTAGGGTTGAGCCCGGCGGTATGGTTAATGTTGTAACTAAAAAGCCACGGGATGAAGCTCACTATTCATTGCAACAGCAATTCGGTTCTTATGATTTTTACCGCACTGTTGCGGAGGCAACTGGCCCCCTGACTGGTGACAAGTCACTAACCTATCGTATGGATTTTGGCTATACCGATAGGAATTCTTTTCGTGACTTTGTTAGTCAAAATCAGATTTTTGTCGGACCGGCATTGCATTGGCAAGCCAGTGACAAAACCGAATTCAATTTAAGCCTTGAATACACGGATCGAAAACTACCTTATGACACAGGTATTCCTGCAATTGGCAATAGGGTAGCTAATGTTCCAATTAATACCAATTATGGGCAACCAGGATTTAAATTTAACGAAGACCCAAGTGACAGCACTTTATTAGATTTTAATTGGTCTCATTCATTTAATGATAACTGGAAGATACAAAATGGCTTTGTCGGCAACTGGGCTAATTTGCATTACCGTAAAGTCTTAGTGGCAGTTTTTCAGCCTTTATTAGAGCAAGGCACTGATCCGATGCAGGTAAGGCGAGGGTCTCAATTTACTGATGACTCACAAGAAACCTACCTTACCTATTTTAATTTGAACGGTAAATTTAAAACAGGCGAAGTAAATCATAACGTTTTATTGGGAGGTGATTATTATTCTGATGAAACAAGATCGGGTGGTTTTTTTGGATTCAGCGCTACAAATGCGCCTTTCGATAGCCCGTATAAAATGCCAGGAGATTTTGGCGGAGGAAGCTTTGCATTCTCCCGAGTTAATCTTTATAGCCCAACTTATCCAAATTTAGATTTCAACGCTTATGAAAATCAGCGAATCAATCACCCAAACAATTTCTTCGTTAGTCAAACATCTTGGTATGGCCTTTATTTCCAAGATCAAATTTCCTTATTTGATGACAAATTACAAATATTAGGAGGTGGTCGTTATGATTGGGCACATCTTGCCTCAGGATCATCTAATTCATATACAAATTCAGAGGATATAAATGGCAACTACAATGGCTACGTACCGAGCTTTAATAACATTGCATTGTCAAAGCAAAATGAGGGATTCTTTAGCCCGCGTGTAGGTGTTCTGTATCGCCCATGGACATGGCTATCTGTATTCGGTAATAGGACAGAAGGATTTGGAACAAATAATGGAAGGTCTGGAAATGGACAACCATTAAAGCCAGAAACTACCGAACAGTATGAGGCTGGGTTTAAAACAGAATGGTTTGATGGAAACTTAACAACAAGTACTGCTTATTTCCATATTGATAAAAAGAATGTACTGACACTTGTTAGTGATGGCGGAATTTACGACACAATTGGTGCGGCTCGTAGTCAAGGAATTGAGGTTGACATCGCAGGTCGTTTATCAGACGGACTTAGCCTTATTGCCAGTTATGCTTTCACGGATGCACGCATTACAGCCGACGGTGGGGCGCCCGGAAATAATATTGGAAAGCGTTTGCCTAATGTTGCGGAACATTCTGGAAGCGCTTGGTTAAAATATGCTTTTCAACAATCATCGTTAAAAGGCTTAAGTGTGGGTATTGGTAGCTATCTTGCCGGAACTCGTGAAGGAGATAATGCAAATAGCTATAAATTACCAGGATATGTGAGGGTAGATACCTTTGCAGGTTATACAACGAATATTGGCCCAACAAAACTAACTACGCAGCTTAATGTAAATAATATTTTTGATAAAAGATATTATTTTACCGGAGCACCTTATTATGCAAATCGTGCTTGGAATTTACCGGGTGAGCCAATCACAGTTATGGGGTCTGTAAAATTAGAATACTGACCGTGTACCGTTGAGGACAGTAGTTGTCGTGTTGGGGTTCGTTACCTCACCCCAACTTACGCCCTGGATAAGCGAAGCGCATCCGGAAAGTTTGGTGGATGCGCACGGCTTATCCACGCTACCGATCGCTCATCAGGAAGGGATCATTTTTAAATCACTGTTAGGTTGCCGGTGGCTTGCTTACCAACCGAATAGCGTTGCTCGGTGCTCACGCGGGTCAACGTATAGCTTAAAAGCAGCAAAATTAGGCATGCCCGATGTTGAACGATCATTACCCACCCTTAACTGCCGCGTATTTACGCCACCAAACCGAGACTGCAGCAATTTCTGCTGCGCCAGGTCAATTGCCGGGAGGCGGCAGCCGACTTGCTGCAAGATACCTTTTTGCATATTGCCGAGTATGCTGGGCAGGATGCCATCACCAATTGCCGGGCATTTCTGTACCGGGTGGCGGGCAATCTGGCTTTGGATTATTTGCGCAGCCAAGCCCGGCAACAGTCGCGGGACGGCGGGGCGCTGGACCAGGACTGGCAATGTCCCTGTCCTTTACCTGAGCGGTTGGTGCAAGGCGAGCAGCAATGGTTGGCGGCCGAAAGCTGGCTGCGCGGCTTACCCGCGCTCAATCGGCAAATCTGGTGCTTGCGTCGGCTAGACGGCAAGCGCCATCAGCACATTGCCGCCGAATTACAGATCTCGGAGCGCCAGGTCGAGCGGGTGCTGTACCAAACCGGACGCATGTTGGCCGGCGCGAACTTGGATTGGTTAACTTGAGGGATAGCGGAAAGATTTAAGCAATGTTTGCGTTAGCCATTGAAGGATCGTCAACGCCATCATTGGCATGGATTGCCGAAATCCAGCGCACTAGGTGGTCTCCGGGTCCCGCCAGTCCGCCGGGACGACATCAACGATTAACGCGAACATGGCTAAGATTTAAGCCGTCACGCCAGCTTTTTGATGCCGACAAACTTATTCCCTGCCCCCAGTTCCATTTCAAAATGGCCCTGAATGCCGGTTTTGCTTAGATACCGCTGAATATTGCCCGCGGGAAAGACGATGCGCCGGCCGTCATCGGCAATCGTCACCACGGTTTTGGCGACGCCTTGATATACGGCCAGATATTGGTCGTAACTTAAATCAAGTTTGAAGCGAATGAATTGATTAGCCATAAAAAAGCCGCGCCGGTTTACCCGGCGCGGCAAGGGAGCGTTCTAACGCATGTTTTGCAAAGCGGCGATGCGTTCTTCCAAAGGCGGGTGGCTCATAAACAAGCGTTGTACGCCGCCGCCATTGATACCGAATGCGGCCAGTTCGCCGGGCAGTTCGGCAGGCTCATGCGCACGCTGTAACGCGCGCAATGCACCTATCATTTTTTGCCGGCCGGCCAAATTCGCCCCGCCGGCATCGGCGCGGAATTCTCGGTAACGCGAGAACCACATCACCAGCATCGAAGCCAAAATCGACAAGGCGATTTGCGCGACCATTTGCGTCACGTAATACGCCGGACCGTAACCACGTTCGGTTTTAAATACGACTCGGTCCACCACGTAACCGATGATGGTGGCGAAGAAATAAACGAAGGTGTTAACCACGCCCTGCATCAAGGCCATCGTCACCATATCGCCGTTGGCGACATGGCTAATCTCGTGACCGACCACCGCTTCCACTTCATCGGCACTCATGCTGCGCAGCAAACCGGTACTGACCGCCACCAAAGCATTGTTACGATTGGCGCCGGTGGCAAAGGCGTTGGCTTCCGGAGCATCGAAGATACCCACTTCCGGCATACCGATTCCGGCTTGCCGGGCTTGGCGCTCGACCACGCTGATTAACCATTGTTCGGTTTGGTTTTGCGGCTGCTCGATAACGTGCACACCCATCGAACTTTTAGCCGACCATTTGGACATGAACAATGAAATCACCGAACCGGTCATACCGATGACCGCCGACATAGCCAGCAAGCCTTCGATGTTCAAGTTGACGCCTTGAGCATCCAGTGCGCCTTGCAAGCCAAATATACTAAATATGATGCTGATCGCAATCATGATGGCCACGTTGGTGGCCAAAAACAGCAATATTCTCATCATGGCGTAACTTTCCTGTGTTGTTATAAAGTGGGTTTAATCTGGGGAGCCGAAAGATTAAATTCAAGACTATAGAGTGTTAACATCTGCCAAAGTTTACTTGAGGGACATAAAAATGAAAATTATAAAGTCGCTGTTGATGCTGTTTGCCGCTGTACCGGTTTGCTTGGCAGCCACCCCCGAACAAGAAGCCGTGCTAAAACAATTACGTCTGCCGCCGGGTTTTAATATCAGAATATTCGCCGACGACGTTCCCAATGCCCGGCAAATGGCGCTGGGCGACAATGGCGTGGTCTATGTCGGTTCCCGCCAAGGCAGCGTCTATGCGGTACAGGATAAGGATGGCGACGGTGTTGCCGAACAAAAATATCTGATCATTCAACAGCTCAATCTACCCAATGGCGTGGCTTACAAAGACGGCACGTTATATGTCGCTGAAATTCACCGCATCATTCGTTTCGACGAGGTTGGCCAGCGCTTGGCCAGCCCGCCCAAAGCGGTCACAGTATTCGACCAGTTTCCCTCCGACCGCCACCATGGCTGGAAATATCTGCGCTTCGGCCCCGACGGCAAGTTATACACCGCCGTCGGCGCGCCTTGTAACGTCTGCGACCCGGACAAACCGATTTACGGCTCACTAATTCGCCTGGACCCGGATGGTAGCGATATGGAAATCCTAGCGCGCGGCATCCGTAACACGGTGGGGTTCGATTGGGAAACCCGCAGCGGCCATCTGTTTTTCAATGACAACGGCCGCGACTATCTGGGTGACGACATGCCGCCGGACGAACTGAACGAATGGAACCAAAAAGGCGAGCATTTCGGCTTCCCATATTGCCATGCCGGGACCATTCCAGACCCGGAATATATAGGCGACAAGCAATGCTACAAATTCAAGGCCCCGGCCTGGAAATATAAAGCTCACATTGCCCCGCTCGGCATGCGTTTTTATACCGGCAAACAATTTCCGGACACTTATTTCCGGCAGTTGTTCGTCGCCCAACATGGCTCTTGGAATCGCACCGTGCCGCAAGGTTATCAGGTGAATGTGGTCAAATTCCGTGAAGGCCAAGCCTATAACGAACTACCCTTCATCAGCGGTTGGCTGACAGCGGAAGGCCAAGTACTAGGACGGCCGAACGACATTATTCAAATGCCGGACGGCAGCTTATTAATAAGCGACGACAGCCTGGGCGTCATCTACCGGGTAACCTACGGCCGATGAACGACAAACAATTTCAAATACTGGATACGCAGGTTGTTTATGAAGGCTTTTTCCGGCTGGAGCAATACACCCTGAAACACACGCTGTTCAACGGCGGTTGGAGCCCCCCTTTAAAGCGGGAATTGTTCCGCCGCGGCAATTGCGTGGCCGTACTGCTGTATGATCCGAACCGCGACGAAGTGGTGTTGATAGAACAGTTCCGCGTCGGCGCGGTCCTGCAACCGGAACGGGCGTGGCAGCTGGAAATTGTGGCCGGCGCCATTGAAGCAGGTGAAACCGCGGAAGAAGTCGCTTATCGCGAAGCCCGCGAGGAAGCGGGCTGCGAGATTGAAGAACTCATCGAAATAAAACAATTCTTCACCACGCCCGGCGGCTCATCGGAGTGGATTACCTTATTCTGCGGCCGAGTTGACAGCAGCCAGGTCGGCGGCATTCATGGCTTGGAAGAAGAGGATGAAGACATCCGCGTCACAGCCGTCAAATTCGACGAGGTATTTCAAATGCTGGAAGACGACAAAATCGAATCCGGCATCCCCATCCTTGCCATTCAATGGCTGTATATTCATCGTGAGCAATTACGCAGCCAGTGGTTGGCCGGACTTAATTCGCCTGCGTGGTAACTGCCACAGTGAACCGGACTCTAGCCCGCAAAACACAGCGGTCGGGCAAGCTTTAGCCCGCGTCCACTGGCAAGGCCAACAGGCGATACGCCTAGGTTTTGCCGGCTATCGCGTTTGTAATGTACCCGCCCTATCCAGCCATTTGCCGGCTTTTTCATTCAGCCAGGCTTGGGCAAACTCGTCTTTTTTAATCAGCATATCCAAAAATGCGCTGGACACGCTGGCGATGGCTGCCACTTGTTTATAACCCAAGTTCGGATCGCGGCGCTCTGTTTTGCCAAATAAGCCGCCGCCTGCACCGCCAGCGCTCATGCCGCGCCGCCCGCCGCCAGTGTGTCCGCTCGGGCCACCGCCAGAATCCATGCCGAAGTCTCCGCGCCTCACCCCGCTCAAGCCAAACCGTCCGCCCAGTTCATTGCCGGCCAGCAAGCGATGCCCGGCGCCGCGCAATAACAGCAGATATTTGCCGCCGGCGGGAGCCTGTTCCCAAACCGCCGTGCGCACGGCGGCGGAACTGATCGCGTAAGGATCGTTATCTTCGCTGCCGGTAATCGTCAGCATCGGCAGACGCAAAGCTTGAAACCGGCTACGCACATTGCCTTCCGCCAAATCGACCGAGGGGCTTAACACCATCGCCGCAACCGGCTTGAGTTGGTCCGCGCTCGGCAAACCGCTGCCGAAATTTTCGCCCAAAGCCGCCGTCACGGTTTGCGCCCCCAGGTCGTAGCCAGCCAGTATCACCTTGCTGAAGTCGGCGGACGCGTACAAGGGTTGCCGTAAGCCGGCGCGAGTTTGCAGCTGCGCATAGGCCCAAAATAATTGCGCCAAGCGAATTTTCAAATTCTCCACGCCAAAGTATTGATGGCCGACGTAACGCAATTCGCTTTCCCGAGCCGTTCGCGATTGCCGACGCGGCTTGTCACCAAACCAACCGCCGCCAGCCGGCTCCGGTCGCAACTCCATGTTTTCATCAGCCAGCTCCGCATTTTCGTCGTCCGGCATCTCCTCCGGGTCATCGAAACGCCGTTCCGCCTCCAGGGCCTTCAAGGCTTGGCTAACCGGCACCGGTTGCATGCTAAACACCAGATAGCCGGCCTTGGCCCAGGTTTCCCGCCACAAACGCCCGGCTTTCGCATCTTCGCCCAAGCTGGGCAGATAAATAATCAACGGGTAGCTTCCCGGCGTACTCGGCCCGACCAGTTCCACTTCCAGTTCCGTTTGCTGATAAATCCAGACATCGTGCGTAGCATCAACCGCAAAATTCCGTGCGGTTTTGTAGCCGCCATTGCCCAATACCTCGCTCAACTTTTCCTGCTGATCTTCCTGGCTGGGCAGCGGCGGCCTGGAGGAACAGGCGACAAACAGCAGAAGCGAGCAACAAAAAATCAAACGGCGTGACCTATTCATCCGGCTCTCAAACTCCCTAGACTCGTCATTCCCGCGCAGGCCGGAATCCAGCATAGCCGCGGGGCTCCCGCCTGCGCGGGAGCGGCAATATTTCAAGGCCTGGGAAATAAAAAATTTATAAGCTTGGGACATGACTTTGCAACTCCGGCAAAAAATCGGCGACAGGTGATCGAGAGCGGCATTATCGCCGACAGAGGTATCAATCGGCGCTGGTAAATTGTAAAAATGGGTAAACCCGTCTGAGCCGGCTAAAGGTGCGGATCGCGCTGCAAGACGTCCAAGGCTTGATCGAAAGCAAACACCTCGACATGCCGCATCAAAGACGCGACACCCTCGTGGCCGAAAGCTTGCCGTAGTTGCTCCCGGTGGTTTTGTACATAAATTTGGGATTGAATATTGCCCTCCTCCAGTAATATCCGAAGGCCTTCGACCACCGCACGCAGAGCTTCCTCGGAATAGGTGGACGGCGAAATCTCTTGAAGCGCGCGTTCAGCCGGCAACACATCGAGAATCTGCTTAATAAACAAGGCGAGTTGCTCAGTCAATTGTTTGAGCGGACGCTGCAAGGAATCGGCCGCAGCGGCTGCTTGCTGTTTTAAGGCCATTTCGATGCCTTCGGCGGTCTGCCGGATGTGGGTTATTCCCAAAGTTGCGGCACTGCTTTTAAGGGAATGCGCGGCTCTTTGTGCGGATTCCCAATCGCCCACCGCCAATAACTGCCGGATATTGTCGGCTTCGGCCGCATGCCGCTGCGCGAAATGGCGTAACTGGCGCAAATAAAACGGCAGCTTGTTTTGTAGATTGTGCAAACCGGCCTGTAAATCCAGGCCCGGGATATTCGCCAAGCGCTCGTGCAGGGCCGCGTTGCCGTCGTTTTGCTCATCCGAGGTTTTATGAACTTGGGCCGATTGTGCGGGCGGCAAAGGCGGCATCCAGCGTAACATCACGTCGTACAGCACCTCAGGATTGACCGGTTTAGGAATATGGTCATTCATCCCGGCGCTCAGGCAAGCACGTCTATCTTCGTCGAACGCATTGGCGGTCATGGCCAATATCGGCGTCTTTTCCCGCCCCGGCATGCGCCGAATCACCAAACTGGCGGCGATGCCATCCATCTCCGGCATTTGCACGTCCAGCAGAATCAGGTCGTACAGCTGTTTAGCGGCCATATCGCAAGCGATGCGGCCATTTTCAGCCAAATCGACCACTAAACCGGCCTCTTGCAACAACTCCAGCGCCACTTCCTGATTGATCAGATTGTCTTCGGCCAACAACACCCGCCGGCCTTTCAGGCTGGATAGGTCAGGACGCCGCGTATCAGCAGGCGTTTTTTGCCGCCATCCCGACAGCACGCCGGCTATCGTATCGTGTAAGGCTGACAGCGTCACCGGTTTGGCGAGATGCCCAACAATCCCGGCGCTGCGCAACTCCTCGGCGCTACCGTCGTAACTATAGGCAGTCACCAGGACAATTTTCGGTAAGGACTCGCCAAGCATTTCGCCGATTCGGCGCGCGGTTTGAATGCCGTCTATCCCCGGCATCATCCAGTCCATCAACACCAGATCGAACGGTGAATCGGCCTGCTGAGCATCCACAATATTTTGCACGGCCGCCAAGCCGGAATCGGCCACGCTCACCCGCGCTTCGAATCGCGTCAGCATGTGGGCGATGGCTTCGCGGGCCTCGGCCACATCGTCTACCACCAACACTTTTAAACCTTTACGAATATCCGGCTTAGGCAATTGCTGCGCGGAACCCACGGCATATTCGAACGGCAGCTCCAACCAAAACGTACTACCGCGTCCCAACTCACTCGCCACTCCCACCGTGCCGCCCATCATTTCGATCAGGCGTTTGCTGATAGCTAACCCCAAACCTGTGCCGCCAAAGCGGCGCGACGTGGTGGAATCCGCCTGCTCGAAGGCTTGAAATAACCGGCTGCATTGCTCGGCATTCATACCGATGCCGGTGTCGCTGATTTCGAATCGTGCCACAATCCCCACCGGATTTTTGGCTATCAATTTAGCCCGAAACACGATGTGCCCAGCATCGGTAAACTTGACGGCATTACTGGCAAAATTAAGCAAAATTTGCCCCAGCCGTAGCGCATCGCCCCGCAACACCGCCGGTAGCGCCGGGTCTATGCGGTTAATCACTTCCAAACCTTTTTCGGCGGCGCGGTCGCAAATCAGGTCGTTCAAATTTTTAAAAACCTGGTCAAGATCGAAATCGCCGATGTCCAAAACCAATTTGCCGGCTTCGATCTTGGAGAAATCCAGAATGTCGTTGATGATGCCCAGTAAATGCTGGGCAGCGACGGAAATCTTGGCGAGCTGCTCACGCTGCTTGGCATCCAGCGTGGTATTTTGCAGCAAATGCGTCAAACCGATAATGGCGTTCATCGGCGTGCGGATTTCGTGGCTCATATTCGCCAAAAATGCACTTTTCGATACATTGGCCACTTCCGCCGCTTGCATCGCATCGGCCAACTGTTCGGTGCGTTCAACGACCAATTCTTCCAGATGTTCGCGATAGTTCTCCAACTCTTGAAGCATCTGTTTCTTCTCGGTGATGTCGTCCTTGATCGCCATGTAATGACTAATCCGCCCGTCTTGCTGCCGAATCGGCGCCACGATAGCCGATTCCACAAACTCGCGGCCATCCTTGCGCTTATTGATAAATTCACCCTGCCAGGACCGGCCGTTAGTCAAATTATCCCAAAGCTCGACGAAATACTCGGGCTTGGTCTTGCCCGATTTCAAAAGACTGGCTTTTTGGCCCAACAGCTCCGCGCGCGAATAGCCGGTAGTTTGGATCACCGCTTCGTTGACGTATTCGATGCGCGCGTCCAGATCGGTGATAACGATGCTCTCAGGACTTTGCTCGACCACCAGAGATAATTTGCGTAGCGTCTCTTCCGCACGCTTACGCTCGGTGATGTCCACCAGCGACGCCAATAAATTGTCGCCCATCGTAATGCCGGAGATGATCGCGGTGCGCACTTCGCCGTTTTTACAGGTCACCTGATATTCGTGGGACTCGATTGGGGCCTGCTGCTCTGCCGCGCGCCGCTGCAAATTCTGCCAGTTGTCGAAAACCGATTGCCGATAAACCGGATCGGGATACGCCTTGCGCCACCAATCTTCGACGGTTGGGATATCGGACAAGGTATAACCAAAGGAGCGAGCGATAGACTGGTTCAAAGCCAACATGGTACCGTCGGCGGCGACCAATGCCATCGGCACCGGCGCCACATCGAACAACCTGCGGAAATTAGCCTCGCTTTCCCGTAACGCGGCCTTGATACGCTTGCGCTCCGTGATGTCGCGCACTATCTTCGACGCGCCGATGACCTTGCCGTCGCCATCTTTGATCGCCGAAATCGTCGAAGCGACCTCGATCCGGCTGCCGTCTTTACGCACCCGCTGGGTTTCGTAATTGCTGATCCGCTCTCCGTTAAAAATCCGCTGGAGCAAGTCGGCTTCCGTGATCACCAGTTCGGCGGGAAACAGCAGCGTGATCGGCTGACCAATAATTTCAACGGCGCTGTAACCGAAGATACGTTCGGCCGCGGGGTTCCAACTGGTAACGATTCCGTCCAAATTTTTGCCGATAATCGCATCGTCGGAAGAATTGACCAACGCTGCCAACTGGGTACGTTCCGCCACCAAGCCCTGCTCAAGCAATACGTTCGCCGCTTTCAGGGCCTGCTCGACCCGCTCACGTTCAGCCACTTCCTGCTGCAACTGGGCGTTGGCCTCGCGTAACTGCGCCGGACTGGGCAATTGCAGCGCTTTGGGAATCAGCGGTATCAGCACCGCCACCGTTATCACCGAAACTATCGCCGTCACCACTTTGGCAAAAGCATCCAGTCCGTAAAGTGGTTCCCAAATCACCACCACATCCATCAGATGCGTCGTACCGCAGGCCAGAATGAACACCACAAACAACCACAACACCCGGACATACGGAAAATCCTGCCGATGCCGCGCGAAATAACCCAAGGCAACCGGCAGCAAAAAGTAAGACAGAAATATCAGGCCATCGCTGATCACAAACGTCCACAACAAACCCGGCGACCAGCTCAGACAATAGCCATGCGGCATAAAATTATTGTCGGTCAGAAACTTTAGAATGTCATTCATGGCAGGAAGATCGGTAATAGTGATTTGCACGATTTAGGGAACTTGAACGACATACCGTCGCCCCGTATCCGTTAGCTAACGAATACCCCCATTTGGATTCTCTAAATCCGATACAACTAAACATAGCAGCTAGCCCAAACAGCGTAAGGTTTAGCCACTTTTTATGTGGAATTAAATGCTGGCAGCAGGTAGATGGTTGGGGGGAATACGCTTGGATTATTGACCCGGCCCTATTTATCACGGATATGCCGTTCGGGCTGAGTGCCCCGGTGGGAGGCAGGGGAAAGTCCCAGCCGAATTTGCCAAGACTGCCCAGCAAGATCAGCATCAATAGTTAATCTAGTGCATTTTCTTGGCGCGAGGTAACCTGAAGAGCCGATGATTCCGTCCAAGAGTAATTACGTTGATAAATGGGGATAACGAATTGCGGTGATTTTCTTAAGAATTTTAGTAGGTTGGCTTCCGTGGCTTTCATTACTATCCCTTGTCCTGATATTTTTCCAAGGCTCGCATGAACTCTGTTCTGGCGTTGGGCCTGGGGTGACCTGTTTGCATCAACCCCCGTTCGAAGTGTTCCAACCAGCGTGCCAATGCCGCCGCTTTACCGAAGTCACCTTCATCAACGCCATCCAGGTAGGCGTCAGGGTCATATAGCCACTGGTCTGGCTCCCAAGGTTGGGGACGTTTTCGAAACAGCCAGTCGCGCCGATAGGCATAGGGTAATTCTGCCAAATCGGCGATAAAGCGTTGGCCTTGGCAAAAATCGCTAATATCGCCTGCCGTTTTGTTGCCTCTCAGAAAGACGCCTCGCTGGTTCTCGGTCATGGCAATACATGCGGCTAAATCCGCTCGCGACTTCCAGTATTTGCTGCACCAATTACTGCACAGATGATAGCGATAGACGGATTCATTGCCATGTTCGGCGAAGGGCTCTTTCAGAATTAAGAGCACATCTTCCTGACATCTTATATCCGTCGACCAGACCAATTCGGCCAAGATAAATTGATCGCTATCGGCAACCAGATTGGTTAAAAATTCTCGGTAAGCTTCCGGCTGCTTGTAGAAGTCGTGAGTTTTGTAGATTTGGTTATCCACACATTCCAGCCATTCCAGACGCACCGCGAATAGTTCGGCAACTGCGGTCAAAATTTCCGGGGTTAATTTGTTCAGTAATTTGTCATCTTGCGCGACATCAGCCAGAGTGAGATCGTGGCCGAAAAAGCGTGGTATCTGGTTGCGATGTATGCCGTGTTTCTCAAATAACAAGACAAAGCGGCTAGCAATGGATTCGGGGTTTTGTTTCCCCGAGCGGGCATTTCGGTATCGATCACGGAGCGAGAAAAAAGCTTCAATCTGATCCAGCATTAATAAGCTCTCGAACATTCAATCCACCGATAGATACGCATAAAGTTCGCACGATTCTCGCTTATGAATTGTTACTCAACTGCTTTCCAGCACGCTTTTTAGGTGGCGCATCGGCTTTAGTGGCAACAATGCGAGCCAATAATTCACTGGCCGGTTCGTCGTTGGGGTCTTGCGGTACCAGTTCGCCGCGAAAGGCTTTGGCTAACAGGGCCGGGGTGAGTTTTTCGACTTGGGTGCGGGCGGCGTAGTAGCGGGCTTCCAGGCGGTCGGCGTAGGCGAACAGGGATTCTACGCGGCGGATGATTTCGGTTTGTTCGTCTGAAGGGGGCAGCCCAAACGTTACATCCTTAATATTTTGTAAATTTAATCCTGGTTTCCCCCCACCATATGCGAAAGTCATCAGTTGCTTACGACCGCAATTTATTGCCTTAATTGCGAATTCAACGAAGGGAGCCGTATCAACGTCAATTAGTCGAACTAATGAAACATGTTGGCTTACATATGCTTCATCAAGGTTAGATTTAACTCTGGCACATTTTGTTACATTGGCGCCAGTAATTGTAATTAGCAAGTCATTGAGTTCAACTTTGGTTCTGCGGCCTTCCGCAATATCCGGCAAATCCACATACGCTGTATTTTGAAGAACAAGTTCATCTGTATTTATGTCTTGTGAGCGTATAAAAATCGCCCCTTTGTTGGAGTAAAAATCAGCCCAACCGCGAGAACCGCTAGTAACGTAATCGGATAGATCAGCTAACTTAACAGACCTCCAGTTTTCTGGTATTTCAAGATCATTATCTATGGATCGATATAGATATTTTCCTAACCGCCAATCTTCAGTTAACTTCCCGCTAACAGCCGCGGCAAGCACCGACTGACGAAAACGTTTGATGATAGCGGGAATGCGGTCGAGGCGGTCGCGGCAGGCATCTACCTGAGCCAGCACCGCATCGAGTTTGTCGGCGATGCGTTTTTGTTCGTTGAAGGGGGCGAGTACGAATGGAGCGGCCCGGCCTGTTTCGGTGCCCAGCCGTGGCATGTTTAAACCGTGACTTTCGGCTTCTACATAATCGAGAAAAGCCGGATGTTTTAACCAATAAAACAGAAAACGGGCATCCAAATTGTCGTTGGCTTTCAACGGAATGATTTCTGTCGAACAGTAGCCTGCTTGGTCGGCTATCAGTACCTTATTCAGATAGGGTCGCAGTTTTCCGTACAGAACATCGCCAATTTCGAAGTAGTTTTTGGTGCTTTTCGAATCGCGGTCGGAAAATTTGCATCTAGCCAAGAGTTTGGACGTATGTTTTTCAATGTCCTCCAATTCCAGCACCCATGCCGATGATTCGATTTTGTTTGGCTCGACTTTTACGGTCTTGCCATAATCGACGACTTCGCCCAGTTTGATTATTGTCCAAGTCGAAGGCACCTCAGGCAGCCTGCTCATGATGGCTCCTTGCCGTTGTCGGGGTTATTTGGATGAATCCCCCCTAGCCCCCCTTTTTCAAAGGGGGGGATTGGGTTGGACTGGTCTGGCGTATCTCTCCCGTTTTCAAAGGAGAGGATTGGGTTGAATTGGTCGGGGGTGACTACATCTTTACCAAGGGTGGGGATTGGCAGCGCTGAGTCTGGGGTAGCTCCATCGTTTTCACCGGGAGAATCAGAAGCGCCAAGGCCGCAGTTATCTCCCCCCTTTGAAAAAGGGGGGCCGGGGGGGATTCTACTAATCACCTCCACCACCGCATCCAGCTCCAACAACACTTGCCGGTTATCGAACCGCAGCACCCGCAAGCCCAGGCTTTGCAAATAAGTATCGCGCCGTTGATCGGCTGCTTGGTGTTCGGGTTCAAAGTGCTGACTGCCGTCCAGCTCAACCACCAAGCCGGCCGCCGCACAATAAAAATCGACGATGTAAGGACCCAGCGGCTTTTGCCGGTAAAACTGCCAGCCGTTGATTTGCTTGCGGCGCAGGCGTTGCCAGAGTTTTTGTTCGGCATCGGTCATGTCGCCGCGCAGTTTGCGGGCGTTGGTTTTCAGACCTTGTTCATACGGCAGGATCAAAGCGCTTCCTCCATACCCAACTGCTCCAAAATCCCCCGCAACTCTTCCATCGCTGCATCCAACTCGCTCATCGCCTCCTGAGCTAGTTCCACCGGTTCCGGCAAGTCTTGGGCTTCAGTGGCGTCGTCGTCTTTTAGCCAGCTGATGTCCAGACTGTCGCCACGTTCGGCGATTTGCTCGCGGGTAAATTTACGGAAGCGGCCTGTTTCGCCCTGATCGATCCGCTTGGCTAAACTGGCAAGGCTGCCGGATGGATCCTTGCCAAATGCTGCTTCGAATTCGGCGAAATGCTGTTCGGTGAGTTGGGTGCGTTTGCCGAATTGCGGCATGTTGGCGCGCAGGTCGTAAATCCAGGTTTCCTGAGTATTGCCTTTGTCGTTGTCGCCACGACTGAAGAACAGCACATTGGTTTTGACGCCCTGAGCGTAAAAGATGCCGGTCGGCAGGCGCAGGATGGTATGCAGGTTGCATTTGTCCATCAGGTCGCGGCGAATCTCGGTACCGACGTTGGATTCAAACAGCACGTTATCGGGCAATACCACCGCCGCGCGGCCAACCGGTTGCAAGCCGCGATAGATATGCTGCAGAAAGCAGAACTGTTTGTTGCTGGTGGGATAAGTAAAGTCGTCGCGGCTGGGCAAGCCACCGCCTTTTTTGGTACCGAACGGCGGATTGGTGAGGATCAACGAAGCTTTGGGCAAGGCTTGGCCTTCCGGGCTGAGGGTGTCGCCGTAACGAATGCCACCATCGATGCCATGCAGCATCAGGTTCATCAAGGCCAGCCTGTGCGTGTCTTGCACGTGCTCCATGCCGAAAAAGGTGCTGTTGCGGTATTTGCGTTGCTGGCTGTCGGTCAGCGCGTCAAAGTCGTTATGCGTGCGCAAGTAATGATTAGCGGCAATCAGGAAGCCGCCGGTACCTGCTGCCGGGTCTTGAATGGTGTCGGTGAGCGTGGGTTGCATGACCCGCACCATGCTGTTGATCAAGGCCCGTGGCGTGAAGTATTGGCCGGCGCCGGACTTTTTCTCGTTGGCGTTTTTCTCCAGCAAACCTTCGTACAAGTCGCCCAGATCTTCGCGGTGCACGCTGTACCAATCCAGTTTGTCGATTTCCGCAACCAGCGAGGACAAGGTGGCCGGTTTTTTGATGAAGCTGCTGGCGTTGGCGAAAATCTCTTGAACCAAGCTGGAACCGTGGCTGCCGAGATGGATGAGCAGGAATTTGTAAAACTCCAGGCGGTCCGGAGCGGCGCGGCTTTCTAAATCCGACCAGCGATAGCCTTCCGGCAATTGCTCTTCGCTGCCGGTTTCCATTGCCATTTTCAGAAACAGCAGATAGGTCAGCTCGGTGACATATTGGTGATAGGTGACGCCGTCATCCTTGAGGATGTTGCACAAGTTCCAGAGTTTGCCGACGATGTCGTTGGTAGTCATGAAGTCAGTGTCTGTAAAAATTGTTCTGCGGTGAGAATGGGGCAAGTAAAGCTGGCTGCCAGGCAGAGTAAATCCTGGTCACCGGTAATCAAGGCTTGAGCGTTGCCGGTTAAAGTCAACTGCAGGAATGGCACATCAAATTTGTCGCGGCATTCCGGTGTGACCGGTGGCGGTTCCGGAATCACGATGGTTTGGCAATAAGGCAAATAATCAGCCAACAGTTCTTGCTGATCATCGGCACTGAGTTTGAATTTGGGATATTGCAATACCCGAATCAATTCCGCTGCCGTGGTCTTGGAAACCAAAGGCTGAATCTGCTGGTTTTGCCAGGCCCGTCGTAATGGCGTGACGCGGCCTTGGGCAAATACCAGGGCCGACAGCACCAGATTGGTGTCGATGACGACGCGCGGCAAGTTGTTTTGTTCATGCATGAATTTAATATGTTCGAGTTTTTCTTCCCCCTTTGAAAAAGGGGGATCGAGGGGGATTTATTTGAATAATCTCCCCTAACCCCTCTTTTTTAAAGAGGGGAATTACCTGCAGAAGCTTTCCTCGCCCAGGCCAGCGCATCATTGATGTCGGATTCCTGCAGATTCAATTCTGCCAGTTTGGCGCGCACGGCGTCGCCTCGTTGAATACGCACCGGGGTGAGGATGATCTGGCCGTTACGGGTTTCCACGTCAAAGTATTCTGCGGCACCGACGGCGGCAGTAATGCTCTTGGGCAGGGTGAGTTGGTTTTTCGATGTCATTTTAGCGAGCATGGCAATCACCGAATCTTGAAGTAAGGAAACCTTACTTTATGCTTTTGACTAGGATTTTTCAAGCCGCGCCCGATTGCCAGAGCGAGTCGTTGAACGCTTCTAAAACGTGCTGCAATTCGCCGTTGAAGAGTTTATCCAGTCGATTGAAGCCACCGCCTTCGCGGCTGAACACTAGATCGGGATCGTCCAGTGCTTCGCGGTCTACCAGCAGATTGGCTTTGGTTTGGGCGGCTATGCGCTTTAGCCAGTCGCGTTGCGGCGTGCTCCAGGTCTTTTGCGCCAGGATGGCTTGCAGAGCATGATCGACACGTTCGCTATACGGTAACAAGGCATCGCCGATGGCGGCTTGGCGAATGTAACCGACGATGCGAGCAGCAATGTCTTGATTGGTCATTTCTCGCCAGGCGGTATCCAGATGTGTTTCGCTGAAGCCGGCCTTATCCAATTCCAGTAATAATTCGCGCAATTGCTTGCGGGTGAGTTCGCGCGGGCGGGTCAAGACGGTGGTCAATGCCGGAATGTCGTTGCTGTGGCTTTGGATAAAGGCGCGGAATTCATTCAGATAATCTTCCGGCTTTTGGGCTTTGCCATAGCCGCGTTCGACTTTTTTGAGCTGGTCTTCATGATCGGAGACGAAGATCGGCGGTGCGGAGCCTGTGCTTTTGCGATCCAGAATTTCGCCCAGATCGGGATTTTGGGTAAACCAGGCGGCGACTTCAGGTAGTGGCATGGCCCGCAGCTGTTTAATGAATTGCTCGGGCGTCATGCCAGCGCGGGTTTCAAAGTCTCTTGCTGATTGTTCCGATAAACGACGTTTCTTACGTTGCAGTTTTGCAATGAATTGATCGCGTACCAAACTGCGGGCGTCATCATCGCTGACCGACACCAATTCTTCGACCAATTGGCTGAAGCTGATTTTGGGATCGACCACCACCGGCCGCATCGCGGTCATGTTTTGGATAGCATCGAAGATTTGCACAGCATCGAAGACGCGAAAGGCTTCTTTGCCAATGGCATCGCACAGCCGCGTGGCACGTCCGAGCATTTGATCGAACAAGATACGGCTGTTGACCCGACGCAGGAACACCAGATTGCAGATTTCCGGGACATCGACGCCAGTCGTCAGCAAATCGACCGTGACCGCGACATTGGGCAAACGCTCGTTTTTATAGCGGCGAATTTGTTGCAAAGGCTTATCAGCGGCGCCGGTGATTTTGATCACGGCGTCATCCTCGACGCTACCGTATTCAGCGGCGAAGGCCTTTTTCAATAGATCGACCACCAGATCGGCATGGGCATCGTTAACGCAGAAGATCAAGGTTTTCTGGCGTGAGGCGGGGTCGAGTTCTTTGGCCAGATATTCACAGACCACACGATTAAACGATTCGGTAATCACCTTGCGGTTGAAGTCTTCGACATCGACTTTGATTTCATCCGGGGCTTTGAATAAATCAATCTGGTTGCGGCGTGGATCGTAGACTTTGAGTTCTTCGCCCACTTTCCAGGCAATGCCGTTGGTAGACAGTTCGGTATGAATTTGAATCGGTGGTTCGTAATCCACCAGATAACCGTCGATCACGGCTTCCCGATAGCTGTAGGTATAAATCGGCGCACCGAAGATTTGTGAGGTGTGCAAAGCCGGCGTGGCGGTCAGGCCGATTTTGTAAGCATCGAAGTAATCCAATACCCGGCGATATTTGGAAATGTAATCGTCATAACCACGGAAGGTCATTTCGGTATCGGACAGCTCGCGGTCCAGCAAATAGCCGCGATGGCATTCATCGACCACGATGCAATCGTATTGATCAACTGCTGGCGATGTGGCGTTTTCGGCAGCGAACAACAAGCGTTGCACCATGCCCTGAATCGTGGCGATATGTACAGCGGTATCGCTATCCGGGGTTTGCTCTTCCAATTCTTTGATACCGAAGGTGTCTGCAAAGGTTTGCAGATTTTCCATGCGGGTGTCTTTGAAGGCATTGGCGGCTTGTTCTCCCAACGCCGAGCGATCCACCAAGAACAGAATGCGCTTGAATCGCTGCGCCTTGAGTAAGCGATAGATCAAGGCAATGCAGGTTTTGGTCTTGCCAGTGCCGGTCGCCATAGCGAGTAGCATTTCGCGTTGACCACCAGCGATGGTCTGTTCGGTGGCGAGAATGGCATCTTGTTGGTAGTAGCGTAATTCAAAACCGTAGTTGAACGGCGTATTGGCCAGTTTTTCGTGGGCCTTAACTTCGTCGCGTTTGATCAGTTCGTTCAAACCGTCCGGCGTGTACCAACCATCGAGTGCATGGCTGAGATTATCGGCAAGACGCAAGTCGCAGAACCACACGCCACTTTTGGTCGCCAGTTGCCGAAGGTAGGGGCGGCCATTAGCGGAAAAGGCAAACGGCACGCGATAGCTGTTGTCATTGCCCCAGTTTTGTTCCGGCAAGGTCGTTTCTACGCTGGGTTTGAAGGTTCGGCTATAGCGTTTGGCTTGTTGCAGAGCGCCCGACACATCGACGTTTTTACGTTTGGCCTCCACCACGGCAACCGGGGTTAGGCCAATAAACAAAACGTAGTCGGCGGGACCGCTTTCGGTCGGCCATTCGGCAATTGCACGGTTACGGTTTTTTTCGGGACGTGTGCCTTTGTTGAATTTGAGGGTTTCTGAGTCGGCTTCCCAACCGGCTTGGCGCAATTGTTGATCGATAATCTTGCGGGTCTCGGCTTCGTCCAGTTGCACCGATTTGGCGGCTTCGTTGGCTGCGGTGATGAATTGGACAACGGTAATTTTAGGTTGGGCGGCAGCGATGGTCTGTTGATCGATTAGCCGTTGTTGCAATGACGCTTTGGCTTGCTCGGCGTCGGCTGCCAGTTGCTCCCAAAATAATCGCTCGTCTTTGGCTTCCCGTAGCAGCGATTGGGCGGCCTGCAATTGTTGCGCGACGTCCTGGTGGGCGACTTGGAACTCGGTCACGGCTTGGTTCAAGCGTTCCAGCTCGACCCGCAGTTCAGCGCTTTCGTCGGTTGGCGGCTGCGGCGGGAGGAAGGGACCGGATTTGTAGCTGGGTTCTTTGAAGGTTCGATGAAACCACAATCCTAATTGCCAAGTGAGTTTAAGCATACTAAGCGCGGAACGATGATCACCGGATAAGGCATGATTGGCGGCATTGCCGGCGCGGCGGATTTCGTCGAAAAGCTGAAAAACTTCTCTCGGCAGCACTCCGCTATCTTGGAGACGACGGAGTAAATCGTATTGTTTTTCATCTTGGGAGGTAAATTGCCCAGTTTTTGCCGCCAACAGTTGCGCCAATAGCTCCGATAGTTGGCGTAGTTTCAGCAAGCAGGTGTTAGGATCGTGGGCGAAATAGTTCTCCGCCAGCAAGCCCAAGTTCAGCAGTTGCGAATCATGCTGCTGAAGAAAAATGAAGTTTGATCTCCGTGAAGTGATCACGACTTACTCGATCCAGTTCATAGCATTAATGATCGCCGACCGACATTAGTAACCGGTTGGGCGATGAGCGATTGATTTGCGGAGTCCATTCGTGGCAAACGGATAAGGTGATTTCGTTATGAAGGCCGTTAGAAGATAGCTGATTTCGCGCCGCGCCGGCAAATTATTCCCTCGACCCGAGATTATCAAAAACCCAGGACGCCGACAGAAGCGGTTGACTTGTTAAGTAGGTCCTCTCTACGGGTCATCAAATATTACATGGACCACCTAAGTAACGATTTAGCCGGTTTTCCCGTTTGAAATTTAACGCCCCTGTTGTGTAACAACCTGGATACTTACCGATCCCGCCGTTATCATATCTTATAGCTCCGGCCCATAACTGTTTTAACCGTTTGTGTTGAGCGCTTCGGCTGCGCTCAACACAAACGGATATCGAAACTTCACAAAGCCGGATCGATAGTATAGAGGCATCGCTTGGGCCCCCCATTCAATACTGATTCAATGCCATGGAAAACTCGACCTTATTGAACCGTTCGAAAAAAACCTCACTGCCGGAACATTCGGTGCTTTTACCGATGATGCAGTTGATTTGGCGGCCGCTGGCGACGCTGGCCGGAATTCATAAGCAATACGGCGAGCAGGTGTTGGGACGGCTGTTCGGCAGAAATATTCTGTTCGTCTGCGACCCGGAATATATAGAGCAGATTTTCAATCTGGAGGGCAAAGGCCAGTTGAACCGAAATTTTCTTTATAGTGCCAAGAAATCGCTGTTCGGTAACGGCTTGGTCAATAGCGAAAGCCAGGTTTGGAGTAAACAGCGCCGCTTGATGCAACCGCTGTTCACCAAGGACACGGTTAAAAACTATGAGTTGATCATGGTCGAAGAAGCGGCGGCGATGGCGGAAGAGTTGAAAAAGGCGGCGTCCGGCCAAGTTGATTTAAGCACGGAAATAAAGCAGCTGATTCAGCGGATTTTTATCCGCATCCTGCTGGGCAAGTCCGTGGATCAGTTGAGCAACGGCGCGGAGCTGATCAAGGTGATTGAAATCATCTGTCAGGAGTTGCCGGTACAGTTGGGCAGCGAAATTGTGCTTGGCCGCCGTTTGAAACGCTTCATCCCGCTAAAATCCAAGCGTTATCTCGCCGCCGTGAACTATCTGCAAACCTTTATCGGTGCGGAAATTGCGCAGACGCGGACGAATCCGGGACAAAGTCTGATATCGCAGTTAATGCAAGCCAGCGACCGCAGTACCGGTTACACGATGCCCGACAATTTGCTGCAAGACGAAGCCGTCAATCTGTTTTTCGCCGGCCAGGAAACCACCATCAATACCTTGGTATGGTTTTTTTATTTAACCGGCAGGCACCCGGAGGTGCGCGACAAGATCGCCGCCGAAATCCGCGACTTGCCGACCGAAACCTTAAGCTCCGCGCACTTGGGTCAGCTGAGTTATACCAAGGCTGCATTGTACGAAACCCTGCGCCTGTATCCGCCCACATCGGCGCTGTCCACGCAAACCGTTCAGGACATAGAGCTGGGCGATTACGCGATTCCCGCCGGCACCATCGTGTTATTGAGCATGCACACCACCCACCATAGCGCCCGGCTTTGGGACAGCCCGGACGCTTTTAATCCCGACAGATTTCTGGAAACCGCGACGCCCGGCGGACACAAATACGCCTTTTTTCCGTTCGGCGGCGGTTTGCATAATTGCATAGGGCGTCATTTTGCCGAGCTGGAAATGCTGTTGGTCATAGCCAGTTTTTTCAAGGCATTTACGTTCGAAACCGACATAACCGTCAAAGAAGCCTTCAGCGTTACGTTGAAACCGGACCGTCCGGTTGTTGGCAGAGTGGAACCAATTGGTTAAGCTTACGGTCTGCGCTGACGGTTATAGCTAGTCGGCGCCGCACTGGCCAACTAGACGGCCTTTTTACGTAACAGGGAGCGTCATGAAACAGACCATTAGTTTTGTCACACTAGGCGTAGCCGATTTGGCTAGAAGCCGACGTTTTTATAAGGCGCTGGGTTGGCAAGAATCCTCCGGCAGCCAGCAGGAAGTGGCATTCTTCCAAGTAGGGAGCCTGGCATTTGCGTTGTATAGCCGCGAAGCATTAGCAGACGACGCAATGGTATCGGCCGATGGCTCAGGTTTTCCCGGATTTTCGCTGGCTCACAACGTCGCATCGGCAAAAGAAGTTGACGCGACCTTGCTTGAAGCGGTTTCGGCGGGAGGTAAGCTGGTTCGTCCGGGCGAAAAAGCGGCTTGGGGCGGCTTCAGGGGTTATTTTTCCGACCCCGACGGCTTTCTCTGGGAAGCTTGTTTCAATCCTTTTTTTCCAATCGACCAACACGGTTTTGTGCAACTGCCGAACTAAACCAAGATTCCAATAACCCGCCTTGCACTGGCGTTATATCAGTTGCTCGGGCGTTATTGAGCAAAAACTGCAACCATTAATATTCAATAGTGGCCGATAAGGCCGGATAATCACATCAAAATGAAATTTAGAGTTTTTCTGCAAAGACTATCTCATCCTCGCGTTAGAAGACGATTAAAAATCGGCCTGTCCGTTTGGGGCGTGGCTATTGTCATTAGCCTGATTGCCAAACTGGCTTACGATATTGGTTATTTTAAAGCGCAATCGTTAATAAACGATAAAAACTCGGCAACCCCTAATATCACCCAGATACTAACCATAGAATCGGCTCAGCGCATAGTATCTGGAGCTTTAAAAGAAGATCCTGATTATCCAAAGACCATTGTGACGCAGGTTATTGATAACAACCAAAAGCTGGCGACTATTATTGTCGAAAATAATAAGCAAAGAAAAATAGGCTGGATTATCGATATGCGCTTGTTTTTTACCGGCGATTTATTTAATGACAACGGCTATAACTTAACCGAATCTATTGAGCATCAGCATAATATCAGTAGAGGCGAAAACTGATTATTAATCCGGCCCTGGCCAATATCGTCGCTCCCGCGCAGGCGGGAGCACAGCGGCTATACCGAATCGCTGCGTGGTCCAAAGGCTCCGGACTGCAAAGTCCCGGTTAATCCATTTGCGCAAAGACCGGTTATCCAAGCCGCCAAACAGGCTGTTGAGAGCCGCCTGACAAACTGCTACCATCGGCCGACAATATCCTCATTGATCTATCTCAGCGCGATATTCTCTTTGCTTCCAAACAAAATCTCAGCGGATTTAAGGACCTAAACATGCCGATTATTGCGTATCAATCCCTTAACTCTAACTCCAGTTCCGAGCACGGTATCAGCGCCTCCAATTCTCAGTACTTCACGAGAATGACACATGAGCATATGGCGCAAAATTCGGCCCCCTGGAATCTGGTTCTGCCGACCGCGCCCGATATTTCGCCGGACATTCCGGTACAAGGTCCGGCCGAATTGCGTTCGACAGCGTCGTCCGGATACATGGATAAAGGCCAACACAGCAACGACAGTTTTTCGAGTATGGTTGCCAATAAGGTCCGGCAAATTTACCAAAACCTGATACGCGCTTTCGGCGGCGCCGATTTACTGGTGTGCGGCGAACTGGACAGCAGCCATTCGGACTGGACATCCCTGCATAGCAACGCCGGGCAATTGATTCATACATCCTCGCCTGCCAAGGCTTGTAATTGCTTTAGCGTCCATTCCACTAACGGTGCGGCCAACAAGTTTCTGGGCGAAGGCGACGGTTGGCTGGCGATAGCGTGTTACAACATCATCGTGGTATTCGTACACGTGCCAAATTCCATCGCCAAAGATGAAAATAGCCTGATGAGCTATTACCAAAAAATTAACAGCGTGGTAATTCAAGCCGGACTGGGGCCGGTTGACGTGGTAATGGGCGATACGAATCAGCCGACCAACGATTTTACCGCCAGAGTGCTTAGCCGAGCGTTGGGCATCAAATTTAGCGACGCCCACCCCGGTGGCAGTATAAATCCCTTCGACTCGCATCAACGCAGTTTTGAAGGCACTAACAGCACGGCCACTAAAAAATACGATGTAGCCGTTTTTAACACGACTAGCCTAAAATTGGCGGAAGTCGTCTACCTCTCGCAATCGACACCAGTAAGCGGCGGCGGCAGATATACAGCGGCTGTTACCGATCACATGGGTATTGGCTTAAGGATAGAAAAATAATCGGCATTTCCTGTAGTTAAATCACGGACAGGTCTCTAGCGTTGCTACCTAGCCGCGCAAATGTCCCTCCCCATACGCCACCCACTTGTAGGTGGTAAGCTCATCCGGCCCGACCGGGCCGCGCACGTGCAGCTTATCGGTGCTGATACCCACCACCGAACCCAAGCCGTAATCGCCGCCGCCCGACAAACGGGTCGAGGCGTTGATCATCACCGACGCCGAATCCACCTGCTCTTCAAACTGCCGAGCCAAGCTCAGGCTTTGCGTGACGATACCGTCGGTGTGGCCGGAACCGTAGTGGTTGATATGGTCTATGGCCTGTTGAATGCCGTCCACGATCTTCACCGACAGAATGGGCGCCAGATATTCGCTATGCCAGTCTTCTTCCGTCGCTGGGACAACACCGGGCAACAGCTTTTGGGTTTGTTCGCAGCCGCGCAGTTCGATGCGGTTTTCGGCAAATGCGGTTTGCAGCAACGGCAGCAACTGTGCCGCGCATGTGCTGTCCACCAGCAAGGTTTCCAGCGCGTTACAAACCTGCACGCTTTGGCATTTGGAATTGACCGCCAGCGCGACCGCTTGCTCAGGGTCGGCATCAGCGGCCAGATACAGGTGGCAAATGCCGTCGTAATGCTTAATGACCGGAATCCGCGTGCCTTCGGCGATGCGCTTGATCAAGCCTTTGCCGCCGCGCGGAATCAGCACGTCGATATATTCGTCCATTTTCAACAGCTCGCCGACCGCTTCGTGGCCGGGCGTACGAATGATCTGAATCGCATGCTCCGGCAAACCGGCCGCGACCGCGCCGGCAATCATCGCATCGGTGAGTATCGCGTTGGTTTGCAGCGCTTCCGAACCACCGCGCAAAATCACCGCATTACCGCTTTTGATGCACACTCCGGCGGCATCGGTGGTGACGTTGGGGCGCGATTCGTAAATGATGCCGATCACACCCAGCGGCACTGATTTTTTGTACACCCGCAGCCCGGCCGGATTGGTATGACCGGTCAGTATCCGGTTTAACGGGTCCGGCAACTGCGCCACTTTTTTCAGGCGCGACAACATGTAATCAAAGGTTTTGTCGTCTATCGTCAGCCGCTTGACCATGGCATCCGACTGCCCTGCGTCACGGGCTTTGACGATTTCCTGGACGTTGACGTCCAACACTTGTTGCCTGACCGACTCCAGTGCTTCAGCCATTTTCGCCAGCGCTAGATTCCGCGCCGATTCGGACGCTGATACTAATGGGCGCGATGCCGCGCGGCTTTGTTGGGCGATGGTTTGGATGGGGTTGGTAGTCATATGTCTTAAAAAATTGATTTTGAGGCTGCTGATACTGAACGGTTTTTTCACGTAAGGAATTAAAGGTCACCAGCGCTCGCACCTCGAAGAATAATCTACACCCAAATCTTACGTTGGGTATGGCGAGTTTACTACCTACCAATCACGTTCAAGACGCTGCACCTTGCATATCCTACTGGCTATCACTATAAAAACGCTCAAACTCCCTATAAGTAAGTGAAAGAGCGAAAACCTCAATGGCGATAACAAAAAAAGATATTATTGATAACAACATGTTTTCAACGTCGGTAGCATTTTCACGCCAGAGCGACGTAATAATAAAATCAAAAAATGCCGGAAACAAACCGACGATGGCAAACATGTTCAAACCATTACCTCTAGTAACAATCCAAGACCACTTTAAACTTACTTTTTTGTCGATAGCAGTAGCGGGAAACACCAAACTGAGCCTAGCTAGTGCATATCCCCCTATAACTTGGGAGAATGATTTAATCCAATAGTTTATATCCTCTAGTCCATTGGAAGGCAAATACTTGTTAAACATAAACAACATACTCATAAAAACTACTCCTTCAACAAGCCACACGACTATACATACCTGAAAAATCATCACTAAAAATTTAGCAGCCCGCACCCCCATTCTGAAGTCAAAACTGTTATAAGCTGTAAAATCGCTGACAAGAATAAGACGGTGACATACCACTGCAAGCCAGGACAAACCTATGCCTAATATTCCCATAAGTACCAACATTAACGGGATTCCAATGTTTTTAGCGTAGTTAAAGACCAGCGCATAATAAACTAATAAAATTAAAGCCGGCAGTGATATTACATTGAAGAATATTTTCTTAATTCTCCAAGCCGTTTTTAAGCTATTAAGAATAATTGCCCAGGCCTGAAGTTTAAATTCCAAGGTCATTTCCAGTCTTCCATAAATTTCAATAAATATTTTTAAGTAATTGGCTACGTCCCAGTTTCGAATGCTATATGACAATTTTGACCGAACGAATAGGCAAACAACGACAGTCAATCAGCAACGCCAGGATCAATAACCACGTCACATCTAAAACACTGCGATAGAAGCATAGACATCCCTGCTAGATTTAACAGTAACCGCAGCCGAAGGCTTATTCTCTCTGACAAACCTTCTCTTCCGACGCCTCAATACCGCCATCCCGCACCCTCATCCAAAACCACTTTAAAAGCCAAATGCTTTATCATTGGGCCAGGACACGTACGGAACTCGCATAATTACAATGAATAACACTCCGCAACCCACCGCCAAAGCTTTGATTTCTCCCGTTATTTTATTCGCCGCCACCCTGTTCATCAGCGCCACGCTGATGTTCGTGCTGCAACCGATGTTCGGCAAGCTGTTGCTGCCATTGTTGGGCGGCACGCCGGCGGTGTGGAATACCTGCATGGTGTTTTACCAAACGCTGCTGTTTCTGGGTTATTTGTATGCGCATTGGCTGAGTTCGCGGCTGGGCAGCCAACGACAAATTCAGATTCATACCGCGTTGCTGGTTTTCAGCGCGATTGCGCTGCCGGTGGCGCTGCCGGAAAATGCCGCACCGCCCACCGACGGCGATCCGACTTTATGGCTGGTCTGGACGCTATTTCTGGCGATCGGCCTGCCGTTCTTCGTGGTCTCCACCACCGCGCCGCTACTACAGAAATGGTTTTCGCATAGCGGCCACCACAGCAGCGACGATCCTTATTATTTGTACGCGGCCAGCAACGCCGGCAGCCTGTTGGCTTTGTTGAGCTATCCGTTTCTGATCGAGCCGAATCTGGGTTTGGTCAACCAACGCCAAATCTGGAGCGGCGGCTATGTTGGTTTGTGCGCTCTGATTCTAGTTTGCGCGATCAGCTTCTGGCGCAGCCAAGCCGACAAGGAAGACGACGAGGTGTTGATGGATGCCGGTATTGAACCGCCATCGACGTTGACACAATTGCGCTGGTTGGCGCTGGCTTTCGTGCCGTCCAGCTTGTTGCTGGGCTTGACCCAATTCATCAGCACCGACATTGCCGCCGTACCCTTGCTGTGGATCGTGCCGCTGACCCTGTATTTGTTGACCTTTATCCTGGTGTTCAGCACCTGGGCCGACCGCATCCGGCCGTGGATGTTGGCCGCGCAGCCGGCGGTATTGACGGTATTCATCGCTTATTCCTTCATTAATCCGGCCACATTGCCCTACTGGCTGGATTTGATCCTGCACTTGGTCGCATTCTTCCTGGCGGTGATGGTGTGCCACGGCGAATTGGCCAAAAGCCGGCCGCACCCGCACTATCTGACCCGCTTTTACTTAGTAATGTCGTTTGCCGGCATGTTGGGCGGTTTGTTCAATACCTTCGTCGCACCGTTTATCTTTAATGCGGTGTACGAATATCCGATCATGATCGTCGCCGCCTTGCTGTTGCGCCCCGGTTTTTTCAATGGCCGTTGGTTTTTGCAGCCGATTTTCCCGGTGTTGGTTTTAATCACCGGCCTGACGGTTTATTTCACTACCCAACAGTTGTTCGATTATCTGGACTTGATCGGCGGCGCGCTGATTTTGTTGGCCGGATTGAGTTATTCGCTACGGCATAGCCCTATCGGTTTGGGCGCGTTGACCGGGGTGATTTTGTTGTTCACGCTGGGCTTGCACAGCATGGCCTCTAACACTATTTATCAGGAACGCAGCTTCTTCGGGGTGATGTCGGTGCGCGACACCATCATCCCCGACGAAAACCAACGACCGGAAACCGTCCGCGAGTTGTATCACGGCACCACCAAACACGGCGCGCAACGCCTGACCGCCGCCAACGTCACCACGCCGTTAACCTACTACAGCCGCCCCGGCCCCATCGGCCAACTGTTTGCGGAGTTTGACGGCGAAAACCAACACTGGCACATCGGCGCGGTAGGTTTGGGCGCCGGCGCGCTAGCCTGCTATAACAAGGAAGGCCAATTGTGGAAATTCTACGAAATCGACCCGCTGGTGGTGGAAGTCGCGCAAAACCCGGCCTGGTTTACCTACCTGAGCCGTTGCAACAAGCAGGCGGAAATGATCGTCGGCGACGCCCGGCAGTCGCTGCTGAAGGAAGCCGACGGTAGCTTCGATTTATTGATCATGGACGCCTTCAGCTCCGACGCGGTCCCCACGCATCTGCTGACGCGCGAGGCTTTGCAGCTATACTTTAGCAAGCTGAAAGACAACGGTTTACTGGCTTTTCATATCACCAACCGCCATCTGGCCTTGAAAAAAGTCATGGCCGACCATGTCAACCAATTGCATTTGGCGGCCTTGTTGCAGGAATTTAAACCGGAAACCGATGTCCCTCTGGTCATCGCTACCGACTGGGTAGTGATTGCGAAACAGCCCGAGCGCCTGCAGCGCTTGCAGCAAAGCCGGCTCGGGCATTGGCAGAAACTACCGCTGACGTTCGGTCTGCAGCCTTGGACCGACGACTTCACTCATATTATTGGCATTTGGAAATAGGATAGGACATGCTCATTACGGACCTTGCCCAACGTTGCGGCGCCACCGCCCAGGGCGGCGACTCGACCACTTTTATTAATTCTGCGGCCGACATCATGTCAGCCACCCCGCATCAAGTCACCGTGCTTAGCGACGGTAAATACAAAAAATATTTGAAAGACTCCAAGGCTTCGGCCTGCTTTATCGCCGAGCAATTGCTAGATGGCGAGATTCCGGAAAATCTGACCTTGTTGGTCTGCAAAGACCCGGAAATCAGCTTTTTAAATGCGGTAAAACTGCTGCACCCGGAACCGGTTTTTAAACGCCAGGTGTCCGAGCACGCGGTGTTGGCCGACACCTCCACGCTAGGTTTTGACGTACATGTCGGGCCATTCGCTACCGTGGGCCAACAAAGCAGCATCGGCGACAGCAGCACCATCGAAGCCGGCGCCCGCATCGGTAATCATGTGATGATCGGCAAGCACTGCCATATCCATCCCAACGCGGTGATCTACGATCACAGCATCATCGGCAATAACGTGATCATCCACGCCGGCGCGGTAATCGGTGCCGACGGTTTTGGCTATAAATTCCGAGACAACCAACACGTGAAAGTACCGCACGTCGGTCATGTGGAAATTGCCGACAACGTCGAAATCGGCGCCAACACCTGCATCGACCGCGGCGCGCTGGGCGCCACTAAAATCGGCTGGGGTAGTAAGATCGACAATTTGGTGCAACTGGGGCATAACAACATCGTGGGCCGTAATGTGATTATCTGCGGCCAGTCCGGCATCTCCGGCTCTTGCACCATCGAAGACGGCGCGATTCTGGCGGGTAGCACCGGTGTGGCAGACCACGTCAAAATCGGTGCGCGGGCAGTCGTGATGGCCCGCAGCGGCATCTCCGGCGACATCGATCCCGGCGCGCAGGTGTTCGGCAGCCCGGCCAAGGATCGCAAAGTGGCCTGGAAAGAATTGGCCGCTTTGGCCAAATTGCCGGAATTGCTGCAAAAATTTAAGGCGCTGGAAGCTCGGGTGCTCAAACTGGAAGAGTAAGCAGTTTTGTAGGGGCGCTTTAAATCGCCCAAAGCGAATCAATTCGCCCCTACAACTTGGCACATTTCTATACCACTCAACAGGACAGAATCATGAACGACAAACAGCGGGTCGCGGAACACGCGGTACAACATGTCAAACCGGGCATGATAGTGGGACTGGGCACCGGTTCCACCACCAATTTTTTCATCGAAGCACTGGCGCGTCGGCAAAACGAGGAAGGCCTGCAGTTCAAGGTGGTTTCCAGTTCGGTAGTCAGCGCCAATAAAGCCAAACAACTGGGCTTGTCCTTGCTCGGCATCGAACATATCGACGGCTTGGATTTATATGTGGATGGCGCTGACGAAGTAAGCCCAGACCTGACTTTGCTGAAAGGCCGCGGTTACGACCTGGTGCGAGAAAAATTGTTGGCCAAGGCTGCGGATCAGTTTCTGGTATTGATTGATGCCAGCAAGAAGGTCAATCGCATCGGCGAGAAATTCCCGATTCCCATCGAAGTCAGCCCATTTGCCTGGCGACTGGTGCAGCGCAGTGTTGCGGCGATTGGCGGCCACGGTTCGTTGCGGCAAACGGCTAATCAAGACGGATTGGTGGTTACCTCGCACGGCAGCCTGGTGCTGGATGTAGCCTTCGCATCCAATCCGGACGGTAAAACCCTGAACGAGCAACTGAATGCCATTCCGGGCATTGTCGAACACGGCATTTTCAGCGGCCTGACCCGCGCAGTATTCTGCGGTCAAGACGGCCAAGTCGAAGAGCAGCGGGCTTAATCGCCAAGAATCCCAGCACAAGCTCCCAAAATCCGTCTCGCCGAATGGGCAGGTTCTCACCCATTCGGCGATTTACGTTCACGTCATAAAATAAAACGTCAAACTAAAAACCCCGGTTGCCGTGGAAATCAGCCGCACTTTATTCAGCAAAGGCAGCGACAGCCAGTAATAGTGGCATTCGGTTTTTCGGCGCTCCCAAGTCAACCGCAAACACTCTACACACTTCCGGCACAGGTGCGGCATAAGCCGCCATAAGCCGTACAACAACAAACCGGCGATCAATAACAGAATATAGAACGTGACGATCTGGCTACCGTGCCGGGACGTATGAAATAGGTGTTCAACCGTGTGCTCTATGCCTAGCTCGAACCATTCGTACAGAAAATGCAGCAGCTCGAAACACAGATGCAGCACATTCAGAAACAAATCAATCACCATGTCATACATGGCGATGGATAGCGCGATCAGCCCCACGATAACCAAGTCAAGATGGTCTTTAATCATCTCAATTCTCCAAGATTTAGATTCGAAGACACGTGAAAACAGGCTGGTTAGCGTTCTTCCTCGGCCATCTGCCTATGGTATTCCGCCATTTGCCTGCTTTCTTTAGCGGCCATCTCCAAATCTCTGACCATCGCGTCAGCGCGCGCCTTCAAATCCTGAATGCGTTTTCCATACTTCCAGGGTTTGGCTATATATTGATCCAGCATTTCCCGCTCTTCCTGGGCATCCGCATCCAGCGTTTTAGCGACATCTTCGTAATGATCGGCAAGACGTATATGCGCATCTCGGGTATCAGCGGTCTGTACCGCTTTTGCCCAACTTTGCGGCTTGGGGCCAGACTCTGTCGCACAGGCAGACAGCAATCCGACGGCAATCAGTAGCGATGCTAAGTGTTTAGTTTTCATTGATGGTCTCCTTTCTTATTACTGCTCTTAAAATAAGTTAAGTCATATTCATGGGATAATATCCCCATGAAATGTAAACGAGATTCAGACGGCCGAGAAATTGATCACCATACTCTGCAAGTGATGCGGCAGCAGGCGGTCAAAGCGGTGAAAAATGGGCAGACTGTGGCGAGCGTGGCGGCAGCGATGGGCGTCAACATTCGCACGGTGTTTCGTTGGTTGTCCGACTTTGCAACGGGCGGTCAAAATGCGCTGCTGGCCAAAAAGATTACCGGACGCCCACCGCTGGTGACGCCCGACGAAATGCGCTGGATCGCCGAGACCGTGCGGGACAAAACCCCCTGGCAAATGAAGTTGGAATTTGGCTTGTGGACCTTGTCGCTAATCGGGGAAGTCATCTATCGCCAGTTTGGCAAACGCCTGACCGCGCCGAGTGTGGGACGAATCATGCGCTTGCTGGGGTTTACCCCGCAAAAGCCCTTGTATCGGGCTTGGCAGCAGGACCCGGTCTTGGTGGAAAAGTGGCAGGCCGACGAGTTTCCAGCATTGCAGGCTGAGGCGAAACGCACGGGGGCGGTGATTTATTTTGCCGATGAAGCCGGCGTGCGTTCTGACTTTCATGCCGGTACTACTTGGGCGCCGGTCGGTCGGACGCCGACCGTGAAGACCACTGGGCGACGATACGGTTTGAATCTGATCTCTGCGGTCAGCGCACGAGGCGATTTTCGCTTCATGGTGCAAGAAGGCAACGTCACCGCCGAGGTGTTTATCGAATTCCTGAAACGTCTGCTACGCGGTGCCGAACAGCCGATTATCTTGGTCGTCGACGGCCATCCGATTCACAAGGCTAAGAGCGTTAAAACGTTTGTGGAGCAACAGCAAGGCCGGTTGCAGTTGGTTTTTCTGCCACCGTACGCGCCACAACTCAATCCGGATGAACAGGTTTGGGGCTATATCAAACCGCGCGTCGCCAAGCAGATGCCGGAAAATAAAATCGAATTAAAGAAACTCGTTCAATCGGCCATGCATCGCTTACAGAAACTCCCGGATGTCGTGAAATCTTTTTTCAGACACCCAGAATGTCAATATGCTGGCGAGTGACAATACTTTCTTTATGAGCAGTATTTGTGATCACAATGTTTTCTAATGCAATGTGCTGTTTTTACAATCACTCTTCACCAACCCCCTGATTCGGCAAAGGTACGAGGGAGTAAAAAAGTTAGAAACTCCATTCGCCCTTTTGCCGATGCAATTCATCCATCTTCATCAACGCTTGCTCAAAGGATTGCAGCATATCGTCGGAATGCGGAGTAAGCGTTGCGGCAACTGCGTTAACCTGCTGCGGCGGGGATGTGCTGTCAGCGGCCGTTATGGATGACGCCATAGCGGATAAGACAGTCTTCACACCAACAGCATGGGGATACTCGGCATTTTCCCTAGTTGCACAAGCGGACATCAGCAAGCTAACGCTGATTAAATACGCGGCACTTATCCGTGCAGCGCTTTTTCCCGAAGCTAATGGAATAAACATGAATTGCGGCTCCTGTTGTTATCTGGCCTGACCCAGTTTTTATTTTTGAAAATGCCCCTTCACACGCCCTTAAGATAGCGAATCGCTATCTTAATAGCAACACTAATACCTTTTTAATATCGGTTAGCCATTGCAAACGCCGGTTTTTTGTTTAAAAAGCAGCCGTAATCAAGCTGCGTAACGGTAAATGGGGTTGATCGGGGTGTAATGGTCGAGCTTGATCAGCTCTTCAATCAAGCCATCGTCAAGCCCATACACCCAGCCGCGCACGGTTGGTTTATGGCCCTGTTTCCAGGCCGATTGGATGATGGAGGTATGCGCCAGGCGATACACCTGTTCGATAATGTTTAACTCGACCATCCGGTCGAGCTGCTTCTCCGGATTGATATGATCCAACTCGTCCATGTGCAGACGATAGACATCCTTGATATGCATCAGCCATTTATTGGTGATCGCCAAATCGACATTTTGCGCTTGCAATGCCGCTTTAACGCCGCCGCAACCGTAATGGCCGCAGACAATCACATGTTTGACTTTCAGCACTTCAATCGCGTACTGCAACACGCTGAGGCAATTGAAGTCGGTGGTAACGACTTGGTTAGCGATGTTGCGGTGCACAAAAATTTCCCCCGGCTGAGCGTTGACCACGGTCTCCGCCGGCACCCGGCTATCGGCACAACCTATCCATAAAAACTCGGGACGTTGCTCCTTGGCCAAATTGACGAAATAGTCCGGATTTCTGCTTACCAGTTGTTGAGACCAAGCTTTGTTTTCTAAAAGCAGTTTGTTGGGCATGGCACGCACATTCCTTATTGAGTTGATGGTGAGGCTAAATTAACGGCTTAACCTTTCATCAACCTTTCAAAGAACATCTGGCTATCCCAAAAGCACGTGCTAACTTTTGATTACACTTTCGTCAGCATTAAAAACAATCTCGAAGCGAGTCCCCTGCCTACCCTGGCCGCCACTGACTACCGTGACCCGTGCCGCATGCAAAACGGCAATTTCTTTGACAATAGCCAGCCCTAAACCACAACCCTCCCCTTGGCTGCCCTGGATTCGATAGAAGCGTTCGAAAATCTTCTCCTGCTCGAACATCGAAATGCCGGGGCCATCGTCCTCGACAATCAGCGCCGCATGCGGCAAGGCCCGAACGCCAACATTGATGTGCCCGCTGCGGTTGCCGTAGCAAATGGCGTTGTCCAACAGATTGCTGAGCAATTCGCGCAACAAGACTTCGTCTCCGGCGACTATAACAGGGACCTCCGGCGCATCGAATCCCAGTTCGATATTGCGATCCAAAGCCCTGGTCACCCAATCCATGCACGATTCCCGCGCCAGCTTGACCAAATCGACCGATTTGAATTCCGGAGCACTGTGCGAAACCGATTCCGACCGGGCGAGAACCAGCAATTGCGTAATGAGGTGAGCAACCCGATCAGCAGCATTCTTGATATGGCCCAGCGCCGCTTTCATCGCCTCCGGGTTGTCGGCGCCCAGCGCCCGTTCAGCCTGTAGTTTCAGACCAGCCAGCGGCGTGCGCAGTTGATGCGCGGCATTTTCGATGAAGCGCTGTTGGGTGATTAAGGTCGAACCCAGCCGTTGCAACAAATCGTTGATCGTATGCGTCAGAGAACGCACTTCCAACGGCACGTCGGCATCCAGGATCGGATTAAAATCTCGCGCCGAGCGTTGCGCAAGGTGCGCGGCAAGATCGTTCAACGGCCTGAGCCCGCGATTAACGCCGGTCCAGACGTGAAAGCCGGTGATGAACAGCAGCAGAAATTGCGGCAAGACCACGGCCAGCAAAATCTCGGTCATCATGCTGCGGCGCTTGTTCAGGGTTTCCGCCACCGACACCAACACATGCTCGGAGCTGGGTGTCGGCGTGGTCAGCACTGACACGATCCGCACCTCATGGCCTTCGATCTCGCCGTTCGAAAAAAACGGCTCGTTACTGGCTAAAGTCGCGATGGGCGGACTGGGCAAGTCGGCGTCGCCGGCCATGAAGCCCTCGGCTTGCGACTCCACTTTAAAAAAGGTTTTATCGACGTCGTCCCAACGAAATACTTCGACGGCGATGGGCGGTAATTCGAAAGTGACGTGGTTTTGTTGGGCATGCACCTCTTGCGTCAACGACTTCACCGAATCCAGCAACCAGCGGTCGTACGCCAGATCGGTATAGTGCATCGCCACGAAATAAGAGGCAGCGGCATCCAGCAATACCACGAAAAGCAGGGGCAAGGTCAGCTTGGAAAGCAGCTGAGCCCTAAGACTTTGCGGTTTATTCATCCTGACTTTTCTCCAGCAGATAACCCAGCCCGCGCAGGGTTCTGATATTGATCCCCAAGGGTTCCAGACGCTTGCGCAGCCTATGCACGTACACTTCGATGGCATTGTCGGCCAATTCCTCGGCATGGGCCGCCAGCCGTTGCGCAATATTATCCTTGCTGACCACCCGGCCGCTGTTTAACAACAAGGCTTCCAACACGCCGTATTCCCGGGGCGGCAGCGCCATCGGCATGTCGTTGGCGCTGATCTGCTGATTGCGGGTATCCAAAGTCAATGCCCCGAAACGAATGTCATGATTAAAGCCGCCGTGACTGCGGCGCAACAACGCCCTGACCCGGGCTTCCAATTCCCGCAGCTCGAAGGGTTTGGTCATGTAATCGTCGGCGCCCAGCTCCAGACCGCTGACCCGATCGTTCAGCGCATCGCGGGCAGTCAATATCAACACCGGAATTGCCGATTTACGCGCCCGCAACTGCCGCAACACCTCGCGGCCGTCGATGTCGGGCAGGCCCAAATCCAGAATCACCAGATCGTAGGGTTGCGTCATCAGCGCGCTACCGGCGTAACTCCCAGTCTTGGCCAGCGTGGTGTCGAAGCCCCAATCGCTCAGGGTTCGCGACAAGCCGTCCCCCAATGCGGCGTCATCTTCGACTAATAAAATTCGCATGTTTTTTTCCTAGCTTGATCGGTTAATGAACACTGGCAGAGCGCTCGCATCAAATTCTACAATCAACGCAGTTTAGCGCCATATCGGAAAAAGCAGCTCGCGGTTGGGCAGTGCTTAACGCGAATGGCTTAACTGCAAGGATTAAGCTTTATCCCAACACTTTTGTGGTAGATGCCGCCGTGATCCTGGGTCATAATCCGTTCAAGTAGCCTTTTCTGAGAAAGCCTTTCAGTTTCAACGACCCAGCGTCGTGAAAACCTGGCGCCGCAAAACGCCGCCGACAGCCCGAGTGCTGGAACTTATCCGGCCAAAAACAAGAGGAGAATCGCATGTCACAATTACAAAAAAACCAGGAAGCGCCCTTTTTTAGATCCGCCAATCAAGACAACAAACTCATTTACCTGTCCGATTACCAAGAGGACAAAAATGTGGTGTTGTACTTCTATCCCAAAGACGACACCCCCGGCTGCACCATTGAAGCCAACGACTTTACCGCGCTGGCCGGCGAATTCGACGCCCAGGACACCGTGATCATCGGCGTCAGCAAAGACGATTGCCAAAGCCACCGCGACTTCATCGCCAAATACGGCCTGAACGTACAACTGCTGGCCGACACCTCCGGCGACCTGTGCGAAGCTTACGGCGTCTGGCAGGAAGTGGAAAAAGACGGCGTGAAAAAATGGAAAATCGTCCGTTCGACCTTCATCATAGGCAAAGACGGCAAACTGATCGACGCCATGTATGGCGTCAACCATGAAGGGCATGCGCAGGCGGTGTTGGATATTATCAAGGGTTTGAATGCGCCGGCTGAGGCATAAAAGATAACTAGGTCGGGTTACGGCTTATGCCTATCCCGACCTACCGGAATGAATCCTACCAACCAAGACGACCAGAAATAGAGCTTAGCTCATACCGAATTTCCAACCCTGAGCAATCACGAACGATGCGCTGCACGCTGTTCAACACTTCCACAGCCCTGAAAGAGGAAGTCGGCTTACCGACCGCCAAACTCTTGTCTGCAATTGGGAGGAAATAACCTTCGAAACCTCGATTCCATCGAGGCTACTTGTTTTAGATAGCAGCCTGGACGGTTTTTACTGCCACATCCATTTCGAAGTGATCTTAGAGTATCTTTGAGTAGAGAACTTCGTGCAATGGATGCCCCGTCAACGCCGACGATGTGCGCTCTTTATCGGTGAGTGTAAAACCACAACCCGCATACGCAGCTTCGGCTGGGGAATTGCCTTTGATGCACCACAGCTCGATGCAGGCAAAACCTAAATTGAATGATTCCACCACTGAATGATCAACGAGTTTTCTCCCTAATCCTTGGCGCCAATGGGCAGGCGACACATTGAGCGCCCAAAGTTCAACAGTCAGTTCCTGTGTCGGATAGCGAGGTGCGCCGATGATTGAAAAGCCAACCGTATTGCCTTCGTCCTCCGCAACAAACACCATGAACTCTCTGGTTGGATTAGTTAACCGTTCTGTTAGTGCGTCCAGGTTTGCCGAAGGATCTAATGACGCCAAGAACTCCGCCGGCATGAACGGCTGGTAAGCAGCGCGCCAAGCCGCCACACGAATTTGACCAATGGCTTTCGCATCGGCCGGAATAGCAAGACGTATCGACATGTGCGAGATCACGAATAAGGTTGTTGTTGTTGTTTGCCAGTCTATCTTTTCGTAGCGATGAGCCATTGTAGCCTCGATGCAGCGTCAGCGGAATCGAGGGCGTCGGCTTACCGACCACCAAACACATATTGGCAATTGCAGGATATTGGCCTTCGGAACCTCGATTCCATCGAGGCTACTTGCTTCATGGAAATGATGACATAGACGATGTTTGTTAGTATAAGGAAAACACTGCGAATTTATCTCTGGTTCAAAGATGTTTTTCTTTACCACCTGAGCAGGCTGATCTTTCGGTGCAGATGATATATGGATTTTTTGTCTAAACTACCAAAAGACCAAATAAAAAAATGAGTTCAGAAATCATGGAAATAGTTTTAGCTGATTTACTTAAATATTATTTAGGGTTAGATGATCACTCCTTAGAGCTACATTTAAATAACCCAAACATTGCAACAAAGGAACGAGTTGAAACAATTGATGATTTACAAGTAATTATTTATTCAAATGACCATAACCCACCCCATTTTCACGTAAAGACAAAAAACTTACAAATTGACGCTAAATTCAAAATAGAAGACTGTGAACTTATCAGTGGCAAAATTAGCTCGAAGGACCTACAAAAAATTAAAGCATTTTATTTGGGCCCCAAAGGTAAAGAGGTGCTTACATTAATTTGGAATAAAAGAAGGAACCTCTGATCAAATGGATTTTTTCAAGAAAATTTACAACTCGTAAGGCGCAGTTTTAGAGCTCCAAAAACCGGTGTAGTCCGGGGAAATAAGACTGGCCGGCCCCGGATTGCGCTTCGCATCATCCAGGCCACGCAAGTTGGTCGATATAGATCAACTTGCCGTCATTGAATTAAGTAGGGCAATCGAACACAAAGGGGCTCCCACCGCTCATCCTGTCTTTGCCCGGAAATCCAACAAAATAAACACTTACAAGTGCCGCTAAACCACCTCATCCGGCAAAAAACCACCGGCCTGCATGGTCCACAACCGGTAATAAAAGCCCTGCTTGTCCAGCAACTCCTGATGGCTGCCGTCCTCGACTATACGGCCTTGATCGAACACCAGCACCCGGTCCAGATGAGCGATGGTGGAGAGGCGGTGGGCGATGGCGATGACGGTTTTGCGGCCCATGACCCGCTCCAGGTTTTCCTGAATGGTTTTTTCGGTAACCGAGTCCAGGCTGGAGGTGGCTTCGTCCAGGATTAGGATGGGGGCATCTTTCAGCATCACCCGGGCGATGGCGATACGTTGGCGTTGGCCGCCGGACAGTTTGACGCCACGCTCACCGACCAGGGATTCATAGCCTTCGGGCATCGCGGCGATAAACTCTTCAGCATGCGCCAGTTTGGCGGCGAAGCTGATTTGCGCGTCGTCGGCATCCAATTTGCCGTAGCCGATGTTTTCTTTCAGGCTGCGGTGGAACAGGCTGGGATCTTGCGGAATCAGGCTGATTTGCGCATGCAGGGAATCCTGGGTCGCCAGTAAAATATCTTGGCCGTCGACGAGGATTTGCCCGGCTTGCGGTTCGAAATTACGCAGGATCAAGTTCACAAAGGTGGATTTGCCAGACCCGGAGAAACCGACCAAGCCCACCCGCTGCCCCGGTTCGATCACCACATTCAAGCCATCGAACACCTGCCGGCCCGGCTCGTAACTAAAGCAGACGTTTTTAAATTCGATGCGGCCCTGGCTAATTTGCAGAGGTTTGGCGTCCGGCAGGTCGATGATTTCGTGGCTTTGAATGATGGTGTCCACGCCGTTGGCGACATTGCCGACGTACTCGAAAAACTCCAGAAAACGCCGGCTCAAATTGCGGGCGTCGCCGATCACCAAAATCGCCAAGCCGGTGCTCATGGCAAAGGCGCCGACACTGATTTCCCCGGCTTGCCACAGTTGCAAGGCATAGCCGATGGTGCCGATTTTCAGGATGGCAGCGGCGGTAAATTGAAACCAGCGCACCCGTTCCATATACCAAAAGGTGCGGCGGGCGCTTTTTAATTCGGTAGCCAGAAAGCCGTCCAGGTATTCGCGTTCGTGCTGCAAACGGGCGAACAATTTGGCGTTGAGAATATTCGTCACCGCATCAACGATCTTGCCGTTGACCATGCTACGGGTGGCGGCAAAATCCTGCGCGTAGGGTTGGCAGCGGGTCGCCAGCCAATACGAGATCAATACATACAGCAGCACCCAGGCGGCCACGAATAAACCCAGGCCTTGATGCACCCCCAGCAATAGCGTCACCGATACCGTGAATGTCACGGCTATCGGCCAGAAATCGCAGATGATGGACCAAGTGGTATGGTTGACGCTCATCGCGGTTTCGCTGATGCGATGCGCCAGCGCGCCGGCAAAATGATTGCCAAAGTAGCGCGGCGCGTGGTTTTGCAGGTAAGCGAATAAGGACCTTGCGGTACCTTGCCGCAAGCGCGGACCCATGATGATCAGTACCGCGCCGCTGCTGCGGCTGAAAATAATCTCGGCCAGATTTAGGCCGGCGAGTAGCAGCAAGGGTTGTTTGAAAGTCTCCAGCCAATCGCCAACGGGGATAGGCTGATTGGCAACCGCATCCATCAAGGCTTTAATCGCATACGGCACCAAGATGCTGCCTGCAGCCTGCCCGGTTTCCAGTATCAGCATCAACAGCAACAGCCAGCGGAACGGCTTTAAGCAAAACAGGATAAAACGCCAGGAGTTGGCGGGTAATGGCGGTGCGTCCGCGGCGCGGCGGAGACCTTCCTTGGTGGACGATTTGGACATGATGGCGTCAGGTAAGAAGCGGCCGGCCATTATAGCCAATAGCCCGGCGGTCGCGTCGTTGATGAGCGGGCCAGGTAGTGCAGCGTTATATCAGTAACGCATTCGATACCACCATATGCCGACCATTTCGTGGGCCAGCAGGAAGCTGTTGGACCAAGCTGTTGGAGACGGCAACCAATCCAGCCAGCGGGATTTGCCTGCATGCCCGATAAAGGCCGTTGGCGCCGGCAATACCTCAAAACCGGCTTTACGAAACTCCAAAGCGGCGCGCGGCATGTGGTAGGCCTGGGTGACCAGAACAATCTTATTGACGCCAAACTCTTTTAACAGCTCGTGGCTGAAACGGGCATTTTCGACGGTATTGCTGCTACGCGGCTCCCGCCAGGCCACGGGAATTTTAAACTCGCTCTCCAAGGTTTGCGCCATCAAATCCGCTTCGGGAATGTCATCCGGCTCTAACATACCGCCCCCAGATGTCAGAATCGGCAAACCCAGCTCCCCGGCCAACTTGGCAGCATAGCGCACACGCAGCAAGGTTCTGACATGTAAAGTGACCTGCCCAGGATACTCCGGCGCTGACGTTTCGATGCCGCCACCTATCACCACCAAGGCCTGCGGTTTAAATTGCTGCACGGCTTCGGTAGAAAGAGGCGGAACCCGCTCCCAGAGCATGGCCCAGTGCTTAACCACAATCGGCAAACTCAATAACCACAACAGTGCCAGACAAACTATCGCCATGTTCTTCCCCCATTTACGCTTGCACAAAAGTAAGCCAACCAGCGCCAGCATCGCCAAAGAGGTTGGCGGCAACAACAGCAGCTTGATAACGTAGATAGCGATGATGGACATGGGGTACGATCATCCTTGAGCAAGCAAGTATCAGTCAATATGGCTATAGACAGACCACATTGGGAGTGAGTTAGAGACGCAAGATTTTTGCGTCTCTACAGGCTTAGCGCGGTTATATCGCCAATCTGGAAATCCCCACCGCTTCCCGCAAGGTATTGATAAACGGCCGGGTGATGGCACGGGCTTTCTCGGCGCCTTCCTGCAACTGCTGTTCGATATGTTCCGGCGCTTCCATTAAGGCTTCGTAACGCTCGCGGGCCGGGGCGATTTCGTCGTTGATTTTCTCAAACAATACCTGCTTCATCTCGCCCCAGCCAATGCCTTCGGCGTAGCGTTGGCGGATCGCTTCGACTTCGTGGTGATTGGCAAAGGCCTGATAGATACCAAACAAGGTGCAACCTTCCGTATCCTTGGGTTCGCCGGGTTCCAGGGAATTGGTTTTGATTTTGTTGATCAGCTTGCGCAGTTTCTTTTCCGGCTCGAACAGCGGTATCGTGTTGTTGTAGCTTTTGCTCATCTTGCGGCCGTCCAAGCCCAGCAAGGTTGCCGCGTTGTCGTCCAGCACCGCTTCCGGCAAAACAAAATGTTCGCCGTAGATATGATTAAAGCGGTTGGCGATGTCGCGAGCCATTTCGATGTGCTGGATCTGATCCTTGCCCACCGGCACCTTGTTAGCGTTGAACATCAAAATATCCGCCGCCATCAGGATCGGGTAGCTGAACAAACCCATGGTGATGCCTTTGTCGGGATCGTTGCCTTCGGTTTCTTCATTTTCGGCGACGGCGGCTTTGTAGGCATGCGCGCGGTTCATCAGGCCTTTGGCGGTGACGCAGGTCAACATCCAGGTCAGCTCCAGGATTTCCGGCACATCCGATTGGCGGTAGAACACTGCGTTTGAAGTGTCCAAACCTAAGGCCAGCCAGGTCGCGGCAATTTCCAGACTGGATTGTTTCACTCGCGCCGGCTCGCTGCATTTGATCAGCGCATGATAATCGGCCAGGAAATAAAACGGTCTGACGTGCTCGTCTTTGCTGGCATTGATTGCCGGCCGAATCGCCCCGGCGTAATTGCCGAGATGCGGCGTGCCGGTGGTGGTGATACCGGTAAGGACAATGGATTTACTCATGCTGCTGCCTGCGCTGTCTGTATTGAAAAGTGGCGGAATTTTACACAAATAGCCTGGGATAGTCAGGCAATAAAACCGCCGGGCCGGCCGCTTGCCTGTATGCCAACTGCGTCACAGCCCGCCCAAAAAATCCGCTGATTCGGGCGATATGGGCCACTATTTCCTAACCAGAGCCACGGATTTTTATAGTAAACTCCCTGCGAATGATTTTTACCCAACCACTGCCAATCCGAATCGGGGGAACCCAATGCTGAACCATGATGAAAAACGCGATTACATCCGTATGGATGTGGACTGTGACATTACCTATAAGCTGGCCGATTCCAGTGAGGTCAGCACCGGCAGATGCACGACGCTTAGTGGTGCCGGCGTATCGTTTATTGCCGAACGGCCATTCGAGATCGGTCTGGCCATGGAAGTCAGCATCATGCCGAAAACCCAAATCACCCCACCGATGACGGCCTTCATCGAAGTGGTGCGTAGCGTCAAACAAGGCGACGGCAGCTTTGAAATAGCCGCCTCGATCAAAAGCATCAAAGGCAATTAAGGACAACACCCGTTCATCGCAGGGACGTAGCGCGCTATGTATATCATCACCAAAGAAGTTTATTTTTGCTACGGCCACCGCCTGATGAACCATCCGGGCAAGTGTCGCAACTTGCACGGCCACAGTGTCAAAGCCAGCATCTCCATCAAACAAGACAGCCTCAACGATCAGGGTATGGTCTGCGATTTTTCGGACGTGAAAGACTGCGTGGACGGCTTTATCAATAGGGTGCTGGATCACAACTTTTTGCTGCATAAAGACGACCCTATCATCCCGGCCCTGGTCGCCAACAACGAGCAGTTTTTGGCTATCGACGAACATCCCACCGCCGAAGTGTTAAGCAAGATGATATACAACCACGTCAAACAACAAGGCTTTAATGTCGATCAAGTGGTGTTGTGGGAAACCGCCAGCGCCAATGCCTGCTATCGGGAAGAATGACGATGAGCTTGGTGCAACCGGTCAATACGGCGCTTTGTCTGGAAAAGATCTGCGAATCTAATTATCAAAAGCTGTTCAGGCTGATCCCTAATCTGCGCTCCTTCGATAAAACTGCCGTCGGCCTGACGCAGAACAAACCGGCGCTATATCTGGAAGTGCTAGAACGTAATCCCTATACCTTGACGATCGAACTCAGCCATTGCTTCGATCAACAGCTATCGGAACAAATCGTGCCGGCAGTAAAAATTCGGATTTATCTGGATGCGCAATTGGCGGAAGTACTGCGCGACATCGACCGGCCGGCGGTTGACAAGGTCTATCAAAACCCCGGCAGCTTGGTGGAAATCCGCAATTACAAATGGCGCTTAAACTATTTCCTGCAAAAATGGCTGGACCATTGCCTAAAGACTGAATACCGTTTCAGCCACGGCAAATTCAGCCAAGTTGCTGCTGTAAAGCCGCTCTGACGCAACGCAATACCCCATAGCTATAAGCGCCGCCGAGTTGCTCGTAAACCGGCTTCAAGGCGTTGCGCTGCTCTTCCGGCAAACTTAACAACACCGCCTCGATTTCACTGACTTCCGCCGGCGACAAACTCAACACATCGCCCAGCGCCACCAGCCCCAACTCCAGACTTTTGGCCATGTGATTGTAAATGGTGTCCTCACTCAGGCTGCGTTGCTTGGCCACTTGCTCAACGCTATAACCCAATCTAAACAAATCCAGACTCTCCGCAACGGTATCGGTCGCCGATACCGGCGGTTCGTCGTCAAACTCAGCTAAGACCGCCAAAAACTCATCGCCGTACAATTCCAACTTGCGCTGGCCGATGCCGGACAACATGCTCAATTGCTGATGATTACGCGGCCGGGCATCGACCATCGCCATCAAAGTCGCATCGTGAAAAATCACATACGGCGGCACATCCTGCTCGTCGGCCAACGCTTTGCGTTTGGCGCGCAAAGCGTTCCACAAGGCACTGTCCGCCGCCCCGCCCGGCTGGCGCTTTTCAGTTTTTTCGCGCCGGGTTTTGGCGATTTGCGCATCCTTGCGCAGCATCAAGGTTTGCTCGCCGCGTAACACCGGCCGGCAAGCGTCGGTCAGTTTCAGGCTGCCGTGGCCTTCAAAGTCGATTTCCACCAAAGACTTGGCCACCAATTGCCGAAACACCGAGCGCCATTGTTTCTCGTCCAGGGCTTTACCAATACCAAACGTCGACTGCTTATCATGGCCGAATTGGCGCATACGGTCATCGGCTTTGCCCAGCAACACGTCGATCAAATACGTCACGCCAAAACGCTGGCCGGTGCGATAGATGCAGGACAAAGCTTGCTGCGCGGCGACGCTGCCATCCCAGGTTTCCACCGGCTCCAGGCAGGTATCGCAATTGCCGCAGCCTTGTTCGAGTATGTCGCCAAAGTAAGCCAGCAAGGCCTGCCGCCGGCAACTGACCATTTCGCACAAGGCCAGCATGGCATCCAGTTTGTGCAACTCCACCCGCTTATGCGCCTCATCGGCATTCGAGGTGCTGAGCATTTGCCGCAGGGTCAACACGTCCTGCAAACCGTAAGCCATCCAGGCATTGGCCGGCAGACCGTCGCGCCCTGCCCGGCCCGTCTCCTGATAATAAGCTTCCACGCTTTTCGGCAAATCCAGGTGAGCCACGAAGCGCACATTGGGCTTGTCTATGCCCATACCAAAGGCGATAGTAGCAACGATGATCAGGCCGTCTTCCATCAAAAACTGGTGCTGATTTTTCTGCCGTTCGCGATGCTCCATGCCGGCGTGATACGGCAGGGCTTTCAGGCCTTTGTCATTCAACCATTCGGCGGTTTCTTCGACTTTTTTCCGCGACAGGCAATAGACGATGCCGGTATCGCCAGGATGTTCGCTGCGGATAAATGTCAGCAGTTGCTGCCTGGCATTGTCTTTCTGAATAATCCGATAGCGGATATTGGGCCGGTCAAAACCGCTGACAAACACTTGCGCCTGTTCTAGGGCCAGCCGGGTAATGATTTCCTGACGGGTGCGTTCGTCGGCGGTGGCGGTTAAAGCGATGCGCGGCACTTGCGGAAACTGCTCGTGCAACACCGACAATAATAAGTAGTCGGCGCGAAAATCATGGCCCCATTGCGATACGCAATGCGCCTCATCGATGGCGAACAGCGCAATCTTGCAGCGGGCAAACAAGGCCTGGGTTCTGGCGTTGGATAGTCGCTCCGGCGCGATGTAGAGCAAATCCAGCTCGCCGTTCTGCAACTTTTGTTCGATCTCACGCACCTGTTCCAGCGCCAGCGTCGAATTTAAATAGGCAGCCCGCACCCCCACTTGGTGCAAGGCGCTGACCTGATCCTGCATCAAGGCAATCAGCGGCGAAATGACGATGCCGACGCCGTCCATCACCAAGGCCGGTATCTGATAACACAAGGACTTGCCGCCGCCGGTCGGCATCAATACCAACACATCCCGACCGCCGATCAATTGCTCGATAATCTGTTGCTGCTGGCCGCGAAAACTGTCGTAGCCGAACACGCTATGCAGGGTTTGCAGGGCGGCGTTATTGGTCATAAATCATTACTTGCTAAATCTAAACCGGCAAAAAATCGTTGAGGTATTAGACCATAGATCAGACCATCATCCGCAAACGCCCGAACAAGCTAAATCCGCCACAGCCTTCTTCGCCTTGAAATAGTAACGCACATCCCCAATCTCCTTGATTCACTTTACAGCACGCCGATTTCAATAAATCAAAATCCACCCTATATAATGCCGCGCTTACCCAAGCCGCGGAAGGCGCCTAATTTTCTATGCTCATTACTTACTGCCGTTTACCCGACCGTCTTAAATATCTGATCGATAACGATCAACAATACCTGTTAAAACAAGGCCTGAAAGGCATCGAGAAAGAAAGCCTGCGCATCACCGAGCATGGCGAGATCGCGCAAACACCTCACCCCACGGCGCTCGGTTCGGCGTTAACCCACCCCTACATCACCACCGATTATTCGGAAGCGCTGCTGGAATTTATCACCCCGCCGTTTGCCGACATCCGCCAAACTCTGGATTACATGCACCAGCTCCACCAGTTTGTCTATCCGCATCTAGGCGAGGAAATGCTGCTGGCCACCAGCATGCCCTGCGGTATCGACGGCGACTTGAGCATCCCCATCGCCGAGTACGGCACGTCCAACATCGGCAAGATGAAGCACGTTTACCGTAAAGGTTTGTGGCACCGTTACGGTCGCACCATGCAAGCCATTGCCGGCATCCATTTCAATTATTCGGTGCCGGAGGCGCTGTGGCCGGCGCTGTACAAGCAAAGCGGCTGCACGACCGGCCTGGAAGACTTTATCTCAAACGCTTATTTCGGTTTGATCCGTAACTTCCACCGCCAAGGCTGGCTGATTCTGTATCTGTTCGGCGCCTCGCCGGCCATTTGCAAAACCTTTTTCAAAAGCCGCCCGCAATTGATGGAGCAATTCAAGGAATTCGACGAACACACCGTGTTCCACCCCTATGCGACCTCGCTGCGGATGAGCGACATCGGTTACAAGAGCAAGAACCAGGCGGGCTTGAAGATCGATTACAACTCGCTGGACGGCTACGTGGACAGCCTGAGCGCAGCCATCAATACACCGTATCCGGACTACGAAGCCATCGGCGTGAAAGTGGACGGTGAGTATCAGCAGCTGAACGCCAACATCCTGCAAATCGAAAACGAGTTTTACAGCACCATGCGCCCCAAGCAGATCGCCAAATCCGGCGAGAAGCCGACGCTAGCGCTGAAACGGCGCGGCGTGCTGTATGTGGAAATGCGCTCGCTGGACTTGAATCTGCTGAATCCGATCGGCATCGACGAAAGCACCGCCCGCTTTGTCGAGGCGTTTTTGTTGTACTGCCTATTACAGGACAGCCCGCCGCAAGGCCCGGACGAATTCCAGATTAACAACAGCAACCAATTGCTGGTCGCAAATGAGGGCCGCCGCCCCGGTTTACAGTTAAACCGCAACGGCGACACCGTCACCTTACAGCAATGGGCTCATAGCATCCTGTATGCCATGCAACCTATATGCGCGGTACTGGATAGAGGCAGTTTGGAACGCCCCTACCAATTGGCTTTGCAACATCAGTTGGCAGTAGTGGACAACCCGGCGCTGACGCCGTCGGCACGGATTCTGGCCTGCATGCGCGAGAACGGCCAGGAGTTTGGCTGCTTCGCCAGTAACACCTCGGCCTTGCATAAACATTATTTCAACGCCGAACCCCTGGACGATGAGACGCAACGGCAATTCGAGGACATGGCTGCCGCCTCGTTGCAAAAACAAGCCGACATCGAAGCCAACGACAAGTTGGACTTTGACGAGTATTTATCCCGTTACTTTGCCCAGAGCTAAATCCATGACTGAATTCGACTTAAGTACCGCCCAATCCGAGCTGCAAGGCAAAAATCCGCGCACCATCTTAAAAGCCGCACTGGCTAATTTCGATAACATTGCCATCTCTTTCAGCGGTGCAGAAGACATCGTGCTGATCGACATGGCCTTGCAAATCAGAAAAGACATCCAGGTGTTTTCATTGGATACCGGCCGCTTGCATCCGGAAACCTACCGTTTCATCGAACAAGTGCGCAAGCATTACGGCATCAACATCGACATCTTGAGCCCGGATCGCGAGCAGTTGGATGCTTTTGTCAAAGAAAAAGGTCTGTTCAGTTTTTACGAAGACGGCCACCAACAATGCTGCGGCATCCGCAAAGTTGAGCCTTTAAAACGCAAGCTGGCGACGCTGGACGCCTGGATTACCGGCCAACGCAAAGACCAAAGCCTGGACACCCGCGGCGACATCCCGGAAGTGCAACTGGACGCCGGTTTCGCGGGTCCCGGCAAACAGCTGATCAAATTCAACCCGCTGCTGAACTGGTCGTCGGCGCAGGTGTGGGATTACATCGAAGCCTATCAGGTGCCTTTCAACGAATTACACAAACACGGCTACATCAGCATCGGCTGCGAGCCATGCACCCGACCGGTATTGCCGAATCAGCACGAGCGCGCGGGACGTTGGTGGTGGGAGGATGCAGCGAAGAAGGAGTGTGGGTTGCATGGGGGGAATGTTAAGCGTTAGCCCGGAGCACGGCGGAGTTGAAACTAACTTAGCTGTATTAGTCACGACTTGATCTGACACATCGACTTGAAAAGATGAGAGTTACCGGTTTTGATAGGGGTGTCGAATCCTTACACAAAACACAAAAGGTAACTCTCATGATCCATACAAACAATCCGATCATTAAACACAAAGCGGGGCTGTTAAATTTAGCCCAAGAACTGAATAACGTCTCCAGAGCCTGCAAGGTGATGGGTGTCTCGCGCGATACGTTTTATCGTTATCAAGAGCTGGTAGCCGAAGGTGGCATTGATGCCTTAATCGACAAAAACCGCCGGTCTCCGAATCTGAAGAATCGCGTCGATGAAAGCATTGAGCTGGCAGTGAAAGCCTATGCGGTTGAGTGGCCAGCGCATGGACAGCATCGAACCAGTAATGAACTGCGTAAACAAGGGGTATTCGTATCCGGCAGCGGCGTTCGCTCCATCTGGTTACGGCATGACCTGGAGAACTTTAAAAAGAGGCTTAAAGCACTGGAAGCCAAGGTAGCCGCCGAAGGGTTAATGCTGAGCGATGCGCAGATTGCGGCGTTGGAGAAAAAGCAGCAGGATGATCAAGCCTGCGGCGAAATCGAAACAGCCCATCCCGGTTACCTGGGTTCGCAGGATACTTTTTACGTCGGCAACCTCAAAGGGGTTGGGCGGATATACCAGCAGACTTACGTGGACACTTATAGCAAAGTCGCACACTGCAAACTGTACACCACCAAAACGCCGATTACTGCCGCGGATATCCTGAATGACAAAGTATTGCCGTTCTACGAAGCCAACGCATTACCCGTTCTACGCATTCTGACGGATCGCGGCACAGAATATTGTGGCAAGGTCGAACAGCATGATTATCAGCTATACCTGGCGATCAACGACATCGACCATACCAAAACCAAGGCCATGTCGCCGCAAACCAATGGGATTTGCGAACGCTTCCACAAGACCATCTTGCAGGAGTTCTATCAGGTCACGTTCCGCAAAAAGCTCTATAGCGACCTGGATGAACTCCAAAAAGATCTGGACGAATGGCTGGTTTATTACAACAATGACCGAACTCATCAGGGCAGAATGTGCAACGGCAGAACGCCGATGGATACCTTGCTGGATGGAAAACAGATTTGGGCTCAAAAAAATCTGAACCAAATCTAATCTGACAGACACCCCGCAAAAACGGTAACTGTCAGATCAGGTCTGAGCTAATACACTTAAGCTACTTGCCCACATGCTTCCAATACACTTTAGAAAATACAAACAACAAACTTTGATCTGAGTTTTCATATTTATGCGGCATGAACAAAATCGGTGAAACATTAATCCATGTCGGCGCGAATGAGGAGTTTGTCCGTATCTTTGTTGCGAACAGTGTAGAATTCGTTGTAATCGGCGGCCTCGCAGTTGCTTGGTATTGCTCCGACCGCCAAGCTGACGATATGGACTTACTTGTGAATCCTACGCCTCAAAACTCAAAACGCATCTATGACTCCCTCATAGGTCTAAATATGAGCGGTTTCACTCCCGATTCATTCACAAAACTTGGACTACAAGTTCCGTTGAAAAAATTTTATTATGCAGAACTACTAACCCCCCAAGAAAGTAGTGAAACATATTTTGAAATTGCTAGGGGCTGTTGCCATTTTGAAACGATAGCCTTGAAATCGAACGGCTCTGCCTCATTGATTGATTTTTCAATCAGAAGACAAGTGAGCTATGCCGCGACAAATGTTTACGGATGCATACTGGAATAAATTCAAAGCCATCCTGTTAAGCCTGGGGATTTATGACAAGCCTTCGCTCAGGCAAACGGTAGAAGGGATTTTTTATCGCATGCGAGTCGGCTGCCCCTGGCGAGACCTGCCTGCCACGTTTGGTAAGTGGAATGCAGTCTACAAACGGTTTAATGCGTGGTCACTGCAAGAAAAACTGATGGGCATCTTTCGAGGCCTGGTTGTGGCACCGGATTTGGAATGGACCTTTATTGACGGCAGTATCGTGAAAGCGCATCAGCATAGTAGTGGTGCGGCTCATGAACAGGATGCCGCGATTGGGAAATCCGTTGCGGGTCACACCACGAAAATCCATATGGCCGTTGATGCCTGTGGGCTGCCTATTCATTTCTCGATCACCGGTGGTGAAGTCCATGACTGCAAAGAAGCGCCGGAATTAGTGGCTAAACTGCCTTTGGCTGACTACACGGTCGCTGACAAAGGCTATGACAGTGAACCTCTACGGATTCAAATTCGAGAGAAAGGGAGTGTCCCTATCATTCCTAGAAAACAAAATTCAATCGTCGGGAATGACGGAATGGATTGGTGCCTCTACCAATATCGCCACCTCGTTGAAAATGTCTTTGCGCGATTGAAACATTTCAGAGCCATCGCGACGCGATATGACAAATTGAAACGCAATTTTGAAGGCGTTGTCGCTTTGGCCTGCGCTTTTATTTGGTTACCCATGTAAAACGGCAACAGCCCCTAGTAATTCAGTAGAAGCAAAACTATTTAACATCCCCGTTAAACTTGCATCAGTAGAGTCACTAATTCGATTAAAAGAAAACGCCATCGCATCAGCTGAATTGCAGAAAAACAAACATATTAACGACTTAGAGCGCCTTAAGAAATATGCTCTTTCGTAGGGGTTGGACTATTTTGCCCACACAGAGTGGACTGCCACAATAACGCTGTTTCGCTATCGCGAAGCTTAATTTAATGCCGGTTCTCGCACCGGCGGGCGAGATACTTTCTTTTGCTCCGCCAAAAGAAAGTACCCAAAGAAAAGGCGGCCCGGATGCCGCTTGTTCCCTCCGTTCCTCGCTTTCGCCGGGGGTTGCCGAAAGGGGCTTCCTGCCCCTTCGGCAACGCGATGCATCCCTGCATCGCCCCTTCGGGCTGTTCCCGGCGAAAGCTCCGGTACTCGGCGCGGCATACGGGAGAAAACCCTGCACGATTTCGGAGTTAAAACATGTCAAAGATCGCCACAGAAGTCTACGAACTGCTTAAAAATGCTGGCGTCAGCGAGTGTAAAGCAATCAAAGCTGTGGAAGCCATCCAACAGCACAGCCAGGAAAACCGTCTGCATTTTGTACAGAAACAGATGCTGAAATATCAAATGTACACGGAACAGGAGTTTAAGACGCTAAAGTGGACAATCGGGGTTAATTTGGTATTCACCGTGGTCATGCTTTTGAAGCTAATTTCTTGAATAGACTAACTTAACTTTAATTTATCGTTCATACGCTCTGCGTCATCCAACTGTAAAACCAGCTGCGTAGGGTGGGCACGGTTTTTGTGCCCACGCGGACTGACTCTTCTTGTCCATTCAAGGCTTTGACACCGTACTTTTCGTCTTTTAGCATATCCAGTTTTACTTAGCCCCCAAGACCAAGTGCTCCTAAAAACTCTCGTTCCCGGCCAAATCTGGTATGCGCAACAAGCCATTCAATTCGGTCCGTTAAATCTAAGCACCAGAGCCACTTTCGTCAAACTGCGGGACGGCTCGATTTGGGTGCATTCGCCGATCGAACCGTCAGCCCAACTGGTGACTGAAATTGCCAAAATCGGCCCGGTGCGTTATGTGCTTGCACCGAACAAGAGCCACCACCTGTTTTTTACATCGTTCATCCTGGCTTTCCCGAATGCCCAAGGCTATATCGCGCCGGGGTTAGCGGAAAAACGGCCGGACCTCGGCGTTTACCCAGAGCTGTCACCATTGGAAAAGCCGGCATGGACGACCGAGTTAATCGCTAACTTACATCGTTCCCACGCTCCGCGTGGGAATGCCGCCCCAGACGCTCTGCGTCATCCAACAGTGCTCCTGCCTAATCGCCATTCCTGTTAGAATCGCCGCAAAAGCGCCCATCAGCAGAAAATTTACGGGCTGAAACGCTGAATGGACACTAGTTTTTGTGCCCCACGCGGACTAACTCTTGTTGTCCATTCAAGGCTTTGACACCGTACTTTTCGTCTTTTAGCATATCCAGTTTTACCCAGCCCCCCAAGCTCAAGTGGTCCTAAAAACTCTCGTTCCCGGCCAAATCTGGTATGCGCAGCAAGCCATTCAATTCGGCCCGTTAAATCTAAGCACCAGAGCCACTTTCGTCAAACTGCTGGACGGCTCGATTTGGGTGCATTCGCCGATTGAGCCGTCACCCCAGCTAGTGGCTGAAATTGCCAAAATCGGCCCGGTGCGTTATGTGCTTGCACCGAACAAGAGCCACCACCTGTTTTTTACATCGTTCATCCTGGCTTTCCCGAATGCCCAAGGCTATATCGCGCCGGGGTTAGCGGAAAAACGGCCGGACCTCGGCGTTTACCCAGAGCTGTCACCATTGGAAACGCCGGCATGGGCGGACGAGTTAATCGCTAACTTCGTTGAAGGCCTTCCCATCATCAACGAGACGGTTTGGTTTCACAGCGCAACGGGTACTTTGATTCTTACCGATCTGCTGTTTTGCTTCGGCGCTGAACACATCGGATTAGCGCGCGTGGTGGCGAGACTGCTCGGCGTCTACGATCGACTGGCGATGTCGCGAACCATGAAACTGCTGGTTAAAGATAAAGCCGCTTTGGCACGCACGGTGGATGCGCTGCTGGCGTTGGAAGTTGAGCGGGTAGTGCTGGCTCACGACCAAATCATCGAAAACGACGCCAAGCACAAATTAAGCGCGGCGTTCAACTGGCTGAGAAAATAAGGCGTTTTTTATCGTTACCACGCTCCTCGTAGCAATCCGACCCGGCGTTCTGTTTCATGCAACCGTAAAACTGACTAGCCAGCATTCCTGTTAGAATCGCCGCACTACCCCATCAAGGAGCATCGCCCATGAGCGACTTTTACAGCCCGCAGCACCGGCAATTGCAAGAGCAACACGACACCGTCAATCTGGCGGATCGTTTGGAACAAATCATCGTGGAACAGCAGGTAAGCGAGCAGCATCAGCCGTTTATCGAGAGCCGGGACTTTTTCTTTCTGACCACAATTGATCAGCGCGGTTATCCGACCTGTTCTTACAAGGGCGGTAATCCCGGACTGGTGAAGGTTGTTAGTCCGCAGGAACTGGCGTTTCCCAGTTACGACGGCAACGGCATGTTTTTGTCGATGGGCAATATCAACGGCAATCCGAAAATCGGCATGTTGTTCATCGATTTCGAAACGCCGCATCGGATTCGAGTGCATGGCGACGCACGGATTGAAAGCAACGACCCGCTGCTGGCCGACTATCCAGGCGCGGAACTGATCGTGCGGGTGGCGATCAGCGAGATATTTATCAACTGTCCGCGCTATATTCACCGCATGAGCCGCGTGGCCAGCTCTAAATACGTGCCGCAAGCAAACCAAGAAACACCGTTGCCACAGTGGAAGCGGATTGATGCCGTGCAGGATGTGTTGCCGGTTTGCGATAGTCACGTGGCAGAAAGTATGGGCGGCGTTATTACGCCGGAAGAATATGGGGCGATGGTGATGAGCGGCGAGGCTTAAGCTCTAAACCTCCCCTTTTGAAAAGTACCCGCCGGGCATAAAGGGGATCGAGGGGAATTTATTCTAAACAAATCTCCCCTAGCCCCTCTTTTGCAAAGAGGGGATCGACAAACACAATCCGAAACACTCACTTGAAATTGGAGACCAACATGAGCGAAAGAATCATTATGCGCACCGGCGAAGCCCTGGTAGCGGGCGGCCCGGCCGGTACGGCAGCGGAACCGGAAATCATCATCGGCGAACTGGACGGACCGGTCGGCACCGCGATTGCCACTTTAACCGGCGATCAAGTGCAGGGCCACACTCGGGTATTCGCGATTTTAAACACCGATATTCAAGTGCGCCCGGTGACCTTGATGGTCAGCAAGGTGACTGTCAAAAACAGCCGCTACACCAATATTTTGATGGGCACCGTGCAGGCGGCGATTGCCAATGGCGTACTGGATGCGGTGCGGGCCGGCGATATTCCCAAGGAAAAAGCCAACGATCTGGGCATTATTTGTTCGGTATGGCTGAATCCCAGCGTGATCAAGGACGACAATCTGGATCATCAAATTTTGTTCAACATCCACCGCGAGGCCATGGCCAAAGCCATTCATAAAGCCATGACCAACACGCCGGATATTGATTGGCTGCTGGAAAACCAGGAAAAAATCACCCACAAGTATTTTCAGATGGGGTTGGACGGCAAAATTTAATTGCCTGGTCACTTGGGTTGCAAGCCTTTTGCAGCCCAACACCAAGCCATCTTTCTCGCCCCTGCTGTCGTCTTAACCGCCATTCCCGCTTAACACCTCCCCTAGCCCCAACAACACCTCGCCAAGCAAACTAATAGCGCATCACTATTTGTTTGACAAAATCCGCAAATCCGCTTAAAAAGACCGAATAGTTTCGATTCGAAATTATTTATGCATTTACTTTTGTGGGGGATACGATCATGAAAAAAAGCATTTCGATACTGCTGATAGGCCTGCTAAACACCGTTGCCGTTACCGCGTTTGCCGCCGATCAGGCCGTGCCGTTTCCGGATGGCTATCGCAACTGGCTGCACGCTAAAAGCATGTTGATTCAGCCCGGCCACGCCCTGGAGAATCCGTTTCAAGGCCTGCATCATGTCTATGCTAATAAACAAGCTGAGTCCGGCTTGAAGACCGGTAAGTACGCGGACGGCTCGGTGCTGGTATTCGATTTATTGCAGTATCAGGAGAAGGATAAAACCATACAGGAAGGCGAGCGCAAACTGGTGGGCGTGATGCTGAAAGACGCGAAAAAATTTGCCGCGACCGGCGGCTGGGGCTTTGAAGGTTTTGCCGGCAACAGTAAAACCGAGCGGCTAGTGAAAGACGGCGGCACTTCGTGCTTTGCCTGCCATGCCTCGGAGCAAAAAACCGATTATGTGTTCTCGCAATATCGGCCTTAGTCTCTAAAGCTGATACTCGGGAGAGACGTAAACTATTGCGTCTCTCCATTTGCTTTACGCTTGATCGACCAGACGAATGCCTGTCTCTTCAATCACAATCCGCCGCTGTTTATATAAGCCGCCTATCGCTTGCTTGAAGACCTTTTTGCTGACGCCAAAGGTGTCGTAAATAATCTCCGGCGCACTTTTGTCGGTTAGCGCCACATAACCGCCGCGCTTTGCCAGTATCGTCAAAATCTTCTCAGACGTGGCATCGACTTTCTGGCCGTATTTTTCCTGGCTCAGGACCAAATCCAGCTTATTGTCGGGGCGGACTTTTTTAATATAGCCGGTCAATGCCTGGCCTTTTTGCAAGGGCTGAAAAGTCTCGCTTTTATACAACACGCCCCAATATTGATTGTCCACCACGGCTTTAAAGCCCAAGTCAGTTTCGTCGGCGATAATGAGTTGCACCGCCTGGCCGGCTTTGTAATAAAACGCCTGATCCTGAATGAAATCATCCAGCATCATCGTGGCGGCGATGCGGTTGTTTTCGTCTAAAAACAGACGCACCAGATAAGAGCGGCCTTCGACGACTTTCCCCTTCTGTTCGGTGAACGGTAACAACAAATCCTTGGGCAATCCCCATCCCAAAAACGCACCGGCATGGCTGAGTGATATACATTTCAACCAGGCCACCTGATCGACTTGCGCTAGCGGAGTTTGCAAGGTAGCGATGGTTTGATTCTTGCCGTCAATGTAGACAAAGGCGTTTACGGTATCGCCAACCTTTAGATTATCCGCGGCATCTTTGTCCGCCAAGCCAATCTCGCCAAGCTCCCCACCATCCAGACCATACTGATTATCACGTTGGCTGACGACGGTTAAAGTGTTGAATTTGCCTAGTTCGATCATGAAGGTTCCGGAGTTTGATTGGGCATGAGCGTTGGCACTTGCTGGCCTCACGCGGAGAAATGAAGGGCTATTATACAAACGAATCGGTAAAACCGCAGGCTGCATCGCCTTAAACGGCGGCACCATATACTCCAAATACGCACCTAAAACGAAGTCAAAACCCCGTTATGCTGCCGCCCGTCTATAATGGGCGGTTTTTTCAATTCGATAAAACCTGCTTTTATCGAATATAAGTGTCGATTATGAATCTACTGCTGAAGTATCTATCCTCTTGCTGGTTTCTGAACAACCCGTCCGAGTTAGTCCCGCCCAACTCGTTTATGTGGAAAAACGTGGCGTTCTATCTGATTTCCGGGATGATCGTTGAAGGCTTGATCTCCGATCCCGCGGACGGCACCTTGGAAGTTTTAGGTCGCACCACAATGGCTTTCGGCTCGGTAGCGGTTTTATTGCTGATGGAGAAAAAATGGGGGTGTTTTAATCAGTTATATACCTCGATTTTCGTCTGCGAGAATTTCATCATGACTTTGGCTGTCGCTGCCGAAGCCCTCGACTATTGGCTGGTATTGCAACACCATATCTACCGCGAAGAAATTGGCATCGGCATCGCGGTGTTTCTGGTGATTTGGTATATCTCCATCGTCAGCTATATCTTTCGGGCTTTCTTCAGTTACCCAACCAGCGTCAGCGTAGTTTACGCATTTAGTTACTTCATACTGACCTACGGCATTCCAATGCTGTTGATGGATATTTGACGGTCAAGCCAGCCGGAGCCCTCTAACTCCGGCCGGCGTGTCTCTTATATTTGCGCTAAGTTACCCCGATCTTCCAGCCAGCTTTTCCTATCGCCGGCACGCTTCTTCGCCAATAACAGATCCATCTGTTCGCGGGTATCGTCGTTTTCGGCTACCGTTAACTGCACCAAACGGCGCGTGTCCGGATTCATCGTCGTTTCCCGCAATTGCGACGGATTCATCTCGCCCAAACCTTTAAAGCGCTGGATGTTGATCTTGCCGGTGAGTTTCTCGGCTTCGATGCGCGCCAATACGCCCAGTCGTTCCGATTCGTCCAGCGCGTAAAATACCTTCTTGCCGACATCGATACGATACAGCGGCGGCATGGCGACGAACACATGCCCAGCCCTGACCAATGCATTGAAATGCTGGTAAAACAGCGCGCAAATCAGAGTCGCAATGTGGTTGCCGTCGGAATCGGCATCGGCCAGGATGCAGATCTTGCCGTAACGCAGATTTTGCAGGTCGTTGCTGTCCGGCTCTATACCCAGCGCCACCGCGATGTCGTGTACCTCCTGAGATGCCATCACCTCGCCGGAATCGACTTCCCAGGTATTCAGAATTTTCCCTCTTAAGGGCATGATGGCCTGGAATTCGCGGTCCCGCGCCTGCTTGGCCGAGCCGCCAGCCGAATCACCCTCGACCAGGAACAGCTCTGTCCTGCTCAGATCTTGACCGGAACAATCCGCCAACTTGCCAGGCAAGGCCGGGCCACTGGTGATTTTCTTACGGATGATTTTCTTGCCGGCACGCAGCCGTTTTTGGGCACTGGCCAGGATAATCTCAGCGATCTTTTCGCCTTCCTGCGGATGCTGATTCAGCCACAGGCTGAACGTATCCTTGGCGACGCCGGATACAAAGGTCACGCATTCGCGCGAACTCAGCCTCTCCTTGGTTTGCCCGGAAAACTGCGGGTCTTCCAGTTTTACCGACAATACAAAATGGCAGCTTTCCCAAACGTCTTCCGGGGCGATTTTCACGCCGCGCGGCAATAGATTGCGAAAATCCAGAAACTCGCGCATCGCCTCGGTCAAGCCGGCGCGCAAGCCGTTGACATGAGTACCGCCTTGGGCAGTCGGCACCAGATTCACATAACTTTCGGCGATGGTTTCCGGCAAACTGTCCGGCGTCCAAACTATGCCCCACTCCACCGCTTCGTTGCTGGCCGCCATGTTGGCCATGAACGGCGGTTGCGGAAAAATCTCGGCATCGCCGACCCTATCCAACAGGTATTCCTGCAAACCGTTCTGGTAGCACCATTCGAACTGCTCGTCGCTGAGTTCGGAATTTAAAGTAATTTTCAAGCCCGGACACAACACGGCCTTGGCACGCAACACATGTTTCAGCTTGCTGACCGATACCCGATTGGAATCGAAATATTTACCATCCGGCCAAAAATGCACGCTAGTACCGGTGTTGTTTTTACCCACGGTACCGCTTTGCTGTAATTCGCCAACCTTGTCGCCGCCGGCAAACGCCATTTGATAGACGCCGCCGCCACGCTTGATCTCCACCAGCAGTTTTTCCGATAAGGCGTTCACTACCGACACACCAACACCGTGCAGACCTCCGGAAAATTGATAATTTTTGTTGGAGAATTTACCGCCGGCATGCAGTTGGGTCAGGATCACTTCCACGCCGGGAATGCCCTGCTCGGGATGTATGTCCACCGGCATGCCCCGGCCGTTATCATCCACCCGCACCGAGCCGTCTTTATAGAGTACAACATTGATGGTATCGGCGTGGCCGGCCAAGGCTTCGTCCACGCTGTTGTCCACCACTTCCTGCACCAAATGGTTGGGGCGGGTGGTATCGGTATACATACCTGGGCGCTTGCGCACCGGGTCCAGGCCGCTCAGTACTTCTATAGCGGCCGCGTTATATTCTTGGGTCATGATGTCTCGTAATAGGTAATAACAGAGTGTCGGCCGACCATTATATGTCAGCAACGCGCGCCAGGGAGGCTCAGGAAAGCCGGTCCTCATCACTCGGCTCACCATGCCTCGACTTCCGCAAGCGCCATCTGAAATTACCTAAGCACTGGAAAAGCCCGACCCATGGCGTTTTCCAGGGCGCCGCCACCGATTTTTGACGACAAGCCAACTGTTTGGCGCCAGCCCCGGTTTCGATCAGCGCATACGTAGAACTTGGTCAGCGGCGAACACGATGGTTTCTTTGCCGGGCGTTGTTTCGTTGAAATCGATAGCAGCAGGCCACAAGCCATTGAAGCTCCACTCCGCGATGGGCGTCATCGCCTGGTCATAGGCTATCAGCGTCGCATCGACCCGCGACCGGCCTGACCTACCGCTGACAAACTGTTGTCGCCAAGTCCAGAGATCCATCGACTTGGTCAAACCTTTACTGCAGGTAATATTTTTAGCCGATAAGCGTCCGGGTATCTTAACTGTAAGGTTCTCTCCCCGCGCACTAACCCTGGTTTGCTCCACTTCGTTCTGCGAACCCATGCCTTTGCAATCGGTGAAATAAGTGGTGACTCCTCCGGCGCTGAATTCGTAATAAACCAACGGGGCGGAATTGTCTATGACATTCTCAACGGCGCCGCCGCTGGCTGACGAGACCACGACTGCACCGAATAAAACGCTGATAAAACGACTGGTTGTTTTCATGACATATCCTCAAAAAGTTTGATTCGGTGAGCCTAAACGGCGGCCGAACGGTTCGATAATTTGGTTTAGAAGAAAGTCACCGATCCGATGTTTAAACAAACTGTCGTAAAAATCGATGAACTTCGACTTGTAATGGCAAATGGAATGCCACTTTCCAAAAACCCAAGTAACAACAAAATAAATCATTGAATAAAAACAATTATTTTTAAACCGCCATCGATAAACAGGACCGCCGATACAACCTATCGCCCACGGCATATCGTTTTTTGCACGAAATATCGTAAAACTTCGAAAGGTTAATTGGTCTGGCTTGCGAACGGTTCGTACCGAGCGGCGTAATAGCTATCGCATAATGGCTTGAGCGGAGAGCGGTTCCGGCGGAAACGGGATAGGGATAATTGCAACGTGACATTTCGGATGCCCCCCCGCTGAGTGTTTAGGTTCGGAGCACGTGAATGGCTCGGGAAGCTGGAGCCTTGGAATCCAGGCAAACCTGGGCAACCTCAAAAATGTCACCGTAACTGCAGCCGCTGACGCCTCAGTGTTAGCGAACAACTGAGCGAACCGAATTGCTGCCACTAAATCGAAAACAACAGATGCAATCCAAACTCAATGGCAGAGCAATTCATACTATAATGCTTGGTCATTTTTTGAGCACCGCGAGCCACATTTATAATATGTCGAGACGTAAAAGCGCATCCCAATTTGAGGAAGCGATGGAAGAACTGGAGAAATTGGTCGAGCAAATGGAACGCGGCGATATTTCTCTGGAAGAGTCCTTAAAATCCTTCGAACGCGGCATCAGATTAACCCGCACCTGCCAGCAAGCGCTGCAAGACGCCGAGCAGAAAGTCCAAATTTTATTAGAAAAAAACGGCCAGCAAACTTTGGAGCCATTCACCGATGAGTAACTTAAAAGCCTACCTTACCGCCTGCCAGAACCGCGTCGAACGGGCGTTGGACGCCCGGCTACCCGGCGAGAACATTCTGCCGCAAACCTTGCATCAAGCCATGCGTTACAGCGTACTGGACGGCGGCAAACGCACTCGCCCGTTACTGACTTATGCCACCGGCCAAGCCTTGGGCTTGAGTGAAGACCTGTTGGACGCTCAGGCTTGCGCGGTGGAATTTATCCATGTTTACTCCTTAATTCATGACGATTTGCCGGCGATGGACAATGACGATTTGCGTCGCGGCAAACCGACTTGTCATAAGGCTTACGACGAAGCGACTGCGATTCTGGCAGGCGATGCGTTGCAAGCACTGGCCTTTGACGTACTGGCCAACGACTCTGCCATTCAGGCCGGCGCGGAAGCCCGAGTCAAAATGATCGCGACATTGACCCGCGCCAGCGGCTCGCAAGGCATGGTTGGCGGCCAAGCCATCGACTTGGGTTCTGTCGGCCGCAAGCTGACTCTGCCGGAACTGGAAAACATGCACATCCACAAGACCGGCGCGTTGATTCGCGCCAGCGTCAATCTGGCTTCGCTATCCAAACCGGATCTCGATGCCGAAGTCGCTAAAAAACTGGATCACTACGCCAAATGCATAGGCCTGTCCTTCCAAGTCAAAGACGACATTCTGGATGTAGAAAGCGATACCGCTACACTGGGTAAAACTCAGGGGAAAGATGTCGATAACGACAAACCGACTTACCCGGCACTACTGGGAATGGCCGGCGCCAAGGAAAAAGCTCAGGAGCTGCATGAACAAGCCGTCGCCAGCCTAGCCGGCTTTGGCAGCGAAGCGGATTTGTTACGCGATTTGTCGCTGTATATCATCGAACGTACCCACTAAGCGTAGCGAACTGCACGATTTATACTTCTTGCGCCACAATCCTTCCGGTTTTCAGCTTGCGTCTACTGGGCTAGCGCGGAATATTGTGACGCAAACATATAAAGGAATTTTTTAACCCATGACAGCCTCTGATTTCCCGCTCCTCAATACCATCCAGACCCCCGCCGACGTTCGGGCCCTGAAGCCTGAACAACTCGAACCCCTGGCCGATGAGTTGCGTCGCTATCTGACCCATACCGTCAGTATCTCCGGCGGCCATTTCTCGGCAGGCCTGGGCACGGTGGAACTGACGGTGGCGCTGCATTATGTGTTCGATACGCCTTCGGATCAGTTGGTGTGGGATGTGGGCCATCAGGCTTATCCGCATAAGATTTTGACGGGCCGGAAAGAGCGGATGCCGACGATTCGCACCTTGGGCGGGGTGTCGGCGTTTCCGTCGCGCGAGGAGAGTGAGTACGATGCGTTTGGTGTGGGCCATTCGTCAACGTCGATCAGCGCGGCGCTGGGCATGGCGATTGCCTCGCAGTTGCGCGGCGAGGACAAGAAGATGGTCGCCATTATCGGCGACGGTTCGATTACCGGCGGGATGGCCTATGAGGCGATGAATCATGCCGGCGATGTCAATGCCAATCTGTTGGTGATTTTGAACGATAACGATATGTCGATTTCGCCCCCGGTAGGCGCGATGAATAATTATCTGACTAAGGTGTTGTCGAGCAAGTTTTATTCCTCGGTACGGGAAGAGAGTAAGAAGGCCTTGGCTAGTATGCCGTCGGTGTGGGAACTGGCCCGGAAAACCGAGGAGCATGTGAAGGGCATGATTGTGCCGGGCACGCTGTTCGAGGAGTTGGGCTTTAATTATTTCGGGCCGATCGACGGCCACGATGTGGAGATGTTGGTTTCGACTTTAGAGAAGTTGAAGGATTTGTCCGGGCCGGTGTTTTTACATGTAGTGACCAAGAAAGGCAAAGGTTATGCACCGGCGGAGAAAGATCCGCTGGCCTATCACGGGGTACCGGCTTTCGATCCTACCAAGGATTATTTACCCAAAGCCGCACCGTCGCCGCATCCGACCTATACGGAAGTGTTCGGCACTTGGTTGTGCGATATGGCCAAGCAGGATGAGCGGTTATTGGGGATTACCCCGGCGATGCGCGAAGGGTCGGGCTTGGTGGCGTTTTCCCAGCAGTTTCCGAAACGCTATTTCGATGTGGCGATTGCCGAGCAGCATGCGGTGACCTTGGCCGCCGGTCAAGCCTGTCAGGGGGCGAAGCCGGTGGTGGCGATTTATTCGACCTTTTTGCAACGGGCTTACGATCAGTTGATTCACGATGTGGCTTTGCAGAATCTGGATGTGTTGTTTGCTCTAGATCGAGCGGGCCTGGTGGGACCGGACGGTCCAACCCATGCTGGGGCGTTTGATTATAGTTATATGCGCTGTATTCCGAATATGCTGGTGATGGCGCCGGCCGATGAGAACGAATGTCGGCAGATGCTGACCACCGGTTTCAAACACCATGGTCCGGCCTCGGTGCGCTATCCGCGCGGCAAGGGTCCGGGGGCGACGGTCGACAAAGCCTTGACCGAGCTGGCCATCGGCAAAGGCGAAATTCGCCATCAAGGCAGCCGCATCGCGATTCTGGCCTGGGGCAGCATGGTGGCACCATCTGTGGAAGCCGGCAAACAGCTGGGGGCGACGGTGGTGAATATGCGCTTTGTGAAACCGCTGGATGAAGCCTTGATTTTAGAGCTGGCGAAAAGCCATGATGTGCTCGTCACGGTCGAAGAGAACGTGATTGCCGGCGGTGCCGGTAGTGCGGTGAACGAGTTTCTGCAGGCCCAAAACATTCTGATGCCGGTGTTGAACATCGGCCTGCCGGACCGCTTCGTCGAGCAAGGTAGTCGCGAGGAGTTGCTGGCATTATGCGGCCTGGATACTAAGGGTATCTTGGCTAAGATTCAGGCGGTTTGTGCGTAAATCTGGAGGTTAGAAATGGATAGATTGAGAAATAAGATTCGGGATATTCCGGATTTTCCAAAACCCGGCATTATCTTCAAAGATATAACACCGCTGGTCAAAGACCCCGCCACATTACGTCTAGCGGTCCATCAACTGCTACATCCTTTCTTAGGCCGCGACATCACCGCAGTGGCCGGCATGGAAGCACGCGGCTTTATTTTCGGTTCGCTGGTGGCATGGGAACTGGGCATTCCGTTTATCCCACTCCGCAAACCCGGCAAACTACCTTATGATGTACAAAGCGTTTCTTACGACCTGGAATACGGCTCGGCTGAACTGGAAGTGCATATCGATGCAGTGGACAGTAACGACAAGGTGTTGTTGATCGACGATCTATTGGCCACTGGCGGCACCGCCAAGGCTAGTTGCGAACTGATCGAAAAGCTGGGCGCTACCGTGGTAGCCTGTGCTTTTGTGGTGGAACTGGACTTCTTACAAGGGCGGGAAAAACTGGGTAACTACGAAGTGCATGCCTTGCTACATTACTGAGAAATACTACAGAGACGCCTCCCTGCGTCTCTTCAAACAAATTTAACGGCGATTAAGCGGTCTTTTTTTTTACTCATTTGGTCCATTTTGTCGGAGGCTTTTTCAAATTCCAAAGCCGCATTATCGAACGATTTGGACATGCTATCGAACGCCGCACCACTGGGCTTTACGTTGCCAGGAACTACCTCAATGCCATTTTGCACGTGCCCGGGTAGTTTTTTGGTCGTATCGACTTTTGGCTTTTGCGTCGCACTAGTTTCTTTAGGCTTTGCTGAAGAAATTTCGCCAACATCGACATCCGCATCTATATCGAGATCATAGTCAGTCGAATTACTCTTGCCGTCATTAATCAAGTTCTTGCGATATTGCAAAAATGACTCACGGGTAAACACATAAGGATCCAACGCTGCTTCGTCGATAAAATTCAACGCGCCTTCGGCATTCGCCCTATCGTTAATCCCTTCTACAATACCGGTACCCGGCACGTAAGTTCCTGGATTGGCGGCTTTATCCACCACAATTGCCGCGCCGTCACGCACCGTAGTCGGCCCCAAAACCGGCAGCACCAAATAAGGGCCTTGATCGACCCCCCAGACCGCGAGCGTTTGCCCAAAATCCTCAACATTATTTTGCAAGCCTAGATCGCTGGCCACATCAAACAAACCGAGCAGACCCACCGTGGAATTGGTCAGGAACCGCCCAGTATCGGAAGCCCCTTGTTCAAACTTACCTTGCAGAACATCGTTCAAAACAACATTGATACCTTTAAGATTGGTAAAAAAATTGCTAACTCCAGTTTGCATGAAATTGGGCGTTACAGTCTTATACCCATTAGCGATGGGCTTCAGCAAATGCTTGTCCAGACCCATGTTAAAACCGTACATGGAGCGATTGAATCCCTCGTAAGGATCCGCTGCGTCTGACTTAGCTTTAGACGCTCTGTTAGCATCGACCGGATGCTTATCCGTGGTAGCACACCCGGTTACCGATAATGCGCTTGAAAATAACACCACCCAAAACAGGGATGCCTGGCTGCTGCCTTGATAACGAGGGCTATACATTACTGACGATTCCTAACAAACTTATTGCTTTGCGTAACTTTCAATTTTCTCAGTGATTTTAACGATCAAGGCATCAAAGCCATCACGGCTTAATACACTAGTGTAATCCGATCTTTTCAATGCCAAATCACTGACGCCATCGGCTATTATATTGATAATTTGCCAGCCATCGTCTTTTTTCTTCATCATATAATCGAACTTGACATCCTTTTCGCCGGGAATATGCAAGTTGGTATGAATCACCACGCCCCCCCTACCGGTCTCCTCTTCAGAAGCAAAGGTAAACGATTCTCCCGAATAGTCTTTAAAGTTATGAGCATATGCCGACACACTAAGCTTGCTGAATACGCTTTCCAGTTTATTCTGCTGCTCCGTTGTCAACTCTTCCCATTGCTTGCCCACCACGATTCTGGCGATTTTAGGCAGATCATGGCTCTTCTTTACCGCCACATCCAGTTTGTCGTAGCGCCCTTGAAAGCCAAGCTCTTTGCCGGCTTTCATTACGCTCAGCAGCTGATTTTGAAACTCTTCGACAACCTGACGAGCAGAAATCTCTTCAGCATTAGCCAAGGACGACAGGCAGACAAGCATTAGCAAACTAAGACTGAAATACAATTTTTTAAACATAATCGTTATAAAAACCTGTTAATGAGGATGACTTCCAGGGTTAGTCTTAAGACTCTACTTTTACCGGAATCTCGGAAATTGCCGACTTTTTGAAAGAAGCAACAAACTCAGGCTGCTTTTCAGCAACCATTTCGCCGGAGGTTTTGGGACCACGCACCGCTGCCCACAAAGCTTTCAATGGATGCGCCAAGGTATCCTCAACCGCTGTTGCTTCGTAGCCGCAATGCGCCATGCAATTAGCGCATTTAGGATTTTTCACCGTACCGTATTTGTCCCAAGGCGTGTCATCCAGCAACTCTTGAAAGGAATTAGCATTACCTTCGTCAGCCAACAAATAGCAAGGTTTTTGCCAGCCGAATACGTTGCGCGTTGGATTACCCCATGGCGTACAGTCGTAATTCTGATTGCCGGCCAGATAATCCAAATACAGCGACGAATGGTTCAATTTCCACTTACGGTTCTTGCCGATTTTGAAAATACCGCGAAACAGGTTTTTAACGTCAAGGCCTTTAATAAACACGTCCTGCTTAGGCGCGCGCTCATAGCTGAATCCAGGCGCAATAGTGACACCTTCTACACCCAACTCCATCGCGTAATCCAAAAACTCCGCCACTTCTTGCGGGGTTTCACCTTGGAACAGGGTGCAGTTAACGGTGACCCTAAAGCCTTTACCCAAGGCCAATTTGATCGCTTCGACAGCGATGTCGAAAACCCCTTCCTGGCAAACGGAAGTATCATGCCGCTCTTTTAAACCATCCAGATGCACGGAAAAGGTTAAATAAGGCGAGGGGGTGTAATCGTTAATCCGTTTTCTTAACAGCAATGCGTTGGTGCACAGATAAACAAACTTCTTTCTAGCAACGATACCGGCCACGATCTGCGGCATTTCTTTATGAATCAAGGGTTCGCCGCCGGGAATGGACACCATCGGCGCGCCGCACTCATCAACCGCAGCCAAACACTCCTCAACAGAAAGCCGCTTGTCGAGAATATCATCGGGATAATCGATTTTACCGCAGCCCGCGCATGCTAAATTGCATCTGAACAGGGGTTCCAGCATCAAAACCAAAGGATACTTTTTTACACCTTTGATCTTTTGCTTGATCAGATAACTACCTACAGCCAATTGCTGACGTAAAGGAACACTCACAGCATTATTCTCCAAAAACTATCACGACATCCAGCGACCACAGCTGTTACAAAAAAACAACAGCTGCAAACCGATAACCATCCTAGAAGTGACACCTGCTGCGGCCAATTTAGACCATCAATTAGGCTCGAGGCGCACAATTAGATGTGGTCAGAATACCACTTTCCAACAACATACTCCAGATAAAATACGCAAAAAACAACAAGAACATGCGCACATTTCCTGAAAGCCACACAAAGCCGCTTAGCAACCACAAAAAAGCCTAACCCCTAAAAAACCATAATTATTTTTCTAAAACAACAACAAAGGTCAGAAACACCAACTCATATATTGCTTTTGCCAGCACCATTTCGACAAATTTGCCATAAAGCAACATCACTTTGCAAAACACCAACAAACAGTCTATCATTTGGGCAACTAATAGTTAGCCTTGATACAGATGAACGGATCTCAAACACTAATCAATAATCCGGAGTTGCTCAGACAACTAGCCGACGCCGAACTGCAAGCCACCCTGCTTGAAGGTGTGTCGCGCACGTTTGCGCTAACTATCCCGCAACTCCCGGATGAACTGTATCCGGCTGTGGCGAATGCTTATTTGCTATGCCGGATTGTCGACACCATAGAAGACGAAATATCCCTTAGCGCCGAACAAAAGAAATACTTTTGCAGCGCTTTTATAGACATAGTCAAGACCGGCAATAACGCAGACGTATTCAGCGCCGAGCTGGCTCCGCTGCTTTCAGAGCAAACCATTCCGGCCGAACATAGCTTGATCCAGCTGGTGCCTCGCGTGATTGCCATAACCCGCTCACTGGACGCTCCGCAAATCGAAGCCCTGGCGTGTTGCGTGGAAACGATGGCGAACGGCATGCCGGTCTATCAGGCGCTGGATTTACATGCCGGCTTGAAAACCCTGAAAGACATGGACGACTACTGCTATTACGTAGCCGGCTGCGTCGGTGAGATGTTGGCAAAGTTGTTCTGCCATTATTCCCCGGAAATAGCCGCGCATCGCGAAGAACTATTAAGGCTCTCAGTCTCCTTTGGTCAAGGTCTGCAAATGACCAATATCCTGAAAGATATTTGGGACGACGCCAAACGCGGCGTATGCTGGTTACCGCAAGACATTTTCACCGAAACCGGCTTCAATCTCGCCGAACTGACGCCGGAAACCGACGACGAGCGTTTCCGCCTCGGCCTGAGCCATCTGGTGGCTATCGCTCAAGGGCACTTGCAAAATGCATTAACTTACACCCAGCTCCTGCCCAGCCACGAAACCGGCATCCGCAACTTTTGCCTTTGGGCGCTGGGCATGGCCGTACTGACCTTGAAGAAAATCAAGGCAAACCTTAATTTCAACGAATCGAATCAGGTCAAAATCAGCCGTAATAGTGTGAAAGCCACTATTGTCGCGACCAAATTGACCGTGCGCAGCAATTTGCTGCTATCCCTACTGTTTAACCTGACCAGCCGTAATTTGAAATCGCCGGATTGGCACTATTCACCTATATCGCACACTGGACAATAAGGAATCACTATGTTTACTGAAGCCCATATAGATACCAGCAGCCAAGACATCAGCAATGCCAATACCGGCAAAACGGCCGGCCTTGGCTTACTGCATGCCGCCATCGAACGCGCCCAAGCCAAACTACTCAGCTTGCAAAGCCCGGAAGGTTATTGGGTCTTTGAGCTGGAAGCCGACTGCACTATCCCGTCCGAATACATCATGATGATGCACTATCTGGACGACATCGACGAAGAATTGCAGCGCAAAATGGCCGTTTACCTGCGCAGCCGCCAGGCCGAAGACGGCAGCTATCCGCTATTTACCGGCGGCCCCGGCGACATCAGCGGTAGCGTCAAAGCTTATTACGCCTTAAAAATGGCCGGCGACGCCATTGATGCGCCGCATATGGTCAAATTACGAGACTGGATACTCAGCCAAGGCGGTGCAGCGCGCGCTAACGTCTTCACCCGAATCGCACTGGCGATATTCGAACAATTGCCCTGGCGCGGGGTGCCGTATATTCCGGTGGAAATTATGCTGCTGCCCAGCTGGTTTCCGTTTCATATGGACAAAGTATCCTATTGGTCGCGCACCGTGATGGTACCGCTGTTCATCATGTGCACCCTAAAGGCTAAAGCCAAAAATCCGCACAAGGTCAACGTCTTGGAATTGTTTGTCGTTCATCCGGACGAGGAAAAACATTACTTTCCGGAACGGACTCTGCTGAATAAGTTCTTCCTGGGCCTGGATAAACTGGGCCGCGTTACCGAGCCGTTGATTCCACAACGCATGCGCGAACACGCCATTCAAAAAGCCGTTGATTGGTTTACCGAACGCCTGAATGGCGAGGATGGTTTGGGCGGCATATTCCCCGCCATGGTTAACGCCTACCAAGCCATGTTGTTACTGGGCTTCCCAGACCGATCACCCCAACGTGGTGATCGCTCGCCAATCAATCGATAAACTGCTGGTTATCAAAGATGACTACGCCTATTGCCAACCCTGCTTATCGCCAGTTTGGGATACAGCACTGGCGGCATTGGCTCTGCAGGAATCCGACAAAACCGCTAACGCTCCGCAACTAAGCAAAGCTTACGAATGGCTCAAGAGCGTACAACTGTCTGACGAACCAGGCGATTGGCGTGTTCGCCGCCCTAATCTGGCTGGTGGCGGCTGGGCATTTCAATTTGCCAATCCGCATTACCCCGATGTCGACGATACAGCGGTTGTTGGCTTTGCGATGGCAGACTCCAATCTACCTGAATTGGACGAGTCCATTCACAGAGCGACACGCTGGATTGTCGGTATGCAATCGCAAAACGGCGGCTACGGCGCGTTCGATGTCGACAACACCTATTACTATCTGAACGAAATTCCATTCGCCGACCACGGCGCCCTGCTCGACCCACCGACTGTCGACGTCAGCGCCCGCTGCGCGATGCTGATGGCCCGAGTGGCGAAGGATCACGACGAATATTTACCAGCCCTGAAACGCACTATCGAATACATCCGCGGCGATCAAGAAGCCGACGGTTCGTGGTTCGGCCGCTGGGGCACCAATTATATTTACGGCACCTGGTCTGCCTTGCTGGGCCTGGAACAAACCGATGTACCGAAAAGTGACCCGATGTACACCAAAGCTGCGGCGTGGCTGAAAAGCGTCCAACGCGAAGACGGCGGCTGGGGTGAAGACAACTTGAGTTATCACGACGATAAGAAATTTCGCGGCCGCTACCATTTCAGCACCGCCTTCCAAACCGCTTGGGCCGTGTTGGGCTTGATCGCTGCCGGCGAAGTCCACAGCCAGGAAGTCAAAGCCGGCATTGATTTCCTGCTGCGCAGCCAGCAGGCGGACGGGGTTTGGAATGACCCCTGCTTTACCGCACCGGGCTTTCCAAAGGTGTTTTATTTGAAGTATCACGGCTATGACAAATTCTTCCCATTGTGGGCGTTGGCTAGATACCGTAACGAATTAGCCAAACAGTGACCATAGGAATTCTTGTTGCCTTACCGGAAGAGCTCTCCACCCTGACCCGCCTAAAATTGGTCCAGGGTGATTGCGTCAGAATCGCCGACAACATTCTCCTGGCATTTGCCGGTGCCGGACCGGTCAATGCGGAGCGGGCCACGCGCCTGTTAATCGCCAAAGGCGCTAAAAAACTGATCAGTTGGGGCTGCGCAGCCGCATTGTCACCGCAATTGAAACCGGGCGATCTGATGTTGGCCGAACAGCTGTTATCGGAGCAACAACAGGTGTTCGATACTGATCCCCGCTGGCGTAAGCGTCTGCACGAGTTGCTGGATAAGCAGTTTCCGATTTCCAACGGCAAGTTGGCTGAAAGCAGCCATATCGTCAGCAACAGTAGCGATAAGCACAAACTATACCGGCAGACCGGTGCAATTGCCTTGGACATGGAAAGCTGCGCCATGGCCAAAATTGCCGAGCAATCGAACTTACCTTGTCTGGCAATTCGTACGATTGCCGATCCGGTAAGCATGAGCCTACCCCAAGCGGTTACTCAGGCCTTAAACGGCCAGGGGCAGGTAGAAACCAGCAAACTCTTGCGTTTTTTGGCAACCCACCCATGGGAAGCGCCCAGCCTCATCAAGTTGGGCTTACATTTTCATGCCGCGCAAAAAACCTTGAAAATCATTGCCAAACAACTAAACGAAATCATCGTTTTTTAGCAGAAAACCGTGAATTATTGAAGGGTTAAGCAGCGGGAACATAGCGTAATCCGGAAATAGACCAAGCACTTACGAGGTATTACATGTCTTTTAGCATTGCCGATCTTTTTACTCAGCATTTCGACGAGAAATTCGACCTGCATGAGCATTATCTTAACAACCAGATGGTGCGCGTCTTACGTACCATTGGTTACGACAGAAACTATAAAAAAGCGATCGGCCAATATCTTTACGACGAAGACGGTAACGAATACCTGGACTTGCTAAGTGGTTTCGGAGTGTTTGCGATGGGACGCAACCATCCGACCATCATCAAAGCCCTGCAAGAAACCCTGACGCTGGAATTACCCAGCCTGGTACAGATGGATGTGTCCTTGCTCAGCGGCCTGCTGGCCAAAGAAATTCTGGCGACCTGCCCGGACAATCTGGAGAAAATGTTTTTCTGCAATTCCGGTACCGAAGCCGTCGAAGCGGCGATCAAATTCGCCCGCTACACCACCAAACGTTCGCGTATCGTGCATTGCGACCATGGCTACCACGGCCTGACGATGGGCTCATTGTCACTGACCGGCGAACACATCTTCCGCGAAGGCTTCGGCCCACTATTGCCGGAATGTACTTCCGTACCGTTCAATGACTTGGCCGCACTGGAACAAGCCTTGAGCAGCAAAGATGTGGCGGCCTTCATTGTCGAACCGATACAAGGTAAAGGCGTCAACATTCCGGACGATAACTACCTGCCGGAAGTCGAGCGTTTATGTAAAAAATACGGCACCTTGTTCGTGGCCGACGAAATTCAGACCGGCATAGGCCGTACCGGCAAGTTCTGGGCCATCGAGCACTGGGGCGTTAAACCGGACATGATTTTGATGGCCAAAGCCTTGTCCGGCGGCTTCATCCCTGTCGGCGGCGTCGCCATGACCACCCATATCATGGACACCGTGTTCAACCGCATGGACCGAGCCGTCGTGCATGGTTCAACCTTCTCGAAAAACAATATGGCGATGGCTGCCGGCCTGTCTGCCTTGCATGTGGTTCACGAAGAAAAACTGGTCGAAAACAGTGCTAAGGTCGGGGAAGACATCATAGCCACCATCAACGCGATGGCGCCGAAATACGAATTCCTGAAAGAAGCACGCGGTAAGGGTTCAATGATTGCCATCGAATTCCAGTCACCAAAAAGTTTGGGCTTAAAGGCCGCCTGGGCCATGCTGGAAGCCGCCAACAAAGGCCTGTTCTGCCAGATGATCTTGATCCCGCTGTTCAAGGAACACCGAGTACTGGCACAAGTGGCCGGCCACGGCATGAACGTGGTCAAATTTTTACCGCCGCTGACGCTGACTCAAAAAGACCGCGATTGGATTGTCAATTCCGTGGAAAAAACCATTGCCGATACGCACAACGTCACCGGTTCGATCTGGACGCTGGGTAAAAACCTGACCGGCCATGCTTTAAAAAACAAAAAATAAGGTGCCACACATGAATTTTTTCAAACCTGCTTTGTTCGCCTTGGCACTGGTCGCCAGTAACAGCGCTTTCGGCCACGCCGTTGTCACGCATAATTCTTTAAAACTCAAACCCGTGCCGGTCAATTTGGCCAGTGACGTGGAGCTATCGTTCAATTCCAAAGTGGAATTGGATTTATCGGAAGTATTCCTGGTCAGCGCCGGCGATAAAATGCAAACCATTACGGCCACACCAGGTGAAAAACCCGGCCAAGTCTTGTTGCATCTGCCAGCCTTGGAACCCGGCGAATATGCCATCAAATTAAAAATATTCGCCGCCGACGGTCATCTCAGCGAAGACCTGCTGCGTTTTTTTGTCAAACAGGCTAAGTGATCCGCATGGAAGGCATTGCAAATTATTTAGACTCATTGATAGGCGGCGTCGATCTCACGTTTTATTCCATCACCATCGGTGGCTTACTGTGGGGCCTGTTAGTCCTGCGCCCCTGGCATGAAGAAGCGCTGTATAACTCGGCCTTGCTGAGCAAAACCGTCAACCTGATTCATTTCGGCAGTAAAGCCCTGGTCATCACCCAATTGTCGAAAATCGGCCTGAAAATATGGCTGATGGCCGTGACCTTGGGCAAATCGCCGTTCCCGGCGTTTTTCCAAACCGTGCAATTCCAGGCCGGTTTAGCGCGCGCTACCTGCGCTTTTATTTTGGCGGTGTTCATCCGGCAAGCGTTAAAAAGCAATCCACGCTCCAAACAATTCTGGGTGCTGTCCACGGCGATTATTGTGCCGCTGGTCATTTCCGCAGCTTGGCTGGTACACGGCGCGAGTCGTTTGGAGGATAGAGGTCTGTTAATGACGTTAACTGTCACGCATCAGATCGCTGCGGCCACTTGGGTGGGCGGCATATTTCAAATTCTGACGTTATGGGGCTTGAAAAAACGTAATGCCATAGCCGTTGAAGTTTGGCCTTTATTGCTGAAACGCTTCTCGGCAGTGGGCATCGGCTCAGTCGTCATATTGCTGGTCACCGGCACGCCGCTGGCCTGGTATTACATCCGCACTTTCCAAGGCTTCATCGGCGCTGGCTACGGCAATCTGTTATTGGTAAAAATCATCATGCTGGGCCTGGCATTAGGCTTTGCCTGGTTGAATCGGCAAGCCGTGAATGCCTATTTTACTAGCCGCAGCCTGTATGCCCTGACCGCGCGCGTGCCCTACTATATCGAAGCGGAAACCCTGATACTGCTGACTATCCTGTTCACTGCCGCCAGTTTGGCCTCGCAACCGCCAGCTGTCGACATTCCGCATTTGACTGCCAGTTTCGAAGAAGTCTTGAACATGTTCCATCCGCGCGTACCGCGTTGGGAATCACCGACTCACGAAGCCTTGATTGCCGGCGAAGCCGGACGGGTGGCCATCGTCGGCCAAATCCCGTCGGAAGCCGCTACCGCCTGGTCGGATTACAACCACAACATTTCCGGCATCTTCCTGGCGACCATGAGCTTCTTCGCAATGCTATCGTTTTCCGACCGCTTCCATCGTTGGGCGCGCTTCTGGCCGGTGGGTTTCATGGCATTGGGCGTGTTCCTGTTTTTCCGCAGCGACGCCGAAAGCTGGCCGCTCGGTCCTATCGGTTTCTGGGAAAGTACGTTTAACAATGGCGAAATTCTGCAACATCGGATCGCCACGCTATTGGTGTTTGTACTGGGTTTGATCGAAGTGCGCGCCCGCCTCAACAATAACAGCGGCTTCATGCCTTACATGTTTCCTTTGCTGGCGGCATTTGGCGGCATGATGCTGTTGGCGCATTCGCATGTCGGTTTCGAGGCAAAAACCGCCTTCCTGATTCAGGTCGGCCATACCATGATGGGCGTATTCTCGCTGATCCTGGCTTGCGGCCGTTGGCTGGAACTCAAATTAGATTCGCCCGGTAAAAACGTAGCCGGATTTATTTCAGTGTTCGCTTTATTCCAGATAGGCGTCATCCTGATGTTCTATCGTGAACCCCTGTACTGATCATGAAACAGACTAACGAATTTCCGTTACTAGACACCATCCAGACCCCCGCCGACGTTCGGGCCCTGAAGCCTGAACAACTGGAGCCGCTGGCCGATGAGTTGCGTCGCTATCTGACCCATACCGTCAGTATCTCCGGCGGCCATTTCTCGGCTGGCCTGGGCACGGTGGAACTGACGGTGGCCTTGCATTATGTGTTCGATACACCTTCGGATCAGTTGGTGTGGGATGTGGGCCATCAGGCTTATCCACATAAGATTTTGACGGGGCGGAAAGAGCGGATGCCGACGATTCGTACCTTGGGCGGGGTCTCGGCGTTTCCGTGCCGCTCTGAGAGCGAGTACGATGCGTTTGGGGTCGGTCATTCGTCAACGTCGATCAGTGCGGCGCTGGGGATGGCGATTGCCTCGCAGTTGCGCGGCGAGGACAAGAAGATGGTCGCCATTATCGGCGACGGTTCGATCACCGGCGGCATGGCTTATGAGGCGATGAATCATGCCGGCGATGTCAATGCCAATCTGTTGGTGATTTTGAACGATAACGATATGTCGATTTCGCCCCCGGTAGGCGCGATGAATAATTATCTGACTAAGGTGTTGTCGAGCAAGTTTTATTCCTCGGTACGGGAAGAGAGTAAGAAGGCCTTGGCTAGTATGCCGTCGGTGTGGGAACTGGCCCGGAAAACCGAGGAGCATGTGAAGGGCATGATTGTGCCGGGCACGCTGTTCGAGGAGTTGGGCTTTAATTATTTCGGGCCGATCGACGGCCACGATGTGGAGATGTTGGTTTCGACTTTAGAGAAGTTGAAGGATTTGTCCGGGCCGGTGTTTTTACATGTAGTGACCAAGAAAGGCAAAGGTTATGCACCGGCGGAGAAAGATCCGCTGGCCTATCACGGGGTACCGGCTTTCGATCCTACCAAGGATTATTTACCCAAAGCCGCACCGTCGCCGCATCCGACCTATACGGAAGTGTTCGGCACTTGGTTGTGCGATATGGCCAAGCAGGATGAGCGGTTATTGGGGATTACCCCGGCGATGCGCGAAGGGTCGGGCTTGGTGGCGTTTTCCCAGCAGTTTCCGAAACGCTATTTCGATGTGGCGATTGCCGAGCAGCATGCGGTGACCTTGGCCGCCGGTCAAGCCTGTCAGGGGGCGAAGCCGGTGGTGGCGATTTATTCGACCTTTTTGCAACGGGCTTACGATCAGTTGATTCACGATGTGGCTTTGCAGAATCTGGATGTGTTGTTTGCTCTAGATCGAGCGGGCCTGGTGGGACCGGACGGTCCAACCCATGCTGGGGCGTTTGATTATAGTTATATGCGCTGTATTCCGAATATGCTGGTGATGGCGCCGGCCGATGAGAACGAATGTCGGCAGATGCTGACCACCGGTTTCAAACACCATGGTCCGGCCTCGGTGCGCTATCCGCGCGGCAAGGGTCCGGGGGCGACGGTCGACAAAGCCTTGACCGAGCTGGCCATCGGCAAAGGCGAAATTCGCCATCAAGGCAGCCGCATCGCGATTCTGGCCTGGGGCAGCATGGTGGCACCATCTGTGGAAGCCGGCAAACAGCTGGGGGCGACGGTGGTGAATATGCGCTTTGTGAAACCGCTGGATGAAGCCTTGATTTTAGAGCTGGCGAAAAGCCATGATGTGCTCGTCACGGTCGAAGAGAACGTGATTGCCGGCGGTGCCGGTAGTGCGGTGAACGAGTTTCTGCAGGCCCAAAACATTCTGATGCCGGTGTTGAACATCGGCCTGCCGGACCGCTTCGTCGAGCAAGGTAGTCGCGAGGAGTTGCTGGCATTATGCGGCCTGGATACTAAGGGTATCTTGGCTAAGATTCAGGCGGTTTGTGCGTAAATATCGTATATGGACGTATCAGCTTCTAGCACTGATGCGTCTTGCCGGTTAAGAATCCCACACTGCAAATTGAAAACAGGTGCGGATAAGTTGTTAGACTTCGTTATTGAGCGAGGCTAGGCTTCATACCATGTTGAGTATTCTTATCGTCCCAGCCCTAACCGATAATTATATTTACCTGCTGCACGAATCAAACAGCGGCAAAACAGCTGTGGTCGATCCAGCTGTTCCCGAGCCGGTGCTGGATGCACTTCAGCAACAAGGCTGGCAACTTGATTACATTTTTAATACCCATCATCACAGCGACCATATAGGCGCCAATTCACAACTCAAGCAGCAAACCGGCTGCAAGATCGTTGGCTCAGCAGCCGACCAGGCGCGTATCCCCGGCATTGACATCCTGCTCGGCGACGGGGATGTAGTAAAACTCGGCAATCAGTGCTTTCAGGTCATCGACACACCCGGCCATACCGTAGGGCATATCGTTTATTACAGCGCCGATAGCCAGGCTTTGTTTTGCGGCGACACTTTGTTTTCGCTAGGCTGCGGTCGGTTGTTCGAAGGCAGCGCCGAACAGATGTGGCATTCGTTGGAAAAACTGAAAGCCTTGCCGGCCGAAACCCGCATCTACTGCGCCCACGAATATACCGCCGCGAATGGCCGCTTTGCGTTGTCGGTTGATCCGGACAATCCGCAATTGCGACAGCGAATTGATCAAGTCGCCGAACTTCGTCAACAAAACCGCCCCACCCTTCCTTCGACTATAGGCCTGGAATTGGCGACCAACCCTTTTTTTAGGGCGCACGACCTCGGTATTCGCAGGAATATCGGCATGACAGACCAATCCGACTTGGCGGTTTTCAGGCAATTACGCCTATTGAAAGACCAGTTTCGATAAATCGACCCCAGCTGTCGATACCCTTTAATTCTGCTAGACTGTTGTCCTCATTTCGGCATGTTTCCTTGCCAACCTTTGGATTTTCATGAATAACATCCCCTCGATCAGCATCGTAATCCCCGCGAAAAACGAGTCTAGAAATCTGCCGTCCTTTTTACCGATGTTACATCTGCTGTACCCTGATGCGGAGATTCTGCTGATAAACGATGGCTCGACGGACGATACTGCCGCCATCGCTCGCGCGGCCGGTGTCACAGTGATTGATCACCCTTACAGCATGGGCAACGGCGCGGCTATCAAAACCGGAGCCAGACATGCAAAAAACGATATTTTGGTGTTTATGGATGCCGATGGCCAACACGACCCCGGCGACATTCCGGCGTTGCTTAACAAACTGAACGACGGCTACGATATGGTGGTCGGTGCCCGAAACGCCGGTAGCCATGCCTCATTATTCCGACGTCTGGCGAATAAGTTCTACAATAAGCTGGCATCAGTGATGACTGGGCACAAAATAGAAGATCTTACGTCCGGATTTCGTGCGGCCCGAGCCAACAAATTCCGCAAATTTCTTTACCTCTTACCCAACGGTTTTTCTTATCCGACCACCAGCACAATGGCGTTTTTTCGTTCCGGCTTCCCGGTAGCCTACATTCCTATCCACGCCGGCAAACGCAGCGGCAAAAGCCATATCCGGCTGATGCATGACGGTTTTCGATTTTTTATTATTATCTTACGGATTGGGGTGCTGTTCTCACCCATGCGGCTGTTTTTACCCATCAGCAGCATAGTATTTAGCTTGGGCGCCGGCTATTACGGCTACACTTATTTTACCGAAAACCGATTTACCAATATGAGCGCGGTACTGTTTTTGTCGTCCTTGTTTATCTTTCTGATCGGCATCGTTTCCGAACAGATTTCATCCTTACATTATAAAAATATCGAATAGCTCAAACCTTCTCGCTGCTGAAAATCACGAACTTGGCATTAGCCGCCACTTGTCGGCAATTGCCGAATAATTTCTTCAGCGCCAGATGATAGTTCAAATGGCGATTACCGATTACCCGCAACTCACCGCCCTTACGCAAGACCTTATGTGCCTGCCGGAACATCTGCCAGGCAATATGATCGCCTATGGTGTGCTGTTGATGGAACGGCGGGTTACAGACTATGCAGTCTGCACTGTTCTCCGGGTAATCGCTCAAACAGTCGGCAACTAAAAAATCGGCCTGCCGACTATCGGCAAAAGCCGCCGCAAAATTTTCTTTGGCCGAGGCGATAGCCATAAACGATTCGTCGACAAACCCAATTCGCGCGTTCTGGTTCTGCTTTGCCAGCATCACGCCGACAATCCCATTACCGCAACCCAAATCGATAAAATCGTAATATTCGGGATTTTGCGGCAGATGCTCCAATAAAAAACGAGTGCCTATGTCTAGGCTATCGCGAGAAAATACGTTGGCGTGATTGCAGACCGAAAGATCGCTATTCTCCAACTGATAGCGCGTGGGATAAGGGTTTTCCGGCAGTTGCAGATTTGGGTCCACCTGGGCAAAAATCAGCCGGGCTTTTTTTACCGCCAAGGAAGGTTGCGTGGGCCCGACCAAGCGCTCCAGCAATTTCCAGGCGTTTGGCGGCAAGGTCTTTACCATACCGGCAGCGATTACCCGACAATCAGCCTTCAACAACGGTTTAAGCCTATGCAATTGATATTCCAGCAAAGCCATGGTCTTGGGGATTTTAATCAGTAGGTAATCAATGTCCGCTTCCGGTAGCGACAAGCTATCCAACAAGCGCACTCGCTCGTGGTCTATGCGATTCAATGCCAGATTAATACGTGTCGCCTGCTGCGAAAGCCAGGAATCGGACATAGCGGTTGGCCGGTAAGCGCTGAGCGAAACTGCCAACGCACCGAAGCTGTCATTGAGGATAACGATACTGCCATGCTCGGCAATGCCTGCGGCAGCCAGGTGATTTAACAGATATTCGTCAGCAGCATCCCAAGCCCGTAGCAGTTCATTTTTGCGAAAGGGTAAGCGCTGGAGTTGAAAAATTCCTAGCGGACTAGCTAATTCCAGATCCATATTCCGAGAAAAATAAAGTTGCTATACCCCTGGGCATAAAAGGTAGATTGATGTCATGACGGCATTTCAAGGAATTATGTTAACCACCAGGGCAGCGACAATTTGCCACGCGGCAAAATGCCACATTTTCAGGACAGTGTCGCTTCAGTAAACTGCAAGCAACTCTTGTATGCGCCCCTATGGGGAATGAGAGTTATACCCCACCTCTCCGAACGGCCGGTCCATCGCAACATGGACCCGGTCGTTTTTTTTAGCTAGCCCGACGTAGCTTATCGGCCGAAGAGCCGGCAAACAGGCGATAAAAGTTCTCGGTCGATTGCTCGGCAATGGCTTCGACAGAGGTTCCGCGCAAATCCGCAATATGTTCCGCCACATAGCGGACATAGGTCGGATAATTCGGTTTACCGCGATACGGGACCGGTGCCAGATACGGTGAGTCGGTTTCAATCAGAAAACGGTCGGCTGGTATTTTACGCGCCACATCTTTGATGGCTTCCGCGTTCTTGAAGGTCACGATGCCCGAAAAAGAGATATAAAAATTCAAATCCAATGCTTTTTCCGCATAAGCCCAATCCTCGGTAAAACAGTGGATAATCCCGCCCACTTGGTCCGCGCGTTCTTGCCGCAACACATCTAAGGAATCCTGCCCAGCCTCGCGAGTATGGATAATTAAAGGCTTGTTGAGTGTCTTGGCGGCGGCGATATGGGTGCGAAACCGTTGAAACTGCCATTCCAAATCGCCCTCGCTACGAAAATAGTCCAGCCCCGTCTCACCAATGGCGATCACTTTTTCGTTATCGGCCAACTGCAGCAAGTCGTCCAGCGTGGGTTCACGCCCATCATGAACATTCGGATGCACGCCCACCGACAAGGAAATATCCGAATACGGCATGACTTGCTCCAGCATAGCCGGATAGGCTTCCATATCGATGGCAATACACAGCATATGTCGAATCTTGGCGGCCCGCGCCGCATCGACAAAGTTATTGAAATCGTTAGCGTAAGGTGCCAAGTCAATACGGTCGAGGTGGCAGTGGGAATCGATGAACATGAGAATTGCGAAAAGTTAAAACCAGCGAGACAACACTACCGCCGGCAGAGGGGTTTACATTGTATGCGTGGAACGATCGGATTCCAGCGCACCGGCCAGATAGGTTTCGATTTTATTGCGCGCAGCGCCGCCATCCTGATCGCTGAATTGCACGCCAATACCGGCGGCGCGATAGCCTTCCGCGCCGGACGGCGTTTTCCAGATAATTTTACCGGCAATCGGCAAGCGTTCAGTTTCGTCCATTAAATTCAGCAACATGAACACTTCCTCACCCATCTCGTATTCGCGTTTGGTCGGGATGAACAAGCCGCCATTTTTCACGAAGGGCATGTACGCCGCATACAGCGCGTTTTTATCCTTGATCGATAAGGACAGGATACCTTGTCTGGGTGCTGCTGATTCTGCCATACGCTTAGTGTCTATTCAGTTGCGACCAGCTAATCAATAGCTGCTCGACCATCAATTGTTTATTAAGTTGCGTGTTCAATTGCGACTTGGTGGTAAGCACATTATCGTAAAACCGATAGAGGCGTTTCAATTCTAGCCGCTCGGCAAGGGCTTGCAAGGCATTTTTCAGATCCGGATTGGCAAGCGCCGGCGATTCCGCCCGGTAAGCACATTTAACAATGTCAGCAACCCAGCTTGCCATCCAGCGTAACACCACGGCCAAATCAATCTTTTCCTGCTTTTGCCAAAGCTCGGCGACGGTTAACAGATTCTCCTTGCCGTTCGCCACTTGCCACCAAGCGTCGAAATACTGCTGCCGGAGCTGAATCATATTAAGCTCGGCGTATTGCTGGGCCAATAGCGGCGAGCCTTGGGCCAGAGTTAAGAGCAGATCGGCCTGCTCTCCGACACTGCGCTGCTGCCGCAACCAAGTCATTGCCAGTTCGTGAGCGGGGGTTACGCAATCGATTTTCTGGCAACGACTGCGAATCGTCGCCGGCAAGCGACTCGGTTGCTCGCTGATCAACAATAAACAAGTGCGTTCGGTCGGCTCTTCCAGGCACTTCAAAAACGCATTCGCTGAAGCCGTATTCAAGGCATCGGCCGGCTGAATAATCACCACGCGATAGGCATCGTCGTACTGCGGTTTCAAAGCCAGCTTGACGATTAACTGTCTGATTTTATCGATACCGATGGCCTTGCCGGGTTCGTCGGGCTCTATCGTCAGAAAATCGGGATGGGTTTGTGCATCGAATAATTTACAAGCAACGCAATGACCGCAGGCACTCGCATCAGCTAGCGGCGCATGGCACAACAGGGTTCGAGCGTAATATCCGGCCAAATGCCGTTTGCCTTGCCCTGCCGCGCCGGAAAACAGCAAGGCTTGCGGGATGCGTTGTTGCTCGATATAACCGCGCAGCTGCCGCCAATTATCCTGTTGCCAGGGATAAACCTGCATTTGGGTAGACATCAATCCGCCCACAAGCCGGCCAACTCAACACGCAACTGTTGTTGCACCTCGCTGAGCGGCAAACTGGCATCGATAATTTTGTAACGACGGAAATCCGTCGCGGCACGTTGTAAATATGCTTGCCGGACTCGGTCGAAAAACGCTAACTGTTCGGTTTCAAACCGGTCCAGTTCGCCCCGATGCTTGGCGCGCTGCATACCGATTTCTATCGGCGCATCGAAGACAAAGGTCAAATCCGGCCGAAGCGTGCCCTGCACGGTGTTTTCCAGCCAGGCTATGGTGTGTAGATCCATATGGCGGCCTCCGCCCTGGTACGCATAAGTAGCGTCAGTGAAACGGTCGCACACCACCCACTGCCCTTGCTGCAACGCCGGCAAGATCACTTGTTGAATATGTTGAGCGCGAGCCGCGAACACCAACAACAACTCGGCTTGCTCGGTCAAACTTTCCGCTTGCCGTTCCAACAAAATCCCGCGAATCTTTTCGGCAATGCCGGTACCACCCGGCTCGCGGGTCAGCACGAACCGGACGCCTCGTTCTTCCAGCAGCTGTTTGATAAATTGCAAATTGGTGGACTTGCCAACGCCTTCACCACCTTCCAGCGTAATAAATCGACCGTAAGTCATCGTTGATATTGATCGACGTATTTTTCGTGTTCAGCCAAGGTCGAAGAAAACGCATGGCGGCCATTTCCGCGGGCGACAAAGAACAAAGCATCACTATTATCCGGATGCAAAGCGGCTACAATCGCCTGCTTGCCCGGCATCGCAATCGGTGTAGGCGGCAGGCCTTCGATAATATAGGTGTTGTAGGGCGTGGGTTCGCGCAAATCTTTATGCCGGATATCGCCATGGTAATCGTCGCCCATGCCATAAATGACGGTAGGATCGGTTTGCAACAACATGCCTTTCTTTAAACGCCGGGCAAATACCCCGGCGATCTTTCTGCGCTCTTCGCCAGCGCCTGTCTCTTTTTCGACAATAGACGCCAAAATCAACGCCTCGTAAGGGTTTTCCAAGGGCACGCCGTCGTCGCGTTTTTGCCATTCTTCGTTCAACACCGCTTGCATGCGATCATGCGCGCGTTTCAGCAAATCGACATCCGAGGTATTTTTTTCAAAGAAATAGGTGTCGGGAAAAAACAAACCCTCCGGATGATTCTTATCCGAGCCGATTTGCGCCATTAGGTCTTCCAATTGGTTATCGGTCAGCGTGTGTTGCAGGTTGGGGTTGTTTTTGATGGTATTGAACATTTGCTTGAAGGACCAACCCTCTGGAAACGTAATCGAATACTTGCGGGTTTTACCATCGGTCAATTGTTGCAGAATGTCGGCGGCGGTAGAACCTTTCGCTAACACATACTCACCCACCTTCAACAAATGGTCGAGATTTTTCCGATAGGCAAACAACCGAAACCACAAGCGATTCACCGTCACCTGCTGCGCACGCAGATTTTTCACCACCGATTCCAGCGTATCGCCTTTTTTAATTTCAATCACGGTTTCGGTCATGACGACCGGCTTTTTTAGAATCAGTTGATAGTGCATGCCGGCCCAAACCGACACCAAGCCCAATACCATCAGTAATGTAAATGCGATAATGCTTCTAAACACTTCTATACCTCTGCCATGCGGGCTGCGTTGAGCAAGTCTTGCAAGCCCCGGGTGATGGCGCCGACACTAAAAACTTGCGCTTCCAGCCGTTTAATCGGCCAGATACCGATTACCGAGTTGCTGACAAATAGCTCGTCAGCGTGCAAAACGGCAGTTTGATCGATTGCTTGCTCAAACAACGGTAGCTTGCTGCACTGCGCGAACGCCATAATCAACTCTCGCACAATACCCGCAACGCCGCATTGCCCTAACGGCGGCGTGTATAAACTGCCTGACTTGACGATGAATAGATTACTCATCGTGCCTTCCACGACCCGGTCTTGAGTATCCAACATCAAACCCTCTTGAATTGAATCATCTTGCCATTCCGCTCTGGCTAAAACCTGCTCGAGTCGATTCATGTGTTTGATACCGGCCAAGCTAGAATTCAAAGACAAACGCTGTTCGCAAAAACGCGCGGCGATGCCGTCTGTTTGAAATTGCAGGGGATAATCGGGGTAAGGATGCAGGCTGAACAGCCTGGTAGGGATAACTTGCTCTGGCTGCCGGTAACCGCGACCACCGCTGCCTCGCGTCACGATCAACTTCAACACGGCCCGCTCGCTGGATTTGCTCAATTGCCGGGCTTCAGCATCGAGCAAGGCGCTATCCGGCATCGGGATCAGCAATCGCCGACAGCCTTCGGCCAAGCGTTTTAGGTGCCGGTCAAAAAACAGCGGCTTGCCCTGCAAGACTTCGATGGTTTCAAACAGACCGTCGCCGTATTGAAAACCTCGATCAGAAACATCGACACAGTGTCTGTGCTCGCCGTTTAATAAAAACATAGAGACACTGCGGAAGCGGAAGCGCTTATTGGTAACGTTTGAAAACCAGAGAGCCATTGGTACCGCCAAAGCCAAACGAGTTGGAAATAGCGACGTCGATGTGCATGTTTCTGGCGATATTCGGAACGTAATCCAGATCGCACTCGGGATCCGGATTTTCCAAATTGATGGTGGGTGGCGCGATTTGATGCTGAATAGCCAGGGCCGTCAATACTGCTTCGATACCCCCGGCAGCACCCAACAAATGACCGATCATCGACTTGGTGGAACTAACGGCCAATTTGTAAGCGTGATCGCCTAGCGCCAACTTCATGGCATGCGTTTCACCAATATCCCCAGCCGGCGTCGAGGTGCCGTGGGCATTAATGTAGTGCACGTCTTCAGGATTAACTTTAGCGTCACGCATCGCGTTGCGCATGCAGCGCGCAGCGCCTTCGCCACCTTCAGACGGCGAAGTAATATGGTATGCGTCGCCACTCATGCCGTAGCCAACCAGCTCCGCGTAAATTTTCGCCCCGCGCGCCTTGGCATGCTCCAGTTCTTCCAGGACCACTACGCCTGCGCCGTCGCTGAGTACAAAACCGTCACGGTCGCGGTCCCAGGGTCGGCTAGCAGTCGTAGGGCTGTCATTACGGCGCGACAAGGCTTTTGCCGAAGCAAATCCACCCATCGCGGTCGGCGAGGTCGTGCAGCGCTCTGCACCGCCGGCCACCATCACATCGGCATCGCCGTATTTGATCAGGCGCGCAGCGTCGCCAATATTATGCGTACCCGTCGAACAGGCGGTGACGATGGCAAAGTTGGGGCCTTTCAAACCATATTTGATCGACAGATTACCGGAAATCATATTAATGATGTTGCCCGGCACAAAGAAAGGCGAAATCCGTCTTGGTCCGCCGGCCACGTAGGTGGCATAGCATTCTTCAATACCGGTAATGCCGCCGATGCCGGCGCCGATAGCCACACCGATCCGTTCCGCATTTTCTTCGGTGACTTCAAAACCGGAATCCTCAATCGCCTGGCAGCCTGCCGCAATGCCGTAATGCACGAAACCGTCCATGCGTTTGGCATCCTTCTCGGCAATATAGTCGCCGATATTGAAATTTCTGATGACACCGCCGAACGTCGTTGCAAAAGGGGATATGTCAAATGAATTGATCGGACTAATGCCGCTCTTCCCGTTGACAATGCCATCCCAGGTATCGGCAACATTATTGGCTAACGGCGTAATGGCGCCTAAGCCCGTTATAACAACTCGACGTGTGCTCACAGTAAACTACCGGTAAAAAAAGAAGACAACCAGAGAAGGGAGATAAACCGGCTAGTGGATGGCAAGCACCCACTAACTTTTGGAAACAACTTACTGCAGATTGGCGTTGATGTAATCGATAGCCAATTGGACTGTGGTGATTTTTTCAGCTTCTTCGTCTGGAATTTCGCATTCGAATTCTTCTTCCAGAGCCATGACGAGTTCAACTGTGTCTAAAGAATCAGCACCAAGATCGTCAACAAAAGACGCATCGTTCGCGATTTCTTCTTTTACGCCTAATTGTTCTGCGACAATCTTTTTTACTCGTTCTTCGATATTACTCATATTTTTTTCCTCGAACAATGCAAATGCCTGACTGCGAGCACTTACCTTATCTTTAGTGTTGTATTAATTGAATTTGCAATCTCGTCACTGGCCTTGCCTAACGACAGCGCGGATTATACTTTATGTTCCAAAAAATTCACAACATTCGCCCGCGACTAGGCGATTCGCGGCCTGAGGCTATGTTTTCCCGCTCAAATTTTTAATAATTTCTTCCAAAGGCACCAAATTCAGTTTGATCCGGAACAAAACCGCTTTGTTCTCCAACACGCCAAAACATTCGTAGGTACGCAGCATGATACTGGTGTGATTCAGGGTTTTATCCGGGGACTCCGGCAGTTGCTTGACCAGAATATGCAGCTTGTCGTTGTTTTTCAAAGTCGCCAGATGCACGCGATCCACTGAAATGTCGTGAGAGGTGTATACCATCGGATTGCGTTTGAAGTCGTGGTTTTCCAACTGCGCCTTCTCCAGCAACGCGCCGGACGTCAAACTGCAGGGAAACACTTCCGGATACTGCGCCACCTGCAACAACTCGTCGAAATAATCGGACTGTTCCGCAAACGAGCCGGACAAAAAGTTCTTGACGTTGCCGTTATTCATCCACTTGCGCTTTAAAAAAAACGCGGTGCCGGGCACCACGGTTTTATCGCATAGGGCATTCAAATCCGGCAGGCCGCTTAAATCGGTATCCGCTAAAAACAAAGGCTGTTTGGTTTCTTTTTTATACCCCAGCAAAATGGTTTTGCCTTGCGACTTGATCGCGATGCGATTGGTCAAAGTCAGCTCGGGTATTGTCGCAATCAAGGTCTTTTTAATATCCAGCGTCATCTCTTGCCGCGGCCGCAAGGCATTAACAAAGATGATCTGATAATTACTAAAACGCAGCTGATTGTCGGCGATAATCTGGTCTTCGTGATGCGCCTCCCGGTATAAGCGCATCTGATATTCGATCAAAGTATTTAACTGAAAGCCCAGCACAATCGGGCCTTTAAACGGATTGTGCGTGACCTGCAGCCATTTATGCTTGTCGTGAAACAAGTTGAAATCGTCAGATGCATTGCGGGCGACTTCGATATGAATTTGTTCGAAAGTAAACGATTTATCTTTCATCGATGACCAATGACAGTAGATATGAGCCGGCTATTCTAGGCCGATTGCGGCGAATCAGGAAATAACGTACCCAACCAGCTTGTTCTGAGCCGACAACAATCGTCGGCCTGGACCGGAAATCAGCTTACTATCGACATAACCTTACTAACTTGGTTAACGACAAGCCATCTGCATATCTAATGACACAAAAACCGCCGGCGTGCTTATCAGTTATTCATCTTGATAAGTGCCGCTACCTGCCCGCGTATTTCTGCACCCACCCGGCTATCCAATTGGCCCAACCACCGTCCCGGAATCTGCGCCAATCCATATTTGGCCCCTGCCAACATCCCGGCCAAGGCCCCCGTCGTATCCGCATCGCCGCCCTGATTCACGGTAGCAATCAGGCAGGATTCGAAATTATCGGTATTGAAGAAATAATTCAGCACCGTCTGTGTGGTATCGACGATGTAGGCCGAGGCTTTACTCGGATAAGGGTGGTAGGCAAATTCGCTGTATTGGTTGATCAAGCGTTTGACCTCCAGTAAACAGGCTTCAACAGGTTGTCCATGAATCAACCGGTTAGTCATTCGACCCAATGCCAGCGTAGCAGCGTCGGACAATGGATTATGGTGGGTGATGCGGCTCTGCTCCAGACTCCATAATTCGAAATCATCCGGCCGATTTAGCGTCGCCAACACCACCGGCAAATTACGCATACAGGCGCCGTTACCGGCGTCATCTTCACGCGGCAACCCCATCAATACACCTTCATCACGATACCGCACGAGGCCGCGTCGGCAAGTATTGCCCACATCCGGCGGATCGCTTTCCAACCAGGCGAGAAAATTGTCGGCCACAGACTTCAAATTCCAACCTTGATGCTCAATGATAGCCCGCCCCAAGGCCAGCGACATTTGCGTATCGTCTGTCACCTGCCCCGGCTCCAAACCCAGCCAGCCGCCGCCTATCATTTCGGTATGCACGCCGTAACGACTCTGAATTTGCTTCGGCGACATGAATTCCACCGTCGCACCCAGCGCGTCACCACAAGCAAAACCCAGGTAAGCACCCAGGGCCCGATCCATTAATTGCTCATTCATCGCAACACCTTCACTCGATAATCGCCGCCAATCACCAAATATTCGGCCTCGCCGCGCAAGGCGTGGTGTGGCAACAAATCGTTAAAAAACACCAGCTTCACCATCGGCACCTCAACCTCCAAAACATAGCCGCCAAATTCGCTGGCGATACTGTAGCGGTCGGTAAACGACACAATGCTGTTGAAATGCACAATCTTGTGCTCGCGGCTCCAATCGCCCAAGGCATTGACCCCTCGATAAAGGGTTTTGTGGGTTGCAGCCGGCACCTGAAAGCGCTCGATCACCCACTGGCAAAACTCATATAACAAATCCAACTGCATGTAGATGCAATTATTGTGGTAGCGGCTGTTCATCTTTTCTTCGATGTAAGTTACCCAGTCCTTACTCATGAAACTGCTGATTTGTTGTTTATGGTAATTGGGGAACAGGCCAAAGCGGCTTTCCACCCAACCCTTCAGTACCGCACCTTGAGCGTTATTGGAATCCAGACCCCAATCTTGAATCAGGCGCAGATAGCTGTTGCGGTAACGCCGCCGGCCGTCGGCATCGTCGCGTAAACGCTGCTCGGTTTCGAAGCCGAATACCACGCACATGTAGTCTTGAAATATCCGCCCGCAATCCGCCAACGAGGCTTGTCCGGCCAACTGCTCAAACAGTCCGGGCGCGGATTCTCGGGTTCCGGCGATATGCAAGGGCTTGGGGTATTCGTTAAATAGGTGACTGGCCAAACACGCCGTCGCCATGCCGATCAAATTGGTACTGTGGCCGTGCTGGGAAATATCGGGCATGGGGGCTAACTGAGAAGAATGTCGGACACTGATAAGCCCTAATTCTCACATCGAATAGGGAAATTAGCCATACGAAATAAACTTTCCCGAACTATTCTTCCGGAATTCCCGGTACCACAAAACACTCTCGATTCCGCGCAACCGGCTAGCTAGCTGGAAATAGCAAGCTTCAAGCAAGAACCTAGCCGTTTTTTGTGATTGACATCACACAAAGACAGAGAATACAGTGCGCTAGCCAATTGATTATTAAACAAAAAACAAGCGATCAATAACAGGCAAAACAATAACAACACACAGGAGAGTCATATGAAAAAGTATGTAGCCGAGTCCTTCGGGACATTTTGGTTGGTTCTTGGTGGCTGCGGTAGTGCGGTATTAGCCGCCGCATTTCCGAATGTGGGCATCGGCTTGCTCGGCGTTTCGCTGGCGTTCGGTTTGACAGTACTGACCATGGCCTATGCCATCGGCCATATTTCCGGCTGCCACCTCAATCCGGCGGTATCGGTTGGCTTGTGGATGGGCGGCCGCTTTCCGGCCAATCAATTGTTGCCTTACATCGTTTCGCAAGTGCTCGGCGCGATTGCGGCCGGCGGCGTGTTGTATTTAATCGCCAGCGGCAAGGCCGGCTTCGATGTGTCCGCCGGCTTTGCCTCCAACGGTTACGGCGAACATTCGCCGGGCGGCTACTCCCTACTCTCCGCGTTGATTACCGAAGTGGTCATGACGATGATGTTTTTACTGATCATCCTCGGCGCCACCGACGCCCGCGCCCCTGCCGGCCTGGCGCCTATCGCGATTGGCTTGGGATTAACCTTGATTCACTTAATCAGCATTCCGGTCACCAACACCTCGGTCAATCCGGCTCGCAGCCTAGGCGTGGCGGTTTATGTCGGCGATTGGGCCTTGGCACAACTTTGGCTGTTCTGGCTGGCGCCGATTATTGGCGCGGTTTTGGGCGCATTGATTTATCGCTTTATCGGCAGGCCAGACGAGTAACCCCCGAGCTTAGTTCAGCGCAGTTCAGCAAGCCTTCGTCATTCCCGCGAAAGCGGGAATCCATTTTGGCAACAGGGCTACCTGCTGCGCGTCAGCGACAATATTAGGGCCGGATTAATTCAGGCATCGCCGGCCGGCCACCTATCTTGAAATCAACATTTCGCCAGCAATTCTGATATGGATACAAAAACCTACAAAGGCCGATCAAATGTATCCGGCGCAATAGCCCTAAATGACCGTTACTTCATCGTTGCGGACGGCGAAGACAACGAACTAAGCGTGTTCGACCATCTGACGCAAAATCCCGCCGATCTCGAAGAGCTGAATATCCAAGCCGCGTTCTTTTTTCCAAATAATGAAAACCAGATCGTACTGCTAAGCGACGAGAGCAAGGACAAGAAAAGCTTTCAATGCGTTTCTGTGGCGCTTTAACAGGCTGGTGAAAAACCCGCCGATATTTCCCCTTACCCACGATGTTCGTGATTTTTTCGAGTTGAAATCGGTCATGACATCGAGTTTCAAGCGTTTTGCCCCGGTTTCAAGGGCTTTTTATTCGCCTGAAGCCGTCTGTGGACGGTTTTCAGGCGAACTTCACCCTAGGCGGGTGCACTCCACGCCGGTTTCGGCGTGAACACCAATAGGTTGAGCATGCGCGTCAGGTTGTAGGCGGCAAAGCAAAACAAGGCCTGACCCGCGACTTTGGCTAAGCCGATGTGACGGGTTTTGCGCAGGCCGCCGACCGTTTTGACCCAGCCAAAGGCTTCTTCGACGATTTTGCGGCGCTTGAGACTTTGGGCGTAACCTTTGCCGCGCGCGGTGCGGCCGTCGACGGCACTGCCAATCTTTTTGCGGGCCACATGGGCTTTGATATCACGGGACTCGAGTCCGTTGACGAACGCCGGTTGGTCATAGCCTTTGTCGGCACCGACGCTGCCACCTTGGGGCACGCGGCGTTTGATCATTTTTTGCGCGGCTTCGATTTCGGCGGTGCCGGTGGCTTGAGTGGTTTCGACATCGACAATCAGGCCGTTGCGATTCTCGGACAAGGCATGGGTGATGTAACGCAGTTTGGCCTCGGTGTATTCGCCTTTCTTGTAAAGCCGGGCTTCGGGATCGGTTGTACTTTGATGGGTGGCGTTGCTGCGCTTTTCGCCACTGAAGTCGATCTCGGGATTGCGGCCGGCGGGTTTATCGGGACCACTACCATCTTTTTTGACGAAGCTTTTGTGCGAGGCCCAGGCTTCAATGAGGCTACCGTCGACGCTGAAGTGTTCGTCGGACACCAGATTTTGCCATTCGGCTATGGCCAGTACCCGCTCAAAAAATTCGCGACTCAGGGCTTCGGACAGCAGGCGTTCGCGGTTGGCACTGAACACTGTGCGTTCCCACACGGCGTCGTCGATGCCCAGACCGACAAACCAGCGAAACAACAGGTTGTAGTCCAGTTGTTCCATCAACTGACGCTCGCTACGGACCGTATACAGGACTTGTAACAGCAAGGCGCGCAGCAGTTTTTCAGGGGCCATCGAGGGACGGCCTGTGTGCGAGTAACGCTCGGCAAAGACGGCATCCATAGAGGCCAATACGCCATCAACCAGTAGCCGTAAACGACGCAACGGATGCTGTTTGGGAATACGGTCTTCCAGGCTAACATAGCTGAACCAGCTGTTTTGAATGGCATCGTGTCCGCGCATTGAAAGGCTCCAAATTTAGGTAGCCTATTTTAACAGTTGGCCGCTCATCTATGCCTTAGCTTACTTGGCTTTTCGAGTTTTTCACCAGCCTGATAAAGCAGATATTTTAAAAAATAGCGCTCTAGTTAAGAAGTTCATCAAAAAACCCAAGCAGGTTTCAAAATTTTATGGATGCTATACCGAAGGCTTCGCAAAAACCTGGAATGGAGTTTTCGGCGTAGCTAGCGCGGGGGCAAAAAATAAAATCGATTTTGGCGTTGTCGATACTCCATCTAACATAACAAATATAATGGAACGGATTGAAAAAACACCCACTTCACTCGGTAATCCCGACTGGACGGAATACAAATAATGTATATAACAGTCCTTGTGAAAACCATCATTTTCGCGCTGCTTTTAATACTTAGCTTCAGCTGCGATGCTGTAAATACCGAACAAAAAAATCTTGAACTTCTTTTACCAAAATCCTTTGAGCAAATATATCTCGCCAAATTTGGCCTGGACTTTCCTAAAACATTAGACATTTTAAATAGATGCATTCAATATAATGACACGCAATGTTTGAAAGCTTATAACGAGGTTATGGAAGGAAAAAAAACACTCCAATCCATTTCCTCCTCTCATGTCTTAGAAACAACACTGAATATTATTGAAAAAGCCTGTCTTTCCAAAGATGAAAACCTGGCAAATTTTACTTGCTATGGCGGCATTATATCCTTGTATTTTTATAACTCTCCGGAACAGGATGCCAAAATTCTTCAGCGAATTAAAATCTATCCAAAGAAGATTAAAAACATGATCTTTGATAATGAATTCTATTGGTTTTACAACAGGCCAAATAAGGATGTATGGATAAGCGCGGTATCAACGATGGATGTGGATTGGAAAAACGACACTTACAAACAATATATTTTGAGCCTTTTTAGAAAAAGCATTGAAGAAGCAAAAGGTGAAACTTGGGTATCGAAATAGGACCGCAGATTGATTTGGAGGAAAGCCAGTTTTCCTCCAAGATTGATAGATTAACCAGTCCAGCGTACTCTTCCGCCTCCACAACCTTAGCCAACTCCCGATTAGTCAAAAAACACACCATCGAGATAGCCTCCAAAAAAACAAGTCAAAGCAAAAATCGCATTCATGATCGGACCAAAAAAGATCTGACTCCTATCATCACAACCCCGAGTACCACAACAAGCACTGTCAAAGAATCCAGATATAAACCGGTAACTCCGAACAGGACAATCACATCGACCAACCCCATGTAAAGACAACAAAGCAGCGATCCAATTAGCTTTTTTATCCCAGCCTGTTCATTTTTGCTACAGTTCCCCTTAAGATACGACCCAATGACTAAAAAAATGAATGCTTGAAATGTTCGAACGGCGTGGTAACTTTAACCACTTAACCATAATAATAACTAGCTTAAGAGGAAACATCGCATGAGCCTTGACGAAAACAACAACGAGACTGAAGCCCAAAATCAAGCTGAAGAGCCTAAGCAACCGGAAACAAGTTCAGCCGCTGATTCCGCCGTAGCGGCAAAAGATGCGGCCGGAAATATTGTCGCTAACCTGTTGGCACTGAAAGAATCCAATCCTAAAGTATTTTTTGGCGGCGTGGGCGCTGCGGCGCTGGTCTTGGTCGCCTTGATTTTTGGTGGTGGCTCCGATGCCAAATTGCCTGTTCACCAAGCCAAAGCCATGGTTCCCGGTCAGAACTACGTGTTGAAAAGCCCCAACACTTATGATCCAAATGCAACTGTAAGATTGGTCTCCGTTCCCGGCTCCATGGCCGCTTACGATGATACCGAAGAAAATGACCGCGACGGCGCTTGCAAACACATGCCGCTTAACACTCCTGTAAAACTGATTCAATCTCAAGCTGACACCACCGACAAAAATGTTCTGTGGGCGGAAGTTGAGATCACTGAATCCGGCGAATGCCAAGGCCGAAAAGCCTGGACTTCGGCAATAAACCTGCAATAACTGTTGACACAAAAAAATATCTTTTTATAATACGCAGGATAGTAAGCCAAGCGGGAATAGCTCAGTTGGTAGAGCACGACCTTGCCAAGGTCGGGGTCGCGAGTTCGAGTCTCGTTTCCCGCTCCAAATTTGAAAAGCCGCGGCAAATCGCGGCTTTTTTATTGTCCTTATAAAGGCTGCGTAGCAAAATGGTTATGCAGCGGCCTGCAAAGCCGTATATACCGGTTCGATTCCGGTCGCAGCCTCCATTACTATATTTTGCGGGAATAGCTCAGTTGGTAGAGCACGACCTTGCCAAGGTCGGGGTCGCGAGTTCGAGTCTCGTTTCCCGCTCCAAATTTAAAAAGCCGCGATTTATCGCGGCTTTTTATTGCCTGAAGATAAGCAAACCACAGCTTGTGGACTGGTGTAAAAGCCAGATTTTACGACGTACAAATGGCAAAGCCGGCTGAAGAATCGCCGGCTAACCAATTCTTTAACTCACACCAAAACCCGCTCAATACCGCCCTTGGTGACCTGATCCAAATACCCGGTCATCCAGTTTTCACCCAATATATGCTTGGCGATTTCCACGACGATGTAATCGACTTCCATTTGCTCGACTTCGTCTTCGAACCGCTGTAAACCTTGCATGCACGAGGGACAAGAGGTCAACATCTTCACCGCGCCGTCGTAACCGTCTGAGCGTAATTTAGCCGTATCTTTCTGCAATTCTTCCGCCTTACGAAAACGAATCTGCGTGGAAATATCCGGCCGCGCCACCGCCAAAGTGCCCGACTCGCCGCAACAGCGCTCTGATTTCGCAACCGGCGCACCGATCAACTGATTGACCACTTTGATCGGATCTTGCTGCTTGAACGGGCTATGACACGGGTCATGATATAGATAACGCGCACCATTCACCCCTTCCAGCCGCACACCTTTTTCCAGCAGATATTCGTGAATATCGATCAGGCGGCAACCGGGGAAAATTTTCTCGAATTCGTAATCCTGCAATTGATCCTGGCAAGTACCGCAGCTGACCACCACGGTCTTAATATCCAGATAATTCAAGGTATTGGCTACCCGGTGGAACAACACCCGGTTATCAGTGGTAATTTTCTGCGCCTTATCAAACTGCCCGCCGGCACGCTGCGGATAGCCGCAGCACAAATAACCGGGCGGCAGCACAGTTTGCACACCAATCTCGTACAACATCGCCTGAGTCGCCAATCCGACTTGCGAGAACAAACGCTCGGAACCACAGCCGGGGAAATAAAACACCGCCTCGGAATCGGTGCGGGTTTTGGCATGGTCACGAATGATCGGCACAATCTGCCCGTCTTCGATATCCAGCAACGCCCGCGCGGTTTTGGTCGGTAAATCGCCAGGCATTTTCCGATTCATGAAGTGAATTACCTGCTCGCGCATCGGCGGCTTGCCGACCGTGGCCGGCGGCTGCGCGATCTGCGCTTTGCTCCAAGGTTTTAACAGCGTATTGCCGATGCGTTGCGCCTTGTAGGTCCAATCAATCATCGCCGTGCGCATCGCCTTGACCGTGTTCGGGCTGGACGCGGTCAGAAAAGCAATCGCCATGGTCTTGGCCGGATTGAAACTTTGCTTGCCCATCTTGCGCAGCAAATTGCGCATATTCATCGACACATCGCCGAAATCGATGTCCACCGGACATGGATTGAAGCATTTGTGGCAGACCGTGCAATGGTCGGCAACATCCTCAAACTCTTTCCAATGCGTAATCGAAATCCCGCGCCGGGTTTGTTCTTCGTACAAAAACGCTTCGATCAATAATGAAGTCGCCAAAATCTTATTGCGCGGCGAATACAACAAATTGGCCGGCGGCACGTGCGTGGCGCAGACCGGTTTACACTTGCCGCAGCGCAAACAGTCTTTCACAGAATCGGAAATCGCGCCAATATCGCTTTGCTGCATGATTAAGGACTCAAAACCCATCAAACTAAACGACGTGGTATAAGCCGAACGCAAATCGGCACCCGGCATCAACTTGCCGCGATTAAAACGGCCTTCTGGATCGATGCGGTTTTTATACGCATGAAAATCCGCCAACTCGTCCTCGGTCAAGAATTCGTATTTGGTAATGCCGATGCCATGTTCGCCGGAAATCGCCCCGCCCAATGAACGCGCCAGGGCCATAATCCGCGCCACTGCAGCATTGGCTTCTTGCAGCATTTCGTAATGATCGGAGTTGACCGGCAGATTGGTATGCACGTTGCCGTCACCGGCGTGCATGTGCAGAGCCACGAATACGCGACCGCGCAGAATTTCTTTATGCAAAGCCTCGATGCGCTCGACGATGGGCCGGAAATTATCGCCTTCGAAAATTTCCCGCAAGCGTGGTAGCAATTCCTGCTTCCACGACACCCGTAACGAATAATCCTGCAAGCGATGAAACAAAATCGGCTCGACGGCACGATTGCTCAGTTCGCCGGCCTGGATACCTTGTGACACGAAGGCTTTTTCGGCTTCGGCCAACGGCAAATCCAAATTATCGTAAATCCATTGCCAGCGCTGCTTTACCGTGTCTACCGCATCCAACGCCAAGGCCCGACGCTCGTCCAACAATTCGGCTTTATTCACGCCTTCTTCGTAGGCTCTAAGCGGCAAGTCGCCGCCCAGCAGTTCAATTAAGGCACTGCATAAGCGCAATTTATTATTCAGTGACAATTCGATGTTGATGCGCTCGATGCCGTCGCAATAATCGCCCATGCGCGGCAGCGGAATCACCACGTCTTCGTTGATTTTGAAGGCATTGGTATGCCGGGCAATCGCTGCGGTGCGGCCGCGATCCAGCCAGAATTTCTTGCGGGTTTCCGGGTTCACGGCGATAAAGCCCTCGGCACCGCGCGCATTACATATGCGCACTACTTCGGACGCCGCCATCGCGACTTGGTTTTCATCGTCGCCAACAATGTCGCCGATCAGCACCATTTTCGGCCGGCCGTGGCGCTTGGCTTTAGTAGCATAGCCGACTGCTTTGACGTAGCGCTCGTCCAGATGCTCCAAACCAGCCAGCATCACTCGACTATCGCCCTCTTTCGGCAAATCCGCCAGGTAATCGCGAATTTCGACGATAGAAGGCACCGCCTCGCGCACCTGCCCGAAGAATTCCAGGCAAAACGTGCGGCTAACCGGTGGCATTTCATGCAGAATCCAGCGTGCGGAGGTGATAATGCCGTCACAACCCTCTTTTTGAATACCGGGCAAACCGCCGAGAAACTTGTCGGTCACATCCTTACCCAGGCCGGTCTTGCGGAAAAAACTGCCGGAAATTTCCAGGGTTTCTTCGCCCAGCAATTGCTTGCCACCGGCATCGAAACGCTTTAACAAAAAACTGGCTTTATCTTGTTCGTGGATCTTACCCAGATTGTGATTCAGCCGCTCGACTTCCAACCAATTGCCGTCCGGCGTCACCATCCGCCAGGAGGCCAGATTGTCCAACGCGGTTCCCCATAGCACGGCTTTCTTACCGCCGGCGTTCATCGCGATATTGCCGCCGATGCAGGACGCATCCGCGGAGGTCGGATCACAGGCAAATACCAAACCGGCCTGTTCGGCGGTTTCCATCACCCGCCGGGTGACGACGCCGGCGCCGGTGTAAATCGTCGCATACGAACACTCCACGCCCGGTAATAGCGTATGCCGCTCTACCGCCCCCATCACCAACAGCTTTTCGGTATTGATCACCGCCGAATAAGCATTGAGCGGCACCGCACCACCGGTGTAACCCGTGCCACCGCCGCGAGGGATGATAGTCAAGCCCAGCTCGATACAGCCGCGCACCAAATGCCCGACTTCATCTTCCGATGTGGGATACAGCACGACAAACGGATATTCCACCCGCCAGTCGGTGGCATCGGTCACGTGGCTAACCCGCGCGAAACCATCGAAGCTGATATTGTCTTTGCGGGTATATTGCGACAGCAGCGTCAACACGCTACGGCGCAGTTGCGCGGTACGTTCGAAATGGGCTTCGAATTCATTCACCGCCTGATGGGCCGCAGCAATCAATTGCCCCACCCGCCCGGCCCGCCCGGTGTGCTGATTCTCCAGTTCGGCTTGCCGACCCTCCATCTGCCCCAAACGATGCCGCAAGGCTTGCAGCAAGGCGCGCCGCCGCTTGGCATTATCGAGCAAATCGTCTTCGAGATAAGGGTTACGCTGTACCGCCCAAATGTCGCCCAATACTTCATACAACATCCGCGCGGAGCGCCCGGTAATTCTCTCACCGCGTAACGACTCAAGCACCCACCACATGTCTTCGCCGAGCAGACGTATGACGATTTCACGATCAGAAAACGAGGTGTAGTTATAAGGAATTTCCCGCAGTCGCGCGGGCGTTGCATCATCGGATACTGGGAATAATTGAGAAGCCACTGGCAATCGGCGCATAGGAAGTCATAATGCGCCGAATTTTAGCATGTCATCCGCGCCAACCCCTTAAATATCCACCTGCACCAGGAGGCCACCGATCATCAAAAAAACCACCTGTTTGCCAATTTACTAATTTGCCTTGCAACCGGCACGGCAAGTCTTTTATTTATTTCAAAACAACAAATTGAAAACCATCGAACTTCCGGTCTTGAAATCTAAAACCAATCGATAGTCCGCCCCCTAAAATAGTGTCGATTTTTTTTACAAAAAAAATACGTCGAACAATCCGTTCAAGTGCAAATTATTGAAAATAATAAGGTGGCCCAATACTTGCTTTTTATGAATTGCTTTCCCCCAACTAAGAGACACTACCTAGCAATCGGGACTCGTCCAACGAAAACGCTTTGCCAGGTAAAAACGCTCCGAACTGCTGGGGAGTTAACTTGAATGGAACACTTTTTGGAGATCACATGAGAAAAATCCGCAAACTCACTTTGGCTGCGTCAATGGCGGCTACCTTCGCACTAAGCGCATTTGCGTCCAGCTCAGCCAATGCCGGCACCATCCAACTTGGCTTTATTCTCGACGAATCAGGCAGCATTGGCTCATCAAACTGGAATATCATCAAAGCTGGATTATCCAACGCTGTTAATAATTTGATTCCGCTGAACAGCAACTATGAAATCTCTGTCGTGACATTTAGCAGCTCTGCGACCGCGGACATTCAAAACTTCCTCGTCACAGACGCGGCCAGCCGCACATCACTGGCCACGAGTATCGCCAACCTAGGTTATAGTGGTGGCGGCACAAACTTTACAGCGGCATTCGACACCATGCGAACCACTCTGGCGGCGTCTACTTTGAATATCGATTTTTCTTACGTAAATTTTGCAACAGACGGAGTCACAAGCAACGAAGCAACCGCAATTACCGCGCGCAATAATTTGATTGCTGCCGGCGTGGATAACATCAGTATCGAAGGCATTGGTAGCGGGGTGGATACTGCCTATCTGCAAAACAGCATTTGCTACCCGGGTCCTTGCGACACAACCTCACCTTACAATTTCCCAACTCAAGGCTTTTACATTGGCGTTGCTAACGCGACTGCTTACGCAGCCGCGATTGAAAACAAAATTCGCGTTGTGACCCAACCAAATAATACTGTACCCGAACCAGCAAGCTTGGCCTTGACCGGGCTGGGCTTGTTTGGCATCGCCATGTCTCGCCGCCGTAAAGCTGCATAATCAACACTAAGCTGCGCTTTCATCCTGCTAAACTCGGTCACAGACCGGCTTTAGCAGGCTTAGCCGCGACAAATAGCCCAATCAGAATTACTTGCAGAATTATCTGCTGATAATCTGCGTAAACACACCTCTTCCCCCAGATTCACCGCTCTTTGAAAATCCCTCCGCAAAGATCGGAAAACTAAATCAATTAAACCTGAGCTTATCTCGCAAACTCTGTAAGCCCTTGTGCACAGGGTTGACTTCCAAACCTTCCTGTACTTTTTTCAAAGCCTCCGAGCGGTCGTTCTTTTCGTAAAACTCCCACGCCTGCTGTTCCAGCGTATCGGCAATTTTATTGATGCCATCCATGGCCGCTTTGTTGTATGGATCAATTTTCAAAACTTCCTGATAAGCCCAGAACGCATTGCTGCCGGTCGGCGCGGTGAGGTAACCGACATCAAAATGAATATCCGCCAATTCCAGCAAATCCTTAATTTTTTGGTTTTGCTCCGGATTGAGCTCAACAGCGACCTTTACCACTTCGGTAGCGGTTTGCTTTTCATTGAGAGTCCAATAGACGTTCAACCCGATCAAACAAGCCAGCAACACACCCGTTGACCACAGTCCGTAATAGACCGACGTATGCGGTCCGATAGCCGCTAAAAATTCGTCGATAGTGGCGCAGCGATCCTCCTGCCTAAAAGCCAGAGCCTTTTGCAATCCTTTCCATTGCCGGCGTTTAAGCTGCGCAATGGGTTTGGGCTGTAGATTGACCTCCGTGGCCTTTTCCGCCGATAACCGGCCAAACGGATGCTTGCCGCTCAACAGTTCGTAAGTGATGCAAGCCAAAGCATAAATATCGTCGCGCGGATCGGGATCGCTATTTTGCAGTTGCTCCAAACTGGCATAGGCTGGAGTCATAGCGCCCAGCGACCGCGCATTAAAAATCGTCGCGTCGTGACCGTCTGTTTCGCTGCGGCCAATGGCGCAAGCAATCCCGAAATCCAGCACCCTGATTTCGCCGTCGTCGCCGACAAACACATTCCCCGGTTTAAAGTCGGAATGCACGATATTTTTCTTATGCGCATGCGCCAAGGCTTCTGCCATCGCACTGATGATAGGCCAGGCTTTTTTGAAGGGTAATCCGCTGTCGACATGCTCGCGTATCAGATGACTGAGCGGCCTACCCTGCAGGTATTCCATCGACATAAACACGTGCGTGCCGTCCCGATCAAAATCGTAGACTTTAATAATATTGGGGTGAGACAGGGTTTGCGCGCGCTTGGTCTCCCGCTGCAAAGCCACCAGCGCCATCGGATTGAATTGAAAATCCTGGTTTAACACCTTTAAAGCGACGAAAGGCTCTTTATCCGAGGCCTCTACTTTGCGCAAGTCGGTGGCTTTAAACACCATACCCATGCCGCCCACCCCGAGCAACTCTTCGAGCACAAAACGACCTTTCAAGGTACTCCCGACTGTCAGCTCGGCGCGCGGCTGCGAGGGATCCAAGCCTTGCAGCAAGGATTCGGTCGTCAGGGTAGGTGTTTGCGTAGCGGGTGAAACCGGCAGTATCGTCGTCGCCGTAGCCGGCGCCGAAACTATGCTGGTTGCATCGTCCGCAGCGGAGCCCCGTGAAGGCGCCATTTGGGTTTGGTCGTCGACAAACCGGGTTTCGTCTTGCATGACCGATTGCAAACCGCGATAAACATCCGCGCCAATTTTTCCGTTCCGATATTCGTTTTCCAAGAATTGGCGGGCTGCATCTAAAACCTGTTCGGGTTCCGCGCTTAACGCGGCTGCCACCGCCAATAAATCTTCATAGGCTAGTTGAGCCTGCTGAAAGGCTTTCAATGCGAGCTCAAATCTGGACATGGCAAACGACAGTCAGGGAAAGTGTAAGGATTTTAGCCGAAGAGCTTGTTCGTGTCGCGGCAATTGCCCTTGATGGTCTAAAAACCGCCAAGCACCAAAATCGACCAGGATAAATCCCGTCCAGGTCCGGCAAATTCTCGCCACCGCTGCATTTGATCTCTCCCAAGCCCGACGGTCATCAGAAATTTACTGACCACGATTCAATAAGAAAAAGCGCGATTGGCCGACACCGAATCTCCAGAAAAATTTAATTACTATTGAAAACATCAACATGCATCTATAATAAGTTGCAAAAATTATTTGGAATAAATGCTCATGAAATCACTGTTTTTTTTTGAACTATTCTGCTCTAAAACCGCTGTTGCGCGATTAAGCAAACGGCAATCCCTAACCGCAGGCTCGTTAGTGACATTGCTGCTGGCGTCGCCACTCGCGGCAGGCGTGGAATTCGCGAGCGGCACATTCAATCTAACCGGCTCCGGGGCGGGATCCGTGGGCTACCTGCCCTTCTCGCTATCACAAACCACACTGGTCGATATTGCCACCAGCGGCCCCACAACGGACCCCTATATTTTCCTGCTGAGCGGCACCGGCAATTTTACCAGCCTCTCCGTACTCACTCAGAACGACGACGGTTGTAACCAAATAGACTGCGGCGCGGCGGGCGTTTCTCCGAATTTTAACTCGCTGATTAACGACTACCCCTTGAGCCCCGGCAGCTATACTGTCGCGCTGGCAAACTACCCGTTTGCATCAACCGACGCTATCGCGGGTTCCAATATAAACAGCGACACGGGCAATGTGTTACTGATAGTCGGCGACTCGGGACTGATCATTCCCGGCACCGGCACCGGCTCGGGCAGTGCAAGATTGATTAGCTATGCCGGCAGCGGTGGCGCAGTCATTTCCCAATCGCAAATTATCGAATCCACCTCCAACGCCAGCGCTACCTCTCTGGCAATTAATAGCTTGTGCGCCTCACCCACCAGCAGTGCTGTTATCAGCGACTGCGCCAGAATCGCCGGCCTGGGCGCGGCTGCCAAAGCCGATGTTATCGATCAAATCACCCCTGAAGAGATCAATACGATTGCAGCCACCACGGTTGCCACTTCGCGAGCGAATTTTAGCAGCGTAATGGATCGCATCGCCACCTTGCGCGCCGGTAATGCGGGCGGCATCAACCTGGGCGGCACCAAAATCGGCGGCGGCAGCGGCGACGAACTACCGGAAATATTTCAACGCCTGGGCCTATACGGCAATATCGACGGCAGTTTTGGTAGCCGGAACCGCACTGCCAACGAACAGGGTTACAGCTTCGACAATCAAGGTGTCACGGTCGGTGCGGATTATGCTTTCACCGATAATTTTTTTGTGGGGGTGGCCTTTAATAACGCTCACAACAAAGCCGATTTCAGCAACCGCGCCGGCCAGCTTTATACCGCAGCCTATACCGGCTCGCTATACAGCACTTTGAATATTCAGGATTTCTATATCGACGCGCTGGCCAGTGTCGGCGGCATCGATTACGAATCCGAGCGGGCAATGAGCTTTTTCAACACCTCGGCAAAAGGCAGCACCTCGGGCATGCAGTATGCCTCCAGCTTGGGCGCGGGTTATAACTACCACATCGACAAGGTAGTGGTCGGACCTTATATCGGTTTCGACTACGCCAAAACCGAAGTGGACGGCTACCGCGAAACAGGTGGCTCCAGCTTCGGCACCAGCTACGGCAAACAAAACATAGAATCCATGCTGACCAAAGCCGGCGCCAGGGCTTCGTATGCGTGGAGCTTGCCTTGGGGCGTCATCGTGCCGCAAGTTAATGCTGAATGGGTACATGAATCCAGCTATAACGCCCAAGTCAGCGTCGTGCGCTTCGTGCAAAACAATGCCGGCTTTAATATCCGTTCCGACAATCCGGACCGCGATTTCATGCAACTGGGATTTAACGTGGCCGGCCAATTTGCCGATGGCATGTCCGCTTTCGTGGCCTACAACACCATCATCGACCGGGCAAACGTGTCAAACCACGCCTTTTCCAGCGGCTTGCGGCTGTCGTTTTAAACAACCTGGCAAACGGTCGATTGCCGGACGACCAAGCCTCCTGACCACGCTGCATGCCCCGCATGCAGCGTGGCCTATTCTAAATCGCCTGTAACTCATGCGTGTCAAGCGGCTACATTTGCTGATTAAACTAAGTCTGCTGCTTTTCCTGGCAGCTTGCAGTACCCCGGCGATGCGCCTACATGAGCAAGCCACGGCATTCGGCTTTCAGGCCTTAGAATCCAAAGTAGCCGGATTTAAACTGACATCGTTTACCCATTTGCCGCCATCAGCCGGTAAACGCCTGCATGTTTATCTCGAAGGTGACGGCTACCCTTGGGAACGCGGACTATTTCCAGCCTCTGACCCGACCACCCGCACAGCTACCGTCCTGTCATTAATGGCTTCCGACCCGAAGCCAGCTTTATACCTGGGACGGCCATGCTACAACGGCCACGCCGGCGACCCCGGCTGCACACAAAGCTTGTGGACCGGCGCCCGCTATAGCGAAAGAGTGGTAACGGCTATGACCCAAGCATTAACAAAATTCTGCACGTTAAACGGTTACAGTGAAGTGGTGTTGATAGGCCACAGCGGCGGCGGCACGTTGGCACTATTGATAGCCGAGCGTTTGCAGCAAACCGTCGCGGTGGTGACGCTGGCGGGGAATTACGACATCGATATATGGGCCGATCATCACGGCTACCAGCGTTTGCATGACTCACTAAACCCAGCTAAGCGCGCCGGCAAACCCGGCATTGCGGAATGGCACCTGCTGGGCCAACGCGATAACAACATTCCGCCGGCATTATTCCAACAAGCCTTACAGCAACGCCCCAACAGCCACGTACAAATCGTCGATGCCGATCACGGCCATGGCTGGCAAGCCATTTGGCCGCAGATGCTAAAACGCCTGGACCACCAGCCCTAGCCATTTGCGGGGTAGCGGATTTCTGCTATGGTTGCCGGATAAAATCAATCATTCGAGGCGGCACACCATGGCGACACAAAGAGTATTGAACCGTACGCTGGCATTGGCAATTGGCGGCATTTTAATGTCCGCCTGCGCCCGCGACGTCAGCCAGGAAGAAATGGCCAAAGCCACCGAAGGCTATATCGTGGCCGACACCAGCAAACTGTTTGTCGTCGATTGCCTGCTGCCCGGACAGGTACGCAAGCTAGGCTCGCAAATGACTTATCTCAGCGCCCGCCGCCCCATCCGCACGACCGCTGCCGATTGTGAAGTCCGCGGCGGCGAATATGTCGCTTACGACCGCGCCAATTACGCCAGCGCACTGAATATCTGGCTACCCAAGGCGCAGGAAGGCGATGCCGCCGCCCAGCTGTATGTCGGCGAGATTTTCGAAAAAGGCCTGGGCACCCAAGCCGATTACAAAGCCGCCGCGCAGTGGTACGAAAAAGCCGCCAATCAGGGTAACTCTCAAGCACAATTGAACTTGGGCCATCTTTACGAAAAAGGCCTGGGCGTTACCGAAGACAAAGAAGCCGCACTGCGTTGGTACCGCAAATCGGCCGGCCTGGAAGACGCCGGCATTCAGTTCGCGCCCGCCGTCAATGCTCAAGCCATCGCCAATAGCGAAGAATTGGCCACCTTGCGCAGCGAAGTAGCCGAATCCCGCCGCGAAGCGGAACAACTGCGCGAGCAACTGCAAAGCACCCGCCAGCAAACCCTGGATCAACAGGAAAGTTTACGCAAGGCTCAAGACGAGTTGGAAGCCTTGCGTAACAAACTGCAACAACAAAAATCCACCACGCCCGGCGGCTCCAGCGACATCGAATCGCTGGAAAAACAGTTGCGCGAAAAAGAAAGCCAATTAAAAGACCAACAAGCCAAATTGGGCAGTTTGACGCAATCTCTCAGCCAGGAAAGGCAACGTATGAAACGCGAACTGGAAGCGGCGCGCCAGCAAAGCCCCAGCGCTAAAGCTGTCGAAAGCAAAACCAACGACATCGAAAACAAGCTCAACGAAAAAATCGAAACCTACCAAAAACAATCGGCCGAACTGACCGGCTGGCTGACCTCACAGGACAAACTGGACAGAAATCAAATAGATTTGCGCAAGCAGGCCTTACAACAGCAAGCCAAGGAGATTGCCGCGCTGAAAGAAAAATTACAGCATCAATCATCCAACGTGGTGGCTTCGGGCAACGGTCCGAATATCGAATTGCTGGAACCCGCCGTCACCGTCACCAGGGGTATTCCCAGCATTCAATTTGGCTTGGGCGAGAGCAGCAAACGCATCGTCGGCAAAATCGACGCGGCGACCGGCCTGAGCCGCTTGCTGTTAAACGACAAAGCGATAAAAGTCGATGCCAACGGCCGTTTTGAAACCGATGTTAGCCTAAAAGGCGACGAAACCTTGGTGCGCATTGTCGCTACCGACAAACGCAATCAAAGCAGCGATTTAAGCCTGCGCTTGTTGGCGTCCGGCAATGCGGCCGAGGCAGTGTTTCCGAGCAGCAACGGCAGTGAATTGAAACGCTCCGGCGATATTCAATTCGGCAAATTCTACGCAATCATCATCGGCAATAACGAGTACGGCGCTTATCCGTCTTTGAAAACCCCCATCGCCGACGCGAAAAGCCTGGAATTGCTGTTACGCGAACGCTATGGCTTCAAAACCAAATTGCTGATCAATGCCAATCGCCACACGATCATGTCGGCGTTCAACGAACTGAATCAAAAACTCACCGAACAAGATAATTTACTGGTTTATTACGCCGGCCACGGCGAGATCGACAAGAAAAGTCAGACCGCTTATTGGCTGCCGGTCGATTCGGAAACCGGCAATAGCGCCAATTGGATTTCCAGCCAAAGCATCACGGAATTTTTGAGCATCATGCCGGCCAAGCACATTATGGTAGTGGCCGATTCCTGCTATTCCGGCGCGTTGACCGGCTCGGCGGTGGCAAAACTGCCGGAAGGCATGGACGACGCCAAGCGCGAACGCTGGTTAAAAGCCATGAACAGCCGCAAAGCCCGCACCGTGCTGACTTCCGGTGGCGTTAAACCGGTGATGGATCAAGGCGGCGGCGACCATTCGGTGTTCGCCAATGCGTTTTTGAAAGTGTTACGCGGCAACAAACGCATCATTGAGGATTACGACATCTTCCGGGACGTGGCCAATCAAGTACGTGCGTCTGCGGCGCGCGGCGGTTTCGAACAAATGCCGCAATACGCCCCCTTACAGCACGCCGGCCACGAAGGCAGCCCGTTCTTTTTTGTGCCGGAAGTTTAGGCGGATTGGCTATTCCGACTGGAAACCGCCATTTGTCCCGATGAATTGTCGGCCACTAAACTCGATAAGATTATGCGGGTAGTGGTTTAAGTTTTTGGAAATCACGAACTGTCACGGCCGACCCGTTGCGGACTATCATTCGATCTGATTCAATGGCAGCAATCTGGCCGTTAGCGGAAACTTATTGTCCGTTGAATGATATATAGAACCAGGGAGATCATATGCAGATCAATAAATTGTCGTGCCGAAGAGCGTTTTTCGGTAGCTATATGGAAACTATCTAATTCATTGTTAGAGCTAAAGATACCGTGATGCCAATTACACAGAAGGAAATAAACCAAATTGTTGCTCGGATTGTCCCGATCTTTCAGCAAGTACTCAATGAGTATGACTTCAGAAAATATCCAGCGGCTGACTATGCACGGTTCAAGAATTCGTTCACCGCTCTTGCCAACCAGAACAACGACATTGCTGACGCAATGATTTGGAAATGGGGTCATTGGGGAAAGCCCAACTATCCGCAACGCCACCAAGATTTAATTACCGAAATACAGGGGCTTTGGCCGCAATACGTTGCCTCCTTTAATAACAATACTTCTAAGCAGACGTTCCAGTGGTGGAGTGAACACCTCAATAGACAAACCACCTACATCACTGTTGCATACATCACTCATTTGGTTCATCACCAAGAGCCACTTCCAATAATTGACCAACACAACTTTCGGGCGATGAACTCTTTTTTGAGCTGTGTACGACCGCCTGCGCGCTCTAAAAAGAAACCTTCAAATTGGAATGACATTATTGCGTTAAAGCATTTCATGACATCTATTCATGCCGCTTTGCCCGCACAAACCTTTAGTGAACTCGATCGCTTCCTGATGATGTATGGAAGAAACTATGTTGCGCGTTAGCTCTAACAAAACGGTCAAAGGGACGCAAGTTGCCTTTCATTGCTTTTATAGTCGCTCTGTTTACCCTTTATCGACTTTTGGTAGAACAAAAAGATGCAACAATTCAATTGCAGAAGGAAAACATTGCGTATCTTAAAGATCAACTCACAGATGCAAAATCGCAGTCTCCAGACTCACTTGCCCAAAGCTTATCAAGCAGAATCAAGCTTTATGAGGAAGAATTACTTAGGCTTAAGCAAGATAAAACCTCTACGCAAGAGCAGGTTCAAGCAAAGGAGACTGAACTAAAACAAGTGCGTGAAGAGGCGGAAGAACTGACAAGGAAAATTCTTCATGCCAAAGAATTGCTAAGTGATTTTCTTTGCCCATACTGCGGCGCACCGTTAGCAGAGAAAGCTTATCAAGAAGAATTTGTCGAACACAAAGGATACGAGTTCAGCATTGACCACGAATATATAGCATTTGAATGTGGATACTCAATTTTGGATGGCAAACCTGGCGTGTGTCCATCCCAGCATAGTAAACATGAAAATGCCTAACCCAACGCTCCAGCTTAGTAGGGTGGGCACGGTTTTTGTGCCCACGCGGTTAAGGAACTTTTGTGTTTGTGTCGCTAACGCGACGACTGATTTCAATGTCGGTTTCACGAAAAACCTCCCTGTTTTTCGCCCTTCGGGTGCGAACGCATGCAAATCGGCTATCCTGCCGATTTGTCGGCCCGACAGCCGAGTAACTTTTCTTTGTTTGGCCAAAGAAAAGTCACCAAAAGAAAAGCCACCCGAATGCCGCTTATTCCCTGCGCTCCTCGCTTTTGAACGGGGTTGCCGAAAGGGGCTTCCTGCCCCCTTCGGTAACGTGCGGCACATGCCGCACCCCTGCGGGCTGTTCCGTTCAAAAGCAAGTAGCCTCGATGGAATCGAGGAATCGAAGGCCAACACCCTTAAAATTTGGCGAGGTTAGTCTGATGGCGGATGGTCGACACCCTCGATTCCGCTAACGCTGCATCGAGGCTACGCAAGACCAGGATCATAGGATTTGCTGAACAGCGTGAAGCGCATCGTTCGCGATTGGTGCGGTTCGTAACTCTCCACACCCTACGCCTGTTTTAGCTGGTCGCCGCCCACGGCGGGTTTCGATTGGAGTACCTGCCGTTTAGAAACAGGAATTGGTGGCGGATTTAATTGAAATACGCAGACGATTAAACAGCCGGACAAACAACGCCCGCCCGGCTGATGTTTAAACAGTGGAAACTATCATTTCCACTTTTTAAGCAGCCCTTTTAGCCCGGCAGGCTTGGCGGGTTCGACTACGGCGGCGGCTTCGGCAATCGGCTCGGGCTCCGCTACCGGTTCAGACGCAACGACAGGTTCTGCCGCTTTTTTACCGAACAAACCTTTCAGCTTACCGCCAACGCCGGCGGCCGGTTCTTTAACGGCTTCGGCCGCAGTTTCCGCAATTTCCACCACATTTTCCTTAAGCTCAGCGGCCGCTTCCACTATAGGTGCGGCGATTTCTTCCAACTCTTCCTGGATGGCCTCGGCAGCGACTTCGGTCTGTGTTCCCAGCTTTTGGTCCAACTTGGCCATCTGCTGCATGGTGTTGTTCAACATTTGCTTGAACTTGCCGAAACCGCCGCTTTTTTCGGCCAATTTATCGACGGATGACTGCTTCGCCGGTGCCGGCTCGGCAACCACTGCTTTGGGCTTCTCGACAACCTGCGCAACTTCACGCTCGACCGGCTTTGGCGGCTCGACAGGCGCCTGAACCACAACAGGTTCAGCAACAACAGCCGGGACAGGCTGGATAACGGCAGGAGCTTCGTTGATGACAACTTTGGGCTCCGGCTGAGATACCGGCTGCGAGTAAGCAGGCGTAGGCGTCGCCGAATGTTTGGCCGAGTCGGCGTAACGCGCCAATTCGGCTTGATGTTTGGCTTGGGCCTCTGCCAGCAGTTTTTCCGCGCTGGCTTGTTCGCGCTCGCGTAGAATTTTTTGCTCTTCCACCGCCAACTCCAGCTTATTCAGCTGTTCGGTTTGCGATTCCAAACGTAATTGCAGCGGCCCCAATAGCGCATCTTTTTCAGCGACTTTGGAAGTTTCCGCCCACAGTGCCAGTTGCAGCTCGGTTTTGCCTTGTTGTTCGGCTTTAAAGCGCTCGGTAATTTGCGCGGTAAGCGCGAAATATCGTGACCACAGATCAGTCGATTGCAGATCGTTGGCGGCCGGTAAGGCCGGCTCGGTCAATTCGAAACTGGTAGCCAAGGTTTTGATGCTGTCGATCACCTGCCGATTCGCCTGTACCAGCTTTTCTTCCAGACCGGCTGCCCGTTGCGCTTCGTTATCGGCAACGGTTTTGGCGACCTCCAGCTGCTCGGTATTGGCAGTCAATTGCTCTTGCAAGGCTTGCTGCTGCTGTTGCGCCGCATCGAAATCGGCTTGTAAAGCAAGGCGCGCTTTTAAATTAATCGCATTGGTTTTCTTTAAAAAATAAATCCTGATGCTGTAAAACATTGCCGTCAGCAACCACACGGCAAGCGCTAAAGCGCCGGCATATTCCTGGTTTTCCAGCGTAAATCGATACCAATCCGACAGTATGCTTTGAATCATGGGCAAATAAGCTTCCATAAATAATCCTGGCTAATATAGTTTTTATAATAATGACGTAGGCTTCCGACCCGGAACAGCAGATAGCTAACCTGAGACAGACAAAAGCCAGTATATCAGTTTGACTCTGCAACTTTACCGTAAGCTGCTGGAATAGGACAGAAAAACGCCCACCCAAAAACGGCTGCACACCGTCTGCAACGGGTGGCCGGCAGCCTCGGCAAATTCAAAATGGATTGTTTACGTGCGGACTGTATCTTATATAGATTCCCGGTACGGCCGGACCTGAGGCATCAAGCTTTCGGTTTGACGTGTGTGGTTCTTTTCGACTGGCGCTAACTAAACAGCTCAAGCCTGCTCGGTCTGACGTTAGAGGAACTGAGAGCGTAAAGGCTTAACGACGAGCCGCGACGTAATGGCTTTCAGAAGAAGGAAGTTTCCGGGAATAAGCTGCGCGGGGGATTTAAACAATGCTGGCACGCGCGCACTGCGTCTGCCGCATAACTTAGGGCTGTTTTCACGCTCTGGTCTACGGCATCGGTAACCACACTAGCAGCTTACTCCAATCCGGCAGCCGCACCGCCCAGATTTAATAGATCACCAGCGCAAACCGGGCTTTTTTGGATGCGATAAAGTTGCCCTGCAAACCGCTTAGTATCTGAAACTGGGCATGATCGCGCGCCGATACTTTAAGCTCTTTGCCGCTTAGCCACCGATTGCTCTAGCAGTTCTGAATATTTGCGGTAATCCAACTGATAGTCTTTTTGCCACAAAGGATTGGCAAGAATATGCTCAACATCCAATGCATAAGGAATACGCTGACCGCGATGGTCGCAGGCGCCGCCTACCTGTTGCATTTCAAACCCCTCTTTCTTAACCGCGTAAGCCAAAGACGGCGTTACCAATATGTACCACTGTTTAATATCGTTCCGCGCCGAGTAGACAACCGCCGCCCGATACAAACCCCACATAATGCTGCGAGTCTGATTTTTAATGGTATGCAGATAACGGATGTTACCGCTGTCCTTGGCAACTTGTTCAGCGTCTTGCTCCTGTTGCGGGAAAGCCCTCGGGGCAAAGCGTCTGGCTTCTCTCAATACGCAGAGGCGGGATATTTCTATTGATTGCTGGTATTGCTGAGGGGTTATAGGCTGATCGGGAACGCACTTGGCTTCGAAAGGGAAAACGGCTTGGTTCTGATAAACCAAGCGTAACGCGCCCAGCCATTGCCCGGTGTATCGGTGCCGAACCATGAAATGCACGGAATGGCGGTCCCATTCGTCAAACTCCATTTGTTCCGGAAAATTTTCTTTATCCTCATACCCCATTTCGTCGCAATAAACTTGGTATCTGAGGTTGTAATGAATGCGTTTGCTTTCAGGCGTATCAGCTAAAAAAACCTCAAAACAACTATCAAATGAATGCTTTTCAGAAATCAAGATGAAACTCCATAACGTAATTAATCAAATTCCCTAAACATCCGGGCACTACTCTTCAAACTCAAAGAATTGATAACAACTGTTGCTGTTATCCCCGCTCTATCGGTGAAAGACCCTGTCGGTCTTTTGCACATCCAACCTTGTATTTTTTTCCGAATTTTTGCTGAACCATACCGGCGCGACGCCTACGTACAATTAACAAAAAAAACCGGTTCTGACCGGAAAAACACAATGTTGGTTAGGAATCTACAGAGTCAAGATGAAGAAAAACTGTAATTTAGATTAGGATAAGATGAAGATTGGATTAATTTTAGAACCAGTTTTGCCGTTATTCCGCGAAAATACTGGCTTAGTCGTCATAAGGAAAGCATCGATTTACGATCTGCCGTTAAGGCTATTTTCAGAAATAGCGCCCGCCCAATAAGCTTTATGCAAACTCAAGCGTCTGTTCAAGCTCTGCGGCATTCTAGCGTGCATCCCCCCGCCCATTTTATAGCCCAGCCATTTCAGACCGGTGCGCAAACACGCCGAAGGCAGCAGCCAGGGCGCATTTTTCAATAGATACTTCAACTCCGACACGACAAAACGCCGGCCTTCGCCCGAAGCACCGCCAAAGGTCTGCTGCAACCAAGGCGTATGGGCGTGAAAAACGCCAATATCGAAATAGCGCTTAAATTCGTCGGCAAATCCGTAATCGTGGGAATGAAACACAGCGGCATCGCCGCAATAAGCCACCTTCCAGCCGTTTAGCAACATCTTGCCGACCACAAAAGTATCTTCGTTCATGATGGTATTCAGCGGAAATCCGCCAACGCCCATCAACGCGCTGCGCCGGTACGCGGCAAACGAATTGGATATAAACGCCGTCTTGATGCCGAATTGCGCCTTATCTTGCATGCTGCGCAACTGACTTTGCGACGGATAATTGAATAAACGGGCATGCGCGCCGATTGGCCCGGCATTGCGGTGAGGCAATTGCCGACCGTAAGCTGCGCCGACGCTGTCGTCTGTAAACGCTGCCAGTAACTTTTCGATGGCATCGGGGGCCGCCAGCAAGGCATCCTGAGTCAGAAATAGCAAAATATCGGCATCCGCCAGCCGGTTCACGCCTAGTTGCCGGGTGCCGCCATGATTAAACTCGGACTTGGCTATCACTTGCACCTCAAAACCTGCGTCGCGGGCCAAAACCACCGTATTGTCGGCGGATGAGGAATCTATCAGCAGCCGATAATCCGGCTTCACGGTTTGTGCGGCAAAGGCTTGTAACCACGATTCCCAAAGCTCGCCGGCATTCAGAGTCGGCACGATCAGACCCACTTTTTTATTCATAAGACGAACCTTCTATTAAGGACTGCGGCAATTTGACGTGATCGGCTTTTGTCATCACTTTCCAGGCTTTATCGCCTAATTTAACCGGGTCCAGCTGCTGTTCGACATATTCACGGCTACGCAGCGCCATGTCTTGCCAAGTCGCTTGAGTCACCACTTGCGTTTGCCGTAGCACCGCACAAACCGAAGCCTCATTGCGCTCGAACACCAAACCTGCTCCATACATTGCCAAGTGATCCCAAGCCAAACCTTTCGCGACCAACACCGGTCGACCGGCTGCCATCGCTTCGGCGACGACATTGCCAAAATTTTCGCGCATACCGCCCGTTTCTTCCAAACCGGACGGCAACACCAGGAAATGACTGTCGGCCAACAACTGCTTCACTTCGGCAACCGGCAAATAGCCTTTGTAACTGATTGCACCTTCTGCTTGTGCCAACAAGGCTTGAAATTCTTCAAAATAAGCACCATCGACACTGCGGCCGGCGACCACCAGGCGGTCATTTGGCCGGCGCGTTTTTAACCAGGCCCGGATAAACGCATTGATGCCTTTTTCTTGCTGCACATGACCCAGAAAACACAATTGAGTGCCCTCGCCTCCCGGATAGCCGGCGACTTGAAACTCGCGACTGTCGATGCCGTTCGGCACCAATAAAACCCTAGCGTCCGGCCCCAGCACGTCGACGACGCCCGCCGCTTCGGTATCGCTGGTGCAATGCACCGCAATGGCCCGGCGCAAGGTCGGAAACGTCAGCCACTTATAAAACAACCATTTATGCGGCTTCTGCCGACGAATCAGCGCCACATGTTCCGGCATCAAACCGCCGTGTACCGCCACCATAAACGGCCGGCGCAGTAATACGCAAAACAGTGCCGCCAACGTGGAAGGCCAGGTGGCAATGCCGTGGATATAGATCCGGGGTGCCTGCCAACAGAGCTTGAAAATCTTTGGCATGGCGCCCAAACCAAAGCCCCAGCGTCGAAAGCCGTAACAGCGGTACAGCCTGACATCGACTTGCTTGCCCAGCTTGACATCCTCGGCGTGCAAGCGACCGTCTATGGACTCGTCGGCGGCGACCAGCGCCATGTTGTGGCCGCGCTCCGCCCAAGCTTTGGTCAATACGCCACAGGTCACCGATACCCCACCATAGCCTTTGGCCGGCGGCACATGGGTCGTGACAATACCTACATCCATTTCATCTCTCCTGAAACAGTCTTTAAATACATTTTTCCGATTTGCCGTAGGTCAAAAACCCACGCCAGATCCCGACCAAGTTGTAAAACGAATACGCCAGTTTTTGCGGATTGAAGGTGAGCAGGGCCAAAGCCATTTTCAACACCGGCGCGACCATCATCTTGCGGACGATGTAATACCAAATGAACGCATCATGCTGATTGGTAAACTTGCGGATATAAGCGCCGATGCCGGTGGAATACATCAACATCCTGGCCGTGCCAAGTGTGTAATGATCCTTGTTGGCGTGAAAAATCTTGATCTCCGGCGTGTAAAACGCATTGCCGCCGGCGCGCAGCAAGCGGTACAGCAGCTCAAATCCTTCGGCACCGGAATATTTGGAACCGATGCCAAAATCGTGATCCAAATGAAACTGCTGCCTATCGACCCGTTGCAGATCAAAAAACTGAGTAAACTCCACGCCCATCATCCGGAAGCGGTTGAAATAGCCGGCTTTGTGGCTATTTACGCCAATGCTGAACCGGGTAGCGGAAAAATCGTAGGAACCGGCCACCAGAATGGCCATATCTGCGCGCCGCTTAAATTCCGCGACCACTTTTTCCAACACATCCTGGTCATAGGCACAATCGTCGTCCGGAAAGGCGACGATGCGGCCTTGCGCCAAACCGATACCGTAATCCCTGGCCCGGGCGTTGCCGGTGAATTGCACTTTGACATGCTTGATGTCCATCAACGCTCGGTAAGAGTCCAAAATGGCGTCGATCTTGCCGTCACGATTTTGATCGATAACGATCAGCTCGAAGTTTTTATAGGTCTGAAACAGCAGCGATTTCAAAAAATCCAAGACTTCCGCGTCCCTGCCCAAGGTTGCCAACACCAACGAAATTTTCATACCGCACTCCTTGCCCAGTTACCGGCTTTTGCTTGCAAATAAATCGTGGCTTCGTACCAAGTAAACATCAGCGCAAACTCCAAACCGGCCGCACCATCCAAAAAACCGCCACGCAGCAGGTAGTGATAACAAAACCGCGCCAGTATTCGCAGCCAGGAGCGTCCCAGCAATACGCTCAAGCGGCCGCGCGTGGTCATCACCGCGCCGGCGGTGGGTTGCAATTGCACTTCTTGCGCAGCCTTACCGACGTGCTTGTGCATCCACTCGATAATTTCGCCGTGGTAAAAATAATGTTCGTAAGGAATGTCGGAATAGCCGATGCGGCAGCTATCCAACACCGCTTCGCCATGCCCGGTGTGGTTACGTACAAACCGGGTAGTCTCGCGGCGCACCAGTCGGGGGTGATAAATGGGATAGCCGGGCGCATGGTTCAAGCGTTTGCCACGCAGATACAACACCGAAGGCACCATCAACACGTCGATACTGTGAGTTTCGGATAATTTGGCTTCAAACCAGTCGTAAAAGGCCTGCGGATAAATTTCGTCGGCATCGACGAACAAAATCCACGGCGTGTCTATGCCGCATTGACGAATCGCGAAATTGCGTTGCTCTGCAAAACCCGGCCAGGGATTACGATGAATCGCGCAGCCCCGTTCTTGGGCAATGGTCAGCGTGTTATCGGTACTGCCGGAGTCGACAATCACGATGGGATAGCGCGCGGGGATACCGGCCAAACAGCGCGGCAGATTGGTTTCCTCGTTTTGGGTCAGAATAACGACGGTCAACATGGCTTATCGCTTCACCGCGTACACGTTCAGGTAAATGCCCAAACCCAAGGTATCCATTAACCCAGCAAACGGTATTTGCGCATACTTCACCAAGGTGTCGGCCAGCTTGGCCAAGCTGCCGGTTAGACCCAAACGCCTGGATAGCGCGTTGTACTGAATCCGGGTGACTTGCTCGGTTTTAACCACCCGCAAGCCGTGCCGCTCCAACAAACTTTTCAGACCTTTTTCGGTAAAGTAATTGACGTGTTCCGGCACCCACAGGCAGGCGTTCTCTTTGGTACCCAGCAGTTTGACCAAAAACGACGCATAGTTAGGCACCGCGCAGGCCAACACGCCGCCGCTCTCCAGCAGATCGGCCACTTTAGAAATAGTGCGGTCCGGTTCGAGTATGTGCTCCAACACTTGCGACATCACCACGACTCCAAATGCCTGCTCGGACTGATACTGCTCGAACATGATAGGCAACGGTTCATCTCCGTTTAAATCCTGGAACACCCGGTTTTCATACTGGCCGGGATTGATGCTGACGGTGCGATAACCCAGCAAGCGCAAGGCGCGGGTATAAAAACCAAACCCGGAACCAATGTCCAAAGCCCGGTGATTGCCGGACTTGTTCAACTGGTCGGCTTGCAGCGCCATGCGCTTGGCATCCACGATGCAGTTAGGAAACGCCGCCTCGCGGCCCATCACTTCGTCCAGCGTAATCGCTTGCGTCAACGCCTGCCCGGAGTATTGATAGATGGCTTGCAACCATTGCCGATGCGGTGGTTGATTCAAAAATCCGGTGCCACAGCAGGCGCAGCGGTAAATCCGGAAGGCTTTTCTGCTGGCGCTATCGGTATACAGATAGTCCTTTTCCCGCCAAAAACCGATTTTTTCCGCCCCGCAAGCCACGCATGTGTGTAGCACTTCGCCATAGATTTCTGTTGTCATTGTTGCGTATGTCATCGTGTTCACCGTTGTCACTTTTAAGCATCCGCTGCGAGCGGCTGTTGTCTCAATGTTTGAATCGTTCCGGACTTGGCGCGGCGGTCGGCTTGCCAAGGCTTTGCCAAGATTGCCAACACCACGGCTTCGATCCCGAAATAAACCGGATTGGCCCAGGCCGCGCCGGGCAAACCGTATTGGCTGACCAGCACGGGAATAGTAATCGCCGCCGCTACCGCGCCGCACAAGCGGCCTTTCAGCAAGGTTTTGGTACGCTTATGCGCCAGCAGCGGTTGCGCCAGCGCCGTGCCCAAGGCATGCAAAGCACAGCCCAGCGCCATCGCCGGCATTAAATCCACAGCAGCGTGATAGGATTTCGCCAATACCACTGAAGCCACCCAATCCTTAGTTAGCAGTAACAGCAACAAACCAAGCGCACCCAGAGCAGCGACGCTGGTTATCCAGACCCATAAAATCGAAAAGGCCTTTTGCAATTGCTGTGCGGAGAAAGCTTGAAAATAGGCGGGCTGAAAGGTACGGAGCAACACCATCGCGCTACGGTTAAAGGCCTCGTTGACGATCATGTACGTTGCGGCATACAAGCCTACGTCGGCAGCAGTCAGCAAATAACCGATCACATAACGATCGCCCAGACCGTTGATCCAGAAAATCAATTCCATCGGAATCAGGGGCAAGGCATAGACCCAAACCTCGCGGCGAAAAGAGCGGCTGTCGGTCGCTGGCATCCTAACGGCATTGCGGCGCTTCAAAACGATCCAAACCAGATTGGATAGCAAACTGGCCAGGATGTACCCCAGCAACACCCATTCCGGATTGCCGCCCCACCACCAGACCAGCGCTATCGCCAAAGCCGGCCTCAACACGCTGTCAGTGGTTTGCCATAGACTAGCCAGACGCTGCTTGCGCTCGCCTATCGCCAGTTGAATGCCCAATTCCCGCTGTACCGTCATCGCCAACAACACGCCGGTCAGCAAAAACAACACGCTGCTGACCTCGACAAAATAACCGTAGGCAAAGCCACCCAGCACCAATAAACCAATGGCCAACAGGGTGGCTTGCAGCGTCAAACCGGCGACGGCAGCATGCAAACCAGTACTCTGGCCGGCGGTTTCGCATTCCGGCACGATACGCATGCCGGCGCAGATAAGCGGGTAAGAAAACACCGCCACGCCCAGCGCGACAAAGCCGTTCAATAAGGCCACTTGGCCGTAAACCGCCGGACTGACCAGTTCCGTCAATAGGCGCGTACCCAGCAATAAGGCTAAGGCCGAGGCCGCCTGGCCGAACAAGGCCCAAAAGGCATCGCCAAATAATTTGCTCTGTTTCAATGCAGCGAACATCGCCGATTTCCTAAGGTAAACGCGGGGTGTAATCTGTTCTGGCCGACATGGGTTGAACCATTGCCCCGGCTTTAGCCGTGCAGCCCAGTACCATGCCCCACAGCATCATTAACAAGGCGTTCTGCGGAAAATACTCCCACATATTAAAAGTCAGGCCGGCGGCGAAGATAAACATCGTCACCAAGCCTTTGTTTGGGTGGACAGACGTCCGTGTCGTGATCCATAAAAATGTCAGATACGCCAGCAAGCCAATCACACCGTAGCCGTTCAACAAGAATAAATACAGGCTGTCGGAATCGAACTGGCCGGGAAAATACTCGGCACCGAACAGCAGATTGACAGTATTGGAACTCAAACCCAAGCCCCAACCGAACAGCACATCCATCGGATCGTGCACATGATTGGTAAACACCCGCTGCCACAAATCGATCCTGCCGTCCTGGGTGGGATCGGCATCGTCGCGGCCGCTCAATAAGGGGCTGGAGGCCAAAATCAACGCACCCACCGCCAAAATTGGCGCGGGCATCACTAAAGCCCAGCGATCACGTGGTCGCAGTGCGACATACACTTGAAAAAACACCACCAGCAATGAACTGATAAACGCCGTACGCGAGCCGCTGAGCAAGGCCAGAAACACGCTCAACGCCATCCAGCGGCGCATGCCCGGCACCAAGGCAAATACCAACGCGCAAGTCGCCATCGTCGCCCCGAATAAATTAGGACTGACGAAGGTGCCGAACGGCCGACCGCCACCCAACATGGATACACCGAACAAGGGCGGCGCCCACAGCGCTTGGGCTAGCGCCAAACCGGTTTGCAACACCAGGTAATAGCGCAGGTAGCTGGCGAATTTGTACAACACGTAATCGCCGGCACCCAAACGACTGGTGACAAAACCGATCAAGGCTACCGGCAGATATTCGAACACCCGCAGACCGGTCAGCGGCACGACTAGCGGTAAATCCAGATACAAGGCATAGCCCACTTCAAACAACACATAGCTGCAAATCACGCCCAGAAACGCCAACACCGAACTGGTAAAAATTCCGTTACGCAACCGCGGTTCCAGCCAGGCGTAAACGATCAGCACGCCCAACAAAGCCTCGCGCAGAATCCGCAACCCCATTTCCTGCTCGCCGTAGACTTCCTTGATACCGGCCCAAGCCGATTCGACCTGCGGCAGCGAGGCCACCGTTGATGCACCAACCAGCGCAATCAACAGCACCGGTAGGTCTTTTTCCAGGCGGATTCTCATCGTTATTATTTAAACCCGCTCGTCGCTTTCGGCAGGAACCGGCAACAGCTCCCTATCCAACTGCTTACCCAACCAATCGCCCACTGCGTGATATTTATCGCTCCAGCTGGATTCGTCCTTCGGTTCCTGATCCGCGCGTTGGTAGGCATAGCCGTAGTAGGGATAGTAAGACGAGCCTTCCTTCATGTCGTTGATGATGAAACCGTTAGGTTTGATGCCGACTTGTTGGAAGCGGCGGGCGCTGACTTCCAGCTCCTGCGCGGTGTAGCGGCCCTCTTTCACCACCAGAAAGGTGGCGTCGGCGTGCTTACCCAGAATCGCCGCGTCGGTGGCACCCAGAATTGGTGGCGAATCAATGACGATGTGGTTGTAAAAGCTTTTCAGCTGCTCCAGGGTTTCCGACAATTCACCCAGCACCAATAACTCAGCCGGATTCAGCACCATATTGCCGCGCGGGATCAAATCGATACCCACATCCGGCAAGCTGACGATCACTTCGCCCAGCGTAGCCCGGCCTGACAACAAATCGGACAATCCCGGTTGTTTGCCTATCGAAAAGGTGTCGTGCAAGCGGCCGTTGCGCATGTCGGCGTCGATCACCAACACCCGTTTTTTGATGCTGGCCAGCAAGGCCGCCAAGTTAGAGCTAACAAAGGACTTGCCCATGCCTGGCGCGGGGCTGCTGACCATGATCACCTTGCTTTCGTGCTGAGCCAGAGTGGCTTCCAGCGTGGTGCGCAGGCCACGCAGCGACTCAACGGAAATATCCAGCGGATCCTGGCTGACCAGAATACCGTTGTCTTTATCCTTGCCCAGCAAGCGTCCTAATTTATGCTGCTTTTTGCTATGCGGAATCGCGGCAAACAAGGGCAAACCGACTTGATATTCCAATAAGGCCGGATAGTTGTCGTGGCGTTGCAAGGAATGTCTGAGGAAAATCAGGGCCGAACCCAAGCTCAAGCCCAGCAAGCCGGCAATCGCCAACAACAAGCTCGGTTTAGGCCAATAGGGTTTTTCCGGCGTCACCGCGAAGTCGACGATGCGTGAGTTGCCCAAGGAGCCGGCGGCGGCGATGCGTTGTTCCTGGGCGCTGTTCAACAAAGAAGTGTACAACTCGGTGTTGACCTGCACATCGCGCGACAAACTCACCATGTTTTGCTGGGTTTTCGGTAAATCCTTGATGCGTTTTTCCAAAGCCGCCAGCTTGTTATTCACGCGCTTAATCTGGGCATTGGTGGAGATCATGTCCGGATGCTCCGATTCCAAGCGCTGGCTTTGTTCGTCATATTTTTGCTTGAGCTGAATCCCCAAGGTTTCCATGTCCGACGCCTGTTTCAACAGAATTTCGGCTTCAGCGGAAATATCCACCGCGCCATGTTGCTGGCGATACGCGCTCAAACCTTGCTCGGCTTTTTCCAGACGTTCCTTGACGATAGGTAACTGGCTTTCCAGAAAGCCCAGTTTTTGCGAGGCTTCCGCCGATTCCCAATTCACCGTGGCGTTGACGTAAATCGCCGCAATATCGTTCACAGACTTAGCCAGTTGCTCCGGGTCGCGGCCTTTCAATTCCACGCTCAGAATGTCGGTATCTTTGGATACTTCTTTGACTGCAAAAGCTTTTTGCAAAGTTTCGATGGCCGACAGCGCGGTGCGGCGGGTTAATTCAAAATGCGTACCCGGATGCGCTTCCAGCGTTTCGACTTTAATCGTCACCGGGGTTTTCTCGCCGATCTCGGCGCTCAACACTTCGCCGACCTGACCAGCCAGCAATTCGTCGCCGCGCGGGTCGAGCAGTTGAAAACGCCCGGCTTCCAACGCGATCAAGGTAAACTCTTTTTCCAGATAACGATCCGGCACACTGAACGCGGCGATTTTCAGTTTTTCGCCACCCCAAGCCCAGCGGCTGAATCCCCACCAGGCATCGGCTATGCCGTCATGCGCATCGTGCCGACGCGCCAGGGTTTCGCCGATCAACGGAAAAAAGTAAGGCTCGGTTTCGATGGTCAAATTCAGGTTATCCACGACTTTGCCCAACACCGAACGCGAACGCAAAATCTCCACTTCGCGCTGCGCGCGCGGGCTTTCCGCTTCCGCTGGCGCTTGATTGTTTTCGCTGCGTAGCGTCGCGGACAGCAAGGCCTTGTTTTTATCAATCCGCAGCAAAGCATCGGCTTTGTAGGTACGTGGCGCCAACACCAGATACACGGTGGTGATCAGCAACACCGAACACAGCGCGATAAAAATGGTTTTGCGGCCTTCGATCAGCAAATCGACGTAGTCGCGAATACTGACGCTAGGCTCTGGCATCCGCGCCTGATTCAGCGGTTGCAAAACCGGGGTAGCTTCGTTTTGTGAATAAATCATTTGTTACATCCCCATCATCGCGGCTTGCGACATGATTGCGGTAAACGAGCCAGGTAAGATTTGGTTCAGGACCCTAGACCATTGCGTGACACCGGCGGTACCGATGAACAGCGTGTCGTGGGCTTGCAACGGAAATTGATCGGCCAGAATCATCGCATCGGGCGATTCGGCATCCAGTTGGAAAATTTCCGGCTGCATATCGCCGGCGCGAATTACGTAGATGTCGCCGGGCCGCGAGGTATTGAAATCAACTCCGGACGCTTCAGCCAAGGCTTGCGACAAACTCATCCGGCCTTTATTGATCTGGATGGCTTGCTGGCGGTTGGCCTCGCCCATCACAAATACCTTGCTGTCTTTTTGATCGCCGACATTCAACACATCGCCGTCTTTCAACAGCAAATTCTGGGTGGTCAAACCTTTTTCGTACATCGATTGCACATCCAGTTTGTAGAGTTTGCCGTCACGGGCCAACGCCACGTTGGCAAAATCGGAATCTTTGGTCGAGCCGCCGGCGCGGGTGATCGCTTCCGCAACCGTCAATGGCGTTTCGTTCATGGTTTGCACGCCGGGACGCACGACCTCACCCACCACCGCGACTCGGTGCGCCTGGAAGGACAGCACGCGAATGTCGAGTTTGACCTTTTTGAAATATTTGGACAGCTCGCGGGTCAAATCGGCGCGCGCTTCGCTGACGGTTTTGCCGGCCAACTGAATAATGCCGACGTAGGGGTAATACAAGTCGCCGTTCTCATCCACCACTTTACCGGCCAGTTCCGGCATGATTTTCTCGCCACCGGGATCGTTCAGTTCCGGATGCTCCCAGACGGTGATTTGTAATCTATCTTGCGGGCCAATGCGGTAGCTGGCTTTGTTGGGGTCCACCGGCGGCAAATTGTTAATGGCCTGGCGACGGTTCGCCTCGCGTTCGATAATCAGATCCGCGGTAATCGGCACGATGCGGACTTTCTCCTTGACCAATTGCCCGTCTTTTTTCATCGGCATCTCGATTTCGGTTAGACCGTTATCGGTATTCATATCCATGCCCGGCGCCAGGAAACAACCAGGCAAGGTTAAGATCAGCATGATGGGAATCAATCTAAACATGTAAGTGTGTCCTTAGTAGGCGTTTTTATTGATAAAACCGGTCAGCACGGTGCGGAAGGCGATCTCCAAATCAAACCAGAGCGACCAATGCTGGATGTAATACAAATCGTGTTCGATGCGACGGTTGAGGTCGGTGTCGCCGCGCCAGCCGTTGACTTGCGCCCAACCGGTGATGCCGGCTTTGACCATGTGTTTTTTCATGTAGTTGGGGACTTGGTCCTTGAACACTTCGACGAAATCCGGACGCTCGGGGCGTGGGCCGACCAACGACATATCGCCGCGCAACACATTGATCAATTGCGGCAGTTCGTCCAGGCTGGTTTTGCGTAGGAAAGCGCCGAACGGGGTGGCGCGATTCTCACCGGGCTTAGCCCAGACTGCGCCGGTTTTGGCTTCGGCGTCCACCGGCATCGAACGGAATTTCAACATCGTGAACGAACGATTATTCCAACCCACGCGCTCCTGACGATAAAACACCGGGCCACGCGAACTCAGCTTCACACCCACCGCTAAAACCAACATCAGCGGGCTAATCAGCAGCAACAAAATCAAAGCCAAAAGTCGATCTTCGATTTCTTTGATATAACGATTGATGCCATGCAACGGCGATACTGAGAAATCCAGGGTCGGAATACCAGCCACAGTGTTCAAGCTCAGAAATTTGCTTTGTTTGAAGGCAAAGCAGTCGATCACCAAGCGAATGCTGACCGGCAGATGGCGGAGTTGGTATTGGGCGCGTTCGGTCAACGATTCGCCTTGGTAGGCTACCCACACTTCATCAATCGCTTGAGCCGAGATGATGCCCGGCAGGTCTTCCAACTTACCGAGACGCGGCAGTGCGAAATCGTTAATCGAGTTTCTATCATCGCCCCTGTCGTCAACATAACCGACCACTTGCAGGCCAGCCCAGGACGAATGATTCAACTGCCGCGCCACCGCCACCGCCATTTGATTCAATCCGACCATGACGATACGACCCTGCGACCAACCACGAGCCCTTAAGAAACGCAGCACTTGCGACAACACCCCGCGCGCCACCAGCACAAACACCAATCCCAGCACGCCCCAGGAAGCAATCCAGCGATAACTGGAACCGAACCAAAAATGCAATCTGATTAAGGCGACGATGGACACCACCGCCACCAACGCTGAAATCCAAGCTCTGACGATACGGGCAATCTCGCCGCGCATCGCGTCGTTACGCCAGGGCCGATACACCTGCCCTATTTCGAAAAAGATGATGGCGCCCAAAATTCCCAGCGCGATAACGATCCTATAATCCTGATCCACAACATATTCGCGCAACCAAAAATAGTGAGTCACCCAAGCGGCAGCAAACAACATGGCGACGTCGATGACGCGCAGCAACAGAATGACCGTGTGACCGTACTGTTTAAAAAGCCCGTTGAAAATATTTCCCAAACCGAGTGGCATGATGGCTTAACCCCTAAATCGTCTTGATCCAATGACTAAGGGTCACCGTCCCTGGAAACCCAACCTGATGCGAACGGGTTGTTAATCCCTATTCGCTTGGGTAGTAGATTACCGAGACAAGATGAGAGAAAGCCTGAGGGTTTAATTAAGAATGTATTAGAAACGGCTTAACTTTGGATGAAAGGGATTTTAAGCGAATGAATTATGGCCAATGACGCAGCGAGCTTTAGTCAGTGTCAAACTCATAATTGACTTTGACCCGCTGCGATGTGCCGGTTTGGGTTTCCAGATTGATGCTGTCGGTGAGTTTGTATTTCAAAACCAGCAGCGCCTGCTTGCTGAACAGGCCCAGTTTGGTGCCCACATAGGTATTAGCCGTCAGATACTGTCCTGCCGTGACCAGCGTATCGGCAAACGACTTGCCTTGCTGCACTTCAAACTCGTCTATACCCAGTTTCTCGGTTAGCCACGACAACCGCCCCGCGCCATAGGATAAAGCGGCGCTCGCAATCATATTGCCTTCATCCTTACCGGCTTGGTTCAGCGAAGCCCCGGTAATCAAATACGCCAGCGCATCGGACTCCGGCAGGCTGGGCTCCGTATAAATCTTGGTCTGCGGCGCAGTGGCCGAACCACTCACCTGCAACACGGCCGTCACTTTCTGATCCTTGGAAACCCGATAGGCTTCGACGTCCAGCCACGGGCGATCAATCGGACCATTAAATAAAAACCGGCCCTTACGCAACTTCAGATCTTGTCCATAACTTCGGTAACGGCCGTCGGCCATATCGATGGCGCCATGCAAGGCAAGACGTCTATCAAGTTTCAGAAATTGCAGCTGTCCGGTCAGTTTTGTATCCAAACCAAGCCCGGAAAAAGTGACTTGCCGCCCCAATTGAATCGCCACGTCAGCGTCGATACCCGGTGGCGCTTCGATAGCCTGATCCGAGTCCGTTTTGCCGACGATCACCTCATCGCGACTGACCGCCACCGCACTGGCCGGCAGCTCTTTGATTTTATCCATGGCTTTGTCAATTCCCAACGCTCCGGTCACTTTGGCATCACCACGGGCCGAGCGGCCCAGCTTAAGATGCGGTGCGATGGTCACTTCGGCTTCTGGCAACTTAGCCACCTCAAAGTCATTGCCAAGCACATCAAGATCGGCAATGCCATCCAGGCCCAACAAACCATCGATGGCAAGCCGACCGCCGCCAGAACGAAGGCTGCCGTGTACTTGAAGTTGCTGATCATCATTCACGGCATCGGCATGCAACTGAATATCGGACAAAACAATACCCAGTTCATCAATTTGTAAGCGGCCATCCTCCAAACTCAGACGCCCCTGAGCAACTGGCTGAGGCAGCGTGCCCCCCAATTTCAGATCGGCACCGAATCGCCCCTTAAGCCCGGACATATTGGGCACCAGATCCTGAAACAAACCAAGATCGTTGATTTTTGCCGCCAGATTTCCGGCCAAGCTCTGTCCGGGACCTTGATCCAGTTGCAACTGAGCGCGGATAAAGTCGCTACCGTCAGTCGCCAAATCAAGATCGGCAGTCAGACGCTCGCCAGCGAGATTGCCGAACAGAACGGCCTTGCGAAACGGCACCACCAACCCATTCCGGCCAACCGGCAGCGACACGCCGGCGTCTGCCAGCGCCAATCGATAATCCCCCTGCAAACCGCTCCCGCGTTTGCGAACCTCCGCAGTCGCGGCTAAGCTGCCAAAAAGTTGCCAATGCGCCGGCAGATAAGCGCTTAGCAAATCCAACGGATAGTCGCTGACCCGCCCCTGACCGCTCAGATCGCCATTTGCCAGATAATCGCCCTGCAAACAGATTAACGCACTCGCTTGCGTCAGACAGGTATCGGCCAAGCGCACATCGGCACCGGCAGGCCGCTGCTCTATCGTCAGGGCAGCGGCTTGGCGCAATTCCCAGGCACCGAGTCGAGGGACTTGCAAGGATAAAGCCTGCAACGCCCCTTGCCAGCGCGGTGCTTGCCAGCCGCCGGCCAGCGCCAGCGCCAATTGCCCCTGCGGCACACGGACATCCAGGCTAACGCTGTGTTTTGCTGAACTGCCGCTGGCGGCTATCGCCACGCTGTCGATTGTGTCGTGACCGCTAAGTACATGTTGGGCATGCATTTGTAGCCGGATTTGGGCGTTTGGCTGAAAATCCAAGGTCAGATCAAATGCGCCGACTTGCTGTTGCGCATAGCCAAGCCCCGCAGCCTGCGCCGTCAACTCAATATCCGGCAAATGCCAATCGCCGCGCAGAAGACCGTTAACATGCGCTTTGCCGCGCAGACCGGGCCACAAACCGGCTAAAGCCGGCGTATGCAAATCAAAGCGAAGCGCGGATTCAGCCGGACCCAAACGGCCATCAGCGTGTAACCGATTGGCACCTGACGACAGTTGTAACTGATCGACCGCCACAACCTGCCCGTCCAGCGCAAATTTTCCCCCACCGCTCAACGGCTTGCCGAGCAATTGACCATCCAGCCTATGCAGTTGCGCCTTAAACTGCGGCGCGCCCGTGTTCAAATTTCCCTCGACATCCCCATCAAGCGATAAGCGCCCCGGCAAATCCGGCACCAATACCGCCGGGTTAAAATCTCTGGCGTGCGCGTGCAAAGCAAATTCGACGGCGTCCTGCCAGGCAATCGCGCCGTCGACAGCCAAGCTGCCTGCCTTGGACGCCACCAGGAATCGTTGGAGTTTGGCAGACGTCGGCGTACCGTCCATCGCCAGCTCCACGTGTGCATCCGGTAACTCGGCTCGCCGCACATCGGCGGTCAGCTTGGCCTGATAGGCTGAGAAATTACCCTGCAACGCCAGCGAACCCTGCGGACTTGTCAAATGCGGAAGATCGCCGACCAAGGGCCAGCGCGCATCGACCCAATCGCCTTGCAATGTAAAGCCGGGGGCTTGTAACAGCTCATCAATCTGACCGTGCAAGGTCGCAGCGAATGGTCCTGAAGCGTTGATGTCCAGTACCAAGCGCTTCAGATCGCCGCTGAATTTGCTCGCTGCCTGCCAGTTGCCATATTCGGCCGAACGCAACTGACACTTCGCGTTCAGCGCCAGTGGATAGCCGCCACCTAAGCCCAACCATCCATTTAGATCAAGCTGATAGTCCGCAGCCTCAGCGACCATATGGGTTAAATGCAAGCGGCCGCCTTCGGTGTTGGCAGACAAAGTGAGATTTGGGAGATCGTGACGTTGCCCGGACTGGATGAATGTAGCATCGTTAACCGTCAAACGATCCAAGCGCAGCGCCAGCGGCACGGGTAACGAGGCTTCCGGGTCAAAATGACTGCTGCTATCCGCCTGCTGAGTGCCCGGCTCCAGGGTCAATTCCAGGCCCTCGGTGGCGATCTCGTCGATCTGCAATGCGCCTTTCAACAAAGCAAGCGGAGACCAAGCCAGCGAGAGGTAGCGGAGTTTGAGTTGAGTGCCATCGGCATGGTACTGCACCCCTGCCAACTGCAAACGATGCAACAGGGTGCCGTCGATGTTGTTAATGCTGGTCTCGGTCGGCAATACTTGCTGAATCAGCCAGCGACTTCCCGACTGGCTGTTGGCCATAGCCAGCACGACCGCCAACAGCAGCAACAGCAAAGGCAGTACCAGTAGTAGCCTCCGCAGATACCTCCCAGGCCAGCGCCATAGGCTCATAAACGTGTCCCTGCGGCAAAATGGACTTGAAACGAGGAGTCGGCGGGTTGCAGGGGCACGGCAAAATCCAGGCGTACCAAACCAATCGGCGAGTACCAACGCACCCCCAAACCCACACCGGTCTTCACTTGAATGCCGTCCAAATTATAGGCATTGCCGGCATCGATAAAGGCGGCCGCCCCCCAATTGTCGAGTACCGAGTGTTCATATTCAACGCTGACCACACTCAAAAAACGCCCGCCCACTACCGCGCCCGTAGCGTCCTTAGGTCCCAGTTCTTTGTAACTGTAACCACGTATGCTGTTCATACCGCCGGCAAAATAACGATAGGTAGTGGGTAGCTTGTCGAAATTATCCACCAGCGTAGCGCCTTGCTCGCCACGCAGCACAATGCGTCCCACGTCGCCAACGGGGTGCATCCACACGCCCGCCACAGACCCTTGCAGCATACTGATATGGGACAGCGGGCTTTTGTAGCTGCCATCCACTGAGAACTCCAATCGATAACCGCGTGTCGGTCGAAGCGGATTGTCCGATACCGAACGCAACCAACTGCCGCCGGGTAACAGCAATAGCGTCGTGTCGGTCGTATTCGCCGCCGTATACTTCTCGTAACTGTAGTCAATGAACAATGTCTGCTTCCAGCCACTGGTGAATGCGTGCTTCAAGCGCGCCGATAATTTCCCTGCCCACGAGGTATAACTGGTCGTGTCTTCGCGTTTCACACCCGCACCAAAGCTCAAGGAGTCGTTGAGCGGATCATCCAGCGGCACGGTGTATTCAGCACCGGCTGTAGCCAAGACCGGCGATAGATCGAGTTCCGCGTTAAAATAATGGCCCTGCGAATTGATTAGACGATTGAGATAGGTCCCACTGACCAAAGGCCCCTTATCGGTGTCGTATCCCAAACCCATCCCGTAATGATGGCGCTTGTTCGGATACAGACTTAGCATGACGGGCACCTGCCTATCGGCTATGCCGGCTAAATCCGGATGAATATCCACCGATTTGAAATAGCCGCTGTTGGACAGCGCATTGTGCGTATCGGCTAGCTTATGACTATCGTAATACTCGCCGGTTTTGACCTTGACCAACTTGGCAACAAACGTGGGATCAAGAACAGCCTGGTCAATCTTGACTTCGCCAAAATAAAGACGCGGTCCCGCATCGTAATGCAGCACAATATCGGCCCGATCTTCAGAAGGATCGACGCGCAATCGACTCGTGGCAAAGCGGCCTTGCAAGTAACCACGCTCTAAGGCCAATGCCTCGATTTGTTTTTTTAAGGCTTCATAATGCCCGTGATGCAACGGGCTGCCTACTTTGGCGGATAACTTTTCTCGCAAGCTCGCGAATGCCGGATCGTCAACTGCTTCACCGAGAAATTGCACGTCAATCGCAGTCACGCGCATCGGCTCGCCAGGTTTAATGACAAAGCGCGCTTGCCAACAGTCGGCCTTAATATCCAGATTTTTTTCTAGGCTGACGTGGTAGTGACCTAACGCGCGTAACGCATCGTCGATCTCCTGATCGGCCTTGAGGAACAGACTATTGATTTTCCAATCAGGCGCCTTGCAGTCCTGCTCACGCAGAGACAAGCTGATTTCAACATTCCTTAATAATTCACCGTCTATGCCCTGAATCACGACATCGGCCGAGGCCTCTAACGTCTCAAAGAGGCCGACCAAAACCACCGCGTACAAGTGGAATCGATAGTTACCGGTCATCTTGGGTCATCGAAACAGGTCATAGGGAGCGCTGAAGAGGTAGCGCAACCACTTTACCAGTGATCCAGCCCGCCTAGCAAACTGCAACCTGAGTAGTCTCGGCTAAGCGCTTGGCTACTCTACGGTGCCAAGATTGGCTATGAAGCCAAGGTATGAAGTGGTAAACCTACACCCTGTCCGCCAACAAGCGTATCGGATGCACTAGCTTGCGCGCGGTCTCGGCGCGTTCGGCATTCAGGTAAAACGCGCAGCTGAAATTACTGCTAACCACCACATCCGCACCGGAGCCTTCGATGGCCTGGCGCTTGGCGTTGCGCAGTTGCTGGGCGTTTTCCGGGTGGCTGAGCATGTAACTGCCGCCGGCACCGCAACAGAGTTGATTGTCCGGCAAGGCTTCGATGTTCAAACCGGGGATTTTCCGCAGCAGATCGTGAACGGCACGGCCGTTTTTCAACACATTACGCTGGCTGCACGGCTCGTGCACCGCCACATTCATATTGGACGCGGCAGGCTCCAAGTTCTTCGGCCAATGTTCCAATAAAAATTCGTTGATGTCCTGCAGGCGCTTGGCAAACCAACCGGCAGTTTCGCTATTATCGCCTTCGTACTCGCTCAACATCGCGCCGCAGCCACTGGCCACGTAGATCACCGCGTCCACTTCCAATTGGTAAAACGCTTCGATATTTTTCTCTTTCAAGGCTTGCGCGGAACAGCCGTTGTGCTGATGAATGGCGCCGCAGCAGCCCTGGCCTTCCGGCACCACCACTTCATAGCCTATGGTGTTGAGCAATTTGATCGCGGCCCGTTGGGTGGCGCGGTCGAAATGCTCGGCCAGACAGCCGGTAAACAAGGCCACCCGCCCGCGCTGCCGCTGGCGTCTGCCGACCGGATAAATCCCGGCCAAACTGCCCAAGGCCGGCTCGTTCAGCAAACTTTCGGCGGTATCTAATTTTAATTTGCGCAGCAAGCCGCTGGCTCTCAGGGGTTTTCGCAGGCCGGAACGTAAATACAAAGACAGCAAGGGTAATAACATCCGCCGCCGGCGTTTGTGTTCAATAAAGTACATCGCCAACTTGGCTAACCAAGGGCGGACCGCCTCTTTCTGCAATTTCGCTCGGGCTTGATCGAACAAGGCGCCGTAACTCATCCGGCTGGGACAGGCAGTTTCGCAAGCGCGGCATTGCAGGCAATTATCCAAATGGGCGCGCTCTTCAGCGCTGATGGGTACATCCTCCACCAAGATTTTGCTGATGGTGCGGATACGTTGCCGGGGCGTTTCGGCGTCAACTTCGAACAAACGAAAAGTCGGGCAGCTGCTGACACACATGCCGCAGCGCATACATTCGCTGGCTTCCGGGATATACGGACCGTTGGGCGCAGGCGACCCCGAGCCGTCATCGCCCGTAAATTCGCCCATGCCAAAATCCATCATATCGAACATGTTAGCCCTCCATCATTTTGGTGTAAGCCCGGCGCAACAACTCCATTTCAGCTGGCGGCCGACCGCGCAACTCCGGCAAGGTGCGCATGTGGCAACCCAAGGACTGCATCAAGCGGTGCGGCGGATCCAGCAGTTTGAAACGCGCCATGTATACGGTGACGGTACCTTTTGGGGTATCGACATGCTCTTTAAAACCCGCTTCGGCATAGAGTAAATCGTTATCAAACCCCAGCAGACGATTGATGGCATTAACCAGCGTTGCCGGGTGCACGGTGATTTTTCCGTCGTTTACCGTCGCATCTTCATCAAAAGCGACCGACAGCGGCGGCAAGGATTGCGGAAAGCACACGCTGCCGCCGGCCTGCTGGGCAAACAAGGTCAAGGCGCTAATATCGCCTTTGTACATCAATAACAATCGGTGGCTATCGAACGCCTCCGGCACTGCGTTGTTCATTGCTTAGCCAGGCGCACAATTGTCCCACAGCGATTTAAAGCTGCTATCCAAGCGCGACAGCCGGCTGTTGATTTGGTCCAACAATGAGTAATGCGGGAAGCGCGCCTTATTGCCGTCGCGATACCATTGCTCCATCGCTTCGGTCAGTTGGGTTCTTTCGTTAAAACAATCGGCGATTTGCTGCTTCAACCAGCTAATACTGCTTTGCGGGGCCAGTTCCGCCACGCGGTAGCGTAAGCCGTTATTAAAGATCCGCACGCCACCGCCCTGCGCGGCGGTGTGATACAAGGCTGCTTGATCAACAACTTCCACCCCGGCCAGATAATCGATGCCAAACTCATGCAACTGCGGCAGCCACGGTACGGTGGGGCCCATCAACACGGTTTTGGCGTGACTGGATAGCTCCACCAAGCGCGGAAAGGTTTTATTCGGAATACTGCTGGCGGTCAAAAACACCCAGTCGGCTTGCGGCAATAAAAACTCACACGCGGAATCCGGCAGATCGGCGGCGGACGGTTGTCGCTCCAAAATGGTTAAGTGCACTTTGTCTTGATAGCGTTCGATGCCCGGATAACGGCCGATCACCACCACGTTTTTGCCATTCAGCTGCGGCAAAAAATGCTCGAACACCGCCAGATTGGCGTGTTCGTCGTGACTGTCCAACACCAGCGAATCCGGTAAAGGCCGAGCGTTGATGCAACTGTTGATAGCTGCCATGGCAACCGTGGCTTTATACGGTTCCCATTCGGTAATCCAGGCGGCCAAATCCGTCACCGGTTTGCCCACCAAGGTGCCCGACCACGGCAAGGTGCGCGTGTTCTGCCCCGGACTCATCGCCAAGCCGGCGGTCGCCCGGCCCTGACTTTGGCACACAGTCCAGACCAAACCGATCATCAGGTTGTCCACCACGGCATCGCTGCTGCAATAGTCCAGCAGCAGTTCGTACAAGCGTTTTGGGTTAGCCATTGCCCCCCCTTATTGCGGGATGTCTAGCAATTTTGCTTCGGTTTTGATGTTGTCTTGCTGGCCCCAGGCATTAATGGCCTCGACGAACCATTGTTTTTTGGTCGGGTGCGGCTGCACAACATCGTATTCGGCATAAAAACTGCCGTCGCCATGAAATTTAATCTGACCGATGCGCTGCTTACCGGCATTGTACCAATAACCCACCAGATCCTGGGTTTGGGTAAACGGGTCGGTGACTAAACTGAACTCGGCACTATCGAATTTCGGCAAACTGAGTTCGGTTTGTAACGGAAAGCCCAACTTGACGATATTTTCTATAATGCGTTGACAGACTGTCTCGCCGAAAGCCCGCCGCGCCGAGACCTGCTCGGCAACCCGTTCGCTGGTCATGCGGCATCCTCCAGCACGGCGTCGGCCAAATCCATAATCACCGAGGCGCCGGAACGGTCTTCCGGATCAAGCGCGCGCATCAACACCAGTATGGACTGGGCTTCCGCATCCAATTGCCGCCGCAGTTTGATAAAGGCTAGCGCTTTTAAACTGTAGAGATAAAACAGCGCGACGTCGCTGGCGTACATATCCCACTGCGCCAACTCGCGGCCCAATTGCCGATAGTCGGCCGGAAAACCACCCTGCCGGGCCGCTTCGTTTAGCGCCGCCATCACTTCAAGCTCGGCTTCCAGCAAACGGCCTTGGTAAAAATAGAACTTATACAAGGCAAAATAGGTTTGCAGGCAAGTAGCGTCCAAAGCCTGAGCCTGTCTGAAATATTTTTCCGCCAAAGGCTTGTCCGCATGACTGGCCGCTACCGCCATCTGCAACAGTTTATTCACCTCTTCCGGCACATCCGGACTGAATAACACCCGTTCTTCAAAAAAGCCGAGCTGACTCATGGATTACCAGACCTCGGCGGGCGCAACCAACGCGGCGACCGGCTCGCCACCCAACAAATGCTGATCGATGATGGTTTTGACATCATCTTTGGTGACTTTGCCGTACATCACCCCTTCCGGATAGACCAACACGCTGGGGCCGAGCATGCAAGGGCCCATGCAACCGGTATTGGTTAGGCCGATTTTCTCGAACAGGTTGCGGGCCTGAATTTGATTCATGAACTCGTTCATCACCTCGGCACAACCACTGGCGGTACAGGAGCCGCGCGGATGGCCTTGCGGACGGGCTTGAGTGCAGACGAATACGTGTTTATCGGGACGAGGCATAGTGGGATTCCTTATGGTTTAACTAAAAATAAGGTGTCGCTATCGCGACGAATTCATTGATGTCGGTTCTCGGACCGACAACCGAGACACTTTCTTTTGCTCCGCCAAAAGAAAGTATCCAAAGAAAAGGCGGCCCGGATGCCGCTTGTTCCCTGCGCTCCTCGCTTTTGAACGGGGTTGCCGAAAGGGGCTTCCTGCCCCTTCGGCAACGCGCCGCATCCATGCGGCACCCCTACGGGCTGATCCGTTCAAAAGCTCCGGTGCTCGGCGCGGCATACGGGAAAAAACCAATCTACTCTCAGTATTCGTCGATTAAGCCCAGCTGCTCCAGTTCCTTATAAGCTTATTTCCCTGAGCTATCGCTCAATTCCAGGACGGGTTACTCCCCCCTATGCCGCGCCGAGCACCGTAGCGTTTATCGAGATTAGCCCGAAGGGGTGCGGCAGGGATGCCGCACGTCGGCGGAGGGGCTGGGAAGCCCCTTCTGCCGACCCTCGATAAACGCTGCGGCGCGCAGGATCAAAGCGGCATCGGGGTGGCCTTTCTTTTGGTGACTTTTCTTTGGCCAAGCAAAGAAAAGTCACTCGGCTGTCGGTCCGAGAACCGACATTAAAAAGGCCGTCGCGCCAGCGACACAAACTAAGCCGCCGCCTTATGCTGATGCGTAAAACAATCCTTAGGACACACCTTGGAACACGCCTCGCAACCAATACAGTCGGCAGCATTTTTCAGACTCATCACCATGCTGTTATCGTCATCGTCCTCAAAATCGCCGTAATCGTCGCCAAAATCTTCGGCTGATAAGGCTTCGTCTTTTTCGACCAAATCAAATACGTCGCGCGGACAAACCTTGAAACAACGGCCGCAACCGATACAAGTACGCTGATTGATATCGGTAACGTAAGACGGTGTCCAAACGGTGCCGCCAAAGGTCACGCCGGTTACAAATTCGCTCATGATCGTCTCCTAGGCCGTTTCTTTGCTGGCAGCCAAGAACTTCTTGTTGGCATCATCCCAGGCTTTGCAGGCGTCGTAAGTGGCTTGCGCAATACCCATCAGCTCACCATAGGCATCCGGCAATCTGTCTTCGATCAAATCGTGCAATACCGAGGCAGCCTCACTAGCAATACGCTTGGCTTTTTTTACGTCTTTTTCCAATACTTTCAGTTCTTCGTCGCTCATCGCACACCTCAAGCTTCGGCTACTTCTCTATAGGTTGTGATCAAACCCAGCGCTTTCTCAATGGTGGCGTCGGTTTTGGCCGCCAAATCTTCCAGGCTGGGGAAACCAAAGCGGTGCACATCGCGCAAGACTTTATCCACCACGATCAACTTACCGACCAGTACCAAGGCCCGGCCGAAACCTTCGTGAGTAATGTTGATCACCGGCACCGCCATCAAGCCGCCTTTTTTCTCGATCAACGAAGCGATGGAGTTGTAATAGGCTTTAACGCGAGCCAAGGTAATTTCATCGGGATCGCCGATAATCGGTATCTCGCGTTTGCGTTCTTTGGTCATTACCAAAGGATCGATGATCTTTTCTTCCGACCAGCCTTCGTAGGTGTCGTAGGTATCGAGTGCGCGCAGTTGTTTGACCATCTCGACGACGATTTCCGAGGTCATATAGGGGTCGCCAGCTTCGACGACTAATGCGGGTTGGGCCATGGTGGTTCTCCTAATTTAGTGTTTAATCAATTTGAATACTTTTAATCGCGCTAGGCTCTAAACCCCGTATGCCGCGCCGAGCACCGAAGCGTTTATCGAGAATTGCCCGAAGGGGTGCGGCAAGGAAGCCGCACGTCGGCGGAGGGGCTGGGAAGCCCCTTCTGCCGACCCTCGATAAACGCTTCGGCGCGCAGGGTCAAAGCGGCATTTCGGGTGTCGTTTCTTTTGGATACTTTTCTTTGGACAAGCAAAGAAAAGTATCGCGGTTGTCGGTCCGCGAACCGACATTAAAATCAGTCGTTGCGTCAGCGACACAAAAATCCGGCCGTTAAGTAGCCGCGACAAAATCATTCATCCCACCCCTCCTCTTCCATCGCGTTAAACCGCTCCGGATTGGGGCCTTTGTGTTGGTTGATGGCTTTGGCCAGCCAACTGGATGGGCCGGCTTTCATTTCGGCTTGTAAATCCGCGACCAGATCCTTGACGGTGCTACCTTCGTGGACTTTGACGGGCTGAATGCCTTGCGCGACGATTTGTTTCACTGCAGAGGCACCAATCGCCAGGCAATACACGGCCGCGCAGCCTTCCAGCAACTGAATCTTCACCGACAACTTGTCTTCGTTACCATCTTGTGCGAGTTCGCCAAATTGCGCAGCTTCCATGAATTCGAACTGTTCCGGATCCACTGCGTAGACAGCAAACGATTTGGCTGAGCCAAAATGCTGATCCACATGCACCATGTCGGTAGTGGCAAATGCGACTTTAATAGCGGTTTCCATAGGCATCCTCTGTTCGTGGGTATGCAAAACGTGCATGCGGCGGGCTAATGACATGACGGCGAGCACGCTTGACGTTCGGATTCGGGTTTTTGCGCATACGGCGAGTAGTAAGGCTCGATCTCCTCGTGGGCAAAGTTGATCACCAAATTGGCTAAATCAAACAAGGTTTGCCGAGTGCCGCGATAGCCTATCCAGGTTTTTTGATAGCCACCGATGATGTCGTAGAGCGGAAAGCCAATGCGCAGGATCGGTATCCCCAAGCGTTCAGCGCTGGCGACCGCGTGTGAGTTACCGATCAGCAATTGCGCCTTGCGCTCCTTGGCCATGACTTCCAAATCTTCCAGGTCGCCGATCTTGATACTATCCACCGGTGCCGTTGCCAGCACCGGGGTATTTCCGGCGCAGATGGCCGTAACCACTTCCGCACCCATGCCTTGTACCAGATGAATCAAAGCATTGAGTTGATCTGGATCAGCTGCGATAGCCACCCGCAGTTGACCGAGCATGAAATGGGTATCCAGCATCGCGTCTTGCAATTGCGCGCGCTGCCGTTCAATCTTTTGCGGCACCGGCATTTCGCTGATGTCGGCCAGCGTAGTGATCAAGGCGTCATTGGCTTGCAGGCCATACAGATGATCAAAATAGAAACTGGGCACACCAGTTTTTTCCTGTAACAGTTCACCGGATTTACGCAGAGATGCGCCGATAATTAAGCTTGCTTTAGCTTCACCCAAAGTCGCCAACTCGGACACTGGCGTACCGCCGATGGTCACCGGCGAGAAATCGTCGTCGGTCAAGCTGCCGTCCAGAGAGTCGGACAAATCGGGCACCAATACAGGCCGTAAATTGAATTGCTCGATCAAATCGCGCAAAGCTTCCAGGTCGCCGGGTGTTAGCATCGGACTGACCAGGCAGTTGACTTGGCGCTGACGATTGCCCGGCTTGGTCCCTGCGGTTTCCGCGTCCGGCACCAGAGCTTTGATAATTTCGTAAATCGTCGCCGCATAGCCGGTTTCCACGCAGCCGGTGAAGTCGGGCGTGTTCACCGCGACCACGGCGACGTGAGCGTATTCCGGATAACGGTCGCGAAATTCGCGGACGTTACGGTGCACGTCACAGCCTTGAGTTTCCGCCAAACCGGTGGTCAGTACCGCAATCAAGGCCGGGTTGGATTTTTCGGCAATCGCTTTGATGCCTTCGATGACATTTTCGTCGGCACCCAACACGGAGCTGGCTTGATCCATGGCAGTGGTTTGCAGCGGAATCGGCTCTCGGAAATGCCGCACGAAAAACACCTTGGCAAACGCCGTGCAACCTTGCGAGCCGTGCAGCATCGGAATCGCCCGATCAAAGCCCAGGCAGGCCAAGGAACCGCCGGTCGGTTGACTGGCCTTTAGCGGATTGACCGACAGGGCTTTATTGCGTTTGACGATGTCGGCCATGCTATGCCGCCTGAGCCGCTAAAGGCTCTGCTGGCGCCTCGATAGTGGCCGATTTTTTCAGGCCTCCGGTGCGCCAGGGCGGTGTCGCCCGCACAGCTTCCCAAACCGGGCTTTCCAAAGTCAAAGCCAGTTGCCGGACCAGTTCCAGCATGCCTTGATAACCTTCGTAACCGAACTCGCGCTCTTGATTGATGTCCAGGAACGGAATCCGCGCTTTCAACGCGGTGTACATATTACGGCCGCCGGCGATCAGAATGTCGGCTTTGTAATCGGCAACGACTTTTAACAGCGCCTTCGGGCTGCCGTCTTCGATCATCAGCGTGTCTTCGCCCATTAATTCACGAATCCGCGCTTTGTCTTCTTCGGTAGATTTCTTGGTGCCGGTAGCCACCACCACCATGCCCAAATCTTGCAGGGCCGAGATCACCGACCAGCTTTTCACGCCGCCGGTAAACAACAATACCCGCTTGCCTTTTAGCCTTTCTCGCCAGGGCGCCAGTGCTTCGCGGATGCGGTTTTCCTCGCGGGCAATGATGGCTTCGGTGCGTTCGATTAAATCAGGATCGTTAATCACTCTGGCGAAGTCGCGCAAAGCCTGGCTGGTATCGGTAATGCCGTAAAAACTGCCTTCGAACCACGGCGTGCCATAGCTTTGTTGTAGTTTACGGGCCACGTTGACCATGGCCTTAGAGCACACCATCATATTGACTTCGGCTTTATGCATGGTTTGCACTTCGCGGAAGCGGGCGTCGCCGGACAAGGTACACAATACGCGCAAGCCCATTTCGTCGAGCAGCGGTAGCACGTGCCAAAACTCGCCGGCGATGTTGTATTCGCCCACCAGATTCACGTCATGTACCTTGATACCGGGGCGCTCGGTGCCGGGCGGCAACGGATCAGGATCGCGGGTGCCGATCACGTGATTGACCATTGCGTCGCCGGCGATGCGGTTACCCAGGTTTTTGGTGCCGTAGAAGCCGGCGCAATCAATAGGTACGACCGGCACGCCCCAGCGTTCGGCGGCGGACTTGCAGGTGGCATTGATATCGTCGCCCACCAAAGCCGGTACGCAGGTGTTGTAAATGAAAACAGCTGGCGGATTGTAGGTTTCGATGGCTTGTTTAATCGCATGAAACAGGCGTTTTTCGCTACGCCCCATCACCACGTCTTGTTCGGTCAAATCAGTGGTCATACCGATTCGGTATAATTCCGAGCCGGAAGAACGGGTGCCGCGGTTGTCCCAGGAACTACCGGCGCAGGCGATAGGGCCGTGGACGATATGAGCCACATCGGCGATCGGCAGCAACGCAATTTGGGCGCCGTCGAAAGCGCAGCCTCCCGCCGCCGAACCGGGTTTGGGTTTGGCGCAGCCGGATTTTTCCTTCTTGTTATGCTCGCAAGCCGGTTCGTCCAGCAGTTCCGCAATATCTTTGGTCGATTTCATAACACAACCTCACGTTTTTAATAATGCTTCTGCAACGGTTGTGCCAACTTATAAACGCTTGAATTTTCTATGCTTTGAGCCAAGCTCATTTGTAGCAAACCCGACAATCTACCGCTGGCGCCAAACAAAATATTGTCTGAGTTAGCCCGACCGCCGGGACCGGATTTATACTTTGCCCGCCAAGCAGCACTCCCCTACCGTTCACCATCGAGAACCATGACCGCTAAGCCCAAACGCCAGCACCGCTACAATCAAGGCACGACACTTTCCGCGTGGCGCGAGGCGCTGAACCAAATTGTGTTTGGTTCGGAAACCGCCGCCGGTCGGCGCTTCGATATCGCCTTGATCGTGGCGATTTTGCTGAGCATCGTGGTAGTGATGCTGGACAGCGTGGCCGATTTTCAACAACGTTACGCGACGGCGCTGTTCTGGGCGGAATGGCTGTTTACCGGTTTGTTTACGTTGGAGTACGCGCTGCGTTTGATATGCGTACGGCGCCCTTGGCTGTATGCCCGCAGCTTTTTCGGGATTGTTGATTTGTTGTCGATACTGCCGGCTTATCTGGGTTTGCTGCTACCCGGCGCGGAATACATGCTGACTTTGCGGATTTTGCGGCTATTACGGATTTTCCGGGTGCTAAAGCTTTCCGAATATCTGGAAGAAGCCGACATTCTGGTGGTGGCTTTGGTTAATAGCGTACGAAAAATCACCGTGTTCTTATACGCGGTGCTGACCCTGGTCGTGGTGTTCGGCACCTTGATGTATGTCGTCGAAGGTCCGACCGCTGGCTTTACCAGTATTCCCAAAGCCGTGTACTGGGCCATTGTCACCATCACCACGGTCGGGTATGGTGACATCGCGCCGAAAACACCGTTCGGGCAGATGATCGCTTCTACCATTATGATCATGGGCTACGGCATTATCGCCGTGCCGACCGGCATTTATAGCGCCGAATTGCTCAACACCCGCAAAAACCAGAATCTGGATAACCGCGCCTGCCCGGATTGCGGGGCCGCCAGCCACGATTTCGACGCGGCGCATTGCAAGTATTGCGGGCATCGCTTGGACGAATAGTGGCTGCTCTATCCCTTAAACTACCTGTAGCGCAACACAGCTAATGCTGGAAGAGTTTTGGCATTATTTGGGCGTGCGCACCACCAGCCGCGAAGCGCGCTTATTGGGTTACGCTCGGGAAATGGCCGCTTTGCAAGTCAGGCACCGCCGCTGTCGCCAGGCTTGGCGACAGCATATCCAAGCCACTCAGCAGGCTTTGCTGAGTGCCGCACAATTGCTAGGCGATACGGGTGGCGCCGCCCTGATTATCGGCGGTGGCAGCGCACACGATCTACCCATCGCCGAGTTATTGCAGCATTTCGATCAGATAGTGTTGTTGGACATTGCCTTTAGTTACCCAAGCCGACGCCTTACCAAATGTTGGCCAAACCGAGTGTTTTGTCGTCCGTATGACGCCACCGGCATCGTGAACTGGCTGGCTCAGCATCGGCAAATCCCGCCAGCAGCGTTGGTGCGGAATCCTATAGCGCCCGAGTTAGCGGTTAAACCGCGTTGGGTCGCGTCGGTCAATTGCCTGACACAATTGCCTCTGCTTCCGGTGGACTGGTTGGCAAATACCGCCGCTGAGCCACGACAATTGGAAGCTTTCGGCCAGGCCTTGATGCTTGCTCACCTATATTGGCTGGATAGCTGGCAAACGCCGGTTTGTCTGATCACGGAAATTGCGGATCAACGCCATAGCCGCGCCGGCTTGCTTGATCGAACGGATTACCGGCCCGTTTTGAGTGCCTATCTTCAAAATGCCAATCAACTGGCCAGCTGGGATTGGCTGGTCAACCCACCGGGTGAATTGCCGGAAGGGGGTTGGGAGTCGCGAACAGTAGCGGCCTATTTAAAGTAGACCGCTATGCTCTGTGCGAGAACTAAGTTTGATTAGGCCGAACAGAAAACAGCCGAATCGCCGTCTGGCAACGATCCGGCACTTTGACTTAATCCATCAAAACGCGCAACCCGATTTAACCCAAGCTTTTTCAGAATAATCGCCAGCGGACAAAAACCGCCGAACGACGCTTGCACTAAATTAGCCCCCACAAACGCGGTAAACCAAAGCCAATTCGGCGAATGCCAGTGCGCCAGCGCCAGACTGATCAGAACGAACGAGCCGGCAAACGCCATTACCAGACGATCAATAGACATATAGCCTGCTATTTCAAACGCACCACGCCGAGGAATTTCAAGATCATGCGTTCATAAAATGGTTCGCTGATGCCGTTTTTAATCTTGCGCATGAAGTATTTCTCAAAACCGATTTTCGCCAGATGCACCCATTTGCCATGGTTGGACCAAGTGGTATTTCGGGGCGGGATTTGCGGCACGGCCAAGAACGCCACGCCGGTGTCGCCCAAGTCCGCCAGGCACAAAGCGCTTAAACTCGGCATGTCCGACGGCTGTTTGCCGGCCAGTTCGTCGCGGATGTTGTGGGCGGTAGCCGTCACCATGGATTCGATCATGTAACCGGTTTTAGGGGTACCGGTCGGCACCGGGGTTTTCTCCACCGGCGGCAAGGCGATGCAGACCCCGACCGAGTAAATGTTTTTGTAGGTGGGATTACGTTGATGTTGATCTACGATCACGAATCCCCGCGGATTGGTCAAACCTTCCGCGCCGCAATGGCGCACCGCATCTACGCCGGTAAAAGCCGGCAGCATCATGGAATGCTTGAACGGCACTTCATGTTTTTTCTTGTCGTTACCGTCTTCATCCACTTCGGTAACAAACATTATTCCGGCTTCGATTTTGTCGACTTTGGCGTTGGTGATCCATCTAATGGTCTTGTCGCGCAGCGCGCTTTCCAGCAAGCCTTTGGTGTCGCCGACCCCGCCGAGACCCAGGTGGCCGATATATGGCTCGGAGGTGACAAAAGTCATCGGCACTTTGTCGCGGATTTTGCGTTTACGCAGTTCGGTTTCCAGAATCATCAGATATTCGTAAGCCGGGCCGAAACAGGACGCGCCTTGCACCGCGCCAACCACAATTGGACCGGGATCGGCCATAAATTTGTCCCAATCCTCGGCAGCCAATGCAGCATGATCGACATGGCAGACCGATGAGGTATGCCCACCGTTCGGCCCCAAACCCGGTACTTCATCGAAGGCCAGGCGTGGACCGGTGGCGATAATCAAATAGTCGTAGTCAACCGAAGAGCCATCCGCCAGATCAATTTTGTTGTTGGCCGGATCGACTTTGGTCGCGGCCTTTTGAATGAAGTTGATGCCTTTTTTCGCCATCACCGGCGCCAGCTCGATTTTCAAATCCTCCGGTTTGCGCCATTTCGGCGGCACCCAGGGATTGGACGGCACAAAGTGGAAAGTCGGCGAATCGGAAATCACCACGACTTCATGCGTATTACCGACTGTTTCCTTCATTTCGTAAGCCATCGGCACGCCGCCAATGTCCGCGCCTAACACTACAATTCTTGCCATGACCTTCTCCTCGCTGCTGTTTAGATGAACACACTCTGCGTATTTATTATTTTTATAGTGGTGTTATATGCCTCAAAACCTTACGGCTCAAGAACATTAGGACCCCCCTGATGCAATGAACTGAAATATTCCCGGCTTTTGATTGCTTTTGATGCCGAGGTAGACTGGGTACAATGCCCATTAATCACAGCATGCGGAACACTACCATGACCGAGAAACACGATACTGAACAAGCCTGGCGCGAGAAGCTAACTCCCGAGCAATATCATGTCTGCCGGGAAAAAGGTACCGAGCCGCCCTTTACCGGCAAATATACCGATTGCGACGAAGCCGGCGTGTACCGCTGTGTCTGCTGCGGTCACGCCCTGTTTACTTCTGAACATAAATTCCATTCCGGCTGCGGCTGGCCCAGTTTTTGGAATCCGCTGAGCTCGGAAAGCCTGGATCAGCACCCCGATAACAGCCACGGCATGCGGCGAATTGAAGTGACCTGCCAGTCCTGTGGCGCTCACCTTGGCCATGTATTCGAAGACGGACCGCAACCAACAGGCCTGCGCTATTGCATTAATTCCGTGGCGCTGACACTGGAAAAATCATGATCTCCGCTCAGCAACAAGTGCAAGATTTGCTGGACTTCATCGACGCCAACCCCAGCCCTTGGCATGCGGTTGCCAGCATAGAAGAACGCTTGCAGGCGCATCAGTTCCAACGCATCCGGGAAAGCGACGCATGGTCATTGGCTAGCGGCGGGCGCTATTATGTGATCCGAGACGATTCTTCCATCGCCGCATTTGTCATCGGCAAACAAGCCTTGGCGGAAACCGGCTTCAAAATACTCGGCGCCCATACCGATTCGCCGGGGCTGCGCGTCAAACCGCAGCCGCTGATCGACTCGGACAAATTGCTGCGGCTGGCCGTGGAAGTATACGGTGGCCCGATTCTCGCCACGTTTACTGATCGGGATCTGAGTCTGGCCGGCCGTATTGCCTACCAGGATAAAAACGGCAACATCGCCAGCCGGCTTGTGCGCTTCGAAGAACCGTTGCTGCGTCTGCCGAATCTGGCGATTCATATGAACCGCGGCGTCAACGAAGACGGCCTGAAGCTAAAAAAACAAAGTGAGTTGCCGCTAATTTTTTCAGCCAGTGTCGAGCAACAATTACCCGCCGACCGGTTTCGGCAATTGCTGGAACAAGCCGGCAACATTGCCGCCGAGCGAATTTTAAGTTGGGAGCTCAATGCCTACGACACCCAGAAAGGCAGTCTGTGGGGTGATGGGCAACTGTTTTATGCCGATAGCCAATTGGACAATCTGGCGTCTTGCCATGCCGGACTGACGGCTTTGCTGGATGCACCGACACTGGATTCCGACAGCACGCTGGTCTGCGCGTTTTTCGATCACGAGGAAATCGGCAGCGAAAGCTGCAAAGGCGCGGCCGGCAGTTTCCTGCCGGATGTGCTTGAGCGTATCGCCAATGCGGTAGGCAGTAACCCGGACGACTACCGGCGTTCGCTAGCTAATAGTTTTATGGTTAGCGCGGATATGGCGCATGCCTATCAACCCAACTTTCCCGGCGCCTACGAACCCGGCCACAAAGTTATCGTCAACCATGGGCCGGTCATCAAGGTAAATGTTAACCATCGTTATGCCTCCGAATGCATTTCAGAGGCGACTTTCATCCGCGTTTGCCAGCAAGCCGAGGTGCCTTATCAAAAATACGCGCATCACGGCGATCTGCCCTGCGGCAGCACCATAGGCCCGATAGCGTCGGCGAAATTAGGCATCCGCAGTGTCGATGTCGGCTCCCCTATGTGGGCCATGCACAGCATTCGCGAAAGTGCCGGCGTACTCGACCATGCCTATATGATTCGGGCCTTGCGGGGATTTTTCAGCAACCGATAATTTTTCAACTATCCTTGCCTGATGATTTTATCCGGTAGGGAATAACCTTGGTTTCCGTCTTTTCCACTGATGACGCATTGTCGTTGCGGCGCGCTTTTGAGCTCGTAAAGTGGGTAATCCTATGTTGCGTTGTCAGTCAGCCGTCGTCGGCAGACGAACTGAACCTGGAATATAAGGTCAAGGCTGCCTATCTCTATAACTTCACCAAATTCATCACTTGGCCGGAAAAAGCCAGCCCCACCTTTAATATCTGTATCATCGGCCACGACCCTTTCGGCAGTCTGCTGAGCCCGCTGGAGAGCAAGACCGTTCAGGAAAAACCGATTCGGTTGTTCAAATTCGATGCGCCCAAACAGGCGAAAGATTGCGACATCGTCTATTTCGACAATCCCGAACAGCGGGCGGACCTTGCTTTACCCGGTGTATTACTGGTCGGATCGCTGAAAAAATCACTGACGGTCAGCAGCGAGCCGTTTTTTGCCGAATCCGGCGGCATGATCGGCTTTGCACTCGACGACGGCAAAGTCAAACTGCACCTCAACCTCAAGGCTTTGAAACAAAGCGGTTTTAACGTCAGCGCCAAACTCATCGAAGTTGCCACGCTGGTGGAGGGAAGCGAGCATGAGTAGATTCTTCTCGCGGCTATCCATCAAAGGCAAATTGTTCAGCATCGCCATCACCTCCAGCCTATTTTCCATGCTGTTGGCCTTGGTGATTTTGGTAACGGTGAACGTCACCGAAGTAAAGCGCAAGGCCCAAAGCGACTTAATCGCCGTAGCCAGCCTGATCGCCAACCGAAGTGTGGCCGCAGTGATGTTCGACGACGCCAATTTGGCCAAGGAAAACTTGGTGTCCTTGAACAATCTCCCCGATTTGCGCAGCGCTTGCGTCTACACCAAAAGAGGTCAGTTATTCACCTCGCTGGACAAGCAATCCGCCACCTGCCCGATCGTATCGCATGGCTTGCGTAATTATTTCGATAAACTCAACCTTTATGTTTATCAGCCCATGCGCCTGGACGACGAAATTGTCGGCGGAATCTTTCTGTCGTCGGACCTCAGTGCGGCCTTCTGGCGAGAACTGCAATTTATCGGTGTGGTGCTGATTGTATTGTTTGTGGCGTTATCGATTACCTTTTTGCTGACTGCCCCCTTATTAAACCGGGTGGCGAAACCCATCGCGCAACTGGCTAAAACCGCGCAGAAAGTCAGCCAGGAACACGACTATTCCTTGCGCGCAGCCAAGCACAGCAATGATGAAATGGGCATTTTGGTCGATGCGTTCAACGGTATGCTGGATACGGTCGAGATTCAAAACAAAGCCTTGATTAGTGTCAAAAATAACTTCCAGGCCTTGTACGACAACAACCCGACCATGGTGTTTAACCTGGATATGCAAGGGCAAATCATCTCGGTAAACCGCTTCGGCGCCCGCCAGCTGGGTTTGAGCGTTGAGGAACTGCAAGGCTGCTCTATTTTCAACTTCGCCCATCCCGAAGATATAGGCAACTGCAACCAGTTCTTCCAAATCTGCCGTAATCATCCCGAACAAGTACATAAGCTGGAAAGCCGCATCATCTGCCGCAACGGCAACATCATCTGGGCCAGGGAAACCGCGCGTCTGGTGAAAGACGAAAACAATCGTTCGCACCTGTTGCTGGTTTGCGAAGACATTACCGAAACCCGACGTCTCTCGGAAAAAATCGCTTATCAGGCCAGCCACGACGAATTGACCGGCCTAGTCAACCGCCGCCAATTCGACATCCATATTCAAAACTTGGTGTTGGAGGCGCAAGCCAACGATAGCCATCACGTTCTGTGTTATCTGGATCTGGATCAATTCAAAATCGTCAACGATACCTGCGGCCATCTGGCGGGCGACGAGCTACTACGGCAGCTCGGCGAAGTACTACGTCAACAAGTACGCAGAATGGACATATTGGCTAGACTGGGCGGCGACGAGTTTGGCATCCTGATGTCGTATTGTTCTCTGGAACAAGCCATCATCACCGGTGAAAAGTTACGTAATGCGGTATGCGACTTCCAATTTGCCTGGGAGAATCGCAGCTTCAACATCGGGGTCAGCATTGGTATCGCCCCCATCAATCGCGCCTGTGGCAATGCCGTGGATGTACTGAAAGAAGCCGATGCCGCCTGTTACGCCGCCAAGGAGAAAGGCCGCAACCGCGTACATATATTCAGTCCGGACGATGAAGAGCTAACACTTCGCCAAGGCGAAATGCAATGGGTGGAAAAAATCCGCCAGGGAATCGAGCGAGACCGCTTCCAGCTGTTCGGCCAACTGATCGTACCCATAGCCGCTAGTCGTGGTGGCCTGCATTTCGAGACCTTAATCCGCTACCGAGACGATCAAGATAAGGTGATTCCGCCCGGCGCCTTTCTACCTGCTGCGGAACGCTACAATATGGCTTCGCCTTTAGACCGTTGGGTGATCTCCCGTTTGTTCGAGCACTTGGCAACGACGCCAGGCTTTCTGGACCGACTGGAAATGTGCTCGGTCAATCTGTCCGGTTTGTCGCTGTCGGACCAAGCCATGCTGGGCTTTATCGACGAGCAATTCCGCAAATGGCAGATACCCACCCACAAGATTTGTTTCGAAATCACCGAAACAGCGGCTATCAGCAATCTTTCCTATGCCCGGCAATTTATCGATTCGCTGCGCCAAAAAGGTTGCTCGTTCTCCCTGGATGATTTTGGCAGTGGTCTATCGTCTTTTGCTTACCTAAAGAACCTACCGGTCGATTATTTAAAGATAGACGGGCTGTTTGTAAAAGACATACTGGATGATCGGGTGGATTTGACTATGGTTAAAGCGATCAATGAGGTGGCCCACGTGATGGGCAAAAAAACCATTGCCGAATTTGTGGAAAACCAGAGTATTTTCGATCTACTACAAACCTTGGGAGTGAATTACGCGCAAGGCTACGGTATTGCCAAGCCGGTACCCCTGCGGGAATTATGAGAAATCCTATGCTGAAAACAGTCAAGAAGCAGCTTTTCAAACACTCTCTGGCCCTCAGCCTCATCGGTCAGCAAGCCTATGCCGACCAAACCGTCAACGATTTTCTGGATTTATCGCCAGCGGAATTAGCTAATATTTCAGTGAGTATTGCCTCGGGTACCGCCAAATCGGTATCGCAATCGGCAGCGGTGACCACCGTTATCACCGCCGAGCAAATTGCCACGATGGGCGCTACCGATCTGCACGAGGTGCTGGAAACCGTACCTGGCATGCATGTGACGATCCAACCGGTGACTAACGACTATAGTTACACGATGCGCGGCATGCGCAATGAAACCAATGCCGAAGTCTTGCTGATGCTCAACGGCACACGTTTCTCCGTGCCCTATCAGGGTACGCATATGGCGGGAATGATTATTCCCGTCGAAAATATTCAACGTGTCGAGGTGATTCGCGGGCCGGGTTCCGCGCTATACGGGGCGGACGCCTTCGCGGGGGTGATTAATATTGTCACCAAAAAGGCCGCGGATATTGATGGCGTCACGGTCGGCGCACGCGGCGGCAATGCCGATACGAAAAGCACTTGGGGCCAATACGGCGGTAAATGGCAAGGCTGGGATGTTGCGGGTAGCCTGCAATATAGCCATAACGGGGTCGATCCCGAGCGAATCATCACTGCCGACGCGCAAACCCAAGTCGACCAAGCGTTGGGAACGAATATATCGCTCGCTCCCGGCCCCATGCAAACCCAAAACGAACGCTGGAACGGCCATCTCAGTTTACAGCGCAAACATTGGGATTTGGGATTTTGGGCTTTTAACGAAAGCGATTACGGGTTTCGCTCCGGCACATTCGGCGCCCTGGATAACAAAGGCAAGGGTAATGGCTCCAGCTATCTGGCTGATGTGCGTTATTCGACCGAGGATGATATAGAGAACTGGGAACTGCAAGCCCACGCCAGCTTTCTGCATACTGACGTCTCAGCCGATATATACGGTTTTCCAGCCGGTGCAATATTACCAATTGGCGCGGACGGCAACGTCACCGAGCAGTTGGCATCGACTAGGGGCTTGGTGCTATTTCCAGAGGGGCTACGCTTTGTCGCCGGTTTTAAAAATACTGTACCCAGTTTTGAGTTAACCAGTATTTACAAAGGCTTTTCCGATCATTTAATCCGCATGATCGCCGGCTTCCGCTATGAGGAGATGAACACTCAGGAAGCGCGCAATTACGGCGTAGGTGTTATCAACGGGTCCGGGCTATCGGCATTTCCCGCCATCAATGTTGCCGGCGGTTTACAAGACTTAACTGGAACCCCTCTCACATTCATTGACGACCATCATCGCGACATCTGGTCCGCGGCGATACAAGACGAATGGCAATTTGCCAAGGACTGGCACCTGACCACCGGTTTGCGCTTTGACCACTATTCCGACTTTGGCGGCACATTGAACCCCCGCGCTGCGTTGGTCTGGAACATCAATTCTGAATTGACTGCTAAATTGCTCTATGGACAAGCTTACAGAGCGCCAAGCTTCGTAGAACAATATCAGCAAAACAGTCCGCTTTTCCTTGGCAACCCGTCTTTGAGCCCGGAAACCATCTCAACTACCGAGCTGGCATTCGATTATCGTCCAACGAAAAATCTGAGAACCGCGTTGAATTTGTACCATTATGAGATCCGCGATTTGATTAGCGGCCCGATTTCCGGCGCCGGCACGCTAACCGAGCGTAACACGTCAGGTCAAGACGGCTATGGCAGCGAGTTTGAATGGGATTGGAAGTTTCACGCAGATTGGAATCTACGCGGCAACTACGCTTGGCAATTTGCCCGCAGCGAAGCGACGCACACCCGGGTTAGCAATGTCCCCGAGCATCATGTTTACACCGCACTCGCCTGGAATTTTATGCCGAAATGGCAGATTCAAACCCAAATTAACTGGATAGGTCACCGCCTTAGCAGTCCGGAAGATACGCGAGTTTTAAAAGATTATGAAACGGTCGACCTAACTTTAAATGCGAAAAAACTGATGGGATATCTGGATCTGACGGCATCGGCTCGGAACCTGTTCGATAGCCACGGCAAAGAACCGGCTACCTCCAGTTATCCTTATAATTTGCCCATCGCCGGACAAACTTTTTATTTCGAGGCTGGTTTACACTTTTAGCTGCTTGCTTGCAGCGAATAATTCCGGTGGATGGCATCCAGAAGATAAGCAACGATCTTACGGCTCAACCAAGCCTCGCCGGTAGCGACTGCGTGGATCATTCTGTTGATATAGGCCGCCAGCGACTGACTATTCTGATAGCCCTTGGCGCCGGCCAACACGCAGTGCAGAATTTGCTCTTCATGCAAGTCATCGCCGATGATCACGATATTACTGGTCGGACTGGCCGCCAATAACAAGTTGGTATAGTCGGGCGTTTGGCTACCGCGCAACGCAAAATTCAGCAAAATGATGTTGGGTTGGAGCTGTTCGGCAGCATTAAGAGCTTGGATCTCATCCGAATAAAACGCAACATCCGCTTCCGCCATCAACATCAGTGGCTGGATTTGGTCGATGTTATCGATTACTTGTATTTTCATGATAAATCTTGCTGTCTGTTAGCTGACTGGCTTGCCACTTTGACCTCCGGAACTAATTTGTTAAATTCCTACGGCATTGCCCCTGACTATTGAATTCAGTTGGTAACATCGATAAATCCGTGTAATCCACGCTTGGAATCGACCGCCAGCCAACGCCTTAAGTATTGCAGCTCTTCGGTAGATTGCAATTCTTCGAGGCTTTTTTTATTTTTTAACAATCTGAATGCGGCGGAAAGCACTTTGTAATTCTCACCTACTATACCGGCTCGCCGTAAGCCCACTATGTTGAGCCGATAATGTTTCGCGGGCCGACCACCTATCAGCATAAACGGGATCACGTCCATGTTAATCCCCGTAGTGCCTTGCACAATGGCATAAGCGCCGATCCGGCAAAATTGATGCACAACTACCGCCCCGCCCATAAACACGTTATGCCCCACCTCTACATGACCGCCAATCGCCACATTATTGGCAAAAATCGTTTTGTCACCAACCGCGCAATCATGGGCAACGTGGCTGTTGTTCATAAAATAGCAACCTGAACCGATCCTGGTAGCGCTGCCAGCTACTGTAGCCCTATGGGCGGTAAATCCTTCTCGAAACACGTTATTGTCCCCAATCTCTAGCCACGACTCGGTTTGCGCATCAAACCCCAAGTCCTGCGGCAAGCCGCCTAGTACAGCGTGCGGGTGTAACACATTACCGTCGCCCATTTTGACATGCGCATGCACTACGGCATGGGCACCTATTTGACTGTTCGCCCCTATTACGGCGCCCGCCTCTATCACCGCAAACGGGCCAACGCTGACGTTTTCTCCAAGCATGGCGCCGGTTTCGATAAAAGCGGTGGGATGAATCGATACAGTCATGGTTAGCCTCTTGGATGATGTTGGGTATGTAATACTTTCAAACGCTGTTGGGCAATATGCGTATAAATTTGGGTAGTGGATAAATCCGAGTGGCCGAGCAGTAGCTGAACCACTCTAAGGTCAGCGCCATGATTCAATAAATGCGTGGCAAACGCGTGACGCAGCGTATGCGGCGACAAATGTTTATCGATACCTGCCCGCACAGCATAGCGTTTGATAATGTGCCAAAAAGCCTGTCTGGTCATAGAAGTGCCCCGGGTGGTAACAAACAAATAGTCGCTTTGCCTATTTCCCAGGATTGCTTGTCTGGCAGTATTCAGATAATGTTCGGCCCAATCCATGGCTTCTTCACCAACCGGCACCAGGCGTTCCTTGTCGCCTTTGCCGACGATGCGCACACAACCTTGCCGAAAATTAATTTGGCTAAACTTGAGTTCGACTAACTCGGACACCCTCAGCCCTGTGGCGTAAAGCATTTCAAGCATCGTTCTATCTCTAAAACCCAACTTGTCGGTAACTTCCGGAGCATTTAACAACAATTCCACGTCGGTTTCTGACAATGAATCAGGCAACGTGCGGCCAAGCTGTGGCGAGTCTATCAATTGGGTAGGATCGATATTAATCTTACCTTCGCGCAGCAAATAACCGTAAAAGCGCCGCAAACAAGAGACAATTCTGGCCGACGAACGGCTGGTTATACCTTGTTGCTGTCGGTTAGCCAAAAAACTCTTGATCGTCGTGTCGTCAACAGCGGTTATATCCTTATCCTTCAGCCACTTCGCAAACAATTTAAGATCGCTGCCGTAAGCCGATAGCGTATTGTCGCTTAATCCGAATTCCAGCCACAATGCGTTTAAGAATGCCTCTATGGTCTGCGCCGAATTCATTCCCTGTCCAATCCCAAACCACGCTCGTACTCGAGTAAACGGTGTTTAAGCGCCACAAACTCGCCATCGGCCTGCCCCATAAAACCTCCGATGCCACGCTTTGCCACCACCCGATGACACGGGATAATCCCGGCATAAGGGTTATTTCGGCAAGCCCCCGCTATTGCTCTAGGTCCTGAACCCAGCGTTTCCGCCAACCCCGAATATGTTTCCACTTGCCCGACGGGAATAGCCAATAACGCACTCCAAACCGTATTAGCGTACACGCTACCCTGGCTTAGCAAGGTAACATGCAGTTCGGTTTGCATCGGGTTTAACAGATAATTTTGCAAACTAACAGCCTGTGGTGACAAAGTCTTAGTTAACTCTCCGCCAACGTGCCAAGATGCATCCGTAATGATTTCACCGGCCATGGTTAATATCAATTCCGCATTGAGTAGTGGCACGGCGAGCAGGGACTCTTCACCATCCGCAACATTTTGCCAAACGATATGTAAAGGCATCACATCTCTCTTTTGCTATCGGCAAAAAAAAAGGCAGCTGAGCAGGCCGCCTTTTCTCATTACCTGATTCGCTATAATACGAACCAGATTGCAGCGTATTAAGAAAGTTTCTCTTTGATACGTGCGGCTTTACCAGCCAAATCGCGCAGATAATAAAGTTTAGCGCGACGAACGTCACCGCGACGTTTTACTTCGATACTGCCAACTGATGGACTGTGAGTTTGGAAAACCCGCTCAACACCCACGCCATGCGAAATTTTTCTGACAGTAAATGCTGAATTCAAACCGCGATTACGTTTTGCAATCACAATGCCTTCAAAAGCCTGTAACCTTTCCCGCGTGCCTTCAGTTACTCTAACTTGCACCACGACAGTGTCGCCAGGTCCGAATTCCGGTACATCTTTTTTCAGCTGTTCAGCTTCCAATTCTTCAATAATTTTACTCATAACCACACCCTATTAAACAACTTCAGTTCTAAATTCTTTCAACAAAGCATCCTGCTCTGCGCTTAATGTTACTTTTTCAAGCATATCCGGCCGCCTCGACCAAGTCCGCCCCAACGCTTGTTTCATCCTCCACCGCTTGATGTCGGCGTGATTTCCGCCGAGCAACACATCAGGGACGTCGCCAATATCGCTATGCTCGGGTCGCGTGTAATGCGGGCAATCCAACAGTCCATCAAAATGCGAATCTTGTTTAGCAGATTCATCGTCACCAAGTACGCCAGGAATTAACCTGGTAACCGCGTCGATTACTATCAAGGCTGCCAGCTCGCCACCGCTGATGACATAATCGCCCAGCGACCATTCTTCGTCGCAAGCATGCTGGATAAAACGCTCGTCTATACCTTCATAACGACCGGATACGAGGATCAATTGATCGTAGCGACTCGCATCCAGCAACAACTCTTGACTAAGCAAACGACCCTGCGGACTCAAGCAAATTACTTTGCGGTTAACCAAGACATTATGCTGTTTGGCTCCATCCACTGCGTCGAGCAAAGGTTGGCATTTCATCACCATGCCCGGCCCGCCACCATAAGGTCTATCATCGACGGTCCGGTGTTTATCGAGCGTGTAATCGCGGGGATTCCAAACCGACAAACCGACCAAGCCTCGTTCAATCGCCCTGCCGGTTACTCCGTAACTAGCGGCATCGGATATCATCTCAGGGAAGAGACTTATAACATCAAAACGCATGCCTTTAGTTAAAAGTCCGGATCCCAATCGACGAGAATCAAGCCTTCGTCAAGATCAATTTTTAAAACAGTACTCTGCTGCAAAAACGGAATGAGACGTTCTAACTCCCCGTCAACTACGACCAAAACATCGTTAGCACCGGTTTCCAACAAATGATCAACTTTGCCTAATTGGCAACCCTCTAAATTGCGTACTTCCAGCCCAATCAGATCCGCCCAATAATATTCGCCATCGCTCGCTTTGGGTAGTTGTTGCTTGCGAATCAAAATATCCGCGCCCATCAACTCTGCTGCGACATCTCTGTCAGTAATATCTTGCAACTCTGCGACGACCAAACTGCCTTGCCGCCGACCTCCAAGCAATTTAACTTCTTGGAAGTGGCTATTTTTTCGCAGAATCCATGGGGAATACTGCAATATGTTTTCACGGGGATCGGTGAAGGAATAGACTTTTACCCATCCTTTTACACCAAAAACGCCGGACACTTGGCCGACGTTCAAAAAATCCCCTTCTGACAAAGCTAAAATTAAGCGGCTACTTTATCGGCGTCTTTAATCAATCTAGCGACGCGGTCAGTTGGTTGGGCGCCATTGGCTTTCCAATATTGGACGCGTTCGCTATCCAAAACCAATCTTTGCTCACCACCGCGAGCCAACGGATTAAAGAAACCTACGCGCTCGATATAACGACCATCGCGACTGCTTCTGCTGTCGGTAACAACAACATGATAGAAAGGACGATTCTTAGCGCCGCCTCTGGACAAACGAATGCTTACCATTTGGATACCTTAAATAACATTGAATCAAAAAACTTAATCAAACTATTCTACGCGATTTTTACAATAAGTGAAGGACAAATTACGACAATCACATTCTCATGCCGCGCATATTGCTCTTCAAGCCGCGCATCATGTTGGCAATATTACCCTTGCTGAATTTTTTCATCATCTTTTCCATCATTTGATGCTGCTTCAACACACGATTTACAGCTTGCAAATCCAAGCCGCAACCATCGGCGATACGTTGCTTACGCCCACCTTTGATTAGATCGGGAAAACGCCGTTCTTGTTTGGTCATTGAGTTGATTACGGCAATCTGATGCGCCAGATCCTTGTCATTGACTTTATCCTTAATGTCTTTAGGCACGCCACTCATACCCGGCAGCTTATCCATCATCGCGCCAAGCCCGCCCATATTCTGCATTTGCTCCAACTGCTCCTTCAGATCGTTCAAATCGAAGCTTTTGCCTTTTTGCAGCTTTTTGGCTAATTGCTCGGCCTTTTTTTTGTCGACATTTTGCTCGATATTCTCAATCAGCGACAACATATCGCCCATACCGAGAATACGCGAAGCCAACCGATCAGGATAGAAAGGCTCTAAGGCATCGGTTTTTTCGCCGACACCGATAAACTTAATCGGCTTGCCGGTTATATGCCGAATGGAAAGCGCCGCTCCGCCACGCGCGTCGCCGTCGGCCTTGGTCAGAATGACACCGGTCAATGGCAAGGCATCATGAAAAGCCTTGGCAGTGTTTGCAGCATCTTGACCGGTCATGCTATCAACCACAAATAAGGTCTCAATCGGCTTGATTGCGGCGTGCAAAGCTTTGATCTCTGCCATCATCTCGTCATCGACATGCAAACGTCCGGCGGTGTCGACAATTACCACATCTAAAAATTGGCGCTTTGCTGCATCTATAGCCCTGTTGACAATATCGACAGGATTTTCGCTGACATCGCTTTCGAAAAACTTTAATCCAACATCGGCGGCCAACGTCTCCAATTGCTTAATCGCGGCAGGACGATAAACGTCAACACTAACCACCCCGACTTTTTTCTTTTTCTTTTCTTTTAGATGGCGACCTAATTTTGCCACCGTAGTCGTTTTACCCGCGCCCTGAAGACCTGCCATCAATACGATTGCCGGCGGATTGGTACGCAGATTCAGCTCTTCGTTCGCAGAACCCATCACCTTGACCAGCTCGGACTGCACCACTTTGATCATTGCCTGCCCAGGCGTCAAACTGGTTTGCACTTCCTGACCCAACGCGCGCTGAGTAACTTGATCGATAAAATCGGTCACCACCGGCAAAGCAACATCGGCTTCCAGCAAAGCCATTCTTACTTCGCGCATGGTGTCCTGGATATTGCTCTCGGTCAGACGACCTTGGCCTTTAATTTTTTTTAGTGTGCCACTGAGGCGATCAGATAAATTATCAAACATAGTTGCGTCTTTATTTTTCTAGGGTTCCGGCGGATGTCTGCCAACACAAACGGATTACAACAATTGGTCTGCTTAGTTTAACATAACCGTATCGCAACACCTTTTGATTATTCCCCTGCCATCGCCATGTACACCACACCCGCCGGCCTATTTTCGATATTAAGCTATGCGATTGCCGCAATATTGATCGTTAAAGAAATTTTTGGCGCCAAACAGCACCGGCTATCCATGCAACTGGCTTGGCTTGGCGCAGGCTTGCATTGCGCCTACATCGTCTTAAACGTACAAAACCATCACGGATTCAACTTCAGTTTTTTCAGTACCGCATCGCTGGCAGGCTTGGTTATTTGCCTTCTGCTGTTAATTGCCTCGCTGGACAAACCTGTGGCAAAACTGGGCGTGTTGATTTTTCCAGTCGCTGCAGCCATGCTGGCTTTAGATATTCTTTATCCAGCTACGCCACGCCTGCTTGTGAACCACAATTGGCAGATGAGCACTCACATACTGACATCAATATTGGCATTCAGCCTATTAAATATCGCTGCCTTACAAGCCATTTTATTGGCCGTTCAGGATCAACAATTACGCCATCGCCACCCCAAACGTTTTATGTTGGCTTTACCACCCTTGCAAGCCATGGAATCACTGTTGTTTCAAATGATCGCAACGGGATTACTGTTTTTGACCGCGTCCTTGGTCACCGGCTTCTTTTTCGTAGAGGATTTATTTGCGCAGCATTTGGTTCATAAAACCGTACTATCGATCCTGGCCTGGATAATTTTTTCCGCACTACTGTTCGGCAGAATTCGCTATGGCTGGCGTGGGCAAAGCGCAATTCAGTGGACCCTCATAGGCTTTACTTCATTATTATTAGCCTATTTCGGCAGTAAATTGGTTTTGGAATTGATATTGAAAAAAGTTTGACCCTTTAAAAATAGCCCGAGACCACGCAGCACCACATCCGCAGTTAAAATCCAGCGGAAACCAACGCAGCCTTCATGGTGAGAGCAACTTCCAGATCAGGTTTTTGAGCCAAAATATAATCCAACATCATGATAGCCGCATCATAGATTCCTTGCTCCGTATACAAGTTAGCCAATTTTATTTGCGCCAACGTATCGCTGGGGAATTGACCGATGTAATTATTGTAGGCGTCTATAGCGACCATCACATCGCCATGCAGCCTTTGCATTTCCGCATATAAGGGTAAGTAGACGGGATTCAATTGCGACAAACACTGTAACGCTAAATTGGCGGTATGAGCATCATCGCTATCGATACCGATATCCGCAATTCTTATCAGAGCCTGCTCTACCAACACACCACCACCGTCAACAATTTGTCGATATGCATCCAGCGCCTGGGCCGATGCGTGTTGCAATTCGGCCAAGTAACCAGTAATCAAATGGCGATACGGCTCAACCGCCTGCTGATCCTGATGCTTACTCAGACTAATCAGCAAATCACTCAATTCTTCGATTTTTTTATGCTTGAATAACAAGCCAGCCCTTTGCTTTAGACTTGAAAGATTTCCCTGGCTTTTGGCCTTGGCAAAATGCCGAGTATGTTTATCATGAACAATATCTAAGAAGCGTTTTTCAAAATCGGCAAATTGAGCCCGAACATCTACCGGCACCTCAGCGGCAGTAGCTTTCCACAATCTTGCGCGCCCAAAACTTCTGTCTTTTCGATATTGCTCCATTATCAAACCAAAATCCGGCACATCCGCATATTCCTGTTGCCTGGCCTTAACTCTTTCGACAGCGTCATCCAACAAACACATCAATTTCGCTGCACCTTCCCGATAAGCGTCATAGAAAACATTGCCAAGTTGCTTGGCTTCTTCAGCACTCCACGCCTCATCGTTAAATGCCTTAGTCAACTTGATAAAACTTCTGATACCAAAGCTTTTTACCAACCTGCTGTAATGCCTATGTTCTCGCTTAAACTTCTTCTCGATCTGATCCAGTCTTTTTTTATCCTTATAGTTTCCAATGACCCCATCGGCACTATACATCTCGTCGTTGACACGGCGCGCATTCTCCGCCAGACGAGCAATTCCTTTGATCTGAAATTGAGCACGCCCCAACTCATCAAGAATTTGTTTGTGATATTTACTATGTTCAGCGGATTCGCTAACGCGCTCGGCTACGATTTCAGCCACATTAATGGAGCCATCCCCAAATTCAATTTCGGATATGGGTAAATACTCGATATTTTCGACTTTGGCAGAACCACCGGAAATATTGAAAATCCGACATCCCATGCCAGACAACTGTTTCGCCTGGAAACCCAGCGAGAGAATAGCCTGTGAAAAGTCGCAACTAGTAGGCGCCATAAATCCGGCGTTTGTCTCTACTTGCAACGATGTCAAATTAAAGCGTGGCCCGGCCAGTTGCTCGTCGCTACCGGTGGCATGCGTGAAGCCTTCTTTGGTGAAGCATAAGTCTACGCCGGCGAGCACTATTCTTTTGAAGCCAAAATGATACGCCACGCTCAGCGCAGTATTGGTCACCGTCGGACCCGCACTGCCAATATTCGCTACATTCAGTGGCGACGGCCAAGGTAGTCGCGGACCAAGATAGAACCCAAGACCGTGCCATTGGTTAACTAAAGTGGGGACAGTGTGGTAGGAATAGACAAAAATCGGTTTGCTGCTGAACTCGAGCATTTCCTTGCTGATATCAAAGCTCAGATCAGTCGGATCCACCGAAAACACAAAATCCGGCTCGATATTGGCTTGTAATAACTGGCGAGAAATTCTGGAAACCGCAAAAACCACAACGTCGTTCCGATGCGATCTGAGCCATGGTAAAACCTCATCAAGCGAGGGACCACCCGCCAAAATTAATACCGTCTTATCGACAAAGGCCTTTTCCAGCACTTTTGCCGGCCTTTGGTTATCGGCTAGGTTAATAATCTGTCTGGCAATAAACGCCTCGCTACCCAGCTCGACGCTAATTTGCCAATGCAGTTGCGATAGAACTTCCGTGATATGCCAACTTAGCTCTGCATACTCCTCTATATAATCGTCTTGCGCACAAATTGCATTGTAGGAGCGTACTGCGTTGATATACAAATAGTCGTTTATTTTGAAATTTTTAATAGCCTCCGGCCATTGCTCCAAACCAACACACAGAATCTTCTCATCCAAGCCATCAAGCAATTGGTTTTGTTTTAAAGCCTGCAAAACACCTTCCGGCTCAATGAAGAGGTAGCGCGTACCCTTTGGTAAAAACTTGCTTTGCAAGTATTTTGGCAATAACCCTGAATCCGTGCCGATAACCACATTAAGCGTATCTTCGGCAAACAGATCCTTACCAAACTTCGCGTCAAACAACACTCCAGCACTCACTCTATCGAAGCTGTTTCTATTCAGGTTGAAAAAATATTTTTCACCAAAATTATTTACGCTTATTGGCCCTAAGTCATATTGTCTCACCTGATCAAGTTCATCATCCATTTGCTACTTCTTGATTAAAGTTTACGGAATCTCACTAGCTACGCATCAGCTTAGCATTCCTATATTCAAATGCACCGTGAATTCAGGTTAAATAATGCTGGTGCTTTTATTTCAATAGCTGTAATACACCCTGGGTTACTTGATTAGCCTGAGCCAACATTGCCGTACCGGCCTGCTGCAGAATCTGACTGCGGCTTAAATTCGCAGTTTCGGCAGCGAAATCGGCGTCCATGATCCGCGAACGTGCAGAGCTTTGATTTTCAATAGAAGATTGCAGATTCGATATAGTGGTGGAAAACCGATTTTGAATTGCACCTAAATTCGAACGAAATGTATCGATTCTTCTGATTGCCGTGTCAATAGCGTTGATTGCTGAGCGCACATTTCCCGAGGTAGCCGCTGATCCAATTGAATGCTTGTTTCCAAAAAGCGCGCTTAAACTTGTCACAGCCAGCAAATCGGATACGGTAACCGATATTTGATTGTCTGCCGCCGTGTTAGCGCCAATTTGAAAGTTCGCATTCTTTAAAGAACCGTTTAGAATTTTTTTGCCGTTGAATTCGGTATTTTGAATAATCCTTTTAACCTCTGCACCCAATTGCTTAAATTCGGTATGAAGCTTTTGCCTATCTTCACCGCTAACAGCCGCTCTGTTGGCCGCCTGAATTGCTAAATCCCTCATCCTTTGCAACGTTTCAGTGATTGTACCCATCCCAGCTTCCGCAGTTTGCGCCATGGAGATACCGTCGTTGGCATTGCGCATAGCAACAGTCATACCGCGAATTTGCGATGTCATTCGGTCGGCAATCGCCAAACCGGCGGCATCGTCTTTAGCACTGTTGACTCTGAGACCTGATGATAAGCGCTCCATAGACATTTGCAGGCTATCGTTAGTCCGCGTCAGAAACTTCTGACTATTCAATGACGCGATGTTTGTATTGATGACCATTGATGATGGCATGATCGTTCTCCCGGTTGATACTAAATGGAATAGGCATTATTGCCGCCACTAAACATCAATCACTTTTCATGCCAATGTATAAAAACCCCTTTTAAATTCAATAATTAAAAAAAATAATACGCTATTAGCATCATCAAGAACGGCTAAAACACACCCGATCAAAGGCCGTTTCGCCAATTAAACAGCCTTAAGCCAATTAGAACGACATTTTTTTGACTCTCCCCTCCGAAATACTTTACCTAGAAGAACCGCATACAAAACACTCCCAATAAAAATACAAAAAATTAAATTAAATCAATAATATATATAAATATCAGATAACTTGAGGATCGCTATTTCAATATACGAAAGGATTACAAAAACGTCGAAGAATGCTGCAAGCTGAAATCAGGCAAACAATTGAGAACCTTAGAAGAACACACAGAGGAGCGGCATTTCATTGCCGCCAGAACAACATTCAAGAAATTAAGGGGTATATCGATACACTGAACAGTGTGTTGGAACGGGATGACCCGGGGGGAAAACGGGGATAAGTCTGAATCAGATGACTTAGTAACTGTTATAAGCCTGCATTGCCTTGCGGCCGCGATCCAAGACTGATTGCTGAGCAGCCGAGAGCGACTTTTGCTCTTCGATATAAGAAATAAAAACCGCATCCTGCTCAAGCACCGACTGAGCTACTTGCTTGACAAGTAGTTTTTTATGCTCTGGCAAGCACGCTACGCCCGCGAAAAACTGTTCTAAACAAACTTGCCTTTTATCCAAAATATCAGCCAGACCCTCCCACTCCGCCTTTAGTATGCACTCTTGGATATTGTCGGCAAAACCTTGTAATTGTTGCTGCCACTCCAAGAAATTAGGATCCGGGAAATCAAGAGACATCAGGCAATCGCATCCCAGGCTTCTTTGACGTCTTTCATCAACACAGTTACTTCATTTAATATGTCCTCGCTGTTTTCACTGCTTGCCTGTAACAGCCGAAAGTTGATGTAATCGTACAATTGGCGAAGATTGACGGCAATTTCGCCACCCTGCTCTAGGTCCAGCACCTCGTTCAGACCACCAACTATGCCAATTGCCTTGGATATATAGATACTTTTCGCTTCCATATCCCCGTGAGTAATTGCACCTTTAGCAGAATTGATTCGAGCCAAGAACCCTTCCATCAACATTTGAATCAGCCGATGGGGAGATTCCTCGCCAAAATTGCTGGAGGTATGGACCTCTGCGTATTGTCTAGCGCCTTTTCTATGAGCATCAACGTACATGGGAAAACCTCTTCATTACAATTTGCTGATCCAGTTACTTAGAAAAGAACCGGTTGATTTAAATTTACCTACATTGACGTCCATAGCTGTGAATTGTTTTTGCAAAGTCTTTTGCAAATTATCCAGCCTAACCTGCACGTCGGCTTTACGACTATCCAAGGCTGACAATTGTTTTTTCAGCGATGTTTGCTGACTATCCAACGGCCCACCCGATTGCAATACGTTATCCAATTTTGAATAAAGCCGGGTCGCTACGCCATCAGACGACGAAAACACGTCACTTACAGATTGTAAACTGGCACTCAATGCGGTGTTAAGCTGCGTGCTATCCAATGACATCACGCCATCTTTATCTATTTTTATGCCGATCATGGCTAGCGAGTTATAGCTGCCCGTTGCTGAAGAAACCGGATTTGCCGAATCCTGCCTGACTTGAGAAGTCACGTAACGCAGGGTAGCATCGCCGATTAACGCACCATTTCCGGAACTACTACCGCCAGTACCTCCACCGTATTTGCCCAAATCTTTGGAAGTGGTATGTAACTTGTTGTACGCAGTGACGAAACTTGTCAGCGTTTTATTGACAGCCTCATTGTCCAAACTAACATCGACGTTTACTTTGGTACCGACTTGAGCAGATTTCAAATCTAAGGTCAGACCTTGGATGACATCGGTTATGGAATTGGTGCTTCGTGTCGCGGTTTGACCATCGACTTTGATAATAGCGTCGGTAGCCGTTGTCTGAGCGCTCAAATTAGAAGAAAAAATTTGTGACAATCCTGACGTATCGGCGTTGTTACCATCGTCATCGGTACCCGTCACAGTAAATGCATTGGCGAGTCCTGAATTTTTGGCTGTGAGGACTAACTTGGAAATCGTACCGGTGCCAGTCGAGTTGTCGACGTTAACGATACTTGCGGTAACGGAGGTATTGCCGGAAGCGTTGTTGATAGCGTCCCTGATCCCCAGCAACGTGTTATTGCCCGAAGCAACCGTCACATTGAACGAAGCTCCGGCGGTGGTTGCGATAGTCAAAGATCCAGTCCCAACGGTGGCAGCCGAGTTGGCAAACTCCCCCGAAATAGACTTTTGCGCCTTCGCCAACTGGGTAACTTCGACGGCATAAGACCCGGCAACGGATCCTGCACCCGCCGCGACTTTTAGGATAGATTCGTCGGCAGACGCGGCTTTATGCGTTTTAAACAGATTCCCATCTTTAAGTTTGCTTACGACCGTCTGGAAATCGGACAACGCGCTTTTCAAGGTCCCCAACCCACTCAAGCGCGTATTCGTTGTGTCTTGTTGCCGCTGTATCGCATTCAGTGCCGGCTGACCTTCAGCTGTCACCAATTGCGACACGAGGGTGCCAATATCGATACCGCTACCAATACCCGTCGACGAAACTATGCTCATGACACTCTCCTCATCCGACTAACTTACTAAGCACGATCCTGAATCATAGAGCCTTGTTGGCCATCTAACTCCTGCATTCTTCTGATAAACGCCAGCATTTCTTCGGACGGAATTTGCCGCACGACATCACCCGTTTCACTATCAACGACTTTCACCACTAATTCCTTGGTTGAATCATCTACTTTGAATTGGAGATTACGGTTAACCGATTGGAGCAACGAATTTCCTTTATCCGCCGCTTTTTTTACCGAATCGAAAGAAGGTTTGGCCTCATTCTGTTTGTCCTGATCTTGATTAGAAACTGAAGAGGACACAGTCGAGTCATTTTGCAACGCGGAAATACCAGAGTTACGCTTGTCAGCCTCGACCCTGGCTCCCGCAAATGATTTTTCATCCGTTTGCTTATCAGCTTTAGCAACAGTCACGGGAGATAGCTTTAACACATTTGAAATCTCACTGTTCATGACATTCACCTTATGCTTTTCGTATTAAACGGGAGGTTACGGTCCGCAACCCCCCAATCAAAACTACCTTAGCAAACTCAACACGGATTGACCGGACTGATTAGCCTGAGCCAGCATCGCTGTACCGGCTTGTTGCAATATTTGCGTTTTGCTCAAATTGGATGTCTCTGTGGCAAAATCGGCATCCAAGATACGGGATCTAGCGGCGCTTTGGTTTTCTATCGAAGACTGCAGATTGGCTACAGTAGTAGTGAACCTGTTTTGAATAGCACCCAAAGTTGACCTGAAAGTATCGATCTTTTTGATCGCACTATCAATAGCTGAAATTGCCGATCTCACTTTGGCGGAAGCCGCACCCGAGCCGATCGAATATCCCGCAGCACCAAACAAGGCACTAAGACTGTTAACTTTTTCCAAGTTAGAAACAGTAACAGAGACTTGGTTGTCTGTCGTGGTATTGGCACCCACTTGGAAGTTAGCACCCGCCAATGAGCCGTTCAAGATTTTTTTACCGTTAAATTCGGTATTCTGAATAATCCTTTTAATCTCAAGGCCCAGCTGTTTAAATTCGGTTTGAAGTTTGTCCCGGTCGGAACCACTCACAGCAACCCTGTTGGCCGCTTGAACCGCAAGGTCACGCATACGTTGCAATGTATCGGTAATAGCTCCCATCCCGGATTCAGCTGTTTGCGCCATCGAAATACCGTCGTTGGCGTTTCTCACTGCTACGGTCATACCGCGAATTTGCGATGTCATTTTATCGCTGATGGCTAAACCTGCCGCGTCGTCTTTTGCAGAGTTAATCCGCAAACCCGAAGACAAACGCTCCATTGATGTCGCCAGTGAATCGTTGGTTTTATTTAAAAAACGTTGACTGTTCAACGAATTGACGTTTGTGTTGATTACCATTGCCATGATGTTACCCTCCAAATTTCGAGAACGTTCAGCGCTTCGAAGATTTTGTGTTGTGTTGAATTAAAAAGATTTGTTTCAAACTCGAATGATGTATCGGCCCGAATTTGGAGAACTTTAACCCTCTCATTCAGAAATACTTGGCGAATTCGCCCTGTGCCCTTAGAAAATCGGCTTCGCGTCCTATGTCCAACCAATAGTCATTGACCGGAAACATAGAGACTATCTCGCCTGCAGCCACTTGCTGGTTTAATAAGGTCGGCATATCCAGCTTTTTCTGGGCTGAGATGCTATTAATCAAACTGTGATCCAGCACATAAATTCCCGCGTTGGCCAAGCAGCTTTGCAAGGGTTTTTCTTCAATCCCCACCACTCTTTGCTGCTCCAATCTCACGACACCGTAGGGAATTTGATACTCGTATTGGCGCACGCACAAGGTAGCAATCGCTTGTTGTTCGTTGTGATAGGCCAACAATCTGGAAAAGTCGATCTGGGTCAGAATATCGCCATTCATCACAATCAACGGCACATCCGGCAAATTGTCCGGCATTAAACCGATTGCGCCGGCAGTCCCCATCGGTTCGGTCTCATCAATATAGTCGATCTTAATTCCCCAACGCCCGCCATCACCAAAGTAGTCTTTGATTTGCTGCGCTCGGTAATGCACGGCTATATAAAACTGTCGAAACCCTGACTTAACGAAATTCTCGATGATGGTTTCCAAAATCGGCTTGCCGCCGATTTCTAACAGCGGCTTGGGACATTCGTCCGTATAGGGCCGCAAACGAGTACCGAATCCACCCGCCATCAAAAACACCGGATTGGGGAATGCCGGCTGCTTATACAGCGCCTGCAACGACTCCAGGCGCACCACCCGGCCCTGTTCATCGACAACCGGCAATTGGTAGAGATGATGCCCCTCCATCATGGCAATCAACTGGGTCTTGCTGTCATTTAAAGCGGCAACTTTCGGCCGCTTATTCATCACCTCGAAAACCGGATGTTCCAGGGATAAGCCGCGAATCAAGGCCCGACGAATATCGCCATCTGTGACCACACCCAGCAATTTTTCTTGCTCATCCACGACCAACGCAATCTGCAAGGCCGCGCGATCAATCACCTCGATGGTTGCTCGCAACGTCGCTTCCGGGCGAATCAAAACCTGCTGCCAATGCTGTTTCATTTATCAATCCTGTTGTAAATTCTGTATGTGCGAACGGGGCGGATAGACGATCTGCTTGCAACCGACATCGCGCGTCACCACGCTGCCCGCGCCCACTACACTGCCGGCACCGATGCGTATACCTTGAATGATGGTGGCGCCGGTGCCGATGTGCACCTTGTCGCCCAATTCCACCCCGCCACTCAACACCGCGCCGGGCGCGATGTGCACATCGCGACCAATCCGACAATCGTGCTCGACAATCGCCCCGCTATTAACTATGCAGTTTTTAGCAATTTGTGTGCCTGCCTGAATAATGACACCCGCCATGACCTGTACGCCCTCAGCCAGTTGCACATCGCTTGCTGTAAACGCGCGAGGATCGACCACTGTTTGAAACCGATAACCTTGCGCCACACATCGTTGATACAAGGTCTCGCGCAAGCCGCCATCGCGCGGCAGAGAACCAATGCCGTTGACTAACGCGATACCATCCGCTGCATAAGCCCGTATTGCCGAGTCGTCGCCCAATACCCTGACTCCGAAGTGCTCGCTGCCGGGCAGTCGGTGAGGATCGGCTATGCCCAGTATCTCAATCTCCAACCGCCGTAACATGTCGAGCAGCACCCGCGCATGTCCGCCGCTTCCCAGCAAAATGACCGGCTTACTCATTCGATCAAGTCATCCACGTCATAACAACGATGACTGGTTTGACCAAGCAATCGCCAATATTCCATCGGACTCAGGCCGGTTCCAGGCCGCTTGGTCGTCAAATTTTCGGCGCTAAAAGTTTCACCCACTGCTATCAAACTATTCGCCACCAAACTTTTGCGGGCGACCGTGCGATTTTGCAATTCCACCGCTTGCGGCATCTTGCCGGGACGGCCAAGCGCCTGTTCGACGGCGCGAATATCGCGCACCATTTGCTTTAATTCAGCGGGCTCCAGTGACACTTGGTGATCCGGACCTTTTTGGCTGCGATCCAAGGTGAAATGTTTTTCTATCAATACCGCGCCCCGCGCCACGGCGGCAATCGGCACGACCAGCCCTTCGGTGTGATCCGAATAACCGACCGGCAGGCGAAAAGCCTGCTGCAACACGTCCATCGCCCGCAAATTTACATCCTTCATCGGTGTCGGATATTCGCTGGTGCAATGCAGCAAGGTGATTTTTTCATGTAAAACCGCTTGCCCCGCTTCCGAACTGTAGGCTTGCTGAAATGCCGCCAAAGACGGTTGCTCCCCACCCAACAAGCCAAACGCCAAAACCCCCAGCGCGGTTTCCACCTCACCTAGCGTGGCCATACCGGTGGAGACAATGATGTCCTTGCCGGTTTGGGCGTGGGCCAGCAAAAACGGACCATTGGTAATCTCACCCGACGGAATTTTCAATTTGGATAGACCAAGCTCGTCCACCAAAAACGCCAAACTATCGAAATCAAATGCGGTCGAAAGAAACTCGATACCTTGGCTTTGGCAATAATCACGCAACTGAAAATGAAATTCATATTTCAACTCCAGCTTGCGCAGCATATCCAACTGGCTCTCGGCCGCGCCTGTCGTGTGTTTTTGATAGTCGGCCTTACTGGCAGACTGGGTGACCAGTTTTTCGGCTTTGAAGGTCTGGAACTTCAAGGCATCGGCACCCGCCGCCACAGCGGCATCGACCAGTTGCATCGCGGTTTGCAAGCTGCCGTTATGGTTAACCCCTGCCTCGGCAATGATGAACACACTCATTCAAGCACCTCTAAATCGAAAAAACGCTTCTTCAGCAGCCCATCCACAGGCGCGTGTTTCAGAAGCTCTTTAATCTTCGCCGAAGCCCCGCCCTGACCGTAGGGATTTTCGACACGCGCCAAGGTATTCGCAAATTCGCCGGAAAATATTTTTAGCAGGGCGGCGCGGATCGCATCGGTTTGCGGCGCGCAGTGGATTACGCTACCGGCACAGATCCGTCCCCGCTGGCGATCACCGATATTGACAGTAGCGATACGAAAAGCCGGCGCTTCTATGATACCGCTGGACGAATTGCCGACTACCGCATCGACCAACTTCAGGGTCGACAAATAACGCAGAGACCCCATGGAAATAAAGCTGGCTACTCGGCGGGAATGGCGTTGCCGATACTCCTCTATCATGCTGGCGATAACCCTGCCATCGGCATCGGCATTAGCATGAGTAAATATGATATGAACATCGTCAAACTCATCCAGAGCCCGTAACAGCTGGGCAAACTGTTCTGTAGCCGTCGCCGCTTCCAACGTCACCGGATGAAAGGTGACCAACAAATTGCGTGTCCCAAACTTGAAATCCAGCGCTTGTTCCAGCTCAGCTTTATCCAGCAACGGCAACTTATAAACGCTATCCAACCCCGGTGCGCCAACGTTGAACACGCGATCAGGCTGCTCACCGAACTGCATCACCCGCCGCCGGTAGACCTCGGTTGAGGTGAAATGCAGATGAGCCATCTTGGTGATCGCATGGCGGATCGAATCGTTGACCGCGCCTTCGGTGAGTTCGCCGCCATGAATATGGGCAATTGGGATGCGTAAATTCATCGCCGCTTGCGCCGCCGCGAATATCTCGAATCGATCGCCGAGCACCACGACGATATCCGGTTGTAAATCGTGCAAGGCATCGGCGAAACCGATCAAACCCAAACCCATGGCCTTGCTGATGCCGACCGGCGTATCCGACGACAACAACATTTCCACCTTGCGGTTGATCGTAAAGCCGTCGGCGGCAATTTGCCGCCAGGTCAAACCGAACTCCGGCGACAAGTGCATGCCGGTCACGACTAACTGTAATTCCAGGTCCGGGTCCGCTTGAATTTCCTGCAGTAGCCAATACAGCAGGCCGTATTCGGCTCGGGAACCGGTCACGACACAGATTTTACGTGGCGCCCCAGTCGTCATACGACCACGCTACTGGGCACATTGACCAATCGCTCAGCCAGTTGGCGCGATTGCCGCAAGTCATCCCGTTGACAATGTTGGTACATTGGCAAATCCGCCATCAACTCCCATAGCGGTCGAGTCATCACGCCGCGGGTATTGCTAAATTCCAGAAAGGCGTCGCGCTGCGTATGGTCATCGAGCAACAAAGCGTTGAGCCAGTAATTGGCATCAGCGCCAGCCGGTTCTTCGACGAATTGCGCACCGTTGGCTTGCGCCCAATCTAGATAAAGTTGCGCCAATGCACGTTTACGCCGAACAAAATCAGGCAATTGTTCGAGCTGCGCCAACCCCAGGGCGGCATTCAAATTCGGCATACGGTAGTTGTAACCGATCTGGTCGTGTTCGAATTTCCAGGCATGCGGTAATTTAGCCGTGGTCGTCAGGTGTTTGGCCCGACGCGCCAGTTCCTCGTTGTCGGTCAAAATCATGCCGCCGCCGCCCGTGGTGATGATCTTGTTACCGTTGAAGCTAAGCACCCCAAGTTTGCCGAAAGTGCCGCAATGCCGGCCATTGAGCCGGCTACCCAACGCTTCCGCTGCGTCTTCCACCAACTGTATGCAGTAGTCGTCGCATACTCGAGTCAACCCAGCCAGATCGCAAGGATGGCCGAAGGTGTGCATCGACAAACAGGCGGCGATGCGCTTGCCGCTGGTTTTGTTGTAAACGCCATCATCGCGGCGTTCGCCGAATCGATCCAAAAACTCCGCCAAGGCCAGCGGCGACAAACCTAGCGTCGCCGCATCAACGTCCACAAACACCGGCTCGGCACCGCAGTAATGAATCGCATTGCAGGTGGCGACAAAAGTCACCGCTTGAGCAATCACTTCTTCGCCCGGCTTAACGCCTGCCAACAACAGGGCAACGTGCAGCGCGGCGGTGCCGTTGACGGTGGCTATTGCATGCTTGGCGCCGGTGTATGCGGCGATTTTGCTTTCGAATTCGGTGACATAGGGCCCAACGCTGGACACGAAGGTACTGTCGATCACATCCAGCAGATACTGTTTTTCGTTACCGGCGAAGCGCGGTTCGTGCAAAGGGATGAATTGTTCGGTTTGATAAATCTCCCGGACCAAGCGGATAAAGCTGTCAAACATTGTAAATATCCGCTTTGTATCGTTTCAGATTATCCGGCTCGGTAAACCAGGCTACGGTGCGGCGCAAACCCTCCTCCAAAGTCACTTGCGGGGCAAAACCGGTCAGTTGTTTGATCTTGCTGTTGTCGCACCACAAGCGGTTCACTTCGGATTTCTCCGGCCGCAACCTTTGCTCGTCCACCAAAAATTCGACATCGCTGGCCATGATGCTTTTGATCAGATTCAGCGTTTCGCCGACAGAAATTTCGAAATTGGAGCCGATATTCACCGTCTCGCCGATGGCTTGCGCCGACTCGGCCAAAGCGATAAAGCCCCGGCAAGTGTCTTCCACATAATTGAAATCACGGGTCGGCGAAACGTCGCCCAGTTGAATCCGTTTTTTGCCGGCGGCAATCTGCGTGATGATGGTCGGAATCACCGCCCGCGCCGATTGCCTGGGGCCGTAAGTATTAAACGGCCGCGCAATGGTGACAGGCAAATTGAAGGCATTGAAAAAACTCATCGCCATCGCATCGGCGGCAATTTTCGACGCACTATACGGAGACTGCGGCTGCAACGGATGTTTCTCGTCGATAGGCACATATTGTGCGGTGCCGTACACTTCACTGGTTGAGGTATGAATTAGGCGTTTAACGCCATTATCCCGAGCGGCCTGACAGATGTTCAGCGTGCCGCGAATGTTGGTATCGACATAGCTGTCCGGCGCCTGGTAGGAATAAGGGATGGCAATTAATGCCGCCAAATGAAACACAACATCAATATCCCGACAAGCAATCCGGCAAAACTGCGGATCACGGACATCGCCGCAGATCACCTCTATCTCATTTTTCCAGGCCGCCTCCTCCAGCCAACCCCAACTATTAAAAGAGTTGTATTGGGTGAGTGCACGCACCTGAAAGCCGCTCGCCGCAAGCATTTCCACCAGATGCGAGCCGATAAAACCGTCGGCGCCGGTGACTAAAACCTTGTTCATACCAATCCTTGTTTAATGTAGGCCTCAGCGATGGCCCAATCTTCTTCGGTATCTATGTCCAGACTTTGAATGGCATTCATCACCAGCGGCACCGTCTTTGGTGGATAAAACGATTTGTGTTCCAGCAAATAATCGGTCTTGCATAAGTACATTGCGCCATTCGGCGTCAGCAGCGGCTGGCTTTGTTGCCGCGACGTCTGGGTGGGTCTTTGATTGTCCAAGGGCTGCATATGACCACTCTCAAGGCGAAACAATGTAGTCAAGTCGCGGTGGATTTCCTTGCAACCGACTACCGCATCAACTTGCCTATCGCTGACCATGGCAACAGCCTCCCGAATTATAGCCGCAGAACGAAACGGCGAGGTTGGTTGCAACCACATCATTAATTCCGGCCGGTAACCATATACAGCGATAAACCAATCTGCAGCATGCTCAACCACCGAGAAAGCCGCGACACTATCTCCCGAATAAACAGAAGGACGAAGAAACGGAACGCAGAGCCCTTCTTTACGCCCCAATACCGCATAATGCTCCGAGTCAGTCGATAAAATCGCCAAACTATCCGGAACAGCCGCTCGGACAACGCTTTCGGCAGTCCAGGCAAGTAAGGGCCGCCCGTCCAGCAATTTCACGTTTTTATCCATCAGTCCTTTGGAACCCGAGCGGGCCGGCACCACGATCAAAACCCGTATTTTCATCTATCGGTCTGGTAGATAGTTAGCAGACTGAATCGGCCAACAATGCTTTCCGCTGCTGCCCGCAAAGCTGATAAAACGCAATCAAACGCTGAATTTGTTTATCCATACATAAATACTCTCGAGCGGCCAACACACCTTCACGTAGCTCCCGCCAATCCAAACCTTGCAAGAAATTGGGCAAGTCGTGAAGTTGGGCACTGGAGATAGCCACTCCGCAGCGATGTTGCTCAACAAATTCGGCAGTTGCCTCAGCGCGACGACTCACTAAGACGGGTAAGCCCGCTTCCAGATACATGAACAATTTAGCAGGAATCAAGGTTTTAAAATGTTCCGGCCCCACTAAAAGCTCATCAGAATAATCGTAAACGATCAAACCCAGATCGTAAGTGCTAATGATTTGGGCAATACGCTCCGGCAACTCACCCTTTAGGAAACGGTAATTCGGGTATTGTTCTGCCAGCGTCAAATGGGCTGTATACACATTTGCATAGTCTTCTTCGGCAATCTTGAGCGGATTGTTGTATACGTCCAGAACCAAACCCTGACTGATGATCGTTTCGACGGTATCGACCAACTGCGCATCACCGAACAGTTCGGCAGGATGCTTGGAATTGATGGGAGGAACGCCACCGGCAAACACCAGCCTAGGTTGTTCGGGTATTGGCCTTTCAGCATTGGCAGTGACGCAAAACTCCGGCAGCGGGTAACACAAGAACTGTAACCAGCGCATCCTCCGCCTGGCTCCATCAAACAAATCGACAATGCGGCTACTGCCCTGATAGACAACGCCATCGACATGGTTTACCAAGTATGTCTCACACGCCAGTTGTACTTTTTGCATCGCATCCACACCATCGCCCCAAGTTTGCCGCATATAAGGCAGTAACTGCGGTAGGTCATCCGGTGCAAAAAAAAATGAGTTTAAATCCATCAACTCAACGAACTGCCGGCAGCTACTCGGTAAAAACGCATCGATTAACACGGGAATATGGTAGCGAAACAGCCAACCTTGAGTATGAATTACCGCCCCACTTGCGCCTTTCAACCACAACAAAAAACTAAGCAGATCGGTCGACAGAATCTCATCGAAATATCCGGCCTTGTGGTCTCGCAAATCGGGATTAAAGGTAACCGCTAACGTGTAGAAGCCCTGTCTACGCAAACTAACACTCATTCTTAGCTGGTTGTAATACGCATTTTTGGCGACAAACAAAACCACTGGCGCAGTAGCTGCTAATCGTTGATTCAATCGCTCTGCCAAGTCCCGTCGATGCTGATTCAATAACAAGGCATAAGCAAGTTCCACATCGGGATTGTCAATACCCAGCACACCGGCTTCCGTCGCGTTGGCCTTATTAGCGACAAGCGCGTTAAGTACGGCATCTGCAGTTCGACCACGCTGCAGCGGCACACCACAATATTGACGCCGATTCGTTGAATTATCGAGCGGATCAATCGCTACTCGATACGGCAGGTCGGCCAGTTGTTCGCATAACAAGCCGGTCACTGGCGAAATCCCACGAATCGCCACCGTGCCGCTAGGTAAATACTGTCGCAACACAGTGATCAAGGCTTGCGCGTAAACCGCATGATTAAACGACTCGCCATTCAGCATTTCACGCCAACCATCGCCCAATGCAGCCAGCGCCGCTGTTCTTAGGACAGCGGTATCGGTAAGTGCATCGCTAAGATTCATGGCAGTACATCCTTCAGCATTTGGATTAAGGCTTGATCAGATAGGCTGCCGGCGAGTTAGTCCACTCCAATGTGAGTAGCCTTAGATTCGGCTGATTCGCAAAAAACTCGTCCACCGCTTGGCTTTCGCCTTCCCATTCCTTCAAGGAATATTCATCGAACAGCACCACTCCCCCCCGACTAACTTTCGGCCAAATTGCCTCTAAGGCGGCTTTGGTCGGCGTATACAAATCGCAATCAAAATGCACTAATGAAAACCGGACGCCAGGATTTTCAGCCACAAATCGCGGCACAGTGTCACCAATATCCCCTTCGATGAGTTTCACCCGCGGCTTCCAAGGCACAAACCGGTCAGCATCGAAAATAGCCAATGCCGCTTCCAGCTCGGATTTAAAGCCCGATGAATCGTAACCACCCAGGACTTTATCGACTTCAGCAGTGGGCTTACCGTCCTGCGCAGCGAATTCGGTAAATCCCCGCCAATTGTCAAAGCCATAAACAACTTTGGTTCGATCACCAATCGCATAAGTTTCCAGTAAATTAGCCCAAGTCATTAAACTTAGCCCCCGAAACACGCCAAACTCAGCAATATCGCCCGGTACGTTCAACGTGTGTTTGAACAGCTCGGCATGCGCCAAAAACCGTTTTAACCACTGCCGACGCGCTAACACTGGAAACAGCTTGACAGCAGTCAGCGGATCGATATCAAAGTTGGCACAATGTTGTTGCAGTCTGTCTTCGGTGGATTGATCGGTACCCGTTTTGCGAAAACCGTCGAATGTACTCATACGTCTCCTGAACGTTTAAAGAAGCTGTTTGGCCTAGGCCGGCGGCAGCAGATAATTACTACCCGCACCGATTCGACGGCAAATTTTTTCAGCCGTGCTGCGGGGCAGTGGCATCAAGATATTGCCTAATTCCGATACCTCACTCGGCGCAAATACCGGGCATCCTCGATAAAGTTGCCCCTGACGAGTCCGATCCTCATCCACGAAGAACCCTACCCGCTCCGCCAGTAAACCATGTAACCAGTTCGCTCCAATCGAAGTACCGAAAATCCCTAAGCGCCCGCTTTCGACACTCAGCGCTTGATCTTGCAGGTCGCGCAGCCAAGCAATGCTGGCCTCTACTTCATCTCGCGACTTGGCCAACTCATTAGCCGAATGAACTACTGAAGGTTCGCCAGGCTTTACGACAATGCTGATTTCCTTGGGGATCAAATCAATATCGATAGTCTCGATCACCAATCCAGCCCTCGCCAGCAGGCTTGAAATACTCGAGCACGTGAAGTGTGAGCAATGATCAAAAATCGCTAAATCAAAGGGGGAGCTGGGAAAATGCGGAATCTGGATCAAAGCCCGGCTATCGGTGTGCATCAATGCCCGCATACCCTGCAGAAAGCAGAGAGGCTCGGTGACATGCTCAAGTACATGCACAGCGGTTATGAGATCGAATGTACCGACAATTTCGCACAAATCGCCGGCAAACACTTCCTGCACGCCGGGGACGGCAAGCACCCGCTGCCGATCCGGCAAATTTGGATCGAAGCCAAATAATCGCCAGCCGTTTGCAAGCTTGGAAAACGCTGTCAACGTTGGGCCTGTGCCGCAGCCCAGATCAAGAAATGTACCGCCGGACGTCAATGGTCGCCGTTGAAAATAATGCCCAAACATCAACTCCGAACGCGGCAGGGCCGTTCCGCTAAGCTGATCAAAAATCACTTGCTCGGTACGATTGGGCGTTTGATGGTAAAGGTCATAACTAGCATAAATATGTGCAGCGGACTGTCGCCATAAGGCATCGACCACTTTTTGCACCAAACCGCAGTTCAAACAAATCGCCACAGCAAACGATGCCGGCCAAGCTCGGCAATCAGAAGAGACTGCTGCTAAGTCAGCCGACTCGTTAAATACGCTTAACGAATCGGCGCTGCAAGCGTGGCAGACAGGCACTGCCGACATATCCGGCATTGTTGAATTAGATTGCCCGGACAATGCTCAGACCAAAGGAAAAGCCGAGCAATCGATCAACGCGCCAGCAGCCAAATTGATTTGGGCATTCATGCTGGCTGCAGTACCTTGGCGCGGCGAATAGCGGGTCGGACCAACTAAATAACGCAACGAAATCGCTCGTCGTTGTCGGGTAGTGGAAGTATTTGGAAACGAACGATGCCAAGTTCGACCGTCGTGCACTGCAACGCCACCCACCCTTAAGCTAACTGCAAACGTGTCGAATTTATCGTCGGCGAAATCGGCCGGGGTCAAGCAAATTTGCCCATCGCCCAGGTTCGCACCGGAATGCAAATCAAACGGCGCACTGACACCGGCTTTATGGCTGCCTATTGCATATTCCAATCCACCATTTTCGGGATCGACATCATCCAGAGGAATCCATAACGCAATCTGATTTTGCGGATCAAAAGGAAAAAACGGATTGTCCTGGTGCCAGCTAAGCATACCGCCCTCCAAAGGAGGCTTGGAAAACACGATAGTCTCAAACAGACGCAGTTCCATTTCACCTTGACTGACTTGCGCCAACTGCCGGGCAATTTGAGTAGCCGCGTGCCCAAGCGCTATCTCGGACAACGCGGGGAACTCAGCCAGCGGCCTTATGCGCTTTACGTCACCCTGAACGTGACGCCAAAACACCGCCGCCGGGCGGTCGACCGGTAGCTCGCTCGGCGTCGCGCTGGCGCAGAACGCTTGCCATTCCTCTGAAACACGCAGCAACAAATTAGTATCAAAATAGTCGTTAACGGCAATAAAGCCCTGTTCGCAGAACCGTTCGGCATTTAATACCGACAGGGGTTCCGGTAGGTTAGAACGACCTCGAGAATAGTGATTTGACATATGTTGTATGTGTACCCAATTGATTAACACTTGACCTACCCATCGGGCCACCCCGATGGACGCAATGAATTCAAACGCTTTCCAAGCAACATGTGGCGACCTCAAAACGACGCCATGCCCGGACAATTTAGTTATCGGCAGCGGTAGCAGAAACCTAAAACACCGACATCCAACTCTATTTTGTCAGATTTCATCCGGCCTTACCGCAGATGACCCCCAAATAAAGATTGCCGGAACTAAGTCCCAGTGAGAATCAAAGCTGCCGCCAAAATCACTGGATGCCAGTCTCCATGTTGGTGTAACGGGCTTACTTCAAATCAGACAAATTAGATTAACAGGCGACTTTATAACCCAAACCGGCCAAATCAGCCAAAATGGCTTCGGCCCGATGCCGCCAGGTATGGGCCTGACGTACCGCCTTTACTGCAGCGGAACGAATCTTTTGCGCAGCCAGTGGCTGATTTAGGTAATATCGGCATATATCACCGACCTGATCGACATCGAATTCCAGGTAATGCAACCCAGGAACAAAGAAATTCCTGATTCCGCCGCCTACTAATTCGTCCCAGTGATTTTTTTTAATCAAAATCAAACCACCGGAAGCCATACAATCCATCACCCGAAAATGCGCAGACTCGCCTTCGTGCAAGTTGATTTGCGAACCGGCATATACTTGGCGCATCTGCATAACACTATCCAGCTGGCAATGATAATAAGGCCGATAAACGTCCCAATCATTCCAGTTTTGCGGACCAAACAGCGCCAAATCAGTTACTGTCAGGATATTGTCAATTAACTCGCGCCGATTCAGCATGCGAATTAATCGCCCGCTGACGTCATATTCGAGTTTATTAGTCAGCTTTACCGTTCGATTGAAATGCTCTTTGGCAACAGTTTGCAGCAACGCCAAATAATCGTCATGCACGTTCAAATAAGTACGCTGGCTAGTGATACGACTCTCTAAAATCGGCAACACCTCGCCAAACCGCAACGGCATAGAATCTGCTGAAATATCGGCATCCAATTCGTCCCTAGACCAGGGCTTGGGGATATGCCCAACAAAACTAGCCGGATACCGCACATCGGGAGTAACGGGGTAATAATCGTTCAAGCACGCCCCCGGCGCCAGCCAGCGATAAAAGCCATCGTAGCAAAACTTATCCAGCCAATTGGCGCTGAACAAGTACGTTATCTCGCTACCATAAAAATCGCTAATGACACGACCATTAAAATCGACAAGCCAACAAATATGGATAATATGCTTCGGTAAAAACGGCACATCGTTGCGAGCTCGATTCATTTCAAAAATCACATCCGGACGATACTGGTTTATCCAATCGGATAAACCAGCCTGATCGAGCAAGCCGCAGCAGTAACTTACCTCCATACCGGCTTGGCTAAACCCTTGCGCCATCTGTCTCGACAACATCCGATACCAACGGGTATCACGGGGTAAAAATAACGAAACCCGGCGAATTTTCATGCCTCGGAAATGGCGTTGCGGAAAAACTGATTCCAACAAATCACTTTTTTAGGTGTCACGTTCTGGTGTTTCAGCCAGTCCAAAACTTTTTGATATTCGATCCAAGGTAAAATCACCACGTTCTGCCCGTCGAGTTCCTTAACTCGGTCAATATCAAACAATTGGGTCCGCCTATCCAAAAATAACTTGTCCTCTCGAAATGGCCGTGTATCGTAAACCGCTGCGACACAGGTTTGATCAATCTTAATATCCTCTAAAAAGACTGTAGCAAACCGGTCAAGTGCGGGAATAAAAATTGCCTGCTGCTGATTTTCCGCTAAAGCATCCATTTCTGCCTGAAATCGGTCATAAACCAATTTCATGTGAGGAATATCCCTAGCCTTCAAATGCATTTTCCGCCCGCAATCCGGGCATAATACGTTCATGCCCTGCACCCCGACTGGTCCGGTCAAAATCGGGCCGTTTTCGTCCTGTTCGAACGGGAATGGCAAATCCAAGGTTTGTTGATGACTGCAGCAAGGACATTCAATAGTGATTCTCGATTTCCAGCGTTCCAATATCTCCCCGGCTACCACTTTGGTGCAGCGCTTGCGGTGATTTTCATCGTTCAGCTCGCGCAGCGAGATATACCAATCCTTGTACTCCTCGTCGCTCATCTGCGTCATATTGACCTGGCTGTTATATAAATAGCCGGATATATTGCACAAACTGCGCATAAAGGTTTCACGGTCGGCAATTAAGCCTTTTTCCAGCGCATAATGGTAAATGGGGGTACCGGCATAGGGAATTACCGCGGACCAATCGCAAAAATATAATTGATTGTCTTGTTGAAATTGCAAACTCTCGCGGATGGTTTCCTGCGTTTCGGCCGGATCGCCGAATAAAAAATTACCTTGAATGCCGATTTTCGCCTCGCGCACAATTTTTACCGCATCGGTAATGGTTTGCTTGGTAATCTTTTTCTTCATGCTGCCCAATATCGCGTCGCTGCCGCTCTCTATACCGAACGAAATATAATTACAACCGGTTTCCTTCATCATTTTCAGCATCGGCAAATCCAGCTGATCCATACGCAATTGGCAAAACCATTGAATATTCAGATTGCGCTGTTTCAGTAAATCGCAAAACTCGACCACCCTAGCCTTATTGGCCGAGAATAATTCGTCGTAAATCGAAAAGTTATTGATGCCGTAAGTTTGAATATACCCTTCGATTTGGTCGACCACCCGGCCAATGTCGTGTTTTTTATACGTGCCCATGCCGGCGTGATGGCAAAACGTGCATTTAAACGGGCAGGACCGACTGGCGGCAATCGGAAATGAGCGGCCGGCGTCCAGCCGGGTCAAATGATAGGAAAACTGGCCGTGTTCACCCTGCAAGCCGATATGCTCGCGTATTCCGAACGAATCCAAATCAGGCAACGGCAATTCGTCCAGGTATTTAGGCGATTCACCCTCGCCGGTGAATTTGGGCTTATCCGCGTCCCAGCACCAGATTCCGGCGATTTTACGAACGTCGTCGCCTTCCTCCAAGGCTTTCAACAAACGGGTGAAGATCAGCTCGCCCTCGCCGACCACCGCATAATTCGGCTGCAGGGTGTTCATCATCAATTCGCCTTCCACCGAGGTAATGCCGCCGCCCAATACGATGGGCACATCGGCGCGAATTGCCCGGATGGCTTTAATCAAACGGTCGATCTCGTTATACGCCACGGTCAATCCGCTAATGCCGATAATATCGACCTCTTCGTGCAACAAGGTATCGCACAAGGCCGGATTGCGTTTTTCCATAGGCATGTGATTGAAGTTCAACCCTATCACCTGATGTCCTTGACTCTGGATATAGGCCGAAATATAAGCCAAGCCCAGAGGAAAGTACGAAGCGTTGGCCTGAGGATAATAACTGGGGGAAATCAAAAGGGTTTTCATCGCAATTACCTTTTAGACATAGGCTAAGTCGTGAATGATTTTTTCGGCACGGGCGCGCCAGGTATGTTTGGCTGCTATCAACGCCCGCACCTCGGCGACAATAGCCTGCCCCATCGCTCGGCCCTCTAAGGCCTGCTGGTAAACATATTCAAAATTTTCGCTTTTAAACGCAAAGTAGTGCCGACTGTCGTCAAAGTGGTCGTGCAAACCGCGGCCAAGTAGAACTTCTGAATCGACCTCATCGTTATCGTACCAAAACAATAAGCCGCCGGAAGCCAGGCAATCGATCGCTCGAAAGTGAAAACTGACCCCGTCGTGCAAATTGATGCGCGAATATTGATGTACTCGGTTCAACTCGGCCGGACAGTCTACAAAATGCCGGTAAAATGGCCGATATTCCTGCCATTGCGCCCAGTTGTCGCTACCGTAAATCGCAATCGATTTCGACTTACCCAGCGCGAAATTCAACAGCTCCGTGCGGTTTTGCACACGCTTGGTCCGCTCCATCAAATTGTAATAGCAAGCGTTTAAAAATTCGGGTTCGGGAGTCGCACCGGCTAAGTCCAATAAATCGTCGATGATACGTTTTAAATCGCCGTGAGTTTTGATCTGCTCGCGTGTGGTTTGTAAATGCCTGTCGTAACGCTGCAACAACTCGGCAAAAGTCAACGTCGAGTCGGCGGCGACCGGTCGCGCCAATTCGGCAGCACTCCACGGCAACGGGATATGGCCGATAAAATTGAATTCCACATCCAGCGGCAGAACCCCTGGCAGCGGCTGAAAGGTTTGCACGCACGTGCCGGGCGGCAACCAATCTTGCAGCCCCCCGGTACAGTAGTTGGCATCCCAGCCGGGATCAAAAAAATAAGTGATTTCGCTGCCGGCGATTTGCGCCTCAGTCCGCCCCTGAAAATCCACGATCCAAGCGATATGCGGGATTTTATACCGGTGTAAAGCCGGCATTTCGTTCTTGACCCGATTCATTTCAAACACCGCGTCCGGTTTATGCTGGGCCAACCAAGTGTGCATTTGCGCCTCGTCCAGCAAACCGCAACCGCCGCTGACCCGAACGTCCAGGCTGGAGAATGCGTCGCGCAAAAAGCCGTAAACCCGCCGATAAAACGGCGTATTACGCGGCATGAACACTGCTAAATGTTGCAGCCTCATGCCACCGCCAACTTAGAAAACCGTTGACACGCTGCCGTCAAGACACGCTTAGCCACAGCACGATAAGACAATTTGGCGTCCAGTCCGCGCAACGCATTGGCGGCAACCTGCTTGCGGGCCTCCGAGTTATTCAAGTAATACGCGGCTTTGGCTAGCAAATCGGCTTCGTCGTCATACAGCACGACGGCGTCAGCATCGAAGAACTCGCGCAACGGCGAGCCGTCGTAAAGCATCTGCCTAGACAACATAAACCGGCCGGCGGCGATAATTTCCAAGGCCCGCATGTGCAGCGTGACGCCGGGATTGGCGTTCAAACAAATTTTAGCCCGTTGCATGATGCGGTTTAGCGCCGTACCGTTTTCAGCGATGCCACGGGCCAAGTCGGCAAACGCCGGATATGCCTCCCAATGCTTGCCGTAAAGTTGAATTTTCAAGTTCGGAAAAGCATCCATCAATAGCTGGATAGGCCAATATTTCATGCGATTCAAATACTCGCAATGCAGGCGATTGCCTTTTACACATAACAGCAAATCGAGGAGTTCGTCGCTAAGCGCGTAGCCATGCCGAGCAAACAAATCACGAAAATCGGCCGCTGTTTTCCCGGGATGCACTGTGCAAAACTCCTCGAATTCAGTCATCGTCATCAATGCGCAGTGGTGTTCGAGCACGGCGTACAACTCGCGCAACTGTGCCAAATTCAGTGCACCGCTTCGAAGCATAGCGTCTTCTTGCTCAAGCAAGCTCATATCCAAAGTAGGGTCGCGCAGGGGTTGTAAAGTTTTGCCTGGCGCCTCCAAATGACTGACCAGCAACACGTCGCAATCAATGGTCTCTTCCTGCAGCGGGTAATATTGGCTGTCGTTGAATCCCAAAGGTAAAAACTGCAGCGGGTAGTCACCGTACAAGGGCAGCGTGTTGAAACTCAGCCAGCGCCGAGCAAACACAAAATTCAAATCAAACGGACCGGGCGCCATTTCATTGAAGCGAATATTCGGCAACATATCCTGTATCCAATTTACAAAAGGAACAGTTGCCGGGATACCTTCAAATTCATGCCGAAAATGGTCTATGGTTAAAATCAAGTCCGGTTTGAAGCGGTTGATCTCGTCAATCAGATGCTCGATGTTGGTTAGATAATAATTTTCTGTTTCGCTACACAGTAGCACCGTCGCCCCCAATCTTTGAAAACCGTCAAGCCAGTCGCGCATGCAGTATTTCAAAAAGCTGGAAAAGCGCGAGATAAAGCCCATTACCCGCAATTCGCCAACTTTTTCCGCGCTGAATTTTTTCCGCCACTGTTCGCTGCTGATGCTCTGATAGTAGTCAGCAACTTGGCGCAAATTAGCAGCATGCCGTTCGGCGCGGGCCTGCTTTGCATCGACCGACAGCTGATAAACACGCTCTGAGCTGATGGCGCCGTTGGGGTCCGAATTGAACAACATATCCGGCAGGGCTGCTTCGAACTTCGAAAACTCGGCGGTTAAATCAGCCTCCGCTGCGAGGTCGGAAAAAATCCGCAGACGGCCGGCCGCCAGCAGCGGCTGAAGGTCATGCAACAGCAAATTTAACAACCATACGGCCGGCTTGGTTTCGATCAAATACACCGGCACCTCAAATTCCGCCATTTCCGGAATCGGCGACTCGGTGGCGCGGAACGCCGCCAACAATTCGTAACCGGCACCCCAACCGACCAGCGCATAACAGCAGGTATTTTCCCGGGCCATCGTTTGCGCATTTTCGGCAATCAGGCGTCGGTGTTCGAGTAAGGCGATGTTATCCAGGCGATAAACTTGTTCGCCAGCCTGCGCTACCGATACCCGCCAGTACTCGCCGCGTATAGCCTGATCAACGAAAATCGTAATAGGCTGTTGCGACCAAGCTGCCAACAGGGCTTCGTGCAAAGCCGGGCGATGCTGGGCCAAGCAGGCCAGATTGGTTTGCAACTGTGCCAAAAAAGTTTGCGAACCTAATTCCGCGCCGGCAAGCAAATGCAACTTATCGCCGAACAGTTCCGGCAACAGGGCGACAGACTCCGGTGCAGGAGGGGCAGCCACTTTGACCAACAAACGCAAGTCGCTCAGCTCGATCAAGCGGTCGGCAGCGGCCCGATAGGTAAATTGCGCGGCCAAACCCTCCGGCGCCTTGGCCGGTTGCAAGCGCTTATGCAGGATGTTTCGCAACTGATCGGCCGTCTTGAAGAACAAGCAATAGTCCTCCCAATACGGCGGTTCGGCCACGTCCCGGCAATCGTACACCACCGGAACACAGCCGCAGGCGGCCGCTTCAGCCAACCTCTGCGAATTGATTTCGAACGGATGGCAAACCAAGGCATAGCGGGTGGAACGGTAAACCTCAGCCACTGCTTCGCCGTGCGGCAATTCGCCTCGATAAAACGGTGCCACCTCGGCATCCTGATCCCAGTAGCGTCCGTAAACATCCACCGGCAGACCAGTATCGGCGCACAGCCACTTCACCGAATAATCGCGAATCACATAATGCAGTAATTTCCAAAACACAAATTCATAACTTAGCCCGCTGGTCTCGGCAATTTGCCGCACGCTCGCTTCGTCAAAGCAAGCGCCGGATTCCATCGCCGCAATCAAGCTATCCAGAGCCTGGCGATGTTGGCTATTGTCGATATTGATCACCGGCAGATAGGAACTGCCGACGAACACAATCTTGTCGGCTCGCGCCTGATTGTTACCGGCATGAAACACCACATCGTCTATCACAAAATGTAAGCGTTGCACCAAGGCGGCCTGGCGTTGCTCCAGATAACGATCAAACAACGGCGAAATCGAGAAATTGAAATCCCGGGCTCGCCATTTCAGCGGCTGGGAATCTTTTAATTGCGGCATCAAATCCTGCCACCAGACGATATTGACAATATCGTCGTGCATGAAACTGTTGTTCAAGCTATTGACATACAAGCAGGCATGCGGGTCGAAATCGATATACTTTTCGAGCATATCGACCATATTGCTGCCTTCCATGTCGTTATCCTGAATGTAAAACAGCACCTCCCAACCCAGAGCTGCAAAGGCCTTGGCCAAGCCTTGCGAGCTATATTGCATAACGGTGGTCAAACGACTCGTCGGGATAAATATCCGCGGCGGCCGATTGCCGACCCAACGCGGTGGCAAGGCCTTGGCTTTGTTCAGCAATTGTTGGATCAACCACAGGCGCCTGCGCTTGATCGATTCACCGGCTGTGACAATATCCTGCCGGATGGCGGCCTTAACCTCCTCTTCCAAGCCGTCGGGAATATCAATATTTTCCGGAATACGCAAACGGGAGCGGATGAAAAATTCCTCGTAATCCGGCAATTCCAGATGTATCAAGTTTGGCAAATCCGATTCGGGCAACTCGCCCCGGTAATAGCAAATCTGCAAACCGTCTATGGTGGGATGGCCGCAGGAAACTCGATTGGCCTGCTTTGCCACGTTTAACGCCTGGAGCGGATCGATAAAATAGGTATCGAAATGCACATAATCCGGCACGCGATATTGACTGCGGTACTGCATCACTTCGTCAATGACATCGCGGGGCATGTCGTTGAAATGTACGGCGCCATCTTGAGAAATGGCGATCAGTTGCGGTATCGGTAATTGGTTGTGCGAAAAAAATTCGACAAACTTGTCGGCGGGGACCTGAATAAAATTCGGCAACACAATATCGGTCAACAGCCCGTCGTAATAGCAATATTGCCGGCGCACACAGCCGGATTCATCGACGATGCTCTGTTGCTTGGACGCCTCCGCGTAGGCGTCTTCTATATTCAGAAAAAATATGTCCTTAACCGCCGAATTCATCGTGCATTCCAGCACAATCAAATGAAGTTGATGTGTTCCGGCGGATTTTTTAAATCCCACAAAAACTTGTTCACATAATCCTGCCGGCAACCGATGGCGCAGTCTTTATGCACATCCACCGACTCTGCCACGTCTTTATGTACCTGCCAATAACGTTCGCTGGTTGCAACCAAATCGTAAAAAGAGTCGGCGTGCAAATCGCCGATGTAAAAGCGTTCCTTGTTAAAAAACGGCCCGCAGGGATAGATTTTGCCGTTACCGGAGATCTGCAATAAAAACGGCGTACCAAAACATTGGTCGTATTTGCGGTAGCCGTCCTTGTATAGATTGGTTTCGCCGGCAGCATTGATCTTGTTCCACTTGGCCTGGACCACATAATTTTCATTGCTCAGCGCCTCGGCCTGCTTCAGAACGTCGCCTATTTTCAGATAGGCATCGTAATCGATGCCGATTTCCTTGTATTCGGAATCCGAACAATGCTTGATCACGAAATAATCCACACCCAATTCGGCGCCCAGTTTGGCTTCCGCCAGCACTTCGTCGAAGCATTCCGGGATTAACACCATCTGCAAACCCAGTGTACATTTATAGTTGTTGGCTTTTTTGATCTTCACCAGTTCGCGAATCTTGTCGATCAACAAGTGAAAATTGACTTCCTTGGATTGATGCACTCGCCGGAAGCCTTCCGGGGTACCGGCGGATAGATTGAAGCGGATGTAGCTCATGTTTTTCAGTAAGTCGTGGGCGCGATCCATATCCAGCAATAAACCGTTGGTAGCCATCGCCGTATCTATGCCTAATTCGCCAGCTAAAACGGTGGCGTCGTACAGCGTCGGGTTTAGCGTCGGTTCGCCATCGCCGATAAATCCCAAGGAGCGCACCCCCAATTTGCCGCAGTCGCGGACAAAATTGAGCAGCGCTTCGCGGCCAATCATGGTGCCCTTGGTCATGTTCTGTACCACGGCATAGCAATACAGACAGGCGGTATTGCAAAACTTGGTCAGCCCCATATCGATATGCACTGGTGCAAAGCGTTGGCCGTTTTGCCAGGCCTGCACCCTATCCAAATGATGCATCATTTTGTGTCCGTCGAAACGGAAGCGTTCTCGCTGGGTGCGAAAACTGGGGCCGGTAAACTGGTTGGGGACATGCTGTTCATGTTCATTGCCCGCTTCCAGGCGAATGATACCCTCCTGATCCTCGTGCGAAATACTCTGCAATTTTTGTCCGGGCAATTTCGCCAACTGGCTGGTGTCGATCACCTGATAGTCATTCGACAAAGCGCTACGGTCGACAATATTGTTGGAGGTCCGTAATTTATGCCCGGGCTGGCTGAACATCGGCACATTGTCGGGTATATCGGTCACGGCGCTGTTGCCGAAGCGATTGGTTTGTTCGATTTTTGCCATAGTCTGATGCTCTTTTTCGTTAAAACGGGCCGACGAAGCTGCGGTCGGGTTGATCTTTGGGCAAGTCGGACTGCAAATCCCTGATCGCCGACTCCGTTAATGCGGATTTATCCAACATTTCCAATACCGTAGATGCGATTTGCTCGGCTCCCGGATAGTACTCGTTGGCGACAAAATGCGAGGTCGGCACCGGATGGTTGGGATAAGCAATCAAGCGCGGCGCTTGTTGCAAACAATGCCCATGGGCTAACACCAGTTTGGATAGCAACTGATGACCGATTGACGCCATTTCCGGCGCGCAATCCGCTACTAACAATCTGCCGCCGGTTTTTGCCAGCGATCCGGCAACGCTATCCACATCCAAGCTGCTGACGCAACGCATATCCAAGACTTCGGCGTCGACACCATACCTAGCCAATACCGTGGCGGCTTTCAAGGCTTCTATGCTCATGTGCGAGAATGCTGCCAAGGTAATATCGGTGCCTTGCCGCAGCAAAGCCGCGCCGGACAACTCTGCCGCCGGACGATGTTTGTCGACCTCACCTTGGACATGGTGTAACCAGCGGTGTTCGATAAACAGCACCGGACTATTATCGGCAATCGCCTCCAGCATAAAATGGTAGGCATCGCCAGCCGTGGTCGGCATCACCACTTTCAAGCCCGGCACTTGCGCAAACATGGCTTGCAGACTTTGCGAATGCTGCGGCCCCTGTCCCCAACCGCGACCGATAATCACCCGAATCACCAGCGGCACCTGTTGCTGCCCATCAAACATGTAACGCCATTTCGCGGCGTTATTAACCAATTGATCAACCGACAGCAAGGCAAAATCGATACGTTGATGCACTAGCACCGGGCGCATGCCGGCCAGCGCTGCGCCAATACAAATGCCGGTCATGCCGTTTTCAGCCAGCGGCATATCCAGCACCCGCTCGGCGCCATATTTTTCCCGTAAGCCCTGGGTGGTGCCAAAAATGGTTTTCGGGTCAGGCACGCCCTCACCTATCAGTAGCATTTCTGGATATTTGGCTAACGCATCATCCAAGGCTGCGCGAATCGCCTCACCGTAGGTCATCATCCTCACATCACGCATACAAATGCTGCCTCATACTTTCGACGGTGGGCCGCGTGCCTAGCAAAGCCCACTGGAACGCTTGCTCGATTTCTTCGGCCAACCGGTTTTCCATTCGCGCTAGCTCGGCATCGTCGCTCAATTGATTTTCAAGTAAGCTCTGCCGGGTTTGCAGCAACGGACAACGCAATTTCCAAGCCGTCAATTCGCCGGGGCTGCGATAGCCCAAATCGTCATCTTCGTTAGGTCCGCAGTGTTCCGGCCAGCGATGGGTATGCAATTCCAAAAACTGCGGACCTACGCCATTTCGGGCGTTGGCCACCGCTACGCGCGCCAGTTCATAGACCTCATCGACCCGATTGCCGTCGCCATTGACTGCGGTTAAACCGTGGGCAGCGGCAATCGGGTAAATGTCGCGCTTGGGCTGGCGCTCTGCTAATCCCGTCATCACCGAATATTGGTTGTTCTCGCAGATAAATAGCAAGGGCAGTTGTTTTAGCACCGCGAAATTCAAGGTTTCGTGCATCACCCCTTCTTCAAAGCAACCATCGCCGAAGAAAATCACCACGACGTTGCTCGCTTCCGGCATCCTGCCTCCCGCGACACTGGCACATCCCTGTGCGGCGCCGGATTTTTTCATCTGCTCAGCCCAGGCATAACCGGCGGCTAATGGCACAGTGCCGCCGACGATAGGCGTGGACGCAACAAACCCTGCCTCCAGGTCAGTCAAATGCATGGAACCACCCCGCCCACCACAGCAGCCCTCAGCAAAGCCATATAACTCGGCCAACAGGCGCGGCAAACTCCCGCCCTTGGCCAAGTAGTGGCCGTGACCGCGATGATTGCTGAACACCTTGTCTTGAGGCGTCAAATGCGCGCAAACCCCAACAGCAATCGCTTCTTCGCCAATGCAAAGATGAGTGGGACAACGCATTTGCTGCTCGGCATAGCGCCGAGCAATCGCCTCCTCAGCACGGCGGATGCGTAGCATTTGATAATACAGGTGCTTCAAGTCGGCCGATGGAGGACTCATGACGGTCATTTCAACAAGGTGGTGATATATTTGAATAAAGCGACGGCTCGAACCGGCTCGCGGTTACAGACAATCTGCACATCCAGCGCTGCGGCGGCGCTGCCAGCAAACAAGGCTTGCTCCGGCGACAGCCCGCCACCCAAGCACAAGCCAGCTACGGACAGGAAGGCGTCGCCGGCACCAATGCGATCCACCACTTTGGAGGACAAGGCGGGAATCTTGTATGCGGTTTTGGTTTGATCCAGCATCAACGCACCTTTAGTACCGCGGGTGATGGCGATATGCTGGGCGCTTAATTTGTCGGCCAATTGTCCGGCCAACTCCTCAATGGCAGCACCTCTATCGTGGCTCGCTAGCCGTAACTCCGGCTCGTTCAATGACAAGAAATCCGCGTTCGGATAACGTGTGATCAAGTGATACCCCCGATTGCCGCTGTTAACCTGCGCATTCACCGCCAGATATTTAGCGCCTTTGGACAAGGCCGCGACCATTTGATTGGAGATAAAGCCGTTGCCGAAATCCGGTACGATCACCACATCGTAATCGCGCAAATGTTTGTCCAGCCAAGCCACGATCTTGCGATTGGTGTCCTCAGGCAGCGGCGCATCGTTATAAAAATACACTTCAAACAACTTGGCGATGTCGGCATCGACATAGCGTCGTTTCACAATCGTCGGCCGGTCCTGACTAAAGAAAAACACCGGATCAATAGCCGGGTTCAGATTAGTCCGAATAAAATCTTCGTGACTTTTGGTAGCACCTAGACCGGACAGCAAGGTCACGTTATGGGCAAATTCCGCAACGTGATTAGCCACTGCGATAGCACCGCCGGCAAAGCGTTCGTAATCATTGTATTTCACCGAAAACACATTACCCTTGCCGGTCTGGCCCAAGGGCGAGGTGTAATGGTATTCATCGACAATTGCCTCGCCCACCACCAATACATTCAAACCGCTTAGGGCCTTGAGTTTGTCGATAATCTCGTTGGCGCCGACCGTTTCCTTGAACTGATCCAGGTACGCGGAGATTTCCGGGGAGAACACCTCAAAATATTCGTTTAATAAGCGCGTCGAACTGGATGTCAGTTCATCGGTAAAGTAAATCTTGCCGCCGTGCCGTTCCACAGCGTCTTTTTCGTGCTGGATATTGCCGGTCAGATCGTCGCTGGTACTTTTGTAATCGCTACCCTTCACATATAAATCAGGCTTCACCTGATCCAATACTTCCACGGCGGTAATCGCATGGTTGATCGCCACACTATCCACACAAGCCAGTGCCGCTATGTTTTCAGCACGCAAATATTGGTTGAACACCGGCCGACCGGGGCCTTTATTGACATATTCGTCGGCGGTGACGCTAACCAATAATGCATCTGCCTGCCTTGCTCCGCTTTGCAGATGACGGATATGGCCAATGTGCAGTAAATCAAAAGTCCCATGGCATAAAGCCACGGTTTTGCCTTGCGCTTTCAGTTCGGCGGCACGCTGCGCCAGTTGTTCGATAGAAACGATTTTTTCCGTGGACATGAGCTTATTTCCTGAGCAGATGATCGGTAATATGGTGCAACACGAACAGATGTCCCAACTCGACCATGCCGTAATGACTGCTGTCCAGCCAGCAATTCCAGCGCCCAAGTTTACGGAGCGGATTGTCGGCTTTGAAGCCACTTAAGGTCATGACCGGCAAGCCTTTGGCATTGGCAGCCTGCACCGCATTGACGATATTCAAGGATTGCCCGGAACTGCTGATCGCGATCAATAAATCGTCGGGGTTGGCAAATGCGGCGATTTGTTTGGCAAAGGCCTGCTCGTAACCGAAGTCGTTAGTAAAACACGTCAGGGGCGCGGCTTCGTGCAAGGTCAACGCGCACAAACCGCCGACATTACGCAAATCGGTGATCACGTGACTGGCAATCGCGGCGCTGCCGCCGTTGCCCAACACCATGATTTTGGCCTGCTGTTCGCGCACTCTGGCAAACTCGGTCAGCAATTCTTGGATTACCGTTTCGCTGTCCAAGGTTTGAGCCTGCGCATCGGTAAATACGCTGTTATTCAATAAGTTTGCAAAATCCGCTGCCGCTAGTCCGATAGCCATCAGCCTCTCCTTATTTGTCCAGGTATTTAAACCAGTCGGCAGTAGCAGCGGCTATCGATGTCGAAGTCCACAACGGCGCGTTTCGCCAGTAATCGATATGCGCCAGCATGTTGGCGACGCCTTGCTCGAAACTGACTTGCGGCTGCCAACCGAGTTTTGCCTTGATTTTGCCGGTATCAGCAAAGGTGCAATCGGGCTCGCCCGGCCGCTTGGGGATGTATTCGATAGGGCCGCCCAACAATCCCACCAACTGGTTGACACTATAAGTACCGCCGCTACCGACATTCATGATCTCGCCACAAAGTTCCGATTCGGCAGCAGCAATAAAAGCCTTGGCCACGTCCGTCACGTAGGTAAAGTCGCGGGTCTGGGTGCCGTCGCCAACCACCGTGAAGGGTTTACCATTAATCTTTTGCGCCAGAAACACCCCGAACACCGCGCCGTAAGCGCCGGTGGTACGGGCATGGGGGCCGTAGACGTTGAATAAGCGCAGCGACATAGCAGGCAAGTCATACAACTGTGCCCAGTGCATCACCAGTTCCTCACCCAAATATTTGGTTAAAGCGTAAGGATACTGTGGCTTAACGGGTGCGGATTCCGGCGTGGGAAATTGATCTGGGATACCGTAACAGGAGGACGAAGCCGCATAGACACATCGTTTGATACCGGCAGCGCGCGCGGCTTCCAATACGTTAAATGTACCGCTGACATTGGTCTCGTAATACGCGCGTGGCTGCTTGATGGACGGAACGATGTCGGCTAGACCGGCTAAGTGGAATACCCAGTCGATCCCAGAGAACAAAGGTGCGATGGTTTCAGCATCGCGAATATCGGCGTGATGGAATTCGAAACGTTCCTGGCCGAGCAAATCGGCGATGGTTTCTTTGCGGCCGCCAACCAGACTATCAATCACGCTGACCTGATGGCCTTGTTGCCATAACTCGCGACTCAAATGACTGCCAATAAATCCCGCGCCGCCAGTAACCAATACTTTCATGCGTCTGTCCTAGATAAAATTGATATGGGCCGGCTGATTGGCCGTGAGTTTGTCCAGATATTGGTTGACCGCTTCCATCCGGCAATTTTTGCGGCATTGGCTGATATCCAGTTCCTGAGTGATGTACTCCCAGTTTTGCCGGCGCTTCTCGCCTTCCCAGATGTCCTGAAAAGAATGCTCCTGGATATTGCCGTAGGCGAAGCGTTGATCGGTCAAATAAGCGCTGCAGCCGTAGACTTCGCCATCAGCCATGATATAGCCCCAAAAATAGGGGGTGGCGTGGCAAGTTTTATAGCGTTCGGTTTCCGATTGGCTGTAGTTCTTCATGGTCTGCTCGCGAAATACCACGTTAAAACCATCACCGTTGAATTGGGCTAGTTCTTCAGCCATGCCTAACAGATTGTCGTAACGCAGGCTTTCGTAGCGGCGGGTTTCGCTGAATAAATGCTGGGAGTATGGTTTGACGACCAGATAATCCAAACCAACATCGCGGCAGATGCTTGCCAGCGTGGTCACTTCATGTTGGTTTTCCGGCAATAATAGAATTTGCGCACCCAGCGTGCAGGACAATTGCAGGGCTTTTTTATGTTCGACTGCTCGACGCAGATTGTTCAACACCAGATCAAAATCGGACGCCTTGGTTTGATGGATAGCCGCATAACTTTCGGCGCTGCCGGCATTCAGCGATACTTTGATCCAGGACACCAGCGGCAGGGATTGCTCGATAAAACGCTGATTCATCAACGTGCCGTTGGTGGTAAAAGATACGTCGATACCGGCGTCAAAAGTCCATTTAACGATTTCGTTAATTTCCTTGTGCAACATCGGCTCACCTTCGCCGGCGTACATGATGCTTTTTACCCCGAGTCTGCCCATCTCGGCCAAACGCTCCGCCAGAATTTTGACATCCAGGCGCTGCGCTTTATATCCGATGTAATCGACAGCACAGAAGGTGCAACGATGGTTGCAGGCCCCTACCGGGGAGACTTCCATGTAGATGGGATACACGGCTTTCGCTTGTTGCCAGTCATGCCTGCCATCCAACCATTGCGCCACCCGTTGCGGGTGATACACCAGTTTATGACTGTCTATGCCGTATTTATCTGCCATGTTTTTGTCGTTTAATATGCTTTCAGAGTGAAAAACCACTACAGAATGGGATAAAGCGATTTCTATGCCAATATCCGGTTCAGGTAACTTGCTGCTGTTGATTGTTATATCGGGTTCACAAAGCTTAGCATTAAACGATTAGTTTCAAGCCCGGAGGTAACGCCTCACCGAAGACTTGTTTTTCCTGTTGTGCATCCAGTTGTTTGAATTCGGCGACCATGTCTATCCAGGAAGATGGGGATTTAGTTTGTTTGAGCTTGTCGATCACCTGCGTGCGCAGCTGATCGTCGATGTCCCTGGCCCGATCGTCGCAGCGCCTGGCCAGCAAGGTGGCGGCAAAACCGGCCTGGGTTAGCTTTTTCCAGTCAGCTTTCAGTAGCTGTTGCAGCCAACTCTCTACCGTGGCGGCTGGAATAACCTGATGATTGCTGCCGTGAAATAAAATCCGTCCGCCGATACGGCCGACCGCCCACCAACTTTGCTCGGGTTCCCCGGCTTTTTCCAGACGCTTTAGCAGCCATTCGCCCAGTTGAATTTTATCGGTAATTGTCAGTCTTTCCAGCGCCGCCGCCAAACGCACCATATCTTCGTAACCGCGTGTCGCCAGTTGCTTAGAGACGCCGGGCTGGCGCGCGGCAGCCGGGTTGATGTATTTAGCGATGTCGTTAAAGATGCGTTGCTGGGCATCCGCACTCAAGCCGCCGGCAACGCGCCGCCATAAGGTCCACCATTCGGCCCAGTTTTGCTTTTCGTTGACGAATTGCAAGCCTTCCGCATATAGCTTCCAAAGCTGCTCTACCCGCCAATCGTCAAGTGGGTAGCCAAAACCTGGCCGCAGGCAAAAGCCGGCCAGACTTAACCAGAGGCGTTCGTGCTGTTCGCTCCGCCGCCGATATTTACTGCCTTCCAATAAGGCCGTAAACAACTCGCGCAGCAACGGGGTTTGCCAGTCGCCGCGCGGTGCAGCGAGAATTTTTTCCAACTCAGCACGCAGGGTTTTGACCGCCTGCGGATCGACTTGTTTGGATTTGGCGCCGAATACGGCCTGAATTTTTTCCAGCGCTTGCGGTAATTGGTCAGGCAGTTCGGCGTTGGCGATAATTTGGGCCTTTTTACGAATCTGAAACTCTACGTCCCATCGCTGGCTAGAATCGTCCACCGCCATGCACTGGATTTGCAAGGTACCGACTTCCGTATAAGTTGCCAGTAATTGCACTGCTACTTCGGCTTTTTGCTGGCCTTCGAATGCCACGGCCAGCGGTGGTAGGCTGTGAAAACGTTCGTCATCGAGTTCGACAATGTCGCCTGGCTGGTAAGTACCGTCTCCGCTACTGGACAACAAATGAAAACGTACCGGTTGCCCAACCCTAAGAGCGAATTGCCGATCGTTCAACAGAATCTCATGACCTTCCTCGCTACCTTTCGGCAGGATACAAACGCCATGCCCGCCAAGCTTCCCATCACCACTTTTGACCGCGGCATCAACCAGCAGAAAATAACTACGGGCGGCGCCACCGCCGATTTTCAACTTCTTGTCGCGGCGGGCAACCGCATAACTGACCGCGCCGTAAGCCACCGCCAATTCCGGATGGCTGTTATCCAGCAATAAGGGGGGTTGCCCGCCGCGCCAACTGGCTAATAAATCGATTAAGCGTTGCACCATAGCCGAACTGCGAAACACGCCGCCGTTCAGTAATAAGGCGTCGGGGACTATTTGATGCTCTGTCCCGGTTCCTCGCAACGCCATTTGCGCAGCCTGGGCATGCATTTGCAAAAAGGCGGCAATATGCTTACTGATAGCCGGCTCCGCCGCATAGGGCAAGCCAAACTCCACTACGCCGCTACGCTTCCTATCCGGCAGGTCTTGCAAGCCGGACATAGGTAAAAAGCCATCCAATGCAATTTGCTTAACTTCCTCTCTGCTTAGCGTGGAGCTTTTAGTGCCTCCGATCAATCTGGAACCGCCACCCAACAAGGTTATGGCAACCTGCTCGGGCGCGTCGTCGGCTAGTAGCTGTTCCTTGGCGATCCGGCATTGCTCCAGCAATTGCGATAAATCGGCAGTCGAGAGTTTTTTATCGCCGGTTCGCAAGCGGCTTTCCGCTAGATGCGCCAGAGCCAGGTCAATATTGTCGCCCCCCAACATCAGGTGGTCGCCGACACCTATGCGCGTCAGCTTAGGCTCGTCAGCGCCCTGCTCAATCTTGATCAAGGTCAAATCGGTAGTACCACCACCGACATCGCAAACCAGCAATAAGCGCCTATCGGCCAGACTGGATTTGATGGTACCGGCATGCCGGCGCAGCCAGTCGTAACAAACCGCTTGAGGCTCCTCCAACAACCTGACAGCACTCAAGCCAGCCATTTTGGCCGCCTCCAATGTTAAGGAGCGCGCGGACTCGTCAAAGGACGCTGGCACCGTAATCACCACTTCCTGAAGCGCAAGTGGTGCTTTGGGAAAACGGTGCTCCCAAACGGCGCAGACATGTCGCAAATAACTAGCACTGGCTTCCAGCGGCGAGACTTTAAATACCGATTCGTCACTGCCCCAGGGCAAAATGGCCGCACTGTGATCGACCGAGGTGTGCGACAACCAGCTTTTAGCGCTGGTAACCAATCGACCTTGCGACTTTGCACCCAGCGAGCGCGCCGCTTCACCAAGCACAGCGCCTTTTTCCTGAGTCAAAAATCCGGCTTCTTCCGTTATTTCGCCTGGCGCGGGATGGTATCGCACCGACGGCAATAGTGGCTTGGCACTCACTTCGCCTGGCGCGATCAACTGAGAAATTTCGAACAAGTGAATAGCTTTAGCAGGGTCGCCTATATCGGAGTACGCGACCACCGTATGGGTGGTACCTAGATCGATTCCGACCAAATAAGTAGCAGTGTAGTTTTTCAAAAGGACTTAGTATGTTTATTCTAATTATGTAGGGCAGCCTGACAAGTATTCAAGCAGGCGCGCGCGAGCGCCTATTTTAGTCGGCTTTCTGATCGAACACTCTCGTTTTTCTAGATAGCACTATCCAAACCGTGGTTGCCAAGTGAAATAAATTTCCACCAAGAACAATCTTTCGATGTGTTTCGAATAAAATGCTTGCGCGCCTAATGTTTGCGATGTTACTTTCCGCCTACGGCAACCATCAGTGCATTGCATTACTGAATGCGCCCACCGAGAACAAGATCTAGCGCTGTAAAGTAGTCGAGTCTGAATCAAGACCAGGCGCCGCAGCAATTATTAACCAACTTGAGCGAGTTAAATTCATGCTTATTAAACCATCCGCACTAGCCGGCGTCGTGTTGCTGGCCGCCAGCCAATCAACAGAGGCAGTCGTCATCAATTTCGACTACACCTACGACGGCGGATTTTTCTCCGGCAGCAACGCAAGTAGACGAGACATCCTGGATGCCGCAGGCGGGTTTTTGGGAGGTATCTTAACCGACAGCTTGACTGCGATTACATCCGGCGGCATCAATAATTTCAGCGCGGTATTTCAACGTCCTGATACCGGCGCCAGCACGACTCTGAGCAATTTCAGCGTGGCAGCCGACACACTCACGGTGTTTGTGGGTGGACAGACCATGGGCGCCGGCAACCTGGGCTATGGCGGCTATGGCGGTTACAGCGTCAGCGGCACCCAAGATTTTTTGACCAATGCAGCACAACGTGGACAGTCAAATACGACCGGACCGTCAGCAACTGATTTTGCGCCATGGGGTGGTCAATTGACCTTCAGCAGTTCGGCAAACTGGTATTTCGACACGGATCTTTCTACCACGGAGACATTCAGCGGTAATGATTTTTATTCGGTGGCACTGCATGAGTTAGGCCACTTATTAGGCCTAGGCAGTTCGGACTCGTGGGATAATCAAGCCTCAGGCTCCGGCTTTACCGGTGCCAATGCGGTAGCGGCTTATGGCGGCAATGTACCACTGGAGGGCGATAAGGTTCATTGGTTAGAGGGCACCAAAAGCACGGTAAACGGGATTGAGCAAGAAGCCGCCATGGACCCTACTTTGCGCGTCGGCACGCGCAAAGTATTTACGCAGCTCGACCTCGCCGCGCTGAAAGATGTGGGCTGGCAAGTTTCGGTAACCGCTGTGCCGGTTCCTTCCGCCGTTTGGCTATTTGGCTCTGCTTTATTGGGTTTTATTGCCAGCAAACGTAAGCAGCATTTGAATTTCTAGCCAATTCATCACTGTCGCGCCGGACACGCCAATTGGCTAATAAAACCGGCGCGATAAAACGATTAAAATTTATTGACTGACACCGGATAAAAACGGCACAAAACTGACCCGCTCTATTACTTCATCCTCAAAACCCTGCTCGGTGCGGGTTACCCGATGTAATTCCTGCATCCCTTCCAGCCCGACCGGAATCACCATCACGCCCCCCACAGCCATTTGCTCAAGTAAGGCTTCCGGAATTTCCGCCGGCGCGGCGGCAGCTAAAATCCCATCATATGGCGCGTGCTCCGGCCAACCCCTGCCACCATCGCTATGCTTAAAACCCACAGTCTTGATACCCAACTCCCATAGGGTATCCCGGGCTTTTTTCATCAACGGCGCAATCCGTTCCACCGAATAGACTTGCGCTACCAGCTTCGACAATATTGCGGTTTGGTAGCCGCAACCCGTACCAATTTCCAGTACTTTGAGCAGCGGACCTTTTTCCAATAGCAATTCCGTCATTTTGGCAACGATATACGGCTGCGATATAGTTTGATTGTGGCCGATAGGTAAGGCAGTATCCTCATAAGCACGACTCTCCAAAGCTTCGTCGACAAAAATATGCCTAGGTGTGTCAGACATTACCGCCAGGACTTTACTGTTATAGATGCCTTGCTCGCGCAGCCTAGAAATCATCCGCTCCCTGGTCCGCCGAGAAGTCATGCCTATACCCTGGATGCGTCTACTCATACGAGCGCCTCCATTGCCAGCCATTCGCTCAATCCCTCTAATCGTTCATATCGCGTTAAATCCAACTGTAACGGCGTTACGGACACGTATCCGTTTCTTATCGCATCAAAATCGGTACCTGGCCCGGCGTCTTGTTCGCTGCCGGGCGGTCCCACCCAGTAAATAACCTGCCCCCGCGGATCATGGGAACGTATTACTGGTTCCGCTTTGTGTCGCTGCCCGAGTCGGGTAGATTGATAACCTTTTAATTCAGCAATCGGTAAATCAGGCACGTTGACGTTTAACAAAGTGTCTTCCGGCAAGGGATGAGCGAGGATTTTTTGCATTATTGTCACAGCCACATGTGCCGCCGTATCGAAATGTTTAGGGTCGCTGGATGCTAAAGAGATAGCCACCGCAGGCAGCCCAAGAAAACGCCCTTCGGTAGCCGCAGCCACGGTGCCAGAATAAAGCACATCGTCGCCAAGATTGGCACCATGATTGATACCGGCGAATACCATATCCGGTTCGTTCGCTAATAATCCTGTAATCGCCAGATGAACGCAATCCGTCGGCGTACCATCCACCCTGACAAAACCGTTTTCACATTGAGTGGCGCGCAAAGGCATATCCAGGGTTAAAGAATTGCTTGCGGCACTCCGGTTTTTATCTGGCGCCACTACTGATACGTTGGCGTGTTGACGCAGAGCTTCGGCCAATGTGTTGATGCCTTGCGCTAAATAACCGTCGTCGTTGCTGATTAGTATGTGCATACTGCCGTGAAACGCTTTAAAATTCACGCATAGTAGCAAAAAAAGCGCAAAACCAGCAGCTTACGTGACAAAAAAAACCACTTCCGCAGACGATGTCCTCTTGTTTCGAAACTCGATCGGCAAAGTCCAGACCATAGACACCAATACCGTTATTCTTAAGCCTGATAAGAAACCGCGGCCAATACCTTCATTTAAGCCACTCGAGCAGGTTGATCCGTTACAAAAAGATGTTGAGGGTAGCTTGGAGACCCTGTTCCAAGAAGACAAGATCGCCTTCCTGGTGCCAGGCATGCAAAAAAGCGTCATCAAAAAACTTCGGAAGGGATATTACGGCCTGGATGCCGATATAGATTTACATGGCTTAAGTAGCCGAGATGCACAACAGCAGCTATTACGATTTTTACACTATTGCGTTGAAGACGGTTATCGCTGCGTACAAATCATTCACGGCAAGGGGTACAACTCTACGGACAATCAGCCAGTCTTAAAAAATGATATTAATCTCTGGCTACGCCAACATAAAGATGTCCTGGCGTTTTGCTCCGCCCCCCCCAAGGCTGGCGGTACAGGTGCCTTGTTCGTACTGTTACGCTTATCAGAAAAATTTGTGACATCCGAAGACGAGCCTCAATAACGCCCCTTTAGGCTACGCCAAAATCTCCCGCCTCTACCCAAACAAACGCAACTCCGTTCGCTATATTTTGCTTTGCCTTGACTTGTCCGGCTTGTTGCTCTAGTTTTTCAGCATTGCTGCTCCTTATCATGAAAATAATAACGAAACCAACGCCATGACCACAAATCAACACCAGCGGCCTCTCCAAACCACAGGAGAAATTGGCGTTTCTACGCAAAGCACTATCGAAGCGGGGATTTTCAACAATGAGCCTTAACATTGGGATCGTGGGTTTAGGCAGAATTGGTCGCGGGGTATTAAGAGGAAATTTCGCACAAGAAAAAGGCGGCAGATTCGATATACGTGTAGTCTGTGACGTAATGGCTATCGATCACGTTGCTTACCTATTAGCAAACGATAGCACCTATGGCCGCCCCCCATTTAATGTAGATTGCGATGGCGACGATTTAATCATAGACGGCAAAAGAGTTCGCTATCAGAAGGTAGACCGGCGCCGTAGTTCGCCCGATGACGGCAGCTGGGAAGTATTGCGCCAATTTGATCTTGATGTATTATTTGACGCCACGGGCACCGCCACGATCCATGATTTCCGCTCATTGATAACGCAGGAAGTCGCTAAAAAAATCCTTTGCACTTGGAATGTCAGCGGTTGCGATATCAGTGTGGTATTCGGAGTAAATCATTCGGCGTACGATCCATTACACCATGACGTCATCTCTGCCAGTACCTGCACGGGTAACGCTCTGGTTCCTATCTGTCATGTACTTGATAAGCACATTGGCATCAATTTCGCCCGAGCCATCACTATCCATCCGCAACTTTCAGATCAACGTGTATTGGATGGTTATCACGCATCATCCCAACTTGGCCGTGGGTGCGCGTCTTCCATTATCCCAACCAGCACGAACGTAGGTAAATCCACGACATTGGTATTACCAAGACTGGAAGGCAAATTGGACGCTATGTCCTACAGAGTGCCAACTGCAATTGTCTCAGTTATTGATTTAACAGCCACTCTTTCTAGGAAAACGTCACTAGAAGAATGTGTAGAACTGTTTGAAGACTACGCCAACAAACAATTAGCAGGAATTATTCATTGTGACTATGGCGCATGGGGCCATCAAAAGGCTAGTATCGACTATATGGAAACACAATATTCCTCAATATTGTTGATGCATCATCTGACTGTCAGCCAAGGCCACCATCTCGGCCTATCTTTAATGCATGACAATGAGCACGCATATTGCTGCCGAGTATTAGACGTATTGGGCATTTTATAAAACTAGTGCCAGCAAGTTTACCGAACACTCAATGAAACCCGATCACGTTCTGGCAGAATGAACCGAATAACAAGCTTCTCAGCGGCCTCTTCACCGGATGCAACAGTTTTGATTCTGGGCAGTATCCCTGGAAAAGCATCACTGGAGGCTAATCAATATTACGCGCATCCACAGAATCAATTTTGGCCTATCATAAGCAAACTTCTGGAACTCAATCCTAATAGCTCATACTTAGCGAGAATAGAATCAATAAAATTAGCCGGCATTGCACTATGGGATGTAGTTAAGTCATGCCATCGGCACAATAGCAGTCTCGATGCAAAAATAGACAAAAACAGTATTGTTACGAATGATTTTCCAGGATTTTTCCTAAACCACCCCTATATTACGCATATATTCTTTAATGGCTTAACTGCAGAAAAAACCTTTCAAAAGCATGTTCAACCTTATATATGCACAGATCGGTTTACGTACCACCGATTACCCTCTACAAGCCCGGCGCATGCAGCGATGGCTTTTCAACAAAAGCTGGACAGTTGGCGCATATTAACCACAGCAATAGCAGAAGCCACTTACAGCAAAACAATAGAGACTTCAAAAACAAACCAAACAAGCAGACCAAGAAATATATTCTAGGAATATAAATTAACGCTGAACATTACACAAACAAAAACGGCAGAGAAGCCGTCTAGCTAATCTGCCGCTACAAACCCAATATTAAGGCATTTATTCTTCAGTTTGTACAGGCTCTGGCCTATCTACCAACTCGACATAAGCCATAGGTGCGTCATCACCAGGCCGAAATCCGCACTTAATAATCCTCAAATACCCACCGTTTCTGGATTGATACCTTGGACCAAGCTCGTTAAATAATTTCGTTACAACATCTCTATCACGCAACTTAGAGAACGCCTGGCGACGTTTCGCGACAGAGTCGTTTTTAGATAATGTAATCAAAGGCTCGGCGATCACGCGCAACTCCTTTGCCTTTGGTAACGTTGTCTTGATTAACTCGTGTCTAAACAAAGAGCACGCCATGTTGCTAAATAGCGCTTTTCTGTGGCTACTATTTTTATTTAACTGTCTTCCAGATTTACGGTGTCTCATTTTTCAAATGCCTTATATTCAAATTCCAGCTTGCGATTGATCAGCCAGATTTTCAGGTGGCCAGTTTTCCAAGCGCATACCCAATGACAGACCTTTAATTGCAAGAATATCTTTAATTTCCGTTAACGACTTCTTACCCAGATTAGGTGTCCTCAACAACTCCACTTCGGTCCGCTGAATCAGATCGCCGATATAGAAAATGTTTTCCGCCTTTAGGCAGTTGGCAGAACGAACCGTCAACTCCAAATCATCTACAGGACGTAGCAGGACTGGATCGAACGACTCTTCCTCAATTGCTACTTCCTCATGTATCTGTTCGTTAACTTTTTCAAAATCTACGAACACAGATAACTGGTCATGAAGAATCGAAGCGGCTAATTTGATCGCCTGCTCAGGATCAACCGTACCATTTGTCTCCAATTCTATAACGAGCCTATCCAGATTAGTGCGTTGTTCGACACGAGTGCTTTCTACATGATAAGCGACCTTTACTATAGGACTAAACGCCGCATCAACCATTAACACACCGACCGGCGCGTCGTCATTCATCTCTTTCCTCAGACTGGCAGGAACATAACCCCGACCTCTCTCGACCTTAATCTTGATGTTGAGTGAGCAGTCTTGATTGTTGATGTTTGCGATTATCAGATCCGGGTTTACTAACTCCACATTATGGGGTAGTTCAATATCCCGAGCAGTTACGACACCAACACCCGATTTAGCCAGCGTGAGAGTCACTTCATCCTTAGAATGAACGACGACAGCAAGTTTTTTAAGGTTCAGTATGATGTCTATGACATCTTCTTGAACACCTTCTATCGTGGTGAATTCATGCAACACGCCTTCGATAGAAATTTCTGTAACTGCGCAACCTGGAATTGAAGACAGCATGACCCGCCTCAAAGCATTGCCCAAAGAATGCCCGAAGCCGCGCTCCAGAGGCTCGATAACGATTCTCGAGTGGTTGGCCGATTCGTTAATCACCTCGACAAGTCTAGGCTTAAGTAGGCCAACAATAGAACTCTGCATAATTTAAATCCTGGACTTATTTATTACTTAGAATAAAGCTCAACAACCAGCTGCTCGTTGATGTCAGAGCCTAAATCCACGCGATCAGGCACAGACTTGAATGTTCCACTCATCTCTTTGGAATTAACTTCCACCCAAACTGGAAAGCCATACTGCTCGGCAACAACCAGCGAGTCTTTAATACGTTGTTGGCTCTTAGCTTTTTCTCTAACCTTAATTACATCGCCTGCAGCGACTTGGTATGAAGGTATATTAATTAACCTATCGTTTACCAAAATCGCTTTGTGAGATACCAACTGCCTTGCTTCCGCCCGGGTAGCAGCGTAGCCCATACGGTAAACGACGTTGTCCAATCGAGACTCTAAAAAATCAAGCAAATTTTGACCAGTAGCGCCTTTTTGTAGGTCAGCAGCTTTGTAATAGTTCCGGAATTGCTTTTCCAAAACCCCGTATATGCGGCGCAAGCGCTGTTTGGCGCGGAGCTGCATAGCATAATCAGAATTCCTTGTACGCTTAGCGCCATGTTGACCAGGTCTTTGTTCTAATTTACATTTGCTTTCCAGAGATTTACCTCTGCTTTTCAAAAATAAATCAGTACCTTCCCTACGACTCAGCTTGCAAGCAGGACCAAGATATCTTGCCATTAAATTTACTCCACTATCCTAAACACGACGTTTTTTGGGTGGACGGCAACCATTATGAGGTATGGGAGTAACGTCCACGATATTTGAAATTTTGAACCCCATACTGTTCAAAGAGCGAACAGCAGATTCCCTACCAGGGCCGGGGCCCTTAATCATAACATCCAGATTTTTCATACCGTATTCCTGAGCTACCGCTCCTGCTTTCTCAGCAACCACCTGCGCTGCGAAAGGTGTGCTTTTGCGCGAGCCACGGAAACCGGATCCACCAGATGTAGCCCAAGATAACGCGTTACCTTTTCTGTCTGTAATAGTAACGATTGTATTGTTAAAGGAAGCGTGGACATGAACGATACCGTCCGCTACTTCTTTCTTAATACGCTTTTTAACTCGATTCTGGGTTGCCATCAAAAATGCCTATCTAGATGTATTTATTTAGTAACTGACTTGCGCGGACCTTTACGAGTCCGAGCATTTGTTCTGGTTCTTTGTCCTCTCAATGGCAAACCACGGCGATGCCTGATACCACGATAACAACCCAGATCCATTAATCTTTTAATATTCATTGAGACTTCTCTGCGAAGATCACCTTCTACAGTCATCGCAGAAATAACCTTACGTATAGATTCAACTTGATCCTCAGAAAGGTCTCGAATCTTGACGGTTGGCTGAACCCCAACTTCATCGCAGATATTTCTAGCAGTTTGCCTGCCAATTCCATAGATAGCAGTCAACGCTATCTCCGCATGCTTATGGTCAGCCACGTTTATACCGGCAATACGAGCCATTCAGATACTCCAAAAACAGTACTATAAGGTTAAACAGAGGATTATATCACCCTGCAAAATAAATCACAAAAACAAGTTAGCCTTGACGCTGTTTGTGTCTGCCATCTTTACAGATAACTCGCACAACGCCGTTTCTTTTAATTACTTTACAACTTTTGCATATGGCTTTAATTGAAGCTCGTACTTTCACGGCAAACTCCTGGAAATTTTAAGATTTTTTCAAATTGGCTTTTTTCATCAAGCCTTCGTATTGCTGCGACATTAAATGCGTCTGCATTTGCGAAATAAAGTCCATCACAACAACCACAATGATAAGCAAAGAGGTGCCACCAAAAGAAAAGGGCACATTCCAATAGACGATCAGAAACTCAGGCAACAAACATATCAATGTGATGTAAACAGCACCTATCAAAGTGAGCCGCGTCATTACCTTATCGATATAACTGGTAGTGTGAGCCCCCGGCCTAATTCCAGGCAAATAAGCGCCTGATTTCTTAAGGTTTTCCGAGGTTTCCTTTGAATTGAAAACCAGAGCGGTATAAAAGAAACAAAAGAACACAATAGCCAACGCATAGCATAGAACATACACAGGCTGACCGGGAGAAAGCACTGACGAAATATCCTGAAGCCAAGAAAAGCCATCAACATTCCCGAACCATCCTGCTATTGTCGCGGGAAATAAAATAATGCTTGATGCAAAAATCGGCGGTATCACACCTGCCATATTCAACTTTAGCGGCAAAAAAGAACTCTGCCCCGAATAGACCTTGTTGCCTTGCTGCCTTTTTGGATAATTAATAGTTATCCGCCTTTGTCCTCTTTCAACAAAAACAACAACACCCGTTACAACTATCGACAAAGCGAATAACACAACAATAAACGCCCCATTCATTTCACCAGTACGCGCAAGCTCTAGGGTTCCGCCAATTGCGGAAGGCAATCCAGATACGATACCGGCAAATATAATTAGCGATATACCATTGCCTATCCCCCTTTCCGTAACCTGCTCCCCAAGCCACATTAAGAATATCGTACCGGTGACTAGAGTAATAGTTGTTATAAGAACGAAACTGATACCAGGCTGGATAACAACAGCTAGACCACCCGCAGTTTGGTTTTGCAAGGCTACCGAGATGCCTATCGATTGAAACATCGCCAAAACGACGGTGCCATAGCGAGTGTACTGAGAAATTTTTCTACGCCCGGACTCACCTTCTTTTTTTAGCTGCTCCATAGCAGGTATAACAATAGTCATAAGCTGCATAATAATAGACGCTGAGATGTATGGCATTATACCCAGCGCAAACAGGCTCAAACGCATCAACGCACCACCGGAAAACATGTTAAACATGTTTAATATAGAACCCGACTGCTGCTCAAACATTATTGATAACGCTTTTGGATCTATCCCAGGAACAGGGATATGAGCGCCGATTCTGTATACGACAAATGCGCCTAAAACAAACAACAATCTTGACTTGAGCTCACCAAACCGAAATGTGCCCGCAGCAACATCAACTCCTTTAGCACTCACTTAAGCCTCGACTTTGCCACCAGCAGCTTCAATAGTTAACTTTGCACCAGCCGTAACGCCAAGTCCTTTTAAAACCAAAGACCGAGTAACTGTTCCAGTATTCACTACTTTAACTTGTTTTGAAAACACCGGGATAATGTTCTCACTGATCAGTAGTTGAATATCTACAACATCAGCCTGAAGAGCATCAATTTCAGCCAAACGAACCTCGGCAGTAAATTTCTTTGTTCTGGACGTAAAGCCAACCTTTGGAAGCCTACGCTGCAAAGGCATCTGACCACCCTCAAAGCCCACTTTATGAAACCCCCCGGAACGGGCCTTTTGACCTTTATGACCTCTACCGCAGGTTTTACCATCAGTAGATCCTATACCACGCCCAACGCGCTTTGCCTTTTTTCTGGCGCCGCATGCAGATTGTATTGTGTTCAGATACATTAAACTTCCTCAACCTTTAGCATATATGCGATTTTATTGATCATCCCGCGATTTTCAGGCGTGTCGATAACCTCAACGACCTGCCGGATTCTGCTCAAACCCAATCCTTTTAAACACTGCTGATGACTCTTTAAGCGACCATTTTTACTTTTTGTCATCATTACGCTTAATTTTTTGCCACTCATATCGTTTTACCCTGTTATTTGATCAACAGATAAACCGCGCTTTGCTGCGATTTTCTTAGCGTCATGCATTGCGGTCAAACCGTTAATTGTCGCGCGCACAACATTGATCGGGTTACTCGTACCGATACATTTAGCCAGTACATTATGCACACCGACAACCTCGAATACGGCGCGCATAGCACCGCCGGCAATGATTCCGGTACCTTCTGAAGCCGGTTGCATGTAAACCTTAGCCGCACCAGTGTTAGACATAATTGAATATTGTAACGTACCTTCTTTCAACGCCACTTTGCGCATATTCTTCCTAGCCTGCTCAAGCGACTTTTGAATCGCTACAGGCACTTCTCTTGCTTTTGAAACGCCATAACCAACACGCCCATCGCCGTCACCGACGACCGTAAGCGCAGCAAAACCAAAAACTCGACCGCCTTTAACTACTTTTGCAACACGTCTTACCGAAACCAATTTTTCCTGTAATCCGTCTGTACTACCTTGAGATGGTGCTGTTGCCATGCTATTCCCCTAAAACTTCAAGCCAGCTTCACGTGCAGCGTCGGCTAACGCCTTTACGCGGCCATGATATTTAAAACCAGAGCGGTCAAATGCGACCTCAGTTACACCAGCCGCAATCGCTCTTTCAGCAACGACACGCCCCACCTCAGTAGCGGCTTTAATATTACTAGTATTACTCAAACCCGCCCTTACATCAGGTTGTAGTGTAGACGCTGCCGCGAGGGTAGCTGTACCATCAACACTGAGAACCTGCGCGTAAATATGCTGGGAAGTTCTATGTATGGTAAGCCTATTTACATTTAACTTCTTGATTTTGCAGCGCAATCTCAACGCTCTTTTTAATCTCGATGACTTCTTATCCATCACTTCACCTATTTCTTTTTGGCTTCTTTTCTAGCCACGTATTCGTCGGCTATTCTCACACCCTTCCCTTTGTAAGGCTCAGGCGGGCGAAAAGCTCTGATCTCAGATGCGACTTGGCCGACTTTCTGCTTGTCACTGCTCTTCACATGCAACTCTGTTTGCGTTGGCGCTTCAACGGTTACGCCTTCGGGAATTAAATATTCGACAGGATTTGAATAACCCAAGGACAAAGTTAAAAGATTGTCTTTAACTTGCGCCCTATAACCAACCCCAACCAACAACATCTTTTTGACGAATCCCTCGGAGACGCCTTTTACCATATTGTTAATTGACGCCCTAGCTGTACCTGCGTGGGCCTTAGCACCTTTTACACTATCGTCCCATTTGATTCTGATTACGTTAGATTCGATTTCAAGATCAACTGCGTCGCACAGATCAAACGCAAGCCGACCAAGTTTACCGTTAACTATCATTTGCTTGCCGTCAACTCTTACATCAACGCCTGACGGCAAAGTTATAGGCGCATTAGCTACTCTAGACATGATATACCTCTTTAATTAACAGACAGTGCAAATGACTTCGCCGCCATGCCCTATTGCACGCGCAGCGCGATCAGTCATCACACCATTAGAGGTTGAAACTATGGCTATGCCTAGACCACCTAACACTTTCGGCAACTCGTCTTTAGACTTGTATATTCTAAGCCCGGGACGGCTAACTCGCTTAACGCTCTCTATAACAGGAAGCCCGTTGTAATACTTTAGCTCAACGGTCATTTCTGTATGACACCCGGTAATTTCGGTTTTAAAATCAGTAATATATCCCTCATCTTTCAATACCTTAGCGATAGCCAGCTTTAACTTCGATGAAGGGATTTTTACACTCTTTTTGCCAGCAGATTGACCATTTCTAATTCTGGTTAGCATATCTGCTATTGGATCTGTCATACTCATTTTTCAATTCTCCAAAACTTAAACAGAACTACCAGCTAGCCTTTGATAAACCGGGCACGTCGCCACGCATTGTGGCTTCCCTCAATTTATTTCTACTAAGACCAAATTTTCTGTAGTATCCATGAGGACGCCCTGTCAGATTGCATCTATTACGCAATCTGGACTGACTGGAGTCTCTAGGTAGTTTTTGAAGTTGAACTTGAGCGCTCTCTTTCTCTTCAAAGGAGCTATTCGGAGACCTGATTATCTCTTTTAATTCACTTCTCTTTGCCTGATATTTTTTTATCAAGCCTTCACGCTTTACTTCGCGCGCAATCATTGATTTTTTAGCCATGTCGATACGCCTTAGTTTTTAAATGGAAAATTGAATAATTTCAACAGCGCTAAACCTTCTTCATCTGTTTTAGCGGTTGTTGTGATACAAATATCCATACCACGGAGCGCATCAATCTTGTCATAATCTATTTCAGGGAAAATAATTTGTTCTTTAATTCCCATAGAGTAGTTACCACGACCATCGAAGCTCTTAGAACTCATACCTCTAAAATCACGTATTCTAGGTATTGAGATCGTGATTAATCTATCCAGAAATTCATACATTTTATCGGCGCGTAAAGTAACCTTACAACCGATTGGCATGTCGTCGCGAATCTTAAACCCAGCAATAGATTTTCTAGCCAATGTAATCACTGCCTTTTGTCCTGATATTTTTTCCATATCAGAAACAGCGGACTGCAGGACCTTTTTGTCTGCAATAGCCCCGCCAACGCCCATATTAAGCGTTATTTTGGTGAGCTTAGGGACTTGCATTATTGTTTTGTAGCCAAATTGCTCCTGCAAAGCAGGAACAATTTCGGTTTTATATTTACTTTGTAGTCTAGCCATAGCCTTATTACCTTAGAGACCAACGTTTTCGTTCGTAGATTTAAAAAATCTGACTTTTTTCCCATCATCAAGAATTCTAAAACCCACTCTGTCGCCTTTTTTTGTTTTTGGATTAAATAAAGCAACATTTGAAATGTCAATTGGCATGTTTTTATCAACAATACCACCAGAAACACCGAGATTTGGGTTACCTCGCTGATGCTTCTTAACTAAGTTAATACCTTCGACTAATATCTTGTGGCCTTCAAGCACCTTACTAACTTTCCCTAGCTTGCCTTTATCTTTTCCAACTATTACGACGACTTCATCGCCTTGCTTAATCTTTTGCATCTTTGGACCTCTACAATACTTCTGGCGCTAGAGAGATAATCTTCATGAATTTATCGCCTCTTAATTCACGAGTAACCGGCCCAAAGATACGAGTACCAATTGGTTGTAGTTGGTTATTTAAAATTACGGCGGCATTACCGTCAAAGCGTATAACCGAACCATCGGCCCTACGAACACCTTTACGAGTTCTTACAACCAAGGCATTATATACATCGCCTTTTTTAACCCTAGTACGCGGCATTGCGTCTTTGACGCTCACCTTGATGATGTCGCCAATGCCAGCGTAGCGGCGGTGCGAACCTCCAAGGACCTTGATACACATGACCTTTTTTGCGCCACTGTTATCGGCGACGTCAAGGCTAGTTTGCATCTGAATCATTTTTAAAATCCCAACTAAAATTATTGATTATCTATTGGCAGCTTCTAAGACTTCCAACAGCTTGAATGCCTTATTCTTAGAAATAGGACGACACGAGGTAATAGAAACCACATCGCCTTCTTGGCATATATTGTTTTCGTCGTGAACGAGAAGCTTAGTGGATCGCTTTATATACTTTCCGTACACAGGGTGCTTAACCAGACGCTCAACCAAAACCGAAGCAGTCTTATCCATTTTATTGCTAACAACACGACCGGTTACCTTACGTACAGTATCTAGATTTTCGCTCATATCTATACTCTTGCCATTTCACTTAGAATAGTACTAATGCGGGCAATGTCTCGCCTCACCTGCTTAATTTGACTCGACTTGCTAAGCTGCCCAGTTCCCTTTTGCATTCTCAAATTGAACTGTTCGCGAGACAACTCCAAAAGATTGGAATTCAACTCTTCTTTTGTTTTGCTTCTTAAATCTTTCGCTTTCATTACATTATTGTCCGTGTAGAGAACGTAGTTTTCACCGGCAGCTTAGCAGCGGCCAGTTCAAAGGCCTCTCGCGCTAATTCCTCGGAAACACCCTCAATTTCAAACAGCATCGTGCCGGGTTTGATCTGAGCAACCCAGTATTCTACACTACCTTTACCTTTACCCATACGAACTTCTAATGGTTTTTTCGTAATAGGTTTATCTGGAAAAATTCTGATCCAAATTTTCCCACCACGTTTCACGTGACGACTAATGGCTCTCCTCGCGGCCTCAATTTGCCGGGCGGTCATTCTACCACGGCTAACTGACTTCAAACCATACTCCCCGAAGCTCACTGACGAACCACGCAATGCCGTACCGTTATTTCTACCGGTATGTTGTTTGCGAAATTTTGTTCTTTTTGGCTGAAGCATCTCTTATATACCCCTTCAACTATTTTTTTGAGTCGGTGTTTAATGATGCTGCATGAGCATCCATATCAAATACCTCACCCTTAAATATCCAAACCTTTATACCGATAATTCCGTAAGTGGTTTTCGCTTCAGCGGTTCCGTAATCAATATCAGCACGCAATGTATGAAGCGGCACACGACCTTCGCGATACCATTCCGTTCTGGCAATTTCAGCTCCATTTAGCCTGCCAGCAACAGTGATCTTTATACCCTCAGCGCCTAAACGCATGGTGTTCGTCACAGCTCGCTTCATGGCTCGGCGGTACATGATCCGCTTTTCTAGCTGCTGCGCTATGCTTTCAGCGACTAAATACGCATCAAGCTCTGGCTTACGAATCTCTTCGACGTTTAATTGGACAGGAACACCCATCATCGCGGATATGCTCTGCCTTAACACATCGATATCTTCGCCTTTTTTCCCTATCACAATCCCAGGACGAGCGGTGTGCACAGTAATATTGGCGTTATTCGCAGGGCGATTTATTTGCACCCTGCTAACAGATGCGTGAGCTAACTTTTGTTTGATATATTCTCTAACCTTCAAATCCTGCAATAGAAATACAGGGTAATTCTGGCTATTTGCATACCATCTCGAAGTCCAATCTTTTACTATCCCGAGACGAATCCCAGTGGGATGTACCTTTTGTCCCATTTGCTACCTCTATTTCTCTGCTACTTTAATTGTTATATGACAAGTTCTTTTTAGGATGTGATTTGCACGTCCTTTCGCCCTTGCGCTAACTCTCTTTAACGTTCTGCCTTCATTAACGAATACAGTCGAAACCTTTAATTCGTCAACGTCCGCACTTTCGTTATGTTCCGCGTTAGCTATTGCCGACTCTAGAACTTTTTTGATTATCGCAGCAGCTTTCTTAGAGCTGAAACTAAGCAAATTCAATGCTTTTTCAACAGGTAACCCGCGTATTTGATCCCCCACAAGCCGTGCTTTTTGCGCAGAAAGAGGAGCATTACTTAATTTAGCCGAAACTTCCACATTCACTCCTTATCTTGATTTCTTGTCTGCTATATGGCCTTTATAAGTCCTTGTAGGTGAAAACTCACCCAGCTTATGCCCGACCATATTTTCTGAAATCAATACCGGCACATGCTGCTTCCCATTATGTACCGCAATAGTCAATCCCAGCATATCAGGGCTGATCATTGACCTTCTAGACCAGGTTTTAATCGGTTTCCTATTATTCGCTCTCACCGCTTCTTCGACTTTTTTAAGCAAGTGATGATCTATAAATGGACCTTTTTTAATTGAACGTGGCACGTCAAATACCTCTTATTTTTGCTTACGGCGTCTGACAATCATATTATCAGTACGTTTGTTTTTTCGAGTTTTATAGCCTTTTGTTGGTGTTCCCCAAGGAGAAACAGGGTGCCTTCCACCCGAGGTTCTGCCTTCACCACCACCATGAGGGTGATCTACGGGGTTCATCGCCACACCTCTAACAGTAGGTCTAACACCGCGCCATCTTTTCGCACCTGCTTTTCCTAACGAAATAAGATTGTGCTCAGAGTTTGAGACCTCACCAACTACGCCTTTACAATCTGACGGAACTTTTCTCATCTCTCCAGAGCGTAGCCGGATAGTGACGTATGCGCCGTCTTTAGCAACCAATTGAACAGAGGTTCCTGCGCTTCTAGCTATTTGTGCGCCTTTTCCTGGCTTTAGCTCGATACAATGAATTGTGGTACCCAAAGGCATATTTCGCAGAGGCATACAGTTGCCAGGTTTAACCGGCGTTGTTTCTCCACTCAATATCTCTTGACCAACCTCTATCCCTTTTGGGGCGATTATGTATTTGCGCTCACCATCTTTAAAAAGAATCAGCGCTATATTCGCAGTTCGGTTAGGATCGTACTCAATGCGCTCTACCAATGCGGGGATATCAGTTTTGTCGCGCTTAAAGTCTACTATCCGGTAGAATTTTTTGTGTCCACCGCCAATATGTCGAGTGGTTATCCTGCCGAGATTATTACGACCGCCAGTGTTGCTTTTTTTGTCAAGTAGTTGCGCAAATGGCTTACCCTTATGCAAATCATTATTTTGTACACGCACTACAAACCGAGAACCCGGAGATGTCGGTTTTGATTTTAGAATAGCCATGCTCTTCTACCGCTCCTTATTTGCTTTAAAGTATTATGCTGTCGCTAATTCAATGTTATGACCGGGCTGAAGCTTAACATATGCTTTTTTCCAGTCGGATCGCTTACCCAATGTTCGTCCGAATCGTTTTACTTTTCCTTTAACATTCAGAACACGAACGGCAGCTACTTCAACACCAAACATCAGTTCAACAGCATTTTTAATCTGCAATTTTGTTGCAGATTTTTTAACTTTGAATACAAACTGATTACTTTGGTCCGCAGCGTTGGAACTTTTCTCCGACACAATTGGCGCATGCAAAACACTTGCTAATTTGATCTGCTCAATACTCATGCCAAACGCTCCTCAATCTGTTTCAGCGCTGTTGCCGTAGCAATCACCTTATCCGCTGAAACCAAAGACACCGGATCCACACTACTTGGAGTGACTACCGCTATATAAGGAATATTTCTAGCTGCCAAAATTAAATTTTCATTTAGGTCGTCCGCAACCACCAGCAGTCTTTTTGCATCGATACCCTTTATCTTGCTTAAAAAGTCTTTTGTTTTTGGTGTTGCCGGCGTTATGTCGTTGCACACAGCCAATCTACCCTGCCTCAACAACTCAGAAAAAATAGATCTAATACCAACCTTGTACATTTTTTTGTTCAATTTTTGATCAAAAGATCTTGGTTGAGCAGCAAATGCAACACCACCTGTCCGCCACACCGGGCTTCTGGTTGTTCCAGCTCGCGCACGACCTGTACCTTTTTGGCGGAATGGCTTAGCGCCGCCGCCACTCACAGCAGCACGATTCTTCTGGCCTTTAGTACCCGCTCTTGCTGCTGAAAGATATTTGGTTACCAGTTGATGCACCAGGGTTTCGTTAAAATCCTGTCCGAACACTAATTCGGAGACATCTAGCGCCTGTACAGACTCTTGATTATTGATTGCAGGTATTTGCAAAGTCATAAATTAACCTTTATTTAACATTTTTACTGCAGGCGTGATAACTACATCACCACCCTTGGCACCAGGCACAGCGCCTCTGACTAAAATCAGGTTCCGCTCAGCATCTACAGCATGGATAGTCAAATTCTGTATCGTAGTTTTAACCGCTCCCATATGCCCGCACATTTTTTTACCCTTAAACACGCGGCCCGGAGTTTGGTTCATACCACTAGATCCAGGCACCCGATGGGAGCGTGAATTACCGTGCGTCGCGTCTTGCGTTCTGAAGTTATGGCGCTTAACAGTACCTGCAAAGCCTTTACCGATACTTGTACCGGACACATCTACTACCTGCCCAGCCTCAAACACGTTAACTTTTAACTCCGCACCTGCCGAAAACTCGGCGGCTTCGCTCTCGCTCAGTCTAAATTCCCACAAACCACGTCCAGCGGTCACATTGGCAGATGCGTAATGCCCAGCCATTGCTTTGTTGACTTTTGAAGACTTCACATCACCCGCCGCTACCTGAATAGCGCGATAACCATCAGTTTCAACGCTCTTCACCTGTATGACTCTATTGGAGTCTACATGAAGTACGGTAACTGGTACCGAAGAGCCATCTTCGCAAAATATTCTGGTCATACCACATTTACGACCAATAAGACCTATTGACATCTGCCAATCCCTCTAAATTATAACTTGCTGCTATTTAAGCTTAATTTGAACATCGACCCCAGCCGCCAGATCCAATTTCATCAAGGCGTCAACAGTCTTATCGGTTGGCTCAACGATATCAAGCAACCTTTTGTAAGTTCTCAGTTCATATTGATCACGCGCATCTTTGTTAACATGCGGTGAAATCAATACAGTAAAACGTTCTTTTCTAGTAGGCAAAGGAATAGGGCCCTTTACTTGGGCACCTGTTCTCTTCGCTGTTTCTACTATCTCACCCGCCGACTGATCAATCAATTTATGATCAAAGGCTTTTAATTGGATTCTGATAGTTTGATTAGCCATCTTGATTACTCGATAATAGAAGCAACAACACCCGCACCGACGGTACGACCACCTTCACGAATCGCAAAACGTAATCCGTCCTCCATCGCAATCGGCGAGATTAGTTTTACGGTAACGGCGATGTTATCGCCAGGCATTACCATTTCCACGCCTTCGGGCAGATCGACTGCACCGGTCACGTCTGTGGTTCTGAAGTAGAACTGCGGACGGTAGCCGTTGAAGAACGGGGTATGACGACCACCCTCTTCTTTAGACAGCACATATATTTCTGCTTTAAAGTGAGCATGTGGCTTGATGGTATTCACATGCGCCAATACTTGACCACGTTCCACGTCTTCTCTTTTAGTACCACGCAACAGTACACCGACGTTATCGCCCGCTTGACCTTGATCAAGCAATTTGCGGAACATTTCTACACCTGTGCAGGTTGTTTGAACGGTATCTTTGATGCCGACGATCTCGACGGCTTCGCCTACTTTGATGATGCCCCGCTCAACACGTCCGGTTACTACGGTACCGCGACCTGAAATTGAGAACACGTCTTCGATAGGCATCAAGAATTTGCCGTCGATCGCACGCTCTGGCTCAGGAATGTAACTGTCCAACGCTTCAACCAAGCGAACTACGGATTGTACACCAATTTCACTTTGCTCGCCTTCTAAAGCTTTCAATGCGGAACCAACGATAATGGGCGTGTCGTCTCCTGGGAATTCGTATTGATTCAACAGCTCGCGAATTTCCATTTCAACCAGCTCAATCAACTCAGCGTCATCTACCATATCGGCCTTGTTCAAGAACACAACAATGTAAGGCACACCGACTTGACGTGACAACAGAATGTGCTCGCGCGTTTGTGGCATAGGACCGTCCGCAGCAGAGCAAACCAAAATCGCGCCATCCATTTGGGCAGCACCGGTAATCATGTTTTTAACGTAGTCAGCGTGACCAGGGCAGTCAACGTGAGCGTAGTGACGGTTGGCTGATTCGTACTCTACGTGTGACGTAGAAATGGTAATACCGCGCGCACGTTCTTCCGGGGCGTTGTCGATTTGATCAAAAGCCTTAACTTCGCCGCCTTGCAGCTCCGCCATAACTTTTGTTAATGCCGCTGTCAATGTGGTTTTACCGTGGTCAACGTGACCAATGGTGCCTACGTTTACGTGCGGTTTCTTTCTTTCAAATTTTTCTTTAGCCATGATTCAATACCTGATATGTAAAAAATTTAAGATACTTTTCTAATAATCGCTTCCGCAATGCTTGCAGGTGCTTCGTTATATCTTTCAAACTGCATACTGTACGTTGCTCTGCCCTGAGTCGCCGACCTAAGATCCGTGGCATAACCGAACATTTCGGCAAGAGGGACTTCGCACTCTATTACCTTTCCGGCCGGAACATCTTCCATTCCGTGAATGACACCTCTCCGTCGATTAATGTCACCCACTACCTCACCCATATAATCCTCGGGCGTTACCACCTCGACTTTCATAATAGGTTCAAGCAACGCAGGATTTGCAGTCTTAGCCCCATCCCTGAAACACATAGATCCTGCTATCTTGAAAGCCATTTCATTCGAATCGACATCATGATATGAACCATCGAATAAACTAACCTTTACATCAACAACCGGAAAACCTGCCAAAACGCCATTTTCCATTTGCTCTTGCACACCCTTGTCTATGGCCGGGATATACTCCTTGGGAATAGCACCGCCAACCACTTCGCTCACAAATTCATAACCAGTGCCCGGCTCTTTTGGCTCCAACCGGAGCCATACATGCCCGTATTGACCCTTGCCTCCAGATTGCCTGATGAATTTTCCTTCGCATTCCACAGCACGCTTTATAGTTTCCCTATAAGCAACTTGGGGAGCCCCAACATTTGCGGCAACATTAAACTCTCTTCTCATCCGGTCAACGATAATTTCAAGATGCAATTCGCCCATTCCTGAAATTATTGTCTGACCCGACTCAGGGTCGCTACCCACTCTAAAGGACGGATCTTCTTGCGCAAGCTTAGCTAGCGCAGCACCCATTTTATCTTGATCAGCTTTTGTCCTAGGCTCAACAGCAACAGCGATTACAGGCTCAGGAAACTCCATTTTCTCAAGCAGAATTGGCTTTTCAATATCACAAAGAGTATCACCAGTGGTGACGTCTTTCAGCCCGATCAGCGCAGCGATCTCGCCGGCCCTCACCTCATTGATTTCGACGCGACTATTGGCGTGCATCTGAACAATGCGTCCAATTCTTTCTTTTTTACCTTTACCGACATTTAAAACCGCATCTCCAGACTTTACCAAACCGGAGTAAACCCTAAAAAATGTCAAGGTCCCAACAAATGGGTCAGTGGCTATTTTAAATGCTAACGCTGAGAAGGACTCATCATCAGAAGCACCACGAGTCGAACTAATGCCAGCATCTGACAGACCTTCTACGGGCTTTATATCGAGAGGGGATGGCAAAAAATCAATCACACCATCAAGAACACACTGCACACCTTTGTTCTTAAAGGCCGACCCACAATAAGCCGGAACCAACTTATTCTGCAGAACCTGCGCCCTTATACCCAGTTTTATTTCTTCGTTTGTCAAAACACCTTTTTCAAGATATTTATCCATTAATTCTTCGGAAGCATCTGCAGCAGCTTCAATTATTCGCTCGCGCCAATTTACAGCAGATTCTTCCATTTCTGCTGGAATTTCCGTTTCCGTAAAACTCACACCCATGTTGGCATCTTCCCAATAGATTGCCTTCATTTTCAGCAAATCCACAATGCCTTTAAAGCTCTCTTCCGCCCCGATCGGCAATTGCATTGGAATTACATTGCTACCAAGCCTAGATTTAATTTGCTCGACGACGCGCAAAAAATTTGCGCCGGAACGATCCATCTTGTTTACAAATGCCAGCCTTGGCACATGGTATTTGTTTGCCTGGCGCCAGACCGTTTCCGACTGAGGCTCCACCCCACCCACCGCACAAAAAACAGCGCACGCACCATCCAAAACACGCAAAGACCGCTCCACTTCTATAGTGAAATCGACATGCCCAGGCGTATCTATAATATTAATTCGATGCTCCGGGTATTGCTTTTCCATTCCCAACCAGAAGCACGTAGTCGCAGCAGAAGTGATTGTTATACCCCTCTCCTGCTCTTGCTCCATCCAATCCATTGTCGCAGCACCATCATGGACCTCGCCCATCTTGTGCGAAACCCCAGTGTAAAACAGTATCCGCTCGGTCGTGGTTGTTTTTCCGGCATCTATATGCGCCATAATACCTATATTACGATAACGCTCTATAGGCGTCTTACGAGCCACAACAACTACCCTGCTTAACTTTTCTTACCAGCGATAATGAGCAAACGCTTTATTAGCTTCAGCCATTCTATGCGTGTCTTCGCGTTTCTTTGCAGCCGCTCCTCGACCCTCAGAGGCATCCAACAACTCACCCGCCAACTTAGCCGCCATAGTTCTTTCGTTACGCTTACGCGCCGCATCAATCAACCAGCGCATCGACAGCGCCAACCTTCTGGCAGGACGCACTTCAACAGGCACTTGATAAGTAGCACCGCCAACCCGGCGAGACTTAACCTCAACGCGCGGCTGAACGTTTTCCAGTGCTTTTGCAACCAAATCTAGAGACTCTTTATGACCCTTACCTTCAATCACGTCCAATGCACCGTAAACAATTTTCTCAGCGACAGACTTCTTACCATCCTCCATAATCATGTTCATGAATTTTGACAGCATATCGCTACCAAAACGCGGATCTGGATTGATGACTCTTTTTGCAGCAACTCTTCTTCTTGACATCTGTTATCAACCTTTATTTCTTAGGCCTTTTCGCGCCATATTTGGAGCGACCACATTTTCTATCCTTAACACCAGAAGTATCGAGACTCCCCCGAACCACGTGATAACGCACACCAGGCAAATCTTTCACACGACCACCCCGAATCAGCACCACAGAGTGCTCCTGAAGATTGTGCCCTTCACCACCGATATAGCTACTTACTTCGGCTCCATTGGTCAGCCGCACCCTAGCAACCTTACGCAAAGCCGAGTTCGGCTTTTTCGGGGTTGTGGTGTAAACCCTGGTACAAACCCCGCGCCTTTGCGGACAAGCCTCCAACGCCGGAACGTTAGTCTTTTCTAATTTTTTAGCACGAGGCTTACGGACCAATTGATTGATCGTGGCCATTCTTAACTACTCCGAATATGCAATGTTTAATAAGCAATAAAGGAATCTGCGCGATCACAGATCAATACAGCTCCGCCCAAACCTATTGGCTGATGTGAGCAGAGCATAATACCTTTACAATAGATCTAGGTCAAGCGTTTTTAAGGTTCTCTACTCTACATTCAAAGCTTGTTTCAACGCTTCCTCCACATCGACCGCTTCAATGGTCTGGGTAGAAGCTTCTGAACCGGAACCAGAGTCCGCCGCTCTTCTCTTACGTCGCTGTTCATGGTAGGCCAAACCAGTACCCGCCGGTATGAGACGACCAACAATGACGTTCTCTTTTAAGCCATTCAAGCTATCGCTGATACCTCTTACCGCCGCATCTGTCAACACCCGAGTCGTCTCTTGGAACGACGCCGCCGAAATAAATGACTCGGTGGCCAACGATGCTTTCGTGATACCCAGCAACAAAGAATCGTAACTAGCCGGAATCTTACCTTCACGTTCAACTTGGTCGTTCACTAAGTTAATCATGGTACGTTCGACCTGTTCTCCTTTGACGAAATCCGTGTCTCCAGAGGCGGTAATCTCGACTTTTCTGAGCATTTGGCGGATGATTGCCTCAATATGCTTGTCGTTGATTTTTACACCTTGCAGACGATATACATCTTGAATTTCTTTTACCAGGTAGTCGGCCAATTCCTCGATACCGCGCAGCCTTAAAATATCATGCGGGGTCAGCTCACCTTCAGCGATGGTTTCGCCTTTATCAACAAACTCACCCTCGAATACGGTGATATGCCGCCACTTTGGAATTAGGGTTTCGTATTGCTCGCCTTCCGAATCCGTGATGATGACGCGCTGCTTACCCTTAGTTTCTTTACCAAAGGAGACCATACCGGTTGCCTCCGCCAAAATAGCAGGGTCTTTTGTTTTACGCGCTTCAAACAGATCAGCAACCCTTGGCAAACCACCGGTAATATCCCTGGTTTTACTGGATTCTTGCGGAATTCTCGCTAAAACGTCACCAACCTTTACTTCCCCACCGTCCTTAACCCCAACGATAGCACCCGCTGGCAAGAAGTATTGAGCTGGAATATCAGTGCCCGGCAAATTGATTTGCCCACCTTGCTCATCAAGAAGACGAACCATAGGCCGCAACTCTTTACCGGCTGAGCTTCTTTGCTTAGGATCCGTAACTACTCTCGAGGTTAAGCCAGTGACATCATCTGACTGCTCTTGAACGGTGATCCCGTCCATAAAATCAATCAGCTGAATAAAACCGTCTACCTCGGTGATAACCGGGTGAGTATGCGGATCCCAGTTCACGATAATATCCCCAGCACTGACCGGGCTACCATCACCCACCGACAATACGGCACCGTAGGGAATTTTGTAACGCTCACGCTCACGACCGTAATCATCCATAACCCCAACCTCGCCAGACCGAGATACCGCAACAAGATTGCTCTCTCTGTTCTTGACGGTTTTTAGGTTATTGAGCTTTGCGGTACCGCTGGATTTAACTTGCACGTTGCTAACCGCAGCAGACCGCGAAGCAGCACCACCGATGTGGAAGGTCCGCATCGTCAGCTGAGTACCAGGTTCACCAATTGACTGTGCCGCCACAACGCCCACGGCTTCACCAATGTTAACCAAATGACCGCGCCCTAAATCACGCCCGTAACATTTGGCACAAACACCTTGCCGCGATTCGCAAGTAATCACAGAGCGTACCAACATCTTGTCAACGCCGTTATCTTCCAGAACCGTGACCAAATTTTCGTCAATCATGGTGCCGGCAGGAATCAAAATATTATTGCCGGCGGGATCGGTTACGTCTATCGCCGCGACTCTTCCCAACACCCGATCTGCCAACGGTTCAACCACGTCCCCGCCTTCAATAATCGGCATCATGGTCAGACCGTTTTGTGTACCACAATCAGATTCAGCAATCACCAAATCCTGTGCGACGTCGACCAAACGTCGAGTCAAATAACCCGAGTTAGCGGTTTTCAGCGCGGTATCCGCCAAGCCTTTGCGAGCACCGTGGGTTGAAATAAAGTACTGTAATACGTCCAAGCCTTCACGGAAGTTCGCAGTAATCGGCGTCTCAATAATGGAGCCATCCGGTTTAGCCATCAAACCCCGCATACCCGCCAACTGGCGAATCTGTGCGGCGGAACCCCGCGCACCGGACTCGGCCATCATAAAGATGGAGTTGAACGATTTTTGCTTTACATTCTCGCCTTTTGAGTTGACAACTTCGTCTTCACCCAAACCTTCCATCATTACTTTCGCGACCTGATCATTGGCGCGAGACCAAATATCAACGACCTTGTTGTAACGCTCACCATCCGTAACCAAACCGGAGGCGTACTGGTTTTGAATTTCATTAACCTCGGCGTCAGCGGAACGAATGATGTCAGCTTTCTTGACGGGAATTTCCATGTCTTCGATACCGAAAGACACCCCGGAGCGCGTGGCATATTTAAATCCCAGGTACATGATCTTATCTGCCAACATCACGGTTTCTTTGATACCGAGATAGCGGTAGCTATAGTTGATCAGCCGGGAAATATTCTTCTTGGTCATGTCGACATTGACCAATTCGTAAGGCATACCGTCTGGCACAATACCCCAAACGATTGCGCGCCCCACCGTAGTTTTCTTTCTACTGACAATGGTTTCGAAGTCGCCTTCCGGAGTTTTCAATTTCTCGGTGACGCGCACTTCAATTTTACTTTGTAATTCAACAGCTTTAGCGTCAAGCGCTAACATTACCTCTGACAAATCGCCAAATACACTACCCTCGCCTACCGCATTAATTTTCTCACGTGTAATGTAATACAAGCCCAAAACCACGTCCTGGGAAGGATTGATTACTGGCTCACCGTTGGCGGGCGATAAAATATTGTTAGTTGCCATCATCAAGGTACGCGCTTCCAACTGCGCCTCAATAGACAACGGAATATGCACGGCCATTTGGTCGCCGTCGAAGTCGGCGTTGAACGCACTACAGACCAAGGGATGCAACTGAATGGCTTTACCTTCGATCAAAATCGGCTCAAATGCTTGAATACCCAATCTATGCAACGTCGGAGCACGGTTTAGTAATACCGGATGCTCACGAATTACTTCTTCAAGAATATCCCATACTTCCGCACCTTCACGTTCCACCATTTTCTTGGCTGCTTTGATCGTCGTCGCTAAGCCACGCAACTGCAATTTGCTGAATATGAAAGGTTTAAACAACTCCAAAGCCATTTTTTTCGGCAAACCGCACTGATGCAATCTTAAGGTCGGCCCCACCACGATAACCGACCGTCCGGAATAATCGACGCGCTTGCCCAACAAGTTCTGCCGGAAACGACCTTGCTTACCTTTGATCATATCGGCCAAAGATTTCAAAGGACGTCTGTTGCTACCGGTGATAGCACGACCGCGGCGACCGTTATCCAATAAGGCATCGACAGCCTCTTGCAGCATGCGTTTTTCGTTGCGAACGATAATGTCAGGCGCGTTCAGATCCAACAAGCGCGTCAGACGGTTGTTTCTGTTGATTACCCGACGATACAAATCATTCAAATCAGAGGTCGCAAAGCGACCACCATCGAGAGGCACCAATGGGCGCAACTCGGGCGGTAGCACTGGCAACACCGTCATAATCATCCATTCCGGACGATTATTCGACGCCAGCAAAGAATCGATAACTTTTAAGCGCTTAGAATATTTTTTAATTTTTGTATCGGAATTCGTCGCGTTGATTTCTTCACGTAGCGTGTTGATTTCTTCTTTCAAATCAATTGATTTGAGCAAATCATAGATCGCTTCAGCGCCCATTTTCGCAACGAAATCATCGCCGTGTTCTTCAACGGCATTCAAATATTCTTCGTCGGTCAGCAGTTGGCCTTTCTCCAACGGAGACATACCCGGATCGATCACAACGAATGTTTCGAAATACAACACCCGTTCGATCGAACGCAATGTCATATCCAAAAGTAAGGCAATACGCGAAGGCAGTGACTTCAGGAACCAAATATGCGCCACCGGGCTGGCCAAATCGATATGGCCCATTCGCTCCCGGCGTACCTTAGACAGGGTAACTTCGACGCCGCATTTTTCGCAGATGACGCCGCGATGCTTTAGACGCTTGTATTTACCGCACAAGCACTCGTAATCGCTGATGGGTCCAAAAATCTTGGCGCAAAAAAGACCGTCACGTTCCGGTTTAAAGGTACGGTAATTGATTGTCTCAGGCTTTTTCACTTCACCATAAGACCATGAACGAATCATGTCAGGTGAAGCCAATCCAATCCGGATATTGTCAAAATCATCTGTTCGACCTTGACGTTTTAAGAAATTCATTAAATCTTTCAAGAGCTTATCCCCTTTAAATGTTATCCGATATTGTCCAGAATCTATCTCGCAAAGAACAGAATTAGTCTTGTTCCATTTCGATATTCACTGCCAGCGAACGAATCTCTTTCACTAAGACATTGAATGATTCCGGCATGCCGGCTTCCATTGAATGGTTGCCATCGACAATGTTTTTATACATTCTGGTTCTGCCTGTCACGTCATCGGATTTGACAGTCAACATTTCTTGCAATGTGTACGCGGCGCCATAAGCTTCCAGGGCCCAGACCTCCATCTCACCAAAACGCTGACCACCGAATTGCGCTTTACCACCCAACGGTTGCTGCGTTACCAAACTGTAAGGGCCGGTCGAACGCGCATGCATCTTATCGTCCACCAAGTGATTCAGTTTCAGCATATACATGTAACCCACAGTGACTTCACGCTCGAAAGGTTCGCCGGTCAAGCCGTCATAAAGCACGGTTTGCCCGTGCTCCGGCAAATCAGCCAGGCGCAACATGGTACGAATATCTTCTTCCGAAGCCCCGTCGAAGACTGGGGTCGCCATCGGTACACCGGCAACCAAGTTGACCGCCATCTCTAGAATTTCTTTATCGGTAAACGAATTCAGATCTTCCTTTCGGCCGCTGCAATTGTAAATTTTCTCCATGAAACCACGTATTTCCGCGACTTTTGCTTGAGCTTCCAGCATCTTACCGATCTTGATACCCAAGCCTTTGGATGCCCAACCCAAATGCGTTTCCAACACCTGACCAACATTCATCCGCGATGGTACGCCAAGAGGATTTAACAAAATGTCGACGGGGTTACCGTCAGCGGTATACGGCATGTCTTCAATCGGCACGATTTGGGAGATAACCCCCTTGTTACCGTGACGGCCGGCCATCTTGTCGCCCGGCTGAATACGTTTTTTAACAGCCAAATAAACTTTGACCATTTTCAACACGCCCGGCGCCAAATCGTCGCCCATGGTGATTTTTTTCTTTTTCTGCTCGAAACGCTCGTCGAACTCTTTACGTTGCTGCTCTACATGCTCGGCAACGGTCTCCAATTGCACGTTGACATCTTCGTCTTGTGTGCGGATTTTCAACAACTCGGAAGGCACCAAGCCATCCAGATAATCAGCGGTAATTTCTTCGCCTTTTTTCAAGCCATTCGGACCCTTTTCGGCTTTTTTACCCGCTAACAAGGTTTTTACCCGAGCGAAAATATCGTGCTCGACGATTTTCAGTTGGTCATCCAAGTCTTTCCGGTAACGCTTGATTTCCGCATCTTCGATTTCCAGGGCTCGCTTGTCCTTTTTCACTCCATCACGAGTGAAAACCTGAACATCGATCACAGTACCGCGGACGTTGCCCGGCACACGTAGCGACGTGTCTTTCACATCGGCTGCTTTTTCGCCGAAGATGGCTCTCAGCAATTTCTCTTCTGGCGTTAACTGCGTTTCACCTTTCGGCGTCACTTTACCCACTAGAATGTCACCGCCTTTCACTTCCGCACCGACGTATACAATCCCGGATTCATCCAATTTGGATAAGGCTTCTTCACTAACGTTTGGAATATCCGCAGTAATTTCTTCCGGACTGTGCTTGGTTTCGCGAGCTACGCAGGTTTTTTCTTCGATATGAATAGTCGTAAAGCGATCTTCCTTTACTACTCGCTCAGACACCAAAATGGAGTCTTCGAAGTTATAGCCATTCCAGGGCATGAAGGCTATCAACATGTTTTGACCCAGGGCCAATTCGCCGATGTCGGTCGAAGGGCCGTCCGCCAGAATATCGCCGGCTCTGACGATGTCGCCGAGTTTAACCAGTGGTTTTTGGTTGATACAAGTGTTTTGGTTAGAACGGGTATATTTAATCAAGTTGTAGATATCCACGCCTGGCACACCCGCAACGGTCTCTTCGTCATTCGCACGTACTACGATACGCCCGGCATCAACCGCTTCGATACGACCGCCACGAGTTGCTACCACGGTTACACCCGAGTCTTTCGCGACGACACGCTCCATACCTGTACCGACCAAAGGCTTCTCTGCACGTAAAGTGGGAACCGCTTGACGTTGCATGTTCGAACCCATCAGCGCCCGGTTAGCGTCGTCATGTTCCAAGAACGGAATGATGGATGCCGCCACGGATACGATCTGCTTGGACGATACGTCCATATATTGCACGGTTTCGGACGAAGCCAAGGTGAATTCGTCTTTGTAACGGCAAGACACCAAGCCTTCAACCAATTTGCCGCTTTCGTCCACCGCCACGCTGGACTGCGCGATAACGTATTCGCCTTCTTCAATTGCGGAAATATAGTCGACCTGATCGGTTACTTTACCGTCGACTACTTTCCGGTAAGGCGTCTCCAGGAAGCCGTATTCATTGGTCCTGGCATAGACCGACAATGAGTTAATCAAACCAATGTTCGGACCCTCCGGTGTTTCGATAGGGCAAACTCGACCATAGTGAGTGGTGTGAACGTCACGAACCTCGAATCCAGCGCGCTCTCTGGCTAAACCGCCAGGACCCAGTGCCGAAACCCGACGCTTGTGGGTGACTTGCGATAACGGATTGTTTTGGTCCATAAATTGCGACAACTGGCTGGAACCAAAGAATTCCTTGACTGCCGCAGAAACAGGTTTAGCGTTGATGATTTCCTGCGGCATATAGCCCTCAGAATCCGCCAAGGTCAATCGCTCTCTGACAGCCCGCTCGACTCTAACCAAACCGATGCGGAACTGGTTTTCGATCATTTCGCCAACAGATCGTACACGCCTGTTACCCAAATGGTCGATATCGTCCACGGTACCGTTACCATTTCTGATTTTGATCAGTTCTTTCAGAACATCAATGATGTCTTCTTTGCTTAGCGTGCCCGGGCCTTCGGTTTCTTCACGCCCCAATCGACGATTGAATTTCATCCGACCAACGGCGGATAAGTCGTAACGTTCGTCAGTAAAGAACAGGTTTTCGAATAGGTTTTCCGCAGACTCTACGGTAGGCGGCTCACCAGGACGCATCATTCTGTAGATTTCCACCAAGGCTTCCAAGCGATTTGTGGTGGTGTCCAGGCGCATCGAATTGGAGATGTAAGGACCTCTATCCAAATCGTTAACATACAGTGTATCGATCTCGCGAACACCCGCATCGATCAACTTCTGCAATAAATTGTCGGTGATTTCGTCATTAACACTAGCCAACAGCTCGCCGGTAGATGTATCGACAACATTGTGGCCTAGAATTTTTCCGTACAAATAGTCCCTAGGCACTTCGATTTCAGTGACACCGGATTTTTCCAGCTGGCGAACATGTTTGGCAGTAATTCTGCGCCCCTCTTCGATAACGACGTTACCGTCGTGCTTAATATCGAAAACAGCCATTTCACCACGCAACCTATCCGGGATCACGTGAAACATTAATTTTTCGGCGCTCAATGAGAACTTGTTGGTTTCGAAGAAAATTTTGATCATTTCTTCGTTTTCATATCCCAAAGCCCGTAACAAAATAGTCGCCGGAATTTTTCTCCGTCTGTCTATACGCACGTAAACGGCGTCTTTATGATCAAATTCGAAATCCAACCATGAACCACGATAAGGAATTACCCGTGCGTTGAACAGCAACTTACCGGACGAATGGGTTTTACCTTTGTCATGGTCGTAAAATACACCGGGCGATCTGTGCAACTGCGACACAATGACCCGTTCAGTGCCGTTAATCACGAACGTACCGTTGTCGGTCATCAGAGGCAGTTCACCCATGTAAACTTCCTGCTCTCTAATATCCTTAACGACTTTGGTATTAGCAGGCGCGTCTTTATCATAAATAACTAGACGCACTAAAACACGCAACGGCGCTGAAAATGTAGCGCCACGCTGTTGACACTCTCTTACATCGAATGCGGGTTCCCCCAAGCGATATTTAACATACTCCAATACGGCATAGCCTGAATGACTTACTACCGGAAAAACACTGGAGAATGCGGCATGCAGCCCTTGATTGCGCCGTTTATCCGGATCTATGCCGGACTGCAAAAAATTTGCATACGAATCAATTTGTGTTGCCAAAAGATAGGGAACTTCCAATACTTCGGAACCCTTCCCAAAATTATTACGGATACGCTTTTTTTCGGTAAAAGAATAGGCCATATTGCTTCTATACCTTCGTCGTCAGAGATTATTTACTACTGTTTTAGAAACAGTAAAAGGCCGACGGCAAAATGCCGTCAGCCCGGTTTGATAGGCTTATGCCTGGTATGCAGTCAAGATGCTTATTTGATTTCGGCAGTTGCGCCAGCTTCTTCAAGCTCTTTTTTCGCCGCTTCGGCTTCGGCTTTGTTGACACCTTCTTTAACAGTAGTAGGTGCGCCTTCAACAGCGTCTTTCGCTTCTTTCAAGCCCAAGCCTGTCAAACCGCGAACCGCTTTAATAACCGCTACTTTGTTTTCGCCGAAGCCGGTCAAGATAACATCGAACTCGGTTTGCTCTTCAACAACAGCCGCCGCTACAGGAGCTGCAACCGCTACTGCCGCAGCAGCAGAAACGCCAAACTTTTCTTCCATCGCTGAAATCAGATCAACGATTTCCATCACAGTCATGTTAGAGACTGCTTCCAAGATGTCTTGTTGTGAAATTGCCATTGTATATTCCTCTAAAATTAATGAGTTTTAACTGGTTAACGCGAGATTATGCCGCTTCTTTCTCGTCTCTGATTGCAGCCAGAGTACGTGCGAGTTTCTCAACCGGTGCTTTCATGACCGACATCAGCATACTGATACCTTGATCACGGGTTGGCAATCTTGCCAATCTATCCAACTCCGATCCGTCAAAAGCCTGACCACCGATTGCCACTACTTTCGCGATCAGTTTGTTATGGCCCTTGGAGAATTCGCTGATGAGCCGTGCAGCGCAGCCTGGATCTTCCATGGAAAATGCCAGTATTAAAGGACCGACCAGCCCTTCCTGCATACATTCAAACTCAGTCCCAGCGACAGCACGTTTAGCCAGTGTATTTTTGACTACGCGCAAATAAACGCCCGTTTCTCTCGCGGTTTTACGCAGCTCCGTTAATTCGGTAACTGTCAAACCCCGATATTCCGCCGCGATGGCGGAATGGGCTTTAGCGGCGAATTCAGCAACTTCCTCTACGACAACTTTTTTGCTATCTAAATTGAGTGCCACATCTACCTCCGGTACTTTCCGATTATCCATCGGAATCTATGAAACGCATCTTACGATGCCCCTTTCACGGTCCCTTTCACCAGCTTTGCGGCTCCAGCTCCCGTCTGCGTAGGAAAATTAAGCTTTCGCACCTACGGTCTTTGACGGTTGCCGATAACTCGGCAACCCAAAGCCTTACAACTTGTTAAATTCTTAAATGTCGATACTGCCTTGATCGATCCACAAGCCAGGACCCATGGTCGAGGACAATGCAATCTTTTTCAAATAGACGCCTTTGGCAGCCGTCGGTTTAGCTTTTTTAAGATCTGAAATCAAAAACTCCAAATTTTGTTTGAGCGCAGTTTCATCGAAAGATACTTTACCGATAGAGCAATGAATAATGCCTGATTTATCTGTGCGGTATCTGACCTGCCCTGATTTGGCATTTTTAACTGCTGTTACAACGTCAGGCGTCACGGTACCTACTTTCGGGTTTGGCATCAGGCCTCTTGGACCTAAGATTTGACCCAATTGACCCACTACACGCATTGCATCAGGCGAGGCAATGACCACATCAAAGTTCATTTCGCCACGTTTTACTTGCTCAGCCAAATCGTCCATACCGACGATGTCGGCACCCGCTTCGCGAGCCGCATCTGCATTTGGGCCTTGCGTAAATACAGCAACTCTTACTGTTTTGCCGGTACCGTTCGGTAACACGGAAGCGCCACGAACGTTCTGATCAGATTTACGAGGATCAACACCCAAGTTAACACTCACATCCACAGACTCATCGAACTTGCTATTGGCAAACTCTTTTAATAGTGCTACAGCTTCGGCAACCGAATATTGTTTGCTTCTAACTACCTTTTCTTTGATAGCCTTTGCTTTTTTAGTTACTTTTGCCATTACACGCCCTCCACGTTCAAGCCCATGCTGCGAGCGCTTCCCGCAATAATTCTTATCGCCGCCTCCAAATTTGCTGCGTTCAAATCTTCCATTTTGGTTTTAGCGATTTCTTCCAGCTGCGCACGCGAAACGGTGCCCACTTTATTAGAATTAGGCTTGCTGCTTCCGCTTTTAATACCCACTGCTTTTTTCAACAAAACCGAAGCAGGTGGCGTCTTGGTAATAAAAGTAAAGCTTTTATCACTATAGACGGTGATAACAACAGGCAAAGGCAGGCCTTTCTCAACTTCTTGAGTTCTTGCATTAAACGCCTTGCAGAACTCCATAATATTGACACCACGCTGACCCAATGCAGGACCAATTGGTGGACTAGGATTAGCCTCACCTGCTTTAACTTGCAGCTTGATGTACGAATCAATTTTTTTTGCCATTTTATACTCCTAACGGGTGCAAACGCTTTTCAGCTCCCCAACAAACAAAAATCCCGGCCATGCAAATGACAGGGATTCGTAAAAATCTCAAATTGTAGTCTAGACTTTTTCAACCTGTCCAAATTCTAATTCAACCGGCGTAGATCGACCAAAAATAAGAACCGATACGCGCAACCGGCTTTTCTCGTAATTCACTTCTTCTATATTGCCGTTAAAGTCTTTAAATGGGCCATCAGTAATCCGAACAACTTCCCCAACTTCGAACAGTACTTTGGGCCGTGGCTTATTCACACCCTCTTCGACACGATTTAATATTGCCATTGCTTCCTTTTCTGAGATTGGTGACGGCCTATCTGATGCCCCGCCTATAAAGCCCAATACCCTAGGAACATTTCTTACTAAATGCCATGTTTCGTCATTCAATTCCATTTGCACAAGCACGTATCCGGGAAAGAATTTCCTTTCACTTTTACGCTGCTGACCCATGCGCATTTCAACAACTTCTTCAGTAGGGACCAGAATTTTTCCAAAAAACTCTTCCAGCCCTTCGCGTTTTATACGCTCTTCAAGAGCCTGCTTGACTTTATTTTCAAAATTGGAATACGCATGAACGACATACCAGCGAAGCGACATTATTTAATCCCCTGGCTCATCAAAAGCTGAACACCCCAAAACAAAAACATATCTAGCAACCACAGTATTAAGCCGACTATGAATACCATCAAAAACACCATCAGCGTAGTACGAACCGCCTCGTCTTTAGTGGGCCACACTATCCTTTTGAATTCCTGCTTGGACTCCAGCATAAAGCCCCATAGACCGCGACCCTTAGCAGTAGTAAAAGCAACAGCTATAGCAACCACTAAAACAGCCACCAAAACTAAAACGCGGTAAAGAAGCTGCAAATCAGAAAAATAATAGAACGCTGATATGCCGACAACAACAAAAACCAAAGATAAAGCCAACTTTACGATGTCCACCACTGAGGAGACCTCTTCTGCCTGTGCGTTCATTTAGTCAACTTGAATTAAATTATGAAGATTTTCTGAATGGCAGGCCAGGAGGGACTCGAACCCCCAACTTGCGGTTTTGGAGACCGCTGCTCTACCAATTGAACTACTGACCTATTCAGAAAATATTTTTTGAATCAAAAACGGCTATTACTCGATAATAGAAGCAACAACACCCGCACCCACGGTACGACCACCTTCGCGAATCGCAAAACGCAAGCCGTCTTCCATCGCAATCGGTGAGATAAGTTTTACGGTAACGGCGATGTTATCGCCAGGCATAACCATTTCCACGCCTTCTGGCAAATCTACCGCACCGGTTACGTCGGTCGTCCTGAAGTAGAACTGCGGACGGTAGCCATTAAAGAATGGAGTATGACGACCACCCTCTTCTTTAGACAGCACATATATTTCTGCTTTAAAGTGGGCATGTGGCTTGATGGTATTCACATGCGCCAATACTTGACCACGCTCCACGTCTTCTCTTTTAGTACCACGCAACAGTACACCGACGTTATCGCCCGCTTGACCTTGGTCGAGCAGTTTGCGGAACATCTCCACACCCGTGCAGGTCGTTTGAACGGTATCTTTGATGCCGACGATCTCGACGGCTTCGCCAACTTTGATGATACCCCGCTCAACACGTCCGGTTACTACGGTACCGCGACCTGAAATTGAGAACACGTCTTCGATAGGCATCAAGAATTTGCCGTCGATCGCGCGTTCTGGCTCGGGAATGTAACTGTCCAACGCTTCAACCAAGCGAACTACTGATTGTACACCAATTTCGCTTTGCTCGCCTTCTAAAGCTTTCAATGCGGAACCAACGATAATGGGCGTGTCGTCACCTGGAAATTCGTATTGATTCAATAACTCGCGAATTTCCATTTCAACCAGCTCAATCAACTCAGCGTCATCTACCATATCGGCCTTGTTCAAGAACACAACAATGTAAGGCACACCGACTTGACGTGATAACAGAATGTGCTCGCGCGTTTGCGGCATAGGACCGTCCGCAGCAGAGCAAACCAAAATCGCGCCGTCCATTTGGGCAGCACCGGTAATCATGTTTTTAACGTAGTCAGCGTGACCAGGGCAGTCAACGTGGGCATAGTGACGGTTGGCTGATTCGTACTCTACGTGTGACGTAGAAATGGTAATACCGCGCGCACGTTCTTCCGGGGCGTTGTCGATTTGATCAAAAGCCTTAACTTCGCCGCCTTGCAGCTCCGCCATGACTTTTGTTAATGCCGCTGTCAATGTGGTTTTACCGTGGTCAACGTGACCAATGGTGCCTACGTTTACGTGCGGTTTCTTTCTTTCAAATTTTTCTTTAGCCATTTTGGAACACCCTAACTACGACAAAAACAAACCTAAATCTGGAGCTCATAACCGGATTTGAACCGGTGACCTCTTCCTTACCAAGGAAGTGCTCTACCTACTGAGCTATATGAGCGAGTAATTTACCCCGAAATGGAGCGGGTGATGGGAATCGAACCCACGCAATCAGCTTGGAAGGCTGGAGTTCTACCATTGAACTACACCCGCAGATCCCATAAATTTGGTGGTGGAGGGGGGAGGATTCGAACCTCCGAAGGTAGAACCGGCAGATTTACAGTCTGATCCCTTTGGCCGCTCGGGAACCCCTCCGTTACTTATTCGATCAATTATCCTTGTTTCAAAAACCCCAGTCAAGTGTTTTTTAATTCAGCTGAAGTAACAATCAAACTCCAATTGAATTCAAATCACCCAAAACCAACGCATCCATGCTTTTCGCTAACTCGCCAAACAAACCCAGCATTCGAGCCTGACCATCACAAGACAAACTGGACAACACATAGTCCGCCACACCCACCCCCGCGACAGGACGACCTATACCAATTCTCAACCTGTAGAAATCACGAGTGTCGATATGAGCAATGATGTCACGCAACCCGTTATGCCCACCATGCCCCCCGTCTTTTTTCATCTTGACAACGCCCTCGGGAAGCTCAAGCTCATCATGAACCACAAGCATTTCTTCGGACTTAAACTTGTAATATCGCAAAAACTTACCGACAGACAAGCCGCTTTTATTCATAAAAGTCATCGGCTTTAGCAATACAAGCCCGTATCCGCCAATATTGCATTCAGCCACCTCACCGGAAAACTGACTACTGCTCGACCAACCAGCACTAGCAAGCCCCGCCAGATACTCCACAAACAAAAACCCGGCATTGTGCCGGGTTTTTTCGTACTGTCGCCCAGGATTACCCAGACCAACAATCAGCTTAATCATTCAAAAACTATTAGTCAGCAGATTCCACAGATCTTGGCTTGACTATTTGGGCAACCGGATGATCATGCTCAGCACCATGCTGCAACGCTGCAATCTCAACACCAGCCGGCAAAATCAAATCAGACAAATGTATTGTCGAACCAACATCTACACTAGCCAAATCTACTTCAATGAATTCCGGCAAAGCAGAAGGCATACACAACACCTCCACATCAACCATTGCATGATTGACCAAACCACCTTTTTTAACGCCTACCGAAATAGCTTCATTGATAAAATGCAAAGGAACATGAACTTTCAATTTATGCGTATCATCAACACGCATAAAGTCCATATGTAGGACTATCGGCTTTGCAGGGTGCCTTTGTATATGCTTAAGAACAGCTTTTTCTGTTTTGCCGTCGATTTTAAGATCAAGCACATGGGAATAAACCGCCTCATGCACCAAATGCTTAACCACTTCATTATGATCCAGCAATAACATCTCAGGAGCACCACTACCACCATATACTACTGCCGGGACCTTACCCTGACGACGAACAACTTTGGCAGCGCTACTGCCCGAGGCACTGCGAGCTTCTGCAACAAATTCAAACACGTTAGCCATTTTTTTCTCCAAAAGCTTGTTCCACAAGCACTACTTTAATTCTTATCAGTCAACATAAAGCGAGCTTACAGACTCGCCCACCGCTATTCGACGTATTGTTTCTGCCAACATTTCCGCAACGCTTAGCTGCCTAATCTTATCAATCCCGGACAATTCTGTAGTTAACGGTATCGTATCTGTAACTACCAATTCATCAAGAACGGAATTTTTAACATTTTCCGCGGCCGCACCAGACAACACCGGATGAGTACAGTATGCAACAACCTTTTTGGCACCATTTTTCTTGAGCGCGCCTGCCGCGTGACACAAAGTACCCGCCGTATCAACCAAGTCATCCACCATGACACAGGTACGCCCCTCTACATCGCCGATGATATGCATTATCTCCGACACATTCGGACGCGGCCTTCGCTTGTCGATTATCGCCAAATCAGCATCACCCAGACGCTTTGCAATGGCTCTAGCCCTCACAACACCACCAACATCCGGCGAAACCACAATCAAATCTTCGTATTCTTGCCGCCAAATATCACCTAGCAAAATTGGCGAAGCATACACATTATCAACCGGAATCCCAAAGAATCCCATGATTTGATCTGCATGCAAGTCAACAGTCAACGCCCTGTCAGCCCCAGCATTACCTATCATATCCGCAACCAATCTTGCAGTAATGGGCACCCTGGCCGACCTCGAGCGCCTATCTTGCCGCGCGTAACCATAATACGGCATAACAGCTGTTATTCTCGCCGCAGACGCTCGCCTCATAGCATCAATCATTACCAACAATTCCATTAGATTCTCGTTGGTAGGCGCGCAGGTAGGCTGTATGACAAATACATCCCTACCTCTAACATTTTCTTCTATCTCAACAAAAATCTCGCCATCACTGAAACGACCAACCGTGGCCATGCCGAGGCGCATATTGAGCTTCTTCACAATACCTTCAGACAACGCCTTATTGGCATTCCCGGAAAATACCATTACCGAGGCCTCACGCATTCAAGCACTCCTAAGGAACTATTGTGTGGAGATTATGGCTGGGCTGCAAGGATTCGAACCTTGGTATGCGAGGATCAAAACCTCGTGCCTTACCGCTTGGCGACAGCCCATTAAATTGATTAAACTGATCCTTGTCTTAATTTTTCATGCAGAGGCGAAACATTAAGTCCTCGAGCCAAATAAACTAACCAACTCTGACTCAACTCAGAAAATGCCTCACGCGCCGACTCTTCCGAATCGAACTGAGCAAACACACAAGCCCCAGTCCCCGTCAATCTTGCTTCTGCATATTGAGATAATGCATCCAATGCATTACTCACCGGCTTATATAATTTGCTAACAACCGGAAGACAATCATTCCGCCAATCGCCTGCAATGAAGTCGCGCATTTTGATGGATTTGCTATCTCTTGTCAACTCTTCCGTCAAAAAAATCTGTTTCGTGTTCACATGACAATCCGGCTTGATTACCACGACCCATTGTTCCGGAATCGTTATGGGCTTTAATTCCTCACCAACCCCCTCACCCCAAGCGGTGTATCCATAGACAAAAACAGGCACATCGGCACCAAGTTGCAAGCCCAACTCCATCAACGCTTCTAATGGTAAATGCAGATTCCACAACCTATTCAGCACCACCAGCGTAGTAGCAGCATCGGAACTACCACCACCCAAGCCACCACCCATAGGCAGATTCTTTTCGACATCGATACACACCCCGGACGCACACCCAGTATATTGTCTCAATAAGTTGGCGGCACGAACGGTTAAGTCTTCGTGTTCCGGGACACCAGGAATCGGATGACGCAAATAAACCCGGCCATTTTCCGCTGGATAAAATGTTATCCAGTCACACAAATCAATAATCTGAAATACTGTTTGCAGCAAATGATAGCCATCTGGGCGACGCCCAGTGATTCTCAGCATTAGATTCAACTTAGCCGGCGCAGGCCATTTCTCACCCCAACCCACCACCTGTTCTTGCATTCCCGTCACGACAAATCCCATTGATCCACTATTAATTTGATTCTTGTCTTATCTTTTTCCGCATTGATTTTTCTCGGTAGTAATAAGGCGTTAACATGCTGCATTTCTCTGAAACCAACCCGCCACCCAGACTGAAAAAATCCATCAACCTGCTCGACAAACGACTGCTCCGGATTAGGCAAGCCAAGCACCCAATACCTCAAAGCGCTCACAGGAATCGCGACACCTAACTGCTCCGCCAGCACCTCTTCTGCAGGCCCGCGAAATTCTTTGTGATTGTCGCCGTCATCCACCGCTACGAAATCAGCTTCTACAGTGATCATCAGCTTACCCTGAGCCAATGGCCCCGAAAGCTCAATATCATCTCTCCCTGAGCGATGCCGCCAACTCACCGACGCAGAAAACGAATCCTTCTCATCAGCCAGAGCCAATCGCCCCTCAAAATACCATTGCTGTTGCTGTTGCAACACCCTCATATCTTGCGATCGATAGGCCTCGCCCGGCTTTTCTGACAATAAAGAACAGCCGGACAAGAACATCACAGCCAACAAGAAAACACCGCCCTTAAAAATCATTGCCCGTTTTGCAAAAAGCGTTTTTTAAACTCCAACAAATATTCGTCATCAGGAGATTTTTTGTAAACACTGTCGAAAAGCTCTTTTGCTTCCTTTTTCTCACCCAAAGACCAAAGCACTTCGGCAATATGCGCGGCAATTTCATTTTCCGGCTGCTTCTCGTAGGCTCTACGCAAAAATTCCAGCGCCCGCTCAGGCTTTCCAAGCTTAAACTGCAACCATCCGTAGCTGTCTATTACCACTGCCTCATCGGGCTGCAAACTGAGAGCGCGCTCCAAATATTTGGCCGCCTCCTCATAGCGTTGCGTTCTATCGGTCAACGTATAACCCAACGCATTAAGCGCCCCTACATCGTCCGGCTTTTTCTCTAAAATTTTCTGCAGGTCGGATTCAAGTACATCCAGCTTATCCAAACGCTCGGCAACCAATGCCCGGGCATATAGCACTTCGCGATTATCGGGCATGTCTTTTAAAGCCAGTGTCAGAACATCAAAAGCTTCCTGATATTTACCCAATTGATTGTAAAGCTCTGCCTTAACCATCAAGACTCGCAAATGCTGCTCAGGATATTTGTTATCCATGCGTTTGATGCGCGCCTCAATCTCGTCGAAGCGTTTTTGATTCATCAACAATGACACCGCCGCCATATCCGCGTCGAATGCGTAATTGCCATCGCTCACCCGATCAAACCAATTTAACGCCTTATCCGGATGCTGTTGATCAACTTCAATCTTGCCCAAGTAAAAACTGGCCTGCCCTTCCCACTCGGGATTATTCAGCAGCTTCTCAAGTACGTTTTCAGCCTTATCGATCTGACCTTGCTGCATATACACCAAAGCCAAGGTAAACAGCGTTTCAGCATCATCCGGCTTGTCTTCCAACACATTCTGGCAAAGCTTTATCGCATCGTCATAGTCGTGACCGTTAACCAACACCTCTAACAACATCTTTCTCAGCATTTTATCTTCCGGCGCCGCCTTAAGCGCTTTTTCCAAAGAGGCGCGCGCCTTGGTCAAGTCGCCGGAGCGTCCGGCCAGCTGTGCCTGCAAGATCACAGCCTTATTCCAATCAGGCTGGATTAGCAATGCTTGATTAACTTTCTGCTGGGCCAACTCGTTATTTTGCAGAACCGACGCCAAAACCGCCTGCAAGAAAAACACACTGGCTTGATTAGGACGCTCAACAGCCAACTCTTCCAACACGTCGTAGGTAAATTGCGTGCGACCTTCTTTTTCCATCAACTTGGTCATTTCCAGCACACCAGCCTCAAAACCGGCCGGATCATCTGCCAGCATGGCATTGAGATTTTCGACAGCCGCCTTTTGATCTGAGTTTTTAATCGCCAGTAACACGGCAAACTTTCTCGCCGCTAAATTCTTTCCATCCTTGGACAACCAAACCGTCAAGGCCTCACGGGTACGCTGCTCGTCTTTTAAAAACAAACCGATTTTGACTGCCCGCTCTGCAATCCGAGGATCATCCACTCGCTTAGCGGCCTGCAAATAAGCATCCATGGCCAAATGGTACTGATTACGCTGCCCTGCCAATTCCGCGGCCATCAGCAAATACAGCACCTCTTCGTCGATCACCGTGTTGCGATTAACTCTGCTTTCCAAACCCTCAGGCTTGACTGGCAAACCTTCTGCCTCAGGCTCTTTCTCAGGAGAAACCGCACATCCTGACATCGATAAAAACATTGCGATGGCTATCCATTTTTTCATGCAATCAATTGACCCACTTTTGAAAAACTATTGACGATAGATTACCAGAAAAAGCCCCTGAATCGGACTGCCGTTTCATTGTATTTGGACAAAAACAGCGCATTCCTTAAAATAGTGCACTTTTCTTGTGCTATTGTTCGCAACCAATGACTCTTCTTGCCGTAGGGATAAATTACAATACAGCGCCGGTCGCCATCCGCGAACGCTTGGCGTTCCCGACGGACATGCTCGATAACACGCTGAAAAACTTGTGGAATCTTCGCGAAATCAGCGAGGCAGCCATTCTATCCACTTGCAATCGCACCGAGTTTTACTACCAGGCGGACAGCGACAACCAATCTTCGTTGGTAAACTGGATAGCGGACACCAAACAGATCAAACCCGCCGACTTCACCCCTTATCTTTATAGCTACAAAGATAGCCAGTCGATAAGACATATGTTCCGCGTGGCCTGCGGACTGGATTCGATGATCCTGGGCGAGCCGCAAATTCTCGGCCAAATGAAAACCGCCTACCATGCCGCTTCACAAGCCGGCACACTGGGCAGAAATCTCAGCAAATTGTTTCAACACACCTTTTCAGCCGCAAAGAAGGTGCGCACCGATACTGCTATCGGCTCCAGCCCGGTTTCTGTCGCATTTGCCGCCGTGCAACTGGCACAACAAATTTTCGACAAACTCAGCGAACAAACCGCTTTATTGATAGGTGCCGGCGAAACGATAGAACTCACCGCCCGCCATCTATACCAACACGGTATCGGCCGTATCATCATCGCCAACCGCACTTACGACAAAGCCCATGCCTTGGCGATGCAGTTCAACGGCTACGCGATCAACCTCGCCGAGCTGCCGAATCATTTGGCGGAAGCGGACATTGTCGTATCGTCCACCGCCAGCCAATTGCCGATCCTTGGTAAAGGCCGCGTAGAAAGCGCGATCAAAATCCGCAAGCACAAACCGATGTTCATGGTCGATTTGGCCGTGCCGCGCGACATCGAAGCCGAAGTTGCGCAGCTACGCGATGTTTATCTGTATACGGTTGACGATCTACAAAACACCGTCAATCAAAACATGGACTCGCGCCGCCGCGCCGCCGAGCAGGCCGAGGAAATTATCGACACTCAAGTCGAACACTTTATGGCCTGGCTGCGCTCTCAAGGCGCACAGGAAACCATCCGCGATTTCCGCACTCAGGCCGAGCAGACCCGCGACGAAGCATTGCAAAAAGCTTTAGCCCAACTCAACAGCGGCGCAGCCGCCGACGAAGTATTACAGCGCCTAGCGCACACCTTGACCAATAAACTGATTCACACCCCCTGCGCACAACTACGCGAAGCCGGCGCCAATGAACGCCACGACCTGATCGCGGCTTCCCGCGAAATTTTCAAATTACGATAAGCCACTGAATGAAACCCTCGATACAAACCAAACTGGAAAACCTCGGCGAACGCTTCGAAGAAATCACCGCCCTACTGTCACAACCGGAAGTACAAAGCAATCAAAACCAATTCCGTAGCCTGAGCCAGGAATACGCGCAAATCGAGCCGCTGGTCGCCTGTTACAAAATCTATCAGGAAAACGAAGCCAATCTCGAATCGGCCCAGGAAATGGCTAAAGACAGCGACCCGGAGTTACGGGAAATGGCCAAAGAAGAAATCCAGGCCGCCGAAGCCCAACGCGAGGAATTGACACAACAATTGCAAATCCTGCTGCTACCGAAAGACCCGAATGACAATCGCAATGTGTTTTTGGAAGTACGCGCAGGGACCGGCGGCGACGAAGCGGCGATCTTTTCCGGTGATCTGGCGCGCATGTATCAACGCTATGCAGAACGACAAGGCTGGAGCACCGAGATTATCAACGAGAACCGCGGCGAACACGGCGGCTTTAAAGAAGTCATCATGCGCGTGGCCGGCCAAAACGTGTATTCGCAATTAAAATTCGAATCCGGCACGCACCGCGTGCAGCGCGTACCGGAAACCGAATCGCAAGGTCGCGTGCATACCTCAGCCTGCACCGTGGCAATCATGCCGGAAGTGGATGCCGTAGACGAAATCGACATCAACCCGGCTGATCTGCGCATCGACACCTACCGCGCCTCCGGTGCCGGCGGTCAGCACGTCAACCGCACCGAGTCCGCCATCCGCATTACCCACATCCCATCCGGCGTGGTCGTCGAATGCCAGGACGAACGCTCGCAGCATAAAAACCGCGCCCGCGCCATGTCGGTTTTACAAGCGCGCTTAATGTCAGCAGCCCAGGAAAAGCAACACGCGGAACAATCGGAAAGCCGCAAATTACAAGTGGGCAGCGGCGACCGATCCGAGCGTATCCGCACCTATAACTACCCGCAAGGCCGACTCACCGACCACCGCATCAACCTGACGCTTTATAAGCTGGAAGAAATCATGGAAGGCGGATTGGAGCATGTGATTCAACCGCTGATTCATGAACATCAGGCAGAATTGTTGACTCAGCTGGGTAATGTCTAAGCAAGCTGTATGGACAGATACCAGCAATACGATTCATAGCCTGGTAGCCACTGCAAGCGCAAAGCTAAGCGCCACATCCGAAACCGCAATGCTAGACGCGGAAGTTCTGCTTTGCCACTGCCTAAACAAAACCCGCTCGTTTCTCAGAGCTTGGCCGGAACATCAGCCCGGCCCGCAACAAATCGCGCAATTTCAATTGCTGGTAAAGCAACGCTCGCAAGGCACGCCGGTTGCCTATTTAACCGGCCAACGCGAATTCTGGTCGCGCAATTTCAAAGTCAGCCCGGATGTCTTGATCCCCAGACCGGACACGGAATTACTGATAGAACTCAGCCTGGCGCTTCTGCCAAAAGACCGACCCAGCAAAATCATCGATCTCGGCACAGGTTCCGGTATTATTGCCATCACGCTGGCAGCGGAAAGACCGCTAGCTCAAGTGTTTGCCAGCGATCTAAGTTCGGCTGCCTTGGCAGTCGCCCGATATAACGCGCAGCAACTCTACACTGGCAATGTGCGCTTTGTGCAATCGAACTGGTTCGAGAACATCGAAGAAACCGGCGTTGACTTGATCGTTAGTAATCCACCCTACATCGCCGATAACGACCCACATTTAACCATCGGCGACGTGCGCTTTGAGCCTGACAGCGCGTTGATCAGCCCCAACAACGGCCTGCAAGACATTCGTCAGCTTGCCGAGCAAGCGCGTCTGCATTTAAAAGACAATGGCCAATTATTGGTCGAACACGGCTACAATCAACAATCCGAGGTACAAGCCATTTTTAGCGAATTTGGCTACCAGCAGATCAACACCCATGCTGATTTATCCGGCAATCCACGAGTGACATCGGGAATATGGAAACCACTATGAACCACAAAGAAATTTCTCTGCCACGCAAACTTACCAACCAGTTACTGCACTTGGCGCAACTATCCCCGGATACCGAGGTTTGCGGCCTAATCGGCGCGGACAGTACCGGTATGCCGGCGAGTTGTTATCCGGTGGAAAATAGCGCCGCCACGCCGCAGACCCGATTTTTATTAGACGCCAGCCAGCAAATCGAGGCGATGCGCCAAATCCGCGAAAAAGGCGAAACGCTATTTGCTATCTACCACTCGCACCCGCACACGCCGGCCCAACCGTCAGCGACCGACATTCAGGAAGCCAGCTATCCGGATGCACTGCACTTGATCATTTCTTTAAATACCAAGGGCGTATTGGAAATGCGCGGCTTTAAAATTGCCGGAGACAGCGCGGAAGAAGTGGAATTAAATCTGATTGAAGCTTAATCCAAGCCGTTGCAGCCCAAACCGCGTGCTCAATGCTCCCAAGACGCGGCATCTTCGATAGGTTCTAGATGCGTGTCGATGTCGATGTTGTCAAACCTGTCCTTGATTCGCTGCTCGATGGCTTCCAGCAAATCATGCCCCTGCTGCACTGTCCAACTCCCTGGCACCAACACATGCACCGACATGAAACGTCTGGCGCCGGCGTAACGAGTCCGTAACGCATGATAAGCAATACGGTGGCCGGCCACATATTCATCCAACACAGCGACGATTTCCGCAATTTCCTCCGGCGATAAGGCGGCATCCAATAAACCGGACACTGTCCGGCGAATCAATTGCAAGCCGGCCCAGACGATATTGAACGCCACGCCGATGGCAATAATCGGGTCGAGTATTTCCCAGCCGTTCAGGCCCAATTGCTTGGCAAACGCCAGACTCGGCTCGAAACGGTTTGCCACCGAGATGATGGCGATACCGACCAAAATCCCGACCGTCGTCCAGACATCGGTCATTAAGTGCTTACCGTCGGCTTCCAACGTGATCGACTGCCGGCGCCGGCCGACACCAATCAAAACTCGGGCAACCGCCAAATTGATCAACGAAGCAAACACCGAAACCGCAATACCCAGATCAAGTTGCTGCAGCGGCAGCGGGTTCCACAACCGTTCCCAGGCCGCATAGCCGATACTAAAAGCCGCCAACAGAATCATGATACCTTCAGCACCGCTGGAGAAATATTCGACTTTTTCGTGGCCGTAGGCATGGGTATCGTCCGGCGGCCGCGCCGAAATAGTCAGCACTACCAGCATGATGATCGCCGCCACCAAATTGATCAGCGACTCCAACGCATCGGACAGCAAGCCCACGGAACCGGTCAACCAATAGGCATAGCTTTTTAATGCGATAGTACTGATTGCGGCAGCAATAGAGAGCCAACCGTAACGGGCTAGAGAGTGTTCACTCATAACTTTCGGAGTTTTTTTGATAGGCTGATCAGTCTAGCAGACTGTCTGACTCAGCACTCACCTTGTGCGGATATATTCACGTCGCTCCGTGATAATCAGGGTCAACGTGAGTACTCGAGAATATAGTGAAAACAAAAAACCCCGATTCGCAAGAAACGGGGCTTTTATTTTTAAACCAGAAATTCTTTTGGAGCGCCGAGAATCAGCGCTCCGCCATCAATTAATAGTTGAACTGCAACTGGGTACGGATCAAATCGCCGCTGGCTTGCTGCAAGAATCCAGCTGCCGTTGTTTGCGTCTGAATTTGAGTACGATTCATCGTCGCATAAGCCACGGTTAACTCCAACGCCTTGTTGATTTGATACTCGACACCGGCTTCGACCTCGTCCACATTGACTCTTGGAGCGTTGGCGACACCCTTCCAGGCACCATCATAGGTTTGCCATTTGACATAAGGCATCATGCTACCTTTAGTACCGAATACGTTATCGATTTTATACATCGCTTGTACATAGCCACCTTCCAGATTTTGTCTCTCAATACGGTTGGCAGATGGATTAAGCGTAGGGCCTGCACCCCAATTCCATTCCGCCTGCAAACCGAACGGTTGCGGGAACAACACGGCATGAACGCCAACTCTATCTTCGCTATTGTCTCTTGCAGTCGGCGTACCCGATCCAAACCTACTGGTATAAGCACTGGTGGACCGGTTAAATCTTCCTGACATTGCATCCGCACCCACTTCAACGACTTGTCCACGCAAGCCCATGAAACCTAGGTCAAACGGATAAGTCGAATGAGCGACCAAATACAAGTTATCGTTAGCCTCAGCTTTGTTTACGCCTTGACCGTTATAAACACCCAAGCCCAAGACGCCGTAATCACCCGAGGTTTTCAGATTTTTCTTGGCTAGGTCTTTCCAAAGTTTTTGCACATCGCTAGGCGACCAATAGGCAAACAAACCCAAGTCACGTTCACTAGGCACCGCACTGTTCAATGCGTCGTCGCGGTCCAGCGTCAGGCGGTTTTGCGAGGACTGCAGGTTTTCCCAACCAAACGGGACTTTGGATTGACCGGCACGGATTCGATATTCGTGAGCCTTATCGAAAGCCAAGTCGGCATAGGCATCGCGTAATTGCGCAAAGTGTAAATCACCGTTGGTGGTAGCGAAATCCGGCTGCAGATACAGGGAGATATACTCATTGATGTCGCCGGAGAATACCAAGCGCACTCGGCGCAAGGAGAAACCTTGATTGTTACCGATCGAGCCATCGCCTACCGATTTCAATTCCGGCTCACCCGCTGTTCTATCGCCGGATAGTGCTTGGTTATACCGCAACTGGGTATAGCCGCGAACATTGATTTTGTTAAACCATTTTTCGTCGTTCTTAGCTTTGTCTTCGCGTTGCGCAACGATATGCTCGTCGAGCGCTTTCAGTTCGTTGGTTTTCAGCTCGAGATCCTGCTTGATTTTGTCGATCTCAGCTTTTTGTGTTTGATTGTCGGCTTCAACTTTTTTAGCAACCGTATCTTCGACTTTTTCAAATGAACCCAACTTAGTGCGACCTGGACCCGGTTCGGCAAAAATCTGCTTGGTTTTGGCATCAACATACAAATCCAGCGCCATCGCCTCGGCGCAAATACCCGAGCCAATAATGGCGACCACTGCCAGGCTCAGCTTAGAAAGTCTCATCAAATTTCTCCAATAATTATATAAATCAATGCGTTAACTCAATGATCACGATGACCAAAAAGCTTGATCGCATTGTATGGAGGCAATATGACAACTTTATGACAAAACGAATTTAGTTGGCCTATCCGTTGTTTTTTTGCGACAAAAACCGCATTCGATACAAGTCGTTAGCGTATCGGCGGCTTGATGATGGGATAGTCGAGCTCGGCCCCTGTCACCTTTAAGCAACAGATATTCCGATAATGATAAGAACCCAAGCGGGTTTAGACAGTGGGATAAAACAATTTAAAAATGACTTCGAACTCGTCGCTGATTTTATCGAGGATGAAACTGATTTGTTCGGGCGTCAGATTCAAAGCATTGACAGCGTGGGCATCGTAGGGATTTTCGATTCGACTTAAGCAGTTCGCGAGTCTAACCATGGCGGCCAAATCGGCGTAAGGCCCGATCAAATCTGGAAAGCAATGCAAGCGAATACTTTCCACAATAACGTCGGGTAACATCCATTGTTTGCACAACTCGGCCCCGGCCTGAAAGTGGTCGAAGCCGATCACGTTCTGCTCTACCGTGACCTCTTCGTCCACCGCGAGCGGGGTTTGCGATTGCAGTAATAAGTCGACTTCCCGGGCCAATACCGGAATCCGCCGATAAAACACCAATTGTCCGATGTTGTGGACCAAACCGCACAGAAATGCGGTGTCGGCATAGTGCTTGCCGAAATGAATATCCAATTCGCGTGCAATCAACGCGCAACGCAAATTTCTGGCCCAAAAATCGTGAATGGAAAAATGTTGTCCGGGTAAATCGGAAAAGCGTTCAACAATCAAGGTACCCAGCACCAGATTCTGCAACTCACGGGTACCAATCATGGTGATGGCTTTGGTAATCGAACTGATTTGGGACGGAAAACCATAGAAAGCACTATTCACTATCTTCAGCAGTTTTACCGCCAATGCCGCATCGGCTTCGAGCACCACAGCCGCGTCTTTCGCGGTCTTATTCGGGTCTTCGACTACTTTTTTCAACAAAAAATAGGCATTCGGCGGCGAGGCGAGTTGCAAATCACCTCTCAGCAAATCGGCAACAGTTAATGTGGACGGTGAGTAAGCTATCATCAATAATTCTAAAAAATTAAATTTACACCTATACTGAAAACCAATAGCATAGAAATAGCATTAAAGGCTGCGCTTAAACCTAGACCAATTATATGAAAATACAAGCTTATTAAATGCTGCCCTCCTCCTGACCTTATGCCGACTGCTCCCGATTTTATGCCAATACCTGGATGGTATTAGATGATTGCCAATGACGCGCTCAAAGAAAAACTGATTGTCGTTGCGGAGCATAATGAAGTCTCCGCTCAAAAAATCGTTTCCACATTGAAAACGAAGGGTTTTACCGATATTCGTGTAGCTGAAAATGGCGAACAAATTTACGAGATATTAAAGCCTTACGCCGATCAACCCGACAGGATCGGTCTGATCGTGCTGAACGCAAGGCTGCCGCTTTGCCAAGCTCGGGAAATGTGCCAGAGTTTATCCAGCGCCAATTCGGTATCGGTCATTCCGGTAGTAATTCTGAACGACGACAGCTTTGCCTGTGAACTCGACAGTTGTCAACCGCAACAGGACAATTGTCTAACTTACAAAATCAACACCCCCGTCAATACCCAGGAATTGATACTGGCAGTAAAATTTTTGCTGAGCCTGAAACAGGAACGCCAACTGCGCCACCGTCAGGAAGAACAATTGATCAATGAATTGGCCGCCAAAAACGTTATTGATGCCAAACTCAAGTTTCTGGTCGCCCACGACGAATTAACCGGCTTATTCAATCGCAGCAGTTTCGAACGTCAGCTGAGATTGGTATTAAATCACAGCAATAAAACGCAAAAAGACGGGTCTTTATTATTCATTGATGTAGACCGCTTCAGCCTGATTAACGAACTGGAAGGCTTTGAAGTAGGTGATCGTTTACTGGTCGAAATGGCCATTCTGGTCCGAAAACTATTACCGGCCGGCAGTTTATTCGCTCGTATCGGCGCCGACGAGTTTTGTTTATTCCTGGAAAACAAAACCAAAAAGCAAGCACAGATTCTCGCGGAAACCATCAAAACCACCGTGGATAATTTCCGATTCTTCACCGGCGAAGTGTCTTACAGCGCCTCGGTTTCCATAGGCATTGCCGCGCTGGACAATACCGTTTCCGCGTTTCATCCGGGCGAAATGATTTTACATGCCCGCCAAGCCTGCAACTTTGCAAAAAGCACCGGCAGAGACAAAATCTGCGTGTACAACAGCGATGATCTCATCGTCAAGGAAAGACGCCGCGACATTTACTGGGTGCCGCTGATTCGCAAGGCCTTGCGGGATAACCAGCTATTTCTGGTGTTCCAGCCGGTGGTACAGCTGTCTGATGGCAATGTTTCGCACTATGAAGTGTTATTGCGTATGCGCGGCGAAGGCAATGAAGTCATCACGCCGGATCAGTTTATTCCGGTAGCTGAAAGAACCGGCTTGATTCACGCGATAGACCTATGGGTCGTGGAAAACGCCATCGACTTTCTGGCGGCACTGCCCACTTACATGTCTTATATTTCCCTGGCTGTGAACCTTTCAAGTACCGCGTTTCAGTATCCGGATTTACTATCCACTATTAAGGATAAACTGGAAATGACCTGGATAGACGCCAACCGTTTGACCTTCGAAATCACCGAAACAGCCGCCGTGGACAATTTTGAAAAAACCCGGCACATGATTAACAAAATCAGAGCCTTAGGCTGCAAATTCGCGCTAGACGATTTCGGCGCCGGCTTTTGTTCGTTCAACTATCTCAAAACCTTTCCGGTCGATTACGTGAAAATCGACGGTCAATTCATCAGAAACCTGCTCGACAACGAAACCGATCAAATACTTGTCAAATCCATGGTGGAAATTGCCTCAAAACTCGGCAAGAAAACCATCGCCGAATTCGTCGAATCGGCAGGTACGGCGGTAAAGCTGAAGGAAATCGGCGTAAACTTCGGCCAGGGCTACGCATTCGGCAAACCCGAGCAGAATCTACTGGATGGTCAGAAGGTTTCGCTTAACCTTTTGCTGGGCAGCAATCAGGTGGCCAGTCCAATCAGTTGAAACGGATTAAACGTAATTCGCGAACTTTTTAGCAATTGGGGTATTAGTTTACCGACTTGATTAGCTCTGGTATATTCGCTCACGGTGTTTAAAACGTGTCATCACATTGTTCTGAATCTTAATAAATAAAACAAACAAAAGGGGAAGGGTTATGGCTGAATTGCTTTTTATAGCGACAACTATTTTTGTAGCTTATGTAGTATTTGTAGTCATGGGTGGCAAAAAGGAAAAACCGGAAACTAGTAAACCCGAGCCCGCCAAGCCGGAAGCGAGTAAACCGGCCATCCAAACCGAACTGACACCGCCTCCTCCCGCAGCTGTAAAAACCGCCGAAAAATCCGCTCCAGCCAAAGCCGCCACACCCAAATCCGCCGCACCCAAAGCCAGTAAATCCGCCCCGGCCAAAAAAGCCGCCGCCCCTGCGCCAGCAGCGCCAGTCGATAGTCTGAAAAATCCAAAAACAGGTGAAGTCGCCAAAATCCCAGCGAGTTATGCCTTTGCCAAACGCTGGATCAAAGATGCGTTGGTAGAAGAAGGCCTGTTGGACAAAGTGTATAAAAACAACGAACTAGACGATGCCGCAAACGCCAAAATTCAAGCCGCGCTGCAACAATTGAAAGGCATGAGCAAGTATCAATAAGCATGCCTGTGGATATTTAGGCGAGTAGCACGCCCCTACTCGCTTACAGTTATTTTCTGTTATTCAAGACCCAACTTTTTCAAGCGATACCGCAGCGAACGGAAGCTTAGACCCAAGTATTTAGCGGTAGCGGTTTTGTTCCAACGATTTTCCTCCAGCGCCGCACTCAAGGCTTTTTTCTCTATGTCTTCGAGATAGGCTTCCAGCGACATTTTCTCGGCGTCGAAATCTTCGACCGCAGCCAATTCCATCCCCAACGGCAAGTTCAGATCGTCGGCTTCAATCACGCCGCCATCGTGCAAGGCCAGCGCCCGCTCCAATATATTCTCCAGCTCCCGAACATTGCCGGGAAAATAGTAGTGCTTTAACGCATTTAGCGCAGAGTCGCTGAGTTTGGGCAAATCCATACCGTTGGCATTAGCCAAGCCCGCCAATAAGTGCTCGGTAAGCTGAGGAATATCGGCGGACCGGGCGCGCAGGGGTGGCAAACTCAGCTCGATGACATTGATCCGGTAGTACAAATCCTGCCTAAAACTGCCTTCTTGGACCATCTTGGTCAAATCCTTGTGGGTTGCGCTCAATAAGCGCACATCAACGGCTACTTCCCGCTGCTCGCCAACCGGGCGAACCTTTTTCTCCTGAATTGCCCGCAACAATTTGACTTGCAAGGGCAAAGGCAAGTCAGCCACTTCATCCAAAAACAAGGTGCCGCCATCAGCCGCCTGAAACAATCCTTGCTTGTCGGCTACCGCGCCGGTGAAACTGCCTTTTTTATGCCCGAAGAATTCGCTTTCCATCAATTCAGGCGGAATCGCTCCGCAATTAATCGCAATAAACGGTTTCTCCCCGCGCGGGCTTTGCTGGTGTATCAATCTGGCCACCAACTCCTTGCCCGAACCGGACTCTCCGCTGATATAAACCGGCGCCTGGTTGCGCGCCACCTTGTCGATCTTCGAGCGAATAGCGCACATTAATGCCGATTCGCCTAGCAAGATGTCGCGCGTACGGCGCTCCTTGTCGGAAACCCTAGTTAGCGAGGCTTGCAGCGCATGACTGACCAGCTGCCGCAATACCCCCAAATCGACCGGCTTAGACAGGAAATCGAAGGCGCCTTTTTTCATGGCTTTGATCGCAATATCCATGCTGCCATGCGCAGTAATCACCGCCACCGGCAATTGCAAACCGGCCAATTGAATATGATCGACCAAATCCAGCCCGTCGCCGTCCGGTAGTTTCATATCGGTGAGACACAAATCAAACACCTCAACGGCCAGTAGCTGTTTGGCCTCGGCCAAATTGGCCGCGCAGCGGGTTTGAATGTGCATGCGGTTCAGGGTTATTTCAAGTAATTCGCGGATGTCGGGTTCGTCATCGACAACCAGGGTGACAGGCATATTCATATTTCAATGACGGCGTGATCGGCATTAGCCAGCAACAAAGTGAAACAAGGTTTTCCGGAATGGGCGGCGTAACTTAACTCCGCTTGATTCAGTTCGGCCAATTCCCTGGAAATATACAACCCTAACCCGGTACCTTGGTGGGAGGTGGTAAAAAACGGTTCGAACAAATGCTGCCGGTGCTCTGCGGCAATTCCGGCGCCATTATCGATAATTTTTATGCACGGCGCCTCCTGCATCTGCGAGACTTCAAGCACGATGGCCCCTAGCTCAGGCTTACCGTATTGCAAAGCATTGGCGCAGAGATTGTCGAGAATTTGCTTCAAGTGGCCACTATCAATACAGGCATTCAAGCCTTGCGCTTTAAAAATCAATTTAAAACACTCCGCCCGCTCGCCCAGATTCAATTTCTGCTCGTCAAGGTAGGCCGGCAACCACTGGTCCAAAGCGATTTTTTGTTTTTGCGACGGGTTGCGCCGAGACAACTTGAGAATGTCCTCGATGATGCTGTTTACCCGCTGACAATGGTGCTGGATGATTTCCGTCAAACGCAGCTCTTGCAGATCCAAATCCGGTGCTTCGGATAGCAATTGTCCGGCATGACTAATGGCGCTGAGCGGATTGCGAATTTCGTGGGCAATACTGGCGGTCAACCGGCCCAGAGACGCCAGCTTGCTCTGTTGTAGGCGTTGGTTATACAAGGCAATGTCCTCGAAAATCAGCATGTACAACGCTTCGTCATCCATACTTAATTCGGAAAATCGCACTTGCACTTCGTTGCGATTGGCTAATTGGATAATGGCAAAATCCTGATCCCGATTGGCGCGCCACAACTCAAAAGCCTGCCTCAGCTCCGGCGCCACCTCGGCCAGTTCCTCCGGATGCAGGACCAAGCCCAGCAAACGCAACGCCGATTGATTGGACAGTTGAGTCACCTGCCGGTCATCGACGATCATGATGCCCGATTGCAAATGCTGGATGATATAGCGGTTAAGACTCTCCAGCCTGGCTATAGTATGCTCGTGCCGCCTGGCCAACACCGCCGATTGTTCGGCGCGCTGCGCCAGGATTACCGATAAAAACGCTATCGAAAAAAACGCCACGCCCAACATACCGGCATAAGTCAAGGTAGTATTTACGAAGGCATGCGTTTCTATCGCGTACACTTCTTCAGCAAGAATTGCCAGACTAGCCAAGGCTGCAAACAACATCGCGCAGCGCCCGCCAATTAACAAACCACCCGCCGCTATCGAGATAGCCAGCAAGATGCCAATGCCGCTGCCGATGCCGCCGCTGGCGTGCATCAGCAAGGTAATGAAGACTATATCGGTAAAAATAAATAACTGTGCCAGACTGGCATAAGCCCAACGCGGTCTAAATGCGACCGGCGCGGCAATCAGCGAAATCCCCAGATAGGCAACACTGGTGAACTGGTACAATGATGCGTCGTAGGAACCTAATAACGACGGCCCAAAGCGCAAATAAAACAGCATCACAAACAAGCAGGCGGTAACAAACCGATAGAGGGCGAAAATCTTCAACATCAACCATGCTTGCCGAACGGGAATGCCGTACCCCTTGGAAAAAGGGCAGGGATAAATAGTATCGACCGATGAAGAAAGCATTGCCCGAGTTTTTATGCAGAGTTAGTTAGAATGTTTGTCAGTTCAATCATAGCACCAACTTGAGACGCGATTTAAGCCATCCATGGAGCACTAAATGAATATTCACGAATACCAGGCGAAACAACTCTTTAAAGCGTTTTCGATCCCCGCGCCACAAGGCGCCGTGGCGACCACAGCCGAACAAGCGCAGCAAGCCGCACAGTCCTTAAGCAGCTCTGCCTGGGTGGTAAAGGCGCAAATTCATGCCGGCGCCCGAGGTAAAGCCGGCGGCGTAAAAGTTGCCCGGACCCTGGAGGAAGTAAAGGATTACAGCGCGGCGATGCTGGGTACACGTTTAGTGACGCATCAAACCGATGCCGCCGGCCTGCCGGTCAATAGCGTTTGGGTGGAAGAGGCTTCTGCAATCAATCAAGAATATTATTTGAGCCTGTTGCTGGACCGGGAAAGTGAACGGCTAATATTTATTGCCTCGGCCTCAGGCGGCATGGACATCGAAGCGGTGGCCGCTGAAACACCTGAAAAAATAGTCAAGGTGCCGGTGCACCCCGCAGCAGGTTTACACCCTTATCAATGCCGCCAAGTAGCCGCTGCACTAGGCTTGGGCAAGGAACAGCAAAGCCAGCTGCAAACCATTATGACCGGCCTGTATCAACTGTTTTTAGCCAAGGACGCCAGCCAGATCGAAATCAATCCACTGATCCAAACCGATGACGGCAAACTCGTAGCGCTGGACGGCAAAATCAATTTCGACGACAACGCCATCGCCTTACATCCTGACATAGCCGCGATGCGCGATGCCTCGCAAGAAGACGCCAAGGAAGCGGAAGCCAAACAGTTCGATCTTAACTACATCACGCTGGACGGCAATATCGGCTGCATGGTCAATGGCGCCGGCCTGGCCATGGCGACGATGGACATGGTGAAGTTGAAAGGCGGTGCGCCGGCCAATTTTCTGGATGTGGGCGGCGGCACCAATAAAGACAAAGTCAAAGCCGCGTTTAAATTGATTTTGTCCGACGGCACCACCAAAGCAGTGCTGGTGAATATTTTCGGCGGCATCGTCAAATGCGATGTAATCGCCGCAGGCATCCTGGCGGCCGTCGAGGAAATGCACTTAACGATACCGGTCGTGGTGCGCCTGGAAGGGACTAACGTCGAACAGGGCAAAGCCATGCTAAGCCAATCGGGACTGGGCTTGGTAGCTGCGGATAATCTAAATCATGCTGCCGAATTGGCGGTAAAACTGGCGCAAGAGGTAGCTTAATGTCTATTTTGATCGACAAACAGACTAAAGTCATTTGCCAAGGCTTCACCGGCAAACAGGGTACATTTCACTCCGAGCAAGCACTCGCTTACGGCACGCAACTGGTTGGCGGCGTCACACCGGGTCGCGGCGGCTCCACACATCTGGATTTACCGGTATTCGACACCGTCGAACAAGCCGTCAAAGCCACCGGCGCCACAGCGACGATGATCTATGTACCTCCATTTTTTGCCGCCGACGCCATTCTGGAAGCGGTCGACGCCGGCATCGAGCTGATCGTCTGCATCACAGAAGGCATCCCGGTGCTGCAAATGTTAAAGGTCAAAGCCGCAATGCAAGGCACGAGTTCATTACTGGTCGGCCCCAACTGCCCTGGCGTGATCAGGCCGGGGCAGTGCAAGATCGGCATCATGCCCGGCCATATTCATCTACCCGGCAAAATCGGCATTGTTTCCCGTTCCGGCACCCTGACCTACGAAGCCGTGCATCAAACCACCCGCGAAGGCTTGGGGCAAAGCACCTGCGTCGGCATCGGCGGCGACCCGATCCACGGCATGAACTTTATCGACGTGCTGAGCCGCTTCCAAGATGACCCGGATACTCACGGCATCGTGATGGTCGGCGAAATCGGCGGCAGCGACGAGGAACAGGCTGCGGACTTTATCAAAGCCCACGTTACCAAACCTGTGGTCGGCTACATCGCCGGCCAAACCGCACCGCCGGGTAAACGCATGGGCCATGCGGGTGCGATTGTCACCGGTGGCTCCGGCACAGCGGCAGGCAAAATTGCAGCCATGCAAGCGGCCGGCGTGAGTATGGTCAGCTCGCCTTCGGATATAGGCGTCGCGATGCGGGATTGTTTTTCCAAAACATAATGTCGATAAAAATAGCGCTAGCCCAACTGAACTTAACAGTTGCCGATATTCAAACCAACACCGGCAAAATTCTGGCCGCCGCTGAACAAGCCAAACAGCGGCAGGCCGATTTGGTGGTGTTTCCGGAGCTATGTGTCACCGGTTACCCACCTGAAGACCTACTGTTTCGACCGGATTTTATTCACCAGGCGCAACAAGCGGTTGCCGAAATTGCCAAGAAGATTGCCGGCATAACGGTTGTGATCGGTTACCCCGAACAGTGCGACGACAGCCTCTACAACACCGCAATAGCCTTACGCGACGGCGAAACGCTCGCCGAGTACCATAAACAGGCCCTGCCCAACTACGGGGTATTCGATGAACAACGTTACTTCAGCGCGGGCAACCAAACCTGTCTGTTTACGGTTAAAGACAGTCAGTTGGCATTGACGATTTGCGAAGACATCTGGCAACCCGGCATCATCGCTAAAAACTGCGCTGCCGGGGCAGACATCATCCTGACCCTGAACGCCTCGCCATTTCATGCCGGCAAGATGCAGCAGCGTGAGGACATTATTTGTTCGCAAATTAAAGCCGAGCAGATACCCTTGGTTTATGTCAATCAAATCGGTGGCCAGGACGAGTTAGTGTTCGACGGTGCATCGTTTGTCGCAAATCGTAACGGCGATGTCGTGTTCCGCGCGGCCGAATTTGCCGAGCATCTCAGCATCGTCGAGTTTGTCGAGCATGAGCCGCAAATATCCACCATCGCCGCCTTATATCAACCCGTGGTCAGCGAATACAAAGCGCTGGTTTTGGGTATTCAAGACTACGTGCGCAAAAACGGCTTTCAAGGCGCGATTCTGGGCTTGTCCGGCGGCATCGACTCCGCACTGGTTCTGGCATTGGCGGTGGATGCGCTGGGTGCCGACCAAGTGGAGGCGGTATTGATGCCATCGCGCTATACCCAAGACATGAGCAACCAGGACGCGATCCTGGAAGCCGAAGCGCTGGGTGTCAAATATCACGTGTTACCCATCGAACCGGCGGTAACTGCCTTCAACGGCATGCTGGCCCCGCTGTTTGCCGGCAGCCAAAAAGACACCACCGAAGAAAACATCCAAGCCCGCTGCCGTGGCGTGTTACTGATGGCTATTTCCAATAAACAAGGCAAACTGCTGCTGACCACCGGCAACAAAAGCGAAATGAGCGTGGGTTATGCCACGCTATACGGCGATATGGCCGGCGGCTTTGCGCCGCTGAAAGACGTATCCAAATTACTGGTCTACCAGCTCGCAGAATATCGCAACACCTTGTCGCCAGTCATTCCGCAACGGGTTATCACCCGCGCACCATCGGCGGAATTGGCGCCGGACCAAAAGGACGAAGATTCCCTGCCACCTTATTCTGTGTTGGATCCTATACTTACTTTGTATGTGGAACAGGACAAATCCGCCGCCGAGATCGTGGCCCAAGGCTTCACGGTTGCCGATGTGCATAGAGCTATTTCGCTGGTGGATAGAAACGAATACAAACGTCGGCAATCGCCGCCCGGCATTCGCATCACACCCAGAGCGTTTGGCCGCGACCGCCGCTACCCTATTTCATCCGCTTATCGCGGCACGGCCGCGCTTAATCAACCAGCGCCCGACAACGTTAAGGAGTAAATCATGTCAAAAATGCGTACCCTGTTACTTACCACCGGCCTGCTGCTGACTGCACAGACCGGTATGGCCCGCGAAATTAATATTCCGGTGCCCATGGAGTACGGTTTAATCAAAAGTGTGCTGGTCAGCGAACTCTACGACGGCCCGAATGAATCGGTAAGAGCCTGGAAAGACGGCAAGCAATGCAGCTTTCTGGATCTGGACCATCCGCAAATCAGCGGCGAGCAAGGCCAGGTCAAAATTCAGAACAATGTACAAGCCCGAGTCGGTACCGCGCTGGGCGGCAAATGCATGACCTTGATCGAATGGTCAGGTATTTTGCAAACCCTGCAACAGCCGACATTGGACGCCTCCGGCAATGTGCTGAGCTTCCCGGTCACCCAACTGAATGCGTTTGATCGCAACGGCCAACCATTGAACATTGCCCAATTGCAATCGCTGATCAAAAAAGCCGCCGAGCCCAAACTGGCCGCCCTGAAAATCGACTTAAACCAATCCCGCCCGGACATTACAAAAACCCTGCTCCCCTTCATCGCCGCCGACGATAGCGAGGAGTTGCACGACACCATCAACAGCCTGCGCTTCAATCAGGTCAAAGCCGATGAGAAAGGTATTTTAATCAACGTGGGCTACACCGCTACCAACCAAAATGCCGGCGGCTTAAAAGCGGCCCCGGTATTGAACGAAGCGGAATTGAACCAATGGCGCAAGCTCTGGCAAGGTTGGCAGATGTCTTTGGAAAAGAATATTGAGAAAGCCCCTATCGCCACCAACGCTGACGCCAGCCGGGCAAGCTTGCGCGATGTCCTGCAAAAAGCCGGCGTCGCCTTTGAACAAGGTCTGACGGCGGAATATGTGGCGGAAAACGATCCGGTGCGTAAGTTCTTCAACAGTTCCTGGGACGTGCTAGCCCCTCTACTACGTGACGCTTCAACCCAGTTACCGGGTAATAGCAGCCTGCGCTATGTGACGTTGATTGCCGCGACGGACTTGATGTACGAGTTGGAATCGATAGGCTCGCCACTTGGGCTGGAAGTATCCTCCAACGGCTTGCGGAAGCTAGCCCGTTCGCTGATCGCCCACGAAAATCCCAAAGGCAAGACCAAAGCCAAACGCAAAGGTTAAATCAAGCGGGCTTGCCCCATATAAAAACAGGGATACCGGCCACAAGACCGGTATCCCTGTTTTTTTAGGTATAGCCGAATCTAAACTGCGCCCGCGGAGTATGGCCCTAAAGGGTCGGCGCCCAAAGTACCCACCAAAGACTGCAAATATTCCGGCGAGGCCAGTTCCACCAGTTTCTGTTGCGCCTGCCTATGCCGTTCGACCAACTTCAGCTCGTCGATCAAAGTCTGGTGACTGCTTTCGTGCAAGAACCTGCCCAAATAATCGACATGCCGTTGCCATAACGCGATGTCGCGCTGCTGCTTGATCCGCAGCCGTTCCTGATACCAATCCGAAGCCAACAAGTAATCGCGGGTAAACATCGCCCGTATCTCCGGATGATGCGCATCCTTACCCTGATAATGACCATCGGCCATGATATGCAGCAGCGCATACAGCGGCGGACAGGCATCTTCTATGCTGCCGTCCTCGATATATTGCTGGGCCACGCGCTGCTGGGTTTCGACGATATTATTGATGCCGTCGACAAACACCTCCAGATCCTGGCGCTCGGGCTGCAAAATCTCGTCGGTAAAAACCGCATACGGGTTATCGAAGATCTTACCCATCAAGCCGTGCACGAAATGACTGGTGATGCGATAACCCAAACGGCTGGCCAAGACAATTTGCCCCTTGTGTTCAAAATCGGTTAACGGTTCCAGATAGCCATGTTCCAACAAAAATGCCGGGTGGCGCTCTTCGCGCGACAGCCGCGCCCAAATCTCCGGAATCAACAAACTAATATCGTGATCGACGCGGGTATCCGGACCGATAAAACCAGCCGAACTGGAAAAACCGGGATAGCCGGTCAAAATGAACGAGACCAGGGCATTGTTCAAATCGGCGGTACCGCGCAAGGCATTGAACGGCCCTTTAGTCAGCGCCCCCTCACTACCCGCTCCGGTAGTAGACGGCGATTTGCCGGTCAAGGAACAGACAAAATCCATGAACAGTTCCGGCAACTCTTGATAATGAATCGGATTGTAAACCGCCAGCGCGCGGATGCCCGGTTCGGGCGGATTGTTGCGGCGACCGGTCAACACCGCGTCCACCGGATGACAGAGCGGTTGATTGAGCGGAATCTTGCGATGTAAACGCGCGCCCACTTCGGCCACGTATTTCCGTAAGGGTTTCACCACATCGACACGGGTTTCCAGGTAGCGCGGGTTTTTCGACGGTTTGCCGTTCACCAAACGCGGATGCGCGGAACACACCACATAGCCTTTCCCGTCCTGGTAAGCATCGCTCAATAGCTTTTGCATGGGCGCGGTGAATTTGGAAAAAGTCATCACATCTTCGACCACCGCCGATAACTGCTCGTGATCCAAAGGCTCGAAATTGGCCATGAAGTTACCCGGCCCGGACATGTTCAGCTCGGTTTGTTTGTCGTAACCGGGAATAATCGCATCGTCCGGACGTTGAAACAGCCGGTATTCGCAGTTGCTGACCAGCTTCAGACTCGTTTCGTAGCCATCGTCCGGCAGCCATGCGCGTACCGCAGCGGTCGGCACTACCACCGAGGCACTGATGTCGTCTTCCATCTGCACTTTCTCGCAAGCGATATAGTCTTGCCGCACTTTGAAAGTGCGCCAGCCGCCGTCTAGGTCAAAACCTACCCGTAAATAAGTGGCGACGATCTTGCGCTGGTTCAGTTTCAACTCGTGACCGGGCGCGCCGTCGATAATATCCACCGACAAATTGTCGCGCCAATTGTTGCCCCATTCCGGCCGGTAAAAGCGCTTGATCAAAAACACCAAAGCCAGAATGCTGGGCGGAATGGACCGCAGCCAATCGTTAAATTCCGGCACATGGTTGGGAGAAGGCGTCAATAACTTGATCACGGAACCCAGACTGCGCTCCGAACTGAGCACGGTCCGGCTAGGCCCGCGATCATCGCGCTCGAAGCCCGGCAAGAAGCGGCCGGTATAGTCTTTATCGAAAATCGCCTGCACCCGATCCAAATCGTGCTGTAGATCGTCCACGAACAACGGGCCGTAGATTGCCGCGTCCTCTATGGATTTGGAAATTTCCGATTTGCCGCCGCCGGACACCGTACAGGGCTTATGACAAAAAGTGCCTTCCGCGACGGTGCCGATCAAGCGCCAGGACGGCGCACCGGGATGCTTGCACATCTCGATTTTATAACCGTTGGGCTGCACGTAAATTTTGCCCGGTTGCAAGCGAATGCTATGGCTTTGGCCGTTTCTGATCCAGGTAATTTTCTGCGTCGCCAGACTCATCCGCAAATCCTGCGGCACATAAATAATCTCCGGAAAATGCCTGTCCACCGCATAACCTTCCGGATGCACATCCATAATCGCGCCGTAGTGATAGGTCATCTCGTCGAAATCGTAGCCCGGCTCGCGGGTCAGACTGCCAATGCCAAATTCATCACCGTGATTGACACGACGAAATGCCAACGCGCCGCCGGCATGCTCCTCTTCTGCCAAACCGAACAAATTGGCGGCATAGCTGATCTGGGTTTTGACTTCCTTCTTGCAATAACCGTAGTAGTTGTCGGCCAGCAAGGTGACAATGACACCGCTGGCGTCACGCGCAGTCAGTTTAAACGCCTGACCGTCGTTATACAGTTCCTCGGGATCTTGCCAGCACATGCCATCGGCGCGTTGACGTTCGGTGGCTTCATCCCAATGCGGCAGACCCAACTGTTTTTTAGTGAGCTTGGTTAAATGCGGCGCCAGAATCACGCAACCGCTGTGGCCGGACCAATGTTCGACATCCAGGGCCGCATCGCATTCCGGCAAAGCAGGATTGCCGCCGTTGCCGAAGATGCTCTCAACAAAATCCAGATTGCTGACCAGATTGCCCGGCGCAAAAAAGCGGATTTCCATGGATTTTTCGGCTGCAACACCCGGGATTTCCGGACAGACTACCGGCCGCATCAATAATGATGCAAACATGCGTGCCGGCTTGGGTTGGTGGGCGGTAAACGGTAGGACCATCAAATCATCAGGCGGATTTAACGCCTCACCCAGCATCAAAGCAAACGTCAGCTTGGGGACCTGCTTCTTGTCGCCGGGCACCGGCAATCCACCCTCGGCCACATGAAACGAGCCTTGCGTGGTACGCCGGTCGCTGGCTGGATTGTGCAAAATGCCTTGCTTCACCCGAAAACTGGAGACGATTTCGGAACGAAATTCATCTTCGCCCAAAGGCAACGATAATTCGCGCGCCACGCCGTGCTTATCCAACTCGAAAGTCATCGTCGGCAAACTGGGGATTTTGGCAAAGCCCAGATCCGCGCAATAGCGCTCCAGGAAATCTTGAATCCGTCTATCCGCAGGATAAAGGGAGGAACTGGCCAACAAGCGGCTTTTTTCCAGATAGCTATTCAGCAAGTCCTGAGCGGTATCCATAAACTGCGCCGACTCGGTATCGATACAAGTCGGCTGCCCGCATGAAGCCAGTTTCAGATTGATATAAAGATGCAACTGTTGCTTAACAGCTTGCTCGTCTTGCCCCACCGACCCCAGACCCAGCGCCCTTAGCTTATCCATAATCCTCCCCCTTTAGTTTTAGAAAACGATACTTCCATGATATAGCAAACTTGGGGTTTGGGTCAGTAGCAATCCAAGCAGCGCGCCCTCGACCCAGAGCGATTGCGCTCAACCAAGCGGGTGCTCAGCGCTGCAGAGGCCTGGCTGACTAGTGAAAATCTTCCTGTCGGCAATAGTTTCAATTTTTCTCGGCTTCGGCCTCGCCAAGATTGTTTAAAAACCACATGGCCGCGATTTGCTGGTGTAAATGGTCGAACTTCGCTTGCAAGCCGTCCAGCACCTGATGCAATTGCTCCGGGGTAGTCTGCTTAATCTCAATGGCCAGTACCTGCTGCTCCAATTGCTCCAACTGCGGGAATAGTTCGACAGCATGCGGCAAGCGTTTGATGCAATGCGTAATCTCCTCAATGCAATGCAGCACGGCTCTGGGAAAATCCGGGTTTTTTAACAGATAGTTCAAAACATCCTCACCTCTAATTCGGTTACGCACATGCTTGCGATACATCAAGACCGCACTCAAGGACTTCAAAACGTTGATCCACAGGATGGTCTCGTACTCGCGCATTTTGGTGCTGCGATTTTCCGCCAACAAAACGGTGCCGAAATCCATGATCCGGCTGGTCATGTCAGCGCGTTCCAGGTTGCGGCCAATACAAATAAACCGGGCACTGTCGCTGCGGCTCATAGACCCGGCCATAAAGCCGGTAAAGCGCTGGCACCCAGCCATGATTTCCTGCAAGAACAGCGCACGCCCCCGCCGATTGGACAAGCTATCCAGATTGTTATTCGCATACAGATACATTTCGTTGACTTGCTGCCAGGCTTCGTCGGGCATCAGTTCGCGGCTGGTGCGGATATTCTCACGGGCAAACGACAAGGACGCCAATAAGGAGCCGGGATTGCTCATATCGGCTAATAAAAACCGGGTGGTGTTCTGCTCGCTGGGATTTTTAAAGCGTTGATAAAACGCCTCTTCGACGCCGCAAATATTTAGTAAATTGCGCCAGCCTAATTCCACACCATACGGCAAGTCGTAGATCAAATGCATCGTGGCGCTGATCAGGCGGGCGGTGTTTTCGGTGCGCTCCAGATAACGGGCCATCCAGTACAAACGTTCGGCGGATCGCGATAACATCTTATTGCTCCCTGTTGATAATCCAAGTGTCTTTACTGCCGCCGCCCTGCGATGAATTCACCACCAGCGAACCGGCCCTGAGCGCCACGCGGGTCAAGCCGCCAGCGGTGACAAAGCTGTTCTCACCTTGCAGGATGAAGGGGCGCAAGTCGATGTGCCTGGGCTCCAGACTATCACCGCACAAAGTCGGGCAGGTTGATAAAGCCAAAGTTGGCTGGGCGATGTAATTACGCGGATTGTTTTTAATCAGCTTATGAAATTGCTTGATTTCCTTTTGGCTGGCGTGCGGGCCGACCAACATGCCATAGCCGCCGGACTCGTTGGCCGGCTTTACCACCAGCTCCGGCAAATGCGCCAGCACGTAGGCGCATTGTTCAGGGTCGCTACAGAGATAAGTCGGCACGTTCGGCAAAATCGGCTCTTCGTTCAGATAATACCGAATCATTTCAGGCACATAGGCATACACCACTTTGTCGTCCGCTACCCCGGCGCCTGGCGCATTAGCCAGCGCCACATTGCCGGCTTTCCAGGCCCGCATCAAGCCCTTCACGCCCAATACCGAATCCTTATGAAAGACTTCAGGATCGAGAAACAGATCGTCGATGCGCCGGTAAATCACATCGACTTTTTCCAGACCCTTGATGGTACGCATATAAACGCAATCGTCGTCCTTGACCAGCAAGTCGCCGCCTTCCACCAATTCCGCACCCATTTGCTGCGCCAGGAACGCATGTTCGAAATAGGCCGAGTTATAGATACCGGGCGTCAAGACGGCAATTTGCGGGGTGTCGTCGGCATTCGGTGCCAGTGACGCCAGCATTTCGAACAACTGGGTCGGATAATCGTCCACCGGCAGAATATTCAGATTTTCCAACAACTCCGGAAAGATCCGTTTGGTAATTACCCGGTTTTCGATCATGTACGACACGCCGGATGGCACCCGCAAATTGTCTTCCAGTACATACAGCTTGCCGTCGCCAGCCCGCACCAGATCGCTGCCGCAGATATTGGCCCATGTGCCGAATTTGGGCTGCATGCCCAAACATTCCTTACGAAAATTGCTGGAACTGTTGATCAGATCAGCCGGCACCAAACCGTCTTTTATAATCTGCTGCTGGTTATAAACATCGTTGATAAAGCAATTCAAAGCTTTCAGACGCTGTTTCAGACCTGCTTCCACGGCTTGCCATTCCTGAAAATCGATCAGCCTGGGAATGATGTCGAAAGGCCAAGCCCGGTCGATATTGCCTTCGTCGCTGTAGACGGTGAAGGTAATGCCCATCTCCATGATGGCCGCCTCCGCCGCCGACAACCGGCCCTTAATTGCATCCATGCCCAAAGATTGTAAGTATTGACTCAAACTGGCGCAGGTATCACGCGGCTTGCCGTCCGCAGCAATCATCTCGTCGTAAGCCTTATCGGCGCTGTAATCCGCCCAAATTGTCGAAGTAACCATGCTGTATGCATCCGTGATATTTGCTTTTATGGTGCAAGTCCGCGCGAAATTGGTGCAAAAACGACCGCACCATTTCAACGCAAACCGGTTCTAATGATTTACCCGATATAAAGCAATAGCAATGCCAAGTTGCGCGCCTACGGCTATCACTTGCTCGGCCGTGACCCACTTATCGTGCCTTAGCACTGGCAAATACCCTTTAGTTCAGAAGCTTGAAGCCAAGCCAATGCTTTATATGGGACGACTCTAGGCAGAGCCACCGAATCCAAAAGATCTATGCCGCACTCCGCTATTCCTGATCGTAACGGCATGCTTTTTGCGGGTTTCTTGGACTACGCATTATCCAAAGTCTCGTCAGAATCGGCATCTGCACTAAAAACCAGCTTAGAAAACATAAAAAAAACGAGATTAGCTTTGATCAATTGCGCTATACCCGGTAAACCGGCAAACTAAACCTATGAAAACCTTAAGCACACCAGAAGCTTTCGCGCCGGGATACCGCCTCGATAAGGGGGCCCACGACGAAATGCTGGACGAGACGGGCCGGGTTAGACCGCATTGGGCCCACCTGATGCAGGCGTTGCAACAGCTTGGCCCCCGCGAAGTCGGCGAACGCCACCAGGAAGCGCTAAGACTGCTGCGCGAAAACGGCGTCACCTACAACGTTTATGACGACCCGGACGGTATTAACCGCCCTTGGCAACTCGACCCGATACCGCTATTGCTTTCCGGCGACGAGTGGTTTGACATTGAAGCCGGACTGCTGCAACGCGCCGAACTGTTGAATCTGATTTTGGCCGACCTGTACGGCCCGCGCCAGCTGATCAAGAAAAATCTGTTGCCACTGGAACTGATCTACAACCACGGCGGCTTTCTGCGCGTTTGTGATCAAGTAAGCTTGCCCGGCCAGCATCAGTTGGTATTGTGCGCCGCCGACCTGGCCCGCGGCCCGGACAAAAAAATGTGGGTACTCGGTGATCGTACGCAAGCGCCATCCGGCGCCGGTTATGCGCTGGAAAACCGCTTGGCCATGTCACGGGTGTTGCCCAGCTTGTTCCGCGACACTCATGTCCATCGTTTGGCGCGTTTCTTTCAATCCCTGCGCGCCGGCCTGAATGCCGTCGCCCCCGGCGACGCCGACACCCCGCGTGTAGTGGTCCTGACCCCCGGCCCACTGAACGAAACCTTCTTCGAACACGCCTATTTGGCCTCCTATCTGGGTTACCCCCTGGTACAGGGTGACGACCTGACGATTCGCGACGGCTATGTCTGGCTGAAATCGCTGGTCGGCTTGCAGCGGGTGGATGTGATCTTGCGTCGGGTTGACGACAATTACTGCGACCCGCTGGAACTGCGCGAAGATTCGCGGCTAGGCGTCCCCGGCCTGTTGGAAGTGGTCAGGCGCGGCAATGTGGCGATTGCCAACCCGCTAGGTAGCGGCATATTGGAAAATCCCGGCATCATGCCGTTCCTGCCGGGCATCGCCAAATACTTCCTGGGTCAAACCCTAAAGCTAAATTCGATCGCCACCTGGTGGTGCGGCCAAGCCCGCGAGTTAAATTACGTCCTCGCCAATCTGGAACGCCTGGTCATCAAACCGATCTACCGCAAACCCGGTGAACGCTCAGTGTTCGGCCATCAGCTCAGCCGCACGCAACTCGCTGACTGGCGCGCGCGCATCAAGGCCCGCCCGGCGCTTTACGTCGGCCAAGAATACGAAAGCTTTTCCACCGTGCCGGCGCTGGTGGCGGGCGGCTACGAACCGCGCCAAACCGTGCTGCGCTGCTTCATGGTGGCGCGGGCGGACGGTTATACACTGATGCCTGGCGGTTTGAGTCGCAGCGCACCGCAATATGGCAACATGATGATCAGCAACCAAACCGGCGGCATCAGTAAAGATACCTGGGTGGTTGCCACGGAACCGCAGCATCCGGCCATTCCGGCCAAGCGCAGCAGCAGTCTGGCAGGCCACGGCAATGCCTTGCCCAGCCGCGCCGCAGACAATATTTTCTGGGTGGGCCGCAACGCGGAACGCGCGGAAGGCGGCGTACGCTTGTTGCGCGCCACGATCAAAAAGCTGTTCAGCAACCCTGACCGCGATAGCCCGGACTATCAGCTCAGCCTGGAAACCCTGCTGCGTTGCGTCACCAGCATGACCGGCACCTACCCCGGTTTTTTTGCCGAGGATAACGAAAGTTTGTTGCAGTCGCCGGAAGCCGAATTACTGGCAGTGGTCGCCGACGAAAGCCGGGCAGGCAGCCTGGCCAACACGGTAAACAGGATGACCCAATCCGGTTATGCGGTACGCGATTTATGGTCGTCGGATACCTGGCGGGTCATTGACGAAATCGAGGAACAGGTTTCCGAAGCGCGCCGCCTGGGCAAAATCGGTTTGTGGTCGATGCAGGAGCAAATGGATCAGCTGATCACCACGCTCTCCGCATTCAGCGGTCTGGTGATGGAGAGCATGACGCGCGGCAACGGCTGGCTGTTTCTGGACATCGGCCGGCGCCTGGAGCGCAGCTTGCAGTTGGTATCGGTATTGAGAACCGCGTTTGCGATGCCGCAAAGCGAAGCGGCGGAAACCCGCTTGCTCGAATCATTGCTGGACACCAGCGACAACCTGATTTGCTACCGCCAACATTATCGTAGCAACCTGGAGTTAGCCTCGTTTTTGGAACTGCTGCTGATGGACCCCAACAATCCCCGCTCACTAGCTTATCAAATCGCTCGTTTGCAGGAGCATGTCGGCAAACTGCCGCGCGAACCCAGTACCCGCCGGATTAGCGCCGAAGAGCGCTTGCTATTAGAGGCTAGTTGTCTGTTGAATATCGCCAATATCGACGACTTATTGAACGTCTCGGAATCCGGGATTCGCGAAGCGCTGGACCAACAGCTCAGCAAGATTTACGCCCTATTGGCCGCGCTGTCCGATACTTTGACCGCCAATTATTTCCGCCACGGGGACGCGCCGCAATCGCTGTCCTAAGGGAGTCACCATGCGTTATCGGGTTACCCATACCACTACCTACCGCTACCAACAACCGGTGGGATTGTCTTACAACGAAGTGCGGATGCAGCCGCGCCCCTGCCCGAATCAACAACTGCTCAGCTCGCAACTGAAAATCACCCCCTTGCCCTGCGACTATCGGACCCGTACCGATTTTTTCGGCAATCAAGTGGCCTGGTTTTCGATTAGGGAGCCGCATCGGGAGTTTGTGGTCACCGCCAGCAGCGAAGTACAGATTTTTCCGCAACCGGTGCAGTTGGATTTCAGCCACGGCATGAGCTGGGAATTGGTGAAGGAAGCGCTCTGGAACGACAGAAGCGAACCACTACTGGAGGCACGGCAATTTGCCTTGGATTCGCCGTTCATCGCCGCCGACGCCGAGCTGGCCGCTTACGCGCAAGCCTCGTTCACACCCGGCAAAGCGTTGATTGAAGCGATACACGATCTGATGCAACGCATTCACCGCGATTTTACCTTCGACCCGGAATTCACCAACCTGGCCACCCCGCTGACCACCGTACTGGAACATCGGCGCGGCGTCTGCCAGGATTTCGCCCATCTGGCCATAGGCTGCATCCGCTCGCAAGGCCTGGCGGCCCGCTACGTCAGCGGTTATATCGAAACCCTGCCGCCGCCCGGCAAGAAAAAACTGGTGGGCGCCGACGCCTCGCACGCCTGGTTCTCCGTGTATTTACCGGATCTGGGCTGGATGGACTTTGACCCTACCAACAACCAATTGCCGGGGGACAGGCACATCATCGTCGCCTGGGGCCGGGACTATAGCGATGTTACGCCCTTGAAAGGGGTGATTTTCGGCGGCCAGAACCACGAATTGAAAGTGGCGGTGGAAGTGGAAAACCTGGGCGCGTAACCCTAACCGGATACCGAAGAAAATCACCCGCATAAAACCACGTTTCATCCGTTAGGAATGCCCGAAAATCCCCGTACTTAGCCCGTGACAAAACCTTGCATTTCGTGAGATAAACCAAGATATTTTGTTTGTCTATTCGTCAGCTTTCAATAAATCAAGGTAATCTCTTGCGCCGTTTTTCGACCTTTTCCACCGCAGAACTAGTCCACCTTTTCGGCTTGGCTATCGCCTACGCGCTTGTCGCCAAACTGGTGTTGATGTTTTTCGCCACCAATTACGTAATATCCGTCATCTGGCCGCCTGGCGGCATCGCACTGGCAGCCTTACTGCTCGGCGGAAAAAAACTGTGGCCCGGCGTGTTCCTGGGCGCATTACTTGGCAGTTTGTGGGCAGGCAACCCGCTGGAGCAAGCCTTGCCTATCGCTTGCGGCAATACCGTGGAAGCACTTGTCGGCTGCTATCTGCTGGGCGAGATTCGCAAACTGCAACAGCCGCAAGACTACTTACGCATCCTGTTTGCCGGCGCCTTGGCTTCGGTCATTGCGGCCATAGTGGGTTCCTTAGTTCTGTTACATTTCAACGCAATAACGGCGCAGCAATGGCCGATCAGTCTAGCGCATTGGTGGATGGGCGACGTCTTGGGTATTGCGATTGTCACGCCGCTTATTTTGGTCTGGCGGCAGCCGCCAAGTTTTGACTGGAACCCGTATCAAGTTTGGCGCGCGTTGCTTTATGTCACAACGGCGTTTCTGGCGGGACAAATGATTTTCCTGGAGTGGCCATGGCATCTTGGCCACTACGGCAAAGCATTTTATATGTTCGCTTTTCTGGTTTTCGGCGCACTCTACTTTGGCTTGCATGGCACCTTGTTACTAATCAGCATGGTCATGCTGCAAAGCATATTCGGGGCGATTTTTCAGGTAGGCTTTTTTGCAGCCGACAGCAGTGAGACCGGGCTATTGCTGCAATGGTCGTTTTTGCTGGTGCTGTCCAGCGTCGGCATTTCCCTGGCGCTGGCTATCGAGCGCTACCAGCGCTCAGAACAATTCAGCAAAGCCCTAGGCGATTTCAACAAACACATACTGCGTTCAGTTCAGGAAGGCGTGATTGTTTACGATCTGCAGGGCCGTATCGAACTCTGGAACCGTTATATGGAAACCCTGACGGGATGGCCGCAAGCCGCTTGCCTGGGAAAATACCCTGTTGAAATATTTCCCTGGCTGGCGCAAACGCCAATTCCTGACGGCATTCAAAAGGCGTTGCAAGGCGAAACGATCTATCAACCCCCCTTTACCGCAGGCGACGGCCGCTGGATCAGTTCGATGCAAATGCCCATACGCGACGACCAGGAACGGATTGTCGGCGTTATCGAACTGGTCAAAGACGAATCCTTAAACGTCGAGTTCGGCAAATCCCTGTCGGTCAGCGAATTGCGGTTTCAAAGCATCCTGGACAATACCCCCACGGTGATTTACAGCAAAGATCTGCAAGGCCAATACCTGCTGATCAACCGCCAATTTGAAAAACTGTTCGCGGTTGACAATAAGACTGTCAGAGGCAAACGGGATATCGACTTATTTCCGGGCGACGACACCGAACTCCTGTGGAAAAACGATTTAGAGGTCGCTAATAGCGGCCAGGCACAGATTTTTGAAGAAAAGATCACCCATCAAGACGGTAATATTCATACGTATTTGTCGCATAAGTTTCCGCTACGTAATGGGCAAGGCGAAATCTACGCGGTGTGCGGCATTTCGACGGACATCAGCGAGCGCAAGCTATCGGAAAAATTATTGCAGGAAAGCGAATTGCGCTGGAAATTTGCGCTGGAAAGTGGCGGTGACGGCGTCTGGGATTGGGATTTGACCAACGGTAAAGTGTTTCTGTCGCCACGCTGCATGGAGATTCTGAATTTCAGCGAACAAGACCGAGACAACGATTACCGTAATTGGGAAGCCACGATACACCCGGAAGACAGCGCCCGGATGATGGCCGACTTGCAAACCCATCTGGAAAATCGCAGCCCACGCTTCAGCAACGAACACCGCGTAAAGCACGGCGATAACCAATGGCGCTGGATTTTAACGCGCGGTCTGGTGATCAGCCGCGATGCCCAGGGCAAGGCTTTGCGGATGATCGGCACCCAAACCGACATTACCGAACGCAAACAGCTGCAATGGCTGCAATTGTCCAAGATTGTCGATGGTTCGCCGGAAGCCACGTTTTTAGTTGGCGAAAACGGCCTCATCAAACTCGCCAACCCGCCCGCCGCGAAAGCATTTATCTACACGCTGGATGAGTTGATAGGTCTGAGTGTCGAAGCGCTGGTACCGGAACGGGCCCGCGCCAAACACCCGGAACAGCGCGCGCGATTTTTACAAGAGAACAAAGCCCGGCCGATGAGCGCCAGCCGCTCCCTAACCGCAATACGCGGCGACGGCACGGAATTTCCGGTCGAAATCAGTTTGACACCTATCGATATAGACAACCGGCGTTACATACTCGTATCCGTTTTGGACATCAGCGAACGCAAGCGGCTAGAACATGAAATGCAGTTGATGGCGATGATTTACCAAGCCATCGGCGAAGCGGTGATGGTCGCGGACACCGACAACCGCATCATCGCGATTAACGAAGCGTTTACCCGCCTGACCGGCTATACCGCGGAAGACGCGATAGGGAAGTCCACCGACATTCTGAAATCGGGCCGCCACGATCCGGATTTTTATCAGACCATGTGGCACTCGCTGTTACAAACCGGCCACTGGCAAGGCGAAATCTGGAATAAACGCAAGAACGGCGATATTTACCAAGAATGGCTGGTGATCAACACCATCTACGGCGAACACGGCGAAGTAGAACGCCGGGTGGCGATGTTCTCGGAAATTACCGAGCAAAAACATGTCGAACAAACCATCTGGCGCCAAGCCAATTTCGACCCGCTTACCGATTTGGCCAACCGGCGCATGTTCCAGGATCGATTGAACCAGGAAATCAAAAAAGCCCAGCGCGACAAAAACAGTCTGGCGGTCATGCTGCTGGATCTGGACCGTTTCAAGGAAATTAACGACACCCTGGGCCACGGCATGGGCGACATTTTGCTGCAGGAAACGGCGCGGCGCATACTGGCTTGCGTACGCAATGTGGATACGGTGGCTCGGCTCGGTGGCGACGAGTTCACCATCATCCTGGGCGAGTTGGACTCGGAAACCAATATAGACCGGGTCGCGCAAGCCATCCTGCACCAGCTTGCCGAACCATTTCGTTTAGGCGAGGAATTAGCTTACATTTCGGTCAGCATCGGCATCACCTTCTATCCGCAAGACGCACAGGAAGCCGAACAATTAATCAAAAACGCCGATCAGGCCATGTATTCCGCCAAGCAACAAGGCCGCAACCGCTACAATTTCTTCACCAGCGAGATGGAGCAAACCGCGCAAAACCGGATGCGCCTGACCAGCGACCTGCGCCAAGCGCTGACCAATCAAGAGTTTTGCCTGTTCTATCAACCGATAATCGAACTGAGCAGCCGCAAAATGCATAAAGCCGAAGCACTGATCCGCTGGCAACATCCCACGCGCGGCATGATCAGCCCGGCGGAATTTATTCCGTTGGCGGAAGAGACCGGCCTGATAGTGGAGATTGGCGACTGGGTATTTCGGATGGCGGCAAAACAGGTTGCCGAATGGCGTGCCCAATTTCTCCCGGATTTGCAACTGGGTATTAACAAGTCGCCGGTGCAATTTACCCGCAGCAATCTGGGCGACAGCAAATGGATAGACTATTTGCATGAGCTGGGCTTATCCGGCCAATGTGTCGTCATCGAAATTACTGAAAGCCTATTGCTGGATGTCGACAATATTGTCCGCGACCATTTATTTGCTTACCGAGATGCCGGCATCCAGGTGGCTATTGACGATTTCGGCACCGGCTATTCGTCACTGTCTTATCTAAAAAAATTCGACATCGATTATCTGAAGATAGACCAGAGTTTCGTACGCAATCTGGAAGCCGATTCCAGCGACCTGGCGCTGTGCGAAGCGATTATTGTGATGGCGCATAAACTAGGCTTGAAAGTGATAGCCGAAGGTATCGAAACCGCGCAGCAACTGGAATTGCTGACTGCCGCCGGCTGTGACTACGGCCAAGGCTATTTGTTTTCCAAACCACTGCCTGCTGCTGAGTTTGTGCGGCTGTTCGATACGAAAAATCAGCAGCCGGCGTCCGCCTCAAGGGCAACAACACCGGCAAAACCAGCCGGACGCGGCGATTCCAGTATTTCTAAATTGTTCGGTTCGGACAAATAAACGGCAGGCGGCAATGCACACACGTTTTTAGAATGAACGCTTTCGGCGATCTGCGGCCGAAAGTCTCATACTTTTATCAGAATACCTATTTGAAACGGAGCTTTTATGCTGATCCACAAACTGTCTTTTCCGATTATTTTACTGAGCGCCGCCGCGCTATTTCAGCAAGCGGCATACGCTCAAGACGCACCCAGCCCACAGCAAGCGCTACAGAATTTCGGCATCAGCGCCGCGCAAATCCCGCCATTGGAACGCGGCGAAATCGTCGGTTACGACGTCAGCGAAACCAGCCAAAAAGAACTCGCGATTGGCGTAGCGATGATCATACCGGTAGGCTTGCCACAACTGGCCGACTACATCAAAAAGGGCAAACTCAATGCCGGCGAGAGCGACATCGTCGCCACCGGCATGCTGGGCGATAACGCCAGCGTCGATAGTTTTAAGAAGTTTGCGTTTACCGAAAAGCAACTGGACGAAGCCAAGGCCTTTCTGGAAGCGGAACCGGGCGACGAATTCAACCTCTCCAAAGCCGAACTGGACAGCTTGAAAAGCCTGCAAGCCGGGCTGGAAGATGCCGACAACAAAACCTTGCTGAAAACCGCCAATCAAAAATACCGCGAATTTTTACTGCAACGCCTGCAAGCCTATAAAAAAAGCGGCTTGGCCGGGATTGCCCCTTACAGCCGCGACAGCGGCACAGCCGAACCGGCCGCGGAACTGCGCAACGACGCCGTGAACAGCAAAGCCTGGGCGCGATATTTCCCGGAATTGCAACAAGCCTGGTTAAACTACCCTGCCGCGTTGCCGGCCAATACCAGCGAACAATTTTTATGGTTGAATCGGCGCGTGGAAGATCGCCCCACCGCCATACTTAATCATCGCGTCATCGCCATCAGCGAGGGCGGCGGGATTGTGGTTTCCCGGCAATTTTACGTCGGCCACTCCTACAACTCCAGCCAAGTGGTGGCGGGCGGCCTACCTTATAAAGACGGCACGCTGGTGTTTTACTCCATCCGCAGCTCCACCGATCAAGTTGCGGGCATGGGCAGTAGCCTGAAGCACTCGATAGGCCGCGAACAGATGAAAAAAGAAATGATCAAGCGCCTGCAACGGCTGAATAAAGACATGAAACTCAAACCGGCGACAGTGGCCAGCGAAGAGTAATGTCGATAACCACATGCAACGGCGTGTAGCGCAAGCCCAATCAGATACTAGTATTAAGCTTGATTGTCTTGCGGATTGCCCCCATCCTGGTAAATATCCCTATAACCTTATTCCCCAAAGCTACTGAATCTTAGATGAATATAAAACACAAAGCCCACCCCTGGCATGGTATCTCGCCCGGCGACAACACCCCGGACATCGTGACCGCCTTCATAGAAATCGTACCGTCCGACACGGTGAAATACGAAATCGACAAAGACAGCGGCTATTTGAAAATCGACCGGCCGCAAAAATTCTCCAACATGATCCCCACCCTTTACGGCTTTATTCCGCGCAGTTATTGCGCAGAAAAAATCGCCGAATACGCTGCCGCGCGATCCGGCAAACCGGTCAGCAAGGGCGACGGCGACCCATTGGATATTTGTGTATTGAGCGAACGCAGCGTGACTCACGGCGACATCCTGTTACAAGCCATTCCCATCGGCGGCTTCCGTTTACTGGACGGCGGCGAGGCCGACGACAAGATCATCGCAGTGATGAAAGGCGACGAGTTCTACCGGCAATGGCGCGACGTCTCCGACTGCCCGGAATCGTACATCAATCGCTTGAAACACTACTTCCTGACTTACAAACACCTACCCAGCGAAAAAAGTGTCTGCGAAATTACCCACGTCTACGGCCGCGAAGAAGCCCATGAAGTCATCAAACGTGCAATCGCGGATTATCAATACCATTTTGGCTGCCAGGACGACGAGTAGGCTTGTTTGGGAATGGATGCGCTGAGCTACAATCGGCGTATCCTTAGTTCCGGCGAACAAGGTGAAAAATAAGGCTGCTCGGCGTAAGCTAAGGCTTTAGCAATCCGGAATTAAATCCATGCATGCCGAGAAAATCATTTTAGAAACCGATCAACAAGGCAACTTGCTGCAAATACCAAAATTGCCGCCCAATGCTCAATTGGAGGCCATCTTCCTGGTATTGAATCAGTTGCCACCACCACCCAAAAGACGCAAACCTTCTGCGCTTATAGCCGGGAAAGGCAAAATCGTTGGCGATATCATTTCATCCGCCGTACCTGAGAGTGAATGGGACGCTCTAAATTGATTCTGCTGGATACGCATATTTGGGTACGCTGGCTCGTTGGCAACGATCCGCTACCGGAACGCATCATCGAAATGATTGAAACCAACGATGCTATAGCTGTTTCGGCCATTTCTGTTTGGGAAGTCGTCTTATTGCAAAAACGCCAACGTATTGAATTGCCGGTTCCGCTCGATCAATGGCTCGACGCAGCTTTACTTGGCTCGGATGTCCAGGTGTTGCCGATTACCCTCTAAATCGCCCACTTGGCAGGTAACCTCCCCGAACATCACAAAGATCCGGCTGACCGGCTCATCATTGCCACCAGCATTGTCAATCAAAGTAAATTGATCAGCTTTGATTCGGTATTTCCGTCTTATACCGAATTGAATAATTTGCTGATAACCGCTGATTACTAAATCAACTTGGTTTACATGGAGTCATCGTGCAAACAGTGAATATACGTAAAGCAAAAACTCAATTATCTCGGTTGGTCGAACAAGCCGCGAAAGGCGAACCGTTCCTGATTGCCAAGGCAGGCAAACCACTAGTGCCGCCACAATATTCGACACGTTGGCCTCATTACCCTCCGACTTTATGAATGATGGCCGTGAAGATACCGTGCCCCAGGAACGCAAGCCCCTGTAATGAAACATTGCTATTTGCCCTATGCCAATAGCTGTATTTACATTGCTGCAAACATCACTAATCAAGCGCCCCTTCAACGCCGACAATTCAGCATATGTAGACTCAGGAAAACCCCTATGAAACATCTATCAATGACGATTATTTTGTTGTCCACCCTTGCAGGCTGCACAACAAGCTCTCCATATACCCAGCCCTTAGCCGTAGCCGACTCAGCGCCAAAATCTATATCAACCGCCTCTCTCTACCCGCGGGCCGCCACCGAAAAAATCGGTCCCGTGAATGTTTATCTGATTCCGTTGAATGATTTCTCGGAAGATGTTGCCGCGCAAATCGGCAGGGATTTGAGTAAGGAATTCGGGCTGTGGGTTAAGGGCACAGTGGCGATGGGCATGCAAGGCCTGATGCCCATGCAGGGCACACAACAATTCGCGGCGGAAGACATCTTCGAACAAGCTAAAACCGTGATGCAGCGTTTGCCGGAAGCGGACAGCAACACCTATTTCATTTTTCTAACCAACCGCGACATCAACAGCCGGGCCCGGAATTTTCGTTTCCAGTTTTCTTATCACGACAAAGTCTGCCGCTGTTCGGTGGTTTCCGCCGCGCGCATGCACCCGGAACCGGAAAATTCGCCCGGTAGCCGCCAGCATCTCGAATCGCGCTTCGTGAAAATGACCAAACGCGCCATCGGTCAAATGGTTTTAGGATGGGAGCGCTCCAGCGACATTAACGATCTGATGTATTCGCCTATTATGAGCTTGGACGACATTGATCACTTGGGCAATCGGCATCCGGCCATACCCAAGAAGTAACGTTAATCTTAGCGGCCGCCCCTTTCCACGAGCGGCTTAATCGGGGTATTCTGCCGCCTTCGCGCTGGTATCTATCAGCTCACAATCATTGCCACATTAAACCCAACCCTTTAAACATGTTTTCCGCAATATCACGTAATGCCTGTGTTATCGGCTGTTTATCGTTATTGACGCTGCTCAGCCCCGCCGTCTACGCCCACGGCGTCGATGCCAATACCGAACGGTTTTTGCTGGCCAACCAAGGCGTCGCCATCGGCCCGTTTTTGTACATCGGCGCCAAACATATGGTCACCGGCTACGATCATTTGTTGTTTTTGGTGGGGGTGATTTTCTTCTTATTCCGCACTCGCGACGTGCTGGTCTATGTCAGCCTGTTTACCTTGGGACATAGCTTGACGCTGCTATTCGGCGTGTTAAGCAGCATCTCGGTCAATCCGTTTCTGATCGACGCCATTATCGGCTTGTCGATTGTGTATAAAGGCTTCGACAACCTGGGCGGTTTTCAACGCCTATTGGGGTTTCAGCCCAATACCAAATGGGCAGTGATGATTTTTGGCCTGTTTCACGGCTTTGGCCTGGCGACCAAATTGCAGGATTTTTCACTACCCGCAGCCGGGCTCTGGAAAAACTTGTTGGCGTTTAATGTGGGCGTGGAAATCGGCCAATTTCTGGCCCTGCTGTTTATCTTGATCGCGCTGGACTTTTGGCGCCGCCACCGCAGTTATTACACCTTTTCCACGGCCACCAACACCCTGTTAATGTCCGGAGGCTTGATTCTGTTCGGCTACCAAATCACGGGGTACATCATCAATGGATAATTCGATGCAAGACAACAACCCGCCAGTTCAATCAATTAAATCGCTGACCATCGCCAGCCTGTCGGCAACGCTATTGGCTGGCGTTGTGCTGATCACTGCGGTGTTGCCCGCTGAATACGGCATAGATCCGACCGGGTTTGGGCAAATGACCGGTTTAACTAGCTTGGCGTCGCCAAGTGAAACAGGCAGCGCTTGCTCGGAGCCGGTGCAGGCGGTGAGCGCCGCGCAACCGGCAGCGGCTTCGCAATGGCAGGATACGGTAAAAATCGTGGTGCCGGCCGGCGAAGGATTGGAATACAAATTTCATCTCGCCAAAGGCGCGAACCTGGAATATTCGTGGTCCACCAACGGCGCGGCGCTGTATTTTGATTTTCACGGCGAGCCGCAAGGCGATAAAACCGGCTATTTCAAAAGCTATAAGGAAACGACCGACAGCCAATCCAGTGGCTCGTTAAGCGCGCCCTTTGAAGGCTCGCACGGCTGGTATTGGGAAAACAAATCCAGCGCGCCGGTTACTGTGGTTTTAAATACGAAAGGGGCTTATCGGATTTTGGGTTTGATGTGATCTAAAACCATCGGCTCAAGGAAACCAAGCTGACTGACATCAAAACGGGGGGATGCCAACAAACGAAAACGCTTCAATCTTCCGGCCCGAAACACTGCTGATAATCTTTACAGACCTCACAGGACGGCGCCCGGCAAACGTATAAGCCTTCCGCTTCGCACAGTTGTTTGTACAAAAACTTTTTCCATTTCATGTCTTTGCTGTTGCGCACCAGCAATTCCGGAAAGTTGTAGCCCAGCATGGCCGATAAATCAGTGCGAGACCACAAGCCCAAATCCTGCCACAAATGATCGCTACCCAAACAGGCGGCAACGATTAGCGCGATCAGCCATTCGGTTTCCGCGCCGGGATTGGTGGCAAATTGCCCCAGCAGGATTTCCAAATCCTGTTTTTCCAACATGCGGCTGTAATCCAGACTGCTACCGGAAAAGGCTTTCGGCGCCAAGGAATAGCCGGGAAAGTAGCGGTCGATAAGCTGTTCAAATTGTACTGGGCTCAAGCCCAATCTATCGGGAAGCACGCCATCGCCGACACACCAACTGGCGATGATTTGCGCCAACCAGACGCTGTTGGGCGACTGGTCGGCACAGGCCAGCAGATCCTCATAAATGTGTTGCCGCGACTTCATAACCAAGGGCTCAACCCTATCATTCGATGTCATGCTAAGTGTGCAACTCATACTCGATTCTCCGGCCTTATTAACGATGACGCAGACGCTTAATACTCAACGCGAATATCTTCGTCCCTAACAATCATCTGACAAGCCAGACGCCACTCCGGCGGCAGGTCGTCGACGATCATTTGTTCCAACTGTTCGGTAGTGACCTTGCCTAATTGCTTCAGCAGGGCTTTTTCCTTCTCAGTCATCGTGCCACCCATGCGCTCCAGCTTTTTATCGATGCTGGTGACGCGGACCACGCAAGTGCCGCATTCGCCATCTTCGCATTCGAAATTGATGGGGATCTTGTTTTCCAGAGCCAGCTTCAAAATAGTCTGCGTGTGACTGCCGGCAACGGCGTAAACGGTTTTATCCCGGTATTCGGGACTGGTAAATGTGACTAATGCCATGTGTTACTCCTTTTGCGTTTTTTAAACTGGTTTAAGGGAAATTTCGCCGCCCAATACTTGCGCTTGGCAAGCCAGACGGTTGTGTTTGCCGGCCATGTTTTCCCGCAAAATTTTGTCTTCCAGTACGGACGGCTCGGTCAAGTTGTTCCAACCGGCAGTCACTTTCATGATGCAGGTTCCGCAATCGCCTTCCCGGCAACCGTAAGTAATGCCGGAACCTACTTTCTCGGACACCTCAATCACCCGGGTGCCGGCGGGGACGGTAACCGTCACGTTTATATCTTCAAATGTAATGGTCGCTTTGGCCATTGTAAAAACTCCATAAGGTATTAAAAGTCATCTCGGCAGCCTCTAATCTGAGGACCAACCGGTTTGGAATCGAAACGATTCCTGATTTTCACCGGCCTTACAGCCGATGAGGTCACCGATCCGTCCGTGAATCGGTTTAGCCTACGAATACCGCTGTAGACTCAATAGCAAGCGTCTGTTTAATCCGGTTTACAGGTCCGCAAAATTAATCACCCGTGATTCTCTGGCCCCGGTCAGCTCCTGAGCCAGATCCAAGCCAAAGGCCTTACACTCGTGTATCTCGTCGTCGGTAGGAATCAGCTTCACGCGCAGGCCTTGAATCGGTACCCGCAGTTTCAAGCCGCGTAAGCGGTCTTCCACCAGGCGCACACCTTCGCCGGTCCAACCGTAAGAACCGAACACGCCGCCGAGTTTGTTTTTCAGATTGACCACAGCCAGCGACGAGAGCAGATCCCAAATCGGCTTGACCGCATCGCCGTTGATGGTCGGCGTACCCAACACCAAACCGTCGGCTTCCTCGATCAAATCGACAAACGGCGCCACCTCGCCACCCTCCAGGTCGTAAAGCGATACGCGCACATCCTCGACTTGCATCGCGCCTTGATATATCGCTTCCGCCATGCGCCGGGTATTGCCGTAAGAGCTAATGTAAAAAATCAGCAGGGTTTTTTGATTGGGCCGCAGCTCGTTATGCAAAGCAGGGCTGGATAACTGCCGATAACGCTGGATGTAATGCTGCGGGCGGTCACGCAAGATCGGCCCGTGGGTCGGTGCAATCAGTTTCAGCGGCAAGGGTTCGATCAACTCCAAGGCCCTGACCACGTATTCCTTGAACGGCCGCATGATGTGGGCGTAGTAGTATTCGAAGGAAAAGCGGAAATCGCCGACTTTGTCGTTGTACAAGCGGTTATCGCAAAAATGGCAGCCAAACACGTCGCCGGAGAACAGCATCGCTTCTTCCGGCGCGTAGGTGCATTGCGTGTCCGGCCAATGCAAATACGGGGTGTGCAAAAACTCCAGGCTGCGGTCACCCAGCGAGACCTTGTCGCCGGTCAGCACCGGGGTAAAGCTCAACTCGTCCTGCTTCAGCAGGCCTTTGAGCATGGACTGGGCTTTTTGGGAAATGAACAACTGCGCGTGCGGCGCCCGTTTCATCAACTCCGGCAAGGCGCCGGTATGATCGGGTTCCAAATGATTGAGGACGATGACTTTGATTTCCGAATAGTCTGCAACGCTTTCCAGGCGGGCGAAAAAGGCGTTGGCAAAGCCTTCCTTGACAGTATCGATGACCGCCACACCTTCGCTGCCGCGAATCACATAGGCGTTATAGCTGGTGCCGTTGGCGGTCTTCAGGATGATGTCGAAAGTGCGCAAATTCGGATCCAGCGCACCGACCCAATGCACGCGCTCCGACAAGGCCACCGCCAGCGGTACGCCGTCTTCGCTCTCCAATCTGACGCTGTTCATGGCTTGCAGGCCTCAGAGCGTGACTGCTTGGGACAGGTTTCCAAATCCTTTTGCGAAGCCAAGGCAGCCAAGCCCAACCAGGCATCGACCTGTTGTTGGTCGAACCCGCAGACGCGCTGTTCGTTGACCTCCATCAAAGGCCGCCGAATCAACAACGGCTGCGCCACCATCAGCGCTATCGCTTCGTCTGCACTGACGGCATTCGGATCGACCAACCCTTGTTTGACAGCCGGCGCGCTGCGGTTAAACCAATCCGCCACCGGCATGTCGCCGAAAAACGAGCGCAACTTGCCCGGTTCCCTGCCCCACGGCTGCTGCAATAGATCGTAAACCACCAGCAAATGGCCGGCGGCACTCAGCAATTGCTTTTGCCGGGTATTGTTCAAGCAGCCCGGCTTTTCATAGAAATGCACGGTGGCCATAGCCGTTAATGGGCTTGTAGTTCCGCCATCGCCTCGGCCATTTTTTCGGGCGGGATACCGGTCAGCGAGCCGGGCGGGTTGATAGGCACACCCAGTGCGTCGAGAATCGCGCCTTCAATCGGGCAAATGCTGGCGCATTGCGTGTCTTTATAATCGCCCTCGCATTCGGTACATTTTTTCGGGTTGATCCTGAAATGCCCGGCTTTTTCCGACATGTAGATGGCTTTGCTGGGGCACAACGGCTCGCAGGCATAACAGTTGACACAGGATTCGATGATTTGTAAGGCCATGACGTTACCTTTGTATTCGATGGTTAATCAGTTCTAACAATCTCCCTCTCCTGATGGAGAGGGCTGGGGTGAGGAGAATTGAATAAGCAAAAGCTTTTTGATTCACCTCACCCTACCCTCTCCGGCCGGAGAGGAAATATTGGGCTATGCCGTCGCTCGCTCTTCTTGCGGCGCAGCCTCGTCCAATTTGCCGGCGGCAGCCATTTCCTTGTAAACCGCCATCACCGCTTCTTCGATAGGCTCCATCGCATGCTCGCCGTTGGGTACAATGCCGGCTTTTTCCAGCAAGTCCCATGGCTCGTAGCCGATTTTGGAGCACAACACCGCTTCACAGCCGGCCAGAGAGCGAATGGTTTGTTGCAACACGCTCTCGCCATCGCCGCAGGTGTCGTCGCCGCCGCAATATAAGTCTGTCTTGCGATGACTCATGAAACGCACGCCGTTCGGGGAGGCTTCATAGATCAGGAATTCCTTGGCATGTCCGAAGTGCATATTGATCACGCCTTGACCGCTGGTCGCGATAGCCATCAACACCGGACGGGTATTCAGCTTGGGCTCGTCGGCGTGGCCGGCAGCTTTTTCCGCTTTCGCGGCGCGCTTGCTGTGCATTTCCTCGGCAATCGCTTCGTGGATCACTTTGCGTTTTTCCATTGCCGATTGGTAATCGATTTCCATCGCCTCGATTTTGTCCATGGTGAACTCGTCGCCACGGTCTTCGCCCAATAGGCCAACCGCGTCGGCCCGGCACTGCCGGCAGTGACGCATCATATTCATGTCGCCGGAGCACGAGTCTTGAAGATCCATCAACTCATCCTGAGTCGGACCGCGTTGACCCATCACGCCGTAGAAGGTGCCGTGCTCGGCTTCGGCGATTAAAGGCATCACGTTGTGTAGGAAAGCGCCTTTGGCTTTGACGATTTTGCTAACTTCCGCCAAGTGTTTGTCGTTGACGCCGGGGATCATCACCGAGTTGACCTTGACCAGAATGCCTCTGGCGGTCAGCATTTCCAGGCCTTTTTGTTGCTGCTCGATCAGGATCTTCGCGCCTTTCACGCCTTTGATGCGTTTGTTTTCCCAGAAAATCCACGGATAAATTTGCGCACCGATTTCCGGATCAACACAGTTGATCGTGATCGTGACGTGATCGATGTTGTGCTTGGCCAGTTCCTCGACCGATTCCGGCAAAGCCAGACCGTTGGTGGAAACGCAGAGCTTGATGTCCGGCGCTTCTGCGCTCAAACGGCGGAAGGTTTCGAAAGTACGCTCCGGATTGGCCAATGGATCACCAGGGCCGGCGATACCCAGCACGGTCATTTGCGGAATGTTGGCCGCCACCGCCATGGTTTTTTTCACGGCTTGGTCGGGCGTCAACAACTCGGACACCACGCCGGGACGCGACTCGTTGGAGCAATCGTATTTGCGGTTGCAATAGTGGCACTGGATGTTACAAGCCGGCGCCACTGCCACGTGCATGCGGGCAAAATAGTGGTGCGCGTCTTCCGAGTAACAAGGATGATTTTCTACCTTGGAGCGAATCTCGTCGGACAAATGCCCGAGTTGATCATCACTTGTACCGCAAGAATGGGAGGAGCAGCCGCCTGCGCTGGCTGCTGGAGTTTCGTTTAATACTGGCAGTTCCATATTCTTCACCTCACTTGATTGGTTATGCAGTGAGAAAGCACAGGCCATGCCAGTTATGAAATCAATTTAACTTATTGATATATAAATTCTTTTTTAAGATAAACTACCAAACACCCCAATATACAGCCGCCTAATGTTTGTAACGGCACAATCCCCGCCGGCTGATTGTCAGGATTTGGACAAAGCGCCAAAGGCTTGAAAGCAGGCAATTTCAGAGGCAACTCAGACGCCAGGCATCGTTCAGTACATACGCTTGCGAAATAGCCAGCCGGCGCAACTCAAACAACACAAACCGATCAGCGCCAGCGGCCAGTATTGGTCGGCTAAATCGGCGATCCCCAAGCCTTCCAGAAATACGCCGCGGATAATGATCAAAAAATAACGTAGCGGATTGACGAACGTCAGCTGCTGCACGAGTTCCGGCATGTTCTCGATGGGCGTGGCGTAGCCAGAGAGGATTACACCCGGCACGATGACCAGAAATCCACCCAGCAGGCCCTGTTGTTGGGTGACCGATAGCGAGGAAATCATCAAACCGGCACCGATCACCGAAAACACATACAACACGATGCCAATATACAGCGCGGCCAAGCTGCCCAACAACGGCACCTGAAACCAGAAGACCACCATGAAGATACTGAACGAGGCTTCGGCTACGCCGATGATCAGGCCGGGAATGGCTTTGCCGATCAGAATTTCCGCCGGGGTGAATGGTGTCACCAGCAGTTGGTCGAACGTGCCCTGTTCGCGTTCGCGCGCCACAGACAATGCGGCCACCGTCATCGTCACCACCAAAGTCAGCAAGCCGACGATACCGGGCACAATAAACCAGCGGCTTTCCAGATTGGGATTAAACCAGGCCCTGATGCGCAATTCCGCCGGCGGCCCGGTTTGGTTGTGCTGGCGCGCCCAATCGCTGTTGAACTGGCTGATCACGTTACGGGCATAGCCCAAGGCAATCTGGGCCGTATTGGAATCGCGGCCGTCCAGTAATATCTGCACCGGCGCCGGCTGCCGGCCACCCAGCAAATCGCGGCTGAATGTTTGGCCGATATGCAACACCATCAACACCTGCTTGCTGTCCAGCACTGCGGCGATTTGCGCCTGGCGCTCGATGCGCAACACTTCCCGGAATGCCGGCGCACCATTGAAGCGGGCAATCAAATCGCGGGCGGCGCTGCCGCGGTCTTCGTTGTATATCGCGATCGGCAGTTGGTTTAGATCGTAAGTAGCGGCATAGCTGAGCAAAAATAACTGCACCAGCGGCGGCACGATCAAGACAAAGCGGCTTTTTTTATCCTTCAGCAGGCTGAGGAATTCCTTGATCAATAAAGCCTGGATGCGCCACCACATACTCGTCACTCCAGGCGGCGCGGCGCCCGCCACAAGGCCAACGCCAAAAACGCCGACGCCATCAGAAATAAGGCCAATGCGTTGGGCAAAATCACTTCCCAAATATCGCCGGCCAGGAATACGGTCTGCAAAATCGCCACGAAATACCGGGCAGCCACCACATGGGTAAACAGCTGCACCGCCCACGGCATGCTATCGATATTAAAAATAAATCCGGACAGGATAAAGGCCGGCAGAAAAGTCACCACAATGGCAATCTGCCCGGCGACAAACTGATTTTTGGCCGCAATCGAAATCAACAATCCCATCCCCAGTGCCGCCAGCAAAAATAATGTGCCCGCCACCAGCAACACCCACAAAGAACCGACCAAGGGCACCTGAAACAAAAACACCGCCATGCCTATCGACAGCAACATGCCGCCCATGCCCAGTAAGTAATAGGGAATCAATTTGCCGAGCAGCACTTCGCGGACGCTGACCGGCGTCGAAATCAAGGCCTCCATTGTGCCGCGTTCCCATTCGCGGGCCATCACCAAAGCAGTTAATAAGGCACCGATCAAAGTCATGATTACGGCAATCAAGCCCGGCACCAGGAAATTGCGGCTACGCAAGGCGCTGTTGTACCAAACCCGGGCAGCCAATTGCACCGGCTGCGGCGCTTCCTGCCCCTGCCAAGCGGCACGAGCGTTGAGCCAGGTTTCAAAAACGCCTTGCACATATCCGCTGGTCAGGCGGGCGGTATTGGCATCGACGCCATTGACGATAACCTGAATCGGCGCCGGTTCGCTGCCGGTCAAGCGCTTGTCGAAATCCGCCTGCAAATGCACGATAGCGTTGATTTTTCGGGTCAGCAAGGCCTGCTGAGCCTCACGCAGGTCGCGGAAGTAATGGGCTTGAAAATAGTCCGAATAATCGAAGCCGGCGCTAAAACTGCGCGATTCCGGCGAGACATGCTCGATTACCAGACCTATCGGCACGCGGCGCGCATCCAGCGACACCCCGTAACCGAACAACAACAGCAAGAACACCGGCATCGCAAACGCAATCGCCAAGCTGCTGGGGTCGCGCAGCACTTGTAAAAACTCCTTGCGAATCAAGCCCAACAGGCGCTGGCTGGCGGCACTCATCCGGCCGAGGCTCCTGTAAGTTCCAGCAAGCGAATGAAAGCTTCTTCCATGGTCTCGGCCGGCGCTTGCTCGGCGGTTTGACTACGGCTACGAATCTCGGCCGGCGTGCCGGCGGCCAGGATGTCGCCCTCGCGCATGATTAACAGCCGGTCGCAATATTCGGCTTCTTCCATGAAATGCGTAGTGACCAATATCGTTACCCCTTGCGCCGCCAGGCTGTTGATGCGATTCCAAAACTCGCGGCGCGCCAGCGGATCGATGCCGGAAGTCGGTTCGTCGAGAAACAGAATCTCGGGCTCGTGCATCAGCGCGCAAGCCAGCGCCAGCCGTTGTTTGTAACCCAGCGGCAGATCGACGCTGTTGGTGTCGGCAAACTCAGTGAGGTCAAACTCTTGCAACGCCCAGGCTATACGCTCTGTTCGCCGCTTATGGCGTAAACCGTAGGCATGGCTGAAAAACTGTAGATTTTGTTTGACCGACAATTGTCCGTATAAGGAAAACTTCTGCGACATATAGCCCAGTCTGGCCCTGGCCTGGGCTGCCGCATTGCGCAAATCCAGGCCGGCCACCCGCAAGCTGCCGTTGCTGGCCGGCAGCAAGCCGCATAACATTCGGAATGTCGTGGTCTTACCGGCACCGTTGGCACCGAGCAAGCCGAAAATCTCGCCGTGCCGCACCTCGAAAGACAGTTTCTTAACCGCCTGAAAATTGCCGAACCAGCGATCAACTTGCTCGACTTCAATCACTGCTGCGTGCTCCGTCGCCAAAAACCGCGAACCATTGCCGGGTACAAAACAGACGGTTTCCACTGGCGACTTTTCCTCGTGCCGCGCCAGCAGCAACATGATAAAGGCATCTTCCAGACGCGGTGGCACCGGGGTAATCCGCACTTGCTCGGCAGTATCGAATATCGCCGTCCAATCCGGCGGGCAAGCAGGACGCGCCACGGCCCGCACCGCGTCCCCCTGTACCACCGAGTCGATTAGATCGGCATGCATCTGCAAACGTTGTTGCAGCATGCGTTTAGCCAGTACCGGACTGGACAACTGGTAACTGCAAGCCTCCGCCAGACGATGAAAGCCGGACGGTGCATCCTGATGCAGAATTTCGCCACTATCCAGCAATACCACCTGCTGGCAATGCTCGGCTTCATCCATGTACGCCGTGCTAAGTAAGACGGTGGTGCCAAACTCCGCCACCAGCGACTCGATAATTTGCCACAACTCGCGGCGCGACAAGGGATCGACGCCGACCGACGGCTCGTCCAGCAGCAATAATTTTGGCCGATTCAACAAGGTGCAGGCCAAACCCAATTTTTGCTTCATACCGCCGGATAGCCGGCCGGCCAGACGCTGATTGAATTTTTGCAGATTGGTCATGCGCATCAACTCAGCGAAGCGCTGCTGCCTGTCCTGCAGCGATATGCCGTAAAGATCGGCGTAAAGATTGAGGTTTTCCAGCACGCTCAAGTCCTCATAAAGACCAAAACGCTGGGGCATATAGCCGATTAATTGGTGCAATTGGGCACCGGCGGCGGCCGTATCCAAACCAAAACTGCTTATGCTGCCGCTATCGGGCAACAACAAACCGGCCGCCAAGCGTAGCAAGGTGGTTTTGCCTGCACCGTCCGGACCAACCAAGGCCGTAACTTGGCCGAGCGACAGACTCAGGGAAATATCCCGCAAGGCCGGTACGACCCGGTCACCGGCGGTAAAGCGTTTGCTTACCGACGTGAAGGTCAATGGCGCCGGTGCGGCATCGGCCGCGATGGTAATCACAGCGCGGGTTCGCAGCTCGGTTGTGCCATCGGTGCTTGCTGGGTGTCTATCCTCACGGTGACCGGCATCCCCAGCCGCAATTGATCGTCCGGGTCGCAGGCGTAGATCCGTACTTGATAGACCAGGCTGGTGCGCAGCTCGGTGGTTTCCACCGTTTTAGGCGTAAATTCGGCCGTCGGCGACATGTACCCTACCCAACCCCGATAGCTTTTATCCGGAAAGCTGTCGCTGGCCAAACTAGCCGGCAGACCATAACGCAGTCGTCCCAAATCAGCTTCCGCCACATAGGTTCTAGCCCACAACGGCTCGCGCAAGGCCAACGTCAATACCGGCTTTTGCGCGCTGGCCATGTCGCCGGGCTCCAGGATGCGGTTCTGGATCACACCATCCTGCGGCGCATACAAGCGTGCATCGGCTAAGACTTTATCAGCCAGCTGTAACGCGGCCTGATCAGCTTTCAGTTGTGCTTGCGCCGCTTGAATATCTTCCCGGCGCGGGCCGATTTCAGTCAGCGTATATTGCTGTTTCAAGGCTTGCAGATTCTCCCTGGCCGCGTCGTATTGGGCTTGCGCCCGATCCAGGGACTCGGCGGAGCTTAGTTTGCGTTTGACCAACGCCTGAAAACGGACCAACTCTTTCTTAGCCAGTACCACCGCCGCTTCCGCCGCTTTGACATCATTGCCAGCCTTGCCGATTTCCTGCGGCCGCGAACCGTGCAGCAGCTTATCCAGCTGATGTTGTTGCACATCCACTTTGGCTGCGGCCTGATCGCGGCTGTATTCAAAGCGCTCCAGTGCTTGCGTCGCCAACAATTGGCCGCGTTTGACCCGCTCGCCTTCCTGAACCAGGATCTGCTCGACGCGCTCCGGATCGTGAAAACTCAGTTCCACCTGGCGAATATCTATGTTGCCGTATAGGATCAAGGCATCGCTCCGCCGGCTGCCATCCTTGAGATAAAAACCGCTGGCGACCAGCACAACGGCAGCTACTCCCCCAACGAGATACAGGCCTGGTTTACTAATCATCTATGAATTACCCGCCGCTGATTTAAACGTGTCGGCTCAGTATACTGAAAGCCGAGCCTGAGATGCATCTAACAACTTACCCCGCCAGTTAATCGATACTGTCCTTGGCCTTTACGCAGCTTCTTTAGTACACTGCGGGCAACCTTATTTTTCAGGCGCAGAGCGTATGACTTATTGTATTGCTGTCTCTCTAAAAGACGGACTGGTATTAACGTCGGATTCCAGAACCAACGCCGGCATCGACAATGTCAGCATTTACGGCAAAATGCACCCATTTTGTACCGCATCTGATCGGAAAATCGTGCTGCTCAGTGCCGGCAATCTGGCTACCACGCAGGCCGTGATCGACCAGTTGAAGCGCGATATGAAAGAAGAGACCGAAGTGAATCTGGATACGGTCAACTATCTGTCGGAAGCCGCCGCCTATCTGGGGCGGATCAGCGTCGAAAAGCAGCGCCGTCATGTGGATGCCGGACAAAGCAGCTTCAATCCGTCCGCCACTTTTATTTTGGCGGGGCAAATCGGCCAGGAGCCGCACGGCGCTTATTTAATTTACCCGGAAGGCAATTGCATCACTACCTCGCGGCAGACCCCTTATCTGCAAATCGGCGAAAACAAATACGGCAAACCGGTGCTGGACCGGTTTTTAAAAATCGATACCGCACTGCACGAAGCCGGGCGTTGCTGCTTAATTTCGATGGACTCAACGATGCGCAGTAATGCCAGCGTCGGCGCGCCGGTGGAGCTGTTGATTTATCACCGGGATACGCTGACGCTGGACGAGTACTATTGCTTCCAGGAAGACAACGAGTATCTGAGCAAAATCCGCAAGATGTGGCACGAAAAACTCAAAGAAGCCTTCGCCACCTTGCCGCAGTTCAGCAAAGAGGATTCCCGTCCACTGCCGGGCTGCATATAACGTCCACGCTTCATCCTAACTTGGGGCTATGGCACACAAATCATAGTTCCAAGCGGTTTCATTTATGTTCGGCATAGCCAATCCCGTTCGCCCTGAGGCAGGGTGGGTGGGGTTCTGCTCAGAAACTACCCCAGAGTGCTCTACCTATCGCATCCATGCACGGTTTACAACCGCCGCAACTGATTTTCAGGTTTATCGTCGATAACTCGTCACAATAGCCAGTAACCGCTACAATTGCCGACCCTAATCCAATTCCTGCCCGCCGACCCAGCCATGTTGCAGTTCGGCGATCAGAACCGCAGCTGGCGATGGCACAAACTCTAATTCAAAAAATCGATTACGGCTGGCGTTTACTGGCCACTGCGATCAGCTTTACCAGCTTCGGAATCGGCGGCGTGATGCTGTGGCTGCTGGTGTTTCCGCTCTTGGCAATATGGCCGGGCAGCCGCGCCGAAAAAGCCGGCCGCGGCCAATACACGGTGCATCTGAGTTTTTATATGTTTATAGGCTTGATGCACAGACTGGGCGTCATGAGCTATGAAGTGATAGGACTGGAAAAACTCAACCGTCCCCGTCAGCTGATTGTCGCCAACCACCCGACGCTGGTGGATGTGGTGTTTTTAATCAGCCGAATCAAACAAGCCAACTGCATCGTCAAGGCCAGCCTGTGGCACAACCCGGCGATGCGCGGCCCAATCTTGAATGCCGGCTATATCAGCAACGCCGATTCTGAAACGATGGTCAACGATTGCGCCGCTTGGCTGCAAAACGGCGGCACCATGATCATTTTTCCGGAAGGCACCCGCTCGGTGCCGGGCCGGCCTTATCGTTTTCAACGCGGTGCCGCAGCCATTGCTTTACAAGCCGATAGTATAATCACGCCGGTAACGCTGACCTGTAAACCCAGCACCCTCACCAAAACTCAAGCCTGGTACCAAATCCCGCAGCGGCGTTTTCATTTGCAAATGATCGTCGGCGAGGATGTGGAATTGCAGCCTTTCCGGGAACTGCAACCGCGCTCGATAGCGGTGCGGCGTTTAACGCAGTATTTACAGGATTATTTTACTCAACAACGAGAACGCCATGAGCGAGATGGAAACTGAATTAAAACACCTGATTATCGACACGCTGGCCCTGGAGGATGTCGATACGGCGGACATCGATAGTCACGCCCCTTTGTTCAACGACGGCCTGGGCCTGGACTCTATAGACGCACTGGAACTGGGATTGGCGATACGTAAAAAGTATCAGGTAAAAATTGATGCCGAACGCGACGATGTGGTGAAAATCTTCGGTTCCGTGGCGGCCTTGGCGCAGTTTATTGAAGCAGCGCGGAGTTGAGAGGGTTTTGACGAGTCGATGCAATTCTAATGTTGTAGCGAAAAACTACAGACCTTATTCCGGCCGCTGTGTTTAGCTTGATACAAACCCTTATCAGCCAAATTCAGTAAATCGCCGATACTGCTGTTTTTATCCGTCAGGGTAGCCACGCCAATCGATACGGTAAATTGCAATTCAAACCCCGATTCAACCGGAATCACGCTGCCGGCCACCACGCTTCGGAGTCGCTCCGCCACCTCAAGTGCTTTAAGCAAGCCGGTTTCCGGTAATAAGATCGCAAATTCTTCGCCGCCCATGCGGCCGGGAATGTCGATTTCCCGCAAAACTTCCACCAAAATGCAGCCCAGTTTTTGCAAGGCCTGATCGCCGGCCGCATGGCCGTAGTTGTCGTTGACGGCTTTAAAATAGTCGATGTCCAGCATCAATACCGACAACGGGTTGCCGTAACGATCACTGCGCGCCAACTCCGCTTCGCCCTGCTCCATGAAATAACGGCGATTGGCAATCCCGGTCAGATAATCGATGCGCGCCTGGCGCTCCAACTCCGCTTGCAGGGCTTTGCGCTCGCTGATGTCGCGCACGAACGCGCAGTTATATTCCAGACCTTCGAAAACCAGATAATTCGCGGCCACTTCCACCGGAATTTCCCGACCGTCTTTACAGCGATGGATGGCTTCCATTTTTAACGCGCCTTTTTGTTTGACTTCCTGCCAATGCGCGGGCCAATTTTCCGCCGTTAAATCCTTGTCTATATCCATTACCGAAAATGTCAGCAACTCCTCGCGGCTATAGCCCAATACTTGGCAGGCGGTGTTGTTTACAAATTGGAATCTGGCGTCAGCGGTTATCCAGTACAAACATTCAGTGGCTCTATCCACCGAAAACTGCGTCAGATGCAAAGCCTTTTCCGCCAGCTTGCGTTCGGTAACATCGTTGTAAATCGAGACAATTTCGCCGCCGGGCAATTTATACACATAATTTTCCCGCCAACCCTGAATCCGCTCATCACGGTAATATGAGGGCGGAAAAGCCTCCGGCGTCCCGGTTTTGGCGACCCGCCGCAATACATCCAACAGCCCGAATTCGAATACCCCCGGAAACATCTCGGTCAGTTTTTTACCGATCAATTCTTTACGGGTGATTTTTTCGATCTGCTCGGCAGCCTTGTTAAAGCCGATGATAATGAAATCCCGGCCGTCCTCGCTGGCCCGGTATACCGCCACGCCGCTACTCATGTGTTTGAATAATGCCGATAAGCGTGCTTCGCTGGCGGCCAGGGCGCGTTTTTCCAGCAGCAACTGCTGATTGTTTTGAAACAGTTGCTCGGTTCTTTCTTCGACGCGCCGATTCAGTTCGTTATTAAGCTCCGCCAGTTCCGCCGCCGCCAGTTTTTGCTGCAACCGGTCCGCACCGTGTTTGGCAAAGGCTTGCGCGAGTTGCGCGTACATTTCCGTGATAGTTTCCAGACGCTGCCTGGCAATGACCGGGACCTTGCTGATGCTTTGCAGATAACTAGCTTCCTCGAACCCATATCGCCTGGCCTGACTGCGGAAGAATTCCAGATCCGGAGGATCAATAAAACATTGACCGGTAAAAATATTGGCGACGTGCTGGCCCTCGACGATAATCGGCATAGCCGAATCTACCAACCCGTTCAGACATTTGTAGATTGCAAACCGCTCCCCCTTCAACATGCTTTCAACCAAGGCCGTATCGCTTTCTATGCAGTTACTGCAGGTGTTGTGGTTGACCCGATGAAATTTTACACAGGCCTCTTGCCAGCCGGCGTTGGTGATAACAACGCCGTCGGTATCGATAATGGCGTTAGGTATTCCGATCACCCGGTACAAATCATCCATCAGCGTTTGCAGACTGGCAAGATCGACAAGTTGGGCGTATTTGATGGTGTTTTCGGACATCAGCTGGTGTGGAATCGAGCAGTGAAGTTAACAGTCTGTCGTATGAGCTTGATAATAGCAGCATTCCCGTGAAGCGGAACTGAAAAACACTGGATTTTGGCTAGCAACAAATACCCGGCAAGCTTTACAGGCATGGCATTGACGCGAAAGAATGCTTAGCAAGCATGCTATGGCGCCCAAGCTTGGCCGTTCGCCAACGGGCAAAGCACGGTCCAGCCAGAATTTCTCTCGCAACGATCCGAACAAGAAATTCAAGAAAGCATCGAACGCATCATTGGGCGGATGCGCAAAGCCCTATCCTCCATTTAACGGACAAACGGCCTCCCAATGAACGGTTACAGCTTAGTCAATTTTTCTTGGTTGCCCATTGACGCGATAGGGTGCGCTAAATCTGATGTACTGATGTTAGAAGGCGCACTTGTTGAGTTACTCAATGCGGTCAATATCTGGTTTTTCATTGTTATCTGGTTCCCACGCGCTGCGTGGGAACCAGAAAAATATTTAGTCTGGTTGAGCACAGGATAAGACAATCTCCAATTTTCTTTTGTCAATCAAACCTTGCTCCGCCGACAATGGCCAATACTTATGTTCGGATTTTGTAAAAGCTACCTTTCCACCGATTATATACGATTGATATTCTGCCATTTTGGCCATTACCGAATACGATCCCAGAGCTGATTTACAACCGCACTCAGCAATTGATTTAATTATTTGGGCATCAAACGAGAGGACAGGAATTCCATTCTCGATGGAGGTTTGCATGTCATTAACAGCGATGCAGGCGGACAACTGATTATTAAGTTGTATGGATTCTCGTTCATTGGCTGTCGCACACGAAACGATAAAAAAAACGCCTAAAACACTAGGGGCTGTTGCCGTTTTACATGGGTAACCAAATAAAAGCGCAGGCCAAAGCGACAACGCCTTCAAAATTGCGTTTCAATTTGTCATATCGCGTCGCGATGGCTCTGAAATGTTTCAATCGCGCAAAGACATTTTCAACGAGGTGGCGATATTGGTAGAGGCACCAATCCATTCCGTCATTCCCGACGATTGAATTTTGTTTTCTAGGAATGATAGGGACACTCCCTTTCTCTCGAATTTGAATCCGTAGAGGTTCACTGTCATAGCCTTTGTCAGCGACCGTGTAGTCAGCCAAAGGCAGTTTAGCCACTAATTCCGGCGCTTCTTTGCAGTCATGGACTTCACCACCGGTGATCGAGAAATGAATAGGCAGCCCACAGGCATCAACGGCCATATGGATTTTCGTGGTGTGACCCGCAACGGATTTCCCAATCGCGGCATCCTGTTCATGAGCCGCACCACTACTATGCTGATGCGCTTTCACGATACTGCCGTCAATAAAGGTCCATTCCAAATCCGGTGCCACAACCAGGCCTCGAAAGATGCCCATCAGTTTTTCTTGCAGTGACCACGCATTAAACCGTTTGTAGACTGCATTCCACTTACCAAACGTGGCAGGCAGGTCTCGCCAGGGGCAGCCGACTCGCATGCGATAAAAAATCCCTTCTACCGTTTGCCTGAGCGAAGGCTTGTCATAAATCCCCAGGCTTAACAGGATGGCTTTGAATTTATTCCAGTATGCATCCGTAAACATTTGTCGCGGCATAGCTCACTTGTCTTCTGATTGAAAAATCAATCAATGAGGCAGAGCCGTTCGATTTCAAGGCTATCGTTTCAAAATGGCAACAGCCCCTAATCTTTCGTGCCACCATTAGTAGGTCTCCCATCAACATAAGACACCTTGATAATCAATGCGCTCTTTTGGGTTGTTTTATAATAAGTTGTAGTACCATCAAAATGCTATCGTGATAGCAAAAGCCAGGGAGGTACGCGGTGCGTACCCTACCGGGCTTTTAGGACATTCCTCTTAGAGGTTGCAATTACAGTTTTAACGACAATGGTTTCCCAAGTCGGGCGCTTTGGAATACACGCCAGCCAAACAAAATAAAACAGCTAGGCAGAGCAATTGAAAAAGGGGCCAACAGCAAATACAACACTGGGGCTTCGCTTTGAAGCAAAGTTACACTCTGCGTTCGAGTGCCGAACGAGATTACACCTTCAATTAAACAGAGATATGTCAATACGATTGTGGTAACTAAAGAAAGACCAGAGATGTATAAACCAATATACATCGTTTGAAGTCTCCTTCTGGCATCCTTTGTTTTAACCATGAAGACTGGTACAGCAATACAAATAAGCAATCCAGATATAACAAAAATTGCGATCATCATAGAAACCGGCTCCTTGCAAAGGGCTAACCAGGCGCAGCCTAGAAAGCTAGAATAAAATATAAAAAGGTCGTAGATACCAATTAGAAAGGCGTAACCGAACGAACGCGGTTCAACCAACCACTCTAAACGCCTTTGACAACCCAACAACCTCCGCCTTTTTCAACGACTTGCTCAGCAACATATAAGTATCCCGATCAAAAGCCGGCCGACCGCTCTGCAACAGCTCGGCTATCTCCGCTTCGTTTTTGGCAGTGCCCAGATAACACCAGCGATCGATCACATGCAGTTCCTGGCCTTCGCGCACGCCAATCGCGCCAGGATAAGGCCAGACAGCGAGTTTGAGTTTTTGCATGGTGATCAACAGCCGCGCCGCGTGGGCCAGCGGGGCTTCCAAACCGACGCAGGCGCCGCGGCATTTTTTGATCTGGTGGCCAAAGCAGGGCCGACCGGCAGCGGTTTTCTCCAGGCCCAACACACTCAAGCAGAGGCCGTGCTGTTCGGCGACACCGCGCAAGGCTTTCTGGGCGTCACGCTGGCTGTGGTACAGGCCGTACAAATTATCCTGGGCACCGAAGTCCAGTTCGCCGGCCCAACTCAACACCGGCTTGAGCTGTTCGCCCTGTTGTTGCAACTGCCAGGCACACAAGGCATTTTTGCGGCGCAGGCGCTGGTTGTGAACCGGGGTTTTTTCCTTAATCAGACGCGCTTCCAGCAACAACGCCCCCAACTCGCCGGCGGTTTCGATCCAGTCGATGCGGCGTAATTGCTGGGCCAGACTCATCTCCTTGCTGTTCTTGTGGTCGGCGCCGAAATGCGCCAGCACCCGGTTGCGGATGTTGACGCTTTTACCGATGTACAGCGGCAGGTCGTTCTCGCCGTAGAACAGGTAGACGCCGGGGGTTTCCGGCAAATCGTGGATCAAGTTTGGGTCGATGTTGGACGGCAGACTGGAGCGGCCGACCAAGCGCTGGGCGGCTTGATCGACCACCGTCTCGGAAAACTGTTCGCAAGCCTGAGTCCAGAATTGGTGGATCAACTGGGCGTCGGCTAACGCCCGATGCCGGTCCTTGGCTGTTAAACCGTGGCGTTCGATCAGGCTGTCCAGATTATGCCGGTGGAATTGCGGATATAAAGCCCGCGACAATTTGACCGTGCACAGCACTTGCGGCCGAAAGGTCAGGCCAATCCGGCTAAATTCGTTCTTCAAAAACCCGTAATCGAAGCGGGCGTTGTGAGCGATGAACAGCCGGCCTTCCAGTAATTCCGCCACTTCACCGGCCACTTGGGCAAAGCTGGGCATCTCGGCGACCATCTGGTTGCTGATGCCGGTCATTTGTTCGATGAACAACGGAATCCGGGTTTGCGGGTTGACCAGTTGGTTCCATTCCCGCACGCCGTCTTCATCGACCAGCACGATACCGATTTCGGTGATGCGGTCTTTGGTGGCGGTGGCGCCGGTGGTTTCCAGGTCGACGAAGGCCAGCGGCTGGTTAACGTGTTTCAGCATCGCACTCCGCTGCGGCTTGCGCCCAATCCAGCGGACAACTGCAAAATACGTGGCGGTCGCCGTAGACGCTGTCGATGCGGCCAACCGGCGGCCAGTATTTGTCGTCGTGCTGATGGCTATCCGGGAAGAAGGCTTTTTGCCGGGAATACGGCAAATGCCAGTCCTCCAGCAACAGTCGGTGGGTATGCGGCGCGTTGTGCAGCACGTTGTTATGGCTGTCGGCCAGACCGTCCTCGATTTCCTGGATTTCGGCGCGAATCGCGATCATCGCTGCGCAGAAACGGTCGATTTCGGCTTTGTTCTCGCTTTCGGTCGGCTCGATCATCAAGGTATCCGGCACCGGAAACGACACGGTCGGGGCATGAAAGCCGTAATCGATCAGGCGTTTGGCGATGTCTTCGACGGTGACGTTGGCGGTTTTCTTAAAGGCGTGGCAGTCGATGATGCATTCGTGCGCGACCCAGCCGTTGGCGTCGGTGTACAGAATCGGGTAATGCGGCGCCAGGCGGCGGGCGATGTAATTGGCGTTCATGATTGCGGTCAAAGTTGCTCGGCGCAGGCCGGTGGCGCCCATCATCGCGATGTAGGCCCAGGAAATCGTGAGAATGCTAGCAGAGCCCCACGGCGCCGCCGACACGGTGCCGACCGTGCCGTGCTCGCCTTTGGCCGGATTGACGCCTTCCACGAGTGGGTGATCCGGCAAGTACGGCGCCAGATGCGCACCCACGCCGATAGGCCCTACGCCGGGACCGCCGCCGCCATGCGGAATGCAAAACGTCTTGTGCAAATTCAAATGCGCCACGTCCGCGCCAATCTTGCCGGGCCGACATAGGCCCACCAGGGCGTTGAAATTAGCGCCATCCATATACACCTGGCCACCGTGTTGATGAACGATGTCGCAGATTTCCCGAAACGCTTGTTCGTAAACGCCGTGGGTGGACGGATAGGTAATCATCAAGGCCGCCAGCGTATCCTTAAACTGCTCGGCCTTGGCGCGCAGATCGGCGACATCGACATTGCCGTGGTCATCGCAGGCCACCACCACAACCTGCAACCCGGCCAAGGTCGCGCTGGCCGGGTTGGTGCCATGCGCCGAGGCCGGAATCAGGCAGATGTTGCGTTGACCCTGGCCGTTGACCTGGTGGTATTTGCGGATCACCAGCAGGCCGGTGTATTCGCCTTGCGAGCCGGCATTGGGTTGCAAGGAAAAAGCATCGAAGCCGGTCAAATCGCAGAGCATGTCTTCCAGTTCCGCGAACAACTGCTGATAACCTTGGGCTTGATACAGCGGCGCAAACGGATGCATGGCATTGAATTCGTAGAATGAAATCGCCTGCATTTCGGTAGCGGCATTAAGTTTCATCGTGCACGAACCCAGCGGGATCATCGCCCGGTCCAAGGCAATATCGCGGCGCGCCAGCCGGCGCATGTAGCGCATCATCTCGGTTTCCGAATGGTACAGACTGAACACTGGATGGCTCAGAATTGCGTCGTCGCGTAATAGCGTATCAGGGATGCATTCTGCCAGGCCGGCATCCAGCGACGCAACGTCGGGCAATTCGCTGATCGGCGAGGCAAAGATTTGCCAGAGCGCGCGAATGTGGTCGCGGGTGGTGGCTTCGTCCAATGCAATGCCCAAGGTATCCGGATCGATCACCCGCAGATTGATGCCGGCCGCCTCGGCTTGCGCCGCAAAGCGCCGCGCCCGGTTCGGCACCCGCAGCCTGATGGTATCGAAATAGCACTGGCTCAACACTGGGTAGCCGCTGCGCGCCAGGCCGGCGGCCAGAATCTGGGCATAACGGTGCACCCGGCCGGCGATTAGGCGCAGCCCTTCCGCGCCGTGATAGACCGCATAAAAACCGGCGATCACCGCCAATAACACCTGCGACGTACAGATATTACTGGTGGCCTTGTCGCGGCGAATGTGTTGTTCCCGGGTTTGCAGGGCCATCCGCAAGGCTATCTGACCATGACTGTCCTTGGACACACCAATCAAGCGCCCAGGCATCGAACGCTTGAATTCGTCGCGGGTGGCAAAAAACGCCGCGTGCGGACCGCCATAGCCCATCGGCACACCAAACCTCTGAGCGCTGCCTACCGCGATGTCCACATCGAAGGCTGCGGGCGGTTTAAGCAGAACCAAACTCAGTAAATCAGCCGCTACCGTGACCAATGCTTGTTTGCCGTGGGCAATCGCGGTCGCTTCGGTCAGATCGCGGATTTCGCCGCTGGAGCCCGGATATTGCAGAATCAATGCAAAGAAATCGTGTTGCGCCAGATTATCGAACGGATCGGCGACCACCACGTTGTAGCCCAAGGAACCGGCCCGGGTCTGCACCACCGCGATGGTTTGCGGATGGCAATCTTTGTCGATCAACACGGTGTTGGACGGGCTTTTGGCAAGGCGCCGAGACATGGTCATGGCTTCCGCAGCCGCTGTCGCTTCGTCCAACAACGAAGCGTTGGCGATTTCCATGCCGGTCAAATCGATGATCATTTGCTGAAAATTCAATAAAGCTTCCAGCCGCCCCTGCCCCACTTCGGCTTGATACGGCGTGTAAGCGGTATACCAGCCGGGGTTTTCCAGGACGTTGCGCTTGATCACCGCCGGCATGATGGTGTCGTAGTAACCCATGCCTATCATCGATACCAACACCTTGTTGCGCTCGCGCATTTTGCGCAAGTATTTGATCACCGCGCGTTCGCTGATGGTATTGGTAAGTTTCAGCGGTTCGTGATTCAAAATATTGGCCGGAATCACTTGGCCGACAATCTGTTCCAGATCGCTCAAGCCCAGCTCGGCCAGCATCTCCTGAGTCTGTTGAGCATTGGGACCGATGTGGCGTTGAATGAAATTACCGCGCATTTCCAGTTGGTCGAGACGGGCGTTTTTTGCAGACATGGCTTTATGTTCTCCGGTAACGGTGCGGAACGAAAGGTAGCGAAGTGACCGTCACCGAAATAGCAGAGTTCCGCACCAGCGCGCTTAATACGGTACCCTGTTCGGCAAACCGGCTGTCCAGCAGCGCCATCGCCACGGGCCGATTCAGACTGGGCGAAAAACTGCCGCTGGTCACAATGCCGACTTGCTGGTCTTGATGAACAATCTCGCAGCCGTCCCGCACTGGAATACGGCCATCCACCAGTAAGCCGACGCGCACTCGCTCCGCGCCATCCTGCCGTTGCTGCAGAATTTTTTCCGCGCCGGGAAAATCGCTGTGGCCTTTTTTGAATATCCACTGCAAACCCGCTTCGATAGGTGTGATCGATTCGTTAAGCTCGTGTCCATAGAGGCACAAACCGGTTTCCAAACGCAGCGTATCGCGGGCACCCAAGCCAATCGGTTCAACGCCCTGTTCCGCCAACAGCAAACGGGCGATGCGCTCCGCGTCGGCTTGCGGCAAGGATATTTCAAAGCCGTCTTCGCCAGTGTAGCCGCTACGGCTGATGTGGCATAGGGTTCCGGCAATCTCGGTGGCGCACGCTTGCATAAATTTCAGCTCGCCGACCTCCGCCGTAAACTTGGCCAGCACCGCTGCCGCAGCCGGCCCTTGTAAGGCAAACAAGGCTAGTTTCGCTAACTCTTCGAATACGCAATCGGCCGGTAATTGGCTGCGCAGATAAGCAAAATCCTTGTCCTTGCAACCGGCATTGACGATGAGGGATAAGCCGGATTCGATGCGGGTGACGATGATGTCGTCGATAACGCCGCCGTCGGCATTGGTCAAGACGGTATATTTCTGCGCGCCGCACTTTAAATCGACGATGCCGCCGGGCGTGAGTTTTTCTAAGGCCTCTGCCGCGCCTTCGCCCAATATTCGGCACTGCCCCATATGGGAAATATCGAAGAAACCGGCCTGGCTGCGGCAGTGCAAATGCTCGTGAATGATGCCGTTTTTGTATTGCACCGGCATCTGGTAACCGGCAAACGTGGTCATCTTGGCACCTAGTTGCAGGTGTAGATCGTATAAGGGGGTTTGTTTTGAACTATTCACCTGGCCATCCCGTGTGGATTAGTAATGGTACAAGTCTAGCCGCGCAGTGCGGCCAAACCAAGGTATTTAGCATTAATGCCGCACGCAATATCGTTTGGCAATTTTCGAAAAAACAGTTTTGCGTTCCACCAACACGGCCATTCCGCAGTCCGTCAATCGGCAATCGCCTGGAGATAATGCGCCCGCGATAATACATACATGGGGCTGGAGGAAATTGAGACGATGGCCTGGCCTACATTGTCGACGGCCAGCTCGCGCACTTGCCCGACGACATCCACCGCCACCCAGGCTTTGCTCGGGTCCAGCCGTATTGGCCAGTCACTGCGGGCGTCATCTGTTCGCCAGATCATCAAAGTCTCGCCGAAATAGGCAGCCTGGACCTTATCGTCGTGGGTATCGACGGCTCGATAAGGCCAACCGTCGATCAGCGCCCCGGCAGTATACATCGCTGCTTCGCCGGGCTTATGGCCCAAGGAATAGTCCCAGATTCGGCCGTACGCCAGGTCATATTCGTGGGCGATGCAAAACGCTACGCCCAGATAATCCTGACGGCTGTTGACCCAGGCGATGATTTTCGCCACCTGCTCGGCCTGCCAGCGCCGGCCGCTGAAACCGTGCATGGCCTTGGCACCGGTTTCGCCAAGCCAGAACGGCAATTTGTTGCTGCGGCCCAGGCTGGCATAGCTTGCCAACACGCCCCGCTCATCTTCGTTGGAACCATTACCAATCGGCCCGCCAAAACGCGGCTGCTGCTGCGGATAGGCGTGCACGTCCCAAGCGTCGTGGTAGTTATCCAAACCCAATTGCAATACCTGTTTAAACCAATCGCCCTCGCCCGGCCTGACCAAGCTGCCGCCGACGTAATGCGCATCGCTGCGGGCTTGATGGGCTTGTTGATATTCCCATTTCGCTCGTTCGACCCAATGCGCCGGCTCGCGCAGCGCTTGCCAATCGGCTTCATGGCGAATATCTATTTCGTTTGTGGCTTTAAAATAGCGAGTGTAAGCCGCCGCCGAATGGATAAAGTTTTGGCCGTCGTTAGGCTTGTCGTTCAACCAATTGCTGTCGCCTGACGAATCGGCAAATACCTGCAAGCCGCGCTGTTTGGCTTGTTCCCACAGCGGCTGATAGTCGGGAGCAAAACCCGGATAGCTACCGTAGCTTCTGAAAATCCCCATCCGTTCCAGCCAAGCAAAATAGCCGCCAGACTGCCTGAAACTTTTGTCCCCGTCGGCCAGCGCGTAGTAATCGTTGTTCCAGAGTTTCTTTTGCTCCAGCCGCTGCTTTTGGGCGGCATTGCCGCCGACCACACTAAAACCGCCGGCTGGATAATGCATGATCAAGCGGCCGTCGGTCGTATACAAGGAAGGATAGACCGCGTAATAACCGGGCTCAAGAAGCTTGCCAAAATCGGCTTCAATCTGACCGGGAAAGGTATCGCTGACTTCCCGTTCGGCGATTTGTTTGCCGCTGTAGTCCACTAGGCGCAGACGGCATTTTGCCGGGAAGCGCAGTAGCGGCACCGCTAAAGTCGTTTCTTCCAAAGTCGGCTGCCAGCGTAAATCCACCTTTAACTTCAGCGCATCCCCCGGATGCAGCAGGTTGGCAGGTGCATCAACGAACACGATGGGCCGTAACTTTGAGGCAATCCGATGTAAAGCCAGATCCGCATCGGGATCGCTAACTTGGGTTGTCAAGCCCGCCGATGTCTGTCCGGCTGGATCGGTGAATGCCCCGGAGAAATAAAAGCGCTGTCCTTGCTCATGTTGCATCACCAGTTTCAGCAGCAGGCTATGCCAGCCAGGAGCCAGGTTTAGCGCCGCGACTTGCGGTGATTGCGTGTGCTCGGCACTGGCGGTGGCCAGCAAACCTTCCGAAGTCAAGCCATGCAATAGCGTTTTGACCTGAGTACCCATAGATTTGGCAAATCCGCCGGGTGGGCTTGGATCATCGCTAAACGTAATAGATTGACCATCCAGCCAGCCGGCGGATTTGATACCGGATTGCCGTAGATGTAACAGCGTTGGCGTTGCTTGCTGGGCGTGGATGTAAAGCTGCGCATAGCCGGTGCCGCGCGACCAACCATAAGCATGTGCCGTGCTGGCTTCAATGTCTGCGTCACCGTTGGCTTGGGTTGCTGCGATGCGCCAATCGCGCATTTTGCCGCCCATCATTTCCAGGCTCAGATAGGCTTGCTCAGGATTGGGCCGTAAGATAGTTTCCGTATCCAGGCCAAACACCGATACGCCGGCTTGGCCGTCTTGCAAACCTCCGACCAGCCAAGCCATTGGCACACCGTTTTGCAACGGTGTCGGCGGCAGGGGATTCACTTGGGCGGGTATCGGCATAGTGCCGAATTTGCCGGGTTCAGTCAGAAACTTGAGCACATCCGTTGCTGCGACGGGCTGAGTCAATACACCGAGCACTGTGAAATGGTCGTCGGCGATTACCGCGGCGGGCAGAGTCTTAATATTTAATTGCCCGGCCATCGCTTCAGCTTCGGGGCCGAGCAAATAAGTGACCGGCAAATTTTCATAGACCGGTCGAGCCGCATCCGCAGCCAAGCCGCCAAATAACATCTCGGCATATTCGCCCTTGCCATCCAACAGATAAAGGCGTCGCGGGCCTGCGGCGGCAGGTTTAGTCAACGCCAGGAAACGATTTCTGGCCTGCGCCTGCTCGGCGGACATCCAATCGCCAAGCGGCTTATTAAGTATCAATAAAAATGCGTCGAAAACTTTGGCACCGTCGGCCTTGCCGCTATTTTCGATGTCCAGCCAACGGTCGCCAGGCAACAATGTCACGCCGGCAGATGCCGGCAACCATTGGTATTCCCACGGGGTGTTGTTAGTCAGCGCAAACTCGGTGCGATTCGCCAGTTCTTCAGGTTTTGCACCGGCCTTGACGATAAAGCGTTGTTTGACCTGAGACACCTCGCCGCCGCTTTTATAGCGGGCCAACAGCCGGTATTCCCCGGGCTTAAGGGCTGCCGGCAATGCAAAGCGAAAACTACCGCCCCAATCGCCAAATCCCTGATGAAACAGTAATGCTTCATCCTGCTCGATGGCCAGTGCGCCGGTATTGCGGCCCGCCGTGGCGCTGCCAGTTACAACGTCAAGAAAGCGCGGCTTGGGCAACACCGCCAAGGTTGGCGCCTTGCCTAATTCCAACAACACTGCCGGTTGATCCGCTCGCCCCTCCCAGGGCAACGCCGCCCACGGCGACGCCAACAAAAACGCATCGAACACTTTGGCATCGTGACCATTGCCGCTGTTGCGAATTTCGATCACCGTATCACCGACTTTCAGCGGCACCGGCTTATCACCGGTCATCCAGGCGTATTCCCAGCCGCTGGGTTTCAGCGCAAAGCTGCCGCGCAACGCCAACCGGCCGGCATCAGGTCCCGCCCAGACTTCAAAAGTCTGTACACAAACATTCGGATCGCCGCCCTGCCGCCAGCGCGCCCAAAATTTAAAATCTCCCGCCGCAGGCTGGGTTAAGTTGAACCGAAAAGCCGCCGGCCATGCGCCAAACCCGGCATGCAGTACGTTGACGGCATCAGGCTCGACTTGCCAACTGACGCCGGCTTGCAGTTCCGGCAGCGCTTGGCCTTGCACGATCTGGACACCGGGCAGGAGATGAGATAGTGCAGAAGGCGCGCTGCCCAACTCAAGCAAGAAGGCCGGATGCTGCGGCGTGGGATTAATCGGGAGATTATTCGTTGCGTCATTTAATCCGGTCTGGCTCGCACCAGGAACGGCTATTGCCAGCAGACAGGCAAAAATGCAGCGCGCGTAAACCGAAAACAGCCGAAGGGATACAGTGCGGGGAGGCATCGAAAATCCTTGTCAGTTATAAACACCCGAGCCCAGACCCGGGAGCGAACACATCCTTGTCGGCACCATGATAAAACAGCTTGGCAAAAATTTCCGCTTTAGTGCCTGTTCATTAGTCTATGCAAAATCATTGGGCGTTGCGCTGGAACAAAAACAGAAACTCAATTGACGGCCTGAGTTAGCTGTAGAAGCGGCGGGCTGAAGTCGAAACCGAAATGCTTAGGGTCTTCGCCTATCACCGCCGCCGAGACGATGTAAAACACGTAATCGTAGGTTTCTACCGGAATTTCGTATTGCTGGATGAATTTCCAGAAGTTGCGGTCGCGCGGGTTATCCGGCATTTTTTCCACCATCCCGCGTACCTTATTGTGGCCGTAGTTATAACTGGCCATCACCAACAAGCCCGATGCCTGCGCCTGCTTGCTGTAGATGTATTTAAGGTATTTGGCGCCGGCTTGGGTGGCCTGCGCAAAGTCAAAACGCGCATCCTGCTCGTCGTATTCCCTGACATTCGCCAATGGACCGGGCGGCAAACCGTATTCCTGCCCGGTGGTAGCTAAAAATTGCCAAGCCCCCTTGGCAATCCCAAAGCGCGTTTCCGGCCCTATCGCTTTCGTGTCGTAATTGCTTTCCTGCAGCGGCAAATACATAAAATAAGCGGGCAGACCTTCCTTATCCAAAGCTTCCAGCACCATCGGGCCGTATTGGTTGTCTTGCATGTTTTTAATAGCCAGGCGCAATCTGCCGGTATCTTGCCAATTTTTGATGTATTGCCGCACTTGCGTGACAAATTCTTCAGGCAGTTCCAATTCGCTTTCGCCAAAGCCTCTGACCACCCGCGTGATTAACTCACGTTCGTATTGTTCGTCGGTCGGAAAGCTCAGGCGTAGAAAATCGATTTCTTTCAGGTATTCCTGATACTTGGCTTTCATCAGCTTCAGCTTTTGCCGTTCCTCGGCCAAGCGTTTTTTTTCTTCCAGAATTTTGGCCTGTTCGGCTTTGATGCGCTCCTGCGAGACCTTTAGTTTTTCGTCCTTTAACTCCTCCAGAGCCTTACCCAGAGATTCGATATTTTCCGCCAAGCGAATATCGGCTTGCGACAAACTGACTTCCAGGGTTTTGACGTCGTAAAACATGTTGATTGCCAGCTTACGGGCATTGTCCAGCGCCAGGTATTGGTAAGTGACCAAGCCGGCGGCTATTACAAACAAGATTCCCAAAAACCAAATCAGTTTTTTATAGTTTTTGGTTCTGACGGTTCTATCCTCGCGGATCACCCGCCGCACCATGCGCGTGTAATCGCCCATATCCGCCGATTCTTCTTCGGACAACAGGCGGTTTTTGATGGCGTCGGCCGATAAATTCTGTTGCGGCTTCGGTCGTGGGGCTATGGGCTGATTTAAAACCGGCGTTTGGGCAGCGGCAAATAAGGTGGCATCGTCTTTTGGCGTGGGTAAAACGGGTTTTGCATTTGCCGAGGCGATTTTTAGTTCAAACGGCGAAACGCCCAGACCCAACGATACCGGCAACTGCAACTTGGTTTTTGCGGCCAGTCTTTGCTTATCCAGATACACGCCGTGCGTACTGTTTAAATCATAAAGCCACCAGCCGTCCGCTTCGCGCTTGATTTGCAAATGATGCCGGCTGATGGATTGATCGTTAACGACCACCGAGTTCTCTTGGGCACGCCCCACGCTGAGACTGCTCTCGAAAACGTAATTGGCTATCACTTGTCCGCTGATATTCAGCAAATCGACCAGTAGCGTTTCCGGCTTGACCAATACGGTGCGATCAGCATCCGCTTCCGGTGCTTTAAACGGACCGACACCCATGAAAACGGTTTTATCGTCTTCCATCAATTTGCCTCATCGTTACATTGCCAGCGCCAAAGCTTGCTATCCGGCCCTTAAATCTCGTCACTCCCGCGCAAGTGGAATTTCAATCGCGGCAATAGATTCCCGCCTTGGGAATGCCGGCCGCAAAGAATTTAAGGACCTGGTTAATAATCGCTCTTATGTATAGGCGATTTCAAAAAACCGCTTTAGCTTTTAATCCCGAAACCAGCTGTGTGGTAAATGCCTGTTTATCTCGCATATCCAAATGCGAGCCGTCCGGCAATGCAAAGTTTAACGCCGGATAATCCTGAGAATTAAAAGTTATTGCTCGGCTATGAGCGGCAAATACATCCCAACCAAATTCACGTGGGCTTCTATGCTCATCAATGGCGAAAATCAATCCTGCCATCGGGAAGTTGATAAAGGCGATTTTGCCGCCCCGCTCCAAAATCCGGTCTGTCAGGCGATTGACGTAGAAAAACTGCTCCGGCGCGTAATGGGTCGGTGCCGATTGCTGCAAAGCGTCAATCACCAGACGTTCGAAATCGGCTTGCGAGGCTACTTTAGCGAAATCGACCGCTTGCCCAAGGTTACGCAACACTCTTTGAATATAAAACATTGGCTGGTCGACCAATTGATAATCGGCATCGCGTTGCCGATTGGGCTTGGTACTGAGATAAAGCGGCCTGACTTTGCCCGGCGTAATCAACCGTATCAACAAATCGCTGGCCGGCATGCCGCTGGCGTATAACGCAGACCATTGTTGCACCCGACTTTTCAGTAGCGTTTCCAGCTTGGGCGCCACCAGGTCTTTGTATTCTTTGTGGTAAAAGCTGATCCATTCGTTGGCGCGGTCGGTGTGCGATTTTTCCACCAATTTCCAGACATCGCCGGACACCAGTACGGTGCCGGTAATACTGTCATCGGCGGCCAAATCAGCCAACACCGGCAAAAACTCCGAACCGTCTATCGCCAGTTGCACTGGGGTTAAGCCGGTTGCGGCAGCCAATACATCCAAATCCATATCCAGTTGCATGCGCGAGTCGCCGACCAGGATCAGGGCCTGCTTACCCAGCAACGCGGCTTTAGTGCGTTCGGTGGCCCATAACTCCTTGCTGTCCTGCACAGTGGGCTGAAAGCCGATTTGCCGTAACCTCAGCTCGACAACCGTCAACAGCAGCACGGCAATCGCCATCCCCGCCAGAACGCTGCGTTTAAGGGCTTGCTGGGGCAAACGATCACTAGAATTGGAAGTATATGAATGCACGACTATCACCCGTAGAAAAAATACCCACACAAACCATCAACAAGGCGACGAGGCTGGTTTTGACCATGGGCGAAAAACTGTCGAATCGTTGTTCAAGCCTGATGTCCCGGCTGACGATATGCCAAATCAACGTTGTTGCCATGACGGTCACGACGACAATCCGGCTGAGCATCCCCAATTCACTACTGCCCGTGGTATTGGTCAGTGCCCCTAATATTGCCGCTAAGTTGTCGAAGCCTTGCGCACGAAACGGAATCCAGGTCAGCGACACCAGCAAAAAGGTCAGCACAATCAGCACCAGTTTTGGCGCAAGCCCAAGCGGACGATAAGCCGTGACTTGCTTGATGCCGTGTTCGACCACTAAAAACAAGCCGTGCAAACATCCCCATACCGCAAAAGTCCAGGCCGCACCATGCCATAGTCCACCCAAGATCATCACCAATACCAGATTAAAGACGGTCCTAACGGGCTTACCTCTGCTGCCGCCGAGACTAAAATATAGGTAATCCCGTAACCAGCTGGACAGCGAGATATGCCAGCGCTTCCAGAAATCCGAAAAGCCCAGCGCGCCATAAGGACAATGAAAATTATCGGGCAGGCTAAAACCCAAAGTCAGCGCAGCACCGATGGCGCATAAGGAGTAGCCGGCAAAGTCGAAAAAGATTTGCCCGGAAAACGCCAACACACCCAACCAAACATCCTGAGCGGCAAACGCACTGGGCGTAGCGTAAATCTGATCGACTACCGGCGCTAAGGCAGTGTCGGCCAAAATGGCTTTGGCGAAAATTCCGAATAAAAATAGCGTCAGCCCCCAAACGAATTGCTGACTGGTGGCTTTTTGCGGGGCTTTACACTGGGGCAGAAACTGGGGTGCGCGGACAATTGGCCCGGCCACCAGTTGCGGAAAAAAGGTCACAAACAAGGAAAAATCCAGAAAGCTGGTTTCGGCGGGCGTTTTGCGTTGATAAACGTCCAGCGTGTAGGACAAGGTTTGGAAGGTATAAAATGAAATACCGATCGGCAACACAATGCCCAAAGGCAGCGGTTGATAGTTTATTCCGGCCAACCCGAGCAAATCGGCAAAACTTTGGTTCAAGAAATCCGCGTATTTGAAAAAACCCAGAAAACCAAGATTCACCAACAAACTAATCGTCAGCAAACCTTTGCGCCGTTCCTGGCTTTTTGCCGCCGCCATGGTTTTGGCCAGAAAAAAGTCTACGGTGGTGGAAATCCATAACAGCACCACGAATGGCGGATTCCAGGCGGCGTAGAACAAATAACTGGCGATTAGCAGGACGATTTTTTGCGTTCGCCAATTGCGTATCGAATAATGCAGGGCTAAAACGATTAGCCAAAAAATCAGAAATAAAAACGAATCAAATTGCATAGGCCGGCTGCCAGTTGAAACAGGGCCGACAGAATCGGCCGTGTAAAGTCAGATGGACGCGCTGGCAAGCTTGTATTTGCCAGTGCCGGACAAGAATAGTCCAACAATGGCAATCACGCTTACGAAGCCTTGCGTGCGGCAATAGCCTGGCTGAGTTGATAAACCGCCATAGCGTAAAGCGGGCTGTGGTTATAGCGGGTGATAACATAAAAGTTATGCAGGCCCACCCATAAATCTTCGCCAACCTGTTGCTGGTAAGCCAACAGTTTGACGGTTTCGCTGGCGGCTAATTGCGTAGGAATATCCACGCCTAAGCGGCGCAATTCGCCGACATTCGTATCCGGCTTGACGCCCTTGCTCAATGCTTGCCGATAGGCTTCGCCGCGGGCACTGACCGGGTAGGCAACAGCCCCGCCCGGTCGCCACTGGTTGCGCACGAAATAATTAGCCACGCTGGCAATCGCATCGGCGCTGTTGGTCCAGATATTCCGTTTGCCGTCCAGGTCAAAATCCTTGGCGTAGCCGCGAAAACTGCTGGGCATGAATTGCGGCAAACCCATCGCCCCGGCGTAAGACCCCATGGGTTGCAACGGGTCCATGTGCTCTTCGCGGGCCAGCACCAGAAATTGCTCCAGTTCCTTCAGGAAGAATTCGCTGCGCGGCGGATAGGCAAAACCCAGGGTAGCCAGCGCATCGATCACCCGATATTTACCGGTATGCGCGCCGTATTTGGTTTCCACGCCGATGATGGCGATAATGATTTCCGCCGGCACGCCGTATTGGCTTTCCACAGCTTTTAGGGTTGCTTCGTTGTCTTTCCAAAACTGCACACCGCCGGCAATACGCGCCTCGGTCATGAATATCTCGCGATACTGAAACCAGGGTTTGCCTTCCGCCGGTTTGGACATCGCATCCAAAATCGGCTGCTGGATTTGCACGGCCTTGAACAAATTCCGCAATTCAGCTTCGTTGAAATGCTGCTGCTTGACCATGTTGTGGATAAACTGTTTGAAGCTGTCGGTTTCGGCGATTTCAGCCGATGCCGAACCGGCAGCGAACAACGTGGCGGCCAACAGCCAGGCTGATAGGTTTTTATTCATTTTCATAAGCCAATTAAACAGGTAGTAATTTACGGTGGGTATGGATGGACATCAGAATACCGAAGCCGGCCATCAGCGTCACCATTGAGGTGCCGCCATAGCTAATCAATGGTAGCGGCACGCCGACCACCGGCAACACGCCGATCACCATGCCGATATTCACAAAAACGTAGACAAAAAAAGTAAAGGCCAAACTGCCTGCTAACAAGCGCGAGTAGGTATCTTGGGCTTGCACGGCAATGTAGAAACACCGGCTGATGACCAGCAGATACAAAACCAGCAGCCCGACGCAGCCGAACAAGCCAAACTCCTCGGCAAACACCGCAAAGATAAAGTCCGTGGAGCTTTCCGGTAAAAAATCCAGTTCCGCCTGACTACTGCCCAACCAGCCCTTGCCATTGATGCCACCGGAACCGATGGCAATCTTGGATTGAATGATATGGTAACCGGCGCCCATGGGGTCCGCTTCCGGATTCATAAACGTCAACACGCGGTTGCGCTGATAGTCGCGCATGAAATGCCACAACACCGGGGTCAAGGACGCCAGTAAAGCCACAATGCCTAGCATGAACCACCACGACAAACCGGCGAAGAACAACACCGCCGCCCCGGAGCTGGCAACCAGCAAGGAGGTCCCCAAATCCGGCTGTTTTGCAATCAGCAAAACCGGCACTATCAATAGCGTCGCCGCGCCCAACACATGCTTGGGCTTGGGCGGCAAGGCCCGTTCCGACAGATACCAGGCCACCATCATCGGCGCACTGATTTTGGTAAATTCGGACGGTTGAAAACGAAAGAAACCCAGATCCAACCAACGCTGCGCCCCCATACTGATCTGTCCCATCACCGCCACCGCCAGTAACAACAACACGCAAATCGAGAACAAGGCCACCGAAAAACTCTGGAAGCGGCGCGGATTGATGTGCGCCAATACGATCATCAACAAAATGGCGAAACCCATGCGGGTGGCATGCCGAATCAACAAGGGCACCTCTTGCCCGCCGGCGCTGTATAAGATCACAAAACTGGTCGCGCAAATCAGCAACAGCCCGATAAACAACGGGATGTCGATATGCAGCTTTCTGAGTAAATTACCCAGCAGAGATGGCGGCTGAAACTGCTCATTGCGCATTTCGGTTCTCATGGCTGCGGCTCCTTTTTTTGATTCAGATAGGCATCGATAATTTCGCCGGCGATAGGCGCCGCCACCGAGCCGCCGTGGCCGCCGTGCTCGGCAATAATCGCCACCGCAATTTGCGGGTCATGCACCGGCGCAAAGGCGATGAACAAAGCATGGTCGCGCATTTTAAAATCGATGGCGTCTTCGTTGTATTTCTCTTCCTGCTTGATGGTAAACACCTGTGCGGTACCGGTCTTGCCGGCAATTTGATAGGTGATGGCCTTAGCCAAACGGCCGGCGGTACCCCGCGCTCCGTGCACCACGTTGGTCATGCCTTTGATGATGTTATCGACATTTTGGGTTTTCAGCGGAATTAGTGCATCGGCTTTACCGCCTATCATGTCCGCGTAATCAGCGCTGATAATACTGTGCACCAAATGCGGTGTGATCACTTTGCCGTAGTTAGCCAGCGTAGCAGTAGCGTGAGCCAACTGCAGTGGCGTGGCTTGCGTGTAACCCTGGCCGATCCCGGTAATCAGCGTTTCGCCCGGAAACCAGGCCTGGCTACGGTAATGTTTTTTCCATTCTTTGGACGGCATCAAACCATCGACTTCGCCGACCAAATCGATCCCGGTTTTTCGGCCGAAACTGAATTTGTCCATAAAGTCGTGCATTTTATCGATACCCAATGCTAAGGCCAGGTCGTAAAAATACACGTCGCAAGACTGGGTAATAGCCTCGTTCATATCCACCATGCCGTGCCCCCACTTTTTCCAGTCGCGATACTTGTGATCGACATTCGGCAGCTTGTAATAACCCGGACAGAACAAACGGTGGTTAAAATCGGTGACGCCATATTCCAGACCGGCCAAGCCTAGAAACGGCTTGACGGTGGAACCCGGCGGATACTGGCCGCGCAAGGCTCGGTTGTATAGAGGTTGATCCGGCGAGTCCTGCAAAGCCTTGTATTCCTTGCCGGAAATCCCGGAAACAAACGGATTGGGATCGAAACCGGGCCGGCTGGCGAACACCAGCACCCCGCCGGTTTTGATTTCTATCGCCACCGCGGCGCCGTTATATTCCGACAAGGCATCGTAGGCGATTTTTTGTAGGTCGATGTCCAAGGTCAGATAGATGTTGGAACCTGCCACCGGCTCCACCGTCGCCACTGTGTTGACGGCCCTGGCCTGCGCGTTGGTTTCTATTTCCTCGTAGCCGGCGGTGCCCAGCAAATGCTCTTCATAGGTTTTTTCGATGCCGGTTTTGCCGATGTGGTTGGTACCGCGATATTTGGCCAGTGGTAAGGTTTGCATTTCCTTCTCGTTAATCCGACCGACATAGCCAACCACATGAGAAGCCAAATCGCCGTAGGGATAATGCCGCACCAAGCGGGCGTAGACATCGACACCGGGGAAATACGGCCTGACCACGGCAAATTTAGCGACTTCCTCGTCGCTGAGATTCTGCAGTAACGGCGTACTGGTGAAGGATTTGTTGCGCTTACGCTGCTTTTGAAACAGATCAATTTTTTCTTCGGAAATGTCCAGCAGCTTCTGTAGCCTGACTAGGGTGTCGTCAAGATTTTCGATCTGCTCCGGGATCAGTTCCAAACTGTAGGTGGGCACGTTTTCTGCGAGCATCCGGCCCTTGCGATCGTAAATCACGCCACGGGTGGGTGGCAAGGGCGAAATCTTGATGCGGTTGTCCTTGGACAACGTTGCGTAGTGCTCGTGGCCAACCACCTGCAAATACACCAAACGGGTAACCAAACCGGCGATCAAAAACAGGATCAAGATAAACGCCGCGACGATGCGGCTTAAAAATAAGCGACTTTCGGCGAGCGGATCTTTAATGGCGAATTTTCTATCCATGCTCCGTTAGACGATGCGTGCCATTACCCGGATATAACGCAGCACCACAAACACCAGCGGCCACACCAAGGTGCCGGATAATACCGGATACCAAAACGCCAGGGATAGGCGATTGCCGGCTTGCATGCTTTCGGTGCCGAAAATAATGCTCTGCGATGCAAACAAGCACAAAAACACAAACAAGCATTGCTGCACCATCGGAAATTGCCGCAAACGCCGATGCTCGTTGATACTGAAATAGCAAATCAGCGCATAAATCAAGGCATACTGCCCCAGCAAACGGCCAGTTAATACGTCAGTCAACAAACCTATCGACCAAGCGCTGAATACGCCAAACCGTTCCGGCAAGGCAATGGACCAATAAATTAACACCAATACAATCCAGTCCGGATTGAATACATCCATACTGGGAAACAGTGACATTACCCGCAGCACCATTGCCGCGCCTATGGTAACGATGAAGTAAACGGTGGCGGCAAAATCAAGGCGCGACATGCTCGGCTTCCTTGGCTTCCGGCTCGGCTGGCGCTTTACCCTGCTCGCCTAACACCACCGGCGTGGAATGACTCCAGACGATCAAAAACTCGCGGCTTTTATCCAATTCCGCCTTGGGCGTGGCGTAAATATTGGCAAAGGATTTGTCCGGCCTGGCTTCGAATTTATCCACTACCGCGACCGGATAACCGGCCGGAAATACGCCGCCAAGTCCGGAGGTAACCAGCAAATCCCCCGGCACGATGTCCGCGTTATTCGCTAGAAACGGCAAATGCAGACGATTGGGCTGGCCGGTACCGAAAGCGATGGTACGCAAACCGTTGCGGTTAACCTGTACCGGGACGGCATGGTCGGGATCGGTGATCAGCATTACTTCCGAGCTGGACGGTAATGCTCGCACCACTTGGCCGACGATGCCGTTGGCATCCAAAACAGGCTGTTCCGGATGCACGCCAAAACGCGAGCCTTTGTTGACCACCACCGTGTGTTCGTAAGGCGCCAGTTTTACCGACACCAGCTCCGCTACCAGTACCTGTTCGCCCAGCTGAAAGGAGTTTTCCAGCAACATTCGCAGCCGGGTGTTTTCCTTTTCCAAGGCTGCGAATTTCAACAATTTCGCATCGTTGACGAACTGAGCCTCTTTCAAGCGGCGGTTTTCCTTTTGCAGTTCCACAAAAGAAATCACCGTTCCGGACACGGTCTGATAAAAATCGACAGGTAGACTGGCCAGCGATTGTAAGGGATAGGTGAACACCGATAACAAGGAGCGCAACCGGTCCAGGCGTTCACTGCGATAATCAATCACTAACATCGAAATTGATACCAGCAATGCCACCAGTAAGCGGGTATTAAGTGAAGGGCCTTTGGCAAATAAGAGTTTTATGGCAAACCTCTAACAATCAAAACGCGACGGGCAAGACCGGCACCCATCGACGCGACAGCAAGAACAATCAAGCTCCGCTCATGGGCAGTTCATGTGCCGAGCGGCATAAATTCGTAGAAAAGGCCGCTGTAGCCGCTTTACGCGGTCACAGCGGCCTTTCAGAGATATTCAGTACAGGGCTTATTCCAAAGAAAACGCCGAAGCACCTTTAGAGTCCAACATTTCCAACACCATGCCGCCGCCGCGGGCCACGCAAGTCAAAGGATCGTCGGCGATATACACTGGCAGGCCGGTTTCCTCGGAAATCAAGCGGTCGATGTCTTTCAACAATGCGCCGCCTCCGGTCAACACGATACCGCGACTGGCCACATCCGCGCCGAGCTCCGGCGGGGTTTGCTCCAAGGCCACTTTCACAGCACTGACGATGCCCGATAACGGCTCTTGCAAGGCTTCCAGAATTTCATTGCTATTCAGCGAGAAGCTACGCGGCACGCCTTCGGCCAAATTGCGGCCGGTGACCTGCATTTCCCGCACTTCGCTACCAGGATAGGCCGCGCCGATTTGATGTTTGATTTTCTCGGCGGTCGCTTCGCCGATCAAGGTGCCGTAATTGCGGCGCACGTAACTGATGATGGCATCGTCAAAGCGGTCGCCGCCGATTCTGACCGACGCCGAATAAACAATACCGTTCAACGATATTACCGCCACCTCTGAAGTGCCACCGCCAATATCCAGCACCATCGAACCGTGGGCAGTATCCACCGGCAAACCGGCGCCCACCGCAGCCGACATCGGCTCTTCGATCAAATAAACTTCTCTAGCACCCGCCATGGCCGCCGATTCACGAATTGCCCGCCGCTCTACCTGAGTCGAGCCGCAAGGCACGCAGATCAGAATCCGCGGACTGGGCCGCAACAGTTTGTTTTCGTGGACTTTTTTGATAAAAAACCGCAGCATGCGCTCGGTGACCGCAAAGTCGGCAATCACGCCGTCTTTCAATGGCCGAATAGCAGTGATATTACCGGGCGTACGGCCCAACATACTTTTGGCATCGGCGCCGATAGCGGCGATAGTTTTTTGGCCGCGAATTTTGTCTTCTTTGATCGCCACCACGGAAGGCTCGTTGAGTACGATTCCCTGGCCCGGAACATAAATCAGCGTATTTGCCGTACCCAAATCGATCGACAAATCATTGGAAAACAGGCCACGAATTCTTTTAAACATTTTATGCAGTACCCTAAGCGCACACGGAAAATCCCGCTACTTTAACAATCAAGCAGGTATTTGAGCAAGATATAAAGTATCATAGTTTTACTAAGAAAACCTGGAGTTACAAGAATGTCGTTAACGGCGAATGACGTTAAAAAAATCGCTCACCTGGCAAGGCTGGGCATTGCTGAACAAGATGTCGAACACTATGCAAAAGACCTATCCGGGGTACTGGCATTAATGACGCAAATGGGCCAATTAGACACGACCGGCGTGACGCCCATGGCGCATCCTCTGGATCAAATGCAGCGCCTGCGCGATGACGCCGTCACCGAGACCAATCAGCGCGACCATTTCCAAACCATCGCCCCGCAAACCGAAGCCGGATTGTACCTGGTCCCCAAAGTCATCGATTAAGGACGATTATGCACAAACTTACCCTCACCGAACTGGCAGCCGGGCTGCGCAGCAAAGCATTCTCCAGCGTAGAACTGACTCAACATTTTCTGGACCGCACCCACCAGCACCAGAACTTGAACGCATTTATTACCGTGAACGCCGACAATGCCTTGCAGCAGGCGCAGTCGGCCGATCAGTTGCTGGCTGGCGGCAATGCTGGGCCACTGGCCGGCATCCCCATCGCCCAAAAAGATATTTTCTGCACGCTAGGCACTAAAACCAGCTGCGGCTCGAAAATGCTGGATAACTTCATCGCCCCTTACGATGCCACGGTGGTTGAACACTTCAACAGGGCCGGCGCGGTGATGCTAGGCAAATTGAACATGGACGAGTTTGCGATGGGCTCATCCAACGAAAACAGTTTCTACGGCCCGGTGCGAAACCCTTGGACGACCGATTGCGTCCCCGGTGGCTCGTCCGGCGGTCTCGGCGGCGGCAGTCGCGGCGCGTCTGGCGCCTGCGGTGACCGGCACCGACACCGGCGGTTCGATTAGGCAACCGGCAGCGCTGTGCGGCATCACCGGCTTGAAACCCACTTACGGCCGTGTATCGCGTTACGGCATGATCGCTTATGCATCCAGCCTGGATCAAGGCGGCCCGATGGCGCGTAGCGCCGAAGACGCGGCTTTACTTTTGCAGGTGATGGCCGGCTTCGATCCCAAAGATTCGACCAGCGTCGATCAACCCGTACCTGACTATAGCGCCAGCCTGAACGATAGTTTACAAGGCCTGAAAATCGGTCTGCCGAAACAGTTTTTTAGCGCAGAGCTGGACAGCCAAATGGCCGCCACCATCCACGCCGCGGTTGCCGAATATCAAAAATTGGGCGCGGAAGTCAAAGAAGTGGACATGCCGAATCTGCAGTTGGCAATCCCTGCTTATTACGTCATTGCATCTGCCGAATGCTCGTCCAACCTGTCGCGTTACGATGGTGTGCGTTTCGGTTATCGTTGCCAAAATCCGGCCGATTTGACCGACCTTTACACCCGCTCGCGCGGCGAAGCCTTCGGCGCCGAAGTCAAACGGCGGATTTTGATGGGCACCTATGCGCTGTCGGCCGGTTATTACGATGCTTATTACTTAAAAGCCCAGCAAGTGCGCCGCCTGATCAGCGACGATTTCAAACGCGCTTTGAGCGAAGTCGATTTACTGATGGGCCCGGTCACGCCAAGCACGGCATTCAAAATCGGCGAAAAAACCAGCGATCCGATTCAGATGTATCTGGAAGACATTTACACCATCGCCATCAATCTGGCAGGACTGCCGGCACTGTCGATTCCTGCTGGCTTCATTGACGGCAAACCGGTCGGCTTGCATGTGATAGGCAATTATTTCAGCGAAGCCAAGTTGCTGAATGTCGGCCACCGCTACCAGCAAGCAACCGATTGGCATTTGCAAATACCGAAAGGTTTCGAATAACACGGGAGGCAAGATGGCGCCGATCACGCAATTGTCGCAACTCGACCCCAACGGCACCTATAGCTACGCCGATTATCTGACCTGGCGGCTGGAAGAAAGTGTAGAGTTGATCAAGGGAAAGATCATAGCGATGTCGCCGGCGCCTAGTAGGAAACACCAAAGTGTGTCGCTAAATTTATCCGTCAGTTTGGGCAATCATTTCAAGCACAAGCATTGCAATGTGTACGTTGCCCCTTTCGACGTCAAACTCTATGATCGGCGTAAATCCCTGCTGCAAGACCGCGAAGTGTTCAGCGTCGTGCAGCCGGATTTGTGCGTCATCTGCGACAAGGAAAAATTGACCGAACAGGGCTGTGACGGCGCGCCGGATTGGATCATCGAGATTTTGTCGCCTGGCAACAGCCAGAAGGAATTAAGATTGAAATTCCAGTTGTATCAGGAAAGCGCAGTCACTGAATACTGGATCGTGCACCCCTACGAACAAACCCTGTATCAGTTCGTGCTCGACCAAAATCAAAAGTATCAGTTACACGCCATGCACCCCGGCGACGAAATCGCTACACCCTATTTATTCCCCGACCTGCAAATCGACCTGAACGACGTTTTTGCCGAATAAGCTTTAAAGGAACCAAGAATGAACTCACAATGGGAAGCCGTCATCGGCCTGGAAATCCATACCCAACTCTCCACGAAATCGAAAATTTTTTCCGGTGCAGCCACCGCTTACGGCGCGGAACCCAATACCCAGGCCTGTGCGGTAGATTTGGGCTTGCCGGGAGTTTTGCCCGTATTGAATAAAGACGCCGTGCGCAAGGCCGTCACCTTTGGCTTGGCGATTGATGCCGAGATTGCCCCGCATTCGGTGTTCGCCCGCAAAAACTATTTTTACCCGGACTTACCGAAAGGCTACCAGATCAGCCAGTTCGAACTGCCTATCGTCGGCAATGGCCATCTGGACATCGAAGTCGATGGTGTCAGCAAACGCATCGGCATCACCCGCGCCCATCTTGAAGAAGATGCCGGCAAATCCTTGCACGAAGACTTTCACGGCCTGACCGGCATCGACTTGAACCGCGCCGGCACACCCCTGCTGGAAATCGTTTCCGAACCGGATATGCGTTCGGCCAAGGAAGCGGTCGCTTACATGCGCAAGCTGCACGAACTGGTGCGCTACCTGGAAATCTGCGACGGCAATATGCAGGAAGGCTCGTTCCGCTGCGACGCCAACGTCTCGGTGCGCCCGAAAGGCCAAGCTGAATTCGGCACCCGCGCCGAAATCAAGAACATCAACTCCTTCAAGTTCGTCGAAAAAGCCATCAATCACGAAATCGAGCGGCAAATCGATGTCATCGAAGGCGGCGGCAAAGTGGTTCAGGAAACCCGCCTGTACGACGCCAACAAGGACGAAACCCGCTCGATGCGCAGCAAGGAAGAAGCCAACGACTACCGCTACTTCCCCGATCCCGACCTGCTGCCGGTATTGATTGAAGAAGCGTTGAAAAAGGAGATTCGTGCCACACTGCCGGAATTGCCGGACGCCAAAAAGCTGCGTTTCATCGAGCAATACGCCCTGGATAACGAAAGCGCTACCACCTTGACGTCGTCGCGCGAATTGGCCGACTTTTACGAAACAGTGGTCAAAGCCTCGGGCGGCGAAGCCAAGCTGGCCGGCAACTGGCTGACCGGCGACGTGTTGGGCGCATTGAACAAAGCCGGATTGGAAATCGGCGACTGTCCGGTCAATGCCGGGCGTCTGGCCGGCCTGCTCAAACGCATCGCCGACAACACCATCTCAGGTAAAACCGCCAAACAGGTATTCGATAAGCTCTGGAACAGCACCGACAGTGCCGACGAAATCATCGAAAAAGAAGGCTTGAAGCAGATCACCGACAGCGGCGCGATAGAAGCCATCGTCGATAAAGTGATCGCCGCCAATCCGGTGCCGGTCGAGCAATATCGGGCCGGCAAGGACAAGGCGCTGATGGCTTTGGTCGGGCAGATCATGAAAGAAACCCAAGGCAAGGCAAACCCGGGCGAAGTGAACAAGATGTTGATTGCCAAGCTGAAAAGCTAAGTACTCAAGGTATTGCCTCAAGGGTGGCCGGAAAAATTTCGGTCTCCCGCGCTCAAGCCGATCATGCTTCGACAGACTCAGCACGAACGGCTTGACGACAGAAGGCAGGGCTTCCGGAACAGCCTAGCAGACAACCGAAATTGTTAAATCACGACCTTGGAACCCTATCGGCGGGCAGATACAAAATTTCCGGCAATACCAATTCCCAATGCTCGCAACGCAGATTTTCGGTAATGCCGGCGGTTTTATGCCTTACCGAAATGGCGGCAACCCGCACCGCCACTATTCTGCCTGCTGGCGGCGCAAAAGCCTTGGCCATCCGCGTGACCGCCACTCCGTTTAGATCCGCCAGTTCCCATCCGCTTTGCCCATCGCTTCTGGCGCGCAATATCAACTCGCTGCCGACCTCCAATGCCGCAATCGCTCGATGAATAGGCTTATCCGGCCCATAGTATCCCGGCCAATCAAGCCAAACTTGTTCAAGGTTAGCCACCCACGTACGTTGACCCAGCGCTGGCAATTCTCGACTGAATTGTGGCTGGGTTTTAACGCAAAGCGCTGCGCAGTCCCGGATAAAAGCATGCCGTCCGCCCCGCTTGGCGCACAAAGTCAGGGTTTTGCGAGCACGGGTCATTGCCACATAAAACAGCCGCCGCTCGTCATCGCTGCTCTGCTGCCAGCCGCCGGCGTCCAGAATCAGCACATGATCAAACTCCAAACCCTTGGCTCGATGCGCCGTCAATAACAGCAACGGGGCGTGCCGGCTGTCGTTTGCCCCGGACTGGCTACCGGAACCGAATTCGTAAAGCGCTTCGACAACATTGCTGACCACATGCTGACAACCTGGGGTGACGGTCTCAGCAGAGATAATAAATTGCGCCAGCATGGCTCGATAAGGATGTTCGATTAGCTCATCGACAACCTGCCGGTAGCGGCGCTTAAACCAGCGAGACAAGGTTCCGTAGCGCAGCAATACTCTGGATTTACCGGACTTGCGCCGCGGCTTGTTCAACAAAGCCAGTAAGCTGTGGCCTTCCCTTGTGCCGTGCAAACTCAGCAAAGCAATGTCACGCAGCAGCCTCACCGGGACCCCTTGTAGACGACATAATTCAGCCAGCGGCTCCAATGTTTCCCAATGCCTGGCGATCACTGCAAACCGGCCCCAATGGCTGGTTTGGCCCGAGTTTGCCAAATGATTCAGCCGCACCAGCTCGGCCAGCGCCACTTCGACTTCCCCATTGATTAGCCCCGGCATTTCCAGGATATGTACCCTGCCTTGCGTCAAACTATCCAATTCGGCAAATTCGCCGCCGTCCGCCGCATCACGGCGCGCGTAATTGATTTGGATAGCGTGCTGAATTTTCATCCGCTCCCGCGCCGGCGCAATCACCCAGTTTGCACAATGAATGATCTGCGCGGTGGAACGATAGTTTTCAATCAGATAATAGGTCTTGGCCTGATAATCCGTGGCAAATTGCTTAATGAAACGCACATTCGCTCCGTCAAACGCATAAATATTTTGGTCATCGTCGCCCACCGCCAACAACGACAATTTGTCTTCCTCGCTGTTGATCGCCCTGCCGGCCAGCGCGCTGATCAACGCGTAATGGTCGGCGTTGATGTCCTGATATTCATCCACCAGCAAATAGCGCAAACCGGACAGCAAGCGGTCGCGCTGGATGCCCGGCCCGAGCTCGTCGCCCTGCTCCGCTTGCTGCAATAAAGCCGTGGCGGATTTAAATACCGCCTTAAAGTCGACTTGTTCGCCATGCTCGGCGGCCACCGCGTAACTGGTGCCGGTCAGCCGCATCGCCAGACTGTGCAGGGTTTGCACAGTCACCCCAGCGGCATCGGCGCCGATCAAGGCCCACAAGCGTTTGCGGATTTCCACCGCCGCCGAACGGTTATAGCTCAACACCATAATGTCTTCCGGCAACACCATGCATTCCCGCAGCAACCAAGCCACCCGATGCACAATCACCTTGGTCTTGCCGGAACCGGGGCCGGCCAATACCAATTGACTGCCTTCCAGCGGCGCGGCGACGATCGCCTGTTGCTCAGGGTTTTGCAGGTCGGTGAGGATGCGCCGATGCGCGGCTTCGGTGGTGGCCATTTCCAGAATATCCTGGCGACCGGCGAAATAGCGGCGCACGAATTCGTGTCTATCCATGCCAAAGTAATCGACGATAAACGCCATCGCCGCCTGAATCTTACCCAGCGCCAGCCGGGCGTATTCGGCCATCACATGCACCTGGATAATCTTGTCCTTGTAATGCAAAGCCAGTTCGGCGTAGTCGGACTTTTTAAACTGCCGGCGCCGGGCTTCGGCATTCAGCTGAATGCTCATCGCCGCGCGGAACACCGCCTTGCCGCGCGCCAGATGCAAAACTTCGTTGCTGTCCAGATAAATCAGCGCCGCCGCCAAGGCCACCTGCCAATCCCGCACATCCAGATCCTGCAAAGTCAGATCGGCTTGCAAAGCCGCTTCCAAATCGCCCTGCTTGCAAGTGACCAGCAGATTATTGCCCTGGCGCTTTGCTAGAAAGTAATTCAGCAACGCCTGAGCCAGCCGCATGCGTTTGTGGCGGATGGTGTCGATGTCCTGCCAGCTGCGCAGCAATTTCAGATAGCGATTATCCTGACCGGCCGGACGCAACGCGAAAAAACCGCGCAGACCATTGCCATCGCCAAAGGCTTCGGCGAACGACTTCATCAAACGGGTCAATTTGTCCGGCGTCAATTCCACGCCAGCCTCGCGGCGTAAGCTGTCACATAGCCGGCGCACGTTCAAAATTTGCCATTGCTCGCGATCCGCATCCGGCGCAGCCTCGCGCAGACTGGCAATCAAGGCGTCTTCCAGCTTACGCAAGTCTTCCAGTCTGTCGGCGGTATCGGGGTCTCGGTACAAGGTCACGCCGATTTCGGTATCGTTGGATACCAGTTTAAAACGATCCAAGTCCCGCAACATGCTCTGCACTTCGTGGGAATTGCGTCCCGTGGCCAGCATCAAATCGTCGGTGCTGATGCCTTCGTCATCTTCGCTATAAAACAATTGCGACAGCAGCACGATGTACGGCTCGATGCCGGCGTTCGGCCCCAGTTTTTTCTGCAGCAAGACTCGGGCTTCATCGATACTGGCCACCTGCAAACTGCCCGGAAATACCCGGGTATGATTTTCCTGGCGCTCCAGCAAACGCGCCTCTTCCAGCCATGCCACCGCGATGCGGACCTTGGTATCGGCATCGGCGGCGTCGGGATCGATGCCATGCTTGTCCGGAATTTCCAACAAAATTTCGCCGCTGGTGACCACCACTGAACCTTCGCTGCGATCCTTGCGCTCGATCCCGCGCAAGGCTTTTAGAATGGCGGAAATGTCATGTTGCGTCAGCCTGGAATTGCGCAACAGCCGAAACTGCACATCCAGATCAGCATCGTCGTACAGCAACACACAGCGCGCCAAGTCTTGATCGCGGCCCGCCCGGCCCGCTTCCTGTAGATAATTTTCCAAGGAACCCGGCGTATCCAAATGGATCACCAGCCGCACATCGGCTTTATCCACACCCATACCAAAGGCATTGGTGGCGGCGATGACGCGCAGTTCGCCGGCGATAAAAGCTTCCTGCACCTGGCGCTTTTGCTCGGGCTGCATGCCGCCGTGAAAGTAGCCGCAATCCAGGCCGGCCTGTTTTAAAAATTCGGCCATTTCCTCCACGGTCTTCTGCCGGGCGCAAAACACGATGGCACCGCCCTCGTCGCGCAAGCTTTGCTCCAGCAAACGCAGCACTTCCGGGTATTTGGCTTGGGCCGGCACCGCATGTACTTCGTACTGCAAGTTTTCCCGCCTGACGCCGCCGGTCAAGCACGCCAGCGGAATGCCCAGGCGCTTGCGAAAATGCCCGACAATATCCTCTACCACGTCCGGCTTGGCGGTGGCGGTAAAACAAAACACCGGCGACGGTTTGTCTTTTTGCCGGGCCTTGATAAAGCGCGACACGTATAAATAATCCGGACGAAAATCGTGGCCCCATTTGGACAGACAATGCGCCTCGTCGAACACCCACGCCCCCACTTCGCGATGCTGCAAAGCCTTGGCAAACGCCGTACTTCTGAATTGCTCTGGTGCGATAAAAATTAACCCCAAATCGCCCAGCCGCAACTTATCCAGCATCACCTGCCGCTCCATGGGGTTGAGCAAGCTGTTGATGTAACCGGCGCAGGTAATGCCGCGCGCTTCCAGGTTATCGACCTGATCCTTCATCAAGGATTGCAGCGGCGAAATAATCACCGTCAGGCTGCCGTTGCGGTAAAACCGCGCCAGGGCCGGCAATTGGTAACACAGCGATTTGCCGCCACCGGTCGGCAGAATCGCCAGGGTCGGCGCGCCAGCAAAGCCGTGTTCGACGATGGTTTGTTGCAGGGACTTGCCATCCTCGGTAGTCGGCGTCGGCCTAAACTGCGTGATGCCCGGAAAATAGCGCGGCAGCAGTTGCGACAAATCATGCTGTTCCCGGCACCAGTCACATTCGGCGTCACCACACGGCACATCACGCAAGATCGCGATCAACTCGCGGGTTTTCGGGAACGACAAACTCACCCAAGGCGGCAGTACGGAATTGCCGCCCGAAACCCGCAACCAGGCCAGTACGTAAGCCAGCGGCTTGTGCCAATCCGGCTCCGGCAAATAGTCGTTGACGATGTGTTGCTGCCCGGTTTGACACACCTTGCCGTCGGTAGCCCGCCGCCAAGCCGCTTGCGCATCGCTTAAGGACGGCCGTAACGCCGCACGCAAGCTGGCAAAGAAATTCGCCACACCCTTGCCGTTTTCCGGCGCCAATAAAAAATGCAGGCACAACGCCTCGTCAGGATGTTCAGCCACCCGCTGGCGCAAGGCGTCGGCCTGATCCAAAAACAGCTCATAAGCCAGTTCCGCGTCGCGGACCGGGTCGTTGCGGGTGGTGGTGCAGAGTTTGTAGTCCTTCACCAGGCGGTGATAAGGATTCTGCGGAAAGGCCACCGGCGACAGCTCCAGCGTATCGACCAAAGGCAAGCGGTGCAAAACAAGATCGGGATGCAACACGGATAAAGCCGGCTGATCGAAGGCAATCACGTTATGCCCCAACACAAACGCCGCGCCTTCGCTGATGTGATCCAGCTTTTGTGTCAGATCGGCAGCCTTGCCGGATAAACGCAAGCGCGCATCAGTATCCGGCCGGTACGCGCCAATCTCCCGCAGCCGCAAGCTATCCTGCCGGGCGGTTTCGATGTCTATGCACAGGCATTTGGCTCGGATTCTGTCGGGTGGTTGAGCCATTGTGTCGGGGAATGGGGATGAACGTGGATGTTTAGGTTAGCGACGCTTTGTGCTATTCGGCCGACCCGCCATACGCGAAGCTATAGGGGCCGGGGGAAATGGGGCTTAACCATAGCGCAACAAACGGGTCTTGCCTAGGTTAGCTTGACCAAGCGCACTGACATCCTGCCTTTTCCAGGATTTTTTCCCAATAAAGAGGGTGTAGACGGCTTACTTTAACCAGGCAAATTCGAAATGACACCTCTTATTTTGTACTACAGCTTTCCTAAAAGTAGTTTGCCGCCATCGAAAGCGTGGCTCTTGGTCGCGCCGGTTAAACGACTCTGTGCTGCAACACCAGGGAAGCCATCAAAAATACCAAGCTTACCAAGACGATGGCGAAAGACTGATTGCTACTGCGTCTGGCACTTGCAAGCTGGTTTTGCAGGGCATGATTTGTAATCACTTCGCCCTGATCGTAAAGCGCAAAAATACTGTTCAATGTCCCCGTGGCGGTGTCAAAGAAAGCCGCCGGATCAATCGCCGGCTTATCCGCGGTCAGCAATTTTTGCTCGATATGACTAATAAAACCGGTGATGTGAACATAAACCGCAGCCGAAGCCTGCTGGAAACTGCTGTCGGCAACCATGGACATGTTAGCGTTACCCATGCCGGCTTCAACCCGTTCGATGGCCTGACGGATGCGGGTAATCAGAAAACCCAGCTTAATCCTATCGGTGATCCGGCAGCGGCCGGCCGCAGCAATACCGGTGCCGATAGCCCGCGCCTGACCTATTGCCTCAGCGGTATCCGGCAAGAGATGCCACAGAATTTCTATAAAGCTGAACGGACAAATACTTTCCTGGTGTAATTGACTATGCTCCGCTATATCTCGAATCAAATTGAGAATAGTGCCGGCCAATAAACAGTGTCGTTCAAAACTTGCTTCCCTGGTCAGATGCAGTACGGAAGGGTGTAGTTGTTTCCAGGCTTCGCGGATACCAACGAACGACTGCAACGATTCCGGCGACTGCTTAAACTGCCCGGAGAGTTGCTCGAGCTGCCGATCAATGTCCGATTGCAAGACCGTGATTTTGTATTTAAAGCTCACATCGCCGTTCAAATAAGCGCTCACCATGCCGCGATGTTGTTGTATCTGCGTCAATAGGTTTTTCAAAGCGCCGGTCATTTCCAGGTAATGCAGTTGCCCACGTAGATGCTCAAGGCGCGTCCGGCGATTTTTGTAGCACATAAATGCCGCCGTACTGGCGATCACCGCCGCCAATAAAAACAATACAGAAACATAATCGGGCACGTCTAATTCCCCTTTTATTGGTTAATGAGCAACGATTTGCGCCAATTTAGCCAGATGCCTGGCTATTTCAGCTGATTCCTGGGCCGCATTGCTATTTTGTTCAACGCTGTGGGCAATCGTCTCGATGTTGCGGCCGATCTCCTGGCTTACCTGGGTTTGCTGTTCGGCGCTGGTTGCTATCATCGTGACGTTATTTAAGGCTTGATCCGCATACTGCCGAATCTCAGCCAGCGATTGCTCAACTTGGAAAGCTTTGTTAATGCCTTGTTCCGTTTGATCACGAGTAGCCGCGATAGATTGGACGGCTAAATGAATTTTTTCCCGGACGGCTTCAGTGGTACCGGTTATTTCCTCGGCAGACTGTCGCACCCGTTGTGCCAGCGAGCGTACTTCGTCGGCTACCACGGCAAAGCCGCGACCGTATTCTCCGGCACGCGCGGCTTCTATCGCTGCATTCAGAGCCAGGAGATTGGTCTGATCGGATATAGCCTTAATCACTTCCGAGATACTGGCAACCTGTTGGGAATGTAACTCCAGATTTTGCATCAATTGAGCCAGGTCCTGAATTTCGCCAAACAGCGCGTTCATATCGGCGATAAAGCTTTCGATGGCCCGATGGCCTTGCTGGGAAAGCTGCTGCGTGGTCGACGATATTTTTTCGGCATCCCGGCATTGCCCCGCCACGCCCATGATACTGGCCGACATTTGTTCAATCGCCGCCGCCATCATCGTGGTTCTTTCGCGTTGGTTATCGAGTTTTTCGGCGACGAAACCGGCTCCCTGGTTGAGTTGGTCGGCAGCATAGGTCACCTCTTGAATAGACGCATGCACATCGCCTATGCGCCGACCCAAGGCTTTGGCGGCTTCGTTAAAACCGCTATACAACTGCGACAACTCGTCCTGACCGGTAAGCTGTAGACGCATATTAAAGTTGCCAAGCTCTAACTGCCTATGTGCGCCGATCAATGCCGCAATCGCACCCGATAGGGACGAATATAATGCTGACAACACCAGTATCCAAGCCAGATTAGCGGATACAATCACCAACCATTGCGGCCCGGAAATTGACACGCCCGCATCGACGAACATAGCCAAGGGCAGCACGCTGGCCAACACAATTAGCATCAATATCAGCGCAAATTTATTTTTTAGCTTGAAGCGACCGAGAAACGAGTTAACCAGCAATACGGACATTTTGATGCGCCTTCAGTTTAGACATGCCGATCTACCAGCAATTTTCTCGCCAGCAAAATTGTCCGATACCTCCTAAGCCAAATAAGGGTGCGACGCACCAAAAGGACGAACTTCCCGTTGGAGTTCACAAAAATACGCACCAAGTTGACTCAAACCCAGGAGCGCATTAATTAGAACCCGATGTCGAAACCAACAGGCAATAAAAAAGCCCAACTGAGACCAGTTGGGCTTTGATAATTTGGTGGGTGGGAACTATTTTATTAAGCTCTGCAGGCATTGTTTTACATAAAAATTGTAAGAACCGCATTTCTCCATGCCTCCACCATTGAAGATTACTATTATTCTTTCCAATTTTCAGCAGACAACGGTAATTCATTCAACTCCGCTCGCGCTTCCTGCCAATTAGGGTAATAACCGCTCAAAATGGTTAGAAAACGCTCATTATGGGCAGGCTCAAATAAATGCACCATTTCGTGCAAAACAACATAATCCAACAAGTGCTTAGGCTTTTTGACCAATTCGGTGTTTAAACGGATATTACGCGCTCGCGGATTGCAACTGCCCCATTTAGTTTTCATACGTCGCAAAAAATAGTGCGCCACTTCGACCCCCAGTTTTACTTGCCATTTGGCAATCAATGGTGGGATGGCTTGATGCAACAATACCTTGTGCCATTCGTGAATCAGCTCTGCACGATTTTCTAAAGCACTGTCTGCCGGTAGGTACAGCGTAATACACCGATGATCGACTTTGACAAATGGTTTGCCGTTGCGCTCGACGACAGTTAATAGGTGTCGTCTCCCCCACAGATAATGGCTTTCTCGCTCGACAAATTGCCTGGGCATCTCCCTGGCCTGATTACGCAGTTTGGCCTGCTGGTCGCGTATCCAACCCAACTTTGAGATGGCATAGGCTCTGGCCACTTCCAAACGTGTGTCCAATGGCGCCGCCAACGTGACGCGGCCTTCCGGCGGATGCACCGACAGATGCACGTTCTTGATGGCCTTGCGGGTAACAGCGATGCTGATGTCGCCAAGCTCGATTGTTTCCGACATCAATATCCCGGCTGGTTCTTGATGATCTCGAATAGGGCCAGCGTGGCATTCGGGTTCTTGTTCAGCATTGGGTACAAGAAATTCTGAACGACGCGCTCTTTGGTTTCATCACCCTTCCAGCCCGCCGGCGCTTGCTCCCTCATGGCATGATCAATTTTTAGGGCCAGTTGCGCACGCTGATCGCTATAGTCGGTCGTGGGTTCCTGCACCTGAGACGTCGGCGTGGCTTCGGGCATCAGGTCTGCCAGATTGTTGTAAATGACGATGGCCTCGTGTTTGCCATGCAACATGGCGGGAATGCCGGCCTCGGGTTGTTTGGCCGCCAAGCGTTTGACCAACGCTTCGGCCTTGCGCAAAAACGCCTCATAAGCGGCCGTATCCGCCCGGCTTTGCTTAATCAGATAGTCTAACAGCTTGGACATCTGCGCATAGAACCTGGGGTCGGTCAGCTGGTCGCGAATGATGGTCTTGCGAACGTTGTTGATAATCCCCTCGGCGATAGCATTCTTCGACAACTTGCCTTTCTGGTTCAGTTTCTTGGCAATGGCGTCGTGGATACCGGTCTCGATGATCAGCTCGGTCAGCGACATTTCACCCAGTTCCCCTAATTCCGCCGCCGGGTCGGCCTGGATGTAAGTGTTGATCAGGTGGCGCATGTCAGCCTCGTAAGGCTTGATGTCCAGTTCTTCACCCGAGTGTTTCTTGATGGCGGCCCGAATCTCGGCGTAGAACTCCACTGCCTTTTTCAATGCCTCGGCCTCAGCCTCGGAATAACCCGCCTCGGTCAGTTCCTGGGCGATGTCAGCGTAGGCACGGGCAAAGATCGCCACCGCCTTGTAGAAGGTCACCCGCAATGCTTCGGTTTCGGTTAGCGCGTCGGGGTTAGCGGCATCGCCGCAGAAATAATGCAGGTACTGCTCGACTTCACGCGGCGGCAGTACCGGTTCGCACAGGTAGTGCAGTGCTTGACGGGCATCGTCCAGTTGCTTTTTGCCTTCTTCCAGCCAGTTTTTCAGGTGCACGTTGTTTTCGCCACCGCTGCCCTGGTCGATGTCCAGTTCGTCGGAACTGTATACCGCGATAGCTTGTTGCACATCACCAAAGAGTTTCTTGAAGTCGACGATATGGCCGTAGTCCTTGTCGTCGCCATCCAGCCGGTTGGTGCGGCAGATCGCCTGGAACAGATTGTGGTCGCGCAGTTCGTTGTCGAGATAGATATAGCTGCAACTCGGCGCATCGAAGCCGGTCAGCAGCTTGCTCACCACGATCAGCAATTTCAGGTTAGCCGGCTCGTCGATAAAGCGGCGCTTCATCTCCGTTTCGTATTTCTCGGTAGTCGGAAAATCCTTCAATACCAACTGACTATAGGTATCAAACTTATAGCGTTCATCGCTGTTGGCGGGTTCTTTCGAGATGGCATTGGCATTCGGTTCGTACGAGGTAATGATGCCGCAGTAGGCGCCAAAGTGGGTATTTCGGAACAGCCGGAAATAATGACAGGCATCGTAAATGGAGGCGGCCACCAGAATAGCGGTGCCGCGGTCGTTGTTCAGTCTCGGTTTAAGGGCGAAATCGGAGATGATCTCGGCGACCACCTCCCGCTTGCGGCCTTCGGCGCTCATCAATTCTTCCATCGTCGCCCAGCGTTTACGCAACGCCGCCTTCTGAAAGTTGTTGAGGTTTTGGGTTTTCCGCTCGAACCACTCGTCGATTTTCTTCTGCGAGGTCAGCCGTTCGGGCACGTCGCGGGCCTCGTATTTCAAATCCAGCACCACTTTATCGGCCACCGCCTGATGGAACTTGTAGGTATGGATGTAGGTGCCGAACACGTCCCGCGTCATCTGCTTGTCCTTGCGCAGCAGCGGCGTGCCGGTGAAGCCGATGAAGATCGCGCTTTCCAGCCAGCGCTTCATCTGTCTGTTCATGTCGCCGCCTTGAGTACGGTGGCATTCGTCCACAAACACATAAAAGCGCCCTGCCACCTTCGGCGGCGCGCCTTTCAGATCAGACACGTCGAACTTATGGATCAACGCGCACAGCAAGCGCGGCGTAGTCGCGGCCAGCTTAGCAACAAAATCCGCCCGCGAGGTGATGCGCGGCGAAGCCGAATTTTCGCCAATCACTCCGGCATTGCGCATCACGCCGACAATCTGCTTATCCAACTCGTCGCGATCGGTGACCACCAATATCCGCGCCTCGGGATCGTGCTCCAGCAACCACTTGGCGATCAGCACCATCAAGATGCTCTTGCCGCTACCCTGGGTATGCCAGATCACCCCACCCTCGCGCTTGGCGATGCGTTCCTGCGCGGCCTTAACGCCGTCGAACTGGTGTTGGCGCGGCACTTTTTTCTGGCCGGCGTCGAAGATGATGAAGTTGCGGATCAAGTCGAGTAGCGTGGCTTTGTTGCACAACTGCGCCAACGGTCTATCCAGCAACGCGCCAACAACCGGCGCGGCGCCCGCTTCGGCAGGCGTTTGATCCTTCCACTCCACGAAGAACTGCTCCGGCGTGCCGGTGGTGCCGTAACGCAGCCCTTGCGAATCGCTGCCGGCCAACACCAGTTGCACCGTGCTGAAAAAGCCTTGGTTGAAAATAGCTTCCTGATTGGTAATGAGCTGGCGGATGCCGTCCGCCACATCCACCGAACTGCGCTTTAACTCGATCACCGCGATGGCAATGCCGTTGATATACAGCACAATGTCCGGCCGCCGCTCAAAGCCGCCTTTCAGCGTCACTTCCTCGGCCAGCGCAAAGTCGTTTCGCTCGGGACGCTCCCAATCGATCAAATGCACGGTTTCATGGGACACACCGGTGGCAATTTGCACCGGCACGCCGTAACGCAATAAATGATAGGTGCGAAGATTGGCTTGATAAGGCGTGATGCCGCTGACGTCGGCGGCGGTCTCCAGCTTTTGCAAAGCGGCGGCGATATGAGGCTCGGAATAGCCACGCGCCATCAGGTTGTCGTGAAGCAATGCGGTTTCGATAGGACGGTTGTGCTCGCGTTTGCTCCAGTCGCCCAGGTAACGGTAACCCAAGCCATCCGGCAGTGTCGGGTCGGCAAACAAGGCGACGACGCGGTTTTGGGTGCTACGTTCTGAACGACTGTGCCGCTCCCTCATGAATTAGGCTCCTATTGCCTGTCGGTTTGTGGTTGCAATTTCGCCAGCATGTTTTCGACAACGGTTATAAAAATCGGACTTGGTATTTTCACCCGCGTTTTAGCCGGCGTTTTCACCCGCACTTTCAGCAACCGACTGCACTGGCAGTAGGCTCGGTGCACCATCACCAATCAGCGCCGGTTTACCGTCTTGCCAGACTACTGCATACTGACCCAGGCGGCGTTTGCGCTCTAACGCTTCACCAACCGCTGCCGTAAGGCAATCCAGAAGTTGTTTCTCTTTGGCGGGAATCGTGTTCATCGTTGGGCCTCGTGCAACAGTTGCTGATAAATCGCGATTTGAAAAATCGTTTCAGTGCCGCCATCGCGGGTGAATACCAGTTCCGGCGCCTCGCCGGTATTCAGAAAACAGCAGACATAATCCACCGCATCGGCATAAACGCCAAACAGATTGCGCAAACTACGCGGAAAGCGGCGGACAATGTAGGCAGCAGGTATCGAATGACCGCCATGCTTGACCCGTTCCGCGACCCGCATCTGCGATATTTCCACTGCCGGCAGGGCCAGATACAGCAACTCCACCCGCCAGCCTTGACTACGTAAGCGTTGAATCAAGCGTAAATAAGTACGACCGGATAAGGTGGTTTCAAAGGCAAAATCCCGGCATGCCAGAATATGCTGCTCTATTTCCCGCAAGAACAAGCGGCTGGCGGCAATGGTTTGTTCCTCGGGTGCCAGCGGCGACAGGCCGGCGGCGATCAGGTCGGCGTTGACGAAATGGCGGCACCGCGCCAGCGGCAGGTATTTCAAGGCGAACGTGGTTTTGCCGGCGCCATTCGGCCCGGCGATGATGCGGCAAACTGGCGGGGGTACAGCCGTCATAGCAACCTCGTCTTGCCGGTGAGCAGTTCCTGCATCATGCCCTGTTTCAGCGCGCGGGTTTTGTCGCGGCGGGCTTCCAGCGCTGCGAGTTCGGCGTCCATGTCCGCAAGAACCTCTACGATTGCTTTTTGCTCTGCAAGCAATGGTAATTTGAGGACGAACTTCTTCATATCTGTCCCATAAAGGTGAAATACCGTCGTACCTGTAACGAGCCTGAGCACTTGATCTTCTTCACGGCGAATTACATGACTGAGGAATGTACCGCATACTTGCGCAGGGTCAGTGCGGATCACAAGAATGTCGCCGCCCAATACAACTTCATCAATAACTACACAACTCGCCTTCGCAAGGCCACGAGGTGTGACGTCGGATGTTGGCATTAGAACGTCATTCGCGACCGATCGAAAATCGCCAGTGTTCTTGTCCGTTCGGCTTATAGTTTCTCGAATTGTCTCGCCATACTGAGTAAAGAGTTCACCATAATGAATACATGGTTCAGAACCGAACGGTGTAAGGGCGCTTTTTGGTAAGCCCTTGCCTTTGTAGAATTTCGCCAAATCCCCCAACCGCTTAATCTCCCACTCCCCACTAAACCCCGGCAAGCGGGTTTGGCCGGTGAGGAGTTGTTGCATGGCGGCCTGTTTGAGATCGCGCTTCTTGGCGATCAGCCGCTCCAACCCGTCCAGCAACGCATCCACATCGCTCAACGCCGCCGCGATGGCGCGTTGTTCGAGTAGAGAGGGAGGAACAGCGATTGGAATTTCTGAAAGAGTCCGCGAACCAATGTTTGGTGGGTCAGAACCGGCCATCGCTTCGTTCATTGCATCAACGAAGTGGCGAGTCTGTATCACGTAGTAAATAAAATCCAAGTTTGCTGTGGTGCTTGGAATAACTTTTGCGACACGTTGATTCAGAAGGGCCGGAACATCTTCCTTGCGGAGCTTAGTAACTTTTAATTCATTGCCGAGAATTGGGCGGGTTAACGCCATAACAACATCGCCCTCCTGAAGTAAGTACTGGCTAAAGTCATTCGCATAATCACTTGGTAAATATGACACATCGGACCAGACTACCCGCTGCTTACCAACATTGGCAATCTTCAGCCATTTAATTCCGTTACTGGCAGCCGCTTCGCTTTTGAAAGCGTTACCACCAAAATATGTAGCCAAAACACCAGACTCAAGGCAATCCCAATCCTCCGGCACAACCCCCACCTCCGTCATCTTGTAACCCGGCTTAATCAAAGTCGCATTTCCAACCTGCAAGCTATAACCCGCGCTGGCTTCGTTGACCGCCGATTGCGAGTTATCGGAACAACCATGTTGTTTACTCATCGGCTTCCGCCTCCCGCAAGCTCAGTTCCAGTTCGCGGCGCAGGGCTTCGCGGTCGGGTAGATAGAGCTGGTATTTCTGCACAAAGAGCTGGCTGTTCATGCCGTAGGTCGCGTATTCCACCAGCAATTCATCCTTGTTGCGGGAGAGGATGATGCCGATGGGCGGGTTGTCGCCCTCCACGTTTTCTTCGTTGGCAAAATAGCCCAGATACAGGTTCATTTGACCGATGTCGTGGTGCTGTACGTCGCCTAGCTTGAGATCGATGAGGACGAAGCAGCGCAGGATGCGGTGATAGAACACCAGATCAACTTTGTAATGACTGTTGTTGATGGTCACGCGGTATTGCCGCCCAACAAAGGTGAAACCTTTGCCAAGTTCTAGCAAAAAAGGCTGAAGGTGATCGCAGAGTACGGTTTCGAGCTGAGTTTCTGAAACCTGGTACGGCTCTGGGATTTTCAGGAATTCGAAAACATAGGGTTCGCGCAACACGTCGGCAGGCTGTTCGATGAGTTGGCCCTGCGCGGCCAGTTGCAGGATGCCGGCCTTGTCCTTGGAGGCAGCGAGGCGCAGAAACAGCGAACTGTCTTTTTGCCGCATCAACTCCCGTACCGACCAGCGTTCACGGATCGTTTGCTGTTGGTAGAAGCCACGCTCTAGCGGTTCGCCGATCTTGAGCAACTCGACAATATGCGACCAGCTCAATTGGTCAGACAATGTCTGACTTTTTTGCGCATCCGGGAAGCATTGATAAAACAGGCGCATGTAAACCACATTGGACCGACTGAACCCTCGACCATGACGCAAACACAGGTCACGGGATAAATTGCTGATCAGTGCCTTGCCATATTCCGCTTTGTCCTTTCCGCCTTGCTCGAATTCGACGATGTGCCGCCCGACTTGCCAATAGGTTTCGGTGAGGTGCACATTGACGGCCCGCACAGCCCGGGTTCTACCTTGAGTATAGGTGTCTGAAATCCGATCCAGCAGGTTTCGGTAATCCGGGGAGGCTGTGAGGTTTTGCATATCGGTACTCATACCGGAAAGCCCATCTTCTTCAAATGCTCATCGACGCGCGCCGCCAGCAATGCCACCTCGTCTTCCAACTGCGGCAAAGGCGTGGCATAGCGTTCGGCCAATTCTCGAATCCGGCCGGTCAGGGTTTGCGAGACTCTATCCAGTTCGCCCTGCACGGCGGCAGACAGATGCGCCATCCACTTGTCGGCTATGACCAAGGTTTTGATTTCGGCTTCGGTTAGCATGAGGTATTTGTCGCAGGCCAATTGGTCGAGCGCGGTTTCGGCTTCCTTGATCTGTTTTTTCAACCCGCTGATCTGGTTGCCCAGTTCCAGCCACTGTTTCAATACCTTCAACTCGTCGGCGCCATCCGGGTCTTTCCCTATCTCCTTAATCCGATCTTTGATCGCAGCGGCATTGATACTGTCGTAGCCGGAAAAGATGGCGTCTTCGCCGCTGTGTTCTTCTTCCAGCTCGGCCAGGCTAGAGGTGGTCGCCTCCAGTTCGGCTTGTTTGGCTTCGATGGCAGCCTGTTCGTCGGCAAAATAGCGGGCGACGATATACGGCTTGGGGATCAGATCGCCGGCCCAACCCTTGTCTTTGGTTTTGCCTTTCTTATCGGTTTCGATGATGCGGGTCGGTTGGGCGACCCAGCCGTCGGCGGAAATCAGGTAGCAATCGTCCTGCATGGTTTCGGCCCAATAGTCCATCAGGTGCTGGTAAATGTCGTAGGCATCCAGCAGCGGCGCCGGCTTGAAGGTATTCAACAAGTCTTCGGCGATGGTTTCGATCAAGGCCTTGGGGTGGCTGTCCTTAGCAAAGCCGGTGAGCAATGGCGTGACGGCGTCGCGCCAATGTTGAAAGCGTGCGGTGGCTTGGGCGTTGAAGGCGGTGAATTCGGCGTGGCCGAAGATGGCGGGTTTGACCTCGGCCAGCGGCAGCGTTAATTGCGCGTAACCGGGTCGCTCCCTCTCCTGCTGGAGAGGGTTGGGGTGAGGAGAATCAGAATAAAGTAAGACATTGATTTCTGTCCCCTCACCCTGCCCTCTCCCGGAGGGAGAGGGTTGGTTACTTTGTTTGGCGGCGCTTTCCTCAAGGCGAGGGGAGAAAAGAGCGGCGCGCACGCCGGGCAGCACTTGCCAGTAGTCGGCCAGCGCATCCAGGTCGCGTTCTGGGATGCCGCCGTTGAGGTGGCCGTTGATGTCTTGAATATCTTCCGGCTCGCTGCTGTCGATGTAGCGCGGCAAGTTCAGGTTGAAGTCGTTTTTGGGGTCGGCGATTTCATCGAACGCCACCATGCGAGCATAGCGCGGCACGTCGGCTTGCTTGCCGAAGGTGTCGACGATTTTGTGGATGTCCTGTTCGCGCAAGCGGTTTTTGTTGCCGTCCTTGATAAAGCCCTTGCTGGCGTCGATCATGAACACGCCCTTGCGGGCGGTGGCGTTTTCCTTGTCGATCACCAGGATGCAGGCCGGAATGCCGGTGCCGTAAAACAAGTTGGCGGGCAGACCGATGATGCCTTTCAAATAGCCGGAGCGGACCAGTTGCTGACGGATCACCGCTTCGGCATTGCCGCGAAACAGCACGCCGTGCGGCAGAATGCAGGCGGCTTTGCCGTTGGCTTTCAGGCTGCGAATGATGTGCAGCAGATAGGCGTAGTCGCCTTGTTTGGCCGGCGGCTCGCCCCAAACAAAGCGCTGGTAAGCATCGTCGCCCGGCGTCAGGCCGGTGCTCCAGGTCTTGTCGGAAAACGGCGGATTGGCGACCACGTAATCGTAAGTGCGCAGGTTTTCGCCGTCTTTGAACTTGGGCGAGGCCAGCGTGTTGCCGGACAGGATGGTGGCGGTCGGGAAGTCGTGCAGGATCATGTTCATCCGCGCCAAACCGGCAGTGGTGACGTCTTTTTCCTGGCCTTCGAGGGTAATATGTTTGCCGGCTTCGGCGGCGACTTTTAGCAGCAAGGAACCGGAGCCGCAAGTCGGGTCGTAAGCCGTCGTCGAGCCTTTGGCGTTTTCCGGCGAAATGCCGATCACCTTAGCGATGATACGGCTGACTTCCGACGGCGTATAAAACTGGCCTTTGCTCTTGCCGCTTTCGGTGGCGAAGTGGCGCATCAGGTATTCGTAAGCGTCGCCGAGAATGTCGTCGTGCTCGGCGCGGTTTTTGGAGAAATCCAGCTCGGGCTTTTGGAAGATACTGATCAGGTTGGAGAGCTTCTCCACCATGTCCTTGCCTTCGCCGAGTTTGTTGGGATCGTTGAAGTCGGGAAAGTCGCTTTTCGACAAGCGGGCGTTGGCGTTGACCAAGGGGCCGATAATCTGGGTGTTGATCTTGTCGCCGATGTCACTCTTGCCTTTGAGGGCGATCATGTCCTTGAAGCTGGCGCCGGGCGGAATCACCACCGGCGGCGCGAAGTCGTCGCTGTCGGCGTATTTGTCGGTGATGTATTTGATGAACAGCATGAACAGCACGTAGTCCTTGTACTGACTGGCGTCCATGCCGCCACGCAATTGGTCGCACGAGGCCCATAGGGAGGAATAGAGGTCGGATTTTTTGATGGCCATTGATGAGTATTTATAACTACTATGGTTTGCTCATTAGCTTTAAAGCAAAGCACCAAGATTTAGGAAGCACGATTGTTTTTCCATAAATAAGCTACTTGTCTCAAGCTTGCTTGCCCGATCATGTGGCTCTGTTAGTGACCTCAATATTGGATTAGAAAAATCCAGCAAGATAAAAATCTCTTTAACCCATAAAAAACGGGGCCTTAGCCCCGTTCTTAATCTTAGGTGGTGGAGGTGGGGGGAATTGAACCCCCGTCCGCAAGCACTCCGCCACAAGCTCTACATGCTTATCCCGCGCTTTTAATTTAACTGTTGACTACCCGTCGGGCCAAGAGGATCAACAGCGATTTCGATTGGATTTAGCGCTTTAGGCTCCGAACTAAGCCCTGGCGCGATCTTATGTAATATGATCCCTGAGCGCCTCCCGAAAGAGACTCCAGACGCATAAGTACATCTGGTCAGAGAAGTGGTGCAGGTTTTAAGCTGCTAAGGCCACTGAGTAGTTTTCGTCGTTTGCGAATACTTGTTTTCAGTAGGTTTTACGAGCGGTACTGTGCTCGGCATGCACCTGAGGTTTTGCTACCCACGTCGAAGCCATGTCACCCCCAAGAAGTTATATCTTATCAAATCGATAAAATAATTGTCAGTAAGATGGGTTTGAAATCAACGATTTCAAGTTCTTCCGAAAAATAATCGCAAGGCAAAGGCTCTTGTTTTTAAGCCAGAGCACCTCCATTTTTCAGGTATCTTCGATTGACGGGTTTTATATAAGATTGTCGGACTACAGGCAATCCGCTATAAGACCGATTAACCCGAGCCTTAAACGGCGTTCGCCTGAGGTGCGTCGGAAGACGCTCCACCGTGGGCTTCGACAAGTTCTGTCAGAACATTATGTCTACGGTAAATTAGGGCCGGGCAACAATTAGATTTAGCTTGGTCAACGTCGGTCACAGGAGGCATGACGTGCAATACAAAGACTATTATCAAATTCTCGGCGTCAATCGCGATGCGGTACTGGCGGACATCAAAAAAGCCTACCGCAAGCTGGCGCGCAAATATCACCCGGACATTTCCAAGGAAGCGGATGCCGAGTCGCACATGAAAGAAATCAACGAAGCCTACGCGGTGCTCTCTGATACGGAAAAGCGCGCGGCTTACGACCAACTCGGACGCGGTTATCGGCCCGGCCAGGAGTTTCGCCCCCCGCCCAACTGGGATGCCGGCTTCGAGTTTTCCAGCACCGACACGGCCGATTTCGGCGACTTTTTCAGTCAATTATTCGGCAAAATGGGTGCTGGCCGTGCGCGCGGCGGGCCATTCGAAGGCCAAGCCGACTTCCATACCCAAGGCGAAGACCATCACGCCAAAGTGCTGCTGGATATAGTCGACGCTTTTAACGGCGCCGCACGACAAATCAGCTTGCGGGTACCGCGTATGGATGCCGGCGGTCATGTGATTTTGGACACCCGCACCTTGAATGTAAAAATCCCCAAGGGTGTGTACGAGGGCCAAATCATACGCTTAGCCGGCCAGGGCGCGCCGGGCATGGGTAACGGCAAATCGGGCGACTTGTTGTTGGAGGTGCATTTCAATCCGCATCCGCGTTTGCGAGTGGACGGCAGCAACCTGCATATGAGCCTACCGGTCACGCCTTGGGAAGCGGCATTGGGGGCGATGGTGCCGGTGAATTTATTCGATACTGGTCTGAAAGTACGCATCCCGGAAGGCACGCAAAGCGGCCAGCAACTGCGGCTGCGCGGCAAGGGCATTCCCAGTGCAACGCCCGGCGATTTGCTACTGGATATTCAGGTGGTATTGCCGCCGGCCAACACAGCCAAAGCCAAAGAACTTTACGAAACCATGGCGCGCGAACTGGCTTTCGACCCGCGCACGAACCACAGGAGCTAAAGCATGTCATCAGCCGAGACTTTGATCGACGCCGTTCTGGAAGACAGCGGCCTGACTTTGCAGCAACTGGCGGCCATCTGCGCAGTAGAACCGGAATGGATTACCCGGCACATCGAAGAAGGCTGGCTCAATCCACTGCCGCAACAGCAAAGCGAATGGCGTTTTTCCAGCGCCCACTTGGTGCGGGTGCGGCGTATCGTCAGCCTGGAACGTAATTTTGAAGCCTTGCCCGAGCTAGCGGCACTGGTCGCGGACATGCAAGAAGAAATTGACGACTTACGCCGCCGTTTACGCCGGGCAGGCCTGGAGTAACCATGCAAAGCATAGTCTGGCACCGCCACAGCTGGCTCAACCGGGTGCAAACATTGCTTTTAATGTTGGCGCTACTGGCAATCTGCACCTTGGCCGGCAGCCTGCTGTTTGGGGAAGAAGGCGTCTGGATTGCGCTGGCGACCGGCGTGTTTGCGCTGATCTTCGAACCGGCGGCAGCCTGGCGCTTGACGCTAAGTCTTTACCGAGCGCGGCCTATCCATCCGCAAGAAGCGCCGGCTCTGTGGCAAATATTGCAGGTGCTGGCCGAGCGCGCCGAACTGTCTAGCGTCCCGGCGCCATATTACATTCCCAGCCCGCTCATCAATGCCTTTGCTGTCGGCAGCCGCAAACAATCGGCGATTGCGTTGACCGACGGTTTGTTCAAGCAGCTTAACTCGCGGGAACTGGCCGGCGTACTGGCGCACGAAATGGCGCATATCGCCAATAACGATTTGCGGGTGATGGGCTTGGCCGATGCGATTAGCCGGATTACCGCCTTATTCGCGGGAACCGGGCAGTTGTTTTTGTTGCTATCCCTACCCTTGTTGCTGTTTGGTGAGATCAGCTTTCAAATCAATTGGCCGGGCCTGTTGCTGCTGCTGTTTTCGCCGCATTTGGCCTTATTGATGCAGCTGGGCTTATCACGCATCCGCGAATACGATGCCGACCTGAATGCTGCGGCGCTGACCGGCGACCCTTTAGGCTTGGCATCGGCATTGGCGCATATCGAGAAAGTCAGCGGCGGTTGGTTGTCGATTTTACTGCCGGGCTGGGGTAACCCGGAACCGTCCTGGCTGCGCACCCACCCGCCCACAGCGGAACGCATCCGCCGCCTGCAAGCCTTAAGCCCCAGCCGGCCGCAAACGCTTTGGCACGAACCGTTTATCGCGCCGAGTTACGGTAACCGGTTGATTGTTCGGCCGGCGCGTTGGCGCATTGGCGGTTTTTGGCGATAGTTGGTAAATTTTACGGGCGAATCAATTCGCCGATACTTATATTCGAGAACACCATATGAGTGAATCCCTACATTTAGTCTGCCCAGATTGCCTAGCTGTCAACCGCTTACCGGCAAACCGTTTGTCGCAAAATCCAAAATGTGGGCAATGCCATCAATCCTTGTTCAGCGGCCATCCTTTGGCGTTGACTGCGAAAAGTTTTGAAATACATCTGGCGCGCAACGACATTCCACTGCTGGTGGATTTTTGGGCAGATTGGTGCGGACCCTGCAAAATGATGGCGCCGGCTTTTGGGCAAGCCGCGCAGGTTTTGGAACCACGGATTCGGTTGGGTAAAGTCGACACCGAAGCGGAGCAACAGCTCAGCGCCCGTTACAACATTCGCAGTATTCCGACGCTGATTCTGTTCAGAGGAGGGCGAGAGCTGGCCAGACAAGCCGGCGCACTGAGCGCGCAAGACATCGTGCGCTGGGTGACTAGTCAGCTATAAGCGTGGCTCGGTTTGCCCGATGGCTATCGGCAAATCGCCCGCGACATGCCGCTGCCACATGGTTTTATACAAGGCTTCCAAATGCCGAGTGTAGGCCTTGATATCAAACAGCGGCGTGCTCAGGCGATTATCGGCCAACTTCTGCCGGACCTCACTTAAGCGCGCGGGATTGCTGGCTAACTCCAGGGCCAAATCGTAATAGCCTTCCAAATCCGCGGCAATCAACTCCGGCAAGCCGATCGCATGCAGCAAGCTGCCGGCAACCCGCGACGCAAAGGTATCGCCGACGCACGTGACTATCGGCACTCCCACCCATAAGGCATCGCTAGCGGTGGTATGCGCGTTGTAGGGCTGAGTATCCAGCACCAGATCGGCCAAGGCCAGGCGGCCCAAGTGTTCGACTTGCGGTAAATCGTCGGCAAATATCAATCTATCCGGCGCTATGCCGCGTTGATACGCTTCATTTCTAAGCCGGCCTTTGGCTTTGGAGTTCTTTAACAACCACAACACACTGCCCGGCACGCTATACAACAGTCGACACCAGATATCGAACACTTCCGGGGTAATTTTATAGGCCTGGTTAAAACAGCAAAACACAAAACTGTGCTCTTCCAAACCATGCTGAGCGCGTTTGGTCGGCTTGCCAATTTCGGCATGCCGGCCGTGCGGTTGATAACTATCCGGCAGGTAGGCAAAGGCTTCGCTGTAATCAGCTGCGCTGGCTGCCGGCGTCAGGTAGGGATCGGTGATGATGTAATCACAGAAATCGCCGCCCAAGGTACCGGGATACCCCAGGTAGTTGACCTGAATCGGCGCTGGTCGGTAGCTAAGAATCTCGGTGCGGGTGCCGCGGGTGTAACCTTTTAAATCGATCAGAATGTCGATGTTATCGTGGTGGATGGCTTGGGCGGCTTCAGATAAAGACAGGGCTTGCAGATCGACAAAACTGTCGAAAAATTCACACAGGCGTTGGCGCATGCCCAGGCCGTCGTCCGGGCCATAAGAATAGGCATACACTTCAAACTGCTCTCGATCATGGGCTTCGAACAACTCGGCCAGCAAAAATGCCGTGGCATGCTCATGAAAATCGCAAGACAAATAGCCCAAACGAATTTTGAGCCGGTTGCTCGTAGGGTAGTTAAAAGCCAGATCGGCTCGTTCCAGCGCACTAGCATCGATACGGTCTTTCAACCAGAGATCAGCACACAAGCGTTGTTCCGCGGCCGACACCCCCGTCATTGATAACAAATGAAACGGCGAGACTTTATTGCTTTCCTGAGCCGCCAAGCTTAGACGCATCTTCTGGCGCCATTCCTCGAAACGCTCCCATTCGCAAAGGCTGCGACTGCGATCATAGAATTTCATCTGCCTGACTCCGTCGCCATCTTGCCTAATGGCCCGCGAAGATACGCGGGACTTGAACCTCATGGTACCCCAAATCCGCCGCAGTGCCTGATTTATCGAGGTAAGGACTAAAGCGCTACAGCATTTGTAACAGCGGTTTGAGCGGAATGGAGAACTTTTGCCTGCCGACATCGCCAATCACGCCGGTATAACTGCGCTGTAGATACAAATCCACACCGCACACCCGAGCGATCATTGAGCAGCGGCCGCTGAGCGCAAACTGCTCGCCCTGCAGGCGATAAATTAACGGTACGCAGTCGTTGCGCAGTATCGGCCCGGCGACGATGAAATCAATGCGCTGATCGAACATTTCGTATTCAAGGCTTTCCGGCAACAGCGCCAGCTCCGCCAACAACACCTTGTCGTCATCGCCGATAGTGCCGTAAATACTGCAAAGGCACTGGCGCAAATCCATCAGTAACAGGTCCGCCAGTTTTGGCGCATTGAGCCGACCGGGCTGCTGCGCGGCCAGTTTTTCCAGTCCGTGTATCTGTCTCATAAGCTTTGCCGATAGCGTCGATGGGGGTTTGCCTTTAAAATAGCGGGCTTACACTTCACAGCAAACATGGCCGTGCGCCCCGGATATTTGATGACCGATTATAAATTAACCCATCTGAAACAGCTCGAAGCAGAAAGCATCCATATCATTCGCGAAGTGGCGGCGGAATTTGAAAAGCCGGTCATGCTGTATTCGATAGGCAAAGATTCGGCAGTGATGCTGCATCTGACGCGCAAAGCTTTTTTCCCCGGCAAACCGCCCTTCCCCTTATTACATGTCGATACTACCTGGAAATTTCGGGAGATGATCGAGTTTCGCAACAACATGGCGAAAGATCTGGGCTGGGATTTAATCGTGCATATCAACGAAGAAGGTGTCGCCCAAGGCATAGGCCCGTTCACGCACGGCAGTAAAAAACATACCGACGTGATGAAAACCGACGGCTTGAAACAAGCCCTAAACAAATACCAATTCGACGCAGCCTTCGGCGGGGCGCGCCGCGACGAGGAAAAATCCCGCGCCAAGGAACGGGTGTATTCATTCCGCGACAAAAACCACCGTTGGGACCCGAAAAACCAACGCCCGGAACTCTGGAACATTTATAACGGCAAAGTCGATAAAGGCGAGTCCATCCGCGTGTTCCCGCTATCCAACTGGACCGAGCTGGACATCTGGCAATACATTCATCTGGAAAACATCCCCATCGTGCCGTTGTACTTTGCTAAAGAACGGCCGGTGGTCGAAAAAGACGGCATGCTGATCATGGTCGATGACGAGCGCATGCCTATCGGCCCCAACGACAAAGTGGAAATGAAAATGGTGCGCTTCCGCACGCTGGGTTGCTACCCCTTGACCGGCGCGGTCGAATCCACCGCCACCACCTTGCCGGAAATCATCCAGGAAATGCTGCTGACCACTACGTCTGAGCGCCAAGGCCGTTTGATCGACCATGATCAGGCTGGGTCTATGGAACAGAAGAAACGGGAAGGTTACTTCTAAACGCTTGTACCATTAGCGAATGAGGAAACACGAATAGTGAAGAAATTCTTGTGCTTGTTTATCCTGTTTTACTCCGCGGATAGCTTGGCCGGTTTTTACAAATGTACCGACGCTAAAGGTCATGTAGTCTATTCGGATACCGCTTGCGATCACAAAGCGGATCGCAAGACACCGGATTTAAAACCGCTCGCGGAAGTGAAAGCAGAACAGCCGCTTTCCTCAAAACTAACCGACAAAGTTAAAGGCCTTTTCGAAAGCGCCCCAAAACCAGAGCCTAACAATCCAGCAGCCGGCTCCGCAGAACGCAATGCCCAAAACTTCGTTTGCGATGGGCGCGTTTATTGTTCGCAAATGAGATCGTGCGAAGAGGCGACTTACTTTATCAATAACTGCCCGGACACCAAAATGGATGGCAACAATGATGGCATTCCCTGCGAAAAGCAGTGGTGTCGATAAGTCTTTTTAGTGGTGACTTATGCAATTACATGAAGAAATACAAGAACACCTTGCAAGACTGGGGCCCAATCTGCAAGCCGAGGTTTTGGATTTCGTCTTGTTTTTGGAACAAAAACAACAGCAAGCCTTGCCCGATAGCGTAATTAACGATGAAGAAGCCTTAAAGATTCACGAGCAATTGATGGATCAATATGCCGACGCCTTTGCTAAATTGGCGCAGTAACAATGCCCGACTTGTTTTTTATCTCGAAAGCGCTGGCATTGACGATACATCGGCAACAGATAGAACGCTTCGGCGGCACACAGGGCATCAGAGATGAAGCCTTGCTGGAATCGGCGCTCGGCGCAGCCCGGCAAACCTGGCACTACAGCGGCGACATTTTTCAAACCGCCGCTCAATACTGCTATTCGCTTGCCCATAACCATCCATTTCTGGACGGTAACAAGCGAGCCGCTGCGGCCTGTATGCTGGTTTTTCTGGCTGCCAACCATAAACAACCGGCCATGGATAACACCCAGCTCTACGAATGGGTGATTAATGTAGCAACCCGGCAATTGAGTCGTGACGAACTAGCCGAATTATTAAAACAACATTGCAAGTAAGCGCTTTAACAGCGCGGCACCTTTTATTACAAATAAGGCATTTAGGAACCCCATGTCCCACCAATCCGACCTCATCAGCACCGACATCAACGCCTATCTGGCGCAACACGAACGCAAGGAATTATTGCGGTTTTTAACCTGCGGTAACGTCGACGACGGCAAAAGCACCCTGATCGGCCGTTTGCTGCACGACTCAAAAATGATTTACGAAGATCAGCTGGCCGCCGTGCAGGCAGACAGCGTCAAATCCGGCACTACCGGCGCCGGCAAGATAGACTTGGCATTGTTGGTCGACGGCCTGCAGGCCGAGCGCGAACAAGGCATCACCATCGACGTCGCCTACCGCTATTTCTCCACTTCGACGCGCAAATTCATCATCGCCGACACCCCAGGCCACGAGCAATACACCCGCAACATGGCCACCGGCGCCTCGACTTGCGATTTGGCGGTGATTTTGATCGACGCGCGTTACGGCGTACAAACCCAAACTAAGCGTCATAGTTTCATTGCTTCTTTATTAGGCATCAAGCACATCATTGTCGCGGTCAATAAAATGGATTTGGTCGGTTACAGCCAAGAGACGTATCGGAAAATTCAGGACGACTACCTGGCATTCATCAAATCACTGGATCTGCACGACGTGCATTTCATCCCGATGTCGGCTTTGGACGGCGATAACGTAGTCAACCCCAGCGCCAACATGCCCTGGTTCACCGGCATGCCGATGATGGAGTTGCTGAATAGCATAGAAATCGCCAGCGACCACAACTTCGCCGACGCCCGTTTCCCGGTGCAATACGTCAACCGCCCCAACCTGGATTTCCGCGGCTTTTGCGGCACCGTCGCATCCGGCATATTTCATAAAGGCGATGCCATTACTGCGCTGCCGTCCGGCAAAACCAGCAAGATCAAATCCATCGTCACCTTCGATGGCGAGTTGGACGAAGCCTTTGCGGCCATGGCGGTCACGTTGACACTTGAAGATGAAATAGACGTCAGCCGCGGCGACATCATCCTGGGCCAGCAACAAGCCGCGCCCAGCATCGCCGACAAATTCAAAGCCACTATCGTCTGGATGACCGAGCAAGCTATGGTGCCCGGCCGGCAATACGTCATCAAACTGGCAACGCGCAGTGTGTCCGGCTCGGTGTCGATGATTCACCACCGTATCGACGTTAACACCCTGGAACACCACGACGCCATGGAGTTGAATCTCAACGAAATCGGTTCCTGCACCGTGGCGGTCAACGCGCCGGTGGTATTCGACCCGTACAAACGCAACAAAACCACCGGCTCCTTCATCGTCATAGACCGCCTGACCAACGTCACGGTCGGCGCCGGCATGATCACCGGCGACGCCAGCGCGGAAGACTGGTCGCCGGTGTCCGCGGCAGAGCGGGCAACTCGCTTCAGCCAAACCGCCAGCATCATCGCCTTGAGCGGCACCAATGCCCAGCAAGTGGCTTACCAATTAGAACGCAAACTGTTCGACACCGGCCACGCCACCACGGTATTGGAACAAGCGAACGATGCGCTGGCTACCGCGATCAAAAACGCCGGTTTATTGTGCCTGTGCCTGGACGAAAAACCGGCTGTGGCCGATCTAAGTTTCGATTGCGATCAATACAACGTCGATGATATTTACGTTGCGTTGAAAAATCGGGAAGTGATTCGCTAGTGATGTATTCGCCAAGCTCTGGTCTTGGCGATATTTAGAACGGGCGGCGAATAGCCGCCGCCCGTTTTGCTGTCGATTAGTTCAACAAATCCAGCGCTTTTGCCGCGGCTTTTTGTTTGGCTTTGCCTTTCACGGCTTTGACCGCTTCGCCGGTTGATTTGGGCGCCGCGTCGACCTTACCTTTCAACTGTTTTGCCGTTTCCTTACCAGCCTTCAGGGTTTCGGCGCCTTGCTTAACCTCGGACGGCACGGCTTGCTCCAGTTTTTGCTGAGCGGCATCTTTTACTGCTTCCTGGGCCTGACTTTTCAACTGGCCCGGTGCATTTCCCACGCCTTGCTTCACTTCCTGGGCACGCTGCAATGCTTCGTTGGCCTGCTCCGCACGCTGCACAGCGCCTGGGGCAACGGCTGTCGCGGTATCTTTCGCCGCTTGTTTGGCCACGCCTTCCAATACCGCCGACTGCGCAAACGCGGCGCCGGAAACCAAGACTAAAGAACTGAATAAAATCGCTTTATGTTGCATGGTGTTACCCTCGTACTTAGTTGTTATCGAGATTAGACAATACTACAAGGAAACTTAACGGCGGATTAACCGCTAGCCGGCAATCCGTTTTAACGTCGAAGCCACCAACTCTTCCGCGCGCGCCATAGCGTCGGCCTCGGCGTAGCAACGCAATTCCGGCGCATTGCCGGAGGGACGCAGATGCACGATCTCGCCGTTGGCGAAGGTCAAGCGCAGGCCGTCCGTCGTATCGCGGTTAACCGGAGCCCCAAGCGTGTCGCCCCATAGCCCGCGATAAGCGGTCTCATCGGCTTGCAACCGTTCCAGCAAGGCCCGGCTATTGGCGACCGGAAACGCCTGGATGCGGTCGCTGGCGGTGTAACGTTGCGGCAAGCCTTGCAGCAGCCCCGATAATGTCACCCCTTGAGTGCTGGCCATCGCCAATAAAGCCAGGGCCGGCAGCAACGAGTCGCGAGTCGGCAATGGCGCCAAGGTTTTGCCGTTTACCGACAAACCGTTGCCGGCCAGGAAACCGCCGTTAGCCTCGAAGCCGGCTACGCCGCCGCTTGGCACTTGCTCCATACCGGCAATCACGTATGGCGAGCCAATCCGCGTGCGAACCACTTGCTTGAACCAGCCGGATGCTTCGATGGCAGTATTGCAGCTCACCGGCGTCACCACCGTGTCCGCGCACAGAAATCTCGCGCACAGCAAACCCACAATATCGCCGCGCAGCCATTCGCCGGTTTCGTCGCCGATCAAGGGACGGTCGCCGTCGCCGTCGGTGGAAATCAGCGCATCCAGCTTATATTCGGCGGCCCAGTTGCGGCCGCGCTGCCGATCCGCCTCGCCGACGGCTTCGGTGTCGATAGGCACGAAAGTATCGGTGCGTTCCAGGCCAATTACCTCAGCCCCCAGCTCGGCCAAAATTTCCTTCAACACATCGCGGGCGGCGCTGGAATGCTCGTAGACGCCAACCCGCCAGCCGTTTAACAAATCATCAGCGAACAAACTGGTGTAGCGTTGCCGAAATTGCGTCAGCGCCGCCGGATTAACAGCGGGCAGTTCAGCCGTCACGTCTTGCACATTCACCGTCGCACCGGTCATTGCCGCTTCGTCGGCCTTACTGATTTCACCATCGGCCCGATAAAACTTGATGCCGTTGCGGTCGAATGGAATATGACTGCCGGTGACCATGATCGCCGGCAGACCGTTCGCCAACGCATACAAGGCTAAAGCCGGGGTCGGCAACACGCCGCAAAAATCCACTTCGCAACCGGCCTGACGAATGCCGGCCACGCAGGCCTGGGCGATCTCCGGGCTGGATGGCCTGAGATCCATGCCCAACGCAATTTTCTGGCCGGGCCGCGCCAAATTTAAACCTTGGATAAACGCCAGCGTATAAGCGGCACAGACTTCGCCAGTCATCTGACTAACCAGGCCACGCGCGCCGCTGGTGCCGAACGCCACGCCGCTGTCGGCCATCATTTGTTGGATGTTGATTGTTGTCATGAGCAGGATCAGTTGAGAGTCGATAAAATGAAAACATCGGCAAGAATGCCGCTTTAAACAGACATGATAGAGAAAAGCTGGCGTTCGGCAACCCGAATTTTCACATTAACAGGACAAGCTCACTGCGGCGAGCAATGCATCCGCCGAATAAAATCCTGCAAGGTTTGCCCGGCGTCGTCGGTAAACACCTCATCCAGCACCAGCGCCCGCAGGATACGATCCAGCCGGAAATTGCGAAAGTCGCCGCGCAGCTCGCACCAGCCCACCAAGGTCCAGACGTTGCCCCAAAAATACAGGCCCAGCGGCCTGATTCGCCGCTGGCTGAACGTGCCGTCGGCACGCCGGTAATCCATGCACAGCAAGCGCTTGCCGTCCAGCGCCTTGCGGCAAATATCCATGGTCACATCCAAGTCTTCGCGCGGCGAAAAACGTAACGCGAATAATTTACTGCGCTCCAATTGCTCGCGCAATTCCGCCGGCACTACCGCCGTGACCTTGTCCAGCACCGACTGCGCGGAATGCCCCAGCTCCTTGCCGGCCCAGGTTTTCACCATCCGCGCGCCGATGACCAAGGCTTCCAGTTCGGCGGCACTGAACATAATGGGCGGTATATCCAGACTATGGCGCAGCATGTAACCGACGCCGGCCTCACCTTCGATAGGAATCCCGGACAGGCTTAAAACCTGGATGTCTCGATAGATAGTACGTTCGGAAACTTCCAGACGCTCGGCGAGCGCCTTGGCGGTAACCATCCGCCGGTTACGCAGGATTTGGACAATTTGAAACAGACGATCAGCGCGGCGCATTGGCAGAACGGGCAGTCAAGATTGAGACCGCCCGCCGTTTTAATTGCCGTTAAGCTTGGGAATAAAGGCCAACCCGGTTACCTTCGCTGTCGAGTAGCATCGCAAAGTAACCGCATTCGCCGTCGTGGATCGGAGTTTTCGGCATCAACACGCTGCCACCGTTTGCCTCCACCTTGGCCAGCGGCTCGTTCAAATCGGCGCCGCCGTTGAAATACACCACCGCGCCGCTTGCGCTGGGTTGATAGTGTTCGCCCAATATCAACATACCGCTAACCGCGCCTTCTTCAGCGTCGAAAATCGCCATTTGATAGCCGCTCATTTCCTCTTCCTTGAACGATGCATTCAAAATGCTGCGGTAAAAACCCTGCGCGCGCGGCATATCGACGACGGGTAATTCAAACCAGGTTGCGACGTTGTTGATCATGATGTTGTCCTCGTTGTGGTTAAAAGAGCCGTCATCCTAAAACAGCCCTCCTGACAGCGTTATGTCAGCAATGTTTTCTGGTTAGCGCCGGCCACCCAATAACGAGCCCAACACGCCGCGAATGATTTGCTTGCCCACTTCCTGGCCGATGCTGCGCGCGGCGCTTTTGGCGGCGGCTTCGAGTACGCTTTGTCCGCTGCTGCGGCCGCGCCGGGATTTGGTGGCGGCACCGACGCCGCCCAATAGCACTTCGCCCCAATTGAAGCCGGATCCGGAATCGCCGCTTTCGCTAGCAGATTCGGGCGGCGCGACTTTTTCGGCGCGGCCTTTCAGAATTTCGTAGGCCGATTCGCGATCTACCTGCTTTTCGTAATGGCCGGCGATGACGGACGTGTTAATCGACTCCTGGCGTTCAGCGTCGCTGACCGCGCCGACATGGGAGTTTGGAGGCTTGATCATCGCCCGCTGCACCGGCAACGGCGTGCCTTTTGCGTCGAGAAATGATACCAAAGCTTCGCCCACACCCAGTTCGGTGATAGCCGTTTCGACATCCACGTCCGGATTGGCTCTAAAGGTTTCCGCCGCCGCTTTCACGGCTTTTTGGTCGCGCGGCGTGAAGGCCCGCAAGGCGTGCTGCACCCGGTTACCCAGCTGTCCCAAAATCACATCGGGAATATCCAACGGGTTTTGACTGACAAAATACACGCCCACGCCCTTAGAACGAATCAAGCGCACCACTTGTTCAATTTTTTGCAGCAGCGCGGATGGTGCATCGTTGAACAATAGATGCGCTTCGTCGAAGAAAAATACCAATTTAGGCTTGTCCAGATCGCCGGCTTCCGGCAGATTTTCGAATAACTCGGACAACAGCCACAACAGCAAGGTGGCGTAGACGCGCGGCGAGTTATAGAGCGTGTCAGCCGCCAGAATATTGATCACGCCCCGGCCGCCGTCGGTTTGCAGAAAATCGTTAAAGTCCAAGGCCGGCTCGCCGAACAGATTTTCGCCGCCTTCGTGTTCCAGTTGCAACAAGCCGCGCTGGATCGCGCCGACGCTGGCCGCCGAGATGCTGCCGTATTCGCCGGATAATTCCGAGGCATTTTCGGATGCGTATTGCAGCAAGGCCCGCAAGTCTTTCAAATCCAGTAGCAGCCAACCGTTGTCGTCGGCAATTTTAAACGCTGCGGTGAGGACGCCGCTCTGCACCTCGTTCAAATCCAGCATCCGCGCCAGCAACAGCGGCCCCATTTCCGACACCGTCGAGCGCAAGGGATGGCCTTTTTTACCCAACACATCCCAAAACAGCGTCGGCATCGCCGCGTAGTCGGCGGCTAACCCCAACTCAGCCAACCGCGCCTCGACTTTGGCATTGCCGCCCCCCGTCCTGCTGATGCCGGATAAATCGCCCTTCACATCGGCCATGAATACCGGCACACCGATTTGCGAAAACGCCTCGGCCAAGGTTTGCAAGGTGATGGTTTTACCGGTACCGGTCGCGCCGGCGATCAAGCCGTGGCGGTTAGCCATGCTCGGCAGCAGACACAGTTCGGCAGTCTGGGATTTGGCAATCAACAAGGGTTCGGTCATGAGCGTTTCCTGAAAAAGCGACAATAAGAAAAAGGTCGCGCAACCATACCATGACCTGAATTGTTAGGTATAGGTTGGCATTATGTTCCGTCGCTGAAGCAGTTTGGTATCAGTGAAACAAAGGCCAGCCCCAGGCTTTCAGTATCGCCATCTATCAATGGGCAGAATACCTTTGTAATACATTTCTTCAAACCTTCACGGACCGGTAACTGTTTTGACTTAGACAATTCGTACGATTGCGCACCGACCGGAACTCTGCTAGGTCGCTGAGACAGAACTCACAGGAAGAAGCCTATAACTTTGTTTTTATTCGAGCTTATCTCGACCAAAGACGGGTAGCAGGTAGCTGGCAATGGACGCGGCAACGCATTAGACAAACCCCAAACATAATGCGGCCAGCAAACTTTAACCCGCTTCGATAAGCCAATAGGTAAAGCTATTGTGGCGGCTCGTTACCTTGTCTATTCATGAATTATTTAGAGATCCTATGAAAATCAAGACTTTGTTCCTGGCAAGCGCCGGGGTTATTTCAATGTTAAGCGGACATGCGTCGGCGGCATTAATTTCGTTGGACGGCAACGGCTTTACGGCCATCTATGACGATACGAATCTAGGCTTGTTTGGTGCGCCGACTTTATCGGGCGACGGCAAGAGCGTTTTATTCTCGCCGTTAAATTTTAAAGCCCAAGCAACCGGTACTCAGGGCACGGTCTTCGCCAACAGCAATGTGCAGTTCGATATTAGACCCGATGCGGATCTAAGTTTAAGCAGCGTAAGCCTGGTGGAAAACGGTGATTACCGCCTGGTCAATCGCTCCGGTAGCGTCACCCTGGCACCTTCGGTCGATGCGTCCGGTCAATTGCGTTTAACCAATCTGTGGAATGGCGTGGATCATATCGCGACCAACTTTTCCGCCGGCCCGTTGACAGACTCATGCGCCACATCGTCCGGCTGCCCGCTAAGCACTTGGTCGGCTGCCGCAACACTGGATACGCCTGTCGCATGGGGTAACGCGGATGTGCGTGTCAGGATTCAAAACGACTTGACCGCCGAAGCTTTCAATGTGGGTGATTCTGCATTGATCGAGAAAAAACAGTCATCACAAAGCCTGGTATTTACACCGTTTATTGAAGGCGGAACTACCGCAGTGCCTGTTCCCGGTGCGGTTTGGTTATTCGGCTCGGCATTGGCTGGCCTGTTGGGTTTGCGTCGCAAAACAATCGCTTAATACAGTATTGCTACACCCCAGCTTAACGCTGCCTAAAACGGCGTGTCAGGCTAGCTAAAAAACGTTAACAAGACACGGATGTCGCCTTAAGATTTCGTCACAAGCAGTCGCCAAATTTGTAACTGCTTCGTCTAAAGCACCTTACGAAAGAGCGGGTGAGACATTTACCGGCTGCATTGACCTACGGAGCCCGAACGGGAACTACAACAGCTTGAGAATATCGGTTTCCAGATCGGGATACGCGCCAAACCTGCATTGAACCAGCAAGCCTGCTCTATCAACCAGAATATAAGACGGGGTACCCTGTAACTGGAAAAACTCGAAGGTTTCGGCATGATAATCCAGGGTTTGTAAATATTGTTTTACCTGCGCTCGCACATGCGGTTGGCGTAAGCCGATGTCTTGTTCCAAATCGCTCAAGCGTTGGCTGATAAAAGCGTCAATTTCGCTTTCGATACTGCCGAATTCGCGCTTGGTCAATCTATCCATGGCTACCGGAAAATCAATACGATACGGCAACTTGCCGTCCTGTAGCAGTCCTCGCTCCGTTAAAACCCGCAAGGTTTCGCCGATCACCTCACCGGTCTCAACCAAACGTTTTAGATTTTGCAGATTATTTTTATCGAAGTCTTCAAAGGCGGTGGCCAGCCCCAGTACGGTCAAACCGCGCTCGGCATAACGTTGTTTTAACGCCAACACCTGCGGCAGACATGACAGGAAACAGCCGGGACAGTTGACTTGAAACACCGCCACCAACACGACTTGTCCAAGCAATTGTTCGAAATTGACAGGCTGTCCCTGCACCCAGTCGGAAACCGATAGGGGCGGTACTTTTTGACCAATCATTACCGTTTTCATATCGCGCGCCCCCGATAGCTTTAACCAAGTCCCGACCAAATTTATGTTGCTCAGCGTCCGTCAACCAACATCATTAGCTTACCGGACACCTTGTGCCAACCCAGAGAATTTAACTGAAAACTCCCTGAAGAATCCACACCCGCGGCACCATAGCTGCAACGCCGGATAAGCTCGTCGGCGTAATGGTGAGGACTAATCCCGAAAGTTATTGAATTGCAAAGGCTGCTCCAAATCTTCCGTGCGCAACATTTGAATGACTTCCTGCAAATCGTCGCGCTTTTTACCGGTCACGCGCACCTTATCGCCATTGATCGCGGCCTGTACTTTGAGCTTTTTATCCTTGATCAACTTGACGATTTTTTTCGCCAGATCGCTACCCACACCCTGCTTCAAGGTGATGGATTGCTGAGCGGTTTTGCCGGTATCCTGAATCTTGCCGCTTTCCAAACTGGAAATATCGATGCCGCGTTTACCCATTTTGGCATACAAAATCGGCAACATTTGTTGCAGTTGAAAGGTCGATTCGGCTTTCATCAGGATGCTGTCTTCCTGCTGCTCGAAACAGGCATTGGAGCCTTTGAAATCAAACCGAGTGGAGACTTCTTTATTGGCTTGGTCCAGTGCGTTGGTTACTTCGTGGCTGTCGAGTTCTGAAACGATGTCGAATGATGGCATAGCATTGATTTACAAGTATAAAAGTGGGGCAACTATAACGGCCTTAGCGGCTTTATTCAACTGCTATATAAGCGCCCAATGTCGATTGATGGCGCGTAAAGCCCACTTGTCGGTGGCCGGTTTAGCGGGTATCTTTAACTAAAGCCGACGGAGATACCGATGAAAAACCCGACCACATTCACACTTACCCTGATCGCCTGCCTCAGCCTGCCGATAATGTCCGGTTGCGGCCAGGACCAAGCAAAATCAAGTACTCCAGGCAAAGCCGCGGTCAAACAAACCCTGCGAACCACATCATTGCTCGGTGCAGTCAGCGACAACGCCGGACCGCTCAAAACCGGCACCGTCAGCTTACTGTCCGAAAACGGAAAAACGCTTGCCAGTACCGAGCTCAACAATAGCCAGCGCTATGAAATTCAAGTACCCGCCGGCACCGAGCTTCCGGTCGTTCTCAGTTACACGCCCGCCCCCAACGCGCCGAAAGACGCGCAATTAATCAGCGTGGTGATCCATCCCGACGCCAGCAAATACGACATCAACCCCACGACCACAGCCATTGCCAAACACGCCAAGGCCATGGGCGGTTATACCCATAACAATATGGTGCAAGCCGCGGAAAGTACCGCCCATGTGCCGGATGCCAACAAAACCACAGCCGGTTTTCGCGGCGATCCTACCACTCAGTATGGCGGCTGGCATTAACACACTACCCCGGTTACAGCGGCAATTGTCGGGCTTACGACAAATCACCGCCAATTCGTACGGTTGTTACCTTAATCTCCGACTGACCACTCAGTCCACATCTCAAGCACAACGTGGCCTGATGGCCCATCCGGTTAAATTGGATTGAATTTTGCTTCAGCTAAGCATTACTTTTCATTTAGTTGGGGCCAACCATGTCAAATACGGTATTTTCGGAAATTCTAAGCGGTTTGTACGATAACCAAGTCATTCCCTATCTGGGGCCGGGAGCGGTGTTCGACGCCAAAAGCAAACTGACGCAAGAGCCGATGCCCGCCGACAGCGACAGCCTGATTTTGGCGATGAACGGCGGCAAACCGATGGCGCCGAAACTGATGTACGAGTTTCCGCGCGCAGCGATGAACCAGGAACTGAAGCGCGGTCGCAACTATGTATCGCAGTTTCTTGACAAAACCTACGGGCAAATTCAATACACCCGCGCATCGATGCACGACTGGCTGAAAGAATGGCGGCCCAAATATGTGATCGACATTAATCGGGATACCCAATTGCAAGACAGTTATGCCGACGAAGAACACACGCTAATCGTCGGCGTAGCCCGCATCGTCGCTACCGCCTTTCGCTTCAAAATTTATCATTACGATGGCAGCCAATATTTCGAGATTCCGCAGGAACAAGTCGATAGAAATCTACCGATTTTGTTTAAGCCAATGGGCACGCCAAAACCCGAAGCCAATTACATCGCCTCCGATGCCGACTATGTGGATTACATCACCGAGCTGATGGGCGGTTTCGCGATTCCGGACTTTTTAAAGGAGTACCGCAAAGGCAAAAAATACCTGTTGTTGGGTTTGCCGCTCAATCGCGATTCCGAGCGGATGGTGATGAGCGACATCACCTACGGTGCCGACGAACATAGAGGCTGGTTTTTAAGAAAAAACCCTACCGACAAGGAAAAACGCTTTAGTGCGAAAATGGGCTTTGAACTGATTAACGCCGACTGCCAGGATTTCCTGCAATCGGTGCAAGCTTCGGCTGTGGCCGCTTAAAACAAATCCCGCAGCTCGGCCAGCGAACAAGCGGCCGAACTAAACGGTCGAATAGCTTCCGCGGGCGCCGTTTCGACCGTTTTCTTTAGCCAAATACAACTGCCGATCAGCCTCATCCAGTAATTCGGACGGCAATTGTTGCAGCGCCGGCACCACCACCGCAAAACCGGCGCTAATCGTCACCCAAGGCGAAACGCTGGAGCGGGTATGTGAAATATGCTGCGCTTCAACACGCCGGCACAGCAATTCGGATACGCGCTGCGCGCCTTCAATGTCGGTTTCCGGCATCAGCATCACAAACTCCTCCCCACCGTAACGCGCCACCAAATCGCCGGAGCGACTCACCGAAGCCGCCAATATGGTGGCCACCTGCCGCAGACAAATGTCGCCCGCGCCGTGGCCGTGGCAATCGTTATAGGCTTTAAAATAATCGACATCCACCATCACTAAAGCCAAGGGCAACTGATTGCGCTGCGCGCGCTTCCATTCATTTTCCAAGACCTGATCGAAGCGCCGGCGATTGGGTATACCGGTGAGGCCATCCATCCAGGCCATCGCTTCCAACATGTCCGTCATCCGTTTCAGGCGGATATGATTGCGGATCCGCGCCTTAACCACCGGCAAATAAAACGGCTTGGTAATGTAGTCCATCGCCCCCAAATTCAGCCCGTATTCTTCGTTGGTCGCCGCGTTCATAGCCGTCACAAATATCACCGGGATTGCCGCAGTTTGCGGGTCGCTTTTCAGACGCCGGCAGACTTCATAACCGTCCATGCCCGGTATCATCACATCCAACAGGATCAAATCGGGCGGACCTTGCCGGTCGATGGCCTCCAGCGCCGCCTCGCCGCTGACCGCCACCTTGATGCGATACTCGTCGATCAAATTTTCCGCCAACACCTGAATGTTGGTCGGTGTATCGTCTACGATCAAAATCAAGGGTTTGGAGATTTCGGCAGTCATGACTATCCTCTGTTTTGTCGCTGTGACGCTATCAAGGCCAGCAACTCCGCCAAGGTCACTTTAGCCTGACCGTAATCGATATTGCCAACCTGTTTTTCTATTTTTTTTATCAGTAGCCGGGTTTCCGGACAAGGTAGCGCGGCCTTCAATTGCTCGATCAAGTCATTGGGGACAAAATCGCTACCTTCCAACAAGTCGCGCAACTGGCCGGCCAACTCGTCTGCCGCCGACCAATCGGCGGCTTGATTCAGTAGCTCGGCAACTGCACCCATAGCGGTGAAATCGGCAATCGTGTTCAGGGTGGCCGTCAGACTGGCCTCGCAAGCGGCGAGGCTAGCGTCAAACGGCATACCGACATGCAAAGCTTCCTCCAGATTCGCCGCGGCCCGGCTCAGTTCTACAGCGCCAAGCACGCCGGCTGCGCCCTTCAAATTGTGCAGCAAATCAACCGCCTGCTCGGTTTTTCCGGCGCCATGCAACGCTCTGAGGCGTTGCATGGTATCGGCAAATTTATCTCGAAAGCACTCGAACAAAAGTTGCAATTTATGACTATCCTCGCCAATCATAATCCGAATATACCCCATATCGAATCCAGGCAGCTCCCTGGATAAGCCGGAGACTATAGACTCCGGTTTCGGCAGCACCGGCTCGACCGCCACACTGCGTTCGGACGGCTTTATCCAGCGCAACAGGGCCGCCATCAAAGTCTGCGGCAACACCGGCTTGCCGATATGATCGTTCATGCCGGCGGCGTAACAATCGTTGCGCTCACGCTCCTGCACCGCTGCCGTCATGGCAATGATGGGCAAATCGGCAAACCGCGCATCCTGACGGATCAGCCGGGTCGCTTCGATACCGCTCATCTCCGGCATTTGTAAGTCCATCAGCACCGCGTCGTAACGATTTTTCCTGACCGCCTCCACCCCTTCCCGGCCGTTGTTAACTACAGTGACGCGCAAGCCGGAGCTTTCCAGATATTCCCTGGCTACCATTTGGTTGACCTCGTTGTCTTCCACCAACAAAATGCGCGCCCCGCGTATCGAAGCGGCCATACCCGCCAGCAGCGGCCGGCTTTGTTCATTGCCTTGCTCGGGGTTGCCGCCCTGCAAGCGCGTCAAGGCTTCCAGCAAGGTGGATGGCATCACCGGCTTGACCAAAATATCATCGGGTACCGCATCGCCGGCCGCACTTAACAATTTCTCACGACTGAAAGCAGTCACCATAATCACCACCGGGGCGTTGCGGATTTCGGTGCGGCGCACCATCTCCCGAATCTCCCTGGTGACCTGCACACCATCCAGACCGGGCATTTTCCAATCCAGCAACACCAATTCGAAGTCCCGATCAGCGTCGTTGGCCGCGCGCAGCGCTTCCAAGGCTTGTGCGCCGGATGCCGCTTCCTCGACCTGAAAGCCCCAGGCCAGCAAAATATCGCGCAACATCTGCCGGGAAATGTCCAAATCATCGACGATCAACACCCGCATGCTTTGCAGATGGCCGGGAATTTGTCGGGCTTTCTGCTCGGACGGAAACGGCAGCAGCAGCGTAAACTCGAATAGGCTGCCTTCGCCAAGCTGGCTCTGCACGGCTAAATTACCGCCCATCATTTCCACCAACCGCTTGCTGATGGTCAATCCCAGCCCGGTGCCGCCGAAGCGGCGGGTAATCGAACCGTCGGCCTGGGTAAAGGCATGAAACAAATGCTCGAGCTGCTCCGCAGACATGCCGATACCGGTATCACGTACCGAAAAACTCAAAGTGGAGTAGCCGTGGGTTTTTGCCAACTGGGAAACTTTGATATGAATTTCCCCGGCCTCGGTAAATTTCACGGCATTGCCCACCAGATTGTTCAATATCTGCCCCAAGCGCAACGCATCGCCAATCAGGCGCGGCGGCAAAGCGGAATCCAGTTCCAGCACCAGTTCCAGGCCTTTTTCCTCGGCGCGGACGATGAACAGATTCAGCACATTCTCCAGCACATCCTCCAAACTAAACGCTTCGGCCTGCAATTCCATGCGGCCGGCTTCGACCTTGGAATAATCGAGAATGTCGTTGGTAATCCCCAGCAAGGCCAGCGATGAGGTGTGAATTTTCCGCAGATAATCGCGCAGCTTGGGCGACAGATCGCTGTTCAAGGCCAAATCCGACAAACCGATGATCGCGTTCATCGGTGTGCGGATTTCATGACTCATATTTGCCAGGAACATACCTTTGGAGCGCGAGGCCGCTTCCGCTTCGTCTTTGGCTTGCAATAATTCTTCGGTACGCTGCGCCACTTCGGCTTCCAGGCGGTCCCGATGCCCGGTAAGGGTTTCATCGCGCAATTGGATCTCGCCCAACATGGTATTAAACGCCTGCACCAAATCGCCAATCTCGTCTCGGTCGCGCTGCGTCACCCGCAAAGTGTAATTTTTATCCTCGGCGATAAGCCGCGCGGCCGTCGCCAACTCCTCTATCGGCCTGGAAATGATGCGCTGCAAGCGGATTGCCAACAGATAAACCAATATCAGCGCCAGCCCCGCCGCCCCCAAACTCTTGCCTAAATCGACCAGTTGATCGTTCCATTGCGCGGTGAAATCGGCTTGCAACAACACATAACCGACCAACTCGGTATTTTTGATCACCGGCGTGAATAGCTCGGCGCGCCGGCTCCAGAAGTTGGTGCGCAGTTCACGGAACGGCCGGCGAAAGTCACTGGGTACATCAATATTCGCCGTTCCCCGGCTCCATGAAGCGAGTACGCTGCCATCGACAGACACCATCCAGGCCGCATACAGCTCCGGCCGGTCTTTCAACGACTCCAGCAAACGGCTGGCTTCGGATTTATCGGCAAACACCAACGCGGCTTGGCCGTTTTCGGCCAACACGTCCGCCAAACTGGACAATTCGTGCAATACGATGCGATAGCGGCTCACCACCGAGCTAACCACCATCACCGATAGACTGACGAACAGGCATACCGCACAACTGAACATGATGATGGACACCAGTTTGCGCCGCAGAGACCAGTCGGCAAAATTGGGCAACACGCGCATCACACTATCTCCCGTAAACAATGGCGGCAATATTCAACAGTTGGCCGGGCAAATGCAGCCGGGCGTTACGAATCGGTTCCAGATTCACTTCAAATACCACCTTGTTTTCGCGAAACAGCAAGCTGATACCGCCGCCTTTTTCGGCAAAGTCGTCGATGTCGGATAGGGTCAGCACCGGCGCATCGCCTAGTGCTTTTAAGGTCACCACAAAGTGAGATTTCTCGGAGCTGCCGAGAAACAACAGATGGCAAGTAGTCAAGTCGGGATCGGTATTGTTATGTTGGACAAACCGCAAAATGCGTTCGCCGGCCTTGCGCCCGTCCAGGGCTTGCAACTCGCTGTCCAGCACACTATTGCCGACCACACACAACAAAATGTCCGCACCAGGCGGCAATACGTCGGCGGGCCATTCCACGAATTTGGCAAAATTGTAGAGATAGGCGGCTTTGATCTGCGCCTCCGACAGGCTGGCGGCCGGCAATACCTGCCAGCCTGGCACCACTAGGCAAAGACAGGCGAAAACCCATTGGCGCGCCAGATAGCGTCTGGATTGCGGCGCGAAAAAACGCGGGCGCAGATAGTTTTTGACAATACCCCGCATCACGCCCATCGCGTCAGCTAAACGTTTCTGTCCGGCCATTTCGGAATGTATGCGAGATCCTTTTTGCATCGGGTTTTGGTTAAGAACCGTCCGGGTAGCTTTACGACAATGTGGTTTGGCGGAAGCCGGCAATCAAGTTTGTGAAAGTAGAAACGCAAACCCCAGTAGTCTTGTCAAGGACCGGCTTACGTTTCTATGCTTGATGTCGAATGATTGAATAGTTTAACCTCCTCGTCCGGGGCAACGGCAAAAACCGTTCAATTCTACGTAGGCATTTCCGGCGGCGGCACCGGCTACGCTACACGCACCTTCCCAGTATGTAGGCCCCACCCAAAAAGTATGCTGCGCGTGTAATTCCTGGTCCAGCACCAAGGGCTGCACGGTAAATTTTTCGCCGCGCACCTCGACTTCCCAACCGGAAGGATAGGTACAGCCGGTATTCGGACTGACCCATTCGCCCAGCACGGTAACCGTAAATTCGTGTGCCGCCAGCGTGACGGTTTGCCCTTGGGCATCGGTAATCGAGCCGGATTTTTCGACCGACGTGTCGCTGCCCTTGAAGTCGAACAACATGATTTGCCGGTTGTCATCGAGTTCAATCGCAAACCATTGCCAACCCTGCAGAATGGCTTGATAGAGTTCGCCGTATTGTCTGTCGAACCAGCTGTTGCCGGTGACTTGAAAAGTCTGGCCGCCGATACTGATAGTGCCGGTAGTCGCCATTTTCGGCCGCGAGTAATAATAAGTGTAGCCGCCGAAACGATAAGGATGGGGATCGCCGCCGTAATGCAAAGCCGGAGGCTGGCTGGCGTTCAGTTCCAGATCCAGATCCAGTACATAGTCGCCGACTTGCGCGTGTAAGCGGTCGTGGCCGTCGCCGCCAACCGCCGTGACTTTATTGTCGGCGCCGGAAGTCAGGTTAAAGCCGTTGGGGATGCGTTTGGGCAGATGGAATTCAACGAACTCTTCGAATGAAAATCGCTGACCATTCACATCGGTCACCGCCGCCTGCACCAGCTGATCGCGAAAAATCACCAAACTGTCGAACGAGAAAAACACGATTTCGAAGCCGAAGCGGCGGCCGTCGTCGGTGAATAAATGCCCGGTCCAATACCACCACTGCACTTGTTCGCTGGGTAAAAAGGCATCGTCGGCCGGTAATTCGACCGGGCCGATCAGCCCGCGGCGTGGCAGGAACAAACACGCGAGCACGGTTAATACTAACAACAGCCAAGGCAATAAAGGCGGCTTCAGCAGGCCGACAATCAACACAATCCCGGCAATAATCCAGGGCAATTTTTTCCAGAGCTTACGCATGGTCGATACTCTTTACGGGTTGAAAAATCAAAAGCGCCAGCTGAGTTTGCCGTAGATCGAGCGCGGGACTTCCACAGCACTACTGGGCAAGGACAGTGCGGATGAATCCTTATATTCGGGATGGCTGGGCGAGAACAGGTTTTGGGCGATAACGGCAAACTCCACACCGTTATAGGGTTCGTAAGCCAGTCTGGCGTCGAAGGTGGTGTAGGCCGGTACGGCCTGGCTGTTGGAATGCAAGCGGCCGACATGCCTGAGGGTAAAGTCCAACTTGATTTTTTCCGGCAAATCCATCTGCCAGCGCAAAGAGCCGCGATGCCGTGGGCTCAGACCGGCGATATCCGGATTGAGCGGGTCCTGGGGGATTTCCATTTTCAGGTGGCTGTAATTGCCGCTGAAGCGCATCCAATCCAACACATGCCATTCGCTGGCAATCTCGATGCCGCGTGTGGTGAAATCTTGCTGGGCGTTACTCCAGATCAAAGACTGGGTCAGCCCCACCAACTCGCCGCGGCGGAACATCACCAAGTCGGAATAATGATTGCTGAAGGCGGTAATGTCGGTGGAGAATTTTTCGGTCCACTGGGTGCGGTAACCGATTTCGGCGGCAAAGATTTTTTCTGCGCGCAGCTTGGGGTCGGGCTGCGCGATGACCTGGATCTGATCGAAAGGCGCCGGCAAACCGGTCGGCACACCGCCCAGCCCCACATTGGCCTGGGCTTCGCCGCGCGCCGGTGTCCGCGACGCCCTAGAAACCGAAGCCCATACCGAATGCACTTGGTCCGGCGTCCACATTAAACGGGCGTTGGGCTGCACTTGAGTATTACCAAAGTGGCTTTCTTCCAACTTGGTACCCAGCGTCAAGCGCAGGGTGTTGTCTATCAACGTGATGTCGTCCTGCACGAAGACGCTGCCGTTGTGGTAACCCAAGCTGTTGGGCGTAAAGGCGATGGCCGAGGTATTGACCGTGGTACTGTGAATAAACCGGTAACTGGCGCCCCACATCAAATCGTGGTCGGCATTGGGATGCAGGCGATGCTGAAAATCGATATCCAACATATCTTGACTGTCGGACAGCGCTGCGGCGCTGAAAGCGACCCGGTCATAATAGCCTTGCAGCATGAATTCAGAACCGTCGCTGAAATTGCCTTCCCAACGCGCCAGCAGGTTGGCGCCATCGGCATGGTCGTCGAAATTGAACTCGCGGTTAAACGGCGGCAACACGGTTTGCGGTACCACGGTATTACCTATGGTCTTGCGGTAAACATCGCCTTGCACGGTGTAGCGGCTGTCATTGGATATCCGGTCGTCGATACGAAAACCGCCCTGCACCGAGCGCCAGTCGTCGTGCAGCCTTTCTCCGCTTGCGTTAACAAAGGTATCGCGCTCAAAGGTTTTGGCATACACCCGATAACTGCCGTCGTCGCCGATACGACCACCGTGCCGGTAACCGGCGAAGCCGCGTTCCTGGTTGCCGCCGCCCGCCACAAACAGATTGCCTTGGGTGTCCTTGGCCTTCTTCGTAATGATATTGATCACGCCGTTTACCGCGTTGGCGCCCCACATCACCGCGCCAGGCCCGCGGATGACCTCGATACGCTCGATGTCTTCCATCAGCGTATCCTGTAAATCCCAGAATACCCCGGAAAACAGCGGCGTATAAACGCTACGACCGTCCATCAGTACCAGCAATTTATTGGCATAACGGCTATTGAAGCCCCGCGCGGTGACCGCCCAGACGCTGGCATTGATTTGCGCCACCTCAAGGCCGGGCGCCAGGCGAAGTGCATCGGGAATACTGGTGGCACCGGAACGGCGAAAGTCTTCCTGACTGATCACGAACGCCGCCGCCGCGGTATCGGATACGGTCTGCGACTTTCTGGACGCCGACGACACTTCCATTTGCATGAGTTCGTTGATGGAAAATGCTTCGATATCAGGCGCGTTGTCGGCTACCGCGCTACCGAAGATATTGACGTTAAGCGCCATACCGAACAGAAACAGGTTTAATCGATTCGTCGCTTGTATTTGATACCGGCCATCAAGCCATATCTTTGCTTTCATTTTTTTTATTATTTTGAGGTGACAACTATTTTGACGCGGGGTGCCGTCGGCTATCCATCCAGCGATACCTTCTCCGGCAAACCGTTTATCAAGATAGTCGCTAAATGCCGATAAGGCGTCCGCAACGCGCCAACATCGACAAATTCATTGCGTTTTTTGAGGGCTATCACATTTCATGCGGCGGAATTGCGCACCAGCGACAAGTAATCGGCTCGGCGCTAAGGCAGCGCAATTTGCAGCCGATCCGTAAAAGTGAGTGGTAATCCTTACCGGACTATGGAAGTACCCTTGATTTGTACGTAGACGGCCATACCTGGCTGCACATCTAACAACATCGCCGATTTTTGGGTGATATGCGCCAATAAAACCTCGTCGCCGACCGCCAGTTGCACGACGGTTTGGCCTTGCCCCATTTCGCTGAGCGCCAGCACCCCGGCCGGCAGAATATTCAGGATGCTGGAGGCTTCCGGCGGTTGCAGCGTAATACTGACGTCGCGGGCGTAAATTCTGATTCTCACCGGGCTACCGACCGGCATGTCCAAATACGGCAAACTCAAGCTGCCGCCTGCGAATTCGGCATGGCTGAGATGATATTCGGCTTCGTGGTTAATCAATTTACCCTGCCAGACGCTGGCCGCTTGCCGGTCCAAGGCCATGGGGCCGTCCAGCCGAGTCAGGGTTTCCGCCAGCGGCCCGCACGCTACTGCTTTGCCGGCAGCCATCACCAATAGATGGTCTGCGAGTTGATTGACCTCTTGCAAGGAATGGGTGACGTACAGAATCGGGATTTGCAGATTCTGATGCAAGCCGGTCAGGTAAGGCAGGATGTCCTGCTTGCGTTGCTCATCCAGCGCGGCCAGCGGCTCATCCATCAACAACACATCCGGACTGGCGGCCAAGGCCCTGGCTATCGCTACCCGTTGCCGTTCGCCGCCGGATAAGCGGTCCGGCAAACGCTCCAGCAACGGTCCTATCGCCAGTAATTCAATCGCTTGCTCCAGGGAAAACAGCCTATCTTTGGTTCGCAAACGCCGCACGGCATAATCCAAATTACCCCGTACCGAAAGATGCGGAAACAGGTTGGCTTCTTGAAACACATAGGCCAAATTACGGCGATGGGTGGGCAGGAAAAAATCGTGTTCACTGTCTTGCCAAAGCGTTGCGCCGATTTTCAAAAAGCCCTGCGTCGGCCGTTCCAAGCCGGCGATGCACCGCAACAAGGTGGTCTTACCGGAACCGGAATGACCGAACAGCACCGTCACGCCGCTGGCGGGCAGGTTTAAATCGACATCCAAAGCAAATTGGTCATACGCCAAGCGCAGGCGCGCCTGAATGCTGGGCACTGGGGACATAATCATTTCAAGGATTGCGTCAGCGTTTGGGTTTGTTGGCTGCTGTACAACAGCAGTAACACCAGGAAGGAGAAAATCAGCAAGCCACCGGCCAGCCAATGCGCCTGACCGTATTCCAAGGCTTCGACATGATTGTAAATTTGCACGGATACCACGCGGGTTTTGTCGGGAATATTGCCGCCCACCATCAATACCACGCCGAATTCGCCGACGGTATGGGTAAAACCCAGCACACCGGCAGTTAAAAATCCCGGTTTCGCCAAAGGCAGCGCCACGCTGAAAAATCGATCCAGCGGCCCGGCGCCCAAAGTCGCGGCGGCTTCCAGCGGCGCATCGCCCATTGCCACGAAGGCGTTCTGCAAAGGCTGCACCACAAACGGCAACGAATACAACACCGACGCCACCACCAAACCACCAAAGCTGAACGGTAAAGTGCCGATACCCAGCCATTGGGTAAATTTTCCCACTAGTCCAGCCGGCCCCATCAACACCAATAAGTAAAAACCCAATACCGTCGGCGGCAACACCAGCGGCAATGCCACCACGCTATTGATGACGCCTTTCCAGCGCGAACGGCTACGCGCCAACTTCCAAGCCAGCGGCGTGCCCAGTAATAGCAAGAGTAAGGTAGCCAGACTGGCCACGCGAAAGGTCAAAAACAAGGTATCGAGATCGGCGGCGTTTAGCATGCAGGCTTGGTCTGAGTGACGGGAAAATCGCTACTAGGCGACACATCTGCCGTCTATTTTCGCTAATCGGACGGGTAGAACGCCAGCAAAATACGCATTGGCTTTTATAAAAACTGCTGGTATGACGGGTATCGGCGAAATAGGCGCTGATTCTCAATCAAGCCCTATTGATCAAGACTATACCGTTCGGGCTGAGCTTGTCGAAGTCCAGGCTGGTGCGTCCTTCGACAGGCTCAGTACCCTCAGGAACATCAAGGCGACCTTAACAACCAGGGCTTACTTTCCAATAATCTGCAAACGGTTTTCCAGCTTGGCCGCCACCAAGGCATCGTAATGCCGTTGCAGCATCGAATCGGTTGGCCGCGGAAACAAGGTTGCCTCAATCTCGCTTTGCAATTGCGTCAAAAAATGCCGCTTGAGGACCGAATCCTCGGGCAGTCCCGGCGCTGAACCACTGACATCGCCCGCTGCTTTGCTAGCGCCGCTGGATTTAACGGACTTTGCATAAGCCGACAGCATGCAACCCAAGGGCGCGAATGCGCAGGCCGCCACAATCAACATAATCAAACCGACCCATATCACTTCACTCATCTCATCACCTTAATGACATTGCCAAAAAATCGGCGACAGGCTTTGGCACGCACCTGACGCCCTCTTGAAAATCCCAATGGTTTTCAATTGACCCGCAGCAATATCAATGCCATGGAACTCAGCGCCCGCAAGCCGCGGAACACAAGGACTTTCAGGGATGTGTCACAGTTTGAGTGTATTGTTTTGAGACAGGAATGCGACAAGACCGCGACATTCAGAAAAATTGTCAGCAATGCAATGGCAGAAGTGTTTACGGGGCGATGCCTTCCCAATCACTACGCTTAGTTCCAAGGCTAAACATTCCGCTAGTAGCTTAATGGTTTCTTATAGCACTTCAGGCATTGCCAGTGCCTCGGTAAATTGGCATGCAACCTCACCACGCATGTCCATTCTGCATCATGCCTTGCTGCTTGTTGTTGAAACCTGATCAACCTCCGAAACCCTTCATTCAGATGCGTTGGCCAGTAAATCCTTGACTAAAGCATTCGGGAAACGCCGGCTCGGCGTGATGGCATAAAAACGCTCGCGAATATCCGCGATACGGTAGCGCTCCACCAACAGGCCTTGGCGTAATTCATCCAGCACAACCACCGGCGGTACCAGAGTCAAATGTCCCGATTCGCGCGCCAGCAAGCGCAGCATCGCCATGTCATCGACTTCGGCCACCACAATTGGCCTCACGCCGGCTTGTTCCAGCAAGAAGTCGAACGCGGCCCTGATTTCGCTTTCAATGCTCGGTAACAGCAGTGGTCTGCCATGCAGATCCTGCGGAAATTGAAACGGCAGATTGTCGACGCAGGGTTTACCGACCAGGCTGACCGGCTGTTCGTCCAATAGATGGCAATGCCAATTGGTTTGCGCATCGCGTGGTACCGGCCGGTTGGATAACACCAGATCGATGGTATGGGTGTGCATTTGCGCCAGTAATTCGCGCAGGCTGCCGGAATGCAACACCAGTTCGACATCGCTGCGCTGGACCAAGGAGCGGACCAACTCCAGTTGAAAATTACGCGACAGCGTAGACACCGCACCAATCCGCAATAACTGCCGTTCGCCCGCCGAACGGCCATGCATCAAGCTGATCAATTCATCCCCAGCTCGAAAAATGGCGTTGGCATAATCCAAGGCAATCCGCCCGGCTTCGGTTAATTGCAGGCGTTTGCCCTCACGCTCGAACAACTTTTGCCCAAATGACTCTTCGAGCTGACGCAATTGAATACTCAGCGCCGACTGCGACACATGAAGCCTTTCAGCCGCCCGCGTCAGATTGTTTTCGTTGGCGATCATCCAGAAATAACGCAGATGGTGATAGTTCAAAGAGGCCATTTACACATTAACAAAAAAGAACGTTTACATTAAATACATATATTGGATGAATCAATAGCCGGTTGCTAGCATGACAACACTGTCAACATTCCGGGGATTCTCATGAACATCATCATCCGCTCAGCCATCTTATTCACCGAACAACATCAAAACAACGTTGTATTTTTAAGCAGACAGGAGTTGCGGTCATGACATCATTGATTACCTACGCCGCAGTATCGACACCGCTGCTGTTGTTTCTATCAGGAATCCCATCGTCGGCCTGGGCGGATCATCACCCGCAGCGTATGGCCAAACTTGCCGGATCTTTATCGATTGGCGCGGTCCTGACAGTTGGGCTTGCCGGCGTCAACATGTTCTATAAGGGTTCAGGGCATGCTAGTGTCGCAGAACACTTGTTCTACATCGATAGGCTCTCGGTCATGATGCTGATGCTGGTGGCATTCATCGGCGCCGTGGTCATCCGCTATTCACGTCATTACCTGGATGGCGATCCTGGTCAGGGCCGTTTTTTTAAGTGGCTGGCCTGGACTATCGCGGCAGTGATGACCCTAGTCATCGCCGGCCACTTCATATTATTTGTGCTGGCCTGGATTCTCACCAGTCTGTGTTTGCACAGATTATTGTTGTTTTATCCGGAACGCCAGGGGGCGCGTATCGCCGCGCGCAAGAAGTTTGTCTTCAGCCGCTTAGGCGATTGCGCGCTGATTTTGGCAGGGGTTTGGCTTTATCAAGTCTTCGGCACCCTTGAAATCAGGGAATTGTTCGCACTTGCAGACAAACCGGTTGCGGACACCGGCTTGTTGAACGCCGCAGCCTTTGCCCTGGTGATTGGCGCTGTGATCAAATCGGCGCAGTTTCCATTTCACAGTTGGCTGCCGGAGGTGATGGAAACCCCAACGCCCGTATCGGCGCTGATGCACGCCGGCATCATCAACGCCGGCGGATTTCTAGTGATACGCATGAGCCACATACTGGTGCAGGCGCCCGTCGCACTGCACTTGCTGGCAGTCATCGGCACCATTACCGCGCTTTTTGGTTCATTGGTGATGCTGACCCAAACCAGTATCAAAAAATCGCTGGCCTTTTCCACCGTCGGCCAGATGGGTTTCATGATGCTGCAATGTGGACTCGGCGCATTTTCCTCGGCGATGCTGCACATCGTCGCCCACGCCTTGTACAAGGCCCACGCCTTTTTATCCAGCGGCAGCGTGGTGGACATTGCCAGGGCCGCCTGGGCGCCGGAACCTCGTGACCATCGCCATCCGGGCGAACTGCTGCTGGCCTTCATCGCAGCCTTGGCATTGACGGTTGGCAGTGCCGACCTGTTCGATCTGACCTTTAGGGAAGAACCGGGCATTGTGCTGTTGGGCGCCATCTTGCAAATGGCTTTGACCTATTTGTTGTGGAATGCCGTGGCCCATCAAACAGGTCCCGCGCAAGTCGGCAAAGCGTTGATGGTTGCCGCTGGGGTGAGCTTGCTGTATTTCGCCCTGCAAACCGGTTTCTTGCATTTACTGCGCGCTGACATCGCTGGCCAGATGCCGATAGACAGCCTGTTCGATAGCGTATTGCTGGCCATCGTTCTGGCGGGCTTTTTTACCATTTTGATGTTACAGATTCAGTACCCCGGCCCGGCGGCTGCCAAGGTTTGGCAAGCAGCCTACGTGCACATCTACAACGGCTTTTACATCAGTACCCTGGCCAACCGCATGATTCAGCGGTATGGGTCAAAACCCGTCAGTCTTAGCCATCGCCACTCTGGAGGAATGCAGCCATGAACTCAGCCGTATTGTCATTTAAAACACCGCACGCATTCGCTGATGCCGAGATAGCCAGCGTCGCCGATGGCACGTATTCCTACCAGACCCCGGATATACTTGCCGCCGTTGAAAGCGCCTGCACCCGCATCGCCCCGCTGTGGCCGCTGCAACAGTTCGTCGCGGTCAATCCGTTTCTGGGTCTAAGAGAGCGCGACTTTGCTGATGCTTGTGAATTCAGCACGCGGATGGGCCAAGGCGAGATGTTGATGCCGCCGAGTTTCTATGCCGAGCAATACCGGCTGGGGAACATTCAAGAGGCGGACATCAGCCAGGCATTGCAATTAACCGGCAGCAAGTTGCCCCTTAAGCAATGCCTACTCGACCTACAGGATTTGCCCAGCCAGGATACCGCTTTGCCGGGCAATCCCTGCTACACGCTGGCGGAGCATCTTGATGCCCTGCGCGGAAGTCAGTGGTCGCTATTGATTACCGACGAAATTTCCAAATGGTGCGCGGCTTACTTCGATCAAGGCCAGTCGGCGTGGCGGATGCCTTGGCGCGGGCAGCCACTTTATGCGGCGTGGCGCCGGGCGGCGGCTTTTGATCGCACACCGGAATTGGCAGGCCTGTCATCGTTTCGGCAGACGATCAGCGCCTTGCCGGAACAAGCCAGCGTAGCCCTCTCACAAATCCTGACCGCGATGGGTTTGCCCGGTGACAGACTGGACGATGTCTGCCATCGGCAATTGCTGACTATCGCCGGCTGGAGTGCGTGGGTACGTTACAAACACTGGCAAACCAGCCCAGAACAAAGCCAAGATGCTTTGCTGCAACTCCTGGCCATACGCCTCAGCTATGACTATGCGCTGTTGTCTGCGCTGGCAAGCCGGCAGGAAATACTGACCTGGCGGAGCCATTGGCAAGATGCGCCACAATCAAGTAGCCAAGCCAACTTAGCGCTTGAAGTACGTCATGTCATGCAATGGGCCTACGAATTGGCCAAGCAACGGCCGCTGTTCGACAAACTCGCGTCCGGGATTGCGGCCACAAGTGCCGGCCATGTCGACCGGAAAAACCTGCAGGCGGTATTTTGTATCGACGTGCGTTCGGAGATTTATCGGCGTTCCCTGGAGATGCAATCCAATACGATAGAAACCTTGGGCTTTGCCGGTTTCTTCGGTTTCCCCATCGAATACATCGCGCTGGGGCATCATCACGGCCAACCGCAATGTCCGGTACTGCTGAAGCCTGCATTCCGGATTCGGGAGAGCGTCATTGATGCCGATGTCGGCGAACTACGCGAGATCCTGGAAAAACGCTGGCTGCGCAAGCGTTTAAACCGGCTTTGGAAGGGCTTTAAAAATTCCGCGGTGTCTTGCTTCTCATATGTGGAAATTTCCGGTCTGAGCTTCGCCGGCAAATTGCTCAGCGACAGCCTGGGTTTGACCCGGCCGGTGGTAAAACCAGGTATCGCCGGCCTGGACAAAGCCATCGTCCACCGCATCGGCCCGGTCATTGCCCGTCAGCGCGGCCGTCTGATTGCCAAAGGTCCGGTGGTCGAAACCGGCATTGCTTTGGGTGACCGCGTCGAATTGGCGCGCAAGGCTTTGATGGGCATGAGTCTGACCGACGGTTTTGCCCGCCTGGTATTGTTGTGCGGACACGGCAGTACCACCGTCAACAATCCGTATGCCGCCGGTCTCGATTGCGGCGCCTGCGGCGGGCATAGCGGCGAAGCCAACGCCCGGGTCGCGGCAGCGGTGTTGAATGATCGCGAGGTCCGTGCCGGCCTGGCCGCGCAGGGATTGACGATCCCGAAAGACACCTGGTTCGTCGCCGGCTTGCACGACACAACCACGGATGAAGTACGGCTGTTCGACCTTGACCAAATTCCGCATTGCTTCAGCGAAGACCTGTTGCTGTTAAAGCGTTGGCTAGATCAGGCCTCACTACTGACGCGCCAGGAGCGCGCGCCGGGTTTGGGATTAGCCCGCCACGATGCCGCTACGCTGCTGAAAGCCATTACCCAACGCAGCCGCGATTGGTCGCAGATTCGTCCGGAATGGGGCTTGGCGGGGAATACGGCTTTTATTGCAGCGCCCAGACAGCGCACGTATCACTTTGAGTTGAACGGCCGGGTATTTCTGCACAACTACGATTACCGGCAAGACGCGGACAAGGCAATTTTGAGTCTGATCATGAGCGCGCCGATGGTGGTGGCCAGTTGGATCAACCTGCAGTACTACGCTTCGACCGTGGATAACCGCCGCTTCGGCAGCGGTAACAAGGCCTTGCACAACGTGGTCGGCACCATCGGCATTCTGGAAGGCAACGGCGGCGATTTGCGCAGCGGTTTGCCTTGGCAATCGTTACATGACGGTAAAACCCTGCGCCACGAGCCGGTGCGTTTGACTGTGGTTATCGAGGCACCGGCCGAGATGATCGAGCACGTCTTGGCAAACCACGCCGAAGTTAGGCAATTGGTCGACAACCACTGGTTACACCTGACGCGCATCGATCCGTTGGACAACCGCTGCTATCGCTATCTAAAGCCGCAGCATTGGCAAGCTGTCACCGATTTTGGCAAGGAGATTTAGTATGAACGGGCAAGCAAACAAACCCTTAAACCAGGCAAACGCCGCGACGGACCATCTGGACTTACTGGAAGCCGAGGCACTGTTCATCCTGCGCGAGGTAATTGCCGAATGTCGGAATCCGGTGCTGCTGTTTTCCGGCGGCAAGGATTCGGCGGTGCTATTACATTTAGCTTACAAGGCCTTTCATCCGGAGCGCATAGGCTGTGCGCTGCTGCACATCGATACAGGTCATAACTATAACGAGGTGATCGGCTACCGCGACCGAATGGCGGCGCGTTATGACTGCCAACTTTACGTACGCGGCGTCGAGGATTCGATCCGCAAAGGCTCGGTACGTTTGCGACATCCTTTGGAATCGCGCAATGCCTACCAGTCGGTAACCTTGATGGAAGCGATCGCCGAGTTTGGCTTCGATGCCTGCCTGGGCGGCGCTCGACGCGACGAAGAGAAAGCACGAGCTAAGGAGCGTATCGTCAGTGTGCGCGACGAATTCGGCCAATGGGAACCCAAAAATCAGCGCCCGGAGCTTTGGTCTTTGTACAACACCCGCGTGGCGCTGGGCGACCATCTGCGGGTGTTCCCGATCTCGAATTGGACCGAACTGGACGTCTGGCAATACATCCAGCGCGAGGACATCGAACTGCCGGCGCTTTACTTCGCCCATGCCCGGCAAGTCGTGCGACGTGGGGACATTCTGGTGCCGGTGACGCATCTGACACCGGCCCAAGCCGGCGATACCGTGGAAACCATCAGCTGCCGTTTCCGCACCGTCGGTGATATTTCCTGCACCGCTCCGGTGGCGTCGTCAGCCAATAACGTCGCCGATATTATCGCCGAAACCGCGCAATGCCTGCTGACCGAACGCGGTGCTACCCGCCTAGACGACCGCGCCTCCGAAGCGGCCATGGAACAACGTAAAAAAGAGGGGTATTTCTGATGAACGCACCTAACTATGTGAGACTTGAAAGCGAATATGACGAAACAGAGCAACCTGTTAATTCTGGGCTGCTGCGCTTTATCACCGCCGGCAGCGTGGATGATGGCAAGAGCACGCTGATCGGTCGCTTGTTGTACGACACCGGCAACGTCGCCGCCGATCAATTGGCATCCATTCAAGCCACTTCGCAAAAACGCGGCTTGGCGGCTATCGATTGGTCGCTGTTGACCGATGGCCTGATCGCCGAGCGGGAACAAGGCATTACGATTGATGTGGCCTACCGCTATTTCGCCACAGCGCGGCGGAAATTCATCATCGGTGATGCGCCAGGCCACGAGCAATATACCCGCAATATGGTCACCGCCGCCTCCAGTGCCGATTCGGCCATTTTGCTGGTAGACGCCAGGAAAGGCGTCACCACCCAGACCCGCCGCCATGCCTATTTGGCGCATTTACTGGGTATTCGCGAGTTAGTGCTGGCAGTTAACAAGATGGATTTGGTGGATTGGCAACCTGCGGTTTACCAGGGCATCGTCGATACCTTCAACGCCTTCGTCAGTGCCTTGGGTCGCCATCACGTGCAAGCCATTCCGTTATCGGCATTAAACGGCACCAATGTGGCGACACGCGCGGAGGCGATTCCTTGGTATAACGGCCCCAGTTTGCTGGAATATTTGGAATCCGTCCCGGCCCGACGCGATGCCGAACAGGACCCGCTAAGACTGCCGGTGCAGCGGGTGGTGCGGGTAATGCTGGGTAATGCCGCCAACGGTGCGAGCGACACGGAGTTTCGCGGTTATCAAGGCACGCTGGCTTCGGGACAGCTGCAAATTGGCGATGAAGTGGCGGTGTGGCCGAGCGGCCAGCGGGCGCGTGTCACACGTTTGAATGTGGCCGAACAGGCATTGGCCGTGGCCAGCGCAGACCGTGCAGTGGTGGTGTCTCTGGATAGTGAAATTGATATTTCGCGCGGCGATATGCTGTCCAGCCCAGTGCAGCCGCCGCAGGTTGTGAAGACACTTACTGCCGATATTTGCTGGCTGTCCGAGCAGCCACTACAAGCACGGGGTAAGTACCTGATTAAACATACCACCCGCACAGTGAATGCGTTTTTCGAGGAGCTGAGTTACCGGGTTGATATCAACACGCTGGACCACCAGGCCACCCCGGAAACGGCGGTCATGAACGACATCCTGCGGGTCAAACTGAAATTGCAACAGCCACTGTTGGTCGATGCTTACGTCGATAACCGCACCACCGGCAGTTTCATCGTCATTGATCCGCTGTCTTTGCACACGGTAGCGGCTGGCGTGATTATTTAATGCGATAGGCTCTAAAAACAGGAATCCCCCAAATGAATTGGAACGAATATATGCAACTGCTGGCCGGCTTGATTTCAGTGGTCAATCCGATCAGTGCGATGCCGATTTTTCTGTCGTTGACGGCGACAAAATCAGGGGGGCAACGCCGGCAAACGGCAATAACCGCCGCATTTGCCGTGGCGATGGTGTTGTTCACTTCGCTGTTGGCCGGCGAACCTATCCTGAATTTCTTTGGCATCGGCTTGCCGGCCTTTCGGGTCGCGGGGGGACTCTTACTGCTGTTGATGGGCATATCGATGTTGCGGGTCAGCGATGATCGTTCCCGGCACACACCGGAAGAAGACGCCGAATCGCACGAAAAATCCTCGGTCGCGGTGGTACCCTTGGCGATTCCGTTGTTGGCGGGGCCGGGCGCCATCAGCACCACCATCGTCTATGCCCATCGCGACTTGTCCTTGGCGCATTATCTGCTGTTCAGCGGCGTGATCGTGTCCGTCAGTGTTATCGTGCTACTCATCCTGCTGCTAGCGCCGCGCATCATCGCCGTGATGGGTCAAACCGGCATGAACGTGGTGACGCGGGTGATGGGCTTGTTATTGACCTCTACTGCCGTCGAATTTATCGCCGGCGGCATCACGGAGCTATTTCCTATCTTGGCGGGAGGCTGAATACCCGCGATAGAAAATCCTATTACAGTGCGTTGCCTCAATCTAACCCCTCAAGCCTATGACGACAACCGAACACAAAGATGATTTAAGCCAAACAGTAAGCGCTAATATTTCGGTATATCGGGGGCAATGCCTAGCGTTACTGACCCAACATGGTAAAGAAACCCCCTTGCGCGAAGTGTTAGGTACCGGTTTGGGCTGTCGGATTCAGCATGTCAATGACTATGATACTGACCAATTTGGCACCTTTACCCGAGACATCGCCCGCGTTGGCAGTCAGCTTGACGCCGCGCGCGCCAAAGCAAGAATGGGTATGCAACTCTCCGGCCTGTCGATAGGTTTGGCGAGTGAAGGGGCGTTTGGGCCGGACCCGGTCTCGTTCATGCTGCCGCATAATCTGGAGTTGTTGCTGTGGATTGACGACGGTTTGGGTATAGAAGTGATCGCGACCGCATCCGGGCATACCAACTTTTCCCACAAAACCGTCCCCGACTTTAAAGAGGCGAAACACTTCGCCGAATCTGCGGGGTTTCCCGAACACCATTTGATCGTGCGACCGGATGATGAACATCACCCGCAGTTTCGTAAGGACTTGTCGACTTGGGACGCTTTTCAGGAGGCCGTGGATTGGGCTTTATCTTTATCCCTAACCGGGAAAGTTTTCATCGAAACCGATATGCGCGCATTCGCCAATCCGACACGTATGCTCAACATTCGCCGCGCAGCCGCAGCTTTGGTGGAAAAATTAAGTTCGCTCTGTCCCGCTTGTGGCGCGCCCGGCTTTGCCAAATCTGGCGTAGTCCGCGGCTTACCTTGCGAGGATTGCGGACAAGCCACTGAGCAAGCCAACGCGGATATCATTGCTTGTGTGCGATGCACGCAGCAAATTTTGATTGATCGAGAGGAACAATTTGCTGCGGCGGGCAATTGCGACTACTGCAATCCATAACGCACATCATCAATCCGCTCAATAAAACCTGAGAAGCTAATCCATATTAAGCACCAATTTCTCCAAACAAATCAGTACTTAATATGTGAAACGCGGCTAGGCAACAGCGTTACGCAACCAAAAACCGATTACGGCTGACACTCCGGCATCAAGGAACTGCGCCAGTACTGGTCTTCCTTCTCGAACAAGCGGCGGCTTTCTTCCGGCCCCCAGGAACCAGCCGGATAGGTGGCGATATAGTCCCGCTCGGTCACCCAATTTTGCAGAATGGGATCGACGATGCGCCAGGCGTATTCCACTTCGTCGAAACGCAAAAATAGCGAACGGTCGCCCTTCATCACATCCAATAACAAATCTTCGTAGGCATCCACGCGGCGTTCGTCGGGATTGCGGAAGCTGGCATCCAGGCTGGTAGTGCGGGTACGCATTTCCAGACCCGGCTCTTTAACGGTCATTTCGATGCGGATGCATTCTTCGGGCTGAATCCCCAGCAATATCCAGTTCGGCGTCATGCACTGCACATGGGTATCCCGGAAAAACTGAAACGGCGGGTGGCGAAAGCAGATCGAAATCGAGGATTGGCCCTTGGCCATGCGCTTGCCGGTGCGCAAGTAAAACGGCACGCCACGCCAGCGCCAGTTGTCGATCAACAATTTCATGGCCGCATAAGTTTCGGTACTGCTGTCAGCGGGAATATTGGCTTCCTCCAGGTAACCGCCCACTTTTTGACCTTCGATATTGCCGCGGGCATATTGGCCGCGAAAGGCATGTGCATGCACAGCCGATTTCGGGATCGGCCGAATGGACTTCAGCACTTTGACTTTTTCGTCGCGCAGCGATTCGGCGTCCATGGACACCGGCGGCTCCATCGCCACCAAGGTTAACAGCTGTAACAGATGGCTTTGCAGCATGTCGCGCATCGCCCCGGCGCTATCGTAATACTCGCCGCGGCTACCTATGCCCAGTTCTTCGGAATGCGTGATCTGCACATGGTCGATGTAATTGCGATTCCACAAGGGTTCCAGCATGACGTTGGCAAAACGAAACACCAACACGTTCTGCACCATGCCTTTGCCCAGGTAATGATCGATGCGGTAGATCTGGTCTTCGCTTAAGTAGCGGCTGAGGCGTTTTTGCAGGGCTTGGGCGCTTTCCAGATCATAACCAAACGGCTTTTCGATGACGACGCGGCGCCAGCCGTATTCTTCGTTCAGCAGCTCCACTTGGCTCAAGGACTCGATAACATTGCCGAAATCACTGGGACCGATGGCCAGATAGAAGGCCATATTGCGGGAAAATCGCGGCTGAGCGTTTAGCGTTTCCGCCAGGGTTTTATAGCATTCCGGCTGATCAAGATCGCCGCGATGATAATCCAGCCGTTCGCTAAACCGATTGAATACGGCCTCGTCTAGCGGCGTATTGGCCTGCTCAAGTAGCAAGGCCTTCACTTCGGCCAGCCAGGTTGCTCTATCCCAGGGACGGCGGCCCACGGCCAGGATGCGTGTGCCTTCCGGCAGTTTTTTTTCCAATTCCAGATGATAGAAGCCCGGCATCAGCTTCAAGCGCGCCAAATTGCCGGTAGCACCGAAAATGACGTAAGTGCAGGGGTCTGTATTCATAAAAGCCACCTTGTCTTTACTTTGCAATATAGGGTGCAGTTTGCATCATTTGTGCGGGCGCGTCGAACGCCAAAGCGCCGCAGCAGATAAAAGCGGCCAAATTAGAGCCACGCGAGTGTCACCTTGGTCATAATATGGCGTCATCGTCACCGAGACACTTCAGAACTTGATCCTGGTTATCCAGCAGCCGAATCAGCTTAATTTTCATTGTATTAAAGCGCTGTTGCGCCAACTCTGCGTCGGCTTGTGCCAACGCTTTTTGCAAGTTCTCGACGACCGCCAGGCAATCGGCAAAATCGTAAAAACAAAAGGTGCCATGCAGTTTATGGTTCAAATCCCACGCCTGTTGCAGCAATCCATTGTCCAAGGCCCGCTCGATGTCGAGTATTAATCCAGGCAACTGCTCAAATAATTTGCCCATCAAGACTTGGCTCAACTGCCGGTTATGCTGGGCTTTGCGCAAAAGTTGCCCGGCATAATACTCGGCGTTCACCGGCTCATGTTGCCGCCAACGCACCAGCAATTGCTCCAACTGGTAAAGGCGAACCGGCTTGACCAAACATTCGTTGAACCCGGCGGCGATTGCCCGTTCCTGCTGCTGATTTTGCGCGTGTGCCGTGACGGCGACTGCCGGCGTTTGCCGATTGTAGTTTTCGGTGCCGCGCAAATTGGCGGCGACATCGAAACCACTCAAAAACGGCATGTTCACATCCAGAAAGATGAAGTCGTAGCGGCGTTCTTGCAACAATTGCCAGGCCTCCCGCCCGTCTTTTGCCGAGGTGATATTGGTCGTCCAGTATTCCAACTGTTCGCGTAACAGCCATAGATTGATTTCATTGTCGTCAGCGATCAGAATCGAAAAATCGTTGGTCATGGTTAATAGCTTCGAGCTGTGAATAATTTGCTGATGCCGTTATCGAATGTTTCGCGGCAAAAATCAATCTATAGTGAGGCAAACCATCGTAAACCGTTCCACACCCAAAGCGCCAGGCAATAAAAAACCCCGGCACCTTGCGGCAACCGGGGTTTTCAGGCCGAGGCCGAAGGCGATTACATCATGCCGCCCATGCCACCCATGCCGCCCATATCAGGCATTGCAGGGGCTTTGCTGTCGGATGGTGCATCAGCAATCATCACTTCGGTGGTGATCATCAGGCCAGCAACCGATGCGGCGTTTTGCAAGGCAGAACGGGTCACTTTCGCAGGGTCCAAAATACCCATCGCGATCATGTCGCCGTATTCGCCGGTAGCAGCGTTGTAACCGAAGTTACCGGTGCCTTTTTTAACTTCGTTCAGCACCACAGACGCTTCGTCTCCGGCGTTGCTGACGATTTGACGCAAAGGCTCTTCCATAGCACGACGCAGGATGCTGATACCTACATCTTGGTCATGGTTGATGCCTTTCAGGCCGTCCAGAGCAGACAGTGCACGGATCAGCGCGGTACCACCACCGGCAACCACACCCTCTTCAACTGCGGCGCGAGTTGAATGCAGCGCGTCTTCAACGCGGGCTTTCTTCTCTTTCATTTCCACTTCGGTCGCAGCGCCGACTTTGATCACCGCGACACCGCCAGCCAGTTTGGCCAGACGCTCTTGCAATTTCTCACGGTCGTAATCGGAAGTCGCATCATCAGCTTGCGCGCGAATTTGCGCAACGCGGCCTTTGATTTGATCTTCGTTGCCGGCACCGTCGATGATGGTGGTGTTTTCTTTGTTAATTTGGACACGTTTAGCAGTACCCAATTGGCTGATGTCGGCTTTTTCCAAAGACAGACCCACTTCTTCGGAAATGACTACACCGCCGGTCAACACCGCGATGTCTTCCAGCATGGCTTTACGACGGTCACCAAAACCAGGCGCTTTAACGGCAGCCACTTTAACGATACCGCGCATGTTGTTGACAACCAGCGTTGCCAAGGCTTCGCCTTCAACGTCTTCCGCGATGATCAATAAAGAGCGGCCGGATTTAGCCACGCCTTCCAGAATCGGCAACATTTCGCGAATGTTGGAGATTTTTTTGTCGTACAACAGCACGAAAGGATCGTCCAATTCGACGCTCATGCTTTCTTGCTTGTTGATGAAGTACGGCGACAAGTAGCCACGGTCGAACTGCATACCTTCGACAACGTCCAGTTCGTTGTTCAGACCAGTGCCTTCTTCAACCGTAATTACGCCTTCTTTACCGACTTTTTCCATCGCTTCGGCAATGATCGCACCCACTGATTCGTCGGAGTTAGCAGAGATGGTACCTACTTGCGCGATCGCTTTGCTATCGCTGCAAGGTGTAGCGGCTTTTTCAATCGCTGCAACCGCTGTAGTGACTGCCAAATCGATACCGCGTTTCAGGTCCATTGGGTTCATGCCCGCTGCGACTGATTTCAAACCTTCGTTAACGATGGCTTGCGCCAGAACGGTCGCAGTCGTAGTACCGTCGCCAGCTACGTCAGAAGTTTTTGAAGCCACTTCTTTGACCATTTGCGCGCCCATGTTTTCGAATTTGTCTTTCAATTCGATTTCTTTGGCTACCGATACACCGTCTTTGGTGATGGTTGGTGCGCCGAAGCTTTTATCCAATACAGCGTTGCGGCCTTTAGGACCCAAAGTCACTTTTACTGCATTTGCCAGAACGTTAACGCCTGCCACCATCAGTGCACGCGCGTCGCCACCAAATTTTACGTCTTTTGCTGCCATTTCTTATTCCTGAGATATTGGTTAAATTGAAAAAGAGTGTGTCGAACGAATTGGGCTTAACCCAAAACACCCATGATGTCTTCTTCGCGCATGACGATGTATTGCTCGCCATCGACTTTAACTTCGGTGCCGGAATATTTGCCGAACAACACGCGGTCGCCAACTTTAACTTCCAGGGCACGTACTTGGCCGTTGTCTAACGGTTTACCTGAACCTACTGCCAACACTTCGCCTTCGCTAGGTTTTTCAGCAGCTGAACCCGGCAACACGATGCCGCCTGCGGTTTTGGTTTCTTCCTCAACACGTTTTACGACGATACGGTCATGTAACGGACGAATTTTCATCAATGTCTCCTTAATGTAGATAAAGTTAAAGGTTAAAAACTGTGTAAAGCAATTTAAAAAACAGCTACCCCTTACGGAGGAAGCGAGCTTTTAAGCGGCCTCAGTTTTATTAGCACTCTCTAGCAACGAGTGCTAATAATATCCGGCTTTTGCACTCTGTCAAGCTCTTTGGCATCATCTGCGCCTTACCCAAGCCATACACACTATGAACGACGAACAATTACTCCGTTACAGCCGGCAAATCATGCTGCCGCAAATCGATATTGCCGGTCAGCAAAAACTTCTCGAAGCCAAAGTATTAATCGTCGGTGCCGGCGGTTTGGGCTCGCCTGCCTCAATGTACCTGGCTGCGGCCGGCGTCGGCCAGATCACCGTCTACGACGACGATCAAGTCGATTTGACCAATTTGCAACGCCAGATTGCTCACTACACCAGCGATATAGGGTTGGATAAAGTTATTTCAACCCAACAGACTTTGGAAAAAATTAATCCGGGCGTAAAAGTATTGGCTCGCAAACAGCGATTAGCCGGCGAACAGCTACTTGCAGAAGTGGCTGACGCCGACGTAGTGCTGGACTGCAGCGATAATTTCACTACCCGGTTTGCCATTAACAAGGCATGTGTCGACCGGCAAACCCCTCTGGTTTCCGGCGCGGCGATCCGCTTTGAGGGTCAAGTCAGCGTATTTACCCCTGGGTTAAACGATAGCCCGTGCTATAACTGTCTTTATCAAAGCGATGGCGAGGAATTGCAAAATTGCGCCCGCAACGGCGTGATTGCGCCGATCACCGGCATCGTCGGCAGCATACAGGCCTTGGAAACGATAAAGCTGCTAGTCAACACCGGCAGCACATTAACAGGCCGCTTGCTGTTGCTGGACGGCCTGAGTATGGAATGGCATAGCATGCGCTTGAAGAAAAACCCACATTGCCCGAGCTGCGGCGCGAAATAAGCTAATCCGCACAAAAAAGCCGGGCTAATCCCGGCTTTCTATTGCTGGCAAATAAGACGTAATTAATTTTTTCCCAGTTTGCCTTTAACCATCAGAATGGCTTTGCTGACATTTCTCAATAGCGCCGAATCGCTATCGCCGTGCGGTCTCGATGTCGCCGAACGGTTCGCCATTCTTCATGGTGTACATGTAAATGAAATACCCCAACGGTGCGAAAGCGAAGATGGCAATAATCAACATCAACACCACTAATTCGATAACTCCGCCCATATATACCTCCAACTATTTGTTTTTATTTTAATTTAGAATGAGGCCATAGACCTCGGGCATGGACTATAACCCCATCCCTTTTAGGGAACAAGCACAAAGTATTCTTTGTCAACTTATGGTTTTAACCTCAGGCTAATTTAGCCTTGGGGCAACTACGTCAACGCCATCTTCAACTATCAATCTGAGCATATGGACCATTACCCTAAAGCCAACTGGCACAGCCAAACGCCGGAAACCGTATTAACGCATTTCGGCGTAGAGCTGGGTCAAGGCCTGAGCAGCGAGGAAGCGCAAAAACGCCGAGCGACTAGCGGCGCCAACCGCCTGACCGCTCGCCGCGGCAAAGGGCCGTTGCTTTTATTGCTGGCGCAATTTCATCAGCCCCTGATCTACATCCTGCTGTTTTCCGCGGCCACCACCGCTTTTTTAGAGGAATGGACCGACAGTAGCGTAATTTTTGGTGTCGTCATCATCAATGCCTTGATAGGCTTCGTTCAGGAAGCGAACGCGCTGAAAGCGATTAACGCCCTGGCTCAGACCTTGAATATCAGCAGCAACGTCCTGCGTGACGGCCAGCGCCGAAGTATTGCTGCTGCCGAGTTAGTTCCCGGCGATTTGGTATTCCTGCAATCCGGCGACAAGGTGCCTGCCGATCTGCGCCTCTTGCAAAGCCGCGAACTGAAAATCGACGAATCCGCGCTAACCGGCGAATCGGTACCGGTGGAAAAGCAGGCACAGACTCTAGCCTCGGCCACCTTATTGGCTGATCGCGCCAATATGGCGTATTCCTCGACGCTGGTCAGTTACGGCAGCGCACTGGCCGTGGTAGTCAGTACCGGCGATAACACCGAGATTGGCCGCATCAACAAGCTGATCGGCAGCGCCGAACCGCTGGAAACGCCGCTAACGCTAAAAATGAGCCAATTCAGTCAATTGTTGCTCTGGGTGATCGTCGGCTGCGCGGCCATTACCTTTGCGGTCGGCGTCTGGCGCGGTGAAACCATGTTGGACATGTTCATGGCCTCCGTGGCGTTGGCTGTCGGCGCCATCCCGGAAGGTCTGCCCGCGGCGCTGACGATTACGCTGGCTATCGGCGTCTCGCGTATGGCCAAACGCAACGCCATCATCCGCAAACTGCCGGCGGTGGAAACCCTGGGCAGCACCACGGTGATTTGCTCCGACAAGACCGGCACCTTGACGCAAAACCAAATGACCGTGCAATTCGTGCAGGCAGGCGGTGAAATATTCGAGGTCAGCGGCAGCGGCTACACGCCGGACGGTGAATTTACAAACCATAACCAAGCGGTCGACCCGTCCCTTAAACCAGCACTATTGGAATGTTTAAAAGCCGGTCTGCTGTGCAACGACGCCCGATTAATCGCCGACACCGACAACTGGCGTATCGAAGGCGACCCTACCGAGGCCGCCTTGCTGGTAGCCGCCCACAAAGCCGGTCTGCATCAAGCCAGCGTCAGCGGCGACCATCCGCGCCTGGACGCCATTCCGTTCGAATCCGCGTACCAATTCATGGCCACTCTGCATCACAACCTGGCCGAAGACGCCCGGCATATTTATTTAAAAGGCTCTCTGGAAAGCCTGCTACAGCGCTGCGACAAAGCCTTTGCCGCCGACATGCAACTCGTACCACTGGATAGAGACTGCCTGAACCAGCAAGCTGAAGCGTTTGCCGCACAAGGCTTGAGAGTCCTGGCTTTTGCGCGCGCTGAGCATGATGACGATGCGGTTGAACATCGCGAAGTGGGTGGTGGCCTGACCTTTTTGGGCTTGCAAGCCATGATCGATCCACCGCGCCCCGAAGCTGCCCGGGCCATTGCCGCCTGTTATAAGGCCGGCATCTCGGTAAAGATGATCACTGGCGACCATCCCGTCACCGCGCTGGCCATCGCTAAGCAGCTCAACATGCGCCATACCGAACGTGTGATCAGCGGCGCCGACTTGCAACACTACAGCGAAGCCGACTATCGCAAACACGTCAAAGACTGCGATGTCTTTGCCCGCATCGCGCCGGAGCAAAAGTTGCAATTGGTGCAAGCCTTGCAGGCCAACGGTCACGTGGTAGCCATGACCGGCGACGGCGTCAACGATGCCCCGGCGCTGCGACAAGCCAACATCGGCGTAGCAATGGGCATGGGCGGCACCGAAGTCGCCAAGGAAGCGGCGGCCATGGTGCTGACTGACGATCATTTCGCCACCATCGAAGCCGCCGTCGAAGAAGGCCGCGGCGTGTTCGACAATCTGGTGAAATTCATCGCCTGGACCTTACCGACCAATCTCGGTGAGGGCCTGGTGATTACCGCCGCGGTGTTCGCCAATGTGGCGTTGCCGATTACCCCCCTGCAAATTCTCTGGATCAATATGACCACCGCAGTACTGCTGGGTTTAATGTTGGCTTTCGAACCCAAGGAACCGGGTCTGATGCTCCATAAGCCACGCAATCCCAAGCAAGCTATCCTGACCAAACGCCTAATGTTTCGTATCTGTCTGGTCGGCCTATTGTTGCTGGCCGGCGCGTTCGGCTTGTTTGAATGGGAACTATCGCAAAACGCAACCCTAGCTAAGGCCCGCACAGTAGCCGTCAATGTGTTTGTGTTTGGCGAATTGTTTTACCTATTCAACTGTCGCTCGCTAAATTACTCGATGTTCCGAGTCGGCGTTTTTTCCAATTTATGGCTGATTTTTGGTGTCGTCAGCATGATTTTGCTGCAACTGCTGTTTACCTATTGGCCAACGATGCAGGCCTTATTCGGCAGCGAGGCAATCGGTCGGGAGGAGTGGCTGTTGATTTTGGGGGTTAGCTCAGTTATTTACGTAGCGATAGGCCTGGAAAAACTAGTCGTTCGGCGCTTTAACCGCCGGCGTTGATTGCGCGAAGGCATTCAGTGCAACTAATAGCGTCTCCAAGCTTTTCAGGGACTGCTTTTCCGCGACCTCTGGCGCTTCCAGCTGCGCTTTAACAATCGCGCCGTCTATCGCCACCGCAACCGCATTCGCCAACTGCTGCCGGTTTAGGCCGTCCGGCAACAGTTCGGCAATTACCCGCACCATATCTTGTTTATGCTGGTAGCAAATTTCCAGCACATCAGGCAACACACCGCCCAATTCGGCGACGGTATTGATAAACGCGCAACCGCGATAAATAGGCTTGCGAAACCATTCCTCCAGCGTGGCTACCAGCGGGATTAAGCCACCGCTCGGCCGGCCGCCGTGCCGCTGTAAAGCGTCTGTAAACCAGGTCATCCAGCCTTCGTGCCGATAGGTCAAAAACGCCCGGATCAAATCATTCTTGCTGGGAAAATAACGATAGAACGTCACTTTCGTTACCCCGGACTCGGCAATTACTTTGTCGATACCGGTGGCGCGGATGCCGTCGCGATAAAACAAATCATGCGCGGCCAGTAATATCCGCTCGCGAGGCGGGCGGTCCGGCAGCAGTGTGGTGGAATCAGAGATCATGCTTCGATTGTAGACAAGTCTGTCTACAATTGCTACCATCGCCACAAGTAGACAAATCTGTCTACTTACTTTCTCACCCCAGTCAGGAGCTCAACGATGGATAGCAAACCGCCTCTACCGCCCTTTACCGCCGACACTGCCACGCAAAAAGTCCGCATGGCAGAAGATGCCTGGAATAGTCGCGATCCGGATCGCGTCGTGCAGGTGTATACCGAAGACAACCGCTGGCGCAATCGCGCCGAGTTTCCGGTAGGTCGCGGGCAAATTCGTGAGTTTTTACAGCGCAAATGGGCCAAGGAATTGGATTATCGACTAATCAAAGAATTATGGGCTTTTACCGACAACCGTATCGCGGTGCGTTTCGCTTACGAGTGGCATGACGATGCCGGCAACTGGTTTCGCAGCTACGGTAACGAGAATTGGGAGTTTAACGAGTATGGATTAATGCAGCGTCGCTTTGCCAGCATCAACGATTTGCCAATTAAGGCCGATGATCGTTTATTCCATTGGCCGTTGGGCCGGCGACCGGACGATCATGCCGGTTTAAGTGAATTGGGCTTGTGAAACTTGGCACTAGAGGCGAATTTATTCGCTTCCTGTAAATAAAAAGGGGCGGATAAATCCGCCCCTAAGATCAAGCAAAACTTTATTAATGGCTGACTTCGACTTTGCCACCTTTTTTCTGGCCAATTTCAGCCAGTGTTTGAGTGAACCAATCAGTATCGATATTGAACGGCTTGCCGCCTTTGATGCGCGGAAACTCGATAGCGCGCAAGACGTTGCCGTTATCTTCGTCATGGCCCATCACGCCGGATTCACGACGGAAGGCACATTCCACGGCCAGGTCGGCGCAAGATTTGATCAGACGCATATCATCAACATTAGCAGCGGCAGCGCGGGCGAAATAACCGGATTTCTGCACTAGGGTTTTTTCCGCCCCGATCATTTGCGCGAATTGCTCGCCAAACCATTTGCCCGGATTGACTGCATCCAGCTTGATGTGGCCGAACGCATCACGCGGCACTTCTTGGCCTTTAGCTTGCAGTTCGGCAACGATAGCTTCCACACCGGCGCCTTCGGACACGAAGATATTCACGCAATCGACTTTATCCATCACCGCGCGTAAACGCGCCGCTTCGGCTTCCAGATCGATAGCCATTTCCGGAACGAATACCGCATGCACTTCATACGATTCGCGAGACAAGCCAAGCTCAGGCAACCACTCGGCGCGATCCAGCAATTTGCGGTATTCCTGCGCGGTTGCGGCGGTCAGCCAGCCGCAGTTACGGCCCATCACTTCGTGAACGATCAGCATGCGCGGGTTGGAATTGTTCTCGGCCACCACGTTCATGAAGTAACGTGCACCTTGTTCGGCAGCAGTCCAGGCACCCAGCGATTGTTTGATCGGGAATACGTCGTTATCGACGGTTTTTGGCAAACCGATAACCGTCAGACCGTAGTTGTTTTTGGCCAGAAATGCCGCCAAATCGGCCGCCGCAGTATTAGTATCGTCACCGCCGATAGTATGCAGAATGTCGACGCCATCTTTAATTAACTGGTCGGCCGCGACTTTTTGCGGGTCTTCGCCTTCTTTCACCAAACCGCGTTTCACGCAGTCTTTGATATTAGTCAGTTTGACGCGGCTGTTGCCGATTACCGAACCGCCGAAACGTTGCAGCAAGCCGGCTTTTTTCCGGACTTCATCGGTCACGACATAGGAGTCACCCAGCAGCAGGCCTTTGTAGCCGCCACGGTAGCAAATAATTTCGATGCTGGGATCAATTTCTGTGTAGCGTTCAATCAGGCTGCCGATAGCGGAGTTCAGGCAAGGCGCCAAACCGCCGGCCGTGAGGATTGCAACTTTTTTGGGTTTGTTCATGAGCGTTTCGAATAAAAAGTTAAGAAAAAGTGTGATGGCTCGGCGTACCAACCATCAGCTATCGCCGCGTCTCAGCGCCGGCGTTGCGATCCCTTTTGCCGCAACACTCGCCAAAACGGTGCAAGCCGCGCGATTCTAACACAAGCTTTTCTTTTATCAGGCAACGTTCGATGATCGCTCAGCTCACCCAGCTTAACCGGCTGCGCCACAAACACTACCGCAGCAAAATCCAGTGGCGCGGAGGCTCGAATAAAAGCGGAGTAGGTTAGCGGCTCGACATCGGTCGTAGTGATACTAACTTTGGTTAATTCACCGCAATCGCTTAGCGAAAGCGACAAATAATCGCTGAGCCCGTGTTCGGCCTGTGTGAGCAACAAATCCTCAAGCGGCACCGCAAGTTTGCCTCGTTTGATACCTTGAATGTGTTGATATGAATTATCTGTCATCTGTTACCGCTCCGCACTGAACTAGCTAAATTGCGGTAGCAAGCTTATCGTCCTTGCGATTTATCGCCAGTGTACCAAGGTTCTAAACCAGCCTAGATCAAGCACTTAAGCGCTAAGCGGCCAGCAACCAATCTTCCACCAAGCGACAAAACGCATCCGGCGCCTCAACGTATAACCAATGGCCGGTATCTGGAATTTTCGCGATCTTTGCTTGCGGAAACACTGCATAAATCGCTTCTTCATCCAGATATTTGGAATTGCCGCCACCGATGAATAACACCGACCGGACAAACCGGCGTTCGCCGACTTCCGGAAAGCCGACTATGTGATGGGCATTTTTTTGAATAATATCCAGATTGATCCGCCAGTAGTAATTGCCGTCTTTCAGCAGCAGATTTTGCAGCAAAAACTGTCGGTAGGCTAAATCCGGAACCGCCTCGGCTAGCGCCTCTTCCGCTTGCTTTCGGTTGCCAATGCTATCCACCGGCAAACGACTAAGAGCGTCGACCAGATCGTCGAAGCTATGCTGATAACTTACCGGGGCGATGTCCGCAACGATCAAACCGGCGACCCGCTCGGGATAATGCAAGGCAAACCACATCGCCGCCTTGCCACCCATGCTGTGCCCGAGCAGATGCGCGCTGGGAATAGCGTGGCTATCCATAAAAGCCAATAAATCGGCAGCCATACTGGGGTAATCTAACACCTCGGCATGCGGCGAGCTGCCGTGATTGCGCATATCCAGCACATAAACATGCCGTTGCTCGGCCAGGCGTTTGGCCACCGAGCGCCAGTTGCGCGAAGCGGCCAGAAAACCATGCACAATCAGTAATGGTGTGTCACCGGGTTCGCCGAAACTATCGTAAGCCAGCTCGATGGTCGTCATCTTCAATGCGCTCAAGCAAAGCCGAAGATTGCGCCCAATACCCCGCCGAACACGCCGCCCCACACGACCAGCCAGCCCAAATGTTGCTTGATGATGGATTGCACCATTTCCTTGACCAATTGCGGCGTCAATTCACTCAAACGCCTGTCGATCACCATTTCGATTTTGCCGGTCAAATCCTCGCCAATCTTGTGCGCATTCAATCCTTGCTGTAAAGCGTGTTTAAACCGTTCTGACTCCACCATTTCCGAGAGGGTGTGCTGCATTTTCTCGGTGAAGGGTTGTTTTAGCGGCAATAGCGCCTCTTCGCCGCCCATCATCAACAACATGGCACCAAACGAAGAAGCCATAATGGAAGATACCAAGCCTTCGTAAACCTTGTCGTAATCGACAGCGTTTAACAAGGGCTGCAAATTCAACACCTTGCCGCCCTGCTGCTCTTCCGTTTCGATGAACTGTTCGATATTTTCCACCGTAAAAAATTGCTGCATCATCAAGGCCTTGATCGATGCTTTAAACTCTTCGAAACGCGCCGGGATAATCCCCGAGCCATACAAAAACGGCACCTTTTCGAACAGCATATGAATAGCCAACCAATTGGTAATTGCCCCGGAAAATGCAAAAAAACCAATTGCTTTCAGCGTTTCCGGATAAAACGGGCTGACATAGCCGGCAGCGATAATCAGCAGGGAGATAAAGTTGGTTAAAAAGCTTTGATTTAGTAATTTTTTCATTATTTTGTTAAGTAACATGCGAACAGCAAATTTTGCCAAACACTGTTGCCGTAGGCCAGCATAAATTGGGACTAAATATGAACAATACTATTTCTCCGAATCATAACGGTGAACCCGATAGCCAAATTCGATTTGCAACCGCAATGTGTCCGTTGGGCTGGCTGCTAGTGGCGGTTAAACCAACCGGCGTTTGCGCAATAGCCTTGGGCGATGCTCCGGACAATTTAACAAAAGCCTTCCAGGATAAATATCCTGAAGCGGAGTTTACAGACGGCTCCCCCGAATTCGAACGCATTTTCGCCGCATTGCGAAAATTTATGAACGTACCGGAGCAAGGACTGGAGCTGACATTGGATACAGGCGGAACGCCGTTCCAACAGCGCGTTTGGCAGGCATTACGGGAAATCCCTGTCGGTGCCACCGCTAGTTACAGCGAGATTGCCCGGCGCATAGGTTCGCCGAATTCGGCGCGTGCGGTGGCAAGCGCTTGCGCCGCCAATCCTTTGGCCATAGCCATACCATGCCACCGGGTATTAAGGATTGACGGAAAATTATCGGGTTATCGCTGGGGTTTGGAACGCAAAGCTGCGTTATTACGCCGGGAGTTGCTTTACAAAAAGCAACTAATCGAAATCGGATGATAAAACCATAATCCGCAAATTGGCAGCCCGCGCCGATGAAAACCCATTTATTCAAGGCCCGCTAAATGGCTTGGCAACGTTCCGCAATCATTCTGCCGATGGGAAGTGCTGAAGTCGCGGCCGGCGAAGGTGCATTGCAGACGTGCAGCATGCGCTCGGTCTGCTTAAACAGAAAATCGTGGACGGCCTGGCCTTCATTGGTAACAACCTGAGCACGGATACCCGCCCGGAACGGCAATAAATCTTCAGCGCTTAACGACGGGCAATATTTGCGGCATTTCCGAAGGTAAGCCCGTTTGCTCAACGACGTCACCAACTCTTGCAGCGCGTGGTGGCGGTAGCGATAAATCAATTTCCAGAACCCAGGAAATCCTAAAAAATCTGCGCAATCTCGCCGGGAAAACGATAACTTGGGATAGCCTTCGCGGGCGAAACCAATCACCGCGTTTGGCCCCACAGTCACACTCCCGTCTATCATACGGGTCAAGTGAATACCCAGGAACGGCAGCGCCGGGTCGGGCGCCGGATAAATGAGGTGGTTGACGACCGCGTTTTTGGCTTGCGGCAATTGAAAATATTCGCCGCGAAAGGGCACGATACGAAAATCAACATCCAGACCAGCCAAGCGGGCCAACCGGTCGGCTTGCAAACCGCCGCAGACGATCAATTGGCCTGCGCGAAAGAGCTCTCCGCCGCCCCCGACCTCAACGTAATGAGTACTCTCCTCAATACGATCCACCTGCAAACCGTAACGCACCACCGCACCGCCTTGCACCACTTGTTCGGCCATTTTACGGCATACCAAGCCGTAATCGACAATCGCCGTTTCCCGGCTATATAAGGCAGCAATCCCACGAATATTTGGCTCACTGCGTGCAAGCTCAGCTCCATCGAGGCGTTCCAATTGCAAACCGTTAGCAACCGCGCGGTCGTACAGTGTATTGATCCGTTCGTGCTCCACGCTGTCAGTCGCTACGATCAGCTTGCCGCATTCGTCGTAGGGAATCCCATGCGCGCGGCAAAAATCCTTGGTCGCCACCAACCCCTCCCTACACAGACGCGCCTTCAGGCTCCCCGGCTCATAATAAATACCTGCATGTATGACGCCGCTGTTGTGACCGGTCTGATGTCGACCGGGCATCTCCTCTTTTTCCAACAACACAATGCGAGCGTCTGGATGGCGTTCCTGCAGCGTCAGTGCAGTTGCGAAACCGACGATACCCCCGCCGATAATGCAAAAATCAGAAAACGTCGTCATGTTGCCCCTTCAAATAATGCTGATCGAGAACTGAGCAAGCCTCGGCAAGCGAATATATAGCCACAGTCGGTCGGGCGTCGTTGGCATCCTCTCCCAGCAACAGCGTCACGCCAACTCCCGCCGCTTTTGCGGCAACGATATCGGAATGTTTGTCGCCCAAAAGCAGGGAACGGGACAGATCCAAACCAAGTTCGTCGCGAGCCCGCAACATCATCCCCGGATTGGGTTTGCGTTCGAAAGACTCACGTTTGTAGTCGCCAACACCGTGCTCGGGATGAAACGGACAAAAATACACCGCTGCCAACGGCGCACCTTCCGCCGCGAAGCGCTCACTCATCCAGGCCGTAAGCGCGTGAAATTGCGCTTCCGTATAAAAGCCCCGTCCGATGCCGGCCTGATTGGTCACCACCACCAACACCAAGCCCAAGCGGGTTGCCAGACGGCATAGGTCGAAAATGCCGTCAACAAATTCAAAATCTTCGATACGGTGGACGTAATTCTTTTCGACGTTGATAACACCGTCGCGATCCAGGAACAATGCAGGTTTTGTGTAAGTTTTCGTCATAGAACGGCTAACCCGTCAAACAAACGGTTTCAGCAAACCGTGAGCGGCCAGCTGCCTGCCCAAAAACCATATCCATAACGATAAGCGCCAGCGCAACGGCAAACCTTTATCCAAAAAAATAAAACGTGTGATATAGCTTGCGACACCTAGCATTCCATGAGGCACTGAACTCGGAACACAATCATCCAAAGCGGCCGGCACCGTTTCCTTCTGACTCACTTCAGATAATGCCCTGGCACCATTTGCCCGCATGGTGATTAGCGACAAGAAATCGCCATCATCTGCAAACCTTCCTCGCTGCCGGTAGGTATCATCCATGGGCGCCTTTCCTGCCCGATAATGCATATGCTCGAATATAAGCTCAGGTAAATAGCGAATACGTTTAAGGCCCAGTTTCTCCAAACGCTTAAAAATGTCCATAAGGTGATAATCGATGAAGGCACCTTTATAAATCATTGGAAAAGGCTCTCTTAAAATCTCGCAAGTTTTTCGGGAAAGGATAGGGAATGTGCAAAGATTTCCTTTCTTAAATAAATCGTTTCCATAGGCCAGATAGATACGATCCGGAATACTGTCATGTAATTGGCGTATTATGCTGTCCCAACCACGAGTGCGAATAATCATATCGTCGTTGGCAAGAACGATAATATCTCCACGCGCCATTTCATAACAGGCGGTATTGTATGCGCCCATGGTTGCCCGAGGTCCTATAATACGTTTAATGGTTAATCCTGGGCATTCCATCGAGTGGCTAGCAAAATCATCCTCGTCCAGGTAAACAATAACTTCCACATATTCCGGATACTCGCTATTCTCGAGAACGCTTTGTAAAAAGTCGTTGGCGCGTTGCAAGCGGCCGCGGCTAGGTAATAGGAGGGAAATCAGCGCATTTTTCATAACGCCTCGATACCATCTAAACTTCCAAGAAATCCAGCCGATCTTGAATAAACCATTAAACAAAATTTAAAGTTGACGATCAGATATTCCTCGCTCTCGAATTAGAGATTTGATATTCCGTTTTTCCATAAACTAAGGTAGTTTTAGCACGCAACAATATTGGCACCAAAAAAATTTGCCCTTCGGCAACATATACTGAATCATAACAGCCTTAGTTAGACAACACGAGTTGGAATTTCGAATTGTAACTGGATCCTGTACACGACCAGACTTGAAGACAGATCGCACTTTTTATAGCCAATACTCAATAAAAACAACCAGATCGATCCCCCAACGTCAAATATGACAAATCAAAAACCGAGAGATTGTAAAAAATTCTACCTGCCTTTGCGAAGCCGTTGATGGAGCGCAACCTGTTGGATTGCAATCGGTTTCGACAGTTTCGATACTCTTATTGCGAAGGCTTTTTCGAGGCACCCTCGGGATTGTGGCTACGGACTGAATTAGGCCGCAAGAAAAGCGAGGTTATCCTTGACAACATATACCTCCCGTAGACGCCTACAATCGTCAAGAGTAGAACAATCGTTAAAAGATAATTGATCCAAATCGTCGCGGCGGTCCATCGGGAGCCTCCGGTAAAGCGGAATGTCACCTCATGGTACCCGGGAGTCAATTCTAAGGCCTTAAAGGCAATATTGGCCGGAAGAATTGGCGCGGGATGACCATCGATCTGGGCTTGCCAGCCTGGATGCAGGCTGTCCAAATAAATCAGGAATCTGTTTGAACCAGCAGGTACCTCAATATTAGCTATCAGTTGGTTGGCACTGAAACGGCGAATTGTAATTACGTCCGCAGAAATGGCCGATGATGAAGTTGGCATCGCGTCGTACCAACCTGGATGACTAGTCTGGACGACTGGCGTTTCGTACAGAGTCGCCGCAATATTGATGATATGTCTCACTTGGGCGTCGTTATCTGTGAGAACCGGCGTACGAGCTAAATAGAGTTTTGGCGTTTCACAGCCAATTGCAGCCATTAGCGCAGTATCGTTAACGACGCTTCCAAGTGTGAAATATTCCTGCGGAGATTGCCCGTCCGTTACGGCAAGACGTGTCCGAATAAGCGAATCAAATGGCGTACTTATCATATCCACGCGGTGAACCGGAAAACACAGATCGAGCGACAAGCTTCCGTATCCCAAGCTGTTGCGAGCCCCCCATACCTCCATCGGGGATAACTGGTGAATGATGTCCTGCTCGATTTCTCTTCGGCGCATCGAGCTATAAAGCAAGGGACGCACATCGTAGGCGTGACGGAGAGACTGCCAGTGCCTGAACCAATTTGGCGTCATGGCCGGGGCGCGCCACTCCAGCATGAACTTATAACTCATCATTTCCAGCAAAACGCAAACCAGAAGACCGGGACCCAGTATGTCGCGCGTAACGAGCTTAGTCCCAAGCCCAAATGCCAACAGGACAAATAATACAACGATAGCCCACTGCCAATAATGAAAGGCGAAAGGTATATCCAGGCTGGAATCGCTCGCGTAGGCATACTGCCATCCATGCTCAGCATCGACCATGACAAAAACCGCACCCAATGCAATAGTGAGCGAGGTAAGGAACAATGTGTTACGGCCACGTGCGGACCTATTTTCCAGATAATGATCAATACCAAAACCCGAAGCAACGATAAGCAGAATCTTCGCGACCGGCGTGACAAATCCGATGTGGCGAAATTTATCCATCGTGGGGAAAAACCTATAGGCAATTTCCGCCACCCCCCCAGAAGCCCCCAGAGAAAATAGCAGCACCAACCCCACTAAAAGCACGAACACCCCAAAGGCCTTTGTCCTTGCGTGTATCAGGGCAAACGTCACGAACAGTATGCTGAAGAGACCGCTGTAGGCAACAAAAGCAAAACGAACCGGTGCCGCATAGATGAACTCCATAAATTTCACGGGTGATACATATCCCCCATAAGTCAAGAAGATATCCAGCCCGACAGACCCGTTGGCCTGCCGCAGGGAAGTGAAGCTTTGCATGCCGTCAATTACATGCCGGGCAAATTGAACGTTCATAAAAGCGATGACCAGCGCTACGCAGACGATTACCTGCCCTCCTGGATTCGGAATCGCGAAGCGTAGAAGTGACGGCATTTGAGGCCGGAATAGAAGCAGCCAGATACAGACGAATGCGCCCAGCGTGGCCGCAATGAATATCTGCGTATAAAAAAGCCCGCCTAGAGTCATCACAATCAGCGCGAAAGCTAAATGTTCCAAGCCTTCACCACGTAGATACCGGGCGGTGTGATACAACAACAATGGATACAGATAAATCAGGTGGAAGTTCCAATGAATCTGCGTCCCCCAAGAAACCGACAACACACCAGTGATGCCAATGATGATAGGGCTGATGCGGTGCCTATGGAAAAGTGAGGACAGCTGGTAGAGGCCATAGATCAGCAAAGTTTCTTCGAGATAAAGTCCGAACCGAAACAGTAATAGCGTGTCAGTGACGGAAAAGAGTTTTCCCAAAAAAACGGCAGCATAAAAGGCCGGCGTGAACGTGAATGCATAGGCAAAATCCGCCGTGACACCCTGACTGGTAAATGGTAACCAAAGTGGAAACTCATCCGAGAGTAAAAATTCGCGATAGACCGTACCAAACATCTGGAAGTTAATCATCGTGTCGTGGGCCAATGGCAGATTGGCTGCTGCAAGAGTCCAGAATAGACAGGCATGCAGACTCAGAATGATGACTAGGTCAGAAGGAAAGTAGTTGCCTGTAACATGTTTAGAAGCAGTTGCAGTCATGCCTTACTACCGTTTCCACCTGACCATTGAAAAAATAGCTGTAGCAATAATTTCATTTGCGCGTTCGGTCGTATGGGCGAAATCCAGAAACACCTCGCCTTGTTTATTATCAAGAACACTTCTCAAATCTACCGATATAATTCCATCGGCATTCAATGCGTCACTCTGGGTAGCAAACTTGTCAATGCTGTGCGTATATACAAACTCCATTCCTGGAGGGGTCAACAAGAAGTTATCAATAAGAAATTGCTCGTGTTTAGTGCGAGATTTAAGAGAAAAGATGGACGGTTGAAGAAAATGATAAAAATCAGCGCCCGACGCTTTGCTGTATTGATGCGCTAAGCGAATATTATTGGCAAAATTCTCGCTCGCCTTAATCGCCCTTGCGTTTACCTCTTCGGCATTGCGCGTATGTAGAGGGGGCGACTGCTGTTTGATATATTTGAGAAGTTCGGCAAAGTGTATTAATTTTAATTTCTCTAAAACCGGCAATATTCGTGATTCAAGGACACCGGGTTTTTCTGAATTCCGTAGAGTGTTTATATTGAGACCATATTCATAATCGTTGTATACTTTATATATAATATCGCAGCCACCATCGAAAAATATTACAATATCACCTTCTTTTAGCGTTGTTTCGTGTAAGAAAAAAAGTTGCTGCTCGGAGTTCATGGATGAGACACCGTAATTCACGACTTTATATCGAGTCGTAATTTCGTTGATCTTGCTCTGCACTATGCTCGGGATAGTGTATTCGTCCGGTACTTCCTGAGAATATATTGTGGACGCGCCATAAATGTATACAGTATTTTTCGCGTCTTCCGGGACAAACGCGGTCCGGCGATGCCCGTCAATCACATTGATATACTTACCTTCAAAATTTACTAATCTACGGACTTTATCATCAAATTTTCCTTTTTCTCCGTTAGAGGATTCATGCATGAATTCCGCGCTAAAGTAAGGCGAATCAGAATATGCCGGTGGTTTTTTTGCCCTGAAAACCCACCGGGAATCATATGCCGGTAGTTTTTTTATGATGAGCTGACTACATATTTCTATTAAATAACTCGTAACTATAAGAGTCACAAGGACAATGATCAAATTGGATATTCTGTCGAATTTCACCGCCATCAACACGTCCTCTTGTAAGGTTTGTTATTGTTCTTTAAAGGGCTTGACTCCAATCATACCTATAAGCAACATCCTCAAACCTATCGGTTGATTCGGAGTTTCCAGTCTCTGTGCTTAATACCCGTTTTGGGTCGTAGGCGGCTTATGGGTAAGCCTTGTTTCGTGCAATTCGTCAGAAATCGAAATAGATAAAAGCCGCTGTATTTCCTTGACTTATTGTGATCGCCACAAGCCAACAGAAAGCCAGCGCAATCCATATAAATTCAGGCTGAGCGTAATGAACCACAATTTTGATCCGCCTGATGTCGTCAAACCGGTGTAGCGCGAAGAACACTAAGATCAACAACAACGGAAAAACATTATTGTTGGCGAACGAATCAATCCCGCCCCAACCACCGATAAAGGGGGCCGCCCAGATGTCTAGCGCTTTTGCAATAGTCGGGCTACGAAAGAAGACCGCTGCAAAAGCGAAAAAATGAAATGTCAGCAACACCCCAATCCAATCGGGCATTTTGCCGGATGGCAATCTGCGTAAGGCGGGCCGCAACAAATAATTAACCGATATACCGATGCCGTGCAGCAAGCCCCAAATCAAAAAGGTCCAATTCGCACCATGCCATAAACCGCTTAATAGCATGGTGATCAATATATTACGGACGGCCTTGAACCGTCCGCGCCGGTAGCCGCCGAGCGGCTGGAAAAGATAGTCACGAAACCAAAATGACAGCGTAATGTGCCACCGGCCCCATAAGTCGCTGAGTGAACGCGCGGCGTAAGGCCGACGGAAGTTATTAGGTAGACGGATTCCGATGGCGAGCGCAAGTCCAATCGCCATGTCGGTATATCCGCTGAAGTCGCAATAAATTTGAACCGAGAAACCGTAAATTGCCAACAGCGCGTCCAGAACCCCAAGCGTCCCGTTTTGATTATAAACATCATTAACCGCAAAACCGACCTGATCGGCAAACACCAGCTTTTTGACCAAGCCAAGCGAAAAAATCGCCAGCGGCACGGTAAACCGGCGTAGTGTCGCCATGCGCTGCCGTTCGAGTTGCGGCAGCAATTCAGAAGGGCGCAGAATCGGCCCGGCGATTAGATGCGGAAAGAATAAGACATAGGCGAGCACTGCCGATGCGGATGACCTTGCCGGAAACTTGCCTTTGTAGATATCGACGACATAGGCCGTGAGGGTAAACGTGACGAAAGACAAACCAAGCGGCAGCGGCAGATTGAGCAAATTGTCTTGCATACCAATGAACGGTCCGATCAGTTCCCTAAAGAAAAAATCCGTGTACTTGTAGAAAACCAGCGGCAAAAATAAACCGATGACGCACGCAACCGCCCGGCGTTTGCGTGCGACTGGATTGACCGCGCCATTCATCCAAATGACGCCGAGGTAGGCGATTGCCGTCAATAAGTAAGGCAGCCATATGTATTCGATTCGCCACCATCCATAAAAAATCGTACTGCCAAGAATGATCAGGTAAATTCTAAATTGCTTGGGAATGATGAAGTGGAGCAGGAAGTAAACGGAAAAAAATACAAAAAATATCGGCGAACTAAATAGCATTCCTTGTCCTGTTTAATTATTGACAGAGGCGTGACCTGATTGGGAAAGCATGGGCAGGATCGCCTCGGCCATTAATCGGTGGCCAAGTGCGTTAGGGTGCGGATCGGTAGGCATCGCCCAGATGTCTTTCGGAGGCACACCTTTCATTGTGGGCAGTTGGTCGCAATAAATGTAGCCGTACTCGGCGGCTACCTGTTTCATAATGTCATGGACAAACCCGAATTTGTAGTCAACTAAGTTGTATGTGATGGGCGTCATGGCCAGATATATCCGAATATTATTCGCTTTGGCATACTCCGAAAGTTGTCTGAGCTTTTCTTTCATTTTGAGCATGCCGGGCGCTTCTGGCTGATAGACGTCGCGATAGTACTGCACCATTGATTGTTCTCCGTTCTTATCGAAGAACCGGTGATAGACGCCCCATAAGATCACCGCCAGTTGACTGTGACGTAACAACAAATTATCTCCGCCAGCAGGCAGGTCTTCAGCGTCGCGCAGACAATAATGCACGACGATATCGGTCGGATGCAGGCCGGTAAGCTCATCAAAAAAACGGGAAACGTAGCGCTCTGTGTTGTAGTTGCCGACGCCGGCGTTAAGCACCTGTACGGGCTGTTTGTCGATAGCGCTTAACGCCGTCTCAAGTCTGGCTTCAAGCGTATCCTGTTCAGAAACCCCCCAGCCAAATGTGATGGAGGCACCGAGAAAGAGGATTCTTCGTCCGCCAGGCGGCAAAGCAGAAAGCGGGGCACCGCGCAACCCATGCTCGTTGAGGCGAATTTCGACATTCTGCAATATCGCCGATTTTGACCTGACATGATCGAAGTCAAGCATAGGCTCAGGGCGGCGGGTTTTGAGCTCCTTGCCGTAGCGCCACATTTCGATATCGTAGTTGGTCATTGAACTGTTTTTTATGCGCAGGAGGCCTTCTGCGAGACCGAGAGCGATTGCCGACGACAGGCAGAGCAAAATTATCGATAGGAATTTTTTATTAGTTTGTGGCATGGCAACCTTAGCGAAAGTTTGATCTATGAAATTCGAATCACTTGACTTTGGAGTGCCGTCGTTATTTTTGGCGGCTGGCCAACTGGTGTGTATTGGGAAAATCTATTTCTCAAACAAGACAGGGAGGAGAGACTTGTTTTCATTGGCAGTTTTTAATTCAAAAATCAGTTGCTATTCAAGTAATGCGTTGGTTTTCTAATAATCAAGCCGTGGTTAATCCGGCTCAAGAGTGGTGCTGTAATTTGTTTTCAGACGGTTATCCTGTTTTTCTTTGTAGAGAATGTAGTTCTCAATGACCAGTAATTCGATCTCGGAGCCCATGAAACAACGAAACGCATCCTCCGGGCTGCAAACGATGGGTTCCCCTCGAATGTTGAAGCTGGTGTTAATGAGTACAGGGCATCCAATGCGGGCTTTGAATGCGGAGAGGAGTTCATGAAACCTCGGATTGGTTTCGCGATCCACGGATTGGATTCTTGCGGAATAGTCTACATGGGTCACTGCGGGTATTTCGGAGCGCGGTATATTAAGTTTATCGATCCCGAACAGCGCCGACTCCTGTTCCGTTACTTCCGTTTGCTTGTCTTTGGCTACATTGGCGACGAAAAGCATATATGGGCTGTCGCAATCGAGTTCAAACCACTCAGCCATATCCTCACGCAATATTGCCGGCGCAAAAGGACGAAAGCTTTCGCGATACTTTACTTTTAGGTTTAATGTTTTCTGCATCGCCGGATTACGCGGATCGCCAAGGATGGAGCGAGCCCCCAGCGCTCGAGGGCCAAATTCCATGCGCCCCTGAAACCATCCAACGGCTTTTCCCGCTACCAAAGCATCTACGGTGGCCGTAATCAAATCGGCGTCGCTTAGCCTTTCGAAGCGCGCGCCGGCGCTGGAGAGCTGTTGTTCAATCTCCCCATTATTGTAACTCGGCCCAAGATAAGTGCCGGACATTGCATCTTTTCCATTTATCCGGCGCGGTTTGTCGCAATGCGTGTAATAAGCAGCCAAAGCGGCGCCAACCGCACCTCCGGCATCACCCGCGGCCGGTTGAATCCAAATGTTTTCGAATTTACCATCACGCAAGATTCTGCCGTTAGCCACACAATTCAGTGCAACGCCGCCGGCAAGGCAAAGATTTTTACGGCCGGTTTCATTGAATAGGGCTCGCGTCAAGCGAAGCACTATTTCTTCCGTAACCCTTTGAATAGATGCGGCAATATCCATGTGCTTCTGGGTCAAAGGCTGCTCGGGCTTTCGCGGCGGATCACCAAAAAGCGCGTCGAACTTTTTGTTAGTCATCTTGAGGCCAGTGCAATAATCAAAATATTGCATATCCAGCCGAAAACTCCCATCGGCTTTTAGATCAAGGAACTTACTCAGGATAACGTCGACATATTTTGCTTCGCCGTAGGGCGCCAGTCCCATTACCTTGTATTCGCCAGAGTTGACTTTAAAGCCAAGATAATAGGTAAATGCCGAATATAAAAGACCAATTGAATGAGGGAAATGAATTTCCTTCACTGCCTCCAAACGGTTGCCGCATCCGATTGCTACTGAAGTCGTTGTCCATTCGCCGACGCCATCCATTGTTAATACAACGGCTTCCTCGTATGGTGAGGCAAAAAAAGCGGAGGCCGCGTGACTTTGGTGATGTTCGGCGAATAGCAAACGACTTTCTATATTCGAATCCGCACCCAGCTTTTTCAACTCATCCCGCAGTAATAGCTTTTGAAACAGCTTTTCTTTCAGCCAAATCGGCATTGCCGTTAAAAATGATTGAAAACCACGTGGAGCAAAAGCAATATAGGTTTCAAGAAGTCGTTCGAATTTTAAAAAAGGCTTGTCGTAAAATACAACATACTCAATTTGATCCAGATTTTTACCGGCCGCGTTCAGGCAATATTCAATCGCATTTTTAGGAAAAGCTGCATCATGTTTTTTGCGGGTAAACCGCTCTTCTTGCGCCGCGGCGATTATCTGACCGTCTACAATCACACAGGCCGCGCTATCGTGATAAAACGCCGAGATACCTAATATGTTCACGCTTTCTTGGGCAAACTTCAAAATATGGCGTAGATAAATGGCGCGATCGCGGAGCCTTGGCTTAAAACGACCAGACCGCCGACCAAGGCTAGTACGAATATGATCGGTAATAGCCAATATTTCTTTCGCATGGAGAGGAAGACCCAAAGTTCTCGTAAGATATTCAGCATTACTAATTCCACATTAGAATTGATTGTTCATATTTTGTTGTTTAACCACAATAAGCGGTCGATTTTGCCAATATGTTGGCGCTTTGCGATCAAATCTCAGCTTGAGTAAATCTCTTTTGAGGAGGCGCATTAATAGACCAACAGGCAGAATAGTCAATAAGAAAACGGCTCCCATTATGACGGGATTAATTAAATAAGATAAAACGAGACCCAGACGGTACCAAAGATTATTAAGAGGACGTAGTGGCGCCATCCAAAAATAAGCCAGGAACAGAAAAATGGCGGCAAGGGATAGCCCCGTCAGCCACCAATAATCATAAAAGTCACGGACTCGATATAGCCTTACAAAGGCTATCATTAAAAATACAGCAGAAAAAGTTATTCCAAATCCGCGTTCAGTTGGTTTTTCTGCATTCTCTTCTTGGCGCGAGTTTTCAAGCACGTAACCTGATCGTTTATAAGTGGATTTTCTCATAGATTTTAACTACTAGCGGCACTGACCGATACGGCGTTTAAACGCTGGTAAAAGTGGCCGATAAACTGGCGAACAACGCTATCCCATTGCTCGAGGCCTCACCCAAATGCCACGAATCGATACTGATCAACACCCCAATCCCGCGGCATGACGACAACCGAAGCGATGATCGTCAAACTTTTTCCTTTTTATTATTTGATTTCCCTGACAGGCAATATAAAAAAGTAGGCCAGAAACAAGAAAATTGAATACGACACTCAAATCATGAGATGCAAAACCGGATGAATTTTACTCGTTAGCCTGTTGCATTAGGGAACCTCTGATTAATTCGTTAACATGAATTTCCGTACCAATTAAATCTAATGGCTTGCACATTGATTTTTCTTGAAAAACTGAATTAATCAGAGGCTCCTTAGAATAATACAACCTGTTTCTTTACGGTATGTTTTGTTATCTATTCAGACTAGGATGATAAAACAATGCATCTCGCAATATGGATTTTAATAAAACAAGAGCGCTCTTATATTTTCCTAGCACCCCAGGATGGGCTCGACTTCCTTGCACGCCTATTCTAGGGGGCTCAGAAGAAGAAATTTCCGTTATCTTCAAACCGTACCTAGCACCACGGGTTAACAACATTATTTCCGAAAAATCACTCTTGAATTTATCTATTTCCAATGTGTATAGATGAGACTTTTTGAATGCTTTGTACATCACGAGCCCATCTGTGTATTTTGTTGAGAAAAGTATATTAATAAGACTGGTAAAAAACTTATTAGCAATTCCCGATATGAAATCATCATCTTCGGAAATTGCATCACCTTTGTATCTCGATGCTACAACTATATCATAACCGGCGTTTATCTTTTCAATTAGCCTTGGAATATCTTCTGGAATCGAGTTACCGTCCGGCGAAAACGGAATAATGACATCACCTCTAGCCAATTCAAACGCTTCCCAAAAAGCCGCTTTAACTCCTTTTGATTTTTGGTGTACCACATTATATCCTTTAGAAACAAGGTATTCTTTTGAGCCATCATCAGAACTACCATCAAGAATCAATATCTCGTCACACCAACTTTTGTCTATCCGCGGCATTATAACTTTCAATGCATCTATTTCATTTTTTACAGGAATAAAAAGCGTTGTTATAAATTTTAATTTCGAATTATCCATTTTATTTTTCAAATAAACAGCCGCATTATAAATGCAGCTTGCTGCTCTGTTCTTTTCTTAGCCTTTAATAAAAATCCAGCAAGAACACGCCGTCAAATTATTTTTAAATCTATAACTCAATATAATATCGACTTACATCATAAAAGCCCAGCAATAACTAACCGGTATATTAATAGCCACTCTAGGAAACCTCTGATTAATGCAGTTTATCAAGAAAAATCGATGCGTAAGCCATTGATTAATATACAGTGAATTCAATGTTACGAATTAAACACCCCCCCCTGAAAAAGCCAAAATTTTTCAGGGGGGACCGTCCTCACACGAACGATAAAAATTGCTCTGATGAAAATGCGCCCCATAGCCGAAACAGCGACTGCCCAAAATGACGCCAAAAAATCCTCAACCGCCTGAGGATCAAACGGATGTTGTGGCCTGCACCGCACAGGATGGCACGCAACGCATCGCCCATTTCGCCTTTCAGGTAGTTGCGCCCCAATAGTCCGTCGTTCTGTAGGTGGCCGATGATCGGTTCGATGGCGTTGCGGCGTTTCAGGACACGTTTGAGTCGTCGGGTATCCACGCCGCGTTTTTGCCGGGCTTTGTAAATCGTGACCCCGGGTACCTCGACGCCCGGATAAGCCAAGCCCACACACGCTTCTTTGGCGCTGGCAGGCATAGCATCAAATAGCGGCAAGAAATCGCTAGCAAGCAAGGCAAAACCGCTACGCGGAGCGCCTAAAACTAGCGGCTTAAATGATTTCATACTCAATTCATTACCATATGAGCGTTCTATTACAGTCAAACTCAAAACACATTCAAATTTTGGTATTTTGCACGAATGATCCCTCCAAGCTTTTTAAAGATTTTAGTTGACGCAGCTGGCGTTAAATGATTATTGTCAGCTGTAATCAAGCTATTTCCGATAATAAAGCTGCAAGTAGATAAATCATCGACGACATCACATAACTGTTCTTGAATATCGAAGTAGTCAACATTTTCTTCATTTGCAATTTTTTGAATTGCCCGGCGCAAATCGACAGTATTAGAAAGTAATCCGTCTCGCGCAATAGACTGAATCTCATACTCGGTGGACTTCTCATTTGCCTCTCGAGCAACTATATCAATTAGCTTCTCTTTAAATATAAATGGCTGCCCAACTACTAAAACTGGCTTACCAATTGCTTTCATGTATCTAATAGTTTCCCGGAAATTATTATAATCCGGGCCAAGCGACGCAAATATCGTCAAATCGATAGCGTTTTTTTCAATAAAGTCAAACATAAATTGATTAGATTGAAGACAGTAATCCATTCCCCAATTAACACCAGGCCTACAATTTGACGGTGTTGCTTGAAGAAGATTAAATCGCTCTCTAGGCAAATTCTCATTCAACCCCATCCAACTATAACTTGCTACAGAATCTCCCATCAGCAATATATTGATCTTACCATTAACAGGCCGAATACATTCTGCTTGATCAAAGTTTTTAAAATTTGTGAACGAGCAACCTGGCGCCCGAGGTTTCAAGGTACTTAACGAATCTTTTGTTCCTGATAATAAGTACGAGACATTTTTAGGGAAACGCCATCGCCAACCATCATGAGAGTAAACATGCAATGCTGGAGCTCCAACAATTACTAAAGACAATGAAACAGCAGACCAGAATTTACGTCGCCCGGAGGAAGTGCTTTGAAAATCGATCCTTCTAAAAGGCGTTTCAATAAATTTGTATAGTAAAGCGGCGATAGCTATCGATAAAATCAATACAGCGACCTTATCAAGCAAGCTCCATGACTCCGGTTTTATATATTTATAAAATACAATCGTCGGCCAGTGAATAAGGTATACTGAATAACTGATTAGACCCAAGCCAGAAACTAACGGATGCCTCAAAAGCGCACCGAAAAGTCTAGATGTTTTTGCGCCATATATTATTAATGCGGCTCCAAAACACGGGAGTAGCGCAAAAGTGCAAGTATAAGCATGCTCATCTTTATGCTGCGTAACCGCATACATAATTGTTAAAAATCCAATAAATACAGCAGCGTCTTTTACCCAATCAGAACGATTTTGACTGTGTTCAACACCTAATAAAGCAGCTCCTAGTGAAAATTCAAATATACGAAATGGCATAAGAAAAAATGCCGAGGATTCAACGTTGGAAAACGATACGGACAAATATAATCCGAGTTTATTTTGAATTTCAAAAAGATTATTGACATAAGCGATATTTAACAAAATACTGAAAGCGGAAATCAAAAAAAATGCTTGAGTTAAATGCGCTCTTGGGACTCTGCGAAACAAAAATAAAACAATTATCGGCCAAATCAAGTAAAACTGTAGCTCGACGCTAAGAGACCAAGTATGCAACGCGGGCTTTAGATAAGCCGCTTTGTCGAAATAGCCAGATTGACTCCAAAATAATATATTTGACAATCCGACCAAGGCATAAAAAATAGAACCACCAAGATGTTCAAAATCGTCCGGTCTAAACGATATCTCCGCTATAAAAAATGATAAAAAAAGAGTAAACGCCAACGCCGGAAATATGCGTTTAGTTCGTCTAATCAAAAACAACCCATAGTCAATATTTTTTACACGGGACTGATACAACTCATCCAACAACAATCCGGTTATTAGGTAGCCACTTATTACAAAAAATATATCAACACCGACAAAACCGCCCTTAAAGCCAGCGATCTCAAGATGAAATAAAACAACTAATATGACTGCGATGGCACGGATACCATCAATTTCTTTGTAATAAGTACTATTTTGCGCGCCCGCAGTGTGCAAAAGCGAACTATTCAAATTTAAGCCCTCGCAAAGTCAAAAAACCAACGTTGCCGCAATTAGAAATAATTTCTAACTTTAAATACCGAACCAATGTTGGCGTTTTAATTTTTTAACGCTCCACACTTCTGCATTTTCGTTATGGAACCTCTGAATAATAGCTGTTTTGAAATACATCAGTTTCAATAGCCGGTCAAAACTCAAAAACTGACTGATGATTGATCTAAAACAGTCCGATTTGTGCTAGCAATGCGCCTTATTTGGCAATTGCAGACGCAATCAGGCTACGACGTTAGTAGGCATCCCCGCGCAGGACATTGGCAATCCTGCCAGAAAGGCCAAACGGGCCTGATACCCGCATCGCCGTGGACGAACTGTTCCTCGCTGTGCAACAACGAGGTTGCTTCCGCGATGTCGCTGACGTTGCCCGAGGTGACTTTGAAGGTATGCACCAAGCCGGTTTCGCTATCGACAACAATGTGGAATTTAACCATTGAATGCCTTTCTTGCAGGCATGCATCTCTGGATCGTGCGCTTTGTCCTGATTTCTAGTCGAGGTCGGTGCCGGAACTGCAAAATCGTGCCTTCATCCAGCACGGCTTCCAGACGGATACCGCAAAAACGCCGCAGCGATTCAATCTCATACAGCGCCTCTTCCACTTGTTCCCTATGGGTATGCCGGATCGGAGTAGTTATAGAGAATCTGTGCGACGTGAACATGCAACATGGTATTCAACGGAAACGGTTTGCGCCCACGTCCTTTACCTGAAGCATAATGCGGTTCGATCTTCGCTAGCATGACGGCCCACGACAATAAAGCTTCGAGCTAACCGAGAAACTTCTCGTGCCGGGTGACTTTGCCTTTGTTAGCGTATTCGGCATCGGCAAAACTGAGTTATCGTTAAGGGTCCATGCGCGTCGTCGCGAAAACCAGGTGAATGCCAAATTATATCCCTGGTGTGCAATTAATCAGAGGTTCCTTAACGGAATAAATAGCGCCACGAGACTTTAGTTATTTCAGAATTCCCTTGAAACTTCTGCCGGCAAGAAAAATATCACTTTTTAGGAAGCTGATGCGCCATCTTATAATCCATCAATATTTATCTTTTGTATAAATAGTTCATGCCTATTAATCAGGTGTCCAAGCGCTCCAATAAACTCCAATACTCTATCAAATCATGTGGAAACCGATGCTTTGCGAGAAAAGATTGCCGCATGCCTTCATATTGCGTCAAACAATCTTGATAGGCCTGGGGCCAATTATTCACCACCCGCCTTAATTCATCTTCCCAGCCAGTTTCATGCAATTGAATACAGCATTCAGCAATGCAGGATCGGTCTTGCGTTCCAATCGAAACCGTTGCTCGGCCGCAACGCAACGCGGCAATGATACGCATCAGTGAAAGCCAACGCCAATTGGGTCGCTGGGGAATATTCAACACGATGCGCGCGGATTCATTAAGTCGGTCACGCCCCTTTCTCGGTAAAAAGTTCGAGGTTTGCGCTAACGCAAAACGTTCGGCAATCGCCCGTAGCGTTTGATCCCGAAACGCAGTAAGTGCGCCGGAAAAAACGACTTCATGCGTCGGGTTTTGACCCGTCAAATCAACACGCACTAATTCGGGAAACGGAAGCGTTCTGACTGTAAGGCCGGGAAACATTCTCTCAGACCCTGCTAACTCAGGCAGGTCCCCCAACACAAAAATAGCCCGAAAATAAGGTACGCAATCCATGAGATTCTTGATTCTCGCCACCTGAGTTGCAGGATGCATGTAGTCATTATTGCTCCATAATCGGTCGCCATGGATGAACAATTCGTTTCCAACCAGATCAAGGTGCTCGGTCATAATAACCGCCACTCGCTTGCCAGTGCGTTCGCAATAATCAATGAGTGTCCTGCTGGTCATTTCCGAAAAATTCTCGATGACTACATTTAGCGCACTATCCTTTGGGGTGCGCCCCATAGTCACGGAATAACCATGTTGCTGCATTATCAGAAAAAAGAACTCGATCTGATCAGTTACGCCTTGTAAAGGATGGTTATATAACCAAAGGTGAATCGACCGACTCTTGGAATGCCCGGTCATGACAAACTGCGCTCTACAGCCATTCTTACATCCTCAAGCGAGTCGCCGGTATAGAGTTGGCTATAGCCGTTTGTGTTTACACGATTCATATCAAATGCCCCTTCGGCTTGCATGATTGCAAAAAAAGAATTTCCAACACGGATCAAATTGAAGCCGCAAACCCCCTCTTCAACCAACTCAATGCTTTCTTGCGATACAGTCGATAACTCTTCAACTTTACGCAGAATATCCTTAAGACTTGTTCCTTTAATGCAAACTTCGTAATCTCCAGCATCTGCGCGCTGCTTGTTGAATTCTCCTCCATTCTTGGAGATGGCATAAAACTGATGATTGCAACGTATAATATTCAGCCCATTCATATCTTGTGCAACAAGTTCAATATTGGCTTCCGGCTGGGCTATTTTTTGCTCCGCAACTATTTCGCCAAAGAATTGCCTCCATGCTCGATATAAACGCCTTAACAACTTAAGAAATTTGGATGAGAGCGCGTAAACAAGGGGAAAAGGCATTAATTTGTTGGCTACGACTTCAATAAACCGTTTTGTATTTCGGCGCTCGGCCTCCGTGATTGGGACTCTGAGATAACATCCGCCTAGCCCTTTTATTTCCGTTGAAAACGCTAGAGGGATGGGCAATGACTGCTCGACATACTCAGTGATTGGAGACCAGTCATGCAACCCCACCGCTTGATCGCCAGGAGAGGCAATAAAACACCCTCCCATTTCGGTGACGCATCCTTGACCGGTATGCAATCTCGCTACCGGTTGCGGCGGACTCGTGAAAACCCTGTCCCAATCGCTGTCGTCAATTAAAAGATGATGCTTCGCTGGCGATAAATCTGTTGCCCCATTCGACACAAGATTATCTTTAAGAAAATCCTGATATAAACCATATACGTCAGACCAAAAGGCTTCGCTGAATAGGCGCCCTGAAAACTCCATACGAGCTTTTCTGCACACGTTGGCATACAATTCTGCGTATTTTTTTGGATTTTGGAACAGTTCTGTTATGCGCCTTAAGAGTTGTTCAACAAGGGCGTCTTCCAAATCTGGATTTCGAGCATATTGATCAATCATTACTCCGCATTCAGAATCCCGTCGCCAATTATTGTCAAATACCCCAGATAAAACTATTCCATCCTTCCCATCCACGACATAGCGGCTGGTCCCAATGGTATCGGAGACAACCGGCACAGCGCCCGCCCCCATAGCCTGCATGATCGAAACCGAATGCAAGGAAGCGCTCGGAAGCAGCAGAAAATGCGCGGCGCACATTAGCTTCTCCAGTTCATGCGCTGTCAGATAATCCTCAATCCATATAATGCTATGACCTTCGTGACAGCCCAACCAATCTAAATCAACACCATATTGTCGCAACATTGCATCCGAGGGGCGTCCGCAACGCATAAACAATCGTTTATTCTCGGGATCGCGACAAAAGGCTTGCCAAAAACGCAAGACAATATGCCCGCCGCGCAAGAAAAAATTTGCAGGGTTCTGATTGGCCGAATTGACAAACAGGAATCTGGTTGACGATAGAGGGCCTTTGGATAATTGTTTATTTTCTTCCGCCCCCTCCATTAAACCAATGCGCGACAAATGAAGCTTGGCATCGATGATAGGCGACGCAAAAAAACGGCTCAAATCCGTGATCGTCTCAGGTAAATGGGAAAAAACTCCAAGACACAGCGGATTTTCAAATATTCGCTTGTAATGCGCTCGTACCTGTTCTTGCGATTCCATGCTACCGGTTCCTTGATGCGCGAATGGAAAAAAAACCGGCGCGAACGATTCGCAGTGAAATACAAAAGGGCGACACAGACTCGGAAACGGTGCAGTGTGATGAACTTCAATCTCACCGGGCAATAAACGGGTTAATGCCTGATTGGCAGACCAATAATGTGCAAAGTAATCCTTCTCGATAGGCGATAAGGAAACGTTTTCCAACTTGACGGCCTCTTTCGCAACTTCGGCGAGTAAGGATTCTCTGAACGCCTCGTCGCCGCGCAAAGATTGCGATAACTCGATGTTATCCCATGCCGCGATATTCAACCAGTCGGGCTTCTCTTCGAACAACGCCCGGTAGAGGGGATGAAAGCCATTCAGCGGAATATAGTGTGTCAGGCTCCAGGGAATTGCGACATTCAGTATCTGTTCGCTCATCAAGGTTTTCTCCGAAACAGACGCGATAGGAAACTCGCATTACGAATGTTGAGCTTATTATTCAAGTCCATAATTCGTTCTTCTTGTTTGTGTAGTTCACCTTGCAAGCCTGCGTGCTGTTGAATGATGCTAGTTAACGTATTCTGCAAACTTTTGACCACGGAGCCCTCAATTTGCAGGCTCAATCCCTGTAGAGAACCTTCGATTTTTTCTCCGTATAAACGGGACATATCATAAACATGCTGTTGAATGATGCTAGTTAGCGTATGTTGCAAACCTTTGACCACGGAGTCTTCAATCTGCAGACTCAAAGCCTGTAGAGAACCTTCGATTTTTTCCCCGTATAAACGGGCCATATCATAAACATTCTGTAACTGTAACTGTTCCGATTGCGTTTGGATCGAACGCGCACAGTCGTCGAGCTGAGCTTGCAAACCGGCGATATTTCCGTTGAGATTATTCGTCAGGCGAACGGCCGTCGAGATACCATCTATATCATCCATCAGAGTGTCGACATCCCTTGCCATTAGAATAGCGTCCGGCGTGTAAAGGGTCAGCAAGGTCTGTAAATTTTGCGCTAAATTGATCGTGCCAACAGACTGACGCAAAGCGAAATAACGTCCCTTCCAGGCCACCAAATTGAAGCCTTTGTAAGCATCAAAGAGACAAGGCTCTTCGGATTCCATCCAGTAGGCCAGGGAAACGTTGTTCGCCGTGTTGGAATACAACTCAAGCCCCGTATGGTTAAGCTGCGCCAATTGCCGATCATAAGCCTTACGGCCAATCAACAATACGGACTTTAATTCGGCAAGCGTCGTTGCCGAAGGCAAGCGCGCAAGCTGCTGGGGCGCGCATTCATCCAGAGCAATAACACCCGCCGAAAGGGGGACGGCATAAAAACGGCGGGTATAGCGGACAAGATTGCAGCCCATGAAGTCTTGTTCCACGGTCAAAGGCATCTCGTTGAAGTCTTTGGACGAATACCGCAACGGACGCGACTGAAATTCAGCCACCCGGCTAGGAATCAACGAATCTCCCCTTACCGTGTAGCCGAAGCCGGAAAGAACATCAGCGCATTGATCGGCCAATTCGTCGATCAGATTTGAAGGCAATTGCGAAAGATAGCCACCTATACGACCTTCACGAAAAGTCGCCGAATTCTGATTGAAAACCTGAGCAGCAATGTCTTTGGTAATACCGTCCGCCTGAAGTTTTAACTGTATGGCCCAAATCGATTTAAGTTGAGCGCGTGCCGAACCGCCGCCGGCTCCCCCCACCAGTTCCTCGAAAGCGACCGGGATGACATTCGGAAAATTCAGCCATGGCAAAAAACCTCCCACACGCTGCCGTAAGGAACCCAACAACCATTCGTCGTCTACCAATTGGCGCACCCGATGTTCAAAATCCTCACCGGAAAAATAGCCTGCGAAAACCGTTTTACCTTCGCGATGGTAGTAATGCGCCTCAGAGACCAGAATATCCAACGGGTGCCGGTAAACAAAGAGCACAGGGGATTGAGTAACCGGATGGTGCCGATTGCCAAATGGCGCTCGGCGCACCGAGTCGATAAAGAAATCGCGAGCAACCGTATGTGAGTTACTGTATTCGATACAATACCAAGTGCCTGGCTTGGGAAAATCAGGTATTTGAATACCAGCAGCATATCCCAACGCTCGAGCAAACTCGTAGGCCAAATGCGTTCCGGCCTTGGGGATAGAAACTATAAACAAGGGTTTGCGACTCATGTGCCAATCACTTTTCGGCGCAAAAATCCGTACCTGTTGCAGATCCAAACATGCCAACAACAGATCCCCAAGTTGCTCGCCGCGAGTTTCCGTAAACAACAACACGCGAGCTTGTTTTAGAACTTCCATTGGCGGAATATCCGCGTGCGCAATAACCGATACGCCTTCGTTAGCAGCATCCCGCACGATGGTATCCGCAAGCTCGCCGTGACCCACAAGATAAACAGGCCCGTTTAATGGCGGATTGTCGCGCAAGGCTTCTGCAAAGGCTCGCGCAGTCGGCTCGAGAAATCTAAGTTCGCTGCTGTTTCCTTTCATTTATTCACCATCAAAATGAGTTCGGAAAAAGAATCTGCAATTCCCGTAAAAGCAATGCCGGAGAGGTTCGGCAGGCTAAAATCGACAGGCCCCAACGCCTGTGGAACCGCATAATACTTGCCTTGAAAAAGTACGATATTTGTCGTTCCCACGCTATCCAGCAACAGAGGCTCAGAATATTTCTCCTTCTTACCGGCGTAGGAGCACTGGCCAGCATTGACCGCAGCGGTCATAGCGGATACAAACGAGGCCAGCTCCGCATCATTATCGTAAAGTCTTGATACGACTGGCGTTATCGAATCTATCATGGCCGAATCTAAATCGTCATTATGCACCGCGTCGATCCAGATTGAGGCTGCTTCATTGAAAATGCCGCACGCCTCCTCCGCCACATCCGACACTTCCATGACCAAGCTTTCGTCGCGGCACGAGGACCGCTCGATGGACGTATGGGTTCGCCAAGGATATTGGCGAAAACCAAAACGAGAAAAATCGATGTTGGACTTGTTGAAAGCAAATCCAAACAAATCTTCGTCACCGTAATCACGAAATACCTCGCCCCGTCGAATATAGTCTTCGAGCATTTGCTGAAATGGCGTATACGCACTTTCGTCTAAAGGCGACATGGGGCCGTAACCGTAGCGAACCGCATACGTTTCGATCCCGTGGTCGCGCAAAATATCGAGATGGGTATTGGTTATCCAGTCCTTCCAGCCCTCAACGATGCCATGCCCCCGACGTAGATTGTGCTTGTGGGCGCCGGTTAGATTCACATGGTCGAGTTTTGCCCATAAGGCTTGCGCCTGAGGTACGCTTGTGCCGCAACCCAATTCATCCGCAATACCGAGAATGGTCTTGATCGGACTATCAATCAAGTCTTCCCAGCGCATCAAATAGTAGTGGTGATCTTGCTGAGTGAATTCTTCAAGGTAAGCCTTAAAAGGCGGCAGTAGCGCTTCGAAAAAGTTAAGATCGCTAAGCTTGTAAAGAGCAAGGCGTTGTCTTAGAAAGTCGTTATCCTCCTGACAGGGAACAAAACGTTGGATATATTCACTGGCCAGCGCATTGATCGAAAAACAGGCAGATGTTAGCGTTCCCGCGGGATGACGCATTGATGCAAAACGCAAGCCCTTCGGGACATCAAGCGCGCTCAACCAAGTCGCCGGCCCAACATGCGAATGGACAACCTCGTAATAATTGAGAATCTCTCGGGGATGAGAAGTAATTAATGTGAAATCCCCGCCACCACGCAGGCCGATATATTTTCGAAATCGAGCATCGCGAAACTCGGAACCGGCCAACCATTTAGGTCCTCCGGCCAATTGTCGAAAGTTGTAATTGTAAATGAGATCGTGCGACAGACCGCGGCGCATGAACACATCTTCTATTCGCCGGGAAATCTGGAATCCGGCAGTGTCGCACAGCGCTTTGATGCTAAGCGTACGTCTATCCCGTGCCGGACCGACAAGTTCAGCAATCACACTGATGAGTAAAGAGAAACCGCTACGGGGATAACCTACCACCAACGGTCGTGGAGCTATCATTAAACTACCTGCTCATCCGGAATCTCTACAGCCACTAATTCAGGTACGACCTGAAGGTCAACAAAACCGACCGACTGCGGTGTATCCGAAAATTTCAATCGTGCCACCGAGCGTCGCACATCGACAAAACTATCTTGCCCATCGACAAATTCGTTACAACCGAGATTGAGAAAATATTCGCCCCCGGTAAGATGCGCTTGCCAATGGAATCTTAACACTGCATAGCCGTCAGCTTCGATTTGAGCGGGAGGATGTCCCATCATTGCCAGGTTAGTGCCAAAAACATAAGTGCCTTCTAGCGAGACGATGGCAAAACCAACCGAGAGTTGCACGAACTCGTTGCCGACTAATTTGACAATCAACTCGCAATTGGCATGCGAGGCAATCTCGGGAGGATTCAATTCACCATCGACCACCAGATCGAAATCGACAATCCGGGCCTTACCCGAGCCCATTCGGGTTTCGTGGCGGTTATAGGTAGGTTTTAAGGGGATTTTATCGGTTTTGTCCGCCCTTTCCTTTTTGGGCATCTCCGACATTCCCTTGACCATTTCCTTCTTTCGCTTACCGTTGTGCTTCGATATATTTTGAGCTTCTCCGAACAACAACTTTTGGTAGTGATTGACAGCACCAGCGATCGGGCCGATGTGTACCAACTCTCCCCGATCCAAAACGACGCCACGGTTGCAAATCCTTAACAGGGTGTCCGTACTGTGCGAGACAACCAAAATAGTCTTGCCTTGCTCCATGAAGTTTCGGATGCGTTGGAAACAACGGTGTTGGAATTTGGAATCACCAACGCTCAGCGCCTCGTCGACGACAAGGATTTCGGGGTCTATATGAATCGCGGCCGCAAATGCAACCCGGACAAACATTCCAGAAGAATAAAGCTTAACCGGTTGATCAAAGAATTCGCCGATGTCGGCAAATGCTTCGATATCGTCGATACGCTCTTGCATATCCTGTTTCGAAAAACCTTGAATGGCACCATTTAAAATGACATTTTCACGCCCGGTGAATTCGGGATTGAAACCAGCTCCCAACTCCAGTAATGCGGAAATTCTGCCGCTCGACTTAACCTCTCCTCCGGTAGCCTGCATCACTGCGCAGATGATTTGCAATAACGTCGACTTGCCTGAACCGTTACGCCCCAAAATACCGAAGATTTCCCCGCGATGCACATCGAAACTAATATTCCTCAGCGCCCAAAACTCTTTGTGGTACTGCTTACGGAATGGATGAATAGCCTCAATTAACCGTTGCTTCGGAGAAGAAAACAATCTGAATTTCTTACTAACGTTGCAAACTGATATTGCGGGCAAAGACTCCATTAAGCCCCCTCCATTTCAGTTAAATAACGCTTATTAATCACATTATGCTCCATTATTTTCAAAGCATATCGGCAAACTCAGGCTTAAGCCGCCGAAAAATATAAGCACCGAAAAATAGAATCGAAATTGTCACAATCCAAAAAAAAGCAGTATCAGCTAAATTTGGTAATTTCGGCTCCGGAAATATAAGTAAGCCACGATACCCTTCAACAATATAGTAAATTGGATTATAAGATAATAGATGGCGATAATTTTCCGGCAACAGTTCCATTGACCACACAATCGGCGTTAACCAAAACAGAACATTCAATATCACGGATAGGGCTTGCGCTATGTCCCGGTAAAACACTTGTAGCGCGGAAAACAACCAACCCAGACCGAGTAGCAATGTGGCGTTGCACAGCATGAAATAGACCACCAACAAACGCACCGGCGAAAATGCAATGTCATACCAAACTTGCATTCCTATCACAAAGATCATGAAGATCATATGCGGCACAATACCTGCCGTGATGAATACGAAGGGGAGTATTTCGGTCGGAAAAACGGTTTTCTTAATCAGATGAGCGTTACCGGTCACCGATCCGGTAATGGTGATCAAAGTTTCATTGAAATAAAACCAAACCATCAGTCCGGTGATAAACCACATAATGAAAGGCGAACCGGCGGGCGCGGCCGCTTTAAAACCTACCGAGAACACAAAATAAAACACCGCCACCGTAGAGGCTGGCTGGATGATAGACCATAATGCCCCACCCATAGTCCCAACGTATCTGCTTTGCAAATCACGCAAGGCAAGTGCGCCAATTAGTGAACGATACTTCATAATATTACTGACAATATCCAACATGGAATCAAGGCGGAGATTAGATTACCGAGCAAATTAGTTTGGGCGGCGAATTGAACTCAAACTAGCTGATAGCACATTTAAAAAGCCGTAGCGGAGCAACAAATCAAAAATGTCTTCAAACATTGAAATCATGCGTCATCAACCATTTGTAAACCAGCACCAACGAACTGGCGTCTTCGATTTCACCCTCGGCGATCATTTGTAATACCTTGGATCGGTCGAAAAATTGAAGCTCGCCGTGGCCGAACTCCGGTTCGACCTTGGCGGTTGCACCGGCATCGACCGAAGCGGCAAACAGCCGAGAGCGAGCCTGGATAACGCCTGCTTCCGGCGACAGCCCCCCCATATCCCTCAAACCACCGTCCAATAGCGCCAACCCCGTCTCTTCCATCAGTCTCGCGTTCCGCTGAGGCGGCGGGGCTTTCACCGGGCTCCCCATGCCCCTTGACCACTTCCCAAGACCAGCGCTGCAAGGGATGTCTTAACACTCGGATCAATCCAATACAGTGCCTTGCAACCGGAAGTACAGCAACACCAGCAACCGAGCCCTCGACTAAGCAGCGAGGTACGACGCTCAGATAGCGCGGCACTTCGTTGCCGTGAGAATCGACGACGTGATCGGCATAAACCCGAAATAACGCATTTTCGAATACCTCTTGCCGCCCCAAAAGTTCGATCCGAAAGTTTTCGTCCTTTACGTTATTTTCGTGTTGCATGCCGGCGCTGATGTTTAGTTTGGTGTTAGATCAAACGTTGCCGTACATCGAGTTCTTGATCATCGTGAAACCTTTGATCAATTCAGCAATACCAGCATCAAGGCTGACAGAAGTTTTATAACCGGTTGCCTCAATTTTTGCATTGGAGACGATGTAGTTGCGCTGATCGGGATCTTTACCGACCGGTGCGTCGATAAACACGAAGTCGGAAATCTGCTTTTTGATTGTTTCGCACAATTCCTTTTTAGACACATTGGCTTCGGAGAGCCCCACATTGTAAATCTGGCCCTTCATCGCGTCATAATTGGCAATCGCATGCTGGAAAGCCCTTGAAACGTCACGCACATGTACGTAATTGCGTTTGAAATAACCTTCGAACAGCACGACAAAACGGTCGTTGACAGCGCGATAGGTAAAGTCGTTAACCAGCAAATCAACGCGCATCCTTGGCGACATGCCAAATACGGTCGCCAAACGGAAGCTGATTGCGTTTTCGCGCTGCATCAATTCCTGTTCGATTTTGACCTTTTCGATTGCATATTGCGAAATCGGACGCAACGGCGACTCCTCGGTACAAAAGTTGTTTTCATCGCCGGTGCCGTAAGCGCTGTTCGTGGTCGGCATCAACACGATTTGATCCTTGGCCAACAACTTCAGCATCAGCGTTATCGCGTCGTGGTTGGTAGTGGTTGCGCCGATTGGATCCAGATTGCACAGCGGCGCCCCCACCAGCGCAGCCAACGGAATCACAATATCGGCATTTTTGAGCAATGGTGCGACATTTTTTTCCAAGCGGATGTCACCCTTTACGACCGAGAAATTCGGGTGGTGGCAGACGTGGTTCAAACTGCTTTGCTTGAACATGAAGTTGTCGAGCACCGTAACTTTATGTCCCGCCGCCAGCAAGTCGGGTACCATGGTAGAACCCAGATAGCCGGCACCGCCGGTCACTAAAATGTTGTAACTCATAACTCTCCTTTCGGTTCGAAAAAATTCATTCGCCAAAGATTGCCGCTTCGACGCACTCGCACAGCGTATGCGCCAGGACTATGTGTAATTCCTGAATAGTGCTGGTCGCAGTTCCCGGAACGACTACTGCATACATCGCAAGTTCGCGCGCTTTGCCGCCATCGCGGCCGCAAAATACGATGCTGGGTATCGACATAGCGCGGCATTGCGCCAGCGCTTGCAAGATGTTCGGCGACTGGCCCGACGTGCTGATGCCTAAAAAGATGTCGTTGCCGCAGGCTTTACCGGCCAGCTGCCTGGAAAATACGTGTTCAAATCCGTAGTCGTTGCCGATTGCGGTCAGGATGGAACTATCGACAGTCAGGGCTTCCGCGGGCAAAGCGTCACGTTCCCGCGCCAGTTTACTGACAAACTCCGCCGCCAAATGCTGAGCATCGGCCGCCGAGCCGCCGTTACCGGCGATATAAATGCGGCCACCGTTGCGATAACAGGCAATGACGGCTTCCACCGCTGCGCCGAATTCGGTTAAAGCCTCGGTATCCGCCAATAGACTGATCTTGGCATCAATCGAGGCTTGAACATTGATCCTGATGCGCGAAACTATATCCACGCCGCCTCCTGGTTCAACACTTGCGCGGCGCGTGCGTAATCGTCTGGAATGCCAATGTCGATGAAAGTGCCCGGAAACTCGATACCGGTTAAACGCCGACCGGCCGTCAAAGCCGCCGGAAAAATATCGTCTTCGAGAGACCATTTGGCGTTTGGCGTAAATTGTTCTTCCAACAATGCGCTACGGCGCAGGCAATACACGCCGCCGTTGGCCAAACTGCCGATGCCGCCCTTACCTGACTGCAAGGACTCGATGCGCCCGTCGTCCGCTACTTCCAGCGCCATATAGCGGCCTTCTTCGTTGGAACGAAACAACGAAAAACAGCAATCCGCGTCGTTACGTTGTGCGAAACACATTAACTGCTCCAAATCCACAGCGAAGAAAGTATCGCCGTTGAGCAACAGAAAACGTTCGCCGGCCGGGATGTTGCGTGCGGCTAACAGCACCCCCCCACCGGTACCCAGAGGAGTTTGTTCGAGCACGTATTCGATCATCGCACCACGGTAATTCTCACCGAAGTAATCAATGATGGCATCGCACCGGTAGCCAACCGATAGAATGAAACGCTCCACACCCTGGGTACGCCAATACTCGAATAAAAATTCGAGAAACGGCCGACCATTAATTGGGGCCATCGGTTTCGGCAAATCGGGTACCGCGTCACGCAAACGAGTGCCCAAGCCGCCTGCCAGAACAATTGCCGTGGTCACGATGTCGCCGTCAAACCGCGCTGAGCAACGCGCACAGTTCGTCGACTTCGGCACAGTTCAAGTCGGGGAAATTGCCGATGTAAAATCCGTAAAAATGAACGTGTTCGGTATTCGGATATTCCAGATGATGGCCTTCCGGCACGATGCCCCGCAAATACGGCTGACGGATCTGGTTGCCGCCGCCGGCGCTACCTCGGCGGAATTCGATGCCGGATTCGCGCATTTTTTTCATCACTCGTTGAACCAAATTATCGTCGGCCTCTTTGAGGATCAGATTAAAAGCGTAATTGCTCGACCCCTCAAGTTTGAAATCGGTGCGGTATTTGGACGCATCAATTTTGTCGAGAAAGCGCAGCAAATTTTCGGTACGCCGTTGTACGATCATATCGAGGCGTTTGAGTTGGCTACGGCCCATTATGCCGCCGATTTCGGTATTACGGGTGTTATAGGCCGGATAGGCAAAAATAAAATCCGGATTGAGCTGCGGATTTTCGTCGATGTAGCGTGCCTTCAAATCATTGTCGGTCGCCTCGCGCACCATGCCGTGCGAACGCAACATGCGAACTTGCTGGTAGACCTCGGGGTCGTTGGTGCAAACCATGCCGCCCTCAATGGTGCTCATGTGGTGGGCGTAGTAATAGGAAAAATTGGAAATCCAGCCGATACTACCCAGCAATTTACCGTTATGGCGGGCGCCGTGCGATTCGCAGACATCTTCGATCAACGGAATGTGGCGGCGCTCGAGTTCCGCGACCAGTTCGTCGGTCAGGCCATCGAAACCTTGGACGTGAGTCAGAAATACGGCGCGGGTTTTGTCGGTAATCTTACTCAGAATTTGTTGCGTATCCATCGCCAGCGTCGCCGGATCGATATCGGCAAATATCGGGGTAAAGCCGTTCTGCAACACCGATGCGACATCGGATACCCAGGCCAGCGGCGGCACGATGACTTCGCCGCCTTCGGGGTGGCGTATTTTCAACACCGCCATGGTCAGCAGGTTGGCCGATGCACCGGAATTCAGGAAAACACTGTATTTCACGCCCAGCCACTCCGACCACTCGGCCTCGAACGCGCGCACGTTCGCACCATGAGTCAAAATCGGATCGTCTTGTTTGAGATGTTCGATCACTGCGTCGAGATCTTCGCGCAGAATGTTGTTACGCATCAGGGGGAATTTCATGTTGTCGAATACCCGGTTAATGAGAAAGTGATTGAATGAAGGCCGCAACGCGCCGTTGCACGGCTTCCGGCCCTATGCCGACTTGTTCGTGCAATTCGGCCCGTGTACCCAGCTCAAAACGGTAGCCGCCATTGACCCCCAGATTGAGCAGCGTCAAAGGCAGGTTCCGTCGAGCCAGAAAATCGAATAGCATGGCATCAACCCCACCGCGGCCACTGAAGCCTTCTTCCAAACTGACCAAGCCTTGATAGCCAGCTAGTTCGTCAGCTAAGCTATCCTCATCGAAACGCGCAATGTCCACCAAATCGATGACACCGACATCGTGCTCGGGGTCTTGCTGAGCCGCCACCTTCAGCGCGGTATGTAACATGTAGCCGGTCGCCAGCAAACATATGCGCCGCCCTCGACGGTGAACGTGAAAACCCAATCGCAAATCAGGTGCCGTTTGTTCGTAGATTACCGGCAATACCTGAGCATCAAAGCGCAAATATTTGGGGCCGGTAGCCGATACGCAGCGCTCGAACAATGCTCCAGCGGTTACATGGTCGGCGGGGGAAAACACCTGAAAATTCGGCATCGCGCGCATAAGGGTCAAGTCTTCGTAGCACTGGTGCGTCGGCCCGGAAACCACGTAACTATACCCGGCGCCGACGCCGATCAAATTAACGTTAATCGGCCGCACCTCCGACAACAATGCCAAGCTGACACGAATCTGTTCGTAACAGCGCATGGTTATGAACGGCGCGATCGCGTAAGCAAACACGGTAAACCCTTCGAGCGCCAGACCAGCAGACACGTTGATCAAATTTTGCTCGGCGATGCCGACGTTGACAAACCGGGAGGGGAAATCGGCGCGTATTTTATCCAGTATCGGCGAACCAAAATCCGCACTGACGAAAAATATTTTTGCATCCTGCTCCATCGCTTGCCAAATCCGATCAAGCAGAACATCGCGCATCGGTAGCGGCTTGGTCGTCATGGCAATTGCTCCAGTAGACTGTCAATTAATTCCGGCTTGGGATTAAGAATGTGGGACAAAGGCGCATTCTCCAAACCCGGCACACCGCGACCTTTCAAGGTTTTGGCGATCAGTGCTTTCGGTTTACCAGCCGTCGTCGCCTTCATCTCCAACAAACCAGCCTGCACAGCCAACACATCGTGACCATCGACTCGGCGGCAATCCCAGCCAAACGCGGTTAAGCGCTCGCTTAGCGAATGGTGGCTGACGATGTCATCGGTATAGCCGAGCATGCTGATACCGTTGTCGTCGATGACGAGATTCAGATTGTCGAGCCTGTGCTGAGAGGCAAACATCGCTGCCTCCCAATTGGCGCCTTCGTGCAATTCACCGTCGCCCGACACAACGAACACTTGTCGATCACTGTCGAGCCGCTTCAAGCCCAGAGCCATACCGGTGGCTACGCCCAGACCATGACCGAGCGAACCGTTGACGGTCTCATAACCGGGAATCACCGGATCGGGAATACCGCCCAAAAAACCGCCGCTATGGCAAACTCGCAACAATTCATCTTTCGAAAAAAAACCGAGATCGGCCAAAATCGGATACATGCAAATTGAACCGTGGCCCTTACTGATCACGCAACGGTCACGATGCGCCGCCAATGGCTGAGAGGCATCGAAACGCAAGACGCCTCCGTAATACAAGGCGACGAAAATTTCAACGGCTGATAGCGACGAAGCCAGCCGAGTCTCAGGCGCGCGACGGTGGATCGCTAGCGTCTCTCTCCAGACCCAATGGGCCTTGGCGCGTAAATCAAGGGGTTGGGAATTCAAAGCAGCGCCTCCGTTTCGGCGTTGGTTCGAGAACGGGGCGAACCGTTGGCCACCCCTGCATAAAGGCCAAGACATAAAAACTGGTGCATCACAATTAAAGTCCGTTGGGTTGGTAGAGAACCACTCGGCTGCCGGAGTCTTCGAAATTGAACGGCACGTGAATCAAGTTGTTGAGCCGTTCGCGAATCACGGCCTGTTTCTCCGGTTTAGCAAACAACAATAAGAAACCACCACCACCCGCGCCCAAAATTTTGCCGCCGATGGCGCCGGCGTCCATGGCCGCATTGTATATTTCGTCGATCTCTGGGGTGGACACCCGCTCGGACAAGCTACGTTTGTAATGCCAACTGGCATCCAACAGCTTACCAAAGGATTCGATGGGTTCGCGGCCGTCCTGCAGCAATGCAATAGCCTCGTCAACCATTGCCCGCATCAACTTCAGCTCTTTTTCGCGATTTTTCAAATTGTCGATTTTCGACTTCGCGACTTCGGAGGCGATACGCGAAAAGCCGGTAAAGCACAGCATCAAATGTTGATGGAGCTCTTGTTGGCGCTGTTGCGGCAGAATCAACGGTGCAACGTCGAAGGTATCGTTGGTATGAAACTCAATCCGGTTGAAGCCACCGAAGGCCGCGGACACTTGATCCTGGGAGCCGACATTCTCACCAATCAAGTTTTGTTCGATGTGAATCGCATCGCTGGCCAATTCATCCTTGTTCGTCATTCGCCCTTGCAAGGCCTGCAAGGCGTTCAATAAGCCCACGGTAAACGACGAACTGGAACCCAAACCGGAACGAGCAGGCAGGTCGCCATCGTGATGAATTTCCAGGCCTTCTGCAACATTTGCCCAGTTAAGCACCGCGCGCACCGCGGGATGTTGAATTTCGTCGTTATGTTTGACGTTTTCGATCAAGGAATAGACGATGCGGTGTTTATGGTCGAAAAACGGCGGCAGGCGACGGCAACTGATGTAACAATATTTATCGATGGAGGTCGACAGCACGGCGCCGCCATGCTCGCGATACCAACCCGGGTAATCGGTGCCCCCCCCAAAAAACGAAATCCTGAACGGGGTTCTGGTGATAATCAAGTGCTCAATCTCCCAACAATTTTCGCTTAAGGCGGATGCTAGCCATGTCCTCGATATTCTTGCGCTCCTGCACACCAAAACGGCGCTCGGCAAGCCCGAGATAAGCGGGATTTGAAAAGTAGGTTTGCCATGCCTGATCACGGAAACGCAACACATCCTCCGAACGCAAATACTTAGTCGGCAACGGTTCGCATTCATACGACAGGAAGGCAAAGCCTTCGTAAGTCTCGGGCAGTTTCCAGCCGTTGCGTTTGGCAATATGGTACATAGGACTGCCCGGCAAGGCCTGACAAGGATACATGTTGGCCATCTCGGTATTGAGCTCGATGGCAAGATCGAGCGTTTGCTGCATCGTTTCCAGCGTATCATCCGGGAAGCCGAAGATATAGTTGCTGATAATGCTGATGCCGGCATCGCCAATCGTGTCGCACACGTCACGGATATTGACTTCCTTGAACGACCCCTTGGAAACTTCTTGGCGCACCATTTGATTACCCGCCTCGATGCCCAACGCCAGCCAATTTACGCCGGCGCGTTTAAATAAATCGAGCGCATCACGCCTGACGGTATCGACGCGGGAATAAGTCCACATGTTAAAGTCGAAACCTCTATCGACCACGTTTTGCAGTATCGGCTCGTAATACTTACGATTGAGGAAGAACATTTCGTCGCTGATGCGTAGTGTGCGAACGCCAAGCGTCGCCAGTTTCTCCATTTCGCGAATTACCCAGGCTGGCGACCAGAAACGCATGCCGCGGGAGTGCGAGGCATCAATGCCGGCGCCGTTATCGGACCGATTGACAATGTTGATCATGCAGAAATCGCAACCGAAATTGCAACCTAGCGAGGTGTAAATAGCCGCGAACGGTGTGCGTTTGTCGTGGCTGAACTCGGCATGCCAGAAATGCGCCCGATAAAGATCGAGTGGTTTTTCGCGGTAAGGCAGCAAATCCCAGGCATAACCCGGCAGGTCTTCGTCCATTCGTTCCTGCGGCACCACGGACTGAGGCGGGTTGAGCACGGGCAAAGCCGAAGAGCTTTGTTTATAGCCGATGCCCTTGACATGCGCCAAGTCGCTCTTGAGATTGCCTTTCAACAGGTTGTGCAATGCGTAAACACCTTCGTTGAGCAACACAATATCGACGCACTCATGAGCCAAAACGTCCAGAGGCAAAGCGCTCGTATGCGACCCAACAAAGGCAATCGGCGTTTGGTTACCAGCAGCATCCTTAAACGCGCTAGCCAAGGCCAATGCGCCGATCATACTGGTTGTTCCGGAATTGGGGTTTTGCCCGTAAACAACAAACACTACCAAACGGGGGTTGAGCTCATCAATGCGCTGAACCGATTGTTCAAGCGTCAAACGCTCAGCGTCGCAATCCATTAAGGCTACATCAAATCCCTTGCTTCGGCATGACTCCGCCAGTAAAAGTGCCCATGTAGGGGGCTCGATAGCTGAATAGGTTTTAGCGAGATCCTGATAAGCCTTAGTAGACGAATCGGGGTTTATGAACAATACATCCATCTAGTATTTAATTATTATGTGAGACTAAGGTCTGTTGCGACTCATTTAGGTAACCGAAAAAACATAATCTAAAGCAATTCTGCTTATGTAATTGCGCTTCAATTTCTACGGCATCAGTTGTTAAACGTTGTAAAAAAGCCTTTTCAGGGAAGACCGACTTGTACACGATAAAACACCTTTCCACTACCTGCCGAAGCGGTCGTAACGTTATGTTTTACGGCACATCCACCCACTTCTCTTTAAAGTTGATAACTCAATCTATTTAATTATTCGGATCGACGTCAAGCCAATAATAGCATCATTGACTAGCTTCTGACACCAGTTGATTTAAGACCCCGTTAAAAACACAATTCAGTCAGAAAATCACCCTCAAAACACAGCCTAATCATTAAAGTTTACTCATCGACAACAAAAAATCAATAACTTGTCGACAATGTTTTGTAGTAACCATACTTATGGATACTCAACGTCGAAAATAATTTCAACCGCCTGCTGAAAAGGCGATTATCATGAAGATAAAAGTTACGTATTTGACCAGAAAATCCCCATGAGCCAAGCCTAATAAATACAAAATACTTTATCTCTTAATATTTTATTTATTCCACACATTATTAAGAGCTTAAAATGTTTTTTGTAAAAAAGCAATCTACGTTGCCAACCAATTTAATAAGAGCCATGACTTACTTCACTAGATACAACCATGATCGATCAGCCTTGAATCGTCAAAATTAACCAAGCATATTTGTACAACGAGCCTAGACTACATGAACTCAATCTCGCCCGCTTCCACCTACACCCCGGCAAGAGACAGTTTTAAGTTCGAAGGCTTCTGGCGATTAAAACAGAAAAAATGACCGTATCAAAATCCATTCTAACGGAATTGTTCGAGGCCTTACCAGGCTATCAATAGCCTGAGGATCTCACTAGTGAAAACAGCCTGCTGACGCAACACCCCCAAAACCAAACGCCCTCGTGCTCGCGAGATCGAGCATAGCACGCAAATCGTGCCTAGCTTCAGAATGACGTAAGCGATTGGCGCCGCGCACCATAATGCCCGACAATGGCATCGAACAATCAAGCCCCCAACCAGGACAACTGGCATTTTCTCGCCTATCCACGAGAGTTTTTACGCTCGATCCGCCGACAATTCGGCACATTGCATTGTTCAGCGTTATGTCGGTAGACTCGGAATTGCAAGCTGCGTTGCCACCACTCCACTTATCGGGCGTGTTTGACGCGGAAGGCATTTTACACTGATGGCATGCCGGGTAATGTTGCGCAGAGACTGTCAACGGCGCGCGTAGTACCCTTGGGAGTTTTCGACCACAGAACAAGCCTCGGCTTTGTCTAGCTCGAACTGGCCGCCCGCCAATTCAAAACCCGGAAAAAGAAGGCTAATTTCAAACTAAGAACCAGACGACTTCAATGGGAAATTTTCATCGCTTGACTTTTGCAGCAAAACAACAGCCAAGGCAAATCCGGTCATACCACGCCTGACGGCCTCAAATTCCAGACGCGCATAATAAGCGCATGAAATAGCCGTTCTCATTTGTTGTCTTTTTTCATTAGCCGCCGAAGCACGGGACGCAGGAATAGAGAGCAATCATTGTAAATGAAGACTTTCTTTTGAAACTTTATCACTCACAGCAACTGCCTTTGAATGATAAGTTATTGAATTTATTGGGGTGAACGATGGGGCTCGAACCCACGACAACCGGAATCACAATCCGGGACTCTACCAACTGAGCTACGCTCACCATAATGATGATTTTTTGCGATGGCACGCTTGGCAGGACTCGAACCTGCGACCCTCGGCTTAGAAGGCCGATGCTCTATCCAGCTGAGCTACAAGCGCAAATCTTGGTCGGGGTAGAGAGATTCGAACTCCCGACATTCTGCTCCCAAAGCAGACGCGCTACCAGACTGCGCTATACCCCGAATTGACCTTCTTATTATCCCGAAGAGCAGAAGCGCTCCAGAAAGATGACTATGATAAAGACATTGATTGCTTACGTCAACAGATTTTTTCAAACTGATCTGATAAACCGATTTTGAGCCTCAAATAGTTGGCACAAAAAATCCCAAAAAAAGCTTTTAAACTCCCAATAATATGTCCAGCACCGCAAAGTATTAAGCAACAATACACTCCAACCCATCCACTTTTTGGAAACCACGCGGCAATGCTGTGCCGCGATTCGCACGATTGCCAGTGTATTGGGCAATATCCATGGCTTTCAGGGTGACATGCCGCTTGCCGGAGACGATTTTCAATTCGCTGCTCGCCGACAACGCCGTTACCGCGACCACAGCATCCTTACCGGAAACCAAGTCCCCGCCAGGGATCTGAATCAGCTTATTCCCCTTGCCTTTCGCCAACTCGGGCAGATCCAATGCTGGAAATATCAACAATCTACCCTGCAAGGTCGCAACCGCCAGCAAGTCGTGACCAGCTGGAATCGGCGCCGGCGTTAAAACTTTGGCGCCAGTTGGCAAGCTCAACAACGCTTTACCGGCTTTATTTTTACTTTGCAGCTCTTTTAGCTGCACTCGAAAACCGTAACCGGCATTACTGGCAACCAATAGCCAATCGTCGGCTTGCCCAGTAAATACATCGGTAAACAAACTACCTGGCGGCGGATTAAGCCGACCGGTCAGCGGCTCACCCTGACTTCGCGCAGAGGGCAAATCATGAGTCGTAATGGTATAGACTCGGCCCGTGGAGTCCAATACATACGCCGATTGCGTGGTCCGGCCTTTCGCTGACGATAAATACGCATCGCCGGCGCGATAGCTCAAGCTTTCGACTTCTATGTCATAGCCTTTGGCCGCCCTGATCCAGCCTTTTTGCGACAAGATAATCGTCACCGGTTCATTGGCAATCAGCTCTGTGGTATCCAGAGCCTGAGCCGCATCCCGCGCAACGATGGGCGAACGCCGATCATCGCCGTATTTTTCCGCATCGCGTTCGATTTCCTTGCGGATCAGTCGATTCAACAAGCGTTCAGAGCCCAAGGTTTTTTCCAAGGCCTGGCGTTCCTGCTCCAGTTCGTCCTGTTCACCGCGAATCTTCATTTCCTCGAGCTTGGCCAAGTGCCGCAATTTCAGCTCAAGGATTGCTTCCGCCTGCAAATCACTCAAGCCAAACCGCTCCATCAAAACCGGCTTGGGATGATCTTCTCTACGGATGATGGCGATCACTTCGTCGATATTCAGATAAGCGATCAGCAAACCTTCCAGAATATGCAAACGTGCCAGCACTTTATCCAAACGATATTGCAGACGGCGGCGCACAGTTTCGGTTCTAAAGCTGATCCATTCAGTCAAAATCATCCGTAGATTTTTGACCTGCGGCTTCCCGTTCAAGCCGATCATATTCATATTGACCCGATAATTCTTCTCCAGGTCAGTGGTGGCGAATAAATGCGACATTACCGCATCGACGTCGATGCGCTTGGTCTTGGGAATCACTAACAGGCGTGTGGGATTTTCATGATCGGATTCGTCGCGCAAATCCTCGATCATCGGCAACTTTTTCGCCAGCATTTGCGCGGCAATTTGCTCCAGCAACTTGGCACCGGACACCTGATGCGGCAAAGCCGTGATGACGATATTGCCGTCTTCCAGCTCGTATTTGGCACGCATCTTTATCGAGCCGTTGCCGGTCGCATACATTTTTTGAATATCGGCGCTAGCCGTGACGATCTCGGCATCGGTGGGATAATCAGGCCCTTTGATATGCGTCAGCAAATTTTCGAGTGGCGTTTCCGGATCGTCCAGTAATTGCAGACAAGCATTGGCGACTTCGCGAAGATTGTGCGGCGGAATATCGGTTGCCATCCCCACGGCGATACCCATCGTGCCGTTCAGCAGCACATTCGGCAAGCGGGCCGGCATGAGGCTGGGCTCTTTTAAGGTGCCGTCGAAATTGTCGGTCCAATCTACCGTGCCCTGCCCCAATTCGCTAAGCAAGGTTTGCGCGTAAGCGGTCAGCCGTGACTCGGTGTACCGCATGGCGGCAAAAGATTTTGGATCATCCGGCGAACCCCAGTTGCCCTGGCCGTCAATCAAGGGATAACGGTAAGAAAAGTCTTGAGCCATCAACACCATGGCTTCGTAACAAGCCGAATCGCCATGCGGATGGTATTTACCCAGCACGTCACCGACGGTACGGGCCGATTTTTTGTATTTGGCCAACGCCGTTAGGCCCAACTCGGACATCGCGTACACTATACGGCGCTGTACTGGCTTTAGACCGTCACCGATGTGCGGTAAAGCCCGATCCAAAATCACATACATGGAATAATCCAGATAGGCTTTTTCGGTGAATTCTTTTAGCGGGAGTTGTTCGAAGTTTTCCTGTACACCCATGGTTTTGCGAATAATCCTGTGTTGAAAGCCGCCGAACCGCGACGAAATAGAGGGCGGCTAAAATACCACAGTCGTAGCATGATGGGGTGCTGGACATTGGCCTTCTCTGGGTGGATTCAATGAATCAACCCAAACAAAGCCAAATTCGTTGCGTGCTGATCAAGAATTTTAGCCACTCCAAGCCGGCATCACGTGACACCGACAAACTTGCCAGCTATCCAAATCATATACGCTTTGCCATGCGTAGTTAACCTTTCGGGGATGAGGTTACAGCCCGGGCACGGTACGCTCGGCCAACTAATGACTACCACCATCCGCTGGAACAAGCTCGCCGCTAACGTATCAATAGTAAAGTACAACTCGTTCCGGCGCTTGTTCGCCTAACACCAAGGCGATGCTCCGCAAGCCATGGAGCTTGCAGAACATAATGACAATCATCGACTAGCGCTAACGATGACGCCCTAGGTGACTCCACTCCAATCCGCAACATTCTCCAGCCTGCGTGCCATCCCCGTGCACCGAGGCATCACGTGCCGCAACTCCGGTGTCGGCAAAGTCGGTAAACAAGCCATCCACGCCCAAATCAAAGTAATAGGTCATTTCCTGCTGCGGATCGGCAAAGCCGTAGCCACTGGCGTCGTTGCGGAAAGTCCAGGTATGCACCAGCAAACCTTTATCGTGGGCCATTTCCACTACGCCGGTACTGCCTTCGACAATCCGGTCGTTAATGTTTATTTTGCCATCGCCGTTGCGGTCAAAATCGACGGCTACTGTTTTTACCAGATACGGTTTCCAGGGACCGACAGCATCGGCATAGGATTTAACAAAATCCAGACCGTCGCTGCTCAGCAAGTCGGCGAATGTGCGTTGATCGCCTTTTACTACAAAGTCATAAGGCTGCTTGTAAGGTGCAACCAGAGATACTGAGCCGTCCGCGTTGACGTCGTCGGCATCGATTAGTTGTACCAATTTGATGTCGGTCTTACGGCTTAAATATTGCAAATTGCTGACTTCGAAAGACTGGATAAACACCGGCGCGCAAGCACTGTTGCCGTATTCCTTATGCAGTTTTTTCAACAATTTGTCTTCGAAGAAGTTCAGGCCGAACAAAGGCTTGCCTTCAGCATTTTTCAGATCGGCATGATAGGTGGAATGCTTGATTTCAGGGTAGATGCCAATCCGGCGACCGGTTTTTGCGCTTTGCTGCTTGGCCAGCGCAATCACTTCATTCAAAGTCGGGATTTCAAACTCACCGTCATATGAATTATCCCGACCGCGGGTTTGGATAGCGCGCAGGGTTTTGATTTCTTTCAAAGTAAAGTCGCTGGCAAACCAATCGGTCACGGCTACGCCGTCTACCATGCGGGTGGTTTTGCGATCAGCAAATTCCGGGTGATTGGCCACATCGGTGGTGCCGCCTATCATCGGTTCGTGGCGGGCAATCATTTGGCCGTCCTTAGTCAACACCAGGTCGGGTTCGATAAAATCCGCACCCAATTCAATCGCCAGTGCATAGCCTGCCAGCGTATGTTCGGGACGATAGCCGGACGCGCCGCGATGGCCGATGACCAGCGGGCCGGCACTGGCGTGTTCGTGATGTTCACTGTGCGGCTGCGCCTGAGCACTGTTTTGGATACCGATAGCAGCCAGCATGGCCATAGTCAATAACGTGGGTTTCAACATGAATAGAGTCCTAATTTTGCTCGAATTTAAAGGGCTTAACCGGAGAAATGGCCGGGCGGCAATTACCGTCCCGGCCACTTGGCTTTAGTCGTGATCGCGGTCGTTATGATCGTGCTCGCGTTCACGTTCGGCTTCCGCCGCCAGGGATTTACTGAAGACCACAGCGCCGTCGATGTCCTTAAAATCCACCGTCATGGCGCGGCTTTTCTTGTCGATATTCACTTCACCAAAAAATTGCAGGCCGGCGTAAGGCGACAGATTGGCTTGACCGGTTGGCGGCGCTTTCGAGAAAACCACTTGCGGACCGAAGGTGCCGTCAGTGCTGTTGGGTCCGAAGGAGCCGGCATTTAACGGACCGGCGACGAACTCCCAGAACGGCGCGAAGTCTTTGGATGCCGCTTTGGCAGGATCATAATAATGCGCGGCGGCATAATGGACATCGGCAGTCAGCCAAACCAGGTTGTTGATTTGCTCATGCTTGATAAAACTCAACAGACGAGCCATTTCCAGCTCCCGACCCGCTGCCGGCCCATCATTGCCATTAGCTACAGCTTCCCAACGCGCCTGGCCTTGGGCCGTGTTACCGTCGCCGATATTCAAACCAATCGGCATGTCGGCGGAGATGACTTTCCAGGTGGCTTTAGAGTGCTTCAACTCGTCCTGCAGCCAAGCCATTTGCTCGGCACCGAGGAAAGCGGTTTCGGCATTTTCTTGAGTTTGCAGATTGGCGGTGTTAGGGCCGCGATAGCTGCGCATATCCAGTACGAACACGTCCAATAGTTTGCCGTAGGAAATTTTGCGATAAATCCGCTCGGATTCTTCCGCGTCGTGCGGGCGCAACGGCGCATACTCCAAGAAGGCTTTGGTGGCGTGGGCAATCAACGTCGGTACATTCTTTTCGGTGTAGCGCGGATCGACGCTTAGGTCTTTGGAATCCGACCAGTTATTCACCACTTCATGATCGTCCCACTGCCAGATTTGCGGCACTTCGGCATTGAAACGGCGGACGTTTTCGTCTAGCAGATTGTATTTGTAGCGGCCACGGAACTCGTCCAAGGTTTCAGCGACTTTGCTTACTTCCGGCGTGACCAAGTTAGTCCAAATCTGGCCGTTCTCGGCCAGTTTGCTCTCCGGAATAGGCCCGTCCGAATACACGTTGTCGCCGCTTTGAATGAAAAACTGCGGCTGGACTTGGCGCATGGCTTCGTAAATCTTCATACCGCCAAAGCTCTCGTTGATACCCCAGCCTTGACCTGCGGTGTCGCCGCCCCAAACGAAGCGGATGTCGTCGCGCTTACCGATAGTATAGAAATGTCCGACCACCGGTGCGCTTTTGCCGCGAGCATTAGTCAAATCCTCAAACCAGACTTTCACATAGACGTCTTTACCATCCGCTAATCCCGTCAAGTCCTGACGGGCGGTAAAGTCGGTTTCTGCCGATGCATAGGGGCCGCGGATACTAATCGCGTCCTTGAACTGCGGGTTATAAGCATATTGCAGCATCATCCGCGCCGGCCGATCCGCCCGGCTCCAAACGATAGCACGTCCAGGCGCTAAATCGCCGATCTGAATACCTTGTTCCATTTGCGGTACATCAACGGTTTCCGCAAATACCGGCGCGTTCAGCGCTAACAAGCCGGCTATTGCCAATGCCAGTTTGGTTGGCTTTATGAATTGCATTGTGACTGCTCCTAAGCGTTGTGAAGAGGCCGGGATTATAGGCAGCGGCAAATGACAATCTGATTAAGGTCCTAAGAGAAAGAACTGGAAAGGTTTATCGACGATTCCGGTATCCCATATCAGCGAGTTAGTGCGCTGAATGCTCGATTACCGCGCGGTGCCGTATCGGGAAGAAGTCAGCGTGCCAATGCCAAGACCATTCCGGTGCTGATCACCAGCGAAGCAACCTTATGTACCATGCGCGAATCACTGCAATACATCGACGCCCGTTTGCCTGCCGAACTGCGGCTGTATCCGCGCAATGAGAAAGGCATGGCGGAAACCGAACGATTGCTGGCCTTGCTGGCGGACAAATTAGGCTTCGCAACAGGAGCAAGCCCCTTTCGCCAAGTTGCGGCAACCATGCCAACGCCTTGCAATCGTTCCTTTCAACGCTAACTTTGGGTGCAACACATCTAGTCGCCCCTGAAAAGTCATAAAATCAACACTAACACATTGAATTACATTGGATATTTAATAAAAAAGCCGGGTAATAATTGCAAGAAACGGGTAAAATAGATATTAATTTCTTGCAAATTTTTATTCAAAATGAAGCCAAAATCCCAAGAAACGAGCGGACAAATCGATTTATTCAACACGCCGCTGGCCGACCTGTTAAATCCAAAACACGAACTTTACCAACTGGCTCATCTGATCGACTGGAAAGTCCTGGATGACGCCTTTGGCGAGTTTTTCACAGAGAATCAAGGGGCGCACACCTTGCCCACGCGACTGATTGCTGGACTTCATTACCTTAAACATGCGTTTGCCCGTTCCGACGAAGCGGTCGTGGCGCAATGGCTGGAAAATCCCTATTGGCAATATTTTTGTGGCGCAGAGTACTTCCAACACCAGATGCCTTGTCACCCCACCTCGCTGACCTATTGGCGGAAGCGGATCGGTGAAGCCGGTTGCGAGTGGATGTTAATGGTGACCATTCAAGCAGGTGTCGACAGTCAGACCGTGAAAAAACAGGATTTTGAATCGGTGACGGTCGATAGCACGGTTCAAGAAAAAGCCATCACGTATCCAACCGATGGCAAATTGTACGAACGCTGCCGCCAGCATCTGGTGCGTTTAGCCGAGCAGCATGAGATTCCGTTGCGGCAAAACTATAACCGCAAGGCTCCGTATTTGCTGCTAATGGCCAACCGCTACCATCATGCCAAGCACATGAAGCGCAAACGCAAAATGCTCAAACAACTGAAAACCCTGGTGGGTCGGGTTTACCGTGACATTGAGCGCCAATTGGACAATCAATCCGACGCTGTCAAAGGGGCGTTCAAAGAAACGCTGGAGAAAACCCAACGGATTTTGAATCAGCAACCGCAGGATAAAAACAAACTGTACAGTTTTCACGCCCCGGAAGTGGAATGCATTGCCAAAGGCAAGGTCCACAAAAAATATGAGTTCGGCGTTAAAGTGGGTATCACCGTCACCAACAAAAGCAATTTCGTGCTGGGTGCACGTAGCTTTCCCGGCAATCCCTATGATGGTCACACCCTGGAATCCTGTCTGGAACAGGCGGAAATTCTAAGCGGCACACGCGCCAAAGAAGCGTTTGTGGACTTGGGTTATCGTGGGGTCGAGGTACCCGGGGTCACGATTTACAAAGCCCGGCAAAAACGCGGCGTGGATACCCGACGACTCAAACGGGCCCTGAAACGTCGCAACGCCATCGAGCCGATCATCGGCCACTTGAAGAACGACGGATTATTGGGGCGCAACTACCTGAAAGGCGAACTGGGCGATGCATTGCATGCCATCCTGTGCGGTGCCGGCCACAACATCCGTTTGATCCTCAGGCGGTTGAGGATTTTTTGGCCTCATGTTTGGCAGTCGCTGTCTCGGCTTTGGGGCGCATTTTCATCCGAACCATTTTTATCGTTCGCCTGAGGGGCGTCGCTCCTGAAAAATTTCGGCTTTTTCAGGGACGACCATCTAAACTCTCGGCGCAATCAGCCCATTAATCTTTTCAGTTTGCGTCATGGCAAACTCCTTCTGCTTCTTCTATGCTTAAAATCAATTATTAACGGCCGGGAGGAGTTGATGAGCATCAAGAATTGGCCCACAGACGAGCGACCCCGTGAAAAACTATTGCAGCGCGGCGCTACCGCGCTGACGGACGCCGAGCTACTGGCGATTTTTCTGCGCACCGGCACGCCCGGCAAGTCGGCGGTGGATATGGCCCGGGATTTGTTGAGCGAATATGGTTCCTTGCAGGCGCTGCTTGGTGCCGATCAACAACGCTTTTGCCGGAGCAACGGTTTAGGCGATGCAAAATACGCCCAATTACAAGCCGTACTAGAAATGGCCCGCCGCCATTTCGCCGAGATATTGCAACGCGGCAGCGCCTTGACCAGCCCGGACATCACGCGCGCTTATCTCAGCGCCCAATTGCGTAGCTACAGTTTCGAAGTGTTCGCCTGCCTGTTTCTGGACAACCAGCATCGGGTGATTCAATGGGAAGAGCTGTTTCGCGGCACCATAGACGGCGCCAGCGTCTATCCGCGCGAAGTGGCAAAAAGGGCCTTATTTCATCATGCGGCGGCGGTCATATTTGCTCACAATCATCCGTCCGGCATCAACGAACCCAGCCAAGCCGACCGGCAAATTACCGACAAACTCAAACAGGCCTTGGGCCTGTTCGACATCCGCGTACTGGATCATTTCATCGTCGGCGACGGCCAACCCTTTTCGTTTGCCGAACATGGCTTGCTTTAGCGCTTGACCGCCGCTACTGGCTATCTTGACCGATAGTTGGCTTATATTGGCTTAACACCCGCTCCGCCAAGCGTGAAAACGGCATGCTCTGGATCCACACCGAACCGGTGCCTGTCAGCGTCGCCAGAAACAAGCCCTCACCGCCGAACAGCATGCTTTTCAAGCCGCCACTCATGCCAATGTTGTAATCGATGTCGCCGCTGAACGCCACCAGACAGCCGGTATCCAGACGCAAGGTTTCGTTACGCAATTCCTTACGGATCACCGTGCCGCCGGCGTGGATAAAGGCCATGCCGTCACCGCGCAGACGTTGCAGAATAAAACCTTCGCCACCGAAAAAGCCGCTGCCCAGACGTTTGTTGAAGGCAATATCCACTTGGGTGCCGTAAGCCGCCGCTAAAAACGCCGATTTCTGGCAAATCACTTCTTCACCCAATTCAGCCATATTCAATGCCGCGATTGAGCCTGGAAACGGCGCGGCAAAGGCCACCCGGCGTTTTTGCGCACCGTGATTGGTGAAATGGGTCAAAAATACCGATTCGCCGGTCAACATGCGTTTGCCAATACCAAACAGCTTATCCATCACCCCACCGGAACCGTCGCCCATCTTGGCTTCGAAGTCTATATCCTGCTCCAGATACGTCATCGCCCCCGCTTCGGCGATCACGGTTTCTTTGGGGTCGAGCTCGACTTCGACCATTTGGATGTCATGACCGATAATCTGATAATCGACTTGATGGCAACGCATAGGTATCTCCTCTTATTTAGTAGAAAAATTAAACGCTTGCTAAGCAGACTCAACCGGGCTGAAAAAATTCATAGCTGCCTCGGCCCTGCTGTTTGGCAAGATACATGGCCTGATCGGCGTGACTGAGTAAGCAATCCGGCGTACCCACATCCAGCGGACATAAGGTAATACCGCTACTGACGCCAATTTTCGCGGTTTGCCCGCCGATATAGTAGGGCTGGGAAATCGCCTGATGAACACGCAGCAAGGCTTGCTCACACTGCGGTTTGGATTCCAGACCGCCCATCAATAAGGCAAATTCGTCGCCGCCTAATCGGCACACCGTGTCGTCCTCGCGCAAATTGGCCTTTATCCGCTTAGCCACCTCGATCAGCAATGTATCGCCAGCCTCGTGGCCGAACTGGTCGTTGACCTGTTTGAACCCGTCCAGATCCATATACACGACACCCAATAAGGTACTGTCGCGTTTACAGCGCGCCAAGGCCTGACAAAATCTATCGTTGAACAAGATGCGGTTAGGCAATTGCGTCAACGGGTCGTGATGGGCCAAGCGCTCCAGCTCCTGCTGCTGAAGTTTGGCTTGGGTGATGTCGGAAAACAAACCGACATAATTCAGAATTTCGCCGGTGCGGTTGCGCATGGCCGAGATCGTCAGCAATTCGACATATAACTCGCCGCTTTTCTTGCGATTCCATATCTCGCCTTGCCAGCAACCCTCGGTTTGCAGGGTTTGCCACAAGTCTTTATAGAATTGCGCATCGTGTTTTCCCGATTGCAGAATACTATGATTGCGGCCGATCACTTCCTCGCGGCTATAACCGGTTATCGCGCAAAACGTCGGATTAGCATCGATAATGTTACCGGCCGCATCGGTGATGGTGATGCCTTCATGCGCATCGCTAAACACCCTGGCCGCCAATTGCAGCTTATCTTCGGCGCGCTTGCGCTCGGTAATATTGGTCAAAATACAATGAATAACCGCCGGACGGGTTTTATCGCCTTGCAAGCGACCGTCGAGAATCACGGTCAGCATGTGCCCCAATTTTGTCAGCAACGACAATTCGCATTCCAACAAACCATAATGATTGAGCATTTGCAGTTTTAATTGAAAATCCTGAACCGATTCCGCCGCAACAAACTCAAACAATTTTCGGCCTATCAGTTCATCAACGTCGTAGTCCAGCAGCGCGCACAATTGCGGATTAACATCCAACAAATTACCTTGCCTATCCAGTGCCAGATAAGCCACCGGCGAGTTTTCGAACAAGCTGCGGAACCGGCTTTCGCTTTGCCGTAACGACTCGGTCAATTGCAGGGCAATCGCCGCGTTTCGGCGCGCGTTGATATAGGCCCAGGTAATAAAAAACAGCAAAAAGCTGATTAATACCAACGCCAATACTTCAACCCAGGGCGGCTCGAATTTGGCGGTCTTGCTGAAGGCTGGCATGGCCGTGTAACGCAATGTCCAAAAATGCCCGCCCAAATCCAGACGCTGGCTGCGTGTCTTCGCATCATCCTGGGTTTTAAACGCTGCCGGCATCAAGCCGGTCTGGCTATCGTAAAGCAGGCCATCGGCGCTCAGATCGTCCTGATCAAAAATTTCCAGGCGCAAGGCCAATAAATCCTGTCCCAGGATGGCTTTCAGCAAGTCATTCATACGATAAGGAATGTATACCCAGCCCAGTAGAGCGGAACGGCGCTGCTCTAAGGTTTGCGGGATGCTGCCGTTGCGATACACCGGGAAGTACGCCAACATTCCGGCTTGTAAATCGGCCTTGGTTTCCTGGATTAGAACCACCTTACCGGTGTAGGCCAACTCGCCGTTATCGCGCGCGCGCTCCATTGCTTTGCGCCGAATCGGTTCTGAGTACATATCGTAACCGAACGCGCGGAGATTGCGGCCGCTGAACGGTTCCAAATAGATGATGCTGGAATACTCGGTGCGCGGCTCTAACGGATTAACTACATAGTCAGGAAAACCCTGGCGGCGAATATCGGCAATATGCTGTTCGAGCTGCCCGGCGGGAATCCGAACCGTATAGCCCACGCCTTGCACCCCGGGATGGCTGCGATCCAACTCCAGCATTTCGACAAAAGCGCGCCAGTCCTCTCGGGTAACCTCGTCGCTGGCGGCGAATAAGCCGGCGGCGCTGCGTAGCGTTTGGCCATGCAAAGCCATGCGTTTGCTGATGTCGCTGGTAAGGCGTTGGGTTTCGAAATCGAAATATTCCTGTAACCGCTGCTGATAACGCCAATTCAGATCTTGCCAAGCCACAAACAAGGCAGACAGCGAAATCAGCAAAATCAGCAGAGCCGGATAGTAATGCCGGTAGCGCGCCAATAACTTTTGTGGAGCAGGGCCAGTAGTCATGCTTTCCCCTGTTGATATCGGAATATTCCGTTTCAGACCGTCGACCAAATTAACGCCTAAATCTGCGCTTAAAAGTATAGCGTGGTCATTGCGATTAGTATCCGGCGGAATTCGGCATCAAACCATCGGTACTCACTGCTTGAAGATAATCCCCTGGGCGCTTCGGAATAGTTAAATCATGTGGCCGGCGCTGCTCTAACTTTCTAGCGGTTTGGGCAAAGCATTAAAGGCCGAGTGGGTGACGACCGGGAGAAGGCAATTGTTTAAATAGGTTGGGTGCAAGTCCTGTCTGGGCAGTTGGGCTCCCGCTGGAGCGGGAGTGCCCGATATTTTAAGAACCTGCTTAATACGCCAGCAAGTTCACCAAAATCTGTTGGTAAATCCGGCTCAAAACTTCCAACTCATCCAGACCGATATGTTCGTTAACTTTGTGAATACTGGCGTTCAACGGCCCCAGCTCAATCACTTGCGCACCGGTCGGCGCGATAAAACGGCCGTCAGAGGTGCCGCCGCCGGTATCGTCCAAAGTCTGGAAGCCGCAGACGCTTTCAATCGCCGCATGCGTGGCGTCGATTAATTCGCCTTGCGAGGTCAGGAATGGGTTGCCGGACAAGCGCCATTGCAAATCGTATTTGAAGCCGTGTTTGTCCAAAATTGCCTGAGTGCGGCTTTTAATGGTGGCTTCATCCAATTCGGTGCAAAACCGCAGATTGAACTGCACCTCCACCTGGCCGGGAATGATGTTTTCCGCACCGGTGCCGCCGTTGATATTGGACACCTGCAAGCGGGTCGGCGGGAAGAATTGATTGCCGTGGTCCCATACTTCCTCGGTCAATTCCTTCAAGGCGGGCGCGAAAGTATGAATTGGGTTTTCCGCCAATTCCGGATAAGCCACGTGGCCTTGAATACCCAGCACCGTCAGTTTGGCGCACAAGGAACCGCGCCTGCCGACCCGAATCACATCGCCGATTTTTTTATCGCTGGAGGGTTCGCCGACCAAGCACCAGTCGATCTTTTCGCCGCGCTGCTCCAGCACTTCGACCACCTTGACCACACCGTGAGTGGCTATGCCCTCCTCGTCGCTGGTCATCATGATCGCTATCGAGCCTTTATGTTCGGGATATTCAGCTATGAAGCGCTCCACGGCTGTGACAAACGCGGCAATGCCGCCTTTCATATCCGCGGCACCACGGCCATAGAGTTTGCCATCGCGGATGGTTGGCTCGAACGGCGGCGAATCCCACGCCGCCAGCGGCCCGGTCGGCACAACATCGGTGTGCCCTAAAAACACGAACAGCGGCGCCTGTTGCCCTTTTCGCAACCACAGGTTTTGGGTATCGGCAAAATTCAGGCGCTCGTCAACAAAGCCAAGCTTGGTCAAGCGCTGCGCCAGCAAATCCTGGCAACCGGCGTCGTGGGGGGTCACTGATTCGCGACGAATCAACGCTTCTAGCAAAGAAAGGGTTTCACTCATTATTCGGTAGGATACTGATCGGGATTGAAGCCGACGATCAGTTGCTGTCCATCATCCAGAATCGGGCGCTTGATCAGGGTCGGCACAGCCAGCATGAGTTGCACGGCCTTGTCGGGCGTTAAATCGGATTTTTGGGCATCGTCCAACTGACGCCAGCTGGTGCTGCGTTGGTTAAGCACGGCATCCAGGCCCAGCGCATCGACAAAGCGTTGCAGCAAAGCCGCATCCAGGCCATCGATTCGATAGTCGTGGAAGCGGTAGGCAATGTGCCGCGCCTCCAGCCAAGTGCGCGCCTTTTTAACGCTATCGCAGTTCTTGATGCCGTACATTACCAACATGGATTATTAGCCTTCTTCTCCGGCCAACAATTCTTCCAGGCTAGGCAAGGTTTTATCGGCGTGGGCACGCGCTTTGTAAACGTCCACAAACTCCATGAAAGCCTGCTCCAAATCGTCCAGCACTTCTTCCTCATCGGCTACCTCGTCTTCCGGAATTTCATCGGATTCCAGGTAGTCTTTTTGAATAGCGATCTCGCCGTTCAGAGATAACAGGGCGAGGATTAGGGCATTATTGGAAATATTTTCTGGCATGGTGTGCTCGCAGGTTAGGATTGAAGAGAAAAACGGGGCCGGCAACTGGCGGCGATTAAATCAACTGCGCGTAGGCAGCGTATCGAAAGGGTTCGCATTCATGCTGTGTTGCCTCCTTGAAACTTATGCCCGCATTGTAACGCATAGCCGCTCATCCTTGCCATGCGTTAAAACTCCCTCGCGCGCCGTCATACTTTCCCTGATCGGCTATTTTCCGCCGGGCATACTCCCGTTTCGATTCTCAGGACCAGCTTACCAGCTACATTTGCAATTTACATCGGTTGGTTCGGAAAATTCCTACCTAGGGCTGCATAGCCGTAAAAACCCGAGCGGCAGACCGCCTCCGGTCGATCTATCTGCTTAAAGCCGTTTTAACTGTATCCGCGTTCTAAACACCGGCAGCCAGCTTCTGCTTGAAAAATGCAGGCAAGGGACGTTTTGCGGCGTGATAGTCACTTGCCAATCCTCATCTCGAAAAAACCTAAGCTTGAGGTTGGCATCGTCCAACACCCACACCTCGTCCAGCCAGAAAGAGCCGTAGGGCACGCCAAACGAACGCACCGCCAGCACGTTGAACTGGCTATCCAGCAAGATTATCTCTGTCGCTTCTTCAAAGGGACAATCCCAATCGCAAATTAACAGGTATTCATGCGCGGGAGTTTGAAATTGATGCAAAAGCCGATAGCCGGGCACATAAGACGAGCTCGGCAAGCCTTTTATCAGCAATTGAGTCTGCAATGGCCAATCTTGATATTCGCCCACGTGGCTTTTCAAGGAAAAAATATCGGTTGTTTGCATCGTCTCTACCTGGATAAAACGAGGTTGCCGTTTGATTTTATTACAGTCGAAAATTCGACAATCCTGAGTCTATCAGCAGCGCCCGGTTACAGAAACATCATCAAGGCAACCTGAAATCCCCCATATTCCCTGCCCCGTTGTTTACAATAGCCCTCAAGGCACTTATTTTTGAGACCCATGACCGCAGACTGGCAACTTATGCCGCTTCGCGGCCCCTACAAACTCACTCAAATATCGCCATACCCAATACCGTAAAACCATTCCAGCACAGGATACATTTTCCCTCATGAAATTCACCGACACAGGCACCCTAGTCAATTGGCAGTTAGACGACATTCATATTATCCAACCCTTACACGATAAAGCCGACGGCGGTTCGCGCGGCGGTGTGTATCTGTGCATACCTAATTTTGAAGAATTATCGCCACCTTTCGCGCTTAAACACGGCGAATACCGCATAACGCCTTGCGACAGCGATCTGCCGCACCAAAAAAACCTCACCGCGCCTGACGAAACTAACTGGGGCAGCGTCGAGGTAATCACCGATTGGCAAGAGCAGACGGAAGCAAACAGCAAAACCCTGACCGTCAGCACCCGCATTCGCGCGATGTCGGAAACCGCCTTGGTTCGCCCTGGCTTTCACCCCTATTTTTCGATTTCGCCCAACAGTTTTATCGAGATTGCGGATACGCAGATCGAAGTTGCAACGCTCCCGCACGATAGCTTGAGAGTGCATCACGCCAACTCGCCAGCGGCACCGATCCAGTTAAGCACAACCGATTACACGGTGACGATGACTTGCCACATCTCGCCGTTGTCTGAAGGCCTATCGTTGGCGTTTGGTATTTGGAGCGATAAAAAAGCGGAGTATGTCTGCATTGAGCCGATTATCGGCGATCAACCAGGCCCGGACGGCCTGCCGACGCCGTTGACATTGCAACAGGATGAAGAGTTGGTGATGGTGTTTACGATTCGGGCTGAGAGAGTGGGATTTACGGATTAGCCATCAATTTTTTAGGATGGAGCAACGTGCAGCCGATCCTATTATCTACAGCTTTTTCATTTGCGATGAGCCCGATCACATAGTTATTCGCTGATGAGATGTGAAAATTGATCTCTGATTGTCGAAATATCAAAACAAAAGGCATCTAAAAGATTAACGGCTCGTCTGATAGCCTTGATTTCTTCATTGCGTTCTGGGGCATGTCTTTTTAATGATAACCCTGAATTTTGCAGCCATTCTTGCAAATCAGAAACCGTGGTTAGCGATACATCTGCCAAGAGTAGCTGCGTGGCCGTTATATTTGACAGGTATTTGGGAGTTAATTGATCTTCAGAACTTAACTTCAACTTCCAGACAAGGTCGCGAATTGTTTTCTGAGGGATGGGACATTTTTCGATCTCTGTTATTTCGCCGATTTTGTCGAGATAGATTGAAGGGTTACTCTTTATCTCGCTAACGATACTTGATAAGCCAATATGTCGGCAATATCTGTGCAGTATTTGGCTCGCTCTTGTGTCACTGACGCCAATTGATTCTCCAGCAGCTTTAAGTGTGCCGCCATTTGCAATTGACCGAATAATTGCAGCACCACGAGTGTCAATTTTCAAAATTTGTCTCCGAATAAAATTGGGTTAAATGCAATAAAACTCCACAATAGCAAAGCTTTCAGCTGGGCATTGCTTTCGCTCTACCCAGCTACATTTCTAGCTTTATATCAATCCCGCAACAACTCATTAATCCCGGTTTTGCTGCGGGTTTTCTCGTCCACTTGCTTGATAATCACCGCGCAATACAGGCTGTGGCTGCCGTCTTTGCTGGGCAGGTTGCCGGAGACGACCACTGAGCCGGCTGGAATGCGACCGTAGCTGACTTCGCCGGTCATCCGGTTGAAAATCTTGGTGCTTTGGCCGATGTAGACGCCCATCGATACCACGCAATTATCTTCGACGATCACGCCTTCGACGATCTCGGAGCGGGCGCCGATGAAGCAGTTGTCACCGATGATGGTGGGGTTGGCTTGCAGAGGCTCCAATACGCCGCCGATACCGACGCCGCCGGACAAATGCACGTTTTTACCGATTTGTGCGCAAGAACCCACGGTCACCCAGGTATCGACCATGGTGCCGCTGTCGACATAAGCACCGATGTTGACGTAAGACGGCATCAGAATCGCCCCGGGCGCAATGTAGGAACCGTAACGGGCGACCGCATTCGGCACCACGCGGACGCCGGCTTGAGCAAAATCGGCTTCGCTGTACTGGCCGAATTTGGTCGGCACCTTGTCGTAATAGCGCACGTCGCCGCTTTCGATGACTTTGTTTTCATTGATGCGAAACGACAGCAGCACCGCTTTTTTCAGCCATTGATTGGTGACCCAATCGCCGTCTTTTTTCTCGGCGACGCGGGCTTCGCCTTTATCAAGCATATTCAAGGCTTCGGCAACCGCGTTACGCACTTCGGTTGAGACGGTGGACGGGCTGATTTCGGCGCGGTTTTCAAAGGCGTCGTTGATGATGGTTTCCAGGTTTGACATGGTTTCACTTCTTGGAATGGTTTTAAAAAAGGGTCTGGGTTTCTTCCCCCTTTGTAAAAGGGGGGTCGAGGGGGATTTATCTAAAAATCTCCCCTAGCCCCTCTTTTTCAAAGAGGGGAAATTCCTACGGCTTGTTTTCATTGAGAAATGCTTTAATCCGCTGCGCAGCCTCAACACATTCCTCAATCGGTGCGACCAAGGCGATGCGGACATGGTTAGCGCCGGGATTGATGCCGCCACTATCGCGGGATAAATAACTACCGGGCAACACCGTGATGTTTTGCTGAGCGAACAATTTCCGCGCAAATTCGGTATCTGCAATAGGCGTCTTTAACCAAATATAAAAGCTGGCCGGCGGCCGGCTAATCTCGCACACATCCTGCAAAATTTCGATAAACCCGCTGAATTTGTCGCGGTACAACTGGCGGTTATGCTTGACGTGCTCTTCATCGTTCCAAGCGGCGATGCTGGCGTGCTGGGTCGGCACCGGCATCGGGCAGCCGTGGTAGGTGCGGTATTTAAAATACTGTTTCAACACCTCGGCGTCGCCGGCCACAAAACCGGAACGCAAACCCGGCGCATTGGAACGCTTGGACAGACTTTGGAAAATCACGCAGCGTTTGAAATCGGTAATGCCGGCCTGATAAGCGCTTTGCAGCAAGCCTTGCGGCGGATGGGCTTCGTCGTCGTAAAGCTCTGTGTAACACTCGTCGGAAGCGATGACAAAATCGTACTTTTCGGCAAAAGCCAATAATTTCAGATGATCGGCTGGTGTCAGCACCGTGCCGGTTGGATTGCCCGGCGAGCAAATAAACATCAGTTGGCAGCGTTGCCAAATCGCCTCCGGCACGCTGTCGAAATCCGGCAAATAACCATCGGCTTCCACGGTATTCAGATAATACGGCTCGGCGCCAGCCAACAAGGCCGCGCCTTCGTAGATCTGATAAAACGGATTGGGCATGATTACCACCGGCTTCTCTGCCGGATCAATCACCGCCTGCACCAAGGAGAACAATGCCTCGCGGGTGCCGTTGACCGGTAATACCTGAGTCTCGGCATCCACACCGCCGGCCGGAATGCCAAAACGGCGGCAGGTCCAGTCGGCAATGGTCTGACGCAAGTCCGGCAAACCTTTGGTGGTGGGATACTGCGTCAAGCCGTGCAAATGCCGCAGCAAGGCTTCCTGGATAAAGTGCGGGGTGGCGTGTTTCGGTTCGCCGATCGACAACGCGATATGGGCTTTATCGGCCGGCGGCGTAATGCCTTGTTTCAGCGTAGCCAGTTTTTCAAAGGGATACGGATGTAATTGCGATAAATGCGGATTCATTATTTGCTGCAATGCGGCTGTCTACCGTTGTTTTTGGCTTGTTGCTGCATCTGCAACGCTTGATTCATATGCTGATTCAAATTCTCGATGCGGCTACCGTGCGATGGATGGGTGGACATAAATTCGATAGGTTGGCCGCCCTGCGCAGCCTTATCCATTTTCAACCACAAATTCACGCTCTGCCGCGGATCAAATCCCGCTTTGGCCATTAAATCCAAACCGATGGTATCGGCTTCGGTTTCATGCACCCGGCTGAACGGCAGGATGACACCGTATTGGGCGCCAACGCCTAATAAGCCCAGCGCAGTTTGCCCCAATGCGGTTTGCGGCTGCGACACGGCTTGCACCATCGATAATCCGGTGCTGACCGCGGTTTCCTGCGACAAACGCTCATTACTGTGGCGCGCCAGGACGTGGCCTACCTCGTGACCTATCACCGCCGCCAGTTGATCTTGATTGTCGACCAGATTGATCAGACCGGTATGTACACCAATTTTGTTGCCAGGCAATGCAAACGCATTCAGGGTTTCATCTTCAAACACCACCACTTCCCATTGCCCGCCGGTTTGTTGGGTAATGGCTTGCGCCACACAGCTGGCAAATTGACTGTAGCGTGGGTTTTGCGTAATAGGGTTTTTGCTTTTCATGTCGCTGAAGGATTGCAAGCCCATTTGATCGACCTGATTATCGGACATGTAGATAAACTGGGAACGGCCGGTAGGGCTAGTAGCGCAAGCAGTTACCGCTAAGGAAACAGCCGTGGAAAGCAGGAATTTTTTCAACATGGCGACAACATCCGCAAGCAAAAGAAGCGGCATTTTAACGTAACTTGTGAGCCGGAGTTAAAAGCTTTTTGGCCGATCAAGCCTTATTCCGACTCCGGATTGAACCCAGGCTATTTACAGAACAGCTCTTGAAAATACCTGGATCAGACGCTGCCGAAGAAATAAAAATCGCCGGGATTAGGCGTTTTCCAGCATGTGTAAAAGTTGTTGCAAGCAAAACAGCGTTGCCTGCTGACGTATCGACTGCCGGTCGCCGCTGAATTGTTTCTGCAAACAAGCGCCATTAGCGCCGCGCTTTTGCCAGGCGATAAATACGGTTCCGACCGGCTTTACCGGCGTGCCGCCATCCGGCCCGGCAATACCGGTGACGGCCAAAGCCAGATCGGCCAGGCTATTGGTCAAAGTGCCCGCCACCATTTCCAAAGCAGTCTCCTCACTAACCGCCCCTACTCTCGCCAAAGTCTCCGGTTTGACACCCAGCATATCGATCTTGGCATCGTTACTATAAGTAACGAAACCCCGATCAAACCATCCGGAACTGCCCGGCACATCGGTAATTGCCTTGGCAATGCCGCCGCCGGTGCAGGATTCCGCCAAGGCCAAACGGAGACTCAGGGTGTTTAGTCGATTGCCGAGCGCTTCGGCGAGTAAATAGCTTGGATCGTGCATAGCAGTCCGGTTAGCTGATACGGCATCAAGCCGAAAAGGGATTTCGTTGCAGCGAAAAGGTCATCGCTGCAACAGACGGGAGAACTTACTTAGGCAATTTGGCGATTTCCGAGACTTTTTCGAAATCGGCGCCGACACTGATGATAAAGCTGGTCACTTGCTCGATGCTCATGTCCGATTTAACCACTTTCGATTCGTGCACAATCACCGCAAACCCTGAAGTAGGATTGGGCGATGTCGGCACAAACAACACATAACGGTCGTCGGTCTTGTTGGTAACGTAGGCAGGCACCCAAATACCTTCTTTTGGATATTCGATGTACACCACTTCGCGCGGTCTCTGCAATTGATGGCCGGCAATCATGTTCACCAGTTTCTTGGTCACCCGGTAAATCGTGCTTAACAGCGGGATGCGCTCGATCAGGTGCTCGAACATCGCGATGATGGAAAACCGGCCCAGGCTAACCCGACTCCCCACATAGGTAATGGTCGCGAAACTGGCGGCAAACAACAGAAATGTCACCAGATAATTATCGGAATAACCGTAAACGAATTGAAACAAATCGGTAAGTCGGTCTTTCACGAACAACACGATTTGTACAATCACCATAACCGGTATAAACGCCAGAATGCCGATCAGGGTGTGGTTAAGGATTTTCTTCATGATGCGCCTACCTTTATTAGTTATAGTTGTTAGGAAACTAGGTTTTAGCAGAGTTACGCCGGTTAAGGAAGTCTCGATGCATGCATTGCCTCCGAAACACCCCTAGCCGCACTCAAGGTAACATTTTATATAGTGCGCGCGTGGCAATTGCCATCAACGGCAGCATGACCCCGGTCAGGCACAGCAACGCGCTTAAGGTCGTCAGACTGGCGCTGGCATCCCAAATAGTTAAAGAACTATTTAAAGAGATATTGGATGGCGCCAAGAACGGAAACAAGGACACTCCCATGGTTAAAATCACCATCACCACCATCACGGCACTAGCCAGCAGCGCCCAATATGCCTTATCCAGACGGGACAGCACCAACGCGGCTATCCCGCAGACAAAGGCCAAAGCAGGCAAGGCCCATAAGGCCGGTTCGTGCTCGTAATTGTCCAGCCACAAACCGTCGCCGCGTTTCACAAATTTGGTCAATGGGTTGGAAACCCCATTCGGCATAATCTCGGTGCTGACATGATAACCCTCCAAATGAGTAATCCAACCGCCGGCCAACGCAAACAACACCAAAAACGCCAGACCGCTGGACATGACCAGCGCCTTACTGCGCTGGTATAGCTCGTCTTGGCTATGCGTTTGCAGGTAAATCGCGCCATGCACTGCCAATAAGGCTACACAGGTAGCGCCGACCAAGGACGCAAACGGACTGAATAGCCCGGAAAAGCTGCCCAGAAAAGCAATGTGCATATCACTGGCTAAATGAAACGGCACGCCTTTCAACAGATTGCCGGCCATCACCCCCAACAGCGCCGCCGGCAACAAGCCACTGATAAACAAGGCCTTATCCCATTTTTTCAGACTATCCTCGCGCGTCACGCTAGCTCTGAAATACCAGCCCAAAGGCCGCACGAATAGCGATAACACCATCAACAATAGCAAAGGTTGAAAGCTGGCAAACGTCGCCGCATACACTGTCGGCCAACCGACAAACAATACACTGATCGTTACCAATAGCCAGACTTGATTCCCGGCGCTGGTTGGTGCCAACCTGGCGACCAGCTCGGCGCGCTGCGCCTCGGAGGCATGCAAAAAGGGCAACAACAGGCTGACGCCGATCTCGATACCGCTGCTCAGCACAAAACCGATCACGAACAAGCCCAACACGCCCCAACAGATCAAGCGCAGCATTTCATAATCAAGCAACATAACTCGGCTCCTGGTTAATCGGCAACGCGGTAGCGCTGCCCTGCCCGATAAACTTTAAAGTTAACATGACGGCCAACGCCAGCAGGCCGGCATAGGTCAAACCGTAAGCCGCCAGACTGACTGCCAGATCGGCGACAGCCAATGTGGATACCCCGTGCCAGATGGGCAGCATATCGGCCACCAGCCAAGGCTGCCGGCCGAACTCCGAGATAAACCAGCCGCTGGCGCTTGCCAACCACGGCAACGGTAAAGCGTAAACACTGGCCTTGAATAACCAGGCATGCCGCCAACCGACGATATTGACCGCGTTTGCCGCTGCAAACAGCAGCGCCAGCAAGATGCCAGCGGTAATCATCAGCCTATATCCCCAATACAAACGCCCGCCAGCCGGCACACTGACGCTGGAGGCTTGTTCTATCTGCGCCGGACTGGCATCTGTCACACTTTCCCGCCAACGCTTCAGCAATAAGCCATAACCCAAATCCACTTTGGCGGCAGCAAATGCCGCCAACAGTTCCGGCTCTTTTTTGTCGTCGCGCAATTCTTGCAACATTGTGTAAGCTTTTATGCCATTGCCTATGCGCTGGCGATTTTGTGCCAAAGTCGCATCATTGGGCAGACCGTTAATGGCCGCCAATTTGTTATGCTGCATCGCGCCGGCGCCATAAACACTGGCATCGCCTATCGCCATCGTAGCGATCACACTCGCCAAACCCAAAGCGGCCGCCATCCGGTAAGAACATTGCGCCAATTCGGTTTCGCGCTGCTTCAGTAAATAGTAAGCACTGATAGCCAACACAAAACCAGCCGCCACCACATAACCGGCCAGCAAACTATGCACAAATTTCGCCCAAGCCAGCGGATTGCTCAGCACCAACGACACATCAAGCAACTCCAGGCGCAGCGTTTGGGTGTTCAATTCCGCACCCACGGGATTTTGCATCCAGACCGCTGGCGATCAGAAAGCCGAAAAAACTCAAGTGACAGCCAATCGCGATTAGCCAAGTTACCGCCAAATGTGTGCCTTTACCCAGGCGCTGCCAGCCAAATAAAAACCAGCCTAGGCCGTTGGCAGCTATAAACAAACCGGCAAACCCCAACAATAAAGGCAAGGCAAACACATCGCCGACATAATGCGCAAAATACGACCAATGAGTGCCGAATTGACTCGCCATCACCAAAGAAGAAGCCATATTCAAGCCAAAACCAATCGCAAACGACTTGCCCCAGAACTGGGTGATACGTTGGTAAACGCCCTGCCCGCTGAGTACAAACCAGGACTCCATAGCCGCCAACAAGAGCGATAAACCCAGCGTCAAAGGTACGAATAGAAAATATTGCACCGCATGCAGCGCAAACTGCGCCCGCGATAACTCAACAACCGTTTCGGAAATCATCCCCACTCCTCGGTCAAGCTCAAAAATGCGGGCAATTATAGAGTTATCCGCTTGTTTGTCTGCGATTTTTCTCGACCGATTCGCATTAAAACCCGCGTGAAAAACTGGAGAATACAGACGACTGATATACACTTTTCAACTTACAAGCACACATTCCAAAACCACATGGGCTTTACTCCGCGCCACATCGTTGGACTGAAAATAGTCGCTATAGCCCTGCTTTACGCCATGCTGGCCAAACTGGTATTGGCTTTTTTTTCCGACAACGGCAATGTCACGCTGGTTTGGTTTCCAGCCGGCCTGGGGATGGCCACTTTTCTGTTGGGCGGCAAGCGCTATTGGCCGGGCGTATTCATCGGCGCGTTTCTGGCCGGCATGCTGGTCGGCGACTCCTGGTTAATCTCCGCCTGCATCGCTACCGGCAATATCCTGGAATCCTGGCTTGGCGCCTGGCTACTGCTCGGCAACCCAGGCTTTTCGCTATCGCTACGGCACCCGCGGGATTTTGCCTGGCTGACTTTGACAGGCATCATCGCCGCCTGTTTCAGCGCACTGATCGGCCCCATGACCTTGTTTTTAAGCAAGTATCTGCCTGCCGAAGCCCTGCTACCCAGTATGCGGCACTGGTGGATGGCCGATGTATTGGGAATCGCCTTGGTCACGCCTTTAATTCTGATCTGGCGACACTGGCCGAAAGACTGGTTCGCCCCCAAACGCTTACTGGAAACGCTGGCCTTCATAGCAACGAGTTTTTTGAGCGGCCAGGCGGTGTTTTTAAGCTGGTTTCCCAACCTGCTGAACGCTTACGGCGAAACTTATTGGGCCTTCCTGTTTGTGGTTTGGGCGGCTGTCAGATTCGGCCGTCACGGCGTGCTGCTTTTGGTGACCATGACCGCCATTCAATCCCTGTGGGGATTGCAACATCAGTTGGGCGCATTCGCCACCACACACCTGCAAAGCGGCCTGCTAAACATCTGGTTTTACCTGTTCATCCTGGCCAGCGTGGGTATACCGCTAGCCCTGACTTTATTCCATCAACAACAAATCAACCAGGCCTTGCAACAAAGTGAGGCCCGCTTGAGTTTTGCATTGGAAACCATCGATACCGGCGCCTGGGATCTGGATTTGCAAGATTATTCGGTGCAACGCACGGCCATACACGATCAAATTTTCGGCTACAGCCAACTGCTGCCGCATTGGACCTATCATACATTTCTCGGCCATGTCACACCGGAACATCGTGATATGGTCAATGCCGGTTTCCAAACTGCCTGCACCCAACACAGCAATTGGAATTTCGAATGCCGAATTCGCCGCATCGACGGCGCAATCCGCTGGATTCGCGGCTCCGGTTGCCACCAAATCGGCAATAGCCCGCGCATGACCGGTATTCTGCAAGACATCACGGCATACAAATTGGCTGAAGAAGATCGGCAATTGGGCATGTTGTTTTACCAAAATTGCAGCGAAGCGATGATGATCACCGAAGCGGATGCCACCATCGTCTCGATTAACCCGGCATTCAGTCGCATTACCGGTTACTCCGCCGAAGAAATAATCGGCAAGAACGCCCGGATTCTGGGCTCCGGCCGGCATGACGATAGTTTTTTTCAAGCCATGTGGCAAATCATCAATAGCAAAGGGAAATGGCAGGGCGAAATCTGGAATCGACGTAAAAACGGCGAACTCTATGTCGAGCAGCTCAACATCAACACCATTTTCGACCGCAATGGACTACCGCTAAAGCGTATTGGCCTGTTTTTCGACATCACCCAGCGTAAGCTCGGTGAAGAACAACTGTGGAAACAGGTTAATTTAGATCCGCTCACGGGTGTTGGCAATCGCCGCCTGTTTTACGACAGACTGGAGCAAGACATTAAAAAAGCGCAGCGCGGCGGCTGGTTTTTGGCATTGCTGGTGGTGGACATCGAGCACTTCAAAGACATTAACGAGCGCTTTGGTTATGCGCAAGGCGACAGCATTTTGCAGGAAGCCGCGCAGCGCGTGCTAGCGAATGTGCGGGAAACCGATTTGGTGGCGCGAATGGATGGTGCGGAATTTGCGGCCATCCTTGCCGAGCTGGAAAAAACCGACAGCACGGAGCGCATCGCTCAATTAATTATCGAAAAACTCGCCGAACCGTTTACGCTGGAACACGACACAGCCCAACTCAATTGCCGTATCGGTATCGCCATCTGCCCTGACCATGCCGACAATACCGAAGCGCTGAAACAAGCCGCTATGAATGCCGCCAAAAAAGCCGCTTCACAAACTTACCGTTTCGCCAATCCGCCGACCGCGTTTTAACCGCGATTCAGCCAAGCCTCAACACAGGCGCTGCCGCGGAAACACGCAGCGGAATTTACTGCCTCTGCCCAATTGGCTTTCAATGTCCAGCTTAGCATCGTGCCTGACCAACACATGCTTGACGATCGCCAACCCCAAACCCGTGCCGGGGATTTTTTGATTGCGTTTCACTTCCGCGCGGTAAAAGCGTTCGGTAATCCGGGGAATATCCACACTGGAGATCCCGTCGCCAAAATCTTCCACTTCAAAATAAACACTGCCGTCGGGCTTGCCCCGCCAACTCACTTTAACCGGCGAGCTAGGCTGCGAATATTTCATGGCATTAACCAACAGATTGCTGAAAGCGCTACGCAACTCCTCCATATCGCCACGCACATTGGCTCGGCTATCCAACACGAGCTCGACCCGGCGCTCATCCTTTTCCAACAAATCGCTTTCCTGGCAAACCTGCACGAGCAAATCAGGAATATTCACGCATTCGAATTTCTTGGTTTTACTCTCCAGGCGCGCCAGTAGCAGTAAATCATCGATCAAGGCTTGCATGCGCTCGGTCTGTGCCGCCATGTTTTGGAATGAGCGGGTGTAAGGACTGCTACCGTCGTCAAGTTCCTGCAAGGTCTCCAGATAACCACGCAACACGGTAATCGGCGTGCGTAATTCGTGCGAGACATTGGCCACAAAGTCGGTACGCATCCGTTCGATATTCTTTAGATGGGTGACATCCTGCGCCATCAACAAACGTAAGCCGGCACCGTAAGGGAAGATACCGATTTGCAAAATCATGTTTTCGTTGATCGGCGAGGGAATACAAACCTTGTTGTGGTAATCCTGATCCTTCAGGTACTGAATAAACAACGGGTGCCGGACCAAGTTAGGAATCCGCTGCCCGTTATCGGAACGCTTCAGGCCCAGATAGTCATAGGCCACCTTGTTGCTCCACTCGATTTCGCCGTAGCTGCCTAGTACCACAATGGCGTCAGGCAAGGCGCTGGTCGATTTGCGAAACCCATCCAGCATTTTGCCCAACTTCTTCTTCTGGCGTTTTTGGCTTTTGCGAATTTTATAAAAGTGGTAGTAGATGTCGCCCCAGATCCCTTTAAAATCGGGGCGCTCTCCGCGGCCGCCCTGGCTTAACCAACGTTCCAGGCGGCTCACGTTGATCGATTGCTTAATGTAGAGAAAAAGGGTGATTGCCCATAAGAAATAGCTGAGGTGCCCGACAAAAAAACTCAGCAGTAAAGCCGGTATCAGTAAAGCAATAGCAATATTTATTTCCCGCTGCCAACGCTGCATGAATAATCAGTTTGCCATCGAAAAACGGTAACCAAAACCGCGCACGGTCTGGATCAGTTCCTCGCGGCCATATTCGGCCAGAATTTTGCGCAAGCGGCGAATATGCACATCCACGGTACGCTCCTCTATGTACACGCTACGCCCCCAGACCTGATCCAGCAAATGGGTTCGACTGTAGACCTTGTCGGGATTGGTCATAAAAAACTGCATCAATCTAAACTCGGTAGGACTGACTTCCAGACTGCGGCCGGCGATAGTCAATTTGTGTTGCTCGGCATCCAAAGTGAGATCGCCGACGCTGAGCTGTCCGGATTCCGACAACTTGCCGCTACGACGCATCACGGCCTTGATCCGGGCAATCAGTTCTTTGGGTGAAAACGGCTTGGTCACATAATCGTCGGCACCAATTTCCAAACCGCGAATTTTGTCTTCTTCCTCGCCGCGCGCGGTGAGCAAAATAATAGGCAACTCCTTGTAACCCGGCTCGTTTTTCAAGCGTCTGGCCAATTCCACGCCGCTGATGCCCGGCAGCATCCAGTCCAGGATAATCAAATCCACCATGTTATCGGCCAAACTCTCCCTGGCCTGCTCGGCGCTGCCAACGGCGATCACGGTCAAATTGGCCTGTTCCAGCACCATGACCAGCATCTCCCTGATCGCTTCTTCGTCTTCCACGACCAGGATTTTCAAGTTCGACATAAGCATGTTTAGTCTAAAGGGTCCAAGGATTAGGCTAATTTAGCAGCGCTATATTACCGTTTTGTGACAAAAAAAGCCGACCAATCCCCGAGCTATCGTCCCTTACCAGGGTCCGGCATCGGCCCCGCCGTCACGCCACTATCGCCAACCGGAGCGGCAAAGGCGTCCGACACTAAAGTACTTATATTGCCGCCGCTCAGCGCTTCCAGAAACGCTACAAGATCGGCGATTTCCCGATCAGACAAGCCCAGCGGCTTGAGCAAGGGCGACAAATTTTCGTTGGCTACGCTGCCTTGATTATAAAACTTCACCACCTCCGCCAGACTAGGCAAGGAACCGTTATGCATATAAGGCGCGCTGAGCGCGACGTTGCGCAGCGACGGGGTTTTGTAAGCCCAGCGGTCGGCGGGATTTTGGCTGATCTCGTAATAGCCCAAGTCGCCGGGTTTCTCGGTATTTACACCTTTCAGATGCTCGCTATCCACATCCACAAACACGCCCGGCGCCACTTGCACTCTTTGTTTTTCCGGCGACTTTTGCATGGATTCGGCATAGCCAATACCGGTGTTATGGCGTTTTTGATCGGTAAATAAGGCAGACTTGTCGCCAATCACGTGACAACTGCTGCAAGCGGCTTTACCGGTAAACAAAGCAAAACCCCGTTGCGCCGCCTCGCTAATCGCCGTTTTTTGTTTCCCAAAATACCAGCGGTCGAATGGCGAATCGGCGGCATTTAACGTGCGCTGATAACTAGCCAAGGCCTGACCGATGGTTTCCATGGTCGGCCCTTTGTTAAAGGCTTTTTCAAACAGCCCGCGATAATCGGCGCTGGCTTTCAGTTTATCCACCACATAACCAATCGACGGATTCGCCATCTCGTTATGCGCCAACAACGGCCCCCAGGCTTGTTGCTCCAGACTGTTTTCGCGGCCGTCGTGAAACAGCAATTGCGCATAGCCGACGTTATACAAAGACGGACTATTACGCCGCACACTACGCCCTTCAATACCCACCGCCGTGGTCATTTCGTTATTACTAAAGCCTTGTTCCGGGATGTGGCAGATGGCACAGGAAAAGGTATTGTTCAGCGACAGCCGCCGATCGAAGAACAGCTTGCGACCTAGCGCGATCTTGGCAGGCGTGAGCGGGTTGTCTTTGGGCACCGGTAATTTCGGCAAGCCGAGTGGCGGCTTTAGCGCAAAGTCGATCAACTTTGCCGGCTGTCCCCGGCGCTGTGCCAGTGCCAGGGAGCGGGTTTGGTAATCGGCTTGCTGGTAATTTTGCTTATTGTCACCGGGCTGGAACAACATTTCGGGCTTGACTGCTTGCACTGCGGCGACTTGCGGCTTGGCATCAGCCAGTAAGGTCTTTACATCGTTGATCAGCGTGTCGGCATGCAGAAAATCCACGCTATAAATATTGCGGACGTTCTTGTCTTTATCGATCAAATACACCCGCAACAAATGCGAAAACGTGCCGGTAAACTGGCCTTTGTCGTCGTAGACTTTTTGCACATTTTGCTGGTAGCCATCGAGAATGGGTTGCAAGCTGGCCTCGTCTTTAGTGGTCAGAAATTGCCAATCGAAATCGCCGGTTTTAAATCCCTCGCCGTAATGGCGCATCATTTCCGGGGTGTCCTGCTTCGGGTTAAAGCTGAGCGTTATTAATCTGAGTTTGTCGGCCAATTCCGGCTGTTTTTGCAATTGCCGGCTGATTTTGTGCAACACCTGAGTTGCCAGCGGGCAGCCGTTGACGTCGCTGCAGGCCGCGTAAATGAAGCTCAGCAATACCAGCTTGCCCCCCATTAAGTCGTGGAGGTGTTTGGGCTGGTTGTTGGTGGTTAGGATTTCCCCGTCGGCAGCTTTGGTGATGATGGGTAGGGTGTAAGTGCCAGGTTTTGCGGGTTCGAAAGGTAGGGCGGTGTAGCCGGGGGCTAAGGGTTTTTGATTTTGTTCTTCGGCGAGAACGGCTGTGTTTGTCAGTAAACAGAGAATACCGAATCCTATCGTTCCCATGCTCCAGCGTGGGAATGCCGCGGCGGACGCTCCGGCGTCGGCTTTCGGACAAAGTAGACTGGGGCGATCAGGGAGCTTCATGGCTGCTGTTTACTCTTGGGGTTTGGTGTCGCTGGCGCGACGGCTTGATTTAATGTCGGGTCTCGGCCCGACAGCCGAGATACTTTCTTTTGCATCGCCAAAAGAAAGTATCCAAAGAAAAGGCGACCCGGATGCCGCTTATTCCCTGCGCTCCGAAGCTTTTGAACGGGGTTGCCGAAAGGGGCTTCCTGCCCCTTCGGCAACTCGCCGCATCCATGCGGCGCCCCTCCGGGCTGATCCGCTCAAAAGCTCCGGTGCTCGGCGCGGCATACGGGAGGAAAGCCGTCCCGAAATATCGAAATTAACTATCGCGAACTGTGCGTTTCACGTTGAGCACACCCTAAGCCCCACCTACCAAATTAAAAGCTTAAAAAAACTCAGCATTTCCAGCGAAAAATTGACCAATTTCTGTTTGCACTAACATTGAAGACTGGCTGATTCGCACAGATTGAAGTTTGTTCGAGCTTAAAAAACTAAATTTATCAGAGCCATTTCTGGGCTGACTTGTAAACCTTACAATTGGGCGCAGTGTCTTCCGATCAAATAAAAACACGCTACCGCCTAACGAAGAATCATTCTTTGCTGCCTCAGTTACTCGAGCCAGCGCGACGTAATGATCCGAGCAAAACTCCGTGTAATCTTCAATCCATGAATAATCGATGATTACATTACGTCCGTCCATAACACCATGAAGCTTTCCATCTTTAAGTCGAATCAAGTGAAACCCACAGCGTTCCTCCGCTAGCTCATCCGATATTACCGATTTTTTCTCCATTTGTTTTGGTGAGCTGTTAAAACCTAAAACTATTTTTAACGCCGAATCAACCCCTTCTGCCAATTTTCTCTGTGGATAACTCTTCTCATATTGACTATCTAATGGGCAATAATAACTAAGGCCTCCCAGAGACTTAATTTTTAACGGCTGCTCAAACAAAACTTCTTTTTTTTCATCAATCAATCGAATAACCGCACCATCGTGATTTGATTTGGCTTCCAATACTGGATAGTTATTCTGTTTTGCTCGAAGCACACGAATACCATAACCCTTATGCTGTCCATATACCATCCATTCGCGGTCATCCTGTATTTCAATGTAATTGTCAGGCATATGAAGATATAGATGAGGTATGCCTTTTTCTGGCTTAGTTAGTTGGGCATCCGTATATACGCCAAGTGTTGCATTCGACTGGATCATTTGCCGTTCAGGCCAATTCAATTCAACCCCGCAAGGATCGAGCGTCATGAACGCCATTTTTCCACTTAGAAACAGCGTTTTTTCTTGGTCATTAGCTTCTTGCAATTGGCGCAAATGCAACTGATAGGCTCCTAAAAACACGACAAACACTAAAACACCGGACAACCCAAGACCTCTCGCAGTTAGAATCCCTTTTTGTAACAAAGCAAGGCCGTAAGGCGCATGTAGGGCGTCAATAGGCGTAGCCGTATTGCGCCGTATGTTGGCTTTGAATCATTCGGTGCATTACGCTTTCGCTAATGCACCCTACAAAACTTCGTAAATAATAGGCTGCGGATTTCGCGCGGGGGGTTCTCCCGTATGCCGCGCCGAGCACCGGAGCTTTTATCGAGAATAGCCCGAAGGGGTGCGGCAGGGATGCCGCACGTCGGCGGAGGGGCTGGGAAGCCCCTTCTGCCGACCCTCGATAAAAGCTTCGGAGCGCAGGATCAAAGCGGCATCCGGGCCGCCTTTTCTTTGGATACTTTCTTTTGGCGGAGCAAAAGAAAGTATCTCGGCCGTCGGGCCGAGACCCGACTTAAAAACATCCGTCGCGACCGCGACACCAACTATTCCCGCCCCGCACTGCCTATAAACTCTCCACCAACAAAATCATTGATACACATCCTTGCGATGCCCAATTTTTATGACTTGGATGATTAAGCGGCTATCCAAAACCGAATAAACCACTCGGTAATCATTTACTCGAATTCGATAACTATGTTCGGTTCCTACTAACTTTTTGCAACCATTAGGCCGCGGATCGTCGGCAAGCGCTCTAATTTGCGTCACAACCTTTTCGGCAACCGCCTTAGGCAATTGCGACAACTCCTTTTGGGCGCTCCGTTTGATCTCAACGGCATAGGCCGTCATAAACCTATTTCTGACAACGCCGTCTCAAATGGAATGCTGGGCTCGTCTTTTCGTTCAGCTATTGCGGCTAAATCAGCCAAGTCTTCCATGAGTTCTTGATAGTCGGCTATTGGCAGAATGACTGCCGTTTTTTCGCCATTCGCATCGGTAATAAACTGAGGTTGAGCATTCATGACTATTCTCCAAGGCACACGACCGTTACATTCCTAGTTCGCATCGCTAGATAATACTGCATACCTCGTGGCCTTTATAAACAAAACGTCATAAAGGCCGCGGCATTCAACTGAAATGCATTACAACTAACTTACGGTGCTTTGCCATACAAAGCATACGCCCCAAACCGCATTTGATGCGCCCTACCCAACTTCTCTTTGGTGAAATCAATCGAGAACTGTTCGGTCAACTTGCTACCATCCCAGCCATAAGCCTTGAAAAATTGCTCGTTATCCGCGCCTTTCTTGTCCCAATTAGCCAGCAGCGACGAGGTGTAATACAAGCGCTTGCCATCCCAGCTGGATGACACCATATTGACTTGGGCGCCGATTTTTTGCTCGAACACTTGTTTGGGGTGGAACGGATCACTGATGTCGAAGCGGCGGGTCATGCCGTCCATGAAGGTGTTGACCCATAAAGTTTTGTCGTCGCTGGAGATCGAGATGTCCACCGGCAGCGGGATTTTGGCCGGTTCGCCGATGTCGGCAACATCCTTGGCTTGCCATTCGCCTTTGTCGTCTTGATGAATCAGCCAGATTTTTGAAGTCAGCGCGGTGCTGGTGAAGCAGTAATTGTGGTCCTCAGCCCAGGCGCAGCGAATTTCCAGCGGCGCGCCGGGTACATCGAAGACTTTCTTCGGCTGGCGGCTGTGTAAATCCCATTGCACCACGGTGTTGCCGAAGCGTTTCATCGCTTCCGGGTCGGCCAGCATTTTGCCGAAGTCCATCATGTAGTTCGACCAACCGGTGAACGACGAGGTCAGCATCAGGTTTTTGCGTGGCAATACCCGCACGTCGTAGTTATAGCCGTCGGCGTATTTGCCGGATTTGATCGCGCCTTCCAGGTTGCTGTCGGTCGGCAGCCAGTAGGTGGCAATGTAATCGCCGGCGTTGCTGTATTCCACAATCGCGGTGCGGCCGCCGTGGTCTTTGTTATTGGACAAGCCGGTGATGATCATCCGGCCTGGCAAGGCGTACAAGCTGTGCGGGCCAACCACGCCGCCGCTTTTGGCAACGAAATCAGTGATGGTTTTGCTCAACTTCGGCTTGGCCGGGTCGGTTGCCACATCGAAAATAAAGATTTTGTTGGTATCCAGACCACCGGCCCACAGAAATTTACGGTCGTCGGTAAAGTCGGAATGGTGAGCTTCGTTGCGGCCACCCACCGACAGGCTGCCAATCACTTTGCCGTATTGTTTGGATTTCGGATTGACGTCGACGGTGACCAGCTTGTCCTGCTCGTCGCCGACGCCTTCAGCGCCCAAGGTCCAGATGTAAACGAAATCCTCCTGGCCGGTGATTTTCGCCATATACGGCGATGCGCAGGTTTCGTCGGCGCTGGCCGACAGGCTGGCGGTGCCTAGCAATAGCGCGGCGGTAAAGGTGCTTAGTTTAAATGTCATGATTGTTATCCCCGTTAATTGTCGTTGTTATCGTTCCCACGCTCCAGCGTGGGAATGCATGTTGAACCGCTCCTGCGGTTCGGGACGCAGGAGCGTCCCTAGCTCGGTTCCCATTTATGCCAGGCGGGTACGCCGGAGCGTGGGAACCATAAACTCAGCTTAGTCGCCCGTGGTCGGGTCGATGATGCTGGTAATTTGCTCGATGCGATTGGCCGGGAACCCGCCTTGCTCCGCATGCTCACGAATAGCTTGTTCGCTGTCGGCGATGTAGATGCAATAGACTTTATCGCCGGTCACGTAGCTGTGCAGCCATTGGATGCGCGGCCCCATGTCGCGCAACACGCCGCAGGATTTTTGGGAAATGCCTTGCAACTCGGCCTGTGTCAGCTGGCCGGCGCCGGGAATGTCCCGCTCGATAATGTATTTGGGCATGATAATCTCCTAATAAATGACCGGTCGTCTAAATTGCCGGCGTTAAAAAATGCTGTCGGGTGGGCAGCGGATTGTTTGGTTAATTTAGGATGTGCCGAGAACAGGAGACGCAACGTTCGCGATTGATGCGCTTATCGCTGTTCAGCACATGCCGCGACTCCGAACTTTGGGCTTGAAGCCGCCTCCTTCAAATTCAAAACAGTCCCACTCAATCATAAGGTCTTTTAATGAATTGCAATTCCACGCAAATTTAACACGCTCAAACTCCTCAACTAAGACTTCTCTAACTTGCTCCTCTGCAATAACTAGCGAAAACCAGCCTTCGGCATTTTCTGCCTGTTCGGAAATATTTAAAAGGAACTGCAAAACTCTATCTTGCTCAAGATAAACCAAGTCGGGTTTAGATCGGTAAATAAATCTACGCTGACTATTATTAAGAGTTTCCTCTTTCACATCGAAATAATTGGATGCCATCATCAAATCTGTGAGTTTTTCGTACCCCCATCTCACTTTTAGATTGGTAATCTCTCCTGGCAATATTTGATGAACTCGCTGAACAGCTAAGCTCAAATAAGTCCAACCATCTTTCCTCGGCTTTTGAATAGATATATCAAGTAGTAATCTAACAATTGAGCTTTCCTGAAGCATAGATAACTTAAACTCATTTCTACCTTGCTCCGAACTCAAAAAATCCGCAAACTCAAAATAGGTTTCGCACAAAGACTTAAGGTAATTAAATTCACTAACCTGCTGTTCTAGCTGGTGATCTAGGTAATCGTTAATCTCCAAACAACTTTCAAGCGAATCCTGATTAAATTTGGGAAGCAAGTGGTGAATTAACTCATTTCTCTCTTCTACCAATCGCTTCAATTCTTGCCTTTTTTCTTCATAAAATTCTGCATCAGCTTCAACAAAAAACCGAAAATGGATATAGGGATCTTTTGGCTTTATGTCAGGTTCAGAAGATTCTGATGACCTATTAAAAGCATTCTCGACTAACTCTCCAACCAATGTACCAAGAGTTTTTCTATTTGCCAAAGCCTGCCTAGATTCCAAAATCTGATTCAACTCACTTTTGTATCCTGATAAATTCCCACGAACGATCAGATACTTAAGCATCTGCTCAATTTTCTGGAAATTGACAACATTCCTACCAATCTTTCGAAAAACCTCATCGCGAATAGCATGAATATCTGGTTCTTGTTCCATGAAAAACTCAATCAAGCCCGAAAATAATCATCCAACAAATCCCGACAAACCGCCTGTAACGGCTCCACGGATTGCTCAACTTTCATCCGCAGCAGCGCACCCTGCCAGCCGTTCAACATCAAATCCGCCATGCTCTTCGCCGAACGATCCAGCCTTACCGAGCCTTGCTTTTGTCCGCGTTCCAACGCCGCTTGCTGCAAGGCACTGTAGCGACCGACCGCATCCAGCAAGGCATCGCGGCATAAGGGACTGGTATCGCCGATCTCGCCCATCAAATTCCCCAGCAGACAACCGCCCTTGAAACCGGTTTGCGCCACCTCGGCTATCAATCCCAAGTAGTAAGCCTTCAAAGCCGCCAAGCCGTCCGTTTCCGGGTCTTGCAAATGGCCGGATAAACGCACAATAAACGGCTCGATGTAGTGATGAATTGCTTCCGCCGCGAAGCGTTCCTTGCTTTCGAAATAGGCGTAAAACGAGCCCTTGGGAATTTGCACGGTATCCAGGATCTCTTTCAAGCCGGTGGCGTGATAGCCTTTTTCCAGCAGCACGCTGACGCCCTGCTCCAGGAGCTTGTCTTTTTTCAGCTGTTTGGGTGCTAACTTCGTCATGGGCCTTATTATGCGACCGGTCGTCTTATTTTGTAAATAAGTTTTTTCTAATTTATAAAAATAACCATTCGATCCTTACAAGTCGAGGTGGGAGACGGCGCTCTCTAACAATTTAAGCCTGCCAAGTAACTGTATTCGCAGCAACCTGACCTAGCTGATACGCCCTCTTACCGCATAACCCAAAACAGCAAGCGCCAAACCTCAACAAATTAGCGCCTTTCGGCAAGGCAATTAGCGATTTTTCCCGCCTAATATGCTATTTTGAAGCTTCTGTTATTTTTCCCTACCCAACCAGCAACATGAGCATAAAATCAGACAAATGGATTCGCCGCATGTCCGAGCAACACGGCATGATAGAGCCGTTTCAGGCCGGGCAAGTCCGCGAATCCGCGCAAGGCAGGATCATTTCTTACGGCACCTCCAGTTACGGCTACGACGTACGCTGCTCCAACGAGTTTAAAATCTTCACCAACATCAATTCCACCATCGTCGATCCCAAAGACTTTGACGAAGGCAGCTTCGTGGATGTGAAATCCGACGTCTGCATTATTCCGCCCAATTCGTTTGCGCTGGCGCGCACCGTGGAGTTTTTCCGGATTCCGCGCGATGTGCTCGTCATCTGCTTAGGGAAATCGACCTACGCTCGCTGCGGCATTATCGTCAACGTCACCCCGCTAGAACCAGAGTGGGAAGGCCATGTGACTTTAGAGTTTTCCAACACCACCCCGCTGCCGGCAAAAATCTATGCCAATGAAGGCGTCGCGCAAATGCTGTTTTTCGGCGGCGACGAAGTCTGCGAAACCTCCTACAAGGATCGCGGCGGCAAGTATCAAGGCCAAACCGGAGTAACCTTGCCCAAGGCTTGAGTGCCCGATTCTTTAAACGCCACCTCACAATCCATTAAATACATGATGCCGACCAGTCAAACCGAGACGCTCGACCAGTATTATCAGCAAGTTCAAGACATTATCCTGAAACGCCAGGATTGGATAAGTGGCCTGCTTCCGGCCAGTACCGCCGTCACCACCCACGGCAATTACACCGACGCCTGGGTGCGGGACAATGTCTACAGCATTTTGGCGGCCTGGGGCCTGGGGCTGGCTTACCGCAAAGTAGAGGGCCAGCAGGAACGCACCTATTTACTGGAACAAAGCGTCGTCAAACTGATGCGTGGCCTGTTGACGGCAATGATGCGGCAAGCGGCGAAAGTGGAAAAATTTAAGCACAGCCAAGACCCACTGGATGCGCTGCACGCCAAATACAAAACCACCAGCGGCGAAGTGGTGGTGGGCGACAGCGAATGGGGCCATTTGCAACTGGACGCGACCTCCTTATTCTTGCTGATGCTGGCGCAAATGACCGCCTCGGGCTTGCGGATTGTGTTCAGCATCGACGAAGTCAATTTCGTGCAAAACCTGGTGCATTACGTCAGCCGGGCTTATCGCACGCCAGACTATGGCATCTGGGAACGCGGCAATAAAATGAATCACGGTCTGGCGGAATTGAATGCCAGCTCGATAGGCATGGCCAAGGCTGCGCTCGAAGCCATGTCCGGCTGCAATCTTTTCGGCAAAGACGGCGGCCAGACTGCGATCATCCACGTCATCAGCGACGACATCGCCCGCACCCGCATTACACTGGAAGCCCTGCTGCCGCGCGAATCCATCTCCAAGGAAGTCGATTCAGCGGTACTGAGCGTGACCGGCTTTCCGGCCTTCGCGGTAGACAATAAAGCGCTACGCGAACGCACAGAAGGCTTGATAGTCGACAAGCTGCAAGGCCGCTACGGCTGTAAACGCTTCTTGCTGGACGGCCATCAAACCGTTCTCGAAGATCATCAGCGCCTGCATTACGAACCGAACGAATTGAAGCAATTCATGGACATCGAATGCGAATGGCCGCTGTTTTTCTGCTACTTATTACTGAATAAACTGTTTGCCGGTGATACTGAAGGGGTTGGTGATTATCGCCGCCGCCTGGAAGACTTGCTGGTGGAGCAGAACGGTCAATGGCTGTTGCCGGAACTTTACATCGTGCCGGAAAACGCCATCGCCGCCGAAAGACGCCATCCGCACAGCCAAACGCGGGTTCCCAATGAAAATGTCCCGCTGGTTTGGGCGCAAAGCTTGTATATTTTGGGCGGACTGTTGCAAGACGGTTTGATTGGCCTGGATGACATTGACCCGCTGGGCCGTTACAAGGCCACCCGTCTGTACCCGAACTCCACATTGCAGATTGCCCTACTGGCCGAGGACGAACAGGTACAAGAAGAATTGCGCGGGCGCGGCATCCCCTCGCAAACCTTAACCGAAATCGCACCGATCCAAGTGCGAGATGCCAGCGAACTCGCCGCTGCTTACACCCAAGTAGGGCGCAACGACCGCATTGGACTCACCGGCCGCCCCCTAAGACAATTACGCACGCTAGCCACCTCCAAGCTTTACGTGCTGGCGGGCGAGCCTTTATTGTTTTTACCGCAATTTATGAACCAAAAAGGTTTTTATATTGCCATGGACAACCAGTTGCTGATTCAACGGCTGCGTACTGAACTGGCCTACATCATCCGCCATTGGGACAATCCCGCCCACCCCTTGCTGGTCATCAACATTAAGCACAACATGCTCGGTAGCGAGGATCGGCAGGTTTTGCTGGGTTTTATCGAACAACTCGCCCAAGGCAACGTGCAAGGCACACCGGTTAAACTGGGGCTGTTGACCGATTTTGTAAAAACCGCCAGCCACGAAAAAATCGGCTACCTGCACGACTTCAGCTTTTCCGAAGCCAGTTGGGAAGAGGTCGAACGGCCTTTCGCTAATTTGCTGGCCCACGACGACCAAGCGCCGCAAGCACTGGATAGCTTCGTACTGACCGAGTGGGAAATTGGTGACGATGGCCGCTTAGTAGAACAATTGCGCAATAACCCCAACCTCTATGCCCAGTTGGAAGCCCTCACCTTGCTCTGCCAACGCCACGGACTTGATTACGACACCGGCTTACGCAACGACGAAAACCAGCCAGGGTACGTGCGCGACTTGCTAGAAGAAGTGTATGCCCGAGCCGGCGACCGCCATGCTTGGTATGTGGTGCGGCGTTGCGCCAGCTTACTGGGCAAGTACGACATCAACCTGGAACAAGCCGCCACCGAGATTCTGGTGCGCCAGCATGGCTTGACGGTAGGCCGCGCTTACAGCGGCAAAGCCACCTTGCGCCGCCCCACCGACTCCTGGCAAATCCTGGACACTATCCGCACCTTTAACCCTAACGATAGTAGCCAGCAGATCATCGTGCAGGAACTGATTATCTACCTGGGTATGCTGATCAAGTTAAAGCCGGAATTGTTCGCCGACATGCACACCATTCGCGTCGGCCACATTCTGCAATTGATCATTGCCAGACAAAAACGCCTGAGCAGCACCTCTCTGGACCAGGCGTTTAGCGATATTTTGTCGCTGCCGCCACATCAGGTGGCGGACCTATTGCAGGAAACCCTGGAAGATTACAACAACAGCGAAAACCAGCTGGGGCAAGTCGAAACCTTGCATTGCGAAGGCCCGCAGCGCGATCTGACCGCCGCGCGCTTTCCGGAGTCGATGAACCCGAAAGACCGTGGCGACGCCGACGACTGGTATGCCTGGCGCGAACAGCAAGGCAGCGTCGGCCGGGAAAACGAAGCCTTCTTCGCTGGCGTATGGGACTTGTTGCATCACTGCAAGGGTTTGATGGTCGGCGAAAAATACAACAGCAAACGCCGGATCGACAGCGAAATCATGCTGGCGCAAATGACCGCCGGCGAACAAAGCTTTAGATTACATATCAACCATATTCTGAATAAAATTCAGGCGCCGGTGTATCGGCAATTGAGCGTGGAAGCCCTGCGCGCGCTGGCCTCCATTGTCCGCGATTATCCCGACCTGTACATTGACGACACCTTGGTGACGGATATTTTGATCGGCCATGCGGTCAGAATAAGTTGGCTGCAACAGCACCCGCACTACCGCGATCATTACGAAGAATGCGTATCGCTGGCTTGGCAGGCTTTTTACCAGTTGCCGCCGCATGCGTTGGCCAACGCGATACTCGATGCCTTGATCCACCTGCTCAACAACGCCACCCCAACCTCATGAGGACGACTATGATTCTAGCCGGCGACATTGGCGGAACCAAAACGGTTCTGGCCTTACTCGACAGACAAGCCGACGGCACGCTGAGCTGTTTGCAGGAACAAACTTTTGCCAGCGGCGAGTTTCAGACTTTTGAGGAAATTCTGGATCTATTTCTGAGCGACACCCCAACGGTGACATCGGCTTGTTTCGGCATCGCCGGCCCGGTCGTCAATCAACGCTGCCAAACCACCAACCTGCCCTGGCTATTGGATGGCGAACAACTCAAAGCTCGACTGGGCACCGACCGGGTGAAATTGCTGAACGATTTGGAAGCCATGGCAATCGGCATGCTGCACCTACAGGAACAGGACTTCGTCGAACTAAATCCCAACGCCGAGCCGCAAACCGGCAATATTGCGGTGATCGCCGCCGGCACCGGTTTGGGCGAAGCGATGCTGCATTGGGATGGCGAACAGTATCACCCCATCGCCACAGAGGGCGGTCATTGCGATTTTGCCCCGCAAAACCCGCAACAAGATCAACTGCTGACTTTCCTGCGCGGCCGTTATCCTGCGCATGTCAGCTGCGAACGGATATTGTCCGGTATCGGCTTCAGTAATATCTACGACTTTCTGGTCCAAGCCCGCTTCGCCCCGCCCTGCCCGGCGGTGCCTGCACCCGCCAATGCCAGCGGCGTTGATCGCAATGCGCTGATTTCGCGCTTGGGCGTGGACGATGAAGATCCCTTGTGCCGCGAAACCGTGCGCTTGTTTGCGGAACTTTACGGCGCCGAAGCGGGTAACTTGGCCTTAAAAGCCTTCGCTACCGGCGGCGTATTCATCGGCGGCGGCATCGGCCCCAAAATCAGATCGGTGCTGGAATCCGGGGAATTTATCCAGGCTTTTGTCGCCAAAGGCCGGTTTCAGCCCATGCTCGCCAAGCTATCGGTCAAACTGGCTTTGAATCCGCGCACACCTTTGCTGGGAGCAATGCACTACTTTGCCGCGCAATAAGCATTTCGTATCGAGCTATAGAAAAAGGTACGGCAGCGTCGGAATCGGCTAGGCTTATAAATCAACCTTTTAAATAAGCCTTTGCTAGATTTACTTGCTAGCAGTGTAGCCGAGTCATGGTCCAACCCAAGCAGAAACAAGCCAGTTTGCAAAAATCGCTATCAATCCTTCAAGCCGCGCTCGACTCCAGCACCGACGCTATATTGGTAGTCGATCTGTTCGGCAAGATCGCCACTTTCAACCCGCAATTCATGCGGATTTGGGGCATCCCGCCAGGTTCTTTAAAGATCGGCGACGATGAGAAATCCCTGAGCTATGCCCTGAAACTGCTAAAAGACCGAACCGCCTTCCTAAACCGAATCGAAGAGATTTATAAATACCCTAAGCAACGTTACGCCAGCGAACTGGAGTTTAAAGACGGCCGCTTTATCGAAAGCTATTGCCAACCCCAATATCTGGACGGACAACCGGCGGGTCGGGTTTGGAGTTTCCGGGACATCACCGAGCAAAAAACCTCGCGCAGGCGCTTAGCCCAATTAAGCTTTGGTATGGATCAAATGCATGACAGCGCTTATTTGATTACCGAGAATGCCAGCTTCATTTATATCAACAACCAATCCTGCAAGGCTTTGGGCTATAGCCATCAAGAGCTGTTGCGCTTGAGCGTATTCGATGTAGACCCTTGCTTTCCGCGCCAAGTCTGGGCCGCGCACTGGGCGGAGCTGAAAATTAAGCGCTCGAACAAGTTGGAAACCATCCACAAAACCAAGGATGGCAGGTTGTTTCCGGTGGAAGTCGTGGCCAATTATTTTGAATACGCCAATGTCGGTTATAACTTGGCTATCGCTCGGGACATTAGCGAACGTAAGCGTATCGAAGAAGCCCTGCAACAGGCCGCACTGATTTATCAAAACAGCAGCGAAGCCATGCTGTTGGCAGACTCGGATGATCGCATCCTGACAGTCAACGCCGCCTTCACCACCATTACCGGCTACCAATCCGATGAAGTAGTCGGTAAGCACATTGGCATTTTAAACAGCAGCATCCACAGCGAAGCTATGTGGCAAGCCATTCAAAGCAAGGGCAGCTGGCAGGGCGAAATCTGGGACAAACGTAAGAACGGCGAGTTATACGCCAAGTGGTTAACCGTCAATACCATCTTTGATGCTCAACAGACCATGCAGCGACGGGTGGCTTTGTTTTCCGATATTACCGAAAAGAAAAAAACCGAAGGCGTGATCTGGCAACAAGCCAATTTCGACCCATTAACCCAATTGCCGAATCGGCGCATGTTTTACGACCGGCTGAGTCAGGAGATCAAAAAAGCCCACCGGGAACACAAGCGTCTGGCGTTGTTGTTTATCGACCTGGACTTATTCAAGGAAGTGAACGACACCCTGGGACACGACATGGGCGACGAGCTGCTGCAAATTGCCGCCCAACGGATTTTGACCAGCGTGCGGGAAACCGACACGGTAGCCCGCCTGGGCGGCGACGAGTTTACTGTGATTCTGAGCGATGTCGGCGACCCCGACAACGCCGAGCGTATAGCCGGCAAGCTGTTGCACAAAATGACGGAATGTTTTCAGTTGGGTAACGAAATTGCTTATATTTCCACCAGTATCGGCATCGCTTTTTTCCCGGATGACGCCGACAACCTGAAATCGCTGTTAAAGCATGCGGACCAGGCGATGTATGCCGCCAAGCGCCAGGGGCGGAACCAATATTGTTTTTTCATCCCCACCATGCAGGAATCCGCACAAGCGCGGCTGCGGCTCAGTAACGACCTAAGACAGGCTCTGGCCGGGCAGCAGTTTTATTTGTGCTACCAACCCATCGTCGAACTGGCTACTAATACTGTACGCAAAGCGGAAGCGCTGATCCGCTGGCAACATCCAACACGCGGCCTGATCAACCCAGCGGATTTTATTCCGATTGCCGAAGAAACCGGTTTGATCAGCAGCATCGGGAATTGGATTTTTCAGGAAGCCGCCGAGCAAACCAGTCGCTGGCGGCAATCGATACACGAAAAATTCCAGATCAGTATCAATAAGTCGCCGGTGCAGTTTCGAAATGAGCGCGAAAGCCATCGCGACTGGCTGGATAGGCTGGAAGCGCTGAGTCTTTCCGGGCAAAGCGTCGTCATCGAAATTACCGAAGGTCTGTTACTGGATGCCAATAGCAGCGTGGCCGAGCAACTGTTGTCGTTCCGCGACGCCGGCATTCAGGTGTCGCTGGATGATTTCGGAACCGGCTATTCCTCGTTGTCTTATCTGAAAAAATTCGACATCGATTATCTGAAAATAGATCAGAGCTTCGTCCGCAATCTGGCAGTTGGCTCCGACGACATGGCCTTATGCGAGGCGATCATCGTGATGGCTCACAAATTGGGCATAAAAGTGATTGCCGAAGGCATAGAAACCTCAAGCCAACGGGATTTGCTTACTGCGGCAGGTTGCGATTTTGGACAGGGTTATTTGTTCGCAAAGCCATTACAAGCTCAGGAATTCGAAAGATTGTTTGCCGATTGTAAGCTTTGAAAGATCGGCAGCGGAGGGAGTAAGGGAAGTATGCCAAGCAGGCATGAACATCGAAAACAGTTTAGTTGGGAGCCACCGAGAAAACACGTCTTCCGGTGGCAGCCGTTAATCAATCCGGATTGGATTGACTAGATGCGTCCTTAGTGAGCGGCGCTGTAAACTTTCATCATTTCTTTGTAAAGGTCCAGAGTCGCTTTCAAGCTGGCTACGGCGTTGGCATCACCTTTTTCGATCTCATCGCGGGCAACCTTCAGTTTGTCGCCAGCTCTTTGACGCAAACGCTCGGTTTGCTCATAACGGAACTCTTTTTGCGACTGGCGAACGTCGCCCAGTGCTTTCAAAGTACCTTCTTTGTCGCCTTTTTCCAACAAGCTTACAGCTTCTTCTACTTTGGCAACGGTAGCTTCACCGGCTGCACGTACTTTGGCGTCGCCAGCGCTGTTTGCATTAGCGGATGTGGAAACCAATGCTGCGGCGATCACCAAAAATGAAGCCAAGGTTTTTTTTACTGTGTTCATACAAATCCTATCAATTGATAACTAAGTGTTTTTTTAAACCACATTAAAATTACAAATTTATGACTGTATATTTTAATCCGGTTGCTTGCTCAAAGCCTTTTCATCCTACCATAGATTCTGAAAATAGCAGCAAAACCGGGAAAAATAGCCTAATTACCACAAATATTAAGAGGTATAATTTATTGCGACGCCAAGCCGGCAATATGTTTGATAAAGCCGGTTTCATTGACGAAGGTAATATCGTACATTTTAGTCAACCCCAACACCTGCTCATCACTAACACCCAAGACCAGTAACAGAAAGTTTTCCTTGGCAATATCCAACCTGCGCCGCATTTTGCAGTACTTGTCGATAAACGAACGAAATTCTCCGGATTTACATTCTATAAATACCGGTATCCGCCCGTTAATTAGAAAAAATACATCCACTTCATATTTATCTTCGTTCGCAAACTGAATATTAAAGCTTCTTAAGCAAGAGAAAAGCCCTTTGCTTTCGTAGAAATGTTTCAGCAATTTCATAAACACATACCATTCCAACCATTCACCATTAAAAAATCCGACAATGGCCGAAATGCTCTGTAAATTCAGATGCACTCTCTTTTCATTTTTATTATAAAAATACTTGGCGACAAACGAGAATTCGTAAAGGTTTTTACAAAAGCCGGTAATGGTTTTAATTTGATTTTGACTGTAATCGCTTAAATTCAAAACAACCGATGCGTAGTTATTTCTTTGGGCTTTCCTAATTCTATCCAGTACATCCTGCAAAACCGGAAAGTTATCGCCCAATTCAACCGCCACTTCATCATAAAAACCTTGCGTATCCAAGGCGTTATGATTTACTTCGACCTGGATATTTTTACGTTCGAACCAGCTGATGATGGGTTTGTACTGCATACTGTTAGTCATCACAGCAGTGTTGTGCAAATCCACCTCTTCGTCTTTAGGCAAGCGAATATCGGATGGCGCCATTTCCGTTACAGGATTACTCGCCTGTTCCAACTCACGGTATTTAGCCAGTAGCACCCCGTATTTATCGATCAGTTTCTTCACAAAAACCACGGTATCGTGAATTGCCGAGGCTTGTTCGCAAACCGGACACTTAACCGTTTTGCCCACATGCTCGTTCGGCACTTCACGTAAATAGGCACAATTGTTACAGCGCAGAATTGCCATATGGCGTCCTTGAATATTTATTACGGTAATGAATGTACTTGGCTAAATTCAAAATAACCACGCAATCAGCTTGCACTAAAAACTGGCGTTTAGCTCACTGAAGAGCCGCATCTTGACGCTAACAATCCACCCTGAACCTAACGGATAACGCCGGCCGCCGTGTCACAAATCACCCCATCGGTCTGGCAATTGTAGACATGCCTGCACAGACCTCAACCTGAAAATACGGCAAAAAATCCTATCTAACTGATATAAAACAAAAAACCAGATGCGCCGGTTATTTTTGAATCTGGATCAAAATTTGCTGAGAAGTTTAAAACGGCTGTACAAGCCTTATCCCGCACTCTCGATCACAGGTGATTTATGAGCAAAATCGGCATTTTTTTCGGAACGGATACCGGCAGCACCCGACTGGTGGCAAAAAAAATTTTCAGTCTGTTAGGCGAAGAGCTGGCCGACAAGCCCAAAAATATCAATCGAGTAAAACCCGAAGAATTATTGCAGTACGACGCGCTGATTTTGGGCACGCCCAGCTATGGTATAGGCGATTTACCGGGCCTAGCGGCCGGATGCCAGGAACGCAGCTGGCAAGAGTTCGTGCCTTCCCTGGACGGCGCCGATCTCTCCGGCAAACGCATCGCGCTATTCGGCTTGGGCCATCAAGAACGCTACGCTTCGCGTTTCGCCAGCTCGCTGATCCAGCTTTACCGGGTGTTTTACGACTACGGTGCCGAAATGATCGGCCGCTGGAGTACCGAAGGCTACACTTTCGAACATTCCGACTCGATAATCGACAACCAATTCGTCGGCCTAGTGCTGGATCAACGCGGTCAACCGCATTTGACCGACGAGCGCATTCGAATCTGGCTGGCGCAAATCACGCCGCAGCTACTGCCGGTCTTAGCGGAGGCCGCCTAAATGGTGGCCTCATCCCTAGCAGAGCACGATTCCGTGGATCTAACCCCGTTAGCCGACTGCTCGACTTGTGCTTACCGGGATAGCTTATTGGCTGCCGGCACTTGCAAACCGGGCGACCGCTGTGTGGTCGCCGAAAGCGGCCGGCAAATCGACCGTTTTTTTAAAGTTCATCCGGGCTTCGCGCCGAATTACGCCAATGATCCGTTCTGGGAACGCCGGGCAATCGCCGCCCGCTATCTCCCCACCAATCATTTACGCCCGCTACTAACCGATCCCGACGAAGCGGTGCGCCGGGTATTGGCCTACCGCGTCCCCGTTGACTGGCTACTGGAGTTGAGTCAGGACAGCGACAGAGAAGTCCGGGTCACCGTAGCTGATCGTCTGCCCGAAACGCAACTTGAACTGATGGCCAACGACCCGGATTATTTGGTGCGAACCTACGTGGCCAAGCGCTTGCCCGCCGGGCGGCTGTTCCGCCTGGTCGCCGACCCGGACAATGAGGTGCGCCGCACCGTCGCCGAACGCATACCCAGTGTCAGTTTGGGCTTGATGGCCGAAGATCACGAGGTGAACATCCGCCGCATCGTCGCGCAGCGCATGGACGTCGACGATCTGGTCATGATGAGTAAAGACGAAGACTGGACCGTACGTTACGAGGTGGCCTTGCGCGCCGAGCCGGAACTGCTGAAACAGATGCTCGACGATGCCGACGAAGAAGTCAGCTTTACCGCCCGCGAGCGCTGGGAAGCCCTCACCATGGAGACAGTGCATGCAGCAGACTGAACACATCGTCGGCCTGACTTATGCGGATCGATTGCGCATGGCAACCGAATCTCGCCATCAAGCGCTGCAGGAACAGCTGGGTTCTGAATTGGCGGCGCTGACCTCGCTGATGGGGCCGATGAGCGACGGGCCGGAATGGCCGGCCGGCGCAGCCTGGCTGGCGGCACGGCATGGCCAGAACGCCTGCGTGATCTCGGATGGTTTATCCGATCCCTGGGTTGAGCGCGACCGACCGGAAACCGGCCTGGGCCTGGAAGTGTTTATCGAAAGCCCGGATTCCGGCACCGCCACCGATGCGCCGCTCAGCAAACTCGCCGACACGTGGTTATTTCCTTTAACAGCCGAAGTCAGCCACACCCTGGCCGGCTTTCCGCGTTTGAGCGAACGGCTGTTGAACGGCGAGCTACTATCGATGGAATTCGCAATCGACCATATCAAGGACGGCCGCGGGCAAATCGGCGCACTGCTAGGCGCTAACAGCGAATCTGGCAAAACCCTAACGCTAGCGGGTGGAGAGATAAAACTGGTTGCCATCACCTTGCTGACCGGCAGCGAATTGAAGTATCTGCGCGGCAAAGGCGAACTAGCCCGTCACGAATTGGCCGACAAACTGAAAACCGCCGGCGTTGGCCATCTGTCCTTACTCCACCGCCCTTCTCTGGTCTGATCTGTATGCCTCTTTCGCCCGAAATAGATGCCTGGCTACTGGAAAATGGCTTTCAATTAGGCCTCAACCCACACGGCAAACACCCATTAATTCTGTCCGCCCAACAAGGCCGGAGCGACGTGCTGACCTATCTGTTGGAGCAAGGTGCAGATCTTACGGCGCTGGACGCTTACGGCAACAACGCGCTGTGGGCCGCATGTTTTGCCGAAGCCAGTGATTGCATCGGCTTGTTACTGGAAGCCGGCATCGATATTAACTATCAAAACCCTAGCGGTGCCAGCGCGCTGACTTATGCATCATCCAGTGGCAAGCACGCGGTGGTCAAGCAATTACTGGAAGCCGGCGCTGATCCACTACTGACTACGCAGGACGACTTCAGCGCGCTGGACCTAGCCGCCAATCGCCAATGTTTGCAGTTGTTACGCAGTGCTACGAAAGCCGTGCAGGCATAGCGGAACCGGACATTATTCACTCTTACCCTAAATAGCGGCACTCTCGCGAAGGCGGGAGACCAGCAGCTACGCTGGAGTGGTTGCGCCGTCTCACAGCCTTCCAGCCTTACCTGCGCGTATCGGGATCACATGCGATAACAGCACTACCCCCACATGCTTAGCCACCAATCTAAACCCTAAGCCGGAGTCCGCCTATTGCCGCAAGCCCAGCGCGGGCATAGAATGCGGCCTTTCTCAACATACTCCGAGGACGCACCATGTCAGACTCTTATTGGTTTAGAACCGGCGAAGCCACCGTATTTTCCAGCGAAGGGCAAGGCACCGACGCCATGCCGGAAATTCTGATTGGCGACGTCAAAGGCCCGGCCGGCCATGCTTTTGCCAATCTGATGGGCCAAACCGCCGGCCACACGCGCATGTTTGCGATCCGCGCCACCAACCAACAAGTGCGCCCGGCCACCATCATGGTGCCGAAAGTTACGATCAAATCCTCGGCTTATGTCAATTTATTGGGCGGTCCGGTACAGTCGGCGGTCGCCGACGCAGTCATCGATAGCGTCGCCGACGGCGTCATTCCGCGCCTGCAAGCCAACGAGTTGTGCATCATCGCCATGATCTGGATAGATCCCTCCTGCGCGGAAAACCCAGAGCTGGACCGCAAGGATTTGTACCGCACCAACTACGAAGCCATGAAGCTGGCAATTTCCCGAGCCATGAGCAACTCGCCCAGCATCGACGAATTGATCGCCAACCGCCACAAAATATTCCACGAAATGTACGACCCGGAAACTGGCGAATCACAGTGGTAGGCTTGTAAAGCAAATCGTCAGGGAGCCGCAATGCGGCAACCTGACCGACTGCTTGATCCATCATAGAAGCGTATTGTCCAAGCATCATCGCATTCACAGGCAAATCCGCCCGCTCTGCAGCCTAATCCCTTTGCCACCTCCAGCAAGCAGTGTTATTATCCCGCGCCGTATCCGCCCGCACCGCAGCGAGCGATTCGCGTCAACGGAGACGCAAGAGGCTGGTTTTCAAGGTTATACGTTCGCCCTCCGCTTTGTTAAAATCCGCCGATTTTTTGCCCTCGCGGCCAGCCCAGTTTGCTAGGGTGTAATATCCATGCCGCTCGTTCCAATTCCGCAGAGTTTGACCACATGCCAACCCAACCGCTCGAAACGCTGTTCCGCTCAGAAGTTCTCTCCATGTCGGCCTACCATGTCGCCGATGCCAGTAACTTCATCAAACTCGATGCCATGGAAAATCCTTATAGCTGGCCGGAAGACATTCAAACACGCTGGCTGGAATCACTGAAATCCTGCCCGATCAACCGCTACCCGGACCCGGAAGCCAAGGCCCTGGCGGCCGCATTGCGCCGAGCGAACGGCATACCGGAGCAAGCGGCCTTGCTGCTCGGCAACGGCTCGGACGAGATCATTCAAATATTGCTGATGGCTCTGAGCGCCGATGCCACTGTGTTGGCACCGGAACCCGGATTTGTGATGTACAAGCAAGTGGCGCAAAGCTTGGGCCTGCGTTACCTTGGCGTACCGTTGCAGGCAGACTGTTTTGAACTGGACATGCCGGCCATGCGCGCGGCGATTGCCGAATCGCGACCCTCCCTGATTTTTATCGCCTATCCCAACAACCCCACCGGCAACTTGTTCGATGCCGACGCCATCAAGGAAATACTTAGCCTTGCACCGGGCTTGGTCGTGGTCGACGAAGCGTATGCGCCGTTTGCCGACGCCAGTTTTATCGGCGAGCTAGGACATTATCCTAATTTACTGGTGATGCGTACCGTTTCCAAACTGGGGCTGGCCGGCTTACGCCTGGGGTTTCTGGCCGGCGATGCGGCCATTGTGGAGCAGCTGCATAAAGTCCGCTTACCATACAATATCAATAGTCTGACCCAAATCACGGTGGGCTTTGCGTTGGATCATGGCGAGTTTCTGTTAGAACAAACCCAAACGCTGCGAGCGGAGCGCGCTTTAGTTCTTCAAGCCTTAGACGAGACACCCGGCGTCCACGCCTACCCCAGCGCCGCTAACTTCATATTGTTCCGCACCCTCAACAAAGCCGCAGACGACGTATTTGCTTCATTGAAGTCGCAAGGCGTGTTGATCAAGAATCTGTCCCCGCAAGGCGGGCTGTTACACAATTGCCTGCGCGTCACCATCGGGAAACCGGAAGAAAATCAAGCCTTTCTAAACGCGCTGGCAGTTGCTTTAAAGTGATAATTCTCAGCATCCGCAAACGCCTGAAACCCTTGAGTAGCGCTGTCGCAAGAACAATTTCAATAATCACGGACAGTAGGGTATATTTGCTGAAAATTATAATAATCGATGTATCGCGATATACATCACATCATCAGGAGTGTTACTTATGAACCACGAAGGCGTCGATCATTCCAAACGCCAGTTTCTGACCTCGGCACTGTCGGTGGTTGGTGCAGTGGGTGCCGGCTATTTGGCCGTCCCTTTTCTCTCGCAAATGCAGCCCAGCGCCAAGGCCATGGCAGCAGGAGCCCCCGTCGATGTCGATATCAGCAAGATGGAACCCGGCCAGCTAATTCGTGTAGCTTGGCGAGGGAAGCCGGTGTGGGTCTTGAACCGGACGCCGGAGGTTATATCCACTCTGGCGACGCTGGACAGCAAACTGGCTGACCCGGTATCCAACGAATCCATGCAGCCGGAGAACAGCAAAAATCCGCTGCGCTCCATTAAACCGGAAATTTTTGTCGCGGTCGGCCTATGCACGCACTTAGGCTGCTCGCCTACGTTTCGCCCGGAAATTGCCCCTAATGATTTAGGCCCGGACTGGAAAGGTGGTTTCTTTTGCCCGTGTCACGGCTCCTGGTTCGATCTGGCCGGTCGTGTGTATCGCGGCGTTCCCGCCCCTACCAATCTTGAAATACCGCCTTATCGATATGAAACAGACAATCTAATTGTCGTGGGCGAAGACAGCGAGGCAGACAAAGCATGAAGCGTAAAATGAATCAATGCAGCGAATGGCTGCTGGAGCGCTTTCCACTCTCCGATTTGTGGAATGAACACATGGCGCACTACTACGCGCCCAAAAACTTTAACATCTGGTATTTCTTTGGGTCTCTGGCTCTGTTCGTGCTCGTCAATCAGTTCATCACCGGTATTTTGCTGACCATGAACTACAAGCCGGACGCCAAACTGGCTTTCGATTCGGTCGAATACATCATGCGCGACGTCAACTGGGGTTGGCTGGTGCGTTATATGCATTCCACCGGCGCCTCGGCATTCTTCATCGTCGTCTATCTGCACATGTTCCGCGGCCTGATTTACGGCTCGTTCAAGCAACCGCGCGAACTGATCTGGATTTTCGGCATGCTGATCTTCGTCTGTTTGATGGCCGAAGCGTTTATGGGTTACCTTCTGCCTTGGGGCCAAATGTCTTACTGGGGCGCCCAGGTAATTATCTCCTTGTTTAGCGCGATTCCAGTGATCGGCGACGAGTTATCACTGTGGGTGCGTGGCGACTATGTGGTCTCCGACGCTACCTTGAACCGCTTTTTTGCGTTTCACGTCATCGCTGTGCCGCTGGTATTGCTGATCCTGGTATTCCTGCACATCGTGGCTTTGCACGAAGTGGGTTCCAACAACCCCGACGGCGTTGAAATCAAGCAATCAAAGGACCCTTGGGGACATCCTGTCGACGGAATTCCCTTCCATCCGTACTACACGGTGAAGGACATCGTCGGCGTCGGCGTGTTCATGTTCTTCTTCGCCACGGTGATTTTCTACATGCCGGAATTAGGCGGCTACTTTCTGGAGCATGCCAACTTTATCCCGGCTGACCCATTGAAAACCCCGGAACATATCGCCCCGGTCTGGTATTTCACCCCGTTCTACGCCATTTTGCGCGCGGTACCGGATAAGTTTGCCGGCGTGATTGCGATGGGCGGCGCGATTGTGGTGCTGTTTATGCTGCCCTGGCTGGATCGTAGCCCGGTCAAGTCTATCCGTTACCGTGGCGGCATCTTCAAAAAAGCCGTGGCATTGTTTGTAGTGGCGTTTATCGGCTTGGGTTATTTGGGTACCCAGCCTGCTACGCCAGGCGCCACGACGGTTGCGCGGATATTGACCGCCGTTTACTTCGGATTTTTCCTGTTGATGCCTTTATATACCCGCTGGGAAAAAACCAAACCGGTACCGAATCGCCTGACCAACCAGCCTAGCCTGGAAGATCGCATTCCCGCTTTGCTGGCCTTAGTCGATGAAGTCGTTGAGGTACAGCAAGTTCCCGACAATATGGGGGGCACTATCGCTAAGAAAAGGCCGAACTGGTCCGGCATTTCAGCCGTGCTGATTCGTTTTGCAAAAAACCTAAAAAAGAGCCTGGATTAAGCCATGAAAAAAATACTCTACACTCTTTTGTTTTTGCTGCCTTTCAACGTGCTGGCCAGTGGCGGCGTCAAACTGGATAGCGCCGACATCGACTTGAGCGACAACCTGTCGATGGAGCGCGGCGCGAAGTATTACGTCACTTATTGTTTGGGCTGTCATTCGGCAAAACACATCCGCTACAAACGTATCGCGATCGATTTGAAACTGGATGAAGCGGAAGTTCTGAAAGTGGTAGCGCCTTTCGGGGCAGGCATTTACGATCAGATGCATTCAGCGATGAACGCGCACGACGCGGAAAAATGGTTCGGCACCACACCGCCGGATTTATCGCTGATCGCCCGTTCGCGCGGTGCCGACTGGCTATATACCTACCTGCGCAGCTTCTATGCGGAACCGGGAAAACCTTTAGGCGTTAACAACGCGGTATTCCCTGATGTCGGTATGCCCAACGTGTTCTGGCAACTGCAAGGTACGCAGTCGGCAATTACGCAGAAAATCGACGGCCATGACGTGATTACTGGTCTGAAACTGGATCAACCAGGCCAAATGACACCCCAGGAATTCGACAAAATGGTCAACGACTTGGTCAATTTCCTGGTTTACGTCGGTGAACCGGTACAGTTGGAAAGACAACAAATGGGTAAATACGTGCTGTTCTTTATCCTGATGTTTATCGCTCTAGCTTATCTGCTGAAAAAAGAGTACTGGAAAGACGTACACTAACCACAGCTTGAGCGCGTTATATCAAACCGGTATCGGCTGAGCTGATACCGGTTTTTTTATGGCCGCGGGTTTAACAAGCAATCGATTTGTAAATCCGGTTAAAATCTCGGGTAAACTCCCCGCATAGCCATAAGCTCGAACGCTGGAAACTACTCTATCCCTGACCGTCTGAAAGCCAATATGAAAAAAACTACGCCTACCTCCGAAACACCAGTCTCTACCGCTGAAAAGCCCACTCCAGCGAAAGCGACTAAAAAATCCCCTGCCAAATCCGTTGCCGTTAAAACAGCACAAGAAGCCTCCGCCGCACCGGACAAAACCAAAGCTAAACCCAAAGCAACTACAACGCCTAAAGCCGTAAAAACAACGGCTGAAGCACCGGCTGCCCCGGAAAGTATCGAAAAAGCGCCGGAAGCTGCCGCTGCCAAAGCAGCCACGAAAAAAGCCAACCCAAAACCAAAGGCCGCCAAAGTAGAGCCTAATGTAGAAGCCGAGCCAAGCGGCACTGAGTTAGCCGAGATTTCCATGCTCGAACGCATAGGTTTGACCGCTGGCGTTATCTGGCATCATTTGGCTGAAAACGGCGCGACACCGGTTGCCAAATTAGTTTATGTACTTCCGGAGGAAGAGGCCGTCATTCAAAGAAGTATCGGTTGGTTAGCTCAAGAGGACAAAATCACGCTGTCGGCCAGAGGTGGTGACCAAGTCGAAACCATCGTGCTGAAGGGCTAGTATTTGCGACTGAGCGAATCGTTCCTCACGCAACACTTAGCCGCTTGCCATGAAAATAACGATTGTTGAGGCATAAAGACCTCTGGCTTTAAACGACAAGCAACAGACGGTCAATTGCGAGAGCCATCCAAACCTCAGCAATGACCGAATAAGCGCACTATCAATTATTCGGAGGATAAACAATGAAAAACATTATTTTGGCAATCGTAGCTTTATTGTTCTTAGGCCAAACGGCGTATGCGGCCGACGCAGATTGCGAAGCGAAGGCGACTGAAAAAAAGCTGGCCGGCGCCGCCAAAAATAGCTTTCTTAAAAAATGCGAGAAAGACGCCAAGATCGCTGCCGCTAAAGCCAGTTGCGATGCAAAAGCGGCCGAGAAAAACTTGAAAGGCGCGGCCAAAAACAGCTTCACCAAAAAATGCGTCACTGACACAAGTAAATAGCACTTTCGATAAACGCGAGTCCTCCGTCCCTCAGGAACGCCAGCAACGAATATCTGCTTGCCCCCATAGTTGCAATCACTCCGAAAATACCTTTTTTGTGGAATGACGTGTTTCAGTCCCACTGACACATACGCAACCGCTATTAACCCCGCGCCTCAATAAGCTCGCTCCCGCAAAGCCGGGAGCCCAGTTGCCGCACTGGAGCCCCCTCTTCTCGGGAATGACGACCTCAAGAAACTTAAGAAGCGGATTAACCATAGCGGTTTCGAGAAGACCGCTTTACCTCACCCAAGCAGCAACAGCCCATCGATAGAAAATTTTTCCGGTAACGAAAAAAATTATTTGTTCTGTATTTGTTTTAGTTGTATGCTTTATCAAAACAAACACAGAACAAATATGACGCTTACCCGTAAACAACAAGAAATTTTCGACTTCCTGCTACAAAACCAGGAGCGATTCAGTCATCCGCCGACATTGGAAGAATTGTGCGCGGCGATGGGCTTGAAATCACGCGGTTCATTGCATAGCCAGATTAAGGCGCTAATCGATGCCGATTTGATCGAAGCGCCGCAGCGCAAGCAACGCGGCATCCGCCTGACCGAACACGCCAAATCGCTGGTCAACAAAACCGAAGCATCCGGCATGTTACCTTTTGTCGGTACCATAGCCGCCGGCAGGCCGATAGAAGCGATCGAAAACATTTCTTATATGGCAGTGCCGGAAGAATTGAAAACCGAAAACCCTTGTTATGTACTGAAAGTAAAGGGGGATTCGATGCAGGAAGAAGGCATCTTCGACGGAGACTGGGTCATCATCGAACAACGCAGCCATGCCCGTAACGGCGAAATCGTCGTGGCATTGATCGAAAAAGCCGAAGCAACATTGAAATTTATTGAGCAGTATCCACACGAAACCCTGCTAATCCCCGCCAATTCCACGATGCAGGCCATGCGTTACCGGCCCGAGCAAGTGGAAATACAAGGGGTATTAGTCGGACAAATGCGTAGCTATACCAACCACCACTAGGAGGAGATTATGCTTCATCAATCCGTTCATATGCGCGATCAAAAAGCCAATCAAACAGCCATGCTGAACAGGGCGGACAGACAGGCCGCCATCAACATGATCGAGGAAATTACGTTGGTAGTGGTGCTGTGGGGCGTGTTTTTACTGGCTACCGGCTGATGTTCGTAACCATAAGCTGCATGGCATGACCACCTGGCACCCGGCACTATGTATAAGCTGAGTTTTTATGTGCCGGTGAGCCATGCCGAGCAGCTAAAACAAGCGCTGTTCGAGCAGGGCGCCGGGCGTATCGGCGATTATGATAGTTGCGCCTGGCAAGTGCTGGGAGAGGGCCAATTCCGGCCTCTTGCCGGTAGCGAACCCTATCTGGGCAGTATCGGTAAAATTGAGCAGGTCGCCGAATATAAGATAGAAATGGTCTGCGCCGATGATTTGATAAAAACGGTGGTGCAAACCTTGCTGGCTTGCCACCCTTATCAGCAGCCAGCCTACGAGGTTTATAAAATCCTCAGCATCGCAGACTTATCCTAGCCTGTTCAAATCAGTTTTAGGATCTGTGCACAAGCTGATTCCATTGGGATTCGAAGCCATCCAGACGAAATCTATCGATTGCCACTCGCTGGTAAAATGGCCTATCGTCGGCTTTTATGTCTTGATAGCCCCGCTATTCCCACAACAGGAAATCCAGTTTTTGAACTTGCCGGCTTGCCACTTTCGTGGCAACGACAAAGCAAAGATTTTTGAGAAATTCTTTGGAATTTCCTTAATGCCCCCCACTATCCTCATCGCCCTCTTTCTTGGTGATTTCTTCCAAAGCAAGACCGCCGGCCAACGAACTGGGCTTTTTGGTCGCCGACCCCAAACCTTCGCTCAAATTGATTTTAAGTTTTAAATTGTTCGGCGAGTCCGAATTGCGTAAGGCCTCCTCCAAGGTGATCACGCCGCCTTTGTAGAGCTTGAGTAAATGGCTGTCAAAAGTCTGCATGCCGATATTTTCGGATTTTTCCATCGCTTCCTTGATGGCGTGAATATCGCCTTTATGGATCAAATCGCTGACCAATTTAGTGCCCAGCAAAATTTCGATAGCCGCCACCCGCTTTCCTTCGACAGTAGGCACGAGGCGTTGGGAAATAAACGCTTGCAGATTCAAGGACAAGTCCATCAACAACTGCGGACGGCGCTCTTCCGGGAAAAAGTTGATGATCCGGTCCAAGGCCTGATTGGCGTTATTGGCGTGTAACGTGGACAAGCACAAATGCCCGGTTTCGGCAAAAGCCAAAGCGTGTTCCATGGTCTCCTGACTGCGAATTTCGCCAATCAGAATCACATCCGGCGCCTGCCGCAGAGTGTTTTTCAATGCATCCTCATAACTGAGGGTATCGACACCGACTTCGCGTTGATTGACCAAGGATTTTTTATGAGGATGCACAAACTCGATAGGATCTTCGATGGTAATGATATGCCCGGATGAGTTGCTATTGCGATAATCTATCAAGGCTGCCAATGACGTGGATTTACCGGAACCGGTGCCGCCGACGAACAAAATCAGCCCGCGCTTTTCCATGATTTTATCTTTGAGGATTTGCGGCAAGCCCAAGGCATCGGCACTGGGAATATCGACCTTGATGTTGCGGATTACCAAGGCATGGCAATTGCGCTGTTTAAAAATATTCACCCGAAACCGTCCGATTCCTTCTTCGGTGATCGCCAGATTCATTTCCGGCACCTGTTCGAAGGCAGCGCGTTGCTCGGCGTCCATGATGCCGTCAGCAATTTCCTTGATGCGTTCACGGCTAAGTTTGACGTTTTCCAGCGGTTTTAAGCTGCCTTGGAACTTGGCCGCCGGTGGAGCGCCCGCCGTCAGGTAAAGGTCCGAACCATCGTGTTGGACGAGGATTTTTAGATAGTCTTTAAATTCCATGCGGGCGGCTCTCGAATTGATAATGCCCAAAGTGTAGGCCAATCCGCCCACAAGTGAAGCCGGGACGCTATTCGCTCGGTTGCCTAAAAAATGCCTGTTAATTTCTTCACCGAAAAATGTAGTAGCTCGTTTATGCTTGCCTTCCCAAACCATTACTAATTCGTCGAGATGCCAAACCGCCGACTCAACTTGAGTAATTTTGCCCATGAAACCGACTTGCTTTACGGGATCATAGACAGCATTAAAGAAGCCGTCATTGTTTTCGACACGACGCACACAATCGTCTGCGTCAACCGCGCCGCTGAACTTATGCTGGGGATTGGCTCAACAGCCGATTGGGAGAATCGACATTACCTGTTTACCGCCGACGGCAACACGCCTTTTCCCATTGCGCTTTTACCGTGTTTCCAGCCTGTTGACCCAGGCATGACGGAAGAGGCTATCGAATTAATTGTAAAGCGCGCAGACGGCAGCGCAGTCCGCGTCAGCGTTAGCGGTCGAGGCCTAGCAGACCGGCATGGCACTATATCGGCGTGGCTAACGATACTTTCGGACATTCCGGTGCCCAATAACCCGGAGAAACATGCCAAAATTTTAGAGTGCCAACATAACTTGGGCTCCGTCCTCAACCATATGCCGGCGATGATCGGCTACTGGGACAAAAATCTTATCAACAAATTTGGCAACAAAGCCTATGAAGAATGGTTCGGCTTTACTTCGGAAAACTTGCTCGGCAAACATATTCGCGAAGTCATCGGCGATCATCTATACACGCTGAATAAGCCGTTTATCGATGCCGTTCTGAAAGGAGAACCGCAGTATTTTGAGCGTACCATCGTCAATGTCGCGGGCGCAGTTCGCCATACCCAATCCGCCTATTTGCCGGATGGCGCAGCAGGGCAAGTAAAAGGATTTTTCGTCTTGGTGACCGACATTACCGCATTGAAGTCTGCACAAAAACGGGTTAGCGAATCGGAAGCCCGTCTGCGTGCCATGTACGATAGCTTGCCGTTCTTGGCCTGGATGAAGGACAGAAACGGGAAATATATTCAAGCCAACAAACATTGGCTAAACGCCGTGGGCATCGACCATCTGCACGATTCAAACGATGTGACTGATTTCGATATCTGGCCGGAAGGCCTGGCCGAGCATTACCGCGCGGTTGACCAAGAAGTGATGCTGACTCGGCAACAAATATCGCTGACCGAGAGAGCCTTCGACGCTGGACGGGAAACCTGGACCGAAACAATCAAAGCCCCCATCGTCGACGATAAAGACGATGTGCTGGGCACCATCGGTCTGGCACGCGATATAACCGAAAGCCGCAGCGCGGAGGAGCGACTCCGCAATTACAGCGAACGCTTGAGCTTGGCCACCAAAGCCGCCGCAATCGGCATTTGCGAGTGGGATCTGGCGTTGGGCGTCGGGGATTGGGATGAACGCATGTACGAAATGTTCGGCATTCCTGTGGGAACGCCCATAGACTACCAGACCTGGTCTGCCTTGGTGGTGGTTGAAGACTTACCGCGCACCGAAGCCACCCTGCGCAAGCTGATTCGAGACCAGCAGGAAAAGCATTGGGAATTTAGGATTCGCCGGCAAAGCGACGGCGCCTTACGCTTCATTCAGGCTTCAGCCATCATAGCCGGCGATCCCAAGAGCGGCGGGCAAAAAATCGTCGGGGTTAACAGAGATGTCAGCAATTTTAAGTTGATCGAAAATGCCTTGCGCGAAAGCGAAGCGCATCTGGCTCACGCCCAAGCCCAGGCGCATTTGGGCAGTTGGTCCTTGAATCTTAGAGAACATTCTCTGAAATGGTCTGACGAAAATTACCGAATTTTCGGCATGCCTTTGGGCACGCCGATAAGCTACGAGCGCTTCTTGAAATGTGTCCATCCGGCTGACCGACATTACGTGCGCCACGCCTGGGAAGCGGCCATGCGTGGCGCGCCTTACGACATCCAACACCGTATCGTGGCGAACGGTAAAATAAAATGGCTGAGGGAACGCGCCGATCTGGTATTTGCCGGGGATGGCAGTTTCGTGCGCGGCATAGGCACATCGCAGGACATCACCGAGCTGAAAATAATAGAAAAAGACCTGGAATCGTCCCGCTTGCAATTACGGCAACTGGCCGCTCGTCGGGAAAAGGCCCGTGAAGAAGAACGCAAGCACATGGCCCGTGAAGTTCACGACGAGCTGGGACAAATGTTGACTGCCCTGCGCATGGAAATGTCGCTGCTGCGCATGAAATTCGCCATCAACAACCGGGAGCTGGCCGAACAAATCCGCAACATTATGGAGTTGCTGGACCAAACCATCCAGGTTACCCGCGACGTGGCAACCTCCCTACGTCCCTCGGCGATAGAAATGGGAATCGTGCCGGCTTTGGAGTGGCTGGTAAGGAAATTCGCGGAACAATCCGGGATTCAGTGCGATCTGTTGTATCCGGAAGATGATTTCGATATGGACGAGGAATGCGCAATCGTGATTTTTCGCATCGCCCAAGAATCGCTGACCAATGTGCTGCGGCATGCGGCAGCCAGCAAGGTAAAAATTGCCGTCAATTTGGATAAGGACCACTATTGCCTGAAAATTGACGATAATGGTCGTGGTTTCGACACCCATGCGCCCACTAAGACCAAGTCTTTTGGCCTGATCGGCATACGTGAACGCTCCTTGATGTTGGGCGGAGAAACCAGTATTTCCAGTGCCCCGGGCCAAGGTACCTCTATCCAGGTACGTATCCCGGCTAACCCTAAAAGACCAGAACTATGATCCGATTAATTATTGCCGACGACCATGCCATTGTGCGGGGCGGTCTGAAACAACTATTCGCACTCTCCACCGATATTACCGTCGTCGGCGAAGCCGAAAATAGCCAACAACTGTTGAGTTTTCTCGCTGAAAACGCCGTTGATCTGGTGCTACTGGATCTGACCATGCCCGATCTTGGCGGCGTGGAGATGATCAGCCGGATTCGCGGCCAATATCCGGCATTGCCCATCCTGATTTTGAGCATGCACAACGAATTGCAAATCGTCTCGCGCGCATTAAAAACCGGTGCGAATGGCTATCTAACCAAGGATAACGACCCGGAAACCTTACTGACAGCCATCCGCCGAGTTGCCGGCGACGGCCGATTTATCGACCCTAAACTCGCCGAAAAAATGGTATTTGAATTCGAGAGCTCCGAGCCAAGCAAACCGCATGAAAAACTATCCGAACGCGAGTTTCAAATCTTGCAGTTACTGGCTAAAGGCCAAAGCCTGAACGACATCGGCAGGGACCTGGCAATCAGCAACAAGACTGTCAGTACATACAAAGCCCGGCTGTTTGAAAAATTGCACATCAGCAATAACGCCGAATTGATCCGCTACTATGATGCACACCGCCTGAATATGTAGTCCCATGCCCGCATAAGAAGGAAATAGCCTACAACAAATTACACTTTTACCTGCCTGAAATTTCGGATTGACTGATATTCAGCCGCTCTACATTTAAATATGATGCAGGATCCAGAATTTTGAATGCATCGGGGTTCATCTATGCAAGTATCGGTAACAGGTGAATGGTTTGAGGTGACTATCCGTAACACGTTGGAGTTTGCAAAATGCCATGAATTACTGGCGTCATGCAAGGCTCACACCAAAGTCAATACGCGCGCCGGCGCCAGGATAACACTCGAGAATATCCCTACATTCAATATGTGCGGCATCGCCACCATCTCGCTAATCTGCGATTGGATGCAGGCCGGCGTCGAGCTGAATCTGCAAGGCTGTGGCGGCGACGTACATCAGATTTTCGATACCGGCATATTCGATAAATACTTCAGCAAACACACCCCCTACATTCGCACCACCCACCATGTGCCTGGAGCGCACAAAGCCGCGTTTAGCCAAGGATTGCCCGATACGCAAAACCCACCCACGGTTACGTCCGGACCAAACCGTGCTGGAAAATTAGCGTGAAAACACCATTCTTCGATTTTTTCAGTGCGGGCGGACTGATGCCGCACGGGTTTTGCCTAAAGTGGACGCCCGGCCTGCTGTGGTCGTATGTGATTTCCGATGCCTTAATCACTCTGGCCTATTTCGCGATTGCCGTCATTCTGGCTTATGTCGTATCACAGCGCCGAGACCTGAAATTTCGCGGCATCTATTTGATGTTCAGCTCATTTATTCTGGCCTGCGGGGCATCGCACTTGATGTCCATCTTCCTGATCTGGCAACCCTTGTACTGGTTGGATACCGCCATAAAAGCCTTGACGGCGGCCATCTCCCTGGCAGCGGCAATATTGTTGATCAAGTTGGTGCCGCATGCATTGAAACTACCGAGCAATCGGCAACTGGCAGCCGAAATTGCAGTGCGCACGCAGGCGCAACAGGACCTACAGGAAAGCGAAAGCAAGCTAAAAGCCCTCAGCCAGCAACTCATCAGCCTGATAGAAGCCATTCCCGACGCAATTCTGTTCAAAGACGGCGACGGCCGCTTGTTATTCGCCAATGAGCACGCGCAACAGTTATTCCGATTTGACGGTATGGATTGGCAGGGCAAGACCTATCTGGAACTGGCCGATCAACAGCCGGACGCACTGGACAAGCATATAAAACTATTTTCGGATGAAGAAGCGGTATGGAAGGCCGGACACTTGATCATGTTTGAAGATCATATTCTCAACGACGAGGGCCGCTTGATCGAAATAGAGGTACGCAAAACGCCGATTTACCAGGAAAACGGCCAACGCAAAGGCATGGTGGTGATTAGCCGGGACATCAGCAACATCCGCTGGGCGGAGAGCCAATTGCGCATCGCCGAGCGCGCTATCGAGTCCCAGGAAGGGATCATGATTACCGATGAAAATAATATCATCTTGCGCGTCAACAACGCCTTCACCCGGCTGACCGGTTATCAGCCGGACGAAGTCATCGGCAACAAACCCTCGATTTTAAAATCCGGCCGTCACGGCCAAGAGTTTTACCGGGAAATGTGGGCCGCTCTCAAGCGCGAAAAATTCTGGCAAGGCGAGGTGTGGGACAGGCGTAAAAACGGCGACGTGTACCCGAAGTGGCTGACAATCAGCGTAGTAACCGGCGCGGACGGCCACACTTGCAACTACGTGGCGGCCTTTACCGACATTAGCCAGCACAAGGAAGCGCAAGCCGCCATTCACCGCCTGGCTTATTACGATCCGCTCACCGACCTGCCCAATCGCCGCCTGTTGCAAGACCGGCTACAGCAGGCTTTACACAACAGCCGTTGCGCGCGTAAGCACGGCGCGGTGTTGATGATAGATGTCGATAATTTCAAAACGATTAACGATACCCAGGGCCACCAAATCGGCGATCAGCTACTAATAGAAATTGCCTCGCGCCTAAAAGCCTGCGTTCGTCAAGGCGATACCGTTGCCCGGCTGGGCGGCGACGAATTTATCGTGCTGCTGGAAAATCTGGGCAGCGCGCAAGCCGAGGCAACCGCGAATGCCGAAGACGTTGCACACAAAATATTGTGCGCCATCAATACCGGCATGTTGTTAAACGGCAAGGAACATCTCGGCTCCATCAGTATCGGCATTGCCATATTCGACGAACACAACAACTCGTTCGACGACACGCTGAGGCGCGCCGACGCGGCGCTGTACCAGGCCAAGGATGCCGGCCGCAACACGCTGCGTTTCTTCGATCCACAGATGCAGGCCTTATTGGAATCGCGCGTATTGCTGGAGTTCGATTTACGCCATGCCCAGGCCCAAGATCAGCTAAGCCTGCATTACCAACCCCAGGTCGATAAAAACGCCCAGATTTTTAGCGCAGAAGTGCTATTACGCTGGAAACATCCGCAAAAAGGCATGATTTCGCCGGCCGAGTTTATCCCGCTAGCCGAAGAATCCGGCTTGATTCTGCCCATCGGCGAATGGGGGTTGCAATGCGCCTGCGAGCAACTCAAGGCCTGGGAACAAAATCCGCTCACCCAGCATTTACAGCTTGCCGTCAATGTAAGCGCCAGACAGTTCCGTCAAGCCGATTTCGTCGAATCGATCTGCCGAATTCTTAACAACTCGGGCGCCAACTCGGCAAAACTCAAACTGGAATTGACCGAAAGCATGGTATTGCACGATGTCGAAGACGCCATTGAAAAAATGCAAACGCTGAAATCATTGGGCGTACGTTTTTCGATGGACGACTTCGGCACCGGATATTCCTCACTGAGTTATCTAAAGAAGTTGCCGCTTAGCCAACTCAAAATCGATCAAAGCTTTGTGCGTGACCTTATCGTTGACCCTAACGATGCGGTCATTGCCCAAACCATTATCGGCATGGGCCACAACCTGGGCCTGAATGTGATTGCGGAAGGGGTGGAAACCCAGGATCAACGCATCTGCCTGGAGCGTATAGGCTGCGATGCCTTTCAAGGCTACCTGTTCGGCAAACCCATGCCCTTACCTGAATTCGAACGTGTAATACACAGCTTGAACCGGGCGATTCGACCGGAAAACATCCGCAACGGCAGCTAAATGGCCGTCATTTTAAGCCCTCATTGATTTTCTACACGACTTGGCGACATGGCATGTTTGATCATCCATCTGCCGTTTCACTCACTCTTATAACAATAAATTTAACGGGGGAAATCTTATGTTCTTAATGAACTGGCATTCGGTGGGAGTCAAAGTGGTAGCCATTACCACGGGCATACTCTTCGTCCTGAGCTTGGGCTTGTTGTTGATGTTTGCCAACATCGAAAAACAAAAACTGATAGACCGCAAGATTGAATCGTCCCGGCAATTGCTGCTGCTTTCCGAATCGATTCGCGACAATGTAGCCAAAAATTGGGAAAGCGGCCTTTACTCGCCGGAGTACCTCCGGCAGTTGGTGCAAGGCAAGGATGAAGCCAGCCGCCGGTCGTTGATTATCGCGACCGTCCCCACCGCCAATGCCTGGGACGTGATAGAAGCCAAAGCCAAGGAAGGCGGTTTTCGTTTTAAAGCGCCGGCACTGAATCCGCGCAATCCGCCCAGAAACATGCCGGACCAACTGGAACAACAGGTTTTGGACAAATTCAAAAAAGACCCGGCGCTAACTGAATACAGCATGGTCGACGAAGAGAAACAAGAAATTCGCTATTTCAGACCGGTGAAAATGACCAAACAATGCGAGCTTTGTCACGGCGACCCGCAAACCTCGCAAGCCTTATGGGGCAACGGCAAGGGCCAGGATTTACTCGGTTATGCCATGGAAAACCGCCGGACCGGCGACTTGCACGGCGCATTCGAAATCATCACTCCTTTTAGCAACGCCTTTAGCGAGTTGAAGCAAACCGTGTTTTACGCAGTCGGCTTTTTGGGTTTGACGCTTTTAATCATCGGTATCACCGGTTATCTGGTGATGAGCAAAATCATCATCGGCCCACTGACTGCATTGGCGCTGAACCTGCAAGCCATTTGCAGCGGAGACGGCGATTTGCGCGCCAGGCTCAGCGCGTCGGGTAAATCCGAGTTTGCCTGGGTGGCCTCCAGTTTTAATGCCTTCGTGAAGAAAATCGCCAAAACCGTTGAAGAAATCAGCGTGACCAGCGACCGGCTAGCGCAGGCAGCCAACAAACTGGCAACCATCACCCAATCCACCCAACAAGGCGTAGAGAAGCAATTGCAAGAAACCACGCTGGTGGCTAATGCGATGAAACAAATGACATCGACTGTACAAGAGGTTGCCAAAAACGCGGTCAAAGCATCCGAAGCCGCCGAAAATGCGGACCGGGAAGCGACGTCAGGCAAAAATATCGTTACGCAAGCGGTTGGCGGCATTAACGAATTAGCCACCGAAGTGGAAAATGCCGCCAATGTGATTCACGATCTGGAAACCGACAGCAACAGCATAGGCGAAGTATTAAGCGTGATTCAGGGCATCGCCGAGCAAACCAATTTATTGGCGTTGAATGCAGCCATTGAAGCGGCCCGCGCCGGCGAGCAAGGCCGCGGCTTTGCAGTGGTGGCGGATGAAGTCCGCACCTTGGCCAGCCGCACGCAAAACTCGACGCTGGAAATCCGCCAAACCATAGAAAGGTTGCAAGGCCGGGCGAAACAAGCGGTTTCGGTGATGGAAAACGGCAGAAAACGCGCCGCCTCCAGTGTTGAGCAAGCCGCTTCGGCAGGTGATTCGATCAATACCATCAGCGAGAGAATATTTACCATCAACGACATGAATAATCAGATCGCCACCGCCGCAGAGCAACAGACAGCGGTCGCGGAAGAAATTAACCGTAATGTCAGCAATATCAGCCATGTGTCCCAAGAAACCTCAAGCGGCGCCAAACACACCGCCGATGCCTGCCACGAGTTGCTTGAACTGGCCAATCAATTACGCCAGACGGTTGGCCATTTTAGAATTTAAAGCCATCGCTTCGCCGGCCGTCAGCGGCCGGCGAATCACCGACCCACCAAGGCAAACCCCTGATTTTTTGGTGGATTTTCCCACCGAAAGTTGCCCAATTAATTGTTTGCCCACGTTGCTGACAGCCGCATATTGCTGAAATCCACAGTATAATGCGGCGTTTTTCCTGCTAGACATCTGAGTTATGAGTCAACAAAGAAAAGCGGTGGCGCTGATTTCCGGCGGCCTGGACTCCATGCTGGCTACCCAAGCCATCCTTGAGCAAGGTATCCACGTCGAGGGCATCAATTTTTTCACCGGCTTTTGCGTGGAAGGCCACACGCACGCGATACGCAAGCAAGACGCCGACAAGGTCAAGCGCAACAACTCGCTGTGGGTGGCCGAGCAGTTGGGTATCAAACTGCATATCATCGATGTTATCGAAGAATACAAAAACGTCCTTCTAAACCCCAAGCACGGTTACGGTGCCAACCTAAACCCTTGCCTGGATTGCAAGATTTTCATGGTCAACAAGGCCAAACAGTGGATGGTGGAAAACGGCTTCGATTTCATCATCACCGGCGAAGTGGTCGGCCAACGCCCCATGTCGCAGCGCAAGCAAACCATGCCCATCGTCGCGGCCCAGTCCGGTGCCGACGATTTACTGGTCCGCCCCTTGTCCGCGCAAAATTTACCCGCCACCTTACCGGAACGCGAAGGCTGGATCAGCCGTGAGAAAATGTTTGGTTTCAGCGGCCGGTCACGCAAACCGCAAATGACCTTGGCGAAAGAATACGGCTTTACCAACTACGCCCAACCCGCCGGCGGCTGTTGTTTCTTGACCGACGAAGCCTATTCATTAAAGCTGGTTGATCTATGGAAAGCCCGCGGCGAACGCGATTACGATCTGGACGATGTGATGCTACTGAAAGTAGGCCGGCATATCCGCCCCAAACCACATTTCAAAGTCATCATAGCGCGCGAAGACGGTGAAGCCCGCTTCATGAGCGGTTATAAAAAAGAATTTATCAGTATGAACTGCGCCAGCCATCGCGGCCCGCTAGCCTTGATCGACGGCACACCCAGCGAAGACGATCTGCTGCAAGCCGCGCAGATTACCGCGCGCTACGGCCAAGGCCGCGAAGCCGAACAAGTGGAAGTGACCATCCGCGAGCGGGACGGAGCAGAACGCAATGTGTTTGTGAAGCCTTTGCTTGCCGACGACATTCCACAGGAGTGGTTCGTATGAGTGAACATGTTTTGAACGCCCGCCGCTTGCTCTGCCCCTTGCCGGTGATCCGCACTCAGGACAAGGTCAAGACCTTGCTAGCCGGTGATGTGTTGACTGTGGAATGTACCGATCCTGGAGTGATGCAGGATATTCCGGCTTGGTGTCGGATTAATGGGCATAAGGTTTTGGAGACTCGTACGGGTGATGGGGAGTATGTGATTGTTTTGGAAGTGGGTTGAGTATTTGTGTCGCTATCGCGACGGATTTTAGAAGTCGGGTCTCGGCCCGACAGCCGAGATACTTTTCTTTGCTTGTCCAAAGAAAAGTATCCAAAAGAAAAGACACCCGGATGCCGCTTTGATCCTGCGCGCCGAAGCTTTCGACGGGGATCGACAGAAGGGGCTTCCTGCCCCTCTGTCGACGTGCGGCATCCATGCCGCACCCCTACGGGCTATTCCCGCCGAAAGCTCCGGTGCTCGGCGCGGCATACGGGAGGGAAACCGTCGAGATAGAAAGGAACGATGTATTTGCGAACACTAGATGATACACAGAAACCACTTAATCACTTGTAGGCATAGAAAAGGGACATAATACATCATGGCTTATCGATTCCAGATTTCCGCAAATTTATTGACATGGCCACGGAAATGCGCATGTTGTGGTGATTCTGCAGATAATCATCTTAAAGCATCGGCATCACGAACGACTGGAAAAAGGGTGCGTACAACTAAAACGTCTTGGTGGGAAGTACCATATTGTTCGTCTTGTTTAAAACATAAGGTAATCTTCGAGAGGGCTGGCATTTGGATTCTACCTGGTTTTCTGTTTGGAATTGTTACTTGGTATTTTGCTGCAAGTGCATCAAACAGTGGTCTGATAGGTTTTATTGCTGGAATGATACTTTTATTGTTAAGTTTTTGGCCTTATAGACAAGCGGTAAAGGTTGCTAAATTAAAAATGAAGCCGGGGTGCTGTTCGCCAGGTTCTGCAGTGCGATACATCGAATGGCATGGGACTGTGCATACTTTCGTTTTCGAGAGCAAGTCGTACCTTGATAGCTTCCTGAGTAGTAATTCTGGAAAGAAAAGGTCTGACATAAAAGAAATATAAGGGGATTAGGAGTTTACTTTCTGGCCTAACCACTGCGTCAATTCGAACCACCCACTACGCTGGGTTTCGTGGATAGCCGGTTACGTGCCAAGTTATATGTTTTTTATACAGAACATGAGAGGACAAATGTGGCTACTTATCTGAGCATAGCGTCCATATTCTTTGGTTTTCTTTCAGCAGGTGCCTGGCTCTGGGCGAGTGTAGTAAAGGTAAGCCGGGAAAAGGAAATAAATCGACGCATAGCCAAGGCAAAAAAACTCGGCGAAGAACCGAATTTGGCAGGAGTTAGTCTAGATGGCTGGGATATGTCCGGCACCTTCCGTGCACAATCATTCTGGAATGCCATCGGCGCGGTACTAGCAGCTATTTCTATTTCTTGCCAGGCAATCGTGCAGATTCTGCAAGACGTATAACAACCACATTACCCTGATATTCTCAGCGATGTGCCTCAACGCGGTAAGGCGCAATCCGTAGGGCGTCAATAGGCGAAGTCGTATTGCGCCGCATGCTGGCCTTCGATTATTCGGTGCATTACGCTATCGCTAATGCACCCTACGAGGGTGAGACAAAAGGCTTTGGGGCAGTAGTTAATCGCCAAATTCCGGGATGGTTTTGTCCCGTATGCCGCGCCGAGCACCGGAGCTTTTGGACGGATCAGCCCGCAGGGGCGATGCAGGGATGCATCGCGTTGCTGAAGGGGCAGGAGCCCCTTTCGGCAACCCCGTTCAAAAGCGAGGAGCGCAGGATAAAAGCGGCATCCGGGTCGCCTTTTCTTTGGATACTTTCTTTTGGCGACGCAAAAGAAAGTATCGCGGTTGTCGGTCCGCGAACCGACATTAAAATATTCGTCGCGATAGCGACACAAACTAGAGCGACTAATCAATTTAAATTAGGCTACAACAATGGCAGTAGGACAAATCGACTTCCCCACCATGCATGCCGTCAAAGGCATCAAACTCGGCACCTGCAATGCCGGCATCAAACAAACCGTTCGTGACGATATTTTAGTCATCGAAATGGCGGAGGGCGGCAGTTGCGCGGCGGTGTTTACCCAAAATGCCTTTTGCGCGGCGCCGGTACATATCGCCAAAGCCCATTTATCGCAAAATCCGCGCTGGTTGCTGGTCAATTCCGGCAACGCCAATGCCGGCACCGGTAAGCAAGGCCTGCAAGATGCCTTTGCCTGCTGCGCCAATCTGGCCGGCGAAGTCGAGGCCTTGGCACAACAAGTGTTGCCGTTCTCGACCGGCGTCATCGGCGAACCACTGCCCGTGGAAAAGCTCACGGCAGCGTTGCCGAGCGCCGTTGCGAATTTGGCCGAAGCGCATTGGGACAAAGCCGCGCGCGCCATCATGACGACAGACACCTTTCCCAAGGGCGCTTCGCTCATCATCGATATCGCCGGGCATCCGGTGACGATCACCGGCATTTCCAAGGGCGCTGGCATGATTCAACCCAATATGGCCACCATGCTGGGTTTTGTCGCCACCGATGCCAATATCGAACAATCTCTGTTGCAACAGTGCCTGAGCGCGACGGCGGAAAAATCCTTTAATCGGATTACCGTAGACGGTGATACCTCGACTAACGATGCCTGCGTATTGCTGGCCAGCGGTAGTAGCTCGGCGCCGGAAATTCTGGCCGGCAGTGCGGAGTATGCGGCCTTCGCCGAGGCCGTGATGACAGTTTGCAAACGCCTGGCTGAACTGATTATTCGGGACGGCGAAGGTGCGACCAAGCTGATGCGCATCGTCGTCGAGCAAGCCCGCGATAGCGCCGAGGCGGTGCAAGTCGCTAAAACCATCGCCCATTCGCCGCTGGTGAAAACCGCCTTCTTCGCCAGCGATCCGAACTGGGGGCGGATTCTGGCGGCGGTCGGTCGGGCCGGGGTCGAAAACATGGACTTGGATAAAATCGAAATTTATCTGGGCACCGTGTGCATCGTCGAAAACGGCGGCCGAGCCCGCTCTTACACCGAGCAAGACGGCCAACGTGTGATGAATCAGGAGGAAATCGTTGTCACGGTTAGACTGGGACGAGGCACAGCTAGCGAGGAAGTGTTGACCTGCGATTTTTCCTACGATTACGTCAAAATCAACGCTGAATACCGTACCTAAGCGCGGGAAAGCATGTCCATGCCTAAGCAGTGCCTGCATGTCGCGGTCGGCGTAATCCGCGACGGCGACGGCAAGATTTTGATTACCCAGCGGGCCAAACACGCGCATCAAGGCGGCTTGTGGGAATTTCCGGGCGGTAAACTGGAAGCCGATGAACCGGTACAGCAAGCACTAGCCCGTGAACTGGCGGAGGAAGTCGGTATTCAGGTACAAACCGCGACGCCGCTGATCAAAATCAACCATGATTACGGCGACAGGCAGGTATTGCTGGATGTTTGGAACGTCACGGCTTTTACCGGCCAGGCCAGAGGCTGCGAAGGCCAGGCCATGCGCTGGATTGACGCCGAACAACTCAGAGAGTTCAGTTTTCCGGCCGCCAACATCCCCATCATCGCCGCCGCGCAACTTCCGCATTATTACGCCATCCTGGAAGGCCGCAACGCTGCCGAAGCATGGGACAATTGCCAACGAATTTTGGCGGCCGGCGTCAAACTGCTGCAATTTCGGGTTAAGTCTTTACCTATTGCCGATTTGCAAATTGTCTTCGAGCAAGTTTCTCAGCTTTGCCGAAAGCAACAGGTTAACTTGCTAGTCAACGCCGATTTGCCTGTCGATACAGTTCAGGCGCAAGGCCTGCACCTGAGCAGCCGCGCTTTGCTGGCCTGTCATGAACGGCCAAACGGCTACCGCTGGGTAGCGGCATCGTGTCATAACCTTGATGAACTGAAACACGCAGAAGCGCTGGGCCTGGACTTTGCGATTTTGGCGCCCATCCAAGCGACCGCATCCCATCCGGACGCCACGCCGCTAGGCTGGCAGGCCTTGACCGAATTGCTCGAGCACATCAATTTGCCGGTGTTTGCCTTGGGCGGTTTGGGGAGGCACGACCTAGACAAAGCACTTGCCGCCGGCGCTCAGGGCATAGCCGGCATCAGCACCTTTTTAGCGACAGATTAGCAGGATAAAATCCGGCTTAGTAGGATTCGAAATCCGAATTTTCGCCGTCTTCGTCAAGCAGCGGCGGACCGGGGATTTTGTGAGCTTCGGTAGCCCAATCGCCCAAATCGATCATTTTGCAGCGCTCAGAACAAAACGGCTTGAATAGTTCGGCGGCTATCCAGGCGACCGGCTTGCGACAAGTGGGGCATGCCACCGTAGTCGGGGTATTCGTGGCCATCAGAACATGCAGCGGGTCAAAGAAAACTCGATATCGTCCAGCGTTTGGCTGGGCCGGTTTTCATCGACAGACGGGTTCATAAAACGAATGCTGAACCTATGCTTGCCACCGCTGATCTCGGCAAAACACGGAGTATCAGCCGCCAAGCCAACTCGAAGCAGTTGCACCGGATGATTTTTATTATCCAGCGCCAATTGGAAAAATCCGGCCTTGGCAAGTTCCTGGGTGGGCACGCTGCTTTGCCTGATAAAACCCAGGATCAAATCGATCGCCACCCGAATATCCACGAACGGTTGAGTCCAGCGTTCCAGGTCTTTTTGCTGCTCGGCTTCGTGTTGCTCCAGCCAGTAATGAAAGGCCGGCAAATCGAAAGAACAGCTGCCGCCGGGGATGGAGTTGCGCTGCGAGATACTTTGAAACAAATCGCTTTCCATTACGCTGATGCCGATTTTGCCGTTCGCGCTATACAGATTACGGCTGGCTTGATTCAGCTCGAGCAGTATTTCCTGCAATTTTTCATCATCGACGCCGTGGGTATGCGCCAGTTGATTCAATACTTTGGTGTGCCTATCCAGCTCTTTGATCAACTCGGATTTCAAGTCGCTGCGGCTGAAGATCATCAAGATGTCGAGTAAAACCGAAATGGCGGCGCGTTTATCGAAGACCGAAGCGCCCAACATGAAGTGACTGAGCTGTTGAAAGAGTTGCTCCAAGCGCATAAACACCCGAATTCGTTCATTGAGAGGGAATTCGTAGATAGTTTGTGTATTCAAGCCGATTGTGTCCTGACGGTGGCTAATAAAGTGTAGGAATTGTGCAGTCTTTTAACCTGTTCTGCAAGTTGCTCCGGGCCGGCGATATTCTCGATGACATCGTCCGCTTTGCTTAAGCGGTCTTGCCGCCTCATTTGGCTGTCGATGATGGCTTGCACTTGCTGGCGAGTAAGTTTATCGCGCGCGGTAACCCGCGCTATTTGCACATCCACCGGGCAATCGATTACTAACACTCGATCCACGGCATAGGGATTTTTCGACTCCAGCAGCAGCGGCACGGCAATTATGCAATAGTCGGACGCTAGAGTATTTACCTCCGCCGCGATTTGCGCGTAGACCAAGGGATGCATGATGCCATCCAATTCACGCTTTTTGTCCCTATCAGTGAATACCGCATCGCGCAGTCTGGCGCGATTCAGGCTACCGTCCTGGTTAAGCATCTGTTGCCCAAAAGATCTAGCGATCATCGACAGAGCAGGCTGCCCCGGCTCGACCAACTGTCGGGCAATCAGATCTGCGTCGACAATGGGAACGCCAAATTCGGCAAACAACCGGCAAACCGTGGATTTACCGCTGCCTATGCCGCCCGTCAGACCAATCTTCAGCATCGCCTACAAACCGGCACTATGCAGATATAAGGCATTCAGCTCCGGCCCGAACAACATCGCCAGCCAGCCAGCCATAGCCAGATAAGGCCCGAAGGGTATCGGTTTGCCGGCATCGCGTTTGCCGAACACGATCATCGCGATACCGATGACCGCGCCCACCAAAGATGACAGGAGAATAATCAGCGGCAGATATTGCCAGCCCAGCCAGGCACCGAACAGCGCCAGCAGTTTGAAATCGCCATACCCCATCCCTTCCTTGCCGGTCAGCAATTTAAAAAGTTGATAAACGCTCCACAGGCTCAAATAGCCAGCCACCGCACCGATGATCGCGTCGTGGCTATTCGTGTATATATCAAACAGGCTTAACAACAGGCCCAGCCACAGCATCGGCAGCGTGATCGAGTCCGGTAATAATTGCTGATCGATGTCGATAAAACTCAATGCGATCAAACACCAAGTCAGAGGCAATGCAAACGCTAAAGCCCAACCGTAACCGAAATGCCAAGCCATCACGGCCGAACATAAACCGGTAAACGCTTCGATAAGCGGGTAACGGATGGCGATTTTCACCCCGCAATGTGCGCATTTACCGCCCAACAACAGGTAACTGATGACCGGAATGTTTTGATAGGCTTTGATTTCGGTTTTGCACGACGGGCAATGCGAGGCCGGCAACATCAGGTTGAACACTTCGCTTGCCTGATCCTGTGGGAGCTGCAAATATTCCCGGCATTCGCGCCGCCAACCCGTCTGCATCATGACCGGCAAACGGTAGATCACCACGTTCAGAAAGCTGCCGACCAGAAGGCCCAGCACGCAAACGACGCTGATCAGAAACAGCGGATATTGTTGTAGAGTGGCAAAAACCATGAGGAAGAGAGAATATCCGTAATTCGGCCCCGGTACTCGGCGCAACGATAAAGAGTACCGGGGAGTAGCAAAACTAAATAGCCGCGCCCAGCTTGAAGATAGGCAGATACATCGCGACGATCAAACCGCCGACCAAAATGCCCAGGATCACCATGATGATAGGCTCCATCAAACTGCTCAAGTTATCGACCAGGTTATCCACTTCTTCTTCGTAAAAGTCGGCTACTTTGTCCAGCATCGCATCAATGGAACCGGACTCCTCGCCGATCGCCACCATTTGCACCACCATATTCGGAAACATGCCGGTGGTCTCCAAGGCAAACTTCAATTGCTGGCCGGTGGAAACGTCGTCGCGCACAGCCATCACCGCTTCGTAAAATAAAATATTGCCGCAAGCCCCTGCCACCGAAACCAGTGCTTCAACCAAGGGTACGCCAGCCGCAGACATCGTTGACAGCGTTCTCGCAAAACGAGCGATGGCCGATTTTTCCAGAATCATCCCGACAACCGGGATTTTCAGCAAAGTTTTATCGAGAAAATGGTTAAACGCCTTCGAGCGCTTTTTAAAATAATTGAACACGTAAGCGGTAATGGCGATCACGCCAATCACCGCCCACCACCATTCCTGCACCCACGCCGACAGCTCAATAACAAATTGGGTAAATGCCGGTAGGTCGGCGCCAAAGCCTTTAAACAAATCCTCAAACACCGGCACCACGAAAATCAGCAAAATCGCGGTGACGATAAACGCCACGACCAACACTGCAATCGGGTAGGTCAATGCTTTTTTAACCTTCTTTTTGATCGATTCGGTTTTTTCTTTGTAGGTGGCAATCTTGTCGAGCAAAGTTTCCAATACCCCGGCATGTTCGCCGGCTTCGACCAAATTGCAGAACAGCGCATCGAAATACAGTGGCTTACGGTTTAAGGCCTGGGCCAGGGTATCGCCACCTTCCACATCGGCTTTTATCGATAACAGCAACTCCGACATACTGGCATTGTCGTGTCCCTTGCCGATAATGTCGAACGATTGCACCAAAGGCACACCAGCGGCCAGCATCGTCGCCAACTGCCTGGCGAACACCGCGATGTCGCCGGGCGTGATTTTCTGCACTCTGGCACCGAACAAGGGCTTGGACTTGGCTTTGATACCGATGACCCGAATGCCCATCCGCCTTAATTCGGTGCGCGCAATGACCTCGCTCTTGGCGCTGATGGTGCCTTTGGTTTTCTTGTTTTGCCTATCGAAACCGTCCCAATTGAACTCGATTTGTTCGTCTTGCTTTGCCATGATTATTCCTTGGTGACCCGGTCAATTTCTTGCAGCGAGGTGACGCCTTGCTTAATTTTTAACAGCCCCGACATTCTTAAATCGTTGATTCCTTCACTTTTTGACAATTCCGCCATTTGCATGGAATTACCGCCGTTCAAAATCAGCGCACGCATTTTTTCGGTGATAGGCATTACTTGGTAGATACCTACCCTGCCCTTGTAACCGTTATTGCAATGTTCACAACCCACCGGACCGTAGACTTTAAACGTACCGATTTCCTCCTGCTTAAACCCGGCCGACAGCAAGGTGCTTTCCGGATAATCAACTTCTTGCTTACAATGCTCGCATAAGCGCCGCGCCAGCCGTTGTGCCATGATCAAAATCACCGCCGAAACAATATTGAACGGTTCTATGCCCATTTGCACCAAACGGTTGATGGTTTGCGGCGCATCATTGGTATGCAAGGTAGACAACACCATGTGACCGGTTTGCGCCGCCTTGACCGCGATACTGGCGGTTTCCAGGTCGCGAATCTCGCCAACCATGATGATGTCCGGGTCTTGCCGCAAAAACGCCCGTAGCGCTTCGGCAAAGGTCAGGCCGGCCTTGGGATTGACATTGACTTGGTTGATGCCTTCCACGGTGATCTCTACGGGATCTTCGGCGGTGGAAATATTGGTTTCGATGCTGTTCAAAATATTCAGCCCGGTATACAGCGATACGGTTTTACCGCTACCGGTCGGCCCGGTGACCAGCACCATACCGTAAGGCTTGTGGATCGCCTCCAGAAAATTTTTCTGCTGGTCGGGTTCGAAGCCGAGTTTCTCGATACCAATTTGCGCACTGGTCGGATCGAGAATCCGCATTACCACTTTTTCACCGAACAAGGTCGGGCAGGTGTTTACCCGAAAATCGATGGCCCGGTTCTTGGAAATCTGCATTTTGATCCGGCCGTCCTGCGGCACCCGCCGTTCGGCAATGTCCATTTTCGACATGACTTTCAGCCGGGAAATAATCCGGTTGGCAATGCCCACCGGCGGACTGGCCACCTCCGATAAAATACCGTCGGCCCGAAAACGGATACGGAATTTCTTCTCGAAAGGCTCCAGGTGTATGTCCGACACCCCGCGTTTGATCGAGTCCAGCAGGATTTTGTTCACAAAACGGACGATAGGCGCGTCATCAATATCCGAGCCTATTGCTTCGTCGGCCGGTTTGCTGTCGTCGCCTGCGGAAATATCGATATTGTCCAGATCGTCGTCCAACAGATCCTTCATCGACGTATCGGCAGCCTCCAGCGCCGTGTCTATCATGCGAATCAGCTTGTCTTCTTCAACCAGAATATTTTCGGTATTGTGCCGGGTATGAAACTTGATCTCGTCCAGCGCCTGAAAATTGGTCGGATCAGCGGTGGCGACAAACAAGCGGTTGCCGCGCTTGAATAAAGGTAAGGCATGATGCTGGCGAATCAATTTCTCGCTGACTAGTTTGATCGGCAAGAATGAAGGGTCTATGGCATCCAGATCGAAAAACGGCACACCAAACTCCGCCGAAGCCAGCGTAGCCACGGTTTTGCTGTCCGCATACTTATGTTCCACCAAATAGCTGATAAACGCTTGTTTACGCTTTTGCGCCTCCTGCAAACAGGTCGCCGCCGATTCCTCGGTCAACAAACCTTTCTGAATCAGGCATTTGACCAAGCCGCTGAAATGGATGTTAGTGGGTGCTGTCGCCATGAAAAAAAGTCTGGATTGGTTTTACTGCAACTAAGTGCTGCAACTATAGATGAAGTAAGGATTTTATCCAAACTCATCAAGCCATGCCCAAGACTTTAACATGGTTATATTGGCATGCCGCCAAGCGCTGTTTTTAAGCTGGCGATCATTTGGAACGGCCGGCGGTGCCAAGAACAGCACCGCCGACGAATGGGACAAGAATCAGATTTCGTGATAAATCGCAGCACCTTCTTCCAGGAACTGCTTGGACTTTTCTTCCATACCAATTTTCAAGGCCTCGGCTTCTTCCAGACCTTTTTGCTCGGCGTAATTGCGCACGTCCTGGGTGATTTTCATCGAGCAGAAATGCGGACCACACATCGAGCAAAAATGCGCGACTTTTGCGGAATCTTTCGGCAAAGTTTCATCATGGAAAGAGCGGGCTTTTTCGGGATCGAGCGCCAGATTGAACTGGTCTTCCCAGCGGAATTCGAAGCGCGCCTTGGACATGGCGTTATCGCGGATCTGCGCGCCGGGGTGGCCTTTGGCCAAGTCGGCGGCGTGGGCGGCGATCTTGTAAGTGACGATGCCTTCGCGCACATCCTGCTTGTTCGGCAGACCCAAGTGTTCTTTCTGAGTGACGTAGCATAGCATTGCGCAGCCGTACCAGCCGATATTGGCAGCGCCAATCGCTGAAGTAATATGATCGTAGCCGGGGGCGATGTCGGTGGTCAATGGACCCAGGGTGTAGAACGGCGCCTCGTAGCAATCTTCCAATTGCTTGTCCATGTTAACCTTGATCATTTGCAACGGCACATGTCCGGGGCCTTCGATCATGGTTTGTACGTCATGCTTCCAGGCGATTTGCGTGAGTTCTCCCAGGGTTTCCAGTTCGCCGAATTGCGCTTCGTCGTTGGCGTCGTAAATCGAGCCCGGACGCAGACCGTCGCCCAACGAGAACGACACGTCGTAGGCTTTCATGATTTCGCAGATTTCCTCAAAGTTGGTGTAAAGGAAACTTTCGGTATGGTGAGCTAGACACCATTTGGCCATGATGGAGCCGCCGCGCGACACGATGCCGGTCAGGCGTTTGGCGGTTAACGGTACGTGATGCAGACGCACGCCGGCGTGGATAGTGAAGTAATCCACTCCCTGCTCAGCTTGTTCGATCAATGTGTCACGGAAGATTTCCCAAGTTAATTCCTCGGCTTTACCGTCGACTTTTTCCAGCGCTTGATAGATTGGTACGGTGCCGATAGGTACCGGCGAGTTGCGCAAGATCCATTCGCGGGTTTCGTGGATGTTTTTGCCGGTGGATAAATCCATGATGGTATCAGCGCCCCAGCGGATGCCCCACAGCATTTTCTCGACCTCTTCTTCGATAGAAGACGTCACGGCAGAGTTACCTAGGTTACCGTTAATCTTGACCAGAAAGTTGCGGCCGATAATCATCGGCTCCAATTCGGGATGGTTGATGTTGGCCGGGATAATCGCACGACCTCTGGCAACTTCGGAACGAACAAATTCTGGCGTGATAAACGACTGAATGTTCGCGCCGTAGGAAAAACCGGGATGCTGACCTTGGTAACGGTCGCGCATTGCTTCAAGATTTTGGTTTTCGCGGATGGCGATGTATTCCATCTCAGGAGTAATGATGCCTTTACGGGCATAGTGCATTTGCGAGACATTGTGGCCGGATTTGGCACGACGTGGGTTACGGGTCAATTCGAAACGTAGGTGCGCGGTTTTCGGGTCGTGTAAACGCTCGTGACCATACTTTGAGGTCGGACCTTTCAATAATTCTGTGTCGCCGCGCTCCGCAATCCAGTTACCACGAATCGAACCCAAGCCTTTATGTAAATTCACATCCACATTCGGATCAGTGTAAACCCCGGAGGTGTCGTAAACATAAATCGGCGGATTTTTTTCCGCACCGAAGTGGGCCGGGGTATCCGACATACTGATTTTACGCATCGGCACTTGAATATCTGCGCGGCTGCCCTGGATATAAATTTTCTCGGAAGCGGGGTAGGAATCAATTCTTACGCTACTACCGGTGTCGGTAGTAATCTCATTGCGGACAGCGCTCATGCTTATCTCCAAACTATCAATAAATCGCAAGCGCAGGGAAGATAGGGCTTTCCTACGCCGGTGTTAACCGGTTCAGGTTCGAAGGGTTTTTCTCAGCTTTCCGGGCTTGCATACAGCGGAAAGCACCCCTAGCCTTTCAGGTGACTTGCTAAGTTAAATGATAATCGAGCCAATTGCAAGCGCAGCGCCAAGCTCCCAAGGCGCAAAAAGCTTATAAAACAATGGGTTTTAAAGCCCATCAATCCCTCCCGGCGCTCTTGCTATCATAAGCATTCACAGCCAAACCAGAGCATATGCCGCCGCAGCAATCAACGCACTAAAAAACAGGAGAAAACATGGCATCCCAAAAAAAGCAAAGCAAACGCCTGCTGAACGACATAGAGGACTCAGTAAATCAGTTAGTATTTTTGACCAGCGATTTGAGTTTGCTTGCAGACACAAACAGACTGGCGCTAAACCTAAAAACAAACATCGAGACATTAAACCGCCAATTAGCCGGCTTAAAAAAAGCAGAATTCAACGCCACCCTGGCAGAATCGGAGATACTGGAGATATTGGACGAGCTAATCGATAGCGATCCGATCAGCACACTGGAACAACGACTGTTTGTAGCTCATGCTGATCAAGAATCGGGCGAAGTAGGCGAGTTTTTCCAACAGTTGCTCGATAAAATCGAAAAACTGTATTCGCCGCTACTATCGTCCATCCAGCAACTAACTGCGATGCCGGATAAGCTGTAAACGCTCAGTGACTGCGCTGCACCGAGAAGCGCGCCAACTCTTCAAGAGCCTGTTTGTAATCGGAATCAGGCAGGCATTGCAGTGCGGCAATCGCCTTTGCAGCGGCCCTGTCCGCACATTGCTCTGTGTATTCTATGGCATTGGTGGCCTTAACTACTTCATAGACATCGTTAAACGCCTCGCGCGAACCTTGCCGGATCGCATCGACCACAATTTTAGCCTGCTGCTCGTTCCCGTGCTGGATGGCATAGATCAACGGCAAGGTAGGCTTACCTTCAGCCAAGTCGTCACCCAAGTTTTTACCCAGTTCTTCGCTATTGGCTTTGTAATCCAATGCATCGTCTATCAACTGAAACGCCACGCCCAATTGCTGACCATAAACCGCCAACGCTTCTTCCGTAGCCGGGTCTGTTGCAGAAACGACTGCCGCCAAACGGGTGGCCGTACTAAACAAAATGGCGGTTTTACGGGCAATGACTTCTAAATATCTGGCTTCACTGGTCTCCGGGTTATTGCAATTCAACAATTGCAGCACCTCACCCTCAGCAATCGCGGTGGTAGTTTTGGACATAATGGCCATCACCCGCATGTTATCGGTGCGGACCATCATTTCGAAGGCACTGGAGTACAAGTAATCACCTACGAGCACGCTAGCCGCGTTGCCCCACACCGCATTCGCCGACTCCTTGCCGCGCCGCAGAGCCGATTCGTCGACCACATCGTCGTGCAACAACGTCGCGGTATGGATGAATTCGATCACTGCTGCCAAAATCAGATGATGGTCATCAACCTTACCCAAGGCTTTTGCCGCCAACAGCAACAGCATCGGTCGTAATCTTTTTCCGCCATTACCGATTATGTAATGCCCAATTTGATTAATCAGCACAACATCGGAACTCAGTTCCTCTAAAATCAACCGGTCGACGGCTTGAGTTTCCGCATTGGTTAAATTTTTGATGGAATCGAAGTCTATAGTGACTGACGCTGGCGTTGAAACTTTAGCTATCATGTGATGTTGTGAACTTGTCGCTCGTTAGCGTATAACGTGAATAACCGGTCATGCTATGAAGAATACTGATTAGTGTCAATAGTACTCCCCGCATAGGCCTGTTAGACAGCAGGTTTCCCCTGGAATTTTAGTTTGACTGTGACTTAAATAAAAAATATAATCCTCTGTTCACTATTAACAGATTATGCTTGATGGAGCTTACGCTGATGTATGCGGTAATTCAAACAGGTGGTAAACAGTATCGGGTCGCAGAGGGTACTACCTTAAAAATAGAAAAACTTGAGTTGGGCGCAGGCGACAGCGTAGAGTTCGACAAAGTACTGATGGTCCAATCCGGCGACTCCGTAAAAGTAGGCCAGCCATTTGTCGAAGGCGGCAAAGTGACTGCGACCGTGGTTTCCCAGGGCAGACACAAAAAAGTCAGAATCATTAAATTCAGAAGACGTAAGCACCACATGAAACAAATGGGGCATCGTCAATACTACACAGAAATCCAGATTACTGGCATTTCTGCTTAATATAACGAGGATAAGAAATGGCTCATAAGAAGGCAGGCGGTAGTACTCGTAACGGCCGCGACTCCCAGGCTCAGCGCCTCGGCGTAAAACGTTTCGGCGGTCAAGTGGTTAAAGCCGGCAACATTCTGGTTCGTCAACGCGGCACCCAGTTCCACCCCGGCACCAACGTAGGCATCGGCAAAGACCACACCTTGTTTGCAACAGTCGATGGCAAAGTGGTTTTTGAAGAAAAAGGTCCTAAAAACCGCAAATACGTCAGCATTGCAGCAGCGTAAATTTCTTTGGCTGTGCTGATTGGCACAACTAAAAATAAAAGCCTCGTTTTCAGCGGGGCTTTTTTGTTTATACCGGTAGATTATGAGATTTGTTGACGAAGCGGAAATCCGCGTAGAAGCAGGCGACGGCGGCAATGGCAAGGCCTCATTTCGCCGTGAAAAGTATATTCCCTTGGGCGGCCCGGACGGCGGTGACGGCGGTGACGGCGGCAGCGTTTATCTGGTCGCCACCGAAAACGTCAACACCCTGGTGGATTTTCGCTACCACTCAGTACACCGCGCCCAACGCGGACAAAACGGCGGCAGCCGGGATTGCACCGGCAAGAAAGGCGACGACTGCTTCGTCCCGGTCCCACCCGGCACCATCGTTTACGAAGCCGACACTGGCGAAAAAATCGGCGACCTGACCAAGCCCGGCCAGCAATTATTGGTCGCCAAAGGCGGCTTCCACGGCCTCGGCAACACCCGCTTCAAAAGCAGCGTCAATCGCGCGCCGCAACAAACCAGCAAAGGCTCGTCCGGCGAACACCGCATGTTGCGCCTGGAATTAATGGTTATCGCCGACGTAGGTTTATTGGGTATGCCCAATGCTGGCAAATCCAGCCTAATCCGCACGGTCTCTTCCGCACGCCCCAAAGTCGCGGACTACCCATTCACCACTTTACACCCCAACCTGGGCGTGGTGCGGGTAGACGATTTACGTAGCTTTGTCATCGCAGACATTCCCGGCGTCATTGAAGGCGCCGCAGAAGGCGCCGGCCTTGGCTTACAGTTTCTGAAACACCTATCCAGAACCGGCTTGTTGCTGCATATCGTCGACATCGCCCCCTACGAAAGCGACGAAACGCCAGTGAGCGCTGCGCGCAAAATCATCCACGAAGTGGAAAAATGGAGCGACGACCTATCCAACAAACCGCGCTGGCTGGTATTGAATAAGATCGACAATGTGCCCGACGACGAAGTCGAGCAACATTGCCAAGCCATCGTCGAAGAGCTCGATTGGACCGGCCCGGTATTCCTGATTTCCGCTTTAAAAAATCAAGGCACCCAGGCACTGATGTACGCCATCATGGAATTTCTCGACCAACAAAAAGCCGAGCGGGATTTGCAAACACAGGAGCCGCGCCATGAGCCGTTCTGAGTTTTCGCAAGCCCAGCGCGTTGTCGTCAAAATCGGCAGCTCGTTGCTGACCGACGGCGGACGCGGCCTTAATAAACAGGCCATCGCCGACTGGGTTGCGCAAATGGCCGCCCTCAAACGCCAAGGCGTCGACGTGGTATTGGTATCGTCCGGCTCCGTTGCGGAAGGCATGTCCCGCTTAAAGCTAAAAGCCCGCCCGAAAACCTTACATGAATTACAAGCGGCCGCCTCAGTAGGGCAAATGGGCTTGGTCAGACGCTTTGAAGATGAATTTCAAATACACGACTTGCTGACAGCGCAAGTATTGCTGACCCATGACGACCTTTCAGACCGCCAGCGTTACCTGAATGCCCGCAGCACTTTACTCACGCTGCTGGATTTCGGTGTCGTGCCGGTCATCAATGAGAACGATGCCGTCGCTACCGAAGAAATCCGCTTCGGCGACAACGATACCTTGGGCGCGCTGGTTGCCAATTTGGTAGAAGCCGATTTGCTGATCATTCTTACCGACCAAACCGGCTTATTCGACGCCAACCCCAGCCTGAACCCAAACGCTCGCCTAATTTCCAGCATTAGTGTCAACGAAAGCCTGCTCGACGAAGTAGCCGGTGGCAGCATCAGTGGTCTGGGACGTGGCGGCATGTACACCAAAGTCCGTGCCGCCAGGCTGGCCGCGCGCTCCGGAGCAGCGACAGTGATTGTATCGGGCAAAATTGACAACGTGATCCACGCGGTATTCGACGGCAATGACTTAGGTACTTATTTAATACCCAACATTGCACCACTGGTGGCGCGCAAACAATGGCTGGCCGGACAACTGCAGTTGAAAGGCAGTGTAGTACTGGACGATGGCGCGGTAAAAATTCTGAAAGACGCTGGCAAAAGCCTGTTGGCAGTCGGCGTAAAGGCCGTGCAAGGCGCCTTTAAACGCGGCGATTTGGTCTCATGCCTGGATTTGCAAGGTAACGAAATCGCCCGAGGTTTAATCAATTATGGATCGGAAGACGCCGGCAAAATTGCCGGAAAACCCAGCAGCGAATTCGAAGCTTTGCTGGGCTATGCCGATGAAGACGAACTTATCCATCGCGATAATTTAGTATTGGTCTGAGACCAGACGACTTCGCGACTAGCCAAGTCGTCTACCATCAATCTCAGGTATTCTGGATGACTATATTTGGAAACCTGCCACTGTAATCCCGCGCACGCATTGCCAGCTTGGCGGCCATTTTCCGGGCAATCGCTTTGTAGATTTGCGCCGGCCGGCCATCCGGGTCAGCCACCACTGTAGGCCTGCCGCTATCGGCATACTCGCGAATCTGAATATCCAGCGGCAAAGAGCCCAGTAAATCCAGCTTATTCTTGACCGCCATCGCCACGCCACCACCTTGGCCGAAAATCGCTTCTTCATGCCCGCAATTACTGCAAATATGCACACTCATATTCTCCACTAGCCCCAATATCGGCACGTTGACCTTTTCGAACATCCCCAAGCCTCGTTGTGCGTCGATCAGGGCAATATCCTGCGGCGTAGTAACGATCACCGCACCACTTACCGGTATTTGTTGAGCCAATGTCAGCTGAATGTCGCCAGTACCGGGGGGCAAATCAATGATCAGATAATCCACATCTTGCCATTGGGTTTGATTCAGTAATTGTTGTAAAGCACCGGTAACCATGGGCCCGCGCCAGATCATAGGCTGGTCCGGGTCAATCAAATAGCCTATGGAAATGGTCTGCACACCGAACGAGATTTTCGGCAACATGCTTTTGCCGTCCGGGCTATCGGGCTTACCGGACAAGCCCAGCATGGTCGGAATGCTGGGGCCGTAAATATCGGCATCCAGAATACCGACATTGGCGCCTTCCGCCGCCAAGGCCAGAGCAAGATTCACGGAAGTGGTGGACTTGCCCACCCCGCCCTTGCCGGAGGCCACCGCGATGATGTTTTTCACATTCGGCAAGGGTTTCAGCGCCTTTTGCACCGAGTGCGAAACGATATTGAAACTAACCGATACATCCAGTTTGCCAACGTCCGGCAAAGTTTGCAGACGCTGTGTTACCGCCCCCTTCAGTTCTTCAAGATAACTTTTAGCGGGGTAACCCAACTCGATAACGACGCTGACATCATTGCCATCCACACTGATTTTCTTAACGGATTTTGCCGACACCAAATCGGTTTCCACATTTGGATCGATAAAATGTTTAAGTAAATTTTCGACAGCCGTTTTGTCAATGCTCGCCATGCGGAACTCCGAAGTAAGGGGAAATAATAACCAAGTAAAATAGTGTGAATATGATAGCACCTTAACAGGATGCCATTAAATCCGCGCCATTGTTAAAAAATAGTTTTCTCTTTAAGAATAATGCTTTATCGTAATGACTTAACTATTAGCCTTAATAGTTAATTCTTAATTAGGACTTAATGCCGCCTTAATCTGATTTTAATTTGAATCGCTTACCTTCAATCATCCAGCTCCGTCACTACATGCGCCTATCATAAACATGTCAGCAGTCATTCAAAACCGTACTGTTTCACCGATACCGCTAGTCTTCGTTGTGGCAGTAGTCAGCGCCCTGCTTAGCGGCTGTCAAAGCATACCGTTGTTTTCCGACAACCAGCCGGAACACATCGTCTGGAACTCCAAACCGGACAGTATTGCCAGTCATGAGTTTAACCTGAGCAGCGGCCAAGGCATGGTCGGCACGCTAGCCAGTATCAGCAGCCGCGAAAACGATACGCTGTCCGACATCGGCCGCCATTACGGCTTGGGTTACAACGACATTACCATCGCCAATGCCAATCTCGATCCTTGGACCTTGCCCGCCGAGCAAACCGTGTTGCTGCCATTGCGATTCGTACTCCCCGACGCCCCGCGCAAAGGCATCGTGTTAAATCTGGCCAATATGCGCATGTTCTATTACCCCAAAAATCAAGCCAATACCGTAATGACTTATCCGGTGGGCATTGGCCGCCAAGGCTGGAACACGCCGTTAGGACAAACCCAGATTGTCGCAAAAAAGGCCAATCCGGACTGGACGGTGCCGGAATCCATTCACCGCGAACATCAGGCATTGGGCGACCCACTGCCGAAAGTGATACGTTCCGGCCCGGACAATCCCTTGGGCAGCTACGCCATGCCCTTGGGTTTCAGCGGCTATTTGATCCACGGCACCAACAAGCCTTACGGGATTGGCTTACAAGTCAGTCATGGCTGCGTACAGCTATACCCTGAAGATATAGAAGTCTTATTCAACAAAGTCGAAGTCGGCACCCCGGTTCGCATCGTCCACCAGCCGTACATGGCAACCTGGCAAGATGACATGCTTTATCTGGAAGCTCATCGCCCCTTAGACAAATGGGAAAAACAGCAAAAACAGCTACAAAAAGATATTCGGAAAAAATTGCAACAGCTAGCCTCCGAAAAGCAGGCAACGGTTGATTGGAGCAAAGTCGAGCGTATTTTACAACGCGCCGACGGCGTCCCCACCCCAGTATTACCGGGCAGTGCGGATCTACCCGAATTAACAGCCGATGCGGTGCAACTAGCCCATCCTGAACAATTTTTCGGTCAACCGGTCATCGACGAATTGAGCGACAGTGACTGGTCCATTCTGGCCGCCAGCTTCGAAAATGAGACCGACGCCCAAAAGCTGGCAGCCATGCTTAATCACCAAGGACCGCCGATTCCTGCGCGTAAAATTGCCAAAGATGGTAGCTTTCAAGTGGTTGCCGGACCGTTTAAGAACAAGAAAGAAGCCAAAACCGTAGCGCAACGCATCAAGCTGAATTTCGACATGGACGTTAAAGCCATCGATCCGAAGCAGGCTTCAAGAAACTGAGCGCAGCCAAGCCTTATTGCTGTTGCAACATGGACTGCCGCAACAGGGCAGATGCCTGTTCGGCCGGCACGGGTTTACTGAAAAAATACCCTTGTCCGTAATTGCACTGTTGTCCGCCCAAAAAATCCAACTGACTCTGATCTTCGACGCCTTCGGCCACCAGCTCCAGTTTCAACTGGCCCGCCATGGCCGAAATAGCCGACACAATCGCTCTATCGTTGGCGTCGGTGCAAATATCCTTCACAAACGATTTATCGATTTTTAAGGTATCAAGCGGAAAACGCTTCAAATAACTTAGCGAAGAATAACCGGTACCGAAATCATCCACCGAAATCCGCACTCCCAGCTGCTTGATCTGACTCAGCGTGTCCAGCGTCGTATCCAGCTTATGCATCAAGATGCTTTCGGTAATCTCCAACTCCAGCAACTCCGGCGAAAGCTCGGTTTCTTTCAGCACATCCAACACCACATCCAGCAACTGGCGCTGATCTTGGAAGCGGTGAAACTGCCGCCCGGACAAATTGACCGCAATTCGAATCGGCATACCGGCCAACTGCCAGGCCCGTGCCTGTTTGCATGCAGTTCGCAATACCCAAGCCCCAATTGGCACGATCAGCCCGGTTTCTTCAGCCAAGCCGATGAATTGATCCGGCATGACGATACCCATGGCGTGATTGTGCCAACGAATCAAGGCCTCCATACCAATGATGCAACCGCTATCGATTTTCACCTGCGGCTGATAGTGCAATACCAGTTCCTCCAACTCCAGGGCCTGGCGCAAATGATGCTCCAGCTTCAGATAATGCTGAGCAGCGCTGTTCATTTCCGGGGTAAAAAACTGGTAATTATTTTTGCCCAGCTTTTTGGCGTGATACAAAGCAGAGTCGGCCTGCGCCAGCAATTCGTCGAACGAAAGCGAATTATCCGGATAAATACTGATACCAATACTGGCCCGTGAATAGATTTGATGCTGTTGAACCTGTAAAGGCTCGTTCAAGGCATGTAATATTTTGATGGCCACTTTGGCGGCATCCAGACTATCTGCAATATTGGGCAGCATAATAATAAACTCATCCCCGCCCATCCTGGAGGGCGTATCGCCTTCCCTCAAACAACCGGAAATTCGCTTGGCAACAGCTCTGAGTAATTCATCACCCACGGCATGCCCAAAGGTATCGTTGATCGCCTTGAAATTATCCAGATCGAGAAATAGAAACGCGATAATGCCTTGCCTGCGCTGCGCTTGCGTAATGAACTGCAAGGCTCTATCGGTTAACAAAGTCCGGTTCGGCAACTCGGTAAGCGCATCGAAATGGGCAATATAATCCAGGCGTTGCCGTGCGCGTTTCACTTCCTCAATTTCACGGGCATTATCGATTACCAGCGACAACGAATGCGCAAAACTCAACGCCAACTCTTCATCGTTCTTGGTAAATAGCTCACCACTGTATTTATCGCTGAGATAGATACGCCCATACACCCGACCTTGATGAGATATAGGCACCGCCAATAAGGATGTCATCTGCGGATGATGTGGTGGAAAGCCGGCGCTGCGCGGGTCCTTGCCCATATCCGCAAGCCTCAAGGAGACGTTTTCCTCAATGACTACCCCCAACAAGCCCCTCCCCTCAGGTAAATGACCTATTTGCTGAGCTTGCTCGTCGCTGATACCGGCATAAATAAACTCCGTCAACGCGCCGCCGTTGTCAACTATCCCAATAGCACCATAACGAGCATCCAACAAATTACAAAGCGCATCAATGCCGGCCTGCAATAACTCGGTTTCGATTGATGTATGGGCCAGCACCCCCAGCAAGCTGCGCGCAGCGTCGTTCAATGCGGCCAGACGCCCAACCCAAACCACCGTTTGCTCGTGGTTGGTTTCCGCCGCAATTTTAAGGCGCATAGTCTCTTTCAGCAGCAGTCGCTCACGGTTCAGCAGAACTTCCAAAATACTTTGCCGGGTAACCACGCCGACGAATTGACCTTTGTTGAGCACAGCCAAGGCTCCCAGCTGATTTTCATCCATCAGACATAGCGCTTTGCGGACGCCAAGCTTAGGAGCGACACTAAGCATAGGCCGATGCTCGACCAAATCTGCAAAAATCCAATTGGGATGTTTTGATATATCGTGATCGGTGGCCAAACCGCAAAACTCTTCCACCGGTGCTTCCCGAAAAACGGCAAAAACGATATTGCGCTCAACGCTGCAAGGCCGCTCCTCCTCCATAACCCGACGAACGTGCGGCCATAAACAATCGCCAACCGCCAGTTGTTTCATAACTTGGTATTTAGCTGAACGGAAATATCCATCTCCGCATGCAATATTTCATCGTCACTCATCAAGGGCTTTATCTGAGTCAACACGAAATCGATTAACGCAGCCTTGCTGATACGTTTTAGCAAGCTCTGTCTTACCAAAAGATCACTGATCACATCGTCATCAAACTCAATATGCTCAAACGGCGCTTTTACCAATAGTTCGATTGCCCGGCGCATGGCGATGCAGCCAATCGGAGACTCCTTGCCTAACACCAACATATCTTTTAACGGCGGAATAGCGTATTCGCCCAAGTTGGCAGAAATATGAATTTGATTTTGGCTGGCTTTGTACATGGTCTAATGGCCGAATTATCTGACAAATTGAAAGGTTAATTTAGCAGATTTTCAGTTTTGAGAATTATTTCAGTAGCAGCCGACGCTAGGTCAGAGACTTCACTTGCCGCTCGACCACGTGCTATGGAAATGAAGAAAGGAAGGACTTAAAAGTTACCGCTAAAATCATGCGGATTGGCGATTACCCATCCACAACAACTAACTTGAAAAAAAGGAATTTGCATTGCGTTTACCGGCTTGCTTAGTCAAGCGGCGAGTCAACCAAGCAAACCGGTAAACGCTATCCGGACAATCGAGGGGAGATTATCCGGTCACAAAACAGGCGGCAGTGACCGCCAAAAACAATTATCTCGGTTCAAACCAAACCGCTCAAAACCCTCTATCAAACCGACTCTTAAACTCCCTGGATTCGTCATTCCCGAGAAGGTCGCAACCTTTAAAGAATTCTCAGCGAATCCGGGATAGCCGCTGGGCTCCCGCCTTCGCGGGAGCGACGATATGTAAGAATTGGATTAATCGTTTCGTAAAGTCTTGGCCGGCAAGTTGTCGAACCGAATAGGTTCAACGGGTATCAGTTGCCACCTTTGAAGGTAATTTCCAGCGCGTGCAGGGCATTAGCGCAATTAGCGCTGCCTTGAATAGCCGGATCATCGTGACAAGCTTGGTTTTGGGTACGCGCCTCTTTAATGTTGGCCACATACCAAGCGACGGTTTTGACATCCTCGCCAGCCGCTTCATTAGCATTAGTAACATTCAACGCCGTGGTCAATCCCAGCGCGGCAACGGCAGCGGCTATTATCATCATGTGTGCTTTTTTCATAAAAACTCCTTGGCTTCTCGATTATCGGGGGAACGATTAACGCCCATGCAAACCCGCATGAGCTGGCGATAATCTAGCAAAGAATCCTAACGTTTAAAATGTGGCCGATTGCCGCGCGACAATATGTCTCTACAGTGCGGCATATCACACAATTTTTCACAAAAAGCCCTAAATGCGGCTGACAAAAAGCGTTAATAACAAATGGCCGCAAAACACAGCGGGACAGCCCAGGCAGGTTTGTTGGAGAAAAGACGGCGCAATAAGCCAAAGCCATTGCGCCAGGGATTTATTTGATTTTGACCAGTTCCTTACCGTTGCTGGAAAAACTGCAGATACCGGCTGCGAAATAAGTACATTCGTCCGATTGCTCCAGCTTGGCACCGTTAGGCGTCAGATGAATTTTCACGGAGCAAGAGCGCGCTTCGCCCTCAATGTGCTTTTTCAAGACCAATTCGTTTTCACCAACACTTTTAGCCTCATCGGATACCGTTGCGGAACAGGCGTGCTTGCCGGCCTCATCGGGATTGGGTTCGAAATCCACATCCACCGTGGCGTTAATGTCTTTTCCCAAGGTCGTAATCTTCAAATGCTGTACATGATTGCCGTCGCGCAACAGATAATGGTCAGTAGCCGCCGCCGCAGTACCGGAAGCCAGCATCGCGATGGCCAGAAACAACGTTTTTCTCATGATGTTACCTCTTCTTATAAGTTTAAGTGATTCAAAAAGGGCTAAGGCCGATCCGACTTTAAGTATGCCATGCCGGACGGTATAGCGCTTAAGCTGGAGGCTTGGTTGGGATTGTACCTTACTGATCCCTATTACCAAACATCCCTAGCCCCCGCATCAGGGTAACGCGCCGGCAATCGGCAAACCGCTGCCCAAACCATGAAAGCCCTGGCGATTTATGCCATAATCCGCCCTCATTTTCCCAGGCTGTTTTAACCCCATGTCTAACCGAAAAATCCTTGTTACCAGCGCCTTACCGTATGCCAACGGCCCTATCCACTTGGGCCACCTTGTCGAATACATCCAAACCGACATCTGGGTGCGGTTCCAGAAACAACGCGGGCACAATTGCTACTACGTCTGCGCCGACGACACCCACGGCACGCCGATCATGCTTAGAGCCGACAAGGAAGGCATTACCCCGGAACAACTGATCGCCGATGTGGAAAAACAACATCGCGCCGATTTCCAGGAATTTGGCGTCGCGTTCGATCAGTACCACAGCACCCATTCGCCGGAAAATAAAGAATACTCCGCGCTGATCTACAAACGTCTGCGCGCCGGCGGCCATATCAGCCAACGCAGCATCACCCAGGCTTACGATCCGGTGAAAAATATGTTCCTACCGGACCGTTTCATCAAGGGCGAATGCCCGAAATGCGGCGCGGCCGACCAATACGGCGACAGCTGCGAAGCCTGCGGCGCCACCTATTCGCCCACCGAACTGAAAAACGCCGTCTCCGCCATTTCCGGTGAGCGCCCCATCGAAAAAGATTCCGAGCATTACTTTTTTGAACTCGGCCATTTTGCCGAGATGTTGCGCGACTGGACCACCGCCGGCCACTTGCAACCGGAAGTCAGCAACAAGATGGCGGAATGGCTGGAAAACGGCCTGCAGCAATGGGACATTTCCCGCGATGCGCCGTATTTCGGCTTCGAAATTCCCGATGCGCCAGGCAAGTATTTCTACGTTTGGCTGGATGCGCCCATCGGTTACATGGCCAGCTTCAAGCACTTCTGCGACCGCCAAGGCCTGGACTTCGACCAGTTTTGGCAAAAAGACAGCACCACCGAGCTGTACCATTTCATCGGCAAGGACATCATTTACTTCCACGCCCTGTTCTGGCCGGCCATGCTGCACGGCGCAGACTTTAGAACACCCAGCGCGATTTTCGCCCACGGCTTTTTAACCGTCAACGGCGAGAAAATGTCCAAATCGCGCGGCACCTTCATCAAGGCCCGCACCTACCTGGACCATCTGAACCCGGAATATCTGCGCTATTACTTCGCCGCAAAACTCAGCGCCGGCGTAGATGACATCGACTTGAACTTCGACGATTTCAGCCAGCGTGTCAATTCCGACTTGGTCGGCAAAGTGGTTAATATCGCCAGCCGCTGTTCCGGCTTCATCGCCAAGCGCTTCGACGGCCTGCTTTCGGCAGAATGCGCCGAACCGGCACTATTCCAACAGTTTGTCGACGCCAACAGCACGATTGCCGATTTATACGAAAGTCGCGAATTCGGCAAAGCGATGCGGGAAATCATGGCGCTGGCCGACAAAGCCAACCAATATATCGACGAGAAAAAACCCTGGCTGATCGCCAAGGAAGAAGGCAAAGACGCCGAGTTACATGCCGTGTGCAGCATGGGCGTGAATCTGTTTCGGATGCTGGTAGCTTATCTGCGCCCGGTGATTCCGACGCTGGCAAACAACGCCGAAAGCTTTTTGAACATTCCCACACAAAGCTGGCCGAGCGATGCTCAACCGCTGCTCGACCATAAAATCAACAGCTTCGTACCGTTGATGACCCGCGTAGAGCCGGACAAAATCGCCGCGATTGTAGAAGCCTCCAAAGAAAATCTGGAAAAGACGCCACCGGTTGTAGCCAAGCCAGGCAAACAAGCTGCCGCAGTGAAAAACAATCCCGAGCAAGTAGCAAAAGCGATAGCCGAGCCGATTGCTGAAGCGATCGAGATCGAAGACTTTGCCAAAATTGATTTGCGCATCGGTCGAATCGTCAAAGCCGAATCGGTGGAAGGCGCCGAAAAACTGCTGCAACTGACGGTGGATTTGGGGACCGAAACCCGCAATATCTTCGCCGGCATTAAATCGGCCTACGCCCCGGAAGAACTGGAAGGCAAATTGACAGTGGTAGTGGCCAATCTAAAGCCGCGCAAAATGCGCTTCGGCACCTCGGAAGGCATGGTATTGGCGGCCGGACCCGGCGGCAAAGACATCTGGGTGCTGTCGCCGGACCAAGGCGCGCAACCGGGCATGCGGGTTAAATAAAGCAAGAGGCCGCAAGACAGCTTATTGGTCATGAGCGAGCAACACGAGGCATCTCTAGCCGTACAGATCGACGCGCTGCTACCGCAAACCCAGTGCCGCAAATGCGGTTACCAGGGATGCCGGCCGTATGCGCAAGCTATCGCAAACGGTGAAGCCGACATAAACCAGTGCCCGCCCGGCGGCGGCCAAGGAATCCGATTATTGGCGGATTTACTGAACGTCCCCGCCAAGCCGTTGAATCCGGCGTTCGGTATGACGCAGCCTTTACAAGTGGCCGTAATCGACGAGGCAAATTGCATAGGCTGCACCAAATGCCTGCCGCCTTGCCCCACCGACGCCATTCTCGGTGCATCCAAGCAGATGCATACCGTCATCGCCACCTTATGCACCGGTTGCGAATTATGCATCGCCCCCTGCCCGGTCAACTGCATCAGCATGATCCCGGCAAACGCCGAATGGACCGCCGCTAATGCGGAGCAATCCAGACAGCGCCACCAAGCCAAAAACCGGCGCCAAGCCAAAGCGGAAGCGGAAAAGTCCGAACGGCTGAATCGACAAAAACAGCTGCTGGCGAAACTTAATAAAGGAAAAACCGCTGTTTAAGCCAGGATTGGCAATGACTTTAACGGCATTTAATCTTATAATGGCGCGCTTACCCGATTCGGCCCAGTGGCCGATACATATCCTGAAAGGAAATCCTCTTAGGTTTTCAGGATTAAGGTAAAAAGCCTAAACCGCTTGACTGCAAATCACATAGCGCCCGTAGCTCAGCTGGATAGAGCGCAGCCCTCCGGAGGCTGAGGCCAGAGGTTCGAATCCTCTCGGGCGCGCCATTTGACATGTTTCCTACCCTATCTTGACTCTGCGTGCGATGGTGCCGAGAGGTCTTTAGTAGCAAATAGTCTTTTGCCATGCCTGTCAAACCCGCTTCCGAAACCCTGATCAAATGGACATTTAATATTAGCCTGCCTCTTAACGTCTCTGGAGTCGCCATACCCGCGAAAGCAGAAATCCAAAATAGCCACCGGGCTATGGCCATAGCAAGAACGGCGATACTTAAAGACTAATAAACAGGCTAATCCGGATTGAAGTCACTCAAGGCGTTTTCAAGTTCCTCCAACAGGGTCTTTAACACTTCGGCTTCTTGAAGCAAATGGCTATTTTCTTGGCGGACGGCTCGCCCCGGAACGGCATCAGCCTTAATACTTGGTTTATCCGTTGCTGATTTAACCGGCATATCGGTTAATAAAGCTTCAAGCCCGCGGCCCAGGCCGCGTTTGGGTGGAATATTATTCATATCAATTTAATGACAACAACAAATCCGCAGCACTTGCGGCCGCTTAAGGCCATCATCTCCAGCGCATAGACCCTGGTAACTTCGGCGAAGTGTTGCTGCAACATCAAATAAACTCCTCTTCTAATCCCGGGGAACCGAGCCAATACAAACTGGGGCAACGAATACCAGAGAACCTCCATTTCGCCGGCGAACAAGGCATTTTAGCAATTTCCCTGCCGGCAAGCCGATCAGAAATAGCGGTTGTAACAGAATACGCCCCGCATTCCATGCCTCGACACTTACACCAACGCCACGAGTAGATATGAGGAAGATCAACAACAAGCCATTCATCCCCGCGGGTGCGGGGAACACGGCAAATGAAGCTTCAACAGCTCCAAGAAGCCACATTCATCCCCGCGGGTGCGGGGAACACATCATGGTTTGAAGCGCTTGTGTCTGCGTTTCCGGTTCATCCCCGCGGGTGCGGGGAACACTCGAACTGCCTGCCATCCATCGCCGCCGCCACCGGTTCATCCCCGCGGGTGCGGGGAACACGGTTCGCACCACGGCATCAATCTCAGCACTGGCGGTTCATCCCCGCGGGTGCGGGGAACACATATCCCGGCTGGAAAACAACATAGACACCCGCGGTTCATCCCCGCGGGTGCGGGGAACACACCGGTGTTTTGGTGATCGGTATCGCTATGGCCGGTTCATCCCCGCGGGTGCGGGGAACACCCCGCCACATGAATAACCAACTCCCCGAAAGGCGGTTCATCCCCGCGGGTGCGGGGAACACGCGCGAATCTTGGACCATTGGCCGGTTAAATACGGTTCATCCCCGCGGGTGCGGGGAACACCTGGAAATTAAAGCGGAAAAAGTATTGCCCGTCGCTTCATCCCCGCGGGTGCGGGGAACACTTTGTATTGACAAACAAAAAAATAACTGTATACGGTTCATCCCCGCGGGTGCGGGGAACACCATCAATCCGGCGGCCGCGCCGAGCTAATCGCCGGTTCATCCCCGCGGGTGCGGGGAACACTGCATCGGTCGCCGTATTCGGCAAGGCCATTACGGTTCATCCCCGCGGGTGCGGGGAACACCACAGGGCTTAACTTTAGTGCGCCGGATGCGGCGGTTCATCCCCGCGGGTGCGGGGAACACCGAAGCGGCTATGATGGTGTCCATATCTATCACGGTTCATCCCCGCGGGTGCGGGGAACACTCGTTCTGGGTAGTTCGCTGCCTGGACGTGTCCGGTTCATCCCCGCGGGTGCGGGGAACACATTGGCGCTGATGATCGTCGTTGCTGTTGCGACGGTTCATCCCCGCGGGTGCGGGGAACACATAAGGGCGGCTAGTCCTATTGTTAACCCTGCCGGTTCATCCCCGCGGGTGCGGGGAACACATAGTAATCAACTGAGTTTTACACTCGACAAACGGTTCATCCCCGCGGGTGCGGGGAACACGCAAAAGTGGAAAGAAAAAGGAAAGCCGTTTCCGGTTCATCCCCGCGGGTGCGGGGAACACCGGTTATCGATCCCGTTTTAGTTAAACGTCGCCGGTTCATCCCCGCGGGTGCGGGGAACACCCAGCTTTTACGAGCTTAACCGCTGCGGTTGACGGTTCATCCCCGCGGGTGCGGGGAACACACACAAGGCGCGGTCTGTTCGTCTGGAGCAGGCGGTTCATCCCCGCGGGTGCGGGGAACACTCAGTATTCCTCGTCTTCGTCTTCGTCGTAGTCGGTTCATCCCCGCGGGTGCGGGGAACACCGAGTGTTTCTGATTCGGCTAACTCCTTCGCTCGGTTCATCCCCGCGGGTGCGGGGAACACCGGTGTCACGTCAACGGTTGAGGTCTATTCCTCGGTTCATCCCCGCGGGTGCGGGGAACACTTGTTCGTCCAAATTAATCGACGTGCCGAAACCGGTTCATCCCCGCGGGTGCGGGGAACACAAGGTGCAGTTAAATTTAAAGGAAGCCTAGCCCGGTTCATCCCCGCGGGTGCGGGGAACACTTATCGGGAATATGCCCGATGAAATACACACGCGGTTCATCCCCGCGGGTGCGGGGAACACACGGTTGGGCGGTTTTCTTTTAGCCTGGCTGGCGGTTCATCCCCGCGGGTGCGGGGAACACATTATGTTGACCTTCGTCGGTGGTATCGCTGGCGGTTCATCCCCGCGGGTGCGGGGAACACCCAGTGCCGAAAAAAGAGCTTGATTGCTCTGACGGTTCATCCCCGCGGGTGCGGGGAACACTCGTTGAACTCTACTGAAACAACTTCGACATACGGTTCATCCCCGCGGGTGCGGGGAACACAGTGTTCGAGTGTACTGGTTCAAATAATGTGGCGGTTCATCCCCGCGGGTGCGGGGAACACAAAGGCTCGCATATTGGCGAAATAGACAGCGACGGTTCATCCCCGCGGGTGCGGGGAACACAGCGTTACAACCCTTGCGGGTAGGGTGTGCGGCGGTTCATCCCCGCGGGTGCGGGGAACACCTATTAAAGTAGTTCCCGCGCGTGGTAGCCGGCGGTTCATCCCCGCGGGTGCGGGGAACACCGAAGGATTACATCATCAGCGGAGCCACCCCGCGGTTCATCCCCGCGGGTGCGGGGAACACGTTTCAGGCATAAAAAAAGCCCGCTCAAGTCGCGGTTCATCCCCGCGGGTGCGGGGAACACCGCCTCGGCTGCCGAGTTGGTAAACGATGCCTCGGTTCATCCCCGCGGGTGCGGGGAACACCCAACCCCGTGCGCTCTGCTATCGTTTCTCGGCGGTTCATCCCCGCGGGTGCGGGGAACACCCGGCCAACAGCCCGCCGACACCCGCAACAACCGGTTCATCCCCGCGGGTGCGGGGAACACTTTAAGTTACCAGCGGGACAGTTAACGCATATCGGTTCATCCCCGCGGGTGCGGGGAACACTGGAATGAAAAAAGTTTTATCAAATCCACTTCCGGTTCATCCCCGCGGGTGCGGGGAACACTTTACCGAATTGTTTTAAACGCTGTTTTATACCGGTTCATCCCCGCGGGTGCGGGGAACACCTGCAAGGCAAGTCGAAAAAGCTATAAACAGGCGGTTCATCCCCGCGGGTGCGGGGAACACCAGCGGGACAATGCCGCTTATAAAATCTCGATCTGGTTCATCCCCGCGGGTGCGGGGAACACTTAGTGCCGGAAGCCGGCATTAAACCGATTGACGGTTCATCCCCGCGGGTGCGGGGAACACGTCATGGGCTTTAAGCATCAAATGGCTGTAGGCGGTTCATCCCCGCGGGTGCGGGGAACACGGCAGCGCACTGGAAAGAACGGTATATCGAAGCGGTTCATCCCCGCGGGTGCGGGGAACACGTTAAGGGATGAATTACGCCGACGCAAAATTACGGTTCATCCCCGCGGGTGCGGGGAACACGCTACCCTCTTTGATCAGCCCTTCGGCAAACGCGGTTCATCCCCGCGGGTGCGGGGAACACCCTCCCTCTTTAGACTACCCCCAACACTAAGGCGGTTCATCCCCGCGGGTGCGGGGAACACACCAAGACCTTCGTTACGTTGCAAGGCATGGGCGGTTCATCCCCGCGGGTGCGGGGAACACGTATTAGAACAGGCAAAGTTAGAGTTATAAATCGGTTCATCCCCGCGGGTGCGGGGAACACCGCGGCGAGATCAACCTGTTCGGCAATAAATACGGTTCATCCCCGCGGGTGCGGGGAACACATGGTGTGACGCAGTCTATGCAGGCCACCGAGCGGTTCATCCCCGCGGGTGCGGGGAACACAATGACCGGGGCAAAAGTGACATTGCAATACCCGGTTCATCCCCGCGGGTGCGGGGAACACAGCTGCTTATCGTATGTCCACCATTTAACCGCCGGTTCATCCCCGCGGGTGCGGGGAACACTGCTCGGCATTCAACGCACTGGCGATAGGATTCGGTTCATCCCCGCGGGTGCGGGGAACACCCACAGCGTCAGCAAATGGGCGCCTGCTGCGGCGGTTCATCCCCGCGGGTGCGGGGAACACGGTATAGACTAGGCGGCGCGCCGCCCTGGCTGCGGTTCATCCCCGCGGGTGCGGGGAACACGCATCAGGTGCCAACTATTTAAAATCGGCATCCGGTTCATCCCCGCGGGTGCGGGGAACACCTCTCCGCGCTGTTCCTGGCACGGTCTTTGATCGGTTCATCCCCGCGGGTGCGGGGAACACTTTATCGACATCGACCTAAGCACCGACCGCGTCGGTTCATCCCCGCGGGTGCGGGGAACACCCTGGCCAGCTTGCCCACGTCCTGCGCCATACCGGTTCATCCCCGCGGGTGCGGGGAACACGAAAACCCCGCTCCGGTAGATGACGGTTCTATCGGTTCATCCCCGCGGGTGCGGGGAACACCGCTAAGTCCAAAAGGGAAACTAATTTGTTGCCGGTTCATCCCCGCGGGTGCGGGGAACACGAGGCTTTACGAACTCTCATTAGGTCCATTAGCGGTTCATCCCCGCGGGTGCGGGGAACACTGTTTTGGCGAGGATTTTGGCCGCCTGGGAGACGGTTCATCCCCGCGGGTGCGGGGAACACACGCCGTTAAATTGCGACCGGGCAAAAGTCGCCGGTTCATCCCCGCGGGTGCGGGGAACACGCTATGGTGAGTGTGGCCAGCGGTTCGACCGGCGGTTCATCCCCGCGGGTGCGGGGAACACAAATGACGACGATACTTATCCAAAGCGATTTGCGGTTCATCCCCGCGGGTGCGGGGAACACCGCACGGCATAGCGGCCCGCCGCCAAGGCTATCGGTTCATCCCCGCGGGTGCGGGGAACACCAGCATTGGACCTTTAAAGGCGCGGCTATCTGCGGTTCATCCCCGCGGGTGCGGGGAACACCTCTTGAACACTATAAGTGTACTGACAGTTGCCGGTTCATCCCCGCGGGTGCGGGGAACACCTGCATGGGGATAACTCGCGGCCCGCAAACCCCGGTTCATCCCCGCGGGTGCGGGGAACACATTCTCACCGCCTCGACGGGATACCCGGCAGGCGGTTCATCCCCGCGGGTGCGGGGAACACGTGTTCATCGTCCTGCGCGGCGGTGGGTTGATCGGTTCATCCCCGCGGGTGCGGGGAACACAAGATTCAGTTAAATTTAAAGGAAGCCTAGCCCGGTTCATCCCCGCGGGTGCGGGGAACACTTGAGTAGCCATCCCATTAACTCCGCGCTTCGCGGTTCATCCCCGCGGGTGCGGGGAACACCCCCTAGTATGACTTCGATAACTGCCGAAAAACGGTTCATCCCCGCGGGTGCGGGGAACACATGACCGGCATAGCCGATTACAACTACCCAGCCGGTTCATCCCCGCGGGTGCGGGGAACACATGGACAAGCCGCCGGTTTTCCGTACCACCGGCGGTTCATCCCCGCGGGTGCGGGGAACACCTTGCGCATTTCTTCGCTGTCTAGCTTTTTGCCGGTTCATCCCCGCGGGTGCGGGGAACACACGGAAAGCCAGATAAGGCCGGTAGTGGCGACCGGTTCATCCCCGCGGGTGCGGGGAACACACCCATTTCATCCCTTTTTAGGTTTGACCATCCGGTTCATCCCCGCGGGTGCGGGGAACACGGGCAGTCTTACGGCAAAGCCCGCGACAAAGGCGGTTCATCCCCGCGGGTGCGGGGAACACCGGCATGGTCGGCACCATTAAAGCGGCGGATGCGGTTCATCCCCGCGGGTGCGGGGAACACGTTTCCTCATACCAGCCGCAACGCAAACACTCCGGTTCATCCCCGCGGGTGCGGGGAACACGCGCGAAGCCGGAAGCCGAGCGGCGTTTTTGACGGTTCATCCCCGCGGGTGCGGGGAACACCCTGTTCCCGTTATAAGGCCCGCTAGGCGTGGCGGTTCATCCCCGCGGGTGCGGGGAACACGCGGATTATTACGTGGAAATGATGGCGGACAAGCGGTTCATCCCCGCGGGTGCGGGGAACACCCACGTTGTACAATGCGCTGCCGGTGTTAATACGGTTCATCCCCGCGGGTGCGGGGAACACTGATTTTAACCCCTAACGTTAAAATTGATTTTCGGTTCATCCCCGCGGGTGCGGGGAACACTGCGCTTTGGTATCTGTTTGCACCTATACACACGGTTCATCCCCGCGGGTGCGGGGAACACAACGATGTACGGTCTAGTTAACATGCCTCCAAGCGGTTCATCCCCGCGGGTGCGGGGAACACGAGTGACTAAAACAATATCCGGTTCCTGTCCGCGGTTCATCCCCGCGGGTGCGGGGAACACTCATGCCGTCTAAGTACCGTAATGAAATAACACGGTTCATCCCCGCGGGTGCGGGGAACACTTTTGCGTTATTGCTTTCGCTTTCTATTTGTGCGGTTCATCCCCGCGGGTGCGGGGAACACGCGCGATCCGCCACCCAAACCATCAACAATGGCGGTTCATCCCCGCGGGTGCGGGGAACACCCGGATGATGCTAGTTTCGCAGATAATCGGGCCGGTTCATCCCCGCGGGTGCGGGGAACACTAGCCAACGATCAGCGACTGTTGCCCGATTGCCGGTTCATCCCCGCGGGTGCGGGGAACACGGGGTAAAAAATGGAACAATGGCAAATTGATTTGGTTCATCCCCGCGGGTGCGGGGAACACATAACGCATTCCAGCAAATTACCGGGATTTCCCGGTTCATCCCCGCGGGTGCGGGGAACACCGCCGCCACCATTTAGGGCAAATGAGACGAGCCGGTTCATCCCCGCGGGTGCGGGGAACACCATGTCCTGGGTGCCGCGCCAAGCTTCAATGGCGGTTCATCCCCGCGGGTGCGGGGAACACAATGAAATCCTTCATCATCCTTTTTGACGAGTCGGTTCATCCCCGCGGGTGCGGGGAACACTCCATCACCGCTTGTTTAAGCTGTTCTAGCGTCGGTTCATCCCCGCGGGTGCGGGGAACACGCTTTTTCCATGCTAACGCCGTCCTGCATCATCGGTTCATCCCCGCGGGTGCGGGGAACACATCGACGTGATTAACACCATGCTCGGCAGCCGCGGTTCATCCCCGCGGGTGCGGGGAACACTTCGCTGTTCTGTAGTCGCTTCCGGTTTTTGCCGGTTCATCCCCGCGGGTGCGGGGAACACTCTTCGATTGGCTTGCCGACAATCTCGGAAAACGGTTCATCCCCGCGGGTGCGGGGAACACAACTGACGAATTCCCCAGGTAGACGACCAAGCCGGTTCATCCCCGCGGGTGCGGGGAACACCGACGTTCGCTCGGCGGTTGCCGCTCGACCGGCGGTTCATCCCCGCGGGTGCGGGGAACACTTTTGTAAGCATCAACGGCTGAATTAAAACGGCGGTTCATCCCCGCGGGTGCGGGGAACACAAAATATACTTTACCAATTAGGTGTATATCGTCGGTTCATCCCCGCGGGTGCGGGGAACACATAACCGGGGGCAATTCCAAGTGCAATTTAGGCGGTTCATCCCCGCGGGTGCGGGGAACACCGTATTTGCAGAATTGCAAAATCAATGTTTTGCGGTTCATCCCCGCGGGTGCGGGGAACACTCATCATCATAGAAATCAACCTTATCAACATGCGGTTCATCCCCGCGGGTGCGGGGAACACATGCCAGCGCGTATGGTAAAAGCTGGATTTTGCGGTTCATCCCCGCGGGTGCGGGGAACACATGAGCCTTATTATTCCTGACCAGCTTTCTAACGGTTCATCCCCGCGGGTGCGGGGAACACCAAGGCGAGTTTCAAATGAACACATTTTTTTTCGGTTCATCCCCGCGGGTGCGGGGAACACCCCTTTGATAAATCACGTGCAACGGTACTCGCCGGTTCATCCCCGCGGGTGCGGGGAACACCCAGAAACGTTACGCCGTCTGATTATTCGAGCCGGTTCATCCCCGCGGGTGCGGGGAACACACTAATCGTAACTCATTGTTACGCATATAAAAACAACCCGTCCAATTTTCTACCGAATTTTTCGGTATTTTCCAAGTTGTTAAAAAGCTGGCGACTACCCTTACAGCGCCCTATATCCCAACAGGAATTTAGTGCACCTTCACCCCGCCCCTCGCCCGGAGGGCGAGCGAGACAAATCGGCCTCTTCCGGCGGAAAAAACGACACCAGTTTCAAGCCGTCAAGCTCTACCGGTAGCCGTCTATTCTTTCCTAAAGTCATAAAATCAAAACCGGATTCGGTATTGGTGGACCAGGCCATCACGGCGTTGCCCTCCTCCAAGCCCTGCTCGACTTGCGACCAGATCATCTCCCGCACCTTGGCCGACAAGTCGCCGACGTAAACCCCGGCGCGAATCTCGATCAGCCACACCGCCAAGCGTCCGCGCAGCCTGGGCGGCACGTTTTCAACTACGATGACCAACATCGCCGATGCCCTCCGCATTGGGAATGGCCGGGGCGATGTTTTCCTCGACCGGTTTGGGAATTTCCAGTTCGCCGGCCGCCAGCACTTCTTCGATGGTGGGGATGATCTTGCGCAGGATTTTGGATTGACGAAACACGTCGCGGCACATCAGCCGCACTTCGCGTTCCGGGTTGGAGTAGTTTTTGGCGGCGATTTTGAAGGCGTGCGGGACGATGTCGTCGAATTTGAACAGGTCGGCGATGTCGTAAACGAAAGACAACGGCTTGCCGGTATGGATAAAGCCGATGGCCGGCGCGTAACCGGCGGCCAGCACGGCCGCTTCGCAAATGCCGTATAGGCAGGCGGTGGCGGCACTGAGACAGCGGTTGGCGGTATCGCTGTTGTCCCACGCCGTATAATCGTAATTGCGGCCCTTCCAGTCCACGCCGGCCTGCTTGGCCAGCAACTGGTACAACTTCCTGACTCTGGCGCCTTCGATGCCGCGCAGTTGTTCGACGCTACGGCGCTCGGGCGGTTTTTCGCCGAAACGGATTTCGTACATTTTGCGCACCACCTTCAAACGAGCGTCGTCGTCCAGCGCCAGTTTGGCCTGGTAAAGCAAGCGGTCGGAACGCGCGCCGCCGGGTTGGCCGGCTGCGTATAACCTGACACCGGCTTCGCCAACCCAGACCAGCAAAGTCCCTGCTCGGGCCGCCAGGGCGGCGGCGTGATGGGAGACGCGGGTGCCGGGTTCCAGCATGATGCAGGCAATGGAGCCGACCGGAATGTGGGTGCGGATGCCGGTTTCGTCGATGACGACGAAGGCGCCGTCCTTGACATCTATCTGGCCTTTTTCGATAAAGACCAGCGAGACACGTTCTTTCATGGCAATGGGTTTTAGGGGTGGGAGCATGGGTAAAATCATCCTTAATTTTGGGGATCGTTCGGCTAGAGAGCGCCTATCAATCGCTGGGTTAACAGCGTTTGCATATCCCGGCGCCCATCCAGAATGGCATGGACGACCACTTGTTCAAGCATGCGTTGATAGACGATGCGATAGGGTTTTACGATGAGTTGTCGATATTGGCGAATGCCCAAACCCAGTAACCCTTTAGGTACGGTTCCACGCTCGTTCAAATCCGCGAGGCTATTGACGGCTGTTTCGAGGGCGTCGATGATTTTTGCCGCCACCTTATCACTGACTTCCACTAAGAAATAATCATTGATAGCCAGCAAATCGGCCAAGGCCGGTTCGGTCAGCCTTACCGGAACACTCATGCCAAGCCGCGCCGCTTACGTAAACGACTAAACGCCTCTGCGCTGGACACCGTTTTGCCTTCCGCTAGCGCTTGCTGACTTTGCGCCAACATTTTCAGCAAGGCCAGGGTTTCCTGAGTTTGCTCGTAATCGGCAACCGACTGAACTACCATCGCCGCCTCGCCGTTTTGGGTGATGATCATAGGCTGATGATCGGTTTTTAATTTTTCGATCACCTCAGCGGCGTTGGCTTTTAAGTAACTGATGGGTTTTATGTTTTCGGATAGTTTCATTTGGTTTTGCTCGCAATGAAATAAATTCAGACTGAATTAAGTCCGAATTATAACCGCCGCACCATCAACAAACCACAGCCAAATGCCTTGGCCCGGCCCAGGCCGGTGAATAGGGTTTGGCGAAATTTTTCGGCGTCGGTGATTTGCAGTTCGCCGGTGAAATCGACCGAGCTAAAGCCGGATTTTTCGCCTTTTTTGACAGCCTTTTGCTGCAAGCCGTGCCATGCGTAAGTGCTGTTTTGCAACTTGGGTAAACCGTCATCGCCGCTCAGTAACGTAAATCCGCAACGCTCGCCTTGCTTGATCATCCAACTAGTCAGTGCCTGATCGACGCAGGCTTTGATCGCCCATTCCAACTTATCAGCCAAGCCGGAAATTTGCCCCAAACGCTCGGCGTAGTAACGATCCCCAGCCAATAATTCGGATAATTCAGCCTCCAACGCCGCCCCGCCCTTTTCCAGTAACAGCCTTTTGTAAATACCTTTATCGGTTTTGGCGGGCAAAGAAACATCCAGGCCATGCGATTTGATCAACGACGCCAAAAACTGCAATTGCGCATCCATCGCCACATCATGCTTTTTGCCTTGCCGACTGACCACTGGGTTGACCCGGCAATCGAATTGCAGGCATAGGCCGTTCGCCAATCGTGGGTCGTATTCTTTACTCTCGACCTTGAACAACGATCCTTCATGCTCAATAGGCTTATTTTGCGAAACGACGTAATACAAGGGCTCGCCGCGTACCGCCGGCGACGGACCAATCTGTTCACGGGCGATTTCTTCGCGGTAAAGAAAAGTCCGTTTGTCCTGTTCCGGAAACAAATCCCACAACAATTGATGGCAACCGTAAACGTTGCCTTCCAACACTCTCGCCAACTGCGACGATTTGTAAATATCCGGCCGTATCCTGACCCTGGAAAAATACATCACTCGCCTCCCTGATAAAAATAATGTTCCTGACGCGGCGCGAATTGCCACCGTTTGCGCGATAAGGGTTGATCGTGGCGGACTCGGGTTTGGCGATGCTTTATCAAATTGATGTCCTGTGCAAAGTCTTGCGGCTCGCCTTCCCAGTAATAATAGCGTTCACCACCAGCATTCAGCCAATCGGCGTCTTGCTGAATCAGCTGACCTGCTGCACCATCTGCCTGTTTGCGCGGCAATAACGGTTTATGTGAATAGGCTTTGAAGGCCGACAACAGATCGGGTTGTTCAGTCAGCAACTGCGGATGCAATGGGGCTGCCAGCGGACAAGATTTGCGACCCAGATACAAATGAAACACTGGCTTGCGCAGTTTTTCCTCGATTTGTATCAGACTGAACGGCGCATCCGGTAAAGCGCGCAAAGCCACGACGGCCAAGGCATCACTACGATATTCGCGGCTGGACAAAATCGTGCCCAAGCGCTCCTTGCCCAACACCAATTCGTCGCGGCGGGTACGGTAAACAAACTTGCCGGCCGAATCCGGCACTTGCGCGGTATGGTAATCGCGCAACAGTTGGCCGGTGCTGAACACTTCGACGGCCACTTGGTAACCATTCTGCAAACCGACTTGTTGCGCTTCGTCGCTACGTTCTATGCCCAGTGCCGCGCCGACCAATCCCAATATCGCCGACTTGCTCGGATAATTGGCGCTATGCCGGCTTTCGCCAACGGCGATTTCACCCCAACTCGCCATCGGCCCGTATAATCGGAATAACAATAGGTCCATGACCGGCTCCTATTGAGCGACGAAGTCGAGCAAACCGGCCAAAGTACCTTGGCGTTGCGACGGTAAGGCATTCAGTTCGTAACGGCTATCCGCGCAGGCGCCGTAAACTTCGTCAAAGCTCTCGTTCTGCGCTTTCAACGCCAAAATGGCCTGAATAGCATAATCGTCAGCTTCGCGGCCAACGGGTTTCAAATAAGCCACCGACAAGGAACGCGGCTGCTGGTCGCCCTTTTCCGCCAACACGAACGACGCATAAGCCCTGGACGCAAAGCTGTTTTGCTTGCCTTCCGGCGCAACTTTGACGGCGGCTTCGGTCAAGGCGCGAATGGCTTTATTCGCAAGCTCGGCGTTGCCATCCAGGTTTTTGATCAGCAACTCGCGGTTGATGCAGATGTAGGCGTAAAACAAACCGGCTGCGAAGCGGGTTTCGCCGATGTGGGCGGCACCCATGTCGTCCTGGCCGTTGTTTAGATCGTCGACGGCGGTGAAATAATCGTCTTCGATCACCACCGGATGCACGCTGATGGCGTGCGCCACTTGGCAAGCAGCTTCGATGTTGAAGGCCGGGCTGGATGCCAGCATACGGCCGAACAAGGCAATGTCCACCGCCTGTTCCTTGACTCGCAGCAAATTCAATTCGTCTTTTTCCGGCGCTCGCTGTTCGGCAATCAATTTTGCGGTCAGCACATCCAATGCCGACCGTTCCGCAGGACTGACATGCACCAATTGTTCGATTTCCATTTCCGCCAGCGGGTCGCTTTTGTCGGTTTTTTTCAACGCGCCGAATACTTTGGCAATGTCCTTGGTCCATTCCTTGGCGTCTTTTTCTTTAACCCCGCCTGCCAACAGCTTGTTATAAATCTCCAGGCCAAGCAATTTGGTCCGGGTGCCCAAATGGCCGGCAACCGCCGCCTGGAACATGTCCGAGGTCCGCCAGGTTCTTTTCAGGCATTGCGACGACACCCGCAAGCGGTCGTAACCTCCCATCTTCGCGGTTTTCGGGCTGCCTTGATCGTCGCGGTTCAGGTTGGCGGGCGGGTAAGCGGTCAGCAAATGCAGTTGAATGAAACGGCTCATGTGTCTCTCCTTGAAATTAATTTTTGGGTAAGGCGGTGAAATAGTCGGTGGCCCAACGCACAGCAAGGCGGTCTTTGGGATAGCGGCCCAGCGGCTGATTAAACTCCTTATGCCAATGAATGATGTCGTTGGTGAGCGACACAACATTGGCGGTTTTGCCAAGCAAACGAATCGCGCGCAGCATGCGCCGATAAAAGTCTTCGACGGTTGGGCTTTTTTGCAGTTGCTGAAAGCGCAACTCGCTCATTGGCGGCTTGGCTTTATCTTTGGCCGTACCCAACTGAGCGGCAAAACGGGCAGTGGCATCGTTGGTTTCGACATGCGCCAGCAAACCAACAATAGATGCGGCGACCAACAAGCGCTGCTCGGGCGACACCTTTTGCGGAAAATCGTCCGGCATTTGCCGTAAGAAATGGAAAAAGGCGTCGGTCAACAAAATGTCTTCCGGCGCTTCGGCGCGGCGTAAACGGGCGCGGGCGCCACGATTACCACCCCGGTCGCCGTCGTCGCCGTTCAACCAGCGATGCCAGGCCAGCAAAGCCGGTAATTCCTCAGAAGTTAAAAAATAGTTCTCGCTCATTTAGGCAGCCTCCTCCGTTTTGGCATGGGTTTTCAATTGCTTGACGATTTTGTTGCCGTGAAAACGGCCTAACATGGATTTCCGGGCGTTGATAATCCGTTTTAAATCGAGGTCTTCCGGGGTAGCGCTTAAAGTTGCAACTTCAAAAACCTCGATCATTTTCGATCTCAACGCTGCAAACCAATCAGCGTAAATGTCAGCCGGGGCCATACCACCGCCGTCCGACAAGGTAGCCAAGCGTTCCAAGAGGCGGAAAAACTCCGCTTCGCTGGCTTGCCAAAATTGCGCGTCGATTTGGCTCATGTCGCCTTTGGCATCTTCTGGGCGTCGAAACCAGGCGGCTTTGACTTCGCTACGCAAAATCTTCACGGTTTCCCGTGCCGCGGCTATCAATTCGCCAGCCCAACCGACAAGGTTGCGTTGCTGCTGTGCGGACAGATAAAACACCGGAAACCTCGCTTCGTACCAGCAACGCGCCTTCATGTTGTCCATGTCGTAACCGAAGCACCACAATGCCGCTCCGCCCCGGTCGGCCAACTTGCGACCGCGCTCCTGGTTGTATTGGCAAACAATTTTGGCGGCTTTGTCGCCGTTGCTATCGTCCTGCAAGGCCAAGCCCAACCAATGCCGGTAACCCAAACCGCCTTGCTGGCCTTTCAAAGACAACGGTGGATTGACCTTTTTCGGATCATGACGGTACGGCGTTAACGGATGTTGCCAAGCGCCATCGTAATTGGTGCCATAGTTTTTAGTACGGTATTCGCGGAACAACGTCTTGGCATCGCATCCGCATACATCGCAAATACCCGGCTCAGGAGTTTCGCTCAAGCGAATCCGGCGCGGCATGCCCCAATATGCGTGCAACGGATGAACGTCGACCGGCGTGGTGATTTGGCCTTTTTCAGAAGTGCGGGTTTTGTCCAACCAGGGCATGATGGATAGTTCCAGTTTGTCCAAAGGTTGCAGGTCTTCCTGATTGAACACATTCAACCAAAGCTTTTGCCACAACGTGGTTTGGCTAGCCTTAGGAAGCACCAAGGTCGTCAAAGGCCCGCCGCCGCGCAAGCCGACCCGATGTCCGACACCGCCGGATGGCGCGTTGGTTTGCAAGGTAAACAATGCGCTAGCCGCACAGCTTGGGCATAGCTGGTTCGCCGAGCCGCGTTTAATGAAGTGGTCGAGATTGTCTTTCAGCGTTTTACCGCCGGGCGCTTCGATCAGCAACGCCGCGATAGGCTTGGCTTCACCGTCCGGTAGTGCCAAATCCTGCAAAAATGCCGGGCCGTTATCGCCAGTCAGTTCGAACGCTGGCGAAAGTGATGACAAACGACCTTGCAAATCTGTGGAGTCAGGCGCCTCTTCCCAGTATTCCAACCATTGATCTTCGTCTTCGGGTGCAAATCCGGTTTGCAGCAGACCGATCAGGAACTGATACAACGCCCCATGAAAATCCGGCCTCGGCGCGTTGATTTCGATTACCGGGTTTTCCGTCTCGGCGATTTGCCAGGGCGCGGCCAAATCGTGTAAGCCATTTTGGCGAATGACCGGTATCCAGCGATCCGCTATTAAATTCATCTTGTCTCCCTGCTTGAACTTGAAATTACAATTCGGCTTCGCCGATGTCGGCCATCTTCATGATCTGCTTTTGCAAGCCGATCTTTAACGCACTATCGCCATGCACCGGCACGGAGATCCTGGTGATGCTGCCCGCTTTGGCGTAAATATGATGGCTGCCGTTGATTCGTTTTAAATCCCAACCGCGCATCTCCAGCAATCGGCACATGCGCTTGCCGCTGATAGCCTTCACACGGCAATCTCCATGATTCGGTCGTTACTGCCAACGCTGGCCTCATCTATATCCACCGATAAACACCCTTCCACGGCTTCATAAATATTGCTTAGCAACTCGTCAAAGCTTTCGCCTTGGGTTACACAGCCCGGAATCGACGGCACTTCAGCCCAGTAACCGCCTTCTTCGGCTTCGTGAATGATGACTTTTAATTTCATACCAGACCCTCGTAAATGGAATTGAACAATTCATTTTAAACACTCTTTTCAGTCTGCCGGCGTATAGCCAGCAAATCCATCCGTCGCCGAATACAGATTTTGCCCATCGAGCAAAGGCAACACTTCCAGCCAACGCAAGGCTTTTTGTTCGTTTTTCAAGGTTTCGACTTGCTGCTTCAGTTCGTCGGGAAGTTGTTGGCTAACCTTTTTCCATTCGCGTTCCGGCAATTTGATGGTGCTCATCGCCCAGGCGTAACGCTCGACATCGGCGTAAGGTTTAAGCTGACCGTCAACCAGCACAGCCAACGCCACCGAAATACTTTCCTCTTCGGTAAGACGTGTGGGGATTCGGGTTTCCTCATCCCACTCGCCGCTTTTCCGGGTATAGCCTTTGTCCAGCTTCAAGACATTCAAGTCGGCCATGCTCCGCTGTACCATGGTTTTGCCTTCCGCGTCGAAGGAAGCTTCTTGCAATGCAAGCGGTATCCGAGCCTGCGCTTCGTCGGCATACACGCCTTCAATCAATTCCCGCGCATCGTCCGGCATAGCGAAACCGCTTTTATCTTCCAATAATCGAGCCGACAGCCATAGCTGACCAACGTGGGGGTAAACCGCCTGGGTGCCGGCGTGATCCGGCTTCAACCAAGCGGCGTTTGCATCTTCTGAAGGCGTCGGAGCATACAGGTAAAACACCGGTGCGCCGCGGCCATCTTCCGCGCCTTGTTCACACAAACGGTTGCCTAACGCATCGCGGACATGGCGGCGCAAACGGCCGGCGCGTTGAATCAGTAAATCGATGGGTGCCAAGTCGCTGATCAGTACATCGAAATCCAAGTCCAAGGATTGTTCGACCACTTGCGTGGCAATCAGGATTTGGCCGTTGCGCTGGTCATGCCCTGATTGTTCGCCGAAGGTTTGCAAGGTGCGGTTTTCGATGACTTGCCGGTCTATCATCGCAAAACGGCTATGGAACAGTGCCAAACAGTTGGCAGGAAAGCCGCTGCTCAGCAGGTTTTGATAAGTCTGGCATGCGGATTTGACAGTATTGCGTATCCAGCAGACGCATTCGCCTTGCTCGGCGCTGTGTCGAATTTTGGCAATGATTTGTTCTTCGCTGTCCATGCGTTGAACGCGAACCGTGCGTTTGACTTCGGCTCGGGTATCGATGGGCTTTTCCAGGTTTTGTGCCGGCGTGTGAGTCGCCAACGGGTAAGCCGCCGGATAGGCCAAATTCGGCGCTTCCAATCCGAGTCCGCGATGAAAAGCCGCGGTTAGAGTTTCGCGCATGGTTTGCGGCAAGGTGGCCGACAACAGAATCGCGCTGCCACCCTGGCGGGCATGGGCTTCCAATAATGCCGAAAGTAGTTCTCGCATATAGCTGTCGTAGGCGTGAACCTCGTCCACCAATAGTACTTTGCGGCCCAATCCCAGTAAACGCAAGGATTGATGCCGCGCCGGCAACACCGCCAATAAAGCTTGGTCGAGCGTGCCGACGCCGACATCCGCCAGTAAGGCTTTTTTGCGACTGTCCGCCAGCCAGGCGTTGCAGTAAGCGGTAGCGCTCAGTTCCTGATCTTCCTCGAGTCGGCCGTTCTGATAATCGGTATCTAGATTTGCTTGCTCGGCCAGTAGCACCGAATCACGAAAGGCTTGCGACAATTCACGAGCACCATGCGCCAGTACCAACGATGGCTGTTCGCCGACTTCATAAAAGCTGCGGTAGACCTTACCCAAGCGCTGGTACATGGCGTTGGCGGTCGCCATGGTCGGCAAGCCGATGTACAGACCGTCAGCCAAACCTTTTGCAATCAAGCGTTGCGTCAAAATCAACGCCGCTTCGGTTTTGCCGGCACCAGTGACGTCTTCGAGGATGAAGAACTGCGGTTGATCGGTCAACGGCTCTTCGGCAGCGTATCGTTGTAACGGCGTAGGCTGCTGGATAAAGGGAAACAGGGTTTGCACGGTTTCGAATTTTCCGGCTACAGGCGGTTTAGGCAAACCGGCAAGCACTTGTTTGGCCTTGGGTAACGCAAAGTTTTGCCAATATTCGGTAAGCGGCATCGGCTTGGCGCAATAAGTGAAATGCTCCTGATTCGAACCCAACCAGTCGGCCAACACGGCTATACCGGCGAATTGCCAAGACAAAGGTTTCAAGCGCTTGTAGAGGTTTTTATCGCTCAGAGGCTGAAAGTCGAAACTGGCTAAAAACTCTTCGAACCAAGCCCGCACAAATTCGAATGCGGCTTGTTTATCGTCAATTTCATCAGCGTGAAAAAAATTGCCGATGTTGAAACCGCTTAACTTCGGCGGCATGCCATGGTGGCCAGTGACGATTTCCAGCCAGGGATCTATTTTGTCGATCCAAGCAGTTTGATTCGACTGAAAGTGCTGCGCCAATTTTTCTTGCAATACGTCCCGCCACAGCGCGAATCCCAAGCTATCGTGGCGCTCGGAATAAGTCATTCTCGGATTCGGTTTGACCAAATCGTCCGACAAATCCGTTCTCAAGCCTTGGAATGCGCGAGCGAATTTACCCAGATCGTGTAGAACAAGACAGAAGGTAAACCAACTTTGAAGCCATTCCGGCTCGACTTGCAGACGCATTGCCAGTTGCTTACAAACCGCTGTATCCGGCGCCAGCCAAAGCGCGCCCACCGCTGCCACATCCAAACAATGGTAAGGCAATAAATGGTACGCGGGGCCGATGTCGGCTTCCGGCTTGGCTTTACCCCAATATTGGAAATACGATGCTGTCACGCTCAGTCCTTGATTTGATTGAATCCATATCCGACAGATATGCTACGCCGCCAGGTAGTGTAGTCGTTTGCAGGTATTCATCAATGCTGAGTCGACCCGGCACAGCAAGAGTTCGGCGTTTGTTAAGTGCTACGCCGCTGGTGATGTTTACACGCCAATGTGAAAAATCAAGGATCACGTAAAATGGTGTAGCCATTGTCAGCCCCAATCATCCTGAGTCCGGTGGCGACATCACACCCTGCCCTGCTCTTGTAGCATGGCGTAGGCGGCGTTGATTTGTCGGGTTTCTTCCTCGGCGAGTTGTTTGATTTTTTCGCCAAACACGCCGACTCGGTCCGGGTGGTATTCGGAAATTTTCTTTTTGTATGCTGCTTTGATGTCTATCGGTATGGCATCGGCAGTTAGACCGAGAATTAAATAACAATCCGCTAACGATTTGATGTGTTGATCGTCTTCAGGCAGTTTTATTTCGGTTATATACACATTGCGATGTTCGTCGATATCCAATTTGAATTGTGCATGGCACTTTCGGCATCGCGCTTTGTTACCTTCAATGGGTAACGTAAATTTAATGTGTTGCGCACAGGATGGACAGGAAATTGTCCTTACATTGGCAGGCGTTCTAAGGGTGGGCTGCTTTTGATTTTGATGTTTGCGTCGAACTTTTCGGGCATTGAAGACCAGCAGCGCGACCAAAACAATGTTCAATATTAGCGATGCGGACAAAGCAATATTGGTCATCATCCCTGCTAATTGACTGATCGACGAAGTTTAAAATGAAGGGGGTTAAACAGGCGGCGCCCCGTAGTCGTTCGCACGGTCATCGCCTTTTGACACCATCCAGATGATATACGGGATGATGCCGATGATGGTCAGAATAATCAGATACCACCAGCCGCTATGCCCGGTATCGTGTAATCGGCGGATATTAACAGCCAGCGACGGAAATAGAATTACCAAATTGGTGATCGCCGTGACGGTAGCCGGCTCGCCGTAGGACGATTGATCGATAATTCCCGCCATCATCGATACCAATAACGTGAAAAGCGCAAACCACCAGTATTCAGCGCGTGATGCTCTACCTGTAAAAACAAATGCCTTTGCAAAACAGCCGGACACCGATTCGGTAAACGTCATATCCCGTCCGTTAGCCACTGGCCCGCGATAGCCGTTATTCGCTTGCATGGCTGCGCCACACTCAAGGCAGAAGTTTGCATTGTCCGGATTTTGTTTTCCACAGTTTGGGCAGTACATTTTGCGCTCCGACAGACTCTTTAAGTGACGATATTACTGCGATATGGAAAAATGTGTAGCCCGTTCGCACATTTTTCATTTAGTTTCATTTAGCGGCTTTGACGATAGGGATCAAACACTTTGCAATGCTGACCAGTGACCATGCTTGCAATGCACGCCAGCAAATAAAGCAATCCCGACAAATAGCGAACGCACCGCCTCACCAGGTTTATCGCCATTTTCCACGACACGGTAAGACTCAGAAAAAGCAGGTGAAACCTTGCCTGAATGCGTTTATACAAAACCGCTGGCAGTCCTCCGCGAAAAGGCGGCATAACACGACTAAACCGCGTTGCACGGTTTACGCGGATTAACTATTTATTCTGCTCGTCCGCCGCATCGTTGTTGTCTTTCGGGGCGGCATCGACAACGCGCTTTTTCGGCTTCTTAATAGCGGTCTGCTGATTGATCCGTTCAAGCTGGGCTAGAAAGTACGAGTCGTAATTCCAGTTTGGTTTTGCTGCGATGGGTTCGGGTTTGGTATCTCTGATGTCGCTCATAATATTTTCGTTGATTACACTCGTGTGTGGGCAGATTAACTGCATTGACATAAATTAGCGCGCATCGCCAGTCACCCAGAATCGCATAGGCTCTTCGCCTAAAACATAAAGTTTGATTCAGTGGGTTATTTAAACAACTCGCGCTGGACGTATTAAACAGCCGCCGGCTTCAGCATTGAGGTTTTGCCTACCATAATATCCGCGGCTTTCAGCATGCGCTTAAATACCGATTCCTGGCAGTAAGGAATATTATGTTTCTCGCACAGCGCTTTCACTTGCGGCTGCAATTTTTGGTATTGGCTTAGCGGCAAATCCGGCCATAAATGGTGCTCAATTTGATAATTCAACCAGCCGTAGAAAAAATCATTCAAATTAGACCCGGTTGGATAATTGACCGAACCCAAAATCTGCCGCAGATAAAACTCGCCTTTACTATGCGATTTTTCATCGAACATCATCACGTCATCGCCGGCATGATTGGGGATCATCACCAAAAAGCTATGCATATTGGTGAAAATTTCCGCCAGAATCGAATTGATCAATACGCTGACAGCGGCAACCCCGCCGAGCGGTAAGAATAGCAGCGGTATTAATACAAAACGATACGCGCTATAAGGCAATACGCTTTGCAGCCATAGCGCCTTACCTTGCGGGGTAAACAGGCTCCAGGCACCGATACGTGTGGTCTCGGGCTTGGGTTTACCTTGCAGGCGGGCGGCATTTAAAACCAATTCTTTATGCGTGCGCGGGGTGTAATAAATAATTTTCCAGATACCGGAAAACAAAGCCACGATGGCATAGCGCTGCCACATTGGCAACGTGGATTGCCGCAGCCATTCCATATTGTGCTGGGCATTGTTGGGATCGGTCTCCTCACCCAGGTTGTAATGATGCAATAAATCGTGTTCGTGATGCCAGCCGGCCGGGGTCATCCAATCCGGCCAATCCAAAAACCGCCGCCAACCCTTTGCAAACTTCTTGCTGGTGTAGTTTTTGTCCACATCCCGCATTTTATCGAAGGCTTTATGCACGATGGGGTGGCCTACCCCGGTCCAGCGGGAAAAACTACCCTGACTGATCAACAACGCGGAAATCGGGTTGGGAAAAATCCAGGCGGTCGCGTAACCAACGAGAGAGCAAGCCTTGCCCCAGCGCTCGACTTTTTGCAAATGTTCGAAATCGGCAGGACCAATATCGGCTAACGCTTGTTTATGAATTTGGCTGATGTCTTTGGCTAATTGTTCGCGATCAACCGACTGGTAACTATTTAAACTCAAAATGTGTTGTCTCTGTAAAGTGCAAGGAAAGGATTTGAATACCTTCGGATAAAAAGTCAGGATTTAAAGCGTCCGGACGGCGCTTAAAATTAGCGGTTGCGGCCTATAGGGTCGGAACGAACCAAAACTGGCCGGCCAAAACGGTATAAGTCTATAGACTATCCGCATCTTTGCACGCGCTATCAAACTCCCCGACATCCCGCGCGCGAGTTTAACGAAGCAACTTTTGCAAATGTCTAAAAAGGATAGAGTGTTGATTTAAATGGTGCCGGCAATAGGAATCGAACCTACGACCTTCGCGTTACGAGTGCGCTGCTCTACCTGCTGAGCTATGCCGGCGTGTGATTGTCTATTTGTAGATGGCTTTGGGGTCTTTGAGTACCGGCTCGGTGGCTTGCCATGCACCATCTTTCAGGCTGCGGTAAAAACAGCTTTCCCGACCGGTGTGGCAGGCGATGCCGCCTTCCTGTTCAATTTTAAGCAATATTACATCAGCATCGCAATCCAATTGCATATCGATGACTTTTTGCCTATGCCCGGACTCCTCGCCCTTGCGCCACAAGCGGTTGCGCGAGCGGGACCAATATACCGCATAACCTTCGGCAACCGTCAAGGCCAGCGATTCGCGGTTCATCCAGGCAAACATCACCACCCGGCCGCTATCCTGCAGTTGAGCGATGACCGGCACCAAGCCGTCTTCGGTCCACTGGATTTCATCCAGCCAGGCAACGTTCATAAGCGTACCTCTATGCCTCTGGCTTGCATATGTTTTTTGGCTTGCTCTATCGTATATTCGGCAAAGTGGAATATGCTGGCGGCCAAGACCGCATCGGCTTTGCCTTGGGTGATGCCGTCGGCTAGATGGTCCAGATTGCCGACGCCGCCGGAAGCGATGACCGGGATGCTGACCGCTTCGCTGATCGCACGGGTCAAAGCCAAGTCAAAGCCGGATTTGGTGCCGTCGCGGTCCATGCTGGTCAAAAGAATTTCACCCGCGCCGTAGTCTTTCATTCTGACGGCCCACTCCACCGCGTTAATGCCAGTCGGTTTGCGGCCGCCGTGGGTAAAGATCTCCCAGCGGTTTTCCTCGCCTTCCTGACTGACTTTTTTGGCGTCGATAGCCACCACGATACATTGCGAACCAAACTTTTCAGCCGCTTCCTTAACAAACTCCGGGCGAAATACCGCAGCGCTGTTGATGCCCACTTTGTCCGCGCCGGCGTTGAGCATGCGGCGGATGTCTTCCAACACCCGGATGCCGCCGCCCACGGTCAGCGGGATAAATACTTCGCTGGCCACTTGCTCGACCACATGGACGATGGTGTCGCGGTTGTCGTGGGTGGCGGTGATGTCCAGGAAGGTGATCTCGTCGGCACCCTCTCGGTCGTAGCGACGGGCGATTTCCACCGGGTCGCCGGCATCGCGGATGTCGACAAATTTTACGCCTTTCACGACGCGGCCGTTATCGACATCCAGGCAGGGAATAATACGTTTGGCTAGGCTCATGGTTTACGATTTAGCAGCATTAGCTCAGACATCTGCTCCGCCGAAAGACTCGGCCAGTTTTTCGCCTTCGGCAAAATCCAGCGTACCTTCGTAGATGGCCCGGCCGGTGATGGCTCCCATGATGCCTTCGTGGGCTACTTCACCCAACGCGCGAATGTCGTCCAAATTAGTAATGCCACCGGAGGCAATGACCGGGATGTGCACCGAGCGCGCCAATTTGGCGGTCGCTTCGACATTGACGCCTTGCATCATGCCATCACGGGAAATATCGGTATAGATAATGGCCGCGACGCCGTTGGACTCAAATTTTTGCGCCAGATCGATCACATCGTGGCGGGACAGTTTCGACCAGCCGTCGATCGCTACTTTGCCGTCTCTGGCGTCCAGGCCGATGATGATATGACCGGGAAACTCAATCGATACGTCGCGCACGAAATGCGGTTCGCTGACGGCCTTGGTGCCGATAATCACATATTGCACACCGGCCTCTAAATAGGCCTGGATGGTGTCTTCGTCACGGATACCGCCGCCGATTTGCACCGGCACCTCGGGATAAGCCTGGACGATGGCGTTAATAACCTGGGCATTTTTCGGTTTACCGGCGAAGGCGCCGTCCAGATCGACCAGATGCAATCTCTTCGCCCCTGCTTCAACCCAACGCCCGGCCACAGCCACCGGATCGTCGGAGAATACGGTATCGTCTTCCATACGACCCTGGCGCAAACGGACACATTTTCCTTCCTTCAAGTCAATTGCGGGTATCAGCAACATATTTAAATCTCGACAGTTAAAACACTAAATCTAAAGGTTAGTAAAGCCAACATCTAAGGGTTGGGGAGTTACGCGGTTCCATCCCACGCCAGGAAGTTTTGCAATAGCTGCAATCCGACAGTCTGGCTTTTTTCGGGATGAAATTGCACGGCAAACATATTGTCTTTTGCCAGTGCGCAGGTAAAGGCTTGTGGATAATCGGCCGTCGCAGCGCTGTGGCGCACATCGTCCGGCGCTGCATAATAGCTGTGTACGAAATAAAAGCGGCTATGATCCGGGATGTCGTGCCAAAGCGGATGCGGGTTTTGCTTAACCTGATTCCAGCCCATATGCGGGATTTTCAAGACATTGCCTTCGGCATCCAACATGTGATCGGTAAAACGGCGCGCATGACCGGGGAATATATTCAGACAAGCGATGCCGTCGTTTTCCTCGCTGTCGGTCAGCAAGGCCTGCATACCCAGGCAGATGCCCAGAAAAGGCTTGCTTTGCGCTACTTCACGGATCACATCCGCCAAACCACTCTCGTTCAAGGCTTGCATACAATCACGTATCGCGCCGACCCCCGGAAACACGACGCGATCGGCCGCGCGGATCAACGAGGCTTCGGCGGTTATTTGTACGTTTACCCGGCTATCGGCATGTTGAAGCGCTTTGGCAATGGAATGCAGATTTCCCATTCCGTAATCGATAACGGCTACTGATGACATAAAACTAGAGATACAAGGTCGGGGTTTCTAGGCGAAAAGTGTGGGAATTATAGACTGCCTTTAGTCGAAGGCATGATGCCGGCCATCCGCTCGTCATGGCTAATCGCCATCCGCACGGCCCGGCCGAATGCCTTGAATACGGTTTCGGCAATATGATGCGCATTGCCGCCCTTGATATTATCGATATGCAAGGTCACGCCGGCATGATTCACAAAACCTTGAAAAAACTCTTTAAACAAATCCACGTCGAAATTACCGATGAACGCGCGTTTGAATTCCACTTGATAGAACAAGCCCGGACGGCCGGAGAAATCTACCACCACCCGCGATAACGATTCATCCAGCGGGCAATAAGCGTGACCGTAGCGGTAGATACCTTTTTTATCGCCCAGCGCTTTGGCAAAGGCTTGGCCGAGCGTAATGCCAATGTCTTCCACGCTGTGATGGGCATCGATATGCAGGTCGCCGTGCGAGACAACCTCAATGTCTATCAAGCCGTGTCTGGCTATTTGATCCAGCATGTGATCCAAAAACGGTAAGCCCGTGGTAAACGCAGCTGTGCCGTTGCCGTCGAGATTAATGGAAACTTTGATCTGGGTTTCGAGCGTATTGCGCTCAACCTGGGCGGTGCGTGGGTTCATGCTTGATGCGGATGGCTTATTTCGGCGCTAGTTTACGTGATTGTGACAACTACGCCAAACTCTTGCTGGCGATCTCATAGACATCCTTGGATAGATGTTCGGTAGCGACAATACGCTGTAATTGCTGTTTCATCAAGCCCTGCCGGGCTGCATCATAACGCCGCCATTGCGCCAATCCGGTTACCATCCGCGAGGCGATTTGCGGATTGAGGGTATTCAGCGCCAACACTTGGTCGGCCAGGAAGCGGTAGCCCTCGCCGTTTATGGCATGGAAATGCAGTGGATTGGCCTGGCTGAAGGCGCCAATCAATGAGCGCACGCGGTTGGGCGTTTTCATATCAAAAGCCGGATGTTTCATTAAAGCCTGCACAGTCGCAAAGGTATTGGGCATGCTGCTGGTCGCTTGCAAGGTAAACCATTTGTCGATAACCAGCGCTTCCTGCCGCCATTGCACGTAAAAACTATCCAGACTTCTGGCCTTGGCCGGATGGTTACTGTTGACGATGGCCGATAAGGCCGCCAACTGATCGGTCATATTCCGGGCGCTATAAAACTGCTGCTCGGCGATATGATAAACGCCCTGATTTTCCAGCTTGCTCAAATAGCTCAAGCAGGCATTTTTCAAGCGCCGCCGCCCCACCGCTCCGGCATCGAAACTACCGGATTCGTCGCGGTGATGTTGCACATACAGTTGCTTAAACTCGGCTTGCAATTGCTCCGCCAGGGTTTTTTTCACAAATTCACGGGCTTGATGAATGGCTTCAACATCAATAACCGCCATTTGCCCGGACAAATAACTTTCTTCCGGCAGCGCCAGCAACAACGCTTGATAAGACAAATCACCGCCGCTATCGGTCAACACGCTGCGATAGGCATCGACGATAACCGGCTCCAGTTGCAAAGGCCGGCCCAATTCTATCGCATCGATCAGCTTGAAAATTACCTGCACAGCCAGTTGCTGTCCCGCTTCCCAACGATTAAAGGTATCACTGTCGTGCCGTAGCAAAAACGCCAATTCTTCCGGAGTGCGTTCCATTTTCAGCGTGACCGGCGCGGAGAAACCTCTAAGCAGCGAAACAACCGGCGGTTGCGCCAGCTTATCGAAACTAAAAGTCTGCTCCGCTTCCGTAACATTCAACGTGATTTCCGCCTGACTGGAACCGTTGTAATGAATCTGCGCAGCCGAACCGTCGGCAGCCAGCAAACCCAGTTTTACCGGGATATGTAGCGGCGCTTTCACCGGTTGATTAGGCGTAGGCGGACAATTTTGTTGAATGGTCAAATGCAGTTGTTGAGATTCGGAATCGTATTGCTGGCTCACCGTCAACACCGGCGTACCGGCTTGCGAATACCAAAGTCTGAACTGCTTCAACTCCACGCCATTGGCGTCTTCCAAAGCCTTGACGAAATCCTCGCAAGTCACCGCCTGGCCGTCGTGGCGCTGGAAATATAAATCACAGCCTTTTCTGAAACCAGCCGCGCCCAGCAAGGTGTGCAGCATCCGCACTACTTCCGCACCTTTTTCATAGACGGTCAGCGTGTAGAAATTGTTGATTTCGATATAGGCTTCCGGACGAATCGGATGCGCCAACGGGCCGGCATCTTCGGCAAACTGCCGGGTGCGTAAGGCGTTGACGTCTTCGATGCGTTTCACGGCTGGCGACGTGCGGTCGCCGCTGAATTGTTGATCACGAAATACGGTAAAGCCTTCTTTTAAACTCAACTGAAACCAATCGCGGCAGGTAACGCGATTACCGGACCAGTTATGGAAATATTCATGACCGATCACGCCTTCTATGTGCTCATAATCGCTGTCGGTGGCGGTATCGGGCCGGGCCAGCACGAACTTGGTGTTGAACACGTTCAAGCCCTTGTTTTCCATCGCGCCCATATTGAAATGGTCGACCGCGACGATCATGTACAAATCCAGGTCGTATTCCAGCCCGTAGGTTTCTTCATCCCAACGCATCGCGTTTTTTAAGGACTGCATGGCGTGGTCGCATTTATCGACATTGTGCTTCTCGACAAATATCTCCAGTGCGATACGCCGATCAGTCATCGTGATGAAGTCGTCAGCCACGCATTCCAATTGCCCGGCCACCAGCGCAAACAAATAGCAAGGTTTGGCGAACGGGTCTTCCCAACTCACCCAATGCCGGTTGTTTTCCAGCTCACCCTGACCGACCTTATTGCCGTTGGACAGCAAGACCGGATATTTGCTCCTGTCCCCAGTCAAGGTGGTTTTAAACCGGCTCATCACATCCGGCCGATCCAAAAACCAGGTGATTTTCCGAAAGCCTTGCGCCTCGCATTGCGTACACAGCATGCTGCTGGACAAATACAAACCTTCCAGTGCGGTATTAGCTTGCGGATTGATGACATTTTCGATGACGATCTGAAACGGCCTATCCTGGGGCACCTCATGCACAATCAAGGCTTCCTCGCCCAGCACATACTGGCTTTGCTCCAGCAATTGGCCGTCTATCGCGATACTCACCAACTGCAACTCCTCACCGAGCAAGGTCAATGCGGCACTGCTGTCCTGGCTCTGCGGATTGCGGCGCAGACTCAAGGTCGAGCGGACCTGCGTGTGTTGCTCGTCCAAATCGAAATTCAGTTCAATCTGTTCGATCAGATATTCGGGTGGGGTGTAGTCTTTCAGGAAAACAGTTTGCGGGCTTGCATCGCGCATCATTTATCGCTCGTCTTGTTTGACAGGTTGTGGCGGTTTGTAAGAAATCAGCCAGTAAGTAAGGCCCAACGCCACGATGACCGCAGCAATGGCCGTTATGTAAGCCGGATCCAAATCCTTGAAATCCAGCATGATGACTTTTCGGGCCACGGCCATCAAGGCAGTGGCTATGACCATTTTAATCGGTAGCGTGTCGTGTTTAATGTACAACGTGATGTTGATAAATATCTCGATCGCGATCAACACAGCCATGAACGAACCAAAAATCACCAGTATGTCGGAGACCGTCAGCATCAAAAATGGTGCCGCGACCACTCGCTGATACATCACGTAGCCCACGTCCGCCACGCCCCACAAAATCACCAGCACCATCAGCACCGCCAGAATTCTGACCGCGAAATGAATTACCGCGTGCAGTACTTTGAGCATGGCGTCTTCCGGAACCGGCGGCACTTTTACTTCGTGGCTTTCCTCGCGCAAATTGCGGTTAGCGCTGGGGCGAGAAGGTGCCGGTGGCGGCACGGAAGGTCGAACGGGCGGTTTACTGTCCATCTACAACTCCTGGTTTTTCTGCCAAGCCACATAAGCCAATAAGGCCCATGCCGCTAAAAAAGCCAGGCCGCCCAACGGCGTGATCATACCCAGCCAACCGATATTCAATATCGCCAGTAAGTATAGACTGCCGGAAAACAGCACGACGCCCGCCACCAAACACCAGCCGGCCATTCGCAATAATTTATGTTCCGGTAACACTGCGATCAAAGCGAGAACCAACACGTGCCACATCTGGTAGCTTACCGCGGTTTTGTAAACATCCAGCAGATGCTCGGATAATAAATGCTTCAAGCCGTGCGCGCCGAACGCGCCCATCGCCACACCGATAAATCCGCCGACAGCAGCCAGAAACAAAAAAGGTGGACGCATCATTTCTCCAGCAGGCGCGGCATTAGTTGCACCAGATTACAAGGCCGGGTGCGGTAATCCAATTGTTCCTTGATTAAGGAATCCCAGGCAGTACGGCAAGCACCGGACGAACCGGGCACACAAAATATATAAGTGGCGTTGGCCACGCCGGCAATGGCCCGCGATTGCATCGTCGAGCTTTTGATGTCCTGGTAGGAAATCATCCGAAACACTTCGCCGAAGCCATCCAATACTTTATCCAACAGCGGTTGAATCGCTTCCGGCGTACCGTCGCGGCCCGTCACGCCGGTGCCGCCGGTGGTGATAACCGCATTGACTTGCGGATCGGCGATCCATTGACAGACGGCGGCGCGGATTTGGTAAATATCATCGGGAACGATTTTTTTGTCGATCAAGTTATGCCCGGCAGCGGTTAAACCGGTGACCAAGGTTTGCCCGGATACGTCGTCCAGTTCGGTACGAGTATCGGAGACAGTCAATACGGCGATATTAATCGGAATAAACTCTCGGGCTTGGCTCACAGTGCGGCTCCAGATAAAGGCTACCGCATTCTATGTAAAGCGCCGCCAGACAAGCAAGCGTTGTTTAATTCAACGGCTGTCATACCGGCTTAATCGATAATGCCGTAAACTCCAGATATTGATTCCAATTCAGTTAGCTGCCGCCCACTCGATCATGCCTATCCAGATTTCCCGTTACGAAAAAATCGCCAGTCTGGCAGCCTTGTGCCTGCTGCTGTTTGCCTGTTATCAGGTATTAAAACCGTTTATTTTCGATTTGTTGTGGGCGGCGATTCTGTGTTTTGTCACCTGGCCGTTGTATTTACGTTTGCGCGATTGGAAGTTGACCGCCAACTGGGCCGCCACCGCCATGGTCCTACCGATAGGCATATTGCTGCTGACGCCGTTCGTCGCCGCCACGCTGACATTTACTGAAGACATAAACCACTTGCTGCAATGGCTTAATCAAAGCCGGCATGTGTGGCCGGAACCTCCGGCTTGGCTGCAATCGTTGCCAGTAGTCGGCGACAACGCTGTTGCCGCCTGGCAAAGTGTCGGCGAAGACTCCAGCCGCCTCGTCAATCTGGCCCGGCAATATGCGCTGGGCGCCAGTAGCTGGTTGCTGCAACAAGGCATTGGCTTGGCCGGCGAACTGATGCATATGGGCCTGGCTATTTTGGTGCTGTTTTTTTTCTATCGCGACGGCGAGCATGTTGCTCAGCATGTCGTGATTGGTGTCGAACGCCTGGCCGGCGAGCGCACCCAACGCATCCTGCATATCGTCCGCTCCAGTCTGCGCGCGGTGGTATACGGCATCCTCGGCACCGCGCTGGTACAAGCACTGGCTTCTATCTTGGGTTTTGTGATTGCCGGCGTGCCTTATGCCTTTGTGTTGGGCGTGATCGCGTTCTTTTTAATGATCATCCCTGCGGCCGGCACGGTGATTTGGCTGCCCATCGCCCTGTGGTTGTTAGCTGAAGGCGAAACCGGCTGGGCGGTTTTTATCGCATTGTGGTTTTTGCTGTTCGTCGGCACCATCGACAACTGGCTGCGGCCAATTTTGATCAGCCGGGAAGTGGAATTGCCGTTCGTGTTGATCGTGTTCGGTATCTTCGGCGGGCTGTTAGCATTTGGCTTTATCGGCGTATTTATCGGCCCGACCCTGCTGGCCACCAGCTATGCCTTGGTGCTGGACTGGCTGATTCGCAATGAACAGCAGGAGCTGGACAGCCAAGCGAACACTGAAGGTAAAGACTGCTAAATACCCGCTGTCAGTTTGATTTGCCGAGTAACGCCGTCCGCTTGCTCAATTGCCGAAAATCCATCGAAAAAATACAGCATTGTGGCCCAAGGTTTGCTAGCAATCGTGGGGGGAGGATAAACAACCATGTCGGTGAAACACCCATTTGCCATCTGCCCTGCTCAACAAGTTCCCGAGCTCGGCAAATTTCCGTTTGAACTGCTCTATCGCGGCTCGCCACGCGCTGCGGTTCTGGTGCGTTTCCAAGGCGAGGTATACGCTTATCTAAACCAATGCGTCCACATGCCTAGGGCATTGGATTGTGAGAACAACAACATTTTCGACGAATCGGGACGCTATTTGCAGTGTTCCATGCACAGCATTTGCTACGACCCGGTCAGCGGCGAGTCTTTAAGCGAAATCTGCCTGGGCAAAAAACTGACCGCGCTGAAAATTAAAGAACAAGACGACTGGATTTACTTAGTGGATAAAAGAGCCGCAATTACCGATTGAGGCTTTGGCCGGGGCGAAACAATAAGCATCGCCCCATTTACTTTCAGACGGTTTGCCCAGCAAACTCATCCTACCTTAGCCGTGCGCCGCGCCTTCCTTGATCTGTTGTTCCAGCTTTTCGTGCGCGCGTTCCAATTTGGCAAACACTCTTAAAATATCAGTAGCGGACAATATGCCTACCAGTTTGTCTTTTTCCACCACCGGCAGCGCGCCGACGCGGTGTTCCGCCATCATCGCCGCCGCTTCCGACGCAGGCGTTTCCGGGGTAACGGTATAAACGCCGCGATGCATGATGTGCACGACTTTTTGCGTGACCACATGCAATTGGGTACTGTCTTTACTAGCTTCCACCGCATTGGAATTACTTTTGGGGCCCAGGGCTTTATATAAATCCCGGTCGGAAACGATACCGACCAATTTGCCTTTTTCAACCACAGGCAAGTGGCGGATTTTCTCGTAATGGATCAAAAAGAACACGCGATCGATCAGATCGTGAGGTTCGACGGTAAATACCTTGGTGGTCATTAACTCTGCTACGCGCATGCTGTTTCTCCCATAAAAATGTCTGTATAAAAGTAAGTAAATTCTGACGCAATAGTGCCACTATAGCCAGGCAAAATTAAGAAATATCGCTGCTTGATGGCTGCACACAACCATTCATTCGCGAAGCACGGCCGTAAATCCTTCGCCCGCGGCGCTTGGATCGACTCAATAAATGGTCCGGCCCAAATCCAGACAGGTCAGATAAAGCCGCATATCAAATTCCCATTGGTGATAGTCCGGCGCCATGTGCTCGCATAATTTATAAAAAGCCTTGTTATGCTGTTTTTCACGCAGATGCGCGAGCTCATGAACGACGATCATCTGCAAAAACTCCGGCGGCGCAATTTTAAAGATCGCACCGATACGAATTTCATTTTTTGCTTTTAAATTGCCGCCCTGCACCCGCGATACCACGGAATGTAAGCCCAAGGCCTGATGTAATACATCGATTTTGTCGTCGTAAACGACTTTGCTGAGAGGGTTGGATTGCCGCAGAAATTGATTTTTAAGATCCATCGTGTAGACATAAAGCGCCTTGTCGGTCTTTATATCATGCGGCCGGGGATATTTTTTCAGCAGTAGCTCGGGCAGTTTGTCGCTGTCGATCAGCGCATGCACTTGCGCGGTGATGGCGGGCGCATAGCCAGCCAGGTATTTTAACGGGCGCACAAGCTAAAACCGCGCACCGCTTGCTTCAATCCCATGGCGGCTCGTCTCCGTCATAGGCTACGAAGTTTTTATCGCTTGATCGGGTTGTGCCACCGACGACACTGTCGGCTTTTGAATTTTTCGCCTCGCCGTTGGGCAATTGCCCAAGCCCGGACTCCACCTGCCATTTGACAAACAGCGCCACGTCTTTATTGGCGGGGACATACCATTTCTTGACAGCCGCATCCCACCTGGCGCCAAGCGCTTTCGCCGCATCCTTTTCGGCATAGGGTACATTCAGATAAGTTTTCGCGTCAGCCATTTACCGCAGCCGGTCAAAGTTTAATTGCATCGCAATATTGTAAAACATTGCTTATGCAAGCGGCGCGGATAATCCAATATTACCCAGAAAACCTAACGCTGAACGCATTTATCAAAACATCTGCCGGTTCGACTACGCCGCAGAACAATCCAGTCCTACGGTTTTTTGCGGCTCGAACCCATAGTACTGGCAAAAGTGGTCGCCGCGAACAAGGCCGAGGAAACAATAAAATCGCCCGAAATAAACTCGATAACGCCGGTCACAAACACCAGCCCGGTCAAAATGTCTTTATGTAAGCGTTTCATGGTCGCTTCCCGAAGTAATTAAGGCATTTAGACTATATGCCCGCCGACATTAATTAACAATGACACTAAAAACACATTGATTAATCGCTAAAAGGAAACAACCCAATAAGCCAAACCGCAAGCCGGTTTAACTGGGCTTATCGACTGCGTAGACGGCGAAACGGCAACGCCAACAGGCCTACAAAGCCCAACTGCGCACTATCGCGAAACTCGGACAAACCTATCATCATGCCAGTTTGTGCTTCGCGCGCTTGTGGGCAATAGGTTTTGAACAATCTATCCCAACACGACAGCGAGAAGCCGTAGTTGCTGTCGGTTTCCGGTTGAAATGCAGAGTGATGAATGCGATGCATGTCGGGTGTCACTATCAAATAGCGCAAGCCGCGCTCTACCGCAGGCGGCAGGCCGACATTCCCGTGATTAAATAACGCGCAACCGTTCAATATCACTTCAAAAGCGATCACCGCGAACGGATCGGCGCCGAGTAACACCACCAGCGCGACCTTATAAAGCATCGACAGCATGATCTCCAAAGGATGAAAGCGCACGGCAGTCGTCGTATCGAAATCCATATCGCTATGGTGTACCTGATGTAGCCGCCAAAACCAGCGCCAGCGATGGGCGGCGATATGTTGGGCGTAAATGGCCAAATCCAGCAGCAGCAAACTGAGTGTTATCGACAGCCAATTCGGCATCGACAACGTATTGAATACGCCGATTTGTTGCTCGGCAGCCCAGTTCGCCGCCAGCCAGGCCGCGGCACCGATGCTGAGCCGCATCACGCCGACATTCAGAATCGCCAAACCCAAATTGACCGGCCAACGGCGGCGGCGCGTTGCCGCCAATCGCCGCTTGGGCCGCAGCCACTCCCAAGCCGCCATTAGCAAAAATATCCCCAAAAACACGCCCAAGCGCACCATTGCTTCCATCACCGTCTCCGATAATACTGCGCTGCCAGTTCATCCGGATGGGCTCCGAAAAAATACCGCAGCCGCAAGCACCACATCAATAAGATCGTTCTGAGGATACCGTGTTGTTGCCAACGCCGCGCGGCAGTGACGACCTTAGTCTTTAAACAGCAAGGTTTACCGAGCTTTTTCAGCGCCACACTGATGGCAATATCTTCCATCAAGGCAATCTCCGGAAAACCGCCCACAGCCTGAAATGCCTGACGAGTGATGAAGATGGCCTGATCGCCGGTAGCAATACCGGTCAAGCGGGAGCGCGCGTTCATCATGCCGGCAATCAATTTAAAAATGGCTTGTGGGCTGTCGAATTGCACATCAAAACGCCCCCACGACCAGCCTTGCGCGACCGCCGACAAAATTAAAGCAATAGCCTGATCCGGCAGCCGGGTATCGGCATGCAAAAACAGCAACACGTCGGCTTGGGCTTGTTGCGCACCCAGGTTCATCTGCCTGGCCCGGCCAGGCTGACTGGGCAAAATCTGATCGACCAAAGGCTTCGCAATAAGCGGGCTGACATCAAGACTGCCGCCATCGACCACCAGTAATTCGCAGCGCGGTCTCAGAGACTGCAAGGCTTGCAACGTATCGGCAAGCCGCGCCGCCTCGTTGACTACCGGAATGACAATACTAATCTGCGGTTTCATTGCGCTAGCACATCTTCGTCAGCGCTACCGATTACAGTTCGTTGCTAACAGAGGCAGCAACGCTTATACCAGTAGCATTCAGCAAGGCCGCGATTAAAGCACGCCCCGCTCTATCTCTTGCAAATAGATAAATTCCGGGGCTTTTACCCCAGCCTGCTCCCTGATTTCCACCAACTCGGGGGATTCGAAAAAGCGCCGGGCATTATCCAGCGAGGTCCAGGCAGAAAAATGCACGATATTATTGGCATCGTCGTCGTAGCGCAGCAGTTGGTAGCTGATTTCTCCGGCGCGTTTTCTGATCTCGGCGGCCTGATCGAAAATCTGCTTCCAGGCCGGATAGTCGGCGACCTCATGGATGATTAATACGTGTGGCATGCAGACTCCCGTTTTTTAGTATGGCTCGCCGTCTTTATGGGCAAAACGCCAGCTCCCGTCGACTGACATCGCTTGCAAATCGTCGTCCGGGTAAATGACTGCGTCTCCGGCCGTCCTGTCGCCAACTTCCAGATACTGTACCTCTGCGTTCGAGCGATTCAGCAACTGGTGCGCATTACCGGTGCCGGCTTTAAATCCCGCGCACATACCCGGCGCCAGCTGGGTTTCGCCTGCATCCGTCACCAATGTTGGATGGCCTTGCAATATGTAAATAAACTCGTCTTGCCGCGTATGGCTATGCCGCAACGCCGATCTGGCACCGGGTGCTAGCGTGCTTAGATTGACGCCAAAATTTGCCAGATCGAATACCTCGCCAAGGCGGCGCTTCTCCCTGCCCGCCATGCGCGAGGCAAACGGTTCCGGATACAGCGATGTGGTGCGTGGCTCGACATCTGCCGCAGACACGGCTATTGGAGTGTGTTTATCGTTCATGGTGGCCTGCAAATGGAAGATAACCGGCTCGAACGGTTTATTAAAAATCCGGTGGAGACTAGCCCAAAGCTGCCGAACCGATCTGCTTGCCCTTAGCGCTCCGCGCAAGCGCCTGAACAAGCACAGGACTACCCCAGAGCGCGGATATGATCGGGCGGGCCTCTTCGACCGCGGTGCTGGAAAAAAAGCGGATCTCTGCGGTTCGCGCACTCGGAACAGGCCTAAGATGGCCTTGCAAACGCCGCACCAGCTCTTTTGCCACGGCGGTGGCCGGGTCGATTATCGTCAGATCCGGCCCCACAATGTTCCGAATCAGCGGCGCCAGAAACGGGTAATGCGTGCAGCCTAATACGATGGTATCGGCACCGGCCAGCAGCAACGGCGACAGGTAACCGACCAAAAGCTCGCGCGTCGTATCGCTGTGCAATTGGACTTTTTCAACTTGTTCGACCAATCCGGGACAAGGCTGCAACAATATTTCAATGTCTTTACCGTAGGCCGCGCACAACCTGGCGACGCTGGGGCTGGCCAGCGTACGGCTGGTGGCCAGCACGCCGACCACTCCGGATTGGGTGGTTTGCGCCGCCGGCTTGATGGCCGGCTCCATCGCCACCACCGGCACCGAACACCACGCGCGCAGTTTTTCGATTGCGACCACGGTGGCGGTGTTGCACGCCACCACAATGGCCTTCACGCCGGCATCGAGCAGCAGCTCGGTGATCGTTGTCGCCCTATCCGCAATAAACTCCGCATCGCGGTCGCCGTAGGGCGCATAGCCGGAATCGGCCACATACAACAAGTCTTCCATGGGAAGTTCCGCACGGATGGCTCGCAGCACGGACAGGCCGCCGACGCCGGAATCGAATACGCCAATGGGTGCGTCAGTTTGCAACGCTGTCATGGATGGATGCTGTCTATTATCCAATCGATCAGACCTGGCGTTGTTGCACATATTCTTCGTTGAGACGAATGGCTTGCAGGGCTGCCGGACGGGCGTAGATGCGCGCCACATAATCCTCGAACAGCGGACGCTTGTCGATGCTGCCAAACATCATGCCCCAACCCAGCTGCGAGCCGACATACACATCCGCGGCGGTAAATTGTGCGCCGCAAATGTACGGCCCAGGCTGCAGGGCTGTTTCAACGGCCGCTAAGGTCGCCTCGTAACTACCGAAACCGACAAAGCCGCTTTTGCCCTCGGGCACTTGCCAACCCAGCGTTTTGGCGGTAACGGCCTGCTCCAGCGGACCGGCCGCGAAAAACAGCCAACGGAAATAGTCCGCGCGCGCGGGATGATTTGCGGCCGGCAGCAGATTTTTCTCCGGAAAACGATCCGCCAAATACGCGCAAATGGCGGCAGTTTCCGTAACGAACGCCGCGCCGTGTTTCAGCGCCGGCACCTTGCCCATTGGGTTGACAGCCAGATAATCGGCGTTTTTCATCGCGGCGCCGAACGCCAACCAGACCGTTTCATAAGGCTCGCCGATTTCTTCCAGCATCCAGTGAGCGATGCGCCCACGCGACTGCGGATTGGTATAAAACACCAGATCGTTCATTGTGCGTTCTCCTTGGCGGGATGTTGAACTAAAGGCAATATGGCGGCGGATTTTACACCGATAAACTGGACCGGACTCAGACGATCTTTTGGGACCGGCTATAGACACTGTTCCATCAGAAACAATATCGAGCGATTATCCCAACGGTTCCAGTGCAGCGAGTGATTCGGCCACTACCCGTTTGAACTCGGCGTAGTCGGCTTGACTTAAATTGTCCTGCTTGAGTGACATACAAAATACCATCGCGGCCTGCTCCACACGATTTGCCCCCAAGTTAGCGGCGACGCCTTTCAAACCGTGCAGCACGTCTCGCGCCTTTTGCAAATCGCGCTTCTCCAGCAAATCATCCAGCGCTATCAAGGTGCTTGCGGTGCTATTTCTGAAACTACCCAGCAACTCGCTCAAAAAGCTTTCGTCGCCATCCAGCAAATCCAGCGTGTTGCTGAAATCAAAACCGGGCAAATCTCGTAAGCAAAACGCTGAAACGTCACGCGCATTTTTAACAGGCCCGTTTACCGAAGCGCCAACCGAACCTCGACCTATCTGCTGGCACAACACCTTAACCAACTGCATCGGTTGAATCGGCTTGACCACAAACTCGTTCATACCGCTGGCCAGGCATTTGTCCCGTTCCTCTTGGGTCACGCCAGCACTCAGCGCGATAATCGGTAGCGATTGATACTCGGGGTTACGGCGGATCTGTTCGGTGGCGGCCAGGCCGCTCATCACCGGCATATGAATATCCATCAGCACTGCATCATAAGCATGCTCTGCCAGCATGGCCAAGGCGTCACGGCCGTTACCGGCAAGATCGACACTAACCCCGCATAAGGCCAAAAATTCCTGCAAAATTTTCTGATTGATAGCATGGTCTTCGGCCACCAAGATACGCATGCCCCGCAATGCGCTACCTTGATCGGCAAGAGTCTTAGACAAGCCACCGGCCTGGGTGTCGTTATCCGGCCCCGCCGCCGGCAAGTCGGCTTGCTGCGCGCTAACGCCCAGCATTAAGTCAAAACTAAAATTCGAACCCTGCCCCGGCTTACTTTCGACATGAAAATCGCTGCCCATTAGTTGCAGCAACTTTTGGCTGATGCTCAAGCCCAAGCCTGTACCACCGAAGCGGCGAGTAATCGACGCATCCAACTGACTGAAGGAATGGAACAACTTAGGCAGATCCGCTTCGGGAACGCCGATACCGGTATCTATCACGCTGAAACGCAGCTTGGCCTGAGCATCCTGCCATTCCAGCAAAGCCACTTGCAATGTGACACTGCCTTGCTCAGTAAACTTCAGCGCATTTCCCACCAGATTGGAGAGAATCTGTTGCAAACGCAACGCATCCCCCACCAAACTTAAGGGCACATCCGGCGCAACGTCTATCTTGATGTCCAGGCATTTTTCCGCGGCGTACAAGGCAAACAGATTATGCAGGTTATCCAATACGGTATTCAGGTTGAATTCGACCTGTTCGAGTCCCAGTTTACCGGCCTCCATTTTGGAGAAATCGAGAATGTCGTTGAGTATGCCGAGTAAACTGACGGAACTGCTGTAAATCTTTTGCAGATAATCCCTTACCTCAGCGGATACCGGCTTATTCAATGCCAACTGCGACAACCCAATCACCGCGTTCATCGGCGTGCGGATTTCGTGCGACATGTTCGCCAGAAACTCCGATTTGAAGGCCGCCATGCTCTCGGCGGTTTCTTTGGCTTCGATCAAGGCCTGCTCCACCCGCTTTTGCTCGCTTAGATCGCGCACCACGCTTTGTAATACCAGGTGGCCGTCCAGACTAACCCGCGCCAGCGTCACCAAAGCCGGAAAAATACGACCGTCGGCACGCTTATGCAGCCACTCGAATTCCAAGTGGCCGTTTTTGATCGCCGTAGCCATATACTCGTTCGCCAATTCTACCGAATCCCTGCCGTTTGCCTGATTTGGCGGCGAAACTTTACCGGGGTGCAAGCGGCAGAACTCGGACACAGCGTCGTAACCAAATAAATCCAAGGTGGCCTGATTACAATCCAGAAATCCGCTGCTATCGGCCATCATGACCGCATCGCTAGAACTGTTGAACAGCTTTCGATACTTCAACTCACTTTGTCGCAGCACTTCTTTATTGGCTTTGGCTTGGGTGACGTCCTCGGCAATAAACCAAATATAATCCTGATCCTCGGTACCGGCGACTTTGGTGCCGCTTAGTTGCAACGATACCGGCCGCCCTCTTTTATGGATAAACGTCGCTTCGTCCGAACCATACTGCCCGGTTCTAGCTAACCAACTTAATTGTTCGGCCAAACTCTGCTCTTTATCGGCGGATAAACTCATGTAATCGAGCCGTTGAAGTTCTTCTTCCGTATACCCGGTCATGCGTTGAAAAGCATGATTGAATTCAACGAATTTGCCGTGCACGTCCAGCAAAGCGATGCCTAACGGCGACAGCTCGTATAAGTCGCGGAGCTTTTGGCCTTTTTCCGCCAAACGAATATACGCATCCTTTAAACTTGAGTTTGCCGCATCAAGCTGAGCGGTGCGCTGATCGACCAGTGCCGCCACCATAGCCGCCCTGCCGGTGGCGGATAACAAGTACACGCTTAGTAGCATGGTAAACAGCAATCCTCCCAACAACACCAGCCACGGTAACCAGGAGGCATGCGTCGCAATGAATACGGCTTCCGGCTGGACAATCACTTCCAACAAGCGATTGCCAAAACGGATGGAATGCCTGGACTCATTAACACCGGTCGTCAATGCTTTCAGCGCTCCGTATAACGGTATAGCGTGGTTTTCCGCATCGTAATACAGTAGCGCCACGTTCATATCGTCAAGATTTAAGTCTTGCATGGCCGCCTTCACCAGGGAATCGATACGCACCACTGTAGACAAAAACCCGCTAAACGCCGGCTCCGAACTATTGGCATTAGCCAGGTATACAGGCATCATCAGCAATAAGGCTTGATTGGCTTGCCCGTCCTGCACCAGTTGAATAGGCCGGGTGACGCTGACTGCTTGGCTGGCCCTGGCTTCCGTCAGCGCTGCTCGGCGATTGGCCTCCGAATTCAAGTCAAAGCCCAGCGCCAGCTTATTGGTTGATAAAGGCTCGATAAAGGTAACGGGGAAATACTCGGTACGCTCCTGAGCCTTGATGAACTGGCGATCCGCACCTAGCTCCTTGATCGTAAAATCTTTATATCCTTCGTCGCGGATCGATTGTTCGTAAGACGCCCGCTGTTCGCTGGGGATCTGCGATACCCAGCTCAGCGCTTGAATGTGCGGATTCTGTGTCAGCACGCCATTGGCAAAAACGCCGAATTTATCCCGGTCTACCGGTCCAGCCGCTTGAAAGAAACTATTGAGCGAAAAAGACGCTTTTAACACGGCGGAAAAGTTGTCTGCCAAGGCTTTATTAACCGCGCCGGCGTTGCTGTCAAATTGCAGTTGCAGCCGACTGTCTTCCGCTCGCAAAACCAATAGAAAAGTAATGATCAGCCCGGCCAACATGGCTACCAGGGGCATAGCCACACCTACCAGCCGGGGACGCCAAAGCGCTCTTGGCTCTGCAAACAAGCAAAAAACCAAAGGCGATATGATGATGGCTCCGAGACAATCGCCTATCCACCAATTCCACCAAGCCACCAAAACATTGGCATCGGTTAAAACACCGAATCCAAGCAAGGTGCTGACCCCGACGGTGGCGGCAATCAAGCAAGTCAAAGGCCCGACTAGTAACACATACCGAAAAATGTTTTTGCCTTTATCCAGACGCGGTACGCCGGTCCCTAGAAAGCGTTGCGACAGCCAAGCACCGGTCAATGCTTGCAATGTGCTGCCGATCGCGATGCCCATCGCGACGAAGACCGTCGGCGGCGTTAATTCGCCGCTTAAATCATATCCTTGCGAGAGATTGGTCAGGAACGAGCCGCACCCTATCGCCGGCCAGATTTTCTTACCCCAGAGCAACACCGCTGCCAGCGCAATGCCGGCCGGCGGCCAAATCGGACTGGCATAGCCTGGCGGTAGGGCCAGGCGCAACCCAGCCCAACCCGCCACGGCAATCATTGCTGTCAGAAAAATAAATCGGTAAAAGCTCAAACGCATTCCTTCTCTGCCCAACAAGCCAAGAAAAGTGAGAGAAGGTGATTATAGGTCAAATGTTTTGCTAGGGATGCGGATAGGCCAAAACCTGGGCCATCCGGCATTACGAGGACTCATCGCTAATCCAGTTTAGCAACTGGGCTCCCGGCGGCCCGGGAGCGACGATATTTAGGAGGTTGGGTAGTGCGTCAGCCCGGCAGGGTTGCCATATCGATCACAAAGCGGTATTTCACGTCGCTTTTCAACATACGTTGATAGGCGTCATTGATGCCGGCCATCGGAATCAGCTCAATATCGGAAACGATGCCGTGCTCGGCGCAGAAATCCAGCATTTCCTGGGTCTCACGGATGCCACCGATCAGCGACCCAGCCAGTGCGCGGCGACGGAATATCAGATTGCCGACGTTCGGCGAGGGATGCGGCTCGGACGGTACGCCAACCAGACACATCGTGCCGTCGCGCTTCAACAGGCTTAAATATTGATCCAGATCGTGCTGCGCGGCGACGGTATTTAATATGAAATCTAAGCTGTTTAGATGCTTTTCCATTTCGTCGGCGTGTTTGGAAATTACCACTTCGCTCGCCCCCAAGCGTTTGGCATCGGCTTCCTTGCCTGGCGATGTCGTAAACAGCACGACTTCCGCGCCAAAGGCATGGGCAAACTTCACGCCCATATGCCCCAGCCCGCCCAGACCGACGATGCCAACCTTATGGCCCTTGCCGATTTTCCAATGCCGTAATGGCGAATAGGTCGTGATGCCGGCGCACAGCAGGGGCGCGACCGCCGCCAACTCCAGCTTATCGGACACATGCAACACAAAATCCTGATCGACCACAATCTGATTCGAGTAGCCGCCGTAAGTCATTTTGCCGGTATGTTTATCCGGACTGTTGTAAGTGAACACTGTCTGGTCGCAAAACTGTTCCTGATGATCAAGGCAATCGGGACAGACGCCGCAGGAATCCACCATGCAGCCTACCCCGGCCAAATCACCCACCTTAAAATGAGTCACTTGGGAGCCGACTTCCACGACCCGACCGACAATTTCGTGGCCCGGCACTATCGGAAATGTCGTGCCGCGCCATTCGTTGCGTACTTGATGCAAGTCGCTATGGCAAACCCCGCAATACAGAATTTCGATACGCACATCCTCGGAACCGGGTTGCCGGCGTTCGAAATGAAACGAGCGTAGCGGCGTTTGCGGGTTATAGGCGGCATAGCCAACACTTTTGAGCATATCGATCTCCTAAGAATAACGTTTTAAAACGGATCATTACCACTGCTCTTGAATGCGTGTGTAATAATTGAAAGAAAAGGAAACTTTAATTTTGTTTAATGGACTTTAGCTTAATTATTCGGTTGGGAGTAACAAGTGATCCATAACGTAGCAGAAACGGTTTTTGGACATGCCGGATGGCGTGATCTGAGAAATAACATTAATCTCTGGATACAATTCCTAACAAATTTTCGCCGACGACTGATTTCTAGGGGAAAACTTAAAAAAGCGAGTGGAAATCAACTTCTAATTAACTTCGGTTGCGGAAACCTTGCAAAAGAAAACTGGATCAATATAGACATGACGGACAGCCAGGGTGTCTACTTTCATGACTTGCGTAATCTTATTCCGCTGAATAGTCAATGTGCTAAGCACATTCATTGCGAACACTTTCTAGAGCATTTGGAATACTCCTATGCGAAAAAATTACTTAGAGAGTGCTATCGACTACTCGAAAATGGCGCCACGCTCAGACTAATCGTGCCCGACGCTGAAAAATACTTGAAAGCTTACTGCTTTGACGACAAAGAATTTTTCGAACAACTTAAAAATTTGGGAGGCAGCCCAAAGCCATACGACACAAAAATGGAAATCATTAACCAAATGTTCCGAATGGACGACGACCACAAGTTTGCCTGGGATTTCGAAACGTTGAAGCTCGCTTTATCGGAAGCTGGTTTCACGCAGATCAATCGCTCCGAGATAGGCGATATTGAAGCTCAATACAACATTGATGGTACCGACTGGTGGCGTCCCGTAGAGAGTTTATATATTAATGCCACTAAATCTAATACCTAAAAACGAGTTATCGAAAGAAAAATAACGAGCTCATCAAAAAGCATTTGTTTCATCGTTCTCGTAAAACCTAGCCCCCCACATTCGGGCGCGGGGGGCTAAGAGTTTTTCGAGGCAGTCCAGTTGTTAACTTGTCAGTTTCAAATACTTCTTGTACAGGCTGTCCTTGTCCTCGACCACATCCGGATCTTTATCGATACAATCCACCGGACAAACTTCCATGCACTGCGGCTTGTCATGATGACCGACGCACTCGGTGCATAGGGACGGGTTGATCACGTATATATCATCGCCTTGCGAAATGGCGCCGTTCGGGCACTCCGGTTCGCAGACATCGCAGTTGATACAGTCGTCGCTGATAATGAGCGCCATAATTACTCCTCGGAAAATTTTTCGGTTAAGCGTTGTTTGACCACATCAGGCACGAAGCTGGACACATCGCCGTTCAATTGGGCGATCTCGCGGATCATGCTGGACGAGATAAATTCGTATTGTTCGGCCGGGGTCAGAAACACCGTTTCAATATCGGGCGACAAACGGCGGTTCATGCCGGCCAATTGAAATTCGTATTCAAAATCGGACACCGCGCGCAAGCCGCGGATGATGACGCTGGCTTGATGTTGCTTGGCACATTCGACCAACAAGGTGTCGAAGCCAATCACGCGGACGTTGCTGAACTCGGTGACCACTTCCTGAATCAACGCCACGCGCTCTTCCAAGGAAAACAGTGGCTGTTTGCCGCGACTGACGGCGACGGCAACAATCACATGTTGATAAAGCCGGGAAGCGCGGTGGATCAAGTCCAGGTGACCATTGGTGATGGGATCGAAGGTGCCGGGATAAATCGCGGTAATGTTCATCGGCTTTGGAAACAGGCAAAAGCGGCTTATTTTAAACCATTCGCCACAGCAAAAGTATCCGATTGCTTTTGCAGCAGGTGGTAGCTGACTTCGCCGGCCGTCTTGGCTTTCAACAATCGCCAGCCGGCCGGCAGATCATCCAACGGCCGCTTGCGCTCACATTCCAGATAGATTTTGGCGTAATCGGCCAGCCAGCCTTGGGCGTCCAATAGTCGGCAGGTCTGCCCGATCAAACCTTGCCCAAACGGCGGATCGAGGAACACCAAGTCGAACGGTTGAGCCGGCGCGTTTAGAAATTGCCCAACGTCTTGCTGCACCACCTGAATCTGTGTCGCCGCCAATTTGGCGATGTTCTCGCGCAGCTTTTGGCAACTGGCAGGGTTGTTTTCCACTTGCACCACGTGCTTGGCACCGCGCGAGGCGGCTTCGACGCCCAGCGCGCCGCTACCGGCGTACAAATCCAGGCAACGGCTATTCAGAACATCAGCTTGCAGCCAGTTGAACAAGGTTTCCCGCACCCGCGACGGCGTCGGCCGCAAACCGGGCGCGTCGTCGAATACGATTTGCCGGCTGCGCCAATCGCCGCCGATGATGCGGATTTGGTTAGACATTTTATTTACCGGCACCGACCGTTACAGTTTGCAACAACTCCGGTTTTACCCGGCGCTTGAACGCATCCTTGATTTGCTCGATGCTGACAGCTTCGACATTGCTCTGAAAGGTATCCAGATAGTCCAGCGGCTGCTGATAAAAACCAATCATCGCTACGTAATCGGTCAGCTTGCTGTTGGTATCGAAGCGCATCGCAAAACCACCTGTGATGTTTTGCTTGGCGGCGGTCAATTCCTTATCGCTGGGGCCTGTATCCAGAAACTCGTTGAAGGTCTTCAGCAACACATCCAAGGCCTGCTCGGTTTGATCGTTGCGGGTTTGCAAACTCATCATGAACGGGCCTTGGCGATACATCGGAGCGAATACGCTGTAAGCACCGTAGGCCAAACCGCGCTTCTCCCGCACTTCTTCAAACAACCGGGAAACCATGCTGCCGCCACCCAAAATATGGTTACCCACATATAGAGCAAAATAATCCGGGTCCTTGCGATAGGTGCCGGGCAAGCCAACCAGTACGTGGGTTTGCGTGGACGGAAACTCGATGTGCTGCTTGCTGGATTTGCTGGGCATCGTCACCACCGGAATTTCGGCAGGCTTGCTGCCGACCGGTAACTTGCTCAGTAACTGGTTAGCGGTCTGCTCTGCTTGCTCGCGACTGACGTCACCGACGATAACCACCATCGCGTTGGCGGCCACATAGTATTTTTGATAAAAATTTTTCAGATCATCGGCGCTAAATCCGGCCACAGTTTCCACCACACCTGTTTCTGGATGGGCGTAGGGATGATCGCCGTAAAGCGCTTTATTGAAAGCAAGGCCGGCCAGCTCCCCGGGCGATTCTTCCCGGTGTTTCAAGCCGGCCAGCGTGCGGGCTTTTTCCCGCTCGAAATCGGCTTGGTTAAAGGCCGGTTTGCTCAACACGGTTCCGAAGGTAGCCAAGGCTTTGTCGAACAAGGCTTGTTCGGTCAGCGTCCGTATCGCCAACCAGGCCATATCCTCGTTGACACCGGCTGAATAATTGGCGCCTACGGATTCGAAGCGCTGGGCGATGTCGTCAGCGCTCAAATTGTCGGCACCGCTGTCCAGCAACGCGGAAGTCAGCGCGGCGAGACCGAACTGCGCCTCGTCACGGGCGCTACCGGCATCGAATACCACTCGCACATCGACCATCGGCAAGCCGGCGGTGCGCACGTAGTAAACCCGGCTGCCTTGCGGGGTTTGCCAGTTTTCGATTTTGGCGGCGGACCAGACGGTCTGGCTCAACAGCAATAGTGCCAAACCAATTAAATTAAAACGCATGATGGCCTCCTATGGCTTTTGCAGGTTTGGCGGCTTGGGTGATCGGTTGCGGGTCGAGATAGGCGACGGTGAGCGTGTCTTCGATCAAGTATTTACGCGCCACTTCCCTGACCTGCTCGGCGGTGACTTGATTGATCTTATCGACATACTCGTCGGCTTTTTGCCAACCGATACCCACGGTTTCCAGCGTGCCCAATTGCATGGCTTGATAGAAGTTGGAGTCTTTCTGATACACCGCGCTGGCCAACACTTGCGCCTTGATGCGTTGCAATTCATCCTTGTCGATCAACTGGTTCTTGAGTTGATATACCTCGTCCAGCAAAGCATATTCCAGATCAAATACGGTTTTACCTTCGGCGGGGGTGGCTTCCAACAGGAATATCTCGGGCAAGCGCGAAGTGAAGTCGTAACCCGCACCGGCCGATACCGCGATTTGCTTACCCCTGACCAGACGCGAAGACAAGCGGGCACTATCACCACCGTCCAGCACACCCGCCAGCACTTCCAGCGCGTAGGCCTCCCATTCCGGCTTGGCGGTTTTCAGTACCGGCACTTTATAACCCATCATCAGATAAGGCAGTTTGGCGGGGGCTTTCACGGTGATGCGCCGCACACCTCTCTGTTCGCTTTCATCCTGAGGCTTTACCGGCTTCAACACGCTGGGTTGCAGCGGCGCAAAATATTGCTCGGCCAGCTTTTCGACTTGCAACGCATCGACGTCACCCACCACCACCAGCGTGGCATTATTGGGTGCGTACCATTGTTGATACCAGGCTTGCAGGTCTTCGACTTTATAACTGGCGATGTCGGACGGCCAACCGATAACCGGGTTTTGATATGGGCTGTTGGTGAAAGCCGTAGCCATGAATTGCTCATGTACTTTCGAACGAGGCTGATCGTCGGTGCGCATGCGCCGTTCTTCGGTCACTACTTCCAGTTCTTTTTTCAGTTCCTCGGCTTTTAAGTCCAGATTGCGCATCCGGTCGCTTTCCAGTTTAAAGCTGATTTCCAGACGCGATTTTTCCAGGGTTTGGAAGTAAGCCGTGTAATCCTGACCGGTAAAGGCATTCTCGTTACCGCCGTTTTCGGCGATGATCCGGGAAAACTCGCCGGCCGGATATTTTGCGGTGCCTTTGAACATCATATGTTCCAACATATGTGAGATACCGGTGATGCCACCGGGTTCATAGCTGGACCCGACCTTGTACCAAACTTGCGATACTACCACCGGCGAACGATGGTCCTCCTTTACCAGCAGTTTCAAGCCGTTGCTAAAAACATGTTCGTGTACCTTGCCGGCCTCGGCATGCGCCGCGACAGCAGGGCAAAGCAGCGCTAACGCCGCGAGCCTATAGTTCATAAATCCCTCGTTGACTAAAAGATGGTGAGCGCTTGTGATTATTTTAATAATCAATGGTTCACTGTTATTCTATATGTTTAAAGACCCGCAAATCTATTTGGTACTTGATGACCGACATCACCTCCGCGCTATCCTGGAAAGACTACTTAGAACTCTGTAAGCCCAGAGTCGTGGCATTGATCGTGTTTACCGCCATCGTCGGCATGTTGCTGGCTGTGCCAGGGATGCCGCCGCTGGATAACTTTTTCTACGGCAGCATAGGCATCGCCCTGGCGGCATCCTCGGCAGCGGCGATCAATCATTTCATCGACCAAAAAGCCGATGCGCAAATGGGCCGCACCAAGAATAGACCACTACCCACCGGTCATTTGAACTCTCATCAGGTATTGGTATTCGCCAGCTTTATCGGCCTTGTAGCGATGGCGATATTGACCATCAAAATCAACGTATTGACCGCCTTTCTGACCTTTTTGTCACTGATCGGCTACGCGCTGATTTATACGGTATACCTTAAAAAATTAACGCCGCAGAATATCGTCATCGGCGGCGCGGCTGGCGCAGCGCCACCGGTACTGGGATGGGCGGCAATTACCGGCGAAGTACATCCGCACGCTTTATTGTTGTTTTTGATTATCTTCGTTTGGACCCCGCCGCACTTCTGGGCTTTGGCGATCGCTAAGCGAGACGAATACGCCAAAGTTGCCATCCCGATGCTGCCGGTGACGCATGGCGTCGAATTCACCCGGCTACAGATTCTGCTTTACACCATTTTGTTGCTGATTAGTACGCTGCTGCCCTATCTCACCGGCATGAGCGGTGTTATTTACCTGTTGGCCGCCGTGGTATTGGGCTTGGGTTTTATCTATTACGCCGTGCAAATGATGCGTAAAAAAGACAATAAAACTGCAATGCGCACCTTCGGCTACTCCATTATTTATCTGATGCTGATTTTCGCGGCATTGCTGATCGATCATTATTTTCCACTGTCATTCTCATGAGCTTGTTGACCCAGGAACATCCGTTCGCGGAATTTATCAAGATACTTGGTAAAGGCAAAAAAGGCGCCCGCCCTCTGACCCAAGACGAAGCCTACCGGGCAATGCAAATGATCTTGGCCGACGGCCAGGTCGAGCCGATTCAACTCGGCGCATTTTTGATGCTGATGCGGGTGAAGGAAGAAACCTGCGAAGAGCTAGCCGGCTTCGTGCAAGCCGCGCGGGAAAGCTTCGCCTTCGAATCCAAAGTAGCTGTCGATCTGGATTGGTCGTCCTACGCAGGCAAACGCCGCCACTTACCCTGGTTTTTATTATCCACGCTGCTGCTGGCCGAGAACGGCATCAGGGTCTTCATGCATGGCGCCGGCGGTCACACCCAAGGGCGTTTATATACCGAAAACGTGCTGCAAGCCCTAGGCATTAAGGCCGCAGCCTCGATAGCAGAAGCCGGTCAGCAATTGCAGCGCGACAATTTCAGCTATCTGTCGCTGGCATATATCTGCCCGAAACTGTACGACATGATCAATCTGCGGCCGACTATGGGTTTACGTTCGCCGGTGCATACCCTGGTTAGATTGTTGAATCCGTTCGATGCCACGGCCAGCATTCAAGGCATTTTTCATCCCAGCTACCGACAGGTTCATCAAAAAGCCGCGTTGCTGCTGGATCAGAAAAACATGGCGGTGTTAAAAGGCGAAGGCGGCGAAACCGAACGGAATCCAGACGTCGAGTGTCTGGTGCAAAGTGTCAATAACGGCGAACTTAACGACGAAACCTGGCCGGCCTTATTCGAACGCCGGCACATGAAAGCCGAAGACATGGACCCGCAGTTATTGGCGCAGTTCTGGCGCGGCGAGGTTAACGACGAATTTGGCGAGGCAACCGTGATAGCGACTGCCGCCGTTGCGTTGAAGCTGCTGGACAAAGCCGATGACCAAGCACAAGCTCAGCAATTGGCAACGGAATTTTGGCAGGCGCGTAACCGGCAACGTTTTTGAGTGGCCGACGGTTTAACCCGCAGTTCTAGCCGGCTTCCAGAGGCGGGTAGCTAAAGTTTGGAATACCCTTGATATAGTCACGCTGCAAATGCAGATACTGCAAGCCCATCAGCGTGGAAATATCGTCGTGATCGACCCAAACCACCTTAACCTCGCCTTCCAGATTCAAGTGCTTGTAATCGAATTTGGCCACCGTACCGTCCGCCACTTCAATTCTGCCCAGCATGCGTATCATCAAACCGTCCACCGAGACATTTTCGGTATTGAACGCATAATCATTGCCGTTGAAGACAATATGCCCGGGCGCGGTCATGTTTTTGCGGTAGGCGCGGCGGCTGTAGAGTAAATTATCGGTATCGTAAGACAAGTTGCGAAACTCGATGGCAATTTCAAATCCGCCCTCGGTAGCTTCAGCGCGCACCATTTCCGCCTCTCCAGCCAAGCGCATGCTCGGCAGATAAAAATCGACTATCGGCGAAACTTGCAAAGCATTAAAAATGTCTTTGACGCCATTGACCTGCGGCTCGACCTTCAGCACTGCCAGCAAGCCGGAAAGCGACAGATTGACGACCCAAATTTCGTGCTCTTCAAAGCCCAAATACAGCAATCCTTGGCTAGCCAGGTTTTTGCGATAGGCGCGTTTTTCGGTTGTTGGCATAATAATCCTTCTGTTTGGCAGGGCTTTTTAAAGGTAAATCCTTTTAGCAATCTAATTTATTGGGATATGAAAAGCAGATTAATTTGTCTGGCTAGTCTAGCCGTTTTATCGGCGTGTACAACCATGCCACCAAAAAACCCGGAAAATATCTGTCAAATCTTCCGGGAAAAAGACGATTGGTATCAAGCAACCTTAAGCTCCGCGCGGCGCTGGGGCGTGCCCATTGCGGTGCAGATGGCGATCATCCATCAAGAATCCAGCTTCGTCGCCGACGCCCAACCGCCCCGGCCATTGATTCTCGGCTTTATCCCTTGGTTTCGTTCCAGCAGCGCTTACGGTTACCCGCAAGCCAAGGACGAAACCTGGGCGGACTATCAGCAAAAAGCCGGCAACGGCTGGGCCGATAGAGAAGATTTTGCCGACAGCTGCGACTTTGTGGCTTGGTATTGCGCCACCAGCAACCGCAAGCTGGGCATCCCCACCTCAGACGCCAACAATCTGTATTTAACCTATCACGAAGGCTTAGGCGGCTATCAGCGCAACAGCTTTTTATCCAAGCAATGGCTGATGAATACCGCGCAAAAAGTCCATCAACGCGCCTTGCGTTACGACGCGCAACTGGCAAGTTGCCGGCAGGAGTTGGAACAAAAAAACTGATAAACTAGCCGCCCCAATCATCTATCGGGAGTTTTCATGAAATCCACGAAACAACGTGTCATCGCCATTTTAATCGCATTTATTACAGGATTTGCTATGTTCTCACTGGCCAACGCCAACGCCCCAACCCCAGCCGAAAATAAAGCAGCCGGGGAAAAATTTCTGGCCGAAAACGCCAAAACCGCCGGCGTGGTAACCACCGCCAGCGGTCTGCAATATGTGGTCTTCACCGAAGGCACCGGCGCGCAACCCAAAGCCACCGATAACGTCACCGTCCATTACAAAGGCACCACCATCGACGGCAAGGAATTCGACAGCTCCTACGGCCGCGGCGAACCCGCCACTTTCCCATTGAACCGCGTCATCGCGGGCTGGACCGAAGGCGTGCAATTGATGAAAGAAGGCGCGAAATACCGTTTCTTTATTCCTTCTAACCTGGCTTACGGCGAGCGTGGCGCGGGACGGGATATTGGGCCTAATGCGGCGCTGATTTTTGATGTTGAGTTGATTAAGGTCAACTGAGTTTGTTTTGTCTTTTTAACTAACGGTTGTTTGTTGGCTTAAGACTTTATTGAGGTGTCGCTAACGCGACGGTTTGATTTAATGTCGGTTCTCGGACCGACAACCGAGACACTTTCTTTTGCTCCGCCAAAAGAAAGTATCCAAAGAAAAGGCGGCCCGGACGCCGCTTATTCCCTGCGCTCCTCGCTTTTGCCGGGGGTTGACGAAAGGGGCTTCCTGCCCCTTCGTCAACGCGCCGCATCCCTGCGGCGCCCCTTCGGGCTGATCCCGTCAAAAGCTCCGGTGCTCGGCGCGGCATACGGGATAAACCCACCCCATAATCCAACATCAAACCAACTTACGTCGAGCGTCATCCTTAAGTATGCTGGAATATTGTTTTGGCTCGAACAAAATCTGAATCCTTTTTCCAGCTAGACTTCCCCCTAAATTGACATAACATGTATATCACCCAATTCAGGGAAGTATCCATAAACTATCTAATCACTTGTTAGGCATGCCACTTTGGCCGCTTATTTTTCTAAGGAGAAGGAAATGAAACAACTTGTGTGCGCTGTCCTTTTGATGTTTTGTATTACTGCTTACGCCCAAGCTTGGCGCGATTGTGTTCCAAATTCTATAGGCCCAGGTGGTTGCGATTCAATTGGGCCTGGAGGTGGCCAGTCAATTGGCCCCGGTGGCGGTCAATCAATTGGTCCTGGCGGTGGCTTGTCAATTGGCCCGGGTGGGGGGCAGTCCATTGGCCCAGGCGGCGGTCAATCAATTGGCCCCGGTGGAGGGAAAGCGCTAGACCGTGATAGAACAAGAGGGCTCAACACCGACACTATGCGTCCATACAACGACTATGAAAACAGATAAATGAAACAAGTTTTTCCGGCTTTGAAACGACTGTTTTCACGAAAGCAGAGTGACCAAGACTGGTCGAAATATATTGGCGACATTCCACAAACTCGGAAGCAACGACTATTAGAGGAATGCAAGAGACACGATGTTTCAATCCACATTGACAATCCGTCTGAGCAATCATCTGGCATCTACGCAGATTTTCGAGGTGTTGCCTCCGAAGCTGAACTGGAACAACGTCTAAATGCGAAAAAAGCTGTTGGTCAATCCAATCGTGCAAATATTATTGCAACCATCGCTCTTATCGTTTCAGTTATAGCTTTAGTAAAGTCATTTCTATGAACAATAAGCCCAACTCATCAATCCACCCGACACTACGCGATAAAGCCACAAAGCTCGGTAGGTCCGATTAGCGCAGCGTAATCGGACGCATGTTGAATTAAAGCCCATCTAGGGTATGCCCTGCCAAAGAATGCTTGGAATACTCCTCCTTCCTCCGAATACGCTTCGCTATTCGGAGCTACTCCATCACATCCAAAAGTATTGCGAAAGCTTTCAGGCTTGCTAGTGGGTGTCTCCCGTATGCCGCGCCGAGCACCGGAGCTTTTGGCGGGATCAGCCCGTAGGGGCGCCGCAGGGATGCGGCGCGTTGACGAAGGGGCAGGAAGCCCCTTTCGGCAACCCCCGTCGAAAGCTCCGGAGCGCAGGAAACAAGCGGCGTCCGGGTGTCTTTTCTTTTGGATACTTTTCTTTGAACAAGCAAAGAAAAGTATCGCGGCTGTCGGTCCGCGAACCGACATTCAAAAAAACCGTCGCGCCAGCGACACAAACTACCTAAGCCAACACCCTAGCAAACAGCCTGTGAGAATATTCCTGCTCCCGCTGTAAGATAGTTTCGTTTTTTATATCCTTGAGCTTTTTCACCAACACCTCCCCCGTTTCCGGAAAGAAATACACCTTGCGGGGATAGATACCGAGCATGTCGTCAGCGAGGACCGGAATGTTCCGGCCGGCCAGATAACTGCGTAAAAACTGCGCACTACGCGCGCCGACATTGTTGCGTTGCATGCCGTTAAGAATGTTACCGCCGCCAAACACTTTGGCTTCCAGCTCGCTCTCTTCCGCACCCATGCCGACCAGGTGCTTGATGAAATTGTCCATGCCGTTACTAGCCATGTTCTCCATGCGTTGATTGAGCGGCTGGTCTTCGTTGACGTTCACCACCATGAACTGATACATGCCGCCTATGCCCCGCCGCCTATCTCGAATACAGGCAATCACGCAGGACCCCAACACAGTAACAATAAGCTCGCCGGAATTGGTGACACAATATTCGCCGGGAGTGATTTTGCAGGCGCGGATACGTTGGTGCGGGTCGTAGTAGGTTTCGGAGTATTTTTGCGGGTGCATAGCCAGGACCATCTTGAGAGTTGCAGAACATTAATACTTATGAAGCAATAAGCCGGCCACTATAAAATTTGGTTTCCACCTCAAATCTTTAGCATTTCAGCGCGCGACCTTGCCGAAGCGATTGTAAACCGCTTCGACAACTATTGATTGATTGGGTATCTGTCTCAGCGCGCCGAGACACAAGCACCCGGGCTATCGACAGTCAGAACGAGCAACGTGCCGGAGTGGTGCGTAGCGCTCGCGATTGGCGCACTTGCTATTACCCCAACCCAAGTCATCACCGGCATATCGTTCGGCAGACCGGGCGAACGATGTCGAATGGAACCGTGGTTTGCAATTTTGTTATAAAAATATCCGCCGCAGTCGCAGCACATTTTAGTATCCTAGCCAGCCATTCCGTACCCAGCCGTCAACCATGAGCCAATACCCACTTTTTGCCACCACGCCTAAAGCGATGGAAGGCATCCTTGCCAACGAAATCAAAGCCCTGGGCGGCCAAAACGTCCGCGAAAAAATGGCCGGCGTGGCTTTTGAGGGTGATTTGGCACTGGCTTACCGGGTTTGCCTTTGGTCGCGCACCGCCAACCGGGTGTTTTTGCCGCTGAGCAGTTTCGAGGTCAAGTCCCAGCAGGATTTGTACGATGGCGTCAAAAAGATCAACTGGTTCGAACACATCAAACCGGACGACAGTCTGGCGGTATCGTTTAGCAGCAAAAACAATCCCGCCATTAACAACACGCATTTCGGCGCCTTGAAGGTCAAGGATGCCATCGTCGATCAGATGCGCGCCAAGTTCAACAAGCGACCCAATATCGACACCGACCGACCCAGCATTCGCGTAAACGTGTATTTGCAAAACGAAACCGCACAACTGAGCCTGGATTTGTCCGGCGAGAGCTTGCACAAGCGCGGCTACCGCGACGTCAACATCGCCGCGCCCATCAAGGAAAACCTGGCGGCGGCGATTTTACTGCGCGCCGGCTGGCCGAAAATCGCCGAACAAGGCGGATCCTTGCTCGATCCGATGTGCGGCTCAGGAACGATGCTGCTAGAAGGCGCGATGATCGCTGCAGACTATGCACCGGGTTTGCAGCGTGATTATTTCGGTTTCCTGGGTTGGAAAAAACACGATGCGCAGTTGTGGCAAAGCCTGCTCGACGAAGCCAAGCACCGCCGCGATATTGGCTTGAGCAAAATGCCGGTCATCGTCGGTTTCGATCAAGACCGGCGCACCGTGGTAGCCGCCTTGCAGCATGTTGAAAACGCCGGCTTGGCGGGCAAGATTCATATCGAACGGCGCGACATCGCCGATGCGACAGCGGCGGAAAGTTGGCCCAAGGGCTTGATCGCCTGCAACCCACCTTACGGCGAACGGCTGGGCGACGAGGCGGAAACCTCCGAGCTTTACCGCCGTTTCGGCGAGGTGCTGAAACAGCGCTTCGTCGGCTGGCAGGTGGCGATGATCATCAGCAACCCTGAATTGGGTTTTAGGCTGGGCGTGCGTTCGCAAAAGCCCATCACCTTGTTCAACGGCGCGCTGGAGTGCAAATTGCTGCGCTTTAATATCGAAGAACAAACCTTTTTCGAGCCCAAGGCCAAATCCCAGCAAGAACGCATAGCCCAAATCAGCCGGCGCACCGAAACCGAGCAGCCCGACAATCAGGCGGAGATGTTCGCCAATCGCCTGCGCAAGAATCTGAAAAAAATCGGCAAATGGGCCAAGCAAAACCAGGTCAGTTGCTACCGGCTGTACGATGCCGATTTGCCGGAATACGCGGTGGCGGTTGACGTTTATCAGGGGGACAAGACTTGGGTCAACGTCCAGGAATACGAATCGCCGAAAACCATAGCCCCGGCCAAAGCCAACCAACGCCTGGCCGGGGCGATGGTGGAAATTCCCAAAGTATTGGAGATACCCAAGGAGCAAGTGTTTCTAAAAATCCGCCGCAAGCAGAAAAGCACCGATCAATACGAAAAGCAAGGCGAATCCGGCCGCTTTCATGTGGTCGAAGAAGGCGGTTGCAAGTTTTGGGTGAATTTCGAGGATTATCTGGATACCGGTCTGTTTCTGGACCATCGGCCGATTCGGTTGATGATACAAAAGCAAGCCAAGGGCAAGCGCTTCCTGAATCTGTTTGCTTACACCGGAAGCGCCAGCGTGCATGCGGCAGTCGGCGGCGCGGCGTCCAGCGTCACGGTCGATATGTCCAACACCTATCTGGACTGGGCCAAACGCAATTTTGATTTAAACGGCATCCAAGGTGATCACAAACTGCTGCGTGCCAATTGCGTGGAATGGCTGGCGGAACAAGCCAGCGCCAAAGACAAAGTGCAGTTCGATCTAATCTTTCTCGACCCGCCGACCTTTTCCAACTCCAAGAAAATGGACGAAGCCTTTGATATTCAGAACGATCATTTGCATTTGCTGCGCAATGCCGTAGCTTTGCTGGCACCGGAAGGCGTGCTGTATTTTTCCACCAACTTCCGCCGCTTCAAATTGGACAAACAGGCCTTGGCGGATTTGCAGATAGAAGACATCAGCGCGAAAACCATTCCGGAGGATTTTGCCCGAGATCAAAAAATTCATTATTGCTGGAGGATTACGCGATGAGCGAGTGTCTACACATCATCGTCAAGGGCCGGGTCCAAGGCGTGTATTTTCGCGCCTATACCCAGAAGCAGGCGGTGAAGTTAAATGTGAAAGGTTTTGTCAGAAATCTGGCCGACGGCTCGGTGGAAATCATCGGCAACGGCCATCCTGACGACCTGCAAAAACTGGTGGCGTGGTGCCATAAAGGGCCGATGTTGGCCAAAGTCTCCGAAGTAATCGTCAATCCACATGCTGCAAGCGAGCATTTTGAGTTGTTTGAGATTAGGTAATAGGATTCTCTGTTGCCCCTCGCCGCTGCGTTGCTGAATGGTGATCAAGTAACTTCTAACCACCTTCCCCGCCAAATCGGATTACAATAGCGAGCATTTATTCTCAACAAAGGGCGCAGCTTAGACGCCCGCCAGTAATCGGCAGGAGCAGTTTTGGCAGACAGAATTATTCGCATCGCTACCCGGCAAAGCCCGCTGGCCTTATGGCAGGCCGAGCATGTCGCGGCCAGGTTGCAACAGGCGTTTCCCGGATTACAAACCGAGCTGGTAAAAATGGTCACCCGCGGCGATAAAATTCTCGACGCACCGCTAGCCAAAGTCGGCGGCAAGGGTTTGTTTGTCAAGGAACTGGAACAAGGCATGCTGGAAGGCACAGCCGACATCGCAGTGCATTCCATGAAAGACGTACCTGTGGAGTTTCCGGAAGGCTTGCATCTGGCGGTAATTCTGGACAGAGAAGATCCGACCGACGCCTTTGTTTCCAATCACTATCGCAGCCTGGCCGAATTGCCCGCTAACGCGCGCATTGGCACCTCCAGCTTGCGCCGCCAATGCCAAATCAAGGAAAAATTCCCGAATGCGGAAATCCTGAGTTTGCGCGGCAACGTCAACACGCGGCTAGCTAAACTGGATGCCGGCGAATACGATGCAATCATCCTGGCGTCGGCCGGTTTGAAACGTCTGGGAATGGGCGAACGAATCACCGCTCAATTGCAGCCGACAGAAAGCCTGCCGGCGATGGGCCAAGGCGCTATCGGCATCGAGTGCCGGATCGACGACGCCGAGATTCACGAGTATTTAAAGGTACTGCACGACGAGGACACCAGCATCCGGGTCGGCGCCGAGCGAGCGATGAATGCCCGACTCAACGGCGGCTGCCAGGTACCGATTGCCGGTTTTGCTGAAATCAAAGGCGAGCGTTTATTGCTACGCGGCCTGGTCGGCAGCCCCGACGGTACTTTGTTATATAGAGCCGAGGCGGAAAGCAGCCTCAGTGACTTCGAAGCGTTGGGCAAAACCGTTGCCGAGGATTTATTAGCGCAAGGCGCGGACAGGATATTGCGCGAGCTATACCAGTGAACTCGGCTTTAAACGGTGCACGCATTCTAGTAACGCGGCCCGCCGCTCAGGCTGAGAATTTATGTCATTTGATTGAACAACAGGGCGGCGTGCCAATACGCTTTCCAACACTGGAAATCGTCGAAACCCAGCCCGATCCGGACTTGCTAAGCCAAGCCGTCGCCAGCGACTGGCTGATTTTTACCAGCACCAACGCGGTGGATTTTGCTATCAAGGCGTTCGGTGGCAAAATGCCGGCCTTGCGCAAATTCAAAATCGCGGCTGTCGGCGCCGCAACCGCCAACGCATTGCAGCAAGCGGAATGGCCGGTTGATTGCGTGCCAGCCAGCAAATTCAACAGCGAAGGCTTATTGGCTGAACCTGAATTGCACGCTGTCGCCGGCATGCGCTGCGTCATTGTGCGTGGTGTCGGTGGCCGGGAAAAACTGGCAGAGAGCTTGCGCAGCCGCGGCGCGGAAGCGAGTTATCTGGAAGTGTATAGCCGCCAACAGCCGATGGCGGACAGCACGGAATTGCGGACAGACATAGCCCAAGGGAAGCTGGACGCCGTGACGATCACCAGCGTCGAAGCTTTACAAAACTTGTTGGTGATGCTGGATGACAAGTCGATAGTATTGTTGAAATCGATACTTTTAGTCGTCGTGAGCGAGCGGATCGGCCAAGCGGCCGAAGATTTCGGATTTAAACAGATTGCAGTGAGCGCACAGCCCACGGATGCAGCGATTTTAGAGACCTTGACGACGTTATTTAACGGGGAAAACAGTGGCCGAAGTAATTGAAGAACAACAAGAAAATCCAGCTCCGGTAGTGGTGGTTAAAAAGTCTCACGCCGGATTGTGGATAGGCATCACCTCTATCGTATTGGTGATTGCTTTGGCGGGTGCAGGCTTTTTCTTTTTCCAGCAATTGCGCTTCAGTCAAGATACCGAAAACAATCAGGATAACCTGAAGATACTGGAACTGGACAAAGAACTTAACGGCCTGCGCGAACAGCTAAATGGCGTGCAAACGCAAATCGCCAACGTCAATGCCGAAATGACCGGCAAAGATAACCATTTTAATGAAACGTTGGCTGATTTTTCCAAGCTGCATGATGAGCGCCTGAGCACGGCGCGCAAAGAGCTGGAAGCCTCAATTGTGGCCTTGCAACGGCAGTTGGGTAAAACCCGCGGCGACTGGCTACTGGCCGATGCCGAATATCTGTTGACCGTTGCCAATCAGCGTTTGCATTTGGTCGGTGACGTCACCACCACCCGCGAAGCGCTGGAAGCGGCCGATCAACGGCTAAGAGAAAGCGGCGACGCGGCGGTATTTAAAGTCCGTGAGCAAATTGCCAAGGAAATCGCCTTGTTAAACGGCGCCACCGTACCGGACATCGTCGGCATCTACAGCGGCATCCAGCACTTACAAGATGCAGTGGAAGGCCTATCGGTATTTCTGCCGCACGCAGGCAAGCAGCCGGAAAAGCCCGAACCCAATAGCGACCTATCCGAACACGGCCATGAAATCTTGAATACGGTGGCCAAACAGCTGGAAGGCTATGTGGTGCTGCGCCACACCGAACAACCTGTCAACGCCATCCTGACCCCCGAAGAAGCGCACTTTATCAAGCAGCAGCTGAAAGTCAGGCTGGAAATGATCGAAATTGCCCTGGTACAACAAAACGATACCTTGTTTGCCAGTAGCATCGCCGACGCCAAACAATGGCTGAAGAAAAATTTCGCGGAAAATCAGCAAACCGATAACTTCGTGGCTGAACTGGACAAATTGGCCAGCGTACAGATTCGCAGCCAATATCCGGATGTCAGCGGCTCGTTGAAGCTATTGAAAGACATCAGTAAATTGCGTATCGAATCCGATAAAGCCTTGCTGAATAATCCGCCAGCGGAAACGGCCTCGCCGGCAATACCCTCTGCCGGCCAGCAATAAGCGAGTGGCATTATGAAAAATCTCATGTATTTTCTAGGCTCCTTGCTTTGCGCCGTTCTGGTGGCGTTTTTGCTGCATAGCTGGCTGGTCAAACAGAATGATCCGGGTTATGTACTGATCGGTTTCGGCCACTGGTCGCTGGAAACCTCTTTGACCGTATTTGCGGTTGCGCAAGTGATCGGTTTTTTCGTTCTTTACAATTTTTTCCGCTTGATGGGGGTGTTGATTCGGATGCCCAACCAATTTGCCAAGCGCCGCCGCAATATCCGTTTCAACCGTTCGCAGGAAGCCCTGGTGGCCGGCTTATTCGATGCGGCAGACGGCAATTGGGAGCGCGCGGAGAAAGTGCTGATCAAGCATGCCGCGCACAGCGGTGCACCATTACTGCATTATTTGACGGCCGCCAGAGCAGCGCAATCGCGCGGCGCCCTGGACAAGCGCGACGAGTATCTGCAAAAAGCCAGCGAACAATCCTCGGACACCAATATGACCGTCGGCTTGACCCAAGCCGAATTGCATCTGTCTGAAAAACAATTCGAGCAAGCCTTGGAAACCCTGGGCAAGTTGCACTCAATCAATCCGGGCCATGCGCGGGTGCTGAAAATGATGCACCAAGCGTATCAACATCTGGGCGACTGGGAAGGCTTGAGCAAGATACTGCCTTCGCTGCAACAGCATAAAGTGTTGATGGAAACCGAGGTTAAATTGCTGGAAACGGAAACCTTCAGCCGCCTGCTGAAACAAACCATCGCCCAGGGTGACCGCCAGGCGATCCAAACCTGCTGGGAAGGCATCCCCGATCACATTAAGACTCTGCCGGGTATCGCCAACATCTATTTTGCGGCAATGATTGCCGCCGGCGCCGGCAGTAGCGTCGAATCGGCGATGCTCAAGCAATTGGGCCGGCACTGGGACGACACCTTGCTGGTGTTGGTTTCCAATATTGAAGCCGAAGATAAAGCCAAGCAATTGCAGTCGGTCGAACAATGGCTGGCGGTTTACCCCAGCAACGCTGTATTGTTAAGAGTACTGGGCAAGTTGGCTTTGAAAGCCGAGCAAATGGAGAAAGCCGAACAATATTTGTTGAAAAGCCTGAATACCGAAGCGTCGGTGGCGACCTATCAATTATTGGGCGAATTATTGTTTAGCAAAGGCGACAAGGATCAAGCCTGCGATTATTTCAAACGTGGCATGGAGTTGGCGTCAGCCGAGCTGATTAGCGGTGTGGAATCGATTCGCACAGCTTAAATACTTAAAACAACCCGCGATCAGTTCAAATCCCGAATAACCTCGGCGTCTGCATATTCGCTTTTGATAATCAAAATTTCCGGTAAATTCTTTTTTAACAGCGGCGCTAATTTAGGATCGAAGTGTTTGCCGGATTCCGAGGCGATATAAGCCAACGTTTCTTCTACCGCCCACGCCGGCTTATACGGTCGTTGCGACGTCAGCGCGTCAAATACGTCGGCTAGCGCGCAAATTCTGCCGGCAATCGATATATCTTCTTCCCGCAAGCCATTCGGATAGCCGGTGCCATCCCACTTTTCATGGTGATGTTGGGCAATGGTGCGCGCGGCCCGCATCAGCTCGGTCGGCGAGCCGGATAAAATATTGGCGCCTATTTGCACATGGGTCTGCATGATCCGCCATTCTTCGGGGTCGAGCTTGCCGGTTTTTAACAGAATCCGGTCCGGAATACCTATCTTACCAATATCGTGCATCGGCGCCGCATTTAGAATAATTTCCGCCTCCTGCTCAGTTAAGCCATACGCCAAAGCCAACAGCTGCGCATATTTACTCATGCGAATGATATGGTTGCCGGTTTCGTTATCCCGATACTCGGCGGCCAGCCCCAGTCTGCGTATGACTTCCTGACGAGTACGATACAATTCGTCGGTTCTGGTTTTTACCTGTTGTTCAAGAAGACGGTTTTGATCGCGTATCTGATTATGCATCAAGCGCACTTCCAGCAGATTGTGGATGCGGGTAACGGCTTCCAGTTGATCGAAGGGCTTGGTCAAAAAGTCCTTAGCGCCCAAACTCAACGCTTTCAAGCGGGTCTCCATGTCCGGCTGCGCACTGAGCACCAACACGGGTAAATAGTCGTCTCTGAAACGCTGTTGCAATTGTTCCATGACATCAAAGCCGCTTAAATGCGGCATGCGGATGTCTAACAAAAAGGCGTCGAATCGCGTGGTATCACACAGAGAAGTCACTTCGCGAGAATCGCAGGTCGATTGAATATTCCGATAACCCTGGCGCTGCAAAATTTTTTCCAACAATTTGACGTTAGCGGGTTCGTCGTCGACGATGAGAATGGCGGCTTGCAGAATATGCTGTTTTAAGTCCACGTTGCTGTTTTCAAAGAATCATGAAGTTGGGAGCGAAAACCTAGCAGTCCGACTCGTACCGAGCCATGCCTGCTGAATGGGTTATCCGCGAGATTCTCAGTATAGACAAATTAGTTGAGTCTGCTTTTTACCGCCTGACGCCAGCATTCAATCTAACAGCCGAAAAGATTCCAGAAATAAAAACCAGCCGGCCCAAAGTCGAAAACTTCAGCGGCAGCGAATGGCCATACAGGAAATATCGTCTTGCGCTTCCCGGTTCAGCATATGTGCTTCCAGGGCCTGTTGTATCGCCGCCACTTCAGCGCCAGGCGGTGCCGTTCTGAGAATCTGCAGGACGCGCTCTTGGCCGAATAAACCGCCGTCAGGACCCAGGGTATCGGTCAAGCCATCAGAGTACATAAATAACTCGCAAGCCTCGCGCCAATGCCAGATTTCGCAAGTATCGTCGAATTGCCGGTTATCGAGAATGCCGGCAGAGGGGTGTGAGGAACGAAAGGTGTGAACCGGCTTGCCATCGCCATCCAGCGCATAAACATCGGGTAAGCCGCCATTCCACAACTCAACCGACTTTTTTTCAGCATCTATCATGCCCAATACCAAAGCCACGAAACGGCCCGTCGGCATCTGGCTGTGCACCAGGCGATTGATCTCGCGGACGATGATGGGTACGGCCAAGCCCTTTTTCGTCATCGCCTGGAATGCCTGATTGACAATCACCGTCGGTAACGCTGCCGCCAAGCCGTGGCCGGTCGAATCGGCGAGCATAAAGTAAATTTGTTGCTTACTGACGCGCCTGGCGCAAATCAAATCGCCGCTAAAGCGTTTGGCCGGCAATAACCAAAACTGCAAATGATCGTCTTTCAGATCGCTCTGTTTAATTAACCTTTCAAAAATACTCTGTAAAAACTGCTGCTCCGCTTCGTTTTCGTCGCGATAGGCTTTAAGTAGCTGAGTATCGGCAATAATCAGATTTTGCATATCGATCACACGCTGCACCGAACCCAATTTAGCGGCAAGAACAGCACGACTGAACGGTTTTTGCAGATAGTCGTCAGCACCGGCTTGCAGCCCATCCAGGACATTTTGGTCATCGGCTAGCGCGCTGAGCACAAAAATGGGCACCCACTTGTCCAGGGTTCGCTCCCTAATCGCTTTGATAGCCTCCAGGCCATCCATGACCGGCATCATAATATCCATCAGAATCAGATCGGGATTTACGCTGGCCAGAGCTTGAACCGCCTGCTCCCCATTTTCGACCAAAATGACTTCATGCTGCATCCTGCTCAGTAATTTGTCGAGCAATAGCCTGTTTTCGTAGATATCGTCGACAACCAATATTTTCATTAGGAACTGTACCGTTATTCAAGCGAACCGGCAGTCTACCCTAGTTAAATAGGGTATCCCACATAGAATCGACTTTTTTGATGACATCCTCACTCATTACAATCGGACGTCCCCACTCCCGGCTGGTTTCGCCCGGCCATTTGTTGGTCGCATCGAAACCGACCTTGGACCCCAAGCCCGACACCGGCGAAGCAAAGTCCAGATAATCTATAGGCGTGTTTTCCAAAATCGTCAAATCCCGAGCCGGGTCCATCCGGGTAGTAATCGCCCAAATCACGTCTTGCCAATTGCGTACATCGACATCGTCATCCACCACGATCACAAATTTGGTGTACATAAATTGGCGCAAATACGACCAGGTGCCCAGCATCACCCGCTTGGCGTGGCCGGCGTATTGCTTCTTCATGCTGATCACCGCCATCCGATACGAACAGCCCTCCGGCGGCAGATAGAAATCAACGATTTCCGGAAACTGCTTTTGCAGGATGGGCACGAAGACTTCATTTAAGGCCACACCCAAAATAGCCGGTTCATCGGGCGGACGGCCGGTGTAGGTGCTGTGATAAATCGGCACCTGCCGCTGAGTGATGCGTTCAATCGTAAACACCGGAAATTCATCGACTTCGTTGTAATAACCGGTGTGATCGCCGTACGGCCCTTCCGGCGCGGTTTCTCCCGGATAGATAAAGCCCTCCAAGACAATTTCGGCGCTGGCCGGCACTTGCAAGTCGTTGGACAAACATTTGACCACTTCGGTCTTGCTGCCACGCAGCAAACCCGCGAAGGCATACTCGGACAAAGAATCCGGCACCGGTGTAACCGATGCCAATATCGTCGCCGGGTCCGCTCCTAGAGCCACTGCAACCGGAAACGGCTTGCCAGGATGCGCTTGCTGCCATTCCTTGAAATCCAATGCGCCGCCGCGATGCGCCAGCCAGCGCATGATGACTTTGTTTTTGCCGATGACTTGCTGGCGGTAAATCCCCAGGTTTTGCCGGTCTTTGTTCGGCCCTTTGGTAATCACCAGCGGCCAGGTGATCAAAGGCGCGGCGTCTTCCGGCCAACAGGTTTGAATCGGATAGACGCTTAAATCGACTTCGTCACCGACCCGAATCACTTCCTGACAGGGTGCGGAGCTGACTATTTTCGGCGCCATATTCAACACCTGCTTGAATACCGGGAATTTTTCCAGCGCGTCTTTCATGCCCTTCGGCGGCTCCGGCTCTTTCAGATAGGCCAGTAACTCGCCGATACCGCGCAATTCGGACACATCTTTGGCTCCCATGCCCATCGCTACCCGCTTCGGCGTGCCGAACAGGTTGCCCAGCACGGCAATGTTGGAACCTTTCGGATTTTCAAACAACAAAGCCGGACCGCCCTGCTTTAACACCCGGTCGCAGATCACCGTCATTTCCAACACCGGATCGACTGCCTGTATGATGCGCTTCAGCTCGCCCTGCTTTTCCAGTTGGGCGATAAAGTCTCGTAAATCTCTATATTTCATGCATGGTCCTTAAAAGGGGAGGCAGAACTTCGTGTCATGGGGTGCAAAATTAAAGCGTCAATCATACGCTGAGTTAAGCTAGACGAGAAAACCAAAGAGACAAGTAATCAGACTATGATCTCGCTCATTTCGCTGCCGTCGTCTTCACTGGGAAATTGCACGGAAAATTTCAAGCTAGTTGTCGCCTCAAGTTTTTAGAATCCTTTAAATTTGACGCAACAAATAACTACCCCCAAAAGCAGACCGGTAGGTCCGCCGTATGCGTAATCGAATGCCACAGCGCCAGCTTCACCTCCCCCCCGTCAGATTAAAATTGGGGGTTTCACTATCCGAAGTAGCGTTACGATTCACTGTTAGGCGCTCAATAGGACTCAACGTGTTGCCATCAAGGCGCATGCCACGCCCCGTTCGCGACAGCTGACTTTCCAGTTGTCGCATTTGCTGTTGCAAGGTTTCTTGATTACGCAAGATCAACTGAATCTGCTCTTGCAGAAACTCAAAATGAATCTGGAAATAACGCACGGACGGGAATATTTCGGCGGCTTTTTCCGCCGGCACCACGCAGGGTGCCTTTTTAGTGGTTTTGCGCATACCAGCGCCTCCTTCCATGTTCTTAATAATCATTATGAGGCGGGGAGATAATTGGCTCCGGCCAAGAAATTCCTACGGGTAGTCAGAGCGTAGGTTGGGGTGACGACAGGAACCCCAACACGACAGTAGCAAAACAACCCGCAAACCGTTGGCAACGCAACAATGAAGTCATCGATAATTTAAAGGCCATCAATGTTGGGGTTCGTGCCTCACCCCAACCTACGGCCCTTGATAACAAGACCTGACCCCAGATTGCTCCTAACGCGATTCATAAGCTGGCGATTGTTTGGCTTGATGCAACTTTGCCGCGCGGCGTTTTTGCAGCCAACGAATCACCCCCGTTACATACAAAACCGGACAAGCCAAACCCGCCAGAAACACCAAAATCCGCCCCGGCCAAGCAAACGCTTGGCCGCTGTGTAAGGGCCATTGCCAGTCCAGAAATACATCGCCCGCATTGCCGATGCCCGCGTTGTAGCTGTGAATAATCTCGCCACTGTATTGATCAACAACCAGCGTTTGATGACCAACGAAGCGGCTGTTTTCTAGAACATCCCTTTTTTGAATGATATAAACGCCGTTCGGATCAATCGGTGCATTGACCATCACTACCTTACCGACAGAGGAGTGATTTTCAAGTGCCGCAACCGCTGCCGAAAACCCGATGGCTTTTTCACCGGCATGGCGGCTAGAGTGATAGCTTTCGTCGTCTATACCGTCATAGGCATTCGTTCTGGTAATTGGCGAAAATAGCTTAGCCAGCGTATTAACCTGTTCGGGCAAGTTCATATAAATCCCGGAAAACAACACAGGCAACAATACTATGCTGCAATAAAAGCCGACGGTTTTATGTAAATCAAAGTTAAAGCGCGTCGCACCGGCATGAAATTTAAAGCTCAACGCCTGTTTATATTTGCCGGTTAAAGGCCACCAGACTATCAGGCCGGTCAACACCGAGATAATTGCTAACGCTGCCAAAATACCCACAATCGTGCCGCCGGTTTCACCTAACAGCAAACTCCAATGCAACTGCATGATGAAACTCATAAAAGGTCGCCCCCAATATTTGCCCTTGGGATGCCAAAGCTGTATGCCCTTGACCTGATTGATGTAAGGATCGATATAAATGTAATAGCCATCGCCGTTATTCGCTTGGCGGGCGTCTTGGACAAAGTAAAGCAGCTTATAAGCGACATCGGCCTTGCGGGGGTAATACACTTTAAGGAGTTTGCTGCCAGGCGGTTTAGCAGATTCTGCCGCGATGATAATTTCATCCAATGAATGGGCATTCTGCCGGGGTTGTAAGGGCTCAGAAATTACATTCAATTCGGCATTCAAGACCTCTTGTAGCTCCACATAGAAAACCGCGATACTGCCGGTAAAGCCGACGACTGCCAATAATGCACCTGCAAACAAACCAAGGTAAAGATGTGCAGCCAGCCATAGTTTACGATGTGCCTTAAGCCGAGATAAACGCGCAGCGCTGGCGTTATCTGTATAGATGTCCAAAAAATTGGCGTCCGATTTATTCATGGTTTGCAAATGAATTTCGTTAAATTAAATGCGGTGTTAGTGGGTTTGGGGGGGGTAAATATTCAATCAAGCGTAGGTCGGGTTAGCTCGATAGCGCGTAACCCGATCAAATAAAGCTTAGCTTTAGATTTACGGCTTACGCAAAATCCAACTTACAACACTAATATTCAAGCTTTAATAAGCCCATTGCTGATAAAGGTTCTCCCGGAATAACACTTAAAGAGTTACTGCTTCCAGCAAAATATTCTTTATCCAATAAATTATGAATGTTGATCTGTGCGGTTAAGCGAGTTTTGCCGACAGGCATGGAATAAGCTGCCATCGCATCCATTCTGACGTATCCTGGTAATTGGAAAGTGTTGGCAAAATCACCTTCGCGGCTACCAACGGCAATGCCACCCATGCCAAATTTAAAATGCGGCGTTAACTGATAGGTTCCCCAAAGGCTGGCTTGATGTTCAGGAATATTTACCAGGCGATTATTTACAAAACCACTATTATCTTTGGTGATTCTATTATCAGTATAAGCATAAGTAGCCACCATATTTAATTGCTCAGTAATCTGCCCTTTTATATCGACCTCAATGCCTTGGCTGCGCGCTTCACCAACGGCGATTTGATAAGTATTAGACGTATCAGTAGGATCGCTAGTTAATAAATTACCTTTTACTAAGTGATAGTAAGCAATGGTACTGGATAATCGTTTGTCAAATAACTCAGCTTTGAATCCTGCTTCAAATTGTTCACCAGTTTCTGCGTCAAACTGTTGGCCTGAACGTGAGCGGCCACCATTTTGCCCTCCTAATGATTCGGTGTAATTGCCATAGATAGAAAGCCAGTCGAAAGCTTGATACAGAATGCCGACTCGTGGGCTAAACTTCTGATTTTCCAAATTGGAATAATCAGATTTAGCTAAATCGATGGAACTAGGTAATGTTGTCGTTACCCCAAAACCAGTGCCTCGTTGAGCCCAGTCATAGCGACCACCTCCCATTATATGTAATTTATTCCATAGCGTTATTTGATCTTGGAAGTAAACTCCAAACCAGTCTTCATTTCTCAGAAAGCTCGCTTTGCGAGACAAATTATCGATCAAAGACTGATCAATCTGTCCGTATTGTGGGTTATAAATATTTATGCTTGGTAATAATACACCAGAGAAATCAGGTTTATAGTTCCATTCTTTAAGAGAAGTATGGTTAAAATCGCCGCCAATAAGAATTTCATGTTCAGTGCCAAATAAATGAAATTTGCCCAGTAAGTCCAGATTGGTTCCATAAGTTTCTTGGTTTGAAGGCTGATTGAATGCAAGCAAATATCTGCTTAAATTACCATTGCTATCTAAACTCAGAGGGCCAGTACGTATTTCTTATTATCAAAGTTTTCCCACAAAAATCGATTTTTTATTTTCCAGTCGTCATTAAAACTGAATGTCCAATCGTAAGCGACAAGTGTTGAATCCATTACAGGGCCTTTTGACGCGTCGCCCAGATACCTAGACAGCGGTATATCGGCAGGTTTACCACCAACTATTGGTATTCCATAATTATTGACACGGTTTTCATGCCTGTACTCCAAATCAAGATTAGCCTCAAATCGATCATTAGGTTTCCAGCTTAATGTCGGGGCAATGAAAACACGGTCATTTTGGATAAAATCTCTAAATGACCCCATCTCTTGATAGGCTGCATTAAAACGGTATCCCAATGTGCCTTTTTGGTCGATAGGCCCGGTAGCATCGACCGCTGTCCGATATTGATCATAAGAGCCGAATTGTTGAGATAATGAGTAATAGGGAGTAGCTAACAGGCTGGTGAAAAACTCGAAAAGCCAAGTAAGCTAAGGCATAGATGAGCGGCCAACTGTTAAAATAGGCTACCTAAATTTGGAGCCTTTCAATGCGCGGACACGATGCCATTCAAAACAGCTGGTTCAGCTATGTTAGCCTGGAAGACCGTATTCCCAAACAGCATCCGTTGCGTCGTTTACGGCTACTGGTTGATGGCGTATTGGCCTCTATGGATGCCGTCTTTGCCGAGCGTTACTCGCACACAGGCCGTCCCTCGATGGCCCCTGAAAAACTGCTGCGCGCCTTGCTGTTACAAGTCCTGTATACGGTCCGTAGCGAGCGTCAGTTGATGGAACAACTGGACTACAACCTGTTGTTTCGCTGGTTTGTCGGTCTGGGCATCGACGACGCCGTGTGGGAACGCACAGTGTTCAGTGCCAACCGCGAACGCCTGCTGTCCGAAGCCCTGAGTCGCGAATTTTTTGAGCGGGTACTGGCCATAGCCGAATGGCAAAATCTGGTGTCCGACGAACACTTCAGCGTCGACGGTAGCCTCATTGAAGCCTGGGCCTCGCACAAAAGCTTCGTCAAAAAAGATGGTAGTGGTCCCGATAAACCCGCCGGCCGCAATCCCGAGATCGACTTCAGTGGCGAAAAGCGCAGCAACGCCACCCATCAAAGTACAACCGATCCCGAAGCCCGGCTTTACAAGAAAGGCGAATACACCGAGGCCAAACTGCGTTACATCACCCATGCCTTGTCCGAGAATCGCAACGGCCTGATTGTCGATGTCGAAACCACTCAAGCCACCGGCACCGCCGAAATCGAAGCCGCGCAAAAAATGATCAAACGCCGCGTGCCCCAAGGTGGCAGCGTCGGTGCCGACAAAGGCTATGACCAACCGGCGTTCGTCAACGGACTCGAGTCCCGTGATATCAAAGCCCATGTGGCCCGCAAAAAGATTGGCAGTGCCGTCGACGGCCGCACCGCGCGCGGCAAAGGTTACGCCCAAAGTCTCAAGCGCCGCAAAATCGTCGAAGAAGCCTTTGGCTGGGTCAAAACGGTCGGCGGCCTGCGCAAAACCCGTCACATCGGCTTAGCCAAAGTCGCGGGTCAGGCCTTGTTTTGCTTTGCCGCCTACAACCTGACGCGCATGCTCAACCTATTGGTGTTCACGCCGAAACCGGCGTGGAGTGCACCCGCCTAGGGTGAAGTTCGCCTGAAAACCGTCCACAGACGGCTTCAGGCGAATAAAAAGCCCTTGAAACCGGGGCAAAACGCTTGAAACTCGATGTCATGACCGATTTCAACTCGAAAAAATCACGAACATCGTGGGTAAGGGGAAATATCGGCGGGTTTTTCACCAGCCTGCTAATGGTTTTTTTGTTACATAGTTAACCATCCCGCCAGGCTCTATACGGCCATATAGAACAGCAGCCGGGCCTTTTTAACACCTCAAGTTGTTCAATATTCGCTGGATCGGTAAAGCTCAGCGCCCGTCTCAACCCATTTCGATAAATATTGGATTGTGTAGAAAATCTTCGAATGGTGAAGTTTTCGTAGAGATCAGAATCATTAATAGCTCGCTGTACGCCGCTGACGTTTTTAGTTAAAGCATCCTCGATACGAATGTCTTGTTGATCGTTCATTAATGCCTTAGGTACAACTTGTACCGACATCGGCGTCTGCATGAGTGGTGTGTCGGTTTTGGTTGCAGCGCTGGCTGATGTGCGGTTGTAACTTTGGTTGTATGGATCTGTCGAATCATAAACCGCCTGACCAACCACCCTCACCACCGGCAAAGTCGTTGCCGCATCGCTTCCAGATTCCGCCACCTTGATCGCCACCGCGTTGTCAGCCGTGATGGTATACGTCAAACCGCTTCCCGCCAGGAGTTTTCTGAAACCTTCTTCGACGGTGTACTCGCCATCCAAGCCCTTACTGGTTTTGCCGTCGGTCAATGTGGATTCCCCGGTAAACAGGATGCCGGCATCACGCGCAAACTGGCTAAGCGCCTGCCCCAAGGAACCGCCGCTGATGTGGTAGCTTTTCCTGTTGGTAGTTTCTTCTCCATGGGCTGCGACTGAAGCGGTCAGCGCTGAAGCCAATAAAATTCCCTGTATGGCTTGGCTCAATCGGGGTGAACGAAAGCCCGGATTGCTGCGGCGGTGTGTGATTGACATCGGTTTTTTCTCCATTTGTGGTGTTTTCATTAGCTAATACAAACGAGGAGGAAAAAACCGGAACTGCACATTGAAGAAAAATTAGAAAAACTTTTAAGCTATTGTTTTTTTAAAAAAAATTTCAGCGAAAAATATCCGGTTAGGCGTGTCTTATCGAACCGACTTGATGAATATCATTGGTACGTATCAAGCTGTGATATATACTTCAGATACCTATTTGATAAGGGGAATTAAGATGCATACCACTGCCAAGTTATTTACCACTGGCCGGAGCCAAGCCATACGGCTTCCGAAAGAATTCCGTTTTCCGGGCGCGGAAGTATTTATTCGTCGTGATCCCGTGACAGGCGAAGTCATTCTGTCGCCTAAACCGGCATCCTGGGCGGAGTTTTTCGAGCTTGCCGACCACACAAAGATTCCTGGCGATTTCATGGCTGATCGCGAAGACTTGCCGAACCAAGAGCGGGATTTGTTTTGATGCGTTATATGCTGGATACCAATATGGCCAGTTATATTATCAAAAGCCATCCCCCGGAGATTCGACACAGGTTGGCATCACTACCGATGGACAGTATTTTCATATCCACAGTCACACAAGGCGAGCTTTTATATGGTTTAGCCCGCAAGGGCCACCCTGCCAGCCTGGCAAAGCTGATCCGAGAGTTTCTATTTCGTGTTGAGACATTGCCCTGGGACGAGCAAGCCGCCAGCGTTTATGGCGATTTGCGTGCATCTTGCATGTCGGTTGGCATTACGCTTGGGGCGCTAGATATGATGATCGCCGCGCATGCAATAGCCGCCAAAACCATACTTGTCACCCATGACAAAGCCTTCAGCCTGTTTCCCGATGGGGTTTTGACTATCGAAGATTGGGTGAATGGGGTTTAAGTAAGTAATAAACGATGGCAATAAAAAACAAGCTGCTGATGGTGCTATCGTAAACCGCATGGACCTGCATTGGCTTTGTTGCAGGCCGTAGAGAAAGAGCTTCAAGCAGTGCTTCGAGCTTTATCGTAAACGGACCTAGCGGACCGAGCATGACCGTCTCTGCGAGTGCAGAAGCAATCAGCGCGGCAGGACTTTAACCCAGAAAGGTAGCGGGTGTGAGAGCTTGACCGGCAGGTTAGCCTCGAGAAAGGCGAGAATTTTGTCGGTATCTTTCAGCGGGTAGGAACCGATAATCCGTAAATCGGCAATCTCGGGAGCACAAGTAATGTAGCCTGATCGGTAACGGCTTAGTTGCAGCAAAAACTCGCTGAGCGGCAAATCGTCGGCAACGATAAAGCCTTGGGTCCAAGCGGGTTTATTCTGGCTGTGTCCTTGGATAGGCTCAAAGTGGTTTGAGGAAAATTGAACTTGTTGTCCGGCACGTAGTGTTTGTTTGGCGGAAGTTGCATCGGCTGGTTGGATTTCTACGGCATCTTGAAATACGGCAACCTGCGATAGATTTTGGCGTTGGCTGACGCTGAAGCGCGTGCCGAGTGCTTGAACTCTGCCTTCCAAGGTATCGACGACAAACGGCCGTTTCCAGCCAACGGTATCGGGTGCTGTTTCGATGTAAACCTCCCCCTTAACCAACTGCAGCCTGCGTAAATTAACCGAGAAATCGACGTTAACCGCGCTGCCGCTATCCATAACCACGCTGGAACCGTCGGCTAGGGTGATGGTTTTAGTTTCGCCGAGTGCTGTATGTTGATCGGCCGACCATTCCTGCCAATAACGACCTCGAGAAATCTGCCAGCCGGACCATCCTGCAACACCCAATAGGGCCATGCTCAACAGCATGCGTCTTCGATTGAGATTGGGGGCATTTAACGCTGCGGTGGCGGCGAAGGCGGCTTGTGGTGGCAGTGATTTAAATTTGTCGGTATAAAACTCAACTCTGGCCCAAGCCATTTGGTGATCCGGGTGCGAAGTCAGCCAGGCTTGCCACTGTGCGGTTTCGTCAGGGCGAACGTTACCGGAGCTAAGAACCATAAACCATTCAGCGGCCTCCGCCACGATGCGGGGATGGATCTTTTGTCGATCTCCGGAAGACATTTACTGTTAGAACTCCACGCTCAGGCATAGCACCATGGCTTGCACCATGTACTTTCTAACCATGCGATCACTGACCCCGAGTTTTTCGGCGATTTCGACGTAGGTAAGTCCATCAATCTGGGACATAAAAAATGCCTTGCGCGCCTTTTCCGGTAAGCGACTAAGCAATTCATCAATTTCTTGTATGGTTTCCAGAATAATGGCGCTTTCTTCCATAGACAACGATGTGGCTTCAGGAATTGCCGAAAGACGTTCCAGATACACTTGTTCAATGGTGGCGCGGCGCCAATGGTTGATCAGTAAATTTTTGGCGATGGTGGCGAGGTAAGGCCTGGGTTCATTCAAATCCGGTGTGCGACCCGATGCCATCACCCGTACAAAAGTATCGTGCGCGTGATCTTCGGCTTGCAAGCGACATTGCACACGCTTGTCCAGCCACCCTAGCAGCCAGGAGTGATGTTCTTGATAAAGCTGGGACAACGTTTCACTTGTCAGCAATTCCGTCGCCACTAAACACTCCTATTGATGATTGAAAGATGTGCTTTCAAGACGACATACAGACTTTTGATCATAGCTTTGGTTGCCTTGCTAAATCCTCACGATTGCTGATTGTATGCTTACAAATCAGTCAAACTTTTACCAAATAACCAAAGAATTCAGCAAAAAATATACCATTTTCTAGGCTATAGACATCTTCCAAAATGCCTATGTGAAATAAATTCCAGTAAAAACAACTACTCAAGCAAATACATCACTCTTAACGCCACCTAGGGTTGCACACTAAACTTACCGGCGAAAAGTCGCCTCCAAATTTAACTATGTTAAGTGACCTGTTGAATATGAAAAAAATCAGTGAATTGCCTTATCGCAACCATCGCGAAAAATTTACTGATCAACCATCAACGCCTCAACACTTGTAGCGGTGGCTGATTAACCACCTGCCTAACCCCCCAGTACCCTGCCAGCCCCACCGTTATCGCACCTATCGCCGGCAATGCGCCCCACAAATGGTAGCCCGGACGATAATCTATATGCATCACACGGGTATACAGCGCATACAGAATCGCTTCGCTAGCCAGTGCCGCCATAGCACCAGCTAAAATGCCGAGCAAACCAAACTCAATCACGTGCGTGGTACGTAAAAAGCCGCGCCGGGCACCCAAAGTCCGCATCAGCCCACCTTCGTAGATTCGTTGATCCAACGTGGCGTAGACGGCGGCAAACAACACGGTAAAACCGGCCGCCAAGGCAAAATACAGTAGTAGATTGATAGCCTTGGTCAACTGCGTCAGGATCATCTTGAATTGTTTCAAGATCTGATCAACTTCCAATATCGTGATCGCCGGATATTTTTTCAGCAACGTATTCAAAAGAATTTTTTGCGTATCGGCCAGATAAAAGCTGGTCATGTACATGGTCGGAAAGTTATCCAGCGTGCCGGGCGAGAAGATCATGTAAAAATTGGGCCGCATCGTATCCCACTGCACGCTGCGGAGTTGAGCTACCTTGGCGCTGAATTGCGCGCTCCCCACCGTAAAGGTCAATTCATCGCCCACCTTGATTTTCAAGCTTTCCGCCAGTTTTTGCTCCACCGATACCAGACCCGGCCGATCGGCTTGCCAAGCACCGCCATCGGTGGCTTTGTTATCGTCGGGCAATTGCACCGCCCAGGTCAGGCTCAATTCGCGTTGAGTGGCACCTTCGCCCTGGGTGTCTTTGCTGACCCGGCCTTGCACCGCTTCGTTATTTATCGTCACCAGGCGTCCGCGTACCACCGGATAAAACCGGCTGCTGGGGATTTGCGCCTGCTGCAATTCGCTTTGAAATGCCTGCTGCCGTTCCGGCAGAATATTCAAGGCAAAATGATTCGGCGCCTGTTCCGGCAATTGCTGTTGCCAGTTGTCGATCAAATCGCTGCGCACCGTAAAACTCAGGGCCATGGCGGTGAGCGTGATGCTGAAAGCCAATATCTGGCTGACGCTGGCCTGGCTGTTCCTCAGCAATCCCTGCAAGCCAAAACGCCAACTCAAGCCCATCTTCGGCAACAGCTTGCGCGCCAGCAATAACAAACCGTATATCGCCCCACCTAAGCCGACTAATGTCAATGTACCCAAACCCAATATGATGGAGGTCATTTTCGGGTCTTGGGTATAGCGCCAAATCAAACTGCCAATAATCGCCAGCGCCAAACCGTAAATCAACCAACCGCTGGTGGGTAATGGCTCCAACTCACGGCGCAACACCCGCAACGGCGAGACTTTTTGCAAGCGCAGCAACGGCGGTAAAGCAAAACCCAGCAAGATTGCCAAGCCCGAAGTCAATCCAAAAAACACCGCCAACCAGCTGGGACTGGCCAATTCTTCCGGTAACAAGGATTTTAACAGCTCGAATAAACCAAACTGCGCCAACCAACCCAGGCCGCAGCCAAGGCTGCTGGCTAATAGGCCCAGCACCAAGAACTGCAAACCGTACAGCCAGACAATTTCCGCTTGTTTACACCCCAGGCAACGCAACAAGGCAGTGGCGTTGAAATGCCGCTCGGTGTAACGGCGGGTAGCCATCGCAATCGCCACGCCGGCAATCAAGATCACCACGATACTGGACAAGCCCAGGTAACGCTCGGCGCGCTGCAATGCCGATCCCAGTTCCGGGCGGTCCTCGTGTATATCCAGGATTTTTTGCGAACTGTTCAGTTGCGGTTTCAACCAGGTTTTAAAGGCAAGCAAAGCCTGTTCGTCGCCGCTGAATTGGAAGGCGTAACGCACATGACTGCCAGGTTGAATGACGCCGGTGGCGGCCAAATCGCTTTGATTAATCATCACCCGCGGCGAAAAGCTGTAAAAGTCACCGCGTTTATCAGGCTCGTAGCTCAACACCCGACCGATGGTCAGAGGTTTTTCGCCTACGGTTAGCGTATCGCCGATTTTTAGATGTAGAGCCGGTAGTATGCGCTTGTCTACCCAAGCCGAGCCGGGTTCCGGACCCTGGCTGGCGACGATTTCATCCTGCGACTCGGCATCGCTGGTTTTCAATTTCCCGCGTAGCGGGTAGCCGCTGCTGACGGATTTTACCGAAGCCAACAGCATTTCCTGGTTTTCCAACAAAACGCTGGCAAACTCGCTGGTTTGCGAGTGGGATAAGCCCAATTCGCCGGCCTTGGCCAACCAAGTTTCGGCTATGAGCGCCGGCGCAGCCACCACCAGATCGCCGGCTAAAAACTCGGCGGCTTGCACCGTCATGGTCCGATGCAAACGGTCGGCAAATAGCGATATGGCGGTGGAACTGCTAACCGCAATCAGCAAAGCCAGCAGCAATAAGGTCAGCTCTCCGGAACGACTATCGCGCCACAACAGTTTCATGGCCAGATTGACACGTTTCATACCACGCTCCCGGCATCCAGGCGAATAGTGCGTTGACAACGCCCGGCCAAAGTCATGTCGTGAGTCACCAAAATCAAAGTGGTATGTTGTTCTTGATTGAGCTCGAACAGCAGATCGATGATGTGCGCACCGGTTTTGCTGTCCAGATTACCGGTCGGTTCGTCGGCAAACAGGATAGCCGGCTGGGCGACAAAAGCCCGCGCTAAAGCCACCCGTTGCTGTTCGCCGCCCGACAATTGCTTGGGTGTATGCGTCAAGCGCTGCGACAAGCCCACTCTGTCCAGCAAAGCTCGGGCAGCGGTCGCCGCTTGAGCATGCCCGCTGAGTTCCAGCGGCAGCATGACGTTTTCCAGAGCCGTCAAACCCGGCAGCAGTTGAAAGGATTGAAATACGAAACCGACTAATTCATTGCGCAACAAGGCGCGGCCGTCTTCGTCGAGCTTGGTCAGATCGCGGCCGTTGACCACCACTCGACCGGTGCTGGGTGTATCCAATCCAGCCAGCAAACTGAGCAGGGTGGATTTACCGGAACCGGACTCGCCGACAATGGCCAAACTCTCGCCCGGATTGATGATTAAATTCACCGAGGACAAGATGTGTAAAATGCCTTCGGAAGTTGGCACCGATTTACCGAGTTGTTCGGTAACGATAATCGGGGAACTGGTCTTATCAATATGAGTATTCAACATGTATAGCGTGGTCCTTGCCGTAATTCTGGGTTTACTACCAATCAGCGCCATGGCGAAATCGATAGTGGTATTGGGTGACAGTATTAGTGCCGGTTACGGCATCGAAGTTCAGCTTGGCTGGGTGGCTTTGTTGCAAAACAAGCTAACCGACCTGCATAGCGGCTATGTTATCAGTAACGAAAGCATCAGCGGCGATACTTCCGCTGGCGGCCTGGCGCGACTGGAGCAAATTTTATCGCGGCATAAACCGGATATTGTGTTGGTGGAATTGGGCGCCAACGATGGCTTGCGCGGTTTATCGCCGGCGGAAATGAAAAATAATCTGACCGAAATCACCCGGCGTTCGCAAAACGTCGGCGCCAAAGTGATGCTGCTGGGGATGAAGATCCCCCCCAATTACGGCAAGCGTTATGTCGAGATGTTTTACGAGGTTTTTCCGCAGCTTTCCGCGGAATTGAAGATCCCTTACGTACCGTTTATCCTTGAGGAGGTGGCTTTAAACCCGGAGATGATGCAGGCCGACAGCCTGCACCCGAATGAGCTGGCACAACCGGTGATTGCCGAAAAGATTTGGGGATATTTACAAGCCTTGCTGTAGGCGCGAGTCGCTACTCTGCCGCCAACGTTTGCTTAAACGCCGGCAATTGCCGATAACCGGCGATTTCGCCGGCCGTAAACATCCATTTCATTTTTTTTTGTAAGCGTTGCTGCTCGCGCGGTTCCAACCAAAAACTCACGATCCTGCTCAGGTAATGCCGCAGCAAATATAGCGGGATACCGGCTATGTTCTTCCCGGCAGGTACATCGGCATAAGCCAGCACCTGACAGCGGGCCACGTCGAACATCCAGCGGCAGACATAGGCTTTAGTCATCCGCTCCGGAATGTTGCAGTGATAGAGCAATGCTTCCGGCACATACCAAAACTCGCCGCCACCACGCCGAAAACGGCCCATGTATTCGGTGTCTTCCGTAAAAGGTACCGAGGTACCCGGCCCCAGTTCTTCGCGAAACCAGCCGTTTTTGGCTACGGCCTCGGCTCTTAACGCGGTGTTGACGCCACCCGGAATCACCTGTTCATCCAAAATTTGCTGAGACATACCAAAATCGCGGGTATTGGTAATGCCGCGCGGCAAGGCAAACTCACCTTCGGTATGCAGCCAGGCGGGGATGTCGCCCAGCCATTTGGGTAATACTTTGCCGGCAAAACCGTCGATTTCCGGATGCAGCGCGGCGGCATCAATGTAAGCCTGCAACCAAGTTGCCTGCGGTTCGACATCGTCGTCGGTGAACACCAATAACTCAGCTTGCGCTTGCTTGATGGCGCGATTCAAAGCGCGGGACTTACCGGGAATCGGCTCGGAGACACAATGCACCGGCAACCGACCACGCTCAGCTTCGGCAGAGATCACCGCAACGGTGTCGTCGCTGCTGCCGTTATCAACCATCAGCAATTCCCAGCGGGTCTCCCTATTCAGCTGCATGGCGGCCAATGCGTCGAACAAGCGCGGCAATATCGACGCTCTGTTGCGGGTGCTGATAATCACGGAGGCGTTTAACATAGGCGGCAGACCGAGTTTAGAATGTTGGATTGGGCAATATTACAGTGGATGATCAAAATAATCGCCATCGATCCCGCTGCGGTACCAATTTTGCAAAATGTTATCGGCCAGCGGCGGCTCGCGATAGATTAGATAGCGGTTACCGCGCGACGGCACTGCTTCATAACCAAGACTGCGGAACAGACTGGTTAATGACGGCGAAGCAACTTCCAGGCTGCCCCAACTAATCCCGTTCTCCCGCCAATAAGCAAATAGGTAATACAACAGGGTCTGCAAAGCCGGCTCATCGTCCAAGGGATAAAACACGTCACGCAATACGGCCATGCTGATAGCGTCCCCAAAACCTTGCTGATGCCAAATGGCATAAGCGCGCAATTTGCCGGCAGCGTCGCGTAGCGCGAAAAGTCTTAACGGACAGGTAGGGAAATCGAATAAACGCCAATTCAAGTAGCGGCTGCTACGTTCCAGACAAGAGATATAGCCCGCTTTGGCTCGCTCCCACAACGCATCAAACTCGGTGTCGCAATGCCAAACCTCCGCTAAGGTAAAACCGCCGCTACGCAATTTGACATTGCGTAAACGCAAGTTGATGTCAAATAGGCTGCCCAACAAATGGCCCAATGATTTGCCGGCACGTTTCTCCCAGGAGCCGCGATAACCGACGCGCAAACGATAAAAATCGTTATCGCTGCCGCCAATCGGCACAAAACCGCATTTTTTGAAGGCTTTCTGGGTAATCACGCCGGCAGTCACCGTGCCGTTGAACCGGGCAAATTCGAGGCTGTGTTCGATCAGCTTGGTGGCTAAGCCCTGCCCGCGAAACTGTTCATCGACGCAGGTATTGGAACCGAAGGCAAGCGTTACGGATTCGCCGTTCAACCACCAGGGTTGTACGAACATGGCCCGGAAACCGGCCAAACTCCCATTGTGCCAAACCCCGACGCCGACACACGGCAAAGCGTTCTGCCAGGGGTTATGCGCGATACGGCGCTCGAACCACTGCTGGATGTATTCGGGGTGTTGCTGAAACTCCTCGAAATTGGCAACGGCAATCCGAATGCAATCCGGAATATCCGCCGGTTGGATAGGTCCATAGACAAAATGGTCTGCAACAGCGGACATAGGCTTTCTCGAAAAAGTGCAGGAAATGATTAGCGAGGCCTAACTATCGTTAGCAAAGGCATCAGCGACAATCGAAAACTATTATCGGTGCAAACTTGCTGCAATACCAAACGACAGCGTCGTTTTAACAGGATTGAAGGAGCAGGAAAAGTTGAGGCTTGGGCAACGCGCGCACTGCCCAAGCCCTCAGCACATCTATAACGGCGCTTACCGGACTAAATTCAAAACCGCTTTGGCTTCCAGCAATCTGCTGCGTTTTTTCAAGCCCAGAACACCCAGCATGCCGCTGAGAAAAAACCAGGCCGCCGTGGGTAAGGCGGCTTTCAATTCAGCTGTTTTGCTTTCGTCTATCACTGGCTGGAAAACCGTGCCAAGCAGGCCAAGTAAACCCATTTGCGAAACCATGTCGCCAAGCCCTGCTATGTCCGACAATGCCTGCTGAAATGTTACGACCGCACGGGTCTTGACCCGTGTAAACAGTGTGAGCGCATAGTCCTGCAAGGGCTTATCCGCTACTGGATTCAATGGCTGCTCCTGGTAAGCACTTGGCAAATCCGGCAAAATCGTTTGGAAGGATTCGAGCGGGTTTAACGTATTTTCGGTCGTAGCTGCTTGCGCAAGCTGTATCCCCCAAAACGATAGACCAATAAAAAATAACGCGGAAAGTAACGGCTTGTTTGTGTCCATATTAAAACCCCAGAATTAATCAATTAGTTAAGAGGTGAAACCCTATTCGCACAAACCGGACCGATTACGGCTGGCAACGGCTTATGGTATAGGCATCCATACACAGGAGGATAGCACTATGCGTGCCAATTGCAAGAGGCTGTTTTATATCAACATTTCCCATCCACCCTTTAAACTTGTTGGTATAGAAGCCACAAAAAGCCAATTAAATGCTGCTAACACAACAACTTAGCGGCTAGCGACTTCATCAAAGTCGTAGTAGCCAACATCGCGGAAATAACCAGTATTTTCTGTCTGAATCCAGTGGCCGGCAACACCGCCACCACCCAAGCTAAAGGCTAATCTCCCATCGGCAAACGGCGGTTTTCTTGTTGAAAGATAGCCATAAATTGTTAGAGTAGTAGGCAAGTGACTGAACACTAAGACTCGGGAGCATCATGTTACGCAAAATACTGATCGCCAATCGCGGCGAAATTGCTGTCCGGATCATTCGGGCCTGCGCGGAAATGGGCATTCGTTCAGCGGCTATTTATTCGGAAGCCGACCGCTTTGCCTTGCACGTCAAAAAAGCTGACGAATCGCATTACATCGGCAGCGAGCCTCTGGCCGGCTACTTAAATATCTACGGCTTGGTGGATTTAGCCTTGCGCACCGGCTGCGACGCCATTCATCCCGGCTACGGTTTCCTGTCAGAAAACGCCCAGTTCGCCAAAGCCTGCCAGGAACGCGGCTTGGTGTTTATCGGCCCCTCCGCCGAAGTGATTCAGCGCATGGGCGACAAAACCGAAGCCCGCAGCGCGATGATAGCGGCCGGTCTGCCGGTGACGCCCGGCTCGGACGGCAACCTGGACAGTGTCGAACACGCCTTGCAGGTAGCCGAACAGATCGGTTATCCGATCATGCTGAAAGCCACCTCCGGCGGCGGCGGACGCGGCATCCGGCGTTGCGACACCCCCAACGAACTGCGGCAAAATTATCAGCGCGTGATTTCGGAAGCCACCAAGGCCTTCGGTAGCGCCGACGTGTTTTTGGAAAAATGCGTCGTTAACCCCATCCACATTGAGGTGCAGGTGCTGGCCGATCACTTCGGCAACACCATCCATCTTTACGAGCGCGATTGCTCGGTACAGCGCCGCAACCAGAAATTGATCGAAATCGCGCCCTCACCGCAACTGGATGAAGCGCAACGCCAGTATCTGGGCGGTTTGGCGGTGATGGCGGCCAAAGCCGTCGGCTATACCAACGCCGGCACCGTGGAGTTTCTGCTGGACGCCAACGGCCGCTTCTATTTCATGGAAATGAACACCCGGGTACAAGTCGAGCACACCATCACCGAAACCATCACCGGCGTCGATATTGTTGAGGAACAAATCCGGGTTGCCGCCGGTTTACCGTTGCGCTTCAAACAAGAAGAGATTGTTCGTCGCGGTTACGCCATTCAATTCCGCGTCAATGCCGAAGACCCAAAAAACAATTTCCTGCCCAGCTTCGGCCATATTTCCCGTTACTATGCCCCTGGTGGACCCGGCGTACGTACCGACACCGCCATTTATACCGGCTACGAAGTCCCGCCGTTTTACGACTCGATGCTGGCTAAAGTCATCGTCAGTGCTATGACCTGGGAAGACGCGATCAATCGCGGCGAGCGCGCCCTGAAAGACATGGGCTTGTTCGGTATCAAAACCACCATTCCCTATTACTTAAAAATTCTCGGTCATCCGGATTTTCGCCGCGGCCGCTTTAATACCGGCTTTGTCGAAGCCAATCCAGACCTGATCAATTATTCCAACAAGCCGCGACCGGAAATTCTGGCCAGCGTGCTGGCGGCCGTGGTCGCCTCTCATACTGGCCTGTAAACCCAAGGAAACCCCATGAGCAAAGTTTACGTAACCGACGTTATCCTCCGCGACGCCCACCAATCCCTCATCGCCACCCGCATGCGCACCGAAGACATGCTGCCGGCTTGCGCCATGCTGGACGATATCGGCTATTGGTCGCTGGAATGCTGGGGCGGCGCCACCTTCGACGCCTGTCTGCGCTTTTTAAAGGAAGACCCCTGGGAACGGCTGAGCAAGCTGAAAGCCGCTCTACCCAATACCCGCCTGCAAATGCTGTTGCGCGGCCAAAACCTGCTCGGTTACCGGCATTATTCCGACGATGTGGTGCGCAAGTTTGTCGAAACGGCCGCGCGCAACGGCATGGACGTGTTCCGTATCTTTGACGCACTGAATGACATCCGCAACCTGGAAACCGCCATCGAGGCCACCAAAGCCGCCGGCAAACATGCGCAAGGCACGATTTGTTACACCACCAGTCCGGTGCATGACATCGCCAGTTTCATCAAACTCGGAAGAGGCCTAGCCGACTTAGGCTGCGATTCGATTGCCATCAAAGATATGGCCGGTCTGTTGACCCCTTACGTCGCCGGCGAATTGGTCAAAGCGCTGAAAGACGCCGTCGATTTGCCGCTGCATCTGCATTGCCACGCCACCGCCGGCTTGGCGGAAATGTGCCAGCTCAAGGCTATTGAAGCCGGCTGCGAACATGTCGATACCGCACTGTCTTCCTGGGCCGGCGGCACCAGCCACCCGCCTACCGAATCCTTGGTCACCGCCCTGCGCGGCACCGATTACGACACCGGCCTGGATTTGGACCAACTGCAAGCGGTGAATCAATACTTTCTGGAAGTCCGAAAAAAATATCGCCGCTTCGAAAGCGAATTTACTGGCATCGACACCCGCGTCCACATCTTTCAAGTGCCGGGCGGCATGATCTCGAATCTGGCCAACCAGTTAAAAGAACGCAATGCTTTGGATCGCATGGCCGAGGTATACAAAGAAATTCCCGAAGTCCGCAAAGACTTGGGCTACCCGCCATTGGTGACACCCACTTCACAAATCGTCGGCACACAAGCCGTGTTGAACGTGCTGACCGGCAAACGTTACGACACCATCAGCAACGAGGTAAAACGCTATTTGCACGGCGGCTACGGCAAAGCCCCGGCGCCGGTTAACGCCCAACTGCAAGCCAAGGCCGTCGGCAAAGAAGAAGTCATCGAGTGCCGTCCTGCAGATTTACTCAAACCGGAATTCGAGCATCTGCGCAACGAAATCGCCCACCTGGCGATGAATGACGAAGATGTGTTGAGTTTTGCTATGTTCCCGGAAATTGGTAAACAATTTTTGGAACTGCGTTCCACCGACAGCTTGGTCGCCGAACCCCTGGAGTTGGACGAAGCCCCAGCCTCCGCCGAAGTCAAAAAAGCCCCTACCGAATTCAACGTGGCACTGCACGGCGAGCAATATCACGTGAAAGTCACCGGTGCGGGCCCGAAAAACCAAAGCTTGCGGCATTTTTACTTCACCGTGGACGGCATGCCGGAAGAGATCGTCATCGAAACCCTGGACGAAATCGTGTTGGATGGCGGCGCCCAAGGCGCAGTACAGAGTGCTATCGCCAGCAAACGCCGCCGCCCCAGCGAGCCGGGCGATGTGGTCACCAGCATGCCCTGTAATATCATCGACGTATTGGTCAAGGAAGGTCAAAAAGTCAATGCCGGTCAATCTTTGCTGGTGACTGAAGCCATGAAAATGGAAACCGAAATCACAGCGCCGATAGCCGGCATCGTCAAAGCCATTTATGTGGCAAAAGGTGATGCGGTTAACCCTAATGAGGTGCTGGTCGAAATTAATTAGGAGAAAAGCCTAAAGGCGAAAGGTAAAATGGCGTGTTTGCCGTGAGGATGGCTTCCATATATTTGTAGCTGTTTACTTTGGCAAATGAATTCGCCACTACAATTATGTCGGCTGCTCGTCTTTTTAGATTTTTATCTTTCGCCTGATTACTTTGAATCCTAAACCCGTCACCGAAGAATCCATCCGCCACGCCGTCGAGCTATTACGGCAGGGGCAATTGGTCGCCTTTCCGACCGAGACCGTTTACGGACTGGGCGCGGATGCCGCCAATCCCGATGCGGTTGCCAAAATATTTGCCGCGAAAGGCCGGCCGGCCGATCATCCCCTGATCGTGCATATCGCCAGCGCCGCGCAAATCAACGATTGGGCGGAAGCCGTGCCGGAGGCGGCATTAAGGTTGGCTGAACACTTCTGGCCCGGCCCGCTGACCATGATATTGAATAAAAAATCGACCGTACCTGCCGCCGTTACCGGCGGTCAGGATACGGTGGGTTTGCGGGTGCCGGCCAATCCGGTCGCGCTGCAATTATTGCAAGCCTTCGGCGGCGGCATTGCGGCGCCTTCAGCCAACCGCTTCGGCCACATCAGCCCCACCCAAGCCGAACATGTCGCGGAAGAACTGGGCGACAGCGTGGGTTGCATCCTGGACGGCGGAGCTTGTTCGGTGGGCGTGGAATCGACTATTATCGATCTCAGCGACGGCATCCCCGCCATCCTCAGACCCGGCCGGATTACCCGCAGCCAACTGAAAGCCGTGCTACATACCGACATTCGGCTGTCGTCGCAAACCAAAATTCGCGCACCCGGCATGCTGGCGGTACATTACGCGCCCAATACCATGGCTCTGCTGTGCCCGGCCGACACCCTGATCGCAATGACCGACGATTTGTGCGCGCAAGGCAAACACATCGGCATCCTGGCCTTCAGCACGGAAATCGCCGAAATTCCCTGCCTGCATTTACTCAGATTACCGGCCGATGCCGAGCTTTACGAACCGGCTTTGTATAGCTCGCTACGTGCCCTGGATAACCTGCAACTCGACACCATTCTGATCGAACAGCCGCCCGACAACGAAGCCTGGGCAGCGGTCAACGACCGCCTGAATAAAGCCACGGTTTAACATGACCGACGAGGAATGGCTGCGCCATGCCATCCGTCTGGCGCAGCGCGCCGAAAGCCAAGGCGAAGTGCCGGTCGGCGCGGTGCTAGTTTATGAAGGCCGCTGCATCGCCGAAGGCTGGAACCAACCCATCCAGAGCAACGACCCCACCGCCCACGCGGAAATGGTCGCGCTACGCAAGGCCGGCCAAGTCTTAAACAACTACCGACTGATTGACACCACGCTCTACGTCACCTTGGAACCCTGCGTGATGTGCATGGGCGCCATCGCCCACGCCCGCGTCAAACGTTTGGTATTCGGCGCTTACGATCCCAAACGCGGCGCGGTCTGCCATGCGCTGCAACTCAGCGACGCGGCGTTCTTAAATCATCGCGTGGAATGGACGGGGGGGATTCTGGAGGCGGATTGCGCGGAACTGCTCAGCGATTTTTTCAAGGCCAGACGCCAGCAGTCGAGAGGCCGATAATACATCCTACCCAAACAAATTATTCAATTGGCCTGTCTGCCAGCGTGTTGAATAGCTGCCTGCCGATTGCCTGGATCCGCTTGCAGTTATTGATGCGTAAAGTACCTTGATAACAACCCTCTTAACTCTTTTATGCCTTGGCGAGCAGGCTTTTTTATTGATTATGCCTGCCTAAACTGTCTTCAACTCTCAATTACACAGCCTGTTTACTTCATTTGCGTCGATTCTGAATGTCTATTCTCGGGCTCTTCGGCTACATTTTCCAAATGCCGATGAAACATAAAACGTTGTAGCGTACCGGTATACGTCACACCCGAGTGGTAATCGTAAAGCTCCACTTCAGATTCTTCCTCGGTTTGCAATGGCGCTTTGAGCGTGGCATTTTCATGATGTTCCGCAATAGCGGCACCTGTTAATCCCATACCCAAAACAGAAAATATGGCGAGTTTTATCGTGTTTTTAACTCGTTTCATGATGATCACTCCTATCCAGTAGCAAACGATCCAGGCGTTTTCGAGACTTTGCGAATTGACGATAGTTCCTAAATCCACTGTTGATTAAAAACACACGTATCTGACTCGCTTGAAATTTGCTAAACGCGCTCCCATTTTGCCGTCGTAGCGGCTCAGTGGAATTGAATATCCCGCGCTGCCGCCGTTTAAAACAGTATTGATCCGTTCGCACGATTCTGGGTAGGAACCAACAAACCGGAGGCCGACATGCAACATCCCAATCATCCCGATTCGCCCGATGTATTCATTAAACGTGTATTCGCCGCCGGTGCAGTCGCCGCAGCGCTGATATTGCTTTGGCATTGGCAGCCGGGAGCACCGGCGACCGAATCCGCCCCGCTCAGAACCGTCGCCGCGCGCGGCGACTTGGCAGCGGACGAAAAAAGCACCATCGAACTGTTCGAAAAATCGCGAGATTCGGTGGTTTACATCAGCACCGCCGCGCTGGTGCGCAATGTCTGGACCCGCGACGTATTTTCAGTGCCAAAGGGTACCGGTTCCGGATTTATCTGGGACGAAGCCGGCCACGTGGTGACCAATTTCCACGTCATCGCCGGCGCCAATGAAGCCACGGTAAAACTGGCCGACGGCCGCGATTACAAGGCCACTCTGGTTGGCGCCAGCCAGGTGCATGATATTGCGGTATTGAAAATCGGCGTCGGCTTCAAACGGCCGCCGCCGGTACCGGTCGGCACCAGCCGCGATCTGAAAGTCGGGCAGAAAGTGTTTGCGATCGGTAACCCATTTGGTTTGGACTGGACTTTGACCGGCGGTATCGTCTCCGCGCTGGACCGCTCCCTGGGCGGTCAGGAAGGTCCGGCCGTCGAACATTTAATTCAAACCGACGCCGCGATTAATCCCGGCAACTCCGGCGGCCCGCTCCTCGATTCCGCCGGCCGGTTGATCGGCATCAATACCGCAATCTACAGCCCGAGCGGCGCCTCCGCCGGCATCGGTTTTGCGGTGCCGGTGGATACGGTGATGCGGGTCGTGCCGGAATTGATTAAACAAGGCAAATACATCCGTCCGGCCTTGGGTATCGAAATAGACCAACAGATGAACGAGCAGTTAGCGGCTTTGACCGGCACAGCCGGCGTCGCAGTATTGCGGGTGCAACCCGGTTCGGCGGCGGAAAAAGCCGGTTTACAAGGCGTATCGATAACGGCCAACGGCATGGTGCCGGGCGACATTATCGTCGCCATCAACGGTAAGGAAGTCGATACGCTCTCAAAACTATTCGCCCGCCTGGACGACCAGAAGGTTGGCGATGTCGTCAAAGTCAAGGTATTCAACAATGGCCAGACCCGGGAAGTCGAAGTAATCTTACAGCCAGGAAATTGATTCTTCGGCATGATGCCGATCTCGCCATTTCGGGATCGGCTGGTATGATCGGAAGCTATATTTCTTAAGCAGACCAAGCCATGCCGACCGCCAAATCACCCAGGCTGAACCCTAACAAATTGTTGCTCAGCAAATGGACCGCCGTTACGCCGCAAAATAAGGAAAAGCACTTTATTGTCAGTAAATTGCTGCTGCCAGACGACCCTGGTGCGCCACTGGAAATGATCGAACTGGAGGCGGTGTTTAGCAAACGGGTGCAAATCATGCCGTGGCGGGATTTACGCGACACCAACAGCTGGCGCCAGGGCTGGCTTTGACTGATGAGCTACAACCTGGTCTGGTTCAAGCGCGATCTGCGGGTACACGACCATGCACCTTTGCTTTACGCCAGCCGCAAGGCGCCGGTGCTGTGTTTGTTTATGATCGAACCCAGTTTGTGGGCCGCAGCCGACGCGGCGACGCAACACTACCAATTTTTACGCGAGAGCCTGCTTGATTTGGAACTTGCCTTGCGCAAACGCGGCGGCGGTTTGCGTATCGAAGTGGGCGAGGCAGTGGAAGTATTGGACCGGCTTTGGCACGAAGCGCCCTTCATGGCGGTGTATTCGCATCAGGAAACCGGCAACTGGCTGAGCTTTCAGCGCGACTTGGCGGTACAAGGCTGGTGCCGGGAACGAGGTCTGCCTTGGCACGAGTTCGCACAGTTTGGTGTGGTACGGCGTTTGAAAAATCGCGATGCGTGGAAAACGCATTGGGAAACGCTGATGGCCAAACCCTGCCTGGAACCTCCAGCTTGTGATTGGATAGCCGTCCCCGAACCTTTCGCCTGGCCCGAACCCAACTCCCTGGGCTTACTTCAGCCCGACCTGCCGCTGCGACAATTGGGTGGCCGCCGCCAAGGTATCGAAGCGTTGCGCGACTTTCTGTTCGACCGTTGCGCTGCTTACCGAGGCGGCATCTCCTCGCCCTTGTCCGCACCGAAGGCCTGTTCGCGGCTTTCTGCTTATTTGGCCTTCGGCTGTTTGAGTTTGCGGGAGGTCGTGCAAGCCACCCGCCGCCAGTTGGCTGCTTTACCGCGCGGCGATGCCCGTCGTGCCGGTTTGACGGCCTTCGTCAGCCGCTTGTACTGGCATTGCCATTTCATGCAAAAGCTGGAAAGCGAACCGGAACTGGAGTTTACCAATCTGCATCGCGGCTATGACGGCTTGCGCGAAGCGGATTGGAATCCGGCGCATTTTCAAGCCTTAAGCACAGGCCAAACGGGTTGGCCGCTGGTCGATGCCTGTGTAGCAATGTTGCAGCAAACCGGCTGGCTGAATTTCCGCATGCGGGCGATGCTGGTATCGGTAGCCAGTTATCCTTTGTGGCTGCATTGGCAACCGGTTGGCGCTTGGCTGGCCCGGCAATTTCTGGATTACGAACCCGGCATCCACTGGAGCCAGATGCAAATGCAGGCCGGCACCACCGGCATTAATACCACGCGGGTGTATAACCCGATCAAACAGGCCCGCGACCATGATCCGCACGGTCATTTTGTCAGACATTGGCTGCCGGCCTTACGCCGCGTGCCACAGGAATGGCTGTTCGAACCCTGGCGGATGCCGGTAAAACTGCAACAGCACTGCGGCGTGAGGGTCGGAGTGGATATTGCCGAACCGCTGGTCGATCTGGAAGCGGCTACCCGACAGGCCAAAACCCGTCTTTACCAAGTGCGTGGCCGCGCCGACGTGAAAGCCGCCAAGGCCGCCATCGTCGAGAAACACGGTTCGCGAAAGCGGCCCTCCCGCCGCCGACCAACCCAAGCCGCAGCCAGCGATTGGATACAAACCCAGTTGGAGTTTTAATGCACCAAAAAGCCCTTCTGCCCGCCAAGGCCTGCGCCGTCTGCGGTCGCCCGTTTGTGTGGCGTAAAAAATGGGCACAAGACTGGGATGCGGTGAAATATTGTTCAGAGCGTTGCCGCCGGCAACGCGGCAAAGCCAAAACCGCATGACCACCTTGCGGCTCATTCTGGGCGACCAATTAAATCCGCTGCACAGTTGGTTTGCGCAAACCGATGATGAAGTGGTTTATACGCTGATGGAAATCCGCCAGGAAACCGATTACGTCTTGCATCATGCGCAAAAAATCATCGGCATTTTCGCGGCGATGCGCGATTTTGCTCTGCATTTGTCGGCCCAAGGCCATCGCGTGCATTACCTGCCAATTGACGATAGCGGCAACCGCCAGTCGCTGATCACCAATTTGGATACGTTGATTACGCAGTATCGGGTTCAGCATTTTGACTATCAACTCCCCGACGAATGGCGTTTGGATCAGCAATTGCGCAGCTATTGCCAACAGTTAGTCATCAGCAGCCGAGCCTGCGACAGCGAGCATTTCTATAGCCAGCGCGAGGAAGCCGCAGAGCTGTTTGGCTCTCGGCCGCATTGGCTGATGGAAATGTTCTATCGGCGCATGCGCGTCAAACACCGGGTATTGCTGGCAGACAATCAGCGCCCGGCCGGTGGGCAATGGAATTTCGACCACGACAACCGCAAAACCTGGCCCGGCACGCCGGCGGTGGCCGCTGACACTCGGCCCCGCCACGACCATAGCGCGATTTGGCAAAGCATCGTCGCGGCGGGCGTGAACAGTTTCGGCGCAGCGGACGCCGAGGATTTCCGCTGGCCGCTGAATCGCAACGAAGCCTTGCAGCAACTCGAAGCCTTTATCGCCGAAGGCTTGCCAAGGTTCGGCGATTTTCAGGATGCGATGAGCCGGCGCAGTTGGCGGCTGTTTCATTCGCTGCTGTCGTTTGCGCTGAACACCAAAATGCTCAATCCGCGTGAAGTGGTCGAACGCGCCGAACAGGCTTATCGCCAAGGCCATGCGCCACTGGCGGCGGCGGAAGGCTTCATACGGCAGATTCTCGGTTGGCGCGAGTACGTGCGCGGCGTGTATTGGGCAAGGATGCCGGACTATGCCGCGCACAATTATTTCGGCCATGCCCGACCTTTACCCGCCTGGTTCTGGACCGGCGAAACCCGGATGAATTGCCTAGCGGCTGCCATCGGCCAATCGCTGCAATACGCTTATGCCCACCATATCCAGCGGCTAATGGTGATCGGCAATTTCGCCCTGCTGGCGGGACTGGCGCCGGAAGCCGTGCATCGTTGGTATCTGGGCGTGTATATCGACGCCTTTGAATGGGTGGAATTACCCAACACGCTTGGCATGAGCCAGTTTGCCGACGGCGGCCTGCTAGCGACCAAACCCTATGTATCCAGCGCCGCTTACATCGACCGGATGAGCGATTATTGCAAGGGCTGCCATTACGACAAAAAAGCCCGGACCGGCGAACGGGCTTGTCCGTTCAATGCGCTGTACTGGAATTTTTTTATCCGCCATCGCGATAAGCTGAACCACAATCCGCGCCTGAGTATGGTCTACCGCAATCTGGATCGGTTTGCGGTTGCTGAGCTTGAGGCGATAGCCCGGCGTGCGGAAACAGTGTTAGAGGATTTGGAAAGGCTTTGAAAACAAAGACTATACCCGATTGCCGCCGCTCGGTGATTCATCGCTATAGGCGTGATATAAACTCTCCTTCTCCCTCCGGGAGAAGGCTGGGATGTGGGGAAAACCATCAATGATCGTTCGAATTCTCTGCGTTGATTAAACCTGCTGGATACTGTTTTTGCAAACTTACCGAATGCTTGGAATGACGAATTTAATAATTAAACCAGCCAATCCTCAGGGCAAGGGAAGCGTCGCTGTACTGGACAGTTTGCAACAAGCCAAAAAGCAGCTGATTGCCCCCGCCAAAAACATTCAGCAAATCAGCAGCGATTTATTTACCTCGCTGTTTGTTCTCAATAGCCAAATTCGTTTTAAACCGACCACGGGACAAGTGTATTGGCTGTATTTCAAGAATGACCAGTACCTCCTATCATTGATAGCGCCGGAGCAATGGTCGCCGGCTCAATCCGGGCGTTTCATCGGCGCTTGCGAATTACAGTCGGATTTAACCTGGACCTTGGCCTTATCCGAGGCTTGTGCCAATGATGAAGCGTTTATCCAAGAGATTGCAGATCAGCGCCGGCAACTTGAACAGACACTGCAACAGGCCGAAAAAATCGACGATGTATTGCCGGTCTATCTGGAAACCCTGCCTTACTATTCCCGAGTACTTGCCGCGACGCTGGCCTATTCGCTGAAGCAATCCATGCAAAAATCGGGTATTTTGGGTTTGAGTTTTCGGCAAGCGGAGCAGCAACTTCTAAGTTCTACCGATTAGATAATCCGCCGAACAATTTGGCATAGAATTCGGATTACAAAGCGTTGAGGTCGCCAGTCGACCCTTTGCTGCCTGTCAACCTAAATTACCGTGCCGGAGACTATTTTCTGGTAGATATACGTTGAACAGCTAAATAATTTTTTATATTTCAAGGAGGTAGCTATGACGTTTTACCCAAACTTAGGTTTTTCTAGCTGTGAGCTGGCGGGAGCCGTGGCCGAGGCGGCGGTTCATGATTTGCGCGTTAACCTCTTTTCGTTTTCTGGTTTTCCCCAAATCGAGGTGAGCTGGGATGAAGAAGATGTCTTTTCGGTAGTGCTGAGCTGGAACGACGACGCCAACGTTCAGTTTCAGTTATCAAAGGCAGAAGCAAAAGCAGCTGTGAAGAAGTTCAAGGACAAATCTGGATTCGATCGCGCGATCTTTGATCGCGTGCAGGAAGCTCTGGCCCAACTGGAAAGCCGCGCATTCCGGTTAGCTCCTCGTTAGAGCGCATTGACCGGTCGGCAGTGCTTCAGCACAACCCAATCATTGAGGATAGAAAGTGAAACGTTTTTTCTGGATTGCACTTCTCTGCGTTGAATCTGACAATGTTTTCGCGTCAGACGTCACGCTGGATTTGAACGTGATTGGGAACGATCAGAAACCGATAGTAAGTATAAAAACCAACCTGCCTCCAAAAACTATTCTGACGGCAGATTTAGCCAATCCGATAAACCAAGGAGGAGATGGCTACTTTGGGATGGCACATGCTGCGGTACAGGCTAATCAGGTTGTTCAATTTAGCCCATTCTCAAAATCGGGCGATAGTCTTTCCCCCGGCACATATCAGCTAACGGTCACTACGGTCATGGCCGCACTTCAGCCTCAAGAAGCTCAAGCATTCTTTGGAGTACATGGGGAAAAGCTTACGGGACGCCAAGTTTCAACTCTATCTGGCACATCAGAAAGAATGGTTTCGGAAACGTTTCACTTCAAAATTAATCCAGATGGCTCAACAAGTAATCCAAATACCACTCAACCTGATGAACACACTATCGGCTCAACTGACGACATATGGCAAAAGGTTCAGAGCGGTGGACGGGAAATCTACGTCAAGACAAATGGTTTTTACTACACCAAGGAGCGTAATTTCGTCTATGGGTTTCATACATACATCGTCGCAAACCTTCCAGAGAGTGACATTGTCGGAGCACCTCAGTCAGTAATGAACGAAGTCGAAGGCAATTGTGAGACGAGAACCTTTCATTTGCGTGGTTCCCTATTTTTCGCAGGAAAGAATCGTAGCGGCATGGCGATGGAAGACACGCCACCGGAAAATTTTGAAAGAAAGTTGGTTTCCAATTCACCTTTTGAAAAGGCGTTCGACATGCTGTGCAATATTGCGAGAGCGCAAAAGTAACCATGCACCCGAAGAATCAATTGGGTCAGTGTCGTTGATTTAGCAGCAAGGTTTTTTATTTCTGGTCGGTAGTAGTTTGGCATTGGCTATGTTGTTTGACATTACGGGGCGGTGAAAGGGCCGCGCCCCTTACCTTTACGTTGATCATCAGAAACATGCGGGAGGACTTCACCCATGCACCCACAATCACCAATTAATGCGGTCGCTGCACAAATTGCGGTAGCTCTCCACTCCGCGCAAGAAATCTTCACGGCGGTCGCCGCCGCTTTCAAGAAATTTCCGGGTGAGATACGTCCAGCGATTCTTTCACTCGCGAATCTTGGGTGGTTTCCATCCGGTGAAATGGGCTTTTCTGAAATTTATGCTTTTCGCGCCTTATGTGATTCAGGCGACAAATCAGCAGTTGATACAGCAATGATTGAATGGCTCGATGGTGAACTTGAGCATATTCAAACACGCGCATCCAATAGATTTCCCAACAGAAGCCACATTCTCGCCTCTGCTTTCCGTGCACATTATGATGGGCAGTATGAGCTTTCAATTCCAGTATTAATGGCACAAGTCGAAGGGATGTGCCTTGAAGTTGTAGGAACAAAACTCTTCTCTACGAAGAAGGGTCTTCCGGCAACCCGTGCCGCAACTGATAGATTCAACCAAATGGCTCTCTCCGATGCGTTGTTGCTGCCATTCCGAGAATTAAATGGCTTTACTGCCAGCGAAGCTTCGAGGCATCAGTGGCCGGACACACCAAACAGGCATGAAGTTTTACATGGAATAGCAACTGACTACGGCACTCGGGAAAACAGTTTTAAGGCTATTTCCCTCGTGGAATATTTCATAACATTTGTTGCGCCGAGGTTTGATTCAAATTGGCCGGCATGACACCCAACCCATTATTCCAACGGACTCGCTTCGCTCACCGCTGGATTAGAATGTTAGACGCAACTTGCCTTGGGAAGGTTAGCCCGTAGCGTGCGGTGAGGTAACGAACCGCACGAAACGAGCCGGGCCGCTTTCACGAACGGTGAGGTTCGCAAGCTCACCTGCACCTTACGCCGGCTTTAGGCTAGAAATTTGCCATTGGCTCTTTCGTTTCTTCTGGCGGCTTTTGGCCGTTTGTGTTGAAAAAGTCCCTTTTTTGAAAAATTGGCTCAGTCTATAAAATTTATTTTAAATTAAAACAACAAGTTAAAGACAAGAGAAACATCGAAAATAGTCTAAATTCGCTAAAAACCGACTTTTTCAACACAATCGGTCGACAGCCGCCCAAACTCCCGGAAAAACCCACCCCTCGGACCGTTCCTAACAGCAAGCAGCGTTGTTGATTTAGCGCTTCTGTCTGCCGCGCGTTTTGGGTAGCAATTGAGGCTGGGCTGAGCCGACATGCGCGGTCGAAGACGACCCACTTGCCCAATTCATCTTAGGCGACACCGCTCTCCGGCAAGCGGCCTTGATGCAATTCCGCCACCGCCTGAAACACATAAGCCAATAGCGGCTGGTCGATAAACGTACCAAAGAACAGGTATGGTTCAGCCTGATTGGCGGCGCGAATTTTGGCATGGGTTTCCGGGTTATCGCCGGCGTAGGCGCGGAACAATTCCAGCCAGGTCCGCGCCAGTTTCTGCATGCGCGGATCGTTCGGCGGCGTGCCGTCTTCCCTGTGTTGACGTATCGCGGCGATCAGCGGCGGCCACTCGTCGGCGCGCTTGCCGTAGTTTTCGCGCATAAAGCTGAATTCATCGGCGGCTAGATATTTTTCGTAGATCGTCAATTTGGTCTCGATGAACGCGCGCTGGATGTAAGCGACGACTTCCGGCGTCACGCCGGTTTTAGCTTGTACCGTCGGTTCGCCGACCATCATGGCGTTGAGTTTGACGAGTAGCCGAGGATCGCCTTGGGTGTCGCGTTCCAGCATGCTGATCCATTGCCTTGCCAATTCCTGGGCCTCGGCACTCTCGGGCGCGACCCCGGCCTGCATCGCTTCGTGCACCGCTTGAACCAGTGCCGCCCATTCGCCGGCGGTGGAGGTCTCGTCTATATCCAGTAGCGGCAAGCGCTTTAAGTCGGTGGCGGAAAAATATTTATCGTACATGGTCATCATCTCCAAAGTGGTTAGCCAATCGGCAAGCTCCGGCTCTTCTCCGCGGGTCAATTGCAGCTGCAGACCGGACAAGCGGTCGCGCAAGGCTTGGCTTTGCGCAATCTGCTGGTCCAAGGCTTCAATCTGCCGTTCGACGATAGTCGCGAGATTCAGTCCGGAATTTGCCAAAATGTCTCCGATGTCGGCCAGCGCCAAACCAAATCGCCGTAAGGCTTGAATTTGATGCAATCTGGAAATGTCGGCCCGGTTATACAGCCGGTAGCCGCTATCGGAACGCGCGGAAGGCTTAAGCAAACCGATGCTGTCGTAGTGGTGCAAAGTACGGACCGTCAGTCCGCAGCGTTTGGCAAGATCGCCCACTTTAAGCAACATGGTTTGGCTCCTTCGTTATGCGTGCCGCCAGCATAGAGCGTGACGTTGCGTCAGGGTCAAGCGCCATGGTTAAGATAAATAGATTGGAACTGGGTTATTAAAATGTTGATGGCCGCATCCGGGGCCTCAAGCCATTACATCCAGTTTCGGCGGCAAGGCCATGCCGTCGAGACGTTTAACGTTGCTCAACACTTTTTCCAGAAAAGCGGTGTCTTCGTGACGGCTTTTCTGAAATTCGATCTGCGCTTCGATCTGGCCCTAATAATCCACCTTCACGTCGCCAACATCCCCTGCGCCGGATGAGTTGATAGTGGCGGTGGGAATATAAGGCACGACGTCCAGCAAACCGTCCACGCCGGATTTGATCAAGGCGTTGATTTCATTGAGCGAGACCCGGCGCATATCAACGGTCCGCGGCGTTTGGCTTTGATCGGCTACCTCGGCGACTTTAGCGATAGCCGGAGACGGCAAAGTTTTTCCGCTGACTGCGCGGCTAGCGGCAAGGTTGGGTCCTATGTTCGAAATATTCATCGCAAACTCCTGGTTTTAGGGTGTGTGTCCATCGCATCCAGCAAAATAAACGCCATTTGTTGAGGCTTGGGATTGTCGAATTGGCGTCTTTTACGAGTAGTTATTGTCGGCCGCCGGCAATAGCCGGCTCAGCAGGGCATGTAACGCCAATGGGTCCAAAGGCTTATGCAGCACCAAGTAACCTTCCTGCTCGGCTTGCGCCAAAGCCGGGGAATTGAATTCGCCGCTGACCATCGCCCCGGCGGCATCCGGGCAGCGTTCCAGCAAGGCTTGCAGCAACTCGAAACCGCTTTCGCCGGAGCGCAGGCGCTGGTCGCAAAAGATGGCCTGCGGTTCGAAGCCGGCATCGAGCAAGGCCAATGCATCGTTGGCGGACGCGGCGCACGCCGTTTCCACGCCCCACGAATTCAATAAGGCTTGCCAGGCGTTGCGCACTTGCGGTTCGTCGTCGATCACCAGGCAGCGGCCGCTCAGCGTTGCGGCTTGCTCGACCGGTGCGACGGGCTGGTCAGCCGCCATAGTCCACCGCTCGTGGCTGAGAGCGGCGGCCGGCAATCGCAACCAGAAGCGTGAACCGCGGCCTTCCCGCGAACTCAAGCCCTGGCTCGCGCCCATCAAATCCGCGCAGCGCGCCACTACCGCCAAACCCAAGCCGTGACCGGCGTTGTCGATGCGCCAGGCATGTTCGGGGCGGAAGAATGGCGAGTAAATCCGCTGTTGGTCATCTTCGGCGATGCCGACCCCGGTATCCCAGACCTCGAACTGCCAGCAAGCACTGCGCCGCCGCACCGCCATCAATACCCCGCCGCTTTGGGTATAGCGCAAGGCATTTTGCATCAGGTTGATCATGGACTGGCGCAACAACATGGCATCGGCGGTAACTAAGGCCCGGCCGCCGCTCAACCGCACTCTAAGATCGATTTGCCGTGAGCGGGCCTCTTCACGAAACAACGTAGCGACATCGTTCATCAGCGGGTCCAGCGCCACGGTTTGCAGATTGACCGGCTGAGCGCCCAACTCAATTCTGGACAAGTCCAACAACGAATTGAACATCTGTGTAATCGATTGCACGCTTTGTTGCAGATCTTGCAATGCAGGCTGCAAACTCGGTTCCTGATTGCGGCGAGAAATCGATTCTATTAAAAAGCCCATGGCATGCACCGGCTGGCGCAAGTCGTGGCTGGCCGTGGTCAGGAACTGGTTTTTGGCGCGTAAGGCGGCTTCGGCTTCCTCCTTGGCGCGCCGATAATTCTCGGCCAACTTGGCGCTATCTTCTTCCAGTTTTATTTGCTGCAGGAAAAAGCCATGGGCAATCGAGGAGTGCCGGTGTATCGATAAGACGTAACTGACGCACAGAGGCATGATTAAATGCCAATGCTCGGGAAACGCCCATGGGGTCAACAGTGTGCAACCGCCCCAAGCGGCACCGAAAAACCGCTGAAACGCACTGAATACCGGTGATTGGTGGGTGGCGTTAGCCGCCATGATTGCCGCCAAACTCATGTAAAGCAGCAAGGTATATTCGAACGGGACCCGACCGGCGATGATAAGCACCAGCGCCGCCAAGCCGAGCCCATGCGCCAAGGCCATGCGCAGAATGATGGGTAGCCAATGGGCGACTGCCGCATGTGGATCAAGGCTGGCCCTGTCACGCAAATATTGCCGCTGTTGCAGGCGCACGGCAAGCACGACCAGAAAATACGACACCGTCCACGCCAGCAATCCCAAGACGTCTTGATCGAGTTGATGCTTCCAGTACACGAAGGGCAAGCCTACAAACGGGATAATGGTGATCCCGTACACCAACCGGTTATGCGTCATGTCCAGCAATCGAGCTTGGCCGGCCGGGCTGATGTCGGCAAAGCGCAGCGGCTTGCTGTCCGTTGAATCGGCCAATGTGGCTTGCATCAGGAGCCTTCCAGCTTTTTGCCGCGCAGCATGGTAATCACCTCGATCCGGTTGCGGGCACCCAGCCGTTCCAGAATACCGGTGACGTGCTCCTTGACGGTTTGCTCGGACAGCGACAGGTTCAAGGCGATGCGTTTGTTGGGCAAGCCTTTCAACATCATCGCCAGCACCTGGCCTTGGCGGGCGGTCAAACCCAGCTCGGCGGCGGTGACCGGCAGTTCCTTGAGCGGCTGATTGCTGCCTGTCACGGCAAATGGACCGCTGTGAAACCAAGTGTCGCCCCGCAGCAACGCGGCCACGGCACGGCCGAAAATCTCCGGCGCTTCCTGCTTGTGCAGAAAGCCGTCGGCGCCGGCCTCACGTGCCTTGTCCGACACGGCCGAATTGTCGTCCGCGCTGATTGCCAGCAAACGTGTCGCCGGGTACTGGCGTTTCATTTGCACTAACAACGGCAGCGACGCACCTTCCGGCAGCCAAAAATCCACCACGGCCAACGACGGCGGCTGGGCGGCATCGAGAATCGCCCAAAACTCGGCGATGCTGGATACCGGTCGAGCCTGACCAAAGCCGCAATGCGATAGCAAAAAATCGGCGATACCGCTCGCCGACAGCGGATGGTCGTCGATAACCAACGCGCTAGCCGAATTTGTCACACTCAACTCTCCCCAATGGTCGATAGCCTGGTTCGGCATTTTGCGTCGAACCAGACTATCGCTAAAACATGCAAAATAATTACATCTTAACAAACAGCCGATGCGCCCCAATACCCTACTACGGTAGGGTTACGCCGCCGCACCGCGCTTCCGATAATGCAGCCCAGGCTCGTCGCCGTTCATCAGGGTTCCGGGTATTTTCATCCCTGCAAAACGGCTGTTTGGAGAACGCTTTTTGATCTCACTGATTTATTAATCAATAAAAGCAGCCCATGACGAAGATACGGCAAATGGCGAATTTTATAAGACATTCGATGCCGTTACATCAACCTTAGGTTTATCAATTAAAAAGAGGCGACGCTATGAAAACGTACTTTCCATTGTTACTGGTTATGGTTGTTTTAACCCTTGGTGGGCGTGCTTTACGTTTGCGCGGCAATGACAAGGCGAATCCATGAAAAATGTGATGACCATGATTGCCACGTCCATGCTCTGTTCATGCGGTTTTATGACGCCAGCCAAGCAGTATGCGGGAGACACGCTTAGCGCTGACGAGATTGCGGTAATCCAAAGTGTTGTGGGCACCCCTTTTGCCGATGCCTATCACGCGACCATCATCGGCTATACGAAGATCGAAGCCAACGGCGCGGGCGAACAAAAGGAATTTGGCTGGCCGGGTTTTACGGACTACCCCAGCGAGATTCATGTCTTGCCTGGAGAGTACGACATTCAAGTCTATTGCTTTAAAGGATTTTCGAGTCATAGACCCAAGAAAACCCTGGTTTTACAAGCAGGCCAAACCTATTTGCTCAAATGCGATGTCCGAAGCGATCAGGCGTTTATCGGGGTGAGCTCGCGAGCCAACTAGCCAGTTAGGGCGGTTGGATTTTACCCGCCATGGTTAACTCGATCTATTGTTCTTGCCCAGTCGAAACCCATCCTCCGAGACCAACGCGCCGTTTAGCAACACGTTACAAGAATGGCAATAGCTGATGCCAATGATCAAATCGGCGCCACGCAGATTTGCCTTATGCCTGATCGTCTCTTTGTCGATACATCTTGGGATAGTGTTGACGTTGACCGATATAGACCGGCCGAGAAAATCGGCGGACCGTTTGACAGCGCTATCGGTGGAATTCAAGATCCTACGCTTAGCGGAACAAGGCAGGCAAAATCAGTTGCCGCTAAGCCCGCCGCCCAAGGTGGCTGGAGGCAGATCAAGGACGCCACCAAAGCCGGCGCCGATTTTGACGGGTCGTGGCGACTCTTCGCCGCGGCAAACGAACAACACCGCGCCGCGGAGCGACAAGTCAACGAATCCCGCACATCCGGAGCCTGCCAAACTCGACCTATCCAAGGTACTGGACGATATGCGCCAAGTCGCCCGAGAATCCGCCGAACTTGCAGGGGGGAATAAGTTCGATCGCCGCAAATTGGCGGTTGCCCCGGAAAATCTTAAGGCGCCGGATAGCAGGCCCGTACAAGAATCGGAAACCTATACGCTTCCCAACGGTTACCAGCGCCGATGCGTCGTCAACGCGGATGGCAAAAGGCAATGTATGAGTAAAGAGGCGGATGACGGCGATATTTGGAACGCTAAGATTTATTTACCGGACTCGCAGCCGGCCGACGGTAAATCCATCGAATTCGCTCGACGTCTACAGCAGGTTGTCGGAAAACATTAGCGCCATCGGTCGGCTCGATGAAAATGCATGATTTTTGGCATTGATGGCTAGGCCACTAAGCGCACCCGAGCTAGATGTCGGTTGCATCGCTTGCTTTATCGACCGCCCGATGGAGGACTTTTTTCCGCTTGGTAGCTTTACGAAAAATACCTGGCTAGAATCAAGGTCGTGTAACGTTTAATACCACTTGCGCCTTTTATTCGGTCACCTTGCCATTGCAATGCGGTCAATGTAGAGGCGGGCCAATTGCACAGCGCTCGCTAACGTCAACCAGCCGAACAACACGCTTTCGGCAATGCGTTGAATCAGGCCCCTGTAGTCCGCCAGAGAGGGGACGGCCAGCAACACCAGAACTGTCAGTACCAGCACGCCGGAAATTTTCAAAGGGATGGCGATGCGGGAGCCAGGAATACGCCCAAACAGCAGCAAGCCATAACCGCCTCCCAGATATTCAAGCGCACCTAACAGGTTATGAATTTGCTGGCGCCAAGAGCCCATCAGCGGAGAGCCGGGCTCGCACGGGAATAGCGCGCAAAAGACATAAGCCGTTCCCACCCAGGAAAACGCCAGTAAACCCCGGCGTAGCGTGGGGTTCTGCTTGAGCATGCGGTACTGGCAGGCCAGCGCCAGCCATTGCATCAAGCCCACCGGCAGGAAAAGTCCGTAATTGATTTGGTCCGCCAATGGCGTTCCGAACGCAGCCAATTCGCTAATGGTCTGGCGCACGGCGTCGTAGTTGGGGAGCGTTTGGGCGTAGTGCCAGTTACCCCAAGCCAACAGACCCGAGGAAGCCAGCCCCAGCCATCCGGCAAGACTACTACTAGGCAATTGCATTTTTCTTGGTTATCCCTGTTAGCGGATCGGCTGGCAATAGCCGGCTCAGCACGGCGTACAAGGCCTCCGGGTCCAAGGGCTTATGCAGTATCAGGTAACCTTCCTGCTCGGCTTGCGCCAGGGCCGGCGAATTGAATTCGCCGCTGATCATTGCCCCGGCGGCGTCCGGGCAGCGTTCCAGCAAGGCTTGCAACAACTCGAAGCCGCTTTCGCCGGCGCGCAGGCGCTGGTCGCAAAAGATGGCCTGCGGCTCGAAGCCGGCATCGAGCAGGGCCAAGGCGTCGTTGGCGGACGCGGCGCAAGCCGTTTCCACGCCCCACGAGTTCAACAAGGCTTGCCAGGCGTTACGCACTTGCGGTTCGTCGTCGATTACCAGACAGCGGCCGCTCAGCATTTCGCCACGGCCGGCCGGCGCAAAGTCCCGGTCGCGCACCACCGAGCGCCGCTCCTCGATGCGCGCGGACGGCAGCCGCAGCCAAAACCGCGAGCCTCGGCCTTCCCGCGAACTCAAGCCCTGGCTGGCGCCCATCAAATCCGCGCAGCGCGCCACCACCGCCAAACCCAAGCCGTGGCCGGCGTTGTCGATGCACCAGGCATGTTCGGGGCGGAAGAACGGCGAATAGATATGCGGTTGATCGGCTTCCGCGATGCCGACCCCGGTATCCCATACCTCGAACTGCCAGCCGTCGTTCCGCCGCCGGGCCGCCATCAACACGCCGCCGCTTTGGGTATAGCGCAAGGCATTCTGCATCAGGTTGATCATAGACTGGCGCAGCAATATCGGGTCGGCGCGCACCAAGGCTTTACCGGCGCTGGTGTGCACGCGGAGCTGGATTTGGCGGACGCGCGCTTCTTCCCGGAACAGCGTCGCGACATCGTTCATCAACGGGTCCAAGGCCACGGTTTGTAGATTGACCGGCTGGGCGCCCAGCTCGATCCTGGACAAATCCAACAGCGAGTTGAACATCTGCGTGACCGACTGCACGCTTTGCCGCAAATCCTGCAAGGCTGGGCCCAACAGTAAATCCCGGTTGCGGCGAGAAATGGATTCGATCAAAAAGCCCATGGCATGCACCGGCTGGCGCAAGTCATGGCTGGCGGTGGTCAGAAATTGGTTTTTGGCACGCAATGCGGCTTCGGCTAGATCCTTGGCGGCGCGGTAGCCTTCTTCCAGGAATATCTGTTGTAAAAAAAACCGGTGCACGAGCACCGCGTGTTTGTAAATCGACAAAATGTAGAGCGCAGTCAGCGGCATTACGTAGGGCCAATGAGCGGGAAATACCCACGGCATTAGCAGTGTCGAGACGCCCCAACTGGCAGCGAAGAAACGTTGAAAAGCACTCAGGATAGGCGACTGGTGGGTGGCGTTGCCCGCCACTATCGACGCGCAGGTGACCAGAAACAGCATCGCAAACTCAAAGGGATAGTCGCCGCTGCACATAATCATCACCGGTACCGACAGGCTGAATCCGTAAAGCAGCGCCAACGCATGCACCTTGTGCAGCCAATGGTACATGGCCCGTTCGGCGCCCAGTTGTGCGCAGTCGCGCCGATAGCGGCGGAACAACAGACGGACGGCCAGCGCTACCAACGTAGACACACCTGCCCAAGCCCAAAAGGCGCGAGCGTCCCGGTCGATTTGATGCAGCCAGACAATAAACGGTGCGGCGACAACTGGGATCAAGCCAAAACCGAAGGCGATACGCCCGAAACTCAAGTCCAGTAAGCGTAGTTGACCGTTTGGACTGATGTCCGAGAAGCAAACCGCCCCGTCTTGGCGAGGATTAGAAAAAAGTTTTTCCATTTTGCTATTCCGATTCTGTTGCCGCCCAGCCTTGGCGCGGTTAGTCAGCTTATCGTGTCCGGATACTCCTTCGTTAACATGCGGTTTTATAACCTTCCACTAGCCATCGGTGCTGCGGCAAAGGGGCACGGAGCGTCGCCTTGAGCTCCGTGTCGCGTATTACTTCAGCATTTGCCCGCCGCCTGCAGCAAAGCGTTGCAACTTGCCTTGTTGGTTTTGCCTACGTCGCTCGATCCTTTGGTGAAATCGGTGCACATGGCGTCCGCTCCGCTCGCCATCCCCCAGGTCGCGAATTTACCAAACCCCGACGGCTCTAAAATTTCACATTTAAAGGTCGCCCCGTCGTCAGTTTTAACGGTGTACTGCATGCCGTTATAACCGGCGGGGGCTTCGGTTGCCTGCGAATGGGTGATTTTGAAGTTGCCCATTTCACGGCCAATGGCCATTGATATTTTGCCTTCCGCTTTGTTGCTTCCCTGGGCGGGAGGGTTGCTTGCCGTTGTGGCACAGCCGGAAAGGATCAAGAAGAAAGTTACCGTTACAAGTTTTTGCAGCATTTTGATTCTCCAGCGCTCCGATTGATAGAAGCGCTGGGCACAGGAGCGAGAAATGTGCCTAACGCAGGTAAGCAAAAGCGCTTTGGTGGCTTCCAGAGGCCAAAGCGCTCAAGATTAACGCGGTGTTATGGGTTGTTTTTTGCAGGCGCAGCCGATTGTCGCATCCTCAGAATCCCAGCAACCTTGCTACATCCGGGTAACGAGCTGCTTGTCCAAGTTGCAGCTAAGCGTTAGCGCCACAACCTCCATGCGCTTTCAGAATCGAGCCCGCAGGCGCAGCGGAACCAAACCGAGTAAAGCAGAACCAAACAACCAGATGGCGCCGGGTATGGGCACAGCAGCAATCGGATTTAATAGAAAGGCCCGTTGCACGCCATTCGCGGCAATTCCCACCCCAACGATTTGTCCACTATTGTTGACATCGTAAGCTGTCATCAGCGTCCAGCCGATGTTGGCTGCAATCAGCGTGTTCAAGTCTGTCATGACGCCATTGAGCGTGACGAAAGCACGTTTCGATCCACCAAAATTATCGCCGAAATATCCCACGGCTTGTCCGGCGTTATTGATACCCAATGCCTCGCTGCTATAGCCGGACAAACCTATATCCATCATCTGGTCGTCAACAGTTGTAATGAACGCGTGCTTCTCATCGTTGGTGACAAGGGATGTGCCGGCCACCTGGCCGAGGTCGTTGATGGCATAACCTCTGCTGACACCCCAGGCAAGCGCGCCCAGATCCACCATTTGGCCATTACGGGTAATAAAAGCGTGACCACCATTAGGTGTTTGACTCTCGCCAGTGACCTGACCGCTATTGTTAATTGCATTACCCGCACTCCAGTGACCACCATTCAAAGTTCCCAGATCAGTCAAGCTGCCGTTCCCGGCAATAGTGGCTCGTTGGTTGCCCTCGGCATTCCATGCACTGCCGACTATTTGCCCGGCGTCATTGATTCCGTAGGCCATACTGGAATAAGGACTGCCGCTGAAACCACCGATTATTTGGGTGACACCATTACTGTGCACTATGCCGCGCCCGCCAGAATTGCCCACCACCACACCGCTTGAATTGATCCCGGTAGGACTTGAATATCTGGGTACGGACAGCCAACTCACACTATTGTTTTTGTAAACAAAGCTTTCACCATCCCCCGTAAAACCCAGAACATGCCCGGCATCGCTGATAGAGACCGCCCCCGAACTGACTAACGGGCTCTCCGGCATGAGATCCACCAACGTATACAAAACACTGGCGTGTGCCGGTAATACCGGCAGCATTAAGCCCAGGGCAAGACATCTCAGACTGCGTTTCATTGTAAATTCCTCTTTAAATTATCGAGCTAATAGTTGAATTAGAAATACATGTTAACAAAACTCTCTAACGTTCCAACACCCTACTCCGGTAGGGTTCCCTGGCTACACGCGCCTTCCGATAATGCCGCCCAAACTCGGCTCCGCTAGGCAGGTTTCCGAGTATTTACATCCGTTCGAGAACTAACTTTTTGGAAAAAAATGATGAAACAAAAAGCTATATACGCCGCGCTATCCGCGCTCTGCACGCTGGCGGCCGGTAGCGCCCAAGCCCAGTTGCTCGACCGCGGCGGCGGCCTGATTTACGACAGCGAGCTCAACGTTACCTGGCTGGCAGACGCCAACTACGCCAATACTAGCAGCTCCTATAATCCCGGCAAAATGAGCTGGCAAAACGCCGCGGCCTGGGTGGAAGGCCTAAGCTATGCGGACGGCGTGCGCGGCACCACCTACAGCGATTGGCGTCTGCCGACCTTTCACGACCTGGGCGCCCAGGGCTGCGACTATGGTTACAGTGGCACAGACTGCGGTTACAACGTCGATTTAGCCAGCTCGGAACTGGCGCATCTGTTCTACGGCGATTTCGCGAATAAGGGGTACGCCGATTCGCGCGGCTTGCCCCAACCCGGCCACGGCCTCGTCGACGACCCGTCCACGCCCAATGACGAAAGCCTGTTCAGCAACCTGCAATCCTTCAGCTATTGGCTAGGCAGCATTTATTACAATGATGCCAACAAAGCCTGGTATTTGAACACCGCCACCGGCATGCAAAACTACATTAGCAAGGGCAACCAATTTTATGTTCTGGCAGTCCGCAACGGCGACGTAACCGCGGTGCCGCTGCCCGGCACGGCCTTGTTCTTCGGCAGCCTCTTGGCGGGATTTTCGATCAACGCTTCCCGCCGCAAAATCGCTGAGGATTTCGCTAAAAACAACTTCCCGACATGACTTTTCCCGCCAAACCGTTCGTGCTGGGCTTGCATGGATGCAGGAGCAATAGCCGAGAACCCAATCGAAGCATGAACGGTTTGGGGCGAATGGTCTCGGAAGCAATCTGTAGTAAAAAGGGCGAATCAGCCAAAACCCGTTACTGAACCGATGAAATTTAAATCACCACTATTGGCCGTTTTGTTGCTCTCGCTGAGCGGCTGCGCCGCCACCATCCCCGACATCACAACGGCAGAAGTCACCGGCCGGCAGGTGGAATTTGCGCTTAGCAAGCACCAGACTGTACCGGTCATCTTCGAAAACGGACTAGGCGGGACTTTCGAATATTGGACAGAAATTTATCCCACGATAGCGCGCGATGCCACGGCCTTGGTTTATAACCGCGCCGGCTACGGGAATAGCGCAGCGGCGACAACGACGAGGGACGGCCGGCATATTATTGAAGAGTTGCGCGGTTTGCTTGCCAGCCAGGGTCTAACGCCGCCTTATGTGCTGGTGGGGCATTCGCTGGGCGGTTTGTATATGCAATGGTATGCCCGGCATCACCCACAGGACGTGGCGGCCTTGATTCTGGTTGATTCGACTCACCCTGCTCAACTCAAAGGCGCCGGGGCAATCGAAAACTGGCCGCTCTGGGTGCGTTTGCTGTTCGATATGCTGACATCGGCAACTGCCGAACAAGAGCTGGCGGCGCTGGATCTAACCGGTGACGAAGTATTGGCCGCCCCGCCCTATAGCTGCGGACCGATCATAGTGCTGAGCGCTGCGCAACCACTGGAGGACACCTCGGAGTTGGCGCTCGATGCCAATCAAAAACGCAAGGATATTGCGCAGCTATATCCAGGGGCAATTCAACGCTGGGTAGATAGCGGCCACGTCATTCCGCTGGAGAAGCCGGAGTCCGTCATTTCCGCAATCCACGAAGTCTTGTTGAGCACACAGCCGAATGACACCAAGCCTAATGCGTTACCCTAAGCGGGATTATGCCCAGTAGTCACTCAGCCTAGCTTTTGTTTTTTGAATCAATTTGCGCGCCCGCGTGGGGCGCGACCTTGTAAATGGGTAAAAATACCTAAAAAATAGGTTTCAATCCACGCGCCCGCGTGGGGCGCGACCTTGTTGGCGTAAATTGCTTTCTTGTTGCCTGGTTTCAATCCACGCGCCCGCGTGGGGCGCGACGTTGTTGCGCTAGGTCTTGAGAACGATCAATAGTTTCAATCCACGCGCCCGCGTGGGGCGCGACGATTGTTTTTTATGAGACGTCCAACCATCCAAGTTTCAATCCACGCGCCCGCGTGGGGCGCGACATTAGATTAAATCCTCTTTTTTCAAGTTGGTTGTGTTTCAATCCACGCGCCCGCGTGGGGCGCGACGCCGGTGTTGATTTTGCCTTCGCGGTCGGTTTGGTTTCAATCCACGCGCCCGCGTGGGGCGCGACGGAACGCCTCGATTCGGGCGTTTTTCTCGGCTTGTTTCAATCCACGCGCCCGCGTGGGGCGCGACCTAAAACGGTTACCGATTCGGTAACGGGCATAGTTTCAATCCACGCGCCCGCGTGGGGCGCGACGGGCATGTATGTCCAAAAAACGAGAGATAAGCGTTTCAATCCACGCGCCCGCGTGGGGCGCGACGTAAACATACATTTTGTCGGTGTCTCGGGGCGTGTTTCAATCCACGCGCCCGCGTGGGGCGCGACGTTTGCGTGGGTCTGGCGACGTTAGCCATCAAGTTTCAATCCACGCGCCCGCGTGGGGCGCGACGTACGCGAGGGTTTGCAGCGCTGGATGGCGGAGTTTCAATCCACGCGCCCGCGTGGGGCGCGACAAAGGATTTGTAGCGCTTCCATCTTGTCTTGACCGTTTCAATCCACGCGCCCGCGTGGGGCGCGACAGCCTGGAGACCGGCCGGCGCACGCAGGTGCATGTTTCAATCCACGCGCCCGCGTGGGGCGCGACGTTCAGCAGTCATAACACCGACTCCGCAAGCGCGTTTCAATCCACGCGCCCGCGTGGGGCGCGACCAACGGCGACGGCAACGCGCCGCCGGAATTGCTGTTTCAATCCACGCGCCCGCGTGGGGCGCGACGCCCCCCTGCCCCGCTGATAAATCAGGTAAATCAGTTTCAATCCACGCGCCCGCGTGGGGCGCGACCAGCAAACCTGGCCACAAAGTCAGCCCCAGCTTGTTTCAATCCACGCGCCCGCGTGGGGCGCGACTTCTGAGACTGTTGCTGCTGTTCATAGGACAAGTTTCAATCCACGCGCCCGCGTGGGGCGCGACCAACAAGCTGTAACTTTAGTTACAGTTGTGTCGTGTTTCAATCCACGCGCCCGCGTGGGGCGCGACTTTCAGGTTGCGCAGGCGGGTAATGGCATCGATGTTTCAATCCACGCGCCCGCGTGGGGCGCGACGCTTATCGAGTCTGATCCTGCTCTTGCCAATATGGTTTCAATCCACGCGCCCGCGTGGGGCGCGACCTAAAACTGTTCCAGTGTTCGATAAAGTTGTAATGTTTCAATCCACGCGCCCGCGTGGGGCGCGACAGAGACGGGTATTACCAAAGGGGCTATTAAGAGGTTTCAATCCACGCGCCCGCGTGGGGCGCGACACTCGATTGATGTACGGCGTTGATCTTCGCGTTGTTTCAATCCACGCGCCCGCGTGGGGCGCGACTGACAAATACTTGTAGCTTTGCCGACAGGTCTCGTTTCAATCCACGCGCCCGCGTGGGGCGCGACTCAGGTGCGAAATAGGGCTGACCATCACCACCGTTTCAATCCACGCGCCCGCGTGGGGCGCGACCAGTCCCCAAAACTGGAGATTGTTTTTTCGCAGGTTTCAATCCACGCGCCCGCGTGGGGCGCGACTGTCTAGTTCAATCATTTTTGCCCCCTTGCTTGGTTTCAATCCACGCGCCCGCGTGGGGCGCGACCTTAGCTGAATAAACTTCCCTTTGTTTTGCTTGTTTCAATCCACGCGCCCGCGTGGGGCGCGACCGTGTAACATGTGGAGACCGGGCGGCTGTGTCTGTTTCAATCCACGCGCCCGCGTGGGGCGCGACATTGATCGGATGTGCGGTCTATGGTCATACGTCGTTTCAATCCACGCGCCCGCGTGGGGCGCGACCTGGAAATTCATGGTGGGTGTGTACACCATTGTGTTTCAATCCACGCGCCCGCGTGGGGCGCGACCGGCATCCCATTCGGCTTTGGCGTTGGGGTCGTGTTTCAATCCACGCGCCCGCGTGGGGCGCGACGTCTCGCTGCCGAAAGGGTTGGCGAGAGTGTACGGTTTCAATCCACGCGCCCGCGTGGGGCGCGACAGCGCAGCCGAAAGCAGTAGCCGTCCGGAAACGGTTTCAATCCACGCGCCCGCGTGGGGCGCGACTTTCTTTCCCGGTCCATTGATTTTCGCCTTTGATGTTTCAATCCACGCGCCCGCGTGGGGCGCGACACTGCCCTGTAGTGGCGTAACTGGCATGTTTTGGTTTCAATCCACGCGCCCGCGTGGGGCGCGACGCGCGGGGGAACCGCACCGCTTGCGATTGCGTGTTTCAATCCACGCGCCCGCGTGGGGCGCGACGTTATGAGTTTAATACCGACACCGCAACAAATAGTTTCAATCCACGCGCCCGCGTGGGGCGCGACCCATGATTAAGGCCTCAATGTGACAGCTAAAATGTTTCAATCCACGCGCCCGCGTGGGGCGCGACCAAATCGAACAATATACCATTCATGTCTTCGCCGTTTCAATCCACGCGCCCGCGTGGGGCGCGACCTGCGCAAAGTGGTTCAATCGGCTGCGGTTAACGTTTCAATCCACGCGCCCGCGTGGGGCGCGACATTTGCGGCAGTTGTTCGAATATGTCGTCGAAGTTTCAATCCACGCGCCCGCGTGGGGCGCGACCGCTGGCAGGTTTGTCGATTCGACGTTCGGTACGTTTCAATCCACGCGCCCGCGTGGGGCGCGACGGAAAAGAACCGACCGCTGGCGCGTGAGTTCGGTTTCAATCCACGCGCCCGCGTGGGGCGCGACTCTTCCGACCGGTTAACGCGCCGAGCATTATCGTTTCAATCCACGCGCCCGCGTGGGGCGCGACTTGCACGCATTTGCACTTCTGTTTTTGACGCACCGTTTCAATCCACGCGCCCGCGTGGGGCGCGACCATGATTAAGGCCTCAATGTGACAGCTAAAATGTTTCAATCCACGCGCCCGCGTGGGGCGCGACAAAGGCTTGATGGGGCTTGTGGTATTGCATCTGGTTTCAATCCACGCGCCCGCGTGGGGCGCGACGGCTAGGTATACTCGTTTCATTCATTACTCTCTGTTTCAATCCACGCGCCCGCGTGGGGCGCGACGCAATCGGATAATACACCGGCACCAACAACATGTTTCAATCCACGCGCCCGCGTGGGGCGCGACTACAACGGTGGCTGATGCCGGTATGCGTTCGAGTTTCAATCCACGCGCCCGCGTGGGGCGCGACCTGACGCTAGATTAACCCAACCAGTCATCGATGTTTCAATCCACGCGCCCGCGTGGGGCGCGACTAAAATAAATCACAGCCATCTGATATTCGATTGTTTCAATCCACGCGCCCGCGTGGGGCGCGACCAAAAATCACCCTTGTTGTGCAAGGTGACACCGTTTCAATCCACGCGCCCGCGTGGGGCGCGACACACTTCCAAACCAGTTGCGTTCGGATTACCAGTTTCAATCCACGCGCCCGCGTGGGGCGCGACTTCCATTGGTCAAGTGTCATTTGTCCGACCTCGTGTTTCAATCCACGCGCCCGCGTGGGGCGCGACCGAGTTGGGGAGGTAAAACGCAAAGCCCCATTGTTTCAATCCACGCGCCCGCGTGGGGCGCGACGTGATGCTGGGTATTTCATTGATTCACCACTTTGTTTCAATCCACGCGCCCGCGTGGGGCGCGACTTAACTCGAATAGTCATTGTTACTAAACCATCAGTTTCAATCCACGCGCCCGCGTGGGGCGCGACATTTACAGATAACTCAATAATTAATTATGAAACGTTTCAATCCACGCGCCCGCGTGGGGCGCGACATCCATTAACGCTTTCGACATGCCGTAAATACGTTTCAATCCACGCGCCCGCGTGGGGCGCGACTGCAGTGGCGAGCGCTGAATGGTCCGACCGCATGTTTCAATCCACGCGCCCGCGTGGGGCGCGACTACTACGGTAGCGAAATACCGCTCGACAGTCTCGTTTCAATCCACGCGCCCGCGTGGGGCGCGACCACGTAAACCCCCATATCGTGCGCGATTTCCTGTTTCAATCCACGCGCCCGCGTGGGGCGCGACGTTCTCAGGTAACGGGTGTACCGCAATGATATGTTTCAATCCACGCGCCCGCGTGGGGCGCGACCTAAACCCTTCACCGCGCTTTCCATCGCGCTTAGTTTCAATCCACGCGCCCGCGTGGGGCGCGACGGGTAAACCTCCCAACCGCAACAGTAACCGGCGTTTCAATCCACGCGCCCGCGTGGGGCGCGACGGACATCCAAGAGCTGGACATGGCCGACTATAAGTTTCAATCCACGCGCCCGCGTGGGGCGCGACTGCGTTGAGGTTATCGATTGATTTCAAAGACAAAGACACCCATGAAATGCGAACCGACCAAAATCAACGCGAATAGCATTCTAAAGTATTTCCGGAAAATTGAAGAATCGGCGTAAACACTGGGCATTTCGGCAACTGCGAACCCTCCGGGACTTTCATGTGCGCTTGGGGTTCGCATCACAACAATAATAAACCATTCAGGTCCACGGCCTTCTTCGCACCAATGTGCTCGACCTTGCGTTCCCAGTTGTTGCCCAGGTAATAAATCCGCAGGCTATCCTCTTCTTCGTCCATAACGTTGATCAAATCGTTTTTCAGCTGGGTCCACTGCGCCATATCGACTTCGATTTCGAATACCGAATACTGCACCCGCTGCCCAAACACCTGACATAGCCGCGCCATGCGGCGCAGGCGCTTCGGGCCGCCGTCATTTTTAAAGCTGACGTCATACGTCACCAAGATCATCATGGTTAAAGCTCCGGTTTATTTCCACAAAAACGGCACGTAACTGTCGCAATCGCCACGCAGAAATCTGGCTAATATCTGCGCCTGCAGCCATGGCAACAAACCAACCGGCACGGACTCCTCAAACCAGGGATGCATCAGAGTGTCCTGCTTGCGGTCCTGCCAGGCTGCTAGCAAGATGCGGCGCGGCTCTTCCTTCAACGTAAAAGAGCCATTGGGCCATTCTTCAAAGTCCTTGAGCGCCAGCTGGCGTTTGTTGATTAAGGACAGCACAAAGCGATCTATCATCGACCGAAACTCTTCCGCCAAGTCCAGCGCCAATGATGGCCGGCCACTGCGGAGCTGGTGTAAAAAACCGCTGGCAGGATCGAGACCGGTGGTTTCCAGTGCCGAGCGGCAATCATGAGTCAACAAGGTATAACAAAACGACAGCAAGGCATTGACCGGATCGGTCGGCGGCCTGCGCCGACGAGCGTCGAATTGAAAATCCGGCTGCCGAATCAAATGCTGAAACACGCCGAAATAAACTTGCGCCGCTTCGCCTTCCCGCCCCATCAAAGTATCGATGGCGTCGCAATCGGCCAGTTGTTGCAGGCAGCGGCTCAAACGCTTTTCCGCAGTCGCCAATTCCGCCGTCATCGTCTGACCACCGGCTTGATCACCGTAATCGCGCAAATACCGACGCAACACCGCGCGCTGGTTGTAGAGCTTGCCGGATAGCATGGTGCGGGCGATGGCGACACTTTTATCGCGATTGGCACCCGTCAAATGCTGGGTGCGACGTAATAACACGTTACCGCTGACCGGACCTTCGACGCGAGCGAGAAATTTACCGAATTGATTCAGATAGGTAATGGTCACGCCGTTTTCCGCGCAGTGCGCCATCAAGTATGGCGAGATGCTGACCTGACCGAAACAGACCAAACCTTGCAGTTTATGAATGGGCACCCGCGCTTTCAGTTCGTCACCGACCTTCATCACCAGATTGTCGTTATCCTTATGCACCCAGGCGTTTTGGGTTTGGATGTAAATCACGTTACGGAGTGGCCGCATGCTTAGTCCTGTGCCAGTTGTTGGGCCAACCAAGCCGAGGCCGGCCTAGTGAAATCTTGCGGGTGACATTGGTCAATCAATGAACAATTTTTGCACTTGCCGGCTTGATAGACCGCCTTGGGAGTGATTTTGGATTGCACAATGTCACGGCAGGCTTGTATGGTCTGCAAGGTGAGTTCGCGTAAGCCACTATCAAACTCCACGCTATGCCGACGCCGCACTTCGCCGTAAAACAAGGCCCCCGCAGGTACCGCGGCACCTTCCATATCTTCCAGGCATAAGGCCTGCGCGCAAAGCTGCACTTCGTCGGCGCGATGGGCTTTGGGCTTGCCGCGCTTGTATTCGATGGGATAGGGTTGCTCGCTGCCGTCGGGCTGGAGATGATACTCCACTACATCAGCCACACCTTCGATGCCCAGCGCACTGTGCGACAAACGCAGGGAACGCACGGTACGAATATCGCCACGTTTTTGCTTATCAGGTTGGTCTACTCGTTGATGCAATACCTTGCCCTCGGCGGTGAATTGGTTTTCGATCCACACGTCTTCCAGCTCAATTAACGCAAACTGCCGGGGGCAGTAGAGATAGTGTTGCAGACGCGAGAGGTAGATGGGTTCCAGTTCCATTGGGTATCCTGTTCTGCTATTAAAGCAGCGTCTTAAAACTGTCGTTATTCAAGCCAGCATCACGAATGATATTACCCATGGTAATGGCGTTGACGGGATTATGCCGGGGAATGGTCAAAATCCGGCTGCCGTCTGTCATTACAATATGCTTGCCCTGCCGGGCAATCCGGAAACCGGCTTTTTCCAAAGCCCGCACCGCCTGTAGGTGGTTGATACCATCCAGCTTAGGCAATGCGGCGCTCCAACACGTCTACTTCCTTGACAATTTTGTTGACGGTCAAATCGTCAACCACCGCTAAATACTCGGCGATTGCCTCGGCAATATTACTTAAGGCTTCCTGTTCGTTGGCACCTTGAGAGTGACAACCCGGTAAGCCGGGCACCGACACAGCTATACCTTCTTCGGAAGGCTCTAAAACGACTTTGTATTTCATAACTACCTCGTTAGTTAAAAACCATCGACTTCTTCCGGAAGCAGGCCATCCAAATTGTTTAGTGTATAGCTGCCGTCCGGATTTACATGCAAACTACCATGTACTTTGGCGGAGGAATACTGGCCGGCTTTGCTGTTATGTTGCCACCATATGACTTTTTTGACGGCCATGGAACCCTCCGGGCGAGCCGAAGAAGCATCGCCTTCGAACAAGCGCGGCAACACCGCTTTGATGGTTTCGGCGTCGGTATCGCTAAAACCGGTTTTCTCAGCCAGTTGCGGGGTCATGGCGCCATACACCACATAGATAGCTTGGTCGACGCGATGTTTCATCCCCATGGTGTCCGAGCCTTTTTTGTTGCCATCGCCTTCGCCACTGACACTTTTGGTGATTTGGGTGCTGGTAATACTGACCGGCTCGACACTGAATGCGGACTGAATGGTGACCGGGCCGCGAATGGCTATCGAAACCCCGGCAGAATCACCTTCCTTGCCAAACGCAAATACCTGACCAAACGAGCGAACATCCAGCCAGTGTGCACAGGCTTGTTTGGCGGTTTCATCCTTGTGCTGTTTTTTGGGATTGAATGCATCCTTGCCCAAACCAATCGGCGCGTCAGCTTCCGCACGGTTTTTCAGACTGGTCATGCCGTCGGTTTTCTTCTCGTCGGATTGCACAAAAATCGAGTGGCCTTCGCTTTGCAAGCGGTCGCGCAGCTTGCGTTTAAGACAAACATCGGTAATTTCGCCATAGCCGGAATAATCGGTGCGCGGGCGATTGCCATTGAGCGGGTCGCCGTTGGGGTTGGCATGATTGACGGTCAAGATAAGGGCGAAATCAATTTTGTGGTTCAACGAGCTCATGCTTATTCTCCTGATTCAAGGTTGGCGTCGTGCCCTTCAGCACTGGCAGGGTTGGATTCGGGTTTATGTTTGTAATGGTGACGTTGGCAGTGATAGCCCAACAAAAACTCGCCACTCAAGGCCGCATTGCGGGTGAAGTCGTCGTGTTGAAACAGCGCCAGAATTCTGTCGATGTCTTTGTTGCGGTTAGTCAGGAACCCGGCACGCGAAACCTGTAGTCGCTGCATATAGGGTTGTAGGCTGAGCTCTATGGTGCGCCAAGTTTCAAAGGGCCGGTCGGCGAAGCGTTGCATCAAGCGTGCAGCGGTAGTCGGACGTTTCTCCCCGCCTACACCCTGGGCAATTTCTTCGATGTAATCAGCCACGGCCAGTAATCGGCCAAACAAATAATCCCGATCCGGGCAGTTTTCTTCTAGCGCCATGGCGTAGTCTCTCCTGAGTTGAGTGTCTGGATGTCGTTGGTAATAGCCTTTAATCAAAGCGCAGGCGATACCGAGGTTTTTCTCCCACAACCAGTGTTTATCGCTGGGGTAGGCCACGCGGTTACTGACTTTGCGCAGGCAAAGCTCCATCAAGTCGCGAGGAATCGGGGCTTCATCAATGATGCAGGGTAACAAGCGTTCGAGTACTTTTTTCTTCAGCGCGTCGTCGAGATTTTCGCCATGGGCAGCGACGGCAATATCGCGCGGCAATGGGGCGCAAATCGGCCAGATGACCTGGCTTTTCGTTTTTTTGTCGTTGTCGACTGGCAGGTCTTTGTTATGGCGCTGCCGCCAGGCAAATTGCGTGTGCCAGGCCTGCAAGCGTTGGAAGAACTCATCCCGCAACAGTTCGCGGTAATAAATGATGCTCATTCTTCCCGGTGTTGCGGAGTCGATGCCCATGACGGTGATTTGTTCGTTATGGCTGATTTTGGCCGCATAACCGGCCATGTATTGACTCAGTTTTCGGGCGTAGGCTTGACCAAGATTACGACCATGATCGACTTGCACGTTGATGATCACCGGCTCGGCCACCTCTTCCAGATCGAAATCATCGCTGTCGTTGGCCATACCGCTATCGGCCAAGGGTTGTGGCACCTGAGCACCGGATACAGCCCAGGCCACATAGACCTGATCGCCATTTCTAAATCCTTGCCGATTGACCAGCCAGCGCAAGGCATTGTGGGCTTTCTGCGAGACTTCAAAACCGATGCCGCAGGCCTGGGTTTCGTCCAGGAATCGGCCACGGTAGGTGTAACCGCTGCTGTCGTTGGATGAAATCAGCTTAGCCTTATCCCCGCTATGTCTGATTTTGGCAGGATGGTTATTGGATAACACCTGCTCAACGCCAGTGGCGTAGCACAAGCTTTTCTCAATACTGTTTGCCGTATCAAAGCGAATCCAACAGGCCTGAATGCTTGGGTCTTTCCACGTTTCGCTGGGTGAGTTGCCGGGTATTTCCACCGACCAACACACCAACGCCGCCCCCTGGTCTAATATGCCTTTTTCTTTCGGCAGCACTTTAAACAATGCGGGTGGCGCATCATCGAATTGCCAGCGTTCCAAGAGTTCAGGTACTCCTTGTGCATTGGTTTCGGCAAACAAAATCTGCTGAGCGATTAAATCGGCAACCACCGTGCCTTTCTCAATGTAACGATATACTGCCTGCACTTTAGGGTGAGCATAAGGTGATTCACACCAGGCGTTGAGTTGTTGACGATAGCTTTCAAAATAGGCTTTTTTCTTACCGCCAAATCCTGCGTAATCTTTGGCCACATATTGAATCTTATCGGCCAAGCCATGTGGAGCTTCGCCACTGCTGCGACTGGCAGAACTTTCGGTAGCGGGCAATACGATTTGAGTTTTCTCCAATACTGAAGCGCGTCTGAAATTGCCTTCAGCATCCAAAACGATATTAATATGGGCATTTTGCGGCGTATGGCTGATCGGCATGAGCTGTTGCTCTAACGGCAAATCCAGCAACACGCCCGCGTCATAGGTTTGATACAACTTTTGCAGCCAGCTCATAGCAACTCTGCCTCCGTTTGGTCTACGGTTTGCAGATTGTCGTCAACGCCAAAGGCTTTAACGCTCATGGGCCTGACGACCCTACGCACACTACAATCTTCAGGCCTAGGAAACTGCAAAATGCCTTGCTTGAGCGTGGCTTGCCAGAACAAGCTTTCCAGACTCGAACTGCCGGTTTCGTCGGGATAGCCGAAACTATGGAACATCAGGCCGAAGGCCAGTTCGTCGATGCCATCATAAAAACCTGCGTCGCTGCCGAATTCGCAGGGTTCGACATACCCCTGGCAATCTCTGGTGCCGAGAAAAATATCCTGCCGCCCGCCTTTTTCCAGCATGCGTTGGGCAATGCTGTAGTGCTTGCCGTCGATGCGGTCATTGGCTAATTCCGGACGATGGAGATTCCATTCGAAATGCGCTTCCACCTGGTATTCCACTTCATGCAAAAAGGTATAAATCGCCAGGCTGTTGCCACCGTTCCAGTTCAGAGGTTTGGTGCCTTTGGTTTGGGTGCGCAGCGGTTTGACAATGCGGACTTTATCCACATGCCAGATCAGCGTCGGTTTCCAGTAAATGGATTTCAGCACGCCCTTGATGGCTTCGTAAGTTGGCAAGTGGTACGAACATTTTTCGCCGCCGATCCGGGTCACCGGATCGGTGAACATGGCATAACGGCCCCACAATCGAAAACTGATGCGGTTATTCATAGGCAATTCCCTGCGCAGCTGCGCCTTTGGTCATTTACAAAATATCGGCTTGAGCTTTGTTGACGGCTTCAGTGGTTAAACCAAACGCATCGCTGTAATAACGTTTATCCAGGTAATAAACAGCTTCCTCGCCAATGGGATAAATCGCTTGTTGCTGCTGAAGCTTTTGCCAATCATTGGGAAAAACATTGACGCTGTATTTTTGCGCACGTTTTAAACAGTTTCGATAACGAGCAGTTTCATAGCGACTTAATCCACACAGTTCGGTAATCAACTGCTCACCCTCTCCCCAAGGCACGATTACCGCCTGTGTAGGAGCGTCTATGGATTTGAAATGTTGTGTGGCGGTTTTGAACGACTGCCGGAGCATTTCAAAACGGCCAGATTCTCTGACGATACTGTTCTTGGGATTGTGACTGAGCAAATTTAACAAGCTGTCATCCTGGCCCAGTTGCGCGGCGGGTAACCTGTAGTCCATTTCATCGGCGCGATCATAGAAATAATATTGAAAGTACCGGCTGATCGCCTCCGGGCAAAGCAAGTTGCCATCGCCTAGCTCACCTAAAACGCGCCGGGCTTGCTTCTGACCTTCCTTGATGTCGATGAGTTGATTGATCGATTCCTGGGCCGGATTTACGACATGCACTGTAGCCTCGGATAAATGACCATGCCGATTACAGCGCCCAGCGGCCTGAGCAATGGAATCTAGTCCGGCCAGAAAACGAATCACACTGGCAAAGTCAATATCTACACCCGCTTCGATCAATTGGGTGCTGATGCATAACATGGGTTGTTTATCATCCAGACGTTGTCGCATCTCTGCAAAACGGGCTTGTCGATGTGCTGAACAGAGATTGGTGCTGAGATGGAACACCGTGTTATCGTCCAATTCAGTGCGACACAACTGGTAGAGTTTTTGCGCCCAGGCTTTGGTGTTGACGATGACCAGACAATTGCCTTTGTTGCGCAGCTCGCTTAAAGCCAACTCGGCAACCTCGCTTTCCGACCAACCTTCCGGGCGAATTTGCGGCTGGATGGTTACCCGTTGTAATTGTTTGAACAGTTCGAGTGGATCAGGCATCAATTCGTTCTGCTCGGGAATCTCCAACTGACCTTTAAGCGGTGCTTTGAGCTTGTTCAATAACGGTTGAGTGGCGGTACATAACACCGCTGTAGTGTTCGCTTGCTGGCTTAGAAAATTCACCGCATTGCAAAATAAATGGGTGCAGCGTATCGGCAGGGTCTGGATTTCGTCGAAGATGATGACGCTATTGGCCAGTTGATGCAGTCGCCGAACACCGCGAGTGCCGCCTCCGAATAAGGTTTCCAAGAATTGCACCATGGTAGTCAGCAAAATCGGCACATCCCAGTTTTCGGCTGCCAGTTTGCTGTGCCAGGTTTGCTCCTCAGGCTCCAGGTTACTGTGATGTTCCAGTACCCAGGGGAACGAATCCTGTTCATGCTCCACAATATCGCGAATCGCTGTGGCGTTTTGCTCGATGATAGAGGTATAGGGAATCACATAAATGATGCGCTCAAGTTGATGCTGACGGGCATGATGCAAGGCATAGCGCAAACTGGCCAGGGTCTTGCCGCCGCCGGTGGGCACGGTCAGGGTATAGATGCCTTGCGCGTCGCTGGCCCGCTGATGACAAGCATCGGAAATGGCTTGGCGGATATGATCGATAGGGCCGATTTGCTCGACGGGTTTATTGCTGAGTTGATGTAAATGCTGTTCCAGGCGCTCAACGGCAATTGTCCAGTCCGGCTTTTGGCGTTGACGATAAGCGGTGTTTTCGACATATTCAAAATCGGCACTGCTGATACGATCAGCATCGATCAAACAGCTGAATAAGAACCGCGTCCATAAACCACGGTTGAAATGCGTGATGGTATCTGATGCCGAATCCAAGGTTTTCAAGCGCGTCAACATGCTGATGAGCAGCTCTTTGCCTGCCAACGCTTTGGCACGTTCCTGGACTGGCGAATCGGCTTGTTGTTTGCATTCGGTTAGATGCGTTTTGTCATCGGCTTTACTAATGCGCTTGGCAAATAAATGCTCCTCGCCATCCGCTGACAAGTTGTCGATCAAGCCGCCGTGATGCGAGGCTATGCACAAGGCCAGAATCTGACCACACAGCTTACCTTCGTCGTGACTGCCGTTTCGGGCGAATTTGGAAAGTGCATCCCAAACCCACTGTGCTCCGGCGGTAGAATGATCGACCTTGCCTTTTTGGTTGGGCTGGTCATCGCCATCCGGCGCCAGCAATCCAGTCTCGGTACTGATATAGGTTTGAAAGGCCTCGCTGTATTTGCCGAAATCATGCAGTAAACCAATTAATTCCCCTGCCTCCGGCACTGCAATTTTTGCGGCCAGATTCTTGGCGATTTCTGCGACTTCGAATAAGTGCTCAGACACTGTTTGAATCGCGCCGTCCACGTGGCGAACGTGGGCGACGTATCCTGGGTTTCGCAGCTTTGCAGACTTTGATGCATCACCAGGCGAGTTGATAGAAGAAGTGAAATCCATGTCAGCGTGCTAAAAGTTGGCGTAGTATTTTCCAAAACACATTTTGAACGTTAGCACACCTCTTGAGCGCTACGCAATGACAGGCTGCTTAGGATTAGTTTGGAAATGGCTTAGAAGAAAGAACCCGGTTTTGGCAAAATTCCTGATCATTTCCGGCCTGAACTGCAATCATCCCGCTTTTTTCACCGTCATTCTGACTTACAGCTCGATCATTCAGGCTCAGAACAAGAGTGTTCTGGCATAGAAGGAGATCATTCCGATTCCGAACCTGATTATTCTGAAGCATTGCTTGGCTGTTCTACCAAAAAGCTCGGTCGTTTTCGCTTTGAGCGAGAATGATGAGGCTATTTACCTGAACAGCTGAGCTTTTTGGTCAATCGTTCCGGTATTTTGCTTGATCGTTCGAGCCGTGAACGGGAACGTCGGGGCTTCAAAAGGCGGCAATCGAGAAAATTGTTCGGCTGACCGAGCAAGACACCTGAACGTTGCGGCAAAACACTGCAACACTCAAGCTTAAAGGACGAGTTAAACTTATGACTGGCTGGTGGCCGCCGTCCAACTGGCGACTACCGGGGGTGATGCCTCTTATTTACGCAGGCGCTTATAAGCGTTGATCAAGCCGTTGGTGGAGCTGTCGTGGTCTGTGACCATCTCGTCGTTTTTCAGCTGCGGCAGAATCGCCCGTGCTAACACTTTCCCCAATTCCACACCCATTTGATCAAAGGAATTAATGTTCCAGATCACGCCTTGTACGAAGATTTTGTGTTCGTAAAACGCAATCAAGGTACCCAAGGTTCTGGGGGTCAGCTTTTTGAATAAAAACGAGTTGGATGGCTTGTTACCTTCGAAGATTTTGGAGGCAATCAGGGCGTCATCCAGATTAGGTTCATGGCTTAAATCCTCCCTAACCTCGGCCTCGGTTTTACCGCGCATCAGCGCTTCGGCTTGGGCCAGGAAGTTGGAAATCAGAATATCGTGGTGGTCGGGTAAGTCGTATTGGCTTTGCGCGGCCGCCAAGAAATCGCCTGGAATCAGCTTGGTGCCCTGATGGATCAATTGGAAAAAGGCATGCTGACCATTTGTACCGGGTTGGCCCCAGATAATCGGACCGGTGTTGTAATCGACTTTTTCACCGTTGATGGTAGCGCTTTTGCCGTTACTTTCCATGTCGCCCTGCTGGAAATAATCGGCAAAATATTTCAAGGACTGTGCGTACGGCAGAATCGCATAGGTTTCCGCTTCGAAGAAGTTGTTGTACCAGATGCCCAGCAAGCCCATGATGACCGGGATGTTTTTTTCGAATGGCGCACTGCGGAAATGTTCGTCGGCGATATGCGCGCCCATCAGCAATTCTTCGAAATTGTCCATGCCTATGTATAGGGCAATGGACATGCCGATCACGGACCACAGGGAATAACGGCCACCGACCCAATCCCAAAACTCGAACATGTTCTCCGGGTCTATGCCAAATTCCTTAACCTTTTCGACATTGGTCGAGATCGCCACGAAATGTTTGGAAATATTGGCCGGGTCAACCGCAGCTTTTAAAAACCAGTTACGCGCCGACCGGGCGTTGGTCATCGTTTCCTGAGTCGTAAATGTTTTTGACGAGATCAAAAATAAGGTAGTCTCGGGGTTGAGCGGTTTCAGGGTTTCCACGATGTCGGTTTGATCAACATTCGAAACGAAGTGGGCTTTCAAACCGTCTTTACCGTAAGGCGCCAATGCAGTATCGACCATTTTCGGCCCCAAATCGGAACCGCCGATGCCGATGTTGACGATGTCGGTAATAGTCTTGCCGGTGTAGCCGGTCCAGGCACCGGAACGGACTTGTTCCGTAAATACCCGCATTTTCGCCAACACTTTATTAATTTCCGGCATCACGTCCTTACCGCGAAACAATACCGGCTTGTTGCTGCGATTGCGCAAAGCGGTATGCAAGACAGCGCGTTTTTCCGTGGTATTAATAATGGAACCGGAAAACATGGCTTCGGTCTTGGCGGAAAGCTCCGCGCGGCTTGCCAATTCAATCAACAAAGGCAAAGTTTCTTCGGTAATTAGATTTTTAGAGAAATCGAACAGCAAATCGCCAAATGTCACGGAAAACTTGTCGAAGCGTTGCGGATCTTTATCGAACGCATCCTTCATGCAAAATTTGCCGGCAATCTCGCGGTGATGTTGCTTAACGGCATTCCATTCGGCAGAGTTTATTAATTTGGACATATTGTTGTTATTTAATTAACCGGATAGGGGGATATTTCAGTAGACCTGAACAGGCAGAGGCAATTTAAAGGGATGATTCATAACCCCATTATAAGGATTGTCTTTGATTGCTGACAAAAAAAATTACAGCTTGAATCGATCATCTCAACTACGGCACGATAGCCTTTCTTTGGCTAGGGCGATGTGCTAGAGTTAAGCGCTGTTTTGATCGAAATCAGGCAGTTACGTTCGCCAATGATTTAAACATGTTCATGTATAACCACATGAAAAATAATAAAAACTACAGCATTTATTAACACGGGAAGGGTATTTATGAGAAGCTCTCGCATATTAAGAAACGGTTTACTGGGCTTGTTGGGCCTGATTTTTTCATCAACAGTATTGGCACACGGTGGCGCCGCGGGTACTGATACTGACCAATGTAAGTTCGAACTGGAAAAAGATCACTGGATCCATTACACCGCCTACCAGCCAAACGCATACCCGGCTGAAGAGTTCTGCGGCAATATTCCCGATATCAACACATTGACTCAATTGGTCTTCGACTATCAAGACCAACGCTATCGCGGCATGGCTATCGAATTTGAAGTGACCAAAGAGCCTGAAGGCAAACGGGTTTTCTTCCAAGCAGCCGAAAAACATAAATCAGGCACCGTCATTCTGAACCTGCCACAAGGCGTGCCAGAAGCCGGCAAACATTTGATTCACATCACGCTACTGCAAGATAATGGCGAAAGATTGGATGCACACATGAGCTTTAAAGCCGGTGCGGGTCAACCGACCAGCAAAGGTAGTTATGCCTTGTATGCATTGGTGTTGTTCGCTGGCTTGTACGTCCTTTATCTGTCTAACGCCGGTTTCAAACGCAAAGTTGACGGCATAATTGGTAAAGCGAAAGAAATCTAAGAATTACGCCGCAAGAACCGTTATTCCGCCTATGCTGCGCGGCGGAATAACGTCATGTCCGGCAGCCTTGTCAATCAGAACTATCGCGGCATAATCCACGCTATACATAACGCCCCTTTGAGGTAATGCAATAATGTTCAAATTCGTATCACTTGCCACACTGGTCTGTGCCTTATCTGTTACTGCTGTGTCCGCAAAAGAAATGCAGGATCACAATCAGATGATGAACCACGGCGACGGTCATTTGATGGATATGGATGGCGGCATGGTTATGGGCCAGAACACCGACACCTTGCCCGGCGGCTGCGACAAAATTGCCGCAACCAAGGAAATTACCGTGCATGCCGGGCACAAATATTCCGAGAAATTCCCCGGCACCATGTTTGCGTTCGATCAGCAGGAGTTTCAATTCGAACCTTGCACCAAACTGACTGTACATTTCGTCAATGAAGATGAAATCCGTCATCAATGGATGATGCACGGATTACCCAAATATTTGTACCCCAAAGGTATGTTCCATTTGGAAGTCAGCGGTCCCGGCAAAGTATCCGGCACGCTAATCCTACCGCCGGGCGACAAAACCTATCTAGTGCATTGCGACATCGCGCAGCACATGGAAAAAGGTATGAAAGCCCAATTAAAGGTCGGCAAAGGCAGCGAGGACTTGCCCAGCATTCCTGGGGTAACCGCGGCGATTTTCCCAGATGATTACAGCGGCAGACCCTACGATCCTAAACTCGACGCGCCAGCTCCCAGCACACCCGTGGCAGCCCCAGTAGTGGCAGCGGCACCCGTGCCTGTTGCCGCAGTCGATGATTCGATTGTTTCCGGCACCACCGTAGTCGGTTTGGCTATCGGTTTTATTGCCGCGCCTTGGCTGGCGAAACGCTTTAAAGGCATGAGCGCCGGCGAAATTGTTGCTACCGTACTGGAGCAAGTCGCTCACGCTGTTGGCTATGTCATGCAACTGATCGGCAAGCTGATCAAAATGGTATCCGGCAAAAACGTCATCGCCTTACCGGACAAATAAAGACTAAGCAAAAAGCCCCTGAAACAGTAGTTTCAGGGGCTTTTTTTATGAGCCAAACAAATGCAGTTAGAATCGCTCGGCCCTCTGGGATTATTTATCAGCGCTTTCATTTCGTCCACCGTCGCACCCGGCGGTTCGGAAGCCGTACTGGCCTACCTGGTTAACAGCCAACAACATTCCGTCAGCCAGTTGGTCGCTATCGCCAGCATCGGCAACACCTTGGGCGCCATGACCACCTGGTGGCTGGGCCTGTGGGCTGCCAAAAAATATCCCGCCGAAGCTTTAGCCAAGCAACATCAAAAATCGCTAAATACCGTGCGTCGCTGGGGCAGTTGGGCCTTGCTGTTTTCCTGGCTGCCGCTAGTCGGCGACGGCCTGTGTTTTGCCGGCGGCTGGCTGCGCCTTTCCATACTGTCCTCGCTGTTAGCGATTTTTTTAGGTAAAGTGTTGCGTTATATCGCCGTCGCCTACGCCTTTGTCTAAGCCATGAGTTTCTTTTCCTTACCGCACTTCCCTGCCGTCAATACAGTCGCTGAGCACAATAAACGCGATTATCAGATTGCCGCGTTTACCTTTGTCACCACCACCATCTGTTTGACGATGGATGGCTTCGCGCCGCAATTCATGCAATACGTTTTGGCGTTTTTCGGCTGGCTGTTTTTGATAGCTTGGCTGCGCGGCGAATGCAAATATGTGCGCACCCAAGTAGCCGTAGCGGTAACCTTTGCGGTGATCGGCGAATACTTCGCGTCCGTGTATATGAAAGGTTATATCTACCGCTTCGGCAATGTTCCGGCTTACGTACCAGCCGGTCATGGACTGGTGTATCTCACCGCCGTGGCATTGGGTCGCTCCGGGCTATTTCAGCAACACGCCCGCCGCATTGCGGTTTTCGTTGTAGCTGTTTGCGGCACCTGGGTGGCTTGGGGGTTGAGCGGCCTCGGACGCTTGGACATCATCGGCGCGGTGCTGTTTGTGGTGTTCTTGGGCTACTTGTTCAAAGGCCGCTCACCCATGGTTTATTTGGGTGCGTTCTTCATTACCTCCTGGCTGGAAATCGTCGGCACCAGCGCCGGCACCTGGGCCTGGGCCGAGATCGACCCCGCCTCGCACCTACCGCAAGGCAACCCGCCTAGCGGTGTAGCGGCTTGGTATTGCTTAGTCGATGCGGTGGCTATTGCCGGGGCCGGGCCGGTATTGCAGGCATTCACCAAAACAGCTTTGGTGTTGCAGCGGCAAAGGGCGTGACCGTTGCAGGCTGAGTCGAGCGAAACGATACCCCGCAAAACGCCTTCAATGCTGGGTTTCGCGCTGCTCAACCCAGCCTACATTATTCCACATGCCGGATCGCATTCAAGCGCACCCGGTCACCCACCCGAATCAAGCCCCCGGCCAAAATTCGCGCCGTCATCCCACAATGTCCGCGTAGCGCGTTATAACTCCCCATCCCCAGTTCGGCGGCCATTTTCGAGCACGGATCACAAGGGCCGGTGACTTGAATAATGACTTCATCCCCAATCGCCCATTCCAACACCAAATCTGGAAACGGCGAGCGCATACCGATAAGATTGAGCCCCGAAACCACGAGATTGCGCCGCAGTTGAGTCGGCTCTAATTCCACGAGGCCACACCAGTTGGCGACAATGGGTAAATGCTCGGCTTGAAACAAAGTCAGTTCGCGTTTTGACGATTGCCTGCCGGAACGAGCGCTATTGACCCGACGATCCCCCAATAACCCCTGCCCCGGCTCAGCCCGCACCTCGGCAACCGAAACAGCCGGTTTACCTCGCTCGGGACGCAGGATGATAGCTTCGATCCGGCCTTCCGAAGCAAATTGTTGAGTGAGATCGCGGAGAGTCATAATTGAACGTAGTGTTAGGACGATTTAATCTGAGGCTTAAAAGCGTAGCGTAATCGCTCTAATATGAAAAACTTCATTACCCCGGTGTCGAACTTGCTAGTCGACGCTACGAGCCATTAGCCCTTTCAAGCTTGTGTATAATTCATAGCAGATAGACTCAGTTGGGAGCTATCGAGCCATTCGGAACGAACGGCTTCTCAAATATCAGCAAAGGATAATGACAATTCTATGAATAAATTTCTTGCCGCCACCCTTTTTGTAGCTAGCAACCTATTGGCTGGCTGCGTCGCAACCGGCGTCTATCAGCCGCCGCAAGCGCCGCAAACCTTGGATTATTCTCGTGAAGTGAATGCAAATTTCGACTCAACTTGGTCAACAATTACCAATGTCGCGGGCGCCACCTTCTTCAATATCAAAAACTTTGACAAGGGTAGCGGCTTGATGACTCTCGAATACGACAATATCCGTGGCAATATCGGCGCCTATGTCAATTGCGGAGAATTTGTAAGCAATCAAAGCGCCCAAAAGACTATCCATCCCGATCCCAAATCGGTTATTAACTATATGACGATAAGCGACCTGATTATGCATCTTTCGGGCAGAGCCAATGTCATGGCTCGTCCAGTAGCCGATAACAAGACCCAGGTTCAGATCAACAGCCAATACACTTTGGTAATCGACAAAAAAATCGGCGACAAAGTCGAACGTGTAGGCGTATGGAATTTCAGCTCCCGCGAACCGGACACACAAAAAGCCGATGTCAGTTATCGCCCAACCAATGTCACATGTCAGTCCTCTAACAAACTTGAAAACGACTTTTTAACTGAAGTTTCCGCGCGCCTGCCATCGACCGCAAGGCCAGAACCGGTTGCCGAGCCATCGGAGCCAAGCAAGAAAAAACGATCACGCAAATAATTTGCAAGTCCAGGCTGCGGGGTTTTCCGCAGCCTAATTCCTACCTAAACCAAAAAATACTGCTTTTCGGCGCTCACCCGTATTTTGCTAACGTCGAAAAACCTTCCCCGCCGGATTTCTCCAAATGTTCGCCGCCCGCCCGCCGGAAGTTTCCGGTTAAATCTTAGTCGCCAGTCGTTTTGCGGTTAAAATACACCCCTAATTTAAACCCAAGCGCATTCAACAGAGAACATGGAAAAAACCTATTCCCCGCACGCAATCGAACAACGCTGGTATCAACTTTGGGAAGATAGCGGCTACTTCGCCGCCAAACAAGAGGGCGAGTCGTATTGCATTATGATTCCGCCGCCCAACGTTACCGGCAGCTTGCACATGGGGCATGCGTTTCAAGACACCATCATGGATGCGCTGACCCGTTATCACCGGATGAAAGGTTACAACACGCTGTGGCAACCGGGCACCGATCATGCCGGCATCGCCACGCAAATGGTGGTGGAACGCATCATCAACGCCGACGGTAAAACCCGCCACGACTTGGGCCGCGAGGCGTTTATCGAGAAAGTCTGGGAATGGAAGGAAGAGTCCGGCGGCACCATCACCCGCCAGTTACGGCGCATGGGCTCGTCGCTGGACTGGGAAAAAGAGCGCTTTACCATGGACGACGGCATGTCGGACGCGGTGCAGGAAGTGTTCATCAAGTTATACGAAGAAGGCCTGATCTATCGCGGCAAACGTCTGGTGAACTGGGACCCGGTATTGCACACCGCCGTTTCCGACCTGGAAGTGCTGTCCGAAGAAGAAAAAGGCTCGATGTGGTATATGCGTTACCCGTTGACCAACGGCACCGGCCATTTGCTGGTGGCGACCACTCGCCCGGAAACCCTGCTCGGCGACGCGGCAGTGGCGATTCATCCCGATGACGAGCGTTACAAACATTTGCTCGGCGAATTCGTCGAATTGCCGTTAACCGGCCGCCGCATTCCGATTATTGCCGACGAGTATGTCGATCCAGAATTCGGTACCGGCTGCGTGAAAATCACGCCGGCCCACGATTTCAACGACTACGAAGTCTGGTCGCGACACAAACAAATATCCGCCATCGCCGACCTACCGCATGGCGGCTTGATCAACATCTTTACCGTCGATGCGGCGATACGCGGTAACGATGATGGCTTTACCATTATTCCTGACGCCTATATTGGCCTGGACCGCTTCGAAGCCCGCAAAAAAATCGTTGCCGATTTGGACGCGCAAGGCCTTTTGGAAAAAATCGCCGACCATAAATTGATGGTGCCGCGCGGCGACCGTACCGGCGCGGTGATCGAACCGTTATTGACCAATCAGTGGTACGTAAAAATCGCCCCGCTGGCCAAGCCAGCCATCGAAGCGGTCGAAACCGGCGCGATCAAGTTCGTGCCGGACAACTGGAAAAACACGTATTTTGAATGGATGCGCAACATCCAGGATTGGTGCATCTCCCGGCAAATCTGGTGGGGCCACCGGATTCCGGCCTGGTACGACGACCAGGGCAATACCTACGTCGGCCATAATGAAGCCGAAATCCGCACCACGCATGGCTTGGCCGCCGATTATCCGTTGAAGCAGGACGAAGACGTGCTGGACACCTGGTTCTCGTCGGCGCTGTGGCCGTTTTCGACGCTGGGTTGGCCGGCGCAAACTCCGGAATTGGCGAAACATTACCCGACCAGCGTATTGGTCACCGGCTTCGACATCATTTTCTTCTGGGTCGCCAGAATGATCATGATGGGCCTGAAATTCCAAGGCGAAGTGCCGTTCAAGGAAGTGTATATCCACGGTCTGGTGCGCGACGCCGAAGGCCAGAAGATGTCCAAATCCAAAGGTAACGTGCTCGATCCTATCGACATCATCGACGGCATTGATTTGGAAGCTTTGGTGGCCAAACGGGTGTCCGGCATGATGCAGCCGCATCTGGCCAAAAAGATCGAACAAGCCACACGTAAGCAGTTCCCGGACGGCATTCAATCGTTCGGTACCGATGCGTTGCGCTTTACCTTTGCTTCGCTGGCATCAACCGGTCGCGACATTCGTTTTGACTTGCAACGTACAGAAGGCTATCGCAACTTCTGCAACAAGCTGTGGAACGCGGCGCGTTATGTGCTGATGAACACCGAAGATCAGGATAACGGCATCGACTGCGCCGAGTGCACCTATAGTCAGGCCGACTTGTGGATTCTGTCCAGATTGAACCGCACCATCGCAACGACCACCGATGCGATCAACAGCTACCGCTTCGATTTGGCCGCGCAAGCCATCTACGAATTCACCTGGAACGAATACTGCGACTGGTATCTGGAGCTGGCGAAAATCTCGCTGCAAAGCGACGACGAAACTTTGCAACGCGGCACGCGCCAAACTTTATTGAAAGTACTGGAAACCGTGTTGCGTTTGGCGCATCCGATCATGCCCTTCATCACCGAGGAAATCTGGCAACGGGTCGGACCGTTGGCCGGCGTCACCGCAGCCACCATCATGCTGCAGCCTTATCCGGAAAGCGACAACACGGCTATCAACACCGACGCGGAAGCCCGAGTCCAGTGGACGATGGACTTCATTCTCGGCATCCGCAGGATACGCGGCGAGATGAATATCGCGCCGGGCAAGCCGCTGAACGTGCTACTGCAAAACGGCAGCAATGCAGATCAAGTCTATTTAAAAGACAGCGAAAGCTATCTTTTAAAACTGGGCAGATTGGAAAGCATCACTTGGTTGAATGCCAACGACAACACGCCGGAATCGGCAATCGCCTTGGTCGGCGACATGAAAATCCTGATCCCGATGGCCGGCCTGATCGACAAAGACGCCGAATTGGCCCGGCTGGAAAAAGAAATCCAGCGTATCGAGAAAGAACTGCCGCGCATCGAAGGCAAGCTCGGCAACGCGGCGTTCGTCGATAAAGCACCGCCGGAAGTCATCGAGAAGGAGCGCGAGAAACTGGCGGGCTTGCAGTCGTCCCTGAAAAACCTGAACGAGCAATTCACCAAAATCAAGGCCTTGTAATGCAATGACCGCCACCGGCACCGCGCAGAAACCACCGCAATCCCTGGATGACTGGGCGGAGCTACTGCGTGTGCAGGAAATGCCGATCTTCTCCAACACCGCGCATAATATCTACGCGGCGTTGGACGACAGGCACAAGGGGGCCATCGAGCTGGCGACGGTAATTCTGCAAGACCCCAACCTCACCGCCAAGCTGCTTAAGGTGGGCAGCAGTCCTTATTACAATCCGTCCAAGCAAAAGATGAGCACCGTATCGCGCGCCATCGTGGTATTGGGCGCGGAGGTGATCAGAGAGCTGACGCTGGCTTGCTCGTTTTTCGAAGCGATGCTGTCGTCCACCAACAAGGACAGGGCTAATCGAGAAATTGCGTTAGCCTTGCATGCCGCGGTGCAGGCCAAGGATTTGGCGCTCAGCATGGGAGATACCTCGCCCGAGGAAGTGTTTGTCGCGGCGCTACTGCACAATATCGGCCACATTGCCTTCTGGTGCTCCGGCAATCCGCAATCCAAAAAAGTCCATGAGCAAATCGAAAAAAGCGGCCTGAACAATCGCGAAGCCGAGAAAAAAGTACTCGGCTTTACCTTGCAGGACTTAGGCAAAAAACTCAGCAAATCCTGGAGCCTGGGCGGCCTGATAGAAGACGCCATCGCCAAGCCGGATTCCGCGGAAAAACGGGTGCAAATGGTGCAACTAGGGCATCAGATTTGCTTGGCTCTAAAAGCCGGCCGCGACTCAGACGCCATGCGGGCTTGTCTGCAGAAAGTCGCCGCATTCACCGGCCTGCCAACGGAAATCCTGAAAACAAAAATAGACAAAAATACCTCGGAAGCCGTGCATATCGCCCGCCAGTTTGGCGCCAACGATGCCTCCAAATTCATCAGCACCGAAGCCATCATCGCCAAATTTGAAGAAGCGGAAGAGGAAAAGGCTGACAAGAAGCAGCTGCAATTTCAGATTTTGCAAGACATCAGCAGCCACATCAGCGGGCAAATCGATCTAAACGGCCTGTTTGAAATGGTGCTGGAAGGCATACATCGCGGCGTGGAAATGGACAGAACTTTGTTCATGCTGCTCAGTCCGGATAAACAGACGCTAAACGAAAAATTTTCCTTAGGCTGGCATAAAATCGGGCTTGACCAAAAAATCCGTATTTACAATTCCGAACCGTCCGCGAACTTACTGTTTCACGCCTTGCAACAGCAAGAAGGCGTCTGGCTGTTTCCCCAGCAGCATCGCGAGCTTTACACGCCGCAAATCCGCCAGCATATCGGCGAATACGAGTGCTTTGTTTTCCCGGTTTATGCGGAGAAAAAGACCGTGGGCCTTATTTATTGCGACCATTCTATTCATGGACTACCCTTAACGCGCGAGGACTTCACCGCAGCCAAGCATTTTGCCAAACAAGCGCATATCGGCTTAACCCTATACTGCATGAAAAACCACTAATCCATGACAGACTATCAGCTTGCCAATCTTCAGGTTTTTCTCGTCGAGCCGTCGCATACTCAGCAGCAAATCATTTCCCATTTTTTAAATGCTTGCGATATCAACGACATTACCTGCCTAAATACCGGCGCGGAGTTGTTCGAGCGTTTACAGCACTCCCGGCCCGATCTGATTATCAGCGCGATGTATTTGCCCGACATGACCGGCGTGGAGTTGGTAACCTCGCTTCGTAAACACGACGAGTCCTACGAAATGGCTTTTTTGCTGATTTCCAGCGAGACGAATATCAAATATCTGGAACCGATCCGCCAGGCCGGCGCCATCGCCATATTACCCAAGCCGTTTACCCGTCAGGCCCTGGAAACCGCCCTGCATTCCACGCTGGAGTATGTTCGCCCGGAAAAACTTAACCTCACCCATCTGGACATAGAGGACCTAAGCGTGCTGCTGGTGGACGACAGCGAATTCTCGTTGAAATACTTGACCCGGGTTTTCGAAAATATTGGCGTTGGGCAAATTGTGACCGCTCATGACGGCAAACAAGGGCTGCAAATGTTCAATCAGCAGTATTTCGATCTGGTAGTCACCGACTACAACATGCCGCAGATGGATGGCCTACAACTGGTCGATCACATTCGCAACCATTCCGAGCGCGGCTCGGTACCTATTTTGATGGTCACCAGCGAGCAAAATGAAAGCCGCCTGGCGGCCATCGAAAAATCCGAAGTCTCCGCCATACTAGACAAGCCCTTCGAAGCCACTTCAATCAAGCGCCTTCTGATTAATTTGCTCAATTGAGCTAATCTTGTGTGGCGAGCGAATACCCCACAATATGCACGGCTATGAGAATCCCGGATCGAACCAATGTCCGATGCGGCCATGATCGAGCTCATCCGGTTTTCGCGCAAAATATGCCAGGACTGACCACCAATAGCCCCAAATTAAGGTACGGAATATGAAGCCGACTATCACGCCTAACAATAACGAAAAAAAACTCGCGGACGATGATTTTATCGTTTCCAAGACCGACACCTCTGGGCGGATCACTTACGCTAATCGCATTTTTATGGAAATCGCCGGCTATCCGGAACACCAATTGCTGGGCATACAACACAACATCATCAGACACCCGGATATGCCGCGCGGCGTGTTTAGATTTATGTGGAATACCTTAAAAGCCGGTGATGAGTTTTTCGGGTTTGCCAAAAATCTATGCCGGGATGGCGGATTTTATTGGGTATTTGCCAACATTACGCCGGATTATGACAAGGACGGTAAATTGCAGGGTTACTATTCGGTGCGCCGTAATCCGCCCCGTAACGCACTGGGGGTCATCATACCGATTTATCAGGAAATGTTGGCCATCGAGAAACGCCATTCAGTCAAAGATGCCCCGGATAAATCGCTGGAATACCTATTTGACGTGGTTCAGCAATCCGGCGCTAAAAATTACAATAGCCTGGTGCTAAGCCTTTACAAGCCCAACGGAGTATAAGCCATGAATTCAAATGCCAATATTCCGTTTTTAAGAACCAAGCTGAATTATGCGGTGGCAGCCGTTATATTTTTTACTGTTGCGGCATTCGTCTACACGCTTATCACGCATGGCTTTTCCTGGCTCATGCTTGGCTTGCTGCTGCCGTTGCCGGTGATAGCTCTGGATGCCTGGCACGCCGGCAAACAATGCCTGCTGGTATTAGAGCGTATAGAAGAAGTGCTGAGACACACAAATCAAGGCCAACTCTATCATCGCGTCACCAAAACGCGAGGCATGGGCGAAGTCGGCAAAATAGCCTGGGAGCTCAATGAGACCCTGGACATCATGGAGTCTTACTTCAAAGAAATGAACTCCTGTTTCCAGCACGCAGCCGAAGGCAATTATGACCGTTATGCCTTGGTTGACGGCTTTCCGGGCATACTGAAAAAGTCGGCGAAGAATATGAACGATGCCATCAAATTAATGGATGAAAACGACAAATTGACGATCAAGCGGCGTTTATCGGCCGGTCTGCATGCGCTCAACACCAACAATCTGCTCAACAATCTGAAAGGCAATCAGAGCGACTTGCTCAATATCACCGAGCAAATGCAGAAAGTAGAAAATATTGCTGTGGAAACGGGTGAAAACGCCAACGCCAGCCTATCGGCAGTGGAAACCATCAGCAACTCCCTGTCCGACATCAATGCCAATGTACATTCGGTGTCGGATGTGATCGGTGCGCTGATTAACGACAGCAAAAAAATTACTGAATCCTTATCGATGATTACCGGAATTGCCGATCAAACCAACCTGTTGGCCTTAAACGCCTCCATAGAAGCGGCACGCGCCGGCGAGCATGGACGGGGCTTCGCGGTAGTCGCGGACGAAGTCAAAAATCTCTCCGAGCATACCAAGAACGCCGCGTTGGAAGTCTCCAGAACATTGAAATCGTTTAATAAGCGAGTCGAACAAATGCAAATCGAGGCAGAAAGTTCGTCATCGCTGTCGCAAGAGATACTGGCTCAGGTCAACTCGTTCCGCCAGCAGTTTTCCAATCTCTCGCAGTCGGCAAAAATTTCGGTCGATTACATTTCTTATGCAAAAGACAAATCCTTCGGCGTCCTGGCCAAACTGGATCATGTGGTTTACAAACAAAACGGCTATGTGGCGATAGAAACCTTCAGCGAGTGTCCGCATCACCAAGCCATCATGGTAGACAACCATAATTGCCGGTTAGGAAAGTGGTATTACGAAGGGCTGGGCTATGAAAAATTCCGCTCGACCAGCGCTTACGCCAAATTGAATCAGCCGCATGCCGAGGTGCATAGGACGACGCAAAAGGCTTATGAAGTCTCTCGATCCAAATGGGTGGATGATCCAGGCATGCTGGATGAGATCATTCGGCAAATGCAACTGGCCGAGGCCGCCAGCGCCGAGGTGATGCAGTATATCGACGCGATGGTGGAAGAAAGGCATAAAAACATATAGTCCACCGCTTTACAGAATCGCCGTAGCGCAAGTCGCTTCGGTGCAAAGCGCAGCAATATGCACTGAGCTGCCTAACTTCCCAAATATTCCACCGTCACTTCCGCTAATCCGTGCATACCGATCTGTTCCGCCGCGCCCTGGGACAGATCGATAAGTCGATTAGCCTTGAATGGCCCCCTGTCGTTGATCACCACATCCACAAAACGGCCGTTACGCAGATTGGTAACCCGAACTTTAGAGGGAATCGGCAGCGTTTTATGCGCCGCCGTCATGCCGCGCGGATCGAAGCGGTCGCCATTGGCCGTAAAATTACCGGATTCTGCGCCATACCAGGAAGCCAATCCCTGTGCTTTGTACCCTAGCGCGCTGTGCAGCGGGGAATAAGTTTTACCTTTGACTTTATAAGATTTGCTGTAAGTAGTCTTGGTCGTACCGGTCAGCATGGCTTGATCGTCAGTGCGTTGCAGCGTCGGCACACTGGAACAGGCACTAAGTAGACTAAGAAACATCAGCGGCATAACTGTATGCCATCGCCGCACGTTGAGGCTAAATCGGCTTGAAAAAACCGATACCGTGTTTAAAAACATAACTGTTTCTCCGCGAGGAAGACTGCTTAAACAAGCAGTCTTCAATGGATAGAGTTGAAAAATTCAGACGAGATTGCCGAGCCGGTTTATCCTGACGGATTGCTCAGTTAACTACCCGATGGCCGCGTTGGCGTAAGCAGTTGTTGTAGGCGTTTTTATAGCGGTCTTCGGATTGAATACCTTGTTTGGATGCACCACCGATACCGCCGGCAGCCGCACCGATAGCCGCGCCTTTTCCAGGGCTGCCGAGCACTGCGCCCAAAGCGGCGCCGCCGGCCGCGCCAATCAGGCCGCCAACGCCGGCGCCTATTGCGGCTTCCTTCGCAGTACCTCCGGACGCTTGCGATGCCAATTGCTGGCACTCATGCATATCCTGATTCAAGCGGTAAGAATTTGGGTTATTGTAAGCATCGACGGTTGGCGTCCAGCCGGTTTGCGAAGCGCAAGCCGATACCAACAGACAAGCGACAGTGACTGAACAGACTGTTAGCTTCGTCATTATCTATTCATCCCATTGCCAATCCACGAACCGGCCGCAGCACCGATACCGGCCGCCAATGGGTCACCGCGACCCATTTCATAACCCATCGCACTACCCACCAAACCACCGACCAAACCTTGCGGAGAACGTTGGTCGTACCCGCCGTATCTAACTGGCGGGGGTGGCGGCGGCGCGTAATATCGCTGTTGCATGGGCACATATTCCACTACTCGCTCGGGCACATACACCCGCTCCACAGGGTAAGCAGGGTAATACTCGCGTCCATAACCGTGACCGTGATGGTGGTGCCGATGATGACGATGCTCGCCCCAATCGTCATCGGCCAAAGCCGCTGACGAAAACAACAAACCGATCAACATGATTTTTGTCACTCTGAACATATATGACTCCTTGTTGGGAAATTATTCAGTTGCGGCAAATTCTAGGGAGACTGGCTTAAAACAGAATTAAGGGCAGATTATGATCGGATTAAGAATCTCGCCGCGCCGATTAGCCCGTTAAGCAACGAAATCAGCAATTATCTGGGCATAGTCTTGTCCGACCTTGAAGGCCCTGATTCGTCATTAAACAGAACGTGCGAAACTGCATTCGCGGTGGGTTGTAAAATACTTAGCGTTGTTTTTGGACCGTTTCAACTTACGTTTGAAGTTGAAAGTCTACCGAACGTACCTTTGGGTTTCTTGTCAGAACAGCGAAGCCTACTCCTCCGACACCACCATCTTCCTGAACCCAAACCACTCATCCAAAACCTGGTGCACATCGTCAATGCCGACTTTGTTCAATGCGGAAAACAATTGCAAAGTCACTACAATATCCGCCTGACTCAAATCCCGTTGCACCTGCAATAACGTAGTCTTGGCCGCGCCGAATTTCAGTTTGTCGGATTTGGTCAACAAAATGTGCAAGGGCAATTTGCGATGTTCGCACCATTCAACCATTTGCCAATCGAAGTCGGTGAGCGGGTGGCGGATGTCCATGACCTGAACGATGCCGCACAGGGCTTGGCGGTCGTGCAAGTAGCTCTCCATCATCTGCCGCCAATCTTTTTTGATGGCTTCCGGCACTTTGGCGTAACCATAACCGGGCAGGTCGACCAGTTTGCGTTGGGCGTCTATTTCAAAAAAATTCAGCAATTGGGTACGGCCGGGGGTTTTACTGACGCGGGCCAAGGCATTTTGTTGCACCAGCGTATTGATTGCACTGGATTTACCGGCGTTGGAGCGGCCGGCGAAAGCGATTTCCATGCCTTGGTCGGGCGGCGCGTCCTTCAGTTTGGGAGCGCTGTTGATGAACTTGGCTTGGTGGTAGATGGGATTCATCACAGTCTCGCTTAGTGTTTATAAATCGGTTAGAATCCAGGCATTATAACGTCCGGCGGCTGACATCAGCTTGCTTTATATCGAATCAACCTTCCTGAGCAGGGGCCCATAATGATAAAAAAATTGCTGACTGTTTCCATCTCTTTGTTGTTGGTAACTGCCGCCGGCCAAGTGAACGCGCAAGGTAATGCCAGCGCCAGCGCCGGAAAAACCAAAGCCGCCAGTTGCGCGGGCTGCCACGGCGAAGACGGTAACAGCACGATGCCGGCGTTCCCGAAATTGGCGGGACAGCATCAAACTTATTTGGTTAAGCAATTACAAGCGTTCAAGAGCGGCGCGCGCTTGGCCCCGATGATGGCGCCATTAGCGGCGGGCCTTGACGAGCAAACAATTCAAGAGCTTGCCAGTTATTATGCTGGCAACAAAATTTCCACCAATCCGGCGCCCAAACTGCCGGCGAATGATGACGACGATGCGCCCGCAAAAACCCCTGAGCAAGAAAAAGCCGCGCTGGATGCCTTAATTACGCAAGGTAGCGACTTATACCGTAACGGCAATATCAGCCGCGAAGTGTCGGCATGCGTGGCATGCCACGGCCCTTATGCTGAAGGCAATAAACCGGCCTCATTCCCGTCCTTACATTCGCAGCACGCCGATTATCTGATTAAAAGTCTGACTGATTTCAAAACCGGTGCCCGCAGCAACAACCGGGAGAACATGATGCACATGATCGCCACCAAAATGACTGACGAGGATATTAAAGCGGTTGCTTATTACATCTCCACGATGAAATAAGCCTTCGTTATCCGGCGGAGTTGCTGCTCTGCCGGATTTGACCAGTCCTTGATTCACAAGGATTAAATTCTCTTCCTCGTTCTTGTCGCAACCTGCCTTCCTCGTTCTGAAAGCTCTCTTCCTGAAGGCCGGCGTGGAAGCGTTGCCTTGAAAACTGGACAAGGTCAGCTCCGCAACAGATTGGGTTAGATTACAGAACTGCGTTTGCTTGAATGTTACGGAGTGAGGGCTGACGAGGTGCGGACCAGTAATTGACTGGGCGAATACGTTCGATTTTTTGTCAAATTGTTTACGCATCTGCGTGTAAACATGGTTTTTTATCGGGAATACATTATTACGGAGAACGTTGATGTTAAAAATAATCGCATTGTTGGGACTGTTGGGCTTTTCTTCGCTGGTAAATGCAGAAGGCGGTTACGAAGCCATAACGCCGGCACAGCCGGTACAAAATCCGGACAAGATCGAAGTGATCGAGTTTTTTTGGTACGGCTGCCCGCATTGCTATAGCCTGGAGCCGTCTATGGTGGAATGGCTGAAAACCAAACCCGCCAATGTTGAGTTTATCCGTCAGCCGGCGGTATTCAGCGATCTGTGGGGCAAGCATGCCAAGGCCTATTTTACGGCCGAAGCGTTAGGCATTTTGGATAAAGTCCACGCCGATCTGTTCGATGCGATTCAGAACAAGAAGCAAAAATTAGTCAGCGAAGACGAACTGGCTAAGTTTTTTGCAGATCATGGCGTTAAGGACGAGGATTTTCGGAGTGCTTTTAACTCGTTTTTGGTCGATGCCAAGCTGCGTCAAGCCGAATCTACCGGTCCTCGTTACGGTATCAGTGGCGTACCTGCGCTGATTGTCAACGGCAAATACAAAGTCACCGCTCAATCGGCCAAATCTCAAGCCAACATGTTGACCGTAGTCAATCAATTGATCGCACAAGAAAGCCAGAAAAAATAAACGCCCGACTAACGAATTGCCGCACAAGGACGTGAGGGGCGAATGCTGATTGTAGGATATTCTTCACAAATTCAACGATAGTCTATAATCAAGCGACTAAGAATTTAAGAATTAGGGCACGTTTCATGGTTTTTTTTAAAAACAAGGATGAGGGTCCGGACAGGTGGAAGGAAAAATACCTCAAGCTGTTGGACGACCAGGAACACACTGAAAAACAATACAAAGCCAACGAAGAGTTGTTGTGCAAAACTATCGTCCGTTTTGCGCTGGCCGTAAAAGGCCTGAATCGGCAACTTGATCCTCACTTAAACCGTATTCGCAATTTATTAAAAAGCGGCCTGCAAAGTCAGCAATTGCAGAAAGAGCTATCGGCTTTTTCTAATGCGCTGATAATGCTGGAAGAATCGCCTGAGCCTTCGCTCATGGACGCTTCATTGCTGTTCGAGTTTCTTGGCAAACAATATCCCCAACACTCGGATCAGCTTGATGAGATTCGCGAAAAATACGAAAACCGCCTGTTCAGTAACAATCAGGCCTTTTATCTGGCACTGTTGGAACTTATAGAGGACAACAAGCCGCTTGCCAAGATGGACTTGGCCTTGGAGCTAACCGGAGCGGATGCTAAAGCCATCAATATTCAACTGGTTCGTTTGTTGGACAATGCGGAAATTCCGTTGGTTTTTGCCGAAGACGCCGAAAAGATCAAAATCCGGCTGCATGCCGATCAAGCCTTAGGGCCTATTTTTGACGATACGGTTGCATTGCTGTTGGCGATAAAAAAACATTTGGAATCCGAACAGCAGGAGATGGCGGCATTTTTGTCGAAATTGACCGAGCAATTAACCGAGTTAGGCGTAAAAGCGACCGGCGTTAACGCCGCCAACGAAATAAGGGTTAAAAAACGCAATCTGCTGGATCAGGCCGTATCCGAGCAAATTATGGAGCTACGCGAAAAGTCGGAGAACGCGACGCAGCTTGAGCCGCTGAAGCAAATTGTCAGCAGTCGATTAACCACTATCACGCAACAGATCCAAGCGCACAATCTCCAGGAACAGCAGGAACGCGATAAAACCCAACGGGACATGCAGATCCTGTCACAAAGGTTGCGGGAAATGGAGTCCGAGTCCTCTGAGTTGCGCTCGAAGCTGGATCTGGCCCAACATCGAGCGACCCGCGATCCGTTGACTAATCTACCCAATCGGTTGGCGTTCGAGGATCGATTGGCGGATGAGATGGCGCGTTGCCGACGGCATAAATCGCCGATGACGCTAATGGTTTGGGACGTGGATCTGTTTAAGAGCATCAACGACACTTACGGCCATAAAAGCGGGGATAAGGCCCTGATTGTGATAGCCGAATTATTACTCAAACACTGCCGGGAAACCGATTTCGTGGCGCGTTTCGGCGGCGAGGAGTTTGTAATGATATTACCCGGCGCTGATGCCAAATCCGCCTTGGTGATCGCGGAAAAGCTTCGAAAAACCCTGGAAAACAGTAGCTTCAATGCCAATGGCAACAAAGTGTCGATCACCTTATCCTGCGGAATGAGCCAATTTATCGATGGCGACACTAACGAATCGATTTTCAATCGAGCCGACTCAGGTTTGTACCGCGCCAAACAAACCGGCCGTAACCGCTGCGTTGTCGTGTAACCAAGTCTGATTCATGGCAACTGCTAACCCTTATTCCGCACCACTCGATAACGAAAAGTTTTTATACAAGCTCGTTATTCAGCTGCTGATTTTTTGCCAAGGCAGCCACAAGTTGTTGGAGCCCCATCTTCTGGCAATAGGTGCAAAGTTGCGCAGCGGCGCGAATGCGCAGGAACTACTGCCTGAGTTGCAAGCGGTTTCCAAAACTTTGTTACACATTTCCAAACAAGCCAAGCAGAATGTGAGCGTCGGGGAAGACGATGCTACTGAGTCACAACACAACTATTTGCTGGAGCGTTTGGATGAACTGCTTGGCGAAACTGAGGTGCCTTTACGTTTTCAGCAGCAGACGTCGCTATTAAAGCAACGGGTCAGAGCTAATCTCAGCGAGGATTCGTATAAGAAAGTGATCGATTCAGCGATTACATTGTTGCTGAACATCAAGGATTACAGCGCCTCCGAGCAGAAAGGTATCGATGTATTTCTCGGCGATTTAAGCGAGAGGCTGGACGAGCTCGGCCAAGACGTAGAAACCGCCGGGCAAGCTAATCGCGCGTTGATTGATGATCGCGAGATTATGAACACCGAAATTCACAGACAAGTCGGTAATCTAAAGGACTCGACACAGGCGGCTGAAGAACTCGATTTGCTGAAGAACCAGACAGCCGAGCATCTTGATCGTTTGCTGGAGCGGTTACTTGAGCATAAACAAATAGAGGATGAAAGGCAGCGGGATGCGCAAGAAAAAATTGACTCAATGACGCAAAAATTACAGGAGCTGGAAACGGAGACCGAGACCCTGCGCGTCAAACTGAAGATAGAGCACGACAAAGCCCTAAGCGATTCCTTGACCGGATTGCCGAATCGTCTGGCGTATAACAATCGTGCGGAAATGGAATTGAAACGTTGGAAGCGTTATAAAGCGCCGCTAGCGCTGATCATTTGGGATATTGATTTTTTCAAGCAAATCAATGACACCTACGGCCACAAGTCCGGCGATAAAACCCTGGCTTTGGTGGCTCAGCTATTGTTGAACAACTGCCGGGAAACGGACTTCGTCGCCCGTTACGGCGGCGAGGAGTTTGTCATGCTGATGCCCAACACTAGTGCGCTTCAGGCGCTGGAAATGGCGGAAAACACCCGCAAGATGATTAAAAGCTGCGGATTTAATTCTAACGGCGAAAATATCAATCTAACCCTGAGTTGCGGTATCAGTGAGTTTATAGACGGCGACATGCATGACGATGTGTTCGTGCGGGCCGATCAGGCGCTCTATCAGTCCAAACAAGGTGGGCGCAATCGCTGTACGGTGTTCGAACGATAATCTTTACGAGTCCCCACTTTTTTGGCGGCTCTTTTAGAACGCTGGCTATCTAGCGCAAAAAGTTAGTTTTTTAGCATCGCCTCTACAAACGCGCTCCCCACAACTGAGCAATCTGTTCGCTTACTCTCAGCCAAATAAAAATGGATAGCTAACCGACCTGAACGGTGTATTGGCAGTCAGGCAACGGTCGAATATGCCTATTGCCTCATCGCAGGAGATGATTTCCTGCTGACTGTCCAGGATATAGTGGGCTAAATTAAGGATACATTTCCAGTGGCGGCGATTGTCGATAAAGCGAAAAGCCTGAAGCAACAATTCCTGCATTTTCTCTTCCCGCTGACTTTTTGACGCGATGAAGTGATCCAGGTAACTGAGCGCCTTTTCCAGATCGCTGCAGCCACCGTAGTTATGTAAGGCATTGAAACTTATTAGATTGATATTAAAAACTTCGTCATCGCGAATGGACACGTATTTGGCTTCCGCCAAAGGCCCAACCAATAAGTTGACAACATCCGCTTCGTAAGCGCGTTGACAGGCGTGCTGCTGATTATCGTCGGATAAGTCGTTAAAGCTTTCCACGACAGCAATCGGCAAGTTTTGGATTAAGTTGCCGTCTACGACTTTCGCAAAAAAATCGTCGTAAGCATTAACAGGCCGTTTGACATGTATTTCAAAAAATACCGGAGGTAATTGTTTTTGGCGATTGCCAAGATGGATAGCCGCGGCATGACCGGCTTCATGAAAAGCTGTGCGCCAATTGAGTTCGTTAGGGTGCACGAAAGTTGACGTAGTTGAATAGTAGTTTCGTTCCATAGACAGCAACCTCATCCAGAAAAAAGATGCGGCCCAAGGGCCGCATTGAGGAAGGATATTAAAACTCTTTACCCTTTAGGAGAGGGAGCGCATACATAAGAGTTGCATACAGTTTAATGCTGGAAGCGCGTTTTGAAAATGTGACAAATTGACGCGCGGCAAACTGTCACTCAATATAACAACGACTTTTCGGGTTGAAAAACAGGTATTACGGCGTCATACCCGTTAACGTAAAACTTAAGCGTCCTGTTTACTGCGATGCTTAGTCCAGAACGGCAAGGACAGCATAAGCAAACAAGCCAGCCAGCCAAGCAATTGTTGGTTGTACAAGGTGTAGCTCAGCGCAAAGGGCAGGCCTTCTGAAAAGCCTGGGTGAGCTTGAATGAAATCCCGACCATCCATAAAGGCTTTGACCTCTCCCAGTATTAGCGCGATGGCGCCAAAACTCAGTAAATAAGCCAAGAACCGATCACGGCGGCTTTGCAAGTTCCCGCCAATTAGACTGTCAAACGCCAAAACTCGGCCATTGAATTTACGCTCCTTTAGCCATAGGCAAGCAATCAAACCGATCACCCCAAAAGCCGGAATGGCAAACTGCTCGATAGGAAAGCTCAAATAGCGGCCATTCATGGCTAGTCCGTAGGTTTTATAAAGCGCCAGCAATATAAAGATTAGATAACCGGCTCTCAAGCTATTGGCCAACTTAATGCTGCCTGGTTTATCGATCAAAATATCGCTACCACGCTCAAGCAACAGCGCGCCGAGAATCGTATTCGCGATCACCTGGGCTACGGTATAAAGCCTTTGCCAAGTGCTGTAACTGGTGTACCAGAGAAAATCGGCCAATGTCACCAGGCAAACGCTGAAGACTTGCGCCAGGGTGAAAAACGCCAACATGCGGATCAGCGAGGCTTGCTCCAGCTTTTTGGAATACCTCACGATTGCCAACAGCCAGATCAGCGTGGCGACGGCAAAGCGGACCGGCCAATTGGGCGTTTCGTTGACCGGGCCGGTCAACGGAAATACCGGTTCGCGATCCGCCGAGAACAAGCCCCAATTGGCCCCCACCACGCCTTCCAGTTCACTTTTCCAAGGTTGGTTAAAGGCTTCGACGATGTTGTAATCAAAGCCGTGGCGATTGGCGACCTGGATCATGCCGCGAATGAATTTGGCTTCGTTGACGACACCAGGAATGGCCATGCCGCGCTGTCTGCCGGCGCTGGGCCAACCGGATTCACCTATCAATATAGGTTTGCCGGGCGCGATGCCACGGGCTTCGTCTTCTACCTGTTTGACAATTTTTTCCAGATGCTGCGAGGCATTCTCCACCGAAATGGGTTCATCCTCCCAATACGGCAGGATGTGAATGGTGACGAAGTCCACTTCGTTGATCAGTTTGGGGTACTTCATATACATCGACCACACGTCGGCATAAGACACGGGTTGCTTGACCGCTTTCTTCACCTCGCGGATATAGCCGATTAGCCTGTCGACATCCATGTCGCCGCGCAATAGCACTTCGTTGCCGACAATCACTCGTTTCACCACGTCGGGGTTTTCATTGGCCGATTTGATTAAGGCATTGACTTCATTGCTGTTGTCTTTGTAACCGTAACCCAGCCAGGCACCCTGGATCATCTTCAATCCGTGTTTGCGGGCTAACGCCGGAGTGGGTTGCTGGCCACCAAGGCTGGAGTAAGTGCGGATGCTTTCCGTTTTGTCGGCCAGCAGACGCAAGTCCTCATCGATATGTTCCGGCAACGGGAATTTTTCTTCCAGCGGACTAAAGCCCTCCCGAAACGGTGCGAAGGACAGGCTCATCAACTTGCCGGAGGGCACGTCCGTGCCAGCGTCTTGCGGCTGATTGTTCAACCAGGCAAAACTGCCGTGAACTAAAAAAATGAAAATCAAACAAAGCAATACTCTGATGCTGGGCATAATCTGACTGAGTGGTCTGTTGCAAAAATGACGCGGATTGACTGGCAATAATCGCTCGTCATGGAATTATAAGGCATTAGCCGCCTTCCAGAATTACATCGTTTGGTGGCTGGGTAATAACGGTCAGGATTGTCGCGAGTCCGTTAAATAATTACTGTACTTTACCCATGGGTTCTGGTTACAGTATCTGGCTTTTCTGATATTCGGAAACCTTGATTAGGGCTTCCGTCAATTCGTCTGTTTTATGAGGTTTTGTATGCATAAAAAGGTTATCCCCATTCTGTGTGGCGCCATGCTGCTTCCGGCGTCACAATGGGCTGTGGCGGCGGTAGACAAACTACCGGCGACCAATAGCGTCAAGATGGGTGCGGCAGAAGAAGTTTGTTCCGAATTTACCGATGCCAAGTGGCGTGATGCGCAAGTGATCGACGGAGTCGAAATACAAGAATCACGGATGTGTAACCCCGATAATCCTGCTGAAATCGCTGCTTTTGTTAAAGGCACCAATAATATTTCAATGTCTACCTTAATGGAGACACAACTCGCTGCCGATGCCATCACGCTTGGCGAAGATATGGACGGCGACGGGGACCCCGACCACTATATTATTAAGCTGGAAATTGCCGAACTGAACGGCCATTCTCCGGACATGAAAGACCCTACCACCACCTTTGACATTGCACCCGGCATTCAACCGACTTTCTGGGTCTACGCGCCGAAAACTCGCGACATGTCTACCTTGAGCTTGTACGAGCCGGTAGCCAATGCTTTGTTGCGCGCGCCATCACCAACTATTCGGGTCGAACAAGGCGATATTGTTTGGTTGGTGCTGGAAAACAGCCATTACTTTCCGCACTCGATCCACTTGCATGGTGTGGATCATCCTTACATGGATCATAGCGGCGAAGGCAACGATGGCGTCGGTCAAACCGGCCAGATGGATGTTTTGCCCGGCCAGAGCAAAACGTATGTGATCAAACCACGCCAACCCGGCACCATGTATTACCACTGCCACGTACAGCCACACACCCACATTCCGATGGGTTTGCAAGGTATGTTTGTGGTCGAGGAAAACCGCCCCAACAACTGGGTACAGGTTTTCAACGTCGGCAATGGCCAGGTTCGCCATCCATCGGTAGCGGTCAAAGAAAAATATGCGGCCGAGTACGATCTGCACTATCAATCGGTTGATAAGGAATTGCATGAAATGGTGCGTTCCGCTAACGATCCGCGGATCATTGCCCGGCGGATGAATCAGGAATATGACATTACTGATGCTAGCCCCGATTATTTCATGCTGAATGGTCGCTCATTCCCTTACACATTGCGGGAATCGCTGATCCTGATGGAAGAAAACAAAAAGGTCAAATTGCGGGTGTTGAATGGTCATGAAGAAGCATTTGCAATACATATTCACGGCCACAAGCCTATGGTGACGCATTACGATGGTGTCGATAACGGCCCTAATTCCTATATCAAGCGCGACGTACATGGCATGGTACCCGCCCAGCGTATCGATCTGGAATTAAGCGGTGTTGACGATGGCTTGAACAGTTTTGGTCAAGGCGTCTGGATGTTTCACGACCACGTCGAGAAATCCTTCACTACTAACGGTATCGGCGAGGGTGGTGACATCAGCTTAGTGGTTTACAAAGGTTTTTCCGACGAGAAAGGCATCCCCAAAGTCCATGGCATGAGCCTGGCGCCTTACTTCACCAGAGAATTCTGGCAAGGTAAATACCCGGCCTGGCAAGATTACGATGCCTGGAAGAGCTTAGGTTTGCCGGATATCAGTAATAAAAAGCAAGTGGCTTTTGTGCCGCCACCACCTCCCCCGCTGAATACGGGCGACGCCGCTGCGAAAGCGGAAGCAGCCGGAAATCAGCCGTCTTTTATTGGGCAATTGCTGTATGGCTTGATACTAGGCGGTTTGAGTTATGTCGGCTTTGCCAATCGCCAGCGGATCATGGCGATGTTCAAAAAGTAAGCGCCAACTGCTCTGCGTCAGACCAACGCCGCTGTCGAGCTAAAGCCTCGGCAGCGGCGTTTTGTTACAGGTTCGCGTGTAACTCCGCATCGTGTCCTGAGTTGTGACGGTGATACAAAGAAAACTTGTATTGTTATGATCTGAGCAAATTGTTCACCATCCTGCGCCATCTCAAATCCGGCAAAATTTGCGCCCTACTGCCGTTGATCTCAGTTGGCACGTCTCCCCGTCCTGTCATTTCACTGGGACCATAAGCTATTTAGTATCGAATTGAACTCGCCTTTTTTCCCCGCCGCAAATAGCTCAGCAATCCAGCCAACAACCAGACAATATGCCGGACAATCACAATCCGGATTTGGGTGTTAGAATGCTCAGCCATTGATGTTAAGGGGACATTGCCGACCATAGTTTGGCGGCGTGTTCCGCAAGTAGGCGCTCGGATATCTAAGTAAAGAGGAAATTATGCGTAATTGGAAACTGTTGCCGGCGATCACTTTAGCGACCCTCGCAACTGCTATTGTGCTATATGTCGCGTTCTACTTCGTGTTTCTCGATTTTTTCGTGGATTTATGGTGGTTCCGTTCGCTGGAGTTCGAAGCCTACTTTTGGTTGAAGTTACTCTACCGATTTATTTTCTCCGGTGCGGTTACTGCGTTTTTCTTTGCTGTTTTTTTATTTCACTTCTGGATTGCCTCTCGCTACCTGGGCCTGAACCCGCCCGATGAAATATTGATGGACGATTCCAAGCGTCGGCGTTTTCAACGCTTTGCCGATGTGTTTATGAGTGGTTCGGCTCGTATCTATACTCCCATTTCCCTGCTACTCGCCGTAGTCATTGCTGTGCCGTTCTATTTGCAATGGGAGCAGGCGCTGCTGTTTTTCTTCGGCAGCGCATCGGGCATCGTCGATCCGGTATATGGTAACGACGTCAGCTTCTACATGTTTTCCTATCCGATTTACATGCTGATTCAGAAGGAGTTGTTAACCACAGCGGTTATTGTGTTTTTGGCGACCGGCGTGCTGTATTGGATGGAGCATGAATTTGTCCCCAATCAAAGCAAGGAATTTCCACTGGGTGCGAAGATCCATTTGACGGTGCTTTTTGCATTTGTGGTGTTGTTTGTGGTCTGGGGTTTTTTACTGGAACGCTTCGCCTTATTATATTCAGGGGGTAACGAACCGGTGTTTTTTGGCCCCGGTTTTGTCGAATTGCGTTACAAGTTGCCGATGATTTGGCTTGAAGTCTTGTTCTTTTTGGCGATTGCCATATCGGTAGTTTTTTACGCGCTGTCGGAGAGACATCGTAGTAAAACGCCTATTATCGTTGCCTCGTTGGGTTTTTTGGCTGTTTGGGGCCTGCAAGGCTCTCACACCATACCGGAGTTGATTGAAAAATTCATCGTCAAGCCTAATTTTACCCGCACCGAAGGTGATTCGATTCGGCATAACATTGATGCCACCATGGCGGCATTCGATTTAAACAATATTAAAACCGTCGATTTCCAGGTCAATCTGGACGCCACCAAAGATATAGAAGCTTGGTCAACCAAAAAACATTTCGAAAATATTCCGGTATGGGATCGCGAATTTCTGATCGACAGCTATATGCAGCTACAAGGAATCCGGCCGTATTATGGCTTTCCGACTGTCGATGAAGACCGTTATTTTATTAACGGCCATCATCAACAAGTCAATCTGGCAGCCCGTGAAGTCAATATCGATAAATTGCCCAAGGAGGCGCAAAACTGGGAGAACACCCATTTGCGCTACACCCATGGCTACGGCGCGGTCATCTCGCCGGCTGCTCAGGACGCCGGCATTCCTATCGTTTGGTACTTGCGCGATTTGAACATGACCTCGGATGTTGGGTTTTCCGTGAAGTACCCCGACATTTATTACGGGTTGGAAAAATATCGCTACGCGATCGTACCGAACAACTTGGCTGTGACCGATATTTCCGGCTCTGCGCCAGGCGAATCGCTGGATTATCAGGGTATCTCCGGCATACCGATCCCGTCGCTGTTCAGAAAAATGTTGTTCGCCTTTTACCTGAAAGACGAAAAAATATTCTTCTCACCAAACATATCCGCGCAAAGCAAGTTATTGTTGCGTCGTAATATCGACGAGCGAATTACCGCGCTGACGCCGTTTTTACACCTGGATAAAGATCCGTATTTGGTTGTTGACAAGGATCGCTTCTACTGGATTCAGGATGCCTATACCTTGTCCAATTATTACCCGGTCTCCAAACCGGCAGCCGACGATTATCTGGACGGCCAGCACAAGTTCAATTACATCCGTAATTCGGTCAAAATTGTGGTCGATGCCTATGACGGTAGCGTCGATTACTATATTTCCGACCCAAAAGATCCGATCATCAACGCTTACAACCGCGCGTATCCCGGCGTTTTCAAAAATTTGCGGGAAATGCCCGACGAGCTAATGCAGCATCTGCGTTATCCGCGCGACTTGTACTATATGCAAATGAAAATTTACGCTAAATATCATCAAAACAGTCCGGAGTTGTTTTATGAGCAGGCGGAAACCTGGCAATTCGCTTCCGTGGATGGCCAACCGGTATTACCGTATTTCATTACGATGGACTTTGATCGTTGTAACGATTTGGAGGAGTTTGTGATGATTAATCCGATGACCCCGATACACAGAGATAATTTAAGTATGGTTGGCATTGCCGGTACAGTTGACGATAAAAGCTGCGACCACACTTACAAGCCGGGTATCACTATTTTCAAATTCCCGAAGGCTGTACAGGTTAACGGACCGTCGCAGGTCAATGCGCTGATCGATCAAAACCCGGAAATTGCCTCGCAGTTTACCCTATGGAATCAACAAGGCTCGGAAGTTAAAAAAGGCCGGATGGTGATATTGACGATGGGTAATTCGATTTTATATGTACAGCCTATTTATATGCTGGCGACCAAAACCAAGATGCCTGAACTGGCACGAGTAATTGTTTCGATAGGCAATCAGGTGGTGATGGACAAAACCCTGCAGGCGGCCTTCAGTCGTTTGAAGGATTTGTTTATTAAGGGCGCAGCAGGGCCTGTTTCAGGCGTTTCGGCAGCTGAAAGCAAATAGGCTATTCGGAGCTTTTCAGGGGCAATATCTGCGCATCAATGCAGCAGCATGGAGCACAGCCGGTCTTCCAGCTCCATGCGTTCCGCCAGCCGTTCGCCAAGCAAGGATAAATCCTGAGCCAAATTCGCGGTATTAAATTTACGCCTGCCATCGTCGTAAGTGTCGCTAAAAGTAACGGCCGACGCGGTAATGCTGGAGAATGCCGGATATATCTTTTCCGCGTGAGACAGCGCTGAAGTTTGATGCTGCTTTTCGGCTATTAAATGTTCGTAGATGCTGAAGTGACCAAAGGATATGTAATCTATTAGCAGTTGCGAAAACTCAGACAACATTGGCCTGATTGCGTTCTCGCTGGAGAATGGCTTCATTTCGGCGAGTTGACAATACAAAGCCCAGACGGCAGAGCGCTCCTCCTGCAATGCTGTCACCAGGTGCAAGTTATTTGAACTGGTGTTATTAGCTACGGAATTCATTTCAGTCACGGCACGTCTCCCTTTGAAAATTGACGAATCTTAAATTTATGTGAATTATCATGAATATTCAACAATTGATTAAAATATAAGGGAATTTTTCTTAAAAACTGTGATTGACTTTGCACCATCAACTTTTATCTTTGTCGCATTGCCCTGTGAGGCCAAACCGTTAATTCAGGCATGGCGACTAAAAAAACTACCACAAAAGCAGCCCTTTGCGATTTACAAAAACGCCGACATCGTTTTGGTGATTAGCGGTGTAGGCAAAATAGCTATGGCTGGCGCGGTGGCTTATACGCTGGCGCAATTTCCCGAGGCAACCCAACCTATCCTGCTCAATTTCGGCATCGCCGGACATCGCCACCAGGCGCTAGGTAGTTGTTTTTTGGCCGATAAAATCACCGACGCCGAAACCCAACGCCGTTTTTATCCGCAACTGGCTTTCGATGCCCCTTGCCCCACCACCCTGCCGCTAATTACCTTATCCAGCGCCGATGTCGAGTACAACGACGAGAATCTGCGCGATATGGAGGCTGCGGCGTTTTACGAAATAGCCGTTAAATTCAGTTCCAGCGAATTGATTCAATGTTTAAAAGTGGTTTCGGATAATGCCGAATCGGCACTGGAGAAAATCAATGAGGAGTCGGTGATGGCTTGGGTCCAGGCGCGTATTGCTGACGTCGAAGATATGATCACCGTGCTGACTAAACTCAGAGGATCGCTGCCAACATCGGAAAGTGCGTTATACAAACAGCTGCTTGAACAGTTTCATTTCACGGCGACCAACGCCGCTAAATTGCACACACTGGTGAATCGTTGGCAAGCATTAAACCACGCGACCATGTTCAATTTAGCTGGGACAAAATTTGAAAATGCGAGGGCGTTATTAGCTTGGTTGGAAACCCAGCTAGAGAAGCATCAGTATTATTTGTAGCTATTGCCGGAGATGGCAATGAACGGGGAGGAATGAAAAAATACGGGGTGCCCCGAAAGACACCCCGGGACAGAATTAAAGCATTTTTTTCAAAGCTTCAACGCCTTCTTTGCCGGCAGCTAAATGTTGTTTGGCTTCTTGCAAGTTAGCGGCTTTAGCTGCAGTAATGGCTGCTTTCAAATGGCCTCTGGCTTTATCAGCATATCTGGCAACCTTGTCGTTTGCGTTCAGTTCTTTGATAAAACCAGCCGCTTTTTGGATCAAATCGACAACGGCAGCATCTTCAGCACCATTGTTGATTGCTGCCTCGGCAGCTGTAATACGCGCTACAACTTCATTGATTACATCGGTAGGTTTGTAAGCAGTTCTACCTGGATCAGATTCAGCAACGGCAGCTGTTGAAAAAGAACCCATGGCAGCAGCTAAAGAGAACGCGATAACAGCACTTTTTAAAATTTTCATGTATTGAACCTCACAGTTATTTTTATAAGAACATATAGCTGCTAACCCAACCGCTTTAACCACTACATGTTGGGCCGGGATAATAGCACAGTTCATTCCGTTTGCTAGCCTGTTTATAGCGGTTTTTATGGTTTTTTCGGTGGCAAAAAAATGCCGCTGCGGCCTTATTCGACGCTGACTAGCAGCTTGTCCAGCCATGCGCTGGGCAGCAGCCGTTTCAACCAGGCAAACAAATGCGTGGGCACCGTCACCCGGTAGCGAATTTTCGGCCGATTCGACTCCAATGCATGCGCCACTTTTTCAGCGACTGCACTAGCCGGTAACGTGAAAGGTGCCGCCGGGCCGGGTTTTTGTAGCCTTGCTTCCATCGCTTTATAAGTTTCTTTGTGAAAACTATGCTCGGCATCGATATGCTTTTGATACAAAGCAAAAGCATTTTCCCGGAAACGGCTCGTTATCGGCCCCGGTTCAATCAATACGATATGAATGCCTGTGCCGCGCAATTCCAAGCGCAAGGTATCCGCCAAGCCTTCCAACGCGAATTTGCTGGCGTTATACGCGCCGCGAAACTTCATCGCCACAAACCCCAGTACCGAGCTGTTATAGATTACCCGGCCATGGCCTTGTTTGCGCATCAGCGGTAATAGCATATTGGTCAATTCGTGGGTGCCGAACAGATTGGTTTCGAATTGGTGGCGCAGCACATCCCTGCTCAAATCTTCCACGGCGCCTGGCTGGCCGAAGGCACCGTTGTTGAACAGTGCATCGATCTTGCCGTCGGTCAGCGCGATTAATTCGTTGACCGCGCGTTGAATGCTCGGCGAATCCGCCAAATCAAGTTGCAGACATTCTAAGCCGTCACCACGCAAACGCTCTACATCCTCAGGCTTACGCGCGGAGCAAATCACCCGATGGCCGCGCTGTTTCAAAAACAGAGCGGTGTGATAACCGATGCCGGAAGAGCAGCCGGTGATAAACAGCGTTTTGCCGACAATCATGGTTGAACGAGATCAGCCTCGTTGAACAAAAAGGTTTTGCCGCTGCTGCAATTAATCAGAAAATTTAGCTGGTCCGGTTTGCTCTTCCCGGTTAGCTCATCGGTTTCAATTCGCTGACATTCTCCGCTGGCTAAGGCTTTTTGTGCGGCCAGCCTGCGGAATTTTTCAACATCCGGCAGGCGCGTTTCGAAGGGTTTGACTTGCGCGGGTAGTTTTTCCGGGTCGTAAGGTGGGATGGCGAATGCGGAAAATTGCATGGGGTTTTGCTTGATCAGAGTCTGTGTCATTTCACTCTGAACTCGAGCATCTTGTTTATTTTTGGCGATGGCGTCGAGCTTGGCCTGTTGCTCGGCCTGTTCCTGCGCAGACTGCTGCTTTTTCAATTCGGCTTCTGCGGCTTGCTGCCTTTCCAGCGCATTTAAATCAACACTGCTGCCGGTTTTGGTATTCATCTGCACCGCTTTGTGCTCCACCGTGCAGGGTGACGATTGATAATTCGTGTGGCCGGTGGCATCAGTGCATTTAAATACCCCAGCCCAACTATCCGCGGACAGGCACAGGGCAAAAACGAAGAACAGATTTTTCATTGGATTCCTGTTGATTAAACGCCGAAGCAAAACTATTACTCAGCTCGCGATCAGTGTAAATAAATTTTTTCTATTGCCCAGTGCCAGCCTGGCATCGCGCAAAAAATCGGTGGTTTTTGCCGGCCATTAATTTCCGGAAGTGAGCTCGACGGCGAAGTGTATCAGTCTTTTCAGCAATATCCAGCCGCTTAAAACGCAGATGCAGCCATGTTCGCCGCGAAAGCACTTGAGCGAAATACCAACTGCTTTTTCTCGAAATCCTTGGGCGATAAAGCCACCCCTTATCTCAAACTGAACACGCAGACGGCTAAAGGCTTACAGCGCCTGGAGCTTATCTGGCATGTACAAAACCGAGTAGCTGGCTGGTAGCCGCGCACCTCTTCTCATGGTGATCGACCAACCATTTTGCCGCACCTCTAAAGCTCTCTGCTGCCTCCATCACGACTCATGAAACACCGTCATGACAGTCGTATTCATCAAGCCGGCAAGTTATACTGCCCGCCAATTTTCGACCTAAGAGCGCTATGCAACCCTACCTGGATCTTCTCGCCGACATCATGAATAACGGCATCGACAAAAGCGACCGCACCGGCACCGGTACTCGCTCATTGTTTGGCCGGCAGATGCGGTACAACCTGGCAGATGGTTTTCCGTTACTGACGACCAAGAAGCTACATTTCAAATCCATTGTGTATGAATTGTTGTGGTTTTTACGCGGCGATACCAATATCCAATATTTAAACGATCACGGTGTAACGATTTGGGATGAGTGGGCCACGCCAGACGGCGAGTTGGGGCCTGTATATGGTGCGCAATGGCGTAACTGGCTGGGGCCGAATGGCGAGAGTTACGATCAGATGCAGATTTTGTTGGACGGTTTAAAAAATAAACCGGATTCGCGCCGACACATCGTCAGCGGCTGGAATGTGGCATTTTTGCCCGAAGAAACCGTTGGTCCGCGCGAGAATGCCGCCGCCGGGCGAATGGCCCTGCCACCGTGCCATGTGTTGTATCAATTCTATGTCGCTAACGGCAAATTGTCCTGCATGATGACGCAGCGCAGTGCCGATTGCTTTTTAGGGGTGCCTTACAATCAAGCCAGTGTGGCCTTGTTAACGCATATGCTGGCACAGCAATGCGACTTAGAAGTCGGTGAGTTAATCATGTCGTTCGGTGACGTGCATATCTATCTCAACCATTTTGAGCAAGTTGCATTGCAACTTAGCCGGCAACCCTTGGCGCCGCCGCGGCTGCAATTAAAACGCCGGCCGGAATCGTTATTCTCCTATGAATTTGCCGACTTTGAACTGCTGGATTATCAGGCACATCGACATATCGCCGGTGCGGTTTCAGTTTAGGGAAGTAGATAGAGACGCTGAATTTGCGTCTCTACCTATTTGATCGCAAATGGATCTATTGATTAGCGGTTAAGAATCTACTTGTTGCCCGCCTTGATATGGTCAACGGCTTCTTCGGCGGCTTTTGTAGCGACATCGGCATGGCCCATTTTGCCGTGTTCAATTGCGCTTTCCAGGGATTTTACCCCGGCATCCAGATGCGTTTTAGAGTCGCCCTTGGCGACTTCAGCACCTTTCTTGGCATGGGTTAAGGCCGCTTCGGCATGCTCCACCAAGACGGGGCTATGGCCGGCTTTGCCGTGGGTGACAGCCTGTTCGGCATGCTTCAAGGCTTCGGTAGCATGTTCTTCGGCGAATACACCGGCACTCGCGAGCAGTAATGCACTAATGGTAATGGCAGTAAATGTTTTCATAATTCCCCCGAATTGAATTGTTGTGGTTTTCCGCACCCATTCTGAGTGCTAGCTAGTGACTTGATGCGCGCGAGTTTGGTTCCAAATTAAATGCGACAATTTAGTTGACTCGTTACTTAGTTCCTTTAGCGGACAAATGACGACGCCACCAATATTTGCCTTGCAAGCAGGGAGAATCCTGGAAAGCTTGGCTTTGAATTCTTTTTTGAGCATGAATAACGAAAAACGCCTACTGATATTCCTGCGCTTGGCCGAAGCCACGCCGAATCCGACCACCGAACTGAATTTCACTACCCCGTTCGAATTATTGGTGGCGGTGGTGCTGTCGGCACAAGCGACCGATAAGGGCGTCAACAAGGCGACTGCCAAGTTGTTTCCCGTGGCGAATACACCGCAGGCGATCCTGGCCTTGGGGGAAGATGGTTTGAAGGAGCACATCAAAACCATCGGCTTATTCAACAGCAAGGCGGCAAATGTCATAAAACTTTGTCAGACTCTACTGGAACAGCATGGCGGAGAAGTGCCGCGTCAGCGGGAAGCACTGGAGGCGCTGGCCGGGGTGGGCCGCAAAACGGCGAATGTGATTTTAAACACCGCATTTGGGGAGCCGACCATCGCCGTAGATACGCATATTTTCCGGGTCGCCAATCGCATCGGCCTGGCGCCGGGCAAAAATGTCCTGGAAGTGGAGCGCAAATTGGAAAAAACCGTGCCCAAGCAATACAAGAAAGACGCGCACCATCTGCTGATTCTACACGGCCGATATATTTGTGTGGCCAGGAAGCCGCGTTGCGGAGCTTGCTGCATCGCCGATGTCTGTGAATTTAAGGCAAAGAATTTAGACTGAATATGCAATAATCAGAGTAGAGCCATAAGGATTACGCATCAGTCGTAAGCCCCGGTAGTAATGTGCCGGAGCACCATAAATAAAAATTAAACGAGAGGATAAACGCATGAAAAAATTTAATAAATCTCCGCTGGCCGCTGCGATGGGCGGTGCGCTTTTGTCCGGCATGGCTGTCAACGCGCAGGCCGATGCCAACCCATTCGCCGTTTCCGAGTTGTCTAGCGGCTATATGCAAGTTGCGACGTCGCATGCAGAGCATTCAAACGGCAAAATCAGTCAGGGCGCGTGTGGCTCTAATGCAATGGACGGCAATGGCATCAAAAAAAGTGAGACCAAAAAAGCTGAAGCGAAAAAAACCGAAGGCTCATGCGGCGAAGGCATGTGCGGCGGCATGATGAGCGGTGGCAAAATGAAAAAAGGCATGGAAAGCGCTTGCGGCGCGATGATGAAGGGTAAAGAAGGCGCTTGCGGCATGGGCATGATGACTGGCGGCGGCATGATGAGTATGGGCAGCATGGGCGGTATGGATCACGGTGCCGACAAATCTAAAAAAGCCGAAGAAGGCAGTTGCGGCGCTATGATGGGTGGCGACAAAAAAGCCGGCGAACATAGCTGCGGGGCTATGATGAAAGGCGAAGAAGGCAGTTGCGGAAGCAAAATGGATGCCGACAAAGCGGCCAGCCATTAATTTCGACTCATCGCCAATAGACCGACACTATGGATTTTAATGATTTACAGCAGCTGGTTATCGATTACGGCTATCTAGCCTTGTTTATCGGTACGTATCTGGAAGGCGAAACCATTCTGGTCATCGCCGGCTTTTTGGCGCATGGCGGCTATTTGCAGTTGGAATGGGTGATGCTAACGGCGTTTTTGGGTACCTTTGCCGGCGACCAGACCTTTTTCTACCTGGGCCGTTGGAAGGGTATCGCTTTTCTGGAGAAACGTCCGCTTTGGCACAGCAAAACCGACAAGGTTTTCGATTTGCTGCACAAGCATCAGATACCGGTGATATTGGGGTTTCGCTTTCTCTACGGCGTGCGTAACGTCACGCCGTTTGTGATCGGTGCCAGCAAGATTCATCCCTTGAAGTTTTTCTTGCTGAACTTCCTCGGCGCCGGCATTTGGGCGATAGCTGTCGGGTATCTGGGCTACACCTTCGGCGAATTTGCCGAGTCCATCATGGGCCAGGTCAAAAAATACGAAATGTATATCCTCGGCGTACTGGTTGCCATTGGCGTGGCCTTATTTTGGCGGTCTACGCACAAACCGGAAACGCCAGAAGCGCCGGAAGAGTAAGCCATGGATAGCGTTCGCAATCTCGTTCACGGTGCCGGCTTGGGTTTAAGGCGGTCATTTTTGGGTGAGATTGTCGAGCAACCGCCCGGTAACGTCGATTTTTACGAAGTGGCGCCGGAAAACTGGATGACCATAGGCGGCAAGTTCGGCAAGCAGTTTCGGGCCATGACCGAACGTTTTAATTTTGTCTGTCATGGCTTGTCTCTGTCGATAGGCAGCAGCGATCCGCTCGACGAACAGTTCGTGCGCCAACTTAAACTGTTCATGCGCGAACACGGTATCAAGTTCTACAGCGAGCACCTCAGCTATTGCAGTCACGGCGGGCACTTGTATGACTTGATGCCGATGCCGTTTACCGAAGACGCGGTTAAGCATGTCGCCGCGCGTATCCGCAGGGTGCAGGATATTCTGGAACAGCGCATGGCTATCGAAAATATTTCCTATTACGCCGCGCCGGGACAGGAAATGGCCGAAATCGATTTTTTCAACGCGGTAGTTACCGAAGCCGACTGCGATGTGCTGATCGACATCAACAATATCTACGTTAACAGTGTCAATCACAGTTACGATGCCGAGACCTTTCTGCGGGCCATGCCTGCCGAACGCATCGCTTACGCGCACATCGCCGGCCATTATGTGGAAGCAGAGGATTTTCTGGTCGATACCCACGGCGCGCCGGTGATCGATCCGGTCTGGACTTTGTTGGGCAAGGCTTACGAGCTGTTCGGCGTATTCCCTACCCTGCTGGAGCGGGACTTCAACATTCCCGCCTTGCTTGAGTTAAGCAAGGAAGTCGATACCATCCAAGCCATTCAGCAGCACTATGCGGCTGGCCGGCAAAAACAGGTAGCCTGATGGCTGCCGATTTTCAGGCTACCCAAGGCCAGTTTGCCGCGTATATTCGCGATCCGCAAAACAATCCGCCGCCGGCAGATGTCGAGCCGCGGCGTATGGCCATGTATCGGGAATTGTTTTTCAATAATATCGACAGTTTTATTGCCAGTAATTTTCCGGTATTGCGAGCCATCCTGACTGATGCGCAATGGCAGGAAATCACTCAGGATTTTTTTACCCGGCATCGCTGCGAAACCCCCTATTTCTCGGAAATTGCCGAAGAGTTTTTAGCGTATTTACAAAACGAACGAAATAATCCGGACGATTATCCGTTTCTGTTGGAATTGGCACATTACGAATGGGTGGAAATGGCTTTGTCGATTGCCAAGGACACACCAATATTGGGTGACAGCGATTTTCTGGATAAGTTGTTGCCGCGCAGCATCGCGTTATCGCCCTTGGCCTGGCCGCTGCTTTACCGTTATCCGGTGCAGGCAATAGGCCCCGACTTTTTGCCGCTAGAGCCGCCGGAGCAAACCACTTGCTTGATCGTTTACCGCGACAATCTCGATCATGTGCATTTTCTGAAAACCACCGGTTTGACGATACGCCTGCTGCAAATTTTGCAGGATAGAGGACCGATGACGGGCGAGAGCTGTTTACAAACGGTCGCCACGGAATTCCCGCACCTCGATAGCCAAGCCTTAATGGCCAACGGCCCGCCAATGCTGCGGGAGTTAGCCGAGAAAGGTATTCTTATTCCAGCTGTTGACGCCTAAAGCTGTGTACCCAGACCAGTCCGTCCTCGTTCCACTCCATGCCGCTGTGCATTTTCAGTATTAAGTCCTTATACATTGCCAAATTCGGATAACCTTCCGCCCTGGCATCCGCATCGCTCATATCCCCTATTCTCTGCCGCTCCACGCTAATTACTTCAAATACGACGTCTTCCAATACAAAGGTTTCGCCGGGGTAAGCATATAAACCGTCTCGGCGTTGCTGGGTTTTGTCGCCGGCCAGCGTTGCTGCTACCAATTTCGGGTGACGGACCAAACGGTCGATGCTGCAAGATTTTTCGGGATATTCAGTCATGAAAGCGGATGTCCTTGTAGTATGGGATAAAACAGCTTGGCACTTTAAAAGCCTTAAACACGCATTGCAAGCGACTTCCGTTAGCAGTTTCGCAAATTAATCATAAGTTGTGGGACTAACCCTACAATTTGTCGGTAGCTTTCTAGATAAACCGAATTTTCCTGCCTATACTTTTTTCCACATTGAATTTCCAGGCCACTGAACCGAAATGATCGGCGGCAGAGGGCTGCGAAATCATAAAAAAACCAGGGAGATTACGCCAAAATGTCTATATTCCAATTTGCGGTAATGATTTGCGTTGCATTGATGTCGGCAGGAATAGCCGCTTGGGTTACCAAAAAACGCTGTGTTGCCGCTACGCAAAATACCTTGACTGACAAGGCCCCCGCCTTATCGGTAGCCGAAATAGAAAAATATATTTCCGGTCTGGATCGGTTTGCCGAGCAAGTCACGCCGGTATGGGCAGCACAAATCGATTCGACCCGGCAACAAATCGAGCAGGCGATTACGTTGTTGACTCAACGCTTTGCCGGGATTACCAATAATCTGGAAGCGGCTTTAAGATCCTCCCATTCCACTCTCGGTGGCAACGGCGAAGAAGTATTCGTAAACAGCAACACCAATTTGCAAAAAGTGGTGAGCTCCATGGATGCGGCATTGCAGGAAAATTTGGCGGTTTTGCAGAAAATTCGCTCCTTGGCGGGCTTTATTGATGAACTTAAGCAGATGGCCAAGGAAGTGGCGCGGATTGCCGAACAAACCAATCTGATTGCCTTAAACGCCGCTATCGAAGCGGCTCGGGCCGGCGAAGCCGGCCGCGGTTTTGCCGTGGTGGCGGACGAGGTTAGAAAGCTATCCAACTTGTCCGGTGAAACCGGTAAGCAGATCGGCTCCAAAGTCGAGCAAGTTAGCTCTGCTATTCAAACCGCCTTGCTAGCGGTGGAAAAAAGCGCGCAAAACGAGGCCGAAGCGGTCTCCGCTTGTAACGGCAATATTCAATCGGTAATGGATAACCTGCATGACGTGTTTACCAAATTGCAGGGCTATTCAAGCAACTTAAGCCATTCGGCGCAGGCCATAAAAGGTGAGATAGACGAATCCTTGGTGCATTTTCAATTTCAAGACCGGATCGGCCAAATTCTGGAACACGTCAAAGACAGCATTGCCGATTTCCCGAAACAGCTCAACCGCAGTCATGCCGGCGGTGTATTTGCGTTGCGGCCGATAGATGCGGACCACATTTTAAGCGGCTTGACCAGCACCTACACCATGGAATCCGAACACCACGCCCATGGTCATGGCAATCGGGCCGTTGAACATCAAACACAAGAGATTACTTTTTTCTAGGATATTAAGCATATGGCAAAAACGATATTGGTAGTAGACGATGCGGCGTCGGTCCGTCAGGTAGTAGGTATTGCGCTGAAGGGCGCCGGTTATGAGGTGATAGAAGCGTGTGACGGCAAGGATGGGCTAAGTAAGCTCAACGGCCAGAAGATTCATCTAATCATATCCGACGTCAATATGCCGAACATGGATGGCATTACCTTCGTGAAGGAACTTAAGCAGCTGCCGGCCTATAAATTTACCCCGGTCATTATGCTGACCACCGAATCCCAGGAAGGCAAAAAGCAGGAGGGCCAGGCTGCGGGCGCCAAAGCCTGGGTGGTTAAACCGTTCCAGCCGGCGCAGATGTTAGCGGCCGTTTCCAAGTTAATTTTGCCTTGATCGGAGTATGAACAGCGGTCGTTCATCACGTTTCCGCCGATTCATATAAGTACCTCTGTCTATGTCTAGCGAGATCGTCCATGCCCAGCCTAACCATTAAAGACGAATTAACCATCTACAACGCGGCAGATCAGAAATCCAATCTGCTGATGTTTCTAACGGCTGGGGACGATTTGGAAATCAATCTTGCCAACGTCACCGAAATCGATACTGCCGGCCTACAGTTGTTGATTCTAATTAAACGCGAAGCCGCGCATTTGGGTAAGAGCTTGCGTTTCGTGATGCACAGCAAACCGGTGTTGGATGTGCTGGAACTAGCAAATCTGACGGGTACTTTTGGCGATCAGGTCGTGCTGACCCAAAACTAAGGAGTATGCGAAATGAGTTTTGATGACCAAATGCGGGATGCTCTGAAGACTTTTGTGATTGAAAGTCTGGAGTTGTTGCAAGACATGGAAGACGGCTTACTCGGTCTGGAAGACGATCAGGAGCCATCCGAACGAATTAACGCCATCTTCCGAGCCGCACATACTATCAAGGGTTCGGCGGGATTGTTCGGACTGGATCACATCGTTGCCTTCACCCATGTGGTGGAAAGCGTGCTCGACACCTTGCGCGACGGAAAGTTGAGCGTTTCACCGGAACTGGTCGCCATCCTACTACCTTGCTGCGACCATATGATTGAGCTGATTCAAGCAGTGGCCGACGGTGAAGTAAACGCCAACCCGGCGATGACCAATGCCGAACGACAATTACTGGATGGCTTGGAGTCTTTTTTGAAGCCTGAGCCCAAGCAGGCGATGACTACCGTGCGGCAAGCTGGCGAACCGCTCGAAGCCAGCGGTGGCGGCGTAATCGACAGCGGCAATTGGCATTTGTTTATTCAATTCGGCGAAAACTGTCTACGCGACGGTATGGATCCCTTGTCTTTCATCCGCTATCTGGCAACGCTAGGCGAGATTATGTCGCTGACTACTTTCAGTCATGCGATGCCGGACGCCGAGAGCATGGACCCCGAGAGCAGTTATCTGGGTTTTGAAATTGTCCTAAAAAGCGACGCAGACAAAGCCGCTATCGAAAGCGTGTTCGATTTTGTTCGCGAAGGCAGTTACATCCATATTTTGCCGCTGGAAGACAAAATCCCCTACTACGTCGAACTGATCAATTCGCTGGGCGAAGACAATGCCCAACTCGGCGAGCTATTGCTGAAAAGCGGGGTCATTACCCAACGTGAACTACAAGAAGGCCTCAACGCGCAGCAAGCGCAAGTCCCGCAACCGAATACCCGCCTCGGCGAAATCTTGGTCGATCAACAAGTGGTGCAACAGCCGCTGGTGAATGCAGCGCTGGAAAAGCAGCAGCAGATTAAAGACAACAAAGCCCGAGAAAACCAAACCATACGGGTAGACGCCGAGCGCTTGGACAAACTCATCGATGTGATAGGCGAACTGGTTATTTCGGGTGCGGGTGTCAATCTGCGTGCCTTACAGACCAGCGATTCCGCGCTATTGGAAGCCACCAGCGAAATGATGCGCTTGGTCGAAGAAGTGCGCGACGGTGCATTGCAACTGCGGATGGTGGCGATAGGCGCCACATTCAGCCGCTTCCAGCGAGTGGTGCGTGATGTCGGCAAAGAACTGGGCAAAGATATTGCCTTGGTCATTACCGGCGGCGACACCGAAGTGGATAAATCGGTTGTCGAAAAAATCGGCGATCCGCTGATGCACTTGGTCCGCAACGCCATGGACCACGGTATCGAGTCTGCCGAAGTCCGCGCCGCGCGCGGCAAACCCAGTCGCGGTGAGCTCAGATTAAACGCCTACCACGAGTCGGGCAGCATCGCCATAGAAGTTAGCGATGATGGCGGTGGTCTGGATCGTGATCGAATTTTGGCAAAAGCCATCGAAAAAGGTTTGGTGCAAGCCGACGCCAAACTAAGCGACCATGAAATTTATAGCTTGATTTTCGAGCCTGGTTTTTCAACCGCCAGCCAAATCTCCAATCTGTCCGGGCGCGGTGTCGGCATGGATGTGGTCAAACGGAACGTGACCGATTTACGCGGCGACATCGAAGTTGAAAGCAGGCCGGGTCAAGGTTCCACTATCCGCATTCGTTTACCACTGACCTTAGCCATCATCGATGGCTTTTTGGTGGGTGTAGGTAAATCGTCATACGTGATTCCTCTTGACCGGGTTGTCGAATGTCTGGAGTTGTCCGGCGATTTGATTGACAGGGATTACATGGATTTACGCGGCGAAGTACTGCCTTTTATCCGCTTGCGCGATTTGTTCAACATTAGCGGAGATCAACCGCGCAGACCTAATGTCGTCGTGGTGCATGCAGCGGGTGTCAAAACCGGGCTGGTCGTTGATCGCTTAATCGGCGAGTTTCAGACGGTTATCAAGCCGCTTGGCAAATTATTCGGACATGTGGAAGGGCTGGGAGGATCCACGATCTTGGGCAGTGGCGAAGTGGCGTTAATTTTGGATGTACCTGTCTTGGTGAGCGCCTTTGAACACAAGCTTCAGGGCAATATGCACTTGGCCCAGGCTTGAGCCCAATTGGAAAAAAGCCAATTACATACTATGGAAAATAGCCATGAGAAATAATCAACCCGTTACTGACGTCGAATTACACTTTTCCGAAGAAGACATTCTCACCTCTACCACCGATTTGAACGGCTATATCACCAGTGTCAGCCCGGCTTTCATCAAACTGAGTGGCTTCACGGAATCGGAACTGCTGGGGCAGCCGCACAACATTGTGCGCCACCCGGATATGCCGGAAGAGGCCTATGAATGGATGTGGCGAACCATTTCCGCCGGTTGCACTTGGCGCGGATTGGTAAAAAACCGTTCCAAAAATGGCGATTTCTATTGGGTGGAAGCCAATGTCGCGCCAATTTACAACGAAGGCCAGATGATTGGTTACCGGTCTATCCGCTTCAAGCCAGCACGTAGCGAAGTTGATGCGGCGGCCGCGCTATATGCCGATATCAAAGCCGGTCGCGTTAAAAACCCCTTTAAAGAGGGAAAGATTTCTAGCGTATTCAGCAAAATTAAGCTCTGGCAAAAGTTTGTTGCCTTAGTGGTTCTGGCTATTGCTATGTTCGCAGTGCCAACCTACTTTTTGATAAATGACAATATCGCAGACAAGGATTTCGCATTAAAGGAAAAACAAGGTGTCGATTACGCTACGGAGAGCATCAAACTGATGCAACTAGTGGTAGAGCACCGTGGCTTGAACGCGATGGTAATCGCCGGCAACACACAGGAGGCGAGCCGCCGGGAGGCGAAACGCAACGAAGTCGATCAGCAAATCGCCGGTATCTCCGCATTGGACGGACGGTTGGCAGAATTAAAGCTGACTTTGGCCTGGCAAGCGCTTAGGGAAAAATGGCAAGAGCTGGCGGCTTCGGCTAGCAAATTTGATGCACAAACCAATCTTGCAAAGCATGGCGAATTCATTAGTCAATTGCACGCTTTTAACCGCAAAGTGGCTGATGCATCGGGGCTAGGATTGGATCCGGAAGCCGATACCTATTACGCCCAAGTGTTGGCAATCAGTTTATTTCCTGAGCTGTCCGAACAATTGGGTATGCTCAGAGGCGTGGGTTCGCCGATTTTGCAGCGAAAAGCCGTGACTGTTGCAGAAGCCGCTTACCTGCGAGCATTAATCGCGAATGCTGAAGAAACCCTGGCGATGATCGACGAGAATATTCCCAAAATCGGCAGCATGAACCCCGCACTCCGCACGGATTTGCAAAAAGCCACCGCCTTAGCCAAGCAAGCACTGACCTTGACTGAAACGGAAATTTTACAACGTGGGCAACTTGAGCTTGCCGGCAGCGATTATTTCAACAGCTTGACTCAGGCTATCCAACAAAACTTCTCGTTAGCAGGAGGATTTAGCAAGTTGCTATATGCCGGTTTGGATGCCCGTTTGGCGCGATTAGGCGGCACTATCAATACTACGATGATAGTCGTGTCCTTGTTCTTGTTGGGTTTCCTGGCTATGAGTTGGTACATCGTCATGGGGGTGCTCCGCCCTGTCAATGCCATGATTCATGCCATGACCTTGTTCGGGCGCGGCCAAATGCCGCAAAACGATAGCCATAACTACGGCTTAGAATTCAATCAACTGAATGAGGGTGTCAAAGCCGCAGTATTTTCCGTGCAATCTTTGATTGCCGATGCCGTCATGCTGTCCCACTCAGCCGTAGAAGGACAGCTGTCCACCCGTGCAGATGCGACTAAACACCAGGGTGATTATCGGAAAATCGTCGTAGGTGTTAACGACACGCTGGAAGCCGTGATCGGCCCTTTGAACGTCGCCGCCGAGTACGTCGATAACATCTCTAAAGGCGCCATCCCCGCAAAAATCACCGACACCTACAACGGCGATTTCAACACCATCAAAAACAACCTGAACAACTGTATCGACGCGATCAGCAGCATGGTGGCCGAAGCCGCTGCCTTGGAAAAAGCCGCCATCGAAGGCCGCTTAGCCACCCGCGCCGACGCCAGCCAATACCAAGGCGATTACCGCAAGATTGTCGAAGGCGTCAACAACACCCTGGATGCGGTGATCGGACCTTTGAACGTGGCGGCCGAGTACGTCGATAACATCTCTAAAGGCGCGATCCCCACCAAAATCACCGACACCTACAACGGTGATTTCAACACCATCAAAAACAATCTGAACAACTGCATCGACGCGATTTCCAACATGGTGGCCGAAGCCACGAATCTGGAAAAAGCGGCGATTGAAGGCCGTCTGGCTACCCGTGCCGACGCCAGCCAATACCAAGGCGACTATCGGAAAATCGTCCAAGGCGTCAACAACACCCTGGACGCGGTGATCGGGCCCTTGAACGTCGCCGCCGAGTACGTGGACAACATCTCGCGCGGGGCGATTCCGGCGAAAATCACCGACACCTACAATGGCGATTTCAACACCATCAAAAACAATCTGAACAACTGTATCGATGCGATTTCCAGCATGGTGGCCGAAGCCGCTGCGCTGGAAAAAGCCGCCATCGAAGGCCGCTTAGCCACCCGCGCCGACGCCAGCCAATACCAAGGCGATTACCGCAAGATTGTCGAAGGCGTCAACAACACGCTGGACGCCGTGATTGGACCTTTGAACGTCGCGGCCGACTACGTGGACAACATCTCTAAAGGCGCGATCCCCGCCAAAATCACCGACACCTACAACGGTGATTTCAATGTCATCAAAAACAACCTGAACACCTGCATTGATGCGGTGAACGCCCTGGTGGCCGATGCCAATATGTTATCGACCGCTGCCGTCGAAGGTCGCTTGGCGACCCGCGCGGATGCCACGAAACACCAAGGCGATTTCCGCAAAATCGTCGAAGGGGTCAACAGCACCCTGGATGCGGTAATCGGGCCCTTGAACGTGGCCGCCGAGTACGTGGACAACATCTCGCGCGGGGCGATTCCGGCGAAAATCACCGACCACTACAACGGTGACTTCAACACCATCAAAAACAACCTGAACAACTGTATCGATGCGATTTCCAGCATGGTGGCCGAAGCGGTGGCCTTGGAAAAAGCCGCTATCGAAGGCCGCTTAGCCACCCGCGCCGACGCCAGCCAATACCAAGGTGACTACCGGAAAATCGTCCAAGGCGTCAATAACACCCTGGATGCGGTGATCGGACCCTTGAACGTGGCGGCCGAGTACGTGGACAACATCTCTAAAGGCGCGATCCCCGCCAAAATCACCGACACCTACAACGGCGATTTCAATGTCATCAAAAACAATCTGAACACCTGTATTGATGCGGTGAACGCCTTGGTGGCCGATGCCAATATGTTATCGACCGCTGCCGTCGAAGGGCGTTTGGCCACCCGCGCGGATGCCACTAAGCACCAAGGTGATTTCCGTAAGATTGTCGAGGGCGTGAATCTAACCCTGAATGCGGTGATCGGCCCGTTGAATGTGGCGGCTGACTATGTCGATAACATTTCCAAAGGCCACATTCCGGCCAAAATCACCGACACCTACAACGGTGATTTCAACACCATTAAAAACAACCTCAACACCTGTATCGATGCGGTCAATACGCTGGTGGCCGACGCCAATATGCTGGCCACCGCTGCGGTTGAGGGGCGCCTGCAAACCCGTGCCGACGCCAGCAAACACCAAGGCGATTTCCGCAAAATCGTCGAAGGCGTCAATGACACCCTGGATGGAGTGATCTTGCCGCTGAATGAAGCGGTCGAAGTGCTGGCATTAGTTGAACAAGGCGACCTAACCCGCAACGTGACCGGTAACTACCAAGGCCAGTTGGGTGAATTTAAAGACACCGTGAACAACACCGTCGCCAAACTCTCCCAAACCATTGCCGAGGTGATTTCCGCCGCGGATCAGCTGGGTAATGCCTCCGAGCAGATCAGTTCCACTTCGCAATCGCTGTCGCAAGCCGCCAGCGAGCAGGCGGGCAGTGTCGAGATCACCAGTGCCAGCATCGAGGAAATGGCGGCCAGCATCAACCAGAATGCCGACAATGCCAAAGTCACCGACGGCATGGCCAGCAAAGCCGCTACCGAAGCCAGCCAAGGCGGTGAAGCGGTGAAACAGACCGTTGACGCCATGCGCGAGATTGCCAAAAAAATCGGCATCATCGACGACATCGCCTATCAAACCAACATGCTGGCGTTGAACGCCGCCATCGAAGCGGCCCGAGCCGGCGATCACGGCAAAGGCTTTGCGGTGGTGGCGGCGGAAGTGCGCAAGCTGGCCGAGCGCAGCCAAGTGGCGGCACAGGAGATTGGCGAGTTAGCGGAAAACAGCGTCGAGACTGCGGAAAGTGCGGGCAAGCTGCTGGATGAAATCGTACCCAGCATAGCCAGAACCTCCGACTTGGTGCAGGAGATTGCCGCCGCCTCCCAAGAACAATCCGCCGGTGTCAGCCAAGTTAACAATGCCATGAACCAGATGAATCAGATTACTCAGCAGAATGCGTCCGCCAGCGAACAGTTGGCGGCTACTGCGGAAGAAATGATGGGGCAAACGGAACAACTACAAAGTTTGATGAGCTTTTTCAAAATCACCTCTTCCGGACATGCTGCGAGCCGCTCTGCAACCCAAACAACATCGCGTCGCTCAGAAAGTGCGAAACAGGCAAGTGCGAAAACCACAGAGGATGACGCCATTGACTTGGATGCAGCCATTCAAGCGCACAGCGAGTGGAAGGTGAAACTGCGCCGGGGTATCAGCCAACACGAGCACATGGATGCCGTCACCATTGGTCGGGACGATTGCTGCAAGTTGGGTAAATGGTTGCACGGTGGCGGTCAAAAGCAATACAAACATTTGTCCGGTTTTCAGGACTGTCTGCATAAACATGCGCAGTTTCATCGCGAAGCCGGAAAAGTGGCCGAGGTGATTAATAGTGGCCAATATGAAACCGCCGAGTCCTTGTTAGATGCGGGCAGCGCGTTTGCATTGGCCTCCAGCCAAGTCAGTGTTGCCATTGTGACATTAAAAAAACAAGCACATTTATAAAATCGGAGCCATCTCAAGCTGGTTTTTTATGAGCTAGAAAAAGCTGGTATCAACTTTTATTAACCCTGCCCTCAAATATCGTCGCTCCCGTGTAAGCGCAAACCCAGTTTTCACGCTGGACTTCAGCTTACGCGGGAATCACGGAATCAGGGAGTTTAAAGGCCTGGTTAATAATCTACTGGCGACTAAAAGGGAAGTTGGCAGCGTGGCGCCTTGAAGTCCGCGCTTTTAGAGGATGCGGTACTTACGGAGCGCGTGAGCGAATCAAAATTTTAAATTGCATGAGGGTTAAAAAAATGACAGTCACACAACGTTTGTTGTTATTAATCGGTTCCGCCGTATTGGGTTTGGCTGGCTTGGCCGGCTTTAACTACGTGCAGATCGATAAGGTGTATACCGCTACCAATTTTAATAGCATCAATACCTTGCCTAGCGTGTTGTTGCTTAACGATATTGTTGGAGAGATATCCGGAGTCCGCGCGCACGTCTGGCAGCATTTAACGGAAACCGACGATACGGCCATGGCCGGCGTCGAGCAAGAAATCGACGAAAAACGCGCGAATATCGATAAGCTTTTGAGCGACTATGAAAAGCTTTTGACCGATGATGAGGACAAAAAACTGTTACAGGACGATAAAGCTAGTTTGGCGGAATACGACAAATTACGGCTCAAAATTCGTGATTTATCCAGGCAGAATAAAAATGCCGAAGCCCGAACTGTGATGATGGGCAATCAGCCTGTGGTTGATAAGCTGTTGGATGCGTTCAAAAATCATAGCGAATATAACCAGCGTCTGGGTAAAAACTCATCGAACGAAGCAGTTTCGATTCAGTCCAGCGCCATTACCATTTCCGTCATTATTACAGCGCTAACGATACTGGCTATCGGCACCTTGGGTTTTTTCATTGCCCGAACCCTGACACGGCAATTGGGTGGCGAACCGGATTTTGTTGCGGATTTGGCTTATAAAATCTCGCAAGGGGATTTGACCACCGTTATTCAACTCAAAGCCGGCGATAACAGCAGTGTTATGGCCAATATGAAGCAGTTGAGCGATAACATCAAAGCGCTGTTAGCCGAGATGGATCATATGGCCGCTGAACATGAAAAAGGCGATATTGATGTAGTGGTTGATCAACAAAAATTCCACGGTAGTTTCAAGACCGTCGCCAAAGGCGTTAACGACATGGTTAACGGTCATATTGCTGTGAAAAAAATGGCCATAAAGTGTTTCATGGAGTTTGGCAAAGGTAATCTCGAAGCCGATGTTGAAAAATTGCCTGGCAAAAAGCGATTTATCAATGAAACCATAGATTTAGTTCGCGATAACATCAAGGCTCTAGTAAATGATGCCGCCATGCTGTCGCAAGCAACCGTCGAAGGCCGCCTGTCAACCCGCGCGGATGCCACGAAACACCAAGGCGACTTCCGCAAGATTGTCGAAGGCGTCAACAACACCCTGGATGCGGTGATCGGACCTTTGAATGTGGCGGCCGAGTACGTGGACAACATCTCTAAAGGCGCGATCCCCACCAAAATCACCGACACCTACAACGGTGATTTCAACACCATCAAAAACAATCTGAACAACTGTATCGACGCGATTTCCAACATGGTGGCCGAAGCCACGAATCTGGAAAAAGCGGCGATTGAAGGCCGTCTGGCTACCCGTGCCGACGCCAGCCAATACCAAGGCGACTATCGGAAAATCGTCCAAGGCGTCAACAACACCCTGGACGCGGTGATCGGGCCCTTGAACGTCGCCGCCGAGTACGTGGACAACATCTCGCGCGGGGCGATTCCGGCGAAAATCACCGACACCTACAATGGCGATTTCAACACCATCAAAAACAATCTGAACAACTGTATCGATGCGATTTCCAGCATGGTGGCCGAAGCCGCTGCGCTGGAAAAAGCCGCCATCGAAGGCCGCTTAGCCACCCGCGCCGACGCCAGCCAATACCAAGGCGATTACCGCAAGATTGTCGAAGGCGTCAACAACACGCTGGACGCCGTGATTGGACCTTTGAACGTCGCGGCCGACTACGTGGACAACATCTCTAAAGGCGCGATCCCCGCCAAAATCACCGACACCTACAACGGTGATTTCAATGTCATCAAAAACAACCTGAACACCTGCATTGATGCGGTGAACGCCCTGGTGGCCGATGCCAATATGTTATCGACCGCTGCCGTCGAAGGTCGCTTGGCGACCCGCGCGGATGCCACGAAACACCAAGGCGATTTCCGCAAAATCGTCGAAGGGGTCAACAGCACCCTGGATGCGGTAATCGGGCCCTTGAACGTGGCCGCCGAGTACGTGGACAACATCTCGCGCGGGGCGATTCCGGCGAAAATCACCGACCACTACAACGGTGACTTCAACACCATCAAAAACAACCTGAACAACTGTATCGATGCGATTTCCAGCATGGTGGCCGAAGCGGTGGCCTTGGAAAAAGCCGCTATCGAAGGCCGCTTAGCCACCCGCGCCGACGCCAGCCAATACCAAGGTGACTACCGGAAAATCGTCCAAGGCGTCAATAACACCCTGGATGCGGTGATCGGGCCCTTGAACGTGGCGGCCGAGTACGTGGACAACATCGCTAAAGGCGCGATCCCCGCCAAAATCACCGACACCTACAACGGCGATTTCAATGTCATCAAAAACAATCTGAACACCTGTATTGATGCGGTGAACGCCTTGGTGGCCGATGCCAATATGTTATCGACCGCTGCCGTCGAAGGGCGTTTGGCCACCCGCGCGGATGCCACTAAGCACCAAGGCGATTTCCGTAAGATTGTCGAGGGCGTGAATCTGACCCTGAATGCGGTGATCGGCCCGTTGAATGTGGCGGCTGACTATGTCGATAACATTTCCAAAGGCCACATTCCGGCCAAAATCACCGACACCTACAACGGTGATTTCAACACCATTAAAAACAACCTCAACACCTGTATCGATGCGGTCAATACGCTGGTGGCCGACGCCAATATGCTGGCCACCGCTGCGGTTGAGGGGCGCCTGCAAACCCGTGCCGACGCCAGCAAACACCAAGGCGATTTCCGCAAAATCGTCGAAGGCGTCAACGACACCCTGGATGGGGTGATCTTGCCGCTGAATGAAGCGGTCGAAGTACTGGCGTTGGTTGAACAAGGCGACCTAACCCGCAACGTGACCGGTAACTACCAAGGCCAGTTGGGTGAATTTAAAGACACCGTGAACAACACCGTCGCCAAACTCTCCCAAACCATTGCCGAGGTGATTTCCGCCGCGGATCAGCTGGGTAATGCCTCCGAGCAGATCAGTTCCACTTCGCAATCGCTGTCGCAAGCCGCCAGCGAGCAGGCGGGCAGTGTCGAGATCACCAGTGCCAGCATTGAGGAAATGGCGGCCAGCATCAACCAGAATGCCGACAATGCCAAAGTCACCGACGGCATGGCCAGCAAAGCCGCTACCGAAGCCAGCCAAGGCGGTGAAGCGGTGAAACAGACCGTTGACGCCATGCGCGAGATTGCCAAAAAAATCGGCATCATCGACGACATCGCCTATCAAACCAACATGTTGGCCCTGAACGCGGCCATCGAAGCGGCGCGGGCCGGCGATCACGGCAAAGGCTTTGCGGTGGTGGCGGCAGAAGTGCGCAAGCTGGCCGAGCGCAGCCAAGTGGCGGCGCAGGAGATTGGCGAGTTAGCGGAAAACAGCGTCGAGACTGCGGAAAGTGCGGGCAAGCTGCTGGATGAAATCGTACCCAGCATAGCCAGAACCTCCGACTTGGTGCAGGAGATTGCCGCCGCCTCCCAAGAACAATCCGCCGGTGTCAGCCAAGTTAACAATGCCATGAACCAGATGAATCAGATTACTCAGCAGAATGCGTCCGCCAGCGAACAGTTGGCGGCTACTGCGGAAGAAATGACCAGCCAGGCTGAACAACTGCAATCGCTGATGAGCTTTTTTAGACTCGACGACAGCGGTCGAAAAGCGACGATCACAGCTGAAGTCAAATCAGCAAAAAAGGCTATCAAAATCAAGCCTGTCGCTCAGGCAAGTGCGAATATTGATCATGACTTCGATTTAAACCAGTTCGAACGTTTCTAGGAGCGGGCCATGACAGGACTTGCAACAACTCAAGAAAAGCTACCCGCCGCGCAGAGCAAACAGACTGCGCTGGCGGGTCAATACCTAACCTTTACGCTTGGGGGAGAACTTTACGCACTGGGCATTTTGAGTAGTAAGGAAATCATCGATTACGGCAATCTTACCGAAGTCCCCATGATGCCGGTGTTTGTGCGCGGCGTGATTAATCTGCGCGGTAGCGTGGTGCCGGTGGTGGATTTGCTGGCGCGCTTTGGCAAGGGATCGACGCCTGTGGCCAAGCGCACCGGTATCGTTATTGTCGAAACCGCCAGCGAAACTGAAGATGGCGTATCCCAGGATTTGGGGATTATCGTGGACGCAGTCAACGAAGTGGTTGAAATCGGTGAACAGGATATAGAGCCGCCGCCCAGTTTTGGGGCGGGGATTCGGCCTGACTTTATTAACGGGATGGCCAAACGGAATGGCCGCTTTGTTATTTTGTTGAACGTCAGCAAGGTACTTTCGGTGGATGAAATGGCGGCTTTGAGTAAAGTTCGCCAAGACCGTCAAGCATTGCCGGATACAATCAACGCTTGATCGTTCCAAGACTTGAGGCGTTTAAATTTATCGACATGTTGGTTAACCCACAAATAGGAGTTTAGAGTGTCGTCAATCCATCGTGTCGGCGCGCCGATATTGCATAAGCAAGAGTTTGCCTGGATCAGGGACTATCTTTACAAGCACGCCGGTATTGTCCTAAACGATAGTAAGCAGGCTATGGTAATGGGACGTTTGGAGAAGCGTTTGCGTCATCATGGCATCGATAGCTATGGCGAGTATTTTCGGCAATTCGGTAAGCCGGGATTCGAAAATGAAACGACGATGGCTATCGATTTGCTAACCACCAATGAAACCTATTTTTTCCGCGAATCCAAGCATTTCGATTTTGTAGTTGAAAAAATTTTACCGCAACACTCGGCAGCCAAGCCGTTTCGAGTTTGGAGCGCGGCCAGCTCCAGCGGTGAGGAAGCTTACACGCTGGCAATGCTGTTGGCGGAATATTTGAGATCCCGGCAATGGGATATTGTCGGGACCGATATTTCCACACGGATTCTAGAAAAAGCCCGGCGTGGCCTGTATCCCAGTAATGCCGCCGAAAAAATTCCTCTTCCGTTATTGAAAAAGTATTGTCTGAAAGGTACAGGTGAATATGACGGTTTTTTGCTGGTGGCGCCTGAGCTACGCAGCCACGTTAAGTTCGAATATGCCAATTTGATTGGAACGCTGCCGGACTTGGGTACCTTCGACGTGATTTTTTTACGTAACGTAATGATTTATTTTGATATTGAAACCAAGCAACGCCTGCTGGACAAAATTGTGAAATACCTGCGGCCCGGCGGCTATTTTTTTATCAGTCACTCCGAATCTTTAAGCGGTATGAAAACCGAGCTGCAAACCATCATGCCGTCGGTGTATCGCAAAGCTTTGGATTAATTGGGCTGAGCGAGCTCATCGGGCATTCTTGTATAACTACCTGCTTAGCAAACTGCTTCAAGTGTGTCCCTCCCTCATACTTAAAATCGTCATCTCGGCAGCTCATATCGCAATCCCGGACAAATGGTTAGAACGAAGCTTGCCTGCTCCGTAGCACTGGATGGCGGGCATGACGGATTTTCTTGGTTTAGCTGAGTCCAATTATTGATCAGGAAACTTTATTCTCCGCCACCGACTCGTTCATAATCGCGCTTTTGTTTTCTGGGGCGACCAATATGCGTTATTTACACACCATGGTTCGGGTAAAGGATCTTACCGAATCGCTGGATTTTTATTGCAATAAGCTAGGTTTGCTTGAAGTGCGGCGCATGGAAAGCGAAACCGGACGTTTTACCTTGGTGTATCTGGCTGCACCTGGCGACCGGCAAACCGCTGTAGCGGTTGACGCGCCATTGCTGGAGCTGACTTACAACTGGGATACCGAGGACTACGGCGGTGGCCGTAATTTTGGACATTTAGCCTTCGAAGTAGACGACATTTATGCGGTATGCCAAGACTTAACGGCAAAAGGAGTAACGATTAACCGGCCGCCGCGTGATGGTCATATGGCATTTCTGCGCTCACCCGACCAAATTTCTATCGAATTGTTACAAAAAGGCCAGGCATTGCCGCCGCAAGAGCCGTGGGCCTCCATGCCCAATGTTGGCGTTTGGTAAGGTCTGTCGAATTGTTACCGCTGAGTCTTTATATCCATTTTCCGTGGTGCATCCAGAAGTGCCCGTATTGCGACTTCAACTCCCACGCCGTTAAACACCCAATTCCCGAACAGGCTTATATCGACGCCTTGCTGACCGACCTGCGCGCTGATCTGGAATTGCTGGGCGGGCAGCGGAAAATCAACAGTATATTTATGGGGGGCGGCACACCCAGCTTGTTTTCCCCGGAAGCCTTAGGTCGTTTGTTGGCCGGTGTCAGGCAGTCAGTGCCTGTTGCCGAACATTGCGAAATCACTTTGGAAGCCAATCCCGGCACCTTCGAAAGCGCAAAATTTCATGAGTTTCGGGCATTGGGGATTAATCGCCTGTCGATAGGCATTCAAAGCTTTCAGGACCGGCATTTGCGGACATTAGGGCGGGTGCATTCCGCCGCCGAAGCCAAGGCCGCGGTGGAAATTGCCGTTACGGCCGGGTTCGATAATTTCAACCTGGATTTGATGTTTGGTTTGCCGAATCAGAGCGAGCGCGAGGCCTTAGATGATGTGGAAACAGCAATCAGCTTGGCCCCAACCCATATTTCCTTTTACCAACTGACGCTGGAACCCAATACATATTTTTATAAGTTTCCGCCGAAATTGCCGGAAGACGACCTGATATTTGCCGCTCAAAAGCGCTGTCAGCGGCTATTGGCGGAGAACGGCTTTCAGCAGTACGAAGTGTCTGCGTATGCAAAACCCGGCAAGCAATCCCGGCATAATCGCAATTACTGGCAATTTGGCGATTATCTGGGGATAGGCGCTGGCGCGCACGGCAAAATCAGCCTTGCCTTGCCGGATAAGATTATGCGCACGGTCAAGCCGAGAAGCCCGGAACAATATTTATCCCAACCCGGTCGATCACAATGTGAAGCGATTGAGGTCGGACAATTGCCGTTAGAGTTTCTGATGAACCAGTTGCGACTAAAAACGGGCTTTAGCCTGAAGGATTTTGAACTGGCTACCGGATTAGCGGCAGACAGCTTGGAGCCGAATTTATCGCGCTGTCTGGCTGAAGGCCTGTTGTGTCGGGATGGCTTGGTCTATCGCTGTAGCGAAAAAGGTTGGGATTTTCTGGACGTGGTCCTAGAAAAATTCATCGATTAAATACGCGCGGGTATAATTGCTTTCATTTTAGATTTGTAACACTCCACGATGCTCGATTACCAAAAACAGTTTATTCAGTACGCTTTGGATTGCGGCGTATTAAAATTTGGCGAATTTCATTTAAAGTCCGGACGTGTCAGTCCTTATTTCTTTAATACCGGCCTATTCAACAGCGGCGCTCAGTTGGATAAATTGGGGCAATTTTATGCGCAGACGCTGATTAGCGCCGGTGTCGAGGTCGATATATTGTACGGGCCGGCCTATAAAGGCATCCCGTTGGTCAGCACCACCTCGATTGCCTATTCCCGCTTGCAACGCGATATTCCGTTTGCGTTTAACCGCAAAGAAGCCAAGGATCATGGCGAGGGCGGCGTATTGGTCGGCGCGCCCTTGCAAGGCAAAGTCTGGATTTTGGATGATGTGATTACCGCCGGTACGTCGGTGCGCGAGTCGGTAGAGATTATCAATGCCGCCGGCGCGACAGTCGCTGGTGTCGTGATAGCGCTGGACCGCCAAGAAAAAGGTCAGAACGAATTGTCGGCCGTGCAGGAAGTGTCGGCACAATTCGGTATTCCGGTGCTGGCGATAATCTGCTTGGCGGATATCATCGAATTTATTTCCCAACAGAGCGGTTCGGCGGATAAGTTGGCCATTATTCAAGCCTATCGACAGCAGTACGGAATTTGAGTATCCATGCGTGCCCGAGGCTTTTGCTTATGGATTATTGGTCTACACTTAGCCGTTACAATTTGCCCCTTATATTGAGTACAGTCGGAACAAAGGCGAGCCATGAGAAATCTGGAATTTAAAGAACAGTTGCACGAATACACGCAGTGGCGCGAACAACTGATTCAGGGTATCGAATTGTATCGGGACTGGCGTAACCGTTATCGCTTCAGTGACCCGCAAAGCACAGATACCTTGCTGAATATATTGCAAGGCTTGCAAAATGATCGCGTCACCTTGGCGTTTGTAGCGGAGTTTTCCCGAGGTAAAACCGAACTGATCAACTCGCTGTTTTTTGCGGAAACCGGCGTGCGCTTGTTGCCTTCTTCGCCGGGCCGGACCACGATGTCGCCCACCGAGCTATTCTGGGATGAAAAAGGCGGCAGTTACATTCGGCTACTCAACATTGAGAGCCGCCTGGAAGATATATCCTTGATGGATTACAAGCGCAATCCGGATCGTTGGACGCAAATCGAGCTGAATTGCGAATCGCCTACGCAAATGCAGGAAGCGTTTAGAGAGTTGGTTGCCACGAAGAAGGTTTCTCGGGAAATGGCCGATAAACTGGGACTGTGGAACGAACGCGAAGCGGCCGAGCAAGGCATTATCAATCCGGAAACCGTGGAAGTGCCATGTTGGCGACATGCGATGATCAGCTTTCCGCATCCTTTGTTAAAAGAAGGTTTGTGCATTCTGGATACGCCGGGCCTAAATGCCTTGGGTACCGAGCCGGAGTTAACCTTGAGCATGTTGCCCAGCGCTCAAGCCATTATTTTCGTGTTGGCGGCCGATACCGGCGTGACCAAAAGCGACCTCGAAATGTGGAAAAGCCACGTTTGTAGCTCCAGAGGTAACCGCCGCCAGGGCTTAGCCGTGGTGATGAATAAAATCGACTCGATGTGGGACGATTTGGCCGGCGAGACTGGGTACGAAGCTTCGATCCAAAAGCAAATCGACACCTGCGCCATGATTCTGAATCTGGAGAAGGAAGTTATTTTCCCGGTCTCCGCGAAGCAAGCTTTACTGGCCAAGGTGAAGGGCGACGATGCTTTACTGCAAAAAAGCCGTCTCAATCTGTTGGAAAGCTATCTGTCGGACGACATTCTCGATCAGCGCCGCGATATTCTAAAGGGTGTTGTCGATAAAGAAATCGGGTTTTTAGTTAGCGAGTCGGTCAAGTTGATGGAATCAAAAATCGCTAACGCCCAAAAGCAGCTCGACGAATTCAAACAAGTCGATTTCGAGAACCAGGAATTGACCGGCAAATTGATGGCCGAAACCCGCGACCGGCAAAATGCCTATATGGCTAATATCGAAAACTTTCAGGCCAGCCGTAAAGTGTTTGCGGTGCAGGCCAAGATGTTGATCGATTCGTTTGCCAAAGAAAAAATCGACGACATTATCCGCCGTACCAAGGAGGATATGAGCAAAAGCCTGACGACTTACGGCATGAAACAGAATATGCGTAGGTTGTTTGACGAGTTGCGGGATCTGCTGCAAGACTCGGTGGATATGACCGAAGAAACCCGGCGCTTGATTAAAGCGATTCATAAGAAGTTTCAGGATGAATACGGTTTTAAGGAAATCGAGCCACAGTTGTTTTCTATAAAACAACACCAGTTTGAGCTGGAGCAGATTTTTGAAGAAGGCGAAGCGTTTCGCAATAGCGCTAAAACCACGATGACTGAGCAAAGCATAGTGGTTAACAAGCTCTATGGTACGTTGATAGCCAAAGCAAGGAATATTCTGCAGCAAGCCCAACGGGATGCGGTTACCTGGAGTAATAGCGTACTGTCGCCGCTTATGCACCAGATCAAAGATCACAAAAAGCAAATCGAAAGCCGCTTGATCATGCTCAGGAAGATCAATGAATCCAAAGGTAATGTCAATGAAAGCATTGCGCAGTTGGAGGGCGAATTGGGACCACTACAAGTCCAGTATCAAGAGTTGCTAGAGATACTTAAAGCCGTGCATCTTGAAATTAAAACCGATTAGTGCCGATTTTTGCTCCGTTGTCGCAGGTTACGGCAACCCTTTTGTTGTTTGCCCCGCAGGACTTTAAGCGCTAGAACTCAGCAATTCGTTAAAGCGGCACCAGTCAAAAAATGGCCCGGGGTCGGTTTTTCGGCCTGGGGCAATATCGCTATGACCGGCAATACGCTGGCTCGACAGTTTCGGATAATTTGCCAGTAGTGCTCTACACACATCGTTAAGGCACTGATATTGCGCGTCAGTGTAAGCCACATTGATGGCTCCCTCGAGTTCAATGCCAATAGAAAAATCGTTACAACGTTCCCTGTCTTGATATTTTGACACGCCTGCATGCCAAGCCCTGCGATTGAACGGCACATATTGCCGAATGCTGCCATCCCGGCGAATCAGTAAATGCGCGGACACCTTAAGTTGGTGTATGTCTTGGAAGTAAGGATGGTCGTTTGGGTCGAGGCAGTTGCAAAACAATTGGTCGATATAGTCGCCCGCGAATTGCTCAGGCGGCAGGCTGATGCAATGGATAACCAATAGCGAAACATCTTCGGGGTCCGGTCTGTCGTCGCAGTTCGGCGAAGCGACCTGGCAGGCGCTAGTCAAGTAGTGATCGCGAATTATCATGATTTTCAAGCTTTGTCAGTGATGCGGTATTTTATAAGCTTTGCCAACCACCCCTATACTTTTACTTGCCTCACATTGGTCAGAGTTTGGCACGGCTGTCACCGCATGCGGTTTATAATTACTCTCCCTGTTCATCGTCCATCACACGCCCATGCAACCAAATTCCACAGAAATCTCGCTTTATCTGGCTGAAGATATCGGTAGCGGCGATATTACCGCCAGCATCGTTTCAGCCGAGACTCAAGCCAATGCCGCAGTGATAACTCGCGAACCCATAGTGCTGTGCGGTAGAGCTTGGTTCGATGAGGTGTTTCGACAATTAAGCCCCCAGGTAATGGTCGATTGGCAATGCAATGAGGGCGAACGTGTCGCAGCGAACACCGTACTTTGCAAGTTGCGCGGTCCCGCTCGGGCCTTGCTGACGGGCGAGCGCACGGCGTTGAATCTGCTGCAAACCTTATCCGCGACGGCGACCATCGCCCGCCGCTATGCGGATGCCGTGGCGGGTACCGGCTGCAAGGTGTTGGATACCCGTAAAACCCTACCCGGTTTACGTTTGGCGCAAAAATATGCAGTCAAATGCGGAGGTTGTTTCAATCATCGCATCGGTTTATTCGACGCCATGTTGATCAAGGAAAACCATATTATCGCGGCAGGCTCAATTGCCAATGCAGTCAAGCTGGCTAGAGACTATGGGAATGTGACGGTCGAAGTGGAGGTGGAAACTCTTGACGAGTTTGCCCAAGCATTTGCCGCGCAGCCGGATCGCATCATGCTGGATAATTTTTCACTCACCGATATGCGCACAGCGGTACAACAAAACCAGGGACTACTCGAACTGGAAGCATCGGGCAATATTACTTTGGACAATATCCGAACCGTGGCCGAAACCGGGGTGGACTTTATCTCGATAGGCGCGTTAACGAAGAATGTTGCTGCAGTCGATCTGTCGATGCGCATTGAGATGCGCATCGATTAAGCTCATGCTGGTACGCTCAGTTGACAGCGTTCAGCATCTCGTTTTCGTATAAGCGTAGTTTTTTCCAGTTGGCGAATTTGCTGTCGTCGAACGGCGCATCGTGGTCGATGGCATGCTCGTAGCAGCTCCGAAATAGGCGCGCAGTGCGAAAGGCATGCAATTCGTCGTCGGCGGTTACCGTGTCTACATTGCCCACTTGGAAGGTTTTATTCCGGGACTTTCCATCTTTCACCCAAAACACCGTGTAGCAAAGATAGCTTTTGTCTTTGCGGTGATCAAACTTGATGGTTCTGGACACACCGGTTACGCCGGTAGTCGTTTTGTTTTTGGGTGGTTTCAGGAAGCGAGTCTTGCTGCCTTTTAATACCACCAGCATCTGATCGCGCCAAGTAATCGCGGCTTTCAGCGACTTGGTTTTGCTGCCCCAGAGCTTGTGAGAAAAATAACGGCTGCTCTCCTTGCCCCGCCGAACAATACGAACTTGAAAACCGAAAGTATCGGGTTCTGTAATGTGTTTTACTTTTGCCATTTGACGTACCCTAAAAAATTCACCAAAGGTCTGCATAGTGAATTTAAGCATCGCGAAGCACGCAGACCGCCTGTTAATTGTGTAAGCTATGGATTACAAATTAGCGCGAAATCAGCCGTCTTGCAAGCGGAATTTAAGGGGATTATTGGGCAAATACCAACTAAATTCGTGTAGAATAAGCGCCAGCCTTCTCGCAGAGGCGCAAACATGCTCTTAACCTTTTGTTTTATAAAAAATTTTGGAGAAAATTGATGAGCGTTTTAGTAGGTAAGCAAGCCCCTGACTTTACAGTTCCTGCGGTATTAGGCGATGGCCAAATTGTTGATTCATTCAGTTTCTCAGCGGCCACTAGCGGCAAATACGCAGTACTTTTCTTTTATCCATTGGATTTTACATTCGTTTGCCCGAGCGAATTGATTGCCTTGGATCATCGGATCGACGAATTTAAAAGCCGCGGCGTTGAAGTGATTGGTGTTTCTATTGACTCACACTTTACCCACAACGCTTGGCGTAACACGCCTGTCAACCAAGGCGGTATCGGTCCTGTCCGTTATACTCTGGCTGCCGACCTGAAACACACTATTGCCCAAGATTACGACGTAGAGTCCGCTGGTGGCGTAGCTTTCCGCGGTAGTTTCTTGATCGACAAAGCCGGTGTCGTCCGCCATCAAGTTGTCAACGACTTGCCACTGGGTCGTAACTTTGACGAAATGCTGCGCATGGTCGACGCACTGCAATTCCACGAAGAGCATGGTGAAGTTTGCCCAGCCGGTTGGAACAAAGGTGATGCGGGTATGAATGCCAACCCAGCGGGCGTGGCTGAATATCTGAGCAAAAATGCTGACAAACTGTAAGCATTAGCTTTACTCTGAGACAAGGCGCATTGTCTAGACAATGCGCCTTTTTTATTGCCTGAATTTTCTCTGTTTCTCGCCCCATGACTGCGAATTCAGTGTGGCGCTAATTCCATTAATCGCCGCTCGGCATTTTTTATATCCGTTACCGCTATGGTTTAGGCGGCCAACTTGAGTGTTGGCAGCCCCTCGTTATACGCCTGATGCGGCGTTTTGCGTTTCAGACTGGAATGTGGTCGTTCGTGGTTGTACCACTCGAAATTGCCGAAGATGCCTATCGTTTAGGGCAAACCGGTCTGATTGAATTATTGGATTCATCGCGCACCCGTACCGAAATCAAGTTGAATCATTTGGAGTTGATTCAAAATGAAATCGAAGCGGAATTGGATGTCATGAATGCCTCGGGATTGTTGGCGGTTTATTTCGAAAACCCGGCATGACGCGGCCGGTTTTGCATGCTATCGGGTTCTATCAAGCTTGCGGTAGCCTATGGCTTCGCTGAGGTGGGAGATTTCGATATTCTTTGAATTCGCCAGATCGGCAATCGTGCGCGCCAGTTTCAAAATACGGTGGTAAGCCCGGTGCGACAGGCCGAATTTTTCCAGCGCTTGTTCCAGTAACTGATGGCCGGCTTCGGACAAAGTGCAAATAACCTTCACCTCGGCGGCGGTTAACGCAGCATTGGCTTTGCCTTGGCGGCGGTAAGCAATGTCGCGGGCTACGACGACGCGCTGCCGAATCGTTTCGCTGGTTTCTTCACCCGCCGCCGAGCCCTTGCGCAATACTTCCAGGGCGACGCGCGGCACTTCCATATGCATGTCTATTCTGTCCAGCAAAGGCCCGGAAACTCTGGCCCGATAGCGGGCCACTTGTTCGGAGGTGCAGCGGCAACGGCCGGAAGCATCGCCCAGGTAACCACAGGGACACGGATTCATCGCCGCGATCAACTGAAAACTGGCCGGAAAATCGGCTTGGCGGTTGGCCCGGGAAATGGTGATGTGGCCGGTTTCCAAGGGTTCGCGCAACACTTCCAGGACTTTTCTATCGAACTCTGGCAGTTCGTCCAAAAATAGCGCACCGTTGTGCGACAGGGATATTTCGCCAGGTTTTGGATTGCTGCCGCCGCCAACCAAGGCAGCAGCTGAGGCGGTATGATGCGGTGCTCTGTAAGGTGGCTGCCGCCAGCGGCTGACGTCCAGGCCGTGATCGCTGATCGAGGCCAGCGCGGCTGTTTCCTGGGCTTGTTGTTCGCTGAGTTCCGGCAGAATCGTCGGCAAACGTGCCGCCAACATCGATTTGCCGGTGCCGGGCGGACCCAGCATCAGTAGATTATGCTTCCCGGCGGCGGCGATTTCCATGGCCCGTTTGACGTGAAATTGGCCGTGCACATCGGCAAAATCGACCGTGTGAACCGCTTGTTCGAAGCTGAGATCAATGTCGGGTGGCGCGATGGCTTGCCGGCCCGCCAAATGGGCACAGACTTCCAGCAGTGTCCTGGCCGGCAGCAGTTGCGCATCTTTGATCAACGACGCCTCCGCCGCGCAACCAGCAGGCAGAATCAGTTGCCTAAAAGCATTGCGGCAATGAATCGCTACCGGCAACGCGCCGGGAATCGGCCGCAACTCACCGCCTAGCGATAACTCGCCGATGCATTCGTACTCGTGCAAGGCATCCTTGGGGATTTGCCCGGAGGCGGCCAGGATGCCTAATGCAATCGCCAAATCGAAGCGGCCGCCTTCCTTGGGCAGGTCGGCTGGGGCCAGATTGATGGTAATGCGCTGGAACGGAAATTCGAAGTGCGAATTAATGATCGCCCCGCGCACCCTATCCTTGCTTTCCTTCACCGCCGTCTCGGGCAGACCGACGATATTTAAAGCCGGTAGGCCGCTACTGACATGCACTTCCACCGTCACTTGCGGGGCGTCTATGCCGGAGCGGCCCCGGCTGTAAACGACGGCCAGCGACATGGCTTTTTAGGCTTGCGGAATCCGTTGTTCCAGTTCGGCGACGCGCTTTTCCAGTTCTTCCAAACGGGCGCGAGTTTTCGCCAATACGGCTTTTTGCACTTCAAATTCTTCGCGGCTAACCAGATCCAGTTTGGACAGGCCGCTTTGCAGCAAGGCGTGGACGTTCTTTTCCACATCGTCTTTCAGATTGGTCAAACCGGGAGGGATTGCGCCGGCGATACGCTCGGCAAGATTGTCTATGGCTTTGGGATCAAACATGGTGGCTACTCTTGGTCTATGAATGAATTGGGAACGGGTAAATGGTCACGACATATTTTATCAGTATCCTCGCGATCCAAGGGTTGTTCGGTTAAGCCGCATTGATAGTGATGCTGTTCCACCGAAAAATAATGGCAGGAACGACACAAACCAAAACTCTTCGAGTCATTGACTTTTTGCAGCACGCCCAACGTGGTTTGCAGCGCCTGGCCTATGGTATCGAACTCCTGGCGGCTGACTTTGGATTCGGCCTGCTTAAAAACATCCAGCGGCTTTAACTCTTCGATCAACCGCTTGCCGGCCTCGGTCAGGCTCAGATGGACCACCCGGCCGTCCAAAATGGACGTGGTCTTATCCAGATAGTGCTTACGCTCCAAAATCTGGATAGTCTGGGACACCGTGCCTTTGGTCAAACCCAGATACTCGGCCACCGCTGCATGGGTGTTGCTGTATTTATTACACTTGGCCAGATACTCCAGCACCTGACCATGTACCGGTTGCAAACCGATTGCTGCGTATTTTTTGCGTTCTTCCGAACGTAGCAAGGCGCTGATCCGCTCGATCAGCTTGAATGTGTCTAGTTCATGCATTGGACCGATTCTACCACAGGCCGGCCAATTCCAAGCGTGGCGGCTGCCGGACGCAACTATCCGGCCACCGTCGCCAAAAAAAGCTACAGTCGATCCATGTTGTCGCTCCAGGACAAATTATCGTTTACGAAAAAACGATAGCCCGGCTGTGGGCCCGTAACCTTGTTCAGCACATACAGACTACGGCCGACGCCGCGACGGCGGTAGCCTTTTTTCTCTTTGCTTACCAACTGGTCGCGCCAGGTGCCGAAGTTGATGTAGGTAAAGTTTCGGCTTGGTGCGCCGTCCTCGGTGTGCTTGATATCCGCTTCGGTTTGCAGCGGGATATGGGTATGGCCTTCGCCGTGCAGCCGAAATCCTTGTTGCAGGAATAAATCCTGAAATGTCGGAAACACCTGCAAATTTTTGAAACTGGCACCGTCTTCTCGATACACCGAACTGGGTCCCAGCAAGTCAAGCAGTGTTTGTACTTGGTCATAAAGCCATAACACGCCGCGTACCAAGTGCAATTGCACCCGGAACATATGCAGCGGGCCGGTGACCATCAACCACACCCTGGCAACGCGAAACGCCAAGCGCCGCCAAGCCGGAGAGCTGCTCAGCGTGTAATCCCAACTCAGCCACAGGCACAGGGTTTCGTATAACTCGTTCTCGATAATGTCCCGCAGTTCGTTGCCGGTTTTTTTGTCACGGGTTTCTTGCAGAATCCGGGCAATTGCCGCCGAGGTGGGCCGGTACAAATCCAATTCGTCCAGAATGCGTTTGATACGGCTGACATTGGCTTGATCCGGGTCCTGATCGTTCAGCTTGAGTTTGCAACGGTAGATAAACGTGGACAGCGCACCGGCCGCAACCGTATCGCCGAAACAGGCCTCGATGAACGGCGCGTAATGGAGTTGCTGCCAAACCTTAGCTCGCCAACCGTCCCCTGTACTCCAGCCCGGTAAATTGCTGCCCGGCGTAAATACCAAGCTGTTTTCCCGATCCCGCCATTGGCCGTGGGTAATAAACACCCGCAGTTCGGCATCTCCCCAATAAAACGGCAGCCACGGTACGCTGTTTCGGTCGGCAAAATGTTGTTCGTCATCGAAATACATCTTGCCGACCCACTGCCGATACTCGGCTGACAAATTAGCCAGCTTAGGCCCCAAGCACTCGTCGTAATACATCCGCAGGGTGACCGGATCGGTGAAAATTTCCTTATCGTGATTGCCCAGCAAGGTAATCACTTCCAGCCGGGTATTTTTCAGATCGTCGGGAAGCCGTTGTAGATGATTGAAAAAACCGTCCGCGTTGGTGGCGTGCAAGCTCACAATCTCGGCCATGATTTCACGCAGGCATAAGACAAATTCCGGTTTGTCGCGCTCCCACGGATAGACACCGTGCTTGGCCCACACCGCGCTTCGAATCATATCCACGACGTCGCCGTCCAGGATCAGCGTCAATTCGTCGACTTGCTGAGTTTTGCAAGTACTGGCGATGTCGGCGAAGAATTCGGCCCAGACAATTTCCTCACTGCTTTGATTGCCGACCGTGTTATCGGTGAAATGCAGGTCGCTGATACTGATGCACAGCCGGTTCAACCCGGTGGTTGGTCGGGTTTTGGTCGGTTGCAGCGTATCCAGCGTTAGTTGTAAATCTTCTTGGGTACTTGTCATGACTGCATTCCTCAATTGCGATGTTTATTCAAAAATTCCACGAAACGCGGAAAGATGTCCTGCGCGGCATTTTTGCCCATGATCACGTCCGCATGCCCGTAATCCGGAATCACCGCCAGTTCATGGCGGCCGGGGACGATTTGTTCCAGGCGTTGGTGGCAGACGATATTGGAGTTGCGGAACAAGGCATTGTCCTGGCCGGCGACGAATAGGCACGGCGTGTCAATTTCGGCGGCATGTTGGAAATAATTGTCCGGCAAGCTGCGGTAACGCGGTTCGTTGGGCTGATATTTCACGGCGGTGTTATTAGCATTGACCATTTTCAACACATGCCGGTAGTAATTGACGCTACAGCCGCCGAACAAATCGCCGCAGCGGCGATGTGTCACATCGTGCAGATTCTCGTGTTTGTACAGCACCGGAAAACCCCAGCCCCACATGAAACTGAGCATATGGCATTCCGGCGAGTCGCACTCATGATGAAACGCCGAAATCGCCGTCGCCAGCAATTTACCCGCCCCCCAACCCGGCTCGCGCCGCCAATAAGGGTTCAGATAATCCACGCCCAAAATATAATCGGCGGCCAGCGGGCCCAGATATAGCTTGATCTTGGCCGGCAGCGGCACGCAAGGCGTCAGCGCCACGCCGTTGGCGATCAAACTGCGCACGCCGGTCACCGCTTTGCCGAACAAACCCATGGTAAACGCCAACGCCCCAAAGCAGTGGCTGATGACATGAATGCGGGCGGAAGGGCCGACCGCCGCGCGCACGGTGGCGATGGCCGCCGGCATGTCGTATAGCGCCAGATCGTCAACATTGAAGTTGTGTCTGTGCAGATTATAGGAATAGCGGTTACTGATCCGACCGTCCAGCGTCCAGACGTCGCCAAAACCGTGATCCAGCAGATAACTGGTCAGGTTGTAATGCTCCGGCATGATGAACATATCGCTGGCTGCAGTCAGGCCCGGCACCAGCACTACCACATCGTCGCTAACCGCGCGCTTGAAGCGCAATAAGCTCAGGCCCAGCCGGTCGGCGGTCGTGAACTGATGGGTGCTGACCTCCGCATCCTTGACGCCTTCCAAGGTATACAGTGGGATTTCCCGCTCGAAGCTGCCCATCTTTGGCAACATGGATGGTTTGTAGACTTCCCACAACGCGCCTAAAAAGAAGCCGCCGAAGCGTTCGATGGCATGCAGACGGTCTTTCAAGGTGTCGCCGCTGGCTTTGATCGTCGTCAGCTGTTTGGCAAAGTCCATCACTTCGATATATAACAAGCCGGTGGCATAAACCTTGGCTTTGGCTTCCTTGTCGGCTTCCACATGGCCCTTGAACAAATTGGTGAACAAGGTGGTAGTGTCGGCCCACAGGTCCGGGCCGACGTTGTTTTGAATCTGTTTGCGACCGCTCAAGGTCATGGCCTGACCATTAGCATCGGTAAAAAACAGCCGGTAGAGCATTTGTTTGCGGTCGGCGTCGGCGCTGTCGACGAACAGATTGAACACGCCTTTATCGACGTTACGCCGGCCACCGATCAAATCGCCTTCCACATAGCCGATGGCCGCCGATTGGTGCGCTTCGGACTCCAAAAAGGTATCCAGATCGTCGCTTTGGATAGTCAGATGAAACATGAAGTAATGGTTATCTTCTTTGCCTTGCTTATAGCCGTCTTCGAAAGCGGTTTGGCCCAGGCTGAGATAGCCTTTCATTTCTTCGGTAAATTCGAACGAGGTTTTGTTGGTATTTGTCATGACATTATTCCTGTGAATTAGGTTTACACGCCCAGGCTGGCGTCGGGTTTGATACCGGTGATACCTTCGGCTATCCATTCCGCGGTCGCGGAAATGGTGGCCACCGGGTTGGCACCGACCGCGCTCGGCAAGATCGAGCCGTCCACCACATATAAGCCTTGGTAACCGAAGGCTTGGCCGCGCTGCTCGGGATGTCCGCTGACCACGCCTTTGTCCGGCGAGTCGGCCAGAATGCAGCCGCCCAGAGGATGCACGGTCACGTTGTGGCGGATCGGCAAGTCCCAGGTCGGCAGCGGGAAAAACCAATTGGATTTGACAAATTTTTTGAAGCGCTCGCCAACCGCGAGTATGGCTTGATACAAGCTCATGCTGGTATCTTGCGGCCAATCCAAATCGATGCGGCCATCCCTATTCAAGGTCAGCGTGCCGTCGCCATGATCCAGGCCCATGCACAACATCACCACGGATTTGGAAGATAAATCGTCCTTTAATATTTCGTGTAGCGAGAACCCCAACGTGCCGTTCCAGACGCCGTTGCTCACGTATTTCTTCAGCCACTCGATTAACGCTTTCACGGCGCGAATCAGTTTGCGCAAAGTGCTGGTCGGGAAAACGCCTTCGATATACCAGGCCAGTGAAGCCGGATAAGAAGCGTCTTCCAGCACAAAGGCTTGCTGTCTGTTGAAGCGGTCGAACAGGTTGTAATCGGTGTATTGGGTGATTACCGGGCCGTAGTTGGGGTCGGCGTCTTTTTTGCCTTCAATCGCGAACGATAAAAAGTCGCCGTTGCCGGAGAACCAGCGTCCCAGTTGCTCGCTGAGTTTGGGCAGGCTGCGATGCACATCGCGGCAGCGCAGCAATAGCTCGTTGCTGCCGAAGGTGCCGGCCGACACCACGACGCGGCGGGTTTTCAGGCTTTCCAGTTTTCCCGTGGCAAAGTTTTGAAATTCAACCCGATAACCGAATTCGCCGCTGGCGGAGCTGTCGTCGTCGCCATGCTGATTGAGCGGGATGATATTTTCGGCTTGGCAGTCGGTAAATACCTGGCCGCCATGCTGGTGTTGGCCGGCGTGAATGTAGTTCAGATCCAGCGTGTTTTTCGAGTGAGTGTTACAGCCGATATCGCATTCTCCGCAATAGGTACACGAGGTTTGCGTGGCGCCGTAACGGTTTTTTTCCTGCAAACCGATGGGGATCGGCGAATCCGAAGCGTTATAGTTGTAATCGTTACCAAAGAACACGCAGATGTCGGCCAGCTTGCTGCTGCGGTTTTCGTGGGCGGCAAACTCTTGAAACAGTTCGGTGCGGACGATTTTTCGGCGCTCTTCGTTTTGCCAGGATGGAACCGGGCGGGCGCCCAATACTTGTTTGGCAACTTGATAATACGGGGCCAGGGTGGCTTTATCCAGGCCGGTTGGCCAGCCCTGCTCGAAGACCTGTTCGGGCGGTTCGAGGAAGACGTTGGCGTAAATCAACGATCCGCCGCCCAGGCCCGCCGAAATCACTGCATCCATTTTTTTGTAATTGCGGACGTCAAACAAGCCGCGCAGTTTTTTGTTTTGAATGTGGCGTGGTCGGTCTATCGCCACGCCTTCCACGCTCCAAAAACTGTCGGAAATTTGTTTGGGCGAGCGGGCGAAAGAGCCCATTGGATAATGCCTCCCGCGTTCCAACAGCAAGACTTTGGAACCCCACTTCTGCGCGAGCCGGCAAAAGCTGATGGAACCGCCGAAACCGCTACCGATGACTATCGCTTCGTAATCGAAGTGCTGACTAGCCATTTACACCTCCTCAAGAATGATTTTTTATTATTATTGGCTCATTGTCCTGCTATCGGATGTTGAAGAAAAACGGTGTTGCCGGGTAAAGGCTATTGCTAAAACCCTGTACAGAACAATGTCTTACGGCAGCATGCGTAGACGCCGCCTGGGCAGTATAGCCTAGTTTTTGCCGTGATTCGATTAATGCGAGACGCGCTGCAGACAGAGCCGAGCAAGCCGTTAAACATTCCGTGTTTCAGGGGTAGGCAGGCTATACTGAAGGCCTCTTTTAGCGATAGGTGAGGAGCCGTTATGAAGAAAATATCCGTCAAAAATCCGGTGGTGGAGATCGACGGCGATGAAATGACCCGCATTATCTGGCATTTCATTAAAGACAAATTGATTCTGCCTTACCTGGATCTGCAAATCGATTATTACGACTTAGGCATCGAGCAGCGCGACGCCACCGACGACCAAGTTACCATCGATGCGGCCCACGCCATTCAAAAGCACGGCGTTGGCATCAAATGCGCGACCATCACCCCGGACGAAGCGCGGGTGGTAGAGTTTGGATTGAAAAAAATGTACAAATCACCGAACGGCACGATTCGTAACATCCTGGACGGCACCGTGTTCCGCGAACCGATCATTTGCAAAAACGTGCCGCGCTTGGTGCCGAATTGGACCCAGCCGATCTGCATCGGCCGGCATGCCTTCGGCGACCAGTACCGGGCCACCGACTTCGTCACCAAAGGCAAGGGCAAATTGAAGATCAGCTTCACGCCCGACGATGGCGGTCCGGAGCAAAGCTTCGAGGTTTATCACTTCGACGGCGACGGCGTGGCTTTGGCGATGTACAACACCGACGAATCGATCGCCGGTTTTGCCCGCAGTTGCTTTAACGTAGCGCTGGATAGAGGCTGGCCGCTGTATCTGTCCACCAAAAACACCATCCTGAAAAAATACGATGGCCGCTTCAAAGACATCTTCGAAGAAATCTACCAAGTGGAATACAAAGCTTTATACGAGGCCAAAGGCATTGTCTACGAACATAAACTGATCGACGACATGGTGGCCTCGGCTCTGAAATGGAACGGTGCCTTTGTCTGGGCTTGCAAAAACTACGATGGCGATGTGCAATCCGACACGGTGGCCCAAGGTTTTGGTTCACTGGGTTTGATGACCTCCACCTTAGTCACGCCAGATGGCAAAACCATGGAAGCCGAAGCAGCTCACGGCACCGTCACCCGGCATTACCGGATGCACCAGCAAGGTAAAAAGACCTCCACCAATCCGATTGCCTCGATCTTTGCCTGGACGCGCGGTTTGGCGTTTCGCGGCAAACTGGACGGCAACGCCGAGTTGATCAACTTCTGCGAAACCTTGGAAAAAGTCTGTGTCGATACCGTCGAGGCCGGGCAAATGACCAAGGATTTGGCCTTGTGTATCTACGGCGACGATTTAAACGACTCGCATTATTTAACGACCGAGGATTTTCTGGAGGCACTGCGAGCCAATCTGGAACGCAGCCTTTCGGCGTCATGAGGCTTTTGCCGTTCGCTGGGTTTACTCGCAATTCCAGCGAACTTTTAAGTTGCTTACTCGCTCACAGAACACTGAGAAATCATTGCTACAATCCAGGCTAAGTTAATCACTCAGCCCATAGGTACACAAACATCATGCGCTTATTATTGGTAGAAGATGACGCCATCCTTGGTGATGGTTTAAAAGCCGGCTTGACGATGGAAGGTTATGCGGTGGATTGGTTAATCGACGGCGCCCAGGCCGACGAAGCGCTGAAACTGAACCACTATGATCTGGTGGTGTTGGACCTGAACTTACCGCGCATGGACGGGATGAGCGTGTTGAAGAATCTGCGCCGCCGCAAGGACAGCACCCCGGTTTTGGTCTTAACCGCGCGTGAAGGTGTCGCCGAAAGAGTGGCCGGTCTGGACAATGGCGCCGACGACTTTGTCACCAAACCTTTCGACCTAGCGGAAATTTGCGCCCGTTTGCGCGCGTTGGCCCGCCGCCACGATGGTCATAGCCTGCCAGTGATCGAACATAAAGGCGTTACCATCGATCCCGCCGCACACCAAGTGTATTTCAATGGCAAACCGGTTGATCTGGCGCAAAAAGAATTTGAAGTGCTGAGTTATTTAATGGGACATATCGGCCAGGTTATTTCCCGGGCTCGTCTGGAAGAGTCGCTCTACGCCTGGGGCTCAGAAGTGGAGAGCAATGCGGTGGAAGTACATATTCATCACCTGCGTAAAAAACTGGATAGCAACCTGATTCGCACCATCCGCGGGGTTGGTTACATCATCGACGAGAACTGATGGCCAAACATTTTCGTCTGGCGCCACGCTCCCTGAAAAAGCAGCTGCTGCTGTCGCTCCTAACCTCGCTGTTGTTGGTTTGGGGCGTTACCGCCTATTTCAGTTACAAACAAACCCGCGACGAAGTCACCGAACTATTCAACGCTGAATTAGCTCAATCGGCACGGGTGGTACACGCCTTTGTCGAGAATATGGTCCGGCAACGAGCACTGACCAAGCTTTGGGAACGCGATAAAGCTCCAGAGCTGTTCGACACGCCCATCCTCGGCCACAAATACGAACGCAAAATTGCCTTTCAGTTACGCTCAGTCAAAGAGGGACTGGTGTTGCGCTCGGAAAGCGCGCCTGAATTCGCTTTGTCCTTGACGCGAAATGGCTACAGCGAAACCATGCTGGATGGTCAGCTTTGGCATGTATTTAGTCTGAGTACCGAAAACGGCAACTATGTAATTCATGTCGGTCAGCGTGACGACATCCGCCGGGAATTGGTGGAAGGCATCGCCGGCCAGCAAGTGATTGGTTTCCTGATAGCCTTGCCAATATTGGGCATGATGATTTGGTGGATTGTCAGCCGCACCTTGTCGCCGGTCAACCAGGTCAAGGAGCAATTGGCCAGCCGGGCAGCCGGCTTTCTGCAACCGCTGTCGGTGGATAATCTGCCGGACGAAGTATTACCGGTGGTCACGCAAATCAACAGCTTGTTTGCGATGCTGGAACAGGCTTTTGCCAACGAGCGCAATTTTACCTCCGACGCTTCCCACGAACTGCGCACGCCCTTGGCTGGTCTGTTGACGCAAATTCAAGTGGCGCAAAAAACCACCGATACACAGATGCGCGATCAGGCTTTGCAAAAAGCCCAGCAAGCGGTATCGCGGATGACGCATACGGTGCAACAATTGCTGACTTTGTCGCGAGTGCAGCATCAGCAGGCCGGGATTGCCAAGCAGTCCGTTGATGTTAACCAGGCCTTGATAGAGGTGATTTCCGATCTGGATCACGCCGCCCGCGATAAGCGTATCGATATTGAATTGCAAGGAGAGCCGGCTCTAGTGATCGTCGCCAATCCTCAGTTATTTCAAGTGTTGTTACGCAACTTGATCGATAACGCCATTAAATATTCTCCGATTGAAGGGCATATCAAAGTAGCTTGTCGCCGCGAAAACAAGCGCTTGCAGCTGACTGTGGACGACAGCGGCCCCGGTGTTGCCGACGACGATTATCAGCGCATCACGCAGCGCTTTTACCGTTGCGTGGAAACCGCCAATAGCGTTGAAGGCAGCGGCTTGGGTTTGTCCATCGTGCAGCGGATTGTGGCGTTACATGCGGCGGATATTGATTTTGCCAAGTCGGAGCTGGGTGGTTTGCAAGCACGGTTACACATGGATTTGGCCGGTTCTGCGCCTGTGAAATAGAGGCAAATTTATTCGAATCAACTGACGCCCAAGAATATGCTTGCAGCAAGACGAATGCAGTTTTGAAGAGCCAGCAGATTATCTTGCGGTCTCGTAAGTCGGGTTAGCTCGATAGCGCGTAACCCGACATTTCAACTAATGCCTAATCGGTTGCTTTTAAACTTGTCTACGACAGCGGCTTAACGAGAACACACCGACTACGCTGCCAAATAACCAAATTGCAGCCGGCAACGGTACTGCGGCCGGTTGCAAAAATCCGCGAATCTCGCCGCCGGGAAATAACGAAGTATGAATGTTGAGATAGGCTTTGCCCGCCTCCGCGCCAACTAGTAGCGCATTCAGGGCACTGCTGACGGTACCGCCGTTATTGGTGATGAATGTCGCGTTATAGCTGCTGGCAAGGCTAAGATCGAATGTTTGGTCCATACTGCCGGATGTTACGCCCAAAGGAAATCCAACAAAGCTTGGCGTTTGACTAGCGACCCCGGCAGTCGCCGCGCCCGCAACGGAAGTGCAGCAATGAATGTGAGCGGCTGTGGTATTGCCCTGCAACCCACTGAAAGAAAAATTAACCCGCATGGTGACCAAGTCCAGATCGAAAGTGACTGTACCGCTGCCAAAACCTAAAGAGCTATTGGGCGGCGCTTCGTTTGGCCCGGATAAAACGACGGCATAACTAAGTTCGTGAGCTGCCACGCCAATACTGGTTAAACTTGCCGATAGTAACGCTAGTAACAACATAATGCTTTTCATGTAAATCTCCCTAAATACCAATGCAAAATTAAAAGATTTTGTGTCAAAAAAACGTCTGCCAAATATCTCAGCCCGCTACCTTCCCCCGACAAGGCGATGGGATTGTCACTTGCTTTAATAGGTACGGTCAATCATACAATTTTTAAGTTTTTCAATGGCTAGCCATTAAACCAAGTGGGCTGGCGGCAATGCCGGGATAGGGCGATTTGGCCTTCAAACGGCGGACCGAAATTTGATCGACGCGGCTGCTATCCATTGGACTCCTGCATTGCTCGAAGTTGCGGGTGTTTCCCGGTTCTGATTTGCGCGCCAATATGATCTAATCATCGCCTTTTTTGTCAGAGAGGCGTCATACCCATGCCGAACTTGAAGGCTATATACTTGAGCGTTGCCGTGCTCACCAGCTTGGCGTCGTTTGGTTGTGGCGAGCAAAAACTTGTTACGGCGAAGCTGGCTTTAGATCAAAGTGTTCTCAGTCCTATCGACGCCAAAACGCTAGGTTTACAAAATTTGGTCAGTTTCGATGTGTATGTCGACAGGCAGACCGTGCATGCCGCCTTCGTCGCGACACCAACCGGCAGTAAGCAACCTTATATAGGCTATCTGCATTCCGAAGACGGCGGATTGCATTGGTCGCAGCCCAGCGCTTTGAGTCCGCAATTTAACCAGCCCGTAGAGGCGAAAGTCGGTAACGATATACAAATTGCTGCCGCCGGCGACAAATTGCTAATCGTCTGGCAAACTACCGGCGAATTGCCGGGCATGGGGCCGTTATTTGCGATTTATTCCAATGACGCCGGCAAAACTTGGCAGCAAGGTGTCAAGCCGACCGGCAGCGATGCGGATCAGTCCCATCATGAATTGCTGGCAGATCAGGAAGGTCGTTTTCATGCTGTCTGGTTGGATGATAGGGACGAAAACGGTTATCAGGGGGTGCGGTATGCGCGCAGTAGCGATGTCGGTAAGAGTTGGGAATTGGCACAGACTATCGACGATTCCAGTTGCTCGTGCTGTTGGAACCGCATGATTCTGGGTGCAGACGGTAAATTGAATACGTTGTATCGGGATATGAAGCCGCGCGACATGGCGCTGGCGCAAAGCGCCGATGGCGGCGCCAGCTGGCAACGGCTGAGCACCGTGGGTGAGTTCAACTGGATTTTCGACGGTTGTCCGCATAACGGTGGCGGCCTGGCTGTGGCCGGCGATGGTTCCTTGCATAGCCTGGTGTGGACCGGCGCGGAAAATCAGGTGGGGCTGTATCATATGCAGTCCGCCGATGGCGGCAAAAGCTGGGCGCCACCGCAACGCTTAGGCGAGGCCGGCGCGTTTCATGCGGACATCGCGTTCGGCGCCGGGCGCTTAGTCGCGGTGTGGGATGCACTGGGGCCGGAAGGCTCTAAAGTGTTTGTCTCGGAATCCGTCGATAATGGCGAACATTGGTCGGCAAGTAAGTTGCTATCATCCGCCGGCGCTTCGGCGACCTTCCCGCGCATCGTCGCCACGCCGACGGGCTTGTTGGCAATGTGGTTAGAGCAAACGCCCACCGGCAAGCAATGGTCGGCGGCGGTTTTACAATGATTTTTATACTTTAAGAGGTGGTCATGCCCAAGTTAGACATAACAAAAATAATAAAACCCGGCTTGTTGGCGCTCGCGTTATTCAGCCCGGTCTCAGTATTTGCGCACGCGATTCTAGTGAAATCGCAACCCGCCAAGGACGAGACCGTCACCGAATCGCCCAAGCAAATCGACCTGTGGTTTAACGACGCAGTCCGCAGCGAATACAAAGCCCTGGCCGTCATCGACAGCACCGGCAAGCGGGTGGATAACCACGACGTCGCGCAAAGTCTGACCAATGGTGCCAATATCTACGCCACTGTGCCAACACTGGCGCCGGGCACCTACACTATTCGCTACCGCGTGGTTTCCGAGGACACTCACATAGTCACCGGTAAATTCGAATTTACCGTCAAACCCTAGTCTGCATTCTTCCATCGGTTTATTTCTATGAATATTCAGCGACTTCCCGTCTTTTTTATCGCCGGGCTCGTGGCCTGCGTGGTTTTACTCAGCGGTTGCGACAAACTTGGCTTCGGTACCAAACAATCTAATGCACTGGGCAATCGTCCGGATTTGGATTGCATCATCGCCAACGATTTTTACGCGGTGCACTTCAGCGCTTATCTGCAGCCGGATAAAAACGATAAAAATCCTGATCCTAAAGCTGCTTTTGTGCCGTTTTGTCAGAAAATCCCCAGAGCCGGCAAGATGTTTTTCACCGCCGATTTGATCGACCGCGATATTCGCGCCACGCCGATTGGCATTAAATTGGTGGAAGTGGAAAAAACCGGCCAGAAAGCGCCGGATGATGTGCGCGAAATCCGCACAGTCGCCGAAATCCCGTCCAAACTTTATCCGAAAGGCGCGGTAGAAGCGCAAGCCGATGTGGATAAAACCGGCGATTATGTGCTGTATCTGTTGATCGGCGAAGCGATGGAAGACGATGATAAATTCCGCATTGCGCTGGAAGTGGGTGTCGATCCCCAGGGCGCCGATTTACCACTAGTGGCAATAGGTGGCGTGGTGGCCTTGGTGCTGCTGGTGCTGGGATTTTTGGTTTACCTGCACAAACGTAGAAAAGCCGCGCAAATCAATGGTAATGGGGAACAGCCCTAATGACGAGCGGATGGAAAATGCTTAGGCTGTTTGCCTGCTGGCAATGCCTGCTGCTGGTTTGTTTGCTGCTGCCATCGGGCTGGGCAGCGGCGCACGCCCCTGGCCTTAGCTCAATCGATGTGACTGTCAAATCCGACCAAGTTATCGCTAAATTGACCTTTGCCCTGCAAGACATCGAAGCCTTTGCGCCGATGGACAGCGACCTGGATGCGGAAGTCAGCGCCGCGGAGCGCGAAGCGGCCAAGCCGGACATCGCCAAAATGCTGGCTGCGCAGTTGCGGGTTAATATTGATAGCGTTGATGTGCAAGCCGTGGCGCCGGGGGCTGTCGTTTACGACGAACAGAACAACGCCCATGTCGAATTTATTTTTCAATCTGTGCCGCACCAACAGTTACAGGTGCAATCCAAGTTATTGGCCTGGCTACCTGACGGGCATCAGCAGTATGTCACGGTGCGCGACGCCGCCGGTAAAACGCTAAGCGAGAAAATGCTAAGCAGGGCCGACGACCAGTTGCAATGGGCATTGTCTCCTGCCGATCAATCCGTGGCGCAAAACGATTCCCGATTTTCCGCGTTTGCCGATTTTTTGAAGCTGGGCATCGAGCACATCCTCACCGGTTACGACCACCTGTTATTCCTGTTTGCCTTGCTGGCAGTCACGCATAGTTTCTGGCCGGCGATCAAGATCGTCACCTTCTTTACCATCGCCCATTCCATCACCTTGGCGTGTGCAGGGCTGAACATCATTGAGCTACCCAGCAGCTTCGTCGAACCGGTGATTGCGTTGACCATTATTTACGTGGCAGTGGAAAACATCATGCGCGGCGACCACCCCAAGGGCCGGCAATGGCTGACCTTCGGCTTTGGCTTGATCCATGGCTTTGGCTTTGCCAGTGTGCTGCGGGAAATGAATATTTCCAGCGGCGACACCGGCATCTTATTGCCCTTGCTGTCGTTTAACCTAGGCATAGAAACCGGCCAAATCGCGGTGGCATCGGTGGTGTTGCCTATCATCTGGTGGCTAAACAACAAGCCTGCATTTGCCGAGAAATTCTTGAAAGGTTGTTCGGCCATGGTAGCCTTGATGGGGGCCTATTGGCTGTTGGAGCGGACGGTTTTGTAAACCGCCCTTGAGGGGGGGGGCCTAGCATCAGAAGAGGCAAACACCGAGTTGCCCCAGAATTTTAGCGATTCCGGGACGTCTTGAATAGCCAAGACCATTGACGTCTGCAAAGACGCCTGCGCCCTCAACTGTGACAGCGCAGGCAACGGGTTTCGCATTGCGCTACCCATCCTCGAAATTTGCCATCCCAGTCCCTTAGGCCGGGTAGCGCAACGCGAAATCCATCAATCAGGCCCTCGTTTTTCGTTAAATTGTAAACAATCCCGATCTAAAGCTGTGTTTATTCGCTATTTGCAATAGAATACAAACCATCCCCTTCTCAACAGCTAGCTCTCCGGAGAATTTGACATGACTGATAAAAAAGTGACGTTAAAACAGGAAGACCAAGACCGCGTAATCGAATTACCGGTCACACCCGGCACCATGGGTCCGTCCGTCATCGATATTCGGTCTTTATACGCACAGACCGGCCATTTTACTTACGACCCCGGCTTTACCTCCACCGCCAGCTGTACGTCAAAAATCACCTTCATCGACGGCGACGCCGGCGTACTGTTGTATCGGGGCTATCCCATCGAACAACTGGCGGAAAAATGCGATTTTTTGGAAGTCTGTTATCTGCTGCTGAACGGCGACCTGCCCAACGGCTCGGAAATGAAAGGCTTCGTCACTACCATTAGCCAGCATGTGATGGTGCACGAACAGCTGATCAAATTCTACAGCGGCTTCCGCCGTGACGCACACCCGATGGCGGTATTGGTGGGTGTAGTCGGCGCACTGTCGGCGTTCTATCACGAAGTGATGGACATCAACTGCAAGGAAGACCGGTACATCTCCGCCATCCGCCTGATCGCAAAAATGCCGACCATGGTAGCGATGTGCTACAAATACAGCATCGGCATGCCGTTTATCTATCCCAAACGCAAACTGGGCTATGCGGAAAACTTTATGCGCATGATGCACGGCGACCCCGGCGAAGATTATCTGGCCAATCCGGTGTTGGTCAGAGCGTTGGATAGAATCCTGATCCTGCACGCCGACCACGAACAAAACGCATCTACCTCCACCGTGCGACTGGCCGGCTCCAGCGGCGCCAATCCTTACGCTTGCGTCGCGGCCGGTATAGCTTGCCTGTGGGGTGCGGCACACGGCGGCGCTAACGAGGCGGTGTTGAATATGCTGGAAGAAATCGGCGATGTGTCGAAAATTGGCGAATATGTCGCCAGAGCCAAGGACAAAAACGACCCATTCCGCTTGATGGGTTTTGGTCACCGGGTTTACAAAAACTACGACCCGCGCGCCAAACTGATGCGGCAAACCTGCCACGAAGTGCTGGACGAATTGAATCTGAACGACGACCGGCTGTTCAAACTGGCGATGGAACTGGAACGGATTGCCCTGGAAGACCCTTACTTTGTAGAGAAAAAACTCTACCCCAACGTGGATTTTTATTCCGGCATCGTGTTGCGGGCCTTGGGCATCCCCACCGAGATGTTTACCGCCATCTTCGCCTTGGCCCGCTCGGTGGGTTGGATCGCGCAATGGGACGAAATGATCTCCGATCCCGAATTGAAAATCGGCCGCCCGCGCCAGTTATATAAAGGCGTGACAACTAGGGATGTGAAATCGATTTCTAATCGGTGATAAAACAAATAGTTAAGTCCCCTATCCTTCTGGACGACTGCACCTAACTTAAAGACGGGCAGCCCCTTCTCCCTCAGTACCCACTGGGCATAAAGGAGAAGGCTGGAATGAGGGGATCAATAAAGTTCTTTGCCTTATTTATTCTCCTCACCCCAACCCTCTCCAGCAGGAGAGGGGGCTTAACTTAACGGTATTAACTCTAGCTCTCTCCCTTAGTAAGGGGGATTTTTGGGAGGTTATTTAGCGCATTGGTTGATGACCTTTAAGAAGTAACCGCCGAACGCTTCAACACTCTAATCTGCAAAAAATCCCAGGCAAAACGTAGTAGAAACACCGGGTTGGTGGAAAAATAACGTTTAACCAGCCGCCTATCCTTAGCCATCCGATAGCACCATTCCAACCCACTTTTTTGCATCCACAGCGGCGCCCGCTTGATGTGTCCGGAGTGAAAATCAAAAGCCGCGCCCACCCCCAATTGCACCGGCGCATGCACTCTATCCAGATGCGCCGCAATCCATTTTTCCTGCTTGGGCGCGCCTAAGCCTACCCAGAGAAAATCCGGCTTGGCAGCATTGATCAAATCGACCAGTTGTTGATCTTCTTCTGCGGACAAGGGCCGAAACGGCGGAGAATGCCAGCCCACAAGCTCGGCTTGCGGATAGCGCTTTTGAATATTGGTAACCAAATCTGCCAACACCTCATCCTTGCCGCCCAGAAAAAAATGCCGCCAGCCCAACTGCTGCCCTTGATCCAGACATTTCAACATCAAGTCCGGCCCGCAAACCCGCGTCTTAATCTCTGCTTGATGCACCAGTTTGGCGTACCAAACCAAAGGCAGACCATCCATGGTGGACAAGGCTCTATTGGAAATATCACGTAACTCATGATCGGTAAGACAGGCCACGGTGGTATGCACATTGGCGATACAGACCTGATGAGCTTGGCCGCTGGCGATCCACTCTTGAAATAGTTGTAACGTAAGCTCGTAATCCAGGATAGGGAAGCGAATTCCGAAAATATCTACTGACTTGATTGACTGCATTCCGTGCTCCATCGGGCGGTTAATTGAAAAGTGATGTTTTTAATTTTGTCACCCCTAGCATCGCTATATTTGCCTCCGGAGTCAATTCAGAGCAGACCAATTCGACTAAATAAAGGGATACCAATCAAGCGTGCTCGCATTCCCGCCTGCGTGCAATACCGTTAAGTTAAGGATAACCAACTCCTTCTCCCTCAGCACCCGGGGTATAAAGGAGAACGCTGGGATAAGTATTCTCCTCACCCCTATCCTCTACAGTAGGATAGGGGGGCTTAACTTAACGATATTGACCAACCCTATGGTTTAGCCCAGTAGATACGCGAGAACTTCCGATAGCTATAGGGAACCTCTAAAAATCCCCTCTCCCTATGGGAGAGGGCTAGGGTGAGGGGGTAAATAATGATTTTAACCCCCTCATCCCAACTTTCTCCTTTGTGCCCTGCTGATAAGAGATTTTTAAATTTTTAGCAGTCTCCTATAAGTTTAAGGAGCGCTGCCATAGCTAAAGCGTTCAGAAAACCAGCGCGGTCAAGGTGCACAATTAACCACCAGCTCATCACTATATTGACCAACCTCGGCGTCCTTCAAGATATAAACCGCTGTATAGCGGCGCAGTTCCGGCTTGCCGGCAACCAGTAAAGGCCGGTTATCGATATAAGGCGGTATCGTATCCCTGGCTAAAAACACAAACTCCGCCTCCCCCTCGCGCTGACAATAGATATTGATACCGTCGCTCTTGGATTTAACAAAATTGAGAACCACCACGCCGCCCGTTTGATCTACACCGGTCAAAACCGGTTTAGCGTCGTTAAGCTTGGTGGTATCTTCCGAGCCTATAATGCCGAGCAAATTACCCAAAGCATCGGAATAAGCCGGATGCGCCTTGATGCGTCTGACTAGGGCTCTCACTCGGCTTTCGATATTATTGCGACTGGCAGTTTTAGCCGCCGTGGCATGCCTTGCTGCCGCAGAAGCGGCATTTACTTCGCTGATCTTGGTATGTAACTCCTGATTATCGCTATCGACACTAGCAATATCCTCGGCGGATAAACCAAATTCCGCCTGACGCGCGGCGAGATTGACCTTAAAACGATCATGCCAAATCAATAAATCGCTATCAGGGTGCGGAAAATAATCGGATTTAGCCATTTTGAATTCTCCATATTGTTATCAGAGGAAACCTCAAAAAATTAAGAAACCGCCTTCTCACTCTGGGGTATGTCGTAAAAAACGAAATAGTCCCTTCTCCCCAGTACCCGCAGCTCATAAAGGAGAAGGTTAGGATGAGGGTATATAAAACACTAGTTTATTGCCTTCTCACTCTAGCCCGCTCCGTTATGCCCAGTGGGAGCAGGAGGAGAAGGGATTTTTAGACGCTTAAAATACGCAATACCGCACAGACATCGGCGCGGCAGACTTCACCGTAGAGCTAACCAAAATCGACGGCGAAACTCTAACGGCTTAATTAATTCTATATACATTATAAGAAGCTCTACAAGCCTTTGGTGGTGCGGCTAAATGTCGCGTCCCCACCCACGACTAGCTCATGGTTGCCGACAAACTAATTGGCGGCAACCATAAAAAGTTCATCGGCACCCACAAAACACCTGGAGGTACCCACAGAAGGCTCAGCGGCGCCAACCACGCTCCTGGCGGTAACCCCAGACGCTTCATCAGTGCCGATAAAGCCTCCGGCGTTGCCAATCAAGGCCTGTAGCGTGCCTCCTAGCCCCTGTGAATACTCCCAAGTCGTCCAGATCAGACCAGAAAGCAGGCTTCGGCACACCATTAAGATTTAATTAAAATTAAAAAATGGCTTGGTTATCAAGCCATTATGTTTTAGCCTTTACCTAACCCCCAATATCATCCGCTTATAATTCGACACACCAGGCAAGGCTAGAACAGTTAGCTTGATGCACGCATCAACAACGTCACTCTCGCCAAACCTGACGAATGTACTCATTGGTGGCACATAGTTATAGGGAACCTTTAAAAATTAAAAAAGCTCCTTCTTCCATCGGGAGAAGGTTGGGATGAGGGAATTAAATATGAAATATGTTCATCCCTCACCCTCTCCTTTATGCCCTGCGGTTAAGTAGGAAAAGGGATTTTTAGAGGCTGCCGATATAAGCTTGGATGGGCACATAAAAAGCCATTATCGACACATGCAATCGAGATAGGCTGTTACCAACACATTTCAACAGCATGTCAGAACGGTGCGCTTTAGTTCAGATGCTAGCCCAGCGCACCAATTTGGCTCGTCAAAATTTATTACACCCTGACTGCGGTTGAAAAAGCGGTATTCGTGAGGTTACGTATTTCGTTATTGAAAAGAGCTGCTAGTATTGATTCCGTGTTGGCGATGCAGACTGAATGGACTAGCCCGCAGTTGACCCAATTCTGAAACAATTTCCAAGTATCTTCGTAACCAAGGACCGGAACACTACCCCTCAAATATTAACTGAATTAGCTGACTGTATTCCGTGGTCTGTCAGGCTATTGGAGCATGAGTTAATAAAAGGAGAAAACTATGTTTATTAAACTTGTCATTACCCTAACCTTAGCGGCGTTCTGCTCGGCAGCGGCGGCAAAGGATTTCTACGTATCACCCTCGGGCAGCGACAGCCTGAATGGCCTGTCCCCCAGCGTCAATTTCTGGACCAAAACCGGCCCTTTCAAAACCCTAACCCGTGCAAGAAACGCAATTCGGCAATTAAAAGCAACTGGGAAATTTAATGAAGCGATTACGGTCCATGTCGGCAAGGGAACTTACCAACTTCAGTCTGCGCTGGAATTCGACGAAAGAGACTCAGGCTTACCTGGCCAGGAAATTATCTGGCAAGGGGAAAATGGTATTAGCACTATTTCTGGCGGCCTTACAATTAAAAATTGCCAAAAATACGGAAGTATCAATTCTAACCAAATTTTAAGTTGCGTTCTAAGCGCCGATACCGTAGCTAATATCGAAGGCGAGACAAATGGTCGTATTTTAGGCAACACACCAGCGCTAGATGTTTTTGTCGATGAACGCCGCATGCATATGGCCCGATGGCCAAATTCTGACTGGGCTCATATAAAAACCCCCCTCGATAAATACACTCAATTTAGTGTATTTGAAAAAATGCCATCATTTTCAGGTGATGTAAGCGACGCCCAAGTTCATATTTTTCCAGGCAATGATATTTTTGACCAATATCTAGGCGCATCCGCAATCGATCTAGCTAACAATCGAATCACTGTGTCGGATAAAACTTTCTATCCGCTTGATGGCGGCAGACGTTTTTATTTACAAAATATCGAATCGGCACTTGATGCCCCAGAAGAATGGTATTACGACAAGACCAATAACAGATTATTATTGATACCCCCTAAAGGCATAATTCCAACCAATATTTTAATTTCTTCGGCTAAGAATCTAATTACTATCAAAGATGCTAGCCACATTGACATTAATAACCTAGTTCTTAGATATAGTGCGGGAGATGCAATCAAAATCGACGGGGGCGATTCCTTAGTACTAGACAATTTGGAATTAAACAATATTGGTGGTAAAGCGGTACGTGTTCTAAATAGCACTAATATAACCACTTCAAATAGTCACATCCACGACACCGGCCAAGGTGGTATTTTATTTTCTGGAGGGGATAGACCAACACTGACGGCGTCTGGAAATATCGTCGAAAACAACCATATCCACCACTATGACAACATTTTATTCAATTACTCCCCTGCAATAGAGACTGAAGGTGTTGCATCAATAGTCACTCACAATCTTATTGAAAATGGCAACGGCAAAGCCATCACACTTTATGGAAATGATCATGTAATTGAGAAAAACGAAATATCGCAGATTTGTCAACAATCCGGTGATTGTGGCGCAATCTATTCAGGAAGAGACTGGACTTATCGCGGCAATATTATTCGTTATAATTATATTCATGATTTTTATGGCTATGAGCTTGACACTACCTTATATAGCACCAAAGGGACTATATTATATAAACCCATAGGCGCTCGCGGCATTTATCTCGACGATGCCGTTAGTGGTTTTCTCGTATTCGGCAATATATTGGACAATATAGGCACTTTTTCAATTCAGATCGGTGGCGGACGTGACAATCGCATAGAAAACAATATTATCAAAACCAATGACCGGGCAATATGGTTGGACCAGCGATTTCCCGGCTTCAATTGGGATTACTTGAGAAGCACATTAAAGAGCATGCCCATAACCAGCAGTCTTTGGCTGAAAAAATACCCTGAGCTGGGCACACCCATGACGAATGACACTTGGCCCGAAGGTACTAAAATTCAGCGAAATATAATAATTTCTACCGAACCACGTGGCAATGCATTTCGCTATATATTGCCTAGGGAAACCAGCATTATAGGAAATAATATAGTTTGGAATGCAACTACCAATATTAGAGTTGATTACAAGTTTCTGGATTTAGTATCAAATGAGCCGCCCAAAAACCTATGGAGCGAATGGGTTGACAAAAAAGTAGAACAAAACAGTTTTTTTGCAGATCCGTGCCTAAGAATATCTGGGGGCAAAATCAGCTTAACTTGTTCAAACTCCCCAATCTCTAAAATAAGCTTCCAAACCTTGCCAACTGATATTGGACTTATCAAATAGTAAAGTACACGCCCTATAATCCAGCCGATTGATACCAACCTATTTCGGCTGGACTATAATTACCTCTCCACAAATAAATATATTTATTATTTCGAAATAATCAACAACGAAATAATTTAATATTATCCATTAAAATTTATTAATTATTATTTAAAATTAATATGTTATGCAATAATTTTTCAAAAATTGCCTTGCTTTGCTTCTCTACAACAGCGATGAGCCAGGATTTTTACATTGATCCTGCGGGTAGCGATCAGGCAAATGGCTTATCCCCCGAACTTTCTCATTCGGAAGCATCAGGTCCTTTTCTGACCTTTAGCCGCGCGCAACAAGCTATCCGGGACTTAAAAAAAGATGGGTTATTCAGAGAACCGGTTACTGTTCATATTCAAACCGGCGACTACACGTTACAAAAACCGTTAGAGTTTGACCTTAGAGATTCGGGCTTTACTGACCGTAAAATCCGTTGGCAAGCTGAAAACGGTCCAGTGTTAATTAGTGGGGGTACTACTCTACAAAACTGCAAACAAGGAAATAATAAAATTTGGGACTGCCCTACTTCGACACTAAAACTGGATGGCATTAAATATTCCAATACATACCGAAAAAAAGGCAATATTCCAGGATTTCAGCTATTTGTGGACCAACAATCCATGCATCTCGCTCGCTGGCCAAATACGGATTGGGCTCATATTAAACTACCTATTAATGAAAACACTAAGTTCAGCAGCATGGAAAACTTACCGACATTGGGTAACGAGACAAATCATGCACAAATACACATAATGGCGGGAAATGACTGGTTCGATGAATATATAGGAATAGCTATGTTAGATCAAGGCCAAAATAATATTAGCCTTTCCAGCAATACAAAATATCCGCTAACTAGCGGACGAAGATTCTACCTGCAAAATATTCAATCAGAGCTAGACGCGCCAGGCGAATGGTTTTACGACCAAACAAATAATAAAATATTATTTATTCCACACGACAGCTCAAAACCAAATAAAGCCATTGTCTCGCAACTGAAAAACATCTTATCCATAAATGGAGCAAACTATATAAGTTTCAATAACTTAGTATTTAGACACAGCACTGAGACGGCAATTAATATAGACAAGGCCAGCCATATCTTATTTGATGGAATTGAAATTAGTCATATAGGCGGAACAGCAATAGAAGTAAAAAATTGCGACCATATCAATATTTCAAACAGCCAAATAAACGATACCGGCGAAGCGGGAGTCTTAATTAGCGGTGGAGATAGAGCTACATTGGTGCCGGCCAACAATATTGTCCACAACAACCACATTTATAATTTCGGTGTAATACTCATGACCTATACACCCGGGATCGAAGTATCTGGGGTGGGCACACACATTACGCATAATCTTATTGAGCATAGCCCTGGAGCAGGCATATTAATAAATGGGAATGACCATTTAATTGAGAAAAATGAAGTACAGCATGTCTGCGAACAAGCATCCGATTGCGGAGCAATTTATTCCGGCCGAAACTGGACCTTTCATGGAAATGTTATCCGTTATAACAGTATTCACGATTTGCTAGGCTATGGCCTAAAAAGTGTCGATATTGCTAATAACAAAGTTGTGTATGCCAAACCTGACGGTGCTCGTGGAGTATATCTTGACGATGCAGTGAGTGGCTTCAGCATAATCGGTAACATCTTCAACAAGGCTGGTTCTATGGCGATCCAACTGGGTGGCGGGCGAGACAATATTATAGAAAACAATGTTATTCTCACCGACAGTAATGCATTGTGGATTGACAATCGCTGGCCAGGCTATTCTTGGTCGGAAAATAAAAAAGGACTATTACAAGTGCCGTACCAAAGTGCAATTTGGCGGACTAAATACCCGAAACTAAGCGAGACCTATGTTCAATGAAACCTGGCCCGAAGGCAACAGTTTGCAACGCAATATTATTGTTACCAGCAATCCAGGAGGCTCATCCTTACGCTACTTCATGCCCAAACAAAGTAACATCTTGGCTAATAGTTTAGTATGGAGTACCAATGGCCAATTTAAGCTCGACTTTAATGTGCTGGACGGCTTAGCAAAACGTAGCAACGCCTCCTGGCAAGAATGGCTTGACGCCGGGGTGGAACACGGAAGTAATTATGCTGACCCATGTGTCACGATAGCCGGCAATCAGGTTTCATTCTGCCCCCAATCTCCCGCCGAAAAAATCGGGTTTCAAAACATACCCGCAGATATAGGCCTAATTTATCCCCACTGAGAAAATCAGGCCATTTAATTAATAGCGATACTAGCCGCAGAATGTTTAAACTTAATCGCAATCTTACACCAGCTGTTGCAATAGTTTTAAGTACCAGTCTAAGTTCTCCTGCCGATGCTGAGTTGATAAGATATAGTTACGTCGGAAATCCGTTTACTAATATTTCTTCAGGCTTTCCAGTATTTCGTGTATCAATATGGTTTACGGTCGACAGCAGTATAATATTCGAAAACAGCCATATAGTTCTCGACAGCTATAATTCGAAAACAATAAACGACTTTTACTTTAGCAATGGTTACCAAAACCTTTCCAACAACCCTAATCTGGAGCCAAATTTTTGGATTTACACGTCCTCAAACATATCATTCGATACCGATAGTAGCGGCAATATCAGTGGAAATTGGGCGGCAAATAGCTCGCGCGCGCATGGCAATCAATATGGACTTTCATTATACGATGCTATAAGTTCGACAAACTCGCTGGACGGGACATCGTCACTGGGAGGCTACGAGGCTATTGTCTCTAACAACCCAGGCACGTGGACCCGCAGTACTAGCAGTGTAATACCGCTCCCTGGCGGCTTTACATTATTTGGTAGCGCTTTTGGAGGATTACTATTTAGCGCTTTATGCAGCAGAGGTAAAAGGCGCTTACATGAAAATACAGTTTAAATCGGAGCCGCTTACCATGCGTCGAAGCGGGATGTTTTTAGGAAACCCCTAAAAATTCCCTCTCCCACCCGGAGAGAGCTAGGGTGAGGGATGTAAATAATTGATTTTAACACCCTCATCCCCCAACCTCCTCCTTTATGCCCTACGGGTACGGAGGAAGAAGGAATTTGTTTTATTTATAGAGCCCCCCTTAAATAATAAACTTTTCTTCCAGGGCCGCTAAGTCAAGGCGCCTTCTTTTCCACCGACTCCGTAGCCAAAGGACTTTAAAGTGAACGGCCAGAATAATATTAATTATTTAGCGGATTCGTAAATTGCCATAAGTTCCGCATAATTTCGCTCCGCTGTATATTTTTCAAGAAACGCTCTTCTGGCATTTTCACCGAGTTTTTGCGTATGCTGGGGATTTTCCAGCAACCATCTGGCTTTAATGGCCAAATCATTTGCATCGCCGGGATTAAATAACAAACCGGTTTCCCCATCTTGAATAATATCGGCCATACTGCCTAATCTTGATGCCAACACCGGCAAGCCATGAGCGAACGCTTCCACTAGTACAAGCGGGAATCCTTCGTACCATACGGAAGGCAAAATCAGAAAGCTTGCCTTCCGCATCAAATCACTAACCTCTACGGCATTTTGTATCCCTAATGCAGCGATATTAGCTGTATTTTGTAGTAAACCTTCAAGTGGTCCAGAGCCTGCAACTTTCAGCAAGGCTATACCCCCTAAGTTTGACCAGGCGTGTAGCATGGTTTTGATTCCCTTTTCAGCGCTAATACGACCGACAAACAACCCAAACCCGGCTCCTTCCCGATCAGCGCAAGGCGCGCCCTTTAGAGGATCTTCCAGAAAATTAGATTTAACCGAAATTTTGTCCGCCGGGAATCCAGCCTGAACAAACTTGCTCTTGGCGAAATCGGTCAAGGCTATAAAGCGGTTGACCTTATGCCGCCAAGTGTCCTTTCGGCGAAGTTCAGCGACCATATGTGCAACTACCAAACTGCCTAATTTGGAATCGCGATAACAACCATATAAGACAGCGTGATAAGGCGAACCTGTAATGCACTGCTCGCAGACCATACCATCCCGCATCAGCATAGCCCCAGGACATATCAACCGATAATTGTGCAATGTCTGGACCACCGGCACTCCTTCATCCAGACAGGCATCGTAAATAGAAGGGCTGATTTGTGGGAAAAAATTATGTACGTGTACAACATCAGGCTTAAAACTTCTGAGCTTCTCGGAAGCAACTGCTCGACTATTTGAAGAGTAACGGGTTGCTAGAGCAGTTTTAATTTTACCGACGCTCCCTTTTAGAATATCTTTATTATCGACACACCATAATTCAACATCATTACCGTGTTCTGTAAGCAACTTGATTTCGGCATTAACGACGCCATCTTCCCCACCTGCTTGTTGATAGCGATTATGTGCAAACAAGACTTTCATTACATTACCCAATGTACTTCAAATAATAGCTAGATATAACAAAGAAAGCTTAAGTTTCGAACCTCATATATAGCTGATTCATATTCCATCCTAAAAAAGTAGTACATATCAGAAATAAGCAATAAATCACAATATAGAAAAACACCGGGGAGTCGCGATTTTTGCCGAAAGATTTTTTCGGGCATCCTGCTGAAAAAAATCGGCAAAAATTACGCGACCGCTTATGCCTTCGGCGCCCCGATTCGTCCGCGTCACCTCGTTCCGACCCAACAAGGGGTCGAAACATCGGCTCTCGCATGACTTAACGCCGTGTCGCGATGCCTTGCAGGTTTTCTCCGCTTCGCTGCGAAAACCCGCCCGGCGCTACGGCTATCGGGGACTAAAAATCTTCACTTCGCTGGCGCTCCGTTTCCAAGATTTTCAGCGTAGGCTAGGCAAAAAAAAGCATATTTACTACCTAGAAGAATACGAAGGAAATATCTTCTCGCGCAAAGCTAAAAATGGGTGTTCTATTATTTTTGTGAGCATAACAGCCAAGACAATTGTACCAACATATCTTACAAATAAATCAAACACCACTGACTCATACGTTATGTGATATTTTTTGAAAAAAGCCTCTACCAGTCTCATCATAACAAACTGATAAACATACATAGCATATGAATACACTCCAATCCATGCAACCCATCGAACCACAAAGTTTCGAGCTGTAATAATTTCATTGCCATAACAGCATAATAGCAGTAGCGCTCCAGCCAAATAACTTGCGGAGTATCCAATGGTCGCTTTAAAAAACTTATATTCTTGAAAAGAAATAAGCATAGCTACTAAAAAAGCAAATAAAATCAACATAAGCTTCTTTTTACTCGCAATATCTTGAAATTTATCTTGATAAAAAGTCTTCAGATAAGCCAAACAGACACCAGAAGCTAGGGCATCAATCCTGAATTGTGTCTGAATCTGAATATGATGCAAATCTACCGAATAAAAATAAGCAAATATTCTAAATAAAAATGCAGCCACCAGAACAATAGGCAAGATTATTTCTAATACCTTGATGTCTGTGTTTTTTGACCTTTTTAGTAACACAAGGCCAATAGCGAAGACTAAATAGAAATGCTCCTCTACCGCCAAACTCCAAAGATGAGAAAGTGGCGTCAAGAAATAGTTTTGGATATGCAGAAGGTTTTGCCATAGAAAGACTTCCCACTGATACCGACCAGAAACTATCAATAGAAATAAATACAAATATAAAATAGGCCATATTTTAAAGACTCGCCTTATTAAAAAACGACCTACTTTAAAGCCACCGGTTTTTTTATATTCACCAAATATTAGCCCACCTATAAGAAAACCACTGAGCACAAAAAATAAATCAACACCCGCCCACCCAAGCATCCGCCCAGGTATCAACAAAAAATCTAAAACCAGAATGCCTGTATCAGAACCGTTAAAATGCCATCCCATAGCAAGTAAGATGGCAATACCTCTAACAAAATCAAGATAAATCTCACGAGGTTTTATGGATGCCGAAGGACTTTCTTTATGTTTTGTTATCATAATTAATCAAAACTTTAATATTCGATCATTGCCAGAAACTAGTCTAAATGATATTTAAGACACCCATTTATCATATAACACAATCAAATTCTCTGTGGCTTCCTGGCAACCCACTGAACTCCTTCACTTAATAACGATGGATATATATTATGTATTTTACCGAACCTTCCATAGCCTATTTTATTAACCATTTCAAATCCCACTCGCTCTAATATTATTCGAAGCGATCTATAAGTAAAATAGTGCAAATGCCCACCATCGAAGAGTATGTCATCACCAACCCCTTCGTTAGGCTGTGACGTAGAGGGAAAACGGCCTAACATCAATAAAACTCTTTTTTTAATAAATGCAATATTCGGTGTATTTACAATCAGATCGCCCCCCGGCCTAAGAACTCTAAACATTTCAGCGCAGGTCGCATAGACATCGGGAATATGCTCAATGGTATCTGCGGAAACAATCCTGTCTATACTTCCCGAATCTATACTACTCATATCCTCAGCACTTCCCTGCAACCCTAAAAAGTTTAAATCCTGTAAATTGATTTTTGCTTGCCGCAAACGATGCGCTGAAAACTCCAGACCGATTAACTGCGCATAAGAGTCTTTAAATTGATAAATTAAATAACCATTACCACAACCTATATCCAGAACTCTGGTTCCAGCACCCTTGACAGCAACAATTGCCTCGGCTCTGTTTCTCGGCCAACCCCCATATGAGTTTATTTTGAGCTGTTCCTTGGCTAAATCTGATGCATAAAACTGGTCATATTTATTACTAGCCTTCACAATCGCCAACCTATGTAATTTATTTAAATAAAATAGTTCCGGTCAAACGTACTCAACCTTATTAATTAGAATATTAATAACCTGAATTAAAATAATTTAGTATACCTTCCACAAAATTCTGCGCCATGTTTTCTATAGAAAACATATTACCACTTGCTAAAGCATTATTTTGTAATTTTTCTAGTTCACTTGGTTTGTCTAAAACGTCAACAATGGCCTGAGCGTATTCTTCTTGAATCGGCGCAGTCATCACCCCATTTAATCCTTGTTTTAGATATTCGATTTCAGGACTATGATTTTGAATATCACTAGTAAACAATGGTAAAGCGGCAGTAAAAGCGTCCAAAATAGCCAAGCCAACTAATCCAGGACATAGAAACAACTCTGCCGACTTAAATGCCAAGGCTTTTTTCTCACCAAACAAGGCCCCCAGATATTTAATAAATAGATGCTGTTTGGCAAAATCCTCAACCATTTTTTGATCTTTGCCATTACCCACTATCAACAGCACAAACTTCGAATTCTTCTTGTGTATACTCAGAGCCGTTTCCAGTAAAAAATCAATTTTCTTCTCAGAATACAGACTTCCGCAAAAAAGCCCAATTCTGGCATCTGAATCAATCCCTTCCTGTCGTTTAAATTCGGCCACGTTATCTGGAGTTTGTTTACTGAGAAGTCGTTTAAACTCAGAAGTATCAATGCTATTATTAAGTACAGTTATTCTTGAACTCGGATACCCCAAACTAACTATGTAGTCAGCCACACCTTGCGTATACGCAAACCACCAACTACATTGCAGCGAAAGTTTCCTTTTGAATTTTTCTCGAAAACTATGCCGGTAGCCTTGTCTATTCTTGCCATGCCCCCAATAAGCAAATGGCTTAAACCCGGCCATTCGAAAAATCATTAATATATAATTATGCACATGTTTATTGGCTTGCTCAGTAACGATCAGATCAGCCCAAAAAACATGCGAAATCGCATTGCGTAAAAAATGTACTTTTCCATCGAGAAGCCAAATGCTTTTCTCAACAATACAATAACCAGTACTTGAAATAACATTATCACCTTTACTTAACTCGTTAGGCGGTGGATAGCCACAAACCACCCGCAGTTGATGCCCTTGTTTTTCTAAAAGCCCTCCCATCATCTCAAATAATGGCACACGGTACTGTTTCAGCATGGGCTGGAAAATAACTATTTTCATATTCTTCCACTAAGCCATTTTTACAATTTTGGCCAACATTAATTTCTTGCAAATATAATTGAAATACAAAAGTTTTATTTATATCGCCATATAAATACATGAACAGCATATTCGAATAAATAATCCAGTATTTTTCATTATCAATCGCACCTAATAGATAGTCCTAGGCAACTCTTTTCTGCAATGCTCTTAGCAAGGGCTTTTCAAAGTGATCATAGAACCAAATAGCACCTATAATCACCGTCAAAACAGTTGTTATCCTAACTCCTTCGGCAGCAAACCATGGCATATCTGGATAACGACTTAAGATTTGCCTGAAACCTACAAAAAATAATTGATGTGACAAATAAATTGTAAACGAGGCGTCACCCACTTTAATAAGAAACTTGGAAAGGTATGACGTGAAATATCCAAGCCCTTCAAGTTGCAAAGCAGCAACTAACAACATCCCGCATGAAATAGCTGTTCCAAAAATATCAACAAATGATGAAATATCCCCAGCTATATAAATTGACCCAACACCCTCCGGAAAAACAAATTTATACCATTTGGTAAGTGATAATAAAGCTACCGCCACAATCAATAGTATAATAGGTAAAAAGACCGTCTTCGCTCTCCATAGTAGCTTGTATTGATATACAAATATTCCTATTAAGAACTGAAAATGAAGTAGTGAAAAAACATGATAATCCCAAAACTCAATTGGCCCATTCCATCGGCACCACATACCAACTAAGCCCAACGCACCGATCAGCCAAAATATTTTCTGTTGGAGACGCAGGGACAACATGATTGCAAAAAGACCATAAAATATAATCTCATGCTCAAGCGTCCACCCCACCCCAAGGACTGGAAATCCAGCTTGCGGGAGTATTAAAAAAGACTGTATTACCGTATTTAGATCACTCGATTGCTTAGCAATTGCAGAGCTAGGCTTTATAACAAACAATAAAATTATCGCAATGGTAAACACCCAGTAAATAGGTACAATGCGAACAACCCTGCGCATGATGAATTTTTTGACGGTCATCCCGTCGGCTAATCCAATATAACAAATAATAAATCCACTGATAGCAAAAAAAAGACTAACTCCCGGAAATTCAAAATTTGTAAAATCCAAACGGTCTTTAACCGAAAATATTACTGCGTCAGAATGCCAAAAAACTACTGCCAATACAGCTATAGCACGTAATATTTGTATAGCGTCTAATTTTGCATGTTGTATCTGTTTCATAAAACGCTCCATCTTAGCCCAAAGGCAATCCTACATAGCAGGCAATAAACAACTATTATCAGTTAACTTAAGATATTTAGCTTAGCAAGCGATAACTACCAACCGACTTATTCGCATAAAAAACTGCAAACTACTATATAGCTTGGCGCATAAATCAAAAATAATGCTTATCACAACTTTAAAAGCAGGAGCTTTAATTTAATAGCTCCCTATCAATTCTATCTAGCAATTCTTTGCTTTTTGAAGAATTTACTTTCCTGACGAATAATTTATCTGAAGCGGCAACTTCATCCCAATCGGCTAAGTCATACCATTTAGCTAATGATGGATGAATAATATGGAAATTAGCTAGTTTTGACGTACCTCTACCTTCATAAGTTTGCAACCCATCCGACTTTAGCGCATAGACAGAGTTGCCAACCAAGGTATGAAAAAAGTGCTCGTCGGGTGCAAAACTAAATTTGTTGATCTCATAATATGTTCTGTTATTGTTTATGTATTCCAATATAAATTTGCAGCACTCAGGAGTCAAAGCCCACCAATTTGAGCCATAATATGGAACAAGTGTCTCATCCCAACTATTCTGCAGCCTTAAAGAGTTGGCGAATCTACGAATTACCTTATCTAATAATACCATTGCCTTATAAGATCCTCGATAAAACGGCTCTTTAAACCATTTAAATTTTAATTGCTTCATATAATGTTGCGGGCTTTCTCGCATATCAATAAAACGGATAATTTCCCGCCCAGAGTTCTGATTAAAAAAACCATTGATATATTCAATTTTTTTTATAGGGTAATCGGTACCTGACAACAAAACCAAATGGCTGTAATCATTTCCACTATTCAGCGCAACTTTTATTAATCGCAATGTCGCATCCACTTGCGATATTCCAGCCCAGGAAACTATGACTCTATTTTCTAAAAACACTACACTTTTAGATGTTACCGCCTGCTTAAATTGCTGTATATCTGATTTTGCATCTATATGGATATAGATGTCGGAATTGTAGTCTATTGCGTTAACTAGCCTATTCAACTGCTGGGGGTCCGCATGAGCCGCTATTAAATATCCTATTTTCTTCATAAAATTTTATTTTCTGGCGGGCATTAAGTAATTTTTAAAATTTCAAGATTTTATTAAACAATTCAAACTAAAACCATCAACCTTTAATCAAACAAATTATTATCGAGATGACTACTCCATGAATTTATACCGCTCCCATATTTTCTCCGCCATTCCAGCCATCCCTCGAACCTACCTATTGATTGCTGCACCCCTCTAAGCGTATTTGATGCTGAATAAGGTGGTAAAATACTTTTAATTATAGGAGCTATAAATCCGCGCAATATAGTTTTTGTAGGCAATTTAAGCTTCGCATATAAGGCTCCAGTACCTCTAGAATATGATCTAACCCTATGAGCAGGCTGTTTCGTAGTATTGAAATAAGGATGATGTATTTTGATTTCAGGAAAATAATAAATCTGTTTATTTTTTATTGCTAAGCGAAAAACAAAGTCAGTTTCCTCTCCCGCACCAAACCACTGCCCGGTTCCTAGCCTAGGATCAAAACCTCCCAACTCATGGAGCGTTCTACGCCTGACAAACAATGTATTAGAGTTGATTCTTGCACCTTTAAAATCTAATAACTCCTTTGGCAATATAATACCCTCAGGTAGGTTTTGAGCAGGGGCCTCTAGCCATAAGCCACTTATAGCATCAATACTAGGATTTTTAGTAAAACACTCCTCCACCAACTCTATTACCTCAGGTTCGTACCAACAATCATCGTCTGGAAAACCAATAATTTCGCCTGTGGATTTATAAATACCTATATTCCGAGCATGCGCCAAGTTTTTAATTGACTCTTTAATTCTATGCGTTGGAATATTTAACTCTGTAGCCTTTGTGTCGACAGGGGCAAGACGTTCATCCTCATTTTGATCAATGATCAACAACTCGAGTGCAGGTACGCTCTGCCGAGATAAGCTTTCGATAAATCTTATCGGTTCTTCCGCACGGCCCATTGTGCCCATGACTAGAGATACTTTACTCATGATTCCGCTCTTAGCCGTTTATGAATTCTACGTTTCCTTACGATATGACGCGCATGATGAAGTAACCAATCTATTGTCGAAATTCCGGATTGGCTCATACGTATTTTAAACCCCTCCTCCAAGCCCGCTAACGGATTAGCTGTCGATAAACTTCCAGTATGGCGTCTGAATGCTGCAAACGGGGTATCCAATTGAATTGGCTCCGAGAGCTTAGCCAATCTTAGCCACAAATCATAATCCATGGCATAGCGATAGTTGGTGTCAAATAATCCCGACTTTTCTAGTAATGTACGCTTAATAAAAGTTGCAGGATGAGAAATAAAATTACCTTGAACCAAGCGCTTATAAGAATACACTGGCATTTTGTAATTTAATGGCTCAAGCTTTCCATTTACTTCATTCATATGGCTACCAAATAGCCAGTCCACACCTGTATCGACGAATGTCTGTGCAACTTCATTAAGCACGTTTGGCGTTAGGTAATAGTCGTCTGAATGTAAATGCGCAATAACATCGCCAGCAGCTACTTCTATCCCAGCGTTCATCGCACGACTAATACCACCGCGAATATTATTTAAGACTTTTATATTCCCAGGAACCTTACTAATTAATTCCAGCGTACCATCAGTTGAGCCACCATCAACAAATATAATTTCTACAGGCGCATAAGTTTGACTAAGAATAGAGTCAATACACTGCGGCAAATACTCTATACTATTCCACGTACATGTTATAATTGAGATACTAGGAAAGGGGTTGGACATATTTATTCCTAAAAAATTTAATTAGATTGATAATAAAACTAAAAGACGGTTAGCTACTGTCTCAACTCCGAATCAATTGCATCCAAAAAAGCATCATCCCCATTATTAAATTTCCTCGCAAACAGCGAGGCACTGACTTTCAATGATTCAAAATCCTCACTATAAATCAATGTTTTTGGGTGACTCCCCCCCTTGGACCAATCAAGATACCTAAACTCTTTTTGTATTTTTTCAAAGAAACTGGAGTTACATAAAATTGTTTGAAACATCATTTCATCCGGTGATGAACAATATCTAAAAAAGCTTACCAAGCTAGGGTCGCTATTCAGCACATTTAATATGTACTCAATTGCGTAATTGCTTAAAGTCCACCAACTTGACCCCCAATGCGGTGCGTATCCGGCTGGAAACCTTCTATCAGGGAGTATCTTTCTAACGCCAACATCTAAAATTCTTTTTATAGGATAGCATTCATAATAATAGTATTTCTTATACCTATCGTGCCATTTGCTATCATCACTTTTAAAGAAATCAAGGTATTCAAAATTGCCATCTTGAGTTATATAATTAAATATATCTTTATTACTCTTGATCGGATAATCCGTACCACTCAACAGACAATAATATTGATATTTTCCGCCATCATATGCATAACTAACAAGATTAAGCGTAGCCTGTACCATAGAAAAGCCACCCCAGGATACAGAAACCCTTTCATCAATAAAATTAGCTTTAGGATGCAAAAACTCGGTTATATTTGATTTTTTATCAATGTGCACATAAATATCAAAGAGATCGAATGAAAGCGCATCTATCAATCTTTTCAGTTGACGAGGATTTGTATGGGCTAATATCAAAAAACAAATTTTATTCATGCTTTAACTATGTATATTAAAGGCCAGAACTATATTGGATGGGATGGAGCCTGATAAATACTCAAAAGGTGGCGAATAGCTTGGTCTACACCACCACGCTCATCTAACTCAAAACAAGTAATTTTATTAGGCTTGAAACCTATTAGCGAGTTGACTAGCGAATCTATATCCTTATGCAAGCGCAATTGCCCTGGATACCTCTCGTATACTTTAAGTTCTGGAGTACCACCTCTTTCCAACGCATAGGTAGGCTTACCCAGCAGTAGCCCTTCTAATGTAGTTGCACCAAAAGGCTCTTCCCAAATTGATGGAACAATCATTGCATCGCACAAAGCCGCCTTTTGTAACACGGTGGGGTAATCGCACCAACCTAAGAAGATTACTCGATCACTTTCAAATTGCTCTCTAAATACCGCTTCAATGGGGCTGGTTCCGGCAATGATCAAAGACATGTTTTCTGGCATCACAGGTACCAGTTTTTGCAAGAACGAATCTATTCCTTTGTGTGGATATAATGTACCAGCAAAGAATAATTTGATCGACTGGTTTCCTTTATCTGCCGGTATTGATTTATCATTCGATATTGCTTTGAGTTTGTCGAGATCGATAAAATGATGCAATACAACTCCCCAATCCTCATTTCCCGCAACTCTGGAAAAATTGCGCCTTAACATATCCGAAACAAAAATAGTCTTATGTCGCCGAAAAGCCTCCGCAACATCACGCCGATAATTGCGCACAGCAAATTTAGAAATTAAGCGCTGTAAACCATTCGGTCGTGCTGTAATACACCCTGCACAGTCTGCTGGATCGAGAAAATTACACATTGCGCCGTTACGAAAACGGGTGTTCTTAACACAATCTCCGCCCTGATCATGGCGTGTTTGAACAAAATTGATATTTAAGGGAATGTATTTAGCAATATTGGGGTAGTGTCCGTGATAATGAACGACATCATAATCTGCGGCATAATTCATAATGCGTTGCGCCAATTTTTTTGCTATCCAACCTCTTTTGGGTGGCAAGAACAAGCCAAGTTTACTTTCTTTCCATCCAACGGTATGTGCATATAATTCCGCAAAGAATTGACCTCCAAATTGTCCCTCATCACCAACAACCCCAAGTGGATATTCGTTGTTGCCAATAATATCAACATGGTGTCCAGCTTTAATCAGGGCCGAGGCCAATGTCAACACATGTTTTGCCAACCCCCCCATACTGGGGTGAGGTACATGTTCACTAACAAGTAAAATACGCATCGCTTTATTAATAAAAATACATTTATCGAATTGATAATCGAATGAAAACAGTTTGTTTATGCTCAGGTGTTAGAATAAAAAAAACTGCAGATAATATATAAAGTGCTAATATCAAAAGCCCATGAATTAATAGATCAAAAAAATGTGCTGGGTAGACGGGCTTGGTGAACCAGGCGGCAGAAAATGTGAAAACTGCGACAAGCAAGACCGGGATATAGGCCTTACGGATCAGCTCAAATAACGATGCAGGTACTGAACGCCCATGCACATAAAACATAAATGCTGAAGTTGCTAGAACAGATGCAACTAAATGTGATAGAGCAGTGCCAATAATACCTCCTTTTTGAGTTCCAACAATAAGCGCTCCTATGCCAAACACCGCTCTAGCAACTGCGAATAATCCGGTTGTCTTGGGATGTCCAATAGCATTGTTTACTAATGAAGGCAAGTTGGTCATGGAATCGATGAATATTCCAAGTGCGATTATCACCAACACAGGGTAGCCCTGCTCAACAAATTGTGGTCCGACCCATAAATTCAGCAAGTCTTGGCCATAAACAGTAAGCATCAAAATTAACAGGCTGTTTATTGCGGTCATATATCGAGATGTCAGCAAATAAACACTCCTTACACCATCCCGATCTCCCAAAGCCGCGAGCTTGCTTGCCGCAGGATAAATTACACTCCCCAAACGGTAAGTCATGCCGAACAATCGGTTGACCAAAGTTGTTGGTACTGTATATAACGTAATCTCCCCAAGCCCTAACAGTATGCCCAATATCAGGCGATCGGATTGAGCATAAGAAATTCCAGTTATGGTACTTAAATAAGAAAAGGCACTAAATGACAGGAGACGTCTACGAATGCTTTTGCCTGCTTTCGAAATTTTAAAATCAGGTCTTATTCTTAGGATACAAATTGACAATACGCCAACGTTAATTACACTTAGTCCAAGGCGTGCTGCGACAACGTCTTCGATACTACCCGTTAAAAGAGCAACACCCATACTTATTATCGGGGCTGCAGAACCAAAAATAGCCTCTGTGGTTGCCGATATCGCATAACGCTGCATCGCTTGAGGCACACTGATTAAATAAGATTGCACTTGCGAAAAAAGAAATGCCACCGCTGCCAATTTAAGTGTAGCTAATGCAGTGTCTATATTTTCCGCAGGTATTTCAAATACATTTTTTATCAGCAGAGGAGCTCCAAAATAAATCAGAGTCATGCCACATAGCCCTATTACCAAATAAATGATGAGGCCAAAACTAATGACCTCATTGGCTTGCCTTGGCTGTCCAAGGCTATCATATTCAGCAATAAACCGGGTAGAGCCTTGAGTGGCACTTATGTCCAACAATCCAAAATAACCTACTACCGCCAAAACAAGCGATAGCAAACCATAATTTGCATCTCCCAAGCTATTAACAAGAACAGGCACAGCAATAAGGTTTGCTAGAGCGGGCGTAGCAGCCCCCATAAAGTTGAAAATTGAGTTTCGAGCAAATTTATGCTGCATTGGACATGGATTTTGTCATTGACGAAGGTGACTTTAAAGCAAAAGGAGATCGTTTAGGCTCCGCTATTACCGCCTTAATTCCGTAGACTATATATGGCAAAATTAACAATACTCCCAATAACTGTGTTGTTCTGAATTCAATAAAAGGGGTACCAAATAAAATGTTTGGCATACTGAATAGCAGTCCCGCGAATGCTGCTTCCGCCAAGCCTCGATCTTGCGCCGGAATCTCTCGCCTTACTTTTCTAGTAAAAAGAACATAATTCCATAAGATTAAACAGAAAAGCACTAACGCAAATATCCCACCTTTTAACCACAAATGTACCAAACCACTATGCACAAAATCATGGGTACCCCCTAGTCCAATTCCACCCCAAGGCATAACGCCGGTAAAGGGACTTTCTGAAATATAGTGCCAAGCTAGATTGAGTTCAGAAAACCGCCCTTCAGATGTGGCTATATCACCTTTTTTTGAGGTGATGTCGTACAGAAGTCCTCCATGCCCTCCACTACCCTTGAGATTTGCAAAGCGTTCCGCAATCAAGACTGGCAGAGCTAAGGTACCAATTAGCCCGATTATTAGGCCTACTTGCAGACGCTTTCTAAGGGGTTGTAGCCAAACAAGCCAAGATCCTGCCAAAACTAATCCACCCCAAGCAGTACGACGGTACGATAAAAGAACAACAGCAAGCCCAATTCCAATAGTTAGGTAGTAAAACAATTTACGAGATGCCGTTAGGCCTGGCTTTTGATATAGCAAGTACCACGCAGCCAAAAAAACACCTATCGTTGCGATAAGGCTATCGTTAATATCAAAAAATGTAAGCCTGACTGCAATTTTTTGAGAGGTTGCATAGATATTAGCTGGGTCACCTCCTAAAAATGCCCATCGAATCAATCCCCAGATGCCCCTGGTTAACGCGCAAAAAACAATCAAATCAGTTAACTTTTCAAGTTTATTTGGCGTAGAAATTATTTTTAATAAAACCAACATAAGCAAATACATGTTAACAACAGGAATCAAACCTCTTGTAGTAATAACTTTTTGATAAGGCTCGCCTATAACAACACCAAAAAATACAAATACAAAAAATAAGAAAACAAACCCCAAAAAATAAGGCCTTAGATTAAAATAAACAGAAGGATTACGCTGCTGATAACCTAGAAATGCAGTACATAAATACAGAAAGTATAATACGGCTGTTATAAGTGAAAATGGAAGAACACCAGTACCTCTATCATAAATATTGCTTACATCGACACCTGCTGCAAGCCCCCATGTAGAGCTTTGAAAGTAAAGAAGCACTCCGAGATAACAGGTAACAATAAAAGAAAGGATTTTTCTCATAACTTATAATATGACGCTATCGTAAAAATATAATCTTTAATAGATTTATCCATAGCGGCCGAGTCTATTTTTACCAAACAGCTACGCAAAATTAAGCAACACTCTGAAGCTTCACTGGAACACGTCAAGCTAGTTTTATACTAAACATTCTTAGCTTTAAAGCGAATTTACCAATGCCTTTAACTGCTACAATTGAGAGCTTTCTAATTATTACAGACATCATTGCTGCGACTTGGTTTTATGCAAAAGTAGTAGTCGATTAGCTACGGCTATAGCAAAAAAAGCCCCACAAATATCGATTAAAAGATCCAGCAAACTTGCAGTTCTACCAGGAATCGTCATCTGGTAACCTTCTTCAATTATGCCGAACAAGATCGTAAATAACAAAGGCATTGATAGTATCGGAATATAGGGCTTTCCACTGAAACCAAAAGCCGCAGCACAAATTAGCAACGCCAGCACGCTAAACGCAACAAAGTGAGCCACTTTATCCAGCCCGAAAATCTCACTCATAATTTTAGCAGGAGGCTGTGATGATTCCATTAATAGGATTCCTATCCAAACAATACTCAATAACACAAATAGTATTGCCACCTTGCGATTTCCTTTAGAATTAACCATCGATTCATTGTTTTAGGGTAAATATTTTTGCACTATCTGTTTATATCACAAGATGCCGGAGATTGAAGGTTAGCATTTCGCGGGCTTATGGAAGCTTCGTGCGCTGTTGATTAAGTAATTTTTCAAGAACAACCAATCCTTCAAGGTAAGAGGGACACCGATTTTTTGTGCCTTATCATCATGTCAGATAAAGCCTCACTTTCGCGCCATTCTCTTGATATTTGCCGAATAGCCGGCAGTTGCGTTAATCGCATGGTTCATGTCCGTGTGTTGCGGCGCCGTAACTTGGCCTTGGATGTCCTTGGTTCATTATTTGGCCCCCACACTCCAGCTACCGATTTCTGTTGGGCGCTCTTAATTCTACTTGGTCAGAGTCCGTCATATCCGCCGGGACACCAAAAGGTCACAAGAGCTGGTGTCCAGTGCCATGAATGGCGGGCTTCTAACCATCCATGAAGCCTAGGTTCCGGCAATCCATGCCGGAATAACGACCTTCGGCAATGTGATACCCCAAATCTGACAAAGTCGAATTAAAGCTTATGAAAAGGTCCGCTTAAAAATTAAAGTAACCTTTTCTCCCTTCATACTAAATGCCGCTAAGTTAAAACTTGTAGGTGCCAATTTATTCTCGCTATGGGCGCCAAAGGGCGAATAAATTCGACCCTACAGCATATTCAACTCTTAACTTAACTACATTGCCTTCATACATACCCAAAGGGCACAAAATGGAAATTGGGGTTAGGGAATCAAAACGAGTAATTCGCCTTAGGACGCTCTAAACAAGTTGGTTCCGATCAGACCCTCAGAGTACAGGTGGTTCGACAGGCTACCCCGACCGGAATTAATAAAATACTGTTCGTGATTAGCCTGTCTAAGGACTTAGTCATAGCTTCCTTTTTAATTCCCCTCGCCCCAAGCAAGGAGAGGGGGCTAAACTTAATAGCTTTCTTTTTTCAAAAGAGAGGAGCTTTTAGTCAGTAAGCCTGCTGCCCCACAAACCCTTTAAAAACAGTCAATACCACAATCTTTAAATCTAAAATGACTGACCACTGGCGAATGTATTCCAGGTCGTGATGAATCCGCCTTTCCATTTTGTCGATGGTTTCGGTTTCGCCTCGGCAACCGCTGATTTGCGCCAGACCGGTGATGCCGGGTTTCATTTTGTGCCGCAGCATGTAGCCCTGGATCTGCTTGCGGTAGTATTCATTGTGCGCCACTGCATGGGGCCTTGGGCCGACCACGGACATAGTGCCGCTCAGTACGTTTAGAAACTGCGGCAATTCATCTAACGAGGTACGCCGCAAAAAGTTGCCTAGCGGCGTCACCCGGCTGTCGTTGGCGGTGGCTTGTTTGATGCTGTCGCCATTTTCACACACCGACATCGACCGAAATTTCCAAACTTCAATCTGCTCACCCTTCACGCCATAACGCATCTGTTTAAAAATGACCGGCCCCGGCGAGGTAAGCTTGATCGCAATGGCAATGATCAGCATCGGGATAGCGATAATCGGCAAAATGATCGCACACAGCAACAGATCCTCAAGGCGTTTGGCGAAGCCATCCAGTGACGAGTTTAAGGGCGTATCGAAGACGCTGACCACCGGGATGCCCTTTACGCTGCTGAGCTTGGACTGCATCAGGTTAAAGGTAAAAAAATCGGGGACTATGTTTACCGACACCGTACTATCAGCCAATTCTCGGATCAGTTGGTTAATCCGCTTTTCTGCACGTAACGGCAATGTAATGTAGATATGATCGATTTCTCCGCGCTGCGCTCTTTCCAGTAGCTCTTTAAAGTCGCCAACTATGACATCGACCATGTCTTCATCCTGCCTGCGCTGCTTGTTCTCGATGCGGTCGTCAAAAAAACCAACAAAGCTATAGCCCAGCCAAGGCATTTCAGTCAGCGCGGCATTTAGGCGTTTGCCTAGCGAATTGCCGCCCAAAATCGCGTAGTTACGGGTGTTAAGGCCGTGCATCCGCAAATAAGACAATGTCGAGCGGCGAAGCGAGTGCAGCATGATGATGCTGAGCGGCGCCAGCGGCAGCCACAATTCCAACACTTGCCGCGAATATTCAAAGCCAAGGTCAAATACGAAAAAACTGCTGGCAATCAGTGCAAAGGCCACTATCCACGATAATAATATCCGCACTGCATCGTCAAATAAGGGATCACCGCGCCAGCCGTGATAGATCTCTTGATGCTCGGCAAAAATACCGAACAACACGGTACAGACAATAAATAAGCCCAGGTATTCACGGTCGAACGGCTCGCCATAGATGTGTAGCGAGACATATAGCGTGATAAAAATCAACGCGGTATCCATGGCCCGCTTAATGCTCTGCAATTCCGGCTGTAGCGGCCTGATAAATCCTTTTGGGCGAAACTGATTCATATCAAATATACTGGTTAGCTTAATGAGTTGATCATTTGCCTGCCTGATTATAGGACTTTAAGCCAAGATTATTTCAGCTTAATGAAAGTTTAATGCTACACCGGCGGTGGCATGTAATCCGTTCGGCGCCTACAAGTTTTTCACGCATGCCGCTTCTTAGTGACATCGCAGGCGCAACAATTGTTAATTAAACACCAACTGAAAAATCAACGTTGCTTGTAAACCACTTTAGCAGGTCTTGCCAAGCTCACCAATAAAAACGCTACCCTTAACCCAGTAAACAGACTATTTCATAATCCTTATGACAGAATCTTTCATATCAAATAAAGCCATTCCCGTCCGCGAACGCCTGATCATGGCGCTGGATGTTTCCAGCATTGCAGAAGCGCAAGCTTTGGTTGAAGAACTAGGTGAAGCTGTGATTTTTTACAAAGTGGGCATGGAGCTATTCATGTCGGGTGATTATTTCGGATTTATCGAATGGCTGAAGGCCCGTGACAAAAAAGTGTTTGTCGATCTTAAATTCTTCGACATTCCAGCCACGGTGGGCAGGGCAATTAAAGCGCTGAGTAACAAAGGCGTGGATCTGGCCACTATCCACGGTAACGATTCCATTATGGAAGCAGCGGCAGCAGCGAAAGGCGACTTAAAAGTGTTGGCCGTCACCGCATTAACCAGCCTGGATCGCGGCGATTTGGACGACTTGGGCTTTCAATGCGATGTGCGCGAGTTGGTGTTGTCCCGCGCTAAGCGGGCGTTGCAAATTGGTTGCGACGGTATCGTCTCATCAGGCCTGGAAGTAGCAATGATTAGGCAACAACTGGGCGAAAAACTGCTGGTAATCACTCCCGGTATCCGGCCGGTGGATAACCGCGAAGACGATGATCAAAAACGCGCGGTCAGTGTCGAGCAAGCGATTCAAAACGGCGCGGATTACATAGTAGTCGGCAGGCCTATCCGCGACGCGACTGACCGTAAAGCCATGGCGGAAAACATCCAGGGACAGATTGCGGCGCAGTTTGCTTGAGTATTTGCGCCAAAGCTTTCTGGAATTTTATTCTCGGTATTTTTGCTTGAAGGGCAAAAAATTAAATTTGCCAGGGCTTTTAACTCCCCTCACCCCAGCCCTCTCCCAAGGGGAGAGGGGGGAATACCGGTATTTTTGTTAGCTAGACTAAATTAGGATCGCCTCATCTAGCTCGGAAATATAACTCCCTCTCCCCCCGGGAGAGGGCAGGGGTGAGGGAATCCAAAAAAGGCTTTTGCAATGAAAGATTTGGCCCGTTCATTACGCAAAAATCAAACCGAAGCAGAACGAGTGATTTGGCAACAGCTGAGGAATCGGCAATTGTTGGGCTGTAAATTTCGTAGACAGCAGGTTATCGGCCCATTCATCGTTGATTTTGTTTGCCTGGAACCCAAGTTGATAATTGAAGTTGATGGCGGGCAGCATGCCGAGCAACAAGAATACGATCAAAACAGAAGCCAATATTTACAGCGGCTGGGGTATCGGGTGCTGCGATTTTGGAATCATGAGGTTTTACAAAACACGCCTGCCGTGATGGAAGCCATTCATCTGATTATTCTTCAGTTAAAAACTGAGCCCCCTCTCCCTCAGGGAGAAGACTGGGATTAGGGAGTTAAAATAGTTGATACCCCCTCACCCTAGCCCTCTCCCTGATGGAGAGGGGATACTCCAAAGTTAATAGCACTCGCCTGTGGAAAGTAATAACTCCCTCTCCTAATGGAGAGGGTTGGGGTGAGGAGAATTCAATAAGGGAGCGCTCTAAAAGCCTCTTGGGGCGAGGGATGTAAATAATGGGTTTTACCCCCACTCATCCCAACCTTCTCCCTCAGGGAGAAGGGGACTTGTGTAATTTTTATAGCCCCTCAAAAGCTAACGCCCAACATCTAAAATTTAACTCCCTGCAAAAAGTGGGCATAATGCTTCGGTTTTTAATGCGCGCAACCAGCCAATGCAATGAAACCAGCGGCAAACATCTACTTGATCGGCCTGATGGGTGTGGGTAAAACCACGATAGGCAAACAGCTTGCTAAAGCCTTGCAATGGCCGTTCTACGACAGCGATAGAGTCATTGAGGAATGCACGGGCGTGGACATTCCGACTATCTTCTCCTACGAAGGCGAAGAGGGCTTCCGGATGCGCGAGCAAACCGTGATCCGTCATTTATCGGCATTGCAAGGCGTAGTGATGGCTACCGGCGGCGGCGCCGTACTAAAGCCGGAGAATCGGGCCGCATTAAAGGAAAACGGTTTTGTGGTTTATCTGCATTGCTCTATCGACAAAATCCTGCACCGCACCAAACACGATACGCAACGCCCGCTATTGCGTACCGACAACCCCAGGCAACGCCTGCAAACCTTGCTGGCGCAGCGCGACCCGCTGTATACGGAATGCGCCGATTTTAAAATCGACTCCGGCGTCCTGCCCACTAAAACCGTGGTTAAAACCATTTTGCAGCAATATCAGGCTGCTTTAGAAGATCATGAAAGAATTGCAAGTTGCACTAAATAACGACAGAAGTTACCCGATTTACATTGGCGCCGGCTTACTGGCCCAAGCGGCACTGTTGGCCAAGCATATTCGCTCCAAGCAGGTATTGATCGTTACCAACGAGACTATCGCCCCGCTTTACTTAGCCCAATTGCAAACGGCATTGGGCGATTATCAAGTCGAAACGGTGATCCTGCCGGACGGCGAGCAATACAAAACGCTCCAATATTTGGAGAAAGTCTTCGATCAATTGCTCGCCAAAAAATTTAGCCGCAACGCCACTTTGATTGCATTGGGCGGAGGTGTGATCGGCGACATGGGCGGCTTTGCGGCGGCTTGCTATCAACGCGGCATCGCCTTTATCCAGATCCCCACGACTTTATTGGCCCAAGTCGATTCCTCCGTCGGCGGCAAAACCGGCGTGAACCATCCGTTGGGTAAAAACATGATAGGTGCGTTTTATCAACCGCAATGCGTCATCGCCGACGCCGATGTGCTGGATACTCTTGACGACAGGCAGTTGTCGGCTGGCCTAGCGGAAGTCATTAAATACGGTCTGATCCGCGACCCCGGCTTTTTAGAATGGCTGGAAGCGAATATGCCGAAATTGCTGGCGCGCGATAAAGATGCCTTGGCTTATGCCATAGAGCGTTCCTGCATCAATAAAGCCGAAGTGGTCGGCGAAGACGAGTTCGAATCCGGCGTGCGCGCTACGCTAAATCTCGGTCACACCTTCGGCCACGCCATCGAAACCGGCAGCGGCTACGGCCACTATCTGCACGGCGAGGCGGTAGCTATCGGCACCTGCTTTGCAGCCGATTTATCGCGGCGCCTGGGCTGGCTGAACGATGCCGACGTTAAGCGAATTATCGACGTTTTCCAGGCCGCCAATTTGCCTGTCACTCCGCCTAAGGAAATGACGACCGAGCAATATGTGGATTTGATGGCCGTGGATAAGAAAAATGTCGACGGCAAAATTCGGGTCATTTTATTGGAAGCGGTCGGCAAAGCCTCTCTCCCCGTCAACGTCGATCTGGCGCAATTGCAGGCAACTTTGAACGGCTATGTTGGATAACGACGACCTGACTTATAGTTACCAAAAACGCTCGGTGGCCAACAACGCCGAACGGACCTTGATTACGCTGGAGCGCTCGCAGAAACTGGATTTGCTGCTGCACTTGCTGGCCAATTTGCAGCAATCGCTGATCGTCTGCGGCCCGGAAGGCATCGGTAAAACCACCTTATTGGAAACTGTCCGGCAAAATCGCAAAGATATGTGGGAAGTCGTGTTGTTGCCGGCTTCACCAGACTCCAGCTTCGAAAGCCTGATCAACGATTTGTTGCGCGGCCTGAACATCGCCAAAGGTTCCGCTTTCGATTTAAGCGCACTACGCGACAAATGCGCCAGACAAAAGGTAGTGCTGCTGATTGATGATGCCGGTAATTTGGTACCTGGCCTGATGACGATGCTGATCGAATTTGCCGACTCGCTACTGGGCTTGCGGCTGGTGTTGGCGATGAATCACGATCAATTCCACATCAAAAGCGGTACCGACAAATTGGTGGAGGAGTGCCATTTCATCGAACTGCCGCCGCTCAGCAAAAAACAATGTGGCGAATATTTACAAAATCTGTCGGCGCAACCGGGCGCAGTGGTGTCGTTTAACGCCATCAGCGACAGCCTGATCGAGGATTTATATCGCGCCAGCAACGGCATCCCCGGCAAAATACTCGCGCAATTGCCTAAATTCGCTCATTCCCAAAGCCATAAACGCAGCAAACTGGGCTTATGGCTCGCAATCGCCGGTGTGCTAACCGGAGCCGGCTATGCGCTGAAATCTTTATTACCGCCGGATCTTGTCACAGGGCAAATCGCCGGCAACCTGCCTATTGCGGTTACAACCGAAAAGGCCGACAAAGCTGCCACCGAAAACACAAGCGCTCCGCAGCCGACACCCACTCCGACAGTCGGAACCGTCCTGGCACCGCCGCAGATCGCTCCACCACCCGAGCCCAAAGCGCCGGAACCGTCACCGACAATCGTGTCTGCCGCCCTCAGCCCGGCAAACAATACAGTGGAGTCAAGCCATGCACTGATCGAAGCCGAAGCGACCGGCCAAGCTCCGCTCCGCTCTGCCGACGCTGAATCGATAAATAGTTCAACAACACCCAGCCCGAAATTACCGAACAAACCGTCGCCCGAGACCCTAAGCACGCAGCCAAGCACTCAGAGCATTGCTGCCGACAAGCAGACGGCGCCCGCGAAAGCACCAAACCCTGAGCAAGCCAAGCCCGAGCAGCAAGCTGAAAAACCGTCGCCAGCCAACTCTGCGCCGACCGAGGAGATAGCGCCGGTTGCTGTGCCAACCCCGGCTAAACCCGTCGAACACAAACCCGCCAAACCCGCCTTCGAAGGCAGCGATCAGGACTGGATCATGGCGCAACCAGCCAACAACTTCACGCTGCAAGTCATGGTGCTGTCCACTAAAGATGCGGCACTACGTTTTCAAAAAAAATACGCCGATTACCGCGACGGCCTGAAGTTCTACCCCATCAAACAGGGCGAACAGGAAAAATACGTGGTAATTTACGGCTCTTTTCAATCTGCCGCCGAAGCGATACAGCTTAAAGCCGTTATGCCCGGCGAGTTTAAGCAGGCCATGGAAAAACGCTTCCGGGCCGTGCAAAAAGAAAGCCGCCGCTGATTCTCATCCCAATCGAAACGAATGACCAACTTACAAAACGATTTATTCTTAAAAGCCCTGTTAAGACAGCCCGTCGACCGCACCCCCGTCTGGATGATGCGCCAAGCCGGACGTTATTTACCCGAGTATCGGGAAGTGCGCGCCAAGGCCGGCAGCTTCATGCAACTCTGCACCAATCCGGAACTGGCCTGCGAAGTGACGCTGCAACCGCTGGAGCGTTTTAACTTCGACGCGGCCATCTTGTTTTCCGATATTTTGACCATCCCCGACGCGATGGGCTTAGGGCTATCGTTTGCCGAAGGCGAAGGCCCCCAATTCGCCAATCCGGTCAGAACCGCAGCCGACATTGCCAAATTACCGATTCCCGATCCGGAAACCGAATTGCGTTATGTGATCGACGCCGTGCGCTTGATCAAAACCAATCTGCACGGCAAGGTACCCTTGATTGGCTTTTCCGGCAGTCCCTGGACGTTGGCGACTTACATGGTGGAAGGCAAAAGCAGCAAGAGCTTTCAAAAAGTGAAAAGCCTAATGTTCGAACAGCCGCAACTGATGCATCAAATGCTGGATAAGCTGGCGCAGTCGGTAGCCGCCTATTTGAATGCGCAAATTGCCGCCGGCGCTGACGCGGTCATGGTGTTCGATACCTGGGGCGGCATGCTCAGCCATAACGATTATCTGGAGTTTTCGTTGCGCTATGCGCGGCAAGTGCGCGAGCTATTGAACACGCGTCGCGACGGCCGGCAAATTCCGACCATATTATTTACCAAGGGCGGCGGTCTATGGCTGGAAGCGATGGCCGACACCGGCTACGACGCGCTGGGCCTGGACTGGCAAACCGACATCGGCCAAGCCCGCACCCGCGTCGGCGACCGGGTAGCGTTGCAGGGCAACATGGATCCGATTACTTTGTACGCGCAACCGGAAGTGATCCGCGAAAAAGTCGGCAAAGTGCTGCAAGGTTTCGGTAATGGCTCAGGACATGTGTTTAATCTGGGCCACGGCATTTTGCCGGACATTAATCCGGAACACGTCAAAGCCATGGTCGATGCGGTGCGGGAATTGAGTCCGCAATATCATCGCTAAATAAGGGCGTTTATACTTGAGGGCAATGCCGCTAAGTTACGCCTACCTCTCCCTTGCACCCACAGGGCATAAAGGAGAGGGCTGGGGTGAGGGGTGTAAATAATTGATTTTAATCTCCCTCATCCTAACCTTCTCCCGGCGGGAGAAGGAATTATCTACCTCAACTTTGCGGTATTGCTCCGGGATTAGAGGACCAATTGCGGAGTTTTACGATTCGCTGAATAATTTGCAGCCATCCAAATTTCCAGCATTTATCAATTTGTAACATTCTCGACATGTGGATTCAAAAACGCATCCAGCTAGCCGCGAAACCGCGTGGCTTTCATTTGATCACCCGGGAAATCGTCAGTCAGCTAGCCGAACTGGATAAAATTGAAATAGGCTTGGCCCATGTGTTTTTGCAACACACCTCGGCATCGCTGGCCATCAACGAAAATGCGGATGCGGATGTACGCCGGGACCTGGAAAGTTATTTCTCCCGGGCGGTAGCGGAAAATGAACCATACTACCGGCACACACTCGAAGGGCCGGACGACATGCCTGCCCATATAAAAACCGTTATATTGGGCAGCTCGCTAAGCATCCCGATCAGCGACGGCCAATTGGCCTTGGGAATTTGGCAAGGCATTTACTTATGCGAGCATCGCAATCGTGCCGGCAATCGCACCATCATCGTAACGCTACACGGCGAATAAAGAGGTATTTATGAACGCATCGAAATCAATCATGTTATTACTGGCGGCTCTCAGCCAAAACCTTTCCGCTGAAGAAGCAGGCAAGCCGCTGGAAATGACAGTCTATCGCAGCCCCACTTGCGGCTGCTGCGGTAAATGGCTGGAACATGCCAAACAAAACGGCTTTAAAATCAACGATGTGGTTAGCGACGACATGGAAACCATCAAAGCCCGTTTCGGTGTCCCCGAGAAGCTGGCGTCCTGCCATACTGCTGTCGTGGACGGCCACGTGATCGAAGGCCATGTGCCTGCTACCGATATTCAAAAGCTTTTGCAAAGCAAATCCAACATAGTCGGTATCGCCGCGCCGGGCATGCCGATGGGCAGCCCCGGCATGGAAATGGGCGGGCAGCAAGATGCGTACAAGGTGGTTTCCTTCGATAAAGAAGGTAAGTATGAAGTGTTTGCAGAGCATGGCAGCAAGCAATAACTCAACTTACGTACTCTCGCCGTCCGTTTAAATCGCTGCCAACCATTATGTCTTTTCGCCAACATATAACATGACTAAGGCCCTCGTCACCGGTGCCTGCGGTTTTATCGGCGCGCACCTATGCCAAGCCTTGGTCAATCAGGGTTATACGATCAGAACATGTAGTCGCACGGGGAATGATGAGAACAACATCGCTTTGGATTTGGCAGCACCGGGAGCTTGCCCCCCGGAGTTGTGCGCCGGAATAGACGTAATATTTCATCTGGCCGGCAAAGCCCACGCCTTGGCGGAAAGTCGGCAGGATGAGGCCGAATACCGGCAAATCAACACCGAAGGCACGCGCAAACTGCTGGAAGCCGCACAACAGGCCGGAGTGAAAACCTTTGTGTTCTTCAGCAGCGTCAAAGCCGTCAGCCAGACTAGCCGACAAGCCATGGATGAAACGGTTAACGCCCCGGCCTCAGATCCCTACGGTTTGTCCAAATACGAAGCCGAACAACTGGTGCTGAACGGCGGCTACGTCCCGCATCCCGTGGTGTTGCGACTCAGCATGGTCTATGGCGATACCGGGAAAGGCAATCTGCCGCGCATGATCCACGCAATTCGCCGCGGCATATTCCCGCCGCTACCGGAATCCGGTAACCAGCGCTCCATGGTGCATGTCGATGATGTGGTGACATCGGCATTGTTGGCCGCAGAAAATCCCGAAGCAGCCGGGCAGGTTTATATCGTGACGGATCAACAAAGCTATTCTACCCGGCAGATTTACGACGCGATCAGAGCCGCGCTCGGCAAGCCGCCTGCTGCCTGGTCGATACCGATGCCGTTGTTAACCAGTTTAGCTAAATTGGGCGATGGCTTTGGCCGGCTGACGGGGCGACGCTTTCCTATCGATAGTGATAGCCTGGAAAAATTAACCGGTTCGGCGTGGTATTCGTCTGCTAAAATCGCCCGCGAATTGGGTTTTCAACCTCGCCAAACTCTCTGGAAAGCCCTGCCCGATATTATTCGCCATCTAAGTTAATCTAGCGTGCTACTGCTTTCTACTGTTACCTTGCTGCTCGCCGCCGTATTGACCGGCCTGATTCGCCGTTACGCCTTAACTTACAAGGTGCTGGACATTCCCAACCAACGCAGCTCACACAGCGTGCCAACCCCGCGCGGCGGCGGCTTGGCTATCGTGCTGGCCTTCAGCGTGGCGATGCTCTGGTTGTTTTTTGACCGGCAACTGACTGGCACTTCCCTGGCCTTGCTGGGCTCCACGCTATTGGTAGCCGCTATCGGCTTTTGTGACGATCACGGCGAAGTGGCCGCGCGCTGGCGTTTCTTGACGCATTTGCTGGCGGCGATCATCGCCCTGGAATTGTTGGGCGGCCTTCCCGTGGTATTGGTCCCCGCGCCATTCGACGCCCTCTTCGGGCGCTTAAGCGTCAATCCAGGCTGGTTGGGCTACCCCTTGGGCGCACTGTTTTTGGTTTGGGCCCTAAACCTGTTCAATTTCATGGACGGTACCGACGGCATTGCCGCGTCGGAAGCGCTGTTTGTATCCTCGGCATTGGCGGGCTATCTGTTTTTTATCGACCAAAGCTTATGCGGTGTTGCCTTGAGTTTGGCGGCGGCTTGCAGCGGCTTTTTGCTGTGGAATTGGCCAAAAGCGAAAATCTTCATGGGCGATGTCGGCAGTGGCTTTATCGGGCTACTACTGGGTTTGTTGATTCTACTGGCCGCACAACAGGCCGCCGTGCTGCTGTATTGCGGGCTGATTTTATTCGGTGCGTTTATCGTGGATGCCAGCTATACCCTGGCGGTTAGAATGTTCAGCAGACAAAAATGGTACGCGGCGCATTGCTCGCATACCTATCAGCATGCAGCCAAGCGTTTCGGGCATTTACCGGTGTTATTGGCAAGCTGGGCAATTAATTGCGGTTGGCTGCTGCCTGTCTCCCTATGGATATTCAAGCATCCCAGCCATGCTTTGGCCGGCGTTATCGTGGCTTATCTGCCCTTAATCTATCTGGCTTACCGGTTTAAGGCCGGCCAATCCGAGTTGGTTGTTTCGTGACTTTAATATTCCGCTCCCGCACCACCATCTTTTTGCACGATCTAGCCATGATCCCGTTGGCCTGGTTCGGCGCTTACTGGCTACGCTTTAATCTGCAAAACATCCCGGACGAATTTTTTTATTCGGCCTTATTGTTCCTGCCTTGGGTCATAGCCATCCAAGTCAGTTTATTCTGGGTGTATGGTTTATACCGCGGCGTTTGGCGGTTTTCCTCGCTGCCGGACCTGATCCGCATCGGCAAAGCGGTGTTGACCGGGATTTTTTTTATTGCCTCCGCCTTGTTTTTATACGACCGCCTGCACGGTGTACCGCGTTCGGTCGTACCGTTGTATGTGCTGATCCTGTTTTCCTTGCTCAGCATTCCGCGTCTGGTTTATCGCTTTTGGAAGGAACAGACGTTTGCGGAGCGCGTGGGTAAGCGCGCATTGATCGTCGGTGCCGGTTCCGCCGGCGAAATGCTGGTGAGGGATTTATTGACCAATGTCGATAGCGATTATGTGCCGATAGTGTTCGTCGACGACAACCATGGCAAATACAAGCGCGAAATTCGCGGCATCCGCGTTGCCGGCACGGTCGAGCAAATTCCCGAATTAATCGAACGCTGGAATATCGAAACTGTGCTGATTGCCGTGCCGTCGGCCAGCGATCAGCAAATGCGTCGTATCGTGGAAATCTGCGAAAACTGCTCGGTGGATTTTCAGACCCTACCCTCGGTTAAAGAATTGCTAAGCGGCGCGGTCACCACCGCCAATCTGCGTAGCGTTTCCATCGAAGATATTTTGGGCCGCACACCGGTAAAGCTGGATTGGCCCGGCATAAAAAACCATCTGCGCGACAAAGTTATTTTAGTCACGGGCGGTGGCGGCTCCATAGGCTCCGAACTTTGCAAGCAACTGGCCAGAGCCCAACCGCGCAAGCTGATCGTATTCGATCAGTGCGAGTTTAATTTGTACAAAGTCAATGCCGACTTGAATCGGCTGTTTCCGGAGTTATCGCACCAAGCCGTGTTGGGCGATGTCGCCGATCCCGTTGCGGTGCAGCAATTAATTGCCGGGCAAAAACCGGAAATCGTGTTTCACGCCGCCGCTTATAAACATGTGCCTTTGCTGGAAAATCAGATCCGCGAAGCGGTGCATAACAACCTGATCGGCACCAAGATCCTAGCGGAAGCGGCGATTGCCGCCGGCGTGGCGCGCTTTGTATTAATTTCCACCGATAAAGCCGTCAATCCGACCAACGTGATGGGCGCCACCAAGCGGGCGGCGGAAATCCTGTGTCAAAACCTGAATCAGACCGGCAACACCCGCTTCACCACGGTACGTTTCGGCAACGTGCTCGATTCGGCCGGCAGCGTGGTGCCGCTGTTCAGGGAACAAATCAAGGCCGGTGGCCCTATCACGGTAACGCATCCGGATATTACCCGCTACTTCATGACGATTCCGGAGGCCTGCCAGCTCATCATGCAAGCGGAAACCATAGGCCAGGGCGGCGAAGTGTTTGTATTGGATATGGGCGAACCGGTCAAAATTACTTACCTGGCGGAGCAGATGATCCGCCTGAGCGGCAAAGTCCCGAATAAAGACATTGCCATTAAGATTGTCGGCTTGCGGCCCGGCGAAAAACTCTACGAAGAATTATTCCACGATCAGGAACAATTAATGGCAACCAGCCATGCGAAATTGCGCCTGGCCAAAGCCCGACTCTACGACTCGGTGGAATGGGCTAAACAGATTGAGGATTTGCAGAAGGAGTGCAGGAGCTACGATAACCAACAGCTGTTGGCCGGTTTGAAGCAGTTGGTCCCCGAATTTACGAATACGCCGGCGGCTTAATAATAGCGCTAAGACTCACTCCCCCCCAGGCAATGTCATTGAGCTAAGCCCCCTCCTGCTGAAAAAAGCTATAGGGTTCTTAACTTTTCAGAGATCCGCCTATCCGATAGCAATACAGCTTAGTTTTGCGGCTATCGTTCAGTTCGAGCACCGATTCGGGGTGGCTATCCGGTATCGGAAAAGAGGACGAGATGAATAAGCAGCCGTCCCGCATTTCCCGCCGGACTTTTTCGCCGATTTTCGCCATCACCAGCGGCGACAGAAAGGCGAACACCACATCGAACCCGCGTAAATCCTGCTTCCAAAAACTGGATCTGCCGACCCGGACATTAGCCAGATTGCGGCAACGCCATCTTGCCAGCAGCCAGGGCAGCGGCGCTCGCTCCAAGGCCACCACAGCCATGTCCGGCCGGGCTTTTGCAAGCGGCACGACAACGGTAGCCAGACCGGCGCCAATATCGATAAACGCTTGCGCCCGTTCGCGGCTTACTATTTCGATCAGCGCCTGACTGACAGCGGAAGACGATAAGAACAACGGCACATCACCTTTCACTGTCCCCCAAAATAATAGGGTTAGCAGCAGCAACATCAGCAGATACAGCCATGCAGGTACTTGCCAGCTCAGCCCCAGTAATACGGTCGGTATAAATAGCAAATGAATCGGCAGCCACCAGACAGGCTGGCGAAAACCGCGAGAGAACAGTGCGGCCAAGCCGGCCTGAATGGCGACAGCTTGCCAAACGCTAATAGGCAGGGGGATAATTGCGCGCAAGCCCAACACAGCGGCACAGGCCATTAGCTGACTCAGCAGAGCCTTGAATAACTGCATCAGATCCTTACCGTACGTTCAGCCTAGTACTGACCGGGCCAAATCAATGCGCAGCGCCTTCCGCCCCTGTAATTTTGGTATTTTGCTGAATCGCGGGCGACATGGCCGGCAAACCGGGCACAGAGGTATCGCTGCTGCCGGGCTTATCTTCGGCGCCATCGTGCAGCACCTGATTTTCGGTCTTTTTATTCATCACTACGATGGAAATCCGCCGATTCATCGGATCGTTAGGCACGTCGCCCTTGTAAGGAATACTCGATGCCAAGCCGACCACGCGCAGCACCTTGTCTTCACTGAGTCCGCCTTGGGTTAACTCGCGGCGCGCCACATTGGCCCGGTCGCTGGATAGCTCCCAGTTGGAATAACCGGTGCGATTGCTGGGAAACGGCAATGCGTCGGTATGGCCGTTGATGGTGACTTTGTTGGGTAATTCGTTGATCACCGGCGCCAACTCGCGCAGGATGGCTTGCGCATAGGTTTCGATACCGGAACTGGCCAGTTTGAACATCGGCCGATTTTGCGCATCGATAATCTGGATTTTCAAACCTTCCGGGGTGGTTTCCAGCTTGATCTGATCTTTATATTCCGCCAACTTGTCATTGGCTTTCAGCATGTCCTCGATTTTTTCCTGCAATTTTTCCAGCTTGAGTTTTTCCTGCTCTTCCGCCAGTTTTTCAATATCCTCAGGCGTTGGCTCGGCCGGGGTATTTTCCCCTTGATGCACTTGCCCCTCGTCTTGCGATTTCAAGTCCTGGCCGCCGGCCTGAATGATGCTGGTCCGGTCGCCGGAGCCCTCACCGGGGTTACTGACAATCGCGACGCCAAACGGGTTTTGGAAGTATTCGGAAATGCCTTTTTTAGTTTTCTCGTCGGTGGAACCGAGTAACCACATCAACAGAAAGAAAGCCATCATCGCAGTCACGAAGTCGGCATAGGCAATTTTCCAGGCCCCGCCGTGGTGCCCACCGTGCCCACCCTTCTTGATTTTCTTGATGATTATAGGTTGTTCGGCCATTGTCGTTTACCTTATTTGCCGGCTTTCAATTGTTCTTCCAGCTCGGTAAAGGTCGGCCTGGCATGATGAGGAATCGCGGTACGCATGAATTCCACCGTCATGGCCGGCGAAGTACCTTTCGCGCAATTCAGCAGGCCTTTTTGCGTGCATTTATAGGCGTTGCTTTCTTCTTCCAGCCGCGCTTCCATGACCGACGCTACCGGGCCGATAAAGCCGTAAGACACCAAAATACCCAGGAAGGTACCGACCAGCGCCGCCGCGATCAGTTTGCCCAGTTCCGCCGGCGGAATACCCACCGATTCCATCGTATGTACCACCCCCATTACCGCCGCGACGATACCGAAAGCCGGCATGCCGTCACCGACTTTTTGCACGGCTTTGATCGGCTCGTTGCCTTCGGCGTGGTGTACTTCGATTTCCGCGTCCATGATGTCTTCCAGTTGGTTGACATCAACCCCGGTCAGGATCAGCCTGAGCTTGTCGCAAATGAACTCCATCAGATGGTGATCGTGGACGATTTTTTCACCGAATATCGAGCTACCCTCCGGATCGTCCACCACTTTTTCCAGGGACAACAAACCTTCCTTGCGGGCCTTCTGACTCAGCGCGTTAAAGCTCATCAGCAGCTCCATGTAGTACTCCTTGGTGTAGGTACTACCTTTCAGCGTGGCGGTTCCGCCGGCCATCGCCGCTTTACTGGTGGCCAGCGAGTTACTGGCCAGGAAGGAACCGAAGGCGGCACCGACGATGATCAGCACCTCAACCGGCTGCCAAAGCACGCCCAGATGGCCGCCGGCCATCAAAAAGCCGCCCAATACACAGCCTAAAATAATCACATAACCAATGATTACAAACATGGTTGCCTCTAAAAAACTAAAAGTTAATTATAAAAATCAAACTTACCCTGGGTTCGCTACCTTTACCGGCCGCCATGTAAGTTGCCGGATAAGTCTAGGCTATGGTTTTCAAACTCTCAGGCTAAATGCTCAGTTTTTTTTAAAACCAGCTTGCTGATAGCCGGCAGCACCACAAAAGTACACGTCATGATCCAGAAAATGCCGATAGTGATGACCAAACCCATGCTGGAGATGCCCTGATGCGGGGAAAATGCCAAACCAACAAAGCTGGAAATGGTGGTCAACGCGCCGTAGAACATGCCGCGCGCGGTACTGGATTGATAAATATTCTGATCCTCGGACAACGAATGATGCAATTTTTCAACCATATGGATGCCGTTATCGACACCCAGCCCCATTAATAAAGGCAAGGCGATAATATTGGCAAAATTGATCGGCGTGCCGGTAAACACTGTAGTTGCCATTGTGAACAAACCGGCCAACACTAAGGGTGTCATCACCAACACAGTGTCGACGATACTGCGGCGTATGAACATCAACAGCAAGGCAATCGCCACCAGGGCAATGATGATGGCTTCCTGGAAGGCACCGATCACCGCTTTCATGGATTCCCAATACATGACCGGCAAATCGGTGGCATTGGGCGCTACGGCCTGTACGTCGGTGATGAAAGCCTGCAAGTTACCGAGATCGTTCAAATCTTCCTTGGGAAAAATCTGGATACGGTATAAACCGTCTTTACTCAACCAGCGTTCCTTGATTTCCGCCGGGATACTGGTCGGTACAATTTCCTCGGCATGGAAACCGACCAGAAGCTGGTTCATGACAGTGGGCAAGGTGCCGAGCAACGAGGTTTGAATCTTCTCGATAAACACGCCGCGGTCCGGCTGGAATCTGGCTTCCAATTCCACCATCACGTCTTGCAACTGCTGTTTAAAGGTTTGCAGGGATTTGATGTCTGCCGGATTGGTTTTTTTCGGCAGATTGGCATCAATCGCGGCGATCATGCGCTTGATGGCCGGCAAGGGATCAGTACCGGTTTTCAATTGCGGGAAAAACTGGCTCTGCGGACCCAGCGTCAGCACCATATCGTCGATGATACCCAATTTGCTTTCTTGATCGTCAGGCACAAAGTCGAACAAGCTGACGGTTTTATCGACGGTTTTCAGACTCTCCAGCTTTTTCTGCGCCGCTCTGGCTTCGTCTTCGTTTTTCACCAAAACCGTCAAGGTCATCGGCGAAGTTTCGCGCTCTTTCATCAAGTCCTTGAAGGCAATCACCGACTCGGTATGCGGATCGCGCAGATTCAAGGGATTGAAATCGGTTTGCACCTGAAACACAAAGTACACGGCAACCACCGCGCCAAGCAAAGTCAACAAGGAAATCGGTTTGGCATAGTGCAACGTATAGTGAGCCAACACGTGGGTAAACTTCGATTCGCCGGGTTGTTCGCCATGTAATTGATGCACGGGCGGATTCGGCAACACCTTAAGCAGCACCGGCAGCACAGTCAGCGTAATGAATAAGCAAATGAACAAGCTGGTACCGGCCAGCAAACCCAACTCGGAAATGCCTTGGTAGTCGGTGGGAATAAAGGCATACAAACCGATGGAGGTAGTGCCGGCGCACAGAATTAAAGACGGACTGGTTGCCAACAAGGCCGAACGGATTGCCTTGCCTTTGTCGCTGCCGTAGAGGTCCAGATTGTCGCGATAACGCAGGCAAAAATGGATCGCATACTCCACGCCCAAACCAATATTGGATACCGCGAAGGCCACAGAAATCAGATTGAGTTGTTTCACCGCCACGGAGGCGAACAATCCGCAAAACACCATGCCCAAAGCCAATGTCAGCAAGGTAGCCAGCATCAACAGCCAGGAACGGTAAGCAACCAGCAAAATGCCGCAGACCAATACGATGGAAAAAATGCTGGCGGTAAAAGTACCCTCACTCATGCCAGCCATTTCATCGTGTTCCAAACCGACTTCGCCGGTCACCCAGACCTTGACGGCCGGCATGTTGGGGTCTTGAATTTTGTCAGCAGCGTGCCGGATGACATTAATCGCCGGCTCTACCGGCAAAATTTGGGTGTAGTCGAATTTCGGCGTGACGAAGATAAAGGCTTTGTCCGATTGCTCTTCGCTGATCTTGTTTTCGGCAATCAGTTTTTGCCAGGAGAGTAGGTCGGTTTCACCGTTCAGGGTCTTATGCAGCGAGTTGCTGACCTTGTCGATTAAAGACATCAGATCGATGGGCACTTCTTCGGTTTTGGTTTCTGCATTCAGCGCATCTTCGAAGATCGAGAAAAAGCCATTCAGGCTGGGGTCCTGGGAGATGCGGCCGATAAACGGCTGGGCTTGCGCCAGCGTCACCGAAAAATCCTGCAACTTATCGGTATCCAGATACAGCAGGCCATTGCGCTGAAAAAACGCATTTTCATCCGGCCGATAGACTTTGGTGAAATGTTCGGTATCCGCTCTAAGCTCCCGGCTCAAGCGTTGGGCAGCGGCCTTGGTCAACTCCGGACTGGAAGACTCGATCACCAGCAGCAAGGTATGGACTTCCTGGCCGAACTGCTGTTCGAATTTGCGGCGGTTTTGCTGAAACGGCGCTTCCGGAGCGATCAGTTCCGCCGTATCGGTGTTGACGGTTAGATGGTTGCCGGTGTATTGCGCGGCCAGATAAGCCAAGATTACCGAAGCCAGTAACACTAACCCCGGCGAATACAGCAACCAGTTGCCCCATCGAAAGGCAATATTTCCCAAACGTTTTTCCAAGGACATGCTTAAGCGCTCACGACGGTGTTAATCAAGTACACGGTGTAACTGGCGTAAATGGCCAACAAGATGCCGCCTTCAACCCGATTGATGCGGCCTTGCTCGCCTTTTCTGGCGTATCCTAAAAAGAACAGCGACACCGTTAACAAGGCCATCAGCGGCCAATCGCGATTAACGATTTCCAGTGGAATCGACATCGGCTGAATCACCCCGGCCAAACCCACCACCGCCAACGTGTTGAATAAATTGGAACCGATGATATTGCCCAAGGCCAGATCGTGCTCGCCTTTACGGGCGGCGGCAATCGACGACGCCAATTCAGGCAAGGAGGTACCGATGGCGACGATGGTCAAACCAATCACCAAATCGCTGACGCCCAAATCCTGGGCAATCGATACCGCACCCCAAACCAATAAGCGGGAGCTGATCACCAATAACAGCAAACCGGAAACCAGCCAGATGACAGCCTGAGCGCAGGACATCGCATGCTCTTCCAATTCTTCAGCAACTTCTTCGCCTAACACGTCGGTCGTCTCGGCTGTTTTACTCATCCCTTGCCGGACCATCCAGGTCATCACGCCAACGAATACCGCCAGTTCCAGCACCGCATCCATCCGCGACAGATCGCCGTCGTATACCTGACCTAGCACGAACAAAGTCACCGCGAACAGCACCGGCAGTTCTTTTTTAACGATTTGCGAATGGACGGTAATGGGACTGATCAAGGCCACCATCCCCAGAATCAAGGCAATATTGGTGATATTCGACCCGTAAGCATTGCCCAGCGCTATACCCGGATTGCCCTGCCAGGCCGACAAGACGGACACGGACAACTCCGGCGCGGAGGTGCCGAAACCGATCACCACCATACCTATTAACAACGGCGACATGCCCAGAAAACGCGCTATCGCCGCAGCTCCTTCGACAAAAATATCGGCACTCCAAACCAACACAATCAGACCGATGACTATCATCAACAGTGGCAAAGCCATAACCTACCCTTAATTTTAAAGATCAAAAAACCGAAATACTGCCCTACGTGACGCCGAATACTAATCCACCGTCCATTGCACCAGACCGCTGTAAGCACTGGCAATCACCACCACGCCAAACACAATCCGATACCAGGCAAAAATGATGAAATCGTGATGACTGATGTAACGCAGCAAACCTTTAACCGCCAGCAAGGCACTGATAAACGCCGCGACTAATCCCACCGCGAACGACAGCGCATCGCTCTCGATGTGCAGTAAGTCGCGGTGCTTGTATAAGTCGTACAGACTGGCGACGACCAAGGTGGGAATCGCCAAAAAGAAAGAAAACTCGGTAGACGCCTTACGCGACAAACCGAACAGCAAGCCGCCGATAATGGTCGCGCCGGAACGGGAGGTGCCGGGGATCAAGGCAAAAGCTTGGGCGATACCCAATTTCAAGGCATCCAGCGGACTGAGATCGTCAACATTATCGACCCGGATTTTGTGCTCGCGTTTTTCCGCCCAGATAATCACAAACGCACCAATGATAAACGCCAAGGCTACCGGCATCGGCTTGAACAGCGCGGCCTTGATATGTTTGCCAAACAACAAGCCCAGCGTCGCCAGCGGCATAAACGCAATCGCCAGATTCAACACAAATTTTTGCGCCTGCCTGTCGCTGGTCAATCCGCTCAATACCGAGCCGATCTTGGCCCGGTATTCCCAGCAAATCGCCAGGATCGCGCCGACCTGAATGACGATAGTAAACAGTTTGGCCTTGTCGTCATTAAAATTGAGCAAATCGCCGGCTAGAATTAAATGGCCGGTGCTGGAAATGGGGAGAAATTCGGTTAATCCTTCAACTACGCCGAGTATCAGGGATTTAATGATGAGGGTAATGTCCATTTTTTATCAGGCTCCGTACCAGTCAGGTACCAGGGTCGAAATCAGCATGTCGATGAAGTTGATGTAAACCAGTCGAATTTGGTAAGCCTATGAAAAAGCCATATAAGCGGGGCGGGATTATAGTCGAAATCTCAACCGTTACGTAACTTTACGCTGTAAGGCACGGCAAATCCTGGCATTTATGACCGACATGCCTGGCAGCAATTTAGGTTTGGGCGTGCTTTGCACAGCACTCGCCGGTCTGCCAGAATCGCCGGCGGCACAGGCACTGCCGTTGCAGTATTAATCCCGCTCAGTCTGGGAAGGTGTTTAATCATGGCCATTGCATATCCTCCACTGATAAGCGCTCTTTGCGATCCGGCCTGTTTCCCGCACCCGGTCAAACGGGTCACCGTACTGGAAACCCATATTTCCTGGGTGTTGCTGGCTGGCCGCTATGCTTACAAGATTAAAAAACCGGTCGATTTGGGCTTTTTGGATTTCAGCCAACTTAGCCAGCGCCACTTTTACTGTCAGGAAGAAATTCGCTTGAATCGGCGTCTGGCGCCCGGCATTTATTTGCAGGTGGCGGCTATTGGCGGGAGCCCCAAACAACCCCGAATCAACGTGGAGCCGGCGTTTGAATATGCGGTAAAAATGCGCCGCTTTGCAGCCGATAAGTTGATGGATACGTTACTGACCCAAGCGGAAGTTACGCCAACGCATATCGACAGCTTGGCCGACACTATCGCCCGGTTTCATAGGGGCTTGGCGCCGGCGAGTCCGGACTCGAACTACGGCTCTCCGGCCACCATTGAAGCGCCGGCCCGGCAAAATTTTCAGCAATTGCTTGAGTTGATGAAACCCGAAGATGCCGCATTGATCAAGCCAATGCAAGATAACTGTCGGCAGGCATTTTTGGCGGCCGAAAACCTGTTTTCGCAGCGGCAACAAGCCGGTTTTATTCGTGAATGTCACGGAGACCTGCATCTGGGCAATATCGTGCTGTTAAGAGGTCGGCCGGTCGCATTCGACGGTATCGATTTTTCGCCGGAATTGCGCTGGATAGATACGATCAGCGATGCGGCATTCCTGATCATGGACTTGCTCCATCGCGGGCGCACCGATCTGGCGTACCGGTTTTTGAACACCTATTTGCAAATCAGCGGCGATTACGCTGGCCTCGGCGTGTTGCGCTTTTATCTCAGTTACCGGGCCGCCGTGCGCGCGAAGATCGCCGGCTTTAGGTTCGCGCAAACCGGCGCAGAAACGGCCAGACAAGCATGCCTAAGTTATTTAAATTTGGCCGACAGCAGTTTAAGCCCGCGCAAACCGGCATTGCTTCTGACCCATGGCCTGCCAGGTTGCGGTAAAAGCGCGGTATCGCAATTACTATTGGAAAAACATCAGCTGATCCGCTTGCGTTCGGATGTCGAGAGAAAACGGCTGTTTGGGTTAAGCGCCCTGCAAAAAAGCAGTTCGGCAATCGATGGAGGCATATACCATCCACAAGCCGGCCAAAAAACCTACCAACATTTGCTAGACCTAGCACAAACTCTGCTTAAATTCGGGTTCCCGGTTATTGTCGATGCCGCATTTTTGCAACACGCCCAACGCCGCCCGTTCCAGTTACTGGCACAAAGCCTGGGAATTCCTTTCGTCATTGTTTCGATACAGGCTAAGGACAAGGTGCTGCAGCAACGCATACAGCGTAGACAAGAACAAGGCGGCGACCCATCGGAAGCCGACTTGAGCGTATTGGACAAAGCCAAGACAGGCGCCGAAGCATTGCAAACCGAAGAGCTGCCGTACAAACTCTTATTGACCAACAATAGCGACGGTCTGGACGAAATCGATCAACAAGCAGCTTGGCACGAGCTGGCGCGAACATTGGAATAAGCCAAGCCAGACCGGCTTTTGCCGAAACGGACGTGGTAAAACTGCGCGCTTGGACAATATTAAATTCACGGTAAATTAGGCGGAAAGGGTTGGCATTTCCTACTGTCCACGATCTTTGTTAGAATCGCGGGTGATCGCTAGATAATTAAACCAATAAAAACCACCATTTGAGCCATGAATAAAAAGAAAATTATAATATTTGCCGTCTGTTTGGCAGGCCTGCTAGCCATTCAGATTAAGTTTTTCCTGCCGTTTATGTACGACATCGCCGCTTCCGATTTATTTTTGGTGGAAAGCAAGGACGCGGCCAACCCTATGTCCATTAGCACAGACATGACCGCTATGGCGTTCGCCCACTGCAACACCTACATCAAAAACGAAGCCGACGAAGATCAAAGCCTGTCATTTGCCAGCCAACCGACCAATGCCTGGACTCTCGGCAACTACGAATATATTGTCAATGCCGACGTGGAAATCAGCGGGAAAGACAGCCCCAACGTGATGCGTCACTACGCTTGCCGGATCCAATACGGCAAAGGCGACGACACCTCCGGAGCAAGTGATTTCGAAAATTGGTCTGTCGAAGGTGTAAGCGGATTGACCGATTAAGCCGCATTCATTTCGCTAACACACCCCTCCGGCAACCGGAGGGTTTGTCTAAAACCGCTCTAAATCACGTCACCGTTTAATACTTTGTGCTGCTGCAGACTTCTTTGGCAAACAGCTTGTCTGCAATGTAACCCCTCTTTCAGGTTTTCCCGCTGCCACAAAGCCGCATGGCGGCAAGCAGATGACTTACGCTAGACGCCCTGAATCAACAAACTTATAAACCTAAGCCACTGCGCAGCACGCAGAATACCTGCCCTGAGTAAGCACATTTATCAAGAATTGAGATAAGCTTATCGCCAGCAGATAAACCGTGCACCCGCACACGCAAAGCCGCGCTGACCGTGACGCCGTTCGTTTCAAATCAAGTTCTTCGGTACCAACACATGCAAAAAACTCACTTAGCCCTGCTGTTCACCGGCCTTACGCTGACATCGTTCGCAATTGAAGCAGGCCCCGTGCAAGACGATTTCAGCACCTGGATCAGCAGTACCTATCAAACCGATTTCGGCGGCAGCCCCTATTTAGCTTTTCTGGAATTGGCACCGCGCACCAAAACCGACAATACCTTGTTTAATCAAATTATTGTCCGTCCGCTGCTCGGCTATAAGCTAACCAACAAATTGCAGCTCTGGCTAGGTTATACCTGGCAAGGCGAATACAACGAGCAAACCGACTTTGAAATGGCCACTAACGATGCGATGCAGCAGGTGCAGTGGATAGACAACTGGACGTCGCAATTGAATTTTCAGTACCGGTTTCGTCTCGAGCAACGCTTCTTTGCCCACGAAGGCGACGTCGGTCATCGTATGCGGCACCGCTTCCGTTTAGTCTATTCGATACCGGACAGCCAAGCTTATCTAATTGCGCTTGATGAGCTGTTTGTGTATTTCAATTCCATAGACGAGGGCCGGCTGGCGCGATCCGTGCAAACCGGTATCAACCAAAATCGCAGTTATGTCGGGGTGGGCTACAAAGTAACCAAAAATTTGAATGTCGATACCGGCTATCAATTGCAATACATCCATAACTACGGCTCGCCCGATGTCACCAATCACGTTTGGCTAACCAATATCAATGTCAATTTCTAAGCCAGAGAAATGCGGGGATTTTTCGCTACCACCAGCGAGGCACTGAGACCAAGCTTTGGGCTGACTCTATATGCAGCCCGACTGGGCTGCATATAGAATCCTCGGCTCTCAGCTAAAAAAGCTCAACCGGTTTTTCACTTCCACAGCAACCAAGGCATCGTAATGACGCCGCAATACCGAGTCCGTAGGACGCGGAAATAAAGTGGCTTCAATTTCGCTTTGCAGTTGCTCCAGGAAACTGGAGCTTGGCTCCGTGCTGTCAGTAGCGAGAGACTGGCCGGTCGAAGTCGCTGGCGTTTGGCCTTTAGCGGAACGAAATAGTTTGCCGAAAAAGGAAAGTTCGCAACCCTGTGACGAGTATGCGCACGCAGCGACCAGGCCGCTCAGTATGAACAATACAATGGCTTCGAACATATCAACACCTCATGACTAATAAAGAATACCGGCCAAACCAGGTTGCAAAGTCAACCAGGCCTGTGCCGGCGACTCTTGCTTAGCAATTAGAATGCCACCACCAAAAACACATAAGCCATTGTTAAATAATTAAAAAATAATTTATCAGCACCTAAAACCCTGCCGTTTTCCCAACAATTTGTCGGTAATACACCAACACGCATGACAGGCGAAGCGGCAAGCCGCGGTGCGGAATTAGATGTTTCCGGCAAAAGCCGGAATCCATGGTAACAATAATACTCTCGACTGCCCGAAAGCAGCGAGATTCGACGGCCGGATTAGTGGTTGGCTAACGCGGAGGCAAAACAGTGAAAATGTTAGGCTTGAAATATCTCCCGACGTTTGGATGTTGGTTAACGGCAATCGCGCTGTTGGTTTTTATCGAGCGCTTCAGTGTGCATTGGCACCCGTGGGATCGCGTTCTAATGAGTACCGCGCACGGCATTAGAAGTATCTTGCTGGATCGTTTTTTTGCAGCCATCACCTGGGCTGGTTCGCTGTTCATTCTGGCCCCGATAACCGCAGTGCTAAGCGGTGTTCTGGTGAGAAACAGTCGTATCAAAGAGGCAGGGTTGATGGTCTTGAGCCTAACGGGTGTTGCCCTGTTCAGCCGTATCGCCAAGCTTTGGTTCGCTCGCCCGCGGCCCGACTTTTTCCCCGTTGTGGGTGAAATCCCCTTGGACGCCTCATTCCCAAGCGCCCACACCGCGCAAATCGTTGCCTTTGCTACGGCCTTATGCTGGATGTGCAACCCCGACAAACTGGGGCTTAACTTTTACGCTTTGACCGGGTTTACGCTATTGACGGTATCCCTGGTTGCCGTCTCACGAGTCTATCTGCAAGTTCATTTCCCCTCGGATGTAATAGCTGGCGCCTTGCTGGGACTATTGTGGGTGCTGGGTTTAATTAATCTGCTGCAAAACGGCGGCATCTTCATCAGGTGAGTCATGCGAAACAAATTTCTTAATACCGGACAGAGCGGTTATCACCCGTTAAGAAAACTGAAGGTCTGTTTGTCAGGTCTGCGCTACGCGGTTGTTTATGATTTTAGTGTGGCCTATAAGGTCGTACTGTCCGTGTTGATTTTGGCCGTATGCTTTTATTTTCGCCAATGGGTGGATTTCATCTCGGTACTTACCGCCACCGGGCTGATGCTGATATGCGAAATGTTTAACACCACGATAGAGGCGCTGTGCGATTTCGTGGAAACTCGGCAAAACGAAAAAATCCGCGTCATCAAGGATATTGCCGCAGCCGCGGCCGGCATCAGCATTCTGATTTGGGCAGTGGTCATGCTCTCGGAGCTCAGCTACTTAGGGTCGTTAATCGCTTGATCCGCCGCTGATAAAGATTTCCCCGGCACCATCAAACAAATAGCTACAAGAGGCAAACGGCGCAGTGCCTTAAAAGCAAAAACCGGAGATTGCTCAATTTCACCAGCTTTAGCCCGGCTGGGGATAAATCGCCCCCACGCTAGATAAGCATGACGAATGTTAAGATACATAAATCCCTTCATATCCCTGGGTGCGGAGGGAGAGAATTTTCTGTGATGTTTATCAAGTCCCTTAACTGGGATGAAGGCGGGAGGATAATATGGGACGATTGGTTTTTATGCTGTGGCTACTGCTTGGGCTGGCACCGTTGCAAACGGCAAGGGCGTTGGACATGCAAGACGTTCCGGAGCCGTTAAAACCCTGGATCAGCTGGGTGTTGGCGGATGAAACCCAGTATCGTTGCCCGTTTATCTTCAACGATTTTCAACAAAAGCATTGCGCTTGGCCGGGCGCTCTGCACCTGAATTTACAAGCTAAGCACGGCAACTTCGTTGCCGATTGGACCGTGTATCGCCAGGATTGGATTAGCTTGCCGGGCGACACGCAACATTGGCCGCAAGTGGTCACCGTCAACAAACAAACCCAGCCGGTCGTGGAAAAAGACGGTAAGCCGGCCCTTTACTTGCCCGCCGGCCACTACCAGATCAGCGGCGAATTTTTCTGGGAAAACTTGCCGGAACAATTAGCCTTACCCGAAGCCAGCGGCTTGATTCAGCTCAGCGTCAACGATAAGCCGGTCGCGTATCCCCCCATCAAGCAAGGTGCCTTGTGGCTGAATACCGAGAACGCCGACACTGCCGACCGGGAGCAGGATAGGCTGGACCTGCAAGTATTCCGGCAGGTGCAGGACGAGGTGCCGCTGCAAGTCATTACCCGGCTGGATTTGGAAGTCTCCGGCAAGGCCCGCGAGATTGAGTTTCCTTATGCTTTACTGCCTAACTTTATCCCGGTGGCGTTGAATAGCTCGTTGCCGGCTCGCCTGGACGGTAACGGGCGGTTATTGGTGCAAGTACGGCCGGGGCGTTGGAGTATCGAAATTCATGGCCGCCACCCGCAAGCCTTGACGCAACTGGATTTGACCGTAAAGGACGAGAACTGGCCGGCGCAAGAGTTGTGGGCGTTCCAGGCCGTGCCGGTCTTGCGATTGGTGGAGATCGAGAATTTGACCGCGATAGACGGCAGTCAAACCAATCTACCCGCCGAATGGCAGCATTTGCCTACTTATCAACTCAAGCAAGGCGAGAGCATGGCATTTAAAGTCGTGCGCAGAGGTGATCCGGAGCCCGAACCGAATCAACTCAAGTTGAAGCGCACGTTGTGGTTGGATTTCGAAGGCGGCGGTTACACGGTCAGCGATAACATTACCGGTACGATGAGTCGTGATTGGCGTTTGAATGCGGTGCCCGAGCTGAGTCTGGGCCAAGTGCAACTGGACGGGCAGAGTCAATTGATTACCCAATTGGCGGATGGCAGCCAGGGGATGGAAGTGCGGCGCGGCGCCATCCAACTGAATGCCGACAGCCGGATCGAAGCCGATTTGGGTTCGATCAATGCCAGCGGCTGGCAGCAGCGATTTCAACAAGTACAGGCTGAACTGAACATTCCACCCGGCTGGCGCTTGCTGGCGGTCAGTGGCGTGGATAATGTGCCGAATAGCTGGTTGAGCTGCTGGACTTTGCTGGATTTGTTCTTGGTCTTGATCGCCGGATTGGCGGTGGGGCGCATCTGGTCGCCGCAATGGGGCGCATTTGCCTTGTTGAGTTTGACGTTGATTTGGCATGAGGCAGACGCGCCGCGCCTGATCTGGTTGAACGTGCTGGCGGTACTGGCTCTGTTACGGGTATTGCCGGTAGGTGGTTTCGCGCAATGGCTGCGATGGTATCGCAACGCCAGTTGGCTGGCGCTGCTGATGCTGACTATTCCGTTCATGATAGAGCAGATTCGTATCGGTATTTACCCGCAGCTGGAGTTGTCGGAGCAGTCTATTCAACGCCTGCATTCGATGGCGAGTGCAGCGGCACCGATGGCGATGCAAGTTGAGCAGATGACGGATTCGGCGATGGCGCCGGAACGGAGTGATTCGGGCGAAGCTGAGCGCGGAGTTTATTTTAAAAAATCGGTTGTACCTGTCTCCCCTTACGGCGGCAGCTCGGCCATTTTGCAACGGGTCGATCCGGAAGCCAATTTGCAAACCGGTCCTGGTCTGCCACACTGGGGCTGGCAGAAGGTGGATTTGAGCTGGAACGGCGCGGTTGATAGCGACCAACAAATCCGGCTGTGGTATTTGTCGCCATTTATGCTGATGTTGCTGCATTTTGCCCAGGCCCTGTTGGTGGCGGTGTTGGTGTTAAAAATGCTGGGAGCCATCGCCGCCAACTGGCGCTTGTCCCTGCCGACTTTGACCTGCCTGTTGCTGCTGCCGTTGTTGATGGCGCCCAGTGAAAAGGCCTATGCCGATCTGCCCGACGCGCCAATGCTGGAGCAACTGAAAGCCCGCCTGCTGCAAGCACCGCAATGCCTGCCCAACTGCGCGCAGATCGCCGACATGCAATTAATGGTAAAGCCGGAGATGTTGCGCATCGAACTGCAATTGCACGCTCAGCAAGATTTGGCAGTACCGTTGCCGGCCCAGCTTGAGCAATGGTTTCCGGAGCAGGTCAGCGTCGATGGCGGCGAGGCGCAAGCCTTGATCAGACAGGATGACGGCAGCTTGTGGCTGGCCGTGTCGCCTGGAGTACACAAAGTGACGATGCAGGGCCGCTATACCGCGCAGGATAAATTTAGTTTGCCGCTGCCATTGCCGCCGCAACACGCTGGTATCATTGCCGACGGCTGGCGGGTGGATGGTTTATACGAGGACGGCAAGGTGGGTCCACAACTGGAGTTCAGCCGATTGCAACCCGATAGCGGGCCGAGAAATAAATTGCAGCAAACTGCCTTGCCGGCATTCGTGCGGGTGGAAAGAACCCTGCATTTGGGCTTGGACTGGCGGGTGACCACCCGCGTCGAGCAATTGGCCGGCGCACTCAGTCCGGTGTTACTGGAGCTACCGTTGTTGCCGGGCGAAGCGGTCACCAGTCCGCAAGTGCGAATCAAGGACGGTAAAGTATTGGTGAACATGGCCGCCGGTCAAGCCACTTTGGAATGGGAGTCGGCACTGGCGAAAACCGAGCAATTGACCTTGCAAGCCGCCGACACGCCACAATGGACCGAGGTGTGGCGCGCCGATGTCAGCCCCATCTGGCATTTGCAAGCCGACGGTATTGCGGTGGTGCATCACCAGGACGGACAGGGACAGTGGCTACCAGAATGGCGGCCCTGGCCGGGCGAAAAGGTCAATCTGACTATCAGCCGACCGCAAGCGGTGGCCGGCTCAACCCTGACTATCGATAGAAGCGAATTGGCAGTCAAGCCGGGGCAACGCAGCGAAACAATCGAACTGATTTTGAGCATCCGCAGCTCCAAAGGCGGACAACACCTCGTAAAACTACCGGAGCAGGCGGAACTGCAAAGCGTGACGATAGATGGTGTCAGTCAGCCGATTCGTCAGCAAGGCGCGACGGTCAGTTTGCCGATACATCCCGGCACCCAGCAAATTGTGCTTAATTGGCAAACGGCTAAAGAACCGGGCGTACTGTTGCGCACGCCGCTGGTCGATCTTGGTGTTGCCAGCGTCAACAGCCGTATTCAATTACTGATGCCGCAGCAGCGTTGGTTGTTGTGGACCTTCGGCCCAAAATTTGGTCCCGCTGTGTTGATTTGGGGTTTGCTGATCGTACTGGCCTTATTGGCATTAGGATTGGGTAAGTTCAGCATTACTCCGTTGCGGCATTGGCAGTGGTTTTTATTATTGATCGGTCTGAGCCAACTGCATATTGCTGCCGCATTTTTAGTGGTGGGCTGGTTGTTTGCGTTGGGATTGCGCGCCGGCCATGCGCCGCAGCGGCCGCGTTGGTTCAATCTGGCGCAAATTGGCTTGGCCGGTTTGACGCTGTTGTCGCTCTTGTTAATAGCGATTGCCGTTGAGCAGGGCCTGCTGGGCGAACCGGATATGCAAATTGCCGGAAATCAATCCTCTGCAACTTTGCTGAACTGGTATCAGGATCGCAATGGCCCGCAGTTGGCTGTTGCCACCGTCGTAAGCCTGCCTTTGCTGGCCTACCGTATTCTGATGCTGGCTTGGTCTTTGTGGATGGCCGCAACGTTGTTGAATTGGCTGCGCTGGGGCTGGAACTGTTTTATCGGTGGTGGGCTTTGGAAAAAATCACAGCCCCCAGTGGCCGTGCCGAAATCAGAAGCTTGACATAGCAGATACCCCCGGCACAGCCGGGGGCTTTATTACGCGCAATGACCCTCAAAGCTTTCTCTAACCGGCTACGCTTCAACGCAATGCTTTCGCCACGCCTTGTATAAGTTCCAAGGGCGAGACTGTGTAATAAAGCCGCGTCACCAAGCTTCTAAAACCACCACTTTCCAGCCCCGATTCTCCGCCGGCCGTAAACTTACCCAGGCGGCGATCTGTCTTGACGGCTCAGATTGCCCCGCTGACTGGCTTTGGTAATAGCCCACTCCGGCGTCTTGATCGGCGATTTCAGCCGCGAGTTGGCGCAATTCCGGTATCTGATTGAAGCGTTCTTCACGGAACAAATTACGGCCAATCTCCTGTGGATCGGTATCGTAAAGCAGCAGGCCATCATCTTGCACGACCCATACTGTGCGTTTTTGGGTCTGAGTATCCTCGGCCAGCAAACCACCCAGAAAATCGGCCGGTTTGATGCGCATGGAAATAAAGCCCGGGATGGTTTTACCTTGTTTGATCGGCACCACTAACGTGATGGCGGGAAAGCCTTCCGGGGCTTGATAAATCCGGCTCAGAATCGGCACGCCCCGCTCCAAAACCATCCGGTTGTGCTCAAGTTGCGAGGTATCCGCACCCAGCGCTTGGCGATATTTGGCCGGCGCCACCGCAACGATAGTGCCGGGCGCACGGGTCGTGGCAAAACTTTCACCGCGCGGATAACGTTGCAGCAAGCTCTCCAGTAAGCCGCTGGATGCGGCTAAATCGGCGTTGCCGTGTAAGGACTCGGCGGTTTGCTGCATGCCCATGCGCATTTCGTTCAGGTTACCCAAGATGCGGTCCGCGATCTGATTGGCGGCCGTCAGGTTCTGGTTGGAAATACGGGTGACATCGGCTAGCGCACGCTCCACCTGCTGCTTTTCCTGCTTGACGAGTTCACCTTCAGCCACCGCTAAATTTCGGGCTTTATGCGCCTCCACGCCAAATTTAAAGGCCAGCCCGGCGCCGATCAAAATCGCCAGTAATACCGCCAGACTGGCCGCCAGCACGACTTTGTTGCGGGCGATGAAGCGGCGGAGCAGTTCGCCGCGCGAATAGGCATAGGCACTCACCAAGCGGCCGTCGCGATAGGCGCGCAATTCGTCGGCTAACGCAGCCGCATTCGGAAACCGTAGGGATTTGTCCTTGGATAATGCCTTGTCGCAGATGGCGATCAATTCCGGCGGCATGGGCAGCTTCGGCTCCCGCGCCGAGGGCATAGGCGCCAGCGAACTGAGTTGCGCCAATATCTCATCGGCGCTACCGCTTAGCGGCGGATGGCCGGCCAATAAATAATAGAGAATACAGCCAAGCGCAAACACATCGGAGCGCGTATCCACGACACCGAAATCGGGATTGGCTTGTTCCGGCGCCATATAGGCCGGTGTGCCGAGAATGTCGCCGATTCGGGTCAAATCGGCATCGTCGTCCGCCTGTTGTGGCAGGGCAGACGTTGGTGGCGCCAAATCGGCTTCGTTTTCCACCTTGGCCAAGCCCCAGTCCAAAACAATCGTTTCACCGAACGGGCCCAGCACGATATTGCCTGGTTTGATGTCGCGATGAATCACGCCTTTAGAGTGGGCATAAGCCACCGCTTCGCAAACGTCGATTAATCTGTCCAACAAGCCCAGGCGCCGCGACAGCGCATGCTCGGCCAACACCTCGTCATTACAGGCTTTTAGGGCTTTGGCCAGTGTATCCCCACGCACCAAGCGCATCACATAATAGGGCGCGCCGCTTTGCTTCGTTCCCAGATCGTAAACCGGCACAATCCCCGGATGTTCCAGGCGGCCGGTAATGCGAGCTTCGCGCAGAAAACGTGCGCTTAACTCGACATCATCATTCGCTGCCTGATCCAGTAATTCCTTGATCGCCACTTCGCGGCCGATGCGCTCGTCAAACCCCAACAACACCTGACCGCCGCCGCCCACGCCCACGGCGCCGCGCAAAGAATAATCATCGTTGAATTTACCGTCCTGCCCAGGGCTGTCATTCAACACCTGAGGATAGGGACGAGGCTTGATCCGGGTCAGATCGTCGTCTTTAGGTTTGATGAGGGTGGCGTCGTCTTCCGGGAACATCATCTCAGACAGCTTGGCCGTATTGTATGTCAGTGCAGAAAAATCAAGACTGCGGCGCGGGCTTGCGGTCGACATGCCCCAGATCGCGCTCGGGGGCAATTTGATCGCGCACCAATTGCTTTAACTCGGTAATTTCCGGAAACCGGCCTTGCTGCTTGCGGGACCAAACTAATTCGCCGTTGGCGCGCACCTCAAAGATACCGCCGGTATCGGGCTGCATCACCAGTTCGTCCAGTTCCTGCTCAAAAGTGCTTAACAATTCTTGCGCCATCCATGCAGCGCGCAGCAACCAGCGACATTGCGTGCAGTAGCGGATTTCGACGCGGTTCATGGCTTACAACTCGTCCCGCAGGCGTTTGTATATGCCACCGAAACTGCCGTTACTCATCAGCAACACATGGCACACGCCGCCGGCTTGGGCTTTGATGGTAGCAATAATGCTTTCCAGGTCATTGCAAATCTCGATATTGCCGGCGTATTTCAGCAGCTGGCTTAAGTCCCAACCCAGGTTGTCGGGCTGATAGACGATGGCCCGGTCGGCCTGGCCCAGGGATTCTGCGAGCGATTGCGTATGCACACCCAACCGCATCGTGTTGGAGCGCGGCTCGACGATGGCCAGGATTTTTTCGCTGCCGACTTGTTGGCGCAAGCCGTCCAATGTGGTTTTGATGGCGGTGGGATGGTGAGCGAAGTCGTCGTAAACGGTAACGCCGGCGCTTTTGACGATGACTTCCATGCGCCGTTTCACATTTTGAAACTGCTGCAAGGCTGCTATCGCATCTTTTGCGAGAATGCCGATATGCCGGGCGGCGGCGATGGCAGACAAGGCATTGTAGACGCTATGGCGACCGGTCAAAGTCCACTCGACTACTCCTTGCTCTTCACCGGCAAAACTGACGCTGAAGCTACTGCCGTCAGCTTTTGACAAGTGCGCCTGCCAATCACCTTCACCGTCGATAGCGGTTTTGACGACCGGAGTCCAGCAGCCTGTTTCCAGCACTTCGGTGACATGTTGTTCGCAAGCCGGGGCGATGATAAGGCCTTCGCTGGGTATGGTGCGCACCAGATGGTGAAACTGTTTTTTAATGGCGTCCAGGTTTTCGAAGATGTCGGCGTGATCGTATTCCAGGTTGTTCAAAATCGCGGTTCTGGGCCGGTAATGTACAAACTTGGAGCGCTTATCAAAAAAGGCACAGTCGTATTCGTCGGCTTCGATGACAAAAAAATCCGACTCGCCCAAACGGGCGGAAATGCCGAAATTTAGTGGAATGCCGCCGATCAGAAAACCCGGTTTGAAGCCGTTGTGTTCCAGCACCCAGGCCAGCATGCTGCTGGTGGTGGTCTTGCCGTGGGTACCTGCCACCGCCAACACCCATTTATGTTGCAACACGTGTTCGGCCAGCCATTGCGGACCGGATATATACGGCAAACCTAAGTTCAATACCGCTTCCACTTCCGGATTGCCGCGCGACATAGCGTTGCCGATGACCACCTGGTCCGGCTTGCAGTCCAGGTTTTCGGCTTTATAGCCGTTCATCAGCCGAATGCCTTGCTCTTCCAACTGCGTACTCATCGGTGGGTAGACGTTTTGGTCAGAGCCGCTGACGGTATAACCCAATTCGCGGGCGATCAAGGCCAAGCCGCCCATGAAGGTGCCGCAAATGCCGAGGATGTGGATGTGTAATGGCTTTTGTAATTCTGTCATTCTGATAATGGTAGCGGGGTTAATTAGTTGCAAATCCGGAAATTCGGTCGGCAGCGAATTGGATCATTTTTTGGGTTCTTCCGGCTTTTTTTCTTCCGCAGGCTTCGGTTCGCCTTCGATTTTTTCTTCGACTTTGGCTTCCGAACCTTTAGCACCCGCCGCTTCTAACAGCTTTACGATGTTTTCCCGGCCGAGTTTTTTGGCCTTGTCGAGTATTTTCACGCTCTGGCTATCGGCGGCATTGACGTTGGCGCCGGCAGCGATTAACACGCCAACGATGTCGGCATTGCCAAACATCACGGCATCCGTTAATGCGGTGGAACCTAGTTTATCCGCCAAATTGACGTCGGCACCATACGCCAGCAGCGCCTTGACAATCCTTAAATTGCCGTTAAAACTGGCTGCCATCAGCGCGGTACGGTCGGTCTCCAATTTGCCATTGACGTCCAATCCTTGGGCCAATAGCGCCTCGACGCGATCCAGCTTGCCGGTGGCTGCGGCGGCAAATAGATCTTTAGTATCTTCGGCAAGCGCCTGCACGGACCAGACGATTAGCCCGGCGCTCAGAAATCTGCGGATATTCATCGGATTGCTTGCTTGCGTTTGGGTATGAGTTGGGTTGAAATAAGGCAAATACTGATTTACATCATCTATCAATGAGCGAAAAAAACAAAGTTTTAGTTGAAGCCCAACCCTACTATATCGAGGCCCAATCGTCCCCCGAACAGAACCGCTATGTGTTCGCCTATACCATCACCATCACCAACGTCGGTTCCACGCCGGCCAAATTGCTGACTCGCCACTGGCTGATCACCGATGCCAACGGCAAGGTCCAGGAAGTCAACGGCGACGGCGTGGTGGGAGAAAACCCGCATCTTAGCCCTGGCGACTCATTCCGCTATACCAGCGCGGCGATGATAGAAACTCCGGTCGGGGTGATGCAGGGCAAATATCAAATGCAGTCGGACGCCGGCGAAAATTTTAACGCAGCCATTCCCAAATTCACTTTATCGATACCCAGAACCCTGCACTAATGGCGATTTATGCAATTGGTGACATTCAGGGCTGTTACGACGAGTTTCGTCGTTTGCTGGACCATATAAGCTTCGATCCGAATCAGGATCAACTCTGGCTGGCCGGCGACTTGGTGAACCGCGGCCCAAAATCCTTGGAAACGCTGCGCTTTGTGAAAGGCTTGGGTTCTGCGGCCGTTACCGTACTGGGCAATCATGATCTGCACTTGATTGCGACCGTGGTTTCGCTGGGCAAGGCCGGTAAAAAAGACACGCTTACCGACGTTTTAAGGGCCGAGGATTGCGAAGAGCTGATAACGTGGCTACGCCATCAAAAACTGTTCCATCACAATGACGATTTTTGCATGCTACACGCAGGCCTGCCGCCGCAGTGGGATTTTGAAACCACGCTGCGCATGGCGCGTGAAACCGAACAAGCCATGCAAAGCCCGGATCACGAACGCTTTTTCCGCTCCATGTATGGTAACAAACCCGTGGTCTGGCGCGACGATTTACTGAAAACCGAAAAGCTGCGCTTTGCGATCAATTGTTTCAGCCGGCTGCGCTATTGCACCGTCGACGGCGTGATGGATTTTGGGCCCAAAGGCGCACCCGGCAGCCAACCCGACCACTTAATGCCCTGGTTTGAAGTGCCGGGCCGCAAAAGTATCGATATGCGCATCATCTTCGGCCATTGGTCCACACTGGGCTATTTCACCGGCTATAACTGTTACTCAATAGACACCGGCTGCTTGTGGGGCGGACAATTGACGGCGCTGGAACTGTCAGAACAACCCAGACGTTTCAGCATCGACTGCGTGGCCTCGCATAATCCCAAGGCTTTTTCAGAGTAGTGAACTTTTGCCGGCGTTCCGGCATCAGTTCCCTCGCACACCAAGCACCACATCAATTTAACTCGAGATTAGACCATGCGAAAAAACCTGTTCCTCGCCATCATCCTGGCCTTGCCATTAACCGCCTTCGCTTATCCCAGCGAAAACGATTACGGCCAACCGGTGGACCACAAGCTAGAACATTTGAACAAACTGCTGCAACTCAGTCCTGAGCAAAAAACCAAACTGGAAGCGATTTTTAAAGAACAGCACGAAAAATTCCGCGCCATCCACGAAGAGTCGCACAGCCGAATGAAAGAAGTGTTAAGCCCGGAACAAATGCAAAAAATGGACGACTTGCGCAAACAACATCAAGAACAAATGCGCGAGCAAGCATCTCGTAAGCCGGCCCCATAAAAAAACGGCCTCAGCAGTAGTTGTGACTGCTGAGGCCGTTGTTTGAACCAGCGTATTTTTTAAGAGAAATTTCGACCGTAAAAAATCTCGGCCATTTCTTCCTGCAGCATGCCTTGGATTTCTTCCTGATCCTCGTCGCTGAAATTACTTTCCTTTTCGAACAGGTAATTTTCCAGTTCGGTTTCCTTCAACATCATCTTGGTGTGGAAGATATTTTCCTGATACACGTTGACGTCGATCATCTGGTACAGCTCTTTCGTGCTTTCCGCGATGTAATTCTGGATGGAATTGATTTTATGATCGATGTAATGTTTTTGCCCGGATACATCGCGGGTAAAGCCACGCACTCGGTAGTCCATGATGACGATGTCGGACTCGAAACTGTGAATCAAATAATTCAAGGCTTTCAGCGGGGAAATTTGCCCACAAGTTGACACGTCGATGTCGGCCCGGAACGTACAAATATCGGTATCCGGATGGCTTTCCGGATAAGTGTGTACGGTGATGTGGCTTTTATCCAAATGCGCCAAAACCGTTTCCGGCAACGGGCCGGGTGACTCGGAATTCATGCCGGCCGGAATGACCGCACCTTCGGAAATCAGCATCGTCACACTGGCACCTTGCGGATCGTAATCCTGATGGGCGATATTCAAAATTTGCGCGCCAATGATGTTGGCTACGTCTTTTAAAATCTGCGTCAAACGCTTGGCGTTATAGGCTTCGTCGATATATTCGATGTAGGCTTTTTCCTGCTCTTTGGGTGCATAGCAAACGTCGTAAATATTAAAACTCAACGATTTGGTCAGGTTATTAAACCCGTGTAACTGTAATTTGCTCAACCGATCAACCCTCTATAACTTCAAAATCATGACTTATTTCCACGCCCGCTTTGCCCAACATAATGGAAGCCGAGCAATATTTTTCGGCGGATAACTTCACCGCCCGTTCCACTGCGGCAACCGGCAGATTTTTACCCGTCACCTTGAAGTGCAAATGAATTTTGCTGAATACGGCCGGTACTGTGTCCACCCGTTCCGCAGTCAGTTCGGCAGTGCAATGTAGGATCTCGTGGCGGCCTTTTTGCAGAATATCCACAACGTCGAACGACGAACAGACCGCCCACACCCAACAACAGCATTTCCATGGGGCGCACCCCGAGATTACGACCGCCGTGATCCGGCGGACCGTCCATGACTACCGTATGCCCGCTGCCGGACTCGCCGACGAATAATCTGCCGTCGACCCATTTAATCGTTGCCTGCATGCTAAACCCCAACCAAATTCAAAATTGTCGCGAATTTTACAACGAACCCGTCAAATGTCTTGATTTTTTTGTAAAACTACTGCACCTTGATAGGGTAACCAATCTAGTTCACAGAATTATTACAAATTATGAGCTTTGTTAAACAAAACAAGATTTCACCCTCTGCCCTGGACGCCTTTTTACGCTTCTGCCATGTTAGGAGCTATCCAGCCAAAATCACCATAGTCCGCCCCGGCGATATAGGCGACAAGCTGTTGTTTGTGGTCGACGGCTCGGTCAGCGTCAGCGTCGAGGACGAGGAAGGCCGAGAGTTGATTTTGGCGTATTTGAACAAACACGATTTCGTCGGCGAGATCGGGGTGTTCAAAAATGCCGAAACGCGGAGCGTACTGGTGAAAACCCGCACCAAATGCCAGATGGCGGAAATCGGCTACGAGCGCTTCAAAATGCTGTTAAACGCCGAGTTGCGCGATCAGGCGGTGGAGATTTTGACGGTACTCGGTGAACAACTGTCGACACGTTTGCTGATTACCAGCCGCAAATACCGCGACCTGGCGTTTATGGACGTAGAAGGCCGTATCGCCCGCACCCTGTTGGATTTGGCCAAGGAGCCGGACGCAATTACCCATCCGGACGGCATGCAGTTGCATATCACCCGCCAGGAAATCGGCCGGATCGTCGGTTGTTCCCGCGAGATGGCAGGGCGCGTATTGAAAGAGCTGGAAGACAAGGGCTTGATCACCGCACACGGTAAAACCATCGTGGTATTCGGCACACGTTAACGCCGCGTGAAGGGCGAATTCATTCGCCCTTTGAGACACTACCGAAAAACGGCTTTACCAAACTTTGCCGAGCACCATCGACATAGGTAAACACCACCGGCACCACCAGCAGACTTAACAAAGTAGAGCTAATCAAGCCGCCAATCACCGCCACCGCCATCGGCTGACGAAAACTGGCGTCCGCCCCCCATCCCAACGCAATCGGCAACATACCGGCAATCATGGCCACCGTGGTCATGACTATAGGCCGGGCGCGTTTATGGCAGGCATCCAGCAAGGCCTCGTGCCGACTCAGCCCATGTTCGCGCATCGCCAGCAACGCATATTCCACCAGCAGGATCGAGTTTTTGGTGACGATGCCCATCAGCATGATCAAGCCTATCATCGACGGAATATTCAACTCGCCGCCGGTCAGCAACAGTGCGACAAACGCGCCGCCCATTGACAACGGTATCGCCGACAGGATGGTCAAGGGTTGAAAGAAATCCTTGAATAGCAACACCAATACGCAAAACACGCACAGCAATCCGGTCAGCATCGCCATACCAAAACTGCTGGCCAATTCGGCCATGATTTCGGCGTCGCCGGTACGAATCAATTTAACGCTGGATGGCATATTAACCACTGCCGGCAAAGTTTTGGCAGCGGCCAGTGCCTCACCCAGGGACATGCCGCCCAGTTCGGCGTTGACCGTGACATAGCGGCGACGGTCATACCTGTCCACCTGCGCCGAACCGCTGGCTAACGTTAGCTCCGCCACACTGGACAGCGGCACCAACCTATCCCCCGCCCTTACTCTTAGATTGGCTAAGACCTGCAAATCCTGCCGCGCGGCATCGGCTATCCTTACCCGAATCGCGAGTTGGCGGTTATCCAGATTCAACTTGGCCAGTTGGGCGTCGAAATCACCGCTGGTGGCAATCCGCACCGTTTCACCGATCAGCTCGGCCGTCACGCCTAGTTCGGCAGCGCGCTGCCAATCCGGCCGAATGGCGATTTCCGGCCGTTCCAGGCTGGCCGTGGAACTGATGCTGCTCAAGCTACCCATATTACGCAAATCGCGCTCTAAGGCCTGCGCGCTGGCCTTTAGGGCCGCCGCATTATCGCTGGACAGTATCAAAGACATCTTCTCGCCCGGACCACCGATGCCAATGGAAAAGCGGGCGCCGGGCACTTCGCGCAACACTGCCCGCACCACCTGTTCAATCTGCGCTTGATGCGGCCGCTGTCCTCGCTCACTCAAGGTTAAGGTCAGCGCGCCCTTACGTTGTTCGCCCGGTCTGGTCACACCGCCACCGACTATTTGACTGCTACCGACCGCGGTAAAAATGTGTTCGACACCTGCAAGCGGTTGCAGAACCGTTCGCGCCGCTTCGGCGACTCGACCGGCATCGTTTATCGAACTACCCGGCGGCAACTCGAATTGCACCGTGGTGTAACCGCGATCAGCGGGCGGCACGAATCCCGCCGGGATCAAGGGCAACAATAGGCAAGCACCCATAAAAAACAGCGTGGAGAGCAGTATCGTGGCCTGGCGATGACGCAAGGTCCACTGCACGGCTTGCAGGTAAATGGGCATGAATCTACCATCGACGCTGGCCGGATGATGGCCTTCGGTGAGCAAATTAGCCGCCAGCATCGGTGTCAGCAAGCGCGCCACCAGCAAGGATGCCAGCACCGCAACCACCGCCGTCCAGCCGAATTGCCGGAAAAACAGCCCGGAAACCCCGTTCATCAGCGCGGTAGGCATAAACACCACCACCAACGTCAAGGTGGTGGCGATCACCGCTAGCGCGATTTCATCAACCGCTTCGGCGGCGGCCTGACGGATGCTTTTGCCCATCCGCACATGCCGGGCGATGTTTTCGATTTCCACAATCGCATCGTCCACCAATATCCCGACCACGATGGCCAAGGCCAGCATGGTCAGCATGTTCATGGAAAACCCCAGCCAATGCATCACCGCGAACGTCGGCAGAATCGACAAAGGCAGAGCCGACGCCGACACCAAAGTCGCCCGCCAATCGCGCAAGAACCACCACACCACCAAGACCGCCAACAGCGCGCCTTCGTAGAGCATCATCATCGAACCTTCATACTGCTCTTGCGAATACGCCACCGAACCGGAAATCAGGGTAAAACTCAGGGACGGATCGGCTTCCCGCATCCGCGCCAAGGCCTGCTCCACATCATTGGCAATGCGGGTTTCGTCAAAACCCTTAGCCCTGTAGATGTTGAAACCGATCAACGGCTTGCCGTCCAAGGCTGCCAATTGCGTACGCTCGGCAACGGTGTCGCGGACCGTGGCGATTTGCTCCAAGCGCACCTCGCCGCCGTTGGCTATAGGCACCGGAAAGGCCGCGAGTTCGCTGGCCTGCCGCACCGTGGCCAGCGTGCGCACCGATTGCTCCGCCAAGCCCACATTACCCCGGCCGCCGGAAGACTCCTGCTGCGCCTGTTTCAAGGCTCGCGACACATCGGTTGCGGTGACGCCCAGCGAAGCCAAGCGCACCGGATCGACTTCCAGTTGTATTTCCCGCTGCACACCGCCCAGGCGTTCGAAACGGCCGACGCCGGCCACGCCCAACATGACCTTGCTGACGTTATCATCCACCTGCCAGGATAAGGCTTCCTCGTCCAGTTTGGTCGAGGCAATCGCATAGGTCAAAATCGGCGCGCCACCCACTGTCACCGCACTGATACTAGGTTGCAGCACACTGCTAGGCAAATCCGAGCGCACCCTGTCCACCGCATCCTTGGTTTCTATCAAGGCATCTGAAAGCTTTTTTTCCAGAATAAATTCGACATTGATTTGCACCAAGCCATCGGTAATCGAGGTGCGGATATGCTTCAACCCGGACAGCGTGGCAATCGAATCCTCGACTTTGCGCGCCACTTCGGTTTCAAGTTGTGCCGGCGCCGCGCCCGGTTGATTAAGTTTGACAATGACGCTGGGTAAATCCAGATCCGGCAAGCTCTGTATCGACAACTGCTGCAAGCCGCGTAGTCCGGCGAATGACAGCAAGATAAACAGTAAAATCGATGGAATGGGGCTGCGAATCGACCAAGAGGCAAAACTCATTAATCAATCCTCGTCGGCGCGATGTGCACGAGGTCACCATCATTGAGAAAGCCGGCCCCCTCCAATACCACGCGCTCTGCTTCGCCCAAACCGTGGACGATTTCAATATCCACCCCGTACTGACGGCCGGTAGCGACCGCCTGCAAACTAACCGGCGAGGTATCGGCATCGCTGTGCAGCTTCAGCACATAGTTGCGGCCATCGCGGATCACCACGCTGGCGGCCGGCACCACCAATGCCGGACGCTGACTTAACTCGATCCGACCATTAGCATACATACCGGCCCGCGCCTGACTGCCCGGCAGGATGTCGGCGTACACGACGCCCAATCGCGACTGCTCGTCCAAGGCCGGCGCCAGTTGCCGCACCCTAGCTTGGGCAACGCTGCCGTCCGGCAGGCTCAGTTGTATCGCTTGCCCCGCCTGAATTTGCGCGATTTGCCCAGCGGTCAATTCACCACGCCATTCCAGGCGATTTTGCCGAATTAACCGAAACAACTCCTGCCCGCTGCCGGCCACCGCGCCCAGGGTTGCCATTCGCGCGCTAATCGCGCCGTCATCCGGCGCCCGCACCTCGGCATAGCTTAGTTGCAACTGTTTAGCAGCCAACTGGGCCTTGATCGCATCGACCTGAATGCGGGAGGTTTCCGCTTCGGTTTCGTACCGCAACAACTCCTGTTGACTCAGCGTCGCTGCGTTTTTGAGTTTCAGCACCCGCTGTTTGTTGGTTTCGGCTTGGGCGGCGGTGGCCCGCGCCTGGGCCAGATTGGCCTGCAATTGCGCCAGATCGGCGCGCAGCATATCAGCATCGAAACGCGCCAATAGCTGACCGCGCTTGACCTGATCGCCGACATTGACATTGACTTCGATTAACCTTAATCCGGATTGCTGGGCGCCGATGACGGCTTCTTGCCAGGCCGCAATCGCCCCCGACGCTTCCAGGGTGGTTGGCCACTGCCGCCATTGCGGCACTGCCCGCGTCACCGTCAGCGCCGGCACCGTTTTTCCCGGCGCGGCAGCGCCTGGACTTTCCCGGTTTAACAACCAAACTATAAGCACCGCACAGCATGCCAGTACGGTAAAAATCCCGATAAGCAATGAACCGCGTGCCAATCCACGCTGGGAATAAAGGGTATAAAAGCTTATACGGCGGGCTAGGTGTGTCATCATGACGAAAAATCTCGGCAAACATTACTCAGCTCCAAGTCTATACGACAATTTAAAACTGAACCATCGGGTCTAGAATAAGCCAAACAGCGGCCTAGTGCTCGAAACTCAGCCGACTCGCTCGAATAAGGAAGGTTCCATGAGAAAGAAAAGTGGAGAACGTTGCCAAGCCATTCTGGATGCGGCAAAAACCCTGTTTGAAAAAGTCGGTTTCGAACAAGCGACGATGGCGGAAATCGCCGCTACTGCCGGCCACTCCAAGGCCACGCTGTACAACTATTTCAGCTCCAAGGAGCAGTTGTTTCTGGAATTGGCGCGCCGTTCCGCTGATCGCCACAGCGAGCAATTATTTTCCTTGCTGATGCCGGACTGCGGCAGTGCGCCTCTGGATACACTGCCAGACCAGGTCAACCAAGTCCTGGCACTGTTGCAACCTTCCGACGACTTGCCGGCCACTTTGCAACGTTTCGGCGAAGGCGTGATGAGCAACTTTCTGTCCTTGAAAAGTTTGGCGGCCCGACGCATGTTGATCGCAGCCGCCGCCACTCAGCCGGAAGCCGGCCGCCTGTTTTTCGAAAACGGCCCCGCCAAGGGCATGCAATTTACTGCGCAATTTTTCGCACAAGCGATGAATGCCGGCCAGTTGCGGCGTGCCGATCCGCATGTGGTGGCCGCGCACTTTCGCGGCCTGCTGGAATCGGAAGTCTACGAATCGGGCTTGTTCAACGCCCGCCGGGAATTGAAACCCAAACAAGTTAAAGCCACAGTCGAGCGCGCCGTCAGCGCGTTTATCAGAGCCTATGCGCCGACAACCACCGATTTGACTGACGATTAGCTATTGCTTGAACACTTCGCGAAACAACTGTTGCATAGCTTCCCAGGATTGTTTGTCCGCCTCGGCATCGTAAGCGATAGGCAAATTATTGGCTTTGCCCAACCTATCCGCGTCGGGGTTGGTGAAACCGTGGCGCGCGCCGGGATAGTTAACCAAACGATAATCCACGCCGGCTTGGGTCATTTCTTTATCAAACGCCGCAATGCTGTCGGCGCTGACAAACTCGTCGGCCGCGCCGTTCAAAACCAATACCCGCGATTTGACCTGCCCACGTCTTGCCGGGGTTTGCGTGGCCAGATTGCCGTGAAAACTCACTACTGCCGCCAGATCGGTACCCAAGCGCGCCATATTCAAGACTGTCGCACCGCCGAAACAATAACCTATCGCCGCAATCTTGCCCTTATCGACACTGGCTTGTTTTTGTAAAAAGGCTAAAGCCGCCGTAAAACGTAATTGCGAAACGCCCGCCCGCTCCACGACGCTGTTCATGAAGGTTGAGGCTTCGGCTGCATGCTCGCTGGATTTGCCGTCGCCGTACATATCGACCGCCAGCGCGGTATAACCCAGTTCCGCCAACATCTTCGCGCGCTGCCGGGCGTAGTCGTTCAAGCCCCACCATTCGTGAACCACCAGCACACCGGGCTGCTTGTCGCCTTTCGTATCGTCCCAAACCAGATAGCCTTTTAGCGTGGTATCGCCGGCGGTATAACTCACGGCTTGCTCCTGCAATGCCGCTTGCAAACCGGAACTGAACAATAAGGCCAAAAAGAATAAACTACGCATCATAAAAACCTCCTGTTGAAAAATGGCCTTACGTTTACACTGCTAACGGGCATTGTCAATCTCTAGGGCCTTGCGACAATAAAATTCCATCGGGGCGGCGGGTTTTACGGCAACCTAGGCCCTGTGATTTCCTTTAAACGAACGGCAAACATAAACTCCATGACGCATTCCGGCGCAAAACCTATCTGGCGACAAATCCCGAAAAGCGTTTGGGCATTGGGTTTTGTCAGTATGTTGATGGATATTTCCTCGGAAATGATCCACAGCCTGCTGCCGGTATTCATGCTCACCACTCTGCATGCCAGCAGTTTGAGCATCGGTTTAATCGAAGGCGCAGCGGAAGCGACCGCGCTGATCGTCAAGGTGTTTTCCGGAGTGCTCAGCGATTATTTGGGCAAGCGCAAAAGTCTGGCCTTGATAGGTTACAGCCTGGGAGCGTTGACCAAACCCCTGTTTGCCATCGCCGGCAGCAGCGGCATGGTTTTAAGCGCGCGACTGCTGGACCGGGTCGGCAAAGGCATACGCGGCGCACCGCGCGACGCACTGGTAGCCGACATCACTCCGCCGGAAATTCGCGGCGCGGCCTTTGGCCTCAGGCAATCGCTGGATACGGTCGGCTCATTTTTGGGACCATTGCTGGCGGTGGCGCTCATGCTCCTGTGGGCCAACGATTTTCGGGCGGTTTTTTGGGTGGCCGTGATTCCTGGCGGGTTGTCGGTGCTGATGTTGCTGTTTGGTGTGCGCGAACCCAAGCATCTGCAGCGTTCGCAACACGGCAACCCCATCAAGCGCGCCAATCTGCAACGCTTAAATGCCGACTATTGGCGGGTAGTGATGATAGGCGCGGTGTTCACGCTAGCGCGATTCAGCGAGGCCTTTTTGGTGCTGCGCGCCCAACAAAGCGGCATTCCGATTGCGCTGTTACCCTTGGCAATGGTGGCGATGAATGTTGTGTATTCGGCTACGGCTTACCCGTTTGGCCGTCTGTCCGACCGCGTATCGCACCGGAAACTGCTGGCTTGGGGGCTGTTGGTACTGATCGCCGCCGACCTAGTACTGGCCAGTAGCGCCGATTGGCGGATAGTGCTGGCCGGTGTTGGGCTTTGGGGGGTGCACATGGGCATGACTCAAGGCCTGCTGGCCAAAATGGTCGCGGACACTTCACCGGCCGACCTGCGCGGCACCGCTTACGGATTTTTCAATCTGGTCGGCGGCATCGCCATGCTGTTGGCTAGCGTCATGGCGGGGTTGCTGTGGGATAGCTACGGCGCCGAGTTTACGTTTTACGCGGGGGCCGGATTTTGTTTAATGGCCTTATGCATCCTCATCGCTCGTCGCCGGGGTAAAGCAGCTCATTGAGCGTTTATTGGATTGGAGCAGCCGCAGATTAAAACAGGAAAAATCCTCGAAAGATTTTGAAATAGGCCTACAAAGATGTAAGCTTTAGCGTACAAAAAAATCTCGTCAACGACTGCGCGTTTCAGCCGAATAAGTACTTAAAGCCTAGTTTGAAATACATCCTTCTCAGCCGTTTACAGCGTATCAATAAATACCAGCTTTGGCTGATTTCGGTTGTTCTGGCGACAATGCTCACCGAATCGATTGTGGCGGTAATGGAATGGCTGCTTAAAGGCGAAATCAGCTTCGATTATCTACTTACCGGCTTGGTCGCTTCGCTACTGGTCGCCTCTTTGATCTGCGCGATGATCATTGTTTTTTTAGACCAGTTGAGCAGTTTGAACGACGACAATATCCAATTAAGTACTATTGTCACCGCACTGCCCATTCCACTGGCGCTATTCGACGACAAGTGCAATCTGCAAATGCTGAACCCGGAATTTACCAAGGTCTTCGGGTACCGGCTCCGGGATATTCCCAACCTGTCCGCGTGGCAATTACAGGCCTTCCCCGATCCTGTTTACCGTGAAACGATTGGCGCGGAATGGCAAAAGCGCTTCGAAAATGACGACCAAGAATTTCAGCCCCTGGAAATCAAAGTTCGTTGCAAAAACGGCCTGAACAAGCACGTCATGACCACCGCTACCCGTATAGGCGGGGCCGGCAAGAAAATGCAACTGGTATTGCTCTACGATATTTCCAAACGCATCAATGCAATGAATGCGCTCGCCGAGTCGCGCAGCTTGCTGCAATCGGTGATCGAAACCATACCCATGCGGGTATTTTGGAAAGACCTGCACTCGCGCTATCTCGGCTGCAACTCGCAGTTCGCGCGAGATGGCGGTTTCACGAGAACCGAAGACCTCCTCGGTAAAGTCGATCAGCAACTATCCTGGCGAAACCAGGCTTTGCGCTACCGCGCCGATGACCGCCAGGTCATGCAATCCAATCTGCCTAAGCTGGCTTACGAAGAGCCGCAAACCACGCCTGAGGGCAAAGAGATTCTACTGAGAACATCGAAAGCGCCACTGCGCAATAGTTTGGGCAAAACCATCGGGGTATTAGGGGTATACGATGACATCACCGAGCTAAAGAAGATCGAAAACGAGTTGTGGCTGGCCAAAACCATGGTCGATAAAAGCAAGACCGCTTTCTTCTGTCTTGATCCGAAGGGCATGGTGACTTACGTCAACGATTACGCTTGTCAGTCCTTGGGCTATTCGCGGGACGAACTGGTGGGTATGGCACCCTGGGAATTCGATCCGGACCTTTTGGCCAGCGCCTGGTCAAACATCTGGCAGCGCTTGCGCGACTGCGAAATTGTCAGCCACGAAAGCCGCCATCGACGTAAGGACGGCACGATTTTCCCGGTTGAGCTCACCTGCCACTATATCGCTCACAATGGCTTGGAACTGAGTTTTACCTTCGCGCAAAATATTAGCGAACGTAAACGCCTGGACACCGAACTGCGGATTGCTGCGACCGCTTTTGAATCGCAGGAGGGCATGATGATTACCGATGCCGATGCCGTCATTTTAAAGGTGAATAAATCCTTTACCGAGATTACCGGCTACTCCAGCGAAGAGGCCATCGGTCAAAAAATGAATATCCTCAATTCCGGTATTCACGATGCGCTGTTTTTTGCCGAAATGTGGCAATCCATTGATAGCAAAGGTGTCTGGCAAGGTGAAATCTGGAATCGGCGCAAGAACGGCAATATATTTCCGGAATGGCTCACCATCAGCGCCGTGAAAAGCCCGGATGGCAAGATAACCCATTATGTCGGCACGATGATGGACATAACGGCGCGTAAAGCCATAGAGCAACACATTCATCATCTGGCCCACTTCGACGCACTGACCGACTTGCCCAATCGTACCTTGCTGATCGACCGTTTGCATCAGGCTATCGCTCAGGCCAGACGCGAACGCAGTTTGCTGGCCTTGCTCTATCTGGATCTGGATAAATTCAAGCCGGTCAACGACAGCTTCGGTCACGATGTCGGCGACTTATTGCTGAAAGAGGTGGCGAATCGTCTGGAGGCTTGCGTCAAGCGGGAAACGGATACCGTATCGCGTTTGGGCGGCGATGAGTTTGTAATTTTACTCTGCCAATTGGACCGACACTCCGCGGCCGGGCTGGTGGCCGAAAGCATCTTAAGCAGTCTGAATCAGCCGTTTGTGATTCAACAACACACGCTGGATATTTCTTCCAGTATCGGCATTGCCGTTTATCCCGATGACGGCCTGGAGGCAAATAGCCTGATGAAAAACGCCGACAATGCCATGTATCAAGCCAAATGCGCGGGGCGGGGCTGCTTTCGGTTTTTTAGTTCAACGGCTGGTGGCTAATTACCGACGGAAGCCGCCGGCCCGGACAACCACAGGCCAAGCCTTGGCTCCACCGCCAGACCGTTCACGTCGGTAAATTGAAACGGTACGGAAATCAGCTCCATACCGCGATTGATCTGCACCGCAAAATGCAAATGCGGCCCGGTCGTCAAACCGGTATTGCCGGAGTAAGCGATCAGCTGCCCGGTTGCCACCCGCATTCCTGGCGTGACTTGGGCTTTTTCCAGAGCCAAATGCGCGTACACAGCCATGGACCCGTCCTCATGCAAAATCCTGATACTGTTAGCCTTGCTGGCGTAAGCCTGGCTAGTACCATGACTGGTATAGTCATTTTCCACTTCCAGCACGATACCGCCCCGGGCTGCGTAAATCGGCGTATCAACCGGCATCATGATGTCTACCGCATAACGATTCTGTTCATCGTTATGACTGTATGGTCCATTAAAAGCTTGGGTAATTTGAAACTGTGCGCCGGCCGGCAAGGGTGGTTTATAAAGGGTTTGACTCACATAGCCGGGTAAAGGCCGCCCAACCACATAGCTATATTGCAGATTGACACTATAAAAACCGGCGCTCTGGTTGGGAATAAGCGAAAACAAGCTGCCGGACTGTCCTGATTCAACGACAAAGCGGCGCGGCAAATCCGGATTGGCGCTGACATTTTCCCGCTCACGCCAATCGACGGCCAGTTCGATAGGCCCCGGATAAGCGTTCAGCGCAAAAAAACTCGGTTGCAAATCATCGGCCGTTTTTTCCAGCCAAACGCGCTTAGGATTGGCCGCCTTTAACTGCCTGACTGCTACCGGCTGATTCGATGCGGGGGCCTGATCGGTAAAAAACCAGGTACCTTCTGCATCCTGATATTTATAAAGCTTTTTAGCTACGCCGCTACTGGACGCCAGTAACAGCGAAATCGCCAAAATACCGCGAGCAAACACTGGTCGCCACGATTATTTGCGGGTAGAACTAAAGGTGTAAGAGCGCACTACGCCTTGTGCGTCGAAACGAATCAGCAAATCCTGGGAATCGTTACCACCGAACAAAGCATATTTGTAGATCCCGTAAGTCCAGGTAGGCTTACCATCTTCCATACCGGTACGCCAAGGCGTGCCGAACATTTCGGTAATATCTTGCTTACGGGTTTGGCCGACCTTGATTTCCGGCACTCTGACGGGGGAAAACTCTTGGCCGACAGTAAAGCAACCGGTCAGTTGCGTCGTCGCAAGGCTGGCGACTAATAGAAGTGAACTAAAGCCAAAAGCGCGTGGTCCGCGTTTTGCAAGAAGATTGTTCATTGGTATTCCCTGATTGAAAAGTTGATTGATATAAACTAGCTGCTAGTGGCTTATCTTAGCCGGTTCCAGCCGCGATTCGAAAATTTTTTAGCCTCCGATAAGATGTCATCATGCCTACCGAAAACCACAATTCAGCCCTCGATAATCTGAACTTCGACAATCGCTTTATCCGCGAGTTGCCTGGTGATCCCGAACCGGATAATTTTCGGCGCCAAGTTTATGCAGCCTGCTATTCCCGGGCCAATCCGACGCCAGCGCAGCAACCCAGATTGGTCGCTTATTCCAGAGAAGTCGCGGAAGATTTGGACTTATCCGCAGAACTCTGCGAATCGGAAGATTTTTGCCAAGTATTCGCCGGCAGCCGGCTAGCAAAAGGCATGGAAGCGTATGCGATGTGCTACGGCGGCCATCAATTCGGCCATTGGGCCGGCCAACTCGGCGATGGCCGAGCCATTAACTTGGGCGAGGTGGTTAATCAGCGTAAGCAACGCTACACCTTGCAACTAAAAGGCGCGGGCGTGACGCCATATTCCCGCAGCGCCGACGGCTTGGCGGTTCTGCGTTCTTCAATACGCGAGTTTTTGTGCAGCGAAGCCATGCATCATCTCGGTGTGCCGACCACCCGCGCCTTAAGCGTGATACTTACGGGTAAACAGGTGGTGCGTGATATGTTTTACGACGGTAATCCGCAAATGGAACCGGGTGCGGTGGTGTGTCGGGTGGCGCCGTCGTTTACCCGCTTCGGCAGTTTTCAAATATTCACCGCGCGCGATGACATCGACTCGCTGAAAAAACTGGTGGATTACACCATTCGTACCGATTTTCCGGAGTTGGGCGAGCCATCGATTCCCGTCTACCTGGAATGGTTTAAACAAGTGTGCCGCAAGACGGCCGAGATGATCGTGCACTGGCAGCGGGTCGGCTTTGTGCACGGCGTGATGAATACCGACAATATGTCGATCCTGGGCTTGACCATCGATTATGGTCCTTACGGCTGGCTGGAAAACTACGATCCGGACTGGACGCCTAACACCACCGACGCCCAAGGCCGACGCTACCGCTTCGGCAATCAACCCAAAATCGCTTACTGGAATTTGGTACAACTCGCCAATGCCTTGTATCCCTTGATTATGCGCGCTGAAAGTTTGCAGCAAGCTTTATCGGCTTATACCGACACCTTCGACGCCGGCTGGCAGGCGATGATGGCCGCCAAATTGGGCCTAACAAGGTTCGAGCCCAGCGAAGACGATGCCTTGGTAAAGGAACTAACGCAGCTCATGCAAGCCGCTGAAACCGATATGACTTTGTTTTATCGGCAGCTGGCTGACGTCGATGTCAGCGCGGAAGCCAATTCGCCGGCGCAATTTTTAGCGCTGTTGCAGCGCACCAGCTACGAGCCGTTGAACGACGACCTCATGGAACAAGCTAGCCGCTGGTTCGCCATTTATCGCCTGCGCAGTCAGCGCGACGGCAGGCTACCGCTGGATCGCAGCTCAGCAATGAATGCAGTCAATCCGAAATACGTATTGCGTAATTATCTGGCGCAATTGGCTATTGACCAGGCTGAACAAGGCGATTTTTCTTTAGTTCAAGAATTGCTCGAAGTGCTGCGCCACCCTTACGCCGAACAAGCGGATAAACAGAGTTTTGCCACTAAACGGCCCGATTGGGCTAAGCAGCGCGCCGGCTGCTCCATGCTATCCTGCAGCTCCTAACGACTCGTCTCGGCAAATTTCGAACCAAGGTACTATGTCAACTTGTTCAAATTAGCTTATTATTCGGTCACAAAATCACGTTATTTATTTGGAATAAACTTCGGAGCAAAGCATGGCCAAAGAAATCGGCATCGTTAAAATCGCAACTGGCACCGTTACCGCCATTGCCGCCGACGGCAGTAAACGTATTTTGCAGGTCGGCGACCGCGTTTACCCAACCGATCTTTTGACCACTGCCGACGGCAGCACGGTGATGATACAACTTGCCAATGGCTCGTTTATTGATATGGGCGGCAACGACAGCATGCAGCTTGCTGCAGCGCTGCAGGAACAAGGCGAGCCGGCTCAGATCGCCCAGAACCCGACACCCGCCGGTCCCAGCGCGGAAGATATTCAGGCCGCCTTACTGGCTGGCGCCGATCCAACCACAATAGCTGAAGCGACTGCCGCTGGCGGTGCGCCGGCAGCAGGAGGCGCGCCTGGGGCAGGTAACGAAGGCCATGTGCCGGTTATCGTCGAATATCTCAACCCTGTAGCACCGGTCACTAACGGTTTCGATACCACCGGTCCCAATGTCGCATTTCCGCCGATTGTGCCCGAAGTTTTGATTTTGAATCCGGAGCAGGCCGCGGCAACCTCCGGTAACCTACCACCTATCGCCGTCAATGACAGCGTTACAGGCTTAGCACCCGGCAGCAGTGTTACGATCAACGTACTGGGCAACGACAATGACCCGGATGGCACGCTCAACCCCGCCAGCGTGCAAATCGTCGGCAGTAACGGACCCGGTCAACCGTTAGTCGTACCAGGCCAGGGTATTTGGACTGTCGACACGACTACAGGCTCGATTACTTTTACGCCAACCCCCGGCTTTACCGGTAATCCGACTCTGATCACCTACACCGTGGAGGACAATTTGGGCCTGGAGTCCAATCCCGCCGAGATCAGCATTGTTTACGTGCCTACTGTCACTGTCAGCGACGTTATCGTGGACGAAAGTGACGCTAGCTTACCCCCTGCCGAGACCGGCACTCTGCGTATTAACGGCCAAGCACCAACATCGGTTGTCTTGTCGGCCAGCGGGGCAACCTGGGACGCCGCTACGCAAACCCTGACAGCCAGCAACGGCTCTTATCAGGTAGTTGTGAACAATGACAGTTACACCTTTACCTTGCTAAACGCTTTGACCCACATAAACACAGGCGCACCGGAATCGCCGGCTATTGGCTTTACATTTTCCGCGACGTTAACCGATCAGGACGGAAGGGTCGCGAATACGACGTTTAGTGCGAACGTGTTTGATGATGCGCCCTTCGTCAAAAACAGCAACGGGAATTTACAAGATGCCGCAGGTCAAACATTAACGGGCTTGATTGATTACGATCTGGGTTTTGACGGCTTTGGGAGTGCCGGTGGTGTAGATTTGACAAACAATAATGGGGCGTTAACGTCTCGAGCAGACGGTATTTCTTATTTGATTGTCGATAGCAACGGCGACCAGTTACAAGAACTTTATGCTTTTGTCGATAACGGTGCCCTGACGACCACATTTGCCGACCTCAGTGCTGACCGCATGGTATTTTCGCTGCTGCCGACAGTTAACGGCGCCGTAGATGGTGCGTACAAATTGGAATTGCACGATGTTTTGGATTTGCCTGCTGCGCCGAGCACCACTCTAGATTTTGGCAGCGCCGCGCTGGCTTTCGGTGCCGGAAAAGTTGCTGTAGGGAATTCTCTGCTTGTTGAGGGCAGCAACCTGTTTATCGACTCAGCAAACAATGACGTCGGTGTGGGTGATAGATTTTTGGATGCATCGGAAGTAATAACCTACAGGTTTGGTACTGTCGGCGGTTTCGATATTACATCTCCGCAATTAGTAAACTCGGTACAACTCAATGAAGCCGATGTTGGTAGTGCTTTGGATGTTTTTAGCTGGACAGCTTATAGGGGGCTAACCCAAGTTGATACTGGAACGGTTGTATTTAGCACGCCTGCTGGAGGTGGGCTTACGGACCCGATTAATGTGGTTGGTGGATACGACAGGCTGGAAATCCAGGTTAATTTTGGCAAGCTCGCGGTGGGAGGCCTGCAATATACCAGCGTAGCGCCACAAAACCTGCAATTACAGTTTGGTTTTAGTGCAACAGATGGTGATGGCGATAGCACCGGAGTTGGTAGCTTTACCGTCGATACCGGCGCATTGCTCAATACTGGCATCAGCAGTGTGCTGCCTGATTTGCAACACCCCGATAGCGTTATTCATTAATCAAGCGCATTTCGCAACAACAAAAAGCCGGCATAAGCCGGCTTTTTGTTGTCTGGGAACCAGCTTTAATCTGCTTTGCGCTGTTTTCCGTAGCCTACCATACCAATCAGACCAGACAAAAACAGCCATGTTGCGGCTGGCAAAGGTACTGCCGAAGTCGTATACGTAATAGTGGCCTGGACAAAAGGGTTGCTGCCTTGTCCAGCATTCAAGTCCGCGGTCACGTCAGGTGACAGCGCCAAGGTGATAAGAATTTTGTTGTCCTGTGTCCAACTCTGCAATAAAGCACCCGGTAGCAGCGTGCTCCGCGACCACTCGACCAAATCGGCGTTTGTAACCGTGCTGTAGTTGTTGGCGTCGACAAAGACAGAACTAGAGTTAACGGGTGGAGCAATAGGAGCGAATTTCAGATTGCTGATCACACTTTCGAATGTAACGGCGATGTTCTCAGGATTGGCAGTAGATGCGTTGATCGAGTAATCTCCGCGCGCATGGACAGTGAAGCTGCCGGCCACTAAATCCGCCAAAGGCGCATTATCAATAGTGAAAGTAAAAACCTGTCCATCCAGGGTTTGCTGGAACTCAGTGGAGGTAAAACTGACCAGCCCAGCACTAGCTTCTATGCTTGCCGTAGAAAGAAACAAGGCAACCAAGGGTTTAACTAGTTGATTACGCATAGGGATTTCCTTAAAAATGAGTACTGACACAAATTTTACGTCATGTCGGCTTGCAAAGCCACCTGTACTTAAGGGCTGAAACTCATTAAATCCAATGCAATTCTGACCATACAATAACCTTTTGCCTGTTTCGAAAAACTAAACCGCTGCGTTTTTTGGCTACATCCAGGTTTTACCTGGATTCTAGCCGGATTTGCCGGTAGCGGATTACTAAAAAAATATGCTCAAACCAGCCATTTCGGGTATCCTTTTTAAGCTAATCCAACGTTTTCCAAGGTTCCGTAATGACCAACAATACCGATATTGCCGCCAAACACGATATTGATCCTGCTGAAACCCTAGAATGGATGGAGGCACTGCAAGCGGTGATAGAAAAAGAAGGCGGCGACCGTGCCAGTTTTCTGATTGAAACCCTGCTCAGTACCGCCAGACAAGCCGGCATGGACATTCCGTTCTCGGCTAATACGCCTTACATCAACACCATCCCGATAGATAGGCAACCCAAATTTCCCGGCAACACCGACATCGAACGCACCATCCGCTCTTACGTGCGCTGGAATGCGATGATGATGGTGTTGCGCGCCAACAAATACACCAATGTCGGCGGCCATATCGCCAGTTTCGCTTCCGCCGTCACCTTATACGATGTCGGGCAAAATCATTTCTGGAACGCCCCTTCGGACAAACACGGCGGCGACCTGATTTTCTCGCAAGGTCATTCCGCGCCCGGCACCTATGCTCATGCCTTCTTGCTCGGCCGTTTGAGCGAAGAGCAAATGGATAGCTTTAGACAAGAAGTCGGCGGCAACGGCTTATCGTCTTACCCGCACCCGTGGTTGATGCCGGACTTCTGGCAATTCCCAACCGTATCGATGGGCCTTGGCCCGATCATGGCAATCTACCAAGCCCGCTTCATGCGCTACATGCAAAACCGCGGCTTTGCCAACACCGAAGGCCGTAAAGTCTGGGCGTTCTTAGGTGACGGGGAAACCGACGAACCGGAAACCCTGGGCGCGATCGGCATGGCCGGTCGCGAAAAGCTGGATAACCTGATTTTCGTCGTCAACTGCAACCTGCAACGCCTGGACGGCCCGGTACGCGGCAACGGCAAGATCATTCAGGAGCTGGAAGCCAACTTCCGCGGTGCTAACTGGAACGTTATAAAAGTGATCTGGGGCCGGCGCTGGGACGCGATTCTGTCCCGCGACAAGGACGGTTTGGTGGTTAAGCGCATGATGGAATGCGTGGACGGCGACTACCAAACCTTCAAATCCAAGGACGGCGCCTACGTCCGGGAAAAATTCTTCAACACACCCGAACTGCAGGAACTCGTCAAGGATTACACCGACCGCGACATCTGGGAATTGAATCGCGGCGGCCACGACCCGATCAAAGTCTTCGCGGCCTTCAACGCGGCGGTCAACCATACCGGCCAACCCACCGTGGTTCTGGCTAAAACCATCAAGGGTTACGGGATGGGCGACTCAGGACAAGCGCAAAACACCAGCCATCAACAAAAGAAGATGAGCACGGAATCGATCAAATACATCCGCGACCGCTATCAATTGCCGGTCAGCGACGAAGAATTGATCAATCTGCCTTACCTGCGTTTCGCGGAAGACTCTGCGGAACTGAATTACCTGCGCCAACGCCGCGTCGATTTGGGCGGTTATCTGCCGGCTCGCCGCGCCAAGTCCTACCCGCTTGAAGTACCGGCCTTATCCGCTTTCAAAGCGCTATTGGACGGTACAGGCGAAGGCCACGAGATTTCCACGACGATGGCCTTTGTGCGCATTCTGAACATTCTGGTCAAGGACAAGCAAATCGGCAAACGCATCGTGCCTATCGTTCCTGATGAATCGCGCACCTTTGGTATGGAAGGCATGTTCCGGCAATTGGGTATCTGGTCGCAGGTTGGTCAGCTTTACACCCCGCAAGACGCCGAACAATTAATGTTCTACAAGGAAGACAAGCACGGCCAGGTGTTGCAGGAAGGTATCAATGAAGCGGGCGGCCTGTGCGACTGGATTGCAGCCGGTACCGCCTATTCAACCCACGGCGTACCGATGATTCCGTTCTTCATCTATTACTCGATGTTCGGTTTCCAACGGGTCGGTGATTTGATCTGGGCCGCGGCAGACCAACGTACCCGCGGTTTCCTGCTGGGCGGCACCGCCGGCAGAACCACTTTGAACGGCGAAGGTTTGCAGCATGAAGACGGCCACAGCCATCTGATGTCCGCCACCGTACCGAACTGCTATTCCTACGACCCGACCTTCGCCTGCGAATTGGCGGTGATCATTCAGGACGGTTTACGCCGGATGTATGTCGAGCAGGAAGACATCTTTTACTACATCACCTTGATGAACGAAAACTACGACCAGCCGGCCATGCCGGAAGGCGCGGAGGCCGACATCCTGAAAGGCATGTATTTGTTCAAAAAAGGCCCGAACAGCAAAAAACCGCGGGTGCAATTGCTAGGCTCCGGCACCATCTTTATCGAAGTCATTGAAGCCGCCAAACTGCTGCACGATGATTGGGGCGTGGACGCCGACATCTGGAGCTGCCCAAGCTTTACCGAGCTGGCTCGCGACGGCCAAACCTGCGAGCGCTGGAACCGTTTGCATCCGACCGAAAAGCCGCGCATCACGCATATCGAACACTGCCTGGATAGCACCAAGGGTCCGATCATCGCCGCTACCGATTACATGCGCGCATTTGCCGAACAAATTCGCCCTTGGGTGAATCGCTCTTACACGGTGTTGGGTACTGACGGTTTCGGCCGCTCGGACACCCGCGCCAAGCTGCGTAGCTTCTTCGAAGTGGACAGATACCACGTTGCCGTTGCCGCCTTGCACAGCCTGGCGCAAGCCGGCGAGTTCGACGCCGCCAAGGTCGAGGTAGCCATTGCTAAATACAACATCAACCCTGACGCAACCGCCCCTTGGTTGATCTAACGGAAAGCGACATATGAGTTCTGTAATTGAAATAAAGGTCCCCGACGTCGGCAATGTCCCTGAAATCGACATCGTCGAGGTGCTGATCAAACCCGGCGATGTGGTCGCTGTTGAACAAACTTTGGCTGTGATGGAAACCGATAAAGCCACGATGGATTTACCGTCCAGCGCGGCCGGCACCATCAAAACCATCCATATCAAACCCGGCGATAAAGTCTCCGAGGGCACGCTGATCGCCACGCTGGAAGTAGGCGACGCCGCCCCCGCAGCTCCCGCCGAACCAGCACCGGCAGTAACGCCTGCACCTATCGAAGAAGCCCCAGCTCCGATTGCGGAAGCCCCAAAAGTAGAACCCGCTCAACCTGCCGCAGCGCCAGCTGCGCCGGTCGTAACAAGTAACGAAGGGTTTAAAGCCCACGCCACACCCAGCGTCAGACTATTTGCCCGCGAATTGGGGGTGGACCTGAGCAAGATCCAAACCGGCAGCGGCCGTAAAGGCCGTATCCTGCAAGAGGATGTGAAAAACTTCGTTAAGCAAGTCATGGCCTCCGGCGGATCAACCGGTGGTGGCGCAGGTATTCCGGCTATTCCTGCCGTTGATTTCACCCAATTCGGCGAAATCGAGGAAAAACCGCTCAGCAAAATCAAGCGTCTGACCGGCCAAAATCTGACTCGCGTCTGGTTGAATTTGCCATTGGTAACGTATCACGACGAAGTGGCCATCGACACGATGGAAGACTTCCGCAAGTCGGTCAACGCCGGCCTGGCCAAGGATGCTGTCAAAGTTACCGGCCTGATTTTCATCATGAAGGCCTTGGTCGCCGCGATGCAGAAATATCCGGCGTTCAACAGCTCACTGTCACCGGAAGGCGACAAGCTGTATTTCAAGAAATACTTCCATATCGGCATCGCCGTGGACACCCCGAATGGTTTGGTCGTACCGGTGATTCGCGATGTCGATAAAAAAGGCATTTTCCAACTGTCCGCCGAACTGGCCGAAAAAAGCGAATTAGCCAGAACCGGCAAATTGAAACCGGCCGATATGCAGGGCGGCTGCATGACCATCTCCAGCCTGGGCGGCATCGGCGGCACCGCGTTTACGCCTATCGTCAACGCCCCGGAAGTAGCAATTTTGGGCGTGACCCGCTCCAAGGTACAACCGGTGTGGAACGGCAAGGAATTCGAACCGAAACTGATGCTGCCGCTGGACATCACCTACGACCACCGCGTCATAGACGGCGCCGAGGGCGCGCGTTTCATGGAAGCATTGAAATCTTATCTGGGCGATATTCGCCGGCTGTTATTGTAGGAGTAGGGATATGAGCAATTCTGTCACGCATGCCGAAGTGTTAGTTCTTGGCGGCGGCCCCGGCGGTTACACCGCTGCCTTCCGTGCCGCTGATTTGGGCAAACAAGTGGTATTGGTCGAACGCTATCCGGTTCTGGGCGGTGTTTGCTTAAATGTTGGCTGCATTCCTTCCAAAGCCCTCCTCCATACAGCCCAAGTGATTCATGAAGCGGAAGCGATGGCGGAACACGGCGTCAGTTTAGGCAAGCCAAACATTGACTTGGACCAAATTCGTGCCTGGAAACAAAGCGTCAGCCAAAGCCTGAATCAAGGTTTGGGCAAATTGGCCAAGCAACGCAAAGTCACCGTAATCAATGGCGTGGGTAAATTTGCCTCGGCCAACAGCTTAACGGTGACCAGTGAGGCCGGCGTGCAAACCGTTACTTTCGACAATGCCATCATCGCCGCCGGCTCGCAGCCAACTAAAATCCCCAGTTTTCCGCACGACGACCCTCGGGTTTGGGATTCCACCGACGCGCTGGAACTGAAATCGGTACCGGAAAAATTATTGATCGTCGGCGGCGGTATTATCGGCCTGGAGATGGCAACTGTTTACCATGCACTGGGTTCGAAAATCAGTGTCGTGGAATTGATGGATCAGATTATCCCCGGCTGCGACAAAGATTTGGTCACGCCGCTGCAACGCAAAATCAAAAAGCAGTATGAAAACCTGTGGCTACAAACCAGCGTTAAGGCGATGGAAGCTACCGATGCCGGCATTAAAGTCACGATGGAGGGCAAAGGAGCACCGGAATCCGAAGTGTTCGATGCCGTCTTAGTGGCGGTGGGCCGCCGTCCCAACGGCAAACTGATCGACGCCGATAAGGCGGGTGTCAATGTTGATGAACGTGGCTTCATCCCGGTGGACAAGCAAGGCCGCACCAACGTCAGCAATATTTTTGCGATCGGCGACATCGTCGGCAATCCGATGCTGGCCCACAAAGCCACGCACGAAGGCAAAATCGCCGCCGAAGTCATTGCCGGGCACAAAGCCGGTTTCGACGCACTAACCATTCCTTCGGTCGCTTACACCGATCCGGAAGTAGCTTGGATGGGCCTAACCGAAACCCAGGCGCAGCAGCAAGGCGTGGAATTCAACAAAGCCGTATTCCCATGGGCCGCCAGTGGCCGATCTTTGGCGCTGGGCCGTAGCGAAGGTATTACCAAAATCCTCACCGACAAAACCACCGGCCGTATTCTCGGTGCCGGCTTTACCGGGCCAGGTGCGGGCGAATTAGTGGCAGAAGCTGTGTTGGCTTTGGAAATGGGTGCAGATGCGACAGACATTAGCCTCAGCATCCACCCGCATCCCACTTTATCGGAAACCTTTGCGTTTGCGGCGGAAATGATAGAGGGGACGATTACCGACCTGTATGTAAAGAAATAGTGCTTATTTTGCTAAACGCAAAATTCGTGAGTGAGTTAAACGTCAGCCTGCCATTTTTTGGTGAGAACGCCGACATCATATAGAAGGAACAGCGAGTGGAAAAATTTGTCTTTGGGGCTGGCGAAGATGACAGAAAAAGGTTGCTGAACTTCGTTGATGCTCTGCAGCTGTTTTTAGAGAAGGTGATAAATAACGGCGAGTATTTTCAGCCGAAATTTCGCGACGATTATAAAAAAACCTGGATCGAGCTTAATCCGAATTTTTCGGCGTTAAAAGACGGCTTGCAACGTGCTGAAACCCACACCTTGTTAGCGCAAGGCTTATTGGGAACCCAGCTAAATCTAAAGCTCGCCGTCATCAATCATTTTTTAGGCGAGTTTTTGCTGTACGGAATAGAAATTATCGGCGGCCACAAACTGCTTGAAAGACTTTTAGGTGTTGTCAGCAAATTACTGGCAAACATGGCAACCGCAGTGGGCACCGGCTTAGCCATTCAGAGCTTCGTAGATTTTCTTGTTGCCATGATCAAGGAAGACAGCTAGTGATTGTTCGCTTAGGCAATGCCTAAGCGAACGAAACCCGAACCACTAAAACGCTATTCAAGCGGCTTTCTTAACTTCTACGCCTCTAGCCAACAAGCCATCTCGACCTTTCTCCGCCAAAGCCAGGATTTGATAAGCCAAATCTTCGGCGATATTCAATTGCTTTAAAGAAGCGGACAAATGCTCCATCACGATGTCGTAATGGAAATCTTCAGGACCGAGCTTGATCAAAAAACTATGAGCCGGCGTTAACAACGTGATGCTTCTTATCTCTTGCCCGCCAACGATATCCAGCAGGAAGGCAAAATCGTTACCGGTAACCAAACTCGGTTTGGCGTTGGTGCGGGCAAACGCTGCCGTAAAATACCCATCCAATGCCTCTAATACTCTCTCATCGGCACTATTGAAACTATTGAAGTAAGCTTTCAAATAGGCTTTTAGCGCATCAGCCTGCTCGGCAGACCGGGCGGGTAAAGAAGAAGCGGTTAATCCGATAGTCGTCCAGCATTTTTGCATAAAACACATCGACTATTTTACCCATCAGGACGTGGTCGCTGAGAGCGGCGCGCAAGGCATGGATATGAGGTGCTACAGTTGCGTTCATATTTTTCTCCGGATGATAGTTTTAATATACATCCCGAGCTTTCCAGTCGCGGTGTTTTTGTCAACCTTTTAACCGGATTAACGCTATACAAAAGCCATACACGCAACTTTACAAATACTAACCAGCTGACAAAGCGCCTAAAGCCCAAACGGCACTATTTTTTCGGCACATAGCCTTCCGGCAACTCGAAACCACCGGCAAACAAAAATTTCTCGCGCTCTGCTTCCAATATTTTTTTCGCAGCCGGATCGAAACTGGACAGCCGCTGCTCGTTAATTATCATGGTTTGCATCGCTAACCAGTCCTTCCAGGCCTGTTTCGACACATGCTCAAAAATGCGTTGGCCGTTGACACCCGGAAACGGTGGCGCATCCAGACCCTCAGCCTCAACGCCCAGTTTTACGCATTTAATCATTCTCGTCATTTTGATCCTCTGTGACATGTTGTTGCAGCAGACGCTTGATCGGCGCCGGCAAACCTAAAGTAGTAATCTCGGCGGTTTTATACCAAACCGCCCGCTCGCCTTCCATCACATTGTTTATGGGGTTTTCCAACTTTGCCAGGATCGGTGTGTAATCCAGATGATAATGCGAGAAACTGTGGCGCTGGTCTGGCAAAGTCTGCAAGGCGTGCATTTGGTAATGGCGTTGCAGACACCAATCTTGCAAAGCCTGCGGATCATCAAATTCCGGCAGACTCCATAGCCCACCCCAAATACCGGTCGGCGGCCGCCTTTCCAGTAAAATCCGGTTTTCCTTGTCTAGCAACAGCAAAAAATATAATTGTTTGACCGGTACGTCCTTGCGAGGCTTGGGGCCTGGTAACTGTTTTACTAAGGCCAACTGCCTAGCCTGACAGCCTTCTGCAACGGGGCAGATCTCGCATAGCGGCTTACTGCGGGTGCAGAGCGTAGCGCCCAAATCCATCATTGCCTGGGTGTAGTCGCCGGTTCTTTGCGTCGGCGTATAGCGCTGACTAATTTGCCAAAGCTGCGCAGCCACTTTATTGTCACCTGGCCAGCCATGCACGGCATGAAACCGCGCCAACACGCGCTTGACGTTGCCGTCCAATATGGGCTGGCTTTGCCCGCAAGCGATGCTGAGTATCGCCCCCGCAGTGGAGCGGCCGATGCCAGGCAAGGCACTTAGCTCTGCGACGGTTTGCGGGAATACGCCGGCATTGCCGGCAACGATTTGCGCGGTTTTGTACAGATTTCTGGCGCGCGCATAATAGCCAAGCCCGGACCAGTGTTGTAAGACTTCGTCCAGTTCTGCGCTTGCCAGGCTTTGTACCGTCGGAAATCTGGCGACGAAGCGATTGAAATATGCAATCACGCTGACTACTTGCGTTTGCTGCAACATAATCTCCGACACCCACACTCGATAAGGATTAATGTCCAGTTGCCATGGCAAATCCTTGCGGCCATGACTATCAAACCAATTAAAGAGTTTTTGTTGGAATTGTTCGGGGGACATGTCGCTTGGGGGGAAGGGAAAAATCAATTAGGCATAGCCACCGAATAGTACCGTAAAGGATTTAGATAAGGCAAAAGCCGTTTTGCGCCTGTGATATCCGAGCCGGAAATAGCCAGACAATGCTTGAGTACCCTGCCAGGTTGTTTAGCAAGGAAGATTATCCGCTTTTTTGTGTGATATTCTTTATTTAAGGAATCAAGCCCGTCCAACGAGCTAAATGATTGATCAAATTCAGTCCCCTACAAACAGGAGTTGCAATGCTTATGTTTTCTCTGATTTCCTCATCTAGCAACGCATGGCAGCGGGCCGCCCAGCTATTCATCACCATTGCCAGCATCCTGACAATAGGCCAGCTAATTGCACTAGTACCGGTAATGACGGAATTGGAAGTGGCCGGCGTATTCAAGGCCGCGGCAATAGTCTGGTTTTTCGCCAGGCTGGCAGCATTAATCTTGTTTTATTTTTTTGCCGGCTACGTGATAAAGGCCATTCCCAACAGCGGCGGTGCGTTGTCATTTGCCAAAGGTATCGCCGAGCCGCTAACCGCTCTGTTGATTTTGATTACCGTACAGGCATTGTTTTGGGAGTTATTGGCGCCGTTCGTCGATAGCTTGGGTAGAACGATTTACCATAGTAGCGCGATCATTCTGATTGTAAGCGTCAGCATTTGGTTTGTGTTCAGGGCCTATAGCCATGCGACTTACCTGATCGATACCATTGCCAAGCTGGTTAAAATGTTATCAAGGCTTCTCCCCCAGCAAAACCCGGCCTGTCAGCAATGCGGCGCCGACATTAGCGCAAATACTCATTTTTGTAATGCCTGCGGACATAAAACCCAATCATCCAATACATGTCCCGCATGCGAAGCGAAGGTTTCGGTTGATCAACAATATTGCCAAAATTGCGGATCGAAGCTTGGCAGTACAACAGTTACGAACAGCTGAGGAAAGCTAGATTAAGCTGAAGTCGCTATTCTAATTCGATAGCTTAACCACACAGCAAAAATCGCCGTTGAGTTGATAGGCTCCAAGCCGCCATGGTCAGCACAATTGGCGGCGACCTGTTCCAACTTATTGCATACCAAAGGCAATAGCCTTATGAACCAGCCCGCACTAGCGGCAAGGCTGGTACCAAATTAAATTTGCCAGCTTTTTGAGTTTTGGCAGATCACTCGGAAAGGCGCTTGGCTAATCGCTGATAAGCTTCCTTCAACTCCTCTCCAACGATTTTAGCCTTGGCGATGTACTCTTCGGAAGTCTCTATCGATTCGTCGGCAATTTCAGCGGCTTTACTTTTAATCTGCAACCACTGTTTTTCCGCTTCTGCAAATTCATCCTTGGCATCCATTGAAGCCAGATGCAACTTCAGTTGCAATTCCTCGCGAACCGAATCCAGATTAACGAGCAAACTTTCAAATTCGTTTTTTAATGACATGCCCCACCTCTTTGCTTGATTAAAATTACAAAGGCTTTTGGACCATTGCGGACAATTAAAGTTTAGTCTGCTGAATGCTTTGCTAGAAGCTTTTAAAAGCAATCCAGTGCGTTGAAATGAAACGGGGGGAAGAACGAAAGTGGAAACCGCGGTTGACTTCCACTCTATCTAACAAAAAAGCCGTAGGTACCAATTGGCAACTACGGCTTAATCTTTAAACGATGGTTACTTCTTCGGCTTGTGGGCCTTTAGGGCCGCGGCCCAATTTGAACTGTACATGCTGACCTTCGTCCAGCGTTCTGTAGCTGTTGTTTGGGTTCAGAATGTTTTTGAAATGTACGAAAACGTCAGGGCCTTGTTTTTGTTCGATAAAGCCGAAGCCTTTGTCTGCGTTAAACCATTTTACGACGCCAGTTGTCATTGTAGACATAATAAGTCCTATTAAAATTTAGATAATGCCTTAGCTAAAGTAAGGCGGGTCACGCTGGTAAATGTGGAAATTACTTAATGAAAAACTAGGACGAAGGACTACTGAAGAGACATCGAGCTGGTAGACAAAGGGTAAATCGTATTTTCTAGCTGACTTGCATTCTAGGCTGATTCGACTGATTGTCAATTTAAATCGTAAAATCCAAAATTAAGATACTTCAGGACTTATCTTCGCTATTCGGCGATTTGCGGGATTCCTCATGCTCAGCATAAACCTTTAACTACCAATGAATGCTTCATTAAAGCGATGCATCAGGCAGCAATATTTGTTTGATGTTGGCGCGGCGATTTTGTTTTTCGGGGCGCTAACCCAGCAAGCTGAATTAAGACAAGCCGCGACAATTGCCGTTAGTGAACTAGCGGCGCAGGGCTACAAGATACCTAGCGAGGATGATCCGGTGCGGGTGTTTCCCGCGTTGACCAATGGAGGATTTAGCGGCCGCCATGCCGGCGGCTGGCGGCCCGGCAGTATTTATCTGCGGCAACAACCGCAAGGCGGGCTGAGCGAGGCGGTATATCTGCGTCACGAACTATTTCACGAAGCCAGTCATCGCAGCTGTGGCGGCCGCTTACCGGCTTGGGCTGAAGAAGCGGGGGCGATGTATTTTAGCGGCGAATTGGCGAGCCTAGCACCTGGAGACTGGCCCGGATCGCTTGAACTGCAACGCATCAAAAACCGGGTTAGGCAAGGCGCCGAGTTAGATAGCAATGACCGCGAGGCATTGGCCCGAATCTTGGTCAATACCGGCTGGCCGAACGAACCGTGTGCCGTGTCGGCAAAATTAAATGAAATGCTCGGTCAGGCATTTGATGATGCGGGGGATAGCTCCTTTCTGTTGATGAGCCTGCTGTCCGGGCGGATATTGGTAAGCGGCGGCGACCAAGTCAGCCGCTTACCCCCGGGTTCCTTGTTGAAAATTCCCTATGCGGCGGCATTGGCGCAAGCCGATCCGGATTTGCTAGGTACAGAACTGGCGGCGAGCGATACCGAAAAGCTTTTGCGGCGCCGCGAGCAATTTCAAGGCGAACGCTATCGTCTGTTATTGTCGCCCATTAAAGACCAAAAACTTCCGGCGCAAACTGAACCATCGGACCTGCAGACCTGGCGATCTTACCTGGGAGAACGTAACGCCGACGGCGATTTTGCTTTACAGACCAACTTGCCCGAACTGGCACTAACAATGCGGGCGGCCTTGCTATCGAAGCCGGAATATTTTCGCGGCCTGAGTCAAAACGGTATCCTGCCCAACTCCACCTTGGCGGGGCAACGCGAAACCGATAAAAAATTGTTGCGCCAACTTCAAGTTCTAGCAAAAACCGGCACGGTATCGACTGTTGACGGCCACCCCTTGGCAGGCCACTTAATGCTAGCCTGGCCAGCTACGCACCCGGTATTTCTGGCGATATTTCGGCAACGCGGCGTCAGTGGCGCAGCAATATTAAGCAAAGCTGCCGCCTTCCTAAGCACTTGGCAACGCGACTATCCCAGCCGCTTTGCGGCAGTTAGGGTTAGTTTGTTAAGCTCTACCAATCCTGCCAGCTGGAATGCGGAAGCGGAGTGTCCGCTGGTCGCGGACCAATACCGGCGTTTTACAATTTGCGGACAATTTAGAATCACTTCGACCGCGCGGGCCAGCCGATCAGAGCGGATTGTAAAAGGTGTTCTACGACAAACTGATGAACACGGAGTAACCGTGCTGGAAACTGATGTCGACAGCTATGTCGATGGCGTATTGGCTGCCGAGGCCCAAAATTTAGCAGGCAGTGCACGCGACGCGATGCGGGCCGTGATTGCCTGGAACGGCAGTCACGGCAGCCATAGGCACAATGAATCAAGCTCACTTTGCGACACCACGCATTGCATGGTCTATCTCGGCGAGTCGCCTGAGGACAAGCCGCGACGCAGCAGCCACACGGATATTGCGTTACTGACGCTTTTGGACCAACTGGCGGCCAAATCCGGACTGAACTGGTTGCCGTTTGCCAACGGCGGTGATCAGCACTGGCAACGGCAGCTCTCAAGCGCCGAGCTAAGCCGGGCATTTGCGGAAAATCAAATTCTGGATATTCGCCGCGAACGGCGCAAAGACGGCGAGTTGTTTATCCGCTTATTTTATCCGACCAGCGAAGAGCTGCTCCGTTGCGAGATTTTTCGGAATACCCTGAAGCTACCTTCTTGCCCTGACTCGGTAATAGCTGCCGATGGTCAAATCTGGCAATTTGCAGGCATAGGCGCCGGGCACGGCCTGGGTTTATCCATCGCCAGAGCTCAGGCATTGGCGGAGGGCGGTCGAACGGCGGAACAGATTTTGCGGGATGCTTACGGATCAAGCCGTTAGGTCAGGCGCTTCAGCCAGACCTAACGTATTATGCCGCCGAGTTCGATCAAGTGATGACGTCAGGCTCGGTTCTGCCGGTACGTTTTTTGACTTCGCAGAGCTGCTCGGCAATCTCTATTAATTCCGCCAGCGCGACTTGGGCATCCTGATCGTGCTTGCTGACATCACGCTCGTAGCGTTCCAAATAAATACGCAAAGTAGCGCCGACCGTGCCCGTACCGGACAGCCGGAACACGATGCGCGAGCCGTTCACAAAGCCAATGCGAATACCTTGGTTGCTGCTGACGCTACCGTCGACCGGATCGGTGTAACTGAATTCGTCGGCAAATTTAACTTCGTAATCACCCCAGCTTTTACCAGGCAAGCTGCTTAACTGGCTACGCAAATGCTCGACAATGCCATTGGCGATCTCCGAATCGACCGCTTCGTAATCGTGGCGACAATAAATGTCGCGACCATATTTTTGCCAGTGTTCATGGACAATGTCTTCCACCGATTCGCGTTTGCGCGCGATTAAATTCAACCAAAACAACACAGCCCACAAGCCGTCTTTTTCACGGACATGATTGGAGCCGGAGCCGAAGCTTTCTTCGCCGCAGATAGTAATTTTGTCGGCATCGAGCAGGTTGCCGAAAAATTTCCAGCCGGTTGGGGTTTCGTAGCAAGGCAGGCTTAGCTTATCGGCGACGCGGTCTACCGCCTGACTGGTCGGCATCGAACGCGCCACGCCGCTGATGCCTTTGGCATAGGCCGGGATCAGCTTGGCGTTGGCGGCCATAATCGCCAAGCTGTCACTGGGAGTAACAAATATGTTCGCGCCCATCACCATATTGCGGTCGCCATCGCCGTCTGACGCAGCACCGAAAGTAGGCGCATCGGCGCCGAACATGATTTCGCAGAGTTCGTGGGCATGGGCCATATTTGGATCGGGGTGGCCACCACCGAAGTCTTCCAGCGGTACCGCGTTAAATACCGAGCCGGGCGCCGCGCCCAGGGTGTCTTCCAGAATATGCTTGGCGTATGGCCCGGTGATGGCGTGCATCGCATCGAAACGCAAGGTGATAAAGCCGTTATGGATGCTTTGTTTGAGCAGGTCGAAATCGAATATCTTGGCCATTAATTCAGCGTAATCGGCTACCGAATCGATAATTCGAATTTTCACGCCACCTTTCTCGACTTCACCGATAAGGTCTAAATCTATATCGCCGAAACGGGCTTTTTTGTAACCGGTGATGGTTTTGGTATTCTCGTACAGTTTGTCGGTAAACTTTTCCGGAGCCGGGCCGCCGTTGCCGACGTTGTACTTGATCCCAAAATCTTCTTCAGGGCCGCCGGGATTGTGACTAGCTGATAGAACAATACCTCCGAAAGCATTGTATTTCCTAATAATATTTGATGCGGCAGGAGTGGACAACAAGCCGCCTTGGCCTATAATGAGCTCACCGAAACCGTTGGCTGCCGCCATTTTTATAATGATCTGGATAGCCTTACGGTTAAAGTAGCGGCCATCGCCGCCAATCACCAAGGTTTTGCCCTGAAAATCCTCCAGACTGTCGAAGATGGATTGGACGAAATTCTCTAGATATTTGGGTTGTTGGAAGACTTTGACTTTTTTGCGTAAGCCCGATGTACCGGGTTTTTGATCATCGTAGGGAGTCGTTTTGGTGATTGTTGTTGTCATATGCTACCCTTTGTAATACCTCGTTTCGAAAGGGTTAAATTACACCAAAACTTTGATTATTTACAGATTGCCATGATAAAGAAAAAATTATTAGGTGTTTTGATTGTGGTGGGCTGCACCGTATCGGCGCGCAGTTTCGCTGACCAGGATGTTTGGTTGCTGGTGGATACACAGACACAAAGCATGGAAGTCAGGAAGGGCGACAAGACAGTTGCCGTGCTGGAAAATATCGCTATTGGCCGCAATGGCGCCGGCGAAAAGAATCATCGCGGCGATGACATCACGCCGCTCGGTAACTATCGGATCGGCTGGATCAACGAAAGAAGCGCTTTCCGTAAATTCTTCGGTCTAACCTACCCCAATGTAGACAATGCCGATAATGCCTTGAAAAAAGGCAAAATCGATCTCGACACTTACGAAGCTATTGCCAGAGCGCATTCTGCCGGACAAATTCCGCCGCAAAATACCGATCTCGGTGGGCAAATCGGTATTCATGGTTTGGGCAGCGGTAGTCTGTCCATCCACAGATCCATGAATTGGACACACGGATGTATCGCGTTGACTAATGATCAAATTGATCAGTTAAGTCAATGGGTAGAAAAAGGGACACTCGTAACGGTGAAATAATGTTGGTAAAATCCAAAAAAATGTTGGACAATTACCACCGTTTTTCATTTATTATTTTTTGAAACCACAATCAAGGGGAAAACCATGATGAGAGCTATTACATTATCAGCAGTTGTTGCAATTGCAGCTTTGGCAACCGGTTGCGCAAGCACATCAGACCTGGAAGCTTTGGACGCAAGAGTTGGCACTTTGGAAGGCAAAGTTGCTACTGCATCTGCTGACGCTGCTTCTGCTAAAGCCGCTGCTGCTGAAGCTGCTGCAAAAGCTGCTGCTGCTGAAGCTGCTGCTAACCGTGCTGCTCAATATGCTCAAGACACCAACAGCAAATTGGACCGTATGTTCAAAAAATCACAACACAAATAAGCATTATTGCTGTTGTTGATTTTAAAAAGCCCGTGAGCCGCAAGGCCACGGGCTTTTTTGTTGCCTCTATTTTGCTGCCGGAGCAGCTTGGCCTTGCACGACAGGAGGCGTCTGGGTAGGACGCTCATAAATAGCCACCGGAATACCCGTCGCTTTTTCTACTGCCGCTTTTAAAACAGAACCTTTGATTACCGGCATTTGCCCACCGTTGGCTTGCTCTATCAAATTCAATGCCGTATGCAAGCGCTGTTCATAAGTAGCCGGCGTTTCTTCCATTTCCGGATAGACCTCCATATACAACGTGTCGTGATACCAGCCCACCTTAATGGATTGATTAACAATATTGACCTGAGTACCAACCTTGACCATCGGAAAAAACTGCTCGATGTCGGCCGGATACATTCGAATGCAGCCGTGACTTACCCGCATGCCGACACCGTTGGTTTTGTTGGTGCTGTGAATCAGATAGCCTGGTATGCCAAGTTTAAACGCAAACAGACCCAGCGGGTTATCGGGGCCGGGTGGATAATAAGGCTCCAACACATCGCCATCAGCCAAATGCTCGGCAATGATCGATTTTGGCGGAGTCCAAGAAGGATTTTCGGTTTTACCGGCTATATGGGTTTTACCTAGCGGTGTTTTCCAGTTGTCTTCCCGGCCGATGCCGATCGCATAGGTTACGACCCTGCTAGAATCCGGAAAATAATAAATACGCATTTCCGGCAGATTGATCACGATCCCTTGGCGCGGCGCATTGGGCAGTATAAAGCTACTGGGAATCCGCACCTGCGTGCCTTCGCGCGGCAACCAACGGTCAACATGGGGATTGGCCAGCACGATTTCGTCCTGACCCAGTCGGAAGTTGACGGCGATGTCAATCAGCGTGTCTTCCTGCTTGGCCGCGACATATTTGACCTCATGCGGCGGATTGCCTATCAAACTGTCACCCGGCCTATCCGGTGCCGGCAGCGTCAGTGCCGACGCCGCCGTACTGGCTGTCAGCAGCAAACTGAATAACAAACGGGTTTTCATTAGGCGTTACCTTCAGCAGTAAATAAGTCAAGCAGACGCGGCAAAAACTGAGCAAGTTCCGCCGTCATAATAGAAAAATCGGCATCAAACTGCTCGACTTCGTCGAATGCCTCAATATCCGCGGCTTGCTCCTGGATAAGATCAAGAAACTTTAGCCGCTTGACCGCCAAGTTCTCATCCAACACAAACGAAATGCGTTCGGCCCAGCTTATTGCCAGCTTAATCACTTGCTTGCCGCTATCCAGATGATTCTTGATTTCCGGCAAGGCCAAGTCGTGACGCTTGCAACGAATAATCGAGCCTTCTTCTTCCGGCGAACGCAGCTCGCATTCGTCTTCGATCAAAATATCTTTAGGCGAGATGTTGTCGATCAACCATTGCGTCATCACGCTAGCCGGCTTGGCGGTAGCGGTGAGCGGTACGATAGGCAAGGAACCCAGACATTTACGCAATTGGCTGAGCATATCTTCGGCTTTTTTAGCCGATGCCGCATCCACGACCAGCCAGCCACCTTGACTATCAATATAAGCATAGGTTTTGCGGGAAAACGAAAACGCCCGCGGCAACAATTCGAATATCAATTCGTCCTTAATACGGCTGCGTTCTTTCGCCGGCAATTTGCGGGCTTCGCGCTCTTCGATTTCGTTGATTCGCTCTTGCAGCATTTCGTTGATCACCGATGCCGGCACGACCTTTTCTTCCTTCTTGCCGCATAGCATCAAGAAACCGTTATTGGCATGCACCAGCGCGTCTGAGGCCCTGCCGAGCGGCGCAGTCCAACCAAAACTGAACTCATCGTGGCTACCGCAAGATCGAAACGGCTGTTGCTGCAACTTTTGCTCCAAAGCAACAGCATCCAAAGTAAATGGCTCGGTAAAACGGTAGACTGCAAGATTTTTAAACCACATGAAATGACTCTTTTTTAAAAACCGGTCATTATCGCAAATTTACGCACACCATATAAGCCAGCCCATTTAAAGACTCGCCAAAAAACACATTTTGGCCGCAAATTTGCTTGGCGTGTAAACAAGTTATGCACATTTAATTGCTTACGACGAGATCATAAAACGCTTGACAAAATAACTCGTTGAAATACAAAGCATCATTTGTAAATCATTGATTATTATTAACTAATGATAGTGACCTAATACTGTACAATTTGACCGCAGCCCAGAGCTACCGGGGACCAGCAAAGGCTTTCGACATTTAATACACAGAGTTATCCACAGCTTCTGTGAATAACTGAATTTCCCCAACTGCAATAATCGCTTAGCGACAAATCCAGACAAACGACTTTTAATGTGTCGCAGCAAGCAATGTCTTATTGCGTGGCAAGGTTTGCTAGAATGCCGCATAGCAAAGTCCCTCACTCACAACAACGCGGTCACATCATGCTGTCAACCTGGGAAAACCTGATACTCGGCGCCCTGGCGCTGCTGCTTTTGTTCTGGATGCAGCCTGGCATCAAAGCCGCAATGGCGCGCAGCAAACAAACACCGTCCAATTGGCCCAGCGTTATTGTGCCTCTGCTGATGGTGGTGATGTTCGTGCTTTTCTTAATAGCAATGGTTTGACATGAACGACGAAGATTACCAAGAAGAATTCGAAGAAGATTATTACGACGAACGCCATGACGAGGACGACGGCGAAAGCGACGAAGAAGAACAAGAGGTCGAATATTACGCGATACGCCCCAACAAGACTCGCATCAAAAAAGAAATAGCCGAAGTGTTTGCGATGGCTGAGGAAATTTGCGCACTATCCCCTGCACATATTGCCGAATTCGAATTACCCGAGAGCATAGAACAAGCCCTGCGCGACGCCGGCAAAATGGGGCAAAACTCCGCCAGAAAGCGCTTGCTGAAATACATCACCGCGCAGCTCAGAAAGCTGGATACCGCCACGATTCATGAAAAATTGGCGCGGATGAAAAATCGCAGCGCCCATGCGGTCAGAGAACATCATCAGGCCGAACGCTGGCGCGATTTGTTGCTGGCAGCCAATGGCAATCAGCAACTGACCCAATTTATGGAAGAATTTCCGGGCGCGGATAGCCAACATTTGCGCCAATTGCAGCGTAACGCGCAAAAAGAAGCCAAGGAAGCCAAACCGCCTAAGTCGGCGCGCTTGTTATACAAATACCTGAAAGAACTGATTGCCGATGCATCCGGCCTGCCGCTCTCTGACGAGGAAGCGCAGGATAATCAGGATGCCGAGGATTAACACGCGATCAATTCCCCAATACCCGCATCTGGCCCAAGATCCAGCTTTGGCGTTTATGTACATAAGCGCTGGGCTGATCGGCTTTTAGCAATATTGGGTTCGGCAATGTCGCCGCCAACAGCGCAGCCTGATTGGCAGATAACTGCTGGGCGGAAATACCGAAATAACGGCGACTGGCCGCTTCTATGCCAAATAAATGATCGCCGAACTCGGCAATATTCAAATACATTTCCAGAATCCGCTGTTTGTCCCAAATAGCCTCTATTAATAACGTAAACCAGATCTCCAGCGCCTTACGCCCGAAGTTTTTAGCCGGGCTTAAAAACAAATTCTTCGCGACTTGCTGACTGATCGTACTGGCCCCACGCAGTTTACCGCCGCGCAAATATTGGTTAAAAGCCTTGGTGATGGCGTCAACATCAAAGCCGTTATGCTGATAAAACAATTGATCTTCGGACGCGACCACCGCAGCAAAGGCGTGCGGCGAAATATGCCGGCGACTGACCCAGCGCTGATCAATGCCTCTATAGTGTCGGCCTTCGACCAGGTCCTCAACATGCTGATGTAGCATGAATGCCGACGTCGGCGCGGGCAGGTACCGCAATACGCCTACCAGCAGCAGCGAACTGATTACAAAAAACAACGCCGCATAAACCAGTCCGCGCTTGCAACGTTGCGGTAGAGAAAGCGCCGTTTTGGGTTGACGCCAAAATTGGCGATAGCGGGCCGGATGACGGAAATGCTTCACGGGCGATTCGAGCGTTGTGACTGGGATGTTTATTATCCATGATTGAACGCGGAATTGACTAACTGCGGCTTTTGCGGGAAATGCCGCAAAGCAAAGCCTTTATTGCGGCAAATAACATAGAAATTAACAGAATGGCCGTCGATTTTAGCGAAAAATCCTGGATCACGTAGCCTCTAGGGTTTGGCATGGATATTGTTATATAAAGACCGGTGTCAAGGATGTTTAAGTTCTCTCCCCCGTGAACATGGAAAACAAGACGCCAAGGATACCTGGATAAAAGCGCGGAAAACCGCTTTTATCCGGGCAGGGATGACGCCAAGCCCTCTATACCTCCTGCCTGCTCCAAATAATCAGTAAAAATTCAAATCGAGTTGGCGATGAGCCGCAAGGCTGAGTTGTCCATATGCCCACCCTCTATCCCTAATAAAGCTTTCGCACGAGGATATTCAAAAGGGGCTAATGGCACCGCTCTATCAGCAATACCATCAACCCGGATTGAATTAATATTCCAATTTCAATGATCCCATGGCGGAAATAGGGGCACCAACGTTGGCGGTAGGCAACCAAGAAGTTGAACCAGTGTAGTATTCCTTATCCAGCAGATTATAGACATTGACTTGCGCGGTCAGACGGGTTTTACCTATAGGTTGCACATACGCCATCATCGCGTCCAGCCGGGTATAGCCTGGCAATTGATAGGTATTGGTATTGTCGCCTTCGCGTTTGCCGACGACTACACCGCCGAGACCGGCCTTGAAGTGCTCAGTGAATTGATAAGTACCCCACAGACTGGCTTGATGCTCAGGCACATTCAACAACCGATTGCCCTGCAAGCCGCTGTAATCCTTGGTATACCTTGCATCGGTGTAAGCGTAGGTTGTCACCAGGCTGAATTCATCGGTAATCTGGCCTTTAATATCCACTTCAATGCCCTGACTACGCGCCTCGCCGATAGTTTTTTGATCGGTGGGGTCCGGCGTGCTCAAGTCGAAAGTCATCAGATTGTTTTTAGTTAAATGATAATACGCCACTGTTGACGATAGGCGTTTATCGAAAAACTCGGTCTTGAAACCGATTTCATACTGCTCGGCCGCTTGCGGTGCAAAATTGCCGCCGGTAGCGGAACGGCCGTTATTCGTACCGAATGATTCAACGTAATTGCCATATACAGACAACCAATCCCAAGGCTGGTAAACGATACCTACCCGCGGACTGAATTTATCTTCGTGTTGCATGCTGAATCCAGCCTTGGTTTCATCCCAGGAGGTACCGCCGTAGCCGCCGTAACCTGCCATATCGTAACGCCCGCCGCCCATGATGTGCAGCTTATCCCACAAGGTAATTTGGTCTTGAAAATACACCCCGTACCAATCGTCGCGCGAGCGCCAAAACCAATTGGCGGGCTCGGCGCGCAGAGCCGCCATGTCGAAATTGCCGTATTGGGGATTGTTGATATCGAATGTGGGTATGGTGCCGTAACTAAAGTTATTGTCCGGCGCATCCTGATTAAAAAAGAACCAATCGCCCCCCACTAAAACATTATGTTTTAGGCCGAAAGTTTGAAACTTTCCGGTGAGATCCAGGCTGGTTGAGTAAGAGCGGCGGTTACTGGTGCCGAGGATGCCAAATCGATCCAGAGTATGCCCATCCGCGTTAATTTTACTGTTAGGCGCAACGCCGCCGAATACGATGTCGGTCTCGTCCCACTGAAATTTATGCCTTAGCCCCCAGTCATCATTAAATTTGAAGCTCCAATCCGCATAAATCAGCGTAGTGTCTTGGCTGGGTTTGATGGCCGGATCACCGGTAAATAAGGATCTGCGGTTTGTAATAGGCCGATTGCCCGATACCGGCACACCATAATCTTCCGTGTAATTTTCATGGCGTTTCTCTATTTCGACATTGGCTTCGAAGCGGTCGTTGGGCCGCCAAGTCAATTTCGGCGCAATAAATACCCGCTCGTGATCAACAAAATCTCTGAAAGAATTACCTTCATCGTAAGCGGCATTAAACCGGTACAACAGGGTTTTATCCTTATCCAGCGGCCCGGTTGCATCCACCGTGGTACGAAATTCACTGAAGGAGCCAAATTGCTGCTGCAAGGAATAGTAAGGCACATCCAACGCCTTTTTGGTCACGTAATTAACCATACCACCGGGTTGCAACCTTCCATAAAGCACGGATGCCGGGCCTTTCAACACCTCGAGCTGTTCGATATTCGCCGGATCGAACTTGCCCATCGAGCGCCTGAAACCATTGCGGTACATTTGATCGTCGGAAGCAAAGCCGCGAATAATGAAGCTTTCGTACATATCCGCCGTACCGTAAGCCCGTTGCACCCCACTGACGTTTTGCGTCAAGGCGTCTTCGATGCGGATCGCTTGCTGATCGTTCATGATCGATTTGGGCACAACCTGGATAGATACCGGGGTGTCCATAATCGCAATATCGGTTTTGGTCGCTGTTGATGCATTCGGCACCGCATAGAACTGGCTGAATGGGTCGTTAGGGTCATATACCTTTTTACCCACCACATTCACCGCCGGCAAGGCCGTAGGGTCCTGTTTGTAATTCAGAGACTGCCTTTCGATCACTATATTGCCGTTCTCAGCCATGCGGTAACTCAATCCGCTGTCTGCCAGCAAACGTTGCAACGCGGCTTCCGGGGTGTAATGGCCGCTAAGGCCCTTGCTTTGCAGACCCTCGGTGATTGCCGTGTCGTAGACCAGTTGCAAGCCGCCGGATTCCGCCAAGCGATTCAGCGCGGTAGACAGAGAGCCCGCGGGGATACTGAAAGCCCGACTGACACTATCTGCCGCCGCGGTACCGGAAACCGCCAACACAGCCCCCAATACCAGTGCCGAAGCATGTCCAAACAGGCCGCCGCTAAATGTTTGTTTCAACGCCATGAATTTCCCTCGCTGTTGTTAAATAATGACTATCGTTGTTTTGACGCACGACAGGCATAAAACAGGAGGTGAGGCACAAAAATTCATGGCATCTAAGGGGCTGCTGCTGACATTGCAGGCCCCGACACATCGAACGCTTTTCTCGGCATTTCGCTAAGCCGCTAATCAGTCCCCCTATTTTGCTTTCCGGTATCGTACCGGCCACCATCAAAAAATAGGTTATATGCCGCGCCAGATGCGCCATATAACCTATTCAACACCGGTTAAATGTGTGCGGGTAGCGCGAATGCGAACCGCCGATTTTGGCTCCAAGCCAGCAATATCAGGATATTCGGCGCCTTGGCCGGCATTTGAATCATTACTGGCACGAATCAGGCATGGGACGGAGCTCCTGAAACCACTGAAACCCAGCCCCACCTCATGACCCCGGACATCAGCTCGCTGTATCGACTGCATTGCAAGGAGCTGCTGCACCACTTGCTGCGAATAGTCAAATGCCCGGAAACCGCGGAAGATTTGCTGCAAGAAAGCTATCTGATCTTGGCCCGCACCGCCAACGATACCTCCATAGACCACCCGCGCGGATTTTTATACCGCACCGCCAGCAATCTGGCGATGGATCACCTGCGCCACCATAAAGTCGTCGAGCGTCATCAGGAAGCGGCGCGGCATCTGGACGAGCCGCAACTGGCCGGAGTAGAAGCCGAATTAGCCGATCAGCAATGGCGCACCCTGTTGCACCAAACTATCTACGAATTGCCGCCGCGCTGCCGAGATGCGTTTATCCTGCATAAAATTCATGGCTTGAGTTATCGGGAAGTGGCTAATTTTCTGGATATTTCCGAGAGCGCCGTGGAGAAACACATTATCAAAGGCTTGATGTATTGCCGCAAACAGCTAGGCAGTCATTTCGGCCGCCCCTATCGGACCGACTGAGGTTTTTGCCGCCTTAACCGTCGTACCGATATTACCCAGGCATACGCCTAGCCCAGCGCCTTATAATGCAGCCATGACCGAAAACCAACCGCCCGCAGACTCTGATAAGCTCGATGCCATTAGCGAGCAGGCGATAATGTGGTTTGTGCGGCTGCGTGCCGAGTCGGTAACGGTAGACGAACGCCGGCTATTTCAAATCTGGCACCAAGCCAACCCCGCTCACCGCGAGGCCTATGCCGAAATCGCTGCATTTTGGGAGGATGCCGATTTCCACGCCACGCTGGACGCCGCCACGCTGTCGCCACAGATTTCGCTGAATAGTAAACCAGCCAACAGCCCAAGGCGGCGTTTAGGCATCGCCCCCGGCGCCAAACCGTTGTTAGCCGCAGCCGCCTGTCTAGTCATCGCCGCGCTTATTTATCAGCCGGCATTAAGCTGCTGGCAGGCCGACTACTGCACCGCCGTCGGCGAAATAAAAACCGTACAGCTCAGCGACGGCAGCCAAGTCACTTTAAACTCCGGTACCGCGCTTAACGTTAACATGCGCAATGGCCGGCGCCATGTCCAGCTAGCCCGGGGCGAGGCATTTTTTGAGGTGCAACACGACGCTCAACATCCTTTTCAAGTGGATGGCCGCTACAGCAACACACGGGTACTGGGTACACGTTTCGTGGTTAAGGAAGACGCCGACAGCGACACGGTCAGCGTGGTGAATGGGGTAGTGGAAGTCAGCCGGGATCGGCAAAATCCGGCCACCTTGAACGCCAATAACAGCGTGGAGGTCGGCGCTCGCCACCAAGGCGAAATCCGCCACCAGACCGCCGACAACGCCACGGCATGGTTAAAAGGCAGCGTCTCATTCGATAATGTGCCGCTCAAGAAGGTGATTGCGGAAATTGGCCGCTATCGGCGCGGTAGCCTGATAATCCGCAATCAGGTATTGCAAGACATGAAAGTCAGCGGCCGCTTTGATATTCGCGACACCGATAAAACCCTGGAGTCGTTACAACAAACCCTGCCAATCCGGATTTACCGATTTACACCGTGGCTGGTGGTGATCGCTTGAGCATCACAAAGCTTATTACCTAGCCAAATCGCCCGACAAAGCTCGCCGCCATTCAGCCATATCTTCTTAGCTTCAAAAAATAGTTTTACCGTCAAGCTGAGGGAAAACGCATTTCGCCCGTCTCCATTGCAACCCCAATCTTTCGGGGGATCAATTCATTCGCTAAGGGAGAATCTAATGGCATCTTATCCGTTCCGCAAAGCCCACCGCAAAAGCAAGCCGACCCAATATAATCGTTGGCCTTTGTCGCTGACAATCGCCGCTGTGCTCAGCACACCTGCCGTCATTGCCGCCGAACAAAACATCGCTTTCGACATCCCCGCACAAAGCTTAAGCGGCGCATTAAATGCCTTTGCCGACGCCGCCAACGTACAGCTTAGTTATCCGGCGGAAATGACGTCAGGCTTGAAATCGCCCGGTGTCAGCGGCCAATTGACGGCCCGGCAAGCCTTACAAAAACTGCTGGCCGGCACCAGCGTAGTAGCCGGTGCCACCAGTAACGGCACCATTACCCTGCAAAAAGCGCCGGACTCGCACAACGATGTTTCAACCTTGTCGGCGGTCACGGTGTCCGGCAATCGCACTCGCAACACCGCCGCCGATCCTTACAGCAAGGACTATGCGGTGACAAAATCCTTTGCGTCCACTAAAACGGACACGCCATTGATGGAGAACCCCACATCCGTGCAAGTGGTGTCGCGAGCGGTGATGGACGACCAAAAAACCACCAAGGTGAAGGACGCTTTGGAAAACGTTAGCGGCGTGCGCGCCAATCCGTCCCTGGGTGGCGGTACCGGTTTCATTATTCGCGGCTTTCGTAACGGCAACGTTTACCGTAATGGCTTGATGGCCAGCGAGGCCTTCTTTGGCGACTTCGACGCCGCCAACCTGGAAAATATCGAAGTGATCAAAGGTCCGGCACAACTTTACGGCCGCACCGAACCCGGCGGCATGATCAATCTCACCACCAAACGCGGCCTGGATACGGCCTATTACTCGCTGGAACAGCAGTTTGGCAGCTACGACCACTACCGGACCCAATGGGACGCCGGCGGGCCGCTGACCAGCGACAAATCGCTGGTATATCGTTTTTCCGGCGCCTACCAAAGCAACGGCTCGTTCCGGGATTTCGTGTCGGTGGATCGGATGGTGTTCAACCCCAGTATCACCTGGCGGCCCAGCGATTACACCGACGTAACGCTGGATATCGAGGGCACCGAAAAGACGGCACCGGCCGATTTCGGCATTCCATTTATCGGCAATCGCCCGGCGCCGATTCCGATCAGCCGCAACCTGGGCGATCCGAATACACCGAACGGCGAGCAATCCGGCGTCAAAGTCGGCAGCGAAATTAACCATCGTTTTAACGACGACTGGGCGATACACAACCGCTTCCTGGCCAGCTTGGCGGAAGGCAATACCACCTTCGTCAATCCGGGCCCGGCCTTTAATGCCGCGGCGGCATTGAACCAAACCACCGGCTTGATGCAGCGCAACATCTTTCAACAGTTTACCGATCAGGAGCATTACGCCACCAATCTGGATTTGACCGGTAAATTCAAGACGGGTGACATTTTGCATGAGGTTCTGGTGGGATTTGACTACTACCGGACTTATAACAATTACAATGTCAACGGCCGCTGGCAAGTAGCGAACCCGGCGCTGGCTATCAATATCTACAATCCGCAGCCCAGCTACGGCATTCCGCAATCCACCTTTGATACCGCATTTTTGACATCCAACACCTTCGGTAGCGCGACCAATAGCGGGGTTGGCAACCACGCCAGAATCTACAACAACTGGTATGGCACTTACTTTCAGGACCAAATCACGCTGTGGGACAAACTGCACATCATGGGCGGCGGCCGTTACGACTGGACCGAAACCGGCCGCGGCAACGGCTTTGATTTTGCTACCGCCGAAAGCCGTATCAACCAGTTCAAACGCGAGGACCAAGGTTTCAGCCCTAAAGTCGGCATCCTTTATGAGGCCATGGACGAACTCAGTCTTTACGGCAACTGGACCACTTCGTTCGGCGCGAACAACGCGCCGGCCGCTGATGGCCGCAGTTTTGATCCGCAGATCGGCGAACAATTCGAAGTGGGCTTGAAAACTCAATTGTTCGACCAACGGCTATTGGCAACCTTGGCGTATTTCCATCTGGAAAAAGACAATATTCTGGTTGCCAATAATGCAACTCCCGATCCTTTCGACCGTATCGCCAACCTGCAACGCAGCCAAGGCATTGAGTTGGACGCCACCGGGTATTTGACCGACAAATTCAGTTTGATCGGCAGCTATGCGTTTACTGATGCGAGGATCATCAAGGACTACAGCGGCGGCACTCAGGGCAATCGCATGAGCAACGTGCCGGAGCATTCCGGTAGCCTGTGGCTGCGTTACGATATGAACGGCTACGCCGCCAAGGACGGTTTGAGCGCAGGTTTTGGCGGTGTTGCTGCCGGCCAACGCGAGGGAGACAATACCAACACTTTCCAGATGCCGGGCTATGTACGGCTGGACGCTTTTTTGGCGTATAAGCAAAAAGTCGGCGGTTCCCGCATCACCGCCCAGTTCAACATCCGCAATTTGCTGGACAAGGAATATTACGAGTCCACCGATCCCGATTCCAACGTCGCGCCGGCCCTCGGCGTGTATCCCGGTGCGCCGCTGACGGCTATCGGCTCGATTCGGGTGGAATATTGAGGTAAATTGCCCACCTGTCCGCCACCGTCGAGAACCATCATGCGCCACGCCAAATTGATTACAAACACCCTTGCCGGCCTGTTGCTGTTTGCCGGCATCAGCCAATCGCTCTTGGCCAAACCGCTGCCGTTCCGCGAATTGGACCTGCCGGTGGCCGGATTCAGCCAGCAGCACCATTTGGCCAAGACCGCCGATGAGCATTTGATTGTCAGCTGGGTGGAAACCGACGCCGAAACCAGTACCGCCAAGTTCGCGATCCTGGAAGACGGGGGCTGGAGCATCCCGCTCGCCGTCGTCCAAGTGAAAGGCAAGCTGGCCGATCCGCCGGTGGTGATCGGCTTGAGCGACGGTAGCCTGGCGGCGGCCTGGATGCCTTATCGGCAAGGTGCTACTGATCGCTATGCGGCGGACATCTTACTGGCACGTTCTATCGACGGTGGCTTGAGTTGGAGTCCGGCGTTAAAACCATACGGTGACGCGGCACGAATTTATGACGCACAAATGTCTTTGGCCGCCCTACCCGATGCACGGCTGGCGTTGGTCTGGACCGACATGCGCCATGCCAGCCACGACCCGGCGGCGGATAAGAAAACCAACCGCTATCAACTGATGGCAAGCGTCATCGACAAAAACTGGCAAGCCAGCCCGGAGATCGTGCTGGATGACGATGTCTGCTCCTGCTGCCGCAGCTATACCGACGCACAAGGCGAGCAACTGGTCACGGTCTACCGCGATCATGCCGCCGGGGAAATCCGCGACATTAGCGCCGTGCGCTGGCAGGCCGGCGGACATCCGCAAATCGCTAATGTGCATGCGGACGGCTGGGTGATCGGCGGTTGCCCCAGCAATGGGCCATCCATTGATCTGACTCCCTCAACCAGCGTGGCGGCTTGGTTCACTGCCGCCGACGGCAAAGGCCGGGTGAAATTGGCCTTCTCCACTGACCAAGGCGCGCATTTTAATTCGCCTATCGAACTGGATGCCGACGCCAGCGGCTATACCAACGCCTTGCTGCTGGACGACGGCTCGGCCTTGGTCAGCTGGCGCGGCCGCAATGGTCCCGACGATGAGCTAAGGGTTGCCAAAGTGACCAGCAGCGGCAAAGTCAGCCGGCAAACTACCGTATATCGCGGCAGCTTCCCGAAATGGCCCAGCAAATACCTGGCGCTGGCCCGCGTCGGCAAGCAAGCTTTTGTGGCCTGGACCGATCCGCTTCAGAAGAAAGTACGTCTGGTCAGTTTATCCCTCGACTAAACAAGCCCCTAAAAGAGCAGATTGGTCTTGAGATATTCTCGTCCCGAGCCCTTCGCCAGCATTCCTAAACGCGGCATATGACACAGTTTATGCCGTTGTATCGCCGGGTATTGCTCGCCAACTTTTCCCAATTGCCCTCAGCGGTTTGCGCCTTCCTCAAGCCCGGCGGGCTTTCAGGACAATCTCACGTTAAAAAACCTCTCTTTTCTAAGTTTGGGTGCAAATATTGCTTGCTTATTAAGCCAGCCCTTAATGTCGCTCGCCTTAGCGCTCTTAAGGTACTGAGCCAGCCCGAACGGCATACCCGCGACAAATAGGGCCGGTTTAATCAACACCCTATTTGGCCGCCTACATAAACTATCCCATGCTTGAATTGACTGCCGCCGACATTGCCGATCTGATGCACAAGCATCGCCACGAGTTATTGCGGTTTTTATCGCAACGCATCAGTTGTGCAGATACGGCGCAGGATATTTTTCAAGAAACCTTCATTCGCTATGCCGGTTACGGCGGCAAAGATAGCGTGGAAAATCCCCGCGCCTTCATTTTCCGCATCGCGGCCAATCTGGCTACCGATTATCTGCGCAGCCACAGCCGCCATGCCGGCCCAGATCTGGAAGCCGCCGAAAATGACGAGGCTGAAGTAGGCGTACAATCTTCGTTATCCGCCGAACGGACTGTCATGTCGCAACAACAACTAGAGCAACTGGTCACTGCGTTGGATGATTTATCGCCCAAATGCCGGGAAGTGTTTATCTTGCTCAAACTCAAGCATTGCAGTTACGCAGAAGTGGAACAAAGACTGGGCATATCACAAACCATGATCTTTAAATATTTGACCCAGGCCATGCGCCATTGCCGGGCGAAGGTTGGCGATCTGGATTGACCGGGTTTGTTTATCAAACCGTCGATAACAACTTCCGGAACGCCTTTGACCCTGAATCCTTCAACACCCGCAGGGCCAAAGGCATTTTGGGCCGGATTAATAGTTTTTGCCCATCGGGCCTGAGTTTACCAACAAGCGTTTTATAATCAGGACACCGAGTTGACAGCACAGCCACTTTCGATATGAACCCTTCCTTCCCGCCTTTTCCCGACGCCAGCGCCGAAGAGCAAGCCGAATACTGGCTGGCCCTGCGCGAATCGCCGTTCTACGACAGTGAGCAGGAAAAATTGTGGCTGGCCTGGCTGGCGGCCAGCCGAGAGAACCTGGAAGCCTGGCAACAAACACAGCTTTTTTTTCAGCGGGTGGAGACCTTGCATCCGGCCCAAGTTCGCCGAATCGAACGATCAGTACAAAAAGCCCGCAGAGCAGCTGCGGCCGGGGCGGGTCTATGGCGCTGGCCCATTGCCGCCTGCCTGATGCTGGCAGTATGTTTGGGCTGGGCGTTTAACGCCGGCTATTTTGCTGACTTCCGCACCGGCACCGGCGAGCAGCGCCGAATTCAGCTCAGCGACGGCTCGACGGTGATTCTGAATACCGCTTCGTCGCTGTCGGTGGATTTTTCCGAACAGCAGCGGGTGATTCGATTGCACGGCGGCGAAGCCTATTTCAAAGTGGCCGCCGATGCCGCAAGACCGTTTGAGGTCGTTGCCGGCGGCGGTAGGGTTCGAGCTTTGGGCACGGCATTTGACGTTAAACAGTGGCAAGGCGATCTGGCAGTCACCGTTTACGAGCACAGTGTGCGCGTTGCGTTCGCCGACGGCGCGACCATCGAGCGCCTGCCGGAGGGCCAGCGCGTCGCGTCGCTCGACGGTAAAAGCGGCGCGCCGGAACAGGCCAATCTCAGGCAAGCCGCCGCTTGGCAGGAGCGGCGCCTGGTGTTCAAGGAAAAGCCGCTGCAACAAGTCATCGACGATCTAAACCGCTACCGTCCTGGAAAAATCGTCATCGCCGATCCCGACGTGGCCGCGCATTTGGTGACCGGCGTATTCGACGCCAACGACCCGGAAGCGGCGTTGACGGTTATCGAGACCACCTTGGCGGTTAGCGAAACCCGCCTGACCGACGCATTGATCGTCCTGCACCGCCATTATTGACCCGGCCCTATTTATCGGTGAAATGCCGTTCGCACCCTCATGGGCATAAAGGTGAACGGTATTTTTGGGCCGGGTCAATAATTTTTAGCCCCTGCCAATAAGCCCTGGATAAATTCGCCAGTACTGCCTACACGGGATTATTGACCGGGTGAATTTCATAGCTTTTACGGAGTGGCGTGGCGCCGAGCCTAGGCCCCATCCGGTCGCTGAAGGCATTGCGCTGCGTACTCGGCCAAAAATATTTTCTCACCCAGGTTATAAAACCCATCTCTCCCTTCGTCTTTGCTTTGGAACCCCTGCGGATACGCCGACGGAACACCTTCCCTCGCCAACCGCCGTCACCACAATCACAAGCCAGGATGCCCAATGAGTCAGCGCACACTATCGCCCTTTAACCCGTTCTGTTTAACCGTTTTTGCCGTCGCGATCAGCGCCAGCCCTTGGTGCGCGGCGGAAACTGCCATCGAGTTTGCCATCCCGGCCGCGCCGTTGGCGGATGCCTTGCTGCAATTTTCCGAAACCAGCGGCATCAAGGTGTTCTTCAGCTCTCAATTGGCCGGCAACCTGCGCGGCAACGCCGTACAAGGCCGCTTTACAGCGCAACAGGCGCTGGACAAACTGTTGAGCGGCACCGGTCTGACACCACAAACCGCGACCGATGGCACCGTGACGCTGGAAAAGTCGGCAAAGCCAATCGAACCGCAATCGGCGGCCGGTACGACAACTTTGCCGAGCGTGACGGTGCTCGGCAAAACCCTGTCGGACCCTAACGATCCCTATAACTCGGACTATCACCTACCCAACGCCAGTGCCGCCACGAAAACCGATACGCCGATCATGGAGTTACCGATGTCGGTACAGGTTATTCCCAAACAAATATTGAAAGACCAACAGGCAATTCGAATCAAGGATGCGCTGAAAAATGTCAGCGGCATAAACTGGGCGACCGACCCGATGTACGAAGGCTTTCAGTTACGCGGTTTTCAGACCGATGGCACCACCACGGTTTATCGGAACGGACTGCGCATCCGGCGTGCCGTGCAAGAGGTGGCCGATCTGGAACGCTTGGAAGTCCTGAAAGGTCCGGCCGCGGCGGCGTATGGTCGGATCGAGCCGGGCGGCTTGATCAACATTGTCACCAAAAAACCGCTGGATACCCCTTATTACGCATTGGAACAGCAGTTTGGCTCCTACGATATGTTCCGTACCACGGCGGACGCGACCGGGCCGATCAATCAGGACCGTTCCTTGTTGTACAGAGTCAATTTGGCTTATCAAAACAATGAGTTTTTTATCGACAAAATGGATCAGGAACGGGTGTTTTTCGCGCCGTCCCTTACATGGAAGCCCAGCGACCGCACCGAAATCAATTTGAATTTGGAGTATCTCTACGATACCCGCACCAGTTATACCGGCTTACCCGTACAAGGCAACCGTCCGGCCAATGTACCGATCAGCCGTTACTACGGTTTTGGCTCGGATAATGAAAAATCGGTATTCGACAAGTTTTTGATCGGGTTTGATTGGTCGCACCAATTCAACGACGATTGGAAAATCCAGCATCGCTTTCACTACTACAAGCTGGATTACCAAATCAACAATTCTTCATTTTTCCCAGGACCGGTCAATCCCGCTAATAATCGCACCTCGGTAAGAAATGTGACCGATAGGCCGATCGACATTACCGATACCGTCGCGACCAGTATCGATCTCACCGGCAAATTCAAACTATTTGGAACCGAGCATCGGGTATTGGCGGGATTCGATTATTTTTGGGAAGACTTCGAAGGCCAGGGTTTCTTTGGTGCCCCCGCTCCCGCCAGCCATAGGCCGGTGGTCGATATTTTTAATCCGGTCTACGGACAGGTTCCATCCGCTGCCAGCCGGGGTTTCAATAATTTCAGCACGTTGGAGCAATATTGGTACGGCGCTTACTTTCAGGATCAAATCACCCTGTTTGACAAGCTGCATATCATGGGTGGCGGGCGCTACGATTGGGCAACGCGCAGCAGCGGCGCAGCCTCGACTTCCATCGCAGCTGCCAGAAACAGTGAGACTGAAGTTAAAAACGAGGCTTTCAGTCCGCGCGTGGGTGTGGTCTATCAACCCTGGTCCTGGCTGTCACTGTACGGAAATTATACGGAATCGCTGGGCGGGGCGAACAGCGCGTTGGCATCAACCGGCAAACCGCTGGATGCCGAAACCGCGCAGCAGCACGAGGTTGGATTCAAAACCGAATGGTTCGATAAGCGGTTGATGACCACGGTTGCCTTTTACGAATTGACCAAACAAAACATCGCGACGCCGGACCCGGTAAATACCCGGTTTTCCGTGCAAACCGGCGAGGCCCGCAGCCGTGGTATCGAAGTAGACATATCGGGTCAGATTACCGACGGCCTGAATTTGATTGCGACTTATGCCTATACCGACGCAGTCATCACACAGGATAACAGCGGTAATCAAGGCCGCAAGCTATGGAACGTGCCGGCAAATTCGGGCAGCTTCTGGGCCAAATACGCATTTCAAGATCCCGCTTTGCGTGGCCTAAATGTTGGCGCCGGCGCGTATCTGGTTGGCGAGCGCCAAGGTAATAATTTGAATAATTGGCAAATGCCGGGCTACGTCAGAGTCGATGCCTTGCTCGGCTATTCCTGGGAGATAGGCAAGTCTAAAGTGACCGCGCAGTTGAACGTCAATAATCTGTTGGATAAGACGATTTACGAAACATCGGCATTTAACAGCTATTTGACCCAGACCGGGCGCGCCGCGCAATTTCATGGGCTCGATCCGCGTGGAGTTCTGACGCCGGATGGCTCGGTCATGCTATCAAGCCGATCATGGTGAGCCAGTTCAAACCATGATCGGCTTGGTTTCAAGGTAAAGGTATTTGGCTTGGAGAAATTCCGATTAACGCCTTGCCGGTCTAACTCGCAGCGCGTGAGGAATTTTGGCCCGGAAACGTCTTATCCAAATGAAACACATAAAAACAAGGGTTAGCGAATTTGGATACAAAGCCCTGACTCTTCAAATTCTCAATTCAAATCTGTTACTGCGATGAATGTAACCAATCCTCAATCCGGCCTTATCGTTCGCAGCGAACCAGAGCACCATTCGCTTGCCCGCCTCAAAGCCCGCCGCCAACGCTGGCTAACCGTGCATCTTTGGTTGGGGCTGACGCTGGGTTTGTTGCTGTCTATTTACGGCATCACCGGCAGCGTTTTGGTGTTTTATCCCGAAATCGACGAATGGTTGCATCCCGAGATGTTGACGGTGCAACCGCCGGAGCATGCCGAGTATCGGCCCTTGGCTGAAATTTTCGCGGCCGGCAAAGCTGCCATGCCACCACAAGCCAAACACAACTTCGCCACGTATCCGCGTAACGAGTTTGCGAGCTTCAAGCTGCGCTTCGCGGTGGCGGATGCCAACGGTGCTGTGGAACGCTGGGAAGTAGGCGTTGATCCTTACACCGCGAAAGTCACCGGTAAACAGCTCCAGGAACGATCCGGCGATTGGTTGCCCAACACCTTCATCGGCCTAATGTTCAAGTTGCACTATGCCTTATTGTTGCCCAAAGACATCAGCACAGTAGTGGTCGGCCTGTCCGGCATATTATTGATCATCTCTACGCTGACCGGCCTGATCGTCTGGTGGCCGTTGACCGGACATTGGCGCAATGCCTTGGCCTTTAAAGCCAAGGCCGGCAAGGTGCGCTTCAATTACGACCTGCATAAAACCAGCGGCTTTTACACCGCGTTGGTGATGATTCCGGTGCTTTTTTCCGGGGTTTACATGGTGCTGCCGCATAACGTGGTGCCGGTGCTGGAATTGTTTTCGCCGGTGACTTACCGCTACTGGTTTCATTCCACGCCATCTACGCCGGATGCGCCGACCATCGGCATGGATCAAGCCGTGGCTATTGCATTGAAACAATACCCAACAGGCCGGCCGCACTGGATTTACGGCGCGCCGAATCCCAGCCAGACTTACACGGTATGCCAGGACGGCGTCGATGCACCCGACAGTATCTTGCAACGCCGCTGCACGGTAATCGACCGTTACAGCGGCAAGATTCTGGACCTGGACGACCCCAGCCTGCCGACCGCCACGGCCGGCGAAATCTTCACCCATTGGCAATGGCCGCTGCATTCCGGCCAGGCCTTCGGCATGACCGGGCGGATTTTGGTGTTTATCACCGGACTGGCCTGCCCGGTGCTATTCGTCACCGGCGTGATTCGCTGGCGGCAAAAATCCAGGACCAAGCAAGGACGGAAGGGCTGATTCCGATCCGTTATCAGGTGCCGAAACGAGTGGTCAATATTTTCGACCGACACGAGGTGCCTGAATTTGCCGCTCCGCAAGGCGTACTTAGAAGCCGGATGCGCAATTTAAAAGTGCGTGATATGCCGCACTTTGCTCGTCGCGCTTTCGAGGGTTTTGGCATCAATCCCGCCAACTGACGGATCAATCGCCGTATAACGCTGGCTTCCCAGGTTAGTGGCTTAAAAGTTGCTGCAGCGGAAGACGTTTCATTGCCGACTATGTGTTCATGGATGCAATTACCGATTCCGATTTACTGGCTAGCTTTCTGCTCTATCAGAAGGAGCTCCAGCAATTTTTGACGCATAAGGTCAATTGCGCGGAAACCGCTGCTGACTTGATCCAGGAAACCTATCTGCGCATCGCTCGCTATTCCGCCGACGGCGAGATCGTCAACCAGCGGGCGTTTGTGTTCCGCATCGCCGACAATCTGGCCCTGGACCATTTGCGCAGCCGGGCCAGACACGAGCAACGCGACGGCGGCTTGGTCGAGGAAGACCTCGTTTGCAGCCAACCGCAACCGGACAGCATGCTGGAGGGGCAGCAACAAATGGAATTGTTCGAAAAACTCATCTACGAACTGCCGCCGCAATGCCGCAAGGTGTTCTTGTCGTGCCGAGTGGAAGGCAAGCGTTATTCCGAAATCGCCGCCGAGCTGGGCATATCGGCGCGCACCGTGGAGGCCCATATGTACAAGGCCTTGAAGCATTTGAAAGACCGCATCGATTTCCTTTGATGCGCCGTGCGTTTGTATCATGCAACTTAACCCCGTTCTAAAATCGTGGCATCATGCCTGCTTCGGCTCAACGCTTCGCGCTCCCAACCATGTCCGATAAGCTCCAATCCGCGTCTCCCAGTTCGCTCTCGGACCAGGCACTTGCCTGGTTTGCCCGCTTGCAAGCGGATGACGTCAGCGACGAAGTGCGCCGCCAATTTGAAATTTGGTACCACGCCGATCCTCGGCACGCCGAAGCCTACGAGAAATCCCGCAAGCTATGGAGCCTACTGCAACAGCCGGCGGAACGGGTTCAGCAACGCCTGCAAGCGGATGCTGCCCAATTTAAAACCGAGACTTTTTCCACCAAAAGGGCGCTGGGTGAGGGTCGCTTGCAAGCGTCGGCGAGCGGCCGAAACCTGCGCCGGTTTGCTTCGGGCTGCCTGGGATTGTTATTGCTGGCGGCCGGCTGGCGCTTACCGGAGCACTGGCAAAACTGGCGTAGCGATTACCATACGGCAGCCGGCCAGCAACTCAGTATCGATCTGGAAGACGGCTCGCGGTTGACCTTGAATACCGATACGGCCTTGGTAGTCCGTTACAGCGACAGCTTGCGCCAGATCGAATTGCTGCGCGGCGAAGCCTATTTCGAAGTCGCGCCTAATAAGCAACGGCCGTTCATCGTCGACGGCGGTCAGGCGACCGCGCGCGCCGTCGGCACCGCCTACAGCGTTCGCAGACAAGCCGACGAGCTGCGTGTCGTTGTTAGCGAAGGCACCGTGGAGGTCGGCGCCGATAGCGCCAGCGCTTTGGTGCGTGCTGCCGAGCAAGGCGAATACCGGCAAGGCCGGCTGCAAGCCGTTGCCCGGCTCGACAACGACGATGCACTGGCCTGGCGGCGACGCCAAACCGTGTTTCACCGCCAGCCTTTGACGCAAGTGTTGGCGGAAATTAATCGTTATCGCAGTGGCCGGATCGTCGCGGTCAATCCGCGGTTGGCCGAACGAGTGGTCAACGGCGTCTTCAACAACGCCGACCCCGATGCTGTGCTGGCCGCGCTGACCACCACGCTGCAAGCCAAGGCCTTGCGGATGCCGGGCGATTGGGTGTTGTTGTATTGACGTAATAGATGGGCGCACCGCGAGCCATCGATTATAAAAATATTTTTCTCGGCACTAAGGGTAAGCCTGATCCTGCGTCGTCTTTGTCGGTAACACCATCCATCGACGAAGGAGATAGACGCATGAAATATCCCGCACCCGCTTGCCGTGCCCCACTCTACGTAGCACTTGCCTCCGGCCTGTTGGCTTCTGCTATGACCATGGCCGCTGAGCAAGCCGCGCAAAGCTTTGATATTCGCTCCCAAGCGCTGTCCTCGGCGTTGACCCGGTTTTCCGCACTCACCGGCTTGCAAGTGCTGTATGAAGGCGACATTGCCGAGCGCATCACCGCGCCGGAATTAATCGGCCGTTATACGCCGGAACAGGCTTTGCGGAACTTGCTGCGCGGTTCCGGGCTGCAGTACCGGTTCAGCAACGGCAATACCGTCACATTGGAAAAGGCGGCGACGGTGGAACCGCAGTCCGCCGCCGGTACGACAACCTTGCCGACTATGACGGTGACGGGTAAAGCCTTAGCAAGCGAAAGCCCAAGCCTGACTACGCCATCGATGCAAGAATCGCAAATCAAACTGAATCGCGTGGCGGGCGGCACCTCGGTGATCGACGGCAAGCGGATCGAAGAAGGCGCGCCCTTGTCGGTCAGCGATGCCTTGGCGACGGCGCCGGGCGTTTATGTGGGTGATATTAGCGCTGGCGCGACCGGTGGATCGCGCATCTCCATCCGCGGTTCGGACGGCAATTCGGATATTTCGCCGATTCGCGGTATAAAATTTCTGCGCAACGGCATGCCGTTTACTCACGCCAACGGGACGTTCGATGTCGAGGCGCTCAATCTTTATGCTATCGAGCATATCGAAGTCTATCGCGGCGCGAATGCCTTGGAATACGGCGGCAGCAATCTAGGCGGCGCTATCAATTACATCACGCCGACCGGGTACACCGCCAATGGGTTGAAAATCGGCATCGTCGGCGGCACCAACGATTATTACCGACCTTATTTCAGCGGCGGTAAAGCGTTTGAAAACGGATTGGATGTTTTCGGCACGTTTTCCTACGTCAATACCGATACGACCCGGGAAAACAATCATCAAGAGCAGTTTCTGGGACATGGCAATATCGGCTACCGCTGGAACGAAAATCACGAAACCCGTTTGTATTTCGATGCGCAAAACCATAATTTCTTGTGGCCGGCAACGCTGAGCAAGCGGCAAATCGACCAAAATCCCCAGCAAAACCCCAACGATTGGTCCTTACCTAACGGCTTTTCATCTTACCGCTTCGATCTAAAGCATTCGGTAAAATTGCATGGCGGCGACCACTTTGAGGTGGGCAGTTATTACTCGATCAATAACTATCGTTACGACTATACCGATAGCGGCAATCACGACCAGTGGCAGGATGTCGGCTTTAACTGGCGGCATGAGATCAACGGCCAGTTATTGGGTTTAAATAACCGGGTAGTTTGGGGCGGTCTGACCCAGTGGCAATTTATCAACGATAAAAACTACGGCATCGTCGGCAGGCAGCTTGGGCCGTTGTTGACGGCGGAGCGCGACCGCTGGCTGAATGTCGAAGCGTTTATGGAAGATCAGTTGAGCCTGACCGATGCGTTTACCTTGATCGCCGGCGTTCAATTGAATTATCGCGATGTGAACTACGAACGCTACGAAGGTTATGTGGCCAGTGCCGCCAGACCCAGCAACCAAGCCAATCAAGATTTCTTCACGGCTAACCCCAAGCTGGGCTTTACCTGGCAAGCCACCGACGAAGCGCAGATTTACGGCAATGTCAGCCGCAGCGCCGAACCGCCAAAAATGGCCGATCTTGCCAACATTTATCTCCAACCCAAACGAAATCTGCAAACCGCCAGCACCGTGGAAATCGGCACCCGCGGGCAAGCCCAGCGCTTGAAATGGGATTTGGCTTTTTATCAGTCCTGGGTTAACAACGAGTACTTGATTGTTTCCAATCCCAGAAATCCAACGGCGTTTTCTTCCACCAACGCTGATAGCACGACCTTGCATCGTGGTGTCGAACTCGGCTTGGAAACCACTTTGCCGCTAAATCTGGCGGCATCCGGCGATAACTTACGGCTCAGCGGCAACTACACCTGGAATGACTTTACGTTTGACAGCGACCCCGCGCTTCGCAATAACCGCTTGCCCGGCATTCCGGAACACAATGCTTTCGTCGAAGCGCTGTACCAACATCCCAGCGGCTTTTATATCGGTCCCAATGCCCGCATCGTCAGTTCCAATTATGCGGACTTCGCCAATACCCTGGCCGCCAAACCTTATGCGCTGTTGGGCGCGCGCATGGGTTGGGATGACGGCAAACATTGGAAGTTGTTCGTCGATGGCCGAAATTTAACCGACGAACATTATGCATCGTCGGTGTGGGTTCTAGGCAATGCGAATGGTGCCGATTTGGACCAGTTCAATCCCGGCGCGACCCGCTCGGTATTCGGTGGTGTGGAATACCGGTTTTAAGCGCTGGGGGGTGTCAATTTTAAGGCCTAAGCGGGGCGGGGTATGCCGCTCCGGCCCGAAATGGCGGCGGAAATAGCACACAGTTTCCGCCTAACCCGGTCGATACGATGCGGATTTCCTACGCCTAAACGTCTTATGCAAAAAAGGCGGCCAGCGCTTGATCCGGACAAGAGCAGTATCTGGTTCCCTGGCTTCTCTTTCGAATATTGACGATAACCGTACCCCCATCATGAACAGTAATCTCTATCAACCTAACGCACTTATCCAATCCAAGCCGCAAAACCGAGAGCTGTCTCGCCTGAAAGCCCGCCGCCAACGCTGGCTGACCGTTCATTTATGGTTGGGTCTGACGCTGGGCTTGCTTTTGTCTATTTACGGCATCACCGGCAGCGTTCTGGTGTTTCATGCCGAAATCGACGAATGGTTGCATCCCGAGATGTTGACGGTGCAGCCACCGGAGCATGCCGAATATCGGTCCTTGGCGGAAATTTTCGAGGCCGGCCGACAAGCGATGCCGCCAGCCGCGAAGCATACCTTCGCCACCTATCCGCGCAACGAATTCGCGGCCTTCAAACTGCGGTACGCAGTTGCTGGTGCTGACGGCTCGCTGGAAAATTGGGAAGTTGCCGTTGACCCGTATACGACGAATGTCACGGGTAAGCAACTCAAGAGGCGCTCCAGCGACTGGCTGCCCAGCACTTTTATCGGCTTGATGTTTGAATTGCATTTCGCCTTGTTGATTCCGGGAGACATCAGTGAGCCGATAGTCGGCGGGTCCGCCGCCTTATTGATTATTTCGACCTTGACCGGCCTGATCGTCTGGTGGCCGTTGACCGGACATTGGCGCAATGCATTGACCTTTAAAGCCAAGGCCGGCAAGGTGCGCTTCAATTACGACCTGCATAAAACCAGCGGTTTTTATACCTTACTGGTGATGTTGCCGGTCTTGTTCTCCGGCATCTACATGGTGCTGCCGCACAACGTGGTGCCGGTGTTGGAGCTGTTTTCGCCGGTGACTTACCGCTACTGGTTTCAATCCAAACCGCGGTATCCAAATGCACCGGCTATCGGTATGGATCAGGCGGTGGCGATTGCTTTCAATCAATACCCGCAAGGCCGACCGCACTGGATTTACGGAGCGACGGAACCCACCAAAACCTACACGGTATGCCAGGACGGCGTTGATGCACCCGGCAGTATCTTGCAACGCCGCTGCACGGTGATCGACCGCTACAGCGGCAAGATTTTGGACTTGGACGATCCCAGCCTGCCGACTGCCACGGCCGGCGAAGTCTTCACCCATTGGCAATGGCCGCTGCATTCCGGCCAGGCCTTTGGCATGACCGGGCGGATTTTGGTGTTTATCACCGGACTGGCCTGCCCGGTGCTATTCGTAACCGGCGTGATTCGCTGGCGGCAAAAGCGTAGAGCAGGCCAAAATAGCCGCAAAGATTTTGCCGTGTGATATGCCGCGACTTTTTCAAAAACTGCGGCATATCACACGGCACTCAATCAATTGGTAAAGCCAAGCACCGACGCAAAGTAGCATAGCGGTCGGCGCAAACCGCTACCTCAGGTCGTTTTCAGCGTCATGGCCTGAACATTGCTGGTTTCGCGCCAGCCGTCCCTCCGCAAACAATCGCCAATGCCCAAAGACCTTTCCGGATTTCTGCACACGCTGTTTCTGCAACACGCGCACGAAATCGGCAGCTTTTTACGCGGCCGTTGGCCGAGAGAGCCCGATGTAAGCGACATTGTGCAAGAAACTTTTCTGCGCTTATCGCAATATCCCGATCCGCAAACCATTCAAAACCCCAGGGCGTTTTTATTTCAGACCGCCGCCAATCTGACGGTTGACCGGCATCGCCGCCGCGAAACGCGCGCACGGTTCGATGAAGCCGACGCCGACATCGAGCATGTTGCCGACCAAAGTCTTTCGCCCGAGCATTATTGGCAAACTCATCAGCAATTGGAGAAATTCTCCAGCTGGTTGGACGAATTGCCGGAATTGCGCCGCCACGCCTTTGTTTTATACCGGATCGAAGGCTGTTCACATGCCGAAATTGCTCAGCGCCTGGGGATTTCGGTACGTTGCTCCGAGCGTTACGTGATGCTGGCAATGCAACATATCAGCGCCAAGCTCAGTGCAGAACCGGAGCACGCTTGGCGGTAATTGCCGTCTAGCCCGTCTATGCCTATGTCCGGTAAACTGCTGCCCCACTCAATTGAACAGAAGACCAGCGTGACCAGCATTCAATCTTGCAGCCAAGCGACCCGCGAGCAAGCGATAAGCTGGTTGCTGCGTCTGCGCGATGCGCCCGGCAACCCGCAAATCCGCCAGGAATTTGCTGATTGGCTGGCAGCCGATCCACTGCATGGGCAGGCTTACCAACAGGTTGAAGCGCAATGGGCCTGGATGGAACCGTTCAAACAACAGGCCTTCCTGGCGCGCAACGAGGCCTTGCGTTACCGGCCGCCTACTCGCAGGCCGGTTTGGCTGCGTTGGGCAAGCTATAGCGCTGCCGCGATTGTCTTGCTGGGCGTCGGCCTGGCGTTATTCTCGCCGCAAGGTTGGTACGGATTCCCCCATAGCTATGGCACCGGCAAAGGCCAAAGACAGACCGTGACGCTAGCAGACGGTTCCAGCCTGGAACTCAACACCGACACCGAGGTGCGAGTGCATTTCAACCGTCGTCAGCGCCATGTCGATCTGGTGCGCGGCGAGGCTTTTTTTAACGTGACTCACGATGCCGAAAGGCCATTCACCGTGCATGTTGGCAATCTCAGCGTGCGCGACATCGGCACGGCATTCGATGTCTACAAACAATCCGACCGGGTCAGCGTCGCTGTGCAGGACGGTTTGGTGGAAATGACCGGCCAAGGCAGCCGCCGCGAATTGCACGCCGGTCAGCAGTTGGCGTATAGCCATGACCAGCGCTTCGTCGAAGCCTTGCAATCCGACATCGCCACCGTCACTGCCTGGCGGCAGGGCCAGCTGATTTTTCGCGGCCGACCTCTTGGCGAAGCGCTGGCGGAAATCGGCCGTTATCACGACGTACAAATCCGCCTGCCCGATCCTAAACTGGCCGAACTGCGCGTCAACGGCAGCTTCCGCACCGAGCAACTGGACAATATGCTGAACGCGGTTGCCATGTTATTGCCGGTCAAAGTTAAACATGTCGGCGAGCGCGAAATCGTGCTGGAAGCGGCATCATCGCGCAGGGCGAATGATTGACTCGGGGTTTGAAAACTGTTCGCCTTTATGCGGCTTAGCTACATACCCGTTTAAGACGTGACCCAAAGGGCGTTGACAACACCAGCCCCGAGCACAGCCAAAGCGCCCAGCCCAAACGGGAATAGCTGCCATACCTAAGGCCGACTCAATCATTCGCCCCTAACGCCGGTCGTCGCAAAATAAACTATCGTTTTGCTGGCGGCTTTTTTGATCGACTGCGTCTATGCCCATGACCCCTTAACCAATGGAGACATGGAACATGACATTGACGATCAAACGCCTGGCGACCGCAATCGCGCTGATCTCGGCGCAAGCCTACGCCGAGGACGACAAACGCCATTTCGATATTCCCGCCCAAAGTTTGGCCTCCGCGCTTCAACAACTGGCAAATCAATCCGGCAGAGCAATGCTGTATGCCGAACAATCCACCGTCGGCAAGACCAGCCCGGCGCTGCAAGGCGAATTTAGCGTCGATGAAGCCGTCCGTCAGTTAATAAACGGCAGCGGCTTGACTTATAGTATTGGCGCAGATGGTACTGTGACGTTGAAACCAGCATCCTCCGGCAGCGATGCGACAACTTTAGGCGCGGTGTTAGTCAAAGGCACGAGTGACCCGAGCGATCCTTACAACAAGGATTACTCAGTCTCCAACGCCGTGACCGGGACCAAAACCGATACGCCGCTGTTCGATACTCCGATTTCCGTACAAGTGCTACCCAAAGCCGTCATCGACGACCAGCAAGCCATCGGCCTGGAAAACGCCCTGAAAAACGTCAGCGGCGTTGCGAAAGGCTGGGGCTTCGGCAACGACAAAGACGAAAATCTCTATATTCGCGGCTTCACCAACACCAATAATATTTATCGTGACGGCGTTTTAACTCCCAACACGCCTATTTCACTGGCTAACGCCGAACGCATTGAGGTGCTTAAAGGGCCTTCGGCCATGTTATACGGTCGCGCCCAACCGGGCGGTCTGGTCAATATCGTCACCAAACGGCCCCGTACCGATGCTTATTATTCGCTTCAACAGCAATTTGGTTCCTTCGATACTTACCGCACCCTGCTGGATGCCACCAATAAAATCACCGCAGACGGTGCATTGGCCTATCGTCTGAATTACGAGCATTTGGACAGCGCGACGTTTAGGGATAACCATCCGGTCACCCGCGACTTTGTAGCGCCCAGCCTAAGCTGGAACATTACCGATCATACCCGGCTAGATCTGGATTTTATGTATCAGAACATTAAAGACGTCGCCGATTCCGGAATCCCATACAGCTTGCAGCAGTCGGGAGCGATTCCCGGCAAAATTCCATTTCACTTTTCCGGCAACGAACCAACGGATTTTGCCGACAAAGAAGCCTATACCGGCGGCTTAACCCTGACCCACGAGTTTAATCAAGACTGGAAAGTACGGGCAAAATATTCAACCCATAACCAAACATTTTTAACCGCACAGACTTCTTCGAATGAAAACGCCGATCTTTTGGGAAATTTGGCTAGAGGGTTTATCAAGACCAGCGACGATTTTCAAAATCACTATGGCACCGTGGACATAACCGGTCACTTCGAGACGGGAGCGCTGAAACATGCTGTTTTGCTGGGTGCGGACTACTATCATTCCAAGAACAGAAATCTGTTTAGCGCTTATGCGACCGCTACCAATATCAATATCTTCAACCCACGGTATGGCTTTACCGAGTTGCTGGATCTGCCACTAGGAGGACAGAACGATACCGTCAATGAGTGGTACGGCATTTACATTCAGGACCAAATCTCGTTGTGGAATCAATGGCATTTATTGCTGGGCGGACGCTTCGATAATGCCATGCACAGCAATTACGATGCGCAAGGCGTTTCAACTAATCACACCGACGACGACAACTTTAGTCCGCGTATAGGTTTGTTGTACCAACCCGTGCCGTGGCTGGGTGCTTACGTCAATTACGTTAATGGCTTCAACGCCTTTAATGCCGGACGGCCTATCGACGGTTCCGCCTTCGCCCCGGAAAAATCCAAGGAAATGGAGTTTGGCTTGAAAGGCGAATGGTTGGATGGACAATTGCGCGCCAATCTGGCGTTCTTCGAATTGACCAAAAGCAATATCAAATCGCAACTGCCGGCCCCTAACAACAGCTTTTACGCCACAATCGGCGCGGCACGCAGTCGAGGCATCGAGTTGGATTTGCAAGGGCGGCTGACCGATTACTGGAACATCATTGGCACTTATACCTACATCGGCGCAGTTGTCACCAGCGGCAACGAGTCGCCGTTCAGCGGCGTGGGCAAAGCCGGCAATCGCCTGGAGAACATCCCCAGAAATACCGCCAGTTTATGGTCCACCTATGATTTTTCAGGTCTGGGAGCACAGGGCTTCAGCGCCGGGGCAGGTGTTTACGTGGTTGACAAGCGCTCGGGGGATGTCGATAACAGCTTCGAAATACCCGGCTATACCCGCGTCGATACGATGTTGAAATACCAGCACAAAGCCGGACCTTCCCGTATAACCTGGCAATTCAACATAGAAAATCTTTTGAATAAGGAATACATCGCATCCAGCAACGGTTACGGTAATTTTATTTACCAAACCATGCCCGGTGCCCCACGGACTTTCTTGGGCTCGGTAAAGGTGGAGTTTTAGTCACGTAGGTCGGGTTAGCTCGATAAAGCGTAACCCGGCCTACGTTTCATCGTTTTGACGCCGACGACGGATCAAAGCTTATCTTGCCTGAATTCATTCATATCGCGGTTATCAACCCGGTCGTAAATGTCTTCCACGTTTAAGGTCAAACCGATGGATTCGAAAGTGACCGCATCGCCCAAAAAATAATATTCCGACAGCCAGTGCTTGTTCCGGCGCAACACCTGCACCGAAACGATGTCCTGTTCTATCAACACATACTCCTGCAAGGACGGCAAATTGATGTAGCGCAGCAGTTTGGTGGTGGTGTCGGTTTTGCGGGTCGAGCGCGACAGTACTTCCACGATGATGACCGGCGAAGTGGAAAAAACATCGTCGCCGGCCATTTTGCTGCAATCCACCAGTACATCGGGATAAACGTAATCCTTACCCATCCGCACTTTAATGTCGGCCATGAACGTTGCACAGGGCGTGCCTTTCAAATGGTTTCGGAACTCGCCCAAAATATTGGCCGAGATACAGTTGTGGTTATAGCCGGCCCCGGCCATCGCATAAATCCGGCCGTCGATATATTCGCGCTTAACGTCGGAATGGATCTCCGTGGCCAGATACTCCTCTTCGCTCAGATAAAAACTGTCTTGCTCTTGCTGTAACGCCATGACTCGCTCCCAACTATGCTTGCGTTGCTTGAAGATATTGTTAGGGACCTAGCCTGGGAATACAAGGGGGAATTCTCGACTAACGGCAGCAGGATTGCTCAGGTTTGAGCATGCCGCGCTCGGCAATTGCCCCTGAAATTGATAATGCGGAAAAAACCTGTGTGATTTGGCGTATCTAAAAGCCATTTTGCGTGATCTAACGCACCCGGTTCCACAAAAACTCCCGCCGCCCAAACACAAGCAACCACCGTTACGGGTAACTCAAGCAACTGTTTGCAAACGGTTTAATTGCAGCCAAAACCTGTCTATCGATTTGAATTCGGCCGGATGGAATGTTTTTTGCGAGGTATTCCGTTAGATCAACCCCTCCAAACCGGAATTGGTCCGGCTGCCATGCCGTTAAGTCCAGCCCTGCTTGGTAGTTTGCCTAACCGTTATCTTTTTCGTCACCGAGTCTTGTTAGTGCCAAAATCCAAACCATCGCTGTTTGATCGGCTATTTCAGCGGCATAGCCAGGAACTCCGGGTGTTTGCCGGCCTGCGTAGCGGCAATGAGTTTGCCGAGGATTTGGTACAGGAAGCTTATTTGCGGCTGATGCAGCACCCCGAACCGGAATCAATCGATAATGCCAGGGCCTTTCTATATCGAACGATCGCCAATCTCAGCGTCGATCAACATCGCCGGCAAAACGTCCGCGACCGTTTTCATGCCGAAAACAACGGTGACGACCAGGTACTGCATGAAATACCGACTCCCGAGCCATTACCGGAAGATAAATTAGCCTCGCAACAGGAGTTGCATGCCTTAAACAGCATTTTGCAGGAATTGCCGGAGGCAACCCGCAACGTTTTCGTGCTTTACCGGCTGGAAGGATTGTCACACAAGGAAATTAGCCGGCGACTGGGCGTTTCCGAACGTAATTCCGTGCGCTTGCTCGGCATCGCCGCGCAACACGTTCTGCTGCGCTTTGCTTCGTTGGATGACTGAGCGCATGGGCGGCGCAACGGCTTTTCTCACCGCTTCATTTGCCGGATTTTAAATGTTGGGCGGCTACGTGATAATGCTCGCCAAGCGCAACCTAATGTCCTCTGTTTAACATGCCCAACATCGAGACCTCAACCGTTTTGCAGCAACAAGCCATAGAGTGGATTCTGCGGCTGGATTCGGCTGCCTGCACACCCGCAGATCGCCAGGCCTTCGCAGATTGGCTGGCGCTAGGCGAAGACCGGCGACGCATTTATCAGCAGTTGGCCAGCCGTTGGAACAGACTGGATCGCTATAAGGGCCGGGACTTTCCGGTGCGTCGGCAAGCGCTGAGCTACCGGGCTCCCCACAAGCGAACGCGCCGCCTTAGCAAGCTGGCGTTAGCCGCTTCGCTGCTATTGGGCTTGGGCATAGCGACTTTTTCCGAGTACGGCTGGTACGGCTACCCTCGCCACTATGCGGCCGAGCGCGGCAGCCGCCAAACCGTACATCTGGCCGACGGCTCGCGTTTGGAACTGAGCGGCGATACCGAGCTGAATGTGCGGGTCAACCGTTGGCGGCGCTCGGTTGAACTGATTAAGGGCGAGGCGTTTTTCAGCGTGGCGCATAACCCGCAACAGCCGTTTGAGGTGCAGGCCGGCCATGGCAGTATCGTTGATATTGGCACCGAGTTCGACGTGCGCTTGCAAAATCGGCAGGTCGCTGTCGCAGTACTGGAAGGCGCGGTAAAGATTGTGACGAGCGGCAGCCGGGAAATCAGCGCCAATCAAGTACTCGCTTACGATCAGCGCGGCGACTTTCTGGAAAGCCAAGACAAACCGGCCACCATCACAGCGTGGCTGCGCGGTCAACTGGTGTTCGAAAACCGGCGGCTGGATGAGGTATTAAGCGAGCTGGAGCGCTTTCATGACACCCGCCTGAGTTTGGCCGACCCAAACCTGGCCAAACTAAAAGTCAGCGGCACCTTCCATATCGGTAACCTTGATGGCGCGCTAAATGTGATCGCTATGACGCTGCCGGTCAATATTCAGCGGCCTTCGCCGGGACAGGTAATATTGGCCGGACGCTGAGGCCGCCAAGACCGCACAGCGCGTCTTCCCCTCCAATAATTTTTGGCGTCTTTTTCGGCTTGGTGCGTTTCATTCTGGAAACCCAAGCAAAAGGAGAAGATGGATGAAGTTTTTAATACAACCGGCGTTGCTCGGCGCCTTATTGGCCACTGCCTGCGAAGTGCGGGCAACCGAAACCACCTACAGCTTTGATATTCCGGCCCAGGAATTGGCGGCGGCATTGCCGAAACTGGCGGCGCAATCCGGCGTACAAATTTTTTACGCGCACGATAGTGTGGCTGGCCGCAATGGACCGGCGTTACGAGGCACGATGACGCTAAACGAGGCACTCAGTAAACTGCTGTCGGCCAGCGGCCTGAGTTTTGCGATTGCCGGCGACGGTTCGGTATCGATCAAGGCGGCGGGCAAGGACGCGACGATGTTACAACCGGTGAATGTTATCGGTCAGACGGTTTACAACGCCACCGATCCCTACAATACCGATTACAACCGCCCCAATGCCATGACGGCCACCAAGACCGATACACCAATCATGCAGACGCCGGTTTCGATTCAGGTAGTGCCTAAAGCCGTGCTGGCGGACAAACAGTCCATGACCTTGCCCGACGCAGTAAACGGCCATGTCAGCGGCGTATTGGGCCGCACGGGCGGCGGCTTTTTGTACGACAACTTCATCATTCGCGGCCTTGCCGGTTCCGGTTTTGGCGATGCCTACCGCAATGGCTTGTTCAATCGCCAAGACATTTACGATATTGCCAATATCGAGCAGGTGGAGATATTAAAAGGCCCGGCCGCAGTGCTTTACGGCCGTATTGAGCCCGGCGGCTTGGTGAATTATGTGACCAAGAAACCGCTGGATACTGCTTACTATTCTCTGCAACAACAGTTCGGCTCTTACGATCAATATCGCACCTTGGTCGATGCCACCGGACCAATTAATGACGACAAGACGCTGCTTTATCGATTCAATGGCTCTTACACGGACAATCAGTCGTTCCGGGATTTTGTCGGCAACGAGCGCGTGTTTGTGGCACCGGTCGTTACCTGGCGGCCGAATGAAAAGTTCGAAACTAATCTCGAGCTTGAATACAAGCATGACAACTTTAACGCGGATTTCGGCATTCCCGCGATTGGCAACCGCCCGGCAGCCATTCCCTTCGACCGCAGCCTAAAAGATGGCTTTCAGCGCCAAACCGTGGAAAGTACACTGGTGGGCTACGACTGGACTTACCACTTTAACGACGATTGGAAAATTACCCAGCGTTATCTGTTTAAGGATTGGTCGCTAAGCGGTCCGGCCATTTTCAACGGTGGCTTACAGGCTAACAACCGCATTCTGAATCGTTCCGCCTCCGTGGGCGTACAAGATGTAAGGACCCATTCCGGCAACATCGATTTAAACGGTAAATTCGACCTCCTGGGCAGCAAGCATAACCTTTTGGTTGGTGTCGACGGCTTTCACGCCACGACCGAGGCGCCATCGGCAAATGGCTCGGCTGCTTCTATCGACATATACAATCCGGTTTATGGGCAAGTAAACTTTGCCGCCTTGTCCACCTATAACAGATTCTTTTATCGCGAGGAATCGTGGGTGGGCGCATACGCCCAGGACCAGATAACGCTATTTGATAAGCTGCACATTTTGTTGGGAGGCCGCTACGACAACGTCACCACCGGCGCTATCGCCTCGACTACGTCCCTGGATGCGGCCAAAGCCGGACGGATAGAGCGGGAAGACAACGCTTTTAGCCCGAGAGCCGGTATTCTTTACCAAGTCCAGGATTGGCTGTCGATTTATGGCAGTTACACTAAATCTTTCAGCGGCAACAATGGCGTGAGCGTCGGCGGCACCAGTTTTGAGCCGCAGATTGGTAAGCAATATGAAATCGGCCTTAAAACGGAGTCACAGGACAAGCGCTTTTCATCGACCCTGGCGTTTTTTCATTTAACCAAGAGCAATCTGCTAACCGACGATCCTAACGAAGCCAATCCCGACTACCAGATTCTGGCCGGCAAAATCCGCAGTAAAGGTATTGAGTTGGATCTGGCCGGACAAATTACCGAGCAACTGCATTTGTTGGGGACGTATGCCTATACCCAGGTTAATTATGTGCAAAGCTTCAGCGGACTAAAAGGCAATCGCTTGGAGAATGTACCCGAGCACCAGGGCAGCCTGTGGGGTACCTGGCAGTTTACCGATACTTTTAAAGCGGGCTTAGGTGCCGTTGCCGTCGGTAGCCGGCCATGCGACACCGCCAATACCTGCTCGTTGCCCGGCTACGCTCGCGTGGATGCGATGGCGGCGTATAGCCCTCGCATTGGTCAACACAAGCTTACTTTGCAGCTGAACATCAATAATGTTTTGGATAAGGATTACTACGCAAATACGTCGGGTGGACGCCACACCAGCATTCCAGGTTCACCCATCAGCGTATTGGGTTCGTTGAAATATGAGTTCTAAAAGCCGCTAAGGATAAGGATGGACGGAAAACTCCGCGCATCCACTGCCCCAAATCGTTTGGGCTGAGGGCGGGGTTAGTAATGGGCGACAAATGGGGCTATTTGTTAAGCAGGACCGGCTGCACTTCCTTGATGATCACCGGCGACATGGAAAAAAACATCGTCGCCAGCCGGTTTTCTGCAACCCAGGGATAAACATCATTACCCATCCGCACGTTGCCCCCGACCACAAAAGCGGGCCATTTTTGCGCAATGCGGCACTGTTATTCAAAAAACCAAGCGCATCGGCAACATTTGAGAAACGCTGAAACCTTGTCGCTGGTAAAAGCACTGAGCATGCAGATTATCGGCGTCGGTCAACAAGCTGAGCCGGCGACAGCCATTTTGGCGGGCAAACGCGACCGCGTGTTCCAACAACCGGCTACCCAGGCCTAGGCCGCGAACCTCGCTTGACACGACCATATCTTCCAGCCAGGCCACCCTTTCGCCCAGCGCGGTGGAGACGGTGTAAAGCAGATTCACCATACCAACAATTTGGCATTCATGCCGCGCCACCAGAATATGACCGATGTTTGGGTCGGCGATGATGCGCGCCAAGCCCCGATGTTGAGCCGCATAATCGGGCTGGAACTCGGCTTCTTGACTGAATAATTCGCCTAGTAGCTGACAAAGCGCCGGGATGTCGGCCGCATTGGCTAAGCTTATTTCCATCCCCGTCTCCGGCTAAGCATTAAAAGCATTGTGTAACACCCGATTTCGGCGCAAGGTAAAGATTGGTTCGGCATTGAGCAAAACGCTGGGCAACTTAATCCTTAACAGCTTCAACCTGGATGAGCACCTTGACCTCATCGCCCACTGCCGGCACATATTTGTCGATACCAAACTCCGAGCGTTTTATCGTGCCGACCGCATCGGCGCCACAGGTGTACTTTAATCTGATGACATTCATCCCGCAGTAAAAGTGCTCAACGTCCAAATGCACCGGCTTGCTGATGCCGTGCAAGGTCAAAATGCCATCTGCACCGACCAATTTTTCGCCTTGAAAACTGAGCTTGTCAGATTTAAAGGCCATCAGCGGATATTGCCCGCTATCGAAAAACTCCTTGCCACGCAAATGTTCTTCCAACTCCTTCAAACCGGTACTGATAGACGCGGTGTTGACGCTGATGTCTATGCTGCCTTTACCCGCTGCGGTATCCAGCGTCACTTTGCCGCTGGTTTCGTTAAAACGGCCGCGTTGCGTGGAAAAACCCAAATGGCTGATTTCAAAGCTGGGGAAGGTGTGATGGCTATCGATGGTATAGCTATCGGCGGCCAGCACGCTAAAACTCAGCAAGCCGGCAGCGGTTATGGAGCAAAGTTTTCGAATCATGACTATGTCCTTTGTGGGTTAAAAAACGAGCGACACTGCATTATTGCAGAGACTTTGTGATAATAGATCAGCTTAACTCTATCACTCTGGCCATTTGCCGCTCTCATGCAACGAATCTATTACTATTACGCGGCCTTGCTGGGCTTCTTCGGCCTGTTTTTGTTAATGATGGCTTGGCATACGCTATTGTCACCATCGAACAAGTTGCCCACTGCATTGCTGTTGTTAATCTCGGCCGGACCGCTATTGCTGCCGTTTAAAGGCTTATTAAACCGCAATCTGAAAAGCTGCACCTGGATGTGTTATTTGAGCCTACCGTATTTCGCGCATGGCGCCGCTGAAGCCTATGTCAATCAAATAGAACGGCCTTATGCGCTGCTGGAAGTGTTGTTCAGCCTGCTGCTGTGCTTCGGCGCCGGCCTGTATGTCTACAAAGCGGAAAAAGCCTGAGCACCAGCGGCATGCAAGTCCCGTTACAATTCGAGTTTCAGAACGATCAGACCTTTGCCAGTTTTTTTTCCGGCAATAACGCTGAAATCGTCACGCAGTTGCAGGCCCTGGCAGAGAACGGCCAGGAACAGCAAATTTTTATCTGGGGCGATGCCGGCAGCGGGAAAAGCCACTTGTTGCAGGCCTGTTGCCAGCAAGCCAAACTGGCGGGTAAAGACCCGTTCTATCTGGCTTTTGACATCGACCATTTGCCGGCACCGACCTTGTTGGACGGCCTGGAAGATCTGGAATTGGTATGTTTCGACAATATGCAAGCGCTGGCCGGCCACCTCGACTGGGAACACGCGCTGTTTGCTTTTTATAATACGCATCGACAGAACAATCATAAATTGCTGCTGGCTGCCGATTGCCCGCCAAAGTTTTTGGGCTTTGACTTACCTGACCTGAAAACCCGGATGGCTTGGGGGCTGACCTTAAAAATCCAGCCTTTGCGCGACGATCAGCTAATCGAAGCGCTGACTTATAAAGCCCATTTTTTGGGCTTCGACATTCCGCCGGCAGTAGGGCGATTTTTGTTGAATCATTATGTTCACGATTTAGCGGCGCTATGGCTGCTCCTGGAAAAAATCGACCGCGCCACCTTGGCCGCGCAACGCAAATTAACCATTCCGTTTTTAAAGCAGATTCTGGCTGAGGAAACATGAGCACCAAGGTATTGATCGTGGGTGCCGGCGCTATCGGCGGCTTTTACGGTGGCCTGTTGGCTAAGGCTGGCGCGGAAGTCTCAGTGGTGTGCCGCTCCGATTATGATGTCATCAGACAGCATGGGTATCGTATCGAAAGCCATGCTCTGGGCACTTGGCAATTCATGCCTAGCCAGGTATTGCGCGATGCCGCGAACTACGATGGTCAAGCCGATTACCTGATTTTATGCAGCAAGGTAACCCCGGACATTGATCGAGTTGCGTTGATTCGCGATGCAGTCGCTCGGCAAACTACCATTGTGCTGATCCAAAACGGTGTCGAGATTGAACAGGAGCTGCAACAAGCTTTCCCGGACAATCTGTTAATCAGCGGCTTGGCATTTATTTGCTGTAACCGGCTGGCTCCCGGCGAGATTAGCCACTTGGCTTACGGCAAGTTGATTTTGGGTAATCTGTCAGATAGCCACGAACCTAAAACATCGCATTTGCGCGATTTGTTCCTACAAGCCGGCATCGAATGCCTGATTAGCGACGATATTGTCGCTAGTCGTTGGCAGAAGTGCGTCTGGAATGCGCCTTTCAATCCGCTGTCAGTACTGTCCGGCGGATTGGCAACTCAGGCGATCTTGCAGAATCAGGAAAATTTTGTGCGCCGCGTTATGCAGGAAGTCTGCAGTATTGCCGCGGCTTGCGACCATCCGCTCCCAGCCGATATTATCGAAAATCACATTGCTCTGACCCGTGATATGCCACCCTATAAAACCAGCATGCTACTGGATTTCGAGCGAGGACAGACCATGGAAACCGAAGCCATTCTCGGCAACGCGGTGCGCGCCGCCCAGCGGCAAGGTTTAGACTGTCCTTGCCTGCAATCGCTTTATGTATTGATGCAGCTCCGGGAGCTGCAAATCCGTTCTAATAGCCTTCTTAGCTAATTCACGCAATTGACATTCTGCTTTTTGTTATTTTTCGGTTAGAATGTGAAGATTTTCATTGACCCTGTCTTTGAAGAAGCCGTGTGAATTTCGCCTCAGACCTTGCAAAGCGAAGACCGGCCGCATACTTCGCTAGACTAGCAGCTATGTGATCCACAACCAACCGTGGCAATGGTGCTGGGGTTTAAAAGTTTTTATGTCCATTTTTAGAGTATAACCATGACTGATCTATCGCTTTACAGAAACATCGGCATCTTCGCTCACGTCGATGCCGGTAAAACCACGACCACCGAGCGGATTTTGAAGCTGACCGGAAAAATCCACAAAATCGGTGAAGTTCACGAAGGCGAATCAACCATGGACTTCATGGCTCAGGAAGCCGAGCGCGGTATCACCATTCAGTCAGCGGCCACTACCTGTTCTTGGGCGGGCAGCACCAAGCAATTTGAACCACACCGCTTCAACATCATCGACACCCCGGGCCACGTTGACTTTACTATCGAAGTTTATCGTTCCTTGAAAGTATTGGACGGCGGTATCGGCGTATTCTGCGGTTCCGGCGGCGTTGAACCGCAATCCGAAACCAACTGGCGCTATGCGAACGACTCCAAAGTTTCTCGTATCATTTACGTCAACAAGCTGGACAGATTAGGCGCGGATTTCTATCGCGTCATCAAGCAAGTCGAAGACGTACTGGGTGCAAAACCGGTCGTCATGACCTTGCCTATCGGCGAAGAAGACAATTTCGTCGGCGTGGTCGACCTGTTGACCCGCAAAGCCTGGGTCTGGGATAACTCCGGCGATCCAATGAAATACGAAATCCAAGATGTTCCCGCCAACATGGTGGAACAAGTCGAAGAATGGCGCGCGAAACTGATCGATTCAGTCGCGGACCAAGACGACGAGATCATGGAAAAATATCTGGAAGGCGAAGAACCTACCATCGAAGAAATCAAACGCTGCATCCGCAAAGGCACCATCGCGATGGATTTCTTCCCGACCTATTGCGGCTCTTCGTTCAAAAACAAAGGCGTGCAATTGGTGTTGGACGGCGTTATCGAATACCTGCCAAATCCTACCGAAGTTAACCCACAGCCTGAAACCGATATCGAAGGCGTGCCAACCGGCGAACACGCGATCGTCGATCCAGAGCGTCCGTTCCGCGCGCTGGTTTTCAAAATCATGGACGACCGTTTCGGCGCCTTGAACTTCGTCCGTGTTTATTCCGGCAAGCTGAAAAAAGGCGACTCCGTATTGAACACCTACACCGGCAAAACCGAACGTGTGGGCCGGATGGTGGAAATGCACGCCAACGACCGTAACGAGATCGAAACTGCACAAGCCGGCGACATCGTCGCGTTGATTGGTTTGAAAAACGTGCAAACCGGCCACACCCTGTGCGATCCCGACAAACCGGCCACATTGGAGCCGATGGTATTCCCGGATCCCGTTATCTCCATTGCCATTGCACCGAAAGACAAAGGCAGTAACGAAAAAATGGGTATTGCGCTGGGCAAAATGGTGCAAGAAGATCCCTCTTTCCGCGTTGAAACCGACCAAGAATCCGGCGAAACCATCATCAAAGGTATGGGTGAGCTGCATCTTGACATTAAAGTCGACATCTTGCGCCGTACCCACGGTGTAGACGTCAACGTGGGTAAACCACAGGTGGCTTACCGCGAAACCATTACCCAACGCATCGAAGACAGCTACACCCACAAAAAACAATCGGGCGGTTCCGGTCAATACGCGAAAATCGATTACGTCATCGAGCCAGGCGAAGCAGGCAGCGGTTTCGTATTCGAATCACAAGTGACCGGTGGCAACGTACCTCGCGAATACTGGCCTGCTGTCGAAAAAGGCTTTAAAGCCAGTATCGACAAAGGTGTGTTGGCAGGTTTCCCTTGCTTGGACTTCAAAGTCATTCTGACCGACGGTGCTTTCCACGCGGTTGACTCCTCATCCATCGCTTTCGAAATCGCTGCCCGTGCCGCGTACCGTCAATCGATCCCAAAAGGTAGTCCGCAATTGCTGGAGCCGATCATGAAAGTGGACGTATTCACTCCCGATGCCCACGTCGGTGACGTGATCGGCGACTTGAACCGCCGTCGCGGCATGATCAAATCGCAAGATGCCGGTGTTACCGGTGTGCGTATTAAAGCCGACGTGCCGCTGAGCGACATGTTCGGTTACATTGGCGATTTGCGCACCATGACTTCCGGTCGCGGCCAGTTCTCCATGGAGTTCTCGCATTATACCGCTTGCCCACGCAATGTCGCGGAAGAGGTGATCAAGGAAGTTAAGGAACGTAACAAAGACAAATAAGCATTATACGGGCTGATCTTGTAGGCCCTTATTCTGCTTAATATTGCCGATCAGCCACCTGCCGCGTTAAGCGGCAGGTGCATTTTTAACCATAAAGCTTCCGCCATGCACGGCAGCTTGTTCATTTACCTAACCTTGGAAGAACAATATGGCTTTTGTAATCACCGAAAACTGCATCAAATGCAAATTTACCGACTGCGTTGACGTATGCCCCGTCGATTGCTTTCATGAAGGTCCTAATTTTCTGGTTATAGACCCCGACGAATGTATCGATTGCACTCTGTGCGAACCTGAATGCCCAGCCAACGCCATCCACGCCGAAGACGAACTGCCCGAGGGCCAAGAACACTTCGCAGCGCTAAACGCGGAACTGGCCAAACAATGGCCTATCATTACGGAAGTGAAAGACTCTCTACCAGACGCCGACGAATGGAACGGCAAACCCGGTAAATTTGCGTTGTTGGAAAAGTAAGAACCGCCATTGATTAATGAAATACCGAGCCCATGCCCTTCCGGCATGGGCTCAACCCAGCGTTAAAGCACTCGCTAGTCACTAGCACTTAATCCCGCAAGTTAGCGATAGTATTTCGTGGTTACGCACTACGACCCTCGCGTTTTCGCCATTGAAAAGATGTAGTCATTGGATTGCACTTTGCTCGAGTTAGGCTGTTCGCTGCAACCTCTCTGACTTGCTCTCCCGCCAGACCGCCCAGAACCACCCGTGCTTCTGCCGGCTCGCTGCGCGTCACTCTAACTCCACCCGCATTTCCGCGGAACACTCTATTTTTAGGGCTGCTCGTGACACCCCGCCAAGATTACATTATTAGCAGTTAATCATTCACCTCGACACTAGCTACGGCGTCACTTACAGCGGCGGTACTTTTACCACCATTTATGCCCCCTTCCGATCCCATTCTCCATCTGACTGCTTGGTACTTCTCCCGTTAGTTTTATTGGTTTAATGTTGTTTCCCGTCATTCAGGTGCCATGTTCACCGCCATTAACCTCGCTAAATGCGGACCCGAATAACTGCGGGGGTGGTGTCGATTGTCAGAGCATTTTCATCCGACCCAAAACCCATCATGGCGAGAAATCAAGCAAAGCATCCGCAAAACCCCTAAGATCAAAGCATCCCCGCTAACTGTTCTAATTCCGTCATGAAAAACCACCACCGATTACTGCTGAGTTTAGTGCTGGGCGCGTGCGCCGGACTGGTCTGCCACGGCTTTGCCAACAGCGAGGCATTGCAAATCTTTAACCGCTACTTGATGGAACCCATCGGCCAAATCTTCCTGCGCTTGATTTTCATGATCGTGGTACCGATGGTGATGAGCGGTTTGATGTTGGGGGTGTACCAGCTCAGTAATCATCACGGTTTGGCGCGGGTCGCCCAGCGCACTTTGTTTTTTACCCTATTGGCCAGTTCGGCATCGGTGGCGGTGGGGATTTCGCTGGTCAATCTGGCGCAACCGGGCGTTGGTTTGGATATTTCGCAGATGTTGGGCGATAGCAGCGGCGTGAATAAAATCCAGCAAAACGTCGCCCAAGCCAAGCCGGTGGTTCAATCTTTGTTGGAGATCATTCCCAAAAATCCGTTCGCCAGTGCCACTCAAGCACTGGAAGGCGAGATGTTGTCGTTGATGTTCTTTTCCTTGGCCTTCGGCGCGGCGCTGGCGGCGACCAATGGTGACAAGCCGTCGCGTTGGGTTGGCTTATTGGAAGAAACCTATGCCGCCTGCTTGTTGGTCGTCGATACCGCGATGAAACTGGCGCCGATTGCGGTGTTTGCGCTGGTGTTTCAATCGACGTTCAAGTTTGGGCATCACATTTTATTTTCCTTGGGGTTTTACGTGCTGGTAGTGGTGACGGGGCTGCTGCTACAGCAAGTGGTGGTCTACAGCATGCTGCTGCGCTTTTTTACCCGGATCAAACCGCTGAGTTTTTTCCGCCAGTGTCGGGATGTCTATCTCTACGCCTTCGCCACTGCGTCGTCGAATGCCACTTTGCCGCGCTCGCTGGAACTGGCGGAACACGATTTAAAACTTAGGCCGGAAGTTGCGCGCTTTGTATTGACAATAGGTTCCACCGCCAACCAGAACGGCACGGCCTTGTTCGAAGGCATCACCGTGTTATTTCTGGCGCAAGTATATGGCGTGGATTTGTCGCTGGCGCAGCAGGTACAAGTGGTGTTGATGTCGATATTGGCCGGCATTGGCACCGCAGGTGTGCCAGGCGGTTCGTTACCGCTGATCATGATTTTGACCCAACAGGTCGGGATTCCTGCTGAAGGCATGGGTTTGATTTTGGGGGTGGACCGCTTCCTGGACATGTGCCGCACCACTTTAAATGTTAGCGGCGATTTGGTGATTGCAGCCTTGGTCGACCAACCCGAACCGCAGCGAAACTAACAAACCAACTGTGTCATATCGCCCAAAGGATTGGCCATATGCCTTAGTTTTTAGCCCCAATTTAACGACCCCGGCTACCCGAGCACCCCATATTGCCGGCATTCCGCCTCTATGGCATGTGGCTTGCTGAAAAAAGGGTTCTTGCATGAATTCGATTTGGCATGACACAACCACACAACACCGCCACCAGTCAGGAATTGGCCGATTTTTTCAACGCCAGTCACCCGCAACTGCAAAAATATCTGTATTGGCAGGTCCGCTCGCGGGAAGTGGCTGAGGAGCTGGCGCAGGAAACCTATCTGCGGTTTTTGAAACAAGAGCCCCGGCAAATTCTGGATTTGAATGCGTTCATGTTTACCATCGCCGCCAATCTGGCGCGAGACCATCTGCGCGGTATCAAACGCCAGCAACATCGCGAGATGGTGCCGCTGGATACCGACATAGCCGACTCGAAACCGCACACGGAAGACATCGTTGCCAGGCAATATCTTGGAGAACAATTGCAACAAGCCATCGCCAGCTTGCCGGACAGAACCAGGGAAATTTTTCTGTTATACCGCGCCGACGAACTGAGCTACAAACAGATCGCCGCGCGACTGGATATTTCCGAGCGCACCGTCGAATATCATCTGCGCCAAGCGCTACTGCTGTGCCGAAGTTTTTTGACCAATACTTAGCGCTGTTTAAATAGCACTCGACGCAGCCGCCCCACATTCAAGTATCCCATGCTGAAAATCTACCCGGTCGAACCGGCTCGGGCTTTGCTTTACAATCGCGTTCAACCGAGCTTTTAGCCGCTGACTACCCGGAGTCCCGCCATTAACCCGATCGCATCATCCTCCGCCTCCGACCGCATCTTTACCGAAGCCAATGCCTGGTTTTTTCGGCTGCGCGCGGACGATGTCGATGCTGCTGAGCGAGAACGGTTTGCCGCATGGCTGGCCGCCAGCCCCTTGCATGCCGAGGCCTGGGATACGGTGCAAGCGTTGTTCGCGGATTTGGAAGCCCCCGCCAAGGCCGTTCGCCGGCAAACCGCGGCCCCCTTGACCGCCAAGCGTCCTCGACGCTGGCGAACCGCTAGCATGGCAGCGGCCTTGGCCGCTTGCGCGGTCTTGATCACCACGCTCCCGCAATCGACACTTCTGCAAAACCTGCAAATATCACACCGCCACCGGCGAACAGCGCCTAGTCACGTTGACCGACGGTTCCCGGCTGCTGTTGAATACCGACAGCGCGGTCGGCATCGAAATGACCGCCACTGAACGCCGGGTTACGCTGCTGCGCGGCGAAGCGTTTTTCGAAGTAACGCGCGCGCCGCAACGGCCGTTTTGGGTGGTGGCCGGCGACACCCGCGCCCGAGTCACCGGCACCGCGTTCAGCGTCGGCCGCCGTTCAGAAAACGTTGCCGTCACCGTCGCCGAGGGCCGGGTGGAAACCAGCACCGAAAGCCATCCCGAACAGATCACACCCTTGACGCCCGGCGAATCGGCGCATTTTCGAGGCGCCCGGCTCTCCGCCAAGCACACGGCCGACATAGCGCGCGAATTGGCCTGGCGCCAAGGGCAAATGGTCTTCGTGCAAGCGCCGCTGGCCGAGGTGGTGGCGCAAATCAATCGTTATCGCCCCGGCCGTTTGATCGTCACAGACCGGCAGCTGGAGAATCGGCCGATCACGGCGGTGTTTAATATCGACAAATTGGACGATGCGGTATCCGCGTTGGAGCAAACTTTCGGCATTCGGGCCCGGCGTATTGCCGATTATTGGGTGTTGCTAGGGTAAAGTTAGAGTGTGTCCGGCCAAAGTCTGGCCGTATGAATAATGGCAAGCACATGAATGTCCTTATCCTGGACACGGTAAACAACAATGAACGGAAAATGCGTAATGATCAGTTCTCGGGTGCCGTCGATACGGCCCGGACGGCCCATGAAAGGATTTGCGAGTAAGCTATTCAGCGTATCGTGAATTTTGGTAATAATTCGTGTTGCAGCATTGCGGTTGTCTTGAGCCACAAAGTCGTATATCTCGCTCAAACCGGTCTTGGCTCGCCGGGTATAGCGGAGTCTCATTTCATTGATGGCAACGAATGTTGTTCAAAAAACGCGGCCATTTCCGCGTCGTCAACGAATTCTCCACGGTCCGCTTGAGCAAGCCCTTCCTTGATTTTATCCAGCATGCCATTTTCCCACGCAATGAAATTGCCGATGGCTTGATTCGCTAGCTCCGTTTCATCTCGATGAGTTTGCTTGGCAAGCGCGCTCAATTGGGCTTTTAGTTCGGGACTTACTTGTAAGGTAACAGGCATGGCGGCTTCTTCCGTTGTTCGAAAAACATCGTGAATACCAGTTTAATGACTCGCGTTTCTTAACACAATAAACACAGCATGGCGTAGAGGTGAAATATTTTTAATTTGCCTAGGGATATGCGCTAAGCCATCGTCCTTGATGGTTAATGGGCCGAATTGCCCAGCAACCCTGACGACGATTTATCTTGCGGAGATGCAAATGCCTGATCAACGACCTATCGCCACCCGCTTGCCACGGCGCAAATTCAAGACACCTGCGCGACTGCCCGGCGGCCTGTTGCTGCTTTCGCTGGCGGCATCCTCTGCCGCGCAAGCTGCGGAACCGGCCTTGACAGCCCTGGCCGAGCAAGCGGCCGACTACCGGATTCGCTCGCAGACTCTGGACAAGGCCTTGGTAGAGTTTTCGCTAAAATCCGGTATTCAAGTGGTGGCCGACGGCAAATTGACCGCCGGCGCTATTTCTCCTGGCGTATCCGGCCAATATGCGCCGGAGCAGGCTTTACGAAAACTGCTGGCGGGCACCGGCGTAACGGTGCAATCCAGCCGCAACGGCACGGTGACTTTGGAAAAAGCCGCGGCACCCGAGCCGCAATCCGGCGCCAATACCTTGCCGACGGTGACGGTGGCCGGTAAAGCTGCGTATGACCTCACGGACCCTTATAGCCGCGACTACAATCGGCCCATCGCCAGTACCGCGACCAAAACCGATACCCCCATCATGGAAACGCCGATGTCGATCCAAGTGATTCCGCGCGCGGTGCTGGACGATCAACAAGCGATTTCGGTCGGCGATGCCTTAAAAAACGTCAGCGGCGTGCAATCGGGGGGCTATAGTTTTTACGACAACGCCACGATCCGAGGCTTCGATGCCGGGCAAAGCACCTATCGTAACGGGCTGCGCCAACCTTATATCACCAACCTGGAAACCGCCAATCTGGATCGGGTGGAGGTCCTGAAAGGGCCAGCATCGATCTTATTCGGCCGCATCGAACCCGGCGGTTTGGTCAACCTGGCGACCAAGCGTCCGCTCGACACCCCTTATTATTCCGTACAACAACAATTCGGCTCATACGACCTCTACCGCACCACGGTCGATGCGACGGGACCGCTATTGGCGGATAAATCGCTGTTGTACCGGATGAATATCGCATACAAAGACAACGATACCTTTCGGGATTTCGCGCATCAGGAGCATGTGTTTGTCGCGCCTTCGCTAACCTGGCGTCCTAACGACCGTTTCGAAACCAATCTGGACATCGAATATCAGCACGATACCTGGGTGGAAGACGGTAGCGATAGCGGCATTCCGGCTATCGGCAACCGTCCGGCCAATCTCCCGATTAATCGCTATCTGGGCGACGCGGTGTTCAATCGCCAAAACCCGAATACTCAGGATAAGGTGCTGTTGGGTTTCGATTGGTCGTATCAGTTCAACCAAGACTGGAAGTTGAAAAACCGCTTCCAATACATCGACGCGCAATATCATCAATCGATACTCTGGGCGGATAGCTTGGCTGATGACAATCAAACGCTTTCTCGCGGCCTGTGGCATACACCCATCCACCGGATGACCTACAGCACCAATCTGGATTTGACCGGCAAGTTCGACACCGGATTTGCCCACCATGACGTACTGGTCGGCTTCGATTTAAATCGTTTTAACAGTCAGGACGGCGGCGGATTTTCGGGCTATGCCGATACTTATTCGGACCTGGATATCAATATCAACAACCCGGCGTACGGCGTCGATCTATCGGCGTTGGCCGGCGCGAAAAACTTTTACTATAAATCCCAAGATAACTGGTACGGCGTCTATTTTCAGGATCAGATCACCTTGTGGGACAAACTGCATATTCTGGGCGGCGGCCGCCACGACTGGGCGGAAAATGGTAGCGGCGAATCGTCGAATTCGCATGCCGCAATCTCGATGAAAAATACCCGTAGCGAATTTTTCAGCCCTCGGGTCGGCATTCTCTACCAGCCTTGGCAATGGCTGGCGCTATACGGTAATTACGTGGAGTCCATAGGCAGTAATAATGGCGGGCGCTCCGCCTCCGGCCAACCGTTCGGACCGCAGACCGCGACCCAATTCGAGGGCGGTATTAAAACCGAATTTTTCGATGGCCGACTGAGTTCGACGTTGGCGTATTACCATATAACCAAGCAAAATACGCTGGCAACCGACCCGAATAATCCCCTATACAGTGTCGCGATCGGCGAAGCCCGTAGCCGTGGCGTGGAGCTCGACATAACCGGCCGGGTTACCGAGAACCTGAGTTTGATCGGCACTTATGCCTATACCGATACCAAAATCACCAAGGATTCGGCGGCGATCTATGATGCTGACGGCAACGCCATTGCCACGAACTCGGGCAACACCGGCCACCAACTGCCCACGGCACCGCGCCATTCTGGCAGTCTGTGGGCCAAATATGACATAGACAACGGCCTTTTGCGGGGCTTGAACTTCGGTACCGGCGTTTATGTCCGCGGCCAACGGCAGGGCGACAACGCCAACAGCTTTCAATTGCCCGGTTATGCGCGTTGGGATGCCAGCATTAGTTACAGTTTCAAACACGGTGGCACCAAAATCACCCCGCAACTCAATGTCTACAACTTACTCGACAAAACCTATTACGACCATTCCAGCAATCGGCTGAATATTCGCCCCGGCGAACCGTTGACGTTTCTGGGTTCGGTGCGGGTAGAGTTTTGATGCCTCACGCCATAGCGGCTCCGGGCTTCCAACCCCGATCCAAAAATTTTTAGGCTAGCCCGGTGGGAATTTCACTGTCTGATACGTCTTATCCGCTGATGGCCGGCACTTTGCCGGCTTGAAATGGAAATCCTGGAGCTGCTATGAAAATCCGCCCCTTTTGGGTAGTTGTGCACCGTTATGCCGGTTTGGCGATGACGGTGTTTTTGATCATCGTCGGTTTGACCGGCAGTCTATTGGCGTTTTACAGCGAATTGGAACAGCTGATCAGTCCGCAGTTATTCGCTCCGGCATCCGCTTCGCCGCGCTTGAGTCCGCCGTTGCTGAAAGCCAAGGCCGAACAGTTGGTGCCGCAAGCTAGCGTCGTGGCAATATGGCTGGAGCACGATGCCGCGAATGTTGACCTGGAGCCCCTTAGCAATCCTGCTAACGGTAAACCTTATGAACTCGGCTTCACCCAGTTGATCCTCAATCCCTATACCGGCGAAGAACTGGGCCGCCGCACTTGGGGAGCGATTTCCGAAGGCTGGATCAACCTGATGCCCTTTGTTTACAAGCTGCATTATGCTCTGGCGTTGGATGAAATCGGCGGCTGGATTTTGGGCATTACCGCGCTGGTGTGGACCTTGGATTGCTTCGTGGGATTTTATCTGACACTGCCCGTTGCAAAACGACACACCTCGCCGGCTGCCCACGGAAAGCCGCGTTCGTTTTGGCAACGCTGGGCGCCGGCCTGGAAAATCAAAGCGCGCGGTTCCCGCTTCCGCATAAACTTTGATTTGCATCGTGCCGGTGGTTTGTGGGTGTGGGCCATGCTGTTGGTGTTCGCCTGGTCCAGCGTTTATATGAATCTGGCGGATACTGTTTACGCGCCGGTCACCCGGGCGGTATTCACCGATTATCACGAACCCTGGATCGATTTTCCTGATCTGGACAAACCCTTGGAGCAGCCAGCAATTGCGTGGTCTGACGCTTACCGGATAGCCGTCGAGCAGATGGAGCAAGCGGCGCGTGAGCAAGGATTTGTGATTCAGTCTCCGTCAGGCTTTCGCTACAACCCGGCCAAAGGGTTTTATGTTTATCAGGTGCGCACTAGCCTGGATATACAGGACAAGCACGGCACTACCCGTTTGGTAATCGACGCAACCACCGGAGCTGACAAATTGCTGTTACTTCCCCGCGGCCAGTATGCCGGCAACACAGTGACTAACTGGTTGGGGGCCTTGCACATGGCTAACGTGTTCGGCATGCCTTACCGTATTTTTGTGTGCCTGCTGGGGCTGGCGATCGTGATGCTATCAGTAACCGGCGTAGTGATCTGGCTGAAAAAGCGCCGGGCCAGACTGCAAAAAACGGTGTTGCAGGATTAAGTTTAAGAGACCGATGCCAGCGAGTAAATTATGGTTCTCGCTGGCGCCCGCCATCGCATAAGCCTCACCATCGATTAACTGATGCTTGATGTCGGACTCAAGTTCGCCCTGAAGATATTCTTCCGGGCTAATTCTGCGTTGGGTTTGCGGTAATGCCATGGCTGAACTCACGAAGAAAGCGGTTTTCAAACGGTGTGATGCAACATCGTCGATAGCCGGCCTGGCAGTCAAGCATCCCGGCGCCAACTGGTAATAACGCACTTGCAGCCATCAGCGTGGCCCTGTATCGTTGCGGGAACCCTAATTCTTGCTTGTTGACTTTACATGTCCGATTCCGCTCCCAACAAATTGATCCTGGTCGACGGCTCGTCGTTTCTGTTTCGCGCCTTTCATGCCGTACCACCGTTGACCAATGCCCAGGGCGAGCCGACTAACGCTGTTTACGGCGTGTCCAATATGCTGCGCAAGCTGATCAACGATTACAACACGCCCTATATCACCGTGGTATTCGATGCGCCGGGCAAGACTTTCCGCCACGAGTTGTACGATCAATACAAAGCGCATCGGCCACCGATGCCCGACGACTTGCGCGTGCAGATTGCGCCCTTGCACGATTTGATTCGTTCCTTGGGTTTACCACTGATTATCGAACATGGTGTCGAAGCGGATGACGTGCTGGGCAGTCTGGCGCAAAACGCGGCGCGGCAAGGTTTTGAGGTTATTATTTCCACCGGCGACAAGGACATGGCGCAGCTGGTCAACGAGCAAATCACGCTGGAAAACACCATGACCAACACCCGCATGGATATTCAGGGTGTGCAGGACAAATTCGGCGTAAAGCCGGAGCAAATCATCGATTATCTGGCGCTGATGGGCGATGCGGTGGATAACATTCCCGGCGTGCCGAAAGTTGGGCCAAAAACCGCCGCAAAATGGTTGCAGGAATACGGCACGCTGGACAATCTGATCGCCCGCGCCGACGAAATCAAGGGCAAGATCGGCGACAATTTGCGCGAGGCCTTGGGCCAGTTGCCCTTGTCGCGCGAACTGACCACCATCAAATGCGACGTGGCTTTGCATTACAGCCTGGACGATTTGAAACGCAAGGAACCAGACATCGCCGCGCTGAAAAATCAGTTGGGGCATTTGGGTTTCAGCAGTTGGCTAAAAACCTTGAACGGCGACGGCTCGACCCCCTCTCCAGCGGGAGAGGGAGGGGTGAGGGGAAATCAAAGTAGCCCCCCCTCATTTCAGCCTTTACCCGCGGAGAAGAATGAGCCGAAGGCCGCGCTTACCAGAAACTACCAAACCATCCTCACCCAAACCGATTTCGATACCTGGCTGGAAAAACTCCGGCAAGCCGAGCTGTTTGCCTTCGACACCGAAACCACCAGCCTGAATTACAGCGACGCGCAAATTGTCGGCGTATCGTTTGCGGTGGAAGCCGGGCAGGCCGCTTATCTGCCGGTGGCGCACGATTATCCCGGCGTACCGGCCCAACTTGACCGGCAAAGCGTCTTGGATGCCTTGAAGCCCTTACTGGAAGACCCAAACAAAGCCAAACTAGGCCAAAACCTGAAATACGACGCCCATGTGCTGGTCAATCACGGCATCGCGTTGCGCGGCATCCAACACGACACCATGCTGGAATCGTATGTGCTAAACAGCACCGCCACCAAGCACAATATGGACGATCTGGCCAAGCATTACTTGGGTGTGGATACCATTCATTTCGAAGACGTGGCCGGCAAGGGCGCCAAGCAGATCGGCTTCGCCGAAGTAGCTATCGAACAAGCCAGCGACTACGCCGCCGAAGATGCCGACATCACCCTGCGTCTGCATCAAACCCTGTCTGCGCAATTGCAGCAGCACCCTAGTTTGTGGGTCTTGTATAACGAGATCGAAGTGCCACTGATTAGCGTGTTGGCGCGCATCGAAGAAAACGGCGTGCTGATCGACAGCGCAATGCTGGCCCAGCAAAGCTTGGAGTTGGCGAACCGGATGATAGGCATCGAACAGCAGGCCCACGATCTGGCCGGCTCGGCGTTTAACCTGGGCTCGCCCAAGCAGATTCAGGAAATTTTGTACGACCGTTTGAACCTGCCGGTGCTGAAGAAAACCCCGAAAGGCCAGCCGTCTACCGATGAATCGGTGTTGCAGGAACTGGCCGTGGATTACGCTTTGCCCAAGCTGATTCTGGATTTTCGCAGCATGAGCAAGCTCAAATCCACGTATACCGACAAACTGCCGCAACAGGTTAACGAGCGCACCGGCCGAGTACATACTTCGTATCATCAAGCTGTGGCCGCGACCGGGCGCTTGTCTTCGTCCGACCCCAATCTGCAAAACATCCCGATTCGCAGTGAAGAAGGCCGTAAGATCCGCCAGGCCTTCATTGCCCCACTCGGCTATAAAATTGTTGCCGCCGACTATTCACAAATCGAATTGCGCATCATGGCGCATCTTTCCGGCGATGCCGGCTTGCTGGCGGCGTTTTCGCAAGGCGTGGACGTGCATAGTGCCACGGCTGCGGAAGTGTTCGAAGTAGAGCTGGACCAAGTCACCCATGATTTGCGCCGTTCCGCCAAAGCCATCAATTTTGGTTTGATCTATGGCATGTCGGCGTTCGGTTTGGCGCAGCAATTGGGCTTGCCGCGCAACCAGGCTCAAGCGTATATCGATCTGTACTTCAGCCGTTATCCCGGCGTGAAGCAATATATGGACAACACCCGGGAACTGGCCAAACAGCAAGGTTACGTGGAAACTATCTTCGGCCGCCGCCTGTATTTGCCGGAGATCAACTCCCGCAACGCCGCGATGCGCCAATACGCCGAACGCACCGCGATCAACGCGCCGATGCAAGGTACAGCCGCCGACATCATCAAACGGGCGATGCTGGCTTGCGACGCCTGGATAGGCACGGACAATCCGGACGTAAAAATGATCATGCAAGTGCATGACGAATTGGTATTCGAAGTGGCGGAAACACGTCTAACGGAGTACATGGAAACCATACGCGGCATCATGTCCGGCGCGGCCGAGTTGCATGTACCCTTGCTGGTGGAAGTGGGTAACGGCGAGAATTGGGACGAAGCGCATTGATGATTGCTGAGGCTGTTGGGCCATGAAATTCAAGTTCTGGGGAGTGCGCGGCTCGATTGCCACGCCGGGACCGAGCACGGTTAAATACGGCGGTAACACCACCTGTATCGAAGTCACCAGCAGTGCCGGCGACTTGATCATTCTGGATGCCGGCACCGGCATCCACGCACTGGCGCAAAGCTTGCCCCAACAAGCGTTGACAGCGCATATCCTGATTACCCATACCCATTGGGACCATATCCAGGGTTTGCCGTTTTTCCTGCCGATGTTCAAATCCGGCAATATCATTAATATCTACGGTGGGCTGGAACCTTTGACGCATCAAGGCATCGAGCGAGCGATGCATGTGCAGTTGCAGCACAGCTATTTCCCGATCAGCGAAGCGCAGTTAAAGGCCGAGGTGCGTTATTTCACGCTGAAAGCCGGCGCATCTATTACCGTGGGCAGCGTGCGGGTGACACCGACAGTGCTGAATCACCCTGTTTATAATTTTGGGTACCGCCTCGACGACGCTGACGGCAGCTCCTTGTTTTTTACCGGCGATTACGAGCCGCAGCTCAATCCTTATGAATCCAGTCATCCAGGCTACCCGGCCATGCAGGAATTAATAGAACAAAAGCACGAAGAAGTGATCGCGGCCATGACCGGGGTCGATGCGTTAATCATGGACAGTTCCTACACCGACGCCGAATACGCCAACCGGCATGGCTGGGGCCACGGCACGTATCGTTCGGCGATGAATTTCGCGGCCCAGGCAGGCGCTAAACGCTTATTTTTGACGCACCACGAGCCGACGCGGAGTGATGCTGATTTGGAGGCGATTTTTGCATCGCTGTTGCAGGCTGGTGAGGTTTCGGTTTGTTTGGCTCGGGAGGGGGAGGAGTTTGAGTTGTTGTTTGACTCCGGTCAGTCCGAATAAGTTAGGTCTGATTTTGCGGGAGTTTGGTTTTTTTGTGTCGCTGGCGCGACAGTTTTTCTAATGTCGGTTCGCGGACCGACAACCGCGATACTTTCTTTTGCGTGGCCAAAAGAAAGTATCCAAAGAAAAAGCCACCCGAACGCCGCTTTTATCCTGCGCGCCGAAGCGTTTATCGAGGGTCGGCAGAAGGGGCTTCCCAGCCCCTCCGCCGACGCGCCGCATCCTTGCGGCGCCCCTTCGTGCTGATCTCGATAAACGATCCGGTGCTCGGCGCGGCATACGGGAAAAAACCGTCCCGGAATTGAAAGTCGGTTGATTCCCTCGTTCCCACGCGCCGCGTGGGAATGCAGACTAACCGCGCCAGCGGTAACATTAGACCAAGCTATCAAACGAGGTCAAACCCATGGGCCGCAGTCGTTACCGCATTCTCCAATCCCAACACCCACATTTTATAACCTGCACCGTCCTGAACTGGATGCCCTTATTCACGCGCCCGGCTACCGTGCAAATCGTGCTGGACGCCTTGCTTTACCGTCAACAACAACACAATTGGCGAATATACGGCTACGTCATTCTGGAAAACCATTTGCACCTATTGGTACAAGCTAACGATTTATCCCATCAATTGGCCCACTTCAAATCTTACACCGCGCGCCAGTTGATCGATTATTTGCAAACCATTCAAGCCGAGCGCTTATTGAAGCAATTGAACTGGTTTCGCAAGGCTCATAAAACCGACCGGGATTATCAGTTGTGGGAAGAAGGTAGTCATCCGCAGTTGATCGACAACCCCGACGTCTTGCGGCAGAAATTGGACTATATCCACCTGAATCCGGTCAAACGCGGTTATGTTGACTTACCGGAGCATTGGCGCTATTCGAGTGCTCGGAATTATGCGGGGCAAGATGGATTGCTGCCGGTTTATCGGGATTGGTTTTAGCTGACCGCAGCGCGGCAGGTTTGCATTCCCACGCGGCGCGTGGTAACGAGATTAACGCGGCTATGTTGATTTACCAGAGCATTGGCGTTATTCGAGTGCCCGGAATTATGCGGGGCAGAATGGATTGCTACCGGTTTATCGGGATTGGTTTTAGCTGACCTCAGCGCGGCAGGTTTGCATTCCCGCGCGGCGCGTGGTAACGAGATTAACGCGGCTATGTTGATTTACCAGAGCATTGGCGTTATTCGAGTGCCCGGAATTATGCGGGGCAGGAAGGATTATTGCCGGTTTATCGGGATTGGTTTTAGCTGACCGCAGCGCGGCAGGTTTGCATTCCCACGCGGCGCGTGGGAATGAGATGATCCGCATGAAAAATAATAATGCGTTAATGCAAGACCTGGCCCCTATTGCGCGTGATAACGGTAATTGATGGAGTTTTATATGATTTTGAATAGTTTGAAAATACAGCGCAATGCCTGTTGGTTATTGCGCCTTGCAGCCTTCTGTTTCACCTTATTGTCATGCCAAAACAGCTTGGCAGAAACTAATCCCGAGCCTGTTTTCGAGTTGACGCATACATGGGGCGGCGTTCCTACTTCCGTTATCAAAATATATCCCGATGGCAAAGTCCATTTTCACCGCAACAAAACTGATTTTGGTAGTGAATCCGAAGACCGCTATGCACAGATGACAGCAGAGCAGTTGAATGAACTGGTGGATGTATTTTTATCGCTTCCATTTGATGCCTCAAAAAAGCTTGAGCGCGTAAAGGAAAGTGCAAATGTACCTTGGCGTGTTTTTATCGCCTATAAAGATAAATTCATTAATATTACTATTCAAGACTCTATTTTTTTTCAATTTTTTGAAAAAAAAATGAGTAAATATAGCAATCTAAAACAATTGCTTTGCGGTGAAAACAATCAAGATGAATGTGGCACCAATGTATCCAATATACCCGATGATTTACAGGGCCTTAGAAAATACATGGAACCATGAAGCTTACTTTAAATTTTAACTTACATACAAACAGCGGAAAACTATGACAACGGTAACCGATGACCAAAAAGGTCAACTCATTAAATCCAGCTGGTTTTACCCGATGGAGACTAAAGGATTGACACTTATCTATAGCATCGTAGCCCCGATTAGCGAAGCGTAATCGGGGGGATGTGAGTCTTGCGTACGATTACGCTCCGCTAATCGTACCTACGGGGTATCGTGAAATCGGGATGGTTTTGTTCCCGTATGCCGCGCCGAGCACCGGAGCTTTTGAGCGGAATAGCCCGCAGGGGCGATGCAGGGATGCATCGCGTTGCCGAAGGGGCAGGAAGCCCCTTTCGGCGACCCCGTTCAAAAGCGAGGAGCTCAGGGAATAAGCGGCGTCCGGGTATCTTTTCTTTTGGATACTTTTCTTTGGACAAGCAAAGAAAAGTATCTCGGCTGTCGGTCCGAGAACCGACATTAAATCAAGCCGTCGCGCCAGCGACACAATACCAAATCCCTACCCAGCATCAGACCGATTAACAGCCACCCTCTGATACCCCCTCTTAATCGCCAACGCCAACTCATGCACCGCCATCGCATAATGGGTGCTCTGGTTATACCGCGTAATCGCGTAGAAATTAGGATGGCCCAGTAAATACTCATCCTTACTTTGATGCCTGAGCAACAATAACCGCAACGGATAATCGCAAGCACATGTGTCAGACCGGTTCCACACCTGCTTTAACCAAGGTATCCAAAGAATAAGCATGGTCCGCGCCGGGTTCCAGGCTGTCGATGCCATGGAAGCTGCCGCGTGTGGCCGAGACGATGGGTTGACCGGCTTGCCAGCCGTGCTGAGCAAAATAATTGGCCACGCTGCCGATCACGTCTTCCGGGTTCCACAGGTCGCGGCGGCCGTCGCCGTTAAAGTCCACCGCCCATTGCAAAAAACTGCCGGGCATGAATTGGCCCAGGCCCATCGCGCCGGCGAACGAGCCGACCGGTTTGCCGGGGTCCAGGCTCTCGCTGCGGCTCATCACCAGAAAATTTTCCAGCTCGCTACGGAAATATTCGCCGCGCCGCTGGTAGTCAAAGCCCAAGGTAGTTAAAGCGTCGATGATTCTATGATTACCGACGAAGCTACCGAAGGTGGTTTCCACCGCCATGATGCCCAGGATGTATTCCGCCGGTACGCCGTATTGCTGGCTGGCGCGTTGCAGGGCCGTATGATGCTGTTGCCAGAAGCTGATGCCGGCGTTGATATGCCGGTCGTCCAGAAATTGCGCGCGGTAGCGGGTCCAGCCGCCTTTGCTGGGTTTACCTTTCATGCCCTGATCGGATTTGGCCAGATAATCCAACGTCCATTGCTTGCGTTTGGCTTGCGAGAACAGGCCTTGCAGATACTCGCGGTTAAAGCCGTGCTTTTGCACCATCTGTTCGATGAACTGGTCCAAAGCCGGATAGCCGGCGTAATCGCCGGTGACTGTCGTGGCATGATAGCCGCCGACGCTGGCGAACGGCCGTAAGTCCGGCGTGGCGTGGCGTGATTGGTTGGGTGCGGTTTGTTGGGTGGGTGTGCGGACGCGGTTATTGGCTTTATCGCCGGCGGGCGGCTGCGAGGCGCAGCCCGCCAGCAAAGTTATTAACAGTGCCGAACCGGCGTTTTGTAGCGAGACTTTACTAGTACTAAATGTATACAAGCGAGTTATATCCAGGGCTATTTAAAAAGACTGCCTCCCTCGTCGTCATTTTCGGCCAGGGTCATGCCGGCGGTTTCGAAATTGACGTTCTCGGCCCCCAGTTTAATCATCAGGCGCACCTCGTTGCGGGAGTCGGCAGCGTGCAAGGCGTCATCGTAACCAATTTTACCCGCCGTATACAGATCGTAAAGCGCTTGGTCGAAAGTCTGCATGCCATGCTCGCGGGAGCTTTTCATCAGCTCTTTTAATTTGTGTACTTCGCCCTTGCGGATCATGTCTGATGCCAGCGGGGTATTCAGCAAAATCTCAATAGCCGGGTAGCGGCCCTTGCCGTCGGCGCGCTGAATCAATTGTTGGGCGACGATGCCGCGCAGATTCAAAGACAAATCCATGAACAGCTGGCTGTGCATTTCTTCCGGGAAAAAATGCAGGATACGGTCGATGGCCTGGTTGGCGTTATTAGCGTGCAAGGTGCAAACGCACAAATGGCCGGTTTCGGCGAAGGTGATGGCGTGTTGCATGGTTTCCCGGCTTCTGACCTCGCCGATCAGAATCACGTCCGGCGCTTGCCGCAGGGTGTTTTTTAAAGCCACTTCGAACGATTCGGTATCCAGGCCCACTTCGCGCTGGGTAATGATGCAGCCCTTGTGCGGATGGATAAACTCGATAGGGTCTTCAATGGAAATGATATGGCCGCTGCTGTTTTCGTTGCGGTGCCGAATCAAAGCTGCCAGCGAGGTGGATTTACCGGTACCGGTGGCACCGACAAACATCACCAGACCGCGCTTGTACATGATCAGTTCTTTCAACACCGGCGGCAGGTGCAATTCCTCGGCGCTGGGGATGGTGGTTTCGATGCGGCGTAACACCATGCCGGCCGAGTCGCGTTGGGTGAAGGCGCTGACCCGGAACCGACCCAAACTGTGGGCGCTTAAGGCAAACTGGCATTCGTGAGTGTTTTCAAACTCGTCGCGTTGGCGCTGCGACATGATACTGAGTACCAGCATCATTGTCTGTTCGCTCGTTAAAACGGTTTTGGACACTTCGACGACTTTGCCGTTGACTTTCATCGACGGCGACCGACCGGCGGTGATAAACAAGTCGGACGCTTTCTTTTCCACCATCAGGGCCAATAGGGCTTTAAAGTCCATGACGCCTCCTAAAATTTAACGGAACATGTCTTTGTTGACGGCTTTAACCATCGCGCCTTTCGCGGTAATCAGGCCTTTATCGACCAACTCCTTCAGGTTTTGATCCAGAGTCTGCATACCGTCCTTGCGGCCGGTTTGGATCGCGGAATACATCTGCGCTACCTTCGCTTCGCGGATCAGGTTGCGGATGGCCGGGGTGCCGACCATGATTTCGTGCGCGGCAATCCGGCCGCCGCCGACTTTTTTCAATAGCGTTTGCGAGATAACCGCCTGCAAAGATTCGGACAGCATGGCGCGGATCATGTCTTTTTCGGCGGCGGGGAATACGTCGATAATCCGGTCTATGGTTTTCGCGGCCGAGGTGGTATGCAGCGTGCCGAATACCAAGTGCCCGGTTTCCGCGGCGGTCAATGCCAGGCGGATGGTTTCCAAATCCCGCATCTCACCCACCAGAATGATGTCCGGGTCTTCCCTTAATGCCGAGCGCAATGCTTCGTTGAAACCTAAGGTATCGCGATGTACTTCGCGCTGGTTGATTAGGCATTTTTGGCTTTCGTGGACAAACTCGATAGGGTCTTCGACGGTCAGGATGTGCGCGTAATCGTTGGTGTTAATGTGGTTCACCATCGCCGCCAGCGTGGTGGATTTACCGGAACCGGTCGGGCCAGTGACCAGAATCAGGCCGCGCGGTTTGGTACACAGTTCCGCGAAAAATTTTGGTGCATCCAGGTCTTCCAGGGTCAAAACTTTGGATGGAATGGTCCGGAATACCGCGCCGGCGCCTCTATCCTGATTGAAGGCGTTGACCCGGAAGCGAGCCACGCCGGGCAACGCGAAGGAAAAGTCGGTTTCCAGAAATTCTTCGTAATCGCGGCGCTGCTTGTCGTTCATGATGTCGTAAATCAGCGCGTGGACTTCTTTGTGATTCAAGGACGGGATATTGATGCGGCGGATGTCGCCGTCCACCCGAATCATCGGCGGCAGGCCGGCGGAAAGATGCAAGTCGGAGGCTTTGTTTTTGACGGAAAAGGTCAAGAGTTCGGCGATATCCATGATTTATGTCCCAACAATAAAAGGAATGATCGTCGGCAAGGATAGTACACAATTCAAAACCGGCCGGCTTATTCCTGCATGGCAGCAACCCTTATGCTGGTAAGTGGTGGATCGGCCTAGCGGTGTTGGCTTTTTTCGGCGCAGTGTATACATTGATTGGCATACGGCACCGCAGCCAAGCGTTCCTTTCTTATGGGTTCGCCGCAACTCAGGCAAATGCCGTAGGTACCAGCATCGATACGGGAAATGGCTTGTTTGATTTTTTCGACTTCATCGCGCGTAGCATTGCCCAAGGCGTCCAATACTTCGTCATTTTCGGTTTCGACGGCCTGCTCGGAAAAGTCCTGGGCCAGCGGTTTGTCGGTGTGTCTGACGTCTTCGGTGATTTTTCCCAGCCTGTCGTCCAGGTCTTCCAGCATATTCAATAGTTGGTCGCGTACATCGGTATAGTCTTTCATGGTGCTCTCCGCAGCAGGGCTGCATGGTTTAATAACCGGCTTCTGTCGGCCGGATGTCAATCCCTGGTTTATACAATGAAGCCGATAGCAGGTGCAACCAAGCTGATCTATACTCGAGTCATCGACCTTTCTTGTTTTTTGCACAATGGACCTTGCTCTCGATCGCTTACTCGCCGCCGCCAATCAAGTCATTCTCGGTAAACAATCACAAATTCGCCTAGCCGTTTGCTGCTTATTAGCGCGCGGGCATTTGCTGATTGAGGACATTCCCGGTGTCGGCAAAACCACCCTCTCCCACACTCTGGCTCGTTTGTTCGGTTTGGAATATCAGCGGATTCAATTCACCAGCGATATTTTACCGGCCGACATCGTTGGCTCTTCGGTATTCGACGCTCATCAGCAGCTCTTCAGTTTTCATCCGGGGCCGATTTTCAAACAAATGATCCTGGCCGACGAGATCAATCGAGCCACGCCAAAGGCGCAAAGTGCCTTGTTGGAGGCGATGGAAGAGCGGCAAGTAACCGTCGAAGGCCGGACTTACCCCTTGCCGCAACCGTTTTTCGTCATCGCTACGCAAAATCCGGCGCATCAGATTGGCACCTTCCCGTTACCGGAATCGCAAGTAGACCGTTTTTTGATGCGTATCGAGTTGGGTTACCCCAGCCGGCAAGCCGAACGGGAATTACTGAGCGGTCAACCCCGGCATGTCTTAATCGACGAGCTGCCGGTGGCTTTACTGCCCGCGCAATTGGCCGAGTTGCAACAGGCGGCGGATCAGGTGCATGTGTCGCCGGCCTTGCTGGATTATCTGCAAGCGATTCTGGCGTTCAGCCGCCAATCCACGGACTTTGCCAGCGGTTTGTCGCCGCGGGCCGGACTGGGTTTGCTGGCCGCCGCCAAGGCTTGGGCGCTTATCGACAAGCGCAAGGCCGTGTTGCCGGAAGATCTGCAAGCGGTTTTGCCGGCAGTGGCCGGGCATCGTTTAAACGTGGGCGCCAATGATTCGGCTGCCATCGTCGCGCCCATTCTCAAGCACGTACCGGTACTTTGAACGAAGCAGCCTTATCCTTAAAACAGCGCTTTAAACTGTCGCGCTTTTTTACCGGCGAGGCGCCGATTGCCGGGCCGATTGTGTTGACGCAGCGGCGGGTATTTATTCTCCCCACGCAACGCGGCTTGGCTTTTGTACTGTTGATTCTGTTATTGGTGCTGATCGGTTTTGTCTACAACAACAACCTGGCCTATTTGCTGGGATTTTTGCTGGCCAGCATCTTTTTCGTGACCATCCTGCACAGCTTCAAATCCTTGGCCGGATTAACGATTCAGCCGGCCCGGCAGCAAGCGGTGTTTGCCGGCCAGGCCGGTCCGTTTAATTTCCAGATCAGCAATCCGGGCTCGCAGCCGCGCTTTGCTTTGGATTTGGCTTTGCAATCTGAGTTATCCATAAGCTTGGCCGCCGAGCAAACCCAAACCGTCACGCTATATCAACCCACCCGGCAGCGTGGCTGGCAGTTGCCGGGCACATTGACCCTTTCCAGCACTTATCCCTTGGGCTTGTTTCGGGCCTGGGCACCGTTGCGCTTCGATAGTCCTATGCTGGTGTATCCCAAGCCGGCCAGCAAACTATTGCCGTTTCCGGATAGCGACGGCGGTCAAGATAAACCCGGCCAAAACCGCCGCAGCGGCGATGAATTTGATGGGGTAAGAGTGTATCAGCGTGGCGACGCGATTCGGCAAATCCATTGGAAAGCCTTTGCCAAAGGCCAGGGCGTGCACAGTAAATATTACAGCGGCGCCAGTGCCAGTGAATTGTGGTTGGATTATCAACAAGCGCCCGGCCATCATATGGAAGAACGCCTCAGTCAGTTGTGCCGTTGGCTGGTAGACGCGGAACAAGCTGGTTTGCGTTACGGTTTGGTACTGCCCGGCTTGCGTCTGCCGCCGGACAACGGCGCCGCGCATTACCGTCACTGCCTGCAAGCCTTGGCGCTGTTTTGAGCATGCCGTTTCTACCCTCCACACGGCTGATGTTGTTTATGTTGGGTTCGATAGGCCTGATCACCTTGCCGCATGCCTGGCATATTCCGCCAGTATTGTTCAGTTTTTTTACTCTGCTGCTGCTTTGGCGCTTGCTGAGTGTTTGGCAACCCCGCTATTTGCCAAACCGGTTTGGCGTGTTTTTATTGATGCTGCTGGGAATAGGCTTGTTATACAGCCAGCAGCACTCGGTATTCGGCCGCGATGCCGGCACCAGTCTGTTCTTGGTGGCCTTGGGTTTGAAGTTGCTGGAAATTCATGGCCGGCGCGATGTGTATGTGATCGTTTATCTGGCATTCATCGTCGCCGTGACGCAGTTTTTGTACGAAGAAAGCATCTTGATGGCGCTTTATATCCTGCTGGTGTGCGCGGTGTTGCTGGCTACTTTGATTACGCAAAACAGCCACACGCCGCAAACCCTGGCGGCCTTAAAAACCTCGGCGGCGATTATTCTGCAAAGCCTGCCGCTGGCTCTGGTGTTGTTTGTGTTGTTTCCGCGACTGGAAGCGCCACACTGGAGTTGGTTGGACGATGATACGCATGCCAAAAGCGGTTTAAGCAATACATTGGAGCCTGGCTCCATCGCTGAACTAAGCCTGTCGCCGGAACTGGTGTTCAGGGTTAAATTTGACGGAGAAATGCCGCCGCCGGCGCAGCGCTATTGGCGCGGACCTATTTACGCCAGTACCGATGGCGTAAGTTGGCGAGCGCCGCCGGTGTTAGGGCGGGAGAAAAATCCGGATCAACCTGTTTTTACAGGCACGACTTACGATTACACGCTGATGATGGAGCCGCAAAAACAAAATTGGGTATTCGCATTGGAGATGCCCAGCCAGTTTGACGGCTTGCGGCGCAATGGTTTGTATCAGCTAATTACCAACAAAAACCCCGGCGACCGCGCCGAGTATCGGCTGAGTTCGTCGCCTGCCTATAACACCGGCGGCATCAGTAAATCCGAGCGTCGGGAAAGCTTGCAACTACCCGGCAAAGCGTCGGAAAAAATCGTCGAATTGGTTAAGCAGTTACAAGGGCGGCAGGCAGGCCCCGAGTTGTTTATCGCCAATTTGTTGCAGCATTTTCGCCAGGAGAATTTTCATTACACCTTAAGCCCGGAAGCGATGCCGGATAAACCTATCGAGACGTTTTTGTTCGAGCGCCGTGCCGGGTTTTGCAGCCATTACGCCACGGCCTTCGTGTATTTGCTGCGGGTGGCCGAGATTCCGGCGCGGGTGGTGGGTGGCTATCAAGGTGGGCAGATTAACCAAGTCGGCGGCTTTCTGGAGATCAGGCAAGCCGACGCCCATGCCTGGGCGGAAGCCTGGTTGGAAGGACGCGGTTGGGTTAGATTCGATCCGACCGCCGCCATCGCTCCGGAACGCATCGAGCGCGGCGTGAACGTTGATTTGCAAATCGCCAGCGGCGCGGTTAATTTCAGCCCGGTACAACTCGACGCCAAGACCTTGTCCTGGCTGCAACGCGGCCGGCAATTGTGGCAAAGCGTCGATTACAACTGGCAACGCTGGGTTATCAACTATGACACGGTTAATCAGAAAGCGTTTTTACAGGGCTTAGGCATCGATAATTTCGTCAAGCTGGGCTATTGGCTGGTGATTAGCGTTGCCGGTATCGGTGGTGTCGTGGCTTGGCGCTTGTTGCGGCCTAACCGGCGCCGCCAAGATCCGGCGTTGCGCTTGTACCGGCAATTTTGTACCAAGTTGGCTAAAGCCGGCTTAAGCGTTGAAATTGGCGATGGCCCGAAAACCGTCGCCGAGCGCGCCAAAAAACTGCGCCCGGATTTGGCCGAAACGATTGAGCGGATCACCGCGCTTTATATTCGCTTACGCTACCAAGCCGACAGCGAAGCCGGCGATTTGCAGGTTCTAAAAGGACTAGTCGCGCATTTTAGGGTTTAAATATACCTTTCCCACCGCAAATTTCGGCATATATGCTTGATAGCCATCAGGGAGCGGGCTGGCGTGAGGGAAGCAAAAAATGAAATTTGCAGCGCGAATTTATGCGACGGATTAATGTAAATCCGGCACTTCTTCAGCCCCTTTTAGGGCTGGATTCTTGACCGCGGCCGCGGCTTGTTCCTGCTGTTTTTGTTTGTTGCCTTCGCCGAACATCACCGCGCCGGCCATGAATATGGCGCCGGCAATCGCGATGATAGGCAGGCGGCCGGGCTTATCCATCCACAACAATATCCACTTCGGTTTAATCAGGCCGACGACCAATATAATCGCCGCCAAAATCATCACGTTAAAACTGTAGTAGATCAAAGTATTCATGAATCGGAACCCTGTTTCCAGCAAGTTAAAGAGACATACATTATTATTAGCCGCGTGACCGTTGGCAATACACAATTCATTTTCATAATTTAGGAGGCGCTATGGGCGGCTTTGGTTTATTCGCAATAATGTTGTTGGTATTTGCGGTTTTGATGGTGTTCATGAGCGTCAAATCTGTTCCGCAAGGCATGGAATACACCGTCGAACGCTTCGGTAAATATACCGCGACTTTGACGCCTGGCTTAAATATCATCATGCCGATCATCGACCGCATCGGCCGCAAGCTGAATATGATGGAACAGGTGCTGGACGTGCCGTCGCAAGAGGTCATTACCAAAGACAACGCCATGGTGCGGGTGGATGGGGTGATTTTTTACCAGATCATGGATGCCGCCAAAGCGGCGTATGAAGTCAATTTCCTCGACGTGGCAATCATCAACTTGGTGATGACCAATATCCGAACAGTGATGGGTTCCATGGACCTGGACGAACTCTTGTCACGTCGTGATGAAATCAACGCCCGCCTGCTCAATGTAGTCGACGAGGCCACCTCGCCGTGGGGTATTAAAGTCACCCGTATCGAAATCAAAGACATCGCCCCGCCCAAGGACTTGGTCGATTCCATGGCCCGGCAAATGAAAGCTGAGCGGGAAAAACGCGCACAGATTCTGGAAGCCGAAGGCTTGCGGCAAGCGGAAATTCTGAAAGCCGAAGGTTTGAAACAAGGTGCGATTTTGGATGCGGAAGGCCGCAAAGAAGCCGCATTCCGCGACGCCGAAGCCCGCGAACGTCTGGCAGAAGCGGAAGCCCGCGCCACGATGATGGTGTCGGAAGCCATTTCCAAAGGCGATGTGCAGGCCATCAATTACTTCGTCGCGCAAAAATATATCGAATCCTTGAAAGATGTTGCCTCAGCCAATAACAGCAAATTGATCTTCATGCCACTGGAAGCCTCCAGCGTCATCGGCGCGCTGGGCGGCATCGGCGAACTGGCTAAAGAAGCCTTAAACAAAAAGGCCTGATTATGGGGGATCAAGACATCGTATTTTGGTACTGGTGGGTGCTAGCGGTCGGCTTTTTGGCCTTGGAAATCGTCGTCACCGGCTTCTTTTTTCTGTGGTTGGCGGTGTCGGCGTTCATCGTCGGCGGGGTGGTGCTGTTAGTGCCGGCCACGCCGTTCAACGTGCAGTTACTGATGTTTTCCTTGTTGGCGGTGTTGTCGGTATTGGGCTGGCGCAAATACGCCCGCACCCGCGCCGTGGATGCCACCGATCATCCTTTATTGAATCAGCGTGGCGCTCAGTACATCGGCCGGACTTTTTTTCTGATTGCGCCTATCGAGAATGGTCAGGGCAAGATTAAGGCCGACGATACGGTTTGGAAGGTGCATGGGGAGGATAGTCCGCTGGGGGCTAAGGTTAAGGTAGTGGCGGTTAAGGGGACGGTGTTTGAGGTGGAGGTTTGTCGATAGTTATGGACTCTTTAACAAAGTTGTATTTAGGGGTAAAAAATTGCTAACGGCTATTTTGTCATTTTTGGGTGTAGTAATTGGGGCTTCACTCCAATATTTTTTTACAAGGCATATTGAGAATTTGCGACATCGAAGAGAGCTGTGTTCGAAGGCTTATATGGACTACTTGAAGTGTGTTTGTGAACAAGCTCAATTTCGATTTCAGAACAATACTAAAGAGCAGCAGGAGCTTTTTGCTAGAACAGGCGACGCGAAGGCAAGGATCTGTTTATATGGTTCGAAAAGGGCGATCGAAGCATTTTCTATATTTGAAAAGCTCGGAGCCTCTATGAATAGTGACGAGCAACGCCAAGCATTTACGAATATGATTTCAATTATGCGTAACGATTCTGGTAGTGAGTTAGGCGTTAAAGCCGAAGACTTAAAAAATGTATTGTTGGGGGTACGATAATAGGTTTAGTTTCGTAGGGTGGGCACGGTTTTTGTGCCCACGCGAATTTTAAGCATTTCGAAATAATGTTTCGCTGACGCGACGGCTCGTTTTAATGTCGGTTCGCGGACCGACGACCGCGATACTTTCGCTACGAAAACCGTCCATGGTTTTCGCCCTCCGGGCCAGCCTACCGGCTGTTCAAATTCGCTCCAGGCGAATTTGTGCTCCGCCAAAAGAAAGTATCCAAAGAAAAGGCGGCCCGGATGCCGCTTTTGTCCTGCGCTCCAAAGCTTTTATCGAGGGTCGGCAGAAGGGGCTTCCCTGCCCCTCCGCCGACGCGCCGCATCCCTGCGGCGCCCCTTCGGGCTGTTCTCGATAAAAGATCCGGTACTCGGCGCGGCATACGGGAGAAAACCCCGTCCAGTGATTTGAAGCTTAATACGCATCGCGTACTTTTTCGCTTTCGCCGATACAGTGGCCTTCGACTTTTGCGACTACCGATCCATCACATCCCGTCTGATTCCTCTCTGAGTAGCTAAAGTGCGCAATTACTCCTATTTCCCGGCTTTGCCTGTATAATCCACAACAGAGTTGGCCGAACAGTCGCCGTTTTATGCAAATAAAAGGGAGGAAAGTCCGGGCTCCATAGGGCAGGGTGCCAGGTAATGCCTGGGAGGCGTGAGCCTACGGAAAGTGCCGCAGAAAATATACCGCCTGGTTTTTCGGAACCCGGTAAGGGTGAAATGGTGCGGTAAGAGCGCACCGCGCAACTGGTAACAGGTGTGGCAGGGTAAACCCCACCCGGAGCAAGATCAAATAGAGGAGCATTGGCGTGGCCCGCGCTGCTCCTGGGTAGATTGCTTGAGCGTCAGAGTGATCTGACGCCTAGATGAATGGCTGTTCAAGACAGAACCCGGCTTACAGGCCAACTCTTTCTCTTCTTTTTCTTTTGCAATCCGCAAAATACTCCATGACAGCAAAAACCGACGAATTTTTCCGCAAGGCAGATCAGTTGATTGCCGCCGGCCGCTTCATCGACGGCAAGGGCTGGGTGCCCGCCACCAGCGGTAATTTCTCCGCTAAACTCAGCGACGGCAATATCGCGATTACCGTATCCGGCCGCCATAAAGGCCGCTTGCAAACCGATGACATCATGTTGATCGACAGCAAAGGTCATTCCCTGGACGGCAAGAAACCTTCGGCGGAAACGCTATTGCACACCTCGCTGTACCAACGTTTTCCGGAGGTTCAGGCGGTGCTGCATCCGCATTCGATCAACGCCACGTTAACGGCGCGCTTGTTCAAGCATGAGATCGTGCTGAAAGATTACGAACTGCTCAAGGCGTTTGCCGGCATTAATACCCATGAGACCCGCATTTCCATCCCGATTTTTGCTAACGATCAGGACATTCCCCGGTTGGCCGACAAGGTGGACAATTACCTGGACCATCACACGCACGACGTTTACGGCTATATTATTGCCGGCCACGGTTTTTATACTTGGGGCGCATCGGTAGATGATGCCTTGCGCCACCTGGAAGCCCTGGAATTTTTATTCGACGTTGAAATTCGCCTACATGGAGTAACACGATTATGAGCGCATTAACCCTTTACCCTGCCGATAAACCGCACCAAGGCCATACCTTTCTCGACTTTGCAGCCATCGCCGAGCAGCTGCAAGGCATAGGCGTACAGTTCGAGCGCTGGCAGGCCGATTGCGAATTTTCGCAGACGGATGATGCCGATGCGGTACTAAAGGCCTATCAAAGCTCGATAGACAAACTCAAACAGCAATACGGTTTTCAGTCGGTGGACGTCATCAGCCTGAACGCCGACCATCCCAATAAAGATGCGTTACGGCAGAAGTTTTTGGCCGAGCATACCCACAGCGATTTTGAAGTGCGTTTCTTCGTGGAAGGCAAAGGGCTGTTTTATCTGCATGTCGGCGATCAAGTTTATGCCATGCTGTGCGAACAAGGCGATTTGATCAGTGTGCCCGCCAATACCACGCACTGGTTCGATATGGGGGAAAATCCGGCGTTTAAATGCATCCGTTTGTTCACCACCGAAGACGGCTGGGTAGCGGAGTTTACCGGCAATCCGATTGCAGAAAGTTTTCCGACGCTGGACCAATACGTCGCCGGCTTATGATCAAGGCTATTGTTACCGACATTGAGGGAACCACGTCGTCATTGTCGTTCGTCAAAGATGTGTTGTTTCCTTATGCCCGCGCCCGCTTGCCGGATTTTGTGAGACGCCATCGAGAGCAAGCCGAGATCAAGCTATTATTGGCCGATGCCAAGCAGTTAGCCGGCGGTGAGTTGGATGACGACGCACTGATTGCACAGCTCATCCACTGGATAGATACCGATCAAAAGATTACGCCGTTAAAATCTTTACAGGGCTTGATCTGGCAGGAAGGCTATCGCAACGGCGATTTCACCGGCCATGTCTATGAAGACGCTGTGCGCAACTTGAGAAACTGGTTTGGCCTGGGCTACAAGCTTTATGTCTATTCCTCCGGCTCGGTGCAGGCGCAAAAGCTGTTGTTCGGGTACAGTGACTTCGGCGATCTTACCCCTTTATTTTCCGGTTATTTCGATACACACATCGGTGGCAAGAAAGAGGCAACATCGTATGAGCGAATTGCCGCCGAGCTTGGCTTGCCGGCTGAACAAATCCTGTTCTTGTCGGATATAAAAGACGAATTGGACGCCGCCCGCCAGGCCGGCTTCGCCACTTGCTGGCTGGTGCGCGACCAGGTTCCCGACACCAGCGCCGAACATGTGCAAGTCAGCGATTTTGATGGCATTCATCTGTAAACCTGGCACTGTTTACCTATGAAAATAGCAATCCTGTCGCGTGACGCGACGCTGTATTCCAGCGTCCGGCTGCTGGAGGCCGCCGCCGCTCGCGGCCATGAGGCCAGGGTGCTGGACCCGACCCACTGTTACATGAACATCACCTCCATGAAGCCGTCCATTCATTACATGGGTGAAAATCTGTCGGGTTACGATGCGGTTATTCCCCGCATCGGCGCGTCGATCACTTTTTACGGCACCGCGGTTTTGCGGCAGTTCGAGGTGATGAATACTTTCGTCCTCAACAATTCCGCATCCATAAGCCGCTCCCGCGACAAGTTGGCGTCCAGCCAGTTGCTGGCCCGCAAGGGCATCGATCTGCCGATTACCGCGTTTGCCCACAATCCGGACAATATCGAAGATCTAATCGCCGAAGTCGGCGGCGCACCGCTGGTGATCAAATTGGTGGAAGGCTCGCAAGGTATAGGCGTCGTACTCGCTGAAACTCACAATGCCGCGCATAGCGTGATTCAGGCGTTCATGGGCCTTAATGCCAACATCATGGTGCAGGAGTTCATACAGGAAGCGGCAGGTAGCGACATCCGCTGCTTCGTGATCGGCGACAAGGTGGTGGCGGCGATGAAACGCCAAGGCCGCGAAGGCGAGTTTCGCTCGAATCTGCATCGTGGCGGCACGGCCACGCTGGTCAGGCTGACCCCGCAGGAACGCTCGGCGGCAGTACGTGCCGCTAAAATCATGGGTCTCAATGTTTGCGGCGTCGATTTGCTGCGTTCCAAACGCGGACCGCTGGTGATGGAAGTCAATTCCTCGCCTGGTTTGGAAGGCATAGAAAAGACCAGCGACAAGGATATTGCCGGCTTGATGATCGAGTATATTGAAAAGAATGCCGGGAAAAATAAATCCGGGTAATCGGTAACCCGGATTTAGTCAACAGAATCGTTAAGCGTTGGAGGGGGATCGCGAGTTGGGCGAGAAACCCAACCGATAGGGGTTATTTTTCCAATGTCACGAATGCCAACTTGGAAATCCCGGCATGCTGTACTGTCGCCATCACTTCCGCCACTTTGCCGTAATTAACGCCTTGATCGGCATAAATGTGAATGATTAGCTCGGGGTTGCCGGCCAATTCGTTCCTCAGCGTGGTATCCAACGCCGCTAAATCGGCCACGGCGTTTTTATTCAGGGTTACGGCACCTTGCGCGTCGATACCCAGTTGCATAGGCTGCTTTTCCAAATCCGGGGTCGTTGAGGCCGTTTTCGGCAAAGCCACGTTGACCGATTGGGTCAACAACGGTGCGGTGACCAACAAGATAATCACCAACACCAACATCACATCTACCAGCGGCGTAACATTAATCTCGCTAACCGGCCCATCGTCGTCTGAGTTTGTTTTGAATCCCATGTAATTAATCCTTGTTTTTACTGGTACTGATGTTTGAGTCGCCGAAGGCGATATGCAGAAAACCCTCGACGAAATTTTCCAGCGAAGCCCGGTGGTGCTTGGCGCGACGCTGGAAGAAATTATAGGCCAACACTGCTGGTACGGCTACGGCGATACCGATAGCCGTAGCAATTAATGCATCGCCGATAGGCCCGGCCACTACGTCCAAACTGGCCGAACCGCTGGCGCTGATGTCGTGCATGGCGTGCATGATGCCAAGCACGGTGCCGAACAGGCCGACGAACGGCGCGGTGCTACCGATACTGGCCAGCATGGTCAAGCCGCTTTCCATTCGGCGTTGTTCGTCCTGAGTCTGTTTACGCAGGGTTTGTTCCAGCAAGTCTTGTGGAGAGCCACGAAACTTCAGGCTGGTGCAGGTTTCCGGATGCGTCATTTCCGCCAACCAGGCAAAGCCGCAGGCTGCAACCCTGGCTTTGGGGCCGCGTGCGGTTTCGGCGGGCAGTTGCTCGGCGGCTTTTAAATCAGTAGTGTCCCAAAAAGCGCTGTCGTATTGTTTGTTGTAATAATTATTCTTGGCAAACTGCCAGATTTTGAAAAAAATCAACGTCCACGTTATCAACGAAAACACTAGCAATGTGTAAAGGGTAGCGTCGATAACCGCTTCCGGGGCTATATGGTAGGGCATTAATCTCTCCGATTTTTATTCACGCAAAGTAAAAATTATTGGCACAATCACCGAACTGGCCACCGGCGTCTCGCCGCGTTTGGCCGGAATGAATTTCCATTTTTTCACGGCTTCCACCGCCGATTCGTCTAGCATCTCGTGGCCGCTGCTGTGCTCGACAGCCACCGAATCGCTTAAACCCTCCGGCGAAACTTGCACCCGTAACATCACCTTGCCCTGCCATCCGCGGCTTTTCGCAATCATCGGATATTCCGGCTTGGGGTTGTGGGCGTAGTTTGCCCGAAAATTGGCTTCGGTAAACTGCTCGGCGTTGGTCGCGGTCGTGTTGGTCGTCGTAGTCGTTACCGGCGCACTGCTCGCTGTATTGCTTACCGGTGTCGGCGGCGGCTCGGAAACCGGCTCAACCGGCGCATATTCAGGCGCCTTTTGCACGATGGGCGGCGCTTTTTTGGGAACCGGCTTGGGCTGCGGCTTTTTCGGCGGCGGCTCTTTTTTGGGCGGCGGGGCAGGAGGAGGCGGGGCGGCGGCGGGCTTAGGTGCGGACATCGCAATCATCGATACTTCCATCATCAAAGGTTGCGCCGGCGTGACTTTTTCCTCGGGTTTCAGCAATTGCTGCAAACCCCAAACATGCAGCAACGCGACTAATAGCGTTAACAGCCTCAGCATGCTGGCGGGCCGTTCCTCTCCCAATAGCGTCCGCCAAAATGAGCCGGAACCGCTTGCCACTGCCGGCAGATAACCGCCGAACGACGCTAACTCTTTATTTTGCAAAGCATCCTCGTGGTTTTTAAATAAATACATATAAACTGTTGAATACAAAATTAAGCGCGATTCGAATTTAGCCGGGCATTGTAAATTAATACGTCTTAGCGCGACAGCCATCCTTACAGGAAACAACACTATCTAACCATTCCTTACTAAGACGTTTCAGCCGTCAAAATCCCCACTGGCTGATGACGGTTTCGGGCTAAATTACAATCTGTGGCATAATTTCCACTCCCGTCTTGTATTTCCGATTGATTCCATATGTCCGTAAAACAATCCGATCATCCCCAGGGTCAAGTCAACACACTGGCTTTAAGCGCGATAGGCGTGGTGTTTGGGGACATCGGCACCAGTCCTTTGTATGCGGTAAAAGAGGTTTTTCACGGCGGCTTGCCGACCGATGCCGCCCATGTGCTCGGGGTGCTGTCCTTGATTTTTTGGGCTATCACCTTGGTGGTCACCACCAAATACGCCATTTTTATCATGCGCGCCGACAATAAGGGCGAAGGCGGCATCATGGCCTTGATGGCGCTGGCCTTGCAGGGGTCCAAAGATAATCCGGAACGCAAAGCGTTCATCGTCACCATCGGCCTGCTTGGTGCATCGTTGTTTTATGGCGACAGCATGATTACCCCGGCGATTTCGGTACTCAGCGCCGTGGAAGGTTTGCAAATCGTGGCGCCGCGCCTGGAACATTACGTTTTGCCGATCACCATCATCGTGCTCAGCGTGCTGTTTTTTATCCAGACCAAAGGCACCGGCAAAGTCGGCAGAATGTTTGCGCCCATCATGTGCTTCTGGTTTGCCACGCTGGGTCTGTTGGGCGGCATCAGTATTGTCCAACATCCGGATGTATTGATGGCGGTCAACCCCTATTACGCGGTCAGTTTGTTAATTGAATTGGGCTGGAAAGGCTTTTTAATCATGGGCGCGGTGGTGTTGGCGATAACCGGCGCCGAAGCCTTATATGCCGATATGGGACATTTCGGCTTAAAACCAATTCGGCGCGCCTGGTTCTATTTCGTGTTTCCGGCCTTGCTGCTTAATTACTTTGGCCAAGGCGCATTGTTGATCGGCAATCCCAAGGCCGTTGAAAATCCGTTTTATCTAATGGCACCGCATTGGGCCCTGTATCCGCTGCTGATCCTGGCGACACTGTCCACCGTGATTGCCTCGCAAGCCGTCATTTCCGGGGCGTTTTCTGTAACCCGGCAAGCCATACAACTCGGTTACTGTCCCAGGATGAATGTTCGCCACACCTCCGGCGACGAAATGGGCCAAGTCTATTTGCCTGCCGTGAATTGGCTGCTAATGGTCTCGGTGTTTATTTTAGTTTTGAGTTTCAGATCGTCGTCCGCATTGGCATCGGCATACGGCATTGCCGTAACCGGCACGATGATTGTCGATACCATCCTGGCCTTTATCGTCATCCAGGCCCTATGGCAATGGAACAAAGCCACCAGCATTGCTTTTCTGTCGACCTTTTTGATTATCGACCTGCTGTTTCTATCTTCCAACAGCCTGAAAATCCCGCACGGCGGCTGGTTGCCGCTGGTGGTGGGTACGGTGTTTTTCTTGATTATGACCACCTGGATCAAAGGCAAGGAATTATTAGCCCGGTACCTGGACGAAAAACGGGTATTGTTCGAGGACTTGGACGAACGTTTGAAAGACCGGCCCCTGGTTACGGTACCCGGCACGGCAATCTATATGGCCCGCAGCGTACACGGTGTGCCGCAGGTCTTGCTGCACAACCTGGAGCACAACCATGTGATGCACGAAAAACTCATCGTGCTGACCATCGTGACCCGCGAGGAACCTTACGTGGATGAAGCCCATAGGGTAAAAATCCGCATGTTCGGCGATAGCGGTGGCTTTTACCGGGTGAAATTGTATTTCGGATTTCAGGAGGAACAGGACGTGCGCCGCGCCCTGCAACTTTGCTGCCACGAAGGCTTGGATATCGATCAAAAATCCGTCTCGTTTTTTATCGGTAGCGAGAAACTGTCGTTCCGCCGCAAAAGCCCGATGCCGAAATGGCGGCGCTCCTTGTTCAGTTTCTTAACGCATAATTCCAGTAGCGCGATAGAGTATTTCAAAATCCCCGTCGAACGTGTGATCGAGCTGGGAATCCGCATCGAATTGTAGAAATCCACTGCCTAGGCGCGCTTAGTCTCCGCGTCTGCCGAAACGCCCGCCCCAGCCGCCGCGCTGATGGTCGCCGTCACTGTCCCTGCGCCCGAAACCGCGTTCCTGCCGCTCCGGCATCGATTGTTGTTGGAGGGATCTTTGTTCGGCATGCCGTTCACGATCAAAGTCCCGACGCCCAAAGTCTCGTCCTTGCCAGCCGCCAACACGATGATCGAAATGCGGCGCAGGTTGATGCCAGTCATGATGATCGTCGTGATGATGCTCCGAGCGATAACTGGGCTGCACATAGTAACGGCCATACGTGATGCTGGTGCTCGGGTTGGCATAGCCGCGACCATAATTTTGCGAATAGCTGGGCGATGAATAGCCGCCACCGTAACCCACATAGCCACGCTGATAATAGCCGGTCGCGCAACCCGACAGGGTTAATGCGGCGATGGTGAGAATGGCGACTTGTATGGTTTTCATGACTGCCTCTTGGCTGGTTGGCCCTCTAATCTAAAGTTGGGCTTAGCATATCCGAGTCAGACTTAATCGATGCTTAACCTGAGGCGCCGACCAAAAAATGTTCCGGCTCGGCAATCACCGGATTGCTTAGCGTGCCGATGCCTTCAATCTCGATACGCACGGTTTGCCCCGGCTTTAAATAGCCGCGCGGCTTCATTTTTACCCCCACCCCGGCCGGTGTACCGGTACTGATCACATCGCCCGGCTCCAACGTCATCACTTGCGTCAGATAAGCAATCAATTCGTAACAATTAAAAATCATATCGCCGGTATTACCGTTTTGCCGCAACTCGTCGCCCACCCAGGTTTTTAAACTGAGATTATGCGGATCGACGATTTCGTCGGCCGTCACCAGCCATGGCCCCAGTGGACCATGAGTATCGAAGGATTTGCCCAAGGTCCAGGTTGGCGTGCGTTGCTGCCAATCACGCACCGTCACATCGTTGCAAATGGTGTAGCCGGCGATGACTTCATGCGCCTGTTCGACCGATACGTGTTTGCAGCGCTTGCCAATCACAAACGCCAACTCGCCCTCGTAATCAACCTTGTCCGACACCGGCGGCAGATGAATCGCATCGCCATCGGCGATGACGCAGGTACTTTGCTTGGTAAAAAAGGTTGGATATTCCGGTTTTTCCAAACCCGTTTCACCGATGTGATCGGCGTAATTCAAACCAACGCCCAACAGCTTGCCGGGACGCGGAATCGGCGCCAACAACTGCACGTCGCTGAGAGCGATGCGTTCGCCGTCGGCAGCAATCTGCTTTTGCAGCGCTAGTTTCGCCGACTCTCCAGCCGCCAGAAAATCGAGCATATTGCCGGGCAAATCCGCGCCGGCCGGGACAATTTGCGCGCCAACCAGTGCGCCAATATGTACTTGACCATTGTATTTATAGCTCAGTAGTTTCATACCGAATCAACTCTTCATCCAAACAAAATCCGCATTGTATCGCAGTGCCGGTATCGCCCAGCAAAACCCGCGAACTGGACGTCTTATTTCTAAGCACTGTCCAGTTATTGGACGCTCATTCTTTAAAAAGCGCCGGCTCAAAGCCATAGACAACGCCATCTAAGGCATTGTTAATAAAAGACTTAATCAAATAAAGCAATACTGGCACACGTGTTGCAATCTGACCACCGAGGCTGGCGTCAGTCCAGGCCAATCAGCGCTTTAAGGCAACGGAAAGTCACCGCTTAGCTTAATGACGACAGCCTCACCATTCTTATAACACCACAACGAGGATTCAATATGGCTATAAGTACCGCCACAAAAGCCGCAACCGATGCGTTGGCCGCCAATCCGGCGCCCGTCAGTGTGGGTGCACAGGAAGTTCACCGCTGGATGCAGAGCTTTACCTGGGATTTTGATAAAAATCGCACCAAGTATTCGACCAAATACAAAATGGCCAACGATACCAAGGAGCAATTCAAGCTGATCGCTAAAGAATATGCTCGCATGGAATCGGTGAAGGACGAGCGTCAATTCGGCAGCTTGCAAGACGTGTTGACGCGGGTGGATGCGGCGAACCGCGTGCATCCGAAATGGAACGAGTCGATGAAGATCATCTCCAACTTCCTGGAAGTGGGCGAATACAACGCCATTGCCGCTACCGGCATGCTGTGGGATTCCGCGACCGCGCCCGAGCAAAAAAACGGTTACTTGGGCCAAGTGCTCGACGAAATTCGCCACACCAACCAATGCGCTTACATCAACTATTACTTTGCCAAGCAAGGCCAAGACGCCGCCGGTCATAACGATGCCCGTCGCACCCGAGCCATTGGCCCGCTGTGGAAAGGCATGAAACGGGTATTCTCCGATGGCTTTATTTCCGGCGATGCGGTGGAATGCTCCATCAACCTGCAGTTGGTCGGCGAAGCCTGCTTTACCAATCCATTGATCGTGGCCGTAACCGAATGGGCGTCCGCCAACGGCGACGAGATGACGCCGACCGTGTTCTTGTCCATCGAAACCGACGAGTTGCGTCACATGGCTAACGGTTATCAAACCGTGGTATCCATCGCCAACGACGAAGCGGCTTCGAAATATCTGAATACCGATTTGAACAACGCCTTCTGGACCCAACAAAAATACTTCACACCGGTATTGGGCATGATGTTCGAGTACGGCAGCCATTTCAAGGTCGAGCCTTGGGTGAAAACCTGGAACCGCTGGGTGTACGAAGATTGGGGCGGTATCTGGATCGGCCGTTTGGGCAAATACGGCGTCGAGTCGCCACGCAGCTTGCGCGATGCCAAAAAAGACGCTTACTGGGCGCATCACGACTTGTTCCTGATTGCTTATGCCTTGTGGCCCACCGGTTTCTTCCGTTTGAGCCTGCCAACCCAGGAAGAAGCGGAATGGTACGAAGCCAATTACCCCGGCTGGTACGACATGTACGGCAAAGTCTACGACGAATGGCGCGCGCGCGGTTGCGAAGATCCCAGCAGCGGCTTCCTGCCCATCCAATGGTTCATCGAAAACAACCATCCGATCTATATCGACCGGGTTTCGCAAGTGCCGTTCTGCCCTAGTTACTGCAAAGGCGAAAGCACGCTGCGGGTACTGGAATACAACGGCAAAAAACATTCCTTCAGCGACCAATGGGGCGAAAGAATGTGGCTGTCCGAGCCCGAGCGTTATGAGTGCCAAAACATCTTCGAACAATACGAAGGCCGCGAATTGTCGGAAGTGATTGCCGAAGGCTTTGGCGTGCGTAGCGACGGTAAAACCCTGATCAGCCAGCCACACACCAAAAAGGACGGCAAGCTGTGGACACTGGACGACATCAAACGGATTAATTGCGTGTTTTCCGATCCGTTGAAAGCCCTGTAATCGTTTCAATTCTTTAAGGAAATAGCTTATGTCTATAGAAGTAAATGGCGGCAGACGCGGCCTGACCGACCCGGAAATCGCCGCAGTGATCATGGCCGCAGTGCCGGACAAGCCTCTGGAAACCCAGCGCAAAATGAATTACTTCATGAAGCCGCGCGGTAAGCGGATCAATGAATATGAAGTGTTGTGTTGCTATAGCCAGCCGACACCAGACTGGATTCCCGGCGGCTTGGACTGGGGCGATTGGACCCAAAAATTCCATGGCGGTCGTCCGTCCTGGAGTAACGAATCCACCGAAATGCGCAGCTCGGATTGGCTGGCGCACCGCGACCCGGCTTTCCGTTGGCATGCGCTGTATGTCAAGGATAAAGCCGAAGAGTGGCGTTATACCGACCGCTTTCTGAAAGCCTATTCCGCCGACGGCCACGTGCGTTCGATCGATCCGGTCTGGCGCGATGAAGTATTGGGCGACTATCTCGGCGCCTTCGGTTTTTACGAGTATGGCTTGTTCAATGCGCATTCCTCGGTGGTGCGCGATTGCCTGGGCGACACCTTACGGATGAGCAGTGCCATGATCGGTTTGGACAAGGTAGACAACGCGCAAATGATTCAAGCGGAACGTACCTTTTTGTCTAAATTGGTGCCGGGTTTCCCCGAGTCGACCGACATTCCCAAACAGGAATGGACTAAGGGGGCGATTTTCAAAGGCGCCAGGGAACTGGTCCAGGATATTTGGCAAGCTACTTATGACTGGAACGAAATCTTGTTCTCCGGCCATATGATTTGCGACCCCATCTTCGGGCAATTTGTACGCAGAGAGTTCTTTATGCGTTTGTCGTCTTATTACGGCGATAACTTGACCCCGTTCTTTATCAATCAAATGCAGTTGTATTTCTCGCAAACCAAAGGCATCACCACCGACATGTTCCATACCTGTCTGGGGGCCGACGTGGAATTCGGCGATTACAACAACCGGTTGATGCGGGCTTGGGCCAATAAGTGGCTGCCCAGAACCGTCGATGCGCTGAAAGATTTCATGGCTATTTACGCCACGATTCCGGAAATCAAAGGCGTCAGCGACAAAGCCGCCATCGAAGCGGCGCTGGTTAGGGTATTTGCCGATTGGAAACGCGATTTCGCCGATCCTATCAACTTTAAAGTCGATACCAATGCCCTCGTCAAAACCGTGTTAAGCGGACTCAAATAAGGAAAACTCATGTCGAAAAGTTCAAATGCTTACAACGCAGGCATTATGCAAAAAACCGGCAAAGCCTTTGCCGATGAATACTTTGCCGAAGATAACCAGGTCGTGCACGAAAGCCACGAAGTGGTGCTGGTTCTGAAAAAATCCGATGAACTCAACACCGTGGTGGAAGAAATTCTGCAAGGTTCGCACAAGGCGGACAACCCCACGCTGGTGGTGGAAGACCGCGCCGGTTTCTGGTGGCTGAAAGCGACCGGCAAAATCGAGATCGACTGCGTCGAAGTTTCGGAATTACTGGGCAAGCACTACAGTGTTTACGACCTGTTGGTGGATGTGTCGTCCACCATCGGCCGTGCTTATACCCTGGGCGAGACCTTCACCATCACTTCCGAGTTGATGGGTCTTGACGTGAAACTGAAAGACTTGGCTGCGGCGTAGGAGAACACCATGGCAAATATTCATGACAACCCCACCCGTAATGCCTGGATGGCCAAAATTGCCACGCTGGATACCCTGGCAAAGGCGCACGCCTTCATTACCGACTTCCGCGCCAAGCACATGAGTCCGTTCAAAACCGATTGGTCGCTGGAATTGGATGGCCTGTGGATTGAGTTGAAAATCGAAGAAAAGCTGGCGCTGTTGAAGCACAAGGAATTCAACGACACTCAACTGCTCAACAACTGCACCTGCGGCGCCAATGCCCAGCAAGTGGCAAATGAAGTAATTGCCAAAATGGAGGCATGCACGGACATGTACGAAGCAGAGCGCATTCACATCAACTTCAGACTGGCCTGCAAACCGCCTGTGATGCCGGTCAATGTGTTTCTGGACACCGACCGCCAGTTGGGGACCAAGTTGATGGAACTGCGCAACACCGACTACTACGCCTTGCCGTTAGAGGCATTGCGTCAGAAACGCGGCGTGAAAGTGGTCACCTTGCAGTAATCGTTCGGCAGGATGCGCCGCACTTGCGCGTGGCGCATCCTTTTATAGCCAACAAACCGATAGCGGACAAAACCTACTCGCCGCTTACATCGCCGTGAGCGAGAGGGCGTTTGTGTGCGCTTCGATCTCAACGAACCATTTCATAGAATCAGTATTATGGATTTTTTCTCAAATTTTAAGTCGGCGGTTGCGCCCGCTTTTCCCAGTGAAGCCGACAAACTCACCACGCTATACGACACCGCGCCTTACGCTGCTTTCTGCGAAGATCTCGAGTTCATGTGGCGCTGGACCATCTACCGCGACCAAAAATTGGTGCAGGAAGGTTGCTCGCTAACCCTGGACGCATCGCGGCGTGCGGTTGAGCACGTATTGGCTTTTTTCAGCGTGTCGGCCAAAAACCAATGCCTGGGAGAATGACATGAGCGCCCATCAAATTAAAATCATTACGCAAGACGGGGAATCCGTTTGCTTTGATTGTTACGAAGACGAGGATGTCATCACGGCAGCGGTGCGGCAGGATATATATTTGATGTCTTCTTGCCGGGAAGGCGGTTGCGCGACTTGCAAAGGATTTTGCGCGGAAGGCGATTACGTTTTGGGCAAATGCAGTTCGCAGGCTTTGCCCTACGAAGAAGAAGAGGCCGGCGAAGTGTTGTTATGCCGTTGCTACCCCGTGAGCGATTTGGAAGTCGAAGTACCTTATACCTACGACCGGATTTCATTCTCACCGGAAGGTTTGACGTTTGTAGCGGAAGTCATTGAGCTAACGCCAATTTCCATCAACGTGGTGAAACTGCTGCTGCGGCGCACGGGCGACGATCAAACCATCAAGTTCGACTCCGGGCAGTTTTTTGATTTGGAAATTCCCGGCACCACCATCACCCGTTCATACTCCCCCGCCAACACGTCCAATAAAACCGGCGATCTGGAGTTTTTGATTCGCATCGTCGATGGCGGCAAATTTTCAGAATATTTAAAAAACGACGCCAAGTTGGGTCAGAAATTAAACGTCAAAGGCCCGTCCGGCGTTTTCGGTTTGAAGGAAAACGGTTTTACCCCGCGCTATTTTGTGGCCGGCGGCACCGGACTGGCGCCGATATTATCGATGGTGCGGCGGATGCACGAATGGGAAGAACCGCAAAAGTGCATCATCTATTTTGGGGTAAACACCGAAGCCGAAATTTTCCATCTGGATGAACTGAATCAACTGGCCGCACAAATGCCGACGCTGGAGCTGAGAAACTGCGTCTGGAAATGTTCGGACGACTGGCATTGCGAAAAAGGCAGTGTGGTCGACATCCTGCGCCGCGATTTGCAGGATACCGGCGCCAAGCCGGATTTATATCTGTGCGGGCCGCCGGGCATGGTCGACGCCACCTTTGCGGTGTGCGCCGAAATGGGCATCCCTAAGGAACGTATCTACCTTGAAAAATTCCTGCCTAGCGGTTCGCCTTAACGCCACGGGCAAACAGGGTGCTGCGCTGCCGTTTCCCTGCGCAGCCACCCTGTTTGCCGATCCAAATCAGCCTTTTTTTCCTATCGAAAAATCGCGCAACCACGCTGAGGCGACTATGAAAGCCGACGATGTAGAGTTTCTGGTTGGTATGGCGGTGCAACTAGACGAAACGATCAGAAAACTGGTGATAGATGAGCAGGAGATTTTTGAAAAATTGGGCGATGCCAGAGTTCAGGAATTAAAGACATTCTGGAATCAGGAATTCACGGATGAAGAAGAGCAGGACTTTAAACGCAGCCTGGATTACTGGGACAAAATCCTGATTCGTACTTGGGCCAATGCGCAACGTGCTCGTCAAACCCGCGCCCAGGTAGGGCAAACCTTGATGAAATTAAATTCGCACCTCTAACCAATGGGGACACCCTAGAAATGAGTAAACACGTTATTTACAACCCGGAAGCTCGCCAACGTCTGCTGCAAGGCATCAATGCGGTAGCACGCGCGGCGAGCGTTACGCTGGGTAGCGCCGGCCCTGCCGTGATGATTCAACACCGAACCGACGGCGTCATGCCCGTCTTTACCCGAGATGGCGTTACTGTTGCCAATGCCATCATCATGGAAGACCGGATTGCCGATTTGGGTGCCCGCATGTTGCGGGACGTCGCCGGCGCGGTGTCTCGCGAAGTGGGCGACGGTACCACCACGGCGATTGTGCTGGCGCAAAGCCTGGCGGAGGAAGCGCTGAAAAGCGTCGCGGCCGGTTTTCATCCCCTGCAATTGCAAAAAGGCATGGAGTTGGCGCTGATCTTGGTGGAGCAGCATTTACAAAAATCGGCTGTCACCGACAGCGCGGCAGACTGGGTCGAAAAGATTACGCGGGTCGCCAGTAAAGGCGAAGCCGGTGTCGGCAAGCTCCTGAAACAGGCCCTGGCCGAGCTTGGCGAAACCGGCACCTTGACCTTTCAATTGGGTAATGGCCGCGAAGACCAACTGGAGATTGTGGAAGGTATCCATTACGAGCAGGGCTTTTTGTCGCCCTATTTCATCACCGATAAAACCCGCGCCGAAGCGGTTTTGGAGCAGCCCTACATTCTGTTGTACGACCGGGAAATCAGCGACTTCATGGATCTGGTACCCCTGCTGGAAGACGTCGCGGCGGAAGGCCGCGCGCTTTTGGTCATCGCCGAAGCGGTCGCCGAGAAAGCGTTAACGGGCTTGTTGCTGAATCATGTGCGCGGCATTTTCAAAGTGGTGGCGGTCAAGCCGCCAGGCTTCGGTGACAAACGCATCAACAGGCTGAGCGATTTGGCCCTGTTGACCGGCGGCGCCGCTATTTTGCAGGAGCGGGCCATGCGGCTGGAAGACGTCACGCTGGCGCAACTGGGTCAGGCGCAGCGCGCGGTCATCTCGGAAGGTAATACGACGATCATCGGCGCGGCGGGTACGCGCGAACCCGTGAACGCACGCATAGAGGCCTTAAGGCGCGAGTTGGCACTGGTTCGCGCCCGTAAACCCGGCGAAGGTTCCGCCACCGGCAATTTACACGAAGCCGAAGAGCTGGAAGAGCGCATCGCTATCCTATCCGGGAAGACCGGCAGCTTCCAGGTCGGCGGTATCTCCGACGTGGAAATCAAAGAGCGGCTGGTGCGCATCGAAAATGCCTATTTGTCCGCCAAGGCTGCGCTGCAAGAAGGCGTGTTACCCGGCGGCGGTATCGGTTTGTGGCGTTGCACCACGGTGCTGGACGAAGTGATTGCCGAAAATGCCGAGCAGCAACAAGGCATCGCCATCGTCAAGCAGGCACTGGGCGCGCCGCTCCGGCAATTGTTGAACAATGGCGGCCTGAACAACGAAGACGTGCTGATGCGCTTAGCTACCCAGGCTGACCCGGCATTTGCCGTGGATATGCAGTATTTAAACTACGGGCATTTTCTGGATATTGGGATTATCGATCCGGTCAAAGTGTTGCGCACCGCCTTGCGCAATGCAGTGAGCGTGGTGGCTACTTTGATCAGCAGCGAGACGGTGATCATGAACGTGCCGGACTTGTCCATCATGGCCGGTTATTCGCCGGAATGGGCTGCCGCCACCCGCGAAGATCCCCGTATGTAATTGTAATTTCTACCTCAACCTCCTCTCTCCGAAAGTTAGAGCTATCCATTATTCTGCAATGGAGTAAGGCAATGTGACGTTATGTCGCATTGCCTCTTTTTTTGATTTTGTTATTTTGGACAACATCGCCGTAAAAAGCAGCTAAACCTCTGTTTTTTATATTTTTGTTTTGTGCCGATACTAAATTGGCGCACCAAAATACAAGAGGAAAAATGGATATTGCCTTGCACTTGCCCCACAACGTTAAAATCATCAAAGAAGCCTGCGAGTTCAAAACCTCCCTAGCGTTTGAAGTTGACCGCCCGATACAGGCCTGGCGCTGGATGGCACAGAGCCGTTGCGTGCCCGATCACACGGACTGGGTACGCCCGGAAGTCTCGGAATCCTGGCGCCGCTGTCTGGAAGAATACCAATTGCCATTGGGCAATTACGCGCGCTGGGATCATTGGCGTTTCACCACCGATCCGGAGCCGCGCATCAACCGTGCCGCTCACGATATTGCCGAAATGCTGCGGCATTTGGGGCATCAGTTCGACGTGTTTTTGAAAGAAGCCGGCGTCATGCTGGTATTGACCGATGCCGACGGACACCTGTTGCAAGTCTTGGGCGAAAATCCGTTTGCCAGCCCTTTCATGCTGAGTTTGTACGAAAAGCACAGCCGCTGGAGCGAAGCGGTGTTGGGCAATAACGGCATCGGCACCGCCGCGCAACTGAAAAAACCGATTGCTTTTCAGGGCATGGAGCATTTTGTCAGCCTGTTACATCCCTTCACCACGGTCGGTTACCCCTTGTTGGATGAGGACGATAACGTCCAAGCTGTGATCGGCTTGATCAGCGATAGACAGGAAAGCATGAACTCCTTGTTCGCATTCTTGCATTTGTTGTGCGTACTCCTAAATACCAATCTGCCCTTAACCCGGAGTCCGGTTGCGCAAGCGCGGGTGTTGGAAAAAATCCCGTTCAAACCGGCCAAAAGGCCGCCCAGCCAATACGAATCGGCAATGTCCGAACAATTGACGGCCTTGGTAGATAAGGCCGTGAAGCTGCAACACCATAAGATTCCCATGCTGATTACCGGCGAATCCGGCGTGGGCAAGGATCATTTCGTCAATCTGCTGAAACAGGCCGGACCGCGGAAAAATCAGTCTTTGATTGCGATCAACTGTGCATCGATTCCGCATGACTTGATCGAAAGCGAGCTGTTCGGTTACGAAGCCGGCAGCTTTACCGGCGCGCGCAGTGCCGGCAAACCGGGGAAATTTCTGTTAGCGGACAAAGGCATTCTGTTTCTGGACGAAATCGGCGATATGAGCCTGGATTTGCAGTCCACGCTGTTACGTGTCCTGGAAACCTCGGAGTTCACGCCAGTCGGTGGTAGCAAACCGATCAAGGTGGATGTGCAAATCGTCGCGGCTACCAACGTACCCTTGTTGGAAGCCGTCGAAGCCGGCCGCTTCCGCCGCGATTTGTATTACCGTTTGAACGGCGCGCAAATTCATCTGCCGCCCTTGCGCGAGCGCGAGGACAAGCTGGGCATCATTCACCACATCTTGCAGCGCGAACTGGCCAATCTGCCCAATCCGCAGGCAATCAGTATTTGCCCCAGCGTCATTGCCTTGATTGAGCAACACCCGTGGCCGGGCAATATTCGCCAGTTGATCAACGTCATCAGAGCAACGCTATACACCGCCGGCGACACGCTGATTACCCGCGAGGATTTGCCGCTGGATTTTGTCGAAGAGCTGGGTAAAGTGCTGCCGGGGAACGACAATAACGCTTTGGACAACACGCTGACTTATCCAATATCGGCGGCTGCGGGCCGTACCATGACCCTGGAAGACTGGGAGTTGCACGGCATTAAAGCCAGTTTGCGGGAATGCGCGGGCAACATTTCCTTGGCTGCGAAAAACCTGGGGATAACTCGTACCACGCTGTACCGGAAAATCGAACGTTTTAGGCTGGATAAAATCGACTGGCGGGAGCATTCCAAAGTCGGCTAAGAATCACACTGATTCGGCAGGCGCGTAATTGCATCCATTTGCACACCCTCGGGCTGACGGGTGTGCAAGTGATGGTTTTAGGCCGTATTTTTGCCTTTCAGCTTCCGCATTGATTCCCCGTTGCTTGACCCGTTTTAGCCGTTAGTTAATTGGCTAATATGTTTTTTGGTTAGTTTTCAGAGCTGTTACCCATGATTTTTTCTCTGTTTGTTGGGCTGGCTGAAGCTCTGATAATAATAGACCTGGTGTAGATTCAGTCACAAAAATACCCGTTAGTGGCTAACCTAGCTCTTGAAACTAGTTTTTGCGGCCAAGCTGAGTGGACAGTAAATATTAGGGATTGGATGTTGTGCTTTCTAAAATGGCTCAGAGAACAGGACAGATACCAGGATTTAATCTGACAGCCCGCCGAACATTATTGGCAACACGCACTATTGCTGATCGCTTGACACAAAATCATTGGATAAATTATGAGCCACAAACAAAACAAAGTATTGCCCGTAACTTATGTCACTTGGTGGAGTCATAACACAAACCATCATATTTTGATGGTTGCAGCTTTGATTATGGCAATAATATTGCCAACAACTGGATTAGCAACTTACCCCGCTACCATTGTGAGCTGGTACGATTATGGCTACGCTCCCGGTAAGCTTTCTATGCCGCCCTCTGGAAATGGGCGTATAGCTGATTGGCACGCCACATGGCCGGGTCACCCAGACATGTATTTAAGCCCTGCTCAATGTTCTTATTATGGACAAGGACTTATTATTAACTGCTCAAGTACTGGATGTGGAGGGGGATTTACATGTAGAGCAGATCTTTCATGTCCTGATGGTTCTGCACCAAATTACGCTAATGGGACGTGCGCCGGGGTCAATTACCAAAAGAGTGCGGGTGAAAATAGTGGTTGCGCTAGTAAAGTTGGAAATCCATGTGATTCCGCAACAGGAAATAAATATCAAAAAGACGTAGACTTTTCTAATGAAAGTATTGGTTTATCTTTCAGACGTCACTATAACAGTGTTCAGCAATTACGGAATACTAATAGCATAGGCTACGGTTGGAGCCATCAACTTGCCCCCAGTCTGGAAATTCTAACCGGCAAGATTTTTATCCACCAAGCCGATGGCCGTGCCGAATGGTTCACATTGAGCAACGGACTCTGGCAAGGCGATGCCGACAGCCGATTGCGGCTGACCCAAGATAGCACCGGCTACAGCTTGACCGATCAACTGGGCGTGGTGGAACGTTACGACACCGCCGGTCGCATCATGTCCCGCACCGAAGCCAACGGTCGCACCACCACATACAGCTATGACGGCAGCCAACGCTTGGCTACGGTCACCGGTCCCTTCGGCCACAGCCTGCAACTGGCTTACGACAGCGCCAACCGAATCGGCAGCGTCACCTACCCGGACGGCCTGAGTAGCCAATATCAATACGATAGCGCCGGCAATCTCAGCAAAGTGATCTATCAGGATGGCAGCTTCAAACTTTACCATTACGAAAACACCTCCCTCCCGCATGCCCTGACCGGCATCACCGACGAGAACGGCGACCGTTATGCGACTTGGGCTTACGACAGCCAAGGCCGCGCCAATTTATCCAAACATGCCGGCGACGTTGAACAAGTAGCGCTGAGCTATAACAACGACAATAGCACCGATGTCGTCGATAGCTTCAATGCCAGCCGGCATTACACGTTTCAGACTATCTTAAACGTTCAGAAACTAACCGCTATTAGCCAGCCCGCCGGAGCCGGTAGTGTTGCGGCAACCCACACCCAAAGTTACGACGCCAACGGCAACCTTGCCAGCCGCACCGACTTCAACGGCAACCTCAACTGTTATGCCTACGATCTAACCCGCAACCTGGAAACCGTCCGGGTGGAAGGCCTGGCGCCCAGTTCGAGTTGCCCGGCCAACCTCAGTGCTTACACGCCGGCGCCGAACAGCATCGAACGCAAACGCAGTACCCAGTGGCACGCCAACTACCGCCTGCCCACCCAAATCGACGAGGCCGGCCGGCGCACCGCCTTCAATTACGACGCGGGCGGCAACCTGCTGAGTAGAACCTCCACCGATACTGTGACCGGGCAAAACCGCAGGTGGAGCTATACCTACAACAACCTCGGCCAAGTGCTGAGCGCCGACGGCCCCCGTACCGATGTTAACGACATCACCGCCTATAGCTATTACTCGGATACCACGGCCACTCACCATCCCGGCGACCTGTGGAAAATCACCAATGCCCTGGGCCACACCACCACCTTTACCGCCTACGACGCTAACGGCCACCTGCTCAGCCTGACCGATCCTAACGGCTTGGTGATTGGCTTTGCTTACGACGCCCGCGGCCGCCTGACCCAAAAAACCGTCGACGGCAACACCACCGTCTACACCTACGACAAAGCCGGCAACCTGACTCAAACTACCTCGGCAGCCGGTGTGACCCATACGTTTACCTACGACGCCGCTCACCGTCTGACCGACATCACCGACGCCCTGGGTGGCAAGATTCATTACACGCTGGATGCGATGGGGAACCGCACCAAAGAGGAAATTCTCGATAGCAGCGGCGCAGTGGTTAAAACCCGCAGTCGCGTCTACGACGCCTTGAACCGCCTGGCCCAAGACATCGGCGCCTACAACCAGACCACACGCTACGAATACGACGCCAACGGCAACCTGACCCAGGTCACGGACGCTAACGGCCATGCCACCCAGCACCAATACGACAGCCTGAACCGGCTGATCCGCAGCACCGATGCTCTCGCCGGCTTGACCGACTATCGCTACGACGGCCAAGACCGCCTCACCCAAGTCACCGATGCCAACAACCACGACACCGTCTACAGCTACAACGGCCTCGGCGACCTGATGCAACTGGACAGTCCCAATACCGGGATTACTCAATACGGCTACGACAGCGCCGGTAACCGGATCGGTAAAACGGATGCGGCCAATGTGTCGGTAACATATACCTACGATGCGCTGAATCGGATTAAAAGTGGCGATGGCGGCGCGCAGTTTTATTACGACGAAAACGGCAACCTGGGCAAGCTGTCGCGCGCCTTACGTTCGGGCTTCAACGGTAACCGGACTCTCAAGTACGACCGGGCAGGACGGTTGACTTCCATCACCGCCAAGGGTTTGCCGCATACCTACGATAACTTTATTTACTATGCCTACGACGCCGATGGCAAGGTAGAAAAAATATCGCATTCGGGATACCGTGAAGTTCTTTATGGCTTTGATGCGGCCGGCCAAGTCGACTCGGTATCGCTGCACGACTGGGATGATGGTACCGTTAGCTGGGTCTACGACATAACAACACCGCTAGCAACTCACATCACCCATCTGCCGTTCGGCCCGGTCAAATCGCTCACCTACGGCAATGGCAAACAGATCAGCCGTCGCTACGACTTAGACTACCGGGAAACCGGGCGCACCGTGCCGGGCGTCATGGCCGCCACCTATGGCTATGACTTGAACGGTAACCTCGACAGTGTGGCCGACGAATTAAGTCCCTCGGGGCGTCATCGAAATTTCGGTTACGACCCGCTGGACCGGCTGTCCAGCGCCACCGGCGTGAACACCCATGCCTTTAGCTATGACGATGTAGGCAACCGTCTGAGCAGCGAGCGGAATGGCGCACAGACCTCGTATACCTACGACCTCGGCAGCCAGAAACTGCTGGCGCTCACGGGCGCGCAGCAGGCCAGCTATCAGTACGACGCAAACGGCGACGCGAGCCAGAAAGGCAGCCGGCATTTTTACCAGGCCACCGACCATTTGGTGACGGCCATCAAGGATGAGGTGGGCGGAAGCCTAGTCTCGGTTCAGGCTAATAAGTACGACGCCTTCGGCTATCGCAGCATGAAACTGACAAACAGCGGTAACGTCGCGATTGATTATGACGTATTGAGCGGCAATCTGCTGGATGAAACCAAGTGGGGAGGCACATCCTTCTCGCACAGCTACGTTTACCTGGAAGGCGAGCCGCTGGCGCGGATCAACTATGACGTGGACTCGGATCCAAACCAGACACCCTGGCCTATCCATTATTACCACAACGACCGGTTGGGCACGCCCCAAAAAACCACGGACCGCACGGGCAACATCAGTTGGGCAGCAGATTTCGATCCGTTCGGCAAGGCCACGCCGACCACGGCCTTCATCACCCAGAACCTGCGTTTCCCCGGTCAATACTACGATGAAGAAACCGGCCTGCATTACAATATCGCCCGTTTCTACGATCCTAACCTCGGGCGCTACCTGCAATCCGATCCGATTGGGTTGGCGGGGGGCGTTAATACTTATACCTATGTCAACAATAACCCGCTAAGATGGATCGATCCATTTGGATTAGATAGCAGCGACCCTGAGCCTGGCCTGCAAGGTGTATATCCAGAAATGGCATTGCCTGTATTTCGTGCCTTACGTTTACCTGCAATGTTGGCAAAACAGAATCAACCTGCAGAACAATGTCCGAATTATTCGATTAAGGAAAATTTTGCCAAAAAGATTTTTGGTGATCGGGAAGGACATTTGCCAGATACACCCACCAATAGGCAATTATTGGAAAATGTTGCTAATGACAAAACGACAACATTAGGGCCCGATAGGTTCGGAAATCAGTGGTCTGCGAAAACACTTGAAGATGGTACACAAGTTTGGACGCAAACCAGGGATGGCAATATCATCAATGGTGGTTTAAATGAGTCGCCAATACAATATAACCCTGAAACTGGACTTTCTTCTCCTATAAGACCTAATTGGAAATAGATTTCATGATTAATGAAGATGATCAAATAACTGTAAAGGCAGCTTATGCTGCAATGTATAAATTCCTCGAAAACGAATACGAGCTGACAAACTCAGGTGATATAGGTGGTTTACTTGGTGGAATGTCCTTGTTAGAAGATGGGCATACTGCTGATCCAGCAGTGTGGGGCGAGTGGTTAAAGGCAATCGAGAAAGCTTCAGGGAAAGACCTAGATATTAAGTTACACATTAAATCCACCTAACTCAAATCCATCAGGCGGAACCGCTTACAGGTTCCGCCGACTGCTACGGCCCTACATGCGCATAGACGGCCCAAGCCCTCTACTCACCGTCAAGGTTTTAACCTTGCCGACAGGGCTATCAGCTGCCGAAGGCCCTTGATCAGCTGCTGCCTCGTCTTGTCCCAAGCGCTGATGCCTTTCCTGCTCCAGCGCCCCAATGTCACGCTGTAACAACTCCATTTTTATCAGCCCGATAGATAGAGGGCAAAATATAAGGCTGTCAACGTGCAGCCAGTTTAATTTTGGACGTCCAAGCAGTTTACAATTTCGCAGTAGGCTCAGTTTTCAGCCGCGCGGGTCGCTGCTGGGCGCGTTGTGCGTTACAATCGCGAGTCGCACAACCGGTTGCTTCAAGAGAATAATAATGACACCCGCCGAATTTACCGCATACGCCCAACAAGGCTACAACCGCATCCCGATCTGCCGCGAAGTGCTGGCCGATCTGGACACGCCGCTCAGCGCTTACTTAAAGCTGGCCGACGGCCCTTATTCCTACTTGTTTGAGTCCGTACACGGCGGCGAGCAGTGGGGACGGTATTCGATCATCGGCTTACCTTGCAAAACCCGTATCAAAATCAGCGGCCACCGCATCACGGTAGAAAAAGACGGCCAGGACACCCAAGTTTTTGAGCACGCTCAACCGCTGGAATGGATAGAAGAATTTCGGCAAAACTATAAGGTACCGGACGTACCGGGATTACCGCGCTTCAACGGCGGCCTGGTCGGTTATTTCGGTTATGAAACCATCGGCTATATCGAGCCGCGTTTAAAGCCCAGCGGCAAACCGGACCCTATCGGCGCGCCGGACATTTTGTTGATGGTGTCGCAAGATTTGCTGATATTCGACAACCTGTCCGGCAAAATGCTGTTGCTGACCCATGCCGATCCGGCACAAGCCCAAGCTTACGAAAACGCCAAGGCCAGACTCGACGAACTGGTGGTGAAGCTGCGTGAATTGCAAGCCAATCCGCAAGCGCATCCTGCCGTTAAGCACGTGCACGAACACGATTTTGTCTCCGGCTTTACCCAGCAAGGCTACGAAGACGCGGTGTTAAAAGCCAAACAATACATCACCGACGGCGATTGCATGCAGGTGGTATTATCGCAGCGCATGTCGATTCCATTTGAAGCCGCGCCGCTGGATTTGTATCGGGCTTTGCGGTGCCTGAATCCGTCGCCGTATATGTTTTTCATGAACCTGGACGATCTATATGTAGTGGGCTCGTCGCCTGAAATTTTGGTGCGGCTGGAAGACAACGAAGTTACTGTCAGGCCGATTGCCGGCACCCGCCGTCGCGGTGAAACCCACGAGCAGGATCTGGAACTAGAAAAGGAACTGCTGGCCGATCCGAAAGAAATTGCCGAGCATTTGATGCTGATCGACCTGGGCCGCAACGATACCGGCCGCGTCGCCAAAATCGGCAGCGTCAAACTCACCGACAAGATGATCGTCGAGCGCTATTCGCACGTGATGCACATCGTTTCCAACGTCACCGGCGAATTGCAAGAGGGCAAGAATGCCTTCGACGTATTGGCAGCCACCTTTCCGGCCGGCACCGTCAGCGGCGCACCGAAAATTCGGGCGATGGAAATCATCGACGAACTGGAGCCGGTCAAGCGCGGCATTTATTCCGGCGCAGTCGGTTATATCTCCTGGTCCGGCAACCTGGATACCGCGATCGCGATCCGCACCGCCGTCATCAAAGACCAAACCTTACACATTCAAGCCGGCGCCGGCATCGTTTACGATTCCGTGCCGCGCAACGAGTGGGATGAAACAATGAACAAAGGCCGCGCGGTGTTCCGCGCCGTCAGCATGGCCGAAGCCGGCCTCCTGAGCAGCGCGGCTCAATCTAAAGGAGCACAAACATGAGCGGCGTCAGATTGGTGATGGTCGACAACTACGATTCGTTCACCTACAACCTGGTGCAATATTTCGGCGAACTGGGCGCCGACGTGGTGGTGGTACGCAACGACGAAGTGACGGTGGAAGACATTGAGGGCCTGCGCCCGGACAAAATCGTCATTTCCCCCGGCCCGTGCACACCCAAGGAAGCCGGCATTTCCGTGGAAACCATCCACCGCTACGCCGGCAAATACCCGATTTTGGGCGTTTGCCTGGGCCACCAAAGCATAGGCTACGCCTTCGGCGGCAACATCATCCACGCCAAGCAAATCATGCACGGCAAAGTATCGCCGGTGTATCACAAAGATTTGGGCGTGTTCAAAGGCCTGAGCAACCCGTTCACCGCCACTCGCTACCATTCGCTGGTGATCGAGCAATCGACTATGCCCGATTGCCTGGAAGTGACGGCCTGGACCCAGGACGAGACTGGCAACATCGACGAAATCATGGGCGTAAGACATAAAACGCTGGACATCGAAGGCGTGCAATTCCATCCCGAGTCGATCCTGACCGAGCATGGGCATGACATGTTGCGGAATTTTTTGGAGCGGTAAAATTGAAATGACAGGAGCTAGGCCTTGCATTTCAACATTGCTTGGCTTGAGCTTTTGGTTCTTGATTTTCGCTTGGGACTTATATTTCGTATACCGTTGTCTGGAAGCATTGTTTACCGGCGAAATCGGCTTTGGTCGCAGTAGCGCGATTATTCATATTGACAAGCGTCCCGGATGGTTCTGGTTTGCTTTTTGGTTTCAATTCATTTTGGGTTTAGCCGCAATGACTATTATTTGGCAGGAAATTTCAAAGCTCCGAAGAAATTCTACGACACCCAACTCGGATACTCCGGATAGCGATACAGCTTTCAGCGTTGAAGTAACCCAAATTTCCAGTCATGGCCTTTGGTTGAAAACTAGGGAAAAAACCTTGTACATGTCATATGCTGATTTCCCAAGTTTTAAAAACCAGTCTCTTCTTGAATTAGGGAGTAACGGCAATTCCTGTTACTAATGCTGACTTTGTTACCGCCAACTCAAAATTTCCGGAGCGCATTAACATGTACACGACTTACAAACTCAAAGCCAGCGAGCTTAACGACGATTTTCTGCAATCTGTTAAAGCCTTGTTCCACGATAAAGTAGTGGAAATCGCCATTTGCGATAGCTTGGAGGCCGAAGAAGACGAAACCACATATTTGCTGAAAAATCCGGTTAACAGCGAACGCTTGCTAACAGCCATTAACAATATCGAGCAAAAGCAAAATATCGTTCGCGTTGACCTATCCGAGCTATGAAAATCGCTTTCGAGCAAAGTGCATTTCAAGACTTCAATGAATGGGCGCAAACCGACAGAAAAATCTACCAGCGTATCGTTTCGCTGATTAACGACATAGCCCGCAATCCTCATAGTGGATTGGGTAAACCTGAGCCTTTGAAGCATCAGCTGCAAGGATTTTGGTCTAGGAGAATCGACCAGGAACATCGTTTGGTTTACCGGGTGCAAAATGGTGAGTGCCTAATCGTCGCGTGCAAATATCATTACCGTTGATTCCAAGGTGGCCGCCATTAGCTATTCAGCAATTATCATCGGCGCCGGCCCCGCCGGCTTGATGGCCGCCGAAGTGCTCAGCCAGGCCGGCTTAAGCGTCGCTGTTTATGACGCGATGCCGTCGGCCGGGCGTAAGTTTTTGATGGCCGGTAAGGGTGGATTAAACATTACCCATTCGGAACCGTTCGAGCCGTTTTTGACTCGCTACGGCACGCAGCGCGCCGAACTGGAACCGATGCTAAACGCCTTCTCTCCGGAGGCCCTGAGAGCCTGGGTGCAAGGCTTGGGCATAGCCACCTTTGTCGGCACGTCCGGCCGCGTGTTTCCAACGGAGATGAAGGCCGCGCCCTTGCTGCGCGCCTGGTTGCATCGCTTGCGTTCAAACGGTGTGCACTTTCATATGCGCCACCGCTGGCTGGGCTGGAATGACGATGGCTCGCTGCGCCTGAGCAATCCGGATGGCGAAATTTCGGTCAAGCCGCAAGCAACCGTGTTGGCCTTGGGCGGTGCCAGCTGGCCGCAACTAGGGTCGGATGGCGCGTGGGTGACTTGGTTACAGGCGCGCGGAGTGGAAATTGCACCCTTGCAAAGCGCGAATTGTGGGTTTGAGGTGGCGTGGAGTGCGCATCTGCGCGAGAAGTTTGCCGGCGCGCCGCTCAAATCGATCACGCTAACCTTTACCGACATCCAGGGCCACACCGAACGACGGCAAGGCGAAATGGTGATTAGCACGCACGGCGTGGAAGGCAGCCTGATTTACGCATTTTCGCAGCGGCTGCGCGAATATCTGCATGTTCACGGCAGCGCCACCTTCACGGTTGACCTGCTGCCCGGACGCGATGCGGAACGGGTGTTGGCCGAAATCAGCCGCCCCAGGGGTTCCCGGTCCTTATCCAGCCATTTACAGAGTCGGCTGGGTATTTCCGGCGTCAAGGCGGCCTTGCTGCGTGAGGTACTCAGTCAAGTGCAATTTGCCGATGCCGCCATTCTAGCGAAGACGATCAAAGCCTTGCCCATCACCGTCCAGACCGCCCGGCCCATCGCCGAAGCGATCAGCAGCGCCGGCGGCGTGAGTTTTAACAGTCTTGATCAAAATCTGATGCTTACCGCGCTACCCGGCGTTTTTGTCGCCGGTGAGATGCTGGATTGGGAAGCGCCGACCGGGGGATATTTGCTTTCGGCTTGCTTCGCTACCGGCCGCAGTGCAGGACTGGGCGTGTGTGACTGGCTAAACCGGCATCAAAAGTTTTAAAGAACTCCCCACTCCATAGCCGGACGCAAAAAAGGGGTAGCCGGCGCCACCCCTTCAACATCTTGTTTAGCGTGCGACTTCTGCGAATGGCCGCATTCTGCGCATTGTATTAGCCGACCGCAACGAGGCGGCTCCGGCCAATACACTGCCAAATAGCCAGAAAGCCCCCGGTAGCGGTACGCTGCCGCCGCCTCCGGTTCCGTAGTCGTACCCGTAAACCGATGCACTGGTATTCGCGGAAAAACTTCCGCTCCAACCGTCTTTAAAGACCAAAGCAACAGACAATATATCGTTTTCCGTCACGGGCGCGGAGCCGGTTGATAGGTACTGATTGACATTTTGGTTGACTGACCCGGAGTTTCCGCCATTGTAGTAACTCAAATTGAAGCTTGCGTTGGAGCTTGCCGACGCATTACTTGAGGCCCCCAGGTCCCCCATCAAACTGTAGTTCGCTTCGAAAATTAACAGTCCGCTGCCTTGCACGGTAAAACTGCCGGATCGCTGGCTACCGCTGCTGGCCGATAAACTTTGATACGGAAAAGAACCGTTCAGAGTGGCATTGGCATTGATTTGATTAATCGATGTAGCGCTGGAAGCAGATCTGCTATAGGTCGATGTGGACAGTGTCTCTGTAGTCGAAGTCCCTGAGCTCCAATTTGCCGCGCTATCATAGGTGTTGTAGTAGTAACCAGTATTCACTTGGCTAGTGTCGTTCTGATTGCTCCAGGTCACAGTTGGCAGGCCATTGCCAATATCAATGGCGGTAATTTTAAAGGTACTCCAGTCGATGACCGCGCTCGCAGAAACCGTCGCCGCCTCAGCAGATTGGGCAAGGCAAAGCGATAGCACCAGAATGCTGAACAGATTAGTCTTAAAGTAAGGTCGCCGAATCGGCTTGGCAAGGTGTTTCATGGTAATGTCTCCATTGATTAACGAGCACAAATTTTCAGCGTACGGCCAAACGGCCAAAAACCGTTGCCATGCTGATCAAGACTAGCTCTTTGCGACAAGCCGCTTATTTAAAATGCTAGTCTTGACCGTCATTTAACAGCTAAGTTAACCACCGTCAATTACCATAAAAACATAACGGCTTAATCAATGTGCTAAGTCAATAAAACTTGAAATTTATAAGCTGGCTTGGAATAAAATCGCCTTTTTATCTACCCGTTCTCGAGATGGTGTAAGCAAGCGACCTCGCTCGCGAGGGATTCACGGCCCGCAAGGTTTTCGATATGAGCCGTCGTTTGTTATCATCCCTGCCTTGACCAAAACACCGGCTATTCACTCCATGCAAATCCAAGCCACGCTGCAAAAACTTCTGGATAAACAAGACCTCAGCACCGAGGAAATGCGCGATGTGATGCGTACCATGATGCAAGGCGAGCTGACCGACGCGCAAATCGCCGGCTTTTTGATCGCGTTGCGTTGCAAGGGCGAGACCATCGAGGAAATCGCCGCGGCGGTCAGCGTATTGCGCGAGTTGGTGCGGCCGGTTCCGGTGCATGGAGAGCATGTCATCGACACCTGCGGCACGGGCGGCGACGGTGCCAACACTTTCAATATTTCGACAACGGCGGCCTTCGTGGTCGCGGCGGCGGGCGGCAAGGTGGCCAAACACGGCAATCGCTCGGTATCCAGTAGCTGCGGCAGCGCCGATGTATTGGAAGCAGCAGGCATCAATCTGGATATGCCCGCCGAACAAGTGGCGCAATGCGTCAACGACATCGGCGTCGGCTTTTTGTTTGCCGCCAAACATCACAGCGCGGTGCGCCACACGGTTGGTCCGCGCAAGGAAATGGGGGTGCGCACCCTGTTCAACCTGATCGGCCCGCTCTCCAATCCGGCCAACGCGCCGCATCAATTGATCGGCGTGTTCGATAAACAATGGTTGGTTCCGGTCGCGGAAGTCTTGAAAAAACTGGGCAGCAAGCATGTGCTGGTGGTGCATGCGCGCGACGGCCTGGATGAAATCAGCATCGCCGCACCGACCGACGTCGCCGAACTGATCGACGGCATCGTGCACAGCTACACCGTCACCCCGGAACAATTCGGCATGCCGCGCGCCAGCCTGGCAACCTTGTCGATTACTTGCGCAGCCGATAGCCTGGCAATTATGCGCGCGGTATTAAATAACCAAGCCGGCCCGGCCCGCGACATTGTGGCATTAAACGCCGGCGCGGCGATTTACGCCGCCGATTTGGCCGATTCGCTGGATGCCGGCATTCGCCGAGCGCATCAGGTGTTGGCGGATGGGAGTGCGTTGGGGAAATTTGAGGCGTTGATCGAGTATTCCAAAGCTGGGTAAGCTATTGACGCAATGTAATCGTTCGATTACAGTTTCTGCATGTACACAATCAAACAACTCCCCGTATTCAGCGAATGGCTGTTTGGCTTGAAAGATGGGTTGACCCGTCGCCGTTTGGCGCGCCGACTGGAAAAAGCCCAACAAGGCAAACTCGGTGACGTGAAAGCCGTAGGCGAGGGTGTTTTTGAAATGCGTGAACATTTTGGTCCGGGCTGGCGGATGTACTACGTGCAGCGGGGCGAGGTGTTGATTGTGATGCTGGGTGGCGGCGATAAATCCAGTCAGACCGCCGATATTGCTAAAGCTCAGCGCCTAGCCGCGTTGTTGGAGGACTGAATCATGAATGAAAAAATCAAAATCGCCGATTTACCCGTGTTTGACATTACCGAACATCTGGATAGCGATCAAGCCATTGCCGAATACCTGACCGTGGTTCTGGAAGAAGATGATCCTGCTGCCTTGGCGCATGCACTCGGCAGCATTGCCAGAGCGCGAGGCATGACCGAAATTGCCAATGCCGCTGGCATCAGCCGCGAAGCCTTGTATAAAGCCTTACGTGCCGACGCCCAGCCGCGCTTCGAGACCATTGCCAAAGTTTGTAAGGCGCTTGGGGTTAAGTTGACGGTGCAGACAATAGCGGCATGAGATTCCTCTGAGGGAATGCATTGGGTAAGTTTGAGGCGTTGATAGGGTATTCTCAGGCGGTCTAATTTTGTGTCGCTATCGCGACGGTTTTTTATATGTCGGGTCTCGGCCCGACAGCCGAGATACTTTCTTTTGTTTGGCCAAAAGAAAGTATCCAAAGAAAAAGCCACCCCGATGCCGCTTATTTCCTGCGCGCCGAAGGGTTTGAACGGGGTTTTCGGAAGGGCTATCCCTAGCCCTCCGAAAACGAGCGGCATCCCTGCCGCTCCCCTGCGGGCTGACCCGTCCAAACCCTCCGGTGCTCGGCGCGGCATAGGGGTGAAAACCCCGCAGGGAAATTCGAAAGCGTCTAATATTTTGAGGTTTTCGTAGGCTGGGTTGAATGAAAATGAAACCCAGCAAGAATATATTTAAGCGAGGTTTTACTTCGCTCAACCCAGCCCACGGACTCTTTGTCGCGAAGCAACTCAATTACGCCAGATACGAGATATGAGTTTAAAGTTAGAGAGTCATCAAGAAAGTGTTTTAGAAGAGCTAATGCAAAAGTCTTTTGGGGCCCAAAATATTTATATACCTCAAAATTACAAGAAAGGTGAAAAAAAGCATAAAGAAAAAGAACCTTGTGATTTAGCTTGGTTTGGAAATGGGGTTTTGGTACTATTTTATTTAACATCTGGCAACAAATCTCTCGAGAAGCAAGATGAACATAACCTTAAACAAGCAAGAAAATGGATTCACTATTGGAGGCATCAGTCTAATCAAAAACTTAATGGAATAAATAGATTTGGTGATTCTGTATCAATTTCTTTTAAGGAAATAAATTACTGCGTATTATTGTCAGTGGTGTCCCATTCAACTGGAATTGTATTTCACAAGGTTGCCAAGAACAAACCTTATGGATATACGTGCACAATTCCAGAGTCATTGATACATGCTATTTCTGGTTTTCATGGAACTGTAGTCGATCTATTAGATTTAATTTATAAGTATTCATCGAACCCGCGCCGTGCAATACTAAATCATAATCCGTTAGGCGATGAAAGATTATCAATATTAATTAAGAAAAAACAACAAGACTTAGACTCAATACTCAAACTTCGGCATGATTCAAGTCTTAATGAAAATGACTTTTCATTCATTTATGAAATGATAAATTTAAACAGGCTTCCTGCTCCGATTGGGGATAGGCTTGTTTCCAACTCATCTGGCAGGGAGCTTATTTCAAGTTATTTTGCCGATATGACTGCGCGAGACTTTATACATATTGCTATATTAGCTGAAGGCCTAATAAAAAGAACTGATAACGCTAAGTTTAGTGTTGCAGGAGAAACAAAAGGAATGCATTTAAATTGGATTATTTGTGCTACAAGTTTTTCTTCACGCAATATGATGGAATATGTCGAGCCTATCATTAAACAAGCCAGCGAAAGAAATATGCCACTTCTAGTGTACGCATACACATTCGAGTTTACCGACTATCGTTCGCCATCCATGTATGCGTTACCTCCAAAAAGAAACAAGTCCCAATCAGAACATCTTGTAAGCTTAACTACCCAAAGATTATCTATTGCTTTTAGCATGTAAATTTTTATTGTTTCGAAGTAAAACCTAAAAAATACTGGGTAACAGTATCTACCAATACCGATTTTATTGTTTGTAATTCCGGGACGGTTTTATCCCTTATGCCGCGCCGAGCACTGGAGGGTTTGAACGGATCAGCCCGAAGGGGAGCGGCAGGGATGCCGCTCGTTTTCGGAGGGCTAGGGATAGCCCTTCCGAAAACCCCGTTCAAACCCTTCGGAGCGCAGGATATAAGCGGCATCTGGGTGGCTTTTTCTTTGGGTACTTTCTTTTGGCCAAGCAAAAGAAAGTACCTCGGCTATCGGGCCGAGACCCGATGTTAAAATAACCGTCGCCTTAGCGACACAAACCCAACAAGAACAATGACCGATACACCAGACATCCTAAAAACCATCCTAACCAAAAAAGCCGAAGAAGTAGCCCGCCGCAAAAGCAATACGCCATTGTCGATGCTGGAAGAATTAGCCGGCACCGTGCAAGGCCCGCGCGGCTTTTATTCGGCGCTACGCAGCAAGGCCGATCAGAAAAAGCCGGCGATTATCGCCGAAATCAAGAAGGCCTCGCCCAGCCAGGGCGTGATCCGCGAGAACTTCAAGCCGGTGGAAATTGCCGTGGATTATGCGTTCAGCGGCGCGACTTGTTTGTCGGTGCTGACCGACAAGGAGTTTTTCCAGGGTTCGGAAGCCAATCTGCAAATGGTGCGGCAAAACTGCCCGCTGCCGGCGATTCGCAAGGACTTCATGATCGATCCGTATCAAATTCACGAATCGCGAGCTTTGGGCGCCGATTGTATCTTGTTGATCGTCGCAGCACTGGACGACGCGATGTTGAAAGAACTGGCCGACACCGCCACTAGCTTGGGCATGGACGTGTTGACCGAAGTACATGATGCGGAGGAACTGGAACGAGCGCTAAAGCTCAACACCAATATGATAGGCATCAACAACCGCAATCTGCGCACCTTCGAAGTGTCCTTGCAAACCACGCTGGATTTGAAAAATACCATCCCGGCCGACAAGTTGATCGTCACCGAAAGCGGCATCCACACCCCAGACCGACGTGAAATTGATGCAGGATAACGGTATTTATACCTTCCTGGTTGGCGAAGCGTTTATGCGTGCCGAATCGCCGGGGCAAAAAATGCGCGAGTTGTTTTTTTAGGTTAACTGTATTAGTCACGACTTGATCTGACACATCGACTTGAAAAGATGAGAGTTACCGGTTTTGATAGGGGTGTCGAATCCTTACACAAAACACAAAAGGTAACTCTCATGATCCATACAAACAATCCGATCATTAAACACAAAGCGGGGCTGTTAAATTTAGCCCAAGAACTGAATAACGTCTCCAGAGCCTGCAAGGTGATGGGTGTCTCGCGCGATACGTTTTATCGTTATCAAGAGCTGGTAGCCGAAGGTGGCATTGATGCCTTAATCGACAAAAACCGCCGGTCTCCGAATCTGAAGAATCGCGTCGATGAAAGCATTGAGCTGGCAGTGAAAGCCTATGCGGTTGAGTGGCCAGCGCATGGACAGCATCGAACCAGTAATGAACTGCGTAAACAAGGGGTATTCGTATCCGGCAGCGGCGTTCGCTCCATCTGGTTACGGCATGACCTGGAGAACTTTAAAAAGAGGCTTAAAGCACTGGAAGCCAAGGTAGCCGCCGAAGGGTTAATGCTGAGCGATGCGCAGATTGCGGCGTTGGAGAAAAAGCAGCAGGATGATCAAGCCTGCGGCGAAATCGAAACAGCCCATCCCGGTTACCTGGGTTCGCAGGATACTTTTTACGTCGGCAACCTCAAAGGGGTTGGGCGGATATACCAGCAGACTTACGTGGACACTTATAGCAAAGTCGCACACTGCAAACTGTACACCACCAAAACGCCGATTACTGCCGCGGATATCCTGAATGACAAAGTATTGCCGTTCTACGAAGCCAACGCATTACCCGTTCTACGCATTCTGACGGATCGCGGCACAGAATATTGTGGCAAGGTCGAACAGCATGATTATCAGCTATACCTGGCGATCAACGACATCGACCATACCAAAACCAAGGCCATGTCGCCGCAAACCAATGGGATTTGCGAACGCTTCCACAAGACCATCTTGCAGGAGTTCTATCAGGTCACGTTCCGCAAAAAGCTCTATAGCGACCTGGATGAACTCCAAAAAGATCTGGACGAATGGCTGGTTTATTACAACAATGACCGAACTCATCAGGGCAGAATGTGCAACGGCAGAACGCCGATGGATACCTTGCTGGATGGAAAACAGATTTGGGCTCAAAAAAATCTGAACCAAATCTAATCTGACAGACACCCCGCAAAAACGGTAACTGTCAGATCAGGTCTGAGCTAATACAGGTTAACTCTTGGCTTAGATTGATGCCGGCTGCCGATGCTGGAAGCGGCATTCAACCGGGTTTAGGGATAGTAAATCAAAGTATCTACCGGACGACACAGAGCGTCCATGGCGGCGTTCCCACGCGATACCTCACGCCAGCGTCAGCCCCTTCTCCCACCGGGAGAAGGTTGGGATGAGGGGATCAGAATAAAGTTTTTTCTAATTTATCCCCTCACCCTCTCCCAGTAGGAGAGGGAACTATTGCTGGTGTCAACATTACCCGCTCAATTTAATCGCCCCAAAATACCGCGCCAAATCAATCCGGATCGGCATGAAATAGACATTCAAACCATTCGCTGCCGCCGAGGCAATCACGCCATTGGCAAATTCCACATTCCAGTCGTAATCCGGCCGAAAACGCTTCGGAAACTTCACCTTATTTTTCACTTCCCAGTAGTTCATCGAGGCCTTGCTGGTGATCGGGCTGATGCCGATATAGGTTTCCAGGTCTTGCATATGCTCGGCGTAGATGTCGATCATGCGGCTGTCGTAGAACGGCTGGGAGAAAAAGCCGCCGGCGCCGGCATCGACCTTGCGCTGGATGTAATCGCATTCATCCTGAACGCCGCTGCGATGCGGGTCGAAGCCGGCATAAATATGTAAGTTTGGGAAACGCTGGCGCACGGCCCGAATCAAATCCACCACATCGGTATTGTAAAACGACCGCTTCAAACCTTCCGGCGGATCGCCGGACACCAACAACACGCTATCCAGCGCATACTCTTCGATAATGCGGTAGAGTTCGCCGCTGTCGATTTTGAAGTCTATCGCCCGAAAATGCGGAATAAAGCGGTATTTGCTCCGATCAACGCGGGTTGCCAATTCCCAGCTGCGGGTATCGAAGCGTTGGATGTCCGGGACATTAATGATGTTGATGCCTTTGTCCAGAGTTTGCAAAAAGGCGTATTGCTGGTCGAAAGCCTCTAGGCTGCGCGGGACGATTTCAAACGAAATATTCATCGTGTGGCTGGGTAGTTAAAAGATTTGACGGGAAACGTGCGCGATGCGCAAAGTATGGATTGTAACGCAGTAAAAACAAAGCCCAGCCGGCTTGCTGAACAATTAGTCGGTCCCAAGCTATCGCGGCGAGTGGATTGCCTCTATTATTTTTTCACTTGCGGTGGGGATTTGGTCTGTTTGAACGTCTTACTCAATAACCGCGCCTCTATTCATCGGATTTTTTCTGCCATTCCCGCCCTAATGCCCGCCAAACCTTGCCGCCCGATGTTATGGATTTTGTCAGCTCTATCGGCGCTATGGACTGTTGGCTGCGAAGCGCCCGCGCCTCGGGACCCACATGCTTTGGCTTTTCAGGCACCACCACACTGGAGCAGCAACGGCCATTTTGCCGAAGCGGCCGCAACGAGCTGGTTGGCCGCCTTTAATGATGAGCATCTGACGGGCTTGGTAAGCAGCGGTCTGGCCGATAATTTTGATTTAAAAAGTGCCGCGGCCCGCGTCGATGCGGCACGCGAACAAGCCGTTATCGCCGGTTCCGGCCGCTGGCCGCAATTGTCGTTAACACCCGGCTATCAACGCGCAAAGACTAATATAGGTGGCGAAAGCAGCGAATCCGGCGCGTTTACGGCGCTGTTCAATCTGAGCTGGGAACTGGATGTCTGGGGTCGGATTAAGGCCGGACAACAAGCGGCGGAAACCGAAGCCGAGGCGACTGGCGATGACTATCGCGCCGCGCAATTATCGCTGGCCGCACGGATTGCCCAAGCCTATTTCGAATTCACTGAAGCGCAATGGCAAGCGACGGTGGCGGCACAGTCGGTCAAGGACCGCGGCACCATTGTCGATCTGGTGCGCGGCCGTTTCAACCGGGGTTTGACCCGCGGCCTGGATTTGCGCTTGGTGCTGACCGATCTGGCAAATGCCCAAGCGCAACTGGCCCAGGCTAGAAATGATGCGCAATTAATCGGTAAGCGCCTGCAAACCCTACTGGGCCGGTATCCGGGTAATGATGCAGCTAAACAAGAATTCGACGCGACATTCCAATTACCGCAGCCGCCGGAAACCTTGAGCGCCGGTTTGCCAGCCGAGCTGCTGGAACGCCGCCCGGACGTCATCGCCGCATTCAAACGCTTGCGGGCCGCCGACTCGCGCTTGGAAAGCGCCGAAAAAGCCCTGTTGCCGCGCGTGACGCTGACCGGTGCCGGCGGCGCCGGCAGCGCGGCCTTGACCGAGATCATCGACCCGCGCGCGGCAGCGTGGAATTTAGCCGCCGGCCTGGCCCAGCCGCTATTTACCGGCGGCCGGCTGCAAGGCGAAATTCGCTTTAATGAAGCTAAAGTCCAGGAAGCGTTTAACCAATACCAAAGTGTGGCCTTAAACGCCTTTCGCGAAGTCGAGCAAGCGCTGGCCGCCGAAGCCTGGCTGCGCACCCAGGAACAGGCTTTGCGCGAAGCCGTCGAGCAAACCGAGGCCAGCCGCAAGCTGGCGGTGTATTCCTACCGGCAGGGTTTGATCGAAATCCTGACTTTACTCGACAGCTACCGCAGCACCCTCAATGCGCAAAGCGCGCATTTGGCCGTGCAGCGGCAATTATTGAACAATCGTATCAACCTTTATCTGGCATTAGGCGGTGGCGTTTGAATCCGCATGCACTCAATTTAAAAATCCTGTTACCGATTCTGGTATTGCTGGCGGCGGCCGGCGCGGCCTGGGCGATTATCGCCGGCAAGCCGCATACCGTTCAGCAAAACACCGAACCAACGATTCCCAAGGTCAATGTGGTTCGCGTCGAGCCGCAAAGCTTGCAGCTGAACGTCATGTCCCAAGGCGTGGTCGCGCCGCGCGAGACTATTGACTTGGTCACCGAAGTGGGCGGTAAAGTAGCGCAGGTACATTCGGCGATGGCTGCCGGCGGTTTCTTTGCCGCCAACGAATTGCTGCTGACCATAGACCCGCGCGATTACGATTACGCCATCGTCGCCGCCGAAGCCCAGCTGGCCGAGGCCCAACGGGTCTTGATCAACGAACAGGCGCAAGTAGAGCAGGCACAGAGCGAATGGCAAGCATTGGGCGAAGGCGAACCTACTGCGTTGGCGCTACGCAAGCCGCAACTCGCCGAGGCGCAAGCCAAGCTCAAGGCCGCCGAAGCCGATCTGGCCAAGGCCAAACTCAATCGCAGCCGCTGCGAATTGAGGGCACCGTTTGCCGGGCGGGTGCTCAGCAAGCAAGCAGGCTTGGGTCAATATCTGCCATCAGGCGCAGTGATAGCACGGATTTATGCCAGCGATGTCGCCGAGGTACGTCTACCCATAAGCACCGAGCAACTGGCCTTTTTGGAACTGCCTTTGGGGCAAAATGGCAAGGCCGGCCGCTGGCCGGCCGTGACCTTGCGCGCGGAACTGGCCGGCCAGCCGCATAGCTGGCAAGGCCGCATCGTGCGCAGCGAAGCGGCGCTGGACGACAACAGCGGCCAGCTTTATCTGGTCGCGCAAGTCGCCGAGCCGTTCCGGGAAAGCGCGGATAGGCCACCCTTGCTGAGCGGATTATTCGTGCAAGCCGAAATCGAAGGCGTGCGCCGCGACGGCTTGTTTAGCTTGCCGCGCACGGCTTTGAACGGTTTGCAACAAGCCAAATTGGTCGACGCCGAGCAACGCTTGGAAATCCGCCAGCTGCAAGTGCTGCGCCACGACGCCGAGCGTGTCGTCGTCAAGGCCGGATTAAATCCCGGCGAGCGGGTGGTGGTGTCGGAACTGCCGGTGGCGGTGGCCGGCATGAAAGTCACCGCAGTCGAAGCGCAGCCTGACGCTGCCCCATGATGCCCACCAACCAGCGATTGGGTTTATTGGCTTGGTTCGCCGGCAATCCGGTCGCCGCCAATCTGTTGATGCTGCTGATTCTGACCGGCGGCGTGCTGGGTGTGCTTGGCGTCGATAAAGAAGTATTTCCGCGCTTCAGCCCTAATATCATCGTGATCGAAGCCGTATTCCCTGGCGCTGGTCCCTCGGAAGTCGAGGAATCGGTATGCGTGCCCATTGAGGAAGCCATCCACGATGTGCCGGGCGTTAAACATCTGCACGCCGAGATTAGGGGCGATAACTGCAAGATCGAAGTTGAAATTCTGCCGGACCACGACCGAAACCAGATGATGGCAACCCTGCAAAGCCGGGTGGAAGCCATTCCGCGCCTGCCGAAACAGCTGGAAAAAATCCAGGTGTTGCCGGCAGGCCGGGACGACGACGACGGCGTGATCTGGCTGGCCTTGCACGGGGCTACCGATGCCGCCACCTTGCAACGTTACGGCGACCGGATTCAGGAACAACTGGCAGCGATTCCGGGCGTCAGCCGCGCGCGTAACTACGGTGAGCTGGCCTATGAAATCGACATCGAAGTGTTGCCGCATCAATTACGCAAATATCAGCTGACACTGGACGACGTGGCACAAGCCTTGCGTAAGGCCTCGGTGGATCTGCCGGGTGGCCTGATCAAGAATCCCGACGGCGAGCTGCAATTGCGCGTCAGTGGCCGCGCCCGCGACGCCGACGCGGTCGGGGCCTTGATCGTCAAGACTTTGCCGGACGGCAACCGAGTGCGGCTTGAGCAAATCGCCACCATCAAGGACGGCCTGGAAGAACGCTTATGGGCCTGGCATCACAATGGCGAAACTGCGCAGGGTTGGGAGATTCACGCCGAACAGGACAGCGTCGCAGTAGCCCGGCGCGTCAAAGCGTATGTCGAAGAGATGCGCGGGCAATTGCCGGACGGCTTGCGTCTGATTACCTGGTGGGACGATTCACAAGCTTACGACGAGCGCATCGGCACCTTGCTGGAAGACGGCTTGAGCGGTTTCGTGCTGGTCTGCCTGGTGCTGACCTTGTTCTTAAGGTTGCGGGTGGCGCTGTGGGCCGGCGTCGGCATTTTTACCTCGGTGCTGGGTGCGTTTTGGCTGATGCCGGCCCTGGATATTTCTCTGAACATGCTGTCCTTATTCGGTTTTTTGCTGGCGATGGGCATCTTGGTGGACGACGCCATCATCATCGGCGAGAGTGTGCATAGCCGGCAGATAGAAGGCCGTGAGTCACCGCTGCAAGCGACGATTAACGGGGTGCAGGAGGTGGCGCTACCGGTGAGTCTGTCGGTATTAATCGTACTGGTAGCGTTTTTGCCCGGCCTATTTTTACCGGGTTGGGCAGGACAACTGATGCGGCCGATTTGCCTGGTGATGATCTTGACGCTGGTGTTCTCGCTAATCGAAGCCCTGCTGATTTTGCCATCGCATCTGGTCGGCGACATCGATACCCAGGCCAAACCCGGCCGTTTACAACGCTTGCGCGAGCGAATGAATCAGAGCTTGGATCGTTTCGTCGTGCGTGTTTACCAGCCGCTGTTGGAAGCCGCACTGGCCTGGCGTTATTTGACCGTGGCCTTGTTCATCGCCTTGCTGGCAATTTGCACGGCCTTGGTGCTGAGCGACCGGGTGCGGCAGTCGATTAATCCGGACGTCACCAAGGATAGTTTTTGGGTATCGATGCAATTGCCGCAGAGTGCGCCTTACAGCGAGGCTCAAGCACTGGCAACCCAAGTGGAAAAAGCTCTGTTTGCTTTACGCGACGAACTGGACGGCGTGGATCAGGCAAGCCGACAAAATATGCACGCCGCTCATGCCAACGACCAGAGTGTGATTGTCGGTGTGGAAACGATTATTTGGGAGCATGGCGCCGGTATTTGGTTGGAATTCTCGGCAGAAGGCCGCCGGCGTTTGAAAGTTGAAGACTTCATCCGCGACTGGCGACAACGGATCGGCGATATTGGCCGGGGCAAGGTGGATTTTATTTATAAAGAAGGCGATGTGCCTTACGACATCGAGTTGCTGCTGGGCTCCGGCGACCCAAGCCTGCTGCAACCCGCCGCCGAGCAACTCAAAATGGCATTGGCAGCGTTTCCCGGGGTTTACGATGTGATCGACTCGTCCGAACCGGGCAAACCGGAAGTACGGCTGGCGTTAAAGCCGGAAGCCGAACGCCTGGGCTTGCGCCTGGAACAACTGGCCGAGCAAGTCCGCCAGGGTTATTACGGCGAGGAGGTACACCGCTTCCTGCGCGGCCGCCGCGAAGTGAAAGTGATGGTGCGCTATCCTCTGGAACAACGGCAATCGCTGGATGCGTTGAAGGCGCAACCGGTGCGCCTGCCGAACGGCAGCAGCGTACCGCTGAACGATCTGGCCGAGATCAAGCTGGTGCAAGGCTATTCCCGGCTGAATCGCGAAGACCGGCATCGGGTATTGAAGGTGCAGGCCCGCGTCGATCCGACCAAGGCCGATGTCAACGGCATTTACGCCGAGCTCGAGAACAGTGCTTTGCCGCGTCTGGAGCAGGCGTTTCCCGGCTTGAATGTGCAAATCGGCCAGCAGCGACAGGAACAGGAAGCGATGCTGGCGGCCTTCGGTAAAAATACCTTGATCGCGCTGTTGGTGATCTATGCTTTGATCGCGGTGCCGTTTAAATCTTACAGCAAACCGCTGATCTTTCTGTTGGCCGCACCGGTGGCCTGGAGCGGCGCGGTGCTGGCGCATTGGGCGGCCGGACTGCCCTTGTCGATGGAATCGTTAGTGGGCATGATTGCGGCTAGTGGCGTGGTGGTAAACGACAGCCTGGTGCTGCTGGATTATATTCGTCAGCACGGCGACGAAGATACCCCGGTGGAACAGCTGATCAGCGCCGCCTGTATCGCCCGTTTCCGGCCGATCTTGCTGGCCTTTCTAACCAACTTTGCCGGTTTTTTGCCGACCTTACTGGAAACCAGCCAGCAAGCGCAGTTCCTGATTCCGATGACTTTGTCGCTGTCAGCCGGCCTGTTGATCGGGATGGCAGCCAGCTTGATTTTGACGCCGGTTTGCTATGCGATTTTGGGGGCCAGACGGTAGGTGGTATCTAGGTAAAAACCAAAGCGGTAAGTTTGGCCTGATACATTGGTGGCGGTTTTTTTTGACAGGTAGCGGTGTTGCCACCGCTTACTAAATTAGCGGCGGATTCGCGTTGTAAGGCAATCCTATCAAGCCGGTGTTATGCTGCGAGGTACGGTGGCAGTGACGGCTATTTTCAACTACGACAATCATAGCTTTAGGGAGGTCTGAAAACATTTGTCATCGTTGTGTATGCGCGGATCTAGTAAGGTGATTGCAAAGGGCCCGCGCTTTCAGGGGAGCGGCGCTTGGGTATTGTTATGAGTTACCTTGGGAAAGGTCGGCGCCGTTCAGTTTTTTCCGTTCTTTTTAAAATAGCCACTCTGATCTCAGAATTTTTGGGCACATTGTTCTTTACTTTGTCGTCAGTATTACTCGCCTGTGCCTGCCGATTTTGAGAATGGGTACAGTGATCTTTCCATACACGGGAGTCCACCATGAACAAACAAACATTCATCGCATCCGCCGTCATCACTACCTTAGTGGGTTGCGCCACGCCGCCGATTGAGCAGAAAGCGACCATCGAAAATGATTTGAGTACCGAATTACCCGCATCAGCCGCCGGCATATCTGCAGAGCCACTGTACTTTTCTTCGCAACAAGAAGCCGAAAGCGCTTTGATCGGTTATAACTACGGGCTGACCCTGCTTGCCGATGGCCGGGTTCAAGCATTTGTCTCGGGTTTAAACGGATCGGGCATGGAAAACCCCTTCGACGTGGTCAGGGCAAAATCGCAAAGTTCATCAGCCAAGATTACCGAATTGGCCGAAGCGGAAACTGAAATGGCGTTTCCGCAAATTACGCTAACAGGCAAAAAGAACGGTCAGGCAGCTATCGACGCATTGGGCGACAAGCTGGGGGATGTGGCGAAAGCCTACGACATGTCCAGCGAACGCCTGGAAGATATATTGCGCACCGATGCGTCCGCCTGGATCGATGAAAGCGGCCGCCTGCTTTATATCGATGAGCATACCAAAATCACTCAAGGACAAGGCGAGCAAGAAACCGCCACGGTCACCAGCGCAGGTAGCGGCGTAGCCAGTACGGCCACTGCCGACCCATTCGCCCTGCACAGCAAGCCTGGTTCCAATCGGGTTATTTATTTGGACTTCAATGGCCACGTCGCAACCAACACGGCCTGGAGTATGACTACGCTTACCGCTCAAGCCTATGATATAGACGGGAACCCGGGCGCTTTCAGCACTACGGAATTAAATAACATTCGCGAAATATGGCAACGGGTAGCGGAAGACTACGCCCCATTCGATGTTGACGTGACGACCCAGGAGCCCACTTTGGATGCCTTGAGGCGCAGTAGCACCAGTGACATTCAGTACGGCACTCGAGCCGTGGTGACCCGGTCTATGCCGGAACTTTGCAACCAAACTTGCGGCGGCGTGGCTTACGTTAATGTGTTTTCATATTATTCAGCCGCCTACCCGGAACGCTATCGGCCCGCCTGGGTATTCTTCGACAAACTGGGCAACGGTTATCCCAAATATGTTGCAGAAGCTATTTCACACGAAGTAGGGCATAACTTAAACCTCAATCATGATGGCAATGCCAGCACCGGCTACTATGCCGGCCATGGTAGCGGTGCTACCGGCTGGGCGCCGATCATGGGAGTGGGCTACTACAAACCTGTCGCACAATGGAGTAAAGGCGAGTATCCGGGCGCCAACAATCTACAGGATGATCTTGCAGTAATAAACGCTGCGGGTGCGTCTGTGCGGCCCGATGACTTCCCTGACACAACTGCCAGTGCGGCACCATTAGCCGGCGACGCCAGTGCGGTTTCACAAAGTGGCATCATCGAGCGCACAACGGACGTCGACGTTTTCGTATTTTCAACCGGCGGGGGCAGCGCGCAGTTGAATGTTACACCCGATGCAATAGCGCCCAATTTGGATGTGTTGTTAACGTTAATTGACGCGCAAGGCAAAACGGTGGCCCAAGCCAATCCGGTGGACAGCTTGGCGGCATCCTTAAACGTCTCGCTCAACGCCGGAAAATATTTCCTGAAAATCGAAGGGGTAGGCAAAGGCGACTTAACTACGGGTTACTCTGACTACGGCAGCCTTGGCCAATACCAAATTACCGGCAATTACCCGGTTGTGGCGCTGGTGCCACCCTCAGCAGTCATCACGGCGCTGCCAACTGTCGGCGACGCTCCGCTCAATGTTACATTGAATGGTGCCGGCTCAAGCGCTAAAAACGGCTCGATCGCTTCATACGCCTGGAATTTCGGCGATGGTTCTGCGGCAACAACTGGCACATCGGTCAGTCACATCTACAATACCCCTGGCGCCTATACCGCAACACTAACCGTTACCGATAGCAGCGGTTTGAAAACCAGCACCACACAAAGTATTCAGGCGGCGCAAAGTGTCGTAGCGATGAATATGAAAGTTGCCAGTACCGTGATGACTCGAAAATTGTTAAGCGGAGGTAAATCGCAATGCGTCGCCAACATTACCGTTAAATCCGGAACATCGACCATTACCGGCGCCGGCGTTTATGGTACCTGGAGTGGCTCAGTCACCTCGGGCACCAGCAAAACTAATGTGACCGGGGCAAGCTATTCCATTACCGGCACAAAGGGCTCGACCAGTTTGAGCAGTGCCCTGTTACCTAGCAACAGCAAGGGTACTTGCGCGTTCACCGTCACCAAGGTAGTTAAAAATGGCTACTTATACGATGGTAGTGGCGCTATTTCACGCAGTTTGTCCTGGTAAGTTAATGCTCGAGGGCGGCTGGTTCTTGGCCGTCCCCGACGTATTCCGGAGTTGTCCCGGTTGACGATAATTCATCCGAAATCGGGATAGCCTTAAAAACATTGCCGCTCCCGCTTACATCCCCTAGCGGCTTATCCCTCCTCTCCCAAAAGATTCTGTTGCCCGGCTCAACAACAAGCCCGCAAATAGCCGGCTCTGCGTCGTCACGTAAACTGCAAAAGACGCGCAACCCCCTCCCGCGCTAAAATTCCCCTATTGTGCGGCGTCGCACTCAGCCAACTTTTTACCATCATGCTCAATTTCAAAAACATCGCCATCCGTCGCGGCAACCGTTTGCTGTTTAGCGAGGCCTCTTTCACGATACATAAAGGCCAAAAAATCGGTCTGACCGGGGCCAATGGCGCTGGCAAATCCAGCCTGTTCGCGTTACTTCGCGGCGAATTACATGCCGACGAAGGTGATTTTTCCATGCCGCCGAATCTGGAAATCGCTCATGTTGCTCAGGAAACGCCTGCTTTGGAATGTTCAGCCATTGACTATGTGCTGGACGGCGACAGAGAGCTGCGTGCGTTGCAGGCAAAGTTACATAAGGCCGAGCAAGCGCATGACGGCATCAAATTGGCGGAGCTACATGCGGCCTTGGATCATGTCGGCGGTTACACGGCCCAGGCTCGGGCGTCACGTTTGTTAAACGGCCTGGGTTTTAGCACCGAGCAAGAAAGCCGGCCGGTCAGCTCATTCTCCGGTGGTTGGCGTATGCGTTTAAATTTGGCGCAAGCGCTGATGTGTCGTTCCGATGTTTTACTTTTGGACGAGCCCACCAACCACTTGGACTTGGACGCAGTGATTTATCTACAGGATTGGCTCGGCAAATGCCCCGGCACGCTGCTGTTGATTTCTCATGACCGCGATTTTCTGGACAACATCACCGACCACATCGTGCATATCGAGCAAAACAAAGCCGAAATATACACAGGCAATTATTCCGACTTCGAACGCATGCGCGCCGAAAAACTGGCCCAACAGCAAACCGCCTACGAAAAGCAGCAGCGCGAAATTGCCCATATCCAAAGTTTTGTCGACCGTTTTAAAGCGCAAGCCACCAAAGCCAGACAGGCGCAAAGCCGTATCAAGGCTTTGGAACGCATGGAGTTGATCGCTCAGGCTCATGTCGATTCACCGTTTGGTTTTAGTTTTCCACCGCCGAAGAAAATGCCCAATCCACTGCTGAAAATCGAAGAAGCCGACATCGGCTACGGCGATAAAGTGGTGATTAAAAACGCCAGCCTGTCGATTGCGCCAGGCGACCGTATCGGCTTGCTCGGGCCCAACGGCGCCGGCAAGTCCAGCCTGATCAAAGTACTTTCCGGGCAAATGCCGGCATTGACTGGTAAGCTACAAACCGCTCAGGATTTGCATATCGGCTATTTCGCTCAGCATCAACTGGAATTGCTAAGCCTGGAAGAAAGCCCGCTCTGGCATCTGCAAAAGCTGGATAAACAAGCGACTGAAAAAGATTTGCGCAATTTTTTGGGCGGCTTTGATTTTCGCGGCGACAAGGTCAACGATCCGGTCGGACCGTTTTCCGGCGGCGAAAAAGCCCGCTTGGTGCTGGCGATGTTGGTTTATCAAAATCCGAATTTGCTGCTGTTGGACGAACCCACCAACCATCTGGATTTGGAAATGCGCCACGCGCTGAGCGTGGCTTTGCAGGAATACCAGGGCGCTCTGGTCGTAGTTTCGCATGATAGGCATTTACTGCGTTCCGTAACCGACCAACTGTTATTGGTGGCTGGCGGCAAAATCCAGCCGTTCGACGGGGATTTGGACGATTACAAGCAATGGTTGGCCGAACAGAAAAAAGCGGGCGACGAACCGGTCGCCAACGAGAATGGCGGCGGGGTGTCGCGCAAGGATCAGCGTAAACTCGATGCGGAACGTCGGCAGCGTTTGAAACCATTGTTGGACGCCGTGAAAAAAGCCGAAGCGGCGGTAGAAAAGTTTCATCAGCAACAGCGCGATCTGGAAGAACAATTGGCCGATCCGGCCATTTATGCCGAGGAATATAAGGAACAATTAAAGCAGTTACTGAGCCGGAAAGGCCAAATCGATAGCGCGCTGGAACAGGCAGAAATGGATTGGCTGGCAGCGGAGGAAAACCTACAACAAGCGGAGTGATCATGTACCAACTGATGGTGTTGTTTTTTGAGATTTGCATTATGCGCAAAGGCCCACAGGATGTGCCGGCGTCGCCTTGGTTAATGCGGCTGATGTTCATACCCTATTTGCTGGTTAATCTATTGATTTTGCTGCTGGATAGCGATTGGCCGCATGCCCTGCTGCAAATTGCCGCCGAGACGGTGTTGATGATAGGTTTTTGCTATCCGCTACTCTATTTTTCCGGGAAAACCGCCCGTTTTCCGCAAACCCTGACGGCATTACTGGGTTCCGATGTGGTGATTAGTTTGTGCGCCATTCCGGCGGTCGCCAGTCTGTATACCCAGATCAGTCAGGTGGCATACATCGCGATGATAGCTCTGATGGGCTGGCATTGGCTGGTTAACGGCAATATTTTTCGGCATGCCCTGGATAGGCCGCTGATGTTCGGCTTGGCGTTGGCTTTTTTATATATACTGATTTCCACACAGGTCATGACTTTGTTGTTTACCGAGATCGCTGTTAGCGATTAGGAGGAATTATGTCGATTTATAAACATGTTTTATTGGCGGCCGATTTTTTTGAACATGGCGGTCAAGTTGCGGAAAAAGCCAGGCAAATCGCCGCGCAAAACGCTGCCCAACTGAGCTTGGTACATGTGGTCGATAATTTGCCGATTACCGATCCGGCCTATGGCCCCATCATTCCCTTCGATGTGGATCTGACCCAGGAACTGATGGATGCCACCAAGAAACGCCTGCACGAGCTGGGCGAAAAACTGAATGTCCCTACCGAACGGCAACATCTGGAAATGGGTAGCCCCAAACTGGAAATCGTCCGGGTAGCCGAAGAGATTCAGGCCGACTTGATTGTCGTAGGTTCGCACGGCCGCCATGGTTTTGCTTTATTACTCGGCTCTACTGCCAACGGCGTGCTGCATCACGCTAAATGCGATGTACTGGCGGTGCGGTTGGCGGATGATTGAGCTGGTATTGGGCGGCGCCCGTTCCGGTAAAAGCCGCTATGCTGAGCAACAAGCTTTAGCCTCCGGCTTGCCCGTGGTCTACATCGCCACCGCTGAAGCAGGCGACGACGAAATGCACAGCCGCATCCAGCACCATCAACAGCGTCGGCCACAGCACTGGTTAACCATTGAAGAACCCATCGCTTTGGCGGAGGTGATTGGCGAGTATGCCGGCAAACAACATTGCTTGTTGGTGGACTGTCTGACACTTTGGTTATGCAATGTGTTGTTCGATAAACAAGGCAATCTGCAAGAGCAGCGCTATCGGCAACAAACCGATGCCTTATGTGCGGTGCTGGCGGCCGGTAGGCAACGGGTGATTATGGTCAGCAACGAAGTGGGCCTAGGTGTCGTAGCCGCCGACGCGATGACGCGCCGTTTTGTCGATGAAGCCGGCTTTTTACATCAAAGACTCGCGCAAATCAGCGATAAAGTGGTCCTAGTCACCGCCGGTTTGACGCAAATTCTCAAAAACCTCTAATTTCATATGAACAGTTTATCCGCGCCGATTGCCGCGCCTGATGCCGCTTATCACCAACAAGCTTTAAACAGGCAAGCGCAAATGACCAAGCCGCCCGGCTCCTTGGGGTTGCTGGAGGATTGCGCGGTCAGGTTGGCGGCGATGCAGCGCCGGGCAATGCCTAAACTGGAAAAAATCCATGTCAGCGTATTCGCCGCCGATCACGGCATTGCCGAGGAAGGCGTCTCTGCGTTTCCGCAAGTGGTGACGATGGAAATGGTAAAAAACTTCGCGGCCGGTGGCGCTGCCGTGAACGTGTTGGCTCGGCATGTCGATGCGTATTTCGAAGTTGTTGATGTCGGGCTGATACAGCCGGTGGCTTCAGCCGATGTCATCAGTCATAGAGCCGGCACCGGCACCGCCAATTTCTCGCGGACAGCGGCGATGAACGACGAACAGTTAACTATCGCCTTGGCCGCAGGCCAAGCTGCCGTTGCGCGGGCTGTGGCGAACGGGGCCGATTTGTTTATCGGCGGGGAAATGGGCATTGCCAATACCACCAGCGCCAGCGCTTTGGCGGCCGCCAGTTTACGGATACCGGCCGCCGAGATTACCGGGGCCGGTACCGGTTTGAATGCCGGACAAATCGACCACAAAGCCCGTGTCATCGACTCGGCCTTGCAGCGCCACCATGCCGTTTTGCAGTCGCCTTTGGGTATTTTAAAAACCTTGGGCGGTTTTGAAATCGCTGCGCTAGCTGCAGCCTATATCAGCGCCGCCCAGCAAAGTTTGCCGGTGTTGATCGATGGCTTTATCAGCAGTGTCGCGGCGTTGCTGGCAGTGGAGATCAATCCCGGCTGCGTGGACTGGTTTTTTTACGGCCACTGTTCCGCGGAAAAAGGCCATGCCCGCGTCCTGCAAGCCTTGAACGCTCAGCCGTTGTTGAATCTACAAATGCGTCTGGGCGAGGGTAGCGGCGCGGTGTTGGCGGTACCCTTACTGCAAATGGCCTGTCGTTTACACAATGAAATGGCCACATTCAGTCAGGCGCAAGTCTCTACTGCCTGAAATAGGCTTGCGTTGGCAAGCTGCGTCAAGCGCAATGGCGGGGCCTTGGGCTTTCCCGTATCATTAGCCGCGAAAAATAAGCTGGGCTGACGTCGAGCTTGCTTTGCGACCGGCAACTGTCCTAATGACAGCTGCACATAATAATAAAAACATACAACTGATTTGGTAAACAACATGCTAGGACACATAGAAAGTTACGATGAAAGATGCCGGACCGGCGTGATCAAATACGAAGGTCAATTCTACGAATTCCATCTCGATCAATGGACTTCCGAAGCGCAGCCCAAAGCCGGCGACGACGTGGATTTCGATCACGACGACGGCAAAGTCACCGACGTCAGCCTGGTCGGCGCTTATCTGATGGAAGCCAAGCCGGTCAAAAGCAAAATAGTGGCGGCCTTGTTGGGCATAGCGTTCGGCGCGATCGGTTTACATCGCATTTATCTGGGTTTTTATTTCCTCGGCTTCACCCAAGCGGTAGTCACGCTGATTACCGGCGGTTTTGGCGTCATGTGGGGATTCATCGAAGGCGTGTTGATTGCTACCGGCCACATCTACAAAGATGCCAAGGGACGTCATCTTAAATAGTCGTGGATGCTTTTCTGCTTGCCTTGCAATTTCTGACCCGCATACCCGTTAGTTCGCGTGACGAAGCAGGCGCTGTCTTGCTGGGGCGTTCGGTTCTGTACTATCCGGCGGTCGGCCTGCTACTGGGTATGCTCCTTAGCCTGCCGCCGATACTGTTTGCCGGCAGTTCGTCGATGCTGTTGGCGGCTATCGTATTGACTGGCTGGGTATTACTGACCGGCGGCTTGCATTTGGACGGTCTGGCCGATTGTGCCGATGCCTGGGTCGGCGGCCACGGCGATAAACAGCGCAGCCTGCAAATCATGAAAGACCCGGCCTCCGGACCTATTGCGGTTAGCTTGCTGGTGCTGGTTTTAGTCCTGAAGTTTGCCGCGCTGACCGCCATGTTCGAGCAAACTCGCTTCGCCCCCTTGCTGCTGGCTCCCGTTTTAGGGCGAGCCGCAATTCTAGGCTTGATGTTGACAACCGACTATATTCGTCCGCAAGGCCTGGCCGAGGTGCTGTTGCAACAATTGCCAAAAGCGCATACCCAAATGGTATTGGTGATTAGCGTCCTGACTGCCGCGGTGTTTTTAGGTTTACCGGCTGTAATGTTCGCCGGTGGTTTACTATTTTGGGTACGGCAAACCGCGGTGTCGCGCTTGGGCGGGGTAACCGGCGACGTTTACGGTGCGGCGGTCGAGCTAACGGAAGCCGCCGTGATAATGGTCGCCACGCTACAATGACACAGCACTCGCCGCGTTCGCCGGCAACTCCCGAGCACAAATCGGCACGGCAAGACGCCTCTGCCGCGCACCGCTTCCCTGACCAACAACTCGCCGGCGTCTATCGTGCCATCGCCGAACGCCGCGATATGCGGCATTTTCTTTCCGATCCGGTCGATGCCGAGGTATTGGCTCGTCTGTTACAAGCCGCGCACCAGGCCGGCAGCGTCGGCTTGATGCAGCCTTGGCGCTTTATCCGCGTTACTGATCGCCGTTTACGTAACGATATTTACGCGCTGGTCGAACAGGAACGCAAACTTACCGCCGAAGCCCTCGCCGAACGGCACGACCAATTCATGAAGCTCAAAGTAGAAGGCATACTCGATTGCGGCGAATTGCTGATCGTCGCATTGCCGGACCGGCGCGAGCAACACATTTTCGGTCGGCGCACACTGCCGGAAATGGATCTGGCCTCGGCGGCCTGCGCGATTCAAAATCTGTGGCTGGCGGCCCGCGCCGAAGGCCTGGGGCTGGGTTGGGTATCGCTATTCGATCCGGACGCATTGGCAAAACTATTGAAAATGCCTGCCGATAGCCGGCCGATTGCGGTGCTTTGCCTAGGCCATGTCGCCGAGTTTTATTCCAAACCCATGCTGGAACTGGAAAACTGGGCAACGCCGCAACCCTTGTCAGCATTTGTCTACGAAAACGGCTGGCCCGATGCATCCTAAGCCGCCTTTCCAAGCCCTAATGGTGCAAGGCACCACCTCCGATGCCGGCAAAAGCACCTTGGTGACGGCTTTGTGTCGTTATTACCGGCGTCAAGGCATCGCCGTCGCGCCATTCAAGCCGCAAAACATGGCATTGAATAGCGCGGTAACCATAGACGGCGGCGAGATCGGCCGCGCCCAAGCCGCGCAAGCCGCGGCCTGCGGTTTGCCGCCGCACAGCGATATGAATCCGGTGCTGCTCAAGCCTAATACCGATACCACCGCGCAAGTGATTATTCACGGCAAAGTCCTGCAAAACCAATCGGCCAGCCAATACCACGATTATAAAAAAGTCGCCAAGCAAGCGGTTCTGGAATCGTGGCAACGCTTGGGCGCTCAGTACCAGATGCTGATTGTCGAAGGCGCCGGCAGTCCGGCGGAGATTAATTTGCGCGCCGGCGACATCGCCAACATGGGCTTTGCCGAAGCGGTGGATTGTCCGGTGATTCTAATCGCCGATATTGATCGCGGCGGCGTGTTTGCCCATTTGGTCGGCACGCTGGAATTGCTGTCGGCAAGCGAACAACAGCGCGTGATCGGTTTTGTCATCAACCGCTTCCGGGGCGACATCGCGCTATTAAAGCCAGGCTTGGACTGGCTGGAACAGCGAACCGGCAAGCCGGTGTTGGCCGTGCTGCCGTATCTGCACGATCTTTATCTGGAAGCCGAAGATGCTTTATCCACTCGGCATGCCCAACAGGGCCAAACCGGCGCGTTTCATATCGTCGTACCGCATCTGCCCAGCTTCAGCAATCACACCGACTTCGATCCACTGCAATTACATCCCGGCATACAGGTCAGCTTTGCGAAAAGTCCGGATCAGGTAATCGGTGCCGATTTGATCGTACTACCCGGCAGCAAATCGGTGCGTGGTGATTTAGCGCGTCTTAGAGAACAGGGCTGGGACAGATTTATTGCCCGCCATCTGCGTTACGGCGGCAAACTGCTGGGGATTTGCGGCGGCTTTCAGATGCTGGGCAAAAGCATAGACGACCCACTGGGGCTGGAAGGTCCGGCCGGTAGTGCTGCCGGTCTGGATTTGTTGGATATGCAGACGGTTTTGCAAGCGGAAAAATGTCTGAAACAAACCACCGGCACGTTTTATGGGCAAGCTACAAAGGTGGCCGGCTACGAGATTCATCTGGGCGTCAGTAGTGGTCCGGCGCTGGCACAACCCTTATTTTCGCTAGCGGATGGTCACGATGGCGCCGTTTCGGCAGACGGGCAGGTGGCGGGCAGTTATCTGCACGGTTTATTCGATTTGCCCGCCGCCTGCGATGCGCTGTTGCATTGGGCAGGCTATCGGCAAGCGCAAGCCCTGGATTTCAATGCGGTGCGCGAAGCCGGCATCGAGCGTCTGGCCGATTGCCTGGCAACGCATTGCAATTTCACCTTGCTGGAAGCGTTGGCGGCATCTACCCGGCGAGTTTGCTGACGCTCAGCCATTGCGGCTAATGGCTGAAATATGTGCAATTTTCGACTGCGGATTTTTTGCATAAACCCCTTTGTTTGATTAGGTCTGTTGCCGTTTTGACTGGGCGACCAAATAAAAGCGCAGGCCAAAACAGCAACACCCCCTAGTCGCCATCCGGCTCGACAATGCGTATCGGGCGATTCCCGATCTTTATCCCGGTGACCTCGTCCACAAGCACCGGTCTGATTTCTGCCCCCGTTTCTGCATCCAAGATGCGCACCAGTTGGCCCTCGCCGCGATATTGACGTCCCCAGGCACCCATCGTGAACAGCACCGGTAGAAAATCGCGGCCGGCGGCAGTCAACACATACTCCTCGCGCGGCGGGCGTTCCGAATAAAGCCTTTTTTCCAACAATCCTTCCTCAGTCAGGGTCGCCAATCTTCGGGTCAGGATCGCGGGTCCGATACCCAGATTTTTCCGAAACTGGTCAAAGCGGGTAAGGCCGAAATGGGCGTCCCGCAGAATCAAAAGACTCCATGCGTCACCCAGAAAAGCCAAGCAGCGCGCGATTGGACAAGGATCATCACAAATATTTTTATCGTTCATACAATTTTGGTAGTGACTTGCTTTCAAATTGGTAGTAACATAACTACCGAAATGATAGTAACACTTAGATGATAGACAATCCACCCCGCAAGGAGATTTGAGTTATGAGTATTAAGCAAAATATTAGTGTCGCGTTGGTCACGGGCGCATCCTCGGGCATCGGCGAAGCAACCGCTCTGCGGCTGACGGCGGCTGGCTACAAGGTCTACGGAACCAGCAGACGGGGCGCCCAAACCGGTCAACGTTCTTTTCAGATGCTGCCTCTCGACGTGACTAGCGATGTCTCCGTCGAGGCTGCCGTTAGCGAGGTGATGCAACGGGAAGGACGCATTGACCTGTTGGTGAACAACGCAGGCTTCGGCGTTGCGCCTGCTGGCGCGGAAGAGAGTTCGATTGAACAGTCCCAGTCGGTTTTCGACACGAACTTCTTCGGCATCGTCCGCATGACTCGCGCCGTTACACCCCATATGCGGCGCCAAGGCAGCGGTCGCATTATCAACATTGGCTCCGTGCTTGGCGTATTGCCGATGCCGTATATGGCAATTTACGCCGCGAGCAAGCACGCGATCGAAGGCTATTCGGAATCGCTAGACCACGAGTTGCGTACCAGAGGCATCCGAGTCTCCGTCATCGAGCCCGCATACACAAAAACGAAGTTTGACGCGAACCTACTGGCAGCCGATTCGCAGCTTGAGGAGTATCACGAAACCCGAGCGGTTTTGGATAAGGTGCTGGAGGAAGTGATGGCTATTGCCGACGAACCGGAAGTCGTGGCCGATGTGGTGCTGAAAGCAGCCAGAGCGGCTCGTCCCAAGCTCCGATATACCGCCGGCGGTCTCGCTAAGCGCTTGAGCTTGCTACGCCGTTTTGCGCCTGCTCGCGTATTGGATGCAGGGCTCCGCAAAGACCTGCGCCTCGACGCGATAAAAAAACCACAAATGTCATGAAGGCGTTCGTCGTCCAGCGTTATGGAAACCAAGTCGCATTTCAACACCGATTTAGTCTGAACTTAGCAACAAGGAATTTTTTGTGAATAGCACCTTAACAATGAAAGCGCTCACCTTCAAACGCTACGGCAAGTCGCCCGAGATCGGTTTTTCCGACATTTCTCGTCCGACACCGAAGGCTGACGAACTGCTGGTACAAGTCCACGCTGCGGGCCTGAACCCGATCGACAACATGATTCCAACCGGAATGTTCAAGCCCGTTCTGCATTTCCAGTTGCCGGCCACGCTGGGCAGCGATCTGGCGGGTGTGGTGACTGAAGTCGGCAGCGGCGTGACTCGCTTCAAGCCCGGCGATGCGGTCTTCGCCAGTATCTTCGACCTTGGCACGGGGTCGCTTGCCGAATTCGCGGTGGTGCCGGAAAGCGCCGCCGCGCTGAAGCCGAGCAATCTGGATTTCGTGCAGGCCGCATCCATTCCGATGGTCGGGCTTACCTCCTGGCAAGCGCTGAAGGAACGCGCCCAACTCCGCGCCGGCCAGAAGCTGTTCATCCCGGCAGGGTCCGGCGGCATTGGCACCTTTGCGATCCAACTGGCAAAGCACCTGGGCGCCACGGTGGCAACCACCACCAGCACCGGCAACGTTGAACTGGTGCGCAGCCTGGGAGCCGATGAAGTCGTCGACTACAAGAAGCAAGATTTCGAGAAAGTGCTGGGCGGCTACGACGTGGTGCTTGGCACGCTCAAGGGGGCCGAACCCGAGAGAACCGTCGGCATCCTCAAACCGGGAGGCAAGATCGTCTCTCTGATCGGGCCGTTGGATGCGGCGTTCGCACGTGCCAAGCGCTTGAATTTCGTTCTCAGGTTCGTGTTCGGACTGATGAGCCGCAAGATCATGCGGCTTGCCAGAAAACGGGCAGTCACTTACTCATTTCTTTTCGTGCGTCCCGATGGCGCTCAACTCAGAGAAATCGGCAAACTCCTCGAAGCCGAGCGTATCAAACCTGTGATCGACAAGGTGTTTCCGTTCGCGGAAGCAAAAGATGCGCTTGCCTACCTCGCCGAGGGGCGTTCGAAGGGGAAAGTCGTCGTCAAGATGACGTGAACAAAAGACAACCCAAGCTCCAAATTTTTCAAACACTTTACTAAAGGCAAAAACCATGACCTCATCTAAAAAAATCGCTGTTGTGACAGGTGCTTCTTCCGGCATCGGATCCATCTACGCTGAGCGTCTAGCTCAACGCGGATATGACCTGTTGCTGGTCGCCCGGCGCGGCGACCGCTTGCAAAATCTCGCCGCCAAACTAGAGCAGGCTTACGGCATCAAGGCCGAAACGCTGGTGGTCGATCTTGAGAACGAAACAGATCTCGCGGGTCTTGAAGCCGTTCTCGCTGCCAATCCCGCTATCAGTCTATTGGTCAACAATGCCGGCATTGCCAGATTGAGCCCTGTGACTGAAGCGCCAGTGAAAGACTCCTTGGCGCAGATCGCGTTGAATATCACGGCGCTGACGCGATTGACGCATGCCGTGCTGCCTGCGTTCAAGGCACGCAACGAAGGTGTGATTATCAATATCGCCTCGGTACTGGCTGTTCATGCGTTTCCGGTGAGCGCGGTATACAGCGGCACGAAAGCGTTCGTGCTCAATTTCAGTCGCGGTCTACAGCAAGAACTGGCAGATACTGGGATTAGGGTGCAAGTGGTGTTGCCTGCCGCCACAGCCACCGAACTTTGGGATACCGCCGGGATGCCACTGAGCGCGTTTCCAGAAGAAGCGGTGATGACTACCGAGCATCTTGTCGATGCCGCGCTGGCTGGTTTCGACCAAGGCGAGCTGGTCACCTGGCCCTACCTGGCTGACGCCGGGCACTGGGACCGATACGACGCTCACCGGTCCGAACTCTTCGCGGCGACGCAAACCGGCAAGTCCGCGCCACGTCTCCTTTAGCTACACCATTCTTATTATTTTCAATGTGAATAACGTGCTCCGTTTTTGATAACTCCACAAGTCGCTATAAATCGCATCTGGAAAAGCGCGGCACTGGTTGGCGTTCTGATGATGAGCGCCACAGTGGTGTAGGTTGTCGTGATGTGGAAATAAAAAGGCTATTTGCAGAATGAGGTTTGGAATGATGGCCGATAGTCTTTATCATTGAACTTGAGCAAGTGGTTGGAATTTGATTTTCTGATATCTCATGACGTGGTTGAATAGAGCTTGATTGTCTTGTTACGCCCCTTTGCTGACTGTCGCTTCATTTGATTCAGTGGAGGCAACTTGAACAATACCGGCCATAATTAGCTGTCACCGAATATACCGAATTGAAAATCATATTTGAGAGATGCATGGTTAACTGCATGATTCCGTTAGATATTAAATGAGCTCTTTTTTGAAGGAAGACTTAAACTTGCTTGGAGCACGACTTGCTGAAGAACTGAGCAAATACATATACTTTTTACTTGCGGCGTCTGGAGCGGCGATTGCTTATGCACTAGAACAAATGGAAGGGAAGGTGCTTTCCAAGGACTTAATTTTAGTTATTCTTGCCTTGCTCGCATGGTGTGGCAGTTTTTATTTTGGCGTTCGTCATCTCCACCTACATCGACAACACATGATCGAAAACGCAAAGGCGTTTTTGGCCGAAGAGACGTTCCAACAAATGCAAAAGCGACTTGAGCCATTCGTTGAAAAAATGGAGAGAGCAAGTAATCTGCAATACGTATTATTCATTATTGGTGTGTTTTTCTATATTTTGTGGCGAGTTTTTACGCTATTCAATACCTAACGGGCATATACTTAAGGAAACCTATGAACAAATCAGAGCTTTGTATAAATTTGTGGTTTTGCTTCGACAAAGAAGCAGGCTTTGTTGATGCGATTGCAGGACGCGGATATTTCTTAAATGGCAGCGATGAACAAAAAACTGCGGCTTTAAAAATATTGGCGTCATCAGATTTTCAAAACGCAGTATGGCAGCGAATACCTGACCGCTATCAAACCAAAATTGTTGGCTCGGTTAAAAGTGAGTCGGAGTCGTTTTTCGGTGTTGTTCATTCCTCAGACATCGATATACTTGGTTTGGAGTTGTTTGAAGAAGTTTTCAAACAAATTGAATCAGTTAATCAAATTTATTGCCCAATAAAAAATACAGGAGTCGTTAAAGTTCCCGATGAGCCGTTGTATGTAATAACCCCAGTTGAATATTCTAATGGAACAATTAAAGCCGTAATAGGTTCATTTAATGAATAACTGGGATCAAACATGCCTTCCATTTCAACCTTAAATAAGCGCCTTGCTGTCGCCTTACGAAAACAAGACAAGATTTTAGCTAAAAGCCTGTGCGAACAAGGCGCTGATCCAAATTGTGATATTGGCCTAACAGGCTGGTGAAAAACTCGAAAAGCCAAGTAAGCTAAGGCATAGATGAGCGGCCAACTGTTAAAATAGGCTACCTAAATTTGGAGCCTTTCAATGCGCGGACACGATGCCATTCAAAACAGCTGGTTCAGCTATGTTAGCCTGGAAGACCGTATTCCCAAACAGCATCCGTTGCGTCGTTTACGGCTACTGGTTGATGGCGTATTGGCCTCTATGGATGCCGTCTTTGCCGAGCGTTACTCGCACACAGGCCGTCCCTCGATGGCCCCTGAAAAACTGCTGCGCGCCTTGCTGTTACAAGTCCTGTATACGGTCCGTAGCGAGCGTCAGTTGATGGAACAACTGGACTACAACCTGTTGTTTCGCTGGTTTGTCGGTCTGGGCATCGACGACGCCGTGTGGGAACGCACAGTGTTCAGTGCCAACCGCGAACGCCTGCTGTCCGAAGCCCTGAGTCGCGAATTTTTTGAGCGGGTACTGGCCATAGCCGAATGGCAAAATCTGGTGTCCGACGAACACTTCAGCGTCGACGGTAGCCTCATTGAAGCCTGGGCCTCGCACAAAAGCTTCGTTAAAAAAGACGGCAGCGGCCCGGACAAACCCGCCGGCCGCAATCCCGAGATCGACTTCAGTGGCGAAAAGCGCAGCAACGCCACCCATCAAAGTACAACCGATCCCGAAGCCCGGCTTTACAAGAAAGGCGAATACACCGAGGCCAAACTGCGTTACATCACCCATGCCTTGTCCGAGAATCGCAACGGCCTGATTGTCGATGTCGAAACCACTCAAGCCACCGGCACCGCCGAAATCGAAGCCGCGCAAAAAATGATCAAACGCCGCGTGCCCCAAGGTGGCAGCGTCGGTGCCGACAAAGGCTATGACCAACCGGCGTTCGTCAACGGACTCGAGTCCCGTGATATCAAAGCCCATGTGGCCCGCAAAAAGATTGGCAGTGCCGTCGACGGCCGCACCGCGCGCGGCAAAGGTTACGCCCAAAGTCTCAAGCGCCGCAAAATCGTCGAAGAAGCCTTTGGCTGGGTCAAAACGGTCGGCGGCCTGCGCAAAACCCGTCACATCGGCTTAGCCAAAGTCGCGGGTCAGGCCTTGTTTTGCTTTGCCGCATACAACCTGACGCGCATGCTCAACCTATTGATGTTCACGCCGAAACCGGCGTGGAGTGCGCCCGCCTAGGGTGAAGTTCGCCTGAAAACCGTCCACAGACGGCTTCAGGCGAATCAAAAGCCCTTGAAACCGGGGCAAAACGCTTGAAACTCGATGTCATGACCGATTTCAACTCGAAAAAATCACGAACATCGTGGGTAAGGGGAAATATCGGCGGGTTTTTCACCAGCCTGCTAAGCGAAGGTCAGTTTCTAAGATATGCTGTAGATAGTACAGATATTGAGCTTGTAAAACTTCTCCTTGAGATAGGCGCAAACCCTAACAAAGTTGAAGATGTAGTATCTATTTTTACCCGGCTTGTAAGTGCTGGATTGAATCAATGCCGATGTTATTTAGATGAGCTTTTAATAGTCGGGAACCAGTTTCGTCATGGTGAAATTTCACAGCGTCAATGTACTTTACGACAAAACAAGCTAAAAGAACGCTATGAAGAAAATGATTTTGGTATTCTTAAATTAAGAATCGCCAAAATGCTTGTAGATGCAGGTGGTGATATTAATTACCTTATGTGCCATCCTCTTGATGCCGCTATACAGGATGGAATGCAAGAGTTTAGGCTTATAGCTTTCTTTTTGCTGTACTGTGATATTAACTGGGGTCTTGTTTACACAGATTATGATGGAACTACGAACAAGGCAATAGTAAGGCTGTGGAAAGACATAGTCGATACCCTTTCGCTTTCAACAAACATTAAAGAATCAATCGTTAGTTATGGTATTGACGAACTTATATCATTAAAGCAGGAAGATATTTTTATTATACTTAAAAAATTATATGGTAAGCATTTTAGCTATATTGAGGATCATGACGATGCATTCAACTGCATCGTTGTCAAAAATGTTTATGGGGATGAGTTTGAGTTAGTTGGAAACGGTTATGCATTAAATCAACGTAAAATAAATGATATAGATGAGTTTTTATTTCTTATAGAACCAGAAGATATTAAGCGGAAATTAGATAACTTTATTTTAGGTAAAGAGCATTTTTTTTACTTAATAATCGGTTCAACCAGGATAGCGTTTGAGATTGCTGCCGTAGAAGTAGCTGAAGATTTTTCACCTTACGCAAATCGCTATGTCTGCAAGCGACGAGACGACATGCACTTTTCGGTTTAGCAAGCAGCCTCGATGGAGTCGAGGATTCCAAGGCCGACGCCTTCGATTTTGCTAACGCCGCATCAAATCTACGCAAGACTTACCCCGGTCGTGCAATCAAAAACACTATCAGGGCGGTTGTCCATTCCTCTGCGGTCACTAAAGCCGAAGCCTAGCGGTCCGCAAACTGGCCGGTAACGAGCATTGGCAGCCCAACCAATTTTTGTACATAACAAGCCATTGCGCTTATCAACGTTCCAACCAGGTTTGCGGTTCTCTGATAAAAAGAACGATGCCGGTTGCGACAAAAGCGAATAGGCCTGATGCGACAAAAGCCAAGTGGTAGTCACCCATCAGACTATGGACGTAACCGGCACTGTAAGCAGCAATGGCCGCCCCGATTTGATGCGCAAAGCAAATCCAGCCAAATACCACACCGACGTTTTGTTTGCCGAAGAGATCGGCGGTCAAGGCCGAGGTTGCCGGAATGGTCGACAACCAATTCATGCCGTAGATAATCGAGAACAGCATTAATTGTCCGGTCGTATCTATGCTCGGCAGCACTATCAGCGTTGCGCCTCTGACGACGTAATAAAACGCCAGCGGCCAGCGCTTGCCGTAGCGGTCGCATAGCCAGCCGGACAAAATGGTGCCGAACACATCGGCCGCGCCCATGACGCCTAAGGACATGGCCATGGTCATTTCGGTAAAGCCGTGTTCGATGCCGTGTGGAATCAAATGCGTCTGAAAAAGCCCGGAGGTGGTTAAGCCGCAAATACCAAAACTCAAGGCCAACAACCAGAACTGCGGACTGCGCATGGCCGAGCACATGGGATTTTGATCAGGCTTAAGCATTGTTCGATGAACGCCATGGTCGCCATAGGCCGACAGGCCTTTTGATTCGGGATCGTCTCTTAAAAATTTCAGCACCAAAGGTAAAGCCACCAAGCCTAACGCTACGGCGATAAATAGCGTCGCCGCGCGCCAGCCTTCATGAACATTGATTTGCATTAACACCGGGGTAAACACTAACTGGCCGGAAGAGAAGGCTGCTCCCAATATGCCTAATGCCAGCCCCCGGTGTTTATGGAACCAGCGATTGATCAACGCCGATCCCATAATCATGGAAGTGCCGCCCGAACCTGCGCCAATCAGCAATCCCCAAAACAAATACATTTGCCAGGATTCCTGCATAAAAACGCTGCCGCCAGCGCCTGCCACCGACAAAATCAAGGTGATAACGCTGATGCGTTTGGCGCCGTAGACATCCATCAACCGACCTAGAAATGGACCGGCAAGGCCAAATAACAGCAGATTGAGCGAAATCGCGCCGCTAATGGTTTCTCTGTTCCAGGCAAACTCCTGTTCCAGGGACATCATGATGATCCCTGGAACAGAACGCAGTGCCGATGCAACAAACAAGCACAGAAAAGTGACTGCGAGCACTACCCAGGCATAGTGAACTGAATCAGCGTGACTCTTTGGCATGGTTACTAAGGACTTAAACATTATCGTAAGGGTTTATATGCTCGCCGTTATACACATCTATGTTTGATAACCGTCATTCCGGCAGGGATTGCCGGAATCCAGGCTGCAAGGATAGCTTGAAGCTACCATCCATGGCACTGGATGCCCGCGTCCTGCGGGCATGACGGCACTTGTGTATAACTGTGGGTTTATTAGAAAACAGACTTATTCGGCGTCTTCGATTTTGTCCAGCAGTTCGATCAGCCTAGTAACCCCTTGCAGCAGGATGCCACCGACGCCCAACGCAAACCACACGCCAATCACAAAGCCCCAATGTATCGGCGCGGCAAAAAATTCCTCTCTAAACCAGAAGGTATGTCCCCACTCGTTGAAGCCGACGCTGACCAAAATCATGAACGGTCCGAACACCGCCAAGGTCAATGGCAAGGAAATACCTTTGGCATACAAGGGCAAGCGGGTTCTAGCGTACAGCCAGGCGCAGCCGCCCAGAATCACATACAACGGGAAGTTGAAATAAAACTCGATGATGTGATTGGCGGTAAACGGCGTATCGCGTATCGCCACCTGGTGCCAGGAGTTGTCCTGTTCGGCAAAATAACTGCCCGCCCAATATACGGCAAAGGTGTAAATGCTGATCCACATCGTCAAGGTGAAATAGCGGCGTATCTCTTCCTTGGGTTGCAGCTGATCCAGATTTCGGTCCCGCGTGGTCCATAGGTAACCCCAAAAGCCGCTGGCGACGGCGGCGATCACCACCAGTTCGATATAAAACAGCCGCATCCAGTACTGTTCGAACGCCGGTTCCGTGGAATCCAAACCATGCGCTATGGCAAACGCGCCCTGATACAGTCGTAAACTGATGTACATAACGGTTAAAAAGCCAAATCCTTTTAAATATTTGGGTAAGTCAATCAAATACCAAGGCAATGATTTGGGTTTTTCGGTGCTTAAGCTCACGTGTTCTGTGGTGGTAGCCATGATAAATGCTCCTGAATTAATTGAATTTGGGAATGACGGCAGCGGAAATGCTGGAGATATAGCGTTTTCCCATCGCGTCGTCGTAAAGGAACAGCAAACCGCCGAGCCGGCTATCTGCGTCTTTGATCAGTCCATCCAGTTTTTCCGACTCCCAGGCTGCATCGCGCACTTCAATCGTGACGGTGCGTTGTTCACCGGGCTCGATAGGCGCGTTATTATCCAAGCTCAGACCGTTATTACTGACGTCATCCTTGCCGGGAATGTTGCCCACATTGGCTAATTCAGCGTTCATAAAATGCACGTTAGAGCTGGAAAACTCACCGATCCTGACCGCACCTTCGCTGCGATTATCGACGCTGACCTGCAACAACATGGCACGTTGAGCCACGTTATATTCCGCTTTTAGGGTGTCGACATTGACCGTTCCGGCATTGACTTTAGCCGGTAAAGGCAAAATCCGATCCAATCCCGCTTGTAATGGAATAGCGTCCGGGTACTGGTTGGCGGTGACGGCATTCAGCACCAATACCAATACCGGCACGCCCACTAACACGGCTTTGGCGATGAGTTTGTCCTGAGCGGTGATCAACTCATGTTCCAAACCGGCATCCAGCATCCGGTAACGGCTGATGAACAAGGGGCGACGCACCCACCACAACAACCAGGCCGCAGCCAATAGCCCCCAGAACAGGTGCCAGAACACGCCATTGGCAAACCCAAAGCTCTCCATATCGATCATTTCACCGTTAATGGTTTTAATCGTATTGGTGAAATCGCTGGGATCGCCGCCGATTTCCAGCCACACACCTGGGCCCATCACCTGACCCGCGTCTTTTAAGTTAAAAAATGGGTGAATGTGATAACGCCCCGGCAAACGGCCTTTCAAGACCACTTTGAAGTCGTAGTCGCCACCCGGCTCCAAGGCCACCGAGTTGGTCCACGGCTTACCGTTCAGGTAGCGCTCGGTACGAATCAGCACCGGTCCCGGCGTGGAGATATTCAAAAAGCTGGCTTCCGGTTTCGGCACGCTGACCGGCCAATCTTCGGCGACATGAAACTTGCCGCTGACACTGACTTCATCGTTGACGTTGAATTTTTGCGTGGACCATTGCACGTCATACCACTGAATGGTGCGCATCCTGATGAACGGCTCCAGGGCTTTTTCGCCATGGGCCTGCGCGGTGGGTAATGCAAATATCGACAATACGTTGATGCAAAGCACTGCCAACAGCCAAGGTTTAAAAAATGATTTCATGGCTGTTCTCCTTAGATTTTTTTCAGATAACGGGTATCAGCGAACAATTTACCGATTTTCCACCAGAGCGGATACATCAGCGAGCACAACAACGCTGAGCAAAATGCCGACAATGGCGTCGCGTACTGGCCATAAGTGCGTAAGGTGCCGCGCTCGATGATGCGCAGGTATTCCGGCATGCCGGTGCGGATGTATTGGAAACCAAACACGTCGGCGACCGAAAGCTGGCTATTGTGGTAATCGACCGCTTGGTGGAACATGCCGAAAATCGGCCAGTTGGTGGGGTAAAACAACAAGGCAAACGCGCCACCGCCAAAAATCGAGGTGATGGTCAAGCTGTTGGTGAGCATCAGCATGGTATCCAATACCAAGGCACCCGGCACCATGGTCGCTGGCAGCACCATGTTAATGGGGAAGAAGTTCCAGTAGTGATAGGCGAAGACGCGGGTGACCCAGGTGCCCAGCAACAAGGCAGCGACACAGAGCGTAGCGCCCAAAGGTAGCCGGAACTTATCCCATAACACAGCTTGAACAGCCGCTGGAAAGGTGATGCCGATCAACGGTGTCACCAAAGGCCACCATTGCCGATCTTTCCAATCGACCCAGAAGTCCCAGTCGCCGACGGTCAGGGCAAAATGCAGGTGAAACGAGCCGATGAATAAAAATAGGGCCAGTACCAGGATCAGATAATCGTAAGCCCGGGCCAAGCGGGCTTTTTCGCCCCGATAAGGTTTGAAGGTTGAAATTGGAATTTGTGCAGACATGGTAAGAATCCCCCGTAATGCGTTTTAGTGAATGGCTGTTGCCATTGAGTTTTGGGCGCGCCGCCAACCGAAAAGCTACCCTTGGGGGGAGTTAAACCTTGTAGGCTTGGACGACGCGCTCGGGGTATAAGGTAGGGAGAAACGGCTTGGCTGTGAAATGGTGAAATTTCATCCGCTACCATCAAGACTGTTCATACCGGCCAGCAGCGATATTGTTTAGTATGCAGCCGAATTTTTTGAGGAACTCAGGATGGCTAACCTACGCACTTTCGACTTAAACCTATTGCTGGCTTTCGATGTTTTGATGCGGGAGCGCAATGTCACCCGCGCGGCGGAATGTATGTTCGTGACGCAGTCGGCGATGAGTCATACCTTGCACCGCTTACGCCAGCAATTGAACGATCCGGTCTTGGTTAAATCGCCCACCGGCATGCAGCCGACCGCACTGGCGCTGGCCTTGGTGGAGCCGGTACGCAGTCTATTACAGGAAATGGAACGCTTGCTCGAGGCTCCGCAAGCCTTCGATCCGGCATCAAGCCAACGCCGTTTCACCATCGCCGCGACCGATTACATGGAGTTTTTGATCTTGCCCGAGTTGTCGCAATTGATAGAGCAAACGGCACCGGGCGTGGATATTCATGTCAAACGCACGGAATCTGCTTTTCCCTTGGCGCAGTTGGAAAACGGCAGTCTGGATGTGGTCTTGGGCTTTGCCTCGGTACTGAATCCGCCCGCGCATTTGCACTGCGAACATTTATTCATGGATCGCATGGCTTGCGTGGTCAGGCAGGATCATCCCACCATCCAAGCCGCACCGTCGTTGGAGGACTATTTGGCGGGGACGCACATGCTGATCTCCCGAACCGGCGATAAGTTGGGCGTGATAGACGAGAAATTGACCGAGTTGGGCCTGGAACGCCGCATTAATTTCATCGTGCCGCATTTTTTATCGGCACCCTTGATCGTCGCCCAGTCCAATATGATTTTGTCCTTACCCTATCGTTTGGCCATCGCCTTTCAGAAACTGGTGCCGCTGCAAGTATTGCCGGTGCCGGTGAGTTTGCCGGACTACGATTTGGCGATGATTTGGCACCCGCTATGGGAAAAAGACCCGGCCCATGGCTGGTTGCGTGAGCAAATCAACGCCATAGGCCGGACAATAAGCGCATCTCAAATCAATCTTTAACGTCCTGGCAGGCCCGCGGCCAAGGCTTTGACCTTCAACAGAAAGTAAGGCGGTTTGGATTGGTTGTCACCGCCGTTCAGTGTGGCCGAACGATGTAAGCGATTAACCACGGCATAGAGTTGTCCGTTCGCACCGAAACTAAATGAGTCCACCCATGACAGCCGCGGACATTGCGCCAATTGCCGATATTGTCGGTTAGGCGCTATCACGCCAATCGCATTATTGGCTAAATCCCCCAGATAAATATTGTTGTTTTCATCAATGCTGATGCCGTCCGAAATCGGTTTGTCGCTGTAGCGTTCAACCCGCTGAGCGAGTTCTTCAGGCGTTAACGACTCGTTGATCAAGTCGGCGGCTTTAATCCGGTAAAGACTGAGGCCGTGCATCGGCCCGAAATAGACCCATTCGTTCGCTAAATCTTCAGTAATCGGATTCACGCCAATATGCGGTTTCACTAATTCGCCCGCCGGAGTCTTCACCTGAATCGGCACATTGTCGATGACCAAATCGACGTTCTCCGGTATCACACTTTTATGGCCTTCCAGCACCCGCCGTGCCGCGCCGGTGGACAAGTTGACCACGATCAAGCCGGCATTGGCACCGCCGGCCGGATCGCTGATGAAGGCATGATTGTGGTTGGCATCCAAAGCAAAGTCGTTGACGAACGCATCTTTCGGCGCAATCGGGGCCGGCAGGTAAATCAGCCGTTGGAGTTTGTTGGTTTTGGTATTCCAGCCGACCAGCTTAGGCGTCACGCCGCTGCGCATGCCGTTGTCCAGCATCCAAACGATGCCGTTGGCGTCGGAGCGGATACCCAACACCGAGTCGAGTTTGATCGGCGCGGTCGAATCGGCCGCGGACAGCTCTTTGTTCGGAAAAGGCAGCAAGGTTTGATCCTTGTATTCCACCACCGTGTATTGCGGTTGATAAAACTGATGTTGGCTCATGATGATCCGGCCGTTGGCAGTCGCTGTAACATTGCCGGGCCCGTTATCGAGGTTGGCGAATACATCAAAATGAGAGTTGCCATCCGCCAAAGCCTCAAAGGCTGCAAACACCATGGCGGTGCAAAATAGGATTCCACGGTTCATTATCATCTCCAGTAAGTTGTTGGGTTAGGCAACACCATACTGGATCGTTAGACCCCTGTTAAATGACATCCATTCATCACGAACCATTCAGTACATTGATGATGATTGGCGTATTCAATTTTGGAAGCGCAGCGATAGCGAAATGAAGGTTTTTATCCCTAGATAGCCGCAGCGCCAAGTCGAGGGAGAATCTAAGCTTAACCCCTGGTTAGAGCGGAACAATGTTACACGGGTGCCGTTCGGGCTGAGCCCATCGAAGCCCAGGCTGGCGCCCCCTTCGATAGACTCAAGGCGAATGGTATTTAGGGGGCGAGTTAATAATAACGCCCAGAAAAACGCCGTATTTGAATTTATCCATTACATTTCAACATCCAATACATTCAAAACATCCGGCCTTTGTTGCACGAACACTTCTGGTCGCTGAAGTATTCGATGCCAATTGCGACGAGTCATTTGCTCAATCCAGTCCAACACATCATCAAACTCGTCATCGCTCCATGATTCGATAATCGCCAGGGTGACGGGAGGCGCATATAAAAATTCGAGCGCACTTTTCATATTTGCGTAACGTAAATTCATGGTATTTCTCCTATGGCTTTATGCTTGGCAGTGAATGACTGTAAGGATCTTTAATATGTCTAAGATTTGGGTTTGTTTTACCCATAAGGTTCCGCCGTGATTAGCAATGCCGGCATTTAAGTCTGCGCCACAAGTGCCAATAGCGGTCAGCCTACACTCTTAAACCCGCGCAGGTGTTGCTTGATTCAAGTTACTGGCCAATGATGCGGAACCAAATAAAAGTGTGGACAGGATAAATTGACCGGAGACGAAGCTGAGCACGCCGGTGACAAAAAACAAGCCAATCATCACGTCTCTATATATGTTTTTTGAAATATTCATGGGGTCCACCTTGACTATGTTTAGTCGTTTTGTAAGTACGACTTCACTATATACCTGCCAAAAATATTTACAATCAGGCATTTAATGCATGATTTGTTTCCTTAATGGCAACAAATTGCCCGGAACTTTTGCAATCTGTAGCGCAATATAGCTACCGTCATTCAAATTCGCGGAATTGTGTGAGTGGTGGTTTAGCAGCTTGTTTGACGTGGGATTTTTGACCTTAGCGTGGCTGGGTTTGCGTTCCCAATTAGCTCAAAACTGCCCTCTTATTAGGTTATCAACGGATAAGAATAATTTTTCTGCGCGGCGGTGCCGCGGGCGGGATTTGAGATTTCGGGGATGATGCCAATGCGGTTGGTGTTATTAGGTGTCGCTAGCGCGACGGCTGGTTTTAATGTCGGGTCTCGGCCCGACTGCCGAGTAACTTTTCTTTGTTTGGCCAAAGAAAAGTCACCAAAAGAAAGGCCACCCGGATGCCGCTTATTCCCTGCGCTCCTCGCTTTTGAACGGGGTTGCCGAAAGGGGCTTCCTGCCCCTTCGGCAACGCGATGCATCCCTGCATCGCCCCTAACGGGCTGATCCGTTCAAAAGCTCCGGTGCTCGGCGCGGCATACGAGAGAAAACCCGTGCGCGATTTGCAGGGTTTGAGCTTATAAAAATTGTAGCCATCTTGAGGTAGCTCCGAATAGCAAAGCGTATTCGGAGGAATGAAGGAAGCTTACAATCATTGTTTGCCTTATTGGAAGCAGCACATACTCTTAAAGATTTAATTCAACATGCGTCCGATTACGCTGCGCTAATCGCACCTTGTATTATCCACCCGTGTTTTTCAGGAGATAATAAAATCTCGAAAAACATGCCTGAGGGGCACCTCAGGTTTGGGTCACTGGATGCCGTATCGGACCTTGGACTATTGAAGCCCGAGACGTAGACCCCTGCAGCAGTGACCCACCCTCGATCAACGATCGGACAGTCTCTTCGGCCCGGATTCCGGCAGCCTGCATTCACAAGGTAGATCATTTGAGGTTTTCAATGTCCCATTTTTATCTCGGTATCGATGTTGCTAAAGCCAAGCTGGACTGCGCGTTGCGCTTGCCCAGCGGTAAGTTTCGCGCCAAAGTCATTCCCAATTCTCTCGACGGCTTCGCGACGTTGTTGACGTGGTTGGCCGCTCAAAAGGCCGAATCGCCTCATGTCTGCATGGAAGCGACCGGCATTTATTGGGAAGACGTTGCTCAGCATCTGGCAACCAACGGCTTAACTGTCAGCGTCGTCAATCCGGCACAAATCAAAGCTTATGGCGCTTCACGGCTCACCCGCAGCAAGACCGACATGGTCGATGCTAAACTCATTGCCGATTTCTGCGCCGAACGCAAACCATCCGCTTGGCAACCCCGTTGCGAGGCGGAAGTCACGTTACGCGCACTAGTGCTACGCCTGGACGCCCTGCAAACCATGCGCACCCAAGAAAGCAACCGTTTGCAGGTGGCTCGCGAAGCGGTACGCGAGGACATTCAGCAGCATCTGAATTGGCTGGATACCGCTATCCAACAATTGATCGACGCCATCAATGATCACATTGATCGTCATCCCGATCTGAAGCAACAGCGCGAATTACTCGACAGCATCCCCGGCATTGGCGAGCGCACCAGCGCCATCATCCTGGCGTTTTATGCCGATACCTCCCGCTTCGCCAACAGTCGGCAGGCCGCCGCCTTCGCTGGACTCGATCCCCGGCAATACGAATCGGGTAGTAGTATCAAGGGCAAACCCAGACTCTCCAAAATAGGCCACTCGTTCTTGCGAAAAGCCATGTATATGCCTGCCATGGTGACACTTTATAAAACGGCCTGGGGAAAACAATTCAGAAACCGATTAGCCTGCGCCGGTAAGCCCAATAAACTCATTATCGGCGCCATGATGCGAAAATTGATTCATGTGGCGTTCGGCGTCTTAAAATCCGCCAAACCCTTCGATTCGGCTATTCATTTGGCTTGACTTGGATAACAGTATCTACTGCGCTTTATCTCGTTCCCACGCTGAGAACATGTGATTTCGGTACGCAATTTTCAGATTTAACTAGATGTTAGATATCCTCATTTTCAAAGAAATCATTATCTAACGCTTTGACCTCATATGAGTTTTTCACTTGAACCCCTACCCCGAATTTGTACATCAACTCAACCAATCGCAGTCCGTTAACTAGAACGATTGTGTGATGGGCTGCCTTAGCCTTCTTCTTTGCATTTTCGTCAAAATCGGAGGTTGTGACAAAAATTCCCTTGGCTGTGTCACCACTCATGGCCCCGATGAAATTTCGAATATCGGGTTCACGGACCTTGTTGTCAGTATACCGTTTGGCCTGAATGTAGATCTTCTCCAAACCAAGTTGATCTTCATTTATGATTCCGTCAATTCCGCCATCACGGGATTTGGAAGTTTCAATGAATTCGCCATAGCCCATTCGATTCAGCAAGATAAGAATAACTCTTTCGAAAGCGAATGGATCAATCAGCTTCAGTTTCTGTAAAAGCTCAATTTTGACATTGTCTTCAATCTGTTCAATGCCAGAATCAATAAGGTCCTGTGGACTTGAGTTGGCAATTTCTTGCTTTTCAGAAATCGCTCCCTCCGGTTTGTAGAAGCCGATAACGTCAGACGCCAGTTGATCTATTGAAATCGTTTCGACCTTTGCGGACTTACCTTTCTCGGTAATCTGGACATAACCGCGTTGAGGATAGTGGACTAGACCACCTTTCTTGAGATAGGACTTTCCCCAGGCGATTCTGTTTTCCAGAAGTCGATCACCACTCTTTGTTGTCTGATTCAGCAATTCTGGCGGAAGCGTTGAGTAGTATTTCTCTTCGACAAGCCGTAACAACTCCCGTCCTGGAACGATCCTACCATCACGCAGAATGTCAATTATTGGAAGGAATGTGTCATTGAACTTCGGTAATTCCAATTTTTTTCTCCTCTGTCAACCCGATAAGGCGCAATTGGTAGGGCGTCAATAGGCGTAGCCGTATTGCGCCGTATGTTGGTCTTAAATCATTCGGCGCATTACGCTATCGCTAACGCACCCTACAAAGGGTCGTAAACAATAAGCCGCGGATTTGGCGCGGGGTTTTCCCTTATGCCACGCCGAGCACCGAAGCTTTTGAAGGGATCAGCCCGCAGGGGCGATGCAAGGATGCATCGCGTTGCCGAAGGGGCAGGAAGCCCCTTTCGGCGACCCCGTTCAAAAGCGAGGAGCGCAGGGATTAAGCGGCGTCCGGGTGGCGTTTTCTTTGGATACTTTCTTTTGGCCAAGCAAAAAGAAAGTATCTCTGCTGTCGGGCCGAGACCCGACATTAAAAACCAGCCGTCGCGCTAGCGACACCTGATTGGAAAATCTCCCCTAGCCCCTCGGCAACCGTTCCGGACGTTGCCCTACCTCCTGCGTCCATGCAGTCGTCTTTTTCAAAGAGGGGAAATAAACAGAATTCACAGTTTTTGGCTAACGTTTGATCAAAAAGAAATTCGAAAAGCCTATTCCAAAACATCCACGGTTTTGCGCCCAACCCCAAAACTCTCCAACAACATCAACCCCACCCCAATACAAATCGCCGAATCAGCAATATTGAACGCCGGCCAATGCCAGTCTTGGTAATACACATCCAGAAAATCGATCACATAGCCATAAGCCACCCGATCAATCAGATTGCCGATGGCGCCACCCAAAACCAGGGACAAAGCCACCGCCATCAAGGTTTCGTGCTTTTGCAGACGATGCAGCCAAACCGCAATGATGCCGCTCATCACTACCGCCAAGCCGGCGAACAGCCAGCGCTGCCAGCCGCCGGCCTGGGCTAGAAAGCTGAATGCCGCACCGGTGTTATGCACGTAGGTCAGATTGAAATACGGAAGCAAGGGGATCGACTCAAATAGCTGCATCGAACCGTCCACCGCCAGCTTACTGGCTTGGTCCAACACCAGTGTGACTGCGGAAATCCACAACCACTTAAGCATAACGACGGGTCTCGCCAGGGCCGGCGACGTTTTCGACGCAGCGACCGCAGAGCTCCGGATGCTCCGGGTTTTCGCCGATGTCGTAACGTTGGTGCCAGCAGCGCACGCATTTTGGATGCTCGGATACCGTCACTTTCAGTTTCACGCCGTCCAATTCGGTCGCTACCGCATCGTCCGGGCAAAATTGCATGTCGGCAACGCCAGCGTTGGAAGTGATAAACACAAAATGCAGCTCGCTCGCCAGTTTGTTTAGCTCCGAGCCATAAGTCTCGTCGCAATACAATTCCACTTCAGCATTTAAGGAAGCACCAATCGCGCCCTTGCCGCGCAGTTGCTCCAATTCTTTGGACACCACGGTGCGTACCGCCATGACTTTGTCCCAGGTGTCGCGGTTGATCGAAGCGTTGGCGTCCAGCGGGAACAAGCCTTCGTACCAGGTTTCCAGAAACACCGACTCGCCGCGTTGACCCGGAATGAATTGCCATAATTCGTCAGCGGTGTAGCTGGTGATGGGCGCCAGCCAGCGGGTCAGCGCTTCGATGACGTGATACATCGCGGTTTGCGCGGAACGACGGGCCAGACAATCTTCCTTGGCGGTGTATTGGCGGTCTTTGATGATGTCCAGGTAAAAGCCGCCCAAATCGATGCTGCAGAAGGTCAGCACTTTTTGGTAGATGCTTTGGAATTGATAGGCGTTGTAAGCGGCTTTGATCTCTTCCTGCAATTGCCAGGCTTTATCAACCGCCCAACGGTCCAGCGCCAGCAGATCGTCTTTAGCTACCAGATGTTGCGCCGGGTCGAAGCCGTCAAGGTTGGAGAGCAGGAAGCGCGCGGTGTTACGCAAGCGGCGGTAGCCGTCGGAGGTGCGTTTCAGAATCTCTTCAGACACCGACATTTCGCCGCGATAATCGGTGCCGGCCACCCACAAGCGCAACACATCCGCGCCCAGCGATTTCATCACGGTTTGCGGCAGCACCACGTTGCCTTTGGATTTGGACATTTTCTTGCCCTCGGCATCGACAGTAAAGCCGTGGGTCAAGACTTGTTTGTAAGGCGCGACGTCGTTCATCGCCACCGAAGCCAACAACGACGATTGGAACCAGCCGCGATGTTGATCCGAGCCTTCCAGATACAGGTCGGCCGGGAAGCGCAGTTGCTCGCGGCGTTCTAAAACCGCCGCATGGGTCACGCCGGAATCGAACCAGACATCCAGGGTGTCGGTCATTTTTTGATAATGCTCGGCATCGGCGCCGATCAGTTCCGCCGCGTCCAGTTCAAACCAGGCGTCTATGCCTTGTTGTTCGATGCGTTTGGCCACTTGTTCGATCAACTCGCCGGTTCGCGGATGCAATTCGCCGGTTTCTTTATGCACGAAAAAGGCAATCGGTACACCCCAGGTACGTTGGCGGGAGATACACCAATCCGGACGGTTATTCAGCATCGCTTCGATACGGGCTTGGCCCCAATCCGGTATCCACTCTACCCGTTTCACTTCATTCAAAGCGGTATCGCGCAGGCCGTTTTTTTCCATGGAAACGAACCATTGCGGGGTGGCGCGGAAGATGATCGGGGTTTTGTGGCGCCAGCAATGCGGATAACTGTGCAGCAAGGCGTGGTGATGCAGCAATTTGCCGCGTTCGCGCAACACCTCCAACACTTTTTCGTTGGCGGTAAATACATGCAGGCCGGCGAACAACTCGGTACTGGGCAAAAATACGCCGTTGCTGCCGACCGGGTTGTCCACCGGCAAGCCGTATTTCATCCCAACCACATAGTCTTCCTGGCCGTGACCGGGCGCGGTGTGTACCGCGCCGGTACCGGCATCGGTGGTGACGTGGTCGCCCAAGATGACTGGCACTTGCCGGTCGTAAAACGGATGTTGCAACAATTGGTTTTCCAATGCCGCGCCTTTGCAGTAGCCAACGATATGATGTTCACCGATACCGTAACGGAGTACCGCGTCTTTCAGCAAGGCTTCGGCGATGACCAAGCGCTCGGTTTGGCCGTCGATTTCGCATTGCACCACCGCATATTCCAGATCCGGATTCAAGGCCACGGCTTGGTTGGCCGGCAGCGTCCACGGCGTAGTGGTCCAGATCACCACTGACAGCGGGCCTTTGCCTTCGCGGTCGCCGGCATGGTGGCACTTTGCCATGAATGCGTGTTCATCAACGACGGCGAAACGCACATCAATGGCCGGCGAATGTTTGTCTTCATATTCCACTTCCGCCTCGGCGAGCGCCGAGCCGCAATCGGTACACCAATGTACCGGTTTGGCACCCTTGCTCAAGTGGCCGTTGGCGGCGATTTTGCCTAAGGCGCGGACGATGTCGGCCTCGAAGGCGAAATCCATGGTTAAGTAAGGATTGTCCCAATCGCCCAACACACCCAGGCGGATGAATTCTTCTTTCTGGATGTTGACTTGCTTCTTGGCGTAGGCACGGCACTCTTTACGAAACTCGGCAGGCGACACTTTGACGCCGGCTTTGCCGACCGATTTTTCCACCATCAACTCAATCGGCAAGCCGTGGCAATCCCAGCCCGGCACATAAGGCGCATCGAAACCGCTGAGGGTTTTGGATTTGACGATGATGTCCTTCAACACTTTGTTGACGGCGTGGCCGATGTGAATCGCGCCGTTGGCATAAGGAGGGCCGTCATGCAGCACAAATTTAGGCCGGCCAGCGCACACCTCGCGAATTTTTTGATAGAGCTGGTTTTCGTTCCATTTTTTCAGCATCTCCGGTTCGCGTTGCGCCAGATTGGCTTTCATCGCAAACTCGGTCTTGGGGAGGTTCAGGGTTTGTTTGTAATCCATGGTCATGATGTTGTCTGCGTTGCATTCCAGCGGCTGGGTGCGGACTTAGGCCGCTGAAAATAACGGTTGCGCCGATTAGCCGAATGAGTCTAAGGATGATAGTAAACGCGCGATTTTAGCACCAAGTGCCAAGTGGCATAAAGCCTACTCGGCGCTGGACCTTGAACCGTGCTAAAAATAGACGGGACGGCGTCGGCGAGTTACCATCGGCTAGCGTATCCGGTTTGCTGATTTAGGAAATTTACCGGCGGGTTTATGCGTGGCACAGAGCCGGCAAACTACTGGTCCGGCACGCGCAAAAAGTTACTTAAGCACACACAAGGGGCTCAACCATGCAACATAAACGCGCCACCACCCAGGTTCAGATTCACGACTTGATCGCCAGCCGTTGGAGCCCGCGGGCTTTTGCCGTGGATAAAATGGTCAGCCACCCGGATTTAACCGCGTGCCTGGAAGCGGCGCGCTGGGCGCCGTCTTGTTTTAACGACCAACCTTGGCGCTTTGTGGTTTGCGACAAATCCAGCAATCTCGCAGCCTGGGAAACCGCGCTATCGGTGATTGTCGAAAAAAACCAGCTGTGGGCCAAAAACGCCCCGGTATTTATCTTGACGGTGGCGATGCAGAATTTTAATCACAACGGCAAAACCAACCGCTTTGCCGCTTACGACACCGGCGCCGCCACGCTGAGCTTATGCTTGCAAGCCAACGCCTTAGGCTTGATTACCCATCAAATGGGCGGTTTCGATGCCGATAAAGCCCGGCAAGTGCTGAATTTACCGGACGACAGCACGCCGATGGCGATGTTGGCGTTAGGCTATCAAGCCGAGGCGGATAACTTAGCCGAAGAGTTTCAAGCCGGCGAACAGGCGGAACGCAGCCGTGCGACCCTGGAGCAGCGGTTTTATCTCGGGCAATGGGGCGAGGTATTTAAATAAGCGCAGCCGATAATGATGAACTACGGTTGCATTGAGTCGCGCCAATGAAAAATATTAAAACCTCCTATGCGCGCAGCCTGATCGAGGCCAGTCTCGATCCGCTGGTGACTATCAGCGCGGAAGGTAAGATCATGGACGTGAACAGCGCTACCGAAAAAGTCACCGGCGTACCGCGGCAGCAATTGATCGGCAGCGATTTTTCCACTTACTTTACCGATCCGCAAAAAGCCCGCGACGGTTATCGCCTGGCGTTTTCGCAAGGCAAAGTCACGGATTATCCTCTGGCTATCTGCCATACCTCCGGCCAGATCACCGAGGTGATGTACAACGCCTCGGTTTATCGGGATGACAAAGGCGACGTCGCCGGGATTTTTGCTGCGGCGCGGGACGTTACCGCCTTAAAAAAAGCCCAAACCGAATTGGAAGCCGCGATATTGCATATGCAATTAATCCGCGAAATGACCGATTTGTTGCAGAGCTGTCAAAAAGTGGACGAGGCCTATCCGATTATCAAAGCGGCATTGATACGTTTGTTTGCCGATTCCGTCGGCGGTCTGTATATGCTGGACGCCGCTGGCAATTCGCTGGTGCTGGCCGATGCTTGGGGCTGTGGCGAAAGCGAACTGGAAGCCGTGTTTACTCCCGACGAATGCTGGGGCATGCGGCGCGGCTGCATTCATATGGCGCGCGTCGGCCAGAGTATCAATCCGGTTTGCAGCCACGTAAAACCGGGAACCAGCCCTTATCTGTGCATTCCGTTATTGGCGCATTCGCGCGCTTTGGGTTTGATTTACATCGAGCATCGGTTTACTAGTGGCCACCCGGAAGATATTCAGCGCGAGCTGTCGATAGCCGAAGCCGCCGCCGATAGCGCCCGGCTGGCCTTGGCGAACTTGAGCTTGCGCGAGGAATTGCACGAGTTATCGATCCGCGATCCGCTCACAGGTCTGTTCAATCGGCGCTTTCTGGAAGAAGTGCTGGATAGAGAACTGTTGCGGATGAGCCGCAGCGGCAAAATGCTGGCCGTGGCGATGATCGACATCGATCATTTTAAAACCTTCAACGATAACTACGGCCACGATGCCGGCGATGAAGTATTGAAGAAAACCGCGCAATTGATGAACGGCTTTCGGGAAGGCAGCGACATGGTGTGCCGTTTTGGCGGTGAAGAATTCGTGGTGGTTACCACCGAAATCCAGCCGGATAAAATTTTGCATCGCCTCGAAGCATTGCGTGCGGCCATCGAAAGCTTATCGCTAAAGTTCGGTAATCATCAGTTGCCGCAAGTCACGGTATCGATAGGTGTGGCGATTTATCCGGTCCATGGCGGCAATCGGCTCGATCTGTTAACCCGCGCCGACCAAGCCCTGTACGTCGCTAAGGAAGCCGGCCGCAATCGGCTTGTCGTCGCCGATGACGAAGCGGATCTGGGGTGACCTCTAAAAATCCCCTCATCCCAACCTTCTCCCGGAGGGAGAAGGAGGATTTTTAATTTATATAGATCCCTTCTAGGGAGTCGGCGCCAGGCGCGGCCGATAGGCAAACGGCTTGGCCAGCGGTTCGCCGACGAAAATCCCCTGGCCGGGTTGGGCGACGCTTTTCCAGTAGGCTTCGATCACACTGCTACCGCGCAGGTAGAAATACATCAATACGCCGGGATTGGGGAATTTGGCCGGGAAATTACAGGGTTCCACGACCGCGCCATAGCTGGCAGTAGCGCCAGCGCTCAGCCATTCGGTGATATTCATCTGGTCACTGCCCGACATCACACCGCCCGCGGAGGTAAGATGATCGGCAACAGCGCCCGGTAAATAGCGGTTATCCGCCAGATGCGGCACTTTGGTCAGACCGGTGAAATAAAACATCACGTCCTGACGGCCTTCAATGTAGTCTTGCTCCAGATAATTCACCGGCCAGAAACTGCTTAACGATTCGGCCACTTTCGGAAACATTACCGCTCTGGAGCTACGCGCCTGGTCCGAGGTTTTTAACAGATATGCCGAGCCTTGCGGATGCGAATAATCCGAGGCAACACCGGTATCGATCAGTCTTTTCGCCTCCGCGAAGGTTTTACCCGCCACGGCCATGGTGGGCCGCCAGCCGTGCGTTTTAAACGGTTTATCGGTTTCGGAGGTGAAATAAGGGCTGCTATGGGTTTGAACGCAGCCTTTCGCGCAAAATGATTCGCTAAAACCGGCCGCGAAGGCCGTGGTGATGGACATGCAATCGACGCGAAACGGTTGTAACCAGGTCAAGGCAAAGGCTTGTACATGTGCCGGCGTTTTTTGATCGACTTCCTGCTTCACTTGCTCAAATTGTTGTTTGGACAACACGGCCTGATTCGGTGCAAAACGCACATGTATCATCTGTTCCGCCGGAATTTGCCGCTGCTTTTGGTAATAAGCGGCGATTTGTACGCTCAAGGGATCGGCGTCGTTGACGATGACGGCCAGATCTTGGCCGGTCAGCGCCGAGGATGGCCGGTACATCGGCGAGACCGGGGCGGCCAATGTGGGCGAGCAAAGCAGCTGGCTGAGGATAAGCCCGAGCAGGGCAAATTTGCATGACTTAACGGGAAACACACCTTACTCCGTGAGGTTGGCGGTCGAATTTATCGGATCGGTCACTTTAACCGGACACGCATTAAATGCAACACTCATTGTAAAATTTTTCGACAGTGGGCAAGGTGCGCGTTTACCTTGTCCGATTAAACCCGGCCTTTGAATGTCGCGGGAATCAGGAATCCGGGGCATTTAAAGCTTGGGTGGATAAATGCGTTATTTTTAATTTTGCGGATAGTTATTATGGATGCCATAGCCAACATACCGACAGTTGCTCATGTGATTCAACAAGCGGTCGCTCCGGTTTTTCTGCTGTCCGGCGTTGCCGGTATTTTGGCGGTATTGACCAACCGCCTGGGACGCACCGTGGACCGGTTTCGTTTGCTCAGTGAGCTTGATGGCGCGCAAGCCGAGCAACATCATCCGGAATTGCAAATCTTGACGCGGCGGGCACGTTGGAACCAATGGTCCATCATCCTGTGCACCAGTTGCGCCTTGCTGGTTTGCCTGTCCATCGTCGTCATGTTTGTCGGCGTGGAATTGGCCATCGATCTCTCGGATGCGGTCTCTCTTTTGTTTGTGGCATCAATGCTGGCGCTGATAGCCGGTCTTTTGTGTTTTCTTAGAGAAATCATCTTGGCAACGGGCATTTTAGCCCTGCTCAAACGGCCTTAAGCTATCCAGCAATTCCGCAGATTATTGCCCAAGCATCAGTTAACCGTATGCGGCATAAGCGGCGTAGCCCAAATTAGCGACGGCTAGGCCTATCAGGGTGAAAATAGTGATTTGCATGCCAAGCACTCGTTGATCCAGATTCGCACGCAGCAAGCCCCGGGCGTGGACTATTCGACCCAGGATGATCGCAAAGCCGCCGATATGCAGCAGCGCGGCATGTCCGCCGCTTAATTCCAGCAGCGCCAATAAAATCAACAATATCGGTATGTATTCCGTAGCGTTGCCTTGGGCGCGGATGGCGATTTGCAAATCGGTCTCGCCGCCATCGCCGAAAATCACTTTTTTGGCCCGGCGCAATTTGATAACTCTCTGTGACAACCCGGCTATTAGCAAGGCCGCCAAAGCGGCATATACGGCACTGATCACATTATTCTCCCGCGGTTTTAGTGTTGAAATTTCGGTGATTGAAATCCTGGAAAGTTCCTGCCATCAAGCAGACCCTTAAATTTCATACTCCACTGCACTCCACACTTGCCTGCGCCGAAGTGTCGTTACAAGGGCCGGGCAATAACTAAAGTTTTTAGCAACAGCGCTATTCATCGGTCGCTACGGGAGTGCGCCGTAAACGCAACGCCAACACCAATGTCCAGATGGAAAGCATGCCGGTTGCCCAGTGTTCGAACAGGCCGGGGGTTTGGATAGGATTGGCCTCCCAAGTCATCAGCAGCAGCAAAGTCGTCGCCAGCAAGCCGCTACCAATCGAGTATGCGCTAAGCATGCCCAGCCACGCATGGCGTCGGAACACCACACCGCAAACAAGTGTTGCCAGAATAGCCGCGGAAAACCCGGTCATCGCAAACAGCCTATGTAATTCCTGGCTGGAAGACAAGCCATCGCAGCCGGGGTCGCAGGCGAATACACCGGCCCCAATACGCCCAATGCCGTCCAGACCAATCAGCGTGGCGAGCAGCGCCGAACGCCAACCTTCGCGCAAAGTGGCCGGGACTGCTAATGCAAAGCACACATACAAAAAACCGGCGAACCCGAAGCCGATATAGCGCATCGGTATTTCCGTACTACTGCCGCGCTCGCCCAATTCGCTGATGTACTGATAGCTGTGGCTGAACTCCGGTCGCATGGCGCCGGCCAAACCAATCAGCGACAGCCAGATTACCGGTGCCGCGATGCCGCTAAAGATGCCAAATCGGCCTGGATTCATCCGCAAATCTCGTCACGTAAAAACACTAGTTTATCCCGTCCAGCTTAGCCGTGCGCAGCGCATTGACTAACTGCATCTCTAAGGTAGCCTTCAGACCACGGGGGGCTAGTGGTGCAAAACTCAGTCTGTTACGGCGCATACAAGAAGAAATCATTAGCACCCCCACCGCAAACGACAGATTTTGTTTGGATTGATCGGCTGACAGAGGACAACATGGGTAATGTTTTGATTGTAGGAGCCAGTAGCGGGATTGGGGCGGCACTTGCCGGTTTGGCTCAGCCGCACTGTCAAATTTACTCGTTAAGCCGTTCTGCTGCGGTGCCGAACGTGTTCAAACATTTTAGTTGCGATGTAGCAAGCGACGCATTGCCGGCCATTGATGAACCCTTGCAAGGTTTGGTGTATTGCCCCGGCACTATCAATTTAAAGCCTTTCGCCAGGATCAAACCCGAGGAGTTTATTGCGGATTTTCAACTTAATTTGATCGGTGCCGTGCGCTGCCTGCAGCACTATCAGCGCAATCTACAAGCGGCAGAGGGTGCTTCGGTGGTGCTGTTCAGCACGGTGGCCGTGCAAACCGGGTTTCCTTTCCATGCCACGGTCTCTGCATCCAAGGGTGCGATAGAGGGTTTGACCCGCGCCTTGGCGGCGGAATGGGCGCCAAAAATCCGGGTAAACGCTATCGCGCCGTCATTGACCGACACGCCATTAGCGGAAAGTCTCTTGCGCGAAGACAGCAAAAAACAGGCTGCGGCAGCGCGGCACCCTTTGAAACGTCTAGGCAAAGCAGAGGATATTGCCCAGATGGCCTGGTTTTTACTGTCTGAAAATGCTGCCTGGATTACCGGGCAAGTCATGCATGTCGATGGGGGAATGTCTGCTATCAAGACTTGATAGCCGCTGAAAACTGCTTTGCAGCGCCAGGCTGCGTGGAGACTTGATGAATAAGCTCTATCATACCGTGGTGATTGGTGGTGGCTGCCTCGGCGCGGCATGCGCTTTTTCGGTACAACGCCGGCTGGGCAATAACAGACATAAAGTCGCCATTATCGAGAAAAAAGTTTTGGGTGCCGGTCTTAGCTCCCGGCATAGCGCCATCGTCCGCTCCGCCAATGCGTCGCCGATGGCCGCCAGGATGGCCAAAATGGCCACCCAATATTGGAAAAATCTCAAACCCCTTTGGGGCGTTAACATCCCCTACGAGCAACCGGGCGCAATCTGGATTGCAGAAAATACCCCCGACAGCCGCGCCGAGAGTTGGACGGCGCTGGAGCAAATGCTGCAACAGGAAGGCATAGGCTTTGCGATGCTTGCTCATCGCGACGTGATGGATCTGAGCCGCCAAGCCCTAAAAACCGTGCCGGACGAAATTTACTATTACGAACCCGACGTTTTGCAGTTGGACTCGCCGCAGATATTAAATGCCATGCAAACGGCGGCTAAAAAGAACCGCATCGATGTGCTGGAGCATTGCGAAGTCATAGACTTTGCACATGCCGAGCAAGGTATCAGCGCCATTAATACGAGCCAGGGCAAAATTTTTGCCGAACACGTGATCAATGCCGCCGGGGCTTGGAGCGCGGAATTATTTCCCGGTATCGGCTTAAGCATCCCGGTGGCTTTGGAACCGGTGTACGCTGCCAATTTTTTAGTGAGCGCCGATGACATTCCCGAAGGCATGCCCATCATTGCCGATTATGTCAATCAAGCCTATTTTCGGCGCTGGCGTGGCAGTATTTTGCACATGCACCAACCTCGCAACCGCAGCGCCAAGGATATTGCCCGCTCGTTTAGCCGGGCAGTGATGAATCCGGAGGGCGCCAACGTTATTTATGACGCGCTGAGTTTTAATGTTACCCATCAACAGCTCGATAATTATCTGGGTAAGGTGATTAATCGTTTCCCCAAAATTGGTAAGCCGGTCTATGCCGGCGGCTATCATTCGTTTTTCGATATTACCCCCGATTTGAAATTTATCTTAGGTCCGGACACCCGGTTGACTAATCTTTACCACTGTTTGGGCGCCGGACAAGCTTTGAAATATGCGCCAATTTTCGGAGAGATCATTGCCGACTTAATTATTGAAGGCAATGTGACTGCAAAGTCTATTGATATTGCAGAGTTTTCCATAGATAGGTTTTCGAATAACGATATATCACAGTATTGGCAGTCCAATGCACTGAAGAAAAACAGCTTGTAAATTCTAGTTATTATTAATCGAGGAGTTAATCCATAGAAGGGATTTATTTTGCCTATTATTTTTATTGAGTTTTTGTAAATTTGCAGTTGATTTGTAAATATTCGACAAACCTATTTTTTATGGAATAGTGAGTTAGCGTAAGCTGGTAGCTAAATACTCTAACCGCCGAGTAATTTATTAGCGAGCCAAAAATATAGTTTTTAGAGATTAAATTATATTAAACATCAATATTAAATAGTGAGGAATTTACTCATGAAAACATCAAGTAGTATTTACCGTTTTATCCGCACCTCAATTGCCATCGGCTCAATTGCATTGTTTTTTAATCCTGTGACAGTTCAAGCCTCCGACCATGAATCAGAATGCTTTAACTCGGTGCAAGGCAAAATCCCCTGGAATGACGAGAAAAATATGAATTGGGAGCCCAAAAACGTCAAGCAACTCTGTGCCGGAACGACTAAACCCGCAGAGCCCGGCGCATGCTTTCTAAGTGTACTGGACGGCCGAGTGAACTGGGGCAAGGGTATCAGTTGGGATTGGCAAAATATTATTAATCTCTGTGCCGGCACTAATAATGCCAAAAACACAGTAGAGTGCTTCCAGAATGCCACAGGAAAAGGTTTGGATTGGCGAGACGCAATATTGTTTTGTCAGCGCGCTGATAAGTAGTGCTTTAATTTACGCTATCAGTGTTGTTTAGCTTTATTATAGGTCTTGAGCTTGTCGGATAATAGTGAGCCGCTAACGCCGACAAGCTCAGTTTGAACCTTAACAGGCTGGTGAAAAACCCGCCGATATTTCCCCTTACCCACGATGTTCGTGATTTTTTCGAGTTGAAATCGGTCATGACATCGAGTTTCAAGCGTTTTGCCCCGGTTTCAAGGGCTTTTGATTCGCCTGAAGCCGTCTGTGGACGGTTTTCAGGCGAACTTCACCCTAGGCGGGCGCACTCCACGCCGGTTTCGGCGTGAACATCAATAGGTTGAGCATGCGCGTCAGGTTGTATGCGGCAAAGCAAAACAAGGCCTGACCCGCGACTTTGGCTAAGCCGATGTGACGGGTTTTGCGCAGGCCGCCGACCGTTTTGACCCAGCCAAAGGCTTCTTCGACGATTTTGCGGCGCTTGAGACTTTGGGCGTAACCTTTGCCGCGAGCGGTCCGGCCATCGACGGCACTGCCGGTCTTTTTGCGGGCCACATGGGCTTTGATGTCACGGGACTCGAGTCCGTTGACGAACGCCGCTTGGTCATAGCCTTTGTCGGCACCGACGCTGCCGCCTTTGGGCTCGCGGCGTTTGATCATTTTTTGCGCGGCTTCGATTTCGGCGGTGCCGGTGGCTTGAGTGGTTTCGACATCGACAATCAGGCCGTTGCGGTTCTCAGACAGGGCGTGGGTGATGTAACGCAGTTTGGCCTCGGTGTATTCGCCTTTTTTGTAAAGCCGGGCTTCGGGATCGGTTGTACTTTGATGGGTGGCGTTGCTGCGCTTTTCGCCGCTGAAGTCGACCTCGGGATTGCGGCCGGCGGGTTTGTCCGGGCCGCTGCCGTCTTTTTTAACGAAGCTTTTATGCGAGGCCCAGGCTTCAATGAGGCTACCGTCGACGCTGAAGTGTTCGTCGGACACCAGATTTTGCCATTCGGCTATGGCCAGTACCCGCTCAAAAAATTCGCGACTCAGGGCTTCGGACAGCAGGCGTTCGCGGTTGGCACTGAACACTGTGCGTTCCCACACGGCGTCGTCGATGCCCAGACCGACAAACCAGCGAAACAACAGGTTGTAGTCCAGTTGTTCCATCAACTGACGCTCGCTACGGACCGTATACAGGACTTGTAACAGCAAGGCGCGCAGCAGTTTTTCAGGGGCCATCGAGGGACGGCCTGTGTGCGAGTAACGCTCGGCAAAGACGGCATCCATAGAGGCCAATACGCCATCAACCAGTAGCCGTAAACGACGCAACGGATGCTGTTTGGGAATACGGTCTTCCAGGCTAACATAGCTGAACCAGCTGTTTTGAATGGCATCGTGTCCGCGCATTGAAAGGCTCCAAATTTAGGTAGCCTATTTTAACAGTTGGCCGCTCATCTATGCCTTAGCTTACTTGGCTTTTCGAGTTTTTCACCAGCCTGTTAAATTAGAGGGATCACAAAATATATGCGGCACGAGAAGTAAGATAAAAGTCTAAGCGCCTGTCTTGGTTGAGACTTCATTCAATGTTCTGTATTTGTTCGCGCATCTGTTCGATAAGCACTTTCAAATCGATGGAAATCTGCGTCATTTCCCGGTCAGCGGATTTGGAGCCCAAGGTGTTAGCCTCGCGGTTCATTTCCTGCATTAAAAAATCCAGGCGGCGTCCGGTGGGTTCCGGTTGTTTCAGGGTGCGCAGCACTTCGGCGACATGGGTTTCCAGGCGATCCAGTTCTTCCGCTACGTCCAGCTTTTGCGCCAGCAACACCAACTCCTGCTCCAAGCGATCAAAATTGGGTTCGGCGACCATCTCCAGCACTCGGCTGGTAAGTTTGCTACGCAGGTTATGCAGCACATCCGGCATACGTTTATGCGCCGCGTCGACCAGCAAATTAATCTTCTGACAGCGGTCTTCCAGAAGTTGCGCCAGTTGCGCACCTTCGCGGGCGCGGGTTTCCAGCATTTTGTCCAGGGTTGAGTCCAGCAACCGGACGATTTTATCGCGTAGCGCTTCCTTGTCGGTTTCGGTTTCTTGTTGCACCCCCGGAAACGCCAACACCTCCAGCGCGGAAAACGGCTGCGGGTTGTTCATCAAGGCTTCGATGCCGGCAGTAGCGGACAACAGTTTTTCGACTATCTCCCGATTGATATTAAAGCTGTTGTCGCTGGCTTGTTTTTTGTAACTCAAGGCGCATTCGATTTTGCCGCGCTTGAGTTTATCGGCAATCAGGCGGCGGGCGTCGGCTTCGACAAAGCGCAGTCGCTCCGGCAACTTGACGCTAACATCGCTGTAACGATGGTTGACCGAACGTAATTCGCAAAGGATGGTCAGATTGTCGGCGCTTATTTCGCCGTCCGCGAAAGCGGTCATGCTTCTTATCATTTTTCACCTATAATCGTTACGCTTAACCCGCGCAGCTTGCACATGGCCGAATACTACGATCCAGAAACTTATCCCAAGGAATGGAATTACCTTCAATCGGGAACCATTATAGATCAGTACATGATCGAGCGGGAATTGGCGCACGGCGGCTTCAGCTCGGTGTATCTGGCCAGGCAGCTGGCCGATCAAATTCAGGTGGCGATTAAAGAATATCTACCGCGCAAGCTGGCGCACCGCACCTGGAATAATCTAGTCGTACCCAATAATGAGGAGGCCAAGACGCTGTTCATGCGCGGCCGCTCGCTATTCTTTGAAGAAGCCAAAGTGCTGGCGATGCTGAAGCACCATAATATCGTCGATGTGATTAATTTCTTCCAGGCCAATGACACAGTGTATATGGTGATGACTTACGACTATGGCATCACGCTAGACAAAATCCTGCACAAACGCAGCCTGCCGATCAACGAAGCCTTCCTGCTGACGGTATTCAAGCTGTTGCTGACTGGCGTGGAAGCGGTGCATCAAAAAGGTCTGGTACATCTGGACATCAAGCCCGCCAATATTCTGATCCGCAGCGAAAACGACCCCTTGCTGCTGGATTTTGGCGCTATCCGCAAAATCACGCTGGACCCGCAGCGCAACCGGGCTAAGGTACTGACCAACGGTTATTCGCCTATCGAACAATACGATAACAATGGCAATCTTGGGCCTTGGTCGGACATTTATGCGGTGGGTGCCAGCATGCGCGCCTGTCTGGATTATAAAATCCCGCAGCCCTCGCCGGATCGCATCAAACAGGACGATTTAGCGCCGGCCGTGAAGGCGCATAAACGGCATTTTCCCGAGTATTTACTGAAAGCCATCGATTGGGCCATGGCGGTTTTTCCGGAGAATAGACCGCAAAGCGTGGCAGAGTTACAGCAGGCTCTCAGTCCCGGCAATAGTTAAAAATCCGCCCGGTAAAGCCAGTATAATGCCGGCAATTTATATACCAGCGAGATGAATATGAGACCAAGCGGACGCAACCCCGATCAACTGCGCGAAATACGCTTCACCTGCAATTACACCAAACATGCCGAAGGCTCGGTGTTAGTGGAGTTCGGCGATACTCGGGTTCTATGCACCGCCAGCGTCGACAACAGCGTTCCTCGCTTCTTGAAAGGCAAAGGTGAGGGCTGGGTAACCGCGGAATACGGCATGTTGCCGCGCTCCACCCACAGCCGGATGGACCGCGAAGCCGGTCGCGGCAAACAAGGCGGCCGCACCCTGGAAATTCAACGTTTGATCGGCCGCTCCTTGCGCGCGGCCATTGACTTAAAAGCCCTGGGTGAAAACACCATCACCATCGATTGCGACGTGATTCAAGCCGACGGCGGCACCCGCACCGCGTCCATCACTGGCGGCTTCGTCGCTTTGTCGATTGCTATTGAACATCTGTTAAAAACTCACAAAATCAAGAAAAACCCGCTGCATGGGCAAGTGGCTTCGGTATCGGTGGGGATTTACAACGGCGTGCCGGTGTTGGACTTGGATTATGCCGAAGATCATCAAGCCGAAACTGATATGAACGTGGTGATGAACGAAGCCGGCCACTTCATCGAAGTGCAAGGTACCGCCGAAGGTCATGCGTTTAGAAAAGACGAGCTTAACGCGATGCTGGAATTGGCCGAGTTCGGCATCAATCAGCTGCTGGAAAAACAGCAAGCGGCATTGCGGGAAGCGAAAAAGCCAGCCCCGCTGCGAGTCGTGCTGTAAAAGAAATGAGTTCGATAGTTTTGGCCAGCGGTAATGCCGGCAAGATTCGGGAAATTCAGGCCATCCTGCAAAACGACCAAATCCTGCCGCAATCGCAGTTTAATGTGGTCGAGCCGGAAGAAACCGGCGCGACCTTTATCGAAAACGCCATCATCAAGGCCCGCAACGCTGCGGCGCATTGCAACTTGCCGGCCATTGCCGATGACTCGGGTTTGGCGGTGGATGCGTTGGGCGGCGCGCCTGGCGTGATTTCGGCGCGCTATGCCGGCGTCGGCGCTGCGGACCAAGCGAACCTGGACAAGTTACTGGAAGAAATGCGCGACGTGCCGGACACAGAACGCAGCGCGCGTTTCATCTGCGTGATGGTTTATCTACGTCATGCGTTGGACCCGACGCCCATCATCGCCCAAGGCGTTTGGGAAGGCCGGATTTTGCGGCAAGCAGTGGGTGAAAACGGCTTTGGTTACGATCCGGTGTTCTGGGTTGAGCAGTACCAATGCTCGTCGGCGCAACTGGCCCCGGAATTAAAAAACGCTCTCAGCCATCGCGGCCAAGCTTTGCGGGCGCTTAGTCAACAACTTGCCGGGCTGTGATTCGGCTACAGCAGATAGCCGAACAATTTACCGGCCTCGGCAGCGCACCGCAGATCAGCCCGCTCGGTAACGGCCTGATCAACGACACCTATCTCGTCACCCCAAGCAACGGCAATCGCTTTGTATTGCAAGGCTTGAACGGCCGGGTATTTCCGCAACCGGAACAGGTCATCGCTAATCTGCAACGGCTGAATCGGCACATCGGCTCGCAGCGTGCCGCCGATGTGCGTCTGCAAATTCCAGTCACGCTGCCCACTGTGGCTGGATCAGCGAGTTATCGGGACGACAGCGGCCAAGTCTGGCGAGCGTTGGAATTGATCGAGCCCGCCGAGAGCCGCGAGTACATCAGCAATCCGGCGGAAGCCAGCCAAGTCGGCTTTGCCCTGGCACACTTTCACAAGCTATGCGCCATCCTGCCCGCCGCTGAGCTGCACGACACCCTGCCGGGCTTCCATATCACGCCAAGCTACTTTGAAACTTATCGGCAACGGCTGGCGCAGCCGTTGCAAGTCACCTGCGATACGGCATTTAACGAATGCCGGGATTTTATCGACCGGATGCAGCAACAAATCCCCGTCCTGGAGCAAGCCAAACAGCGCGGAGAACTGTGCGAACGGGTGATACACGGCGACCCGAAACTGAACAATTTTCTATTCGAACTCGGCAGCGACCGCATCGTCAGCCTGATCGATCTGGACACCGTCAAACCCGGCCTGGTGCATTACGACATCGGCGACTGCCTGCGCTCCTGCTGCCACAACCCCAGCAACAACGAATTCGACCTGGCCCGCTGCCAGACCATACTGGAAAGCTACCTGCAAGAAGCCGGCGAGTTTTTCACAGCCAACGACTACGACTATCTCTACCCGGCCATCTGGCTGATTCCGTTTGAACTGGGCCTGCGCTTTTTCAGCGATTATCTGGACGGCAATCAGTACTTCAAGGTAAACGCACCCCGGCAAAACCTGGAAAGGGCGCTGGCGTTATTTGCCTTGTGCGGGAGTATTGAGCGGCAGAAGGATTTGTTGGAGGGATTGATTGCTCGGTGCCGACAGGAGTAGCCAGAGCACTCTAAATTCCCGCGAACTGGTGTGTTGAGCACCGATCAAAACAGCCGCCACCGTCCACATCAAAACCAACTGAAGTACCGATTTGAGCGTCGAGATAAATTCGGCAGGATTTTTTGGAGGCGGGAACGGCCACTTTGCGACATTCAAGATTTGAAATGTATGGCTGCTGCATCGCAGCTAGCTGACATTCAACGATGAAAGTAACCGGACGCCGCGCGGCCAGCCAAAACAACGGCGGTTCCCAGCGGTCCAGTTGACTGCATTGTTAGCTGTGGGCACCTAGAACAGCATCATCAAACCAAACATCTTCGTATCCTGGAGCGAGCAAAACACGCCAGCCTGGGGCAAGAGCCAGATACGGCAATAGATTTGGCACATAGTTTGGAACATGTGAAACATGCAGCGGCTGGAAAAAATCAGGAGCTTCTGACATTACCTCTCCGCCCCAAATATACCAACCACATGTACCGTTCTCTTGGGGAAGCCGTAGCGCGTTAAGTGGAAGTTGGCTCAGCGAGGCAATAGCAATCCCCAGTTTCAGCGCCGACGATGAGGGCACGACAGCCGAATTGAAACGGCGGCAAACGTCGATTTGAGCTTCCGATGCGGTTTCCATATCGCTAGCGCTTGTCATAACCGGCGCGCAAATGCGAAGCGCAGCATAGCTTTCGCTCCTCCGAGTTGATGGCGTCGTTAGCACCTTCTAGCTGATTTTGCGCTTCCGAAGATTCCACGATAGCTTCCCGAGCATGACAAGTGCCAAGTATAGGACAGCCGCTAACATGCGGCCAGACGGTTGAACCCAAAAACCAACTTCCGAATCCGGCACAACCAACGGTGGACCAATCCAGGCAACTGGAACGTAATACAATTGATGCAAATAAAACCAAAGTAAACCTCTGGCCTGATCTAGGTCAGCTAGCCATTGCATGCCAAAGGGATAAACGATCAGGACTGCGATGACAATGTTCTTCCATATTGATATGCGGTCCATGACTCATCTCCGTAGATGCGCTAACAAGGAATTAGATAGTTAACTGCATATCTACCCCGAAAATGCTATACGAGACAATAATTTATTGATCTGCATTTGATTTTCCTTTCTGTATATCATCGGCGATAGGTGGCTATGACCGGTAACTATCAAATAGCAGGCATTGAATCACTCAGAGCGGCAGACCGCAATGGGTCGTCATTTTCCATTCACTCAAGGCGCCGATAGTCGGTGGTGGAGTGATTGCTTTCGGATCGTCCGCTTGATTTACCTTGATGGGTGGCCGCTCGTCAGTGGACATTAAAGGACATCAAATAACGCTGCCGTTACCTCGGCACGAAACGCAACACATCCCCAGCCTTCGCCGACTGCAACGGCAAGGCCACCCCATCCCGCCAAAAATTCTGCTGGTCGCGGTAGTGTGCCGATAAAGGGTGGCCGGACTGGCCGCCCGGCATGTGGAACAGGGCGTTTTCCGGGTGCGACGGCGACAAGACCAGCCGTTCGCTGGCGCCATGGGCGTTATCCATGACCTTGACGCAAACGCTGGCGCAGCCGTCGCTGTCGAAGGCCGGCATGTCCAGCACGCCGCTCAAAGCAGACGCTACTTTGCTGAACGGGTGGCGTAAATTAACCGGGTGGGTCATGCCCCAGGTCAATTGATCGGGCTCGACAGCAGGATATTTCTCGCGCAATGCTTGCACGGTTTGCCGCAAGGTCGCCACGATCATGGCCTGCCAATCGTCTTGATAACGCGGGTTCAGCACGCCTTTGGGCCGTTGCGTCAATAATTGCCGCAGCGGCATTTCCATTTCCCGCCAGGCATAACGGAATTGCGGGTCCAGGGTTTGACCTGCCGCGACTACTTTCTCAAATACTGCGCCGGCCAGTTGGGTGCGGAATTCACTCAAGATTGGCGCGCCTATGCTGCCGGTTTGCATGTAGCCGTCCCAGGCGGCGATGGCGTTGCGGGCTTTTTGCAAGCTGTCGTCCGCCGCGCTCGGATTGCTCAGAGCGTCCAGCGCCAATTGCTGGTAAAACGCCAGAATTTCGCTGCGGGTATCCAATTGGATTGCCAGCAAATCCGGCTCGGTCAAGCCGCTGCGATTTTTCAGCAACTCTTCAATGCGGTGCGCCCGATAGCTCAAGGACCAGTTATGGCCGATCACATAGGGGTAATCCCGCCCCAGAGTACGATTGTTGGCTGTGACGATAAAACCGTCCGCCGGATCGAACAGGCGCGGCAATTCATCGGGAGGGATAGAGCCGTCCCAAGCAAAGTTGCCGTCGGCCCACGACTGGCTGATCAGGCCGTCGAATCCGCGGCGTTTGGGAAAGCGGCCCATGTAAGTCCAGGCGATATGGCCGTCACGATCAGCAATCACTACGTTCTGCGGCGGACCGCCGAAGCGATTCATCACCGCCACGGCTTGCTGGGTATTGCGGGCTTGGTCCATATCCATCAGGCCCAGGTCCACAAAGTGCGGCTCAAGCGCAGTCCATTTGATCGCCACGGGTTGACCCAGTAAATCTTGATCCGATACCGGCCCCCATTCGCTGTCGCGTAAGGTCAGCGTCACGTCAGGTTCGCCTTTAACCCGAATGGTTTCCTGGTGTTCGGTGAACGCTTGCCAGCCCTGCGGGGTGCGATATTGGCCGGGATGGGCGGGATCAGTTTCCAGGCGGATCAAATCCAGAAAGTCGCCGGTGACATTGGTAAAGCCCCAGGCCACATCATCGTTGCCACCCAGGATTACGGCAGGAGCACCAGGTAAGGTCACGCCGTAAATATGGCGATTGCCATAACTCAGATCCGCGCGGTACCAGATGTTGGGCACATTTAGCGCCAAGTGCATATCGCTGGCGATCATCGCCCGGCCATCGCGGGTTTTGCTGCCGGCAACCACCCAGTTGTTGGACCCGGACACCACGTTTTCGGCATCCACTGCTTGGTTAAGCGCCAGCGTTGAATCGGTGCCGGGCAGGCTGGCTAGCGCCTCAAGCGGAATTGACGGATTAAAGCGGCGCGGTAGGCTGCCGCCGATTAATTCCTTGGCGTAGGGATCAGTATCCGGCGTCAAGAAAGTCACCAATTCCTGAGGCAGCGCGCGGGCCATGACGCTGACCATGCGCTCGTCCTGTTCCTGGCCGTTCAGGGTTTGAAACATCGCCAACTCGACGAGGATGCTGTCTTCAGGGCGCCAAGGCTCGGGACGGTGGCGCAGCGCCAGAAATTCCGGCGGTAGAACACGGGCAGCGCCGATGAATTGATTCACGCCGTCGACATAAGCTTGCAGCGTCAAACGCTGAGCCGGGGGCAAATCGGCAACGATGCGTTGCGCGGCGCGATCCATTTGATAGACACGTTGCTTGCGGTCCGCGTCCAGTGCCTTGGCGCCGAACAATTCGGCCAGGCGCCCGGCGCTTTTGCGGCGCATCAATTCCATCTGAAACAATCGGTCGCGGGCATGCAAGTAGCCCAGCACGCGATAGGCGTCTTCCCGCCGGGTTGCTTCGATGTCCGGCACACCGAAGGTATCGCTTTTGACGCGGGCTTGACTGGAAAGGCCGGGTAAAACTACTTTGCCATTTTCGGCGGGTAGCGATGCCAGCAACAGCCCTGTTACCAAAGCAATTCCACCGACAATAACACCGGCAATCGACAGGGAGGCAACGCGCATTTTGGACATGGTTGATATAGCCTCGGGGAGATTGGAAAAATTGGCGCGGAGAAAGTCGCCAACTGCCCCGGCTATTATAGGGCTAAGAATTTAAAAGGTGCCTGATGGGATTTTTAGCAAAGCGGAGTTTAGCAATTAGACTCCGCTAGCAAAAACATTCGAAATTCATGCGTCAAAAAATCGGTTTCGGTACGGCGTTTTCCGAAACCGATTAGCAACTTTCCATTTGTAGCGGTTTAAAGAAATTGACTTTGCATCAGTGAGCGGACGAAGACACGTCGCACGAGACGCTAAAGCCCTGGATTTCCACATTAATACCGCGGTCCGGCGCGGCCAGTAGAAAATCCGCGATGGTTTCAATGATGTCTTGATCGATGAACAACGCTTTGGAGCCGTCAATCAGCAATTCGCAGTCATCGGTTACGGCAGATAGATGCTTACGTAGCAAGGCTTTATTCAAGAAGGAGACATCTTTATGTAAGCGCAACAAATAATGATCGCCGTGCTGAGTCAAGGTAATCGCCGCGTGGAAGTTGGCTTTCAAGACGAAGTAGAATCCAGCCGCCATACCAATCGCGATACCCAACAACAGGTCAGTGAATAAAATCGCCACCACGGTAATCGCAAAAGGCGCGAACTGATTCCAGCCCTTGCGATAAAACTCCACGAACAGTGCCGGCTTGGCCAGTTTGTAGCCGGTTTGCAGCAGAATTGCCGCCAAACAGGCCAACGGAATCATATTCAAATATTTCGCAAAAAACAGCACACTGACCAATAGCAAAACGCCGTGTAAGAATGACGCGATTCTGGTCTGGCCGCCGGCATTGATATTGGCCGAACTACGTACGATCACGGCGGTAATTGGTAGGCCGCCCATCAAGCCGCTGACCATGTTGCCCAGGCCCTGCGCTTTCAGCTCCCGATTGGTCGGCGCAACCCGTTTGTGCGGGTCCAATTTATCGACCGCCTCTATGCTCAGCAAGGTTTCCAGGCTGGCGATAATCGCAATGGTCACCGCCACGCTGTAAATTTTCGGGTTACTGAAATAACTGAAATCCGGGAGACGCAATTGGTTGATAAAGTTGGCGGCACTGCCCAACTCGGGAAGCGACACCAAGTGCTTTTCGCCAATCATCATTTCCGGGGCAAAACGCACTGCCAAAGCGTTGAAACCGACACCCCAAATAACCGCCAGCAACGGACCGGGAATTAACTTTAAAAGCTTGAACTGCTTGATAAACCCGGAATCCCAGACCACCAAAATCAATAGCGCCACGGCACTAACGATGGTAACGCCGGGGGTAATCGCTTCCAAGGCCTCGGACAATTCGAAGAAGCTGGATTCAGCGCTCTCCTGCATATAACTTTCATCGCCTTCGAAGCTAGTATCGTAACCGGTGGCATGCGGCGTTTGCTTGATAATCAAAATCAAGCCAATCGCCGCCAGCATGCCTTTAATCACCGAAGCCGGAAAAAATGCGCCAATTACCCCGGCTTTTAAATAGCCCAGAATTATTTGCAAGCCGCCGGCCAGCACCACGCTGAGTAAAAAACCACCAAAGCCGCCCAAGGTTTCGATGGCTTCGAAGACGATAACCGTCAATCCGGCTGCCGGTCCGGAAACGCTCAATTGCGAGCCGCTGGCCCAGGAAACCAGAATGCCGCCCACCAAGCCGGCGATAATGCCGGAGAACAACGGCGCACCGGAGGCTAGCGCAACCCCCAGGCATAACGGTAAAGCCACCAGAAAGACCACGATACCGGCCGGTAAGTCCTGGTGCAGATGTTTCATATAAGAATTCAATTGCGATGTCATTGGTTTACCCAGTCGTTGCGAAAATCCGGATGCTAGTCGGCATAGCGGTAAATCGGATTGATTTGCGTGTTATGGTCGAGCTTGATCAGTTCATTGATCAAGCCATCGTTCAGTCCGTATACCCAGCCGTGTAAAGTGGGTTTGTGCCCATGTTTCCAGGCCGACTGAATAATCGAGGTATGCGCCAGGCGATAAACTTGCTCGATGATATTCAGCTCGATCAAGCGATCGGTTTTTTTCTCCGGCGCAATAGACTCAAGCTCTTCCTGATGCAAACGGTAGACATCTTTAATATGCAGCAGCCATTTATTGGTGATAACCAGATCGGATTTTTGCGGCTGCAAGGCCGCTCTCACGCCGCCACAGCCGTAATGGCCGCAAACGATAACGTGCTTAACTTTTAAGACGGAAATGGCGTATTGCAAGACGCTCAGGCAATTGAAATCGGTGACGATGACCTGATTGGCAATATTGCGATGCACAAAAATCTCGCCGGGCTTGGCGTTGACGACGGTCTCCGCAGGCACCCGGCTATCCGAGCAGCCTATCCATAAAAAGTCGGGCCTTTGCTCTTTGGCCAACTGGACAAAAAAATCAGGATCTTTCCTACTGACTTCTTCCGACCAGGCTTTGTTTTCCAGCAGTAATTTCGTGGGTGTAATCATAATGGGTGTCCTTATTTTCTATCACTATGCGTTCTGGAGCGGATCCGGAACGGGTTGTTCAAAAGAATGTGTCTTTACTGGCAATACTATATCGAATCGAAACTACATGGCAATTGCTTTACGCTCTAAATCTGGGTTAAAGCAAAATTTATATTGAACCATCGCTCAGCGCGCCTGAAATTGTGGTTCTCTGCGTGAGTATGGATGTTGGTGCCGCCCGCGGAGCCACCACGCTTAAGCGCTGCCACCAGGACTGCACACTGGTTTCTTGCCAGGACAACAGCCATTGCGGATACAGACCTATCATCAATACCAGCAGCGCCGGCACGACCAGCAATGCCAACTCGCGTGGGCGCAGATCCTGTACTTTGGCTACGCTGTTGTGCACAAGCGGGCCGAAGAATGCCCGTCTGACAAAACCCAACAGATACGCCGCGCCCAATACCGCGCCAAACAACGCCACCATCGCCAGTGCCGGATAAGCCTGCAATGCGCCGAGTATCATCAGCAATTCCGCGGGGAAGCCATTGGTGCCGGGCACGCCGATACTGGATAGCGCAAACACGAAAAATAGCGTAGTTAAGCGCGGCATGGGTTTGGCCAAGCCGCCGAGATGAACCAGATCGTTGCTACCCAAGCGTTGCTGGATCATGCCGGCGATCAACATCAGGCTGCCGGCGACTATACCGAAATTCAGCAACTGCATGACCGCACCTTGTAAACCTTGCAAATTAAAAGCGGCGATGCCGACGATGACCAGGCCGACGTGGCTAATACTGGAATAAGCCAGCAAACGGCGCAGATTGGTTTGCTGCAACGCGATCAAGGCGCCGTAAATCAGCGTCACCGCACCGAGTATCGCCAACAGCCAGCGATGTTCCAAGGCGACTTGCGGCGCCAGCGGTATCGCAAAACGAATGATGCCGTAAACGCCCAGTTTCAAACCGACCAGCAAGGCGCTGAGAAAAGTCGGCGCCTCAATGGCCGTGGTCGGCAGCCAGGTATGAAACGGCAGCAGCGGCGCTTTCACCGCAAACCCCAAAAACAGCAGCAGAAAGATCAGACCCTGCGCCGACTCGGGTATCGGCGTGTTGAGTAAAACCGGCAAACTGAAAGCCAAATCCTGCGGAATGGTCCCGCCGTTAGCCTGCGCGTGATTCATCGCCAGCAAAATAATCCCGAACAACAGCGGTACGCCGCCGAATAACATATACAAGGTATATTTCATCGCCGCGTACCGTCGCTCGGCGCCGATGCCCCATAAACCGATCAAGAAAAAAATCGGTGGTAAGGTCAGCTCCCAAAACAGGAAGAACAAGGCCAGGTCCAATGCGGTAAACACACCGATAGTCACGCTTTCCAATGCCAACATCAACGCCAACTGAAAGCGGTTTAATTGCCGCACGCTGTTCCAGCCGGCCAACAAAGCCATCAGGGTCAGCAAGGCCGTCATCGGCAAAAACAGGATCGAGATGCCGTCCACACCGAGTTGATAGTGAATATTCAGGCCCGGTATCCAGGCATAGTCTTCCAGCAACTGAAAATCGCCGCGTGCGCTATCAAAAACCCCAGCCGCCGCGACGGTAAACAGTAATTCCACAACGGCTACTAACAAAGCGCCGCGCTTGGCTAACTGGGTATCCTGAATGAAAGCCAGCGATAAGGCCCCCAACAATGGCCAGACCAGACAGAGGGACAGCAAAGGAAAACTATCAGTCATGGTGCGGGCCGTTCATGTGATGACTATGATGTTCAGGATAATGTTCGCCGATTTCCTTGGCTTCCTGATCGATGTATTTCAGCCAGGGCGTGGTGTAAAAACCGGTGCCGATCAGCAGGCCGCAGATGGTCACAGCGATAATCCGCTCCTTAACCACCGGATGGTGGACGCTGCCGTAAGGCTGAACAATGCGTTTGGCATGAGCAATAAACAGACGCTGAAACGCCCACAACAGAAAGGCTGCCCCCAGCACGTTACCCAGCAAAATCGCGATGGCGATATACCAGCCGTGTTCCTCGATGGTGCCTTCTATCAGTAGATGCGCCGCATCGAAACCCGGCGTACCAGGCATGACCATGGTGCTGAGCGCGGAAATCAAAAACAGCAAGGCTATCGTCGAATTAGTCTCGAACAATCCGCCCAGGCGCGGCAGAAAGGAGGTACGGGTACGTTCGTAAATCAAGCCAATGCTGAACAGCATGCCGGCAGTCGCCAACCCATAGGCTATCGACAGCAAAATGCTGCCTTCCAAGGCAAAATCGTTGAAGGAGAACACCCCTATCGCCAACATGCCAGTATGACTGATCACTGCAAACGCTAACAGCCGGCGCATATTGATTTGCATCAGCGCCAACAAGGCGCCGTAAAAAATCCCGATCAAGCCCAGATCGACGACAAAGTGCACCCATTGCTCGGCTGCACCCGGCACTAGCGGCAGAATAAAGCGGATCAAGGCGTAAATGCCCAGCTTCAAACCGGTCAGAAAAATCGCCGCGCTGGCGGCGGTGCCGTGCTCCGCCAGCAAAGGCAACCAGGCGTGAAACGGAAACAGCGGCATACGGATGGCAAAGCCGAAAAACAGCAGGATAAAGATCAGGGTTTCGTTGGGAATCGCCAGATTGTGGTGCTTTAAGGTCAACCAATCAAAGCTCAAATCCAAACCATTTTGCGCCAAACCATAGCTCAGCAACACAAAGCCGGCCAGACTCATCGCCAAACCGGACAGCCAGTATTGCAACACCGATTTCACCACCTGATTGCGCTGCTTACCGGTACCGGCAAATACCGTTAATAACACCACCGGCACCAGCTCCAGCAAGCACCAGAACCAGAATTGCAGGGTATTCAGCGCCGCGAATGCGCCGATTAATATGCCTTGGTAGGCCAGCAGGCAGGCGATAAACAGGCGGTCGCTTCGGTGGCGGGTGATCAAGGTATAGATCAGTGCCAGCAAGCCTAAAATTGCCGTCAGCGGAATAAACAGAATATTGGTGCCGTCCACGCCAACCCGATAGTTCATACCCAACAATTGAAAATGTTCGGCAAGATGGAGCCCAGGGGTTTCCGAGTCGAATATCAGCAAGAGATAAATACTCAGCAATACGTTCAGCAATGCGCCGGCAAAAGCCAGCCGCACGCTATAAATCGGCTTGGCAAACACCACCGCTAACATGGCCAGCAAAGGCACCAGCGTCATCAAGGTCAATAGCGGTACCGCCGCCACTGCCTGCCAGAAAACAATAGGGGTATTCATCGGTATCCCAGCGCTACCATCAAGGTGATCAACACAAACAACGCCAGATAGCGCGGCTGTAACAATAATTGTTCGAAACGGTTGGCAGCCTGACCCAGGCGCCGGCCAAATCGAATCGAATCGCGGCCGATGCCGCGCAGAATGAAGTGATATTCAAACCAGTTCAGCAAGGCGGCGGTCCATTGCGCCAGTTTGCCGGCCAGACCGCTGCCTTGGGCGAAGCTGTCTTCCTGGCTATCCAGGTTGGCGCCCATTTTTTGTTCTTCCCACTGCGCCAAGGACGACACCGCTTTGATAGCCGGTGCCGGCGCGCCCAAGGCCTTATCCACAATGTGTTCGTCGATGTAACGCGCATCCTTGGCTAAGCGTAAAACCGGCTTGACCAGCAACCAATCCAGGGCTGGCTCCAACCAGCCGCGCTGCAAAGAGGCGATAAAGGCCCAGCGGCAATTTGCCAGCGCCGGCGCCACCGATTTGATGGGTTGTCCGTGGGTGTTGTGCAAGATGGACGGCGCGGTTAGCAGCAAATAACAACGCACTACGGCATGCGCGGCCAGATGCCAGGCCGCCAAAGTCCAAAATCCCAAGCCGCATTCAACAAACATCAAACCCAGTTGCGCGGAGGTGGCGAAGATTTGCGAGCTTTTGATGTCGGTCTGGCTCAAGCCTACCCAGTAACTGTAAATTGCCGTCAGTGCGCCAACCACCGTCAGCACCAGCATGGCCAGCGGTGCCTGCATGAACAGGGGCTGCAATTGAATCACTAAAAACACGCCGGCATGAATCATCGCCCCGCCGTAGAAAATAGCGCTGGACGGCGTCGGCCCTTCCATTGCCCGCGCCAACCAGGGCGTGAACGGAATCTGCGCGGATTTGGCGCATGCCGCCATGGCAAAACTCAGGGCCAGCAAGGTAGCGTCGCCCGCCTCCAGATCCGCCGCGCTGCTGTTGATGGTTTGCCAATCGGCGTTTTCCAACCAGGCCAGGGCCAGACCGATTGCCAAAATAAAACCGCCGTCGCCGATGCGGTTGGTCACAAATACGCGGGTGGCGTTATTCGCGGCGATGGGTCTGTCGTAGGCGTAAGCAATCAGCCAATACGAGCAAACCCCGGCCATCTCCCAGGCGATAAAGGTAAACACCGCGTTGCCGGACAAAACCAACAGCAGCATGGCCGCCGCGAATAAATTCAGGATGAAAAAAAAGCGGTGGAAGCCGGCCTCGCGGTGCAGGTAATTCACTGAAAAGCGCATCACGACCAGCAGTAACAGCGAGAACAAACCGGCCAAGGCCAGATTAAAACCGCCGGTGCTGAGTGTGTAGTCTATGCTCAGCGAGCCGCTACGCAGCCAGGTGCCGTACGACACCGAGTCGGGCAACTGACCGGACAAATTGCCGGCCAATAAAGCCAGGGCCGTCAGTACCGATAAGCCAATAGCCGTCACGCCCAGCCGGGCCGTGGTTTTCTCGCCGGCCTCGCCATCGATAATCCGGAAAAAGTGCAGGCCGCCAATCAACAGCGCCGCCAGCAACGGAAACAAAGGAATCAGGGTTGCGTAGGCGGCCATACTCATACAACCGCCATTAAATCGGGCTGCTTGATCAGCATAGGCGCCACCGGCTGAGTTTCATCGCGATAGCAATCCGGCGAATTGTCCCGTAGCGGCAGTTCGATGTTGTCGGGTTGCCAGCGCACGAAGCCGACACCGCGCTGAAACACAAATATCTCACCGCTGTCCGGATCTTTGGCACTGAGATGCACCCAGCCGCCGCCGATCAGTTCTCGCAGGCTTTCCTGCCGGCCGTAAATTTGCTCCAACACCGCGGTTTTCGCCTCGACAACGATTTGTAAACGCATGGCCTCGTGAATCTCGATCATCTGCCTTGGTAAGCCGGTGCGCAAGTCGCTACCGGCACCTTCCATCACCGCACAGAAGCCAGTCAGATTGTGCGGCACTTTCGAGCCGCAACCCAGCCGTTCGTTATTCACGGTGGAAAAATAATATTCCAGGTTGATGCCGGCCCCGACCGGACCGACCGCCAGCAAAATGCCTTCCAACACTGTCCCCTCCGGGTCCTGGCTCGGATCGTAGGAAATCAAAAACAGGCGACGGTCAAAAAATGCACCTTGCGTTAAAGAGCGTCTACCGACCAGTGCCGCGGCATTGGTGGCATGGCCCAACTCCGGCCGAGCCTGGGAATAATCGGCAGCGCGATTTAGAAAATGCCGTAACGCTTGCTTGGGCTCCGGCCGGCGCGGCGCGGACGCCAAACGCCGGCAGCGCTCGTGAGCCGACATGCGCTGCGCGTGTTGCATCTGCTGCATAAATTTGTTGAAGGCCGGTTGGCGCTCCCGCGGCACGGCGCTGCTGTCATACCAGATGATGTCTTCGTCGCAGGTATTATGTTCGGCGCCGATGAACCAGGTGTCGGCTGGAATGACGATACCGCGCTCGGCCAGTAATTGCCTGACTTCTGGCCGATTCGCCATTGCCGCGAACAACCGGGCATTCGGCCCACCGTGCCGGCCGCTGCAGGCGCCGCAATCGTATGCGGACAAATGCGGATTGTTTTGGCTCATCGAACCATGGCCCATCAATACCACCAATTCGGCAAAGCCGTAAGTCAGACCGGTATTACGCAAAAACCCGGCGATGCGCTCGGCTTGCTCCTGGTCGGTAAAGCCTAATCTGGGCTGTTGGGGGGAGGCAGGCGTCTCGGGGTTGCCAGCGGTAAAATGCAATTGCGATGGCACGTCGGGCGCGATGCCTTTCGCCAGCGCAACCAGCAACTGCTGCTGCGTTTTGGGAATGAAACTTTTCGCCAGCAACCCGAGCAAAGTAAAAGGTGCCATGGCATTGATCACCGGATATGCCAGCAGCGTATCACGGCGCAAACCGTGCTGAAGCAAATCGGCAAGCCGTTGCTTTAGATTGCGGCCTTGCCGGCGCCGGGCCAAGGCTTTTTCCTGGCCGGGTTGACTGCATTCCTGAACGTTATGTGCCGGTACGACCACCACCGGACAAAGGGCCGTCAATTTGCTATCGTCCAAGCCTTGGTAATTCATCGGCACCCCGAAAAATCCGGCGGCTCCCAGCGTTTCGATAGCCGGATTGAGTTCTTCCAAGTGACGGCGGATGCCTTCCTCGCGATCATCCATGCAAAACACGATTTGTGCTGCGGGGCGGTTGTCTCGTTGCGCCCAGCGCCCGCGATTATGATTGGCGTGCAGGGCTTGCAGCAGCGCTTGTTGATAGTGGCGTTCGTAGGCGTTAAGCCAGACAGTATTGCGATCGGCTTCGCTGAAAGCGTCGATGCTGGCCAAGCAATTCAATAACTGGGCGGATTCGATATGCTGCACGTCACTAGCAGTCAAACCGAGCAACTGGCAAACGCGAAATAGCCGCCAGCCCTGGTTGTAAATATTGAGATTTGAGGATGGGGGGGCCAATGGACTGAGTTGCCAGGTCCAAATCCGTTCGGCCACGGTCTGCCAGACCTGTTTGTCCCGCGCCGAATCTTTCAGTAAAGCCTGTGACGCAAGCGCCAGATATTCCGGCAATTGGCCTTGAAACAAAGTGTGCCTGACCGAAAACTCAGCCAGGTTTTTCGAAAAATAACCGCGGAGTTTGTCCAGTTGCGCCTCGCAACCCCATTGCTGCCTGCATAGCTGTTCTGCGTACAGCCGATCCAGAATCAAGCGTATCGCCAGATAATCGGCCAATAGGGGTTGGGTGGCGTCATCCGCTTGATAATCGGGATGAGTTTGCCGCCAGTTGATCAAACCCGACCAACCCGGTAGTTCGAGGGCTAGCCTTTGCAGATAGCCAACCCAGCGGGATTCTGGGATTTTCAGTGCTACCAGCTCTTGCGCAATCGCATCTATGGGTTCGGCAGGTAATGCTCCCGTAACCGTTTGCCAATTATGTAGTTCCTGAAAAACCGGCTGGGCATCGTAGATCAAACTCTCACGCCAGGCTTCGTACAAACCCAGTTCTTGGCGCTTGGGCAATCGCCAGGCCGCCAGGCCTTCATCCAATAACGATGCGCATAAACGAATCAATTGCGGACGCACCGTGTCCAGAATATCCTCGCCGGTCAACGCCAACAGCAAGCCGCGCAAGGTCAAACGGTCGCCGACCCGTGCAAAAAGGCTTTCCAGGCTCTCCATGCAAGATTGGCGCATCTGCTGTTCCGCACCGGCATTCGCCGCATCCGGCAGCCATTGCCGGATTTGCTCGGCGGACAAATCCAGCAAATCTTCCGGATGCAAATTCGGTGTTTGCAGCTCAAGCTTGGCGAGCAAGGCATCCCACAATTCACGAGCCGTTTCGCCAGCGGCGGCCGGCTTATCCAGCACTCCGAGCTCGCGCACCTGCCAATCGAATTGCCCGGGTGTCAGCGCCTGCAACTCGTGCAGCAAGGCCAGCCGGTAAAGCATCTGCTGAGTAATGGGTTTGCCATTGACCTTGCAAATCTCAGTGTCCAGCGCTTCTCCAAATTGCTGCGCCAATGCGCCATCAATATCTTGATCGGCTATCCGGCCCTGTGCATAAAACTCGCGAAACTGTTCGGCCGGCAGGTAGCAACTGATACCCGTCAATTCGTTAAATTCCTCCAGCGCTTGCTCGAACGGCAAATGCTGAAAGCCATGCAAGGTATTGTGATGCACGAAATCGTGAATCGGCGCCTGCCCCGGTAATACGTGATCCAGATGATGGATCGCGTCAAGGATGATTTGTCGGGGCGACAAGGTGCTTGTAGACGATGCCATCATTGCCTTAACACCCTGATCTTCGAAAATGGTGTCGCTAGCGCGACGGATATTTTAATGTCGGTTCTCGGACCGACAACCGAGATACTTTCTTTTGCATCGCCAAAAGAAAGTATCCAAAGAAAAAGCGACCCGAATACCGCTTTGATCCTGCGCGCCAAAGCTTTTGCCGAGGGTTTTCGGAAGGGGCTTCCCAGCCCCTCCGAAAACGAGCGGCATCCCTGCCGCTCCACTAGCGGGCTGACCTCGGCAAAAGCTTCGGTGCTCGGCGCGGCATACGGGAGCCGGACCCTTCCTTCAATATGGACTGTGTTCACGGCAACCTCTCCCCCATTACCGCCAACATTTTCCCCACTGTTGCCATAGACAAATCAATCAACGGCGCCGGTAGCAAACCAAACAATACAATACCGCCGACCAACACGCCGGAAGCCATCAGTTCCAAAGATTTCAGGTCGGCAATCTTCCGCATCTGCGATTTCACCGGACCGGTAAACAGCAAGCCGATGGTGCGCATCGCATAGGCGGCGCTGATCAGAATACTGAGGCTAAAAAACACCATCAAACCGCCCCATTCCTGAAAGCCGCCGATTAGGGTATGCAGTTCCGCGATAAAACCCACGGAGCCGGGCAAGCCCATAGCCGCCAGCAAGGTCAAGGTAGTTAAGGTAGCGAAGCGCGGCATGACCTGCACCAGCGAACTGTAATCTTGAATGTTACGGGTATGCGTGCGTTCGTAAAGCAGACCAACCAATAAAAACAACGCGCCGGCGATCAGGCCGTGCGCGGTCATTTGTAATATCGCACCGGTGAAGCCTGTTTGATTCAGCGCGGCAATGCCCAGCAGGACCACACCCATATGACTCAAAGAGGAGTAGGCCACCATGGCTTTCAGATCGCGTTGCCGCCAGGCCAGCAAACCGCCGTAAAGCATGCCGAACAGCGCCAGAAATACCAGCAGCGGCTGAATCAATTTGGCGGCAACCGGCAGCATCACCACGCAGCGCAGCAAGCCGTAGGCGCCCATTTTCAAAAGAATGCCCGAGAGTAAAATGCTGATTGGACTAGGCGCTTCGACGTGCGCCAACGGTAGCCAGCCATGCAAGGGAAAGATCGGCATTTTCACGCCAAAGCCGATCAGGAAGCCCAACAGAACCAGCACCTGTTCGATCTCTGGCATGTTTTGCGCGGCTTGGCCCATCGACGCCATCAAAGAACCTTGGTTTTCCAGATCGTATTGACTGATCGCCAATAAACTCAGCAACATGAACACCGAGCCGCCCATGGTGTACAGCACGAAATTTAAACTGGCGGCATGCCGGCGTTTGCCGCCCCAGCGGTCGATCAGGAAAAACAGTGGGATCAAGGTCACTTCCCAGAAGATGTAAAACAGCGCCCAGTCTTGCGCCATAAACACGCCGAGCATGCCGAATTCCAACAACAGCACGGAAATATGATAGCCCTTGATGCTGTCGGTTAAAGAAAAGGAAGCCAGCAGGGCAATGCAAGTCAACAGCGCAGCCAGCACCAGCATCGGCATGGACAGGCCGTCCACACCCAAAGCATAAGCACTGCCCAGTTTGGGGTTAAGCGGATAGAACTCGCTAAATTGCAGCGCGGTGTCGTCGGCGTCGAACTGGAGCAATAGCAAACCAGCCAGCAACAAAGCCGCCAAGCTGAATAGATTAGCTACAATTCTGATCAATCGGCTATTCCGGCCAGAGACCAGTACCAGCAATATTGCCCCCAGCGCCGGGGTCCATAACAGCGCGCTTAGCATCACCATTGTTATCGTTTAAGTCCAATACAGCAAACATTCTAACGACATTTGGTTGAAAAAAGCCAATCCGACCAAGAATTGGTTTAAATAAACCAGACGGCCGTTTAGGGCTTACACTATCGGACGGTAGAGCCGATTTCGCAAAGCCCGGCGCTTCGTGTAACCTAAGCGCAGCAAAAAGTATCGGGATTTGGGGAGCCTACGCATGCCAAACAAGGTCACGCTTGCGATTAGCGCCAATAGCTCGGCGACGTTTGTAAACGCTGTGCGCATGAATGCCACCCGTTCTTTACCCCCGTTTTCCCGCGAATTGATAGCCTGTAACAACTATGCAAATCCACATGATAGCCGTCGGCAACAAAATGCCGGACTGGGTACAGCAAGGTTATAATGAATATGCCAAGCGGCTGCCGCGCGAATGCGAGTTGCTGCTAAAAGAAATTGCCCCGGACAAACGCCGTAGCGGCGACATTGCCCGCATTACCAAGGACGAAGGAGAACGCATGATAGCGGCATTGCCAAGCCGGGCGCACGTGGTGACGCTGGACATACCCGGCAAGCCCTGGACCACGCCTAATCTGGCGCAAGCCTTGCAACGCTGGCTGGGCAACGGTCAGCCGGTCGCGTTGATGATAGGCGGACCGGAAGGCTTGTCTCAGCAAGTGCGCGATCTGGCGCAGGAATCCTGGAGCCTGTCGCCGCTGACCTTCCCGCATCCCTTGGTTCGAGTGATTGTCGCTGAACAAATCTACCGGGCCTGGAGTCTGTTGAATAACCACCCTTACCATCGTTAAGCGCATGCACCCACAACTGATCCTGGCCTCCGCCTCGCCGCGCCGCAGCGAATTGCTCAAGCAAATCGGCATCCGTCACAGTATCATGGCGGTAGACATCGACGAAACGCCGCGGCCGGGCGAAACACCGACTGCTTACGTCGAACGGGTAGCCGCAGAAAAATCGGCGCTCTGTCTGGCAACGGTCGGCACTGATTTACCGGTACTGGCCGCGGATACCAGCGTGATTTGCGACGGCCGCATCCTCGGCAAACCGGACGATTTGCAGCACGCCATTGAAATGCTCAGTCATTTATCCGGCCGCAGCCATCAAGTCTATAGCGCGGTATCCTTACGCGGTGAGCAACACTGGCAAGCGCTTAGCGTTAGCGAAGTGCGCTTCCGGCCCTTGAGCCACCAGGAAATCGTCGCCTATTGGCAAACCGGGGAACCGTACGACAAGGCTGGCGCCTATGCCATTCAAGGCTTGGCCAGCGTATTTATCGAATCGATCACCGGCAGTTTTTCCGGCGTGATGGGCTTACCGCTCTTCGAAACCGCGCAATTATTAAGCCTAGCAGGCATAGACATTATTCAATGAGCGAAGAAATATTAATCAACGTCACGCCGCCGGAAACCCGAGTCGCGGTGATCGAAAACGGCGTCCTGCAAGAGCTGATTATCGAACGGGTCCGGCAAAAAGGTTTGGTCGGTAACATTTACAAAGGCGAAGTGTGCCGGGTGTTGCCGGGCATGCAGGCGGCTTTTGTGGATATTGGTTTGGAAAAGGCGGCGTTTTTGCATCTCTCCGATTTCAGCAGCAAGGAACTGGCCGAAAGAGCCTCGGAAAATATCGAACACTATTTAAAGGAAGGCCAAAAATTGGTGGTGCAAGTCACCAAAGATCCGCTCGGCAACAAAGGGGCGCGGTTGACCACCGATATTTCCATCCCGTCCCGCTACCAAGTTTACATGCCCTATGCCGGTAACTCCGGCGTCTCGCAACGTATCGAATGCGAATCCGAACGCACCCGCTTGCGGGCTTGCATCGAAGCCTATCAGCAGAAACACCAGGTGCCGGGCGGCTTCATCGCTCGCACCGCCGCCGAATGTGTGGAAGACGTGATTTTGTATTCCGACATGACTTTTTTGCACAAACTCTGGGAATCCATCCTGGAAAAAAGCAGCAAGGCCAAAGTCAAAACCCTGATCCATGAAGACCTGCCGCTCAGCATTCGCACTTTGCGGGATTTGTACAAAGACGGCATCGAAAAAATCCGCGTGGATTCCAAGGAAACCTTTCTCAGGCTGGTCGAGTTTGCCGAAACCTTCGTCCCGGAAATCGTTTCTGTGATCGAGCATTATTCGGGCGAGCGGCCGGTGTTCGATATTTACAACGTGGAAGACGAAATCAGCAAGGCCCTGGACCGCAAGGTTAAACTCAAATCCGGCGGCCATCTGGTATTCGACCAGACCGAGTCGATGACTACTGTCGACGTCAATACCGGCGGCTATGTCGGCGGCCGCAATCTGGAAGAAACCATCTTCAAGACCAATCTGGAAGCGGCCCAAACCATTTCCCGGCAATTGCGGCTACGGAATTTGGGCGGCATCATCATCATCGATTTCATCGATATGCAGAGTGAGGACCACAAGAAGCAGGTGTTGCAGGCCTTGCAGCGCAACCTGGACAAGGACCACGCCAAGACCAAAATCACCGAAGTGTCCGCGTTGGGTCTGGTGGAAATGACCCGCAAACGTACCCGCGAGAGTCTGGAGCATATCCTCTGCGAGCCTTGCTCGACCTGCGGCGGTCGCGGCGTCTTGAAAACCGCCGAATCGATCTGCCTGGAAATTTTTCGGGAAATCATTCGCGTGGTCAGGCAATACAATGTCCAGCAAATCCTGGTACTGGCTTCCGAACAAGTCGTGGAAATGCTGCTGGACGAAGAAGCCGATATGTTGGCGGAGCTGGAAATGTTCTTGAAAGTCGGTATTAAAATCCGCGCCGAAGCCGAATATAACCAGGAGCACTACGACGTGGTGTTGTTATAGGCGGCTATTTTGGTTATTCACCACGTTACCCGGGCTACCCGACACCTGTTGTTCTGGTCGCTGATCACGATTGCCCTCGTCTTGAGCGCGGTACGGGTTTTTTTGATCGACATTGCCGATTACCGCAGCGCACTGGAACAAAAAGTCCGCGAGACCACCGGCATTCCGCTGCATATCGGCAAACTGGGCGCGAATATGCGCGGCTTCAGCCCGGAATTATTGTTGCGGGAAATTGCGATCGAAGGCGCCGAAGCCGGGGCGAAGCCAGCTATCCGCCTGCAAGAAGTGCGGATTGGTATAGATTTACTGGAATGGCTATTGACCCAGGACCCTATGGCCGCCAGTTGGGTGACGCTGGTGGGCGCCAAACTGGATATTCTGCGTAATGAGGACGGCAGCCTCAGCATCAAAGGCCTGCAAAGCAGCGACGGACAACCGCTGTGGCTGTTACAGGGCAGCAAATACGAGATTCTGCAAAGCCAGGTGACGTGGCAGGATTTAAAGCGGCATCGGCCGCCGGTGACGGTCGAACACTTCGATTTGCTGATCAAAAACCACTATCTGGATCAAAGCCACGAGATCCATCTAGTCAGCAGTTTGCCGGAGCAATACGGCGACAACTTGCGCATTTCCGCCCGACTTGACGGCAATATCTTTCAGGCCAATGGCATCAACGGCCAAATTTATGTGGAAGGCAGCAATCTGCAAGGGTCCGGCTTGGCTGATCGAGGATTTGCCGCTGGGTTTGCATTTGGAATCCGGCTCCGGCGATATGCGGATCTGGAGCCAATGGCGCGACTCGATGCCCTACCAAGTCAGCGGTTATCTGCAAGGCCAACAGATTAAACTCGGCAGACAGCAAGGCAAACCGCTGCAACTCGATACCTTTGAAGGCAATCTAGCCTGGACCGAGCAAAACGGCCGGCAACGCTGGAGCGCCTACGATGTCAACGTTTTCGCCAATCATCAGCGCTGGCGGGATGCCGAGCTCTATCTACAGCAAGATGCGCAAGGCAACCTCAGCGGCGTGATCAAACAGTTGAATTTGCAAGCCTTGATGCATCTGATACCGCCATTTCTACCGGCAGAGCAAACGGATTGGGCTAAATGGCTGTCACTCAATCCACGCGGCACTTTGCGCGATCTGTCGTTTTACGCTGAGAGCAATCAGCAACGCTATGCGCTCAACGGCCATTTCAGCCAACTGGGCAACGATGCGCAAGGCGACGTGCCGGAATTACAAGAGCTAAGCGGCTCGATCATTGCCGGCGACCAGGGCGGGCAACTGATATTCGACAGTACAAACGCCAAATTCAATGCGCCGCAAATGTTTAGGAATAGCCTGGACGTCCCGCGTTTACAAGGCCGAATCAACTGGCGGCAAACCGACACCGACTGGCAAATCGCCAGCGAAAATCTGCAACTGGACAGCGCGGCCTTCCACACGCAAACCTACCTACAACTCAGCATCCCCAAGAATAACGACAGCGCTGTCATCGATATGCGCACCCGTTTCGACAATTTCAAAGACATCAGTAATGTACCGCAATACCTGCCGGCCAAAATCATGGGTAAGGATGCGGTCGCCTGGCTGGACGATGCTTTTATCGGCGGGCATATCGACAAGGGCGAAATGCGCTTGAACGGAAGGTTAGCGGACTTCCCGTTCACTAACGGTCCCGGCCTGTTTGAAGTAGTGTTTGAGATAGACGACGGCGAAATTCAGTTCAACGCCCTGTGGCCGCATTTGCGTGCGGTGCATGCCGATGTGCAATTCCTCGGCGCAGATCTGAACGTGGCGATTAGCGGCGGCCATAGCGAAAACGTCGACATCAATCAAGCCGTGGTGTCGATTCCTGATCTGGCCAATAGTGATTATGTTTACGTATTGGGCCAGGTGCAAAGCAAGCTGCCGCACAGTTTACAGTATCTGCAAAAAACCCCGCTACGCGCCAAAATTGATCCGCTGGCTAAAGTGTTAGCTCCGGATGGCCATACCCAAGTCGATCTGGATCTGAAAATCGCTTACTACGAAACGCTGCCGACCACCGTCAAAGTCGATGCGCATCTGGATAAGGCTCGCTTGCTGGTCAAACCCGTCGATCTGGCCGTCAACGACATCAGCGGCGTGCTGCACTTTACCGAAGACCGGGTCAGCAGCAACCGCCTGGAAGGCAATACCCTGGGCTATCCGATACATGCCATCCTGCAAAGCGATGCCAGCGCCACGCAAATCCTGATAGACGGTACCACCGACATCCAGCGCCTGGAAAAGCAATTCAGTTTCCTGAAAAACCAGGTTGCCGACGGCAGCTTGAATTATCAAACCGTATTGACGCTGCCATACGATGCGGTAAAGCCGTCCACACTGAGCATTAACAGCAACTTACAGGGCGTAACGATCAACACCCAGGATGCTCTGGCCAAATCGGCCGAGCAAGAGCAAGCATTGAATCTAAGCTTTATTTTTAACAACAGCCCATACTTGCCACTAAAAATTACTTACGGCAAGGAGTTGAACGCTGCGCTGTTGATCGACGGCAAACAAAATCAACTCCATTCCGGGCATATAGTGTTCGGTCGAAACTCGGCGGACTTTTACGAACCGGCAGGGTTGAAGCTGGAAATCAATCAGCCGCAATTCAAATTGTCCGACGCGCTTGCCGCATTCTCCGACAACGAAACCCAGCAACTTTTGCCGGCGTTAAAAGAAGTTATTCTGGATACCGAGCAACTGATCTGGCAAGGCCAGAACATCGGCGCGCTAAAATGCCGGATGCAGCATATCAATCAAGCTTGGCAAGCCACGTTGGACAGTGCGATGGCACGCGGCAAATTGACGATCCCCGACCAGCGCGGCGGCACCAACATCATCAAGCTGCAAATGGATTATCTGAATTTGTCGGCGATGGATAACCTGAATTTCGACGCGGCAGAAGAAGTGGTCACCGACTTACCCTTGATCGACATCGACAGTAAACAGTTGCTATGGCGCGGCGTGGATTTGGGTAGTTTGAAGCTGAATACCGAGCGGCTGATCAACGGCATTCATTTCAAACACGTGCAACTGGCCAGCGTGGCCGGTACGATAGATTTCAGTGCGGACTGGATCAAACTGGTCGGCGGCAGTTCGACGCAATTGACCGGCAAACTGAACATGAACGGTTTCGGCTTGTTTCTGTCGCAGCTAGGTTTTACCGACGACTTAAGAGGCACGCACGCCGAAATCAATTTCAACGGCGGCTGGCGCGGCGCCCCGCAGCAATTTTCAGCGGCCAACCTGACCGGGCAAATGCAGCTGAAGTTCAGTGACGGCCGCATTTCCAGCATAGAGCCCGGCTTTGGCCGCTTGCTGGGTTTGATCGCGATGGAACAATGGGCCAAGCGCTTGAGTCTGGACTTTACCGACGTCTACCGGCAAGGCCTGGCCTTTGATCAAATTACCGGCGACTTCAAAATCAGCAACGGCTTGGCCTATACCGACAATTTACTGATCGACGCGGTATCTGCGAAACTCAGCATAGCCGGCACCGCAGACTTGGTGAAAAAGACCATAGACCACCGCGTTGCCGTCGTGCCCAAGAGTTCCGGGGCCGTGCCGATTGCTGGTACAATCGTCGGCGGTATCGCTGCCGTCATTACCCAAGTGGTGACTGACGATTACAAAGAAGGTTATTTTTTCGGCTCGCAATACAAACTCGCCGGGCCCTGGGGCAATGTCGAGGTCACGCCGTTACACGATCAAGACGGCTTGGTGCAAAAGGCTTGGCGCGGCTTAACCGGCGGCTGGCTGGAGTCGCTGAGCAAATGAATGGCTCTGCCGAATAAACGGCTCCCCAACAGTTAAAACTATAGAAAACAATTAAAATCAGGGACACCTCATGACCATATGTGCCGCCATCCAGATGGCCTCCGGACCGCAAGTCAGCGCCAATTTGCTTGAAGCCGAGAAACAGATCGCCGAAGCCGTGAAAGCCGGTGCGAAACTGGTAGCCTTGCCGGAAAACTTTGCCATCATGGGTATGAACGAATACGACAAGGTTAAAGTCAGCGAGCAGGATGGAAACGGCCCGATTCAGGATTTCCTGGCCGCCACCGCAAAAAAATACGGCATATGGGTGATAGGCGGCACGATGCCCATGCAAGCCACTGCTCCCAATAAAGTCCGCGCGGCTTGTTTGATCTACAACGAGCAGGGCGAGCGAGTCGCCCGCTACGACAAGGTACATTTGTTCGACGTCAGCGTGCCGGATACCGCCGAGGAATACCGCGAATCCGACTCCGTCGAAGCCGGCGACGCCTCCTGCGTGATCGATACACCGTTCGGCCGGCTCGGTGTGGCGGTGTGCTACGACTTACGCTTTCCGGAATTTTTCCGGCCGATGACCCGGCAAGGCCTGGATATATTGGTGATTCCTTCCGCGTTTACCGCCAAAACCGGCGCTGCGCACTGGGAAGTATTGTTGCGGGCCCGCGCCATCGAAAACCTCTGCTACGTCATCGCGCCAAACCAAGGCGGCTTTCATATGAACGGCCGGCAAACCTACGGTCACAGCATGGTGATCGATCCTTGGGGCGTGGTACTGGATTGTTACAAAACCGGCCCAGGCTTTGTCAGCGCCGAAATCGATAAAAGCCGCCTGGAAAAAACCCGCCTGTCTTTCCCGGTGCTGGAACATAGACGCTTTTTTTGCGAGTGAGCCTTATGTGGTTGAGAACGCTGACTTACGGCCTGCCTTGCCTGTTGCTGACAGCTTGCGCGGATGCGCCGGACAAATACCGCGACACCCACCACCTGGAACTGCCGCCGGTTTTACCGATAGAACATACCAATCCGCAGCCGGCAGTGGCTGCCGACGATTTAAAGCCTAAGTCGGCTTTGGCCGATTTGATGGCGTTTACCGACGAAGGGGGCAAGCCTGTGCTTACCTTGAAAACCCGCCCCGACCGGGCTTGGGAAATGGTCGCCACGGCGCTGAAAATCAGCAATATCGAAGTGCTGGATAAAAGCCAGGAAGATCAACGCTTTCAGGTGCGTTATGACCCCGACACCAGTGGCAAGGATGTCGGCTTGTTGCGCGCTTTATTGAATAATGATTACGACGAAGCCGAATACACCATCAAGTTGAAAGAAGAGCGGCGTGGCTTAACCGTCAACGCCAGCCTGACAAAACCGCAAGACTTGGAGTTTGGCGAAGATGGCTCGGCGGAACTGATTCGTTTGCTACACAAAGCCATAGACGAAAAAATCATCAACCGCCCGCCTGACAAGAAGGCCGACGAGTAAGCGGCAAGGCTTGATTTAAGCGTCGTCCCGTCGCCAGTGCCCGGATTTGCCGCCGCTTTTTTCCAGCAAGCGCACTCCTTGAATCGTCATACCGCGATCCACGGCTTTGCACATATCGTAAATAGTCAGCAAAGCAATCTGGGTCGCGGTGAGGGCTTCCATTTCCACGCCGGTTTGGCCGGTAGTCTTCACTGTGGTTTGACAATACACGCGATTCAAGTCGGTTTGGGCTTGCAGGCTAAGCTCTACATGGCTGATCGGCAATGGGTGGCATAAGGGGATCAGGTCGGCGGTTTTTTTACTGGCCATGATGCCGGCAATGCGGGCAATGCCCAGCACGTCGCCCTTCTTGTGGGTGCCGGCCACAATCAGTGCCAAGGTTTCCGGCTGCATCTCTATGTACCCCTCGCAAACCGCCTGACGCTGGGTGATGGCCTTATCCCCGACATCCACCATATGGGCTTCTCCGGCGGCATTAAAATGAGTGAGCGGCGAATGGGACATGGCATACTAGGCAAGTGGAATCAGCCAAGCATTGTATTACCGGGTGAATAAAGATGTCGATTAAAGTGCTTTACTTTGCAAGCTTGAAGGATCGCGTCGGCCGCAGCTACGACGAACTAACAATCGATGCGCCGTTGACAGTGCTCGAGGTCTGGCATCGCGCTAATCCGCACATGGACATGCCGGGCACGATATTGGCGTCGATCAATATGGAGTATGTCGGTCTGGATGCCGAAGTTAGCGACGGCGACGACGTGGCGTTTTTTCCACCGGTCACCGGAGGTTGAACAGATGACCATCAAACTCAGCGCCGAGATTTTCGACCCCTGGCAAGAACTGGCCGATTTTCAAGCCCAAGCTGTCGACATGGCCGGCAAATACGGCGCTACCGGTGTCTTTGTCGGCACCATGCGCGACTTTAATCAAGGCGACGAGGTACGCGGTATGTACCTGGAGCATTATCCGGGCATGACCGAAAAACAATTACAGCGTATTGTCGAACAAGCCCAAGGCCAGTGGCAATTGTTGGAGGTGTTGCTGATCCATCGCATCGGCCAGATATGGCCCAACGATACGCTGGTGCTGGTGGCCGTGTGGTCCGCGCATCGCGGCGACGCTTTTGACGCCAGCCGCTTCATTATGGAAAACTTGAAAAGCCAGGCACCGTTCTGGAAACGGGAAACCTTGGAATCCGGGCAAATACGCTGGGTCGAAAAGAACAGTGACGGCTATCTAAAGCAACCTTAGGTCTGTTAAGACTGACGCAAATTACCCGTGGACTTTGTCTCGACAGCATAATTTACCGTTGGCATTTCGGCCAACGACTGGGCTTGTAGCTTCTGTTGCAGTTCGGCAATTTGCTGGTTGGACTGAGCAAGCTGCTGTTTCAGTTCATTGATGGTTTCATGCAGATATTCGAAGTGAACTTGAAAATAGCGCGCCGACGGGAAGCAGGCATCCAAGGCTTCCGGCGACATTTTGTCCAATTTGGTTCGAGATCGTCTTGTTTTCATATTACACCTAATCATCATTATCGGCTAAAGCATACCCATTCGGCATGATTGCTATGATGCTGTTAATAGTAAGACGTTCCAGAACGCAAATCCCCCACTTAAAATACCAAATATTTTAACAATCGCCCCAAGCGTCAAGCATACTTACCCGGTAACCAGCCACGCTCGACGCATTCCCGAAAATTCCATTGCGGCATATTCTCGGTTTTATAACTCCAGAAAAACCAGCCCAGATACTTTTCGAACACGGCCAGTTGGGCGGCCGCGTAGCCGCGACAAGCGATATCGAACTGCATGTCGTCCATTTCCGTATGGACATGATCGAAAAGCCCCTCGGCCCATAGCGCCGCCAGTTTTGCATCCAACCCCAAACTCCATTCGCCGACGTAGGTCGGCAAACCCAGGCCGCTGATAATCTCGTCAGCTTCTGCTTTCCAATCGCAAACCACTTTTTGCAGATGCCGATAAATATCCCTGTCGATATCGTCCTGTACAAAACATTGATAACGGTGTATGTCAAAGATCACATTGCCATGCTCGGGCGACTGTAAAAAACCGGCGTATTCGCGAAACGACCGGAAACCATCATGAAATATCACCGCCACCTGTTCGGCCGGACAATGGCGGCGAATGCGCCAATAAGCGGCTTCGGTGTAACGTTTCAACAGTTCAGTATCCACATCCCAGCGCGGCTCGTTTAAGATCTCAATTCCGTGCAATGTCGCGCGTTTGCCGTAACGCTGGGCCAATCGCTCAAGGGTCCCTAGGGAATAGTCGATATAGGCGTCTTGGGTATGCCACTCGCAAACGTCCTGGATGCCGCCATTATCGAAACCGTTCTGACAGCCGGGCGCGGCATGGAGATCGACAACAACCTTTAAGCCAAATTCTTCAGCCCAATCGAAAGCCCGGTCAAGCACCTCCATGCCGCCGCCGACAAAAGGAAATCGCACGGCGCCGAAACTATGATGATAGGGATAATCGGCTGCAAACAGCCAATAGCCAACCGGGATGCGTACCGCATTGATCCCGACTTGCGCCAACCAGGCAAAGTCGGCGCGGGTGATGAAGGTTTGCCAATGTTGCTGCAAACGGGTTTCGGCTTCGCGGCCCAATTCGACGCACCAACTGGTCTCGTCCCTGGCATTCAACCCGGCAAACAAACTGGGCGTCATCCATTTTTCTAAAACCAACCATCCGCCCAGATTGACCCCGCGCAGTTTTTTGGCAGACATTCGGATAGCCCCGGTAACAAAGCGCCTTAGAGCACGTTTCCCGTTAGCAGAGCGTAATCCGCCGCTTGTACAAAGCCTGTATATTGGGCACCTTGGTGATGGTCAGGACAGCGGAATCCGTGAGCCTTTTATGGATTAGATTGACCATGTCCACTTCGCTTTCAGGGTCGAGCGAATCAAAGGCTTCCTGCATCAATATCCATTTGGGTTTGTGCAACAACAGCCGCACCAAGCCCAAGCGTTGTTGTTGTTCGCGCTCAAGATTCTTCTCCCAATCGGCAACCTGGTCGAGCTGTTCCTCCAACTCTTTCACTCCGGCCAGTTGAAGGGCATTTTCAAGTATCTGCTGATCGAAAGTGGAGGGGTTGGATGGGTAGCAAATCGACGCGCGCAAGGTACCGGTAGGCAGATAAGGACGCGGCGGCATAAAGAACATGGTTTCATCATCCGGCAATTCAATTATGCCTTCGCCCCATGGCCACAGACCTGCTATAGCTTTGAACAGCTTGTTACCGGAAAACGCATTGCCAGCAATCAACACCCGCTCTCCGGCCTTGATTTCTTCATTGAGAGTGGACACGCAGACGATTCTGTCCAAACGCGAAATGCATAAATCGCGAAACGCCAATACGGATTTGTCGCTTTTCACCAAGCGAATCCGATAGGGGTCAGGCTTGGCTATTTCGCGTTCCAATTGCTCCAGGGCCTTGCTCAATCCCAAAACTCGCTCGACAGAGGCCCGCCATTCCGCAACCTTACCCATATTGTCAACCGGCCAGGACAAAGCCGCGACCATTTGCTGGAAAGCCTGCGCGGATTGCATCAACGCTCCCAGGCTGATCGTACCCAGAATAAAGCGCGGCGCCGACACCAAGATAGGAAATGCCATGGACAATATCGAATAACCGGAACTGAACATGGTGATCCGCTGCCAGGCATGGGTTTGCTGATTCCAGGCATCGACAATGTTTCCGAATAAATGATGAAAATGCGGATTCTCATGGCGCTCACCGTGGATCAAGGCAATGGCTTGCGCATTCTCCCGGGCTTTGACCAGCGCGAAGCGGAAATTGGCTTCCACAGTCTGTCTATTGTCGGTAGCCATAGTGAGCGGCTTACCTATCCACCAACCCAGCGTGGATGCGCTAGCGGCGTAAATCAACGCCAACCAGACCAAATGGCCTTGAACCGGGATTTCGACCAAACCTAGATTTACCGTAACGGTCCCCGACAAGGTCCACAGGATCTCGGTAAAACTGGTCAACAACAGTACGCAGTAAAAGAAAGTGTGTAACAGATCGATTGCGTATTCAGTGGAAATGCGGACATCTTCGGCGATGCGTCCGTCAGGATTATCGTGCTGACCCGGTAAGTGGGTAACCAGATAATGCCGGCCGTCGCGCATCCATTGCCCGATCAATTTATCGGTTAACCAGCCCCGCCAGCTCAGTTGCAAGCGGCGTTTGACGACCAAATGGGTCGCCGTGATTGCCATATTCGCGATAAAAATCAAGACGATCAACCCAACTTGGGTAAACAGCCTCGACATAGAGCGCTGCTCCAAGGCATCGAATAAATCCGCGCTCCATTCGGTAATAATGACCGAGACCGCAATTTGCGCCACTGTTAACGCGACCAAAAACGCCGATAAGGTCCGAATGGTCGTCTTATTTTCCGAGCACCAGAAAGGGCCGGCTAATCGGACGAATTGCATAAAAAATTTGCTGGTTGTTCGCAAGGCCATACTCCTCGTTTAAGGTCGTCGCGCAATATAACAAAATTAATCGCATCGATAACCATCAAATGTGCTGGCGCGCTGCTGGCTGCACATCAGAATGAGTCTAGGCTTCTGTGTTTTATGACAAAAAAGAGAAAAACAGCGGTGGGGATGTTTGACGAGTTTGTGACGAGCGCTGTAGCGCTCGTCGGTACAGAGGTTTTGCGCTCAGCGCTTCATCGAATCGAAAAATGCAGCGTTGGTTTTAAAGTCCTTGAGTTTGCCCAGCAAAAACTCGGATGCCGCCAACTCGTCCATTGGCTGCAGGATTTTGCGCAAAATCCAGGTTTTTTGCAGTTCGTCCGGATCGACCAGATATTCTTCGCGGCGCGTGCCGGAGCGGTTGATGTTAATCGCCGGATAGATACGTTTTTCAGCGATTTTCCGCTCCAGATGCAGTTCCATGTTACCGGTGCCTTTAAACTCTTCGAAGATCACCTCGTCCATCCTCGAGCCGGTTTCCACCAGCGCGGTAGCGATAATCGTCAAACTGCCGCCTTCTTCGATATTCCGCGCCGCACCGAAAAAACGTTTGGGTTTTTCCAGCGCATTAGCGTCGACACCACCGGACAACAGTTTGCCGGAAGACGGTACCACCATGTTGTAAGCACGGGCCAGACGGGTAATCGAGTCTAACAGGATAACCACGTCGTGCTTGTGTTCAACCATGCGCCGGGCTTTTTCGATGACCATATCCGCCACTTGCACGTGACGGGTAGCGGGTTCGTCGAAGGTACTGGAAACCACTTCGCCACGCACGCAACGCTCCATCTCAGTCACCTCTTCCGGGCGCTCGTCGATCAAGAGCACGATCAGATAACACTCGGGATTGTTCTCGGCAATCGCATGGGCGATGCTTTGCATAATCATGGTTTTACCGGCTTTCGGCGGCGAAACGATCAAGCCACGCTGGCCTTTACCGATAGGGGCGATCAAGTCGATGATACGGGCGGTTAAATCTTCACTGGTGCCGTTGCCTTGCTCCAAACGGAAACGTTTATTGGCAAACAGCGGTGTCAGGTTGGAAAAGGAGATTTTGTTTTTGGATTGTTCTGGCGATTCGAAGTTGATGCTTTCGACCTTCAACATCGCGAAGTAGCGTTCGCCTTCCTTCGGCGGGCGGATTTTGCCGCTAACGGTGTCACCGGTGCGTAAACCGAAACGTCTGATTTGGCTGGGCGATACATAAATGTCGTCGGGGCCCGCCAAATAGGAGCAACCCGGTGTTCTTAAAAAACCGAATCCATCCGCCAATATCTCCAAAACCCCATCGCCAAAAATATCTTCCCCACTCTTCGCCTGTTTCTTCAAAATCGCAAAAATCAATTCCTGCTTTCGGGCTCTGTCGATGTTTTCGAGACCCAAGGATTCAGCGATTGCAATAATTTCAGTGGCTTGTTTAAGTTTTAACTCGGTAAGATTCATGTTGATTAAGGGAAATGAAAGAAATGCAAAACAGCAGAGTGCTGTTTACAGCGGCAGGTAGTTGTTGGATTTGTTAAGGACGTTCAGAATGCGAAGAAGCAAGCGGGGAAAATTCTAGCGCAATAACCGGACTTATCAAAAACATTTTTAATAAATCCGGTGATTCGGCTTGATTTATATGTTGCTATCGATAAACGCAGCCAATTGGGATTTGGTTAAGGCGCCAACTTTAGTCGCTTCCACTTCACCGCCTTTAAAAAGCATCAAGGTCGGGATGCCGCGCACACCGTAGTGCTGCGGGGTTTTGGGGTTTTCGTCGATATTCAGTTTGGCAACGGTGAGTTTGCCTTGATATTCGGATGCAATTTCATCCAAAACCGGGGCAATCATTTTGCACGGACCACACCATTCTGCCCAATAATCGACCAACACCGGCGCACCGGCTTTCAACACAGTTTCATTAAAATCAGCGTCTGATACATGAAGGACTAGGTCGCTCACGCCATTCTCCATTAGTTTACAAAGTCAAGACTATAGTTTCGCGGCGCTTTAATTGTCAATCGATTTCAACCGCGCGGCTTTTTAGTTTATTCTATCGGGCTATGAAGAAAACACATTTGACGGAAACACGTTTTAGCAATTTGGAGCTGTCCGACTCCATCATTAAAGGTCTGAAAGAAGCAGGATTCATCAACTGCACCCCCATTCAGGATAAATCCTTGCCCTTGTCCTTACGCGGCAAGGACATTGCCGGCCAAGCCCAAACCGGCACCGGCAAAACTGCCACATTCTTGCTGGCGACCTTTCAGCACCTGATCAACGACGAAAGCGAAAAAATCAAGAACCCGCGCGCGCTGATTCTCGCTCCAACCCGCGAACTGGCGATTCAGATTCATAAAGATGCACTAGCCCTAAGCAAGTATCTGAACCTGAAGTTTGCCTTGATCTACGGCGGCACCGACTACCAAAAGCAGCTGGATAAAATCAAAGGCAATGTCGACATCATCATCGGCACACCGGGCCGGATTATCGACTTTTACCGGCAGGGCGCCTTCACGCTGGACAATATTCAAGTTACCGTGATGGACGAAGCCGACCGCATGTTCGATCTGGGCTTTATCAAGGACATCCGCTTCTTGCTGCGCCGCATGCCACCGGCGGAAAAACGCCTGAATATGCTGTTTTCCGCCACGCTGTCTTACAAAGTCACCGAACTGGCCTACGAGCACATGAACAACCCGGTGCTGATCCGAATCGAGTCAGAGGAAGTGACTTCCAAAGCCATCAATCAGGTGGCTTACTGTCCGGCCAACGAACAAAAAATCCCGCTATTGCTGGGTTTGCTGAGACAGCACCAACCGCAGCGCAGCATCGTCTTCGTCAACACCAAGCGTTGCGCCGAACAACTGGACGATTATCTGCAAGCCAACGGCCATAAAACCGCGATGCTCAGCGGCGACGTGCCGCAGGAAAAGCGCCAGCGCCTGCTCAACGATTTCCAGGAAAACCGGGTTACATTGCTGATCGCGACCGACGTGGCGGCGCGCGGCTTGCACATCCCCGACGTTTCGCATGTGTTTAACTACGACTTGCCGCAGGACGTTGAGGATTACGTGCATCGGATCGGTCGTACCGCGCGTTTTGGCGCCAGCGGCGAGGCGATCAGCTTTATTTGCGAGGAATACGCTTACTCGATGCCGGACATCGAGGATTACATCGGCGAGAAAGTGCCGGTGCAAACCATCACGCCGGAATTGATGGTGGAAGACGTGATCAAACCGGAACGCCGTGAGCCGCGCGAACGAGTCATGCAGCGCGACAAACGCCCGCCGCGTGCAGATCACAAACCCAGGGAGCACCGGCCGCCTCGCCCCGCAACTGCTACAAACCAGGCATCAACGCCCGAAAATCCTCCACCGCCGCAAACTCAGCAACCTGCTTAACCGGTCGTTGACTATCCGGCTTGCTGATCGACACCAGATGAGCAATGCCGAAAGTACGGGCGGAGGTCAGTACGGCAACACTATCGTCTACCAGCAGCGTTCTATCCTTTGCGAACAGATGCTGGTCTTGCAGGATTTGCCAAAAACCTTGCTGTTCCTTAGCAAAACCAAAATCGTGCGACGAAACGATTTCGTCGAAAAACCCATGCAGACAGGTTTTTTCCATTTTCAGATTCAAGCTGTCGCGGTGCGCGTTCGTCACCAGCAATAAACGCTTGCCACTGGTTCGCACCGCATCCAAAAACTCGGTGACATGCGGATGCACGGCAATCAAGCCTGCCAACTCCTGCTTCAGCCCGGCGATATTCAAGGCCAACTCCTGGGTCCAATAATCCAGGCAATACCATTCCAGTTTGCCTTCCATCGCCTTGAAACGCGGTGCCAACTGCTGTTTGGCGTCCTCAAGCGTTAGGCTGTGCAGTTCGGCAAAGCGCAAGGGTACAAACTCCTGCCAAAAATGATTATCAAAATTCAAATCCAGCAAAGTGCCGTCCATATCCAACAGTACGGTATCGATTTGTTTCCAGTCGAGCATTTTAGTTTATCCCTATCATTCAATAGCTCCCGTCATTCCCAAACACGGCCTAAATTAGTTTTTCATTCTAACCGGAAAATCCCTAAGTTCAGCTAGGCTTGATGTCTATAAGAAAAAGGATTAAAAGCTTGCATATCTGTGTTGTCCGGCAGCAGCCGTCGAAAGGAGTTAAATTCATGCGTACCATGAAAGTTCGGACCCGTTTAGGCTTGGGATTCAGCGGGGTCCTAATGTTATTGGTCATGATTGCCGGCATCAGCATCAACGGCATGAACGGCCTGCTGTCCAACATCGACAATATGGTCAACGATAAATTTCCGAAAACGGTCTGGGCCAATAATGTCATCGACAATATCAATATTATCGCCCGCTCCATGCGCAATACCCTGATTGTCAAAGACCAAGCCACCATCGACAAGGAACTGAGCCGTATCCAAGACTCGCGCCGTGCTATCAAGGAAAACCTGGATAAACTCGACGAGAGCATTGCCAGCCCGGAAGGCAAAGCGCTGCTGCAAAAAATACAGGCCGCCCGCACACCATACATTGCCGCCCAGGATCAGTTCATCAAATTGGCAGCAGAGGGTAAGCAAGCAGAAGCTGCGGATTTCTTGCTGTCCCAAGTCAGGAAGTTACAAACCGAGTATATTAACGCGGTAGCCGCGCTTATCGAGTTTCAAACCAAATTAATGAAACAATCTGGAGACGAAGCCAAGGAAACGGTTAATCAAAGCGTGAACTTTATTACCATACTGGCGCTAGTTTCCGTGGTGCTTGGTGGTGTTGCCGGCTATATGATCACTAAAAGCTTGATGACGCAACTTGGCGGAGAACCAAGCTATGCTGCCGAAGCAGTCAATACCATGGCCGCCGGCGACCTTTCCGTGGCGATAGAACTACGGGAAGGCGACAGCAGTAGTTTGCTGTACGATTTAAAAGGCATGCGCGACCAGCTGAGCAACGTCGTTCAGCAAGTTCTCGGTAACGCCGACATGTTAAGCTCGGCATCCAAGCAAGTCAGCGCTACCGCGCAATCGATCAGCCAAGCCACCACCGAGCAGGCGGCTAGTGTCGAAGAAACCACCAGCTCCATCGAACAACTCAGTGCGTCCGTTCAACAAAATACCGAAAACGCACACGTCACCGAACAGATAGCCGGCAAATCCGCCAGCGAGGCCAAACAAGGCGGGGAAGCGGTGATCGAAACCGTCAACGCCATGAAACACATTGCCAAAAAAATCGGGCTTATCGAAGATATCGCCTACAAAACCAATTTGTTGTCCTTAAACGCGGCAATCGAAGCCGCTTCCGCCGGCGAACACGGTAAAGGCTTTGCCGTGGTGGCGGCGGAAGTCCGTAAACTGGCGGAAAGCAGCCGCACCACAGCGGCGGAAATCAACGAGTTGGCGTCCAACAGCGTCTCGATTGCGGAAAAAGCCGGGGTGCTCATCGGCCATGTGCTGCCGGACATTGTGAAAACAGCGGACTTGGTCCAAGAGATCAATGCCGCGTCAGCAGAACAAGCCAGCGGTATCAAACAAATCAGCGAGGCCATGCGGCAGCTGGATAGAGTGACGCAACAAAACGCAGCCGCCTCGGAAGAAATGGCCGCAACCGCCGAGGAATTGAACGGCCAAGCCGAACAACTGCAAAGCGTGGTGGGTTTTTTTAAGTTAGCGAACAGTTGAAAGTACTTTCACGCCGATCTTGGCATAGAAAGCAAACCCACGTCAGCAACCCAACCAACAACCAAGCTGTAGACCCTGAGCCGATGCCCAACAGACCAAAAATCCTCAAACAAACCGTCATCGCCCAAACCCGACAATTCTGCATCGAAGCGCTGGACCTGGAGTTTAGTAACGGCGAGCGCCGCCAATACGAGCGCCTGGCCCGTAGCGCTTCGCACGGCGCGGTACTGGTGGTGCCGATGCTGGATGCAGACACTGTGCTGCTGGTTCGGGAATACGCCGCCGGCATCCATCGTTACGAGCTGGGTTTACCGAAAGGCAAGCTGGATGCCGGCGAGGATATGCTGGACGCCGCCAACCGTGAGTTGAAAGAAGAAATCGGTTACGGCGCGGCCAAATTACACCATTTGCACCGGGTATCGCTGGCGCCGGCCTATCTGGAACACACGATAGATATTATTCTTGCTGAAGACCTGTATCCGGAAAAACTGGTCGGCGACGAACCTGAAGAACTGCAAGTGGTACCTTGGCCCTTGAATAGTATCGATACCTTGCTAGCCAGCGGCGAATGCAGTGAAGCGCGCTCGATTGCCGCGTTGTACATGGCATTGGCACATCTGAACGGGCGCGGCTGAGGAATCGAACCTTAAATCTTGAACAAGGGCTCCAAACCGTCATCGCTTTTGCCTTTGCCTTTGCCGCTGACCGCTGCCGGTTTAGTGGAAAACACCTGCCAAAGAGTCTGGCCTTGCCAGTCCTGACTTTGGCCGGAATATAGCAAGCGATTCAGCGCCAAAATCTCTTCACGCAGCGCCTCGGGACAATGCGCCGCAATCGCCCCCAAACTCTCCGCACCGAACTCGGCCTTACCCCATTGCAGCAAGGCCTGTTTGGCGGCCTGCGGGTTATTTTCCCAACAAGCACGTTTCAGGGTCTTTTCCATAGCGGTTTCCGGCACCCGTTCAACAGGCTTATCCTTAGATACTTTGCCGGAAGGGCGGCGATAAAACACAACAATGGTCAGCAGCCAGCCCAGCGCCAACGTCGCCGATACCGCTTGCCAAAAGCGGGTGTCGCTGCTGTTGGTCACGGTAATCGGCGACGTGGTCATCGGGCTAGTTACCGGCTCTTGCGGCGTGCTTGATGTAGCGGGCGGTGCGGAATTTTGGGCATCCGTGCTGCCGGCTAAAGCCGTGAGCTTGACGCTAGGCAGATGTGCAGTTTCCGTTTTCTGGGTTTTGGTGTTGAACCAAACGATGTCCAGCGCCGGCAAGGTATATTCGCCGGGCTTGGAAGGGATGAAGGCGATTTTTTCCTCGCGCAGCGCGGTTAAGCCGTCGCTGTCTTTGTCTTCCTTCAGCAGCGGTTGGTCGGGATAGGTTTTGATGCCGTCGATAGTCGTTTTATCGAGCAGCTCCGGCAACTGGCCGACCGTGGTGCCTTTCGCGCTCAGTGTGAGGGTGCGGGTCAAGGGTTCGCCCACTTTGGTTTGCAAGCCGGCGTCGGACCAAGCTTCGCTGAGTGTTAATGACTCGGCGCTCAACCAGTTCGGGCCTTTAAAGCTGGCCGGCACCGCTTGCACGTTTAAAGTGATGGCTTTTGAAGCCACCCGCCGAGTTTCGGTATCCGGCCGATTGAAGAAGCCGTTGAAACGCGGTTGGCGTTGATTGCTCAGGTATTCGGCATTCAGAATCAGCGGCGCAATGGTAAATACCCCGCTCTGTTGCGGAAAAATGGCATATTTGCGCTCGGTCACCCAGTAATCCACGCCCTTGACTTGGGTGGCGTAGGTGCTGTCCTCGCCCAGCTTTTCGACCAGCGCATCCTTAATTTCCGGCTCGCTAAGGCTGGCCTGGGTAATCTGTACTTTGCGGAACAACTTCAGCGTGTACAGCACCTGCGACTGCACGTAAGGTTGCTCGGGCGTGGCGGTCACGTCCAGAAATATGTCGTCGTTGCCTTGCGGAGCGGCGGTATTTTCGTTGACGACCAGTTTTAACGGCTTGCTGCTATCGGCACCGAAGGCAATCGGCGGGATAAACAACTCGCCGGCTTGTTTGGCCATCGCCCGGACTATCCATTGTTCAGTCCGGCTACTTTTGCCGTTGACCCAAGAGGAGCTGGTGCTGCGCTGCTGACTGAGAATTTCAAAATTCTCCTGCAAGGGCGCAAACTCCGGATTGCCGTCCGGCTCTTCGCTGGCGGTAAAGGTAATTTGAAACGATTCATTAAGGCCAACCGGGTTGCGATCAACCGCTACTTGAATCTCCGCCGCCTGTATCGCGGCGCTGATCAGCATTAACAGGCCATACAGCAGCCACGAGTAACTATGTCTATGTATACAATGGATCATTTACTTCATTGAAAAAGGTTTATGAACATCAGGGCGGTCATCAAACCAGCCGTATAACACCGGCAATACCACCAAGGTCAGCAGCGTGGAACTAATCAAGCCGCCGATCACCACGATAGCCAAGGGCTTTTGCACTTCCGAACCTGGGCCGATGGCGAATAAAAACGGCACCAGACCCAGCAAGGCCACCGTGGCGGTCATCATCACCGGCCGAAAGCGTTGTTCGCAGCCGCGCCGTATCGCATACTCCAGACTCAGGCCGCTTTCGCGCTGGGAGCGAATATACGAGACCAACACCACGCCGTTCAGCACCGCGATGCCCCACAATGCGATGAATCCCACCGACGCCGGTACCGACAGGTACTCGCCGCTGAGAAACAGCGTGATGATGCCGCCTATCGACGCAAACGGCAGCACCAGGATAATCAACGCGGCAAAGCGCAGCGATTTAAACAACATAAACAGCAAAAAGAAAATCGCCGCGATAGTGACCGGAATGATCATCTGCAAATGCCCCAAGGCCCGTTCCATATTCTGAAATTGGCCGCCCCATTGCAGATAATAGCCTTCCGGCAATTGCACTTTGTCGGCCACGGCTTTTTGCAGCTCGGCGACGAAGCCGCCCAAATCCCGGTCGCGCACGTTAATCCCTACCACGATGCGGCGCTTACCCATTTCCCGGCTGATCAAGGCCGGACCATCATTTAAGGTGATATTGCTGACATCGCCGAGCGGCACGCGCGCGCCGTTCGCGGAGGTCAGCATCAGCGCGTCGATGGCACCGATATTGTTCCGAAATCGCTCCGGCAAACGCACCGCCGCCGAAAAGCGCCGTTCGCCCTGATAAATCTCGGTAGCCACCTTGCCGGCTATCGCGGTTTCTATGACATCGTGAATGTCCGAGGCATTCAAACCGTGGCGCGCAATGGCTTGCCTATCGACGGTAATATTCAAGTATTGTTGGCCGGTCAAACGCTCGACCCGAATATCGCGGGCACCGTTCACGTCGTTCGCCACCCCGGCAATGGCGTCTGCCAGGCGTTTCAGTTCAGCCAGATCGTCACCGAAGACTTTCACCGCCACGTCCGAGCGCACGCCGGTGACCATTTCATCCACCCGGTCGGAAATCGGCTGGGCCATCACCACCTGCATGCCGGGCAAGTTTTCGGTGAGTTTCGCGCTCATCGCATCGGCAATATCGTCCTGAGTCCAGCCTTTCGGCCATTCTTCCCGCGGTTTCAATGTAACGATAGGCGTGGACTCGTTTTGCGCTTGCGGATCGGCGGGACTTTCGCCGCGCCCCACACCGCTGACCACGGTTTTTACGCCGGGGATTGCCATCACCATTTTCATCGCCTGCATCTCCACATTGATGCTTTCCTCAAGTGAAATGTTCGGCATCCGGTTAATGCCCGGCACGATGGAGCCCTCCTTCATTTCCGGAATGAACGATGTGCCCAGCAAGGGCAGTAAGGCTAAAGTCGCGGCAAACACACCGACCGCACCGCCCACCACCTTCAGCCGATTGGCCATCGCCCAATCCAGCATCCGTAAATAAATCCGCTTGATGAAAGCGATCAGCCGGGTGTCATGTTCGCCGTCGTGACCTTCCAGTAAAAAGGCACAGAGTACCGGCGATAAGGTCAACGACACGATCAACGAAATCAGCAAGGCAATCGCAATGGTATAAGCCAGGGGCGCGAACATCTTGCCTTCCATGCCTTGCAGCGTCATCAGCGGCAAAAATACCAGCACGATGATGCCGACACCGAACAATACCGGCGTGGCCACTTCCTGTGCCGCGGTCTGCACCACGCGCACCCGGCTGGTAGCGCGGCCCTTGCGTTCGCCGAGCAAACGAAAAGCGTTTTCCACCACGACCACCGAACCGTCGACCATTAAACCAATGGCAATCGCCAAGCCGCCCAGCGACATCAAATTGGCGGACAGACCCAGCTGATTCATCGCGATAAACGTCACCAAGGGCGTGACGATCAAGGTGCTGACCACGATCAGACTGGAGCGGACATCGCCCAGAAACAGGAACAACACGATCACCACCAACACAATGCCTTCCAGCAGAACTTTGGTCACGGTATGCAAAGCCGCATCCACCAAATCGCTACGGTCGTAATAGGAAACAATTTTCAGGTCATGCGGCAGCATGCCTTTCGCGTTGATTTCCGCCACTCGCGCCTTAATACGACTGACCACTTCCTTGGCGTTGCCGCCGCGCAGCATCATGACAATGCCGCCCACGGATTCGGTGTAGCCGTCCTTGAGCACTGCACCCGCCCGGACTTCGTGGCCGATTTTGACTTCGGCGACATCATGCATATGCACCGGTACGGAGTCTTCTTCCTTCAAGACGATATTGCCGATGTCCTTGACGTCGTTGATCAAGCCGACGCCGCGAATCAGATATTGTTCGGCATAATGCGGCAGCACGCCACCACCGCTGTTGGCGTTATTTCTGGCCAGCGCCTCGAATACTTCAGTTAATGAAATCCGGTAATGATGCAAGCGGTTGGGATCAACCAACACCTGGTATTGCTTGACATAGCCGCCCTGGGAGTTAATTTCCGCCACGCCGGGAATCCCGCGCAACAACGGCCGTACCACCCAGTCCTGCGCTTCGCGGCGCTGTTGCAATTCCTCCTGGGTCAAGGCCCGTTTGCCATCGTCGTCGCGTTCCAAGGTGTATTGATACACCTCGCCCAAACCGGTGGACACCGGCCCCAGCACCGGATTGATGCCTTGCGGCATCTGCTGCTTCACCTCTATCAGCCGTTCCATCACTAACTGCCGGGCAAAGTAAACCTCGGTCTTATCGGTAAAAATTAACGTGATCAAAGACAAGCCGTTCTTATTCATCGAACGCATTTCTTCCAGGCCGGGCAGGCCGGCCATCGCTATTTCCAATGGCACGGTGACCAATCGCTCCACTTCATCCGGCGATTTGCCGGTCGCTTCGGTGGCGATTTGAACCTGGATATTGGTGACATCCGGAAATGCATCCACCGACAACTGCTGCACGGCGCGCACGCCGAACAGCGTGACCGCCACTGCCAGCACCGCCACCAGAACACGTTGATGCAGAGCGGCTGCTATTAGGCTATTAATCATGCTCTACTCCAATGTGCTGCGCAGGCGTTCGTTATTTAAATGAAACGCGCCGCCCACGACAATTTTTTCACCCGCTTTCAAGCCTTCCAGTAAGGGCCGTTTCTGCGCTTCTTCGCGGCCCAAACGTACCGGGCGCAATTCGAACCGGGCGGCCGCGGTTTCCACAAACACAAAATCCTTATCATTTTCCCTGACCACCGCCTGGCTGGGCACGATCAAGGTTTGCGAACCGGGCTTGCTGATTTTTAGAGTAGCCAGCATCTGCGGCTTAAACAGACGCTGCGGATTGGCCAGGGCCATGCGCACCGTCACCGTGCGGGTGTCCGAATCGACCATATCGGCGACGTAAATCAACTTACCGCTAACTTCCTGCCCCGGCAGTGCAGGCACTTCGGCGAACGCTTGATCGCCTTGCCGCGCCCAATGCGCTTGTTGCTCGGGAATTTCCGCCACCAGCCACAGCTGCGACAAGTCCGCAACCGTGTACAAGGCGTCTGCCGGCTGTACCACCTGGCCGATGGCGACGTTACGTTCGATGACGACGCCGTCTATGCTGGCGGTAACCGGCGAAAAGGAGTGAATGCTGCGTTGTTTGTCTATGCGCTGCAAATCGGCATCCCTCATGCCCATGACCCGCAACTGGTCGGCGGCGGCGCGTAAATCCACATCCGCTTCAGTCAACACGCTCTGCCGCTCCTGAAACTCGGCTTCCGAGATCACGCCGCTTTCCAGTAGACGCTCGGCACGTTTGACGGTAATCCGCCGCAAATTGACTTGTGACGCGGCTTTTAGATAGTCGGACTGAGCTTTACCGAGCTCGGTGCTGTTCAGTAGCGCCAGACGTTCGCCTTTTTTTACCGCTTGGCCGAGCATGGCATCGATTTCGGTAATCCGCCCGGTAACCGAGGCGCCGATGCGCGCGACCCTATGTTGATCCAACTCCACCCTGGCCGAAAGATTCAGCGACTCGCCGACTTCGCCGGGTTTAACCTCGGCGATGCTCAACAGCTTTAACAAGGCGGGCGAGGCTTCCAGTAACGGTTTATGATCCGCGCCAACGGCGGGCAAGGCAAAACTCAGCAAAAACAGCGCTGCCATAAGCGGAGAAGAGCGGAATGACGTATGGAGCTTGGCTTTCATGGTATGTCCTTTAAGCAAAAAATCTTTTCAAACAACTAACAAATCACGGGCTACTTCTACGTTGCCAGGTGATTTTCTAGGTCGTCAGGTAATCTAACGATGTAAAGCGAATGCCGATGCAAGCAATGTTGGCGTATAACTCAGGTGTCGCCTATTGCGCTTTAGGCCGACAAACCCAATGTGGCAAAGCGTTAAATTGCGGCCTCGGGCGGCTTGGCGCTGACCAACACCTTGTCAATACGAGTACCGTCGATGTCGACGATCTCGAAACGCCACTGCCGATATTCGAAGTTGTCCGTTACTTGGGGAATTTTTTCCAGGTAAAACAAAATAAAGCCGCCGACGGTGTGATAGGCGTTGTCGGCTTCGCCGGGCAAATTGCCGTCTATACCGATCACCGTCTTCAAACGCTGAATCGATAAGCCGCCATCCACCAACCATGAGCCGTCGCTACGTTGCACCACATCGACGTCCAGATTGGTGCGGCTGGGCAGATGGCCGACGATGGCTTTCAGCACATCGCTCAGCGTGACCAAGCCTTCAATATCCCCATATTCGTCGACGACCAGCGCCAGATCGGCTCGCTTTTCCTGGAAAAACTCCAGTAATTGCCTTAGCGTCATAGCTTCCGGCACGTATAGCGGCGTATGCAGGATCGGCGCTATATCCAAGGTCTCGCCGGCCATCGCCAGTTTCAGCAGATCGCTTCTCTGCAAGATTCCGACCACATTTTCCAGACCGTCCCGGCAAATTACTGCCCGGGCGTAAGGACAGTCGGCAATTTCCGCGCGCACTGTCGCTTCCGGATCGCTTAAATCAATAGCGTATATTTGTTGCCGGGGCGTCATGGCCGCACCCAGCATTTGTTCATCCAGTTGCAAGACGTTACCGACCAAATGGCTTTCGCTGGCATGAAATACCCCGGACTCCGCACCGATTTCCATCAGCAGTTTGATTTCTTCGTTGGTGACACTGGTCTGCGGCGGCCGATGCGCGCCAAATAGCCGCAGTATCAGCGTACTGGATGAAGACAGCAGCCAGACGATAGGGCTGGCAACCAGTGACAGGGTGTGCATGGGCCGGGCGATAAACACCGCAATCCGCTCCGGATGTAGCAAGGCCAGTCGCTTGGGCACCAGTTCACCTATGACTACCGAACAATAAGTAATCAGAAATACCGTGGCGATTAATGCAATGCTCTGGGCATAGGGCGCCAGCAGGGGAATGTTCTGCAGTTGCCGATACAGGGGCTCGGTCAAGGCATCCTCGCCCAAGGCGCCACTGAGAATGCCGACCGAGGTAATGCCGACCTGCACGGTAGACAAAAATCGGGACGGGTCCTGGTGCAATTTCAGCGCGGTGCGCGCCCCCGCGCGTTTTTCGCCGGCCAATTTCTGCAAGCGCGCCAGTCCGGAAGAGACCAGAGACATTTCCGACATTGCAAACACACCGTTGATCAGGATTAAAATCAGTATCAGGCCAATATCCATCGTTTCATCGCGTCCAAAATTAAAATGTGTCGGTCTTAGGCTAATTCGTTCCGGATTCCCGATCCGTCAATTTACCAGGCCGGACCGGCCGGGTTAGCTCGATTGCGCTGACCGTATTGATATTTGAATTTACGCTTTAGTAAGCCCGTCGGCTCGTCGGGTATGCGCTTCAACAATTGCTCGTTGGCGCGCTCGGTTTCGTTTTTTTCCGTGGCTTGCGCGGCTTGTTCCTGGTCTGTCGGCTCTTGCTTGGGCGGCTGCGGCTCAGCTTGCTGTTTGGCCTCGGCTTCGGATTGTTGGTCTTCTTTCGCCTTATTTTGTTCCGCGTCCTGCTTGGCGTCGGCTTTTTGCTGGTCTTGCGGTTTTTGCTCCTGCTGCGCATCTTTGTCGGCTTGATCGGGCTTGCCGTCCTGCTGTTGCTGATTTTGCTGTTGCTCGGACGAATCCGGTTTATGTTGATCTTGGTGGTCCTGCTTTTGCTGGTCTTGCTGTTGATTCTCCTGCTGCTGTTCCTGTTCTTTCAGCTTCTTCTCGACCAGCTCCTTATTGTATTTCGCATCCTGATGCTTAGGATCAAGTTGCAGCGCCTGCTGATAGGCTTGCACGGCTTCTTGCAACTGGCCGGCCTGAGCCAAGGCATTGCCGCGGTTGTAATGGCCTTCCGCGCTTTGGGTGTTTTTCAAGGTCTCGGCGGCTTCTTGGAATTTACCGGCCTTGTATTGGGCGGCGGCGCGCCAATCCGGATTGTCGAACTGCTCGGCGGCTTGTTGATATTGCTGTTGCTCGAAAGCCTGCTTGGCGCGTTGATCCGGCGTTTGCCACAAGCTCTGCCAGTCCAGCGCGTAGCTGTTTTTCGGCAACGGCAACAAACACAGCAAGGCCAATAACAAACCTTTTCTAAATTGCAAAGCCGCCCACGGTAACACAAGCAATAACAGCCAGGGCCCCTTTTCATCCCATTGTTGCAGCAACAGATTGCTATCCAAATTTTCGTTACCGGTTTCGGCGCTATTGAATAAACGCCCCAAATTCTCGACGTCCGCATCGTTTGCCGTCACCGGCTGATAAATGCCGCGACCGTGTTGCGCCAGCGTGTTCAACGCGGCTTCGTCCAACTTGGCGACCACGATGGCGCCATTGCTATCTTTTAAAAACCCGGCGCCTTGTAGCTGGATAGGCGCACCTTCCGGCGTGCCCATCGCCAGTACCGAGAGCCGGTAATCGCCCAACCAGTGTTCGGCCTGCTCGGCGACATCGCTATCAACGCCGTCGGTGACCAGCAGGATATGGCCCTTGACCAAGCCGGCCTGGCGCAGCAATGCCACCGCCGCATTCAATGCCGCACTGGTGTTGCTGCCAGGGCTGGGCATGATGTCGGTGGTCAGGGCGCTTAGCTGGCTATCAATGGTCGCGGTATCGTTGGTCAATGGTGTAACGGTAAACGCATCGCCGCCGTAAACCAGCAGTGCGGTTTGACCATCCTTGCGCTGTTTTAATAAATCGGCAATTTTGTAACGGGCCTTGCCGATACGGCTGGGTTTGATGTCGGCGGCATCCATGGACTTGGACAAATCCAACGCAATCACCAGCGCGGCATCGTTTCTAAAGGCCGGGCCGGGCAAGCGCTGCCAAGTGGGGCCGGCCAGGGCGATTATGGTTAGCAACGCGGCAAAGCCGGCACCGAACAAAGGGCCACGCGATGCTTGCAACGGTTTGTCTTGCAAAATAAAGGGCAGCAACTCGGCATCGCACACCTCGCTCCAGTTGCCGCGTCCTTGTCGATGCCGCACCAGCAAAATCAAAAACAGCGCGGCCGGCAATAATGCCAGCAACCACCAGGGCCGCAGGAAATGAAACTCGGCAAAATTCATGACCACCTCAAGCGGGCCAAGGTTAAGCATCCCGTCAATAGCAAAGCCAGACCCAGCGGCCAATAAAATAGCTCACTGCGCGGCCGAAAATATTGTTTGTCTTTTTCAACCGGCTCCAGTCTGATCCAGCATCCGGTAGATTTTCTCCAGTTCTTCGGTATTACGCGCCCGGAAATAATGGCCGCCGGTGGTATCGGCAATCGCAGTCAGGGTTTTTTCGTCCAGATCGGCGGACGGATTGACCCGGCGGGTACCGAACAGGCTGCGCACCAATACTTCATCGGCACCTATGCCTATCGTGTAGATTTTCAGCTTATGTTCGGCGGCCAGTTCAGCGGCTTTTATCGGCGTTAATTCACCAGCGGTATTGGCGCCGTCGGTTAATAAAATCAACACGCGGCTGGCATCTTGCTGTTGTTGCAGGCGCTTGATCGCCAAGCCGATGGCGTCGCCGATGGAGGTTTTCGGGTCATCCTCGGTGATGCCGATAAACGCCTCGTGCAACAAGGTTTGCACGGTCTTGCGATCAAAGGTTAAGGGCACATGCAAGTAAGCTTGCGTGCCGAACAGGATTAAGCCCAGGCGGTCGCCGACCCGGCGCTGAATAAACTCGCCGGCCACTTGTTTAATCGCGGTTAAGCGGTCCACGCGCTGTTTGCCGATGATGAAATCTTCCTCCTGCATACTGCCGGAAACGTCCACCGCCAGCATCAAATCACGGCCGCTGACCGCTTGCTCGATGGGTTCGCCCAGCCATTGCGGACGCGCGGCGGCCAACAGTAAACAGGCCCAGGCAAAAGCTGCCAGCCATAAAGGCCAACGCCGTTCGCTGCTGACCACCCGCGTTTCGCTGGTACCAAGATCATCCAGAAACGGTACTTTCAATGCCGCCGTTTGCGCGACGGCACGCGCCGGCAACAGCCAACGCAATAGCAGCGGTAGCGGCAATAGAGATAGCAACCAGGGCCAATACAATTCGATCATCGTTTTTTCGCCTGTTGTTTCAACCAGCGTTCGCACAATTCAAACAAGGCCTCCAGTTCGGTATCGGCGGGCGGTGTTTGCCGATAATGGCCGTCGGCCAGACAACGGCCGGGGCCTTGGCTAAACGGTGCATCCGGCAGGGATTGATCCAGATAGCTAAGCCAGGCTTCGCCGCGCAAGCTCGCGGCATCGCTACGCGGCGCCGTACTAATTGCTACACGCCGTAACAGAGCCGATAAAGCCACCAAGGTTTGTCTGGCGTCGGCGCTGCCGTCCCGGCGAAGCGCGGATAACAATTTGCCGGCGGTTTTCACCGCTGTCTGCCGGCGGATGCGTTTATAAAAATACCAGCACAAAAAAATCAACAACGGCAGCAATACCGCTAACAACCACCAGCCCGGCGCCGGCGGCCAAAAAGCCACCGAATCGGGCAAATGAATATCTTTTAAGGGCAATGGTTCCATATTGAATATCTACATCGCGTCCAAATTGGGGAGTGGGGTATACAAAATCAACATGTCGTCGATTTGCTGCTGAATAGCCCGCAGATCGTTAAAACCCGCCTGCGCGGCATCGCGCTGGCCGGTCTCGCAGCGTTTCAGCAAACTTTCGGCCAGGACATGCAATTGCCGCTGTAATTGTTCGATATGTTCCAGCCAATCCTGGGCATACTGTCTGTCGTGTTGTACTTGCTTCAGCCAGCGGCCCAGATGGGTACGACGCTGGTCCATGATGGGCCAACTTTTGACGGCAGCTTGCGGCTCTGCGAACAGGCAGGCCTGGACCCGCTGCAACCACTGCCGGGTGTCGAAGCGGCGAATCGCTATGTCAACCTGTTCCGCCGACAGCTCGGCATCCGCATAAATTTGCCAGTCGTCGAAAGGCCGGTAAGCCGTTACCCAGTCGGCAATCGCCGAGGCAGGCATGGGCCGGGCAATGGCATAGCCTTGCAGCAGATGGCAGCCCAACAGCAACAGCACGATACCTTGTTCCTGACTTTCCACGCCTTCCGCCACGACTTCCCGGCTAAAAGCCTGACTGAGATCGATCACGCTGTCGATGATGGCGTAGTCGTCCGGATCGTCGAGCATGTCACGGACAAAGGTCTGATCGATTTTCACGGTATCCACCGACAGATGCCGCAAATGCGTCAACGAGGAGTAGCCGGTGCCGAAGTCGTCCAGGGCCACGCTGATCCCCAGTTGTTCCCGGCAGCTTTTGATAATCCGGTTCACCGCCGACAAATCATCCAATGCGGTGCTTTCCAGAATTTCCAATTGCAGATAACGGGCATCCAGTTCCGGATGAAGGCGCAACGTTTCTTCTATATAAGCGCCGATGCCGGACCACAGCAGATGATAGGAGGAGATATTGACGCTGACCTCCAACAATAGTCCCCGCGCGTGCCAACCGGCCAACTGCTCGCAAGCTTGCGCAATGACCCAATTGCCGATGCGTATTTCCAGATCGGTGGAGGCAATCACCGGCAGAAACTCCAACGGCGGCACCATGCCGCGCTGCGGGTGCTGCCAACGAATCAAGGCCTCCACGCCTTTAACCTGGCCGGTTTTAATGTCGACCTTGGGCTGGTAATACATGCACAATTCGTTGTTTAAAAACGCCGCTTCGATGTCGCGCAATTGTTGGTGGCGATGCATGACTTGTTGGTCGTGGCTGGCATCGAACAACTGGCAACGGTTTTTGCCGGCCAATTTGGCCTGGTACATGGCATAGTCGGCATGCCGCAATAAGGCGTCGGCGTCGGCATCATCCAGAGGATACACGGTAAAACCGCTGCTGGCGCCGACCGAAATCGGCTGATCGTCGATGACATACGGCTGGGCAATCGCCCGATGAATGCGCATGATGGTTTGTTCGCATTGTTCAATCGAGTCTATATCGCCCAGCAATAGCGCGAACTCGTCGCCGCCGTGCCGGGATACGCTGTCTTCCTCGCGAATCGCGTTTTTGATTCGTTCGGCCACTTCCACCAATACCCGGTCGCCGATATCGTGGCCGAATTGATCGTTGACCGGCTTGAAACCGTCCAGGTCCAGAAAGCAAATCGCCAGCAAAGTGTTTTCCCGCTTGCTGTGGGCGATGGCCTGATTCAAGCGATCAGCGAATAAAATCCGATTCGGCAGGCGGGTGAGCGGATCGTAATGGGCAAACAATTCCAGCATCTGTTGCTGCTGCTTAGCCTGGGTGACATCGGAAAATAGCCCGATATAGTGAGTGACCTTGCCGTCGGCATCACACAAAGCAGAAACCGTTAGCCACTCAGCATACAACTCGCCGTTTTTTTTGCGGTTCCACAATTCGCCTTGCCAATGCTGGGCTTCATGCAAGGCTTGCCACATATCCCGATAAAAATCCGCACCATATTTGCCGGACTGCAAAATACTGGGGTTTCGGCCTATCACTTCGGTGCGGCTGTAGCCGGTAATCTCGGAAAAAGTCGGATTCACATCGACGATGATCCCGCCAGGATCGGTAATTAAAATACCTTCGTGCGCCTCGCTGAATACCCGCGCGGCCAGTTTCAGATGTTCCTCGGCCTGCTTGCGTTCGGTTATGTCGCGGGTCAAACCCAGCAAGGCTACGATATTGCCTTCCGCATCGCGCATCGGCACAGCGTGGGTGTCAAACCAGCGCTGCCGGCCTTTCAGGCCGACGATTTCAAATTCCAGTGTGCCTGATGCGCCGGCAAACACCCGCCGAGTCAATTTTTTAAAGGCTGCCCGGTACCTGGGCAATACCAGATCCTCCATGCGTCCTTGTTGGGCTTGCTCCAGCGTCTCGGCCTCTATCATGTCCAGACCGGCGCGGTTCATTTGCAATAGGCTGCCGTCCCGCGCGAGCAGTTTCACGCACTCCGGCTCGGAATCGACGATAGTGCGCAGCTTTAACTCCGATTCCTTGGCGATATTGGCGGCGGTTTCCAATTCCGCAACCGCGTCGGCCAATGCCTGGGTGCGCTCTTCCACCAAAGCTTGCACGGAGGCGGTTCTGCCGCTGATGATCAACAATAAAATACTCAGCAAGCTGGTAAAACAGAGCCCGCCGATCAAAGTAATCAAAGGTAGCGATGAACCTTGTTCGTTGACGAAATCGCTATCCGGCGTGACGGTAATTTGCCAATTACGATCCACAAACGCAAAATTATGCTGCCATTTTTTTAAGTCGTAGTTTAACGACACCGGTTTGCGTACCGGTTTTACATACAAAGCCGTTTGTCCGGCGGGCGCGCTGAGGTCATCAATGCTGATACCCAGCGTATCGGTGTTGAGCCCCCTGGTGACTGTTTCCACCATTTTGGCCGGCAGTAAGATTGCCGAGACGTAGCCGGTAATATCCAAGACGTCGCCGCCGGTGCTATGCCGGCGAACCGGAATGGACACCAAAATACCGGGATCGGTATCGTCACGCTGCATTAGCGTCAGTTTTTGCGAGGCGGTGGGTTTACCGCTGGCGCGGGCCAGGATTTTTGCTTGCCGGCTAAGAGGATTTGTCATGGAATCGAAGCCGAAGGCTTTTTCGTTGCCGGCCATCGGCTCCACAAACATGATCGGAAAATACTCCTGCCGGGCACTTGCATGCACCAATTGACCGGCACTATCCCGTTCGATGACGCGAAAATCAGGAAATCCTTCGGCGCGTACCGCTTGTTCGAAGGCCGGTAAATCAGCTTGGGTAATCAGAGGTAGCCATTCCAGGGCTTGGATTTCCGGATGACGTTGCAGGATACCCTGGGAAAACACGCTAAATTCGGCTCTGCTTACCTGCCCGGATGCCAGAAATACATCTCTTAGCGCCAGCGTACTATCGATTACATCAATGGCATATTCCGCCAGCAGCCGGTCTATCTCGGCGGCCCGACTATCGAAAGCTTGTTGAATGCGTGCGCGTTCCGCTTGAAAGGCTTGCAAAAATACCAGCACCAAACCCAGCAGCGTGCCCAGTAAGGGTAGCGCGACACTCAAGCGCCGCGCCTGCCAAAGCGCACGGGGGCGTCCGAAATAACAAAACAATAGCGGCGTCACTATCATCACGCCCAAACTGTCGCCAACCCACCAGTTTCGCCAGGACGACCAGAGTTGCGCCTGGCTCATCAAGTCCAATGAATAAAGTACGGCTCCGCCTACGCTGGGCGCGATTAGACAGGCTACCGGCCCGGCCAGGACAAAAAACTTGAGGATGGCAGCCGGACTATCCAATTTGGGCAAACCCGGTTCTACGTAGGCTTTGGATAAAGCCAGAGCCGCCAACGCCTGCAAGGCGCTGCCGCCGCCAATGGCAAAGGAGGACATCGCAGTTTGCGCGGTCAATTGACCGGAAAAATCAATAGTCACCAGAAAATTGCTGAACGCCGCACCCAGCCAGATTCCGGGCCAAAGCCTGCGGCCACCCATAAATAGCGCAGCCAGTGCGATGCCGGCTGGCGGCCATAGCGGACTGGCATAGCCGGGCGGAATGATCATTTTGCCGCCCAGCCAGCCGCCGGCAAACATCAGCAAACTCAGTACGCCGATTTGTATCAGTAAAACCAACGGGCTGACGAGCGCGATACTTTGTGTCTCGTTATCCGGCACCGGAAAATCTATTGAATGAGACAAATTGGGGATGCGCATGGCCAGATTGAGAAGGTCTTAGGCCGCCGGACGCGCGCGGGTGCCGTTCAATGCGTCCAAAGGCATTTGCTGAGTCGTGCAGGGTATCAAGGTGAGACGCAGCTTATTGGCCAGCTTTTGCAGATACGCCTGCCGGTCCTGGAAGCGCTGCCGATAAGCTTGCAGGCGCTGTTTGTCACCACTATCGAACAGCACTTCGCGCCAGCCGTCGGTAAAGCGGTAGCGGCCTTGGGTCGGTAAACTGCTTTCCAGCGGATCGGCGATGTGTACCAACACCACCTCGCAATGCCGGGCCAGATTGGCCAGATGATTTTCGGCCGCGCTATTCATCCCGCGAAAATCGCTGAGAATATACACCCGGCTGCCGGGCCGGGCATGATGCAGCAATCTGGCCAGAGGCTGCGCCAGGTTGACGACAGCCGCACCGTTGTAATCCGGATTGACCAGGGCGTTTAAGAAGCGTAACAGCGCCGGTTTGCCGGTTTGCGGTTTTACTTCCTGGCAACCGTCATCACTGAAAATCTGCCCGCCGATGCGGTCGCCTTGCTTCAGTGCAGCCCAAGCCAGCAAACCGGCCAAGCGGGCAGCCTGCACGGATTTGAACACGCCGCGCGTGGCAAAAGCCATGGTGGCGCGGTAATCCACAGCAATGAACATGGGCCTTTCCCGTTCTTCCTTGTAAATCTTGCTGTGGGGCTTATCGGTGCGGGCCGTCACGCGCCAGTCGATGCGCCGCACGTCATCGCCGGGTTGGTAGAGCCGGGTTTCGTCGAAGGCCATACCGCGGCCCTTCAGATGCGACAGATAATTACCGCTTTGCGCGGCGCGGATATTGGCGTGCCCCAGACTAAGCATGCCGGCCGGCTTGGCCAGGTCCACCAAAGCTTTGAGAGTGACCGTAACCCGGGGATTGTCGGTCGCTGGCGATTTAATCATTAGGGTACGGCAATTCTGGCTATCAATTCTTTGATCACATAATCGCTGCTAATGCCCTCGGCTTCAGCCTCGTAGGACAGAATCAGGCGGTGGCGCAGCACATCGTAAGCCATATCTTGAATGTCGCCGGGATCAACAAAATCGCGTTGTTGCAGCCAGGCCTTGGCGCGCGCGCAGCGGTCCAGGGCAATGCTGGCGCGCGGGCTGGCGCCGTATTGAATCCAGCCGGCCAAATCCTGACCATAAGCGCCGGGATTACGGGTCGCCAGCACGATTTGCAGCAGATATTGCTCCAAGCTGTCGGCGAGATACAAATCCAACACTTCGCCGCGCGCGGCGAATAAGGCTTGCTGGCTCACTTTAGGCGATGCGCTGTCCTGGTTTTGCAGTGCGCCCTTGGCCTCGGCACGAGCCAGATGCAGTATGGCTTGCTCGTGTTCGGCATTGGGATAGTCGATTTTGACATGTAGCAGAAACCGGTCGAGTTGCGCTTCCGGCAAGGGGTAGGTGCCTTCCTGCTCGATCGGGTTTTGCGTGGCCATGACCATGAACAAGGGCGGCAGCGGATAAGTGGCCTTGCCGACCGTGATCTGGCGCTCGGCCATGGCTTCCAGCAAGGCGGCCTGGACTTTAGCCGGTGCGCGGTTGATTTCGTCGGCCAGGATCAAGTTATGAAACAGCGGGCCTTTTTGAAATTCGAAGCTGCCTTGCTGCGGCCGGTAAATTTCCGTACCGGTCAAATCAGCCGGTAACAAGTCCGGGGTAAATTGCACCCGATGAAAGTCGGCTTCTATGCCTTGGCTGAGTACGTTGATGGCGCGGGTTTTCGCCAAACCCGGCGCACCTTCCACCAACAAATGACCATCGGCCAGCAGGGCAATGAGCATTCTTTCGACCAGTACTTCCTGGCCGATGATCTGGGTATTGATGTGGGTTTTGAGATTTTGTAAGGCGGCTTGGCTGGGGCTAAGACTTGTCGCAGTCATGTGTATGAAAAATCCTTATGTTTAACAAAAATGTGACCGAGTTGAGTCCTGAAAGTTGCGCTGCGCTTAATTTTTGCGCTGCAAATCTTTCCACTCGCGATGCGCAACCATGATATCGACCACTTTTTGCGGATCGTCGGTGACGGTGATCAGCGCCAAATCTTCCTCGGAAATGGTGCCGTATTCCATCATCTTGGCTTTCATCCAATCCATCAGGCCGCTCCAGAAATCGGTGCCGAACAATACCAACGGAATCGGATATATCTTGTGGGTTTGCATCAAGGTCAAGGCCTCAAAGAACTCGTCCAGCGTGCCGAAACCGCCCGGCATACAGACGTAACCAATCGAGTAGCGCACGAACATTACCTTGCGCACGAAAAAATAACGGAAATTCAGCGAAATGTTTTGGTAAGGATTGGGGGTTTGTTCCATCGGCAATTCGATGTTCAAGCCGATAGACGGTTGATCATGCAAAATCGCACCTTTGTTGGCGGCCTCCATCACGCCGGGCCCACCGCCGCTGATCACGGCAAAGCCTTCCTTGCTGAGCATTTCCGCCAGTTCCACAGTTTTTTGATAATAAAAATGCTCGGGCGGCAAGCGGGCGGAACCGAAAATCGAAATCGCGTCGCACAAACCGGACAGTTCGTCGAAGCCCTCGGTAAACTCGCTGATGATGCGAAAAATCCGCCAGGATTGATCGCCTTTCAGGTCGTCGATGATGCTGGACGAGGTCGAGCCGTCAGTGCGGCGATTTTTGATGCAACTCATGATTTATTCCTTAAATGAGCACGCTGTGCTAATGGCAATGGGACGAAATAACCTGTTCACGGCAGCTCAACCAAGCGATACGCCAGCTTACCGGCCAGCAAAGTATGGGTCACGCGCCCGGTCAAGGTCTGCTGCCAATACGGCGTATTGCAACCGGCGCTAAGCCAGTTGTCGCGATTAACCGGCCAATTGGCTTGCGGATCGAAAATACACACATCGGCCGCAGAACCCGGCGTTAATGTGCCGCTAGCCAGGCCTAAAATGTGTGCAGGTTTGCAGGTTAGATTGGCGATGGCTTGCGACAAACCGATGCGATGTTGTTGGGTCAGTGCCAGCGTCAATGGCAACAGGGTTTCCAGTGCAGCCACGCCCGCTTCGGTTTCCGGAAAGGCGCCGAGTTTGGCATCCAGGTCGTGGGGTTGGTGATCCGAGCATATCGCGTCTATGGTGCCGTTAACCAGGCCCTCGCGCAGATATTGGCGGTCGATGGCGCTGCGTAGCGGCGGCAATACATGGTAGTTGCTGTCGAATGGGGTGATATTGTCTTCGGTCAGATGCAGTTGGTGAATCGCCACGTCGGCCGTGACGTTTAGGCCGTATTTCTTGGCCTGCTGCAATTTGATCACCGATTGCTTGCAGCTGATTTGACTAATATGCACCCGACAGCCGGTCAACTCCGCCAACTCCAGACATTGCGCCAAGGCAATCGATTCGGCGGCTTCCGGGATACCCGGCAAACCGTAGCGGCTGGCTACCGCGCCTTCGTGGGCGCAGCCCTTGCCGGACAGGGCGGGTTCATTGGCGCGATACATCAATAATAAATTGTGGGTGGCGGCATATTCCATCGCCCGCCGTAATATCAACAGATTGCCGAGCGGTTCGCTGGCGTTGCTGACGGCAATGCAGCCGGCCTGTTTCAACGCGAACATCGCACTCAGTTCGCTGCCGGCCAAGCGCTGCGTCAATGCACCGATGCTATAGATTTGCGGGTAGTCGGCCTTTTCCGCTTTGTCCTTGATGAACTCGACCACCGCCGGACTATCGATGCAGGGTTTGGTATCCGGCGGCAGGCAAAGAGAGGTTACGCCGGCGCTAAGCGCGGCGCGGGTTTCGCTGAGGATATTACCTTTTTGGGTATGGCCGGGTTCGCGCAAACGCACGCTGAGATCGATGAAGCCGGGGCAGACGATCTGACCGTTGGCGTCGATTGTCTGCTCGGCCGTGAAATCGGCGGCTTGCTCCAGCACGGAGACAATCTTGCCATCAGCAATACAAACTGGACCGATGGCGTCGATGTTGTTGGCCGGATCGATGATGCGGCCGTTATTAATCAAAATCTTGGTCATGCCGCTCCTCCTTGACTGTGCATCGCCATCGACATAATCGCCATCCGCACAGCCACGCCATTGCTGACTTGCTGCAAGATCACCGATTGCGGGCCGTCGGCGACGCTGGAGGCAATTTCCACACCCCGATTGATCGGTCCGGGATGCATCACGATGGCATCGGCTTTGGCGCGTTTAAGCTTGGCTTCGGTCAAACCAAAACAGCGGAAAAACTCGCTTTCGCTGGGCAAAAACGCCGAATTCATGCGTTCTTTTTGCAAACGCAACATGATGACCACATCCACATCATCCAGGCCCTCGTCCATATCGTGCATGGGTGTCACGCCCATAGTTTTGACTTGTGCCGGTAACAGCGTTTTGGGAGCTATTACCCGCACTTCGGCAACACCCAATGTGTTCAAAGCCAAAATCTGCGAACGCGCCACCCGCGAATGCAAGATGTCGCCAACGATGGCGACTTTCAGGCCTTCGAATTGTTTTTTATGTTGGCGAATGGTGAACATATCCAGCATCGCCTGGGTGGGATGGGCGTGCTGGCCGTCGCCGGCGTTGATCACGCTGATATGCGGCGCGGTGTGTTGAGCGATAAAATGCGCCGCCCCGCTCAGGGCATGGCGAACCACGAACATGTCGACATGCATGGCTTCCAGATTATGGATGGTGTCCAGCAGACTCTCACCCTTGGAAGTGGCGGATGTGGCGATGTTCATGCTCAGCACGTCCGCCGACAGCCGGGTGGCCGCCAGCTCGAAAGTGGTGCGGGTGCGGGTGCTGTTTTCGAAAAACAGGTTGACGATGGTTTTGCCGCGCAGCAACGGCACTTTTTTGACTTGATGTTCGGACATGCCGGCAAATGATTCGGCGGTATCCAAGATTTCGGTCAGCAGCTCCTTATCCAGACCTTCGATCGTCAGAAAATGCTTGAGCTTACCCTGTTCGGTAAGCTGAATATGTCGGGTCATGCCGCCACCACTTGCGGGGATTGAATCTCGATGCCCAATGGGTCGGGGCCGGTCAGTTTGATACGTTGATCGCCGGCCAAATCGATGCGGATACCGTAACAGTCCGGTTGCAGCGGAATTTGCCGGCCATTACGCTCTATCAATACCGCCAACACCACCTGGTTAGGGCGGCCATAATCAAATATTTCGTTCAGCGCGGCACGGATGGTGCGTCCGGTGTAAAACACGTCGTCGATCAAGATGATGTCGCGGCCTTCCAAGTGCGGCGGCAATTGGCTGGTCTTGACCTTGGGATGCATGCCGATTTGCGAAAAATCGTCGCGATAAAAGGTGATGTCCAGCATGCCCAAGGGTTCGCTCAAACCCAAACGCTGATGCATATGCCGTGCGATCCAGGCACCGCCGCTGTGTATGCCGATTAGCAAAGGATTATGCAGGTTACGCTCGCTAATCTGCCGGCGAATCGCGGCTTCCAGAGTGTCGAGCAGGTTATCGATATTCAGCGTGGTGATGGGCATGGCGGTTACAGGGGGAATCTTGTTATTGTTATGAAATTCGGGAAAAAGCTGAAAGCGACGGGATAATAAGGCTGCATGGGCGTAAAACCGTTTTCGTCTTTTTACTGATCAAACCAGCTTTGCAGAATGATCTGAGCGGCCAGTTGATCTTGCACGGCCCATAGTTTAGCAGCGCTAACCTTCAAGTCGTCGAACAGCATTTGTTTCGCGGCGAACGTGGTCAGTGTTTCGTCGATTTGGTGCACCGGCAGATTGTAACGACCATTCAGCTGCCGACAGAATTTTTGCATGCGCGGGGTAATCACATTATCCGAACCATCGTTCTGTCGAGAAATGCCGACCACCAAACCTATGGGCCGCCATTCGGCGATCAGCTGACCGATTTTATGCCAGTCCGGCACTTGATTAAGCGATTGGATGGTTTGCAGCGGACTGGCAATGCCGGTATCCGCATGCCCCACCGCGACCCCAATTTTTTTGTTGCCGAAATCAAACCCTAAATACGCATCGCTGCTGAATTTTGCCGCCAGCGGATCGAGCTTAACCATGACCTGCCGGCGTGGTCAGGCGATTAATGTCGATACCTAATTGTCCCGCCGCCGCATTCCAGCGCTGGCTGATCGGCGTTTCGTAGAGTATCTCTTCACCGCATGGCGTGTTCAGCCAGGCGTTTTCTACCATTTCTTTTTCTAGTTGGCCGCTACCCAGACCGGCGTAACCTAAGGCGATCAAATAGTGGTTGGGGCCTTTACCTTCGGCAATGGCCTCGAGAATGTCGCGAGAGCTGGTCAGCGTAATATTCTCGGCGGTACTGATACTGGAATCCCAGCGCTGTTCGCAGGCATCGTGGATGACAAAGCCGCGTTCCTGCTGTACCGGACCGCCGGCAAACACCGGGGTTTCCAATACATTTTCCAGCTCGGTTTTAATCCCCATTTGCTCGAAAATGTCGCGTAATTTCATGCCGGTCGGTCGGTTGATGACGATGCCGAGCGCGCCTTCTTCATTGTGCTGGCAAAGGTATGTCACCGTGTGAAAAAAATGCGGGTCGGCTAAGCCGGGCATCGCAATCAAAAACTGGTTATTTAAATAAGTAACGTCTGTCATTGGAGTGCTGTATGGGCTAGCGGGCAGTCATGCCGGTTTCGTCTGAGAATTTCCAGACCCTGGTAATCACCAAAACGTTCACTTCTCTCAACAAATCATCGGGTAAAGCGGCAAAGGGCGCACTCATCTTCACAATCCGTTTCGCGGCGTCGTCCAGTGCGGAATTGCCGGATGACCGGACAATCCGCATGCTGTAAATGCTGCCGTCGGCGTTAATCCCCACGTCCATGGTCAAGGACTGCGAAACGCCTTTTTTACGCGCGGCCTCAGGATAATTCAGATTGCCGGTGCGCTCAACCTTGTCCTCCCAATCCTTGACATATTGCGCCGCGAGATACTTGTGCGTGCTAACCGCGTTGACGAATTTAATCTTAGTATCTTGCGCGCTTTGTTGGGTATTTCTGATGCGCTCGCCGAGTTGGGCGATTTGTTGCTGAAGCGCTTCCGGGGATAATTTGGGGGCGGACTCCGGAACTTCAACGGCTTCAGGTAATTCTACCGGTTGCTCGGGTTCCGTCACCACCTTAACCGGCGCTTTGGCTTGGGTAAGCAGTCTCTCGGCGACCGGTTTGACTTGTGGAACCACCGGATGCGGCAAAACTTTCTTTGCCGGCGGACTGATCGATTGTTCCTGAGTGGCTATTTTTTGCTGCGGCGGCTCCGGTTTGCGGGTTTCCTCGCCGGCACCTATTTGATGCTCCGTTGCCAGATGTTTCGCATCCTTGGGCGCCTTTTTCACCGGAGCATGGGCCACGGTGATCTCAATCGAGCGGTTGATCTTAGGTGGCTGCGGTGCGGTGAAATTAACGCCCAACAACACGATCACATGCAGTACCGCCGCTACAAACAACGCCGTCAGCAGCGAATCACTTTGCGACAACGGCGTGGGAGTCAAGTCCGGCGCGTACATATCAGGCCTGGCATTGAGCGGCGATGTGGTCCATTAATTGAGCGCTGATATTAATGCCGAACTGTTTATCCAGCTCCTGCACGCAGGTTGGACTGGTGACGTTGACTTCGGTCAGATAGTCGCCGATGACATCCAGGCCGACAAATATCAGGCCTTTTTCGCGTAAGGTTGGCCCGACCTGTTCGGCAATCCAGCGATCACGGTCACTCAATGGCCGGCCTTCGCCGCGTCCGCCGGCTGCCAGATTGCCCCGGCTTTCGCCGCTGGCCGGAATCCGTGCCAGACAATAAGGCACCGGTTCGCCATTGACCACCAAGATCCGTTTGTCGCCGTCTTTCACGGCAGGCAGGTATTTTTGCGCCATGATGTAACTGCTGCCGTGTTGAGTCATGGTTTCCAGAATCACGCTAAGATTGGGGTCATGCTCTTTGACATAAAAGATCGACGCTCCACCCATGCCGTCCAAGGGCTTCAGGATGATTTCCTGGTGCTCTTTTAAGAAGTCGCGGATTTTTTGCGGGTCTCGGGCTACCAAAGTATCGGTGCAACATTGCGGAAACCAGGCGGTGAACATTTTTTCGTTGGCGTCGCGCAGCGATTGCGGCTTGTTGACCACATAAACACCCTGGCGCTCAGCCTGTTCCAGCATATAAGTGGCGTAGATATATTCCTGATTAAAGGGCGGATCCTTACGCATGATGATCGCGTCCAATTCGGACAAAGCTATTTGCTGCTCACCGAGAAACCTATGCCACTGCTTGTCATCGCGTTCGACTTCCAGCACGCGGGAACGGGCATAAGCGTCGCCGTTGCGCATGTAAAGGTCGGACAGCTCCATGTAATGCAGCTCCCAACCGCGAGACTGGGCTTCCAGCAACATCGCAAAACTGGTGTCCTTTTTAATATTGATCTGGCCGATGGGGTCCATGACCATGCCGAGTTTAATAGCCATTAAAGTCCTGTAAATTCCGAAGCGACGGGAAATAAAACCGATTTTATCAAATTTATTTTGCAGGCTGTTGTTTACCAACAAAAGTTTTTTTGTTATAAAGCGCGGCTATTTTGAATTAAAAGCTCGCATTGAGGTAGTCATGTCCAGAGTATGCCAAGTAACAGGTAAACGCCCAGTAACAGGGCACAACGTTTCACACGCGATGAACAGAACCAAAAGACGTTTTACGCCTAATCTGCATCACCACAGATTTTGGGTTGAAAGCGAAAACCGTTGGGTTCGTTTGAGAGTATCTTCCAAAGGTATGCGTATCATCGACAAAAACGGCATCGATGCTGTTCTGGCCGATATGCGTAAACGCGGCGAACAATATTAAGGAGACTGACAATGCGCGACAAAATCAAATTGGTATCTAGCGAAGGCACCGGCCATTTCTACACCACCACCAAAAACAAAAAAACCATGCCTGAAAAAATGGAGATCAAAAAATTTGATCCCGTGGTTCGTAAGCATGTGATGTACAAAGAAGCCAAGATCAAATAAACAGCGTTTTATTGATCCGCTTTCAGGCGTTGGCGGGCTAGCAGCAGGGTTTTTTCCGACTAGCCACCGCCACCGGCTTTCTTCATCGCTTCCAGCTCGGCTTTCAGCGATTCCGTAAATTTGGCAAGTGCCAAATATTTCATCTCCAAAGCCTTTTTCTCAGCTTCCAAAATATTGTATTTGGTTTTCAGCTGCTGCAGAAAGCGCCGTAAACGCTCCATATCATCTTGTATTGAGGATTGCTCGGTGAACGAGTGACTCGTCTCGCTCTCGCCGCTGCTCCCTCTAAAATTACCGGTCTCAATACCGTCGTCGATCGGAAACGATGAAGGTGCTTTCAGTTCGTCCGGGTTAATACTGTCGATACCACCGTTTAGAATCAGCGCATTGAATTTGTGCCGCATCAGGATAAAAGCCGCCGTTTCGCTAATCTTGCCATTCTGGCAAACCACGACGATGGGATGCTGCCGATTCAAGGTTTTTAGCTGCATGCGCAAGGAAAAAAACGGCAGATTAATGCTGAACGGCAAATGCTTTGGCTTGTATTCATCGGGCTCGCGCACATCGATCAAATCCGCACCCTTGGTCACCAAGTCTTGAGCGTCTTTATAGCTGATATATTTAAGCGTCGGCTGTTTGATCAAGTTCAGAAACTGCTCCTTACCCAATCGCAACAGGCAAACATCCGTCAACGCACTGACCGTAACGTTGCGAGGCTCGCCTGAAATCAATGCATCCTCACCAAAAGTATCCTGATCGCTGAGTTGCGCCAGCTTAATCTCCTTGGCGTTGGGTGCAGGTTTCCTGCTCACCAAGCATTGCCCTCGTTTGATGATGTAGTAAAAGTCGCCCTGCTCACCTTGATTGACAATGACAGTGCCTGCATTCACGCGCACTTCCTCCATGCCCATCAAAATTTTTTGCAAATTAGCCGGAGGCAACGCTCGAAATACCGGCGACTTCAACAAGGTCGTCATCCAGTCGTCATTATCCTCCACCTCTTCAGCTACCATAAAACTCTCTGCTTCTTCATACGGGACATCTTGAACCGATTTCATCATATCAGCATTCAAACGCAAAAAACGAATTCGGCTATTGGCAACGGCATGCACTTTCCTGGGGATTTGATGCGCCAGCGCAAAGCGCGCCGAGGGGCTATCGGACTTGATCGTTTCGATCTTTAACAGATCGGTCTGTAAGGTCACGCTGCCATCGATCAAATACACTAGATCGTTAGGTTCATCCCCGCATTTGAACAAAAATTGGCCTTCTTCCGCATCCTCGACCTTGATTTGTGCGCACAGCGCCTCAAATTTACTGAAGGGCAAGGTGGATAGCGGAATTAATTGCCGAATCACACGGCCTTCAGCGGAATGGATGTCGACAGCCACGTACTCGTCGCGAATAAAAAGTGAAGGGAAACCAACAAGAAAACTTAATCTATGATAGTCGATTATTAAGTAAACTCTCAGTGAAACATTTTCCCGCCCAGCGAGTCCATGCTGGCAACTTAACTGCCTGGAATGCAAAAACCATGACGAACATGAACAAACTATTCCTGATTATCTTGTTTGGCCTGAGCAGCTGGCGAGCCGGCGCAGAATTGCCCGGACAAGTCGACGGCGCACCTTTGCCGTCCCTGGCGCCGATGCTGGAGCAAAGTATGCCGGCCGTAGTGAATATCTCCACCTCCACCAATGTGCGGGTACAGGAAAATCCGTTAATGAACGATCCGATGTTTCGGCGTTTTTTCAACATCCCCAAAAACCAGCGGCAACAGCAAAAAAACAGCTTGGGCTCCGGCGTGATTATCGATAAAGATCAAGGCTATGTGCTGACCAATAATCATGTGATAGACAAAGCGGACAAAATCACCGTTACCCTTAGCGACGGCCGGCAGCTCAACGCCAAACTGCTGGGCACCGATCCGGAAGCCGACGTGGCGGTGATCCAAATCCCCGCCGACAACCTGAGTGCCTTGAAAATTGCCGACTCCAACCAACTGAAAGTCGGCGATTTCGTGGTTGCCATCGGCAACCCGTTCGGCTTGGGCCAAACCGTCACCTCTGGCATCGTTAGCGCGCTGGGCCGTTCCGGCTTGGGTATTGAAGGTTACGAAGATTTTATTCAGACCGATGCCTCGATCAATCCCGGCAATTCGGGCGGTGCCTTAGTGAATTTACGCGGCGAATTTGTCGGCATGAATACGGCAATCCTCGCGCCTACCGGTGGCAATGTCGGCATCGGTTTTGCGATTCCGTCGAATATGGCGGTTCGCTTGATGGAGTCCTTGGTGCAACACGGCGAAGTGCGCCGCGGTTTGCTGGGTGTGACCACGCAAGATTTAACGCCGGAACTGGTTAAAGCCTTTGCCTTGAAAAGCCAGCACGGCGCGGTCGTTAGCCGCGTGGAAGCCGGATCGCCCGCCGAAAAGGCCGGATTGGAGCCTGGCGATATTATTATGGCCATTAACGGCCAGGACGTAAAAGGCGGTAGCGCGCAAATTCGCAATGCGGTGGGCTTGCTGCAAATCGGCGACACTGCCAACCTGGAGATCATGCGCGGCGAGGAACGCAAGTCGCTGCAAGCCACCATCGGCAAGCCGAAACGGCCGGAGCTGGACGGAAATAAACTGCATCCGACTTTAAGCGGCGCGGTGCTAGGCGTAACGCCCAAGGATCAAGTGGAAGGCGTGATGATAGAAAAAGTCGAACAAAACTCCAAAGCCTGGAAAACCGGCTTGCGGCCGGGCGACATCATCGTCACCGCCAACCGCTACCGGGTCAGAAACCTGGATGAAATCAAGCAGGTGGTCAATCCCAATGCACCGCTGTTAGTCAATCTGCAACGCGGCGGCGAAGGCTTTTTCGTGGTATTGCAATAAGCTCAATTCAGCATCGTTTTCAGCGCGGCCAGGCTGGCCTTGCCGCGCTGTTTAATTTCTTCCGGCGGCAACTGTTTTTTGTTGGCCCATTCCAAATCCTCTTCCGGCAATTCGTTTAAAAACCGGCTGGGTTCGCACTCAGTCAGATCACCGAAGCGTTTGCGATGCGTGCAATAGCTAAAGGTCAAGGTCTGCTGAGCGCGGGTAATGCCCACGTACGCCAAGCGCCGTTCTTCCTCGATATTATCGGTTTCGATGCTGTTTTGATGCGGCAGCAGGTTTTCCTCCATGCCAATCAAAAACACGTGTGGAAACTCCAGGCCTTTGGCGGCATGCAAGGTCATCAAGCTGACCTGGTCGCCGGCTTCGTCTTCTTGATTGCGGTCCAGAATATCCAGCAGCATCACCTTGGCAATCACATCGGCCAGCGACTGTTCACTGCCTTGCTCCTTGGTGGCGATACGCTGCAGCCATTCGATTAACTCATACACATTTTTCAGTTTACGTTCGGCGGAAGCGGGGGTTTTGCTGTTTTCCTGTAACCAAGCCGAATAGTTGATCTCGTCTATCATCCGGTTGATCACGACAAAGGTATCCTCGCGCTCGACCTTGATCGCCGTCTCTTTCAACCAATCGCAAAACTTGCTCAAGCGTTGTACCGACTTTTCCGGCAGCCGTTGTTGCAGGCCTAACTCGTTGCAGGCTGCAAAAAGACTGATATGCCGCTCGTTGGCGTAAGCTCCCAGCTTTTCCAGCGTGGTCGGTCCAATCTCCCGGCGCGGGGTGTTGATCACCCGCAAAAACGCCGCGTCGTCATCCCGATTAACCAATAACCGTAAATAGGCCAGTACGTCCTTGATTTCGGCGTAGGAAAAAAACGAAGCGCTGCCGCTGATGAAATAGGGCACGTTGTTCTCGCGCAATTCCTTCTCGAACAAGCGTGACTGGTGATTGCCGCGATACAGAATCGCATAGTCGCCGTAGCTGCCACCGGTCTTGAAGCGATGATGCACAATCTCGGCAGTCACTTGCTTGGCTTCTGCCACGTCGTTTTTATGGCTTAGTACCCGCAGCGGATCGCCGTAGCCCAACTCGCTCCAGAGTTTTTTCTCGAACGCATGCGGATTATTGGCGATCAACTGATTGGCCACCTTCAAAATCCTTCCGGCGGAACGGTAATTTTGTTCCAGCTTGATCACTTGCAAGCGGCTGTAATCTTTTTGCAACTGGCTGAGATTTTCCGGTTGCGCGCCGCGCCAGGCATAGATGGATTGGTCGTCGTCACCCACCACGGTAAAGCGGCCCAGATTACCCGCTAATAGCTTGACCAATTGGTATTGGGTGATGTTGGTATCCTGATATTCGTCCACCAGCAGATAGCGAATTTTGTTCTGCCATTTCTCCAAAACGTCGGGATGTTGTTGAAACAGCAACACCGGCAACAAAATCAAATCGTCGAAATCGGTGGCGTTATAGGCCTTTAAACTGCGGGTAAACGCCTCGTAAAGCAGCGCCGCCGGCAAGCTGTTGGCATCGGCTTGGCTCAAAGCCTGGATGGGCGTCACAAAGGCGTTTTTCCACTGGCCGATTTGCCAGTTGTACTGCTCCACATTATCAATGTCGCAGCCGCCGACGCCATGGCTGATCAAGTTGCGCAGCAAGGTCAGCCGGTCCTGTTCGTCGAACAAGGTAATCGCCGCTTTGTAGCCCAGGGCTTTGTGTTCCTTGCGCAGAATATCCAAGCCCAGGGAATGAAAAGTCGATACCCGCAAGCCGCGACTGGCTTTGTCATCGATCAGCCTGCCGACCCGGCTCTTCATTTCCCGCGCCGCCTTGTTGGTAAAAGTCACCGCCGCGATATGCCGCGCCGGCGTGCCCTGTTGAACCAGATAAGCGATCTTCTCAGTAATCACCCGCGTCTTGCCGCTACCGGCACCGGCCAGTACCAACAAGGGATGATCGATGGTTTTAACGGCAGCGAGTTGTTGGGGGTTGAGTTTGGGGGACACGAAAACAAAGGGGTTATTGACAGGCCGGCCATTATCGCAGGGCTAGCTAAAATTGTGTGAACTTGGGCGAATGGGCGTTGGCTTAATGGGAGCTCGCGGAGCACATTGTCTTTTTGGAAATCGGAGACATAGCACCGAGAGTCGTGCAGCCTCAATGCAGCGTCAGCGAAATCAAGGACGTCGGCTTACCGACTACCAATTCTAAAGCGCATGATGAGAAAAGACAGTGCCTAACATGGCAGTCAAACGGACGGGCAAAAAGCTTCGCTTTGCTCTACGTGGGGCAACAAACAAATGAACATGACACACGTCAATCTTGTTGCCATACTTTTTACTTGGCGCCGTTACGGCCTTATTCCCTGGGGCAACGCTGATTAAATACCCCGCCAGGCTTTGAATCTGGTGTTCAGTAGTTGATCTGGCGACGATCCGAGCAGATTGTTCATCTAGCGATCATAGTTAAGCCTTAATTCTGCTTGACCTTCCCATTATGTAAACCTTTAGATTGATGCCTCCGGATGGTCTCCGAGGTAAGGTGACTATCCATGACTAAAATTTGAATACTTTTTCAGGAGGTTGAAATGGAATCACATTGGGTAGCCAATCAGAAAACCGCACATGCTTATAACACAGCCGCCGATTTATTCGATCACCCGGCCAACACGTTTTGGAACCGTTTCGGTCATAGCACCATTGAGCGAATAGGTTTGAGGCAAGGTGACCAAGTATTGGATGTTTGTTCCGGAACCGGTGCTTCAGCCTTACCGGCCGCGCGGATGGTCGGCTCGGATGGCCGAGTGGTTGCGGTCGATTTGGCAGAAAAACTATTGACTCGGGCAGCCGATAAAGCCCAAGCCGATGGTCTTGAGAATCTGGAATTTCGGGTCCATGATATGCTTGCTCTAGGTTATCCCGATGGTTATTTCGACGCCGTCGTTTGCGTGTTTGGGATCTTTTTCGTACCTGATATGGCCGCCGCCGTCAAAGAATTATGGCGCCAGGTCCGGCCAGGCGGGCGATTGGCTATTACGACCTGGGGACCGGATTTATTCGAGCCAGCCAACACCTCGCTTTGGCAAGCCATCCGCCAACAACGCCCCGAACTCTATAAAGACTTTAATCCTTGGGATCGTATTTCCACACCGAAAGGACTGTTGGACATGCTGGCCGAAGCCGGTTTAACCGAAGTGCACATTTCTGCCGAAACCGCGACTCATGCTCTGTCTGAGCCTGAGGATTGGTGGACCCTGGCGATGGGTAGCGGTTATCGGGGAACCTTGGATCAGCTCAATAGCGAACAGCTACAGAAGGTGAAACAGGCCAATCTCGACCAATTAGTGAGCCAATCGGTTACTGAGATTTCAGCCAATGTGATTTATGCCGTCGCCGATAAACCTGTCGTTTAGAGCCTTGCGTTTTTTTCATGAGCGATTTTTTCAAAAAATACCAGGGACTAAAAAAGCAAAAAAATCGCTTGTCCTTCCCATCGCGGTAACCCGCCGGCTTATTGCAATCCGTCAGGCATTAACCGAACCCGCTAGCGGGCAGCGAACTGGCCGCCCGCAACGCTGAGTCCCCCTATTGGAGAGTGAGCGATGAATATCAGCCAAGCTGCGAAAATGACCGGCGTATCCGCCAAAATGATTCGTCACTACGAAGGTATCGGACTGATCAAAAAAAGCGTGCGCACCGCATCGGGCTACCGGACCTACAACGATACCGATTTGCAAGTGTTGCGGATGATCAAACGAGCTAGGGGGCTGGGGTTTTCGCTGGAGCAAATCCGCGATCTGGTTTCGCTGTGGCAAGACCCGGCAAGAGCCAGTGCCGATGTCAAAGCGCTGGCCCAATCCCATGTCGACGATTTGAATCGACGCATTGCCGAATTAGCCGAAATGCGCGACATTCTGGCCCGGTTGGCTCAGACCTGTAGCGGGGACAATAAACCGGATTGCCCGATTATCGATACATTGGTACTCGGCAACCAGCTGGTTTAAGACTACATAACCCAGCGATTATTCTCCCTTGGTTGCCTCCCCGTTTTGCTGATTCCGGATCTGCAAATACGCGGAAATGACGGAGCCAGGGAATTTAACAGTCTGATTAATAAGGGCAAAGATAGACGTTGTCGAATATGAGGTGTCTAAACCGGGGAAACCAGCGAAGGCTGAATCACGCATCCCCTAAAATCGAACACACTTAGAATTGAAGTACGCTTACGGTGCACAACTCACCACCAATTCGTCACTGTATTGGCCCACTTCCAAATCTTTCACCACATAAACCGCCGTATAACGGCGCAGCTCAGGCTTGCCGGCAACCAATAGCGGGCGGTTATCGACATAACGGGTTTGAGTGTCGCGGGCTAGAAACACAAATTCGCTTTCGTTCTCACGCTGGGAATAGATATTGATGCCGTCGCTTTTGAATTTTTGAAAACTCAGTAACACATTACCGCCGGTCTGATCGGCAGCCTTCAGCACCGGTTTGGCGTCGGTTAAATCCGTATTGATTTCCGCACCAACGATACCCAACAGACTACCCAATGCCTCTGTATAACCGGGGTGAGCCTTGATGCGCCGCGCCAATGCTCTTACCTTATTCTCGAATTGGCCGCGATAAGCCTGCTTATCGGCAGTCGCATGATGCGCGGCCGCAGCGGCAATATTGGCGGCCGACACTTTGCCATGCAGTTCTTGATTCTCGGTATTGCAGGCGGCTATGTCCTCGTCGGATAAACCCAACTGGCTTTTCAAAGACGCAAGGTTGAGGATAAACCGATCATGCCATATCAATAACTCGCCATCCGGGCGGGGGAAATAATCTGATTTAGCCATCAGTGTGCTCCTTATAAATAAACGATAAGCACGCCAGACAACGGCCAACAGGCCGAATCGCCGGCGGAAGTATTGGAATAAATCGAAGGGAATAACTAGCGTTAAAACTATGTCGCCCAAGAGTATAGATAGTCGCCCCTGAAAAGTCATAAAATCAACACTAACACATTGAATTACATTGGATATTTAATAAAAAAGCCGGGTAATAATTGCAAGAAACGGGTAAAATAGATATTAATTTCTTGCAAATTTTTATTCAAAATGAAGCCAAAATCCCAAGAAACGAGCGGACAAATCGATTTATTCAACACGCCGCTGGCCGACCTGTTAAATCCAAAACACGAACTTTACCAACTGGCTCATCTGATCGACTGGAAAGTCCTGGATGACGCCTTTGGCGAGTTTTTCACAGAGAATCAAGGGGCGCACGCCTTGCCCACGCGACTGATTGCTGGACTTCATTACCTTAAACATGCGTTTGCCCGTTCCGACGAAGCGGTCGTGGCGCAATGGCTGGAAAATCCCTATTGGCAATATTTTTGTGGCGCAGAGTACTTCCAACACCAGATGCCTTGTCACCCCACCTCGCTGACCTATTGGCGGAAGCGGATCGGTGAAGCCGGTTGCGAGTGGATGTTAATGGTGACCATTCAAGCAGGTGTCGACAGTCAGACCGTGAAAAAACAGGATTTTGAATCGGTGACGGTCGATAGCACGGTTCAAGAAAAAGCCATCACGTATCCAACCGATGGCAAATTGTACGAACGCTGCCGCCAGCATCTGGTGCGTTTAGCCGAGCAGCATGAGATTCCGTTGCGGCAAAACTATAACCGCAAGGCTCCGTATTTGCTGCTAATGGCCAACCGCTACCATCATGCCAAGCACATGAAGCGCAAACGCAAAATGCTCAAACAACTGAAAACCCTGGTGGGTCGGGTTTACCGTGACATTGAGCGCCAATTGGACAATCAATCCGACGCTGTCAAAGGGGCGTTCAAAGAAACGCTGGAGAAAACCCAACGGATTTTGAATCAGCAACCGCAGGATAAAAACAAACTGTACAGTTTTCACGCCCCGGAAGTGGAATGCATTGCCAAAGGCAAGGTCCACAAAAAATATGAGTTCGGCGTTAAAGTGGGTATCACCGTCACCAACAAAAGCAATTTCGTGCTGGGTGCACGTAGCTTTCCCGGCAATCCCTATGATGGTCACACCCTGGAATCCTGTCTGGAACAGGCGGAAATTCTAAGCGGCACACGCGCCAAAGAAGCGTTTGTGGACTTGGGTTATCGTGGGGTCGAGGTACCCGGGGTCACGATTTACAAAGCCCGGCAAAAACGCGGCGTGGATACCCGACGACTCAAACGGGCCCTGAAACGTCGCAACGCCATCGAGCCGATCATCGGCCACTTGAAGAACGACGGATTATTGGGGCGCAACTACCTGAAAGGCGAACTGGGCGATGCATTGCATGCCATCCTGTGCGGTGCCGGCCACAACATCCGTTTGATCCTCAGGCGGTTGAGGATTTTTTGGCCTCATGTTTGGCAGTCGCTGTCTCGGCTTTGGGGCGCATTTTCATCCGAACCATTTTTATCGTTCGCCTGAGGGGCGTCGCTCCTGAAAAATTTCGGCTTTTTCAGGGACGACTAGATAAGCTCTCGACTTACACAAGTGCGGCTAAATGTCGCGTTTTTGGATTTTAAAATTACCCGAAGGCATAGCCATTTACTTTGTAGTGACTTCCGAAGCACCCGTGCGGGTTGCCGACCACCGCGAACGCATTCCAAACAGTCCCGGCGGCATATAAAAATCCCCGGAAGGCATATCCCAATGTCTGGAACGCACCTGCGCAAATCCGGAAGGCACCCCCACCAGGCTCGAAGGTGCAGCCAAGAAGCATGAAGGTACCACCGGACTTGTTGGGGGTGCCGCCGAGAGTTTTTTATACGCCAACGGGTTGGGTTTATATGCGGTCGGGGCTCGTGGGAGTGCATTCGGAACAACTTTTAATCTACTAAATCCGAATTAAAACCTAATTTGCTTCTTTTATTTAGACAATGTTTTAACCATAACTACCAGCGATCATGCGCAGCCACAACATCATCAGCACCATAAATTTCATTGATCAACATTTCATCGATAACATCCAGAATTCTTCGACGGGCTTCAGGGCGGGATTCTGATGCCGTATATTCTTTCTTAATAAGGCTTTGCAAATGGTGTGTGTCGGTGAGTCGTTGATTAGTCTGATTACTCGCATCGTTGATCAAACGTTTGCTTACAGAAATAACCAGCTCAAGCACATCGTTTGTCGCGTCTTCCAATATTCGTAATACAAAGTAAGAGTTTCCGAAAAAAGCCGGGGATGTTATGAAACTCTCGATTAATTTGCGATAAGGCTCAATATCGGTTTTATCTGTTTTTCTAAATACATCGGATGCATGTTTACGAACTTGTTTGTCTTTATCGAAGAAAAAGCCTTGCAGAAGAGTTTCCGCTCGGCGGCGATTATCCGTCCAGCTAAATGCATCGGCGGTGACATCTGCCAATAATCGTTGATGCTGTAGGCTTGAGGCAGCAAGGCTTTCAGCCTGAGCAATATAGGCATCATTTCGATAGCTTTCACAAAATATCAACCATGCAGCTATGAGTTGTTTGTTTTCATCACCGCATCCCAGCAATCGCTCCACTAATTCTTTGCCCAACTCCGGCAACCAGTAAAAAATATGTGGAAAAAGATAAATGCCTTGGTGAGTAACCAGTGGGGATAGGCAAGTATCATCTCTGTTTTCGACCACGTTACAGGGCAAGATGATTAACTTTCGTATCGAAGCGGAAAATCGGGTTTTATCGGCCTTGAATAACGGAGTCAGGGTTTTCATCATGCTACAACGCACGCTGACTAACGGCTCACTATCCAAAGCAATATCTAATACATCCCAAATTTTAGAAGTATTTTCGGGCATTTCCCATAACACATTGGCTAAAGCCTCCCACATTTGACCGCGCGTTCCGTTTATACCTCGCAGATATAACCCACCGACCGATTGCAGCAATGTGTCGATAGTAATAGTTTCACGTTTGGTATATTCGTGATTAATAGATTCGCCTTCTGCCTCTCCCTGTAATGCAAGTTTGAGCATGATTTCGAGAATTTCAGAATCGGCTGCAATGTGAGAACGCTTATTGACTATCCGAGCTATCGCGCGGCCAAAAGCTTTAGTCGGATGCTGATCGGCGTACTTGATAACTTGTATCATTGAATTATCTGTAGCTGATTCTGCTTCAGCCAATCCCCATAAAATCCGTTCGATATAACAGACGGGTGCACTAACGGGAATTTTCAAACTTAGCGCCGCGAAGCGTTCAGGCTGGATTTTAGTCAATTCCTGAAGTTGGTAGGCAAGCTCATCAGAACCGCCGTCAACAAAACCTGGACCTCTACGTCTTTCAGTTTTATCGTTGTAACGCTCAATGGCTGCCAGCCAATTTTTGTCACTCATTCTTTCACATTGAGCATTCTTGATAGGAGATCCCACCGAATACACATTGTGGTTTAATGGTTGTTCGATTTTTTTGTTTTGAAATTTACGGCGAAGCGTTTGGAGTCGAGATAGTGCAATTGGAGATAATAAACTTTCGCCTATCGTCTCCAGAATGCACCATTGCTGATAACCAGAAAAGTTTAAGCACCTTGCAACATCTTTCTTTGTCCAGAAGGGAAGTGACTCTCCTTCTGCTTTAATCCGATTCGATAGCTCAATACCGCGCTCAATTTCCGGATATCGACCTAGAATTGCAGATTCCACGGTAAGTTTTGCTTCCCTATCCAGAAACGGAAAAGCCTCTCGGCAAGCATGTGCAAACGACCACCAATCTGCACCATCAAAACCGGCGTCGAAAACACTGTTGTGACTGACTAGATTTCGTAACCGGTGTGCCAGCACGACAGGATTAGCTTGAATCGCTTCCAAATGAAGATGCATCAGGCATTCATGCTTGAATGGATCGAGTTTATCCAGATAATCGACTGCTATTTCAGGGCTTTGTTTCAGCACCTGCTTTAGTGCTGATCTGTAACAAGCTAAAAAACTATCGAATCCAAAGTGATGATTGGAATACGCTCGATGATTAAACTGCCAGCTTTGAACGCTATCTTCGGATTCGGCCACTGTATTTATGGCTTTTATCAATGCATCCGTAGTTCCAAGCAGAATCGCAAGCGGAGTTTGACCTGCAATTTCGTTTATACCATGTTCGATTAATTGACCAAAGTCATTGTTTATAAATGGAATTTCTTCTTTATCAAGCGCAAACCAAGTATCGAACAAGGCATGCAAAATCCGACCACAATGTTCAGGCGAACTTTTGCTACAGGTATGTAGCAGCGTTGATACCAGATCATCATTTTGATAGTGCAATAGGTCATCCGAACGCGAAAGAATGAGTTCTTCACATAGATCAATCAATTGACCATCAGGTTTGTCAGGGCTAATAAATCCAAACCAATTCAGTAGCCGCTCAGCCCGCTCGGGCTTACCGCCCCACCACGCCTTTAGTAATTCAGCAATTGCTTGTGGATGATCATTAGCTAAATGACCAAGCCACCACAATATTCTTTCAACACGCTCATTATGCAATCCATTGATTTCTTTATTAATCCATCCGCTGTCATTTAATAAATGAAACCAGTTAGTCGATAGAACTGCTTGCCGAAACAGGGGATGAAATTTATCCGGCGTTTGATCGAACTTTGAAATAATCCGGAATTCCGAGTCCGTCGGATTTTCCACGGAATTTAGCCACTGGCAGACTGCCGATTTGATGTGAAAACGAACACTAGAACTGGAAAGCAACTCGGATAATTCGGTCAAATATCTTTGGAGATCGTTTTGGCGTAGGGATTCGAGAATTTGCCTGACCTGCGTACGTCGAAACAGATACTGTTCTGCCGAATTCAATAATTCGACCAAACTCTGATGTCGATTGACAAAAGCCCTGGCAAAAATATGGTCGAAAAAACTTTCATGAAAAAAATTCAGATGGCCGCGAGAAACGACGATCAAACCTTCCGAAACCAAAATATCGGCTGCGCTTTGATAGTCATCCAATACTGATAAGGGAGCACTCAATTGTTGCTGCTCGGTCATCCAGTCGCATAATGCGGTAAAGGCTCTGATCGGAGACCAGCTAATTTGGCGTTGCCGAGGAATTTCTCGTTCTTTCTTCTTCAGCAACGCTTCATGCAAACTCGAACGAGACAGAAATGACAATCCGGGTTCGCCGATTTCCAAAAACACTGCCAAATTGACAGGCAAACACAGTAACCGGCGTTGCGGTTCTTTGAAGATGGCAATTTCAGCACCTTTCTTTTTTAACAGCGGTTCAACATCGGCACCCCAATCTAGCAAAGGTATGTCGATTTGCCGAGTGCGGTTATTGGCTTTCAAATGCTTTAATCGGGGATCACTATCCAAGTCGAATGTCCGACAAACTGCGACTATTTTGATGTTACTGAAATGATGAGCGTCCTGAATTAAGCGGAAGACAACTTCTTTTATTTGACCATCGCGCCCTGATACTTCACTGATGGCATCGACTTGATCGATGAATAAAACCGATGGCGTGCTAGGGAAAGTCCCCTTCAAGGTAGTGACTGGACTTTCCTCTCGCCCAATCAATTTTTTTCCTAATGCTTCACGACTAACACACTGTAAATGGTGATCGACTCGAAACGCCAAATGAGGAATATTTAGTCGCCGAAGATTTTCGATGGCAGCGCGTACAATCCCTGACTTTCCCGAACCAGCAACACCGGCAAGTAAAATCAATTCAAGCCCATTGTCAGTTAGCAGTTCATCAATTAGTGATTGTGTCTGCGGCCTTGTAATAATTTCATTACCGGCGCCGAAAGGGGAATAGGTGCCGAGATAGGCATCAGTTTCTTCGTGCAATCGCCGTTGGATAGTAGGATCAAACGCCCATTCTTTAAATCTCAAACCGCTTTGTTGTTTCAAAGCTTCACGAAGCGTATCAGTCGATAATTGTTTATTGAAATTCTTTTCGAGAATGTCGCGCAGTACGGGAAAGGCGGATTTACCTCCTTGTTGAAAAGTCAGATCGCCAAAAGACTCATTGATAGCGTCTAACTCACTATCTGGTATGACTTTGACATAGCATCGTTTTAGCCATTCAAATGCAGTTTCTGGTGTTTGACGCCAAAAGTCATAGAGTTTCGGAAATGTCCTATCTCTTTCCTCATTCGCAAGTGCATCGTCAATGAATTGATTAAACGACTCGGCTAAGTGGGCTTTGTCTGTCAGCGTCCTGAAGTCTTTAGCGCTGTCTTGCGAAACAAAAAAACAATAGGCCTTATGATCCGCCGATAGCCGCTCTGCAAACGCCTTCAATATACCTTCACGGTTTAGAAGATTGAGCGTCCAGTTTCCGGCAGGTGCATTGATCTTTGTCTGATGCCATTCAGTAATATCGCCATGCGAAAGAGCAAATTCAAAGCCTTGATATTCCGTATCAATACCTTCGAATTTAAGCCAATTTGCCTTACCGGCAATTACGTCTATCAGGCAGCGGACCAGCCATTTCGCTTCATACCGATTGCCAAGTTTGTCGGGTATTCCACCAACTATCATTTAGAAAATGTCTCTCAAGAACAAATCGGCAGTGATAGTGTGAGCAACTGCGAAATGTCCTTTGGAATTAACGATGTTCTTCGTCGACATTGCTAGACACTATTGATAGTTGTTTTAACAACTCAGGCAAGGCTGAACAAACCGTCTCCCAAACTACTTCAAAGTTGATTTCGAAATAACCATGGGCGATGCGATTGCGCATACCGCGCATGTTTCGCCAAGGCACATTCGCATGCTTCTCGATGAAGGCAGGATATCGATCCATTATTTTTGTTGAGGCTTCACCGATGATGATCAAACTCATCACCACCGCCTGTTGTGTACGTTTGTCGGCAAGAAATTCTGCCTTGCTTAAACCTTCAACGAAACCACAAGCATCGGATGCGGCTTGTCGCATGTGTTCCAGGTAATCGGCAAGGCGGTTGACCGTCATACGGGTTGAGCTTCGGCCAATATTTGTTCGCGGAATTTGGCGGGCAAATCGCCGGGAGTCAGAAGATCGACCGGAACTGCCAGCAAATCTTCCAGTTCAAGTTGTAGTCCGCCAAGATCAAATAGTGTGGCACCGGGCAACGTATCTACCAGCAAGTCCAGGTCGCTGCCGTCGCAGTCTGTACCGTAAAGCACCGATCCAAATACGCGCGGATTGGTCACTCTGTAACGATCCACAATTTGGCGTATCGCCATGCGTTTTGAATCTAATGCTTCCGACGGTTTCACCTGTCGGGTGCCATAATGATTGAAAAATGATCCATTGATTTTAAAGCGATTTTTCATTATTTGTGTCACACATAATATCCACTTTTGACACAATTAATGAAAAATTCCGGATTTTGTGCCACTAAAATTGAAAAATTTCGAGCCCATCATTCTGACAGAGCAAATTCGGGGATAAGCCGATCATCACGCTTTTGAAATCAATGATAAAAGGTGGCCTTAGACCGATCGCTCAACGTCCCGCTGGAGATAGTTAGAGCGGGTCGGCTTGAGCGTAATGTTAGACACCAACCGTTCGCGCACTAGATTTCACATCCCTTTCAACCTTAGCGCTTTGTGTTCGAAACTTTCCTTCTGGAAGAGTTTCTACGTGTATACCGAGAATTCTTGAGTGGAAATGAGACAAACAATCTTCTGCGTGTTCAATTAGTTCATCAAATAGTTGGGGGCAGTCTATGAGCAAGGTTTCATAAAACTCACGAGTTAGGCTAAGTAGGTCACGCTCAAATCTAGAACGCTTCTCATGCGTTAAATCGTGACTTATAGAATGAATCTCACGCAAAATAGCCGTTTTAGGATCTCGGCGACCAGTATTTTCCTCAACCAATGAGGTGACGCATGAACGAAAAAAATAACATACTGATTCGGCTTGAGTTTTATTGTATCCAGATGGGGGCATACAGGCACCTTTCGAGAGTTGGGTTAATTAAAAATTTGCAACTTATCTGTTCTGGCAAGCAAATTCATACATTATTCTAAGTGCTACAAATTTGGCTCGATTTACTAGTAGAGCTACAGCTATGCAAAATACGATAAAAGCCATTCCTAGTAAATATTGGGCTTCAGCGCGGGGTGTCCTATTTTGGGACTTTCCTGTGTTAGCACTTTTAGACTTAACGGGGTCAGAAACCAATGTGTCTAAAGCCTGAATGGTCGAAAATCCGACCACCGCTGACTGAAATGATGAGGAAACGTTTTGCAATTCAAATTTGCTATTATTTTGCGGATGGGAATTTTGCAAAAGAATCATTAATCCTAAAAACTGAATCAATAACAAAAACGAGGTCAAAATCAGCCAATTATCAATATTAAAGAGATGCGTCGCAGCTTTTATGCGTTGCTTCCAGGTATCTGTATAGATGTCTTTCAGGCTTTGTTCTTTCAATATTTCTCGATGAAGACGTCCGTATTCGCGAAAAACATCAGAGCCTTCCCGATAATATTGGAATAAGAGGATGGAAAGAATTCCTAAATACAATATCCACGCGATGGGTTCCCGAACATCCAAATGGCTAAGGGTGTCAAACTCTTTGAGAAAAAACTCCATTACTCTGCCCGCTGGATATTATCGTTTTGACTGGTAAACAAGCATCCAAATATGCTGATGACCGCGGACATTGATAGAGACCGCAAACGGTGGGAAAACATACCATGAGTCCATCGGCATATCGAAGAGTGGTTTTTCTGCCCAGATAGTCGTGTAAAAAGATGCAATCCATCCCGCCAATAGTCCGAATACGGAAAACCAAACATTACGGCGATGAACAGGGGCGAATATCGCCACCAAAACAGGCCCAAGAACAGATGCCTGGATAGCATAAATCGCGTAAACGATGCTGCTAAGTTTAGCTTGGTCGTCACCGTAGTGACTGCGTATACACCAATATAAAATACCAACCCCAATCAGGCAACTCATGGTTCCATAACGTGCCCAGTTCAGTTCTCGTTCGTCGTTGAAGGAGTTTTCTGGAAGCCAATGACGAGTGCCGTCGTAGTGAAACACAAACCCGGATGCAGCAATTAGTGTATCGAGTGTAGAAAGCATAAACGCAACTACAATATAGATAAATGCTGGAACAAGAAACCAAGTTTCACTTAACACAGAAAGTATATTAGGGCTTTCAACTCCACTTGCCTTTGTCAGAATTGCTAAAACCAGAACCAAGCACCAAGAGCCCGTTCCTTCCACCCCTGCGGCGATTAAGCCGCTCGATAATTTGTTACGTTCGCTTGGATTATCCGCATTGAATTTAAGGGACTGAAGTCTTTGGAGTGCTGAAATGTCGATCAACTGCCACGTAGCGTTAGTGACTACCAAGGCAATAACTCCCCATATGCCAAATCCCAAGGGTAGATTATTGGGTCTGGAAAAGACTTCTCTGCCGATAGGGATACCAGTGCTTGGTTCACCACGAATATAAAAACCATAAATAGCGGCGCTAAAAATTAGTATGGCAAGAACGTAGAAAATTCCTCGGTCGAACCTATGCGTCTCATAGGTTGGATCGATATGAAAGAGATAGGTACGACGATTAGCTGCATAAACACAAAAGGCTATAACGATGCAAGAGACTATTAGAGCCAGACACCAATTTCCAGATTTTGCCGCATTCAAAGATAACGAAGCAGCAACTATTCCTATGAAAATATATGCAACCTTAACCTGAAAAATATCGGTATCTATAGCTGCTCTATAACCACCCCACATAATGTACGAGCCTGCCGTCAAAAGAACTAAAACAAAACAAACAATGGCGAAACCGCCTTTTGGTGGCTCAACTGTAAGAGCGGGAAAAACAAAATATGTTAGGGCATAATCGATTTCGGCCAGCATGGTTCCGCCCAGTCCGCAAAGTGAGGTTATGGCTAACAATTTTGCCAACCATTTCCGTCCCAAAAACGCATCAGCTACATAACCGTGAATAGTGACGACCGAATCAGATTGGAATCTCAAAAACCGATCAAGGAGCTTTAGGCTTACAAGAATAGCAATTAAGACATAACCCGCAAACCAAGCTAGCGGGACAATGAAGGCGTAAATCCCATACGATTGGAACCATAGCAGGAATAAATAAATAGACGCCACCTGCATCGAGTAACCAACCGTCCCAGTTACAAACTTGCCAGTATCGAGTCCGCCATCATAAAGGAAAAAGTGGTGAGCACTTTCGGGTTTAACACTGGGTCTCAATGCCGAGCCAAAGGACAAAAGTAATGGAAGAAAGGCAGCGATAGCTGCTAAGGCAATACTCCCACCAGTGGCAGTATCAAGCAAATTTTGCGACATATGATGCTGACTCCTTTGACTGCCTAACTTGTAATTAAATAGCTTCCGTAAATCACCAAACTAAGACTCATTTGTGAGATAGTTGATCAGTTAGCATGCAATTTTCCTTTCTGTATATCATTCGGTGATCAAAAATGATGGCCGGGAAAGACCATACCCCTGCAATTGAATCACTTCAGAAGACAGACCGCAACGGGTCGATAAGGCCAATACTCTACACCCCAAAACCGACATTCATCTATGTCATAACCAAAATGTTATATCGCTTGGGCTTCGTACAATATTTTATCGCGCCACTTGGACGGAAGATCGCCAGGAGTCACAAGATCGACTCTTACAGCAAGTAAGTCTTGCAATTCGACCTGCAGACCACCAAGATCAAATAAAGTCGTACCAGACAAGATATCGACCAGTAAATCAAGATCGCTGTCGTCGCGGTCAGTCCCATGAAGCACAGATCCAAAAATCCTTGGATTGACTGCGCGAAACCGTTCAACCATCTGGCGTATCTCTATGCGATGCAATTCCAGCGCTTCTGATGGTCTCACGAGTGTAACTTTGTCATACAAAACACCATGTAATTTTCTCCTTCAATTCGAATGGGTTGCCCATTTCCATTGTCGCGGTTTCTATTAAAGCTGTCTTCGAAAATGAAAATTTTTCAGGTGATGTTAAACGCTTCTTTAACGTCGTCGAGTAGACGGAAATTCACCCTTGCCATCCCCCCTAAACTGTTGAATACTTCAGCTAATTGTTGGACATAGCCCAGCAATCTGCAACTATTAAAACGCCGAAGCCAAAAGAGACAAAGCAAGAGACCCGTGCGCGAGTTTCTCTATTTGTAATAGGTTCTCTATTACCTGAACAGAGTGAGATGAACGAAATCGAATATTTGAGTTGACACCATCGTATTGACATGTATTAGCTCAGACCTGATCTGACAGTTACCGTTTTTGCGGGGTGTCTGTCAGATTAGATTTGGTTCAGATTTTTTTGAGCCCAAATCTGTTTTCCATCCAGCAAGGTATCCATCGGCGTTCTGCCGTTGCACATTCTGCCCTGATGAGTTCGGTCATTGTTGTAATAAACCAGCCATTCGTCCAGATCTTTTTGGAGTTCATCCAGGTCGCTATAGAGCTTTTTGCGGAACGTGACCTGATAGAACTCCTGCAAGATGGTCTTGTGGAAGCGTTCGCAAATCCCATTGGTTTGCGGCGACATGGCCTTGGTTTTGGTATGGTCGATGTCGTTGATCGCCAGGTATAGCTGATAATCATGCTGTTCGACCTTGCCACAATATTCTGTGCCGCGATCCGTCAGAATGCGTAGAACGGGTAATGCGTTGGCTTCATAGAACGGCAATACTTTGTCATTCAGGATGTCCGCGGCAGTAATCGGCGTTTTGGTGGTGTACAGTTTGCAGTGAGCGACTTTGCTGTAGGTGTCCACGTAAGTCTGCTGGTAAATCCGCCCAACCCCTTTGAGGTTGCCAACGTAAAAGGTATCCTGCGAACCCAGGTAACCGGGATGGGCTGTTTCGATTTCGCCGCAGGCTTGATCATCCTGCTGCTTTTTCTCCAACGCCGCAATCTGCGCATCGCTCAGCATTAACCCTTCGGCGGCTACCTTGGCTTCCAGTGCTTTAAGCCTCTTTTTAAAGTTCTCCAGGTCATGCCGTAACCAGATGGAGCGAACGCCGCTGCCGGATACGAATACCCCTTGTTTACGCAGTTCATTACTGGTTCGATGCTGTCCATGCGCTGGCCACTCAACCGCATAGGCTTTCACTGCCAGCTCAATGCTTTCATCGACGCGATTCTTCAGATTCGGAGACCGGCGGTTTTTGTCGATTAAGGCATCAATGCCACCTTCGGCTACCAGCTCTTGATAACGATAAAACGTATCGCGCGAGACACCCATCACCTTGCAGGCTCTGGAGACGTTATTCAGTTCTTGGGCTAAATTTAACAGCCCCGCTTTGTGTTTAATGATCGGATTGTTTGTATGGATCATGAGAGTTACCTTTTGTGTTTTGTGTAAGGATTCGACACCCCTATCAAAACCGGTAACTCTCATCTTTTCAAGTCGATGTGTCAGATCAAGTCGTGACTAATACAGATAAAACAACGTAAAGAGCCACTTACGAACAACGTCCGGAACCCTATGTCCATTGGCAGTATAAAAACGGTAAACATAACCAAATAGGCTTTCCCCTTGCTCCAATTGTGGACTAACAGGGTAATCACTAAACGGAATCAACATACCGCCTCCTTACGACGTTTACGAGCACTACTGAAATTACCGGATTCGAACGGCTCATTACCCCGATCCAGGCGGCGGAACTCAAACTCTGGATTGAAGGGATTCAGCTTGCCTACGCCCTCCCACCAAAGCTCCTCGGTGAAGGCTTGCTCCAGCAATTGTGGCCCAATCTCCTTCACTTCCGTTTCCAATGCGATTCTCAACGCGGTGGCCAAGAGTTTCTTGATGTAGGCAACACGGCCATCGCTGGCGTAGTGCAAGCGCATACCCAGTTCATCCCAACCAAACCGGCCACACATCAGGGGGAGTGGTAGGCAGGAACCCAATGAACGAAACAACTGGAGGCATTCGGCGTGAATGGAACTTTTGTCACTTTGGCCCAAAGCTAAGCGAATTCGCCGGGAAAAGCGCCGCCGTAATTGTTCATTGACTTGTAAGATTTGTTCGAGACGAGGCAAGCCAAGAAACACGGTTGGAACACCGGTCTGATCGATTAACGATTTTAACCAGTCGCCTACCATGTAATGCGTGGTAGCTTTGCCTCGGTCGTGAATATGCTGGGCTTCGTCGAACAAGATCATTTCCACCCTGCAGGCCCTACATAACGTAATGACCCGCGACGTTTTCGCTGAAACTGTACCGGTGGTTGCTGCCGGATCACCCAGTTTTTCAAGCAGAGCCGAGGCCATGCTTGATATAGTGGCTGCCGAAGGAACCGACACAATCAGTACCGGAGTGACATCCCGATCCGGCAATGTAAACTTAGGATATTGCTGCTCGATCCATCGGCAAATACTGCTTTTTCCGGCCCCGCTTTCCCCAAGAACCAGCAAATGCTGAGCGATGCCGGTCTCTCGAAACAGCGCAAGATTCACTTTAACCGCATCGACCGCGACGACAAAGGGTGGAAAAGGAATGTATTCTTCATCAAAACGTTGTAGCTCGTCGAAAATTTCTTTGAAGTTCATTCTGGTTCTCCGGGATTGCGTTTCAGTTGGAACGAAGTGATGATGTCAGGTGCCGTCGGTTGCGATCCCTCGTCGAATAGCTTGGGAGATTTAAGTTTTTTAGGCTTCGGTAGCTGAGAGGTATCCGATTTTTTGATGGTTGGGGTTTCCGATCCGCTGGGTTTGCTGCTGCTAATACCGCGTAAAGCGGCACTACGACGTCTGGCCACATGTTTGCGATTGGTCATCAATTCTTCGATCGATCGTGACAATTCAGATCGTGCCCGTTCAAGGGCGACGCGATCAACTGTGGCTTCACCTTGCTCACGCAAATGTTTGCGAATAAATTCGTTCTGTTTGACGGTAAGCCCCTTAGCAAACTCGTAATCGAGTGCTTTCACCGCGACCGGCTCGGCATCATTAGGTCCCCATACCTGAATTTCGCCCAAATCTTCCGGATCATAGACCACACGGACTTTAACGCCTTCAGCAAAGGCTCGCAGTATGGGACCGAGTTCATCTGAGCTATAACGGATACCGTTTAAAAAAATCCCGTCGCGACGCAATGACCGTTCAGCAACTAGGCCAATACGGCGCTGCAAAGTGCGTAAATCATCAGGAAGTACCGGCTCATAATGGGAAATGCCTTCGTGCCATCGAGCCCAAGGCGTTGTATTTATCCCTCGATGCCTATCTTGGGCATAAATATCAACAAGCCATTTTTCGAAGATGTGATTGAATTCGGCAAAGGTCATCAAGGCGGCCTTTTGCGAATCGTAATCGCCGCGCAGATAAAACTTAGCAAAACTGGTACCCGGTAGCTGGTGGGCAAAGAAATAGTTAATCGTTTTGAGATAGCGCTCGACCACTCCTTTGAAACGCGGCGTATGTTTGGGGCAATATTGGATACGGATTCCCAAGTCGTAAGCGATGCTTTCCAAATCGTTGCTGTGGAATTCCAACCCATTGTCTGCCACTAAAACTTCTGGTAATCCGTAACAAGGCCAGCGATTTTCTGTTTTTAATGATGGCATCGCGGGGGTAGCCGGATTTTTGGGCAAAATGGCATGCCGAAGTGCGCCCATTACCGCAGCAGTCGAGGGACTATCGAAACTCAAATAGTAGCCAAGCAACATTCGGCTATAGTGGTCGATTATCACTGTCAATGTCGGCCTACCTAACGGCAGCCAAGTTTTTTCGTCGATCAGGAATAGATCAAGCGGCGTATGGTCAATTTCAACCCGCTCCAGGATACGGGAGGTTTTCGCACCGGCTTTGCCGATCCGAAAGCGATTATCGGCTACCGCCTTACTCTCTTTGAGGAGTGCTATTTCGTAAGCCCCCACTCTTGCAAGAAGCCGATAAAGCGTCCGCATCGTAAAGGGCTTGATCTGCTCATTCCGCGACGTCCTCGCATTCTCGGCTTCAAGCTTGGCCAGGAATTTGGTGTAAATAGTTGGAACGGAAGCCTGCGGCGATACTTTTAATGCCTCGTCCACTGCCTCGGATACGAGTTGAAGAATACGATCATTTTGCCGCGACTTCTTAAGCCCACGAAGATCGGTACGCGGAATCATCGCTCGAGTGTCATTTGTCGACCGGTAACGCCGGAACCAACGATATACAGAGGTTGCGCTGGGTGGCGTACGGTCCTCCATTTCAGCCGCAGCTTGTTCAATCAACGGTTTGAGGTAAGTCGTTGTGAAAACTGGATCACCATGTCCCAATATATGTTCAATGTAGCGGCGTCGACGTAAGGCTTCACATCGTACGCTTTCGGATAATTCATCCAGAGGTCGCGAAAATAATGGCGCCGAATCCCTTATGGTGAGCTGAGCCGGTTTCGCAGAAACATTACCCTCCCCATATTCGTTTAAAATCGTCTCCCGCGTGACGATGGACAAACAGCCATCGGTAACACGTTCTATCAGCAATTCGCCGTTGGGTTGAAGCCGAGCAATTCGATATTCAGCACCATTCCAATCAAAAACCGTATTCTTGTGCAATGCAAAACCAGCCATTGTCTGCCTCCATATTCAATTCAATCAGGGTGTCTTGAGAAATAGGTTGGTCCAAAGAACAGCGCAGATGGCCGGCTAGCAGTAGACTGTAAGGATCTATATCATTTACCTCGATAAATCGGCTGTAAGGATCAGTACACATTGTCAATGGCAAGTTTGTTGCCTTTGCAATCGATATAGGAAAACGATGACGTATCTTATTGATGGCAACCGTCATGGCATCCAGCGATGGTGGAATTCGTCGAGCCCGATGATAGATCCAGCGTAAATTTGATAATCGAGGTTCCTGCCGAATAACTTGATCGGTCAAAATGACAAAAGTGGTTTCCGATCGACGCAAGTACTCGGCTACACGGTCAAGTTTGTGCTGTACATCGTCATGTTGAAGGCTACGTGTCGGCTTCACCTCAATGAATATGATTTCTCCGGTAGTCAACACCAGCTCAAAATCAGGCGTATAGCGCCGCAACCTTGCTTCATCCGGATAGTGGATGGTGACGGGTTGTTCTCGATACCGAACGATATTCGGCGAAGTTTCGAAAAGATAAATCGCTTCCAGCTCAAGCAAACCTTCGTGGTGAACCATCCGCCCGTTCTTACGACTGGGAAATTTTCCACGAACGATCCCGCCGGATGGGGTGATGATATTTCTGGCTCTTTTATGGATGTCGCCATCAGGTTGACCTCCACGCCAAGCTCCCTGCCAAAGATTTTTTGACATGACTGCTCCTTCTGGAGATGAAAGCAGAGCAAGCTCAACCCTACATCTCCAGCTGCTGTATATGACATACCGATTTTTAGGCACAAAAAGACCTGAACACGGTCAAATGAACGTGTTGGAAACCGGTTATAAGATGAAAATGGCTTGACGCTGGGGGGAGGTTGTAGCGATACTGGAGATGCTAATCGGTAGTATCGTTAGATGCTTCCCAAAGCGGGGCAAGCCGCAAGGTTTGTCTCGCTTTACATGGCAGCCTCCTCGACTTTGTGACGTTTTGTTCTACGCATTGATCTGACAATTTGCGGCTTTTGCGGATCGCGAAAACGTACAATTTCGCGAATCACACGAACTTGCGCTTCCGACAGTTCCGATAGATATTCTCTTAAGTCCTTAAACATCCAGTACACGTCTTCCCTGGTATCCAAGTCGATTGTGAATTTGCGTTGAGATGCCTCCCGCGCCTCATGCAATTTTTGCCGTTCTTCAGGCGAAAGCGACAGCACGTCGCATATACGTTCTACAAGCTCTATTGTGGGCGGCCCCTTCAGGCCAACCTCGAGTGCGGAAATATAGCTTTGTTCATACCCAACCATTTCGGCAAGTTCGCCTTGGCGTATGCCATAGCGTGAACGAAGCGAAATTAAGCTTTGGGAAAATGGACTCATGCTTTAACTGAATCAGGAATTAGTCTTAACCCAAGAATAATAAAAATCCGACCAGTAAGCAACAGCCTTAAAAAGACAAATGCTTTGTGAATCAACCAAATACATGCATTTTGGTAGTACGGAAGTATATATTTTGGTACTGCGAATTAGGTATATTGGTCAGGGATATTCTATTTTTACGCAAGATTTTCCAGAAAAACCTTGTCCGACAAGCCGGCAAACTTACTTATAAATCAATCGTGAGCAGCCATATATGAAATGAATTTCTTACAAAATGGCGATAGCGCTGGGCCCAAACAATAATTTGATACCAAAATTTTTTTGAATTCGAGAGATTGGTACGCTGAAACTGTCTTGGATTTAGCGGCCGATATTGACCTGATGAATATGCAAAACAGGCCTTACAGGCCAGAGATCGAGAGGTTTGGAGACAAGTGGAGTTCGCGACACCGGCACGCTGAAATTGTCTTGTTTTTATAACGCAATTGCGAATTCCGATGAAATCCGTCACCTATTCCAATTTCAAAACCTCCAGGCATTTCAACCGAAACCTGCCAGTAGCGCCTACCGGCCACTTTACTAAATTCAACGATTTCAATGTATGTCCGCAATAAGACCGAAACCCGTCACATAACGTCTGAATTATCGATCTGGCACCTACAATGAAGGCCGGGGCAACCTTGATTCATAAGCCACCAGAAGAGCTCGTCCAGATTCATAAAACTCTCGGAACGTCGCTGCCAGGGTATCGCTTTGAATGCCTCTTGTACCAATCCATCCAGCGTGAATGCTTTGGGCAAACTGCGAGTTGGTGAGATATCGGGGTGCAGTCGTAAACGTAATTTGAGTGCCGCCACCAGAACCTTTAGGCCCATTGGGCCCGACTAAGAAATGCATGTATTCCCGAGGAATGTACATTCCCTTGATAAGTTCCCCAGACGCCGGTCTTAGACCAGTCGCGGGTACCAGCTTTAGCAAGAATCCATCGTCGTTAAGGCGATATTCTTGGTGAGACTGAATTGGAGCAGCGTTGTGGATGGATTTGTACACCTGGTCCATGCGTGCGAGTTCAGCACGGAACTGATTATCTGGCCGATATAGAACAACGCTTCCTTCTTCACGCATCAGCTTGTACTGAACCAAGGCAAAGAGTTGGAATTCTTCGTTGTAGTAGATGAGATCTACGCCGAGCGTGTGCTCGAGCGCATTTCTGTTTGCATAATGGACTTCAAGCCGCCTGCCACCTTGTTCAAATACCGATACGCCCGCTTCATGTTGTGGCGACATGCCCGGCCAGTTAAACAGGTCATGCTGTATTGCCGACTCTTCTTGAACGTAGCGCTGCGGAATTCCCTTCATGAATGACGAGCGCCCAGTTCCAAGGTTGGCTAGCTTCGCTGTTGCAGCGCTCTCGTTCACTTCAACGACAGTATCGTCGTAAGGAACCCATTCGCTCAATACCTGATTGCGGAGTAGGTTGCTTCCAGAAAAGATGTCCAAGGCAATGCCGAGAGCCTCGCGCTCTTGAAGTAGAATGTCTGCCGCCTCACCATTCAGGCGATAACCTGAATATCGCCGTAGGGACAAGATTCGGTCAATGTCTTCCACCAAATTTGGTCGCTCGGCTTTAATTGCGGAGATTAGTGCCGCCCAAGTGGCGGGTGGAATGATGCCACCTGCGCCTTGGGAGGTTTTAATGAAGTAGCGTTGAAGCCTTTCATTGAGACGCGATTCAACTGCACGAATGGAAATCGCATTCAGATTGACCAGTCCAGAGAAATCAATGCGGTTCTTAGACGTGACAACACGCTTCCCTTTCTTCGCCAATGATATGTAATCAATAGTCGAGTCAGTAAAGCTAAGCAGGGCAATGTTCAGTTTCCCAAGCTCCCAGTCTGGAACGCTCAGTGCATCGGAAAACGACTCGTAGCCTTCATCCGCTGTGTCTAGAATAAGATCATTTCGCCGCTCTTCGTCGAAGCGAAGCAGCAATCCGGTGGCTTTGGTAGACATGGATGGTTATCGATATGGAATAAGCTGGCTAGTATAGAGCTAAAGGGGCGCAAAGCGGAGCGTCCCTTTGAGCGAGGGGTTATGTGCTGCTTGGCAATGGGAATTTGCCTGCAGCGATTTCATCTTTCATGGCCGATATAAGTATGGCTACGGGGTTGCTCCCTGAAACCGATTTCATGTCACTGGCTACCTCGCCAGACATTTGGACGATACGATCACTAAAACCGCCCGAAGAAATGTAACCTTCTAAATGTCCATCTTCCTCTGCACGATAGACAACTAATTCGAATTCGTTGCCGTCGTATTCGTGAATTTCTTTGGCTGCAAGATTCATGTGATAAAACATCTTTTCTCCTATGGCAAATAACAAGCTATTAAGCTGTTAACCGAATATCTGGTTGATTTTGGGGTGAAAACGCAGTCAAACCCATAACTACCATTAACCAAAACATCACTTTCCTTGTGAAACCGGTAGACGATTAGGGGCTGTTGCCGTTTTACATGGGTAACCAAATAAAAGCGCAGGCCAAAGCGACAACGCCTTCAAAATTGCGTTTCAATTTGTCATATCGCGTCGCGATGGCTCTGAAATGTTTCAATCGCGCAAAGACATTTTCAACGCGGTGGCGATATTGGTAGAGGCACCAATCCATTCCGTCATTCCCGACGATTGAATTTTGTTTTCTAGGAATGATAGGGACACTCCCTTTCTCTCGAATTTGAATCCGTAGAGGTTCACTGTCATAGCCTTTGTCAGCGACCGTGTAGTCAGCCAAAGGCAGTTTAGCCACTAATTCCGGCGCTTCTTTGCAGTCATGGACTTCACCACCGGTGATCGAGAAATGAATAGGCAGCCCACAGACATCAACGGCCATATGGATTTTCGTGGTGTGACCCGCAACGGATTTCCCAATCGCGGCATCCTGTTCATGAGCCGCACCACTACTATGCTGATGCGCTTTCACGATACTGCCGTCAATAAAGGTCCATTCCAAATCCGGTGCCACAACCAGGCCTCGAAAGATGCCCATCAGTTTTTCTTGCAGTGACCACGCATTAAACCGTTTGTAGACTGCATTCCACTTACCAAACGTGGCAGGCAGGTCTCGCCAGGGGCAGCCGACTCGCATGCGATAAAAAATCCCTTCTACCGTTTGCCTGAGCGAAGGCTTGTCATAAATCCCCAGGCTTAACAGGATGGCTTTGAATTTATTCCAGTATGCATCCGTAAACATTTGTCGCGGCATAGCTCACTTGTCTTCTGATTGAAAAATCAATCAATGAGGCAGAGCCGTTCGATTTCAAGGCTATCGTTTCAAAATGGCAACAGCCCCTAGTTTCTTATTCTGACGATCAATATCATTTGTTCCGGCTCAATAAAAAACCAGACTGCCATTAGGTCATCTGGTTTTCTAAGGCGTTACTGAAAATTTAGCAGTAGGAGAAATTGCCGGATTTTTTCATTATCTACGTCACTATTTTTTCACTAACTTGTCATTTTTTTCATTAATAGTGTCATCCGACAATCACCGTTATACATCCAAGTTGGCCACATCCAAGGCGTTCTTAACTATGAAATCCCGACGTGGTTCCACCACATCGCCCATTAGGGTGGTGAAGATTTCGTCAGCGGCTACTACGTCGTTGATGGTAACTTGCAGCATGCGGCGGCCGTTGGCGTCGAGAGTGGTTTCCCAAAGCTGTTCCGGGTTCATTTCGCCTAAACCTTTGTAACGCTGGATGTGTTGGCCTTTTTTGACTTCTTTCATCATCCATTCGAATGCTTGCTTGAAGTTATCCACTTGCTGTTCGCGTTCGCCCATGCGCATGACGGAGGTTTCGCCGAACATGCTGAGGGTTTTTTCCACGTAGCGGGCGATTTTTTGATAATCGTTGCCGGCGAAGAAGGGCGCATGCAAGACAAAGCTTTTGGTAATGCCATGCAAGCGTTTGCTGACTTCCACATCGAAGTCGTCGCTGCCGCGATATTTTAGTTCGGTGTTGAATATGGCTTTATGGCCACCCTCGTTCAGATTTTTTTGCAGCAAATCCAACCAGGCTTGCAGTTTTTGTTGATCGGCTTTGATTTCGTCGCTTAGCACCTGCATGTAGGTCATTTGCTCTAAGTACAGGTCATCGTAGCGTCTGGACAGGCGATTGATGATGCTCATCACGTCGGCAAATTCTGTCGCCAGCTTTTCCAGGCCTTGGCCTTGGATGACCGGGGTATCGGCATCGGTTTGTAATTGCGCTTTATCCAAAGCCAGTTGAATCAGGTATTGGTTTAAAGCGTTGTCGTCTTTGACATAATGTTCTTGTTTGCCTTTTTTGACTTTATACAGCGGCGGCTGGGCGATGTAGATGTGGCCGCGCTCCACCAGCTCCGGCAATTGCCGATAGAAGAAGGTCAGTAACAGAGTACGAATGTGCGAACCGTCGACGTCCGCGTCGGTCATGATGATGATGCGGTGGTAGCGGAGTTTGTCGATGTTGTATTCGTCTTTACCGATACCGCAGCCCAGCGCGGTTATCAGGGTGCCGACTTCTTCCGATGAAATCATACGGTCAAAGCGGGCGCGTTCCACGTTAAGGATTTTACCTTTCAACGGCAGGATGGCTTGGGTGCGGCGATCACGGCCCTGTTTTGCGGAGCCGCCCGCCGAGTCCCCTTCCACTATGAACAGTTCAGATAGGGCTGGATCTTTTTCCTGGCAATCGGCGAGTTTGCCGGGTAAGCCGGCGATATCCAGCGTAGTTTTGCGGCGGGTCATTTCGCGGGCTTTTCTAGCGGCCTCGCGAGCTCTTGCGGCATCAATGATCTTGTTGACGATGGCTTTGGCGACTTGCGGCTGTTCCAGTAGGAACTCTTGCAACTTTTCGTTCATAGTCGATTCGACCAAGGGTTTTACTTCCGACGACACCAATTTGTCTTTGGTTTGCGAGGAGAACTTAGGATCGGGCACTTTTACCGATAACACGGCGGTTAAGCCTTCGCGAGCATCGTCACCGGTAGTGGCAACTTTCTCTTTTTTAGCCAAGCCGTTGGTTTCGATGTATTGATTGATGGTGCGAGTCAACGCGCCTCTAAAACCGGCCAAATGCGTGCCGCCGTCGCGCTGGGGGATATTGTTGGTGTAGCAAAACACGTTCTCCTGGTAGGAGTCGTTCCATTGCATCGCCACTTCCACCACCACGCCCTCTTTCTCAGCGATAAAGTGGAAAACTTTTTCAAACAGCGGGGTTTTGTTTTTATTCAGATGTTGCACGAAAGCGCTGATGCCGCCTTCGAATTCAAATACATCTTCTTTGCCGGTTCTTTCGTCGCGCAGGGAGATTCTTACGCCGGAATTCAAAAACGACAGTTCGCGCAAACGCTTGGCGAGGATGTCGTAGTGAAATTCGATATTGGTGAAGATAGTGGGGCTGGGTTTGAAGTTTATGTAGGTCCCGCTGCCTTCACAGTCACCTATTACTGCTAAGGGCGCTACTGGCTCGCCGAGGATGTATTTTTGCATGTGCAGCTTGCCGTTCTTACGAATCTTCAGCGTTAGCTCTTCAGACAAGGCATTTACCACCGAGACACCTACGCCGTGCAAGCCACCAGAGACTTTATAGGCGTTGTCGTCGAACTTACCGCCGGCGTGCAGGATAGTCATGATAACTTCAGCAGCGGAACGGCCTTCTTCTTTGTGTATATCAACCGGAATGCCGCGACCATCATCGTAAACGGATATCGAGCCATTTTCGTGAATCACGACATCGACGCCTTTGCAGTATCCGGCTAATGCTTCGTCGATGGAGTTATCGACGACTTCGAATACCATGTGATGCAAACCGGAGCCGTCATCGGTATCGCCGATGTACATGCCTGGACGTTTTCTGACTGCATCCAATCCTTTAAGTACTGTGATATTCGAACTGTCGTAATTTTCACTCATGGGTATATCCATTGTGTTGTGTTTTACCGCAACGATGCCTGGCTTTCATATCGCACATGAAGCCGTTGTATCGTGTGTGATGGGAGTTGTTAATTTTTTATTATTTGTTCCACGTGAAACATTAAAGTTGTTTTACGTCGCCTTGTTCCACGTGAAACCATTTATAGTTTTCTACTGAACTTAAATCACCAAAATCAGCTATATCGGTACTGCTGATAAAAACCTGGCAGTTCAATCCAACGAGGTATTTTATCAATTTTGCCCGGTTTTCTGTATCCAATTCGGACGCTAGATCGTCAATGAGAATACAGCAGGAGTATGGGCTTTCCTGATTCAATAAAGTCACTTGTGCCAACATCAGTGCCAAAACTAAGAGCTTTTGTTGTCCGCGTGACAGATAGTCTTTAGCCAATCTTTTATCTTGATAAGTGTGAAAGTCCGCCCGGTGCGGTCCGCTATGGGTAAAGCCGTAGCGTATGTCTCGCTCCAGATCGTTTTTCAAAATTAAGTCTAAGGCTTGCCTATCATCCCAGCCGGGCAAGAAGCGTAAATCAACATCCTCCTTATTTAAGAAATGGCTAGCCATTTCTAAAAACACCGGTTGCAAGCTCGCTAAATAGGCCAAGCGAAAATCGTTAATCACCTGCCCATATTCCACAAGTTCCTTATCCCACGCCGGAAACTGTTTGAGTTGCCGCGTTTTCAACAAGGCATTCCGTTGCTGCAAAGCCTTATTAAACTTGCGCCAACAAGGCAGAAAGTTTTTGTGTTGATTAAAAATACCCCAATCCAAAAACTCCCTTCTAATCTGCGGCCCGGAATCGAGTAAACGATAACTCTTGGGATGAATCAACTGCACCGGCAATGCATATGCCAAATCCGCTTTTTGTCTATCTTCCTGATCGATGCGGATTTGGCATTGTTTATTGTCAATCTGTATCCCCAGCGTACTGACCGAACCGGACTGTTGTCGATTTTGCGCGGAGATGGTCAATTGCGACTGCTCGAAAGCAATGGCCTGTTTGGTATGGGTAGTTCTAAAGGAGCGAGATCTACCCAAAATAAAAATGGCTTCCAACAGCGAACTCTTACCGCTGGCATTGGCACCAGTGATGAAATTAATAGCAGGAGACGGCGAAATACTAACAGAATGGATGTTTCTGACCGACAGCACATCCAGCTTTAACAAGGTCATAATCCCAGGACAACCTACATCCGCATTGGCATCACAATAAATTTAAATAATGGCTGTTCGGGTTCTTCGATGAAACAACTGCTGGCGTTGCCGGCTATGGTCAGCACCGCCATTTCTGAATCCAAGTTGGATACTGCATCCAGCATATATTGCGAATTAAACGAGATGCTCAACGGCTCGCCTTGATAATCGATGATCAATTCTTCCTCGGCCTCGTCATGCTCGGGATTATGGGTACTGAGTTTCAACAAATCGCCGGAAATATCGAAAGTCACACCCTTGTATTTTTCATTGGACAGAATCGCTACCCGCGTTAACGCATCTCTCAAGACTTGTTTTTGGATCAACAACGGACTCATAAAACTTTGATTGAACACTTTACTGAAATCCGGGAATTTGGCATCGATCAGCTTTGACGAGAACACTACATCCTTGTAATAAATTCGGATGTTGTTGCTGGAAAACTGGATGTTCAATTCTGCGTCTGCATCGTCCAGCAAACGACTCAATTCCTGCACCGCTTTTCTGGGCATGATGATGCGGGATTCATAGCCAGTCGCTTGACCGATATCATCTTCATAAATCGACAAACGATGACCATCTGAAGCCACCAGTTTGAGTTTGGAATTGCTAACGTTGAGCAATAAACCGTTCAAGTAATAGCGTACGTCCTGATTAGCCATGCAAAACACGGTTTTATCCAGGGCTTTCTTGAATTTGCCGGCATTCAGCAAAAAGCTATGCTCAAACTCGGACTCGTTGAACTCCGGATAATGTTCCGCCGGTAAAGTACTCAAAGAAAACCGGCTGCGGCCGGAGACGACCTTAACTTTATCGTCTTGCAACTCGAAATGAATTTCCGCGCCATTCGGTAATAAGCGGCAAATATCCAGAAATTTTCTAGCGGGAACGGTAATTTCCCCGGAATGCGCTATTGATTCGATATTTAATTTAGCAACAATCTGAATTTCGGTATCCGTACCGGTCATAACCAATTGTTCGTCGCTGGCTTGCAACAGCACGTTGGACAGAATCGGCATGGTCTGTCTTTTCTCGATAACGCTGACGATTTGCTGCAACGGCGGCAAAATTTGATCTCTGCTAATAATAAATTTCATATAAATATCTTTTATATATTGTTACTACTATGTAAACAAAAAGCTGTGGAAAACCTGTTTTACCTAATTTAAATCAAAATCTTAGCATGTATCAAACATTGTTGTCGGATACCTATTTAGCTTGTATGGGGTTTGTGGATAACCTAAAGGACGTATTTTCGGCACACTTTATCCACAACTTACACGCAATTAATGCGATAAGGTTCTCAACAGGTTTTTGTAATCTTCCGCCATCTTTACATCGTCGTCTTTCAACTCAGCCACGCGCTTGCAGGCATTGATGACCGTAGTGTGATCGCGCCCACCGAAGGCGTCGCCGATTTCTGGATAACTGTGAGAGGTCAACTCTCTAGCCAAACACATAGCGACCTGTCGTGGCCGAGTGATGGACTGCTTGCGGTTTTTTGAGGATAAATCGGCCACTCGGATCTTGAAATACTCGGCCACTGTCTTCTGAATGTTATCGATGCTGATCAACTTGTCTTGCAAACTAATCAAATCGTGCAACGCTTCCTTGGTAAATTCCAAGGTAATGTCGCGGCCGGTAAATTGCGAATTGGCTACCACGCGGCGCAAGGCACCTTCCAGATCTCTAACATTGGAAGGTATGCGTTTAGCAATAAAGAAGGCGATATCTTGATCCAGATCCACACCCACCTGCATAGCCTTTTTTATCAAGATCGCGGCCCGGGTTTCCAGATCCGGCGGTTCTATCGCCACCGGCAAGCCCCAACCGAAGCGAGATTTCAAACGGTCTTCCAGACCATCGATTTCCTTCGGATATTTATCGCAGGTTAAAACCACCTGATGTTTGTTATCCAGCAGGTTGTTAAAGGTGTGGAAAAACTCTTCTTGCGAACGTTCCTTGCCCGCCAGAAACTGGATGTCGTCCATCAATAAAATATCGATGCTGCGGTAGTACTCTTTAAACTGGTTGATGCTGTTTTGTTGCAGCGCCTTGACCATGTCCTGTACGAATTTCTCGGAATGCAGATAGACGATATTGGCATCCGGTTTTTTCAACAAAACCGCGTTGCCTATGGCATGCATCAAGTGGGTTTTACCCAAACCGGAACTGCCGTAGATAAACAGCGGGTTGTAGACCTTGCCGATGTTATCCGAAACCGTCATCGAAGCGGCTCTGGCCAATTGATTGGATTTACCTTCCACAAAGCTCTCAAAAGTGAAGGCTTTGTTTAAAAAATTCGGTTGATTCTTCTTTTGGGTCGGACTCTTGCTGAGTGTTGGTGCTTTGATAGCCGGCGATTTTTTACTGCCGATTTCAAACTGCACCGCCAAGGTTGCATTGGAAAACTCGTTGACCGCATCTTCGATGATCGCGAAAAAATGCTGTTTGATATGGTCGATAATAAAGCGGTTGGGAGCAAGTAATTTTAACTGGCTGTCGGTTTCCACTGCTTGCAGCGGCCTGATCCAGGTGCTGAAATCGGTACTGGGAATTTCATGTTCAAGCTTGGCCAGGCAGTTGTTCCAAATCACACTCATCGGCATTCAAGAAGGGGCTTAGAAAGGCCTTGCATGATACCACAGTGACCGCTTAGGGCTTGACTCTGTGGACGTTATCAGAAAAGAATGACGGCCGCATGGATAACCCTCATTACTACACATGATTTCGGGCAAACTTTATATTATTTCTGCGCCATCCGGGGCGGGCAAAACCAGTCTGGTTAAGCAACTGATTGCCGAGACTGACGATCTGGCCGTCTCGGTGTCGCACACTACCCGGGCAATGCGCAGCGGCGAACAAGATGGCGTCGATTATTTTTTCGTCTCTGTTGACGAATTTAAAGCCATGATCGAACGGCAAGCCTTTTTGGAGCACGCGCAAGTGTTCGATAATTTCTACGGCACCGCACAGCAGACCGTGGAAGATAATCTGGCCAAAGGCTTGGATGTGATCTTGGAAATCGATTGGCAAGGCGCACAGCAGGTAAGAAGAATGTTGCCGGAAAGCTTGTCGATCTTCATCCTGCCGCCATCCATTGAGGTATTGAGCCAGCGTTTGCAAAATCGCGGTCAGGATAATCCTGAAGTGATTGCCCGACGTATGCGCGATGCGGTGACTGAAATGAGCCATTATCCGGAGTACGACTATCTGATCGTTAACGACGATTTCAATCTGGCTTTGCATCAACTGAAAAGCATTGTTACCGCAAACCGCTTAACCCAAAGTCAACAACAACAAACCTTGGCGCCATTGCTGCAAGATTTACTTAACTAATAAAACTAACAACACTTATGAAAACTAGAAAAACTTCTTATCTCTTTACGACGTTGATTGTTTCGGCGTTGACCATTGCCGGCTGCTCCAGTGATGAAGCGGAAACCCCAAAAGCTAGCGCTAGCGCCGGCACTGCCAAAAAAGCGGTACACAGAGTAGATACCGGCGAAGCCACTGAACCCGAGAAACGCCAGTTCGAAAAAGAGTTTTCCGCCAAATGCGTTGAACGGGAACTGAAAAATTCGAATAACAAAGACGTCGATGAAAAACGTTTTCAAGAAAGCTGCGACTGCATCGCCGAACACATCATGAAAGACCTATCGGAAATCGATGCCGAGAAATATCTGGAAGACCACGAAGACACCCACACCTTGCAGATCAAATTCGACGCTGCGGCTTATTTCTGTTTGCAAAACAAACCGCAACCCAAAGGCCCGCATTTGTTTGGCAAACCGCAATAACAATGTAGGTTGGGTTGGGTCGATAACGCACAACTCAACATTCAAAGCCCCCGTGTTGGGTTACGGCTAGTGCCTAACCCAACCTACACGATTTCTCTATCCTTCATCCCCATGACCCAATCTTCCGAATTATTTTCTCAAGCCAAACAATACATTCCCGGCGGCGTCAATTCGCCGGTGCGTTCCTTCAGCGGCGTCGGCGGTACGCCGGTATATTTTGATCGCGCAGCCGGCGCTTATGTTTACGACAGCGAAGGCAAGCGTTACATCGATTATGTCGGTTCCTGGGGGCCGATGATTTTGGGCCACGCGCATCCGGCCGTGATCGAAGCCGTCAAGCACAGCGCCGAAAAAGGTTTGAGCTTTGGTGCGCCCACCGAGATCGAAACGCTAATGGCGCAAACAGTTTGCGAACTGCTGCCGTCGATAGACATGGTACGCATGGTCAGCTCCGGCACCGAAGCCACCATGAGCGCGTTGCGCCTGGCACGCGGTCATACCGGTCGCGACAAGATCGTTAAATTCGAAGGTTGCTACCACGGCCATTCCGATTCCTTGCTGGTCAAGGCCGGCTCCGGCGCGTTGACCTTCGGCGTCCCCAGCTCACCCGGCGTACCGGCCTCGGTCGCTGCCGACACCCTCACGCTGACTTACAACGACAGCGATGCGGTACGCAGCACCTTTGCCGAACTGGGCGACAAGATCGCTTGCATCATCGTCGAACCGGTGGCCGGCAACATGAACTGCATCCCGCCGGAACCGGGCTTCTTGCAAACCTTACGCGACGTCTGCGACCAATATGGCAGCGTACTAATTTTCGATGAAGTAATGACCGGCTTTCGCGTCGGCTTGCAAGGCGCGCAAGGTCTATACGGCATCAAGCCGGATTTGACTACGCTGGGTAAAATCATCGGCGGCGGCCTGCCGGTCGGTGCTTTCGGTGGCAGCCGCAAGATCATGGAATATCTGGCACCGCTGGGTCCTGTCTATCAAGCCGGCACTTTGTCCGGCTGCCCGGTGGCGATGGCCGCTGGCTTGAAAACTCTGGAATTGATCAACCAGCGCGGCTTTTACGACGCCCTGACTGCCAAAACCTCAACATTGCTGCAAGGCCTGCAAGCTGCCGCCGATCAAACCGGCATCGCCTTCACTACCAATCAGGTCGGTGGCATGTTCGGTTTGTTCTTTAGCAATGAGAAATCGGTCAGCCGTTTTTCCCAAGTGATGGCTTGCGATGTAAATCGCTTTAGGCAATTCTTCCATGCGATGCTGGACAAAGGTGTGTACCTGGCGCCGTCGGCTTTTGAAGCTGGATTTGTCTCTGCCGCGCATTCTGATGAGGACTTGCAGGCAACGGTGGATACGGCGGCTGAGGTGTTTAAAGGATTATAAAAAATGAGTTTGGTGGAACGATATACAGAAACCTTTTAGCTACTTGTTATGTTTTTCAGCAGTCTCACTCCCAATGGAAGAACCGAATGTATACACCTCTAAAGTGGCAACAAGCTAGCCAGCTTCCATCACATACTTATATTTGTGGTTATTGCGGGGTGTCAGTTGCATCTGAAAAAGGTTGGTATGCGCAAGCTCAGTCAGGCCAAACAGCCGGATTTCTTTATATTTGCCATAAATGCTCACGGCCAACTTTTTTCGACTACACCAATATCGGAAAACAAACCCCTGGGGTGGCCTTTGGTGAGACGGTTCAGTATATCCCTGATTCAGGTACTGAAACACTTTATAACGAGGCGAGAGCTTGTATTGGGGCTGGTTGCTATTCATCAGCGGTCCTGTCATGTAGAAAGCTACTAATGCATCTGGCAGTCTCTCTCGGAGCCAAAGCAGGAGAGCCGTTCATTAATTATGTGCAGTTCTTGACTGACAATCATTATGTGCCTCCTGGAGCTAAAGGTTGGGTTGACCATATTCGTAAAAAAGGTAACGAAGCAAATCATGAGATTACATTGATGACTCAAGCTGAAGCCGAGGAGCTATTGGCTTTCGTTCAGATGCTCCTAAAAGTTATATTTGAGTTTCCTGTTTCAATTCAAAATAAAATTGCACCATTAAAGTCTGTGTAGCTCCGATTAGCGAAGCGTAATCGGAGGCATGAAAGCCTGCCTTCGTGCGGTTACGCTACGCTAACCGCACCTACCAATCACTTTTCGACGCGGTGCTTGGGCCAGTCAAGTGGCTGGGTTTCGCGTTGCTCTCCCCAGCCTAACTATTCTCCGGTTTTGAGATAGATCGGTTTATTTCTAACAAACGATCATCGCGTTCACGCACCAGCCAATACGTCACGCCCAACACCAATGTCGCTGCTGCCAAGGCCAGCAATACATCGGCGGAAGTTTTGCTCAGATCCAGCACGATAAACTTGCGCGCCAATGCCAACATCGCAATCAACAGCACGACCTTGGTTTGAATGACACTTTGTTCGCGGGTCACGACGTATTGCAAGGTGTGATTAAACTCCAGCGCGATCAGTAAGGTCATGATTTCGCCGAACACCTGTTGAAATATTTCGTGGTCCAAAGGATTCAACGCATCGAATACTAATCCGCCGATTACGCCAACGAATAACCTGAACAACGCGACGCTGACCACCAACATCACCAAAAAAGTCAGGGCAAACGCCACACCGCTTTCGAAGCGTTGATAAAACGTCAATGCATTCCAGTCCCTACAAAAACTTCGCCAACTTGATATGTGATTTTTCATGCCGTGTACTCCGTGATCTTCAAAAGATAAATGCACTTAGTATGAATATGCGCGAAAGTAGTTGCCGCGAGTTAGAATTTCAATATCCCCCATTCTTGGCGCGGCAGCGGTTTTTACAGCTGTCAGCCAGCCCGCGTAAATCCGATTAGCGAAGCGTAATCGGAGGCATGTAAAGCTCCCATTCGTGCGGTTACGCTCCGCTAACCGCACCTACCAAACCTTGTTTTTTCTGACATAGCGAATAGCCGAGTGGCTAGGATCATTCATTACCGTAGCCCAATAACGACTTTCATCCTATAATGGTACGGAACTTCCGTACAGGAGAAAGCCATTATGGAAACCGTAAGCGTCAATCAATTTCGGGACAATTTAAAAAGCTACGTCGAGCAAGTGGTCGATAATCACGAGCCATTGAAAGTCACCCGCCGAGCAGGCGATGCATTTGTGGTGATCAGCGCAGACGATTGGGAACGGGAGCAGGAAACGCTTTATGTGCTGCAAAACGCCAACCTGATGGCACAAATCGCTGCTTCCGCCGCCACACATACTCAACAACAAGGCTACCGGCCAAGCGAAGAGCAATTCAATGAGATCGCTGGCATTTGAAGGTAACACTTGGGCTGTCTACGAAGAGCTTAGAGACAAAGACAAAGTTTTACACAAAGCGCTGTGCAAACTGCTCAAGGAAATGCTGCGCGGCGATCCCGCAACCGGTTTGGGCAAACCGGAGCCCTTGCGTCACAATCTTGCCGGACTTTGGTCCAAGCGGATTTCGCACAAAGACCGGCTGATTTATAAGTTCGACGATAACTGCATTTATATTTTTGCTATCGGCGGACATTACGACCAACATTGAAAGTGAGTAACTGAGCGTCGCCATCGCTCAGCGGTACAATTTTGATTTTCGCCATTCCCACCCGCTAATCCCAAGCCTACAATCTCTCCTGATAACTCAAAGCACGCTTTCCCAGCTTTGAAAACCAAAGATTTGTGCTTTCTGGCCAAATCGTATATTCCTTGTCTAACTGATTTGGACGAAATAGATGAATAAGCAGCCAACTAACTTGCCAGCCCCCTGCCCCAAAAAGCAGAGGTATCGCCTAAACCTGAGTAATTTAGCCCAGCGTAAGATTTCTGGTCGGAAACTGCTTTACGCCACTTGTCTACTTGTCGGGTTTTCCAATATAAGCCACGCCGATTTTGTTACCCATCCGCTAACCGACGCACCGTCTCCAAAGCCATCGGAACCAACAACGCCGGCCGCGCCGGAAACCACTGATACCGGCCAGCCTAACCAGGCCGAGATTGACTTTAACGAGCAGTTTGGCGAAAAGAAACTGGGTACCTGCAGCATGACCTACAAGATGGAGGGCTTTTCGCTGGCTTATAAGCAATACGACGGCACCGGCGAAATCACCTGTCGCAATGGCCAAAAGGCCGCAGTCAAGCTGTCCTCAAAAAGCATAGGCTTTACGATTGGTTATTCGGTTATCGAAGGCGAAGGCCATTTCACCGATGTGAAATATATCAGCGAAATTTTTGGCGATTACATTTCGCTGGGTAATCACTTTGGTATTAAAAACTCGGTGGATAGGCAAGTATTGACCCGTGGTGAAATTTCCCTGGTGTTGATGGGTAAAGGCAAGGGCTTTGACATTGGTTTTACGATTGGGGATTTGTCGATCAAGCCGCGGTAAACCGTCTGCTTGATTTATTAAGAGGATTTCGATGGAAACAGGAATAGGGATGGCACTGGCGGCAATACCGTTGGCGGCTTTGCTTGGTTACCTGACTTGCGCCTGGCTGAGCGTTAAGCGGCAGCGCGAATTGCAAAGTCAGTTAGAGCATCAGCAACAGCAAGTCCAGCAACAAGCCGTTAAATTGGCCGTGGCGGAAGAGCGGGTTTTGCTGTTGGCGCAAAAGGAATCCGAGTTGCAGATGTTACAGCAACAATTGTTAGAGTTGAAAACCGAAAACGCGGATCTCAACGCTCGTCAGCAAGAACAACACAAAAGCAACGCTGAGAAAATCCGCCTGCTGCAAGATGCGGAAAATCAGCTAAAAACCCAGTTCGAGAATCTGGCGCATAAGATCTTCGAAGAACGCGGCAAGCAATTTACCGAACACAATAAAGTCAGTATCGAAAGTTTGGTCGCGCCACTTAAGCAACAGCTCGGCGAATTCAAGAGCCGCGTCGAAAGTGTTTACGACAACGAAACCAAAGACCGCATTTCCTTACGCGAGGAAATCGTCTCGTTACGCCGCGATACGGCCAAAATGAATCAGGAAGCGCTGAACCTGACCCGCGCCTTGAAAGGCGATCATAAAATCCAAGGCAACTGGGGCGAAATGATCCTGGAAAAAGTCTTGGAACAATCCGGCTTGCGCAAAGGTATCGAATACGAAACTCAAGGCGCGTTTCGTGATGAAGACAATCGGGTGTTCAAGCCCGATGTCATCGTCCGCTTACCGGAAAACAAGGATGTGATCATCGATTCCAAAGTCTCTCTAGTAGCCTATGAGCGCTATTGCTCAGCAGAGGACGATACTCAGCGCATCGAAGCCCTGAAACAACACACCGAAGCGGTCAGAAACCACATCAAAGGCTTAAGCAATAAAGACTATTCCAGTTTGAAAGGTTTACGTTCACTGGATTTTGTATTGCTGTTCATGCCCATCGAAGCTGCCTTTATGGCGGCTTTCCAGGCCGACGAAAAGTTATTCAATGACGCTTTCGAACACAAGATCGTCGTCGTTACGCCGACTACCTTGTTGGCGACTTTGCGCACCGTGCAAAACATCTGGCGATACGAACAACAAAACGAAAACGCCCGCTTGATCGCCGATAAAGCCGGCAGCCTGTACGACAAGATCAGAGGTTTTGTCGAAGACATTGAAAAACTGGGTAACCAACTCAGCACGATACAAAAAACCTACGACGGCATCGTCAACAAATTGAGTAGCGGCAGCGGCAATCTGTTGCGTCAAGCCAGCGCTTTTGAAGAGTTGGGGGTTAAGGTCAAAAAGAAGCTACCTAAAAGCCTGACCGAACAAATGTCATCGGAGGATTGATGTTTCCGTGATCTGAAATACTCAGGTCCAATCATCGTAGTAATAATAACTTTATATATATCTTTAGATTGTTATTACTATTAAGGCGGAAAAATCTGTGGAAAACACTGTTTATATGAATTTATTCATAGCCTTATTAAAAATTAACGCTGTTATACAGCGGCGTTTTAGCTTGTTTACAGTCTGGGGATAACTAGAGTCCGGGTTTTTACAGACAACTTATCCACAAACTCCTAGCTGTTCGACCAACAAGTTTTCAACAGAAACTGTGTTTTTTGGCAGGCTTTTTTCCGGCGATACTCGCAACAGCTCATTAGATAGGAGTAGCACTATAAGCGCCATCTCTTAACATCGCCCGTTGAAATACACCTACCCGGACACTATGTCCGGGTAGACTCAAGAAAACCTTGTTGCGTGCTAACATGACCAAAATTTCCAAAAGCGGAATGTTTACTGAATTAGGCTAGAGATACTCATGGTCAACCCGGCAGAATTACGCCCCAAAATAAAAGCTTGCCTCAATGCACTGGATGCCACCCGTCCGGTGGTATTCGGCAAGCATCCCTTGATTGCGGACGGCGTCAGCGAAGACCTTTACGTGGCAGGTTTACACGGACCTGATAGGCCTCTGGTTAGGGTGTTGGCTGATCGCATAGATTTCGACGAAGGCGGCGGCACTTACTTATTTTCCGGTAACCGTGGCACCGGCAAAACCACCGAATTGATGCGTCTGGCGGAAATGTTGCGCGAGCAGGGCTGCGAAGTGTTTTATGTCGATATGGCCGAATACCTGAATTTAACCATGGCCGTGGAAATCACCGATTTTCTGATTAGCATGCTCGGCGGCTTATCGGAAAAAATCGAAGAACGCTACGGTCACGATCCCGCCAACATCGGCTTTTTCGAACGGGTTTGGAATTTTCTGCAAAGCGAAGTCAAAATCGAGGAACTTGGTTTGGAAGCCGGCGAGGATCTCAAAGCCAGCTTGAAAATGTCGCTACGGGAAAATCCCACCTTCAAGAAAAAGCTCCAGGAAGGCACCCGCGGTCACGTCGCCAGATTGGTACAGGAAGCGCGCAAATTCGTCGAAAACGTTGTGGCTGTCGCCCGCCGGAAAGCCAGTCAGCCGGATAAAAAAGTAGTGTTACTGTTGGATTCGGTGGAACGCTTGCGCGGGGTCGGCGACAGCGAAGATATAGGTAAAGTGTTCAAGAGCGTGGAAACCATTTTTTCCGGGCATGCCGACAAATTGCGTTTTCCGCCGTTGTATTTGGTTTGCACTATTCCACCGTATTTGACGGCCTTGGCCGGTAGCCTGGGGGCTTTGTATTCCGGCGGCAAAATCTATATGCTGCCCAGCGTGCATGTTTACGAAAACCGCCCGCAAGACGGCGCAGCGCCGGTACCTTCCGAAACCGGCCTGAATGCGATGGTGGATATTGTCGGCCGGCGTTTTCCTGAATGGAGCACATTTTTTACCAGGGAGCAATTGCTACGTTTAGCCGCCAACTCCGGTGGCGATTTGCGCGATTTTTTCCGTCTGGTCGGTTTATGCATCACCGAAGCGTTGTATCAGGAATCGCTACCGCTACCCGATACGGTATTAGCCAGCGCGGAAAGCGCCTTGCGTAACGATATGCCGCTGGCTCGCGACGACAAACAGGTGTTGGCGCGGGTTTTGGAAAAGCACGACCGGCAATTGGAAAGCCTGGACAAACTCCCGGACTTTGCCCGTCTGACCGAAGGCAAATACATCCTCAACTACCGCAACGGCGACGACTGGTTTGATGTGCATCCGCTGCTGCGCGACATCGTTGCCAAAGGTGACTGACACCGACTATCAAACCGAGCTGGACAGCATTTGGCGTAGGCTGCGCCCGCATCTGGAATGGGCGCGCGGCTTTACGCTGGCGGTGTTGTTCAGCCGGCATCCCGCACCGATCCAGGTCTTGAAACAGCGCCTGCAAGACTTGCTGAGCATCAATACCCTGCCGTTAAGGTATTTCGTTCTGCAACAGCCTGAAGAACTCGACACCACCTTGGCGGCGATACTCGCTGCCCGGCCGCTGGGCGACAAACGCCCGCCCTTGTGGTTGGAGTTAAGGCTGGATGGCGATAGCCAGCGCCGGGCGGTCTGGCAATTGCTGGCCCGCCTTAACGAAAGACGTTTTTTACTGGAACGCGACGTCGCCTGCCCGCTAATCTTGCTGCTGCCGGCCGAGTTTCGTCTCGATGTGCCTAGCATGCTGCCGGATTTATGGAGCATCCGCAGCTTTACCGCCGATTTACCGACGCCAGTGCCTATCGTCCCGGCCAGTCGCGCAGAGAATGTGCCGGCTCCGGCCAGTTTGGCGGCCAGCTGCGAATTGTCAGCTGCTGAACTGGAATGGCAGCGCTTGTGGGAACACACTACCGACAAACAGCGGTTGTCGGCGGATGCGGCTTTCGCCGCGCTCGACGCGGCTATTGAGAGAACGGATTATGCCGCCGCCGGGCAAGTTGTAGAACAAATGTCGCCGGTGTTGCGGCGGTTGGCTAATAAACCTGATGCATCCGACGCCGTGCGTAATTTCAGCATAATTCTGGATTACACCGGCGATATAGACCAAGCCTTGGGTCGGCTGGAAGCCGCGCGGGCGGCCTATGCCGAAAGCTTGGGCTTTTGTCGGCAATTGCGGGAGGCGCTGGGCGACAGCCCGCAAGCGCTACGCGATTTGAGTGTGTCGCTGGACAAGATCGGCGATGTGGATAATGCCCTGGGCCTCCTGGAAGCCGCGCGGGCGGCCTACGCCGAAAGTCTGGACTTGCGCCGGCAACTGCGGGAGGCGCTGGGCGACAGTCCGCAAGCGCTACGCGATTTGAGTGTGTCGCTGGACAAGATCGGCGATGTGGATAATGCCCTGGGTCTCCTGGAAGCCGCGCGGGCGGCCTACGCCGAAAGCTTGAGTTTGCGCCGGCAACTGCGGGAGGCGCTGGGCGACAGTCCGCAAGTGCAGCGCGATTTAAGTGTGTCGCTGGATAAGATCGGCAATGTGGAGCAAGCCTTGGGCCGCCTAGAAGCCGCGCGGGCGGCCTACGCCGAAAGCTTGAGTTTGCGCCGGCAATTGCGGGAGGGGCTGGGCGACAGTCCGCAAGCGCTGCGCGATTTGAGTGTGTCGCTGAACAAAATCGGCGACGTGGATAAGGCTCTGGGTCGCTTGGAAGCCGCGCGGGCGGCCTACGCCGAAAGCTTGAGTTTGCGCCGGCAACTGCGGGCGGTGCTGGGCGACAGTCCGCAAGCGCTGCGCGATTTGAGTGTGTCGCTGAACAACATCGGCGATGTGGATAATGCCCTGGGCCGCCTGGAAGCCGCGCGGGCGACTTACGCCGAAAGCCTGGGCTTGTTCCGGCAACTGCGAGAGGCGCTGGGCGACAGTCCGCAAGCACTGCGTGATTTGAGTATTTCGCTGGATAAGATCGGCAATGTGGAGCAAGCCTTGGGCCGTCTAGAAGCCGCGCGGGCGGCCTACGCCGAAAGCTCGAGTTTGCGCCGGCAACTGCGGGAGGCGCTGGGCGACAGTCCGCAAGCGCTGCGCGATTTGAGTGTGTCGCTGAACAACATCGGCGACGTGGATAATGCCCTGGGCCACCTGGAAGCCGCGCGGGCGGCCTACGCCGAAAGCTTGAGTTTGCGCCGGCAACTGCGGGAGGCGCTGGGCGACAGTCCGCAAGTGCAGCGCGATTTAAGTGTGTCGCTGGATAAGATCGGCAATGTGGAGCAAGCCTTGGGCCGCCTAGAAGCCGCGCGGGCGGCCTACGCCGAAAGCTTGAGTTTGCGCCGGCAATTGCGGGAGGCGCTGGGCGACAGTCCGCAAGTGCTGCGCGATTTAAGTGTGTCGCTGGATAAGATCGGCAATGTGGAGCAAGCCTTGGGCCGCCTGGAAGCCGCGCGGGCGGCCTACGCCGAAAGCTTGGGCTTGAGCCGGCAACTGCGGGAGGCGCTGGGCGACAGTCCGCAAGCGCTGCGCGATTTGAGTGTGTCGCTGGACAACATCGGCGACGTGGATAAGGCCCTGGGCCGCCTGGAACAGGCGCGGGCGGCCTACGCCGAAAGCTTGGGCTTGAGCCGGCAACTGCGGGGGGCGCTAGGTGACAGTCCGCAAGTGCGGCGCGATTTAAGTATTTCGCTGGCAAACGTCGGCGATGTCGAGCAAGCCCTCGGACTGTCGCGTCAGGCAGAGGTCTGTTTTAAGGAAAGTATGGAGCTAGCGGCGAAATTGGCTGAAGCTTTTCCCAATGTTCCGCAATACGCCAACGATCTGGCCTGGGTAAGTGCCCGTCTGAAAGCCCTGGATAGCGGCGATCAGCTAGACTAAGCTGCATACGCAGTATGTCGCCTTTGCCCAGTTTGTGATGCCGATGATAGGTGGTAGCATGCGGCGAGTTGAATTGCCTTGTATCCAAAGCCCAGCGGAGGCCGCTTCTATGAATCAATACAATCCGGACGTTTTCAGTCAGCTACATATCGACATCGCCCGCAATTCCACCGACGATTTCAATCTGTTTCACGATAGCCGGAAGTGGCAGAACATTAACGGCAATCCGTTTAATGGCCCGATTACCTTGGGGTTTCAGCTGGAGTCTTTAATTGAAGGCAAGATTGCCGACTATCGCCGGCAACATGACGAAGAAAAATTGCTAGCCGAACAGGGCTTGAACTTCAGCAATTACCAGTTTGCTTTTGCCAATGCCATTAAGCCGAACCAGGCGATTGAAGTGGATATTAAAGACTCGGTATTTAAAAATGAACCGTCGCCAAGCTTGAGCAATCGGATTATCGTCAAGGCCGACGGCAAACTGGCCTTGACCGGCTATAAAAAAGAAACCGCCGAACCGCTGTTTTTAGATCAGCCTGATTTGTCCCGGGTCGGCGAATTAAAAATCCAGCCTGACCGTTGTTTTTTGAGCAATGGTTTTTTTCTCAAACGCAAGTTCATGATGACCAGCAATGCCAAGAATTTTCTGTGTGCATCGCTGCGTGATCAAACCCAGTATTTCGACGAGCTACAGGATAAGGTGATTTTCCCGGAGATGTTTCCGTGCGCATTGCTCTCCAGTGCCTTACTGGAAAAGGCCTTGAAATGGCTGCACGATTTCGAGCGTAACCCCATGGTCTATACTTCGCACAAAATTTCCATCGACAGACGCTGTTTGTCGCAGCTTAAAAGTAACGACGCGGTGCATATTTTGATCAAACCCGCAGCGGATTGTGCAGCGCACGATTTCGGCGATTTGAACGCCACACCCTTGGATTACGAATGTTACGGCCTAGTCAACAATCACAACGCCTTGTTGTTTAGAGCATTGATTTCGCTGGTGCCGCTGGAGTTAATCCGCAAGGCCATGGCATAAATAACTCTGGATGCAGCTAGTGCCATTTTTTAGGGGATAAAATGAAATATTTGTTGTTGACGTTGCCGCTATTGCTGGCTGCTTGCGAAAAACCAGCGCCCACGGCATCAGCGCCCAGACCGGCTTTAGTGGTGACAGTAGGCGAACAAACTGCAGCCGCCCCTATTATATTGATAGGCGAAATTCGCTCCCGCTACGAAAGTGCTCAAGGTTTTCGCATCAACGGCAAAATTATCGAACGCAATGTCGATACAGGCGCAGTGGTGACGAAAGGTCAGCTGTTGGCCAAACTGGATAGTATGGATACCGGTTTATCCACCCAAGCGGCGCAGGCGGAAGTCCGGGCGGCGGAAGCCGATTTGGCCTTGGCCCAAGCAGAGCTGGACAGACAACGCCAATTACACGCCAGCAAATTCATTTCCAACCAGGCTTTGGATATTCAGGAAGCGCAATTCAAGGCGGCGGCGGCCAGGGTAAAGCAAACCCGCGCGCAAGCCGCGGTAACCGGTAACCAGTCGCGCTACACGCAGTTACTGGCGGAGCGGGATGGCGTGGTTACCCGCATTCAGGCCGAACCGGGCCAAGTGGTTGCCGCCGGCGAGCCTATTGTTCGTATCGCCGTGCCGGAGAATAAGGAAGTCGAAATAGCCGTTCCCGAGTCGCGCATGTTGGGCATCGCTGTCGATGTGCCGGCGGAAATCAGATTGTGGGCCAACCCCACTACCGTATATCAAGGTAAAGTTCGGGAAGTGGCACCGGCGGCCGATAATCTCACACGTACTTTTCAAGTACGTGTGGTTTTGCTGGATGCCGACGATTCGGTGCGTTTGGGCATGACGGCCGGCGTCCGTTTTTATCATCAGGACACCAAGGATTTTTTATTACCCACCACAGCGCTTACTCAGCGTGACGGTCAATCCGTCGTCTGGGTGGTGAATCCGGCGAACGGTGAAGTTCAGCCTAGAACCGTTCAGGCTGGCGCGTTTCGCGAAGATGGCGTGTTGATTGCCGGCGGTATCCAAAAAGGCGAACAAGTCGTGGTGGCGGGGGTGCAAACTTTGATACCCGGCCAGAAAGTTAGGGCAACGCCGCTGCGGAGCCAACCATGAAATCGGGCTTCAATCTCTCCGAGTGGGCTTTGCGGCACCCGGCATTGGTGTTATATGCCATGTTGATGCTGACCTTGGTGGGGATGCTTTCGTATACCAGGCTGGGCCAGTCTGAAGATCCGCCGTTCACTTTCAAAGTGATGGTTATCCGCACCGGTTGGCCCGGTGCCAGCGCGCAGGAAGTGGAACAACAAGTCACCGATAAACTGGAGAAAAAACTCCAGGAAGTACCCTGGCTGGACAATTTACGCAGCTATTCCAGACCGGGCGAATCCTTAATTTTTCTGTCGGCCAAGGACTCCACACCCGCGGCGCAAGTCCCGGACATTTTTTATCAGGTTCGCAAAAAAATCGGCGATATTGCTTACACCCTGCCGGCAGGCGTTGAAGGGCCGACATTCAACGACGAGTTTGGGGATGTATACGGAAACTTGTATGCCTTGACCGGCGACGGCTACGACTATGCGGAACTGAAGCGTCACGCGGAAACGTTGCGTGCCGAACTGCTCAGAGTGAACGATGTCGCCAAGGTTGACTTTTTCGGCGAGCAGAAACAACGCATTTACGTCGAATTGTCCAATGCCAAATTAGCGACCATCGGCATCGACGTTGCCACCTTGCTCCGCACCTTGCAAGCGCAAAATCTGGTGACGGGCAGCGGTAGTTTCGATTCTGAAAACGAGCATATTCGGATTGCGGTAACCGGTCGTTACGATAGATTGGAAGAACTGCGGGACGTGCGTTTTCGCGCCAATAACAACGAATTTCGGTTGGGCGATGTCGCCAAAGTCAGCCGCGGCTTTGAAGATCCCCCCAAGGACCGGGTGCGTTATAAAGGTCATGACGCGCTGTTGATCGGCGTGGCGATGCGTGCCGGCGGCGATATCATCAAGCTGGGCCGCGATTTGGACCAGGCCGTAAACACTACCCAAGCCCAATTGCCGGTGGGTTTGGAATTGCATACGGTGTCTTCGCAGCCGAAAGCGGTGCAGCGCTCGGTTAACGAGTTTGCCAAATCGCTGACCGAAGCGGTCGTCATAGTATTAGGCGTTAGCCTGCTGTCTTTGGGTTTACGCACCGGCATCGTGGTCGCGATCACGATTCCGGTAGTGTTGGCGGTCACTTTTTGGCTGATGCATCTGTTTGGCGTTGGCCTGCATAAAATTTCCCTGGGTGCATTGATTTTGGCTTTGGGCTTGTTGGTGGACGATGCCATTATTGCCGTGGAAATGATGGCGTCTAAGATGGAACAGGGTTGGGATAGAACCCGTGCTGCCGCATTTGCCTATACATCCACCGCGATGCCGATGCTGAGCGGCACATTGGTCACGGCTGCCGGCTTTTTGCCGATTGCCACGGCCGCGTCTTCTACCGGCGAATACACCCGCTCGATCTTTCAAGTGGTGGTCATCGCCTTGTTGGTCTCCTGGTTCGCGGCGGTAGTGTTTGTACCGTATTTGGGCCATCGCTTGTTGCCTGACTTGAGCAAGGGACAAGAGCAAGCGTCGAGCTGGGCGCGGATTTGGGCCAAATTGCGGAACAAACCACATACCGAACAGCCCAAGAACCACGCCCACGAGCTTTATCAAACTCCCTTTTATCTGCGCTTCCGAAAACTGGTGGCCGCTTGCGTTATCCACCGTTGGCTGGTGATTGTTTTAACCATAGCCATGTTTATTACCGCGATCTTCGGTTTTAAGTTTGTCCAGCAACAGTTTTTTCCGGATTCCACTCGGCCGGAGTTAATTGTCGACTTGCGCTTGGCGGAAGGCGTGTCGTATGCCGCCACCGAAGCCGATGTGAAAAAACTGGAGGCCTGGCTGGATGAGCAAAGCGGCATCGACAATTACGTGGCTTATGTCGGCAACGGCAGTCCGCGTTTTTATTTACCTTTGGATCAGCAATTACCGCAACGCAACTTTGCGCAGTTTGTGGTGTTGACCAATGGCCCAGCGGAACGAGAACAACTGCGCGATAAACTCATCCATTTGTTTGAACAGGATTTTCCGGATATGCGCGGCAGCGTATTACGTTTGGAGAACGGCCCGCCGGTAGGTTTTCCCGTGCAATTCAGAGTCTCCGGGCCGGATTTATCAACGCTACGCACGATTGCTCGCCAGGTGGCGGATGTGATGCGCGCCAACCCTTATCCGTCCAACGTGCAGTTGGATTGGGAAGAGCCGGTGAAAGTCGTGCGCGTGAATGTTGACCAATCGAAAGCCAGACTGCTGGGGATTAGTTCCAGTGATATTGCCAATATTGTCAACGGTGCGCTACAAGGCTTGTATGTGACCGAATTTCGTGAAGGCATCGAGCGCATCGACTTATTGGTGCGTGGCGCCGAAATCGAACGTAAGCATTTATCGCGTCTGCAAAATTTGATGATACCGATCCCCGGCGGACGCAGTGTGCCCCTGTCGCAAGTCGCGGAACTGGAATACGGTTTTGAGGAAGGTTTGATTTGGCGGCGTAATCGCATTCCTACCGTCACGGTGCGCGCGAATTTGTATGGCAATATGCAGGCGCCGATGGTGTCGGCTCAGATAGAAGAACAACTGGTCGACATAAAGCGGCAATTACCGCCCGGCTACCGCCTGGAGACCGGCGGCGCGGTGGAAGAATCGGCCAAAGGCGGCGATTCGGTCGCGGCCGGTATGCCTTTGTTCTTTCTGACGGTATTGACTGTGCTGATGATTCAGTTGCAAAGCTTTTCGCGGATGGCCTTGGTGTTATTAACAGCGCCGCTGGGACTAATCGGCGTGACCTTGTTTTTGTTGATTTTTCAACAACCGTTCGGTTTTGTGGCGATGTTGGGTACCATCGCACTTTCTGGCATGATCATGCGCAACTCCGTAATCCTGGTCGATCAAATCGATCAGGATAAGCAGGCCGGACGTTCGGATTTTGATGCGATTGTCGATTCGACGGTGCGCCGGTTTCGGCCTATCGTACTTACGGCGGCAGCGGCGATACTGGCTATGATTCCCCTCACCCACAGCGCGTTTTTCGGCCCGATGGCGGTGGCGATTATGGGAGGTTTGACCGTCGCGACTGCGTTGACGCTACTGTTTTTGCCGGCTTTGTATGCAGCTTGGTTCAGAATCACTGTTTAATTTTTAAGGTTTAAAAACCGGTGTTTTCGGGTGGGTGAAATTCAGGTTTCGAATGCCCCGGTATGAACTGGAGAAAAGCATTACAGGAACGACCGATTAATGGCTGGTCAATGAGTTGATCTTTCCAGTTGCCTTTTACATCTGCACTGGCATATCGGCAAAACTCAGTTTTGAAAATATCGATCATTTCAGTAAAGCAGTGACCATTTTATTTTGGTGATAAGCAACGTTGTAAACCGCTTATTCAAACGCGGTGATTACCTCGCTTTCCAACTTGCCGGCTTCCATCCAGGCGCTTACAGCCGGGCAAGCCAGCACTGAGTCCACATATGCCTGCGCCTCTTTATTGGTTGCCAGTTGATAGCTGTGAAATCGCAAGGCGACGGGGGCGAACATCGCATCGACTATGGTAAAACGCCCAAATAACCACGGACCGTCGTGGCGGTGCAGTTGCCGGTAGTGTTGCCAAATTTCACCGATATGTTCGATGTCCGGATGTACTGCTTCCGGCAAGGGTTTGGCTGAGGGTGTTCGCTTGCAATTCATCCCGCAATAGGTTCGCAGCGCCGTAAATCCGGAATGCATTTCGGCAGCCAAGGAGCGGGCCGCGGCGCGTTCGGCAAAATCCTCCGGCCAGCCTTGGGTTTGCGGAAAGCGTTCCGCCAGATATTCCAATATTGCCAGCGAATCCCAAACCTTAAGCTCAGCATCCAGCAAAACCGGTACTTTACCGGTCGGCGAGTATTGCAGCAGCTTGTCTTTCGAATCCTCTCGATACAGCGGAATGCGGATTTCCGTGAAATCGATGTCGTGATATTTCAAAAACAACCAAGGCCGTAACGACCAGGATGAGTAATTTTTGTTACCGATGACTAAGGACAGACTCATAAACGAAAACTCCTTTGCAGATTATGGATCGAGAATTTATTAAATCGGATATCGTCGTCCCAGAGAATGTGTAAACCCAGGGAAATGAGAAGCCCTGTTCCACTCTCGAAGGCTTGACAGCGAAGAAAGCCTTTAGGTACAGGCGCATCATTCTCGCCGTTTTATAATAAATAACCGCATAGAGCAATGCCATTTTGTAATGGATTTTTAGTTGGGTTCTACGGCTGTGCTATTCAACGGATGGAATCAGCGGCAAATCTTGGTTTAACAACAGTCCTCACCGATGTCTTCAAACCAAATCTTTGGCGATTGAGCAATAAAACGGCTCATCAACTCGATGCAGACGGGGTCGTTCAATTCCACAATCTTGACGCCGGCTTCTTTTAGCCAGTCCAGATGCCCGGAAAAGTTGCTTGATTCGCCGACAACCACCGTGCCGATATTGAATTGCCGAATCAATCCCGAGCAATACCAGCACGGTGCCAAGGTGGTGACCAAAATTTTGTCGCGGTAGCTGGTCTGCCGGCCGGCATTGCGGAAGGCATCGGTTTCGCCGTGCACGGACGGATCGTTATCTTGCACGCGGCGGTTGCGGCCCCGGCCCAGCAAGCTGCCATCAGCATCGAACAAGGCCGCGCCGACCGGCACGCCGCCTTCGTCAAAACCGGCTTTTGCTTCGGCAAACGCCACGGCGAGCATCTCCTGATAGTTCATCGCAACTCCTAAAATCAATTGGGTATGTTTGAAAATCCGTTCTACAAAGGCTGGGTAGATCAGTATGGGGTTAAGTCGAGTTTTAGGTCTCCAAAAACCTCTTTTAAAAAGGGGCTGGGGAGATTTTCCAAACCTAAGCGCCTCGATCCGTTATTGCCAATAAGCGAACACAATGCCAACAAACACCGCCAGACCGAACCAGTTGTTATTCAAAAAAGCCTTGAAACACTTGGGTTTATCGAAATGAAAAATCAATTTTTGCTGGTAAACTGCCAGACCGCTGGCGATCAACAGACCGGCGTAATAGGGCCAACTGAGCTGTTGCATTATGCCCACTGTAAGCAACAAGCCGATAATCACTACTTGTAGACCTGCGGTAATTTCCCGCACCCGTTTGCCGAACAAAATGGCCGTGGATTTGACACCGATTTTCAAATCATCGTCGATATCCACCATCGCATACATCGTGTCGTACACCAGAGCCCAGAGCAGCACCGCTAGATATAAAATCCAGCCCACCAAGGGGATTTCGTTGGTTTGCGCTGCAAACGCCATCGGCACCGCAAAACCAAACGCTGCGCCGAGAAAAGCCTGCGGCAAATGGGTAAAGCGCTTCATGAACGGATAACTGGCCGCCAGAAACGCGCCGATGAAGGACAAACCGATGGTGTACCAATTCAGAAGCAACACCAAACTAAAAGCGGTCAGACACAATACTGCGAACACGATCAAGGCCTCCTTCGGACTAACCTTGCCCGCCGCGATAGGCCTTAGTTTGCAACGATCCACATGCGGATCGAAATCCTTGTCGGCGTAATCGTTAATCACGCAACCGGCTGCCCGCATCAGCACCACGCCCGCGAAGAACACAGTCAGCACCAAACCGTCCGGCCTGCCGTCACTGGCAATCCACAAGGCCCATAATGTCGGCCACAGCAAAATGAAAATGCCAATGGGTTTATCGAAGCGGGCCAGGAGCCAGTATTGGTGGATGCGGTTTTTTAGGTTAATCATTCAAAAAGCGATTATTTTGGGAGAGCGATTGTCTGTTATTGAAGTTCGCGGCAAATTCAGGAAGATTGTTCCCAATCCCGCTGAGCTAGGGCAGATAAAGATTCTACAGACTCGTTCGGCCAGAGTTGTTTTTGCCACTGTGTGTAATCGAATTTGTCGCGCTTAATCAGCATGAGAAACCGCTCGGCATCAACCATGCATAAGGTTGAAAAAATCGATTCGAATCCGCTATGGATGATTTCGGCGTCAGTTTTCATGAGTTGCCTTCAGCACATGATTTATTGATGTCGCGACACTTCTTAAGTTTCCAATCGTATTTTGCCCGTCGCATATTGATGTACCAGCGAAGAAATTAGCGTTTGATACGGGATACCAACATCTTGAGCCCGGTTTTTAATTAATGTCACATCGCCCAAACTAAGGCGAATAGTGACGTTTTTTGATTTTGATAGATATTCTTTAGCGGCCTGTTTTGCCAAAGCAATTTCTTCATCCGCGCTGACACTACGCACCAGTTGTTCATTTTCCAATGCGGTTAATATCGACATTTCTTCGTCATCGAACATGGCTTTACCCTTTGTAACGTTTTTTGGCTTTACGGCTTGGAATGATGGTCTTAAGAAAAATGCCGTCTTCGTTCTTTAAAAATGGCACCAGATAGACATAATCAAGCGCTTCAACCACATAGATTTTTTGCTGCGGATACTGAATTTGATCGGGATGGTCGAACACATCCAGTATCTTACCGGCATTGATTGCCGCGATAATGTCCTCAAAGCCGATACCTCGGCTTTGCTTCAGCAATTCATTTTTTTCGCGTCCAAACGTAATCATCAAGCTCTTGCTCGGATACATACATTGTATTGCATTTTACGGGCGACAAGACCTAGCCACCAGCTTTATCTCTAATCGTCTGAATAATCGAAGTCGTCGAATGCCCCTCGATAAACGACAAAATCTTCACCTCGCCGCCGTTGGCCAAAACGCTTTCGTGGCCGGCGATACTGGTGATGTCGGTGTAGTCACCGCCTTTCACCAAGATGTCGGGCAGTAATTGGTCGATGACTTCTTTCGGGGTGTCTTGTTCAAACTCCACCACCCAATCGACGCATTCCAGAGCGGCCAGCATTTCCATGCGGTGATCCAGTTTGTTCACGGGCCGCTCAGGGCCTTTCAGGCGTTGCACCGAGGCATCACTATTGACCAGTACTACCAAGCGGTCGCCCAGGGTTTTGGCTTGTTGCAGGTAACGGACATGGCCGGGATGCAGGATGTCGAAGCAGCCGTTGGTGGCGACGATTTTTTCGCCGTTTTGCTTGGCGGCGGCGCGCTCGGCCAGCAATTCCGGCAAGGTGCATACACCCTTTCGATGGGCGCGGGGGCCTTGTAGCGCGGTGGCCAGTTCGTCGGTATTGACGGTGGCGGTACCCATTTTGCCGACGACAATGCCGGCGCCGATATTAGCCAGTTGCGTGGCTTCGGCCAGCGGTTTTTTCGCGGCCAGGCTGGCGGCCAGCACGGAAATGACGGTGTCGCCGGCGCCGGTGACATCGAAAACCTCGCGGGCGTGAGTCGGTAGGTGTAAGGGTTCGGCGTCCTTGCTGAGCAGGGTCATGCCATTTTCGCCGCGCGTGACCAACAGCGCTTGTAAATCCAACTCGGTCAACAAATTCATGCCGCGCTCGACGATTTGCTGCTGGTCGGCGCAGCGGCCCACCACCGCTTCAAATTCGCTGAGGTTGGGCGTGATCAGCGTGGCTTGCTGGTAAATCGAAAAATCGCTGCCTTTCGGATCGACTAACACCGGTTTGTTCAACTGCTTCGCCAATTTAATAAATTGTTGTACCTGGTTTAGAGTGCCTTTACCGTAATCGGAAAGAACGATCACTTGCGACTGCATCAATTCGGCATGGTATAGATGCAGTAACGCATCGCTATCGACATTGTTAAAACCGTCTTCAAAATCCAGCCGGATCAACTGCTGGTGCCGGCTCATCACCCGCAATTTAGTAATCGTCGGATAACCCGGCACCGCTTGAAACAGGCATAAAACCTTGGCCTGTTGCAGCAAAGCTTTCAACGCCGTCGCCGCTTCGTCTTCGCCGGTAAAACCCAGCAGCGATACTTTTGCACCCAGTGCGGCGATATTCAAAGCCACGTTACCGGCGCCGCCCGCCCGTTGTTCGTCTTGTTTGACGTGTACCACCGGCACCGGCGCTTCCGGGGAAATCCGTGAAGTGGCGCCGTGCCAGTAACGATCCAGCATCAGGTCGCCGACCACCAGCACGCGGGCGGTTGAATAGTTGGGTAATTGCATGGCTTTGGGAGCTTATCCGTGATTCGAAGGGTGCTATTATAGCCGCAACCCGTCATGATTAAGGTGCAAACCATGAGCGTCAAAATCTACCATAACCCGCGTTGCGGCAAATCCCGCGATACCTTGAAACTATTGGAAGCGCAAGGCGTCACGCCGGACATTGTCGAATATCTTAAATCGCCGCCCACCGCCGCTGAACTGCAGGACATTCTGACCAAGTTAAATATAAAGCCGCGCGACTTGATGCGCACCAAAGAGCCGGAATATAAAGAAAACGGTTTGGACGACAAGTCCTTGAGTGATGCGGATTTGATCGAAGCGATGATTAGAATCCCCAAATTGATCGAACGGCCCATCGTGCTAAAAGACGGCAAAGCCGCCATCGGTCGGCCGCCGGAAAACGTGTTGGCGATACTTTGATGGCGAAAATCTTGATTCTTTATTACAGCCGCGACGGCAGTACCGCGCGCATGGCGCAGCAGATCGGCCGGGGCGTGGAATCGGTAACCGGAGCGGCAGCGGTGTTGCGCACGGTGCCGGAAGTATCCGCGGTGTGCGAGAAAATCGCCGACAGCATTCCTGATGCCGGCGCGCCGTATGCTACTTTGCAAGACCTGGAAACCTGCGACGGCTTGGCGCTGGGTAGCCCTACGCATTTCGGCAATATGGCCGCCTCGTTAAAGCATTTTCTGGATGGGACGACGGCATTATGGTTTTCCGGCGCTTTGTCCGGTAAGCCCGCCGGCGTGTTCACCTCTACCGGCAGCATGCACGGCGGTCAGGAAACCACGCTGTTATCGATGATGCTGCCCTTGATGCATCACGGCATGTTCCTGATGAGCCTGCCGTGTAACGAGATCGCCTTGCGCGAGACGGTCAGCGGCGGCACACCTTACGGGCCCAGCCATGTCGCCGACAACGACACCGAACTCACCGAGCATGAAAAACGCCTGTGCTGGGTGCTGGGGGAACGTCTGGCGAAAACCGCATTGGCGTTGCGAGCCAAATAAGGCCTTACGGTTACAATATTCCCAAGGCCTTGAGACAGGCCTTGCCCAACTCTACCCGCTTGGGTGCGTCGGCGTCTTGAGTGATGTCGATGTTCAATGCAAAGCTGTACAGACGATTTCCGTGCATGATCCAGCCCACCCACCAGCCGATACCGGGGTTGGGCGCGTTTAACCAGCCGGTCTTGCCGTATAAAACCCGTTCGCCGCTTTGCTCGAGCATGGCGATTTCCCGGACTTTGCTCTGAACATCGGCAGAGAGCGGTAATTGATCCCGCGCCAAGCGGGCCAAAAATGCCGTCTGTTCCACCGCGCTGATTTGCAGCGGACCATCCAGCCAAAACCGATCGACTTTGTCTCCTATGTCGGCGTTACCGTAGCCCAGGTTGGCAACTCCCTCGCGCATCCGCTCGTGGCCGATGCGCCGGGCCAGTGCTTGATAAATCGGTACGTTGGATAGTTTGATCGCCTCGCGCAAGCCCATATCCCGTTCCCAGTCTTTGATCATTTGTGCTTGGCCGCCGTATGGCAACGGTTCGTCTACGCTACTGACCGCGCCTACCGACAAGCCGATCAAACTATTGGCAATCTTGAACGTTGAGGCCGGGATGAAGCGGGTTTCCGCGCGAATTTGGTCGTGGCCGATTAGCCTATCCGCATCGACATCGTAGGCTACGAAAGTGCCATGCACGCCGGCTTCGCTGAACAGTGTGGCGAGCGCAGGACTATCCACCCATTCGATGGCGTTAACCCGGCCGGCAAGTAGTAACAGTAGAGTGGCGAATAGCGGTTTCATCAGGATTGTGCGTAGGCTAGTTTTAAGGTGTCTATGTCTATTTTGGTCATTTTCAGCATGGCCTGCATCACCCGTCCGGCTTTTACCGGGTCGGGATCGCTGATCAATTCAAGCAGCACATTCGGCACGATCTGCCAGGTTATGCCGAATTTGTCTTCCAGCCAGGCGCATTGATTCTGCTTGCCGCCCGCGGATAGTTTTTCCCAATAGTGGTCCACTTCTGCTTGAGTTTCGCAGTGTACGACAAACGAAATTGCTGGGGAAAACGGTTGCATCGGGTACGTCGGGCCGCCGTTGAGCGCGGTAAATACTTGTCCGTCCAGCTCGAAATTGGCAGTCATCACGCTGCCCTTCGGTCCTGGTCCGGCGTCGCCGTAACAATTAACGCTTAAGACTTTCGAATGTTTAAAAATGGATACGTAAAAATTCATCGCCTCTTCGGCTTGGTCGTCGAACCATAAAAATGGGGTGATTTTGGGCATGGTGTTTACTCGGTAAGTTATAAAAGTGATGGCTGGTTTCCCGACTTACAAGCTAGCTACCAGCTCGGCTAGTTGGTCGGTGGCCTTGCCCCAGCCTTCGTGAAAGCCCATTTCTTCGTGGGTTTTCCGGTCTGCCGCGCTCCAATGCAACACGCGCGCGGTGTAGCGGGTTTTGCCGGCTTCAGGTGTAAACGTGATGATGCCGGTCATGAAGGGTTTGGCGGAGGGTTCCCAGGCGCTGGTGTAGGCGTCGGTGAACACCAAACGCTCGTTTGGCACGACTTCAAGATAGATTCCTTGGTTTGGAAACTCCTCGCCGTCCGGGCCACGCATCACGATGTTGCTGGTGCCGCCGGCTCTGACATCGAGTTCGGCTGCGGCCACGGTCCAGGGCTTCGGACAAAACCACTGCTTGAGCAGCGCCGGTTCGGTCCAGGCTTTATAGAGTTTCTCGGGTGGCGCATCGATCAGGCGCGTCAGCATTAATTCACGCGATTCAGCTGTTTGTTCTGTTGGCTTCATGGCTTGTCCTCTGAAATTGAAATAGATGATGACTTTTCGGCGATGGTCTTTAGCTCGGCTAAACCTTCCTCGAATTTGCCGCCTATCATTTTGTCCATGCTGAACACCAGGCTCATTACTTTAGACAGGAAGGGGCTGGGGCCGTATATGGCCTGCGTGACATGAGTAACACCGCCTTCGGTTTGTAGCGTAAATTCCACGCTGTTCTCGGCTGGAAATGGTTTAATAAAAGTCAGCCGCAGCATCAGCTTTACGGGCGGATTGGTTTCCAGAATCTCCATGCGACCCTGGCCTATCTCCTTGTTGCCGTCCCATTCATAGACCGCGCCGGGACCGCTGGCTGCGCCGCTGTATGAGCGCTTCATGCCCGGATCTACTTTCTCCCAAGCCGACCAGATTTGCATATTGTGTAAATCGTTGATCAACGGAAAAATCTTATCCGGGGCCGCTTTGATGGTGATCGAGCGTTGCACGCGGAAGGTATCGGGTTTGCTTGCCGCATAGATCAGCAGTGCCACGACTATGACGACGAGAACGATAAGGATGGTTTTGATCATGGTTTTCTCCTAAGGCATGGTAAGTTCAATCGCCGGGTAAACCCGGAATCTCGATCAGCGGCCGCACTTCGACGGTACCCTTGCGCGCCATCGGAATCTGCTCGGCGATAGCGAGAGCCGCGTCCAGATTCGGGACGTCGACCAGATAGTAGCCGCCCAGTTGTTCGCGGGTTTCCGCAAACGGGCCGTCGGTGATGAAGCGTTTGCCGTCGCGCACCCGCACGCTGGTCGCCATGGTTGTGGGCTGTAGCGGGCTGGCGGCCAGATATTGGCCGTTGACTTTGAGCTTGTGCGCGAGTTGGGTGGATTCGGCATAACAAGCTTGCCGGTCGGCTTCGTCCAGGCTGTGTTCTTCGAGATAAATCAGTAGCATATATTTCATCGCGTTCTCCGTTAGCCTGGGGAAATCGCACCCGGTGCCATGTAGACCAGTTCCCAGATATGGCCATCCAAATCCTGAAAACCGTGCGCATACATAAAGCCGTGGTCTTGCGGCTGGTTATAAGTGCTGCCGCCGCCGGCGACCGCCTTGCTTACCATGTCGTCCACCGCCTCGCGGCTTTGGCAGGACAAGCAAATCAACACCTCCGTGCTTTTCGTGGCGTCGCAAATGGCGTTAGGTGTGAAGGTGCGGAACTTGTCTTCCGTCAACAGCATGACGAAGATGTTCTCGCTGACGATCATGCAGGTCGCGGTCTCATCGGTAAATTGCGGGTTGAAGGTGTAGCCCAGCGCGGTAAAAAACGCCACGGATTGATCGAGGTTTTTTACCGCCAGATTGACGAATATTTGCGTGTTCATATTGCTCTCTTTGAAGGTACAAGGATGCCGAAATCGGCCGCGTTAAGGTTAATCGGTCGCCTGGGCCGCGAAGAAAGCCTCCATTCTGCCCTGGAACTCGTTGGGGTCGACATCTTCGATATGCGTGGCGATCAGCCATTTATGGCCGAATGGGTCGGTCACTGCGCCCATTCGGTCGCCCCAGAACTGGTTGGTGGGCGGCATGATTTCCGCCGCACCGGCTTGTATGGCAGCGGCGAACATCGCATCGCTATCAGTGACATAAAGGTGCAGTTTCACCGGCGTACCGCCCAGTGCCTGCGGCGAAATATCGCTGCAATTCGGATTCTCGTCGGCCAGCATGAAGTGCGAATCGCCGATTTTAAATTCGGCGTGGGCGATAAGTCCGCCGGGCGCGTTGAGGCGCATTAGCTCTGTGGCGGCAAAGGCTTTTGCATAAAATTCCAATGCCGCCGCCGCGCCGCGCACCACTAGGTAAGGAGTTAAGGTGTGGTGACCGTCGGGGATCGGTTTGATGTTGTTCATGGCTGTGCTCCTGGTATCGAGTGTTGATTGAGAAAAAGATTGCTTACATCTGTTGTCGAACCGCGAATGCCAAAATCGACAAGCCGCAGAAATTTTTTTCCACTAGTTGGCAAACTTGCCGGCTAACGCAAATTGTCCGGTTCCAAAAAACCCAACGCTTGCAGCGTTTGCCGGTCTTCCGCTATTGGCCGCACTTCCACGCAACCGTGTTTTGCCCCTGGAATCCGCGCGGCCACCTGGATCGCCTCGTTTAAATCGCTAGCCTCGATCAGATAATAGCCGCCGAGTTGTTCCTTGGTTTCCGCGAACGGGCCGTCGGTGATGCTGACTTTACCGCCGCGCACCCGCAGCGTGATGGCCGCATTGGCCGGCAGCAGCCGATTGCAGCTCAGGTAATGGCCGCTGTTGCGGATAGCTTGGGTAAATTCGGCGTATTCGTCAAAGTGTTTGGCTGAATCCTCATCGGTCATCTGTTCCATCACGGTTTCGGCGCAAATCAGGCATAGGTATTTCATGGTCAACTCCTGGGTTAAAAATAATGTTCGCACTGAGTAGTCGTTCGGCGCTGGGCATATTCGACAATTGGAACGTTTTTATCGTTGAAACAGGCTATCGAAAGTGGTGTCGATGCATGGCGACAATTTCCAGTGCTTGCCCTGAGCCGAAGCCGGCTGTCGCTTACCATGGAAAGATCGACCTCAATTTTTCGCAACCTAACCGGAGATGAACTATGACGCTTTGCCCTTGCGGCTCCAAACTAGATTATGCCGAATGCTGCGGCCCGATTATCGACGGTGCGCCGGCGCCCACCACCGAAGCCTTGATGCGTTCGCGTTACACGGCTTTCGTGCAACGCAAGCTGGATCATGTCGAGCGTACCCATGCGCCGGAAATCAAAGAGGATTTTAATCGGGCGGAAGCCGAGCGGATGGTGGAAGAATGCGAGTGGCGCAGCCTGGAAATCCGCAACGCCACGGAAATGGCGAATGGCTATATGTCACCAGCGGGGCGCCACGATAAAACTAGCCAACCGGAAAGAATTGGCGGCGCCGGTATTTGCCGACAAGAAAATCCTGTCTCGCGAGGATTTTGATGCAGAAAGGCAGGCCTTGGAGGAACAGATCCCGCAGATTCGCCGCTATGTGGACTATATGTTGAAGTACACGCCACAGCTGGTCGATAGTCTGGTCAAAGTGTCGCTTAAGCCCAAAGGGGGCAAGTGGTGACTAGCCTTTCGTCATTCTTGACCGCGATTCGCCACCTCAATGCCCAGCAGCAACTAGCGGTTTTGAAAGGTTATGTAGAAAAAATCGCATCGGAACCTGGCCTGGCGGAATTTCATCGTGATTATCTTAGCGGGGCCAAAGAAATGCAGTATTTAGCTGGGTAAGCCGGATAACTATTCGCCGATTGCCGGGTGCCACAAATAATGTAAAAACCGATTGGTTTCTGTCAATAGAACCTGAATGGGAGACATGTTTGCAAATATGCTGACATTATCAGCGAGCCAGTTACGCTCTACTTGGGAGACCGTAAAGATTCGTTGGCAAAGAGTAATATCCCCGATTTTGTTACATCTGGTACGTTACGCCGTAGTCGAGGTATAACAAGCAGCTAGCTGTGTCACCAGTCACCATTTTAAATTGGTTATGGTCCAGTGGTAGGGCTGAAAGGCTTATAAATCGGAAAATCACATGTGATGGCATGAAACCTACAAGGCATTTGGATACTGTGTTTTTCTGAAAGCCGAGGTTGCGGAACGACTATTTTCAGGCGCCTCAAATCACTGCTGCCGCCCCCCTGATCAGGCCCTACACAGTAAGCTTTATTGGCGTAAGTAGAATGTTATCTGCCTTTCAAGACAACATCAGTGGACAGGTCCAAGACCTGACCTCGTCGCTGTTGGCATACAAGAACACCGCCAAGTCTTCTTCAAACCCTATCACGACGTTTATGGCGTCGTTGGCGATAGAGTGTATGTTTAGCGGGTCGCCAATGGACGGCTGAACATGTAGGCGCCGCTGGCGCGGCGATTGTTAGGCGGATAAACTGTTAGGAGTTTTTGACTAGTAAGCGCTTGTCAGCCGTTGATGAAATTCATTCAACTGTGAACGACTCAAATTATAGGAATGCTGATTAAACATCAGCCAACTCGGTTGGCTAGTATGCTAATAAAAGTTCGGTACTATTTTTGGTAAAACGAAAAATTAGGGGCTGTTGCCGTTTTACATGGGTAACCAAATAAAAGCGCAGGCCAAAGCGACAACGCCTTCAAAATTGCGTTTCAATTTGTCATATCGCGTCGCGATGGCTCTGAAATGTTTCAATCGCGCAAAGACATTTTCAACGAGGTGGCGATATTGGTAGAGGCACCAATCCATTCCGTCATTCCCGACGATTGAATTTTGTTTTCTAGGAATGATAGGGACACTCCCTTTCTCTCGAATTTGAATCCGTAGAGGTTCACTGTCATAGCCTTTGTCAGCGACCGTGTAGTCAGCCAAAGGCAGTTTAGCCACTAATTCCGGCGCTTCTTTGCAGTCATGGACTTCACCACCGGTGATCGAGAAATGAATAGGCAGCCCACAGGCATCAACGGCCATATGGATTTTCGTGGTGTGACCCGCAACGGATTTCCCAATCGCGGCATCCTGTTCATGAGCCGCACCACTACTATGCTGATGCGCTTTCACGATACTGCCGTCAATAAAGGTCCATTCCAAATCCGGTGCCACAACCAGGCCTCGAAAGATGCCCATCAGTTTTTCTTGCAGTGACCACGCATTAAACCGTTTGTAGACTGCATTCCACTTACCAAACGTGGCAGGCAGGTCTCGCCAGGGGCAGCCGACTCGCATGCGATAAAAAATCCCTTCTACCGTTTGCCTGAGCGAAGGCTTGTCATAAATCCCCAGGCTTAACAGGATGGCTTTGAATTTATTCCAGTATGCATCCGTAAACATTTGTCGCGGCATAGCTCACTTGTCTTCTGATTGAAAAATCAATCAATGAGGCAGAGCCGTTCGATTTCAAGGCTATCGTTTCAAAATGGCAACAGCCCCTAATGTATTTTTGGAAAATTATTTATGGCTAGAGCGGATGTTTTAGTGAGCCTGATTCGCTCCGGCAGTCGAGGAGATCAGGTGGCTTTTCGCAAAGCCGCGGAATCCTTAATTGCTGACGAGCGTGACAAAGGGCATCGAATTCTGGCTGATCGCCTACAAAATTCGTTCGGTACCGAAATAGTTCCTCATCGTTCTGTTACGGCGCAAAAACAAAATGACTTGGTTTATGAAATAACGCCTAAGCGTTTGCTATCGACAGTCTTTGTTCCAGAGCTAGCTCTGGAACAAATTAATGATCTAATCGAAGAACAGCACCGTTCAGAATTGTTACACGCCTATAGTTTGTCAGCTAGAAATAGAATTTTATTGGTTGGCCCACCCGGTAACGGTAAAACCAGCTTGGCGGAAGCGATAGCAACCGAATTGATGTATCCCCTGGTTTCCATCCGCTACGATAGTTTAATTGGTAGCTACCTGGGTGAGACCGCCAGCCGGTTGAAACAAATCATCGATTACGTAAAAACTCAGCGTTGCGTTTTGTTTTTGGATGAATTTGAAACGATAGGTAAAGAGCGCGGCGATACCCATGAAACCGGCGAAATCAAACGTGTTGTAAGTTCTTTGCTACTGCAATTGGACGATTTGCCGGATTATGTAGTGGTCATCGCAGCCAGTAATCATCCTGAACTGCTGGACAAAGCTGTGTGGCGGCGTTTTCAGGTGAGAGTTGAACTGCCCCTTCCTTCACGGGATAAAATCGCTTTATTCATTGCCGCGATGGAACAAAAGACATCGGTCAAATTCGGCTTAGCCGCCGAAACGATGGCTAAAAAAATGCTGGGAACAAACTTTTCCGAAATTGAAGAAGTCTGTCTGACTATTGTCAGGCGAGCAATATTGAGTAAACAAACCGATAACGCCAAAAGTATTAGGGGCTGTTGCCATTTTGAAACGATAGCCTTGAAATCGAACGGCTCTGCCTCATTGATTGATTTTTCAATCAGAAGACAAGTGAGCTATGCCGCGACAAATGTTTACGGATGCATACTGGAATAAATTCAAAGCCATCCTGTTAAGCCTGGGGATTTATGACAAGCCTTCGCTCAGGCAAACGGTAGAAGGGATTTTTTATCGCATGCGAGTCGGCTGCCCCTGGCGAGACCTGCCTGCCACGTTTGGTAAGTGGAATGCAGTCTACAAACGGTTTAATGCGTGGTCACTGCAAGAAAAACTGATGGGCATCTTTCGAGGCCTGGTTGTGGCACCGGATTTGGAATGGACCTTTATTGACGGCAGTATCGTGAAAGCGCATCAGCATAGTAGTGGTGCGGCTCATGAACAGGATGCCGCGATTGGGAAATCCGTTGCGGGTCACACCACGAAAATCCATATGGCCGTTGATGCCTGTGGGCTGCCTATTCATTTCTCGATCACCGGTGGTGAAGTCCATGACTGCAAAGAAGCGCCGGAATTAGTGGCTAAACTGCCTTTGGCTGACTACACGGTCGCTGACAAAGGCTATGACAGTGAACCTCTACGGATTCAAATTCGAGAGAAAGGGAGTGTCCCTATCATTCCTAGAAAACAAAATTCAATCGTCGGGAATGACGGAATGGATTGGTGCCTCTACCAATATCGCCACCTCGTTGAAAATGTCTTTGCGCGATTGAAACATTTCAGAGCCATCGCGACGCGATATGACAAATTGAAACGCAATTTTGAAGGCGTTGTCGCTTTGGCCTGCGCTTTTATTTGGTTACCCATGTAAAACGGCAACAGCCCCTACTACTTCTGTGTTACATCAATGGCAAAGCCGATATAAGCCTAAACCACAAGGAACGGAGTAATGGCTGAATTACCTTTATTGATTTTTCCCCAAGCAAAAATTGTTGATCCTCCAAAGGGAAGGCCGGGATTCTCGACATCGAATGTCCCGCCAAAGCAAGTACAAATTTCACGGTTAACACCGCAGTTTGAAAACCTGGAAAAACAATTTCGAGCCGATCAGGCGATGTTGTCCGCTTCAATCGCAGGTTTGGAGCCGGAAATGGTGTTGGTAGTTGAAACGGCTGGTCGGATAGAAGATTTTCAACGCGCTATCGCCAATACGCCAGGGTTGGAATGGCTAGCCGAATGGGATGAAGAATTTGAGCCAGATGAGTATTTTTTCAACAAGGATAGTAAGCAACAGAAAACAGATAAGCAAGTTGAAGGCCGTTTATATCTTGCCATGACCAATCAGCAAGGTTTGGATGAGTTGCTAACTCTATGGAAATTATGGCAAAAAACCAACGACTTACCTCCGGGCAAAGCCAAGTGGAGAGATGTGTTTTCCCAGATCAAAGTTATTCGACGCTGGGGAATACAAGAGCAATTAATAGAAACCGGTGTTCTCGATAATTGGCGCGAGGACTTGGAATACGAGGATACCGCGCACCAACTCATCAATTTCCAAGTAGAGTTTTTTTACCGTAAGGACAGAAAAACCAGAAAACAAAACGAAGCAGTTTTTAAAACCTTACTGGAACAATTGTCCGGCCAGTTAATCAGTCCATTTCTTGAGTACTCGGAAATCGGCTTTCATGCGGTAAAAACCCAACTATCCAGAAATAGCATTCAAGCGATAGTCGAAAAGATTGATCGCAACGAGTTGGACATCCATTTACTGAAGCTGCCGTCGATAATGTTTTTTCGCCCAACCGGGCAATCGCTTGCCAGTTCCCCCGATGAGACGGCGCCAATAGAAACTGCGCCGGAATATCCCGTCAGCGGCGATCCGATAGTTGCAATTTTAGACGGCGTACCGTTCAGCCAACATACATGGTTAAAAGACCGGTTACTTTTGGACGATGCTGACGAACTGGAAAACGAATATCAGCCTGGCGACAGAAAACATGGCACTGCGATGGCTTCGTTGGTCATACACGGTGAGTTGGATGCCAACGAAGCTCCGTTAACTAGACCGATTTATTTTCGCCCGATTTTGCAACCTGACCCACATGCGAGAAATCGGCGTGAACATGTGCCGGATGAGGTTTTTTATGAGGATCGCATCGAACGTGCCGTCCGGCGTATGTTCGAAGGCGAAGGAGAGATTCCCGCCCAGGCCGATACGGTAAAGATCATTAACTGTATTAGTCACGACTTGATCTGACACATCGACTTGAAAAGATGAGAGTTACCGGTTTTGATAGGGGTGTCGAATCCTTACACAAAACACAAAAGGTAACTCTCATGATCCATACAAACAATCCGATCATTAAACACAAAGCGGGGCTGTTAAATTTAGCCCAAGAACTGAATAACGTCTCCAGAGCCTGCAAGGTGATGGGTGTCTCGCGCGATACGTTTTATCGTTATCAAGAGCTGGTAGCTGAAGGTGGTATCGATGCCTTAATCGACAAAAACCGCCGGTCTCCGAATCTGAAGAATCGCGTCGATGAAAGCATTGAGCTGGCAGTGAAAGCCTATGCGGTTGAGTGGCCAGCGCATGGACAGCATCGAACCAGTAATGAACTGCGTAAACAAGGGGTATTCGTATCCGGCAGCGGCGTTCGCTCCATCTGGTTACGGCATGACCTGGAGAACTTTAAAAAGAGGCTTAAAGCACTGGAAGCCAAGGTAGCCGCCGAAGGGTTAATGCTGAGCGATGCGCAGATTGCGGCGTTGGAGAAAAAGCAGCAGGATGATCAAGCCTGCGGCGAAATCGAAACAGCCCATCCCGGTTACCTGGGTTCGCAGGATACCTTTTACGTTGGCAACCTCAAAGGGGTTGGGCGGATTTACCAGCAGACTTACGTGGACACCTACAGCAAAGTCGCTCACTGCAAACTGTACACCACCAAAACGCCGATTACTGCCGCGGACATCCTGAATGACAAAGTATTGCCGTTCTATGAAGCCAACGCATTACCCGTTCTACGCATTCTGACGGATCGCGGCACAGAATATTGTGGCAAGGTCGAACAGCATGATTATCAGCTATACCTGGCGATCAACGACATCGACCATACCAAAACCAAGGCCATGTCGCCGCAAACCAATGGGATTTGCGAACGCTTCCACAAGACCATCTTGCAGGAGTTCTATCAGGTCACGTTCCGCAAAAAGCTCTATAGCGACCTGGATGAACTCCAAAAAGATCTGGACGAATGGCTGGTTTATTACAACAATGACCGAACTCATCAGGGCAGAATGTGCAACGGCAGAACGCCGATGGATACCTTGCTGGATGGAAAACAGATTTGGGCTCAAAAAAATCTGAACCAAATCTAATCTGACAGACACCCCGCAAAAACGGTAACTGTCAGATCAGGTCTGAGCTAATACAGCAGATTTTGCCTGAACTTGCTCTATCAGAATGAATGGCGCGAAAATTGTCACTATCGGTGTCAAAAAGAGGATATGAGTATGCGCTAAAACCATGAGATACCGCTTTAAAATCAATTGCCCATTTTTCACTAATTCTGTTACTCGACACGGATTTCCTGCAATCTGCGCGCCAAAAAGCGCCGTTCCGGCTCCTGGCGTGTTAAAGCCAGAGCTTGCTGGTACGCTGTGATCGCTTCGTCGGTTCTGCCCAAGAGTCGGTACAAATCTGCTCGGGCCGCGTGCGCAAGGTGATAATCGCTAAGGTCGCCGTTCTGTAAAATCGCATCGATCAAAGCCAGCCCGGCTGCCGGTCCATCCCGCATCGCTACCGCGACGGCCCGGTTTAATTCGATCACCGGCGAAGCAGCGATGCGCAACAAGACGTCGTAGAGTGCGACGATTTGCGGCCAGTCCGTGGCGGCGGCATGGCTGGCGTTAGCGTGCAGCGCAGCGATAGCGGCTTGCACGGTATAAGGGCCAAAGCGCCGCGATCCTAAGGCTTTCTTTACCAGCGCCGAGCCTTCCTCTATGCGTTTCCTGTCCCACAAGCTGCGGTCTTGGTCGTCCAACAAAATCAGTTCGCCGTCGGCGCCGGCTCTGGCGGCGCGGCGCGATTCGTGCAGCAGCATCAGCGCTAATAAGCCTTGCGCTTCCGGTTCTGGCAGCAACTCCACCAACAAACGTCCCAGCCGTATCGCTTCTTCCGACAAATCATGGCGGGTAAGTGAGTTGCCGGACGAAGCGGAGTAACCTTCGTTGAACACCAGATAAATTACCCGTAACACGGAATCCAAGCGTTGTGGTAGCTCGGCCGGCGCCGGCACTTGATAGGGAATCTTGGCATCACGGATCTTGGTTTTGGCGCGGACGATGCGTTGGGCCAGCGTCGGTGTCGGCGTCAGGAAGGCGCGGGCGATTTCCTCGGTCGCCAGGCCGCAAACTTCGCGTAGCGTCAATGCGACTTGGGCATCTGGGGACAGCGCTGGATGGCAACAGGTAAAGATCAGCCGCAGGCGGTCGTCTTCCAGGCCTTCGTCATCCGTGTCGCTGGGTTCGCTGGCTGGATCAGCCAAGGTATCGGCATCTTCCAGCACGTCGAAGCGGGCTTGCCGGCGCAGGCCGTCTATGGCCTTGAAGCGACCGGCCGACACCAACCAGGCGCGCGGATTGGCCGGTAAGCCGTCGCGCGGCCATTGTTCGAGCGCGGCGCGAAAGGCATCGTGCAACGCTTCCTCGGCCACATCGAAATCGCCGAGCAGCCGAATCAAGGTGGCCAGCACATGGCGGGATTCGCTTTGGTAGATGGCGTCGATTTTTTCGCGCACTGTCGTTTCGCCTCCGTCGGCTTTCAGCCTTGTGCACTCAAGCTGCGCATCACTTCATGCCAGCCGGCTTCAGCGTTGGCGCCGACTTGTGTGAACACCGTTTGCAGCTGTTGCATTTGGGTGCCGGTCAATTGCGCTTCCAATTTCGCGCCGTCCGGCGTTAAGCTGAGTTCGCGCACCCGTTTGTCGTGCACGGCCGTGTCTATCATGACCAGCTGCATGTCCATTAACTGCCGCAAAGGCGCGTTCAAAGCTTGTTTACTGACGCTGAGCATGCCCAGCAGCGCGTTCACGGAAATCCGCGGGTTGCGGCCGACGAAATACAAGATCCGGTGATGCACCCGCCCCAGTCCGCGCTCGGCCAGGATGCGGTCCGGCTGTACGGTAAAGGCACGATAGCCGAAGTAAAACTGTTCGATAGCCAAGCGTAACGCGGCTTCGCGCCTGTCCGGCGTCGGCATTTCATCAAGCGGGGAATTATCGATAGCTGCTATTTGGTCAACCATATTGACATTATAGGCAGGCAGCCGTTAGCATGGCTATAGGTCAACTTTATTGACATTTATCAATGCCCGCCATGAACTCATTATCGCCGCAATGCCCTATCCGTTTTTCCGCACGTACCCAAGACCTGCATACCTCGCCGATCCGCGAAATTCTGGCCGTCGTCGACCGCCCCGGCATGATTTCCTTTGCCGGCGGATTACCGTCGTTGGACAGCTTCCCGCAATTCACGCTAGATGCCATGCCGCAGCACATGTTGCAATACGGCGCCAGCGAAGGCGAAGCGGAGTTGCGCGAGCGGATCGCGGCAGACATGCAAGGCATGGGTGTTAAGTGCACGGCCGAACAGGTGTTGATCCTGTCCGGCTCGCAGCAAGGCATCGATCTGGTTGCCAAATTGTTCATCGATCCCGGCACGCCGGTGGCCGTGGAAGCGCCGACTTATCTGGCGGCCTTGCAGGTGTTCCGCTTTTTCGGGGCCCGCTTCCTGGCTTACGATGCCGGGGCGCCCGACCTGGATACGTTGCGGCGGGAACAACCGGCGTTTGCCTATGCGATCCCCACGTTCCAGAATCCCAGCGGTCGCTGCCTGGATGCCGGGGAACGGGCCGCTCTGGCCGCCGCTTGCGATGCCGGCAATATTCCGCTGTTCGAGGATGATCCCTACCGCGATTTGGTGTACGACGCTTGCGAACGCACGCCGGTATGCGCCAGGTTGCAACAAGCGCCATGGATTTATCAAGGCTCGTTTTCGAAAAGCCTGGCGCCGGGCTTGCGCTTGGGTTACCTGGTCGCGTCGCCGGAACTGATGCCTTTTTTGACCCGCTTGAAGCAGGCGGCCGATTTGCACAGCAATCGCCTTAGCCAATGGCTGGTACTACAACAACTGAACAATCCCGACCGCAGCCGGCAATTGGCGGATTTGGCCGGCCATTACCGCCAGCGCCGCGACGCTTTTGAAGCCGCACTGCGCCGGCATTTTGCGGATTTGGCAGTTTGGCAAACCCCGCCCGGAGGCCTGTTTTTCTGGCTGACGCTGAATCGCCGCATCGATACCCGCCAGCTGTTGCCTAAGGCTATCGAAGCCGGCGTGGCGTTTATGCCCGGCGAACCCTTCCTGCCAACGGCGGTGGATGCTTGTGGCCAACTGCGTCTGAATTTCAGCCATGCCAGTAGCCAGGATGCCGAATCAGGCTTGCGGATTTTGGCTGATTTGGTGCGAGAGTTTGCTTGAGTTAGCGTTGCAGCCGCGCCAGGTTATGCAAGCCCACAGTGGGCGCGGCGCCGAAGGTCTTACGAAATTCGTGGCTGAAATGGGCGGAATCGGAAAACCCGCTGGCATGGGCGGCGGTCGTGAAGTTGTGGCCCTTGATGACTTCTTGTATCGCCTGCCGCATGCGGTTCCAGCTGCGATAACGGCGAAACGGTACGCCGATCTGCTGGCTGAACAGATGCTGTAGCCGGGACGCGGATAGTCCAACATTCGCCGCCAGCGTCAGCACCGACGTCAGGTCGTCGCCCTGCGCGAATAAAAATTCGATGATTTGGCTGATGCGTGGATCTAATCTGTTGGCTTGCGACCGGCGTTTCGAAAAATCCAGCAGATCGGCCAGGGGCTGCGCGGTCCAATTCGGGCTGTAGCGATCTTCGTAGAGATCGCGCATGAAGGCGATTTCTCCGCCATTACCGACCAAGGCACCGTTCACCGAGCGGGTATCGCGGATTAAAGGTAACAGCGCCTCGGTGCCGGCGATGGTCGGTTCAATGTAAAACACCGCCAACGGGTCGCCGCCCACATCCAATTCGTGCCACACGCCTGCAGGAATCACCGCCGTGCGGCAAGACAGCCAATCGCTACCCGCTATTTTCAAACGAAATTTCCCATACAGACCGGCTAGAAACACCGGTGCACCGTGTTGGTGGTTGGCGTTGTAATACAACGGGCCGCAAAAAAACGTGCGGCCGCCGCTGATGTCCCACAACGCATCGAAAGGGACGGCGGTAGCACGTTCATACAAGCCTGGTGTATTAGTCATCGTTTAAGCTCCCTGTCGCGTCCGGCTCGCCGGCAGTTTGCCAGGCAGTCTAGTCAATGCACAGGTTGTTGGCAACGGGCTTGGGGCGTTTGCCTTAACCGGCATTCAATCAGCGGGGCTAAGCTCCCCATTACTTTGAGGATAATCATGAGCAAGCAAACATTTCCACCCGAACCGATGACCAACGTATTCCTACTGGCGTTTGCCATATTTTGCCTGGCGATAGCCTTGAGCATTGCCTGGGTATTGGGCTTTACGCTGTTTTTTCCTGACGGCGCGTTGGCCGGCCATTTGGTCGAAAGGGCGGACATTATCCGCGCTCACATCGATTACCTGATGATGGCCCAGTTTCTGTTCATTTTCTTTTTGCTGTTTCGGCAGTATGCGGTCACGCCGCCGGTTTGGGTGGTGAGTGCCTGTTGCTTTGGGGCGTTTTTCAACCCGCTGTCGTTTTTACTAAGGGGATTGTCGGCCAAGCCGGTGGCCTCCGCTTTACCGGTCGAACCGCACTTCCCGATTCAGGCCGGCATCAGTTTTACCCTGACCACGGTCGGTTTTCTAACGGCGGCGATTCTGGTAGCCCGAGCGGCCTGGAAATCGAGATCGGAACAGGATTAACCCAAATCGTTTGGAGGCGCTTGGGCAGCTAGACAAACCGACTGACAGAGGTTGAGCGTTGGAATATTCTTTGATTAGTTTGGGTCTTGGGTTATCTTTGCAAACAACACCGAGCCAAAATGTTTATTTCAGCGAAAGCGATAGTCTGGAAAACGCAGTAATAAGGAGTTATCCGGCAGATGGCTGGGATTATAAGACAAACGATGTCGTGCTCTTTTCAAGCGTTCCTGCTGAGTTGACCTTTAATTCGAACGTTGGGCGTAACCATAACTTATCCTGCTATGTGCATAGACTCGATCACTTCATTCCTATCTTCCGCGGGAACCGCTGGCTGGCAATTTTTGAACTCAAACATCGTCATAGCATTTGTCGGTGGTTTAACCGGCGCTATTGGTGGTGCCCTTGGTGCACAGCGCATTGTTGAGCGTTCACGGAAGCTAGAAGAAAGTCTAAAGGAGCTTCGATACACAAACGCCGCGATTATGGTCGCCCATACGATTTGCAATGCGGCACTCGCACTAAAGAAGCAGCATGTTCGACCAATGCATGATGCATTTCTACAGCTGAGGGGAGATTTGGAGGCATTTAAGGACAAACGGAATGCCAAGCAAATTGCATCGGATGTTGAGTTCCATCTCCAAATGGATATGCGCACTTACCCGGCTCCAATTTTGCCGGTTGAAACTTTGAAGCACTTAGTGTTCCAGGAACTCTCCGCAGTCGGCAGGCCATTGGCTCTCGTTGCAGTAATCGAGCAGTCCCTAATCGGTTTGAGTGGTGCAATAGCGAAGCGTGATCAACTTGTCCAAAAATTTGCATCGGGCGAAATTCCTGAGAACAACTACGCGCACTACTATTTCGGTCTACCTCTTCCGGGTGGTCATTTGAACCAGGAGTACCCGGATCTTGTTGAGGCCATATATAGCTATACCGATGATCTATCATACTTTAGCTATCAGCTTTGCAATGACCTCATGAAACATGGAGCCAAGGTAAGAGCAACCCTTACCAAGAAGCCGTCGAAACAATTGCCAAACGTAAGTGAGGCTGATTTTTCCGGGCCGCTAAAGTCAGGACTTTTGCCACCGGACTCACAATACAGCGACTGGGTGAACGCTTTCATCGAAAGGCCTGAAAAGTGACGCCCATCCAATCGGACGCATATTTTTTGTCGTTCCTCCGTTACGCTTCGCTAATCTGAGCTACTCGGGCTGTCGTCACCCCAACTCACGTTCTGTTCGCCGGCCACACCGAATAATCGAGTTGATGAGTTAGTAGTGCAAGAACTTAAATCGTCGGGCCGCTTATAAGGGTCGCTTTTGATTTTTACCAAAAATGGATACAGTGTCCGCCATGAACAATATCTCTATTACAGATATTCTCGAACTGCCGTTGCAGGAACGCATTCAGCTGGTTGAGCTTATTTGGGACAGCGTCGCCGCAGTACCTGAAGCCGTGGAAGTATCACCGGAGCTTAAAGCCAAACTGGGACGCCGCATGATTGAGTTCGAGCGGAATCCGGAGTCCGGCTATTCCTGGGATCAAGTAAAATCCCGACTTAAAGATGGCTCATGGCGTACCGCCTGAAATTTTCCGCAAGCGCTTTACGCGAAACGGGCGAAGCCCAAGAATAAAACCAATCCCCCTTTGACAAAGTCCATAAATAGACTTATTTTAACGTAAAGTTTAGATAAGTTGTTTTGGAGGGCTTATGTTGTCAACTGCTCAAGCGCAATTACCGGCCGACAGCGCGCTGGTGGCTGGCGCGGCATTACGGACCTTTTTTAATATTGCCGATGCCTGGGGTTTGAATGTCGAGCAGGCCATGGTTTTACTGGGGCTGGATTCGCGCAGCACTTATTTTAAATGGAAGAAAAACCCGGAAAGCGCCAGTCTTAACGCCGATAAACTGGAAAGGCTGTCTTATATCTTTGGGATTTATAAAGCCTTGCAGATTTTACTGCCCAAGCCGGAAGCGGCGGACGGCTGGCTGCATCAAGCCAATCAGGCCGCGCTGTTTTCCGGGCAATCCGCGTTGCAACGCATGCTGTCCGGGCGGGTGGCGGATTTGTATGTGGTGCGCCAATATCTGGATGCGCAGTGCGGTTGGGCCTAATGGCGGTAGCGAAAATCAGTCGGATAGATTGGCGACCTTGCTGGCGCTTGGTGCCCAGCCGGTTTCCGCCGACGGGTTTATTCGACCGAGTGGCCGATCCGGCCGATCTGGACGTGGTGTTCGCCATTGAAGCGCTGACTAACGACAGGCTGCGCGACGAAGCCGGCGAAATTAGCTTGGTCGCGGCGGCGGACCGGATTGCCGGGCCGGGGACTACGCCCATCATGGCTGCCTTCACTCATCTCAATCCGGAAGGCAGCCGGTTTTGCGACGGCAGTTACGGCGTGTATTACGCCGCCAGAGACATCGACACGGCGATAGCCGAGACCCGTTTTCATCGCAGCCGGTTTCTGGCTGCAACCCAACAAGCGCCGATTGACATCGACATGCGCAGCTATGCCTCGGATTTGAATGCCGAGCTGCATGACATTCGCGGCCAGCAAGCCGAATTACCGGAAATTTACGACGCCGACACCGGCAATTATGCTGCCGCGCAGGCCTGGGCTAGGCAGTTACGAGCGGACGGCGCGGATGGTATCGTCTATTCCAGCGTGCGGGCGGCGGGCGGCGAATGCGTGGCGGTGTTTAAACCGCGTTTGCTGGCGCCGGTCAAACAAGGCGCGCATTATTGCTACGTGTGGGACGGCCGGCAAATCAGCGCAGTTTATAAAAAAGAACTTTACCATCCCGGTGTGTAACGGATAGCCATGCTCGATTTGCCAGTACCCAGCCAAGAAAACGATTTTTACGAAACCCATATTCAATTGCTGCTCCAAAGCTATCAGCAATTACTGGGCAAGCCGCTGTTGGAACAGTCCGCAAGCATGGCGTTGGGCCGGCAAGTCTATGAAGCCGATTTTGCCTTGCTATCTCACGACACCGCAGCCGATCCGGTATTCAACTATGCCAACCGCACCGCACAAGATTTATTCGAGCTATCTTGGCCGGAATTTATCGGCATGCCGTCGCGTCTCTCGGCAGAACCGGTCAACCGCGAGGAACGGGAGCGCTTGCTGAATCAAGTGACCAGCCGGGGTTATATCGACAACTATTCCGGCATACGTATCGCCAAATCCGGCCAGCGCTTTTTGATCGAGCGCGCGGTGGTGTGGAATGTCCACGATAGCGCGCAACGCTATGTTGGTCAGGCGGCTTGTTTTAGCGACTGGCGCTTGTTACCCTGAGTCTGACCCTTTCGATCCACTCACTGTCTGCGAGAAATTTATGCTGAAAATATCCTTAAAACATAGCGGCCGCTTATGCTGCGGCTTGTTGCTCATGCTGGCGGGCGCGGCGCGGGCCGATGAAGTGGGTTGCGTGACCACGGCCTGGAAACTAATCGGTGCCAATCACAAGGTTTGTGTCGATGCGTTTGAAGATCCGAAAATCCCTAACGTGATTTGCCATATCAGCCAGGCCAGATCGGGGGGGATTTCCGGCGGCTTGGGTCTGTCGGAAGATCCGTCGGAATTTTCGCTGGCTTGCCGGCAAACCGGGCCGATCACATTGCCGGCCAAACTGAGCACGGAAGAAACCGTATTTTCGGAGAGCACCTCGCTGTTTTTCAAGTCCACCAACATTACCCGTTTATGGGATGCCAAGCACAACACCCTGGTATATCTCGCGATCAGCCGCAAAGTGATCGAGGGTGCGCCGGCCAACAGTGTATCGACGGTGCCGGTGATGCCTTGGGGTAAATAGGGCGTTGATCGTTATCCCAGGTCCAAAGGCTGGTCGGTAACCGGTTTAATCCATTTCAATAAGGTCTCGTAAAGCGTGGCCGGTAGAATCGGTTTGCCGATGAAGTCGTTCATGCCGGCGGCCAGACAGTGCTGATGATCGCCTTGCATCACGTTGGCGGTCATCGCAATGACGGGTAGGTCGCGGCAAGCCGGGATTTGCCGTAACAGCCGGGTGGCTTGATAGCCGTCCATCACCGGCATTTGTACATCCATCAGCACACAGTCGTAGTCGTGATGCCGCAGCTTGTCCAAGGCCAGTTCGCCGTTTTCGGCAATATCCACCGCTAATTGCGCTTGTTCCAACAGCTCGATGGCGACGATGCGGTTGATTTCGTTATCTTCCACCAGCAACACCCGCCGCCCCTGCAGCCGCGCCAATTTACCGATGTCTATGCTGGTACGGTGACGGCGGATTTGGAAATTACGGATGGTATTCAAATCGGTGGCGCCCAGCAGCACATTAAAGGTAAAGGTGGAGCCGATACCCGGTTCGCTGCTGACCTCTATCGTCCCGCCCATTTGTTCGATCAGCTGCTTGGAGATGATCAAGCCCAGGCCGGTACCGCCGTAATTGCGGGTTACGCTGCTGTCGCCTTGGCTAAAAGCTTGGAACAACTTGGTTTGCTGTTCGGCGGTGATGCCGATGCCGGTGTCGCTGATGGCAAATTGCAGACGCACCGAGTGCGCATCGCGGCTGATTTCGTTGAAACTGACGGTTATCTCGCCGTGCTCGGTAAACTTGATGGCGTTACCGATGAGATTGATTAACACCTGCCGCAGTCTTTGCGGATCGCCGACTACCGCGTGATACTCGCCGACCGGCGGCCTGATCAGTTGAATCCCCTTATTCGCGCTGAGTTGCAGCATGGTGGAAAACACATGCTCCAGCATCTCTTCCAGCAGAAAGGGTATGGTCTCCATCTGCATTTTGCCGGCTTCCATTTTGGAGAAATCCAGAATGTCGCCGATCAGTGTCATCAAGGACTGCGCGGACGACTCCACCCGTTTCAGATATTCGCGCTGTTTAAAGCTCAGTTCGCTATTCAGGCACAGTTCCACCAAGCCGACAATCGCGTTCATCGGCGTGCGGATTTCATGGCTCATATTGGCCAGGAACTGGCCCTTGGCCTGATTGGCGGATTCCGCCTCCCGTTTGGCGAGCTCAAGCTCCTGCGTGCGGCTTCGCACCTGGCTTTCCAAGTCGGTCTCGTGCGCCTGGATTTGCGCCAGCATATTGTTAAAGGCTTCGGCCAAATCGCTGATTTCGTCGTTACCGGCATAATCCGAGCGCCGGCTGTAATCGTGGTCTTTTTCGATTTGCCGCGCGGTATTGGCCAATTTCAACAGCGGGCCTAAAAACGAACGTTGCAAGCGCTGCACATACAAGGCCACCACGCTCAAGGCGATCAAGATAATACCGGTGTTAATCAGGGTATTGAACAGCAAGGAGTGGTAGGCGCGTTTCAGGTCGGCAACCAGGGTAATGTGGCCGACAATTTGTTTATTTTTATGCAAAATCGGCTGCGTGATCTGCCGGGTTTTCGATAGCCAGGCCGGCCACCAGCCGTGCCAATTGCTTGCCGGTTTTGCGTAACGGACCAGCGTGACGCCGCTGGGAGTTTGGATTTGCCCGGCGATGATGTCCGGGTCGTGGGCCAACGCATCCAATATTTCCTGGGCGGTTTGATTATCGTCGAACAACAAGGCAAAGCTGCTGTTTTGGCCGATCATATTCGCGGTCAAGGTCAATTTTTGCCCAATGTTCTGCTGCAAAGCCGAATATTCCCGAATCGACAGCGATACCGTCGCCACCATCAGGCTTAACATGACCATCACTCGCAGGATTTTACCCAGCTTGCGGCTGATGGAAATGCGAGGATTTGTTGACGCTGTCATTCTAGTATTTCGGCCATCCGCAGTAATTTCGAACTCAGCTTTAAATCGGCTGATTTCACCGCGGCTAAATTTACCACCAGTTTTAACCTGTTGTCGCGCAACGTAAATTGCACCATACCCCCGTGGTTAGCAAAGTTTTCCACGTCGCCGACCAACAACACATGATGCTGGCGGGCTTGCTCGGCTAATACCGGTGTTAAGCCGGCCAAGTCGCTTAGAAACAAGATGCTACATTGGGTGATGTCGGGGGCGTCGGCCAGATTGACATGAACCGCATTACCGTTGATTTGTTGGCCTTCTAAAACCGGCAAGTAGGCGCGTAACAGGCTGCGGCCTTGCAAACAAATCGTCACCGGCGCAGCGCTGGGCCACTGCGCCAGCTCGGCGAAATGAAACAGATAGGCGGTCTTTAATTGAAACTCCCGGCTTTGGCTATTTTCCTCCGCGCGCGCGAAACCGGCGAACCAAACGCAGACACTGAGTAGCAAAAGGGTGTGCAGACGCATCGGCGCAATAACCTGTCTTAAAAATGCCAGGAGATTTGCGCCAGATAGCCGCGTTGAATCTGGCTGGCGACCGGTATGTACAGCACGTCGCTGAATTCAGGATGTTGATCATCCAGCAGATTTTGCCCGCTTATCGATAACTCCAGATTTTTGTGCGGATGCCAGCCCAGGCGTAAGTCCAAGGAGATATAGGCCGGAATGCTGCGTCTATCGATATACACTTCATCGACATAGCGCGCCCAGGCATCCAGTTCGATTTCGCTGGTCAGGTTGTATAAAGAGCGCAGTGAGAGATTGTGTTGCGGATTGAAATGTTCTTCGGTGAGTGGATCGCGAAACCAGGGCTGGTTTTTATCGTAATTGACCGAGAATTGGTTGGCGCTGTAAGAGGCTTGTAGCCGCCAATCGTGGTTTACCCGGTAATTGAGCGCCAACTCCAGGCCGTAACTGTCCACTTGCCGGTAATTGGCCACAGTGGCCTGCTTGATGTTGCCGTACGTTGGGTTGTTATAGGTCACACTGGTAAATTTAGTGCCTTGCATCCGGTCATAGATGTTGTAAAACAAGGCGCTGTCGATATCCAGACTAGTGGAAACTTGCCAACGCCAGCCCAATTCGTAGGCCAGCAAGTTTTCCGTGAGCATGTCCGGGTTGGCTTTGGCTTCGAAAAATCGGTTGGTATCCGGGATTTGTTTGAATAAACGAATGCTGTGTTGCGCCCTATTCGGCAGGACCACGGCGCGCGACACCGCGGCCCACAGGCTGTGCTGTTTGTTGGGTGTCCACAGCAGCCGGGCGTTGGGCTCGGTTTCCCAGCCGGTGAAGGTGAAATGCTCCACCCGGTTGCCCAGCGTTAGGGTCAGGTCGTCGGTCAAGCCGATTTGATCCTGTAAAAATACCCCGACATTGTGCTGCGTTAATTGCTCGGGTTCGAAACCCAGGGTCAGCGTGTTATCGAAACTATCGGAGATATTTTGATAGTTCACCCCCCACATCAGTTTGTGGTTGTCGATGATGGCCGGCAGGGTGTGTTGAAAGTCCAAATCGTAATGCGAGCGGCTCATCCGATTCATCGCCAATTGCCATTCGGTTTGGGTAAACGCCATATTCAGGCGCCAATCGTGGCCGCTGTCGGTGCGATGAGACCAATTGCCCTGCAAACTGCCGGTCACGCCGTCCCTGCCGAAATCGTCGTTTTGCCACAGCGGCGCGGTCGTCGAGGTTTTGCCGATATAGTAGCCGCCCAGCCGGTAACGGGAGACGTTGGCTTCCAGCATCAATTTATCCTGGGCGCTGAGCTGGCTGTCCAACCGAAAATTGGCCGTCTCAGTATCGCCGGTGTCGTGGGTGTCTTGCCTGCCGGCTAAATCAATACTGGCGTCCCGGACCATCGTGCTGATGGTGCCGCGCAAGAATGTCGATTCCGATAACTTTTGGCCGTAGCGAATCCCGCCGAAGCCCCGTTCCTCGGTGCCGCCGCCGGCATTGAGCAAGCCGCCCTGGGTATCGCGGGCCGAACGGGTGATGATGTTGATGGTGCCGTTCACCGCATTAGCCCCCCACAAACTGCCACTGGGGCCGCGCAACACTTCGATGCGCTCTATATCCGGCAGCGAAGGATTTTGCTGGCCCCAATACACGCCGCTGATCAATGGATCGTAGATGCTGCGGCCGTCTATCATCACTTGCAGCTTGTTGGCGTATAGATCGTTAAAACCGCGCGCGCTGACCGCCCAATTCCAAGCATTGATTTTGGCGACGTTCATGCCCGGCACCATGCGCAAAACTTCCGGGAGGCTGGTGGCGCCGGAGCGGCGGATGTCTTCCGAGGTGATGACGAATGCGGCCGCCGGGCTGTCTTTAACCGTTTGTTCCTGCCGCGCCAGACTGGATACTTCCAACTCAGTGAGTTCTTCCCAACTTAGCGGCAGCAATTCGTTGGTTGCTTCGATGTCTGCCGGGTTTCCTTGAGCAAGCACGTTGGCATGCACCAGGCAAAGTCCGCTGCATAAGTAGGCGAATTGACGCAGATAAGGGTTAATCAGCATGACATTTGGGCTTGAAGAGGCAAGGTTCCCGTTATTATAAAAGCCTTAACCGTTAACTGGGCAAATCAGTTGATGATGGGTCAGGTCAATAGAGATCCATTACAAACTTGGCAGCTTGTGGGCTTTAATAAAAGCTTCTCTCCCCGGGGGTATCGTAAAAGAGGAGTTTTGTTCCTTCTCCCTTCGGGAGAAGGTTGGGATTAGGGTTATAAAACAGTGACTTACCACCGCTCTATAAGCCTCTGCCGGGGGAGAGGCTTTTTTTGGGAATTGGCTATTGATTCTTAGCGCCGTCGGACCATGCTTAAAGCAAGGCCTCCAATGCCTCGCATTCCGCGCTAGTCAATTCAAACTCGAAAATGGCCAAATCCTCAAGGATATGCTCGGCGGATGTGGTGCCGGTTAAAGGCACGATGCCTATCTGCGTTAAATAACGGAAGAATATTTGCGCCGGGCCGCGCTGGTATTTTTCCGCCAGTGTTTTCACCGCCGCGTCAGCCAAGATTTTGGGATTGGCCGTCAGCGTCCAGAAGCTTTGATAGACGATCTGCCGCTGCCGGCAAAACGCCCGCAGTTGTTTGTCGTAGCCGGTATCGGCATAAAACCGGTTCTGCAATACGGCCGGTTTAACCGTCGCATTGTCGTACAAAAATTCGAACAAGGCTGGATCGTAGCAATTGCTGATACCCAATTGCTTGGCGCCGCCGCTTTGCTGGATAACTTCCAGCGCTTGCCAAACCTCCAACAACTGCGCGCGATCCGCCAGCGGCGAATGCAGCACCAGACCATCCAGATAATCGGTTTGCAGATTCTTTAACGACACTTGGAAGGATTGTGCCACTTGCTCGGGCAGACCGGCTTTGGGGTCGTAAGGGATGCGTAACGGATCGTGGCCGTTCAATGGCGTGAACTTGGTTTGCAAATATAGCTCGGATCGCTCCAAGCCCAACGTCCGGCAAGCTGCCGACACGCCTTCGCCAACCCCGGCCTCGTGATAATGCTTGGGCTGGCAAGCCGTGTCGATTCCGCGAAACCCCAGTGTTAGCGCCTGTTCCACCAGTGCGGCGGTACGCTCCTGCTTCCAGGCCGTGCCGTAAATAATGCCCGGCATGCGCACGCCGGCGGCGGAGAGAATAAAGTCGTTGCTGCTCATCACGGCTCCCGAAAAAGCCTTGATCTTCGGTGATAGCGGCCTGGGCGTCAATTACTGAGGCTACTAAAATCCGGGATTGTTGAGTGAGCTTAGCGTGGGGTGATGGGTTGGGTGCTTGATATTGTCGGCTGAGTTCGGCCAAAGGCAGACAGATGGTTTTTCTGACGAAGGTCTGCTGATAGATCTATAACCGCCAGCCGTAATCCCAAAAAGGTGCGGCCACCTATAGGTTGTGCAGAGCTATGCGAGGCGCAACAATCACGAACGGTGCGCCTGACGGCAGCACCCTATAATCTGCGCACCTTATGGCCTTCATGCAATATGCGAGCTGTTATTGCCTTTAACTTGTCTTTGATAAGGGTTGCACGTTCAAGATCGGTTGGCTGAGTTTTACCGCTTCCAGGTTTTTGAAAGGGGGCGAGTTCGAAGATCGATACTAACAGGGCTGTTGATAGTTTCATCTCTTGTAACATCTGTAATCGCTGATCCGATTCCGCTAGTCTGACTTCTGATAATTGTTGTATCGCTTGTTTTAAGCCTGAAAGGTAAGTGTTTTTGATCTTTGAGTTCAACTCCGCTGCGGACATTTGGCCTCTGCGAAAAGTAACTATGTCGAGATCGAGTAAAACAAGTTCATGAAAAATACTATTAGCGCCCTGCACCAATAAGGCTTGATTTTTTAGCTCTGATTTAATGTTCAATGTTGCCTGGGGCGACATCGAGACTAAAGCTGTTGTAGCGATAACCGTCGACGACAGGCCTATTATTAGGTGTTTTTTGACGCGGTGTTTGAAACTTTCCATGTCCAAGCGTTCCGGTAACAGTAAACCCAATAAGCAACCAGTTAGCATACCGCCGATATGCGCCGCGTTATCAATGCCGCGATTGATAAATCCATACAGCAAAGCATAAAAAACAAACAACACTATGCCGCTCAACCTTCGTTTACTAAAAATTTTTGGTAAGCGCTCCCTGTGTTGATACATACCAACCATTAGCGCAATAGTAACGCCTAACACAGCCCCGGACGCACCTGCGGAGACTGCGTATTGCGCACCAAAATAGAGGCTGAGCCCATTGCCGATCAAACCGGAACCTAAATAAATCAGTGTAAAAGGCAGATGACCGTATATACGTTCCACCACCCCACCAACGACATATAGCCCCGCCATATTGATGCCTAAATGTATCAGGCTACCATGGAGAAACATGGCGGTTGCCATTCGCCACCATTCGCCACGTTGAACATCAAATGCAGTATTACCGCCCCAACTCAGTAGCTGCTCGGGTGGCGTTTGCTCTATTTTCGCCCCGGTATGCCACATTGCAATCCAAACCAATACGTTGACACCAATTAGCAACCAGGTGATCCACGCTATGGGAGCATAAGCCTCCAACTGATCATGAAACGCTTTTTCCTCGGCAAGCGGATTAGTGGCGAAATTGTTGGCCGATTGACTGGCGCTAGAATTAACTGTGGATTTGCTAGTTGATTGAGCGAAACCCAAACGCTGATTGATTATTTCCAGCAACTCGATTTGATCTTCTGCAGACAAAGACGATATAGGTAGCACTGGTCGCGCGGGGTTAATGCCAGTCCAGGTCATAGAGTCATCAATAACGCCTACCAAAGCTTGCAATCTGAATTGAATGAAAGGCATGTTCTTGAATTTGGAAACATTCGCCTCCACCAACTCGCCCCAGCTATGCCGTTTAATTGCGCCCGCAAACAGTAGCGATTCTATGCCATCGTCATCCAATGTAACAATTGGTTGGTCGTAGGGTAAACGGCGTTTAAGAAAGCTATCGAATATCGCCACAACCACATATGTGAAAACAATCGGAAGCCAAAGCCTGCCGTATTCGTGTTTCTTGCTGATGACAATAAGAAATACCCAGGAAGCAACCAGCCACCACCACAAGCTGTTTCGATATTTGGCCAAGGGGCTCTTGGGAGATGCATAAAATTGTTTGTTGGTTGTTGCAGATTGAGTTCTGTGCATGACGACCCGTTGTTGATAGTCTGCTCCAATTATAGGCAGAGGAATTGGAGAAATGTTGGCCTTGAAATATGCGATTACGTGAGCTAATCGTGCTTACATTTTGAAGGATGGCTTATTTCCCATTTGCTGCCCTGCAATTTAATCTTATTTGTCGGCTTAGGGGCGAGTCCGCCGATCCAGCAAAGCATGGACAGCAAATGATAGTTTGTTTCCCGTTTCGCTTTGGCTTGGACTCTCAAACTATCGGCCGGGATTCTCGGAAAGTCGGCTTGGCTCCTTGAAAGATCCACTTTGACGAGCAAAAAATCGAGGGGATACTTCCGCATATCGCTGGGGTACTTCGGGAACTGGACGAGGTCGCTTGGAAGGTCTAAGGGCAGCTTCGCAAGTACCCTGTTGATCTTCCGAAGTAAGCCTTCGGTGTGGCGTCGAAAGCGGCCTAAGCCCAACCACTATGCCAATCAAGATAACTCGGATCGTTGATATGAAAGCATAGCAGGCGGCATATGCTGTTGCTGTTTTATAATGCCATTTTGAAGCATGGGCTATTGCCTGTACAGCCATGAAAAAAATCATCCAGAAAATTTCCGCCGGGCTCTCCGAATCCACATTGCCAGAAAAAGCGCAGGCGCACTATGCCGCCGGGCGCTATAAGGAAGCGAGCGATTTATTCAAGGAACTGTTAAAGCAATCGGCCGACGCCGAAACCAAACGCTGCTTGGCCGATTGCTATCTGCAAAGAGCCTGGGCGATGGCCGGTAAGGCCATGTTCAAGGAAGCTTGCGTGCTTTGGGAAAATTACGCGGCTAACGCGCAACCGCCGCTGCAAGCGCAAGACGCTTACCTGTTATGGTTGCTGGCCGGCAAAAACGAGCGCAAAGCTTACGCCCTATTGGATGGGTTGAATGCTCGGCAGTTGGACGAAGAGTTTCCGGTGCTTTCGGCTTATCTGGGGATGCTGCTGGTCTCCGGGAGCACAGAGTTGTTGCCGCATTTGCCCCAGGATTCCGCGCTGCGTAAACATTGGGAATGGGTCAGCGAAGCGCTGGCGGCGTATCGCAACGGCGAGCGGGAACTTTGCGAGCAGGCCTTGAAACCATTGCCGTTTCGTTCGGCGTTTCGCGATTTGCGCAGCTTGCTGAAAGCGCAGCTGCTGGCTGGCGCGGACATCGAACAAGCACCGGCCCTGTTAGCCAAAATCCCCGACGAATCGCCTTATCAACCGCTGGCTAAGGCCTGCTTGGCGTATCGGCAATCCGGCGCGGATTTCGTCGCCAGCCTGTCGAGTCTGGAACACAATCAGCGCCGCATCGTTGCTCAGGCCAAAGGTCTCAATGCCCGTCAGAGCCAGTTATTGGAAGCGCTGGTCAAACTCAACGGCCAGCCCGACACCAAGACCCGCTTCAATCTGGTCCTACAATATCGCGACGTATTCGGCAACGCTGCCGCGCAAGCCTATTGCCTGGGGGCCTTGGCCGAGTATCCGGGCGGTGAAAAAGACTATTTCAAACACTTCGCCAGCAAGGACCCGTTCGAGGAAAACCGCTTGCAGGCCTTGTTGCACGAACAAGCCGAAAACGCCTACGACGCCGGCTTTTTCTGGCAACGCTGCATCGATATTCTGAAACAAGACCGGCCGGCCAATGACCGAAAAATTGCGTTGATCCTCAGGCGCATGGCCGATAAGGCTTATTCCGGCGAAGCGGCGGCGATGTTGGCCGACAGCCTGGAGTACGATCCCGACGACCGGCAAAGCTATCTGAAACTGTTAACGGTTTACCAGGAACAGCGGCCGAATGCGGCTCAGTACGAACACTGGTTGGAGCGTGGCCTGCAACGTTTCCCCAACGATACCGATCTGCTGGTGCGGGCAGCCAAATCCGCCGCCGCCAGAAAAGCCTTTAAAAAGGCGGCGGCCTATGCCAAAGCCTTGTTGCAGATAGACCCCGTTAATACCTTGGCTAAACAGCTATTGTTTGCCAATCATATGGCCCATGCCCGCCGCTTGGTGAAAGCCGAAAAATTTCATTTGGTGGAAAAGGAAATTCAAGCGGCCGAACAATTAACCATCGATAAAAGCCTGCGCCGCCAAGCCGAGTTGTTGCGCGGATTTTATCTGTGGCAGGCCGAGGACAAAGCCCAGGGCTTGCAACGCATCGCCGATACCCTGGCAAGCCTGTACGACGATCCGGTTAATATGCATGTGCAGGCGCAGATCGAAGCCGGATTGCTGGAACTGCCGACACAGGGGCTTAGCCGCGCGCTGCCCGCGTTTAAGGACTATCTGCTGTCCGCCCCGCAATTGCAGCGGCTGATCGGCTTGCTGGATTATTACGACGAGCAATTGGACGATAACAGCCTGTTGCTGAAAGCCCTGGACAAAGTCAAAGCGCCGCTGAAAAAGTCGGTGGAATGGCTGCTGGACCATGAAGCGCTGCTGCTCGCCTGGTGCCAGGCTTTAGAGAAGGTCGGCCATTACGAGCTATTGAAGCACTGCGCCAAAATGGCTCAGGCCCGCCGACACACGCCGGCCTTGATGTATTACCGGACGCTTGCCGAATGCCAGGGCGATGCCAGCCACTTGGATTTAATGAGCTTATACCGCTTGAAAATTGGGTTGGCAGACGCGCGGGCGGATAACGACAACAGGACCGCCGGGTTGATCGCGCGCTTGCTCGAACGGGTCAGCGGCACTCCCGAGCCGCTCGAAGATGATGCTGAGGACTTCGACCAGCCGTCAATCAGCGACGATCCGATAGAGGACTTGTTCGGCCCCATTCCGGATGCCATGTTCAAGCGCATCGAAAAGAAAATCGAGGAGATCATGCGCAAACGCGGTCCCGATTATTTCGCCGCCCAAATTATGCGTCAATACGGCGACCAGCTCGGCCAGCAACGTCTGGCGATCTTGTTTATGAACCAGGATTTCCTCTGGTCGGTGGCTATACTCGCCGGCGCGGAGGAACTTAAGGTCGAGATCGGCGTCGGTTTCGACGACATCCTCGCGCGATTTGAGAATAACTCCCCACAATATTCACTGCCTTTCAATTGAGTACCGATGATTTCACCGTACCGTATTCTGGGCGTGCCCGAACAAACTAGCGACGCCGACATCAAACAAGCCTATTTGCAGCGGGTCAAGGACAATCCGCCCGACCGCGATCCCGCGCGCTTTCGCGAAATCCAGGAGGCTTTCGAAGCGATCAAGGACCAAGACTGCCGCTTGCGCCACGCATTGTTTGCTATGCCGCGTGTCGAATTCGACACGTTGCTGGCGCAAGCCTTCGGCCAATCGGCTACTGGCGAGACTATGCCGGTGGACGATTTCCTAAAGCTGGCGAGCACGCTGACCATCGAAAAATCGCTCGCTCAATTGACTAAAACGCCATCATGACCACAGAAACCCCGCAAGACGAGTTGCTGACAGCCTTGCAGCACTATCTACAGGAAACCGACTTCGCCCATCTGACCGCTCTCGACCAACCGGATTTGACCGCCCTATTCAGCGATTTGGCCGGCTTGAAAACCGAAGTCAAGGCCGAGTCGCGGCAATTTAAAGCCACGCTGGAGAGCTTGAGCGAGGCGGTCGTTGCGCTGAAAGCCGACAATCAAGCCCTAGCGGAGGAACTGGCGAAAGCCAACGAACGCCTGCAGCAACAACGCCGGGAGGACGAGCGAGCCCTGCTGCGGGAATGGCTGGATATGTACGACCGGCTCGATGCCGGCTATCGGGCCGTGCAACAGTATCGGCCGGTCGATGGCTTGTTCCGACATTCCAAACCGCAGGACGTGCGCTTCATCGCCAGCGTTGGCGAAGGTCAGGAAATCACGCTGAAGCGTTTGGAACAGATGCTGCAACGCCGACGGGTGTTTGCGATCGATTGCGTCGGCCTGCCCTTCGACGCGCGGACGATGACGACCATCGCCATCGGCAACGATCCCACGCAGGCAAACGCGGTCGTGCTGGAAGAACTGCGCAAGGGCTTTTTAATCGACGATCAAGTGCTGCGCTTGGCGGAAGTCAAGGTCAATAAACTTTAAGCATTCAGGGAACACATATGAACGACATCATCATCGGCATCGATCTAGGGACCACCAACTCGGAAGTCGCCATCGTCGAAAACGGCAAAGTCACCGTGATCGCCGACAGAGGCACAAAAATATTGCCGTCTTTCGTCGGGCTGGACGATAACGGCGAGATTCTGGTCGGCGCCAGCGCCCGCAATCAATACCTGATTTATCCGGAGCGCACGGTCAAGTCGATCAAGCGCCTGATGGGCCAAGATACGCGAGTCACGATGGCCGGCCAGGCTTACACGCCGCAGGAAATTTCAGCGATTATCCTGAAACGCTTGAAAAGCATTGCCGAAGCCTATGTTGGTCGGCCGATAGCCAAGGCAGTGATTACCGTGCCGGCCTATTTTTCCGACGCTCAGCGCCAGGCGACCCGCGAAGCCGGCGAAATCGCCGGGCTAGAGGTGGTGCGGATGATTAACGAGCCGACCGCCGCCGCGCTGGTTTACGGCGCCGGTCAGCTCGAAGCCAAGCGCATGCTGGTTTACGACTTGGGTGGCGGCACCTTCGATGTGTCGGTGGTGAACGTGCAGAACGGCGTCGTCGAGGTGCTGGCCAGCCATGGCGACAATCACTTGGGCGGCGACGATTTCGACCAACTGATCGTTGAGCGGATTTTGGCGCATATTCGCCAGCAATTCGGCATCGAAGTCGAGCCGCACGGCAAGGCGATGGCGCGTATCGTGCGGGCGGCGGAACAGGCGAAACTGCGCTTGTCCGACGAGCCGTTTGCGACGATAGAGGAAGAATATTTGCTGGAACGCCAAGGCACGCCGCTGCATTTGACGCTGGAACTGGCGCGTTCGGAGTACGAAGACCTAATTGCCGACCACATCAACGCCACGCTGGACGCTACTCACATCGCGCTGAAGGGCGCCAAACTGATCGCCTCCGACATCGACGAAATCATTCTGGTCGGCGGCTCGACGCGCACGCCGTGCATCCGCGAGCGCCTGTTCGAGGAATTCGGTTTCGAGCCGCACGGCGAAGTCGATCCCGATCTGTGCGTGGCGATGGGCGCGGCGATGCAGGCGGCGATGATTAATGGCGAGGACATCGGCACGGTCTTGGTCGACGTAACGCCGTATACCTTCGGCACCTGCGCGGTCGGCTACCTGGACGGCATGCCCTATCCTTATCAATACATACCCATCGTGCATAAAAACAGCGTGTTGCCGGTGCGCAAGTCCGAAGCTTTCGAAACCTTTCACGACAATCAACGCGAAGTAAACGTGCGGATTTTTCAAGGCGAGGACCCGGATGCGCTGAACAACGTCGAAATCGGCGAATTTTTGGTCGAAGGCTTGTTGGACGTGCCGGCGGGCAACATTATCACCTTGACGCTGGAACTGGATTTGAACGGCATCTTGCATGTGTCGGCCCGGGAAAAAGCCTCCGGCAAGGAAAAAGCCATTACCATCAACAACGCGATTTCCCGCTTCGATAGCGGCGAACTGAGCAGCGCCAAACAGCGTATCGACGGCTTGTTCGGCGATTCGGCCGGTGGCGAGGCGGATTCGGTTCCGGAAAGCCCGGCCGTGGCTGCCGCGCGGCAAGTCATCAAGAAGGCCGAAGCCTTATTCGAAACCGTTTCCGCCGAAGACAAAGAAGACATGGTGGATCTGATCGAAGCTATCTCGACGTGTCTGGAAAGCGGTGACGAGGCCGGTCTGAAACAGCCGGTCGAGCGCTTGAACGACATCCTCTACTACTTGGAATCGTGATACCGCGCTGCCCGGCTTGCAACGCCCGGCTCGGCGCGGCCACGGCGTGCCCACGTTGCGGTGCGGAGTTGCAGCACATCTCTCGTAGCCAACGCTTGGCCGAGCAGTGGCTAGGCGTCGCATTACAAACTACGCGGGCCGGACGCTTGGCTATCGCGGTGCCTGCGGTGCTGCGCTCCTTGAGTTTCAAGCAAACGCCGGCAGCCAAGCTGTTACATGGTTTCTTGATCCAACAGTTGTATCGGGCGCTGTACGAAAATTTGGGCCGGCAGGATTGGCAAGAAGCGCGTGGCATTCTCAGTCTGTTACAAATGTTGCAAGCTGACAATGAAACCTTGCGCCGATTTGCCGAGATGATTGCCCAGTTGTCGGCGTAAGCGGAATCAAATCATAGTGTTGCTTAGGCTGTTAGCGGATTGCCGCTAAGCTACACATCCCGGCAATTCAAATCCTTTAAGACTTAAATTGGCGACAAGCGCAAGTGCGCTTGGTTATAGTGTCTGAGTCCAACTACGGGAAATAATCGTGAAAAAACTCCTGCTTACGCTGCTGGCCATCCTGCTGATCATTGAGGAATGGTTGTGGGATTTCCTGTCGGCTTGCGGACACTATCTGGCTCTGCTGCTCAGGCTGGAAAGTGTTGAGCGTTGGTTGGCGCAAACTTCGCCGGCCATGGCTTTGCTGGCATTTACGATTCCGGTATTGATCGTCACTCCGCTGAATCTGGCTGCGCTGTCTTTGATAGTACATGGCCTGTTGTTGCAAGGTATTTTATTAGAGGTGTTCGCCAAGTTACTCGGTACCTTGCTGGTGTCGCGGGTGTTTAAATTGACCAAGCCGCAGTTGCTGACCTTCGGACTTATCGCTTTTGTTTATCACACCGTGATGGGCTGGCTGCAATGGGCGCACGCCAAGATTGTCGATACCGAGATTTACCGTTGGTCGCGACAGGTAAAAGCGCAGGTGAAGGCCAAAGTGAAAGCGTGGTTGGGCTAAATTCTTTCCCGTTAATCGGTTTTCGCGCCAGTCAGCTTTTGCCGCTGTTTGAACAACACGTAGCCGCAGCCAATCAGGGCCGCTATCATCAACATCGCACCCAGCAGCTGCGCGAGTTTAGCCAACAGATGATCCTGCGCCATTAGGCCGGATTCGGTCAGTAAATATTCCCAATCGTGAAAACCGTAAGGGGCGGAATGGCCGAAATTGCCGCCCAGCAAGGGCAGTTGCCCGGCGCGAGCGTCGTTTATATATGGGGCAATGTCCAAGAAGTTCTCGCCCACCCACCATAAACACAAGCCGGCGCCGAACGGATCGCGGGTTTTTAGCAGCAAGGTCAACATGCAAATTGTCGGCATCAGAATTTGGCCGAGGGTGCCGCCCAGTGAGGTGATAAATTGCCCGAACGGCCGGAAAATCACATGGCCGGCTTCGTGAAACGGCAGGTTGACCAGATGCAGAAACGACGCGCCGACCGCGTTGCTAGCCAGGCCCGGGGTAATCAGCAACCAGCTCCACAGCAAAAATCCTGGTAATAATAGGCAGCGGCCGATAAAGATGGCTTCGTTGTCCCGGTAGGCGTCGTCGCTAAATACTGTGTCCGCGGGTGCATCAATAGTAATGACAACTTGTGGGCGTTCCACCGCCGGGGAGTTTGTATCGCCGTGGTATTTGTAATATTTGGCAAAGACGATGCCGCAGTGCGGGCAGGATTCCTCCGCGGGCAGCACATCCCGATGACACTTTGGGCATGGCTTCATGTTGGGGCTCCAGGCTTGGTGGGGGAAGATGAACACAGCTTATTGCCCATAAACCTTAGCAGCAAAGGCGGGGATTTTTTCTGCTTCGGCAAGGTTTTATTTGTGCGTAAGGTAGCTTGCCGAAGCAGCGAGTTTTTTGAGGTTAATCATGTTGGAACTGACATTTACCAGAGCCGAACCGGCTGATGCCGAGCAATTGGCGGAGCTTATCAATGCGGCGTATCGCGGCGAATCCAGCCGGCAGGGCTGGACCACCGAAGCCGATTTGCTGGATGGCCGGCGCACCGATGCGGCGGATATTCTGGACTTAATCGCCGGTGCGGGGTCTATGATTTTGCAGTGTCGGCGGCAGGGAGATTTGTTAGGTTCGGTGCATTTACAAAAAGTCGATCAACAGGGGCATATCGGCATGTTGGCGGTCGCGCCGGCTATGCAAGGTTTGGGGATTGGCAAGCGTTTGTTGGCGGCGGCGGAAGCAGAGGCCGTGCAAACTTGGGGAGTTAATCATTTGGTGATGGCGGTGATCCCTTGTCGGGCCGAGCTGATGGCGTTTTACGAACGGCGCGGCTATCGGCGTACCGGCATCAGCAAAGCGTTTCCGATAAATCCCGAGATGTGGACGCCAAAAGTGGCGGATTTGTCTCTGGAGTTATTGGAAAAGTGCCTGTAAGCCAGCTTGTTTAAGCGCAGAACCTAGGTCGGTAAATTAACGGTGGCAATCACTTGATTGCCGTTTCCAAGGTATTCCAGTGAGTCGAAACTCAGCATTCGCGACAAGGCTATGCCGCGGCCATGCAGATCGGAGGCGCGTTCCGGGGAGAAATCCAGGTAAGGAGATGGATCGAAGCCTTTGCCCTGGTCTTTGATGGTAAAGATGGTCTGAGTGGGTGTTCTAACGATTTTAACCTGCACGAATTTGTTTATATATTCGGGCAAACCCAGTCGGCGCTCGATTTCTTCCCGCCAACAACCTTGACTTACCAATTCGGTTTTTTCTTGATAACTAATGCCCAGATTGCCATGCTCGACGGCGTTGAGCAGCAATTCGGAAAGCCCGGTGGCGACTTTTTCCGGGTTGCATGACAACCCGGTCAGCAGTGCGGTCAAGCCATTGACCTCGCTCAAGGTCCGGAAAGAAAACTCCGCTTTTCTCAATAAACCTAGCGCCACCTTTTTGTTGCTAATCCGGGTTCTCAAAGTCTTGTGGCGGCGGCTGTCTTCCAGCGCTGCCGCTACGAAAGCCAGTAAAATTTTTTCGTCGTAGGGCTTGGTAAGGTAATGGTAAACCCCGGCTTGAATGCCTTCCACGATCGACTCCCGCGATGACTCGCCGGTCTGGAAAATAACCGGCAGATCGCTAAAGCGCGGGTCAGCTTTGATCTTGGCCAATAAGGCCATGCCATCCATCTGCGGCATGTTGCGGTCGGTAACCACAATGTCAAACGGCTTTTCGCTGCTGTTCAACATCTGCCAGGCTTCGAGCCCGTCCTCCGCGGATTGGACTTCGTAACCGGCAGATTGCAGATATGTGCGGAGAATGTCCCGCATCAGTTTCACATCGTCGGCGATGAGGATGCTGGCTTTATAGTCGGAATTGGATTTCAACGCCAAATCTCCTTGAGGCTACGGATAATGCAAACATTTTAGTAGCCCTGGCCTCATAGACAGTCTGCTGTGATAGAAAATAGCGTTTCGAAACAAAGTTTAGCGGCCAATCCCCATTTTGCCCACACAGTGAGTATCGATAATTTATTTTTGCGAATTTTCAAATATATGTTGAATGAATCATAAAAGCATACGGGCAAAAATGCTGCTTGCTTTCGGCGCGGCCCTGTTTGGCCTGTCATGGTTGAATCGCAAGCGCGACATGGCCTAGCTTCCGATAACTCTTTTGTATTCTAAGCGGCCTGGTTAGCCTTATCCGAATGTCTTCGATTAAGGCTAACCAGGTTTATTGAAGCCCGCGCTTTTAAGGGTTTGCCCTCACGTATGTCTCAGCTATAGTGAGCATTTTCAATCGGTTGCCACCGACTGCACGGGTTGTATCTTGCTGCAATCTTGGTTGATGAGCCGAGCGACGCGGCGTTATGCCCCGGTTTCCTTATCCTCGTCCACCGACATATCGGAAATTTCCTTTAAACGGGCGACGGCTTTGAAATTGACGCTGCCTTCCGGGTACTGGCCTTCCGCATTGATAGTGCCGGCTTCTTGTCCGGTGAGCAGGCTCAAGGCTTCATCGACGCTGGAAACAGTGTAAATGGCAAATAGGCCTTGCTCGACGGCATCCACCACTTGCTGTTTCAGCATCAGATTGCGTTTGTTCGATGCCGGAATGATCACGGCTTGTTTGCCGGTCAAACCGCGTGCCGCGCACAGTTCGAAAAAGCCTTCGATTTTTTCGTTGACGCCGCCGATGGCTTGTACTTCGCCGTACTGATTGATCGAGCCGGTCATCGCAAAGCCTTGCTGAATCGGCGTGCGGGTCAGTGCTGAAATCAGGCAGCACAGCTCGGCCAGCGAGGCGCTGTCGCCGTCGATGTGGCCGTAGGATTGTTCCATGGCAATGCTGGCGGAGATAGCTAGCGGAAATTGCTGGGCATAGCAATGGCCGAGATAGCCGCTCAAAATCATCACGCCTTTGGAATGGATGGGTTGGCCTAGTTCCACTTCGCGTTCGATATCGACAATGCCTCGGGAGCCCGGATGCACGGTAGCGGTGATCCGCGCCGGCGCGCCGAAGCTGCTGCCGCCGATGTCCATCACGGTCAGGCCGTTAACTTTACCGATGGCTTCACCGTCGGTGTCGATCAAAATGGTGCCTTCCAGCATTTCTTCCAGAATCGCTTCGGCGATGCGGCCGTTGCGTTGCTCACGCGCCGATAGTGCCAGTTCGATCTCGGCCTTACCGATGTTGGCCGCGTTGGTTTGGCCGGCCAACAAATTGGCTTCGGCGATGATTTCCAGGCAGCTGTTCACGTGAGCGGACAGGCGTTGCTGGTTTTCGGCTAAGCGGCAGCTGTATTCGATCAAGCGCAGCAAGGCGCCATCGGTCAAGGCTTTGGCGCCGGAGTCGGCGGCGTGGCGTTTTAGCAAGGTCACAAACTGGCTAACGTTGTCCGGGCTGCGTTTGATATGGTCATCAAAGTCGGCCAGCACCCGAAACATTTCGTTAAATTCGCTATCCAGCTCTTCCAGCAAATAATAAATATCGCGCGAGCCGACCAGAATCACTTTGACATTGAGCGGGATTACGCCGGGCTTTAGGGTGATGGTATTGATGCCCAACTCGGAATACGGTGATTCAATCTCGATGCGGCCGGCCTGTAATGCACGTTTCAGGCCCTCCCAAACGAACGGGTAAGTCAGCACTTTTTCCGCGTCCAGAATCAGGTAACCGCCGTTGGCGCGGTGCAAGGAGCCGGGGCAGATGCGCCGGTAACTGGTGACCAGCGTGCCTTGGTCACTAATGTATTCAATACGGCCAAACAAGTTTTGATAGATGGGGTGCGGTTCGTAGATCACCGGTGCGCCGTTGCCATCGTGTTTGCAATCGACCAATATGTTGGGTAGGTATTGCTCGATCAGTGCCAGGCGCTTGGCGATGATCTCCCGGCTGTCCTGGCTGCGGCTGGGCATCAGCAATTCGCCGATGGTATTGCTCAGGCTTTTTTCGATCTCCGCCAGATAAGTAATCACGTCATCGACGTTTTGGTATTTGTCGTTCAGTTCGGCCAGCAGCGGCTCCAACGCTTGCTTGATGGTGTCGTTGTCGAGCTGGCGGGTTTCTTCCACCAGCGTACGCCGCCATTGCGGCAGTTCTAGCAATACGTCGCCGAGAAATTCTTCCAACTCTTCCGTGTGTTGGTGGAAGGCATCGCGCTCCGCTTGCGGCAGTAGAGTGAATTGGTCTTCATCCAGCGCCTTGTCGTTGCGGATTGGTAGAAAAGTGATGGTGTCGCTGTCACGATACAGCGCCACGCTCATCTCGCGGGCTTTGGCGTCGACCAGGTCGATGGCGGCGTTGTAACGCTGGTTAAAGCGGCGCTCTATCGCCGTCTTTTTTTGTTGGTAACTCGGGCTTTCGAAGGCGGCGGGAAAGGTGGCCAGCACGTCGTCGATCAGCTTTTCGATGTCCTTGGCAAAAGCATGCCCTTCCCCGGATGGCAGTTCGATAGCCACCGGCTCGCGCTGATTCTCGAAGTTATCGACGTAGGCATAAGACAGCGGCGATTCTTGTTGTTCGGCATAGGTGCTTAAATAATGGCTGACCATGGACAGGCGGCCGGTGCCGGGGTCGCCCATCACGAAGATGTTGTAGCCCGGCGCCTTCATCGCAATGCCAAACGCTAAAGCGGATTGAGCGCGCGTTTGGCCGAGGATGACGTTGTGTTGTGCGCTTGGCACGGCACTGGGCAAGTCAATCGCCAGCTTTAGGGCCGAGACCGGCAATTTCAATTGTTCAAGCATGATGCGGGTTATTTGCTGTTAGGCATCGACAGCATGTGGCTCATGCGTTCGGCTTTGGTTTTCAGATATTCAAGATTGTCTTGATGAATGCGGGTTTCGATGGCGATGCGGTTGTTCACCTTGATGCCCAACTTGGTCAGTTCGTCTATTTTCAATGGATTGTTGGTGATCAGTTCGATAGAGCGGACTTGCAAGCTATTCAAAATCAGCGCGGCAATGTCGTATTGGCGTTCGTCGGCCAAATGACCTAGCTTGATATTGGCATCCACGGTATCCAGGCCCTGGTCTTGCAGGTTATACGCCTGAAGTTTTTTCAGCAAGCCGATGCCGCGGCCTTCCTGACGTAGATAAATCAGTACGCCGCAACCGGCGGTATTGATAAGATCCAGCGCCATGTCCAGCTGTTCGCCGCAGTCGCAACGCCGTGAGCCCAGCACATCGCCGGTAAAGCACTCGGAATGGATGCGGACCGGCACGTCTTCCTTGCCTGCTACCTCGCCTTTTACGAAGGCGACGTGTTCTTTTTTGTCGAGGCTGTTGCTGTAGTAGTGCAGGATGAATTCGCCGTGTTTGGTGGGAATTCGGGTTTGAACTTTATCTTCTATGCTTGCTTTCACTGCTGTGGGAGTCCTCAATCTGCGGCATTAAGCGGCAAGTGCCCGCTTCTGCTTGGCAGCAGAAGCGATGGCCACTGGCCTGGAGCCTTTCGTAATTGCTGAGTTGGCAACGATTACGAAAGGCTCCAGGCCAGCGTGTTTGGCTTTGCGGCGATAGCGGGTTTTGTCGGCGAAAACCTGCGCTTTGTTGAACTGATGGGCGAATTTCGCCACCGGGTTTTTATTGGGCTTGTCTTGCAAGTCCTTGTTGGGGTTTTGTTTTCTCATGCTTTTTTCTCCGCAAGCTATTAAAATAACGTTTTATTTGAACATAGATTGCCTGTGAAATTCCAGAAAGACTTTGATGTGATAGTAGTGGGTGGTGGCCATGCCGGTACCGAGGCAGCCTTGGCTGCTGCCCGTTCTGGGGCGCAAACTCTGTTGTTATCGCAAAACATTGAGACCCTAGGGCAGATGAGTTGCAACCCGGCCATCGGCGGGATTGGTAAGGGTCATCTGGTCAAGGAGGTGGATGCGCTGGGCGGCATTATGGCGCAGGCCATCGATAAAGGCGGCATCCAGTTCCGTATCTTGAATGCCAGCAAAGGCCCGGCGGTACGGGCGACCCGGGCGCAGGCGGACCGGATGCTTTACAAGCAAGCGGTGCGCACAGCGCTGGAAAATCAGCCCAATCTGGCGCTGTTTCAACAAACCGTATCCGATCTGATCGTGCAGGGCGACCGGGTGACCGGTGTCAAAACCCAGATGGGGCTGGAGTTCAACGCCAGAGCGGTGGTGTTGACCGCCGGTACCTTCTTGGCTGGCCGTATCCACATAGGCTTGGAAAATTACAGCGGCGGTCGCGCCGGCGATGCCGCATCGATTGCCTTGGCCGAGCGTTTGCGGGAGCTGCCGTTTCGTATTGGCCGTTTGAAAACCGGTACCCCGGCGCGTATCGACGGCCGAACCATCGATTACAGCAAGTTGCAGGAACAGCACGGCGACACGCCGCTGCCGGTATTTTCCTTCATGGGTAGCCGCGAACAGCATCCGCGGCAAATTTGCTGCCATATCACCCGCACCAATCAAGAAACCCACGACATCATTCGCTCCGGTCTGGATCGGTCGCCGATGTATTCCGGGATTATCGAAGGTGTCGGTCCGCGTTACTGTCCGTCTATCGAAGATAAGGTAGTGCGTTTTGCCGACCGCGATTCGCATCAGATTTTCGTCGAACCGGAAGGCTTGAATACCAACGAGGTTTACCCCAATGGTATTTCCACCAGTTTGCCGTTTGATATTCAGTACCGGTTCATCCGAACTATGCTCGGTTTTGAAAATGCCGAAATCGTCCGTCCCGGTTATGCCATCGAATACGATTTTTTCGATCCGCGCGATTTGAAAACCTCGCTGGAAACCAAGCACATGAACGCACTGTTCTTCGCCGGCCAAATCAATGGCACCACTGGCTACGAAGAAGCTGCTGCCCAAGGCTTGATCGCCGGTTTGAATGCGGCGCGTCTGGCCAAAGGCCTGGAAAGTTGGTGTCCTGGCCGTGACGAAGCCTACATCGGCGTAATGATCGATGATTTGATCACGCGCGGCACCGCCGAGCCGTACAGGATGTTTACCAGTCGCGCCGAATATCGTTTGCAACTGCGCGAAGACAATGCAGATCTGCGTTTGACTGAACAAGGCCGCGAGCTGGGCTTGGTTGACGATGCCCGCTGGCAGCGCTTTGAAGAAAAGCGTGAAGCCATCGCCAATTTACAAGGCAAGCTGGCAAAAAAATGGATACGCACCGAATCTGATGAAGCCGCACTGGCCGAGCAATTGTGGGGCAAAAAGTTGCTGAAAGAAGCCAGCCTGATGGAAATGCTGCGCCGAGCCGGAAGTGGATGTCGAGAATCTGCTGCGTTTCAGCGATGAAGCCGAAATCGATGAGCAAGTGGCCGAACAGGTGGCGATCCAAGCCAAATATGCCGGTTATATCGATCGTCAGCAAACCGAAATCAACCGTACTCAACGTTACGAACACTTGAAGTTGCCGGAAAATGTCGATTACAGCCTGGTCTCTGGGCTCTCCAATGAGGTCAGCGAAAAGCTCAAAAAACAACGCCCGGAAACCTTAGGGCAAGCCTCGCGGATTCCGGGTATTACCCCGGCGGCGATTTCATTGTTGTTGGTGCATTTGAAAAAGAAAAGCGCTTGATGGACGTCTGTCGCGAAAAACTGGAGCAAGGCTTAAGGGCCTTGTCGATAGAGATTGGTGGCGAGCGAATCGATGAGTTGCTGCGGTTCGTCAACTTAGTAGCAAAATGGAACAAAGCCTATAACCTGACGGCGGTGCGCGATCCGCTGGAGATGGTCAGTCTACACATTCTGGATAGTTTGGCGATTCTGCCGTATCTTCATGGTTCGCGTGTTGCCGACATCGGTACAGGTGCCGGCTTGCCGGGCATTCCGTTGGCGATTTGCCGGCCGGATTGTCATTTCACCTTAGTCGATTCCAACTCCAAGAAAACCCGCTTCGTCCAGCAGGCTTTGCTGGAGTTGAAGCTGAAAAATGTTGAGGTCGTGCATAGCCGCGTTGAACTGCTGGAGCCGGCAGAATTATTTTCCACTGTGCTTTGCCGGGCGTTTGCCAGCATGCCCGACATTCTGCAGCTCACCGGTCATTTGCTGGCGGAGGATGGTGTGCTGCTGGCGATGAAAGGTCAGCAGCCCGAGCAGGAACTGATAGACTTGGCCGCAACATACAGCGTGATTCCGCTGACGGTGCCCGGCATAGACGCCGAACGCTGCCTGATTCGACTGGAGAAACCCAAGCATGGCTAAGATTATCGCGATTACCAACCAAAAAGGCGGCGTCGGCAAAACCACCACTAGCGTCAATCTGGCGGCGGCATTGGCGGCTACCAAGCGCAAGGTGTTGTTAATCGACCTGGACCCGCAAGGCAATGCGGCGATGGGCTGCGGCGTGAATAAGGAAGAAATCGAATATTCCAGCTGCGAGTTGTTGCTGGAGGAAGTGCCGGTTTCGGAAATCGTCGTGAAAAACAAGCAGCTGGGTTTTGATTTGATTCCCGGCAATGCCGATTTAACCGCTGCCGAAGTGCAGCTGATGAGTGCGCAGCATCGTGAGCGGCGCTTGGCCGACGCTTTATTGGCTATAAAAGATCAGTACGACTATATCTTGATCGACTGTCCTCCATCGTTGAATATGTTGACCTTGAATGCGATGGTGGCCGCCAACAGCGTGTTGATTCCGATGCAGTGCGAGTATTATTCGCTGGAGGGATTGTCTTCACTGATGTCCACCCTGCGCAGCATCCGCGATAGCGTCAATCCCGGTTTGTATCTGGAAGGTATCCTCAGAACCATGGTGGATAGCCGCAGCCGGTTGGGCAAAGACGTCTCGGATCAACTGATTGAGTATTTCGGCGACAAAGTCTTCCGGACCACTATTCCCAGAAACATCCGTCTGGCAGAGGCGCCAAGTCATGGTGTGCCGGTGCTGGCTTACGATAAAGCTTCACGCGGCGCGATGGCCTACATCGCGTTGGCGGGTGAAATGATCAGAAAAGAAAAAGCGGCAAAAAAATGATACAAAAAAAACGCGGTTTAGGGCGAGGTTTGAGCGAGTTGCTGGGCGATGTGAGCGCGCCGGTGCCGGAAAAGTCTCAAGACACGCAAAGTTTGCCTATCGAGTTTTTACAGCGCGGCAAGTATCAGCCGCGCAAGGACATGGATCCGGAGAAGCTGAAGGAGTTGTCGGATTCGATTGCCGCGCAAGGCATCATACAACCTATCATTGTTCGAAAAATAGATAGCGAAAAATACGAAATCATCGCCGGCGAACGCCGGTGGCGAGCGGCGCAATTGGCCGAGTTGCAGGACGTGCCGGTATTGATCAAGGATTTGGATGATCGTTCGGTGATGGCGATAGCTTTGATTGAAAACATTCAGCGCGAGGATTTGAATGCGCTGGAAGAAGCCGAGGCTTTGCACCGTTTGCAGGACGAATTCGAACTCACCCATCAGCAGATCGCCACTGCGGTAGGCAAGTCGCGCACCACGGTCACCAATTTATTACGCTTGCTGGAGTTGGCGGGCGAAGTGAAAGGCATGTTGGGGAAGGGTTTGCTGGAAATGGGGCATGCCCGCGCCTTGCTGGGGTTGGACGAAGCCAAACAAGTCGAAATTGCCAACAAAGCTGTGAAACAAGGCTTGACCGTCAGAGCGGTAGAAAAGCTGGTGCGCGAACAGCATGAAGATAAGCCTGCGGTAGTAAAGAAAATAGATCCGGATACCTTGCGTTTGCAGCGTGACCTGAGTGAGCGGACTGGTGCCAAGGTGGAAATCAATCATCAGAGCAGTGGCAAAGGCAAATTGATTTTTACATACACCAGTTTGGAAGAGCTGGAAGGCATCATAAAAAAAATCAATTGAGTGCTTCGGGGCTGGCAAATGTCGTATTTCGGTCATGGTTCGGTGCTTTGTCGGATTTGCTACATTGCCGTTTTGGGTAACATTGCAGAAAATCAATATGTTACGAAATGGCATGTGTATTGCTATAAGCGTTGGGATTGAGCGTTTGGAATACGTCTGTAGTGGCTAGGTGTGGACAGTGGGCTCGTTGGGATAGTCTTGCCAAATCAACAAGGTGGCAATGCCAATTGGTTCCTACCGGACGTGCTTACCTTGCTTTAGAAGTGCTGGCTGGATATAATCGCCCAGCTCAAGACGAAAGGGGAAGTAAATGACAGCTAGAAATGATTTTTCTACTGTCAGAAAAGTAGTTTTTGGACAAGTCCTGATGGCTGCATTGGTGGCGTCGGGATTTTTATTGATAGGCGGTTGGAAAAGTGCAGTGTCTCCGTTACTCGGAGGATTCGTGGCTTTGCTGCCTAATCTGTATTTCGCCTACAAAATCTATCTTGCCAAGGATTTGGGCGCGCAGGGTATCGTTAATGCATTTTATGCAGGCGAAACGGTTAAGTTAATTTTGACGGTAGCCCTGTTTTCTATCGTGTTACAGATTCCCTCTGTTGATTTCTTAACGCTGATGGTGGGTTACATCGCAGTGTTGTCGGTTTTTTGGTTTGCGCTGTTTTTGTGGCGTGATTAGTTTTTTTGCGAGGACAAATGAGTACTGAAGGTGGCGCAACAGGTTATATAGTCCATCACTTGACACCATTGTCGGTGGGTGAGGGATTTTGGACATTGCATCTGGATACCTTGTTTTTCTCCGCGTTTTTAGGCGGATTGTTCATTCTGTTCTTCAAAACGGTGGCGGAAAGAGCAACATCCGGGGTGCCTGGCTTGGCGCAAAACATTGCGGAAACCTTGGTAGAGTTCGTCGATACCCAAGTTAAGGACAGTTTCCACGGTCGCAGTCCTTTGATCGCGCCGCTATCGTTGACGATCTTCTGCTGGGTGTTCATGTGGAACGCCATGGACATGTTGCCGGTGGATTTGTTGCCGATGATAGGTAGCTTGATGGGCATGGAATACATGCGTGTGGTGCCGAGTACTGATTTGAACGGTACCTTTGCATTGTCGATCAGCGTATTTTTCCTGATCTTCTTTTATAGCATCAAGGTTAAAGGCTTGATGGGGTTTGCCAAGGAAATGACTTGCACGCCTTTCGGTCCGAAAATGATGCCATTCAATCTGCTGCTGAAAACAGTCGAGGAATTGGCTAAACCCATCTCCCTGGGTCTGCGGTTATTCGGTAACTTGTATGCCGGTGAACTGGTATTTATCCTGATCGCCTTGCTACCGCCTATCGTTCAGCCGTTGCTGGGCTTCCCTTGGGCTGTATTTCATATTCTGGTTATTACCCTGCAAGCTTTCATATTCATGGTGTTGACCATCGTTTATTTGAGCTTGGCCCACGAAGATCATTAATAGTTTTATTTTCAACTTTCATATCAATACTTAGGAGACACTATGGAACTCGCATCATTAATTGCCAACGTACAAGGCTTCACCGTTATCGCAGTTGGCATCATTTTGGGCTTGGGCGCAATCGGTACTGCTATCGGCTTTGGTTTGCTGGGCGGTAAATTCCTGGAAGGCGCTGCTCGTCAACCTGAGTTGGTTCCTATGTTGCAGGTCAAAATGTTCATCATCGCCGGTTTGCTTGACGCGGTAACCATGATCGGTGTCGGTCTGGCTCTGATGTTGACCTTCGCAAACCCATTCCTTTCAGCCGTTCAATCTGTCGCAGGTTAATTAGCAATTATCGGATCAAGTTGAATGGGCTAATCCCTGTTCGCGTACCGATAGAATGACAACGGCATTACGAGGAAAGCATCAATGAGCATCAATGCTACTCTGATCGGGCAGATGATAACTTTCACACTTCTGGTTTGGTTTACCATGAAGTATGTCTGGCCACCGATCATTGCCGCTCTGGAAGAGCGCAAAACCAAAATTTCCGAAGGTTTGGCCGCGGCCGAGAAAGGCCAGGAAGAAATTAAATTGGCCGAGAAAAAAGCCAAGAGCCTGCTGAAGGAAGCTAAAGAACAATCGGCGGAAATCGTCAGCGCAGCGCAGAAACGCGCCAATCAGCTGGTTGAAGAGTCGAAAGATCAAGCCAAAAAAGAAGGCGAGCGTTTGCTTGAAGCAGCAAAAGCCCAGATAGAGCAGGAAATGCTGCAAGCCAAAGAGAGCTTGCGTAAAGAAGTATCCTCACTGGCTTTGCGTGCAGCTGAACAGATTTTGAAAGAAGAAATCGACAAAGCCAAGCATCAAGACATTCTCAGCAAAGCAGCTGATCAATTGGGTTAAGCAATGGCTGAGTTATCGACATTAGCAAGACCTTACGCGGAAGCAGCTTTCAAGCGTGCCAAGGAAACGGGGTCGTCCAAACAATGGTCCGATTCTTTGACGTTTTTGTCTTTGGTCATTCAGGATGAGGCATTGGCTAACATTGTCAAAAATCCTCGGGTTGGCAAACGGCATACAGCGCAGTTGATTCTGGATATTTGCCAGGATCAGATACATGACGAAGCCAAGAATCTTCTGAAAGTGTTGATAGAAAATGACAAGCTGCCCTTACTCCCGCAAATTTCGGTTATGTTTGAGCAGTACAAAGCGGATGATGAAGGCTACGTCAATGTTGATTTATACAGTGCGTACTCGCTAACAAAAGCCGAGCAAGGCAAATATGTCGCCATGCTGGAAAAGCTTTTGCATAAAAAGGTCAATGCATCCGTTTCTGTCGATAAATCGTTAATTGGGGGCATCCTCGCTAAAGCGGGCGATAAAGTCATCGACGGTTCTATCAAAGGCCAGCTTCATCAATTAGCTAAAAGACTTTAAGAGTTAGAGCGGGAAAATAAAATGCAATTAAATCCATCAGAAATAAGTGATCTGATCAAAAAGAAGATCGAGAACTTCGACGCCCATGTTGAGGCACATACCGAAGGCACCGTAGTCAGTGTCACCGACGGTATTGTTCGGGTTCACGGTCTGTCGGAAGCAATGCAAGGCGAAATGCTGGAATTCCCTGGCGGTCTCTTACGGCATGGCTTTGAACCTGGAAAGAGACTCGGTCGGTGTGGTAATGCTCGGTGCTTACCAACACATCACCGAAGGCGATACCGTTAAATGTACCGGTAGAATTTTAGAAGTGCCGGTGGGTGAAGCATTGTTGGGCCGTGTGGTCGATGCCTTGGGTAACCCTATCGACGGTAAAGGCGCCATCGAAACCAAATTGAGCTCCCCAATCGAAAAAATTGCCCCCGGCGTTATTGCCAGACAATCGGTAGATCAACCGGTGCAAATCGGTTTGAAAGCGATTGACTCGATGATTCCGGTTGGTCGCGGCCAACGTGAGTTAATCATCGGCGACAGACAAACCGGTAAAACAGCCATTGCGATTGATGCGATCATCAATCAAAAAGGTACCGGCATTAAATGTATCTATGTCGCTATCGGCCAAAAACGTTCTTCTATTGCCAACGTGGTTCGCAAACTGGAAGAGCACGGCGCGATGGAGCACACTATCATCGTGGTGGCTTCGGCTTCTGAATCGGCAGCGCTGCAATTTATTGCACCCTACACCGGTTGCTCAATGGGCGAATATTTCCGCGACATTGGTGAAGATGCGCTGATCATTTATGACGATTTGACCAAGCAAGCTTGGGCGTATCGCCAAATTTCCTTGCTGTTGCGTCGTCCGCCAGGTCGTGAAGCCTACCCTGGTGACGTGTTTTACATCCACTCACGTTTGCTGGAACGCGCTGCGCGTATTAACGCGGTTGAAGTCGAAAAACTGACCAACGGAAAAGTAAAAGGCAAAACCGGTTCATTAACTGCATTGCCGATTATCGAAACCCAAGGCGGCGACGTATCGGCTTTCGTACCGACCAACGTAATCTCCATCACCGACGGCCAGATCTTCCTGGAAACCGGTCTGTTCAATTCGGGTATTCGTCCTGCGGTTAACGCCGGTCTGTCAGTATCTCGGGTTGGCGGCGCGGCACAAACCAAGATCATCAAAAAGCTGGGCGGCGGTATTCGTCTGGATTTGGCGCAGTTCCGCGAATTGGCGGCGTTTGCGCAGTTCGCTTCCGATTTGGACGAAAGCACACGCAAGCAAATCGAACGCGGCCAACGGGTTACCGAGCTGATGAAACAAAACCAATACGCGCCGATGTCGGTTGCGGACATGAGTGTTTCCTTGTACGCGGCTAACGCTGGATTCCTTGATGGTCTGGAAGTTAAAAAAGTCCGCGATTTCGAAGCGGCCTTGCTGGACTTCATGCATGCCGACGAATCTGCTTTGATGGCTAAAATCAACGAGAAAGGCGACTACAACGACGACATTCAAAAAGGCATCCACAATGCCATTGAACGTTTCGTCAAAACCGGTAGCTGGTAAAGGGTCCGCACATGGCTGTTGGCAAAGAGATACGTACCAAGATCGCGAGTATTAAAAATACTCAGAAGATTACTCGGGCCATGGAAATGGTGGCGGCGAGCAAGATGCGTAAAACCAAAGACAGAATGCAGGCCACCCGGCCTTACGCGAAAAAGATAGGCCAGATCATCAAACATCTGGCTTATGCCAATCCCGAATACAAGCATCCTTTTTTGATCGAACGCGAAGTGAAGCGCATCGGCATCATCGTAGTGAGCTCCGATAGAGGTTTGTGCGGTGGTCTGAATGCCAACTTGTTTCGAAAAGTTTTAGGCGAAATGCAGCAATGGCAAAGCCGCCAGATTGAAGTAGACGTTTGTACCATCGGTAGCAAAGCGGCGGGTTTTTTCAGCATGATCAAAGCTAACCTGATAGGACAAGTCTCGAAATTGGGTGATACGCCACATCAGAGCGAAATTATCGGCACGATCAAAATCATGCTGGATGCGTTCACCGCCGGTGAAATTGACGAGTTGTTTTTGATTAGTAATGACTTCGTAAACACCATGACACAAAAACCGGTGGTACAAAAATTGTTGCCGGTTGCTGTGGGTGATTTGGCTGAAGAGTCCAAAGGTCGCTGGGATTACTTATACGAACCTGATGCTAAAGAAGTATTGGACAGTTTATTGATCCGATATGTGGAATCCGCGGTTTTCCAAGGTTTAGTGGAAAACAACGCCTGCGAGCAGGCTGCCCGAATGGTGGCAATGAAAAGCGCATCCGATAACGCAGGGAATATCATTAAAGAATTGCAACTGGTTTATAACAAAGCCAGACAGGCGGCAATTACGCAAGAGATTTCCGAAATCGTGGCCGGCGCTGCCGCTGTTTAGTGCATCAAGACAAGTTTAGAGATTTTAAAAGAGGACGACATAATGAGTTTGGGTAAAATCGTTCAGATCATCGGTGCGGTCGTAGACGTGGAGTTTCCACGCGATAACCTGCCGAAAGTATATGATGCGTTAAATGTTAAAGGCGGTCTGGTTTTGGAAGTTCAGCAGCAATTGGGCGACGGCGTAGTCCGGACCATTGCGATGGGTTCCACCGACGGTTTGAGCCGTGGTGTTGAAGTCAGCAACTCTGGCGAAGCGATCAAGGTACCGGTCGGTCAAGCAACTCTGGGACGCATCATGAATGTCCTCGGTGAAGCGATCGATGAAAAAGGGCCTATCGGTGAGAAAGAGAAGTGGACTATCCACCGTGACGCGCCTTCGTACGACGAACAAGCGCCAGCCAACGAATTGTTGGAAACCGGTATCAAAGTAATCGACTTGGTTTGCCCGTTCGCGAAAGGCGGTAAAGTCGGTCTGTTCGGCGGTGCCGGCGTAGGCAAGACTGTTAACATGATGGAATTGATCCGTAACATCGCGATTGAGCATAGCGGTTTCTCGGTATTTGCTGGCGTCGGTGAGCGGACTCGTGAAGGTAACGACTTCTATCACGAAATGACCGACTCCAACGTTATCGACAAAGTATCACTGGTTTACGGTCAAATGAACGAGCCACCTGGAAACCGTTTGCGCGTCGCGTTGACCGGTTTGACCATGGCGGAGTTTTTCCGTGACGAAGGTCGTGACGTACTGTTCTTCGTTGACAACATTTATCGTTATACCTTGGCGGGTACCGAAGTATCGGCGCTGCTGGGCCGTATGCCTTCCGCGGTAGGTTATCAGCCTACACTGGCTGAAGAGATGGGTGTGTTGCAGGAACGGATTACCTCGACTAAAACCGGTTCTATTACCTCTATCCAAGCGGTCTACGTACCCGCGGACGACTTGACCGACCCGTCGCCTGCTACAACATTTGCTCACTTGGACGCGACCGTGGTATTGTCCCGCCAAATCGCCGAGCTGGGTATTTATCCGGCTATTGATCCGCTGGATTCCGGCAGACCGTCAGCTTGATCCTTTGGTTATCGGTCAGGAACATTACGAAGTTGCCCGTTCGGTACAAGGTATTTTGCAACGCTACAAAGAACTGCGCGATATTATCGCCATCTTGGGCATGGACGAGTTGTCGGAAGACGACAAACTGACCGTATCCAGAGCGCGTAAAATCCAACGCTTCTTGTCGCAGCCGTTCTTCGTTGCCGAAGTCTTTACCGGTTCGCCTGGTAAATACGTATCTTTGAAAGATACTATTGCCGGCTTCAAAGGCATTATCAGCGGCGAATACGACAGTCTTCCCGAGCAAGCTTTCTACATGGTCGGCACAATCGACGAAGCCATTGAAAAAGCCAAAGGCATGTAAACCACCTCATAGGAGAGTTTTAACATGGCAATGACAATTCATGTGGACATCGTCAGCGCGGAGCAGGAAATTTTTTCCGGCTTGGCTGAAATGGTCTTTGCACCGGCGGAAATGGGTGATGTAGGCATTGCGCCGCGCCATGCGCCGTTAATCACCAAGCTTAAGCCCGGTGAAGTGCGGGTTAAGCTGAGCGATAAGGACTATCAAGCGTTTTACGTGTCCGGTGGCTTTCTGGAAGTTCAGCCGCATTTGGTGACCGTTTTGGCGGATACCGCGATCAGAGCAAAGGACATCGACGAAGCGGCGGCGCTACAAGCCAAAGCCAGAGCGGAAGAAATGCTCAGCGATAAATCGGGTAAATACGATTACGCGATTGCGCAAGCCGAATTGGCACAAGCTGTAAACCAATTAAGAACCTTGGAAAGATTAAGAAAACGTGGTGCGTAAACCAATTATCGCGTAAAAATATAAGCCCGATGACGCAACGTTATCGGGCTTTTTTTGTTTTAAGGAATAGCAATGTCGATTAAAACCATCATCTTGGCGGCCGGCCAAGGCACCAGAATGCGTTCGTCGCGGCCTAAAGTACTGCACGAAATCGCCAATAAAGCGTTGTTGCAGCATGTCTACGAAACAAGTCTTTCGCTGGAAAATAATCAGATTTTTATCATCTACGGCCACGGCGGCGAGACTGTCAAACAAGCTTTGATTAGCTTGGACGCTACCTGGATAGAGCAAAAGCAGCAACTAGGCACCGGGCACGCGGTACAGCAAGCCATTCACCACGTCGACGATCCGGACACCGTATTGATTCTATACGGCGATGTACCTTTATTAAAGGCCAAAACCATCCAAACCTTATTGCACAAGGTCAGCTTGACGTCCTTGGCATTGCTGACGGTTAACCTGGACGACCCCACCGGCTACGGCCGCATAGTCCGCGATAAAGATCATGCTGTTGTCAAAATAGTCGAGCAAAAAGACGCCAACGAAGTGGAATTACAAATCAGCGAAGGCAATACCGGCATCCTGGCCTGCAAAGGTAGCCAGTTGAAGCAATGGTTGTCCAGGCTGAGCAATAACAACGCCCAAAACGAATATTATTTAACCGATATTATCGAAATGGCCGTGGAAGATGGCCTTACCGTCGAAACCACTCAAGCCGGTAGCCAGGACGAAGTGCTGGGTGTAAACAATCGCAGCCAATTGGCGCATCTAGAGCGCGTGTATCAAGCGGAACAGGCGCAAGCATTGATGGAAAAAGGCGTTACCCTGCGCGATCCGGCCCGCGTGGATGTGCGGGGCAGCTTCGCCGAACTGGGTCAGGATATTGATGTGGACATCAACGTGATTTTCGAAGGCGTTAATCGCATCGGCTTCAATGTAAAAATCGGTCCCAATTGTCTGATTAAAAACGCCAGCATCGCCAACGATGTCGAAATTCTCGCTAACAGCGTGATCGAGGACGCCTCGGTCGGCGCCGGCAGCCGCATAGGCCCGTTCGCCCGGCTGCGGCCGCAAACCGAGCTGGCCGATCATGTGCATATCGGCAATTTTGTGGAAATCAAGAAGTCCACTGTCGGTACCGGCAGCAAAATTAACCATTTAAGCTATATTGGCGATAGCGAAGTGGGTAGCAAGGTCAATATCGGCGCCGGCACCATTACTTGCAATTACGACGGCGTGAATAAATTTAAAACCATCATCGAAGACGGCGCGTTTATCGGCTCCGATACCCAATTGGTGGCACCGGTAACGGTCGGAAAAAACGCGACAATCGGCGCCGGTTCGACCATAACCCGAGATACGCCGGAAAATCAATTAACCCTTAGCCGGAGTAAGCAGCTTAGCGTGCCTAGCTGGCAGCGTCCGGTCAAACTGGCGGAGATTGTTCCCGACAATTCTCCGCACTCGTTAGCTCCTAGTAAGTCGGAGAAATAGTATGTGTGGGATAGTCGCGGGCGTTGCCCAACGCAATGTGGTACCGATATTGATAGAGGGTTTGAAGCGTCTGGAATACCGGGGCTACGACTCTGCCGGCTTGGCTGTCGTCAATAGCGGAGAAATATTCCGCAAGCGCGAGTTGGGCAAGGTTAAAGGCCTGGAAGCCCTAATCGCCGCCGACCCGATCGAAGGCCGCATCGGCATCGCCCACACCCGCTGGGCTACTCACGGCAAGCCCAGCACCCGCAATGCCCACCCCCACGTCAGCAAGGACCGTGTCGCGGTGGTACATAATGGCATCATTGAAAACCACGATCATTTACGCACCGCATTACAGGAAAACGGCTACGTCTTCACCTCGGAGACTGACACCGAGGTCATCGTACATAAGGTTGCTGAAGAACTGAAAGACGCCGACAGCCTGCTCGACGCCGTCACCAAAACCGTCAAAAGCCTGCGCGGCGCTTATGCCTTGGGCGTCATCGACAGCGAACAACCGGATTTATTGGTTGCCTGCCGTAAAGGCAGCCCGCTGGTCATCGGTATCGGCATCGGCGAATATTTCATCGCCTCCGACATTGCCGCCTTGCTGCCGGTTACCCAGCGCTTCATCTTCCTGGAAGACGGTGATGTGGCCGAATTGACCATCAACGGTGTCACCATTTTCGACGAAGCAGGCCGCCGCGTGGTTCGCCCGGTCATCGAAAGCCAGCTGAAAGCCGACTCGGTCGACAAAGGCAAATACCGCCACTACATGCTCAAGGAAATCTACGAGCAAGCCTGGGCGGTTTCCGAAACCCTGGAAGGCCGCTTCATCGACAACCGCCTGCAGGACAACGCCTTTGGCCACAACGCCGGCGAAGTGTTCGATCAGATCAAATCGGTGCTGATCCTGGCCTGCGGCACCAGTTACCACGCCGGACTGGTCGCTCGCTACTGGTTCGAAAAATACGCCCGCGTGCCCTGCTCGATCGAAATTGCCAGCGAGTTTCGCTACCGCAACCCGGTGGTGGCGCCGAATACATTAGTAGTCACCATTTCCCAGTCCGGCGAAACTGCCGACACGCTGGCCGCATTACAGGAAGCCAAGAAGCTCGGCGTCAAACACTCGTTGGTGATCTGTAACGCGCCGGAAAGCTCGCTGGTGCGAGAATCAGATCTGGTGTTGATGACCCGCGCCGGCCCGGAAATCGGCGTTGCTTCGACCAAGGCCTTCACCACCCAGTTGGTGGCCTTGTTGATGCTGATCATCGCGGTCGGCCGCCGCTTCGAGCTCAGTGCCGACCAAGAGGAGCACATCGTCTCGCAACTGTTCGCCCTGCCCGGCAACATCGAAAAAGTGTTGAAGCTGGACAATGCCATCGAACTGTTGTCGCAGCGTTTCGCGGACAAGCACAACGCGCTGTTCCTCGGCCGTGGTACCCATTACCCGATCGCAATGGAAGGCGCGTTGAAGCTAAAGGAGATTTCCTATATCCACGCCGAAGCCTATCCGGCCGGCGAATTGAAGCACGGCCCGCTGGCCTTGATCGATGCCGAAATGCCGGTGGTCACGGTCGCGCCCAACAACAACCTGCTGGAAAAGCTGAAATCCAATATCCAGGAAGTCAGCGCCCGCGGCGGACAGTTGATCGTGTTCATGGACGAGGACTTGGCCGAAAGCGATGCCGCCGACGAAAACGTACAAATCGTCAAAATGCCCAGCGTCGCCAACGCCATCTCGCCGATTATCTACACCATCCCGCTACAACTGCTGTCCTACCACGTCGCCGTACTGAAAGGCACCGACGTTGACCAGCCCAGGAACCTAGCCAAGTCGGTGACGGTGGAATAGCGGCAGATTTGGCGGAATGGATTCCGAATATGTTGGGTTTGGGTTTAAGGGTTTGTCGGGTTAAGTCTCGGCAAATCCTTTTTTATTGGCTGTGATTTGCTCGTTGTGTTTTGAATTGTCCGACGACCGGGAGGAGAGATCGGACCCAAGCGGAAATTGGTGTATTTAATCCGGCACGCCGGTTTGATATTCAAATAACGAAAGTTGTAGGGTGGATAAGCGTAGCGTCATCCGCCATAGAGTAGAAGAATTTTAAATTAGGTGGATGGCGCTGCGCTTATCCACCCTACGGTCCTACTGAATCAAAATTTGGTTATTAAAATGAGCATTGACAAAGAAGTAAACAAAGCCAAGCAAGAGATAGTTAAAGACGGATTAGATATGTCTCTTGGTGAAATTATGCGTATCTATGAGCGCGGAGAGCTTGTCATTCGTCCAGAGTATCAACGTTTATATCGATGTGATGAGTCAAAACGCACAAGGTTTTTAGAGTCGCTTATTTTAGGTATACCTATTCCTCCTATATTTGTCTTTACCGATGAAAAGGGGAGGTGGGAGCTAATTGATGGATTGCAACGCTTATCCACTGTATTTCACTATGCAGGTATTCTTATGGACGAAAATGGCTCAAAAATTGCTCCATTTACTCCATCTGGCACAAAACTACTCCCCTCTCTGGATGGGTTACACTGGGAGCCTATTAACGATGATGATGAATCGGCTCTTCCGATGTCAATCAGGTTAGATGTAGAGCGTTCTCGAATTAGGGTTGAGATATTAAAGCGGGAAAGTGATCAACGAGCAAAATATGAACTCTTTCAGAGGTTAAATACCGGTGGAGCCAGACTATCAGAGCAAGAAGTAAGAAATTGCGTATTGGTAATGCTTAACAAGGAACTCTATGAAAAGCTTGTTGTGGCTGCTCAAAATGCAAAATTTGTCCAATGTACCGCTCAAACTGATAGGTCAATTTCCGAACAAAAACCTATGGAGCTGTTGATTCGATTTCTAGCCTATAGATACAAGAAGTATGATCAAAAAATTGATGTACATGATTGGCTTGATGAGGTGGCGATCGATATTGCTACGGATGATAGATATGATATTGATCATGAGTTAGAGATTTTCTACAGAATATTTGAAATTCTTGAAAAGTCTCTAGGAAGTGATAGCTTTAAAAAGTTTGATAATGGAGTTTTTGAAAGAGGATTCTTAATTTCGGCTTATGAAGCAATTACTCATGGAATGTCTCATAAAATAGATAATATTGAAAAATGTGGGATCAATTCTCTTGTCGATTCAATAAAAAAAATGTGGGGAGATGAAAGGTTTTCTAATAATGCAAGAGCAGGCGTTCGGGGTACAACTAGACTGGCAAATATTTTGCCAATAGCGAGTACTTGGTTTTAACATGAGAATCAAAACTATTCATCAGTTTTCAGCAGCCTTGAATGACGAAATAACTTGGCGTAAACGAGAAATTATTGAATTAAGGATGCATGCCGCTAAGAAAGATAATGTTGTTAATAAAACCATATTGAGAGCGGGAGTCGCTGTGCTGTATTCTCATTGGGAGGGTTTTATTAAAGCATCTTCTGAACTCCTTCTAAATTATATCTCTAACCAAAAGCTAAAAAATGATGAGTTGAGTGATGTGTATGTTATTCAATCATTTAAATCTCATTTATCAAACCTTGCAGAAACTAAAAATGCAAGTATTGCAGTAGAGTCATTGAGATTTATCTTAGATGAGATGAATAAAAGCGCCTGTATTAAGTACAAAAACTACGTAAATACGGAGTCTAATTTGAGTTCAGAAGTATTTGATCGTATTGCGAAATCGGTCGGTGTAGATGTGAATAAATATATGCATTTATACCCATTCATTGACGAATCAATAGTTAATAAGAGAAATTATATCGCTCACGGAGAATACATGGATGTAAACATTGATGAGTATAAGAGGATATCGGATAGAGTATTCGATCTCATTAGATACTATAAAGATGACATCGAGAATATTGCTGTTAGAAGGTCATACGCGAAAGGACCGTAGGATGTACTGAACAGCGTGAAGCGCATAGTTCGCGATTGGTTCGGTTCGTAGACGCACCACACACTACGCCTATTTTCGGCTAGGCAATTGCCATTGGCACTATTGTATTCGTCCGGCGGTTTTGGTCGCTTTAAGTGTATTAGTCACGACTTGATCTGACACATCGACTTGAAAAGATGAGAGTTACCGGTTTTGATAGGGGTGTCGAATCCTTACACAAAACACAAAAGGTAACTCTCATGATCCATACAAACAATCCGATCATTAAACACAAAGCGGGGCTGTTAAATTTAGCCCAAGAACTGAATAACGTCTCCAGAGCCTGCAAGGTGATGGGTGTCTCGCGCGATACGTTTTATCGTTATCAAGAGCTGGTAGCCGAAGGTGGCATTGATGCCTTAATCGACAAAAACCGCCGGTCTCCGAATCTGAAGAATCGCGTCGATGAAAGCATTGAGCTGGCAGTGAAAGCCTATGCGGTTGAGTGGCCAGCGCATGGACAGCATCGAACCAGTAATGAACTGCGTAAACAAGGGGTATTCGTATCCGGCAGCGGCGTTCGCTCCATCTGGTTACGGCATGACCTGGAGAACTTTAAAAAGAGGCTTAAAGCACTGGAAGCCAAGGTAGCCGCCGAAGGGTTAATGCTGAGCGATGCGCAGATTGCGGCGTTGGAGAAAAAGCAGCAGGATGATCAAGCCTGCGGCGAAATCGAAACAGCCCATCCCGGTTACCTGGGTTCGCAGGATACTTTTTACGTCGGCAACCTCAAAGGGGTTGGGCGGATATACCAGCAGACTTACGTGGACACCTACAGCAAAGTCGCACACTGCAAGTTGTATACAACCAAAACGCCCATTACCGCAGCGGATATCCTGAATGACAAAGTATTGCCGTTCTACGAAGCCAACGCATTACCCGTTCTACGCATTCTGACGGATCGCGGCACAGAATATTGTGGCAAGGTCGAACAGCATGATTATCAGCTATACCTGGCGATCAACGACATCGACCATACCAAAACCAAGGCCATGTCACCGCAAACCAATGGGATTTGCGAACGCTTCCATAAGACCATCTTGCAGGAGTTCTATCAGGTCACGTTCCGCAAAAAGCTCTATAGCGACCTGGATGAACTCCAAAAAGATCTGGACGAATGGCTGGTTTATTACAACAATGACCGAACTCATCAGGGCAGAATGTGCAACGGCAGAACGCCGATGGATACCTTGCTGGATGGAAAACAGATTTGGGCTCAAAAAAATCTGAACCAAATCTAATCTGACAGACACCCCGCAAAAACGGTAACTGTCAGATCAGGTCTGAGCTAATACACTTTAAGCCTTCCCTCTCAGGCCACAGCAAGTATGGCCTGAATCAAGAGCATCCATAAAAGTTAAATCTCAACCCCGAATTCCGCTTCGCTGCATCCAGGCTACGGGCTTTACCGAATTAAAAAGCCATTTCTAACATATAAAATCACTCCTTTTTAGAAAAATAGCCTACGCTTTTTCTCTGCGGACTGGTTTTGCCGGTTCGCGTATTCGGCAACTATTTAGGAGATTGAGATGAGTCAGAACTTGTTATCCTTAACTTTCAGCGACACGGCGTTGGCGGAGATAGACGCGGCTTTGAATACCTTGGAAACCCATTTCGCCGGCTTTGCATCGCTGTCGCCCGACCAGCGCCGCAATATTTTGAAGATGGGCGATAAGACTGAAGCGTTCTGCCGGCAGACTATGCTGCTGTCCGCGCAAAACGCCCAGGCCATTCCGCCCAATCTGAACATGCCCGAGGCGCAAGCGGACATGACCAGCCTCGACCAACTCCGCCCGCGCTTGCATCGGCTGCGGGATTTGCAGGCGCGCGGCGACGATACCGACATGGCGCTGGGCAGCGATATTTACAGCTTCTGCCTGGACGCTTACGCTTCGTTAAAAATCGCCGGCAAAGGCGCGGCGTTGGAAACGCTGCGGCAGGCGATGGCGGTACGTTTCAATCGCAGCGCCAAGAGCAAAGTGGAACCAGCCGCCGTCTAAGCTTGACGGTGGAGTTTGCAACCGGCCGCGGGGGACGGCCGACCGCAATGCTATACCGCTGAGGTTTAACGCTACTCACGCCAGGCTTTTTGCCCTTCCCGAATGCCTTTTAGCCTTAACCGATAAGCAATGTGGAATGGCGGCAAGCCAAAATGCCATGCTCGCAAGGTGAATAGCTGCAATCGCAAGCCGGCCTAAGCAAGTGCACAAGCTAAAACAGTTCTCGTCCATAGCAAATCCCTTTAATTGCCAGCCAATATAGCTTTGCGCGCGAGGCAAAAAGCTATTCGGGTACCCCAACTTGGTTGAAACTCAAACCTACTCAACCTTGCGCGCCAGCCATTTAGCCGTTCGTGCAAGGTAAATAGCTTCCATCGCAAACCTGCCTGGGTGAGCGCGCAAGCAGAAACAGTGTTCGCCGATAGCAAATCGCTTTAATCGCAAACCACGATAACGTTGCGGGCTAGGTAAAAGGCGATTCGGTTAAGCCAAATGGGTGTAACCCCAAGCCTGAAAGCCTCGCGGGCAGGCCAATAAACGATTCGCGCGAGGCTTGTGGCTTTGCCCTTAAGCAAGTGGAGGTGGCCCGTAAAGCGTTTGTTTCGTCAGGCGGATTGTGGCTGGTCTAGCGGGTTCAAAATCCGCCTGACTTTGTATCGGCAGCTTGCTGGGGGTGATCAGAACAGGCTTAAGCCGCGGGTTCTAGGCGCTCCAGTAGCTGCACTATTTGCAGATTGACTTCGCGTAATTGGCTGAAATCTGCGCTGTCGCCGTTTCTGCCGTCCAGCCGATGACGTTGGAGTTGTTCCGCCAGGATTTGTTGTCGGGCTTGGGCCCGCTCCAGTTGTTCCAGTAAGCGCGCATCAATGCCGCGTTCGTGTTTGAGCCGTTCCAGCCATCTACCCAGATGCGATTTTTTCGAGTTCAGGATAGGCCAGCGCGGACTGCTGCCGGTTGGGGGATGCAGACATTGCTCCAGACGGCGCAACCAATACTGCTGCTGAAGTTTCAGTAATTCCAATTGGTTTTGCCAATTCGTCAGGGAAAGTCTGGCGCAATCGGTCCAGGCCTGAGGGTTGCGATAGCTGTTGACCCAAGCCAACACCGCGTCAGCCGGCATCGCTTCGGCGATGGCGGAACCTTGGGCGATGCTGCATCCCAAATCGATCAGAAAAATCCCGTGTTCTATATCTTCCACGCCTTCGGCAACCGCTTCGCGCTTGAACGCCTTGGCCAGCGCAATCACACTTTCGACGATGGCCATGTCATCCGGGTCGTCTATCATGTTGCGGACAAAACTCTGATCGATCTTTACCGTGTTGATGGTCAAATGCCGCAAATGCGCCAGCGACGAATAACCGGTGCCGAAATCGTCGAGCGCACAGGGTACGCCCAGGTCGTGAAAGCATTGTTTCAGCGTCTCCCCAACCGAGATCAAATCCTCCAGTACGCTACTCTCCAGCACTTCCAATTCCAATTGCCAGGAAGGAATTTGCGGGTATTCCGTTAGTAAGGTTTCCAGGGTTTTTATGAAATCCGGCCATTGCAGATGGCGCGGGGAAATATTCACGCTCACTTGTAGATTCAGGCCGAGATCGTGCCAGATCTGCAATTGTTTAAAGGCTTGCCGTAGCACCCAGTTGCTCAGGTCAATTTCCAAGGTAGTGTTTTCCACTATGGGCAGAAATTCGGCCGGCGGCAATACGCCGCGTTGCGGATGATGCCAACGGATCAGCGCTTCCGCGCCGACCACTTCGCCGGTTTTGATATTGACTCTGGGCTGGTAATACATGCAAAACTGGTTATCCATCAGCGCCTGGCCGACTTCGGCCAAAGCTTGCTCCAAACGGCTGGGGCGATGATTGATGCTGCTCGATTGTCCCGGCAAATGATCGTAAATCCGATAGCGGTTGCGGCCATCCAATTTGGCCTGATACATGGCTTGGTCGGCGTGGCGCAATAGAATATCCGGATCTTCCAAATCCAGCGGATAGATGGTCACGCCGCTACTGGCGGCAATCCGCACATGGCGGTTTTCCAACTCGAACGGTTCGGCCATGGCCTGATGAATGCGGGTCAAGGCATCTTCGCATTGCTGCACCGATTGCAAATTTTCAAATAACAACGCAAATTCGTCGCCGCCCAGCCGGCAAACCGTATCGCCTTCGCGCAGCTTTAACTTGATGCGTTTGGCCACTTCCACCAATAACTGGTCGCCGGTTTCGTGGCCGAAGTTATCGTTAACCTGCTTGAATCCGTCCAAATCCAGATAGCATACCGCCAATAGCGATTCGGCGCGTTTGCTGTGGGCGATAGCCTGGGCAAAGCGGTCGGCAAACAAGGCGCGATTGGGCAATTGGGTGAGCGGATCGAAATGCGCCAGCACTTCCAGGGCTTGCTGCTGTTGCTTACTCTCGGTGATGTCCGAGAACAAACCCAGGTAATTGATAATATTGCCGGCGTCATCGCGCAAGGCCGAAACCGTTAACAGTTCGGCATACAAATCCCCATTTTTCCGCCGATTCCAGACTTCGCCTTGCCAATGTCCGGTCTGGTTTATGATGGCCCACATAGCTTCATAAAACTCCGGCGCTTGCCGGCCGGATTTCAGAAAGCTGGGATTTTGTCCCAATGCTTCCTCGCGGCTATAGCCGGTGATGTCCGTGAAGGCGGCGTTGACATCAATGATACAGGCGTTGAGGTCGGTAATGATGATGCCTTCGTGGGCGTCCGAAAAGACCCGCGCCGACAGCCGTAGTTTTTCCTCGGCCGCTTTGCGTTTACTAACATCATGGACAATCCCGCGCATCCGCACCGGTTTGCCGTTACCGTCGCGCTCGACCTGACCCACCGAGCGCATCCAGCGCTTTTCGCCGTTAGGGGTTTGGATACGGTACTCCACATCGTAATTGGCGCCGCGTTCAAGGTGCTCGCGGGTCGCTTCCAAAATTAAAGGCCTATCCTCCGGACAAACCACTTCCAGGAAATCATTCCAGGTATTGAGTGGCTTATGCGGAAAACCCAATTCAGTTGTGACGATTTCCGACCAGAACTGGCGGTTTTTCAGCAAATCTGCTTCCCAAATACCGACGCCGCCATAGATTTGGCTTATACGAAAGCGTTCTTCGCTCTCTTTTAGTGCCAGTTCGGTCTGTTTGCGCTCGGTAATATCCTGGACTAACACGACGAAACGGTCGGGGCCGGCTTTATAGCTATCGATGGCATACCAGCGGCCCAGATCGGTCACACAGTTTTCAAAATGTTGCGGCTCGCCACTGGTATCCAGCCCGTCAAAACTGGCGATCCAAGCTCCCTCGGTATTCGGCAAAACCTGCTTCACGGTTTTGCCTATCCAGTTCTCGCGGGCAATGCCGGTCATTTTTTCAAAGGCCGGGTTAATATCCAGATAGCGATAATCGACGATTTTGCCGCTGTCGTCGCGTATTACCTGATGTAGCGCAAAGCCCAGCGACATATTGGTGTAAAGCCGCGCCAGGTCGGCCTCGCTACGTTTGCGAGCCTTGATTTCCTTACGCAGCCTGAACACCCAATAGACGAAAAACAACAGGGCCAGCAGCGCAACGGCGGCGGATCGCAATAGCGCGTCCAGTTGAATGCCTTGCTCGACCTTCAAAGCCATCCAGCGGTTAATAATGGCATCGTGTTCGGCTTGGCTGATACTGGAAAGAGCTTTCTCCAGTAGCGACCGCAAGTGCGGCTGAGATGTGAGTGCGGCCATCCGGGTTTCGTTGACGTAGCCAGGTTGGCCGGCAATATGCAGATTCAATAAGCCTTGTTGTTTGATGGCGTAACTGGCCGAAGCCGCATCGCCGATATAAGCATCCACCTTGCCTTCGGCCAGCAGATTCAGTGCTTCTTGCACCGAGGGGGCGGTCAGCAACTGTATTCCTGGGTAGTCTCTGCTCAGCAATTCCTGCACAAAATACCCTTGCTCGATAGCGACCCGTCTCCCCGTCAGTAGTGGCAGGGAATCGATATAAGCACTGCTTTTGTCGCCGATGATTACCGTCGGCGTGCTTATATAAGGCTGGGTAAAGCTTAAATATTGTTCGCGATCCGGGGTTTTGGTCACCCCGGCGAGCATGTCCAGTTCGCCGCGTTTGGCCATGTCCAGCACTTCCTGCCAGGATTTGTCCATGATCAGCACGAACTTCACGCCCAATCTCTGCTCGATTAGCTTGAGGTGTTCTGCAACCATGCCTTGATGCAGGCCAGCGGCATCCAGCCATTCGTATGGCGGAAAATTCTTGTCTATGCCCACCCGAATTTCAGGATGCTCGGCCAGCCACTGCCGTTCCGCGTCGTTCAATGGCAAATCGGCGGATTGTCTGTTGCCATAGACAAACTCATTGAGTTGGCCGTCGCTTAAAGGACGCGCTAATTTCAGGTTGGCATAAATGTCGGCTACCCGGCGTAAGCGGGCAGCTTCTATCTGGCCCAGCGGGATGTAGTCCGGCATGATCAGCTTACGGGTTTCCTCGGCTTCGTAGCGCAGCTGTTCCGGACTGAGTTTGCTTGGGTATTTGTGCTGGATCAGCTCGATCAGCCAATCGGGGTGAGACAGCGCATATTCCCAGCCTTTCAGGCTGGCCCGGAGGAAGCGCTCGGCGCGGCCGGGATGTTGCTTTAGCTCGTTGTGGCTGGTGAAAAGCAAGTCGCCGTAAAAGTCGATACCGTAATTTTGCGGATTGATAATATTGAATTTGATACCGGCGGCGCGAAAGCTGAATGGCAGGTCGGTGATATAGCCGGACATCACATCGACTTTATCCGCAATAAAGTCGGCGTTGTTAAAGGTCTCGGCAATTTTTTGATAGCGGCTTTCGTTTAGATTGGCTTCGGCGAGTAAGGCGCGTATCTGCGCATTATTCTCGCCGACCACATCGTACATGATGCGCTTGCCGGCCATTTCATAAGGGCTGACGATGCCGGAAGCTTGTTTGCTGAACAGCACCAGCGCATCGTGCTGAAATAGGGCGGCTAGAGCCGATATGGGCTTGCCGTTGGCATACTGGGCAATGATGCCGGAATCGCCGATGCCGTATTCGGCTTCCCCGGATGCGACCTGTTCTACGTAGTCCTGGTCAGGATTGCGCTCACGTATCTCTACCTGCAAGCCTTCCTCGGCATAATAGCCTTGCTCGATAGCCGCGTAATAACCGGCAAATTGGAATTGGTGAAACCATTTTAATTGCAGCGTTACTGGTTCCAGCGGCCGGTTTGCTGCGGGTGTGCCAGCGGTGCTGGACGTACAAAACAGTAAAAAAAATACCGCGGACAGTCCGAAAATGGTTTTTTTCATAAATGCCAGTCGTGGCCTGTTTTGAAAGTAGGGTTATTCTACAGCCAAAGGCAAACGGGCCAGGCGGATTTAGTCGGCTGTCGCGGAAGTGAACAACGATTGAAATTTATTTTTGCCGGCGTTGGATTTACGTTGCTGGGTATGTGCCAGCGCCATTTTGGCTTCGTTTTGCAACTGGCTATCGGCAAATACTTGCTGTTTGCGCAGCGGGGCCTGGACGGCCTTGTGCAAATATTCCTCAGCTTCCGCGCTGCGATCCTGTTGCAGCAAATAATCGGCGTAGAAGTAATTGGCGTCGATACCGTTAGGGTTGATTTTCAGGCTGGCTTTCAACATTTGCTCCGCAAGCTGATTATCCCCAAAAGATACCGGCCAGCCAGGCACCATGTAATACAGCGTGCCCAGCGTGACATAGGCCGCGCCATCCAGCGCATTGGGATTTTGGGCGATGGCTTCTTCCAACAGCGTCTTGGCGGTTTGCAGGCTGGACAAGGCGCTCAACGAAGATTGAAACGCCGCATTGGTGGCGATAATCGTCGCTTGCCAGATTTTCGGCTCGGCGGCGTTTGGGTAGCGTTTGGTTAATTCCGCGGCTGTTTCCAGCAATTGCGGATAAGTTTGTCTTTGCCGGGTTTCGTCGCTTTGATAATAAACGCTGGCCCACTCGCTTTCCAAGCGGGCAATAGCGGTCGCCAGCTCCGATGCATGCAGCGGGTCGGCGAAAAGTATCAATAAAACAACAAAAGTAGCTTTGCTCATACACTCAATATAGAGCATTGCATTTTGGATTTCAATACGTCCTTTAAATTATTGTTTTAACAAAGTATTGCCTATCGCAAAAATTCGCTAAGCGCCAGGCTTTAGAGAGGCGGCTTAGGTCTATGTTTGTAGCGCTGTAGCGACTCTGCAAATATCTTGTCCCAGTTTTGCAACAAGCGCCGCAAACCTCAGAAAACGGCAGTTTTTATCGCCTATTTGGATTGTTGCCGCTTATTTATCCCAATCCTTGAACGGATACTTGCAGAGATTATTGTTGTAATAGCGTATGTCGTCGGTAACTTCCATGCCGACCCAGTCCGGCCTAACAAAGGCCTCTCCTACTGTCGACAATTCGATTTCAGCGACAATCAAACCTTGGTTATCGCCCATGAATTCGTCAATTTCCCAAACATGCCGGTCGCGATAGACAAAATGACGGATTTTTTCCACTAACGGCTTATGGCATAGCTCGTCGAGAATACTGTTGGCGTCATTCAACGGGATTTCATACTCAAACTCCTGACGATGGCTGCCGATAGTGGCGCTCTTGATATTCAGCCAAGCCTGCTTGTCGGAAATTCGCACGCGCACCGAACTGAGCGGGCTGCTGCTTAAATAGCCCTGTTTGTAGTGTACGGAATGATCGATTTCGCCGCGCCAGTCGTCGTTCGCCAGCAAAAACTTATGTTCAACCTCAAGTGCCATCGTTGTTTTCCTTAGATTAGGTAGTGTTAAGCAATAATTCTTTATTATAATGCTGGGTAATTAGGTTTGGGCGGTAAGCCCGCGCCTAATCACTGCTGCTGTTCAATCAATCTGGAGAATAAAGATGGCTTTTGAATTACCTGCATTACCGTACGCAAAAGACGCATTGGCGCCGCACATTTCCGCAGAAACGATCGAATTTCACTACGGCAAACATCACCAAACTTATGTCACCAACCTGAATAATCTGGTTCCCGGCACTGAGTTTGAAGGCTTGTCCCTGGAAGAGATCGTGAAAAAATCCTCTGGCGGCGTATTCAACAACGCAGCGCAAATCTGGAACCACACCTTTTATTGGAACAGCCTGTCTCCCAACGGCGGCGGCGAACCTACCGGTGGTTTGGCAAATGCCATTGACAGAACTTTCGGTTCTTTCGAGAAATTCAAAGAAGAATTCACCAAATGCGCAGTCACCACTTTCGGCTCAGGCTGGGCGTGGTTGGTGAAAAACGATAAAGGCGGTCTGGAACTGGTTAGCACCAGCAACGCCGGTTGCCCGTTGACCGCCGGCCAAACGCCGTTGTTAACTTGCGATGTTTGGGAACACGCTTATTACATCGATTTCCGCAATCTGCGTCCTAAATATCTGGAAGCGTTCTGGGCCTTGGTTAACTGGGAATTCGCCAGCGCCAACTACGAAGCTTAAGCTTTAGAAGGCGCGGGCCGGCGTCCTCACAGGCCCGTCCGCGCCGCTTTTGCCAGACTTATTTCTCGCGCTTTTCAATACAAGACTGGCGCTAGCCGAGCTTAAAAAGCCGCAAGCCTCTACCTCGTCCTCTCCAATTCAACCTATCGTTTCAACAACCAAGCTATCGCTATTATCGGCAAGGCAATCCCTTAAGCAGTATTAGCCTATGCCGAATAGCTGCGAAGTACTGTCACGGCTGTCTGGATTTTCCCGGTACGCCGAACAACAATATCAGCCAGAATATCATGCCGCTGCAGCAGCCGATTACCGCTCTTTGCGGCAAATTGAAGGCTTGATCGGGAGAGACAAAGCCTTCGATCAACCCGGCGAAAATCAGAAATGGGGTTACCGCAAGCAGTACTTTGCCGGCACTGATGCTGGTTTCCTGAAACGCTTGCAGTCGATTGCGGGCGCCGGGTCGTATTAGGGCTTCGCCGAGTTGCAAGCCCATCGCGCCGGCGATGATGATGACGCTCAATTCGACTACACCATGGCCAATGATGAAGGCAAACAACCGCCCGTCCAGCTGGTAAGCGGCGGTAAAGGCAAAGATTCCGCCCAGCATGAAACCGTTGAAGCCGATGATGTAGAGGGTGCCGACGCCGTAGAATGCCCCCAAGCCAAAAGCGAAGAGTGTCACCGTGATGTTGTTGGCGGCAATGCTAAGCGACAATACCGAGGACGGCGCGACGTTGAGCAGGCCGTCGGTCCATAATTCGCCTTTCTGAACGTGGTCTATCATCTTCGGCGAGGCCAGCAGACCGATCAGATCGGGATAGCTGCCAATCAGCCACCAGCCGGCGGCAATCCCCAGCGCGAACAGCGCAAAGGCGCTGAGGATAGCGGTTTTCAATTCCCGCATCAGCCGCGGTATTTCCCAATGATATAAATCGATCAGCCGCGCCAAAGGATGACTGGAGGGACGGTAGATTTCTTCGTGGGCTTTTAGGAACAGATTTTCCAGGTAACGGGTAATCATGGCTTTGCCGTTTACCCGGCGCGACAAGGACAAATCGCTCAACAGGGATCGATAGCCCGACAACAGCTGGCGGGCATCACCGATTTCCCGGTTGTGGCGGCTAGCCGTCGGTTTAAGGATGTTTTCCAAGCTTTCCCATTGGCTTTTCCGAGCATTTAACCAGTGGGACAGCGCTTGAGATTGGTTGTTTAACTGCTGCATCGCCGACTCAGGATTTGGTTAACAAGCTTTTCAGAGCCAGTTTTAAGGCCTTTTCTTGCGTGTGTCTGCCGCTTTCTTCAGGAATGTCGCGGCCGATTCTGCTTAAAAATTGTTTAGCGAACAAGACCCGGCGCTCGGTGGCCAGTTCGTCCCAGCGTTTCAACAAATCGAGCAGCAGGGCCTGATCGTCGCCACTTAAACGGGAATGCAGGGTTAACGTGGAAATTTGCTGTAAGGAATTGGTCTTGTCGACGCTGTCATACACCAGTACCAATCCCGCCGCCAAATCGCCAATCCGCTGGTGCTTGGCGGTGAAGGCGACAGCCACCAGGCCGAGAAAATAAAAGCCGGGTAGCGAGTCGATCAGGCGAAATACGTTGCGCAATAACAGGGCGCCGATACCGGGGGTGTGCCCTTGTAAATCCACCAGTCGAACACCGGTCATACGCTTACCTGGTGTTCGTCCTCCCATCAGAATTTCCAGCACCGGGTGATACAAAAAATATATCAGCAGTGTCGGTAAGATTAAAACCAGGCCGGTGTAGTCAGGATGTCCCAGTTTAAACACGTTGCGCAATTCTTCCCAGTTAAAAAACGCCAAGCCGCAGATCGCTACCCAGCTGATCGCCAACAAAAGCCGTATATGCCAGTCGATGACGAAGGCATAGGAACGCGCGCCCATTCCGGCAATTTCCAACTGGTAATCCATACCGTCCGCCGATTGGATGTGCAGATAATCCTGAAACGAACCGGGTTTATTCAAGGTGGTATTCATCATCTTATTAAAAACAGTTTGGTTGTTTATACAGGTTGGTAATCGCATCCGTTATCAGGCTGCGGCGATGGTGTCGCGCTTGTTCCGGTAATAAGCCAGTATCCGCCGGTCCAGATTCTGTGCGGTGGCGCTGGTTACCGCTACGCCGCTGCCCTGTAAACGCTTACGGGTCAATTCGCGGCCGCGCAGGTATTCCAGAATGGCGAATTTCCGATACGGGTCCTGCCAATAGAGCCCGCTTTGTTTCAGGTTGTCGCCAATCGCCGGCTCATCCAGAGTTGCGACCAAGACTTGATGTTTGGTGGAAAGCAATTTTCCGGCCTGAACTAGCTGCAAAGCGGCTTCCGGCTGTTCCAGTTCGGTCAGAAAAATCACCAGACCGCGCCTTTTCAGCAGTTGCTTGACCTCCAGTGCGGCATTGAGGGCATTGGCGTTCTCGTTAAAGACTGTGAGTCGGCTCAACAACTGGCGTATGGCCCGGACCGATTTCATCCCGCCGGCCATAGGGGTTTTATCGACGGTTTGTTGGGCGTAGGCCAGACAGGCGATCCGGTCGCCTTGGTAGCTGGCGAATTCCGTCAATTTGGCGGCGACGTTAATGTAATGATGTAAGCGATCCATGTGTTCGCTTTGCAGGCGGCTGCTCAAGCCGCAATCGATCAGCACCACAATTTCCAGCAAATGTTCGCGTTCGAAGTGCCGCACCATGGGCTTGCCGCGCCTGGCCGTGGCCTTCCAGTCCACGCTGCGCAGGGAATCACCGCGCCGATAATCGCTTAAATCCAAAAATTCAACGCCGCTACTGCGGGCCTGGGAGCTGCCGCGGCTACCAAGCTGTTGCATGCCGGATAGGTCTACGAAGTTGTTCAGCCGGGCGGGTTCTATCCGGATTGCGATGTCGTCGTCTATCCGCCGCGACCACCAGCACAAGCCGAACGCGCCCAGCTGTTTTACATACAAACGGCCCAAGGATGTGCTGCCCAAGCGGGTGGGTGTAATCGAAAACTGCCGGCTTTGGGTTTCATGCGCGCCCAGTAGCCAACGCTGCAACGAGTTGTCGCCGACAATGGCGGCGGGGTAGTCGCTTTGGGTTTCGAAGCGGACCTTGGAGCCGGCCCGGTTGCTGACTTGAACGCTGTAGCCAACCGACTCGCCCAACGCCAAGGTGGCCGAGACTTGCCTATGCAACTCGATATTGTCCGTCAACTTGAAGCGCTCCCAAGCCATCAGCGTAATCAGCAAGGCTGCCGGCCATCGCCAGAAACCTTGCAGTGGATCGCCGCTCCAGATACCGACGATGGCAAGCAGAACAATCAATCCGGCCAGCAGCAGTGTCAAACGCGATATCGACATTAACGATTTTCCGCACTGCGGGGAACGGCGACCTGGTTTTCGATTTCCCGGTAGATTTGAATGGTGGAGTAGCCTTCTAGCATAGCCTCGGAGCTGAGCAGTAACCGATGCCCGACTACCAGCGGCGCAACCGCTTTGATGTCATCGGGGATCAGGAAATCGCGGCCGTCCAGAACCGCTTCGACCCGTGCGCAGCGCATCACGGCAAGTGCGCCGCGGGTCGACAGGCCCAGGCTTAATCGCGGATGGTTGCGGCTGGCTTCCGCCAGCATGATGGCATAATGGTACAAACAGTCCTCAACATGAACAGCGGCGGCCTCTTGGCGCGCTTGCTGCAGCAGCGTATCGGGCAGGGCTTGGATTTGTTGCAACGCCGTGCCGTGCCCGCCGCCCGGTTTATCGTAGTGCCTGAGCACCGCCACCTCCGCCGGCATTTGCGGATAAGCAATATCCAGACGCACGAGGAAGCGATCCAATTGCGATTCCAGCAAGGGATAAACGCCCTCGAAATCGAAGGGGTTTTGGGCGGCAATCAGAAAAAAATTGTCCGCCAGCGGGTAGGTTTTTCTATCCAGCGTCACCAGTTTTTCTTCCATTGCCTGCAACAATGCCGACTGGGTCTTGGGGCCGGCACGGTTGATTTCGTCGACCAGCACTACTTCGTTAAACAACGGGCCGGGGACGAATTCGAAACTGTTAGCCTCGGTGTTGAATATATGCAGACCGGTAATATCGGACGGCATCAGGTCGGCGGTACCTTGGATGCGTCCGAAACTACCGCTGATCAATTGCGCCAGCGATTTGGCCAACAGGGTTTTTCCGAGGCCCGGCGCCCCCTCCAGCAGCACATGGCCGTCGGCAATCCAGGCGATGATCAAACCGTGCAGCACCTCATCCATGCCGAATACCACCTTGCCTATTTGTTGCCGCAGGTGAAGATCCAAATTTTGCGCCGCGTTGTTGCTCATAGCGTGACTGTCCTGATGTAAGTAATGGTGTTGGATAAACGCAGTAATGAAAGACGTTGTTTAGCCAACGCCTGTTTTAATAGCTTGATCTGGCCGTTGCTTACCCGGCTATGCTGTTCCAGCCAAAGCCAGACTTCCGCTTCGCTGCGCATTCCCCACCGAGCATGAATATCCGCCAACAGATGCTTGACCAGGGCCTCGGCCAATACAGGCTTGTTCAGGCGGCGCGCGAAAAATTCAGCGGTAACATTGATGAAATCCCGAGTGGACAGTTGGCTGCCTGTTTGGCGCACCGGCGCCAGGCGGCTGGTGTAGCCGGCCACGTAAAGCAGCCAGAATATGCCAAAGCACCACAAGGTTTTATGCAGCCGTTGGTCTTTAAAAAAGTGCTCGGGATCGTAGAGTTCGGACAAACCGAAATGGTAATCGTCAAACAGCAATCGCCCTTCCGGCGCCAGCGATTGTTTGAGTAGATTGCCGATAAACCGGGCGTTGTCTGCTTGCCCCAACCGCTGGTTACTAAACAAATCCGGGGTCAGCAGCAACACGATCCGGCCGGCGCCGGCATTCATCCACCAGGCGGTGGTGAGATGGCTATCGCGCTCGGACAGCAAGCGCAGCGAGAGATTCTCAGACTCGCTGCCGGTCAGCGTCCATGCGGCCTTTAACAAGTTTGCCGAGGTTTGGGTCTGTAGGCTAGTTACACCCTGTAACAGGGGATGCGAGGATTGAGCAAGCAACCGACTGTCTTGAGGAAGAGCGTCTTTGAGGTTGTTTTGTAGGGTGTTTAGAGTGCTTTGCAGGGTTTTATCATGCTCTGCTTCCGAGTCGCTTGGCTCGTGTTGCTGATCGGCCGAATCTAGGTTCCAGTCGTAACGCAACAAAAAATCCTTAACATCGCAAAAGCAATCCTCGGCAGAGGCCCAACCCGGGTGTTGATACACGGCGCCCAGAATGATCAGCGTGTTGCCTTGCTCCAGCCAGTCCGCCAGCGCCGGCCACTCCGTTTCTCGGATCTCTTTGGAAGCAGGCATGCTGGCAATCATTACATTGCCGTGCTCCGGAAGGGTTTTGTCCTTATGCAGATCGCTGTAGCGTTTGCGAAAACTGACGACATTCAGTCCTTCGCGTTGTAGCCAGCTAAAAAGCCCTTTCAGACCATCTGCTCCGCGGTCTTCGCTGGTCGGCAGCGATAGCGGCTTTTGCGCTTCAGGATGGCGCGGCGACAACAACAAAATCACTAGCGCCAATGCCGCCAGTGCGGTTAGAAGGGTAATCAGGCGTTCTTTCATGAGCGCAAATTGCCCAATAGCGCCTGCACCTCGCGCCGGTAATTGCCGACCAAGTCCGCATCAACAGGGCGATGGCCGTAAAGCAAGGGTTCGGCTTGGCGGACCAAACGGGAAAATGCCGAGTCCGCTTGTCGGGCTTGTTGTTGAAAGTGACTAACGAGTTGCCGATGGGTCAGGCTGGGGTCGGCCGGAAGCAGTTGGCGCTGGATTAGTGCGTTTATCAGTTGCGCCAGCAAGGCGCCGATTTGCTCTTGCGGTGTTAAGGTCTTAATCGCCGGATGCGAAGCCGATGATTGCGTTTCAGCGAGCTTATCGGCGGGAGTGACGGGTTGGCGCTTGCCGGCAAATTTGCGAAAAACCCCGGCCTGATACAACTCGCTAATCACCAGCCAGGCCGATAGCGCCAGCAATAAGGCAATCGACACGTAGATGATAATCTCTGCCGCTTGTTGCGATGGCTTCAAGGCCGCGAGCCAGCGCTGCAACTGCTGGTATTGGTCTTCATGGTCCGCCGGCTTGAGGCTATTCAGCCAGTTCAGGACGGCTTGCCACCAATTCGCTTGCGAGTCGTCGGTTGGCGTGATCAAAATTTCAGCTAACAATAGCGTCAGGCCTTCCTGGCGGATGGTCCCAGAATTATTCAGGCTGTCGGCTAAAAGCGCCAGTTGCGTGGCGCTAACGCCGGCAGTTAATGGTGGATCGAAACTGGTCAGCAGGCCCTGGTTTGCCAATTCCTTGAACAGAGCCGGACAGTGTTTTTTTATATCTAGCTGTTGCCCGGATTGTTGCCGGGCAAGGTTCAGGCAGGCTTGTAAGCTGTTGTCTTGCGCCTGGGATGAGCCGGCCAGACACAACAGCAGTAAAGCAGCAAACCGCATTATCTGCCTAGGCGAGAGGCAAGGTCGCTGCCCGATTTACGCAACTTCAAGTCGTGAAACTGCACGTAACCCAGCGCGAAAAAATAGGGCATGAAAAACACCGACAATAAATTCATCAAAATCTGCATCAAGACTTGATTGTCTGCCGGCGCCAGAAAGGCCATCAAAAACCCCAGCGCAAACAGTACCGCCATCCAGATGACCATCGGTACGGTAAAGATTGTCGCAGTCCGCCACCAATGCCCCCAAACTAAAGAGTGGCTGGCTCTAAGAGCTCTATAGCCGCCAAGGCCGTCGATGACGATGAAATAGAGATAAAACATCAGCGATAAGGTCACGATCAAGCCCGGTATCAGCAGCAAGATATAGCCCAGGATTATCGCAACCATATACAGGAACGCGGCAAAAAACATCGAGGGAAAGGCTCTGAATCCGGCCGTTATCGCTTCGGAAAAACTGTCTTCCCGTTCATTGGTCACATTATCCAAGCGGTAAATAAGGGCGGCATAGAGCACGAAAGACACCAAGGAGAAAACCATGACAAACGCTAATATCAGTGACAGGTTTTCAGACAATAATTCCAGCGCCGCAGTCTGTGGTGCGGCCGGATCGGGCTGCAAAGTTGCAGTCAGCAAACCCATGGCGATATACAGCACGGCAAGTATTGAAAGAATGCCCCATAGTCTGCTGAAGCAGGCCGAGTACAGTTTGATACTGGCATCCAAAATTTTCGCAATACTGGCGGGTTCAGTGGCTAATAGTCGCATGAGTAAATTCCTAAATTGAAGGTTGCGGATCTTGGCTCCCGCTAAATGTTCGAAAACAAATTGTGATAGCCGTTAGGAAGCGAAGTATAGACAATTAATTCTGAATTGGTCTATGCGTAAATGTCCTGAATAGCAGGCGCCGAAGCCCTAGCGCAGCAGGGACTCCACTCGGTCGGTCCGCCTTAACTGATTTGATCGGAATACGCAAATCACTATGGGAATGGCCGTCGGCATCATTACGCCGACGGCTTAATGCCAGAAAGTGATAAGAGGGTCTTGTGCTAAATCACCTGAGGAATAGCAGAGCGGGGCCTATTTATTCCGAAAAAAGGCTTCTAACGCCTTTGCCCGGTCGGCACCGACGATTTGCGCGTGCGGCCGGCTTTCGATCAGTTGTATATAAGCTTCAATGCCCGGAATATGCGTATTCACCAAATTCTCCCCGTAGATTTTTTGGGTGGCAAAGCCCACCAATTGCAGATGCGGCCAAGCCACGATGTCTGCCGTACTGAAACGGTCGCCCAGGGCATAGGGCGATAATTTCAGCAGTTTGGCTAAGCCCTTTAATCCGGTATCGAGCTTGGCTCTGACTTCGTCCTTGGTTTCTGCCGATACGGTGTTGCCGAACAGAAACTCCCCATACAGGCGGCGCGCAATCAGTTCGACGTTCAATTCAAGATGTTGGATAAACTCCCGGCATTTGCCGCGCTCATAAGCATCGGCCGGATACAGCGGATGTTCTGGAAATGCATCTTCCAGATACTCCAGTATCGCTTGCGATTCGGATAGATAACCGTCGCTGGTTTTGATGAACGGGACTTTTCCCAACGGCGAACGCAGTAACAATTCTTCGCTCTGGCTGGGCGGGGTAAACTCTTCGATGAATGCTATATCCTTTTCCATCAACGCAAATTTGACTTTGTTGTAATAGTTGCTGATTGCCACGCCGTACAAAGTAATCATCGAATAATCTCCAGTAGTTGAATTAAAGACTGCGCTATAACAGACCGGTCAGTCTATTGAAATAATACATACCGGTCTGTATAGTTGCAAGCTGTTTTTTCCAGGTACTTAAATTATGGCCCGTAATCTCCAAGATCACATTTTGCAAACTGCCTCTGCGTTGTTTTACAGCCAAGGCATCAAGACCACCGGCGTCGATGCAATAGTAAAAGCCGCCGGCACCACCAAAATGAGTCTGTATAAGTACTTTCCGTCAAAAGACGATCTAGTCTTGGCGCATCTAAGCAAAAGCCGGGAGGCCATGTTGAATCGTATCCTTATCGGTATGGAACAGCGCGCCAGCGGACCCAAGCAAAAGTTGCTGGCGGTGTTTGCGGTATTCGATGAATTATCATCCAGCCCGGAGTTTCGTGGCTGTCCGTTCATCAATGCTTCCGCCGAATTTGCGGAAGCCTCCAACCCGGTGCAATTGGCTGCCGCCGAATTTTCCGATACCTTCCGGGCAATATTGGCCGATTTGGCTCGGCAAGCCGGCGCGCAGGACCCGGAGCAACTGTCCCGGCAATTGGCCATGTTAATTTCCGGAGCCATCGTCAGTGAACAGATGCGTCGGCAGTCGGGAGCAATGCGCACCGCCTCGGCGGCTGCAAACATTCTGATTGAGCAAAGTCTAAGCCACGCGGAACCATCCTGTTAACACTGCTCGTCTTGATGTCCTGAGGGTACTGAGTCTATCTAAGGGCCAACCGCCTTAGGCTTCGACGAGTCCAGCCCGAACGGGGCGCCGGGGATAAATAGGGCCGGGTTAATAAGCCACGCTGCCCACAACTGACTTACAATATCGCTACCTTAGGCCTCACCCGGAGGTCCCATCATTCTTTGGACTTAAGCGCACTTGAGCTCACTACGCCAACTCGTCTCCCAAACCGCCATCTACGGTCTCAGCAGTATCGTCGGCCGTTTTTTGAATTATCTGCTGGTGCCGCTGTACACCTACACCTTCAGCGCCGGCGAATACGGCGTGGTCTCCGAGTTTTACGCCTATGCCGGATTTTTTGCGGTGCTGTTGGTACTGGGTCTGGAGACGGGTTATTTCCGGTTTCGGCAGCGGCCGGAGTTTAGCAGCGACGAGGTTTACCGCGGCGCTTTAAGCTTTTTGTTGATCGCCAATCTCGGTTTCATCGCAGCAATCTACTATTGGCAACAGCCATTGGCCGACTGGCTGCAATATCCGCAGCATCCGGAGTATTTGTTGTGGTTCGGTTGGATTCTGGCGCTGGATGCCCTGTCGGCACTGCCATTTGCCCGGCTGCGTGCCGAAAACCGGGCCTGGCGTTTCGCCGGCATCAAAATGACCGAGATATTCATCGCCATCGCCCTAAATCTGTTGTTTTTGCTGGTCTGGCCCAAATTGAAAAGCCTTTGGCCTGATAGCGAGCTGGCTGCCTATTACGACCCTAAACTGGGTGTGGGTTACATATTTTTAGCCAATCTAGCCGCCAGTGTTTTTAAGCTGCTGCTGTTACTGCCGCAATTTCGCGCGGTAAGATTTCAGCTCGATCCGCGAGTATTGGCGCCGATGCTACGCTACTCCTTGCCCATGGTCATTATCGGCTTTGCCGGCATGGTCAACGAAATGCTGGACCGGGCGATTCTGAAAGTCTTGCTGCCGTACGATTTGCCTACCAATCTGCAGATGCTGGGCATCTACGGCGCCTGCTACAAACTGTCGATTTTGATGAGTTTGTTCGTGCAGGCCTTTCGCTACGCCGGCGAACCGTTTTTCTTTTCCTATGCCGGTCGCGCAGACGCCAAACGCGCTTATGCACTGGTGATGCAGTATTTTGTGATTGCCGGGGTGTTTATCTTTTTAGTGGTGATGCTATTCATCGACCTGTTCAAGTATTTTATCGGCGAAGAGTATCGAGTGGGCCTGGAGGTGGTGCCGATATTACTGATGGCTAATTTGCTGCTGGGGATCTATGTCAATCTGTCAGTCTGGTACAAACTGAGCGACCGCACCGGCTTGGGTGCCTGGGTATCGCTGGCCGGAGCCGGCCTGACGATTGTTTTGAATATCTGCTGGATACCGATTTGGGGCTATGTCGGCTCGGCGTGGGCAACGCTGGCTTGTTATTTGTTTATGGTGGTTTGCTCTTGGGCTTTGGGCCGGCACTATTATCCGGTGAGCTATCCGCTCATGAAGATCACCGGTTATTTTGCATTGGGTTTGGCGCTATATTTTGCCAACCGCTACGTGTTGGATATTTATCAGGTGAATGTCTGGCTGGCCGGTAGCCTGGGCTTGGCTACTTATATAGGCATTGCCGCTTGGCTGGATGTCAGGCCGATATTACAAAGGCGGCGTAGCGCTTAAGCTTTCGGCAACTGTTCGACATAAACAGACCTCAACCGAGTGGCCTGCAAAATCTTGCTACGCCGCTCGGCAGCCTGCTGCAAAAACAGTTCGCGAGTCTGCGTGTCCGCGCTAGACCACAGGCGGATTTCATCCAGTGAGCGGTAACAGCCCAAGCAAATATCGTCGTCGTTCAGACAACAGTTACGGACACAAGGCGATGCCGGGAAGTTTGCGGAGTTAATCATTTCATATCCAATGTGTCACTGAAAAACTGCTGAGCCTGTTCGACATCCCGGCTGATTTGCAGTTTCAATTCGCTCAGCGAGGCAAAACGGATTTCGTCGCGCAGCTTCTTTTTAAAATGCACTTCCACGTAATGCCCATAAATGTCTTGATTGAAGTTGAATAAATGCGTTTCCAAGACCACTTTAGCGCCACCGTCGAAGGTGGGGCGGGTGCCGACATTGGCGACCCCTTGATACTCGTTGCCATTCAAACCAGTCATCGTCACCGCGAATACGCCCACGACCGGTGTATTTTTCCGAAACATCCGCACATTGGCCGTAGGAAAGCCCAACTCCCTGCCGCGTTTGTCGCCATGCGCCACCCGGCCGCAGACCGAATAATCCCGGCCCAGCATCAGCTTGGCCTGCTCCAATTGGCCTTCGCCCAGGGCATCGCGAATCAGCGTACTGCTGACTCGCAAACCGGCCAGCTCGAAAGAATGACTATCTTCCACCGCAAAACCATACTCCTGACCGCGATGCTGCAACAGCGCAAAATTGCCGCGCCGCGCCTTACCAAAGTGAAAATCGTCACCGACCACCAAATGCTTGACGCGCACGCGCTCGACCAAAATGTCGCGAATGAAATGCTCCGCATCGCAATCGGCCAGGCTGCGGTTAAAGGGTAAAACCAGCAATTCATCGACCGGTAATTTAGCAAACTGAATGGTTTTTTCGCGCAACCGGGTCAGTCTGGAGGGTGCGTGGTCGCCGAGGAAATACTCCAACGGCTGAGGTTCAAAGACCATTGCCACCGTTGGCAAATTCAACCGCCGGCCATGCTCGGCCAGCTTTTCGATGACCAACTGATGTCCAAGATGCAGACCGTCGAAGTTGCCTATGGTCAACACACAGCCGTCGCGTAACGGCTCAAGATGATTTAAACCCCTGATTAGGCGCATGATGGCTGTCTGACTAAAAAGCCTAATTCTATCAGTAACCACCGCTGAGCGACCATGCCGGCAGTTGCCCGTGCATGGGGCGGCAGTAAATTTCGTCTTGCCGCGTCATGGTTTTCCACCGAATATAAGCCACCCTAATTCTCCGGCATACCCGACATGACAACGATAAACAGCATTTGCATCTATTGCGGTTCCAGCGCGGGCCGGATCGAAGCATACGGCGCGGCCGCGCAAGCCTTGGCCGCCGCACTGGTCGATCACAACATTCGCTTGATTTATGGCGGCGCCGGCATCGGCATCATGGGCACGGTGGCCGATCAGGTGTTAAAGCTCGGCGGTCAGGCCATTGGCGTTATTCCTAAAGCCTTGGCGCACAAGGAAGTTGCCCATCCTAACCTCACCGAATTGCACGTCACCCAATCCATGCACGAGCGAAAAATGCTGATGGCCGAACTGGCGGACGGCTTTATCGCACTACCCGGCGGCATCGGCACGCTTGAAGAGTTATTCGAGATTTGGACCTGGGCGCAGCTAGGTTTTCACCAAAAGCCCTGCGGCGTGTTAAATGTGGCGGGTTATTACGATGCCTTAATCAGCTTTCTGGATCACGTCACGGCGGAGCAATTCGTCAAACCGCATCACCGCGGCATGTTAATGGTCGAGTCCGACCCAAATTTGTTGCTGGACCGCTATGTCAGTTACCAGGCGCCTGCCGTAAAACAGTGGGTCAGTAAAGACGACACCTGAGCAAACGCGCCAATCTGCGTCCGGGTTATTTTCATGCGGATTGAGAGTTTACGGTCTTGGACTATCATCGACAGTACGTAACAGGCGATTTTTAGGGTTTGATGAATATGGCTAAGGTAAACGGCAAGAAATTGAATCGCAGAGTGGCTTTTCGCATCCATGAGCAAGCCAATCTGTTCTATCGCAAGCTTGATCATGATGGACAAATGCAAGCGCCGGAAAATTTCCATGATTTACTCGGCAACAGCAATCCGCCCGATACCGTCTCGCCTGAAGCGCTACCCGATTCGCAAAGCCAGGAAAACGACACGCTCAACGTCAATATCAGCGCCAGCGGTATCGCTTTTACTGCGCAAGAGCCGCTGCAAGCCGGCGATTATCTAATGCTGCGAATATTGCTGTTATCCAATATGACCGCAATCATGACCTGCTGTAAGGTGGTGTATTGCAAGCCCAGCAACCCTTACGAAAACGACCGTTATCCGTATTTAATCGGCGCCCAATTCGTCAATTTGACGCCTGAAGACACGGCGCTGTTAAACAAGCATATCGACAAAACCAAAACACAACAGCGGGCCGTGAACGGCCTGCTGTTAAGCCTGGCCTTATTAATTCTGGCCATGCCGGATGCCGCATTCGGGTTGTTAATGGGCTTGGTCCATCATGTTCTCGAAGCGGTTTTGCATGTGGCACACTTGATGTTCGAGTATGCCGAATATAATCTGGATCATGTCATAGAACACGCATTCCATACTGATACGCATACTACCCAAGTCATCGTTTTTTACATTCTGTGTACGCTAGGCCTGATTGGCTTGTACTTCCTTTGGCGCATTATTCCCCGTCATTGTCGGCGGGCCGGCAATAGCCTGATAGCCTTCTGGTGCCGCAAAAAAGCCAGTTGTCTTTATTTTTGGAGCCAGCAAGCGCTGGTGGATAAGATCAAGATTGTCGGAATCGGCGTTATAGCCGTGACCGGCTATGCCTATTTTGGGATGTAGGGGCTATGGTTTGCCCCTGAATTAGGCTGGACCGACATAACAGCCCAGCCCTGTTCAAGCCTTACAGCGCTTTATACAGTTCGATAGTCTTGGTCAATTCTTCAGTCGCTTTAGCTACGTTACCGGCTTTAGACTGGATCTGTCCTTGCATCAAAGAGGCGTGAGCTTTTTTCGCGGCTTCGGAGTTGCCGGCAATCGCTTCGGAACTGGTTCTGGCGGCTTTCAGATGAATCTGCGCGGCGGAGAAATCGCTTTTGCTGACTTCAACCATCGCTTTTTCGATGTGAGCGATAATGCCTGCGGCGCCTGATTGTGCTGCTGCAACTGGCGCTTCTTCAGCAGCAAAGGCACAAACGTTGACCAGACTCAAAGATGCTGCCAATGACAGCGTTAAAACTGCTTTTGTAAATAATTTCATTAAGTAGATTTTGTGTGATGGTTAATAGGTCCAATGCCCTAAAAAACACGTCATCACAGAATAGATTTTTTGCACCGGCAACTTATGGGCCTAAGTTCGTCGTGAAGTAGCACCGGTACAGCACCCTTTGCCATATAGCCGGCAAAAGGCTTGAAGCAAATCCATGCTGATGGGAAGTATCTTTTTTCCTACTGGGTCCAATTGAAAAACGTTATTGCTTTTCAAGCGCCATCATAACGGATTTAGCGTGCCGGCAACGGACCATTTGCGCCGGGCAGTTGCGACAAGTGGCCGCAACGCGCCGATTTGCAGATTTATCGGGCGCAAGCTGGCGCCCCGTCGCCGGCAATCATTTATAATGCTCTCCCGCCTTTTGCCGCATTCAGCCATCATGATAGACACGCTATACATCGAATCCGCTATCGAGCAGCACCCGCGCGTAGCGACGATTCGGCGGCGTTTTCCGCAAGCGCGGACGGTGGTTTGTGAGCGATACGGTGAGGTGTTTAATCCAAAGGCGCAAAACTTTCGCTTACAAAAGCAACATCCGGCGCTGATTCTGGCGGAAAAATACCAAAAGTTCGTGTTGCCGGCGCCGGCCGGTTACGGTATCGGCGGCCAGCGCAATTATTACTTTTCGCACATGCTCAATTGCTTGTACGACTGCCGTTACTGTTTTTTACAGGGCATGTACCAGTCGGCCAATTATGTGTTGTTTGTGAATTACGAGGACTTTCAGGAGCAGATTCGCCAGACCTGTCTGCAATCGCCCGATCAGGATGTGTATTTTTTCTCGGGTTACGATTGCGATAGCTTGGCTTTTGAACCGGTCACCGATTTTGCCGAACAGTTTTTGCCGGTGTTTGCCGAATTACCCAATGCCTGGCTGGAGCTGCGTACCAAGAGCACACAGATCAGAAGCCTATTAAACCGTGAGGTGGTGCCGCGCTGCGTGGTGGCGTTTAGCCTGTCGCCGGATGCGGTAGCCGATAAAGTGGAAGCCAAGGCGCCAAACGTAGCCAAGCGCATCGAAGCCGCCGCCAAATTGCAGCAACAAGGCTGGCAAATCGGTTTGCGTTTCGACCCGTTGATTTATCAGCACGACTATCGGCAGCAATACCGGGCCTTGTTCGAGCAAGTCTTTGCGGCCATCGATGCCCAAGCCCTGCACTCTGTCAGTCTGGGGGTGTTTCGTTTGCCGGAACAATATTTCAAAAAAATGCATAAGCTATATCCGGATGAAAGATTGTTCGCCAGCCCGCTGCAAACCGCGTCCGGCATGGTGTCTTACCGCGCCGACCTGGAGCAGGCGATGATGGCCGATTGCGCGCAAATGCTGCTGGAATACATCCCGCACAGCGCCTATTTTCCATGCACACTGTAAAGCGCACGGTATTGGTGACCGGCGCCAGTTCCGGCATCGGTCGGGCGATTGCCCGGCAATTGCTGGCGCAAGGGCATCACGTGATTGGCACATCGCGCGACTGCCGGAAGTTTTCCAAACATCACCCCCATTTTATCGGCCGCGAGCTGGATCTAGCGCAATTGGCTGACGTGCCGCCGTTTGCCAAGCAACTGCAAAGCGATTTCCCGGCCTTGGATGCGGTGGTATTTGCCGCCGGTTACGGCCAATTTGGCGGTTTGGAGCAGTTTTCCTACGCGCAAATCGAGACGCTGATGACCGTCAACTTTACCGCCCAAGCCTATCTGACGCGGGCGTTGTTACCGAAACTGAAGCAAAAAGCCCATGCCAACCTGGTGTATATCGGTTCGGAAGCCGCGTTAAAAGGCAGCCGCAACGGCAGCATCTATTGCGCCAGCAAATTTGCCTTACGCGGCTTCAGCCAGGCCTTGCGTGACGAGTGCGGTAAAAGTTCGGTGCGGGTGTCCTTGGTTAATCCGGGCATGGTCGATACCGCATTTTTTGCTACCTTGTCATTCGCCCCCGGCAAACAGTCCGGCCAAGCCTTGCTGGCGGAGGATATTGCCGACGCGGTGTCTTATATCCTGCAAGCCGGCCCGCATTGCGTCATCGACGAAATCAATTTAAACCCCTCCAGCAAAGTGATCGAATTTAAGAAATAACCCCACATGCTAGCCAAACTCATCGTTTATTGCGCTTATTACCTCAAATCCGCCGACGGGTATCGCAGAGCCAAGCTGTTTTTTTACGATTTGTTAGAAAACAGCCATAGCCGCAAAAAGAAATATTTCGACGCGACAATGATCGGCTTGCTGATTTTGAGCGTGATTTTTCTGATTTACGATATAGAGCACGAAGACAGCAAAATGGGGGGGTATTTCGAGCTGGCGATTTTGATGATATTCATCATCGAATATCTGATCAGGGGTTGGATTTACTCGGACACCTATAAAGTCATTATCGAGGAATACGAGAAAGCGCTGTATTTGAATCTGGATTTCAATCTGCTCGGGGTGTTTCGCAAAGCCTTCGTCAGGGATATTGAGTACATCACCTCGCCGTTTGCGATTATCGATATTCTGGCCATTTTGCCCAGCTACCGGCCGTTGGCGATCCTGCGTATCTTCATCATATTCCGGCTGTTCAAGCTATTCCGCTATTCCAATAGCGCCAAATTGTTCGCCGACGCTTTGGCGAGCAAACGCTTCGAATTGATGACCTTGTTGATCTTCACCTGCTTTTTGGTGTTTATCGCCAGCGTGTCGATTTACATGTTCGAGTATCAGGCCACCGATAGCGGCATCCATAATTTATTCGACGCCTTTTATTGGACCATCGTGACTTTGGCGACGGTGGGCTTTGGCGACATTACCCCGCAGACCACAGGCGGCCGCTGGGTGACGATTTTTTTGATATTGGCCAGCTTGGGCGTGTTGTCGTTCTTCACCTCCATCCTGATTGCCGCCTTCAGCGAGAAAATGCTGTCGGTGCGTGAATCCAGAACCTACGCCGAACTGGACCGCTATGACAATTTCATCATCATTTGCGGTTTTGGCCGGGTAGGACAGGAAATTGCCCGGCATTTACACAACGACAGACAAAAATTTTTAATCATCGATAGGGTGCCGGCGCGGATTGATTTGGCCAAGAAACGCGGTTATCTGGCGATAGAAAGCGATGCCAGTAACAATGAAGTGTTGATCAACGCCGGTATTTGCCGCGGTGCCAGTGCCATCCTGTGCATCACCGGCGACGATGTGATTAACGTCTACGTGACCTTAACCAGCCGGCACTTGAATAAAAACCTGCGCATAATTTCCCGTGCCAATCGGCATGACAACGTCAATAAGCTCTACCAGGCCGGCGCTGATAATGTCATCAGGCCGTTTGAGATTGCCGGATTGCTGGCGGCGGAATTTGTCGGTCAGCCCGTTGCTTTCGAGGCCATCTCCGGCATTTTGCATAATCAAACCGAGACGGTGATGGAGTCGGTATTGGTCAGCGAAAAGTCGCCGCTGGATAATCAAAAAATCGGCCAACTGGATTTGCAGCAGCGTAAGCTCACCTTGTTGGGAGTGATCAGCGACAATCCGATTCATCTGAAACACAAGAATAAATACCAGGTGAATCAGCAACATTTTTATTTCAATCCGGAAGTGGACTTTATCCTGCGGCACGGCGACATGCTGGTGTTATTGGGCCGTAAGTACGGTATCGATCATTTTCGGGATCAGGTGGAACAGCGCCGTTTATTCAGCAGGCATCCCAAATGAAAAACATCGCCGTATTCGGTTACAACCGGCTGTCGTTCGAGGCCATTAGCCGGCTGGACAAAGAGCTCTATCAAATTACCGTGATCGATCACGACCCGGCCAAAGCGGCGCTGGCGCGGGAAAACGGCTTCGAAACCGCCAATATCGATTTCCGTAGCGACGACGATTTGAAGCTGATCGGCATTGGTGCGCATATCGATACGCTGTTTTGCTTTTTCGACACGGACTCGGAAAATGTATTTCTGACGCTATCAGCGCGGGCACTGGATAAGGCGTTGAATATCGTGGCGATTGTCGACAGTCCGGAGTCGGCGGAAAAACTGATAGCGGCGGGCGCCAACAAGATTATCGACCCGTATGAAATCTGCGGGCGCAAAATTCACGATATGCTGAAGCGGCCGGATATTAATGATATTTTCGATCACACTGTATTCGGCAGACACGATTTACATCTGGCCGAGGTGGCGATTCCGGAAAACAGCTATCTGGAGAATGCCCATGTCAGCCAGCTGCATTTAAGTTCGCAGTACAATTTGATACTGATCGGTATCGTCAATAAACAAGTCAGCGAACGCCTGCATTTTGTAGCAGAGGAATTTGATCGCCGTTTGAGTGTTGGCGATATATTGGTGATATTGGGGCCCTCGCGGGAAATTAGAGCGTTTAAGAAAGACGTCGAAAATGAGTTTTGTAAAATCTAGCCGGCACTTGAACTGCGCCCTGCCGATTTTATTTTTTTTCCGCCAATCCCAGCCAGCGCGCCAAAGCCGCTAGCGAAAAACCCTGAATCAACACCGACATCACCACAATAAAACTGATCAGGACAAAAATCTCCCCGGCTTCTTTGATGCCGGCCGCCAACGGGAACGTTGCCAGTACGATAGGAACGGAACCGCGCAGGCCCACCCAGGACACCAGCAGCTTTTCCTTAAAACTGATCTTGGCCCACAGTAAACTGATGAAGACGCTGACCGGGCGCGCTACAAACATCAGAAACAAACTGATCGCCACGGCCACACTGGCCAAGGACGACAATTCGGCGCGATAGGGTACCGACAGCATGCCCAAGGTTAAAAACATAATGATCTGCATCAGCCAGGCGAAGCTGTCATGGAAGGCATTGATGTAATGGTGGTGGGTAACTTCCCGGTTCCCGGCCACAATGCCGGCCACGTAAACGGCCAAAAAGCCATTGCCATGCATAAACGTAGCGCCGCTATATGTCAGCAGCACCAATGCTATGGAGGCGATGGCATACAGGCCGGCCGAACTTAAGCCCAAGCGATTAAGCAGCCAGACCATGAAACGACCGGCGCCATACCCAACGCCCACACCTATCAGCAGTTGCAACACCAGAAACATGCCGCCTTCCAGAAAGGCTGATTCGCCCCCGGTCGAATAGTTGAGCAAGGTGACTGTCAGCAACACTGCCATCGGGTCGTTGCTGCTTGATTCAAGTTCCAGAAGCGGTTGCAACTTGCCTTTTAAAACGATTTGACTGGAGCGCAACACGGAAAACACCGCAGCTGCGTCCGTGGAAGAGACAATGGCGGCCAGCAGCAGGCCCTGGGTTAGCGTGATGCCGTGCACCCCCAGCGAAAACGTGCTGAACGAGCCGAGGATAAACCAGGCAAAACTGCCCAGTAGCAGCATGGTGATAAACACGCCTAGCGTGGAGAGGCACAATCCCTGCCACAAAACCGGGCGAATATTGGGCCAATGCGAGTCAAGACCGCCGGTAAACAAAATAAAAATCAGCGCAAAATCGCCGATAAACTTTGCAATTTCCGGGCTATGAAGTTCAGGTCCACCGAATTCGCCAATCAGCCAGCCGGTCAATAGAAAAAACAGCAGCGAGGGAATTCCCACTTTGCTGGCCAGTTTGCTGGAAAACACGCTGATTAATAACAAGCTGGCGCCAACCAGGCTGACTAATTCAATGGAGGGCATGGGTGATTCTCTGTAATCCGGGATTCATGGTCTATTTGTGGTTGCAATTTATGCGCGGGTAAGGGTTAGAAAATTAGTAACTATTCAGCGAATCGCAAAATGCTACAAATCGCTGAGAAATTGCGCCCTCTCCCGCTGGAAAGGCTACGCTGTGCTTCGTGGTGAATAATTGGGAAAATTATTCATCGTGCTCATGATGTATGGGTAAATAAGCTATCTTGCAAGCCCGGACCGGCCTTTTCTGTCCCGTCCGAAATAGCGCCTTATGTCCCACGCCGAATTGTTCCGTGCCGGTAAACAAGGGCGATTGCCTCGCTCAGCGCGACGCGGTAAAGTCTAATGCTGGAGCAGAGCTGCATCAGCATGCTGAAAACGGCAATATTTCGCATAAGGAGCACATCCGCTACCAAAATGGCGAGTTCGATTGCCTGGACAATATAGCCGGAATGGAACCGGTTCGGCTATTTCTATGATCTCAATACCATGGCTATGAAACGTTTCAAAAACATCCTGTATGTCGCCGAGTTTGCCGTCGATCAGAGTCTGGCTATTGCGCGGGTGATTGCTCTGGCGGAAAACAACCAAGCCAGATTGACGTTTTTGCATGTCGTAGAACAACCGCGTCTGGGGGCTTTGCTTGATCTTTTTACCCCGGAGCAGATCGACATGCAGTTGCGCGAGCAGGAACGCCATAAGCTAGAGGCGTTAATGCTTGGCTATAGCAGCGTAAATCCCGTTGATTTGCAAATCCGGATTGGCAGCCCATTTATCGAAATCGTACGTCAGACATTGGATGGCGACCATGACTTGGTCATCAAATTGGCGAGGGGCGGCCAGGGTATTCAAGGCCATTTGTTCGGCAGTACGGACATGCATTTGTTGCGTAAATGTCCGCGCCCGGTCTGGTTGATGCGGCCGGCAGAAAAAGCCAATTATGCCAAAATCATGGCCGCCGTCGATTTCGATCCGTGGTCTGCGGACGGGACAGACGACAGCTTGAACCGCAGAATTTTGGAACTCGCCAGCTCGGTGGCGCTCTCCGATTTCGCGGAATTGCATCTGGTGCATGTTTGGGACTCGATGTTGAGCGCGTGGGCAGGCGAAATTCCCTATAAAACCGTCGAAACACAGATTGAAGCCGAAAGAGCCCGCTATCAGTCCGGACTCGATGACTTGGCGGTGAAATTACGGCATTGGATAGGCGATGAGGCTTACAATTACTTATCGCCACGACTTCATCTGATCAGAGGGAGTGCGCGGGACGATATTCCCGCTTTGGCGGCTAGGCTTGACGTAAATTTACTCGTGATGGGGACAGTAGCGCGTACCGGTATCAAAGGCCTGATCATCGGCAACACTGCCGAAGTCATCCTTAACGGTATCCTCTGTTCGGTACTTGCAGTCAAGCCGGACGGCTTTGTTTCTCCTTTAGCATGACGAGTCCATAGGACGTCGTTCTGCGAAAATCCGATATTATTAGCGGTATCCAAACATTCGCACCATTAATTCAAGACATAGAAAATGAATTTTTTAAAATTTAGTCCGCGTATTGGTTTTTTCCTGGCGTTTGCTGCCTGCGCTTCGCTGTTGGCGGTTGGCGCCTATTTGCAATTTGTTGAAGAGTTGGAGCCTTGCCCGCTGTGTATTTCGCAGAGGTTGGCCATTCTGGCGACAGGCGTGATTTTTTTAATCGCCGGCTTGCATAATCGCGGCCGCAAAGTTTACGCGCTGTGCAGTGCGGCTGCGGCGCTGATTGGCGCCAGTGTTTCGGCCCGCCATGTCTGGTTACAACATCTGCCGCCCGAAGAGGTGCCGGAATGCAGTCCGGGGCTGGAATACGTGTTTCAACATTTCCCGCTGGCGGATACGATCAAATTGATGCTGACCGGCACCGGCGAATGCGCGAAAGTCGATTGGACCTTGCTGGGCCTGAGTATTCCGGCCTGGACCTTATTCGCGTTTTTGTTGTTGGCGGGTTGGGCGGGCCTACAGTTTTTTAACGATGCCGATGCCGTCTAGCTACGGGATTCGCAAATAGGTACAGCCATGTCAAAAGTCGCCGGTGTTAGCTCCCTGATTTTTTCGCGGCACCCAATTGTTGCAACTGCAGCAGTTACCGCGTCGAATCGATACAGCTTCGCAACAGGTTATGCACAAAAACGGAGCATAGCCTGCGCGGCATTGCGATAGCGCCTGCGATATTTAACACAGATTAATTTTTTGCGTAAGTCATTGATTTATAATTGGCAAATCAGCTGGCTTAAATTTGCACAATTTAACAAATGTGTAATAAAAACCGACACTAAGCGATTCTCTCAAAAGCCTATCCACAGAGTTATCCACAGATTTTGTGGGTAACTCAGATTCCTCAATCCTGTTAAGCACTTAGCCGGCTAATATCAAAAAAACATCACGAGACATGCCTAACTGTGACACTTCCGGCAATTTAATTTTGAAAGTTGCCGTGCCAGTTCCGCTGGACCGCTTATTCGATTATTTGCCGCCACTTGGTGTTAATGTGCCCGCATTGCAAGCAGGTGTCAGAGTGTTGGTGCCCTTCGGTAAGCGCCAGCAGGTAGGGATTTTGCTGGCGGTCGCGGACAATTCCAGCGTCCGGATGGATAAACTCAAACCGGCTATCGCCGTTCTGGATACCCAGCCGCTATTGGCGGACACAGACATTCAGTTATTACGCTGGGCCAGCCGCTATTATCACCACCCGCTCGGTGAAGTGCTGGCCTGCGCATTTCCGGTGGCCTTACGTCAAGGCCGGCCGGCTTTACTGCAACACCAACCCTGTTTCGGCCTCAGCCCGCAGGGTCGGCTGGTTTCCCCGGAACAATTACGCCGCGCACCCAAGCAACAAGCACTATTGGCTTTGTTGCAGGCCACCGGGAGTGCGATGACAGGTACCGCGCTTAGCGCCTATAAGCCGGCGTTGAAAGCCTTGCTCGATAAGGGCTTGGTCACGGCGCAAGAATCCGTTCCGGGCGGCGGATTAGCCGTCACTAAGACCGCGTTACCGGCAAATCCCGACCAGCAGGCGGCTATCGATGCGGTCATCGCCAATCTGGGCCGCTTTGCCGTATCCTTGCTGGAGGGCGTGACCGGTAGCGGCAAAACCGAAGTGTATATGCAGATCATCGCCGAGGTGTTGGCGCAGGGCAAACAGGTGCTGGTTTTACTGCCGGAGATCAGCCTGACGCCGCAATTGGAGCAGCGTTTTCTAAAGCGTTTTGCCGTGAACATGGTGTCCACCCATTCCAAATTAACCGATAACCAGCGTTTGCAGGCCTGGCTGAGCATGCAACAAAGCCATGCCTCCATCATGCTCGGCACCCGTTCCGCACTGTTCACGCCGATGCCGCGCCCCGGCCTGATCATTCTCGACGAAGAGCACGACAGCTCGTTCAAACAACAGGAAGGTTTTCGCTTTTCCGCGCGGGACGTCGCCATCGCCAGGGCCAAGGGCTTGGGTATCCCGGTGTTGTTGGGTTCGGCGACGCCGTCGCTGGAGAGCATGGCGAACGTCGCCCAGCACCGCTACCAACTGTTGCATTTGCCTAATCGGGCCGGTAACGCCAAGGCCCCGAGTTTTCAGTTATTGGATATTCGCAATAAAAGAATGCAAGCCGGCCTGTCTGAACCGCTGCTCACGGAAATCCAAGCCACGCTGGCCAAAAAACAACAAGCGCTGATTTTTCTCAATCGCCGCGGCTACGCGCCGGTGCAGATTTGCCATGGCTGCGGCTGGGTGTCGCGCTGCCGGCGTTGCGATGCCAATCTGGTGATTCACGCCGCCGACCGCTTGCTGCGCTGCCATCACTGCGGCAGCGAACAACCCTTGCTCAAACAGTGTCCGGCCTGTAAAACCGGCGAACTACAGGCGCTAGGTTTGGGTACCGAACGTATCGAACAGACCCTGGCAAGCTTGTTTCCGGACAAGGTGGTGGTGCGTTTGGACCGGGACACCACACAACGCAAGGGTTCCCTGGAACAATATCTGGAGCGAATTAACGATGGCCAGGTCGATATAATTCTCGGGACGCAAATGCTCGCCAAGGGCCACCATTTTCCGGGGGTGACGCTGGTCGCCATTCTGGATATTGACAGCGGCCTGTTCAGTATTGATTACCACGGCAGCGAGCGACTGGCGCAATTGATCGTGCAGGTCGCCGGCCGTGCCGGCCGCGCCGATCAACCCGGCAAGGTGGTATTGCAAACCCGGCATCCGCAACATCCCTTGCTGGAGACCTTGCTAAGCAAGGGTTATCGGGCTTTCGCGCAAAGTGCCCTCCAGGAGCGGCGGCAGGCCGGCTTGCCGCCGTTCGGTCATCAGGCCTTGCTGCGGGTGCAAGCCGGCAAGGCCGAGGAACCGCAACAGTTTTTACAGGCGGTTTGCCGGAAAATCAGCGAGCTAAATCCCGGCAAAGTGCAGGTTCTGGGGCCGGTGACGGCACCGATGGCTAGGCGCGCAGGTTTATTCCGTTACCAGTTGCTGTTGCAGAGTCCGCAGCGCAAAGAATTGCATCATTTGCTGGACAATTTGTTACCCGCCATTTATGCGTTGAAGGAAGCCAAAAAGGTACGTTGGTCGCTGGATGTCGATCCGGTGGACTTGTACTAGCCTGTCCGCCAAAATCCGGCGATTTAGTCCGGTTTATGTAATAATTCCCGCCCTTTACGACGGACCGTAGCAAAACCCATAGACATCTAAATCAGTAACTTAAGCGCCGTTGGATGGCACGCTTACAAACTAGGTGTCTATGCCTATAACTAAAATAAAGAAGGTATTTTTCAATGTGTTGGAGTGGAGAAGCGTCAGGCGTGTTGGCTGCCGCAGGTTTAACGACCGCCGTTTACGTGGCTTACAAAGGCGAATCCAAGGAACTGTGGATTCCGTTAACTTACTTTGCCCTGATGGAACTACTACAGGCGGCAACGTATGTGTATATCAATCTGTGCGATAACCCCAATAATCAAGTGTTAACCCTGCTCGGTTATCTGCATATCGCTTTCCAGCCGTTTTTCGTGAACATGGTGGCAATGTACTTCATTCCGGAAAGCGTCAAATTAAAGATTAGAACCACGGTTTACACCTTGTGCGCGATCAGTTCGTTGGCAATGCTAATCAAGATGTATCCGTTCGCCTGGGCCGGCGACTGTGTTCCCGGTACTGAAGGCTTTTGCGGCGTGCAAACCTGTTCGGTGTCCGGCGAGTGGCATATTGCCTGGCAAATGCCTTTGAACGGATTGATGTCGCAACCCGTGACTTGGTTGTTTGGCTTTAATTGGGGCTTGCATGCGTTTTCGTATATTTTGGCGGCGTTCTATTTGCCGATCATTTATGGTTCCTGGCGCTTTGTGGCCTTCCATTATTTGATCGGTCCCTGGATTTCCGACGTCACCACCAACGATCCGAACGAGTATTGCGCGGTATGGTGTCTGTTCTCGATTGCGTTATGCGTGTCGGTGATCAAAACCCCGATCAGAAAACATTTGCATGTGAAGAAATGGCCGTTCTATCAACGTGAAGTAGGCGACAGCTTGTAACATGACTGTCAGTAAACAGGACATTCTCGACGCATTTCAATTTCGTCACGCCTGTAAGGAATTCGACGCCGAGCGCAAAATCGCCGGCGCGGATTTCGATTTTATTTTGGAAATTGCCAGGCTCTCGCCCAGTTCCTTTGGGTTGGAGCCTTGGCAGTTTCTGGTCGTACAAAATTCGGAATTACGGGAAAAACTGCGGGCGGTTACCTGGGGAGGGCAAAAGCAACTGCCTACCGCCAGCCATGTGGTGTTGACCTTGGTGCGGAAAAGCCATTTCATGCGCTACGACAGCGCCTATCTGCAACATATCATGCGCGAGGTGCAGAAGTTTCCGGAAGACATCATCGAATTGCGTAGCGGCTTGATTGAGAAATTTCAGCGCAGCGATTTTGATTTGCTGGGTTCCGAACGCACCCTGACCGACTGGGCAACCCGGCAAACCTATCTGCCGCTGGCGAATATGATGACGGCGGCGGCGCTGATCGGGATCGATTCCTGTCCGATAGAAGGTTTTGAGCGTGTGGAAGTAGAACGGATCTTGGCGGAAGACGCTGACGTGAACTTGGAACACTGGTCCGCGGCGTATATGGTGGCCTTCGGCTACCGGAAAAATCCGCCGGCGCGGCCGAAGACCCGGCAATCGCGCGGTGCGGTGGTACGCTGGCTGGCTTAATTCAGACGGCAGCCAATGAAATCGCTGTCGTTCAGCGACAAGGAATAACGTGCCACGGGTCGGCGCACACCGATAAAGCGCTCGCGCCAATACGGCTGTCTGAGGTCGGACACCATCACCTGCCCGGTCCGGCTACTCGGTGCATGCACGAACCTTTCATCGCCGATATAAATCCCCACATGCGAAAACGGCCGCTCGGTGGTGAAAAACAACAGATCGCCCGGTTGTTTTTGCTCGGGCTGTACGGCCGGCAATTGTCTGGCTAAGGATTTGGTGTCGCGCGGCAGGCGCACGCCCTGACGGTTATACACGTAATACACCAAACCGCTGCAGTCAAAGCCCTGGCTGGGCGACTCTCCTCCGTAAACATAAGGCGCACCTTGCAATTGCAGCGCATCATTTGCTGCGATCCGGTTGCCGCCTTCGGGAGCGGGCAACATCGTCAGCGGTGCTTTTTCCTTACTGGCGCAGCCAGTCAGCTGGCTGAGCATGGCAATCGCCGCTATCTGAACCAGCAGTAATAAAGCGCGGCGGTAAGATAGACAGATGGACATCGGTTTTATCGGCAATAAAATCATCAATTTGCATATTATAGACAGGCTATTCGCGGTCCGCTCGCCGTATATTGCTAACCGGCTATGCATTTGTAAACCCGATCCAGATATTGAGAGCCTTGAATCGGCCACTAGCTGACCATCGCACTTTGGCGTCATTGACCCAAGTGGAATGCATAGCTGCCTGATAGTGCTTATGATTGTACTACCGGCGCTGGTCTTGCGTAGCCTCGATGCAGCGTTAGCGGAATCGAGGGTGTCGACCATCCGTCATCAGAGTAACCTCTGCAAATTTTAAGGGTGTTGGCCTTCGAATCCTTGATTCCATCGAGGCTACTTGCTGCCTGTCAATGATGCCTTAGTTAAGCGTGCCTACGTCAATGGCATTTATTTTTCGCTTAATTTGTAAATAGCATTAACTCTTTTTTTAATTTTTATGGAAGATGGAACAAAAGTAATTGAATCGCCTTTGTAGGCGGATTTCTTAAACATTCTGTCCAATCTATCATTTGAACTTGACAGACCGAATGCATCCTCGATTGAACCAAAGCTTTTTTCTGATACGGCAAACACTGAACCCAATTGTCCGCCTGTACTATTTGCCATTACTTCCGCTTTGGTTTTTGCATCGGCACAAGCATCTATGGTTAATTGCTGTTCAATATCTTTGCGTTCTACAACATCAAACGTTGAATAAAAATCAGACACATTTTTGAGGCTGACTAGTTTGTTCATCAATAATTTATATTTATTTAAATCGCTCAGTCTAAGATTAAATTTCTGTTGAACATCGTAGCCTAATATCTTTAACTGTCTCCCGTTATCATCAGTTTCACGAACGGTAGTTTTATCAATATCGTATGACTCAATATTTTCATCAGAAATATCGATTCCATCGAATAACTCTTTTAGTTCAAGACTTTGTTTTTGTAAGTCTTTGAATGCCTTATCTGGATTTTCGTCAAAAGTTTTAATGTAAAACGTAAAGTCAACTAAGTTTGGTTGCACTTCTCTTTCAGCTTCGCCTTCTGAATAAATAAATGGGGTATCTGGCATTTGAATTGCGAAAGCAGAATAGGCAAACAACTGTAACGCTATAACAAAAATAAGTTTGTATATCATGTTAATCCTAAAATTTACTGTTGTAGTCAATGACAAACATAGCAGAAATAGGTAATTCAGTGGTCACCCGTATAAATCTTCCGCAACGGACGTAACGGATAATATATGACTGCTGTACCACGGTCAGTGGACATCCAAATAGCTGCTACAAAGGGCGGCTTGAGGTCGGTTGTGACAATTCATCACTTCCAGAAACCGCAATTCTCTACTGGCATAATCTTAAAGAAATTGGCGATTGACTGTAAATTTGGAACAGAGACGGTTTGGTTTGGTACGCTCAAACTGCAAAACGCCAAATTATTATTTGGCTTTTGCCAACCAGGGACGCGCCAGCAACAGTAAACTAAGCAGGCTGCAAAAAACCATGTAGTGTGAGTAACGAAAATCGGGTGAAGGGGCTGCCAGCATCAAGCCCAGCTCATGCAGGATGGCGCTGGAAGTTAGGCAAATGACTTCGATGTTGGCCGTCACGCCACGAAAAGCAGCGGCAAAAAATAGACAAATTGTCAGCACGAAATAAGGCCAGGGTTGAAAAAACCAGTATTCGACGTACTTCGACATACCCGCCTCCAGCCACTCTTGTAGTTTGGTCGTTTGTGGATGGGAACCATAGGCTTGCTCTAAGTCGCTGGGAAAGTCTTTGCCCATTATTACCGGGCTCCAACTGTTATCGGGCACCAAACCCAACACATATTTCGATACGGCCAAGCGGTGACGTAACCACAAAACCGGCTCTGCGAGTATGGTGTTTATCCACTGCGTATGCAGCGTTTGCCGTTGCAGGTCGGAGAGGCTTTCAAAGCCATGGATCTGCGATTCCATCGAGTTTTTTGGCAACTGCAAAGTGGGCGGCTTGGTACGGAAAACCTCCCGCCAATACATCGGCGTATAGGCCTTTAGCAAGGGTTCGACGGAACCCGTTGAATTTAGACTGCCCGCCAATTGATCGAAAATAGCTTGTTGTCGGCTTTTATCTTCAAGCCGTTTGATGACGCCGGCAATATCAAATGAGGCGTTGGCGACCCAGGGATAGGTATGTCGGGCGGCAAGCCGGTTGTTTATCTCTCCGGTCGCTACAAATAAGATCAGCGTAAGCGCCGCGCCGGGAACGACTGCGCGTAACAAGCCCAGTAGGCCATTTTTGGGATATAGGCGATATATCGCAAAGCTGAGTATGGGGATTGTGGCGAAAAAGGCATTGTGTCTGATCAGGATGGCTAACCATAAGACCAAAGCTGTCAGTGCGAACAGCAGAAACGCAATGCGCGGGAGTTGTTCGTCATGATTTTTTATCTGTCCCGCCATGCCAAAAGCGGTGAACAGCGCGCCCCACATCAGCATGTCTTTCAAAATCGCGCCGCTGATACCGAACAACGGCGGCAAAAATAATAGTGCGCCAAGTAGTGGCGCTAAGGCCTTGCCGCCATAGGGCTTAAAAAAGGCTTGAAAGCTCAGGTAGGCGCCGGTCCACACCAACCCAAGTTGCAGAAACAGCATGCCCGCAGGACCCGGCAGGATGCTATCGGTGAAACGCCAGATAATAGCCATTAACGGCGGATGCCAGTCGGAATAGACGCCTTCGCGGGCTTCAAGGATTTGATTGACCGCGTCATAGCACATGAAGCCCGGATACATGATGCCGAAATGGAAAAGGAATCCACCAATAAAAATCCATTCGGCCTGCCGCATTTCCGCCACCGCGCTAATTTTTCGAGCCAATGACATTAAGTTTGACAATATTTGAAACCGCAATGTTGAAACCGAAGTATTTCCGGTGGGTTCAAAGCTTGTTGAGCCGAACAATCCCCCACCCCGATTAAGACTGTCGTGAAAAGCCACTATCTTGAAGAAAGGAACTACCCCGATGATAGCCTCGTATTATGGCAAATCCGCTTCAGCCCAGGTCGAACAAATCCATCTGCTTATACTGACCCAAGCGCTTATCACCATTTTCCAACCCGGATAAGGTCACACCCAGTAATCGAACCTTGGTGGTGCCGATGCCGGTATTTTTCAGTAATTCGGTCAATAGCAGTATAGTGTTCGGGCTATCGCTGATCGGTTCTGCCAAGGTGCGTCCTCGGGTAATTTGCACAAAGTTTTGATATTTGATTTTCACAGTTAGCGTATAAGCTGTCAGCTGTTTTTCCGCCAATCTGATTAGGGCTTTTTCCAGCAAATCCTGCAAATAGTGCAGAATGGTGCTCAGGTCCGCGATGTCGTGGTCGAAGGTGGTTTCGATACCCACCGATTTGCGGGCTCGATTGGCATTGACCTGGCGCGGATCAATGCCCCGGGCGATGTTGTAATAATATTGGCCGGCCTTGCCGAAATGCCGTTGCAATTCCGCCAATGGCAGTTGCTTTAGATCCTTGCCGGTGACGATGCCCAAGTCGTACATTTTCTGTTCGGTAGCGCGGCCGATGCCATGAAACTTGCCGATAGCCAGATTTTCCACAAACTCCGGACCTTGTTCGGGCGTAATCAGATACAAGCCGTCCGGTTTGCCCAGATCCGAGGCGATTTTCGCGAGAAATTTATTGTAGGAAATGCCGGCGGATGCCACTAACTCGGTTTGTCGGCGTATCTCCTGCTTGATGTGCTTGGCCAGCAAAGTCGCCGAGCCTTGGTAAAGCTCGCTGTCGCTAACATCCAGATAGGCTTCGTCCAGCGACAAGGGTTCGAAACGCTCACAGTAACGAGCAAAAATACCCCTGATAATTTCGGAGGCTTCCCGGTAAACATCAAAACGCGGCTTAACGAAAATGGCTTGCGGGCAAAGCCGGTAAGCATGCGCGGAAGGCATGGCGGATCGCACGCCAAACTTGCGGGCTTCGTAACTACAGGTGGCAACTACACCGCGTGAATCGGGCTTGCCGCCGACAATGATGGGTTTATGACGATATTGGGGATGGTCGCGCTGTTCAACCGCCGCATAAAATGCATCCATGTCGATGTGGATGATTTTGCGCGGCGCTGACTCCATGGAGCTTACTGCTTGCCGAGCAATTCCAGTTTGGCGGTTTCATTCCAATCGGAAAACGGGAACGGCAGTTGCTCGGTGTTGAATGTCAAAAACAGCAGAATATGATAATGGTAAGTGGACAGGCTACGGCCGAAGTTAAGGATGTTGGCATTAGCATCGCCGCTAAACAGCACGGAACCGACCTGCAGCAAGATTACCAACCACAACAACAGTTTAACCAAGCTGTCGATGGCCGCGAACACCAGCATGAAAATGATGCGTTTCCACGTCTCGATTTTTTTCAGGTTTTCGTTAATTTGTTCCTGCATGATGGCATTAACCTCTGTTCATCACGTCCCGCAAGTCCAGCGCAGCGGCATTGGCGCGGGCTATATAGTTAGCCATCGCCAGCGAATAGTTGGCGAAGATACCAAAACCGTCGCCGTTCAAGACCACCGGACTCAGGGTTGGCGACAAGGCATTTTCCAGGGCCTGGATCATATTGTCCAAGGTATTCATCGCCCGCTTGTCCAACAAAATGTCGGAAAAGTCATGCTTGATGGCTTTCAGAATATGTAATAACGCCCAGCAGGAGCCGCGCGCTTCGTAGAATACGTTATCGATTTCCATCCAGGGCGTTTGGCCGATGGTCGGCATATTGATGTCGATCGGATTGGATGGATCGCCGTGGGTTGCGCCGGAAAATTTGTCGGTACTGGCCGCCAAGCGGGTCGAGAGACCACCCAGCCGCTTGATGACAACCTCGGTATATTGCCACAGGTTATCCGCTCTGGAGTGAAACTGCGCGGCCTTTGAAGTGGAAGACGGATTTTGCAGGCGAACCATGTAAGCGTGCAGTGCTTCGATACCTTTTACGTATTCGGATTCGGTGGACGGCAAAGCCCAGGAATTGCGTTCGTAGTAAAAATAAGGTTCGGCTTTTGCCAAATCAGGGTCTTCCGCGGATTGCGATTGGTCGCGGGCGAAATGGTTACGTAATGCGGTGGTGCCGTCGCGCAACATGACCAGTGCACCGTATTCGAAGTTTTGAATGTTATCGCAAAACAGACCGGGAGGCGCCACGTCGTTGGACAGGTAACCGCCGGATTTGAACAGAATCACGTCGGCGATATGCGCCAGCGTGTTGGCATACACGTAGCCAATCGGCATTTGATCGGTATGCGTGACATTCATCCGTTCGATCGCTTCGTCCTGAACGCTGAATTGCTCGGGCTCGCGGCTCCACCATTCGCCTAACACCAGCATGACAATCAGAACAACGCCTAACAGCGAACCAAAACCCCAAAGTATGCCCTTAGACTTTGCGTCTTCGTAAGCTAATGGATTATCTGACATGTGGTGCGTATCCTGGTCTGACTAAATAAGTGAGCAAAAACCGTGCTTTCCGATAAAGATTTTTTGTGACCATGTTAGCACGGATATACCAATATGGCGCGCCCGATTTCAGTGCAGTTGCTTGTCCAGCGACGCCGGCATGGCACTGATCAATGTCGGTGGTAATTGCACGAAAAAGCCTTTGCTTTGCAGGCTGGCAATGACTTTTTCCGGATTTTCCCGGGCTAATTTGCGATCCGGGCTCAACTGCAACTCCATCACAAATGTTAAGCGGCCAAGGCTTTTGAACAAGGCTTCCGGCACCGCGGAAAAGTCGTCCTTTTTGTCCAGATATAAATAGAGTTCGTCTTTTTTCAGGCTTTTATAGATGAAACATTGCATGATGATGACCAGTGATCGCTAATGCTGCCAATTCTAATGGTTTTTGTTTAGAATTTTCAGTCCCCCGTTTGCCTAAAGCCCAACATCATGGAAAACCAGTCCGCCGCTTCAAACGCTTTTTTCAGAATTGCCTGTTATTTCGAGGGTTCTTTAGCGGTATTGGCGCTGGCTTTGGGCTGGCTTGCCGACCTCGATCCGTTCGCCAATCTGGCGTTTTCCGAGGCAGCATTAGGGATTGGCTTATTCGCAACCGGGCCGCTACTGGTATTGTTTTTTGCGATGCAACAGCTTAGCTATCCGCCCATCCAAAAGATTCGCGATTTACTGCTGGAAACCTTGGGCGCTAGGCTGGCATATCGGCATTGGACCGATTTGCTGATACTGGCTGCGATTGCCGGCTTTGCCGAAGAAGCGCTGTTTCGCGGGTTTTTACAGCCTTGGCTGGAAAATGGCTGGGGTGCGAGTGTAGGCTTGTGGGTTAGCAATGTGCTGTTTGCCTTGGTGCATGCGGTTACGCCGCTTTACGCGGTTTTAGCGATGTTGATGGGCTTGTATATGGGGGTAATGCTGGATTACGGCGGCGAACGCAATCTGCTGATGCCCATGGTGATTCATGCCGTTTATGACTTTGTGGCGTTTGTTGTTATCCTCCGCGACTACCGCAACCGCGCTCGTTAGGAGTTATCGATGTCCGTTCAAACCCAGCCATCAGTCGAAGATTTGCGTCCGCACTGGCTTATCTGTGCAGGCGCGTTGCTAACGATAGTGGGCTACAACCTGGCTTGCCATTTCTGGGCCAGCGAATTGCAACTAGGCGTTGACGAAGCGCAGCGAGTGCTGATCAGGAGTGTGCTCTACGGCTTAGCGATTTTGTTGTTTCCTGTTACTAAACTGCTGCGGCACATCCTGCTGCGTCTGAATCAAACGATGCCGGGACCGAAAACCGCTAAGCAGCGCTACTTGTCTACGATAATAGTCACGCAGTTTCTGATCGAACTCGTAAGTTTGTTCGGCTTCGCGATGTTCTTTCTCGGCGATGGATTTAACACCTTGTATATTTTCAGTGCGATGGGCGTGCTGGGAGTTTTCCTGCATAAGCCCAATACCAGCGAATATTTAGCGATTGCGGCGGCACTCTCAAGCGAAAACCAGCACGGACCTAAATACCATTGACTATTTCCGATTTTTCGGATTGCAGGTTAAGTTGTACAATGGCTGGCTTATTTACGATTAGCCACCCGGTGTGATTATGCAAATCATTCAAGAAGCTCTCACCTTTGACGATGTTTTATTGGTGCCCGCCCACTCCAGCGTACTGCCGCGCGAAGTCGAACTAAAAACCCAGCTGACTCGCAAGATTAAGCTGAACATCCCGCTGGTGTCCGCGGCAATGGATACGGTAACCGAAGCCCGCCTGGCTATCGCGATTGCTCAGGAAGGCGGCATCGGTATCATCCATAAAAACATGACTGTCGAGCAGCAGGCAGCGGAAGTCAGAAGGGTTAAAAAATACGAAAGCGGCGTGATCAAAGACCCGATTACCGTCTCTCCTAACGTCACCGTTCGCGAGGTAATGGAATTAACCCGCGCTAAAAACATCTCCGGCGTGCCAGTGGTGGATGGCGAAGAATTGGTCGGCATCGTCACCAGCCGTGACTTGCGCTTCGAAACCCGGTTGGACGAATCGATTCGCTCAATCATGACGCCTAAGGACAAGCTGGTTACGGTCCACGAGTCGTTTAAGCATAAAGAAGTCATAGACTTGCTGCACAAGCACCGTATCGAGAAAGTGCTGGTCGTCAACGATGCCTTTCATTTGCGCGGCATGATCACCGTCAAAGACATTCAAAAAGCCAAAGACAACCCGCAAGCCTGCAAGGACGAACAGGAAAGACTGATCGTCGGTGCGGCGGTTGGCACCGGTGCCGATACCGGCGAACGGGTTGGCGCGTTGGTGGAAGCTGGCGTCGATGTCATCATCGTCGATACCGCTCACGGTCATTCGCAAGGCGTGCTGGATAAAGTGCGCTGGGTAAAACAAAACTTCCCGCAAGTCCAGGTGATCGGCGGCAATATTGCCACCGCAGCGGCCGCCTTGGCACTGGTCGAAGCGGGCGCTGATGGCGTCAAAGTCGGCATCGGTCCGGGCTCTATCTGTACCACGCGGATTGTCGCCGGTGTCGGCGTGCCGCAAATCACTGCCGTTAGCAATGTCGCAGATGCGTTAAGAGGAACAGGCGTACCTCTGATTGCCGACGGCGGCATCCGCTATTCCGGCGACGTTGCCAAAGCTTTGGCGGCCGGCGCGCATGCGGTGATGTTGGGCGGTTTGTTTGCCGGCACTGAAGAGGCGCCCGGCGAAGTGGAATTGTTCCAAGGCCGATCCTACAAATCTTATCGCGGCATGGGCTCTTTGGGTGCGATGTCGCAGCAGCAGGGCTCCAGCGACCGCTATTTCCAGGAAGATACTGAGCAAGTCGAAAAATTGGTGCCGGAAGGTATCGAAGGCCGGGTGCCCTATAAAGGCAGCGTGTTGGCGATTGTGCATCAATTGTTGGGTGGCATCCGCTCCAGTATGGGGTACACCGGCAACAGCACGATTGCTGCGATGCATGAGAATGCCCAGTTTGTGCGTGTCACCAGTGCCGGTATGCGCGAAAGCCATGTGCATGACGTGACGATTACCAAGGAAGCGCCGAATTACCATATGAACTAAACCGGCCCTCAGGCTGTTGCTCTCGGGTCTGCGCTTTCGCGTCGACCCGCTTTAATCGAACACAAATCACAGAAATAGCTCAATGTCCGAAACGTCTTCAACTCCATGCAATCTTTGCGGCGGCAACCACGTTGCCGTGTTATCCATGCGCAGCCGCAGCGGCGCAGAGTTACGCAGCGTCATCTGCAAGGACTGCGGACTGGTCTGGAGCGATCCGTTTCCGCACGATCCTCGCCAGTTTTACGAAGAAGATTATCGGCTGGCATACAAAAACACCTATGCCCCCAAAGCCAAACACATCTTGCGTGCCGGCCGAGTTGCGCTGACCAGGCATGAAAAAATCAAGCACTTATTGCATAAACCGCAAACCCTACTGGACGTAGGCACCGGCGGCGGCGAGTTTGCTTATTTAATCAAATCGCTGGGCCACGATTTGCACGGCATCGAACCGAACAAGGGTTACGGCCAATATTCCGCCGCGCAATACGATCTGAATTTGCAATTTGGCTTTATTCAAGATGCACAGTTCGAAGAAAGCAGTTTTGATGTGATCACCATTTGGCACGTATTGGAGCACACCGAAGATCCTTTCTTTGTTTTAGGTAAGTTGCGCAGCCTGTTGAAAGCCGACGGCGTGTTAGTAGTGGAAGTACCGAATATCGAGGCCACCTGTCAATCACCCAGCAGCACTTTTCATGAGGCGCATCTGTACAATTTCAATTTGGCAACACTGCGGCGCATGGGTGAAAAAGCCGGTTTAATTGAGGAAAGACATGTGTTTTCCGAAGACGGCGGTAACGTCACGCTATTCTTCAAAAAGGCCGAGTCGGTCGCCGATCAAGTCGCCAGCTGGGGAATTCCCGACAATGCCGAACGCATTTCTACGATTGTACGCGGCCATACCAATTTAAGACATTACATGCGCGCGGCGCCCTATTTACGGTTTATCAAACGCATGAGTCGTTCGCTGTTCGAAAATCGGGACGTCAAAGGTTTCGATAACAATAAAAGCCTGCTCGATCAGTTGTATCGAGGCTTGTAGTACGCTCGTCACTTAGATTTTCCGGTGGGCTCGTAGTCGGCTCACCCTACATTTTTGAAAGGTTTCCCGTCATGTCATCCCACGCGACCAACATCCATTCCGACAAGATCCTGATTCTCGACTTCGGTTCGCAATACACCCAACTGATCGCCCGCCGCATCCGCGAAATTGGTGTGTATTGCGAAATCTACTCCTGCGATTGCAGCGCCGATGAAGTCAAAAACTTCGCACCCAAAGGTATCATCCTCTCCGGCGGCCCGGAAACCGTGACCAGCAGCGACACCCCGCGCGCGCCGCAAATTGTTTTTGAGTTGGGCGTGCCGGTCTTGGGTATTTGCTACGGCATGCAAACCATGGCCGAGCAGCTGGGCGGCAGAGTGGAATCGTCCGATCACCGCGAATTCGGCTACGCGCAGATTCGTGCCCGCGGCCATTCCAAATTGTTGTTGAATATCGAAGATCACGCTTCACCGGAAGGTTTCGGCTTATTGGACGTCTGGATGAGCCACGGCGACCGCGTCGTCGAATTGCCAACCGGTTTTAAATTGATCGCCAGCTCAGACGGCGCGCCAATTGCCGGCATTGCCAACGAGGACAAACAGTTCTATGCCTTGCAATTCCACCCGGAAGTCACCCACACCAAACAGGGCGGACGGATTCTAAGCCGGTTTGTGTTGGAAATCTGCGGCTGCCAGGCGTTGTGGAATGCCAGCAATATCATTGAAGACAGCATATCCGCAGTCCGCGAAAAAGTCGGAGGCGATCAAGTTATTTTGGGCCTATCGGGCGGTGTCGATTCTTCGGTAGTCGCCGCCTTGCTGCATCGCGCTATCGGCGAGCAACTAACCTGCGTGTTCGTCGACACCGGCTTGCTACGCTTGCACGAAGGCGATCAGGTGATGGCGATGTTCGCCCAACATATGGGTATCAAAGTAATTCGCGTCGATGCCGAAGCCCGTTACATGGCGGCACTAGCCGGCGTTAGCGACCCCGAACAAAAACGCAAAATCATCGGTGGCCTGTTCGTGGAAATCTTCGACGAAGAAGCCGGCAAACTCACCGACGCCAAATGGCTGGCGCAAGGCACCATTTACCCGGACGTCATCGAATCGGCTGGCGCCAAAAGCGGCAAGGCGCATTTGATTAAATCGCATCATAATGTCGGCGGCCTACCGGAAAACATGAAGTTGAAACTGGTCGAGCCCTTGCGCGAATTGTTCAAGGACGAAGTACGCAAACTGGGCTTGGAGCTGGGCTTGCCTGCCGACATGATCCACCGCCATCCCTTCCCCGGCCCCGGCCTGGGCGTACGCATCCTCGGCGAAGTCAAAAAGCAATATGCAGATTTATTGCGCCAGGCCGATGCAATTTTCATCGAAGAACTGTATCGCCACGACCTATACCACAAAGTCAGCCAAGCCTTCGCGGTGTTCCTGCCGGTGAAATCGGTGGGCGTTATGGGCGACGGCCGCAAATACGACTATGTGATCGCGATCCGCGCTGTCGAAACCATAGATTTCATGACCGCGCGCTGGGCGCATCTGCCTTACGATTTCCTGGATTTAATCTCACGCCGCATCATCAACGAAGTGCCTGGCATTTCCCGCGTGACATATGACATTTCCGGCAAGCCGCCCGCGACGATAGAGTGGGAGTAATAGCTTCAAATTAAAATGGAACTTTGAAAATGACTTCAGGTCAGTGCAAGTGCGGGGTGTGAAAATTTGCTCCGCGCAATAGCTTATTCATTGTTTCTCCCAAGCCGGTAGTCAATTGTTTTGACTACCGGTTTTTTTTGCGATGAATGAGCAGTCTTGGTCGCCATGCCGAATTAAAGTTAATAAAACGCGGCTTAACCTACGCCGGTTCTTACAGGCAAACGTCCGTCATTCGCCTAACACCCCATCATTGGCGCCCCCCGGTCTTAGCAGGTATAGGCTGGGTCATGTCGATGTCGGCAGCTTCTTTTCTTGAATATTGAATGTTTCGTAACTGGGCTGTTTATGCTGCACGTTGCGAAAAAACTTAAGTTGAAGGTATGTCCAAATCATTTCCTTTGCGGCCGGTAACGGTCCGCCAAATCAACCAGTCATTCTCGATTTGTTGGCGATTTTGACGTTGGTCAAAGCCATCGAATAACAGCCTGTGTCCGATACGGCAATTGTTGGGTATTTAATGACAATAAGATGAATGCTCCCAGGCACATTTAGAATGGTTTTCAGGTGGAAAACGGTTAGATTATTTAGGCAAAAATGCAAGGGATTAATTTTAATTATGCACAAAAAACTACTTGACACTGTCGGCGGCCAAAGACTGCCTGGTCCTGGGCTCTAATGTTCGTATATTGCATGTAAGTTATTGATTTTAAATTGTATAAACTGTTGTCTAAAATTGAGTCAATTTAAGCAAAGGCCCCAAAAATTAGGCATTTAGAGCGCGAAAAAACTTTTTATCCCCAAGGTTATCCACAGCTTTTGTGGATAACACCATAACTTAGTTGCCTGTCAGTCAGTTAGCGCTAAAAGCTATATTCCCGTGCAGGTTTTTGTCTTATTTCCGACACGGTTGCAACTTGGCCTGCCTGGGATTTTGCAAAGGAATGTCAGCGGATGGTTACATTGGCGGAGGCTTTTGATTACAGTATTTTAAATGTGGAGTTCGTTGCGGTGCTGATTCTAGTGTTATGACAGGGCTCTTAAAAACCGTTCGCCTTATGCTCTTGAGCGAACTCAGTCTGTCGATGGACGCACCCACCTGGGCTCAGACGAGCTCAGCCCGGACGGATTACCCGAGATAAAATACTGCCGGGTTAATAAGCTATCGGCTCCAACTGCGCTGAATAGAAATTAACTATGTTAAATAACTTTTCCAATTAGGTCATATCCCGCATTATTTGTAGCGTGTTGCTCCGGTAATCCCGGGCAATTTGCCGCCAAATGCCCTAAATACCGCTATTTTAGTGCTCTGGCATGAATCTTGGTTGTTCGCCCAATTAACGACACCAAAATCCGCATATCCTAACCATGAGCAATGCTCTTCATATCTCCCGCCTGATCGAAACTTACGACGAGGAATTGCGCCGGGTGATGTTTAGACGCTGCGGCTGCCTGGATACCGCCGCCGACATCGTGCAGGAGACCTACCAGCGCATGTTTACCGGCAATTTGTGGCAGCAGGCCGACAACCCGCGCGCCTTGCTGCATCGCATCGCCGCCAATCTGGCCACCGATTACGAACGCCGCCGCAATACTCGCAATCAACATGTAGAGCATGACGATACCGGCGACGCGGCCTTGCAGGTTAGCGATGGTATCGATCCGGAGCAAATCAGTCTGGCGCGCGAGCGCCTGGACCGCTTGGTCGCGGCGATAGATAGACTCCCCGCCAAATGCCGGACGGTTTTCGTACTGCGCAAGTTCGAGGAACTGAGCCACGCCGAAATCGCCCAGCGCCTAGGCATATCCCGCAATATGGTGGAAAAGCATCTACGCAATGCCTTGGCCGCCTTGCAAGAACACGACGATTTTTAGCTGATTCGCTCCTGTTTTCACAGGGTTATGCGTCCTATAATGGCGAGCCACCAACCCTGAATTGCGTCCGATGAAAAACTTCAGCCCTTATCGCTCACCGCTACGCAGCAGGATGCATTGCCGCCTGTCGGCTGTAAATGGACATAGGCAATGAAAATCTCTGCCGAGATTAAAGCCGCTGCCCGCGACTGGTGGGTCAGGCTGGATAGCGGCAAACTTAGCCCTAATGAGCACGCCGAATTTACCCGCTGGTTGGCTGCCAATCCCTTGCATCGTCAGGCTTACGAGCAATTACGCGAGTTATGGGGAGCCCTGGACGCTATCGCGCCGAGAATAGCGATTCCGGCCGCCAGCAAACCCAAGCAGCTTGCTTGGCGATGGCAGTGGGCGCTGCCTGCCTTAGCCGGCGGCTGCCTAGCCTTGTGGTTGTTCAATCCGCTATGGCTTATATTGCGCGCCGATTTTCATACCGGCTTTGGCGAGAGGCGCGACGTGCATCTTAGCGACGGCTCGACGGTGCATCTGAACAGCAACAGCGCATTGGAAGTACATATCGACGGCGCACAGCGGCAATTGACCCTGCTACAAGGCGAAGCCTGGTTTGAAGTCAGCCCCGACAAAGCCAGGCCGTTTCGGGTAAATACTGAGCACGGCAGTGTCACCGCGCTGGGTACGGCATTTAACGTGCGGCTGCGTGACAGTAAAACCGAAGTCAGTGTCACGGAACACAGCGTGGCGGTGGACTTGCAACAAGCCGACGGCAAAACGCTGCACACCGTGGTTGCCGAAGGTCAGCAAATAGCCTATAGCGCCGAATCGGGACTGAGCAATGTGCAACACATCGATAGCCAGGCCGTTACCGCCTGGCAGCGTGGCAAGCTGGTGTTCGAGAACCGGCCCTTGGGCGAAGTGCTTGCCGAGCTGAATCGCTATCATCGCGGCTTTTTGCTGATCAACGATCCTGAACTGGCCCAACGCCGCGTCAATGGCGTGTTTCGTACCGACCAAGCCCTATCGGTGCTAGCGGCTTTGGAAACCTCTCTGCAACTGCACTCAACGCGGTTTGGTGATTATTTGATCGTGCTGCACCGCTAAACGAGTTTACGGCATCGGTGGCGTTTATTGACCGGGCAAAGGCATTGAGGCGAATGCTATTTAAGGGCCGGGTTAATAATGCTCCCGGCAAATTCCCGTTTTGATCTACTCGATAGTTGTTGTCAGCGCATTGCTGAAATTATCCCTCTACCAATTATCCGAAAAATAAATTTCAAACGCATTGAACTTGGCAACTACTTGGCGGAATTAACCTCGGAATGCAATTTGCTTTGAGCAAGTCCCCTATGTTGCCTCAAGGCAGAGCCGCATTCACCCTCGGCAGTTGGTCAATGCCGACGCAGCAGCATCGTTCCCATGGAACAAAAATCGCAGCCAACCTGAGGCTTGCCGCTGGTTAGCTGTACCTTAATGATCTTATCGACAGAGGATAGAGGTATGAGATTAAACATTGCTAAAACAGTAATTGCCGCCGTTTTGTTAATCGGTGCAGCGCCAGCGAATGCCAGTGCCGTGCATGATGCCGCCGGCGATTATCTGGCAACTTATTTCGGCAGTAAGACCGGCGATCTGGATGTGATCAGTGCCTCGGTTACTTACAATCCGGCCAGCGATCTTTTTCATTTCGAAAGTACCTTTGCCGGTAACCTCGGCGGCTCGCCGTCCGGTTTCTACATTTGGGGCTTCGACCGGGGCGCCGGCAGCGGGCGGTTTACCGCAAACGGCTTGCCGCAAGTACTGTTCGATTCGGTCGTGCGTTTCAACATGGACGGCAGCGGCGTGGTAAGCCTGTTGACACCGACTTCTTCCACTACCGCCTTCGCCGCGGGGACCGCCAAAATTAAAGACAACCAGTTGATTGCCGACATTGCCGCGAGCTTGCTGCCCTCGAATGGTCTTGCCAAATCGAGCTACACCTGGAATCTCTGGCCGCGCGACGGGGTTCTGCCTGCGGGTTTTGGACAAATCTCCGATTTCGCTCCCGATACCATCAACGCCCCCGTGCAAGTCGTACCGCTCCCCGGGGCGTTTTGGCTGTTTGGTTCGGTGTTTGCTATGTTCAAGTTAGCCGGCAACAGCAAGCAGCGTTTTGCGGTAACAGTAAAATCCATTTGATAGCAGCACATTGAAAGCTGGCAAACCCGTTCCTGTTGTTTTATAGAGGCTTGAGCGGGTTTGCGACTTCATTCCTCGCCGGACGGCGCTGCCAGATAACTTACCTCTACCTCCGTCAAGCCGCTGATGCCGATTTGCTTGGCCGCGCCTTGCGATAAATCGATCAACCGATTCGGGCTGAACGGACCTCTATCATTAATCAGCACATCCACATAACGGCCATTGCGTAAATTGGTAACCCGTACTTTTGACGGAATCGGCAAAGTTTTATGCGCCGCCGAAAAGCCTTGCGGATCAAAACGGCTGCCGTCGGCGGTACGATTGCCCGATTCCGCGCCGTACCAGGAAGCCAAGCCGATTTCCCGGTAACCATTTCCCGATGCCAAAGGGTAATACGTGATGCCTTTAACGGTGTAAGGCTTGTTATAAGCGGCGTTGCTTTGATACGCCGGCAACCGGGCCGGCATGGAAGGCTGCGGTGGCTCGGATGCGCAACCCGCCAGCAGGCTGAGTAAAATCAATAAAAAACCTGGATGGGCAAGCGCCTGGATTAGTTGGTTTCGCGACATTCGATTAACTCCACAGGGCGTAATTTATTGGGCGCGCATGCGCTGGCAATAATCTAAGCATAATTTAAAGCTCCCGTTAAAATCCGTTTGCTTTATCAGCGCCTTTCCAGTCTTCCGAGTAGTCGACCGTTGCCGGCGCGAGTTCATCCCGTCAAAATCGGTCAGCTCTGACCGGTTTGGTTATAATGCCGGCATCAGGAAATAGACAACTAGGGCCGGGATAGCGATTTCTTTGTTTGCCGACGCGGCAAACGCCACTTGAGGGGGAAAGATACATGGCGGGTGAATTACATAAAATCTTGATTGTTGGCGGCGGCGCGGCGGGATTGGAGTTGGCCACCGAATTGGGGCAAAAACTCGGCAAAGCCGGCAAGGCGCAAATCACTTTGCTGGATGCCGCGTCCACCCATATTTGGAAGCCTTTGCTGCACGAAGTGGCGTCCGGCACCTTAGCAGAAGCCGAGGAAATCGAATACTTGGCCCAAGCACACAGCAATCACTTCCGCTTCTTGTTCGGCAGAATGGAAGGTTTGGATCGGGCCAACAAGGAAATTATCGTCAGCGCGATTACCAACAAGAAAGGCGAAGAGATCATTCCGCAACGCCGCTTCAAGTACGACACGCTGGTGATGGCGGTCGGCAGTGTCAGCAATACCTTTGGTATCAAGGGCGTGGATAAATATTGCCGCTTTATCGATACCACCAAGGAAGCCTTCCGCTTTCAAAAACAGCTGGTGGAAACCTATTACATCCAGTCCTACGCCAACCAGAGCCATCAGCGTGACAAGCCGCTGTCTATCGTCATCATCGGCGCCGGCGCCACCGGCGTGGAATTGTCCGCCGAGTTGCACGAAGTCACCAAATTGCTGGCCACCTACGGCTTGGAAGGTTCGATAGACGTCAACATTACCATCATTGAAGCCGCGACTAAATTGTTGCCAGCCCTGCCGCCACGGCTGTCGCAAGCCACCCAGGAGCAATTGATCAAACTCGGCATTCAGTTAAAACTGGGCCGCAAGGTCACGGAAGTGACCGAAACCGAAGTACTCACTTACGATGGCGAAGTGTTCGATGCGGACTTAAAAGTCTGGGCCGCCGGTATCAAAGCGCCGGACTGGATGAAAGACCTGGATGGTTTGGAGTCCAATCACATCAACCAATTAGTGGTCGATCAAACTTTGCAAACCAGCGACCCCGACATTTTTGCTATCGGCGATTGCGCCGCTTGCGAATGGGTCGGCCACGGCAGCAATGTGCCACCGCGCGCTCAGTCCGCCCACCAAATGGCCTCTACCGTGGCCAAAACCATCATCAACCGCTTGAAAGGCAAACCGGCGGCGAAATTTGTTTATCGCGATTACGGTTCGCTGGTGTCGCTGGGTAAATTCAGCACGGTCGGCAGCTTGATGGGTAGCTTGATGGGCACGGTCAGCGTCGGCGGCTTGATTGCCTATGGCGTGTATTTGTCCTTGTACAAAATGCACCAAGTGGCCATCCACGGCTACTTCCGCACTGCGATGTTGACCTTATCCAATCTGTTCCGGCGCAGTACCCACGCCAAAATGAAAATGCACTAACCCACAACTCCATTGAGCGATACACATGTTAGAAATCGAATACGAATTCCGCGAAGAAGACCTGGTCCACTTTAATGAGGAAAGGCTGAAAAAAGACCCGGAAATGCAGAAAAAAATCCGCCAAAACCGTATCTTCGCGCCCGGCGTGATGATGGCTATCGCCTTGTTTTATTACGTGTATTACGTGGACATGACCACCACCGCCTACATCACGATCCTGGCGCTGGCTTGGGCGATTGCGTCGCCGTTCATCATGAAAATGGACATGCGCCGCCAGTTTTTCAACAAATACACCGAGGCGGAAAAAAAGGCCTTATTCGGCATTCATTGGCTGAGCATCGAGCCGGAGTTTTTACAAGAACGCGCCCCCGGTGGCAAAAGCAAAACCCCCTGGAAAGACATGTTGCGGGTGGAGAAGCATAAAGATTACGTTTACATCTATGTGGATATCGATGCGGCGATTGTGATTCCGCGCGCCACGGTTAAAAAAGGCGATTTGAAGGCGTTTGCCAAGCAGGCTGAGGGGATGATTGAGAGGGCAGGTTGATGATGCTTTTTCGTATATCTGGTGAATGTGGAAGATATACGGAAACCACATAACTACTTGTTGGAGCTCTAGGGGAAAAAGTCGGTGAACGCGAAAGAGAAGGTGGAGACTGGCCTTGCCGAGCTCGTCGAGGAAGGTGGCAAACTGCTCACCAAATTCGAAGATAAGAAAAAGCCTGAAGTGAGGCTCGACTATCAGGTTTGGTATTCGAAGGCACTGCGAGCCATGCAGCTTCTAGCAGCTGATCGCTACGAAGAGTTTCGTCGGTACTACGAGCCTGACCCTAAGCGAAAGAGCCTTGGTTATGGCACTTACGTAATTCATGATTACATCAAGGGGGTTGCTCCTGGCGCTTATCAGCTCCGAGACTTCGACACTCGCGGTCAAGCCGCAATGGGTGTCTATAATCAGCTTTTGCTCCTTACTTCCGTAGTCGCGCGTTCAAAGTCGGTTCTTGCAGACATTCAGGGGACTTTGTTGGCAGAACTACAAGACGAAGAAATTGATACAGCGGAAGCTCTTCTGAGGGTAAACGCTCGTGCTGCAGGTGCCTTGGCCGGAGTCATTTTGGAATCTCACCTTCAGAAAATAGCTGAGCATCGAGGGGTGAAAATCGCCAAGAAGTCTCCAACAATCGCAGATCTAAACGAGCCGTTGAAGACGGCCGGCGTTTACGACATTACGGTCTGGCGCAAACTCTCGTATTTTGCAGATATCCGCAACCTGTGCTCACATAAGAAGACGGAGGCACCGACGAACGAGCAAGTTCGGGAACTAATAGATGGCGTTCGGTGGGCTATCAAGAATGTTGCCTAGCAGCCCGTTCTATCGTTCCCACGCGGTCAATAGGCTTTCATTTTTGGTGTCGCTAACGCGACGGCTGGTTTAGAAGTCGGGTCTCGGCCCGACAGCCGAGATACTTTCTTTTGCATCGCCAAAAGAAAGTATCCAAAGAAAAGGCGACCCGGATGCTGCTTATTCCCTGCGCTCCTCGCTTTTGACCGGGGTTGCCGAAAGGGGCTTCCTGCCCCTTCGGCAACGCGCCGCATCCCTGCGGCGCCCCTAGCGGGCTGTTCCGTTCAAAAGCTCCGGTGCTCGGCGCAGCATACGGGAACAAAACCATCCCGATTTCACAGCACCTCTGTAGGTAAGATTCATCTCGTTCCCACGCGCCGCGTGGTAATGCAAACCAACCGCGCTGCGGTGAGCTAAAACCAATCCCGATTCCATCCTACCCGGCATAAATCCAGGCACTTTAATAACGCCAATGCTCCGGTAAATCAACATAACCGCATTTAACCGGATTCAGGTGGATATAATCCAAGGCCAAGGCGCAATTAGTAGGGCGTCAATAGGCGTAGCCGTGTTGCGCCGTCTGTTGGCCTTAAATCATTCGGCGCATTACATGCTAATGTTGGAGTTATTGCCTTGCAGCAGCCATGCTTTATCCTGCATGCGTAGCGGTCTGAACATCGCTCTCCACTACGCAATGATCCCCACAAAATATTAGAGCGTGCTAATCTATACATGCTTTGGATGTTAGAGCATGGCGAATTAGGTTAGACTCTGGCTGCATTTGCTTATGCTGACGGTTAAGCCACGACAAAAGACGCATCCGCTATCTAGGCCAAGGCTATGGGCCGCCCCGTCTCACTGACAGGGTGACTCAGTATCTATAAAGGCCTTCGCCGCAACGTCGTTCGAAAGCAGAGGACCTGCAAATTATTGGGAAATTAACGAAGCCCACCGGTTCATCGGGTGGGAGGAGCAAGCATGGAACTGTTACTGTTTCTAATTGGCGAAAAATATTTTTGCCTACCGCTATCCAGCGTCAAAAGGATTGTGCCCATTTCCCCGGTTTATCCCTACAGCGGGCAGAACTCCGATCCCTTCTACGGTATCGATGGCGAGGTTTTTCCTTATGTGTCGCTTTGGGATTTATTGGATATCAAGTCGAAATACTTTGAATATGAGGAATTAAAGTCCTTTTTGGAAATTCGCAGAAAAGATCACCTGGAATGGATTGCCGAACTGGAATATTCGGTCCGCAACCACGGCACCTTCAGCAAGGCCAGAAACCCCAGGGAATGCGCGTTCGGTAAGTGGTATTACGCTTACACACCCCGACACAAAAGACTGCATTTGCTGTTGTCTTGTTTCGAAAGGCCGCACGCCGCCATACATGAACTAGCGGATAAATTGCTGAATATGGCGGAAACCGGCCGTGTCGATGAAGCTTTGTCGGCTTTGAATCAGGCTAAACACTCCACGTTAATGGAGCTTTTGAATATTTTCGACTCAACGATTGAATTGGTTGTCGACCTGCAAAGACGCCTAGTCCTGCTTGCCAAACATGATGCCAATTACCTGGCTATCGGCATTGATGAGGTGTCTGACATTGTTAAAGTGAAGGCGTCGATGCGTCGTGACAACCCTATTACAAGGTCCGAGCATTTTTCTGAGTTCGTCTCCTTTGAAAATGGCCAGGCTGTGCCGATTATTAATCTTGCATCCTTAGCCAACAATGCGCCGGGGTTGACGGGTAAATCAGATAATCCGGTAATTTAGCGCCCGCAGTGCGGGGTGGATGATGAAATCATCCTGACTTCCAAGTTGTCGTTTTATATTTTAATACCGATGGCTTGGGCTATCAGTTTTTGATTCAGGGCGGTAGCGGTTCGTGATAAATTTCCATACATTCTCCTTCGTAGCCCGATGACCACCATGACCACCATTCGCCAAGCCGATTTCATCCAAAGCATCGCCGATGCCTTGCAGTTCATTTCCTATTACCACCCCAAGGATTTCATCAATGCCTTGTATGTAGCTTACCAAAAGGAGGAAAGCCCGGCGGCGAAAGATGCAATGGCGCAAATTCTCATCAATTCGCGGATGTGCGCCGAGGGCCGGCGGCCGATTTGCCAGGATACCGGAATTGTCACCGTGTTTTTAAAAATCGGCATGGACGTGCGCTGGGACGCGAAATTGAGCGTGACCGAGATGGTCAACGAAGGTGTGCGGTGGGCTTATCTGCATCCGGACAACGTCTTGCGCGCCTCGATTCTGTCCGATCCGGCCGGCAAGCGCATCAATACCAAGGACAATACGCCGGCGGTGGTGCATATGGAATTGGTGCCGGGTGACAAGGTGGACGTGGAAGTGGCCGCGAAAGGCGGCGGCTCCGAGGCTAAATCCAAATTCGTGATGTTGAACCCGGCCGACAACATCGTCGATTGGGTGATGAAAACCGTGCCGACCATGGGCGCGGGTTGGTGTCCGCCCGGCATTTTGGGCATCGGCATCGGCGGCACCGCCGAGAAAGCCATGATTTTGGCTAAGCAGGCGTGCATGGGCTCGATCGACATTCAGGAGCTGATCGCCCGCGGCCCATCGAATGCTATTGAAGAGTTGCGTCTGGAGCTGTATGACAAAGTCAACGCACTAGGCATCGGCGCGCAAGGTTTGGGCGGCCTGACCACGGTGTTGGACGTGAAAATCCTGGATTACCCGACTCACGCCGCCAATAAACCGGTGGCGATGATTCCCAACTGCGCTGCCACCCGCCATGCCCATTTCGTGTTAGACGGTTCCGGTCCAGCGCTGCTGACGCCGCCCAAACTAAGCGACTGGCCGGCAATCACCCAATCGGCCAGCAGCGCTCGCCGAGTCAACATCGATGGTCTGAGCAAGCAAGACGTTGCCGACTGGAAGCCCGGCGAAACCTTGCTGCTGAGCGGCACCTTGTTAACCGGCCGCGACGCCGCCCACAAGCGCATCGTCGATCTGTTGAACAAAGGCGAGTCCTTACCGGAAGGTGTCGATTTAAAAGATAAATTCATTTACTACGTCGGCCCGGTCGATGCGGTGCGCGATGAAGTGGTCGGCCCGGCCGGCCCCACTACCGCCACTCGGATGGACAGTTTCACCGACACGGTACTGGAAAAAACCGGCTTGCTAGGCATGATAGGCAAATCCGAACGCGGCCCAAAAGCGATTGAGGCCATCGCCAAGCATAAATCAGTGTATTTAATCGCGGTCGGCGGCGCGGCTTATTTGGTATCCAAGGCCATCAAACAGGCACGGGTCGTGGCTTTTCCCGAGCTGGGAATGGAAGCGATTCACGAGTTTGTCGTCGAAGATATGCCGGTGACGGTGGCGGTGGATAGTCGCGGCGAGTCGATTCACAACACCGCGCCGAAAGAGTGGCAATCAAAAATTGGGAAGATTCCGGTGGTGCTGGCTTAGGCTTTAGTGCGAGAGGGAGTTTACGCCGCGCCTTCAAACACGATGCCTTCATAAATCTCGGCGACCGGTATTTCCAGGCCGATGGATTGCAACAACGCCCGCTCGCCGGCTTGATATAGCCGTAAATCCCATTGCTCGGCGCGGCGGTAACACTCCACGCGCTGCGTGTCCTGAGCGATCAGCACATACTCTTCCAAACTGGGCAACTTCCGGTAGTGATGAAACTTTTCGGCTCGGTCATAGCGCTCAGTAGCGTCCGATAACACTTCAATAATCAGTTTCGGCTGGCTGTTGTAGTGCTCGGCGGTGTCGGCTGCCGAGCAGGTGACGTGTAAATCCGGGTAGAAGAAACAGTCGTCGTGGGCGGTTTGCACGCGAACTTTCATTTCTCCGGAATGAACCCGGCAAGGTGTTCCGCGCAGGTAAGTATGCAAAAAAGCGATTAAATTGGTTGCGACGGTGTCGTGTGCCCGTTTCACGCCGACCATCGCATACACCTCGCCATTAATATATTCATGCTTGATGTCGCTGACTAATTCGCCTTGCAGATAATCCGCGACGCTGATCGATAATTTTTCCGCTAAAGCCATGTGCATGTCCTCGTGTTTACCCGCCAGCGATTTTAACGGCTAGAGTCGTCAATAGATAGTGTCGGCCCAAACCTTGGCCGGCCTAAAAACTCGGGCTAAACTCAAAACTCTTTTTTTGCTTGGTCGTCCATGTCTATCGTTGCGTTGTTATTTATCGGTTTCTCGTTCGGTGCGGCCTTGCTGTTGCTGGCCGGCAATATCTTGCAAGCCAGGGAACCCGTACGCTTTACGTCGAAATTGGCCGGGTTTCTATTGATAGCCGGCTTGGCCGGTATCCAGAGCCTGCATTTAGGCCACTTGCTGAATCGATACGACCTGGTGCATTCCGCGCTGTACCTGTTTCTGCTGTACGGGATTGCTCCCAGCTTCTATTTTTACAGCCGGCAACTGTTACGTAATGCAGCCGGTTATAGCCGGTACGATGTATTGCATGTCTTGCCGTTTGCACTGTGCATGATTTTGCCTTATCGATTGGCACTGCCCGGCGCTTTTTTGGTTGGCGGCGGCTATTTGCTGTGGCTGGCGAAAACAGTCTATGCGCTACGCGGACAAAGACAGCGCTTTCATTGGGAGCTATTGGCGCTGGGGATATTGTTTGCCATCGCGGTTGCAGTTTTAGTGTTGGGCTTTATCTGGCCGCTACTGGATGAAGCAGACTTTATTACTGTTTACAGCATCTTGATCGGTTTGGCCTTTTTCGCGGTGGCGTTGACCTTGCTGCGTTTTCCCGGCATCGCCGCCGATGTGTCGGAAGCGGTGCAGGCGGCTTATGCGGAATCGACCTTAAAAAATATCGATAAACTGGCAGTGCTGGCCAAACTGGATGCATTGATGACACAGGACAAACTATATGCACTGGAAACCCTGAACCTAGGTTTGCTGGCCGAACAACTCGGATTGAGCCAGCACCAATTATCCGAACTGATCAATACCGAATTTCAACAAGGTTTTTCCCGCTACATTCGCGAACAACGCATCGCCGCTGCTAAAAAACTGCTATTGGCGGAACCCAATGCGTCGGTGTTGTCGATAGGCTTGACGGTGGGCTTTAGCACCCAGTCCAATTTCTACGCGGCGTTTCGAGACATCGTCGGCGTCGCGCCCGGACAGTATCGAAAAACACACGCCGGCTAAACAAAAAACTCCAGTTTTATCATTTTGTAAATCCGTAACACTTTGAAGTTTATCGGGTTATATCCCGCGTAAATTATTTCTATTCCTGTCCTATCAATTCGGAAGTTCGGCCGTTTCGTGGTCGTTAATCTGCTCCAGCCTCTCAACATTTGGAGCACAACCATGAATATTCTATTAACCGGCGCGACCGGTTTTATCGGTAGCGCCGTATTACACGAGTTGCTGCGACAGGGTCACCAGGTCACGGCCTGTTGCCGCCACCCCGAACGCCTACACATCGATAATCCAAACCTGACCCGATTAAACTTGGATTTTGCCCAAGCCGGCGTAATTGACTACTGGCTACCGCACCTGCAAGCTGTCGACGCAATCGTCAATTGCGTGGGCATTATTGCGGAGGACAAAAACCAAAGCTTTGCCCAATTGCATAGCCAAGCACCGATAGCCTTGTTTCAGGCGGGGGCACGCGCCGGCGTGAAAAAGATCGTGCAAGTTTCCGCTTTGGGTGCCGACGCGGGTGCCGAATCGAATTACCATCTCAGCAAAAAAGCCGCCGACGATGCCTTACGTGAGTTGGCCCTGGATTGGTTTGTACTGCAACCGTCGTTGGTTTACGGGCCCGGCGGGCAAAGTAGCGGTTTGTTTCATGCGTTGGCTGCCTTACCAGTGCATGTTCTGCCGGACGGTGGCTGCCAGCTTTTGCAACCCATTCATATCGCCGATGTAGTTGCCACCGTCTGCCGTTGTCTCGAGCCGGCGGTGTCCGGGCGTAAGACCTTGGCTTTGGTCGGTCCGAAGCCGATAGGTTATGCCGATTGGCTGCAAGGGCTTAGGCGACGATTAGGCAAACCCAAGGCCGGAACTTGCTCCGTACCGTACCAATTTGCTCTGAGCATGGCTGATATGGGCAAATGGCTGGGCGAGCCGATTTTGAGCAAAGACAACGTAGCGATGCTGAATCGCGGCAATTGCGCAGATTCGGGCCCACTTACGCAGTTTTTAGCTCGAGCGCCCATCAACGTGAACGAGCAATGGTTCGAACAAGCGGCCAGCCCAGCCGAGCGTTGGCATGCGGGTTTGTATTTTCTCAAGCCTTGGTTGCGATACGTGATTGCCTTCGTCTGGCTATGGAGCGGCATCACCTCGCTGTTTTTCTACCCGCATCAACTGAGCTATCAGTTATTGGCACCACTCGGCATCACCGGCGTGGGCGCGCCAATAAGCTTATACGGCTTGGCAGCCATGGATATGGGCTTGGGTTTGGCGACCTTGGCGCGGTTTAGGATTAGTCAGCTCATGCTTTGGCAGTTCTGGATCGTCCTCGGCTATAGCCTGACAGTGGCCGCATGTTTACCGGAATTTGTATTCCACCCATTCGGTCCGCTACTGAAAAACCTGCCGTTTTTAATGTGCTTGTTGATGTTTAGAGTAATGGAAGGAGAGCCGTCATGATGTATTTATCGTTAAAATTGATCCACATCCTCAGCGCCATCGTCCTGTTTGGCTTGGGTTCCGGCACGGTGTTTTATAAAGTGATGGCGGACAGAAGCGGCGATCATGCGGCAATCGCCACGACCAGTAAACATGTAGTGTTGGCCGATTGGTGGTTCACCACGCCGACCGTGATTATCCAACCGCTAACCGGCGTGTTATTGGCCGATCAATTGTCGGCTTCGTTCCGCGACGGCTGGCTGTGGTGGACAGTGGTGCTGTATTTAATCACCGGGCTGTGCTGGTTGCCGGTGGTGATTTTGCAGATCCGCATGCGCGACATCGCCACCGAGGCACTGGCCCAAGGCCGAGCCTTACCTTATCTGTACCACTATTATTCCAAGATCTGGCTATGGTTGGGCGTGCCGGCCTTCTTCGGCATGATAGGCATCACCACCTTGATGGTATTTCACAACTCACTCTGGAGCTAAGCCATGTCTGTGTCATTAATGCAAAAAGTGTTGGGCGCCGACTGGCAACAATTGCCTGAGGTTATTCAAAGACATTACCGAATTAGCGACGGCCAACAAAGCCGGCTAGTGGGAACGATGGAAATTGGCTATCCAATTTATCTGTTTCCCTTGATTTGGCTGATTCATTTGTTCGGTGGCTTGTTACTGTGGCGCGGGCAGGCGGCACAAGCCGAAGTGGACAAGACCGCCGACGGCGAACTATTGCATTGGCATAGGACGATGACTTACGCCGATGGTAAAACTGATTGCTTTAGTTCCAGGATGAGTTATGCGGCTGACCACGAGTTGGTCGAACTCATAGGCTTTGGTTTTGGTTTGCGCTTGCACGTCAGCGTCGAAAACGGCGAATTGCTGTATCGCAGTAACGGCCATTTCTGGCAATGCGGGTCGCTACGCCTGAATATTCCGGATTACTTATTGCTAGGTTCGGCCAGCATCAGCGAACGTGCTGTTTCAGAAGACGAGTTCTATCTGGATTTCAGCATCCGCCATCCCTGGTGGGGTGTGAGTTATTACTACCGGGGTAACTTTCGCTATGGCTGATAGGGTTTATCGATGGGAAGGGCGGCTACAGAGCGGGATACAAACGCGGCTCTTCCCAAGCATGCATGCCCGCTATACCTCTGTGTTCCGGTTTTCAAGACGACCCGGAATAATCGCGGATAAGTTCGAATATTGTGGGGTGAGCTCTTGCATGGCGGTGTAACCGGAATGGGTTTGAGCCTGGTTAGTCCAGGCACCATTCCGGCTGAGCGCGAACGGCTGCGACGTGTTGACTGAAGAAACCCAGCATGGCCGGTTGGCGCGTCTTGACCAACTGTTTTTACCAAGCCGGATGTCCAAAATATCGCCAGATTTGGTTGGAATTATTACAGGATATAGCGTTGTCTGAAGTTCCGGGTGGCGATTAAGCTTTCTCTGTGGGCCTCGCAAAACTCTGGCGTGTAGTATGTGTGGTTCCCGCTTGCGCGGGAACCACAAGATTTTTAGCCCACTTCCGCGACCAAACTCGGGTAATCGGTATAGCCAACTCTCGGATCCTGCCCCGCGGCCCCATAAAAGGTTTCTGCATGGTAGGGGTTAAGGGCCACATTTAGTTGCAGACGCCGGACTAAGTCGGGATTGGCAATATAGTCCTTGCCAAACGAAACGGCATCCGCTTCGCCGGCCGCAATGACTTGCTGCGCGGTTTCTCTATTAAAGCCTTCGTTGGCAATCAACACCCCGCCGAAACGCTTTTTCAACGCCGGGCTGATGCGGGTCTCTCCGAGCGATTCTCGGGTAAAAATGAACGCAATGCCGCGTTTGCCCAATTGCTCGGCTAGATAGCCAAAGGTATTTAAGGGATCGGAATCACCCATCGTATGCGAGTCGCCTCTGGGCGCAAGATGCACACCCACGCGACCCGGTCCCCATACCGAAATGGCCGCATCGGTTACTTCCAGCATTAAGCGGGCGCGGTTTTCCACCGAACCGCCGTAAGCATCGGTTCTTTTATTGGTGCTGTCCTGCAAAAATTGGTCTAACAGATAGCCATTGGCGCCGTGAATCTCCACCCCGTCAAAACCGGCAAGTTTGGCGTTTTCCGCGCCTTTGCGGTAAGTCTCGACAATCCCGGGGATTTCGCTGATGTCCAAGGCTCGGGGTGTCACGTAGTCCCGCATCGGCCGGAGCAGACTAACATGTCCCAAGGGCGCAATCGCACTGGGCGCGACGGGCAACTCGCCGTTTAGGTAGTCCGGATGCGACACCCGGCCGACGTGCCAGAGTTGCAGGAAAATTCGTCCGCCCGCTGCATGTACTGCTTGGGTGACCTTGGTCCAGCCTGCGACTTGCTCATCCGACCAAATGCCGGGCGTGTCCGGATAGCCCACACCTTGCGCGGACACGCTGGTGGCTTCGCTTAAAATCAGCCCGGCATCCGCTCGCTGTGCGTAGTATTCGGCCATCAGCTCGTTAGGCACCCGGCCGGCGCTGGCTCGGCAGCGTGTCAAAGGTGCCAGCACGATGCGGTTAGGTAAATTGATGTCCCCCACTTTGATGGGCTCAAACAGGTTGCTCATATCGTCTCCATGTTAAATGCAATTGTTAGCTGTTTTACCTGACACCATATCATCCAGCCAGGTATTTTATGGAAATATGCAATCAGGCGGCACCATTCATGCCGTGCGCGGAAAAGTCTTATTAAGAATTGTCCTTAGTTAAGAGATGTTTAAGCCTGCGGGTGAACAATGAGCCGCAACTGAAGATCCCGGATAAGGAGGGTTTATGTTCAGGCTTACCACACTATTGGCAACCATCTTGCTATTTTCGAGCGCAACATTTGCGCATGACGGCAACTGGGGCGGTAGACATCATCATAGTTACCAACGCGAGCACTACGGGTATCACTATAACAATCCGTATTACCGCGCATACGTGCCGCCGCCCGCAGTCGGCTATTACCAGGCGCCGGCAGATTATTACGGGTTGCCGCCAGTGAGAGGGTTTGTCTATCAACAACCCATCCCCGCACCGCGGTGTGACCGGAATATACGGCAAGGTTGGTAGTCGTGAACACGCGAATACGCCTTGCCCTGATGTTTTTGAGTCTGACGATGTTGAGCGGTTGTGTGGCTTACGCACCCTATGCCGAGTCTTATCCCGCGACGTATACGCCGTATGGTTACGGTAGCTATAGTTACGGCTATTCGGCGCCTGTTGTGCCGGTCCCTGTGCCAATGTACCGCGGCGGGTGGGGATACGGAGGCCATAGGGGCTATGGCGGGCATCACGGTCACGGACATTTTGGTCACCACGGGCATCATTAAACTGCGTTTCAGCCAGGTGGCGCGTGACATTATGTCGCATTCCAGGTATTAGGAAACACTGATACTATACTGACCATTGCAGAGATGTTCAGCGCAATAACTTCCTCCCTTAATCCGGCCTCGTGTCGGAATTTTTTTGCCTAAAAATCAGCCGTCCGATAAAGGGCAAATAAAGACCAGTCATATTAAGGACCAGCTTAATAGTCAGGACTTTATTTGTCTGAGCGGCTCGAGCAAAGGTTTTAGGCCGTTGTGATCCATTTCCTGCATCAATGCCAATAGTCTGCCTAATTCACCGGCAGGAAATCCCTCGCGCGCGAACCAATTGAGGTAGTGGCCGGGCAAATCGGCGATAACGCGGCCCTTGTATTTGCCGTAAGGCATAGTAACGCTGACCAGTTTTGGTAAATCTTCGGGTTTCATGGATAAGTTTCCCTGGCTATTCCCTCTGCCCTGTTAAGCTTAAATAACGTGCATCGTCCTACTTAGTTTGAAATGACAGGAAGTTGCACAAGATAGCGAAATGGTCCTCAAACAGCGCTTCTTCCAGTGCCGGCAGCTGCGTGATCGGTATCCAGGCCACGCTTTCAAGATCGTCCGCTGCTTTTATCTCCGGCCAAGTCTTATCCGGCCAAGGTGTTGCCAAAGCAAAGTGATGCGCATGCGTGATGACGCGGCCACGGCACGATCTTCTGGGGTGGGAAAACACTTTAACCTGTTGCAGGCAGTCTCGCAAAGCGGCATCCGGCAGGTTCAGGCTGGTTTCTTCCTTCAATTCGCGGATCGCGCCTTGCAGCAATGATTCGCGTTTTTCCAGAAAGCCGCCGGGGATAGCCCATAAACCTTTGCCAGGATGATTCTTGCGTTTACCAAGTAACACATGGTCGTTGAAGGTGACTACTGCATCAACAGTGGTTGAAATAATATCCCAGGGAATGTCGGCATAGACTTGATTCTCTGCATGGATTTTGGCGTATTCCGCTTTTAATACCGCGTACTCAGGATTCTTTGCCCAATCATTTAAAAAATCCCGCACCGGCACGGAAATCCGGCTGGCGATATTTGCCAACGCGGTCTCCGCGCTTTCCGCCGCAAACAATTGGTGGCGTAGCGCCGTGGCATCAATATCCAGCTCGGACTCTATCGCCTCCATCGCCCAATCGGGAAAATTATCCAGATAATACGTGGACTCGTCTTTGTTAAAGCCGACCAACGCAACCCGTTCGCCGTCGGCCACACATGCACCAACTTGCCGCCGGACATCGGCATTCCACAGCGTGTCGTCGTAGTAATCCCGCACCGGTAAAAACGTGAGGCGGGCTCGCTCGCTCTCCGGCAGCGTGGCGGTGATCATGGCCGCCCGTTCGGTCCATTTAAACGGATTGCGGATATTTCTGGACTGAAAGGACGAACCGACAATCACCAGCACCTCGTCAGCAATCTCCAAGGCCCGGCGGGTTAGTTGCTCGTGCCCCTTGTGATAAATTTGGTAACGGCCAATCACAATGGCTTTTTGGTGTTTTGTCATCGCTTTTAGCCTTAATGTTTGGCTGCTATCGGCATTTGCCGGCCGGCGCCAAACGCTCTGGGTCGCACCCGAATGATGGGCGGTGCTTGCCGGCGTTTGTATTCGTTGCGGGCTATCATGCCGACGATGCGTTGATACACCGCTTCACCGGCCGCGGTGGTTCGATAGCCAGCCACAAACTCTTGGGCTTGTTGATATTCATGGGCAGCCAGCTGCTTGCCTTCGATCAACAGTTTCAAGATTTCATCCAACACCTCGTAAGGCGGCAAGCTATCGGTATCTTTCTGATCGGGCGCCAATTCGGCGGAAGGCGGTTTGGTTAAAATCGCCGCGGGAATAATCTCGCGATTGGCGCGTTGGTTGATATAGGCGGACAGGCGGTACACCTCGGTTTTGTACAAGTCGCCAATCAGGCCCAAACCGCCGTTGGTGTCGCCGTACAGCGTGCAATATCCCACCGATATTTCGCTTTTGTTGCCGGTGGTGAGTACCATCGCTCCGGAGTGGTTGGAGTAAGCCATCAGGATGGTGCCGCGCAGCCGCGCCTGCAAGTTTTCCAAACTCAAACCGCGCAATTCGTCGCTAAAACTGCTGTTAAATTGCTCGGCAAAATCATTCACCAACGTCTTGATCGGATAGCTGTAAAGCGGTACGCCCAAAGCCTCGCACAGTAACTGCGAGTCGCTCACCGAACCGCTGCTGGAAAATGCCGACGGCATCGTGATAGCGATGACATTTTCCGGCCCCAAGGCCTCGGCGGCAATCGCAATCGTCAACGCCGAATCAATACCACCCGACGAACCCACCACCACTTTTTTGAATCCGCAGCGCCGCACATAATCGCGTAAGCCCAGCAGGATATGTTGCAGAATGAATTCCTGATCATTATCTGCTTGAGGTTCGGCCGGTGACGGACTGATTTGAAATCCGCCTTCTGCAAAACGCAGCGTGTCTATCACGGTTTCGAAAGCCGGCCATTCCCGCGCAATCTCACCATCGGCATTCACAGCAAAGGAAGCCCCGTCAAATACAATACTGTCTTGTCCGCCGACTTGATTGACATACAGTATCGGTAAGCCATGCCGGCGGGCGGCGCCGCAAATCACTTGTTGGCGTTGCGCGCGTTTGCCGATATTGGACGGGCTGGCATTGATGCTGACCACCAAGTCCGGGCGCATCCGGGCCAGTGCTTCGTAAGGATTAACCGGATAATCGTCGGCATTGTCGTTCCAACCGTCCTCGCAAATCATCAGCCCTACTTTATAACCGGCGACGTCGATACTCACCGCGCCCTGTTGACCCGGCTCGAAATGACGGCGCTCATCGAAAATATTGTAGGTGGGCAATAGTTGCTTGTGATATTCCGCAATAGTCTCGCCGTTACGGATGGCAATCAGCGCGTTATACAGCGGCTTGCCGGGCCCGCTTGCTTTTATGGGTGTGCCGACAATCGCAATGAGGTCAGGAAACTGTGTCGAGAAAGCGGTTAGCTCCGCCAGCGCCTCGTAAGCTTTGCGAATAAAGGCCGATTCGTTTAACAGGTCGCCGGGGTAATAACCGCACAATGACAACTCCGGGAATACTAACAGTTGCGCTTGCTGTGCGGCGGCTTGGCGATAAGCATCTTTGGCAATCACCAAGTTGCCGGCAAAATCGCCGACCATAGGATTGATTTGGGCGATGGCGACGGTCAAGGGACGTGTAGACATAACAATTCCTATGCAGAATTTAGGCGTAGTGATTAAAAATCTGCCGTAAATAGGCAATAAATGTTTGGTCGTTGCATAAGGTCTTGCCGGGGGCATCGGACAATTTCGCCACCGGGTCGCCGTTGCAGCGCACCAGTTTCATCACAATATTCAAAGGCTTGGGGCCGCCAAGATCGTTGGTTAAATTTGTGCCGATCCCAAAGCCCAACTGAATGCGGTCCCCAAAGTGCTGATAAAGACTGATTGCCTTGGGAATATCCAGCCCATCCGAGAACACCAAGCGTTTACCATGCGGATTGATGCGTAGTTTTTGATAATGGCCGATGGCTTTTTCGCCCCAAACCACCGGGTCGCCGGAGTCATGCCTCAGGCCGTCAAACAATTTGGCAAAATACAAATCAAAATCGCGCAGAAAGGCATCCATGCCAATGGTGTCGGTCAACGCCACACCCAAATCGCCGCGAAACTCCTGCGCCCAATCTTCCAAAGCCATGCGTTGAAATTCGCGCAGCCGCACCACGTGGGCTTGGTAGGATTGCAGATACTCGTGAGCCATCGTGCCTATCGGCGTTAAACCGAATTTTTTGGCCAGATACACATTGGACGTGCCTTTGAACAAGCTCGGCACTTCGGCTTGAAACGTCTGCACCACTTCTTCTTGCCAGCTACCCCAGGCGCGCCGGCGCAAACCAAAATCGAAAATCTCGAAGGCATGGGTTTTTGCGGGTTGCTCGGCAAAGGCTTTAAGAGTGGCTAATTTTGCCTGCAAGCGGCGGCGGCCTTCCGCCAATAACGCCGCTTGGTCGAAGCGGCGAAAATACAGTTCCGAGACGATGTACAAACAAAATATCTCGAAATTCATCACATGCACTTGCGGACCCTGGGCTTGAATTCTCAGGGTGTCGCCTTCGGCAAATGCCTTGATGTATTTGCTTCTAAACCGAAACAAGGACAGGAACTCGATGAAATCCGGCTTTAAGTACCGCAGCCCGGCTAAATAGGCCAGTTCGTCATCGGCAAATTGCAGGGAACACAGGTGATCCAGTTCTTGTTTGACATCATCCAGCAAGTCGGCCAGCGGATATTCCGGCGTGCTCCGGCAGATAAAATCGTATTCGGCGCTGGCTTCCGGCCGTTTATGCAGCATGGTTTGCCACATCGGAAATTTGTACAAGTCGTTTTCAAGCAGGCTTTTGACGATGGGAGTCATGTGCATTCCTTAGTATGGGTTATTTTCGGGGACCAGTTCCAAAGCCATTTCGGCGCTGGTTGCCAGACGAACGCCTTGTGCGCGCAGTTCGGTAAAAAATTGTTCGACGGTCACTTCGAATCCACTGACAGGACTCATGCAGTCAGTCAGGATCACCAGCTTGTGTTTTAGCTCGGCGGCGCCGAACTGCAAAATGTCGTTAATCGTTTCTTTGACGCAGTGGCTGCTGGCTTGGCCGGCGATTAATAAACGATCCGATTGAGCGAGCATTTCCAGTATGGCCCGATTCAACTGCGTGGCCTGATCGGCGGGATCAGGAATGACGGCTTTCAGTGCGGAAAAGCTTTCCGTCCAAATGTTTTCACCTTTTTGCACCAGCGTAACGGGTTTGGAGGTTCGCGTTTCCCAATGGCTTAAGGCTTGCGCCAATTCGGGGTTAAGCTTGTGTCCCGGCGTCCCGATTAAACAATGCGGCGGCCAAAGGATAAAAGGCCGCTGCATCTGCTCCAGTTGTTGCAGGTAGTTTAGAACATAATCGTTTTGCGCCGGTGACACCGGTGTGGCGGTCAGGCGGTAGCGGCCTGCTAAAAAGTCAGCGGCGGTCACCCGGGAAAATGGGGGTGGGGCTACACCCTCTTCAGTTAGCCAAGAGCTGTTGTGTGCCAGATCGATCATGTGATGGGTGTCGAGCGTGGCGATAACGCCGGCAATGGCAAGTCCGGCTTGTTCAATCAACTGCGCCAGTCTCAGGCAATCCTGATAGGCGCCCGGCACGGGCAGGGCCGGAGCATAGCCTTCGGGGGTGTTATCGCAAAAGTCGTTTTGCGCATCAATGATCAGTAACTGAGTATTTGCCATGAGCTTTAACCTGCGACGATAGTTGAGATGGGCTTAGCTTAACCTTGTTAGTTACATAATGCAACTAACAAAAATTTATCGTGCGCTATTTTGTATGCAGCTATAGTTATAATTCTTTACTAACTAAGATGCCTCAAGTAGCCCAACTCAATATTGCTATGCTCGAACCCATTATTTCAACTGTTGATATTGTCTTGCTGATCATCCAAGAAGATCGCTTGTGCGTCACGCTGTCCAAACGCGACAAAGAACCCTACGCAAACCAGGAAGCCTTGCCCGGCGGGTATATTCACGCGCAAGACGATAGGGATTGCCTGGACGCCGCGGTACGCATCCTGCAACAAAAAACCGGTTTGCTGCCGCCCTATTTAGAGCAACTGAAAACCTTTGCCGGCGCAGCGCGTGACCCGCGCGGCTGGTCGATCTCGGTGGTGTATTTTGCTTTGGTCGATGCCGATTTGATCCTGTCCGCAAACCATCCCGGCCTGACTATTTGTGCAGTGGATGCCTTGCGGCGCCTACCGTTTGACCATAACGACATCATTGCCGCGGCGGTGGAGCGGATTCGTAACAAGTCGCAGTATTCCTCCTTGCCTTGTTACTTGGCCGGTGAAACCTTTAGCCTGCCGAGATTGCAGAAAATTTACGAGGCTTGCTTAGGCGAAACCCTGAACAAAGTCAGTTTTCGACGAAAAATGGAGGAACTGGGGGTGCTGGAAACAGTAGAAGGGCAAACCGAAGCCGCCGGCGCGCATAGGCCCGCGCAGCTTTATCGGTTGAAAAGCGAATTTAAAAATCAGTTGAAGCTATTGGTGCGCGGATTATAGATTCCGGCCTTTTTCGGAGTCGCTTTTTTGCATTAAGCCATCCAGCGTCAAGCCGCAACTCGGCGCAAACGCCTGCATAAAAAACACTACTTCCGGCTGCTGCAATTCATGAATATTCTGAGCCAACTGCGCGGCGGCCATTTCAAACTCGGTGTTGCCGGCTTTGAGTTCGGCCTGGCATTTTAGATAAGCGGAAATCTTGTCGGCCGCTTTGATGATTTGCTGATGAGCATCCGGCAGGCTTTCGTGTTGAATAAACGAGCGGAAATCCTCGCGCAATGCGTCCGGCAACAAGTTCAACAGCTCGGTTTCGGCCTGTTGTTCGATTTGCTTGTAAGCGCCGAGTATCGCCGGTGAGTAGTATTTGATCGGTGTCGGCAAATCGCCGGTAATCACTTCCGTCACATCATGATACAGCGCGGCGGTGGCAACCGCATTGGCGTCGAGTTGGCCGTCAAAATAGCGATTTTTGATTAAGGCCAGCGTGTGGGCAATCACCGCCACTTCCCAGCTATGCTCCATGACATTTTCTTCATGCGCGTTGCGCTTCAAACCCCAGCGCTTGATCCAGCGCAAGCGCGATAGGTACGCATAGAAGCTGCTGCTAATGGCTGGCATTAATGATCGCTATAGGTTGTGGTGCAGACTTTGCGTTCATCGCAATGCACGGTTTTTTTGATGGTCGTGGGCTTTTTGGCAGATTGATTGGCGGCCAAGTTCTCCGGGCTGTCCACGTATTGGCTCGCCGGTCTGATGCCGGCTTGGTTATTGGCTAACAAAGTCAGCGTATTGCCGGTTTGCGTGATCTGGAAATATTTTAAAGTATTCATGCCAATCAACACTTCATCCAGATGGTCGTTGATGTGCGCATCAAGATTTTTAATGACAGCACTACCCAGAACCAAGCTGGTGATTTGAGTCGCGCGATCCGCTACTTTGCCGCCGGCAGTATTGGATTGCACCACGCCGCCGAAGGGCAAACCGGCTTGGATTGCCATACTGCTCGGAATCACGGTTTTGGTCGCTCCGGTGTCGATTAGAAAAGGCATAGGCACATTATTGACTAACACCGTACCGCGAAAATGGCCTTGCGGGTCGGTTTTTAAAACCACGCCGCCGGCTTTGGGAGTAATCAGATTAGATTGTGGTTGGGCTTGCGGAGCCATAGCCACCGGAAGCGGTATCTCCGTCTGCCTTTTGGACTGTTGGAACCTCAAAAAGGCATCGGCGCCGTACCACAGGGCGGCAATGGTTAAGACCGGAAACAAAAGATAGCGAATGCCGCTGTGACCGGATTTTCCGCGATCCCGCTGCGTCGTCCGATGAGCGACCACATCAGGGCCGGCAATATTAGACCCTGGTTGATATTTTTCCCGGTAGTAGTCGCGATCCTGTATGCCCATGTTCCGTTCCGACAATCTGCGTTCAGCGAAAAAACTCGTAGCATTCTCAGCTAGCGCCGATTATTACCTAAAACTTAGCATACCGGTGAGCGGGAGGGAGAAAACGGGGCTCCCGCTTAAGCGGGAGCAACGATGTTTGAGGGCCGGGTTAATAAAACCGGGTTAACCGGGTCCAGTGCCGATCAATCCACCGCTTATGCGAAATACAACGCGCGCAGCTCACTTTGCGATGCAGCGCTCAACTCTTTGCCATCGCTTTTGCGGGTGACTGTGTACACACCTTTACCGAGAACGATTTCCTCGCCATCGCTGGCAAAGCCAACGACGTTATGATTGGCGTCGAAAGGAATCCGATGCAAACCGCCGTTGTGGCTGTTGAAGTCGGCGATAATACCCATATGCGGCGGGTTTTTTACCGAATCCCACCAAGGCAGTTTGCCGGCATCCTGCGCCCAAGTTTCACTCAAGGCTTCCGGCGGCAGGCAACGTTCGACCAGGCGCTGGCCGATCACAGCAAATTGCATACGCGCGATTTTCTCGGGTTCGGTGCCGACCATATCTCGCGTTTCCAGAATATCACCACTCAGATACGCATCGCTTGTTGAAACAACGCGGTTCCATGTGCCGTCAAGATTTTTGTGTTCAAACATTTTATTCCCCTTAGTCGATTTGATTTGGACAGGCATTAACCGCCAAGCAAAATCATGACCAATTTCCGCCGGCGCCAAAATTCGGCAATAACTGTTTGTTTTTAAAACTTAAGGCCGCTTCGACTAAGTCTTACGTCGGGCTCAAGGCGAAGCATATGTTATTGATTCCGTTCGTGGTAAGTTTGTCGGGCCGCCAGTGCAATCAATGTGTTAAGAGTTTCCTTGTAAATACAAACCCAGCCCTTTCATCGCTATCTCAAAACCCGCAAAAAGCTCTATCTTCGGGAACGCTTGCCAACTGTCCGACAATTTATCGAATTCCCGACAAAAACGCTCAGTATCGTAAGGTCAATCTGAGTGAAGAGATGTCGAAAGCCTGGTGCCCCTTTTCATGCTAAAGATCAATAATTCGTTTTGCGGCTACCAGCGTCCGCGTTGGTGATTCTCGAATCCCGGCATTTGCTGAGGTTGCGGTGGGTAGACGAAACCCCTTACTGGCGGTAACCCATAATAGTCGGCAGGAGCCTGATAGCCGGTCGGAGGCTGAGGAACGTAGCCGCGATAGCCACCTCGATAGCCCTGAAAACCTTGATTTCTTTGATAGTTTTGAAAATCACGATCACGATCCTGTTCATAGTCATTGCTGTAATCGTCTCGGCGATTGTATTGCCGCAGTCTCGGGTTGCTGCCGGTATTGTCGTTGCTGCGTTTGCTGACGTGGCGTGTAGACCCAGTCATCTTGATCGCCGAAGGCCGTGCCTGACAAAAGCCAGCCAAATACCAAAACTATCGCTTGCTTAACCATAAATCCTCCTAAAGTTGGATTTTAGTGAATACTCGTCAGTTTACTAAAAGATGGCGTCGGACTCAGTCATTTAGGTGTTGAGCAATTGTGCGCTCAGACCGATAAATATCTAAAAATTAAATATACATATGCAATTTAATCATTAATAAGCTGAGTGACTGCGCTGGCATAATGAAGTCACTTATCGAATATTATGAAGTTTAAGGTGATTGTCTATGAATTTAATGTATACGGCATCCGGTTTTGCCGTGGGTATGTTGGTGGGTGTTACCGGGGTTGGCGGCGGTTCGTTGATGACGCCGCTTCTGGTCTTTTTGTTTGGCTTTAAACCCGCCGTCGCGGTAGGCACGGATTTACTGTATGCGTCGATTACGAAAACCGCAGGGGTGTTTGTTCATCACGGTAAGCACGGTTCGGTAGATTGGAAAATCGTCGGCTGGTTGGCGTTGGGTAGCTTGCCTTTTGCAGGTGTAACACTTTATGTGTTAAAAAATCTGATGGAGGTTGGCAAGGAAGTGACCGGTGCAATTACCTTTACCTTGGGTGTGGCCTTGTTGCTGACCGCTCTGGCCTTGCTGGTTCGCAGTATTTTGTTACGCAAAGCGTCCAAGAGTGCGGAGATTGATGACGAACACAGCAACCAGGGAAATAGTGGCCGATTTTCACCACGTTGGGAAAAAGTTGCCACGGTTTTTACTGGTGCGGTGCTGGGGGTGTTGGTGACATTGTCGTCGGTTGGTGCCGGAGCTTTGGGAACCGTTGCTTTGCTATTTCTTTATCCAAGAATGACGACCTTGAAAATTGTCGGTACCGATTTGGCGCATGCGATACCTTTGACCGCCGTGGCCGGTTTGGGACATTTGAGCCTGGGGAATTTCGACCTGGATTTGCTGATCAGCTTGCTGCTGGGGTCGGTGCCGGGTATTTGGGTCGGCAGCCATCTAAGTGCGAAGATTCCCGAATATTTTTTGCGTCCGGTGTTAGCGACTTTACTGCTGGTGATAGGCTTAAAATTCGTATTGCAATAAGCCCAATCTGGTTTTCTGAATAAAAAAGCCGTGCTCGTCTTTGTGACGAGCACGGCTTTTTTGTTTGCCTATTTCGGTGCGCGTTTGCGTTCGTTTTCAGTCAATAAGATTTTACGTAGACGAATTGATTTAGGCGTCACTTCGACCAACTCGTCATCGCTGATAAATTCCAAAGCTTGTTCCAGCGTCATTTTTTGAATTTTGGCGCAGGTCAAGCTGTCGTCAGAGCCGCCGCGCGAATGTTGGTTAAAGGTTTGGGCTTGGTCGGGTTAACCACTAAATCGTTACCGCGAGAATGGATACCGACCAATTGACCTTCGTAGATTTCATCGCCATTAACCACCAGCAACTCACCGCGAGCTTGCAGCGGATACAGTGAATAATCGACCGCTTTACCTTTGGCCATGGAGATCAACACGCCACGCACGCGATTGCCCACCGCGCCTTCTTTCACCGGACCATAATGATCGAATACGTGATAGAACAAACCCGAACCGGAGGTTGCGGTCAGGAATTCCGTTTGAAAGCCCAACAAACCGCGGGAAGGCACGACATATTCCAGACGGATGCGGCCTTTACCGTCCGGCACCATGTCTTTCAGGTCGCCTTTACGGTCACCCAATTTTTCCATGATGGTGCCTTGATGCTGCTCTTCCACTTCAATCGTGACATTTTCAAACGGTTCTTGTTTGATGCCGTCGATTTCCTTGATGATCACTTGCGGGCGCGAAACGCCCAGCTCGAAACCTTCGCGGCGCATGTTCTCGATCAATACCGACAAGTGCAATTCGCCACGACCGGACACTTTAAATTTATCCGGATCGTCGGTGGTTTCAACACGCAGGGCCACGTTGTGCTGCAACTCTTTTTGTAAGCGGTCGTAAATTTGGCGAGTGGTAATGAATTTGCCTTCTCTACCGGCAAACGGCGAATTGTTGACCTGAAAGGTCATGCTCACGGTCGGTTCGTCGACCGATAGCGGCGGCAAGGCAACTACATTGTTAGGGTCGCACAAGGTTTCCGAGATTTTCAGATTCTCGATACCGCAGAAGGCAATGATGTCGCCCGCTTGCGCGGTTTCCACTTCGACGCGCTCCAAGCCATGGAAACCATACAGTTTCAGCATGCGGCCACTACGGGTTTTGCCTTCGTTATCGATAATGGTCAATGGCATGTTGCGCGAGACTTTGCCGTGCTTGATACGGCCGATGCCGATTACGCCGACGTAGGAGTTGTAATCCAGACTGATGACTTGCATTTGGAACGGTGCGTCCACATCAACCGGCGGCGGCGCTACTTTATCGACAATAGTTTGGAACAGCGGTGTCATATCGCCGCCGGATACGTCGGCTTCCAGGCCGGCGAAACCATTTAACGCCGAGGCATACACAATCGGGAAATCCAATTGCTCGTCGGTGGCGCCGAGGTTATCGAACAAGTCAAAAGTTTGGTCGACGACCCAATCAGGGCGCGCGCCGGGACGGTCTACTTTATTGATCACCACAATCGGTTTTAAGCCCAAGGCAAAGGCTTTTTTGGTAACAAAGCGGGTTTGTGGCATTGGGCCGTCGACCGCGTCAACTAACAATAAAACCGAATCCACCATCGATAAAACCCGTTCGACTTCGCCGCCGAAGTCGGCGTGTCCTGGGGTGTCGACGATGTTGATGTGATAGCCGTTCCAGTCGATCGCGGTGTTTTTCGCCAGAATGGTAATGCCGCGTTCTTTTTCCAGCGCGTTGGAGTCCATCACCCGTTCGTCGACTTTGGTGTGTGCGTCGAAGGTGCCGGATTGCTGTAGAAGTTGGTCGACTAAGGTGGTTTTGCCGTGGTCGACGTGGGCGATGATCGCGATGTTTCTGAGTTTTTCTATCACAATAATTTATTAGATGATTTTTAAGGAACAGATAGGCCGAACGGACAAGCCGCCCAGCGGGATTTAGTTTTGGTTTTCGCGCGGGCGCGGACCGGTTGGCTGAGGGATTAACTTTGTTGCCAAGGCAAGCCGTGAAAACGCCAGCCGCCGGTATTGCCGCGATGTTTGTTTTCATCCAGCGGGCCTTCGAAGCCTTCCAAAATGTTGATCAGATGCTGATAACCTGCCGCTTCCAGGGCTTTGGCGGCATCTACAGAGCGTTGTCCGCTGCGGCATAAGAGCAGTATCGGCGCGGCTTTATCCGGGGCGTGCTGTTGTACTTGCTCCACAAAACCCGTATTTAACTGCATGCCGGGAAATTCTTTCCAGGCCACATGAATGGCTTGCGGCGGGTGGCCGACAAAGCTGTGCTCAATGGCTGTCCTGACATCGATCAGTACCGCTGCCGGGTTGCTTTGTAATACCGCCCAGGATTGTTTGGGGTCGAGATTTTCTATCATTAATTTACCGCTTCATTTTTGCCCGATAAAACAGGCTTCGTTTCTGTTGCCGAATTGCACATCGCCGAGTTTTGCGTATTCTTGGTAAAAAACTATGCTTAAGGGGCTGAATAGCCGCAATAACTCGTTGTTTGCCAGTAAATACTCGGGATTGCTGGGGCCTTGTTGGTCAAGTTTGTTGCGGGTAAATGTTTGATAAAACAGCAGGCCGCCCGGTTTCAAGGCTGCCATTATCGCATTACACAGGGTTCGGTCAAGAAAACGACTGATGACAATCACATCGTAAGTCTGCTTTGTAAGTGTTTCGGCGCTGATATGGCATTGCTGAGTGGTGATGGAAAGGCCTTTTTCGGCAGCCTGTTGTTGCAATATTCCCAGGCCGACCGAGGAAATATCCCAGGCATCGACGGCCAGCCCGGATTCGGCCAGTAATATCGCGTTGCCGCCCAGGCCGCAGGCCAACTCCAGCGCTTTACCTTGCTTGGGTAGCAAATACCGATGCCGCGCCAACACCTCGGCTGGCGCAGGTGCGGCGGTGGAATCTCGATAAATGGCGTCCCACTTACTCTGCAGATCGGTCATGGGTTCATGCCGATTCGATGCGGTAGCCAGGCTTGAATAAACTCTAAAAACGAACGGACTTTGGCCGACAAGTATTTGCGATGCGGGTAAACCGCATAAATTTCCAGCGGCGCGATACCGTATTGCTCCATCACTACTTGCAGCCGGCCTTGCTCAATGTCTCGGCCGACGATGTAGCGCGGCAACATGATCAGGCCCAAGCCATTCACTGCGGCGTTGCGGATCGGATCGGCCATGTTGGCTTGCATCCTGCCCGTGACGGTAACGGTGCGTTCGCCGAGTATGCCCTTGAATCGCCATTTGTTACGCGGCGGAATCGCCCAGTTAATCAGGCAGCTGTGGTCTTCCAGGTCTTCAGGGTCTTGTGGAGTGCCATGTGCTTTAAGATATTCCGGGGACGCGCAAACAACCAGCGACGAGCTGGCCAGTTTTCGGGCCACCAGGCTGGTATCGTTGAGTTGTCCCAAATAGATAGCCAGATCGACGCCCTCATCAATTAAATCGACTTGTCCGCCTTTCAGCACCATTTCCACCGATAGGTCAGGGTAGTTTTTTAGATATTCGGTCAAGCCCGGAGAAATATGGCTGGCGCCGATGACTGGCGGTGCCAGAATTTTCAGTGTGCCACGTGGCTCTGTTTGCAGGTGAGTGATCGCCGATTCCATCTCGGCCACGTCCAGTAGGACTTGCTGGCAGCGCTCCAGGTAAGCCTCGCCGGCTTCCGTCAGGCTTAAGCTGCGGGTTGTGCGATTGAATAAACGTGTGTTCAGTTCGCTTTCCAGCTGCATAATATGTTTGGTAGCCATCGCTCTGGAAATATCGAGATCTTTGGCTGCTCCGGCAAAGCTTGCCGGCTTTGGCGACGCGGACAAAGACATTCATGCTGGTTAGTTTGTCCATGGTATCTCCTGGAAAGTAAAAAATTCACTAAAAAGCGTTGACATTTTTATTGTTTCTAAATTGTATACAATTTATTTATTAAAAGCCTAATTGTAAACTTTTTTCTATCCTGTATAGTGCGCTGCAACTGAAGAGCAAGCACATGAAGTCTTGTCAAGCGCAAGATTTAAAAATAGAGAATTTGAGCACAATGAACGACTTTAAAAAAGACATCTTAATCGGCGCTCTTTTTATTGTCGGTGTTTGGAGCTTTATTTCCGGCTTGTTCGTCATCTCTACTGTGCTGTTCGCTGTCACCTCCATATTTAGCAATATGTCGACTAAGGCGCTGCTGAATAGCTGATCCAAGAATTTGTAACTACCTCCTGGTGTTGTAATAACGAGCGGAACCTCCTTCTAAGCACTCCGCTGGTTTTTTTGCCTTCCTCTGCGCAAGCATAGGGAGGCTTTTTTTTGCCGATAGATTTTTTTTGGCTGCTTCGGCAACGTGCTATGATTTTGCAATTTTCAATCCAAACAAAAGCTAATGAGCGAAGTATTACAGCAATTGGCCGAGGTTCTTGAGCAGCGCAAGTTGCAAACCGCCGATCAGTCCTACGTAGCCAGTTTATACGCCAAGGGCTTAGATCATATTTTGAAAAAAATCGGCGAAGAGGCTACCGAGACGGTGATTGCCGCCAAAGACGGCGATAAGGATAAAATAGTGTATGAAACCGCCGATCTTTGGTTTCATTGCATGGTGATGTTGGCGCATCAGGAACTCGGGCCGGAACATGTGATCAGTGAGTTGCAAAGGCGCTTCGGATTGTCCGGTTTACAGGAAAAAGCGCAGCGCGATATTTCCTGATAGTAAAAATTAAGGAGTGAACAATGGGTTTAAGCATCCCTCATTTATTAGTAGTGTTAGTTATCGTGATCTTGGTGTTTGGCACCAAGCGCCTGAAAAATATCGGCGCCGATCTTGGCGAAGCGATTAAGGGCTTTCGTTCTGCCGTTAAGGAAGGCAGCGAAGATAAGGCGATTGCAAGCAAGGAAGAGGAGCCTTTGGAAGGCGAAGTCACTAATAAAGAAAAAGACCGAGCTTAGTCTGCGATATGTTCGACGTCGGTTTTTCAGAATTGTTGATGGTGGGGTTGGTAGCGCTATTGGTGCTCGGCCCGGAAAAATTGCCGAAAGCGGCCCGCTTGGCTGGGTTTTGGGTAGGAAAAGCCCGTACTGTGTTGGCCACTGCTAAGGCGGAAATTAAACAGGAATTGCACGCCGAGGAAATGCGCCAGTTAATCCAGCAACAGTCCATAGCCGGCGAATTGCAGAAAGTGGTGCAGGATACTCAGTCGGCTCTCGACGATATTAACTTCAATGCTCAGGCAGCGACAGAAATCAATCAGGACGATGACAAGCCAAGCGCCGCTGGATAACGAGCAGTCATTTTTTAGCCATTTAGTCGAACTGCGCGACCGCTTGTTAAGGGTCGTGTTATGCGTGCTGCTGGTATTTGTTGGTACCGCAAGCTACGCCAACGAGATTTACGCCTATCTGGCCGAGCCGCTGTTAGTGCACATGCCGAAAAACAGCACGATGATTGCCATTGATGTGGCCTCGCCGTTTTTCACGCCGTTCAAGCTTGCGTTTGTGGTGGCGGTGTTCGTTTCCATTCCCTTCATTCTTTACCAGTTCTGGGGTTTTGTGGCGCCCGGCTTATATCGCCATGAAAAACTGATGGTGGCGCCACTGTTATTGGCTAGTACGCTGTTGTTTTATAGTGGTGCGGCCTTCGCCTATTTTTTGGTATTTCCTCTGGTATTCGGCTATCTCACGTCGGCGGCGCCGGCCGGCGTGGCGGTGATGACAGATATAGCCACTTATCTGGATTTTGTATTGGCGATGTTTTTTGCCTTCGGCTTATCGTTCGAAATTCCGATTTTCACTATTGTGTTGGTCTGGACCGGCATCATCACCCCGGAAACGCTGTCTGAAAAAAGGCCGTATGTCATCGTTGGGGTGTTTGTCATCGCGATGTTTTTGACGCCGCCCGACGCTTTGTCGCAAACCCTATTGGCAGTGCCAATGTGGTTGTTGTTTGAATCCGGATTGCTGTTTTCACGCTTATTTGTCAAAAAAGAATCGGCAGCTGAGAATCGTGAGTAGTATCGCTCAGCGTTTCGCCACGGTACGCAAGCAACTCCGTCAGGCCGAAATCAATTCGCAGCGTTCACCGGGGAGTGTGCAGTTATTGGCGGTCAGCAAGACCAAGCCCGCCGCCGATATTGCCGCAGCCTACCGTTTCGGTCAGCGCCATTTCGGCGAAAATTATTTACAGGAAGCGCTGAAAAAACAGCAGGAATTGGCGGCATTCAATATCAGCTGGCATTTCATTGGGCCGATTCAATCCAATAAAACCAAGCCTATTGCCCAGCACTTTGCCTGGGTGCACAGCGTTGACCGCCTAAAAATAGCCGAACGCCTCAGCGAGCAGCGTCCGGATTTTTTGCCGCCGCTGAATATCTGCTTGCAGGTCAATATCAGCGATGAAGCGAGCAAATCCGGCATTGAATTGGCCGATTTGCCGGTGCTGATCGAACAAGTCGGTAAGCTGCCCAATTTGCGTTTACGCGGGGTGATGGCGATTCCGGAGCCGCAGCAGGATTATCTGGCGCAATGCCTGCCGTATCGGCGGCTCTATCAGGCAGTGCGGCAACTTGATCGTCACGATCTCGATACTTTTTCGTTTGGCATGAGTGGCGATTTACAGGCGGCGGTTGCCGAAGGCTCAACGCTGGTGCGGATCGGCACGGCGCTGTTCGGCGAGCGTCCTAGCCAATAATTTGTTTTTCATGGATAATGCAGGGTATTTTCCGATAAATCCCCATTTTTCAACGCGATGAAACAAAAGCTGGAATCCCTGTTACAACAAGCCGTTACAGCCCTTAAAACTCAAGGTATTCTCGAAAACGATTTTATTGCGCAAATCAATTTGGAGCGCACCCGCGATGCGCAACACGGCGATTTCGCCACCAATTTGGCGATGTTGCTGGCCAAGCCGGCCAAACTTAATCCTAGACAGCTGGCCGAAAAAATCGTCGCGGCGCTGCCGAGCGATGCGCTGATCACCAAGGTTGATATCGCCGGCCCCGGATTTATCAATTTCTTCATCAATCCCGATAGCCAATTTCAGGTCGTCAAACAGATACTCGATACTGGGTCGGAATACGGTTTGAGCAAGATCGGCGTTGGCAAGCGAGTGCAAGTCGAATTCGTTTCCGCCAATCCCACCGGGCCTTTACATGTCGGCCACGGCCGCGGCGCGGCTTATGGTTCTGCGGTGGCGGATTTGCTGGCGGCAGCCGGTTTTGAAGTCGAACGCGAATACTATGTGAACGATGCCGGCCGGCAGATGGATATTCTCGCCACCAGCGTCTGGTTGCGGTATCTGGAAGCCTGTGGCGAAGTTCTGCCTTTCCCTAGCAATGGCTATCGCGGCGAGTATGTCCGAGATATTTCCGCGAATTTGCATAAGAAAGCCGGCGACGCCTACCGCAGAGCTGCCGCGCTAGTGATGGCGGATTTGCCCGCCGACGAACCGCAAGGCGGCGATAAGGAAAAACACATTGATGCGTTGATCGACCGAGCCAAAACCTTGCTCGGCGAGGCTTATAAAGAGGTATTTCAAGCCGGTCTGGACGAAATTCTGGACGACATCAAAGACGACTTGGCTGAATTCGGCGTGAGTTATCAACAGTGGTTTTCCGAGCGTTCGCTGATGGACGATCATTCCGTTGAGCAGGCTTTGCAGCGTCTGGATGCGGCCGGCTATCTTTATCAGCAGGAAGGTGCTACTTGGTTTGCCTCCAGTCGCCTGGGCGACGAAAAAGACAGAGTGGTTGTGCGCGACAACGGCCAGACCACCTATTTTGCTTCTGATATTGCCTATCACATGCACAAATTGGATCGGGGCTTCGATCAAATCGTCAACATCTGGGGTGCCGACCACCATGGCTATATTCCGCGCGTGAAAGCGGCGATGCAAGCCTTGGGCGCCGACGAATCCAAACTGAAAGTATTGCTGGTGCAATTTGCGATCTTGTATCGCGGCGACGAAAAAGTACAGATGTCGACCCGCTCCGGCGAATTTGTCACCCTAAGGCAACTGCGCAGCGAAGTGGGTAGAGATGCGTGCCGCTTTTTTTATGTGATGCGTAAATCCGAACAACATATGGATTTCGACTTGAAATTGGCTACTTCCAGAAGCAACGAAAATCCGGTTTATTATGTGCAGTATGCGCATGCCAGGGTGTGCAGCGTGTTGCGCCAGCTCGACGAAAAAGGCCGGCAACGCAATCCGCAGTTAGGTATGGAGCATCTGAATCTGTTGACCGAAGAGCAGGAAGCCGCGTTACTGACTACACTTTCCAAGTACCCGGAAACTTTGGAACGTGCTGCTGTGAATTACGAACCTCATCAATTGATTCATTACTTGCGTGAACTGGCCAATCAGTTCCACAGTTATTACAACGCGCACCAGTTCCTGGTGGACGACGATAAGCTCTGCAACGCACGCATCAATTTGATTTGTGCCGTGAAACAGGTATTGGTCAATGCCCTATCCCTATTGAAAATCAATGCACCCGAAGCGATGTAATGGCCAGAGACTATAAGCACCGCGTTCAAAGTCCCAGTTACACCAACAGCCGTAGAAAACCGAAAAAGTCCTCGGTCGCACCTTGGCGCTGGTTGCTGGTCATCGCGCTGATTGTAGCTTTTGGGGTGTTTTTGAACATGATCCGCAAAATGGTACCGGAGTTGGTGGCAGGCAAGTCGGAGGCGGAGATCCCGCAAGTAGTGGAGAAGTTAAAGCAAGAGTTACCGGTCAAACCGCAAACTCAAGCGGTCGTTGAGCCGGAAAAACCGGCGGAGCCGCCGCAACCAGCGGAGCCGGAAGAACCGCGTTACGATTTTTATACCATACTGCCACAAGCGGAAGTAGTGGTGCCCGACTACGAAATCAAAACCCGGGTGCGCGAGCAGCTAGTTGGTAAAACCAAGGCGGCCAAATACATTATGCAGGCAGGTTCCTTCCGGGAGGCAGCGGAGGCTGATCGCCATAAGGCCAAGCTGGCATCGCTCGGCATAGAGTCCCGGGTCGAAAAGGCTAAAGTCGGCAATGTTATCTGGCATCGGGTTAAGGTCGGTCCCTACGATAATCCCGCCAGCGTTTCCACGATTAAGGAATTGCTGCAGAAAAACGGCATCGGTGTGATTGTTACCGAAAGCGGTCAATAAGCGTTCAAAAAAATCCAGGGATTTGCCTGGCATTGTTCAAGCAATTCTCCAGCGCAATGCTGTGTATACTGCGGTAGTAAATTAGATTGACTGGCTTGCTGTTTTAAGCTCTGATAACTTCAACAATTACGAGAGGAGAGGTCTTATGGTTAACAAAAAGACGATGGCGCTGATGGCTTTGGCGCTGATCATGCTGAGCGGTTGTAGCCGGGGTTTTCGGGCTAGCGAAGTCAAAGATGACGATTTGGTCGAGGTAAGCTACGAGGCTGTCGATCAGCTCCTTCTCGATTTGCGCGAGCCTTTGCCCAGAGGTAGTCTGGTGGTTATCAATTCGCTGGTTAATCTCGGAGAACTGGAGCAAACACTGGCGTTTGGCCGAATTGTCTCCGATCAAATTTCCTCGGCCTTTCATCGTTCCGGTTACCGGGTGATGGGTATGGAACTGCCTACCGAAATTTTTGCTAAAAACGAAGCCGGTATCCTGCAACTGCCTGATAAAACCAAGGAAGCTTTAAATAACGTCGGGGCTAAAGCGGTCGTTGTAGGATCGTTTGCTCCTGGCTACAACAATGTCTATGTGTCGCTAAGGGTTGTGGACATCGCCAGTCAGAACGTGATTTCTTCCACCGACTATTCTGTGTCGATGGGGCCGGATGCCAAAGTTTTGGTTAAAAAGCCGCCAGCACCCGCGCCAGCTAAGCCATAGCACCCAGATATTAAGCGGATTGCCTTTAGGCAATCCGCTCCTCGCTATAGTTTAGCCATCAGGCTCGACGCACTAAAGTCCCCCTCTAATTACCCAGTTGCTCGTGGGCCAAGTTCTGTGCCAAATACCCAGAAATTGCCTGCGGCGTATCGAAATTGCCGTAAGCCAATAACAATTTAGCGTAAGCCGCTTCCAACGACGTATTCCAGATCATTTCCGCGCCCACATCCAGTAGCTCGCGAGTCGAGGCGTATGCGCTTTCCGAATATAGCGCCGGTGCCAGATAAGTTTTGATGCCCTGCCTGGTGCAGTGTTTGACGAATTCCACCAAGCTGTATTGCTCTCCTGCTGCGGCAGAGGCGCAAGCCGTCCCGGAGTGGTAGAGGTCGTGCAGTAATGCATCGACCTTGTCGAGATTGTAAGCAGCGTAATCCAGGCCTGGGTAAGGTCTGATCAACAATATTCGTTTGGAAAAGTCTGGTTTAAGCGCAATCGGCGAGCGCGCGCCGGGCGCCAAATTTTGCAGAGAGTGGAAGCATCCGTTCTCGAAGCACATCCAGGCCTGCGACTGCACGCTGATAAAATCGCTACTTAAGGGCAGGCAGGACGATAGTCGACTGCCGAGATGAATCAGCATCGCTTGGCCTGGATTGCGATAGGGCACAAACACGCCGGCCAGACCAATTTGGCGGATAAATTCCACCGCACACAAAAAGTTCGCCACGCCGTTGGCTTGCGGGTTATCCAGCGGCAAATCGCTGGAAACCAGCAGCAGCGGAATCGCCAATCCATTGAAATACAGGCTTAGTGCGGCGGCGCTAAAAGCCAGGCTGTCGGTGCCGTGGGTGACGATGATGCCGTCGAATTGGCTTAAGTCCTCAGTTTCAACTGCAGCGATGATCTGGGGCCAGTGGCTGGGATGCAGGTTTTCGCTGAGAATCTGCACGGGCTGCAAGGTTTTGAAGTTAACCGAATCCGGCTTGGCGTCGTGTTCCGCAAAGCGTTGCAATAACTTAAAATCGGCGCTGCCGTCGGTATTGATGGTGTCGCCGCTGAGCTGCGAACCGATGGTGCCGCCGGTAAATATCAGCAGGATGTTTTTCTTCATAAACGATGGTTTCTAGTATGATGTTTTGCTCACAAAGCCCATCTTAAACACTCCGCATGAAAATATCACTGATCGTGGCGATGGCCGGTAATCGCGCCATTGGCCTGAACGGCCAAATGCCCTGGCATCTCTCGGCCGACTTGAAACGCTTCAAACAAATCACCATGGGCGCGCCGATATTGATGGGGCGTAAAACGTTTGAGGCCCTCGGTCGGCCCTTACCGGGACGGGAGAATATCATTATCAGCCGCGACCCGAGTTATCAACAGCCCGGTTGCCGGGTGTTTGGCGACATCGATAGCGTGTTGCAATGCTATGCCGATAGCCCGGAGCTATTCGTGATTGGCGGCGCCACCTTATATGAAGCCATGCTGGCGTATGCCGATTATTTGTATCTGACCGAAATCCATAAAACCTTCGAGGGTGACACCTTTTTTCCGGAGATTGATGCCAGGCAATGGCGGGAGCTTGTCAGAGAGGATGTTGAAAATGATCAAGCCGTTGATTTTAGCTACAGTTTTTTAAAGTTGGAAAACGTCCGGCCTGGCTTTAGTGGCGTGCTGGATTTGCGCGGCCGCTCAGGATTAGGTGCGTTGTCATAAAACTGTCACATTTGCTTCATACTATTGTCACGCTAGGTTGGCAATATGAATCTTAAGTTTTAAACATTTCGAGAAAATATATGAAAAATACATTCAAGCTGAAATCGCTGGTTTTAGGATTTGGTTTTGCATCGGCCGCTTTAGTCGGCGGCGAAGCTGTGGCGGCTCCCGCGACTTTGGACCCCGCTTTGCCCGAATACGCGGCAGCTAGCGGCGTGTCCGGCAATATCTCCAGCGTTGGCTCGGATACTTTAGCTAACTTGATGACCTTGTGGGCCGAAGAATTCGGCAAGATTTACCCCAACGTCAACATTCAGATTCAAGCAGCCGGTTCGTCAACCGCGCCGCCAGCTTTGACCGAAGGCACCGCTAACCTGGGTCCGATGAGTCGGAAAATGAAAGACAACGAAATCGACGATTTCGAAAGCAAATACGGATACAAACCCACTGCGATTCCGGTTGCTATCGATGCGCTGGCGGTTTTCGTCAACAAGGACAATCCGGTTAAAGGCTTGAGCCTTCCGCAAGTGGATGCGATCTTGTCTTCAACCCGTAAATGCGGTTATGCCACTGACATCACCACCTGGGGCCAAGCCGGCCTGACGGGCGGCTGGGCAAACAAACCTATTCAGCTGTATGGCCGTAACTCGGTTTCCGGTACATACGGTTTCTTCAAAGACGAAGCACTGTGCAAAGGTGACTTCAAAAGTAACGTCAACGAACAGCCTGGTTCTGCGTCGGTCGTGCAATCGGTTACGACGTCGGCAAACGGCATCGGTTATTCCGGTATCGGTTATTCCACCTCGGGCGTAAAAGCCGTGCCACTGGCATTGAAGGATGGCCAGCCGTTTGTTGAGGCCACTCCGGAAAATGCCACATCCGGCGCGTACCCGCTGTCTCGTTTCTTGTACGTTTACGTGAACAAAAAACCTAACGAGCCGCTGGCCCCCATGGAAAAAGAGTTCATCAAAATGGTGTTGTCTAAAACCGGTCAACAAGTCGTGATCAAGGACGGCTACATTCCATTGCCAGCCAAGGCAGTCGAAAAAGCTCTAACTCTGATTCAGTAATTACATCAGCCAAGGATGCCTGATAAAGGGACAATTCTGCATGGATGCAGCAAGGGATTGGCTAATACCAACAATGTCATTGCCCCTCTCGCCAAGTAATGGTGGATGATCTTGTATACTATCAAGCCGATAATTCTGTAGTTTTATCGGCTTTTTTGTCTCTGAAGGCGTTGCGATTGTTCGGCGCCGCTTTTTGTTAACTCACGATACCTAGTTATGACTGAAGTCCATTCCACTCAAGCGAAAGCCACGCTGTTTCAGACGGCGACCAGTGAGCGCTATCAGCGTTGGCGGCTAGTAAAGGACAAAATGGTGGCTCGCGGCGTCGTAGCCGGCGGGTTGAGCATTATCCTGGCGGTGGTGTTAATCTTTTTCTATCTGCTGTATGTGGTTTTCCCGATACTGATGCCCTCCCACGCGGAAGTGGTCGGCCGTTATGACGTGCCCGAGCAGGTGCTGGGCAATACCGTTTTCCTGTCGATGGAAGAACAGAACGAAGTGGCGGTGCGGTTTACCGACACCGGCAAAGCGATATTTTTTAGCGTTGCCACGGGTCAACTGATTCGCGTGGATACCCTACCTATCCCCGAGCAAGTACAAATTACCAGTTACGCGCATGGCGGTGTCGATAAAGGCGTGATTGCCTTTGGTTTATCCGATGGTCGTGCCGTGGTCGTCAAGCATGATTACAAATTGTCTTATCCCGGCGGCAAGCGGGTCATTACCCCCGCTATTCAATATCCCTTAGGGGCCGAACCACTAGTGGTGGATAAGCAAGGCCAGGCGCTCACCAAGCTGGCGGTGAAGTTAGGCGATAAAAACAGCACTTTGCTGGCTAAAACCGCTGATAACCGTATGGTGCTGAGCAGTCTTAGTAAAAAAGAATCGCTGTTCGACGACGAAGGCACTTGGGAATCCACCGATTCACTGGTTGAGATGGCCGCGGATGACGTGGATTTTATCCTGTTGGATAAAGAGTTGCGCAACCTCTACCTGGCCAGCCGCGCAGGGGATTTGACTGTCGTTGATATTCTCGACAAGAGCAAACCCGAGATCAAACATAAATTGAATGTGCTAAACCAAGGCGTGCAAATCAGCAGCATGGAATTTCTGAACGGCGATATTTCTCTGCTGATCGGCGACACCAGCGGTGTGATGGCGCAATGGTCAATGGTCCGCGACCAGCAAAACCATTTCAGTATCGAGAAGCTACGGGCGTTTAAAGTATCCGACGCGCCGATTATTACCATCAATCCGGAACAGCGCCGCAAAGGTATGCTGGCGGCCGACGCCAACGGCGAGATCGGCATTTACAGTTCCACCGCCGAGCGGGAATTGATCAAGGAAAAAATTGCTGGCGGAAAACCTGTTGCCGTCACCTTATCGCCGCGCGCCAATGCCATGTTACTGCAAACCGAAGACGGCAAAATCAATCATTGGACTATCGAAAACGAACATCCGGAAGTATCGTGGCGTTCGTTATGGAACAAAGTCTGGTACGAAAGCTATCCAAAACCGGATTACATTTGGCAATCCTCGGCGGCCAGTAACGATTTCGAACCGAAAATGAGCTTGACGCCGCTGGTGTTCGGCACCTTAAAAGCCTCGTTCTACGCGATGCTGATGGGCGTGCCGTTGGCCTTATTTGGAGCGATTTATACCGGCTATTTCATGGCGCCCAGCGTGCGGCAGTACGTAAAGCCGGGCGTGGAAATCATGGGCGCCTTGCCGACCGTGATTTTGGGCTTTTTAGCCGGCTTGTGGCTGGCACCTTTCGTGGAAGCCAATCTCACCGGGATTTTTGCATTATTGATGGTTGTGCCGCTGTCCGTGATGATTTTTGCCTATTTCTGGCAATTCGTACCGGAACAAACCCGCCACAAAATCCCCGACGGTCTGGGATGCGGTAGTGCTGATCCCAGTGGTGATATTCGGCGCCTGGCTGGCTTTTCAGTTAAGTCCGACTATCGAAGCCTTGTGTTTTAAAGGCGATCTGCGCACCTGGATGCGCGAGGAATTTGGAATCGGTTACGACCAGCGCAACACCTTGGTCGTTGGTTTGGCCATGGGTTTTGCGGTCATTCCGATGATTTTCTCCATCGCCGAAGACGCGATTTTCAGTGTGCCCAAGCATTTAACCACCGGCTCGTTGGCGCTGGGTGCCACGCCTTGGCAAACCATGACCAAGGTGGTGTTGCTGACTGCCAGTCCGGGTATTTTCTCGGCCATTATGATCGGTTTCGGCCGTGCGGTCGGCGAGACGATGATCGTGCTGATGGCCACTGGCAATACTGCGGTGATGGATTTGAGCATCTTCCAGGGGCTGCGCACACTGTCGGCTAACATCGCGGTGGAAATGCCAGAATCGGAAGTCAACAGTACCCACTATCGCGTACTGTTTCTGGCGGCCTTGGTACTGTTCATGTTCACGTTTGTAGTCAACACGCTGGCTGAAGTCATTCGGCAGAATCTAAGACAAAAATACAGCTCATTATGATTAAAGCATGGTTTAAGAGCGGTTCGCCCTGGATATGGATGACCGCCGGCGCGGTCAGTTTAAATCTGATACTGGTGGTGGGTTTGCTACTGCTTATTGCGGTACGGGGCTTGGGGCATTTTTGGCCGGCCGACATTATCGAATATCGCTATCAAGACCGCGATGGCCCGGAGAGTTCTATCATTGGCGAAGCGGTGGCTACTTCGCTATTACCGGCCGCGCAAGCCAAGGCTGCCGGCCATGAGTTGCTGGATAACGGCGAATACCTGGTGCAGCATCTGGTAAAAACCGGTAACCGCGATATTCTCGGTAGCGATTTTCGCTGGATTCAGCAGCAATATATTCACAGCCAATCCACGCCGGACGATTTGATCATGGTCGAACGTCGCGAGTGGGGTAATTTCTACGGCCGCTTGTTAGCGGTTAAGGAAGACGGCGCGGTGATTGCCCAAGGCGATCAGGCCTGGCAAGTGGCGCAACAAAAACTGGCGACAGTCTTGGAGCAGCACGACGAAATCGATAGTTTACAAGACCACGAAGTTGGGGCGATCAACTATGAATTGGAGCGCTTGCGTTTGAAGCAACGCGCGCTGGAGTTGAAAAGTGCCTGGAACGATGCGGCCAAGCAGGAATTTGCCGCGCAAAAGCAGACATACGAAAAACAATACCAAGCCATCCAGCAACAAATCGGCAAGTTGAGCAAGGAAAGCAAACGCTACAGCTTGGTGGTGGCGGAAGCCGGACAAAAAGAAATTAGCCTGCCCTTGAATCGGGTGGTGAAAATGACCCGCCCCAACACGATGAGCGTGCTGGACAAATGTATCGAATATGTCGGCAATTTCGCCACGTTTGTTAGCGATGAGCCGCGTGAAGCCAACACCGAGGGCGGTATCTTTCCGGCTATTTTCGGTACCGTGTTGATGGTGATGCTGATGGCGGTTGTGGTGACGCCGTTCGGCGTCATCGCTGCGGTTTATCTGCGCGAATATGCCAAGCAAGGCTTTATCACCCGCGTGATCCGCATTGCCGTTAATAACTTGGCCGGCGTGCCGTCCATCGTTTACGGCGTGTTTGGTTTGGGCTTTTTCGTGTATATCATCGGCGGCAACATCGACCGCCTGTTTTTCCCGGAAGCGGCCCCGGCACCGGTGTTCGGTACGCCGGGCTTATTATGGGCTTCGCTGACGCTGGCTTTGATGACCTTGCCGGTGGTGATCGTCGCCACCGAGGAAGGTTTGTCGCGGATTCCCAAATCGATACGTGAAGGCAGCTTGGCGCTGGGCGCGACTAAAGCCGAAACGCTGTGGCGCACGGTATTGCCGATGGCTAGTCCGGCGATCATGACCGGCTTGATTCTAGCGGTGGCGCGCGCCGCCGGTGAAGTGGCGCCGTTGATGCTGGTTGGTGTGGTGAAATTGGCGCCGACCTTACCGTTGGACGGCAACTTTCCTTATCTGCATCTGGACAGAAAGTTTATGCATTTGGGATTTCATATTTATGACGTCGGCTTCCAGAGCCCGAATGTCGAAGCGGCCAGACCTTTGGTTTACGCGACGTCACTGCTACTGGTGATGGTGATTATCGGCTTGAACATGTTCGCTATCTCGATACGTAACAATTTGCGGGAAAAATACCGCGCCCTGGAAAATTAAATTCGCATATCCATCCGGAAGACTGGACCCTATATCATGACAACAGCCCAAAAGAATACCCACGCCATTGACATTAGCGCGTTGAAAAGGGAAGACAGAAAGAGCGTTGAGCAATTGGAAACCTGCATCAAAGTTGAAAATCTGGATTTGTTTTACGGCCAGAAGCAGGCCTTGCATGGCGTGAACATGGAAATGCCGCGTAAGAAAGTGACGGCCTATATCGGTCCCAGCGGCTGCGGTAAATCCACCTTATTACGCTGCATCAACCGGATGAACGATTTGGTCGATGGCGTCAGCATCAAAGGCAAGATTCTGCTGGACGGCGAGGATATATACGATAAATCGGTCAACGTTGCGGCTTTGCGCCGGCGCGTGGGCATGGTGTTTCAAAAACCCAATCCGTTTCCGAAAACCATTTACGAAAACGTGGCGTACGGGCTGCGGATTCAGGGGATTAACGACCGGCGCATCCTTGATGAAGTCGTGGAAAAATCCCTACGTGGCGCCGCGTTATGGGACGAGATGAAAGACCGTTTAAACGATAATGCCTTGGGTATGTCGGGTGGTCAGCAACAGCGGCTGGTGATCGCCCGCGCCATCGCGATCGAGCCGGAAGTGATTCTGTTGGACGAACCGGCCTCGGCGCTAGACCCGATCTCGACGCTAAAAATTGAAGAATTGATTAACGAATTGAAAGAAAAATATACGATAGTGATCGTTACTCACAACATGCAGCAGGCGGCGCGGGTATCCGATTTCACCGCTTTTATGTACATGGGTGAATTAATCGAATTTGGTGAAACCAGCGAGTTGTTTACCAATCCGGCAAAAAAACAAACTGAAGATTACATTACCGGCAGGTACGGCTAGGAGGTAAACAATGGATAACAGCAAAATCAAATCGCACATTTCCCGCCAATTCAACGAGGAGATGGAAGATATTCGCAACAAGGTGCTGACCATGGGCGGCCTGGTCGAGCAGCAAGTCGATCTGGCGACTAAGGCTTTCATGGGTAACGACATGGAAAATGCCGAAAAAGTGGTGTTGCAGGATCAGTATGTCAACGAGATGGAAAAAGACATCGACCACGAATGCACCGAAATCATGGCCAAACGTCAGCCGGCGGCTTTTGATTTACGCATGTTGATCGCCACCATCAAAATCATCACCGATCTGGAGCGGATTGGCGACGAAGCGGCGCGTATCGCCAAAATGACCATGCGTTTGGAAGGTGCCGATTATTATCAAGACAAGTACTACGAAATCGAACATCTGCTGAACTTGGTCAAGGATATGCTGAACGGCGCGCTGGATGCCTATGCCAGGAACGATGTCGAAGAGGTGATTGCCATCACCGAGCAGGACGCCAAGGTTGACCGGGAATACACCAGTATCACCCGGCAGTTGATCACGCAGATGATGGAAAACCCGCGTAACATCACCAGAGCTCTGGATATGCTATGGGCTGCGCGCGCGCTGGAAAGGATAGGCGACCACTCCTGCAATGTCTGCGAGCAGGTCATATACATGGTGAAAGGCAAGGATGTGCGCCATCTCAGCCGCGAAGAATTGGAGCGTACTGTTAATTCGGCTCGCTAGCGATAAGGTCAATTTGATTCAGGGTAACGGTTAATCCTTTACCCTGCTTTACTGATTTAGATACTTGGGGGTGCTGCTCACCAGTTTCAAAATCATTCGACGGCGCCGATGCAGATCCTTGTGCAGTGGCGAGTTCAGTAACTCATCAAGCCATGTTCAAAATTGCCCGGAAAATTGCTGCCGGCAGCTACTCAATTAGCCGCGAACTGCGCAATAGCTTGGAACTAATCGTCAAACCTATTCGCGTTACATTTTTCAGTTGTATGACCGGTTGAACACGGAGGCCGTCGTTAGCCAGTCGGATCATGCCGCCGCGGTGTTCGAAATCGGCAATATCGCTGACCGTCAACACTGGAAAGGGTCTGACAAACTCCAGGGTCGCCGCGAGAATTCTTTCCTGTTGTGCCGGAATATAAATCACCTGGCATTCGTGCAATTGTTCGGGTATCGGGTCGATAACCATCTGCATCGGTAGATCGTTTACCCGCTCACCTTCGATCAGCTTGGCCAGTACGCCGGTGACCGGCGAATTGGCGTAACTGCAAAACAAAAATTCCTTGTGGGTGGTCGGCCAAGTAACGAAATAGGCAAAGTTATATAAGTACGCCGCTTTAAGTTCCGTCTCGTTAAAGCGCGGTTCACCCGCTGTGCCCGATGATTGCAGCGGCGGTAAACAGGCCAACAACAGCATTAACAGGCACCGCCGCGCAACCGCGCCGGTGCGTGTCACAACTTTGCGTAGGCTTGGACGCCGCATCTAGTAGCGTACCGTGGCTTTAAGGTAATAATTGCGTTCAACTTCGCTACTGATTACCGCGTTATCTATATTTGGGCTGAATTCCAGATGCCGGTTGTCCAGCAAATTCTGCGCGCCGACAGCCAATTCAAAATGCAGATTCGGCTGCCAGCCCAAGCGCAGATCCAGCCGATGATAGGCCGGCACCTGATTGATTAGGTGGTCGGTGTAATACCAATGCGCATCAAATTCCAATTGATACGGCAGATTGAAGTAGGAACTGAGGTTGAAACGGTTACGGGCGCTATTGCCTTCAGCGACTGTCGCCGCGCTATCCAGGCTACCGTCGCGCTGGTGCAAGGCAATTGCAAACAGACTGTAACTACCTTGCACGCGCCAGCGTTCGGACATCCGCCAATTCAATGCGGTTTCCCAGCCGTAGGCTTCACCTTTTGCCTTGTTGGCAATCAGAAACGGGACAGTAGTGTTTTCGCCGTTTATGATCGGCGCTTGCGGTTCGGTGGTGCTCAGCCGGCCGTAATCGCTATAAAACAGCGTTGTATCCAGGTTAAAGATGTCGCTGGGGAAAAAGCGGTAGCCCAATTCGTAAGTGATTGCGCTCTCCGAGTCAAAATTATCGTCGCCCATGATGTTGGCTGTGGTTCCGGGGCCTACGTTGAATAAGACATTGACGTCGTGATCGGCTCTGGCCGGTACGCGAACTGCTCTGGATACCGCGCCCCACAGGCTGTGTTGTTGATTGGGCACCCACAACAGCCGCGCGGAAGGCTGGATCTCAAAACCGGTAAAATCGTTATGCTCGACTTTACTGCCGTATATCAAGCGCAGTTCGTCTGCCAGAAATCGCCATTCGTCCTGAGCAAAGACGTTGAACAAATGCACATCGCGTTCGGACGGATCGAAGTGAAGTAGCACCTGTTTTTGCTGAAGTTGATCGCTATTGAAGCGATAACCGGCCCCCCACGTTACGTGATGAGCGTGCCAATTGAAATCATGCTGTAAATCAAGGTCGAAGGTGCTGCGCCGATAATCCAGTCGGCTTTGGTTGCGGACGGCATGATCGAAATAACTGCGGATTTGTAGGCGGCTATCGTTTTCCAGGGTTTGTTGCCAACGTAACAGCAGGTTACCGCCATATTTTTTGGTGCTGTCGGGGCTAATGGGCGATGCCGGGTCGAGGCTATTCAGCGACTGCTGCATGTCGCCATTGAAATAGTCGCCCTGCACGATCAGGTTTTTGCGGGCGTCGGGGGTCCAGTCGCTGCGAAAACCGGCGCGGCCCATGTCCAGGCTGTCGTTGGCTTTTTCGCCGTTACCGAAATGAAAATCCTCGCGATGATTGTATTTGCCGTAGACGCGATAATTAAAATCCGGACTGAGTCGGCCGCCATAACGAAAGGTGCCGAATCCGGGTTCTTCCTTGCTGGTGCCGCCTGACAGCAATACGCCTTGTGATTCCTGGGCGGAACGAGTAACGATGTTGATGACGCCATTGACGGCGTTGGAGCCCCACAACGTTGCACCGGGGCCGCGAATCACCTCGATACGGTCGATGTCTTCCAGCGGGTAGTCTTGCTCGTTCCAGTAAACGCCGGAGTTCAGTGGGTCGTAAACGGTGCGGCCGTCCATCATCACCAACAGCTTGTTGGCATTTATCCCGTTAAAGCCGCGGCTACTGATCGCCCATTGATTGCCATCCACCCGCGCGACTTCCAGTCCGGGCACTTTGCGCAGCAGTTCCGGAATGGACTGCATCCCGGAACGCCTGATTTCTTCGTGGCTGATGACGAATACCGCCGATGGGGTTTCGCTGATAGGTTGTTGATTTTTCGACGCGATGGAAACGTTGGTCGCACTCAGCTCTTGGAGAGATAAGGCCTTTAAATGGGATAGGGTGTTGTCCGCCCCGGCTGGGGCGGCTGCTTGCAGGGCAATACACAAAAGCGTCAAGCGCTGAGTGTTGCCCGTCAATTTTAACTTGTTTGCCATAACTTCCGTCTTTTACGCCCGATTAAGCACGCGCGCATTGTAGACGCCGGCGATTGAATAGTAAAAATAACCCCAATTAACGGCGCTGCGACGAAGGGTTTATTTGATGGCGCGGATCAGTTTGATCATGTCGCTGCTGGCGGGATCGACGAATATTTTTTGGAACGGGCAAGCTTGTACGCTTTTTAACGTCTGTCGGTTAATATTGGCGCCAAAAGTATTCAAAATCAGCGGGTTGAATAAATTCATCATCATCGCCAAAGCTTTGTTGGAGCTTAAAACGTGTTCCAACAGCAGCACTTGACCGCCGGGTTTGCAAACGCGATAGAGCTCTTTCAGGCCTTTTCTGGGTTTCGGTACCGAACAAAACACAAAACTGGCGATGACCGTGTCGAAACTGTTATCGGCATAATCCAGCGCTTGCACGTCCATCAAAGCCAGATCGACCGCAATCTGTTTACGCTGTTGTTTGCGGCGGGCCATTTCCAGCATGTTCGGGCTGAAATCGATAGCGGTAATTCGGGCGTCATCAGGATAGAACGGGAAGTTTTTCCCCGTTCCTACCCCAACTTCCAAAATGTGGGCGCCGCTAGCCTGCGACCAGAGTTTTTTACGTAAACGGCGGAACAGCAAGCCTTCCAGAAAGCCTTCCAGACCATCGAAATAAGGTGCAAGCCTATCGTAGCGCTGCCTGACTTGAGTGCTGTCCGCCGACATGCCGGATTATTCTGCAAATTGCTGAATGCCGTCTAGGAACCAGCGGGTTTGATTGCTGTTGATGGGTTTGACGAAATGCCATACTTCTTTAATGGCTTCTGCCTTGCCACCGTCTTCGCTGATTAGCGCGTCGAACAAGACCACCGCTTCGAGTTCGGTGCCGGCTTCGCGGACATCCATTAATTCGGCGCTCAGTTTCAGGACATCGGTTTTATTAATATCATTGGATGCACGTAGCTGCTCTTGAATTTCTACAAACACCTTGTCGGTAGTTAAGCCGCGGATTTCCGCCAAGTCGCGTCTATCCCAAGCTGCTTGCAGGTAGCGGTAGGCACTTTCCGCACCGCTTAAAAACGCGCGCTGATCGAACCCGGCCGGCAAGTTGGTTGCATCGAAACTAGCGGCTTGTTGATAGTCATTGCTGCCTGATCCTGCTGTTCTGCCTTTTTTGAACAGCACATCGGTATCGAAACCGGAACCGCCGGCTGCCGGTTGCTGGTTCTCGCGATAATAGTTTTGCGATTCCGCTGGTTGCGAGTGCGCGGGCCCATAACCGGCCGGCGCGGCGGGTTGCTGACGTGATCTGGCCGCAAACAAGCGATACAGCAGATAAGCGACGCCGGCAAACAGCAGCATGTCCATCAGATTGATGTTTTCGAAGGCGCCGCCGAAGAACAATGAGCCCAATAACCCGCCTAAAGCCAAGCCGCCCAGCATGCCCATCAGGCCGCCGCGACCAGCCCAGTTTTGTCTGGCTGTTTGATTTTGTGCAGCCGCTTGTTGCTGGCTGGCCGAGCGGGTCGGCTGGCTGCTGGCTCCAGTGGGAGAGGTAGAGCGTTGAAACGGTGTGCTGTAGCTCGGCTTGCTACCGAAAGACTTGCCGCCGCCCATGCGTTTAGCCTGCGCTTCCTGGACACTGCCTAGCAGTAAGGCCAGTGCAATGAATAATGTTGCCAAGGTACCGATCTTTCTGTTCATAGGTGTTTGCCTAAAGTGAATAAATGTATGCCGATATTCGGGGTAAAATCGCGTAATTCAAGTAGAATAGCCTTTCGCATGGTCCTATACAACCGCCGTCTACCGATTAACGACACCCCACAGACATTCTGAAAACATAAATGGTTGCATATTTGCGTCAATTTCTAGTTATGTTTTTGCTGCTTTTGCAAGTGGCAGCGCCGCTGGTGCATGCCCATATCGGTAGAGATGCCATGCAGGGTGGCCTGCATCTGCACGAATTCGAAGTGCTGCATATCGATCATGATGGCGAAACCGCCTTGATGGCTGTCGATCACGATCTGCAAATTCAAAATAGTATTGTCAATCTGGGCTCTGCGATTAAACAGCAGCAATGGCTGGACAGGCTGGCGCCGGTTTTCTATCTGCTGGTCAGCGTGGTTGCCTATTTGGCGGTTACGCGGCAAATCCAACTCGTTAAGTTTTCTCCGCACATACCGCTGTTCGCGCCCGACCCCGTACTTAGTCACAATCCATCCCGCGCGCCGCCGCTCTGAAAGGGGCTGGCTTCGCTGTCGAAGCAGGCTGGGTCAACACCTGGCAGCCCCTCGTCCCCAAAATTGGCCAAAAGCCCGTTAGGCGTTTGGCTGCTAGTTCTATTCAATTACTGCTTTGGAGTGCTCCATGAATGGATACCGTTATCTAAAATGCGGTTTACCTGTATTACTGCTGGTTACGGCGCCTTGCCTTGCCGAAATGAATCCTGTCGGAGAGAGTTTGGCGGCGACTCACGGCGAAATGTTTTCGGAGAATTTGATTGTCGAACACATGGATCCTATCGAAACCGATCCGTCGCTAAGTTTGTCGCAATTAGTCGAAATAACCGTGGAAAAATATCCGGATCGCCTGGTCGGCGAAGCCTTGGCCCAGGAAGCTAATGCCTTAGCCGAACGCAGTGACGCTTGGGTGGCCGGCTCTACGGCTGTTGGATTGAATTACATGGATGACCGAATTGCCGACGACCTGGGTTCGCGCGAAGCCTCTGCTCAAGTCGAAATCACGACCTGGAAATGGGGGCAACGCGATGCCGGTCAGGCGGTAGCGGAACGGGCCGGCGTTGCCGCGCAAAAGCAATCGGCGGCGGTTAAGCTGGAAGTCACGCGCTTGATCAGAGACGCTTTGTGGAATATGGAAATCGCCAATATCGGTTTGCAACAAGCGCAAAATGCCTTGTCGATTTCCGAGCAATTGATGAAGAAAGTCGAGCGCCGGGTGGAATTGGGCGATTTGCCACGTGCGGATTTGTTGCTGGCCAAGGGTGAATACCTGCAAAACCGGGGGTTGGTCACCCAAGCCGAAGCGGAAGTGATGCATAGCCGTAAAGCCTATGCCAGCTTGACTACCTTGTCGCGGGTGCCGGGCAATTATCAGGAAAAACTAAGCGACATTACCTCGGTGAGCGGCAACCATCCGATGCTGGAAGCTATCAACGCCATCATCGACCGCAAACAGGCGGAAATTGAATGGACCAAAACCACTGATCCCATCAATCAACCCAAGCTCAGTGTAGGTGCGAAAAGCCAGCGGGATGGCCGCAGCGGGCAAGACATTGAGAGTGTTGGCGTCGGCGTGGTGATGCTATTCGGCGGCGAGGCCTATAACGCGCCGGAAATCGCGAAGGTGAATCTGGAGCTGAACAATGCCAAAGCCCAACGTGAGCATCTTTACCGGCAATTGGAGAAAAATCTGCACGAAGCCGAGCATGCTCTGGAAGTGACGCGGGCGGAGCTGGCAATCGCCAACGAGTTGAAACAAATCGCCGAAACCCAACTGAAAATGACAGAAATCAGCTTCTCGGCCGGCGAAATTAATCTGTTGGACCTCTTAAAAATTCAGGCTCGTAGTCTGGAAGCGATTCGCAACGCCAAATTGCAGGAGGTTAAATTACAGCGCAACATCGCTTTCTACAATCAAGCGGTAGGCATACAGCCATGAGGCGGTTAATCTTCGGCCTGTTGTTGGCGCAGGCCTTAAGCGCGTTTGCTCAAGATACCCAGATCAAAATTACCCAGCAGCAGATCGACAATTTGGATATAAAAGTCGCGCCGCTTACCGCCAGCCAACAGATTCCGTTGTTTTACGCGCCGGGCAAAGTGGTGGTGCCGGCTGATCGGGAGGTGTTGATCAGTAGCAGCCAGCCCGGCCTGGTTACCCAATTGCCGGTCAATATCGGCGACAAGATCCATAAAGGCCAACTATTGGCACAGTTGAATAGCCCGGAACTGGTCGGATTACAGCAAGCATTTTTAACCGCTACCAGCGAACTGAATTTATCCGGCCAAGAGCGCAACCGCGATCAAAAATTATTGCAGGAAGGTGTGATTGCGCAGCGGCGCTGGCAGGAAACCCAAATGCTGCACAGCAGCAAATCGGCCAAGGCCGACGAGGCCCGGCAGTTGTTATTGTTGGCCGGCATGTCGGCCGCCGAGATTAAAAGTTTGGGGCAAAGCCATAAGCTGGACAACCGTTTGACTATTCGCGCACCCATCGATGGGGTGGTATTGGAGCGTCTGACCAATTTGGGCGCCCGCTTGGATGTGCAGGCACCGCTGTATCGGATTGCCGATTTGTCTGAGCTTTGGCTGGAAATCAATATTCCGCAGGAGCGCTTGAGCGGCATCAGGTTAGGCGATTCGGTGCGGCTGAAAGGCAGCGAGACCACTGCCAAAATTAGTCTGCTGGGCCAAAGCGTCAACTACGACAATCAGACGGTATTGGCCAGGGCGGTGATTGACGGCAAAGCCGAGGGCTTGCGCGTGGGACAGAACGTCAATGTGCAGATCATGCAAAATAGCGCAGAGACCGGCTTCGTCGTACCCAATACCGCCATTGCGCAGAACGAAGGGCACGCCTATGTGTTTGTGCGCAATCAAGACGGTTTTGTGGTGACCGAAGTGACAGTCACCGGTAAACAGGATGCCAATTCCTTGATCAGTGGACCGTTGTCCGGCAACGAGCAAATCGCCATAAAAGGTGCGGTGGCCTTGAAAGCCAATTGGTTAGGATTGGGAGGCGACGAGTAATGGCGGGGTTAATTCGCTTTGCGTTGACTCAGCGGCTGTTGATTTTACTCGGCGTACTGTTGCTGGTGGGCGGCGGTTATTATGCGGTCAAGCATATTCCCATCGATGCCTTTCCCGAGGTGTCGCCTACGCAGGTCAAGATCATCGTCAAAGCCAATGGCATGACGCCGGAAGAAGTGGAAGCTCGGATTACCGCGCCGATTGAAGTTGAGTTGCTGGGCATTCCGCATCAAACCATGCTGCGCTCGTTGGCTAAATATGCCATTACCGATATTACGCTGGACTTTGAAGAAGGCACTGATATTTATTGGGCCAGGCAACAAGTCGCGGAACGGTTGAACGCCTTGTGGGGCAATTTGCCGGAGGGCGTACAAGGCGGCATCGCGCCGATGACCACGCCACTAGGAGAGATGTTTATGTTCGCCATAGAAGGCGGCGATTTAACGCTGATGCAACGGCGAGAATTACTGGATTGGACCATCCGCCCGGCTCTGCGTACCGTCAGCGGCGTGGCGGATGTGAATGCGCTGGGTGGACTGGTGCGCAGCTTTGAAGTGGTGCCCGACAATATCCGCATGGCGTCTCGCAATATCGATACCGAGCAATTAAAAGCGGCTTTGCAAAATAATAACCGCAACGACGGTGCCGGTCGGTTGAGCGAAGGCGAGGAAGCGTTGATTGTGCGCGCCGAAGGCCGTATCAAGAATGAGCAGGATGTGAAAGCCATTGTGGTGGCGCAACACGAAGGCCTGCCGACACGAGTGGACGATATAGCCGAGGTCAGAATCGGCGCGTTGACACGTTATGGAGCGGTCAGCAAGGACGGTGACGGCGAAGCCGTGACAGCGGTCGTGCTCAGTTTGCGCGGCGCCAATGCTCGGCAAACTATCGAGCGACTGGAAAGCAAGATGGCGGAATTGCAACCAAGCTTGCCGGAAGGCGTGCGCCTGAATGTGTTCTACAACCGGGGGGTGTTGGTGGGCAAGGCGGTGAACACCGTTTCCAAAGCCCTGCTGGAAGCCATTGTTTTGGTAGTGGTACTGCTGATTCTGTTTTTAGGCGATTTGCGCGCGGCTTTGACCGTCGCATTGGCTTTGCCGTTGGCGGCGCTGGTGACCTTCATCCTGATGCACGCTTTCGGTATGTCCGCCAACTTGATGAGTCTGGGCGGTCTGGCTATCGCTATCGGGATGTTGGTGGATGGTGCGGTGGTGGTCGTGGAAAACGTGATTACGCAACTGGCCGATCATCAAAAGGCCGAGAGGTTACCGCGGCTGCATCTAATTTATCGCGCTACCCGCGAAGTAGCGGTGCCGGTGACGTCGGGCATCTTGATCATTGTCATCGTGTTCTTACCGCTGCTGACCTTGCAGGGGCTGGAAGGCAAGTTGTTCGGGCCGGTGGCGATGACTATCGTGTTTGCCTTAACGGGTTCCTTGATTTTGTCATTGACGGTGATTCCGGTACTGGCATCGCTGTTGCTGAAACAGGTGTCGCATGAGGAGCCTTGGTTGCCGCGCAAACTATTGCAGTGGTATCAGCCTATTCTGGCCTGGTGTTTGGCTAATAGCAAAAAAGTCTTTATTGGCGCCGGTGCGATGTTGGCGGCAAGCGTTTTGGTCTTCACCCAGATCGGCAGCACTTTCATGCCGACGATGGATGAAGGTGACATTATCGTGCAGCTGGAAAAATTGCCGTCCATTACCTTACTGGATTCGGTGGCCTTGGATGGCCGTGTGCAGAAAAACATCCTCGAGCATATCCCGGAAGTGCAGACCGTGGTATCCAGGGTCGGTACCGACGAATTGGGCCTGGACCCGATGAGCTTGAACGATACCGACACGTTTCTGATCCTGAAACCTAAAGCGGAATGGCGGATGGAAACCAAGGAAGAATTGATCGAAGAAATCCGCAAGATTATGGATCACACCCCGGGCATAGCCTTTGGTTTTACTCAGCCTATCGAGATGCGGGTTTCGGAGATGCTAACGGGAACGCGCGGTGACGTGGCGATCAAATTATTCGGCCCCGAGCTGGATACTTTAAATCATAAAGCCGAGCAAATCGAAGCGGTGCTGAAGACCATCCCCGGTGCCAGTGATGTGTTTACCCGTAAAAATGAAGGCATGCAGTTTCTGCAGTTGAGCATTGATCGAGAAGCTGCCGGCCGGTTCGGGTTGGATAGCAATAGCATAGAAGATATGTTGCGCGCGCAGATTGAAGGCGTGCAACTGGGCATTGTCCAAGAAGGGGTGAAACGCACGCCTTTGCTGCTGCGCGGCGACAGTAACACCGCCAACTTCGAGAATTTACAAATCAGTTTGCCGAATGGTGAGCATGTGCCGATTACCGCAGTGGCGAAAATTCAAGCGGTAGAAGGCGTGGTGTCGATAGACCGGGAAAAGGGTCAGCGCTTCGTGGTCATCCGCTGTAATGTTGAGGGCCGCGATTTGGTTGGTTTTGTTGAAGAGGCGCGCAAGGCGGTGGCCGAGCGTGTTCAATTACCCAGCGGTTTTCATGTGGCGTTCGGCGGTCAGTTTGAAAATCAACAACGCGCTTCCGCGCGTCTTTCCCTGGTGATTCCATTGTCCTTAGGTTTGATATTTTTGTTGCTGTTTTCCACCTTCGGCTCGGTGCGGCAGGCGGTGCTGGTGCTGTCCAATATCCCGTTGGCCATGATAGGCGGCGTGTTCGCGCTGTGGTTGTCCGGCGAATATCTGTCGGTGCCGGCTTCAGTGGGTTTCATCGCTCTGCTCGGCATTGCGGTATTGAATGGGGTGGTGATGGTCAGTTATTTTAATCAGCTGTGCGCGACCGGTATGGAATTGTCGCGGGTGGTGATCATCGGTTCCGGGCGGCGGTTGCGGCCGGTATTGATGACGGCCAGCATCGCCGCCTTCGGCTTGATTCCGTTAATGTTTGCGTCGGGCCCCGGCTCGGAAATTCAACGGCCATTGGCTATTGTGGTCACTGGCGGTCTATTGTCTTCGACATTATTAACCCTAATCCTGTTGCCGATACTTTATCAATTATTCGGCCGCCATCCGGAGCGTTGCTGATGAGTCACGAAGCGTTTTTATTGACGGTGAATGTGCCGCCCAGCCTGGAGGAAGCGCTGGTCGATTGTTTGCTGTCATTGGAATGGTCGCAGGGTTTCACCAGTTTTCCGGCCAATGTTCACGATCACAATCAGCAGGGTTTGTCGCTGGCAGAACAGGTTGCCGGACATCAACGCAAAATTCGTTTTCAAATGTATGTCGAAAGACAAAACATTTCTGCATTATTGACTAAGCTAAAGGCGGATTTTACCGGTTCCGGCCTGCATTATTGGCTGGTACCGGCTATCGAACAAGGCATCATCTAAGCATAAAGCATGCAGAAAGCGACTGGGGATGCTACAGTTCGGACGAACAGCGGTTAAACATTTTTGAATGAGCTATTTTCCTTGCCACACATAGCCCTATGAATATCTTTTTGCGTCGCATTCCTGCTAATACCAGGCATACTGAAATTTCCGAATTTGTGGCCCCTGCTTTGAAACGCGGCTTGTTCAGAAAATCCGGCCGTATAGTCGATGTGCAGATTCTGGCCTTACAGGATACCCGCATAGGCACTATCGAATACCATGGCGTGGTAACGCTGGATTCTGAGCTTTCCGTGCAAAGAGTTGTTAAAGGTTTAAAAAATCGCCGGTTTAACGGCAGAATGGTGGTGGTTAGGCCTTATTACCACCGTAGTTGGTACAACGACCCTCGCCAAAATCAGACGCCTGTGTCTGCCGATATTATCGAAAAGCGCAAGGGTGATCGCAGGCGCGGTAAGTATCTGCAAGTGATCAAAAATGCGTCTGATCGTTTTAACAGTGAAGATGATTTTTTTCGAACCGTGCATCATCAACAGTTCTCCATCTCATTTATCGTGCCGCCTGTCATGGAGGGGCCGATGATGGAGTGCCTGACCAGTTTTGAGGAAGAGCTGCTTCATAGCGATACCGGTGAGCATAAGATCACCAAATTTCTCACCGAAGCCGACGATGCCGATCAGCAAACCGCGCGCTTTCAGATTTACGCCGAGAAAATGGCTATTTCCGCCTTGCTGGAAAAATTGAAGTCCGAATTTGCCGGGTCCGGTATCCATTACTGGATCATGCCGGTAGTCGAGAAGGGCGAAATTTAGCGCTTAATAATGCAAGCAAGCGCTAGGATGGTCGAGTATGGTGTAAGTATTAAGCGAATGGTTTGAGGCCATACCTGTTTATATTACCCAGTCAGACCGTATAAGGTGCAATAGCGTAAGCGTATTGCACCTATTCGCAAACAACACTCGGTGCATGCGGCTAGTGCCTATCGCACCCTACGGTTACCTCTTCGCGTTTTATAATTACTGCTTGTTGGATTTCTACTCAGTCTTGCTTAGACTGAACAAAATTTCTATTTTTACGAAACGAAAATACCAACCAACTCAACCCACTGCAGAAAAACCAAACAGCAGAAGGTACTGGGACTGCTGCGATTGGCGTTAAGAGGTAAGCGCGCTGCAAGCCGTTGAACATTCCCATCCCCACGATTTGACCATTGTCGTTAATGCCATCGGCCGAAAGCAGCTCCCAACCAGCGCCCCCTTCCGCTATAAGCAAATTCAGATCTGTCATTACGCCATCTCGCGTAGTAAATGCGTGATAACTGTATCCGCCAAGTTGCTGACCATTGACATAATTTGATGTGTAAGAAATGCTGGCTTTACCAACTACTTGTCCCAAATTATTAATATCCGCACCCTCACTTTCACCTATGTCTGGAATGAATGTACCCAGATCGACCATCTGGCCTCCTGCTGCCGTCAAGAATGCATGGGCCTTTCCGGTTTTTGTGTAAGCGTAACCCGTTACCTGGCCTGTGTCGTTAATAGCGCTTGCCCAACTCGCTGTTCCGCCCAACGTACCCAAATCTATTTGCTGACCGTTAGGGTTGAAAATATAAGCATGGGTAAAATGACCGTAGTTCGTCTCAGAAAAATAATAAGGGGTTCTAGAATAATCAAAACCAGCAACTTGCCCGGAAGAATTAATGTCATTCCCTGAACTGAAACTACTACAGCAAACATAATATCCGGGCGGGTTGTCCACAAAGGCATTGGCGTCGCCGGTATTGTGAATAACTTGACCTGCGACTTGCCCAGCATCATTAATCCCCAGGCCAACGCTACTGTTACCACCATAGGTGCCAAGATCGGATAAAGTGCCATGAGCATTGGTTAAAAAGGCACGCCTTTTGCTGCTTGTGTCTAACAAATAGCCAGTTATTTGACCGGCATTATTAATGTCAAGACCATAACTACTAAAACCGCTAGGTGTTACGACTTCTCGCATGGTCCCATTAGGATCAGCAATAAAAGCCCGGTAACTGCCGTCAGCGATTTGCGCTGAACCGGTGACTTGCCCGTTCGCGTTAATAGCTGTTGCCCAACTTGCCGAGCCACCCAAAGTACCCAGATTTGTTAGGCGAAAGGTTGGATCGGCTTGGGCGGCATTCGTCGCCAGCAAGCAGGCAACAAGCAAACTGGAATTTAAATAATAATTGGTCATATTGCTCCCTGGCCATCGGCCGTTATGTATGCGTTTCACCCTAGATACCTGGCGAGTCTCTAGGGAATTTATATGAATGGTGTTGATTTACCAAGTCTAGCTAGAGCGAAAATCATAGCACACAAGCATTCTTGGTCACTTACGCTATAAATCGGAGGGATGATTGTCCAACGGTTACCTACCTGACACTCACCCTCCCCGCCAAACTATTCCCTTGCACCGCCTCGTTATACATATCAAACCCGCTAGCAGGGGGGATCGACGCACTACCGGCTCTGGCGACACGCCAGACTTGATACAAGGTCAATTCGCCGCCGGCTTGCAGTTTGGCGACGCGGACGATGCGGTCCGGGTAGCGTTGGGTTTCCTTGATGTTGGCCCAGTAGCTGTCGTCCTTGGGCTGAATTTTGGCGTCGGCCAGGTAGGTTTCATCGTTTTCCTGACCTTCCGCCAAGCTGGGGATGCCGTCTTCAATGACCACAAACTCGCTGCCGGGTGCCGGTCGGCCGGCGGCGCTACGTTTGATGTGCACTTCGCTGACCACCACATCGCCGGGTTTCAAGGTCTGACTCATATCGATCAACTCGCTGCCTTTGGCGGTGATGCGGCGGAAGTTGCGTTGTACCTCCAGACCGGCAGCGCGAGCAGTGACCGCCGGATACGGTACTTCGACGTTGACTGTGGCGCTGGCGATTTCGTCGGCATTCAATTCGGCGAGATGAATTTCGCTAAGATCCGGGCTATTGCCGAATCGGTTGAAGTTGCCCAGATAGCCGCCGGGTATGCGCTGCAATGTGCCCAAGGCAACGCCGTCCTTGCTGCTGACCGAAATGCTGCGGGCGCTCTGCTTGGCCGCTGCCGCCGCTTCCTTAGATAACAATTCGCGGCTGTTGAAGATCACCTGCGCGGTATCGTAAGTCGATTGCCAGTAGCCGTTTTGCTGGGTTTGCAACAACCCGCGTTTCAGTTTGGCTTCCAATGTCGGAGGCAAGGCCTGCGCCTCGTTCAACGTGCCCAAACCGGCAGAAATCAAGCTGGGCACGCCAAATCCAAAGCCCAAGCTGTTATACAACTCGCCGCGCTGTTGTTGATAGTTCGCTGGATCAAGCGCGTCCAGCGCCAGTTGCAAGCGCTTTAGCAAATCGTTTTTCAGCTGTGGCCGGTCTTTGAACTGCTGATTGAAGCTGTGCCAGTTTTGACTTTCGTAAGCTTTGACGATATGCAGCGCGGCTATCAAATCACCCGCGCCGGCATGGGCATCGGCAAGCAGTTTTTCGACAAAATCTGCCTGTTGTTGCCAAGGTGCGTTGTAAGCATAACCAACTGTCGCAAAACCGCTCAACACAAAACCATCCGCTACCGTACTACCCTCGGCGTGATTGTTGAGCCAATCCATGCCTTTGAAATAGGCGTTATTCACGCCTTCTACTTGCAAGTCGTTGGCGTATTTCAAGGCTTGCAGGGCAATCAAGGTCACCGGCACCGTGGCTTCGCTATCGCTGGTCCACAAGGCAAAGCCGCCGTCCGATTTTTGGTTTTGAATCAATTTCCGAATACCCAGCGCCGCGTTCTGCTTGGCACGTTTTAAGGTGTTTTCCAGCGGACCCAATTGCTCGGGTTTCAGGCCGGCGCGCTCGATCAAATCCATTAACACCAGATTCGGCACGGTGCTATGCGCCAACTGCTCGGTGCAACCGTAAGGATATTGCACCAGCATGGCCGCCGCTTGCAGCGCGGCACCCAGCAGGCCGGAATTGACTCGCACCGTCACTTGTCGCGGCTCGGCTTGTGCAGGCAAAGCTATGCGCAACAGATTGTCCTGTTGCACGCTGCTAATCACCTGCGGCAGCGCGGCGGCTTTTAATGGAATCTCAAACTCCTCGGCACCGCCCACCCGCACACCGGTCGGCGCAGTTAAGGCCACCTTCAATGCCGGCGCACCTTGCCGGTCGTTGGCGCTCAAGCGCAACGGCCATAGTTGCTCGGCTTTGGCCGCTAGTTCAGCTTGCGGTACTGGTTCGCCGCTTTGCAAAGGCAGGGTGTCCGGCAGGCTGATGCTGCCGGCCAGTTTCACCGGCTGGGCCAAGTGATTGGTCAGTTTCACCGCTACGTCCACTTCGTCGCCCTGCCGCAAAAATTGCGGCCCAACCATGTCAACCGCCACATCGGTGACGCTGCGGAATTGGCCGGTGGTTTCGCCGATACGGCCGTCCTTGTCGCTGGCGACCGCTGTCACCAGCCATTCGGTGACGTTGGCCGGCATGTCCACATCAATAGTGGCATTGCCTTTGGCGTCGGTAACCACATGCGGAAACCAGCCGGCGGTGTCGCGCATGGCTTTTTTGGCCAACTTGCTTTGGCTTTTCAAGGCGCTGAGCGAGAAATTGGGTTTACGCAGCAAGTCGGCATAACCGTAGCCTTGCAGATCGTCGGAATAGAAAGTCGCTAAATTGCTGCGTTGCAGCGGATAGAAAAAATCGAAAATTCCGGGACGGAATTCCGCTTGCACCGCATACACGGCGCGATCGACGATGGACACGGCGATTTCGGTGTTCGCTGCCGGGCTGCCATCGGCGCGTTTGACTTGCAGCTTGATTTTGGTGGGTTTCAGCGGCTCGGTTTCGGCTTTTTCCGGCTCGATGGCGATCTGCAAACGCTTTTCCCAAGGCACGATTCTAAAGCCCAGGGTTTGTTCCTTGTATTTGCCGCCGGCCATCGGCACGGTCACGGTGTGGTAAAAACCGGTGCCGTATTCGGGTTTGGCGGTGACTTCAAACCAGCGGCTGCGGCCTTGAGCCTGTGCGCTGCGACTATCAAACAAACGCGCGCCAGCCACGGTTTCCCAAATCGCGCCGCTCTCGTTATTGCCCCAGGCCTTGGGCAATAAGGCGAATACCTTGGCTTGCTCGCCGGGGCTGAGAATAGTGGTGGGCGTGTACAGTTCCAGTTCCGGATTGTCGGCCACCGCCTCGCCGCCACTACCGGCCACGATTAAAGTGCTGGGTTGGGAACTGGCTGGATGGTTTAAATTGCGGCCGTCCAGACTTTCCAGACGAGCCACGGCGGTGAGTCGGCCAAATTCTTTCAAGGCCGGAATGGTCAGTTTTTGCTGACCGCGCTCGTCGGTCGCGAAATCCAGTTTCACCAGGCTACGCTTGCCGCTACCGGGCTGTTCCAGCATCACATCGACCACGCCGCCGGCCTTGGCAGCCGGCTTGCCGTCGGCATAGCTGGATTGCAACAGCAATTGCAAATCCTGATCGCCGACCGCCGCGACGGTTTTATTAAAGCGCACGGCCGGCTGCGCCTCGGACAAGGTGGCATAAATGCTTTCGGTCAAAATCGCATTGCCGCCGGCCGCATCCTGAGCGCGCACCATCAGGGAGTAAATCCATTCCTGATCCGGCGTTTCTTTGTCTGAGGCCGGCACGGTAAATTCAAAACTGCCGTCGCCGCTTTCATCCAGCTTGGCGGCGGTTTCCCAAGGGTTGCTGGCATCGACCGCCTGGCGCTCTTCGATAGAGCTATACAACCGTTGCGGTTGCGTCAACGGTGCGGCGGATTTCACCTGGCCGAAATAGTCATTGCCCGCGGATAATCCCGCGCCCGCTTCGGTGACAAATTGCGGGGCTTCGAATTTTTTCCGGTACAGAAACACTTCGAACTTGACGTTCTGCGGCACGCCACCGCTGTAACGTTTGGCGCGGAATTTTAACTTGAACGGCTGGCCAGCCTGCACCACCGAGCTGCGATCCAGCCATTCCAAATAAAAGGTGGGTTTAATGTAATCGCGCACCCGGAACTCGCCGCCGTAGGCTTTGTGGTCTATCTCGGCCAACAAACGGTACAAGCCCGGCGTCTGGCTGGAATCCAGATCGAAACTGCCGGAAAACGAACCAAAATCGGTGAGTGTAGTTTGACCTTGCAAACCTGTGGCATTGCCGTCGGCGCGAATCAAGGACACGTCGGTTTGTTTGGATTGAAAGGCCGGAATCCGCAACTGGCCGTCCTGCAAATTACGGACGATGCCTTTGTAATAAAAGGTCTCGCCGGGCTTAAAGATCGGCCGGTCGGTCATCACGAATACCGAGTCGTCTTTGGCTTGCGTCGGCAAGAAATCGGTCGCAGTCAGCGCGGTGCGCGCCGCTTCGCCGGGTTTTGCGGCCGGCGCATCGACCCGCACCAACAATTTGCCGTCCAACACCCCATCCGGACTGTTAAAGCTCAGTTCGCCGGCGGCATTGGTGCTGGCCGGCAAGGTTTGCCAATGGCCACGGCCATCGCGGTAACTGACTTTGGCGCCAGCCAGCGGCTGCAAGTCGCGGTTCATCGCCCGCACCAACAACTGCTCGCTGGATTGCTTGACCTGCACCGCCAGACTGCTGACCTGAATCAGACACTGCGCCTCGTTCTTGCCTTGCAGCGCTTGCAGCAAATAAATGCCATCCGGTAGTGGGTCGAGCGCCACTTGTCTAACCTTGTAGCGATGCTCGCTCCAGGTATCTTCGTTAAACCACCAACCCAAATCGTGAGTTTGCTGACCGTTGCGCAGCAAATCCAGATAGCTTTCCTTCACCACCGTAAAACCCTTCGGCGGTGCCACCAAAACTTGTTGCGGCACCGACACCAACGGTTTTTCGGTGACTGTCAGCACAGAGCCGCTGAAGTTGGTTTCTTTCAAGGATTTGCGAAACTCGACATCCAGCATGCCGCGCAACAACTGCAACGGCGATTGCGCGTTATTCAAACCTTTGGCGAAGTAATGGCCGGGGTTCAGCTCGCTGACCGGCTGCTCGTAACTACGGCTGACGTTGAACTGGCCATCCAGGAAGCTTTCCAGGTTATTGGCTTTTAGCACCCTGATCAGCATGGGCTGGTCGGTTAGGGTGTAGTCCAAGCGGATATTGGGGACTTCGGTGTTGGTGAAGCTGCGTTCGGCGGTTAGATAGAATGGGCTGCCGGCCCAGGCACATGTTGGACTCAGCAATGAAGCTAGCAGAAGTAGATAGCTAACAATCACAGCAAATAGATTTGGTGTCGCTATCGCGACGGTCTGTTTAATGTCGGTTCGCGGACCGACAGCCGCGATACTTTCTTTTGCATCGCCAAAAGAAAGTATCCAAAGAAAAGGCGACCCGGATACCGCTTTGATCCTGCGCGCTGAAGCTTTTGCCGAGGGTTTTCGGAAGGGGCTTCCCAGCCCCTCCGAAAACGAGCGGCATCCCTGCCGCTCCCCTATCGGGCTGATCTCGGCAAAAGCTTCGGTGCTCGGCGCGGCATAACGGGACAAACCCCGAGCATAATCATAATCAAGCTGCGTTATCATAGGATTTCCTTGGGCTCAGGAAAAAACTTCATGGATTACCATCATCTATCTGTTACGGACTTTATTCGTGGTCCTTTGTTAACCACACCACAAGGATGGGTAGTCTTTGGATTTTCAGTTATTTATCTAGGCATTGGTCTTTTAACGCTATTCGTTGAATTCCCAGCGACATTAGATCTGTCTTCGGATAAAACGAGCGCTGTTTGTATGCTTTGGCCTATTTTGTTGTTTGCTTACTTTATTAGGGACTCTGGCTTATCGAATTTTTCTCCATCTCTGGAAAATACGATTTGGTTAGTTTTCTGGGGCATTGCGCCCATAAGTTTTTGGCTTTACGACCACTGGCATATAGTTTTTTCGTAAGCCCATTCATCGGGGACTGGTGTTCCCCGTATGCCGCGCCGAGCACCGAAGCTTTTGCCGAGATCAGCCCGGTAGGGGAGCGGCAGGGATGCCGCTCGTTTTCGGAGGGGCTGGGAAGCCCCTTCTGAAAACCCTCGGCAAAAGCTTCGGCGCGCAGGAGAAAAACGGCATCCGGGTGGCTTTTCTTTTGGGTACTTTTCTTTGGCCAAGCAAAGAAAAGTACCTCGGCTGTCGGTCCGAGAACCGACATTAAAACATCCGTCGCGCTAGCGACACATTCTCTCAACAACTCAAAAACACGTAAAAACCCACTCATTTCCCACCTTCTTGACCTACCAACCTACCTTCCAAAACAGCCCCAGAATCCCCCTCAACCCTCCCCGCATAACTCAAAATCGGCAAACCATAAAACAACTTATCCCCCTCCTGCCGCATCGCGGCCTTGGCGGTCTCATAGTCTTGCTGCCAGCGCGGCGCAAATTCATTTGCTTCCTGAGAGTTACCCGCGCCGCCTGCCAGAAATAGTTCTCGTACCGCGGCGCCAGGATTAACAAAAGCGGTTAGTTGCGCGGCTTGCATACGCTGTTTCTCGACGCCGCGTTGCCAATCCAACGGACTCAAGGACTGCTTGTTACAGGCGTCTTTCATCCTCGTCAGCAAGCTCTCCGAACTGGCCGCCAGAAATAAACTGCCGCCGGCACATTCAGCGCCCAGGTCAGGGTTTTTCAGATATTGCGCATACGCGGCACTGGCTTGCGGTTGCTGGGGATTGGCGACGATGATGCCGACTGCGCCGGTTGGGCTGTCGGCGGTGAAATCCCAAACCAAGCCTACACCAGCCGGTTCGGGGCCGATCGGGTTGGTTGACGGGCCGTTTGCCGCCAGCGCTTGCCAGTCTTCCGTAGTTAAGTCCGGCGATAACGCTAGGCTGGCGGCCACACCGGCAAAGGCGTCGTGCGGGATACTGGCTAAAACGCCTTCGAACAACTGACCGTGCAATTGGTTTTGCCAGGCAGCCGCCGGTAAATTCAACACACCCAGTTGGCCGTCTGTTAAGGCAAAATCCCATTGCAACGGATACGTTGGCGAGCCGGTCAACACCGGCAGCAAATGGTCGATAAAAGCTTCGCTACGTAAGGTCAAACTTAGCGGCGCATCGCTGCGGCGGCTTTGCGGGGCGATGCTGTCAATGACATTGAGCAAGGCTTCCAGGCTTTGCGCCAGATAAATCCGCTCGCGGAATTGGGTGAAAAACAGCTTTTGCAAACCGATGCGGGTTTCCAGGATCGGTTCCGGCAATTTATTGAGGCGGTAACCACTAGTTGCCAAAACGCCAGCCAAGGCCGGCATGGCTTGATCGGCAAACTGGCTGTCGCTACGCGAGTAGCTGATGACCCAGCCCTGGCTGGCATGGGCCATGTCGTAATGCAGCTCGGCATTGGCGGCGACGGCGTCGCGCAGCAGTTGCGCCAGAAACTCGCCTTGCAGACCTTCCAGATTGAGTTGTTCGGCTTTGACTTTCAGACTTTGCAGCAAGCCGAAAAACAGGCCTTGCACGAAGCGATTGCCGACTAAGCTTTGCACTTGCGGCTGCGCATCCCACCAATTTAAAAACGTCTCGCCTTGATTGAAGTTAAGGGTAAAGGCCACCGGATGTTTCTTTACATACCAGGTTGCCTGTTTCGGACAATCGGCGGGACGTTGGACGGTGACGTCCATCGTGGTACCCGAGCCGACATCGCCGCCTGTCAAGGCTGGGCAATGTTCGTCGCCGGCCGGCACCTCGTCATTGCTGCCCACCAGCGAAGTACTGGCATCCAAATCGTTGTTGGCGGAATCGCGCAGTTTCACGGTCAAATCCAGCAGGGGCAGGCCGGTGCGCATCAAACGGCTTAACGGTTGTCGGGAGTAATCCTGATAGCCGACAATACCGGCGGTAGCGGTCAGCACCGCCGCCGAGGCAAGCACGGTCAGGCGTTTTGCGGGGCTAAGCGGTTCCATTCGTACACTCCAAGGAAATAGGGATTTTCCGGGCGGGGGATCCACACCGGATCGGGCGATTGCAATAATTCGGCGACGCTGACTACTCGCACTTGGGCCTCTTCGCCTTGCGCGCCGTTGTGGTACACCGCCAGATTTTGCGGATGACCGGCAGCGAACAGCATCAAATGATAGGGTTCGTCGTTGACCAGGGGTTTTTGATAAACCAGCAGATCGCCGCTTTTTGCTGCCGCCAGGTCGCGCGATTTCAGGCGAAAGTTGTAGCCAATCAGTGTCTCGGCATCGGCGAAGTGGCCGTAACGCGGCTGGCCGTTACTCAGGCCGGTTTGCCAAATTTGCGGGTACTCCGGGATGGCTTTGCGGGCCTGTTCGGACAAGGGTGGCAGCATCAGTTTGGCCGGCACGCCAAGTTTGGCGGTGCGGGCCGCGTCGCGTGGCTCTAAAGCGGTGCGGTAAGCAAAACGCACCAGGCCGGCGCAGTCGCGTTGTTTGGGCTCCCAGAGCGGGCTGAGTTTGCGGGCTTGCAGCAAGGCCACATCGGTGACGACTTGGCGCAGGGCGTCGGCATCTTGTGATGGTAGATAGGTTTGCTTATTTTTATTCTCCTCTCCCCAACCCTCTCCAGCAGGAGAGGGAGCAGATGCCAGCCCTGCCCCAGTAGGCGCCAATGCTCCCAAGTCCTCGCCGTTTTCTTCGCCTTCGCGCTTGGGTTCGTGTTTGATGTATTCCCTTACTTCCGCCGGCATGTCGCGCTCGGCGTCCTGTCCGGGCACATAGATTTTTGCCGGCTGGCGGTTGCCTTGGATCACCACATACGCCAGGGTTTTGGTTTCGCCGGGCCGGGCCAAGGGCTTTTGCACTCGCCGCCGGCTTTCCGTGGGCAAACCTTCATCCAGAATAATGTCCAGATTAGCCAAGGTATGCTGCACCGCGCCGCCCGGCCAGTAATTGGTATCGATGCGGAATACGCCGATGGGTGGGGCCGGATGTACGTACAAATAAGGCCCGTAGCCAGGCTGGTCGAAGTTGTCGCCGTTTTGATTTAAAAAGAAGATGCCGCCGCTGTTGGAATTGGTATCGGCCCAATACACATGGCTGTTGTCCGGCTCGTAGATATGCAAATCGGTGTAGACGCCGTCGCTGTCGCTGGTCAGTACCACTTTTAAGCCTATCGAAGCAATCACCGCATCAACGGTAGTTGAGGCTTTGGTGACACCCGCGCTGTTGGCGCATTCGGCGATGACGGTGTTCTTGCCCTTGGCGGCCGGAAACGCGCGGGAGAAGCTGCCATTGGCGTTGCGCACGTAATAACGCACGCCGTTGATATTCACCACAATCGGATCGGCGCTTGGGTCGGAACAGGTGCCGGCCACGGTGATTTGCAAACCGCTGGTCCAACCGCCGGCTGGTTTGCTCAGTGTTAAGGTTGGCGCTGTGGCTGGTCCGGTTGCCACGGGATGCTGCTGACCGCGGCGGGCCAGAATATCCGGGTCATCGCTAGGCGCGGCAAGGCTTTGAGCCGATAAAGATAGCCACAAGACAACATAGCTTCCCAGCCGGCGGGCATCGAACAATTGAGGTTTCCGCATCCACGCCTCCATTGGGCTAGGTGATTTAATCAGTGCTGGAAATGTAGCAAGCAAATTGGCTAACGGCAAATCTGCTGGACCGCGTTTCAGCATCTGATTGGTCGTTGCCCAACATTTTGCGAATCTATTTAGTCATTCGACACTGCCCTGCAAACGGGTAATCCAAGCGTCTTTCGCATTCGGGTCAACATGAAACGCCAGCGCCACCGGTTTGTGAAGCAGGCCGTCCTCGCCGGACGCATTGGGGTTGAGCTGGCGTTTTTCCACAAAATCGATCAAGCGCCGCAGATGGTAAACCAGTAATACCCGGTTGCCTTCGCTGCCTTTGTAGATTAAATAGCCGACGTTGTCTTCGCTCAAGTCCGGGTTCCGGGCGATCAGCGCGGTCAATCGGGTTTCGCAATCGCCGGCCAGGCTTTTCAACACCGAATCCGGATGTTGGCGGATAAACTCAAGTAGATGCCGGACCAAGTGGCCGGCCAACTGTTGCTGTTGCAATTGCTCCAGCTCAGCATCGCTAAGCAAGACACTTTCCGCCACCAAATAATGCTTATCCCGCTCACCGTCGTTGGCAAACAGCGAAATTTTTGCCAGCGCTGTGTCTTCAAGGGCATGCAGAAACTCTTGCGGCGAACGGATGTGTTTATCGATGGTGACCACCCAGGGCAAAGCCCGCCCCGTCGCTTCAAAGCGCGATTTGACGCTGCCGATCACGCCGGAGCGCGACAACTCCAGTTCCCGCCCGGCCGGCTTTACTAAGAAAGCATCGACCGCGGCAATCTGGGTACGAAAACCGGCAGCTTGAAATTGTTTAATTGCAGTTGAATAGCGCGGCGAATAGGGAATACCTGTGCCGTCGTAGAGGATATTGATCCGCAGCTCGCGGGCCTGTTGCGCTACCAGGTCGCGCAGGCGGTTGGCGAACGGTTCGACGTACACGTAGTCGTCGCTATGATGATTGGCGGCGGTCAGCAAACGGTACAGATCGCTGAGCTTTCTGAATTCGTCCAGGGAAGCGATCACGAAATTGTCGCCACACAGCGCCGTGGCAATTTCTTCGACTGCGGTTTTGCCGGCACCGGCGCCGCCCATGCTCATCAGAAAATGCGGTTGGTCCACCGGAGTTTTGCCGGCAAAAATCGCGTCTCGGGCGGCGATTAAAATGCGGCTAATCTTGGCTAAACGCTCGTAGGCAATTTCCACGGTACGGCGCAAGCGCACTTCGTGACGGGCGGCGACCAGCATTTTTTGTTTTAGGGCTTCGTTGTCCGCCAATAAAAATAGATTGGCTTGCTCGCCGGCGCACTGCTTCAACAAATCCATCAATTCGGCCTGGCTGGGGGAGCGCAAGCCGGTAAGCATATTCACGTCCAGGCAAAACAGCGGCGCAACGCCGTCTTCACGAATCGGGATCGCATCGATCTCGAATTTGCCGGGGGCGCGCAAATCTTCAGTACCCGGCAGATAGCCGATGATGTGTTCGGACACGCTTAACGGATTATCGGCAAAATGCTGGCCGGCAATGAGTTGTTCAGCGGTAATGCTGTTCAAGGGCACCAGGCCGCCGGTCACGGTGATCAGGCATTCGATGCCGTCGCTGGTGGTATGCGACAGAAACGGAATCCCTAATAGAAAGCGTTTGTTCTCCGGCCATTTGCCGTAGCGGTTGGCTTGGTTGTGCAGGCTTTTAATCCGCCTGGGATCGAGGGCGTGCGTAAAGGCGCGGCTCAGCGCCCGGTGTTGACTATTATGATCGTGCAGCACCAAAGCGTCTTCGGCAGTTAGGCGGCGAAAATCGATGCCTTGTTCGTAGACGGCCTTGAAGGCCGGCAGGTTACCCAGCGCGGTAATAAAAAAATCCAGCGTCATCCGATTGCCGTAGCCATAAGGCCGAATGATCCGCAAGGAATGATAAAAGTTGGCCAGTCGCTCGGCGATGTCCTCGCTGTGGATCACAAAGCCGTTGTTATCGAAAATCGCCGTATCGGCATTGCTGTCGCCATCCAGCACCAAGCGTTCGATAGCCACGCGGAATTGCTTGCGCTTATCGGCATCCGGCATCGTGCCGGGGCGGTGGGTGACCGTGGGCTGCTCCTTCCAGTCGCTGAACATTTCGCGATGGATGCGCGAGTACAAGCCGGTCATGTAAGTGACTCGCTTGGTCTGGTCGTGCGAGACGGTGATTTCCAGCTCTTGCAACAAGGTCGACAACAGTCCGGCGCCTTGGGCAATAGCCAGCGCGGTGCGTAGGCGTTTTAGCGGCCTGTAACCCGGAAGATTCCGGCTGGGGTTTTGCATAATCCACCCTCTTATTTTTTATAGTTATTATTTTCTGGGGCTGATCTTAACCGGTTATTGGCGGAGAAGGAATATTGGCTGAATGTCTTGCAACGGAAAACTACTATTATTGGCGGTTGAGTAAGTCGGTATGGCATTCCGGCTTGTGAGGACGCTAGTGGGGAGCCAGAGCGCACAGATTCTGCTTGCCTGGAGCGATGTTAGCAGGCTTGAGCGGGATTCTTTAAAGCCCCCTTGGCGCCTGTCTAGCGAGTACTTTTCAGGTACAATAAACTCATTTTTTATCTATCAAGTGGCTCCCGACGTGTCGATTAGCAAAAACGATGTCTCTACTTTTCAGGGCCTGATTCTGACCTTACAGGAATACTGGTCGAATCAGGGTTGTGTGTTGTTGCAACCTTTGGATCAGGAAGTGGGCGCCGGTACCTTTCACCCCGCCACTTTCTTGCGCGCCATCGGTCCGGAGCCTTGGAACAGCGCTTACGTGCAACCTTCGCGGCGCCCGACAGACGGCCGTTTCGGGGAAAATCCCAACCGCTTGCAGCATTATTACCAATTTCAGGTAATCATGAAGCCGTCGCCGGACAATATCCAGGAATTGTACCTGGGCTCATTGCGGCATTTGGGTCTGGATTTGCTGGAACACGACATCCGTTTTGTGGAGGACAACTGGGAGTCGCCAACCCTGGGCGCTTGGGGATTGGGTTGGGAAGTGTGGTTGAACGGCATGGAAGTCACGCAGTTTACTTATTTCCAACAAGTCGGCGGCCTGGAATGCCGGCCGGTAAGCGGTGAAATTACTTACGGCCTGGAGCGGATTGCGATGTATTTACAAGGCGTGGAGTCTGTGTACGACTTGGTCTGGACTCGCGGCCCGCAAGGCGTGGTCACCTACGGCGACGTGTTCCACCAAAACGAAGTAGAAATGTCCGAGTTCAACTTCGATCACGCCAATGTCGACTTCCTATTCCAATGCTTCGATACCTACGAGCGTGAATGCCTGATGCTGCTGGAGAAAAACCTGCCGCTGCCGGCTTACGAAATGGTGTTAAAAGCGTCCCACTCCTTTAATCTGCTCGATGCTCGCCACGCCATCTCGGTCACCGAGCGGCAACGCTACATTTTACGGGTACGCAACATGGCCAAATCGGTCGCCGAAGCCTATTACAACCGCCGGGAAGCGCTAGGCTTTCCGATTCTCGCCAGACAGGGAGCGTGACATGACCGAGACCAATCATTTATTGTTCGAACTGGGCTGCGAGGAGTTACCGCCGAAGTCCTTAAAAAAACTCAGTCAGGCCTTGCTGGACAATATTTTGGCCGGCTTGCAAGAGGCCGGTTTGAGCTACGGCCAAGGCCGTGCCTATGCCACGCCGCGCCGCTTGGCGGTATTGATCGACGATCTGCAAACCTTTCAGGCTGATAAAGTCGTGGAAAAGCGCGGCCCGGCCATCCAGGCAGCATACGGCTCCGATGGTACGCCCAGCAAAGCAGCATTAGGTTTTGCGGCCAGCTGCGGTGCGTCTTTTGAGGATTTGGAGAAACTGGAAACCGACAAGGGTTCATGGCTGATTTTCAAACAGGCGGTAAAAGGCCAAGCCACTGCCGAGTTGATCCCCGACATTATCCGCAAAAGTCTGGCCAATTTACCGATTGCCAAACGTATGCGCTGGGGAAGTTTCGATGCCGAATTTGCCCGGCCGGTACATTGGGCGGTTTTGCTGTTGGGCTCCGAAATTCTGATTACCGATATTCTCGGCCGCACGACCGGCCGCGTCACCCGTGGTCACCGCTTTCATTCACCATTGGATTTGAGCATCGGTAGTCCACACGAATATCTGGACATCCTCAAACAGCACGGCAAGGTGCTGGCCGATTTCGAAGAACGCATGACCATCATCCGCGATGCTGCCAATCAAGCGGCCAGCAATGTTGGCGGGATTGCCCATATCGAAGACGATTTGCTGGAAGAAGTGGCGGCACTAAACGAATGGCCGGTACCGGTCGTGGGTAATTTCGATGCGCGTTTTCTGGAGTTGCCGCAAGAGGTGTTGATCACCACCATGCAGGCCAACCAGAAATATTTTCCAGTCAAAAATGCTGCGGGCCGATTGTTGCCGCATTTCATTACCTTCGCTAATATCGAAAGCTCTAACCCCGATTCCATCCGTCAAGGCAATGAGCGCGTGGTATTGCCACGCCTGGTCGACGCTGAATTTTTCTGGAAACAGGATAGAAAACAATCGCTGGCCGATCGGGTTGAGAGCCTGAAAAGCATCGTCTTCCAAAAAGACCTGGGTACCTTGTTCGATAAAACCGAGCGCGTTGCGTATCTGGCGGCGTTGATCGCCGGGAAGTTAGGCGCCGATGTTGAATTAGCCAAGCGCGCCGCGCTGTTGGCTAAAACCGATTTGATGACCAATATGGTCGGCGAATTCGCCAATCTGCAAGGCACGATGGGTCGTTATTACGCCGCTGCGGACGGCGAACATGCCGACGTGGCTTTAGCCTTGGAAGAACATTATTACCCCAAACAATCCGGCGGCCCGACGCCGAGCGGTCAAATCGGCCAGGCGTTGGCGCTGGCGGAAAAAATCGACACCTTGGCCGGTATTTTCAGCGCAGGCTTAATTCCAACCGGCGATAAAGACCCTTATGCTTTGCGTCGAGCCACGCTGGGCATCTTGCGGGTACTGATCGAAAACGGTATTGCATTGGATGTCGTTGAACTGTTGGATGCGGCGCTGGATCAGTTCAGTCACGGCTTTAATAAAGCCGAAACCCGGCAAAAAGTGATAGGTTTTCTGTTTGACCGTCTAAAAGGCTATTGTCTGGATCAAGGCTATACCAGCCACGAGTTCGAAGCGGTATTGGCGGTTAATCCGACTAGTCCGTTGGATTTCATGCTGCGTATTCGCGCTGTGCAAGGTTTTAGAGCCTTGCCGGAAGCGGAAAGTCTGGCGGCGGCGAACAAACGCATTATCAACATCCTGAAAAAATCGGATCAAGCGCCTACGGAGAGCATTGGTACTTTGGTAGAAGCCGCCGAGAAAAACTTGTTGGCAGCCGCCGAGCAATCGGAAGCCGACATTTTGCCCTTGCTGGCCGAACAGAATTATCCGCTGGCTTTGAGTCGTTTGGCCCAATTGCGCGATAGCGTCGATGCGTTTTTCGATAATGTGATGGTGAATACCGACGACGAAGTTTTACGCAACAGTCGTTTGGCATTGCTGGCCAAATTGTCCAATCAATTCCTGAAAATCGCCGATATTTCCAAACTGCAATCGTGACCGAGCGTTACGTTATTCTGGATCGGGACGGCACCATCAATGTCGATTCCGACGATTTTATCAAATCACCGGAAGAATGGCTGCCGCTGGCCGGCAGCCTGGAAGCCATTGCGCTGTTAAATCGACATGGCTACAAAGTCGTGGTGATTACGAATCAGTCGGGGATTGCCAGGGGCTTATTCGATTTGGCAACGCTGGCGGCGATACATGCCAAAATGCGGCAATTGGCGTCCCAGGCCGACGGACACATAGAAGCCATTTATTTTTGCCCTCACGGCCCAAACGACACTTGTGACTGCCGCAAACCTCTGGACGGACTGTTTCGACGCTTTGCCGCCGATACGCAAGCTGATTTGAGCCGAACTTATGCGATTGGCGACTCCTTGCGCGATATTCAGGCCGCGGAATCGGCCGGTGCCAAACCTATTCTGGTCAAAACCGGGAAAGGCGAAAAAACTGCCCTTAATAATCCACAACGTAACGTTCCTATTTTCGATAATCTTTATGACGCAGCCACGCACATCGTCTCGACAAGCTGATTTTAGAGTCTATTTGGGCTCTACATTGTTGTTCATTTACATAGTATTCTCGACACTGATTGTCGGGGTGGCGATTTTGGGCGGATTTTTTCTGCCGTTTCCGATGCGCTATAAAATCGCCGATGTTTGGATCAATTGCCTGCTGTTTATGCTGAAGTTATGTTGCGGGCTAAGTTATGAAGTGGAAGGGCTGGAAAACATTCCTCGCGATAGCGCGGCGATTATTCTCAGCAAACATCAGTCGGCCTGGGAAACGGTGGCTTTGCGGCAATTTATTTTCCCGCAAACCGCGGTTTTGAAAAAATCGTTGCTGCAAATCCCATTTGGCGGTTGGGCGCTGGCGACATTAAAACCCATCGCGATAGATCGGCAAAATCAGAAAGAAGCGCTAAAAATGTTGATCGATCAAGGGATTCAGCGTTTGCAGGAAGGCTTGTTCGTGGTGGTGTTTCCGGAGGGAACCCGAGTGGCGCCGGGAGCGCATAAAAAATTTAATGCGGGTGGCGCAATGCTGGCGCAAAAATCCGGTTTTCCGGTGATTCCGCTGGCGCACAATGCAGGAGAATATTGGCCGCGCAACAGTTTTTTGAAATATCCGGGCGTGATTAAGGTCAAGATTGGGCCGGTTATCAGTAGCATTGATAAAAAATCGAAGGATATTAACGCAGAGGCCGAAGCCTGGATTAATAAAGCGATGTTGCAAATCGATGCAGAACGAATAGCAGGGTAATTCGAATTAGAGGGCTAAAATGTATTAGTCACGACTTGATCTGACACATCGACTTGAAAAGATGAGAGTTACCGGTTTTGATAGGGGTGTCGAATCCTTACACAAAACACAAAAGGTAACTCTCATGATCCATACAAACAATCCGATCATTAAACACAAAGCGGGGCTGTTAAATTTAGCCCAAGAACTGAATAACGTCTCCAGAGCCTGCAAGGTGATGGGTGTCTCGCGCGATACGTTTTATCGTTATCAAGAGCTGGTAGCCGAAGGTGGCATTGATGCCTTAATCGACAAAAACCGCCGGTCTCCGAATCTGAAGAATCGCGTCGATGAAAGCATTGAGCTGGCAGTGAAAGCCTATGCGGTTGAGTGGCCAGCGCATGGACAGCATCGAACCAGTAATGAACTGCGTAAACAAGGGGTATTCGTATCCGGCAGCGGCGTTCGCTCCATCTGGTTACGGCATGACCTGGAGAACTTTAAAAAGAGGCTTAAAGCACTGGAAGCCAAGGTAGCCGCCGAAGGGTTAATGCTGAGCGATGCGCAGATTGCGGCGTTGGAGAAAAAGCAGCAGGATGATCAAGCCTGCGGCGAAATCGAAACAACCCATCCCGGTTACCTGGGTTCGCAGGATACCTTTTACGTTGGCAACCTCAAAGGGGTTGGGCGGATTTACCAGCAGACTTACGTGGACACCTACAGCAAAGTCGCTCACTGCAAACTGTACACCACCAAAACGCCGATTACTGCCGCGGACATCCTGAATGACAAAGTATTGCCGTTCTATGAAGCCAACGCATTACCCGTTCTACGCATTCTGACGGATCGCGGCACAGAATATTGTGGCAAGGTCGAACAGCATGATTATCAGCTATACCTGGCGATCAACGACATCGACCATACCAAAACCAAGGCCATGTCGCCGCAAACCAATGGGATTTGCGAACGCTTCCACAAGACCATCTTGCAGGAGTTCTATCAGGTCACGTTCCGCAAAAAGCTCTATAGCGACCTGGATGAACTCCAAAAAGATCTGGACGAATGGCTGGTTTATTACAACAATGACCGAACTCATCAGGGCAAAATGTGCAACGGCAGAACGCCGATGGATACCTTGCTGGATGGAAAACAGATTTGGGCTCAAAAAAATCTGAACCAAATCTAATCTGACAGACACCCCGCAAAAACGGTAACTGTCAGATCAGGTCTGAGCTAATACAGCTAAAATTTAAGCTGCAAAAAAAAGGCCCGCATTCGCGGGCCTTTTTCTTCAAGCTTAAAGATTAAAGCGCTACAGAAGTAGAGCTAGAAACTTTTTGTTTTGATGCATCTGGATCGTCCATGCAACCGCTCAGGCCAGCAATCATCAGGGTCATAGCTAAAAGAGATAATACTTTTTTCATAACATCCTCCAAATAAAAGTTTTTTATATTTTTGCGTGTGCTGAATCTAAACAAAAAAATTAAGCACGGCGGGATTTAAACATGTCTACGCAGTTGCGCGCAAACTAAATCTGTTTGGAGGAAAAGAATCTTGAATATAAGGCCCACATGCGTGGGCCTTACTTAGGAAGGAATATCCTGCCAAGGCTGGATTATTTAACCCCTGAACCTTGTTGGTTAGGTGAACCATAGCCTTTTGGTTTTGGGTTGCCTTGGTCTGGGTCATCCATGCAACCGCTCAAGCTTACAATCATCATTACCATAGCCAAGACAGAAAATACTTTTTTCATAACATCCTCCGATTTAAAGGTTTTTATTTTTGTGTGTACTCAAATTCAAGCACGCAAAATTTATAGCATGACAAAACCGAGTATGCAATACCCTAGATGTTTACAAAATATCGATGTCTTTCGGCAGGTTGATCTTTATGTCCTTTCCAGTCCATTGTGCGGAGCCTATTGCTTGCCATTCTCCGGTCAAGTTGCTGTTCCTGAGATCTTTTTCCCACACAAACGGTGCTCGAATTCTCTTCATTTTGACGATAAATTGCGTGCTATCGAGCTCTAAACCACTCTTTTTTCCCCAGAACGCCGTGACTTTCATGATGAATTTTTTCAAGCGGAGCTCGTCGATATTTGGGGTTACCGCAATGTTGGCCCACATGGAATGCACCCGCCCCCAATTCGGCGCCAACAGGCGGCCTTGGCGATTAACAAACGGTAACCATTGCTCTTCGCCGTTGGCATCCAAATAGGTAATAGCCAGTAAACGGTCATAGCCTTCGAAATGGTCGTGAAGATACAGCGCGTGGGGGGTGATGCCCAAAAACGTGTGAGACATCATTAAGACCGCGTTGCTCATATCCGCCAGCATGCTGGTTATCGGCGACTGGCGGGTATCGACATGCAGGCGGTACAGCAAACCATAGTGAAAGCTGCTGTTGAACTGAAACAAGATCAACACCAGCAACACTTTGCTGATTTTGTGTACGCGACTTCTGGCCGGTAAGGCATGCTCCGCTTCGAAAATTCGCTCGTACAAACTCGGCGGCAGGTTTTCAACTGATACCGGCAGACAGCTCACATCGCACGCCAATCGCGTGCGCGAATCGGCAATCGCCCGGTAGCGCACGCATATCCACTGATAAAGCAGCGGCAGTTTCATGGCCCAACCTATCATCGCGGTGTAGCGCATCGAGATTAAAATTTGCGCGTAAGTATCAACGCCGGCATAAACCCGTCCATCGCCATCCACCGCGTACAAATCGGTCAGTAGTTGCTTTTCGCCCAATTCGGCTAGAGCTGGATAATCGATTGCAAACACTTGTGCGGGCTTGAAATCGACGCCGTGCAAAACGTCGAAATGATTCAGTGTTAAAACTGTGCGATTGCACAATGGGCATTGTTGGTCGTAAAACACCGTCAATAGTGGTTGTGTGATCCGTAGAAGTCCCCCGATTTTTCTATACCAGGCAAATGGCATTACCAGGGCATAGAAAATCAGCATTCCCATTCCGAACGGGTAAATATTGAAGGACAGGGTAATGCCCAAATGCAAGGAAATCCCAGTCAGAAAGTACAGCCATCTGAACTGGCGGCGATGAAAAAACAACAGGAAAGTAAACTGGAATGCGATGATGGTGTAGCCGATGATTTTTTGCAAAATCTCGATATTCAGCAGCCAGGACAAATCCAGCGCGGACATGTAATACGGAATCGAAGACGGCAACCAAGCACCCAAGCCGTTGCGCCAATGCTCGGCAAACATTTTGTGTATCGCGGAATCGAAATACAAAAAGCCCAGACAAATCGCGACAGGTAGATAATAAGTCAGTGCAGACACTTCCGGAGCTTGGTATTGAGAATAATGCGTGAAGGGGCGCAGCAATTTTTTCCTAAGGCCATCAATAGAAAAGGCTTGGTCCATAGGCATGAAGATCAGAAAGAAATTGGCGCCGATCATGAACAAATCGAAGCCGCCGTCGAAATCGCGCTGCATAGGTGTGAAATTAACGAATAGCAGCCAAAAAATGTAGTTAGCAACACTGGCCGCCTGGCAGCGGTAACCGATGGCTAGACAAAAAGCCACCGCGGCCCATAGCCAAAGGAAGAACGGAATCATCGGAAATTCGACATCCATGAATGGGATGGGGTCGAATATCAAGTGGTTGAAATACAGCAGAAAAAAAACTTCCTGCAGTGTCACCACCCCAAACAAAAGCCTGAAAAGGCCTACGCCGGTAGCGGGTACTTTTTTAGAATAAAGAGCATTGACTTTCTGAACTAACAGTTTGTACATGGCGGGTCGGCAGGCTAAAAGTCCACAGATTATAAGGGATTTGAAAATGGTATGCGTCAGGCAAAAAAAAAGCGGCTACGGGATCTATCCGTAGCCGCTTTTTCCAGAAAAGCTTTGTAAGCGAGGGGGTGTAGCTTACTCTTCGTCTTTAGGCTCAGCAAAAACCCATTTTACAAAGAAGTATCCTGCAGCGATGATAACTACCGCTCCAATCATGCCCGACGGTTCTTTCAGCATTTCTGTTAAATCTAAGATCGCTCCCATGGGTGCCTCCTACCTTTAGTTAGTTGTTATAAAATTTGCCATGTCTTTGGCGGTCGAGCTTCATATGTTACTTTAGCCACCTTCAAAGTCAAGCGATTCATGGCTATCGCGGAAACATCCGACCGCAATTGCCATCCAGGTGGATTATGGTAGTATGCTTTCTCAACCTGAATTTTGAGAATTATAAAAACAGTTTCAACAAGGGGAATAGAGATGATTGGTGGCGTAATAATGATTTTGACGGCAATCTGGGTATATCAAACCCTGATAAAAGCCAAAACGGGTAATGTGCTGATGTGGGTTGCCGGCTGTGCCATAGTGTTCTTGGTCATTCAGGTGTTGTTCTACAACATCAACATTATGATCATCGACGGCTTGGACGGTAAAGATGTCGGCGGCGAATATGATCGCGACTTGACCAGCGTCGGCGATAGAAAAACCCAGGAAGGCGCCGGCGGCTGGTTCATGCCGGTTTTCTTCGAATTACTACCGCCGTTTGCCGGTGTGTTGGCTGTCGCTCTGATTCGCTGTCAGTTTATTTTGAAACAAGCGTTGACACCAGCCAACCTGTTCAGCGGTATCAAAGAATTGTTTGTCAGCATCAAAAACAGCTTCAAAACCTCCAGCAACTAACCAACTTGGCTGGCTCCGAAGCCCAAGGCCGCTTGGGCTTCGTTACCGTCGAAATTCCTCAGCCGCCGGTAACTGCGGATACGATGCTGACTATCGTTAAAATAAACAGCACAGTCGCAATCAGCCCGACGACAATATAGGCAGGCAAAGAGCCGTGCTGAAAATCAAGCTCTCTATTCTTATTGCTTTGCACGCCGATCACGGCGGCAAACACGCTTTTTATGACATGCAATAGACTGGGTTTAGACATGATTTCCCTCAAAATTTGGTTTGATAATAAAGCGGACTAGCCCACCGATATTCACCCTTACGACCCTCAGGCAGTATGAACAGCACACAAAGATTACACCAGTTATTATCTCAACGGATTTTGTTTCTGGACGGTGCGATGGGCACCATGATTCAGAGCTACAAACTGGAGGAGAAGGATTATCGCGGCGTACGCTTTGCCGACTGGCCTGTCGATCTTAAGGGCAACAACGATTTATTATCGATTACCCAGTCCGAGGTAATCAAGGCGATTCATCGCGCCTATCTGGATGCCGGCTCGGATATTCTGGAAACCAATACCTTCAATTCCACCCGTATCGCGATGGCCGATTATCGGATGGAAGACCTGGCTTACGAGATCAACGTAGCTTCGGCCCGCGTCGCTAAACAGGCGGCTAACGAAGTCAGCGCGTTAACGCCGGACAAGCCGCGTTTCGTCGCCGGCGTCTTGGGCCCCACCAATCGCACGTCATCAATGTCGCCGGATGTCAACGATCCCGGCTTCCGTAACATCACGTTCGATGATTTGGTAAGCGCCTACAGCGAAGCCACTCAGGGCTTGATCGACGGTGGCGCCGACATCATCCTGATCGAAACCGTATTCGATACCTTGAACGCGAAAGCGGCGATATTCGCGGTTGAACAGACTTTCGACAAGCTAGGTTACAAATTGCCGGTGATGATCTCCGGCACGATTACCGACGCCTCCGGCCGTACGCTATCCGGCCAGACCGCCGCCGCGTTCTGGTATTCGTTAAAACACGTACAGCCTATCTCTATCGGCTTCAACTGCGCGCTCGGTGCTCAGGAACTGCGCCAGTACATCGAAGAACTGTCCAACATCGCCGACACCTACGTTTCCGCCCACCCGAACGCTGGCCTGCCCAACGAATTTGGCGAATACGACGAAACGCCGGAAATGATGGCCGCCGAGCTGGCAGACTGGGCGGCGAGCGGCTATCTCAACATCATCGGCGGTTGCTGCGGCACCTCGCCGGACACCATCCGCGCCATCGTTGCCGCGCTGGAAAAATATCCGCCACGTAAGATTCCGGAGCTGGAAAAACGCTGCCACCTGGCCGGCTTGGAAGCGATGAGCATCGGTCCGGAAACCCTGTTCGTGAACGTCGGCGAACGTACCAACGTTACCGGTTCGGCGATCTTCAAGAAAATGATCGTCGAAGAACGTTACGAAGAAGCCCTGGAAGTTGCCAAGCAACAAGTCGAAAACGGTGCACAAATCATCGACATTAACATGGATGAAGGCATGTTGGATTCGAAAGCCGCGATGGTGCGCTTTCTAAATCTGCTGGCCGCCGAGCCGGATATTGCCAAGGTGCCGATCATGCTGGACTCCTCGAAATGGGAGATTCTGGAAGCAGGCTTGAAATGCATTCAGGGCAAAGGCGTCGTCAACTCGATCTCGATCAAGGAAGGCGAAGAAAACTTCATCGAACACGCCAAACTGGTGCGCCGCTACGGCGCGGCGGTGATCGTGATGGCTTTCGACGAGCAAGGCCAGGCCGACACCATGGCGCGCAAGGTGGAAATCTGCAGCCGCGCTTACAAGATTTTGACCGAACAAATCGGCTTCCCGCCGGAAGACATCATCTTCGACCCGAACATTTTCGCGGTCGCCACCGGCATCGAAGAGCACAACAACTACGGCGTCGATTTCATCGAAGCTACCCGCATCATCAAGCAGACCCTGCCGCATGCCTTGATTTCCGGCGGCGTCTCCAACGTCTCGTTCTCGTTCCGCGGCAACAATCCGGTACGCGAGGCCATCCATGCTGTATTCCTGTACCACGCGGTGCAGGCCGGCATGGACATGGGCATCGTTAACGCCGGCCAATTGGCGATCTATGCCGACATTCCGGAAGAATTGCGCGACGCGGTCGAGGATGTGATCCTGAACCGCACTCCGGAAGGCACCGAAAAACTGCTGGAAATTGCCGAAAAATATCGCGGCAGCGGCCAGGCAGCCAAGGTGGAAACTCTGGAATGGCGCGAATGGCCGGTCACTAAACGTTTGGAACATGCGCTGGTCAAAGGTATCGCTGATTATATTGAGGAAGATACCGAAGCGGCGCGACTGGAAGCCGAAAAGCCGTTACACGTCATCGAAGGCCCGTTGATGGATGGCATGAACGTGGTCGGCGATTTGTTCGGCGAGGGCAAGATGTTTTTGCCGCAGGTGGTGAAGTCGGCAAGGGTGATGAAAAAAGCCGTGGCTTATCTGATGCCGTTCATGGACGCCGAAGTGGATGGCAGCGAAAGGCAAACCAACGGCAAGGTGCTGATGGCCACCGTCAAGGGTGACGTCCATGACATCGGCAAAAACATCGTCGCCGTGGTGCTGCAATGCAACAACTACGAAGTCATCGACCTCGGCGTGATGGTGCCTGCGGAGACTATTTTGAAAACCGCCCGCGAGGAAAAAGTCGACGTGATCGGCCTCAGTGGCTTGATCACACCGTCGCTGGACGAAATGGTACATGTGGCCAAGGAAATGCAGCGCCAAGGCTTCACGATTCCGTTGATGATAGGCGGTGCCACCACCTCGCGCGCGCATACCGCGGTGAAGATCGAACCTAATTATCAGGCAGCGCCGACGGTTTATGTCACCGACGCCTCGCGCGGCGTCGGCGTGGTCAGTGCCCTGCTCAGCGACGATTTGAAAGCCGATTTCGTCGAGAAAACCCGAGCCGAATACGAGTTGGTACGCGAAAGGCATAAGGGGCGGCATGCCAAGAATCCGCAACACAATCTTGAAGCGGCGCGGAAAAATAAATTCAATTACGCCGACCACCAGCCGGTTAAACCAAAATTCCTCGGCACCAAAGTCATAGCCAATTTTCCGTTGGATACGCTGGTTTGGTACATCGACTGGACGCCGTTCTTCCAGACTTGGGAATTGTCCGGCAGCTATCCGGCCATTCTCAGTGACCACGTGGTCGGCACCGAAGCGACCAAGTTGTTTGAAGACGCTCAAGAGATGTTGAAACAGCTGATCCGCGAGGAATGGTTGAGCGCCAAAGCCGTGATCGGTTTCTTTCCGGCCAATAGCGACGGCGACGACATCGTGCTGTACACCGACGACAGCCGAACCGAGCAACGCGAAGTGCTGCATCATTTGCGCCAGCAAAACGTCAAGGCACCGGGCCGGCCCAATTACTGCTTGTCCGACTTTATCGCGCCGGTCGGCAGCGGTGTCGCCGATTATTTGGGCGGCTTTGCGGTCACCTCCGGTATCGGTATCGAAACCAAACTGGCCGAATTCGAAAAGGACCACGACGACTATAGTTCGATTATGCTGAAAGCCTTGGCCGACCGTCTGGCCGAAGCGTTCGCCGAATACATGCATCAAGCGGTGCGCCGCGATTATTGGGGCTACGCCGAAGACGAAGAGCACGATAACCATGCCTTGATCGAGGAAGCCTATCAAGGCATTCGTCCGGCGCCCGGCTATCCAGCCTGCCCGGACCACACCGAAAAAGCCAAGTTGTTCGAATTGCTGAACGTCACCGAAAATACCACGATCGAGTTGACCGAAAACTTTGCTATGTATCCCACTGCGGCAGTCAGTGGCTGGTATTTCTCGCACCCGGACTCGCAGTATTTCAACGTCGGTAAGATCGATCAGGATCAGTTAGAGGACTACGCGCGGCGCAAAGGCCTTAAGCTTGAAGTAGCCGAACGTTGGTTGGCTGCGCATATGAATCATTGATCGATTCAACCGTGGTCGATTTTATTCTATTCGGCACCGAAGGCTGCCATTTGTGCGAAGAGGCGGAAGCGTTATTGGTAGCCGCCGGGCTGGATTTTACGAGCCGGGACATTATGGACAATGAGCAATGGCAGGTGGAGTATGGTGTGTTGATTCCGGTGTTGTGGCATGCCCTAAGCCAAAAGCAACTGAATTGGCCGTTCGACAGCCTGCAATTAAAAGCATTCAGCATCGCCATCGATCCAAGCGAATGCCAGTCAGCACGCCGGACCTAGTATCGGTTTGGCGGTCGCCGAATCGCACGTGCCGGAACAGTGCAACTCAAAACGGCGAACGATAAAATCAGCTAGGCAAAGCCCTCAGAATGGCAGGATAGTCAAAGTTATCAGCCAGATAGGCCAGGGTTTTGCGCAATTGAGGATCCTGCGGCGTTGCCAGAACTATGGCATTTGCTATACGTTCCGGCTCCAGACTCTCCAGTGCATTTTTCAATTCATCCCGTGCCGATGCCGGCAAGCCGGCTAACATGTTCGGCGTTAATGGCGCGATTGGCGGGGTTTGTTCTGGAACACCCTCGTAAACATAACGCACCCCCAAGTGCTTGGCCAGACATTCGTAGATTTCGTTGAAGCGATAAGGCTTGCGTACAAAATCGTTCATACCGGCTTCCAGAAGCTCGCTGCGCTGCTCCAGGAATGCCGAGGCTGTGACGGCAACAATGACGACCTCGTGCCCGCCAGGCAACTCCCGAATTCTTTTCGTGGCTTCCAAACCATCCATTACCGGCATTTGCCTATCCATCCAGATAAATTGCGGTTGCCAGGTTTGAAATAGCGATATGCCCTCCGCGCCGTTGCCGGCCACTTTGCAGGAGAATCCGACCGATTCCATCAATTTTGCCAGCAATAACTGATTTTCGAGCTGATCTTCAACGATTAATATGCGGTAGTCGCTTTGCCCTTCCACTAAGCCGATGACGGCGCCGGCTTCCGCTTTATCAGCACTGGGGCCGGTAATATCCGCCTGATTCACCTCCGCGAGTGGCAGATCTATTCTAAATAAAGCGCCTTGATTCGGGTGGCTTTCCAAGGTAAGCGTACCGCCCATCAATTCCACAAACTGGCGGGTAATGGTCAATCCCAAGCCGGTGCCTTGGCTATCCCTTTGCTCGCCTAGCTGTACGAATGGTTCGAATATACGTTGCTGATCGGCCAGCGGGATCCCCACACCGGAATCTTCGACCTCAATCTGTAGATGCGAAATGCGATTTTTGCGGGTGCCTAGGCGCAAGGTAACACCGCCTTGCTGCGTAAATTTAATAGCATTGCCCACGAGATTAATCAGCACTTGCCGCAAGCGGGCTTCGTCGCCGACAATGAAACGCGGAAACTGCGATGCCTGATCGACCAACAACCTCAGGCCTTTTTCGGCGGCGCGGACACTCATCATATCGGTAATATCGCGCACCATATTGCCCAAATCGAAAGGCGCGTTTTCCAGGTGTAGCCGGCCTACTTCGATTTTAGCCATTTCCAATACATCGTTAATCAACATCAACAGATGCTCGCCGCTGCGATTGATAATATCCAGGTTTTGCCTTTGCTCCTCCGACAGTTGGGGGTTTTTCCGCATCAATTTTGAGAACCCAAGAATAGCGTTTAGCGGGGTACGCAATTCGTGGCTCATATTGGCCAGGAATACGCTCTTGGCCCTATTGGCCGCTTCTGCCGCATCGCGCGCTATTATCAAGTCGGCGGTACGTTGCTGGATTTCATCTTCGAGGTGTTCTTTATAGCGCCGTAATTCTTCCTCGTTTTGCTTGCGATCATGGATGTCCATACGAATACCCAACATGCGTATGACCTTACCGTCCGAATCGCGCTGAATACCGAAACCGCGCACATACTGCCAACGATAACTGCCGTCGGCGTGGCGCATGCGCGCTTGATATTGATATTCCGTGAAATCAAGGGCTAACACGCCGCTCATTTTGTCGCTGACTTCCGCTTGATCGTCCGGATGAACGCTTTCGAACCATGCGCGCCGATCAGCCATGCCGGTCCGAACAGGATAGCCGAGCATCGTGTAATAGGTGGGCGAAGCGTACCATTGGTCGTTTTTTACATCCCAGTCCCAAACGCCGACCTGCGCGGCTTCCAACGTCAACCGCAAGCGCTCCTCCGAGTCGCGTAAATGCTCTTCCGTGCGTAAGCGCTCAGCCTTATCGCGGAGCACGGAAATGCCAAAGGCCAAATCTCCGGCCAGTTCCTCTAACAAGCGAATCTCCGCTGCCGTAATCGCATTGGGTTCTGCGGAATAAATCGTCAGCGCACCGAAAATATCCGCGTTCTGATCGGCCAAAGGCAAGGCAATAACCGAGCGATAGCCGCGCGCTAACGCTGCGTCTCGTGCCAAAGCCATCAACGCATCGGTGCAGACATCCTGAACATAGACTTTTTCGCCGCTGCAAATGGCGGCGGCAGCGGGACTTTGCGCGCCCGCCGCATCCCCGCCACTGTGATCGGTGACGGCCAGATAGCCGTCTTCAAAACCGGCCCAGGCCACCGGGCGTATTGTTTTGGGAGGGCCGTTTTCCAAGTAGCCGACCCAAGCCATGCGATATTCGGCTTCATCGCAGACGATACGGCAAATTTCTTTAAGCAGGCTTGGTTCGTTGTCATGTCGCAGCAAGGCCTGATTGCAATTGCTGATCGCGCGCAATTCGCGATTGAGCTTATATAAGGCCGCTTCCGTTTGCTTGGCTTCGGTGATGTCCGTGCGTAAATATAGATAATTGCAAACCTGATAAGCTTCGTCGTAAATCGGTGAGGCGGTGATCTGTTCCCAGCGCAACTCGCCGTTTTTGTGGCGATTGGTCAGCGAAGATTTCCATAGTTTGCCTGCTGCCAATTGTGCCTGGCAGGCTTGGTACGTATCGGCAGTTATTTCACTGGACAATAATGCGCGAGGCGTCATTTTGTAAGCCTCGCCGAACGTATACCCGGTAATCCGCGTATAAGCATGGTTGGTATAGGTCAATACGCCCTGCAGGTCGGTAATCTGGATGCCGGTCGGATTCTGATCCGCCGCTTGCGCCAGCCGATTGATTTCGGTGGCGAATAGATGGCGTTCTGTAATGTCGCGGTTAGTGATGCGCCGGCCTCGGTAGTTATTGTCCGCCCCGAACACGGCCTGGCAACAATGCGAGATCCAGCGTATTTCACCATCGCGGCGGACAATGCGAAAGTCTACTTCAGCGAGGCGTAAATGCTCGACATCGTGGCGATGATCGGTCATTAAGTGCCGGTCGTCGGCATGTATGATGCGCGGCAATAACCCGGCATCGGCCATAAACTCCTCGGCCGCATAACCGGTAACCCGCAAGCTGGAAGGCGTCATATACAAAATCTGCTGATCATCGCCTTCCCAATATTCCCAGTCGAAGGTGTAGTCCGCGACGGTATGGAACTTTTCCTCTTCGGCCGCCAACTTGGCTGCAACCAGCAATTGCTTTCGCCACGCACCGATGATGAACCGGGCGCTGCTAGCCGAAATCAAAGCAAACAGCAGGACCAGTCCGGCCATTTCCAGGACTTCGTTCCACCACTCCGCCAGAAAGTCGTCCCGAGCCAGGCCGACGCTGACCCATAACGGGTAGGCGTCCAGTTTGCGAAAAGATACCACCCTAGCAGTATTGTCGAAGCTGAAAGGCGTGTGGAACACACCCGAGGTGTGTCCGGATGCGAGCATCCGGCGAAATTCCGGCGAAATGGTTTTATCGCCAATCATGTTGCCGGGCTCGGCATGGGCGGGATAGCGAACGATCAAGCCCATGTCGGCATCTCTCAGGTTAATCGCCCCGCGACTGCCAATATCAACATTGGAAATCGCTTTACTCAAATTATCCAGTGAAACATTGGCAAAAACCACGCCGGCAAAACTGCCGTCGGCGCGGTTAAGGCGGCGTGCAAAATTTAGCACCCAAACCTTATTGATATGAGACATCACCGGTTTGTTGATAAATAGCCCAAGCGCCGGATTATCCCGCAAACTAGAAAAATAGAGCCGATCCGCCATGCTGAGCGGCTTATCTTTTGGTACATCCACGCCATAGGCTAGCCAACCTTGCGCGTCGGTAGCTCTAAGTCCGATAACCCATGGCAAACGCGCTTGTAAGCGCTGCATAAAAACCGACAGCGCCTCGGCGTCAACGCTCCCCAAAGCCTGTTGCCGCTGGATTTCCTCCACGGCCACCAACACGCCTAAGTCGACCTTTTCGATAAGGCTATCTAAGTTTTGCGCGATAACCTTGGTCAGGTTCTGCGTCGTGATTTCGGCGCGCTGTTGATATTTGTCGAAGCTGCGATACAGCGCAAACCCCACGGTGGCGATAACCAACAGGTTAAGGATTACCGCCCCGGCAATCAGCCGCCTCGAGACATTGTTTGGAAAATCAAGCTGACCTGGCATAGCTGAACTCACAAGACTGTTGTGGTGTATTGGCGGCCCGTAAGTGTGGGCGGGCGAACGGTCCCATCGTATTCCTTAAACGCGCTGCAAAACACCTAAGGATAGGGTTAAGTAACTTTTCTAGCGCGGATTAGCGGAACTTTCCTGTGCTTGTCGAAGGATCGCAGGGGAAATCAGGGCCTTCATAGCCCTTAACCGTTCATGCTTCGACTGCGCTCTCGGCAATTGCTACTGCATCCAGGCCAGTCGAGCACGAACGGTTTGCCGGGAATAGTCATTTCGGGAAGTTATTTTTAGCGGAATTCTAAGGAGCCGCTCAAGCGGGCAAGCAATAATCCCGTTCCCGAAAAAGCTTTAAACAAATCTCGACTACTTCGGCGTTATACAGCACACCGCGATTGTCGGAAATCTCCTGCAGTGCTGCATCCAGGCCTAAACCGGCGCGGTAAGGGCGATGAGACTTCATCGCTTCCACCACATCGGCAACCGCCAGAATCTCCGCTTCCAGCAATATCTCACCCTTCTTTAGGCCGCACGGGTAGCCACTGCCGTTGGGGCGTTCGTGATGTTGCAAGACGATTTGCGCGATAGGCCAGGGGAAGTTGATGGATTTGAGGATGTCGTAGCCGGTTTCGGCGTGCCGCTTGATCAGGCTGAACTCCAAATCGTCCAACCGACCGGGCTTGCATAGTATTTCGGCGGGGATCCGAATTTTGCCAATATCGTGTACCACACTCGCCAACGTCAGCCCCTCTATCCGCTCTTCCGGCAATTGCAAGCCGCGGGCGATAGCCGTGGCGAGGTGGGCGACGCGGCGTTGATGACCGGCGGTGTAGGGATCGCGCGCTTCGATAGTGGCCGCAATCGCGGTCACGAAATCCAGCATGCCGGCGCGCAAATTTCTCTCGCTTTCCATCAATTTACGGGTTCGCTCTTCCACCTGTTCTTCCAGATGGTTGCGCAGGCGGTCAAACTCCAAATGAGTACGCACCCTAACCAGCAATTCATCGCGCTGATAGGGCTTGGTGACAAAATCCACTGCACCCAAGTCAAAGCCGCGCACTTTTTCGTCGGTATCCATGATCGCGCTGACGAAGATAACCGGCACATCGCATGTATTCGGGTTAGCTTTGAGTTGTCGGCAAACTTCGAAGCCATCCATCTCCGGCATGCGAATATCCAACAGCACCAATTCCGGCGGGTGTTTGAAAGCGGAATTTAAGGCTAATTCGCCGCTAATAGCAGAACGGACTTCGTAGCCTTCGTCCTTCAGAATATCCGTTAACAACTTTAAGGAGGCAGGGGTGTCGTCAACGGCGAGAATGTTGCCTTTATATGTCATAAAACTCTTTAATCGGTTTGCCTTAATGCTGCCAGGATACCCTGCCAAACGCAGTTTTCAGCAAAATATGCCAAGGTTTTCCGGGGCTGGCTCATATCGGTTGCGATGCGCCGGAGCGCTAAGTCGTTAGAAACCATTCGGACGCCGTTCGATTTTGAAGGGGCCGCATAGCTGATGCCGCAGGACATTATAGTGTATGCCCCAAGGCGTAGGCAGAACGCAGGTAAGCAGTTATTTTTTATCGATAGCCTAAAGTTATCAGCTTGCGGTTCGATAACGTTTTTAGCCGTTACGGCAACCGCTTTCCAAAACCAACCCGACGAGGCCACGCCATGCTTGATTCCGTCTCTTCCGTCGCCGCGCTGGCGACACAAATGTCCACCCAAAAAACCGCGCAACAAGTCGAAGTTGCGATGCTGGTAAAAGCCAAGGAGATGCAGGAACAACAAGGCCAAAACGCCTTAAAGTTATTGGAGTCGGCCAGCGTACCGGCGAACGGTATCGATGTCCGGGTTTGAGCGGCGGAAGATTGCTGGAACTTAGCTGCCTTGCTTGTCCTGCATCGTCAGCGCCGCCTGATACAAGGTCTTTTTACGCTGGCCGGTAATTTCCGCAGCCAGTGCCGCGGCGGTTTTGGTAGAACATTCCGCCAGCAATATACCCAAAATCCGCCGTTGTTCGTCGGTTAATTCATCGTCTTGCTCACCAGCTTCGCGGCCGGCTACCAATACCACGAATTCGCCCTTGCGCATGTTTTCGTCGGTCTGCACTTTCTCCAACACCTTGGCCAGTTCGTCGCCGACAATCGTTTCATGCAATTTCGTGAGCTCCCGAGCAACGACAATTTGGTGATCAGCCGGAAATACCGTCAGCATATCTTCCAACGCAGCCTGGATGCGATGGCTGGATTCGTAAAAGGCCCAAGTCGAGCAGTCAGCCAACTTGTGTTCGAAGAAGCTGCGCCGCGCCGAGCCGGTGCGTGGCAAAAAGCCTTCGAAACTGAAACGGCTGGTCGGTAAACCCGCCACCGACAAGGCGGCGATCAGCGCGCAGGCGCCGGGTATTGGGCACACGTCTACGCCTTGTTGCCGCGCCAGTTTGACTAAAGGGAAGCCGGGATCGCTGATCATCGGCGTGCCGGCATCGGATACCAGCGCCACCGATAATCCTTCGCGGATTTTATCGATCAGGCCTTGCGAAGCGTGTTCTTCGTTATGTTGATGCAGCGATTGCAGCGGCTTATTGATGCCGTAATGTTGCAGCAACATCTTGACGTGGCGGGTATCTTCGGCGGCGATCAAATCCACTTGTTTCAATATGTCCACCGCCCGAAAACTGAAATCGGCCAGATTACCGATTGGCGTGGCAACCACGTATAATTTTCCGTACATTTATTCTTCGGTCCCCGTGCTATGTCTCATCGCAAATTTGCCGCCATTATGCCGCGTCGTGTTTTAAACCGCTGGTTTTTCGGCCTGTTGCTACTGGCTGCGTGTAGCGAGCAACCGGTCAAAAACAAGACCCAGCTGGAAGTGCGCCCGCAAACCAGTGCCCGCAAAGCCAAGCCGGCCGAGCCGCCGCGCAGTTACCGGATGGCCGACAATCAAAACAGCCTGCATCTGCTGGATGCCGACACCCGCCTGCAGGCTGGTGACACCCAGGCCGCGCAAAAAGCCTTGGATAAAATCAACGCCGAACAGTTACCGCCGGAATTGTTCAGCAAATACAAATTGCTCCAAGCTCAAGTAGCGTTGAGCATGGGCGATGCAGAACAAGCCTTGAAAAAGCTGGAGGGCGTGCGGCCCGCCATACTGACCGACGCCGATCAAATTGTTTATTACCAATCCGTGGCTTTTGTGCATGCTTTGTTGGGCGATGTTGTACCCAGCGTTAGAGCGCGCCTGAAACTGGGCCGACTGTTGCAAAAACCCGAGCAGCAAAAGCAAAACATTATCGCCATCCTCGATGCGCTTAGCGTGTTACCGCTGGAAACCCTTAGCGGCCCGTCTCCCATCGTTGACGAACTGAGCGGCTGGATGGCCTTGGCTAAAGTTCTGAAGCAACGTAACGTGGCGGGTTTTGACACAGCCGGTCAAATCCTGCAATGGCGGCAAATGTTTCCCGGCCATCCGGCCAACGCCGATTACCTGCAAGCCTATCTGAATCCGCCGCCCGTCAGTCAGCAAACCGTTCAAGAACCGGAGCAAGCTGCGCAACCACCTACTCCGGGTGCAACCATTGCCGTGTTGCTGCCTGGCTCGGGCTCTTACGCCAGCGCGGCTAAAGCCATCAGGGAAGGGCTGACGGTAGCCCATCGACTGGCCGCCAGCGCTGCGCCGCAAATGCCGCTAAAGTATTACGACAGCGAAAAAGACGATATAGCCAACATATATAAGCAAGCCGTTAGTGACGGCGCCAAACAGGTGATAGGCCCCTTGGTGAAAGAACAGATCCAAAGTTTGGCGCAATCCACCGAATTAAGCGTGCCGGTGTTGGCGCTGAATCATGTGGAAAATCTCAGCAAAACCAATCTCTATCAATTCGGCCTCAGCCCGATAGACGACGCGGAGCAATTGGTACAAAAAGCCAAGCGCGATGGCCAACAGAATGCCGTATTGCTGACGCCGAATACCACGCAAGGTGAGCGGGTGCGCCATTATCTAATGTCGGCTTGGCAAGCGGCTGGTGGCGCCGTGGTGGGTGTGGAAAGCTACGACCCGAAACAACACGATTTCGCAGCTATTGTAAAAACCTTGCTCAGCACCAGCGTCAGCGCGAATGGCCAGAAGCAACCCTTGGCCTTATTCGTTAGCGCCAGCCCGGAATTGGCCAGAGAGTTGGCGCCGCAACTCAAGTACTCGCAAAGCAGCGAGTTGTCGATTTATGCGATGCCGAATATCTACAGCGGCCGGCAAAATCCGGTGCGGGATAGCGAGTTGGGCAAGATTAATTTCTGCGATCTTCCTTGGGTGTTCGGCGACGCCTACACCGGCGCGCTCAGCCAGCAAGCCGTGCAGAATACTTGGCAAGGCCTCAGCGACAGCCAGGTTAAACTGGTCGCGTTGGGCATAGATGCTTACAACATCATCGGCCAATTACCGCAGCTGACCGGGGCGTCTTACGCCGGTGCTACCGGCCGATTGTCGTTGAACGGTGAAAACCGCATTACCCGCAAACTGGTCTGTGCGCAGTTTAAAGGCGGCGTGCCGGTCGCCTCGGGTTTTGTCGAATAGCATGTTATTCGGCAAAGCCAAGCCGGTCCATCTGCAAAAGGGCGATAGCGCCGAACGACAGGCCTTAACTTACCTACAGCAACAAGGCTTAACGCTGGTGTGCAGCAACTTTCGCTGCAAAATGGGTGAGCTGGATCTGGTGATGAAGGACGGTTCGGCGCTGGTGATTGTGGAAGTACGCTTTCGCAAATCGGAGCAATTTGGCGGCGCCCTGGCCAGTATCACCCGGCAAAAACAGGCGCGCATCGTCGCCGCGACTCAACACTATGTCATAATCAACAATCTGGGCAATGCTGCGATTCGCTTCGACGTGGTTGCCGTATCCGGCGACAACCGCCTGGACTGGATTAAAAACGCTTTTCAAACCTGAGTATTATGAGTTTACAAGACCGCATCATCGCCCATTTTTCCGACAGCATTCAAACCAAACAGGATGCGATGGCCAACCTGTGCGAGCTGATCGAATTCGCCTCGCAAAAAATCGTCGAGGCTTTGGTGAATGACAAAAAAGTGCTGACTTGCGGCAACGGCGGTTCGGCGGGCGATGCCCAGCATTTTTCTTCGGAGATGCTCAACCGTTTCGAACGGGAACGCCCCGCTCTGCCGGCGATTGCCTTGAGCACCGATACCTCAACCATCACCTCTATCGCCAACGACTACCACTACGACGAAATCTTTGCCAAGCAGTTGCGCGCGCTGGGGCAGGCTGGCGACATCTTGCTGGTCTACACCAGTAGCGGTAACTCCGGCAATATCATTAAAGCCGTGAAAGTGGCGCATGACCGGGACATGACGGTCATCGCGCTAAGCGGTAAAGACGGCGGTGTGCTGGCTGGCGCGTTGAACGAAGCCGATATTGAAATCCGCGTACCGTCTTATTCCACCGCCCGCATTCAGGAAGTGCATTTGTTGATCTCGCATTGCCTATGCGATTTAATCGATCATCAGTTATTTGGCGGCTAAGGCGCTCAGGCGCCCGTTATCACTCAATCGGATAGACGGGCGTTTGCATACTTGATTACCTGACGTAATGTAGTTTTTGCCCCAACATTTCGGCAGTTACCAGCACTACCCCGCCCTCGCTGACATAAAACCTGTTTTTGTCGTCGTCAAGATTCTCGCCAATCACCGTGCCTGCCGGCACCTCGCAACCTTTTTCAACGATGGCTTTGGTAATTCGGCAATTTTGGCCTATGCAGACTTGCGGCAACAGAATGCTGTCTTTGATAAGCGCTGACTCGTTTACGGTGACATTCGAAAACACCATGGAATGCTGAATGGTTGCGCCGGAAATAATTGAGCCGCCGGCAATCATCGAATCTACGGCCAGACCACGCCGGCCGTTGTCGTCGAACACAAATTTGGCCGGCGGTGTTTGTTCCTGATAGGTCCATATCGGCCAGGACGCATCGTATAAATTCAAATCCGGTTTGACGCCGATTAACTCCAAATTGGAAGCCCAATAGGCGTCTATGGTCCCGACATCGCGCCAATAACTTTGTTGACCGCTTTGTAAATCTAAAAAGGGATAGGCATTAACAATATGATCGTCAATGACGGCGGGAATAATATCTTTACCAAAGTCGTTAGTGGAATTTTCAGTGAGAGAATCTTTAATTAATTGCTCCCATAAAAAATCGGCGTTAAAGATATAAATACCCATTGAGGCCAACGCGGTATTGGTTCTACCCGGCATCACGGGTGGGTTGGCGGGTTTTTCGACAAACGCTCGAACGCGGCGATTTGCATCCACGTCCATTACCCCAAAAGCGGAGGCGTCTTTTAAGGATACTTCCAGACAACCTATGGTTAGGTCGGCGTTTTTTTCGACGTGGTCGATTAACATGGCCGCGTAATCCATTTTATAAATATGGTCGCCGGCCAGGATTAAAATATGATCCGGTTTACGAGCCCGCAGAATATCGATATTTTGCAAGACGGCGTCGGCGGTACCTTTGTACCAGGAAGTCTCGTCTATCCGTTGTTGTGCCGGCATGATGTCGACATATTCGCCAAATTCGCCGCGCATGAATCCCCAGCCTTTCTGAATATGCCGGATCAACGAATCGGCTTTGTATTGCGTCATCACGCCGATTTTACGGATACCGGAATTCACGCAATTGGATAACGGAAAATCGATAATCCGAAACTTGCCGCCAAAAGGCACCGCGGGCTTAGCCCGCCAATCCGTCATATTCATTAAGCGCGAACCGCGTCCGCCGGCAAGAATTAAAGCAATAGTATTTTTGGTTAATTGATGGATATTGTGTGTAGGCGCTGACATGGTTAAATCTTTAGAAAAATAAGCTGCTGGCCGAATAGGTTTTATAGGGTGTATCCAGTTTTCCCAAGGCTTTTTTCAAACCTAAAAATTACCGGTGAAAACTCAAAATACACGCATTGTTTCAAGCGAAGCAAACGCGCTTGAGTTGTTAATATCCGGAGTGATATGTAGTTCGATAATACTTACCGCAGGCAAGTCGACAACGTGTTGTTCCGATTCCGCCGTGCAGCCTTGCGGATTAAAATGCCATTGTTGGCGGACGATTTCGCGAAACGACTGTCCGCTATCCGCAGAAATATGCAGGACGTATTCCTGGGTTCTGGCGATAGCCGATTCCAAAAAATCCAGTTGAATACATTGCACAGGCTGGGCCTGCTTAAACAGTAAGCGGATAACTTGCGGGCCGGGCATGCCCGCTCGCCACCCGCCGCTAAAACCAGGCAGTAGCGCGGCTTCGATAGTGTGCTCCTTAGCCTCGGATGACACTTCAACGTCAGCAAGCGCTTCCAGATTTAACGGCTCTGTCATTGAGCTGGCTTTGTTGGGCCGACTGTCACCGATAATTCGTTTTTGCATGGTTTACCTGGCGTAGGACGGTATTAATCGATCGAAATGGTTTGAATCCGGTTTTTGTTTGTCGGGATTGAAATCTTTAACTTGAGTGCGATTGCTCCGTAATTGGATAGGCAAGCACCGCATGCCTAGCGTCCGGCTGTTTAGAAATAAGGAATTTCGGCATGGCTCGGTCCCGATGAGAGCTGAGTGTTTTACTGCGAATTTGCCTGGCGGCAATTGCTGATTGCAAATGGCTGTTGCTCCCAAACCGCAGCAGAAAAATATGGGCGCGTCCTTGCGCCCCAAGTCGAGAGGGAGGCTTAACCCTTTAAAAAGCTGGCCATGATGCCAGCCGGGTCAATACCTTGATGCGGGAATTGCTCCCACAGGCCGCCGCAACCTTCTTTATGCGTGGCAATATAGTTGTATTTTGGTGTGTAACCGCGTTCCAACAACCATGTGCCCATGCGGCTACCCAAACCGGTTTTACGGTTGAAGGACTCAACCACCAGCACTTTCGGTGACTTACCGATTTTGGCCAGCATGTCTTCATCGATGACGTTCAAGGTCGGTTTGTTGATCAAGCCTACATCCACGCCTTGTTGTTTCAGGCGTTCGACTGCATCCAGCGCCCTGTACAAGGCTTCACCGAAGCTGACGATATAACCGGCCGTGCCTTCGCGAATGACTTCGTCTTTGCCGGGCACGAATTTGTAGTCGCCGCCGAAAAACTCGTTGCCGTTGCTGTCCAGAATGGTGGGCACTTTGGAACGAGTGGAGAAGATGAAACGCAAGCCTGGATCGAAGAAGACTTTTTCCACGCAAGCTTTCATTTGCAAAGGATCTGCGGGGAAATACAGCTTGGTTTCGTAGCCGTCACTCAAACCGTTATCGGCGAACATATTGTTCAAACCGAAATGGCAGGTGTTGTCGGCCATGTCGTCGATACCGGAATGCGAGAAGTGGCTGAGCACGTTAGATTTGTTCAACCGGGCCATGGTGATTTCCGACATCAGCATTTCCAAGAATGCGCTGAAGGTGCCGAAAATACCTTGTTTGCCTGCTTCCATACCAAAGCCGGCTGCCGCGGAGAAGTTACCGCGCTCCATGATGCCGGAGGAGATAAACACTTCCGGGAAAGCTTTGTGGATTTTGAACAGACCACAAGAGCCTTCCAAGTCGCTGTCGACTACCCGCACTTTGGCAACCCGTTCTGCTTCGCTCAAACGGCCCAAGACTTCCACGCACGCATCGCCGAAGACGTTGCGGTTGGCATCCCATTTGTCGCTGGAACCCAAAAATACCGCGTCGTTTTTCGGTGCTTTGACTTCGCGCAGTGCATCGGCAGCGGCTTGTTGGCCATGTGACTCCAGGTATTCCAATGCCACTTTCACCGACACGACGTCATGGCCGTGGGTTGAGCCTTCCAGGTCGACAATGCCAGGACACATTGGGCGGTGGTTGATAACCGCAACCGGGCCTGGGGTGTTGATGGCGGTAATGATGCGTTTGTACAAATCGTCCAGATCTTCGCCGTCGCCTTCCAGTACGGTGACACCTTGACCAGCCAAGGTTTTGGCGGTGCTGCAGCCTTTCAAATACTCGGATGGGTGGCCGGCGATGGTGACGTTGTTGTCGTCGATGATCAGTTTGACGTTCAGGCCTTGCGCCACAGCCAGACGGGCCGCTTCGGCATCGTTACCTTCTTGCTGCGAGCCGTCTGAGCCCAGGCAGAACACAGTTTTGGCCGGGTTGGCGATGGCTACGCCGTTGACATACGGCCACATGTGGCCCAAACGGCCGGAGCTGAATTTCACGCCGGGGGTGAAATCCAATTCAGGATGGCCCGGTAAATGTGAATGCGCGGCGCGGTATTCGATCAAGCGTTCTGCCGGCAAATCGCCGTTCAGGGTGGACATCAGATACTGGGTGGCGACACGGTGGCCGGCTTCGTCAAAGAAGATGGGTACAAAATCATTGGAGCTGTGGAACAGCGCATCCATGATCATGACTTCCGGCACGGTATCGTATGGACCGCCGGTATGGCCGCCCACACCACGGGCTGCGCCGTTGGCTGTGAAATAGACAATAGCATCACGGCACAACTGAATGTTGGCTTTCAGGCTGGCACGTTGTGCATCGGTTAAAGTTGGGTTTTTTGGATCTAAGTTGATGCGCTGATAAGCGCCAAGATCGATTGGAAATTTGGACATAACTAATCTCATGGTGAGGACATTATTTTTATAGACGCGCAGCTAGTTGTTACGCTGTCATTTTTAAACGCGACATAGAACAAAGATAATATTTAGCCCCGGCAAATATTCGTTGCTAATTAACTACAATACCGCTGCTTTTTTACACAAGCCGTTGCAATTTTGTAGTCTTAAATTTGTTTTTTCATGCCGTCGTATCGAACCTTACACCCATTAAAATGGGCTTTGCAAGACTTATTAAATACCTACTAATTTGTATATAAATTGAAACGGATAGCCTGTATAGCCCTGAGACAAATAACAGAATACGTTCTATGGAAAATCAATTAGTTATTCAAGTCGCTTCTACTATCAAAGGATTATAAGCAGCAAAAAAATTTATTTTATTTTTCGCGGCAGTGCAGCTTTGCGGGACGAATTGATTGAATGGTAGTGTGTTGCCGAAACACGCCTCGCCTATACAATCCCAAATCGCCAGCGGAAAAATATCAAACATTTCGCCGGAGGGATCGGAACGCGGGCTTGGAACCATTAGTTTCGTTCTTGCTCTAATCAATGGGACAAAGGATGGCTTCGGCGGAGGAGAAGGGAGGCCGATTAGTCAAGCTTTCCGGTGCGGTGACCAAAACCATCGAGTTTTCAAACAGCCTGGGAAGGGAGAGTCGGCCAGACATCGCAAAACGGTGTAAGTGGTCTGTCAAAAGGGAAAAGTCGCGTTAGTTGTATTTATCCGCAACGTGGACTATGTTTCCAAAACCTAAAGTAAAGCAACTGGTTGACGCTATATAGGGTAAGCAAGAGGGCCCAAGCCAATCAACTTAGCGGCAATCCGGTAGCTTGATTTTCATGGTTTATGTATCGAGGGTAGTGAGCGTTGGCCCAAACCGTATTAACCAGCCTTGGGATACAGCTAAGTACCACCAGAGTGTCTTTATGATATTGATTATTAAAAATATCCCGTCGATTACGCAAGAAAGCGAGTTGGGAGACTTTGTCGCCCCCGCTCTCAAGTTTTGCCTGTTACTTCCCTTCAAGCTTGGCAATATTCTAAAAACCGACATCTTTTGTCTTAAAAATATCAAGACCAATGTGCTGTCGTTTCATGGCCGTATTTTTATTGACGATGACAAAGCTGGTAAGCTTGCCATCAAAAAACTGCATGGCAAGCGCTTCAAAAATAAAATCGTCGAGGTCAGAGAATATTTTATACGTTCGCACAAAAACGACAGACGCTTAACGCAGCAGCCGGTATCGACAGACATACTGGAAAAGCGTAAAGGCGAACGGCGTTGCAATATCAAGCATGAAGGGCAAGCCGCCGCTTACACGAATGTATTTGATACCGAGAACATCTATCAAATTAGCCGCCGCTTGCGAGATGACGCTTATGATTACTGAGTCGCGGCGCCGGCGACCTAAATTTCGTTCGCATGGCGAAGAGACAGTTGACTTGTGACCTTATAAAGACTGGATCAAACGATACCAGTTTGCTCGACTCTATCCCCGTCAATTTTCCCTTCAAACCGATGCGCTATGCCTTGCATCACCAAAATCAACACCACCCCAGCCAAAATAAAACCAATCTGTTGTAATGAAGTTTTAATATCGGTCTTCTGATGCAAAGACGGGATCAAATCGGCAACCGCGATATAAATAAAACTGGAAGCCGCTAGGGTTAAAAAGTAGGGCAAGATGTGATGTAGGTCGCCAAGACTGAAATACGCCAAAACGCCGCCAACTACCGTGCTCAAGCTGGCAAGAATGTTGTAAAACAAAGCCTCGCCGCGCTTGTAACCGCTATGCAGCAAAATCGCGAAGTCACCGACTTCTTGCGGAATTTCATGCGCGGCCACCGCCAAGCTGGTGACGATACCCAGTTGCACGTCGGTTAAAAACGCTGCGCCGATTAACACGCCATCGACAAAATTATGGATGCTGTCGCCGAGGATAATAAACATCCCGGCGGGGCGGTGGCCGGCCGCTTGGATTGCATGCGTATGGCCGTGTTCGTGGTGATGGTCTTCATGCGATTCTTCGCCGTGGGCTTCGCAGGCGTGGGAATGACAATGGCGCCAGACCAGCAGTTTTTCCAAGACAAAAAACAACAGAATGCCCGCCAGAATTGTAGCCGAGAGTGCTGACATATCCTCGACCGGTACTTCTTCGAAAGCGTGCGGGATCAAGCCGCAAAATGCGCCGGTCAACAACGCGCCAATTGCAAAACTGATGCCGTGCGGCAGTACATGCTTTTGTTTGTGTTCCGGCAACAATAAAAACACCGCAGCAGCCAGCACACTCAGCACGCCACCCAGCGCGGTAAACAAGATAATCGACAACAATACAGTCAAATTAGTCTCTCCAGATCAAACTGGCCATGCGGCCAGTATTCGCGCCGTCACGGCGATACGAGTAAAAACGTTGAGGATCGGCGACGGTGCATAGGTCACCGCCATAAACGTGTTCCACACCCAGTTCCGCCAGTTTAATACGCGCCAGCCGGTAAATATCCGCCAGCCATTTGCCAGGCTGGCCGGCACGAAACGCTACGGACGTAATCGGATTGTCCTTAATAAACGCATCGCGTACCTCGTCGCCGACTTCGAAATTATCCGGACCTATCGCCGGCCCCAGCCAAACATGCACATCTTCACAACTCATCGCATACAGGGTTTCGGCGATGATGCCGGCCTGCAAACCGCGCCAGCCGGCGTGGGCGGCGGCAACCACTTCGCCGTCGTCTCCACAGAACAGCACTGGCAGGCAATCCGCCGTCAGAATCGCGCATACCGTGCCGGATTGATCGGCAAAGCTGGCGTCCGCCTCCACTAAGCTCTCGGTTTCGTCGGCGTTCACCACGCGCGTCCCGTGCACTTGTTGCAGCCAGACCGGTTCGGACGGCAGTTGCAGCATGTCCTTGATGATGTAGCGGTTGGTTTTGACGTGCTGCGGGTTGTCATTAACGTGACTGGCCGGATTCAAACTGGCGTAAGGGCCGGTACTGACACCGCCGGTGCGCAAGGTGACGGCGGCATGCACATGCGCCGGCAGCGGCCAATCAGGCTTGATCCAATTCATTTTCGGCCAATAATTTCAACAGATTTTGCATGTCTTCGGGGATGGGTTGTTCCCATTCGCAGTATTCGCCGGTTTCCGGATGCTCCAAACCCAATTTCGCGGCATGCAGGGCTTGGCGCTTAAAATTGCGTAAGGCCTCTGCCAACGCGGGATTACAGTCAGCCGGCATTTGGAAGCGGCCGCCGTAGACTTGATCGCCGACCAGCGGATAATTGATGTGCGACATATGCACTCTAATCTGATGCGTGCGGCCGGTTTCCAGCTTGACGCGAATCAGCGTATGGCGCTTAAAGCGTTGTTCCAGCCGGTAATGGGTAATCGCTTCTTTACCGCCGCGCCGCACTACGGCATTGCGTTTACGATCCACCGGATGCCGGCCGATTGGTTCGTCGACGGTGCCACCGGCGGTCATCCAGCCCTTTACCAGCGCCAGATATTCACGATGGATGCTGCGTGCTTGGAGTTGCTCGACCAGGCTGTTATGAGCCTGCAAGGTTTTGGCGATCATCAGCAAGCCGCTGGTATCCTTGTCGATGCGGTGCACTATGCCGGCGCGGGGCAGGGTATCCAGATTGGGGGCGTGATTGAGCAAGGCATTAACTAAGGTGCCATCCCAGTTGCCGACCGCCGGATGCACGACCAAACCGGCCGGTTTGTTAACGATGAGCAAAGAATCGTCTTCATAAACAATGTCTAGCGGGATTTCCTGAGGCGCATATTCGATCACGCGCTCAGCTTCGGCATCCAGCTCGATTTCCTCACCGCCGTCCAATTTCTCGCGGCCTTTCATAACCTCACCATTCACCAATACCCGGCCGGCTTTGATCCAGGTTTGCAGTTTGCTGCGCGAATAATCCGGAAACACTTCGGCCAGACACTGGTCCAGTCGCATACCTGCCAGTTCCTCGGGAACCCTTGCCGTCAATATCGTCATAGTCGTTTTTAAGTTATACTCGCGGCCAGAATGCCGCCAAAAGCTGCAAAAAACCCGCAATATTACAACGTGTTGATAAACGTATGCGATTAGTTTTAGTAAAAACCGTTTTTATCGCCTGTCTGGCTTGGACGCTGCAAGGCTGCGAGACCCTGGATGCCTTTATGAGCAAGGATTCTTCGGCTAATAATAAAGATGAAGAATACGCCGGTTGGGACGATAAGATGTTCCATGAAAAAGCCAAGGAGGCGCTGGACAATAAAAACTATCAAAAAGCGGTGACTCTTTACGAAGCGCTGGAATCGCGTTATCCGTTCGGCGACTATGCGGCTCAGGCCCAATTAAATGTCGCTTACGCTTACTATAAAAACGACGATCCGGAAGCTGGCTTAGCCGCCGCCGACCGCTTCATTAAAATCCATCCACGTAACCCCAATGTCGATTATGCCTATTATCTGAAGGGCCTGATCAATTACAACCGCGGCATCGGCTTTATAGACCGCTTTCTGCCCACGGACTCTTCGCAACGCGATCCCGGTCCGGCCAAAGATTCTTATGATAATTTCCAGGAATTGATCCGCCGCTATCCCAATAGCCAATATGTTGCCGATGCCAAACTGCGGATGATCGCACTCCGTAACAATATGGCAATGTACGAAGTCCATGTCGCCGACTTTTACATGCGCCGTAAAGCCTATGTCGCCGCTGTTAACCGGGCTAATTACATCATTAAAGAATATCAGCGCACGCCGGCGGTGCCGTTTGCCTTGCAAATCATGCAGGACGGCTATCGGCAGTTGGGGATGGACGAGTTGGCCGCCGACGCCGAACGGATTTATACCTTAAATTATCCAGCCGGCGCACCGCAAGCCAATTACAAGGATGAAGGCGCCATTCAAAAAGTGTGGGACGCCATGGGCCTGGATAAATAAAACTTGCGCCGTTTGACCTTTTTGCGGCCTGCTTGCTTAGGCTGGCTGCTGTTAAATGCCGGCTTTGGATACGCAGCCGAACCGGTACCGTTGTTTCAAAACCGCTTTTTCGCGCTGTCGCAGAATACTGAGCTGGTCTGCGCTACCAGCCAGCAACACTTTACCCCTACCGCCGCACTGGCCGACATCATCCGCTTTTATGAAGCCGGCCACCCGGGCTTGCGCAAACAAGCGGTGGCGGTGCTGACCGATCATAAAAACCAGGATCATCTCGACGACTTGGCCGATTACCGCGAAGATTGCGCCAACAATATCGCCGGCGAACTCTGCGTACTGGAAAAATATTGGGACGACCGCGAAGCAGCTTGGCGGGCCTTGGCCTTGTTCTACGATACCAAAACCGTGGTCAAACACAGCGATGACTATCGCTACGAAGTACGGCGCTTCAACGCCGATCATCTGCGCCTGTTCGAAAAAGCGATTCGCAAAATCCCGGCGTTTTTAAGACAAACCATCAGCAAAGCCAAGCCGGTAGATAATTTGGAACAGGAAATCGCCGATAAACCCACGGTAATGCAAGAGTTGATTCGCGATGCGTTTCAAGAAGATTACAAAAACAGCATCTGGCAAGATCACACTCACCCGCTGACGCTGGTGCCGGGCATAGGCTTTCGCTCGCAGACCGTGGCTCAGGTATTCAGCGGTCAAAACCTGATCGTGTTTACCGTCATGGCCTTCGACAAGGGCAAGGAAGGCGGCGCTTATCGCGACATCGGCGTGCAGTATCTGGTGGATTTTAGGCTGCCCATCGTCGTGCACGAGATCGCTCACACCATCGATAATTTTCATTTCTGGAACGGCGAGGACGATCTGTACTTTTTCTACAAGTACCATAAGATTTCCAACGACGAAGAGATCATGAAAATCATCGCCGAGGCCAAACTGGCGCTGTGGCCGTCGAAATGGTTCGAAGCTTTCGAATATCTGGGCGAAGTCAACGAAGGCCGTTACGACGGTACTACCCAGGAAAAGCTGGCCGAACTGGTGGCGCAATACATCCTGATCCCGGAACGCTTGCAACAAAGTGCGCCGGCCGCCTACCGCTGGCTGCGCGACGAGATTTTTCGCGGCATCGAATACCAGGGCTACGACCGTTGCGAGATGCCGTTGACCAAGCCGCTGAGTTGGTGGCAGTATGCGACCGGGAAAGCATTGGGGCATTGATGCCGGCCACGCCCGCGAGTAAGGTTCCCGCGCCAGCACCACCTGTTCGTTCCCACAACAAGAATTTTATGACGTAAACCGGTAGCACATGAAAAAACCGCAAACCCTATCGCTGCAAGAACAACTGCTCAAATCAGGCCTCAGCAACGACGCCAAGCTGAAACAAGTCAAGGCCGAGAAACGCAAGCAAACCAAGCTGGAACGCAATAACGGCGTCGAAATCGTCGATGAGGTCAAGCTCAGCGCCGAACAATTGCGTCAACAGCAAGCGGAACGCGACCGCGAATTAAACCGACAGCGTAAACTGGCCGAGGAACAAAAAGCCTTGGCGGCGCAAATCAAGCAAATTGTCGAGATGAACCGGATCGCGCAAGACCCGAATGGCGTACCCTACAATTTCACTGACGACAGTAAAGTGAAAACTGTCTACGTGGCCGACAAAGTCCGCGAAGCCCTAATCAACGGTAGAGCCGGAATCGCCAAAGTGGATGGTCATTACCAGATTGTGCCGGCGGAAGTTGCCCGCAAAGTCCAAGCCCGAGACGCCGCCAGCGTAGTGGTCTTGAACGAGGCTACCCAAGATGTCGCTGCTGCCGATGATCCATATGCGGAATTTCAGATTCCGGACGATTTAATGTGGTGAGTCGCTAAACTTTACGAAAAATCAAATCCCAAACCCCATGACCCAAGCCCAGGCCACGGTTTTCAAACTTGGTTAACGGTCTGTAAGTGGGGCGCTCGCAAAAGTCATTGTTGGGGCTACTGTTTTGTAAGCCGGCGCCCTCGGAGAGAATGCCCAACATATCTTTGGCGTAATGCTCCCAATCCGTAGCGGCATGAAAATAACCGCCACTCAACAGTTTCTTGTTCAGCAATTCCACGAAACTGGGGCGGACGATGCGGCGTTTGTGATGTCGGCGCTTTTGCCAGGGATCGGGGAAGAACAGATGCACGCCAGCTAGGCTGTGATCGGCGATTTTCTGCTCCAAAATCTCAATGGCGTCGTGGTGATAAATCCGCACGTTGCTAATGCCGCGCTGTTCCAGCAACATCATCAAATGGCCGACGCCGGGGCGGTGCACTTCAATACCTAAATAATTCAAATCCGGATTGTCTGCCGCCATCGACGCCAGACTGTCGCCGTTGCCGAATCCGATTTCGACAATCAGCGGTGCTTGCCGGCAAAAGGCTTGCTCGGCATCAAAACTGGCTTGCGGCGACAGGCAATATTTATCCCAATGGCTTTCCAGTGCCTGCTTTTGGCCTGCGGTAGCGCGGCCTTGGCGGCGGATGAAGCTTTTAATTTTGGCGGGGTCGATTTTTTGGGGTGAGGTCATGAAAATAGGAAGTTAAATCATTGCGTTAAGTTCGTCAGTTCTTTTTATTGTAGCCACAGAAGTTTGATTCTGGAAATAAAGTAAGTATTGACTTAGCCAGCATCTTCAATCACCATTGTCAGATGTTGGCTGTTAGTAGAAATTTCTTGCACAAAATTTTTGGACAACAAACCAAAATTGATAAAGCCTTCCAAATAGAAGATAATTCAGCATCTTTTGTGATAAAAGTTATTTTTGAACAATTGAAAAATCTAAAGAAAAAGCGAACATCTTTAAATATTAGATGTAGAAACTAAAGGAGTTTATATAGATGTATGGTCAAATCTTCCAACAAACAGTTGGCAAGCCTGTCACTGATTTCAAAAACATTCTCGACATAGAAAAAGCGGCAGAAACATCCTTAAAACACCCATTGAAAGTCCAGTCAATTGAATCACCGCTTGTTACTCGACACGGCAATATTTTCCCGTATATGCCTGGTTTATTCTTGCAAATTTCTGAAAAAATTGACAACCTCTTGAGTCACCATACAAAGTAAAATTCATTGTTGTAGCCCTCCACGCCCCATCTAGCTCTTAAAACCCCAGCCTAGCAACAATGAAATCGGAAAATGATGTTTTTGATCTTTACCAAAACACATTTATGCCAATCTATGGTGATTTGGTCGTTGTTTCGGGTAAAAAACCTCCAGAACTGTTAGAGCAACTAGAAAGCTGTATGGCTCATTTTGCCGTTGCAAGAACCACACAAGACCCTGCGCTTATCCAGGAAAATATTGCGGCCGCATATCGACACATTGTTCGAGCATCGCTTGATGCTGCGAAACTTTTATGGACAACTCTTCATACAAATGTGGAAACATTTGTTATGAATGAAGAAATTCGTCGTTTTTGTGCAAATGCATCAGAAGGGCAAATTCATACGCAATATCAAAAAGCTCAGAATGCCTCAATTAACGCACGGCAAACAGAAATATCTAATGTTGGCATTGATCCTGAAAAGTCGATTCAGGATTGGTACAATGCGGCTCTTGAGTACAAAAACCTGCTTGAGTTGATAGATCTAGACAAAGTTCGACAATTCAAAAAGTACCGTTTGTTAGTGAACTATAAAACACATTTATTGGGTTTCGTTCTTGGTGTCCTAGCTAGTACTTTAGTGTCCTGGTTTTGGCCGCAATATCCTAATCGCGCTATTGCCAATGATGCTCAAGCCGCAGGTAAGCCATATTCAGTTGAGGCTCCAGGTCAACGATAAAAGGGCGTGGCTCAAAAGACTGGAGATGGAATTCCCTCAATCGCGAGCGATGCGCTTCACTTGGTTGAATATTTAACCACCAATCTGCCCCAACCTCGATTTCGCCGCCAACCCAAACTCCGAATCAGGCTCCTTTTCTAAAATCCGTTGCAATATCGACGCACTGGATTTTTCCAACAAGGCAATGGCTCGCAACCGCACCGAGGCGTGGTGGGCGTTTAGCGCCGCCAGTTCCGTCAGATAATTGCCGGAATCGTTCAGCAGCTTAAGAATTACTCTTTTCGGGTCTTCGGTAAATAGATCGCGGACCAGTTCGCCGTATTGCTCCTGTAAGCGGCAAATCCCGGCGGTCGAGTTTTTCGGTTCGGTGTGATCATCGTAGCAGTCCATTGCTTTAGGCTTCTTGATTATGCTCGGAAACGAGCCGGTGAAATTCGAATTCGCAGCCACCGCAACCCGATGCTGTACCGGTGATGCGAGAGATTCTTGCGGGTTCGACGACACCCTCGATTAACAGGGCTTTGATTTGCTGCACGGTGGTGCCGCTGCAATAGCAGATCACTTCATTTTCGGTATCTGGTTTTATGGCGTTCATAGCGTTTCAAGTCGAGAGCGGTGGTCGGGTTTGTCCAGCGGCATAAAAGCAGAGCGTAACCGGATACGTTGGTCATTCGTTGGGTTACGCCCTAAAGGGCTAACCTACATTCCGTATTTAAAAGTTACAAAGATAAAAAATCCAATTGAAGTTACTGCAACTATCAGTATTACTTTCTTGTGCAAACTCTCGAAATCCAAATTTGGGACAATAGTTTTAAATAAAAAATAGACCGCAAGAGCAATCGTTAAAATCAGAAGTTTTATTACCAACCGCTCTGATAGTTCCGCAGAGTCCCCATTACAGAAACAACCCATCAATCGGCGAAGAAGCCGAGGCAAAGCGTTTGCGGGGCATCCGTCCAGCCAGGAAGGCTTCGCGGCCGGCTTCGATGCCTTTTTTCATCGCCGAAGCCATCAATACAGGATTTTTCGCAGCGGCTATCGCGGTGTTCATCAGCACGCCGTCGCAGCCCAGTTCCATGGCGATGGCTGCATCGGAGGCGGTGCCGACGCCGGCATCGACCAGAATCGGCACTTTGGCGTTTTCGACGATGGTCAAAATGTTGTAGGGGTTGCGGATACCCAAGCCGGAACCGATCGGCGCTGCCAAAGGCATTACCGCCACGCAGCCAATTTCTTCCAGGCGCTTGGCGGCAATCGGGTCGTCATTGGTGTAGACCATCACGTCAAACCCCTCTTTGACCAGCAATTCGGCGGCTATGTAGGTTTGGGCCACATCGGGAAACAAGGTCAGTTGATCGGCCAATACTTCTAATTTGACCAATTTATGACCACCCAATAACTCGCGCGCCAAACGACAGGTGCGCACCGCATCTTCGGCAGTATAACAGCCGGCGGTGTTGGGCAAAATCGTGTATTTGTCCGGGGAGATCACGTCCAGCAAGCTCGGTTCACCGGGATTCTGGCCGATATTGGTGCGGCGAATCGCGACAGTGATAATCTCGGCGCCGCTGGCTTCGGTGGCCAGGCGGGTTTCTTCCAGATCCTTGTACTTGCCGCTACCGACCAACAAACGCGAGCGGTATTGTTTGCCGGCCAGCGTGAAATAATCGTCTTCGCCGCCGCCGATAGCCTGTACGATTTCCAATCTATCGTCAGCTTGCAGGCGTTGGCTGGCGTGTTGGGTAAACGGCAGGATTTCTTTGTTCAATTCCACGGCGATGCGTTTGCCGGTCAAGCCCAAATCGGCAATTACGTCGGCAACGGTGGCGTTTTCGCCATACTCGCGATGATCGCCATTGACCTGTATTTTCATGCGTTAAACCTTGTGTGTTTTGGCGGCACGGCGGCGTTCCACGGCGCCGGCCAGATGATGTAACAATTCTGCGCTATCGTCCCAACCCAGACAGGCGTCGGTGATGCTTTGGCCGTAAGTCAGCGGTTTACCGTCTTCGACATCCTGACGGCCGCCTACTAGGTGGCTTTCCACCATTGCGCCGATGATGCGGTTGTCGCCGCCGCGAATTTGGCTGGCCACGTCTTCGGACACCAGCATTTGCCGCTGGTATTTTTTCAGGCTGTTGGCGTGACTGAAATCAATCATGATGTTTGGGCGTAAACCGGCTTTCTCCAGACCTTCGGCGACTTGATCGACGCTGACTTCGTCATAGTTCGGCCGGCTGTTGCCGCCGCGCAGAATGATGTGGGCATCTTCGTTGCCGCGCGTCGAGAAAATCGCCGAGCGGCCTTCTTTGGTGAGCGACAGGAAGTGATGCGGACTCATCGCGGCATTAATCGCATCAATGGCGATTTGAATGCCGCCGTCGGTGGCGTTTTTGAAGCCGACCGGACAAGACAAGCCGGATGCCAACTCGCGATGCACCTGGCTTTCGGTGGTTCTGGCACCGATGGCGCCCCAGGAAATCAAGTCGGAGACGTATTGCGGCGTGATCAAGTCCAGATACTCGGTGGCGGCCGGCACGCCGAGATTGTTAACATCCAACAATACCTGGCGGGCCATCCGCAGGCCCTTGTTGATGTTGAAGCTGGAATTGAGGTCCGGGTCGTTGATCAAGCCTTTCCAACCTACCGTGGTCCGCGGCTTTTCGAAGTAAACCCGCATCACGATCACCAGGTCGTCTTTCAACTCGTCCATGATCAGTTTCAAGCGCCCTGCATATTCCACTGCCGCTGCCGGATCGTGGATGGAGCAAGGACCGATAATCACCAGCAATCTGTCGTCGGCACCGGTCAGAATGTTGTGAATCGCTTCCCTGGCATGCAGAATGGTGGCTGCGGCTTGCTCGGTCATCGGGATTTCTTCGTGAACCTGAATCGGCGCCACCACATCCTTGGTTTCACAAATTCTTAAATCATCGGTGTTATAGTTAATTGGCATGACACTCAGCAATACGCTTTCAGTAGAGGAATTAATTGGCTATTTTAACCGTTTTGCCTGTCGGTGTTACAAACTAATGCCGAAACCGACCTGAGAAAATACGGACATGACAGACGACAGACCCATTAAACGCTGCTTGACGGTGTGCCTGGCGCAATCGTTCGAATTCGCGCAATTGCGGGAAAAACTACTGGATACCACCCGCGCGCAACTGTTCAGAAACGCTCTGGTGGTCGATTACAAAACCGGCTGCGCGATGGTGTTTGCCTACGGCGTGATGGTGTGCTGGAACCTGAATCTCGACGACCGCCGGGCCTTGCAGGACTTATTGCTGGATTATGCAATCAAACCCGATGCTGAACCGCAGGAAGATAACTTCAGCTATGAAATAGGTTGCGAGCAGGACCGGATTCAGCACGATCATATCGAATTGCAATCTGCCGACTTCAAAGTGCTGTTGGCACTGTCGCACGCGATGGCGCAATCGATCAAATTAGCGGCGTTCGAAGGCCACGCCATCGACACGATCCGCGCCACCAGCCATTTGCCGCAGTCGCTGGCGCGGGAAGGCAAAATCAAGCTCAATCGCAAAACCATGGCGATGATCCGCGGCCAGTTGTTTCTCACCAAGAGCGACATCATCCTCAATTACGACTTGCTGGATACCCCGGAATTTTTTTGGGAACATCCCGAATACCAGCATATTTATTCAATGGCGGCCAATTATCTGGAAATTCAGCAACGCACCGACGTATTGTCAAAAAAGCTTGAGACGATACACGAGCTGCTGGAAATGCTGGCAGATGAACAAAAACACCAGCATTCCTCGGCCTTGGAGTGGATTATTATCTGGCTGATTGCCGTGGAAATCGTGATGTCGATTTTGGACAAGCTTTTTTAGTTAGCCCAACTCTCAGCGGCCCAATTCGGCACCGGGTTTGCAGCAAGCTAAAGCTTGCCCAGGAAAATCAAGGGTTGACGGTATCGACCGGCTGCCGCGATAATCGGTCCAGAGATTGAACTCGCTCACAAAAATATTGGTATCCCCTGCGCCTCCACTTAGTCTTGCTGCTAAGGATAAGAAGTCGCATCACTAAATTTACTTTAAGGACAAACCATGAAAATACTATCTGCCCTATTAGCGACGTTTTTTTATTCGGCTAACGCGACTGCGGCTCTTGAATTTACTTTTTCAGGCGATTTCGTCAATTTCAGCACCGGCAATTTTTCAGGACAAGTAACGGTCGATGCTTTGTCACCGAGCTCCAGCGACGTTTTTCCGGCGTCAGGCAGCGAATCCGCCAGTTTACGTTTGGGCTACTCGCTAAGCGCTCCGCTTTCCATATTAGCTAATGGACAAGCGTTGGCGATCGATAACGACCACGCTGTGCTAAATATCGTCGACAACGCCACCGTCAGCGAAGCTCAGATAAACAGTCAGGGGTTTACCAGTACCCAAGTAATGCCGGGCACTTATGACATCCTGACCCTTCATATGGAATCGGCTAGCAACCAATACGATGACAGTGGAATGTTGGTATCCGGTGCGGAATTTTCGGTGACAGGTTTTTTTGATCAGCTATTACTGGGTGGGGTAGACCTTGATCCGACTAAACTGCCCAGCCTGTTTGGCTTAGCATTTGCCGATAATTTGAAGTTTTTGGTTTTTGAAGTTAACCGAAAATTAGGCGACAGCGAAGATTTTCGTGGCGCTGGTGTCATTACCGCCAGTGACATTGTCGACACTCACGTGTTTACCCCTGTGCCGCTACCCGGCGCGGCGTGGTTATTTGCAAGCGTTATCGCCGGATTAGGTTATCGGATGCGCAAACAAGCTTAAACGCCTGATATCAGGATGAGTCAGCGCCTGTGCCAAGCGTTGCCAGGCTGACTCGTCCTTCGGTAGGCCGAAACGCACACTGGCCGGCTCCTGAAACAAGCGGGTCAGAATACCCTGCCCAGCCAATAAATCGTGCAGCTTAGCTGCCTGCTCGCACTTCACCCATTGAAATAAATCGCATCCACCGCTGGGTGACCAACCGCTGTCGGTCAATAGCTGCTGTAGTCGTTGCCCCTGCTTCGCTAACGATGCAGCAGCGGCGGATTGCCAGCTTCGATCAGCCAAGGCCAGTGCCGCGACATAACGGCCTGGATGGCTGATAGCCCAGGGCCCAAGCCGCTCAGCAAGTCTCGCCAATAAGTCCGATTGGGTAATCACGAAGCCGCAACGGATGCCGGCCAAACCAAAAAACTTACCGACAGACCGTAATATTATCAAGCCCGGCCGCACAGGTAGTGGTGCCAGACTGTATTCGGCGGGCAAACTATCGATAAACGCTTCGTCGACTAGTAGCCAGCCGCCACGCCGGCTAAGACTTTCGTGCCAAGTCAATAGCTGTTGCCGGTTCCATAGCCGGCCAGTGGGATTATTGGGATTGACCAAAATCAACACATCTAACTCGTCAAGCCGTTCGTCTATTGCCTCCGCTTCGACTCTGACAACTTGATGCTCCGCTTTTTGCCAACTGCCGGCATGCTCGGCATAGGCAGGATGCAGCAAGCCGACTCGTGATTTTGGTCGTAACAAAGGTAATGATTGAATCGCCGCTTGCGAGCCGGCTACCGCCAACAAGGAGTCGTTCTGATAGTAAGCGCGTGCCACCACTAATAACTCGTCATCGTCTTCCGGCAAGCGTTGCCAGCATGCGGCTGGAATGGCAGGCACCGGCCAGCCGTTAGGATTGATGCCGGTGGACAAATCCAGCCAGTCGGCCAAAGGAATGGCATATTGGCTTGCGGCTTGCCGTAAGAGGCCGCCATGTTCAAGCAAGGAAGTCTCCCGCGCCGATCACGACCAGCCATAACAGCAGCGTCCGGTACATCAATGCGCTGGCGCGTTCAATATCGCCGTTTTCCGGTAGTTGTGGGCCGCCGAACCAGGGTTTTTGTTTTAGTTGGCCGTGATAACAAGCCGGCCCGCCCAGCTGCAGCTGCAGAGCGCCGCCGCCAGCTGTCATCACCGGTCCGGCGTTAGGGCTGTCCAGTAGATGGGCTTGCGTCCGCCAGGACTTGATAGCCTGTGTGGTGTTGCCGAGCAGGGCATAGCTAAAGGCCGTCAAGCGTGCCGGCAACCAATTCAGCAGGTCGTCGAAGCGCGCGGCGGCCCAGCCGAAATATAAATAGCGTTGATTTTTATAGCCCCACATGGCGTCCAGGGTATTGCTGAAGCGGTAGAGCAAGGCGCCGAACGGCCCCAATACGACGAACCAGAACAAGGGCGCAAACACCGCGTCGGCACCGTTTTCCAGCACCGATTCGATAGTTGCACGGCGTACGTCGGCCTCGGTCATCGCTTCGGTCTGACGGCTGACGATTTTACCCACCTGTTGCCGCGCTAACGGTAAATCGCTATCCGCCAAGGCGGAATGAACGGCCAGCGCATGTTGCTGCAAGCTACGGGCGGCGATGCAAAAATACAAAACCAGTACATCGATTGTAGTTTGCAGCGGTGGCCAACTCGGTACAAGCCGCGACCATAGCAGACAGGGAATTAAGACTATTGCCACCGCCAAAAAGCCGCTGACTCGTTGACGAAAAACCGATTGCTCGTTGTTTAACAGCCGCATTTCTATAGCGCTAGCCCATTTGCCGAACATCACTAGCGGGTGATAAGTATTGCGCGGCTCGCCCAGCCAAAAATCGATGGTTACAGCCAACAAAATGCTGAGGGTGAGAATCATGATTTACGTTGGATAAACAGGTGTTGCAAAACTGGAAGAGCGGAAGGGCATGCTTGCCGACATAGTCCTGATCAGCGCGGCGATGAAAATCGCCGCGCTGGATTCTGGAATGCTGTTAGAGGGCTTCGCGAGTGGCTTTGGCAGCCAGTAAGGATTTTACGACAGTTACCAAGCCAAAAATGACCACGCCATAGATCAAGGTAGACGTCAGATAAGGCGGATAATACATGGCAACGCGCTCAATATATTGTGTGAATGAGCCGTTGGGATAGCGTCCGGATAGCCAGTAAAAGCTGCCGTTGGAAAACAGAAACGCGATGGATGTAGCCGCTACTAGAGCCATCAGGCGTTGCGCGGCGGTGGCTATCGACAACCCAGTGAATTGTCGGCACCATTTGCCACCCAACCACATCGCGCCGTAAGAGCCGATCAGAAATACATAGGCTTTGGAGACGCAAAAATCGCTGACACCGAGTTTGGTGATCGCCAAGTAATCAATCAGCACCGCTTCCGCCAGCAATAAGGCGAACAAATAGCGTCCACCAAGCCATAAGCCGGCGAAAAAAAACACCGCCAGCGAAGCGTCCGGCAATGCGAACGGGGTGCCGAAATGGTGAAAACGGGTGGCCGCCATCAACGCCATCAACGCGACCGCGCCGGGTTTAACAGCCAAGGTTTGATTCAAACTCATAGGGTTCTCCAAAAAAGGTTTAGTAATTGTAATGGATCGAAAAATAGAAATTTCTGCCGAAGCTGTTATAGGTGTTAACCGTTTGATAGCGTTTGTCGAACATATTATTCAGTTTGGCGCTTAACATCCAATTTTTGTCGATGCGATAAGCGGTACGCAGATCGGCGGTCATAAAGCTGCCCAGACGGACCCGGTTCGCGGCGTCGTCGAATCGTTCGCCCTGAGCCAGCACGGAGGCACCAATATCAATGTCACCGAACGAGCGCGAGACATCATAGGACAAGCTTTCCGTCACTCGACGCGGCAGGCGCAAATTGGTCTGCCTGTCCTTCGGTGTCATCAGGTTCATGCTTAGTTTGTTGTTCCAGCCGAGAATTTGCGTGGACACTTCGGCTTCTATGCCATCTATCTGCGCCTTGCCGATATTTCTGGCGGTGGACGGCGTGCCGCTAAATACAATCAAATCCTCGATATTGGTGTGATAAGCGCGCAGTTCCCAGTTGGCCCAATCGTGATGGCCGGCAAAACCGGCTTCGAAGCTGGTGGACTTTTCCGGGCGCAAGCCGGGGTTGCCGAAGCCTGGGAAGTATAACTGGTTAAAGGTCGGCGCCTTAAACGCATTGCCGAAACTGGCAAAAGCGCTGAGACCGTAATCCCAATTAAACCGCCAGCCGAAATTGCCGGTGACACTATCGCCGAAAGCCTGGTTTTCGTCCCACCGCAAGGAAGCGTTCAAAAAATGCTTGTCGAAAATCCGGCTGTGCAAATCAGCGAACACTCCGACATCGTAACGCGAGGTTTCGACATAGCGTGTGGTGCTGTCGACTTCGTCGAAGCGGTAATCGGCACCCACTGTCAATTGGTGATCCTTATGCAAGGCCAGTTCGTTCAGCCAACTGGCGTTCCAGCGTGTGGTGTTGAAACGACTGGTAAACCGACCGTTATGCCGAAACTGATCGGCATCGTCCATGCTTTGTCCCACCCGCAAAGTGGATTTCCACCTATCGCTGAAATTTGCGCTGGCTGTGGCTCCCAGCGTCTGATTGACAAACTCAGTGGTGCTACTGATGGAATTGTCGATCTCGGTTTCGCCTTCGGCTCGCAGGAAAAATGCTTCCAGTTCCGCGCCGTTGTCGAAGCGGTAACCGGCTTTGGCATTCAGACTGGTGTTGTTATAGCCGTCGCGGTCCGGATTATAGCCGCTCGCGACGCTGACACCGCTCAGCGCATTGATGCCCTGGCTACCGAGTTGAGCGGCGCTCAAGCTATACCAAGCCTTGCCCCATTTACCGTTGACGGCCGCCGAGCCGTTATAGGTGTCGTATGAGCCGCCGCCGGCTTCCAGCGCAATGTTCGGCCGTTCACTGGTGCCGCCCTTGCGAGTAAATATCTGAATCACCCCGCCGATCGCTTCCGAGCCATACAGGCTGGACTGCGGGCCTCGAGTGATTTCCACACGTTCGATTTGATCGATAGGAATAAACTGAAATGCGCTGGTGCCGGTGGTCACCGAGCCGGCCTTGATGCCGTCGATTAAAACCAGTACATGATCGGAGTTAGTGCCGCGCAGATAGACATTGGTGTCCTTGCCGTAACCACCGCTTTGCACCATATCAACGCCCGGCGTGCCTTTTAGTAACTCAGGAAGGGTTCTAACCTGAAGTTTCTCGATGTCCTGGCGATTATAAACCGTCATCGCCGTGGCTAATTCGTTCTGTCTAGTCTCGGTTCGGGTAGCCGTCACGACTGTTTCGGCAAGGTTGATAGCCTCATCGCCGGTTGCCGCCCACACTGTAAAAGGCGTACTCGCCAGCAATAAAGATCTGTATAGAATTGTTTGCATATTGTCCTCTGCGCCCGCCGCGCATCCGGGTGAAAAAGGACAGAGGAAAAACGGAAAACGAAAAAGACGGAGGCAGGCTAGGCATGGACTCAGACCATTCCGTCAACAGCCCTCCGCTGTCTCGAATGATCTTCCGGGCCAGTCTCCGGGCTTATAAGTGGCTTGACGCCTGATCTGCGACCTTCCCATGCAAAGCGCACAGTGGCAAAAAACGCAGCTCTTTACTTATCTACCGTTGCGGGGGCAGCGCCGGCATGGGCGGTTAAAACCGCCGCACCGACTTCCTGTTTAAGCTTGGCCGAGAAAACGGCGCAAACACCTGAAAGAAGCGAGCAATTGTAGGGAGTCGGCCGCGATAAAGCAAGAATACCTGGTCGGTTACCGACAATCCGCATTGCAAATACCCCTTTCCGTGCTATACATTGGTGCATTGATTAATGCTGTTAACTTAGACTTCAACGAATACGGGCGGGATCATGGAAATTCAATCGAAATTGTTAGGCAACCAAGACATCAATCCGGACACTATCATCAATTTTCCGCGCGGCCTACCCGGTTTTGAAGATCAGACCCGCTTTAAATTATTTCATCAGGAAGGCAGCGAGATTGTCTATTGGCTGCAATCGGTCGATAACGCGGAGCTGACTTTTTCCGCGGCTCATCCGTCGCACTTCAACATCAATTATAATTTTACGGTAACCGACCCCGAAGAAGCGCTGCTGCAACTAGAGCCGGGCGACGAACTGGTGATATTAATTCTGCTGCACAAAGACAACGAGCAGGATAATGGCAAGCCGACCATTAAAGGCTCGATCAAATCGCCAATCTTAATCAACGCCAACAAACGCATCGGCATGCAAAAAGTATTGGTGGCAATCGAACAAAGCATCACCCTGACCGAGAAGGTCAGTGAGATAGATGTATCTGAAGCTTAAAAAATGCAAACATCCACCGGCGATTGCGTTCGCCGGCGGATGTTTAAATCAGGCGGCCTGAACAGGAATGGAATGACTGGAATGGCTAATACGATTGTTGCCGTCGAAATACACCAAAGTCGGCTTGTAGTTCGTCAGTTCCTTCTCATCTAAGCTGGCGAACGCACAAACGATAATCAAATCGCCAGGGCACGCCAACCTTGCAGCTGCACCGTTAATCGAAAATACGCCGGAATCTTCTTCGGCGCGAATCGCATAGGTGGTAAAGCGTTGACCATTGTTAATATTGTAAATATGGATTTGCTCGTACTCCCTGATGCCGGAAAAATCCAGAATTTTACCGTCTATAGCACACGATCCTTCGTAATCCAGCTCGGAATGCGTTACCCGCGCACGGTGTAACTTAGCTTTAAGCATGTTTATGTTCATGGTAAACAAGGTCGAATACTAGGGCCGGCGATTATGCCTGAAATTGACTCTGCTATCAAATTTAAGCATTAGCTTTCAAAGGTAAAAACCAATGCAGTCAGTTGTTTATTTTAGAAAAATACAGGTTATCGATCAGGCGTGTAGTGCCCAGCTTGGCAGCAGCCAAAATCAGCAGATTAGCGTCGCTGGTGCTGGCGGGCAATAAATCCTTGCTACGGCAAATGCTGAAATAGTCGACGGCAAAACCGGCTTGCTGCAGATTTTGGCGCTGCCGTTCCGCCACAGCTAGATAATCGACATGCCCTGCTAAAATCTCGTCGCGTGCAGCGATCAAGGCTTGATAGAGCTTGGGCGCGTGCTGTCTTTGTTGGTCGTTCAGATAGCCGTTGCGGGAACTCATCGCCAAGCCATCGTCCTCCCTAACCGTTGCCACGCCTTGGACTGCAACGGGTATATTCAAATCGGCGACCATTTGCCGAATCAGCGTCAATTGTTGAAAATCCTTCTCGCCCAACAACAACAGGTCGGGCTGGACCATGTTCAACAGCTTGCAAACAACCAAGGCTACGCCGTCAAAGTGTCCGGGCCGGCTGGCACCGCAATGCAGGGCCGACAAGCCGCTGACTGAAATGCCGGTTTGCGTGGCTTGCGGATACATTTCCGTCACCGCCGGCAAGAACAGTAAATCGGCGCCGTTTGCTATCAACTTTTCCTGATCCTGCTGCTCGGTGCGCGGGTAACTGGCAAAATCTTCGTTCGGCCCAAACTGCGTGGGATTGACAAAAATACTGACCACCACTTTATCGGCCTGTTGCTTGGCCGTGCTAACCAGTTTGATATGCCCGGCATGCAGATTGCCCATGGTCGGCACGAAACCGACGCTATGGCCGGCTTGCCGCCATTGGCGGATGACTTCTCGCAACGCGGCGACGCTGGTGACTAATTGCATACGCTTAATAACTGTGTTCGGACGCTGGAAATTGCGCGGATTTAACCGCTTGGTGATAGCGGCGCACCGCCTCTTCTATGCTGGAGGCGTCGGCCATAAAGTCTTTAGAAAAGCGTGGTCGTTTGCCGGTGCTGATATTCAACATATCGTACAGCACCAACACCTGGCCATCGCAATCAACACCAGCGCCGATGCCTATGGTCGGAATACTTAGGCGCTGACTTATTTCGGCGGCCAGTCGCGCCGGCACGCATTCCAGCACTAAAAGGCTTGCGCCGGCTTGTTCGATTTTTTCCGCATCCGCCAAAATTTGTTTGGCTTGCTGTTCTTCACGACCCTGCACTTTATAACCGCCTAAGCGATTTACGGATTGCGGTAACAGACCTAGATGGCCGCAGACCGGAATGCCTTGATCCACCAGAAAGCGAATGACGTCGAGCTTGGCGCCTTCCAGTTTAACCATTTGCGCGCCGCCTGCCTGCATCAAGCTTGCCGCATTCGGTAAGGCCTGCTCCGGCGTGGCATAACTGGCAAACGGCAAGTCGGTAACCACAAAAGCGCGCTTTCTGGCCATTGCCACGCTACGGCTGTGATACACCATATCGTTCAGTGTGACCGGCAAGGTGCTGCCGTGTCCTTGAATCACCATGCCCAACGAATCGCCGATCAGCAGTACGTCGATACCCGCTCTGTCCAACAGCGCGCCGAAGCTGGCATCGTAAGCAGTCAGGCAACTGATTTTCTCGCCGGCTCGTTTCATTGCCGCCAGATCACTGATCGTCAGCGCCTTTAAGGCATCGGCATATAAGTTCATACTGTTATTTTCCGCAAGCCGTCGGGCGGACAAGCCGCCAAGAGTTGCGACAATGAATCCAGGCCCGGAATCTTCAAATCACTGCTAGTCACATCGGTCAATGGGTACAAAACAAAGGCGCGCTTAGCCAGCTCGGGATGCGGCACAACCAGGTCCGGTTCGTTAATGCGCTGTTGTGCGTAAAGCAATACATCCAAATCCAGGGTTCTGGCTCCCCAACGCACGTTGCGCAGCCGGCCATGCCGGTTTTCGATTTGCTGTAATTGTCTGAGCAAAACCAAAGGTCCCAGCTCGGTCGAAATTCGCAGCACCGCATTCACGTAATCGGGCTGATCTTGCGGCCCAACCGGCAAGCTGCGGTACAAGGGCGAGAAGGCAATTTCGACCACACCTGGCAAGGCCGCGATTTCCTGTCTGGCCCGATTGACATGATCGACAGAGTCTTCGAGATTGCTGCCCAAGCCTATATAGGCCTCGACAGCTGACTTAGCTAGCGTCATTGCCGACGGGGGCGGGTTTGCCTCGAGAACGGTAACGACCGGTTTTCCGGTTACGGGGTTTACCGCCGCCGGATTTTGGCGGCGCGGTCATTCTTTCCCGCTCCGCATCGTCGGCTTCCTGAAAACGTGTCCACCATTCGACCAGTTCCGGATCGGCGCCGCCGGTTTCCGCGCGTAGCCGCAAAAAGTCGTACGCTGCTCTGAATTTAGGCTGCTCCAGCAAACGATAAGGCCTTGGCCCAACCGTTCTGGAGAATTTGTTTTGCAAGAACCAAACTTCGCGCATCGATTGGGTGATGTGGCGCGGTAGCGCAGTGACCTTGATTTGTCTGGTCAGCACTTCGTTGGCGGCGTTCTGATAGGCTAGCGTTTCGTTTTCGCCGTGGGCGATGCGTCTTTGCGCGGCCAATTGCAGCGGCTCCCACAACAAGGCAGCTAATAAAAAATAAGGCGTCAGTGTTTTGCCGTCGTTGAAGCGGGTGTCGGAGTTTTCCAAGGCTCGGATCAAGAACAAGCGCGGAAAATCGTGATCTTCGCTGGCGAGGCAGCGGTCGGTTTCCGGAAACAAAATCGCAAACAAACCGTAATGCCTGAGCATCTCGAAGGATTGCAGACCGTAACCGGACAAAAACAATTTAATGACTTCATCGTAAAGACGCGCCGAGGGGATGCTCTTCAATAAATCGGCTTGGGCGTAAATCGGCTTTTCGGTATCCGGATGCAACGTAAAACCCAGCTTTACGGCAAAACGGATGGCGCGCAGCATCCGCACCGGGTCTTCTCTATAGCGTACTTCCGGGTCGCCGATGAGACGCATGACAGCCGCTGCGTGATCCTGCATGCCGCCGGTATAATCCACCACGGAAAAATCGCGGATATTGTAATACAGTGCGTTGACGGTGAAATCTCGGCGCCAGACATCCTGTTCCAGCGTGCCGAACACGTTGTCGCGCAATAACCGGCCGTCTTCATGAACGACTTGCTGGTCAGATTCTTCGGATTCGGAACCGCGAAACGTCGCCACCTCGATAATTTCGCGGCCGAAAAACACATGCGCCAGTCGAAAGCGCCGGCCAATAATTCGGCAATTACGAAATACTTGCTTGATTTGCTCCGGGCTGGCGTTAGTGGCCACGTCGAAATCCTTAGGCTCCCGCCCCAGCAGCAAATCCCTGACGCAGCCGCCCACCAAATAGGCCTCGTAATTGGCTTTTTTCAAGCGCTGCAGAACTTTCAGGGCGTTTTCGCTGATTTGTGCACGAGAAATGCAATGCTCTGAACGCGGATAAATCTTCACGGCACTCGACCCCGCCGATTCATTAACCGGTTCGGCAATTTGCTCAACCGGTGAAAAGATTTTTTTGAAGAAACTAAAAATGACTTTATCCCTTAATTTAGAATGACGTGTGCGAGCTTTTTCGAGGCTTCGGGCGCGAACGTCCTAGCGGTCTTATCATAACACCTCGCCAGATTTAAGCTCAATCCAGCACATTCTTTTACATTCCCTTGGGTTAAATGTAGAATTTCGCCATTCGCCGAATATTTTTGGTGTAATAACATAAAAATTGGCTGTACTTGTCGCCCTTAGGCCGGTGACGGGGAATTTATATCGGAGAGTGGAGCGTATGTTTAAAAAAATTTTACTGGGTTTTGTAGACCAGCCTGTATTTACTAGTCTATTCGTCGCCGATTTCGCATTATTGGTTTTCCATAGACCGCCCTTTTTATTTTCAATTGTCATGATGGGCGCGCTGGTGGCCATGAGCATGTACATGGGGCAAAAACTGGCGATTTTCGACAAATAATTGCGACAATCTGCTAAAGCAAACACCCCAAAGCCCGGCGTGGATTTACCCTCCGCGCCGGGTTTTTTGCGTCGGCTGGCCGCTGCTGGTTACGATGCTTTCTTACTGCTGGCGATATGGTTTTTCGCCACGGCCATCGCTCTGCCTTTTAACGCCGGCCAGGCATTCGCTAGCGATCAGTTTTTTTATCCACTTTATCTGCTCGGCATCAGCTTTGTTTTTTACGGCTGGTTTTGGACCCACGGCGGCCAGACCCTGGGTTTGCGCGCCTGGAAAGTTAAAGTCAGCGCCTTGGATGGCCGGCCTCCCGATTGGCGGCAAGCCGGCATCCGCTTCCTTGGCGGCTTATTATCCTGGGCTTGCTTGGGGCTGGGATTTGTCTGGTGCCTGTTCGATAAAAACGGACAATGCTGGCACGATTATCTATCAAAAACCCGGCTGGTTTTTCAGGAAGAAAAGCGCTGACGGCAAAAGCGGATATGCTATATTCGCCGCTCGATTAATCTCTCACCCGGGAGCATACAATGAAAACAATAACAATACTTTTATCCCTGTTTGCAGCATTGGGCGTCTCCACAGCCAGTGCCGAAATTAAGCTGCAAGACAATTCCAAACTGCTGGGTAAATGGCAGGTGACACACGAAGCTCTCGCACTTGATCGCGAAAAAAAGCCCTTGCACGTCACTTGGGAATTTCAGAAAGACGGTACGTTGATAACCACCGGCGAAGATGCGCGTAGCGGCATCGGTGAAATGACTATCCCAATCAAATATAGCGTCGCCGACGGCGTGATAAAAAAGCAAGTCACACCTGGCCGGGAAAAATACGAAGATTGCGCGGTGGTGGAAATGGACGAAAAAGATGCGATTTTGAAATGTAAGTTTCTTTATTTGTTCATGACGCGCAAATAACCGCCGTCATAACGCTCCACGGAACGGAAGCAAGGGTTTTCCGTTCCGTGGAGAGGCAACTATGCCGCCTAGCTGACCCGCTTAACCGCGATCAGCGCGCCTAAAAACACCAAAGCACTCGGCAATATCGCCATCAACATCGGATTCATGTCGTAAACCAAACCGACATGGCCGGCAATCTTGTCGAAAATGTTAAATGTCATCCCGATCACGATGCCCATCATGATCCGCGCGCCGGTGCTGGTGCCGCGACCGATGCCAATCACAAACGGCGCCGACACCATCAACATCACAAAGGTCACAAACGGGTTGATTAAACGGCTCCAAAATGCCAACTCGTAACTTTGCGACTTTTGATTGTTCTGCTTCAGGAAGTCGATGTACATGAACAAATCGTAAAGTGACAGGTTGTCGGATTTAACGACGGCCACTTTCAACAAATCCGAGTCGATACTGGATTTCCAGTTTTGTTCTGCTTGAGTGCCGGCATAAATTTGCTGCCGATTGATTTCGGATTGTTTGACGCTTTCCAAGCGCCATTGTTTGTCGCCTAAAAACTGCGCATGTTCGGCCTGAGTGATGCGGGCGAGTTTATGTGCATCGTCGACATCGTAAATGCGTACATCGGCCAGCGAGCCATCGTCGAGAATTTTGCGGACGTTGATAAAGCTGTTGCCTTCTCTCAGCCACATCCCGTATTGCGAGCGCATTACCACGCCGTCGTGCAGCGCCGTGGTTTTCAGCACTTGCGCGGCGCGTTCACAAGACGGCGCGACGAACTCGCCCACCAGTACGGCAACACTTACCAACAGCAAGCCTGCCAGCATAATGGTTCTGATAATCCAGGCGATGGATAAACCGGCGCCGCGCATCGCCACAATCTCGCGGTTATTCGCCATCGAGCCCACGACGAACAAGCTACCCAGCAACGCCGCCGACGGTACCAATTCGTAAAATACCCGTGGTGAGGTTAAGGTCAAAAACCATAAAATCTGTTTCAAGCCGTAACCGCCTTGCCCCAAATCTTTTAACTCGTCGCTGAAGCTGAACAGATTGAACAGCGTCAATAACAATATCACCGCAATTAAGGAGCCCTTGACGACTTCTTTGACGATGTAAATGGTCAATACGTTGATCATGACAGCTTCTCCTTAAGACTTTGCGACAACCATTGCCAGCCGTACAAACGCATCAACATTAACAAACCCAAGACCAGTAACAAGGCGTCTACCCAGAAATAGCCCAGCCAGGAGGGCAGCGCCCCGCTGATTACCCAACTGTGGTTGACCCGCTGCAAATTGCCGTAAACGAAATAAATCCCAAAAGCTACCAGCATACTGCCGTATATACCGCCGCGCGGCGACAGCTTAGCTAAGGGCACTGCCAGAAAAGCCAATAAAATAACCCCTAACGGCGTGCTGAAACGATCCTGTAACTCGGCGACATCGCGCAGTTCCGGAGACAGCCATAAATTTTCGGTAGTAGTAGCCTCGCGGCCCAAATTCAAAATGGTGACCTTTTTTTCGATCAGCACGGCATATTCTTTAAATGTCTCAATGGTGAAGTCCTTGTTACCCGGTACGCCTTGAATCCGTTCGCCATTTTCCAACACCAGATACAAGCCGCCGGGCAAATTTTTCAACCAACCGTATTCGGCGTTTACCACGCCGGCTTTGTCGCCTTGTTTGTTTTGCACGAACACCTTGTGCATGCGGCCTTCGTCATCGACGTTTTCGGTGTAAAAAATCAACTCGCCGTCGCTGTACTCGCTGAAGCGGCCGGCAGCGATGCCGCGAATATCGGCATTTTGTTTATCCTGATGCATCAACTGCTCGGTTTTGGCCTCCGCCCACGGCGAAGCCAGCATCGATAGCGCCATACCCGCCAGACTTAATGGTATGACCAGCATGAATATCGCCCGATAAATGGTAAACACGCTGCCGCCGGCCGAGGAAATTGCCGCCATCTCCTGCTCGCGGTACATGCGGCCCAATACCATCAACACCGCCATAAACAGCGCGGCAGGCAGGAAGGTGGTCGTGGCGACGACGATTTTCAAACCCAATAAGGTCATCACCGTATCGTTGGCGATATTGCCTTCGATGGCCTGCGCCAATACCTTGATAAATTTGCGGCTGACGATGATCACCACCAACACGACCAACACGGCGGTGACGGTGTGAAACAGCTCCTTGATTATCATTTTATCCAGCACTGTCAACAGCCGGAAAGGCCGGCCCGCGCTGGGTAATCCTCGCTCAATGCTCAACAACTCACTCCTAATTTCTAAGGTATAATCGAACCACAGACCGCTGCATCCGGCGCAAACCCTCAATCCCAGATACTTACAGACTACTCTCATGGACTATTCTATAGAAAGCTCACCCTTAGACAAACTGCAAAGCGACTGTCTGCTGGTCGGAATCTACGAAAATCAACAACTCAGCCCTGCGGCAACCCAACTGGACAGCCAATTAGGCGGTTTGTTGACCAAGCTAATCGGCCGCGGCGACATCAGGGGCAAAAACGCCGAAACCCTACTGATCAATAACCTGCCCGACGGCAATATCGCTCGCATCGTATTGCTCGGGTTTGGCGAGCGCGGCAAGGTCACGCGCAAGCAATACCGTAAAGCCTTGGCGGCTGCGATTAAAATCGTCAAGGACAGCAAAGTCAGCGCCGCCAGCTGCGCACTGCTGGATATAGACGTCAACGGTGCGGATAGCCAATGGAAAGCCCGCCAAGTGGTGGAAGTATTTAACGATGGCCTGTACCAATACAGCGCCACCAAAAAAGTCGACGACAAAAATCCGCTGCAAAAGCTGGCTGTAGTGGCCGACGATAGTCAACAAGGTTTGGCCGAATCGGGTCTGCAACAAGGTATCGCCATCGCCAGAGGCATGGAACTAGCTAAACACTTGGCCGACCTGCCCGGCAATATCTGTACGCCTACTCACCTGGCCGGACAAGCCCTGGCTCTGGCCGGCGAGCACGACAAACTCACCTGCGAGATTTTGGAAGAAAGCGACATGGAAGTCCTGGGCATGGGCTCATTTCTGTCAGTGTCGCGCGGTAGCCGCCAGCCTGCTAAATTGATTTGCCTGGATTACCAAGGCGGCGACAGCAACGCCAAACCCATTGTCTTGATCGGTAAAGGTCTAACTTTCGATGCCGGCGGCATTTCCTTGAAACCCGGCCTGGGCATGGACGAAATGAAATACGACATGTGCGGTGGCGCCAGCGTGTTAGGTCTGGTGCGCATGGCGACATTGTTGAATCTAAAATTAAACATCGTCGGCTTGATTCCGGCTTCGGAAAACCTGCCGGATGGTGCTGCCAACAAACCCGGCGACATCTGGACCAGCATGTCCGGCAAAACCATCGAAATCCTGAACACCGACGCTGAAGGCCGCTTGATTTTGTGCGACACGCTCACCTACGCAAAGAAATATAACCCGGATGTGGTCATTGATATGGCGACCTTGACCGGCGCCTGTATCGTCGCCTTGGGCCGGGTACCGAGCGGCTTGTTCGGCAACGACGACAAACTCTGCAACGATTTGCTGAGCGCCGGCGATGCCGCCTGCGACTTGGTGTGGCGCATGCCGATCTGGGAAGAATATCAGGAGCAACTAAAATCCAACTTCGCCGATCTGGCCAACATCGGCGGCCCGGACGGCGGCAGCATCACGGCAGCGGTGTTTTTATCCAAATTTGCTGAAGAATACCGCTGGGCGCATATCGACATCGCCGGCACCGCTTGGCGCACCGGCGCCAACAAAGGCGCAACCGGTCGGCCGGTCCCGCTGGTAAGCCAGTATTTGCTAAACCGCGCCTCGGCTTAAGGCCGAGCGTAACAGAGGCTTTCGCGGTGATCCGGTGTCGCGAAAGCCCCTGCTACTTTCCGCAGGCTTAAAACGACATGACCGACCCCAGTCATTCGCCATCCCTCCCCGAAGTCAGTTTCTACGTGCTGGCGACCCATGACCAGCAACAACGCCAGGATTTCGCCTGCAAGCTGATCGAGAAAATCTACCGCAGCGGCCATTTTCCCTATGTGCTGACCGACTCGGCGGAGCAAGCCGAGCAAATCGATAAAGCCTTGTGGACCTTCCGGGCCGGCAGTTTTATTCCGCACCAAACCTATCGCGGAGAAACCCCGGCATTTACCAGCACCATCCTAATTGGTGGCGAAAACATTCCTGAGGGCTGGCAGAAAATCGTCGTCAACCTATCCAGTTTGTACCCGCCGACCACCGCCCCGACCGAGCGTATCCTGGAAATATTGGACAACAGCGAAGTGTGTAAACAGGCCGGCCGCCAGCGTTACCGGCATTACCAGCAAGCCCAACTGGCGATTACTACCCACAAAATGTAGGGTGGTCACGTGGCGAACTAGAAAATGCAACGAGGACTTCGCCCCGGTTATCGCCAGCCAAAGCAAAGCTCAGAAAAGTGGAATCCCAATTTGTACAACGCATCCGCCCTCTCGCGCCATGAAAAGTAAAACGCTGATTGTTGCCGCCTTGCTTATAGCTGTCACCGCACTATTTCTCTATAGCCGCCGCCCGCAGCCGGTGGCAGTGGAGGCTTACACTGTGGTGGAAGGCGAGGTGCGGGCGACGGTAGCGAATACCCGGGTGGGTACGGTCAAAGCGTGTCGGCGGGCCTATCTGGCGCCGGCAACCGGCGGGCAAGTGGCGCAGCTGCGGGTTAAGGAGGGCGACAAAGTCAAGCAGGGTCAGGTGTTATTGGAGGTTTGGAACCAGGACTTAAAAGCTCAGGTTGAACTGCAAAAAGCCCAGATCAATGCCAGCCGAGCCAGCGCCGAACAAGCTTGCCAATTGGCCGGTGGCGCGGAGCGGGAAGCGGCCAGGATGACGCAATTGCAAAAACACAAAAACGTGGTATCTGTGGAGCAAGTCGATAAATCAGTGACGGGCGGCAAGTCGCAGCGCGCGGCGTGCCGGGCCGCGCTGCAAGCCATTGAGGTGGCAGAGGCGCAATTGGGCGTGGCGGAAGCGGCGGTGCTGCGTACCTTGGTGAAAGCGCCGTTTGACGGCACGGTGGCGGAAGTGAATGCCGAATTGGGTGAATTTGTTACACCGTCGCCGCCGGGGATTCCAACCTTGCCGCCCATTGACTTGCTGGATGTCAGCTGTTTGACCGTTTCCGCGCCTATCGATGAAGTGGATGCTGCCAGCATCAAGACCGGCATGAGCGCCTGCGTGTCCTTGGATGCGTTTCCGGATAAACGCTGTTCCGGCATCGTCACCCGCGTCGCGCCCTACGTGTTGGAAAAGGAAAAACAGGCGCGCACGGTGGAAGTGGAAGTGACCTTACGTGACCCTAAAGATCTGGCGGAGCTATTGCCGGGTTACAGCGCCGACATTGAAGTGTTACTCAGTCAAAAAGAGCGCACGCTGCGTTTGCCGGCCGAGGCGATTCTGGAGAATCATCGGGTGTTGTTGATAGGCGCAGATCATGCGTTGCATGAACAGAGCTTTCAGCCCGGTTTATCCAACTGGAGTTTTACGGAAGTACTGTCCGGGTTGAAAGCGGGCGACCAAGTAGTGACGTCGGTTGGCAAGGAAGGCGTGGCGGCCGGCGTAACCGTCCGCGTCAAGCCATGATTCAGCTCAATGGCATTCGCCGGGTATTTCAGGTCGGCGAGCAGGCCGTACAGGCCTTGAACGGTATAGACCTGTCTATCGGTCCCGGCGAATATGTATCGGTGATGGGGCCGTCCGGATCAGGCAAATCGACACTGTTAAACATTGTCGCGCTGCTTGACCAGCCCTCGGCCGGCCAATACTTATTAAACGGCACCGATGTCACCCGGCAAAGCGATGACGAGCTGGCGCGGATTCGCCGCGACAATATCGGCTTTGTGTTTCAGTTTTTTCATTTGATTCCCAGGCTCACCGCCTCAGAAAACATCGAAATGCCGATGATCCTGGCGGGCATCGATAGCAAACAGCGCAAGCAACGGGTGTTACAGGCATTGGCCTCGGTGAATTTATTGGATCGTGCCGAGCATAAGCCCAATCAATTGTCCGGCGGCCAGTTGCAGCGTATTGCCATTGCCAGGGCGATGATCATGCAACCCGGTATTTTGCTGGCCGACGAGCCGACCGGCAATCTGGACAGCCAATCCGGTCGGGACATCATCGAGCTGCTGGAGAATTTAAATCAGCAAGGTGTGACGTTAATCATCATCACTCACGATCAAAATATCGGCGGTAGAGCCAAGCGGCAGTTGCGCATTGTGGACGGCCGTTTGGCGGACGGCGCGGTTTAATTTTTCATTTAGAACGGTGCTAAAAAAGCTTGGCGGCGATAACTTTGTCGTTAGAGTTTTCCTGGTTGTGCGATACTGTCAACAGAGTTGACACGCCAGTAGGCTGAGGAGGGATGATGGAGCGATATAGATTAAGTTTTTGTAATGCCATCAAGCTGGATGAGGACTTGGCGGAGTTTATTGTCGATGAGGGAGTGGAACTCAACTTGGCGCTTGTCGACGAATATCATGCTTGGATCGTGGCGCATTTGCAGAGGCCCTATCTGCTGCTGGTGCACAAAGTAAACGCCTATCACTATGACTTTGCCTCGCAAACTGCTATGGGCACTTTGCTTGGTATTAAGGCGGCGGCATTTGTGGTGTATACCCATATCAGCCAGCTAACCACCCAAGTTATGCTGTCAATGCCGCGGGATGCCGATTGGGTTTATCGGATTTTCAATAATCGTGACGATGCGTTGATGTGGTTGGGAATGCAGCGGGAATCGAACGATCACGACGGAAAAATTTTAAAATCCACCTCCAAGTCATTAATTCGTTAGAATCTGTGTCTTTAGCCACAGATTGGGAAATTTTTTGTGACTCAGCTCAAATATCGTTCTATTTTTACGCCAGCCAGCGACGCGCAACGGCAGGAAAATTTTGCTGATTATTGGCTGTTTACCCAACAACATGGCGGTGAGTTATTGGAAGCGGACCGGGATTTGGCAAAAAAGCGCGAACGATTGGCGTATTTTCAAAATAATCCGGTGCACTTGCACAAGCCTTTGGCAGACCCGGAGGCGTTTTATCGCAATTATGTGAAGATGGTGGACGATCCAAAATCCTTGGACAGGCTGACCTTATTACTCTGCGGTATTTATAAATTCGCGCGCCACGAGTGGGTAGGTATCAAAGGCGCTTGGGATGTGGTGCCGGATATGGCTAATTCGCATAGCGTGGAAGACAAAATTTCCCGAGTGCATCTGGCCGAAGAGTTTTGCCATTGGCGTTTGTTCGACGAAATGCTGAAAACCTGCGGATTAGAGCGGGTGATATGGGAACCGTTGACCCCGTTTAAGGAAATGATCTACGAACAATTTCCGAAGTTGCCGGGGGTATTGATGGATACGCCGGCCTTCGTCACCGAGTTAATGGGCGTCAGCTTCTATTGTCATTTGTATCCCTTATTCGACGAGTTATTGGCCGACGAGCCGGAAGTTAGAGATCGTCTGAAAGCCTTGCTGGACGAAATCACCATCGACGAAGTCGCGCACGTCGGGCAACGCCGTAATTTCATCGGGCCGTTGGGCATTAAGATTGCCCGCTATCTGGTTAAGCCGTTTTACATACTGTTTTATCAGGACATTCCGGAAGTGGGCGAATTATTCGATGTCAAGCAAATGATCGCTCACGGCGAAGCGTTTGATTTTAATCAATTGCCGGACTACATGGTCGCCCGCAGTTGGGTTCCTTCTTATTGCAAGGTTGCCGCTTAAAATCTGGTCTCGAAAGCGACTGCCAATTCAGCAATGACATACCTTTGGTCAGGCGTTGCAAGCAACCCGGTATCTGAAGAACAGGCGTTTAGCCAGTTTGGCTTAACGCAGAAACGGCAACATCACCCCAAACACCAAAATCAGCGTAGTGCCGATCAGGGCGGTTTGGCCGGGAATTTGTTCGAATAGCAAGACGCTCCAGGCTAGGCTTAATACCGGGGCCAAATACCCTATGGAGCTCACCAAGGCTGCTGGCGCGGCTTGATAAGCCCGAGTCATATAATGTTGGGCACCGCTGCCCGACACGCCTACCAAGAGCAATAAGCCCCAACTTTCCGCCGAGCCCGGCAGGCGATAGCCAAACTGCGCAAAATAAATGCCGTGTAACGCCAAGCCCACCAGGCAAAAATAGAAAATTACCGTTTGCGGGGTATTGCTGCGCCCGGCACGCGCCACCATCAAATAGGCCAGCGCCGACAACAGGCCGGCCAGCAAGGCCATGGCTTGTCCGAATAAGTTGTGGCTATTTTCGAAATCAAATAGCAGCGATACCCCACTGAACGAGCCGATAATGGCCAGCCAAACCAATAGCGAGTTTTTTTGGCCCAAAACCAGTGGCCCTAACAACATGACGAACACACCGCTGCTGGCGGTCAGAAATGCGCTCTCGCCGGGGCCGATGCGGACGATGGCCGCAAACGACAGCATCAAGGCCGTGCTGCCGAACAAGCCGCGCAACCACAGCGAGGGGCGGGCGTCACCGAACAGGCCGAGCAGTCGGCCGCCGATCAGCGCCGGAATTGTCAGGATCAAGAAATTGGCCAGGATGCGGATAAAGCTGATCATGCTGGGCGGCAAGCCGGTATCGAATAGGCCGATGGCGTATGCGCCGGCGTTCATGACCGAAAACAAGACACAAGCGACCAGCATATAACTCAGACCGAGGCGGCTGTTAGGCAGCGGCAAGATAGGCGTGGGAGTTTGGATGGTTTGCGGCTGATTAGTGTCGGCGGGCACTGGTGGCTTGGCTTAAGAGCGTCGGTAAGGGCGAATAGGTTGAGGATAGGGCCGTATCGGTTCGGCCTGACGGCTTGCGAGTCCAAAATGCACATCATTGCGCCGGCTACCGACGCACGGATGGTCAGCGTCGCAGGTATATTAACCTCTTAAGGTTTGGATGTGTTGTTTTTGGCGATACTGCGGGGGGATATTCCGAAATATTTGCTAAAAGCAGTGCTGAAATTGCTGGCGTGATTGTAGCCGACATAGGCGGCGGCAACATCGATTTGACAGCGGCTGGATTCTAATAACTGATAGGCGGTTTTCATGCGAATATCTAATAATAAGCCATACGGCGTCGTATTAAAAAAGTGATGAAACAATTGTTTTAATTTAAATTGATTGGTGCCGACACGTCTGGATAATTCGGCAACCGATGGCGGGTTTTTATATTCATTTAGCAGAATGTTATGCGCGGCTTGGGCAATGGCTTGGTCTTTTTTTGAAAAAACCGGCGATGTCTTCCGATTATCTTGCCATAGATGAGTCATTTCCGCGGCTAATATCGACAGGGCTTGGCCGTGCATAAATACATGTCTTGCCGGATTATTCGGGTCGCAATTTAATAGCTGTCGCGTGGCTATTAATGCCGTATTTGAAATGGGTTTATAACTTATTAAACTAATGCCGTTCTTATTAAAAAATCGCGTTGCGGTATTTTCGCCGAAGTATCGACTCAACCAAGATTTACTCATCGAGAACCGCACTTGGGCCATTGGATTATTGGCTTGATATTGGCGCTCGCCAATACTGGAGCTGAATGCGGTGATCGACGTATAGCCTTCATTAAAAGTAATTTCTTGGCCCTGCGCATCAACGAATCGCGATTGCCCTTGCATGCCCAAAGTCACCACCAGGCGAGGGTTGTGCTGATCCATTCGGGTCAGAATAGCTAAATCCTGACTGGGCTGATAATGGGTTTCGATATAGTTCAAGTCTGGGTCGAGCGGAAATAATGTCGAGTAGCCTTTGCCTATGTCATCCGGCAGATACTCAGTCAGGCAATTGCCTTGCTGGCGGGATTGCAATTCGTCGTTTTTGATGCGCCAGCGTCCCGCCGTTTTCTTCGTCATGGCAATCCCTGTGTTGGTGCTAATAAGCAATTTTTATTTAAACTATGTTATTTGGCTTAATTAATAGTTGCTAAATAGGCCGCTGAGTTTTTTTGGATGAGGTAGTCGAAAATTCGGATATTACCGGCTGCTACTTATAGCATAAAAAATATTACTTTTAGCATATGAAAGTAACTCAGGCGGTTGCGAGTGATTCGTTAAAATCAGCATTGTGATAAACGCTTTCCATATTCGAACATTCAGCGATAAATGTTCGGTGGATAGGGTTTTATTTTTGCCGAATGTTGACTGGAATGATCATGAAATACGCCGTGCTGCCCTTACTGAATTTACCCAAATCCTTGCTGGTTTCATTGGCGCTACTGCAAGCCGGTACTGCCGTCCTGGCAGAGGAAAAGACTGACCAGCTCGACTCCACCGAGGTAGTCGCCAACCCTGTTATCGAAGAAAATCATGTGGACGAGTTCTCCGGCGTATCTGCGATCGTCACTGAAGAACAAATCCGCGACCAAAATGCCTTGGACTTGGCGTCCGTCCTGAAAAGAACGCCGGGCGTGCAGATCTCGCGTTACAACCCCGTCGGTGCGTTCGGCGGCGACCAGGGCGGTGCGGTGGCGATTCGTGGCCAGGGTGCCGGCCGGCCTGGTAGCGAGATCAAGACCTATATCGACGATATTCCTATGTATATGGCTACCTGGAACCATCCTTTGCTGGATTTGTTGCCCGTCAACGGCATGCAATCGATTACGGTTTACAAGGGCCCGCAGCCGGCTATCAACGGCAACAATTTCGGTTCGATCAATTTGCAAACCAAGGCTGCGGCGGAGGACGGTTTGCACGGTAGCGGCCGATTGTCTGGCGGCTTTTTCGGCACGATTACCGAACAAGCCGATGTGCAAGGCAAGTACGGCGATTTCGATTTCTCGTTGGCGCAAGGCTACGCCAAATCGGACGGCCACCGCCAAAACGGCTACGGCGAGTTACGCAATGTGATGGGAAAAGCCGGCTATCAGCTAAATCCGCAATGGCGCTCGGATGTGACTTTTCTTTACGCGGATAACAGAGCCGGCGATCCCGGACAATACGGGGTAACGCCGCCTATCGGCGAGTACGATACGGTTGCGGGTATGGTCGCCGCCAGCCTCAGCCACGCGCACGGCGATTGGCAGGGCAAATTTACGCTTTACCATAACGGCGGCGACGGTAACTGGTTGAGTCAAAATACGTACTTCACCGGCTTTGCCGACAACCGCTCGAATCTGCTCAGCCAATACAGCATGGACGGCTTTCGCTGGAAAGAACAGTTTTCGCCCTGGCAGGGCGGCACCTTAACGGCTGGGATAGATAACGAGTGGCTGAACGGTAAAGTGACTAACCTGGGTGCTCAAACCGGTAACCAAGTTTATCAATTTGCGACACCAACTTTCCGGCTTACCAGCCCTTACGTGGCATTGAGTCACGACTTGGTGCTGAGCAAAGAGTGGGTGATGGTCCCGTCTGTCGGAGTGCGCTTTTACGACCATAGCCATTACCAATCCAAAGCCTCGCCGCATGCCGGATTGTCATTTGTCTCCGACGATTTAACCGTGTTCGGCAACGTCTCAAACGGCGTCAACTATCCCGGTATTGACGCGGCGGCTAACTCAGGCGCCTTGTCGAACGTGCCGTTGAATCTATTTTCCGGCGGCTTTTTGCCGAATTTTTCAGCCGACGGCTGGCAAAACTTGTCGCCGGAAAACGTCGATCATGCTGAAGTGGGTTTGAAAGCTTCGCCGTTCAAAAGTACGCAAATCGATCTGAGCTTTTTCATCGATAACGTCAAGAATCGCTACGTATTCGACTTAACCCAGGGTGCTTATATCAATTACGGCTCGTACTGGATGCGTGGCTTGGAAGCGTCGGTAAAACAAGACCTGATCGCCGACTGGAGTCTATTTGCCGGATTGACGCTACTCAACCCCAGCATCCCGAATTTGCCCTACACCCCGGAACAAGCGGTGACCGCCGGCATCAACGGCCCGATTGGCCCGTTACGTTTTTCCTTCGATCTGCAATATCAATCAAGAACTTGGGCGTTGAACCGCGCCCGGAATGTCGCCGAGGTGAATAACCAACGTGTCGAAGCCTTTACCGTGGCAAACACCCGGCTGGCCTATCCGATTGCCGAGTTAGGCAAAAAAGGCGAAGTGTTTGTCAGCGTGGAAAACCTGTTCGACAAACGCTATGTCTATCGCCCTGGTTATCAAATGCCGGGTATTTGGGGGCAAATCGGTATTGCCGCCAGCTTCTAGGCGATTTAATCCATATCCACTCGACAGCGCCGGTTTTCGCCGGCGCTGCTTTTTTGAAATAGCCATGAAATCTCAATCTAGTTTAAAGCACTGCTACCGATTACTCTTGGTTTTGCTGTTGACGTTGCCGGGCAGCGTCGCCTGCGCCCAAGACCAACATTTGCTCATCGCGGCAGCGCGGGTTTTCGATGGCTATACGCTCAGAAGCGATACAGCGGTGCTGATCAGCGACGGCAAGGTCGCCAGGATAGACAGCCGGGAGGCATTTAACGATAGCGATGCGCCTCGGCTTGAGCTAGGCGATGCCACCTTATTGCCGGGCTTTATCGAATTGCACGCGCATCTTAGCTACCAACACGTACCGGCTGATACCGTGCTGCGCCATGGCATCACCACGGTGCGCGATGTCGGCGGGCCGCTGCATCAGCCTTACGGCGGCGACGGCAGCTTAAGACTGATGACGTCCGGGCCGATTATCACCGCGCCGGCAGGCTATCCGATCCCTAACTTGGGCGAAACTGACATTGCCATGCCGGTAGCCGATGAGCAGCAGGCGCGGCAAGCGGTGCGTAAACTGGTGGCAGGCGGCGCGGTAGTGATTAAAGTGGCGCTGGAGCCCGGCGGCGAAGCGGGCGCGCCTTGGTCTGGCGGACACACGCATGCACATTCCCACGCTCCTCACAGCAAAACCCACGATAAGCCCCGTAGTTGGCCGATGCTAGCGCCGGCGGTGTTGGCGGCCATTGTCGATGAAGCCCATCTACTTGGTCGTCGGGTGGCGGCTCATCTTGCCGAGCCCAAAGGTGCACAATTGGCCTTGGATGCCGGTGTCGATGAATGGGCTCACGCGCCCTGCGACAGATTGCCGGACGCGCAATTGCAGCGAGCCGCGGCGCAACAGGTCAGAATCGTCGGCACCATCGATACTTTGTCGAAATGTCCGGGCCTGAGCAGCAATGTCAGGCGCTTGGCCGAGTTGGGTGCGGAGTTTTTGTATGGCGCGGAAATCGCTCATCCCGACATTCCCTGGGGCATAGACGGCCAGGAATTACTGTACTTACAACATCTGGCCGGCATGACGCCGTTGGATGTGATGCGGACCGCAACTTCCAAAGCCGGTCAATACCTGAATATGCCCTTGCTTGGCTCCTTATTACCCGGCGCGCCGGCCGATCTGATCGCGGTAAAAGGTGATCCGACGCAAAAGCTTAAGTTGTTGGAATACCCTGATTTGGTGATGTCCGGTGGCAAGCTGATAATCAATTACTTCGAAAATTGATCGGTCCCGGTTCTATAGTGGCTCTGCTCAGCCTCTGGAAAACCAAAGTTCAAGGCTCTAACCCCGAGGTGTATGGAGTGCGTGCGTTTTAGCTGGGTATTTGTTGGCGGTTCCGGCTAAACTGCCGGCTGAGCTTATTACCCAATCGCCATGCTTAGTAAAGACTTACTTCTTCAGGCCGGCAAAGCCATCCAGACTCAACCCCTGCGCGCTGCACTGATTATTCTGGCGATGAGCATAGGCGTGGCTGCCGTGAACGTGTTGACTGCATTGGGCGACAGCGCCCGCAATTATGTGGTCCACGAATTCGAATCGTTGGGTACCCATCTGGTTATCGTCTTGCCCGGCCGCACCGAAACCACTGGCGGCCACCCACCCCTATTCGGCGAAACGCCGCGCGATTTGACCTTGGATGATGCTGCTGCCTTATTCCGCAGCAAACAAGTCGCGGCGATTGCCCCGGTCAGTATCGGCTCCGCGCCGGTATCGGTTGGCGGTCTGGAGCGGGAAACCAATATCATGGGCTCCACGCATGCCTTGCTGCGCGTGCGGCATCTCACCATGGCCCAAGGCCAGTTTCTGCCGGAGGCCGACGCGGATAAGGAAATCTCGGTGTGCGTGATCGGCAAAAAAATCAGCGAGGAACTGTTTGCCCATCAACAAGCGGTAGGGCAATGGCTGCGCATCAACGATCGGCGGTTTCGAGTGATTGGCGTGTTAGCCAAGGAAGGTCAATCGATAGGCACCGGCTTTGATGAACTAGTCATCGTACCGGTGGCTTCCGCGCAAGCCTTGTTCGACAGCCATTCCTTGTTTCGGATTTTAATTGAAGCCCACTCTGAAGCGGCCATGTATAAGGCCGTCGACGAGGTCCGCAATATCATCAAGTTACGCCACGAAGGCGAGGACGATGTGACGGTGATTACCCAGGACAGCGTGGTGAATACCTTCGATAAAATCCTCACCGCGTTGACTTTTACCGTGGCCGGTATTGCCGCCGTCAGTCTGGCGGTGGCCGGAGTGTTGGTGATGAATGTAATGTTGGTCAGCGTCAGCCAACGTACTGCCGAAATTGGTTTGCTGAAAGCCTTGGGTGCTACGCAAGGCCAGTTACAACGCTGGTTTTTATGCGAAGCGGCCTTGTTGTCGCTGGCCGGCGCGCTGGTCGGCAGCGTACTCGGTCAGTTCGGTATTTTGATCTTGCAGTGGTTGTATCCGAATTTTCCGGTTGCTCTACCGATTTGGGCCAGAGTGTCGGCCTTGGCCGTCGCTTTAGTGACGGGGCTAGTTTTTGGGGTGTTGCCGGCTCGCAAGGCTGCGCGACTCGACCCGGTCGCCGCTTTGGCGAGGCGCTAAGATGATCTGGCTGGATTTAGCCAAGCTGGCGTTACGCAGCATTAGCAGCCATAGGCAGCGCTCGTTGTTGACCGCCTTGGGCCTGATCATCGGCATCGCCGCTGTGGTGATTTTGACCTCCATAGGCCGGGGCATTCATAGTTTCGTGTTAGCGGAATTTACCCAGTTCGGCACGCATCTGATCGCGGTTTATCCCGGAAAAACCACCACGTTTGGCATGTCCGGTGCGACCATCAGCACGGTGCGGCCTTTGTCCACGGCCGATGCGGTCAGTCTGGAAAATCTCGATCACGTGTTGGCCGCCATGCCCATGGTACAGGGCAATGCCCGGATTGAGGCCGGCAACAAACAGCGCCGGGCCAATGTGTTTGGCGTCGGCGCCGCCTTGCCGCAAGTATGGCAATTAAAAGTCGATAGCGGCCGCTTTTTACCCGACGATGGTTTGGATAATCCGCGAGCGTTCGCGGTGTTGGGCAGTAAGATGCGCACGGAATTATTCGGCAATACCAACCCTCTGGGGCAACGGATTCGCATCGGTAGCGACCGGTTTCGGGTAATCGGCGTGATGCAGGCCAAAGGACAAATGTTGGGTTTTGATCTGGACGATACGGTGTTCGTTGCCAGCGGCAAGGCCATGGAGATGTTTGACCGGCAGAGTTTGATGGAAATCGATTTGCTATACAGCAGTGAGACCAGCGCGGAAACGGTGGAGCAAGCCATCAAACGCCGCTTGATAGCGCGGCACGGTGCCGAGGATTTTACGATAGTTACCCAAAACCAGATGCTGGAAAAAATGGATTCGGTATTGAGTGTATTGACCTTGGCGGTGGCGGCGCTGGGTAGTATCTCGTTACTGGTGGGCTCGGTCGGTATTCTCACCATCATGACCATCGCCGTGTCGGAACGAGTATCGGAGATTGGTTTGTTGCGGGCTATTGGTGCCGAGCGTGGCATGGTGTTTAAGCTGTTTCTCGGCGAAGCGATGTTGTTGAGTCTGGTCGGCGGTTCCGGTGGTGTTTTATTAGGCGTGGCACTGGTAAAGCTCGCCGCTGCTTTCGTGCCGGCATTACCGGTGCAATTGGCCTGGAATTACATCGTTGCCGCTTTTGCAATTTCCCTATTTATCGGCATTGCGGCCGGTGTGGTGCCGGCCATCAAGGCCGCTAGATTGAACCCGCTGGAAGCGTTGCGGGCGGAATGAGCTATGCCCGCCGTAAAAAATGAGAGTAATCAGGGCCTCTGTCAGCCTGGCGAATGGATTCGGCCAAGTCGGATTCTGGGCTATGCTTATCAGCATTGGTAGCCAATGTTTTTTAAGAGGCCTTTATGCTGAATATTAGTAATTATTACGAGCGATTGGTGATAGACCGGCTTTGGAAGCTTGCTGAGCAGGCTGACGAGCCTTTCAGTCAAGCGTTTCAGGAAGACGTGGCTTGTCTGGCGCTGAACCAATTACCGCCGTGTTATGTGCGGAACACCATCGATAAGGGTATTAATGTCAGCGAGCAGCAATATCAGGAGATGGCCGGTGCTGTCGATCTGGCGGTGGAGCAGGCGATAAAGCAGGTTTTGCGCCGTCCTCGCGAGCACCGCAATGATTGAGTTTTTGCCCTTAACCTTTGACGTCGCCGATTCGGTAAAGCCATGAAAAACGCTTTGATCTTTTTACTAATAGCTGGCGGTTTGCCGGCTTGCGATTCTTCGCCGCCAGACAAGGCGAATCCGCCAGTGGTGCAGCAACCGCTGGCTGATGCAATCAAGCAACCCATGGATCAGGCCAGGGATGCGGAAAAACAAATTTTTGAAAGCGCGGATCGGCAGAAACAGCAGGCAGACGAGATTTAAGATGGGGCAGAGATTCGATAACCGTGTTATTGAATCTCTGCCGCCAATTACCCTGCCGCTGGCGCGAGCAGGGTGGGTTGGGCTTACTTAAATTTAGGGCAGTCGAGATAGTCGGGATGTGCGGAAATAACCACGGCAACCCGGTGATTCTGATCCGCCGTGTTATCGGGGCCACCCGCTTCGCCGATAGCTTTGGAGACCAGTTGCGAGGCTCTGGCACCGTTTTTAATCAGCAGTTCGGTAACGGATTTAGCCCTTCTTTCCGATAAGGCTTGGTTAGCCGCAGGTTTACCCACTGTGTCGGTGGAAGCAGTGACAGTCGCTGTTGCATCCGGGTGGTCGTGTAAAAAGTGACCGATATGGCTGATGGTGTCTTCCTTGGTTTTAAACGGCACATGGCTGCCGGTTTTAAAGTAGGCCACGGTTTCGTGAATGGTTTCCACGTGATGGTGGTTTTGCGAATGGGCTTCGGTCAGCCATTGGCAATACTCTTTTTCCGAAGCCAAAACGTGTGCCGCGGCCGATTTTGCGGCCTCTTGCGCTTTCAGACTCTCGTCGATGTTCCAGTAATAATCGTTTTGCCAATGTTTCAACACATGATTGGCGGTTTTCAAGTCCTGTTCAGCTGCTGAAGCATGGAGCAAAGCTTGGCCGTAATGACCTTTGGATGCAGCATCAATCTCAGCGCTGAGCCCGGCCACATCCTTTTTCGGCGTGGAACAGGCGGCCAGCGACAGAGCCATAACGGCAAGCGGGATGTATACGTATTTTTTTGTCATGATCTTATCCTCAATATCGAGCGGTATCGTCCGCGTTACTTGCCATGATCCAGCGTGTCGGTATAGCCGTGATCCAGCGGGCCGAAATGAGTCCAGTAGCCGGGGTAATGCAGACCGAAGTAACGGGTATCTTCGCTAAAACGATCCCAGACGTAGGGCGGAGAGATAAATTCATCGGTGGGAATCGGCGAGGCAATCAGCTCCGCTACGCCTATTACGGTGCGGCTGACGGTGTGAGCTACGCCACGCAGCAGACCCCAACTTGAACCCAGCAGAATGTTTTGGTCGTGAGTGATGTTGACCACGTTTTTAGGGATTTCAATAAAACTGAAGGTGGTGTTAGCAAAGCCTTGGCTAACTCTGGAAGTGAAACCTGCCAGATAACCCGGATGGTTTTCGTCCGCATTTGCCATTTGGCTGGCCAATAATGCACCTGACAGCAAACAGGTGGTGAGGAATTTATTTTTATTCATGTTAGATACTCCCGTGGTGTTACAAATTTAATTCTACGTAGCATGCCTAAGCATAGCAGCAGAACGCCGAAAACACTGGAAGTTGGACAGTAACGCACGGCGCGGATAAATGCAAATACCTCATGAAGCCAGGTGTTTGTATTGGCCGGCTGGCAAACTAAAGTTATCGGGCGTCGATTTCTACGCGATTTCGGCCGTTTTTCTTGGCGCGGTAAAGGGCGTCGTCGGCTGCTTGAATAATGGCTTCCAGGGAGGTGTCGGCCATTATCCGGCACGAGCAGACGCCAATCGACAGGGTGGTCGGTATGGGCTGATTTTGGTGTTGAAACGCATGCCGCATCACCGTCAGTCTGATGCGCTCCGCCAAGGTGGTTGCAGCATCGCTGGAAATATCCCGCAACAACATGATGAATTCTTCGCCGCCGTAGCGGGCCAGGAAATCCTCCTGGCGCATTTCCGCATTGAGGATTTTCGCCAGTTCTTTAAGGACCTGATCGCCGGCGAGATGGCCGAAATTGTCGTTGGTGCGCTTGAAATGGTCGGCGTCGCACATCATCACCGTTAATCGGGTTTCGTTGCGTTTACAAAAAGACAATTCCTGTTGCGCGCGCAGCATGAAGGCGTTGCGGTTCAGAATGTTGGTCATCGCATCCAGATTCGCCGCCGCGTATAGCGCCTGTTCGGATTTGGCTTCGTTGGCGCGTTTGTAATCGATTTTTAAGTAAGTGTCGCCCAACAGGATTCGGTCGAGTAATTCGAGTTTATGTTTTGCGACCCGTTTGCCATTGACGTAGGTGCCGTTGGTGGAGTTTAAGTCTTCCAGCAGGATATGCTGGTTTTGTACCCAAAGTCTGCCGTGGCGCCGGGAGACCTTAGGGTCGGGAATCAGAATGTCCACGGCCGGTTCGCGGCCCAACACATGCTGATGATGGTGCAATTTGTATTGCTTGCCTTGATCGCTACCGGATAACACCACCAAATACGGCTCAAGCTCCGAAGTGTCACGACTGTTTTCGGATAATTTGCCTATTAAGGTGTTGGACAAGATTAACTGAGTTTTGTCGGGAGGCGTGGTCATCGGGCGAGTCCTAATCATCTCCTGGCTTGGGTAATGAAATATGCTTTTGGGGGTTACTCGGGCAATCGCGAGACTATCTTGCCAGTCAGGCGCGCTGTAAGAAACCTCCTACAAGGCCTCAGTGTCGCAGATAGCCGGATAGCTAGCAAGGGATGTGAGCACGTGGCCAAACGATTTGAGGCCATGTTCAGCGTGGCGCGGTAAGAACTGCTCAGCAGAGCCGAAGCGCGTGGCTTCGGCTCGAGCAATGGTTAAGCGAAGGCTTTTTTGAAAAACTCCGGCATTGCCAGGCTGGCTTTGTGGATGTCGCTGTTGTAATAAACGGTCTCGAAGCCTTTGTTGGCGGCGTCCTGCTCGCGGAACTTCGACAAGTCGGCTTTGCTGGCCATCGTCGCGCTCCACCAGCCGGATGGATAAATGCATTGCGGGAAGAATACGGTTTGGAAGTTTGCAAATCCGCCTGCTTTCATTTCATCGCGCATTTCTTTCAAGATTTTCATATGCAACAACGCGGATTCGCTTTGCTGTACCACGATGCCGTGTTCGCTCAAGGCTTTATAGCAGTCTTTGTAAAAATCGGCGCAGAACAAGCCTTCGGCGGGGCCAACCGGGTCGGTGCTGTCGACGATGATGATGTCCACGCTATTCGGCGCAGCGTCTTTCACCCATTTGATGCCGTCGATGAATTTCAGGTCGGCGCGCGGATCGTTGTTGGATTCGCACAACTCCGGAAAATAGATTTCCGCCAAGCGGGTGACGCGCTCGTCGATGTCGATTTGCACGGCCTTTTCGACGCCTGGGTGTTTCAATACCTCACGCAAAGTACCGCAGTCGCCGCCACCGATGATCAACACGTTTTTCGGGTTGGGATGGGTGAACAATACCGGATGGCTGATCATTTCGTGATAAAAGAAATTATCCCGAGTCGAGACCATGGTGCAGCCGTCGATCACCATCAGATTGCCGAACTGTTCGGTTTCGTAGATTTCCAGAAACTGAAATTCGGATTGCTCCTCGTGCAGTTTGCGTTTGATTTTTAACGAGAAGGCCGAACCGGAAGGCTCTTGGGCTTCGCTAAACCATTGATCGTCGAGCATGGGAAAGTCCTGTAAAAAGTCATATAACGTTCATCATTATACTTTAGAATTTCTACCTCTTTATGACAGTTAGGATACCGCGCGTGCCGACACAACCCTGGTCGATTGAACAATCCAAGCAGCTTTACGCTATCCAGCAATGGGGTAACGGTTATTTTTCAATTAACGACCAAGGCCATGTCTGCGTGAAGCCGCAAGCCGATTGCGCGACCGAAATCGATCTGTTCGACATTGCCCAGGCCTTGCGGGGCAAGGGCTTGAACTTCCCGGTGCTGGTGCGATTTACCGATATTTTGTGCGACCGCATCCGCCAGCTGCAGCAGGCCTTCGACCAAGCCAGAACCGCGAACCATTACAGCGGCCATTACACGCCGGTCTATCCGATTAAGGTTAATCAGCAAGGCAATGTGGTGGAAAGCATTGTTGCCGCCGAGCATATCGGCCTGGAAGCCGGCAGCAAACCGGAATTGTTGGCGATTTTGGGATTGGCCAAACCTGGTGGCATCATCGTCTGCAACGGTTACAAGGACCGGGCTTATATCCGCATGGCTTTGATGGGCCAGTTAATGGGCTTGTCGGTATTCATCGTCATCGAAAAGCCCTCCGAGCTGGAGATGATTATCGAAGAAGCCGCCAAGTTAAAGGTGACGCCATTGATTGGGCTGCGGGTGCGGCTATCGACCATCAGCGCCGGCAAATGGCAGAACAGCGGCGGCGAGAAATCCAAGTTTGGTTTGCACGCCAGTGAAGTGTTGCAACTGATCGCCCGCTTGCAACAAGTGGCTATGCTGCACTGCTTGCAGTTGATGCACTTTCATATGGGTTCGCAGATTGCCAATATCCACGACATCAAACTGGCCTTGAAAGAAGCCGGCCAGTTTTACCTGCAATTGCATCAATTGGGTGCCAACATTACCACGGTCGATGCCGGTGGCGGCTTGGGCGTGGATTACGACGGCAGCGGTTCGCGGCGGGAATGTTCGATCAACTACAGCGTCAACGAGTACGCGGAAAACATCGTCCGCGCCTTTGCGGAAATGGCGCAGCAACACGATTTGCCGCAGCCCAATATCATCACCGAATCCGGCCGGGCCATCACCGCCCACCATGCTGTTTTGATTACCAACGTCACCGAAGTGGAAAGCCTGCAAGGTGCGGCGACGGCGGTGACCATCAGCGGGCAAAATATCGCCGAGGCTTATCACAATGCCCAATTCAACATGGCCGAAGCCCGTGCCCAGTTCGTGCAAGGCGATTTGTCGCTGACCGAACTGGCCGAAGCCGAAAAGCACTATGTCAGTTTGTGTCAGCAAATTCAGCGCGAGCTGAATCTGGATAACCACCATCACCGCGAAATTTTGCAGGAGCTGGATGAAAAACTGGCGGACAAGGTGTTCTGCAATTTCTCCTTGTTTCAATCGATGCCGGACATTTGGGGTATAGACCAGATTTTTCCGATCATGCCTATTCATAATCTGCAGCAGCAACCCAACCGGCGTGCGGTCCTGCAAGACTTAACCTGCGATTCGGATGGCCGTATCGATCAATACGTCGATCATCAGAACATCGCCAACACCATGCCGCTGCATAGCATTGCCGAAGATCAGGACTATCTGATCGGCTTTTTCATGGTCGGCGCGTATCAGGAAATTTTGGGTGATATGCACAATCTATTCGGCGACACGCATTCGATCAATATCGAACTGGAGGGAGACAGCTATCGTTTCGGTGACTTCATGGAAGGCGAGGATGTCAGCGAACTGCTGGATTATGTGCATATCAATACCGAAGCGTTAAAAACCGCCTACCGGCAAAAGTTGGGCGTCAGCGGATTAACGGCTGCGCAAAAGCAGGCTTTCGAGCAGGAACTGTTAGCCGGGCTGAATGCTTATACCTACCTGGAAAAATAGCTAAGGCGATAGAAGGATAGATAAGGGTACTGCGCCCCAGGCGCTTAAAGGATCGAGGGCGTGCATGAAAATTGTTCTGATGGTTGTGGCATTGTTATTCGGTGGTATGGCTTGTAATAAATCAAAGCCAGCCTTAAGCAAGCTGCCGGATAACGCCGTCATTCTGGCCTTTGGCGATAGCTTGACTTATGGAACCGGTGCTTCGGCCCAGCATGATTACCCCAGCATACTCACGCAACTGACCGGCCGCGAGGTCATTAATGAAGGTGTTCCTGGAGAAATCAGCAGTGCAGGCTCGGCAGCGCTTACCGGCATTGCTGGATGAATACAGGCCCGATCTATTAATTTTGATACACGGCGGCAACGATATTTTGCAACAAATCGCGGCGGAGCAAACCCGCGATAATCTGAAAGCCATGATAGCCGAAGCCAGGCAACGCAATATCCCGGTAGTGATCTTCGGTGTGCCGGCGTTTGGGATCGTGTTTTTACATAGCGCGAAAATTTATGAAGAGCTGGCTGCATCTGAAGGCGTGCCGAGCGATCTGGATAGTTTGCCTAAGATTCTGGCAAATAACGAGCTTAAGTCGGATACGGTCCATCCTAATGATAGGGGGTATCGGCTTTTGGCGGAAAATGTTGTCGCGTTATTACAAAAACACGGAGCGTTATAATCGCCCGCACGGTCTGTTAGTACCCAACTAAGACGCTATAATGGTCCAGACCATATTTCGGGGGATATAACATGCGGGTAGGCTTGATCGGATTGGGGGCAATGGGCCTAGGCATGGCGCGTAATCTTGCCAAGGCCTGCCACTTAACCGCGGTTTACAATCGGACCTTTAGTAAAGCCGAGGCATTGGCGGCGGAATTGCAAATCCAGGCTTGCGAGACTATCGAACAACTGGCCGGTCAAGTCGATGTCGTGTTGATTTGTGTGTCGGCGGATAAAGACGTATTGATGGTGGTGGATGCAGTCGCTAAAACCGTTCGCCCTGGTAGTGTGGTGGTGGATATGTCCACGGTCAGCAGTGAAACGGCTACCGTCGCGGCGCAAAAACTTGCGGAAAAGCATGCGGCTTTCCTCGATGCACCGGTATCCGGCGGCGTGGAAGGCGCCAACAAAGGCACGTTGGCCATGATGGTCGGCGGCAGCGCGCAAACCTTGGAGCAGGTTCGGCCGGTTTTGGCGGCCATGACCGCACGTATCGAACACCTGGGCGATGTCGGTGCCGGGCAAGCCTGCAAGGCAGTGAACCAGATTATGTGTGCGGGGATTAACCAAGCGGTGACCGAAGCTTTGGCGTTTGCGGAAGCGCAAGGTTTGCCGATGGACAAAGTCATTGAGGTCGTCAGCGGCGGTGCGGCGGGTAACTGGTTTCTGGAGCATCGCGGCAAGAGCATGACGCAACACCAATTTCCGCCAGGATTTAAACTGGCGCTTCATCACAAAGACTTAAAAATTGCGCAACATATGGCGCAACATGCCGGCGTCGGTTGTCCGTTAACCGTCACCACGCTGGCCGATTATGCCAAGCTGATGGCTAAAGGTTATGGCGACGAGGATATTTCCGCGTTGTATCGATTAAAACAGAAACGATCTTCCAATTAGTTTACAAGGTGTAACGATGAAAATTACGGTGTTTGGCAGTGGATATGTAGGTTTGGTGACGGGCGCCTGTTTGGCAGAAGTGGGTAATCAAGTGCTGTGCATGGATGTCGATCAGCGCAAAATAGACCAACTCAAACAAGGGGTCATTCCGATTTACGAGCCGGGTTTGGACGAAATGGTCAAGGACAATGTCGCTGCCGGTCGCTTGAGCTTTACCACCGACGTGAAAGAAGCCGTGGACTTTGGTTTGTTTCAATTCATCGCGGTGGGTACGCCGCCGGACGAAGACGGCTCAGCCGATTTGAAATACGTGTTGGCGGTGGCGAAAAGCATCGCCGAACACATGAGCGATTACAAAATCGTCGTCGATAAATCTACCGTGCCGGTCGGCACTGCCGACAAGGTCAAACAGGCCATCAAGGATGTATTGGCCGAGCGCAGTCAGGAATTGGAGTTTGACGTCGTCTCCAATCCCGAGTTTTTGAAAGAAGGCTCGGCGTTGGACGATTTCATGAAGCCGGACCGTATCATCATCGGCACCGACAACCCCAGAACTGCCGAATTGCTGAAAGCGCTGTACGCGCCGTTCAACCGCAGCCGGGAGCGGGTGATCACGATGGACATCCGTTCCGCCGAGCTGACTAAATACGCTGCCAACGCCATGCTGGCGACCAAAATCAGCTTTATGAACGAGCTGGCCAATCTGGCGGAAAGACTGGGTGCCGACATCGAAAACGTCCGCCACGGCATTGGTTCCGACAGCCGCATCGGTTACAGCTTTATCTATCCCGGCTGCGGCTACGGCGGCTCCTGCTTTCCAAAAGACGTGAAAGCCCTGGAACGCACCGCCCGCGATTACGGCTATCAAGCCGAATTGCTCAGTGCGGTGGAAAACGTCAATGACCGGCAAAAGCACCGTCTGTTTGAAAAAGTTTCCACGCATTATCCGAACGGAGTGAAAGGCAAAACCTTTGCGTTGTGGGGCCTGGCGTTTAAACCCAACACCGACGACATGCGCGAAGCCCCTAGCCGGGTATTGCTGGAAGCCCTGATCGATGCCGGCGCGACAGTGCGAGCCTACGACCCGGAAGCCATGGAAGAAGCGCACCGCATCTATGGAGACAAAGCCGGATTAGTGTATTGCCCGAAACAGGCGGACACCTTAAGTGATGTGGATGCCTTGATCATCGTTACCGAATGGAAACAGTTCCGCAGTCCGGATTTCGATGACTTGAGTCGCTTGTTGAAAGACAAGGTGATATTCGACGGACGGAATATGTATGAGCCGAGGTTGGTTAGGCAGTTTGGGTTGCAGTATTACGCGATTGGGCGTTGATTAGTTTGGTATTTGACTCCGTTCGCCCTGAGCTTGTCTAACAGGCTGGTGAAAAACCCGCCGATATTTCCCCTTACCCACGATGTTCGTGATTTTTTCGAGTTGAAATCGGTCATGACATCGAGTTTCAAGCGTTTTGCCCCGGTTTCAAGGGCTTTTTATTCGCCTGAAGCCGTCTGTGGACGGTTTTCAGGCGAACTTCACCCTAGGCGGGCGCACTCCACGCCGGTTTCGGCGTGAACACCAATAGGTTGAGCATGCGCGTCAGGTTGTAGGCGGCAAAGCAAAACAAGGCCTGACCCGCGACGTTGGCTAAGCCGATGTGACGGGTTTTGCGCAGGCCGCCGACCGTTTTGACCCAGCCAAAGGCTTCTTCGACGATTTTGCGGCGCTTGAGACTTTGGGCGTAACCTTTGCCGCGAGCGGTCCGGCCATCGACGGCACTGCCGGTCTTTTTGCGGGCCACATGGGCTTTGATGTCACGGGACTCGAGTCCGTTGACGAACGCCGCTTGGTCGTAGCCTTTGTCGGCACCGACGCTGCCACCTTGGGGCACGCGGCGGTTGATCATTTTTTGCGCGGCTTCGATTTCGGCGGTGCCGGTGGCTTGAGTGGTTTCGACATCGACAATCAGGCCGTTGCGATTCTCGGACAAGGCATGGGTGATGTAACGCAGTTTGGCCTCGGTGTATTCGCCTTTCTTGTAAAGCCGGGCTTCGGGATCGGTCGTACTGTGGTGGGTGGCGTTGCTGCGCTTTTCGCCGCTGAAGTCGACCTCGGGATTGCGGCCGGCGGGTTTGTCCGGGCCGCTGCCGTCTTTTTTAACGAAGCTTTTATGCGAGGCCCAGGCTTCAATGAGGCTACCGTCGACGCTGAAGTGTTCGTCGGACACCAGGTTTTGCCATTCGGCAATCGCCAAGACTCGTTCAAAAAACTCTCGACTTAGCGCTTCAGACAACAGACGTTCGCGGTTGGCACTGAACACTGTGCGTTCCCACACGGCGTCGTCGATGCCCAGACCGACAAACCAGCGAAACAACAGGTTGTAGTCCAGTTGTTCCATCAACTGACGCTCGCTACGGACCGTATACAGGACTTGTAACAGCAAGGCGCGCAGCAGTTTTTCAGGGGCCATCGAGGGACGGCCTGTGTGCGAGTAACGCTCGGCAAAGACGGCATCCATAGAGGCCAATACGCCATCAACCAGTAGCCGTAAACGACGCAACGGATGCTGTTTGGGAATACGGTCTTCCAGGCTAACATAGCTGAACCAGCTGTTTTGAATGGCATCGTGTCCGCGCATTGAAAGGCTCCAAATTTAGGTAGCCTATTTTAACAGTTGGCCGCTCATCTATGCCTTAGCTTACTTGGCTTTTCGAGTTTTTCACCAGCCTGTTAAGGGGTATCGAAGTTGAGGTGTCGCTAGCGCGACGGTTTATTTAATGTCGGTTCGCGGACCGACGACCGCGATACTTTCTTTTGCTTGGCCAAAAGAAAGTATCCAAAGAAAAGGCCACCCGGATGCCGCTTGTTCACTGCGCTCCGAAGCTTTCGTCGGGGGTTGACGAAAGGGGCTTCCTGCCCCTTCGTCAACGTGCGGCATCCCTGCCGCACCCCTTCGGGCTATTCCCGCCGAAAGCTCCGGTGCTCGGCGCGGCATACGGGAGAATAACCTCCCCCAATTTTAGGAATATCAGAACAAGTTAGCTGCCCAGATAATTCAACTCCTGCTGACTTAGCATTACCAAATTCTACAGAGACAAAAATGACTGACTTTAAGGAGATAGCTCATTCTGGCGGCAAGATCACCTTCAGTATAATGACCGATTCAGAAGGGCGTAGGGGATTTCAAGTGGGAATCAGATCATCGCGCCCAAACCCAATGTCCATGATTGCGGTGTATGCTCTGCCACAGGGCATACCCGTTGGATCGATACAATTGGGAGGGATCGGCTCACCATGGAATCCGGCTCCTTTTCCGGGCTGCTATCCGGTGATGATCCAGTCGGATAGCGAGGGTAGGTTTGGTCATCACTGTCCAAGTTGTGATGGATATTGGCGAAGTGGGCCATGGCCCAACGTCTGTCCATATTGCTTATTTAATGCCGAAGGGTATCAGTTTTTATCAAACGCCCAGCGTGGATTTGTGCGTCATTACTGTGATGTTCTTACTCAAGCGTTCGAAGGCGAAGATGGTGAGGTATTAATCGACATGGACTTAGTCGCAGATGCCATAAATCAAGAGGTAGACAAGCCGCGTTTTTATGTTTCGGAGCAAAGTCAGCAACGCAAGTTCAATTGCATTGCATGCGATGAAGTTAATGACATCTTAGGGCGGTTTGGTTACTGCTCGCTTTGCGCAACGCGCAACGACCTTGCTGATTTTGAAATGTTCACTGTCCCTGCAATTCGGGAGCGGTTGAAGGCCGGCGCACCACCAGAAGATTGTGTTAGAGATGCGGTAGCATCTTTCGATTCGTTTGTAGCGCAATATGCTAAACAATTGGCAGTATTAGTGCCTCTTACAGAGCCAAGAGTGAACCGTTTGACTAAACAACGTTTCCACAATTTAAAAGACTGCCGCACAATCTTTAAAAATTGGTTTGACATTGAATTGTGTGCTGGTTTGAAGGAATCCGAGTGCCGTAGCGTTGAGTTAATGTTTCATCGTCGACACATCTATGAGCATAATGGTGGGGAGGTTGACCAGAAATATTTAGATGACAGCGGAGACAAAACCGTCAAGCTCAAACAAGCAATTTATGAGTCTAAGGAAACTGCTCATGATCTACTTGGAACTCTATTAAAAATGGCAAAGAATTTACATTATGGATTCCATGTATTATTTCCGCCAATTGATGCCCCCATACAAGAATTCAAAGATAAGAAAAAGCGCATGGGGAAGTAGCAAGAAAATTAGCGATCTGCTCCGTTTGCATTTTATTACATCAAAACTGTGTTGGTTATAAGTAAACATTTTCAAATTTCGGGATGGTTTTCTCACGTATGCCGCGCCGAGCACCGGAGCTTTTGAACGGATCAGCCCGCAGGGGTGCGGCATGGATGCCGCACGTTGCCGAAGGGGCAGGAAGCCCCTTTCGGCGACCCCGTTCAAAAGCGAGGAGCGCAGGGAACAAGCGGCATCCGGGCCGCCTTTTCACTCGTTCCCACGCGCTGCGTGGGAACGCAGTCTATCCGCGCCAGCGGTAACATGCGACAAAGCAAGCAAACGAGGTCAAACTCATGGGCGGCAGTTGTTACCGTATTCTCCAATCCCAACAGCCGTATTTCTTAACCTGCACTGTACTGAACTGGATACCGTTATTTACCCGACCGGCTACCGTGCAAATCGTTCTGTACGCCTTGTTTTACCGTCAACAACAGCGCAATTGGCTAATATACGGCTACGTCATTCTGGAAAATCATTTGCACCTATTACTACAAGCTGACGATTTACGTGAGCAATTAGCCCACTTCAAGTCATATACGGCGCGTTAGTTGATCAATTATCTGGAATCTATCAATGCCGAACGCTTGTTGCAGCAGTTACGCTGGTTCCGCAAAGCGCACAAAACTGACAGGGAATATCAGTTGTGGGAAGAAGGAAGTCATCCGCAGATGATCGAGAACCCCGAGGTCTTGCGGCAGAAACCGGACTATATCCACCTGAATCCGGTCAAACGCGGTTATGTTGATTTCCCGGAGCATTGGCGTTATTCGAGTGCCCGGAATTATGCAGGGCAGGAAGGGCTGTTGCCGGTTTATCGGGATTGGTTTTAGCTGACCGCAGCGCGGCAGGTTTGCATTCCCACGCGGCGCGTGGGAATGAGATGAGATCGTCGATTCGTTCATGGTTTAACTCCTTGATTGGTATGTAATACATCCATTATGAAATCACGCTTGGAACGGCCTACCACTCTCTGTGGAGGACACGACCAGCCCAGTCCGGTTTTAGCAAATGACCATGGCTGCCGGCCGCCAGCCACACTGCCGCCACCTCGATCATGTAAATAACCGATGCGCTCGCCCAGCAATTCGCCGGTCTGCAAATCGATGACTTTCAAGGCGCTGCCGGCAATCCACATCTTCCGCTCTTCCGGGGTCTCCAGGTCGTCGTAGGTCACGCCATAGCGCGGCGGCGGATCGCCGGCTGGTTCGCGAGTCAGCACTAAGTCGTACCAAGCTCTATCACCGGGTTTGGCCGGCACTAACTGTTCGCGCGGGATGTAGCCAACTTTACGAAGCAGTTCGCTCCATTCCTTGCCTTTAACCTTGTCGTTTCTTTGCCAACTGCCGGTATAGCGGTAACGTTTACCGTCGCCGGGGTCGATAGCCTCGACGTATTTGAACGCGGGCTGCTGCTTGCACCTATTGGTATCGCCAACCCAGCAATCACGCCCGAAACCGCCATCGTTCAAAAACGATTCAATATAGCCATCGAAACTCATATACCGAATAGAGTGGAAAGTTTTATACAGAACCCTGTCGAAATCCCCAAGACTTTCATAAGGACTCTTGGCCGCATTGCTGTACTGGCTAATGTCAGAATTCTCATCGAACTCGAGTTTCATCAAAAACACCCCATCGACATCATCGACGGTACGATAAATCTTCTCACCCGCGCCTTTACACAGTTCGTGATAGCGATCCAAGGCCTTGGTCATGGTGGCGAGCTTGGCGTCCAGCGCTTGTTGTTTCAGGTGGTTTTGATGGAGCTTGTAAGCCACAGGCATCAGAAATATCGCCAACACTAAACCCATGGCTAGATATCTGAGTTTAGGATTATCGATATTGCGCCGGGCGGCGGAAACGCTAAACCCCAGCACTACCAGAAAAGTCGCGACAGCGCCTATCGCCACTGCCCAGACGATTAAGCGCAAGGTCCCCGGAGCGATAAACAAATTTAAAAGGTCCCAACCCATGTTTTAATCTCGGTCATTGGTAAAGCCGTAAGGCAAAAGCAGCAGTGGGCTTTGCACTGTATTCCAGTGCGAATTGTATTTTTCAATTTCATATAAACCCCGGTTATATCCAGGACCGTAGATGTATTGAACGACGTGAAGCGCATTGATCGCGAACGATGCACCTCCTTATGTCAGCAGCATATATCTGATCGTAACTAATTGAATTTCAAATCCCCGGTGGGTTTTCTCCCGTATGCCGCACCGAGCACCGGAGCTTTTGGACGGATTAGCCCGAAGGGGTGCGGCAGGGATGCCGCACGTTGCCGAAGGGGCAGGAAGCCCCTTTCGGCGACCCCGTTCAAAAGCCAGGAGCGCAGGGAATAAGCGGCATCCGGGTGGCCTTTTCTTTGGATACTTTCTTTTGGCCATGCAAAAGAAAGTATCGCGGCTGTCGGGCCGAGACCCGACATTAAATTAAACCGTCGTGTTAGCGACACATTAGTAGCCCTTCGACAAATTCAGGGCGAACGGACTAGTTGAAAGCCAGTCAACTTCAAAAGTTAAGAAGATCGAAGCTGACTATGCTTCACCCCATACCCAAAATAAATCAAAAACCCAATCACCAGCCAAACGAATAACCGAATCCACGTATCAATCGGCAAGCCCGCCATCAAGCTCAAACACACTAAAATTCCGGCAATCGGCACATAAGGCACCGCCGGGCATTTGAAGTGGCGCTGCATTTCCGGATGGCTGTTTCGCAGGATCCAGACGCCGCCGCACACCAACACGAACGCAAACAAGGTGCCGATACTCACCAATTCGCCGAGCTTTTCGATAGGCATGAAGCCGGCCAGTAAAGACACTGCCACGCCGACCAGGATGGTGGACAAATGCGGGGTTTGGAACTTGGGATGGACTTGGGCGAACAACGGCGGTAGCAGCTGGTCTTTAGCCATCGAGAAGAAAATCCGGCTTTGGCCCATCAGCAGTACCAGCATCACCGAGGTTAAGCCGGCGATGGCGGCTATTTTAATGATCGGTGACAGCCAGCCCATGCCGACATGATCGACCGCCAGCGCAATGGGTGCGGGGACGTTGAGCTCGGTATAGGAAATGATGCCGGTCAACACACCGGCCACCAGAATGTACAGCAAGGTGCAGACCGCCAGCGAACCGATGATGCCGATAGGTACGTCGCGTTGCGGGTTGATGGCTTCCTGGGCGGCGGTGGAAACGGCGTCGAAGCCGATGTACGCAAAGAAAATTACCCCGGCCCCGGTCAATACGCCACCGAAGCCAAAAGGCATGAAGTTGGACCAATTCTCCCCGGTTTCGATGTGTTGGGAGCCGGCGACGATGAATACGATGATCACCGATAACTTGATCAGTACCATGACGAAATTGAAGATGGCTGATTGGCGGATGCCGATCACCAACAGGCCGGTCAGCAATAAAATGATTGCCACCGCCGGCAGATTGATGAAGCCGGCCGCGGGGTTGGCCAGATAGGCCGTGGTGAGATAAGTGGGTAAATGTACGCCAAAATTTTCCAGAAAGCTGGTGAGATAACCGGCCCAGCCGATCGCTACCGTGCTGCTGGCCAGAGCGTACTCCAGGATTAAATCCCAGCCTATGATCCAGGCCATCAATTCGCCCATCGTCGCGTAAGCGTAACTGTAGGCACTGCCGGAAACCGGAATCATCGCCGCCAGTTCGCTGTAACACATGGCCGCCAGGCCGCAGGCGATGCCGGCCAGAATGAACGATACTACGATGGCAGGACCGGCATATTTAGCGGCGGCGATGCCGGTCAGCACAAAGATGCCGGCGCCGATCACCGCGCCTATGCCCAGGATGGTCAAGTCTTTGGCCGTCAGTGTTTGCTTTAAGCCGTGCTGAACATCGGTCAAGGCTTCGACGGATTTGCGTTGCAGTAATTGCTTGGGGATTTGCATGAAGTGGTCTCGATTATTTGGAAGAGGTGGGCTTGACGGAATCGGGCAGGTTTTGGGCGCCGTCGAAGCGGGTGCCGGTCGTCACGGCCTCGGTAAAAATCGCGTCGTGCAATTTGGCTTGCGAGAAATTAGCGTTGGTCAAATTGGCGCCGGTCAGGTTGGCGCCGTCCATTTCGGCGGAATACAGATCGGCGTTTTGTAAGTTGGCGTTATTCAGTTTGGCGTGTTTTAACATGGCCCGGCCAAGCTGGGCGTTGCTGAGATTGGCACCGGTCAAATTGGCGCCTTTCAAGCTGGCGCGCATCAAGCCCATCGATTGATTCTTCATGTCCGCCGCCCACTGCACATTGCTCAGATTGGCGTGGCTTAAATTCGCGCCGTCCATGATCGCCACCACCCGGCTGCCGCTCATATCGGCGTTGCTCAGGTCGGCGTGCATCAGGCTGACGCCGAAGATGCTGGTGTTGGCTAGATTAGCGGCGCTCAGCTTGATATTGGTCATCACCGTTAAATCCAGCGTGAGGCCTTGCAGATTGCTTTTATTCAGATTGGAGCGTCGCAGATCGGCGCCCCATAAGTCGGCATTGCGAAAATCCAGATTCGACAAGTCCAGGTCGGTTAGGTCCTTACGGCGCAGGTCGGCGGGGTGTTGCTTGTCGGCCTTGGCCAGCATTTGCTCGACTTGGGCGCGGGTGAGATCGGCGGCATGGGCTATGCTTTGACTCGCCAGAAATAGCGCTAGAAATGTTTTGATCGATAAGTTTGTCATTAAAACCTCCGCAATATTGTCATTGTTGATTCGGATAATCCGCTTGGCAGGACCGTATTGTCGTTGATAGTAACAGGGTCACAGGCAGACTCAACGAGAAAAATGTTGCCCGGATTGTACTTGGATTTTTCTGGGGATTAAGCGGGACGCGGTCAAGGGAGGTTGTGGGTGGCCGCGCGGGCCCAGTTAAACGTAGCTTGCGGAATTGCTGTTACATTACAATGCCTTCGATGAGCCAGATATTTTCGATTTTTTCAGCGTTGCACCAATCAATCTAAAAGAAACATAACATGACAGAAACTTCGCTAGCCGCGCTTGTCGTTGATTTGGATGGCACGCTGACGCCCACCGACACCTTGGTCGAATCGGTATTACAGGTCTGTAAACGGGAGCCGCACGCTATATTCAAATTGCCGTTTTGGTTAGCGAAGGGGCGAGCGGCGTTTAAAGCGCGCGTGGCGCAAGCAGCGGCCCTTGATGTCGAGAGTTTGCCTTATCGGACTGATTTGCTGGAGTATTTGCGCGCGGAAAAACGCAAAGGTAGACAGTTGGTGTTGGCTACCGCTGCGCATACCAATATTGCCGATGCGGTTGCCAAGCATCTGGATTTGTTCGATAAAGTGTTAGGCAGCGACGAAAGCCGAAATTTAAAAGGTGTCAACAAGCTGGAGGCCATCCGCGAGGCAGTGGGGCCGAATTTTGTCTATGCGGGTGACAGCGAGGCCGATTTGCCGATTTGGCGAGCCGCGCAAGCCGCAATCCTGGTTAATACCTCAAAGCCGGTCGCGAAATTCGTGCGGGAACATACAGCAATAGAACAGGAATTTACCGCCAACCTGAATCAAATCCGGTTGTGGTTGCGCGCGCTGCGGGTGCACCAATGGCTGAAAAATTTGTTGATATTCGTGCCGCTGCTAACGGCATTTTCGTTTGATGATTTGGATAAGTTGGGTACCGTTGTACTGGGCTTCTTCGGGTTTTCCTTGGCCGCGTCCGCCACATATATGGGTAACGATTTGTGGGACCTGGACAGCGACCGTAATCATCCGCGTAAGAAATTTAGGCCGTTTGCCAGCGCTGAATTGCCCATTCTGAAAGGTCTGGCAGCCGCTTGCGGGCTATTGCTGACCGGCCTGGTGTTAGCGCTCGCCGTGTCGCAGGCCTTTTTGGGTATGTTGCTGCTGTATTTATTCGTCACCACTACGTATACATGGCTATTGAAATCCTATGTATTGATCGATGTAATGGTGCTATCTCTGCTGTATACGCTCAGGATTATTGCCGGCTCCGTGGCCGCGTCGGTAGCGACCAGTTCCTGGTTGTTGGCTTTTTCGGTGTTTATCTTTTTCAGTCTGGCTTTAGTCAAACGTTGTTCCGAACTGGTCGCTTTGCAACAAAAAGGCCGGGAAACCACACACGGCCGCGATTACCGGGCGGTGGATCTGGTCGTGCTCTGGCCCTTGGGCGTCAGTTCCGCGTTGTGCGCGGTGGTGGTGTTTGGTTTATTTATTACCTCGGCGGAGACTCAGATACGTTACCTAAATCCGCAGCTGTTATGGTTTGTGGCGATAGGCCTTATTTATTGGTTAGCACGCCTGTGGATTAAAACCGCTCGCGGGGAAATGCACGATGACCCGCTGGTGTTTGCGGTTCGCGACTTCGGTAGCCGGATCACAGTGCTCTTGATGCTGTTCGCCACATTAGCCGCTCATTTTTCACATTGGGAATAAGCCATGCAAATTCTACTGATCGCTATTTTTAGCATCGTCCTGTCTGTTGCCGCGCAGTTTATGCTGAAACTCGGCATGTCCAGTGTGGATGTCAAGCAGGCGATGGCCGGGCCGCTGACACCACGCCTGCCTTGGATCGTATTTACCAACAAATTTGTGTTTGCCGGGTTTACCTTATACGGTGTCGGCGCCATAGTTTGGTTGAAGGTTTTGGCATCCTGGGATGTCAGTAAAGCCTATCCCTTGGTAGGCCTGGGTTTCGCATTAACCGTGCTGATCGGCATGCTGCTCGGCGAGACTGTCACTGCTTTCCGCGTCTTGGGCATTTTGCTGATTTGCGAGGGCGTTTGGCTCGTAGCCAATTCCTGACCCTGTTACGAGATAACTAATAAGTAAGTATGACTTGGCAATTCAGAGCTCTTTTACATCAATTATGCATTCTGTCAGCGATATCGCTAGTGATGATGGTGCATATGCACTACCGGTCGCCGAGTTTTCCGTTTACGCCTGACAGCGCCAGCTATATCGAACAAGCCAGAAATTTTCTCAATTCAGGCAGCTTGCTGATTACTCCGTATGGCTTGGCGCCGGGAGATCAGGATCAGGTCGAGAATCGTTTGTTTCCCGTGGGTTTTGCTGTCGTTCTGGCGGCCGTTTCCAGTTTCGGTATCGATGCGAAAGATGCCGCGATAGGTTTGGCGCATTTTTCCGCCATTACATTGCCGTGGTTATTATTTTTCAGTTTTCGGCAGAGCCTTGGACCACTTTATGCTTTGCTGCTGGCCGGATTAGCAGCGTTATCACCCGGTGTGCTCAAGCATTCGCTGATGGGGCTGACCGATGTATTCGGTTTATGGTTAGCGGTGGCTGTTATTGGGTTGACGCTTAACTCGCGGTCCATCGTCGGCTTTATCTTCGCTGGTTTGCTTGCCGGTATAGCTTACGCAATCAGAAATGCGCATTTAGCGCTGCTGGCTAGCGTTATTTGTTATTTTTGCTACTGCTGGTTAAGCAGCGCCGCTGGGGAACGGCGCGTTGTTTTGCTGCGCGCTGTTGCGGCGATGTTTGGCATGGCCGTGGTCGTAGCGCCGCTGCTGCTCAGAAATATAGTGATGTTTGGGTCGCTGAATCCCTATGTGATGGGGCCAAGCACGATAGGTTTTGTCGAGAATTTACGCACCTATATCGAGGCTTTGCTAAAGGATGCAACGGCTTGTAGCGAATGTGCCCGGTATGTGGCTTGGTCGCTGCCTGGTTTACTGGGATTCGGGGTTTTGATTATCGCCGCTGCCTACGCGGCTTATAAATACCGTTGCTCCAATCTACCGACTTTCGGTAAAAAAACCTTGACTATTTCAACTATTTATCTGGTCATGGGGTCCTGCGTGGTCGTTGCTGCCCGTACCCGCTATCAATGGGGCGAGGTGATTAATCTTCGCCACACCCTGCAATATTCGCCTTTTTTATGGGCTGGAATGTTTGCGCTGTTGGCTGATCATGGCAGGCAGCCCGCTATTATTGCCTGGAAGCAGGCCAAATTGGCGATTTCGGTTTGCTTGGTGTTTTTCCATGCTAGCTATGCGGTCAATTCGGAGAGTTTCCGCAACAGCGATAACGACTACCCGAAATTGGCGCAGGCATTTTCAATTGGAAAAGCCTATTTGTGCGGCAATCAGGCAGATACTTACTTGGTATCGAACTGGGCGCATGTGTTTCGGATAGAGTGCGGCGCACGAGTCCGCCAGATTGAAGCCATTGCCGCAGGGACAAAGGGTGGTGAAATGCGAGCGTTCATGTCCGCAGGTGATGGGTATATGTCAGTGCTCGAAGCTGTCAGTGACATAAAACAGCAAGCCGGCAGCAGACCAATTCGCGTCGGTTTATTTCCGGGCCGATTCGGTGTGGAATCTGAAAATTTGCCTTTGTCAGCCGTTGATGAACGGCAAATAGTGGCAAATGGCTGGCATATTATTAAAAACGATCAACAGGGCCTGATTCTGGAATATCCAAAAGTCGGCTCAGAGCAAATGAATTAGCAATGACTCGTTATCGCAAAAATGTGTTTAAGACAGCGCTGGATTTTGACAACAAGCAGTTGAATCTGTGTGTGGCCAAAATTAACGCGCAACAGGCCTTGCTTACCATTGTCAGGACGGCGTTACCGGCTGAGATTGCTCCGCATGCTCAACATTGCGTGGCGTCAGGTGCGCAGATACTGTTGTACTGCGATTCGGCCAGCTGGGCATCGCAAATTCGGTTTTTCAATCGAGCGATTTTAGACAAATTGCATGATGTGGGGCATCCCTATATTGTCCGCTTGCAAGTACGGATTGTCCCGCCGACAGGCGAGCCGATTCGGCCAAAACGCACACCGCGCTTGCCGTCAGCGGAAAATGTCGGTTTGATCGCACAGCAGATTAAGCAGGCGGACCAACAGGATGTTTTGGCGGCGGCTTTGGCGCGTTTGGGTGCTACGTTGGCGAAACGCTTGCGGGAAGATTAGTAGGTTTTGGCAGGATTGTGGCCGATCAAGTTGACCGGCCACGGCACAGCTTAATGTCTGTGTGATGCGGGATTAGCCTGTCGCGCGTGCTGATGTTTGCGCGGAATGCATAAAGGAAATCGGTGCGTCCTCGGCATTTTCGAAAGTCACCATTTCCCAGGCGTCTTTGTCGTTCATCAGGCTCAGCAGTAACTTGTTGTTCAGCGCGTGGCCGGATTTAAAACCCTGGTATTCGCCAATCAGGCTGTAACCCAACAAATACAAGTCGCCGATGGCGTCGAGAATTTTGTGTTTCACGAATTCGTCCGCGTAACGCAGGCCGTCTTCGTTCAACACTTTATCGTCGTCCACCACGATGGCGTTATCCAGACTGCCGCCCAGCGCCAGATTGTTCTCGCGTAAAAACTCGATGTCCTTCATAAAGCCGAAAGTACGGGCCCGGCTGACTTCTTTAACGAAGGTCGTCGAAGAGAAATCCATCACCGCGGTTTTCAAATGCTCGGAAAACGCCGGATGTTCGAAATCGATGGTAAAGGTAACTTTAAAACCCTCGAAGGGTTCGAACGCCGCCCACTTGTCGCCGTCTTCCACGCGGATTGCGCGCTTGATACGGATATATTGTTTGGGTACGTCCTGTTCGACCACGCCGGCCGATTGCAACAGAAACACAAACGGACCGGCGCTGCCGTCCATGATAGGCACTTCGGCGGCGCTGACATCGACAATCGCATTGTCTATGCCCAAACCGGCCAAAGCTGACAGCAAATGTTCGACGGTGGACACCTTAACGCCGTCGCGGACCAGCGTGGTGGACAACTTGGTTTCGCCGACATTTTCAGGGCGCGCGGCTATCATCACCGGGGTTTCCAAATCCACGCGGCGAAAACGGATGCCGGTATCGGGCTCGGAGGGGTGCAGGGTCAGATACACTTTATCGCCGGTATGCAAACCAACGCCGGTGGCTCTGATGGTGTTTTTTAAAGTACGCTGTTTAATCATGAAATGCCGACAAATAGGTAAAACAAAGCCGGGGAGTCTATCACAGATTATGCGATAGCTCCCCCCGAACTTGGTTGTGCAGCCTCATAAGGACTCGTGGCAAGCGGACCTTAGTCTGCTTGACGTCTCAAGAAAGCCGGTACATCCAAGTAATCCAAATCGACGTCGTTTCTAGGTTGCGCGCCGAAACGGGATTCCCGAGTCGATTCCTGTTTTTGCTGGCGGACGATGGTCGGTTTGTCCAATTGATCGTAATTGATCTCGCCGGCCGCGACTTTTTTCACCAGGCTGATAGGCGAAGCCGCTTGCTTGGCTTTTTCACCCATACCGGTGGCGACGACGGTGACTTTAATTTCCTGGCCCATGGCTGGATTAACTGCCATACCGATTTTCATGTCGGCGTCTTCGGAAGCGAAGGCGTGCATGATGCTGCCGATTTCGTCGAACTCGTTCAAACCCAAGTCGCCGTTGGAGGTGACGTTCACCAAAATGCCGCGCGCGCCTTGCAGATTGTTGTCGTCCAGCAGTGGGCAGGCAATGGCTTTTTCCGCCGCTAAACGGGCGCGATTTTCGCCGCTGGCGACGCCGGTGCCCATGATGGCGCTGCCCATATTGGACATCACAGTCTTGACGTCGGCAAAGTCGACGTTCATCAAGCCAGGGTGAGTAATCAGCTCGGTGATACCTTGTACCGCGTCGCGCAACACGTCGTTAGCGGCGCGGAATGCTTCTACCAGCGATTTATTGTTGCCCAAAGTCGGCAGCAGTTTTTGGTTAGGAATGATGATCAAGGAATCGACCAGTTTTTCCAGTTCGCGTAAACCGGCATCGGCCACGCCTTTTTTCTTGGAACCTTCAAAATCAAAAGGTTTGGATACGACAGCGACTGTCAATACACCCAGTTCTTTCGCCACTTCGGCAAATACCGCGATGGCACCGGTACCGGTACCGCCACCCATGCCTGCGGTCAGAAACACCATGTCGGCGCCGGCAATGACTTCGCGGATGCGGTCACGATTTTCTTCCGCTGCGGCTCTACCGACTTCAGGGCGAGTGCCCGCTCCCAGGCCTTTGGTGAGTTCAACACCCAATTGCACGATGGACTCTACGTTCATTTCCCGCAGGGCTTGGGCATCGGTGTTGGCGCAGATAAACTGCACGCCGTCGATACCGTCTTCCACCATGTGGTTAACCGCGTTGCCGCCACCGCCACCCACGCCGATGACTTTGATAACCGCGGTGCCGCTACTATCCAATAATTCATATTTCATTTTCACACCCTCCAGACAAAAAATTAAAAATTTCCTTGAAACCAGCTTTTGATTTTTGACAACAGATCCGCGCCATCATCGTTCATGCCTAACGCCCGGCCGTGATGATCCTTGCCGTACAGCAACAAACCCACCGCGGTCGAATAAATCGGGTTTTCCGCTACATCGGTCAATCCGGATACATGCAGCGGTACCCCCATGCGAACCGGCATATGGAATATTTCCTCCGCCAATTCGACCAATCCCCTCACTTGCGAACTGCCGCCGGTAATCACCATGCCGGCGGCAATTAAATCTTCATAGCCACTTCTTCTTAACTCTGCTTGTACCAACAACATCAATTCTTCATAACGCGGCTCGACGATCTCCGCCAGATTCTGCGCCGAGATCTTGCGCGGCTCGCGGTCGCCGATGCTGGGCACCGCGATGGTTTGTTGCGGGTCAGCCAATTGCGTCAACGCGCAAGCGTATTGGCGTTTGATTTCTTCCGCGTTTTTGGTCGGTGTGCGCAACGCCACGGCGATGTCGTTGGTGACCTGATCACCGGCAATGGGAATCACCGCCGTGTGCTTGATCGCGCCTTCCGAGAAAATCGCGATGTCGGTGGTGCCGCCGCCGATGTCGATCAGGCAGACGCCCAAATCTTTTTCATCGTCAGTCAATACCGCCGCGCAGGAGGCCAGTTGCTCCAACACGATGTCGTCCACGTCCAGCCCGCATTTACGGATACATTTGACGATGTTTTGTTCGGCACTGACGCTGCTGGTGACCATATGCACCTTGGCTTCCAAACGAATACCGGACATGCCGATGGGCTCCTTGATGCCTTCCTGTTGGTCGATCACAAACTCCTGCGGCAGGATGTGCAGGATTTTCTGATCCGCCGGAATCGCCACTGCCCGCGCCGAATCGATCACTCTATCGATGTCGTGCTGGGTCACTTCCTTTTCCTTGATCGCCACGATGCCGTGCGAATTCAGGCTTTTGATATGGCTGCCGGCGATGCCCGCAAACACCGATTTGATCTGGCAACCCGCCATCAATTCGGCTTCTTCTATCGCGCGCTGGATGGAGTGCACTGTCGATTCCAGATTGACCACGATGCCTTTCTTCAAGCCCTTGGACGGTGCGGTGCCGATGCCAATCACTTCGATTTCGTCGCCACCCCGGTATTCACCAACGATAGCAGCCACTTTCGACGTGCCTATATCCAGCCCCACTAATAAATTTCGATCTGTCTTTTTGGCCATTGTTTATGCTCAGTAAGCGTTTAAATCAGGTTTTTATTTTTTTCCACGATTGCTTTCCAATCGATGTTGGTGACTTCCGGTTTCCAGGTCACTGCAAAGCCGTTCGGGTATCGAGTATCCACACTAGCTATTTGCGCCAGCTGTTCCTCGCCCAATAAATCCATGGTTTTTAAAAAGCGTTGCATATTTTCCAGCGGTGCTTTTCTGCCCAATTGCATTTCCATGCCGCTGGCTAACTTAATCCGCCAGGCTCGCCGTTCGTTGACATGAAATTCCGCGAGCTGCATCGATTTATCCTTCAGCACGATGTAGACGCCTTTCATGATCTCCAGCAGCTTCTTTTCCTGGCCGTCCGGGCCGGTAATCAGCGGCAAATTTTTAAATTCGTCGATATTGTCCGGCACCAATAAATCGCCTTGTTTGTTCAGCAGCGCCGATTTGCCCCAGCGTACCACCGGCTTTTGCTCGGTGATTTTGATATGCACCGCATCCGGCCACACCCGCTTCACATCGACCTTATCCACCAATGGCAGCGCTTTGATCGCTTGATGAATCGCGTTCATGTCGGCCTGGTAATAGCCCTGTTTCATTTGCGGCGCCAATACTTCTTTCAGCCTGTCTTTGCTGGTGTATTGGAACGCGCCTTCAATCTTGACGTAGCGGATCGGCTTGCTGCTCAGTGCGCTGACACCGAATTGCTGCCAAGTCCACCAGCCGCCGCCGATCAACAGCGAGGTCATTAAAATCACACTAAACCGGCTCACCTGTACCCGCCATACTGGTTTCCAAAATGCGCCAGACCAATTCCTCGAAACTGATGCCGACCGCTTTCGCCGCCATCGGCACCAAACTGTGGTCGGTCATGCCGGGTACGGTATTCACTTCGATCAGTTGCGATTGGCCATTGCTGTCGATAAACACATCCACCCGCGCCCAGCCTTTTACGTTCAAGGCCTGGCAGGCTTGTACCGCCAAGGCTTGCAATTGTTGTTCGCGCTCCGCGCTCAAGCCGCAGGGACAATGGTATTTCGTGGTATTGGCCCGATACTTGGCGTCGAAATCGTAAAAGGTATTCGGTGTTTCCAAACGGATAGCCGGCAGCGCTTCGCCGTCCAGCACGCCGACAGTGTATTCCTGACCCTGCACCCACTGCTCGGCATAAACGTCGCATAGATACTGCTTGGCCAATTGCAGCGCGGCGACCAGTTCGTCGCGGTTGTTAGCTTTGCTCATGCCAATGCTGGAGCCTTCCTGTGCCGGCTTGACGATCAGCGGAAAACCCAGTTTGGTGATGCAGGCGTCAATATCGGCAGCGCTTTTCAGCACAAACCAAAGCGGCGTGCTCAAGCCCAAACCTTGCCAGCATAGCTTGGTGCGCAATTTGTCCATGCTCAATGCTGACGCCATCACCCCGGAACCGGTGTAAGGCAAACCCAAAACTTGCAATACAGCTTGCAACACGCCGTCTTCGCCGCCCCGGCCGTGGATCACGTTGAATACTCTGTCGGCTTTAACACTCGCCAAGGCATCGATGGGGCTGGCGGTCACGTCTATCGCGACGGCGTCGATGCCTTGCGCTTTCAAAGCTTGATATACCGCGTTGCCGCTGTTCAAGGATATTTCGCGCTCGGCAGCGGAGCCGCCCAACAGCACGGCGACTTTGCCGAAATCGGCAGCATTTTTGATGCGTAATGGCTTCATGCTTTTTCACCTACCCGGCAGACTTCAGTTTGCAGACTGATGCCGAATTGCGTTTGTACTTGGGTTTGAATATGTTCGATCAAGGCTTCTATATCTTCCGAGCTGGCGTTGCCGCGATTCTCGATAAAATTGGCGTGTTTTTCCGACACCACCGCGCCGCCGATGGCAAAGCCTTTCAGGCCGCAGGCTTCGATCAAACGCGCCGCGTAATCGCCGGGCGGGTTCTTGAATACCGAGCCGCAAGTCGGCTTATTGGTCGGTTGCGAGGCGTTACGTTTTTCCAACAGCGCTTTGATATGTTGTTGGCTGGCTTCGCTGTTGCCTTTGCTCAACTTTAACTGAGCAGACAAAAACCATTCGTCGGCCAGTCCTTTGACTGAGCGGTAGGCCACTTCAAATTCGTGATGGTCGCGCAGAATGACTTCACCACGTGGGTTGATCATTTCCACTCGTTCCACAATGCTCCAGGTTTCACCGCCAAACGCTCCGGCATTCATTTTCAGCGCGCCGCCCATCGTGCCGGGGATGCCAGCCAGAAATTCGGCGCCGGTCAGGCCCAAATCCGCGCAAAAGCGGGCGACATGCGCGCAAGGCACGCCGGCTTCCACGTAAACCCGTTCGGAGTCGGCGAGATACATTTCTTTCAGTCGGCCGCGGGTGTTGATCACCGTGCCGCGAATACCACCGTCGCGCACCAATAAATTGCTACCCAAACCCATCCAGTACAGCGGTTCGCCGGCCGGCAGGCTGGCGATAAATTCGATCAGATCGGCCTTGTTTTCCGGGATGTACAGGTGCTGGGCCGGACCGCCGACCCGCCAGCTGGTGTATTTCGCCAACGGCTCGTTGTTTAATAAAGTGCCTCTAGCGACCATCACTTTAGGGCCTCGGCCAATTGTTGCGGCAACTCGGCGGCGATCTGGCCGACGTTACCGGCACCCATGGTCAATACCACGTCGTCTTTTTCGACGATGCCGGCCAGGATGGTCGCCAAGTCCTCGCGGTTTTGCACGAATACCGGGTCAACCTGGCCGCGCACCCTGATCGACCGGCTCAAGGCTTTGCCGTCGGCACCGGTGATCGGCGCTTCGCCGGTCTGAATACACGTCCAGCAAAATCAGCACATCGACGCTGGACAATACTTCCACGAAATCTTCGAACAAGTCGCGGGTGCGGGTGTAGCGGTGCGGTTGAAACACCACGACTTTACGGCGCGTCGGCCAGGCTTGGCGCAAGGCTTCCAGCGTGGCGGCCAGTTCGCGCGGATGGTGGCCATAATCGTCAACCAAGGTTAGCTTGCCGCCTTGGAAATCCACGTCGCCGTTGATTTGAAAACGCCTGCCTACGCCTTTGAATTCCGCCAGACTCTTTACAATAGCCGCATCGTCCACACCCAGGGCGGTGGCGATAGTCGTCGCTGCCAAGGCGTTCAGCATGTTGTGCCAGCCAGGTAGATTCAGAGTGACTTGCAAGGGCGGTAAATCACCCCAACGCAATACCGTGAAATGGGTGCGCAAGCCGTCCTGGCGAATATCGACAGCGCGCACGTCGGCGTAACTGCTGACGCCGTAGGTCTTCACCGGCTTGGATACATTAGGCAGCACGTCGCAGACGCCCGGATCGTCGATGCACATCACCGCCAAACCGTAGAATGGCAATTGATGCAGGAATTTCAGGAAAGTGTCCTTGAGTTTGCTGTAGCTGCCGCCATAGGTTTCCATATGGTCTTGGTCGATGTTGGTGACAATGGCCATCATTGGCTGCAGGAACAAGAACGACGCATCGCTTTCGTCGGCTTCGGCGACCAAATATTTACCCAAACCCAGTTTGGCGTTGGCGCCGGCGCTGTTTAAGCGGCCGCCGATCACAAAAGTGGGGTCCAGGCCACCTTCGGCCAGCATCATCGTGGTCAGGCTGGTGGTAGTGGTTTTGCCGTGGGTGCCGGCGACAGCGATACCAAATCTGAAACGCATCAATTCCGCCAACATTTCCGCACGCGGAATTACCGGGATGCGGTTTTCGTAGGCGGTGACGATTTCCGGGTTGGTTCTATCGACAGCGGTGGAGGTGACGACCACATCGACATCAGTCACATTGTCGGCGTGATGGCCAAAATAGACTTTCACGCCCATCGCTTGCAGGCGGTCGGTAACCGCCGAGCCTTTAATATCGGAGCCGGACACGCTATAGCCCAAGTTGGATAGCACTTCGGCGATACCGCTCATGCCGGTGCCGCCGATGCCGACGAAGTGGATTTTGTCGATGTCGCCCAGTGCTTGGTTTTCGATGTGGGGGCGGTTCATACGGCGGCCTCCGCAACGCAAATATCCGCTACGGTCTGAGTGGCGGCGAGTCTAGCCTTGGCTTTGGCGGCCCGGCTCATGGAAGTTAATGATGTCATGGCTTGTTCTAGGGTTTTACGCAGATTGTCCGCGTTTAATTCGGGTTGCGGCAGCAAGATGGCTGCACCGGCTTCGCTTAAATATTTGGCATTGGCGGTTTGATGATCGTCGATGGCGTGCAGCAAGGGCACAAAAATCGCCGGCAAACCGCAGGCCGCTACTTCGCTGACCGTCATTGCGCCGGCCCGGCAAATAATCAAATCAGCCCATTGATAGGCGCCGGCCATATCCTCGATAAAGGCCAGGGCTTCGGCATTCAGATCCAGCTTGCGGTAGCGCTCGGCCACTTCGGCTTGCATCGCGCTGCCGGTCTGGTGCTTTACCTCCAGATTGCTCAATCCGGCCAATGCTTCTGGCACAGTGTCGTTCAGGACTTTGGCGCCCTGGCTGCCGCCCAGGATCAAAACCCTTAAATTGCGTCCGGCTTGCGGGTGCCATTCGGATTTTTCCGGCAGATCAATGAACGCATCCCTTAATGGATTGCCGGTGCAGACGGCGTGTACCGACTTGGCGAAGCTGTCCGGAAACGCTTCCAAGACTTTGCTGGCAGCGAGCTTTACTAACAAGCGGTTGGTGGTGCCGGGGACCCGGTTTTGTTCGTGTATTACCAGTGGGATGCCCAGCCATTTCGCCATCAATCCGCCCGGTCCGGCCACAAAACCGCCCATGCCCAATACCACGTTAGGTTGGCGTTGCTTCAGTATGCGCCGTGCTTGCAGGCAGGCTTGGATCAATTTAAAACCGGCGCCGAGTTTGGACAGCAAGCCCTTGCCGCGCATGCCGGCTACCGCCAGCCAGTCGATGTCTATGTTGTTGGCGGGCACCACGCGGCTTTCTAAGCCTTTCTCGGTGCCAAGCCAGCTGACTTGCCAGCCGCGTGTTCGCATTTCCTGGGCGACCGCTAGTGCCGGAAACACGTGTCCGCCGGTGCCGCCCGCCATGATCACGATGCGGCCGCTCATGCGTGTTTCCCCTTCACATTGCTTCTATTGTGTTCGGTCACTTCGTAGTGAATCCGAAACAATACGGCCATTGCGCCGCACATCACGATCATACTGCCGCCACCGTAGCTCATCAGCGGCAAGGTCAAACCTTTGGTGGGCAGCATGCCCATGTTGACGCCCATATTCACGAAGGATTGGAAGCCAAACCAGATACCTAAGCCGTAAGCCGCCAAGGCGGAAAATTTTAGACCGGCTTGCTCGGCTTGCTCGCCAATCGCAAAGGCGCGCACGACCAGGGCGGCGAATAGGCCGATGATCAGCAGCACGCCGAGCAGGCCGAGTTCTTCACCCAATACGGAGAACAAAAAGTCGGTATGCGCTTCCGGCAGGTAAAACAGTTTTTGCAGACCGTTGCCCAAGCCAACGCCGAAAAATTCGCCGCGACCGAAAGAAATCAAGGCCTGGGTGAGCTGAAAGCCGGTATCTCTGGCATCGGCCCACGGGTCCATGAAGCTGGTGACCCGCGCCAGTCGATAGGGCGACTCAATGACCAAGATCACCGCCAAACTGGCGACCAGGCCCAATAAAATAATGAATTGAGAAATACGGGCGCCGCCGAGAAACATCATGCCCATAGCAATGATCAGAATCACCACCGCCGAGCCGAAGTCGGGCTCAAGCAATAACAGTACGCAAGCCACCGAAAACAGCATCAACGGCTTGACCAAGCCGAATGCGGAACGGCGGACGTGGTCGGCATGACGGGTGACGTAACCGGCCATATAAATCACCGAAATGAATTTCACGACTTCCGATACCTGGATCCGCAAACCCAGAATCGATAGCCAGCGGATACTGCCGTTAACCCTGATGCCTACACCGGGAATCAATACCACCAGCAGCAAGGCCAGGCCGGCGATGAACAGGGTTTGGCCCATTCTTTCCCAGCTTTGCATCGGTATGTTCAAAATGATCGCGGAAAAGCCCAAGCCAAAAGCAATATGAATGAGTTGCTTGAAGGGATAGTGCGAAATGTCGTCGGCCATTTTGACGCCCAAATGCAAAGAGGACGAGGTGACCAGCATAAAACCGATGCCCAGCAGGCTGAAGCACGCCAACATCAACACCGGGTCGACGTGCAGGCGGTTTTGCGCGCGGGGCTTGGGCGTCGGTTTCAACATAAGGGCAGACTCATCACGGCTTCGGCGAACTTATTGCCGCGGTCAACATAGCTGCGGTATTGATCCAGGCTGGCGCAGGCCGGTGACAGCAGCACGCTGTCGCCTTCGCTGGCCAAACTGGCGGCGATGGTGACCGCTTCTTTCATGTTGCCGGCGAAATGGACAGGCACACAGTTATTCAAAGCTTGTGCGATCAATGGTGCATCTTTGCCTATCAGGACCACGGCCTTGGTTTTTTCGGTGACGGCAGGCACTAATTCGCTCATGTCCGCACCTTTAGTTTCGCCGCCGGCAATTAAAACAACTTTATGCTCGTAGCCGTTTAGCGCGGCGATACACGCACCGATGTTGGTGGCTTTGGAATCGTTAACCCAATTAATGCCGCCTTTTTCCGCGACTTTTTGCATGCGATGCGGCAGGCCTTTGAATTTTCTAAGCGCATCGCACATTTTGGTGATGCTTAGGCCGGCAGCCGTGCCCAGGGCCAGCGCCGCCAACGCATTGGCGATGTTGTGGCTGCCTTCCAGGCGCAATTTACTGGCTGCCATCAGGGCTTGTTCGCCTTGCATTAAAGTATCGATTTCGCCGCGACGCAGATAAAAATCGGCTTGAGTTTGGGTGGAAAAAGTCAATGTTTGCCGGGCGGGATCGCGCATGGCCATGACCATCGGGTCGTCGGCATTCAAGATCATCACGCCGTCACCCCGAAACACCCGCTGCTTTTCCGCCGCATAACCGGCCATGCCGTCATGGCGATCCAGATGGTCCGGACTGACGTTTAATACTGTGGCGACTTTGGCGTTTAAAGCGGTGGTGCGCTCCAATTGGAAGCTGGACAGTTCCAATACGTAAAGTTCGGCGTCTTGTTGCAGCAAATCCAGCGCCGGTGTGCCGAGGTTGCCGCCGATGGCGGTTTTGACGCCGGCGGCGTTAGCCATTTCGCCCAGCATGGTGGTAACCGTGCTTTTACCGTTGGAGCCGGTGATGGCGATAGCCGGTTTATCAGTGGCGCAAGCGAATAAGTCGATGTCGCTGAGTACGGTAACGCCCGCCTGTACGGCCTTTTGGATGGCCGCTTCGTGTAAAGATACGCCAGGACTGACCAGCAAATGAGTGGCGACATCTAGTGCGGACTGGTCGAAACCGCCGGAAAATACCGGTACGTCCGGCATTTGTTCGCGCAAATTATCGATTAGCGGCGGATTTTTCCGGCTATCGATTACGGCGAATTTAATCGGGGTCTTTTGCAAAAATTGAGCAGCCGAATAGCCGGTAGCGCCTAGACCGACGATCAATAGGCGAGCGTTATCCGGATTTAAGTTGAAATGGGTTTCCAGATTACTGACTAGGGCGGTGGTGTTCATGCTTATCTCAGTTTCAAAGTGGCCAGACCGATCAACACCAAGATGACCGAGATAATCCAGAAACGCACGATGATGCGTGGCTCCGGCCAGCCTTTCAATTCGTAATGATGGTGAATCGGCGCCATCAGAAACACCCGCTTTTTACGGGTTTTGAAGGAGGCAACCTGGATAATCACCGAGATGGTTTCCATCACGAAAATACCGCCCATGATCACCAAAACGATTTCTTGTCTAACCAACACCGCGACGATGCCCAGCGCAGCACCCAGGGCCAGTGCGCCGACATCGCCCATGAACACCATGGCAGGATAAGTGTTGAACCACAAAAAGCCCAGGCCGGAACCGACCAGGGCCGCGCAGAACACCACCAACTCGCCGGCTTTGGGGATGTGCGGGATAGCCAGGTATTGCGAGAAATTAACGTGGCCGGATAAATACGCAAAAATCGCCAAGGCGGCGGCGATCATCACGGTCGGCATGATGGCCAGGCCATCCAGGCCGTCAGTCAAGTTGACGGCATTGCTGGAGCCGACGATGACGAAATAGGTCAGTACGACGTAGCCCCAGCCGATGTCGACGGTGACGTTTTTGAAAAACGGCACGATGAATTGGGTTTCCGCCGCTACTTGAGCGGTGTTGTATAAGTATAAGGCGGCGCTCAGTGCCACCAGCGATTGCCAGAAATATTTGGCGCGGGCGGATAGGCCGTCGCTATTGCCGAGCAGGACTTTTTTATAGTCGTCGATAAAGCCGATTACGCCATGTGCCAGTGTTACCAGCAACACCACCCAGACATAACGATTGCTCAAATCCGCGCAGAGCAGGGTGCTGATCGCTACGGCGAACAGAATCATCGCGCCGCCCATGGTTGGTGTGCCGGATTTGGAAAAATGGCTTTGCGGGCCGTCGTCGCGCACGCTTTGGCCGATTTTTTTGCGAGTCAATTTTTCGATCATGGCCGGGCCGACCATCAGGGAAATAATGAGCGCGGTCAGCACGCCCAAGATGGCGCGAAAGGTCAGGTAATGTAGCACCCTGAAGCCGCTGTCGATATTGCTTAAATAATCCGCGAGTAAAAGTAACATTAGGCTGCTCTGAAATTGTTGACCATCGCCGCCACCACGTTTTCCATTTTCTGGGCGCGCGAGCCTTTAACCAATAGGGTTTCCTTACCTGTGACAGCTGTTGTCAGTGTGTCTATTAATTGTTCCTGATCGTCGAAAAACTGGCCGCCGTCGCCAAAGGCTTCAACGGCATGTTTTGCCAATGCGCCGGTCGCGAACAAACGCTTCACTGATTTTGCTTTGATTAATTCGCCCATTTCCCGGTGTATCGCCGGGCTGTCCGGGCCGAGTTCGCCGAAAGCGCCCAATGCTACCCACGCTTCGCTGCCGCAATCGGTCAGTACGTCCAACGCGGCTTTCAAGGAGTTGGGATTGGCGTTGTAGGTGTCGTCGATGACGATGTTGCCCTTGCGGCCTAATAAAGGTTGCATGCGGCCGGTGACCGGTTGGAGTTGTTCCAGGCCTTGTTTAATGTCTGACAGGCTGATGCCGAATTGCAGTGCTACTGCCGCTGCGGCCAAAGCGTTTTTCACATTGTGGGTGCCGGCCAGATGCAGGCGGATTGGTAAACTGTCGGTCGCCGTTTTTAATTCGAAATAGGTGTTAAAGCCGTGCGAATCTAAGGCTGTGGCAATATTTAACGCAGTAACGTCGGCTGCGGGGTGCAAGCCGAAAGATACGCTGCGACGGTTGCCGGCCATGGTCAGCAAGAAATCGTAAAAAGCGTCATCGCGATTTAATACCGCCACGCCGCCCTCACCGAGGCTTTTGACGATTTCGCTTTTGGTTTTAGCCACGCCTTCGATGCTGCCGAAACCTTCGATATGGGCGGCGCCAATATTGGTGATGACGCTGACATCGGCTTGCGCATAGCGGCTGGTATAGGCAATTTCACCGGGATGATTGGCGCCCATTTCAATGACTGCGTAGCGATGAGAGTCATCCAGTTTGAGCAGTGTCAGCGGCACGCCGATGTCGTTGTTCAGATTGCCTTGGGTCGATAGGGTGTGGCCTTGGGTGGCGAAAATCGCCGCAATCATTTCCTTGACGGTGGTTTTGCCGTTGCTGCCGGTGACGCCGGCTACTTTGACCGACAAGGTTTTGCGCCAGTATCCAGCCAATTCCGCCAACGCCAAATGCGTATCGGCGACGATGATTTGCGGTAAAGCGGATGGCGCGGCTCGCTCGAGTAACAGCGCTGCCGCACCGGCTTGCTCGGCTTTATCGATAAAGCTGTGGCCGTCGAAGTTTTTGCCTTTTATTGCGATGTACAGCGCGCCGGCTTGTAAGGTGCGGGTATCGATGCCGGTGGCGCGAATTTCTTTGTCTTCCCCGATTAGCTTGCCGTTGACGGCTTGGGCTATTTCGCTGAGTTGCAGCTTCATGGTTTGCTCCACGCCGCCAGTGCTTGCTTGACGACAGCGCTATCGCTGAACGGTCGCTTTACGCCGCCGATTTCTTGGTAGTCCTCGTGGCCCTTGCCGGCTATCACCACGCAATCGTCTGGGTCTGCTTGTCGTATCACTGTGTTTATGGCCGTGGTTCTATCGTTAATGACCGTTATTTTTTGGCTTTGGCAGCCGCTCAAAATATCTTTAATAATCGCTGCCGATGCTTCGCTGCGCGGATTGTCGTCGGTGACGATGACTTGATCCGCCCAGGTTTCGGCAATCAGGCCCATTTCCGGACGCTTGCCTTTATCGCGGTCGCCGCCGCAACCGAATACCACTCGCAGATGGTGCGCGCCTTTTACTGCTTTAAGTACTTTTTCCAAAGCATCCGGGCTATGGGCATAATCCACGAATACCGTGGGTTTGCCGTTGCCGCCGAATTTTTCCATACGGCCGGCAATGGCGTTTAATTTGGCCAGTTGCGCGACGGCGGCGTCGAATTCGCTGCCGGTCGCCAGCAATACACAAAGCACGGCTAGCACGTTATCCAGGTTAAAGCCGCCAACCAGCGTTGTCGTTGCCCGGCGTCTTTGCTCGCGCCATATCACATCGAATTCGATGCCGGCAGCGCTATGTTTTACTTGCTCGGCACTTACGGCTTCCTTAGCAGTTCCGCGTTGGCCGGTCGCGCTATAGGTCCAGCTTTGCACGGCGTCCGGCAGGCTTTGCAATACCTCGGCGCTGCTGGCGTCGTCCAGGTTGACCACGGCAAACTGCAGGCCAGGCGTTTTAAACAAGGCCAGTTTGGCTTGCAGGTATTCCGCCATGCTGCCGTGATAATCCAGGTGGTCCCGGCTCAAATTGGTAAAAACCGCGCCTTTAAAGCTAACCCCGTTAACCCGGCCTTGGTGTAAACCGTGCGAGGAGACTTCCATGGCCGCGTTACGCTTATCCTGCTTTACGAATTCGTTCAGCATCCGCTGCACGGCCAATGCATCCGGCGTGGTGTTGGCGGTCGGCTGCAAATTGCCGACATCGCCCCAACCCAGCGTGCCTATCACGCCGCAAGCCGGCAAAGCTTGCGCGATTAATTGGCTGCAGGTGGTCTTGCCATTGGTGCCTGTTACACCGATCACATCCAATAGTTGCGACGGGTTGCCGTAAAATCTTGCGGCGATTTCGCCCAACTTTTGCGCTAAATCGGTTATAGCCACGCTTGGTACTGTTACTTTGCTGACGATCTGCGTCTCCGCGCCGCTTGGATCGTAAATTACCGCGACCGCGCCGTTGGCAACAGCTTGTTCCGCATGCGCAATACCATGCTGGACGGCACCGTTCAACGCAATGAATGCGTCGCCGGCTTGGATGTTTCGGCTGTCCAAACACAATCCGCTGATTGCCAAATCCGGCGGATTTACGGTCATTCCGTGTAGCAATTGGGCTAGCTTCATTGTTTGCTCAACAATAAATGCATGTTGTCCATGCCGTCCGGCTCAACGCCGTATACTCGTAATGCGCCCGCCATCACTTTCGAGAAAGCCGGTGCCGCCACCAGGCCACCGTAATATTGGCCGGTGGTAGGTTCGTCCACCACAATCGCGATAATGAAACGCGGATTGCTGGCCGGGGCCATGCCCACAAATACCGATAAATATTTGTCTTCGCTGTAACCGCCGGCTGCGGCTTTTTTCACGGTGCCGGTTTTACCTGCTACCCGGTAACCTTCGACTCTGGCCTGGTATGCCGTACCTTCTTTGCTGATCACGTGCTCCAGCATTTCCCTGACCTTTCTGGCGGTTTCGGGTTTGAAAATCCGTTGGGCATCGGGATCTTCATCGCGCTTGAGTAAAGTCACGGAATGAATGATGCCGTCGTCCGCCAAAGCGGTATACGCTCTGGCCAATTGTAAAATCGAGGTGGAAACCCCGTAACCGAACGATAAAATCGCCTGGTCGAATTCGTGCCAGCCCTGATAATCCAGCAAAGAGCCGCTGGCTTCTCCCGGAAAACCAACACCGGCGGAGGTGCCGAACCCCAGCCTGCTGTATACGCCCCAAAAATACTCCGGCGGCATGCTCATCGCGATTTGCGTGACCGCGATATTGCTGGATTTTTGCAGTACGTGGGTCAAATCCATTGTGCCGTAGTTATGCACGTCCTTAACGACGTTGCGACCCAAGTGATAGACACCATGGGTTTCTATCAACACGTTGGGTTTGATATAGCCACCATCCAGCGCCGCCGCTACCACGAAGGGTTTGACCGTCGAGCCGGGTTCGAAGCTATCCACCATGGCCCGATTCCGATAGCGGTTACTGCTCAATTCCTTACGGTTGTTGGGATTGAAAGCCGGTTGGCTGACCGTCGCCAATACATCACCGTTCTTGGCATCCAGTACCACCAAGGATGCCGAATGCGCTTTGTTCTGGATCATTGCGTTCTGCAATTCCCGATAAGCCAGGTATTGCAGGCGCTCGTCGATAGTCAACACCAGGTCGCGGCCCGGGATGGCTTCCTCAATATTTTCTACGTCCTTGATGATCTGCCCCTTGCCGTCCTTGATCACGCGCTTTTTGCCGGGCTGGCCGCGTAGAATGTGCTCGTAGCCGTGCTCTATGCCTTCCTGGCCGATGTCGTCGATATTGGTAAAGCCCAATAAATGGCCCGATACCGCGCCGGCTGGATAGTAACGCTTGAACTCCCGCTCGAAATACACACCGGTAATTTCCAGCGCTTTGACCTTTTCGGCTATATCCGGGTTAATCTGCCTGCGCAAATAGACGAAACGCTTATTGGCGTCTTTTTCCTTTTTTAACAGCGAACGCAGTTCCTTTTCCGGAAAACCGAGGATTTTCGCCATCGGTGTTAATTTGTCCTGTTCCGCATCTCGCAGTTGCCGCGGGTTGACCCAAATTGACTGCACCGGAGTGCTGATCGCCAGCGGTTCGCCGTTCCTATCCTTAATCTGCCCGCGATAAGCCGAAACCGACACCACGCCGACGTGCTGCATATCGCCTTTGTCCTGCAGGAATTCTTTATCGAGAATTTGCAGGTATACCGCGCGGCCCACCAAGGCCAACATGGCCAACAACATCACCGAAAGCAGCAATCTGCGCCGGATCACAAAATCTGTATTGTGGCGCGGTATCGTGCCCGCACCGGTGGCAATTCGCATTTACGGCTTTATATAAATAATTTTGTCTTGGGCCGGCAAAGTCAGCATCAGCCGTGTCCTTGCTTCGATTTCAACCCGGTTTTCTTCGGTGAGCGTCGTCAATTCCAGTTGTAGCCGACCCCATTCCACTTCGTAGTCGTCGAGCTCTTTTTCTTTTTTCTGAATGTCGATAAACAGCAGTCGCGATTGGTATTTGCTGTAGATCACGGCAATGCCGGAGATCATCAGCATCGCCACCAACAGTGTCAGCAGGATATTTCTTGCAATCGCCATCAACGTTTCTCCCCAACTCGCATGACCGCGCTACGTGCGCGTGGGTTTTGTTGCAATTCCTGTTGTTGTGCCCTTATCGACTTGCCTATTTTGCGTAACTGGCCTTGTTCTATGTCCTGCTCTTTAATCGGCAGCTTGCCGGGATTGGTTTTCGGGCCTGCTTGGTCGCGAATGAAGCGCTTGACGATGCGGTCTTCCAATGAGTGGAAAGCGATCACGACTAAACGTCCACCTGGCGCCAATACCTCCACAGCTTGTTTCAATCCGGTTTTAATCTGTTCGAGTTCTTGGTTAATCTCTATCCTGATCGCCTGGAAGCTGCGGGTGGCAGGATGTTTGTGTTTATCTCGAAACGGCACGCTATTTTCGATCAATTTTGCCAATTGCAGAGTTGTCTGCAGCGGCTGCTGTTGGCGTTGGCTGACAACCGCGTTGGCAATCCGTCTGGCAAAACGCTCTTCGCCATATTCAAACAGCACGCGAACCAATTCTTTTTCCTCGACTCGCGCCAAATAATCCGCTGCCGATAAGCCGTAATTGCTATCCATACGCATGTCTAAAGGACCATCGCGTAAAAAACTGAACCCGCGTTCCGCATTGTCTAGTTGCGGGGACGATACGCCCAAATCCATCAGAATGCCGTCGATTTTGCCCGTATAGCTGTGCTGTTCAATGACGGTACTCAGGTCTGCAAAGCTGGCGTGATTTAAACTAAAACGGCTGTCTTCCGATAGGCGTTTGGCTTCGTCGCTAGCGATGGCGTCCATGTCTCTGTCAAGCGCCAGTAATCTGCCGGTGCTATTCAGTAATTTCAGAATGCCGCTGCTGTGCCCGCCACGCCCGAACGTGCAGTCCAGATAAATACCGTCCGGTTTTATGTTGAGTTGCTCTAGGGCCTCTTCGTACAAAACCGTCTGATGGGCGGTCATCTCCGTCAAAACGACAGCGAGCCAAGTTCTTCAAGGCCCTCTGTGTCGTTACCGTCCATCCATTCCTGTTCTTTGGCCTTCCAGGCAGCTTCATTCCATATTTCAAATTTGTTGAGCTGACCAACCAGCATGATGTGCTTTTCCATGCCGGCAAACTCTCTGAGGGTTTCCGGCAGCAGCAGGCGGCCTTGGCTGTCCATTTCGCATTCCGAGGCATTGCCGATCACAAAACGCCGCAGCTTGCCGGCCATTTTGTTTAATGTCGGCAGTTTGCTGATGGTTTGTTCGAGCTTTTCCCATTCCGGTAACGGGTATAGCCATAGGCAACCCGGTTCGCCGACGCATTTGTCGTCAACTGCAACGGTCACAACCATTTGGCGGTCGCAGGACTCCTGTAACTCCTCCCGATAGCGGGTAGGAATTGCAATGCGCCCTTTCGCATCCAAACTGATTGAACTTATGCCTCGAAACAAGATGAACCTCAAAAATTCCAAAAAAATCCATTTTTGACCACTTTACATCACTTTTGCACCACTATAGTTTTCAACGGGTGCTTAGTCAAGAGGCATTTAAATTAAATTCTTTCTTTTTCTACAAGGACTTACGCAGGATTGGTGCGTATTAGGCGGTATATGCGAGGGTTTCGAGTAAAAATGATTTGTATCAAAAAGTTAATGATGGTTTTTGATGTGAATTGCAATTATTAGGTGCTAATTCTCACTTTTTGCACGCGGTTTGCTGTAGCAAGCTGTTTGGACGGTTAGCGGTAAGGCTGGTTTTTCTGAGCAAAAGATTGGCGGCTGTGGTTTGGGATAAATAGTGGTAGAGCCCTTAGATTGAGTTCGTTGGGCTATTTCAGACGAGATTTACAAACTTTCCGGCTTTTGATCGCGTGTCAGCAGGTTTTGGACGGCTTGTTTGGGGGAGAGTTGTTCGAATAAGACTTTGTAAACTTGTTCGGTGATTGGCATTTCGACACCGTATTTTTGCGATAAACGGTGCGCTTCTCGGGCTGCGGATACGCCTTCGACTTCCTGATTGATTTCGCTTAATGCGTACCTTTGGTCTTTGCCTTGGCCTAATGCCAAGCCAAAGCGGCGGTTTCTGGATTGATTGTCGGTACAAGTCAAAATCAGGTCGCCCAGACCGGCTAGGCCCATAAAAGTGTCGGCTTGGCCGCCAAGCTTGATGCCCAGTCTCATGATTTCCGTTAGGCCGCGCGTGATTAGTGCTGCCCTTGTGTTCGCGCCAAAGCCAAGGCCGTCGGCTATCCCGGCCGCGATCGCCAGAACATTTTTGCAGGCTCCGCCTACTTGAACGCCAATAATATCGTTGCTGGTGTAGATCCTAAATCGTTGGTTATGCAATCGTTCGCTAAGTTGGGCGGCGAAGCCTTCCGAGTTAGAGGCGATAGTGAGCGCGGTCGGAAGGTCGGCAGCTACTTCTTGGGCAAATGTCGGGCCGGAGAGTGCGGCGCATTCGATATTCGCCCCCAGTATTTGTGCTGCCACCTCGCTTAACAAGGCGCCGTTTTGGGAATCGAAACCCTTGGTGGCCCATGCGATGCGGGAGCTTTCACTGAGCGTGGGTTTGATTTGCGCCAATAAGTCCCTAAAGGCGTGGCTGGGGACCGAAATAAGCAATACCGCGCTGAACTCCACGGCTTCCGCAAGATTGTCGGTGAATTGCAGGTATTCTGGAAAATGGACGCCGGGTAAATAGCGTGCATTTTCGCCGGTTTGCTTTAATGCGGCTATGTGTTTGGGATTATGGCCCCACAACAGGGTGTTGCAGCCATTTCTGGCTGCCTGTACCGCTAAAGCGGTTCCCCATGAGCCGGCGCCAAGGATACTGATAGATGGTGGCATCCCGCTTAATTTAGCGTCTTCGCTTCAGGTTCCTGTTGAGTTTGCGCTTGTTGCAAGTGCTGCATATACAATGCGTCGAAATTGACTGGCGCCAAGATTAACTGTGGAAAACCGCCTTTATTCACTAGGTCGGAAATGACCTCTCTCGCATAAGGGAACAAGACGTTGGGGCAAAAGCTACCCAGCATTGGTCCCATTTCTTGTTCGCTGAAACCGGCTATTGAAAAAATTCCAGATTGATTGACTTCAACTAAATAGGCCGTTGTGTCGGCAATTTTTACGGTGACAGTTAATGTCAGCGATACTTCGTACATCGAGTTTTCGATGGGTTGAACGTGCGTGCCGAGATTAAGATCCAGCGCGGGTTCCCACTTTTGCGTGAATATTTTTGGAGCATTGGGGGTTTCAAAAGAAATGTCTTTGGTATAGATCTTTTGAATCGCGAACTGCTTTTCGCTGGATGCGTTGATTTCGGCCATGATGATTACTTGTTAAGGTTGGTTGATTAATCTTTAGTTTTTACTGCTGACTTTGATGGGGAGCTTGTTATCTTCCCAGGATTGCATGCCGCCCGTCATATTGAATACATGCTCAAATCCGGCTTTGGTCAGTGTTTTGCAAGCGGCTACCGAGCGGGCACCAGTCTGGCAGGTCACGATCATAGGATGATTTTTATGCTTTTCCAGAGAGCCCAGTTGTTCTTCTACTTTGCCTAAGGGAATGTTGATCGCGTTTTCGATGTGGCTTTTGGCGAATTCGTTGGTTTCTCGCACGTCAAGCACAACGACATCGTCACTGTTCATTTTGGTGACTGCAATCAACGGAGAAATGCTTTCGTACTTATTGAATGAGTTCGCGAGCAAATCCTGGATTAGCAAAAAAATAACGCATACCAGCGAGAATGCTAGCAAATAGTGAGTGGTGGCAAATTCTAAATATTGGTCCATCGCGTGGGTTTATTTTAGTGGTTATTGAATGCTGTTTACGTGCCGCAAAAAACGCTGCGCATCATTTGAATCAGGTGTATTACGCGCTCATCGTCGATAAAGTAGTAAACCCGATTGGCTTCTTTTTTGTAATCGAGAATGCCCTTGTCTCGCAGTATTGCTAAGTGCTGGGAAATATTGCTTTGACTCGTGCCAACTTGCTCAACGATGTCTTGCACGCTGATCGAGTTATTACCCAGTACGCACAGGATTTTTAGGCGCAACGGATGGGACATTGCTTTCAAACAGCGTGCCGCCCGGTTAATATCGTTGTCGTCGTAGTGGATGGTATCGTTTTTGTCTTCCATTTAATAACGATGATCGAGGCTAAGGTTAAGAACAGTGAGCGAACAATGGTACTTTTCGAACTATGACGACATCCTTGTGCTGGTATAATGTCGCTACGGTGCAAGTGGGTTTAATTGCTTGCGCTAAAGCAATAAAAGGTGAGCAAATCTAACAGAGTGGGCTTTATTGTTCAATACCCTCGGCTAGAGGCTTAGGAAAATAGCTCGGGGCTGCTTGGGTTGGCTCGTTTTTTGACTAGGCCAAATTTTATCTGCCTTAACGCCCGCAAAACTAATGTTTGGAGTCTGTAACACATGGTCAGTCCAGCAAAGCCATTATTGCTGCTCTCCGCGTCAATGATTGGACGGTTATTGCCGGTTGCCTAATCGATGCATGTTTACCGATATTTTTTGACCGCTTGGATTGCGATTGTCTGCGCATTGCCGGCTAAGGGCGATCCCGTAAATGCCCATAGCTTGGTAGAAGTGCAATCGCAAATCCAGCAAGTTGGCGATGACGTCAAAAGCCTGGGGGTTGAAAAGTCTCGGTTGTTAGAGCAGTTGCAAAAGCTGGAGCGGCAATACGGCGAGCTTGCGAATAGTCTGCGAGCTATCAAAGCTGAAATCAGGCAGCAAGAACAGGCATTGCAGGAAGTTCGGAATAAAAGCGTTGCCACGCAAAAAGACATGCGTAGTCAGGAGAAGGAGCTTGAGGGGCTGATTAAGTCGGTTTATGCAATGGGTGGCGATAAGGAAGGGCTGAAAGTTATCCTTAACCAACGTAATCCGGCGTTATCGAGTCGCATGTTGGTTTACTACGATTACATTAGTAAGGCCCGCTTACAAAAGCTTCAGGCCATGGCTGAGGATTTCAAGGTTTTGCGGCAGTTGGAGGCGCAAAAAGACACGGAAACTCAGTTATTGCAAGTGTCTCTCGACAAGAAACAACAAGAAACCGAGGCGATGCAGACGCTGAAAAAACAGCGAGAAGCCTTGCTTGCCGACATTCAGCAGGATTATGCGTCGAAAAGCGCCCTACTGGCTGGCTTGATGCGTGACGAGAAAAAATTGCAAGCCTTGGTAGCATCATTGCAGAAAACTGATGATAATGAACCTGCGGTTGCACCGGAGCGCGTGCTTGATAAGCACGAAAAGCCTGTCGAACAACCGGAGCCGCCAAAAAAATCCGAAGTCAATCCTGTTCGCGAACCGACGGGTCTTTCTTTTTCCGAGTTGCAAGGAAAGCTGCCTTGGCCGGTGCAAGGGGCGATAACCGATCGTTTTGGCAGTCGCCGCTACGAAACAACCTGGGACGGCGTGGTGATTAGCGCTCGCGAAGGTGCCGATATTCATGCGGTCAATGCCGGGAGAGTTGTTTACGCCGATTGGTTGCGGGGTTATGGTTTGATGATCATTGTTGATCACGGTAAGGGTTATATGAGTTTGTATGCATTCAATCAAAGCTTGCATAAAAGCGTGGGAGAGCATGTTAGAGCCGGTGAAACACTGGCTTCGGTTGGGCGTAGCGGGGGGCGTGCTGATGCGGCATTGTACTTCGGCATTAGGAAACAAGGTCGGCCCATAGATCCCGAGCAATGGTGCCGTAAGCCGGGCAAGGGTTAATCATTTACAGGAACAGGTTGTTGGAGTTTTAAAACACATGCTAAAAAACAGAAATATAGTGATTTTATTGGTCGGGTTTATTTTGGGTGCGACGCTGAGTTTGTGCAGCAGTGTCCTGGCGGAAAAGGAAGCACCTGTTTCGACCAAGGTAGATGATTTACAGGCTTTGCCGTTTGATGAGTTGCGGACATTTACCGAGATATTCGGACGTATCAAACAGGATTATGTCGAGCCTGTATCCGATAAAAAACTGTTGGAAGATGCGATTCGCGGTATGTTGTCCGGCCTTGATCCGCACTCGGCTTATTTGGCTAGCGAAGAATATAAAGAGTTGCAAGAAGGCACCACTGGTCAGTTCGGCGGTTTGGGAATTGAGGTGGGTATGGAAAATGGCTTTGTTAAAGTCGTTTCGCCGATTGATGATACACCTGCTCAGCGCGCCGGCATCAAGGCGGGCGATTTGATTGTACGCTTGGATGACAAGCCGGTTAAAGGCATGACTCTGGCCGACGCAGTCAAAATTATGCGTGGCGAGCCAGGTAGCGACATCGTGTTGACTGTGGTTCGGGAAGGCGAAGAAGCACCGCTTAAATTTACCTTGACCCGCGACATTATCAAAGTCAAAAGTGTTAAAAACAAACTGCTGGAAAAAAATTACGGTTACTTGAGGATCAGTAGTTTTCAATCCGGTACTGGTCAAGGTTTGTTGGATGCGGTCGACGAGCTGAAAAAAGAAAACGAAGGCCCTCTGAAAGGTATTGTGTTGGATTTGCGTAACAACCCCGGCGGTGTATTGAATGCTGCTGTTGATGTCAGTGATGCGTTTATCGAGTCCGGTTTGATCGTTTACACCGAAGGCAGAATCAAAAACTCAGAAATGCGTTTTAGTGCAACACCGGATGATATTATTAATGGTGCGCCGATTGTGGTGTTGATTAATGGCGGTTCGGCATCGGCATCCGAAATTGTTGCTGGTGCGTTGCAGGATCACAAACGAGCCATCATCATGGGTGAAAAGTCTTTCGGGAAGGGTTCGGTGCAAACCATTCTGCCGACCAGCAACGGTGCCGCGGTGAAATTGACCACAGCCCGGTACTTTACGCCTTCCGGTCGCTCAATTCAGGCGCAGGGCATCGAGCCTGATGTGACTTTGGCGAGAGTTAAGCTGGAATCATTGGAAAAAGCCAAGATAGAGTCGATTAAAGAAGCTGATCTGACGCACCACTTGACTAACGGTAACGCGAAGCCGGAGAAAAAGTCCGAAGAAGAGGATAAAGATGATGCGAAAGACCCTTCTGAAAAAGATGGCGATACCAACGAATCTTCAGAAGCGGAAATTCGAGACTATCCTTTGCATGAAGCGTTGAATCTGCTGAAAGGTATCAGCATTATGAAAAAGTAGCTCAGACATAGGGCAAAGAAAAACCCGCTTGACGATATTCGTCAAGCGGGTTTTTTATTGTGCGGCTTTTGTTTCTTGTCAGGTACTTAAGACAAGTCGCCGGTTTTGGCTTAGTTTGTCGATGCCTGATAGCGTACCGAGAAATTGTTCATGGCTGCCAGGGCCTCTTGGATATGGTTTGGGTCGGAAAACTCAAACGCATTCACGCCCACCCGCGCCAAATAAAATACCTGATCAGGCAGATAATCGCCGACGGCTCTAATTTCCCCTTGATAGCCGTCGCGGCTCCTTAGTAAGCGTGCTTGCGAAAAAAGCCTGCCATCGCCGAATATCGGAAAATTAAGTTCTATCACGCCAATTTTGCTTAAGTCGTTAGTCAGCGGTTCAATTTGATCGCTGGGAATGAGCCGAACGCCGGTTTGGCTGGAGCGTTTGAGTAGTTGTTCTTTATCTGTCAGCCAGCGCGCTAATGTGACTGTAATGTCACCATTTTCTGGTAACGGATTGTCGTCGGCAACAAAAGTCCAGGTGTTTTCTACCAACTGTCGATCTTTAATGATTTGCATAAACTCTTTCTTTGAATGGTTCCAGGCCAACACGCTTGACGGTCTCTAAAAATGCTTCGTCTTCAAGGCGTTGCTTGATGTAAACGTCTAATATCGTTGTGATGGTCGAGGTGATTTGGTCTTTGGGAACTGATGGTCCCAGGCGTTCGCCTATCGCTGCTTCGTTTTCAGAAGAGCCGCCCAAGGTGATTTGATACCACTCCTCACCATGTTTATCGACGCCCAGAATGCCGATATGGCCGACACTTTGATGGGCGCAGCCGTTCATGCAGCCAGACATATTAATTTTGATGTCGCCGATGTCGTGGATGTAATCCAAGTCGTCCAATGTTTCGTTGAGTTCTTTTGCTACGCCGATAGAGCCGGCATTGGCTAGCGAGCAAAAATCCAGGCCCGGGCAACAGATCATGTCGGTCACGGTGCCGATGTTGGGTGTAGCCAATTTAATGGCGTTTAGTTGCTGCCATACTGTCAACAGGTCGGCTTGTTTCACGTCAGCCAAGACCAAATTCTGTCTATGAGTGCTTCTAATTTCGCCAAAGCTGAATTGGTCAGCTAAATCGGCTACCGCTTCAAGCTGTTTATCAGTCATGTCGCCGGGAGGAGAATCCGGGGCTTTTAGTGAAACGTAGACACCGCGATAGCCGGTGATTTTGTGTTCGACGGTATTATATTTGAACCACTTCGCAAAATCGGCGTTGCCGACCAAATGCTCCGTCAGGGCGTTGTCATCCGCAGCGCTAGGATCGTAAGCGGGAGGTAAAAATTGCGCTTTAATTTCCTCAATGCGTTCATTGCTCAGGATCATATCTTCCTTAATGCGCAGCCATTCCTTTTCGACCATGGCGGTAAACTTCTCCAATCCGGTTTCCTTGACCAGAATTTTAATGCGCGCTTTATATTTGTTGTCGCGCCTGCCGAACAGGTTGTAGACTCGCAGGATCGCTTCCAAATAAGAAAGCAGATGTTGTTTTTCCAGAAAAGGTCTAACGGTTTGGCCAATGATGGGGGTTCTACCCAGACCGCCGCCGGCCAAAATTCTGAAGCCGATTTCACCAGCTTCGTTTTTGACCAAATAGACGCCAATATCATGAAATTGCACGGCGGCCCGATCATGCGTAGCGCCGCTAACGGCGATCTTGAATTTACGTGGTAAAAAGGCAAATTCCGGATGAAGGGTTGTCCATTGGCGAATGATTTCGCAATACGGACGCGGATCTTCGATTTCGTCCTTGCAAATGCCGGCTAAGGGGTCGGAGGTTGTATTTCTCAGACAATTGCCGCTGGTTTGAATGGCGTGCATTTGCACGGTCGCCAGTTCGGCGAGCAGGTCGGGTACTCGACTAAGTTCCGGCCAGTTGTATTGCACGTTTTGGCGGGTCGTAAAATGGCAATAGCCGCGATCATAGTCGCGAGCTACCGATGCCAGTTTGCGTAATTGCTTGGACGAAAGCAGTCCGTAAGGTACTGCGACACGGAGCATCGGCGCATGGGTTTGCACGTACAAACCGTTCATCAGCCGCAAGGCTCTAAATTGGTCGGGGCCGAGTTCGCCGCTTAAAAAGCGTTGGGTTTGACCGCGAAACTCGCTAACGCGCTCTTCGATAAGTGTTTGATCTTGCTTGTTATATTGATACATTTAAGGGCGATGCTTGGTTTACATACTATTTTGCTAGGTATCTGAATAATATACTGGCCGGGATTAAATGACAAAGAATATTGTATGGTGATAACATGCCGGGTTAGTTTTTTCCGCTTTCAATAATGACTAAAACATAGAGGATAAAGGGGGCTATCTTGTTGCGCTTACTGTTAATTTTGGCCGGCTTGCTGTTTTTGCCGGAAATCGCCATGGCTGAAGAGTTTCATAACCTGGGCTTAACCGGAACCGAGCGGGGTATTTATACCGTTCTGATCTTTTTGGTGGCGTATGGTTTCGTGATGGCAGAAGAGTTTACGCATTTGCGTAAATCCAAGCCGGTTATCTTTGCCGCTGCCGTGATTTGGGGGCATGTGGCGATATTGGCTCAAGAGGCCGGTGTTTCCGGTGAAGAACTGCATAAAGCTTTCGAACATGATTTGAAAGAGTACGCAGAGTTGATGTTGTTCTTGCTGGTGGCGATGACCTATATCAACACCATGGCGGAACGTAATGTGTTTGAAGCGCTACGCTCCTGGTTGATTCGTAAACAATTTGGCTACAAGCAATTGTTCTGGATCACCGGCATCATTACCTTCTTCCTGTCTTCGGTTGCTGACAACCTGACTTCTGCGCTGTTGGTCGGCGCCGTGGTGATGGCCGTGGGTGCGGATAACGAAAAATTCGTCTCTATCGGTTTCGTCAACTTGGTGATCGCGGCAAATGCCGGTGGCGCGTTTTGCCCATTCGGTGACATCACGACCTTGATGGTATGGCAAGCTGGTTATGCTGAGTTTTTCGATTTCTTCAAGTTGTTCATTCCCTCTGTCGTCAATTTCGTCGTGCCCGCCTTCTTCATGGCGCAAGCGATTCCAAGTGGTCAGCCAAAAGCAACCAACGAGGCCGCTGTTGAATTGAAGCCCGGTGGTTGGGTGGTTTGTGGTTTGTTCGGCGTTACCATCGGTTTGGCCGTCAGCTTCAAACAATTTCTGCATTTGCCACCGTTCATGGGCATGATGGCAGGGTTGTCCATATTGATGTTATTCATCTACTACATAAAGATGCGCTTCGCCTCAGCTGATGCGGTGCATCTTGATGTATTTGATCGCGTAAAGGAAGCTGAATGGGATACGTTGCTGTTCTTCTTTGGTGTGGTCTTCGCGGTAGGTGGTTTAGGTTATATCGGGTACCTGGAATTGTTGTCCGGCGCGATGTACGACGGCTTGGGTCAAACCACCGCCAACATCCTGGTCGGTATAATTTCAGCAATAGTTGATAACATCCCGGTGATGTTCGCGGTACTGAATATGAATCTGGATATGGATTTGTATCAATGGTTGTTGGTGACATTGACTGCCGGTGTGGGTGGTTCATTGTTCTCGGTGGGTTCTGCGGCAGGCGTAGCGTTGATGGGGCAATCCAATCACAAATACACCTTCTTCAGTCACTTGAAATGGACGCCGGTTATTGCTGCAGGCTATGCGGCGAGTATCGTTACCCACTATCTGATCAACGGTTAATTCGTCGATTTTTGATAAAACTGCAATAAAGTAAGGGAAAGCGCGTGACAAAGACTACTAATAGTTGGCGTAGCGCTTTCTCTATTTACGCGCAGTGGCGTGTTCTGAGTGTGATATTTCTCGGTTTCAGCCGGACTTCCTTTCTCGTTGGTTTCTTCGCCTGTATCGGTTTGGCTGGTCGATGGACAGGTTTCTCTATCGGTCATAAGCTTTTTCACTCTGGTGGGCGTAGGGCCTTACTCGATTAGAGTACTATTCCTGCATGAGCACACCGACGCACGGCCCTCCTAATTCGGCTGATAAGCCGTCCGCGGCAACCCGATCAACCCCCGTTGTGCGCCGCAAGCGCTCCGCTTTGGAAGTGTTGCATGAACTCAAGCAGCCCAAGGTGGCCGTCATGTTGGCGCTGGGCTTTGCTTCGGGCCTGCCCTTCCTGCTGACGGCCAACACCTTCGGCTACTGGCTGCGGGACGATGGCACGAGCCTGGTTGCCATCGGTTTCATGTCCTGGGTTGGCTTTGCGTACGCCTTTAAGGTGTACTGGTCGCCGCTGGTGGATCATATCGATGTGCCGCTGCTGGGCCGTCTGGGGCGTCGTCGCGGCTGGATGCTGCTGTGCCAGATATTGATCGCCGTCGGGCTGCTGGGCATGGCCACTGTTGGGACGGCAGGCGGGCTGGTGGCTATTGGTGCCTTCGCGTTGTTGACGGCCTTCGCGTCAGCCACGCAGGACATCGCCATCGACGCTTGGCGTATCGAATCCGCGTCCGACGACGCCGACGCGGGGTTGATGACTTCGGCAGCGCAGGTCGGATACCGTGTCGCTCTCATTATTACTGACGCCTTAATCATTGCTGCGGCGGCCCGTGTCGGGTGGAGCATGTCGTATGTTGCCATGGCGGTATTGATGGCGCTTTGCACCGTGGCAACCCTGTGTGCCTCTGAGCCAGCCCGCGCTGATGTGGTGAGGCGCCAGAAGTCTCCGCTATGGACCTTGCGCGGCCTCGCCGATGCGATCATCGGCCCGTTTATCGACTTTTTCGTCAATCACAAGGTTGCAGGACTCCTTATGCTGCTGATGGTGGCGCTCTATCGCCTGCCTGATTTCGTGATGGGGCCAATGTACAACCCGTATTATCATGATCTCGGGCTTTCTAAGGACACGGTGGCCTGGGTGCGAGGTTCGTTCGGGCTGGTTGCCACCTTTTTTGGTATTGCCTCGGCGGGGCTCAGTGCCGTGCGGTCCGGCCTGTTACCAACGCTGATCGCAGGGCTTGTGTTCGAGGGATTTGGCACGGCGGCATTCGCCTTACTCAGCGTCAATGCAGACACAGCGATTTTCGCCGCAGTCATGACGCTCGACGCTTTTGCCCAGTCCTTCGCGGGCGTCGCCTTGGTAATTTATATGTCGAGCCTGACCAGTTTGGGCTACACCGCCACTCAGTACGCCATGCTGTCGTCAACTTACGCCTTGCTTGGCAAATTCCTGAAAGGATTCTCCGGGGTTGCGGTCGAAACGCTCACGCCCATATACGGGTTACCCGGAGCCTATGCTACTGCGTTTGTGGCTACTGGCCTGACCGCGGTGCCGCCGCTGCTGCTATTGCTGCTGCTTTGGCGCGTGCAGAACATCAAGCGATAGTCCTTGTGACTAAAGTATTGATAGCCCCCTGATTTGATAGCAAATTACACGAAATGTTTAGTAGGCTTTTAGAAGCGCTATCTTGTTCTTAGCGTCTGTTCGTGATGCCGGTTCAATCCGGCACTGCCTGCTGGGGTTTTAATATGTTATTGATGCGGACTGGTGATTAGCGGTGATGGTCTGAGGCGCTAAGGTAGTGTTTAGCACTGTTTTTTGTGTTGCAGATTGCCTGTCGAGATCGTATCATAAGCAGTTCTCTATCAAGTATGTAGCCCGGAACGGGTATGTGAGCGCTATGAAACCAGAAATACATCCAGAATATAAACAAATTACCGTTACTTGCGGGTGCGGCAATACTTTTCAAACCGGTTCTGTGCTGGCTTCTGATTTACACATTGAGGTGTGTTCTTCTTGCCATCCGTTTTATACCGGTAAACAGCGCGTCGTCGATACCTCGGGTCGCGTTGATAAATTTCGTAAAAAATTCGGAAAATAATAGTTTTCGAGAAGTCTTGTTCGGCCGTCGGTCAACTGGCGGCCAGATTCTTCCCAGTTATACGAAGTGTTTTAAAATAACGCTTCTTCTGCAAATAATTCATCCTCTTCGGGTTCTTCAGTTTTTGGTGCCGATTTTGCCGTTGGTACGGTTTCTTCGCTGAAATATTCCCAAATGCCTCCCCTTGCTTCTTGATCTAGCAATAACCCGTCTGCTGGGTTGATGTAAGCCTGGACTATCCCAGCTGGTTGCGTTAATGGTTTTTCCGGGAAGTTTTGTTGTACGGCCTTCATGAATTTAATCCACATCGGTAAGGCGGCTTTGCCGCCAGTCTCACCATGTCCAAGCGGTAATGAATTATCGAAGCCTATCCATGCAGAGGCCACTATATCGGTAGCAAAACCGTTAAACCAAGCGTCTCTCTGTTCGTTCGTGGTGCCTGTTTTACCCGCCAAATCGTTACGGCCCAATTGTTTGGCCTGAGTTGCCGTGCCGCGCTGTACAACATCTCTCAGCAGGCTGTTTACTAGGAAATTAATTTTTGCTGAAATAGCGCGCGGCGCGCGGTTTGGTGGCGGCGGGTCTTGGGCGGGGCAATCGGCACACGCCAGGGGTGGGTTGGCTTGGAACAACAGGTTACCTTTGTGATCTTCGATGCGTTCGATGAAATAGGGTTTTACCAAAAAGCCGCCATTGGCAAAGACCGCATAGGCCGACGCCATACGCAACGGTGATGCATAGCCGCTACCCAAAGCCAGAGACAGCGTGCCGGGCAATTGTTCTTTATCGAAACCAAAGCGCATGGCTGTATCGATTGCCTGAGGTATTCCGATTTCCTGCAGCAATCGCACTGAGACCAGATTGATCGATTCCCGGAGCGCAACCCGCAATGATGTCGGCCCCAGAAAGCGGCGGCTATAGTTTTCCGGACGCCAGTCGTTTTCTTGCGAAGGGTCCTCGATTACGATGGGGGCGTCGTTAATGATGCTGGCCGCGGTGAAGCCTTTCTCCAAGGCAGCAGTATAAATAACAGGCTTGAATCCCGAGCCCGGTTGGCGTTTGGACTGCGTAGCCCTGTTATATTTGCTGTGATAAAAATCAAAGCCGCCACATAACGCCAAAATCGCGCCATTGTTGGGGTTAAGCGCTACAAAAGCAGCTTCAGCAGTCGGAATTTGCGTGAGTGCCCATTGGTTATTTTCTAACTGTCTAACCCAGATGATGTCGTTGGGTTTGAGAAAAGCTTTGCCGGTGCCGATATTTTTTTCCGGGTACGGTCTTGCCCATTCAATATTATTCCAGGTTATGTCGATCTGCGTATGGTCATAGAGTTTTGCGGTCACACCGGAATCGGCTACTGCTGTTACCAAGGCTTGCCGGGTATCTCCAATAACAGTGTCCTCAATTTGAATCCCCTTTTTTTGTACATTCTTATGTGGAACACCGCGATATCCGTGGCGCTCGTCATATTCATGCAAGGTTTTTTGCAAAGCGTCTTCTGCTGCTAACTGAAATTGACTAGGGATGGTGGTGAAAATTTTCAAACCCAAGGTATAGGCTGTCTCGCCATACTTGGACATAACTTCTTGCCTAACCATTTCCGCGATGTATGGCGCCTGTAGCTCGACATTTATCGGCTGAATCTCCGCATTATCAACTGCTTGCACGGCAATTTCGTAATCGCTCTGGCTTATATAGTTTAAATCCAGCATTCGGCGCAACACGTAGTTCCGTCGCTCTATAGCGCGCTGAGGATTGGCTATGGGATTGTAAATGGACGGCGCTTTCGGCAGGCCGGCAATCATCGCTTGTTGATGCAGAGTTAACTCGGAAATATCTTTACCGTAGTAGGTTTGTGCGGCTGCTGCGACGCCATAGGCACGTTGACCCATATAAATTTTGTTCAAATAAAGATCCATAATCTGATCTTTGGAATATTGCCGCTCTATTTTCAGGGCAAGAATGATCTCCTTGAGCTTACGTAAATAGGTTTTTTCGTTACTCAGCAGGAAATTGCGGGCAACTTGCATGGTGATGGTGCTGCCGCCTTGGCGCTTCTTGCCGGTGAGGGCTAATTGGCTTACCGCTCGCAGCAGACCTTTGAAATCGACGCCGTTGTGTTTGTAAAAGCGGTCGTCTTCCGCGGCGATAAACGCTTTGATCAATTGCGGCGGAACTTGCTCAATGTTGATCGGGATTCGGCGCTTCTCGCCAAACTGAGCTATCAATAGATTGTCTTGGCTGTAGATGTTCAACGGCATCTGATATTGAACATGCTGTAACTGGCCGATGTCCGGCAGTTCCTTGTCGAGTTCGATTAGGAAAAAATAAGTGGCGATCAGAAATGTGCCGATAAAAGCGAAAAAGAAGAAGGCCAGCCACTTAAAAAGTGTCTTGATCAGAGACTTGGGTTTGGGAGCTTTCTTAATGGGCACTGAAATTCAAACGCACTGCTAAAATACAAATTGCCGGTCAAAATAAACCCTTTTGATAATAGGAACAACCTAAAGTTACTTATAAAGTGGTTTATCTAAGAGGATGAAATTAAAAAAACCTACTATACTTCTGACCCATGTGGGTTCTGCACCTCGTCTGAGCATGCTTGAGCCAAATTCAATCATATTCGATCTAAAAAGGGTTCATTCATGAGCTGGTTGAGCAGGAATCCGTCGGCTGTGCTGGGTGTGGATATTAGTACAGCTGCGGTTAAATTGTTGGAATTGAGCCGGGTCGGTGCTCGTTACCGGGTAGAAAGTTACTCGGTGGCGCCCTTACCTCAAGATGCGATAGTCGATAAGAACATCACCAATATAGAGCAAATCGGCGCGGTAATAAAAGCGGCGGTCAAGCAATCCGGTACTCGGGCAAAGCAGGCGAGCGTTGCGGTTGCCGGTTCCTCGGTGATGACCAAAATCATTTCGATGCCCGCCTCCTTGTCTGATAGGGACATGGAGGAGCAGATCATGGTAGAAGCGGATCAGTACATTCCTTATTCGCTGGACGAAGTCAATCTCGATTTCGAAGTCCAGGGCATCACCAAAAATAACCCGGATATGGTTGATGTGTTGCTGGCGGCTTCTCGACGGGAAAACATTGAAGACAGGGTGGCTGCGCTGGCCTATGCCGGCCTGAAGGCTGTCGTCGTCGATGTGGAAGCTTTCGCGATGGAAAATGCGTTTTCGTTGTTGGCGGATCAGTTACCGGAAGGTGCCGGCAATATGACTGTTGCGATTGCCGACATTGGCGCAACCATGACCTCTCTGAACATTCTGCATGAAGGTAAAACTGTTTATACCCGGGAGCAAGGCTTTGGCGGAAAACAGCTAACTGAAGAGATTCAGCGCCGCTATGGCCTGTCGTATGAAGAAGCCGGTCTGGCCAAGAAGCACGGCGGCTTGCCGGATAATTACGTCACGGATGTGCTGGAGCCCTTCAAAAAAGCCATGTTGCAGCAAATCGCCAGATCGTTGCAATTCTTTGTTTCCTCTAGCGCCAATCGCGGCGTCGATGCCTTGGTACTTGCCGGTGGTTGCGCGTCAATCGCGGGTTTGGACAAATTGGTGGAACGCGACCTTGGCATCCCTTCTTACATTGCCAATCCGTTCATCAATATGGCGCTTTCTAACCGGGTCAAGCCGCAAAGTCTGAGCAACGATACGCCTGCGATGATGATAGCGTGCGGTTTAGCGCTAAGGAGTTTCGATTAATGGCAAGAATTAATTTACTCCCCTGGCGAGAAGAGCTGCGTAAAAAAAAGCAGCAGGATTTTGTGGCGGGTATTGGTGCCGGTATTTTGGTGACAGCACTGATTTTGGTCGTGGTCTATATGTATATCGAAGGGATCAAAGAGTATCAGACCCGCAGAAACACGCTACTACAAAACGAAATAGCCATCTTGGATAAGCGAATTCAAGAAATCAAAGAAATTGAAGATAAGAAAAACCGGTTATTGACCAAAATTGAAGTCATCCAAAAGTTGCAGGAAAGCCGTCCCGAGGTGGTGCATTTATTCGATGAATTGGCCAAAACCACGCCGGATGGTATTTACCTGACGAAGTTTGCCCAGGCAGGAGCGGTTTTGACGCTGGATGGGAAGGCGGAATCCAATGCGCGGGTGTCCGCTTATATGCGGGCTATCGATAACTCGCCGTGGATGAATACCTCGGTACTGACTGTTATCAAGGGCGAGGGTAAGAAGGATGGGCAGATGAATGACTTCACCCTAACTGCCAAGCAAGGTAAGAAGGTCGATAAGCCTCAACTAGGAGCCGTCAAATGAATTTGTCTGAAATCAATTGGGACATTAATTCGGCGGGCAGCTGGCCAACGCCACTAAAAATCATCGTCATTCTTATGTTTGCGGTATTAACAGCGGCGGCTGGCATTTATTTTGTGACGGTGCCGCAGTTGGATGAATTGGATGTGCTTGAAAAACAAGAAGAGAGTTTGAAAAGTGCGTTTGAAGTTAAGCAAAAAAAGGCTGTCAATCTCCAGGATTACCGCGATCAGCTGGATCAAATCGAAGCGTCGCTAGGTGAGATGCTGAAGCAGATGCCTACCAAAGCTGAAGTTGCCAGCTTGTTGGTTGATATTTCCCAAACCGGATTGGCAAGTGGCCTAGAGTTTAAATTGTTCCAACCCAGTACCGAAATTAACAGAGAGTTTTATTCTGAATTACCAATTGGTATCCATGTCGTCGGGAAGTATGAAGAGCTGGGATTATTTGTCAGCGGTTTAGCTTCCCTACCCCGGATTGTGACGGTGCACGATGTGGTCATGACGCCGATGGGTAAAGAAGGCAAAGATGGTATGAGCATGACGGCAACGATAAAAACCTATAACGAGGGCGAAACAGCGCAAGCCGCTGGCGGACCGGCTGCTAAGAAAAGGAGAGGGCAATGAGGTGCGTCGGTGTGAAAGTGTTTCCGACCCTGCCGATGTTGAGTTTGCTTTTGGTTGGGATGGTCGGATGCGGTGGCGACGATGTCAGCGACTTGACCAAATATATTGAAGAGGTAAAAGCTCGTCCCAAGTCTGCTATCGAACCCTTGCCTGAAATTAAAGTGGTTGAATCGTTTATATTCAAGCCCGATGGATTGAGGGATCCGTTTAGGTCAATTGAAAGAAAAGATGACGATAGCAATGTCGACGTCTCCGGTATCAACGGTATTAGACCTGATATAGAACGCCGGAAGGAAGAGTTGGAAGCCTACCCTCTGGACAGTCTGCGCATGGTTGGAACGCTACGTAACGACAAAGGCTATTGGGGTTTGGTAAGAGCTAGAGATGGGACTATCCACCGCGTACAGGTTGGGCATCACATGGGGCAAAATTACGGCAAGATACTGCGTATTCTTGACGACAAAATAGAGCTAATGGAAATCGTACCTGATAAACCGGGCACTTGGCGCGAACAACAGTCTTCACTAGCATTGGCCGATGAAAAAGGGTTATAGAAATGAGTATTAAACAAAATAAAAACGGATGGAAAGTGGCCGGCTTCGGTTTCTGGTGTTCAGTGTTGCTGAGTTGTTTTGTGCATGTTGCGCTGGTGCACGCCGATGATGGAGCAATAAACAACTTGGAGTTTTCCACCTTGGCCGGAAACCAAGTGCAAGTGCAACTGGAAATGGATGGCCCGATAGTGGAGCCGAAAATCTTCCAGACCGATAACCCTTCTAGAATCGCATTGGACTTTGCCGGCGTAAAAAGTAATCTGGCAAAAAAAAGCTTTCCGATCAATCAAGGTGCTGCAGGCACGGTATATGTGGTTGAGGCTTCGGGGCGGACTCGGGTTATTATCAATTTGGTAGAAAAAGTGCCTTACGAAACCAAAATCGAGGGCAATAAAATTTATGTGGTGTTGAAGTCCAGCGGGACCGTTGCTGCGGTAAACCGAGCCGTACAGCAAGCGCCTGCTGCGAAGGATTCGGTGATTAGTAAATTTTTGCCGGAACAAAACATAAAAAGTATTGATTTCCGACGGGGGCCAAACGGTGAGGGACGCTTGTTGTTGGGTTTATCAGCGGCAAATACTGTCGTGGACGCTAAACAAAATGCCGGTAAAGTGGTTTTAAGTTTCCTAAACACCAAGTTGCCGGAGTCTTTAGTTAAAAGTTTTGACGTATCCGATTTTGCGACACCTGTACAAAAAATCGAAGCCTCTCCCAGAGGCGATAGCGTCAACATTGTCATAACACCCAACAATGGTAATTACGATTACTCGTCCTATCAGTCCGATAATTTATTGACGGTTGAGTTTCGGCCGTTAACACCGGCGGAAAAAGAAGCGCAGCAAAAAGAAAAATTCCCGTATATCGGCAATAAGTTGTCATTGAATTTTCAAGATATCGAAGTGCGTTCGGTGTTGCAAATTCTGGCCGACTTTACCGAGCTGAATATCATTGCTGCTGATTCGGTCGCGGGCAATGTCACGCTTAGATTAAACGATGTACCTTGGGATCAGGCTTTGGAGTTGATTTTAAAATCCAAAGGCTTGGCAAAAAGACAGAACGGCAATGTGGTGATGGTGGCGCCGGTTGCTGAGATCATGAAAATCGAGCAGGAGGAGCTGGATTCGAAAAAAATATTCGAAGAGTTGGAACCGTTAAAAACCGAAAATATTCAGATCAATTACGCAAAAGCAGGGGAGATTTGCGGTGTATTAATGGGGGTGGGGAATAGCTCGCAAGGTGGTCAGTCCGGTGCAGGTGCAAGCAGTGGCGGAGGTGGTGGTTGCGGCGGTGGTAGTGGTAGTTCCGTCGCGTCGCAACAGGCCGGTTCCGGCCAGAATAGCCAAGGTGGCGGTCCAGCAAGTATGCGATTGCTATCGCCACGCGGTACGGCGATTGTCGATGCCAGAACCAATACGCTGATTGTCAAGGATACGGCAAAGGCTATGGAAGATGTACGCAGAATGATCAAACTATTGGACGTGCCTGTGCGCCAAGTGTTGATCGAATCGCGAATCGTCATAGCGGATACTTCGTTTGCGCAGAACTTGGGTACCAAATTTGGGGTGGCTCATAAAGCCGACGTAAATAGCGGAACGCAATACGGAATGACGGCCAGTGGTGCGGAAACCAGCGAAAATTCGCAAATTCTGTCGGATTTGGGATCTGCATTGGCAGCTTCCAGCGGAGGTGCTTTGGCCTTGACCTTGGCGCGCGGAGCGGATTATCTTTTGAACCTTGAGATCAGTGCATTGCAAGACGATGGTAAAGGTGAGTTGGTGTCCAATCCGCGGGTAATGACTAGCGACATGGTGCAAGCTTCAATCAAACAAGGTGTGCAGATTCCGTATCAAACCCAAAGCCAGGCGACTGGTCCGGTGACGGAGCTGGTCGATGCGGTGTTGGAGCTGAATGTCACGCCGCAGATTACGCCAAGCGGCAGTGTTATCATGCTGCTCGACATCAAAAAAGATTCGCCGGGAACACCTTTGGCTACAGGCGGTAACGCAACGGTACCTATCGATACCCGGCAGTTGAAAACCAAAGTTCAAGTTGAAGATGGCGAGACGGTAGTGTTGGGCGGCATCTATGAGTCGACTGTTCAGGAATCTTACAATACTGTGCCTTGGGTGTCGGATTTACCGGTGATTGGCTGGATGTTCAAGAAAAGTGTAAAAAACGATACCAAAAAAGAGTTGTTGGTGTTTATTACGCCTAAAGTGGTGAAAGAGTCGATGACGATAAAGTGAGTCTTCGTCTGGCCTAGCGACAAAAAGGGGCTTCATGCCCCTTTTTTTGTGGCTTGCCGAGATTGGTTAGCTGTCTTGCGTTCGTTCTTTTAAGCTGTCGGCTATGCTATATTCCGCATTCACCCGATAATCGTTACGAACATGACGACAAACAAAATTTTAACTCTAGTTCTTTGGGCGCTATTGTTGCAGGCCTGCGGTCAGACCGGACCTTTGTATATGCCGGATAGCCCGCCGCCAATTTACGTACCCAAACAAGATAAATAAACCATGGATTTTTTTAATTATCGGCAACACGAGCTGTTTGCCGAAAGCATTCCTGTTGACAAAATTGCCGAAAACTACGGTACTCCCTGCTATGTCTATTCGCGCGCGACCTTGGAGAGGCATTGGCAAGCCTTCGATCAAGGCTTTGCCGGGCACCCGCACCTTATTTGTTATGCCGTAAAAGCCAATTCAAATATTGCGATTCTCAACGTGCTGGCGCGACTTGGGTCTGGGTTCGACATCGTGTCGCTTGGCGAAATGCAGCGCGTGCTAGCTGCGGGCGGCAGTCCTGACAAAATTGTGTTTTCCGGTGTCGGTAAACGCGAGGACGAAATCTTAGCGGCGCTGAAAATAGGTATACGCTGTTTTAATGTTGAAGTCAGTGGCGAACTTGATCGGATCAACCGTTTAGCCGGTGAGCTGGGTGTTATTGCTCCCGTGTCTTTCCGGGTCAATCCGGATGTTGATGCTAAGACGCATCCCTATATTTCCACCGGCTTGAAAGAAAATAAATTCGGGATCGATATCAAGCAAGCCATTCATGAATATCGGCGCGCCGCGCAGATGCCGAATATCCAAATAGTCGGTATCGATTGCCATATTGGCTCTCAATTAACTGAAACAGTGCCGTTTTTGGATGCATTGGATAGGGTGTTGGCGTTAGTCGATGAGCTGCAAGAGGAAGGTATTGAATTGCACCATCTCGATTTAGGAGGCGGGCTGGGTATTTGTTATCGCGATGAGCACCCACCGCAACCTTCTGAATATATTTCAGCTCTGCTGCAGCGTTTGGCGGGACGGAGCTTTGAAATTCTATTGGAGCCGGGGCGCGCCATCGTCGGCAATGCGGGAATATTGTTAACCAGAGTGGAATACCTCAAGCCAACAGAGAATAAAAATTTTGCTATTGTGGATGCGGCCATGAATGATCTAGTCCGGCCGGCTTTATACGGGGCGTGGCAGGCAATCATTCCGGCGAATACCGAAAGCGATCAGTCCGAGTTGGATTGGGACATCGTGGGGCCGGTGTGCGAGACAGGTGACTTTCTGGGTAAAGCGCGGTGGTTAAAGTTGAAACAAGGCGATTTATTGGCGGTTCGTTCAGCGGGAGCCTACGGGTTTACGATGAGTTCAAACTATAACTCGAGGCCACGAGCGGCGGAGGTAATGGTGGATGGCGATAAAACGCATCTTATTCGATCCCGAGAAACTCTGGAGCAACTATGGGTTGGCGAGCAGCTTTTACCTGAGTAGCGATGATGATTAATTTCACCAAAATGCAGGGGCTGGGCAATGATTTTGTTGTGATCGACGCTATAAACCAGCCAATCCAATTGACGACCGGACAGATTCGATTTTTGGCGGATCGCCATTTTGGCGTGGGCTGCGATCAATTGTTATTGGTGGAAAAGCCGGTTAGCGATAACGCCGAGTTTAAATACCGGATTTTCAATGCTGACGGTAGCGAGGTTGCGCAATGTGGAAACGGTGCGCGTTGCTTCGCACGCTTTGTGCGCGACAAAGGCTTAAGTAATAAGGACGAAATTACTGTTGATACCGATGCGAGACAACTGACGCTTCGATTCGATGCGGGCGGTTTGATCACCGTTGACATGGGAGTTCCTGCGCTTGAGCCTGAGCAAATACCGCTAAATGTTTCCGAACAGTCCACGTTATATAACGTGACTTTGGCGGACACAGAAGTTGCATTCGCAGCTGTTTCTATGGGGAATCCTCATGCGGTTATCCAGGTCGATGATGTAATCAGCGCGCCCGTTTCATCTATCGGCGCTAGGTTGGAGAGTCATGAGCTGTTTCCGGAGCGAGCTAATATTGGTTTCATGCAAATTGTTAATCGTCGACAAATCAAGTTGCGAGTTTACGAGCGTGGCGCAGCCGAAACGCTGGCTTGTGGCAGCGGGGCTTGCGCTGCTGTTGTGGCCGGTATCGAGCAAGGTTTGTTGGAGCAGGATGTTCAGGTTCAACTGCCTGGCGGGGAATTAATCGTTAGCTGGCTTGGTAGTGGTCATCCTGTCATGATGACGGGAGCAGCGACTACGGTATTCGAAGGACAAATAAAGTTATGAGCAGTGAACCAAAAGTCTTATTGACCGAAGCCCTCGTTAAGGCCTATCTGCAAGAACATCCCGAGTTTTTCCAAAATCATTTGGATTTGCTGGAGAAGATGCATATCCCACATCCCAGTGGTAATGCAATATCGCTAATATCCAAGCAACTTGAAATTTTTCGGGCGAAGCATCAGGAGCAAGAAAATCAATTGACCGCGTTGATCGATATTGCCCGGGAAAATGACGCTTCTTTCAATCGCATGCATGAGTTGACTCTGGCCATGTTGGAAGCAAATACCCTGGAGGACGCGGTAGCAAATTTAAGTGAGGTGTTGGCTGAATGTTTTTTCACTGATTTCGTAGCCATTAAAATCATTAAAGAACAACCGCTCTCGCCTATCAGTAATTTATTCGTTGGAGCTGATGATGCTAACTTGAAGCATTTTTCCAATGAATTAACCACAAACCACCCGAAATGCGGTCGGCCGACCTTAGCGCAAGCGAGGTTTTTGTTTGGAGACGTGGCTGCGGAAGTTCGCTCGTGTGCGATCATTCCTATGGTGTTTACGCAGCTTGATGGGTTGTTGGCGATCGGCAGTCGCGATGAGTCGCGCTTTCACTATAGTATGGGCAGCATATTTCTTACTCAAATGAGTGAGATTATCGGGACTCGTCTTATATCATTGCTACACCAAACGGATTGATTGTCATGCATGCCGAAGCAGATGAGGCCTTGCTGCGGTATTTTCGCTATTTGGTTTCGGAAAAGCGCGTTGCAGATCATACGTCAACAAACTACCAAAGGGATTTAAAACGTTTTCAAAGTTTTTGCGCTAGGCAAGGGTTCGTGTATTGGCAGCAAGTTCAGGATCGTGATGTGCGGAATTATATTGCCGGGCGTCATAAAAACGGTATCGGCAGCAAGACGATTCAGCGCGAACTCGCTGCTTTACGCAGTTTTTATCGATTTTTACTCAAAGCTAAGCAAGTGGAGCATAACCCTGCTCAGCATGTGCAAGCGCCCAAAATTTCAAAAAGGCTGCCACATGTTTTGGATGTCGATCAGGTTGTGGGGATGTTAAATGCGACGCCGGATTCGATTTTGGAAATCCGCGATTTGGCAATGTTTGAATTGTTTTACTCATCTGGGTTGCGACTGAGCGAGTTGGTAATGCTTGATTTGTCTGACATCAATCTTAGCGAAGGCTTTTTGAGGGTGCGGTTTGGTAAAGGCGGCAAGCAAAGGCAATTGCCGGTTGGTAGCAAAGCGCTTGATGCGCTTAAGGTTTGGCTGGCAAGTCGGCCTGAGGGGGAGTGGCAGGCAGTGTTTGTTTCCCTGAAGGGGCTTCGATTATCTCAAAGAAGCGTGCAACTTAGATTGGATCGTTGGGGCAAAAAAAACGGAATAGCCGAGCACCTTCATCCTCATATGTTGAGGCATTCGTTCGCAAGCCATTTGCTTGAAGCCAGTAAAGATATTAGGGCTGTGCAAGAGTTGTTAGGGCATAGCAATATATCGACTACTCAGATATACACGCACCTGGATTTTCAACATTTAGCGGCTGTTTATGATCAAGCACATCCGCGCTCGCGCAAGGGTTGAAGGCTGTTGAATAAAAAAGTTCTTGACGTGGGGATGTTGGGTGATTAGAATGAGCGGCTCTTCACTGATCTGGCTTTTAAGTTTTAGCGGTGAAGCGGTCGGTTTAGTTCGGCAGGTTTGAAGCTGTTGATTGACGGGTTTGTTTTTTGAGTTTCGGTTTTTGAAATGACTTAAAAATAAATTTGACAAACACTGAAAACGCTGTAGAATATGTCGGCTCAACAGAGCGAAATGCTCTGGCTCTTTAACAAACGAAATCGAAATAATTTGTGTGGGTATGTGTAGCGACTATGTGCTGTTAGAAATAGTCGACACAGAAACCACGTCAATTCGCAAGAAAAGATGTTCTGTAGTCGAGCCAAGATTGGTCACTAATCTTATTTAGTGACAAGTTAAAATTAAACTGAAGAGTTTGATCATGGCTCAGATTGAACGCTGGCGGTATGCTTAACACATGCAAGTCGAACGGTAGCAGGCCTTCGGGCGCTGACGAGTGGCGGACGGGTGAGTAATGCATAGGAATCTGCCTATTAGTGGGGGACAACGTGGGGAAACTCACGCTAATACCGCATACGCCCTACGGGGGAAAGCTGGGGATCTTCGGACCTGGCGCTAATAGATGAGCCTATGTCGGATTAGCTAGTTGGTGGGGTAAAGGCCTACCAAGGCGACGATCCGTAGCTGGTCTGAGAGGATGATCAGCCACACTGGGACTGAGACACGGCCCAGACTCCTACGGGAGGCAGCAGTGGGGAATATTGGACAATGGGCGAAAGCCTGATCCAGCAATACCGCGTGTGTGAAGAAGGCCTGAGGGTTGTAAAGCACTTTCAATAGGAAGGAATACCTATCGGTTAATACCCGGTAGACTGACATTACCTATACAAGAAGCACCGGCTAACTCCGTGCCAGCAGCCGCGGTAATACGGAGGGTGCAAGCGTTAATCGGAATTACTGGGCGTAAAGCGTGCGTAGGCGGTTGTTTAAGTCAGATGTGAAAGCCCTGGGCTTAACCTGGGAACTGCATTTGATACTGGGCAACTAGAGTTTAGTAGAGGGGAGTGGAATTTCAGGTGTAGCGGTGAAATGCGTAGAGATCTGAAGGAACACCAGTGGCGAAGGCGGCTCCCTGGACTAAAACTGACGCTGAGGTACGAAAGCGTGGGTAGCAAACAGGATTAGATACCCTGGTAGTCCACGCCGTAAACGATGTCAACTAACTGTTGGGTTCTTAAAGAACTTAGTAGTGGAGCTAACGTATTAAGTTGACCGCCTGGGGAGTACGGCCGCAAGGCTAAAACTCAAATGAATTGACGGGGGCCCGCACAAGCGGTGGAGCATGTGGTTTAATTCGATGCAACGCGAAGAACCTTACCTACCCTTGACATCCAGAGAATCTGTTAGAGATAGCGGAGTGCCTTCGGGAACTCTGAGACAGGTGCTGCATGGCTGTCGTCAGCTCGTGTTGTGAAATGTTGGGTTAAGTCCCGTAACGAGCGCAACCCTTATCCTTAGTTGCCAGCGGGTCATGCCGGGAACTCTAGGGAGACTGCCGGTGATAAACCGGAGGAAGGTGGGGACGACGTCAAGTCATCATGGCCCTTATGGGTAGGGCTACACACGTGCTACAATGGCCGGTACAGAGGGCTGCGAACTCGCGAGAGTAAGCGAATCCCAAAAAGCCGGTCCCAGTCCGGATCGCAGTCTGCAACTCGACTGCGTGAAGTCGGAATCGCTAGTAATCGCGGATCAGAATGCCGCGGTGAATACGTTCCCGGGCCTTGTACACACCGCCCGTCACACCATGGGAGTGGGTTGCAAAAGAAGTAGGTAGTTTAACCTTCGGGAGGGCGCTTACCACTTTGTGATTCATGACTGGGGTGAAGTCGTAACAAGGTAGCCCTAGGGGAACCTGGGGCTGGATCACCTCCTTACAAAGACGGCACACCGTTACACGTACTCACAACAAATTATTTCGATTGAAAGACGCACCTGGGTCTGTAGCTCAGTTGGTTAGAGCGCACCCCTGATAAGGGTGAGGTCGGAGGTTCAACTCCTCCCAGACCCACCAACGCATAAAAGGCGAAAGCAATAAGGCGAAACACAATCAGACCACACGCCTGGTTAGAATAACTGGCGCTGTGCTTAGTCACGTTTCGGCTTGAGTCTTGGCTTTAGTCTGCTTTAGGGGCCATAGCTCAGCTGGGAGAGCGCCTGCCTTGCACGCAGGAGGTCGGGAGTTCGATCCTCCCTGGCTCCACCATCATGCTGAACGCTGAGGGTCAACCAGTTCGTCAAACGTAAGAAAAATAGTGGGTGAACATCAACGCTATAGGGTTTTATCGGCGGCAACAGATAAAGACTTTATAGCATTGGTATTCGTACCGATAGCTCTTTAACAATATGGAAATCTGTAACTATAGTAATGATCAGCAATGATCAACACTAAAACGAGTTGCGGTTTGAATGACGTCGTTCTCGAAAGGGAAAGGCAGAAAACAAACGGCATGTCGTTCTCAAGCAGAAAAAATCAGCGAAAATGTCAGCTGACAGTATAACCAAAGTACAGACGTATTCGGGTTATATGGTCAAGTGAATAAGCGCATACGGTGAATGCCTAGGCAGTAAGAGGCGATGAAGGACGTTGTAGCATGCGAAAAGCTTTGGGGAGCCTGCAAACCGGCTGTGATCCAGAGATGTCCGAATGGGGAAACCCGGCGCGCATAAGCGCGTCATCTTTGAGTGAATACATAGCTCACTGAAGCGAACCCGGAGAACTGAAACATCTAAGTACCCGGAGGAAAAGAAATCAACCGAGATTCCCTAAGTAGTGGCGAGCGAACGGGGACTAGCCCTTAAGCTAGGATAAGGTTAGTGGAACGGTCTGGAAAGTCCGGCGATACAGGGTGATAGCCCCGTACACGAAAACCTTTTTCTAGTGAAATCGAGTAGGTCGGAGCACGTGAAACTTTGACTGAATATGGGGGGACCATCCTCCAAGGCTAAATACTCCTTACTGACCGATAGTGAACCAGTACCGTGAGGGAAAGGCGAAAAGAACCGCGGAGAGCGGAGTGAAATAGAACCTGAAACCGTATGCGTACAAGCAGTGGGAGCCCCTTCGTGGGGTGACTGCGTACCTTTTGTATAATGGGTCAGCGACTTACATTTTGTGGCAAGCTTAACCGAATAGGGGAGGCGTAGCGAAAGCGAGTCTTAATAGGGCGTTTAGTCGCAAGGTGTAGACCCGAAACCGGGCGATCTATCCATGGCCAGGCTGAAGGTTGGGTAATACTAACTGGAGGGCCGAACCCACGTCTGTTGAAAAAGACGGGGATGAGCTGTGGATCGGAGTGAAAGGCTAATCAAGCTCGGAGATAGCTGGTTCTCCTCGAAAGCTATTTAGGTAGCGCCTCGTGTATCACTGCTGGGGGTAGAGCACTGTTTCGGCTAGGGGGTCATCCCGACTTACCAACCCGATGCAAACTCCGAATACCAGCAAGTGCCAGCACGGGAGACACACGGCGGGTGATAAGGTCCGTCGTGAAAAGGGAAACAGCCCAGACCGTCAGCTAAGGTCCCCAAATCTATGCTCAGTGGGAAACGATGTGGAAAGGCACAGACAGCCAGGAGGTTGGCTTAGAAGCAGCCATCCTTTAAAGAAAGCGTAATAGCTCACTGGTCGAGTCGGTCTGCGCGGAAGATTTACCGGGGCTAAGCATAGTACCGAAGCTACGGATTTACACGTAAGTGTGAGTGGTAGAGGAGCGTTCCGTACGCCTGCGAAGGTCGATTGAGAAGTCGGCTGGAGGTATCGGAAGTGCGAATGCTGACATAAGTAACGATAAAGGGGGTGAAAAACCCCCTCGCCGAAAACCCAAGGTTTCCTGCGCAACGTTAATCGACGCAGGGTTAGTCGGCACCTAAGGCGAGGCTGAAAAGCGTAGTCGATGGAAAACAGGTTAATATTCCTGTACCAGTAGTAACTGCGATGGGGTGACGGAGAAGGCTATATCAGCGGTCGGTTGGAAGTGGCCGTTTAAGCAGGTAGGCATGCATCTTAGGCAAATCCGGGGTGCTCTATGCCGAGACGTGATGACGAGCGGTTCGAAAGAACAGCGAAGTGATAGATGCCCTGCTTCCAGGAAAAACCTCTAAGCTTCAGGTTACTAGTGGCCGTACCCTAAACCGACACAGGTGGGTGGGATGAAAATTCTAAGGCGCTTGAGAGAACCCAGGTGAAGGAACTAGGCAAAATGATACCGTAACTTCGGGAGAAGGTATGCCCTCATTACGTGAAGGTCCTCGCGACTGGAGCGGAAGGGGGTTGCAAAAAATCGGTGGCTGCGACTGTTTAGCAAAAACATAGCACTCTGCAAACACGAAAGTGGACGTATAGGGTGTGACGCCTGCCCGGTGCTGGAAGGTTAATTGATGGGGTTATCTTCGGAGAAGCTCTTGATCGAAGCCCCAGTAAACGGCGGCCGTAACTATAACGGTCCTAAGGTAGCGAAATTCCTTGTCGGGTAAGTTCCGACCTGCACGAATGGCGTAACGATGGCCACACTGTCTCCACCTGGGACTCAGTGAAATTGAAATCGCTGTGAAGATGCAGTGTACCCGCGGCTAGACGGAAAGACCCCGTGCACCTTTACTATAGCTTGACACTGGACTTTGAACCTACTTGTGTAGGATAGGTGGGAGGCTTTGAAGCGGGAACGCCAGTTCTCGTGGAGCCAACCTTGAAATACCACCCTGGTATGTTTGGAGTTCTAACCTCGATCCATTATCTGGATTAGGGACAGTGTCTGGTGGGTAGTTTGACTGGGGCGGTCTCCTCCTAAAGAGTAACGGAGGAGCACGAAGGTACCCTCAGCCTGGTCGGAAATCAGGCAATGAGTGCAAAGGCATAAGGGTGCTTGACTGCGAGACGGACAAGTCGAGCAGGTACGAAAGTAGGTCTTAGTGATCCGGTGGTTCTGTATGGAAGGGCCATCGCTCAACGGATAAAAGGTACGCCGGGGATAACAGGCTGATACCGCCCAAGAGTTCATATCGACGGCGGTGTTTGGCACCTCGATGTCGGCTCATCACATCCTGGGGCTGAAGCAGGTCCCAAGGGTATGGCTGTTCGCCATTTAAAGTGGTACGCGAGCTGGGTTCAGAACGTCGTGAGACAGTTCGGTCCCTATCTGCCGTGGGCGTTTGAGATTTGAGGGAAGCTGCTTCTAGTACGAGAGGACCGAAGTGGACGAACCTCTGGTGTTCCGGTTGTCATGCCAATGGCATTGCCGGGTAGCCACGTTCGGACAGGATAACCGCTGAAAGCATCTAAGCGGGAAGCCCCTCCCAAGATGAGATCTCACTGGGACTTTAAGTCCCCTGAAGGGCCGTCGGAGACTACGACGTTGATAGGCACGGTGTGGAAGTCCAGTAATGGGCGTAGCTAACGTGTACTAATTGCCCGTGAGGCTTGACCATATAACACCCAATGCGTTTGGGTGTCACTGACACGCTGATAAACGTAAGATAACGACACACTCGATACAGATTTCCATGAAGACAGGTAAACGGCAAATGCCGGGAAGCGAATACGCTTCAAGCCTGTGCATGACGGCTGCAAAACAGCCAAACCAGTTTGCTTGGTGAACATAGCAAGCGTGAACCACCCGATCCCATCCCGAACTCGGAAGTGAAACCGCTTAGCGCCGATGATAGTGTGGCAGGTTGCCATGTGAAAGTAGGTCATCGCCAAGCTCTTAAACCAAAAGCCCTGCTTACCCATAGCAGGGCTTTTTTTTGACCCAAAATCACCCCACTGCTGCTCCCTTCTCTTTTGCGGACGGGGTTGTTAGAATCCCCTCTCATCAATGTTTAACGAGAAAACGCATGAGTGCAATAGACAGAATCCAAGCCCAATTAGCCAGCCATCCTGTGGTCTTATACATGAAAGGCACGCCAGATTTTCCCCAGTGTGGGTTTTCCAGCCGGGTGGTGCAAGTCTTGCGGGCATGCAATGCGGATTATGCCCATATCAATATCTTCGAAGACCCTGAAGTGCGTGAAGCCTTAAAAGAATACTCGCACTGGCCTACCTATCCCCAACTGTATATCAACGGCGAATTAATCGGTGGCTGCGACATCGTCATCGATCTCTTTAATAAAGGTGAGCTTAATAATATGCTGGCGAGCGTGACCGCAAAGCTATAGGTCTGCAGTCTTGGTTCTGTGTGCCAATTAAAGAAAACGCTACAGGAGAGTCGCTATTTTGCCGGCAGTTTTTTTAGGCATCTTGTTAGAAAAATCGGCAAAAATGACGCGACCGTTTATGCCTTCAGTGCTCCGATTTTGTCCACGTCACCTCGTTCCGACCCAGCACGAGGTCAGATGTTGACTGTCGCATGACTTGAAGTGGTGTCGCGATGCCATGCAGGTTTTTTACATTTTGCTGCGAAAACCTGCCCGGCCTGCGGCTTCTGGGGGCTATTCAACCTGCGTTTGATAATGTTTCGTTTCCACGGTTTCGCGGCGTTCGTTTGCTGAATCGAAATGCCAAACCAGCCGCTTCGCCAGCCAAACGGCCTGGACCCAAGCGAAAATATCAAGCCGAGGTGTTGCCAGGACCGTTGAAGTGCATCGGGTTCAACAGCGTCAACCGTTTGGCAGGCGCTTGAAGGCGGCGATCCTGGGCGCTTACCCAATCATTTGCGCGTCCTACATCCCAAGGGTTTGTCCGGCACTAAGCCTGGCTAGCTTTAACCGCTCAAAATGCCATTCGCAATCATCATTTAGACGAAGCTCCGCCAAGCTTAGTAGAGGTCGGTACGGTTGTTCACTGCGGCAATTTGGTGGCCTGGGATTTCGTCTGGACCTTAGCCATGACTGGGTTTTTAGCTGGCTGGACCGAAGTAAGGGCACTTGGAATAAGAGTTCTCAGGGCGTTTTGGAGTAGATCCGGTTTGTAACTGTTCCCGTTGAAGGGCTTCGATTGCGATACCCGGACTCGAGCAACGGTTCTGAATTTCTCAATCATCACTCGGTTCGCTATCTTACCGACCACCCTCGACACCCTGTCTTCAACCACTACAGAGAAAAATGCCACGACGGCACCAAAATCAATAAAAATACTACGCCCCGCAACGGCCGTACAAGCGCATCCGCGATCAACTCGACATTCCGGAATCCATCCAACAGACTCTTTGGGAGCATCATGCCAAGCTCAATCCCGTTACTAGCTCGCCTTTGAGCAATTTTTGAAACTGATTTTTTCAAAAGCTCAGGTTAGATCTAATGTGAGGATATAACTTTGATCCTTCGGGCACCTTTTTTCTTAGAGGCGCTAAGGGAGCAGTTAATCCGATAACGAATGCAAGTCTGGTTGTTCTAGAAATTGACGATATAGTCGGTTGCGTCTCGGATAGTCTCGGCGTGATTGGTAGTTGTCACGCTGTGCAACATCTTACAGTGGTAGGCTATTCTTGCTGTCGGCGGCAACTGCAATGCATAAGAGGCCGAGATCTATTTTAATAATTTGTTATCCGTCCGCAATTGCCGATTCGCGGTTGGTCCGATTGCTCGGCTTACACTTGCTTGCTCCTTCGACGCCCTATCTTCTCATTCTGCTAGAGGTCCAGGCAAATCTGGGTCACCGTTCAGTCGTTGCTCCTGAATCGTCTTCACTAATTGCAGCTTGAATACAGCATCATAATGCCGTCATTCTGTTTCATTGCGTTTCGCAAAGGGAAGGTTTATCAAGCTACTCGGGTGTGAATTTTTACTGGATCGCTACGTTTTGAGTTAGATGTTTTTTTTTGTGCCTGAAACACAAGTGGAGGGTAAGAAAAATGCGAGGCGATAGATGGCGGAGTTTGGATCCAATCAATTAGGCTGCGACTTATCACATGCACAGTATTTGGTAACCTATCTATCCTAATTGAATTCGAACGGGAATTTTATCGAAACGTCGCTTAAATAGGTGTTCGAGTTTTGTTAACAGTAAAATTGCAAATGGGTGACAGCGAGCACCCAGCTAAATTAGCTTAATTTATCTTGACAAGGATTTGGCAAGTGGTAGACTGCCACGCACCTCAAGGGACCGGGGTGTCTTCAATAAGAAGGCTAAATAACAAGGAAAAACAAAGAACTCCCGATTTGATCGGGGATTTAGATAATCTTTTAGGAGGTAGAAATGGCTGCTACAACTGAATCAGTTAAGGCTGATGCTGCGGAAGCACCGCTTTTAAATCAAAAAAACCTGTGGGCTGGTATCAGCCTGTATTTGGTTTTTTATTCTTTCATTCGTTGGTATGAAGGTGTTTACGGCTGGTCAGCTGGCTTAGACTCTTTTGCTCCAGAGTTTGAAACATACTGGATGAATATGTTGTACATCGAGATCGTTATCGAAGTGCTGCTGTTTGCTGGTATCAATGGCTATATCTGGAAAACTCGTGACCGTAAAGTTATGTCAATCACTCCACGTGAAGAGTTGAGAAGACACTTTACACACTGGACATGGTTGGTTTGCTACGGCTGGGCTATCTACTGGGGTGCTTCTTACTTCACAGAGCAAGACGGTACATGGCACCAAACTATCGTTCGTGATACTGACTTTACTCCAAGTCACATCATCGAGTTCTACCTGTCATACCCAATCTACATCATCACTGGTTCAGCTTCTTTCATGTATGCAAAAACAAGATTGCCTACATACCATGAAGGTCTGCACTTGATGTATTTGATCGCGGTTATCGGTCCATTCATGATCCTGCCTAACGTAGGTTTGAACGAATGGGGTCACACATTCTGGTTTATGGAAGAGTTGTTCGTTGCTCCATTGCACTACGGTTTCGTATTCTTTGGTTGGGCTGCTCTGGCTATAATGGGTGTTGTGAACACCGAAGTAATGGCAATTGCAAAATTGCTGAAAAAAGATCTGGCTTAATAGCTTATCTTTAAAAGTAAAAATACTATCTCCTTTCCTGCCGCTGCTTTGTTTAAGTGGCGGTAGGATAAAGAGAAGTGAAAAAAATATAATTTTAATTCTTTAGGAGGTAAGCTAATGAGCGCATCTCAATCAGCTGTACGTTCACGTGCGGAAGCGGTACAAGTTTCCCGTACGTTCGACTGGATGATTCTTTTTACACTGTTCACAGCGGTTCTGGGCGGTTACCACATTCACTATATGTTGACTGGCGGTGACTGGGATTTCTGGACCGACTGGAAAGATAGACGTCTATGGGTAACCGTAGCTCCTATCGTTTCTATTACGTTCCCTGCGGCTGTTCAAGCATGCTTGTGGTGGAGATACCGTTTACCAATTGGCGCAACTTTGTCTGTTGTTGCTCTGATGATTGGTGAGTGGATCAATCGTTACATGAACTTCTGGGGTTGGACATACTTCCCAGTTAACATCTGCTTCCCATCTAACCTGCTGCCAGGCGCTATCGTTCTTGACGTTATCCTGATGTTGGGTAACAGCATGACTCTGACTGCTGTATTAGGTGGTTTGGCTTACGGCTTGTTGTTCTACCCAGGTAACTGGCCTGTTATCGCTCCATTGCACGTGCCTGTAGAGTACAACGGCATGATGATGACTTTGGCTGACTTACAAGGTTACCACTATGTTCGTACCGGTACACCTGAGTACATCCGTATGGTAGAGAAAGGTACATTAAGAACTTTCGGTAAAGACGTTGCTCCAGTATCAGCGTTCTTCTCTGGATTCGTTTCTATCATTATTTACTTCTTGTGGCACTTCTTCGGCAGATGGTTCGCTAAAACCGACTTCATCGCTGACGACGCGTCTTAATTAGAAGAATAGTAAGAAAATGAACCTGGTGGTTCTAGATAGCTACCAGAAAGTCTTAATTAAAATTCTCTAGTGATAGAGGAGGAAATATGAAAATAATAAAAGACAAAGTTGCAAAACTGTCCTTTGTCGCACTGTTGGTCGCAATGACAGCAGCGATGTTCTATGCTCCAACAGCATCTGCTCACGGTGAAAAATCACAGGCTGCGTTCATGCGTATGCGGACGATTCACTGGTTTGACCTAAACTGGTCAAAAGAAGAAGTGCCTGTTAATGAAACTATGACAATTTCCGGTAAATTCCTGGTATTCGCAGGATGGCCAGAAACTGTTGATAAACCAGAAGTTTCATTTTTGAACGTTGGTATTCCTGGTCCTGTATTTATCCGTGCAGGTTCTTGGATCGGCGGTCAATTGGTTCCTCGTTCAGTGTCTCTGGAATTGGGCGAAGTTTATGAGTTTAAAGTTCTGTTGAAAGCTCGTCGTCCAGGTGACTGGCACGTTCACTCTATGATGAACGTACAAGGCGGTGGTCCTATCATCGGTCCAGGTAAATGGGTAACCATTACTGGTTCTATGAGCGAGTTTGTTAACCCAGTTACTACTTTGACTGGTCAAACAATCAACTTGGAAAACTATGCTCTGGACAACGTTTATTTCTGGCACGCAGTATGGTTTGCTATCGCGTTCGCATGGTTGTTGTTCTGGATCAAACGTCCATTGTTCGTTCCACGTCATATCGCTGTTAGCACAGGCAAAGCAGACTCTCTGATCTCAGCCGGCGACAAAAAAGTTGGTATGATCTTCGCTGTCGGTACGATGGTAATCGTTGCTGCCTCTATGGGTGCAACCAACGAAAAATACCCTGTAACAACTCCTTTGCAAGCTGGTTTGTTGCGCGGCATGAAAACTTATCAAATGCCTGAAGCTAACGTTTCAGTTAAAGTTGATGACGCTACATACCGTGTACCAGGTCGTGCAATGCAAATGACCTTGACCATCACAAACAACGGCGACTCAGCTGTACGTTTGGGCGAGTTCAACACTGCAGGTGTACGTTTCTTGGATCCAGCTGTTCATGAAGATGATACAGCTTACCCAGACGATTTGCTGGCTGAAGAAGGTTTAACTGTTAGCGATAACAGCCCTCTGGCTCCAGGCGAAACACGCACAATCGAAGTTACTGCTTCTGACGCTGCATGGGAAGTATATCGTTTAGCTGACTTGATCTACGATCCAGACAGCCGTTTCGCAGGTCTGTTGTTCTTCTGGGATGAAAAAGGTAACCGTCAATTGGTAACAGTTGATGCTCCTCTGATCCCAACTTTCATCTAACAGTGAAAGTGTTCTAAGTCGAAATACTTAGGAAGAAATTGAAAGCCCTCGCTATTGAAAAATAGCGGGGGTTTTTTTTAGGTAATATGCTCGGAAACCGCAGGAAAATGTTAAAAATGAAAAAAGTGCTAGTAATTGTGGGGGTTTTAGTGCTGGGCGGTTGCTCGGAAAAAGAAGAATATCAGTCCGTAGTATTGGAACAGATGAAGCAAGATAAAGATATTAAGGACTACGGAATTGAGCCGGAATTAATGACAAAATGTGTCGTCGATACTTCGTCGAATGCTATGCCAGGGTTATTCATATTAGATCCTGAAAGGCGTAAAGCATATAAAAATTACGCGAAAATGTTGGATATTAATAAGTCAACGGATCCACAAAAAACATTAATCGAATTACGAGAAAGTTTCGGTGCAGCCAAAGAGCTTGCAGAAGCACATTCAAATTATGTCGAAAGCGTAGTCGAATGTATGTCTGGTTTAGTGACTGGCGGAGAGGAAAAGTTAAAAAATACAAAATAGGATGACGTTTTAACGAAAGCTATTTTAGTTATTACTCAAAAGTGAAATGCAAACCCAAATATGAGCAAGGCGAGTCTTAGGAGGGTTGTTGGTATATTCAGGAAAAAATGAAATAAAAAGGAGTTTATGTTGCAAAGAACCTCTGATTACTTCGGTTTTGCAAGACAACTAGGTGCCCATCATTGATTTAATTTACGCTGAAATTCGATGTTACGAATTAATCAGAGACTCCCAAAGCGACGACATCAGAAAGGTAACTAATGGCCCGAAACGTTACCGAAACTGCCGCTAGTTTAATGTGTATTAGTCACGACTTGATCTGACACATCGACTTGAAAAGATGAGAGTTACCGGTTTTGATAGGGGTGTCGAATCCTTACACAAAACACAAAAGGTAACTCTCATGATCCATACAAACAATCCGATCATTAAACACAAAGCGGGGCTGTTAAATTTAGCCCAAGAACTGAATAACGTCTCCAGAGCCTGCAAGGTGATGGGTGTCTCGCGCGATACGTTTTATCGTTATCAAGAGCTGGTAGCTGAAGGTGGTATCGATGCCTTAATCGACAAAAACCGCCGGTCTCCGAATCTGAAGAATCGCGTCGATGAAAGCATTGAGCTGGCAGTGAAAGCCTATGCGGTTGAGTGGCCAGCGCATGGACAGCATCGAACCAGTAATGAACTGCGTAAACAAGGGGTATTCGTATCCGGCAGCGGCGTTCGCTCCATCTGGTTACGGCATGACCTGGAGAACTTTAAAAAGAGGCTTAAAGCACTGGAAGCCAAGGTAGCCGCCGAAGGGTTAATGCTGAGCGATGCGCAGATTGCGGCGTTGGAGAAAAAGCAGCAGGATGATCAAGCCTGCGGCGAAATCGAAACAGCCCATCCCGGTTACCTGGGTTCGCAGGATACCTTTTACGTCGGCAACCTCAAAGGGGTTGGGCGGATATACCAGCAGACTTACGTGGACACTTATAGCAAAGTCGCACACTGCAAACTGTACACCACCAAAACGCCGATTACTGCCGCGGACATCCTGAATGACAAAGTATTGCCGTTCTATGAAGCCAACGCATTACCCGTTCTACGCATTCTGACGGATCGCGGCACAGAATATTGTGGCAAGGTCGAACAGCATGATTATCAGCTATACCTGGCGATCAACGACATCGACCATACCAAAACCAAGGCCATGTCGCCGCAAACCAATGGGATTTGCGAACGCTTCCACAAGACCATCTTGCAGGAGTTCTATCAGGTCACGTTCCGCAAAAAGCTCTATAGCGACCTGGATGAACTCCAAAAAGATCTGGACGAATGGCTGGTTTATTACAACAATGACCGAACTCATCAGGGCAAAATGTGCAACGGCAGAACGCCGATGGATACCTTGCTGGATGGAAAACAGATTTGGGCTCAAAAAAATCTGAACCAAATCTAATCTGACAGACACCCCGCAAAAACGGTAACTGTCAGATCAGGTCTGAGCTAATACAAGCTACAAAAGCACGAGTTTTCCGTTCATCACATAACTATAATTTCGACAACTAACAATTTGCGATGACTGTTCTTCTGATTGAGAATCGCGTCAATTGATAAGATTAGACTGCTATAAAATGACTAAGTTTTTAGATAAAAGCTGACGTAAGTTGCTAAGCTATTTAACTAATGTTAACGGTAGGACGACAATCGTGCCAATTATCTTAAAAGTACTTTCTTACAAAGGTTTACCACTATCTACTGAATTGAGTGCCGAATTCGGTCAGTTAGGCGGAACAATAGGCAGAAAAGCAGGAAATACCTTGGTATTGCCTGATGCGGAAAACTTTGTATCAGGCCACCATGCTGAAATCATTTATGAGGACGGTGGTTACTTAATAAAAGACACAAGTAAAAATGGTACATATTTATCAAATGCCGGACTGAATATAAACGATTCGCAAGCAAGGTTATTAGATAGTGAAATTTTGCGGATCGGAGAATATGAGATTATTGTAGAGCTGCCATCAGCCGAAATATCACCAGCTTCACCCATTAGCGTCGAGAGTATTTCGCCTTCACCATTTGCTCAATCGTTTCAAAATGATCAACAGTCAATAGTCAACGAACCTCTGAATTTCTCGATTCCGCACAACGTAGCGAGTTCTCCCTTCGGAGAGCGTCCTCCTGCTTCCCCTTTTCACGATAGCTTTACCGCGCCCGAGGTGCTACCTCCCCAGAGAGATGGTAAAGATATTGCCGAGTTCTTAAAAGGCTTAGATTCCTTAGGTGCGTTGGATGCACCCCTCAGCGAGTCTTCCGGGTTAGACTTCCCGAGTTTGGAAGCAATAAATTTATCCGAGCCTATTCCTTCGAGCATAGCGTCAGATTCTAAAGACGTATTCCAAAATACGCCTAATATTGAGCGTGAAGATGGGCAGGCGACTTCGCAAGCCAGTGTAGAGATTACGCTAGCACCCAATACGGAACCATTTGTCAGGTCTAAATCGGATGATGCGACGCTCATGAAGATGTTTCTGGATGGTGCGGGAATAAAAGATCAATCGTTTTTGACGGAAGAGCAGTGGCCGGAGGCGATGAAAGCGACCGGTGTGTTATTCCGAAATTTGATCGAAGGCTTGATGGACGTTCTACGCGCACGCGCGGAAATGAAAAGTGAATTTCGAGTTTCCGTCACCACAATCCGCTCATTTGACAATAACCCGCTAAAATTCAACCCAGATGTGGAAAGCGTACTGAAGCTGATGCTCGCACCAAATAATCCCGCGTTTATAAATTCAAATGATGCGGTAACTGAAGCGTTCAGGGATGTTAAGTTTCATCAATTGGCGATGACGGCAGGTATTCAGGCTGCACTAGGGGAGATTTTGCATCGTTTCGACCCAGACACCTTCGAAAAGGTGTTGGGCGAAGGGATTGTTTTTCAGCGAAAAGCCAAGTGTTGGGAGCTTTTTTGCGAAAAATATCCGGAACTGAAAACACAAGCAATTGAAGGATTTTTTGGAGAAGAGTTCGCTGAAGCTTATGAAAAGCAGATGCGTCTATTTGCGAGGCGGTGAAAGTTTGCAACTCAATTGAATTGGTAGCGAAAATTTCATAAGTCATTGTTAATAAATAATAAACGGTACCGAATAGAGTATGTCAATCAATAACCGTATTGTTTGGTCAGAAGGCATGTTCCTTAGACCTCAGCACTTTCAACAACATGATCGTTATCTTGAAAGTCGTATTGATGGTCGTTGCTATGGAATCAGGGCTTATGATTGGGGATTTTCGTCGCTAAAACTAGATGCAGGGCAATTGGCGATAGGAAAAATCACTCTGGCAGCTGCTAGAGGGATTTTCCAGGATGGTACCCCATTCCATTTGCCAAACGAGGACGAACTGCCGCTACCACTTGATGTCTCTGAAGACATCGCCAATGAAGTAGTGTATTTAGCATTGCCGCTGAGTCGTCCTGACTCTGTTGAAGTTGATAGCGACAATAACCCCGATGGATTGGCGAGATACCGCATCACTCATAGGGATGTCAGAGACAACAATGCGGGGTACGACGCACGTTATCCCGTGCAAATAGGCAGTATTCGTCCGAGACTTATGCTTGGCAACCAAGAAAGATCAGGCTATCTGTGCTTAGGGGTCGCCAATATCATTGAGGTGCGCGCCGACAAAACAGTCGTACTGGATGAGAAATACATTCCCGTGGTGCTGCAGTCTTCAGCCAGTAGTATTTTGAACGGCTTCGTCCGGGAGTTGCAAGGTCTGTTGCATACCAGAGGGGAGGCGTTGGCAGCCCGCGTGGCGGGAACGTCGCAAGGTGCAGGCGTCGCAGAGGTTGCAGACTTTATGTTGCTGCAAACCATCAATCGGTACGAACCCTTGCTGGCACATTTGGCGGGGGATGCGCTGCTACATCCGGAGACTTTGTTTTCCTTGTGCCTGCAGTTGATGGGCGATCTAGCAACCTTCTACCGTCAAAATAAGCGACCCGCAGTGTTGCCCGAATATAGGCATGACGACTTGCGTATTTGCTTTATCCCGTTAATTGATGAGCTACGGCGCCTGTTAAGCATGGTGCTTGAACAAAATGCGATTCAAATTCCGTTAACCAAACATAGCCAGTCGGTTTATTACTCGGGTCGCCCCGATGTGAAATTATTGGAGCAGGCGATCTACGTATTGGCTGCCAGTGCGCAAGTATCTTCGGAGATGTTGCGCACGCATTTCCCGCCGCAGGTGAAAATTGGCCCGGTGGAAGAGATCACGCAATTGGTCACTGCTGCCCTGCCCGGTATTTCAATTCATCCATTGCCCGTGGCGCCAAGGCAATTGCCGTATCACGCCGGATGCTCTTATTTCGAATTGGATAAGCAAAGCCCGTACTGGAAGAAGATGATGGATTCCGGCGGTTTTGCCTTTCATATTGGGGGTAATTTTCCGGGATTGGAATTGGAATTCTGGGCAATAAAAAAAGGGTGATGACATGGTGCAACAAGGACCTTTCGGCGATGACGACAAAACAGTGTTGCGGCCTTCGCCAGGTGGACGAATGCCGCAGCAGCCATCAGTGACACAAATACCGCCATCTCCGCCGCCCCAGCAGCCGACCTCAAATATCAACATTCCGTCGCTCAGTGTGCTTTCCGGAGCGGATAGCGGTTCATTATTGACTTTATCAGCCGGCATTCTGTCCTTGGCGGCCAGGCTTAGAACAACCGTTAGCTATTCCGGGGTTGATGAACTAAAGCAAAAGTTGGCTAAAGAAGTCAGAGAATTCGAGAACCGTGGCTTGAATGCAGGGTTTCAGCAAGAAACCATGCGTATGGCGAGCTACGATTTATGTACTTTTCTGGATGAAATTATCCAAAACACGCCTTGGGGTTCGCAGAGTAATTGGGGGCATCAAAGCCTGCTTATCCTTTTTCATAAAGAAGCCTGGGGCGGCGAACGCTTTTTCCAATTACTCGAACATCTGGTGAAACAACCCGCGCAAAATTTACCGCTCATTGAGCTTTGCTATGTGTTGTTAAGTTTTGGGTTCGAAGGTAAATATAGGGTCATGGCCAATGGCGCCAACGAATTGGAGAAACAACGGCTTGAGTTGTACCAATTAATCCAGCGAGTAAGAGGGGATTTCCCCGCGGAGCTGTCGCCGCGCTGGCACGGGCAAAAAAGTGGTAATAGCTCGTTGATAACGCAAGTGCCCTTATGGGTGTTCGCCAGCGTAGCTGGTGGCCTGTTGCTCCTTTGTTATCTGGGTTTTGCGTTTTTTATTAATTCGGCATCCGATCCTGCCTATCGGGAGTTACTGAAATTGGCCAAGGAGCCGGTACAAATGGCAACGGCCGCTACGGTCACTCCGTCTGCACCGGTTATCGCCAACAGATTGGAACGCTTTAAACCGTTATTACGCGATGAAATTGCCCAGAATATGGTTGAAGTGGTCGACGATAGCATCATTCGCGTTCGTAATTCCTTCCCCTCCGGTAGCGATCAAGTTAAACCGGAGTTTTTACCGATGTTGAAAAAAATCGCCAAAGAACTCGAGAATGAACAAGACTCGATTTTGGTAACCGGGCATACCGACGACAAGCCCATTGTGTCGGCCCGCTTTCCGTCCAATTGGCATTTGTCTGCGGCACGCGCTAAAAACGTCTTGGCAATTTTGACTGCGTCCGCCCAACTAAAAGGTGCGGCCAGGGCAGAAGGCCGGGCCGATGGTGAGCCTTTGGCGCCTAATGATACGCCTGAACATCGAGCCCTAAATCGGCGCGTCGACATCTTGATTAAGTGAGAATACCGCGTGGAACGGATAATCAGTTTTTTTAAAACAAAGTGGGTACTTGAACTGATCGGTATCGTGATTTTGTCGGTACTGATTTGGTTTATCGGGCCTTTAATCGCAATTGCCGGCAGTGTGCCGTTGGAAACCGATTTAAGCCGGATTATAACGATAAGCGTCATAGTCGGATGTTGGTTGCTTTACCGCTTGGTCGCGTGGCTACTATCGCGTAAGCGCGAGCAGCGTTTGATGGCCGATTTGGCTGGCGGCGCCGATGCAAACGATGCGCAAACGGCCTCCGCAGCCGAGTTGGATGTATTGAATCGCGGTTTCGATGAGGCTTTGGCTTTACTGAAAACTACCAGTGCTAAACAACACGGTCGGAAGCAGTATCTTTACGAATTACCTTGGTACGCCATTATCGGTGCGCCAGGCTCCGGCAAAACCACAGCATTAATCAATTCCGGATTACATTTCCCATTGGCCGAACGCTTGGGCAAGCATTCGGTAAAAGGCGTCAGCGGCACGCGAGATTGTGATTGGTGGTTCGCCGACGAAGCGGTGTTATTGGATACTGCCGGTCGCTATACCACCCAAGATAGCCATCAAGAAGTGGATGCTACCGCCTGGCATGGTTTCTTGCAGTTGTTAAAAAAATATCGACCACGCCGCCCTCTGAACGGGGTATTTGTGGCGGTGAGCGTCAGCGATTTAATTCAGCAGACAGAGGAAGAGTTACGCCAGCATGCCGCAGCAATCAGGCGGCGGATTACGGAACTTAATGCGCAATTGGGTGTGCAATTGCCAGTCTACGTGCTGTTCACGAAAGTGGACCTCGTAGCGGGATTTAGCGATTTTTTTGCCAATTTAACCGAAGACGAGCGAAGCCAGGTGTGGGGTGAGACGTTTATTCGTGCCGACAACGATAAAGAAGATCTGGCCGCTCACTTGGTGCAATTTGAAAAGGCCTATGACGAATTGACCGAGAGGTTGGTACAACGCCGTTTGAAGCGTATCCAGGAAGAGCGCGATGTGCAGCGGCGTACGGCTATTTTCGATTTTCCGCAACAAATGATGCTGTTCAAATCGGTGGCAACCGGATTTTTGGATGCCGCATTTGCCACCAATCGCTACGAAGAGCCTTTCCTGTTACGCGGCGTTTATTTCAGTAGCGGCACCCAAGAGGGTACGCCGATAGATAGAGTGATGGCGGCGTTGGCCTCAAGCTTTAGATTGGAAAGGCAAGCAACACCGTTAATGAGCGGGCGCGGTAAAAGCTATTTTCTGACTAAGCTTCTGAAGCAAGTCGTGTTTCCCGAAGCCGAATTGGTTGGCGTGGATCCAAAGGTAGAGCGGCGTTTTCGTTTGATGAACCTCGCCGGTTTCGCCGCCACCTTTGCGCTGGTGGCGATAGCGGTAGTGGTGTGGATGGTCAGTTTTGCCACGAATAAGTCGGCGATTGCCGATGTCGAAAAACAGGTAGAAATTTACCGAGCCAGTAATCTTGTTCCCACCGATTCGCGTTCCGGTTTTTTGGCCTTGTTGCCCAAGCTTAATGCCTTACAAGCCGCCAAAGACGTGTATACACAAACCGGCTGGAGCAGTGGTTTTGGTTTATACCAAGGCGACAAAATCGATTCAGCCATCGATATTGCCTATCAGCGCTTGCTTCGTGAAAATTTTCAGGCCTTGATTACGCTGCGCTTGAAAGAGCGTATGCAAAGCGATGAAGGCAAAAATCTGGATGTACTTTACCAATTATTGCGTGTTTATCTGATGTTCGGCGAGCCGCAACGGATGGACGCCAAGGTTGCCCAGCCTTGGGTGAAATTGGATTGGGAGCAAATGTTTGCCACCGACCCGGAGACCCAAGCCAAATTACAGTTACATCTGGATAATTTGTTGGCTTTGAATTTGGATCCGGCTGCTATCGACAACAGCTTTGTCGACGCAGTGCGTAATAAATTGACGCAAATTCCTCTGGTCAATCAACTTTATAGCCGTTTTAAAAGTGAGGCGCTGTTTGATCGCAGTCACGACATTTCGGTCGCCGGACAATTGGTGCCGAACGGCGGCCGAGTGTTTACCGCGAACGGCAAGGAATTGGATACGTTGGTGGTACCCGGTTTGTTTAGCAGTTACGGATATACGGAGCTGTTTCTAAAAAAAGGCATGGTTTACGTCAAGGAAGCCAGCGAACAAAATTGGGTGCTCGGCGTAAACGGCGCAAGTACGCCTGTCGAAATTGATCGTTTATATAGCGATTTCAAACGCCTGTATTTGGGAGATTACCAAAAGACCTGGGATAGCGTGCTGACGGCGGTTAAGTTCCGCCCGCAGCCCAGCAATAATCAGCTGGTAGATACGCTGGATCTGCTGTCGCGCCCCGATTCGCCATTGAAGCTTTTGTTGGAGTTGGTCGAAAAAAATACCGCGTTAAGCAAGCTCTCGTCCGAATTGGCCGATGCGTTGGCAAAATCCACCGGCGGAGCCTTGGCGGTTCCAGAGGCCGCTACCCAAAAACTGCTGGCGATGGCTAAACAAAGCGACGGTGGCGTCGATCCGGTCAAGGCATTGGAAACTTACTTCGAACCTTACAATATGCAAGTACGGGGCGCTGCCGACAGGCCTGCTCCGATCAATGCGACGATGGCGAGTATCAAAAATCTGCACGATTATCTGATGCAGATTGGGTCGGCACCCAATAGTGGCGGTCAAGCCTTGTCTACCGAAGCGGCGCGATTTGCCGGCGGCGGTGTTGACCCTCTGCAAGCAGCCAAAATGGAATTTGCCCGTTTGCCCGGTCCGGTTGCAGCCTCGCTGAATGCGTTGACTAGCACGGGCGGGCAACAAATCAAAACCGGCGCGAAAGGGCAACTCAACGAAATGTTGAAAACCGCGGTGACGATGCCGTGTAAAAGCGCTTTGGCCGGCCGTTATCCGTTTGCAAAAAATACTCAGCAGGACGTGTTGATGGCTGATTTCGGCAAAGTTTTTGCCGCTAACGGGATTGTCGATCAGTTTTTTAACGCTAACCTCAAGGCATTTGTTGATACTGCAGCGGTGCAGTGGCAGGAGCTTAGTTCGGATAAGGCTTTAGGCTTATCGGCAGCCAGTATTCGCCAGTTTCAGATTGCATCGAAAATTCGTGACGCATTTTTTCCCGGCGGCGGCGCGGTGCCGCAAGTGCAATTCGAGTTAAAACCCTTGGCCTTGGACGACAAAGTCAGCACCTTCAGGTTAAATGTCGAAGGCCAGGAGTTGGTTTATCGCCATGGCCCTGAGCAACTCACTAAGTTTCAGTGGCCCGGCACCAATAATAGTGCCGGGGTCAGAGTGGTGTTCGAAGGTTTGGACGGCAAACAAGTCAGCAAATCTAAGGAAGGGGCCTGGGCATTGTTCAGGATGTTCGACGAATTCAACATCCAACCCACTGGCCTGCCCGACCGCTTTAATTTGACCGTACAACTGGAAGGCTATACCGCGAAATTTGAGTTACGCGCGGCCAGTGTCAATAATCCATTTGGCATCAGCGAATATCAAAGCTTTCGTTGTCCGGAGTCACTATGAGTTCTATGGATGGGTTGAGCGTCGGCTTTTTCGGAAAAGTGCCGGGCCTTGGCGATTTTGTCAGTCGGCGGCTGCCCAGGCACTTTATCGAGCCATGGGACCAGTGGTTACAGGCGTCGATGCGTTCCAGTCAGGAAACATTAGGAGAGAGTTGGTTATCCTTGTTTTTGGTTAGCCCGCTTTGGCGCTTTGCTTTGAGACCTGGCGTGTGCGGTGCTAGTGCCTGGGCCGGAGTCATGATGCCCAGTGTGGATAGGGTCGGTCGCTATTATCCGTTGACGTTGGCGCAAGCCGTCAGTGAGGAGTCTTTGTTGTCATTGTTTTCGCCGGAATCGGCATGGTTTGCACAATTGGAAGACGCTGCGCTATCAGTGTTGAATGACTCCTGTGATCTGGACCGGTTTGATAAGGGGCTGATGGAAATCGGTTCGGCTGACAGCCTGACACCGCAGTATTTTCAAGCTGATTCTAGCGGCGGATTAGGGGTATCTAACGGCAAGCTCGCATTTCGTTTCGATTTGGAGGGGCTGGATCAGACGGATGTAGTGTTTCCGCACTTGAGTCAGCGTTTGTTGGATCGCTTTATGCCGGGTTACAGTATTTGGGCAAGTGAAGGCGGTCAGTCGAATCGCCCCAATCTGCTGATTTGCGAAGGCTTGCCACCTATCGATGCTTACGCGAGTTTTTTGCAGGGTATGCCGCAGGCTGGCAGATCTTGGCATGTGCAGAGCTATCGCCAAGACCAAAGCGTCAAAAAAATCGAGAGAGAGCCGAGCGCCTCTGCGGTAGGCGCAACGGCGAGCCAGGACATAACGCTTCCGAACTCGACAAAGTGGGCTTCCTACGGGGTTACGGTGGTCGGCAATAAGCGTAAGCACAATGAGGATGCTTTGCTCGATTGCCCGTCACTGGGGCTGTGGGTGGTTGCTGATGGCATGGGGGGGCATCAATCCGGCGATGTTGCCAGCCGCTTGGTGGTGGATTCTTTATCGACGTTGGAATTTACCGAAAACCTGGATAATCAGGTCGAAGCCGTTTCCCGCAAATTACATAAGATTAACGACGATTTATGCCGTTTTGCTTCGGGCATTCAGCAAGGCAGTATTGTCGGAACCACGGTAGTCGCCTTGCTGGCCAAGGGTGACCAGTGCGCGGCCATTTGGGCGGGTGATAGCCGCTTATACCAATTACGCCAAGGCGAGTTTACGCAGATTACCCGCGACCATACCTTGATCGACGAATTGATGGATTCTGGTGTGATGACCCGGGAAGTCGCGGCCCAGCAAGTGGGAGCGAATGTGATTACCCGCGCGGTGGGTGGGCAATTGACGCTGGCGTTGGATGTGCTGCGCTTTCAGGCTGCCGGCGGTGATCGTTATCTGCTCTGTAGCGACGGCTTGGATAAAGAATTATCGGAAGCCGAAATTGCGGAATTGATGGGCTCAGGCAGTTGCCAGTCGGCCGCCGAAGCCCTGATTAACCAAGCTTTGAGCAGAAGCGGTCGAGATAATATTACCGTATTAGTCGCCGAATTTAGTGGTTAAGCCGAAATCAGGATGCTGCCCTTACGTCCGGATTCTTGGGTCTCGGTATCTTTTGGAAGAAATACGCTTCAACAATCTTAAAAGCGCGTAGATCCATCAGATGGATGGTTGTGGTTGGTAGTGTCTTTGGGGAATGGCTGTCAACGTGCGCTTAGTATAGATAGACCCAAGATGTGAAGCAGCCGATGTGAGCATTCGGCGACGCTAGAACGCGAGATGCTTTTGCGCCACGAAACAATGGACGGATTTTTTCAATGGAAAACGGTATTTCCCCTCGCGGTAGCCAGGCACCGCAAGTACCGAATATCGTATCCGTTACGAAATATCGTGCCGACTTGGCGCTGCAATGGTGTGTGCATGTTGTGATTTAGCACGCCGTTTGAATTTTTAATTATGTTATATCAATGTCTTACGGTTTTGTAGGCGTAGGGTTCATGAGTTGGCATGTTAAATGATCCCGATGCCTTATCTATTGATGAGCAAATGCAACTTGATAGGTATAAGATTCCGCGACATTTAGGGTTTTTTAGTTTAAAGCGTGACATGAAAAACCGACTAGACTAATGCGAATTGGTTTTGGGCTTAATACAGGCGTAACAAGTCCGGGGCACTATAGAATTGGGTCGATTGTAAGAAACGGGGCGCAAGGCACAAGGTTTCGTTACCGTTTTTCAATCGGTTGATGTTAACAATTGGATTACCATAGAGGCTTAAAAATGGCGGATTTGTCCGGATTACTAGAACCTGTTTCGGCGGAGCAGCCTTGTGGTGATAACCTTGAGTATGACAATGCCAGGGTGGCATTGGACACCAATATCTTAGGGACCCCGGAAAATCAGTTTTCTGGCGAGAAGGCGTTGCCGCCTAACTGGCGCGAGGTCTACAAGGAGGCTTTGGCGTTATTGCAGCGTTCCAAGGATTTGCAAGTCATTTTGTACTTGATCCGGACACTGATCAATGTTGAAGGTTGGAGAGGTTTTCGCGATGGACTGAGCTTTCTGGAAGAGTCCTTGACCCGTTATTGGGATTCCATACACCCTCAACTCGATCCCGACGACGGCATGGATCCGACGTCGCGAATCAATATTTTGGAAGAGCTTGCCAGCTTCGACCTGATAATCAGGCCTCTAAGTTTGGCGGTGCTGGTCGAGTCGAAAGCCATCGGCAGGTTTTGTTTGCGTGACATTCAGTACGCAACCGACCGGCTGGAAGTGCCCAAGGGCATGACAAAGCCAGACAACGGCGCTATCAACGCGGCTTTTCTGGATATGGATGACGCGGCGTTAGCTGATAATTATCAGGCATTGGTCGACAGTATCAAGATCGTCGAGCGGATCGATGCTTTCGTCAACGAAAAAGTCGGAGCCAGTCAAGGCGCGGTATTGACGCCGTTGAAAGCTTTACTGAAGGAAGTCAGGGATGATTTCGATCATTACGCGGGGTCGCGGTTGTCCAACGACGCCGAGACTGAGGCAAGCGACGATGGCGGCAGCACTGAGGCGGGTGATGAGGTAAAGCCCGTTAAATCCAAAGCGGTGAGCGGCGCCATTGAGTCGCGCCAAGATGTGGTGAGAACGTTGGATGCGCTTTGTAAATATTATGCGGACTACGAGCCGTCTAGCCCCGTGCCCATTTTGTTGCGTCGGGCCAAGCATCTGGCAACTGCAGATTTCTTGGAAATCGTCCAAAACTTAATGCCGGATGCGCTTTCCCAAATAAGTGCGATAAAGGGTCCCGACCCAAGTTAGAAACTGATTTTTGGTAGTCCTTCTTAATGTCAAGCGGAGAATACAATGGCTGAAAGTAGTCAGAAGTTTATACAACGAAACCGGGCACCCCGGGTACAGATTGAATACGATGTTGAACTCTACGGTTCCGAAAAAAAGGTGCAGTTGCCGTTCGTGATGGGCGTCATGTCAGATTTGTCGGGTAAACCAGCCGAACCTTTAGCACCAGTGGCGGATCGCAAATTGTTGGAAATCGATGTCGATAATTTCAATGATCGATTGAAATCGATGAAACCACGGGTCGCATTCCAAGTTCCCAATACCTTGACCGGCGAAGGTAATTTGAATGTCGATATCACCTTTGAAAGTATGGATGACTTTTCTCCAGCAGCGGTTGCCAAAAAAGTGGCGGGCTTGGATAAAGTCTTGGAAGCCAGAACCCAGTTGTCCAACTTGATTACCTATATGGACGGTAAAACCGGCGCGGAGGAATTAATCGCGAAGTTAGTTAACGACCCCGCGTTGCTACAAACCTTGGCGGCGTCAGCGAAACCGGCGGAAGCAACTGGTGATGCCGCTGAAGGAAAAGGGGAGTAAGCCATGGCCGAATTAGAAACCCAAGGCGGACAAGGCGCAACCCAAACCCTGGAGTTGGACGATTTTTCCGCATTATTGTCCAAGGAGTTCAAACCAGGCACCGAGGCAGCCAATCAGGTCAATACCGCAGTAACAACGTTGGCGCAATATGCGTTGCAGGATGTTTCCAAAGTATCCGACGATGCCATAAAAACGATCCAGTCGATTATCGCCAGCCTGGATCAGAAAATCACCGAACAATTAAATCTCGTCATACACCATCCCGATTTTCAAAAACTGGAAGGCGCCTGGCGCGGCTTGCATTACTTGGTCAACAACACCGAAACCGACGAAATGTTGAAAATTCGGGTGTTGAATATCACCAAAAACGAGTTGGGTAAAACCCTGAAAAAGTTCAAAGGTACCGCCTGGGACCAAAGCCCGCTGTTCAAAAAACTGTACGAAGAAGAATACGGCACGTTTGGCGGCGAACCCTTCGGTTGCTTGGTCGGCGACTACCATTTCGATCACAGTCCGCAAGATGTGGAATTGTTGGGCGAGATGGCAAAAATCAGTGCCTCCGCGCATACCCCGTTCATTTCCGGTGTGGCGCCATCGGTGCTGCAAATGGAAAGTTGGTCCGAATTGGCCAATCCGCGTGATTTGACCAAAATTTTTCAAACGCCGGAATACGCGGCTTGGCGCTCGTTGCGCGAGTCCGAAGATTCCCGTTACCTCGGTTTGGCTATGCCGCGTTTCCTGAGCCGTTTACCTTATGGCTCGAAAACCGATCCGGTCGAAGAGTTTGATTTCGAGGAAGATACCTCGGGCGCCGATAGCAGTAAATATACGTGGTCTAACGCTGCTTACGCGATGGCAGTCAACATCAATCGCTCGTTCAAATATTACGGCTGGTGTTCGCAGATTCGCGGTATTGAATCCGGTGGCGCAGTGGAAGGATTACCGGTGCATTCGTTTCCGACCGACGAAGGCGGCGTCGACATGAAGTGCCCGACCGAGATCGCCATTACCGACCGCCGTGAAGCGGAATTGGCCAAAAGCGGTTTCATGCCCTTGTTGCACAAAAAAAATACCGATTTCGCCGCATTCATCGGTGCGCAATCGCTGCAAAAACCGGCTGAATACACCGATCCGGATGCCACCGCCAACGCCAACTTGGCTGCGCGCCTGCCGTATTTGTTTGCCACCTGCCGGTTTGCGCACTATCTGAAATGCATCGTTCGAGACAAAATCGGCTCGTTCAAGGAGCGCCAAGACATGCAGGCGTGGTTGAACACCTGGATCAGCCAATACGTGTTGACCAATCCAGCAGTGGCCACCGAAAAAGACAAAGCGCGTCGGCCATTGGCCGGTGCGGAAGTGGTGGTCGAGGAAGTCGAGGGTAATCCTGGATATTATCAATCTAAGTTTTTCCTTAGACCGCACTATCAGTTGGAAGGGTTGACGGTTTCCTTGCGACTGACATCTAAATTACCGTCGCAAAAAGGTTAAGTCCTATTCGTTGAATAAGGCTAGGAAGTACGCTATTTGCCGGGGCAGCAATACGAAATTCCCGGCAGTGGCGGTTAGTCGTTTTATATCCCGGCTTGCCGGAGCTGTAAATCTGTGGGTGGATGCCCGTTTGTATTTTTATCACTAACTTCGAAAGGAGAGCACTATGATCTTATTAAAATTCGCGACCGAAATTAAAGGCGATAGCACCGTAGCCAGCCATACGGACTGGATTACCGTAGACAGTTTGCAAATGGGCGTAGGTCGTGCCATTTCGACCAGCGGCGTCGGCAAAGACCGCGATACCAGCAATCCTTCGTTTTCCGAAGTCACCCTGACTAAAAGCATGGACATCGCGTCCGTCGACCTGTGGATGCAGTCCATCTGCGGCAAAAGCTTGGGTACAGCAACATTCCATTTCATCCAAACCGGCGGCGCGGATGCCAAGGGTCAAGTGTATCTGGAAATCGAACTGGCCGACGCTATCATCAGCGGCTACAGCCAATCCAGCGGCGGTGACCGCCCTCACGAGAGCATATCCATCAACTTCAACGAAGTTAAAATGAAGTACAACACTTTCGGCGAAGGCGAAGCACCAGCCGCCGGCGCATTCAAAGGTTGGAACTTGATGAAAAACGAAACCGTGTAATCGCCGACCCCGGTGGAACCAACACCACTGGGGTTATTTTTGCACTCATCGGAGAATCGTATGCAGGACGTTTCACGTCTTATCGCCGAAGGCGAGCTGGATGCGGCATTGCAGCAAACCCAGCAGTACATCAGGAAAAATCCGGCCGATCCTAAATCGCGGATCCTGCTGTTTCAGCTGTATTGCGTGCAGGGCCTGTGGGATAAGGCGCTAAATCAACTTAATGTGTTGCGCGACTTGGATGCCTCCACCTTGTTGATGGTTAGTACCTACGAACAAGTTTTACTCTGTGAAGCATTACGTAAGGACGTGTTTGCCGCACGCAAAACGCCGCTGATTTTTGGCGAGCCGCCAGCATGGTTGGCTTTACTGTTAGAAGCGCTAATACGGGAAAACAGCGGCGATTTTCAGCAGGCCGTGGCATTACGAACTGAGGCCTTACAGCAGGCGCCGGCTACCGCTGGAGCGTTGGACGGTACACCGTTTGAATGGTTAGCAGACGCTGATAGCCGTTTGGGACCGGTGTTGGAGGCCGTCGTCAATGGTCGCTACTACTGGGTGCCGTTTATGCAGATCAGCAAGATACAGCTGGAAAAACCCACCGATTTACGCGATTTGGTATGGATACCGGCGCAATTTACCTGGATCAATGGCGGCGAAGCCAGTGGCTTGATACCTTGCCGTTATCCGGGTTCGGAAGCCGACTCGGACGCTCGCATCCGCCTGTCCCGTTTAACCGAATGGAATGAAGTCGCAGACGGTTTAATGCATGGCAAGGGACAGCGCCTATTGGCTACCGACGTCGACGATTACGCGCTGTTAGATGTCCGTACTATTGAATTCAATGCGCCGGCAGGGCTGGAATAATGGCCGATTTACTGCACGCGGAACGTCTCCAACCGTCCTTGCTGGATCGGTTGACCGACGAAGCTCCCGACAAACGCGCGGAAACCCGCGAGCAACGTGTCATGTCTCTGCGCCAGTTGCGGCAGAGCGTATTGCGCGATTTAAGCTGGCTGCTGAATACCGCAGCGTTCGAGAGCATGGTCAATTTGACCGACTATCCGTTTGTGGCTCGTTCCGTATTGAATTACGGGACACCGGTCTTGTCCGGCGTTTCGCTGACCGGGATCGACGTTAAAAAGATCGAACGTAAAGTCCGGCAGGCAATTAACGATTTCGAGCCGAGAATCTTGGCGGACTCGCTGTCGGTAGAATTGGCAAAAGCCGATGATCAAATGAATCACAAGGCGTTGTCGTTTCGTATCGAAGGCGATTTGTGGGCGCAGCCGTTGCCGATACATTTATACATTCGCAGCGATCTGGATCTGGAAACCGGCGAAATCAGCGTCAAGGAACTGGACGGTTAACCATGGATCCCCGGCTGCTTAAATACTATAACCGCGAGTTGCAATACGTCCGTGAAGTAGGCGCGGAGTTTGCCGCAGAGTTTCCGAAAATAGCCAATCGCTTGGGCTTGGATACTTTCGAATGTTCCGACCCCTACGTAGAACGCCTGTTCGAAGGCTTCGCCTTTATGGCGGCTCGGGTGCAATTGAAGGTCGATTCCGAGTTTCCCAACTTTACCCAGCAATTATTGCAGATTATCTATCCGCACTATTTGTCGGCTACGCCATCGATGACGGTGGTGGAGATGAAACCCGATTTTGCCGAAGCGGCTCTGGCAGACGGGATCACGATAGCCAAGGATACGGTGTTGCGCAGCCAGATCGCCAGAGGCGAACAAACGGCCTGCGAGTACCGTACTGCGCAAGACTTGCAACTGTTACCGTTGCAGATAGGCCAAATTGAATATCTACCGAGTCTGGCTGCCGTGTCCAGTCGCGGCTTGACGGCCAAACATTTTCGCGGACCGGTCAAAGCGGCCTTACGTATCGTCTTGAATAGTGTGGGCGGTTTAAAGTTCAACGAAATTGCCCTGGACCGGCTGCCGTTGTTTCTGCGCGGTGTCGGCAATATCCCGTATCGCTTGTACGAACAACTGTTGGCAAATGTAAGCGGCATTGTCGGCAGTTTCCATAACGGGGTCTCGACGGAAATTCGCACGCTGTCTGCTGGCGGGGTACGCGGTCTGGGCTTCGAACCGGACGAGGCTTTACTCAGACAGACGCCGCGCTCGTTCGACGGTTATCGAATATTGCAGGAATATTTCGCATTCCCGGACCGTTACCTGTTTGTCGAACTCGGTGGACTGGGAGAGCTAGCAAGTAACTGTGACAGTGAACAGATTGAGTTGTTCGTGCTATTCGACCGCAGCGAACCGCAACTGATTAATGTGTTGGATCAGAACAATTTGGCCTTGTTCTGCGTGCCGGCTATCAATTTGTTCCCTAAACGTGCCGACCGGATCCATATCGACCAGCGTCAGTCTGAATATCACATCGTGGTGGATCGCAGTAGGCCGATGGATTATGAAGTGCATAGCGTCAATGAAGCCACCGGTTTCGGTGCCGATCAGGAGAGCGAACAGGCCTTTCTGCCTTTTTACGGTTCTAAAGCGTCCTACCAGCACGCCGGGGAAACTGCGTTTTTCAGCTTACGGCGAGTGAATCGCGTGCTGTCTTCAAATCAACGTCGCAAGGGAGTGCGTTCCAGTTATATCGGCAGCGAAGTTTTTGTGTCCTTGGTCGATGCGGCCCAGGCGCCGTATTCCGGCAAGTTGGCGCAATTGGGGCTGGATACCTTATGTACCAATCGTGATTTGCCGCTGGTGATGCCGGTAGGCCAAGGTGATACCGATTTTACCTTGCAAGTTAGTGCACCGGTGAAATCGGTGCGTTGTATCGCCGGCCCGACCCGGCCGCTGCCGGCTGCGTATGAGGCGGATACCGTGTGGCGCCTGATCAATCATTTGTCGCTGAACTATCTGTCGCTGCTGGATACCGATGCCAAGAGCGGTGCGGCGGCATTGCGTGAATTGTTGGGCCTGTATGCCGACCAGCGCGAACCGGCCATCAAGAAACAGGTTGAGGGCGTGCTTTCCGTGGCTTCAAAAAATGTGGTCAGACGCATCGATGCAAAGGGGCCGATGGTGTTTGGGCGCGGCTTGGAAATTACCGTCATGCTGGACGAGTCGGCGTTTGAAGGTGGCGGCTATTTTCTGCTGGCAACGGTATTGGAGCGGTTTTTCGCTCGGTATGTATCGATCAATTCTTTCGTCGAGACGGTGATACGTACCAGCGACCGCGGTGAAGTGGCGCGTTGGCCTGCGAGGATGGGATGTCGCCACACGATTTAATCGGTGAATTGACGAAGGATGCGTCGCGCTTCGATTTTTTCGAGGCGGTGCGTTTAATCGAATGTCTGAATAGCGATAAGCCTCGTTTCGGGACCAGTGTAAAAGCGGCTGACGATGCGGTGCGTTTTTCCCAGGAGCCGGAACTGGAATTTCCTGCTACCGCTGTCGATTACTATTCGCCGGGCGGGACGGGTTTGGGTAAACCGAGATTGGCCGTCAATTTTATGGGTTTGTTCGGTCCCAACGGCCCGCTGCCGCTGCATTTGACCGAGTACGCCCGAGAGCGGCAGCGCCACCATCACGATCCGACCTTTGCTCGTTTTGCCGATGTTTTTCATCATCGCATGATTAGTTTGTTTTACCGGGCCTGGGCCAACGCCCGCCCGGAAGTGCATTACGACCGGCCGGATACGGATCGCTTCGGTTTTTACGTGGGTGCCATGCTGGGTATTTCCGGGGCGCCGTTTCAGAACCGGGACGCACTGACCGACCGAGGCAAATTGTTTTATGCCGGGCATTTTGCCGCGCAGACCAAACATCCTGGGGGTTTACAGGCCATTGTCTCGGATATTTTTAAAGTGCCGGTCCGCGTCGCCGAATTTGTTGGCGAATGGATGGACATTCAACCCCGTGAGCAAACTCGTTTGGGCTGGAGCACAGACACCTGTTCTCTGGGGAGCTCTGTTGTGATCGGCGCTAGCGTTTGGGGTTGCCAGCATAAGTTTCGTGTCGTTATCGGGCCGTTGCGCCGTAGCCTATATTTGGCCTTGCTGCCGGGCGGGGCGTTATTGCCCAAGTTGGTGGCCATCGTCCGCAATTATGTCGGCGACGAAATGGTCTGGGACGCACAATTGATTTTGGAAAAAGCCGAAGTACCGGAAGAGCTGGCCTTAGGAAAACCCGAAACGACCGGCGCGAATAGTATGAACGGCGATGCGCAATTGGGTTGGAGTACTTGGTTGGGACCGCGCCGCGGTGCAGGCGATGCCGATGATTTAACGCTTAATCCGTTTATACAGGCTGATGCTGCCTGCTGAACCACACTTAAACTTTAGCGAGGAATAACCACCATGGCGGAAATTAGCCGAGTCAAGTTGTTTGGGAAATTGAACAAGGTTTGTTACAAAGCCGTCGAGGGTGCGACGGTGTTTTGCAAACTAAGAGGCAACCCCTATGTCGAGTTGGTGCATTGGTTAAGCCAACTGCTACAACTGCAAGACTCCGATTTGCACCGCTTGGTGAAGCATTACGGTTTGGATGCCTCGGTGATTGCCAAGGACGTGACTAACGCGCTGGACCGCTTGCCGCGCGGTTCTACGGCTATTTCCGATTTTTCGCCGCATATCGAGGATAGTGTCGAACGCGGCTGGGTCTTCGGCACATTGTTGTTCGGTGAGTCTCAGGTGCGTAGCGGCCATTTATTGGTCGGTATGTTGAAAACCAAATCCTTGCGCAACGAGTTGCTGGGAATTTCCAAAGAGTTCGAAAAACTCAAACCGGATACGGTTTCCGACGAGTTGCCGAAGATTGTGTCCGGTTCACCGGAAGACGGCTTGGTTGCCAATGATGGTTCGCTGGTAGGCGCTACGCCCGGCGAAGCCAGCGGTGCTATCGCACCGGCAGCGATGGGTAAACAGGAGGCGCTGAAACAATTTACCGTTGACCTGACCGAACAGGCGCGTAACGGCAAAATCGATCCTATCGTGGGCCGTGAGGAAGAGATTCGGCAGGTCATCGATATTCTGATGCGCCGCCGGCAGAACAATCCGATTCTGACCGGTGAGGCCGGTGTCGGCAAAACCGCAGTCGTCGAAGGCTTTGCGCTGAAGATCGTCGCCGGCGACGTGCCGCCGTCATTACGCGATGTGAGCTTGCGGACTTTGGATGTCGGCTTGTTGCAAGCCGGCGCCAGTATGAAAGGCGAATTCGAAAACCGCCTGCGCCAAGTCATCGAAGAAGTGCAAGCCTCGCCAAAACCCATCATTCTGTTTATCGATGAAGCCCATACCTTGGTGGGTGCGGGCGGCGCGGCAGGTACCGGCGATGCCGCCAATCTATTAAAACCGGCGCTGGCACGCGGCCAATTGCGCACCGTCGCGGCCACTACCTGGGCGGAATACAAAAAACATATCGAAAAAGACCCGGCCTTGACCCGACGTTTTCAGGTCGTGCAAGTGCTGGAGCCGAGCGAAGCAAAAGCCATCGGCATGATGCGCGGCGTGGTCTCGGTGCAGGAAAAACATCACCAGGTGTTGATTCTGGATGAAGCGCTGGAAGCGGCCGTCAAATTATCCCATCGCTATATCCCGGCCCGGCAATTACCAGATAAGGCTGTCAGCTTATTAGACACCGCCTGTGCCCGAGTCGGCATCAGCCAACACGCGGTGCCCGCCGAAGTGGACGACTGTCGTAAACGCATAGAAGCCTTGGAAACTGAGTTGGCGATTATCGGCCGGGAAAAAGCCGTCGGTGTCGAAGTGGCTGCGCGGGAGCAAGTAGCTAACGAAAAATTGGCTGCCGAACAGGAGCGGCTGGCTGGTTTGGAAGAGCGTTGGAATGCCGAGAAGGAATTGGTCGGCAAGATTTTGGAATTGCGCGGCAAACTCAGATCGGCTGGACACGCTGTCGATACAGCCGAACCGGCGGAAGGCGATGCTGGTAGCGAAGCCAATGATCGCGACGCTTGGCTGACCGAATTGAAAGCCTTGCAGGCTCAACTCCACGCACAACAAGGCGAGTCGCCGCTAATTTTGCCAACCGTCGATCAGCAGGCTGTAGGCGCTGTTGTGCAAGATTGGACCGGCATTCCGGTTGGCCGGATGGTCAAAAATGAAATCGAAACGGTACTGAAGCTGCCGGATTTGCTGGAGCAGCGCATCATCGGTCAACGCCACGCACTGGAGATGATCGCCAAGCGCATCCAGACCTCGCGCGCAGGCCTGGATAATCCGAACAAGCCCATCGGTGTATTCATGCTGGCTGGTACTTCCGGTGTGGGTAAGACCGAAACCGCGTTGGCGTTAGCCGAAACCTTATATGGCGGCGAACAAAACGTCATCACCATCAACATGAGCGAATACCAGGAAGCGCATACCGTTTCCACCTTGAAAGGCGCACCTCCGGGGTACGTCGGCTATGGTGAAGGCGGGGTGTTGACCGAAGCGGTGCGCCGCAGGCCTTACAGTGTGGTATTGCTGGATGAAGTCGAAAAAGCTCATCCCGACGTGCACGAGATTTTCTTCCAGGTGTTCGACAAAGGCTGGATGGAAGACGGCGAAGGTCGGGTGATAGATTTCAAAAATACCTTGATCTTGCTGACCACCAATGCCGGCACCGACCTGATTGCCAATTTGTGCAAAGACCCGGATTTAATGCCGGAGCCGGAAGGCATTGCCAAGGCTTTGCGCGAACCGTTGTTAAAAGTATTTCCGCCAGCCTTGCTTGGACGTTTAGTCGTTATTCCTTACTACCCTCTCAACGACGAAATGATAGGCGCAATCGCCCGGTTGCAATTGGGCCGAATCAAAAAGCGCGTCGAAGAATCGCACAAAGTCCCGTTCAGTTACGACGACGAAGTCATCAAACTGATTGCCAGCCGTTGTACTGAATTGGAAAGCGGCGGACGGATGATAGACGCGATCTTGACCAATACCGTGTTGCCGAAGATTAGCGAGGAGTTTTTAACGCGGATGATGGAAGGCACGCCGATTGAGCGGGTGCATGTCAAGGTCGAGGATGGCGAGTTTGGGTATGGGTTTTCCTGACACCTTAAGTTGGTCTGATGCTCCACTCGGGGCCATAGATGACAAAGTTTAAGGGGCTCGTTGTAGTTTTCCGAATGTTCAATTTTAAGTAGAGGATAAAATCATGGCGGTCAGTAAGAGCATTGCGGAAGCGGCGGTGAGCGGTATTAATATGGATGTGGCGTCCGCTTTGGCAGGTTATTTCGCGGGTCATAAAGACGGCAAACATCGTTCTAAGACTTTGGCGATGGCTCATAAAACTGGAGCTGCACGAGTTACGTTTTTCCAAAAAAAAGTAACTCGTTCAGTTAAGACAGGGGAAAAGGAAGAGGTTGTTATAAAGAAGGGGTGGCATGGCACTTCCACCGAGGAGATTGTCAAGGTGCCTATTATGACTCCGCAGATTTTTTGGGAGGATCAGAAAGAGGAAGACGAGCAGCAACTTGTATCGTTAGCGCTTAAAAGTTCGCCGTCGCCGACCTACTATAAGCATGTTACGTATCCTGATAGCAGGTTTCATTTCGTAAGTCCGTTACCCAGTTTTGTTAAGGCTTATGAAGTGATACTAGGAAATGGAGGGAGTAAATCTATTGCCGAATTAGACAGGCTTAGCATAGTAATTATTGTGGGTCAGGGGACGAATCATCGGATAGTAACTGTGATGGCTGAGTCGTCGGTTGATGTTGCGAATTGGCAAAAACTTGTTTGAAATTTAAATATCGCTTTTTAGATTAGGTTCGAATCCTCGGTTGCGAGTTGGTTATTTGATTGTATTTTCATGCCTAAAGAGTGGCTGCTAGTGAATTAATACGGGCTGTCGGAAAACAGAGTAAAAGGTTGTTTAGAGAGTCTGGAGTGAAATCAATTTTTACAAGAAAATATAGGCCATAAAAAATTGATTTTAAATGCGCGTTTAAAGTTGATATGAAGAATTGATTTGATGATGGTTTGGCTTGTTTTTGGGGTATTTAATAATACGGAAGAGTGATTTTTGAATTATTCAGATGGGCTATTTTTTACGGCGTATTTGTTTGGTAAGTGGTTGAAAGACTATTTGTTAAAAGTAAGTTAGGATGCAAAATATTTGCAATTCCGAGTATTGGCTCAGGGTGTAGGGAAGCAGGCAGCATTAAAATTAGATGGGTCAATTGGCAGGCTTGTAACGCTAGACCCAAAATCGAGATTAGTGTCGGTTAATAATCTAGCACCCGGGGGGCTCAAACCCAGGTGAGCTATTTGGAACGGCTTGTTAATTTATAGTCGAATAGAGCGCGTTGATATTGTGTGAAAAATCTGCTTTAGGTTCCAGTGTCCGACACATCGGATGCGTATCCGTTGCTCAGTCCTTGTCGCTGGGTTTGTTACAAATGATTGAAGCTTTTAGATCATTAAACTATTTGCTCAATAAAAAATAGGGGAGTTGAAAATGAAATATTTTATGACAGGGCATGGTGGTTGGACTGTGTCGGATGGATACTTTGATCTGCCAAAAGGAACAACCGTTAAGTTTTATACTGAGAATGCAAAGCTCATGCTTTCGAGCGATGTTTATAAAATTGTCAATGGAACCTTTAAAGGTAGTCCAACGAACATCGTAGGTGAGTATCGTAGCTGCCAGAATATGACGCTGTATCCCGATGATGCAGAATATATCGGACCAACTGATGCTGCATTGGCTCAAAATCCGGATTCTGCCAATTGCAGAGTCTATCGAGTTACCGCAGCGAAGAAACTCAAGGATATTGTTAAGGACTTGGCTGGACATGAAATTATCTGGTGTTGCTGTCGAGACCTAAGCCTACGCGCCAGTGCAACTCAAGTTTACGACCCCAAGCTAAAGCAATTTGTCCCAGGTGTTGGCTCGAATTTGGCGACAAAATCTGGGATTAACGCCGGTGTCGAATTGGATACGGGGAAGTTCCTAAATTTCAATAAGGCTACGTGGAATTGGGATTAAATTTGTAAATAGAGATAGCGGTAACGCTTGCAGCGTATATAAAGACACAATTCTGGGGAATGTATTTTCGTAATTGTGGCCTGCGCGGTCCATATTTAGTTATCCAGGTCATTATTTTGTCATTATCACTCCATGCAAGAAAACCGTAAAAATCCAAGATTCCCGCTTATCGGGAGTAATGGCTAAGGGGTTCTAAGAACTGAAGGTCCGAGTAGTGAAACGTATTCGAGGAGTCATTCCTTCGAATACGTTAACGCTATTCTGAGCTACGAGAGCTTTCGCCTATTTTGACAATTTAAAAAAGTCTGGGGTACTTCACAATGATAATCTCTGTAAGTAAAGATGACTCAATTAAATTCAGTCAATGATTTGCGGGAATATATTAAGGGGCTGGGGGAGTTTCGGGCTCGGCCTATTATTGCCGTACAGCATCCGACTTTGTATTTGGATCAAAGTCAAGGAGCTATGATTAAATGTATACGGGAAAAGGATTGTTTGTTTTCGCCTTGTAAAAACAGGGTGGAGCCGCATGAACAAATGGGGCTTTTATTTTCGGCTGAATGGAATCATTTAAAAGATCGGATCACATTAAAACGTAAATAGAATAAAGATAAGTCGATTGATATTAACTGGTTATTGGCGAGCTTTGAATTGCCGGCTGGGTCAAGGTTTGTGCAAGATACTCGAGATAGTCAGCACTATTTGTTAAGGAACCTCTGATTAATTCCGCATAGCGGCAAGCGGTATAATGCTCCATCGAAATCGCATTAGAGACGACGCGCATGAACGAACCCCAACAACTCAGCTTTGCTGATGCTGAATACGCCAACAAAGGCAAAATCACCCGGCGCGAGAAGTTTCTCGACCAACTCGAAGGCTTATTGCCATGGGCGGTCATGCTGGCAGTGATTGCGCCGCATTATGCGCCAGGCAACGGGCGGGGGCGAAAACCGTTTCCGTTGGTTGCCATGCTGCATGTGCATGTGGCACAGATTGTTTACAACTACTCGGATCCGGGCATGGAAGAGGCGTTGTACGAAATAGAATCGCTACGGCGCTTTTGCGGTATTCGCCTGGCAGCGGTGCCGGATGAAAGCACCATTTTGCAGTTTCGGCATTTATTGGAAGCGCACGGTTTAAGCGAACAGATCTTCGTAGCTATCAACCAAACGCTGGGGGAGCGCGGGCTGTTTTTAAGAGCCGGCACCATTGTTGACGCCAGCCTGATTGCCGCGCCGACCTCGACCAAAAACCAAGACAAAGCGCGTGACCCAGAGATGCATTCGAGCAAGAAAGGCAATCAATGGTTTTTCGGCAGCAAATTCCACATCGGTGTCGATAGCGAAACCGGCTTGGTGCATACCTTGAAAGTCACCTCAGGCAACGTCAGTGACATTGCCGAAGCCGCGTCGTTACTGCACGGTGAGGAACAATTTGTACACGGCGATGCCGGGTATCAAGGCCTGGCAAACGTCCTGAGATGCCCAGCGAAAACACCCCTGTCTGCGTGATAGCCATGCGTCCGGGCAAATTGGCTAAGTTAACGCAAGACGAATGCGAGCATGCTCAGTTACTGCGCCAAGCTGCCCGCGAACTGGCCCGTCGCCGCGCCAAGGTCGAACACGTGTTCCGGGATATTAAAATTCGTTTCGGTTACGCCAAGAATCGGTACCGGGGCTTGGCCAAAAATGCGGCGCGTTTGGCCTTCCTGACGGCGATTGCCAACGTGCTGCGCGGTGACGCTTATGAACGTCGGAGCCTGATTGCGTCCGAAATTTGAAAATGAGCCCGAAAACGGGCTGATTTGCGAGGAAAAGCCACTTTTTTGATAATAAAACGGTCGAATATTGAAATTTTTGACTCACTTTGACAGTAACTGACGCTCAAAATGGTTGTTTTTCAGAGGTTCCTTAACAGTTACCGAGCGTATGACCATCGACGCCTTAGTGGCAAAATTATTGATGATTGCCGATAGAATGGCAGTATATCCGCATGTGGAAAGGTTCTTGAAATGATTGCCTACAAGTATCCTGAGGAAAAAGAAATACTCATGCACTATGCTCATAAACTACAAGCAAATAGCATCATCGAGATTATTGACAAAGGATATGTAAAAAACGCCAACGAGGCCAAACAGCTGACGGCGTTTTTCTGGCAGATGGTCGACGAGTCGATTAAAGATGCTGAGCAAGGAGTGGATGCCGCGGTTCATCGCGATCTTCAAGCCTATGATGAGTACATCATGAACACACTAAGATCTTATCTGGTTAACGCCGGATATGAAAAAGAATGGAGTGACGAAGATGAGTCTGTGCAGTGAGAGAAACGGCATAATAAGCTGAACGGTTTCTCGATTTATATTTGAAAGGTGAACGGAAAGTGGGGAATACATGGCTGGCGCAGTATCATTAACTAAAGTATCGATACCTAAAGCCTCGGCGATTTGCCAGGATATTCAACTGGATCAGCAGGCAACTGCAGGTCTACTTGCCGACCCTGCGCCGGTTGATTTTTTGAATAAATTGCTCGAACAGCAACTTTATCCCGATGCCGTGCGTTTTATGGCCAGAGCGTTACCCAAGCGCGAAGCGACCTGGTGGGCCTGCCTATCTGCGCGCAGTGTGGTGAGTCCGCAAACGCCCCCTGAAGTCGTTAAAGCGCTTGATGCCGCAGAGTTGTGGGTATTTAAGCCAACCGAGCCTAATCGCCGGGCCGCCAACGCTGCCGCTCACAGCGCATCCTTCGAAAATCCTGCTGCATGGGCAGCCATGGCCGCGTTTTGGAGTGATGGCAGTATGGCGCCGGAAGACGCACCATCGGTTCCGCCCGCGGATAATCTGACTGCCAAAGCCGTGGCTGGGGCGGTAATGTTGGCGGCGGTATTGACTCAGCCGGAAAAGGCTTATGAGAAATACCAATTTTTTATCGATCAGGCTATTGATATTGCCAACGGCGGTAACGGCCGACTTTGGCAGGCCGCTTAAGGAGATTACGATGGGACAGCCGGCTGCACGTATAACTGACATGCATGTTTGTCCAATGTTTACGGGACCGGTCCCGCATGTCGGTGGCCCGATTTTGCCTCCTGGTGCGCCCACGGTAATGATAGGCAAAATGCCGGCCGCACGCGCTACCGACATGGCGACATGCGTCGGGCCGCCAGATACCATCGCAAAAGGGTCGGCAACCGTGATGATAGCCAACATGCCGGCCGCCAGGATGGGTGATATGTGCGCCCATGGCGGCACCATTATCCTCGGTTACCCTACGGTACTGATCGGTGGCTGACGCCGGCTTTATCTCAAAATTATCGTTTTAGCGTTAGGATTTCACCATGCCACTTTCTCAAGAATCTCGCACCGCTTCGGTGGTGACAGCCGCCGGTGCGGATACCTTTGTGCTGTATCGGATGACTGGTAAAGAACAATTGAGCAGTTTGTTCGAGTACGAGTTGGAATTGCTGAGCGAGAACGGCGATATTGATCTGCAAACGGTGTTGGGCACCAGCATTACCGTCAAATTGCAACTGGATAACGGTGCGCTACGCCCGTTCAACGGCATTGTCACGCAGATTAACCAATTTGGTATGCTCGGCGACCTGTATTTCTACCGAGCTATTGTGCATCCGAAAGTGTGGTTACTAACGCAAGCCAGCAACTGTCGCGTTTTATCGCCGGCGCCGGCAACCAAAAATGTACCGGACATGGTTAAGGCTGTCCTCGCCGAGCATGGTTATACCGACGTAACGACAAAGTTTTCCACCACCTACCAGCCCCGCGATTTTTGCGTACAGTATCGGGAGACCGACTTCAATTTTATTAGCCGGCTGCTCGAAGAAGAAGGTATCTACTATTACTTCACGCATACCGACAGCATTCATTCGCTGGTGTTGTGCGACGACATTACCAAGTTGGCGGCAGCGACACCGGCCACGGTCAAATACTACCCTGCCGCAAACCAGGGCGGGCGCGACGAGGAGCATTTTTATGAATGGCGGCTTGGACGGCAAATTCGTTCCGGTAGTTACCGCTTAAAGGATTTCGATTTCGAGGCGACAACCGCGCCTTTGGACAAAGTCAAAGATTTGCCTGGCGAACATGCTCAAGCCAGCAAAACCGTCTACGACTATCCGGGGGAGTTCAAAGTAGACAGCGAGGGTGAGCGATACTCGCGCCTGCGCATGGAAGAGCTACGCGCGGAGCACGAGCAAACCGTTGCGCTCGGCAATGTGCGCACGCTGGCGGTAGGACAAAAATTCACCTTGTCGGAATTTCCGCGTGCCGATCAAAACCGTGAATATCTGACGGTATCCACCCAATTCCAGATTCAAAACAACGACTACGGTATCGCCGAAGCAGGTGGCATGGACGAGTTTCAATGTACCTATTCCGTTATCAGTACCGAATACGCCTACCGTCCGCCGCGGCGTACCCGTGTGCCGGTAGTGCAGGGTGTGCAAACCGCCATAGTCGTCGGCGGCAGCGGTGACGAAATCCTGACCGATCAATATGGCCGGGTTAAGGTGCAATTTCACTGGGATCGGCTTGGCACAAAAAATGAAAATAGCTCATTTTGGGTGCGGGTTGCGCAGATTTGGGCCGGCAATAACTGGGGATCGATGTTTATTCCGCGCGTCGGCCAGGAAGTGATCGTCGATTTTCTGGAAGGCAATCCGGATAATCCCATCATCACCGGGCGCGTGTATAACGCCCAACAAATGCCGCCGTATGCTTTGGATGCCAACAAAACCCAAAGCGGGATTAAAACCCGCAGCACGCCAAATGGGGCCGCTGAAAATTTCAACGAAATTCGCTTCGAAGACAAGAAAGGTAGCGAAGAGCTCTACATGCACGCCGAGAAAAACTTTACGCGCATTGTTGAAAACAACGACGTGCAAAAAATCGGCTTTGAGAAAAAAGATGCCGGCGACCAAACCGTGGACATCTACAATCACCGCACCATCACGCTGGACCAAGGCAACGACAAATTGACGGTCAAGACCGGCAATCACACCGTGGAAATCGACAAAGGCAACGACAGTTTGACCGTCACCCAAGGGAACCGGACCGTCAAAGTCAACGCCGGCAGCATTTCCGAAGAAGCCGGGCAGTCCATAGAGCTTAAAGTGGGCTCCAACAGCATTAAAATCGACAATAGTGGCGTCACGATCAAAGGCATGACCGTTAAAATCCAGGCAGACACCCAGGCCGAATTGAAGGGCTTGCAGACCACGGTGAGTGGCGATGGCATGCTGACCCTTAAAGGCGGGATGGTGATGATCAACTGATGATCATTTTTCCGCCGCGCGAAACCAACCGGACAGAGTAAGGATAATGCTGGAATACTACAGGGATAAGGGACGCCGGGCCGGCGTCGAGCTGGGTCGCGATGACAATGCGTCCATCCAGACTACAGCGTGTGCCTGGATGGAGTTATAGATGGCCGGATGGAAAGATCCCAGGCCAACGGGCTCCGAGATCCGGCCGCGCAACATCGATGCCGGCACGACGATCCGCGATGCTACGCCACGGCCGACACCCATAGGCGTATTACCCGGACAACCGGCCAAGGCAGCACCGCGCATAGTAGCGACTCGTAGCGGTTTACCTACATTAAAGCCCGGCTCGCAAGGTGCTGAGGTTCGGCAGTTGCAAGGCTTACTTAACGCCTGTCTTAGTCCATCGCCAAACTTGGTCCTTGATGGGCGGTTTGCTCAGGCTACCGCGAATGCCGTGAGCCAGTATCAACAAAGCGTCGGCATTAACGCTGACGGTATTGTCGGTAAAGACACCTGGTTTTATCTGCTGAAGGGGGATAAAGCGAAAGTCGCAGCGCCGATGCCTCCACCGCCACCCGCAACTGCCAGTAGTAGCGCGGTCCAATCGGCTCCCGCACCTAATATGTCTATGCCGATACCGGTGGAAACGGTGGGGAGCTGGACGCTGGAGCGCAAATTCTCCGAAGCCTTGCGTTTAACCGCACCCAAACTGCCCGGCAGTATGCGCCGCGAGTTTGAAGCGCTGCTCAGTCCGGAAAGCTTGGCGATCATGGCCGCAACATTGGTTATTTGGGCTGGCGCCCACGTGTTTGGCGTTGGCGAAATCGTCGATATTCTGATGCTGGTCGGCGGCATCCTGATGTTTGGGCTCGCGGTATTTGGCGTCGCCCGCGACCTGGGCGAATTTTTGGCGATCACCGCCACTGCCGGAAACGAACAAGATCTAGACGAAGCTGCCACGCATCTGGCGGACGCCATCGCGGTGATCGGCGTTGCGGCCTTCGTCGCGCTGTTGGCAAAAGTGCGTTCTTTACGCGGAAAAAAAGGCTTGGCCCGCGAATCGGGAGCCGCCTCGGAAGCGGTAACGCCATCGCAAGCAACTGGCAAATCGGCATCCGGTAAAGCGCCGGCTCGTGCGGGTGCGGCGGCGGAGGGGGAAGCTGCAGGTCCCGCAACTTCCAGTAAACCCGCCGAACCGGTTGGCAGCCAATGCGTCACTAAAGGCTGCCCAATCAGCATGGTGACCGGCGAGGAAATGCTTGAAAAGGTGGATTTTACCTGGGACGGACCGCTGCCTTTGGAATGGCGGCGTTTCTATCGAAGCGGCCAGTCCGACATCGACCGGCAACTGGGTTACGGGTGGCTGACGCCGCTGGACGAATGGCTGGAGATCGGCGAGGCCGTCACCTTTTGTAATGCCGACGGCCAGCGTGTCGAATTGCCGTTACCGAAGCCGGGCGCTCATAGCATTAATATATCCGAACAACTGCGCTTGTATCGGGAAAACGGCCAGTATCGCATCGTCGATCCTAGCGGCTTAGCAAGAACCTTTACCGGTCGGTCTGGCCGTTGCCCTCTGCGGGCCTGGCACAACAGCCAAGGCCAAAGCCTGTATTTTCACCGCGACGCCAACGGCGACGTCGAACGCATCTCCGCCAGCTGGAACAAGCATTTGCTGGTTGAACGGCAAGGCCGGCGCATCGTTTCTATTCGTCCCGGCAAGCGTAGCGGAAGCGGATTCGAAGCGGCCGGCGAGCCGCTGGTAAATTATCTTTATAGCGAAGAAGGCGATTTAATCGGTGCTCGCGACCGGCTTGAGCAAGGCGAAAGCTATGCCTATCGCAACCATGTCATCGCCCTCCGCACCCTGCCCACCGGCTTTAACTTTTACTTCGAATGGGATCAAGACACGCCGCAAGGCAAATGCCTGCACAACTGGGGTGATAACGGTGTTTACGACTACCGCTTCGAATGGTTGCCGGACGGCGTCAGCCATGCCATCGATTCGCGCGGCGGCGTCGCGGTGTATCATCACGATCCGCAAGGTTTGTTGCTCCTGGAGCGCAGCCCGGAAGGCCGCGAAATCCGCCACAGCTACAACGCCGACAATCAACTGGCGCAAACCGTGGCACCGGACGGCGGCGTCACCCGCTTTAACTACGATAAAGAAGGCCGCCTGATCGGCGTGTCCGATGCGCTGGGTTTTAGCCAGCGCGTCAAATACGACAAACAAGGCCGGCCGGTCGAACTGATCGATGCGCTGGATCAGCGCTGGCTGCGCCGCTACGACGCAGGCGGCCGTCTGGAAGAAACCGTCGCCGCCAACGGCGCGGTCACCCAATACCAATACAACGCCCAAGGCGTGCCGGTGCGCATCACCGATGCACTGGGCCGGACTCGCTCGCTGTTGTGGGACGAACAGTTGCGGCTGGTCGGCGAGATCGGCTTCGACGGCATCAAGACCCGCTACCAATACGACGATGATGATCGTATCGTCACCATCGTCGATCAAGACAAACGCACCACCCGTTACGGCTACGACGCGGCCGGCCGCGTTATCGCGGTGCAACACGCGGACGGCAGCACCGTGCAACTGCGCTACAACGCCGCCGGTTTATTGACCCATTACATCGATGGCCTGGGCCACACCACCGAATACCGCTACGACGACGGCCTGTCCCAACCCACCGCCCGCATCGATCCGCTGGGCCACACCACCGAATACCGCTACGACAGCGAACGCAACCTGATCGGCCTGATCAACCCGAAAGGCGAAACCTACAGCCTTAACTACGACCGCGACGAAAATCTCATCGAAGAAATCGGCTTCGACGGCCGTATCCAACGCTACCGCTACAACGCCGGCGGTGCGCTGGAAGCCTACCTGCAACCCGGCGCCGACGGCGATTGGAGCGTCACCCGCTTCGAACGCGACCGTCTCGGCCGCTTGCTGAAAAAGCATGCCGCCGACGGCAGCCTGAGCCAATACGGCTACGATCCTCTGGGCCGTTTGCAACTGGCCAAAAATGCTGATAGCACCGTTATCCTCGGTTACAACGCCCTGGGCCAGATCAACCAGGAAAACCAGAACGGCGCCATCGTCCGCCACAAATACGACCTGCTGGGCCGGCGCATTCAAACCGAGACTCCAGACCGGCATCGCATCGACTACCTATTTGGCGAGCGTTATCTGGATAGCATCGCATTCGACGGTCAAACCCTCACCAGCCACCGCTACGACGATCTGGGCCGGGAAATCGGCCGCAGTCAAGGCCAACTTAACACCGACTACGACTACGATCCGCTGGGCCGCCTATTGCGGCAGCGCGTCGCCGGCAAGGGCCAGGCGCCGCTGATCGGTCGCCAGTACAGCTACGATACGGCCGGCAAGCTCCGCGAACTGGACGACCTGCGCCAGGGCCGCAGCCAATACCACTACGATCCCGCCGCCCGCCTGATCCGCAGCGAAGGCCTCAGTCCGGAAAGTTTCGTCCACGACCCGGCCGGCAACCTGCTGGGCGCCAGCGCGGAGGGTGGCCGCGTCGAAGGCGACCGCTTGCTGATGATGGGCGACCGCCACTACAGCTACGACGCCGCCGGCAACCTGATCGAAGAAAAACGCGGCAAGGCCGGCCACATCGTCACCCGCTACCAATACGACGCCGACAATCGCCTGATCCGCGCCGAAACACCGCAAGGAATCAGCGAATACCGCTACGACGCGCTGGGCCGGCGTATCGCCAAGAACACCGCGCAAGGCGAAACCCGCTTTCAATACGACGGCCCGCGCCTGCTCACAGAAACCGATATCCAGCGCAGCCGCACCTATTTATTCGAACCCGGTAGTTTCCGGCCCTTGGCGTTGCACGAACAAGACAACACCCAAGCCAGCGGCAGCACCTACCACTACCACCTGGACCATCTCGGCACGCCTCGGGAGCTGACCGATACCGATGGCAGAATCGTCTGGTCCGCCCGCTACCGTGCCTACGGCAACCTGGCCCTGGCCGACGTCGAAGCCATCGACAACCCGCTGCGCTTTCAAGGCCAGTATTACGACCAAGAAACCGGTTTGCACTACAACCTGAATCGGTACTACGATCCGAATGCGGGGCGGTTTATTCATCAGGATCCGATTGGGGTAGATGGAGGAGTTAATCTTTACCAATACGTAAATAATCCCGTCAATTGGATTGATCCCTGGGGGTTAACAGGAACCTATATTTTTACCGATGGAACGACATCTTATATAGGTAAAGGTCCGATAAATAGAATGCAGACCTCTATGGGCGAAAGGATTGGAGGGGCTAGTAATGCCACCCAATCGGCTCATATGGATTTTGGTTCCGATGATATGGGGTTCATGGTCGAACATAAGATGATGGAGAAATATGACGCAAGAAATTCGCCTGATTTTGCGAACAGCCCAAATAGAAGTTCTCCAGGGAAGAAGTTGTACGAAGCTGCTGATCCAGAAACGAAGGCGAAAGTAGATGCGCATGCAGATGCATTAGATCGCAAGTATAAAAAATCCGGAGACTGTTAATAATGAATTCGAATAAATTTCGTTTCAACGAGAATACAAAAGAATTGGAGATTGATCCCAGATATATTAACGATGGGGCGGCTTTTGCGGAGCAGAATAAATATACCGCTATCAGAATGCTTGAGTTAAACGAGAAAAATGGAGGTGGCTGCGATTTGGATTTAACACCTCTTTTAGGAAATAAATCCATATGTTCATTATCGATAGCAGATAATTTTAAGGTTTTAAAGGCGAACATTGATGCGATATACACTATGGAAAACTTGAGCAAGTTGTCGTTTCAGGATAAGAAAATAAAGCCGGATTTCTCAAAATTATCTCAGTTGAAAGTGCTGTATATAAAATACAATGCGGATCTTTCGGGATTTTCGTACTTAAAAAACTTAACACACCTGCTGATAACCTCGTTGAGTGTCAAGGATTGCTCTTTTCTCGAAGGGCTTAATTCTTTGAAAGAATTGCGATTAAGCGGAGGAAGCGTAGAGTCGATGTCTGGTATCGAGAAGCTTACAAGTCTAGTTGATGTGAAAATTGATCATTGTTCCAAGTTGAATGACATTTCTTCCTTGGGCAAATTAAACAGTTTGACGACACTGCATGTGGAAAAATGCAAACTTTTGAATGACTTTTCTTTCCTATCAAATAATAAATCTATTGAAAATTTATTTGTATCGGACCTGGATTCTATTTCATTCGTTGCAAGTATGGAACGGATCAAGTCGCTACGATTTTGGAATTTGAAGGACGGTGATATTAGCCCTGTTCTAAAAACGAAGTCTTTGATAAGCGTAGATTTCTATCCAGATAAAAAACATTACAGTCATACTAAAGCCGAGATAAAGTCATTGATGGGTTAACGCGATTTAGCCTGAGTACATACGATTAGCGACAACGCAATTGTACATAAGGAAAAATATTGGCTCGCAGCCCTGTCTTGAATCAAAAAGCGTCGCTCGCTTACGGCCGGCCAAATCGTCACCCGCTACCAATACGATAGCGATAACCGCCTGGTTCGCGCCGAAACGCCGAATGGCACGACGCAATACCGCTACGACGCCCTGGGCCGGCGCATCGCCAAGCACACCGCGCAAGGCGAAACCCGCTTTCAATACGACGGCCCGCGTCTGCTGGCAGAAACCGATAGCCAGCGCAGCCGCACCTACCTAGTCGCCCCTGAAAAGTCATAAAATCAACACTAACACATTGAATTACATTGGATATTTAATAAAAAAGCCGGGTAATAATTGCAAGAAACGGGTAAAATAGATATTAATTTCTTGCAAATTTTTATTCAAAATGAAGCCAAAATCCCAAGAAACGAGCGGACAAATCGATTTATTCAACACGCCGCTGGCCGACCTGTTAAATCCAAAACACGAACTTTACCAACTGGCTCATCTGATCGACTGGAAAGTCCTGGATGACGCCTTTGGCGAGTTTTTCACAGAGAATCAAGGGGCGCACGCCTTGCCCACGCGACTGATTGCTGGACTTCATTACCTTAAACATGCGTTTGCCCGTTCCGACGAAGCGGTCGTGGCGCAATGGCTGGAAAATCCCTATTGGCAATATTTTTGTGGCGCAGAGTACTTCCAACACCAGATGCCTTGTCACCCCACCTCGCTGACCTATTGGCGGAAGCGGATCGGTGAAGCCGGTTGCGAGTGGATGTTAATGGTGACCATTCAAGCAGGTGTCGACAGTCAGACCGTGAAAAAACAGGATTTTGAATCGGTGACGGTCGATAGCACGGTTCAAGAAAAAGCCATCACGTATCCAACCGATGGCAAATTGTACGAACGCTGCCGCCAGCATCTGGTGCGTTTAGCCGAGCAGCATGAGATTCCGTTGCGGCAAAACTATAACCGCAAGGCTCCGTATTTGCTGCTAATGGCCAACCGCTACCATCATGCCAAGCACATGAAGCGCAAACGCAAAATGCTCAAACAACTGAAAACCCTGGTGGGTCGGGTTTACCGTGACATTGAGCGCCAATTGGACAATCAATCCGACGCTGTCAAAGGGGCGTTCAAAGAAACGCTGGAGAAAACCCAACGGATTTTGAATCAGCAACCGCAGGATAAAAACAAACTGTACAGTTTTCACGCCCCGGAAGTGGAATGCATTGCCAAAGGCAAGGTCCACAAAAAATATGAGTTCGGCGTTAAAGTGGGTATCACCGTCACCAACAAAAGCAATTTCGTGCTGGGTGCACGTAGCTTTCCCGGCAATCCCTATGATGGTCACACCCTGGAATCCTGTCTGGAACAGGCGGAAATTCTAAGCGGCACACGCGCCAAAGAAGCGTTTGTGGACTTGGGTTATCGTGGGGTCGAGGTACCCGGGGTCACGATTTACAAAGCCCGGCAAAAACGCGGCGTGGATACCCGACGACTCAAACGGGCCCTGAAACGTCGCAACGCCATCGAGCCGATCATCGGCCACTTGAAGAACGACGGATTATTGGGGCGCAACTACCTGAAAGGCGAACTGGGCGATGCATTGCATGCCATCCTGTGCGGTGCCGGCCACAACATCCGTTTGATCCTCAGGCGGTTGAGGATTTTTTGGCCTCATGTTTGGCAGTCGCTGTCTCGGCTTTGGGGCGCATTTTCATCCGAACCATTTTTATCGTTCGCCTGAGGGGCGTCGCTCCTGAAAAATTTCGGCTTTTTCAGGGACGACTACCTATTCGAACCCGGTAGCTTCCGGCCCTTGGCGTTGCACGAACAAGACAACACCCAAGCCAACGGCGCCACCTACCACTACCACCTGGACCATCTCGGCACGCCCAGGGAGTTGACCGATACTGATGGCAGAATCGTCTGGTCCGCCCGCTACCGCGCCTACGGCAACCTGGCCCTGGCGGATGTCGAAGTCATCGACAACCCGCTACGTTTTCAAGGCCAGTATTACGACCAAGAAACCGGTTTGCATTACAACCTGAATCGGTACTACGATCCGAATGCGGGGCGGTTTATTCATCAGGATCCGATTGGGTTGGCAGGCGGAGCTAACGTTTACCGATATGTGCCTAATCCGATCAACTGGATTGATCCGATCGGGCTGGATCCGCTTGAAACCCTAGCCGAGCGAGGTTTTTCAGGAGTAACCAAAACCGCTGGCGGGGGGCTGGATTATTCTGCGAGCAATGCGCTTTATACTAAGCCAGGGGTGAATCCAATACAGGAGATAACTTATTCTGGAGATTACATTCTTGATTTTGAGGCAGCTAGCCAGCAAGCTTTGGGCCAGAAATCTACGCCAAAGGGGTATGTCTGGCATCATTTGGACGATTATAATCCGCAAACTAATAAGGGAACGATGCAGCTTGTGAAGAGAGAGGCTCACCTTGGCATACCCCATTCAGGTGGGGTGGCGCAATATCAAAAGACTACGGGCGAAAAATATACATTTCCTTGTCGAGGATAGTGGTTATATAGATGATGCAATTTAGCGACACTGAAAGAGCTATTTCTGAAGAAGAGTTTTCTAAGTTTGAATCAAGTTTTTCAAGAAAACTGCCTTCTTCATTGAAGGCTCACTATTTGAGAAACAACGGAGGATTTCCGGATTCGAATTATGTGAAGGGAAGCAAACACGTATTTTCAATTGATGGATTTATCCCTATTAAATATGGAATCCTACCTATCGAGAGTTTAGTTCGGGATATGCGGGCACCTGAGCCCGTTGGTTGCTTTGTGCCTTTCGCCAATGATGCTGGTGGCAACATATTTTACATATCACTGCTGGATGATGACTATGAACGTGTTTATCTTTTTACCGCAGATACAGCCGAGAAGATATACGTATGCGGCTCCTTTGATGAGTTTATAGCCGCTCTTTATGACGACTGACTTATATTGCAAAAAGTTATATGTTGAAAACTCAAGTAGATAATACAAACTACTGTTGGCTTCAGCGTAATCTTAGGCCTGGAAGTGCGCTGATTAGCTACGAAGTCCTGAATCAGAAAGCTTCGTCCTCGTTCGGCCGGTAACCTGAGTGAAGAAAAACACGGAAAGACCGGCCAAATCGTCACCCGCTACCAATACGATGGCGACAACCGCCTGATCCGCGCCGAAACCCCGCAAGGGACCAGCGAATACTGCTACGACGCCCTGGGCCGGCGCATCGCCAAGCACACCGCGCAAGGCGAAACCCGTTTTCAATACGACGGCCCGCGCCTGCTGGCGGAAACCGATAGCCAGCGCAGCCGCACCTATTTATTCGAACCCGGTAGCTTCCGGCCCTTGGCGCTGCACGAACAGGACAACACCCAAGCCAGCAGCTCCACCTACCACTACCACCTGGACCATCTCGGCACGCCCAGGGAGCTGACCGATACCGATGGCAAAATCGTCTGGTCCGCCCGCTACCGCGCCTACGGCAACCTGGCCCTGGCTGATGTCCAAGAAATCGACAACCCGCTACGTTTTCAAGGCCAGTATTACGACCAAGAAACCGGTTTGCATTACAACCTGAACCGGTATTACGATCCTAATGCCGGGCGGTTTATTCATCAGGATCCGATAGGGTTGGAAGGTGGGGCCAACGTTTATCGGTATGCGCCGAATCCGATGAATTGGATTGATCCTTTGGGATTAACTTGCTCCGAAACACCGAACGAGACTGTTGGAAGCTTAAGGGCCGCAGGAAAGAAAGATGCGCATCACATTATTCAGGATGCCGCTGTGCGAGACCTACCGGGTTACAATACCAATGCAGCTCCAGGCGTGCAGCTCCCAGGACCATCGAATGTGTCAGGTACGCCTCACAACTTGGCTACAGCGGTTCAACGGCAGTCCGGAGGTGGAACATATGCTGCGGAACGCAGAATTGGTTACAAGGCATTGAGACGAAGCGGTATACCTGAAACGGATGCTCGCGCTTTGATTCGACAGGCAGACGACTATTTTCAAAGCATCGGTGTTAATCCAGACACCGTAACACGAATACCCGGGAACAGATAACATGGATTCTATTTTTCAACGAATTGTGGTCACGGTTAAACAGGTAGTTGAATGGCTGGTAACCGGTGATTTTGTTGCTATAGAGCGTTATACAAATGGTGAGCGCCTTACCGCGAATTTGATTTCAGAAGCAATATCCGAATATGGACATAAGTTGGTTATGCCTCCCTCTGATGCGTTTGATCAATTGGATTTGATAGAGGTGGTTGGCGTTTCACCAAGAAAATGGTCTGTTCGCTTTGATCTCTGGACGGAACGGGAGGGGCGGTCGGATTTGAGTCTTGAATGTACCTTAATTTATACCGATGAAGGATTACTGGCTGTCGAAGTCGATAATATCCACGTTCTCTAATTTTATTATTGCACTGACACTATTCAAACAGGACCGGAGATACGGTTAGCGCCAGTTTAATGGTAGACCTGGAAGTGCGCTGATTCGCTGCGAAGTCCTGAATCAGAAAGCTTCGTCCTCGTTCGGTCGGCACGTGATCTAAGAAAAACGCGGCAAGGCCGGCCAATCGTCACCCGCTACCAATACGATAGCGACAACCGCCTGGTCCGCGCCGAAACGCCGAATGGCACCGCCCAATACCGTTACGACGCCCTGGGCTGGCGCATCGCCAAACACAGCGCGCAAGGCGAAACTCGCTTTCAATACGACGGCCCGCGCCTGCTCGCAGAAACCGATAGCCAGCGCAGCCGCACCTACCTATTCGAACCCGGCAGCTTCCGGCCCTTGGCGCTACACGAGCAGGACAACACCCAAGCCGGCGGCAGCACCTACCACTACCACCTGGACCATCTCGGCACGCCCAGGGAGCTGACCGATACCGATGGCGGAATCGTCTGGTCCGCCCGCTACCGCGTCTAAGGCAACCTGGCCCTGGCCGACGTGGAAGCCATCGACAACCCCCTGCGCTTTCAAGGCCAGTATTACGACGCCGAAACCGGTTTGCATTACAACCTGAATCGGTATTACGATCCAAATGCCGGGAGGTTTATTCATCAGGATCCGATTGGGTTGGAAGGTGGGAATAACCTATACCAATATGTTTCGAATCCAATAAACTGGATTGATCCGCTTGGTCTCACGCCTACACCTTTGAATGCACCCGGCTACACAGTGTATGGTCTTTATGCTCCGGGGGCACAGATCCTTACTATATCGGGCACACGGTACAAGAGCCAGCTGTACGAGAAGCTCAACATGCCGATAAAGGCCGCCTAGGCGATGCTAGTTTGAGGCCAATTGAACTATACCGAAGCTAAGGGGAAAGAGCAGTTCTATCGTGAGCAATATAATACCAAAACAGGTTTTCCTGGCAATGTGATAGAGCCGATTGATAAGAGTAGAACAGATGACCGAGGAAAGTCACATATATCGGAATACGAAAAAGCGAAAAAAGCACATGGCAAGGGTGACTGTTAACGACAATAACAAATTGCCAATCAGAGAAAATATTAATATGAAACAACTGACAAGCAATGTAAAACCAGGTGATTTGTTCTATATCCCCGCTATTAATAAGGCGGAGGATTATGGTTTTGTTATAGCTCGATACATAGAGCTTATTCCTACGAATGTCGGTCATTTGATCGAGGTGTTTGAGAAGTTTTATTTGGTGCCGCCGGCAAATATTGAAAATGTCGATATCAGTCCACGATTATTCAGGCCAATTATGTGTTCGCTTAGATTCGCTGAAATTCCAAGATGGAAAGTGTTATTCAGTGATACTGGCTACGATAGAAGCAAATCCAATTATGAAAATATTACTTTTGCGTTTCATGATGATCTTTGGATAGTTGGAAAAGAAAAAATCAAACCTGCCTATAGTGGCCAATTGAATGAGTTTGAGGATTCTACCTGTTGGAGAATGTTCCATATTATATTTCGGGTCAATGCACATCTGGCAGGTATCTTTGGTCCCGATGAGTCATATGATTATCATCGTGTGCCGGCAAGCTTACGTGTGGATAATCCTGTCGCGAAAGAAAAGGTAATTGCCTTAGCAGAAGCATTGGACAAAAGTTTTAAACTTTGGGAGAAGGAGGCGTAAATACAATTACCTCGCAAGGCTTAATCTATTCAGCTCTGGGCAAAGCGTTGATTTATTAGATCTTTAACTATACCTCTGGTGGAACCCGGCCGACTAGCGTTGTCTATGATGTATTTGATACCAGTGGCAATAAAATAATGAGTCAAGAATTTTCAAATTAGGGGTAAAGTTGTGAGTGAAGATAGGTGTGATCATGCGATAAAGGTATTGCAAGCATTCATGAGCGAGATGTACCGCTGGGATGTAAAGTATTATGAACTTCTAGTTAATGCTCATGAAGCAAACAAGGGAGCAGCTAAACAAGAAATATCAGAGATATATAATAATTATTTAACTAAGAAAGAAAGGAAGTTTGGTCGGGAGGTGGCGTTAAATGCGTCAAGTCCCCCCGAATATGACCCAGATACTGAAATCATAGAGAAATGCGAAGATGTTGATGAAAAAAAACTCTTGATTTGTACAAAGCAGAGTGCTGGTTTTAAATTCGAATGCCGTTATACCCTCAGAAACATTAAAGACGAATGGCGGATTGATAAGCGTGAACGTTATTCCGTAGGCAAGAATAAATGGGTTGTCGAAACTTTCTAGGGCGATCTAATACAGTTTAGGGATGGTTAGTCCGTGTGGAACTGTTATGGTGTCGAAAATACCTTTTTCAAAGGGTGGATCGAATTTATCTCCGGAAGATATTGGAGATATTCAGCAACATTTGAATCTCGTTTTGCCGGAAGAATTGGTCAATCATTATTTAATACATAATGGCGGTATACCTTCAAACAGTTTTTGGATTTTGGAGGATGGCTGTTCTTTATGGGCAAAAAAATTTTTGCCTATGAAATTCCCGGTTGGAACCGAGCGGACTTTGGAAGATAGTTATTTACTGATGGTTGCAAAGAATGTAATGCCCAAAGGATTGATCCCGTTTGCCATTGATCATGGGGGAAATTACTTTTGCATCGATACATCTGGCGAAGTTTACTTTTATGCGGTTGACAGATGGGATGAAGCGCTGAATGACGAACAAAATCATGAGAAGGCAAAAAAGAAGTTAGGCGTGTCTTTTCAATTGTTTGTAAAGCAGCTTGTCGAAACTGACGAATTTGAAGATTAGGCCGCTTAGGCAAAATTAGCCGTATATTAGTCTTATCCAGGGAGACGTACTTATTTGTCGCCAAATCCCAAATCAGATAGTTTCTTCCTCGCCCGTGCGGCAACCTGATCGAAGAAAAACGCGGCAAGGCCGGTCGCAGCGTCACCCGCTACCAATACGATAGCGACAACCGCCTGATTCGCGCCGAAACCCCGCAAGGGACCAGCGAATACTGCTACGACGCCCTGGGCCGGCGCATCGCCAAACACACCGCGCAAGGCGAAACCCGTTTTCAATACGAAGGCCCGCGCAGCCGCCCTATCTATTAATCAAGAAGGATTTGGTCCTGCGATCCTTGATAAGTCCTCAACAAACAAAGCAGCCATAAGAGGTCGAGAGCAACAGCTAATTGACGCATATGGTGAAGCAAAGTCAGTGGGTGGGACTTCCGGTAACAAGATTAATGGCATTTCGCCCCATAATCCAAAAAAAGATTTTTACTTCGGTCAAGCTATAAAAGAATTTGGTGGATGATGAATAATAAAGTGTGTCGTAAAGAAGGTGACATTGTAAAAATAGATATGGGGGATGGAACATTCTGTTTTGGACGAGTTTTAGAAGAGCCGTTATTGGCTCTATATGGACTCAGAACAGACAGCATTCCTAGTTTTTCAGAAATAGAATCAGCACCTGTTTTGTTTAAGGTTTGGGTGATGAATTCCGCTGTGACCTCAGGACGTTGGCCCGTTATTGGAAATCAGCCGTTAGAAGAGAGTTTGCGACTGCCCGTTAAGTTTTTTAAGCAAGACCCTATAAGTAAAAAAATTTTTTTATATATAAACGCCCAAGAAATCCCCTCGACTAAAGAAGAATGCGAAGGCTTGGAACGCGCTGCGGTTTGGAGTCCTGAACACATAGAGGACCGTTTACGAGATCATTTTGCAGGGATTTCTAATAAATGGGTAGATTCGTTGAGAATTAAATAGCTTGGTGCCCAACTAGATACGATAGCGTCATCGTACAAAGGAAAGTGTCGCTAAGTCTTGAATCAAAAAGCTTCGCCCGCTTACCGCCGGCAACCTTATCGAAGAAAACTGCGGCAAGGCCGGCCAAATCGTCACCCGCTAGCAATACGATAGCGACAACCGTCTGATCCGCGCCGAAACTTACAAACGGCGTCAGCCAATACCGCTACGACGCCCTGGGTCGGCGCATCGTCAAGCATACCTAGCTGGGCGAAACCCGGTTTCAATACGACGGCCCACGCCTGCTCGCAGAAACCGATAGCCAGCGTAGCCGTACCTACCTGTTTGAGCCCGGCAGCTTCCGGCCCTTGGCGTTGCACGAACAAGACAACACCCAAGCCAACGGCGCCACCTACCACTACCACCTGGACCATCTCGGCACGCCCAGGGAGCTGACCGATACCGATGGCAGAATCGTCTGGTCCGCCCGCTACCGCGTCTAAGGCAACCTGGCCCTGGCAGATATTGAGGAAATCGACAACCCGCTACGTTTTCAAGGCCAGTATTACGACGCCGAAACCGGTTTGCATTACAACCTGAACCGGTATTACGATCCTAATGCAGGAAGGTTTATTCATCAGGATCCGGTTGGATTAAAAGGCGGTGCTAACGTTTACCGGTATGCGCCTAATCCGGTGAATTGGGTTGATCCGTTGGGATTAACCGGGAAAGACTGTAGCGGGGGAAGGTTACCTCAGGACGTAAATGTTAACCCGACACCACCCGCAGTTTTACCAACTAATAGGCCGATTGGCAGAAGTCCTACTCAAAATGCCGCCGCGCAAGCTGAAGTGCAAAGAATGCAGCAGGCAGGCTATAGAGATATTCGCGTCAATCAGCAGCAAGTAAATGCGGAAGGTGTGCGTGTTGGAACAAATCGTCCTGATGTTCAAGAAACTAGTCCTGCTGGTCAGCGCGAATATATTGAGTTCGATACATCCAGTTCTACACGCGGTCCGGCTCACGAAGTGAGAATACGAGCCAACGACCCATCTGGTTCAGTTGATCTTAGAACCCAAAATTAAACATATGATTGCGAATAGACATTTGGAACCCATCACCTCGTCGTGTGGACTGATTGATATGCCGTTAAACCAGGTTGTTGATGAGTTTATTGAATGGCAGCAGCCTATTTTGCAGCCCTTGAATAGTCGTCTGGAAATTGGCGATATAGTTGGGGGAGTCGATGTGGCTTTTCGATCACTTTTACCACTTACTTCCCCGGTTGCGACGAGATTTTTGTTCATGACGTCGAAGTCTGGTTGGACGGTATTTTTTGACAATGGATGGCGCGGAACCGATGCTGCTGGACCAATGGCTGTACTTGCTGGCAGATGTAGACGGCCAGCGCTACGTGTGGTCGCTCAGCGGCATACCATGCCGAGTATAGTGCTTCCTGAAAGTCGCGGTTATTTCGGCGCGTCAATTTTGGAGGTCTACAACGAAGATGGAACAGCCCGCAGAACTATTTTTGCGGCTAATGATGGTGGTAAGTGGAAGTTTGGACAGAGTGGTGAGCCGTTTGATTTCGAAGATATTTCTGTGTATTCGCGTAAGTCTCTGAAAGAACGGTTTACGATAGAGATGTTAGGTTCCTACTTGCGTTCGCTTGGTGTGGACGCTTTCGACAAGGACTGTTTTTTGTGTGACGAAACTTCGCCAGCAATTTTAATATCACGCAGAGGTGGGCTCCCACCAAATTTACAGGAGTATCAGTCCGCGTAGGTACTGTTAGCTTCAGCGTAATCGTAGGCTTGGAAGTGCGCTGATTCGCTGCGAAGTCCTGAATCAGAAAGCTTCTTCCTCGCCTGTGCGGCAGCCTGACCGAAGAAAACCGCGGCAAGGCCGGCCACAGCGTCACCCGCTACCAGTACGATAGTGACAACCGCGTGATTCGCGCCGAAACGCCGAATGGCAGCTTCCGGCCCTTGGCGCTACACGAACAAGATACCCTCCCAGGGTATCGCAGAAAATTAATAACATATTCAAAGTTAAAAAAACTCGGTATAAGCTCGCCTTAGAATGGACACGGCAGATTCTCATCTAAAAGAAAATGGAGTTAATAGCTGAGCGACCTAAAACCAATAAAGAGCGAATGAGGGGCGTAGTTGTATGAATGACGTAGATGAAAAAGCACTCCAGATATTGCGCAAGTATAATGTGACTCGCCCGGAAGATACTTTGCAAGCTGATTTCATATATGCAAAGGATAAAGGGCTAATGTTCGATAAGGAGAATATTGACCATGACGAAGCCGTCCGGGCTTGCTTTGAGATTTTTTCCGGTTGTCGCAAGGAACATGTTACAAATCTTTTTTTGGCTAGTCTTAGTACCAACAGACTTGATTATCGGAGTGGATTGGCGGCATATGCGATCATGCAGACATTTCCTCATCACCAATTTGACATGCTGGATGGGCACTATTGCAAATTGTGCTCCTATCCAAAGCAAAGGGTTGTAGATCTTTCCGCGCTTAACAATTTGCGCTTTTTTTGTGGTGGACTATTTTCTGGAAGTCCAGCGGAGATTAGTTTTTTTCTTTTGCAGCATCAAAAGTTGTCTGATGTATATCCAAATACTTTGGATTTCGAAATATTTGGAAACATTTTGCAGACAATCAGACGGGCAGAGCAATTAACTACAATTTCAACGCTTCAGAAGCAATTAAAAAGAATTCTATCTTTTAAAGCGACCAAGGAGCAGATAAAAGTTCTCCTCGAAACCCTTGGCTATTGTGGCGTTTTGCAAACACCAAGTCACCAAGGACTGTTGCATAGATATGTAAATATAAGTTTGGCTCCTAGAAAGACACGTAGTTCGGATTGGAAATACCCCGTGGATTTTTGGACAGGAAAAGATGGCGTGAATCGAGATAACTTTATGTATTGGTTCGGGCATTACAAAGAGCTGAAGCAGCAAATCAACTAGCCAATTATTCCGGGACAGCAACCTGAGCGAAGAAAAACCCGGTAAGGCCAGCCACGTCGTCACCCGACCCGGAAACAATGAGATCGAGAAATGGCTAAAAGAATCGTGTGGAAACATAATAATGTTGTCAGTCTTAAGCTTCGCGAGGACCTTTACTCGTTGGGGCAAATGTTGGGTCGAGCTACCATGCGGTTTTTCAATATTACTAGCGGCGATGGCAATTGGCATAATATTGATTTAAACGAAGTCGATCCAATATTTACGCTATTTATTGGAAATATCGTGTTACATAATTTGGCTGACAAAAAAGTTTCCGATAAAGATGTTAAGCCGAGCACTGCGTCCTGTGAACCATACTGGATAAAGCCCAAGCTTAATTTTGATGGAGGTTACCCCTTCAAGGGAGGGAATCTTATCGATATTGGTACGGAAGGGAATATCTGCACCACTGAGGGGCGAGTAGTGCAAGAAGACCTATCACTTCCAGCCGATAAGGAAATTATAGAGACATATCAATTGACGAATATGTGGGGTGATGTACATGTTAGAGATCGCCTGCTTCATTTTTTTGATACCGGCAAGGACGACGATTTTTTAAAGAAAAAAGTATTTCCTGGGTACGTGACAGAACATCCAGTGTAGATGCTGTTAGCGTAATCCTACGCGGTGACGTGTTGCCAAGTGTTGAATCAAAACGCTTCTCCCGCTACGGCCGACAACCTGATCGAAGAATAGCGCGTCAGCCGCTACCAATACGATAGCGACAACCGCCTGATTCACGCCGAAACGCCCAAACGCCGAATGGCACGACGCAATACCGCTACGGCGCCCTTGAGCCAGCGCAACCGCATCTAACCAAGTTGAAAAACTAGCCGACGCTGGGCGAGTAATTACCGGAAATGAATCCTTGTACTGTGACTGTGTGCCTATGGCAGAATGGCGTTAACTAATTTTTAAAGGGATAGTCGTATGTTGTTAGCCAGATTACTGCCAGTTTTTTTTGCCTCGTTGTTGGCTGCGTGTGCAGAGGTGCCTGAGCAACCGGCTCCGCCACCGCCAACAGTCGTTGAGCTTACGCTAAACAGCACCGCCTCAATTAACCCCGACGCCGACGGTAAAGCCTCGCCGGTAGTGTTAAGAATTTACGAATTGCGGGAGCAAAGTGGTTTTAACGGTGCCGATTTTTTTGCCATATTCGATAAAGAACAGGCTACTTTGGCCGCCGATCTGGTACGCAAACAAGAGTTGGTGATAAAGCCCGGCGAGAACAAATCCTTGCGGATCGAGCCGGCTGCGGATACCCGGGTATTAGGGTTTTTTGCGGCTTTTCGTAAATTGGATAATGCCGGCTGGCGCACTTTGACCGAGTTGAAGGCTCATCAGAACAATGCGGTGTTACTGAAGCTGGATGCCAATAGTCTAACCGTGACCAATACGCCAACGGAACCCGCACCCGCAGCACCTAAAGAAGATTAAGTGGGGAATAACGATAGGGGCTATGGGTTAGCTTTTAGTCCCTGAGCGTTTTAAGCAATTAAAAAACCGGCACCACCAGCACAAACACGAACGCGATTAAGGTCCAAATCACGATCTTGGTTTTTAAGGGCGTGTTGAACCACAGGGTTTTCAACGCAGCTCTCAGGGCTTGTGGGCGGTCTTCGGCGGCGCGAATGCGTTTAAGCGTACCTTTTAGCGTCAGGCTTTCCTGCTTTTGCTGTTCTGCGTACAGCAATTCGTCGAGCTGGGAATAAAACACGTCGCAACTCGGACATTTAAATGCCTCGCCCAACCTGGGCTGGCCGCATTGCGGGCAGTTTTTCATTTTCGCTCCTGAAAAACTCGATTGCCTTGATGACGAGCATCAAGGCAATCCAGGAAACATTTACGCGGCGATACCGTTATGTCTGAGCAGGGCGTCGATATTGGGTTCTCGGCCGCGGAAGTTTTTGAATAAGGTCATCGCATCGCTGCTGCCGCCTTGCTCCAGGATGTTGTGCAGGAAAGACTCACCTGTATCGCGGTCGAAAATGCCTTTCTCTTCGAACAAGGAAAATGCGTCCGCCGACAACACTTCCGCCCATTTGTAACTGTAATAACCGGCGGCGTAACCACCAGCGAAAATATGCGAGAAGCTATGGGCGAAACGGTTGAATTCCGGTACCTTGACCACGGCTACCTGGTCACGCACCTGTTTGAGGATGGTATAAATTTGTCCGCCCTTGGCCGGAGCGTAATCCCGATGCATCTTGAAATCGAATAGGCTGAATTCCAGTTGCCGCACCATCATCATGCCGGCTTGGAAGTTTTTTGCCGCCAACATTTTGTCGTACAACGTATCGGGCAGCGGTTCACCGGTTTGATAATGACCGGAGATTAAGCCCAGCGCTTCTTTTTCCCAGCACCAGTTTTCCATGAATTGGCTGGGCAGTTCTACCGCATCCCACTCGACGCCGTTGATGCCCGAGACACCGAGGTGATCGATCTGGGTCAACATGTGATGCAGACCGTGGCCGAATTCGTGAAACAGCGTTTCCACTTCGTCGTGGGTCAGCAAGGCCGGGTCGTTGCCAGTCGGCGGGGTAAAGTTGCAGGTTAAATACGCCACCGGTGTTTGTAGTGCATCGCCGACTTTTTTACGGCAGACGCAGTCGTCCATCCAGGCGCCGCCGCGCTTTTTGGCGCGGGCGTATAAGTCCAGGAAGAAGCGGCCGCGCAATTGGCCCTGTTTATCCAGGATTTGATAAAAGCGGGCGTCGGGGTGCCAGGTGTCGAAGTCTTTGATTTCGCTGATTTGCAAGCCATAGAGTTTTTCGACGATGGCAAACAGGCCGGGCACGACTTTGTTGTCGGGGAAATAGGCTTTCACTTCTTCTTGCGACAGTTGGTAGAAATGCTGGCGCATTTTTTCCGAGTAATAACCGATGTCCCAGGCTTGCAAGTCGTTTAGGCCGTGCTCGGCGGCAGCAAACTCTTTCAATTCAGTCAAATCCCGGCGGGCTTGGTGCCAGGATTTGTCGGCCAAATCTTCCAGAAACTTCACCACATCGTCGGTGGATTTGGCCATTTTAGTAGCCAGCGAATATTCGGCGTAGTTGTTAAAGCCCAGCAATTGGGCTTTCTCGTGGCGCAGCGCCAGGATTTGTTCCATCAGTTCGGAATTGTCCCATTGCCCGGCATGCGGGCCTTGATCGGAGGCTCGGGTGCAGAAGGCCTCATAATGTTCGCGGCGCAGTTCGCGGTTGTCGGCGTAGGTCATCACCGCCAGATACGACGGGAATTGCAGGTTGATCAACCAGCCGTCTTTGCCTTCCGCTTCGGCCGCTTGTTTCGCTTGCGCCAGGGCCGATTCCGGCAGTCCGGCCAAGTCTTCGATATGGGTGATCTGTTTATGCCAGGCGTTGGTGGCATCCAGCAAATTTTCTTCGTACTGGCTGGCTAGTTTTGATAGCTGTTGGTTGATGTCTTTGTAACGCGCTTGTTGCTCGGGCGGTAAGTCCACGCCGGATAAATGAAAATCGCGCAAGGCATTATTGACAATTTTTTGCTGCGCTTGGTCGAGTTTGGCAAAGTCCGCGCTGTCGTGGATGGCTTGGTAGGCCTCGTACAATGCGCGGTTTTGGCCGGTTTCGGTGGCATATTCGCTGAGTTTACCGAGGCAGGCATTGTAAGCATCGCGCATCGCTTCGCTGTTGACTACCGAATTCATATGGCTGACCGGCGACCAGGCTTTGTTGAGGCGATCCTCGGCGGCTTCAATCGGTTCGATCAGGTTTTGCCAGGTGTAAGGTCCGCCGGCTGCCAACTGCCGGGCGATGGTTTGTCGAGCGTCGCTAAGCAGCTGATTGATCGCAGGTTCCACGTGTTCGGGCAGAATTTTAGAAAATTGCGGCAGTTCGGTGTTTTCAAGCAAAGGATTGGTCATGTCGGTAGCCAGTCTGATATGAATATCGGGATGATTAGGATAATAAATGCATGGCGGCGTTGACCCGGTTTTGGGCTTTTTTCAACACCATCAAGGAAAAGTCAGGGTTCAGTTTACCGTGATTTAGTTTGCTGTAAGCCGGAATCGAGTTGATATAAGGCAGATCCCGGGCATTGCCGGAACCGAAATAGCTGTGCAATTTGGCGAGGATGACGATGTCGGTCATCGTTAGTTCCGGGCCGCTGTCGTACAGCCAGTTTTCTGCTTGATGCGGAATGTTGCCCAAATGTTCGGGAAATCCGAGGGTATGCAGCATCAGCACTCCGACCGGGCCGCGTAAATAGGGCAGCGCGGTTTTTAGTTCCTGAAAGCTGGGGCCGCCGTCGGGAAATTGTTCGGCAAAATGCAGTAAGGGAATCGCGCCGATGTCGGCAATCAAACCGCCCAGCAGGGCGTCCTCCGGGTTGATGTTGCTGCACTCCTGTGCCAACACGAAGCTTAAACTTGAGACATATAGGCTGTTTTTCCATAATGTCTGCATGCCTTTCATGAGTTCCGGGTCGGTGCAGCTGAATAATTGTTTCATACTGATGCCCATCACCAGATTCCGCGTCGCATTCAGGCCGATGCGGGCTACCGCGTCATGGCAATTGTTGATCGGTATTTCTGTGGCATACAAGGGGCTGTTCGCCACCTGGATTAATTTTGCCACGATAGGCGGGTCCAGTTGAATAATGTCAGCGGCCCCACGGATACCGATGTCCTTTTGCACCGCATCTTTCAGTTTCAGTGCTACGTCAGGTAAGGATGGCAGGCGGAGTTTGTTTTCCCGATAGGCTTGGGCGAAGCTGTTGAAGAAGCGGCTGCCGTTAATCGGTTCTGGCAGTTGAATATCGACCAGTTCCACGCAATTGGCGCTTTCCTGACTTTTATCCGTCCACAAACGGTTGAGTTGGATAGGGATTTCCAAAATGCGCACATCGCTGAGCGCCGTGGCGGTAGCGCCGCAGCGGCTACCGCTGTTCAGCGGCAGATTGGCTAACGTGGAATCGGCGTCGATTTGATAGCGGCTAGCACTATCCGGCTGCATAGACAGTTGTCCGGCCAACAAATACAGGACGCTGCTGGTCGGTTGCCCCAGGGTAAAAATAATCGCCCCCTTGGCGTAGGCCAAACTGAGATGCGGCAATGAGCTTAAGGCGGTGTCATCCAGATCACGCAAGGGAGCGAATTTTTTCAGTTGTGCGACTGTAAGAGTTTGCTGATGGGTGGTGTTGGGTTTGGATGCCGCGCTGTCGGTTGGCTGACTATACGGGCGTTCAGCGCCAGGTGTCACTGCTCTCGGGGTGGGCCTTTTGGCGGCGGTATTTTTTTCCAGTAGCTTGGAAAACCAGTTCATCTTATGTCCTGAAAAAGTTTATGGCCTCGGCAATTTGTTGTTTTGCGTCCTGTAGCGCTTTCAGCGACATGTCTGGCGTCAGTGCGCTATCGTCCAGTTTTTGAAAGGCCGGCAAGGTGTTGAGTGGCGGCAGTTTTTGGGTATTGGCGCCGCCGAGTTGGCTGTGAAATTTGGCTAACAAAACGACGTCATACAACTGCAAACCCTGGCCGTCGTCGAAGTACCAATTTGTGGTATTGACGGGAATTTGCTGAAAACTATCGGGGAAATGCCATTTTTTCAAAATATAGGTGCCTAACAAACCTTGCAGACAGGCGATGCTGGCCTGTAATTCTTCTTCGGTATACTTTGAAATACCAAGGCTTTCGGCAAAGGTGACGATAGGTAAAGCACCAATATTGTGAATTAACCCGGCCAGTAAGGCTTCGTCGGCGTTCACTTTTCGGGTTAGTCCGGCCAAGGTGTGGCTGAGGCTGGCAATCTGGATGCTTTGTTTCCAAAGTGTCTGAATAATGTTGTTCAATTGCCGGTTGCGGCTTCTGAACAACTGGTGCAGGCTGATGCTGGTCACCAGGTTTTGCGTGGTTTTAAAGCCTAGCCGATTCACTGCATCATGGCTACTGGTGATCGGGTTGCTGCCGCGGTAGATCGGGCTATTGGCCACCTGAATCAATTTGGAGGATATAACCGGGTCCAGGTTTAAAATTTTGACCGCATCGGCGATGCTGATGTCTTTTTGCAAGGCGCTGCGCAAACGCAAGGCAACATCCGGTAGGCTGGGAACATGCAGATTGTCGGCTCTGAACGCATCGCAAAAGCTGTCGAAAAAAAAGCTGTCTCGCAGCTTGGGCGGAATGCTCTCCGGGTTGATCAGCGGATTGTTGACGGGTTTGCTGCTGTGCTGCAAGTTGGACAGCGGCATGTAGATGATTTGGGTCGGTGATTTGGCAATCGCGCTGAACGCGTGTTCGCCGGATGTTGCCAGCGGATAACAGGCTTTAAAAGTATCGGCTTCGACCGTATAACCGGCGCCATTATTCGCTTCCAGATAGACGTTGCCGGTGTACAGATAGCTTAATTGTTCGGCCTCGGCGCCACGGTTAAATATGATGTCGCCGGGGTTGAAGTTCCGCATGGTCACCGGTATTGCCAACAAGTCTGCCGCCGGCAAGTCCCCCAGCGGGATGAGCTTTTGCAGGTAGCTCAAGGGCAATTGGTTGACGGTTGCTGCGGGGGGGCTGCTCTCTGTCGGCGTTTTGTCCGGGGATTTTTTTAAAAATTTCCAGATCATGCGGCTAGGAGGAAAAGATGCTCAAAGCTTCGTGAATTTTAGTTTTGGCATCGTGCAGGATGGCCAGCGTATTTTCCGGAGACAAAGAGAAGTTTTTCAATTTGGCCGCCGCCGGAATGGCGGTAATCGCCGGCAAATCGGCGGTCGCTGTTTTGCCGATCAGGGCATGGAGTCTGGACAGGACCACTATATCGGTCACCGTCAAGGTATCGCCGCTGTTTTGAAACCAGTCGCTGGACGATTTGGCTACGTCGATGAACTCTTCGGCAAAATCCCATTCCTTCAACACTACGGCGCCGACCGGACCTTTGATGATGGGCATGGCTTCCAGGATTTCGGCGTCATTATGGTATTCGGGTGGTAAGTTGGCGGTAAAACTTAGAAAGGGAATTACGCCGATGTCGCAGACCAGTCCGGCCAGTAAGGCATTTTCCGGATTTTGCTGCATGCTGTGGCTGGCCAGCACATGGCAGAGGCCGGACAGATAAAGGCTTTGTTTCCACAGATCTTCCAAATGATTTTTAATCAGCGGCGATTTGCTTTTGAAAATCTGCTTCATACTCAGCGCCGTAACCAGGTTGCGTGTGGCGTTTAAGCCGATACGCACCACCGCGTCTTTGCAGTTTTTCGCTGGCACGTTGGTTAGATATAACGGGCAATTGGCGACTTCTATCAATTTTGCGGAGATGGCAGGGTCAAGCTGGATAATCTTGACGGCTTCGTCGATGTTGACATCTCTTTGGATGGCTTTGCGCAAATTGATCGCCACTTCGGGTAATGAGGGGATTTCTATCTCGTGGTCGTTATTTTCGAAATGTTCTACGAATAAGCTCAATAGCCGGTTGTGATGCAATTCTTCCGGAATAGATAATTTGCCGTGGTCTTGGCGGCTGGGCGTCAGCATGATTTTCAGGGATACCCGCAACAGGTCTATCTCGGTTTTTGCGGTCGCGGTGGCGGTGTGCTTGATACCGCTGCATATCGGGAATTTCGCTTGTGCGCTGCCTGCCGATATTTCATAGCTTTTGCCGTTGTGGTCGGCCAAAATCACCGTGCCGCGCAACAAATACATTGCGCAAGTCGCCTGTTGATTGACGCTGAACAAAGTGCTGCCGGCTGCCAGGGTTTCGACGTGATTTTCAGTGGCGAAAGTTTGTAATATCTCGTCGCTTAAATTCCTGATGGGGAATAACTGTTTTAGAGTTTCCGGCGTAATGCGTTGCCCACCGCGCTGCGGTTTGCCTTTAGCATGGGATTTTTCAAAAAAAGCTCTAATTCCACTCATAGTATTCCAGTAAACGTTAATGGCGGGCGGTTTGGGGAGATTGTTACCATGGACATCGCCCCGGTCAATAATTTCATCCGTTCGTGTTGTTTAATGCTCTTTCGGCGTTTAGCAGGCTAATCACCGGCGAGGTTTGCGGACGCACGCCTCGCCAAATAAAGAACGCTTCGGCGGCCTGCTCTACCAACATGCCCAAGCCGTCCAGGCTGTGTGCGGCCTTATTCGCCAAGCCCCATGTCACAAATGCGGTGGCTTGGTTGGCGTAAGCCAGGTCGTAGCAACTGCCGCCCGCTTTCAACAGGTCGGCCGGCAAGGGTGGCAAATCGCCGCTGAGGCTGGCCGACGTGGCATTGATGATCAAATCAAATTGGCGATCTTTAAGATTAGCGTAATCGCAAGCTTGTACCGCGCCTAGTGCCGTGAAATCAACGGCAATTGCGTGGGCTTTGCTCACATTGCGATTGACGATGACCAATCCCGACGGCTGCTGTTCCAGTAGGGGAGGGACTATGCCGCGTGTGGCGCCTCCTGCCCCTAGAATCAAAATCTCGGCATCCTTCAGCGTGATGCCATGGTTTATGGTTAAGTCGTTAAGTAAGCCGATGCCGTCGGTGTTGTCGCCCAATATGCTGTCGTCCGCTTGGCGGGCTAAGGTGTTGACGGCTTTTGCTTGACGAGCGCGTTCTGTCAGTTGGTCGGCATATTGCCAAGCCAGTTCCTTGAGCGGGACGGTGCAATTCAGGCCTTTGCCGCCATCCGCAAAAAAACGGCTGGTAGCCGCGGCAAAAGTTTCCGCAGGCACCTCTTGGGCCCTATAGTCCATCAGTTGACCGGTTTGTTCGGCAAACAATTTATGGATACGCGGTGATTTACTGTGGCTGATCGGTTGGCCGAACACCGCATAATGTTCAATTTTCATCATCGGTACTGTATTTGCTGCGCCAATATTCCCAGAGGAAAGTGCAGGCTATCACCAGCACTCCCAGCCCTATACTGATGGGCATAAAGTTCTCGAAATAAGCCACGATCAGCGCGCAGGTTGCCAGGAAAAAACCGAGTAGGCTGTATTGCCAGCCGATGCGGATGCCATCCAGCAGGGTGGCTAAGGCCAGGATCAGCAAGATAACCAGGCTGGCGCTTCTGTCGGATAACTGCTCGGATTTGTTAAGCAATGCGGCGGCTATCACCACAACCAGCGTATGCAGCCAATGCAGCCCTTGGGCCTTGACGATGTCGCCAAAGTCGTTGTCGTTGGTTCGGGTTTGTAGCCAGGAGACGAAAATCGACAGCATGCCAAACACGATCACCATGAATAGCCAATAACCATAGCCGTCGTGCGGGTTGAATTCGGTAATCGCGATGCCGGTCAGCGATAAAACGACCAGCAGGATAAATACCGCCTGCTCCAGGCCGAAGTAACGTCGGCGCTGTTGGGGTGGATCGTCAGTCGAATGACTGTCATCAAAATCAAAGTCTTCGCTCATGCCGGGTCCGTTTGTCTGGTTGTTATGGTTGTTTTAGCCACTGGGCAGCGGATTTAGCGTAATAAGTCAGTATCGCGTCGCAGCCGGCTCTCTTAAATGCCAGTAGGGATTCCATCACCACCTGCTGTTCGTCCAGCCAGCCGTTTTGCGACGCGGCTTTCAACATCGCATATTCACCGCTGACCTGATAAGCAAAGGTCGGTACACCGAATTGTTCCTTGGCGCGGCGGATGATGTCCAGATAGGGCATGCCGGGTTTGACCATGATCATATCGGCGCCTTCGCGTAAATCCAGCGCAATCTCCCGCAAGGCTTCATCGGAATTGGCCGGGTCCATTTGATAGCTGTATTTATTCCCGCCGCCCAGATTACCGGCCGAGCCGACCGCATCGCGGAACGGGCCGTAGAAACTGGAGGCGTATTTGGCGGAATAGGCCAATATTCGGGTGTTGGTATGACCATGAGATTCCAACACGGCTCTGATCGCACCGATGCGGCCGTCCATCATGTCGGAAGGGGCGACGATGTCGGCGCCGGCTTCGGCATGCGACAAGGCCTGTTTGCACAGGACTTCGACGGTTTCGTCGTTGACGACATAACCTTGGTCATTCAGTAACCCGTCCTGACCGTGCGAAGTAAAAGGGTCCAAGGCGACGTCGGTGATGATCCCCAGTTCCGGCAGGGCGTCTTTCAAGGCCCGAACGCAGCGTTGTGCCAAGCCGTCAGGGTTGTAAGCTTCTTCCGCGCTTAAGGATTTTTTGTCCGGATTGGTTACCGGGAATAGAGCAATGGCGGGTACGCCCAGATTTAATAAGGTTTCTGCTTCGCGCAGCACCAGGTCAATGGATAATCGGTTGACGCCCGGCATGGAAGCGACGGCTTCTTGTTTGTTATTGCCCTCGATAACAAATAGCGGGCAGATTAAGTCGTCGCTGCTTAAGCGATTTTCCCGCATCAACCGTCGGGAAAATGCTTGGTAACGCATCCGGCGCATCCGGGTGCCCGGGAAAAAGTCGTTAGGGTATGACATCTCTTCCATAGTAATATAGTGAGGTATTTGCCGGTCCCGTAGGCTGGCAAGAATCTGGAGCCGGGTTAGTGCTTCGGCCTTTATTTTAGCAGTGTATCGAATGAAGGCGGTTGAAATTAGCCGGCGATACTTTTTTGAGATGGTTTTTATGAATATCAAACGTCACATGCATTTTATATTTGTAGTGGTTTTTAGCTTGTTTGCCGGCATGTTTTTCTCTTTGCCTGTTGCCGCAGCCGATTTGAGCGAGCCGCAACGCACCATTGAGGATGCGTCCAACAAGTTGAAGCAACGCTTACAGGATCCTGCCTTTCCGCATGATTTCCAAAAAATCAATGCCTTCGTCCAGGAAGTGATTTATCCGAATGTGGATTTCGATCTGATTTCTTCGCTGGTGTTGGGGAAAATGTGGAAGGATGCTTCGCCGGCGGAAAAGGAGAGCTTTAAAAAGGAGTTTCAAGTGTTGTTGATCAGAACCTACTCTCGAGCCTTCTTTGAGTTTAAAGACTGGTCTGTACGGTTTTTGCCGATCACCCCGGAAGAAGACGAAAGAAAAGTCCTGATTAAAACCGAAGTGCTGCAACCCGGTTTGCAGCCTATCGCTGTCAATTATCGGATGCTGAACGTCAAAGGCCAATGGAAAGCTTACGACATCATGATCGAAGGCGTCAGTTTGGTGACTAACTATCGCACCAGCTTCAAAAACGAAGTGGAGCGCACCGGTTCGTTGCAAGAGGTCATCAACCAATTGGCTAAACGCAATACCGAAGCATTAAACAGCAAAAATAATTCATAAGCTTTTCCCTCTCTCTTAGTGTTCCCGGGTGTGCCGTTTAGGGGCAGCCGGGAATGACCATCAGTATGCAATCCGCTAAAGACTCTCTGTACGCCAGTCCGCTAGGCGAAATCAACGCATTTGCTTTCGACGAAACTGTCGTCAACGTCTTTCCGGACATGATCCAGCGCTCTGTTCCCGGTTACAACACTATTATCTCGGCGATCGGTTTATTGGCGGCACGTTTTGCCAAGGAAGACAGCGTTTGCTACGACTTGGGCTGCTCGTTGGGGGCGGCGACCTTGGCTATGCATCAGCAAATCACCACTAAGAATTGCCGAATCGTTGCTGTGGATTGTTCCGCGGCAATGGTCGAGCAATGCAGGCAAAATCTGGCGGTTGCATCCGGTGGTGGGGCCGAGATAGAAATTTTATGTGCCGATGTTCGCGATATTGCGATTAGTAATGCCTCTGTAGTGGTGCTGAATTTTACGCTGCAGTTTATTCCGCTGGTTGATCGGCAGGCTTTTTTGACCACGATCTATCAAGGTTTGTTGCCGGGCGGGATTTTGATTTTGTCCGAAAAGCTGGCGTTCGACGATGCTCAACAGCAGGCTTTGCAGATTGATATGCATCATTTATTTAAAAAAGCCCAAGGCTATAGCGAACTGGAAATCAGCCAAAAGCGCAGTGCTCTCGAGAATGTGTTGATTCCGGAAACCTTTGCCGCGCATCAACAGCGCTTGAAGTTGGCGGGTTTCGCCAGCGCGGAAGTTTGGTTTCAGTATTTCAACTTCGCTTCAATAATTGCATTGAAATGACGCTTTACGAAGGTCTTTATCAAGCATTGGCGGCGGCCGGCGACGAAGTCTGGGTAAACCGTTTGCCTGAGCAATTGGCGGCGGCGTTTGCGGATTCGTCGCATGGCGATCTGAAACGCTGGCAACAGGTAGTAGACGATTTGCCGGATTTGATGCCGTCCAGTGTCGATTTGTTGGAGAGTGTCAGAGTAGGTCAGGCAGAGGATATTTCTGATGAGATGCGTGCTGGTTTGCGCGAACAGTTGATGCAACTGCATCCTTGGCGAAAAGGACCTTATCGGATATTCGACATTGACATCGATACCGAATGGCGTTCGGATTGGAAATGGGACAGGGTGAAAGACCAGATCGCACCGCTACGAAATCGCTTGGTTTTGGATGTTGGTTGCGGCAACGGCTATCATTGTTGGCGCATGCTCGGTGCGGGAGCGCGATTGGTGGTTGGAATTGATCCGACATTACTCAGCGTAATGCAGTTCCAGGCTATCCGAAAGCTGCACGGTGAGGCGCCGATTTATCTGTTGCCGCTGGGGATAGAAGATGTGCCGCCCAACATGGGGCTATTCGATACGGTGTTTTCGATGGGGGTGTTGTATCACCGCCGCTCGCCCATCGATCATTTGCTGGAATTAAAGGGCTGTTTGCGGGCTGGCGGTGAATTGATTTTGGAGACTTTGGTTGTTGAAGGGGACGCGCAGCATGTCTTGGTGCCTGAGGGGCGTTATGCGCAAATGCGCAATGTGTGGTTTTTGCCAAGCTGCGCAGCTTTGATGTTATGGATGCGCCGCTGCGGGTTTAAAAATATTCGCCTAGCGGATGTTTCCAAAACTTCTGTCGAGGAGCAGCGCAGTACCGAATGGATGCGGTTTCATTCTTTGGCGGAATTTTTGGATCCGCATTCTCCGGATTTAACTTGTGAAGGCTTGCCGGCGCCGGTTCGGGCTGTGATTGTGGCTAGTGCCGATTAATCAGTGGATTTTTGTTTTTGAATTGTAAAATTTAAAGAACAGGCTAAGATTGGCTAGCTTGAAAAGTCAGCTGATTAAGTGTGTGCTGATTAGTCCAGGCAGCCCTAAAATCCAATCGGAGAAAATCCATGAAAAAGTTATTTGTACTTTTTATGCTGTATTCTTTTGCCGTATTTGCTGAACCAATCAATATCAACCAAGCGGATGCCGAAACCATTTCCAAGGCCTTGACCGGGATAGGCCCGAAGAAGGCCGAGGCGGTGGTTCAATATCGTAAGGAACATGGCGATTTTAAGACATTGAAAGATCTGGAAAATGTGTCTGGAATTGGGGAGAAAACCGCGCAACAGAATGAGAAGAATATTTTGTTTGGGGATTCTGCTCCCGCTACGGCTGAAAAAATTGCTACGCCAGAGAAACCGGAAAAGCCTCAAGAAACTAAAAAGCCCAAATAAGGCGACTGAGTTGGCGCGCTTGGACTTGGTGCGCCAACTCATTGAGTCTGTTTTGTCTGAATACACGGTCGTATTTATTCGACGTCCGGGTCGTTTAGCCAAATGTCGAGCCGTTCCAGCCCCAAAAATCAGCCGGACAGTTACTGAACTCGATATAAATCCGATCCTGAGGGATTGAAAGCCGGGTATTGAGCAATTGGCATATCGATGCAGACAAGTTTTTGGCTTGGCTACTGCTCAGGCCAATGCTCTTGCATTCAAGATATGCCAAAGGGGTAGTGCTACCGGCAAACAGCATGGCGTCGTTTTGCTCAATGCTAATCATGACGTAGCGCTCCGGTTTGCCGGTCTCTTTGGACGCCAATTGCGACAGTTCGCCTAACAATTTTGATTTCAGTTCGGTATCGAGCACTGAGTTGGTGTTCAATCTTAAAAAGGGCATGATCAGTCTCCTGTTTTGGGGTGCTAAATTGCCGGCCAGCGTTGGATAATTCGATATTCAACGCCATCCGGACCTGAGCAGGATTCTACCAAGCAGAATCCTATTGATTGCCAAAGTATGGGGGCGAAATCGAAATCGATTGCCGAACTAGCCTTTTTAACTAAAGTGACATGCGGCTTGAATAGTCTGTTTTCGATGGGTATCCCTTGTTGTTTGGCTATGCGGGCCAAGTTTTCGTTTAATGTCGACACGCTTTGATCGAACTGGCTGGCGGTCAGGCATAGCACGGCAGGTTTTTTCCAGAAACTCAGGCGGTCAAAACTTAACGTTATCAGCGGTGTTGGCATTTTTCCTGCCTCCTTGGTGATTATGGCCTGTTGTTCTGCAGAAATTCTCCCTAAAAACAACACGGTGACATGTAAGTTTGCTTCCTTAACGGGTTTTCCGGTTCGGTTTAGTTGGCTGATTAAAGCCGCGCATTGTTGCCTGGCGTTTTGTTCCGGCCATAAGGCAAAAAAGAGACGTTTCAAGCTGTTCCTCTCCGGTTGTTGTTAGATCGAGGTGTGACTTTTTCATCTTTTCGATGGCAGGCAAAATGCTGCGATTTGGGTGTCGAGAGCTGGTGATCAGGCTAAAGGATGCTGTGTTATTGCGGCGAGGATAGACAATTAGCCAAAAAAATATCCAGATTTATCAGCTCGTAAGCGATGAATCCTAAAATTGAAATTGAATTTTGCTCGGTTTGCCTGCGGTTTTGTTCAGCCTAAGCTTACGCCGCGGACTTGTCTAGTAACAATTTGTTCGCATAACCTGTAGGCTGCGCGCAGTTGCTAAGCATTGACATATATCCCATTTCTACCTTACAGTTACAAATGCATCACACGTACGTGACAAGCCTAGCGGGTTGTGGCAATTTGCAAGAATCGGCTATTACTAAAAATTAAAACTTTCGGAGCACATCACATGGCAAGACCATTAATTCAAATGGCGTTGGATTCACTGGATTTCAACCAAACCGTTGCGTTGGCAGATCAAGTAGCACCCTATGTCGATATTTTTGAAATCGGCACTCCTTGCATTAAATACAACGGTATCAACCTGGTTAAAGAACTGAGACAACGTTACCCTGACAAATTGTTGTTGGTTGACCTGAAAACCATGGACGCAGGCGAATACGAAGCGGGTGCTTTCTATGCTGCTGGCGCGGACATCTGCACCGTATTGGGCGTATCCGGTTTGGCCACTATCGCTGGCGTTATCAAAGCTGCGAAAAAACACGGCGCTGAAACTCAAATCGACTTGATCAACGTGGCCGATAAAGCAGACTGCGCAAGAGAGTCTGTCAAATTGGGCGCGCAAATCGTTGGTATTCACACTGGTCTGGACGCGCAAGCAGCCGGTCATACACCTTTCACCGATTTGAACGATATCGCTCGTTTGGGTCTTAATGTGCGTATCTCTGTTGCTGGCGGTATCAAACAAGCGACTGTACAACAAGTCGTTGAAGCTGGCGCTAACATCATCGTGGTTGGTGCAGCTATCTACGGCGCGCCTTCACCTGCTGAAGCGGCTCGTGAAATCCGTGAATTGGTTGACGCGGCGGCGGTATAAGTCATGCATCAGCAGTTAATTATTGACAAAATCTCAGGGATTCTGGAAGCGACACCCGATTCGCATGACAAAACCTTGGTGGAAATGCTGGATCAGGCTAAGCGCATTTTTATATCGGGCGCTGGCCGTTCAAAGCTAGTCGGCAATTTCTTTGCCATGCGTTTGATGCATGGCGGCTACGACGTTAGCGTTGTCGGTGAAATTGTTACGCCAAGCATCAAAGCTGGCGATTTGTTGATCATTATTTCCGGCTCCGGTGAAACCGAGCAGTTGATTGCCTTTACCAAAAAAGCCAAAGAAGTCGGCGCAAAGATTGTGTTGATTTCGGCTAAGGACGATTCAACGATTGGCGACATGGCTGATGTCACTTTGCAAATCGGCAGATCAGAACAATACGGTAAAGTCAAAGGCATGCCTATGGGTACTGTGTTTGAATTATCTACCTTGTTTTTCCTGGAAGCGACAATTTCGCATGTAATCCATGACAAAGGTATTGCAGAAGAAGAAATGAGATCAAGACACGCCAATTTGGAATAACTTAGCGTGTAAACCTGTGGCCGGAGCATTTCGGTCACAGGTTTTTTACATTACATTCGGGTGTCAAGGCGATACCGATTCCAGCAGTCTGAATGAACGAGAGTGTGGTTTTGGTCTTCCTTGTATTTACCAGCCTCAGCCAGAGTGATATTTGAGTAATTGAATGTCGCAACTAAAATAACAAAATAAAAAGGAGACCAACATGCCTTCGCGCCGAGACTTAGCGAACGCCATCCGCGCACTTAGCATGGACGCCGTACAGAAAGCCAACTCCGGGCACCCCGGTGCCCCGATGGGGATGGCCGACATCGCAGAAGTATTGTGGAATGATTTTCTGCAACACAACCCCAGCAACCCTAAATGGCCCAACCGCGACCGCTTCATTTTGTCCAACGGCCACGGCTCCATGCTGATTTATTCCTTGCTGCACTTGGCCGGCTACAACCTGCCGATCGAAGAACTGAAACAGTTCCGCCAACTGCACTCCCAAACCCCAGGACACCCTGAATACGGTTACACCGAAGGTGTGGAAACCACCACAGGTCCCTTGGGACAAGGCATTACCAACGCGGTAGGCTTTGCTTTGGCCGAACGTACCCTGGCCGGTCAATTCAACCGTCCCGGTCACGACATCGTCGACCACCACACCTACGTATTCCTGGGTGACGGTTGCTTGATGGAAGGTATCTCCCACGAAGCCTGCTCCCTGGCCGGCTCCATGAAACTGGGCAAACTGATCGCCTTCTACGACGACAACAACATCTCCATCGATGGCGAAGTCCGTGGTCATGGCAACGTTGCCGGCTGGTTCCTCGACGACACCCCGAAACGCTTCGAAGCCTACGGCTGGCACGTCATTCCTAAAGTCGACGGCCACAACCCCGACGCCATCAAAGCCGCGATTGAAGAAGCCAAAAAAGTCACCGACAAGCCCAGCATCATCTGCTGCCAAACCATCATCGGTTTCGGCTCGCCGAACAAACAAGGCAAAGAAGAATGCCACGGTGCGGCCTTAGGTGAAGCTGAAATCGCCCTGACCCGCGAACAACTGGGCTGGCCGCACGCGCCGTTCGACATTCCTGCCGACATCAAAGCCGGTTGGGACGCCAATGCCAAAGGCGCCCAACTGGAAAGCGCCTGGAACGCCAAATTTGCTGCCTACAAAGCCGCACACCCTGAACTCGCGGCCGAATTCGAACGTCGCGTGATCAAAAACCAACTGCCTGCCGATTGGGCTGAAAAATCCAAAGCGTTTATCGCTGCGGTGGATGCCAAAGGCGAAACCATCGCCAGCCGCAAAGCCTCACAAAACACCTTGAACGGCTTTGGCCCCTTGTTGCCCGAACTGCTGGGCGGCTCTGCCGACTTGGCGGGCTCCAACCTGACCCTGTGGTCCGGCTGCAAAGACGTCAACCAACCGGGCTTCGATGGCAACTACGCCTACTACGGCGTGCGCGAATTCGGTATGTCCGCCATCATGAACGGCATCACCCTGCACGGTGGCTTCAAACCCTACGGCGCCACCTTCCTGATGTTCTCGGAATACGCCCGTAACGCCCTGCGCATGGCCGCGTTGATGAAAATCCCGACCATCTTCGTTTACACCCACGACTCCATCGGTCTGGGCGAAGACGGCCCGACCCACCAACCGGTCGAACAAACCGCCACCCTGCGCATGATTCCCAACATGCACGTCTGGCGTCCTTGCGACGCGGTCGAGTCGGCTGTTTGCTGGAAAGCCGCTATCGAACGTCAAGACGGACCGAGCACTCTGATCTTCTCCCGTCAAAACCTGCCGCACGTGCCTCGCACCGCCGCACAAATTGACGCGATCAGCAAAGGGGGCTACATCCTGAAAGACAGCGATGGCACGCCGGACGCGATCATCATTGCCACCGGCTCTGAAGTGGAATTGGCATTGAAAGCGGCCGATGCACTGGCTGCGAAAGGCAAAAAAATCCGCGTGGTGTCACTACCGTCTACCAACGTCTTCGAAGCGCAAGACCAAGCTTACAAAGACAGCGTATTGCCGCCAAGCGTGACCCAGCGCGTGGTAGTAGAAGCGGGAGTAACCGACAGCTGGTGGAAATACGCCGGCAGCGCGGGTAGAGTCGTAGGATTGGACCGTTTCGGCGAATCGGCCCCGGCAGGTCAGCTCTTCAAAGAGTTCGGCTTTACCGTGGACAATGTCGTCGCTAATGTGGAAGCCGTTCTTTAATTTTGTAAACTTAGGTGAGGTTTGGATTAAATGATCGAAGCCTCACGTTTCTAACAGCATAGGTGATAGACGTGAAAAGAAATGAATTAACGAAAGGCGTGATGGCAGCTCTAATGCTGACCAGTTCCTTAGCTATGGCGGGATCGGATTATCCGGCGGCTGATTATCAGCCAAAGGTGCTCTATACCAATCCTGAATATAACGACAGCAAAGCTGCCCCTGCGGCTGCCACAGCACCTGCAGCGAAACCAGCTGTAAAAGAAGTTGAAGCGGATCCAGCTTTCCCAGCGACGAATTTTCAACCTAAAGTGTTATATAGCGATGCTGACTACAAGCACAGCTCTGCAGCACCAAGTGCGGCCAAATCGTCAAGTTCGTCATCTGCTGCCTCCACAACTTCTGCGGAAGCAGCGGTAGATGTGATACAAACAGAAAAGGCTGCGTCCTCTGATTTTTCCTACATTGGTTTAATTTTGTTGGCTGTAGCCGGATTTTTTATCTACAACAAAAAATCGCCTAAAAGTGCCAAAGGTTCTTCAGCTGATGATTACCAAGTTGCATCTGGCGCAACCGGCGTTGAAAAGTATCTGGAAAAAATGGGTGCGAATAAAACCGGCGTTGCCAAATACTTGGAAAAACAAGATTCCAATCCTGCTACCGGTGTTGCCAAATACATGGCAAAGCAAATCGTAAGAGATCGGGAAGCTGCCGCTGCGAAAGCGACTGGCGTGGAAAAGTATTTACGTGATAAAGCTTAATAGCATCTGATTTCTGATGCTGATTGCTGGAACTTAAGGGTTAAACGTTAACTCTGAACCGGCAGATTTAAATGATCGCCACTTCGTATGTTTTAAAGCGTGTGTTTCGGCTTTGAATATATGCCAAGTGGCGATTCAGTCTTATCAATATAGCTAAAAATAGAGTTTCATCACCAGGGACTCTTTTGCAATCAATCTCCTGCAAGAATTGCTGAACATCTTTTGCTTGTAAAGCTCGGTTCAAACGAGGGGGAAGAATTAACAACACATCTGAGGATAATCCTATGGCAAAAAATTTACTCGAACAACTCCGTGAAATAACTGTGGTTGTCGCCGATACCGGTGATATTCAAGCGATCGAAACTTTCAAACCGCGCGACGCAACCACCAATCCTTCTTTGATCACCGCTGCTGCACAAATGCCGCAATATCAAGGAATTGTTGACGATACTTTGAAAGGTGCAAGAGCAACATTGGGTGCCGCTGCTTCGGCTGCAGAAGTTGTGACCCTGGCATTTGATCGTTTGGCCGTGTCTTTTGGCTTGAAAATTCTGGAAATTGTCGAAGGTCGTGTATCGACTGAAGTCGATGCGCGTTTGTCTTACGATACCGAAGCCACCATCGCTAAAGGTCGCGACTTGATCGCTCAATACGAAGCTGCAGGCATTTCCAAAGAGCGCGTTTTAATTAAAATCGCTGCTACCTGGGAAGGCATTCAAGCTGCCGCCGTATTGGAAAAAGAAGGTATTCATACCAACCTGACATTGTTGTTCGGTTTGCACCAAGCGATTGCTTGTGCGGAAAACGGTATCACACTGATTTCACCATTCGTTGGCCGTATCTTAGACTGGTATAAAAAAGACACCGGCCGTGATTCTTATGCGCCTGCTGAAGATCCAGGTGTATTGTCAGTGACCGAAGTCTATAACTACTACAAAAAATTCGGCTACAAAACCGAAGTCATGGGCGCCAGCTTCCGTAACATCGGCGAGATCACCGAATTGGCGGGCTGCGATTTGTTGACCATCGCGCCGTCTTTATTGGCAGAGTTGCAATCCGTTGAAGGTGACTTGCCGCGCAAACTGGATCCTGCCAAAGCAGCAACAGCTTCAATCGAAAAAATCTCAGTCGACAAAGCCACTTTTGACCGCATGCATGAAGAAAACCGGATGGCTAAAGAAAAATTGGCCGAAGGTATCGATGGTTTCGCCAAAGCGCTGGAAGCACTGGAAAAATTGTTGTCGGACCGTTTGGCTGCCTTGGAAGCCTAATCTTGGTCTAGCCGCCGAGTGCAGGCGCTCGGTTGTTTAAGATTTGCAAGGCCGCCGAATCGAGTACGCGGCCTTGATTTGTTATTAACAGGATAAAATTTATGCCACAAAAAATATTTGATGTTGTTAAGCCGGGTGTTGTCACCGGTGAAGATGTACAAAAAATCTTTGCTATCTGCAAAGAAAATAATTTTGCGTTGCCGGCTGTAAACGTCATCAGCACCGATACCATTAACTCGGTATTGGAAGCGGCAGCAAAAGCCAAGTCACCTGTCGTCATTCAATTTTCTAATGGCGGTGCCGCATTCGTTGCTGGTAAAGGTCTGAAACTGGAAGGCCAAGGTTGCTCTATCGTTGGCGCCATTTCCGGTGCTCACCATGTTCACCGCATGGCGGAACTGTATGGCGTACCTGTTATTTTGCATACAGATCACGCGGCAAAAAAATTGCTGCCATGGGTAGACGGCATGCTGGATGAAGGTGAAAAATTCTTCGCTGCAACTGGCAAGCCTTTGTTCAGCTCGCACATGCTGGATCTTTCCGAAGAAAGTTTGCAAGAAAACATTGAAATCTGCGGTAAGTATCTGGAGCGCATGTCCAAAATGGGTATGACTCTGGAAATCGAACTGGGTTGTACCGGTGGCGAGGAAGACGGCGTCGACAACAGCGGTATGGATCATTCTGCTTTGTATACCCAGCCGGAAGATGTTGCTTACGCTTACGAGCACCTGAGCAAAATCAGCCATCGTTTCACAATTGCCGCGTCATTCGGTAACGTGCATGGTGTTTACTCTCCAGGCAACGTCAAATTGACGCCGAAAATTTTGGACAACTCACAAAAGTATGTTTCAGAGAAATTCGGTCTGCCGCATAACAGTTTGAACTTCGTATTCCATGGCGGTTCAGGTTCTTCTCCTGAAGAAATTAAAGAATCCATCAGCTACGGCGTCGTTAAAATGAACATCGATACCGATACTCAATGGGCTAGCTGGGCCGGTGTGATGGAGTTTTACAAAAAGAACGAAGGCTATTTGCAAAGTCAAATCGGTAACCCGGAAGGTGCCGATAAACCGAACAAAAAATACTATGACCCACGTGTTTGGCAACGTGCCGGCCAAGTTGGCATGGTGACTCGTTTAGAGCAAGCCTTCCAAGAATTAAACGCAGTTAATTCGCTGTAATATCTTGATAAAGCTGCAAAGGCCGTGAGGTCTTTGCAGTTCTTTCTGCAAAACATCCGCAAGCTGAGTCAAAAATTTGACTTAACAGCTACAATTCCTCCAGGTATTTTGTGCATACCTGAGCTCCGCTTTTTGCCTAACTGCTTTCCAGTGACGGCTATACTATTATTCTAAAACGATGTTTTTTCTTGTATGATCAAATCCAGCTGATTTTCGTACAGTGGTCTGATTGAGCTTGAATATTTTGGCGCGTATTGTGCTGTAAAAATTTAAAAGGTGGAAAATGGCAGAAGCCCATGGGAAAGAAGAAGGTAAGAAGTCTTCCAAGAAAATAATCATAATAATCGTCGCGGTTGTCTTGGTTTTGGCTGGCGCGGGAGGTGGGGCTTATTTCTTTCTGAATAAGCCGGCCGACGCCGAGCATAAGGAAGAAGGTGATGCCAAGCACGACAAGGCGGAGCACAAGGATGAAGCCGCGCATGAAGAAGAGGCCGGCCACGAAAAGGTCGCTGAGCCTGATGTTTATTATGATTTACCAAGCCCCTTATTGGTTAATTTTCCCGCCGGTTCCGGCGCAAAAGTGATCAGAATATCCCTGACAATACTGATGAAAGGTGAGGCGAGTAAGGATGCGATGAAAAAGCATGAGCCGATGATACGCAACAATTTGTTGATGGCCATCAGTGCGGTGGGTGCGGAAAAGGCGAAAACCTTGGAAGGAAAACAAGAGTTAAAAGCCATGATGCAAGCCGAAATTGGTAAAGTTTTGGAAAAAATGGCCGGTAAAAATACCGTTAAAGATGTGTACTTCACTGAATTTGTAATGCAATAAATGTCAACCGCCGATCTATTATCACAAGACGAAATCGATGCGCTACTACATGGCGTGGACGATGGCGACGTCGATACAGGGGCTGATGAAGACTACAGTCGAGGCACAGCGAGAGTCTATGATTTTAACAGTCAGGAACGGATTGTTCGGGGGCGGATGCCCACCTTGGAAATGGTCAACGAGCGCTTCGCTCGCCATTTTCGGATAGCTTTATTTAACTTTTTGCGACGTGCTGCGGAAATCTCCGTATCCGGGATTCAAGTACAGAAGTTTTCCGAATTCATTCAGGGCTTATTCGTACCGACTAATTTGAATGTGATTCGGATGTCGCCTTTACGCGGGCGGGCATTGATCGTGATGGAGCCGCGATTGGTGTTTACCGCTGTCGATAACTTTTTCGGCGGTGGCGGTCAGTTTTATAACAAGGTTGAGGGCAGGGAGTTCACGCCGACCGAAATGCGTATTATTCGGCTGATTATCGACATGATTTTCAAGGATTTAGCCGAAGCCTGGAAACCCGTGATGGATATTGACTTTGAATACATCAATTCAGAAGTCAATCCGCAGTTCGCCAACATTGTCAGTCCTTCGGAAATCGTGGTGATTTCCACTATCCATGTGGAGTTGGAGGGCGGCGGCGGCGATATCAATATTGCAATGCCTTACTCCATGATTGAGCCTATCAGAGAATTGCTGGATGCGGTAACCAGCGACCGGGGTGAGGTGGATGGGCGTTGGCAAGATTCGCTAAGAGTTGAAATTATGCGTAGCGAAGTGGTCGTCAACAGTAAACTGATAGAAAAAGAAATGTCTATCAGCGAAGTGATTGAGCTTAAAAAAGGCGATGTGATTCCTATAGAAATGCCGGAAACCGTATTGCTCGAAGTTGAGGATGTGCCGGTCTTTCGGGGCAAATTGGGGCTTTCCGATGGTAACTATGCCATCGAAATTACAGAAAAAATGACGCTGGATAATATTTGACAGCAGGGAAGGATAAGCATGAGTGAAAACGACGAAATCGGTGACGACTGGGCCGCAGCGATGAACGAGCAAGCTGATGCTGAAGCTGATTGGGGCGATGCACTGAAGGAACAAGCAAACGCCGCAAAGAGCTCTCAGCAAGGTTTTGCCGCAGCGGAGTTTCCCGAGTTTAGCGAGCAAAAATCCAGAAATAACGGTCCCAGCAGCGATGAAGTCAAGCTGGACGTCATTCTCGATGTGCCGGTGACCGTGTCGCTGGAGATCGGTCGAACCAAAATTAATATCCGCAATTTATTGCAGCTAAACCAGGGCTCGGTTGTAGAGCTGGATCGTTTTGCCGGCGAACCGATGGATGTATTGGTGAATGGAACCTTAGTCGCTCACGGCGAAGTCGTGGTGGTTAACGACAAATTTGGTATTCGGCTGACCGACATTATCAGTCCGTCGGAACGAGTCAGAAAGCTCGGCTGATGTCTGTATCTCGCCTGGCTACCCAAATTATTTCGGTATTGATTGCACCTGTTGCATGGGCTGACGAAGCCGCTACGTTGCCCAGGCAGACCGCGAAAGTAGTGACTTCCGGGGATGTCGCACAATGGCTGTTGGCGTTGCTATTGGTGTTGGCGCTATTTTTTCTGTCGGTGTGGCTATTACGTAAAAGCGGCAGTTTGGCCTTTGTCGGTAAAAGTCAGTTGGCAGTGCTGGCCGGATTGTCATTGGGTATGCGTGAAAAATTGGTGTTGGTTAAAGTCGGTGAAAAACAGCTACTGTTAGGTGTTAGTAGCGGGCGTATCGATAAACTGCTTGAGCTTGAAGGCGACCAGCGCTTGTTTATTAATAGCGCAGACGGGCAGGAAACCAGCGTATTTGCCAAGAAATTGCTGCAGGTCATGCAAGGTAAGCACCATGATTAAGTTGATTTTTTCCTGCCTGATAATAGGCTTACTGTTTTTGCCGGAAGCTGTTTACGCCGCAGTAGGCATAGATGCTATTACGGTGACTAGCAACCCCAAAGGCGGCGAAACCTATACGGTCACCATCCAGATTTTAGCGTTGATGACTATGCTGACCTTATTGCCGGCATTGTTGTTATCGATGACTTCGTTTACTCGCATCATGATCGTACTGGGCTTGCTACGCCAAGCCATAGGTGCCGCACAAGCGCCAAGTAACCAAGTGTTATTGGGGCTATCTCTATTTCTAACTATTTTCATTATGATGCCGGTGTTGGAAAAAGTTAACGAAACCGCCGTGCAGCCGTACATGGAAGAAAAAATTGACGCAGTGACTGCCTTACAAAATGCCTCCGAGCCATTCAAGCAGTTCATGCTCAAGCAAACCCGCGAGGCGGATTTGGATACCTTTGTACGTATCTCTGGCCGTGAACAAATTGACAAACCGGAAGATGTGCCGTTTTCCTTGTTGGTGCCGGCTTATGTGACTAGCGAATTGAAAACCGCGTTTCAGATAGGCTTTCTAATTTTTCTGCCGTTCCTGGTCATCGATCTAGTGGTAGCCAGTGTATTGATGTCTATGGGTATGATGATGCTGTCACCGATGATCGTGTCGTTGCCGTTCAAGATTATGTTGTTTGTGCTGGCGGATGGTTGGACCATGGTGATGGAAATGCTGGCAGCCAGCTTTTACGTATAGGCCAAGCCGATGATGACACCGGAAACCATCTCGGCAATTGCCCAGGATACCGTATTGATTTCCCTGAAATTAATGGGTCCTATCCTGATTGCCTCCTTGGTTGTGGGTTTGCTGGTGTCCATGTTTCAGGCGGCGACTTCGATTCAAGAACAGACTCTGACCTTTATCCCAAAGCTGGCGACTATTATCGCCGTGTTGATGATAGCCGGTCCCGGCATGTTACAAATGCTCATCGATTATTTCCAAGATTTGATGCGCGATATTCCTACGCTAATAGGATGAACTTCGGCGAAGACGAGCTACTGCGGTATCTTGCTTCGTTTGTCTGGCCATTCTTTCGCATCAGTTCCATGTTCATCACCGTGCCGGTTTTTAGCGTCAAAGCGGTGCCGGCCAAAGTCAGATTAATCGCCAGTTTATTGATTACCTGGGTCATTATGCCAACTTTGCCGGCGATGCCGGATATTGAAATATTTGGCTACCAAGGGTTTATGGTGGCGGTACAGCAAGTCGCCTTGGGGTTGACCACTGGCTTTATTCTGCAAATGGTGTTTTCCATCATGTTGTTTGCCGGACAGACTATCGCTTACAGCATGGGCCTGGGCTTTGCCTCCATGGTCGATCCGGCAACTGGGGTGCAGGTGCCGGTGATCGCCCAACTATTTGTGATTAGCGGCAGCTTGTTATTTCTCGCGGTGGATGGCCATTTATTGCTGATCGAGATGTTGGCGCAAAGCTTCCATACATTACCGGTTGGTAGTATGGGTATGGATAAGAGCGATGTATGGCGAGTAATCAGTTGGAGCAGTCTGATATTTGCTGATGGCCTGCTACTGGCTATGCCGGTGATGGCGACCTTGTTATTCGTCAACATCAGCTTTGGTGTGGCGTCAAAAGCGGCGCCGCAGCTACAGATATTCGGCGTCGGCTTCCCTATCACCATCATGCTGGGTATGGGCTTAATCTGGATTGGCCTGCCGACTATGCTGGAAGGTTTTAGCGATATGCTGCACAACGGCTTCGCGCTGGTCCATGCATTATTGAGGTTGCAATAAATGGCGGAAGATTCCGGTCAAGATAAAACCGAAGACCCCACCGGCAAGCGACTTAGCGAGTCGCGTAAAAAAGGCCAGATTCCCCGTTCCAAGGAACTCAACACTTTTGTAACGTTGATTACCAGTTCGGCGCTGTTTTTCTATTTCGGGCAAGGCATGTGGCGCAGTATGCTGGAGATGATGAAGCATCCCTTGCAGTTGTCGCGGGAGGCTGTGTTCGATCCGGCGACTCCGCTGATTTATCTGAAGGCAGCGTTTGCCGAAGGTTTGTGGGTGATCCTGCCGTTTTTGGTGGTATTGGTGGTTGCCGATTTGGCGGCGGCGATGATGTTGGGTGGATGGAACTTTACCAGCGAAGCCTTCGAAATGAAGTTTTCCAAGCTCAATCCGCTGACTGGGATAAAAAAAATCATCGGGATTCAAGGCTTGGTCGAATTGGTCAAGGCCATCATCAAAACCATACTGGTTGCGATTGTCTCCTGGAATTTATTCAAACTGTACTTCGACGATTTCATGGGCTTGAGCCGCTTGCCGCTCGATCAAGCTATCCATCATGTCGGCGATATTATTTCCTTCTGTTTGGTGATTTTGAGCGCTACTTTTTTATTGTTGGTGATGCTGGATGCGCCCTATCAATTGTGGAATCACCAGCGCCAACTGAAAATGACCAAGCAGGAAGTTCGCGACGAGGCCAAGGATCAAGAGGGTAATCCGGAAGTTAAAGGCAAAATCCGCAGGATGCAGATGGAAGCCGCACAACGGCGGATGATGGATGCTGTGCCTAGTGCCGACGTCATCGTCACCAATCCTACTCATTTCGCGGTGGCCTTAAAATACGATCAGAACGGCAATGGGGCGCCTTTGCTGGTTGCCAAGGGGACGGATTTAGTTGCCGCGCAGATTCGCCAGCTGGCAATGGCCTCGCAAGTACCCTTGGTCGCAGCGCCGTCGCTGGCCAGGGCTTTGTATTATTCCACCGACCTGAATCAGGAAATACCGCGCGGCTTATTCTTGGCCGTCGCCCAAGTATTGGCCTATGTTTTTCAATTACGGGCTTCGACGCAATACGGCTGGAACAAACCGGTTCCGCCTACCGATGTGCAAGTACCCGACGACTTTAAGCAATAGCCCGGTATCGAGCTGAATTATGGATTTTACGAAAATACTCAACTCACTTAAGGCGCTGACCGGCTTGGGCTTGGGCGCGCCACTATTGATCGTGATGTTGCTGGCGTTGTTGATTTTGCCGCTACCGCCGTTTGTGCTGGATCTGTTTTTTACCTTCAATATCGCGTTTTCGCTGATCATCTTGTTGGTGGTGATTTACACCCTCAAGCCGCTGGAGTTTGCCTCATTTCCTACCGTCATTCTGGTGGCGACCTTGTTGCGGCTGTCCTTGAACGTGGCGTCCACCCGAGTCGTATTGATTCGCGGCCATGAGGGCGGAGATGCCGCCGGCAAAGTCATCGAAGCTTTCGGATCATTCGTCATCGGCGGTAATTTTGCGGTGGGTATCGTGGTGTTTGCGATTTTGGTGGTCATCAATTTTATGGTGGTCACCAAAGGTGCCGGACGGGTCGCGGAAGTGAGCGCCCGCTTTACCTTGGATGCGATGCCGGGTAAGCAGATGGCTATCGACGCCGATTTGAATTCGGGGTTGATCAATCAGGATGAAGCGCGTGCCCGCCGCGAAGAAGTGGCTGCCGAAGCCGATTTTTACGGTTCGATGGATGGTGCCAGTAAATTCGTGCGGGGTGACGCGGTAGCCGGCATTATCATTTTGTTCGTGAACATGATAGGCGGCTTGGCGATAGGCGTGGGCCAACACGGCATGAGCTTTGCCGACGCCGCCAATATTTATGTGTTGCTGACCATCGGTGACGGTTTGGTGGCGCAGATTCCGTCGCTGTTGTTGTCGGTGGCCGCGGCGATGGTGGTGACGCGGGTTCGCGGCAGCAAGCAGGATATTGGTAAACAGTTAAGTTCACAGCTGTTCGAAGATCCGCGCACGCTGCTGGTCACTGCGGCGGTGATGGGTATCCTGGGTATCATTCCCGGCATGCCGAATCTGGTGTTTATCCTGTTAGCGCTGACATTGGTCGGTGGCGCTTATTTGATCGACAGACGCCGTAAGTTGGAGGAAGAAAAAGCCCTGGAAATGGAGCGCATCGTTTCCCCGCAGCAACTAGCCAAAACCGAGATCAAGGAATTGGGCTGGGACGATGTGATGCCGGTCGATGCGATTGGTCTGGAAGTGGGGTATCGCTTGATTCCGCTGGTGGATAGAAATCAGGGCGGGCAATTGATGATGCGTATCAAGGGTGTGCGCAAGAAATTGTCGCAAGAGCTGGGTTTTCTAATTCCGTCGGTGCATATTCGGGACAACCTGGATTTGTCGCCTACCGAATACCGGATTTCCTTGATGGGCGTGAGCGTCGGCGAAGCCAATATTATGCCCGAGAAAGAAATGGCGATTAATCCCGGCCGGGTGTTCGGTGCTTTGCAAGGCGCGCCTTGTAAGGATCCGGCGTTTGGTTTGGATGCGATCTGGATTGATGCCAATCAAAAAGACCAAGCGCAAACCCTGGGTTACACGGTAGTCGACCCCAGCACGGTGGTTGCCACGCATCTCAGTCATATTTTGCAAAGTAATGCGCATGAATTGTTCGGTTACGAGGAGGCGCAGCAGTTGCTGGATAATTTGTCCAAAGTGGCGCCAAAGCTGGTCGAGGATCTGGTGCCGAAAACCTTGCCCTTGGGTATTTTGGTCAAGGTACTGCAAAATCTGCTGCAAGAGCGGGTTTCGATTCGCGATTTACGAACCATCGCCGAAACTTTGGCGGAGTACGGGGTGAAGAGTCAAGATCCGGACATCTTGACCTCAGCGGTGCGGGCGGCCTTGGGGCGCTCAATTGTCCATGAAATCAATGGTGTACAGACAGAGATTCCGGTTATTACCCTCGATCCGGGATTGGAACAGATATTGCATAGGTCATTGCAGACGGCGGGCGAAGGTGGTGCCGGTTTAGAACCGGGTCTAGCCGAGCAGATGCACAAATCCCTGGAGGAAAGTGCGCAAAGGATGGAAATGGAAGGACAAACCGCAGTATTGTTGGTGTCCTCTTATATCCGCCCTTGGTTGGCTCGCTTCGTTCGTCATTCGATATCCGGCTTACATGTGCTGGCCTATAATGAAATCCCGCAAGATCGGCAGATCAGGGTGGTTTCCACAGTGGGACAGCGGGGACAATAAAACAGAGGTTGCGCGATGAAAATTAAACGCTTTTTTGCAGCAGACATACGGCAGGCCATGCGCATGGTCAAAGAAGAATTGGGCGCCGATGCAGTGATTATGTCCAACCGTTCGGTGGATGGCGGCGTGGAAATCGTGGCGGCCCGCGACTTTGACGAGCAGGTCATTCATAAAAATCTCAAGCAACGCGAAGACGAAAAATCGCCGCCCAATGAAGTTAAAAAAGTCGATTTGCCTGATCTCGAAGTTGAAAAAAAATCGTTGCATGTTTTAAGCAGCGCCAGAAAACGCGGCGCGGAAGGCAGCATTCCAGAAAATCCGATCCGTCGCAACCTGGATCAATACGTCGGTTATGCCGAAAAATTGCAGGTTGGGCATAACAACGCGCAGAAAATCGCCGAAAAAGTTCGCCAAGTTGAAAAAATTGAAAAACCAGCCTGGGCAAGTGCCGATCCCAAAATTAAACCGTTGACCGAGCCACGGCAGGTTCAAGCGCACAACGGCGATAAATTCCTCGACGAAATGCGTGCGGAAATGAAAGAACTGCGGACGATGTTGGATAGCAAGTTGTCGAATATCGTCATGCAAATGCCGCAACACGGGCTACCTTTACACGATGATTTGCGCGACCGCATGTTGGAGTGCGGCTTCTCGAAAAATTTAGCGGGCAAGATAGCCAATCGGCTGGGTAGCCATAAACAATTCGATTTAGCCATCGGCAAAGCCCAGGAAATGTTGGCCAGGCTGGTGCCGATAGCCGACGACAACCTGTTGGATCAAGGCGGTATCGCCGCATTGGTTGGCTCCACCGGGGTCGGTAAAACTACGACAGTCGCTAAATTGGCCGCGCAGTTTATTTTAAAACATGGTTCTCGGCAGATTGCGTTGATTACCACCGATAATTATCGGATCGGCGCGCACGAGCAAATCAATACGTACGGCAGAATTTTGGATGTGCCGGTCAGAGTAGCGGGTGATGCGGAGGAGTTGCGCAGGCATATCAATAGTTTTTCCGATAAACGCCTGATTTTAATCGACACCGCCGGCATGAGTCAGCGCGATATGCGTTTGGCCGAGCAGCTGAAAACTTTGCAACACGGCGATTTGCCTATACGCTCATATTTGGTGATGTCCGCCACCACGCAATACAAAGCAATGCTGGAAATTATGGATGCGTTCCGAATACTCGAACCACAAGCGACTATACTAACCAAGTTTGATGAGGCAGTTAGCAAAGGTACCGCGTTGTCGGCGATTATCGAGCGGCGTATGCCATTGTCATTTATCACTGACGGTCAGCAGGTTCCGGAAGATATTTACTTGCCCGATGCCGATGCTTTGATTCGGCAGTGTATGGAAAGTGTCGATCAGGACCATGGCTATGGCGACGATGTGAATGTTGAAGACTGGATGGCGGAAAGCCATGCATAAGTCATTCGATCAGGCAGCTGGAATTAGACAAATGAGACATATGAAACCGGTGCGAGTAATCGCGGTAACAAGTGGCAAGGGCGGGGTTGGTAAAACCAATCTTTCCGTCAATATCGGCGTGGCGCTGTCTAAAATGGGTAGGCGGGTGGCTATACTCGATGCCGATATGGGCTTGGCTAATGTCGATATTTTGCTGGGCATGTTTCCCGAATTCAATTTGTCGCATGTATTGAGCGGCGAAAAAAGCTTGAAGGACATCATGATGACCGGACCTTCCGGGCTGAAAATCATTCCGGCGTCGTCAGGTATCCAGCGGATGTCCGATTTGTCGAGTATCGAGCAAGCCGGCGTGATAAGGGCTTTTAGCGAAATCGACCGAGAGTTGGATGTGTTGATCGTCGATACCGCTGCCGGTATTTCGGCAAGCGTGGTGAATTTTGCACGGGCTTGCCAAGAAATAATCGTGGTGGTCTGCGATGAGCCGACTTCATTGGCCGATGCATATGCCTATATCAAGTTGTTAAACAGAGATTACGGGTTGAATAGCTTTCATATCATTACGAATATGGTGCAGTCGGCTGAGCATGGGCAGGCTTTGTTCAATAAGCTGAGTAAAGTGACGGACCGTTATTTGGATGTGGCCTTGCAGTTTGTCGGCGCGGTGCCGCAGGACGAATATTTGAAAAAATCCGTGCAAAAACAAACGCCAGTGGTGGAAGCATTCCCGCAAAGTAAGGCGGCGCTGGCGATTAAGAATTTGGCGCGAAAAATCGACAGCTGGCCTATCAAGCCTAAAGCGGGCGGCTACCTGGAGTTTTTTGTCGAACGGATGATTCAGTACAGCGCGAAAGAGGATGTTGCATGAGCGGAGCGGCAATGTATGCTGCTGTGCAGGCTGGAAATGTTGATGCCTTGGTCATTCAACATGCGCCGCTGGTAAAACGCATTGCCTACCACTTGATGGGGCGGCTGCCCGACACAGTGCAGCTCGATGATTTGATTCAATCCGGCATGCTGGGCTTGCTGGAAGCGCTGAAACATTATGACGCCGGTCAGGGGGCGAGTTTCGATACTTACGCCGGTATCCGCATTCGCGGGGCCATGCTGGATGAATTGCGCCGTTCGGATTGGACGCCGCGTTCGGTGCATAAGAAAGCCCGGATGGTGGCGGAGGCGATACGCGAGGTTGAGAATCAGCTGGGACGTGATGCCAAGGATACCGAAGTGGCCGGACATATGGGTATCGATTTGACTGAATACCATCATATTTTGCAGGACGCGGTGTCTTGTAAGACCTTTAGCGTCGAAGAATTGGTGCAAGGCGAAGACAGTGTTATAGATGATGTGCACGGCAATCAGCAGCCGGAAGATGTGCTGATCCAACAGAATTTTCAAAAAGCCCTAGCCAAGGCCATCTCGGAATTACCGGAACGGGAGCGCTTAGTCATATCGCTGTATTACGACGAAGAGCTGAATTTGCGTGAGATAGGCAAGGTGCTTGATGTCAGCGAATCGCGGGTTAGCCAAATTTGTAGTCAGGCGATGTTGCGCTTACGCGCTAGACTTGCGGATTGGGTGGAAGGGAAAGATAATGAAAAGTGCAGCTAATGTGTGGTTATTGCAGGAATTTTTCGCAATTATTGGTCACAATTTAGCGGTTTCTTAACAATAAAGTAATCTGGGTGGAGATTATCCTTGGATAAAAATATGCGTATTCTGGTTGTCGATGACTTTTCGACAATGCGGAGAATAGTAAAAAACCTGTTGAAAGATCTGGGTTTTACCAACACCGTGGAAGCGGACGACGGTAAAACAGCACTGCCTATTCTGGAAAAAGGCGGTATCGATTTTTTGATCACCGATTGGAATATGCCGGGCATGACCGGCATCGATTTATTGAAGGCCGTCAGGTCTACTCCCAGTTTGGCCAATCTGCCGGTGTTGATGGTCACAGCCGAAGCCAAGCGCGAGCAAATCATTATGGCTGCACAGGCCGGTGTAAATGGTTATGTCATCAAGCCTTTTACGGCTGCTACGCTTAAAGAGAAAATCGAAAAGATTTTTGAACGCATCGACGGCTGAAGCACAGGGAGATTACCATGAATACTGACCTGCTGAGTTTGGCCCGAGATTTGGTCGCAGCATTAGAAAAGTGCGACGAAGCGGCTGCCGATGAAATTCTTGATCAAGTAGCCGGATTAAGAGAAACACAATTGTTTAAAGAAATTGGCCGCCTAACTCGCCAATTGCACGACACCATGGTGAGTTTTTCCGTCGACTCAAAAATAGCAGCCATGGCTGAGCACGATATACCGGATGCCAAGGAGCGTCTGCATTATGTGATCGCGATGACGGAGCAAGCCGCAGATCAAACCTTAACCGCCGTTGAAGAGTTGTTGCCGGTATCGGATGAACTGAACGGGCAGGTTAAACAATTGTCGGCGCAATGGAATCGCTTTTTGGATCGGGAAATGCCATTTGACGAGTTTAAGGCCATGAGCGCCGACCTCAGTCAGTATTTTGAGCAGTCGCAAGTGTCTCTGGAGAAAATCCAGGCGGGCCTAAGCGATATATTGATGGCGCAAGGGTTTCAAGATATTACCGGGCAGATTATCCGCCGGGTTATCGATTTGGTGCAGGATCTTGAAGGCAGCATGGTTAATCTGATCAAAATTTCCAGCCGCAAAATTACGCCAAGCAGCGGTGCCGCGTTGCAGCCCGAAGTGCCCGGACCGGTTGTCCCCGGAGTAGATGACAGAGCCGGTGATGTGGCCACCAGTCAGGTCGATGTTGATGACTTACTGTCTAGTCTAGGTTTCTGAGGAAAACAACATGGCGATCGATCTGGACGACGAAATATTGCAAGACTTCCTGGTCGAAGCCGGGGAGATTCTCGATTCTCTGGGTGAGCAGCTGGTGGAACTGGAGCAATCGCCTGGCGATCTCGATCTTCTGAATTCCATATTTCGCGGGTTCCACACCATAAAGGGCGGCGCCGGTTTTTTGGCTATTAGCGCCTTAGTCGATGTCTGTCACAACGCCGAAGACGTTTTTAACGTGCTCAGACAGGGTGATCGCCAAGTCACGCCGGATTTGATGGACGTGATTTTGCAAGTCGTGGACATCGTCAACGAGATGTTCGGGCAAGTCCGTTCCGGTAATACGCCAAAATCGGCGGATCAAGGTCTTTTGAAACGCTTGAAATCTTATGCGGGGCCGGCCGAAGTCGCTGCTGCCGCGCCTGCTGAGATAGCGGTTGAAGCCGCTGTCATCAACGAAACCTCCGAATCCACCCAGCCGCTATCCCCTCAAGAATCCGCAGCGCAAGCCTATGACGCAATGCTCGATCCAGAAGAGTTATTGGCCAGCGAATCCGCCTCGGAAGATGGCGATGAAATTACCGAGCAGGAATTCGAAGATTTGCTGGATGCGCTGCATGGTAAGGGCGGTTCTCCCACCGCGAACATCGCAGCGCAATCGGCAGTGCCGACGGCGGATGACGAAATCAGTGAAGACGAGTTTGAAAACCTGCTGGACGAGTTGCATGGCAAAGGCAAGTTTTCGGTAAAAACCGAGCCGTCTGTGCCCGCCAGCGATTCCGGCGATATTACCGACGAGGAGTTCGATAAGGTCCTCGATGCTTTGCACGGCAAAGGTAAATTCGATGCTGCCAATTTGGGCAAGATTGATGAGCCGGCTGCGGGTGAAAAAAACCCACCAATTAAAAATGTAGAGTTGCCTGTCGAGAAACCGTTCGTGGCGGCTAAACCTGAGCCGGTCGCGAAACCGTCCGTCGATGTGGAGCCGGAAAATAGCTTAGGCAAAGTAGCGTCGGTAGTAGATTCCGTTTCCGACAAGAGTAAAGCCGCCACACCCCAAGCCGATACCACCGTCAGGGTAGATACCCAGATTTTGGACGATATTATGAACATGGTCGGCGAGCTGGTTCTGGTGCGTAACCGTTTCCAGACGCTTAAAGCCAATGCTGAAGCAGGCGAGCAGTTGTCCAAGGCGATATCCAATCTGGACGTGGTGACCGCCGATTTGCAATTGGCGGTCATGAAAACCCGGATGCAGCCAATCAAAAAAGTCTTTGGACGTTTTCCGCGTGTGGTACGCGATTTGGCTAGAAGTCTGAAAAAAGAAATCAGGCTGGAGTTGGTGGGTGAAGAAACCGATCTCGATAAAAACCTGGTCGAGGCTCTGGCGGATCCTTTGGTGCATTTGGTCAGGAATGCGGTAGATCACGGAATCGAATCGCCGGATGAGCGCGAAGCCAACGGCAAACCTCGGGAAGGCGTGGTGATATTGAAAGCGTCTCAGGAAGGTGATCATATCCAGTTGTCCATCAAAGACGACGGCAAGGGGATGAACCCCGACATACTGCGCGCCAAAGTAGTGGAAAAAGGCTTGATGGATGAAGAAAGCGCCGCCCGTCTTGACGATAAAGAGTGTTACAACCTGATTTTTCTGCCCGGATTTTCCACCAAAACTGAAATTTCCGACGTATCCGGTCGTGGAGTCGGCATGGACGTGGTGAAAACACGGATCGCGCAAATGAACGGCGTGGTGGAAATTGATTCGGTGGAAGGCAAGGGCAGCACCATTATCATCAAGGTGCCGTTGACTTTGGCTATTATGCCGACCCTGATGGTGAAGTTGCGCGGGCAGGCTTTCGCGTTACCCTTGGCCAGCGTCTTGGAAATACTCGATCTGGATTTGAGCAAAACCAATAAGGTAGATGGTCAATTGGTGGTAATGGTCAGAAACAAGGCCTTACCGCTGTTTTATTTAAGCGAATGGCTGGTCAGAGGTTCTTACTTCACAGGCGAAACGCAGCCGACCAATCATGTTGTGGTGGTGAACGCTGGCGGCAGGCATGTCGGATTCGTGGTGGATCAATTAATCGGTCAGGAAGAAGTGGTGATTAAAGCGCTGGGTGCCAAGTTACATGGATTGGAAGGATTGGCGGGAGCAACCATCACCGGTGACGGCAAGATAGCGCTGATACTCGATGTGCCTGGCCTGATGAAGAAGTATGCGATGTGACGCGGCAATATGACCATTCGGGTGCTGATCGTCGACGACTCCAGTTTTATCTGTAAAAGAATTCGGGAAATTTTAGAAGAGGATCAAGAGTTTAAAGTGATAGGCGTCGCTCACGACGGTCGCGAAGCCATAGAACTTGCGGCAAGTCTGCAGCCGGACGTTATCACCATGGACGTGGAGATGCCAATCATGGATGGTATCACGGCAGTCAAAAAAATCATGGGCACCCGGCCCTGTCCGATACTGATGTTTTCTGCAATGACGCAAGTCGGCGCTCAAGCCACTCTGGATGCGTTGAATGCCGGCGCTATCGACTTTTTGCCCAAGCAGTTGGAAGACATCGATGCTAATCGTGAAACGGCCCGCTACTTGCTGAGATATCGGGTGAGGATGGTGGCTTCTCAGGCTACTAGAATGACTTCCCTTAGACCTCTGGCGCGCACGAGCCTAGAAGAGCATCAGAGCTCAACCGCAGAAAGCCCCGCAGCTAAGCCGATACGCGCTGCGTCGGCGTGGTCCAAGACAGCAACTAGCGGCAAAATCGAGCTTTTAGTGGTTGCCGCCTCGACCGGCGGTCCGGTCGCCATGCAATACGTGCTGAGCAAAATTCCGGCTGAGTGTTCGATACCCATATTGCTGGTGCAACACATGCCGCCTAATTTCACCAAAAGCTTTGCCGAACGCTTGAATTTGCTGTGCAACATTAATGTCAGGGAAGCGCGAGATGGTGACGTATTGCAGCCGGGTACCGCATTATTAGGGCCAGGGGCAATGCAGATGCAAGTAAAGCAAGTAGCCGGTGAGCGGCGGATTGCATTGAGGGCCAAGCAAAGCGGGGAAATTTACAGTCCCAGCGTCGATATTACTTTTGACTCGCTTGCCCAGGTGTTCGCCGGGCATGTGTTGGCGGTGGTGTTGACCGGCATGGGGGCCGACGGCAAGGCTGGTGCTATGAAGTTAAGGCAGCGCGGCGCGCAAATTTGGGCGCAGGACGAGGCGACAAGTACTATCTATGGCATGCCGAAAGCCATCGCAGAAGCCGGTCTGGCGGATCATATTTATTCTCTGGAAGAGATTGCCAACCAATTTAAAAAATTACATTGATGGATATTCTCAGTATTTTGGGCGTGTTGATAGGTTTTTCCGCGATTATCGGCGGTAACCTAATGGGCGGAGGAGAGCTCGGGTCCCTAATCAATTTTCATGCCTTCATTATTGTGGTGGGGGGTACGCTGGGAGCCACGCTGTTGCAATTTCCGCCCAAGGTATTTCTGCGCAGTTTACGAATTTTGAGTTGGATCTTTGTGCCGCAAAATTTGCAGCTTAAAAAGCAAATCGACAAGATCGTACGCTGGAGCTTCTCTGGCGCGCAAGGAGGGCTTGCTGGGGTTGGAATCCGTTATCGAAACCGAAAAAGACAGTTTTGCCAAAAAAGGGTTGCAGTTGCTGGTCGATGGTAACGAGCCGGAAGTAATACGCGATTGCCTTGAGGTTGAGCTAACGACCAAAGAGCATCTGGACACACAGGCCGCCAGGGTTTTCGAGGCTATGGGCGGTTATGCACCGACTATCGGCATTATCGGCGCGGTAATAGGCTTGATTCATGTAATGCAGAATTTAGCCAAACCGGAGTTGTTGGGTAGCGGCATCGCGACAGCCTTCGTCGCGACTATTTACGGTGTCGGCCTAGCCAATCTATTGTTTATTCCCATAGCCAATAAGCTGAAGAGTCTGATTTTCGAAGCATCGCAAGCCAGGGAGATGGTGATAGAAGGCATTTCCTCGATAGCCGAGGGCGAAAACCCGCGTAATATCGAATTGAAATTATCCGGTTTTTTATTGGAAAAATAATGGAGGCCTTATGAGTCGGCGCAGACGCAGGCCATTGCAAGAGGCCGATAATCACGATCGCTGGATGGTGTCTTACGCTGATTTTGTGACCTTGCTCTTTGCCTTTTTTGTGGTGATGTATTCGATTTCTTCGGTTAATAAGGGTAAATACGAAACATTCTCCGAATCGCTAGATCAGGCATTGTTTCATAACGAGAAGATTCAAAAGGAAGCCGAGCCGATTCAGATCGGTGTGATTCCTACTACGATCCAACCTATCGAGCTGCCTAATTTGGCTACAGCCGAAGAACGTGAACTAAGCGAGGAGATTTTGCAAGAAAAGCAGCGGCTTAGCGAAGTCTCCGAACAGTTTCAAGGCGCTTTGCAGCCTTATGTCGAAAGCAAGCTCGTCGGTATTAAAAAGCACGATTTCTGGGTGGAATTGGAAATGAACAGCGAATTGCTGTTCGCCAGCGGCAAGGCCGAACTGTCCGCTAAAGCGCTCCCCGTGCTGGCAAAAGTCGCGGAAGTGATACGAGATGTGCCTAATGTGATTAACGTGGAGGGTTACACGGATAACGTACCGATTTCTACCGGTTTTTACCCGTCCAATTGGGACTTATCCTCGGCCAGAGCGACCAGCGTGGTCAAGGAGTTGGTAAAAAACAATATTCCGGCGACACGATTATCGGCGGTGGGCTATGGAGAATTTCATCCGATCGCCGATAACAAAGACGAAGAAGGGCGCTTTAAGAATCGGCGAGTTGTATTAGTGCTGATGTCGCAAGCCTTTGCTCGTTACGGTATGACTGACGATGAACGCGCGAAAGTGCTTAATTTGGCGCCGTCGCAGCCCAGACCCTCCACCTGAAACCGCAGTTGAAAAGGCGCCGGAACTGCCGGCTCAGTTATGAAAATATGGTCCGTTTCCAATCAAAAAGGCGGAGTCGGTAAAACGACTACCGTGGTGACGCTGGGTGGCTTGCTGTCTTCCTGGGGGTTTAGGACTCTGCTGGTTGATTTGGATCCGCACGGTTCGTTGACCAGCTATTTCAAGATGAATCCGGATGAGATCGAGCTTGGTGTTTACAATTTATTTCTCGATGCCAGCGAGAAAAAGAAAAACATCGATCCTCAGGTCTATATCGCCAAGACCGACTTTGATGGAATCGATGTCTTGCCCGCATCGACTGCTATCGCCACTTTGGATAGGCAGGTCGCCGCAATCGGCGGCATGGGCTTGGTGGTTGCTACCGCATTAAACAAAGTGGCCGACCAATACGATTACGTGATTATCGATAGTCCGCCGATGTTGGGGGTGTTAATGATCAATGCGCTGGCGGCTTGCGATCATTTAATTATTCCGGTTTTAGCCGAATTTCTGGCCTTAAAAGGTCTGGATAGAATGGTGCACACCATAAAAATGGTGTTCCATTCCCGGAAAACGCCGCCTAAATTCACTATCGTGCCGACCATGTTTGACAAACGCACCAAGGCGGCCCGTGACAGTTTAGCGGCGTTACATCAGCAGTACCCGGACAATGCCTGGAGTTCGGTGGTACCGGTAGATACTAAAGTGCGGGATGCCAGCCAGGCCGGTATTCCATTACCCCTGTATGACAAAAGTGCACGTGCAGCGGAAGCGTATGCCGAATTGTTGGAACTGTTATTGCTTGATAAGAGTCCAGACAAAAACTTGGCGCCGCATAAATGACTCAGGCAAAACCACCCCCCAGTATCGTTCATCAACAGTTAGCGCTCGATGTTTACTTACAGACGCTGTTGGATGACGTGCCCGAAGCAGAGGAAACTGTTAGTGTAAAACCGGCGATAGCGCTGGAACGGCTTGTCGTTGAGGAGCCGATCAAGTTGCCGGATCCTGTTCCGGTCGTGACCGGCAGTCCGAAATCAACTTCCAAAGCACTGGTTAGGAACCGACAAACAAAGCTTGTAGAGCCGGAAATCCCGGCTAAACTACAGGCATTGTCTATTATGCCGGATTGGTCGCAGTACGAGTTTCAGGCTTTGTTTTTTAAGGTTGATAAGCTGATATTGGCAACGCCACTGATCGAGTTGTCGAGAACGATCAAAATCGACCGCAAACCCACGAAAATTCCCGGACAACCCTCTTGGTTCTTGGGTTTGCTGGATGAGCACGATAGCCGTATCGGCGTGCTTGATACTCGGCAGTTGATTTTCGGCAAAAGCCGAGGCTTGCAGCCCGATAGTGAAGAATATCCGTTCGAACGCATTTTAATAACCCAGGATAAAAAATGGGGTTTGGTGTGTGATGAAATTCTCTCCATTGGAAAAGTAAAGCCCGATGGGGTCAGATGGCGAACGGCCAGACAAAAAAAACCATGGTTAATCGGTACGGTAATAGACGAGTTGACAGCGATTATCGATGTTAAACAGCTGGTACCGCATAGAAAAAATAGTTAAACAGCATCTGGATACAGCAAAATGAGCGAAGATAAAAAACAAGGCGACCCTATCATGCAATGGGTGACTTTTTGTCTAGGCGACGAAAAGTACGGCATCAATGTCATGCAAGTGCAAGAGGTGTTGCGTATTACCGAGATTGCCCCGGTGCCCGGCGCGCCTTCCTACGTATTGGGTATCATCAATTTGCGCGGGAATGTGGTCACCGTCATCGATACCCGTAACCGTTTCGGCTTGCCTTCCAAGGACACGGACGATGCGTCGCGGGTGGTGATTATCGAAACCGACCGGCATATCATCGGTATTTTGGTGGATAGTGTCGCTGAAGTCGTGGAAATGCGCGCTTCAGAGATTGAGACTGCGCCCAACGTCGGAAATGAAGAAAGCTCAAAATACATTCAAGGTGTCACCAGTCGCGACAATCATTTGTTAATTCTGGTAGATTTGAATAAATTCCTTAGCGACGACGAAAAAGCCGAGCTGGATATGTTTTGATTGCCTAACTAGGCATGCGAGGTGCAACATGACCCAGATAACACCGATCACGCCTTTTTCTCCAGTGCACACGATATACAAGGTCGAGCGGGAAGAGCGCGAAAAACGCCCTCCGCAAAAACAACCGCAAACCAAACCCGACCCAAACAAAAACAATAAACAGCCTGCCGAGCATGTTGACGAAATAGTGTGATGAGCGAATATTTATTGCTGGTTTTGGCGGGGGTAGTCGTATGCATCCTAGCGATGTTAGTTTGGCTGTTGCGCCAGCAGCAAACACTAAAACGACAATTTCAACTCCTTGAAGAGCGGGTACAGCGTAGCAACGAGGACGTCGCCGGCCTTTGTTCCGCCGCGGTGGCTGTTGATCGGCGGCTAGCGGCCAACGACTCGCGCTTAAATAGCATTGTGGATCAAGTCAATACGCTGCGGCAAACTGTAACTAACGTGGCGCCCGCAGAACCTATTCCCGCAAGCGGCTATGAAGATGTGATCCAAAAAATCCGCAATGGCGTCGGTATTGAGGAACTGGTCAGGGATTGCGGACTAACCCGTGACGAAGCGGTTTTATTGATGCGCTTACATGGCGGCAGTAAACGTTCCGGCTTGGGTTAGCCGCAGTTCGTTTCCAGATATTGACTCACGCCCTGGTCCGCGCGAATCATCGTTGTATCCGCAACTCGCTGTAACAAGCGCTGATAGTTTGCATCGTGTTGGCTTCTATCGTTATGCCGGTGCCAAAGATGTAAAACCGGCGCCGCGAACCGGCCTTCCTTGCGTTTGACGCCTTGGTGAATCAAACGGATCACCAGATCCGAATCTTCATATCCCCAGCCTTCAAAAGCTTCATCAAACCCGTTAACTGCCAAAAAATCAGCTTTCCAGACCGCCAGATTGCAGGTCATGGCTTTTTGCCAATTCTGCGGTTGCCGATAACGCCAGTTGTACAGCGGTAAATACAGTAACGGCAGCAATCGGTTGATGCGGCCTTGTAGTCGTTGCAATAAAAAAAAGCCAAACGACTGCTCATGCAACGGTATTTTTTGCCGTAATACCTGCGCGGTGTATCGTTCGTTTAATAGCAGCCGGTTGCCCGGAACGAAATAACCGGTTTCCGCCAATTGTCGGTGATGGTGAATAAAGCCGGGTAGCGCTACGCAATCGCCGTCCATAAATAGCAGATAATCGCCGCGACTGTCGGCAACCGCCTTGTTACGGATAGTGCCGGCCCTAAATCCCTGATCCTCATGCCAAATATGCCGCAACGGAATTTCGCTGGTTTCGATAAAGTCTTTGATCAATTTCTGCGTTGCAGCGCCGGACCCGTCGTCGGCGACGATAATTTCGAACCGGCGATCTTGTTGAGCCATTAGTGCGAGTAAACAGGCGGAAAGCGCTTCCGGCCAGTTATAGGTGGTGACGATGACCGAGATCAAGCTGTTCATTTGCTGGCTGTTTTACTGCAAAGCTCGCGTAGTTTCAGGTATTTGTAATAACTGCCCTCGGCGTTGGATATGGCCAACATTAAGCCTTCCGCGCCATCCAGAATGGCTGCCTGGACGAAGTAAGTGCGGATGAAGGTCCACAGGCCCTTGCCGATGGCTTTGCCCAAGCTGGCGCGCTTACCACTTTTAAACATTTTCTCGGCGCCCAGCGAAGAATAAGCGTTGATCTTATGTAACACCTCTGCCGGGTCTACGAAGGCTTCATGCCAAAGCGGGTTATTAAGCCGACGGATAGCCCCTTTAACCTCAATACGCTCATGCACGACTTCGCTGCTGAACCGTCCGACATCGCGGCGAAACAGCCTAAGCACGTAATCCGGCCACCAGCCGCCATGCTTGATTGGCTTGCCGCAGTAGCTGGATAAGCGCGGGATTTCGAAGCCCTGCACCTCGTTTTGCTGCATGGCTTGCAGGATTTCGTCTTTTAATGCCGGCCCGACTTCCTCATCGGCATCGATAGACAGCACCCAGTCTCCTTGTGCCTTGTCCAATGCCCGCTGTTTTTGCGGTCCAAATCCGGGCCAGTCGGTGATGAAGACTTTATCGGTAAATTGTCGGCAAATCGCGACAGTCTCATCGCTACTACCCGAGTCGAGAACAATGATTTCATCGGCCCAAGCAACCGATGCCAGGCAGCGGCCGATATGTTGCGCCTCGTTTTTGGTGATGACGATAACGCTAAGCATTGGCCTGACGAAGGGTGGAATCGGCAGGATGACTGAGTAAGGCGCCGAGAAAAAACGCCAGCAAATAGCCTTCAGCAAAAGTTTTGAAATGCGAGTTGAACAGGCTTGAAGCACAAATTGCCACCAAAAAACTGGCGGCAATCGGCCCGTAGGGCTTGTTATTCATGCCTTGGCGCAATGCGACGACAATGTAAGCAAAGAACAGCAGCAAGCCGACCAAGCCGTTTTCCAGCCAAATAAACAGGTATTGATTATGCGGGTCGCTAGTGCTGGTGCCTTGCCAACCCTGGCTTTTGGCCGAAGCATACTGACTATAGGTCGGTTTGAACGACGAGGTGCCATAGCCAAACCAAGGCGCTTTCTCGATGAGTTCCAGGGTGTTTTTGTAAAAGACCACCCGAATGCCTACTGAGGTTAAATCCTGACTGCTTTGATAACTGGCTTGTTCGTCCCACGCCAGTCTGAATCGGTCTTGCAACGTGTTGGAGCTCAGGCCAAAGGCAATCAAGACAATCGCGGCTATCCCGATAATCTGCGGTAGTTTGCTATACCCATATATCGAGCCGAACGCAAAAACCGCGGCGATGGGGACAGCCAAATAGCCACTCCTACCGGTACTGATGAAGAAAATATTGAATAAAAATAGGGCAATTCCCGCCCACACGGCATATTTCCAACGTGGGGTCAGCGGTTCTTGCACCAGGAAGATAGCGCATAGCAGGGCCGCCACAAAAGCAGTGCTCTGGGTGGCGTGATTGGTCATGAAAATACCGGCTTCCCGGCCGTCTCTAACGATAAGATCCAACGCCCAAAGCGGCATCGCAATCATGCCAGCCACCACCATGGCGACAAAATAGCTGTAGACAAAACGTTTTTGCCACTGCGATTGCTGAAAAACACCGAGTAGCAGAAACACGTAAAGTAGTTTTTTCCAGCTGGATAAGGTTTCCAATTTGCTGTGCCAGTCTGTTTCGGCGTAAAGCGTGCCGATGATTAACCAGGCAAAGAAAAGCACGATCATTTTTCCGACAGGCTGTTGCCAGGATAACTTAAGGGTCTGCACTGCCTGGCCGGAAAGTAGCCAGAATATCAGTAATGCCACGCTGGCTATGCTGGCAACCGCCGTGGAAACGGGGGCGGCGATAGCAGCGGCAATAGTGAGGCAGCGACAGATGTTGAGCGATGTCTCGGATGTCAGGGGGGATGCAAGCATATTTTGTAGCCTTAGCGCCATAACTGATAAATGTATTTACGCTTGAGTTTTTCCCAGCGGAAAAACAGTCCTTTCAGCCAGGTGGGCGGATCGGCTTCCAAAGCACTTTTGAACAGGCCGTTTTTACTGCCTTGTTCGATGACAGGATCTTCCAGCCAAATCATTTGAATGCCGAGCTGTTTGTCGATTTTTTCGAACTGATTGTCAATCGGTTCGGCGATTTTGTGAGTTTTAATCCAGTCTAGTCTCTGGCGGGCGGTGCTGGAATCAATAAGATAGGAATCGGCAAAGCGACCGCGATGCCCGAGATACAGGTATTGATCCGGTTTGCGCTGACTCTTGGGCGTAAAAAAATTACCGCCGGAGCCGACGTAGATGACTTTGTTGCCGGGAAATTGCCCGCTCTGACTGAGTGCGCGTTGCAAACCGAGCTGAATATCCTTACTGAACACGGCATCGTCTTCCAGTACCAAACAGAAACCTTGGCCATTACCGTCCGCAATTCTCTGTAAGGCTGCCACATGCTTTAATGCGCAGGATTGCTGAGCCGTAGTCAGATGATGGTCGTCACGGAAATACTCGGCCACCAGGCTGTCTGTCAAATCGCCTATATCCCAGTCGAAAATAAATTCCGCTGATAGTCCGAAATCGCGCAGTTGTTGTTCCATGAACATACGGCGTTGACTGAACTCTCTGACATTCAAAACCAAAATGCGGTCAAGGCTAGGCGATTGCATCATGCGAAATTGTAGTTAGGCTGCTGACAAAAGCGGCGATTATCGACGGTTTTGTGGAAAATAACATCATCGTTATGGCCGTTTGGCTTGCAATGTCTGCGCGATCACGTCGATCACCCTGGCGCTGGAAAGCTGATCGAGGCAGGCGCTATGGCTGTCGCGGTGCCGGTCGCAACCTTCCAGTTGGCAGGGTAAGCAGTTTTGTTCGGTTTGGCCTTGCAGCAGATACACGTTATTTACTTGGCTTGAACCGCGAGACGCGAATGGCATTTTATCTTCGCCGTATTCGCACGGCCAGGGTGCCCATTTCTCCGGATCGGTGGGTCCGAATAAGGCAAAAGTCAGTGTGCCGGTGGCCGCCGCCAAGTGGGTGATGCCGGTGTCGGGGCCGACGAAGAATGCGGCTTTGCCAATCAATGCGGACAATTGCGCCAGCGAAAGCTGACCGGCAAGATTGAGCGCGCCTGCCGACAGTTGTTGCTGTATTTCTCGCAAGGCTGCCAACTCGGCGGGATTGCCGCTGCCGGTTAATACGACTTTAAAACCTTGCCGGTCTAAAAAGGCGATGAGCTCGCACCAGCCCTCGGCGTGCCACTGTTTATAGCGCCATTGCGGCATAATATGCAGAACGACGTAGGGATCAGCTATGCTGGGTATCGGCGTAGAGCTTTGCGGTGGAGTCAGGCGATAGCAAGGCGCTATTCCCAGTAACTTGCAGAAGCGCAAGTTTTCCAAGACGGCGTGACCGTAATCGCTGCTAAATACCAGCCAGCGCTTGAGTAGTGCTTTCTTCCACCAAGCCTTGCCAGCATCGTCAGGCACAAAGCCGATGCTGATTTTGCCGGCTATCGCTGCGCACAAAGTTGGCCGGTCGCCGGCTTGCGTGGAAATGGCCAAATCGTAACGGCGAAACAGGTTGAATAACAATTTGCCGAACGCCAAACCGCCTGGCTTGCCCGCTACGGTTAATAAGCGCCGGATGTCGGGATTGCCTTCCAGCATACCGGCGTTGCTGGCCGGTAGTAGAACGTCAATGTCGGCGTTTGGATAGGCTTGCTTCAGCGACGAGATGAGTGGGGTAACCAGCAGCGTATCGCCCAGATAACGCAGGGTTATCACCAAAATGCGTTTAGGTTGTATATTGAGCGGTTTTTGGTTGGGCATGGAACGCTGGCTGATCAACATGGCTGTACATTTTAAAGGTAAACAGTATTGAACACGTTACAAAATTCGCGCAAAACCATGACGGACAGCCAGGTGTACAAACGCTTACTTGCGTTTGTGTTGCCGTATTGGCGTTTATTTTTGGTAACTGCCATCGGTTTTGCGATCTATGCCGCGACCGAGCCGGCGGTGGTCATGATTATTCAGCGCATCATCGACAGCTTTGGGGCGCCGGATCGGGGAGATATTCAATATCTGCCGCTGGCCTTCGTGGTGTTGTTTCTGGTACGCGGCATAGGCTCGTTTTTGGGTAATTATTACCTGGCGCGAATTTCCGGCAATTTAATTCACAAGCTGCGTTGCGAAATTTTTAATCAGTACACCCGCTTGTCGGTGCAATATTTCGATGCGCATAACAGCGGCTACATGATTTCGCGGATTACCAATAACATCGGCGAAGTCACGCGGGCGACGTCCGATTCGATTCGTTCTTTCGTGCGCGAAGGTTTTACTGCGGTTGGCTTGCTGGGTTATCTGGCTTATACCAACTGGCAGCTCTCCTTGGTGTTTTTGGCGATAGCACCGGTGGTAGCGATCATGGTGCGTTATGTCGGCAAACGTTTAAAACGCTTAAGCCGCAACATGCAGGATACGGTCGGCGATTTGACGCATATCACCTCGGAAATGGTCTCCGGAAACCGTATCGTAAAAAGTTTCGGCGGGGAAGATTACGAGCGGCAACGCTTTAAGAAAGCCAGTCTGGAAAATCGTGGTCAACATCGCAAGCTGATCATGACAGTGTCGTTAAATAACCCATTGATGCAACTGGTCATTTCTTTTGCCTTGGCCGGCATGATGTATTTGGCCTTGATCATGATGAAATCGTCCAGTCCGGGGGAATTCGTCGGCTTTTTTACCGCGGCGTTCTTGTTACCCAAGCCGATTCGGCAATTGAGCGATGCTAATTCCGAGATTTTGCGCGGTATCGCGGCGGCGGAGTCTTTGTTCGAAGTATTGGACGAGCCGGCGGAAATCGATGGTGGCGACTATCAGGTTGAGCGTAGCCAGGGCCGCATCGAATTCAAAAATCTCAGTTTTAGCTATCCCGGCAGCGAAACCCCGGCCTTAAACAATATCAATGTGACTATTGAGCCGGGACAGACCGTTGCTTTGGTGGGGGCTTCGGGCGGCGGCAAAAGCACGATGATTAACCTGTTGCCGCGTTTTTACGACTACGAGCAGGGCGAGATTTTGATCGACGGCGTGGAGTTAAAACGTTACCGTCTGGACAGTTTGCGCCGACAGATTGCCTTGGTCACGCAGAATGTTACCTTGTTCAACGCTTCCGTCGCGAATAATATCGCCTATGGCGCGTTACAAGGCGCGGCCAGAGAGCAGATAGAGCAGGCCGCGGTCGATGCCTATGCGATGGACTTTATCAGCAAAATGCCGCAAGGATTGGAAACCGAAATCGGTGAGAACGGCGTGAAACTGTCCGGCGGCCAACGCCAGCGCTTGGCCTTGGCGCGAGCTTTGTTAAAAGATGCGCCGATTTTGATTCTGGATGAAGCCACCTCAGCGCTGGATACCGAATCGGAGCGCTATATTCAGGCGGCATTAAATCGGGTGATGCAAGGCCGCACGACTTTGGTGGTGGCGCATCGCTTGTCCACCATCGAGAGTGCGGACGTGATCTTGGTAATGGACAAAGGCCGGATTGTCGAACAAGGTTCGCATCGCGAACTGTTGGCTCGCGATGGGGCGTATGCCAAATTGCATAAGATGCAGTTTCAGGATGGCGGTCAAACAGAGCAGCCGGAGACTGCTGTCGGGCAGGAGTGAAGAGTCAGCCGGCGGCTCAGATGATCCGCCGGCTGGGATAGGCGTTTAAAATTGTTTGGAGTTTTTGCTGTTGCGAAATATCAACGGTTTTTCCCGGTCGGACAAGGCGAGTTCGCGCGCCGAATCAATCGCGGCGTCAATTCTGTGTCGCTCCGGCGATTTGCTGCATACCGGGTCAGTACTGTACATGTCGCCATTGAACAAGAAGGCCTGGCAGCGGCAACCGCCGAAGTCTTTAAGCTTCTCGTCGCAGCTGCGGCAAGGCTCCTGCATCCACTCGGTGCCGCGGAAGAAGTTGAAGGTTTTCGACTCATTCCAGATTTCTTCGATGCTGAAATCCTTGACGTTCGGGCAATCTAGGCCGGGCAATTCGCGAGCCGAATGGCAGGGCAACGCGGTACCGTCCGGGGCGATGGTCAAAAACGTCGTGCCCCAACCGTTCATGCAGGCTTTTGGCCGGTCTTCGTAGTAGTCTGGCACCACGTAATAAATTTTCATTTTGCCGGCTACTTTTTCTTTATAAGCCTGGGCAATTTTTTCCGCTTCCTGAAACTGCTCGCGGGTGGGCAGCAAGGCGTCTCGATTCAAATGCGCCCAGCCGTAATATTGGGTGTTGGCCAGTTCCAGATAATCGGCGCCGAGGTTTTCGGCCATCTGCAAAATTTCCGGCATTTGGTGAATATTTTCGCGGTGGATCACCACACACAGCACCATTGGATAGCCGTGTTTCTTGATCAGCTTTGCCACTTCTTGCTTATGCTGATAAGTCGAAGTGCCGGCGATGTGGTCGTTCAGTTCCTGGGTGCTGGCCTGAATACTGATCTGGATATGGTCCAAACCGGCTTGTTTCAATTCGACGATTTTTTCTTCGCTCAAGCCATAACCCGAAGTGATCAGGTTGGAGTAATAACCCAGTTCGCGCGCGTATGCTACCAATTCTGTCAAGTCCTGGCGGGTTAGCGGTTCGCCGCCGGAAAAGCCTAGCTGTACCGCACCCATTTTGCGCGCTTGGCTTAATACGCGCTTCCAATCCTCGGTACTTAATTCGTTCGGATATTTAGCGTAATCCAAGGGGTTGGAGCAATAAGGGCATTGCAGCGGGCACTTGTAGCTCAGTTCCGCCAGCAGCCAGCGCGGTGGGGTGATATTAAGCTTGTCTGATCCAGCCATTTTGCAATGCTACGTTCAAAAAATTAGTGATGTCGTTGGTCAGGCCGGAGGTGGCGAATTTCTCCTCCAGTTCGCTGACGATTTGTGCCAGCAGCCGGCTACCGTCGCATAGCTTGAGGATTTCTGCCGAACTTTGGTTTAACTCGACCATGCCTTCGGGATAGAGAATCACATATTTTTGCTGGGCTTCTTCCCATTGCAGCCTGTGCAGGGGCGAGAATTGGATAAGTTGGTCTGGGGCGATGGTCATGGGGTTCCGGTGTTTAAGCAAACGCCTGGAGAATCAGGTCGTTTCGATGTCTTCAAAAATTTCCGCGAGCGGCAGGCTGAGGCTCAAACTGTGTAGTTGGCAATCGACGTCGCCTATGTAATCGTGCAGTAGCCAATCGTTTTCGGCTGTGCGGCGGAAGCACTCGACGCGGCGCGCGTCGATGTCGACGATCAGGTATTCCTGTAGCGACGCGAGTTTGCGGTAGGCGGCGAATTTGCCGCCGCGGTCGTAAGCAGCGGTCGAGTCGGATAGAACTTCGACGATCAGCGTTGGGTTGGAAATATATTGCTGGTTGCCTAGATCGCCAGGATGGCAGGATACCATCACATCAGGATAGAAAAACGCTTCGGCTGCTTCGACTTTCAATTTCAAATCTGCGATATAAGGCCGGCAAAACGTGCCGCGTAAGCGTTGTTTCAAGGCGGATGCGATATTCAGGCTGACGACGACATGATCCTGTCGAGCTCCCGTCATCGCAAACACTTCGCCGGCGACGAACTCGTGCTTCTCGGCCTGGGTTGCTTCCCAAGCCAGATAATCCTCGGCACTAAAATGAAGTCGCTCGGCGGTTTGCATGGTTATTTTTCGATATTGAAATACGGCGGCATGTCGGCGACATAAGCCAGATACATCGCATCGGCCATGCTCCACAATACATCCAGTTTAAATTTCAGAATTTGCACCATGCGTTCCTGCTGTTCGCGGGTTTTGTACCAGTCTAGCGTCAGTTCCAAGCCGTGTTCCACATCGCGGCGGGCTTCGGTCAGGCGTTTGCGGAAGTAAGTGTAACCCTCTTGTTCTACCCAAGGATAGACGTCGGGCCAGTTGTCCAAGCGCTGTTGATGAATTTTGGGGGCGAATAGTTCCGTTAGAGAGGAACTGGCGGCTTCATGCCACTCGGCGCGGCGGGCGAAATTGACGTAAGCGTCCACGGCAAAACGTACGCCGGGCAGCACGTGTTCCAGCGAAGTAATTTCTTCGCGGCTCAGGCCAACCGCGATGCCTAAACGTATCCAGGCTTCGATGCCACCCGGGTCGCCGGGATGGCCGTCGTGGTCGAGTATGCGTTGAACCCATTTGGCGCGGGTTTCTCGATCAGGACAGTTGGCCATGATATTGGCGTCCTTGATCGGAATCATCACCTGGTAATAAAAGCGGTTGGCTACCCAGCCTTGCAATTGTTGCTTGGTCAGTTTGCCTTCATTCATCAGCGTGTGCATCGGATGATGGATGTGGTAGAACTTTTCCATCCCACGCAATTTGGCTTCGAATTCTTCGCGGCTCCACGGTTGATTATCTGCAGTCATGTCACACCTTTTTATAAGTCAATTTCCAGTCCGTCGTAAGCCACTTCGATGCCGTTGGCATCCAGGGTTTTACGCTCCGGCGAATCTTCGTCGAGAATCGGGTTGGTGTTGTTGATATGAATCAAAATCTTGCGAGCGTTCGCCACGCCATTCAATACTTCAATCATGCCGCCAGGCCCGGACTGCGGCAAGTGGCCAATGTCGCGAGCACGTTTTTGGCTAATGCCGCGTGTCACCATTTCGTCATCGGTCCAGAAGGTACCGTCTACCATTAGACAGTCAACGTTCAGCATCGCTTGCAGGACGTGAGGCTCGATCTCACCGAGGCCGGGTGAGTAATACAGTTTTTTACCGGTGGAAATTTGCTCGACGATGACGCCGATGTTGTCGCCGTCGTGCGGATCGTGGCGGTGCGGCGAATAGGGCGGTGCCTTGCTTTTCAGGGCGTGGGCATAAATGCGGATGTCATCAATGCCGGGAATCTCGAACGGGGTTTCGTCGCAGGCAATCGGATGGTGATTGACGGTGCAATAGTCTTTCAACATGTTGAATAGCGGAAAACCGCTAGTCAAATCCTGCCTGACCATCTCGGTACAATACACGTTCAACGGTTTGCCTTCGCGCAGCATCAGCATGCCGGTGGTATGGTCGATCTGGCTGTCGATCAAGAGCACGGCCTTGATACCGGTATCGCGGATGCCTTCTTTAGGCTGAATGGCGGGAAACGCCTCCAATTGGGCGCGAATGTCCGGCGAGGTGTTAAACAGCAGCCAGTTGCGGTTGTCGGTACTGATCGCGATTGATGACTGGGTGCGGGCTTTGCCGTTGAATTGGCCATTACGCAGGCGTCGGCAATTGTCGCAGTTGCAGTTCCATTGCGGAAAGCCGCCGCCGGCGCCGGCGCCGAGAACTCTAATCTTCATGTTTGCCTAAGGGGAATGATGAATGAGCGCCGCATGATACGGGATTAAAAAACGCCAGGCAAAAAAAAGGGGCAGGAAAATGCCCCTTTTTTATCGTCATCCCTAAGGATTAACGGTTGTAGATGTACATGGTAACTTCAAAACCGAAACGCATGTCATTGTAAGCTGGTGTTTCCCATTTCATTTATATACCCTCCAGAGGTTTTGTTGTTGTGTGCGATAGCTTGATCGAGAAAGCTGCGCCGAAGTATACGATGAAGTTTTTCTTTGCGCAACAGAGCAATCAAACCGGAACTAACAGCACTTGGAGCGATGTCTCTGCGCTTAAGTTCCCGGCCTTACCAGGCCATTTTCAGCGCAAGTGCCAACAGCACAATCGCAAAGTAACGCTTCAATTTTTGTGCCGGCAAACTGTGCGCCAATTTGGCGCCTAAAGGTGCGGTAAATATGCTGGTTAAGACTATGCCGGCGAAGGCGGGTAGGTACAGATAGCCGAAACTGCCAACCGGTAAATGATTATCTTGCCAACCCAATACCGCGTAACTGGTCGCAGCCGCTAGGGCAATAGGGATTGCGCAGGTGCTGGACGTGGCGACCGCGTTTTTCATCGGCAGGCCATTGCTCACCAAATAAGGTACGGTCATCGTGCCGCCGCCTATGCCTAAAATGGCTGATAGTACGCCGATCAACAGACCCATCGGGTAATCCAGGGAGAATTTGGCTGGGTGTGATGACGCTTTGTTGGGTTTGGGTATTGCCATTTGTGCGCTGGTATAAATTAGATAAGCAACAAAAAACCAACGTAGTGAGTCGGCGCTGATATATTCGGCCAATACGGCACCGCCAACGGCGCCCAGCAGCATGCTCGGCGCTAAATGTTTTGCCCGATGCCAGTCGATGTTCCCAAGTTTGTGGTGAGTACGCACAGAGGCCAGCGAAGTAAATATTGCGGTTGCTAAAGATGTGGCCACGGCGATCAGCATGATTTGCTCGGGATCGAACCGCTGAGCTTGGAACACCCACACTAGCACCGGCACAATCAATGCGCCGCCGCCTATACCGAACAAACCGGCGGCAACGCCGGCTAGAATGCCCAGTAAAAAGCTGGCTAAAAAAATTTCCGTCATGATGATTAATGGCTGGGGAATAAGCAAAGCACTATGATAGCGACTCATTTATACTGTGTCTTTTGATCCATTAAGTAGGCGAGTGGCTAAGGCATGAAAACGTATCTGGTCGGCGGCGCAGTTCGCGACCGTTTGCTGGATTTTCCGGTTAAGGAGCGTGACTGGCTGGTGGTAGGTGAGACTGCGGACAGTATGCTGGCCGCCGGTTTTCGGCCGGTCGGCAAAGACTTCCCGGTATTTTTGCATCCTATCGATCACGAAGAATATGCCTTGGCGCGTACCGAGCGTAAAACGGCCCCGGGTTACAAGGGATTTGCGGTGCATGCGTCACCGGATGTGACGCTGGAAGAGGATTTATTGCGACGGGATTTAACCGTCAATGCAATGGCAATGACGGATGACGGCGAATTGATTGATCCGTTTCATGGACGGCGCGATTTGGAAAACCGCATCTTGCGCCATGTGTCACCCGCTTTTAGTGAAGACCCGGTGCGGATCTTGCGTGTGGCCCGTTTCGCTGCCCGTTATGCCCATTTGGGCTTTAATGTCGCCGAGGAAACGCTGGAATTGATGCGCAAGATGGTGGTGGCCGGCGAAGCGGATTTTCTGGTTGCCGAGCGGGTGTGGGCCGAGTTGCACAAAGCCTTATTGGAGCGAACGCCGGCGGCGTTTTTCCAGGTGCTGAAAGACTGTGGCGCATTGCGAGTGGTTTTTCCCGAGCTCGACGCTTTATTCGGCGTGCCGCAACCGGAGAAATATCATCCGGAAATCGATACCGGCGTGCATGCCTTGATGGTGCTGGAGCAGGCGGCGCGGCTTTCCGAAAAGCCAGAGGTACGCCTAGCGGCCTTGTTACATGATCTAGGTAAGGCCTTGACCCCCAGCCAGCATTGGCCCAGCCATCATGGGCATGAGCAAAAAGGTTTGCCGGTGCTTGCCAAACTGTGCCAAAGATTGCGGGTGCCGAATCATTTTAAATCGCTGTGCGCGCAGGTCATGCAATACCACACCCATTGCCACCGGGCTTTGGAATTGCGGGCGGATACCTTGACCGATATGTTGCAAACCCTGGGCGCATTCAAGCCCGATAGCCATTTGGCTGAATTTCTCCAGGCGTGCGAAGCCGACGCGCGCGGCCGGACCGGATTCGAAGACCGGCCCTACCCGCAAGCCGACTACATTCGCTCGGCGGCACTGGCGGCCACGGCTGTCGATACCTCGGCGGCTTTGCTGAAAGGCTTGCAAGGCGAGCAGATTGGTATCGCTATCCGCAAATTGCGGGCCCAAGCCGTCAACGATTACAAACAACGCTATCAGCAACTAACAATTGAATCAGCATGAATGCCATCCTGGTCTCCGCCGGCTTATTGATTTGCAGCAACGTCTTTATGACCTTTGCCTGGTACGCACATCTAAAGGAATTGAATAACAAGCCCTGGTTGCTGGCCGCATTCGTCAGTTGGGGCATCGCCCTATTCGAATATCTGTTACAAGTGCCCGCCAATCGTATCGGATACACGCAGTGCAGTGTCGCCCAACTGAAAATTATGCAGGAAGTGATAGCGCTGAGCGTATTCGTACCCTTCTCGGTGTTCTACATGAAAGAGCCGTTGAAACTGGATTATCTCTGGGCCGGGCTATGTTTGCTGGGTGCGGTGTTTTTTATGTTCAGAGCCAAATTAAGCTGAAATTGAACGGAATGGAATAACAATAATAATGGGTGAACAGCATGCTTAGTTACCGCCACGGCTTCCACGCCGGCAATTTTGCCGATGTTTTAAAGCACAGTCTGCTGACGCTGGCGATCAACGCCTTGAAACAGAAAGACAAACCGTTTGTTTACATCGATACCCACGCCGGAGCCGGTAAATATTCTTTTAAATCCGAGTTTGCCCAAAAAACCGGCGAATACCAGCAAGGCATCGCCAAACTTTGGGACAGCCAGGACGCGCCGCCGGAATTAAAAGATTATCTATCCGCAGTACGTGCGGAAAACACCGGACGGCAACTGGTGCGCTACCCCGGCTCGCCGCAATTGGTCAAGCGTTTGGTCAGGCAACAAGATCGCTTGGTATTGTCCGAATTGCATAGCAGCGATGTCGAAGCCCTTCAGCAATTGTTCGCCGGCGACAAGCAGGTCAGCGTCTCCAAGGAAGACGGCTTGCAAACCTTGAGCAAAAAATTACCACCCATCCAAAAGCGCGGCTTGATTCTGATCGATCCCAGTTACGAAATGCGCGACGAATACAAAAAAATCGTTGCCGCGCTGGCGACCGCATATAAACACTTCGCTACCGGTGTTTATGCGCTGTGGTATCCGGTCATCGACCGCGCGGCCACTGAAAACTTCATGCGGCAACTTGAGCAAAGCGGCATTCCTCGCCAGCTGCGCATCGAGCATTGTATAGCCGAAGACGGACCGGGGCGCGGCATGACCGGTTCCGGCATGTTATTCATCAATCCGCCGTGGCAACTGGATAGTCAAGCCGAAGCCTTGTTGCCTCGCTTGAATCAAGCGTTGGCGGATGGCCGGGGGCATTGGCGGGTAGAGTGGCAGGTGCCCGAAGCGACAGTGGCGAGCGCGGTAAGGAATTAGCCATGATTAGAAAGAATCTCGACTTGATCATCGTCGGTTTTGTGGTACTCGCTATCGTCATGTACGATGTGACGCTGGAGCTGCTGGGTGAATTGATGCATCTGGTGTTCGAAGGATTTCATGTGGCCTTCGAGTATGTCGAATTAGGTATTGAAGAAGCCGTCGAATTGGTATTCCACGTTTTGGATGTCGGTGAAATCATCGAGTATCTATTCGAGTCCGACCGCCACGGCAGCCAGGTGGTGACGTTTTATATTTTGGTCACCATTGCGTGGTTCGGTTTTTATCGACTTTCGAAATTAGTTCCCCGGCTTTGGGCCTCTTTTAAGCAAATGCTTTTGAATACCTGGGTACGGCGGAAGACCGAATTAGAGTTGTATTGGCTGTCGCTGACGATAAGGGACAAGGTGACTATCGCTTTTACTGCCGTGGCTGTTGCTTATATCGCGTCATTTTTCGTGATGTGATGGCGTGCATCGTTGACGAAACCGTTTTATTTTTAATTTTCTTATGCCATTACTAGAACAAGTTACCCAATCCATTCTGGCCGGCAACGGCCTGCAAACCCAGGACGTAGACCGAGTGATGGCGGCGCTGCTCAGTGCACCGGTCGACGCGGCCGATATTTATTTTCAGTCCAGTCATTTCGAGTCCTGGTCCATGGAGGGCGGCATTATCAAGGAAGGTAGTCATTCCATAGAACACGGCGCCGGGGTACGTGTGGTGAGTGGCGATAAGACCGGCTTTGCTTACAGCGACCGCATCGAATTGCCGATTCTGCTGGAGGCCGCCAATAACGTCAAAGCCATTGTCAGACACGGTCAGCAGGCGCGGCGCCAGATCGAAGTCGCCAAGAGTTGGCCGCAGTTATACCAACCGGTTAATCCGTTGAAGTCTCTGGACGATCAGGCAAAAATCGACTTACTAAAACGTGTCGATAGCGAAACCCGCAAGTTGGACAGTCGTATCGAAGAAGTGATGGTCAGCTTGATTGCGGCTTATGACAGCGTGCTGATTGCCAATCAGGATGGCTCGTTGGCGGCCGATGTGCGGCCCTTGGTGCGGATGAACGTGACGGTGATTATGGTCGAAAACGGTCGCCGCGAGCAGGGCAGCATGGGCGGCGGCGGGCGCAGCGATTACAGCTTTTTTCTGGAAAATGACCGGGCTTTCGAATACGGCCGCGAAGCGGTGCGTTTGGCCCAGGTTAATTTGCAGGCCCAGGAAGCACCGGCCGGCAATATGACCGTGGTGTTGGGGCCGGGCTGGCCGGGGATTTTGTTGCACGAGGCCATCGGCCACGGTTTGGAAGGCGACTTCAACCGCAAAGGCACTTCAGCATTTAGTGGCCGAGTCGGCGAGCGGGTAGCGTCGGATTTATGCACGGTGGTTGATGACGGTACGCTGGTTGGTCGGCGCGGTTCTTTGAATATCGACGACGAAGGCACGCCCACCGAAAACACCGTGCTCATCGAAAAAGGAATTTTAAAAGGTTATATGCAAGACAAGCTCAATGCGCGTTTGATGGGCGTAAAACCCACCGGCAACGGCCGCCGCGAATCGTATGCGCATTTGCCGATGCCGCGCATGACCAATACCTATATGCTGCCGGGGCAGAGCGATCCGGAAGAAATTATCCGTTCCGTTAAGAAAGGCTTGTACGCCCGTAACTTTGGCGGCGGCCAGGTGGATATTACCTCCGGCAAATTTGTGTTTTCCACCAGCGAAGCCTACTTGATTGAAGACGGCAAAATTACCCGCCCAGTGAAAGGTGCCACGCTAATTGGTAATGGTCCGGACGTGTTGACTAAAGTATCGATGGTCGGTAACGACATGGCTTTGGATAGCGGCGTCGGCACTTGCGGCAAGGATGGGCAAAGCGTGCCGGTCGGCGTCGGTCAGCCCACCTTGAAAATCGATGGTCTAACCGTCGGCGGCACCAGCGTTTAATGCCTCGGGCCGCTCGGCCTCGGCCCACACCTGCAATCGAATTCTAAGAGACTTACCGTGCAAAATCAGGAAGAAATTAATCGCTTAAAAAATGTCGTTCAGCAGTTACTGGACGAAGCCAAACAACAAGGCGCCAGTGGCGCCGAAGCGGCGTTCAGCGTAGACAACGGGCTGTCGGTGTCGGCGCGGCTAGGGGAAGTGGAAACCGTCGAGTATCACTGCGATCAAGGCATAGGGGTTACCGTTTATTTCGGCCAGAAAAAGGGGTCGGCCAGTACCAACGATATTTCCAGTGATTCGCTAAAAGAAACCGTCAAGGCAGCCTGTAGTATCGCCCGTTACGCCAGCGACGATGCCTATTCCGGCTTGCCGGATGCCGAGTTATTGGCAACCGAGTTTCCGGATCTGGATCTGAACCACCCCTGGGATATTAACGCCGAGCAAGCCATCAATATCGCCATCGAATGCGAAAACATCGCGCGCGGCTACGATAAAGCGATTAGCAATTCCGAAGGCGCGTCGGTGAATACGCATCAAGGCACGCGGGTATTCGGCAATTCGCTGGGTTTTTTGCAAGGTTACCAATCCAGCCGGCATTCTCTAAGTTGTTCGGTGCTGGCCGGCAGCGGCGACGCGATGCAGCGCGATTATTGGTACAGCGTGGCGCGTGATGCGGCAGCTCTGGAATCTGCTAGACAAGTCGGCGAAAAAACCGCGCAACGCACCATAGCTCGCTTGAACGCCCGTAGTCTGAGTACGCGGCAATGTCCGGTATTGTTTGCATCCGAAATGGCGTCCGGTTTGATCGGGGCGTTGATCGGTGCGATCAGCGGCGGCAGTTTATATCGCAAATCCTCGTTCTTATTGGATACGCTGGATACGCAAATTTTGCCGGATTTCGTGCGCATTCATGAGCAACCCTTCCTGCGAGGTGCGCTGGGCAGCGCCAGTTACGACTCGGAAGGTGTGGCGACTAAGGCCAGGGATATTGTCAGCGACGGTATTTTAAGATCGTACGTGCTCAGCACCTACTCGGCCCGCAAGTTGGGCATGCAAACCACCGGCAATGCCGGCGGCGTGCACAATCTGACCGTCGAACCCGGCAGCAACGATTTTGCCGGCATGCTGAAATTGCTGGACACCGGTTTGCTGGTGACCGAATTGATGGGGCAGGGCGTGAACCGGGTGACCGGCGATTATTCGCGCGGCGCCTCGGGGTTTTGGGTGGAAAACGGCGTGGTCCAGTATCCGGTGCAAGAAATCACGATCGCCGGAAATTTAAAGTCCATGCTGCGCAACATCGTTGCCATCGGCAACGATGTGGATTTGCGCGGTAATATCCGGGTGGGCTCGATTTTGCTGGAACAGATGGCGATTGCGGGCGAGTAAATGCCCGGTGGGTTGTCTGTTCAGCCGCTAATATAAGTCTAAGCGTCTCAGACCACTTCGGCATTATTAACCCGGCCCTTAAATCCCCATTCGCCCTGTCGAAAGGCAATCCAGCCAGGGCTTCCGCTCAGCCCGAACGGAATACCCGTGATAAGTAGGACCGGGTTAATAGGCAATCAACCCGTTACGCCAGGGGTCAGTAAAAAGTGACCTGCGGGTAGTTTTTCTGGGTATGTGTAAGGGCTAGCCTTATTTTCCGCAACCCAGCGCTTTTCCGCTATCGACTCGAACGGCGGTGGCAATTCGCCCTGTAGCGACCAAAGATCGAATGGGGTTTCGTCAATTGAAATCTCCCAATCGAAACCGCGTTCTTTGACAAAAGGCGCAATCACGTTGTCAAGCGTTCGCATCCACCATTCTCGTATGATCGGTCCCGGTAATGTCCGGGCGATTTGGTCAACCTTAAAGCGAATAAACTTGTCATTCCGCACACCACCGACAAAACAATTGCCTTTAACCACTTCTTCGAAAATGACCACCGCATAAAACCGTGGGATTGGCACCGCCGCATAGACGTTGGTGATTTGTTCAGCCAGTTCCTGTTTGTCTTCTGCGCTGAAGGCTCCGCTGGGATGATAGACTTTCCACAAAGGCATGATGATTCTCCTGATAATTGAGTAAGTTTTGGTGATCCACTGACCACCTTGTTTTTCTCAATCAGCATCCCGCCAAAATCCGGCGCTTGATGCACGATTGAGAGTCAGGCGACGCGCTACCGCGTTAACTTGCAAATTCCTTGGGGGGATCTAAACGCCGGCGGCTGCGTCGGCGAGTAATCTATGCCTGAGGAGGCAAGCGGTAAAATGCTTTGTATTCATGCGCCTATGAAAATAATTGATGCCAAACGCCCCAGGCATTTTCGGTAACATAGCCTGCGTTTACATTCAGGAAACCCAGCCATGGCCGACTTAAGAACGTTTGATTTGAATCTATTGATCGCCTTCGATCTGCTGATGAAGGAACGCAACGTGTCGAGGGCGGCGGAAAAAATGTTCATTAGCCAATCGGCAATGAGCCACGTGCTGCAACGCTTGCGGCAACAATTGGAAGACCCGTTGCTGGTGAAAACCCCGGAGGGTATGACACCGACGCTACGCGCCCTGTCGCTGGTGGCACCCGTGGCCGCGGTGCTTAAGGATGTGGAAGGTTTGATTCGAGCGCCGGCGCCGTTCGATCCCGCCAGTTGCCGGCGAGCTTTTACCATCGCGGCGACGGATTACGTGGAAGCCTTGCTATTGCCGATACTGGCGCCGCGCATCGCCCGCCAGGCGCCGGGCGTAGATATTCATTTCAAACGTACCAGCAGCCGCTTTCCGCTTAATGCGCTGGAGCAAGGCGAGATAGACCTGATACTGGGTTTTGAAGTGATGTTGAATCCACCCAAACATCTACATTGCGAACGCCTGTTCGACGATTTCATGGTCTGCGTGGCCCGCATAGGCCACCCGCGAGTGAATGCGGTATTGACGCTGGAAGACTATATCGACCTGCCGCATATACTGCTATCCAGAACCGGGGCCGGCATGGGCCAAGTGGACGCCTGGTTAGCGGAACACGGCCGCGAGCGGCGTGTGGCGCTGACCGTGTCGCATTTTCTGTCCGCATCGTTGATCGTGGCACAAACGGACATGGTCATGGCTTTTCCCAAACGAACGGCCGAGCAATTCGTCCGGAACTTGCCATTGCAATGGGTGCCCTTGCCGCTGGATTTACCGCATTACGACACGGTCATGGTCTGGCATCCGCTGCAAGACCAGGATGTCGCCAACCGCTGGCTACGTGATGAAATTCGCGACGCTTGCGCCATGCTGGACCATCATTCCCCAAACGTCGGTTCGCCCAGCTCTGGAAAATAGCGTTCTTGAATGCGTCGACAGTAATCGACTAAAGCGGATTGCGTTAAGGCGTAATCCTTGACTGGTGAACTGACGGGACAGGCCAATAGATTGATCAATACGCCAAAGGCCGAGGTATCGACACTGCTGGGCCGGTCTCCCAACAAAAACGCCTTGCCGTGAAGCGCGGCGGAAATAGCCGCCACATCGCACCGGCCCAATTCGAATATGTCGGCGGCGGGTAGCCGGCCAATCCCGTGGCCGCGCATCTGTCCCCGAATCCGCAGCCTATAGAAAGCGGCAACTATGTCCATCATGGGTTGCGACAACCCTTGAAAGATCGCCTGCTTATTGATTTGCCAATTCTTCGCCCCGTATTGCCAGCGGCTATACATGCACACCCAATACAAATGTTCTTCCAACAAGCGTTGCCAAGCCAGAGCTATGGCCTTTTGCTCGGTCGATAGATGCTCATCCAGGCTGTCGCCATAATGGTGTTGCAGATAGCGAATAATCATCCGGCTATCGGCAAGCTTTAGGCCGTTGTCTTCTATGAAAGGCAGTTTGCCCAAGGGCGCATAAAGCGGCAGGGTTTCGGCTATTTGATAGTCGATGCCGGCCATGCGTAGATACGTTTCCAGCTTTACGCAAAACTGACTGGGGTTGGGAATGTTCCAGGCTCTGGGAAATTGATACAACGTAATCATGCGGAACTTTGTTTATATCTCTGTAAACAGTGGCGACAGGCTCCGTAGAAATAGCTGGCCATTGCATTTTCTATAAAACAAACGGTGTCGTGATCCAATAGTACCATGCAGTGTTTGGCTGATCCGGCTCTTGACATGCGGTTGGCCAATACCCAGAAATGGTTCAAAGATTAGCCACCATCAGGTAACACAAAGCGGATCGGCCGTGAACCGATCTTTGCGCCAGTGACCTCGTCGATGGCCACTGGTTTAATGGCCTGCCCGGTTTCGGCGTCCTCGATATACACCAGTTTGCCGCCACTACGGTGTTGGCTACCCCATGCACCTATCATGATCAACACCGGCAGAAAATCGCGGCCGGCGGCCGTCAACACATACTCTTCGCGCGGCGGACGCTCCGAGTAAAGCCGCTTTTCCAAGATGCCTTCCTCTGTCAGCGTCGCCAAACGCCGGGTCAACATCGTCGGCGCGATACCCAGGCTTTTCCGAAACTGGTCGAAGCGCGTCAGGCCAAAATGCGCGTCCCGCAGAATCAATAGACTCCAGGTGTCGCCGAGAAAAGCCAGGCTGCGCGCGATAGGGCAAGGATCAGCACAAATATTTTTATCGTTCATACGTTTTTAGTAGTGACTTAATATTAAATTGATAGTAACATTGATTTCAAAATGATAGTAACACTTAAGCGATAGACAATCCACCCCACGGGAGACTTGATATGAACAATAAAGACCAAGCCGTAGCCTTGATCACCGGTGCATCCTCTGGCATTGGGTTGGTAACGGCCAAGGCCCTGCAACGCGCAGGTTACCGCGTGTTTGGAACCAGCCGCAAAGCGCTTGCTAGCACCGACGGCATCACGATGCTGAGCTGCGACGTGACCGACGAAACGTCGGTAAACAACATGGTGACCGAGGTGTTAAAACAAGCCGGACGCATCGACCTGCTGGTCAACAATGCCGGCGTCGGCTTGCTTGGCGGCGCGGAAGAGTCGTCCACCGCGCAGGCTCAGGGCTTGTTCGACGTCAATGTGTTTGGCATTACCCGCGTCACCAACGCTGTGTTGCCGACCATGCGCATCCAAGGAAAAGGCAGAATCGTCAATATCAGCTCAGCCCTTGGTTTTATCCCAGCGCCTTACAACGCGCTGTATGCCGCGACCAAGCATGCGGTCGAAGGCTATTCCGAATCGCTGGATCACGAACTGCGCAGCTTCGGCATCCGGGTGGTACTGGTTGAACCGGGATATACCCGCACCGCGTTCGAAGCCAGCCTAACCAAGCCCGATCAACCGCTGGCCGTCTACGACTCGGTGCGTGCCGGTATGGAAGTGGTCATGCGCAATGGCGTGAATGCGGGCGATGCTCCGCAGGTGGTCGCCGACACGGTGTTGAAAGCCGCGACTGCCGTGGCTCCCAAAAGGCGTTATACCGCTGGAAAACAGGCAACCCAAGTGCGCTTTCTGCGTCGTTTCATGCCGGAAGCCTTGGTCGACAAGAGCTTGCGCCAGTTTAACCAGCTGCCGATAGTCTGAATGATTGGAAGATAAGCATATGATCTATTCATCTAAGAATGCCATGACAGTGGGTAAGCATGTCCGAGAAGGAACGGTAGCGATATGAGTCTTGTAACCAAAACCGGCGCCGGGCTCAATGGCTTAAACCAGTTGCGTGCCCTGATGGCCTCTGAGCGTAAGCCGGGAATGTTGATGTCGCTGGATTTCGAGCTGGTGGAAGTCGATCTAGGCAAAGCCGTGTTTGCCGGCAAACCTGGCGAACATGCCTATAACCCCCTGGGCACCGTTCACGGCGGCTATGCGGCCACTTTGCTGGATTCCGCTTGCGGCTGTGCCGTTCATTCCAGATTAACCGGAAAGCAGGCCTATACCACCTTGGAATTGAAAATTGCCTATCATCAGGCCATGACCAAGCACACGGGCTTGGTAAGAGCGGAAGGCAGGGTTTTGTCGTTAGGGAGGCGAGTCGCTTTTGCCGAAGCCCGTTTGATTGATGCAGAAGACCAGCTCTATGCCTCGGCGTCATCGACATTATTGATTTTCGGGCGAGAGGCTAATTGATGGCCATTGCTTTGCCGAACCATTGCAGCGTAATTCCCCTGCAGCCGTCGATGCCAAGTTGGCCGCCGAGATCCTGATCAATAACAGCAGCGAATGATTATTTCGAATATCACTCAACCTTTTACCGAAGGAGGCAGCCACATGCCGAAACCAAATACGCCGTTTACACCGATTGCCCCTGACCGGCTGCAATTCCAATTCACCAACAAAGGCTGGCTGCTGGCTGGGCTGTTGCCGCTTATGATGAACGCCGGCTGCAGCGACCAGGACAAACCCACACAATCCGTTGTCCGCCCGGTGAAGGTGTTTCGCATCGAGCAAAACGCCGTCGCCGGCGCCAGAAGTTTTGCCGGGGAAGTCCGGGCCAGATTCGAGACGCCCTTATCCTTCCGAGTGGCCGGTAAACTGCTGGAGCGCAAAGTGGACGTCGGCGACTCCGTGCGTAAAGGCCAACTGCTGGCGATACTGGACGGCAACGATTACCGCCTGGCCGTGCAGGGCCTTAAGGCTCAGCTGGCTTCCTCCCTGGCCGACAGTAATTTTCTGCGCGACGATCTGGTGAGATACCGCGAATTACTGAACCAGCAAGTCATCAGTCCGCCGGAGTTCGAGCGTCACGAAACCGCTTATACCACGGCGCGGGAGCGGGCGGCGGCGCTGGCAGCGCAATTGGCCGAGGCGAACAACCAGCTGAGCTATACCGAATTGCATGCCGACCGCGACGGCGTGGTCACGGCCTTGGCTGTCGAGGCCGGACAGGTGTTGGCGGCGGGTCAGGCCGTGGTGACGCTGGCCCAGCTCGACGAAAAGGAAATCCACTTCGACCTGCCCGAACACCGGCTACGAGAAATCCAGCTTCAACAAGAAGTTAATACGTCTTTGTGGTCCGACGACAATCGACTGCTCAAGGCCAGAATCCGCGAGATCGCCTCGGCCGCCGACCCGGCCAGCCGCACCTATCGCGTCAAGGCCAGCTTGCTGGAAGGCCTGGACGCCGCGCAATTGGGCATGACGGCAACGGTGCATATCGATGCAAACACCGCCTCCGGCATCGCCATCCCACTTTCCGCCGTCTATACCCCGCAAAACCAGCCCGATCATCCTTTAGTCTGGCTGATCGACGAGCAGGCGGCTACCGTCAAATCCGTGCCAGTTAAGCTTGGCGAAACGCAGACCGGCGAACGCATTGCCGTCGAGGGAGTAACCGCAGGCCAATTACTGGTCAGCGCCGGCGTCCAACGTCTGGCAGAAGGTCAGGCCGTGCGCTTGCCGCAAGAAAATGCATCGGCTAAGCATGCTGCAAAAGAGGGGCAACTATGAAAGCATTCAACCTTAGTGAGTGGGTGCTTAACCATCGCTCCTTCACCGGCTTTATGCTGGCTTTGGTGGTGCTCGGTGGGGTGTTCGCGTATCACATGCTAGGTCAGCAAGAAGATCCACCGTTCACCTTCCGGATCATGGTGGTCAAGACCCTCTATCCCGGCGCCACCGCGCTGGAAGTCGAGCAACAATTGACCGATCGGCTGGAAAAGAAAATCCAGGAGCTGCCCAACCTGGATTATTTGCGCAGTTACTCCAAACCCGGCGAATCGGTGATTTTCGTCACCCCGCGCGAGGATATACCACCCAGCGAGATCCCTGAGCTTTGGTATCAGGTGCGCAAGAAGGTCGACGATATTCGCATGACCTTGCCACCCGGCAGCATCGGGCCGTTTTTCAACGACGAATTCGGCGATACCTACAGCCTGATCTACGCCTTTTCCGGCGAGGGCTTTAGTTATGCCGACCTGAAACTGGCAGCCGATTCGGTCCGCCAACAGTTGTTGCGGGGCAAGGATGTCGAGAAGGTCGATCTGATCGGCGTGCAGGACGAAAAGATTTTCGTTGAGTTTTCCGATAAAAAGCTGGCCGAATTGGGCCTGGATACGGCGGCGGTTGCCCAGGCCTTGCAGGCACAAAACGTCATGGCGCCGGCCGGCACGGTGTTTTCCGCGCAACGCAATCTGCCGATACGCCTGACGGGCTCGTTCGACTCGGAAGAGAGCGTCGCCAATATGGCGGTGCGCATCGCTAATCGCACCTTCAAGGTCAAGGATTTCGCCCAGGTGAATCGCGACTATATCGATCCCGCCGAATTCACGATGCGTTTCAACGGCAAACCGGCCCTCGGCCTCGGCGTGACGATGAACAAGAAAGGCAACGTGATCGCCCTGGGAAAAAACTTGGAGGACACGCTGGCCGGCATCAAAAACGAATTGCCGTTGGGCATGGACGTGGAGCCAGTCGCCAATCAAGCGCATGTGGTGAAAAACCAGATGGCGGAATTCGGCCAAACCTTCTTCGAAGCCTTGGCCACCGTGTTGGTAGTCAGCTTCTTGAGTCTGGGCTGGCGCACCGGCTCAGTGGTAGCGCTAACCGTGCCGCTGGTGCTGGCGGCCACCTTGCTGGTCATGCTGCTGTGCGGCATCGATCTGCAAAGGATTTCATTGGGCGCGTTGATTTTGGCGCTGGGCCTGCTAGTGGACGATGCGATGATTGCCGTCGAGATGATGGCCCGCAAGCTGGAAGAAGGCTGGGACCAGATGCGCGCCGCGACCTATGCGTATACTGCCACCGCCTTTCCGATGCTGACCGGCACCTTGATCACCATCGCCGGATTCCTGCCGGTGGGTCTGGCGCAATCCTCGGCCGGCGAATATACCGTGGCGATCTTTCAGGTGGTCGGCATTTCGCTGATCCTGTCGTGGATAGGCGCGGTGGTGTTCACCCCGTATTTGGGATTCTTGATCCTCAGGGTGCATGCCAACGCCGACGGCCCGATCCACGACTTGTTCGACACGCCGTTCTACAACCGGCTGCGGCGTTGGGTGGATGCCTGCGTGGCGCACCGTAAGAAAGTCATTATCGCCACGCTGGCTTTGTTCTGCCTCGGCGTCGTGGCCTTAACCCACGTTCCCGAACAGTTCTTCCCGCTATCTAACCGGCCGGAAGTCATCGTCAACCTGTGGCTGCCGGAAGGCAGTGCCTTCGAGCAAACCGAAGCCGCCGCCAAACGCATGGAAGCGCTGTTAGCCAAGGACGAGGACGTGGAACACGTCGCCAGCTATATCGGCAGCGGCACGCCGAGGTTTTTCATGTTGATCGTGCAGCAATTGGCGAATACCAATCTGGCCGAATTGGTGGTGATGACCAAGGATAACAAGGCGCGCGAACGGGTGATGCAGCGCGTCCGGCAGATTCTGGAGACGGATTTCCCGAATGTCAGGGGCCGGGTCAAACGGCTCAATGTCGGGCCGCCGATGGATTATCCGTTGGCATTCAGGGTGCTCGGCGAAAACCCCAACATCGTGCGCGGCATTGCCGAGCGGGTAGCAGAGGTCGTGCGTAACCATCCCGGCACCGTGGATGTCAACGACGACTGGCATGACCGCATGCCGTCGTTCCGGCTGATGTTGGATCAGGACAAGGCCCGCGCCCTGGGCGTGTCGACGGCCAGTCTGTCGCAAGCCTTGCAGGCGCATTACGCCGGCATCCCGGTCGGGCAATTGCGCGAACAGGATAAATTGATAGACATCGTCTGGCGGGCCAGCCCCGAATTGCGCACCGCCGCCGACCAATTGCCGGACGTCGCGGTGCGCACGGCCAATGGCAAGTCGGTAGCGCTGTCGCAGTTCGTCAAGTTCGAGACCGTGTTCGAGGACGGCGTGCGTTGGCGGCGCAACCGTTTCCCGACCATTTCGGTACGGGCCGACGTGGCCGACGGCAAGATGGCACCGGACGTGGCGGCGGAAATCGTCCCGAAACTTAAACCGATACAGGACAGCCTGCCGGCCGGTTATTTCATCGAAACCGGCGGTTCCAAGGAAGACGCGGTAAACGCGCAAAAGTCGATTCTGATCTGGATTCCGCTGGTGTTGATCGTCACGCTGATCTTGTTGATGATGCAATTGCAGAACCTGTCCAGGACGTTCATGGTGTTCAGCACCGCGCCGCTGGGCGTGATCGGCGCGGCCTTCGCCTTGCTGTTGTTCCGGGCGCCGTTCGGCTTCGTCGCGCTGCTCGGCATCCTGGCGCTGGCCGGCATGATCATGCGCAACTCGGTGATTCTGGTGGATCAGATCGATCAGGACGAACAATCGGGACTCGACACCTGGTCGGCCATCGTCGAATCGACGGTGCGGCGGTTCCGACCGATCATGCTGACCGCCGCTGCGGCGATCCTGGCGATGATACCGCTGTCGCGCAACGACTTCTTCGGCCCGCAGGCCATCGCCATCATGGGTGGATTGACGGTGGCGACTGTGTTGACGGTGTTCTTCCTACCGGCGTTGTATGCGGCGTGGTTCAGGGTGGAGAGTGCGAACGAAGGTCATAAAGCCCTCACCTAATGGCTTTTCATCAAGCCAACAATTCTTCCCCCTTTGAAAAAGGGGGATCGAGGGGGATTTATTAAAAAAATCTCCCCCAGCCCCTCTTTTTCAAAGAGGGGCGAAGAATAGCGGTAGGGTACGCAATGCGTACCTTTTTAAAGTCTCTGCAAATGTTAAAGCCCAGAAGGTACGCGGTGCGTACCCTACGCGGCGCCCACGGAGTTTTACAATGAATTACCAATATTTAACACCGCTAATCCTACTGTCCCTGGCTGGTCTAATCGCCTGTACGCCAACCCGTGTCGGCGACCAAGTGGCGCTCAATAGCCCGGCAACCTGGCAACACGCGCCCAACACCCAAACCACTAAAACGGCAGATCTGAAAACTTGGTGGCAAGGTTTCAACGATCCCTTGCTGAATGAGTTGATAGACAAGGCCTTGGCCGCCAACCACGATCTGAAAATCGCCACCGCCCGCGTCCGTGAAGCTAATTCGATGGTGATCGTCGCCGAAGCGGCGCTGTACCCCAGTCTAGATTTCTCGCTGTCCGGCGGCAGGGAAAAACGCATCGACCGCATCGTCGGCGTACCGAGCGGGCAAGGCATCAAATTGATTACGCCGACCGCCGATGCCGTCAGCGGCGGACTGGCGGCGCGCTGGGAAATCGACGTGTTCGGCGGCCGGCATTTGGAAGCAGAAGCCGCCGCCGCGCAAGCCCAAGGCAGCCAGGAAGGCTTGCATGCGGCGCAAGTCGGTTTGCTGGCCCAGGTGGCGACCAATTATCTGGAGCTGCGCGGCGTGCAGCAACGCATCGGCATTCTGCAAAACAATATCGCCTTGCAACGCGAACGCTTACGGACTTTACAGGTATTCCTTAAAGCCGGGCTGGCTAACGAGCCGGACCTTGCCCGTCAGCAAACGCTGTTGCAGGGCACCGAAGCGACGCTACCGCAACTGACCAATGCCGAGCAAAACTTGATCCATCGTTTGGGCGTGTTATTGGGTGAGCCGCCGGAAAGCCTCGGAAACCGCTTGGCCGTTGTTAGCCCTTTGCCGAAGCAAGCACCGGCCATCCCCAACCTGCTACCGGCCGATTTGCTCGCGCAACGGCCGGATCTGCGTTTGGCGCAAACTGAAGTCAGCGCGGCGGCGGCCAGCCTGGGTTCGGCGCGGGCCGATCTTTATCCCAAGATAGTTTTGTCGGCGAGTGGCGGTCTAGGCGCGATTGCGGTCGGCGGTTTTCCGAGCCTGGCCGATAGCGTTTATGCGCTGGGTTCCGGCCTTTCCGCACCCATCTTCAATGCGGGACGCATCCGCGCCCAGATTACCGCCGCCGATGCGCGGCTGGAGCAAGTTGCGGCTAATTATGAGAAGACTTTTTTGCTGGCTTTGGAAGACGTCGAAAATGCCTTCGTCGCGCACCGTTCCGCGAACGATAGCTTAGGAAAACTGACCGAAGCGGAAGCCTCGGCGGAAAAAGCCTACCGGCTTGTCGATACCTTGTATAGTCGCGGCGCAGGGAATTATTTGGCTGTTTTGGATGCCCAACGCAGCAAGCTGGCTGTCAGCGACGAACGCGCCAAAGCCGAAACGGCGGTCGGCGTGGCGATGGTGTCGTTGTACCGGGCTTTTGGTGGCGGCTGGACAGTTGATTCATTGGTGAGTGGGATCGACAATGAATCGATCGCTAGCCGCGACAAGCAATAGCAAAATCAACGAAAGTCATATCATTTTGCATACAGGAAACCACATGACGAAATTTTATCGGCAACCCTTAACCGCGTATTGTCCATGAATAACGACCCTATTATTTCCATACGAGGGGTCAGCAAGACCTACGCCGGTGGTTTCCAGGCATTGAAAAACATCAACCTGGACATAAAGCGCGGTGAGATATTTGCTTTGCTCGGCGCCAATGGCGCCGGCAAAACCACGTTGATCGGCGTCATCTGCGGCATTGTCAACGCCAGTGCTGGCACCATCATCGCCGACGGCCACGACACCGTCCGAGACTATCGCGCCGTGCGCGCCGCCATCGGCTTGGTGCCGCAGGAATTGCATACCGACGCCTTCGAGTCGGTGTGGGCCACGGTCAGTTTCAGTCGTGGCCTGTTCGGCAAGCCGCCCAACCCTGCTTATATAGAAAAAGTGCTGCGCGATTTATCGTTGTGGGACAAGCGCGACGCGAAAATCATGTCGTTGTCCGGTGGTATGAAACGCCGGGTGCTGATCGCCAAGGCTTTGTCGCATGAGCCGACGATATTGTTTCTGGACGAGCCGAGCGCTGGCGTGGACGTGGAATTGCGGCACGACATGTGGCGCATGGTCCGCGAGCTGCGCGCCAACGGCACCACCATCATTTTAACGACCCATTACATCGAAGAAGCCGAAGACATGGCGGACCGCATCGGCGTCATCAATAAAGGCGAATTGATCATCGTCGAAGACAAAGCCGTGCTGATGCGCAAGCTCGGCAAGAAGCAGCTGACGCTGACTTTACGCCAGCCCATGTCCGAGATTCCGTCCGAACTTGACGCTTGGTCGTTAGCGCTGACAGCAGATGGCGAACGCTTAGTCTACAGCTTCGACACCCAGGAAGAAGAGACCGGTATTGCCGAGCTGTTGCGCCGGCTAAGCGAACACGGTATCGATTTCAAAGACCTGAGCTCCAGCGAAAGCTCGCTGGAAGACATTTTCGTCAGCCTGGTCCAACAATCCCAAGGAACGCAATCATGAACATCTACGGCATTCGCGCCATTTACCGCTTCGAAATGGCCCGCACCTTTCGCACGCTGGCGCAAAGCATCGCCGCGCCAGTGTTGACCACCTCGCTGTACTTCATCGTCTTCGGCAAGGCCATCGGCTCGCGGATGGGCGACATCGACAGCGTCAGTTACGGTGCCTTCATCATCCCCGGCCTGGTGATGCTGAATCTGCTCAACGAAAGCATCTCCAACGCCTCGTTCGGCATCTATATGCCCAAGTGGGCCGGCACGATTTACGAACTACTATCGGCACCGGTTTCCTGGGTCGAAGTGCTAATCGGTTATGTGGGGGCGGCCGCGACCAAGTCGGTGATGTTGGGCCTGCTAATTCTAAGCACCGCCCGCCTATTCGTGCCCTACGAGATAGCTCATCCGCTGTGGATGATCGGCTTTTTGCTGCTGACGGCAGTGACCTTCAGCCTGTTCGGCTTCATCATCGGCCTGTGGGCCGACAGTTTTCAGAAGCTGCAAGTGGTGCCAATGCTAGTTGTGACGCCGCTGACTTTCCTGGGCGGCGCGTTCTATTCGATCAATATGCTGCCGCCCTTGTGGCAGAAAGTCACCTTGTTTAATCCGGTGGTGTATTTGATCAGCGGCTTTCGCTGGAGCTTTTACGGCATGGCCGACGTGGATGTCGCGATGAGCATAGGCATGACGTTTGGCTTTCTGACCGTCTGTTTGATTTTTGTCTGGTGGGTATTTAAAACCGGGTACAAGATTAGAAATTAAGTCTGAAGCAACGTAGCTTAGTAGGGTACGCAGCGCGTACCCTTTGGCTTATCAGATAGTGCTCAGTATCTCTTCGATCAACGCCGGGCCTTTATAGATCAAGCCGCTATAAATCTGCACCAGACTGGCGCCGGCCGCGAGTTTTTCCTGGGCGTCTGTGCCGCTTAATATGCCGCCGGCCGCGATAATCGGTAGTTTGCCGTTCAATTCTGCTGCCAAGTCTTTCACCACCCGAGTCGAACTGTCTTTAACCGGCGCGCCGCTCAAGCCGCCGGCTTCGTTGGCGTGGATATGGCCCTGGATTTTATCGCGGGCGATGGTGGTGTTGGTGGCAATCACCCCGTCGATGCCAAATTCCAACAACAACCCCGCGATGTGGCGGATTTCTTCATCCGTTAAATCCGGCGCGATTTTTACCGCGATGGGCGTGTACTTGCCCTGTGCCGCTTGCAACTTCAGTTGTTCTTCCTTCAATGCGCTGAGTAGTTGCTTGATCTCGTCCCCTTGCTGCAGTTGGCGTAAATTCTTGGTGTTGGGCGAGGAAATGTTGATGGTGATATAGCTCGCTGCCGCGTAACTTTTCCTGAGACCGATCAAATAATCTTCAGTCGCGTTTTCCAATGGCGTATCGGCGTTCTTGCCAATATTGATGCCCAAAATGCCGCGATATTGGCATTTACCGACTTGTTCCAGCAAATGATCGATACCCTGGTTATTAAAACCCATCCGGTTGATGATGGCCTGGTGTTCCGGCAGGCGGAACAGGCGCGGTTTGGGGTTGCCGGGTTGCGGGCGCGGGGTGACGGTGCCGATTTCGATAAAGCCAAAACCCAACTCGGCCAACGCATCAATGTAATCGCCGTTTTTATCCAGGCCGGCAGCCAAGCCAAGCGGGTTTTTGAAATTCAAGCCCATCACTTCGACCGGCTTGTCGCTGACTTTGGGTTTGCTCAAAACCGACAAGCCGCTGCGCTGGGCCAGTTTTAACAAATCCAGCGTGACATGATGCGCGGTTTCCGGGTCCAGGGAGAACAGTAAAGGGCGTAACAAAGGATAAAAATTCATGGCGCGGTTGCTCGAGTTAGCGAATACGGGGTCGGGTCTATTTCGGTGGGGCGCTGCAAAATCAGGTCCGCCAACAGCTTTGCGGAAGCCGGTCCCATCACCAAGCCATTTCTAAAATGGCCGGCATTGATGCTGAGATTGTCAATTTTGGGATGTTGTCCAACCGTCGGTATGCCTTGCGGGCTGCCTGGGCGCAGGCCGGCCCAATGATGGCAAACGGGATAGTTTTTCAAGGTCGGCAGTAATTCGGTGGCGAATTGGTAAAGCTGTTGCTTGGCGTCTTCTGTGGTGACTTTGTGAAAGCCGGCTAGCTCCACGGTGCTGCCCGCCAGGATTTTGCCGTCGCGGCGCGGGATCAAATATTGATCGCCGTCCAGCACCATATAAGGCAAGGTGCTGGGGGTGGCGTCGAACAGTAGCATCTGCCCTCTGACCGGCTTGATTTGCAGGTCTACCGGCCAATCCGGCAATAACTCCTGCATTAAATCGGTGGTCCAGGCGCCGGTGCTGACGATCAGGTGTTGAGCGGAGTAGGTCCCGTTGTTGGTGTCAATGCGTTCAACTCGGTGGTTGGCGATGTCGATCTTGCGAATTTCGGTGCTATCGAGAAATTTCACGCCGGCTTGTATTAAGTAAGCGTGGAGCGATTTTAATAATCTGGGATTGCGGGCCTGGGCAATTCCCGGCAGCCATAGCGGTTGGTCGAGATCGCTGGTAAACGGCTCGGTCAAGGCCGTTGCGGCCGGCTGGTAGTCGATGTGGTAATGCTCGCACCATTCTATGGCTTGTGCGTAGTCCGGATTTTTGCAGATCAGCATGCCGCAGTCATACCATTCAGGGTCGATACCGGTCGCGGCGAGCAGGTCCCGGCTTAAGGCCGGGTATTTTTTTAAGCTGTTGACCGCTAAATCAGAGATCGCTGCGGCTTGGCGCCAGGGATAAATCGGCAGCAAAATGCCGCCGCCGGCCCATGAGGATTCCTGGCCCGGTTTGGATTTGTCGAGGATGGTGACGTCGCGGCCGGCCAGGCGCAGTTCGCGAGCGGCTAATAGGCCGCTGATACCGCCGCCGATGATCAGAATATCCAGGTGTGTGGTCATGCAAATGCCGAGGAAAACGGGTGTAAGAAGGCTTTTTTAAGGTAACACGAAGGCGGCTTATTTTGATAGGGTTTGCCGATTGTCCATGGGTGTGTGAAAAAGCAAATGGCTGTTGTTAATTTTTGACAAATATGGATTATAGTTTACAAAGTATTTGTATCTTATTGATATAAAACAAATTTTTTGAGTAAAAAAAATAGACTTAAAACTTGTAAGGCTAGTGTTTTGCTGCTATTATTGCCCACGTGAAGAAATCCTGTGTTGCTTTAAAGCTATTCAGTCTTAACAATAATTACCCTTGGGGGGAACAACAATGAGTTTTACTAAAAGCAAATTAGCGCTGGGTGTTGCCGCAGCGTCTTTAACAATGGCTGGAGCATTCATTGCCCCACAAGCCCAAGCTGCCGGTTCCAGTGCCGAGCGCGTCGCTGACGCTGCCGCCAGAAAAACCGAAGCTCTGGAAGCGCAAATGCAACAAATGGCCGAGCAAATGCAAGCCATGCAAGCTGAATTGAGCCGTGTTAAATCTTCATCTGCCAGCTCCACTGCTGCGAATGCAAAAGTTCAAGAGTTGGATCAATGGATGGCGTCTGTTAAATCAACACCTGCTCAAGCGTCTGCAAAAGATAACTTGGTAGCGGTTCGTGGCGGTTGGCAAGCTTTGGATCACGCCAGAGGAAGCACTGTTTTTCCAACGCATAATGGCGCATTCTTATCCAACAACCAAAACAACGAAGGTTTTTACTTCGGTGGTGCGTTTGATTTTAACGTGAACAACGATTTGTTCGGATTGGTGGATGACACCTCTTTCGCTATTGAGTTGGGTATTGAATATGCTCAGTACGGTACTGGTGCAAACACTGTGTCGAGTGGTTACTATGTACCATCTCTCAATGCAACGGCGATTACTGATGACACTCAAGCAACCGATGCTCGCTTGAGAATCAATGCTTCTCCAAAAATCAAATTCATGCATGGCAGCAAATTCCGTCCTTGGTTGATTCCTGTCGGTCTGGATATCAACATTCTGGGCGTGCCTTCCAACGCGGTTTCCGTGTTGAATGCTGGTATGAACTTCGGTGCTGGCGCAGAATATGACATCTTCAGAGGCATCGTATTGGGTTCCGACGTGCGTTACCACTACTCCACAAGCAAATTGGACGGTACACCTACCGACGGTTTCAGTGCTGGCGGTTACTTAGGTTTCAAATTCTAAGTTAACACTTAGTTAGCATGCAAAAGGGAAGGTGTCACAGCCTTCCCTTTTTTTATGGATGAAAAACAATGAAAACCCTCTATCCGGATATTTCGCCGTTTCATACCTTTTTTCTGGAAACCGATAGCGAGCATCGCGTCTATGTCGAGCAATCCGGCAATCCGGCCGGTATTCCGGCGATTTTTTTGCATGGCGGGCCGTGTTCCGGCACCAAGCCGGATCATCGGCGGTTTTTCGATCCCGAGCGCTACCACATTATCCTGATGGACCAGCGTGGCTGCGGATTATCCGAGCCGTTTGGTGAATTGCAAGGCAATACCACTCAGGATTTGCTGGCCGATATGGAGCGTATCCGCACGCAATTACGGATTGATAGTTGGTTGTTATTCGGCGGTTCCTGGGGTGGTACGTTGGCTTTGCTTTATGCTCAGCAGCATCCGACACAGGTGTTGGCTATGATCTTGCGCGGCGTGTTTTTAGCGCGGCAGGCCGATATGGAGTGGTTTCTGGGTAACGGCGTCAATAAAATCTACCCCGAACGCTGGCAGATCTTGCTGGATGCTTTGCCCAATTTGCCGGATGCCAATGTCCTGGAGCGATTGGTGGAGGCGATTTTTGGTGCCGATCAGGATGTAGCTAAACGTGCTGCTCAACAATGGCAAGCCTGGAGCGGGCAAGTGGCGCTGGGCAATGACTATCTGGAAAGTATGGAGTCGGTTAGCGAGCAAATGCTACGGCAAGTAAAAATGGAATTGTCTTATGCCATCCATGATTATTTCATCCGCGAAAATCAAATCCTGGAAAACTGTGCGGCGTTACAGTCGATACCAACTATCATCATTCACGGCAGAAACGATTTGACCTGTCCTATAGAAGCCGGTTGGCGCCTGCATCAAGCGTTGCCGCAATCTCGTTACGTAGTGCTGCCAAATGCCGGCCACATTGCGCGGGGCGACGAAATGATCGATGCGTTAGTATCCGCGACCGATGAGATGGCCAGGCTTTTAGCGTAGACAAGGGCATTATGAGCAATAAAAAACGACTGGTCATCGGCATGACCGGCGCAACCGGGGCTATTTACGGCGTCAGGATGCTGCAAATATTGCGAGAGCAAGACGAATGGGAAACGCATCTGGTGGTATCGTCCGCCGGTTTGGTTAACCTGAAATACGAACTAGATATGGATCGGGCTGCTTTGTATGAACTGGCGGATGTTACGCATGGCATAAACGATATTGCTTCCTGTATTGCCAGCGGCTCTTTCAAGACCGAAGGCGTGGTGATTGCGCCGTGTTCGATGAAGACGCTGGCGGCGGTAGCGCATGGGTTTGGCGATAACTTGATTTCCAGAGCGGCGGACGTGGCGTTGAAAGAGCGCCGCAAAACGGTGCTGGTGCCCCGCGAGACCCCGTTAAATTTGGCGCATATCCGCAATATGGCCAGCGTCACGGAAATGGGCGGGATTATCTATCCGCCAATGCCGGCTTTTTACAACAAGACCGATTCCGTGCGGGCAATGGTTGATGAGGGGGTGGGGCGAATTCTGGATATGTTTGGGGTTGACGCGACGGGGCTATTCAAGCCTTGGACGGGTCTGGGCGGTTAAGTTTTTATCGGTCTCGACTAAATACGGGGTTTTTGCCGGGTAAATAGTCGGTCTTCAATTGACAGGGTGCCTTATTCTGATTTAGAGTTGCCGCACTCGCGAAAAATGCCCATCGACAAAGGCTTGCGGCGCTCTCGACTTAAAGACCTGAAAATGGTGTTTGGTTGGGGGGTGGGTCTTAAAACAATAACTGTAACTATAACAATCGGAGCACATAAATATGGCAAGACCATTAATTCAAATGGCGTTGGATTCACTGGATTTCAACCAAACTGTCGAATTGGCTGATAAAGTAGCGCCTTATGTCGATATTTTTGAAATCGGCACTCCTTGCATTAAATACAACGGTATCAACCTGGTCAAAGAACTGAGACAACGTTACCCAGACAAATTGTTGTTGGTTGACTTGAAAACCATGGACGCCGGCGAATACGAAGCAGGCGCTTTCTACGCTGCAGGCGCAGACATCTGCACCGTGTTGGGCGTATCCGGTTTGGCTACTATCGCTGGCGTTATCAAGGCAGCAAAAAAACACGCTGCCGAAACCCAAATCGACTTGATCAACGTGGCTGACAAAGCCGAGTGCGCGAGAGAGTCTGTTAAATTGGGCGCGCAAATCGTCGGTATTCACACCGGTTTGGATGCACAAGCGGCAGGCCAAACCCCATTTGGCGACTTGAACGACATTGCTCGTTTGGGCTTGGGCGTACGTATTTCTGTTGCCGGCGGTATTAAACAAGCGACTGTTCAACAAGTCGTTGAAGCTGGCGCTAACATCATCGTGGTTGGTGCTGCTATCTATGGCGCACCATGCCCAGCAACAGCTGCTCGCGAAATCCGCGAACTGGTTGACGCTGCTGCTGCATAAACCAGCTTTGTCAATTCCTATTTGTTAGGAAATATAAGGACGGGTGGTTTGCGCCACTCGTCCTTTCGTTCGTTATAACCCCCAGTTTTTACCGGGTACGGCCGATCACGAGCCGGCTCGCACTACCAGATTCAAAGGAGAATTAAACATGCCTTCGCGCCGAGACTTAGCGAACGCCATCCGCGCACTTAGCATGGACGCCGTACAGAAAGCCAACTCCGGGCACCCCGGTGCCCCGATGGGGATGGCCGACATCGCAGAAGTATTGTGGAATGATTTTCTGCAACACAACCCCAGCAACCCTAAATGGCCCAACCGCGACCGCTTCATTTTGTCCAACGGCCACGGCTCCATGCTGATTTATTCCTTGCTGCACTTGGCCGGCTACAACCTGCCGATCGAAGAACTGAAACAGTTCCGCCAACTGCACTCCCAAACCCCAGGACACCCTGAATACGGTTACACCGAAGGTGTGGAAACCACCACAGGTCCCTTGGGACAAGGCATTACCAACGCGGTAGGCTTTGCTTTGGCCGAACGTACCCTGGCCGGTCAATTCAACCGTCCCGGTCACGACATCGTCGACCACCACACCTACGTATTCCTGGGTGACGGTTGCTTGATGGAAGGTATCTCCCACGAAGCCTGCTCCCTGGCCGGCTCCATGAAACTGGGCAAACTGATCGCCTTCTACGACGACAACAACATCTCCATCGATGGCGAAGTCCGTGGTCATGGCAACGTTGCCGGCTGGTTCCTCGACGACACCCCGAAACGCTTCGAAGCCTACGGCTGGCACGTCATTCCTAAAGTCGACGGCCACAACCCCGACGCCATCAAAGCCGCGATTGAAGAAGCCAAAAAAGTCACCGACAAGCCCAGCATCATCTGCTGCCAAACCATCATCGGTTTCGGCTCGCCGAACAAACAAGGCAAAGAAGAATGCCACGGTGCGGCCTTAGGTGAAGCTGAAATCGCCCTGACCCGCGAACAACTGGGCTGGCCGCACGCGCCGTTCGACATTCCTGCCGACATCAAAGCCGGTTGGGACGCCAATGCCAAAGGCGCCCAACTGGAAAGCGCCTGGAACGCCAAATTTGCTGCCTACAAAGCCGCACACCCTGAACTCGCGGCCGAATTCGAACGTCGCGTGATCAAAAACCAACTGCCTGCCGATTGGGCTGAAAAATCCAAAGCGTTTATCGCTGCGGTGGATGCCAAAGGCGAAACCATCGCCAGCCGCAAAGCCTCACAAAACACCTTGAACGGCTTTGGCCCCTTGTTGCCCGAACTGCTGGGCGGCTCTGCCGACTTGGCGGGCTCCAACCTGACCCTGTGGTCCGGCTGCAAAGACGTCAACCAACCGGGCTTCGATGGCAACTACGCCTACTACGGCGTGCGCGAATTCGGTATGTCCGCCATCATGAACGGCATCACCCTGCACGGTGGCTTCAAACCCTACGGCGCCACCTTCCTGATGTTCTCGGAATACGCCCGTAACGCCCTGCGCATGGCCGCGTTGATGAAAATCCCGACCATCTTCGTTTACACCCACGACTCCATCGGTCTGGGCGAAGACGGCCCGACCCACCAACCGGTCGAACAAACCGCCACCCTGCGCATGATTCCCAACATGCACGTCTGGCGTCCTTGCGACGCGGTCGAGTCGGCTGTTTGCTGGAAAGCCGCTATCGAACGTCAAGACGGACCGAGCACTCTGATCTTCTCCCGTCAAAACCTGCCGCACGTGCCTCGCACCGCCGCACAAATTGACGCGATCAGCAAAGGGGGCTACATCCTGAAAGACAGCGATGGCACGCCGGACGCGATCATCATTGCCACCGGCTCTGAAGTGGAATTGGCATTGAAAGCGGCCGATGCACTGGCTGCGAAAGGCAAAAAAATCCGCGTGGTGTCACTACCGTCTACCAACGTCTTCGAAGCGCAAGACCAAGCTTACAAAGACAGCGTATTGCCGCCAAGCGTGACCCAGCGCGTGGTAGTAGAAGCGGGAGTAACCGACAGCTGGTGGAAATACGCCGGCAGCGCGGGTAGAGTCGTAGGATTGGACCGTTTCGGCGAATCGGCCCCGGCAGGTCAGCTCTTCAAAGAGTTCGGCTTTACCGTGGACAATGTCGTCGCTAATGTGGAAGCTGTGCTTTAATAGGCGCTAATTGAAAGGCCTGTCGGTGACGAGGTTGCCGGCAGGCCCGTCTTTAATCAATAGAGTAAGGTGGAATCATGATAAACACGCAATTGATTAAGAAGTTTTTAACGGGCTTGCTGTTTGCTGCATCGGCTGCCGTCAGTGCCCAGGAATATCCTGCCGCGGATTTTCAACCTAAGGTTCTCTACAGAGATCCTGCTATTGCGGAAGTCGCCAAGGCCAGTTCTCCGGTCGCCGCTACCAGTAATGCTAGTGCGCCTTGCGCCGAAGCAAAGCAGGAGCCGACGTCAGAAGTTGATGCCAAGTACCCGGCAGCCAGTTTTCAGCCTAAAGTAGTATTCAGCGCGGCGGGTTCCTAGTATTTTTAGGCTATACCGTGAATTTGATGAACTCGTCGTCTAGACACATAACAATTATTACATTCAGGAGTATTCTCAAATGGCAACAAACAGTTTGATGAATAGCTTATTCGGCTTTTTGTTCGACAATTCGAGCAGTAGTGATAGTCGGTCGGAAGCTTATTCTCGTGTCGACAGCGAAGACGCGCAATTGACCGGTGTAGCCCGTTATCTGCAAAAACTTGAGCCGCCAAAGCCGGAGCTGGACGAAAACGGTCAGCCGTTGACCGGGGTGGCGAAATATCTAGCCTTGCAAGCGCAATTGGAAAAAGCTCGGCAAGCCGTCGAAGAGGCGGCTGTCGTGGATCCGGTTGTCGAGGAAACAGTAGAAGAAGAAATTGAAGAAGTTGCCGAAGTAGTAGAAGAGCTTGTTGAAGAGGTGACCGAAAGCGAGCCGGTTGCGACGGGTGTCGATAAATATCTGACTCAACAAGCGGAAAATCCGGTTACTCGAGTTGCCAAATACCTGATCAAGCAGTTGATTTTGTCTAAAGAAGCGCCGGTGACTGGGGTTTCTAAATACATTACCAAAAATGATCGCGAAGACCATGCGGTGACCAATGTTGCTAAATACGTCATTCGGCAAAATATGCAGAGCGGTTCGACGCCATTGGTTACCGGCGTTGCCAAGTATGTGTTGAAGCAAGATGTCTTGGCAAAAGACGCGCCAATCGCAACTGGTGTGAGCAAATACGTCACCAAGCAAGCTTTGTTGGCGAAAGATGCGCCACTAGTAACCGGTGTGGCTAAGTATGTCGCTCAACAGGAGCGCTTATTAAAAGAGCAGGCACCTTTGACCGGCGTTGCTAAATTTTTGGCGGAGCAGGCGGCCGCGGATAGAAAAGCGGCAGCTGCGGCTTTGATTGCCCGATATGTTGCAGCGGAAGCACTAGCTCAACAGGAAAAAGCGGAGGCCCAATTGAATCAAGAACAAAATGCTCAGCAAGAATTGGCCGAGGAATTGGCATTTGAGGGTTCCGCTGTAGAGCGTTACCTGGCTAGGCAGGCTGCGTCTGCCCAACAAGCGCCAAAGCCAACCGGTGTTGCCAAATATCTGGCTAAACAGTTGCAATTGCAAAGCCAGGCAGAGCCTTTAACCGGTGTTGCCCGTTACCTTGCCAAGCAGGCAATATTGACCAGACAGTTGCCGCCGCCTACTGGTGTCAGCAAGTATTTAGCCAAGCAAATATTAGCGCAAAAACCTGTTGCCGAAGTGAGCTCGGTTAGCCGATATGTCACTAAGCATGAGTTGCTGGATAAGGATTCGAAAGAACTCACTGGTGTAGCCAGATACATGTCCAAACAGGACGCACTAGCAAAGGATGCGCCTGGCGTGTCGGGTGTGGCGCGTTACATGGCAAAGCAAGCCTTGCAGTCCAAGAATGAGGTCGTGGCTAGAACTACCGGGGTAGAGAAATACTTACGTAAACAGGCTTAGTACCTGCCTGAAGAAGCCGGCACTTTATTTTGGAAGTGCCGGTTTTTTTATGCCTGCTGGTTTTAGTGTGTCGAAGGGAGCCGGCAAGCCATGGATTTATACGGCTTTACCGAATCTGTATTATCATGACTACCCACATTCAAATTTTTTGCAGGGATCTTGATGTCTCGTTTATTGGGTTTTAGCTTGATGTTGTTTTTGCCGATCGTTGCTTTTGCCGCAGGCCCTGATGCCAACGAATTGGCGCCAGTTCCGGAACCGCCTGATTTACCGGCTCCGGTGCAGTCAGGGGAAGAGATGGAGCCCGACATTACCATTATTCGTAAAGGCAAAGATACTATTCAGGAGTTTCGCCGCAACGGCAAGCTATACATGGTGAAAATTCAGCCCCAGGTTGGCCCTGCTTACTACATGCTGGATACCAACGGCGACGAGCAGATGGATGTAAAAAAAAATGATTTGGACGAAAACACCAATATCAACAAGTGGACTTTGTTTGAATGGGATTTTAATTGAGCTTATTGAATGTATCCTCCCAATACGACGCCCTGAGATTACTCGGCAATTTTTAGCAGCCAGCCGCCGTCCGCATCGCATTTACTGACTTTTGCTTTGGCTTTCACCGAGATTCTGACGACCGTGTTTTTAAGGTCGTCAGACAGTTTACCTTTCACCAAATAGAACGTGTCCTTGTCTTCAATTTGAACCGCGACAGGTTGCTGTTTAATGCTGACATGAATGTGGCCCGGCCCATTGCTGCCGGAAACCGCAAATGAAAACTCCGAACCCGGTTTGACTGTGGCTAAATGTTCCGGCGTGTAGCGGCTAATTTTAGCGTTGATGCACCCGCTGCCCTCTGCGCCGCCGCTGGTTCCGCCGTGACCGCCATGGCTGGGTGTGGATTGCGACCAAGCAGAATTGCCGAAACCGATAGTCAGCAATACGATGGCAAAAAGACGTGCGTGCATGGGTGTTCCTCATGTTCTTGTTTTAGGATGGCTGCGATTATATGTTTTAAGCCTGCAAGTTTGAAGCGCAAGCTATAAATGGTCTGACGGTATTGATTTGATCTTTCTGCCGGGATTGGTTTACATTGCGTTACGGTTTGGTTTGCATATTAACAACAATAAAATGGGGGAGAAGATGTTATTTCTGGCTAAGTTATGCGGTATTTTGACCTTGGTTTGGTTTTATATGGCGGCGAAAAATCATGGCGGCCCGTTAATTAATTGGTCTGTGATCGGTCTGATAGGGTATTGGCTGACTTGGTGGTTATCTAAAATGCTGATCGTGGTGCCTTTGGCGGGTATGGTAACCCAGCATTCGGTGCCTGAGTTTTTGCTTACCCAATTACCCGTATTCGTCGCATTGGCAGCTTGCTATCTGATTAGAAAGAAATTGATCGCCAGTTTGCCGGCCGCTGGGCAATAAATGCCCAAAAATGTGCTGATAACCGGTGCGGCAAGACGCATCGGTGCGGCGTGTGCCCGCTTACTGCACGGTGAGGGTTGTAATGTGATTTTGCATTACAACCGCTCCGATGCAGACGCTTTACGTTTAGCTGCCGAGTTGAATGCCGTGAGAGCCGAATCGGCAAGGGTATTAAGCGGCGATTTATCGGTGTTCAGCGGCGTCCAGAAGTTGGCCGAAAATGCAGTAGCTCAGTGGGATGGTGTCGATGTTTTGGTGAATAACGCGTCCTTGTTTCAATCCGTACCCTTTGGGCAAGTCACGGAACAGGACTGGGATTTGGTCATGGCTAGTAATCTGAAAGCGCCGTTTTTTTTGACACAAGCGTTGTGGTCGTCACTAAAAGTTAAACACGGCTGTGTAGTCAATATCGCCGATATTCACGCCGAGACAGGTTTGCCGGGCTTTCCGGTTTACAGCATGGCTAAAGCCGGTTTGGTGGCAATGACGCGGATATTGGCCAGGGAAATGGCGCCGGAGGTCCGCGTTAACGCGGTGGCTCCGGGCGCTATTTTATGGCCGGAGCAAGATGTAGATGAAGCGGAGCGGGTGGAAATCTTAAAAAAAGTGGCCTTGCAGCGTCGCGGCGAAGCAGACGATATTGCCAAAGCAGTAAGGTTTTTGGTTGGCAGCGCCGATTATATTACCGGTCAAGTATTGACGGTAGATGGAGGACGGACACTGTTTCGCTGAAGTTTACAGGGTGTTATTTCTCGAGTTTGGTTTGGCGTAAATCGTGTTTGTCGAAATCGTGCCACAGATCTTTGTAACAACGCTTGCTTATCGGGTGAGTGGCGTTTGGCGCAATTTCCGCTAAAGGCTCCAGTACGAAGGCATAATGTTCTATTTCATCGCGCGGAATTTGCAGTCTACCGTCACTGATGATTTGGTCGCCGTATAAAATCAAGTCCAAATCCAGAGTTCGGGCCGAGAATTTTTGACTTTCCCTGCTACGGCCGTGGTCCAGTTCGATTTGCTTCAGCAATTTGGCGACTTCTTTCGCGGATAATGCCGATTCGAATTGCACGACGAGGTTATGAAAGCTGTCGCCGACAAAGCCAACCGGCTCGCTTTCGAAGATACTGGAAATGGTCAGCTCTCCGAACAATTCGCGTAGCGTGAGCAGGCTGGCTGGAATGTGAATTTCCTTATCTATATTGCTGCCGATGCTGATATATCCGGTAGGCATGACTATCTTTCGCCGCGTTCGATGATGATGCCGACGTCGCGAGCGCGGCTAATCGCGCCTTTCTTGTTTAGGGTGATTTTTACCCAGGGAATCGCAAATTCGCTGCGTAAAATGCCGGCAATTTCTTCTATCAGCTTTTCCACTAAATAAAATTCGCTGTGCTCGACAAAGCTGACAACGCGATCCGAAACGGCTTTATAGTCCAGTGTGTGGGCAATATCGTCGCTGGCGGCGGCTTTTTGGATGTCAAAGCCCATTTCAATGTCCAGGATGATTTTTTGTTTAATCTTCCTTTCCCATTCGTAAATACCTATCACAGTATCGATTTCAAGCCCGCCTAAAAAGATGATGTCCATCGTTGCTTTCCGGTTATTATATTTCTTGAAGAGGCGGCAGTATCGAGTAAATAGCGCCGCTGTACAAGTATTGACGAGAGGTTGATTAAATGATGGATTGGTTGTTGGTGCCTTTGGCTTACTTAACTGGCTCGGTGTCTAGTGCGATTATCGTCTGTAAGATGATGGGCTTGGCGGATCCTCGGGAAAACGGTTCCGGTAATCCGGGGGCAACCAATGTTATGCGTATCGGCGGTAAAAAGGCTGCGGCGATTACTTTGCTCGGTGACGCTTTGAAAGGGCTATTACCGGTGTTGTTGGCGAAGGCGTTGGCGGTCGATAGTATGGTTCTTTCCTTGGTCGTGTTTGCCGCTTTTTTGGGGCACCTTTATCCGATTTTTTTTGAATTTAAAGGTGGCAAAGGTGTGGCAACATCGCTGGGCGTGACACTCGGTGTCGCTTGGTTGTTGGGTTTGGTGGTGGCTGCCACCTGGTTTGTTGTTTACAAAATAGGCAAAATTTCGTCGTTAGCTGCTTTGGTGGCGGCAACATTAACGCCTCTGTATGTTTGGCTGATTGTTGGCGATGTCAAATTGACCACTACCTTTACCACTATTTCTCTGATTTTGCTGTGGCGGCATAAAAGCAATATTCAGCGCTTATTGGCTGGGCAAGAGTCTTGATCAAAGGCTGATTAGCTGCCCCATCGGCCAGCGCGGCCGGGCGAAAATTTCCAGGTTTTGGGTTTGCCCCGCCATTAAGCGCTGGCATCCTGCATAGGCAATCATCGCCCCGTTATCGGTGCAAAATTCTGGTCGGGGAAAGCGTATTTCGGCCCCTTCCTTGGCGGCCATCTGTTGTAATTGTTTCCGAATCTCGTGGTTGGCGCTCACGCCGCCGGCTACGATCAATGTTTTCAACTGCGTCTGTTGTAAAGCCCGTTTGCATTTGATGCTTAATGTTTCCGCGACGGCTTGTTGAAATGCGAAAGCGATATCCGCTTTGTCCTGCTCGGATTGCTCGGTGGCATGCAGCGCGTTCATTGTGAAGGTTTTCAGGCCGCTAAAACTAAATTCCAACCCTGGTCTGTCGGTCATCGGTCGGGGGAATTTGAAGCGATTTTGACCATCGCGCGCTAACTCAGCCAATTTGGGGCCGCCGGGATAGTCCAGGCCTAACAACTTTGCAGTTTTGTCGAAAGCTTCGCCCGCGGCATCGTCCAGCGATTCTCCGAGTAAGCGGTATTCGCCAATCGCGTGGACTTCAATAAGCAGGGTATGGCCGCCTGAAATGAGTAATGCGACGAAAGGGTAGGCGGGCGGATTATCTTCCAGCATCGGCGCCAATAAATGTCCTTCCATATGGTGCACGGCGATAGCGGGTATTTGCCAAGTCCAGGCCAGGCTTTGGGCGGTGGCGGCCCCAACCAATAATGACCCCATCAAGCCGGGGCCTGCGGTATAAGCAATGCCTTCAATGTCATTGGCTGTTAATTCGGCTTCTTTCAATAGCGCTTTGATTAGCGGAACCAGTTTGCGGATATGGTCTCTTGAGGCTAGTTCAGGAACGACGCCGCCATACTCGGCGTGCGTGGCAATTTGGCTGTATAAGGTGTGGGCAATTAAGCCCTTGCTAGCATGGTACACGGCGACTGCCGTTTCGTCGCAAGAGCTTTCTATGCCTAAAACGTACATTAGTTTTTGAATAAAAGAATTTTATGAGTATAATCGGCCGTTTTCGGCGGGCTTGCTATCGCCGATAGCGTCAAAAGATACTAACATAAATCGGATTATTGATAATGCCATCAGTTAAAGTTAAAGAGAACGAACATTTTGACATCGCGATTCGTCGCTTCAAACGTGCGTGCGAAAAAGCCGGTGTATTGGCTGAAGTGCGCCGCCGCGAGTTTTATGAGAAGCCAACCACCGAGCGTAAACGCAAAGGTGCTGCGGCAGTTAAGCGTCATTTGAAAAAGCTGGCTCGTGAACGCTATGCGCTGAAAAATCTGCGTCGCGGTCGTCCACAAATTTAAGGCAGACAATGGATGCGTTAAAAAAGCGTATCACGGACGATATGAAAGCCGCGATGAAAGGCGGCGAAAAAGGCAGGCTGGGTGTAATCCGTATGATTTTGGCTGCTATCAAGCAGGTTGAAGTCGACGAGCGTATCGAGCTAAGTGATGAGCGAATCATCCTTGTGCTCGATAAAATGCTGAAGCAGCGGCGCGAGTCCATCAAGCAGTTCCGAGACGCTAGTCGCAACGATTTGGCCGAAATCGAGGAAGCTGAAGTGCTGGTTATTCAAGATTTTCTACCACAACCGCTCAGTGATGCTGAAATCGATGGCATGGTCGCCGACGCTATCGCTAAAGTGGGCGCCACATCGGTAAAGGACATGGGTGGTGTGATGGCTTTGCTTAAGCCGCAAATGCAAGGTAGAGCTGACATGGCGAATGTCAGTGCGAGAATCAAGGCCTGTTTTATCGCTTAATATCTTGTCGGTAAGATGTCCGGCAGGATACCTCGTCAGTTCATAGATGATCTTTTGGTGCGGGTCGATATTGTCGATCTAATCGATTCGCGCGTCCCTCTTAAAAAGTCCGGCAGCAATTTTACGGCGCGCTGCCCGTTCCATACCGAAAAAACTCCCAGCTTTTCAGTCAATCGCGGTCGGCAGATCTATCATTGCTTCGGTTGCGGAGCCAGCGGTAATGCAATCGGCTTTTTGATGGAATTTAACCATCTGGGTTTTGTTGAGGCGGTCGAGGATTTGGCAGCCTTTGCCGGCGTGGATGTGCCTAGGGAGTTGATCGATGGCGAATCTGGGCGGCCGGATAAAAAAACTGTGTCGCACATTTACGAGGTGTTGGCGGGAGTTGCTGGGTTTTACGCCGAGCAATTGCGCGGAAATGCCGAGGGTAGGATCGCTGTAGATTATTTGAAAGCCCGGGGTGTCAGTGGTGAGGTGGCGCGGGATTTTTCTCTGGGGTATGCGCCAAATAAGTGGGACGCCCTGTTGGCGCGTTTCGATCAAGCGGATTTGATCGAGGCTGGTATGCTGGTGGTCAGGGATGATGGCAAGGTTTACGACCGCTTTCGCGGTAGATTGATGTTTCCGATCAGGGATAAACGGAAGCGAGTGGTGGGGTTTGGTGGTCGAGTATTGGATGATGCTTTGCCCAAATACCTGAATTCGCCGGAGACTGCGGTTTTTTCTAAAAGTAAGGAGCTTTATGGGCTTTGTGAGCTTTTAGAAAAGAATAGCAAGCCTGGTCGGATACTGGTGGTAGAGGGTTATATGGATGTGATTGCCCTGGCTCAGTTTGGTATTTCCAATGCGGTCGCTGCGCTGGGTACTGCAACTTCCAAAGCGCAAATCGATTTATTGTTCCGATTTACCTCTGAATTGGTGTTCTGTTTCGATGGTGACAATGCCGGCAGGCAGGCGGCCTGGAAGGCTGCCGATGCTGCTTTGCCTTGTTTGCGTGATGGCAGGCAAATCAAAATAATGCTATTGCCACAGGGTCAAGATCCGGATTCTCTGTTGCGTTCTGAAAATTCATCCGCATTTATGGAACGAATTGCTAATGCGCAGGTCTTGTCTGATTACTTTTTCGAGAATATTGTCGGGCAATTGGAATTGACAACCGTTGAGGGGCGGTCTCAGTTGCTAGCGACAGCAAAGCCTTTGCTGGAAAAAGTTCCTGCCGGGTTTTTTAGGGAAATGATGTTTGACCGATTGCAGAAGTTGTCGGGCTCCAGAGTTGCCGTGGATGTTGTCGAAAATCAGTCTAGACTTAAGGCTAAATTTAATGTCGGCAAAAAAGTTATTCCCTCGCCAAGAATCAGTTTGGCTCGCAAGGTATTAGGGTTGTTGCTTCAACACCCGCATTTTGCAAGCTTGATTGAGCGTGAGGGAGTTATTCTCGATGATTTGAGTTTTGCCGGAGTGGAGTTATTAAGAGAGGTGTTGCAACGGATTGCCCTTGAAAAGCCAGAAAATAGCGCCATCTTGTTGGAGTCTTTCCGAGGAACATCCCAGGAAAAAGCTGTAAAAGCTTTAGCTAGTTTAGATCTCGATGTACCGGTGGGCGGGGAAGAGTCCGAGTTTTGCGGTGCGTTGCGACAGCTTTGTAAACAGGCCAAGGAAGCTATGCTAACCCGATTGATCGAAAAGGAGGGTCGAGAAGGCTTAATGATTGAAGAAAAAGAGATGCTGCGGAAGCTTTTAAGGGATAAGGCCTAGGTGACCGCATTAATTTTTGCCGTTATAATTTCCTGTTCTGCGGCGCTTGGTGCTGAAAACGTATTGTGAGTAAAGAATGAATCAAGAACAACAGCAATCCCAACTGAAACAACTGATAGCAAAAGGCAAGGCGCAGGGTTATTTGACTTATGCGGAAGTCAACGACCATTTGCCTAGCGATATTATCGATCCCGAGCAAATCGACGATATTATCGGCATGATCAATGATATGGGGATTCAGGTTTATGAGGTGGCGCCGGATGACGATGACTCGCTGATAACCTCAGATGCCGTCGTTACTGCAGATGACGACGAGGAAGTGGCTGAAGTCGCAGCCTTGGCGTCTGTCGATAGCGAGTTCGGCCGAACCACCGATCCCGTGCGCTTATATATGCGTGAAATGGGTTCGGTTGAGTTATTGACTCGCGAGGAAGAATTAAAAATTGCGAAACGGATTGAGGAAGGGCAACGCCAAGTAGTGGGGGCCATTGCCCGATCCGGGTTTATTGTCGAGACTTTTATCGAAGCATTTGATTCCGTTCAGGTTGAAGACTCCGGCGTACGACTCAACGATTTGGTGTTGGGTTTTGTCGATCTCACTGAGGTTGAGGATATTGACGTCAGCGGTATCGAGATTGAAGAGCCTGCTGAGGATGCTGAAGAAGAGAGCAAAACCGTTGATTACGAAGAGGTTAAGCAAAAAGTCGAGTTGCTCAGAAAAGCTTTAAAAGCCGCGACGACCTCAGTTAAAAAACATGGTTACGGCCATGATAAAACCGAAAAACTGTTTGATGCGATAGACGAAATATTTTGTGAGTTTAAATGGACGCCGCAGTATTTGAAAAAAATGGTATCCATTTCTGAAGAGTTGATTTCAGCTATTCGCGAAGAAGAGCGTTTAATACTGGATGTTTGCGTCAAGAAAGCAAAAATGCCGCGTAAAGACTTTATCAACGCGTTTGCCGAGAATGAGGCTAACCTTGAGTGGTTGGATCAATTTATCGCTGCAAGGCCTAATTTTTCTGAGGTTTTCAGTAGTCACCGTGAGAATATTAGGGCGGCACAACAGCGATTGGCCGATATCGAGTCTCGCTACGGTTTGAGCATTGCTGTTCTGAAAAGTATTTGTCGTAGCATCTCCTTAGGGGAAGCTAAAGCCAGGCGCGCTAAAAAGGAAATGATCGAAGCCAATTTGCGCTTGGTTATTTCTATTGCCAAAAAATACACCAATCGCGGCTTGCAGTTTCTGGATTTGATTCAGGAAGGCAATATTGGTCTGATGAAGGCTGTCGATAAATTTGAATATCGACGCGGTTACAAATTTTCTACCTACGCAACATGGTGGATCCGTCAGGCGATTACCCGTTCCATCGCTGATCAGGCCAGAACTATTCGTATTCCGGTACACATGATCGAAACCATTAACAAGCTGAATCGCGTCTCCAGACAGATTTTGCAGGAGCTGGGTCGCGAGGCTACACCGGAAGAATTGGCTGAGCGTATGGAAATGCCCGAGGACAAAATTCGCAAAGTGTTGAAGATTGCCAAAGAGCCGATTTCAATGGAAACACCGATTGGTGACGACGAAGATTCGCATTTGGGTGATTTTATTGAAGATTCCAAGATGCTTTCGCCGGTAGAGTCTGCTACAATCGCCGGCCTTCGCGAGTCCACTCAAAATGTATTGGCGGGCTTAACAGCTAGAGAGGCCAAGGTGCTCCGGATGCGTTTCGGTATCAACATGAATACCGACCATACACTGGAAGAGGTTGGCAAACAGTTTGACGTGACCCGTGAGCGGATTCGTCAGATCGAAGCAAAAGCGCTGCGGAAACTAAGGCATCCTTCCAGATCAGAGCAGTTAAGATGTTTTCTTGATGGCGAGTAAGGCGTTTTCAGTGTTCTTAAGCTAGATAATTAAGGGCCCTTAGCTCAGTTGGTTAGAGCTTCCGACTCATAATCGGCAGGTCGTAGGTTCAAGTCCTACAGGGCCCACCACAGATAACAGGCCGTTTGCGCGGCCTTTTTTTATACGCGCAAGTTTTAATTTTGGCGAGGGTGTAACCGTGAATAAAAACTACCTTTTTACCTCAGAGTCTGTTTCGGAAGGTCATCCGGACAAAGTTGCTGACCAAATTTCAGATGCTGTCGTTGATGCCTTGCTGGCTCAAGACCCTCGTTCCAGGGTAGCCTGCGAAACACTGGTCAAGACCGGTATGGTGGTTTTGGCCGGCGAAATTACCACCAATGCTTGGGTGGATACCGAAGAGTTGGTCAGAAAAGTAGTTTGCGAGATTGGTTACGACAACGGCGAAATCGGCTTTGACGGTAATAGCTGCGCAGTATTGAACGCCATCGGTAAACAGTCAGCCGACATCGCGATGGGTGTTGATGAATCGGAAAACCACGAACAAGGTGCCGGCGACCAAGGTTTAATGTTTGGATATGCCAGCAACGAAACCGACGTGTTAATGCCGGCCCCTATTACCTACGCGCATCGTTTGGTTGAGAGACAAGCCTTGGTGCGGAAGAATAAAACCCTGACATGGCTGCGTCCGGATGCAAAAAGCCAGGTGACTTTCCGTTACGAAAACAACAAGCCGGTCGCCATTGATGCCGTCGTTCTATCTACCCAGCATTCCCCGGAAATAGGTGGCAAACAACTGGAAGAAGCGGTAATGGATGAAATCATCCTGCCGACCTTGCCGAAAGAGTGGCTGCACAAAGATACTAAGTATTTCATCAATCCTACCGGCCAGTTCATCATCGGCGGTCCCGTGGGCGACTGCGGCTTGACCGGCCGTAAAATCATCGTCGATACCTACGGTGGCATGGCTCGCCATGGTGGCGGCGCGTTTTCCGGTAAAGATCCGTCAAAAGTGGATAGATCCGCGGCCTATATGGGGCGCTATGTGGCAAAAAATATCGTTGCCGCCGGCTTGGCAGAGCGTTGCGAAATTCAGGTCTCCTACGCGATCGGCGTCGCTGAGCCTACTTCCATCAGCATCGAAACCTTCGGTACTGGCAAAATCGAAGAAGAACGCTTGGTGCAAATCGTGCGCGAGCACTTCGATTTGCGGCCGAAAGGCTTGATTGCCCAATTGGATTTATTAAAACCGATTTATCGTCCAACTGCCTCTTACGGCCATTTTGGTCGTAACGAAGCCAGCTTCAGCTGGGAAAAAACCGACAAAGCCGAAGCATTGAAAGATGCTGCGGGCATTTAATCCGGATCAGGAAAACATTATGAGCCAAGCCGATTACAAAGTTGCCGATTTAGCCCTAGCTGAATGGGGTCGTAAAGAAATTAATATCGCCGAAACCGAAATGCCAGGTTTGATGGCTTTGCGCGCCGAGTTCGGCTCGCAACAGCCACTGAAGGGCGCGCGTATCGCCGGTTGTTTGCATATGACCATTCAAACTGCGGTATTGATAGAAACCCTGACGGCATTGGGTGCGGAAGTCCGCTGGTCCTCCTGCAATATTTTCTCCACTCAGGATCATGCAGCGGCTGCGATAGCTGCTGCCGGAATCCCTGTTTTTGCCTGGAAAGGCGAGACCGAGGCGGAAGCGGAATGGTGTATCGAACAAACCATTCTTGGCCCTGACGGTTGGCGTCCGAATATGATTCTGGACGATGGCGGGGACCTGACCACCATGATGCACAATAACTTCCCCGAATTGATGGCGGATGTGAAAGGCTTGTCCGAAGAAACCACCACTGGTGTGTTGCGTCTGACCGAAATGGTGGCGAAAGGCACTCTGAAAGTACCGGCGTTTAACGTTAACGATTCGGTCACCAAATCCAAATTCGATAACCTTTACGGTTGCCGCGAGTCTTTGGTCGACGGTATCAAACGTGCCACCGACGTAATGGTAGCCGGCAAAATTGCCGTGGTCTGCGGTTATGGCGATGTAGGTAAAGGTTGCGCGCAATCCCTACGCGGTTTGGGCGCCACTGTTCTGATTACGGAAATCGACCCAATCTGCGCATTGCAGGCAGCAATGGAAGGTTATCGTGTAGTAACAATGGACGAAGCGGCGCCTATTGCCAACATCTTTGTTACGGCTACGGGCAACGTCGGGGTCATTACTCACGATCACATGAAAGCGATGCGTGATCAGGCTATCGTCTGCAATATTGGCCATTTCGATTCGGAAATCGATATTGCGTCCTTACGCCACTACACCTGGGAAAACATCAAGCCGCAGGTCGATCATGTCATTTTCCCTGACGGCAAGCGCATTATCGTGTTGGCAGAAGGTCGTCTGGTGAATTTGGGCTGCGCCACCGGCCATCCTAGCTTCGTTATGTCCAACTCGTTTTGTAACCAAGTATTGGCGCAGATCGAGCTTTGGACCAACGCATCCAGCTATGAAAACAAAGTTTACGTATTGCCGAAGAAACTTGATGAGAAAGTCGCGCGTTCGCATTTGGCGCAAATCGGCGTCAAGCTGACCGAATTGACGAAAGAACAGGCGGCGTATATTAATGTACCGGTGGAAGGTCCTTACAAACCGGATCATTATCGTTATTAAGGCTTAGATCAATCTAACCGGAAAGGGGCGCAAGCCCCTTTTTTATGCAAGCTATGAATAATCAAACTATCGCTCAGCGCGATCTTGCCGTGCTCTGGCACCCGTGTAGTCAGATGAAAGACCACGATGCTCGGGCATCTGCGCCGGATGCGTTGCCGTTGATTCCGATTAAATCGGGCCAAGGCGTCTGGCTGGAAGATTTCGACGGTAATCGCTATCTGGACGCAATCAGTTCCTGGTGGGTCAATCTATTCGGTCACGCCAATCCCATTATCAATCAAGCGCTTCGTGATCAGCTTGAGACGCTTGAGCATGTCATCCTCGGCGGATTTACCCATGAGGCGGCGTTAACACTGGCGGAAAAGTTGGTGGAAATTACGCCGCCGGGTTTGGATAAGTGCTTCTACGCGGATAACGGTTCATCGGCGGTCGAAATTGCGTTAAAGATGAGTTTTCATTATTGGCGCAATCTCGGACAAACTCAAAAAACTAAATTCATCACGCTGGAAAACAGCTATCACGGCGAAACCCTGGGGGCATTGGCGGTTGGCAACGTGGCTTTATACAAGGAAACCTACGCGCCATTGTTGATGGATGTGATCACGGTAGCTGGCCCCGATTGTTACTATCGCGAAAACGGCGAAAGTTGGGAGGCCTATTCCATCCGCCGTTTCGCGGCCATGGAGCAAGCCTTGGCGCGACACGCTGATGAAGTTTGCGCGGTAATTATCGAGCCTTTGGTGCAATGCGCCGGCAGTATGCGCATGTATCATCCGGTGTACCTAAAATTACTACGTGAAGCGTGCGACAAATACCAAGTACATTTGATCGCCGACGAAATTGCCGTGGGCTTTGGCCGTACCGGCGCCTTATTTGCCTGCGAACAAGCGGCCATCAGTCCGGATTTTATCTGCCTATCCAAAGGGCTGACCGGCGGCTATTTACCCTTGTCCGCCGTGTTGACCAGCAATCAGGTCTATAAAGCTTTTTACGACGACTACCAGAATCTCACTGCCTTTTTACACTCGCATAGCTACACCGGCAACGCATTGGGCTGCCGGGCGGCCTTGGCGACGCTGGGGATATTTGAGCAGCAAAATGTGATTGCCAACAATCGGTATTTGGCTGGGCTAATGACTAAAGCCGTAGCGCGATTTAAGGAGCATCCCAACGTCGCCGAAGTACGGCAAACCGGCATGATCGTCGCTATCGAATTGGTTAAAAATAAGCATACACGCGAGGCCTACCCGTGGCAGCAGCGACGCGGTTTGGCCGTTTATCGCTATGCTTTGAGTCGGGGCGTGTTGCTGCGGCCCTTGGGGAATGTGATTTATTTTATGCCGCCTTATGTGATCAACGAGCAGGAGATACAACTGATGGCAGACGTGGCCTGGCAGGGCATCCAACTGGCGGTGCAGGACTAATGCGAGTGTCGCGCTTATATGTTGCTGAGTCGCTCAATGTGGGCGGACGTGTCGAATTGGATGACGATGCGGCCCATTACGTGCGCAGTGTGCTGCGCTTAAAGCAGGATCAAAACATCGTGCTGTTTAACGGTCACGGCGGAGAATATCTGGGTCGTTTCTCTGAGGTCAGCCGTAAGACCGTGCGGGTAGAAATCGAGCAATTTGTTGAGCGCAATGTCGAATCATCGTTGGCGATCAATCTGGGTTTGGGTATTTCTCGCGGCGACCGGATGGACTGGGCGGTACAAAAAGCCGTTGAACTGGGTGTCACGCGCTTAACGCCCCTGGTAACGGAGCGTTGCGTGATCAAATTCAACGACGATAAAAAACAGCAACGCTTGCAGCATTGGCAGCATATTGTCCAGCACGCGGCCGAACAATCCGGAAGAACTTATTGTCCGCCAATTGGCGAGATAACGAATTTAGCTGATTGGGTTGCCAGCCAGCAAGGCTTAAGAGTGTTTCTCGATCCCTATGCCGAGCAATCCCTGGCGGACCTAAAGCTGGAAAATCCCTGTGTTACCTTGCTCTCCGGACCGGAAGGCGGATTTAGTGAGCAAGAACGACAAGCTGCCAAGGCGGCAGGATTCGTTCCGGTGCGGATGGGTGCCCGGATCTTGCGTACCGAGACTGCGGTGTTATCGGCATTGACCGCTGTGCAAACCTTATGGGGAGATTTTCGTTGATCCGCTGGATTGTCTATGCGTTGCTGCCGTTGCTTATATTGGTCATTGCCGCCACGACTGCGAGCCTGCTGGGTTTCGGTTTGCTGTGGCTTGCCGGCGATATTTTGCCGTTGGCAAAAGTTATCAGCAAAATTACCTTGGTGCTGTTGCTGCTGAGTATTTTTCCGTTAAAGAACTATCTGCAATTCAGTTGGGCGGATTTGGGATTTGCGCCCAAAGCGATATTTTTCAAACAAATGCGCCAAGGTCTGGCCTTGGGCTTATTGACCTTGCTGCCGGTGCTGTTGACGCTGTATTGGCTGGATGTTCATATCTGGGACGATACCCGGCATTGGACGGTGGGCAAAATAGCTGAAAAAATCGGATTGGGTTTGTTTTTTGCGATGCTGATTGCGGTCGGCGAAGAAATGCTATTTCGCGGCCTGCTGCTGGGGGCTTTAGGCCGGAAAATGTCAATGATGGCAGCCGTGACAATTAGCTCAATCTATTATGCGGCGCTACATTTTTTGAAAAGTAAGTCGCAACTGGTTTACGCCGATTTAACGCCGGGCAGTGGTTTAAAATTAATCGCCGAAGCTTTTGCCAATTGGTTGAATCCGCAGATAATCAGCGCCTTGCTGGCTTTATTTGTGGTTGGTGTGTTTTTAGCAATTCTCAGAAGTCGGGTGCCGCAAAGCCTGGGTCTATGTATCGGTTGTCACGCCGCGTGGGTCTGGCAGATTAAAGTGAGCAGAGATTTGTTCAACGTTAATTTGCAAGCGGATTCACTGTTTCTGGTCAACACCTATTACGACGGCGTGGTGGGCCCTTTGGTTAGTAGCTGGTTGGTATTCGCACTAATTGTTTATGGGGTATGGACCCAGTGGCCAGCTAAAGCCGCACGCGGCAATTAGATCAAAACGCCATACCAACTTGAAAAAATGATTGCCAGATACCATGGTGTTTTGCAATATTTCTCTCCATCATTTCCAGTGCATCATAAGAGGACATATTTATGCGCAGAGTCAGACCGAATACTTCCGTTCTTCTGTTAACTTTACTGGTCGCCGGTTGTGCTAGCGAGCCAGCCGCCCCGACCAAGCAGGCGGACAAAATTCTGTCCGGTGAACAAATGTTGCGGGATAGTCAGGGCATTGCGCAGTTGGGTAGCCGTTGGCAGGAAGGTAAGCAAATGGTCGAACGCGGACAAGTGATGCAACGTGAGGGTCAGATAAAGATTGACGAAGGCCGCAATCTGGTTGAGGAAGGCCAAAAAATCATGCGTGAAAGTGAAGAAGGTTATAAAAACATAAAACAGTAGGCAACCCGTATACCGTTACAGGATGCTTTTTATAAAGTTTAGCGATGATAGGGGTTTAAGTCCGGTGGCTACCAGCGTTTTGCTACCGGATTGAAGCGGTTAGGCGGCGTTGCTGTCTTGAGTCTTTGGGGTTTGCGGCACTAAGGTTAAGACGGTTTTGGATATTTTAACGCCTGAGTGATGGATATCCCGATATTCCAGCTGCGTGTTGTAGCAAAAAGCGCATAGCGAAGCATTTGGCAGAAATTGCAATTCGTCTGGCGGAATTTCATCCCCGCACCTTGAGCAAAAGCTTAACTGCGTTGCCTTTGGTTTCATGTTTCCCCCTCTTTCCCGTAAAAATCGCTGCTGAGGATAAACGGAATATTTCTTGCCTTCTGTTGGAACGCCGGCATTTTTCAACACTCCGTTGTTAGGGCAATGTGATAAAGTCCAAAGTTCCTGAACTAACCCCGTGTACCGGCGCTAATCGGTGCTTGCGACATAGTGCAAATATGCGAAATATCTAATGCGATTATCCAAGCACTGACGATTCCGTAGCAAGCTTTTTTCGCTGTGGGGCGCAAGAATTTTAAAAATATGCTACTCCAAGTGCTTTAGGGGGGATTATGCGTCGGAGCAAGCTGCTATGACAGATGAGATGAAGCAGGTGGGCCGGATTGAGGCCGCGCAGGGGCCGGTGGTCGATGTGCGTTGCGAATATCTGCCGCCAATCGGTCAGGCGCTTGATGTTGTGAACGGTGGCGGTCGCTATGTGCTGGTCGTGTTTCAGCATCTGGAGTCTACGCTGATTCGGGCAATTGCTTTGCATTCGGTTTCGGGCTTATTTCGCGGCATGCCGGTGTTTGATCGTGGCGACGCTTTAAATGTGCCGGTCGATCCCAGTTGTTTGGGGCGCATGCTCAATGTGTTCGGCGATCCGCTTGATGGAGGCCAGCCCTTACCTAACATTAATTTCCGCAATATTCTCTCCGCTCCGCCCTTGCTGTCCGATACGCTGCCGGCTTCGCAAATCTTGGAAACCGGCATCAAAGTCATCGACCTGCTTTGCCCGTTCGTGCGTGGCGGTAAAACCGGCTTGTTTGGCGGTGCTGGTGTCGGCAAGACCGTTTTGATGATGGAGTTCATGCACGCGGTGAGCGTGGCGATGCAAGGTGTATCGGTTTATGCGGGCGTTGGCGAACGCATGCGTGAAGGCCACGAACTCTGGCATGAAATGGCTGATGCCGGCGTATTACCTAAAGCACTACTGGTCTACGGGCAAATGGACGAATCGCCCGGGGTGCGTTTTCATGTCGGTTACACCGCTTTGGCGTATGCTGAATATTTGCGCGACACGCTGGATACCGAAGTGTTGTTTTTGATGGACAATATTTTTCGCTTCGTCCAGGCCGGTAGCGAAATTTCCGGTTTGCTGGGGCGGATGCCCGCCACGGTCGGCTATCAACCGACTCTACTGACCGAAGTTGCGTCGCTGGAAGAACGTATCGTCTCCACCAAATCCGGCTCCATCACCTCGGTGCAGGCTGTGTATGTGCCGGCCGATGACATGTCTGATCCGGCAGTGGCGACCATCCTTGGGCATCTGGATAGCGTGGTCATCTTATCGCGGCAACAGGCCGCCAAAGGAATATATCCGGCCATAGATCCGTTGCGATCCAGCAGCCGGATCATGGATCACCATATCCTGGGCGACCGGCACTACCAGGTGGCGCGTGCGGTCCGCGAGCATTTGTCGCGCTATCGAGAATTAGAAGATATTATCGCTATGCTCGGTATCGAAGAGCTCTCGCAAGAGGATCGCCGTATCGTCGAACGGGCGCGCCGCTTGCAACGCTATCTGACTCAACCGTTTAACACCGTTGCCGACCATACCGGCATGCCGGGCGTGCGCGTGCCGCTGGCGCAAACTATTGCCGACTGCGAAGCATTCATGGACGGCCAATATGACCAGCTCAGCGAAGCCGATTGCTATATGAAAGGCGCAATGTCGGCATGAGCAGTTTTACGTTAACTTTGTTGGATAGTCGTGGCGCCGAGCATTTCGATACCGTCACCCAGTTTATCGGCGCCGATGCCGACGGCAGTTTCGGGATTTTGGCGGGGCATATTCACTGCGTGGCTTTGCTGAGATACGGGCTGGCCCGTTTCTGCGATCAATCCGATGTCTGGCATTATTTGGCCTTGCCCAGCGGTGTGCTGCGTTTTGCCGACAATCAACTGACTGTGACGACGGTGCGCTATTTTCTCGGCAAAGACCGCGATAGCATCTGCGAACGACTCGCCGCGGAAATGGCCCAGGCCGATTCAGAAGTACATACCGCGCGGGCGACGTTGTCGGAAATTGAACATTCTTTGGTGCGGCGCCTAGCCGAATTGAGTAGTCGCGGATCAGCGGGAATAGTGCCATGAGTTTTCGCAACAAATTAATCGAACACACTCGTCGCGATCTGCGTCGCTTGGAAGATAAAACCCGCCGCCCGGCGACTTGGGTTGGCATGCTGTTTTATGGCGGCACCCTGGGTTTACTGTTTGTAGTGCCTATCGTCGCCGGTGCGTATTTGGGGCGGTGGTTGGATACATTGGCTACCGGTTATTCGGTGCGCTGGACTGTCAGTTTGATCGTGTTGGGTATTGGGGTTGGCGCTTATAATGTTTTTCGATTTTTGCAGGAAAAAAGCTGATTTTTTTCGGATTTATTCTTCACGAAAATTCGAAATGAGCGCTATTATTTATTGAAAATACACGAGGAATATTTTACGGCTCTTCGGCGTAGCAAACTTTACATCGATCAACGTTGCACTCAATAACCAGACTAAAATGAAACCACCCTTGCTGCGTTTAGCTCTTCCCTTATTAGCCTTATTTTTATTAAATGCTTGCACCAGCAGTTCGCCGGTAAAGCGAGAGAAAATGGCGTCGGTAAGGCCGAATATCGTCCAACAGCGACCGTCTTATCAACCGCAACCGACGCCGTATAAACCAGCATTTTATACGGGGACGTTCCCAAAACCGGCAGCGTTGGAGCCGGCCGTGGATTTCTGGCGAAAAACCTATGCGGTCTGGCAGCGTTCCGAAGTGGCGTTTCATGACGACCGTTATTTGGATGTCGTCTACGAAGTGATGACCTTACCGGGCTATGTCGCGGAAGGCCTGACAACTGAACAAAAAGACATGATCAGCCAGCGCCGCGAGTATTGGAAAGCACAATTGGCGGAATTGGAGAGTAAAGTGCGTTATGGCGCGGCGTTGAATGCCAACGACCGGCAATTGATCGCCAAGCTGGAAAGTAACGGCAGATCGCTCAATAGCGTATTGCCTGGGATTAGCGACAGATTGCGTTCGCAACGCGGTACTCGCGAGCGTTTTAAACGCGGCTTGGAGATCAGCGGTCGCTATGATTTGCAGTTTAGAAAAACCTTCCGCGATGCCGGCTTGCCTGAGGACTTGGCTTATCTGCCGCACGTAGAGTCCTCGTTTCAACCGTCCGCCAAATCCTCCGCCGGCGCGGTCGGTATGTGGCAATTTACCAAGGCTGCCGCCAAAACCTTCATGCCCGGCGGTGATCGCGTCGATCAACGTTATGATCCTTTCGTGTCCGCCAACGGCGCCGCCCGTTACCTGTCGTACGCTTACGGCAAACTCGGTGACTGGCCGGCGGCTGTGACTTCATACAACCACGGCATCGGCGGGATGAAGCGTGCGCAAAACCAAGTCGGCAGCGACTTCGTGCGCATCGTGGACACTTATGACGGTCCGGCCTTCGGTTTCGCCTCCCGTAACTACTATGCGCAATTCCTGGCCGCCCGCGAAATTGCTTCCAACCCTGAGCAGTTTTTCCGGGAAGGCGTCCGCTACGAAAGTCCGTTGGCTCCCGGTCAATACTTGGCTGTCGAATAAATCAGCGTCCAGCGAGGCTGTCGTAAAGGGTGGACTAGGCTGAACGCATGAAGCCCAACATTTATATTTTGTTGGGCTTCGCTGTGCTCTGCCAAACCTACATTGCTGTTCTGTTTGTTTAATTCTAGGTGCGGACATGAACAACTCAGAATCTGTTGCCACCACTGTTTTTCAACTCGGCCCACTGGCGATCAGTAACACGGTCGTGACTACCTGGGGCGTGATGCTGGTTTTTATGGTGTTAATCTTGTCGCTGCGCTTCAGTAGCCAGTCATCCCCATTGCATAACTTACTCGAAGCGGTAGTCGTGGCCATAGAAGGTGCAATTGCCGAAGTATTACCGGCAGCATCGGTACGGCGGGTGCTGCCGTTCGTGGCCAGCTTGTGGCTGTTTGTGTTGGTGGCTAATCTGGTGGGTTTAATTCCGGAACTCCACGCGCCCACCCGCGACTTGTCCGCCACCGCCGCCTTGGCGGTACTGGTGTTCGGGTCTACTCACTGGTTCGGGATCCGTGATCGCGGCTGGCGCCAGCATTTTCGCCATTATGTTGAGCCCAGCATCATCCTGCTGCCGTTTCACATCATCAGCGAATTTACCCGCACCCTGGCTTTAGCCATCCGCCTATTCGGCAACATCATGAGTCTGGAAATGGCGGCCTTGCTGGTATTGTTGATTGCCGGCTTTCTGGTGCCGGTGCCGTTATTGATGCTGCATGTCATCGAAGCAGTGGTGCAGGCCTATATCTTTGGTATGCTGGCGCTGATTTACATTGCCGGTGCGTTGGAACCTGGCGAATCCGATACATCCGCCATTCCCGAGGAATAGCCATGAACGACATCCATTTATTCAGCATGATTTCCACCGGCGTGGCCGGTCTGGTCATTGCTCTCGGCACTATGTTGCCGGCTCTGGCAATGGGCAAAGCCATCGCCGCCGCGCTGGAAGCTCTGGCTCGCCAGCCGGAAGCCGAAAAGACCATTACCCGTACCTTGTTCATCGGTTTAGCGATGATAGAGTCTTTGGCGATTTATTGTTTGGTGGTGGCCCTGATTGTGTTGTTTAGAAATCCGCTGCTTGAATATTTTTTAAAATAACTCAACGCAGATTGCTATATGACGCTCCAATCGTTTACTTGGACTCTTTGTCCAACCATTCGGTAAATTTGTCGAAAATAAATTTACTGCCGCGCATGGAAAGGTGATCGTCGTCGTAAAAATAAGACATGTCATCGTGCATGCCGCCGCAAGTCGATTCATCGCATAAATATTCGTAGGCGGGAAAAATCTTAATCCGCTTATGCGTGGCGGCATTGATGGCATCGACCGCGCGTCTGTAGTTTATATTCCGTTCTTCAAAAGACTTTCTGGACACATCGCACTCGGGCAGCGCTTTGTCTGTAATACGCAGTGGGCGCTCGTCCACACAGTTTTTAGCGCTTATACCAATCTCCGGTACGTCTTCAATAAAAACCACCGCTTTGCCCAGCTTTAAAATCTCATTGATGGTTGCGACATAGCCGGAAACAAATTGGTTGTAATTTTCCGTCAACACATCATCCGGGCTTCTAACAATCCGATACAGGTTTTTAGAATCAGTATTGCCGAAGCCAAAACCTTCAATATACATCGCGCCTCTGGTCGCAAACACTACGCGCTGAATGGATGGGAATTCCTTCAGCAGCTTTAGCACGATAGGAACGACTACCCGGCATCGTGTCGATTTTTCGGCAAATTCTTCCGTCGGATTAATGCTCACCAGATCGATGAATGGCAGGCAGCCATTGACCCCGACCAATGCCAGATCGTTCGAGCCCTTGGAAATGGAGTCGTAGACAAATTGCGCGGCGTGACTATCGCCGACCACCAGCATTTTTGGGGTGGCGGTGGTAAAGCGGCACATCAAATAATTGTAACTGGCTCCCTCCAATACCGTCTTACAGCGCTCATCGACCCAGTCCTCCGGCGTGTTGTAGAGCACTGTGCCGTTTACGTCGGCATACATTTTGGTTTTGGTCTGCGCATCGGCTTTACGAAAACCCAGTCCGTCCCGAGAATATGAGGCGTAACCGACATAGCCGATACCTAGCATCAGCAGCAGCAGTACCGCGGTCTTGGCTCTGCTGTGACTGCCCAAACGTATCGGTTTTTCAATCAGTATGTAGGTCAGCCAAGCCAATGCCACGGCCAGCAACACCGCAATGGCGCGGATATTCATACTGGGTACGTCGGTCTCGATGATTTGCGCAAAAGACAGCAAAGGCCAGTGCCACAAATACAACGGAAAACTGATCAGGCCGAACCAGACCGCCAGCGGGTGGGATAAGACGATGCGATTAACCCAGGCATTTGGTCCAGCCGATATGATCATGACCGCAGCCAACATCGGGATTACCGCCCAACGGCCAGGGAAATTGAGATCTTTATTGATGATGAAAAAACCGAAGGCCAGCAGCAGCATGCCCAGAATGGAAAGCGCGTTGGCCAGCGTTTTGCCGTCGGCGGCGTGAGAGTTTCGATAAACCGCGCCAGCCAGCCAGCCGTCGAGCTTGAGCTTGATAGCAGAGAACGAGTCCTTCTTGTAGAGCGTCATCCAGGCCAGCAAACTACCGCATAACAGCTCCCAAAACCGGGTTTGTGGGGAGTAAAACGTCGCGACAGGATGGGCGATGATGCCTGTGATATTCAGGCCGAAAGAGACGATGGCAATCAGAACCGTAATGGTCAACAGATTGAAGTTCCGCTCCCAGGCAAACCAAAGCAATAAGGGCCAGACTATGTAAAACTGTTCCTCAATGCCCAAACTCCAAAGATGCAGCAAGGGTTTAGTCTCGCCGGAGTTGTCGAAATAGCCGGCCTCGCTCCACAACACAATGTTGGAAACGAATCCCGCGCCGGCGGCAATATGCTTGCTCAACTGCTTGTACTCGTCGGCAAACAGCGCGAACCAACCGAAGACGTAACAGGCGACTAACACCAGAATCAGGGCCGGGAAGATCCGCTTAACCCTGCGGGCATAAAACTCGGTGAAGCTGAAAGTACCCTTTTCCAGGTTCTGAAAAATGATGGTCGAAATCAGATAGCCAGAAATCACAAAGAAGATGTCTACACCTATAAAGCCGCCTTGCAAACTGCTGGGAAAGGCATGAAAGGCGATAACCGAGAGCACGGCAATGGCTCTCAATCCGTCAATATCCGGACGATACTTGGGGTGTGACAGGTGTTCTTGCAAAGAGGTCATAGGGTAAAGAAATGCTAAGTGGGTTCGGACTTTCCATCTAATCTGCTCTAGCCTGGAAAGGCGGGCCGTATTCTAAGCCGTAAGTATTCGAGCCTCAAGACGTGCCTAAGCGGCAAACTGCGCAGGCTAAATTTTCAGACATCGAAACCATTGCGGGGTTTAAGATAGCGGATAAACAAAAGATCGGCGGTATTTTCGGAACAACACCGCAAGTTCATATCCAACAAAACGGGTTACCCATCCATGATGCAATTCGACTGGACAACCTTTATCCTGGAAATCCTCAACTTTCTAGTCCTGGTGTGGATACTGCAACGCTTTCTGTACCGGCCGGTGCTGGCCATGCTCGATGCCCGGCAGCAGCGCATCAAAGACGAAACCGAGCAGGCCGTGCTTTTGCGCAACGAAGCGGAAGCCCTGCGTCAACAATACGAACAACGATTAGCCGCTTGGAATCAAGAACAGGAGACCAGTCGCCGCCAACTAGACGAAGAGTTAACTCAGTTGCGCAATACTGCAATGGAGAATCTGAAACAAACCCTAGCCGATGAAGAAGCTAAATTGCGCGTCCGCAACCAGACGCTGATTGCGGCACGGGAAGCCGCTTTGATAAGGGAAGCTGCGGGCGCGGCTTACGGGCAAGCTGCGGCTATGTTGCAACGGCTGGCTTCGCCGCAATTGACGCAGACTATTGTCGAGGTATTTTTGCAGGATCTGCTTAACATGCCGGATAGCGAACTAGCGGCGCTGCGCAAAGCGGCGGCGATGCTGATTGCCGCTTCTGCGGTCGAGGTGCTTAGCGCGCACCCCTTGAGCGAAGCCGATCAAGCGCGAGTGACGGAGGCCTTGTCGACTGCTGCTGGACAAACCTTGCAAATCACCTTCAAGGAAGACTCGGCCTTGATTGCCGGGCTGCGCGCCATAGTCGGCGAATGCCAATTGCACGCCAATCTGGCCGACGAACTGGCGTTTTTCCGGCGCCAAGCCAATCATGGTTGAGTCGGTTAAACCCTACCAATTCGGCTTGCGCTTATCTGAGCGCGGCTGCGTGGCCGGCATCGGCGATGGCATCGCCTGGATCCGCGGCTTGCCAACGGCGCGGCTGGACGAACTGATCGGTTTCGACGACGGCAGCACAGGCTTGGTGTTTCAGTTGGGCCGGGAAGTGTTGGGAGCGATTCTGTTGTCGCAAAACCGTGGCGTCACCGCCGGCATGGCGGTGCAACATATCGGCCGCAAGCTGGAAATAGGTGTTGGCGACGCTTTATTGGGGCGAGTGGTCGATCCGCTCGGCAGTCCGTTGGACGGTTTACCGCCGCCGGAATTGCGCCAGTTTCGTTCCCTGGAAGCTGCCGCCCCGCCCATCATCGAGCGCGATTTCGTCTCCGAACCTTTATACACCGGCTGCAAGATCGTCGATACGCTGATTCCCATCGGTAAGGGCCAGCGCCAGTTGATCATCGGCGACGACGGCATCGGCAAAAGCGCGCTGGCCCTGGATGCTGTGGTGAACCAACGCGGTCGCAACGTATTGTGCGTGATGGTGTTGATCGGCCAGCCGCGTTCTTCCGTCGCCGGTACCCTAGAAGCGCTGCGTCAGGCCGACGCGCTGGCCTATACCGTGGTGGTGGTCGCCGAAGCCAACGCCTTGCCGGGTTTTCGTTATCTGGCGCCATTTGCCGGTTGCGCGATTGCCGAGCACTGGATGCGCATGGGCCGTGACACCTTGGTGATCTACGACGATTTGACGCGCCATGCCCAGTCCTACCGCGAGTTATCGCTGCTACTGCAACGGCCGCCAGGAAGAGAAGCCTATCCGGGCGATATTTTTTATCTGCATTCCCGGCTGCTGGAGCGATCCACCGTATTGTCGTCGGCCTATGGCGGCGGCAGCATGACCGCCTTGCCGATTATCGAAACCCGCCAGGGCGAGCTGTCGGCGTATATCCCCACCAACTTGATTTCGATCACCGACGGCCAGATTTATCTGGAAAGCAAGCTGTTCGCGGCGGGTATGCTGCCGGCCATCGACATCGGCCGTTCGGTGTCGCGCATCGGCGGCAAGGCCCAGCATCCAGCCATCAAAACCGCCTCCGCGCATATTCGTTTGGACTATTTGCAGTTTCTGGAACTAGAGTTGTTCGCCCGCTTCGGTACCCGTTTGGAAGCCGGTGTCGAGGAAAAGCTGCAACGCGGCCGCTTGCTGCGGGAAATATTGAAACAGGATCGCTTGCAACCCTTGTCCGAACGAGCGCACCTGGCCTGGTTGCTGGCCTATGGCGAGGGTTTGCTGGAAAATCTCAAACCGGAACAGGCGGCCGGCGTATTGGCAGAGCTACTTGCAAAATTGCCGGATACGTTGAGCTTGGATTCGCCGAAAAAGCAATGGCTGTCAGTGTTGAGGCAACTCTTGGCGGATAAAACATGAGCCAGCGCCGGGAAGTCGAGGCGCGCTTAGCCTTGTTTGACGATTTGTCCGGCATTCTCGGCGCGATGCGCAGTTTTGCCTTGGCCGAATTGCGGAAAGTGGGTAAGCGCGAAGCCGCGCAACAACAAGTCGTGCAATCGCTGGAAACGGCATTGGCCGATTTGGCCGACAGCTTGCCGGAGCCGGCTTTAAGCGCGCCAGCGAAAGACATCTGGCTGTTATTCGGTTCCGTGCGCGGCTTTTGCGGCAGCTTTAACGAAGACGTGATCCGTTACTGGCAGCAAAACGCCGATCAGCAAGGTCCGCTGATTCTGCTTGGCGAACGCCTGCACCCAATGGTTGAGGAACGCGCCGCATTGCAACGGCTGCGCGGTGCCGAAGGTGGTCTGGATGCGCCGGCAGCGATAGATAGTATTCTGGCGGCGGTGGCAGAGCTGCGCGGTGTCGAATTTGGGCTGATAGCTTGTATTCGTGACGAACAAGGTGCGCGCAGCCAACGTCTTTGGCCTCTGGCGAATGTTGCCAGCCACGCCCGGCTAAACCCGCCGTTGACTTTCGCGCCGGCAGCGGAAGTGGCGCAAGGCGTTGCCGAACATTATCTGTTTCATACCTTGCTGGCCTTATTGTTACGCTCGATTCGGGTCGAAAACTACATGCGGCTGATGCAGATGGAAACCGCGTTGCGGCATCTGGAGCGAGGCGGCGAAGAATTACAACGGCAACGCAACCGGCTGCGCCAGGAAGAAATCGTCGAGGAAATCGAGTTGATGGTGGGGCGGCATTAGTAGTCTGCGTTTAGCCATTCAGTGCTTATTCCCGTTGCAGATCTTCCTGTTTGAAGTCTCGCCGCTTATGAATCACACCATGGATATATAAGGTTTCGCCGATTATTTCGTAAAGTATCCGGTATGAATATACGCCGATTTCGCGCACATTTTCCTCGCCAATTTCGGAAACTGTCCTGCCCAGCTTTGGCATGATCGCCAGTACATCCACTTTAGCGAGAATGTCTTGCGTTACGCGGTTTGCGTAGAGTTTGGAATCACGAGCAATAAATTGATGTATCGAGTGGAGGTCTTCGCTTGCGGGTTTTGACCAAACAATCACCATTGTTCGATTTCGCGCTTTAACTCTTCGTGGTGAATGAATTGGTCTTCAGCGATAGCTTTGCGGCTTTTGCGTAACTTGTCGACGACGTACAACTGATACATGATTTCGTCCATGTCTGCGTTGTCAGGCAAACGGTCAATCGATTCCAGCGCTTCCTGTTTTAGAGTGGGTGCTTGCATGAATAGAGTCCCATTGATGACTGGAGCTACACCATAAAACGCAATCAATGGGACGTCAATACGATATTTGCGCGGCGTTGACGTGATTAACCTGCCAATTGAGCGAGCCTATAGCCCATACTTCCGCCGTTTTCGCCAAAAAGTCGCCCGGCTCATCCCCGCAAATTGCGCGGCCTGCTCCAGATTGTCCGGGTTATTTGCCAAGGCTTCGCGGATCAATTCCGCTTCGTTTTGACTTTTTGGACGCGGGGCAGAGTTTTGTTCAAGCGTTGCTGCCGGTCTAAGCGGCTCACGAAACTCGGGTGGCAAATCGTCTATGCCGAGTTCGCTGCCGCGGCCTACCGCATAGGCGTATTCGACGACATTATTCAGTTCCCGGACATTACCCGGCCAGCGGTAATCCAGCAACAGGCGCATCGCTTCCGGCGCGATGCGGTCGATATGGCGATGGCCTTGGGTGTTATGCCGGTCTATCAGGTGTTGCAGCAACAGGCTGATGTCCTGGCGACGTTCGCGCAGCGGTGGCAGAAAAATCGGCACCACTCGTAAGCGATACATCAAGTCTTCCCGAAACCGCCCGGCCTTAACCTCTTCGCGCAGCGATCTGTGCGTGGCGGCAATAATCCGCACATCCACGCTGACCGCGCTATCGCCGCCCACCGGCGTGAAATTACGCTCCTGTATCACCCGCAGCAACTTGGCTTGCAGCTCTAGTGGCAACTCCGCTATTTCGTCCAAAAATAAAGTACCGCCGTTGGCACGTTGAAACAAGCCGGCATGATTACGCACCGCGCCGGTGAACGCGCCCTTCACATGGCCAAATAGCTCGCTTTCCAACAGGCTGGGAGTCAAGGCCGCGCAGTTGATCGCCAGAAACGGCTGATAGTGTCGTGGGCTTTCCAGGTGCAAGGCATGCGCCACCATTTCCTTGCCGGTGCCGGATTCGCCGCGGATTAACACGGTGGCTTCGGTTTCGGCGACGTTGCGGATGATTTTGATGGCTTCTTTCATGGCCGGGTCGCGCGACAGAATGCCGTGAAAGCTGTCGCTGTCGTCCGGTTTTTGCTCGGGCGCTATGTCGCTTTGCGGTTGCAGAAATTCAATCGCCCCGGCGAAGCCGCCGTTGTTGTCGTAGAAGGCGCGCGCGGTTCGATAACAATTCAGCGTCCGGCCATCCGGGCGATGTATCCGCACCGCTTGCGACTTGACGATGCCGAGTTCGGCCAGATTGCAGGGATCGTTGCCGCTGTCGCAATTCAGTGCGGTTTTGCAAGGCTTGCCTACGGTCTCGGTTGCGTTCAGGCCGAACAATTGTTCGGCGCCTTTGCTCCACAGCAAAATGTCGCTATTGCTGTCTACGATAAAGGCTGCGCCGCTTTCGAATAAATCGGTCAACACTTCTACGACTTGATCGGCGCCGATTTGGCCGAGCCAGCGTTTGAATAGGGGGGAAGAAGATGCCATGCGTTCAAGCTCGTTTTGTTTCAGTGATGTTTCAAGTGTATCAGTATCGTTTCAATATTTCATATTGAAACGCCAAGCTTGGCCATCGCCAGGTCGCTTCATCAAACCTAGCGACTTAATTCTTTAAGGTAAGAAAACTAAAATAATCAGTTAAAACAAAGGTATATATCTATTTAGCCCATGCTGGATAGCGCTGGATTTGTGGGCCGTGCGGATATAAATACTGCCGGTAAACTGGCACGAGTATTGATATACAGCACTTATATTCTTTTTACTTTGCGCTTAATGAGGCGGGTCATGATTTTCAGACAACTCTTCGAAACAGAAACCTCCACCTACAGTTATTTGTTGGGATGCGAACGCAACCGTCGTGCCTGCCTGATTGATCCGGTGGCGTCGGAGCTGCCGATTTATATCGATTTGCTGCAAAGCCTGAACCTCAAGCTGATTTACACATTCGAAACCCATGTGCACGCCGACCACATTACCGGCGCTGGATTGTTGCGGGAAAAACTTGGCAGCAAGAGCGTGGTGCATCGGGATGCCGGCGCGCTGTGTGCCGATTTGCTGGTCACCGACGGGGTGTTATTGCAAGTGGGCGATTTGGATATTCAGGTGCGGCATACCCCCGGCCATACCAGCGGTTGCGTCAGTTATGTGATGGCTGACCGGGTGTTTACCGGTGATGCCTTGTTGATCGGCGGTAGCGGGCGCACCGATTTCCAGCAAGGCGATGCCGGCCAGCTGTATGACAGCATCACCGGCAAGTTATTCACATTACCGCCTGATACGCTGGTGTATCCGGGACATGATTATCAGGGCAATACCGTGTCTACCATCAAACAGGAAATGGCAAAAAACACCCGTTTGGGCCAGGGGCGCACACGTGACGAGTTCATCGGCATCATGAGCGAGTTGAAGCTGGCGTATCCCAAGTTCATTGATCAGGCGCTGCCGGCCAATCAGTCCTGTGGGACGCCGGCCGAGTAGGCGGAGTTAGCCGATGATCCTGACGCTAATCTTGGCAATCTGTATCGGCCTGCTGTTGGGCTTGTTGGGTGGCGGCGGTTCGATTTTGACGGTGCCGATGCTGGTTTACGTGCTGCATGTACCGCCCAAGACCGCTATCGTCACCTCATTTGTGGTGGTAGGCGTCTCCAGCCTGATGGCGTTGATCCCACATGCGCGGCGCGGCCATGTCTGCTGGAAAAGCGCGCTGGTATTCGGTTTGGCCGGGATGCTCGGCGCATTCGGCGGTGGCCGTTTGGCCGGGCATTTTTCCGGGGACTGGCTCATGGTGTTTTTTGGAGCGATTACCTTGTTGACGGGTCTGGCGATGATTTTCAAGAAAACGCCAAGCCAGCCGGCTGTTGAGCAGACGTTACCGATGTGTCCTTTACAAACACCGGTATTGCGATTGTTATTCGACGGGGTTTTGGTCGGCGGGCTGACCGGCTTGGTGGGGGTCGGTGGCGGATTTTTGATCGTGCCGGCATTGACCTTGCTGGTGGGTTTGCCTATGCCGGCGGCTATCGGTACGTCGTTACTGGTTATTGTCATGAACGCCAGCGCCGGCTTGAGCGGCTACGCGAATCACGCCCAACTGGATATTCCCTTGATGGCGTTGGTGACGGCGGGTGCGGTAATGGGCAGTTTTCTGGGTGGCTGGTTATCCAACTTCATCAGCGCGACCGCGTTACGCCGCGGGTTTGGTTGGTTCGTGATACTGGTGGCGGTTTATGTATTGTTTAACGCGCTGAGCTGGCAACTATGGGCATCGTTAGAGCTGTGGCAGGATGACGAACGTGCCTGGCGACGAGGCTTGGCAGGATTGGCCGCCTTGTTGGCGCTCGGTTTGATAGGTAACCGCATTCATAGCCATACGCCGCGCAGAGAAGCGTTGCCAATGTCGCCCCGCCATCACCTTTGAATTAGGCTAGACTAATATTGACGGTTGTGCTACGCCGTTGATTCCGCCATCCGGTGCCAACCGCCTGGCGTATAACTATAAAAAATCGTTTGAGGAGGGTATATGTCTTATTCAATCAATACGTCACGTCGGCGCTTTTTTGCACAAAGTGGAGCGGGATTAATGGCGTGGGCTGCGGCGCCCGCATGGCTGAGAGCGATGGAGAACATGGCCGAGATGCCGACGATGCCACCGCGCAAAGCCTCGGCCAACTTTCATCCGGACGTGGAATTGGACTTGATCTGCAAACCAAACGCGGTGGCTATTTTGCCCGGCCAGCCCACGCGCGTGCAGCAATATTTTGCCAAGTTGGTGAAGGGACCAGCGCAGACTTTAACGGAAATTCCCGGCTCTTATTTGGGGCCGATACTGCGCTTCGAAAAGGGCCAAAAGATCAGAATCAATCTGCATAATCAGCTTAACGAACCGAGCATTACCCACTGGCATGGTTTGCATGTACCTGCGGAAGTGGACGGGCATCCGCTGTACACGATAGACAGCGGCCAAGTGTTTGTGTACGAATTTGAAATGCTCAACCGCGCCAGCATGAATATTTACCATCCGCATCCGCACAACACCACCGCCAAGCAGGTTTATCATGGTTTGGCGGGTGCGATTTTGGTGAACGACGAGGAAGAACGGCGCCTGGAACTGCCTGGCGGCGAATACGAAGTGCCGATCGTGATTCAGGACCGCAAGTTCGACGCGAATAATCAATTGCAATATGTGCATGCCATGCACGACAGAATGATGGGTTTTTACGGCGACCGGATTTTAGTGAACGGTCGCCCCAATTTTCAGCTCGACGTAGCCAGTCGAGCTTATCGTTTCCGCGTCCTCAACGGCTCAACGGCGCGCATCTACAAACTGGCTTGGGACGACAAATCGCCTATCACCGTCATCGGCACCGATGGCGGTTTGTTGGAAGCACCGGTCAATAAACCTTACGTGATGCTGGCCCCCGGCGAGCGTTTGGATATTTGGGCGGATTTCAGCGGGCGTAAAGTTGGCTCTCAGTTGGTGTTGCGCAGCCGTTCTTTTTCCGGCGTATTGCCGGGCATGGCCGAACGGATGATGGGCGGTGGTCAAGGCGATCATGGCCGTATGGGTGGCGGCATGGGTATGCATGCTAGCGCCATACCGGTGGGTAGCGACTATCCGATTTTTACGGTGAAAGTCACCCGGCAGCAAAGTGACAGTCCAAAATTACCCAACAGCCTGGCGAAAATTAACCATTACAGCGTAAACGACACCGTCAACCCCGGTAAACCGGTGCCCATCGCTATTTCGGAAGGGCCGATGCGCATGGTTTTAAATGGCCGGCCTTATGCCTATAACGATGTTTTGCCGAGCGAGCGCATTCCCGTAAATACCGTGCAATTGCTGGAAATTTTTCATGCGCATGGCGGTGGCGGACACGGCGACAAAGCCGGTGGCGAGCACGGCAGTGCCGAAAAGGCCGATGCCGGTTCTCACAAAATGGGCGGTATGGGCATGATGGGTGGTATGCGGCATGGTGATAACAACCAGGGCGAAGGTGAGCATCGGCGCATGGGTATGATGGGCATGCATCACGGCGGCGAGAACGCAGAAGCCGGTGAGCATCAGATGGGCGGCATGGGCGGTATGGGAGGCGGTATGGGTATGATGATGTCTATGGCCCATCCGATTCATTTGCACGGCCAATATTTTCAAATCCTGAGCCGAACCATCGCCAATAACGAAAGCGCAGATTACGCCACGGTTAAAGAGGGTTTTATCGAAGGCGGCTGGAAAGACACGGTGTTGGTGATGCCGGGCGAGCGGGTCAAAATCATCAAGCCCTTCCAGGATTTTAAAGGTTTGTTCATGTACCACTGCCATAACCTGGAACATGAAGATATGGGCATGATGCGCGATTTCCTGGTGGTCTAACCGGAAAGCGCCAATTGTCAGGGATAGGGATATGACGATGATCAACAGGCATTTGACGATCCAGGGCATGCACTGCCCTGGTTGCGAAGACACCATTCGCCTAGCGCTGGCCGATTTGCCGAGTGTGATAACGCTGGATGTCAGCTATGCGCGCGCGACGGTGGATGTGCAATTCGACGACCAGCTTTCCGACGAAGCGGTGATAGACCAAGCCATTCGTGCCAAGGGTTACGCTGTGGCACTGACGCCGCGGCCTGCCGGCGGTAAGCTGAAAGGCCTGTTGATTTTTCTGTTGTTATTGTTGGCGGTCGGCGGCGTGACGTTCTGGGGCAAGAGTTTGATGCCCGGTGTGATGCAACAAATATCACCGCACATGGACCAAGCGGTATTGTTGGGCATCGGTTTTCTCACCGGTTTTCATTGTATCGGTATGTGCGGCGGTTTTGTGGTGGGTTACACCGATCCTCGTCAAGCCAAGTCCCGCCAACTGCTGGCGCATTTAAGTTATGCAGTCGGCAAGACCTTGTCCTACGGCTCACTCGGCGCCGGATTTGGCTTGTTGGGCGCTACTATTGCGATTACCCCGCCAATGCGCGGCGGACTGGCGTTGGCGGCCAGCCTGTTTTTGTTGCTGTACGGTCTGAAGATGCTCAACGTCTTTGCGGTATTGCGCCGTTTTACCTTGCGCATGCCCAAGGCTGTCAATCGCCAGCTTGCCGATGAAATGCGCAAACCGCGCAGTGCTTTGCGTACCGGCTTGTTGACCGGTTTTTTGCTGGGCTGCGGGCCGTTACAGGCTATGTATGTGATGGCCGCCGGCAGCGGCGACCCGCTACAGGGCGCGTCGATGCTGTTCTGGTTTGGTCTCGGTACGTTAGCGCCGTTGCTCGGATTTGGGTTCTTCGCCAGCCTGTTGTCGCAGGTTTTCATGCGCCAGTTGGTAAAGGTTTCCGCAATATTGTTGATCGCGATGGGTGTGATGATGGCGCAGCGCGGTTTGAAAATCGTCCAGGCAGGCCAGATGCCCGTGGCGATGCCAGCGCATAGCCAATCGGTTCAATGAGGTAAGGTGTTATTACTGGCCTGGTCGACCGTGACTATTCGCAAGCCAAGCGACGATACCTGAACGGGCAGTTACAGATAAAGGAAGACAGAGATGAAAAAATTATTACTGATTGCGGCGTTGGTGTTAACGGTTTCTACTGTCCAGGCCATCCCACCTTTCGATCCATCGCGCTTGGACGAAGTGCAAGAGCGCGGCAGCCATGTCATGCCGTTTGCGCTGGAAAAAACCCTGCACATCTTCAATAAGACTGACACTGGTGGTATTCAACAAGTGATCGCCAAGGATGCCGCTGACAGCCAACAAATTGGCTTGGTGCGTAGTCATCTTTCGCAACTGGCTACACATTTTGCGGCTGGCGATTTTTCAGGGCCGCAGCGCATTCATGGGGATGACATGCCGGGGCTAAACGCCTTGGCGTCGGCAGCCGGGAAAGTCAGTTTTGCCTATCGGGAATTGCCGAATGGTGCCGAGATCGAGTATCGGAGTGAAGATAAGCAGCTGATTGGGGCAGTGCACAGCTACTTCGATGCCCAACTCAGCGACCACGCCCGCCATGCTGTGCCAGGCGGACAACAAATGCATCACGGCAAACACCACCCCTGACAGTCGGGATTGAAATGCTGCGTGCATCTTCAAAGCCGCTATTTCGCCGGGATTCTCGGCATTCAGATGTGTAGGGATACGTTGGAGTTTATCCTAATTGGCTTTTGATGGTCGCTCTTAAACACAGGATCGAGCAGTGCTGCCGAAGACTAATTCTTCAACCATTCCTGGTTTGGTAGCCAATTTCTGATCCATTCCTGCAAGTCTCCGGCCGGCATCGGCCGGGCGATGCCGTAGCCCTGCGCGTTATCACAGCCAAGTTTCAGCAATAGCAAGCCATGTTCATCGGTTTCGACGCCTTCGGCTATTACTTGCCGATGAAAGGCGGCGGTGAGATTGATAATGCCGGCGACGATGGCCAGATCTTCCGGGTCGCCGAGAATGTCGCGAATAAAGGATTGGTCGATTTTTAAGGTGTCGGCAGGTAAGGCTTTCAGGTAAGTTAACGACGAATAGCCGGTACCGAAATCGTCCAATGCAAAGCCGACGCCCAGTTTTTGGCATTCCTTCATTACGGCGGTGACGCGGCCAATGTCTTCCAGTGCGGCTGTTTCCAATATCTCCAGCTCCAGGCAGTGGGGGCGCAGTTGCGGATGCGCGGCAAAGCCGGTTTTCAAGGTTTCGACGAAATCCTGGTGCAGTAAGTGGCGCGGGGCGATATTGATGCTGATGGCAATGTTCAAGCCCATGTCTTGCCAGGTTTGCAGGTGATCCAGGGCGCGGGCCAATACCCAATTGCCCAGGGCGATGACCAGTTCGGTGCCTTCTATGTCGGGTAAAAACGCCGCAGGCGACAATAAGCCGCGCTCGGGATGCCGCCAGCGAATCAATGCTTCCGCACCCAGGACTTTACCCAAGCGCATATTGACCTTGGGTTGGAAATACAATTCGAACTGGTTATTGAGCAGCGCGGCTTCGATTTGCGTTAAGGTTTCGCCGCGGACTAGCGCTATCCTGTCCAGTTCCTGATCAAACAGGTGGTAGCGATTTTTGCCGCGCTGTTTGGCGACATACATAGCTTGGTCGGCATGCCGCAACAGCGTGTCCGCGCTTGCCAGGTCGTCGGGGTATAGGGTAAGGCCCACGCTGGCCGATACGCAGACCTGGTTATCATCTATGCTGAACGGTTCCGCTACTTTGCAGAGCATGCGTTCCAATACCGCCTCGCATTCGCGGGGATCATTAAAATCCAGCAAGAGCAGCACAAACTCGTCGCCACCGATGCGGGCTACGGTATCCCCGGCTCTGAGACAGTCGCGGATCCGGAGGGAAATTTCTATTAGCAATTGATCGCCCGCTTCGTGGCCGAATTGATCGTTGACCGGTTTAAAACCGTCCAGATCCAGATAGCATACCGCCATATGGTTGCTAGCTCGGTGCGTGTGGGCCAGCGCTTGGGCGAGACGATCTGCCAGCAACACGCGGTTGGGAATGCCGGTCAGTGGATCGAAATGGGCGATGCGTTCTAGATCGTATTCATGGTTCTTCAGCGGCGTGATGTCTGCTGATAAACCGATGTAATGATGAATTTTTCCGTCTTCGTCTCGCACTACCGAAATAGAAGTTAGTGCCGCAAAAACTTCGCCTTTTTTGTTGCGGTTCCAGAGTTCGCCGCTCCAATGATCGTGTGCGTTTAGCGATTGCCACATGGCCTTGTAAAATTCCGCGGATTGCCGACCGGATTTGAGGATGCTGGGGTTTTTACCTAAAACATCCTCGCGGGCGTAACCGGTAATTCGGCTGAATGCCGCGTTAACATCAATGATGCGGTTCTCGCTGTCGGTAATGACGACGCTGTCGTGAGTGTGGGCGAACACGCTGGCCGCCAAGCGTTGTTCAGCTTCGCGGCGTTGCAGTTCTTGACGAAATTGTTCGCGTTCCAACAGGTTGCGAATCCGCAAGCGGGCGATTTCGATACTGATGGGTTTGGTCAGATAGTCTGCAGCGCCCAAGGAAAAGCCCAATGCTTCAGCTTGAATTTCGTTCAATGCGGTAACGAACACAATCGGAATGTCTTTTAACAGCGGATTGACCTTGAATCGCCGACAGGTTTCGTAGCCGTCCATATCCGGCATCATGATGTCGAGCAGAATTAGGTCAGGCGGCTCATCCAGCGCCAGTTCCAGGCCTTTTGCGCCAGAGGTGGCGATTTGAATTTGATAATCGTCCTGCAACGCTAAACCCAACAAGGCCAGATTGGCTGGGGTGTCGTCGATGGCGAGAATTTTTAACTGTTTGCTGTTCACTCGGTTTGTACTCCGTCCCAGCCCAAGACAAAATAAAGCTGCCGTAATTGCTGGTGTGCCTGATCGAATTTCATTTCGTTAACCGATTGAGCTATTTCGGAAAACTGCGGCTCTAGCGCACTAGCGCGGAGTAAATTCTGCAATGTCTTAACGTGGTTAATGGCATGGAACATGTTTTTGGCTAACAAATTATCGAGCTCGTCCATTAGTGGCCGCATTTCTTCGTTGCTATTAAGCAAGGCGATGTCTTCTGTGCTGATTGTCGGATCGGCCACCGCAAAGACAGTTTGCGCGGGATAGACAGGCGTATCTCGATAATGCCCGGCCTTGACTGCTTTGGAATACAATTCCGCGCAAGGCACAGGTAAGCGCTGTTGTTCTGAATTATGGCTATGCAGTTGACAGTCAACGAGCTCGCAGCGAATTCTGAACCAGAATCGGGCGCCCCTGCCGGGACTACTTTCCACGCCGGCTTCCCCCTGCATCAGTCCGGCAAAGCGTTGGACGATGGATAAGCCCAGACCGGTGCCGGCGTAACGCCGTGTCGAACTGGCGTCAATTTGGCTAAAGGGTTTAAACAGCAGGCGCTGTTGTTCGGCGGCAATCCCGATGCCTTGATCGGACACGGAAAATTCCAGTTGTGCTTGCGAACCTTGCCGATGCAACTCTATTACCTGGATTTTGATCGCGCCTTGATTAGTAAATTTGATGGCATTACTGACCAGATTTGACAGCATTTGCCTGACTCTGATTTGATCCAGTAGGTAGCATTGCTCGCTGGGTCCGAGCCAGATGGTTTCGAGTTGCAGGTTTTTCTGATGTGCGCTTTCCCCAAACAGCGACTGGACTTCGGTGATGATTTGCCGAGGCTGCGCGGCAGAGTAAACCAGCTCCAGCCTATTCGCCTCGATTTTAGACAAATCCAACACATCGTTTAACAGGGTTAATAGAGTCTGTCCGGATGCGAGGATAGTGCGGGCGCATTCTTGATGCTTGCTTGGGTCGCAGTCAGGTAGACTCAGCAGTTGCGCCATTCCCAAGATACCGTTCAACGGGGTGCGGATTTCGTGCGACATGGTGGCCAGGAAATTACTTTTGGCCTGGTTCGCGCTTTCCGCGATGCGGGTTTTGATTTCATTGCTCAATATCAGCGCCATGTGCGAGAAAAACGGCGATAGATAATCGCGCATTTGCGCGGAGCCCAACATATCGGTCATTTTGATGGCACCGATTAATTCTTTGCCCACCTGCAAGGGCATGACCCAGGTGCAGGCAATAGCCGGCGTCATGCCGCGCAGTAGCGTGTGCTCAGAATCCGTGGCTTGTTCGACAAAGCGGCGCTGCTGAAAAACTTCGTTGATTAAGGGATCGTCGATATGATCAATAATTTGGCGTTCGCCGGCTAAATTGGCGTAATGGATTGCCCCCGCGTCCAGATAATAAATTTCGACATTACTGCCGCCCAAACTGCCGCACAAAGCAGTCATTAAGCTCTCTAACAATCCTTCGACGCCGGCGATGGGGTTTAACAACTCCAGCATGTGCAGGATCAGATACAGATTGGCTTTTTCTTCCGAAAGTTTGCGGACGCGGGTTTCCAATTGCTTGACCCGTTCCTGCAACTCTTGATGGGAAGGTGCTTGGGTCATTGTTCCGCAGCAAGCCGGCGTTGAATGGCATCCGCCAAAACGGTTTCCAAATGCTCCAGACCGACATCCATCCATGCCAGCGGCAAATCCACGAAGCGCGCAGCGGTTTCGGCGGCGGCGCTGAAATCGCCGTTACACGGGGTACGCAGCGCCAGAATATATTTATGGCTACTGTGAAATATCTCCCTGATCACCGTCATATTGGCGCCGAAGCAGGCGGTGATCATGGGTTCCCAGGTCAAGGCCCAGTCTTCCAGTAAAAAATACGCGCCTTTTTCCAGTTCCTGCATGAATAACTCGTAGCCGAGCAGCATGACGATACAGTTTTGGCCGTGGGTGCGGCAGGTGTGGTGGCCCTCCAGATATTTTTCCATCAACGGGTGGCAGCCGCCGTAAAACACCACGGTTTTTTCGCCGAGTTTCTCGCGTTCTTCCAGCGCCTGATTCAGCTCGGTCGACAAACGATTCAGGTAATTGTGCAAGGCCGAATCCAGATAATGGGTATGCACGTTCCAGTGATTTTTCGCGATTAGTCCGTCCACCTCCTTACGCAAAATGCCGCAGCCCACCATGGTCAGCGGAGTTTGATTTTCCGGATGTATCGCGAAGGTTTTCATGGCAGTCTCCCGTATTCGAATGCTGCATCGACCATAGTCCGAATGTTGGCCTCGGGCACGGCCATTGGCATGACACCGTTACCGAACAAAAAATGGCCGCCGGTTTTGCCGATTTCGACAATACGCTGCACTTCGGCGCGGGTTTGCTCGGCGCTCCAGTGAATCATTTTAATATCGTCGATCACCCCACAGGTCAGGCCGCGATTACCGATCAGGCGTTTGGCTTCGGCTAAGTCGGCAAGTGGGCTAATGTAGTGAGTTTTGATGTGAAGTTCATCGAAAACCAAATCGATCACATCGTTAAAACCTGCCATGCCGCAGTAATAAACGATGTCCTCATTTCCGCCCGGCAGCAAGTCCCGCCGCATCCAGGGCATCACCTTTTGCTCAATTTGCTTACGGCTGACGAAATACGGCGAGCCAAACGGCGTGGAGTAAATCAACACATTGGCGCCCAAGGCCCGTAAGGCGGCGATTTCTTGCCGGCAGAAATCCGAGCATTTGCGCAGCAGTTCGTCGCGGACATCAAAAGGGCCGAGCAGGAATAACTCCATCCATTTATCCATACCCATCAAGATGGCCGGCAAGGTGGTCGAGGCCGTGACGTAGGCGCAAATCGGATGCGTGCCGCCGACTTCGCTGTGCAAAATCTTTAGACAGTCGGAAACCGATTGCCAGGCCGGATGCTGTGTAATGTCGGTGGGAATGTTGAGTTTGGCAATGTCGTCCAGGTTTTTGATGACGAAGTCCGCGACATTTGGAACGCCGTCGTCGGCAAACAGGATTTCCCGGCAACCCAGCAACTCCGCTTCCTTGCCAACATAATGCAGGCTCCAGATGTTGTCGTAGCCGTAGCGCCGCAACAGGCGTAATTGGCCGTCGGCCACATATTCGCCCCTGCTGAAGTATTGCTTGGCGGGCATACCCAATTCTCGGGCGCCATGATCGGACATATTGCAAAAAACCGGAATGCGCGGCGCGGGGTTGCCGGTCGCCGTCGCGGTGAGGATTTCCAAAGGTGTCATGGCTTGACCTCGCGAATCAGATCGACGATGACTTTGGCGGCGGTGACGCCATCCGGCGCCCAGGCATCCGCGCCGACCTTGGTGTACAACTCCGGATCGAAACGGTAGGGAGCGCCGCCTACCGCCAGTTTGATTTGTTGTTCCAGACCACGTTCTTGTAACAATCTGCGCACACCCAGGCTGCCTTTTTCGCTGGTGGCGGTGTGGACCATCATCGCGGATACCGCGATGACTTGGGCGTTCTCAGCTATCGCGGTATCGACGAATTTTTCGGCAGTGACGTTGGTGCCCAGATCGACCACATCCACCATCAGCGACTTCAAGCAGCCGCTAACGATCCGTTTGCCCAAGGAATGCAAGTCGCCGTAGGCGGCACCGATGACGACCCGGCCTATCATTTCCGGCGGTTTACTGAATTTTTCCAGCATTTTTTCGGTGACGTCGGCCGCAATTTGCGCGGTCATGAAATGCTGGGCCAGATTGGCGTCCGGATCTTTTTCGATTAAGGTCATCATCAACTCGATGGCCGGGATGACTAATTTGAAGACGATATCCTCGGGGCTGAATCCGTCGTTTAAGGCGTGATTGACGACCTCCAGGGCGGCCGGCTTATCGGTTTCGAATACCGCCTGGTTATAGGATTGAATATAAGCGTCGAGCATTATTCGAATTCCTCGATGGACATGGGCTGCAAGCGTAAATTGTCGATAAAGCAGTTTTCATATTCGAAAACCCCGCCAAGATTGACCACGCGCGCCCGTTGCACAATATTGTTTAACAGACTTGGCCCGGCCGGATTCAACAGCAGTTGTTCGCAGCCGGCCAGACTGGCATTGGCCAGCAGGCTGACCCGTTCGGGGGGTATAGGAGGCAGTAAGCCAACTCGGAACCCGCTGTTTAGGTCCAAATGTTGACCAAAACTTCCGCAAATCCACAGACGATTCAAATCGCTTATTGCCAAGCCTGCGTACGACATCAATTGTGACATGGCAGCGGCTGTCGATGCCTTGGCACGCTGGAAAATATCGATGTCGCTCGCAAAAATGGCACTTTTGGGAATGTCGGCTTGCAATAAAAAGCCTTGTTCGGACAGCGGTTCGGCGAAGCGTCCGGACGGTTTCAGATGCTTTTGGTCCAGTAGCAAGGCAATGGCATCAATGAAGCCGCTGGCGCAGTAGCCGCGCGCCTGGACATCTCCTATCGTCCGTAAGCCGCTTGCCGACACTTTGCAAATCGCGCCGGCTTCTGCGGTTAAACCGTTGCGCATACCTACACCTTCGAAAGCGGGGCCGCCCGGCACGGAACTGACCCACAGGTTGCTGCCGTCCCACACGGCGATTTCGGTATTAGTGCCGAAGTCGGCCAACAGCATCGGTTGCGATTGTTCAGTAATGCCGGTTGCGAGCAGGTCGGCCAGTAAATCTGAGCCGATAAAACCAGCCAGCGGTTGGGCGATGTCGATGTCGGCATGCGGTGTGCGCCATGTCTGCCGCCAGGCATCGGCATCGGCGGGCAGACAGGCGATAGGGCTTTGCCAGTTCTCGGGCTGGTAGAGGCAGTCGCCGCTATTGCCGCAAATCAGCGTTAACATCGCGGTATTGCCCACTATTAATACTTTGCCCAGTTCCGCCAGTATCGGCGCTATTTCGCCCATATCGCGGCTGAGAATGTCGCGTATGCCGACGATGATGGCCGCGCGCGCTTCCCGGCCTATACGGCGGCAATCTTGATCGTCCAGGCGCTCGGCATCCAGCCGGGTCAGAATGTCCGCGCCATGCGCGACTTGTGGATTGATGCTGTAGCGGGTGCCGATGCGTCGGCCGGATTGCCGATTCCACAATGACAGGCGGATATGTGTCGTCCCCAGATCGACCGCCACGCCGTAGACATATTCGGAAACGGTTGGATTGCCCTGGGCTTGATAAAGCGGGGTGGGGTCCAGACTTTTCCAGGCGGAATGCGGCGCCGGATTGTCCAGATAAAGCGTGCAGTCGCTGCGTGCCCGCAACTGGCAGGCTAAGCGTATGCCGCCAGCCAAATCTTCAGGAAGCAGCTTTTGCCGTTCCGCCAGCGTCGGCGGATTAAACTCGCCGCTTACGGTTTGAATCAGACACGCGCCACAGGTGCCCAAACCGCCACAAGCAGCGCGTACCCGCAAAGCGGTGGTGTCGAGGGCTTGGCGTACCGACAGATCGGGTTTGAGCAGTATGCGTAACGTCTGATCGTTACTGCCGACCGTCGCCAGCATATCGCCAGCTGGGGGTGCCGGCCGTCCGGTATCGGGAGGGATGGTGGTCATAGGCGATGGAAACCTGTAGGAGTAGTAGCAATTGCGCTTTCGCTTTCGTTGAGGCCTGGCATGATGGGGTTTGATCTATTCGGCATGGGCAAAACAGCCAGTGGTTTTCCCCTTTTATTTTAGTGTGTATTGGTGGTTTCGCTGATCCAATCTTGCGGTGTAAGCGATTTGTCTTTATTAGATCGGGTTTTACGGCATAAACTCCGTGATATGCGGTTATAAGCAGTGCCAAAAGGCACTTTAGGCTATCGGCACACTGTTCATGCTGGAATGTCATCAACAATCGGGTAAACTTTGCCGATGCGCCAAAAAGCGGGTTCGTGACCGGAATCGGCTTGCCTGAGACGCTTGCAGTCAATCCAGATCATGGTTCACCCAAGCCAACGGAATTTAGATGGAATCCGATAAACAATCGACAGAGCGCCAAGCCACCATTCTGTTAGTCGATGACGAGTCTATCAACCTGTCGGTTTTCGGGCAGTTTCTCGCCCCGTATTACCAGATTTTGGTAGCGACCAACGGGCAGCGTGCGTTGCAATTGGCGGGTGGTGCGCCAAAGCCGGATTTGATTTTGTTGGATGTGATGATGCCCGATATGGATGGGTATGAAGTCATCGGCCAGCTAAAAGCCGATCCCAAAACCGGCGATATTCCCGTGATATTCGTGACCGCCTTGACTTCTGATCTGGAGGAAGAGCGGGGTTTGTCACTGGGTGCGGTGGATTATCTTTACAAGCCGTGTCATTTGTCGATTCTATTGGCCAGAATCAAAACCCAGCTGGAACTGAAGCATGCCCGGGATTGGCTAAAAAACCAAAATACCTATCTGGAAGCCGAAGTGCAACGCCGGCATCAGGAGAATCAGTCTGTACATTTGCAACTATTACAATCGGAAAAATTGGCGGCGATAGGGCAACTGGCGGCCGGCATTGCCCACGAAATCAATAATCCGATTGGTTTCGTCAATTCCAATTTGAACACGCTGAACGGCTATTTGTGCGACGTTTTTTGCGTGATGGATGCTTACAACGCTGCTTTAGCCGAAAAAAACTTTTCGGAGGAGGCGCTGCAAAACTTGCGCACGCTGAAACAAACCAAGCAGCTTGACTATTTGCGCGGCGATATTCCGGAATTGATTGCTGAGTCCATGGAAGGTTTGTCGCGGGTGCGTGACATTATTCAGGATTTGAAGGATTTTGCGCATGCCGATAAAAACGATTGGGAATTGGCCGATTTGCATAAAGGGTTGGATTCCACGCTGAATATTATCAACAACGAGCTGAAGTACCATTGCACCGTGCACAAGCAATACGGCGAGATACCGGAGATTTATTGCCTGCCTTCGCAATTGAATCAGGTGTTTATGAATTTACTGATTAACGCCGCGCACGCAATTGATACCAAAGGCGATATTCATATTAGTACCGGTTGCACGGAGCCGAATGTCTGGGTGGAAATCCGCGATAACGGCAAAGGTATTGCCCCGGAGAACCTGCCGCGTTTGTTTGAGCCGTTCTTCACCACCAAGCCGGTCGGCAAGGGCACCGGGCTAGGGTTGTCGGTTTCTCAGAATATCGTCCGTAAGCATGGCGGTAAAATCGAAGTAAGCAGCCAGCTTGGGCAGGGTAGCCGGTTTCGAGTCTGGCTGCCGATTCGGCCGCCGGAATCGGCGTCTGCCGAATAGTCCGGTGCGTCTGGCGGTTTTTGAATACTAAACTTGCAGAAGGGGCTTTACCTGCCAGACTATGTCATCAATAGACCACTGTTAGTGCAAAATCATGAACCAGGCAGATATTAAAATACTCATCGTCGACGACGAGCCGAACGTGCTGAAAGCGCTGGCGCGGTTGCTGAAACAGTACGAACCCGTTACCGCAACCAGCGGCGAGGAAGCGCTGCTGTTAGCTGAGGAACATAGCTTTGATTTGGTGATTTCCGATTACCGGATGCCGGGGATTAACGGTATCGACTTTTTGATTTTATTCAAGCGCATGCAGCCGGATGCTGTGCGCATTGTGTTGACCGGCTTTGCCGATCTGGAAGGCGCCCAGCACGCCATCAATGAGGCGGAAGTGTTTCGCTTTATCAACAAGCCCTGGAGCAATCTGGAAATTGTCAATGTGGTCGAGAACGGTCTGGCGCACAAACGGATGTTGTTGGAAAACCGGGCCTTGGCCGATCAGGTGCGGGCGCAGCAAATACTCCTGAATGAAAAAGAAGCGATTATTAAAGCGCTGGAAGCCGAGGAGCCGGGTATCACCCAAGTGAATTGGGCGCAGGACGGCTCGATTATTCTCGACGACGAAGATTTTAAATAGACAGTTATTGGTAATTCTTTCCGCGATACCGTTACCCCTGCGAAACCAGAGGTCTAGGTATAAACCGATCTCCCATCTATGCGGGAGCTGTTTTGTTTAGAGTGGAGTTACAGCTGTTCGGTACGCTCGTCATTACTAAAGGCATTGAAAAATTGCTTCGCGGTTCTGCCGTTTTTGGCGGCATTCTGATGGGCAAAATCCAGCGCCGATTTGTGTAAAGCCTCGCGGTTGCCGCGATAATCGACGAAATAGCTGTCGACAATATCCAGGTATGTCTGAGTATGCTGCGGGTAAAACGCCAGCCGCAAACCGAAGCGGTCGGACAGTGAGATTTTTTCCTCGATGGTGTCTGAATAATGCACCTCGTTGTCCATCAGCAGCGTATCCAGATTGTCGCGCATATGTTCCGGCAGCAAATGGCGGCGATTGGACGTGGCGTAAAACAGCACATTCTCCGGCGGCATTTCAATAGAGCCTTCCAGCACGCTTTTCAGCGGCTTGTAGAGAGCGTCGCCGTTCTCAAACGATAAATCGTCGCAATAAATAATAAAACGCTGATTATGTTCGCGAATGTCGTCGACGATTTCCGGCAGATACAGTAAATCTTGTTTATCGACTTCGATGACTCGTAAACCTTCGTGCAAATATTCGTTCAACAAGGCTTTCACCAGCGAGGACTTGCCAGTGCCGCGCGCGCCCCACAACAAGGCATTATTCGCCGGCAGTCCCGCCAGAAAGCGCAGCGTGTTGTCTATCATTTGCTGCTTTTGCGGCTCTATGCCCAGCAGTTGATCCAGCCGGATCGGATCGATTTGCCGAACGGGACGCAGAAACGCCTGGCGCTGGCGCCAAATTGCCGCATAGGTGTGGTTCCAATCTATCATCTGTGATCCTTGGCTGGGGCCGGTCGAAGTGCCGGTTTGTGTAAAGAAATGAATATTGTATAAATTTTAGACAATTTAACACCACTCTAAGCACAGCAACAACTTAGCGTGGCTTTTAACGGGTTGCCAACAGAGTTATCCACAGATTTTGTGGGAAAGTTATAGCTGTTGTGGAAATGTGGCTGCCCACTGTAGCCAGTATATGCCGCTTGTGCCGGTAACCAAGGACTGCTTAGACTTTATTTTAAGTCGCGGCTTTGGCGGCCGAGGCGCGTTTCTGCGCGATGATCGACTTATAATCGATTGTTATCATTTAAACGATAGCTATTGGCTATTTACGGGGTGGCTATGAATCTGCGGGATTTACATTATTTAATCGCCGTTGCCGACTTGCGCAGCTTTGTGCAGGCTGCCGACCGTTGTTGCATCAGCCAGCCGACTTTGAGTACCCAGATTAAAAAGTTGGAAGATGAATTGGGTATCCAGATTTTCGAGCGCACCAATAAAAAAGTGCTGCCTACCGAGTTGGGCGAGCAGATCGTGGCGTCGGCAAGGCGGATCTTGAAGGAGCAAGACAATATCAAGGAACTGGCCGCTACAGCCCAGGACCCGCTGGCCGGCAATCTGCGTTTTGGCGCGTTTCCGACCTTGGCGACCTATTTGTTTCCGCCATTGGTCCCCCTAATCAAGAGAGATTTACCGCGCATCCGGCTGATTCTGGTCGAGGAAAAAACCGAGCAATTGTTACAGCAACTCCGCAGCGGACAGATGGATTGCGCCTTGCTAGCCTTGCCGATTTACGAGGATTTTCTGGAAAGCCAGGCCTTGTTCGACGATGAGTTTTTACTGGCGGTGGCGGACGGTCATCCGTTGGCGGCCAAGCCGCAAGTCGAGCAAGATGATCTGAACGGCGAGCATTTACTGCTGCTTGAGGAAGGTCATTGCTTACGTGGGCATGCCCTGCAAATCTGCCAAACCATCGGTGCCGACGAAGAACAGGATCTTCGCGCCACCAGTCTGGAAACCTTGCGGCAAATGGTCCACGCCGGCACAGGCATTACCTTTATGCCGCGAATCGCCGTTCGCGAGGAACCGGGTATCCGCTATTTACCTTTCGCGGAGCCGGCGCCGAGCCGGACCATAGGCATGGTTTGGCGCAAAACCAGTGCCAGAGGGGAGCTGATTCGGCGCTTGAGCGGCTTGGTGCGGGATGCGGCTAAGGACATTTAGGTATACACCGCTGGCGTGGCGACTATTTTATTAGCAGTTAGTGAACCGACGGCCAAATGACATTTTCCACGAAAACCTTTGATGTTCTTTTGCTCTGTATGGCAGCCTGTCGGCTGCGAGTATTCGCTAGAAGTAAACTTGTATTTAGCCGAAAAAAGGCGGCCCTTGTCTCGTATGTCCGTTTAAAAACTGAGAGAGGTACATACTGCGGCATACTGGAGTAATCCCCGACGTGAAATTACAAATCGTCTAATATTCGCAAAGTCCTTAACCCTTATCGCGCCTGATAACAGCCTGATGCTTTGAATATTCGAAGGCGGAGATAAGAGGCGCGACAAAAATTGCGACTATTGCCACCAATGCCTTGAGTCTTATGGCCAAGCAAGCACGTTGCCCGATCTCAATGCCGGGCTTTTACCTTAGGAGTACCGACCATGAACAAAAAACAGTTATTACCTGTTGCTATCGCCCTGTTGACTTCGCAGCCGATTCTCGCCAGCGTGTCCAGTTCGTTCGATGTCGACAGCGAGAACTGGCAAATCGTCAGTTTTGCCGATTTCAGCCAGAACAATTATTCGATCATTGGTCAATACCAACCCAGTTACGTGTCAGGTGGTGGCAATCCCGGCAATTATCTCGCCGCCAGTGATCCGGACAGTGGCGATTTTACCTTCTCCGCTCCCGCTGCGTTCCTGGGGGCGCAGACCAGTGCTACCGGATTATCCTACGATCTCACGTATCGCGATGGTGCTGTCAATTGGCAAACCACCGACGTCATGTTAGTTGGCAACGGCCAACGCCTACTCTGGAAACGCGACCCGAATATCGTACCGGATAGTAGCTGGACTCATATCAGTCTGACTTTTGCGCCCTCCTCGGAATGGCGGTTGGGCAGCACAGGCGGGGTGTTCGCCAGTCAAAGTGATTTTCAAAATGTCCTATCCAATTTGAGTGGGTTGTACATTCACGGCGAATTTACCAACGGTATCATCGAAACCGCCGGCCTGGATAATGTGGTTTTGCAAACGGTGCCGTTGCCGGGGGCGTTTTGGTTATTTGGCGTGGGGGTTGCGGGATTTTGGTCGTTCACTCGCAAGGGGTAATAAGGTCAATTGTTAAGTAGTTGTGTCGCTGGTGCGACGGTTTGTTTTGGAGTCGGGTCTCGGCCCGACAGCCGAGATACTTTCTTTTGCTCCGCCAAAAGAAAGTATCCAAAGAAAAGGCGGCCCGGATGCCGCTTGTCCCCTGCGCTCCGAAGCTTTTGAACGGGGTTGCCGAAAGGGGCTTCCTGCCCCTTCGGCAACGCGCCGCATCCATGCGTCGCCCCTACGGGCTAATCCGTTCAAAAGCTCCGGTGCTCGGCACGGCATACGGGAAAACCCCGCCGCGAAATTGAAAGTCCCTTAATATTTGCAAAGCCCGTAACTCGTATGGCGCATTAGCGATAGCGTCATGCGGTGTACCCAGCATAGGCCAAAACTTATTACCTGGAAAGAGATAATCGGAAGAAGTAACGACAGCCGTAGCGAAACGCAAGGGGGACACCGCATGTACGGTGGTGTGGGAGAGGTGACGCACGAAATCCCGTTACCCCGATCCGATCCGAATGCTTTACGCCTATTGACGCCACGCACATTGTGCCTTTCTGCCATTTGATCGTATCTTATGGTTTTGATAACACGAAGGAAAATTTGGTAATGGATATTGACAAACGCCCCTTATCTGAAGACTTACCGATGAGTATTGATGATGCTCGAAAAATTATGTGGCTTCGTAGCAACCCCAGGCCAGTGGGGGAGCTGCTGGACGAAGGTTATCTGAATGAAGCCAGGCTAAGATGGGCTGCCGAAAAAGCCTACGCTCCAGAACTAAAACTAGCGGCAGGAGTGCTCTTGCAGTCGTTAGGAAAAGCAGAAAAAATTCCAGAGATTAGGCCGACCTCATTTTCTTCTAACTCCTTTCCAATAAAAATCTCTCTTGACCAAGCTCGCAATACTATTTGGCCTTTTCATCCCTACAAAGACAAGTTAATGGGCTGGTTATTGGATACTAAGCAATTAACCCTTAAAGATCTCGGTTATGCCATTGAAAATGCATGGGATGAGCGTGTCCGGCAAGCCGCTATTACCTTAAATTTGGTCGAGTTAAAACAAACGCTTGAAACACCGGTTTCATCTGCCGGATTTTTAAATGTAGTCGAATCGAAGGAAAGGAACTATTCCGAAAGGCGGCAATTGGCCTTTTCCTTCTTACAAGGAGCAATACTTGGAGCTATCCTAGCCGGTTGTATAGCACTCGTTGTTTATATATTCAGCCAAAGACCGCCAGCGCAAGCAATATCAAAACTCGCGGCAATTCCTTCTGGATGGGGCATCTTGATGTTAGCAATCGCGGTATTGCTGGGATGGGGTGGGGCTAAGTTGTGCATATTTTGCCTGGATTGGATAATAGAACGGCTGGAAAAACAGATAAATAACCATCGACTGGGGCAAGAGGGTGAAAACAATGTGGTCGATCGAATGCGTCACCTGTTGGATGGGAATTGGTATTTATTTCGCAACATAGTGCTTCCTGGTCAAAACAAATCAGATATCGATGCCGTGTTAGTTGGCCCTTCTGGTTTATGGGCGTTGGAGGTTAAAACTTTTAATGGGCAATATCGAGTGATTGGTGATGAATGGCGCTACAAGAAAAACCAGACGTGGAAGCCTGTTAAATCAGATCCAACAAGGCAAGCCGTGAACAATGCTAAACGATTGTCTGATTTCATCAGCAATAATAGCCAGATAAAAGTATGGGTTACACCTGTTGTCGTTTGGGCTAATCCCGAAAGTACACTGACAGTTCAGAATTCAACTGTGAACATTTGGCGACTTGAACAACTTGCAGATGAAATTGGGAATTTGTGGGGCAGTCAAAAAGTTTCGGATGCCGATCAAAAAAAACTTATTGATAAATTAAGACAACTTTGCGTTAACCAACTCGAGAACGTGCGCCGATAGGAGGCTCATCGCTCGCGATTTGATGCCCCTCTTAGCGTCCGTAAATTCAATATTTTGGAACTGTACCCTGTCATAGTGGCCTTCCGATCAAGTTCGGGATGGTTATGTTCTCGTTATCTTGGCCCGAGCATCGAAGCTTTTTGCCTAGCATCAGAAAGTATCGGACTGTCGGTTCTGGCCGACATATATAAATCCATCGCGAAAACGACACAAAAATTAGTCTAGCGCCGCCAAAGCCGCTTCCGGTGCCCTGTCCAATACTTTCAGCAACGCCTTGGCGGCTCCGGTGGGTGAGCGTTTGCCTTGTTCCCAGTTACGAATCGTCTCAAGCGATACGTCAATCCGTTTGGAGAATTCGGCTTGGCTCAAACCCAGGCGATTGCGGACTCTACGTGCAAAGCGCGCAGAATCCAGCATCGCATTGGTTTCGTCCTGGACGATTTGTTGGGCTATATCGGCTTCCGTGGTGGTATCGATACGAGCCGGATCGACACGGCCAATTTCTGAATCCGGTTCAATTGTCATGCGTACTATTTTCATAGAATTTGATCTCTCGTTGATTGGCTTTGCGGGCCGAGATAATCCGAAGGGACTCTGGGCGCGGTGTGTAGGCCACGACAAATAGGCGCTGGTGAATCATTCCCATTAGTTGATACCTGTCTTCGCCGTAAACGCGGCGGTTATCGGCTCAAACCAGTCGATTGGGGTCAAAAAACGCCTTGGCCGCATAGGCAAAATCGAATCCACGTTCCCGAAAACAGGTTTCGCTTTTGGTGTCGTCCCATTCAAAGTGCGTGGGATTAGCGTAGTTCATTGGCCTAGTGAGAGCAAGGTCGATGTGTTTTAGGTAGAAACTCTAAAATTGGCTTGCTGGTTTATGATTTTGCGAAGGGTTTGTACCGTTATTTCGCACTGAGCATCGAAGCTTTTGGCCTCGCAAAAGAAAGTATGTTGGCTGTCGGGCCCAGCCCCAGCCCCGACTTCTAAAGAACCCCGTTGCGATAGCGACACAAAATCACTTTTCGTATAAACAAAAACTTGCTCTAACCAGTTTTTGTTTATACATTAATGCCTCATGATCATCGAGTTCGATCCTGTAAAAAACGCCAGAAACATAATCGAACGTGGCTTAAGCTTCGAGCGAGTGGCCGATTTCGATTGGTCTAGCGCCATTGCGACAGAAGATGTTCGTCAGGATTATCCGGAGCGACGTTTTGTTGCGGCGGGTTACCTGAATGATCGGTTGCATATTCTGTGCTTTACGCCAATCAGCGGTGGAATCCGCGTGATTAGTTTCCGAAAAGCAAATTTAAGAGAGGCCCGTAAATATGGCAAAACCATTACCGTTGACTGATGCTGACGGCGAAGTCCGCGAATTGACCGAAACCGATTTTAAACAAATGCGCCCCGCCGGCGAGGTGTTTGCCGAGTTATTTGGGATGGAGCAGGCGGTTGAAATGCTTAGGCCTAAAGGTGGCCGGCCACGTAAGGATTCACCGAAAGTATTTACCGGGATTAGGTTGGATGCAGAGGTGCTGGAGGCGTTTCGTGCTACCGGCAAAGGCTGGCAGACTAGGATGAACGATGCCTTGAAAGAATGGCTGAAGGATCATTCGCCAGCATAATTTGCAGGCCGGAAATACTTTCGCTTATCCGGCCTCCGCGAGTTTGTTGATTAAATCCTAAATTCCGCCGACCGCGCGTGCGCAGTAAGACTCTCGCCCCGCGCCAACACTGAAGCAATCTTGCCCAAGTTCTGCGCGCCAACCGCTGAGCAATTGATCAAACTGCTGCGCTTTTGGAAATCGTAAACCCCTAAAGGCGATGAGTAGCGGGCGGTGCTGGAAGTCGGCAGCACATGGTTCGGTCCGGCACAATAATCGCCTAGCGCTTCGGCGGTGAAGCGACCCATGAAGATGGCGCCGGCGTTATGGATTTGCTCGCACAAGGCTTCCGGCTCCGCCACGGACAACTCCAAATGTTCCGGGGCGATGCGATTGGCTACCTTTGCGGCTTCGGATAAGTTAGCGACTTTAATAAACGCGCCGCGGCCGGTTAGAGAGGCGCGGATGATGTCGGCGCGCTCCATGTCCGGCAGTAATTTGTTGATGCTGGCTTCCACTTGCTGCAGAAATCCGGCGTCGTCGCTGATTAAAATGGCTTGGGCATTTTCGTCGTGTTCGGCTTGTGAGAATAAATCCATGGCAATCCAGTCCGGGTTGGTCTGGCCGTCGCAGATGATTAAAATCTCGGACGGGCCGGCGATCATGTCGATACCCACCTGGCCGAACACCAGTTTTTTCGCGGTGGCAACGTAAATATTGCCGGGGCCGACGATTTTATCGACCGCCGGCACGGTTTCGGTACCGTAAGCCAGGGCTGCCACGGCTTGGGCGCCGCCGATGGCGAATACTCTATCCACGCCGGCGACATGCGCGGCTGCCAATACCAAGGCATTGGTTTCGCCGCGCGGGGTGGGGACGACCATGATCAATTCGCCGACGCCGGCGACTTTGGCGGGAATCGCGTTCATCAATACCGAAGACGGATAAGCGGCTTTGCCGCCCGGTACGTAGAGGCCAGCTTTATCCAATGCGGTGACTTTTTGGCCCAGTACGGTGCCGTCTAGCTCGGTGTATTGCCAGGATTGCAGCTTCTGATGCTCGGCATAAGCGCGGACGCGGTCGGCGGCGGTTTGCAAAGCAATGGCTTGGGTGCTGGGTAAAGTATCCCAGGCCTGTTGTAATGCAGCTCGGTCCAGTTCCAGTTCGGATGCGGCTTTAAATGCGGTGCCGTCGAAGCGGTTGGTGTATTCCAGCAAGGCTTTGTCGCCAAGTTTTTTGACGTCGGCAATAATGTCCAGAACCCGTTTGTGTATTTCCAGATCGTCGCTGGCATCCCAGGCCAAACGGGCTTGCAATTGTTTGTCAAAATCGATTGCCGCGCTGTCTAGGCAGAGCATTTTGATCGCAGTCATGATTACGCCCTCTGGGCCAACGTGGTTTCGAACTGGTCGATGAGCGCTTGAATGGCTTGATGTTTCATTTTCATCGCCGCTTTATTCACCACTAGTCGAGAGGTGATGTTGGCGATTAGTTCCCGTGGCTCCAGGCCGTTGGCTTTTAGGGTGTTGCCGGTATCGACCAAATCAACGATGCAATCGGCCAATCCGACCAGCGGCGCTAACTCCATCGAACCGTAGAGCTTGATGATTTCGGCTTGAATGCCCAAATTGGCGTAATAGCTCTGAGCGGTTTTCACGTATTTGGTGGCGACCCGCAAACGACCTTTTACTTCCGGCGCATTGACCGGGCCGGCAGTCATCAAGCGGCAACCGGCGATGCCTAAATCCAACGGCTCGTAAAGACTTTCCGCGCCGTGTTCCATCAACACGTCCTTGCCGGCGATGCCCAAGTCCGCCGCGCCGTACTCCACAAAGGTCGGCACGTCTGTAGCGCGGATGATCACCAACTGCACGTCGGGGCGGGTGGTTTGCAGAATCAGTTTCCGGCTCTTGTCCGGATCGTCAATCGGCGTGATGCCGGCTTGTTCCAGAAACGGCAGGGCTTCTTCGTAAATACGGCCTTTGGATACGGCAATGGTCAACATGGTTTTGCGATGGGTTTAGTTAGGAACGCGGCGAATGGTAGCGCCCAGTTGTGACAATTTTTCTTCGATATGATCGTAGCCACGGTCGATATGGTAAATCCGATCCACCAGGGTTTCGCCCTCTGCGACCAGAGCGGCTAAGACTAGGCTGGCAGAAGCCCGCAGATCGGTAGCCATGACCGGCGCTGCTTTCAATTGTCCGCTGCCTGTACAAATGGCGGTATTAGATTCCAATTTGATTTGTGCGCCCATGCGTTGCAGTTCTTGCACGTGCATGAAGCGGTTTTCGAATACGGTTTCAGTGATCAGACCCACGCCCTCGGCGACGGAATTCAGCGCGGTAAATTGTGCCTGCATGTCGGTCGGGAACGCCGGATAGGGCGCAGTGCGCACGGTGACGGCTTTTGGGCGCTTACCGTGCATATTCAATTCAATCCAATTCTCGCCGCAGGTGATGTCGGCGCCAGCTTCTTTTAATTTGACCAATACCGCGTCTAGGGTATTGGGGTCGGTGTTTTTCAGTTTGACGTGGCCGCGGCTGATCGCGCCGGCCACCAAATAGGTGCCGGTTTCGATACGGTCGGGCAGGATGTCGTAATGCAAGCCTTCTACACCCAGTCTTTCTACGCCTTCCACGGTCAGAATGTCGGTACCGACACCGGTGATTTTGGCGCCCATTTTATTTAGAAAATGCGCCAAATCGGTGACTTCCGGTTCTTTCGCGGCGTTTTCGATGATGGTCACGCCTTCGGCCAGTGTGGCGGCCATCAGAATGTTTTCGGTGCCGGTCACGGTGACTTTATCCAGCACCAGATGGCAGCCTTGCAAGCGTTTGACCTTGGCGTGGATATAGCCGGCTTCGACGGTAATGTCGGCGCCCATTTTGAGCAGCGAGTCGATGTGAATATCTACAGGCCGTGTGCCGATGGCGCAGCCGCCGGGCAACGAGACATACGCTTCGCCGAAACGCGCCAGCAAGGGGCCCAATACCAGAATCGAGGCGCGCATGGTTTTCACCAGCTCATAAGGCGCTTCGTATTTGTGAATGGTGCTGGTATCGACTTCGATGTTCATTTTTTCGTCGACGGTCAGGCCCACACCCATTTGTCCCAACAATTCCATGGTAGTAGTAATGTCGTGCAAATGCGGAATGTTGCCGACGCTGACCGGCACATCGGACAATAAAGTAGCGGCCAGAATCGGCAGGGCGGCGTTTTTGGCGCCGGAGATTCTCAGTTCGCCGTGTAGCGGTTGGCCGCCGGTAATCAGTAATTTATCCATGGATTTTTATTGGTTTGTAAATTGGAATGCAGCTTAATGCGTGTGGGTTGCAAAATATTCGGTTTCGTCCAAGCCGCTGAGTTTGGCCAATGCCAGCAGCTGAGCCGGGATGTTCTTGAAGGACAGCTTGACCCGGCCCATCCGGCTGAGCCTGATCCATTCGATCATCAAGGCCAGGCCAGCACTATCGGTGGTCTGGACTTTAGCTAGATCGATGCACATGCTGTCCATGCCTTTCAGAAACTTAAAGGATTGCAAGGTTTGTTTGTCGATGCTGGCAAAAGTCAGGCTGCCTTCCACGGTAAAGTGACCGGGCGACTGTTCGGTTAATGTCAGCTTGGACATTATTTGCCTTCCGCTTTGTTCAGCATGAATTTGCCTATCATTTCTTCCAGCACGATGGCGGAGCTGGTGATGTCGATGGTGCTTTTATCCTTTAAATATTCGTCCGACGAGCCTGGGTCCAGGCTGACGTACTGCTCACCCAGCAGGCCTGCGGTATAAATGCTCACGCCGGAATCGCTGGGTAGATTGTTGTATTGCGATTCGATGCGCATTTCCACGACCGATTCGTGGCTGTCCTTGTCCAGCCTGATTGCGGATACCCGGCCGATGCGCACGCCGGCAACCGACACCGGGGATTTGACTTTTAGACCGCCGCTGTTTTGAAAATGGGCGATGACCGTGTAGCTGTCGTCGCTGCTGTAGCTGCCGAGATTGCTGACTTGCAGCGCCATGTAAAACAAGGCGGCGATGCCGCTGGCGACAAAAAAACCGACCAGAGTATCCTGGGTTTTGGAATGCTGCATGTTAAATGTCTCCAAACATGAGTGCGGTTAAAATGAAATCGAGGGCCAGTACCGAGAAGGCCGAATTGACCACGGTGCGGGTGGTGGCGCGGCTGACGCCTTCTGAAGTGGGGATGGCATCGTAGCCTTCGAACAAAGCAATCCAGGACACTACGAAGCCGAACACCACGCTTTTCAGTACGCCGTTGATGATGTCTTCTTGAAAATCGATACTGGCCTGCATTTGTGCCCAAAACGCGCCGTCATCTACGCCGAGCATGCCGACACCAACCAGATGGCCGCCCATGATGCCAATGGCGCTAAACAAGGCGGCAAGCAAGGGCATGGACAGAAAGCCTGCTAAAAAACGTGGGGAAATGATGCGTTTGATCGGGTCAACGGCCATCATTTCCATGCCTGACAATTGTTCGGTGGCCTTCATCAAGCCGATTTCGGCGGTCAATGCCGAGCCTGCCCGGCCGGCAAACAATAGTGCCGACACTACAGGGCCTAATTCGCGTACCAATGAGGCAGCCACCATCACGCCCAGCGATTCCTCGGCGCCGAAGTCGGACAGAATATTAAAGCCTTGTAAACCTAAAACCATGCCGACGAACAGGCCGGAGATGGTGATAATCAAAAATGACAAAACGCCTACCGAATACACCTGTTTGATCAGCAGGTTGGGGCGTGGCAGCACGTCGCTGATGCCGGTCAGCGTGTGGCTCAGAAAAAACGAAGCGCGGCCGAGCTTAGCAAAGCTGCTGCGCGTGGTTTTCCCCAAATTTTGCAAATATTGAAGCATGGTTGGATTCTGGGTGGTTATTTGGTGGCCAGCAGGTCATCAAGGTAATCGGGCGACGGATAGTGGAAGTGTACAGGGCCGTCGGCATCGCCGTGCATAAACTGTTGCACCCACTCCGAATCGGATTGTTGTAATTCTTGCGGGGTGCCTTGGCCGATGATTTTGCCTCCCGACAAGACATAGATGTAATCGGCGATGGCGGCAGTTTCTTGTACGTCGTGCGAGACGATGATGCTGGTCAGGCCCAGTGTGGTGTTCAGCGCCTTGATCAAGTGTACCAGCGCGCCCTTGGAAATGGGGTCTTGGCCGGTAAACGGTTCGTCGTACATGATCATTAGCGGATCCAGAGCGATGGCACGGGCTAAAGCTACCCGCCTGGCCATGCCGCCGGACAACTCGTTGGGCATTAAATGGCGGGCACCGCGCAAACCGACGGCGTGCAGTTTCATCAATACCAAGGTGCGAATCATCGATTCCGGTAAGTGGGTGTGTTCGCGCATCGGAAACGCCACATTGTCATAGACGCTCATATCCGTGAGCAGCGCGCCGCTTTGAAACAACATGCCCATGCGTTTGCGCAATTCGTAGAGTTCCCGATGTTTCAGGCGGTGAACATTTTGCCCGTCCACGTGGATTTGGCCGCGATCCGGGGCCAACTGGCCGCCGATCAATTTCAAAAGCGTGGTTTTGCCGGTGCCGCTGGGGCCCATAATGGCCGTGACTTTGCCGCGCTGAATCTCCAGGCTGACGGCGTCGAAAATTTTCCTGGGGCCTCTGGAAAAGCTCAAGTTGCTAATCGAAACGATATTGTCTTCAGGACTTGCGCTATTGGCCATTTACCGGAATCAAAAGAGTTTTTGGATTGGGAACAGGCTATTTTCTATGACTGGCCGAGAATAAGTCAATGACTTGGGGTGAAAAGTCGGTTAATAACATGCAATAATGGTTCCTTTTTGTTTGGGTGCGTGGAGTTAATTTCCGTGGGTTGTGATCAAGACATACAGGCGTTGGCGTTGGCGGTGATTCAGACCGAAATGCAGGCGGTTGCCGGCTTGGCTGCACGCATCGATGAGCAATTTGTCAGTGCCTGCCGGTTGCTGCTGGCCTGTAAAGGCCGGGTGGTGGTCACCGGTATGGGCAAATCCGGGCATATAGCCGGTAAAATTGCCGCCACGCTAGCTAGCACCGGCACCCCGGCTTTCTTTGTGCACCCCGGAGAAGCCAGTCACGGCGATCTGGGCATGATTACCCGGCAGGACGTGGTGCTGGCATTGTCCAATTCCGGCGAAACCGAAGAAATCCTGACGATATTGCCTATTATTAAGCGACTCGGCGTGCCGCTGATTGCGTTGACGGGTAATCCAGAATCGGCCTTGGCCAGGTTTGCTAGTGTGCACATCAATGTAGCTGTCGAGCATGAGGCTTGCCCGTTGGGTTTGGCGCCGACTGCCAGTACTACGGCGGCATTGGTGATGGGCGATGCGTTAGCCGTGTCACTATTGGAAACCAAGGGTTTTACCCGCGACGATTTTGCTTTATCGCATCCGGGCGGTAGCTTGGGTAAGCGCTTGTTGTTACAGGTTAACGACATCATGCACCGCGGCAGTGAAGTGCCGGTGGTGACGGATAGTGTTTTAGTGAGCGATGCCTTGCTGGAAATGACCGGCAAGAAGCTGGGCATGACCGCAGTGGTCGATGGCGAAGGCAGGGTCGCCGGGATATTTACCGACGGTGATTTGCGGCGCATGTTGGAAAAAAATCTGGATGTGCATGCGACACGCATCGCCGAAGTCATGACGGGTCCTTGTAAAGTGATCGATGTGAATATGTTGGCGGCGGAGGCCATGCAAATCATGGAAAGTAAAAAAATCAATGCCTTATTGGTCGTCGACAACCAACAAAAATTGTTGGGCGCCTTGAATATGCACGACTTGCTGCGGGCCGGCATAGTCTGAGAGTGACGAGTGATGTTCGATTTAAGCCCCCAATTACTGAGTGCTGTTAAGCGGCTAAAGCTGTTGATTCTGGATGTGGATGGCGTGCTGACCGACGGTCGTTTGTTTTTCGACGATAACGGCAAAGAATACAAATGTTTTCACGCGCGCGACGGGCATGGCATTAAATTGTTGCGTCAGACTGGTGTAGAAGTGGCGGTGATTTCCGGCCGCAAATCCAATTCGGTCGCGCTGCGTATGCAGAGTCTTGGAGTCGAGCTTGTCTACCAAGGTCACGAGAACAAGCGGGCGGCATTCGCGGAAATTTTGCAGCGTCTGGTCCTAACGCCGGAACAAGTGGCGTATATCGGCGATGACATTCTGGATTTGCCGGTGATGCGTCAAGTGGGTTTTGCGGTGGCAGTGCAAGATGCCAATTTCGTGCTAAAGAATTATGCTCATTGGCAAACACAGACAGCCGGCGGTTTAGGCGCGGTTCGGGAAGTATGCGATTTAATCATGCAAGTCCAGGATAGCTTTGACGGCGTACTGCAAACCTATTTATGACCGTACTCAAAAATCTACAGATTTTTATTTATGTTGGCTTGGCCGCATTGTTGTCATGGTGGCTGGTACAGCTGAATGAACAGCGTGACGCCGAAATGAAAATTGTCGAAAATAGCCCGGATTTTTTTAGCTTGGGTTATTTCAAAAAGGAAATGAATATCGACGGTGTGCCGAAAAGCGAATTGGCCGCGGAAAAAATGCAGCACTTTAAAGCCGATGGCAGTACGCATTTGGAAAAACCGGTGATGACTTTGTATAACCCCAACCAGATGCCTTGGCTGATCAAGGCCGAAAGCGGCGTGATGGCGGCGGACGGCGATAATTTGCAACTTAACGGTAGTGCTTATATCAATCGGGAAGCGTCGAAAACCAATTCGGCGCTGACCATCAATACATCGGATCTGCGAGTAAAACTCGCCAGCCATTATGCGGAGACACAGGCGTGGACGGAGATCATCAGCCCACCCAACAAAACGGCGGGAGTAGGAATGGAAGCGACTTTTGTTAGTCCGATTCACCTGAAATTGTTGTCCAAAGTGAAAGGTCGCTATGAAATTAAGTAAAATGGTCGGTGTAGGCCTGTTATTCTCGGCGCGGATGGCGTTTGGTCTGGAGTCGGATTCCGAACAACCCATCTACATCGACTCGGATAATGCGGTTTACGACGAAAAGGCGCAGATCAGCACCTATACCGGCAATGTGGTCGCTACGCAGGGAACGATCAGAATCGATGGCGATAAATTGGTGGTTTATCTGAAAGATGGTGCGATTATCAAATTGATTGCTACCGGTAAACCGTCGCGATTCAAGCAGTTGCCGGCGGTGGGCAAGGAAGAAATGCACGGGGAGGGCTTGATCAACGAATTTTATCCCGACCAGAATTTGCTGAAATTTATGAAAAATGCCTCGGTCTGGCAGGGCGATGCTAAACAATCCAGTGAGTATATCGAGTACGATACCAAGAACTCCTTGCTGAAGGCGGGTGAAGCGCAATCCGACGGCAAGCGCGTGCACTCGGTGATTAAACCCAAGCCTAAGCAGGCGCAATAATGGCGCGATTGGTTGCGGAACAGCTGTTTAAACGCTACAACAATCGAAATGTGGTCGATGGGGTCAGTCTGCGGGTCGATACCGGAGAAGTGGTCGGTTTGCTGGGTCCGAACGGAGCGGGGAAAACCACCAGCTTTTACATGATGGTGGGCTTGGTCAAAGCCGATAGCGGCGAGATTTTTTTTGACGAGCAGCGCATCACGCATCATCCGATGCACCGGCGGGCGCGTTTGGGTATAGGGTATCTAGCGCAAGAGGCTTCGGTCTTTCGTAAACTGAGCGTGGCCGACAATTTACGCGCGGTATTGCAGATTCGGGCCGATTTGACCGATGGGCAAATCGAGTTGTTGATCGATGAGTTATTGACAGAGTTTAATATCAACCACTTGCGTAATCAGGTGGCGCTGGGTTTGTCAGGTGGCGAACGGCGCAGGGTGGAAATTGCGCGAGCTTTGGCCAGTGAGCCGCAGTTTATCCTGTTGGACGAGCCGTTTGCCGGGGTCGATCCGATTTCGGTGCTGGAACTGCAAAAAATTATTGCGCATCTGAAGCATCGCGGTATCGGGATTTTGATTACCGAGCACAAAGTGCGGGAGACTTTGGAGATTTGTGATCGCGCTTATATTTTGAACAATGGGAAGGTTATCGCCGAAGGCCAGTCGCGCCAGTTGGTGGATAACGAAGAGGTGCGTAGAGTGTATCTGGGCGAGAAATTTAGTTTATGAAATTCGAATAGTCATGAAGCAATCTCTACAACTCCGTATCGGTCAGAGTCTGACCATGACGCCGCAATTGCAACAGGCTATTAAGCTGTTGCAGATGTCGACTTTGGACTTACAACAGGAAATTCAGCAAGCCTTGGAATCCAACATGATGTTGGAGATCGACGAAGAGGAGCTGCCTAATCTGGAGTTTCGCGATAAAAAGCTCGAAAACACCGATCAGCAAACCAGCGAAGGCTCGCAAACCGATATGCCGGACGAATTACCGGTCGATGTCAGTTGGGACGATGTTTACGAAAGCTCTTTGCCCAGCGGCGGCGATGAGGGCGATAGTCCGGAATTCGAGGCCTTTCGCGGCAAATCCGAGTCTTTACGTGATCATCTGGTTTGGCAGCTGGAGCTGATTCCGATTTCTGACCGCGATTATGCGATAGCTACCGCTATCATCGACGCGATTAACGATGACGGTTATGTGACCAGCGAATTGGCGGATATTTTTCAGGGACTCCAGGATCAACTGGAAGGCTTGGAAATGGATGAAGTCCTGGCCGTGTTGCATAGGGTGCAAAACTTTGATCCCGTCGGTGTGGCAGCGTTGGATTTGGCTGACTGCCTGGGTTTGCAACTGCAACAGTTACCGGCTACGACGCCTTATCGGTCGGAAGCTTTGGAGTTTGTGCACAGGCATTTGGATTTATTGGCCAGTTGCGATCAAGCGCGCTTGATGAAGCGGATAGGGATGACCGAGGATGTATTAAAGGGGGTGCTGGCGTTAATCAGAACCCTGGATCCCAAGCCTGGCGCTCGCTTGCAGGATTCTGATGTCGAATACGTGGTGCCTGATGTGTTCGTCGCCAAAGTCAACGGACAGTGGCTGGTTAATCTGAACCCGGAGATAGCACCCAAATTGCGCGTCAATCCTTTTTACTCCGGGATGATCAAACGCGCCGACAATAGTCATGACAATGTCAGCATGAAAAACCATCTGCAGGAAGCGCGCTGGTTTATTAAAAGTTTGCATAGCCGCAACGACACTTTGTTGAGAGTGGCGAGAAGCATCGTCGAAAAACAAGGCGATTTTTTCGAGCACGGTGCGATTGCGATGAAGCCGATGGTGTTGCGCGATATCGCCGAGGAATTGGAATTACACGAATCCACCATCTCTCGGGTAACCACGCAAAAATACATGCACACCCCGCACGGTGTGATCGAGTTTAAATATTTTTTCTCCAGTCATGTCAGTACCGATGGCGGGGGAGAGTGTTCGGCGACCGCGATTCGGGCGCTGATAAAAGAGTTGGTCGGCAGTGAAAACCCGGCCAAGCCATTGAGCGATAGTAAAATATCGGACTTATTGAATGAGAAGGGCATTAACGTCGCGCGCCGCACCATTGCCAAATATCGGGAAGCGATGTCCATTCCTTCAACCAGCCAGCGGAAAAGGCACATTTGATCAATCTGGAAGAATAATTTTTAAAAACAGGAGTATTCCATGCAAGTCAGTATCACAGGTCATCACGTAGAAGTCACCGAAGCATTAAAAGCCTACGTGGATGAAAAAATCAGCAAAATCAAACGTCATTTCGACAATGTCGTTGATGTTCACGTCATTTTGACCGTTGAGAAATTGGAGCAAAAAGCCGAAGCGGCGGTACAAATCAGCGGTGCCAAACTGTATGCCGAAGACGTACAGGAAGATATGTACGCGGCTATCGACAACATGGTCGACAAACTCGACAGACAAATCGTCAAACATAAAGAAAAAAATCAGAACCATCGTTAAGTTGAGGTCGAGCGGTACAGAGTGAAGATCATTTGCTCTGTATCGTTTTGCATATGAAACTAGTCATCGTCAGCGGCTTATCGGGGTCGGGTAAAAGTATCGCGTTGGATACTTTGGAGGATTGCGGCTATTACTGTATCGACAATCTTCCCGTGACCTTGCTTGAGGATTTTGTCGATCATGTGATGCTGAAAGACCCGGCGACCTATAGTAAAACCGCTATCGGTATCGATGCCAGAAACCGTAACCAGAAGTTAGCCGATTTCCCGGATAGCCTGACTTTTATTCGCAGCAAAGGTATTGATTGCGAACTGGTTTTCATGGAAGCGGATGAGAACATCATTCTGAAGCGCTACAGTGAAACGCGCCGCCGCCATCCGTTGACCACCGAAAGTAGGCCGCTGCGCGAGGCTTTGGAAATCGAACGGGAAATGCTGCGACCCCTGGCAGCTCGTGCCGATATACTTATAGATACCAGTTTCACCCACTATCATCAGTTACGGGATTTGCTGAAAAACCGTTTGGGCGAAAAAGGCAAAAGTTCTTTGTCGATTTTGTTTCAGTCTTTCGGTTTTAAATACGGTATCCCGTTGGATGCCGACTTCGTGTTCGATGCCCGCAGTTTGCCCAATCCCTATTGGGCGCCGGAACTGCGAGGATTGACCGGTAAACACGCCGAGGTCATCGATTTTTTGCAGAATGAAGTGATCGTCAAAGAGTTTCTGCATGATATAGGTTATTTCATCGGTCGCTGGGCGCCGCGCTTCGAATCGGATAATCGCAGTTATTTAACCATAGCGATCGGTTGTACCGGCGGGCAACATCGTTCGGTTTATCTGGTCGAGGCATTGAGTAAGCACTTTCAAACTATTACTCCTAACGTTATCGTCAGGCATAGGGAATTGCGTTAACGCAATTCCCTAGCCCAATTTCTTGGTTTTTACCCATGACATCAGCAGCAAAGCTTGAAAATACCGAGCATCTTTTAGATCGCGCCATCGAAGTGCTGACAAAAGACTCTCTGATCGAGATTAGGAACCTAGTGCGTTCCTTATACCCGGCGGAAGCGGCGCATATTCTCGAGTCATTGGAGCCGGAACTGCGAGCCAAGCTGTGGGCGTTGATTCCGCCCAGCGTGATCGGCGAAATTCTGGTCGAGATAAATGTCGAAGTGGGTAGCAGCTTGCTGAAAATTACCGACAGGAAAGATTTGATTGCCGCGACTGAATCCATGGGCCATGACGGTATGGTCGATCTGCTGCATGTATTGCCTGAGCCTTTGCTGTCGCAAGTGATGGAATCTATCGGTGTACATAACCGCAATCGCATCGAAAAGGCGCTTAGCTATGACGAGCATACCGCCGGCGGCTTGATGTCTGACGATGTGTTAACCATTCGCGCCGATGTAACGCTGGACGTGGTGACGCGATATTTGCGCTTGCGCGGTAATATGCCGACTGCAACAGACAGTCTAATCGTGGTGGATCGCAAAGAGCAGTTTCAGGGCTTGTTGCCGATTAATCAATTGTTGACCCACGATCCGCATACCAAAGTTGAGTCGATTATGGATACCCGTAGCTCAGGTATTCCCTACGGTATGCCTAGTCGGGATGTGGCTGGTTTGTTTGAGCGCCGAAAATTGTTGTCCGCGCCTGTGTTAGCGAATGACGGTAAGGTTTTGGGGCGCGTCACTATCGACGATGTCGTGGGTTTGATTCGCGAAGAAGCCAATCACTCCTTAATGAGCATGGCCGGCTTGAGCGAAGAGCAGGATATGTTTGCGCCGGTATTTAGTAGTGCCAAGCGTCGTGCGCTTTGGTTGGGCGTGAATTTGCTTACCGCATTCTTGGCGGCTTCAGTCATCGATTTGTTTGAGGCTACTATTCAACAGATCGTCGCATTGGCGGTATTGATGCCGATTGTAGCGTCTATGGGGGGTATAGCCGGCAGTCAGACTTTGACACTGGTTGTCAGGGGCTTGGCCTTGCGACAAGTCACCACCGGTAACGCCGTGAGTTTATTGTTTAAAGAGGTCTCGGTCGGCCTGCTAAACGGCTTGGTTTGGGCTGCTGTGGTGGCGGTAGTGGCTGGGCTGTGGTTCCACAATCCGCATATCGGTATGTTGCTCGGCGTGGCGATGATGATCAATTTAGTGTGCGCGGCTTTGTCCGGCGTGGCGATTCCGGTGTTGTTGGATAAGATCGGTGTAGACCCTGCGCTGGCTGGCGGTGTGTTGCTGACCACGGTGACCGATGTGGTTGGATTCATGGCCTTTTTGGGCTTAGCAACCTTGTTTTTACTGTAAGGAACTGTGCTTTTTGTCACGGAAAATGATAGTATTTCGGGCATTCAGTAGCGGATTTTCCAAACTCGATGTCAACCGGCGCACCTACTTCGCAAAAAATAGCTTTGGAGTTTAAAAGCACGTCACTGACCGTGCCGGTGTTGCTGCTAGCCAGTAACGACATCTCTCTGATCGATCAGCAGCTCAAGGAAAAAGTGGTTCAAGCTCCCGAGTTTTTTAAAAACTCGCCCTTGCTGATCGATCTGCAAAAACTTAACGCGCAAAATCTGCCAATTGATTTCACCGAAATAGTCACTATCGTCCGTCAGCACGGCTTCATGCCAATAGGGGTGCGCGGGGGTAACGAACATCAGAACGGCGACGCTTTGGCTATGAATTTGCCCCAGCATTCCCTGCACGGCAGCAATGTGCCCTTAGTCAATAAAGCACCGGCAAAAACCTTGCCGACACCTGCTGCGGAAGAGCAAAAGCAAGCTAATCAGTCAATTGAAAATAAGTTGGTGACACAGCCGATACGCTCGGGCCAGCGGGTTTATGCCAAAGGCGACTTGATCGTCACAGCAACCGTTAGTGCCGGCGCGGAAATCATGGCGGAAGGTAATATTCATATATACGGATCCCTGCGCGGACGAGCGCTTGCCGGCGTGCTGGGTAATGTCAATAGCCGTATTTTTTGTTCGGATTTGCAAGCCGAACTGATTTCGATAGCCGGCATTTACCAGCTCAGCGACGATTTGAGCAAGTATCCAGCACACAAGCCCGTACAGATCAGTCTGGATAACCAGACGCTGATTATCAAAGATATTTAAGCTTTTCTTGGAGGAACAACATTGGCCAGAATTATCGTAGTAACATCGGGAAAAGGTGGTGTGGGCAAAACCACAACCAGCGCCGCTATCGCGATGGGCTTAGCGAAGCGCGGACATAAAACCGCTGTGATTGATTTCGATGTGGGGCTGCGTAATCTCGACTTGATTATGGGATGCGAGCGTCGTGTAGTTTATGATTTGGTCAATGTGATCAACAACGAAGCCACCCTAAATCAGGCCCTGATCAAGGACAAGCGTTGCGACCAGTTATTTATATTGCCGGCATCGCAAACCCGTGATAAAGATGCTTTAACAACGGAAGGTGTCGGCAAAATTCTGGAAGAGTTGTCCAAAGACTTTAAATACATCGTTTGCGACTCGCCGGCAGGAATAGAGCGCGGTGCTACACTTGCCATGTACTTTGCTGATGATGCATTTGTGGTAACCAACCCGGAAGTCTCTTCCGTTAGGGATTCGGATCGTATGCTGGGTATCTTGTCCAGCAAATCGCGCCGCGCCGAGAATGGCGAAGAGCCGATCAAGGAGTATTTGTTGTTGTCGCGTTATTCGCCGGATCGGGTGAAATTGGGCGAGATGCTCAGCGTTGACGATGTACAGGAAATTTTGTCGCTACATTTGTTGGGCGTTATCCCGGAGTCCAAATCTGTGTTGAATGCGTCAAACTCAGGCACACCGGTCATTCTCGACGAGCAAAGCGATGCAGGGCAGGCTTATGCAGACATCGTGGCGCGTTATTTGGGCGAAACCAAACCACATCGTTTTATCGAGGAAGAGAAAAAGGGCTTATTCAGTAAGCTATTCGGGAGCAAGTGATGAGTCTCTTAGATTATTTCAGATCCTCGAAAACCAATACGGCATCGCTGGCCAAGGAGAGATTGCAAATTCTGGTCGCCCATGAGCGTGCATCCAGAAATCAACCGTCCTATTTGCCCGAGTTGCAGCAAGAATTGCTGGCGGTGATCCGTAAATATGTCAATGTCGGGCAGGATGCCATTACCGTTAATTTTGAACAGGATGGAAACCAGGAAACCCTGGAACTTAATATTGTGCTGCCTGATGAGCGTTAGTTTTGCTGACTAGCTTTTGCCGCGGTTTGTGTTGCGTAAGGCTGGATAGCACGACTAAACCCCCCCCCCGATTTTTTTTGTTGTTTAAATGATGAGGAGTTGAAATGGTGGATACAATTGGCGAAGCAGCTGGAGCAGTCTGGCAATACTTGCATACGCATGGCGAAGCTAGCGTTAATAAAGTCACGACCGAAACCGGCTTGGGTAAGAACGACGTCCAGCGAGCGATCGGTTGGCTGGCTAAAGAAGACAAACTGAATATTGAAATGAAAGGCCGCGTAGAAACCCTTTCGTTGAAATAAAAGTTTTCCCGCAACCTGCTTAAGGTTGAGCTAAGCGTGGCGACATTCAATACCGGCTCTTTGCCGGTTTGAGCGTCGCCGGGGTTTGCCCTTGGGCGGGTTCCTAAATGCCGCTGTGTTTTGTTGGTAAATCTGTTACCTGACAGGAATGCGTGGCCCGCTTAGACACGCGCCAGTCGCTCTGTCGAAATCAGATACCTTAGCAAACGCATTTAAATTTGCCGACGGAATGGCTGCGTAATGCCGTGAAAATTAAAAAATACTGATTCTAATAACCCTCTATTGCGGAGTCTTTCTGTCGAAATGAAAGCCAAAATTGCCACATTTTTCACCTTGGTGCTACTGGTTGTCATCAACCTGGGTATCTGGTCTTACGTCAATAATCCGTTAAAACTGCCATCCTGGAGCGATACCATGATGGGGGTGACCTTTAACCCCAAGGGGCGCGATTTCAATCCTGCGGACGGCGTATTTCCCACCAGAGAACAAATTCAATCCGATCTGGAGTTATTGTCCGGTAAAGCCCATTCGATAAGAACCTATACCGCGTTGGAAGGTATGGAGGTTGTGCCTGAGTTGACAGCCAAGAATGCGATCAACCTGGCGATGGGCTGTTGGGTGGATTTGGTTGATGACGATAGCGCCGAGGACGATCCGCAAAAAAAGTTAGAGAACACGCAGAAACGGCTGGATAAAAATCAGCGCGAAGTCGAAAGTCTAATCAACCTAACCAATCAATATCCAAAAACCATTGTTCGCACGCTGGTGGGTAACGAATCCTTGTTACGGTATAGAAACAAGGTTAGTGGACCTATCGCACAGAAAGTCCGTCAAGAATTTTCCGGTTCGATGAGCGAACAAGATTTGCAGCTGAAAATCGAGGCGGATGTTAAGGCGGAAGTGGCCGGCAAAGCCAACGAACTGATCGAGTACGTTCGCGAAGTAAAAAAGCGCACCTGGAAACCGGTTAGTACAGCTGAAACCTGGGATATATGGGTAGCAAACCCGGCCTTGGCGGCGGAAGTCGATTACATCGCTGTGCACATTCTGCCTTATTGGGAAGGTGTGCCGGTCGATTTACCCAAAGGTGCGGAAGGCGATAACGCAGTCGAATATGTGTTCAAGCGTTATTACGAATTGCAGCAGTTGTACCCCAACAAAACCATCGTGATTACCGAGGTGGGTTGGCCATCCGACGGTCCTCCGCAAAAAGCCGCCACTGCTTCGTTGGCGAATCAAGCCAAGTTTTTGCGTGAGTTCCTAAATCGCGCGACTGCCGAAAACATTATTTACTATGTGGTTGAAGCGTTTGACCAGCCGTGGAAGATCAAGCTGGAAGGTACGGCCGGTGCTTACTGGGGCTTATTCAATGCTGATCGTCAGCCTAAGTTCCCGATGGAAGGTGACGTACTGGCCAATCCAACCTGGCGTAACTGGGCTAGTGGCGCTGCAGTACTCAGTATTATCTTGATGGCGGCCTTCTTGTTTACCCGTAAGAGCTTGAAGCTGCCGGGTAAATTTTTCTTCGGTATCGTCGCCAACTTGGCGGCGTCGGTATTGTTTTGGTCGGCATCGATTGCCGCCGCTCAATACCAAACCAGTTTTTCGGTGGTGTTCTGGGCGATTTTGCTGATGATGCAGGCCATGGCCATCTTGGTGTTGCTGACCGAGAGCCTGGAGATTTCCGAAGTCATCTGGCATCGCAAGGGTCGCCGTACCTTCCAGCCGTTGACGCCACCGGTCGGCTTCCGTTATCCGAAAGTCTCGATCCACTTGCCGATCCACAACGAGCCACCGGAAATGGTGCGCAAGACCCTGAATGCGCTGGCTAAGGTCGATTATCCGAACTACGAAGTATTGGTGATGGATAACAACACCAAAGATCCGACAGTTTGGCAGCCGGTGCGTGACGATTGCGACCGCCTTGGGGCGAAGTTCCGCTTCTTCCATCTGGACAACTGGCCCGGTTACAAGGCCGGCGCGATCAACTATGCGTTGACCAATACCGCCGAAGACGCTGAAATCATCGCGGTCATCGACAGCGACTACATTCTGAACCCCGATTGGCTGAAAGCGATGGTGCCGTATTTCGACCAGGAAAATGTCGGCTTTGTGCAGTCGCCGCAGGATTACCGTGATTCTGGCCAAAGCACTTTCAAGGATATTTGCTACTGGGAGTATGCAGGCTTTTTTAATATCGGCATGGTGCAACGTAACGAATTCAACGCCATCATCCAACACGGCACGATGACCATGGTCCGCAAGTCGGCATTCGACAAAGTCGGTCCGTGGGGCGAATGGTGTATCTGCGAGGATAGCGAATTGGGTCTACGTCTTTACGAAGCCGGTTACGACTCGGTGTACTGCAAGGAGTCTTTCGGTCGTGGCCTGATGCCGGATACCTTCTCCGGCTATATGACGCAGCGTTTCCGCTGGGTATACGGCGCGATGCAGATCATCAAAAAGCATTGGCGGCATTTTTTGCCCAACAAAAAGTCTTCGCTTACTTCGGCGCAGCGCTATTACTTTGTGGCGGGTTGGTTGCCTTGGTTTTCCGATGCGTTGGCGCTGTTGTTTACCGGTACCAGCTTGATATTGACCGCGCTGATTGTGTCGGATCCTATTCACAGTGAGCTGCCGGTAAATGCCTTCCTGTTGCCGACCATAGGCCTTTTTGCATTCAAGATTTTGCGCGGTTTGTGGTTGTACAAAGCGCGGGTGGCTTGTTCAATGCTGCATGCATTGGGTGCGGCGCTGGCCGGGTTATCGCTGACGCATACCGTGGCACGGGGTACCTTGCAAGGTTTGTTTACCTCCGGCAAACCCTTCATGCGCACGCCGAAATACGAGCAGCAAGGGCCGTTGGTGGCGGGGTTGTTGATTATTTGGCAGGAGTTGTTATTGCTGACCTTGTTGCTTGCCGGCATCTTGGCGATGCGCTCCATCGAACATTTCGATAACTTGAGCGGCAGGTTGTGGATGGCTGTATTGGCGGTGCAGTCAGTGCCTTATGTCGCCACGCTGCTGACGATTCTGATCAGCGTTGCGCCCAACTACTTTCCTGGCAAAAAGCTCTCTGCCGATGAGTTAGACGCGGACGAATAAGTACCGCTTGCTTGGTATCCGAAGACCCTTGTCGGCTGAAAGGCTGGCAAGGGTTTTTATTTAGCGGGCGAGGGCCGGTTCCAGTTGCTACCTGAGCTGTTGTCGCTGTTTTGAGTGTCAGCATCAAAACAATGGATATGGCGGCGAATAAAATAAACTGTGTTATATGATCTGTTTTTAGTGAGTCATTTGCCGCATAAATGGGTGGTTGTAGTGGCGTATTTGATGATGTGTTGTATTAATTGATTGATAAAAAAGCACAATTGTATTTAGGGTTATAAATTGCTTATATCTACAAATGGTTGTTTTAAAGTGTGTGAGATCACCAGAAACTGTTGGTGTTTTAAATAGCGCTTTTGCCGACAATTAGTCCTTAGCAAGAACAAACCGCATACCTTCGCAATTTTTAAACCTATGAAACACGCAAAAATCAAACTTGGCGCCAAGCCCTATTTAATGGGGGCAATGCTGCTTACTGTGTTGCCGGGAGTCTCGGCGACCGAAGATGGCAAGGCAGACAACAAAACCGGTAGTAATCAAACCGCAGTATTGCCGGAAATGACGGTTACCGCCGAAAGCGGAAAAGCCGCTACGCAAACGGCTACCGAAAAATACAAATTGCCTGCTGTTACCGAAAGCGTTACCCGCGAGAAGATGGAAGATACCATCAACGTAATGAACACTGAGGATGCCATCAAGTATTTGCCTAATATCCTGGTGCGCAAACGTTATATCGGCGACAAGGAAATGCCCGTGGCTATGCGTACTTCCGGGACCGGTTCCAGTGCGCGCAGCTTGATTTATGCGGACGGCATTTTGCTATCGTCGTTGCTGGGCAATAACAACAGCATGACCGGTTCGCCGCGCTGGAATATGGTCTCACCGTCAGAAATTGAGCGGGTTGATGTGATGTACGGACCGTTTTCCGCAGCCTACGGCGGAAACTCGATAGGCGGTGTCGTTGATATTACGACGCGGATGCCTGAGAAATTCGAGGCTGGCGGCGGCGTGCAGTCTACTTGGCAAGAATACGATGTTTACGGCCATACCGATGTCTATGACTCCCAGCAGTACACGGCCAATCTGGGTAGCCGACACGGCGACTTTTCCTGGCGCTTTGACGTCAGTCATTTGGATGCGCACAGCCAGCCTATCAGTTATACATATCTTCCCACTAGTTCCGGCACGGGTGGCGTACCCGTTACCGGCGCCGTCGGCGATGTCGATAGAAGCGGCTCCCAAAGAATCTTTGCCATAGGCGAAGGCAATATCAGGCATACGGTGCAGGATAATTTTAAGTGGAAACTGGCTTACGACATTACGCCCACGCTAAAAGCCTCCTACACATTGGGTTTGTGGCAAAACGACGAAAGCGGGGGCTTCAATAGCTACTTGCGCAGTGCCACTACCGGAGCGCCGGTTAATAGCGGCCTAATCAATATGAACGGTCGAAACTATAATCTGGGTTCGACGTTTGCCGAGAACGATTACCAGCAGATGCATTGGTCGCACGGTATGGCTCTAAAATCGAACACCGGCGGTATTTTCGATTGGGAACTGACCGGCAGTGTGATCAATTATGGTCAGGATGAGCAACGCGCGCCCACTGTTGCGCCCAATCTCGCCGCAGCAGGCGGTGCGGGAACTCTTACCAGCCTAAACGACACCGGTTGGCATACTGTGGATGCTAAAGGTATATGGCGTCCGGATTCCGCATGGGGACCGCATCATGTCAGCTTTGGGTTTCATCATGATCTTTACGAATTAAACAACCAACAATATGTAACCTCCAATTGGATCTACGGTGCACCAGTCCGCTTAAATACCAATTCGCAAGGCAAGACCGAAACCAACGCGGTCTGGATTCAAGACGCATGGACATTTGATCCGGATTGGACGCTGACCTTGGGCGGACGTTTGGAGAACTGGAACGCCTTCGATGGCACTAACACCGGTTCAAACGGCAGAACGATCAATCAGTCTAACCGTAGCGATTTAAGATTTTCGCCAAAAGCCTCGCTGGCCTGGAAGCCGACTGATAGCTGGAAATTTACCAGCTCTATTGCTCAGGCTTACCGTTTCCCAACGGTGACGGAACTGTTCCAGGGTACCAATATCACCGTCAGCGGCACCTCAAATATTGTGAATCCCAATCCAACGCTAAAGCCTGAAGAGGCATTGTCTTCCGAGCTTTCCGCGCAATATTTTCTGAGCGAAGGTTCGTTGCGTTTGAGCTTATTCCACGAAAAAGTCTACGATGCCATCTACAGTCAAACGACTTTCAGTCCTGTCACTAACTCGACATTATCGTATGCGCAGAACATCGACCAGATCAGCACCTACGGATGGGAGTTTTCCGGCGAGCACAGTAATGTCGTTATCGATGGCCTGGATTTGTCGGGTAACGTGACCTGGGCGAATTCGCGCATCGATAAAAATGCGGCCCTGCCTGCGTCTGTCGGCAAGTATCAGCCCAGAGTGCCGGAGTGGCGCGCTAGTGCCACGGCCACATATCATGTGACTAAAGATTTTACGTCCTCTATCAGTGGACGCTATAGCAGTCAACAATATGGGCAAATCGATAACAGCGACGTCAATCCGGATACTTATACCGGCACCGGCAGCGCGTTTTTCGTTGTGGATACCCGTGCCAAATATCAACTGACCAAGCAACTGACGCTTTCAGCAGGTATCGACAATATTACCAACGAAAAATATTGGCTGTTCCACGTGTTTCCGCAGCGCACCTATATCGCAGAATTGAAATTTAACTATTAAGCGGTTATTAAATGTATTCAACCAGGATAGGCAGAGCTCATCTAATCCTGGTCGTGCGTTAAATGACACAGTTTAATTTTTCCCGGTCAAACGGGTAAAAATGTTCGTAACTTTCCGGACACTTACTAAAAGACGATGATGAAATTTCAACTTCCTTTGGCAATGGTTGCCTCGTTGATTTTGACTGCATGTGCCAACGAGCCGATCACAAGTAAGCAAGGCGCTGAGGCAGCTAAGCTTGAACAGCATACCGACCAAAAAGCATTGTGCGCTGATCTGCAAACCAGTCCGGCAATTGGATGTTCCGAGACGGTCACCGCGACTTTCGACAATAGCGGCGTGCTGTGGTTGGCTTGGGTGGTTCGCGATCATATCTATGTGCAATCGTCTACCGATAAAGGTCGGAGCTTTTCCTCACCGGTTGCGGTAAACGCCGAGCCGGAAGCTATTGCTGCGCGCGGTGAATACCGGCCAAAAATCAAACTCGATGCGCAAGGCAATATCTACCTGACCTGGACCCAAAATTTGGAAAAACGCCATACTGGCAACATTCGCTTCAGTCGCTCGACGGACGGCGGAAAAAGTTTTTCCAAGCCGGTGACGGTCAACGACAATCTGGACGTAATCGGCCACCGTTTCGATGCGTTGGCGGTGGGGAAGAATGGCGAGATTTTTGTGGCTTGGCTGGATGCGCGCGACAAGGAAAAAGCCAAGGCCGCTAAGCAAGAGTTTGCAGGTACTGCCGTGTATTACGCCTGGTCGGACAATGGCGGCAAAAGCTTCTATCCCAACAAAACCGTGGCACCGCATAGCTGTGAATGCTGCCGTTTGGGTGTAGAAATAGATGCCGACAATTTGCCGGTGGTGCTGTGGCGGCATGTTTATGAAGGCAATATCCGCGATCATGCGCTGGTTAAATTTAAGGATTGGCACACCCCTGGAGCGGTGCAGCGCGTCAGCCAAGAAAACTGGAAAATCGATGCTTGTCCGCATCATGGCCCGGCCTTATCAGTTGCCGACAATGGCGTTTACCATTCGGTATGGTTCAGCGGAGCCGCTGATAAACAAGGCTTGTTTTACGGCCACTCCAAGGATGGCGGCCTAAGTTATTCGCCGGCCTACCATTTCGGCAATCAAGGCGCCAAACATCCCAACGTGTTTGCCAAGGGCGAGCAGGTAGTGGTGGTCTGGTCGGAATTCGACGGCAGCCATAATCTGTTGCAGTTGATTAAGTCTAATGATGGCGGACTGAGTTGGTCGCAACCCGAAGTCGTGGCTAAAACGGCGGAAAGCGCGGACGATGCTTTTCTGTTGAGCGATGGTGAGAGTGTTTTTCTATCCTGGCAAACCGCGCAGGGTTATCAATTCAAGCCGATTTAGGTTTTAGTGATCCAAAGCCATCCCGCTAGTGGCGCGGGATGGCTTTGGCTGAACGGCTCTTCAATTTCCGATCAGTTTCAACTCGGCTTCCCGATATTTTTCCGCGCATTTTCTGCTAACTTCTTCCGGCAATTTCGGACCAGGCGCGGTTTTGTTCCAATCCAAGGTTTCCAGATAATCGCGTAGATATTGTTTGTCGAAGCTAGGCGGGCTGATGCCGACTTGATATTGCTCGACCGGCCAAAAGCGCGAGGAATCGGGGGTCAACGCTTCGTCGATCAAGTATAGGGTGCCGTCTTCGTCCAGGCCAAATTCGAATTTGGTATCGGCGATGATGATGCCGCGTTCGCGAGCGTAATCAGACCGCGGTTGTGTAGAGCTGCAAACTGGCGTCGCGCACTTTGTCGGCCAGTTCCTCTCCCATTAACGCTACCGTATCGGCGAAGCTGATGTTTTCGTCATGGGTGCCCATTTCGGCCTTGCTGGACGGCGTGTAAATCGGCTGCGGCAATTGTTGCGCCTGTTGCAAGCCGGCCGGCAATTCGATACCGCACACCGAGCCGCTGTTTTGATAATCCTTCCAACCCGAGCCAATCAGGTAGCCGCGCACGATGGCTTCCACCGGTAGCGGTTTCAGGCGTTTGACGATGATGGCCCGGCCTTCCACTTGCGCTCTTAAATCAGGGTCGGGAATCACGTCTGCTAGCGTCAAATCGTCGCTTAAATGATTGGGAATAATATCGCGCATTTTTTCGAACCAAAAATTACTCACTGTAGTCAACACGCGGCCTTTGCCGGGAATCGGATCGGGCATGATCACGTCGAACGCCGACATCCGGTCGGAGGTGACGATCAGCAAATGCTTATCGTCTATTTCGTACATGTCGCGGACTTTGCCGCGGCCGAGCAATTTCAAATGCGGCAGGGAAGATTCGTAAAGTGCGGCGGGGGCATTCATAATACGTGTGTGGAGTCAGTGAAAAGTGGCTGCAATTTTATCATTAAACCTGTTGAGGGTAGGAAACGCATGAGTTGGCTGGGCAAGTTGGTAGGTGGGGCGTTTGGATTTATGTTGGGTGGGCCGTTGGGGGCGATTTTCGGTGCGTCGGTAGGGCATCAGTTCGATGCCGGACTGGACGGGATGGCCGGCGAGTCATTTAATCCCGGCGATCAGCAGCGCGTGCAAATGGCGTTTTTCACCGCCACTTTCGCGGTGATGGGCCATGTCGCCAAGGCCGACGGGCGGGTTTCCAATGAGGAAATCGGGCTGGCTAAACGGGTGATGGACAATATGGAACTCAGTGCCGAGCTGCGCGAAGCCGCTATTCAACTGTTTCAGCAGGGCAAGCAGGTCGATTTTCCGTTGACGGAAGTGCTGCGGCAATTTCGGGTGGAATGTCATCGCCGGACTAATCTGGTGCGGATGTTCGTGGAAATCCAGATTCAAGCGGCGTTTGCCGACGGCGTTTACGATGCCAAGGAAGAAAAGCTGTTACTGGATATTTGCGCGCAACTGGGCGTATCGCGTTTTGAATATCAGATCATCAAAGGCCAAGTACAGGCGCAACATCGTTTTCAGCAGTCGGGCGAGCAGTTTCACGCGGCCAAAGCCGGCTCGTCAAAACTGGAAGATGCTTATGCGGTGTTAGGCATCTCCGCGACGGCGGACGATGCTGAAGTGAAAAAAGCCTATCGGCGCCTGATGAGTCAGCACCATCCGGACAAGTTGGTGGCCAAAGGTTTACCTGAGGAAATGATGCAGATGGCCAAGCAAAAGACTCAGCAAATCAGGAAAGCCTACGAAACGATACGTGAAGCAAGAGGATTTTAAAAAGAGCCCGCCAGCCACGGAGGCGGCTGACGGGCTTGAAATAAACAGATTAACTGCTTAACAACGAGGGAGGTACAACAAAACTTAAGCGCGAAACGAGTCGCTAAAATCCAGATTGCTGGCGATGGTTGCAGCGCCGAATAGCATGGTGGAGATGATGAACTCGCCAGACATGAAGCCAAACACGCCGGTGGTGAAAAACAGGCCGGTGAGTACGTCTTTATACAGATTGTTCGATTTGTTCATTTTTGCTCCTAGACTGAATACAGTCGATACCAATGAAGACGACTTTAATATAAGCTTTATTTTTTTATTTACAATGCCGGCAATAGTGGATTGCTTGTTTCTTTTTGGGAAACAATATTGAAATAAAGCTGTCATCTAGGCTTGTTATAAGCTTGTTTAATCCAGGAAGGCGTTGAGCGCGGGTAGATTGCTCTTGGGGAGTTTGACGGTTAACCTGACCGAATCGGAAAAATCCTGACCGATAATGCTGCCGTCCAGTTTTTTTAACTGGTATTCCAGCGCTTGTAGTCGGTGGTAATCCAGATTCAATGTCAGCTCGGCGAATTCAATGTATTCGACAATGTCGGCAGCTTCTATGACTTGCTTGGCGACATTGCCGTAGGCGCGGGTCAAGCCGCCCGCGCCCAGCTTCACCCCACCAAAATAGCGAATCACCGCCACCACCAGATTGATCAGTTGCTTGCCTTCCAGATGCTGAAAGATCGGCTTACCGGCGGTGCCGCTGGGTTCGCCGGCATCGTGAAAACGGCAGATCAGACCGTCCGGCGATTGGATGCGATAAGCGTAAACGATATGGCTGGCGTCGGGGAAGCGTTGATGCAAATCCTTTAATAACAACAAAGCTTCGCGCTCGGTCTGGCAGGGGCTGATGATGCCGATGAAGCGGGATTTCTTGATGATCTCCTCGACTTCACAAGTCTTGACGACGACACGCACCTTACAATAGCCCGGTAATTGCCGGATACTGGCTCAATAGATGCTCGCGAAACGCTTCGATTTGCGCTTCGTCGTTACGCCGTTCGCGCGGAATGTTGACCGGAATATCGCTGATGATCCGCATCGGCGGCGGCGATAGAAAAATCAGGCGGTCTGCTAGCGCAATCGCCTCGCGCAGGTCGTGGCTGACGAAAAGTACTGTATGCGGCCGCTGTTGCCACAGTGAATACAACAGATTTCTGACCTGCCGGGCGCTGGGCGCATCCAGCGAGACGAAGGGTTCGTCCATCAGCAGAATGTCCGGATTAATGGCGAAGGCGCGGATGATGGCGACTCGCCGCTGCATGCCCAGCGACAAGCGCTCCGGATAAACCTGCTGCACGTCGCTCAGTTGCATGTCTGCCAATAACGAATCGATCAAGGCGGCGGGCGGCGTTTCCTCGAATACCACTTCGATATTCTGCCGGACGGTATACCAGGGCAGTAATCTAGGATTCTGAAACACATAACCAATTCTGGCAGTTGTAGCTTGGCGGCCTATTTGAATTTGGCCCTGATAGTGACTATCCAGTCCGGCAATCATATTCAGCAAAGTGGTTTTACCGCAGCCGGACGGGCCGAGCAGGCAGACGAATTCGTTGCGGCCCACGCCGAGTTGTAAATCGGCAATCGCTTGGTGTTGGCGGTCTTCGGCATGCCCAGAGCGATAAGTTTTATCCTGGATGCTGATGGTAATATCGTTCATCGCCGCCACCGTAAAGCCTTGCGGTCCAGCGGCCGTAGCAACAGCCATTCGATCAGTTGGATGACTGCAACGAAGGCAAAGGTATAAGCCAGCAGGCTGGCGACATCGAACAATTGAAAAAACAGATGCAGCTGATAGCCCATCCCGTTGCTGCGGCCGAGCAACTCCACGACCAAAATGATTTTCCAGATCAGCGCCAGACCGGAGCGCGTGGCCGCCATCACGAACGGATGCAATTGCGGCCAGATCACATGCGCCAAGGTTTTTCTGCGGTCGAAACGGTAGCTTGCAGCCATTTCCAATAAATCCTTGTCCAGTGCCCGCGTGCCTTCACGGATGGTGACAATCACATTCGGCAGTTTATTGATGACCACGGCCAGAATCGCCGCCGATTCGGCCAATCCGAACCAGACGTAGCAAAGGATGATGGTGACCAGCGCAGGAATGTTCAGGAAGATTACCAACCAGTGATCGAAGAACGCATCGAGGGTTTTGTTGTTACCCAGCGTCACCCCTATCGCGCAGCCCAATACCATCGCAATCGAGAAGCTGACCAGCAGCCGCAGCAGCGTAACCCCTAAATGGTAGGGTAGTTCGCCGGATTGAGTTGCTTGCCAAAATACCTGGGCGACCTGGAGCGGATAGGGTAATGTTGGGCTGTGGACCAAGCCAGCCGCCAGCTGCCAGATGCCTAGCAGCGCTAACAGCGATAGCAGTGTGACGGCAGACTGGTTAAGTTTAAAAGTGCCCGTCAACATTAGTCAGCCGACCAGAACGTCCCCGCTTGTATTTGCGCCGATTGGCCGGTCAGCTTGTTATTGCTGAGTTGATGCAGCATGGCGTAGATTTTTGCGGCGGCGCTTTGCTGAGTGGCGCCCCATTGTTCAACGCGGCCTTGGCAGTAACGCTCCCGGAGTTTTTGTTGTTCTTTCGGACTGGTCGCGTCGGTGAGCGGCACAATTTTCTGCCATTCCGCATCGGAACTGCACAGGGTGTCGTGAGCTTGCTTGCCGAGACTCAAGAATTGTTTGAACGCCGCTTTATGTTGATCGGCCCAGTCCTGTTTGAACACATAGCCGATGCTGGGCACTGTCTCGCTAATGCCGAGTTGGCGGATGATCTCCTCGCCGCTCAACAGCGCCCGGTAACCTTGCGCTTCAAGATGCGCGGCAAATTGCCAGAAGGTCAGCAAGGCATCGACGCGCTTTTCCAGTAGTTGCTGGCTCAGTAATGGCGGCGCGCCGTAGATTTTTTCCACACCGGTATTCAGGTCCACATGCTGTTGCTGTCCCAGCGCTTGTAACAGCAGCCAGTTCTTATCCAGCTCGCCACCGGCTATGCCCAGTTTTTTACCTTTTAAATCGGCCAGCGACTTGATCGGGCTATCGGCCGGTACCAGCAATACGCCGGAGGTATCGGAAAACGGGTAAAAACTCAAATTGGTGCCGGTGCTGCGCATGCTGGACGTCCAGATCCAGTCGGAGACGATCACATCGACTGAGCCAGCTTGCAGCGCAACCTTACCGGCTTGCTGATTGGCAACCGCGATGTTTTCCACGTTGAATTTTGCATTGTCCAGTAGTCCTTGGTTGCGCATCGCCGCCAGCTCCCAGTTTAAGGTGCCGGCGGCCATAGCGCCTATGCGGATGGTGGGTTTTTCATCGGCGTTGGCAAATTGCGGCAATAAAGCGGCAATGGCAAACAGGCAAGTTTTTATATTCATCTGCAAAGTCCCTAGTCGGATGGTTAACGCAACGATTTTAACGCAGCCGCCCCCAATACGAGAATGTTTGTCGGATTTGTCTGGAGCGGAATGCGTTGTCCAAGGTTTAAGGGCAAACCGTTTGACCGATATTCCCAAAAGCCCGAGGCCACTAGACCACACGAGTAACCAGGGGTTCCGGCATGGCGGGGCTGGGAGGAATTTAGGGCCTAGGTTAAAACAGCTGATTGGCAAGCTGCGCTACCGCCGCAAAATCGGCCTTTCGGCAAGGCATGCTGATAGCGCTGGGCTTACCGATTCTGGAATATTAAAAGCTGTGGCGTAGACATTTCCCGTGGCTTAACAGCCTAGGATGCAGTGGGAAGTAATCTGTCTTCCCGCTCAAATCTGGCAGCGGCTACCGGCCGGCCGGTGTAATAGCCTTGGTAGGATAGGCAGCCTTTATCACGTAAGAAGATCATTTGTTCCTGGTTTTCCACGCCCTCGGCAATCACGTGTAAACCTAAGTTTTTAGCCATATTGATAATGGTCTCCACAATTACCGCGTCGTTGGGGTCGCTGGCGATGTCGCGGACGAAACTCTGATCGATCTTTAATTGGCTGATGGGCAATTTTTTTAAATAAGACAGTGAGGAATAGCCGATACCGAAATCGTCGATGGAGGTTTTTACGCCCAGGGTTTGCAAATCGCGCATTTTTTCCACGGTGTCGTCTATGTCGCTGATCACGCAGCCTTCGGTCAGTTCGATGACCAGACGCTCAGCCGGCAGTTCGGCGTCGATCAAAATGCGTTTTACTTGGTCGACAAAATCGGCCTGGCGGAATTGCCGGGAACTGACGTTGACCGCCACATGATGAATAGGCAGGTTCTGCGCGTCCCACACTTTGATTTGCCGGCAGGCCTCGCGCATCACCCATTCGCCTATCGGCAAAATCAGCTGGGTATCTTCGGCAATGGGGATAAATTCCGCCGGGGAGATCATGCCCTTTTCCGGATGCTGCCAGCGGATTAGCGCTTCGGCGCTGATTACTTTGCCGAGGTGATCGACCTGAGCCTGATAGTGCAGTAAAAACTGCCGCTGTTTCAGCGCCTGACGAATCTCTTTTTCCAAGGTTAAACGGCGGTCGGCCGTTTCCTGCATCGACGGACGGTAAAAACTGATGCCGTTACGGCCGCTTTCCTTGGCCCGGTACATCGCCGTATCCGCCTGTTGGATGACCGCTTCAGGCTGTTCGGCCACCTCGGGAAACAGGGTCACGCCTATGCTGGTGGAAAAGTGATGTTCGCTGCCCTGAACCGTGAAAGGTTGATTGATGGTGTGCAGGATTTTTTCCGCCAGCATCGCCGCGTGACTGGTCGCTTGCGACAGTTGCGAGTAACGGCCAGGCACCATCACGATAAATTCGTCGCCACCCAGCCGGCAAGCGGTGTCTTCGTCGCGGATAATGGATTTGAGGCGTTGGGCAACCTGGATCAGCAATTCGTCGCCCACTTGATGGCCGCGCGAATCGTTAAGGGTTTTGAAGTGATCCAAATCCAGAAAAAACAGCGAACCGTAATAACTTTGGCGTTTGGCGGCAGCGATCTCCTGTTTCAGGCGGTCCAGCAGCAAACGCCGGTTCGGCAAGCCGGTCAGCGGGTCGTAAAATGCCAGTTCATGGATTTCCCGCTCGGCGGCTTTTTTCTCGCTGATGTCGGAAAAAATCGCCACATAATTGAGCAGGCGATCCTGTTCGTCCCTCACGCCGGTCACCGTCAGCCATTCCGGAAACACGTCGCCGTTTTTGCGCCGATTAAAAATTTCGCCCTGCCATTGGTTATCCTTGGCCAAGGCTTGGGTCAAAGTTTGAATAAATCCGGGAGCTTGATGGGTCGACGACAGAAAATCCGGTTGCCGGCCAATCACTTCTTCCGCGCTATAACCGGTGATTTTGTTAAAAGCATTGTTGACGCGCAAAATTGCCCCATTGGCATCGGTGACGATAATGGCCTCGTGCGACTGGAATGTGGTTGCGGCGATGCGGAGTTCGTTTTCCTGCTGTTTACGGCGTTCGATCTCGGTATTCAGCGCTTGGTTGCTACGCAGCAAATCGCGGGTTTTTAGGGCCACTAAATCTTCGATGCGGGCGGTGCGTCCGCTCATCAGCATTAAACCGAAGCTGGTCAGGCCGCAGAGCAAAAAGCTTCCGGACAACAGCCACCAAACCGTCCAGGGATTTTGTTGCGTATAAAACTCCGGCAGCGGTTTATATTCAAGCGTCCAATTCCGGTCGGCGACCGCCAGCGCTTGCCGCTTGCTTGGAAGGAAATAATGCGTTTTCGATTCAATGCCTTCGGGAGTGCTGCGGTATAACAGCTGGTCTTGATCATAGATCGCTACCGACAAACGTGTGCTTTGTAAGCGTCCGGACAGTTCCTGAATCTCGTTGCTTAATTTAAAAACATTCGAGACCAATCCGACAAAAAACTGTTGACGCTGGGCGCTGGTGTTTAGCGATTTTCCTTTGAGATAAATCGGGGAGTAGATGGCGAAACAGGGCTGTTTGTCGTCGCAGACCATGCCGTCAGTCACCACCGTTTCGCCGGAATTAATCGCTTTTTGGATTGCCGCTAATAGTTTTGGGTTGCTGGCAACGTCGAAACCAATGTTTTGCTGGTTGCCGAAGGCGTAAGCAATGGGTAAATAAACATTCCGCTTACCAGCTGGTATCAATTGCTGATTGCGGTTGCGCTCGTGAATGGTGGTTTCTGTCTGTTGTTCGAATGCGCTACGGTCTTCGGCATTGACTCTGGGTATCCATTCCAGTGCCTCCAGCTCGGGATGTTTGCTGAAAATGGTATGGGCAAATAGCCTGAACTCGTTGGGATTGACCGATTCCGAGCTGTCGAACAAGGCTTTCAATAACTGATTATTCAGAATATCGTCGCTGAAATGTTCCTGGAGGTTGGTATGGGTCAGATTAATCTGGTTGTCGAATAGCCCATTGAGGCGTTGATTTTCCAGATTGCGGCTGTAGACGAAGGCGATGACCACCAACAATAGCGAAATCGATAACGGATAGGCCACGAATTTTTGCCGTTGCCGCCAGATATGCCGCGGGGTACCGATAAACAACAGTAGCAAGGGCGCGAAGATCACCGTACCTATTGCATCGCCTATCCACCAGGTACACCAGTTCAGGCCGATTTCTTCCGCATCGATGGTGTCGAAAATGTACAGAAAACTGGTGCCGACGCTAGCCGATATTAAGCAACTGGCAATTGCCAGCAAGAAAAACCAGACGACATGCCGATCTTCCATCAACGGATTGTGTCTGCCAATCCAGCGGTTGATCAGGGACGCTCCGAGTAAGGGCTGGGCGATGGCGCCGACGCTGGCTGCGGCGCCTACCCAAATCGGTGTAAACCAATCTTCCGGGGTGGCCAGATCGCCAAAAGCGTAAATTTGCGTGCCCAAGCTGCCGATGATCAGACCCGGCAATAATTTGGGGCCATAACCAAGCAGCGCGGCTAAAGCGATACCCGCTGACGGCCAGATTGGGCTGGCATGGCTGGGCTGCATCGCCAGCATATGCCCGAGATAGCCGCCGATAAAATAGGCCAGGGCCAAGGCGCTGTTCAGCAGAAAAAATCTAAAAGCTGTCGGCATGATTAAACAGGCGGACTCTGATTCTCACCGAGGCTGGGCGAAGCAGTCGCTTTAGTGAGTTGCGGGCAACAGAACGCCATTCTCGACATCCATGCTAAATGCTTTGCCAAAGCCGGCGACATATTGGCCGCGCAAAGGCGTCAGTGCCAGTAAATGAAAATCCGCTAGGGAGCGTAAAACCGCGACTGTTTCGCCGAACCGCTGTTGCAGCTTATCTAACAACTGGGTATATGCTGCGTGGGTTTTGTCGATTTCACCAACCTCACATTCGATTATCAAACGGCGTCTGGCAAACGGGTTGACCGCTTCGGCCTCGGGTTCGATAAACATGATGGATGCTTGACGTTGGCGCAGCATATTGCCGGTATGCCGGGCCAATTGGCTGACGTAGATGTAATAAGTATTTTGGTAATCCAGAAACGGCGCATAGCTGACTTCGGCTGTCCCGAGCTCGGAACTGCTGGCGATTATCAGGCTTTGGCTGTTGGCAATTAAAGTCCGGTAATCGGCGGCTAGCGGTTCGGAACTCATGGTGTTGTGGTAGCAGTCAGTTGCGCGTGGCGGAAGCAATCGACGGTGTGATCATTGACCATGCCCACCGCCTGCATATAAGCATAGCAGATGGTTTTGCCGACGAATTTAAAGCCGCGTTTTTGCAGGTCTTTGCACATGCTGGCCGATTCCGGGGAATAGGCCGGTATTTGACTATGGCTCAGCCAACTATTTTGCCGGGTTTCGCCATCCACAAAGCGCCAAATGTACTGATCGAAACCGCCGAATTCCTGTTGTACCCTTAAAAAAGCCTGGGCGTTGCTTACCGCGGATTCAATTTTCAGGCGGTTCTTGACGATGCCGGGATTTTGCAGCAATGACGCCAGTTTTTTGTGATCGTAAGCGGCGACCTTAAGCGGATCAAAATGATCGAAAGCGGCGCGATAAGCCTCGCGTTTATCGAGAATGGTTCGCCAACTGAGGCCGGCTTGTGCGCCTTCCAGCACCAGAAACTCGAACAGCTTTTGCTCGTCGTGCAGCGGTACGCCCCATTCGTGATCGTGATAATGCTCTTCGTTGGAGCTATTCAGCGCCCACACGCATTTGCCTGGCATCAGTCTTTTTTCATCAGGTTTTTCAAATCGGCGAAGGGATTGAAGGTGGCAGCAGGCGCTTTGCCTTCTGAAGTAGCTTTGCCGCCGTAACGCACGTGCTCTTCAAAACGTTGATGTTCGTTGTCGTGGCAATACAGGCACAGCAACTCCCAATTGCTGCCGTCGGGCGGATTGTGGTCGTGATCGTGATTGATGTGGTGGACCGTCAATTCGCGCAGGTTTTTATGATCGAATTCTCTTGAGCAGCGTCCGCATATCCAGGGATAGAGTTTTAAGGCTTGCTCGCGGTAGCCTTTTTCCCGCTCTTCCTTGTAGCGCCGGGCTTCGGCGACGATGTGATAAGCTTTGTTATCCGACATGAGGTCCTCCGTTTGTCAGCCGCCGGTGGCGTTCATGTGCCGCAAAATAACCGGCTGTTCGTGAATATTGAATTCGTGTTTTTCCGGTTTGATTTGCATGGCCTCGACGATGGCTTGTTTCAACATCGATTTGTCGCCGGGGTGGTCTCTCACAACCTGTTTCAGATCCACCGAATGTTCGTTGCCCAAGCAGAGCAATAAACGGCCCTCGGCGGTCAGGCGCACCCTGTTGCAACTACCGCAGAAATTGGCGCTGTGCGGCGAGATAAAACCCACTTTACTAGCGCTGCCCGCCACCCGGTAATAAGCCGATGGCCCGCCGGTCGAGTCGGCGACGGCTTCCAGCGTAAAGCGCTGTTGCAAATCCTGCCTGATCAAATCGCTGGGATAAAAAGCGTCGCCGCGATGATGGTTGTCCACCGCACCCAGCGGCATTTCCTCGATAAAACTGATGTCTATGCCACGCTCGACGGCAAACTGCACCAGATCGCAGACTTCCTGGTGGTTGCGGTTTTTCAGTATCACCGCGTTGAGTTTGATGCGCTGAAAGCCGGCGGTTCGGGCTTTTTCTATGCCTTTCAGCACTTGCTGCAAATCGCCGGTTCGGGTTAGCTCCCTGAATTTGACCGGGTCCAGGGTGTCCAGGCTGATGTTGATGCGTTTCACGCCGGCGGCTTTCAAGTCATCGGCCATTTCGGCCAGATGCGAGCCGTTGCTGGTCATTACCAGTTCATTCAAACCCGGTACGCGCCCCAAGTCTTGCATTAAGCCTAACGCACCTTTACGCACTAGCGGTTCGCCGCCGGTAATCCTGATTTTGCCGACACCTAGTTCGACGAAGGTTTCGCAGATAAAGCGGATTTCCTCTAGGCTAAGAATATGGCTGCGCGGCAGAAACGTCATGTCCTCGGCCATACAGTAAACGCAACGAAAATCGCAGCGGTCGGTAATCGATACCCGCAGGTAGTTGACCACTCTGCCAAAGCGGTCTATCAGTTGCAACGGTTTGCTAGGCGCCATTACATTCGAACAGAAAAAATAAAGGAAGAAAATAGTAACACAGCACCGCGCTGTGTCATCGCCGATTGCGTAAAGAGTTGACTTGATGTGAGAAGTTCCAGGACGGGACGGCGCCAAATAGTCTGGTTAAGATTTAAAGCTGTACCGACGGCTATTACCAGTTTCTCTCTTGATTTGATCATGACTGGATCCTCGTGGCTGATGAGATGGAACAGGGCGTGGTTTAATCGGCAATAACCGGGGCGGGCGGGCAGCAACGGTATTCTTGCGACTTTTCCAGCAATTCGATTTGCTTGCGCAGCAAATCATTTTCCAGTTGCATGCGTTCTTTTAGTAAAGGTTCGCAGACGTCGCATTCGTCCAAACAACCCTTGACGATAATGCCGGGGGTAGGCAATGAAAATTCCATTTCGAACTCGATGGTTTGCTTGGTTTCTTGGGAAACCTTGCCATCTTTGTCGATCAGGTTTTTTGCCAGCAATTGGCTGTCGACTTCTTTTATCGCTTTGGCTCTAGTCTCCGCATCCAATGGAACGCCGAAATTTTGGTTAGTTCTGAACGGCGAAACCGTATCCTGATTAATGTTGCTGGCCGTCTCGCGGGCATTTAGGCTGACCGCTTTTAGTGCGCTGGTGGCTGGAATATCCTGAGGAACCAAGGCTATCGGTAGGCGCGTGCCGCCGGGTTGCAGCAACCCGCCTATCGGTGCGTTATCGTCCAGTACCCGTCTTTCTATCGCAACCAACTCGAATTTGATTTTTTGCTTTTTATTGAGCCGATAAAACAAATAAGACACGGCGTGGCATTTATTAAAATTGGTAAATTCGCGCGCTGATGCCTCGAAATGGTCTTCCGATTCTCCCTCGATATGTGTACGGCTGCTGACTTCGCCAATGGAAAGCGAATAAGCTTTGTGGGTAGCGCTGACGGCTTGCGAAGCCGAACTCTGTACATGCGTTCTTTGTTGATTCAGATAATCGGCGATTGAACTGCTATTGTGGTTCCCACTGGCATTGGTACTGGCGCTGGCGCTTAAACTAAAAGGATTGATACTGCCGTCGGCATCCCCGTGGAAATCCCAATGGCCCTCTGATGAATTGGACGCATGCCCCGATTGGGCGGCGGATGAATCGGCCAGGTATTTTTGGGTGGCCGTCATAAAATATTGGTCTTCGGAAATTTGTTCGCTGCGATAACTTAGCTTTGTCTCGCTGTCGTAACTGAAGCGGCTTCTTCTGTCCGTTGTGGATAAGCGGACCTTTTCGCCCGGTAGCAGCGTAGTGCTGTAAACAGGATCGCCTAAAGTCAATCCCAGGGTGCAGCGCGAGTATTTAAAATGCAGAATGACTTCCACATTGACGCTGCGGCGGTTGTTGGCGGCTAGCGCTGTCGGATAAGTCAGCACCCGGCTAAAATTGATTACGTCGCAGTGGTCGTCTTTAATTAAGTCAGGGTAGCATGGAATGGCTGATGCGTTTTGAGTTTCCATAGTCGTTCTCCGTCATGAGTGGTTAAGTGTTTGGGGCATGACGAATTTATAACTGCGGCAGTCTGGCGTCTGTGACTTAATACCTTGAGAACCAGTGCATCAGTTCACCCCCTCTATCATTTCCGGGGGTGTTGAAACGCTTAGTTGGCCCCGACATTCAAAGGAATCGAACCGGTCAGTTGGTTGCGTTTTGAGAGCTTAATGGCTCAGCTGGGCGTGAATCTGCAATATTAGATGATCGGCAGTCTTAGAGATTGACTTTCCGCGCACGTCAACGCTTGTTGATCGAGATTTTCGCAAACGGGTATTGGTTTGAATCTGCTGGATGGGCCTAGGTTAGGATGTGGCGTACGGCTCTAGTTTGCACAGAAAGTGTTTTTGCTTCCTTAGCTTCTCGACTCATTGGTCAGACGACGTAGTAGCGCCAATACCGCCGCTTCTATCTGCGGCAAGGCCTCGCTCGGATGGACGTCTTCTATATCGTCTACCTGCCAGTATTCCACGCGATCCACCCAGTTTGGGAAGCGGCTATGCAGCAAGGGTTGATGCTCGGTTAGCTTCAAGGCGATGATGTGGCGGGCGGCGGCCAAGTCCTGCTCGGTCAGTGCAAGCGGCGCGCGGACGGGCTCGATGGGGATCTCCCGCAAAGCCAAGCCATGCCGGGTATGCGGCGAAATCGGCCCGGCATCGTCTTTCAGCAGCTCGATAGCCAGCCCGCGCGAAAACGCCCGCCACGGCAGGGCATAACCTGGCGCATGATGATTGAACAAATACTCGGCAAACCGGCTGCGGTAGTAGTTGCCGGTGCAGAGGAATAGGACTTGGGAGTGAGTGTTTGTCATAAAACTCCTTTTGGCGAGGCTGTTTGCATGAGAGCAGGCAGTAAAGAATTTGTTTGAGTCATTATAATCGTGATACCGTATGTGGTATGTTTGAGATTGTACTGGATACCAATGTTCTGTTCGCCGGCTTGTATTCCGCTAACGGCGCATCCTTTAAATTGCTGGAGCTTTTAGCCGGTGGGCAGTTGCAAACAACCATATCGACACCGCTTTTGTTCGAGTATGAGGACGTTTTGAAACGCAACCGTTCCATGCTGCAACTGACCGATGCTGAAGTAGACATAGTACTCGATAACTTGTGCGCGTTTAGCCGTCATCAAAAGGTGTATTTTTTATGGCGACCTTATTTGCCGGACCCGAAAGATGATTTAGTCTTGGAGTTGGCCGTTGCTGCCCGAGTAAACGCCATTGTTACCCATAATTTAAAAGATTTTGCCCGTATCGAAAAATTCGGCGTCGAAGCCATCACGCCAAAAACCTTGCTGGAGCGTCTACCATGAGTGCATTAAGTCTGAGATTGCCCGATTCCATACACCGCCACATCAAGGAACTGGCGAGTAAGGAAGGTGTATCGATCAATCAATTTATTGCCAGCGCCGTTGCCGAAAAAGTCTCGGCTATCGCCACCGAAGACTACCTGCAGGCCCGAGCCGAACGAGCCGACAAAGCCGCTTTCCAGACCATTTTGGCCAAGGTACCCAAACGTGAGCCGTTGGTGGGGGATGAGTTTTAGCGTTGGCGGGCATCATAGGCAGATAGAGCTGTTTCTGTAGAAAGTACTACGAGCTGGGGCTGATTGATTGGATCGATGACTTAAATCTGCTGAATGACTAAGCTTTTATATTTAGCTTAAGTTGACGGCATTCGTCTAGCGCTGATTTAACCCAACAATTCCGAGAGTGTTTGCCCTTTATGAAGCCTTTTCTAAATACGACCGTCAAGGCAGTCTTCGACGGCTATCCTCCGGAAATTCTCCGGAAAATGCTGGTGCTTCGCGAAGCGATCTTTGCTGTGGCGGCTAGCGAGGGTGTCGGACAACTTGAGGAAACTTTAAAGTGGAGCGAGCCTGCTTACATGACCGCCGAAACCGGATGTGGCAGTACGATCAGAATGGCATGGAAGAAAGACAAGCCGTCCCAATACGCCATGTATTTCATCTGTACGACGAATTTGGTTGAAACCTTTCGGACGCTTTTTCCGCACCAGTTTAAATACGAAGGCAATCGGGCGATTGTCTTTCAAGAAACCGAAGACGTCGACATGGATAGCCTGTCAATTTGTATCGCTATGGCCTTGATCTATCATCGGAACAAGCGACGAAAGCAACCGTAGGTGCTGAGCCGGCTTCAGGTTTCTTCGCCAAGAGTATTTCAACTTGCAGTTAGAGAAGGTAGGTGTTGCCTTAGAAATCCACCAATCCGCGCCTCCAGCCAATACGCCGGCCTGAACAATCCTCCGCTCACAAATCCCACATGCCCGCCGCCGGCGCACACTTCCAGTTGCACCTGGTCGGATAATTCCGTGGCGGTCGGCAATACTCGTTCGGTCATGAACGGATCGTCCCTGGCTTGCAAAATTAAAGTTGGAACGCGGATATGCTTTAAAAATTGCCGGGAACTGCTGCGCCGGTAGTAATCGTGGGCGTCTTTAAAACCGTGCAGGCCGGCCACGACTTTGTCGTCGTATTGCCAGAACGATTTGATGCCGGAAAGATCGCCTAATTCTGCGATCCGTTCGGCTTGTTCGTGTTGGCCGATGCCTTGCAAATGCTTGAGCTTGACGCGCATGTACTGTTTCAACTCGCGCAGTAAATAGTCGCGATAGAGTTTTGAGAAACCACGATCAAGCTTGTCGGCGCATTCGTTTAACAACAACGGCACGGATACCGCCACTGCCGCCGATAACCCAATCTTATCGCCTTGTTCGCCCAGCCATTTTAATAAGACGTTGCCGCCCAGGGAAAAACCTATCGCCGCCATCGCCCGGTCCGGAAAACGCTGGCGCAAGGTCTTATATAAAAAATCGATATCCTCGGTTTCGCCGGAGTGATAGCAGCGCGCCATCCGGTTCATCTCGCCGCTGCACCCACGAAAATTCAGCGCCACGCTGGCAAAGCCGGCGGCCAGCAAACTGTGTTGTAAACCCTTGATGTAACCGGAACGGCTGCTGCCGGCCAGGCCGTGCAACAGAATCACCAGCGGCCGGCCGCCGTTATCGACCCAATCGATGTCCAGAAAGTCGCCGTCCGACGTGTCCAGCCGCTCGCGGCGGATGCCGGCCGGTGGCGAGATGCGCCGCAAAAACGCCGGATAGATCGTCTGCAAATGCGGGCTGTTCAGCCACCAGGCCGGGCGGAAGGCGTTGTGCATGATTGTGGACCTGCTTTATAGTAGTGGTTGGGCGATGGTTTGGAAGAGGAATATACCTTTTGTACCGCCAAACGCCAGCGCGCCTTTGCAGCGGATGTATTGCTCTTATCCGCCTGAGATTTTCCAAATCATTTCCAACCCTGTTTCACTGTTCTTGATGAGTCGGCCCATTCCTATTGCCAAAACACCGGTTAAAACTGTCCCGCCTAGCCGGGCAAAAGCCGGTGCGGGGCGTAAGCCGGGCAAACCGCGCCGCAAAGCCAAATCTCTGCGCAAACCAAAGTGGTGGCTGATGGTTGTGGAAGGCTTGGCGTTGATGATTGCCGCTGTACTGGCGACGATGTTCGTACTCGGTTACTCGGCCAGTTGGCTATCCGGCCCCGGTTTTTTTACCAGTTTGCTGCCGTTCGCGATTGGCGTGGTGATCTTGATGTTGGCGGCGGCGGCGCTGTTGCTGGCCTGGTCGCGCTTGCGCGGCTGGTTGCATGGCCGATTGGATTATTTACCCGCCGCGTTGGCCGTGGTGCTGGCCGCTTCGACCGGTTGGTTTGTGATGCACGGTGGCTACACCCAAGTTTTTACGCATTTTCGCACCTTGGTCGGCGGCAAGCAGGAAGCCGAAAAAGTCACCCTGGCGCATCAAGTGTACGCGGCTTATCGGCGCCACGGCATAGGCGGGTTGCAAAAAATGATGGTGCGCGCTGATGCCTTCAATCCGGCAATCGAGGATGCGGCCAAGGCTTTTGATGTCGATGTCAATTTGCTACAAGGCATCGCCGCGACCGAGTCCTCGTTTATGCCGCGCGACAGTTTTGATGGCGGCAAAGGCTTGTTTCAGATTACCGCCGTGCCCAAAGCCATTACCCGCGAAGCTGCCGACGAACTAGACGTGGAGGAATTGCAAGTCAACGATCCCAGGCATAACGCCTTTGTCGCCGCCGCTACCTTTAAACATTATCTGCAAGAAATGAACGGCGATTTGTTTTTAGGCCTGCTGGCTTACAACATTGGGCCGCGCAACGGCGGCTTGCGTTTTATCATGCAGCAATACGGCGCTACCGATTTTGTGACCATGCAACCCTACCTGCAAACTCTGCCGCGCGACTACCCGATTCGGGTATTGTCTTATGCCTTGGCTTTCAAGCTATATCAGAAGGACGGCAAGCTGCTGGCCTATGAAGAAGGCGATAACGCCATGCGGATTCAGCAGATGGGGATCCCCGGTTTGTAGGTTTGCTGCCTGGTTCTGGCCTCTAGCGGGTAGCCGTCGGGTAGCCGTAACAGTCAGGAAAATTTAACGATAATATCCTGTTGGATATGGCGCACCCTGTGATGGAGCTTTTCCGACTTAACCGGGATGTGTCGCAATGGATCATGCTGGCGCATCACAAATTCACGAATCGCTTCATCGTTCCAGGACTGATGGTTGTCATGCACCATACGCAATACAGCATTCAATTTATTGGCGGTGTAAATCACATCGTCTTCGTTATCGTCATAATCCGAGTGTATCAAATCTTTTATGGCGTACTTAACTTGAGCAAGGGCATTATTGGCATCGAATGATGTGGCCTGTCTCATGATTATTTCTCCGGCTTTCAGTTTGTGTTGGCGGCTACTATCTCCTCAGGTCCTTAAATTAAACTTAATAAATGACGATTGAACGACATGCTGCCGACAGCATCGAGAAAATAGTCGATGGCAGGGATTGACATAGCGCTGTATCAGCAAACACGGCGTTATTGCTGCAACAGCGCTTCAAGAAAAGCTTGTGATACGAATTGGTGTTTGGATTGGTGTGAAACGGTCTAATAAATCCGGATATCTCGAAAGGCAGAATTTATACTGTCAGTAGAGGTAACGATGAGTAACGACAAAAACACAAGCGCGCCAAATACAAGCTGGCATTCAAACAAGATGCAACCCCAGGCTGGTTCTTGAAAAAGGTTACAGCCAACAGCAAGCAGCCGGTCATCTGGGTATATCATTAAGTGCTCTCCCCGCTCGAATTCGAGCGGACATTTTTTAGAAACGCTGTCTAAACAGGTGTCCGGCTTTTGTTGGTCATTACAACCAGTATTGGCCTCACCATGAATCACAAGTACAGTGGTTAAATCAGATATCTTTACCAACCTTAACGTCTTTGAAACTTTCCGGATCAGTTTTTTCAGTGAGTTGGAATACCCCTTCGCCAACGTGTCTCCTCATCTGAACCTCTATCATCAAGGTTTGATTGGGTTCAATATAGCTTTTCAGCGCGTCGAAAGTGCCCTTATATTCCGCGGCTGTGTAATAAGCAAAACCCGAATGCGGTCTCACGACGATTTTGATGCCAAATTCGCCTTTACTCGGATCTTTATTAAGACCTTTATTCAAAATATCATAATCGACATAATAGGTTAATTTACCCGGATTATTACTATTACGCTGCCTATCAACGAAGAATCCCTCGGGCAGGTGATTTTCGTCATAGTTGGGGCCGCCGGTAAATAACACATCGTAGTCCGATAGGTTATTACCGCGATCATCAATCAAGCGGAATACCAGCATGCAATATCTGCCGGTCTTGAACGTGCGTTCGACTAAAAATAGTTCTTTTATCTTTTCGATGCGTTCGTCTTTTTGAGTTTGTGCTGTGAGTTTGTCGAAATCCTTCACCGCCGCCGCGTAGCTTGCCGAATCTTTAACGGCCAAACACTTTAAAATCGCGTCGACAGTGGGGTGAGTCTGTGCGCTATCGGTCGCTTTTACGCTGCGCAATATGCCCATCTTGTCGCCGGAATGCGAGCGTCCTGGCAAGATTCCCAATGCTGTTTTTGCCGGGCGGCTCTGTTCATCCACCACCAAACCGCCGTCGGTCTGAGCCAGACGAAGGAATCCGTAATTCATGTTGGCTGCCGTTATCCTGACCACGCCATCAGAGCCGGCCTCACCGGTATAAGAATTGAGATTGTCGTAAAAGGAGCGGTCGATACGCTGCCCCGTCAAGGTAAAAACATATAGCCCATCGGCGGTACAGTCGTATTCCAGCCATTGTCGGTTTAAGGCCCAGCTTTGGTCGCTGCCGAGTTCCAACCAGTCTAAGACACCAATACCCGGCTCGACACCTTCGGTAAAAAACTTCATTCTGGCCAGTTTGCCTTTGCCAAGTTGCGCCAGCGCCGAACCGTGGTTAGCCGGTGCCAGCATGATCAAGTGGCTCATCGGGCATTGTGGGAATTTGTGTTCGTAATACTGGCTCAGCCAATCCCTGACCACCGGACCGCCGGTCGAATGCGTGATGCAAACGAATTTCTCCCCTGGTTTTAGCCTCGATAACACTTCAGTATTGACCGCATGCTGCATACCGCGGGCAATGTCGTCGATTTTAACTTCGTCGGCGAAACTGACATATTTGGCCAACCTCAAGTGTTGCACTTGAATATTCAACTGTCCAGCGACCGAGGATTGCAAGGCCAGCGGCAAGCCACCGTAAGTATCGGTATTGGTGACGCTCCAGCCATGTACAAAAACGATTAACATAAATTGCTCCTTTTATTATCTGATGGCGCTTGAATTATTACTGTTCTATCCTGCATTACTCGGCGGTGGGAGTTTATTGGTCTAATAACAGGCCATTATTTGCTGCATTATTGCTCCCCGGTGAAAACTATCGCCTTTACAATCAACGGCTTTTTTTGCGGGGCTTGCTTAGCGGTCTGGCTTGAGGTGGTTGATCCGGCGTTTTTTCTTTAATGACCGGAGCCGGTAGCAACAGGTCATCAGGATTGACGGCATGGTCATTATCGGCAACCTTGCCGCAATCGACATAGCGGCTTGAAGTATTGTCGACATATACTTGCAAGCTGTTGTTAGCGGCATAACTTTCCTGATCCGAACAGCTTGCCGACTGAGTAGGGCCTACAACAACCAAGGTGCCGGGCTTGAGCTTGCATTTGGTGACCCAACGCAATTCGTTCCACTTCTTACAAATGGCGTTTTGCGCCCGATAGTGGTCGACGTTACCCGACGGCCGCTCGGCGGACCACCAGGCTCCGATGCGGTTGCTGCCACCGTATTCGTTGATGCCTTTATCGGCACCATCCCATAAGCGGTACACCTCAATGTCTTCCTTGAGCTTCAGTAATACACCGGAGGAAATCCCGCCTTGGCCTTCTTTCATAATGGCATGGGATAGGATGTCCTGCTTACAATCCTTCTTGCAGGAGGCAATAACTTCTACCTTCCCCATCATCGCCGCGGGAAGGAATAACGGCTGTTGTTGCTCGCAATTACAAGCCACGAGCAAAGCCATACCCAAAAACCAAGTAATCGAGCGATACGATTTCGAAAATGTCTGACGCATTGACTTTGCCTTTTTTGGAGTTTAATTGCTTTCGGCGAGAAGTATCTTATTTAGACTCTATTAAGCTGAAGCCCGGCCTTTTGTATTTGCGAAAACCTTCTTTGGCGCAGAACAATCAGCTTTTCTTTGTAACCTCACCCGTTATGGTCGTTTCTGCTTTGCCGATTAAAGCCGGTAATACCCGTTCGCTAAAGCCGGCGGCGAAGGCCAGAAAAAACCGTAGCGCCGGGGTATTGACTAACTCCTGGCCTAAAATCAGGTGTCCGTCGATGGCAAGCGAAGTCAGCGCTCCGGCGGTGGCGCCGAGAATGGCGCGCGATAAGGCTTCCGTGAACAAACCCAATTGCCCTGATCGCGGATCAAGCCCTATCTGTTGGGTCCTGGAAATCGCCGACACCAATGCACCAATGGTGCCGGCACCTAATGCCAACATGGCGTGAGCGTGGCCTTGTCCCCATTTTTGCATACATAAGGTCGTTACATCCGGCCAACAAGAAAGGCTGAAATGCGGCAAAAAATTAGCCAAGATGACCGGCACTAAAAACCAAAAGATAAACCAAGGCCGGCATCTTCGGTCTTTCGCCAGCGTGACCTGTTTTCGGGCTTCATCGATTACCCGCCCCCAATCTTCCTGTTTGCCGCCGTTCATGGCAATCGCCGCCGCTTCTCCCAGCATCGCGCGAATACCGATTAATTCGCTGGACGCTTGAAAAGGCAAGGATAGCGTTGCAGAGTCTGCATCCGCTTGAGTGTTACGAAAAAAACTCGGAAATTGCCAAGGTTTGCCGACTTTCTCCATCAGGAAATTACTGTCGGTTTCAATTTGGGTAATATGGGTTTGCAGCAAGGTCAGATTATCTAAATCCGCCGGCGGACTCGTCCACCACCATTGAATTTCGAAATTCTGGTCCAGATAAATAATATAGCGGGTACTCTTACGGATAATCAGCTGAATCTTCCCCAGCATCCAGGGGTCGGTATCATCGGGTTTTAGTTTCGAGATAGCGCGTATCGCCACTAGATAGGCATCTTTAACCTCTTGCGGCGCTTCGATGAGAGGCACGCGGCTGCCATCCGCCTTAATCCCTTCAATTTGCCGCCAAGCGCTAATTCTAGCCATGGCGTCAGTAAATAATTGTTGGTCGCTGATACTATTTTCAGTCGTGCTGACCATGGTTATCTCTTAGGATTATCAGGCGAATAAAAATTGGTCGAGACTTGCGCTTTCGCGTCCGCGGCCAGTCGCCGCAATTCGCTGGCTAGGTGTTCATGTTGGGCGGCATATTCGGTGGCAGGCCCGAAAATGGCAGCATCCGCAGCGACAGCGATACTCTGGTAAGCCTGGCTCAATCGTAAACACTCTGCCTGATACTCTTCACATTTCAAGGCCTTATGAATAGCAGTCAATACAGCGGCAAGTCCGGCGAGCAATGAAACCAGCGGCATGGAATAGCAAAAAACACTTATTTGATATTGCTCTTCCTTGGCCGCCAAAACCGCGGCTATAGTCGACGAAACCGCAGGTAGCACGACAAAGCAAAGATTTGCATACCATAGCCACGCCAGGCGAATTCTATAGGCTTCGGATAGGGCAACTGACCGTTGTTTAGTCTGTTCAAACCATAAACAAAAATCATCTTTCATCGCAATATTTTCCAGATATTTTAGATGGCAAGTATCAGTATAATTTCGATCCCAACGTTAATTAGTCTAGTGAAGCTTCTACATTTTTCTATTCTATAAAATGTACTAGTACGAAAGTACTGGATATCCAAGATACTAAATCGCTATGTTATAGCCGAAATGATGTAGTAGTGATGGTTGATTAGTAGGTATGTGAACAGCACTCCAGCGCTCGTGATTCGGTTGAATAGATCCACCAGCTGAGTCAGCTTTTCACCACAATCCTGCCATTCACTACCTTAGTTTGTTAGCTTGTTGAATGTCGTAAACTGGCCGATAGTCCCCCCAACACAGACACAAGCATTCAAACCCGCAAGCAATTTTTTCTCCGCGTATGCGGGCATCATTTATTTCTACTGCCCAGCAGATAATCAAACCCCGGCCAGGTGACGCACCAGTTGCCGGAGCCTGGCTGGGTGTGATGTTGGTAATGCCAGGGTAAATGCTGTTTAGCCCAGTCAGGGTCGAGATGGGCTTTGCGGTGCAGAATGTAATAAAGCGTCAACGAGCCGTATAAACCCATCACGAAAATCGGCCAATACCAAAATAGCGGCAGATGCACCATGACAATGGCGGCCAATACCGCCAACTCCTTGGTTTGCGCATTCCAGGTCGATAAGTCCAAATGGCGATAGCCGGGATCCAGCATCTGGTGTTTAGCGCAGATCGCATGGTGTTCATACCAATGGTAAGCCCAGATGCTGCCTGGCTGTTTGCCAAAGCGATGCAAGATGAATTTGTGCATCAGCCATTCGCCGAGATTGGCGTACAGAATGGCTAGTAAAAATTGTAGGCTCACTGAGATCATGGTTCGGCTGGGGCTAATGGTTTGTAGTGGGGATTATCTTCACCCGGTTTGCCGTGCTCGGCATAGTTGTTTTATTCCTGCTGCTTTGGTTGTGTACTTTTGGTTCCGGCTCTTACCTTTTCCAAATGGTGTTCCATTTTTAATCCGATTTTAATGACTTCTGCACCAGCAATTTCCAAAAGCTCTGCTAAAAACTAATACCATTATTTGATTGAGGCACGGAATTTAGCCGGCCAGTTTGCTGTAGATCGCTTTTTTCGATTTTTATCGGCGGATAGCTTCACAAAATCGACTTGCGTACAGTAGACCTATGTACTAGGCTATGCTACCGCTCAAGTGGGGGAGGAGAAATGGCTTCGTACCGGGGAGTGACCGGCGCGCTTTTGGCGTTGGAATCGTTCTTGACCAGCAGATTACCTGCCGAGCTGAGCAGCGAGCCCACCAATGCCCAAGCAAAACTGCTGGGCAGCGCCGACATTGCCAATATCCTGACCGGCAATCTGCTGGGTATTTACCTGCATCGCATCACCATCGATCCTCACGGCCGGCAGCGCACCTTTGCGTCGCGCGGTTCCGACCAAAACGCCCCGCAAGCCGAACTGCCGGTCAATCTGCATTTCCTGTTAATCGCCAACGCTGCCAGCGCCACCATCGAAGCCGATCTTTTGAGTTGGGCCATGGTCGAACTCGCCAACGAATGTCAGCTCGACATCTCGCATATTCAAGACATCGACGACGAATGGGGCCAGGCGGAAGTGCTGAATATCGCCCCGGACGAGATGACTACCGAAGATTTGATGCGCATCTGGGACGTCTTCAAATCGCCTTACACCAGTACCGTACCCTATGTGGCGCGCACCGTGCGCTTGCGGCTGCGCCGGCCGCGTACGGAAGGTCCGCCGGTTTCGACGCGGGTATTTCCTGGAGGCTCGGTATGAAAGCCGTCAAGGTTCTGGAAACCAATATCCTCTACGCCAGCGACGTGATTTATTGGCTGGACGGCAGCAGTGCCGCACAGGAAGCCGATATGCGACGGCTCAGCGAAGCCGTTGTGTTGCAACTCGATACCCGCCCCGCCGATCTGCAATGGTTACACACGCCAGGCAAAACGGCCTTGTGGCGGCGCTCGGCCGGTAAAACGGTGCAAGGCACGCCTAATGAGGCGGATAAATTACGGCCGGCTGAAGCGGCATATGCCATCGCCGGTTCGGTGGCGGACAGTCAAAGCCGCTACGTCCCGCGCCGTTTTGCAGTTCAAGCCGGCAATGCCGCCGGGCACAGCTTGGTGCTTTATCCGACCCCTTTCGGTACCAAGCTCGGCCGCGGCGGCGGTTTGCGCGGCACTCTGAGGTTTACCGGCAGTAATGCGCCGGCTATCTGGGCATTGCTGACGCTGACGGTCAATCTGGGCGTCGGCGGCAATTTGATCTGCCGTGCCCAAGCCGACGCCAACGGTGATTTCATTATCGCGATGCATCGCCTGCCGCCCTTACCGGAAGGCGTAACCGAATACAACGCAACACTGAGCATTGCGGCCTCGGCTGCGGCCAGCGCTGCGCAACCGGTCGACCCGGCCGACTTGCAGCCGATGCTGCTCGGCGCTACTAACGCTAACAGTTTTGCCGCCGCACTAGCCCTGACCGTGGTGCCGGGCGATTTGAGTTTAATCCGGTCCTTTAATCGGGATCATCTTGCCGTTCAACCCAATTGAGTCATCCATGAGTTGAGTTCGTCCTTTAAACGCTGGTCCACATAAAAATTAAGGAGGGGAGCATGCCTGAATATCTTGCACCGGGTGTGTTTGTAGAAGAAGTTAGCTTTCGCGCCAAATCGATCGAAGGGGTGGGGACCAGCGTCACGGCGGTGGTCGGTCCTACCCGTTTCGGACCGTTGCGGGGCAATCCCGAGGTAGTGACTAGCTTTGGCGAATTCACCCGCATCTACGGCGACATCCAAAATCTGACGCTGGCCGGCGTATCGGTACTTAACCATACCGCGATTGCCGCGAAAGCCTTTTTCGACGGCGGCGGCAAACAGCTCTATGTGTCGCGGGTCGGCAATTTTCCGCAAAACGCCCCAGGGGTGTCGACGCGGTCCGTGCCGAATGTGTTGAGTTTCAGCAGCCGCTTTCCGGGAGCGATGGGCGATTTCACGCTGGAACTTCTGTGGCGCGATAGCGAAAATCTGTTAAAAACCGAGGCCACTTCGGCGCCCGCCGAAGGCGAAGTGGTGTTTTTGAATGCCACCGGCCTGACCAACGCGGTGCGCTCGGCGGGCATCGCCGCGCAATTCCCCGACGAACGCTTTCCTTTAAATATCCGCGCCCTGGTGCGCCGGGAAGGCGATCATTTCGTCATCGTCAATAACCGTTGCGAACTGGATACCGCCGACGATGTCGCAGCGGGCGGTACCGCCTTGCGTCCCAACGGCCAAGCCGACGGCAGTCAGGGCGTACTGATGACGGCCGGCTTGGTGAACGGTCCCGGTGTTGTGGTCAGCTACACCCGAGTGTTTGCGAAAAATCCCAGCAGCGGGTCCTTGGCTAACGGCACGTCGGCGGTGTTAACCCTGAGCGCGGAAACCAACTTGTCGGTGTATACCGGCGCGGCGCATTGGGGCACCCTGACCGCGCTGCGCGGTACGTTAAATGCGGCCGGCAGCGAGTTTGTGGTGGACGGCGGCGGTTTGAATGTGGGCGTCAATGCCGACATCACCCTGCCGTTGGCGGCATTGGCCGCTGCGCCGAATACGGTAAGGGCGGTAGTGGTGCAGCGCAATTTCGATATTGCCGTACATGCCGGCGGCCGCGACGGCCCGGTAATTTACAGTTACGGCGATATTTCCAGCGCCCCCGATGCAAAAAACAGCCTCAGCGCCGTAATGCCCGTCACGCCGGACAAGCGTTACGACCAATTGACCAGTCCGGTCAGTTGCACCCTCAGCCCCGGTATCAGCGGCGCCGACGTGGTGGCAGCCTTGTACAGCCTGTTCGAGTCGAATGGCTTAAATCCCGGCCCCATGTCGGTTCAAGGTCCGCGTTATTTGATTAATCTGTCCGGCGGCAGCGACGGCAACGTGCCCGGCGCCGTGCAATACGGCGGCGTGGAAGACGAGGTCAACGGCAGCAGCGGTTTCGTGGCCTTGGAAAATATCGAGGATGTGTCCATCGTGATGACTCCGGCAGCGGCGGCTGACGCCACTAATCATCAAGCCATCGTCGCCGAGGTGCAAAAACACTGTCTAAAAATGCGTTACCGGGTCGGCATCGTCGATAGCCGCGACGGCATGGCGCTGTCGGAAGTGCGCGAGTTTCGTTCCAACTTCGACGATTCCAGATTGGCGCTTTATTACCCCTGGGTGGTCATCGCCGATCCACGCGGCCTGCTCAGCACTATCACCGTGCCACCGTCCGGCTTTATTGCCGGCGTCTACGCCAATACTGACGTGCAACGCGGCGTGCACAAGCCGCCGGCCAACGAACCGGTGATTGGCGCTTTGCGCTTTGCTCAGGAAATCAACCGCTTCCAGCAGGAATTGCTGAATCCCAACGGCATCAACTGTTTGCGCTCGTTTCCAGGACGCGGGCATCGGGTATGGGGCGGTCGGACCCTATCCAGCGATCCGGAATGGAAATACGTCAACGTCCGCCGTTACTTTTTGTACCTGGAGCGTTCCATCGACAAATCCACACAATGGGCGGTGTTCGAACCGAACGGCGAGCGCTTGTGGGACAACATTCGCCAGACCGTGGAAAGCTTTTTATACAACGAGTGGGTCAACGGCCGACTGTTGGGTGGTAGCGCCAAAACCGCTTATTTCGTGCGTTGCGACCGTAGCACGATGACCCAAAACGATCTGGACAACGGCCGCTTGGTTTGCGAAATCGGCGTGGCGGCCTTGAAGCCGGCCGAATTTGTGATTTTCCGTATCGGCCAAAAAACCGCCGACGCCTGAACCCTGGACTGGAGATAAACCATGGCTACATATCGCGAAACACCCTATGGGGTGTTCAATTATCTGGTCAACCTGGGCGACGGCAGCGAAGGCGAAGTGCAGGGCGGCTTTTCGGAAGTGTCCGGTTTGAATGCGGAAGTGACGGTGGCGGAATACCGTAACGGCAACGACGCGGTCAATTACGTGCGCAAGATCCCGGCCATCAACAAGGCCGGCGACGTGACGTTGAAGCGTGGCGTGATCGGTGCGGACAACATTTACAGTTGGCTGGAGCAAATTCGCGGCGGCGATGTGACCGCCAAGCGCGATGTGGTGATCAAGCTTAAAAACGAAGATCCCACCAGCGCCAGCGCCGTGGTCACCTGGAAACTGGTCAGGGCCATGCCGATTAAATGGACCGGGCCGACCTTAACGGCCAAGGGCGGCAGCGACGTGGCGATGGAAGAGCTGGTGCTCTCGGTCGAAACCATCATCCAAAGCTAAGCGGAGCGGCAGCGGATGGAATGGCTAGCCGGAGCGCGCATCGCCCTGACGCCACGGCCGGTTGAACGCCGGATCGCGGCGCTGGAAGCGGCCATGCTTGGGCATTGCCCAGGCCGGGTCAGGCTTGAGCGCCTGCTGCAATTGCCGGCAGCGCTGGAGGATATGCGCGCGGTCGGATACGGCCGGGTAGTTGATGACTTGCTGCTGCCCGGTGCGGTCAGCGAACTGTACCGTCTGCCGATACCCTTGCAGTCCAGCGCCGAATTTCACGACATTTTCCCGGATGCGCTTACCGCCACCACCCAATATGTCAGCCTGCTGGCTGGTAATAAAGCCTGGCTGGGCCTGGCGGTTGACGATTTTTTTGCCAACGGCGGCGAAAAACTCTGGGTGGTGCGGATACCCGAAAGCGCCGGGCAAGCCGGTTTCCTGCCTGCCGACAACACGCAATTGCACGATAATACGACGCTCCAGGGCTTGGCTTGTGTGCTGGTCATTCCGGCTTTGGGCGTGGTGGGTTTTCCGGATTTGGAACGCCTGCAAATACCGCCGCGTCTGCCGGATATTCCCAGGGTACGCCTGGAAAACAACGACCCGCAGTTTCTGCCTTGCACGCAAAATACCGATGACGATCACCGCGAACGCCGGTACAGCAGCGAGCTAAGGGACATGCCGCAGCCTTGGCAATTGCCGCAGGTGTTGCGCGGCATGCTGCAATTTATTAGCAGCCATCGGCCAGATCTGCAATGTCTGTTTACCTTGCCGCTGGCCTATTCCGGCGAGTTGGACAGCCCGGTGCTCGACCCGGCGGCGTTGAGCGCACTGGCTGGGTATCAAGGCAATCCGGATATGGGGCAAGCGTTGCGCTATGTGCAGTTTTTGTTCCCCTACTTGCGCGGGCCGCGTTTTGCCTTGCATAGTCCGGTAGGATTGATCGCCGGGCAGCAGGCGGCGGTGGCCCGTCGCGACGGGCCTTGGCGCTCGATGGCGGCCAAGCCCTTAAACACCGACGCTTTGCCTTACCCGCGTTTGTCCATCGCCCAAACGACAGGCTTGCGCGATAAACCCGGCATCAGCGTGCTCAACTACCGCAACGCGGTTAGCGGTGGCGCACAGCTCAGTCTTGATGACGAGCGCCTGGTGGTACCGGCCTTGCCGAACGCTGATTATCCGTTCGACCGCCAGCGTTACGATGGGTTTCGTTCGGCGGAAGTGATGCGTTTTCTGGGCTTTTTGCGCCGGCAATTGCAGGCCTTGGGCGAGCAATTGATCTTTAATCTGGATTACCGCGACCCCCGCCCGCGTTTGCTGCTGGAACAGTTTTTCCGCCGCTTGTACAGCCAGGGCGCCTTGCGCGGTGCGTCCGCCGAGCAAGCCTTTTCGATTCGCGAATCGACGCCGCAGGAAGGCGCGATGCTTTACGAAATCATGCTGGCCCCGGCGTTTCCGATAGACAGGCTGTTTTTGACTTTTGCCAATTTAAACGGTGAGTGGCGCTCGGAGGTGGTCGATGGCTGAAGTTAGCGAATTCGTCGCCTTTCGTTTCAAGGTCAATTTGTACAACAGCGACCAGAGCAGTTTGTTGTGCAGCGGTTACTTCAGTGAAGTGACCGGCTTTGAATCGACGATGGAGCCCAAAGTGATCAACGAGGGCGGCCACAATTGGGGCGAACATCACCGCTGCGGGCCAACCAAATTCGCGCCGATTATTTTGAAACGCGGCGTCACCGACATCAACGATTTATGGTCCTGGTTCGACATCACCACCCGCCAGGCCAACTACGGCTACCGGCTGAGCGGCGAGATTATCGTGTTCGGCAATCCCAGCGTCAGCGGCGGCAACGTCACCGATAACGCGGTGCTGGTCTGGAAACTCAGCGGCGTGCTGCCGACCAAATTCAAAGGCCCTGATTTGTCGGCCACCGCCAGCCAGGTAGCCATCGAAGAATTGCAGCTGGTGCATCAAGGCCTCGAATTGCAGCGGCCGGCGCCGGCCAGCACCCAAGGCAGGGGGGCGGCATGATAGCCATCGAACGCGGCAAACTGATTCCGGTCAGCGGCGACAACGATAGTCCTGATTTGGATAACGCGATTGACGTGCAATTCAACCCATCCAGCCTGAAAGTCAGCCTGTCTAACACCTTGAAAGAAAACGCCCGCAACGGCAATAGCCGCTCGGCGCAGTTCGTCGATAAAAGCTCGTCCAATCTGACTATAGAGTTGATTTTTGATACCACCTATATCGAAGCGCCCGGCGGCGCGGGCCAGGGTAGCGGGCAAACCGCCAGCAATGCCGGCAGCAACAGCAGCGCCAAGAAAGCTATCGAGCAAGGTTCGGATGTGCGGTTGGAGACCAAAAAAATCGCCGATACCTTTATCAAGCCGATAGAAGACGGCAAAAAAATGAAAGCGCCTAAGCGCTGCTTGTTTCAATGGGGCGCGTTCGAGTTTTTGGGTTTGGTGCAAAGCTTTGACGAAACTCTGGATTTCTTTTCCCCGGAAGGCCGGCCATTGCGGGCTACTGTGTCCTTAAAGCTCAGCGAGGACCGCTACCAATTCCGTAACCGCGCCGTCGAACAAGCCGCCCGCAATACGCCCAGCTTGAGTTCCACCGGTGCCGGGCCGCAAGGCGGTTCCGGGCAAACGGCCGCGCCGGTGCCGGGTACTAGTGGCGAAGGCGCGGGCAATTGGCGCGATACCTCGCTGTTTAACGGCATAGAGTCGCCCAGAATGCCGTCGCTATCGGTGGTGGCGGTGCCGAGTGTGAGCCTGAGTACGTCGATGGGGGTTAGCTCGGGGATAGGCTTAGGCCTGGGTGCCGGCGTCAATATCAGTGGTGGCATCAGCGCCAATGTTTCGGCAAGCTTGTCAGCCTCGGTGAATGTTGGTGCTGGTTCAGTCAATAGTGCAGGGGGGGCAAAAGCGGCACCACCAGCAGCGCCATCGCCAAGTCCGGCGTTCAAATTCGGCAACTCCGCCAGCCTGGGCACCGGCATCGAAGGTGCGTTTAACCCGGCTGGAAACAAGGGCAGTCTGAATGCCGCCCATATGCAAGCCGGCAGTACGTTGTTAAGACCAGCAGCAATGCAAACCGCCAGTAGCAGTCAAAGCGGGCCATCGGCCTCTGCGATGACTGGCGAGAGGCCTTTGTCAACCGCTGCAGCTAACCAAGCAGGATCAGCAACTGTGGGCCGCAAAAGTAGCGGCGTATCGGTCAGCAGTTTATTAAAAGCCTCCGCCGACGCTGGCGTTGGATTCGATTGAGCAGGAATCAGACATGCCGGTATTGATAGATGAAGTGATATTAGAGGTGCAAGACGGCGTCACCGAAACCGCTGAGCAACAACCGGCCGCGCAGCAAACACCGTTGGCACCGGCTGAGATCGAGCTGGCGCAAATGTTGGAGTTGATCAGGCAGAGGCAGGAAAGGTTGAGGATTGATTGAATAGATGGGGGTGAGTGAGAGATTTGGTAATGAAGTTTTATATACCCTCACCCTAGCCCTCTCCCGGAGGGAGAGGGGATGTGTCGAAGGGTTTTAGGAGGCTTTGTGTGGCGGAAGGGTTTCCTTCCCGTATGCCGCGCCGAGCACCGGAGCTTTTGAACGGATCCGCCCGTAGGGGCGCCGCATGGATGCGGCGCGTTGCCGAAGGGGCAGGAGCCCCTTTCGGCAACCCCGTTCAAAAGCTTCGGAGCGCAGGGAATAAGCGGCATCCGGGTCGCCTTTTCTTTGGATACTTTCTTTTGGCGACGCAAAAGAAAGTATCGCGGTTGTCGGTCCGCGAACCGACATTAGAAAAACCGTCGCGATAGCGACACATAATAATTAAACGACAATAAACAAGAACAACACTATGCCCGATTCCGCCTTCACCAGCTCCCGCCCAACGATCAAAATCGACGGCGAACAACGCGAAGACCTGCAACAGGCCTTGCTGGCGATGCATGTCAATCTGCCCTTGCACGGCTGCGCGCATGCCGAATTGCAGCTGTCTAATTGGGGTAGGCCGGAAGGCGGGCAAGATCCCGACTTTACTTTGAACGACATTGCCTTGGGTGCCGGCGTGGAAATCGAAATGGGCAGCGACACCCCGCAAAATCTGTTCAGCGGCGAGATTACCGCCATTGAAGAAAGCTACGGCGAAGGCGCGCCCAACATCGTGCTGCTGTTGCAAGACAAGTTACATAGATTAGCCCGCAGTCGGCATAACCGCAGCTTTGAAGATCAAAGCCCGGACGAACTAGTGCAAGCCATCGCCGGCGAGGCGGGCCTGCAAACCGATGCGTCACTGTCCGGCATCACTGCCACCTGGCATCAACTCAACGAAAGTGATTTGGCCTTTCTGTTGCGCATCGGCAATCGTTTCGATATAGCCGTGCGCTTGGAGGGGAATACCCTGCGGGCAAAAGTTGAGGAGAGCGATCCGAACCCGGTTGAACTCAGCGCCCAGGACAGCGCCCTGAAAGTGCGTTTAATCGCCGATTTAAATCACCAATCTCTTAGCAGCCAAGTCAACGGCTATAACCTGGCTAGTGCTGAACCAGTGGATTTTACCGCCGACGCAATGACATCGGCGCCCAGCGGCACCAGTGCGGCGGCGGCTTTAGGCAATCTGAGCTGGCCCGGCCCGGAAATTGTCCCGCAGCCGTTTCCCGGCACCAGCAGCGAAGCTGAAGCCTATGCCAAGGCCGCGTTCAAACGCCAAGCCAAACGCTTTATTCAAGGCGAGATCGTCTGCCAAGGCGAGGCGACCCTAAAACCAGGCCGGGAAGTGGAATTGGACGGTGTGTCGCCGCGCCTGAAAGGCCGCTACCAAATCGTGCATTGCGTGCATCGTTTCGATAACAACAGCGGTTTCGAAACCCATCTTAAAGTCAATAAAGGCGGGTGGCAGTCATGAACAGTCACGCCTTGGGTAATCTGCACAGTTTGCAACTCGGCCAAGTCACCGACAACGCCGACCCGGACAGCCGTGGCCGCATCAAGGTACGCTTGCTGGCGACGCAGATGGAAGTTTGGGCCGGCGTCGTCGCACCGTCAGACCGGCCAGGGTTACGGTGCCAGTTTCGTGCCGCGCCTGGAAGAAATCGTGGTACTGGCTTTTATCACCCCGGAAATGCCGCTGGTGCTGGGCAGTGTATGGGCCGGCAGCAGCAGCGTGCCGGCAGACGCCGATCCGCAGGAAGATCATTACGTGATCCGTACGCCGCAGGAAACCGTGTTGGATTTCGATGACGGCAGCGGCCCGAAAGTGGAGTTGCGTACCCGCTCCGGTTACAAGATTTCGATAGACGAAGCCGGCGGCGGGGAAATTGTCATCGAGCGCGCCGACCAAAGCGTCACCCTTAATAGCTCAGGCATTGCAGTGCGCAGCAGCGGCAGCGTCACGGTCGATGCCAGTACGGTGACCATTAACGCCAGCATGGTGACGGTGAATGCCAGTATGTCCAAGTTCAGCGGCGTGGTGCAAGCCGACACAGTGATCGCCACTTCAGTGGTGGGCAGTTCCTACACGCCGGGCGCCGGCAACATTTGGTAAGGGATTATGAAAACCGAACAAGTTCTGCATCCCATTAAACTGAAACCGCCGTTTTATCAGGAGGGCGGGCAATGCGGCTTGCATCGCTATCTGGATGCGGAGTTTATCAACCGCTTCAAGCAGGATATGCAACGCCGCCAATTCGATCTGCTGCAGTTCAACGCTTGGCAACAGGAAGAACGCCATAGCCGCCACGGCCAGCAGCCGGTGCTCCGGCTACCGTTGCATCGGGCCTTTCACATCGTCAGCTGCGAAGTGGTTTGCGACCGCTTCGGCGAGCCGGCGCTGGACCCGCAAAAAATCAGCTCGGCTGGCTTCGTGATTCGCCGGCTCAGCGGCGGCCGTGAACAGGCCTGGATGCTGGAAGACGGCGAGGCGCTGGGGTGGCAAGACGCGCCCAGCGAATTGCGCGACCCGGATTTGCATCGCCGCTTGTGCGCCAACGGCGTAGTGCACAAACGCGATGAGCAGGCGGCGTACAGCGGCGAGGAAGTGCACCCCTTGCATGTATTAAAAACCAGCGACGCCAATCGTAAAACCCACACGCTATTATTTGGTTATCTACCCTTAGGCGGTTTTTATTATCTGCGCGATGCCAGTCAGGCGTTCGATAGTACCGACCAAGCGCAAACCGCCAACGTCGCGGCGGCGATGTTGCCTTGGCCGTTCGGTTATCGGCAACCGCTGAATCAAACCTGGCTAAGCGAACACAGCAAACCGTTGGCGCAAGGCCTACCCAGCAAAGCTTTTTTCGAATTACTGAGAATATTAGTCAACCGTTATCACCTCGGCGAAGCCGGCATTGCCGAGAACACCGCGCTGGAAAACCAATGCCAGCAGTTGTGGCTGTACGACGAAGCTAAACTGCCCGCCGGTTTGCCAAGCCAAGCCTATACCGAAACCAGCCTGGGCTTGTTTACGCCATATCGGCAACAAACCTTGTTTAGCTATCTGCAAGCCTGCTTTGCGATGGGTGGCGATAACCCGCTGGTGCGTTGGTTGATTCAACAAGAACAATCGATAGACGCGGTCGGCGGGCTGGACAAACTGGCGGCATTTCCGGCCTTGCCGAATGCCAATGGCGTCGGCAATCTCAATCTGACGCTGTTGCTGCTGGCCGCCGATGCCCAGGAAATCCGGGTTTTGTTGGACCAACGCCTCAGCGATCAGGCTCTGAGCAAGGTCAAGGAAATTCCATTGCCCAAGTTCGCGCAGAATGCCGGCGATGTCTATCAAATAGTGGCCTTCGTCCGCGCCAAAAACGATCAGGGTCAGGAACAGATTCAATGGGCCAATGCCGACACCCGCAGCATACAGTTCCGGGTCGCTGCGCCCTTCGATCCGGATGCCAGCCGGCCGGCCTTGATTCAGATGCCGTCGTTGGCCGATCTGCGCCGCGGTCTGGCTAAAGGCGCGGCAATGATCACCCCGGCCGATACTTTCGATTTGATGAACAAGCTGAAATTGAACAAAGGCGCCAGCGAAGACACCGTAAAAGACACTTCCGGCCCGGATTTTGGCATTCAATGGATTTGTTCGTTCAGCCTGCCGGTGATTACGCTGGTGGCGATGATTTTGCTAATGATCATGATCTCACTGCTGAACATCGTGTTTTTCTGGTTGCCGTGGGTACGTATTTGCCTGCCATTTCCAAAAATCAAAGGAGATTGAAAATGCGTACGCCGGTACCGGAAATTTTGAGTTGGCCCCTGGGGAATATCGACGCCGACGGGCGTCTGAGCTGGACCCGCGACGATCAAAGCATCCGCGAAGTGATGCTTAACATCCTACTGACCCGCCCCGGCGAGCGTTTGCAACGGCCAAACTTCGGCGCCGGTTTATTAAACTTCGTGCATCAACCCAATAACGAAACCACCCGGCATTTGATCGCGGGTGTGGTGCGCAAATCGCTGGAGACCTGGGAGCCTAGAGTGGAAATCGACGAAGTGCAAGTGCAGGCCAGTCCGGCCAGCGTCGCCGATGTGCATATCAATATCCGCTACCGGCTGCGCAACAGTCAGCGTCCGGCGGAACTGGGATTCACGCTAAACCTGAGCCTGCCGGCTTGAGGCTGCAAGAGAGGCCGCTATGCCATTACCGGTACCGAATTTAGACGACAGACGCTTCGACGACCTGGTTGCCGAGGCCAAGGCGCGGCTGGCGAGCCATTTGCCGGAATTGACGCAGATTGCCCCCGGCGACCCGCTCAACAGCTTTGTGGATTTATTCGCCTGGCTGACCGAAACCATTTTGTATCGCGCCAATTTAATTCCGGAGCGCCAGCGCCGGGTATTTTTGAATTTGTTGCAAATTCCGGTGCGTGCCGCCCGGCCGGCCAAAGGCATCGTCAGCGTTGACGCCGGGCCCACCAGCGTGTTGCCGGCGGCATTGCTGGCGGATGGCAGCCAGCTGCGGGCCGGCAAACAGATTTTGACGGCGGTTGGCGAATTGCAACCCACCTGCCTGAGCTTACAGGTGTTGATCAAACAAAAGCTGGAGGCTGCCGATCTGGCCGCGCTGGGTTTGACTTTGCAGGACTTGCAGGAGCAGTACGGTTTGCGCAACGGCCAACGGCCCGAGCCGTTTCAGCCGCGCCGCTTCCAGCCAGTTAAGGAAGTGCTGGATCTGACCGGCAGTCTGGATCGCAGCTTTTACCTGGCCTGCATCTCCCCCCGGCAACTGGAAGGCCAGATTGCCTTGCTGCGCAGTCATCTGGCCGGTATCGCCTTTAACATTGGCATCGCGCCCGCCGACGATTTGGACGGCGAAGCGATTAACGAGCTGAACCCGCGTAAGCTGATCTGGGAGCTGGTTTCCACCGGCGAGGCCGGCGAAACGATTTATCTACCATTGGATGTGTTGGCCGATAGCTCGAAAGGCGGTCGGCAGACCGGCGTGGTGCGCTTGCGCTTACCCAAAAATCCGGCGCTGTTCCAGGCTTTCGTGCCCACCGATCCGATGTTCAGCGGTGTCGGCGATAGGCCACCGGAACTGGCCGATCAAGTCGAAGCTGGTCGGGTGGCGTTTTGGTTGCGCTTGCGTTGCCCGGAACATCCCAAATTACAACTGGGTTATCTGGCGCTGAACGCCGTTGATGTGCTTGCCCAAGGTTTGCAGCAGGATTTGCTGGTGGGTATGAGTACCGGTCAGCCCGATCAGGTGGTGGTATTACCGGATCAAAATATAGAGGCGGCGACCTTGCAATTGGATGTCGAGGAAAACGGTGCCTGGGTGCGTTGGCAACAGGTGGCTTTTCTGGCGGGTCAAGCCGCCGATGCCAGGGTGTATCGGCTCAATCCGCAGTCAGGTTATGTGTATTTCGGTGACGGTACGGCCGGGCGACGGCCGCCGTCGGGTAGCCGGATTCGCATCGCGGCTTATCTGTTTGGTGGCGGTAGCGCCGGCAATTTGCCCGCCGGCACCATCAAGGAAGTGGTCAACGGCAGCTCGCGCTACAAGCTTCGTCACGAATGGCCGTTGAGCGGCGGGCTGGATGCGGAAACTATCGAGCAGGCCGAAAAACGCATTCCGCAATTTTTGACGCACCGCAACCGAGCGGTCACCCAGCAGGATTTCAAAATCATCACCGAGGCCAATCCGCTGAATCCGGTGGCCCGCGCCGAAGTATTGGTCGGTTTTCTGCCCGGCGCCAGCATCCGCGCGGCGCGCGACGGCGTGCCGGGTGTGGTTAGCGTGTTCGTGCTGCCGCCGGCCGAACCGGCTGTGGGTCACACGCCCAAACCTAATCAGGGCTTGTTGAAGGACGTGTTTGCCTATCTATTGCAGCGGACCATGGTCGGCACCGAGCTGTATGTATTAAGTCCGGAGTTTGTGCCGATTGCTGTCAGTGTAAAAGTGCAGGTGCGGGACATTGAAACCGAGCAACAAACCCTGCGCGAAGTGCAGCAGACTTTGCTGGAATATCTGTGGCCCCTGGCGCCCGGCGGCGCGCGCGGTGCTGGGTGGCCCTTGGGCGGTGCGGTGCGCGGCAACGAATTATTGACTCAAGCAGCACGGGTGGCCGGGGTGCAGGCCGTGAATAGCTTGAGTCTGTTTCAACGCGGCAGCAATGGCTGGCGCCGCTTGCCAGCCGATGAGACTGTCAGCCTGACTAAATTCCAGTTGCCCGAGTTGCTGGGGGTGCGCGCCGACAGTGGTTCCGGCGCGCCGGCCTTGCCGGACGGCATCGGTTTGCTGGAAGGCCAAACCCCGGACGACAGTCTGGGCGTCGCGGTGCCGGTAATTCCGGACCTTTGTTGAGGAAGGGCGATGGACGTCAACAACACGCCTTATTTTTTGCTACGCGGCCAGACCGATTTCGAGCAGGGCTCCAGCCATTTGAGTTGGAATACCGGTGTGCAGGCGTTGACGCTGGCACAAAACCAGGCCTTGCGCTTGCCTGCTGCCGATTCGGCGGCGGCCTTGCTGGCTTGGCAGAACAGCGTGCCGCTGGCCTTGGACAGTTTTAATCAGATTGGCCGCTTGAGTGTCGACGGTACTCGCGTCGAATTCAATAGCGGTCGCGGCTATCTGACTTTGCAGGACAATGAATTGCGGGATGTCACGGCGCCGCAGGGCCAGTTTACCGATATGGCTTTCGCGGCGGTCGCGACCAGCGGCAAGCCCGGCTTCGGGCAACCAGACCGGCGACGGCAGATTGGCCTTGCCGTTCAGCGATGGCAATAATCAGCATGGTTTGCTGTTGTTTCATCTGGCCCGGCGCTGGCAAACCTTTTGCGAATGGGACAATGTGGAAGGCGAGGGCGCCGCGTCGCAAATGCCGCTAAGGGCGTGTATCGACGTGGAACAACGGGTTTGGCTAATCTCCGCGACAGGCTTGATGTTATGCAGTGGCGAACAGCTACCTTTACCCTACAAGCCGCAACCGGTGCGCTTTGAGCCCGAGCAGGCCAATCCACATCCCCTACGCCGCATCTGGCAGCAAGCCTTGCCGGAGGGTCTGCAGGCGCTGGCGCTATGTTGCGATTTGCAGCAGATTTTTATCTTGTGCCACGACGGTATGGGGGCGCAGACCATAGTGACGCGGCCTCTATCGGCATTGGCCGATGCGCCATTCAAAACCTACGCCTGTCCGGCCGAGTTGACGTTTGCTGTCGATCTGGCGCTGGCTGCCGATTCGGCTTTACCGGACCGCGGCCGGCTGGCGGCTTTGGTACCGCGCGCGGCGGATGATGCGAATTTCACGCAACGCGATTGCCCGGTATTGACGCTGCATTGGGATAGCGCAACCAACACCGGCCAAGCCCGCCTGCTGCACGAACGCTATCCAATGTTGTCGCAAAGCGTACCGCGTTTTGTCAGCAGCGCCGACGGCCAGTTGCGTTATCAAGCCGAGGCCGATGCGGATTTTCCTCAGATTGTGCCGCGCCCCAGAGAACTGCATGCCTTACGCCGACCGCAGTTTTTTCTGGAAGGCACGGCTTTACTGCATGAGCTGGATTCCGGCCAAGTCGATACGCAGTGGCATAGAGTGTATCTGGACGCCTGCATTCCGCCGGGCTGCGATATTCAGATTGCGGTGCGGGTATTTGCCAGCCGGCAGGCGGTGCGGCCCAAGCCCATCGAGCAACCCGCGCCACTGTGGAATCCGCTACCGTCCGAACTGCCGTTCGCGGCAAGTCTGGCCGGCCAGCAAGCCGGCACTAGCGGTTTATTCGAGATTTTGTTGCAACAGCCTTCCGGTCGGGTGCGGCAGTTGCGCGGGCGCTATCTGCAAATTCAAGTGACTTTGCGCGGCGACGGCCGGCAAAGTCCGGCCTTGCACGCCATCAGAGTCTATTACCCGCGCTTTTCCTACCAGGAAGCTTATTTTCCGGAATTTTACCGGCAGGAACTCAGTTACGACCCGGTGCAAGCCATCGGTCCGGCCAATGGCGCCGATGTGCGAGAGCGTTTGCTGGCAGCCTTCGAAGGGGTATTGACCCCGCTGGAAGGCCGGATTGCCGCCAGCGAGCAATTGCTGGCTCCGGAGGCAACGCCTGCCGCTAACTTGCCTTGGTTGGCCGAGGCCGTCGGTGGTCGCTTACCGAGCCACTGGCCGGAAGTCCGGCAGCGGCGCTGGCTGCGGGACTTGACTTTGATGCAACAATACAAAGGGACGCTGGCCGCCTTGAATCTGGCTTTGGACATCGTCAGCGACGGTGGCGTGCAGCGTGGCGAAATTGTGGTGTTAGAGAATTTCCGTTTGCGGCGGACCATGGCGACGATCTTGGGCATAGACATGGACGACGGCGATCACCCCTTGACTTTGGGCACCGGCATGAGCGGTAACAGCATCATCGGCGACAGCCTGATTCTGTCGGAAAGCGATGCCCGGCAATTTCTGGCACTGTTCGCCCCGGAGCTGGCGACAGTTGACGAAGCGGCGCAGGTCAAAGCGTTTTTTGCAGAATACGCGCACCAAGTCAGTATCTTGCTGCACGGGCGGGCGGTGAGTTTGCGCACTGCCGTCGAAGACATTTTGACGGAACAGCTACCGGCGCATTTGCAATACCGGATCATCGAAACCGAACATCCCTTTGTGCTGGGTATCGCGCCGCTGCTGGGCATGGATACCTTCATCGAAACCACGCCGCCGTTCCGCCGCGTCACGCTGGATGACACTTATCTGGGCCGCGAAGGGATTTTGAAAAACCCGGCGGCATTTTCTCCGGAGGACATCAATGCACAGGCTTAGCGGTTTTCCTGGGTTGGTTAACAACCCGGTCCTGTCTATCACGTTGATTTCCTTTGGGCTGAGTCATTCGACTGGTTCGGCGCAACCGGCTTGGCGGATTCCGGTTCCTGTCAGAGGCTGGGGAAGAAGCTCCCTCTCCTCGCGGGAGAGGGTTGGGGTGAGGGGGCTCGAGCAATGTGATCCAGCTGTTTTTAGCCCCTCACCCTATCGTCTCCCGGAGGGCGATGGGATTTATGCTGCCGGATTCCGAGATTTTGGCATTTCCTATTGGGCACCACACACGGAGGCCGCATGGACACCCTAGACGATTTCACCACGCTGGAACAGGATGCTACTTTGGCAGAGCCCCTGCGCCGCGTGGCTTACGAAGCCGGGATGATGCTGGGTCTGGAAGCAACCCGCGACGAGCAGGCCTACCACCGCCGCCGCCTGACCCGGCATCAATACTGGCTGCAAGGCTACGGCACGTTGGCGGGCATGGTGGTCAGCATGGCGCCGGCCACGCATCCCAATAACACCGACAATCTGACGGTGCGATTGCTGGTCAGTCCCGGCATCGGCATCGACGGTCTGGGCCGCGAGGTGTTGATTCACGAGCCTTATTGCATCAATCTCGGCGACTGGCTGGCCGCGCAATCCGAGAGCCATCTGCGTGAAGGTTACAGCGACGCCGATAACCTGCTTTGGCTGAAAATCTGCGTGCGGCAAAAAGATTGTCCGGTGGCGATGCAGCCGGTGCTGGCGCGCAAGCTCAATCTTAGCACCGACGCGGTGCAACCCAGCTGCACTGCCGACAGCGTGCGCCTGGAATTGATTCCGGAATTGCCGCCGCCGGCGGCAGACGATGATTATCAACCCTGGGCTTGCCATCAGGGGCTGCCGGCGGCGATGCCGGCACTGTCGGCCGCCGAACAAGCCTTGTTGCAGCAAGTGCAAAACGATAATGTCGAAGCCGGTGCGCAATTGGCGCTGCATGCCCGTTTGCTGCACGCACTGGATAGTAGTGGCGTGAATCCACAACAACTGCAAGACGAGTTGGTGGAGGGCGCCCGCTTGCTGCTAGCCAGGATTAGTATTAGCGTCGCCGACATCAACGCCATTCTGGTCAACCCGCAATTAATCTCGATCAACAACTTGGTGCGGCCGTTCCTGGCCACCGCCAGCCAATTGGCCTGGCTGGCGCGCCAGCCCTGATCATGGAGGGACTATGAGCGAAATTTTATTTCAACCTCTCGGTAATCCGATTGCCGCCGGGCTGGCGCTGGATCAGGTCGCCGACATCGATCCGCGCTTGACTCGCAGCCATTATTTCGATGGCCGCTTGCTGACCGCCGAAGACCTGACTCGCGATCAAATCTATCTGGATCAGCGCTTGCGTGAGCTGGGGCGGGTGCTGGGCAGCGGCATCGTCGCCGGTTTGGCCTTAAGCTTCGACCGCTTCACCGGTTTGCTGACTTTGGAACCGGGTTTGGCAATGACGCCGGCAGGCCGGGTACTGGAGCTGGGTAGCCGGCTGATCGTTAATCTGCGCGACCGGGCCTTGATCAGCGGCTTGAATGAGGGCAATTTTTCCAATCTGAACCGGGGTTTGTACGCCGTCGTGCTGCGTTATGTCGATGTCGGCACCGACATTGCCGAAGTGTTTCCGAAGGATTTGAGCGCCAAGCGCGGCTTTCAATACGCGATGATCACCGAGTCGGTGCAAATGGGTCTGGTGCCCTTGCCGATTCCGCTTCCGCAGCAAAGTCCTTTGCAGGTCCGCGCCCGTTTGATGCGGGAGTTGCTTGGCGACGATCAATTGCACGGTTTATTACCGGAAGATGCTGTGGCTTTGGGTTTGGTAGCCATTCAAGAAGGCGCGCCGCAATGGTTGGACGCACAATTGCTGCGTCATCCCTTGCGCGCCGAAGCCGGCATCGATTCCTTGCAAAGCGATTTGTCGCGGCAATATGAAGCATTGCTGGCCGACATTCTGGTTAATCGCCGTAGCGGCGGCCTGACTGGCGACTTTCATGCCAGCGATTATTTTTCCTTGCTGCCGCCGGTCGGCAGTTTGCCCAAGGAAGCGGTCGATCCGGTCAACGGTCGGCAGGGCTATTTCCCGGAAAACTACCAAGTGGCGATTGCGCCGTTACGGCAATCCGATGTGGAACAGATCCGTGCCGAATCCCTGGCTTTGCCGCCCATCGATTTAAGCAACGGCGAGCCGGTGGACATCGTGGTGCTGGTGCCGCTGTCCAATCTGGATTACGGTCATTACGCCGCGCAACTGGAACGTAATTTCGATCCGAACAAACGCTTGTTGCCACAAATGGATCTACTGCGCTTAAAGCTTTATCCGGTCAGGCCGGTGCATGCGCTGGACACCGACCAGGCCGCTTGGCAAGCGATCTGGGACCGCTTTGGCAGCAACGCGCCGCTTTACGTGCGCCGGCCCAGCCGCGCCGCAGAAACCTCGATCAGCGGCATCGTGTTAGCGCTGGGCACTTCGTTGCCGACGCCGCCCGAAGTGGTGGGCGGCCCAGCCGATGGCGGCGGCTTGATCGACGACGAAGACAGCGTGTTCTTGAAACGGGTGAATTACCCGATGCTGGCCGAGCTGCGCCCCCCCAGCGACGACACCGGCCGTGCGGCCTTGGCGGCGTTGGAGGCGTCCTTCAATGAATCAACATTGGTCGCCGCCAGCCAGCGCATATTGCTGTTGGTGGAACGCCAATACGACGCGGTAATCTGGCAAACCCTGCAACAACTGGCCGTCGCCAACAATCTTGAAGCATTTGTGGCAGGAGTGCGCGCCAAGCCAGCCAACCAAACCACCGGCTCCTGGGTTGGCGAGAACGGTGCAGGATTGGGTTTGGATAATGGTTTAATCGGGCAATGGGCTGCGTTGGTGCCGTGACGGGGATTAAGAAAGATTTAGTTGCTTTGCAATGCTTTCAGAGGATGGGGAAATTGGCGGTTTTATATCACCTCACCCTAGCCCTCTCCCGGAGGGAGAGGGGACTGTTTCGACTTTTTATGAGTACTCAATAGCTTCGAGTTGGAGACGAGTTTTATCCCGTATGCCGCGCTGAGCACCGGAGCTTTTGTCGAGAATAGCCCGTTAGGGGAGCGGCATGGATGCCGCTCGTTTTCGGAGGGGCAGGAAGCCCCTTTCGGCAACCCCGTTCAAAAGCGAGGAGCACAGGGGATAAGCGGCATTCGGGTGTCTTTTCTTTTGGATACTTTTCTTTGGACAAGCAAAGAAAAGTATCTCGGCTGTCGGTCCGAGAACCGACATTAAAAACATCTGTCGCGATAGCGACACAATAAAAGCTGTTCCAGGTCGGGGAAGGTTTATGCAAACAAAATTTCCCCAACAAATATGGAAAGAAGAGTAAGGAGTAGCCATCATGTCCATGATTCTGCTGCATAACCCCATCGCCAGCTCCCGCAGCTTGCAGCGGGTACACATGTTTCCCGGCCGGCATCTGGGCGAGGAAGAGTTCGACCGCGAGCAGGCGTATGCCGATGCGCGGCTGGCTACTGTTTTACAGAGCAAAACCGCCGGTATCGTCCATGGCTTGGATTTACAACTGGGGCCAAATGGCGTAGCCGAGCCGGGCTTCAGTGTCAGTTCCGGTCTGGCATTGGCAGCCAATGGCCAGGCACTGGGGCTGTACTATCCGCTACGCGCCGAGTGGCAGGATTTGATCGACAGCTACTTAAACCGCAATCAGGTCGCCAGCGCGGTGGGTGTTTATTACTTAATGCTGACGCGCGGCGACCGGGAAATCGACGGGCCGGGTGTCGATGCCTGCCAACGTACCGAACTGGATCCAACTCGCGACACCCAAAGAGTGTTGGCCGGCAGCCTGGCTTTACAGCGCATCAATATCAGCGACACGGCAGTAAATACCTGGCCACGAGACCGCATCGAAAACTGGGTAGTCGCTGACCGGGTCGATGCGGGGTTCATGGCCAAATTGGGATATGCCGTGCCGCTGGCTTTGCTGGCGGTAGTGAGCAACGAGGATGCCAGCTACCGAATCGCCTGGCTCTCGCAGGAAGCCGGCCGCTACGAAGCGGTGTCGAACAGCGGTTACCGGGTGTTGCTGAATCAAAGCGGCGCGGCGATGCGGCGGGTGATGCAGGCGGCCGGTTTGCCGGCTAATGCCGGGATTCCACTGCCGCAGTTTTTACAAGACAATCTGCATCTGGATTTTCTACCGGCAGCCGGTCAGTTGCCGCTGGACTGGCTGCAAAACCCTGCGACGCCGACACCAAATCTACTTTGGCTGCCAAGTCATCTGGGCATAGATATGGTGCCGGTGCCGGAAGAAGCGGTGATCGAGCTGTTGAACGGCCATATCGCCAGGCGGGTGATCGATTTGCGCCAGCCGGCCGGCGACAAGATTAGATTGTTGCTGGCGGTTAACGAGCCGGATTATCGGCCCAATCTTTTGGATATTCCGCAAACCGACAGCGTGCTGGAAAGCGATATTTTCCGGTTTTACATGCGCGCTTACGAAGCCTGGCGCAAATGGCGCCAACAATTCGATGCGCTCTATTTCGTCGAACCCTCCAACACCCCGCCTCTGGCTGGCGGCATAGGTGTTATCGAACATGCGGTGCTCGATCCGGCGCAATTCAAAAATCTGGATTTGCCTAAACCGGAAATTCCGCCGGCCTTGCCTTTGACGATTTTTCAGAAAGTCATCGCCCGCGCCAACAGCGAACAACAAGATCCGCAAAATCCCGGCACGCCTTATCCCTACAGCAAAGGCGTGCCTGCCTTACCCAATTTTTACAGTAACTGGATGGGTGCAGACGGCAATCCGCCGCCGGTTGTCACGCCCAGCGACGACGGCCTGGTGGTGCAGTACGCGGTGGCTTTGGTGGAACTGGAAGCCATCGAAAACCAGATTCGCGCCATCCGCAGCCGGGTCGAGAAAACCCGCGATTTTTTATTATTGCAACGCCAGCAACTGGATTCGCAAACCGTGGCTTTGGCCGCGCTGGCTGGCGGCGTGGCCGGCGACGGCACAGGCTTGCAGGTGGCGCGTTGGTTGCCGTACGCCAATCTCAACGCCACCGAAATTCCCAACAACGTCGAAAAAGCTGTCAACACCGAAAGCGTGGTCAGCAATGCGCCTAAAGCGGTCTTCGCCACGGCGTCCGCGGGCCTGTTCAATAGCGCGATCAGTCAGATGGCTGCGCCGAAAATCAGCGCCAGCAGTGCCTTGAGCAACAATCTGTTGAGCAACGCCTTGGCGTCTACGTCGTCGGTGTCCAAGTCGGCGTTTTTGTTGACCAGCAAGCCGCAAACCTATTCGGCGTTTGAATTGGGCATCAATAAAAACCGCCTGGATATGTTGTCGCGCATTACCAAGGAAGCGGTCAGCAAGCCGGCTTTCGAGGCCAAGGAATACCGGTTCGGGGTGATCGATCACATCAGCCCGGAAATCAATGAATACGCCAAGGCCTATTACGGGATGAAGGAATTGCTGGCGACGCTGACCGATTTATTCGACCCCACCGATGCCGCCACCTTGCGCAAACAGATGGAAAAAATCGGCGTGGTGGAAGACGATCAGGCCGGCGCCAATGCCACTAACCCCTTCGAACGTAGCGGCAAACTGGAGTCGCCGGCGGTGCTGGATAATCTGGCCGACAAAAACGCCCCGAACAATCCGCAGCGCTCCAGTCTGTTAAAAACCCAATATCGCTACCACGCCTTGTTCAAGGCCGGGCGGATTTTGACGCAATGGATCGCGATTTTCGAGGCGCGCTACAACAATATCGAACGCAAATTGCAAGGCAAGTTACGCGAGCAAGCCAATAAACTGGCGCAGATCGACAAATTGGCCGGCCTGATTCGGGTAGCGCGGGAAACTTTGGAAGGTATGGACAGATTCCGCGTCGAACAACTCGGCGACTACGGCGTCGCGCAGCGTTTGTTGGACGAAGACTGGCGGCAGGTTTGGACACTGAATAACGAACGTACCCGTATTCTGACCAAGGCGTTGCGCGGCTTGTATTACGTCAGAGTGCGCGGTACGCCGGTCAGCGCCGCCTTGGCCGATCCGCTGGCCTTGCGGTATGGCAGTAGCAATGACATTGTCCCCGGCTGTGACTGGGAAGAAGACGTGGATTTGCCGGCGGCGCTGGATCCGTTTTTTGCGGCGATCTGCGAGATTCCGATGGACGACTGGGCCGGCCTAAAGCCGTTGCGGCCCAAGTTGCCGCCGTTTCAGCAATTCGATTATTTGGGGCAATTGCGCCAGGCTCGCTTCAAAGCCAGACCCGCCAGCCTGTTGACGCCGGCCAATACCGATACCTTGCAGGCCCGCCTGCAGACCGTGCATTTGCAAACCCAGATCGTCATGCAGCAGTGGGCCGGTTTCAGCTTGCCGGCATTTACCGCCAGCAGTTTGCAAACTCAGGCGGCAGCCGCCAAAGTGTTGGCCTTGGCAGACCTGGCCGGCGCTGCCGGACCGCTGCGCAAACCAGCCCACGAATTGCGCGAGCAGTTGGAGCACTGCCAGTTTTGTTTGCTGGAAAAACTTAACCTTTTACCGCCGTCCTTGCGTTTGCAATGGGGGCAACTGGCCGAAGACGATCAGATTCGCGTCGAGGACGTCTCCTGGTGGCCGGGTATGGATAGAGCGGAAGCCGACGATTTTAACGCGGCCCGCACCGTGTCCGAATTAATCGCCTGGTGGTTCCGGCAATTGGACCGCGATGCCTCCGCCGCGAGCCGCAGCGCGATGCGTAATATGATACGGGCCGTGCTGATTCATGCTTCCTTGGGCGATCCGCAGGAAATCATTCGCGGCAACGTGCATGTGCCGCCACGCTTGGCGGCAATCGGCGAGCGCTTGCAAGTCAAACTAAACCGGCCGCCGTTGCCGGGGACCCGGTTGCAATTGCTGGATACCGAGCAGCGCGTCGTGGCGGTGCTGGCGGTGGAAGACCATAGTCCGCAAAGCACCCAGGTCACCATCGTCGATATGCTGCAAAGTGGCGTGAAGATCAACACCCGCTTTAGCGTAGTGGCGAATAAGCTGACGCAGCAACGCTTGTAAATTGCAGTTATGACCAAGCTGGCCGCCGACACCGTTGCGATACACCGTCTGACCGTTCGGGCCGGGCAGCAACGGGCGGCTGAAAGCGTGCGCGACAGTTTGCAAAGTGCGGATTGGCCGCAAGCCGGGCAGGACAACTGGGTGTTTATCCGCCGCCTACAAGTTAGTGGTACGGCGCGGCAACTGCCCAGGCAGTTGCTCGAGCAAACCCGGCAACACTTAAATTCCGGCAATCATCCCGAACAGCTGATGCGCTTCGCCAGCCTGGCCGAGCTATTGGCGGCTTTGCTGACGGATCTGCTGCGCGGCCGCGCCGGCTTGCATTGGTATTGGCGACGCTGGGCGCATTGGTTTGATTTGCCGGTGTCGCGGGCCATATCCGGCATAGTGTCCGAACATCTGGCGTTATTGCCGGCGGTTTGTGCCCGTTTGGCGCAACGGGGTGAATTGGCGGCTATTTGGTTGAGTCTGGCCGACAGCGATGCTCGGCAATTAGCGGTCGAGCTGGCCGGAATGAGTGGTTTTCGCTTGCCGTCTGTTTTGGAAATCGCCGAACTGCATTTTTCTGAAATCGATAACGCAGACAAGCGATCCTCCTCCGATGACCAGACGTGGGCTGAGCAACTGACGCCAAGGCCCGGATTGTTGGCGCTTTGGCGACCTCTATTGCAAGAGCTGGATGTTGCCGACGGCCGCTATCAATTGGCTTTAGTGCTGATCGGCCAAGACTTGGCACCGCTGCTGTTGCAACAACAGCCGGCTAGGCTGCTGGCTATTCTATCCGCCCGTTTTGCGGCTATGCTGAACGCCAAAAAAGCGCAGACGAGTGGTGACCCCAAGCCCAAGCCCGTAAGCGCGAATGAAACGATCCAGCCCCGGCAAGCAAAACCCCCTTTGCAAGCGCAGCAGCTTAACCAAGCCCATCAAGCCCTTGCGCAAACAGACGGCGAGGCCAATCCGAAACTGGATGCCGACACCGAGCGGCAGATACCGGCGCCATTACCGCACAAGCCCCTTGCCGAGCATGATGGCAAAGATGTCCGGCAAACGCCGATGGCTGCAAACCTAGCATTGGCCGACTATTCTCGTCCTGCCAAGGCGCTTGCCCAGGGCTCTTCTCCAGAACCGGCCAGCGCAGGCCTGGAGTTTGCGGGATTTCATACCCGGCAAGGCGGCTTGCTGTATTTACTGAATATGCTCAACCGGTCTGAGATGCGCTGCTTGATGCGGGAACATGCCGAAACCTTGCCTAGCGGCTGGGCCTGGTTGTACCGGCTTGGGCAAGAATTGCAGTTGGACGAGGACGATGCGCTGGTCGATTTCATCGCGCGGCAATTGGGCCTGGACGATAGCGGCGAACTGGGCCGATTGCCGCCGCTACCAGCCCGCGAACAGGTGTTGGATTTGGCCCAGCGCTGGTATGGCAAGACCGGGGTTTGGCAGCCTGAGTTGTTGGCGCTCACCGGGCAAATTCACTACAGCCCCAGCCATATCGATTTATACGCGCCGATGTCGGCGATCCGATTGCCCGTGCGCCTGGCCGGGCTGGACATCAATCCGGGCTGGCTGCCGTGGCTGGGCCGAGTTGTGAGTTTTCACTATGACTAAGCCGCCGCAGCCCTTTGCCGAATCGCTAAATCTGCAAGCACCTAACCGGCAGCAACCGTTGGCGGCCTTGGTGCGCGTCGGTTTGGCAGAATTCTGGGAACGGATGATGCCGGGCGACAGCGAATTATCCGAGCAATTGCGGCAGCAAGCCGCCCGGCTGTTAAACGTGGAAGTGCTGCCGAGTTGGATACAAATGCGCGAACACGCGGCCGCCCAGTTACGCGCCTTGCCCGGACCGTTTGGATATTGGTTGCGGGAACAACATATCGACCTGCCGCAAGCCTTTTTGCTGGCCGTAGTTGGCAGCGCCGAGACCGATTATCTGGTGACCTTGACGCTGAGCGAGTTGCAAGCACCCAATCCCGGCAACCGCCTCGCGGTGCATCTGGCGCTAACGATGCTGGACGAATTATTCGGTGCCGGCACACTGGATGCGCTGGATTTGCATGCTACGCCGTTGGTGCAACAGCAGGTGTTGTTGCTGGAAGGATCGGGGCCGTTGTCGCTCCGGCCATTGCGCATCGAGCCGGCCTTGTGGTCGGTATTGTGCGGCCGGCCGGCGATTTGGCCGGGTTGCCGAGTGATTGCGTTGACAGACCGTGAGTTGCTGCCGCAACGTATCCGCAAGCAATTACCGCATTTGGCGACCTTATTGGCGAAAGGCGAAGTGCGCGGCTTGGCAATACGCGGCAACAGCGGCTGCGGCCGGCGGGCTTTGGCCGCCGAGCTGGCCGGTTTGTTGGGATTAACGGCCATCGAAGTGCCGAGTGATTTGTGGCAACAGCAGCCGGCCTTACCGCTGGCCTGCCAACTGGCCGGCTGGCTGCCGGTCATCAAGGTGCAGGTCTCGGCCGGTGAAAGCTGGCAGCTGCCGGCGATAAAACCCAATATCGCCCATGTGATTGTGCTGGGGATGAGTGATGCGGTGTCCGGTCAGGATTTGCTGGAATTGGAAATGGGTGTGCCCGACGAAGCCGAGCGCCGCCAGCTTTGGGCGCGTTACCTCGCCGATGCGGAATTGGCCCGCCGTGCCGCCAGTGCCTTGCTGAGCGGTCCGGTGATCCAGAAAGTGGCGCGCAATGCGGTGCTGCGCGCGGAACAAAGCCGCAGCGCATTGCATGCCGAACACATTGCCCAAGCCCGCCGCGATTTGGGCGCGGAACGCTTGCGCTTGCTGGCCGAGCCGGTGCGGCGGCGCGTCGAACGCGAAGCGGTGGTATTTCCGCCGCTGGTGGAGCAATACCTGCACGATTTCATCGCCCGCGCGCACAGCCGCGAATCGTTGTGGGAAGCTTTGGGCGTAACCTTGCAAGCCTCGCGCAATGCCGGCCTGCGGGCCTTATTCGTTGGCGACAGCGGCACCGGCAAAACCCTGGCCGCTAGTTATGTCGCGACCGCGCTGGGCGCGCCGCTGTACCGTGTGGACTTGGCGGCGATCATGAACAAATATGTCGGCGAATCCGAGAAAAATCTGGGCCTTTTGTTGGATCTGGCTGCCGCCGCCGATGCCATCCTACTGTTCGACGAAGCCGATTCCTTATTCGGCCGCCGCACCGAGGCCCAGCAAAGTGGCGAACGTTACGCCAATATGCTCACCAACTTTTTATTAACCCGCATCGAAAACCACCCCGGCATCACGATTCTGACCACCAACAGCCGCGAGCGTATCGATAATGCTTTTACTCGCCGGTTGGATGCGATTGTGGATTTTCCCATGCCGGTGTTTCAGGAGCGCCTGGATTTATGGCGCAGCCATTTCGGTCAACGCAACCCCAGCGACGATTTATGCAAAACGCTGGCTAGCTATTGCGACATCAGCGGCGGCCAGATTCGGAATGTGGTGTTGACCGCTGCCGGTAGCAGTCCAGCGGATCAGCCTATCGGCATTGAGACCTTATTGTCGGCTTTACAGCGCGAATATCAAAAACTGGGCCGCAATCCGCCGGCGCAGTTAAAACAGTTAAGGAGTTAGCTTATGGCAACCTTGGCGTCCAAACTCCGCAAAAAGCAGCCGCAGCGCAAAACCAGCGCGCCGCCCAAACCCAATGAAGAGAAAAAGCAGCGCCAGCCGGCGTATCTGCAACGCAAGATGGCCGTCAGCCAGCCGCATGACCCCGAAGAAAAGGAAGCGGACCAGGTGGCTCAGGAAGTCAGCCGCGCCCAAAAAACTGACGAACAGCCGGGGGTGAAGGAAGACAAAGAGATGATTTCCAGCAAGCCGGTGCCCAGCGCTCAACGCTTGTTGCGGCGGCTGAACCGGGCTGCGGCTAATGCCGCAAAACCTGAAGAGGAGCAAAAGCCGGTGCGCCGGGCGAAACAGCCGGATGAGGACAAGAAAAGCCCTGCCGCGCAGCGCTCTGTGGAAACCGAGGATAAAAAACAAGATCAGCTCAAACGTCTGAGTCGTAAAACCAAGGAAGAAGAAAAGCCCAAGGCCGCTCGGCTATTTCGTAAGGCCGCAGGACCCGAAAAAACAGACGAACAACCAACGTCCGCCGCGCGTTTGTTACGTAAATCCAAACCGGCGGATGAGGAGCAAACGGTCGCGCAAACCCGTTTGAATCGTGCTGCCGCCGAGCAAGCGGAACAGTCTGAAGATACCGAATCAGCCGCGTCAGCAAACACAGTCGAGCAGTCGGTGGAGGCGCGAATCGAGGAAAGCCGGGGTAAGGGGGCGCCGTTACCGGAAAATATCCGGCGCGAGATGGAGCAACAACTCGGGGCGGATTTTGCCGGGGTGACCATTCATAACGATGCCGAAGCGGCGGATTTGTGCAAACAACTGAATGCCCGCGCCTTTACCGTTGGTAACGATGTGTACTTCGCGCCCGGCGAATTTGCGCCGGATGCCGATGCCGGGCGCGAACTGCTGGCGCATGAACTAAGCCATGTGGTGCAACAAGGCGGCGGGGTGCAGCGCTTGATGCGCGCGCCGCCGGCGGCACCTGCTGCCGCTCCCGCGGCGGGCGGTGCCAAAAGTGCCGGTAAAGGTACGCTGAAGGGTGGGGAATTGCATGTGCCCCTGCTGACTTTGCCGCAAAAACCGGGCATGCAGGAAAAGTTCAGCGCCAAATACGGCGGCCTGACCAATTGGAAATTGCCGCAAGCCGACGAGCGTACCAACCAGATTGACGACTGGAAAAAGCAGATCAAACCGTCGTCCGGTGGCTGGGATTTAAAACCCTACCTCGGCAGCGATAACACCTTGCCGGATACCAATGGTGCCAGCACGCAATATGCGTTGAAGCTGAAAGCCGGGGGCGGCGGGCAAGGCTATCTGATCGGCAGCGAAAGCGAGATTCGCGAGCAGGCCATTCTGCCGTGGTGGAATAGCCAGGGCGCGCCACATCTGTTCGATGTCGATCATATTCTGGAACTGCAATTGGGCGGCGATGCGGACAAGCTGGAAAACTTCCAATTACTGGATGCCAGCGCCAATCGCAGTTCGGGTAGCAAGATTAAAAACGCCATCGATAAGGCGATACGCGCGGCCATTCCGCCCGAAGTGGAAGGTGGTGGCGACTTGCCGGAAAATCTCTCCAAACCGTTGCCGGGGCGGGGCAAAGCCGCCCCTGGAGTTGCACCGGCACCGGCTGCGAATGCCGCGGCGCCTACTCCGGCCCCTGCCGCGGGAGGCGGCGCAGCACCGGCTACCGCCGCCAAAGATCCGGCGTCGGCTGCACTGGACGCGATTAAAACCAGCTATCAGGACAAACTGTTTTTCGACGAAGTGAAATTCGAGGGGGCCGTCGGCGGCAATCCGGGCATCTGTTGGCAGGCGGACCGCGTCACGAAGATGGAACACCTGAAGCCTCTGGAAAAAGCCACCAAATCTAATGCGCCCGATCTGTTTGCCAACGATAAATTGCGGCTGCTGCCGCGTCCCGGCGCCGGGGTGATGTTTGTGAGCGCCTTGAAGGGCGACCCCGGCAGCGAAACTTTCGACGCCGGCAGTTGGGGCGGCATGTCGGTGGTTGGCGGAACCTTCAACCGCACCGCCGGCAGCGGTACGGTGACGCTGACCATGCCCAAAACCAAAAAAGTCGATGCACAAAACACTACACTAAATTTTGTCAGCAGCGGTGCGCCGACGCTATGCCATATTCCGCCCGGTCAGGTAGCAGATGCTTATCGCAACGCTTTTAAAGCCAAGACTTTGAGCCCGATTGCGCTGAATAACGCCGATATGGATGCCAGCGCCAATATCGTCGGCGGCGGCGTCTTAACCATCGACGGTATTCCGCTGTTGGCCGGCACGACTGTCGACGTGGCGTTGGTTGGCGGCGACCTGGTGTTCTCGAAAACTTTTTCCACCGATGAATTCGATATGAAAGGGCCTATCCAATTGGATAGCAGTTCGCTGACGCTGAGTGCCGGCGCAGCCACGCCGATTGCCGCCGCCGGCTTGGTGGAGTTTCACATTGGCGAACTAGCTAAAGGCTCTTTGGAAGGCAGTGCCACCGCCGGCGGCTTTGCGATGGCCGGCCAATTGGAATTTGATAAACAGCTGTTCACGGGTGCGGGGCGTATCGACTATGACAGCGCCAAAGGCATTAAAGCCTCCGGGACGCTGGGCCTGAAGCCGGGCGCATTGAAAGGCATCAAAAAAGCCAGTTTTACCCTAGCTTACGACGATGCCAAAAAAGCCATCGATTTTGCCGGCGACGCCGAGGTTTCCGTGCCCGGCTTTAAAGGCGCCAAACTGTCTGCGCATGCCGACGATACCGGCAATATCAGCTTGGGCGGCGAGGCGACGCTGTCCGACACCATCCCGCGTATCAAGGCCGGCAAGCTGAATGTCTCGGCGGAGCGCAAGGGCGACGTCTGGTCATTGGGCGGCGGCGGAGAGTTAGAGCCCGATTTGAGCGGATTGGACGCCAGCGCCAAAATCAAACTGGATTATAAAGACGGCTTATTGAATGGCAAACTCACGGCCAATTACAAACGCAGCATGCTGGCCGGTAATATCGATTTGAATGCCAAAGCCGTGGTCGGTGAAGGTGGCGGCGAGGCCGAACCGATCAAGGTGTGGGGCAGCGGCACGGTCGATGTCACTGCCGCGCCGTGGTTGAAAGCGACTGTTGGATTGACATTGGACGAGAAAGGCGAGATTACTGTGTCCGGCGAATTGGGTTTACCCAGTTCGTTGGAGATCTTTCCGCGCAAGGAGATCAACAAATCGCTGTTTGCCGTTGCCACGCAAGTACCGATTGTGCCGGGTATCGTCGCGGAAGTGGGCGGCAATCTGAGTGCGACGGCGGGCATTGGCCCCGGTAGCCTGGATCAATTGAAAATCGGTTTGACCTACAATCCCGATCACGAGCAAGACACCAAAATTACCGGCGACGCGCATCTTAAAGTGCCGGCCGATGCTGGGTTGCGCTTGGCGGTGCGGGCCGGTATCGGTCTGGGCATTACCGGCGCCAGCGCCACCGGCGGCCTGGAGATAGGCGGCAAACTGGGTATTGAGGGTGCGGCGGAGGCGGGGGTGCATGTGGATTGGACGCCGGCCACAGGCCTGGATTTGACCGCCAAGCTGGCGGTATCCGCGCAACCCAGCTTTACCTTTGATATTTCCGGTTACGTGGCGGTGACGGCGCTGGGCTTTAGCGTTTACGACCAGCGTTGGCAACTGGCTTCGTATCAATTTGGTTCGGATTACAAGTTTGGTATCAGCCTGCCGGTGCATTATCACGAAGGACAACCCTTCGATGTATCGCTGGATGACGTGCAGTTCGAGGTGCCGGACATTTCGCCGGGCGACATTTTGAGTGGTTTGATTGCCAGGATAGCCTGATGAATGCGCTTAACGATCTGCTCAGAGAAGGAGTAATCGCCCATCAGGCCGGTAACCTGGCCGAAGCGGCGCGTTTGTATCGGGCGGCGCTGGAATTGGACGCTGACAATGCCAGCGCGCATAACAATCTGGGTTTTGTGCTGGCGCAGCGGCAAGAGTGGCCGGAGGCCTTGGTGCATTTGCGTACCGCCTTGCGCCTGAAGCCGAATATGGCGATGGCGCATTGCAATATCGGACAGGTGCTGGTGAATATCGGTCAGGCCAGTCAGGGCCTGGCACATCTGGAGCAGGCTACCGTTTGCGATCCAGACAATGTGACGGCTTGGGATAATCTGGCCCGCATCAGAGTCTTACTCGGCGACTTTCAGGGCGGCGAGTATGCGGCGATCCGCGCCTTGAAACTACAACCCAACGCGCCGCAGCTGCATACCCGCTTGGGCATCGCCGTGGCCGCTCAGCAACGGCTGCCCGAGGCCTTGCAGCATTATCAGCAGGCTTTGGCACTGGACAACAGACATCAAGAAGCCTGGGCGCAACTGGGTATTACCTGTTTCCTGCGTAACGATCTGGGCAGCGCCCGCGAAGCGCTGGAAACCGCACTGGCGCTGAATCCGGACGATAGTAACGCCTTGCGGCATCTGGCCTTGGTGAATCTGAGTCTGGGTAAGCGCGATGTCGCCATCGCCCAGTTCGAGCATTTACTGGAACATAATCCGGACGATGACGATTCGCGCCTTGATTTGGCGGTGGTGTTGTTATCCGGCCAGCATACGCTTGCGGCGCTGGAGCAGCTGGCGGCTATAAGCGAGGCCGCGCGCGCGTCCAGCAAATATCAATTCTATTTAGGCCTGGCCTTGCAACAAAACGGCGAGCAGGAATCCGGCACGCAATTGCTGCGGCAACTGGCGGATTTGCCGGATGATGTTTACGGGGTTAAGGCGCGAAAGATGTTGTTGGTGAGTTGAGTTTATTGAGGCAGGTGGGTGTTCTAATTCGAGTCGGAAGGTTTCGAGTATTAAAGTATTTAAGCGATTTGCTGAAATGGAATATTTGAGGGGCGGGCAACGGCCAATTTCGGACGGATGGTTCTTCTGACGAATGTCTGTTGATTGATCTAACGCCTATAGGTTATGCCGAGCCATGCGAGGCGCAATGATCGCGAACGGTGCGCCTGACGGCAGCACCCTATAGTCTGCGTACCTCATGGTCTTGGAATTAAGCGGCGGCGGAGCCGTCTGCTTGGATGTATTAGTCACGACTTGATCTGACACATCGACTTGAAAAGATGAGAGTTACCGGTTTTGATAGGGGTGTCGAATCCTTACACAAAACACAAAAGGTAACTCTCATGATCCATACAAACAATCCGATCATTAAACACAAAGCGGGGCTGTTAAATTTAGCCCAAGAACTGAATAACGTCTCCAGAGCCTGCAAGGTGATGGGTGTCTCGCGCGATACGTTTTATCGTTATCAAGAGCTGGTAGCCGAAGGTGGCATTGATGCCTTAATCGACAAAAACCGCCGGTCTCCGAATCTGAAGAATCGCGTCGATGAAAGCATTGAGCTGGCAGTGAAAGCCTATGCGGTTGAGTGGCCAGCGCATGGACAGCATCGAACCAGTAATGAACTGCGTAAACAAGGGGTATTCGTATCCGGCAGCGGCGTTCGCTCCATCTGGTTACGGCATGACCTGGAGAACTTTAAAAAGAGGCTTAAAGCACTGGAAGCCAAGGTAGCCGCCGAAGGGTTAATGCTGAGCGATGCGCAGATTGCGGCGTTGGAGAAAAAGCAGCAGGATGATCAAGCCTGCGGCGAAATCGAAACAGCCCATCCCGGTTACCTGGGTTCGCAGGATACTTTTTACGTCGGCAACCTCAAAGGGGTTGGGCGGATATACCAGCAGACTTACGTGGACACCTACAGCAAAGTCGCACACTGCAAGTTGTATACAACCAAAACGCCCATTACCGCAGCGGATATCCTGAATGACAAAGTATTGCCGTTCTACGAAGCCAACGCATTACCCGTTCTACGCATTCTGACGGATCGCGGCACAGAATATTGTGGCAAGGTCGAACAGCATGATTATCAGCTATACCTGGCGATCAACGACATCGACCATACCAAAACCAAGGCCATGTCACCGCAAACCAATGGGATTTGCGAACGCTTCCATAAGACCATCTTGCAGGAGTTCTATCAGGTCACGTTCCGCAAAAAGCTCTATAGCGACCTGGATGAACTCCAAAAAGATCTGGACGAATGGCTGGTTTATTACAACAATGACCGAACTCATCAGGGCAGAATGTGCAACGGCAGAACGCCGATGGATACCTTGCTGGATGGAAAACAGATTTGGGCTCAAAAAAATCTGAACCAAATCTAATCTGACAGACACCCCGCAAAAACGGTAACTGTCAGATCAGGTCTGAGCTAATACAACTTTACAAGTTTCTTGTCAATCAACTCAATATCCTTCTGCCAATCACCAGAGTTATTCCTTCGCTCCTCAAATCCAGCCTTCGCCGCAAGCAGATACTCGATGGCGGAATTGATATCACCTAACTTGATATATGCCTCCGCCATGTCCTTCTGAAAGATTGGAGTTGCGATCTTCAGGAAGTTAGCTTGCTTGTCCAATTCAAGAATGCTCGACCCGACAGAGAGAACGCATTGATAGTTCTTTTCCTTCTTTGCTGCCCTAAGCGCGTTTCGTAACAGAACAAACTTTTTTAATAGCTCGTCATTCCACTGGCTGGTCATTCATTCCACCTCTAATGATCTAGGATGTTGGTGCATTTACCTTTAGCAGCTCTTGCGCCTTGTGCATGAAATATTTCCGAAGTGGCTCGTTGATGATTAGTTCTTGAGCTCGATATTCGACCTCATTCATGGAGCGATATTCTTGGTTGGACAATAGATCCCTTAGAAAAGCATCTGCCTCGGATTCGCTTTCAATTTTAAATTTTTCGATCATTCTTACTCCAATGTGATGGTGGTGCCTAACAAGTTATTAAGCTGTTAACCGTATATCTACCAGAAAATAGTCTTCGGCACGGTATTTTATTGATCTGCATCTAAGTTTCCTTTCTGTTTATTATCGGCCACAGGTGCCTATGACTGGTAACGGTCAAATCCCCGGCATTAGATCACTTTGGCTGACAGGCGGCAAAGGGTCGGTTGTGACAATTTGCCAATTCAAATTCCATGATTTCAATACCGGTGCAATCGTATCGGAATATTTGGCCTACTTTAGATCAGGGCAGGTAGCGGCTTTTAGTTGCGACGTATGGCTTGGTCTAGGGTGGAATAGCAATCACAAAGGCTCGAAATATTCGCATCTGTTGGCGCGTTGCTTGTTGGTAATCAATTTGGCCTTTGGTTCACTGCATTTGTTCGGGGCGCTATTACTAAAGAATCTACAATTGCGGCAGACGCGCGTGGCTGTGCGGCAGCCGGCGCATTTCGATTCGTACGCATAATCGGGTTGCCGTAGTTTGTAAGCACAGCGCCAACATTCGCCATTACCCTTGATACTCATCGCTACCCAGTGCTATCAGACAATATCTTGATTGGCATACGATTTTCCTGTCCTTTTATCATCTGAGATAGTTAGCCACCAAGCTTTTGTCATTGAAGCAGATCGAACGGCAGACCGCAACGGGCCGCATTAAGGCCATTGCGCTTTCCAGGCCTGATTTTCAATCCGCGCTAAACGCTTTATAGCGTCCCAAGGTTATTAGTAAGCGTGCCTAATTTGTTTCTAATTGGTATCAAGTCTAAGGGATACGGCGTTAGTTTCAACGTCCCGCTTGATGCCTTAATTGTTGAAACTGCGTCAATAACCGCCCGCAAAATCAATATTCCCGCTTGAAAAAATCGGCGGGAAGGCCAGAATGAAACGCAGAGCGCTACTGCGGTGTTAAAACCGCGCAAGCGGTCGATGACGAGTGGAACAAATGAGCGGCAACGCGTGTCCTGTCTGAGGATTGAACGTTAGGGGCAATTACCACGTAAAGAGCGGGTACGGAAAGATTCAAATTGGTGCATAGTGGCGTCGAATCCCTCGAGCAATCGTGGTTTCGTATTGTGTTCATAATTGGCTGAAATGATGGCAGATGTCTTGGTTAGTGCGGCCTCACGGTAAATTTCGGAATTTCTGACTGACTACAGACCTTGAGTCTGACCTCGTCAACGGCATCGGCGGTAGGCTGGCGGGTTGGAGACTACAGTTTAGGCTGTGGAATCCCCCGCCGGCGGGCTCATCATCCAACTCCGGTTATTTCTCCCTTCCTGCTTCTCGAATCGCATCCCAACTGTTTCTCGGTGTTAGCGGCAAACCTCTGGAACCTTGCCTCCGTATCCAAACATGCACCGATTACATTTAAAATTCCGTGGAATAGGCCTAACCGGTCAGCATTGATACAATAAGGCATTATTTCTCAAAGCCACATTATCCAGGGAGTACTCATGATTCGCTTTCCAGCAGAATGGGAAACACAATCAGCCGTGATCATCGCTTGGCCGCACCACAGCGGCGACTTTACCAATCTGTCCGCCGTCGAAGACACCTACCATTTTGTCGCGACTACCATCAGCCGTTTTCAGCCCTTGGTGATTATTTGCAAAGACGGCGAGCATCAGCAGCATATTCAGACGCAACTGGGCCACAACGAAAAAATTCATATGGTGCAGGCCGATTACAACGATATTTGGCTGCGGGATACGGTGTTTTTGACGATGGAATGGCAACATCCCAAAGCCAGCGTGCAGCTGCTTAACTTTCGATTCAATGGCTGGGGTAAAAAATATCCGCATGCGGCCGACGACGCCTTGAATTTGGCCTTGTTTGCGCATCCGATTTTTAAAGGTCATCCCACTGCCACGCTGGATCTGGTGCTGGAAGGCGGCAGCGTGGAGTCGGACGGGCAAGGTACCGTGATGACCACTAAAAATTGTCTACTCAATCCCAACCGCAATCCGGATTTGTCGGAAGCGGCGATAGCCGGTCAACTGCAAAATTATTTGGGCGCGAAGCGGATTTTGTGGGTCGAGCAAAGCAATCTGGCCGGCGACGACACCGATGCGCACATCGATACGCTGGCGCGGTTTTGCGATGCCAACACTATCGCTTATACCAGTTGCGACGACAGCGCAGACCCACATTTCCAAAGCCTGAAAAATATGGAAGCGCAGCTAAAAACCTTTAAGACAGAAGGCGGCGATGCCTATCGGTTGGTGGCGCTGCCATTACCAAAACCGATTTTCGATGAACAAGGCCAGCAGTTGCCGGCCAATTACTCGAATTTCCTGATTATCAACGGCGCGGTATTGGTGCCGGTTTACGACGACGCGATGGATGCGGTGGCGCTGGAACGCTTGAAGGGCTGCTTCCCGAATCTTGAAATCATCGCCACGCCATGCCGGCCGCTGGTGCATCAATACGGCAGTTTGCATTGTGCCAGCATGCAGGTGCCGGCGTTCGTTAAATTGAATTTCTAAGAATCTGTCCGACTCATGAAAAAATCGATTATCGCCTGCGCCGTGCAGCAGCCTTGCAATCGCGGCCGGGAAGCCAATCTGGCTTATTCGATCAGCCAAATCGAAACAGCCGCTCGGCAGAATGCCGATCTGGTGGTGCTGCCGGAGCTGCATCTGGATCATTATTTTTGCCAAAGCGAAGACACCGGGTGTTTCGATTTGGCGCAGCCGATTCCCGGCCCAACTTGCGACACGCTGGCTGAAGTGGCGAAGGCCAATAAGGTGGTGATCGTTTCGACCATTTTCGAGAAACGTGCGCCGGGTTTGTACCATAACACGGCGGTGGTGTTCGATAAGGACGGCAGCATCGCCGGCACCTTCCGGAAAATGCATATTCCCGACGATCCGGGATTTTACGAGAAGTTTTATTTCACGCCGGGCGATCTGGGCTTTACGCCGATCAAAACCTCGATAGGCAAGTTGGGCGTGCTGATCTGTTGGGATCAATGGTATCCAGAAGCGGCGCGGCTCATGGCGTTGGCTGGCGCCGATTTGTTGATTTATCCCACCGCTATAGGTTGGAATCCCGAGGACGATGCGGCCGAAAAGCAGCGTCAATGCGATGCTTGGATTACCGTGCAACGTGCGCATGCGGTGGCGAACGGCATTCCGGTGATTTCCTGCAATCGTATCGGTTTTGAAGCGGCGCCGGATCAAGCGCCCGGTATTCAGTTTTGGGGACATAGCTTTATCGCCGGCCCGCAAGGTGAGATTTTAAGCAGCGCTGGCGATAATCAGGATGTGTTGTTATTTGCCGAGCTTGATGCGCAGCGCAGCGAGGACGTCAGACGCATCTGGCCGTTTTTGCGTGATCGCCGGATAGATGAGTATGCGGATTTGAAGAGACGCTTTATCGATTAAAGACTGATGATGCCAGCGCTTTGAGAAAGCCGGACAACAGCTAGAACTGTTGTCCGGCTTTTTTATCAGTCTTCGCTGGCGCTGCGGCTGACAGGTTCTTGAGGTGTTTCGCTGTGGCGATTGTTGCTGCGCTCGGCGAACTCTCTGTCATAAGAGCGCGGTTGGCTACTCGCTTCGCCGCTTTCGGAATAGCTTGGAGCTGGGGCTGGACGTTCGCCGCCTTGATTGCCTGTTGGGCTATTTTCGCCCGCTTCGCCAGCGGCGCTTTGCTCGGGGCGTCTCTCGCCGCCGTTGCGCGGGCCCCGTCTGCGGCTGCGGCTGCGGCGGCTGCGTTCTTGGCCACCGTTGCCGTTTTCTCTTTTTGCGGTTGTAGTCGCGTCGTCGGTATTTTCCTGGTCAATCACCACGGCTTGCTTTGGCTCGACTGGAGCGCTGCCCGTAGCTTCGGTATTTGCCGGGTTGTTGGGCGGACGGCGATTGTTGTTACGGCGGTTGTTGTTACGGCCTGATGCTGAGCGCTCGCCCCTCTCTCCTCTGTCGCCGCGATCACCACGGTCCCGGCGATTGTTTCTGCCGGATCTGGGTTTGTCTTCGTTGCTTTTTTCAGAGGCTTCGCCGTTTTCGGCGGCTTTGCTATTCCCGATCAGACGCTGCCAGAAACGTTGAATTAGACCGGCAGAGGTCTTTTTGTTTTGTACGGGGGCGGGGGAGTCCGGTAAAAACTCCTTAATCGCGGCTTTTTCGGCTTTAGGGCCGGCCTGCTTGGCAAATTCCGGTACCGTGATGTCTTCTTCCTTGATATGCAAATGGCTGGCTTTTTCTTCGCTGCTTTCGCCTGCGGATTTGATGCGTTCGATGTCGTAAGACGGGGTTTCCAGGTGTTTGCTCGGCAGCACGATGATGCCGACTTGCAATCTGGTTTCGATTTCCTGAATTGCTGCGCGCTTTTCGTTGAGCAGGAAGGTGGCGCAATCGATAGGCAAATGGGCGATGACGCGCTCGGTGCCTTTTTTCATCGCTTCTTCTTCGATCAAACGCAATACGGCCAGCGTGACGGATTCGACGTTACGGATGGTGCCTTGGCCCTTGCAGCGCGGGCAGGTCAGTTGTGTGGAGTCGCCCAGCGAGGGACGCAGACGTTGTCTGGACATCTCCATCAAACCAAAGCGCGAGATGCGGCCGGTCTGGATACGGGCGCGGTCGATTTTCAAGGCGTCGCGCAAGCGGTTTTCCACTTCGCGCTGGTTTTTGTTCGACATCATGTCGATGAAGTCGATGACGAACAAGCCGCCCAAGTCGCGCAAGCGCAGCTGGCGGGCGATTTCGTCGGCGGCTTCCAGGTTGGTGTTCAGCGCGGTTTCTTCGATGTCGCTACCTTTGGTGGCGCGCGCCGAGTTGATGTCCACAGAAGTTAAGGCTTCGGTGTGGTCGATGACGATCGAGCCGCCGGATGGCAATGACACTTCCCGGCGATAGGCCATTTCAATCTGGGTTTCGATCTGGTAGCGGCTGAATAGCGGCACGCTGTCCTGATACAGTTTGGCCTTATGCAGATTATGCGGCATCACCTGCTTCAGGAAGTTATGCACCAGTTTGAAGGCGCCTTCCTGGTCGATCAGGATTTCGTCGATGTCGCCGCGCAAGTGATCGCGCAGGGCGCGGATGATGACGTTGCTTTCCTGGAAAATCAGGAAGGGCGCGGTTTGCTCGGTGCTGGAGCGGTCGATGGCTTCCCACAGTTGCAGCAGGTAGTTCAAATCCCATTGCAGTTCTTCGACGTTTTTGTCGGAACCGGCGGTGCGGATGATCAAACCCATGCTGTCCGGGATTTCCAGGGCGGCCATGGTTTCGCGCAATTCGCTGCGGTTATCGCCTTCGATACGGCGGGAAATGCCGCCCGCTTTGGGGTTGTTCGGCATCAGTACCAAATAGGTGCCGGCCAAACTGATGTAAGTCGTTAGCGCCGCGCCTTTGTTGCCGCGTTCTTCTTTTTCAATCTGAACGACAATTTCCTGGCCTTCGCGAATATTGGATTTAGAGGATTTACCCTCTTCGCTGTCGCCGGTCCGGTATTCGGGGGCGATTTCCTTGAACGGCAGAAAACCGTGTTTCTCGGCGCCGTAATTAACGAAGGCGGCTTCTAGGCTGGGTTCTACCCGAGTGATGATACCTTTATAAATGTTGGATTTTTTTTGTTCTTTTGAAGGAACTTCGATGTCGAAATCATAGAGTTTCTGACCATCTACCAATGCCACTCGCAGCTCTTCGGGCTGCGTGGCGTTGATAAGCATTCTTTTCATTAAATTATCCTTATTGTAATTTGTATCCTACTTAGAGCTTAAACAGGTTTGGTTGTCGCGGACAAAGGCGGCGTGTTTCCCCATATGTACTTAAGTGAGCGGCCAGACTGACGGAAAACTGCAATTAGTTGTAGTAATTGTCGCAGCGGGTTATCGGCATTGCCGAGGGTGGCGCTTGAAAAGTGGGAGGTCTGTTATACCGAACTCTATTCTAAGGATGCAGCTCGCTCATCATGGGTTGAGCGATAAAACCCGAAAAAATTCTTTTAGGTCAGCGCGAAGACACAACGCTGAAACCCCGGTCTTTAAATTTTTATAGCTAAAGTCTATCCAAAGATAAACTAGCCTAATATAGCAATGTTTATTGACAGCAGCAATTTTAAACATGGCTGGCGGATATGTTGTTATTATTTGCCGCATGAATACCGCAGAAAATCAGACCAATCCGCAAGTCCAATGGCTGGAGATTACCGAGGCAAACAGCGAACAAAGGCTCGATAATTTTCTGATCACTTATCTCAAAGGCGTTCCCAAAACCCGCATCTATCGCATGGTCAGAAAGGGCGAAGTTCGAGTCAATAAAGGCCGGATCGACGTCAGTTACAAGTTGCAGTTGGGCGATATTGTGCGAATCCCGCCGGTCAGAGTCGCGGAAAAAAAAGACGAAATCATCGTCCAACCCACCTTGAAGTTCAGCCTGGAAAACCACATTCTTTACGAAGACGACGGCTTTATCGTGCTGAACAAGCCGGCCGGCTTTGCCGTGCATGGCGGTAGCGGCGTCAGTTCCGGCGTGATCGAGGGGCTAAGACAGATTCGGCCGCAGCAGAAGTTTTTGGAATTGGTGCATAGGCTGGACAAGGAAACCTCCGGTTGTCTGTTGATTGCCAAGAAGCGTTCGGTATTGAAGTTATTGCATGAACTTTTTCGCGGCGATGGTATTCAGAAGACGTATCTGGCCTTGCTGGTTGGGCAGTTCCAACGCAAGAAGCAGTTAGTCGAGGTGCCCTTATTGAAAAACGTCGCCCAGGGCGGCGAGCGGATGGTAGTGGTCAGCCAGGCAGGCAAATCCGCCGAAACCTTGTTCACGCGGCTGAAGCAGTTTCAGGATGTCACCTTGGTACATGCCGCGCCTAAAACAGGCCGTACCCATCAGATTAGGGTACATGCTGCTTGGCTGGGGCATCCGATTGTGGCTGATGATCGGTATGGCGATGACGATACGAATAAAGCCTTTAAAAAGCGCGGATACAAGCGTTTGTTTTTACACGCCGAGCAACTGCAGTTTGCGCATCCCGTCAGCGGTGCCTTGCTGCACTTTACCGCGCCATTGTCCGAGGATTTACAAGAATTGCTGAATCATGAAAAACCGCTTTGATTTAATCATTTTTGATTGGGACGGTACTTTAATGGATTCGGTGGACTGGATCGTGCATTGCATCCAACAAGCGGCGATGAGTTGTGAATGTGCAGTGCCGGAAGCGCAGGCGGTCAGAGACATCGTCGGCTTGAGCATCGAAAATGCGATGAAGCAACTGTTTCCGAATGAAGAGTCCGAGATCCGGCAAAAGATCGCTGCCGATTACACGAAAACTTTTTTTAGCAAACAAATCGGCCCTGACGACTTGTTTCCCGGTGTGCATGAAATGTTGAAGCAGTTTCGTGACCAAGGGTATCGTCTGGCTGTGGCGACCGGCAAGAAAAACGCGGGTTTGCATGCAGCAATGAATGCGACCGGTGCAGCGGATTTGTTTTGTACTACGCGCTGTGCGGACCAAACGGCTTCCAAGCCCAATCCGCTGATGCTGGATGAAATCATGGCTGAACTGGGTGTGGAGAAACAGCGCACCTTGATGGTCGGCGATTCGGTGCATGATTTGCAAATGGCCTTAAATGCCCGAGTCGCGTCAATCGGTGTCACTTGCGGGGCGCATTCCGCTGCAACCTTGCAAAAATACAATCCCTTGTTGTGTGTGAACTACCCCACCGACTTAATCGGAATCATATAGGAGACAAATGGTGGAGAATAAACAAGATCTTCCCGGAGATATTGCTGAAAACAGTCCCGGTTGGGAAAAATCGGTACTGGAGAAATTGGCGTTTGCCGCAATCGACGAACAGAAAGCGGCGCGCCGTTGGGGAATATTTTTCAAGTTGCTGACGTTTGCTTATTTGGCCGTTGTGCTGGGTATAGCGATTTATCCGAAATTCAAGGAGGATATCGAGTCCGGCACCTCCGAGCATGTGGCTATCGTTGATGTGCTCGGGCAGATTGTCGAAGGTGAGGCCGCCAGTGCGGATGTGGTGATCGAGGGCTTACGTGATGCGGCCAAGGATAAAAATGTCAAGGGTATCATCCTCAATATCAACTCACCCGGCGGCAGTCCGGTGCAATCCGCTTACATTTACGATGAAATCAGGCGCTTGAAAGCCAAGCATCCGCAATTGCCGATTTATTCGGTGGTGGGCGATATGTGCGCATCCGGCGGTTATTATGTCGCCTCGGCTACCGACAAAATATTCGTGAATCAGGCCAGCATCATCGGCTCTATTGGCGTCATCATGAACGGCTTTGGCTTTACTAATGTATTGGACAAACTGGGCGTGGAGCGGCGTTTGTTAACCGCCGGCGCACACAAAGCCATGCTCGATCCGTTCTCGCCGGTCAATCAGCAAGAAAGCAAGCATATGCAGTCATTGCTCGACCAAGTACACCAACAATTTATAGGTGCGGTGCGGGAAGGACGCGGCAAGCGTTTGAAGGAAACCGAAGCGCCCGAGATGTTCTCCGGGCTGATTTGGACCGGCACGGAAGGCGTCAGGCTGGGATTGGCGGATGATTTCGGTAGCGTCGATAGCGTGGCCCGCGACCAGTTCGGCACCGAAGAGAAAGTAAACTTTACTCCTCAAGAGCGTCTGATCGACCGCTTGGCCGGCAAGTTCGGCGCTTCGTTCGGTCATGCTATCGCCAGCCGTTTGCCTGTGCCGGCGATGCAGTAGTCCGGCGCGTGTTATCCATTTATTTACTTAATTTTTGGCAAGACAGTTGCTTATCGATGAACTTTTATGGATAATGCGCCACTCTTCAGCGTCTTGCTGATGTTTTATGGTTACTGTGTCGGTCCTCTCGCAACGATACGCTGTAAACCCCGCCAGGTCCGGAAGGAAGCAACGGTAGCAGCGGACTCGTGTGCCGGGATGTGGCTGGCGCAGTAGCCGCCCAACTCTTGCCTTTCCGCGTTGCTAATGGCTTATCAGGTTCTTGCCAGAAAATGGCGTCCCAGCAACTTCAAGCAGCTTGTCGGTCAGGAGCATGTCAGTCAATCGTTAATGCACGCCTTGCAACATGATAGATTGCATCACGCCTATCTGTTCACAGGCACCCGCGGCGTCGGCAAAACCACGGTGGCGCGGATTCTCGCCAAAGCCATCAACTGCGAAGATCTAAAAGATTTCAACCCTTGCGGCGAATGCCAGGTTTGTCGGGATTTCGAACAAGGTCGGTTCATGGACCTGATCGAAGTCGATGCCGCCTCCCGCACCAAAGTCGAGGATACCCGCGATCTGCTCGACAATGCCCAATACGCACCCAATCAAGGCCGTTACAAAGTCTATTTAATCGACGAAGTACACATGCTGTCCGGGCATAGCTTTAACGCCTTGTTAAAGACCCTGGAAGAGCCGCCGCCGCACGTCAAATTTCTGCTGGCTACCACCGATCCGCATAAAATTCCGGTCACGGTATTGTCGCGTTGCCTGCAATTTAATCTAAAACGGTTGCTGCCGGAGCAAATCGACGCGCAAATGCAGTTCATCTTGGGCCAGGAACAAATTGCCTTCGAGACCGGCCGCGCTAAAAATGTTGGGCAGAGCCGCTGACGGCAGCTTGCGCGATGGCTTGAGCTTGCTCGATCAAGCCATCGTGTACGGTAGCGGTAGCGTTACAGCGGAAGCGGTGATCGGCATGCTCGGCACCGTGGCTCAGAAGCCTATCGACGACATGTTGCAGGCCTTGGCGGCAGGCGATGCACGGGCCTTGCTGGCAAAAATCGCCGATGTGGCCGAGCTTACGCCGGATTTCGCCGATATTCTGCAGCAGATGTTGCGGGTATTGCATCGGGTCGCGTTGTCACAGCAAATGCCGGATTTCGTCGATCAGGAATTTGATAAGCAATTGTTGGATATGCTCGCCAAGACTTTATTGCCGGAAGATGTGCAACTGTACTATCAGATTGGCTTGCTTGGCCAACGCGATCTGCCGCTGGCGCCCGATCCGCGCAGCGGGTTTGAAATGGTGATGTTGCGGATGCTGACTTTCCGGCCGCAAACTGCGGAAGCCCAAACGCTTGAGCCGGCCAAACCGCCGGTCGTTAAGTCGGTTGCCAGTACGCCGGCGCCGGTTGCGGTTGTGGAGAGCAGCGCCAAATCCATCGAAGAGCCGCGTCCGTTATCAGTCTCACAAGTCGTCAAACCGAGCAATTGGACCGAGATTATAGCCGCGTTGAATATCAGCGGGCGTACCCGCGAACTGGCGAATAACTGCGTGTTGGACGGGATCGACGACAGCAGTTGCCGCTTGCTGCTCGATCCGAGCTTCCAGCAAGTCGGGACTAAAGCCGAGGACAACCTAAGGGTAGCATTGCAAAATTATTACGGTAAACCTTTAAAACTGTTGATAAGCAAGCAAGTAGAGCAGCAAATGACACCGGCGCTGGAAATTCAAAAAGCGCGCGAAGATCGGCAGCAAGCGGCAGTCGATAGCATTAATAGCGATGAAAATGTGCAGGCTTTGAAAGACACGTTTGGCGCCAGAATCATGCCTGGCAGTATCGAGCCACTGAATTAATATTGGAGAGACAATGATGAAAAATGCGCTAGCGGGCATCATGCAACAAGCCCAAAAAATGCAAGACAACCTTAAAAAAGCCCAGGAAGAATTGGGCGCGATGGAAGTGCAAGGCGAGTCCGGCGGAGGCTTGGTGACGATAGTGATGACCGGCAAACGCGAGGTCCGCAAGGTCAGTATCGACCCGTCTTTGGTGGGTGACGACAAGGATATGTTGGAAGACTTGGTGGCGGCGGCGATCAACGACGCGGTGCATAAAGTCGGTAAAATGAAAAAAGAAAAAATGGCCGATGTTACTGCCGGCATCCCGATCCCACCCGGTTTCCAAATGCCATTCTAAGCATGCAAAACCAGGGTTTGCTGAAAGAGTTAATCCAAAGCCTATGCTGCCTGCCGGGCGTAGGGCCGAAATCGGCGCAACGCATGGCTTTTCATCTATTGCAGCGCAACCGCGACGGCGGCATGCAGTTGAGCAAAATGCTCGCAAAAGCCGTCAACGAAATCGGCCATTGCCGCGAATGCCGGACTTTGACCGAAGCGGAGTTGTGCGAAGTTTGCGCCAATCCGCTGCGCGATGCGGAGACGATCTGCGTGGTCGAAAGTCCTGCCGACGTTTGGGTGATCGATCAGGCCACTACCTTCAAGGGCAAATACTTTGTATTGCACGGCCGCTTGTCGCCGTTGGATGGCATTGGTCCCGATCAGCTTGGTTTCGAGTTGCTCGAGCAACGCATGGCGAGTGGGCAAATCAAGGAAATCATTCTGGCCACCAATTCCACCGTGGAAGGTCAGGCTACTGCGCATTTCATCGGCGAAGTCGCCGGCAAATTCAATATCCGCGCCACCCGCATTGCTCACGGCGTACCGATGGGTGGCGAGTTGGAGTTTATCGACAGCGGCACTTTGGCGCACGCCTTCAACGGTCGCCGCGAATTTTAGGAGGACACATGAGCGATTGCCTGTTTTGCAAAATGGCTACTGGTGACATCAAACCAGATGTGGTTTACGAGGATGAGCAACTACTGGCGTTCAGGGATATACATCCGCAAGCGCCCTTGCATGTGCTAATCATCCCTAAGCGCCACGTCGCTAATTTAAATGATTTGGACGATGCTTTGCTGGGCGGATTGATGTTGCAAACTGCCGCTAAAATTGCCGGCCAGTTGGCGTATGCGGAAAGCGGTTATCGAACGGTATTCAACTGCAACGGCGATGGAGGACAGACTGTCCACCACTTACATCTACATCTGCTAGCGGGCAGGCAAATGCATTGGCCACCGGGTTAACCCGGATATAAAAAGCATAAAAAAGCCGCGAAATTCGCGGCTTTTTTATGTTTGTGCGGCTTGCCGGGGCATCAATGCTGTTCCAGCCAGTCCTTGATCTCCAGCGGGGTCATGGTCGTGCCACCCAATTCCCGCATAAAAAAGTCGAAGTAGCGCCGGCACTTTTCCAGAAACCGTTCAAGGTCCGCATCGCTGTTCACGTAAGGCGTACCGCCGGGCATCACCGACGGCGAGTGAAAGCTGAATACAAAGATTCGCACACCGTCAGCCAGCAAGGATTTGGTTAAGCGGCGCATTTCCGGCTCGCTATAATCTTCGGGCGAGAGCCTAATTCGTTCCAGCAATCGCAGCCTAGCGACGGCCCCGGATATTTTCGCCTTACGTAGCCAAGGGTGCATCAAGCGTCGGTAAAGCGGCGTGCCGCCGGCGCGTAGGGTTCCCACATAACCGCCCGAGCCGGGCAAGCTAAGCAGACGGCGCTGATTGCCAAACCAAAACGGATCACTGGTATAGCTGGAGTAGTCCGGGCCGCCGTCGGCGCTGTAATCGATAGACGCGGCCACGCTGATGTCTACCTCGTAGCCCAGTTCTTCGAGAATCTCGCCGGTGTTGGGACCGAAGCCGTAGCGGCCCGCCAGATAGGTTAAAGGTGAGGTGCCGAACGAGCTTTTGATTTGTTCGGTAAGTATCCTGAGTTTTTCATACTCCAACTCGCGCGGCAGGTTGCCGGGATAGGAGTTGCGGGCATTGAGTGCTTCATCGTGCGGTGGCGACACCCAGGGATGCAGATGCGCTCCGATCAGCGCTCGTCCCGAATCTGTGTAGGCTTTCAGCGGACCGAAGGCTTCTTCTTGCGAAGCAATCGGATAGTCGACCACGTAGTTCGGCACAATCCCGAAACTATCGAAAACATTCTGCGCCCGGTCGATGTGGCGCATATGTTTAACGCCGGTGGCCTGCCTGTCGTGCGGCTTGTTCCAGTCGAACTCCTCTTCGGTATGGATGACTACCGACAGGACAGGGCGGGTTTCGCTGTCTACGCGAATAAGTTTGCGTTCGCTCACTGGTTTAGCCCCACGATCTCGGAATAAAAATTGCTGATATCGGATTCGCTCAGGGTGTCGCTACGAAACACTTTGTTGCGGTAGCCGGCCAGTTCGTGACAGATCAGTGGCAGTCTGGGTAGCAGGCGAGACTCGACTCGGGTGTAAAAACAGCCTTTCTGTAACAGGTGTGAGCCGATACTATGGCGGTAACTCAAAAACAGCTTGGGATCGCTGAATCCCAACACCAGCGCGCCGGGTACGCCTTTCAATCGGTTCGGTTTCCAGGTCACGAGGCAATACGCGCCGGGTTTTCCAACTGCCAAGTGTCTAAGCCAGGGTAGATGCCGGTGGTCATGGAATACCTTGGCATCGGCGGGCGCAAGTGCTTGTTCGATAGCATCGTGATCGGTAATGACGCCGATACCGCCGAGTCGGGCAAATGGCCAGGGAAGATTGGGCCAGAGTGCGTGGCGTTCGTTCATGGGCTTGAACTTCAGGAACTGTAGCGTCTTCGATACCACTTCCGTCGGCGTCAGGTCGGTGAAATGGAAGCCGGGTTGCGACACGACAGCCATCGCCAGCCGCATGCTTTGCGAACGGAAGGCCTCCAGCACGCACCAGCTGGTGATGTTGCAGAATTGTTCCGGTTTACCGTGAATAATTCGCTCCGCATAAATCGCGCCGATGCCACCGACAATTTTGCCTTCGTCGCGGATCAGAAAACCGTTGTTGGGCTTGGTTACGCCCCAGTTCTGCTGGAAAGCTTGCGCCCATTGCTCGGCACTGCGCTCAGAGCTCAGGTGTTCCGTAAGAAATTGGCAGAAAGCGAGCAGGTCGCCGTCTTGAATCGGTTCCAGCGTCGGCATGGCCATGATTATTCCTTCAGCGCGGTTGCGTCAAATAGGCTGCGGTAGATTGTTTGGCTTACGCTTGTTTGCTGGATAGCAGAAAGTCGGTCATCGCATTAATAGAGCCGAGATTGTCGATGTTCATGTCTTCCTGTTTGATCCGAAAGTCGTAGCTGGCCTCAAACCAGACCACCAGTTCCAGAATGGCGCCGGAATCCAGCAGGCCGGTGGCCGGCAGAATGTCGTCGTCAGTGACGCCCGAGGCGTCCATGTCCAGCGCTTTGGCTAGCTCTATGACTTTGTTGCGTATCGCGGCTTTGATTTCGTCGGGGTTTAGGTTCATTTATCGGTGGCCTCTGGTTTATGTGAGTGATTATGCCGGACGGGACAACGCCAGCAACACCTGTGCGACGTCGAAACCCGTGAGAACGCGATGATCGTAAGTGGCGCCTAGTACGGCCTTGTCCGAATTTTTCGGCGCGGCGTGAGCAATAATCAGCGATGTTTGCGGCGGTAGAATAGGGGTGTGGCGGCTGACATTCCAGCGTGCCATGCTCGAAAATGACAAGGTCGCGCCGGTGGCTTCCTGTGGCGGCAGCTTGTGTGCCATCGCGTGGCGCTGCACCTCGCCTAGGGCGCTGATGAATTGCGCAGCGTCCATGTCTTGCGTGTCGCGTACCACGGTTAGGTACAGCATCGCGCCGGCCTGCACGGTAAAGCCGATATTGACGGGTGTGTATTGAAAGCGCTGACCGTTGACTATCGTGGAGTTTATTATAGGGCGTTCGCGGCCCAATTCCGCCAAACGAAAGGCCATCAACGGCAGCAAGGGCGAAAGCATCAGCTTATGTTGGGCAGCATAGGCGGCGGCGCGTTCTTCCCAAGGTTTGGGGTCGTATTCGACTTCCAGATAGGCGGAGGCCGCAAAATCCCGATGCCAGGCAACTGTATGCAGCATGCCTGCCGCTTCCGGCGACAATTCCTGCAAGTCTCCTGCAACGGTTGGCGTGTCTTCCCGGCGGTTTACCGTTTGAGTGGATACTGCGGCTTTACCGGGCTTACCGCCCTTGCTCAGCCATGCTTCGATGTCGGCCACCGACAGACGCTCGCCGCTGACGGGGACGCGGGACGGGTCGATGTCCAGTTCCTTCAGCATGGCTCTGGCTTTTGCCGTGGGTTGGCGCACGGCGCTTGCTGTTGACGAAGTGTCCTTGGTTTCTTCCGGGATCGCTTCGTCGCGCGTCTCACCCAGCCAGAACATCACGGCGCCGACACGGATTTTTTGCCCTGGTTCGCAGTCGACTCGCAGCACGTAGCCGTCTTGTTCGGCGACCACATCTATCATGGATTTGTCGGTTTCGACGGTGGCGACCACGTCGCCGCTATTGACGAACTCGCCTTGCTTGACGTCGATGCTGACGACGTCCACGAACTCGTCGTTGATGTTCACGCAGGGAACGGTTTGGAAAGTGGGCATGGCTGTCCTTTAAAAAAGGTCGAGAATTTGCTCGATAATCGATTGTTCGTCGGGAATAATGCTGCGCTCCAGGCTGCGGGCGGAGGCAATGGGCACGGGCGGTGTGCCGATGCGCAGAAACTGGCCCTTGAATCCGGATTCGAGCAAAGCGGCGGCGATTTCGGCGCTGACGCCGAAGTCGTGGTGAGATTCCTCGATCACGACCACGCATTCTCGGGTGGCTAGATGCTTGATCAGCGATTCGCGCGGTAATGGCGACAGCAATGACGGCGAGACGATTTCAACTTCCAGCTCTTCTTCGCTTTCCAGTCTGTTCGCCACGGCTTCCGTCATCGTCAGCATGCCGCCGTAGCTTACTAACGTTACATCAGGTTCGGTCGCACCGCGACGTAATGTGGGGAACAGGTGGGTAGCCACATCATCCGTGGCCGGCAGCGTGACATAATCCGCCGGGTCCATTTTTTCGCCGTACAGCAGTTTGTGTTCCAGAAACAGCACCGGGTAGTGCCAGCGTAGTACGGCGTCGATCAAGAGTTCGGCAACATTATGTCTATGGCTGCCGTAAACCACGGTCAGGCCCGGCACCGAGGTAAACAGGTGCTCCGGGCTTTGGCTATGCGTGGGGCCGTAACCGCGCCGGCCGCCGCAAGGCGTGCGGATGACGATAGGCACCGAGGTATCCGCAAACATGCCCGGAAACTTCACGGCGTGGTTGAGCAGTTGATCCAGACATAAGGACAGGAAGTCGGCGAACATGATTTCCACGATCGGCAGGTAGCCGTCAAGCGACAAGCCTATAGCGGAACCGGTGATGCCGGCTTCGCTGATCGGCGTGGAAATGACTCGGCCGGGAAATTCGCTGGACAAGCCTTGAGTTACTTTGAAGGCGCCGCCGTAAGGATCGTGCAGGTCTTCGCCGATTAACAGTGTGCGCCGATCAGACTTGAGCAGGAATTGCAAGGCAGTGTTCAAAACCTGCCGTACGTTACTGCCCGCCGCGATGGGCGGATAGCTGGGCAAAGGGTGTTCAAGTTGGGCGGTGAAGATGTGGCTCGGGGTTTCGGCGAGCGTGGCTTCCGGTGAGGCATTGGCCGCTTGGCGTACCGTTTCCACGAATTCGCGATTGCGGGCTTCGATAGTTGCCAGCGTATCTGCCGGCAATTGCTTGGCCAATGCGGCCAACGGATCGCGGGCGCGAATTTCGTTAAGTTCATTTGGATCGCGCAGATCGTCGCCCTTGCTGTGCGGGCCCATCCGTCGGGTATCGATTACCAGGAAGCCGGGGCCGCGACTCGCGCGCACTGCGCTGACTACTTCCGCTACTTTGCGGCAAAATTCCGGATCATCGTCGGCAAGACGCCAAGTGGGTAGTCCAAATGCTGCGCCACGGGCTTGGATGTCGCCGCCCAGATTGTCGCGACTGACGGTAGTCTGAGAAATACCGTTGTTCTCGACCACGACCAGCAGCGGTGCATTCCAGACCGACGCCAGATTCATGGCTTCGTAGACCAAGCCCTGGCCGAGCGTGCCGTCACCTATGATGGCGGCCACGATTCCGGCGCTGTCTTGCAGCTTGCGCGCCAAAGCCAGGCCGGCACCTATGCCCAGCATGCCGCCCTGCACACCGTTACTGTGAAAATTGCGATGGACCAGATGTTGACTGCCGCCCCAGCCGCCGCAAGCGCCGGCCTCCCGGCCCATGATCTCCGCGACCAGTCCGACAAAGTCTCCGGAATACGACAGGAAATGCCCGTGATTGCGATGATTGGAAAGGACGGCGTCATCTGGATGGTCCAAGGCGCGCACCACCGATAATGCGGTGAGCTCCTGGCCGATGCAGGTGTGGGTAGTGCCTGAAACGAGGCCGCGGGAAAATTGATCCAGCACCAATTCTTCGGTCAGGCGTATCAGGTGGCCATATGCATAAAGACTTGCCGGGTCGAGCCCGATTTGCGGCTTGCCGTGCTGGTCGCGCGTGAAGCCCGGCACTTGCCAAGTTTTATCGTCCGGAAGGCGAGCTACTGTGTGTGTATCCATGTATTGGTTCCGGCGGTCTTGGCTAGCGCTTTAGTCAAAAGAATATAATTTACGCGAACCTACTGTAGCACGCAAGATGGGATTGAGCTGGTCCGGAATGCAGAATCATGTGTTGGAAGGGACTAGTTGCGATTGCCCGGCGGCATCTTTTCTCTGAGTTTTAAGAAGCGCTGGTAGCGCTCTGCGGCAATTTGGCCTGCTTCTACCGCTAGCCGCACCGCGCAATCCTTGTCGTTGACATGCCGGCAGTCGTTGAAGCGACATTTGCCGATGTGCGGCTGAAACTCTCTATAACCCCAAGCCAGTTGCCCTTCCGACAAACCTGCCAAGCCAAATATCGCGACGCCGGGGCTGTCGATCAGATCGCCGCCGCCCGGTAAATGGTAAAGCGTCGCGGCCGTGGTGGTATGGCGGCCGTGACGGGTGATTTCCGAGACACTATTGATTTTTAAATTGCGCTCCGGCAATAGCGCGTTGGTCAAGGACGATTTGCCGACCCCGGATTGGCCGGCAAACATGCTGGTTCGCTGCGCCAAAACCTGTTGCAAGCCGTCGATGCCGATTTTTTGATTGGCGCTGACTCTATGCAGGCTGTAGCCCAAGTTTTGGTAATACGCCAGCCCTTCTTCAACCGCAGGTGACAGCGGCAGATCGACTTTATTCAGCACCAGCGCCGCATCGATATTGCAGTTTTCGCAGATTGCCAGATATTGATCCAGCAGCAAAAAGTCGCATTCCGGTTCGGCGGCGAAGACGATGAAAATCGTATCCAGATTGGCCGCTACCGGCCGGGTGTCGTTACCTCGGCTGGGACGCTGCAACACCGAGCGCCTGGGCAGTATCTGCTCGATGCGGCCTTGCTCGGGTGAGGACATCGATAGCAGCACCCGGTCGCCGACCACCACGGTGTCCAGTTTGCGCAGTGTTTGGCAAAGCACGAGCTGCTCGGCGGCTAAACCGGCATCGTCGTTCACCTCGACAGCAATGCCTTTGCCGAGATGGGCGACGACCAAACCCTGGTGCAAGTCTGCCATCAGGCGGACTGCATCTTTTCTTCGATATGCGCTATGCGGATCGCGGCGGGCGGGTGGCTGTAATGGAATGCTGAATACAAGGGGTCGGGCGTCAGCGTGCTGGCGTTTTCTTCGTAAAGTTTCACCAAGCCGCTGATCATTTTGCTGCCTTGGGCATTGCGGGTGGCAAAGTCGTCGGCTTCGAACTCGAATTTACGTTGAAAGTAGGCGCTGATAGGTTGCATGAAGGTGGTAAACACCGGCGACACCAGCATAAACAGCAACAGAGCGGCGGCATTTGAGTGAGTGCTGACGCCCAAACCGTCGAAAAACCAGTCCTGGGTAATCAACCAGCCTAACACCGCAAAGCTGATCAATGTCATCACAGACGAAGCCACCAGCATTTTAATGGTGTGCTTGCATTTGAAGTGGCCTAGCTCGTGCGCCAGCACTGCTTCCAGTTCTTCCTCGTCCAATGAATTCACCAGCGTATCGAAGAACACAATACGCTTGTTATTGCCCAGGCCAGTGAAATAGGCATTGCCGTGGCCGGAGCGGCGCGAGCCGTCCATGATGAAAATGCCTTGGCTGTTAAAGCCGCACCGTTCCAGCAAACCCTGAATGCGTTGTTTCAGAGAGCCTTCCTGCATAGGCTCGAATTTGTTGAACAGCGGGGCGATCACGGTCGGAAACAGCCAGCTCATCAACAGCGAAAAACTCATGATGATGGCCCAGGCATACAGCCACCATAGGCCACCGATGCTGTCCATCACCCACAAAATCAGCGCCAGAATCGGTAAGCCGATCACCAAGGTTAAGCCCATGGACATTAGTTGGTCTTTCACGAACTGCGGCAGTTTGCTTTTATTAAAACCGTATTTTTCTTCGATTACGAAGGTTTGGTAGAGACTGAAGGGGATTTCAACTACGGTCATCAACAGAAAAACACTGGCCATGGACAGCAAACTGGCCACTAACGGCGACAAATCGAAGGTCGACCAGAAATCGAAGACCAGGCTGATGCCGCCACCCAAGGTCAGCGCCAGCAGAAATACCATGCCGACCACGCTGTCGATGTCGCCCAGTTTGCTTTTCTCTATGGTGTAATCGGCAGCCTTTTGGTGGGCGCTGAGCGACACCCGGTCTTGAAAGGCGGTCGGCACCTGTTCACGATGCTGTAAAACGTAGGATTTCTGGCGCATTGCCAGCCAGAATTGGATGCCGTAGGAAAGGACTAAAGCTACTAAAAAAATGCCGGTAAACGTGTTCATCAAGCCTATGTAGGTGGGGTTAACAATTAGCGGTACAGATTAGCTAATGCTACAATTTGCCGCAACATTATTAATACCATGGAATGAAAATGGCTCAAGATGCAGACAATCTTATCTGGATCGATCTGGAAATGACAGGCTTAGATCCTGATAACGATCTGATCATTGAAATCGCCACGGTAGTCACCGATAAACATTTGAACATTCTTGCCGAAGGGCTGGTGATGGCGGTGCATCAATCCGACGCGGCGTTGGCGGCAATGGACGACTGGAACCAGCAGCATCATGGTCAATCCGGCCTTATTCAGCGGGTCAAAGACTCCAAAATCGATGCTGCCGAAGCGGAGGCTCGCACCATCGCGTTTTTGCAGCAATGGGTGCCCGCCAAAACCTCGCCGATATGCGGTAACAGCATTTGTCAGGATAGGCGGTTTTTGTATCGCTACATGCCCAAATTAGAAGCGTTTTTCCACTACCGTAACCTGGATGTGTCTACCGTGAAAGAATTGGCCGCGCGCTGGGCGCCGCAGTTGAAGGACGGCTTCAACAAGCAGGCCTCGCACAAAGCCTTGGACGACATTATCGAGTCCATCGAAGAACTGCGTTACTACCGGGAAACGTTCTTTAAATTCTGATGTTGCAATTGTTCGCGGTCGCTCTCGGCGGCGCTATCGGTTCCATGTTGCGCTACCTGGCCTCCAGCGGCGTGTATCTGTGGCTGGGTAGGGGCTTTCCTTACGGTACCTTAACCGTCAATTTGCTAGGCTCGTTTTTGATCGGGCTGATGACTGAAGCACTGATTCTGCAACGTCTGACCATTGCCTTGGAGTACCGCACCGCGATTCTGGTCGGCGTGATGGGGGGATTTACCACTTTTTCCAGCTTTTCCCTGGAAACCTTTTATTTGCTCGAACAAGGCCAACTCGGCAAGGCCGGTCTGAATATTTTGGCTAGCGTGTTCGGTTGTCTGTTGGCGGTATGGGCTGGTTTGGCGCTAGGCAAAGGCTTGTTTTTCTATTCGCAGGGCACAATTCGTTTGTTCGATTGGCCTTTTCCCTATGCATTGACGCTGGTTAACGGCGTCGGCGCGTTTTTGATCGGCATCGTCGCCACGGTGTTGATGCACAAACTGTCCATTTCAATAGAATACCGGGCAATTTTGGTGACCGTTCTGATTGGTTTGTTCATCACGCTGTCCGGCTTATATTTGATTCTCTATCTGCTGGAGAGTGGTCATTCCTTCGAATCGCACATGGGTGCGATGCTGACCGTTTTTCTAAGCAACATCGTGTTTTGCGCCGCCGCACTGTGGACCGGCTTGTGGCTGGGCAAGCAGGTATAGCCGTCGTTTTATCTCTTTTTTCAATTCAGGATCTTTAACATCATGCTAGACCCCCGTTTATTTAGAAGCGACCTGGAACTGGTTGTGCAACAGCTGCAAAGACGCGGTTTTCAATTCGATGCCGCTGCCTATCAAGCCCTGGAAGACCGGCGCAAAGGTGTGCAGGTCAAAACTCAGGAACTGCAAAACGAACGCAACACCCGCTCCAAAGCCATCGGCCAGGCTAAGGCCAAGGGCGAAGACGTGCAACCCCTGCTGGATCAAGTGGCGGACTTGGGTGATCAACTGAAAGCAGCGGAAACCGAGTTAAACGACATTCAAAATCAATTGAGCGTGCTATTGGAAGGCATCCCCAATATTCTCGATGAAGCAGTACCTGCCGGTAAAAGCGATGCGGATAACCAGGAAGTGAGCCGCTGGGGCGAGCCGCGCCAATTTACATTTACGCCAAAAGACCACGTCGACTTGGGTGAGCCGCTGGGCATGAATTTCGAGCTGGGCGCGAAAATCGCCAGCGCCCGTTTCGTGGTGTTGGCCGGCAAGCTCGCGACCTTGCAGCGCGCTATCATTCAGTTGATGTTGAATACGCATATCAACGAGCACGGCTATCAGGAAACCTATGTGCCCTTTTTGGCCAATGCCGATAGCTTACGCGGCACCGGCCAATTGCCCAAATTCGAAGCCGATCTTTTCACCGTCAAAAACGATCCGACGTTTTACCTGATCCCGACCGCCGAAGTGCCGGTCACCAATATCGTCCGCGATGTGATCGTCGAGGCCAAGCAGATGCCGCTGAAATTCGTATGTCATTCGCCGTGTTTTCGCAGTGAAGCCGGTGCCTACGGTAGCGACGTGCGCGGCATGATACGCCAGCATCAATTCGAAAAAGTCGAGCTGGTGCAAATCGTCACGCCGGAGCAATCGGCGCAAGCGCATGAAGAATTGACCGCCCATGCCGAAACCATTCTGAAAAAGCTGAACCTGCCGTATCGCAAGGTGCTGCTGTGCGCGGGCGACACCGGCTTTTCATCGTCCAAAACCTACGATTTGGAAGTCTGGTTGCCGGGCCAGCAGAAATACCGCGAGATTTCGTCTTGCAGCAACTTCAAGGATTTCCAGGCGCGGCGTCTGCAAGCGCGCTGGCGCAATCCGGAAACCGGTAAGCCGGAGTTGGTGCATACCTTGAACGGTTCCGGTTTGGCAGCCGGACGCACCTTAATAGCGGTGATGGAGAATTATCAAAACGAAGACGGTTCCATCACGGTGCCGGAAGCTTTGCGGCCTTATTTGGGCGGTATCGAAAAGATTCAATAACTTACAAACAGTCAGGTCTTTGGTGGCGGTGAAATAGTTTGGATACGAAACTATCATCGGGTATTATCGCCGCCGAGGCCGTTAAATCAGTCAAAAATCAATAGTTTGCCGATTTAACAGACGCCTCGTAAATTAAAAACTATAACGAGGGGGTATTATGAGTGAAGCAAATGAAGTGCAAGGACCATCTTTGTATGAACGCATCGGCGGCGAAGCGGCGGTGAATGCCGCAGTAGATGTGTTTTACGGCAAAGTGATGGGGGATTTTCGGATCAACCGCTTTTTTGAAAGAACCGACATGGCTAAACAAGCCGAGCATTTAAAAACCTTTATGACGGTGGCTTTCGGCGGTCCCAACAACTACACCGGACGTTCCTTGCGCGACGGCCACGCTCGCTTGGTAAAAATGGGTTTGAACGACTCCCATTTCGACGCGGTCATGGAGCATCTAGGCGCGACTATGCAAGAGCTGAATGTGCCTGCCGAACTCATCGCGGAAGCCGCGGCACTGGTAGAAAGCGTTAGAGGCGAAGTGCTGGGTAAATAGAATGGGTTCCGCTACCTGTGTGCCTGCACAAATCGGGTAGCGGCTTCTCTTGCTAGATATTCAGTTTGAATTGCGTGGTTAGTTTTTGTAAGTTTTCCGCTAGCTGATTCAGCTGGCGGGCTTCGGCGGTAGTCTGATTAGCCCCGCTACTGGTGTGTTCCGACAAATTGGTAATGTGGACGATATTCCGATTGATTTCCTCCGTCACAGCCGTTTGCTCTTCGGCCGCGCTGGCAATTTGCAGGTTCATCGCGTCGATGGTTTCCACCGATTGGCTGATCGCTTCCAGGGATTGCATGGCCTCCCGAGATTTCTCCACACCTACATTAGCTTGCGTACGGCTTTGCTGCATCACAGTGACCGCTTTGCGCGATCCGGCCTGTAATTCGCCTATCATATTTTCGATTACGGCAGTCGATTCTTGGGTACGGCTTGCCAGGCTGCGAACTTCATCCGCCACTACCGCAAAACCGCGGCCGTGTTCGCCGGCGCGGGCGGCTTCAATGGCGGCATTCAATGCCAATAAGTTGGTTTGTTCGGCGATACTTTTAATCACGTCCACCAAAGAGCCTATGGATTCGCTGCTTTTTTCCAGACTTTGAATCACATTGGCAGCACCTTCGATGTCTTTAGCCAATTGGCTGATCGATAGTGTGGCGCTTGCCACTATGCTCTGACCGTTTTTTGTTTGCTCGTTAGCGGTGCTGGCCGCTTGGGCCGCCGTATTGGTGGTGGAGGCAACGTCCTGGATGGTCGCGCTCATCTGGTTCACCGCGGTCGCAACCGAGGTGATTTCTTCGCGTTGCCGGTCGAGATGAGTCGCACTTTGGTTGGCAACTGTGTAGACTTTTTGTGCCGACGTATGCAATTCGGCACTGGTATGAATGATTTCTTTCAGCAAAGCCGAACTAGTCTCTATCATGGCGTTAAAGTTTTCGGCAATCTCCCGCATTTCATCGTTGGCATCAATATGTATTCTCGCGCTCAGGTCGTTTTGGGCAACGCGCTTAGTTGCGAGGTTAATTGCGGTTATGTTGCGATTGACCGACTTGGTTAAGCCCAGCAATAGCACAATGACCACCAACAACACCCCGATTAGCCCGGCCAGCGTAAATTGTAAAAACTGTTCGGCTGCCGCGCTGCGGGTGCGAAAAAGCAGGTCGAGTTCGGCTATCAGTCCGGTGTAGAGCTGGTAAGACTGGGTGATGGCTTGGGTGGAGGTTTCGAATACTGTATCGCTACCAACAGAAATGGTTTCGCTTTCGACCAATTGCTGGCGTAATAAACCGAGCATGGTTTGCAAGGCTGTTCGGTAGTTTTCATTGGTGCCGCGCAAGTTTCGCGACACCTCGGGGTTTTCCGCAAACGCCACGGCCAAGCCTTCATCCACCTTGCGGGCATAGGTTTCTATATTAGCGATTAAGATCAACAGCTTGGTCAAGGATTGCGGTGTGTGACTACCTTTGGCGGCGATGCCGGACGCCAGCGCCCGCGTTTGCCCCATCACTTCGATTAATTCGGGCAAATCGGCCGTCAGTACGAAGCCCATATGAAAGCTATCCAGTTTGGGGTCGAGAATGATGCCGGATGTATTCGAAATATGGTTTAGTAGCTTCAAACCATCGGCAATCAACACGTTATGAGCGGTTATCACTGCACTTAACTCTTGATCCTGGGAGTGTGTTTTGATGTCGTTCCACTGTTGGCGGAGCTTGGCGAGCATGTCGTCGGTTTGCAAGGCCTCATGCAGCTCGCGGTCGGTTTTTTCCAGTTCCGCAAAATAGCCATCGATTTCTTCGCGTTTACTCGTGATGCGTTCCTTAAATTGGGTTGCGCCGTTGCGAAACGCGCTGGTCATGCCCCGATGCTGCTGAATGTGTTCGATTGGTTTTCTGAGGGCGGCGATGTAACTTAGGCCATGGCGTTCTTGCGCCAAGGAGTCGATTTCCTGTTGAAATTGTCTGATCAAGGTGCCGGCCATGAACAGCATCGGGATCAGCACGATGCTGAATAGCAGCGCAAATTTTGCGGGATAGCGCAGCCTATCCATCAAGGCGATTGCGGGCGAAATGACAAAATCCATAGTTAAGATCCTGGCGATGTTGTGGAGGCGCGTGTCTGGGCAACTATAGTTGCTTTATGTTTTTTGGAAAGTATCTAGTAAATTTAATCGGCGGCGTGTTTGTTAAGCAGTTTTATGTTCTATAGGCGGGCAATCAGCAGGATCGCCGCCGAAACGATTAAACAGCTTCCCGCCAGCCAAGCCCCTGGACGGGACGGCTTCTTCGAAACTCGCAACATGATGAGGGTTGTCAGGGAAATCAGTAAGGCCGGATACGCTATCATAATCGCCAACGCCGGCAGCGCGGTGTTTGGGCCGGCTTCTTCAAGCGTGTAATAGCTGAAGCAGCCTAAACCGGGCAGCGCTAGTATCAGCCCCAAAATCAATAATTTATGATAGAAAGCGTTCACGCTAAACAGCCTTTAGCAGGCTGGTGAAAAACCCGCCGATATTTCCCCTTACCCACGATGTTCGTGATTTTTTCGAGTTGAAATCGGTCATGACATCGAGTTTCAAGCGTTTTGCCCCGGTTTCAAGGGCTTTTTATTCGCCTGAAGCCGTCTGTGGACGGTTTTCAGGCGAACTTCACCCTAGGCGGGCGCACTCCACGCCGGTTTCGGCGTGAACACCAATAGGTTGAGCATGCGCGTCAGGTTGTAGGCGGCAAAGCAAAACAAGGCCTGACCCGCGACGTTGGCTAAGCCGATGTGACGGGTTTTGCGCAGGCCGCCGACCGTTTTGACCCAGCCAAAGGCTTCTTCGACGATTTTGCGGCGCTTGAGACTTTGGGCGTAACCTTTGCCGCGAGCGGTCCGGCCATCGACGGCACTGCCGGTCTTTTTGCGGGCCACATGGGCTTTGATGTCACGGGACTCGAGTCCGTTGACGAACGCCGCTTGGTCGTAGCCTTTGTCGGCACCGACGCTGCCACCTTGGGGCACGCGGCGTTTGATCATTTTTTGCGCGGCTTCGATTTCGGCGGTGCCGGTGGCTTGAGTGGTTTCGACATCGACAATCAGGCCGTTGCGATTCTCGGACAAGGCATGGGTGATGTAACGCAGTTTGGCCTCGGTGTATTCGCCTTTCTTGTAAAGCCGGGCTTCGGGATCGGTTGTACTTTGATGGGTGGCGTTGCTGCGCTTTTCGCCACTGAAGTCGATCTCGGGATTGCGGCCGGCGGGTTTGTCCGGGCCGCTGCCGTCTTTTTTAACGAAGCTTTTGTGCGAGGCCCAGGCTTCAATGAGGCTACCGTCGACGCTGAAGTGTTCGTCGGACACCAGATTTTGCCATTCGGCTATGGCCAGTACCCGCTCAAAAAATTCGCGACTCAGGGCTTCGGACAGCAGGCGTTCGCGGTTGGCACTGAACACTGTGCGTTCCCACACGGCGTCGTCGATGCCCAGACCGACAAACCAGCGAAACAACAGGTTGTAGTCCAGTTGTTCCATCAACTGACGCTCGCTACGGACCGTATACAGGACTTGTAACAGCAAGGCGCGCAGCAGTTTTTCAGGGGCCATCGAGGGACGGCCTGTGTGCGAGTAACGCTCGGCAAAGACGGCATCCATAGAGGCCAATACGCCATCAACCAGTAGCCGTAAACGACGCAACGGATGCTGTTTGGGAATACGGTCTTCCAGGCTAACATAGCTGAACCAGCTGTTTTGAATGGCATCGTGTCCGCGCATTGAAAGGCTCCAAATTTAGGTAGCCTATTTTAACAGTTGGCCGCTCATCTATGCCTTAGCTTACTTGGCTTTTCGAGTTTTTCACCAGCCTGTTAGTGGTTGTGTTGCCAAAAATATATAACTTGTCAAAAACCTTGATCATGGCTGGCCTGAAGTAGCGCTTCTATAGGGCGGGAAAATTTGCCTAAAGCCTGATTTATTGGATTATGATGCACTGAAACTCGCAAGATGGCGGTTATTTTTTGACCGTCTAACCCGATTTGAGGAGTAGTTATGCAATACGATTCCGGTGTTTGCCGAACATTGGTAGCTTTCAGTTTGGGTTTTTGGCTATTGCCATGCGCTGCGGCGGAACTCACTCGAGAAGGCGTTATCGCGATTATAGCCGAGGCCGGCAGTCAGCAGCCGAACTTGATCAAGAAAGACCTGTCGGGTTTGGATTTATCCGGAATCGATTTCAATAAAGCCGACCTGTTTTCCAGCAATCTTGACGGGGCAAAGCTAACGGCAGCTAAAATGGTAGGTGTCAATCTCAATCTTGCGCAGATGCGTAATGCAAATTTGCAGAATGCCGATTTATCCTATGCCAGCCTATATGGCGTACTGATGGATTATGCCGACTTATCCGGAGCGGACCTGAGCCGCAGCCGCGTCACCGGATCGCTGAACAATGTTAATTTCGCCGGCGCCAAATTAAAACAGGCCAATTTAGGTCCCAATTCGGCGAGTCCGCGGCAACTGCGCGATAAGCTGGAAATGAACAATGCGATACTGAACAATGCGGATTTGAGCGAGGCTAATTTTAATTACGCGCTGATGAGCAACACATCGCTCCGCCATGCCAATTTGAGCGGCGGCCAGTTTATCTGGGCGGACTTGTCCGGCGCCAATTTAGACGGCGCGACCATTTCCGGTGCGGATTTTAGAAGTGCCAAGTTTGATGATGCAAATTTGACTAATGTGACAGGGGCCGATACAGCCCTGGGCTTTAAAAAATGAGAGTATGGCCGGTCAGGCTGAGTTCAAGCAACAGCGCATTAAGACATTGCTGCAATCATTGCGCCGGATGTCGATAATCGCAAAGCCGACAAAGCGGGCAGCGGATAGAAGCCGGCGCAATTAATATCGGCAAAATGCGCGTCATCGGCAAAAACTAGGTTCAATTGCGATGTTAGCCGGTTGGGGACACGATACCAAGGCATTAAACCGCTCGGTTGAGCATCGACTGGGCCAGTTGCGCTGAAATCCAGCTTGCCTTGTTCATTGCAATAGGCCATTTGCGTATAGGCATTGGCAATAAAATTCAGCCGTTTCCAGCCGCGCAGTTTGGCATGCCAGCGCGACTGGTCTTGCTTGCGGTTTTCCAGAAACGCCGCGTAATTGCTTCCCGATAAAACCGATTCCACTTCATACGCAAAAGTCAGCGCCTGGCTGAAAGTCCATTCGCCGGGAATCCCGGCATGCACCAGCGTAAAATTAAGCTTGGTATCGTGATGAATCAGGCTGCGCAGTCGTAGCCATTTCAATAATTCGTCCCGGTCCGGGGCGTTAAGAATTTCATGCAAGGTATCTTCCGGGGCCAATGGCGTATAGCCCAGCGCAACGCTCAAGAGATGGAGTTCTTGTTTGCCCAATACCACAACAGCGGCTTTGCCCAGGCTTTTCACGTAACGCAGTACTTGTAAAGATTCCGGCCCGTGATTGACAAGATTGCCGGCAAACCACAGTCGATCTTCCAATGGGTCAAAGCCGATGGTGGTCAGCCGTTGCATCAGTGCTCGGTAATCGCCGTTTACGCTGCCGATGGCATAGGTAGTCATAGGTATTTAAATTCCAAAGCCAGGTCTGAACAAATCTCCGGCCATGACCAGAAGGTCAGCGCAAAGCCGGCATATTGCCTGAACCCTATCAATTTTGATGCCATTAATCTTGGCGCCGGATTTCAGCGGAAGATGATCCTGCCAACTCACTGATTATGCGTTGGAAATAGATGAAAAATCGGCAATATGCCGATGGGTTTAACTTGGTCAACCTGGTTCGTTCCCCACTAAATCCGCAGTTTTGCCGCTGAAATGTAAAGTAATCGACACGTTTTGCAGCGCTGATTAACTAAGCCCATCATTCCTGCTGGTGATATTCAGACTGTCGCTTTATTCCACAAGCCGGCAAGGAATTCACTATATGTAAAATCTATTGAATCCATAAAAACAATCAATTTTATTTACTCCAGGAGTTTGTTCACAATGGTCTCCAAGCTGGATCGGTTGAAGTTTCAATCGGAGTTCCAGTGATTTATTAACCCAGGCCGACATACCGTTCTTATCGAACGAGATGCAGAAACAGATAGGGCCGGGTTCATAACCATTATTACCAGGAGACCTATCATGAAAACCTTAAATACCATCCAATTGGCTATCGTCCTTACTGCCGCTCTTGTCTCGACAAGTGTTCAAGCACAGGGTGATCGCATCGCCTCCGGCGGCTTTTTAAATAGTTGGGTTGCTGAAGTGGTTTACGACAATCCCGCGCACAATCGCGGCATACACAGTTATCCCAATCCGCTTGCGCCGGTTGTGGTAGCGGAAAAAGATATGATTTATGTTGATAAAGCCCATGGTCAAGCTATTTACAGCTATCCCAGAAATACCAAATGAGCTCAACTCACGGCGGACGCCTTCGGGCGTCCGCCAGTATTGCCCAAATAGTCACTTCGCTGTAATGCTCACGAAAGCGGGAATCCAAGATTACCATTGAGCGAAGATAATTAAGGGCCGGGCTAAAAGAATTTTATCTTCCCGGAAACCAAGGTTTTAGGCGCGTCTAAGGGCGAGGTTGATAATCTTGAACTGGTTCAAACCAGCTGATTGGAATAAGCGCTTACAAAGCCCGTACTAATAGCACCGGCATCCACGGGCTCACCAATAACAGAAAGCCGGTAAACCAGATATCGAAGGTAGGGCGCAACGCTGGCGCTTCCAGTTGGTCGGCGGCCGGATTACTGGGGGCGAATATTAATACCAAAGCGACCAACAGCATCAGCGGTGGCGCGAACAAAAATCCGAGCAATATTCCCCAGGCCGAAGAGCCGATGTCGCGGCAGCGTTTTATCATGGCGGATACCCCGAATAAGCCGCATGCCAGGGCGATAATCAAATAGAACGGCACGGCATATTCGTCGGACGACCCGCTGGTCGTTATCTGCTGCGCATACAGGGGTAGCGCCAAAGCATTCAGCAAAGCCGGCAGGCCTAAAGCGATGTATCGAGAACGGTCGTAACGCAGCATGGTTCTATCTATTCCCTAAATTTGCAGTTAACCGGATCGCCTAGGTTAGCTCAGCGGCTGGCGATTGCCAATTTTTGTGTGTTTTTTGATGACCCCGGCACTAGGATTAGGGATTGTTTTAGTGGCTTTATTGGTTACTGCTATGGCAACCACCAGTACTGATACACTTACAGCTAACCCGCTATGAATCCGGCCCTTCAATATCGTCGCTCGTGTATTCGCGGGAATGACGATTCCAGGGAATTTAAGCGCCGGGGTAGTAAACGTACAGAAATTCAGTCGCAATCCGCCAGGCAAATGCGCAATGATCAAAAAAATCGATGTAGCTGATCTGAAGCCCAAGATGTTTATCCACGACATCAACTGCCCGTGGATAAACCACCCGTTCTTGCGCAACAGCTTTTTGATCGAATCCGCTCAAGACATCGAAAAAATCGCCGCCTACGGCATTTGCCAGGTCTACATAGACACCGCGCTCGGCCCGGATATGCCGGAAGCTCCATCCGTTCATGACATAAACCGGCAGCTTGACGAACATATGCAGCACTTGGGGCGCACGCTCAAGCGCGTGCCGCCGCCGGTTAGCGTCGAAAAAGAACGGGTAAAAGCCAAGCAAGTCTGCCGCGAAGCCAACCGTATCGTACACAACGTCCTCCAGGATTGTCGCTTGGGTAAACAGGTCGAATTGGAGCAGGTAGAGCCGGTAGTTTCCAATATCATTGATTCGATTTTCCGTAACCCGGACGCCATAGTCAGTCTGCTCAGAATCAAGCAGGCTGATAAATATACTTTTCAGCATTCCGTGGCGGTCGGCACCTTGCTGATTAGTTTTTGCAGAGCTTTGGATATAGACCGCAAACTTATCGAACAGGTCGGCCTGGGCGGTTTATTGCACGACATCGGCAAAATGCAGGTGCCGAATAACATTCTGAACAAACCTGGAAAACTGACCGAAAGCGAATTTGAGATCATGAAAAATCATGTGCGCTATGGCTGTCAATTATTGGAGAAAACGCCGGGTATTTCACCCATCACGCTCAATGTCGCAGCCGAACACCACGAATGCTACAACGGCAGTGGTTATCCACTAGGCCTGAAGGGCGATGAAATCAGCCTTTACGGGCAGATGGCTGCGGTAGTGGACGTATACGATGCATTGACTTCCACGCGGGTTTATCACACCGGCATCGAACCCACCGAAGTGCTAAGAAAGTTATTGGAATGGAGCGACCATCATTTCAATCTGACGCTGGTGCATCAATTTATTCGCAGCATCGGCATTTATCCGGTCGGCACCTTAGTACGACTGGAGAGCGGTTATTTGGCCGTCGTAGTTGAGCAACATCATGAAAACCTGCTGCATCCCCGGGTGAGAGTGGTATTCAATGCCCGGACGCGCTGCTACACACCTCCGGCAGATTTTGATCTGTCCAAACCCGGTTGTAATGATCGGATTACCTCGTTTGAGGTGCCCGCGAAGTGTGGGGTCGATCCTCAGCGCTATTTATAGCCACGGTGAAGTTGTCGTATGATTTCATGTCGCTGTATTGGGCCAATTACGCTGCCCAATACAGGTTTATGCATGTCTTGGCTGGCAATCAGCTATTCAGCTTCTATGGCTATAGGTGCGCCTGATTCATCGACTGGCTGCACAAATTCAAACAACTTGGAGCCGGTATTGATCACTTCGACGTTACCCTGAAAACCACTGCGCGCAGCAACATTTTTGCAGAATGTTCTTTTGATAAAGCCGGTCGTACATTTATTGGTGCCGTTGCTCAGATCGTCGGCAATGGTCCAGCCATCGGGACAAATAATCGTGGGAATATCGAAGGTTTTACATACCGGTTTAGGTGTGGTGCCGCCACCGGTCGGCTGGGCATGGGCAATGGCGCTGGCGCCGAACAAAACAGTGCTTAGGAAAAATAATTTTGGCGTTTTCATGTGATACCTCTTCGATGATGATCATTGATCAAGCTCCCTGGGATTTGGGGTGGCATGAAGAATCCCTTTCGAAGAGGAGGTTAAGATTTAGGCGCGGGTTTTGATATGAACTATTCCATCCAGTTCGGCGGCATTAATTCACAGCTATAGCCTGCGCTATTGGATTTATTTGAGCACCTATTAGGCTAAGCACAATCTTGCTGCCAATCATTGATGATCTGACATATCTGGGCCAAACCATCGCTAAGTGCCGCCGGTCCTGGCTGTAAAATATCGCAAGATTTAATTTCGTAGACCCGCTGTTGCTGCAGAGCGGGAATGCTATCCCAACCGGGGCGGGCAGCCAGATGATCCGGGCGGAATTTTTTACCGCACCAGGAGCCAATGATAATGTCCGGCGCGCGCCTTACCACTTCCTTAGGATCGGCGATGATGCGCTGTTTGGCGGAGTGTTGGGTGGACAGTTCGGCAAAACAATCCTCGCCACCGGCGATGCCAATCAACTCCGATACCCAGCGAATACCGGAAATCATCGGCTCGTCCCATTCTTCAAAATACACTTTCGGACGTTTGGCAAAACTCAGGCTGTGCAGGCGGGTGGTTTCCAGTTGCTGCCGGTACTGCGCCACCAGCGTAGCGGCTTTTTCCGGGACGCCGACCATCGCGCCCAGCAAGCCTATCATCTGCAAAATACCGTTGACTGAGCGTTGATTGAACACATGCACAGCAATACCGTTACGGATTAACTCCGCCGCAATCTCAGCTTGCAAATTCGAAAAGCCCAGCACCAAATCCGGCTGTAACGCCAGAATTTTGTCGATTTTGGCGCTAGTAAACGCCGAGATTTTGGGTTTTTCCAGGCGAGCCTGCGCTGGTCTGACCGTATAGCCGGAAATGCCGACGATCCGGGCTTGCTCACCCAGCAAATACAAGGTTTCGGTGGTTTCGTCGGTTAAACAGACGATGCGTTCGGGGTAGTCCATAGGGTCATCCAAATTAGGTCAGCAGAGGCTTTACACCAATTTCTATCGGCCAATAAAAACCGCCTAACAGCGTAAGCCGAAAGGCGGTGTCATCGGCTCAGAATGCTTTACGGTTTAGCTGGCTTTGATCAAGCTAGGATCGTAATCTTCCGGTGCTTCAAAACCCAGCAGATTCAAAATAGTCGCAGCCACATTAGACAAGCCGGCTTTTGGTAAATCGTCGCGGAGTGTGTGGCCAGAATTTTCCCCGGATACCAACACAAACGGCACCGGATTCAATGTGTGCGAGGTTTTGGCCTTGGTGCGGCCTTCGGCGTTGCGGGTGACATTGCCTTTTTTATCCAGCTCGTACATTTCATCGGCATTGCCGTGGTCGGCGGTGATGATCGCCGTGCCGTTCATCTCCAAAATCACCGGAATCAGACGTGCCAGTTGCAGATCCAGGCCTTGCATTGCCGTCACTGCCGCTTCGAAATTGCCGGTATGGCCGACCATGTCGCCGTTGGCGTAATTGACCCGCAGATATTTGTATTGGCCGCTACGCACCGCGTCGATCAGGGTGTCGGTGATCTCGGCGCATTTCATCCAGGGCCGTTGTTCGAAAGGCACTACATCGCTGGGGATTTCCACATAGGTTTCGGAGGCTTCGTCGAATTTGCCGGAGCGGTTGCCGTTCCAGAAATAGGTCACATGGCCGAATTTTTGGGTTTCGCTGATGGCGTATTGGCTGATGCCGTTTTTGGCTAAATATTCGCCCAACGTGCGGTCAATGGTGGGCGGCTCGACCAGAAAGCGCGGCGGCAATTTGGTGTCGCCGTCGTATTGCATCATGCCTGCGTAAGTCACTTTCGGCAGCGGGCCGCGCTCGAATGGGCTGAATTGTTCTTCGATAAAGGCGCGGGAAATTTCGATCGCCCGGTCGCCGCGAAAATTGAAAAACACCACCGCGTCGCCGTCGACGATAGTACCCAGCGGCTTGCCGTCTTTGGCAATGACAAAGCCGGGCAAATCCTGGTCGATGACATTGGTTTCATTGCGGAAAGTTTCGATGGCTTCGTGGGCGCTGGCAAATTGCCTGCCCAAACCCAGCACGTGGATGTCCCAGCCGCGTTTGACCATGCTCCAATCAGCTTCGTAGCGGTCCATCGTGATTTGCATACGACCGCCGCCCGAGGCAATAGCCACATCAAAATCCGCGCCGCGCAAGCCGTCCAGATAAGCTTCGAACGGATCGACGTACTCTAATGCAGACGTTTCCCCCACATCGCGGCCATCCAGCAAAATGTGGATACGCACTTTAGCCACGCCTTCTTGCTTGGCTTGCTCGATCATCGCTTTCAAATGGTCTATATGCGAATGCACGTTGCCGTCGGAAAACAATCCAAGGAAATGCAAAGTGCCGCCTTGTTTGGCGGTAGCGACGACCTCGTGCCAGGCTTGGCCTTGCCAAAGGTGGCCGCTGCTGATGGATTCGGCGACTAATTTTGCGCCTTGCGCAAACACCCGGCCGGCGCCGAAGGCATTGTGGCCGACTTCGCTATTGCCCATGTCTTCGTCGCTGGGCATGCCCACTGCGGTGCCGTGTGCCAGCAGTGTGGTCATCGGGTAGTTGGCCATGTAACGGTCCAGATTCGGGGTGCGCGCGGCTTTAACCGCGTCGCCGTCTTCACGTGGCGAAATACCGACGCCATCCAGGACGATGGTGACGACAGGACCGGAGCAGGCGGGAAAACGGGAAGATTTTTCTAGTTTCATGGTGTTATTTCAGTGATTGGTACGTCAGAAGTTAAAAGAAACAGGGGTTGGCGATTTCGATTTGTGTGACGGCTGAGTGGTCAAAATGCCCGACATCATACCTGATCGGCGACGTTCAGCAGGGCGCGTCATTTAGTGATTGATCTGCGGATGCCTTGCTTTGCAAATAATCATCGCGCTTAATGTTAATTTCTCTGCCAGAGCCATCTCGGATTTGCCTTGGATATACAAAACGATTCTAACGGTTGCCGATGCAATGTGGAACCCTTGTGCTAAGTATTTCGTTCGAACTAAAGATCGAAAAAAATCCGTGCATTTCAAATCCACTTTGTCACATCAGCGAGCGTACAATTTAAACCATCACGCTATTTACCTAGATTGCATTCATCAGAAAGGTGCCGTCATGAACATCGCCCAACCGCAAAACCCGCTTGAACCCTTGCTGGAAAATGGCTGCTATTTTGAATATACCCAAGCCGCCGATCCGCTTGGCTCCGGCGCTATCACCAAACTGCCGTTCGCCAATTTCGGCAGCGAATTGCATCAAACCGGCGGCACCCGGATTATCCCGCTGGATGTCAGCGAGCAATTGCGTTGTCCCGGTCCGGCCACCAGCCCGGCGCTGTGCGCGAACTTTGTCAGAATTCTGACCGGCGAATCGCTGGCGACTAATTTCAATGCCACCTCGCTGTTGTTTTACGTCATGTACGGCAGCGGCCAAACTGAATTCGATGACCTGACCATCCCCTGGCAAACCGGTGATTTTGTGGTTCTGCCGGTGGGCAAGGATATTCGACATTTTGCCGACAGCGATGCAGCCTTTTATTTGGTGCACGACCAGCCGCTGTTGACTTATCTGGGTGTGACAGCCGATAGACAATGCTTTAAACCGACGCTTTATACCGCAGAGGATTCGCTGCGTGAGTTGGCCGCAGCACAAAAAGCGGCGGAGACGGTGAATCGCAACCGCATCAGCGTGTTGCTGGCCAACAAAGCCATGGACCAAACCCTGACCGTCACTCACACCCTCTGGGCGATGCTGGGCGTGCTGCCCAAAGGCGCGGTGCAATTGCCGCATAGGCACCAATCGGTGGCCTTGGATTTGATTCTGGATTGTGCGCCGGGTTGTTACACCCTGGTCGGACCGCAGATTTCGGCAAACGGCCAGATCGTCAATCCCACCCGCGTCGATTGGCAACCTTATTCCGCTTTCATCACTCCGCCGGGCTATTGGCATGCGCATTACAACGAGTCCGGCAAAGAGGCGTATTTGCTTCCGCTACAGGACGCCGGCTTGCAGACGTATTTACGGAGTTTGGATATTAAGTTTGTGTTGCCGGATGGGAGTGTTTCGAGGTGAGTTTACGAATCGCAAGGTTCGCGAACGATGCGGTACACGTTGTTTACCGCATCCTACGGGCTTGGAACCGCTTAACTAAGGGGGCATAAGTCAGTTACCATTTTTTTCGCTTTGCCGGCGGAGAAGTACCTCTACAATCAAGTTTCGCTGGCTCATTGTCATTTGGTACTGTAGTTCCATTAGGCAGAGGTACCCAGCCATGATAACAATATCGCGCGGCGTGCTTATGAGCATGCTCTCATATTCTTGGATACCGTTAGGCAGAGCACAGATATGTATTAGCTCAGACCTGATCTGACAGTTACCGTTTTTGCGGGGTGTCTGTCAGATTAGATTTGGTTCAGATTTTTTTGAGCCCAAATCTGTTTTCCATCCAGCAAGGTATCCATCGGCGTTCTGCCGTTGCACATTCTGCCCTGATGAGTTCGGTCATTGTTGTAATAAACCAGCCATTCGTCCAGATCTTTTTGGAGTTCATCCAGGTCGCTATAGAGCTTTTTGCGGAACGTGACCTGATAGAACTCCTGCAAGATGGTCTTATGGAAGCGTTCGCAAATCCCATTGGTTTGCGGTGACATGGCCTTGGTTTTGGTATGGTCGATGTCGTTGATCGCCAGGTATAGCTGATAATCATGCTGTTCGACCTTGCCACAATATTCTGTGCCGCGATCCGTCAGAATGCGTAGAACGGGTAATGCGTTGGCTTCGTAGAACGGCAATACTTTGTCATTCAGGATATCCGCTGCGGTAATGGGCGTTTTGGTTGTATACAACTTGCAGTGTGCGACTTTGCTGTAGGTGTCCACGTAAGTCTGCTGGTATATCCGCCCAACCCCTTTGAGGTTGCCGACGTAAAAAGTATCCTGCGAACCCAGGTAACCGGGATGGGCTGTTTCGATTTCGCCGCAGGCTTGATCATCCTGCTGCTTTTTCTCCAACGCCGCAATCTGCGCATCGCTCAGCATTAACCCTTCGGCGGCTACCTTGGCTTCCAGTGCTTTAAGCCTCTTTTTAAAGTTCTCCAGGTCATGCCGTAACCAGATGGAGCGAACGCCGCTGCCGGATACGAATACCCCTTGTTTACGCAGTTCATTACTGGTTCGATGCTGTCCATGCGCTGGCCACTCAACCGCATAGGCTTTCACTGCCAGCTCAATGCTTTCATCGACGCGATTCTTCAGATTCGGAGACCGGCGGTTTTTGTCGATTAAGGCATCAATGCCACCTTCGGCTACCAGCTCTTGATAACGATAAAACGTATCGCGCGAGACACCCATCACCTTGCAGGCTCTGGAGACGTTATTCAGTTCTTGGGCTAAATTTAACAGCCCCGCTTTGTGTTTAATGATCGGATTGTTTGTATGGATCATGAGAGTTACCTTTTGTGTTTTGTGTAAGGATTCGACACCCCTATCAAAACCGGTAACTCTCATCTTTTCAAGTCGATGTGTCAGATCAAGTCGTGACTAATACAACAGATAGCTTGACCAAATTCTGTCTTAAATTTCTTCTTCTCGCTTGCTGTATGCGTTGAAACATATGTCTCAACCTCGAATGAAACGTTACTTATGTTATGAACTAGTCTGTTTCTAAGTTCCGATAGTCCTCGGAGAAAGGCCACCTCTTTTTTGTCGATTAGGCCGAGGGATCTAGCAAACGCGACCTTCCCAGATTTTACATTGTTGAAGTCGAGATTTGCGATCAACTCTTCGAGCTCTGGTTTGCCTAGCCGCTTCAAAATCAGCGACGCTAGAACAGCCTCGAATAGAGCGTGGAGCTTTATTATGAGTGACCAGTCGGATTCCATGGAGAGATTGAAGAAGAAGTCTTCCGGCAAGCCAACGCCGTGGAGTAGGCTTATTATGTAAGGGTGATTTGAAGCTAAGGAAGGCACCTGTCGTCTCCTATGACGCTTAGCCAGGCAGGTCAGGGTGCGCGCTAGCGTTCCCTGACAATTTGGCTTCGATTTATCACGTAACCGCTATCGCGTCAACGTGACCTACAAAACTGTTCATGTTAAGTGACGCTAGGACGCCTAACTTTCGGCACAGTACCTAGCCGTGGCGGCTCAAGTTCCAAAGTAATTTTACGTCCAAGTAATGATACGCGCGATTTTGGGCAAGTCATTCCGACCGGACAATCGATGATTTGATAGCTGACTTGTTTCAGAAAATCAGCTCCGCGAAGCGCTTGGTCATTCCAGCCGTAATACATATTTAAATAAGCGCCCTTCCAACTGATAGCGATCGCCTTTAATTTCACCTTACCTGGTGCTGCTTGTCGCAAACAATCTAACCAGGATTCGAGTAAATGATTTTGGTAGGTTTGATTCATTTCAATCGGAGCCCACATAATCCCAGCGCCGGCTTCGTCACCGAATCTAGGTGCCCAAAGGTGCGCTAATTCCCAATCTTCGCTTAAGCCCAGTTCACCTCGTTGGAAGTAATCCGTACGACCTTGAAAGTTTTTCCGTTTGGCAAGAGCGGGTTTCAACCAGCCCACGATTTCAACGATATGGCCTTCGCTCTCGACGTTGCTAGAATATTTAGCAATACTGATTATTCCACCTGTCCTTGCAGTTTTACGTTCGGCATTCAGCAGATTTGGAGTGAATTCAATCATCTTTCCGTCCTTAGCGGATTTATGCCCGCTAAAAGTTCACTATGTTTCGCAATTTCAAAGCCATTGCACCCAGATCTCGGTATGCTTAACTTTAGCATGGTATCTATTTAGCCCGCGTAGATAAGCGGTAGCGTAATCGTACGCATGAGGTTGCTCACATTCTCTCCGATTACGCTACCGCTAATCGGAGCTACATTTCTAAGCTTTCGCTCCCAACCTCGCCAACAACTTCTCCAAAAACACCACCTTATCCTCCATATCTTTAAAGGCTTGGGTAAAGCGTAATTTATCCGCGCCGTCGAATTTATAAACCTGCGATTGGCTTTGAATCATCAGGATCAACTCGCCAGTATCGATTTGCGGTGTGGCGGTAAAGACGATGCGGCCGCCGGTGGCGTGGGCTTCGATTTTGCGGATGCCCAGATGCGCGGCTTGTTGTTTCAGTTCGGTGATGGCGAACAAGGCTTTGACTTGATCCGGCAATAAGCCGAAGCGGTCGATCATTTCGATTTTAAGCTTGCGCAAATCGTCTTCGGTTTCGGCGCTGGCGATGCGTTTGTACAAAACCAGGCGGGCGTGGATGTCCGGCAAGTAGTCTTCCGGGATCAGCGCGGCGACTTGCAAATCCACTTCCGGGCCGGTATCCAGCGGGGCGTCCAGCTCCGTTTGTTTGCCGGATTTCAAGGCCTTGACTGCCCGTTCCAGCAACTCGGTGTACAAGGTAAAGCCGATTTCCTGAATCTGCCCGCTTTGTTCGTCGCCCAGTAACTCGCCGGCGCCGCGGATTTCCATGTCGTGCGAAGACAGCATGAAACCGGCGCCCAGTTCACCGGAGGTCTCGAAGGCTTCCAGACGTTTGATGGCGTCCTTGGTCATTAAGGATTTCGGCGGCACGATGCAATAGGCATAGGCGCGGTGGTGGGAACGGCCGACCCGGCCGCGCAACTGGTGCAATTGCGCCAGACCGAGTTTATCGGCGCGGTTGATGACGATGGTGTTGGCGCTGGGGATGTCGATGCCACTTTCGATGATGGTGCTGGCGATCAACACGTTGAAACGCTGGTGGTAAAAATCCAGCATGATCTGCTCCAGCTCGCGTTCGGCCATCTGGCCGTGGGCGATCTGGATGCGCGCTTCCGGCACCAACTCGCCCAGTTCGCGCATCATTTTGTCCATGCTCTTGACGTCGTTATGCAGGAAAAACACTTGGCCGCCGCGCTTGATTTCGCGCTGGCAGGCTTCTTGGACTTGCGAGTCTATCCATTCGGTGACGAAGGTCTTGATGGCGTGGCGGTTCGGCGGCGGGGTGGCGATGATGGAAATATCGCGCAGGCCGGCCATGGCCATGTTCAAAGTGCGGGGGATTGGTGTCGCGGTCAGCGTCAGCAAGTCCAATTCGTGGCGCAGCTTTTTGAAATGTTCCTTTTGAGTGACGCCAAAGCGGTGTTCTTCGTCGATGATCACTAGGCCCAAGGCTTTGTATTTCATCTCCTTCGACAGCAATTTGTGGGTGCCGATGACGATGTCCACCTTGCCGTCGGCCAAATCGTCGGCGATGGCTTTTTGCTGTTTGGGTGTGACAAAGCGCGAGGTGACTTCGATGCGTACCGGCCAGTCGGCAAAGCGGTCTCGGAAGTTTTGATAATGCTGTTGGGCGAGTAGGGTGGTCGGCACCAGCACCGCGACCTGTTTGCCGCTTTGTACCGCCACAAAAGCGGCGCGCATCGCTACTTCGGTTTTGCCGAAACCAACGTCGCCGCAGACCACGCGGTCCATCGGTTGGCTGGCGGCCATGTCTTGCAAAATGGCTTCGATGGCGCTGAGTTGGTCCGGGGTTTCTTCGAAGGGGAAGGCGGCGGCGAAAGCGTTGTAATCGCTGTTTTCGATGTTAAAGGCAAAGCCTTCGCGGGCGGCGCGTTTGGCGTGGATGTCCAGCAACTCGGCGGCCACGTCGCGGGCACGCTCCATAGCCTTTTTCTTGGCCTTGCTCCATTGGTCGGTGCCTAGGCGGTGCAGTGGCGCGTTTTCGGCGCTGACCCCGCTGTAGCGGCCGATCATGTGCAAGGAAGCCACCGGCACATAAATCTTGTCGTTATTGGCGTATTCCAACATCAAAAATTCGGCGTCGATGCCACCGACGTTGAGAATCTGCAATCCCAGGTAGCGGCCGACGCCGTGCTCCTGATGCACCACCGGCGAACCGATGGTCAGCTCGTCGAGGTTGTTGAAGATGTTTTCCAAAGCACGCGCGGCCGATTTTGCCCGGCGCCGGCGCTGCTGGACTTTTTCGCCGCTGAGTTGGCTTTCGGTGATGATGGCCAGCGGCGGCAATTGTTCCAGACAATTTGCCGCACTTCCACCATCCATGGCGGTCGTTGCCTTATCCAGCCAAAGGCCATGGTCCATCGGCGCCACGACAATACACGGCGAATGATCGGTTTTTAGAAACTCCGTCCAGCTTTGTACTTGTTTCGCAGCGAGTTTGACGCTTTTTAGTTTGTCGGTCAGGCCTTCGCGGTGGCCGGCGGTTTCGGCGACGAACAGGATTTTGCCGTCAAAACCTTCGATGAACTGGCGCAGGCGTTGCGCGGGTTCTTTCAAACGGCTGTCGATGGCGACATCCGGCAGCAACTTGCAGTCGAAGGCGTGGGCGGTTTCTGCTTGGTTATCCAGCACTACGCGACTGAAGCTATCGGTGTGCTGCTGGATTTCCGCCGCTGACAAAAATAGGCGGGTTGGCGGTAGTAAGGGGCGGTCGGTATCGTATTTGCGTTGTTGATAGCGTTCGTCGGCTTCGCTGTAAAAACGTTGGGCGTTTTCGGCAAAGTGGGCCGGCAGCACGAACAATGCAGTCTTCGGTAAATAGGCAAACAGCGATTCGGTGCGTTCGACGAACAGCGGCAAGTAATATTCGATGCCGGCCGGGGCGATTTGTTTGGAGACGTCGAGGTACAGATTATTCTTGGGCGAAGCGTCCGGGAATTGCTCGCGGAAGGCTTGGCGGAAGCGTTTGATGGCTTCGTCGGTAAACGGAAATTCGCGGGCCGGAAATAGCTCGACTTTTGGCATTTTGTCCTGCGACATTTGTGTGTCGGGATCGAAGCTGCGGATCGATTCCACGTCGTCGTCGAACAATTCGATACGGTACGGTTGCTTGGATCCCATCGGAAACAAATCCAAAATCGAGCCGCGCACCGCAAATTCACCGTGTTGATAAACTTGCGATACGCATTGATAGCCCACTGCTTCTAGCTTGGCGCGGGTGACTTCCAGGCTCAATGTGCCGCCGACTTCGATGGCAAAGCTGTGCGCCAGAATATGTTCGCGCGGAGCAAGGCGGTGCATCAAGGTAGCGACAGACAAAATCAGCGCGCCGCGCTTGGTGTCTGGTAGCAAGGCCAGAGTGCGTAAGCGTTCGGAGATAATCTCCGGTAATGGCGAGAATACGTCGTAAGGCAGGGTTTCCCAATCCGGAAAATGCAGAATCGGCAGGCTATTGTCCAAAAAGAACGCCAGCTCGTGCTCCAGGCGCAACGCGGTTTGCGTGTCTGGGGTGACTATGACTAGCAGGCGCTTTTCCTGAGCAATCGTTTGCGCCAGCGTCAGCGAGTCGCCGCAGCCGCTCAGACCACTCCAGTATATTGTGGTGCCTTGTTGTGGCAATGCAGTTGCGGGGATTGTTGGTAAGGACATGGCGTTAAATCAGATTTTTGAAGCGCGCAATTATAACCAGTAAGGTCAGGCTTGAAATAAGCATCCGCGCTTTGTCAGTGGCCGGCCTTGGGGGGCTTTTGCCGCAATTTCGCGGCCTAAAACCTATGCTCAGCTGTTTTTGGGATTTAAATGCTTAAATTCTTTTGCTGTAATTCGATTTCCTGCATGTAGCGTTGGAGGTTGTTTTCGAACACCTGCGGGATATGGGTGAATTTGCAGCCTATGCGATGTTGATAGGTTGTGGCGCTGGCTCGAACATTGTTCACGCTTTTAATGACAAAACCCACGTGTGCCCTGCTGCCATCGTGCAAATACAAGGCGCATTCGTCTATGACGGTATCCGGCACTAAAAGGTCGGCAATTTTTGTGTCGGGATTTAAAAACGAAAATCCGGAAATACTGATGTCTGCCACGCTGAACACTTTGGCTTGCGTATCGACTTCGCCCGCTTCGTTTTTTGTGGCAAGGTTGAGTTCGCAGGTGCTGTTTTTATGAGAAAGTGGCACTTTAACGCGATAATACTGGCGGCGTTGCATCCAAAAAATGGCGTCCGGGATAGGCATCGCAAACACCGGGTGGCCGTCGCTTTGCGACTTTTTGATTGCTTTGCCGCGGAATGAAACTTTAATGCCTTCGTATTCGGTGCGGAACAGCACTTTGGCTGAACCTAGCAGCTGCTTATTCAGTAATTCTGTCGGTGCAACATCCAGTGTAATCAGATTGGCTTTTTGATCGAGATCGATAATGGTGGTCAAAAATGATTGGTTATGTTCGCCAAAATGCGCAGAGATAATGCATTTCTTTTTGACTAGATCGCTCAAGTGGCCAAAAATCAGCCTCGCGCTTCTAACAAGATAGTCGGATTCTTTTTCCATTAAATTACTAAATATTGCGGATAGGTAAGAGCACTGCTGTAAAATACCGCAGATTATAGTGCATAGGAAAGGAGTTTTGATGGGTTGGTTGCTATTGTTCGCCGCGGGTTGCTCGGAAATCGTGTTTGCGATAAGTCTTAAATACAATGACGGGTTTACCAAGCTATGGCCGAGCGTAGTGACCGGCGTATCGGGGGCGGGCAGTTTTTACCTGTTAATGCTGGCTATCAGAACCTTGCCCTTGGGTACGGCTTATGCGGTGTGGACCGGTATGGGGGCAGTGGGTGTCGCGATAGTCGGGATTTTTCTGTTTAAGGAATCGGCGGACTGGTTCCGCTTAGCGTCCATCCTGTTAATCATCGTCGGCATCGTCGGTTTGAAGCTGACGCATGTGGAATAATGCTGCATTTGTTATCGCAATTGCCGTTGCAAGCGGCGCTTATCGAGCGCATTGGCAGCGGTGACGATGTTGTCTTGATGGATGGTGCGGTGTGTGCTGCGCGGATCGGGCATAGCGGTAATGCGTTGTTGCGGCAATTGTTGAGTCGGTCGTGTCGGGTTTATGCCTTGCAAGAGATGTTATCGGTTCACGGCGTCCAGCCGCAATTTTTGTTGTCAGGTTTGGAAGTGGTTGATTATGCGGGCTTGGTCGAACTGACCGTGCGGAATCCGGTAATTCATTCGTGGAGTTGATGGTCGGTGGGGTTGCGTTGCCAACCAGTGACGATGGCTTTTTGCGCGATGCCGGGCAATGGAATCGAGCGGTGGCTGACGAGTTGGCGCGGCTAGAAGGTATCGCGATTAGCGATGCGCATTGGGAAATCCTGCTGTACATTCGCGACTACTATCAAAAATTCCAACACCTGCCCAATGCCCGGATGTTTGTGGCGGCTATCCGCAAGCAATTCGGCGAAGACAAGGGCAATAGCCGCTATCTGCAAAAACTGTTTCCGCAAGGGCCGCTGAAATACGCCTGTAAAATCGCCGGCTTGCCCAAGCCGCCCACCTGTTTATAAAAATGTTTTCAAGAGAGTTTCATGAGTAACCCCCGTGTTGGATTTATCAGTTTAGGTTGCCCAAAAGCCCTGGTCGATAGCGAGCAAATTTTGACCAAGCTGCGTAGCGAGGGCTATCAGGTGTCGCCGAATTACAAAGATTCCGATCTGGTGATCGTCAATACCTGCGGCTTTATCGACGCGGCGGTGGAGGAGTCGTTGGACAGCATCGGCGAGGCTTTGGCGGAAAACGGCAAGGTCATCGTCACCGGTTGTCTCGGTGCGCGCCAAGACGAGATTTTGGCTCGGCATCCGCAGGTTTTAAAAATCACCGGCGCCCACGCGACTGACGAGGTAGTTTCAGCGGTGCACGAGTATCTGCCGCCCGCACACAACCCATTTACCGACATAGTCCCGCCACAAGGCATCAAGCTCACCCCCAAACATTATGCTTATCTGAAAATTTCGGAAGGCTGTAATCATCGCTGCACGTTTTGCATCATCCCATCCATGCGCGGGGATTTGGTGAGCCGGCCTATCGATGATGTGATGCAAGAGGCCGAAAAGTTGGCCGATGCCGGCGTTAAGGAACTGCTGATCGTTTCGCAAGATACCAGCGCTTACGGTTTGGATTTGAAATATCAAAGTCGGCGCTGGCGCGGCCGGGAAATGCAAACCCGGTTTTACGATTTGGCCGAAGCCTTGGGTGATTTGGGTATCTGGGCGCGGATGCATTATGTCTACCCGTATCCGCATGTTGATGACGTCGTGCCGCTGATGGCTGAAGGCAAGATCCTGCCGTATTTGGATATTCCGTTTCAGCACGCCAACAGCCGAATTTTAAAACTGATGAAACGTCCGGCTGCGGCGGAAAATAATCTGGAACGCATCAAAGCCTGGCGGAAGATTTGTCCTGATTTGACCATCCGCAGTACGTTTATCGTCGGTTTTCCCGGCGAAACCGAGCAAGAGTTTGAAGAGTTGTTGCAATTCCTGAGTGACGCGCAAATGGATAGGGTGGGTTGTTTTGCCTATTCGCCGGTGAAGGGGGCTGTCGCCAATGATTTGCCGGATGCTGTGCCGGAAGAGCTTAAACAGGAGCGCTTGGCGCGTTTCATGGAGCATCAAGCGGCTATCAGCGCAGAACGCTTGCAGCGTCGGGTTGGCCGGATCGAAACGGTTTTGGTCGATGAGGTGGTCGAGGAGGGTGCGGTGGCGCGCAGCAAAAGCGATGCACCTGAAATTGACGGCCAAGTGTTTATCGATGGCGCAAGTCATTTACAAGTCGGCGATTTCGTCGATGTCGAAATCGAGGAAGCCGACGAGTATGACTTGTGGGGTAAACTGATCTAACGAAAAAGCCGCTGGTTAGGCGGCTTTTTCAGTTCAATTTACAGCGGTGTTACGTTTTCCGCTTGTGGGCCTTTTTGACCATTGGTCACTTCCATCGTGACTTTTTGGCCTTCTTTCAAGGTTTTGCGGCCGTTGCCGTTGATGGCGCTGAAGTGTACGAATACATCTTTGCCGCCTTCTTGCTCAATGAAGCCGAAGCCTTTTTCGTCATTGAACCATTTTACTTTGCCTTCTACTTGAACTGACATAAATCTCTCTTGCTAATAAAGTGCTATTCGCTGGTTTGTAACTAGGGTTGGTGAATAAAGCAGGTAGTGGAAAACAATGTTTGTTGATCCGATTGCAGACTTGAAAAGCGACAACGATACCGAGCTAAATCGCCTCCATTATACATCGCAATTGGCGGGTATCCACAAAAACTAGCTAGATTTTGCTTGTTAAATGATTGTGACAATAGGTTGTCGGCTGTCTTTGGTAGGTGCAAATGTCAGGCTAACGTAGGTTGCGGGTGGCTATTGGCGGGCTAAGATATTGAAATGAAGTGGTTTTTTTAGGCTTTTATGGAGAGTCGGCTTGACTGAAATCCGCTTTTGGCCGCTTGCAAATGCAAATTTGATTGCCGCAAAAAAACAAAAAAAATACTGAATTTTGCAATTGGCCTATTGGGCAGGCCATGAAACAGACTGCCCAATAGAGCTTGTCGCGTCAAAAATAGCTGCCGTTAATCAGGAAATGCGTGGCAATGCTACCGAAAAAACCGATCAAAATGACCGGCATCCATTTCAAGTGTGCGCTAAAGGTGTAAAGGCCTTTCATTTGTCCCATCAAGCCTACGCCTGCTGCCGAGCCGATTGCCAATAAGCTGCCGCCCACGCCTGCGGTTAATGTGACTAACAGCCATTGGCCTTGCGAGATGTCGGGATGCATAGTGAGTACCGCAAACATGATGGTACCGTTATCAATGAAAGCCGACAGGATGCCGACCACAATGTTGGCGATGGTGGGATCCATGCCGACGTATAACACATCCGAGGCCATGGTCAGATAACCAATGAAACTCAGGCCGCCGACGCTGATCATGACGCCGTAAAAAAACAGCAGGGTGTCCCATTCCAGTGTGGCGACGCTTTTAAATACATCGAATTTTTGGCTTGGTCTCGCGTCGGGAACCGCAACGTTAAATAATTTATACACGTGGGCGAAATCGCTAATTTTGCCGTTGTCTTTATCAGCGGTTTTTTGCAAATAAAAGCCCAGGAATTTTAGATAAGTCAGGCCCGCCAGCATGCCGGCCGCGGGTGGTAGTTTCAACATGTTTTCGAAGCAGACCGCAGTAATAATCGTCAGTAAAAACAGCACGATCATGGTCATTGCGCCGCGTTTCATTTTTGGGGCTTTACCGACTGCGGCAGGTTGCTGTTTGGGTATCCAGAAATGCATGATTATCGCGGGCAGTGCGAAATTGACTATGGCCGGGATGAAAAGCGAGTAGAAATCTTTGAACGGTACAACCCCGCTTTGCCAAACCAATAGTGTGGTGATGTCGCCGAATGGGCTGAACGAACCGCCGGCATTCGTGGCTACCACGACGTTGATGCAAGCCAACGTAACGAATTTGCGATTGTCTTTGCCCATGGCTGCGATCACTGCGCCCATCAGCAGAGCAGTGGTCAGGTTGTTGCAAACCGAAGACATAAAGAACGACATGATGCCGGTAATCCAGAATAGTTTTCTGTAGCTGAAACCTTTACTGAGCAACCAAACTCGTAGATTATCGAAAACGCCGCGATCTTCCATTGCGTTGAGATAAGCCATCGACACCATGATGAACAAAAACAGTTCCGCATAGCCTTCCAGACAAGCACGGAATGCGTGTCCGGCCTGCTCGCTCATGCCGTTATTCACGTAAATGCCGGCGATAAAGGCCCAGATCAAGCTCGCAGCTAATACCATGGGTTTGGATTTGTTTAATTCGGTGACCTCTTCGGTCATTGCCAGCAGATAGGCAACGGCAAATATGCCGATAGCCAAATAACCCACCCAATGCTTAGTCAGATTAAGGGCTTGTGCTGCTTGTTCTGCGTCTGCCCAAGCTATTAGTGGTGAGCAGGTGAGTAAAATGAGTAGAAGGATGCGCGAAAACACGGGTGAACTCCTTTCAATAACTGGGTGCTGGACAGCCACGGTAGGGAGTGAGTTCCTCGACCGTGACTGCTTTTGCCGTGCCCGCTTAACTACGGGTTTGGCTATCACGATAGTACAAAGTTTGTAACTTTACAGCGAGTGTAGTTTAGCATCGCTAAAGCTCGGATATTCCGCAAGGAATGCTTCGGTTTTATATGCTTAACCCTGCCATTAAATCCAATATATTCGTCACTCCCGCGCAGGCGGGAATTCGTTAAAGCCTTTTGTCTCCGGCCTTTGCGGGAGCGACGATATGGATCGGGTCTGTAGTCTACCGGGGATAGGCTTAAAGTCTGCCTATCTTGTTATCATTGGGCTTCGAGTAAATACGTCAGCCAGAGTGAGGACAGTTTTTCCTGTACCGTGTTTTGCCGCAGACGGGCTGCCAGGTTCGGGAAATCCACATAATCCAGTGCCTGATCCTGGTTGTAACAAGAATACATAAAGCTCTCTTCGCCGCTTTCCGGATCCACGTGTTTGCATAAGCATTGGGCGCACACGCCTTTCATCATGCATTGCATCGGCGAGTTGATCGAGCCGACCGCTTCGTGGCCTTCCTTCAAGTACGGTTTTAAAGCGGCAAAGCGGGCCGCTTTTACCGCTGCCATCATCCGATCCGAGCCGATGACGATCAGGTGATCGACGTCTTGCAGGCGTATGCTGGTTTCACCCAATTTCCCGGTGGCATAGGACACCATGGCTTCGACGATATTGCCGACAAAGGTTTTATCCTGTGGCCGAGTGACCGGGATCGCTTCGTTGCCGGGTCTGTCGTCTACCGCCCAAACAATCACGTCGGACGCTTCTTCAATTTCCGGCACCTTGAACAAGTCTTCGCTGTTACGGTAACCGGCAAAATACAGCACCTTGTTACCGGCATTGCGCATGGCTTTACCGATTGAGAACAATACCGCGTTACCCAAACCGCCGCCCAGTAACAAAACGGTTTTGCCGGTTGGGATTTCAGTTGGCGCACCGGTTACGCCCATTAATACAAGTGGGTCGCCGACTTTCCAGGTGGCGCATAAGCGGCTGGAGCTGCCCATTTCCAGGGCAATCAAAGACACCAAACCTTTCTCTTTATCAACCCAGGCGCCGGTGAGTGCTAAACCTTCGGCAGCCAGAGTCGTGCCTTCGACTACAGGAGCCAGTGATTCGTAATTTTGCACCCGGTAAAACTGGCCGGGCTCAAAATGTTTCGCAGCGGCGGGCGCTTTGATGACCACTTCGATGATGGTGGGTGTCAGACGATTCACTTCGACGACATGCGCCAGGAAAGTCGCATCCAGTCTGTCCTGTAAGTCGCGTAACTGCGCATCGCGTTGCGGTTGTTGCGCGGCATCCAATCCAGCAAGCTCGTTGGCAAACAGTTGAACGATATACGGATAACCATCTTTGGCGCTGGCCATGGCTTTTACCACGTTGCCGGCATAAACCGGATGGTTGTCGCCATAGAAAGTGATGTAGCGGCCGTTGCTGGCATAAGACGTAAACGGTGCCGGTTTGCCTACTTTGACTTGCGCTTCATCGGCCATCGGCGCCAATTGCGCTTTGCCGTCCAACCAGTCGGGCTCGTGACGCTTGTAGAATTTGCCTTCCATCGCGAAAGTGCGGGGATGTTCGGACTGGTAGATAGTGTTGGGCGCGGTGCCGGCGGCGATGAACAGGCCGCGCAGTTTCACTTCCACTTCATCGGTTTTGCGCCATTTACCGTCTTGCTCGGTCAGCCTCTCAAAGCGTACGGCTTGCAAATGGCCGTATTGGTCTTCGATAGCTTCCAGCGGACTCATGCCTTCGGCCAGGTAAATACCTTCCGAGAGCGCTTCGTGGATTTCTTCGTGGTTTTGCCGGTACGCTGGCGAATCTTTAATACCTTTGCGGTAGAACAGTGTCACGCCGCCCCACTGTTTCAGGAAAGGCAGGAAATTAGGTGTTTCACCAGCGGCATCGGCGCGTTCACGCTCCTGTTCGATGACGCGGCCATGCGCCAGGAACTCTTCCAGAATTTCCAGTTCTTCACCATCGTAACGGCTGCGCACCGTCGCTTCGCCGTATTTGGCCACCAGTTTTTCGTAACGATGCAAAATCTTGCTGACTTGACCAGGATAGTAAGCTAGTAATTCGGTGGTGGTATCGATGGCTGTCAAGCCGCCGCCGATGACGCCGGCGGGTAGACGCACCTGCAAATTAGCCAGTGAGGATTCCTTGGCTGCGCCAGTCAGTTGCAGGCCCATCAAAAAGTCTGAGGCCTTGCGGATGCCGCGGGTCATGTTGTTTTTCAGGTCGATCACCGTCGGCTTGCCGGCGCCGCTGGCAATGGCGATGTGGTCGAAACCCATCTCCCAGGCTTCGTCGATGGTGATGGTGCCGCCGAAACGCACGCCACCGTAGCATTTGAAAGCGTTGCGGCGTAGCAAAGTCAGGTAAATGACTTTCAAAAAGTTTTTGTCCCAACGCACGGTAATGCCGTATTCGGCCACGCCGCCGAAGCCCAGCAATACGCGCTTATCCAGGTCTTCGTAAAGGTCTTGGAAGTCCATGATAGGCATCGGCACGTTGTCGCGGTCGCCGGTCAGATGCAGGGGAAGTGGCTCGATTTTCAAGGCATCGATACCCACCACGCCAAAGCCTTCGTTCAGCAAATAGTGCGACAAGGTATAACCGGCAGGACCCATACCCGCCACCAGTACATTTTTGCCGTTATACGGTAGGGCGGTGGAGCGCTTGATGTTCAGGGGGTTCCAGCGGGTCAACAGGCTGTAAATTTCAAAGCCCCAAGGCATGAACAATACGTCTGTCAGCACATTGGTTTCGATTTGCGGAATATTCACCGACTCGGTTTTTTGGTAAATACAGCCGCGCATGCAATCGTTGCATATCCGGTGGCCGGTGCCGGGGCACATCGGATTGTCGATGATGATCATCGCCAGCGCGCCGATATTGTCGCCTTGGCGTTTGACCACGTGCATCTCGGAGATTTTTTCTTCCAGCGGGCAGCCGGTCATCAGTGCGCTCAAATGATTGGTTTTGAACGTGCCGTCTTTTTTGTTCTTGATGCCTTTGGAGCAGGAATCGTTATCGCGGTCGTGGCAGTAAATGCAATGATCCACTTCATACAGCACCTGACGTTGTTTGAAGCGCTTGTCGGTCAAGGCAAAGCCGTCGCGGCGACGGTGATGGTGATCGTCGCAAGCCCAGACGTCATAATCGTTTTGTGCAACGGTTTCGTGGTCAACCAGATTGTCCAGATTGGTTTTTTCCGGCACCTTGAAACTCACCCATTTGGCGACATAGGCTTTTAATTCCGGGTCGTGCTGGGCGGCAAAACTCCAGCGACGGACGATGTCCAGCAGGCCGGCTACCAGCGCAGCAGGGCTGTCGTAACCGGTCAATTGGTCTTTGAACGCGGCAAGCTCGGCATCAGTAATGTCTGCCTGTTGCGACAAGCGCCATAAATCGGCACCTAGTTGGCTGATTGCCAATTCCGGATCGGCCTGGAATAAATCCTGTTTGTCAGCAGCGGTCAATAAGCCATTCAGTTGGCTGCGCAATGCGGCAATATCCCAGCCTTCGATGGTTTGACCTTTGAAAAGCTTGCTCAAATTGCCAACGATTTCGGTGCGATAAACAAATATTGCGTCGAATTCGCCGCGAATATGGCCGATTTGTTGGTCGCGCACATCGCTGACATTGAATAAACGCGCGACGAAGGTACCGACTAGCGGTGCCATTCTTACCAACAATTCGGAAATTTCCTCGGGCTTCATGCCTTCGCCGCCGCAGGCGCGGTAAGCAGTAATTTCCGCAAACAAGGCGGCATCGTGTTGCTGTACCGACTGATCGAATACCGTCAACAAATCAGACAGGCGTTTGGCATCGTACAAATCTTCATAGGCAAAGCCGGGGATGCCGAGGGTGAGTTGGGTAAGGTCGCGAGTATTAAGCTTTTGTGTCATCAAGTTATTCCGTGAGCGTTCGCTTGAAGTGATAAATGAAAATTCGGGTTAAGGCATGTCGTCGACGACGCTGTCTTTGGCGGGCGGCATCAGGTCGTCGCGGCTCAAGCCCAGGCTCAAAGCGAGTGAGCTGGCGATGTAAATCGACGAGTAGGTGCCTTTAACGACGCCGATCAGCATAGCAATCGCAAAGCCGTGGATGGTTTTGCCGCCGAGGAAAGCTAGGGCCAACAGTGTTAAGAAGACGGTTAACGAGGTCAGAATGGTCCGGCTCAGCGTGTCGTTCAGTGCGGTGTTAACGATGTCGTTGATTGATTCCTTGATGCGACTGGTGCGGACGGTTTCACGAATCCGGTCGTAGACCACGATGGTGTCGTTGATGGAATAACCGATCAACGCCAAAATCGCCGACAACACGGTCATGTCGAATTCCCAGCCAAATACCGAGAAAAAACCCATCGTGATGATACTGTCGTGGAATAAGGCAGCGATCGCGCTCAAGGATAATTTCCACTCAAAGCGAATGCTGACGTAAAACATGATGCCGACAAAAGCGAAGAACAGGGCCAGGCCGCCATCGTTGACCAAGTCATCGCCCACTTGCGGGCCGACGAATTCCACGCGGCGCAGTTCGCCGGGTTGGCTTTGGCTGCTGTTAGCGACATTTAGCACTTTTTCGCTAAGCTCTTTTTGGCTGATGTTTTCTACCGGCTTCAAGCGGATTAACACGTCAGCCGCGCTGCCGAAATGTTGCAGATTGGCATCGGCGAAGCCTTGTTGTTCCAGAGTGCTGCGCATTTTGTCCAGATCGGCGGCTTGGTTGTAATGCAATTCGTAGACGCTGCCGCCGGTAAAGTCTATGCCCAGATCCAGACCCTTGACGAAAAATGAAACAATGGAAATTAACAGCAGCGTGCCGGAAAAGTAAAAGGCCAGCTTTCTTTTACTAAGAAAATCAATATGTGTAGCGGAAGTCATGCCAATGTTCCTGATAAGTGGTGAGTGTTGCGATCCGGTCACGCTAAGTCTATGTTGTTTTTATAGAGGGCTTGCGGACGATAAGGCGACGAATTGTACTATTTTCTCCAGAAAGTGGGTGTAAAAAGCACGATTAGCGTAAAGACTTCCAGACGGCCGAGTAACATGGTTATTGCGCAAATCCAGGTTTGGAAATCACTGAGGCTGGCGTAACTATGTGATGGGCCTAGCTGGTTTAGGCCGGGGCCGGCGTTATTAATACAGGCGATTACGGCGCTAAGGGCGGAAATCGGGTCCAGTCCGGTAAAGATCAGGGTGAAAGTCATCACCACGATAGAGATGAAATACAGAAAAATAAACGCCAGAACGGCAAAGATGATTTTGTTGGCAATCGGCGTGTCGCCAATCCGAATGGGATTGACTGCGCGGGGATGCAGCAGGCTGAACATTTCCCGTCCCGCCTGTTTCCAAAGCAGTAGGGTTCTGAACATTTTGATGCCGCCGCCGGTCGAGCCGGTGCAGGCTGTGATGCAGCTTAAATACAGCATCCACCAAGGGACAAAGGGTGGCCATGTGTCAAAATCCGCGCTCATCAACCCGCAGTCGGTGGCTATTGATACCAGGTTGAAGGTCACGTGGCGCAAACTGATAAAGAAATCAGGATAGGTATTGAAATGCCATAGATAGCCGCTGCAAAGCAAAATGCTGCCGGCTAACACACCCAACATTGGTATTGCTTCGGGGTCGGAGAGATAAGGCTTAAGGCTGCGATTGTGCAGTACGGTGTAGTGCGTCGCGAAATTCATCGCCGCGATCAACATGAAAATAGTCAGTACCAATTCAATGGCTGGCGAATCGTAAAAGCTGATGCTGGCGTCATGCGTCGAAAACCCACCCAGGCCGAGAGTGGAAAATGAGTGGCAAATGGCGTCGAACCAACCCATGCCGGCCAGATTTAATGCCAGGATACAAGCCAAGGTGGCGCCGGCGTAGACCAGCCACAGTAGGCGGGCGGTTTCGGTGATGCGTGGTGTGATTTTGCTATCTTTAACCGGGCCGGCAATTTCAGCTTTGTAGAGCTGCATTCCCCCAACGCCCAACAACGGCAGAATCGCCACGGCCAGGACGATGATGCCCAATCCACCTATCCAGTTTAGCTCGTGTCGCCAGAGGTTCAGTGACGGTGCCAAATTGTCCAGACCGACCAATACCGTGGCGCCGGTGGTGGTAAAGCCGGAAACGCATTCAAAAAAAGCGTCCGTGAATGACAGTCCGGGTATGCCCCAAATCAGCGGCAATGTGGCCGCGGAAGACATCAATACCCAGAACGAAGCCACCAGTAAATAGCCGTCTCGGGTTTTCACATCGCCGCGAAAACGCATCGTCACGCCCGAAAGCAGACTGCCAATCCCTATATTCAGCGACATGCCGTTTACAAAGTGATCGACCATGCCATCCTCGAAATACAGCGAAGTGGCTATGGGTAGCGCGTAGGTCACGCCGAAGACCATCAAGATCAGGCCGAGTACAAAACCTATAGTGCAAAAACGTTGCATAGTGCCCTGATTAAAACCGAAAAGGTTTTGCCGTGTTGTTATAGATCGCCGGTCTCGAACGCGCCAAACAGCCGAGCGCGTCGCAGCCGGCAATTGTAACAAACAATCGCCGAAATGGGCCTGTCACATAAGCTTAAACAAAGCTTCATATTGTTGTCACAAAGCATCTCTAAGCTGGCCTCGTCATCAGGGATAAACGTGAAACGGAAAATCGACGATTTCCAACTGCTGCGTGAAGATCGCGGTCGACGCGCGCGGCAAACAACGAGGGCCAGACGATGAAGCTGATTTACTCCATTCATAAGTACGACGTGACGATGTTTACCTGGTTGAACAGCGTTGCCATCCATGCCTACCTAGTGCGCTTTTGCCGCATGATTTCCCGCACCGCCGACGGTTTGCTGTATGTGCTTCTCGCGGCTTGGCTGTATTGGGATCAAGGCAGCAACGATGCGTTGTTACGCGCCATGATATTAGCGTTTCTAATCGAAAGACCGGTCTATACGCTGCTAAAAAAAGGCTTTAAACGCAACCGTCCGCAACAAGCGCTGCAGGATTTCCAGAGCGTGATTACGCCATCGGACCAATTCAGTTTTCCCTCCGGACATACTTCGGCCGCATTCATGGTGGCAACCTTAGTGGGCTATTTCGCGCCTGCGTTGCTGCCGGTTCTTTATGTTTGGGCCGCGCTGGTCGGTTTTTCCAGAGTGGTTTTGGGCGTGCATTTTCCCACCGACACGCTGATGGGCGTGGTCTTGGGAGTTGGCGCGGCAATTTTTAGTCTCAATTACATTTTATGATGAAAATTTTTTATGGCGTGCAAGGCACGGGCAATGGTCATATCACCCGCGCCCGAGTGATGGCGAAAGAACTATACGCGGCGGGTTTTGATGTCACCTTCCAATTTACCGGCCGGCCGGCGGACAAATACTTCGACATGGAAGTGTTTAACGGCTATCAAGTCAAAACCGGCTTGACCTTTAACACCCATAAAGGCCAGGTCAGCTACGTAAAAACCGCATTGGAAGCCAGTCCGATCCGCTTTGTCAAAGATATTAACAGTCTGGATTTAAGCGCTTACGATCTGGTGATCAGCGATTTCGAGCCGGTTACCGCTTGGGCCGCGAAACGGCAAAAGAAAAAAGTCTTGGGTATCGGCCATCAATACGCCTTTGGACACAAAATTCCCCGCGCCGGCGGCGATCCGATTGCCGAGCAGGTGATGAAGTATTTTGCCCCGGCGGACATCGGCATAGGTCTGCACTGGCACCATTTCGGCCAACCGATTTTGCCGCCGATTATCGAAACCCCGGCGTTTCCGCAAAACACCCAGGCCAATAAAATATTGGTGTATTTGCCTTTCGAAGATCCGCAAGTAGTGGTTAAGCTGCTGTGCCCATTCGAAAATTTTGAGTTTCATGTTTACTCGCCGGAACCGGCGGTGTCGAAATATCCGCACATCGTTTGCAAGCAACTGTCCAGAGCAGGTTTCCAGCGGGATTTGTACGATTGCGCCGGCATCATCAGCAATGCGGGCTTCGAATTGGCCAGCGAGTCCTTGCAATTAGGCAAGAAGATTCTGGTCAAACCCCTGCACGCGCAAATGGAGCAGATTTCCAACGCCGAAGCATTAAAGCAGCTCGGCTACGGTCACACGATGTTTGATTTGGATGACGCGGTGATCGAGGACTGGCTGCACAATCCGCATGCGGTACATGTTACCTATCCCAATGTCGCTAAAGTGATCGTGCAGTGGCTCCAGGATGGCATGCCGGCGATGGATGCGGAGTTTACTGAGCGGGTGTGGGAATCGGTCCAGGTGCTGCAGATACAACACTAGGCCGGCGCTAATCTTTATCTTCGTCGGGTATCAGTCCTTTCAACTGCTGCGATAACAGCGTTTGCGCGCCAGTGGTGACGATTTCTTCGCCGGGCCGCAAATCGTCGGCCACGAAATAACCCTGGCTAGTGCTGCTGTATTGCTTAAGCGGCCGGCGGCTGAAATGCTCCGCATCGGTTTTGATAAACACAAAAGCTTGGCCCAGATGCCAGACCAAGGCTGGTTGCGGGATAGTGACGCCGCTACTGGCTTGGCCGCCCTCCGGAACCCAGGCTGTAATATGGGTGCCGAAAGGCAGTTGGCAGTCTGCACACTTGAAAAAATAACGCGGACCTTGCGATACCGGATCGATTTGCGGGGCGGCGGAAATCAGCTCGGCAGGCAAGGCAGCTTGGCGCTGGCCGCGTTCGTGGATATGAATAAGTTTGACGCCGGGATCGAGCCGGCTATTCGCGGGCAGGGTGATTTGCAGTAACTGGGCGCGATGTTCCAGCAGTTGCATGGCGTTTTTATCCTGAGCATGGGTAAACCAGTTGCTCAGGGTGTCGCCCCACACTAGGCGGCTGTTGGCTGCTATGAGTTGCTGCTGGTAGCTGTTGGCGGCCAGATTGGCTTTGTCCGCCTGCCAGATAGCTTGCTGCTCCTGCAAGCGGCGGGTGGAAACGATGTCTTGCTGATGCAGATCGCGGGTGCGACTCAGGTTTTGCGCCGCTTCGCTATAGCGGGCTTGCGCGCTGTCTTGCTGGGCGCTGGCGGCCAGGAATTGCTGGCGGATGCTCAGCAGTGGTTCCGGATTGACCACCGTGCCGTAAGCGGCAAATTCGGGCGTTTGTTTAACCGTTACCAGTGTTTGGGTTTGAATGCCGGCCCGCTTTTGCGCGGCGCTGTTCAGCTGTAACACGTCGCCGGCGGCGTTGCCGTCGGCCGGTTTAGTTCGGTCGGTGCTTGTGGGGGCGTCGTCATGGTCCGCCCTGGCGGCGGTCGGAGTCAGGCTAACAAAGCCAAGCCAGCCTGCTAGGAAAAGTGCTATGCGCATGAGTTTTGCTGAATGTAGTTTGACGTCTTAAATGGCCGGACTTAGATAAGTGCTTTCCAATTTGTTGGGATTATAAAGTTTGGGCTGGCGTCTGTAATTTTTTGTTGTGTTAAAAAAATAGCCGGTTATCCTTGCGGATTACTGTGACGGCTTGAGGGAAATGCAAATGAGTGAAACACCTGAAAATTTGAAATATGCACAAACCCATGAATGGGCCAAGCTGGAAGACGGCAATGTCGTGCGCGTCGGTATCACCGACTTCGCGCAGTCTGAGTTGGGCGACATCGTTTTTATCGGCTTGCCGGATGTGGGTCGGGTCGTAAAAGCGGGCGAACAACTGGCAGTGGTGGAATCGGTAAAAACCGCTTCCGATTTGTTCAGCCCGGTCAGTGGCAGCGTGGTTGAAGTCAACGAAGCGGTGACGGACGAGCCGGAGTTGGTAAACGACGGCGCGTATCAAACCTGGCTGTTTGCCATCCAAGCCGATAACCCGGCGGAACTGGAACAATTATTGGATGCCGATGCCTATCGGACCCTGATCGAGGAGTAGGAATAAGCAATGGCAAATCAAAATGCAAAGGGATTTAAGCGGCTGATTAATGCCTGCTTTTTTTCGGTCGCCGGCTTTAAGGCCACCTGGCAGCACGAGGAAGCGTTTCGCCAGGAAGTGGCCTTGTTCGTGTTCACAACGCCGCTGGCGATCTGGTTGGGGCAAACCGCTGTCGAAAAAGTCTTGTTAATCGGCAGCGTGGTTTTGGTGTTGCTGGTGGAGTTGCTGAATTCCGCGGTAGAAGCGGTCGTGGACAGGGTCGGTTTCGAGCATCACGAGTTATCCGGACGCGCCAAGGATATAGGTTCGGCGGCTGTCATGTTGTCCTTGATTTGGGCCGGCGTGACCTGGGCGTTGATTCTTTGGTAAGCGGTAAAGACGAAGACGAGCGGCTGATTTTGTGGCTTTCGTCTTGTGCCTGTTTCAAACATCCGTTACCTTAGGGCGGCTGAAATCGTCAAACAAGGATAATAATGAGTGCATTGATCTGTGGCTCCATGGCCTACGACACCATCATGGTGTTTCACGACAAATTTAAACATCACATCCTGCCAGAGAAAGTACACATGCTTAATGTGTCTTTCCTGGTGCCGGCCTTGCGCCGCGAATACGGCGGTTGCGCCGGTAACATTGCTTATAACCTGAAATTGTTGCAGGAAGAGCCGTCTATCATGGCGACCGTCGGCCACGATTTCGAACCCTACGCGCAATGGCTGAGCCAATGCGGCATTTCCAGCCGTTATATCAAGGTGCTGGACGATCATTACACCGGTCAAGCCTATATCACCACCGATGTAGACGATAACCAAATCACAGCTTTCCATCCCGGTGCCATGAGTTTTTCGCATTTAAATACCGTGCCGTCTGACTCGGGCATTACCATTGGTATCGTCTCCCCGGACGGTAAGCAAGGCATGCAAGAGCACGCCCAGCAATTCGCCGAGCAAGGCATTCCGTTTATTTTCGATCCCGGCCAAGGCATGCCGATGTTTGATGGCGACGAGTTGTTGGCGTTTCTGGAACTGGCTAATTACGCCACCTTTAACGACTACGAGTCGGAGTTGATGCAGCAGCGCACCGGTCTGACGCTGGAGCAAATTGCCGAAAAAGTCAACGCCTTGATCATCACCCTGGGCGGCAACGGTTCCAAGGTATACACGCGCGGCGAAGTGATCGACATTCCGCCCGCCAAGCCTAAACAAGTGCTGGATCCCACCGGTTGCGGCGACGCCTACCGCGCCGGTCTGCTGTACGGTTTGATCAACGATTACGATTGGGATGTCACCGGTCGGATCGCTTCATTGTTGGGCGCGATCAAAATCGAGCACAACGGCACCCAAAACCACACCTTTACGATGGCGGAGTTCAAAAAACGCTATCAGGATACCTTCGGTTCCACATTTTGAGTTTGACTAAAACCCAGGAATTGCTGGCGTTGATGGCCCGCTTGCGCGACCCGAAGACGGGTTGCGCCTGGGACGTCAAGCAGGATTTCCATAGCCTGATTCCTTACACCATCGAAGAAGCCTATGAGGTGGCCGACGCCATCGAACGTAACGATTTCGACGATTTACGTGGCGAATTGGGCGATCTTTTGCTGCAAGTCGTATTTCATTCGCAAATTGCCGATGAGCGCGGTTTGTTCGATTTCGAGCAGGTGGCGGCGGCGATAGGCGAAAAATTAGTCAGCCGGCATCCGCATGTGTTTGCCGATGTTAAATTCGATACCGATGAGCAGCGCCAGCAAGCCTGGGACGAGGCCAAGGCGCAAGAACGCCGCTTGAAACAGCCTGCGCCGCACACCGAAAGTGTGTTGGCCGGCGTCGCGCAAAGCCTGCCGGCCCTGGTGCAATGCGAGAAAATTCAGAACCGCGCGGCCAGCCACGGTTTCGATTGGCCGGACATCGAGCCCGTGTTCGACAAAGTGCGCGAGGAGTTGCAGGAAGTCCACGAAGCTTGGCAGTCCGGCGATCAAGCGCATATTCAGGAAGAAATTGGCGATTTGCTGCTGGTGGTTGTCAACCTGGCCCGGCACCTGAAAGTCAATCCGGAAATCGCCTTGCGCGAGGCCACTAAAAAATTCACCCGCCGCTTCAATTACATCGAAAAGCAAGTGGAAGCTTCCGGCCGAGAGCTGCGCGATTGCGAATTGGCGGAACTGGATGGCTTATGGGACGCAGCCAAACGTCATTTAAAGCAATTGCAGCCCCATGGCTAGTTTGCGTAGGAGCGATGTCAGTCGCCTAATACACCTCAGTTTGCTTTTTAGCGTTTGGGCATACAGTGAAACAGCCGCGGCCGAATTATTGGGCACAATCTCGGACGACACCGCTCCGGTTGTTAAGCCGTTAGAGCCTAAAACTGGTAAAAACGACGACCGGAAAATTATCTATCGAGTCATTTGCTCGCCTGAAGACCAAGATTTACCCGACTGCGACCGGTCAGCCGTCGATGATGGCAACGACGCGGCCGCATTGCCGATGCCGGATTTGCCGCCGGATAGCGCGGACCTGGCAGATCAGTCTGCGCAAACTGAGGCCGCGAAACTTACAGCGGAGGAAAAGCCGCAGCAATCCGCGCATAAAAAAGTCGCCAAGCCCGGTAAGTCCGCAAAAAAGACTGCCACAAAAAAGGCGGCAGCCAAAAAGTCGGACAGCAAGAAAAAGCCGCACAAATAGAGCGGATGGCTATAGCAAAGCCCATGGCCTGATTTTGCCGCAAGCGGAACTGCCGGCCCGGTTTACGGTCGAGTGGTTCTAAACTTTTCAAGAGGCGTCACCATGAAACTTCCCGGCATCCCCAAAATTCCCGCTTCCGAAATCACGCCCCGCGAGCTGTTTTACCAGCGCCGGCATTTCATGCAATTGGCGCTCGGCGGCTCTACCGCCTTACTTGCCAGCGCTGCTTTCAGCGGCGAAAAGCTGGCAAGCAGCCTCTCCGAAGCCTATGGTCTGACCGATAAATTGACGCCTCTGGAAGATGTCAGCCAATACAATAATTTTTACGAATTCGACACCAGCAAGGAAGGTCCGGCCAAAATGGCCGGACGCTTGAAAACCCGGCCCTGGACGGTGAGTGTCGAAGGAGAGGTCCGCAAACCCAAACAATTTGCCATAGAGGATTTGCTGAAATTGGCGCCGATGCAGGAGCGTATTTATCGCCTGCGTTGCGTGGAGGCTTGGTCGATGGTCATCCCCTGGTTGGGTTATCCGTTAGCGGAGCTGTTGAAACAAGTGGAACCGACTAGCGATGCGCGTTATGTGGAATTCGTCAGCCTGCACGACCCCGAGCAAATGCCCGGTCAACGGCGGGCGGTATTGGAGTGGCCGTACCGGGAAGGCCTGCGCATCGATGAAGCCATGCATCCCTTGGCTTTGCTGACTTTTGGTTTGTACGGCGAAGTCTTGCCCAATCAAAACGGCGCACCGGTCAGAATGGTGGTGCCGTGGAAATACGGTTTCAAAAGCGCCAAATCCATCGTCAAAATTCGCTTGCTCAAGCAGCAGCCGACCACCAGTTGGATGCAAGCCGGCCCCAGCGAATACGGCTTTTACGCCAACGTCAACCCGGCAGTCGATCACCCACGCTGGAGCCAAGCCAAGGAGCGCCGCTTGGGCGAGTTTCTAAAACGGCCGACCTTGCCGTTCAATGGCTATGCCGAGCAAGTCGCCGGTTTGTATGCCGGGATGGATTTGACTAAAAACTTTTGACTGTGAATTGGAAAGCGCTTGACGATACTCACCTGCGGCGTCTAAAACTGCTGGTGTTTTTGGCGGCTTTGCTGCCCCTGGGGTTATTGCTGACGGCGGCCTGGCAAGACCAATTGGGTGCTAATCCCATCGAAAAAATCACCCACAAAACCGGTTATTGGACCTTGACGTTTTTGTTGATCAGTCTCGGCGTCACGCCCCTCCGGCAGCTGAGCGGCGCAAATTGGCTGGTCCGGCTCAGGCGTATGCTGGGCTTGTTTGCATTTTTTTATGCTTGCCTGCATTTTTCGACGTATTTGGTTTTGGACCAGTTTTTCGATTGGCCGGCAATTGCCAAGGACATTCTCAAGCGACCCTATATCACAGTCGGTTTTGCGGCGTTTGTGCTACTGATTCCGCTGGCGGTAACCTCTACCAACGCCATGCAGCGCCGACTCGGCGGCAAAAACTGGAAACGCTTGCACGGTTTGGTTTACCCGATTGCCGCGGCCGGCGTGGTGCATTTTGCCTGGCTAGTCAAAAAGGATCTGAGCCGGCCCTTGCTGTTCGGCGGCATACTGGTTTTGTTACTGGTTTTACGCTGGTTTTATAAAATTAAATCCGTCCGTTTACGTCGATCTTATTCGTCGATTTAGGCTAGGCTTACACGTTTTAAGATTTGCAAAGGGATGCTCAGTTGCAAACCATCAGACCCAATGTCATCGATTTTGAAGCCTCCGGGTTTGGCTTCGATAGTTATCCTATCGAAGTGGGCGTGGTGTTGGGCAACGGGCAAAAATATTGCGCGCTGATCAAGCCTGCCAGCGATTGGACTCACTGGGATGCGCAGGCTGAGTGCGTGCATGGCCTCAGTCGGGAGATCTTAATCAATTATGGAAAACCCGTCGCCCTGGTGGCCAGCGAATTGAATGATTTTTTAGCCGGTAAAACGGTGTATAGCGATGGCTGGGTGGTCGATAAGCCATGGTTATCTCGCTTGTTCTTCCGCTGCGGCGTACAGCCGGGTTTTTATCTCAGCGCGTTGGAAATGATATTAAAAGAAGCGCAAATGGACATCTGGAGCCAAACCAAACGGCAAGTGATGCAGGATATGGCCTTGATGCGGCATCGAGCCAGCACCGATGCCTTAATCATTCAGGAAACCTATGCCCGTACCCGGCAATTGATCAGCGGTGGCTTAGCGCCGGCTTGATCTTGGATTGATTGTTAAAATTTGCCTCTTGGCGCGTAACGAATCTGCCTAAAGTTGATAACTGGCCTTGGCCTTGATAGCCTATGCCGCCGGTCGAAGCTTAGCGGCGTATTTGGCGGAAAAGAATTAGAGCCAGGGTTGGCGCCAACCCGATAATTATAATAAACGAGAAAATCGAGAGCTCGCATCATGAAACTGGAAACCCAATTTAGCAATCAACAACTCAAACGTATCAACGTCCAGGGGATTTTGTACATGTGTTCCTGCCCGTCGCAAGTGGGCGGACAGATCGATAGCTTGCGTAAACTGTTTGATTACCAAGCCCATTGTTCAGAGCGCAGCGGCAGCGAGGTGCAAACCAGGGTGCATCAACGGATTGCCGATGCCACGCAACAAGCCCATTTGATCATGGAAGAATGCCTGAAAGATGTGCTGGAGCTGGAAGGCTGGGATCCGGAAACCCTGGAAATGCCGGCCGGTCTGCGGACCTTGCTGGAACAAGAAATAGACGGCGAATAAGCCAGGGCCGGCAGTTCCTTTGCCGGGAGTGTGAACGGATGAATCTCTAGGCTAGGGATTATTTATCCGAACGGCGGGCGCGAGGCACTTTCCTCATTGCCCGTATTTCTTTTCCAATTCCCGAGACAGGGCCTCGGCTTCTTCATCGGACATATTTTCCAATTCCTGCAGGCTTTTGCCGGTTACTTGTTTTACCGCCGCTGCGCCTTGGCCTTGGCTAAGCGCACTGCGAGCTTCCTGAGCCAAGCGATTGGCCTCGTCTGTGGTTTGTTTGATCTTGGCGTCGTACAAACGATTCACTTCCGCATCCGATTTACCCTTGGCCGCTGCGCCGAGGTTTTTGCGCTTGCTGTCCATCATTTCCCGATTGCCTTTGGCGTTGGCCTCGTCGACCATTTTTTGCGCCTCGCGTTCTCTGGCTTGTTCGGCGCGCTGCGTGGCCTCCCGCTGTGCTTGTTCTTGCGCTTCCAGTTCCGGGTCCCAATCGGCCAAGACATGGGTGTTACATAAAGTCAGTAACATGAGCATGATAAAGCGGTTCATAAGGGGGCTCCTGGCGTTGTTTCAGCTAAATTATTTTGGGTTAATCCAGTTCGCGAAGGCTTTGCGGGCGGTTATTCACTGTAGCCGCCCCTCCTCAGACCTGTCAACCAAGTGCGGAGAGGTTTTTCGACGCCATTCTTAACTCAACCTCAATGTAGTATTTCCGGCAATTTTCGCGTGGTTTTGTGAGCTTTGTTGCTTAGCAGACAGAAGTAGAGCAAGGTTAAATGCTAAATGTCTCACGATCTTAAAGGTTTTAGCGCTACCCGCTGATCGGCATGGATGTTGCTCAGGGATGGCGGGGCAACGCCGGTCTTAAACGAGCAGGATGTTGTCGTCCAAATAATAACAACCAAACGTTTTCAACCGTCCGGGAGTAGCTCGGTCGGAACAGCTGCGGGGGCGGCTTTGAAAACTTGCTGTTGAAGCCACTGGATAACAACAATCAACGCCCAGGCTCGCTTGGTGTCGTCAAGCCAGTCACTTCGATTAGCCATAACGACGACTGGAGTATCCATGATCGAAACCTTTTACGACGTGATGCGCAGGCAAGGCATCACCCGCCGCAGTTTTCTGAAATTCTGCAGTTTAACGGCTGCCTCGCTGGGCTTGTCTCCAGCATTTGCGCCGAAAATCGCCCATGCGATGGAAACCAAACCCCGGATTCCGGTGCTGTGGCTGCACGGCCTGGAATGCACTTGCTGCTCTGAATCCTTCATCCGCTCCGGCCACCCCTTAGCGAAAGACGTTATCTTGTCGATGTTGTCGCTGGATTACGACGACACCATCATGGCCGCTGCCGGTCATAACGCCGAAGCCATCGTTACCGAGATCGTCGAAAAATATAAAGGCAATTACATCCTGGCCGTGGAGGGCAATCCGCCGTTGGCCGAAGACGGCATGTATTGCATAATTGGCGGCAAGCCCTTCGTTGAGCAACTCAAATACGCTGCTGAAAGTTGCAAAGCTATTATCTCCTGGGGTTCATGCGCCTCCTGGGGTTGCGTTCAAGCCGCCAAGCCCAATCCGACTCGCGCCACACCGGTACACAAAGTCCCCGGTTTAGCTGACAAACCGATTATTAAGGTGCCTGGTTGCCCACCGATTGCGGAAGTGATGACGGCGGTGGTGGCTTATCTATTAACGTTCGACAAGCTGCCGACCCTGGACAAACAAGGCCGGCCGCAAATGTTCTATAGCCAACGCATCCACGACAAATGCTATAGAAGGCCGCATTTCGACGCCGGCCAGTTCGTTGAGCAATGGGACGACGAAGCCGCCCGTCAAGGCCACTGCCTTTACAAAATGGGCTGCAAAGGCCCGACTACTTATAACGCCTGCTCCACGGTGAAATGGAACGAAGGCACCTCCTTTCCGATTCAATCCGGCCACGGCTGTATCGGTTGTTCCGAGGATGGTTTCTGGGATAAAGGCAGCTTTTACGACCGCCTTACCGGCATCAATCAATTCGGTATCGAAGCTAACGCCGATGTGGTCGGCGGCACCGCCGCCGCGATTGTGGGTGCCGGCGTCGCCGCGCATGCCGGTTTGACGGCTTTAAATAACGCCAAACAAGCCGGGGATAAACAACCAGGAGCGCAGCAATAATGACAGTCAGAAATACCCCCAACGGTTTTAACTTAAACGATGCCGGCCGCCGCGTGGTGGTCGATCCGGTCACGCGCATCGAAGGCCACATGCGCTGCGAAGTCAATATCGACGACGACAACATCATCCGTAACGCCATCTCCAGCGGCACCATGTGGCGCGGGCTGGAAGTGATTTTAAAAGGCCGCGATCCGCGCGACGCCTGGGCCTTCGTGCAACGCATCTGCGGCGTCTGCACCGGTACCCACGCATTGACCTCGGTGAGGGCTGTCGAAGATGCCTTGAAAATAAAGATCCCGGAAAACGCCAACTCGATCCGCAACATCATGCAACTTAGTTTGCAGGCGCACGATCACTTGGTGCATTTCTATCATCTGCATGCCTTAGATTGGGTGAATCCGGTCAATGCTCTGAAGGCCGATCCGGTGGCGACCTCAGCTTTGCAGCAACAGATTTCACCGAGCAACCCCAAATCCTCATCTGGCTATTTTCGCGACACACAAAACCGCCTGAAAAAGTTTGTCGAATCCGGTCAGCTCGGCCCGTTCAAGAACGGTTACTGGACCAATCCGGCCTATTTGTTGCCGCCGGAAGCCGACTTGCTGGCGGTAACCCATTATCTGGAAGCGCTGGATTTTCAAAAAGACATCATGAAAATCCGCACGGTGTTCGGCGGCAAGGATCCGCATCCGAACTGGCTGGTCGGCGGCGTGCCGTGCGCGATCAATCTGGACGGTGTCGGCGCGGTCGGCGCCATTAATATGGAACGGCTGAATCTGGTGTCCTCCATCATTGATCGCACCATCACCTTTATCGATCAGGTTTATATTCCTGATTTACTGGCGATTGCTCAGTTCTACAAAGGCTGGCTATATGGCGGCGGTTTGTCAGGCGCCAGCATGTTGTCTTACGGCGACATCCCGGACAAGGCCAACGACTATTCCGCCGCCAACCTGTTAATGCCGCGCGGCGCGATCATCAATGGCGATTTGACCAAAGTCCACGAAGTCGATTTGACCGACCCTGAGCAGATCAAGGAATTCGTGCCCCACTCCTGGTACAAATATCCGGACGAAGCGCTGGGTTTGCATCCTTATGACGGTATCACCGAGCCGAACTATAAAATCGGCTCCAAAACCAAGGGTGACCGCACCAACATTCAGGAACTCGACGAAAGCGCCAAATACTCCTGGATCAAAGCGCCGCGTTGGCGCGGACACGCCATGGAAGTCGGGCCGCTGGCTCGTTACGTGATTGGCTATGCGCAAGGCAACAAGGAAATTACCGAGCAAATCAATTTTGTCCTGAAAACCCTGGACGTGCCGGTCAGTGCCTTGTTTTCGACTTTGGGCAGAACCGCCGCACGCGGCTTGGAAGCGCAATGGGCCGCCGGCAAGATGCGTTATTTCATGGACAAACTAATCACCAATCTGAAAACCGGCGATTTAAGCACGGCTAATGTCGAGCGTTGGGACCCGGAAACCTGGCCGAGCAGCGTCAAAGGTGTGGGTTTCACCGAAGCGCCGCGCGGTGCCTTGGGCCACTGGCTGAAAATCGAAGACACCAAAATCGCCAACTACCAATGCGTGGTGCCAACTACCTGGAACGGTTCTCCGCGCGACGAGCAAGGCAATATCGGCGCGTTCGAGGCTTCGCTGATGAACACCAAAGTCGAGGTGCCGGACGAACCCGTGGAAATTTTGCGCACGCTGCATAGTTTCGATCCGTGCCTGGCCTGCTCGACTCACGTCATCAGTCCGGACGGTACCGAATTAACCCGCGTCCAAGTCAGATAAGGAATAGCCATGAAAAATTTGTTTTCGCTTCTGTTTCTGCTGGCGCTGGCCGGCAATGCCCAAGCCCACAGTCATCCCGGTATAGATAGTCTGACCCATGCTATGGAACATCTGTTTTTTATCCAAGGCTTGTCTATGCCTTATGCCCTGGGCGGCACGTTAATATTACTGGTGCTGGCTGTCATCGCAGTCTGCTGGGCTAGTCGGTGGCGGAGACCTTTATGAGCGCGCCCTTGGCTCCGGTTTATGTTTACGAACTGCCGGTCAGACTCTGGCACGTTGTTAACGCGCTGGCGATCACAGTGTTGGCGGTCAGCGGTTATCTGATCGCATCGCCGCTGCCTTCTCCAGTTGGCGAAGCTAGCGAGCATTATCTGATGGGCTATATCCGCTTCGCGCATTTTGCGGCGGGCTATGTATTAGCGATTGGTTTACTGGGGCGCTTGTACTGGGCGTTTGCCGGCAACGAACATGCCCGGCAGATTTTTCTGCCGCCCTTGCTGCAAGCGCATTTTTGGGATGGCGTTTTGCAAGAAGTGCTGTGGTATTCCTTTCTGACCAAGTCGCCGCGCCACTACATCGGTCACAACCCGCTGGCAATTTTGGCGATGCACTTTGTGTTGGTGTGGGGCTCTCTGTTCATGATCTTCACCGGCTTTGCCTTGTACGGCGAAGGCGAGGGCCAAGGCAGTTGGCAATACACGCTGTTCAGCAGTTGGCTATTGCCGCTGTTTGGCGATAGCCAAACCGTGCACACCTGGCATCATCTGGTGATGTGGTTCATCGTCTGCTTCGTGCTGATTCATATTTACGTCGCAGTGCGCGAGGACAAATTGTCCGGACAAAGCATGCTGTCCACCATAGTGAACGGCTGGCGCACTTTCAAGGACGACAAGCCGGTCGATGATGCGCATTGAGTATGAATACTCCTCAAAAAAACCGTCATTCCGGCAGGGATTGCCGAAATCCAGACTACAGGGATGTTTCGAAGCTTGCCATCCGTGGCACTGGATACCCGCTTCCCGGCGGGTATGACTACTGTGGTTTTAATGCATGATTGAGCTACCAAAAATCCTGCTACTCGGCATCGGCAACCTATTATGGGCCGACGAAGGCTTTGGCGTGCGGGTGATTGAGCATCTGCAAAAGCACTATCGTTTCCCGGATAACGTGCAAGTGGTGGATGGCGGTACGCAGGGCGTGTATCTGATCGAACATGTGCAGGCGGCGGATGTATTGGTGGTATTCGACGCGGTCGATTACGGCCTGCCGCCGGCAACGATGAAGCGGGTCGAAAACGACGAGGTGCCGAATTTTCTCGGCGCCAAGAAAATGAGCCTGCATCAAACCGGTTTTCAGGAAGTCTTGGCGCTGGCGCAAATGCTTGGTCAATATCCCCAGCATTTACTGCTGATTGGCGTGCAGCCGGAAGAGTTGGAAGACTACGGCGGCAGCCTACGACCCGCCGTCAAAGCGCAAATTCAACCGGCTATTGAAATGGCTCTGTCTTATCTGCAAACCTTCGGCGTCGTTGCTGAGTGCGTGGACACGCTGCAAGTATTGGCCGATCCGATCTTGAATATCCAACGCTACGAGCAAGAACGCCCTTCTCCCGAACAAGCCTGCCGCTTGGGTGATGAGCGCATCGTATTATCCGCTGCATTCGAGGTGAAACCGCCTCCCGCTTCCGACCTGCCCAGTCTGCAAGTCGATGTCGATTACCGGGGCAAATACTGATGTGCATCGGCATCCCCATGCAAGTCATCGAGCCGCGCGGCGATTCCGCGCTGTGTGCGTATCGCGGTCAAGCCACGCTGATCGACATGATGTTGGTGGGCGAACAAGTCGCCGGCACTTGGTTGCTGGTGTTTCTGGATGCGGCACGGGAAGTTATTTCCGCAGAGCGCGCCGCGCAAATCGCCGATGCCTTAGAAGCCATGCGCTTGGCGATGCAAGGCGAAACCAACTTCGATCATTTGTTTGCCGATTTGGTAGATCGCGAACCCGAACTGCCGGAGTTTTTAAGAACATGAGCACGCCCTTGTTGGAACAACTGCAAACCCGCCACGGCCTGCCGCTGCTGGATGCCGACGGTTATGATTTGTTCGTACACGGTCATGACACCGTCGTACTGTTCTTTGCCAACGATCCCGTGATGTTTCCCGAAAGCCACGATGTGGCAGTGATTTTGCCGGAGTTGTTAAAAGCCTTTGCCGGGCGCTTGCACGGCGCGCTAATCGATAAATCTATTGAGCGGGAATTGCAGGCCAGATTTCACTTCACCAGTTGGCCGTCCTTGGTGTTTTTGCGCGGCGGCGAGTATTTAGGCGTGATTACCGGGATCAAGGATTGGGCGGAATACGGGCAGGAGTTTGCGCGGATTTTGGCCGCCGAACCGGGGCAGCCGCCGGGGTTTGATCTGGGGAAAGTTTGTGGTGTTGGGCAGGCTTAGGTTTGTTTTTTTGGTGGTGCTTGCTGTCGGCGTTCGAAGGCTTTAAAGAATTTAGCGGTCTAATTCCCTTGTATGTTGTGTGAGCAGGATCAATAAAGGTTTTGAAGAAAGACAGGTCGTTAACCCTCTCCCTGCGGGAAAGGGCTAGGGTGAGGGGGAATCTCATCGGCTCTTTAACAATTTGGTGTCACTATTGCGCAATACTCCAACAGTCTTTATGTTGGAGTACAATGCGCATAATAAAGCCTTACTCATGGAGACAACATCATGGCAGCCACGAACAGCGCCTCAAAGAAAGCCACCAATATCACCTTGTCTGCCGATGTGCTCGCAGAGGCCAAGGCATTGAATATCAATATTTCGCAGGCCTGCGACCGATACCTGCGCGAGTTGGTGCGCGGCGAAAGAGAAAGGCGTTGGCAGCAAGAGCATGCCGAGTTTATCGCAGCCTACAACCAAACGATTGAGCAAGACGGTTTGCCGCTAGACGAATGGCGGTCTTTCTGACATGGCGCGTTTCGATGTTTATCGCAATAGCAGTACAACGTCCGACGACGTACCGTATCTACTGGATGTGCAAAGCGATGTCTTAAATTCTTTGGACAGCCGAGTCGTCGTACCGCTCCGCCGGCTTGATCGCTTTCCGGCAGTCAAATTACCCACTAATTTGAGCCCGATTGTGGTGGTCGATGGTCTTGAGTGTGTGTTGGAAACGCCGAAATTGGCAGCTGTTCCGGCTCGGATTTTGAAATCACCGATGATGTCGTTGGAAGCGCAGCGGTTTGAGATTGGGGCAGCGTTGGATTTTTTGTTTCAGGGGTTTTGATTGATTTTGTGTCGCTATCGCGACGGGTGTTTTAAAGTCGGGTCTCGGCCCGACGGCCGAAATACTTTCTTTTGCGTGGCCAAAAGAAAGTATCCAAAGAAAAGGCCACCCGGAATTCCGCCTATTTCCTGTGCTTCTCGCTTTTGGCGAGGGTTTTCGGAAGGGGCTTCCCAGCCCCTCCGAAAACGAGCGGCATCCCTGCCGCTCCCCTGCGGGTCTGATCTCACCAAAAGCTGCGATGCTCGGGGCGGAATAACGGGAATACTTCACTCCAACGGTTATTGTGTGTATCAAAGGTTTTTTGGTAGGCTGGGTTGGAATGATCGTGTAAATCCAGCTTGGGCCTATATCGCTGGGTTTCGCGTTGCTCTAACCAGTCTGCGGACCTCACTAATCAATTGATATAATTAAAAATATGGACATGCACGCAATAAATAAATTGACAGGGGAGCAATTTGAGATTTTCCTTGAAAAGATTTTACATAAAATAGGGTTTGATTCTATCGAGAGAACACGGTTATCAGGGGATTTTGGCGCTGATTTAATTGCAAGCAGAGACGGTAAGAAATTTTGTATACAGGCCAAAAGGTATAATAGGCCTGTAGGAAATAAAGCTGTACAAGAGGTTTTTTCCTCAATGCCTATCTACAAAGCTGATTCATGTATGGTTATATCAAATCAAGAATTTACAAACGCGGCCAAAAAACAGGCGTTGGAGTGTAAATGCATATTATTTGGAAGAAAAGAGCTCCAAGCTCTTTTAAATGACAATTTTTTAAACTTCAATGAGCTTATAAATTTTTTATGTAATGAAGAAATTTCAAAGTTTAAAATATCAAACAATCAATTGATAGATGCCTATTTTTCATTAAAAAAAGAACTTAGCACTGCTGTTCGGATTGAAGATATGGAGTCTTTAGGCTTGTACTCTTCATCTGTATACCGAAGGCGATGGGGATCTTGGAACTCATTCTTAAAAAGCATTGATGAACCTGTTACCCAAGAAAAAAGTATAAAGAAAGATGTTTTACTGGATGAGTTTAGAAGAGTGCAGAAATTACTTGGAAAAGTACCTACTAGAAGTGAAATGTCAAAGCATGCAAACTTTTCTGTGTCGACATTTGAACGATCCTTTGGAAGCTGGAATAAAGTAATTGAAAGTGTAGGAGGTAAAGTTAATAAAAAGAACAATATCCCAAAAAATAGTTTTATTGTTGAATTTAAGAGGGTTAAACAACTTTTGGGGCATACCCCATCGTCAGCAGAAATGTCGAAACATGGGAGCGTTGCACCGAGTTCCTATAAAAGAATTTGGGGAAGCTGGAGTGAGTTTTTGAAAGAATCAGGAGAGCCATACCAAAAACGAAACATTTCGGACGAAGAATTAGTAATGGAATATCTGAAGTTAAAAAAATTATTAAAAAAAACATCTCTCACCCAAAAAGACATGAATGAATTTGGAAAATACTCTTCGTCCGTTTACGAAAGACGTTATGGAAATTGGAATAAATTTCTAAATACAATCGGAGATAAGCTCAATCTTCGAACAGATATATCTAAAGAAGAGCTAATTAATGAATATTTCAGAATAAAGGCAGAATTAGGAAAAATAAGGCTATCGGCAAACGACATAAAGTTAAATTCAACATTTTCTCTCTCCGCATATTTGAATAAATTTCGAACTTGGAATGAGTTTTTAAGAGAGATAAATGAAATTAATTAAGCTAAGTTAGGACAGCAATCATCTATTTTTATCAAATTTAGAAAGTTGAGACGGGGTTGATCCCGTTATTCCGCCCCGAGCATCGCAGCTTTTGGCGAGATTAGCCCGCAGGGGAGCGGCAGGGATGCCGCTCGTTTTCGGAGGGCCAGGGATGGCCCTTCCGAAAACCCTCGCCAAAAGCGAGAAGCGCAGGATTAAGGCGGAATACCGGGTGGCCTTTTCTTTGAATACTTTCTTTTGGCCATGCAAAAGAAAGTATTTCGGCTGTCGGGCCGAGACCCGACATCAAAATAAACCGCGATAGCGACACCAAATAAACAAACACCCGTAAATTCAACAGACAACTCGAAACGATGGCCAAAATATGACCTCAATAACTCTTCCAATTTTCGGCCAAGGCAGCCAACCCGCCGAGGAAGACGGCGTTGAACTCGACTATCTGGCGATGCCGGAAGAAATGACGACCTACCGGATGCCGACGATTTCGGTGGACTTGAATGCGGCCGATCTGGCGCAGGCCAAAACCGCGTTGCAGCAGCTCGAACAGAATTTGGCAAAGTATCCAGCAACCAGCGAAACCATAGACTTGATAGCCCTGGACCAAACCAATCGCCAGTTCGTCGACGAATTGCTCGGCGAAGGAGAGGTCAGCATGCTGTGTAAGGGTGCGCAAACCCTGCGGATTCAGGAATCGGTGCTGGCCGGCGTCTGGCGTTCGCAACGCCTGGACGGGCAAAAACAAATCGTCACCGATACATTGGAAGTCGGCATCATCCCGCAAGCCATCTTGCAAACTGCATTCGTCGACGCCGCCAAGCATGTCGATACCGACATGAGCGCGTTGCCTGACGGCGTGATGAACGCGCCACCGCTGCTGGCGGAATTGAATGCCAAGATTGCCGAGTATCAACCCGGCACCGAAGCACACATCATCAACCTGAGTTTGCTGCCGCAAACCGAGCAGGATTTGGCGTTTTTGGAGCAACGCTTGGGCAGAGGTACGGTGACGATTTTGTCGCGCGGTTACGGCAACTGCCGGATCGACGCTACCGCCACCCGCAACGTTTGGTGGGTACGATATTTTAATTCGCAGGATACGTTAATCCTGAATACGCTGGAAGTCAGCGAGGTGCCGAATGTGGCGTGTGCGTCGGCGGAAGACATTGCCGACAGCCATCAGCGCTTACAGGAAATTTTGCAGGTGTATTTGTGAGCGAAGGTTTCTTCTCCGGCGCTTATGGAGGCGATGCCTCGCGCTTGCCTCCCGAGGCCAAGCTCGAATGCAAGATTTGCTGGCATGTCTACGACCCGGCCGAGGGCGACGCCGTTTGGCAAGTGCCGTCCGGTACGGCCTTTGCCGACTTGCCGGAGCATTGGAGCTGTCCGCAATGCGGCGCGCCTAAGCAAGGTTTTTTGGTGCTGGACGACTGAATATGGCCTGGCAGGACGGCGAGCAGATTCAACAATGTTTGGAGGCGGTGTTTAACCAAATTTTGACCACGCGGATGCGTGATATGCCGGTGCTGAATCCGGTATTGGCGGTGCGAGCCCTGGGGTTTAACCGCTACAACGCCGATTGGGCAGGGGTATTGATCACGCCGTGGTTTATGAATCTGTTGCTGTTGCCGGGTGGGCAGAGCCCCTGGCTTACGCAAGCGCCCGGCAGCAAGTTTGCACAGGTGTTTCCCTATGGCAGTTTCGAGTTTACCGTTGCCGACGAAGCGGAACTGGGGCGATACGCGCAGTGTTCGTTGTTTTCGCCGATGTTTCAGTTTGCCGATCAAGCAGCGGCAGTGGTTGCTGCGGAAAGCGCTTTGCAAGCCTTGTTGGCTGGCCCGGCGCCACGCGCGATCAGCCGCCGTGATTTGTTACGCGGCAATTTGGTAAGGCCTTAAGTGACGCCGGCGGGCGAGATTCATATCGAGCTGACACATCGTGCCGGCAAGGTCGAAGCGGTGAAGATAGGCTCGACCCGGCCCGAAGCGGCGCGGGTGTTGGTCGGCAAAACACCGGAGCAGGTGTTGGACACCGTGCCGCTGCTGTTTTCCTTGTGCGGCACTGCCCAGGCTTATGCCGCGTTATTGGCTTGCCGTGCCGCGTTGGGATTGGCTGCCGAGCCGGAGGCCGACGTTGCCAGGCAGTGTTTGCTACAACTGGAAGCCGTGCGCGAACATGCCTGGCGCATAGTATTGGATTGGCCGGTTTTGTTGGGCTGGACGGCGGACAAAGCCGCCGTTGCCGGGTTGTTGAAGTTGGATAGGCAGTTTAAATCGTGCCTGTTCAGCAACGGCGAGGGCTTTAGGCTGAATAGCGTTTTGCAAATCGACGAAGTGCGTTTACAGGATTTGCTGGCTGAATTGACTGGACTGATCGATCAAGCGATTTTCGCTGGCGGTTTGCACGGATTTTTGGCAATCAACGATGAAGCGCAATTGGGCGCTTGGCTGAACGCTAATCCGGCTTTGGCTGCCGGTCTGTTGAATGTCGCGTATCGGCAGCACTGGCCAGCGCTGGGGCATAACAAGGTGGCGGGTTTGCCGGCATTGGATCCGTCCGAACTGAACAGGCAGATGCAAAACACAAATCCTTTGGCTTTCTGTCGGACGCCGCAGTGGCAGGGCTGTTGTTTTGAGTCGACGCCGTTGAGTCGTCAGCAAACCTCGCCCTTGCTCGCGGATTTGTGTAGCCGGTACGGCAACGGTTTGTTGCCGCGATTTGTGGCGGTGTTACTGGAAGTGGCTGCAATCCCGCAGAGACTGGCGGCTTCGCTTGATTCGCCGCAAGCGTATGGTGCTGATGGCGTTGGTTTGGCGCAAGTGCAGGCGGCGCGCGGATTACTGATTCATCGCCTGGCCTTGCACCAGGGCCGGGTGTACGATTACCGCATCGTGGCGCCGACCGAATGGAATTTTCATCCGGACGGTGTCTTGGCAGAGGGTTTAATGGCTTTGCAGGCGGCCGATGCCGATGATTTGCGGCGGAAGGCGGAGTGGTTAATTCATGCGGTGGACCCTTGCGTGGCCTATCGGGTGACATTGCAGAAACAGTAGGGTACGCACCGCGTACCATCCGACAGTTTGACAGGTACGCGGTGCGTACCCTACGGCTGAATTTACCGAGCAACCATCATGCATGAAATGTCGCTCTGCGAGAGCGTGTTACAGATTATCGAACAGCAGGCCAAGGCCCAGCAATTTGCTAAAGTCAAAACCGTGTGGCTGGAGATTGGCACCTTGTCGGGTGTGGAACCGGAGGCGATGCAGTTTAGTTTTGAAGTGGTGATGCAAGGCTCCCTGGCCGACCAGGCCCGCTTGGAAATTATCGACGTGCCGGGTGTGGCGTGGTGCATGCCCTGCAGCTGCGAGGTGCTGGTGCGGCAGTTATACGACGAATGTCCGCACTGCGGCAGTCATCAATTACAGATCGTCGATGGCGATCAAATGCGAATTAAAGAACTGGAGGTAGAGTAATGTGCGGCGTATGCGGCTGCGGCGAGGGCCATATCCACTCGCACGAGGAATCACATGAGCACGAGCATGCTCATCACCACCACCACAGTCACGAGCATGGTCATCACCATCATCATGAACATACTGCAGAACATTCACATGCGCCGGGTCTGACCCAGGCGCGGATGGTGCAGATCGAGCAGGATATTCTGGCCAAGAACAATCGCTATGCCGAGGAAAACCGCCGCTATTTCAGCGAACGCGGCATGCTGGCTTTGAATTTGGTGTCCAGTCCCGGCTCGGGCAAGACCACGCTGTTGACTGAAACCATTCTGCGTTTGAAAGACGAGTTGAGCATCGCGGTGATCGAAGGCGACCAACAAACTGCCCGCGACGCCGACCGCATTCGCACCACCGGCGTACCGGCCTTGCAAATCAACACCGGTAAGGGCTGTCATCTGGACGCGCACCGGGTCGGTCATGGCTTGGAAAGCTTGAATTTGCCCGAGCACAGTTTGTTGTTCATCGAAAACGTCGGCAATCTCGTCTGTCCATCGGCTTTTGACTTGGGTGAAGCGCATAAAGTGGTGATTCTGTCGGTCACCGAAGGCGAAGACAAGCCGATCAAATATCCGGATATGTTCCATGCCGCCGATTTGATGATCCTGAACAAAACCGATTTGCTGCCGTATCTGGATTTCGACAGCGCGCAATGTATCCAGTACGCGAAACAAGTTAACCCGCGCATCAAGGTCTTGTCGCTATCGGCCAAGACCGGCGAAGGCATGGACAACTGGCTGACCTGGCTGAGGGCGGAGATGGCTTTGCAGCGGATTGAGTATGCTTAAATCACTATGCGGTAAGATTTTTTCTGACCGTTTACCTTCATTTTCGAGGAAAGGATATGCCGACTAGTCAAGAAATTTACCAACAAATCAGCCACTTAATGCCATTGGAGAAATTGCGTTTAGCAGAGATGTTGCTTGCCGATCTGGATGCGCCGAATCCGGAAATCGATGCTGTCTGGCGCGACGAGGCGCAAAAACGTTGGCAAGGCTATAAAGATGGCAAGCTAAAAACAGTCAGTTATGAAGCGGTTATGCAGAAATATAAATGAAGGTTGAATTTCTCGAAGCCGCGCAAGCCGAGCTCGATCAGGCCTTTGAATGGTATGAAATACAGCAAAATAATCTAGGTCTACAGTTTTTATACGAGTTCGATGCTGCGATTAGGCGAATTACCGCGTATCCAAAATCCTATACGTTGATTGGCAATGAGATAAGACGCTGCCTGATAAAACGTTTTCCGTATGGTGTTTTGTACGGCCTTGATGAAGGCAAAGTTATCGTAATTGCAGTAGCGCATTTACATCGAAAACCTGATTATTGGATGGAAAGAATTGGGTAATAAGGTCTCAACCTGAAGCCCGCATGCAAAAAGTGATGCGAAAGCAAGCGCCGAATTAATCTACAACATCAACAATCAGCTTATGTGCCTAGCCCTCCCTGCCCAAATTACCGACATTGATTTTTCAACACAGATGGCGACGGCGTCAGTGGACAACGTCAAAGTGGAAGTGTCGCTGGCCTTGGTCGATGATGTGAAAGTCGGCGACTATGTGCTGGTCCACGTCGGTTATGCGCTGAATAAAATCGACGAGGACGAGGCCCTGAAAACTTTGGCCTTGTTTGCGGAAGCCGGTCTAACCGCCTCATGAAATACATCGACGAATTCCGTCAGCACGATCTGGCCCAGCAACTGGCTAACAGCATTGCGCAAACCGTCAATCCGGACCGCCATTACCGGCTGATGGAGTTTTGCGGCGGCCATACCCACGCGATTTTTCGTTATGGCGTGCAGGATTTAATGCCGAGCAATGTCGAGTTCATTCACGGCCCCGGTTGCCCGGTGTGTGTGTTGCCAACGGGACGCATCGACAACGCGATTCAATTGGTCGAACAGCACAACGTAATCCTCTGCACTTATGCCGATCTGATGCGGGTGCCGGGCGGCGGCAGACAAAGTCTGCTCAAAGCCAAGGCGGCCGGCGGCGATATTCGCATGGTTTATTCCACCCAAGACGCCTTGAAAATCGCCCGGGATAACCCGGACCGGCAAGTGGTGTTTTTTGCGATTGGTTTTGAGACCACTACGCCGCCGACTGCCGTTGCCATTAAACAGGCACAGGCCGAAGGACTGACTAATTTCTCAGTGTTTTGTAACCATGTGCTGACGCCGGCCGCGATGCAAGCCATTTTGGATGCGCCGGAGCCGGTACAAATCGACGCCTTTCTCGGCCCGTCGCACGTCAGCAGCGTGATCGGCAGCAAACCCTATGAAGCCTTTGCTCAGGATTACGCCAAGCCCATCGTCATCGCCGGTTTCGAGCCGCTGGACGTGATGCAATCGGCCTTGATGTTGATCCGCCAACTCAATGCCGGTCAGCATACAGTGGAAAACGAATACAGCCGGGCAGTGACCCGCGACGGCAATGTCAAAGCCCAAGCCTTGATGGCCGAGATATTCGAGTTACGGCCGCACTTTGAATGGCGCGGTTTGGGGTTGATCCCCCATAGCGCGTTGAAACTAAAAGCCGAATATGCTGAGTTCGACGCCGAACAGCGCTTCCGTATGCCGGCTATCCAAGCTAGCGACGTCAAGGGCTGCGAGTGTCCGGCCATCCTGCGCGGAGCCAAAAAACCGCAAGATTGTAAATTGCTGGGCACGGTCTGCACCCCGGAAAACCCGATGGGCTCGTGTATGGTGTCGTCGGAAGGGGCTTGTGCGGCGTATTGGAGTTACGGGCGGGTGAGGCAACGTTAGGAAAAGCGGGCGCTATTTAACGCCCGCTTGGGTGGCCCGTGTTTAGCGGACTAAGTGATGCGGCTTATTTATAGATTTCTGCTGCCGCCGCTTTCAGTTTCGCTTCGTCGCCCTGCATCGGTTTCATCATGGGGTTTGTCGACGCTTTGGCGCCAGCAACCAACTCGTCGGCGGTTTTGAATTTAGCTTTCAAGGCATCCACGGCCGGTGCGACCGAGCCGTTATGGCAACCTTTGCAAGTAGCCGCCGCATCGGCGCTGGCCAGTGAAGGCGTGATGGCAACAGCTGCCAGTGTCAATATAGCGAGTAGATTTGTTTTCATGAACGTTACCTCGTGTTAATTATTATTTTTAGACTACGGTCCGGACAAGCGTCCTAACCGCTGGTGCGGATGATTTTAGGCATCGGCATGGGTTTTCTACCATAGCCGGAAATTCCAGGCAATCGCTTAAGGGTTTTGGAGTGGGGATAAGCAGTGTCGCGGGGTATGGAGGAAAGTCTTTGCCGACTGTTTACCAAACAAACTGCTTGCTTAATAAACCGCGTCGTGATTGCCAATATTGATGGGAATGATGCGGCCGTCTTCGATCAATAATTCCAGGGTAATGCGGTAAGACAAATTGATGGAAACCGAATGCAGTCCAGCCAACTTGCCTTGCAGTGGATGCAAACGGAGCGACGGGTGAAACGGATTGGCTTCCAGTAGCTGCAAAGTTTTTAGATACGGTTGCCGGAGTGCCGGATGACGTTTGATAAAGCGTGCGGCCTTTTTGTTGTATTGCTCGGTAAAAACCAAGGCATACGCCATTACAGCGTGTCCAGCCGGGCCAAATGCGCTTCCGGAGACTCCTGCGTGAAGCGGCCGGCCGCCAAATCCGCGCGGGTTTGCGCCAGCGCTGCATCCAGTTCGCATTCGCGCAAATAGTGGTAGTGGGCGATGTCCATCACTACAAAACGCTCCTTGCCGCGCACCGACACCACCGCTTCCGGTGCCTCGGCCAGCGCCGCCTCGATAGCAGCGATACCTTTGGTTTTTAAGTCGTTGGCGCTAATTTGCGACATGGCTATTCCCCGCAGTTAATTTAGGATGTCAATGGTGTGCTTAATCGTGCGGTTAAGCAAGCGATCTTTTATACTCAAAAAAGCAGGACTATATGTCGCTCAGCATCTACTGCCTGTACACCATTGGTCATGGAAGGGCTTTTGGGTATGTTTCAAACGTGCTTGAGTTGCGGTTGAATGCGCGTATCTAAATGGATACAATTGGCCCATGAATTATTTTGTGCAGCAAACGGAATCGTTTGCAAAATGGCTGGCGTCATTAAAAGACCTGCGCGCCAAAACTGCAATCTACCGCCGCATTGACCGGGCGCAGGCCGGCAATCTTGGCGACACCAAAGCGGTGGGCGAAGGCGTTTGCGAGATGCGCATCGATCTCGGTGCGGGTTACCGCGTTTATTACACAATACGTAACGGCATGATGATTATTTTGTTGGCCGGCGGCGATAAGTCCACGCAACAGTCCGATATTCAACGTGCGATTAAACTGGCTAAAGAGGTTTGAAACATGAGTGAACAACTACTGCCTTTCGATATGACCACGCTGCTGGACAGTGACGAAGCCATCAGCGAATACCTGAACCAAGTTTTGGAAGAAGGCGATAGCGACGAACTGATCAGAGCCTTGGGCTATATCGCCAAAGCCAAAGGCATGGCCATGATCGCCAAGGAATCCGGCCTGGGCCGCGAAAGTTTGTACAAGGCGTTGGCCCCCGGTGCAAAACCGCGCTTCGACACGGTATTGAAGGTTATCCGGGCATTAGGCGTTAAGTTACATGCCGAGCCGGTTTGAGCTGCCCGTCCGCAACCTGGGCAGGGAATGGCTTGATGCAAGGATTAGCCAAATAGTACGACGTGCCGAACAACGTGATGCGCATCGTTCGCGATTGATGCGCTTCGCTTTCGCTCAGCACATCCAACGGCCCAGCGAGTTTTGGTATGAGTTTGAATAATTCGAAAGAAACGGAATTACAACGAAATGCCCGTTGGTTATTGCGTCATACAGTCTTAATTGTTGCCTTTACTACGTTTAGCGGACTGCTCTCAGGGTGTCTTACGTGCTTTGGAGCATGCGATGCTCTTCCAAGCGTCACAAAAATGGTTGTATTTAAGGGGAACGATGGAGCGGTATATTTCGATATTCCCGCCCGTAAAAAATATAGGCGTGCCGAGCTTGTAGGTATCTATATCTATAAGATAGATTTAGGGCATCCAATTCCTTACTGGAGTATGTCGCAGAAAAGTTACACAGATCGAGGCAAGCTGGCGAGTGAGGAGCAAGATCTAGCGTGGCCATTGCGTTACGGGCAAATGGGGCCGTTAACAGAAGTCAACTCTGAGCCTAAAGAGTTTGAGAATGGCAGGTACCGGGCAGAAGGAACGGTACGGCTATATGACGAGAAAGGGAAAGAATTTTTCGATTTTTCTGATCTCTTTCTTTATGAAAATGGCGCTGTGTATGATTACCCTACTGAATAAACGATCTAGTGCTTAATTTCATAAATAAGCGATATAAAAGTTAATCATAATATTATGATTATAAAAGGATTTAAATTGCCACCAATTAGTGCAATTAAGCACTAGAACTCCTAGTTCCGACTAGCGAACCATAATTTGCCCCTTGTCCCCAACCAATCCATCCGTCAGCTCTTCAATAACTCAAACCCATGTCCTACTCCCATACACTCAATCTAAAATCCGGCCAAGTCGATCTTACCCACGGCGGTGGCGGCAGGGCGATGGCGCAATTGATTACCGAACTGTTCATCAAGCATTTCGATAACGACTTGCTGCGTCGGCAGAACGATCAGGCCTTGTTCGATGTGCCGGCCGGGCGCTTGGCGATCAGCACCGACGGCCATGTGATTTCGCCGCTGTTTTTTCCGGGCGGCGACATCGGTTCGCTGGCGGTGCACGGCACGGTCAACGACGTGGCGATGTCCGGCGCTAAACCGCTTTATCTGAGCGCCGGCTTCATATTGGAAGAGGGCTTGCCGTTGGCCGACCTGGAACGCATCGTCATCAGCATGGCCGCTGCCGCCAAGGCCGCCGGTACGCCGATTGTCACCGGCGACACCAAGGTGGTGGAGCGCGGCAAGGGCGATGGGGTGTTCATTACCACCACCGGCGTCGGCATCGTGCCGGACGGGGTGAATATTTCCAGCGACCGCGCCGAGGCCGGTTGCGCGATTTTGCTCAGCGGCAGCATCGGCGACCACGGCGTGGCGATCATGGCCAGCCGGGAGAATCTGCAATTTGAAACCAGCATCATCTCCGATTCGGCGGCCTTGCACGGTTTGGTCGCCGACATGGTGGCCGCGGCGTCGGCGGCGATCCGCTGTTTGCGCGACCCGACCCGTGGCGGCTTGGCGACGGCCTTGAACGAACTGGCCGGCCAGTCCGGCGTCGGCATGGTCATCGACGAAGCGGCGATTCCGGTCAAAGCTCAGGTCCAGGCGGCCTGCGAAATCCTCGGCCTCGATCCGCTGTATGTCGCCAACGAAGGCAAACTGGTGTGCATTTGCGACGTCGCTGCCGCCGAGACTTTGCTGGCGGCGATGCGCCATCATCCCTTGGGCCGCGACGCGGCCATCATCGGCCAAGTCATCGCCGACCCGCACCATTTCGTGCAAATGACCACCGCTTTCGGCGGCCGGCGCATCGTCGATTGGCCGGTCGGCGAGCAATTGCCGCGCATCTGCTGATGCCCGGCAAGGCCATCCGCGCGCGCGGCGTGGTGCAGGGCGTCGGCTTTCGGCCGGCGATTTGGCATCTGGCGCGCGAGTTTGGTTTGGCGGGATCGGTGTGGAACGACGCCGAAGGCGTGATGATTCATGTCTATGGCAATGCGGCCGACCTTGAACGCTTCGCCGCAGCCATTCCCAACCAGCTACCGCCGCTGGCGCGTTTGGATGCCTTGGAAATCACTGATTTAGCAGGGGGAGCGGCGGACAGCGAATTTCGTATCGTCGCCAGCCAATCCGGTCGCGTCGAAACAGCAATCGCCGCCGACGCCGCCACCTGCCCGGATTGTTTGGCGGACATAGCCGATCCCTGCAACCGCCGCTACCGCTACCCGTTCACCAATTGCACGCACTGCGGGCCGCGCCTGTCCATCGTCCACAGCGTGCCTTACGACCGCTGTCATACCAGCATGGCGGCATTTGCGATGTGCCCGGAATGCCAACGCGAATACGATGACCCGGCCGACCGCCGTTTCCATGCCCAGGCCAATTGCTGTCCGGTTTGCGGGCCGCAGCTCTGGTTGGAGGCAGCCATCGGTCCCTCGCTCGGCGTGGGAATGCAGCCGGAACCGGCGCGCGGTTCGGGACGCCGGAGCGTCCAAGACGGGGTTCCCACGCGGCGCGTGGGAACCATGAACGCAGGCGTGATGAACGATGTCATCCACCAAACCGCGGACCTGATTCGTCAAGGCCATATCGTCGCCATCAAAGGTTTGGGCGGCTTTCATCTGGCTTGCGATGCAAGCAATGCCAATGCGGTGGACGAACTGCGCCGCCGCAAGCGTCGTTACGCCAAACCGTTTGCGTTGATGGCGCGGGATGCAGCGATGGTAAGCCGTTATGCGCTGATCAATTCTCGGGAGCTGTCAGCCTTGGAGGATCGCGCCGCGCCTATCGTGCTGTTACCAGCGCAAGGCGAATATCTAGCGAGCGGCGTCGCGCCGGACGACGACAAACTGGGTTTCATGCTGCCGTACACGCCCTTGCATAGCTTGCTGATGCAAGAGTTGGAGGCGCCCATCGTGTTGACTTCGGGCAATATTTCCGACGAGCCGCAATGTACAGATAACGCCGAGGCGCGGGAAAAATTAGCGGGCATCGCGGATTATTGGTTGTTGTACGACCGTGACATCGTCAATCGCCTGGACGATTCAGTAGTGCGCTTGATGGATGGCAACATGCGCATGCTGCGCCGGGGGCGCGGCTACGCGCCGGAAGCGCTGACATTGCCCAAGGGCTTCGAATCCGCCGCGCCGGTTCTGGCACTGGGCGCCGAGTTGAAAAACAGTGTTTGTTTGCTGAAAAACGGCCAAGCGCTGGTCTGCCAGCATATCGGCGATCTGGAAAACGCCGCCGTGCAACAGAATTACCGGCAAACCATCGATTTGTACAAAAAGCTTAACGACTTTCGGCCGGTAAAGATTGCGGTCGATCAGCATCCCGGCTATCTATCGACCCAATACGGCCAGACTTTGGCTGCCACTGAATCCATTGAATTAGTCCGCGTCCAGCATCACCATGCCCATCTGGCGGCTTGTCTGGCCGAACATGGTGTTGATCTGAACGCACCGCCGGTATTGGCGGCGATCTTCGATGGTTTGGGCATGGGTGAGGATGGTGAATTATGGGGTGGCGAATTTTTATTGGGCGATTACCGGAGTTACACGCGGCTTGGATATTTCCAGCCTATTGCCTTACTCGGTGGTGCCCAGGCGATGCGCGAACCCTGGCGGAATACTTATGCACAACTGCGGCATTATTTTGATTGGCAGGCATTGCAGCGCGATTACCTGGATTTGGACATCATGCGGCTGTTGGCCGGCAAGCCTTTGGCAACGCTCGATACGATGCTGGCGAAAAAACTCAACTCGCCGCTCAGCAGTTCCTGCGGCCGATGGTTCGACGCCTTTGCCGCCGCTTTGGGCCTGCACCCGGAGCAAGTGCATATCGAAGGCCAAGCCGCGATTGCCATGGAAGTGTTGGCGACGCCGGTGTTTGCCCAAGAACAGGCTTACGCGGACGCTTGGTCCATGGAGCGCAACTGCGAGATGACGATATTGAGTTGGCCAGGCCTTTGGCGGGCGGTGTTGGCCGATCTGCAAATCTGCATCGACAAGGCCCGCATTGCCGCCCGTATCCACCATAGCCTGGCCGCGGCGACCGTTGAGTTGCTAATGCAATTGAGCGGAGAAGCGGGCGCGGATAGCGTTGTACTCAGTGGCGGCGTGTTTCAAAACCGCTTGTTGCTGGAAGCAGTCAGCGAGCAATTGCGGCAACAGGGGAAAACCGTGCTATCCCCGCAGCGCTATCCGATGAACGACGGTGGGCTGGCTTTGGGGCAGGCGGTGATTGCGGCGGCGAGCGCTGGATGATATGCCGTATTGATAGGGTTGAATTGCGACCATGTCGTCTACGAGTTAACCTGTGTGGTAAACAATTGGAGATCGATGTCGGTTGATCATTTGCGTTAGAATATTTACGCTGTCTCCGTTTCAACGCAAAAGCGTCGATAGTTCTACAAAAAGGCAGAAATACTCATCAAATTGAAGCACATTGTCAGTAAACCTTACTCAACGAGGCAATTATGAAAGCAATAGGAAGAATGAAAAAATTTTTAATATCCGGGTTGTTTTTTGCTTGTACCCCCTATTCCGACGGTTATGCCGCAACCACGCTTTATACCCAAGACTTCGAAAATCCCAATGCCGGCGCATTTGTGAACGATAGCGGTGATGTCGATATTTATAATCCGATCAACGCCCTTTATGGTGGGCAGCCGGCCGGTTTCCAGTTTGCTCAAACCTTTACCGTGGAAACATTGCAAATTGGCGGCACACAGGCGTGGGGAACAGGGTTTCTCGACCCGCAAGCACGGGCGGGAAACTATGCTATCAGCATGCTTTCGAGTGCTCAGAACGATCTTCTAGGTCTGTCCTTTAATATTGGAACACACAAATATCTGAATTTTCAGATGGATGTGTCCTCGATAGATTTGGATAGATGGGGTGGCCCTTTTGTCGCTTCGGGAGGCGTTGCGCCAGTGTTTCGTTTCTCGCTTTTTGATAATCCCGGCGGCGGTAACGGAGTAACTGGAGGGACATTGTTAAGTTTCGCGGATGTAACCGGGACGGCAACGGCGCTGAAGAATACTTTCGATTGGACTAACCACATCATAGCGCTTGACGCGACAGGGAACACCAACGGCAACGTGATATTGCAAATCGATGAGTTACAAGGCGGCTATGCGGCGCTGGATAACTTTGTGATCGCGGCATCCGATAAACCGAGCGACGTCGGCCAAGTGCCGGTACCGGCTGCCGCCTGGTTATTTGGCAGCGGTTTGCTTGGATTGCTGGCTCTTAGACCAAGCAAGCGCCGCTAACGGTTGTAGCTTCAACCATCGTTAAACCGGCACGGCTGGTTCCCTAGTCGATCAGACAGGGCTAGACCACGTCTCACCCTGTCTGCCGTCGTCAAACCTGCTTCTCAAACGCTACCTCAAACCGGCCATAACGCTGCAAAATCGCCGGCAACAGCAGTAAGTTCAGCATGGTCGACGAGGCTAGACCGCCGATGATGATGGCCGCCATTGGCCCCATGATTTCCCGGCCCGGATTATCGCTGCCTATCGCAATCGGCAGCATGGCCAGTGCGGTGACCAGCGCGGTCATCAGGATGGCCGGCAGCCGTTCCTGGGCGCCGCGAATCAAGGTCTCCGTTGACCAGATTTGGCCTTCCAACTCAATCAAATGCCGGTAATGCGAGATCAGCATGATGCAGTTGCGCACGGTGATGCCGAACAAGGTGATGAAGCCGACGAAGGAACCCACCGACAGCGTGGCGTCGGTGATGACTACCGCGGCGACGCCGCCCAATAGGGCAAAGGGCAGGTTCAACAAAGTCAGCAGCATGTGCCGCAAACTGCCGAGGGCGATGAACACGAAAATCAGCACGCCGGCGCCGGCCAGCAGGGCGTGGATGATCAACGTTTCACGAGCCTTTGCTTGTTCCAGCGCCGCGCCGATGAATTCCGGGTAGCTGCCGTCGCGCCAGCTGAGCTCGTTTTGCACGCGCTGTTTCAATTCGATCATAAAGGCGTCCATGTCCCGATCTTCCACCTTGCAAGTAACGGTCTGGATGCGCTGTGCGCCTTGATGCAGGATGTTATAGCGGCCTTCGCCGTGGCGGATTTCGGCGACCTCGCCGAGCAGCACCCGCTGGCCTTCAGCGTTTTTCAAGGGCAGCTGAGCCAGGTAATCCGGCTGACTGCGCCATTCCGGGGCCAATGCTACCGCCACATTGAAAATCCGGTTGCCTTGCAGATGCTTACCGACGATGCGGCCTTCGTAAGCGGTTTGCATGGCGGTCATCACTTGTGCCGGGCTGATGCCGCGAAATTTTAATTGCTCCAGATTCAGTTCCACTTGCAGCAGGGCAGTGGCCGGCGGTGAGCGCAATTGCACGTCTTCCGCGCCGGGGATGGTGTTGATCAGTGCGGCGAGTTGCTGTGCCTTGTGGTCCAGTTCGGCCAGATCGTTGCCGTAGATATTCACCACCACCGGCGCGGTGTAGCCGGAAATAGTTTCATCGACCCGTTCGGTCAAAAAGGTGTTGGCTTCGTAATTGATGCCGGGGAATTTTTCCAAAATATCGCGCAAGTGGTCCAGCACCTGCTGTTGTTTTTGGCCGGATAATGGTTTTAAGCGTACTTCGTATTCGCTGTAGTGGCTGCCGTAAGTGTCGGCGCCGCGTTCGGCTCGGCCGGCCCATTGCGAGACCGATTCCACACCGTCGATTGCCATGATTTGCTCGGTGAGTAAGCTGCCGACGCGGATGGATTCTTGCAGCGAAGTACCTGGTACGCTGGCGGTGTGGACGATGAAATGGCCCTCGCGCAATTCCGGTAGAAATTTATGATCCAATCGCAGAAAGGCGGCTATGCCGATTAGGCAGGCAAGCGCGCCTATCATCGTCACGGTTTTGAAATGCTTGATAGCCCAGAGTAATTGTTGGGCATACATTGGTTTAAGTCTGCGCAACACGGGTGGATCGCTATCGTCCGGCAGCTTGTTGCGAAACATTAAATGGCATAGAGCCGGTGTCAGCGTTAGCGCCACCAACAAGGACATCAAAATCGCCAGAATATAAGACACGCCCAGCGGCGCGAACAAGCGACCGCTGACGCCGTCCAGCGTCAGCAGCGGCACAAACACCAAAGCCACGATGAAGCTGGCATAAACCACCGAACTGCGAACTTCCAGCGAAGCCTGATAAATCACCGTTTCAGCGCTATCCGGGAAAATTTTTAAGCGGTTTTCGCGCAGGCGCCTAAAGATGTTTTCGGTGTCGATGATGGCGTCGTCCACTACCTCGCCCAGCGCAATCGCCAGCCCGCCCAACACCATGATATTCAGATTGACGCCAGATTCCAGCAGCACCAGCGCAGCGGTCAGCAACGACAATGGAATGGCGGTAGCGGCAATGAAGGCGCTACGCAGATTGAACAAGAACACATATAGCACTACCAGTACGAACAGACCGCCGATCAGTAAATGCCCGGACAGGTTATGCACCGATGTTTCGATGTAATCGGCCGGCCGGAATAAATGCGAGTAGAAATCCACGGCCTGTTGCTTGAAGATGGGTTGAAACTCTTCCAACACGGCCTCGACCTGCCGCGACACCGACAAGGTATTGGCGCCGTACTGGCCGATCACCATCATCACGATGCCGGGTTTACCCATGATTTGCGCCGCGCCGATGGGCGGCTCGGCGCCATAACCGATCTGCGCGACATCGCCCAAGGTCACGTTCATGCCGTCCTGGCGTTTGACGACCAGTTGTTTGAATTGCTCGGGATTGACCGGCTGGCCGCTGATTTGCAGCGTAAAGCGTTGGTTGGCGTTTTCAATGAAACCGGCGCCGTTCATTTCCGCCGCGCCGGCTGCCGCTTTGACAATGTCGTCTATTGAGAGATTGAAACGCTGTAAAGCTGCCGGTTGTAACTGCACCTGTAGTTGCTGAATGTCGCCGCCGAATACATTCACATCGGCCACGCCAGGTACCGCGAGTAGGCGTGGCACCAAGCTCCAATCCACCAAGCCGCGCAGTTCCATCAAGGTCTTGCTGTCCGAACTGAGCCCTATCGTCAATACTGTTGCCGACGAAGAAGACAAGGGCACGGCAATCGGCATGCCCACGCCAGGCGGCAGTTGCTGACTAAGGCCGTCCAGCCGTTCGCTGATCAATTGCCGGTTGCGGTATACGTCGCTAGTTTCGTTGAAGGTGGCGGTGACGATGGAGAGACCTTGAATCGATTGCGAGCGTAAGGTTTGCAACCCAATTAAGCCGCCAACGCTTTTTTCGATTTGCTGAGTCACCAGCACTTCCACTTGCTCGGCAGCCAGGCCGGGGGCTTCGGTCTGGATGATGACTTGTTTGGGCGAAAATTCCGGAAAAATATCCAGACCGGCGTTAGCCAGACGGTAACCGCCGTAAACGAACAGCAGTAGCGCCAGGGCCACGACGATGCCGGAATAACGAATGGAAAAACGGACCAGAAGTGCAAGCATGAGCGACGAAAGGGGTGAAATAGCGGGCTATTGTGCCTTGTCGGTCAGGATTGGTCCATGTTGATACGCTGCTTTCCTGGCTATGCGGATAGAAAGAAGGCTAAGCTGTGTGGTGATTTTCGAGCGGAATGGTGCTTAAAAAATCGCCTCCGCGCTAGTGGCGGAGGTGAGCGTTGTAGATTTTTTAAAATCAGGAAAGCGATTTTTTGCGGGACAAGGCGATGAAGCCCAATAATGCCGAACCCATTAAGCCAAAGGCTGCCGGCACAGGAACTGGGGTTGTGGTGGTTAATAGTCTGAACTGTCCATCCCATTTTGTCGGGCCGGTGAAGTTCAAGCGAAAACTATGCAGGCTGGCAAATACCGCAGGATTAGTAAAGTCGCTGAAACTTACCAAGTAATTATTGTTGCTGGTAAACGTTTTGATACCGGAACTTGAGCTGCCGTTGGCTACCATTTCCACGTTGACACCCAGATCGATTGCTAACACCTCCAGCAGGATGCCGTTGCCATGAGCGGTTAAATCGAGCGGATCGAAATTCCACAGAATGGAAGCGCCACCGGCCGAACGGCCGTCATTCGATATGATCAGCTGGTTGCCGCCGGAAACGATTTCCGTGGTGTTGGCTGAGGCGGTTCCCGAGGCTTGAGCGATAAAGGTCCTCGAGGCATTACTCAGGTCCGTGCCGGTAAGAGCAGACACTGTATCGCTGGTAGAGCCTGCGCTACTGCCGTCGTCGAATGCGGTTTGAGCATGGCTGAAATTATCAATCGTCATTATGCCTGCTTGGCTTTGGCCGGATAGCACTAAGCCCAGGCTTAGAAGCAAAGGCGCGAGGTTTTTGTGAAAATGTTTAGCATTCATATGAGTTATCCGTGAGCAGAATTGAAGTTTGGAAATCAGAAGATTTTGACGGCAGGCGTTAAACCGCTACTAGTTTTTGGCGTTTGCCGCCGACAATGCCCAAAGCGCCTATGATCAATAAAGCGGTGACGGAAGGTTCCGGGACCGTTGATAACTGGCTGAAGTCAGCGTCCCAGGCGGCATTGGTGCCTCGTAATTTCAGCTCCAGACTGTTTAGGTTCTTGAAAGCCGCAGGATTCGAAAATTGTGAGAAATCAAATCTAATAGTGCTGGGTGAACCGATTGCAACGCTGGCCAAGTTCTGAAAACTTAGCAGCGAAGTACCGTTGGCGATCATTTGAATTTGGTAACTGGCGTCGCTAGATTCTGTCGTCAGCAATATCGCGTTAGCGAAAGTAGTGAAATCGACCGCAGCGAAGTTGTAAAAGATACTAGCGGTGCCGGTTGAATTGCTGCTGTTACCGACCGTTAACAAGCCGTCTTCTACAAAAATTCTGGTGGTACCGCCAGGGGTAGAGCTGGAATTTAAGGTTCGTTGCAAATTGCTTAGATCAGATCCGGATACATTAGCTGGGCCATTGACGGTGTTTGTAGTGGACTGACGGGTGGCAAAATTATCTATCACTGTTGCCGATTCGGCGGCTTGAGTGAAGAAGGCTAAAATCAGGATTAATCCGGATAAGGGCATTTTCGGCATTACAGCATTCATGTCGATTCCTTTTTGTCAGTGGCTGAAAGATAAGTGATTCGCGTGCAAGCCATTGGGTTGCATAGTGCGTCACTCTAACTAAGCATTAGTGATGCCAACTTAATTTAGATTAATCCAATCAATTATTTAAATGTGATTTGGTAGCGCTTTTTCAGCTGAGCTGCTGACAGCCGGGGCAGATGTTACGACAGATTTGGCAGGATGGCATGGTGCTGTCACGCGCGGCATTTAATAATGAGCGCAGTTGCTGCTTGTGGTCTTGGTGAGTGAGTGGGAATGTTTCCGATACTTTGCCGATCCTTTCAAAGTGCGATAGCATCGTACTAACACCTTCAATCTGGAGTTCAGCCTCATGGATAGCCAACATATCGATTTGCACCGCTCCATTATCTCCCTGAGTTGTGCGCTGGATTTAGTCGGTATCGACGAAGTCAAGCACGGTAAGCGGGTCGCGATGATGGCTTGGCACATTGCCGGTAAGCTCGATTGGTCGGCTGTCGATAGATTGAGCATTCTATACGCCGGTATGCTGCACGATTGCGGGGTGGCAAAGGTTCGCGAGCATAGGCATTTGACCGAATCTCTGGAGTGGGACGGTGCGGAGGCGCATTGTTTACGCGGTGCGGAATACTTGCAAGCCTGCCCGCCGCTGGCCTATCTGGCGGAGGAAATCCGCTATCATCACACGCGCTGGGAGCAATTGGTTGAATTGCCGCTGGTGCCCCGGATAAAGTTGCGTGCCAATCTGTTGTTTCTGGCTGATCGGATTGACGTGTTGCAAGCCCCGTATTTGGCCAGCGAGCAAATTCTGGTGGCTGCGCCCAAAATAGTGGAGCGCTTACTGAGTTATTCGGGATCGCTGTTTGCGCCCGAGCTGTTGGCTGCATTTGCGGAACTGGCGAAAAGTCAGGCGTTTTGGCTGGCGATGGACCCGGATTATCTGGATGAGGATTTACGCGAATTGGGGCGTGATTTGCCGACGGTAGACTTGACTTATCCCTCGCTTCGGGAAATGGCGCGGCTGTTTTCGCGAGTGGTGGATGCGAAAAGCCCGTACACCGAGCAGCATTCTGAACGGGTTGCCCAAATCTCCAGACAATTGGCATTGGATTTGGGTGTGACCGGCTGCGATCTGGAGCAGGTGGAAATTGCCGGTTTGTTGCACGACATTGGCAAATTGCGGGTTTCCGAGGACATCATAGACAAACCAGGCAGCTTAACTGCCGAAGAACGTGCCTGCATGCAGCGCCATAGTTATGATACTTACCGAATTTTGCAACGGGTGTTTACCGACTCCAAAATTCCGCAATGGGCTGGTTTGCACCATGAAAATCTGCGTGGCGAAGGATATCCGTTCAAGACCATCGGCAAGTCTTTGGAGTTGGAGTGCAGGGTTATCAGTGTGGCCGATATTTTTCAGGCTTTGGCCCAGTCCCGCCCATATCGCGAGGGCATGTTACTGGCTGACATTATCCAGCACCTCAGGCAGCGCGTGGCGGAAGGGGTTTTGGATGGCGAGGTGGTTGCCAAGTTGATCGAGAATGCGGACTTTTATTACGAATTGGCGCAAGGCAATTACTCGATGGATTAAACCGGCGGCCAAAGGGCTATGCTTGTCCGCGACATCCAGGCCTGGGCCTTTTAAAATATTCGCTCGAAGCCGAAAACACAAAAGCCGGAGGCATATTCACGCCTCCGGCTTTTAGCGACAGCGAGCTAAATTGCGGATTACGCTTGACGTTGTTTTCTGGTATTAAAACCTATCAAACCGAGTAAGCCGGAACCCATCAGCCATGCTGCTCCCGGGACCGGGACCGCGGTAATCGGACCACTTCCGCCATTGTCGTCGAGGCAATATTCAACATAGAGCTCTGCCGCTTTGAAAAAATAATCTTTGCTACCATAATCCTTCACGCCCAATACGGCCGTCAATGAAGCGAAGCCGGTTTTGGAAAGAAAATCGCTAACATCCAAGCTGATATATTGTTTGTAGCCATCGACTTCGGTCCAGCTTGTGGAAACGTTGGAGCCGTTAATCGATGTTATACGAGCGTATTCGTTTTTGTCTTTTAACAGGCCATTTAAGATGATGGAGTCGTCGGCCGATGTTGAGTCGTCACGCAACCATATTTTCAGCAGAGCGCTGTTGATAAAGGTGGTGTCCAGCTGATAGTTGAAGTTAAGGGTGTAGCTATCGTTACTGCTAATGTTGTCGGCTTTCGAAATTAGCGTGCCGTTGCTGCCGCCTGATAACGTCAGGCTCAGTTTTTCTAAATCGCAAGGTGCTTGATTGCCGCAGCTACCGTGTTCTGGCTGATTGTCGTGTTCATGTTCGTGTTCAAACCAATTTGACGCAAAGGCGGAGGAAGTGAATAGGGCCGAAGATAATAGGATGGAAGCAGTAAATAGCGTTTTCATGGCAAGTACCCGGAAGTAATGAATAGAAATTTATCGGAGGTGATTGGACGCAGAACAGGATGTGTGCGGCAAATCATCTGGTGAGCAGTTTATCCGGGTATGTAACGTCGTTTAATTGTCCGTTCGTGCCATGACAATTTTGTCATGGCGGACGGTTTGGGTGGAGTGCTTGGATAGCGGGATCGCTCAGGTGCGGTATGGATTACCTCCCATCCGAGTCGACTGTTGGGCAATAAGAACAACTCACAGATCTGAAAGCGGTATCACAAAGCGCGAATTGCCCGCCCATTTGCTTGAACAGGCGGCAGAGAATATTTTGCGAAAACACCGCCTCAATTTTGCAGGCGGTGTTTATTTTGAGTTCTCTCAGATGCGGCGTTGCCCGATAAATCCCAAACCGGCCAATGCCGCGCCAAACAGCCATGCGGCTGCAGGTAACGGCACGGTCGTGATATTGATCGAGGCATTTGCCGTTAATACATTGCCGTTGGATAGCGTGTCGGTGTCAGGATCGAACAAGGAATTAAACGGGCTGCGGGTGAATAAATCGTAAGTCAGTACAATTTGGCCGAAGACGGTGCCCTGCGCGGCGTTGTCAGCAATTTTAAAACTACCTACGCCGGTTTGGCTGGCGGCATCGAATGTCTGTCCCCAGACGGTGCTGGCGCCAAAGCCCGGTCCCACAACGAAGAAATTGTCGGGTGCGCTGATAAAGTCCGTGAATACGCCTGGGGAGGTAGAGGACTGAAATTCCGCTCCTGTCACCACGAGGTAGTTTTGCGTGTTGGTGAGCAGGAAGCCCCAGCCCACGGTATCGCCCGCATCGCCTTCGATTAAGCCGTTTGTCGGCTCTAATTGTAGCGAGGTTGCTGCTTGGGTGCTGGGAAGAATAAGCAGCAAACTGGCTAACAGGATAAGTTGTTTGATCATGAGAATATCTCCTTAATAAGGGCTAGCGGAATTGGTTGGTCAGCGTTTTCGATCCGGTTACTTCACCGTTGTTACTGCTGAATGTGATGGTTGCTTTAAAGCGGGCGGCGTTCGGGCAGCCGTTAAAATTGATGGTTGCAGTGCCGCTTACCTTTGCGCCCGCTTGGATATTGCCAACACCCAATGGGAAACTGGCCGGGTTGGTGATCGTTGGTGTGCAGGAGCTGCCGCTTAGCTGCGTCAAACTGAATGTGTCGATCTGGGCATTTTCCGCCGGACACCGGCTGTTGTTGCTTAGCGTGATGGTCCAGATGCGCCCGCTCTGGGTCCCGGTTTTACTACTGATGCCGGCGGATAGTTCCGGCAGGCCGCCCGCCTCGCAATCCACCGGGTTTTCGATGAAGCGGTCGGAAAAGTCGGTTTTGGCGTAGTCGTAAGCCACGATATTGTCGACGATGTACTTGTCATAGGAGTTACCATCCGATTCCGCTTGCGCACCGATCACTAGGCCGACTGCCGGGATAGTGGACGGATTCCATTGCTGCGAGGTCGCGTTGATCAACTGTCCGTCCCGGTAGACTCTCATGGTATCGTTGCCACCGTCGATGCCGTTTACGTTCCAAGCGATTGCCGCATGGAACGGAGCTCCGATCTGGGCGACAAATTGCTGAGGTTCAAGTGATGTAATAACGCCGGCGGAAGCGATGCCACCAAAAATACCTTGGCCGGTAACGCCGTCTCCCCAGGATAGATAAAAACTCTCTTCCCGCCAGGAATAAGGATGTCCGACCAACCCGAAAACACCGTAGTTATAGGGTTGAGGTTGAGTGACCTTGGGTACGATCCACATTGAGATCGTACCTTTTTGCGCCAAACTGGTCATGATTTGGGCGGGAAACTCAATCCAATTCCAAAGGGCCTTTCGGACGTAGCCGTTGCCGAATTTGGCCGGCTCGTAGGCATATTGGTTGCCCTGAATGCTGCCACTGGGGCCGACTTCGCTGTTGATCACTTCGGTGTTGCTACCCAATTTGTTCCATAACACCACATTCCCGGTTTCAGCTTGGGCTGTAGGGCTGAACAAGCCGAGTAAAGCCAGCAGGCATGCGATGGCAGATAGGGTTTTGCGTTTAATTCCGTTCATAGAATCCTCCTTTAGGGAGTCAAGAAATACAATATGCCGCAACCCGTTTATGGTGTCGGTTAGCTGGGTAGGGCAGGCGAATAGTTAGAATTATTGTAAGAAAAGAGGATGGAGCGAAGCGCCATGGCCGGCAACAAGCCGATAAAAGCCAGGATAGACGCCAAAATTTATGGTACGAAATATAAGGTAATTAGGCAATCGATAACTAGTGAGTTAATTCTGTGGCTTGATGGCATTTAGGGTTGATTTGTTTGATTTACCGGCATTCGGCAAAGCGCTCGGCGCTGCCGCTATGGGTATAGCCGGGTATAATTCGCGGCTATTGTTGACAACCCTTCTCCGCCATGTCCGAAGACTACTATTTCACCCCCGATCAAGCCGTCGAATCCCTAAAAGTGCCGCCGCATTCCATTCAAGCCGAGCAGTCGGTGCTGGGCGGTTTAATGCTGGATAACCAAACCTGGGATTCGGTGGCAGACAAGGTGGTCGAGACCGACTTTTATCGCCGCGACCATCGATTGATTTTCCGTGCCATCGCCCAATTGGCCGAAAAGCAGGACCCGTTCGACGTGGTGACTTTGTCCGAGGTGCTGGAAACGACCGGCGAACTGCAGGATGTGGGCGGTTTGGCTTATTTAAGTACGCTGGCGCGCGATACGCCCAGCGCCGCGAATATTGTCGCCTACGCCAACATCGTCCGTGATCGTTCGGTTTTGCGGCAATTGATTCATGTCGGTACCGAGATTTCCGATTCGGCATTTACCACCGAGGGCCGGGAAACTGCCGATTTGCTCGAAAATGCCGAACGCAAGGTCTTCGAGATCGCCGAGCAGCGCCAACGCGGGCAGGGCGGGTTCAGTTCGATCAAATCCCTGCTGGCCAAGGCTGTGGATAAAATCGAAACCCTCTACGAACTGGATGGCGACATCACCGGAGCCAGCACCGGTTTCACCGATCTGGACGAAAAAACCTCCGGTTTGCAACCCGCCGATTTGATTATCGTCGCCGGCCGGCCATCAATGGGTAAAACCACGATTGCGATGAATATGGCCGAAAACGTGGCGCTGAAAAGCGGCATGCCGGTGGCGGTGTTCAGTATGGAGATGCCGGGCGAATCCTTGGCGATGCGGATGATGTCGTCGCTGGGCCGCATTGACCAGCATAAAGTCCGTACCGGCAAATTGGACGACGATGATTGGCCACGCCTGACCTCAGCGATTAACCTGCTCGCGGAAACCAAGATGTTTATCGACGACACGCCAGCTTTGACGCCAACCGAAGTGCGTTCGCGCGCCCGGCGTTTGACTAGGGAGCACGGCCAATTGGGTTTGATCGTGCTCGACTACCTGCAGTTGATGCAATCGCCTGCCAGTGGCGATAACCGGGTGCAGCAGATTTCTGATATTTCCCGCGGCTTGAAGGCGCTGGCCAAAGAGCTCAATGTACCGGTGATTGCACTGTCTCAGCTCAATCGTAATCTGGAGCAACGCCCCAACAAGCGGCCGGTGATGTCGGATTTGCGTGAGTCGGGGGCGATCGAGCAGGACGCCGATTTGATTATCTTTGTCTATCGCGACGAGGTGTACCACGAAGACAGCCCGGACAAAGGCATCGCCGAGGTGATTATCGGCAAGCAACGGAACGGACCCTTGGGGACGGTGCGGTTGACTTTCCTGGGCCAATACACCCGCTTCGAAAACTTTGCCGGCGTTTATAACGGCCCCGAGGATTACGAATGACGCCTGCGGCTTTTGTGCATCTGGATTTGGAAGCCGTGCGCCATAACTTAGTGCAAGTGAAGCGTTACGCGCCGGACAAAAAAATCATGGCGGTGATCAAGGCCAACGGCTACGGCCACGGCATGGCGCGGGTAGCCACCGCTTTGGACTTGGCGGACGGCTTTGCCGTCGCCAGGGTGGACGAGGGCGTCAGGCTGCGGCAAGCCGGGTTTAAACAAGCCATCACCGTATTGCAGGGCTTTGTCTGCGTCGATGAGTTGTTGCAATTATTGAAGTATCAATTGGCGGCGGTGATCCACACTCCCCAGCAAATCGCCATTTTGCAACAGCACGCCGATGCCGAAGGCAAACTTGCCGTTTGGCTGAAAATGGATACCGGCATGAACCGCTTGGGTTTTAAAGGCGCCGATTTCAACGCCGCTTACCAGCAACTGTTGGGCTGCGCACGGGTCGAGCGACCGATCAATCTGATCACCCATTTTGCCAACGCCGACGATTTACTGGACGACAAAACCCGTCGGCAAATCGATTTGTTCAACGATGCGGTCAAAGACTACCCCGGTGCGTGCAGTATCGCTAATTCCGCAGGGATTATCGGCTGGCCGAATGTCCGCTTCGGCACCGCTCAGGACCGCAGTAGCGATTGGGTGAGACCGGGATTGATGCTCTATGGCTGTTCGCCGTTTGCCGGTAAAACCGGCGCGGACTTTGGTTTGCAGCCGGTGATGAGTTTGCATTCACGGCTGATCGCGGTCAAGGATGTGGCCGCCGGCGAAACAGTGGGATACAGCGGTACTTGGCAATGCAAAACTGCGACTCGGCTGGGTGTGATTTCCATCGGCTACGGCGACGGCTACCACCGCCACACCAAGAGCGGCGCGCCGGTGTTGGTAAACGGCCAACGGGTGCCGTTAATCGGCCGGGTATCCATGGATATGATCACCGTCGATCTCAACGAACTGCCGGATGCCCAACCCGGCGATCCTGTGACGTTGTGGGGCGACGGCTTGCCGGTCGAAGAAATTGCCCGTTACGCGGAAACCATTCCTTACACCTTGTTGTGCGGGATCACGCAGAGGGTGCAGGTCATCGAGCAGGGGACGGAATAAGTGCGAAGGTTCCTTAATCCTTAATGATTGAGCTTTTTTGGGCTATTCAGCTTTTAACTCGAGTATCCGGATGGGCGATCACAAATCGGTGCGAGTTCGTTTCTTCCATGTTCTGCAAAGAGCGGATAAAAATGACTTAATTGACTTACCGGTAATTTTTTCTTAGTGCCAGAAAACCGGCTATGCCGGAAATAAACAAAAACAGTGCTGATGGAATTGGAACAGGCGATGCTAATAAAAGACCCTGGCCATTTCCCAGTCTTCCCCAGGTCACATCCTTTGCTGTTAAGTAAGTTGGAATTAAATCAACAGCCGATACAGTATCGGGCAAGTTCCGCAAAGCTATTTGCATAAACGACGGAAGCACGGATTGTGCGTAGGAATATTGCATTCCAAAAATAATGTTGCTTGCACTCCAAGGATTGATGTTATAAGCAACACCAGAATATGGCGTAATGCTAGAATACCAAGATGATGAGGGATTTTCAGAAGCGAAATAACTTACTCTAGATAAGAAAAAATTAGCTTCTGTTGGGTCTGAAAAATCTTGTCTTTTTATATAAGCAATTTCAGGCAAAAACTCAAAATACAACTGTTCAAACATTCCATTTGGGTTCGACAGAGAGATATCTATGTTAATAGAGTTACTAGATACGTCAGTTATTGTTACTGCAGCAAATGGTGTATTTAAGTTTTCTATATCATGGTCTGTCGCGTAGATCGATGGGGCGTTTTTGAAAAAAGAATAAGAAAAAGTGCTTCCTGAACAAATACTACTAAAACTAAATAAAGAAATAAGAAATACAAAAATTGATAACTTCCTCATGATGTTTTTTCCCTGTAGGTAAAGTTGTGTATTGATTAAAACGCTATAGCCGAAAACTTCAAATCGGGTTATCCGGCCTTATGTTGGCGGAACACATTTCAGGTGCCGATTACCACAAATTATTGCAAGCCCAAAACGAGTCCACTTTATCAAAGTTATACCCCCACCTCCACTTCGTACCCCGAATATTTGCGGATATTGATTACGCCGTTGTCGAAGATTAAATACTGGCCTTTGATGCCTTCCAAAATGCCGGACACTAAGGGCTCTTTATCGAAATTAAACGATTTCACTTTGCTAGGGTACTGCAACACCGGGTAGTTCAGCGTTAGCGGTTCGGCATCGCTGAGCAGCTGCGGCGGACTGTCTGGAAATTGCGCGGCGATGGTTTGTAATTGCTCGGCGCATTCGGTGAGCAAGCCGTCGCGGATGGTCGGCAAATCCAACGGTGTAGTGTTGTTTTTCAGCATTTGCTGCCAGCTGGTTTTGTCGCTGACATGTTGCGCCAAGGTTACCTCAATCAAACCCGACAGATGGCGGGAAGCGACTTTGAAAATAGGTAAGGCTTGCACCGCGCCTTGATCAATCCAGCGGGTTGGGGTTTGCGATTGGCGGGTGATGCCCACCTTGATCCCGGAAGAGTTGGCTAGATAAACGATATGCGGTTGAAAGCAAAACTCCTCGCCCCAGCTCGGTTCGCGGCAGGTGCCGGCGGCGTAGTGGCAGGTTTCCGGCTTCATGATGCACATATCGCACTGCGCCAGCTTGATAAAACAGGGGTAGCAATAGCCTTGATTAAAGCTTTTGTTGGTTTTTTTCGCGCAATGCACGCAAAAGATTTGGCCGGTGTAACGTAGCGTGAGTTTTTTGCCCAACAGCGGGTTCAATTCGATTGCCTGCTCGCCGACCGGCAAGCGGTATTGCACTGGCTCGGCCAACGTGCTGGTCATTTTCTGCAGACTGCCTAACACTTGATTTAATCCCGATAGCTGAATAACGGCGGCTATAATGACAGCGTTTCCAGCGTACTCAAAGAGGATTCGATGTCATTCATGCAAGTTGCTGCGGGTGGCAATATTCCGTTTGAAATAAATGTGGTGGTCGAGATTCCCGCATTCAGCGATCCTGTCAAATACGAGGTGGATAAACATACCGGCGCCCTGACAGTGGACCGCTTTATGGGCACCGCCATGCAATATCCCTGCAATTACGGCTACATCCCGCAAACTTTGTCGGAAGACGGCGATCCGGTGGACGTGATGATCATCACGCCGGCACCTTTGCTAAGCGGCTGCGTGATCAATTGCCGGCCGGTAGGTGTTTTGAAAATGATAGACGAAGCCGGCCCCGATCCCAAGCTGTTGGCGGTACCTGTGCCGCGCTTGACGCCGTTTTACAATCACGTCACCGATTACAAGGATTTGCAACCGGACAAGTTGGCTAAGATCACCCATTTTTTCCAACATTACAAAGACCTGGAGGAAGGCAAATGGGTCTGCGTGGAAGGTTGGGGCGGTATTGAAGATGCGCGGCAGGAAATTCTGGATAGCGTTGGCCGCTATAAAACCTCGCATAGCAGCCGTCGCTAATCCGTTGTTCTGTGGTTAGTTGATCGTTTGGGCGAGCTTCAGTTTTTTCGCACGGTACATCGCGCTATCGGCCCGGTTTAGTAAGTCGAGACTGCTTTGGCCGTCGTGGTGATAGATGGCCGCGCCTATGCTGGCACTGATCGCAACCGGCTTGCCCTTAATGCTGCAAGTTTCGGCCAGCTGGGACTGAATTTTTTCTATCACCGCCGCCACGCTGCGATCAGCATCGACTTCACCCAACAACACCAAGAACTCGTCGCCGCCGTAACGGCAAGCGGTGTCGCCGCAGCGCAGACAAGCCGACAAGCGTTCCGCCACTTCTTTCAGTAATTGGTCGCCGGCCGCGTGGCCGAGTTCGTCGTTGATGTTTTTGAATTCGTCCAGATCGATAAACAACAGTGCGACCGGCCGTTGCTGACGATCCGCTTGGGCCATGGCTTGTTGCAGTCTATCCAGCAATAAAACTCGATTGGGTAAGCCGGTTAATTCGTCGTGGTGTGCGCAATGCAGCGCTTGCCTGTAATTCTCGTTACTTTCCAGTAGTTGCTGTTCCAAGGTTTTGCGAGTGGCGTTCAGCGACTCGATTTGTCGGCGGGCGTCGGCCAGCTGTTGCTGACTAATCGCCAGGGCGCGTTCCAATGCAGCAAGCTCGGCTCGGGATTGATTCAATTGACAGCATTCGCTGTCGCTTTCGCATACCGGTGCTTGGTTAAGCCAGCACTGGGCGACGATGGGTGAAACAACAGTGTATTTATGTTGCTGGAGTCTGATTCGGTTATCCATCACAGCGCCTCCATTAAGTCAGTGGCTGAATCGATGGCAGTCAACACTGCGCTAGAGAAGATCGAATTATCAACGTTCATGACAATAACCCATTTGAATTGAGTGGCCGGAAATCTCGTTAACCGAGGTTTGTTGGCTTAACTGGATCAATTCATGTGCCAGACGCGCGGGTTTTAAAGCTGTTGTTGGGTAACTGCCTGTTGTTGAAGGAGTTTGGCAGGAATGAAAAGATGGAAGAGGGGCTGGATAACGCGGGATATTGGGGCTAAGTGCAGACGGTATTTCGTCAATCTTACGAAATACCGTATTCCCAGGTTTGGATAGCTGGAGAGGGGGCGGTAACTTAGGTTTTTTGTTCGATAACCAAGTTTTTTTGCAATTCTTGCGGCGGTACCGGATGGGTCGGCTTCTGATACGCTGCCAGAATTTGCTTAACGTAATTGCGAGTTTCCTGATAGGGCGGGATGCCCTGATAGCGTTCTACTGCACCTTCGCCGGCGTTATAAGCGGCCAGCACCAAATCGACTTTACCTTCGAAATGTCTTAGCAGCCAGTGTAGATAAGCGGTGCCGCCTTTGATGTTTTGGATCGGATTCCAGCTGTCTTTTACCCCAAAACGCTCGGCGGTTTCCGGAATGAGTTGCATCAGGCCTTGGGCATTTTTACCGGACAGTGCGCTGGGGTTGAAAGCCGATTCGGCTTGAATCACCGCCATGATCAGTTGCGGGTCGATGCTGTAAATGGGGGCAATTTCTTTTACCCAGGCTTCTACCCGTTCGCGGTTAGGATTGGGGTCAGCGACCAGTTTAACTTCGGGTTCCGGAGTCGGTGGTTGGCAAGCTGGGTCGTCACTGGGTGCGACATCGCCGAAACGGGTCAGCATTTGCTTGGCATGGCTATCGCCGTGTTCTGCCGCTTGTTTAAACCAGTGGCTGGCCAGCGGAATGCTGCGGGTTACGCCGCGGCCGTTGAAATACATAAATCCGATGCTGTAAGCCGATTCGGCATCGCCTTGCAGTGCGGCCTTGCAGTACATATCAAAAGCTTGATGGTAATCTTGTTTGACAGTGCGGCCGTGTTCGAAATCGGCAGCGGTCTTGCGGATTTGTTCCAGATTAACCGGCGCTACGTCCTGAGCATTAGCGATTTGGGTGGTGAGGCTCAAGCACAGGGCAAGTAGCGATTGGCGTTTCAAGTTCATAAAATTCTCGTTCTGTATTGCTGAGACTAGGCTCTTCTAAACCCGGCCGGAAAAGGATTGAAGCGTCAATCCTCCAAGCTTCCAGCTACCGTATACATTGCAAGTGCTTGATCGCCCATATGGCCGAGTTTCCGTGCAATTGCGCTTCATTGCATCCCGCAGGATGTTGGCAAACCTTGAAATAGTTCCGGGGCCGCTGAGGGTGTTAGCTTTACCGGAACTGCTTCAAGGTTGTCCGCACTATACCGCCTGTTTTGCCGAGGCTATATTGCCCATATGGGCAGGTAAGTCTGGCGCGAATATATCACAGGGTTGATTTTACGGCGATTTAAACTGTTGTTTTTGATGTGGTTGTGGCGGATCTGCCGGCGCGGAGCCTGGTTTGGCTCGCGGTTTTCATTAGTACAGAGCAGACAAAATCATCCCCTGATTTCTTATCAAGATGACTTGCCGCGGAATTTTCAGGATTGGCCGGCAAATTTGCTCCTACGAGAAATTGCGCTGACTAAGCCCATACCCAAAGACATCAGCAGGAAGCCGCCAGGTAGAGGCACCGTCGCGGGTGGCGGCACTATTGTGACACCGCTGAAATTCACTTGCTGTAGTCCGCCAAAATCAAAAGCAAGGGCGGTATCAAACGCTTCGTCGCCCCAGTTGATCACCCCAAACTCAAGAAAATACGATCCGGTTGCGGTGAACGAGTAAGCGGACTTAATCCAGCCGGTCGGGCCACAGGTGTTGGCGTTATCCCAGCAAATGCCGCTTGAGCCACCCAACGGTATCCAGCTTGTGCCGGCCGCAGCAAAGCCAATGGTGTTACCGTCATTCAATACCGCATCGAGCTCATCCGGTAAGTTGTTATCTACCTGACGATTCAACACGTTACCGGGCACGACATTACCGTTAGCAGAATTGGTGCTGCGGGCTGTAAACAACCAGGCGGCAGTGTTGTGGGTAGCCGCATTGACCAAGCGCGCCCAGGCGTAGTCGTCATAACCACGGCCATCGGTTGAAATGTAATTGAATTGCAAAGTCAGCGTGTCATTCGCATTGGCACTGAAAGCATTCGATTGAATTTTCGAGCCATTGGTTTGGTTCTCGGTGCCGCGTCCTTCATCCCTCAGAACCAAAGACGAAACACCATAAACACCGCCGGATGTCGACAGGTAACCGAACTGAGCGTTTCCAGTCGGTGAGTTATTGACCGTATTGTCCCCGTAAATCAGCCCAGCTGCGCCGCTTGTCGTCCAGGTGTTATTGCTTAAGGAAATATTGGCAGCTTGCGCGGTAGGTAGCACAAGCGCCCCGCTTAAACTGAGGGCGATGAGGGGAGTGCGCGTAATTTTCATGGTTTTACCTTTTTATTCTGTGTATGGATAAGGCTCAGGGTTTTTATGAATAAGCCGCACCAATCTCATTAGATCGTGCTGTTTGCCTGGTTAATCGGCGAAACTTATTTCGCGGTGTATTCCATGTGGCGGCAAAAAGGTTCAATACAGTAGGCCGGTTTTCAGCAAGGCAACTGTAAAATCTAAGATTTAAGCGGTGGCGGTGCGGATTGCTTGCAAAATGAGCTGTTCCTATACATCAAAGGTCGAGTTTGCCATAATTCCAAGAACTGATCTTCTGGGGGTATGGACATTAACAAGCGAATTTTGTTGGGGGTTTGCGGCGGTATCGCGGCTTATAAAGCGGCAGAACTGGTGCGCTTGTTGCGGAAGCAAGGCCATGAAGTTCGCGTAGTGATGACCGCAGCAGCCCGCCAGTTTGTTACGCCGCTGACCTTTCAGGCCTTGAGCGGTCATGCCGTACATGGCGATTTGCTGGATGTCGAGCAGGAACAGGCCATGAGCCATATCCATTTGGCACGCTGGGCAGATCTATTGCTGATTGCGCCGGCGACCGCCGATACCTTGGCGAAAATGGCGCATGGTTTGGCGGATGATTTGCTATCTACCTTGTATCTTGCGGCCGAGTGCCCAGTATGGGTCGCGCCGGCGATGAACCAGGCAATGTGGGGTAAACCGGTAACCCAAGAGAACGTTGTCAGGCTGCAAAGCCATGGTGTGCATTGTATCGGCCCGGCCGCTGGCGAGCAGGCCTGCGGCGAGCAAGGCTTGGGGCGCATGGTCGAGCCGGCCGAGATTTGCCGGCAACTGCTGGCGCCTGAGCAGCCCGGTTTTCTGTCGGGCATTAACCTAGTCATCAGTGCCGGACCGACGCGAGAGCCGCTTGATCCGGTGCGGTACATCACTAACCGCAGTTCGGGCAAAATGGGTTATGCCTTGGCGACCGCAGCCCTATCAGCCGGCGCCAAAGTGACACTGGTGAGTGGCCCGGTCAACTTAGCCGCGCCGGCCGGCGCCAAACTTATTCCAGTGGAAACCGCCTTGCAAATGTATGATGCAGTGATGATGCATAGCCGGATTGCAGATATTTACATTGGTGCGGCGGCGGTAGCGGATTACCGGCCGCAACAGCTGGCTGATAGCAAGATAAAAAAGGCTGGCGACACCAGCAATATAGCCTTGGTAAAAAATCCGGACATCATTGCCGCGGTGGCTGAACTGCAACCAAAACCCTTGGTTGTGGGATTCGCCGCGGAAACCGACGATCTGGAAAATTACGCCAAACACAAGCTGCAAAGCAAACACCTGGACCTGATCGCCGCGAATTGGGTCGGGCAGGTTGAAGGCGGTTTCGAGAGTGATCGCAACGCCTTGCAAGTATTTTGGTCGGGAGGTCAACAAATCCTGCCGATGACCGATAAACATACCTTAGCCGCGCAGCTGCTTAAACTGATAGCCGAGAAATTCCATGAAAAAAATCCAGTTAAAAATTCTTGATCCGCGTCTGGGCCGGGAGATTGCTTTGCCCGCCTACGCTACCCAAGGCTCTGCGGGGCTGGATTTGCGCGCCTGTCTGGATCAGGCCTTGACCTTGCAGCCGGGCGAAACGGCCCTGATACCTACCGGCCTAGCCATTCATATCGACGATCCGCATTTGGCGGCGGTATTGCTGCCGCGCTCGGGCCTGGGGCACAAGCACGGCATCGTGCTGGGTAATTTGGTGGGTTTGATCGATTCTGATTACCAGGGGCAGGTGTTTATCTCCTGCTGGAATCGTGGCAATAGCGCATTTACCGTCGAGATAGGTGAACGCATCGCGCAAATGGTGTTTGTGCCGGTGGTGCAGGCCGAGTTTGAGTGCGTCGCCGATTTCGACGAAAGCCATCGCGGCAGCGGCGGTTTTGGACACAGCGGCCGGCACTAAGCGGAGTCGCGACGGATGGGACGCATATTTAGCATAGTAGCGGGCATCGCGGCGCTGATGGTGTTATTGGCCGGTGGCGGCGCCTATTGGTTTTCCGCGGCCCAGGTCAGGGAAACCCAGCAAACCAGTACCACGGCCATTGCCAGCGGCATGACAGTCAGCATCGTCAGCCAGATCGAAACCTTGCAGCGGGTCATCGACGGTCTGGCGCAGGCGCCGGATGTGGTGGCGGCACTTGCCAGCGATAGCCACAATCCAGCGACCTTGGATAATGTCGCTGCCAGGCTACAGAATACGATTCCACAAGCGCTACGTGTGCGCTTGTTGCCGGCGACGGTCAGCGAGCCGGATCTTAGCCAAGTGCCGAATATGGGCTTTGCCGATTTGGAAATGGTGCGCGCCACGCTGACCGCCAAGCAAAAGCCCTTCGTGCAAGGTGAAGGCGAGCATCGGCATTTGGCAATGACGGCTGCGGTCAGTCAAAACCAGCAGGTAATCGGCGTGATTTTGGTTAGTTTAAAGCCGGATTTATTGCAACAGCTGATTAGCAAGACTACTGTCGGCAACGGTTATGTGGAGATTAAGCAAGAGCAGGCGGTATTGGCTAGTGTCGGCATGCAGGAATTGAAGGCGGAGGAGCCGCAAGTGATGCCGCTGACTAACAGCCGGTGGTCGTTGGAGCTTTCCATAGGTGGCGGCACCAGTACCGACGACATCATTTTATTTTCCTGCATTATCTTGATCCCCGCTTTATTGGGTTGCTTGGCGTTTTTTATCGGTTATCGCAAATTGGCCGATTATCTGCATCATGACCAAAGCAGTATTTTAAAGGCCGCCAAGGACATGATGACCGGCAAGCAAGTTGGCCACTATCCGGTGCAACTCGATGAAATGCGGCCGATTATTTCGACTTTGGCGCAGTTTAAACGCATCCTGGAGCAAGAAAAAAGCCCGAGTAAAGTCCCTGACGAATTGGGCGAGTACGATTTTTTCGACGAGTCGTTCGATATTGATTTTATCGAAGAGTCGCCTAAAACCGCCGAACACTATGCCAGTGTGCCGGTCAGCTTGGGCACGGCGCCTATCAGCGTGGCCGAGCAGGCGCCGCTGAGTGCGGTTGCTCCCGCCGAGAAATCGGCACCCGTGGCGATGCCAAACGTTGCGCCGACGGCAGGCGAGTCTTTTGCCGATATTTTCCGTACTTATGATATTCGCGGCATTGTCGGGCGCGGCTTGACGCCGGAAACGGTGCGCAATATTGGCCGGGCTTTGGGCAGCGAAGCCAGGCAGCTAAATATCAAGACTATTGTGATGGGCAGGGACGGCCGGCTATCCAGCCCCGGCTTGGCGGATGCGTTGGCAAAAGGCATTACCGAAGCCGGTTGCGATGTATTAAACATTGGCTTGGTACCGACGCCGCTGCTGTATTTTGTCACCCAGCACAGCGAAGGCCGTAGCGGTGTGATGATCACCGGTAGCCACAATCCGGCTGACTATAACGGCCTGAAACTGGTTTTGAACGGTGAAACTTTATCCGGCGACAAGATTCAACAATTAAAAAAACGCATTGAGGCCGGTGATTTCAGCGAAGGCACGCCGGGTTCCATCGAGCTGAATAGTCTATTCAGCAACGAATATATCGGCATGATTTCCGACGATGTGCATTTGGTCAGGCCTATGAAAGTGGCTGTCGATTGCGGCAACGGTGCGGCCGGACAACTGGCACCGATTCTGTTGCGCACGATGGGTTGCGAAGTGATCGAGTTGTATTGCGAGATTGACGGCAATTTTCCCAATCATCATCCCGATCCCAGCAAGCCGGAAAATCTGGGCGATCTGATTAAGGCTGTGAAGCATTACGAGGCCGATATAGGCGTAGCGTTCGACGGCGACGGCGACCGAATTGGCGTGGTCGATTCCGGCGGCAAAATTATTTGGCCGGATCGGCAAATGATGCTGTATGCCCGCGATGTCTTGGCCAATAAACCGGGAGCGGAGATCATTTACGACGTGAAATGCTCCCGGCATTTACACGATCAAATCGTCAAACGCGGCGGTCGGCCGTTGATGTGGAAAAGCGGCCATTCGCTGATGAAAGCCAAACTCAAGGAAACCACGGCGGCGCTGGCCGGTGAGATGAGTGGACATATTTTCTTTAACGACCGTTGGTTTGGTTTCGACGACGCCCTATACGCGGCGGCGCGGCTGATTGAAATTCTGTCTGCTGATATGCGTAGCAGTAGCGACGTATTTGCCGAACTGCCGGATAGTATCAATACACCGGAGCTGCATGTGCCGATGGCAGAAGGCGAAGGCATCCGCTTCGTGGAACAGCTATTCAGCCAGGCCAAGTTTAAGGACGGCAAGATCATCAATATCGACGGCATGCGCGTCGAATTTGCCGACGGCTGGGGCCTGGTCAGAGCCTCTAATACCACACCGGTTCTAACCGTGCGTTTTGAAGCGGATAGCCAGGATGCGATGCAACGTATTCAAGCTCAATTCAGGCAGCTGATGCTGCAAATCAAACCCGATATCAAACTACCTTTTTAATTGTTAGTGATTATGAAAGAAAAAACCGCGCACCAGATTGCCCACGTTCTTATCGAAGCCTTGCCGTATATTCAAAAATTCAAGGGCAAAACCGTTGTGATTAAATTCGGCGGCAATGCGATGGTCGATGATGCGTTGAAACACAGCTTCGCCCGCGACATCGTGTTGATGAAGCTGGTAGGTATTAATCCTATCGTCGTGCATGGCGGCGGGCCGCAAATCGGCGACTTGTTAAAACGCCTGGGTAAAACCTCGGAGTTTATCGACGGCATGCGCGTAACCGACAGCGAAACCATGGATGTGGTGGAAATGGTGTTGGGCGGTCTGGTAAACAAAGAGATCGTGAATATGATCAATATGCAGGGTGGCAAGGCGGTAGGTCTGACCGGTAAGGACGGCAATTTCATTCATGCCCGTAAAATCAACATGACCAAGGCCGGCGCGACGCTGGACGATGCTCCGGAAATCATTGATCTGGGCCATGTCGGCGAAGTCAGCAGTATCGATCCGGCGGTGGTGGAAATGTTGGGTAACAGCGATTTTATTCCGGTGATCGCGCCGATTGGCGTGGGTAAGGACGGACATTCCTACAATATCAATGCGGATTTGGTGGCCGGTAAGGTTGCCGAAGTGTTAAAAGCTGAAAAGCTGATGCTGTTGACCAACATCCCCGGCATTATGGACAGACAGGGCAATTTGCTGACCGGCCTGACCTTGACCGATATTGATAATCTGATTGCCGATGGCACGATTTCCGGGGGGATGATTCCGAAAACCCGCTGCGGCACTGATGCGTTGAAGGGAGGTGTGACCAGTGTGCATATCATCGACGGGCGGGTCGAGCACGCGGTGTTGCTGGAGCTGTTCACCGATCAGGGCGTCGGTACCTTATTGTTGCGCCGCTAAGCTGGATTGAATGAATGGTGCAAAGGCTTGGCGAATACTTTGTGCCTTTGCTCCTGAACATAATTCGTTGCCCAGGCTGGATTGGCGGCAGCGAATATCCAGAAATATCTGCAAAGTGTTGTTACGCTCCAGTAGCGATACCGACAAGCTTAAATCGTCGTCTTTCTGCGGGGCTGCGCGCATGATCAGTTTCTCGCTTTCCACGTCTTGGCCGGTGGTGGAGTGAGTCGCGACAAACTCGCCAGCGACTTTCCAGGCCTTTTCGCATTGCCCGGCGTCCTGGCAAACAAACAGGCCTAACTCGTTGCTAGCGTTACTGGCCGCTAAACTATCGCCGTTGACCGGTTTTCCGTCGTTGTTGTTGGCTTGGGTGAGGAATTGAAAGCGGGCTATGTCGGCTTTGAATTCTTTTTCGCTGTTTTGTCTATCTTGTTGGTGACGCAAAAGCTCTTGTTTGCCCGCTTCTATCTGTTGTTTGCTGGCGGCAATATCCGCCAGTAATTTCGGCGGTATCTTGCTGCCGCCGCGCTCAAGATTGGCGGCTTGTTGCTGTTGTTGCTGCAATTGCTGCTGAGTGCGTTCGATATTACCTTCGATCACTTTTTGCCCGGCATCGAAGGACGCCATTTTATTGATCAAGGCTTTATTCATATCATCAATGTTACGAAAAGTGCTCAGCAGGACTTTGTCGTTGGCGTTTTGCCTGGCAATGATCTTTTCCTGTTCCTTGCGTAGCGCATCCAGCCGCTTTTGCTGGGCTATTTGTTCGGCGGTTTTGGCTTTTTCCAGCACGTCGAGCACGCGGGCTTTCTCGCTTAATGTTTCCCGTTTGTGCTTTACCTGATCCGGCGGCACTTGGTCTGAGAAATAGACGTTACCGTTTTCATCCACCCAACGATACATTTTTTTGGCATATGCCGGCTGACCCAATGCACATAGCAAGGCTAGAGCGACAAATGAGGTTCGTTTGAAGGGGGAATGTCGCATGGCAATACTGGCTAGAGGCCTAGCCCAGTAGGCTGACCAATTGATGCAAGGGCGGCAAAATCATCATTTTTGCCAGTTGCAACAATACCAGCGCCACCAGCGGCGATAAATCTATCCCGCCCAGGTCGGGTAAAACCTTGCGACACACGTTCAGCAGCGGATCAGTCAAGCTGTACAAAATCGATGAGGCGGAACCGTAGCTGCCGGGGGCGAACCAACTGAGGATGGCGCCGGCAAAAATGGCGTAAACGAAAATATCGATCAGCATTTTCAGCAAGTCGGTAAACGACAATAACGTCAATGCCACAAAACTCACGGACAAGCCTTTAACAGCCAGTATCGAGAAGTTGGCGACTATTTGCAGCAACAAGGCCAGTACCAGAGAAGAGCTATCGATGCGGCCGATAGACGGGATGAAACGGCGCATGATCCTTAGCGGCGGATGGGTGATTTTCACCAGAAATTGCGATACCGGGTTGTAAAAATCGGCCTGGGTCCATTGCAACAAGAAGCGTAATGCCACCGCTAGAATATACAAAGAAAACAGCGTATCGATTAGGAACACTATCGGGTCGGTCATGTAATTGCTGCCCATTAGTCGGCTCCTAGTTGTTTTGACATTTCAATGGAACGGTCATTGGCGGCATGCAAGGCTTTGGCAACCAGTTCGACAAAGCCGTTTTGCATAAATGTTTCTATGGCTTGTTGAGTGGTGCCCCCCGGCGAGGTAACTCTGGCGCGCAATTGGGCGGGCGATTCGGCCGATTCCAGCGCAATTTTGGCGGCGCCCAGCGCGGTTTGCTGAATCAGTAGTCTAGCCGAGCGTTCGTCCAGGCCCAATTCCAGGGCGGCTTTTTCCATCGCTTCCATCAGCAGGAAGAAATAGGCCGGTCCGCTGCCGGAGACGGCGGTCACCGCGTCAAGTTGGTTTTCGTCGTTGACCCACAGGGCCAAACCGACAGCGCGTAAAATATTTTCGGCCAGATCTTTTTGTTCGTCATCAACATTGGCGTTGGCGTGCAATGCGGTTGCACCGGTTTGCACCAGTGCCGGTGTGTTTGGCATGCAGCGCACGATAGCGACCTCGCTACCTAGCCACTTAGACAGGCTTTGTTGGGAAATGCCGGCGGCAATCGATACTACCAGCACACTCTTTTGTTTCAGGCTGGGAGCGATTTGCAAAGCAACATCGCGCAATATTTGCGGTTTAACTGCCAGCACCACGACTTCGACTTCGTTAATGACTGTCTCGTTGTTGGCGGTAGTATTGACATGAAGTTGATCGGTGTGAGCCTGCAACGTGGCGGGCGCGGTATCCGACACCCAGATCTGCTGCGGTGAATGGCCGCTGGCAATCAAGCCGCTGATTAGACTGGTCGCCATGTTGCCGCCACCAATAAAACCGATTGTTTTTGTTTTCATAGCTTACTGATTAGTCTGTTGAATTGTTACGGAAACCGCTTTTCGCGATGCATTCTACATGACAATGGTGGCGTCGCAGAGAATCTCAAGTCGTTACGGATTTTTGCAAGCCGATATGCCGGGGGCGGATACCTAACAGTATCAGCGCCGAACTATAAATCAAGATTGCCGAGCCGATTGTTATCCCCAGGTGCAGGCCTCGTTGTGATGCGCTCCAATCCAGCCAAAGCGTCACGTCGACAAAATAATATAAAAACGCCGACATCACTGTGTTGGCCGCCACAACCCGCAGTATGAATATTAGCCATTGCTCGCAAGGCTGGTAAATTCGGGTTTTTAACAACGTCAACAATAGCAGGAGCGCGTTTAGGTATGCAGACAAGGTAGTTGCCAGGGCGATGCCAAGATGAGCGAAGGGAAATGCCAGCAGCACACTCAATATGATATTCGCGACGATGGAATGCATACCAAAACGCATTGGCGTTTGTGTATCCTGGCGGGAAGTGAAGCCTGGAACCAAGATCTTGATCAACATAAAGGCCAGTAAGCCTAGCGCATAAGCCATCAGGCTTTTGCCTGCCATCCGCACATCGTCGCTGCCGAATTCATTATATTGAAACAACGTCGATAACAAGGGCTCGGCCAGCAGTGTCAAACCCAGGGTGGCCGGTAAGCCGATCAGTAACACCAATTTCAAGCCCCAATCCAACGCTTTGGAAAAGGCCAGGGTATCTTCAGCGGCATGATTCTCGGACAATCTCGGCAAAATGACTGTTGCCAGTGCCACTCCCAAAATCCCGAGCGGAAACTCTACCAGCCTATCGGAGTAGTACAGCCAAGAAACGCTGCCCGAAGTTAAAAATGAGGCCACCAGAGTGCCGAACAGTAAATTGACTTGCACCACGGAGACGCCGAAAATGGCAGGGAGCATCTGTTTGAGCAGGCGTTGCACAGCCGGGTCTTGGTAGCCCCAGCGCGGCCTGGGTAGCAAGCCGAGCCTTATCAGTGCAGGGATTTGAAATAACAGTTGCACTACGCCGGCGCCAAATACGCCCCACGCTAAAGCCATAATCGGTTCGGCCATTAACGGCGAAATCCAGATTGCAGCGCCTATCATGCAAATGTTCAGAAATACCGGAGTCAGTGCCGGAATGGCGAATTTGCCACGTGCGTTCAAAATCGCACCGGCGAAGGCAACCAACGTAACGAAGAACAGATACGGGAAGGTGATGCGCAGCATCTGCACAGCCAGTTCGTACTGGTCGCCTTCCCACAGAAAGCCGGGTGCAAAAAGCAGGATCAGCAGCGGGGCCGCAATTACCCCTGCCAGTGTGAATAGCACCAATAAGACAGCCAAGGTGCCGGCGGTGCGGTCTATAAACTGCTGCAATGCCTCGCGGCTACCTTTTTCGTTATAATCGGTCAGTGCCGGCACAAATGCCTGCGCGAACGCGCCTTCCATGAACAAGCGGCGCAGGAAGTTCGGAATCCTGAAGGCCACAAAAAACGCATCGGTTGCCGCGTTAACGCCAAAAATGTTGGCAAATAGCATGTCTCTTACAAAACCCATGATCCGCGAAATCATGGTCATACTGCTAACGATTGCGGTGGATTTAAACAGCTGCTTGCTCACTGCAGGCCTCAGATTGAGTTTGGGAACACTAAAAATTTGACAATCATAGCATCCAAAATGATAATACGCGGTTCCAGATTAACTCAAAAGAACTGATAGACTATGGCTAATTCACCACAAGCTAGAAAAAGAGCGCGTCAGGCTGAGAAAAGCCGTATTCGCAATGCCGGACAGCGCAGCAACTTACGCACTTTCGTTAAAAAAGTGATCGCCGCTGTTAGAGCAGGCGATAAAGAGCAAGCTCAAGCCGCGTTTAAAACCGCTGTTCCTGTAATTGATTCGGCCGTTAACAAAGGCCTGATCCACAAAAATAAAGCCGCTCGCAGCAAAAGCAGACTAAACGACAGACTGCGCGCAATGGCTTGATCTCGACGCAAAGTCGATAGATCAACAGGGCCTATGCAACAGATGTTGCTTGGGCCTTTTTTATGCGCGGCGGTTTTATCTCGCGCAGACACCAGATGCCCTGGTTTCTAATCTTTCCGATAATCAAAGGTTGTTAGCTTTCAAACAACTTATTTGGAATAAGTTGCTTGCGGCGCGTGGACATGCTGCTAATCTGATAGCTTTCAGCTCATCAGTCTAAGGTACTGTCATGAATAACCAAGACCAAGCCAAACTGCGTTGGGGAATTCTCGGCGCGGCCCGCATCAACGAGCGCTTATTGCCGGCAATAGTCGAAGCATCCAATGCCGAACTGATTGGTATCGCCAGCCGCCGTCCCGGGGCTGCGGCGCAAACGTTGGCTAAATATGCCCCCTGCCATCCTGAGATACAGAGTTACGACAATTTAGATTCTCTGCTCAACGACGATGACATACAAGCCATTTATTTGCCAATGGCGAATCATGAGCACGCTGAATGGACTTTACGTGCCATCGAGCATCGCAAGCATGTGCTGTGCGAAAAACCGATGGCGCTGACGGTTGCCGATATCGATGCGATAGAAACAGCGGCTCGCCGTTACGGGGTGACCGTGATGGAAGGCTTTATGTATCGTTTCCATCCGCAACATGCCCGAGTATTGGAGTTGATCGGTTCCGGACTGATAGGCGAGATTCGATCAGTGCGTGCCAGCTATTCGTTCATGATGCGCCCGGCCCGGATGTATCGTTTAGCCGACGATGTTTCGCACGGCGGTGGAGCGATGTGGGATATTGGCTGCTATGCAATTCATTCGCTGCGAATGTTTTTTCAGCAATCCCCTTGTCGGGTAACGGCGTTGTCCAAATACGTGGAAAGCGGCGCCGACATCGCCACTAGCGGCGTGCTGGATTTCGGCGAAGGCAAATTCGCACATTTCGATTTCAGCTTTGAACGGGCTCGGCGCTGCGAATACGAAATCATCGGTACCCAAGGGGGTGTCAAATGTCATGTGGTTTGGCAATTGCCCGGTGATGTCCCGGTGATTTCTTGGTGGACCGAGGACGGTCGCCAGTCCGAAGAGCGCTTGCCGGCTTCCAATCACTTCCGTCTGGAGATTGAACATTTCAGCAATTGCGTGTTGAGTGGTCAGGGGCCGCAGTTGTCCCTAGCCGACGCCCGCGACAATTGCAGAACGATAGTGGCCGCATTGCAATCGGCGGCGGAAGGTCGGGTCGTCGAAATTTAATGGCAACAAGGCGAGGACGTCTGAGCGAGTGCTGTCAAACTCTGCAAAAAGGCCATGTCTTTGAGCCTCGTTCGCGTTTAATTCATATGAGTTTGCGGCCTCAGGAGCTTGTCGATGAACGAGAAAATATTATCCAAAATTGTTCGGCGCGATGCCTTACGTATCGGCGTGATGCTGAGTGTTCTTCAAGTGGGTTCTGTATGCGCCGTTGACTTGGTACAAGCCCGGAAAGATTTGCAGCAAATGGGTGTTGAATACACGGCACAGCAATTCGCGACCTCCGCAGGAGCCGGCGATATGGCGGCGGTGCGATTATTTCTGGATGCGGGAATGGATATCAACGCTGGCGATAGTGCCGCTTTGGGGTTGGCGGCCGGTAGAGGGCGGACGGAAATGGTGGAACTGCTATTGGCGAACGGCGCCAAGCCGACAGCCAATGCGCTACAGTTTGCGAGAACCCGGGGTCATCGGGAAATTGCGAATATGCTGCTTCGAGCCGGGGCGAAGGAATAGCGGCTATGTACGCTCAGATTGAGCGATTGATGGGCATGTCTCGATTTTTCAACAAGAACGGGAAGGCGCGACTCCCTCAGAATAGCTAGAGGGAGTCGCGCGGAGACTTAACGCGCGAGTTTTTTTCGGCCGTTGATTCCCAAAATACCTAAGGCTGAGCCAAACAACCAAATCGCCGCTGGTACGGGCACTGCGGCAATATTGCTGGCGAACAACTGGTTATGGAATTCGATATTGCCGTTAAACGACTGAGCAACCAATTGGCCGTTCAATTGCCCGTAACCGCCGAATACGTTGGCCCAGGGCGCTAGAATCGAGCCCTGAGGGTTCTTGCTGCCCGCTAACGTTAGCGACGTTGCGTCATAGAAATTGTAGATGACGTGTGTGGCGTCTATGCCGTTAAGATTGACTTGGCCGTTTTGAAATATCTGGCCGGTGCCGCTGACATTGATCAACACGGTGGAGTTGCTGGGAGCGCTGATGTTGATCGTATTGCTGGCGGTCAGTTCGGCGCCGTCTATGTCAAACACGTTGAGTTCGCTATTGTTGCCGGTCAGATTCAGCGTACCGTAATTGTTACCGACACTGCCGTTGGCGGTCAAAGCGTTCCAGGCGTTGGAGATATTTTGATATTGGGTTTGCGCGCCGGAAAAATCCACCAATGTTTGCGCGAAGACGCCGCCATTGGCGGTAAAGCTGCTTAGCAGGGTGCCGCCTGCATAGATGCTGCCGTTCTGACCGTTGCCTACACCGCCGTTGTTGGCGGTAAGCGTGCCGTTGACGACCAAACGGGCTGCGTTGCCACTGATTTGCGAGGCCACCGAATAGTTGGCCAATGTAATATTGCCGCCGGCAGCCAAGTTGCCCTCTGTATCGGAATTTGAGCTGATGAAGTTGCCGAATACGAAAACATTGTAGTCGCTGGCCGGCCCTACCAAGGCTGCATGGGCTGGAGAGATGGCGGCAGCCAATAATAAACTGGTAGTTGCTATAGTGTGTGACAAACGCATTTTCCTTTAACCTTGAATAAGTATGATGGCGGGATGCCTTAAATTGATAATGTGTCGACAATATCCGTTCCCATGCGGAAATGTCTTAAGCAAAACCGACGGTTCAAATAAGAGCGTGGCGATAAATACCTGACCACGCCGTTGATCGACCGGGGAAGTTGGCTTTTACCGATTCGAGACCTATATTAAGTGACGAGCCGTTAATAGTCGCTTATCCCGGATTGCGGCGATAAACCATGCACTTCCGGCGTCCATTCTATCTGATTTGAATTTCGGGTGATACGGCCGTTGGTACAGGTGACTGCCGGGTTAGAAAACTGCTAATCCGGCAGCTTATTCCAAGCCGTTTTTATTGGCTAAATGTCAATCCGTCATTTGCGACATCGATTTTGATCGAGTCCCCAGGGATGAAGCGTCCTGACAAAATCTCATTAGCCAGCGGATTTTCCAATTGCCGTTGTATCGCCCGTTTCAAAGGCCGCGCGCCGTAAACCGGATCGAAACCGGCTTCGCCGAGTAAATCCAGTGCGGTTTCGCTGACTTCCAGACCAATGTCTTTTTCCTGCAAGCGACGGCGCAACAATTCGATCTGAATTTTACAGATGGCGCGGATTTGGCCCTGGCCGAGCGGATGGAAGACCACTGCTTCGTCGACCCGATTGATGAATTCCGGCCGGAAATGCTGAGCTACAATCTCCATCACCGCATCTTTCATTTCGATATAGTTGTCTTCGCCCGCCAGTTCCTGGATCACGCTGGAGCCCAGGTTCGACGTCATTACCACCACCGTGTTTTTAAAGTCGACGGTGCGGCCCTGTCCATCCGTCAAGCGGCCGTCGTCAAGCACTTGCAGCAATACATTAAAGACGTCGTTATGGGCTTTCTCGATTTCGTCAAGCAGGATGACCGAGTAGGGTTTCCGGCGCACGGCCTCAGTTAGATAGCCGCCTTCTTCATAACCGACATAGCCGGGAGGTGCGCCGATCAAACGGGCCACGGAATGTTTCTCCATGAACTCCGACATGTCGATGCGCACCATTGCTTCCTCGGTATCGAACATGAATTCCGCCAAAGCCTTGCACAGCTCGGTCTTGCCGACTCCTGTTGGCCCCAAGAATAGGAACGAGCCGTTGGGGCGGTTCGGGTCCGACAGGCCGGCGCGGGAGCGGCGGATCGCGTTGCTGACGGCTTTCAAGGCCTCGGTTTGGCCGATCACCCGTTTGCCCAGTTCTTCTTCCATGCGCAGCAATTTTTCGCGCTCACCTTCCATCATTTTCGAGACCGGAATGCCGGTCCATTTCGAAACCACTTCGGCGATTTCTTCTTCCGTGACCTTGCTGCGCAGCAGGGTGGTTTCCTGCATTTCTGCTTGCGAAGCCAAGTCCAGTTCTTTCTCCAGTTTGGGTATGTCGCCGTATTGCAGCTCGGACATCCGCGCGTAATCCTGGCTGCGGCGGGCCGCTTCCAGTTCCAGGCGGGCATGTTCCAGGCGTTCCTTGATCGTTGCAGTGCCTTGCAATGCCGCTTTCTCGGCTTTCCAGATTTCTTCCAAATCGGAATATTCTTTTTCCAAGTCGGCGATTTCCACTTGCAGGATTTCCAGGCGTTTTTTTGAGGCCGCGTCGCTTTCGTTTTTCATGGCCTCGCGTTCGATTTTCAATTGGATCAAACGTCTATCGAGTTTATCCATCGACTCCGGTTTGGAGTCCATTTCCATCCGGATCCGGCTGGCGGCTTCGTCGATCAAGTCGATGGCTTTGTCCGGCAATTGCCGATCAGAAATATAGCGGTGCGACAGCATGGCGGCGGCAACGATGGCCGGGTCGGTAATGTCGACGCTATGATGAATTTCGTAACGTTCTTTCAAACCGCGCAAGATGGCGATGGTGTCTTCGACGCTCGGTTCGTCGACCAGTACTTTTTGAAAGCGGCGTTCCAAAGCGGCGTCTTTTTCGATGTACTGCCGATATTCGTCCAGTGTCGTCGCGCCGACGCAATGCAGTTCGCCGCGGGCCAGAGCCGGTTTCAGCATGTTGCCGGCGTCCATCGCGCCTTCGGCCTTGCCGGCGCCGACCATGGTGTGCAGCTCGTCGATGAACAGGATGATCTGGCCTTCTTGTTTGGCAACGTCATTAAGTACGGCTTTCAGACGCTCCTCAAACTCGCCGCGAAACTTGGCGCCGGCGATTAATGCCGCCATGTCCAGCGACAATAGTTGCTTACCTTTGATACCTTCCGGCACTTCGCCGTTAACGATGCGCTGCGCCAGACCCTCGACAATGGCAGTTTTGCCGACGCCGGGTTCGCCGATCAATACCGGGTTGTTTTTGGTGCGGCGTTGCAAGACCTGGATGGTGCGGCGGATTTCGTCGTCACGACCGATCACCGGGTCCAGCTTGCCTTGTTCGGCACGTTCGGTCAGGTTGATGGTGTATTTTTTCAAGGCCTGGCGTTGATCTTCGGCGTTGGCATCGTTGACGTTCTGGCCGCCGCGCATGTTTTCGATGGCTTTTTCCACGGCCGAAGCGGTGACGCCTGCTTGCTTGAGGATTTTTTGTAAGGAGCCGCTGGCTTCCAGGGCTGCCAGCAAAAATAATTCGCTGGAGATGAACGCATCTTTACGTTTCTGCGCCAGCTTGTCGGTCAGATTCAACATCCGCGACAATTCGTTGGAAATCTGCACATCGCCGCCGGCGCCGGAGACGCTGGCCAGACGATCAATCTCCTTGCTCAGCTCGTTGTGTAGTGCATTGACTTGAATGCCAACTTGCATCAGTAAAGGTTTGATACTGCCGCCTTCCTGATCGATCAACGCCAACATCACGTGCACCGGCTCGATGAACTGGTGGTCCTTGCCCAAGGCCATGCTTTGCGCGTCGCTGAGCGCCTGTTGAAATTTACTGGTTAATTTATCCATTCGCATGCTGCGTACCTCATTTGGGATATAAATTGTGTTGCCGCAGAGATGGGGCGCTACGTAACGCTTTTCAAGCGAGGGCTGGTGGATAATTCCACTATTTTTCGGGTGAAATTATTGCTATTGATTGGTGGCTTGAGATGGACATCGTTGGTAGCCTTGATAAATGATTCAAAGTACAATGCTCGCGCTCAGATAACAGATGTTGAGGGATTATGGCCTTTGCTAGTCAGCAGGTCCGGTTGTCAATATTGTCGGTCTGCGTAACCATTAGTTTTATTTTGTAGGAGTTTTAGAAATGGCAACAGGCACTGTAAAGTGGTTCAACAACACCAAGGGGTTTGGATTTATCGAGCCTTCCGAAGGCAAGGAAGATGTGTTTGTGCATCATTCCGTAATTAAGGGCGAAGGTTTTAAAACCTTGTCTCCAGGCCAGTCGGTTCAGTTCGATATCGAGTCCGGTCCTAAAGGTTTGACTGCCGCGAACGTCCTGCCCAGATAAGCGTTAACGGTTACGGGTAAAATGGCTCTTGCTTGCAAGGGCCTTTTTTATGCCTGTTACAAAATGGATTTTTCGGTCGAGGACAATATAACCAAGCTATAATGCAGCCATCCCTTCCAAACCGGCGTAACTGACTATGGCACGCGAATTTTCTTCTTTAAAACAAATGGATACCCCGGTCAAAGTGCTGTTTACCGGCTATTTGACTACCGTGGCGGTTGGCTATCTGATGGCTTTGATCCAAATTCTGTTTACTCATGGTATGGCTGACGGCAAGTTTGGCCTGTCGATAGACGACATTGTTTACAGTTATTACGGCAATCGTTCGGGAACCGTGCTGGAAACCAAGCTGAACGGGTCCATGAAGGAGAATGCATCCGAACAGGAACGGTTCGCCATTATCCAATGGGTACGCGATGGTGCCGACAAGGACGATTTTATCGACGATGGTATCGAAAAAATCATTCAGGAACGGTGTGTGATGTGTCACAACAAAGACGCACCGGTTCCGGATTTGAGCGATTTTAAAGTATTGAAGGAATTGACCAAGGAAGATGAAGGCGCGACTTTTAGTTCGCTGACGCGGGTTTCACATATTCACTTGTTCGGCATCAGTTTTATTTTCATGTTTGTCGGCTTGATTTTCAGTTTTTCGGAAACCAGTACCATCAAGTACAAATGTATTGCGATCGGTATGCCCTATATGTTTTTGCTGGTGGATATTTTGTCGTGGTGGTTGACGAAGCTGAACCCAATGTTCGCCTGGCTGGTGATTGTGGCGGGCGGCGGTATGGCGGTGTCGTTTGCGTTTATGTGGACGGTGTCCGTCGCGGAAATGTGGTTGTTTGATAGGGTGTTTCTGGACGCTGACGGTCAGCCCAGAGTGCAGTGGAGCGCAATAGTAGAAGCTAAGTTTAAGCAGGTTGGCGGAGAGGCGGCGGCGAAAAAATTAGCTGAGTTACTGAAGCAAGTCGGTGTTTACGGCTGGTCGAAATTTCAGAGCCAAGGCCTGCCATTTCTGAAAGATATCTACGTAAAAATAGTCAAGAAAGACAAATAGTTACGTAAGTGTGACTGGGTATGCAAAACACTGTAGAGAAGTTAAAGTTCCGCGCTTGGCAAGCCGATAACCGGAGCGGTATGATGCAAACTCGATTTGCAGGAGGTGTACCATGATTAGCAATGTACTGAATAGCGCAACCAGTCTGATCAGTAATGCTCAGCAAAAAGCCAGTACCGCCGCGCAAACCATCGCGAATTTGCCGGTGCAAGCTCAGGAAGTCGGCGGCTCAAAAGATGTCGGTTCAGCTGATTTGTTCAAGCCGGTGTTGAGCTTAAAAGAAGCTGAGCTTGAAACTTCGGCTGGTGCCAAAATGATCAAGGTTCATGAAAAAACGCTCGGATCTCTTCTCGACGTGAAGGCTTAATGGCTAACGCTGACATCATAGCCCAGCGCTTTGATGTCAGCGGCAAACGCATTCATTTCTTCAACACTCATTCTTTCCAGTTCGACCGCTTCCATTTGGAACGATTGCCTGGCCACGCTGTAAAGCATAATTTCTTGCAGTTTAATCTGGCCAAACCGTAATTCCTGCAAAAGCCCTAAATAGGCCTGCTTCTCACCATCAGACCACGCTTGCCGATAATGCAACATGCAGGTTTGTAGTTTGGTTGGACAAAGTCTGGTGGCAATTTCTAGACGTTCCAATAACTTTTGCTGACTTTGGCCTGTGCTGTTGATCAACTTGCGGCCCTGTTCGGTCGCGCTATCCAGTTTGAACCATAATTCGCCGTTGTGTCTGCTCAATTCCGCCAAGCCCGCTTGTACTGTCGATTGGTGTATCAAACTGCCATTGCTGATCAATACAAATTTGCTGGCTGGAAACACGCCGGATTCCGTGGCGATCTTGCCGATCAGATGCACGGCTTTATCAAAATCTATCAAGCTGGTCGGTTCGCCGTTGCCGGAAATGGCGATATCCTTGATAACGCGGTGATCGATTTCGACGTTAAATTGCTCAAAAAAATCGCCGTGTTGCACGTAATTTAAAAAGAAGCGCAGTTCCTGCTCCAGTAAGGCAAAATCCATTTCCGGCGCATTACCGCGCTGTAACTGCGGTACTTGGCAGTAAATACAGCGCCAGTTGCAGGCATTGTTCGGGTTGAAATTGACACCTATCGATAAACCACCCGCACGGCGGGAGATGACCGGGTAAACATATTTCAGGCCAGCGACATTACGGTTGTGATTTGTGGTGGTGAGTATCGGTTTCACTTGAGATGCGCCGCGCAAACCGTAACGGGTTTGCGCGGCCATGAGTTAGATTCGGACTAGCACTTCGCCGCGTCCGGTTTCCGCCATGTCGCCGCCGTAGCGTTGTACGCGGTTAAATGCGGCGCCGCTGTCGGCAAAACGGGAGTTGAAGGATTTGAACGAGGCGAACAATATAGGCAGGAAGGCCAGGGTATGTGAGCCGCAGTCGTTGAAAGTCGCTGATAATTGCGGCTGATTCCATAGCAACAAAGTGCCGCGCCGCATCGCATAGCCCAGATAGCGGCCGGTGTTACCCATCACCGCGATAGTGCCTGCCAGCATCCGCGAGCCGCAATAATCGCCGGCATTGCCTTCGATCAAAATCTGGCCTCGGCGCATATGGTCGCCGGCACGCTGGCCGACATTACCTTTCACTAACACCGTACCGCCTTTCATGCCTTGTTTGTTACCGGGTAGGGCTCCACCCAGAAAATCGCCGGCATCGCCTTCGATTTGAATTAAGCCGTTTTTCATTTCACATGCAGCATACAGGCCTGCATCGCCACTGACGTTGATCGTGCCGGATTTCATTTGCATGCCCAGATATGCACCGGCATCACCTTGTACGCTAATGCTGCCGCCATCCAATTCCTTGCCAATGAAGTCCAGCTTGTTATTGCTATAGGCGATAATGATTTCTTGGGTGTTCATGCCGGTGATGTAGAACAGTTCATCAACCCGTAACCGGCGTTTGCCATTCTGTAGTTCGATGGCGGCAATCGCATCGACGTCCAAACCTTGCAGCTTTTGACAAACCAGCGGCGACATGTCGATACGCTGGTCGGTTGGCTGTTTCAGGGTAAAGGTTAACGCGCTCATGCCATGATCTCCTGCAAATGAAAGTGGAACGGTCCCAATTTGCCGCCGTAGTTGCCGGCACTGATACGCTTGATGCCGTTAGCCGCGCCCAGATCACAAACCGCTTGAATACCCACGCGCATGGCCTTGTCGATGTCTTCTTTGCTCAAGCCGTCGATGACGATCTCCATCACCGATTCGATTTCCGGCGACAAATCGGTTTTGGTTACGCCTTTTAAAGTCGGGCAAAAAGCATCGTTTGTTGATGCGCCCAATGAGGCGTATTTTGAGCCAACTTTGGAGCCGGAGCGTACCACGCCGCCGGGGAAGGGCATAATCACATTCGGAATTTTGCGCATTTCCTCAATCGCCGCCTCGCAGGCTGCCAAAGCTTGTGGTTGCGATTCTGCCAGCACCAGGAAGTTGCCGCCGCCGACCGCGTCCACCATGCCGGTCGTCGCTTCGGTCAGAAACTCACCGTCCATTACCGGCACTCGCCAGTAGCGCTTGCCGCCGATCTTTTTTGCAATTTGAAAGCCATCGCCGAAGTAACGCAGGTTTTTGCCCAAGGGAATTGGCTTGCCGCCTTCGATGCCGGCAAATAGTGCCGAGGTTGGCGAGGTCAATACGCATTGCCCGGCACGGGTTTCCAATTGCTTGGCCAAACCTTTGCCGCCCATCGCGTAAATCATGATGGCGACGCCGGGCCGTCCGTCGGGCGTTTCGTTCGGGCTCAACACTCGTTCGATGCCCGCCTCGCAGCCGCAAGCAATTACAGAGGTCGCGAAGCCGGTCATCGCTTGCGCGGAAATCATCGCCCATTTTTCGTTTTGCGCGGTGATGATGGCGCGCGTCGCCTTCATCGGAAAGGCTTCGGCGAAAGTTTTGTCTATGGTTACGCCATTAATGATCATGCTGCACCTCGCAACGGATGTGCCGTCAAGCTGCCGCGTCCGTCTTCGCTAATTTCGTCGTCGCTGATTTTAAAGTTGCCGAGTTTCATGGTCAGGTATTTGTCGAAATAAGGTTTGAGGTCTTTTTCGATGGATAGATCGTAGTCCGGTTTGACGATATGGGTCGTGCCCCAGGTGACTTTCACGACCTCGCCGTCTTTAACGACCAGTTCGCCGTCCTTGAACACATAATCGGGTTTGGTGAACATGGTTTGACGGTCCGCGTTTTCGGTGTAAACAGTAATGTCTGCGAAGTTGCCTGCACTCAAAGCGCCGCGGTCTTTTAGGCCGATGATGCGGGCTGCGCCGGCGCGGGTCATGATGGCGATTTCGTTTAGCGTGTATTCGCGCTCGATCGAGGCTAGCGTGGTCATTTTTTGCGCTTCTGGATGGATGGTCGCCAGCATGTCGTTCCGGAAGCTGCGGTCCATCAGCAGGCGGATCAAATGCGGATAGCTGGTGAATGGTGCACCGTTCGGGTGGTCGGTGGTCAGGAAGATTCGCCAAGGGTCTTCGACCAATAGGAAGATTTCCAGGCCGATGGCCCACTGCAAGGCATTGACGAAGTTTTGGTCCTTGTATTTAAACGGCACCACGCCGCAGCTCGGCGTCGCATTCGATGTCCATGCACACCCATTTATTCGGGCTGGCGAAACGGTGGTTGGCGTGTTGGCGCATGTTATCGCCGGAGGCGGTCACGGTCTGGCCGAACAGGATTTGGCCGACGTCGGCGGTGATGTTCGGATTGCTATTGATTGCCTCGGCGATCTGCGCGGCACCGGAGGAGAATTTGAAATCGCCTTCTTTACCGTAGCTATGGAACTGAATATGCGTCAAGTGCATCGGCAGGCCGTCGATACCTTCGATGGTATTTAAGGTGGTTTCCAGATTGCCCGGTACGCCTAAATTGCAGCCATGCACATGCAAAGGATGAGTGATGCCGAGTTCTTGCACCGCTTTAGCTAAGGTTTGCAAGATTTGACGGGGCGTGACGTCGTAATGGCTGTTCTTTTCGTCCAAATCCAGTTTGCGCTGGTTGAATTTGAACGCATTGATGCCGCCGGCGTTGACCACCTTAATGCCGATGCCTTTGGCGGCGTTCAGCGTCCAGGCCACGTAATCATTGATGGCTTTTTGATCTTTGTTGGCGGTCAGCATGCGTAATAGGAAGTCGTCGCTACCCAGCATGACATAGCCGCCTTTATCCACTATCGGTGTGTCGCCCATTTCCATATGTGCTTGGCGAGCGTTGATCGGCAGTACTGCAGGTTCGAAGCAGGCTGTGTAGCCCATTTCCGCATAGCGGTAGCCTGCTACGTAAGTGCTGGGCATCGCGTGACCGTTACCGGAACGGGTAATCGGCGTGCGGTGCACCGGGTCCTGGCGATGGTCTTCCGGCAATAGGGTGCGGGCGATGTTGCCTTTGCCGCCGCCGATGTGGGTGTGCATGTCGATGGCGCCCGACATGACCACTTTGCCGCGCAAATCGTATTCTTTGTCAACCGGTCTGCCGTCTTTAGGCGCATCGATAATGCGGCCGTCCTGCACGTAAATGTCTTGCTGTTGTCCGTCGATGCCGCTGGCCGGATCGTAAACGGTTCCACCTGTAAGTTTTATCAACATGTGTTTGGTCCTAAAGGGCTTGTTCGATAGCGGACAGGACTTCGGCGGTACTGGGCAGGCCGGAGTCGCGCAATTTTTTCAGGCGGATCGCCACCACATTGTCCAGGCGGTAAGCGTGGCCGGAGTGGTCGATGCCGGGCGTGCCCACGGGAATAAACACATCCGGTTCTTTCTCAAACTTCATGCCGGAGCGAGCGATGACGATAGTCGGTAAGTGGGTTTTTGGCGGCAGTGCACTGCTGTTAAAGGCCTGAACCCACAGCAAGGCATCGGCTTCGCCGTTACTTAGCAGTGTTTGGCTGTCGTAAAGATAAGGATCGTACTCGGGGTAGCCACGGGCAAAATTGACGCGCGCAGGGTAGCCGGTAGTCCAGCCGCAGACTTGGTTGGCGGTTTGGTCGCCTTCCTTGCCGCCCAGCGGAAAGCCGGAGCAGCGGGTGCCGGCTTGGTTAAGGTCTTTAACGATATTGCACAGCGTTTGCACGGTTAGCTCAGCTTGATCGAATGCCAATGCCGCCGCGCCCCACAGAATGACGCCATACTGTGCGGCCTTCAGTTTGTCGGCGATAAGCTGTAGCTCGCTAATGGCGATGCCGGCGACGCTTTGTGCGTGTAACAAGTGGCCTTTAACCAGGGCCGACAATGCGGCTGTCACTTCTGGTAAATCGGCGTCCGCGCAAGTTAGAACGGTGGCTTTTTGGCCGGACGGCGATGTCGAGGCGTTTCCGGAGGGGGCTTTGCCCAGATAAATAATTTCCCGGTTTGCCGTGTTGTCGAGGAACATGGCTTCCTCATTCCACAAATACTTCTCGAAAAAGCGCGGGGCAAAAGCTTCCAGATCGGTGCCGACTATCAGCAATAAATCGCAGCGGTTTTTCAGTTCGGCTAATGTGGTATTCATCCAGCCGGAGTCCTGCAAAGCCAGTAAATTGCGGCGTGCGTTATTAAAATTGAGGTTATCGACCACCGCGCCGCTTTTGTCGGCTAAAGCCAGCAATGCGCGCATGCCGTAGACGTCGGTGGCGCAGCCGCCGATCACAGGTTGATGGGTGTTTCGTAGCAATTCCGCAGCTTTAGTGGTCGCCGCTTCCAAACTCGCTGCCTGCCCGGCAATGCGCGGCACGGTGTCCGCTACGGCTTGTTCGAATGCCGGTGTATTAACCGAGCAACCGTTTGCGGTCACTTTCAAGGTTGTGCCGTCCACCTGTATGCTCAGGTCGTCAGTACCAATGCCGCAAAACGGGCTGGGTACCTCGGTTATTTCAGTCATGGAAAGTCCTCAATCTTTTTTAATATATTTGAATCGTGGATCGTCGGGCGTGCCTTCCAGGATGCCGGCGGAAGTTTCTGCCGCATCCCACATCAACACTTCCTCAATTTTTTGGGCTAAAAGAAAATCTTTATCGGTGATGCCTTTTGCCGAATGCGTGACCAACTTGACGATCACGAATGCATAGGAAACAGTTAAATCCGGGTGGTGCCAGGCTTTTTCCGCCAAGTGGCCGACGGTGTTGACCACCATTAAAGTCGCTTTCCAGCCGCTGGTCTTGATTTTGCGGCGGATCCAGCCGTTTTCGTAATACCAGTGCGGCAGTTCCTGTGCTAAACGTTCGGCGATTTCGGTCTCGCTATAGACCTTGGCAGTATCGTGCGACATCGTTTATCCCCCGGATTGAAGTGACTGGGCATTCTATCGCACAGTTTAGTCGGTGTCTTTACGGTGTACAGGTGTTTGGCTGGATTTCAGTGCCAATTGTCGGCAACTGGAGGGGGCTTTTTTTAACTGGCTTGTTTAGGCGGGTTAAGGGAATGCCTCGGCGCAGAGGCATTCTTTTCGGCATGCGTTTGTTATTTGACCACTCTTAGTTGTGGTTTTTGCGGAGGTTTGGGCTCTGTCGGTGTCGGCGGGGTTTCGTCCTCATTCTCTTCCGGGTCGAAAATCATACCTTTGCCATTTTCTTTGGCATAGATGGCCAACACCGCTTTGCACGGCGCGATAATGCGCATGGGTTTGCCGGCAAACCGGGCGTTGAATTGGATTTCTTCATTGCCGAGCACCAAACCTTGAATGGCTTCCGGGCGCATATTCAATACGATTCGGCCATCTTCCACGAAGTCGCCCGGCAGCGTTACGCCGGGGTAGTCGGCGTTGACCAAAAGATGGGGGGTCAGGCTGTTGTCGACGATCCATTCGTAGATGGAGCGAATCAGATAGGGTTTAAGTGGGGTCATTTGCTTGGGGTTTGCATCATGTCTTTTTCTTCGCGGCTCAGGCTTTCTTGAAAAGCCCGTCTGGAGAAAAGTCGGTTGGCGTAGGCGGTGATGCCTTTGCCTAGGCCGGCAATATCAATGCCGATGCTGGGAAGTCGCCACAAGAATGGCGCCATCGCACAATCGATCAGGGAATACTCGTCGCTCATAAAATACGGTGTCGCTTCGAATACCGGTGCGGCAGCCAGTAAGCTTTCCCGGAGTTGTTTTTTAGCCTTGGCGGCTTTTTTGTCGCCGTTGACCAGAACGTCATCCAGCAGCGGATACCACTCCTGATCGATGCGTTTGATCAGCATCCGAGCGTTGGCGCGGGAGACCGGGTCCATTTGATGCAAGGCGGGGTGCGGGAAGCGTTCATCCAGGTATTCCATGATGATGCGGGCGTCGTAAAGTACTAAGTCGCGTTCCACGAAAGTCGGGGCATTACCGTTGGGGTTCAGTTCCAGCAGATCTTCCGGCGGGTTATTCGGGTCGAAAAACTCAACTTCCGCTGGCACGCCTTTTTCGTATACAACTAGCCTGGCGCAGTGGCTCATTATGCAGGCTGGTGATGAAAAAAGAGTCATTGCGGATTTTCGGCTGGTGATGTTTGCCACGAAGTGAACCTCTTTGAGTAACAGGATTTAAACCGGGGCAGATTGTAGCATGGATGTTGGGGCTTTTGGGGGCGATGCCGGACGCATTCTGCCCTTGAAAATAACGGGCTGCACCCGGCTATTTTAAACGGCTTGCCGCACTATTCAGCCCAGTTTGACGATGATGTCTTCCAGTACATTCGCGGTGGCATGAACCTTGTCGGCGGCATTGGACAAATGCCGGTAAAGTTCGCGTTGTTTAAACATATTCAAGTAGTCATCGCCTTGGAATAAATCGGCGATGGCCTTGCGGTACATCTTCTCGATGCGGCGCTCCGAGTGGCGGGCGGCAAAGGCGTGTTGCTCGGCCTCGGCGGGGGCTTTGCCTAATACGGCGAAGCCGCGCTCCAGTGCTTTGATGCCCACTTGCAACTCGATGACCATCGCTTGCGAATGGCTGTCGGGGTTCAGTTCCAGGGCTTCCATCTCGTTATACGTGCTTTTGCAATAGGTGACGATGCTATCCATGGAGGCGATGGCCCGGTAGATGTCCTCGCGATCTATCGGCGTGGCAAACGAGCTGTTTAGCTCGTGCAGGTTGTATATGCGGATTCTGTCTGCTTCGTGCTCGTCTTCCTTCAGTATTTTGCCGGCATCTACCGATCCGCTGTCCATGAATCTGACTAGGTTGTCGACTGTGACGCAAACCTGTTGGCATTGCTGGTGCAGCAACTGATAAAAATCGGCGGTTTTCGGAAAAATTCTTTGAAACAGGCGGGAGGCCAGCGAAGTTTTTGGAGACGGCATAGCGGATCGCATTGGCTAATGATTGAAAAAATGGGCGAATATCGGAAAACAAACGCCCGCGATCATTGCCGAGCCGGGAATGGTGATCAGCCATGTCCTCAAGATTTCGAGTGCTTTGCCCCAGCGTACGGCCCGTGGCCGGTCGGATGCGCCTATCCCCATGATGGCCGACGCCACCACATGCGTCGTGGATACCGGAGCTCCTAACAGAGAGCTGCCAAAGATGGTGGCGCATGCGCTTAGTTGCGCGTTGAGTGCGTGGATGGGGCGGATCTTGTAAATTGCAAACCCCAAGGTTCTAACGATGCGCCAGCCGCCGGTCAACACCCCGGCGGTCATAGCGCTGGCGCAAAACAGCATCACCCAGCTTGGCACCCGGAAGCTATCGATTTCGCCGCTGAGCAATAAGATCAGCGTCAACACGCCCATGCTTTTTTGCGCGTCGTTGGCGCCGTGAGAAAAGGCCAGTGCTGCGGCCGTCAACCACTGGGTACTGCGTAACTGATTATTAATGCTTGGCGATGCGCTGCGCAATAAAAATATGGTCAGGCGCTGCAGTATGAAGCCGATCATGAAACCCAGTGGAGGAGAAAGAAACAAAGCCAGCAGGACTTTGCTGACGCCAAGAATTTGGCCGTGACAGACGGCGTTGAATCCCCAGACGATGTGCTCGTTACCCGCGCCGATGATAGTGGCGCCGATTAAACCACCGGTCAGGGCGTGTGAAGAAGAAGACGGCAGGCCGCGCCACCAGGTGAACAAATTCCAGAACACTGCGGCAAAAAGCCCTGACACCATGATTAACAGCGCATCGGCTTTGGGAAGAAAGGATAGGTCGAGCAATGTGCCGATTGTGTTGGCGACAGCGGTACCTCCTAGTAATGGTCCCAGGAATTCGAAGATAGCAACCACCAAAACCGCCTGCACCGGCGTCATCGCGCGGGAGGCGATGACGCTGGCGATTATATTGGAGGCATCATGAAAACCATTGGTGTAATCGAATACCAGTACAATGATGATCGCAACACCGACAAACGGAAACAATGCCTCCAAAATATTGGCGGGTTAATGCGGATTAATTGACGACGTTGTGGCCGCGTTGTCTGAGGCAGTTGCGGTAGGCGTTTTTATAGCTGTCGTTGGAATGAATGCCTTGTTGAGCACCGCCGCCAATGCCGCCGGCCGCGGCGCCAATGGCTGCTCCGGTGCCGGGGTTGCCGACTACCGCGCCAATTGCCGCGCCGCCCGCAGCGCCTATCAAGCCGCCAACTGCTGCGCCGGTGGCAGTGTCTTTAACGGTGCTGGACGACTGCGAAGCCAGTTGCTCGCATTCCTGCATATCCTGATTCAAGCGGAACGCATTGGGATCGTTATAGGTGTCCACCGTGGGAGTCCAGCCGGTGGTGGTGGCGCAACCTGCGACTAACAGGCTGGTTGCTAAAATCGATTTAAGCGGTAATTTATGCATGACAAGTCTCCTTCATTAATGCTGAATGCATTGTTAGTGTTCCAGAGAGTAGTCCATTTTGCACTGTTTTGGAAATTTACAAGTCAAATTGACACTGGCAAGCCTGTCACGTATGATTCGCAGCCTTTTTTATCCGTTTTTATCACCAAAGGCAGTAGCACATGAAAAGAACTTATCAACCCAGCAAAATCAAACGCGCTAGAACTCACGGCTTTCGTGCCAGAATGGCTACTGTGGGCGGTCGCAAAGTGATCAATGCGCGCAGAGCTAAAGGCCGCGCATCGCTGACGGTTTAATTGTCGGCGGAAGATTTCGGCTTTCCCGATCAGTATCGGCTAGGGACGCCCGCTGAGTATAAAAAAGTATTTACCAATCCCGTAAAGTCCACAGATAAATATTTTACGGTGTTGGCGACGAACAATATCCTGCCGCATCCGCGGCTGGGTTTGGCGATCGCAAAAAAAACTATAAAAAAAGCAGTCGCAAGGAACCGCATAAAAAGGGCTGTCAGGGAAAGTTTTAGATTACAGCGTCAACATATCGTCGGCATTGATATTGTTGTTTTGGCAAGAGGTGATGCAGCAAATGCAGCCTCGCCGATATTGAGGAAGTCATTGGAAAGGCATTGGCATAAACTGGTAGATCGATGCGATTCCTGCTCATAACCCTGATCAAGGTTTACAAATACTTCATAAGTCCTTTGCTGGGACCCAGATGTCGTTTTTATCCCAGCTGTTCAAGTTATGGCTTAGAGGCAATCCAGATTCATGGTGCTTTCAAAGGCTCTTACCTCACGCTTCGACGCTTATTAAAATGCCACCCGTTTCATGAGGGTGGCATTGATCCTGTTCCGGAAAAATTGAGTAAATAACAATGGATAACATAAGATTTGTACTGGTCATGGCGATGTTGATGATCTCCTACATGCTGTGGGAATCGTGGCAGATCGATTACGGCCCCAAGCCGCAGGCCCTGGTTTCTGATAAACCCGTATTGGCTGGTGATGCAGCAACAGTGTCCCCCGGACAAACGGCGGGAGATGCCCGGGCTGCTGCGGTGCCGACTGTCGCCCAAGTAGCTGCTGAAAATGTTATCAAAGTCAAAACCGATGTTTTCGAGCTGGAAATTGATCCTCAGGGCGGCACATTACGCAATCTGGATTTGTTGAAATATCCGCACGAGAAAATCAACACCGTAGTCGACAAAGCTTATGCCCTGATCGGCATGACGCCTCCGGAGAAAAACCTAAATCCGATTCGGTTGTTCGACAGCAATCCCGATAGCCTGTACCTTGCCCAAAGCGGCCTGATTGCCAATGCCAATTCCTTGGCTGCTCCCGATCATAAAAGCCTGTTCACCGCCGAAAAAACCGAATATCAGTTGCTTGACGGTCAGGACGAGCTGAGAATCCCCCTGACCTGGACTAATCCACAGGGATTGACTGTCACCAAAACATACACCTTCAAACGCGGCAATTATGCCGTTGGTCTGGAGCAAAAGGTCAGCAACCATTCCGCTCAGGACTGGTCCGGCAAGCAGTACAACCAACTGGTGAGAACCCAGTACAGCGACAAAAGCAACAACAGCTTTATTCGGACATTCTCCGGCGGCGTGGTTTACACTGAAAAAGACAAATTCCAAAAAATCAAATTTGAAGATATGGCGGATGACAAGTACGACGTCAAAGCCAAGGAAAATGTGCACAGCAAAGGCGGTTGGAGTGGCATGATCCAACATTATTTTGCCGCGGCCTGGATTCCACCAGCCGATCAGGACGCCCAGTTTTACACCAACGATCTGAAGGATGCCCGTTTCCAGGTCGGTTCCTTATCCCCCGATTTGACGGTTCCAGCCAATGGCGAAGCCGTGTTTAGCAGTCAGTTGTTTGCAGGTCCGAAAATTCAGCCAATCATGGAAGCTTTGGCGCCAGGTCTGGAACTCACCGTCGATTACAGCTGGTTGACGCCGATTGCCAAAGGCATTTATTGGCTACTTAACCAAATCTACGGTTATGTCGAAAATTGGGGCGTGGCGATTCTGGGCGTCACCTTTGTCATCAAGGCCTTGTTCTTTAAACTGTCGAAAGCCAGCTTTCAGTCGATGGCCAAAATGCGCAAGATTCAGCCGCGCCTGAAAGAACTCCAAGAGCGTTATGGTGAGGACCGCCAGAAATTCAACACCGAAATGATGGCGATGTACAAAAAAGAAAAGGTCAATCCCTTGGGCGGTTGCTTGCCGATTATGGTGCAGATTCCGGTATTCATCTCCTTGTACTGGGTATTGATTGAGACCGTCGAAGTGCGTCAGGCCGATTTCGCCTTGTGGATTCAGGACTTGTCGGCGCAAGACCCGTTCTATCTGCTGCCGATTTTGTACGGTATCACCATGAAAATTCAGCAAAGCTTGAATCCGGCGCCTATCGATCCGCTGCAAGCCCAGGTGATGAAAATGTTCCCTATCGTGTTCACCGTGTTCTTCCTGTTCTTCCCGTCCGGTTTGGTACTGTACTGGATCTGCAACAACAGCTTGTCGATCATCCAGCAGTGGTATATCACTAAACACGTGCTTGAAGAGGATGCGCACAAGCATAGCGTAGTACCTTAATGCTGGGCGGCGACACCATAGCCGCCATTGCCACGCCGCCCGGTAACGGCGGCGTCGGCGTCATTCGCATCTCCGGGCCATCCGCGTCCGGCATCGCCCAAAGCCTCACCGGCAAAACTCTTCCCAAACCCCGCTACGCCCAATTTGTTCACTTCCTTGATGCCGATGGCCGAGTAATCGACAGCGGCTTGCTGCTGTATTTTGCCGCGCCGGCTTCGTTTACCGGTGAACAGGTTATCGAACTGCAAGGCCATGGCGGCAGTGTGGTGCTGGATATGCTGTTGCGGCGGGTGCTGGAACTGGGCGCGCGTTTGGCTAACCCCGGCGAATTTAGTCAAAGAGCTTTTCTAAACAACAAAATCGATCTGGCGCAAGCCGAAGCGATAGCCGACCTGATCAGCAGCGGCACCGAACAAGCCGTCCGTTCTGCGCAGCAATCCATGCAGGGCGTGTTTTCCGAACAAATCAACGAACTGATAGACGAACTGATCGAGCTGCGGGTGTTTATCGAAGCGGCCATCGATTTTGTCGATGAAGAAATCGACTTCCTGGGCGACGGTGTGGTGGCGGGGCGCATAGCACGCTTGCAAGGCAAGCTTACCGACATTGGCAAAACCGCCCAGCAAGGCCGGCTGTTACACGACGGCATGACCGTGGTATTGGCCGGCAAACCTAACGCCGGCAAATCCAGCTTGTTGAATGCCTTGGCCGGTCACGACGCGGCGATTGTCACCGACATTGCCGGCACTACCCGCGATGTGCTGCGCGAACGCATTCAGCTGGACGGCATGCCCTTGCATGTGATCGATACCGCCGGCTTGCACGATAGCGACAATCCGGTGGAACAGGAAGGCATTCGCCGGGCTCGCCAGGAAATCGCCAAGGCCGACCGGATTTTATTGTTGATAGACAGCACCGACCCGGACAGCGCCAGCTTGGATGCCAGCCTGCCGGCCAACATTGCGGTCACCAAAGTTTTCAATAAAATCGATCTGATCGGCGGTCAACCCAGGGTCATGGAAACTCAGCAAAGCACCGAAATCCATTTGTCCATCAAACATAAACTTGGTCTGGATTTGCTGCGCCAACACCTGAAACAAAGCATGGGTTTTACGGAAAGTGCGGATAACGTATTTGTCGCCAGAACCCGCCACATCCAGGCCTTGCAACTTGCCGCGCAAGCCGTGGACCGCGCCGCCGAGCAATTGCTGCATCAAGCGCACGAACTGGTCGCGGAAGAATTGCGTCAGGCGCAAACCAGCTTGTCTGCCATCACCGGCGAATTTACCTCCGACGATCTACTAGGCGAGATTTTCTCCAGTTTTTGCATTGGTAAGTAAGCGACTAACGCGGACTTATCAATCGATTTGCTCCAATACCACCGGCTTGGCGCTAAAGACTTCGGCAACCAGTTCCAATTGCGCGGCAAATAGCGGCAGGGTCGGAATTTTCCAGGCTTTGCCGGTGAATTTGGCCAGGATGTTGTTCAGCCAAGGCCGGTCGGAGCTGGCGTGGTGAATGATGAAACGGTAGGACTCGCCGTCGTTGAACACCGCAAAATCCTCCAAAGTCACTTCTATGGTATGTTCCTCGCCGTAAAGCCGGGTCTGCACATACACTTTGCGGGCATCGAGATCGAAGTTGAACTGGGTCAACTCCGCGATGCCTTTCATGATGATGTTCGCGCCCCAAATGATCAGCGCGTTGGGTGTTAATTTGATAACAAAACGGATCAAGCTGGATTTAAAACTCATGGCTGGCCTTTAGATATGTGCAGGGATAAAGTCATGATTTTAAACATTGTTGGCGGGATTGTTTCGTAAATATTTCAACGATTGCCACACGGCTACCAAACCTCAAGTGAATCAGGCGCTGGCGACCGACCCGACTCGCTCAAATGCGCATACGCCGGAAAGGTTTGCAGCCGGCTGTCGTCCAGCGGTTCGCCGATGGTAAAGTGATACAGGCTTTGCCAGTCGTTATCTTTTAAACCCAACACACCGTGCACGGCATCGTCAAAGAAGCAGCCGATACCGGTACCGCGCACGCCGGCGGCTTCCGCTTCCAGGTATAAAATCTGCCCCAGTAGGCCGCTTTCCCAGAACAGCCGCCGATAGCGCCAGGCTTCGGCGTCCACATTGTCGGCAAAACGCGCCAACATCCCCAAACTGAACGCACTGTCGCTGGCGATGGGTTGGTGGCAGGACAGGGTTTTTGCGGCTTGCCTGACGCTGCCAGCCGTCAGCCGATAAAATTCGAACGGTGCCTCGACGGCCTGCCATTCGTAATCGGCGGAACAAAGCGGTTTTAATTCCGCCGCCGCATCCGCCGTGCGCGGCAGCACGTATAAGCCCGGTTCCAGGCCGGCTACCCGATGCACGAATAGGACGATATTGACTTGCGCCGGCCAATTCCAGGCAGTAAACGGCGGTTTGGCATTGGGCTGCAACGCGGCCAGCATTCTATGAAAATCGGCCAAGGGTAGCTCCGGTGATTTGCCGTTAAAGTGCTGCGCGCTACGGCGTTGGCGAATCAACGCGCTGGCAGTTAGATTGTGGCTGGGTGCCGGTAAATCCAGGTTCGGCAGGGTTAAGCGTTCGGCAACTGTCGTCGGTTTGACGGCTTGGGCGGAGACTTCATCTATGATTGGCCAACGGTAAAAATGCCTGCCGCTCAAGCGCTCGGCATTCCCGAACCATTCGGCGCTTTGGCTAAGCGCTGCTAAATGTACGGTGGAAAATTCGCCGCCCGCCGTTTGGCTGGCATGCAGCCGGCAGAATAAATCCGGCGTTTCGTGCTCGGTGGCGACAAAATCGTCGCTGCGGTCCAATCCCAGCCAAGCGGCGATGTCGGCATCGGCAGTCTCGCTCAGCAATTCTATCGACCAACCCAGGCAGGCAGCGGCATAACTCAGCGCGGCCAGTGCATGACCGATGTCGTGTTGGCAGTAGCGAAAGGCCCGTTCCCCGTATTTCCAGGCTTCCCGCCAATGAATTGAGGAAAGGCCAATATAGACTTCTTTACCCGCCGTTTCCGCAGTAAACCGGCTGCGACGCTCCAGATGATGATCGTGACTGACGTAGTGATAGACGCCAGGTGGCAACAACTCCTGATCGGTGCAAAGCACATAAGCTTCGGTGGGATGCAAATTGCCGCTGGACGGATTGCAGCGCAAAGCCCAGCGGTCCGGACCAAACTGCTTCCAGGCCGACAAGCCGAACGATAATTCCAATAACAGGCCCAGATTGGTCCGGTTTAACGGCTGCGGCGCTATCCGGTCCGGTTTATCCAAGTCCGCGAACAAACAACTTAGTTCGGTGCCTGGTGGCGGCAGTTTTACCGCTTCACAGCCGCTAAAACGCCGAAACGGATTGGGCTGGTCGTCCCAATCCAAAGACTCCGGGCCTTTGGCGTAGGCGTTTAATTGGTGTTTGGTGCGGTTGTGGTAGCTAATGACAGCGTCTGCAAGGTTGTTCATTGGGTTCTCTCTATACATTCAATGCTGTGTGGATGGAGCGGAGTATTTTCTGAAAATTAGCAATGTTCAGCATGTTTCGTGCCTGATCTCCCGCGATTAAATGGGCTGCCTTCCGGTGGTTTAAAGTCCCAGGCTCGCAACAGAAATATTCGCGTTCTTCAAGGTAAGCAAGTGTTGGTGGATTTCCACTATATACCCGTCTGACGCTCGGCTAATTAACATAGTTTCGATAGTAAGGGATGGCTGTTGGCGCTGAAAAATTTTATAAAGACCTATTTTTTATATGTATTTTTTTGATGGTCTTGTTTTTGCTCTCGTTGGGTTCGATAGTTTAGCAAGCATCCAGCTTGCGCTTTGGTCCGAATGGGGTGCTGGGTAGACAGCACTAATTTATTCAGCGCAGTTAAAAGGTTCGGGAGCGTCGCAATGTCCACAAGTTATCCTTTTGTGTCGGAACAAAAATTGTCCGACAAATTAGTTTCGGGGTCCTTTCTAGGCAATTTCAAAACCGCATTCAAGAAAATCACTCTGCGCAAGTGTCTGTTGAAATTGCATCTGTATATTTCCTTGTGGTTGGGTACGCTACTGGTGATTGCCGGGGTTACCGGCAGCCTTCTGGTTTACGAGCATACTTTGGATAAGTGGCTCAATCCCGACATGATGAGCGTGGCCGTTGGCGAACGCTGGTTACCCATTGCGGAATTAGTGGCAATCGCGAACCGCGTCTCGCCCATTCCAGAGCCACCATCCCATCTACAGATGCCGGAGGACCCAAGCGAAGCGCTCATCGTGCGTTATCAAGCGGCGGCGATGCCGGGCCACAAAGGCCACAATCATCACTTTCACGAAGTTATGGTGAATCCGTACACCGGTCAGGTGCTTGGCGACCGGGATAGAAACGATGCCTTGATGACATTTATTTTGCGCCTGCATTTCAGCCTTTTGGCGGGTGATTTCGGTAAGCTGGTCATGGGGATTACCTCCTTGCTGACCTTGGTATTGACGGTTACCGGCATTTATTTGTGGTGGCCGAAACTCGGCAAAATCAAGCAGGCTTTTCTGATTAAACGTAACGCCAGCTCCACGCGCTTTAATTTCGATCTGCATAAAACCACCGGTATCTATACCGCTATAGTCATGTTGGCAGTGGCCTTCTCCGGGGTGTATTTCAATCTGCCGCAGTTGTTTAAACCGGCGGTTAATTTTTTCTCACCTCTCGAAGACATGCCGCGCGGCATCAAATCAACAGCAAATGGCGGCACGGTAATTCAACCGGAGATAGTTAAGGCCAATATTCAAGCCGCGTATCCAGGGATTCAGATTCAACGGATTTTCCTGCCGGTCGGTGAGAACGGCAGTTACATGATCTCTGCTCGCCAGTCCGACGAACTGCGCAGCAAAGGCTCTACCAGCTTTTGGGTCGATCAATACGACGGCGCGATTTTGGCGGTGCGCGACCCGAAAAAATTCAACGCCGGTAACGCTTTTATCAATTTGCAACTGCCTTTGCATAACGGCGAGATTCTCGGTACTCCAGGGCGCATCGCGGTACTAGTGGCGGGGTTTGCGCCGTTAGTGATGATGGTCACCGGCCTGATCCATTGGTTGAAAAAGCGTAAAGCTAATCGTGCCCGTCGAACCGGTTTGAAAGCCGCCGCTAGCTAACGTTTTTCCCACGATGACGAACTAACAAACTCCGGCGCGTGCCTGCGCGCCGTTCAGGAGCTTTTGTGCTCAATCCCGACCCTTCCGTAAACTTTAAAGGACTTTGAGGTTATCGATGTTACCTACTCGTGCCACCACCAAAAACATTGCTGTGGTATTACCTTTGATCATGCCGTTGAATTTGGCCGCTGTGGAAAAAGCGCCTGATGAGCTGGATGAAATGGTGATTACCGCAACCAAAACCGAACGCAGTATTCGCGATGTATCGGCTACGGTGACAGTGATCGATAGGGAGCGTATCGAAAAATCCAACGCGACAACCGTCGATCAACTACTCAAGGGCGTGCCGGGTGTGTATGCCAGCCGCATGGATGCCTCGTCTCCCAATCGGATTGCCCAGACCTATACCCGAGGCCTGCCGGGCAATGGCCGCACCTTGGTACTGATCGACGATGTGCCTATGAATGTGTCCTACGACAGTCAGGTGGATTGGTCGCAACTGGGCACTATTGACGTGGATCGAGTGGAAGTTGTCAGAGGTGCCGGTTCGGCCCTTTACGGCAACCATGCGATGGGCGGTGTAATAAACGTTATTTCTAAAGCGATTACGCCCGGCGTGAAAGGCAAAGTGGATAGTGAATACGGCAGCATGGAAACGATCCGTGAAGCAGGTATCGTCTCTTACGGCGGCGAGCACAGCGGCGGTTCGGTATCAACCAGTTATTTGGAAAGCGACGGCTATAACATGTGGCGTCCGGATACGAGTGTGGCTGCCATTCCCTTATCGCAACGCGATAAAACCGGCACACGTAAAACCAATGTAGGCGCCAAATTTACGCACGAATTTGATGCCTCTAATCTGCTGGATCTGAGTTTTTCCTATTTGAGTGACGTTGCAACAGGCTTATATCGAATTCCTGATTATATAGCCCAAGATAGAGAGCAATATCTGGGTTCGGCACGTTATCGCTATTTAGGGGAGCGTTCTGAAGCCACGGTAGTCTTGTACAGCCGTATTGGCCGAATGGATGCCGATAGTGCAAACGCTGCCAATGCAACCAGTCCGGATTTGGCCCGCCCCGGCACGATGGCCGCCAGTCTGATTTCCTATCGCGGCGATTTTGACGATATGGAAGCCGGTATTCGCGCGCAATATAGCCATTACATAGGCAGCCATCACAAATTGACGGTGGGCGGACAACATGCAGACAGTCAAATGACCATGATTAACCAGTTTCCCGCGGAACGCGGCAGAGAGCAGCTTGTCGAGGGCGGCATTCAATTGAGCGGCATATTTTTGCAAGACGAAATCAATTATGGACCGTTGAACGTAAGCTTGGCCGGGCGTTGGGATTTGTGGCAGACAGACGGCCAATTCAGAGATACCAAAACCAGTTTCCCTGGGCAAGGCCAATGGGGTAATCATGCGGAGGACTCGTTCTCGCCTAAGGGTGGGTTTTCGTACAAGCTCACCGATGATTTAGTGCTGCGCGGCTCGATAGGTCAGTCGTTTAACACCCCGGATGTCTCTCAGCTCTACGGCAATAGCAGGCGGGGTGGGACGACCGTGGCTTACGGTAACCCGTATTTGACTCCCGAAAAAGCCGTTTCCGGCGATATTGGCTTGGATTACTACTTTGGCCGGCAGGGGTATATCAAAACCACGATCTATAACACGACTGCGGAGGATTTTATCGCCACAGTGCAACGAAGCGGCGCGACGGTCGGCACCACCGACAAAATTAATATCGGCACCATTCGGGCCGAGGGTGTTGAGGTCGAAGGGATGTGGAAGCTAGGCGATTTCCTGACTTTGTACGCGAGTTATACCAAGAACGATTCGATTGTCACCAAGCACGATAGGAATCCTAATTTGATCGGCAAGCAACTTACCAATGTGCCGCAAGATCAAGGTAGTTTGCGGGCTGATGTTAGCCTGCCTTACGGCTTTTCGGTTTTCGGTGCTTTTAATTACGTTGGCGACCGATACTTTACCGAGACCAATTTACCTACCGCACCGGGCGGCTCTGCCGTGTATAAAAGCTACGCAACCTACGATTTAGGGGTGGCCAAGACCTTAGTCAAGGATGTTACCGCCCGGATGACCTTCATGAATATCGGTAATGATAAGTATGAAGGTATCGGGTATATCGCGCCGGGCGCCACCATTGCCGGCGGTATCAGCGCCAAGTTTTAAAATTGAACCGGCGCGAATAGGTTGTCGGGCGATTTTATAAGGGCGAAATGCGGTTAATGGGTAAGCAACTCTTTTTCCGGAACGACCAAGTCCTCGGTCCAGCACCCAATTGGCCGGCCCAAATTTAGATCCTGGTCTTCGAAGCGGACTAAAAAGACCGTAAGCCCAGGATCTTCTTCAACATGGCCTTTCATCACGATCACGCCGCGGGCGCCTGCTTGCGCCAGCACTTCGCCTTCCTCGCTGTCCGGCATACTGCCATCGTCAATAATCGTATGCGCGGCATATACCACGTCGCCCAAATCCAAATCTTCTACGTTCATGCTGTGCTCCTGTGAGAGTTTTGTAGTAAAGCCGACAAAAGCTCTCGGTTTGTTGTGAAACGGCGTGCCGATTAAGGTTGGCCTTCTGCCTTTCGGTTAGGAATTTCAGCGTCTTAGCTGAAATTTTCGCGTATGGCATGCTGGTTGCTTTATCTGTTTACAAAATCAATGCCAAACCCGTTCAGGAGACTTAAAGATGATTACATTAACCGAAAGCGCCATCCAAGCCGTGGGTCGTTTTATCAGCAGTTCCGACAAACCGACCGGTGGGCTGCGCATCGAAGTGACCGATGGCGGTTGCTCTGGTCTGTCTTATGGGATGAAGTTGGAAGCAAAAGAAAATGCGGACGATACCGTCATCGACTGCGGTGCGGTCAAAGTATTTGTGGACCCGCTGAGTTTGCCCAGTCTGAATGGTATGTCTATTGATTTCGTCGACAGCCTGGAGGGCTCAGGCTTCAAATTTACCAATCCCAACGCGGTTAAAAGCTGTGCCTGCGGATCATCGTTTACCACCGGCGAGAGCGGCGGTACACCAAAAACCTGTTCTTAAGTATTCGAGGAAATAGCTATGTGGGATTATTCAGATAAAGTAAAAGATCATTTCTTCAACCCCAAAAATGCCGGTGCAGTAGCCGGTGCCAACGCGATTGGCGAAGTGGGTTCCATCAGCTGCGGCGATGCTTTGCGTTTGACCTTGAAGGTCAACGACGACACCGAAGTGATCGAAGATGCAGGCTTTCAAACCTTTGGTTGCGGCTCGGCGATTGCATCTTCTTCAGTGCTGACCGAAATCATCAAAGGCCTGACTTTGGACGAAGCTTTGAAAGTGACTAACCAAGACATTGCTGCTGAGTTGGACGGCCTGCCACCTGAAAAAATGCACTGCTCTGTGATGGGCAGGGAAGCCTTGCAAGCGGCGGTGGCTAATTATCGTGGCGAAGAATGGAAAGACGATCACGAAGAAGGCGCGTTGGTCTGCAAATGCTTTGCTATTGATGCGGTGATGATCGAAGAAATGGTCTGGGCAAACAAACTACGCACCGTTGAAGACGTGACCAACTACACTAAAGCCGGCGGCGGTTGCGCGGCCTGCCACGAAGACATCGAAGCGATCCTGGAAAAAGTCCTGAAAGAGCGCGGCGAGACTTTCGATCCGAATGCGGCGCCGGTCGCCAAACCCGAGCCTGTGGTTGCCAAAGGCCCGCTGACCAATCTGCAACGCATCAAGAAAATCGAAGAAGTGATCATGTCCTTCCGGCCGCAATTGATGGCCGACGGCGGTGACGTCGAGTTGGTGGAAGTGGTGGATAAAACCGCTTACGTCAACATGACCGGCGCTTGCAATGGCTGCCAAATGTCCGCCATGACCATTGCCGGCATTCAGCAACGCTTGATGGAAGTGATGGGCGAGTTCATCAAAGTCGTGCCGGCCTCGCAAATGCCCAAGTTGGTGACGATAGAGGAGGCCAGTCATGCCTGATATTTATCTGGATAACAACGCGACCACCAAGGTGGACAGCGCGGTGGTCGATGTGATGATCCCGTATTTTACCGAGTACTTTGGTAATCCATCGTCTATCCATCGCTTCGCCGACGGCGTGGCCAAGGCCATCAAGAAAGCGCGCTCGCAGGTGCAAGAGTTGATCGGTGCCGAGCACGATTCCGAGATTATTTTCACCTCCTGCGGCACGGAGTCCGATTCCACGGCGATCTTGTCGGCGATCAAAGCTCAGCCCAATCGTAAGGAAATCATCACTACCTCGGTGGAGCATCCGGCTATTTTGGCTTTGTGCGAAAACCTGGAGAAAGAGGGTTATACGATACACCGCATGCCGGTGGATAAATGCGGTCGTTTGAATCTGGAAGCCTACAAAAATCTACTATCCGATGAAGTAGCAATTGTCTCGGTGATGTGGGCAAACAACGAAACCGGCACCATCTTTCCAGTGGTGGAAATGGCCGAAATGGCCAATGCGGCCGGCGTGATGTTTCATACCGACGCCGTGCAGGCGGTCGGCAAGATTCCGATGATGCTGCAAGACACCAAAATCGATATGTTGTCGATTTCCGGGCACAAATTGCACGCACCGAAAGGTATTGGGGTGTTGTACTTAAAGCGTGGCACACGCTTTCGCCCGCTTTTGCGCGGTGGACATCAAGAGCGCGGCCGCCGAACCGGTACTGAAAACACCGCGTCGATTGTCGGCTTGGGTAAAGCCTGCGAATTGGCGATGGAGCACATGGAATACGAAAACGTGCAGGTCAAAGCGATGCGCGACCGTCTGGAGCAAGGCATCGTTGCCGCCGTGCCGCACTGCTTTATCACCGGTGATTTAAACAACCGCTTGCCCAATACCACGGACATTGCTTTCGAATATATCGAGGGCGAAGCGATTTTGATGCTGTTGAACAAAGCGGGTATCGCTGCTTCTAGTGGTTCGGCTTGTACCTCGGGTTCCTTGGAGCCTTCGCACGTCATGCGGGCCATGGATATTCCGTACACCGCCGCGCACGGCACCATCCGCTTTTCGTTCTCGCGCTACAACACTATGAGTGAAGTGGACGAAGTGTTGAAGGTGATGCCCAGCATCGTCGCTACTTTGCGGAAACTATCGCCGTATTGGGACAGCATCAACAACGAACCGGTTGCCGATCCGGAACAGGCTTTCCAACCCACTTATGCTTGATTGAGTGTATTGATTGGTCGGGTTTGCAACGGTGCCCCTGAGGCCACGGGCAATCCGACCAGTTTGGTTTTGAGTCGACGCTGCATAAACTGGTGTTGACACCAAAAATTTTCACTGAGGATTGTTATGGCTGAAACGCTTGCTGATTTACGCGCGGTATTGTCCAAGATGGAAGCCGCATTGAGTTCCATCACCGAATTTAACGCCGAGGTGCTAGAGTTCGTTGATGTCCACTATTCGAGTTTGCTGAACGATCAAAAAGTCGTCCAGGTTTTCAAGAATGTTGGCGATGCTGAGGATGAACTGCAAAGACAACTGAATTTTCTGCGCTCGCGTTTGACTGCCAGCATAGCAGAGTTTAAAGCAGTTTGTGAGGCGGAAGGCTGAACGCTGTAAGCCAGCAACATGGATTAAATCGGTAGCGAAGACCTGTTTAACCTCCAGCAAATTGAGATAGTTCTGAGCCGTTTATTGCATTGGAGGGCACCAATGCCGGCTTAAGTCTCTATCACAGAACCAAAAAAGGCGGTTGTTCAACCGCCTTTTCTGTATTTTGGCAGAGCAGTTCGCTCAAACCTTTCTGGTTTTTCGGTTAAGGCCCAAACCAACCAACGCACTGCCGAAAAGCCATACCGCACCGGGTACAGGCACAGCGGCGACATTGAAGTTGATATTGTTAATACCGTTGTCCCAATCGGTGCCCAGGATAATTCTGATCGAATGAGCAGTAACGCCAGGGGTGAAAGTATGAGGTGCGTCGCCGGGTACTGCATAAGGTGCATAATCGACAAAAATGTTGGTAGGGTTGGTACCATCAACCACTCTCAAGTCGCTCGCATTGCGAGTGAAATTTCCCGGCCCTGGATACGCAGCAACGTCGAAGTTTTCCAAGGTGACGCCCTGATTTGGATTGATTGCCGTCAGCGTAATGCTCAAAAGCAGACCTGATGTATGAGCAAACGCCGCTGAGTTTAAAGTGGCATAACCGGCATTCCACAATAGAGCATCGTTATAAGCCGTTGTGCCATTGAGGTTTAGACTGGAATACGATACCGCCACGTCCGCGGTAGAACCGTAACCTGCTGGAACCGGGGCGTAATTGTCAAACGGCTGTAGCGCATCGAAGTTAATCGTCGTGGCTTGTGCGTTGAATGCGGCGGTAATCAGTATTAACGGATAAAGCTTTTGGATAACATCGGCGACCCCTTCAAACGGCGTAAAAATACGCCTATCAATTGACAGAAACTCAAGAACAGTAGGCGCTGTTCCTGATTCCGAGATTAAAAGCAAAATACGTTCCATTTTGTATGTTGTTTGTTTTTGCCAATAACTTCAATAGGTTGAGTTAGCAGGTATTGAGCGGTATTAGGATAATGCCATTTAAAACGTTGAGTGATGTAAAAAATGCCGACATCGGTAGTGCGCAAGCGCAGACATCAAATTCGATATACCTTAGTCTGTTAGAGGATGTTTCGCGCAACCGCAGCAGCCAGGCCAGCCTTTTTACTGCTGCCAACCCAGCCGGCAAATCCGGAAACAAACAACCAAATACCTGCCGGAATCGGTACGGCCGCCGGTGCGGCTACGTCAAAGGCGATCTCGCCAATTTCCGAAACCAGATAGGCTTCGTAATAAGAGTTGATTTGTAAGCGCACATAGCGCGCTTCGCTGTCAATCAAGTCGAACACCGTTGCCGGGTAGGGTGGTGTGGGGTCCAAATCGCTGGGCATTTCGGGGTTGGTGAAGTCGCCGGCTTTATTGGACGTGGAAAAATCGGCTTCCAACGATGTGAACAAACTGATCGACGCGACGTTGGCGCCGCTGTTAGAGGCCATATTCCATAAAGCCATTTTCTGTACCTTGTAAATGGCCCCCAAATCGAAATCCAGAATACCGGTGCACGGGCAATACGCCGGGCTGATCCAGCCGTTACCGATTTCCGGGCCGGCACCAATATGTGTTGGGTTTAAGTTCATATAATCGGCAAACGCGGTGGCGCCACTGCTAAAACCGGCGGATAGACCGGATTGGTTAAACATAGGCTTTTCGTCGGTTTTGGCCGGAAATCCCGCAATACCCGAATAGTTGCCTATGGTGTTGTTGATCACCGCCACCGGTGACAAGATGGCGCCGGTTGCCGCCGGTTGTGCCAAGGTGACAATACCCAACAGGCCAAACATGCAAGCCCAACCATTTTTACGTGAAGTCATACGTGTTCCTCCTAAGTGATGTATCCGGAAACATGCTGAATAGGCGGCGCCGGCGCTACCTGCCGGGCCTCCAAGTCAAGAATGTAAGCTAGTAAAAATAATCAGTCAAAATATTTTCGAGGCCAGTTTTTTGAGTATTAGAAATGTGTGTCGGCTTACTTTAACTACCAGTGCGGTGGGCATTGTGGAATTTGCGTACCACTGGCGCAGGCTGCGAACAGACCATTGTCGGGTTTGCGACAATTTGCCTTTGCGGTTGCGAGGTTGTCTTGTCGATAGTCTGCCAATCACACAGTAAAGCCCAAGGATTCCGCAGATTTAGCAGTTGGCAAGCGAATTGCTTAATCACTAGCAAAGGAGTAGCCAATCTGGTTGCTCAGTTTTAGACACCGGCAGTATGAGGCTTGGCGATGACTTCTGATCCCCGCACCATCATTATCGACGACACCACGCTCCGCGATGGCGAGCAGTCGGCCGGCGTGGTGTTCTCGTTGGAGGAAAAGTTGGCGATTGCCAAGCAGTTGTCCGCGCTGGGTGTGCCGGAGTTGGAGATTGGTATCCCGGCCATGGGTGTACAGGAACGCGACGAAATCAAAGCCATTGCTCAATTGAAATTGCCTAGCAATTTATTGGTATGGTCCAGGATGCGTGAAGAAGATTTGCAACACTGCCTGGGCTTGGGCGTCGGTACCGTGGATTTATCGATTTCCGCCTCCGATCAACATATTCAACATAAACTGAAACAAAGCCGGGCTTGGGTGTTGGCTACCATTGAGCGCTGTGTGAAAACCGCGGTCGATGCCGGTATGCGGGTTTGCGTCGGAGCCGAGGATGCGTCTCGCGCCGACAGCGACTTTCTGGCGCAAATGGCCGAGGCTGCGCAAAGCGCCGGCGCGATAAGAATTCGCTTTGCCGATACGGTCGGCATCATGGAACCGTTCGGCGTATTTGAAGCGATTCGCAAACTGCGCGTCGTCACCGACATGGACATCGAAATGCACGCCCACGACGATCTGGGCTTGGCCACCGCCAATACTCTGGCCGCCGCATATGCCGGCGCTACCCACGTCAATACCACAGTCAACGGCTTGGGCGAACGGGCCGGCAATGCCGCTTTGGAAGAAGTGGTGGTGGGGTTGAAGCAGTTGTACGGATTCGAAACCGGAGTGGACTTGCGCAACTTCCCCGCTTTGTCCCGTCAAGTGGCGACCGCGTCCGGCGACACGATAGGCAGCCGTAAAAGTTTGATTGGCCGCGACGTGTTTAGTCACGAAGCCGGTATCCACGTCGACGGTTTGCTGAAAGATCCCAACAATTATCAAGGCGTCGACCCTGCCTTGGTCGGTCGCAGCCACCAACTGGTGCTGGGCAAGCATTCCGGCAGTCAAGGCGTGATGCACGCCTACAAACAACTGGGCATCCAGATTAACCGCTGGCAGGCCGGGCGCCTGCTGCCGCTGATTCGCGAGTTTGTCAGTTTGCATAAACGCGCACCGCAATCGACCGATTTGAATCAATTTTTACACAGCCTATAGCGAGGTGTCAGATGAGTAGCAATCGTCAAAAACCAGCCGTGCCCAGCACCGCCAAAGTCGACGTACCACAGCAAACTGCGGCGCAGCACGAACTGCCTGATGACCGTTACCCCGGTTCGTTCTTCCGGGTGCCTGGCGTGCCGATGCCCGGCAAAACCACCTGGAGCTTGGCAAAATGATGTTCTTCTCGCCGTCGCGTCCTAGCGTTGCATCAGGACTCTGGCAAGACTGGCGCGACGATGTGGCTTGTGTGTTTGCCCGGGATCCGGCAGCACGCGGCTTACCGGAAGTATTGTTGGCTTACCCCGGCGTGCATGCGGTGTTGCTGCACCGAGTCACCCATCGCTTGTGGCACGCCGATTGGAAATTGACGGCGCGGTTATTGGCGGCCTTTGCCCGCTGGTTGACCAACGTCGATATTCATCCGGGCGCGACGATAGGCAAACGCTTTTTCATCGATCATGGCGCGGGCGTGGTGATCGGCGAAACCGCTGAGATCGGCAACGACGTGACGATGTATCACGGCGTGACGTTGGGCGGTACCACCTGGAACAAGGAAAAACGCCATCCGACGCTAGGCAATAACGTGTTGATCGGTGCGGGTGCCAAGATCCTCGGCGCGATCAATCTGGGCGATAACGTGCGCGTCGGTGCCAACTCGGTGGTGATCAAAGACGTGCCACCTTGCTGCACGGTCATCGGTATTCCCGGCCGAATTATCCAGCAGAAAGGTATAAAAATTCAGGATCCACGCGGTATCGACCTCGATCACCATTTAGTGCCGGACCCGGTGGGCAAAGCGCTGAGTTGCTTGGTGGATCGTTTGGACGAATTGGAAAACAATCAAAAACGCTTTGTGGTGGCGGAGGAGACCTGCGGCAGCTGCGAAGCGGAAGGTGTCTGCCACGGCGAAGACGTGGTGGTACTGAAGCAAGCAGCAGGTGGCAAGTGATGGAAATGGATCTGTTGCAATTCGACGCCAAGGACTTGTACTACGAGAAAGCCGACAGCCAGGAAGTGGAGGACTTGATCCAATACGCTTCCGAACTGTACGCCACCGGTGAAGCGGAGCTGCCGTTATTACAGGCGTATTTGCGGGCACCGGAATCCTTGAATGTGCTGGTGTCTTTGAATCGATTTTATTACTACCAGCATCGTTTACCGGAGGCGCTATTGATCTCCGAGAGAGCCTTGAGCCTGATCCGGCCCGGCATCGATTTTCCGGAAGATTGGCGGCAGCTGGAAAGAACGCATATCAGCGAGGCGCCAAAGGACTTGCTGACTCGGATCAGGCTATATCTGTTTACGTTGAAATCTATCGGCTTCTTGAATATGCGCTTGGAAAATCTGGAACTGAGCAAGGCGATTTTCGAAAAGTTGGTGTCCTTGGATGACAAAGACAGGATAGGCGCGCAGGGGCTTTTGGAGCTGGTTGTGCGTCGGCAAGAGGCGGCGGAAGGGATTTTTCGTATGCCGCAAGCTTTCGGGTAGGCATCGCCCAACAATTGGATGCCCACGATAAGTGATGTTTGTTGTTCCGCGCTATTAACCTAAAGGTGATCGCCATGATGAAAAAACAAAAATCCGATCCATTTTTGGCCCAAACAGCTGTGATGCTGGTGGTTTTATTAGTGGTGTACGCATTGGGAGAACAACCTGCCAATCTCGATCACCTGATGATGAGGTAATGACGATGAGTTTAGAAGAAGATATGGAAGAGCTGGAAGCTGCGGAAGACTTTCTGCGCTATTTCGAGCTGGAATACGATACGACCGTCGTCCACGTCAACCGGCTGCATATCCTACAGCGCTTCCACAATTATCTGAGTCAGGCCGGCGATAACATGCCGGAAGACGAAGATGCGCAACGGGAAGTCTACAAAAAGCTGTTGCAGCGTGCTTATAGCGACTTCGTGGACTCCGACGCACAGACCGAAAAAGTATTTAAGGTCTTTAAGATGATGGAACCGCAAACCGTGTTTGTTTCCCTAGCGGATATTAAAACATGATAGACGAACGTTACGACGAAGAGCGCTTCGAATTCGGCGAACGGGTCAGGCTGACGCGAAACGTTCGCAACGATGGCACCTATCCGGGAATGGATGTCGGCGACTTTTTGCTGCGCCGGGGCAGTGTCGGCAATGTCATCGAAGTCGGCACCTTTCTGCAAGACCAAGTGATTTACACCGTGCATTTTTTGGATGCGGGACGCATGGTAGGCTGCCGGGCCGAAGAATTGATCCCGGCCGATGCACCCTGGAATCCAAGCCGTTTCGAGTTTCGCGACCAGGTGGTGTGTACGATAGACATCCCCACCCAGGACGGTAATTACCCGGCCGGCACCCAAGGCGAAATCCTGAAAGTGTTGCGCGACAGCGATCCTTTGCTCTACCACGTGCGTTTTCCGGGTAAAACCATGCAGGTGCCGGAAAGTGTATTGGAGCCGGCGGATCCGGCCACCTTCAAAGAACCGGAGGCATAATGATGAGCCAGACGTCGATAGAGCCTTACACCCTGTTGCGCGCCGCCTTGAGCCTGTTCCAGAAAGCGCCGGCCGAATTGGAGCAACTGCAACTGCGCCAGGTGGAAGTGCAAGCCAAAAACGAATACGAAATCGAAGGCCGAGTCCTGAACTCCGCCGAAGCCACCGGCGTGGTGATTTCCGATACAGAGCTGGACCGCGCTTACAAGGAAGTGCGCGGCCGCTTTGAAGATGAAGACGCCTTTTTAGCGGCATTGAACGCCAACAGCCTGGATGTCGATATGCTGAAAGCGGCTCTGTATCGGCAGTGCAAAGTCGATGCGGTGATGGATAGAGTCGCCGCCCGCGCACCCAAGGTTAACGAGGTGGAAATCGGCATTTTCTACCACTCGCACCCGGAAAAATTCCATAAACCCGAGACGCGCCAGGCCAGACATATCTTGATCAGTATCAATCCGGATTACCCAGACAATACCCGCGAGGCGGCGTGGCGGCGGATTAACGAGATTCTCGGCACCTTGAAACGTAAGCCGCATAAATTTGCCGATTTGGCGCTGAAGCATTCGGAATGCCCGACGGCAGTGCAGGGCGGCGAAGTGGGCACAGTGGCCAAAGGCACCTTGTTTCCGGAACTGGATGCGGTATTGTTTAATTTGAAAGAAGACGCCATCAGTGATGTGGTGGAAACCGAGATGGGTTTTCATGTGATTCAATGCCTGAAAATCATCCCGGCCGAAACCATGTCGCTGAAAAAAGCGACACCGAAGATTCAGCAGATCATGCAGGATCGTTACCGCAGAAATTGCCAGCGCACGTGGCTGGCCAGTCTGCCCGCAGTCAACAGGAGTGCCTAACATGTTAAAAGAACCCAAACATTGTTCGTTTTGCGGTATCGAAGCGTCGGCGGCCGTGCCGATGATTGCCGGCACGGAAGGCTACATCTGCGAAGCCTGCGTGATGTTGGCCAGCCAGGTGGTATCCAGCTGGGGCAAGAAGAAAGAATTAGCCGATATGCAAGGCCCTTTGCCCAAGCCCGCCGAGATGAAAGCCATGCTCGATCAGTATGTGATCGGCCAGGATTTGGCCAAGGAAATTCTGTCGGTCGCGGTATACAACCACTACAAGCGCTTGAAAAACGTCAGCCGTAAAGTCGGCGGTTTGGGCGAGTCCGACGACAGTGTGGAAATCGGTAAATCCAATATTCTGATGATAGGCCCGTCCGGTACCGGCAAAACCTTGCTGGCTAGCACGCTGGCGAAAATCGTCGGTGTGCCGTTTGCGGTTGCTGACGCCACCACGCTGACCCAGGCCGGTTATGTCGGCGACGACGTGGAAAATATCCTGGTGCGCTTGCTGGATGTGGCCGACGGCCAGATCAGCAAAGCCGAATGGGGTATGGTATATATCGACGAAGTGGACAAAATTGCCCGCAGCCCGGAACAGGCTTTCGGTACCCGCGATGTGTCCGGCGAAGGCGTGCAGCAAGCCTTGTTGAGGCTGGTCGAGGGCTCGCATGTCAAGGTTCCTTCCAAGGGCCGGCGCAAGGATCACAGCGGTAATGATTCGGTCATGGTGGATACCAGCAATATTCTGTTCATAGCCGGCGGCGCGTTTCCGGGCCTGGAAAAACACGTGGAAAAACGCTTGCTGCCGCCGAAAACTGCTATCGGTTTTCATGCCGAAGTCAGCAACCCGGACGACAAACCGACGCTGGAAGCGATGCTGAATGCCACACAGCCGGACGATTTGAAACGCTTCGGCTTGATCCCGGAATTTATCGGCCGCTTCCCCGTGTTGGCGCCGTTAGAACCCTTGGATGTGGATGCCTTGATCCAAGTCTTGACCGAACCGAAGAACGCTTTGGTTAAACAATACCAACATCTGTTTGCCTTCGATGATGTGGAGCTGGAATTCACCCAGGATGCCTTGGTGGAAATCGCCGAAAAAGCCATCGCCCGCAACACCGGCGCCCGTGGTTTGCGCGGCATCATGGAGCACGTTTTGCGCCGCACCATGTTCGATTTACCTTCCAGGCCGGACGTCGAGCGCTGCATTGTGAATGCCGAGGTGATACGCGGCGAAGCGGAAATTGAAGTCGTGCCGCGCGACAAACCCACTGACGGTGACGATTTGAAACGGTTGTCGGGCGGGGAGTGAGTTTGGCGGCCGGGCTGTAAAAGCCGAAGCCCAGCCCTAGCATTGAAAAGTTTTAGTTAATCGAGAAATCTACTATGAGCGTTAAAGAAAAAATCTTGCAACAACTTGCCGAAAATCCGGTGATTATTTACATGAAGGGCGTGCCTAGCGCTCCGGAATGCGGGTTTTCCGCGAAGACTGTCGGCATCTTGAACGAAACCAAGATCCCTTACGCTTATGTCAACGTCTTGCAATCGCCGTTCATCCGCGAAAAGCTGCCGTCCATTTCCAAATGGCCCACTTTCCCGCAAGTGTTCATCAAAGGTGAACTGATCGGTGGCGCCGACATTGTCGAGGCCATGTACAAGGAGGGGACTTTGTTGCCGCTGTTGCAAGCTACCGTTCAGCCCGTCGAGAGTGCGGATGCCAGTCAAACCATTACCCATTCCGAAGTGGAAGCCTTGATTCTGGCTGCCTATCCGGGGGCGACCATCGGCATCGAAGGCGCTGGCTGCGATTTGAACATCACCGTGGTCAGCGAATTGTTCGCCGATCAACCCATGATCAAACAACATCAAGGCGTCATGGCTACATTGAGTGCGCCGCTGGCTTCTGGCCGTTTGCATGCCGTCACGCTAAAGACACATACGCCTGAAGCTTGGGCCGCTCAGCAACCGGCGGCAAATCCGGGCTTACTGCAAATTCAAATCTGATCTAGTTAACAAGGAGACAACACTATGGCAAAAGTAGGCATTTTTTTCGGTACCGATACCGGCAACACACGCAAAGTAGCCAAGACCATTGCGACGAAATTGGGCGATGCGGCCGACAAGCCGGTCAATATCAATAAAGCCTCCGTGGACGATTTGTTGGCCTACGATGTCTTGATCGTCGGTTCGCCGACTTACGGCGAGGGCGAACTGCCGGGCATGAGTGCCGGACACGATAACGAGAGCTGGGAAGAATTTCTGCCCACGTTGGCGGGCGCCGATTTCTCCGGCAAAACCGTGGCGATCTACGGTTTGGGCGACCAGGAAGGTTATCCCGGCAATTTCGTCGATGCCTTAGGCTTTTTATATGACGCCTTTGCCGACGCCGGTGCCACTATCGTCGGTATGACCAGCAGCGAAGGTTACACTTTTAAAAAATCCAAAGCCTTGCTGGGCGACCAATTTGTCGGTTTGGCGTTAGACGAAGACAACCAGAAAGAACTCAGCGAAGGCCGGCTCAGCGCTTGGCTGGATTCAATTTCCTCCGCCTGGGCTTGATAGGCGAACCATGATCGAAGAAGCGGCCATCGTTACCCGCGTTAGCGATGGCCGTACCTGGATCAAAAGTCTGCAAAGCAATGCCTGCAGCGGCTGTTTGCAACAACAATCCTGCGGCACGGCGACACTGGCAAAAGTGCTCCCCAAGCGCGAATTTCCAGTCGATTGCGACATAAACCTGCAAGCTGGCGACCACGTGATGGTGGCGATAGACGATGGTCAACTGCTGCTCACGTCGCTGTTACTCTATCTGGTGCCGTTGATTTTTATGCTGATCGGGGTGGGCTTGGCCGAAGCCTGGCTACCCGCTCCGTATAACACGGATTACTTGCCCGAAGTGGCGTTAAGCACATTGCTGACCGGCTTTTGGTTGATAAACCGCTGTCAAAATCTGCTACTGCTCCATCTTTGTTTTAAGCCGCAAATCGTCAAGAAACTGGGTAGCGATTGATTTTTCGCTGGTTGACGCACTGGTTGTGTAAAGTCAGTCCGCTTCCGTTTGCTTGCGCTACGCCGGCAGACAAAGCTGCCATGTCGGTTTCAGGCGTGTAAACATTTCCATTCCTTTGAGCTCGTGTTGCAAGATTTGCCAACGGGCCAGATCAAACGAATCCCGATACAAACACGCAACCCAATCCGCCAGTCGCACGGCGGCATAGGTTTCTCCATTGTTGCTGTCGCAGGCGGTAAGGCCGGCGCTGTGTTGGTAGCCTGTGATAACGCTAGCCGCATCGTAGCCCCAGCGATGCAACGCCAGCGCCGCCAGGCCTGCATGAAAGGTCGTCTCCTCGGGCAGACTCGATTCGGCAGCCAAGGCCACAGGGTTAAGCGCCGCCGGCAGCTCGGAAAAATGCATGTCGGCAAATAAGGTTTGCACGTGCGCGGCAAGCTCGGGGGTATTTGCCGCATGCCAGAAATTGAAAACCAGGCTTTGCCGTGGCTGAATAGCCTCCGTAACGCCATGGTATGAATCGGCATGTAGCAAAAAGCCGAAGGCTTTGTTGTATTCCGGATTGACACGAAAAACCGCGTCACTCTCCTGCGAGGCGAATAGTTCCAGCACCCCGCCATGCTTGGGTTGCCATTGCTTATTCAGTTGCACAACCAGCCGGGCAATCTCATAACCCACCAGCGGCCGGTCACTGTGCATGCCAATCACTTGTCCAGGCAGCATGCGTTGGGCCGTGACTAACAGACGATTCGTCAGTGGCAATCCGGTAATCTCGCGCATTCTAGCCAGCACTTCGGTTTGAAATGCCGCTGGAATGTGCTCGGTAACGTCTCTAAGCGAGCACCGGTAAAACACCCCATCCCGATGCTGCCACTCGGCATCCAGCAAAAATAAACGCTCAAGCGCCGCGCACTGCTCCCTAGAAAATGCGGAATTGTCGTAAAAAAACGGGAACGGGCTATCGTGGTGGATGGGCTGTGAGAGCAACAGCTAAGCTCCTATTAGAATCAAATTGAGAGGTAGCAATACAACTACAACTGATCATTCCCGCGATTACGCTTCGCTAATCGCGGCTAAAAGGGGTGGCTGAGTCGCTAGCTACACTGTGATCTTTTTACATTATTGCTTCGGATACACCTGTACCCACTCGATGCGTGGGCCGTTCATTTCCTTGACGACGATTTCAAAATCGTTGAAAGCGATGCGCTCGCCGGCTTCGGGGATGTCGCGCAATTGCGCCAGAATCATGCCGCCCACCGAGTCGACATCGTCCAGATCCAGTTCTTCGTTTTCCACGTCGATGCCCAGAATCCGTTCCAGGGAGAAAATCGGCAAGCTGCCTTTGCCCAGCAAACTGCCGTCGTCCTGACGGGTCCAGTCGCTTTCGGTTTTCCGAAATTCGTCGCGAATTTCACCGACCATGGCCGACAGCAAATTGTCCAAGGTGATAAAGCCGTGCGGCTTGTGGCCTTTCTGGCCGATGACGGCAAAGTGCGGTGAGCCTTGGGTAAAGCGCCGGAATAACTCCAGTGCCGGCATATGCGCGGAGATATGTTGAATCGGCCGTAAATAGGGTTCCAAATCGTCGATTTGCTGGCCGTTTTGTTGCGCCAGGAATAAGTCCTTCAAGTGGATCACCCCCAACACGTCGATGCCGTTGCCATCGAAATACGGGTAGCGGCTGAAGCAGCTTTTATACACCGTATCCAGCATTTGTTGTTGAGATTGCCCTTGGTACAGTGCGGTGATTTCGTGGATAGGCCGCATTAAATCGGATACTTCCAACTTGCCGAAATCCAGGGCCTTGGCCAGTACATTGCATTCGTCGCTGGTCAGGTTTTCACCAGCCCGGCTGGAGCGCAAAATCAGTTTCAATTCCTCGTTGGAATAATGGCTGTCTTGATTGTGGCTGTTGCTCAGGCCGGCTATGCGTAGCACCAGATTGGCGCTGCCGTTTAACAACCAAATCGCCGGATACATCAACCAATACATCGCATACAGCGGTCCGGCGCTCCATAAGCCTATGCCTTCCGGATTACGGATTGCCAGCGATTTGGGCGCTTGTTCGCCCACCACGATATGCAGAAAGGAGATGGTGCAAAACGCAAAGCCAAACGAGATGTTGTGGATGATTTCGGGAGAGGTGATTTCGGCTTTGGCAAACAGCGGAACTAATAGGTCGGCAAAAGCCGGTTCGCCGATCCAGCCCAAACCCAGGGAGGCGAGGGTAATGCCGAGCTGGCAAGCGGATAAGTAGGCATCGAGTTGCCTGTGTACTTTGGCGAGTATCCTGCCTCGCCAACCTTCGGTTTGTTCAATGGCTTTAATCCGGGTTTGTCGCAATTTAACCAAACTGAACTCGACTGCGACAAAGAAGCCGTTGAGACATACCAGCAGCAAGGCGCAGGCGACCAGGACAAGATTACTCATAGATAACGCATTGATTACAGCGGAAACAGCATTATACCGGTAATCCGGGTCTTTGCTTGTTACGTGATGCTGCTCAGCTCAGATCGCGCTTAATCGGGCGGGCCGGGCAGGCGTTCGACATTGGCGGCCATATGGCTCGGATACAGCGCCGGGCCGAATTGGGTAAAAATGGCCACATCCGCCGCATCGTGGCCGTAAGCGACGATGACCCGACCGCCGCAAGGTTCGGCTTGAGTGGGATCGAAGGTGTACCAGCGCCCATCCACATAAGCCTCGAACCAGGCGTGAAAATCCATGGGCTGCAAACCGTATAAATAACCGACCACCATTCGCGCCGGAATGCATAAAGCCCGGCACAGGGCGATGCCCAAATGCGCCAGTTCGCGGCAGACGCCTTCGCCGGCCAGATTGGTTTCAACCGCCGAGAGCTGGAAATGCGGCGAATCAGGATTGAAGCGGATATTCTCGCGCAGCCAGCGGTGCACGGTGGCGACTTGGTCATAGCCCGGGATGGCGTCGGCGACGATGTCCTGGGCCAGGTCGATAAACCGGTCGGATTCGCAATAGCGGGTGGGTGTCAAATAGGTCAGCACACTATCCGGCAAATGTTGCACTTCGGTGAACGGTGCGCCGGGGCAGACGTCGATGTGCTCATGGGTGTGAATATCGGCGCTGGTGCGCACGGCAAACTCGCCGGGTGGGGCAATCAGGCGCTGGCAGAGATTGCCGTAGTAGTCGGTAAACTCAAAAACCGGCACCGTCGGTGTCAATGTATACGACTCCCGCGCCACCCATTGATTTGCGCCGCTACGCGGCCGCAGCATCAAAATAAAAGGGGTGTCGATGCTGACATCGAAGGTTATTTCGCAACTCGTGCGCAGCCACATATGAGGGTCCTGGTGTTGATTATCGAAAAATCAGCGTTGATGGCAAGCGCAGCCCGTTAGATGCCGATACCAACCGCTTGAGCCACTTGGTCTTGCGGGTTAAATCTTGGCTTTGCCTGAGCGGAGAGGCCAGAACGGGATCGACAGCACCAGTATACACAGCAACCACGCGACGAGTTGCTGATTGTAAAACGTATACCCCAGCGCGACCGGCAAACCTTCACTAAAGCTGGGATGCGCTTGGATGAAATCGTAGGCCGCCATAAACTCGTGGGTCTCGCCGATCACTACCGCCAAGGTGCCGGCGCTTAAAAAATAGGCCAGCAAGCGGTCGCGTGGCGTTTGCGAATCCCCGCCGGACAGGCTGTCAAAGCGCAGCATCTGCCGGTAAAAGCGCCGCTGGGCCAGGCATAGGCACACGATCAACCCGCAGACGCCGAGGGCCGGAATCGCGAATTGTTCGACGGGAAAGCTTAGATACCGGCCGTTGAACGCCAGACTGTAAGTTTTATACAGCGCCAGAATCCCGAAAAATAAATAGGCGCTCCACAAGTGATGGGCCAAGGTCGGCGCTGCGGATTGCTCGGCTAAAATCGCATAACTGCGTTGCAGCAACAAAGTACTCAACACACCGTTGGCGGCGATAATCAAGAGGGTGTAAGCCTGTTGCCAAATGCTATAGCTGGTGAACCACGCAAAACTTGCCAGCGTGACCAGACAAACGCTAAATACTTGGGCCAGCGTCAAAAAGACCAACTGGCGCGGCCAAGGCAACTGGGCCAATTTTTTAAAATAGACCGCAACCAGCACCAGCCACAACCCCGTCGCCCAGGCAAAATGCGCTAGCCAGTCCGGATTTTCGTAAACCGGGCCGGTCAGCGGAAACACCGGTTCGCGGTCGATAGTCAGCAATCCCCAATTGGCGCCGACCACGCCTTCGTTATGGCTCTTCCAAGGTTGGTTGAAGGCTTCGACGATGTTGTAATCCAAACCGTGCCGGTTAACGACTTCGATTAGGCTACGGATGAAGCGCGTTTCATTTACCACGCTGGGGACGGCTTGCCCGCGTTGCCGGCCGGCGGCCGGCCAGCCGGATTCGCCGATCAGAATCGGTTTGTTCAGGCCCATACTGTGAGCTTTGTCTTGAATTTGCTGAACGATTTTCTCGACATGCCCGGCCGCGTCTTCAATCGCCACCGGCTCGTCTTCCCAGTAGGGCAGAATATGCACGGTGATGAAATCCACTTCCTGCATCAGTTGCGGATATTTTAAGTAAATAGACCAGACATCCGCATACGACACCGGCTGCTTCACCGCCTGTTTAACCTGGCGGATATAGCCAATCAGCGTGTCTACATCCATATCCTTGCGTAGCAGGACTTCGTTACCGACCAGGACCCGTTTCACCACGTCCGGATTGGCATTGACAGCTTCGATCAGCGCAGCGATTTCCTTTTTGTTACTGGCATGACCATCGCCCAGCCAGCCGCCTTGAATCATCTCCACACCGTGTTTGCGCGCAAATTCGGGCGTAGGCTGCATACCGCCGAGTATCGAGTAGGTACGGATGGTATGGGTTTTATCGGCAATCAAGCCCAGGTCGGCATCGATGTGCTCCGGCAACGGAAATTTTTCTTCGATCGGACTAAACCCCTCCCGGTAAGGGGCAAACGACAAACTGCGCAATTTCCCCGACGGTACGTCAATGCCGGCGTCTTGCGGGCGATTCAGACCCCAGGCGATAGCGCCGTGAACGGCAAGGATGAACATGAGGCAGAACAACAGATGGGTGGTGCGCATGACAGGGGGATGGTTAAGCTGAGTGAATAAATATGTGGGATTGCCGGGATTATACAGTCTTGGCGCGCGCTAAAAATCAAAGTCGCTGAGTCTGGCGGCGATTCTCGATAAAACTATGTTATCTGCCGGTTATGCCGCAGGTTATTTGCCGCATTCGCGGGCGGCCTGCCACTAAGGAGCAAAGCAGGGCAGGACGCCGGGCGGGGCTTGCCGGCAATATTCGCCTTTGGTTCGATAATTGCACACGCTCTGACGCAGCTATGCGGTAAGGCTTTGGCGGGGTGCCGGCCGGCTGCTGTTTTTGATTGAAGCTTTGGATATTTCCGATACGCATGAGTGCACAGCCAATGACCGATATTTCCGCGTTCTGGACCGAGTCCTTGGCCGATGAGTTATTGCGCTTTTTAACCGGGCGCTTGAAATGCCCGGACATTGCCGCCGAATTAACCCATGACACCTACCTGGGACTGCGGCAAATAGCCGAGAAAACGCCGCCGGATAATGCGCGGGCCATGGCGTTTCGGATTGCGATCAATCTGACCATCGATCATCAGCGCAAAACCATGGTCAGGGACCGTTACGGTGCCGACGAAGATATTGATGCGCTGGTTGATACCCTTCCCGGTAACGCCGCGCCGCCGGAACAGGTGTTGATAGGTCAACAACGTTTGGCCGCGTTGCAGCATGCGCTGGGCGAGTTGCCGCAAGCCTGCCGCACTGTGTTTTTACTGCATGGGGTCGATGGCCTGACCTATACCCAAATCGCCGAACGTTTGGGGATTTCCAAGTCCCAGGTCAATAAGCTGCTGGCCCAAGCCATGGCGCATTGCGCCCGGCAACTGGCCGATTAAACAGCAAGCCCGCATTATTTTTCCGCAACCCACTTCATCCCGATGCCGTTGACTGCCGCCGCTTGCCTTACTTGGTATGATCGCTTTCGCGCCTCGCACGTCTTTATCAATAACAGCCTTGCATAATGGGAGATTGCATGCCAGCGCCGTCCGATAAATCCGCTCACACCAGTCTGCAAGATCAGGCCATCGCCTGGCTGATTTGTCTGCGCGACGACAGATTGGACGATGCGGAACTCGAAGCCTTCGCCGATTGGTTGAGCCGCGACCCCTTGCATGCCCAGGCATTTACCGAGGCTGAGGCTTTGTTCAGCGATATGGTACTGGCAGGCAGTTTGTCCAGTGCGAGCGAATCGCTGCAACCCGGGTCTCGACACACGGCGGCGGAAAAAAATGCTGCCGCTGGCCAGATTATTGACCCGGCCCTATCTATCAGAAGGATTCCGTGTCAGCCGAGCTCGTCGAAGCCCGGGCTGGTGACCCCTGCGACAGGCTCAGGGCGAATGGTAATCAAGAGTAGGGCCGATAAACCAGCCAGCCGCCGGCCGTCGGCCAGGCCGCGCCGGCCCTGGTTTGCGGCCGGGCTGGCCGTCGCGGCGATGTGGCTGTTGGCGATTAGTCTGATCATGCCGCAACAAGCGCGCTTATTTAGCGATTATTTCAGCGACTACCGCACGCAAACCGGCGAAATTCGCGAGATTCAACTCAGCGACGGCAGCCGTTTGCTGATGAACACCAATAGCGCGGTTTCGGTAGCGTTCACCGCCGCGACCAGACGTATCATCTTGCACCACGGCCAGGTGCAATTTACGGTGGCAAAGGATAGCCGGCGGCCTTTCGACGTAGTGGCCGACGAGTTGACGGTCCGCGCCTTGGGCACGGTGTTTGACGTGTATAAAACCGCGACCGGGCCTACCGAGGTGAGCGTCCAGGAGCATGCCGTAGCGGTCAGTACGGCGGGTCGGGACAGTGACGTTACCGTCGCCCAGGGGCAAGGCTTGGTCTATCAACCCGGACTGCCGCTGCCGCATCCGCGGGCCGTGGGCGCGGAACAGTCCGCTTGGCGGCAGCATCGCCTGGTGATCAACGATAGACCTTTAGCTGACTTGATCAGCGAGTTGGAGCGCTATCGATTGGGACGGATATTTCTGGCGGATGCCGCACTTAAAAATCTGCGGGTAACCGGGGTGTTTTCTCTGGATACGCCCGATGAGGCACTGTCCTCGGTGCGTAAAGCACTGGCTTTGCAAGAAACCCGTATCGGTCCCTGGTGGGTGCTGCTGCATCGCTGATTTTTTGGGTGCTGTAAGCCACTCCGGGCAGCGCGCGCATGTCCAAAACGGTTTGGCGCATATGGGTCGAAAAATCCAGCCCACCGGCTCGAGCCTTCAACGGCTGTTCCCTATTTACCCGCATTCAAGCAAAAGTCGTCCCTCCGCCGGAAACTTCCTCAGTCGCGCAGCGCTGCGATTTTTTCAACGCGGTTTTGCCGGAATGGAGACGATTTTTTGCCAATCAGGAAATTTTTGTGATCGATTTTTGTGCTGAAACGACTTCTATGTTGAGAAACATTATTTTTCGGACAGGACGGATCTTGAAAGCACGGATTAACGATTTTCGCTACCCGCTGGCAGTGGACGTATGGCATCGGCCAGCCGTATATCTGTGCTATGCGCTGAAAGGCAATCGTGTCGGCGTCGATACCTGGGTGTTGATCGGGCTGGTGGCGGCCGGCGGACAATTGATCAGCGGCCAGGCGGTCGCTACGGAAGTGGTTCGCCACTTCAATATCGGCCGCCAGTCCTTAAACAACGCGCTGATTCAATTTGCCGCGCAAGCCAAGTTGGAATTGATTTTTTCAGCGGACATGTTGCGTGAGCTCGCCAGTCCGGAGCTGCGCGGGGACATGTCGGCAGAGCAGGCGTTGACACACTTGCTGCATGGCAGCGGTTTTACCTACCGTTTTATCGATACCGACACGGTGACTTTGGAACGCAGTCCGGCGGCAAAAGAAGTGTCTAGCCTGCCGCCCCCCGTTACCTTGGATGCCATGACTGTCGTGGGCTCGAAAACAGCGGAGGCCGGTGCGGAAATCGCCACCGAGCCGATGCTTGACGAGGCGCGGACCTATGCCGTCAGCCATATTGCCAGCGCTACCGGAACCGACACGCCAATCAAGCAAATCCCGCAGTCCGTGCACGCGCTTAACCGCCCCTTGTTAGACGACCAGCAAACGATCAACCTCAGCGAATCCTTAGTCAATGTTAGCGGCATAGTGGCGCGTAATACGCTTTACAGTCCGGTTATCGAAGGCACCTTAATTCGCGGTTTTCGTTCCGAACAACTGCTGGATGGCTTTACCCAGTACTACAACCCCGGCGACCGGGAAAGCACTATTAATATCGACAGAATCGAGGTGCTGAAGGGTTCCAACGCCTTGCTCTACAGCGGCGGCTCGGGCTCCCCGGTGGGCGGGGTGGTGAATCTGCTTGCCAAATTGCCGCAGGCCAAAGCCTTTGGCGAAGCGGGTTTTAGAATCGGCAGCCACAGCTTTTATCAGCCGTTTTTCGATGTCAATCAACCCCTAAACGCCAATATTTTGTTGCGCATGACCGGTGAATATACCAACGCCAGACACGACATCGACATAATCGAAACGCAGCGTTTTAACCTTAACCCGGCCCTGACGCTGACCGATAACGACCAAACCCGTTTGACGATCCAAGCCAAACTGTCGCGTTGGCAGCAACCGGAGTACCAGGGCTTGCCCGCCACCGGCAGCATCGCTGGTGATTTTGCTACCCGGCCCGATCTGTTCCCGGGGCCGGCCAATCTGCCCGATAGCCATTCAGATGCCGATGCGGTATGGGCTACGCTGGACCGGCAGCTCACCGGGAGCTGGCGCTTAAACCTGAAGGCGCGCTATGCGCAGGCTAAATTCGACGAGAAAATTCAGACCCTGTTCGGCAGCGATGGCCTGGTCGCGGACCGACCCTTGTTGCCGGCATCGCACTGGGCATTAGTGAACGCCGAATTGTTTCAACAACAGCATGAACGCAGCGTATTGGGCAATTTGCAGGGCAAATTTAAGCTGGGTCCCAGCGAAAATAATTTGTTACTGGGCGCGGATTACAGCCGTTTGCAAGATGCCGGCTTTATCGAGGGCGATTTCGGCGCCTTAGGATTCGGCGTAGGTACGGTCGATCTGCGGGCACCGCTATTTGACTCCCCTTATGCCGTACCCGGTCCGGGCCGGGAAAATCAGTTCATCGAAAACCTCACTTACGGCGCTTACCTGCAGTGGCAAAGCACGCTGTACCGGCGATTGCATTGGCTGTCCGGGCTTAGGCTGGGCAAGGTGGGTATCGATTTTAATAACGCGCAAACCGGGGTAAATGTCACCACGGATACGCTGAAATGGTTGCCGCGCCTCGGCGGCGTGATCGACCTAAACGAGGAGGTTTCCTGGTTTATTTCCTATAGCGAAGGCATGCGCGGCCAACCGTTTGTCAATTTCGTCGATACGCCGGCGCCGGAATTGTCCAATCATCTGGAAACCGGTTTGAAATTCAATTTTGCGAATCAATTCAGCGGCCAACTGGCGCTCTACCAAATTGAGCGTAGCCAGGTCGCGGTCACCGACAGCAGCGATTTCCTGCGGCGTTCGGTCGCCGCAGGGAAGCAACGCTCGCGCGGTATCGAAATGGATTTGCTCTGGCAACCGGTCGAGGGCTTCAGCGTGCTGGCAAACTATGCGCATACCGACGCCCGCTTCATGGACGATAAAGCCGGGGTGGCTGCCGGCAATCGCTTGGCTCAAGTCCCGGAAGATGCCGGGCGGCTCTGGGCGCATTACCGTTTTCAGCAGGATGAGTTGCAAGGTTTTAGCTTGGGTTTCGGCGTGTACGCCCGCGCCGGCGCTTATTTATCCAATAACAATCGCTTTAAAACCGCCGGCTACCACAGCTTCGACGCGGCGTTGGCTTACGAAACCGGGCGTTTCCAATGGGCGGCCACGGTCAAAAATCTCAGCGATGAGGATTATTTTCAGCCCTACGGCTATTTCGAAGGCCGGGTAGCGCCGGCAGCCGGCCGCGCCGGGTTTCTAAGTTTTTCAATCAAGTACTGATGCCGTCGTTAACTATTTGCCACAGGAGTTTTTCAGGAGCACCTCACTCAGGGATTTAGAGTGATGTCGTAAGGATCGCGACAAACATGCCACATCCGCCGCGAGACGGAGCCGGAAAGCCACGGGTCTTGGAGATTAAGACAGCCGGGTTACCTGCCAGTTAAAGACCCTAAATTCGGGTTGGCGATTTGCAGATTAACTTTAACCGTAATTTATTAAGGAATAAAAAATGACAATCTTGCACTACAACCGCACTCAATGGGTAAGCGCCGGCCTGCTCGCCTTCAGCGCATTGACCGCCGTTTTGGCGCCTGCTACAGCCAGCGCTGCACAAGTTAGCGGCGATGCCACCATTACCATCAACAATGCCGCTTTTGCGGCGGCATCGGTCAATGTCGGCAGTGGCTATCCGAATGGCTGGATTGTCGCGAAACATTGGGGTGCCAGCGACAATTTACTGGGTATCACCGGTGCAACCACCGGCGGAACGACGCTATCGGCAACCGCCAGCACAGCGATGTCGTTTGCGGTTAACGCCAACACCACGACCAACAGCTATCCGGCTGCCGGTCCCTATGGCCGTACCGAACAAGCCACGACGATGGACGCCGGCAATACCTCGGTTGGCCAAATCGGTTTGAGCGGCGCCTGGTTGTTGACCAGCCAAGGCGGCAGCGGCATTTTGACGCCATACGACTTTAGCCTGGTAAAAACCGGGAGCACTTGGAATATCAAAACCTACGATACCGGTTTTGGCTACCAAAATTTCTTGAAGCTGACCAACGTCTCCGAGTCGCTAAGCAGCAATGGCGAATTACTACTGAGCGGCGATTTGCAATGGACCGGATTGTGGGCCGGTTTGGTTGGCGCCAATACCAATGCCGTGGTCGGTACTTTTAGCCTGGCGCCCAGCACGGCGCCATCGGCGGTACCGGTACCGGCGGCGGTCTGGATGTTCGGCAGCGGGCTGCTGGGCTTGCTGGGTAAAAGTCGTAGAAAAGCCTCGGTCGCGGCCTAACTCGCAAATTGGGCTTGGGGCGGTCGCCAAGATTCGCTTCGGGCCCGGACTTTCGGCAATAAATCCCTCTTCGTGCCCGCATGCCGTCGACTACGGCCGCTTGTGTATTTAGGCAGGGAGAGGGCTTATTCTGACCATCCGCTGATAGGGATTTTATGAAGATCAACAAAAACTGTGGCTATCCCGCTTTGGTGGTGCGGGCGATGCTAGCCATCGGTCTGGGAGTGGCCTCAGCAAGCGCTGAAGCCACGCTATTGAATGCGCCTTCCGGCGGTACGTTTACGATGAACCTGGACCGGAATGCGCTGGCACCTTATGCCGGGGGCTATTACTTGTCGACGTTTTGGAGTACGGCAACGTCCAATGCTCATAATCCGGCCAACACCGGCGACCATTTGCTTAGCCAGCTCAATACCACCGAGATTTCCGGACTCAATCAGGTGTTCGAGTTGACGGCTATCGGTAACGATCCTAGTCCGCAAGCCAGTCAGCGTTACGTCAAAGCCACATCAGCCGATTTTGCCATCGATACCATCACGCTGGCCGGCGTGGCCGGGGCACAAGTGGGCATGACCGGCGTGCAGGGTTTTTATGCGCCGAACTGGCCGCCGACTGGAGCCGGCTTGGTCAACGGCGATTTTTCGCTGCTTTACGATGCCAACCGGCAAACTTTGGGCCGCACCGGTTGGTACCTAGCCAATAACATTTATTTCACGATGGCGGTGTACGACTTAAGCAATCTAAGCCTGAACTTTAGTAACGCCGGAAACTGGCAGTTGAGCGGCGATTTACTGATGTCGCCGGAAAACGCCGGCATGTTGCAAGGCGCGCAACTGGTCGATGTCGGCAGTTTCTGTTTGGGCACGGGTGCCTATGCCGGTTGCGGACAGGTATCGGCGGTGCCGCTACCCGCTGCGGTCTGGTTATTCGCTAGCGGCTTTTTGGGCTTTATCGGCATAGGCCGTAGGCCATATCTTTCAAGGAGTGTGACATTATGAAAATCAATAATCATCGATCATCCACCTGGCTATTAGCCGTTTTCGGTGTATTGTCGATCAGCCAAGCCCACGCTGCGACAGTCAGCGGCGGTGCGCTGGTCCTTAACCTAAACCGCGATGTGCTAATCGCCAGCCTTGACGTGAACGATTATCCGGACACGCCCACCGCGGACTTTCCGATTTGCTGCCGGCCTTCTATTTATCTGGAAGAGTTTTACGACGCTTCGGCGGCATCAAAAACCTTTGTTGAGCTGCGGGACGGCAATACGCCGGATTTGTACGATACGGTGGCCGATGAAATTCCGGCAACCGGTTTGCAATTTAGTGTCAACGGGCTGAGTCCGATAGTCAATCCGGGCGGGCGGCAGAACAGAAATACCACTTTCGCGTTCGAGCCCGGCAATTTGTTCGGCACTGCCAGCGGTAGTATCGGTCTGGGCGGTGTCATGCGTTTTAGGGTGGACGTCGATCCGCCGACCAATAGAGTGTTGTTGGGCGATATGACCTTGGAATACGATCCGGCTCTTGAAGCGGCAACGCCGGGGCGTTCCGGCTGGGTGATTACCAATCACATCGGTTTCGATGCGGGCGGTTTTGAGTTGTTTGATGTCACCACCGCAATAGTCGGGAATACGTTAAGCCTCAACGGCAATCTTGGGTTAGGGTGGGGCTTCGATCATCTGGGCGCTCGCGACGCCCGCTTGCGCGATACGCGCATTGGTACTTTCAGCTTCCAAACCACCGTGGTGTCGGGAGAAACGCCGGCGGCGGTGCCTTTGCCGGCTGCTGTCTGGTTGTTTGCCGGCGGTTTGGCCGGACTGTTTCTGAATAACCGTTCCGACAAAAGGATGGCGTGATGAAACCAGCCGAAGATCCAGAATTGATTCGGCCATGGACTGCCGTTTACCCAGCGCCTGACGAACGCCACCCTGCATATTTCCGCCGCGGCGGCTGGGTAAAAATCGCGGCAGGCTTAGGCATCGGTTTGACATTGACGACAGCCGCGCAGGCAGGGCCTTCCCCGGTAATAAGTTTTGGACAGTATCGTAGCCATCAAGTCAACGTCGATGCGGAGGGGCAAAACATCGCCAGCGACAAAGGCAACGAGCCGACGCTGGCCTTGAGTCCGCTAAATCCCGCCAATATTGTCGTGGGCTGGCGTAAGTTCGATTCACCGCCCACTGCCGTCAAACACGGCGGCTATGCCTATAGCTTTGACGGCGGCGCGAGTTGGACTACCGGCATGCTGCCGGCCTTACCGCTGCAAACTCGCACCGATCCGGTGTTGGAGGTCGATGCCCTAGGCAATTTCTATTACCAGTCTTTGGCGGTATCGGATAGCACTTCGGTGTTTAAATCCAGCGACGGCGGGGTGACTTGGTCGGAGCCCGTGTATCAGTTTAAAGGCGACAAGAACTGGCTGGCCATCGATAAAACCGGCGGTCCCAGCGACGGGTATATGTACAGCACCTGGCGGCGGCCGGCCGACAGTAACCCCGATCCAAATTATGTCCCCAAATATTTCATCCGATCCACGGACGGCGGTGTCAGTTATCAAGAACCGGATGCGGCATTGCCGGTGGCAAACTTTGGCTTTGGCCGGCTGACCATCGGCGCGGAAGGCGAGGTTTATCTATTCGGCGTCGATGAAACGATTTTGTCCGTCAGTGCCTTGGGCATAGTGCGTAGCGGGCACTATTTCCTGAAATCGGTTGATGCCAAAGATCCCGCCGCTTCACCCACCTTTACCGCGCAAAAGGTTGATATCGGCGGCAACAGCATGATGTTCCTGTCGCCGAGCTTGCAGTTGCCCAACCCGCTGGGCGGCGACGGCGATGTGCAAATTGCCGCCGATCAATCGGCCGGGCCGTTGCGCGGCAATATTTACTTGCTGGCGCATGTCTCCCCCTATACCTGGCAAACCGGCGGCGATCCGCAGGATATTCATTTCGTGCGCAGCAGTGACGGCGGCGCTACCTGGTCGGCGCCGGTGCGGGTGAATGACGAACCACCCGCCGCCAACGCTTACCAATGGTTCCCGATGCTGGGCGTGGCGGCCAACTCCCGCCTCGACGCGGTGTGGTACGACACCCGCAACGGCAGCGGCAGCGCGCCGTACCGCTATTCGCAGCTTTACTACGCCTACTCCTGGGACGGCGGCGTAACCTGGAGCAAAAATCAGGCGGTCACGCCGGTGTTCAATACGCATCTGCCGTATAACATCGTGAACGGCGAAGAACGGCAAGGCGACAAAATGGGCGATTACACCCAGATAGTCTCCGACGCCAACGGCGCGCACATTGCTTACACCGCCACCTACCACGGCGAGCAAGATGTGTATTACCTGAACGTGTTTCCGGATTGCAATAACAATGGCAAATCGGACGTGCTGGATATTCAAAACCGGGTCAGCGGCGATACCAACTTCAATCATTTACCCGATAGCTGTGAAAGCATCAGCGTAAGAGGCGATCTGGACGGCGACCGCGATGTCGATCAACTGGATTTGAACCTGGTCATTGCGGCGCGCAACCAACCGGCTACCGGCGTGGACGATCCCCGTGATCTGGATAAAAACGGTGTGATCAATGTGTTGGATGTGCGCAAGCTGACTTTGCTGTGTACGCGCTCACGCTGTGCGATTTAAACGAGCTTGATTCAAGCGGCTGGTAGTCAGATTTCTCCAATCTGACGCACGCACCGAAATTACTCCGTCATTCCCGCGCACGCGGGAATCCAGGGTGCCGAATATAGGACTAACAACGATGATGAAACAACTAAAAGCCGGCCTGGTCGGTACAGCATTATTCGCCGCCAGCGGTGTGGCCGATGCGGCTATTGATTTACATTTCACGCCCCGTAGCCAAACCGTCGAAGCCATTGAAATCGGTTTGAACATTTCCGGTTTGGGCGGCGCTGCGTTAGCAACGTATGACTTTAATATTCAGTTTGACCCAACACGTTTGGCCTTTGCCGGTGTAGTTTTCGGCGATCCGGTGTTGGGTGACGAATTGGATGTGTTTGACTTGGGTGGCAACAGTACCGCCGCCGATGTGCTGGGGCCGGGAGTGCTGAACTTATTCGAGTCGTCCTTGGACGACGCGGCGGATTTACAAGCCCTGCAAGCCGACAGCTTTACGTTGGCGATCATCCGTTTCAATGTGCTGAGCAGCGGTAGCAGTCAGCTTGGTTTATTGATTAACGGTTTGGCGGATGCCGGGGGTAACGCCTTATCGGCAAACACAGCGCCGCTTGACATCAATACAGTAGCTGCTGTGCCGTTGCCAGGGATGGTTTGGCCGATGGTTAGTGGGTTGTGGGTGGTGTTGAGGCGGCGTAGGAGTTAGTCAAAGTAGCCTGGATGAAGCGGAGCGTAATCCAGGGGCAACTTTGGGAATAATCCTAGTTACGTTGTTCTTCTTGGCAAGTTGCTAAGCATGTGTTTGGGTGATATACGGAAACTTTATAATCACTTGTTAGGGTTCTCACTATGCCCATGACCAACGACGAGTTTCAACTCTTTGTTGAAACTGCCAATGCTGAACTCCGAAATAAACAAACGATATTGGCCGATGATTATGGTCTCGGAAGTGCCGGACGTTGGTGGTTCGAGCAAACGACGGGAAATCTTCAGTTTTTTGATGCCGCAGACAATTTATCCGTTGAAACGGATGTGATTGATATTGGCAGTTATTCACCCAAGTCCAATTCGTGGAAATGGGCGTGGGGTAATGATTCAGTATTGCCGTGGCTACGGCAAAGAGCAGAAAAACTCAAAGAGCTTGAAGCCATCACAGGCATAGAGATCTTCGGGTATGAAAATGCTTTCACGGTCGAAGACGAGTCAATGGCTTGGGAATTAACTGCTATGTGCCTAAAGCATCTCGGAGCCTTAGGTTGCTACAGATGTCCGTCGTCTAAGCCCGGTGGGCCAACTACGTTCCTTGCTATCATGTCAATCAAGAGGTGCGGCAAAAATGCACCCTAACCCAGCGCTCAACCTCACTACCTTTGGTCGCAGCACGCTAAGGGATAAAGCCTAGTAGGTGAAGGTGCGCGTTAGCGTTCCCCGTCATATCCAAAAGCGAGTATTGAAATGTCACATAACCGCTTCCGCGGCAATATGACCTACGGCTACAATTCGCACGAAATTCGAAAGCCGCATTCCATGTTGGTATCAAGCGCGACATTTTGTTCCGGGAGGTTCAAATCGGTTTCAGATGGTTGTTGCACCGGGCAGGTGCCATTCTTGCAATTGCTTTGGGCGTCGGCTTGTGGAAGCAGTGGACATTAATCTGCAACGAAGCGTGTGCGCCGGGGCGGGCGTTAATGATGATTTTGCTGAGCTTTTTGCTGCCGGCCGTGGCGTATTCGACGCTGTTGGTATGGACGGCTACACGTCCCAGGCCTGTTGCCCGAGTTATCTCCGCTGCTTTGACTTTAGCCAGTCTTGTGGCGGCGATTTGGCTAAGTTTTTTTGCGTGAGGTGGTGTGGTTTCGGATTATTCCCGGTCACCCAGTTTAGGCAAACGATCCGCCAAGCCCATCGCATGCCGCGTCAGCAGTTTTTTCGCAAACGGCAGGTGGTCCAGCATGGTCAATCCGGCGTTGCGGACGGCGGCCAGTGGTAGATTGTCGTTGGAGAACAGCTTCACCACGCTATTGGTAAAACCGATGGTTTTGCCGTGGTCTTGTTGGCGTTGCCGGCTGTAGTTTTTCAGCAGGCGGGCATCGCCCAAATCGCCATCGCGTTCGTGTTGATCGATCAGCATTTCCGCCAATAGGGCGACATCGCGGATTCCCAGGTTAAAGCCTTGGCCGGCGACCGGATGCAGTTGATGCACCGCATTGCCGATGATGACGGTGCGGCCGGAGACCATGCTTTCCGCGCGGATCAGGCTTAACGGAAACGCCCGGCGCGGCGCGGCCAATTTTAATTCGCCCAAGCGGTAGCCGAAGCAGTTTTGTAGCTCGGCAAGAAATTCGCGGTCGCTGACGTTAATCAGGGTTTCCGCTTGTTCGTGAGTGCGCGTCCACACCACCGCCGATTGTTTACCGGCGACCGGTAGTAAAGCCAATGGGCCGAATTCGGTAAAGCGTTCGAAGGCAATATTACGATGTGGTAGCGCCGATTGTACGGTGGTGACCAGCGCGGTCTGGCCGTATTCGGTGACTTGCTGCGGAATTTCCAACAATTTACGCACCGTGGAGTTGCCGCCGTCGGCGCCGACCAGTAACTGGGCGTTGACGTTTAACGAGCTGCCGTCGTGCTGTTTCAAACTGACGTTCACGGCGTCGCGGCCAGACATCAAGCCGGCGACTCGGGTTTGATACAAGCAAACCGTGTCGGTTTTCTCGACCAGGTCGGCCATGTGCTGTTCGATGTCGCGGGCGACGATCACATAACCTAAGGCTTCCACGCCCTGATCTTCAGCGGCTAGCCGGGTTTTCCCAAAATGGCCGCGATCCGAGACGTGAATATGTTTGATGGCAGTGGCTTTATCGGCCACCCCGCGCCAAGCGCCCAAGTCATTCAGCAGTTCTACGGTACCGGCCGCCAAAGCCAAGGCGCGGTCGCCGGCCGGCGAATGACGCAGTTGTTCGCGGCTATTGGCTTCGACCAAGGCTATCTTCAAGCCGCTATTTTTCAGCGCCAGGGCCAGACAGTTACCGGCCAGGCCGGCGCCGACGATGATCAGGTCGAAATCGTGTTGCATCTGCTTTAGCCCAGTGCTATGGATCGATCATAAAGCGTTTCCGGCGCGACATCTAGCTCACCCGGCCAACACACGGTACCCAGTCCGACATAGGCTTGATCGAATAGTGAGCGGTCCTTAAGTTTAATGAAAACGCCTTTATTCAGATAAGGGGACATGTCGAACAAGCGGTGCTCGCCGTTATCGAACCAAAGTTCCAGTTTATAGTTGTCTTTAGGTTGCACTTGAATCACGGATTCCATAATGACCTTCCTTTAGCGTAAAGGATCGATAGGGAAGAGTTTTTCGCCATTGATCGCCAAGTTCCAATCGGCTAACAAAGATTCCCGATGAATTTCAATCCAAGCCTGCACCAGCCTGGATTTGGCAACCGGCAGGTCGCCGCTAAGTAATGCGCCGTCGGCTATGGAGAACGAGGCATTGTAGACTTGATATTTGGCGTGGATATGCGGAAGTTTATGGCGCTCATCGTCGAAGAAATACATACAAATGACGACGCCATAAAACATGCTGATGGTTGGCATATCGAATTTTTCCGTCACGCTAGCTCGATTGCATTAACGCTTCGATGGCTGCTATCGACTTTGGCACGCCGCCAGTCAGTATCTCATGACCGTCTTTTGTTACCAACACATCGTCTTCGATGCGAATGCCGATGCCGCGCCATTGTTTGTCTACGGTTTCGCAATCGGCCGGCACGTACAGGCCGGGTTCCACGGTTAACACCATCCCCGGTTCCAACAGTCGCCATTCATCTTTGATTTTGTAATCGCCGACGTCATGCACATCCATGCCCAGCCAATGGCCGATGCGGTGCATGTAAAACTGTTTGTATTTTTCGTCTTTGATCAGTTTTTTGGGTTTGCCTTTTAACAAGCCCAGTTCGATCAGGCCTTTGGTCAGGGTTTCTACCGAGGCGTCATGGGCTTTGTTCCAGGGATTGCCGGGTTTGATTTCAGCCAGCGCGGCTGCTTGGGCATCCAGCACCAATTGGTACAACAGTTTTTGTGGCTCGCTGAACTTGCCGGACACTGGAAAAGTGCGGGTAATGTCGGCGGCGTAATGGTCGCATTCAACGCCGGCGTCGATCAGCAGCAAATCGCCTTTGTTGAGTTTGTCCTTGTTTTCGACGTAATGCAGCGTGCAGGCGTTTTTGCCGCCGGCGACGATGGACGGATAAGCAACCGCGCGCAGACCGTCCTGAATAAATTCGTGGATCAGCTCGGCTTCGATCTGATATTCGTACAAACCGGGTTTGCAGGCCTGCATGGCGCGAATATGCGCCTTGGCGGACACTTCGCCGGCCCGGCGCATCAGTTTTAGTTCTTCCGCGCTTTTGAACAAGCGCATTTCGTGGACGATGTGTTCCAGCGATACCAACTCGCCCGGGGCGGTGACGCCGGAACGGGATTGTTTGCGGATGTGATTGATCCACTCCAGCAGTTTGTGGTCCAAATCGCTGTCCTTACCCATGGGATAGAACACCTTGCTCTTGTTTTCCAGCATGCCCGGCAGGATGTCGTCCAGATCGTCGATCGGGAACGAATCGTCGGCTTCGTAGTGTTTGGTAGCGCCTTCCAGGCCGGCGTGGGCGCCTTCCCATAAAGCCTTTTTCTCGTCGAATTCGCGGCAAAACAGGATGTACTCGCCTTGCTCGCGGCCGGGGATGAATACCGCCATCGATTCGGCTTCGTTAAAGCCGGTCAGATAATAAAAGTCGCTGTCTTGACGGAACGGGTAGTGGACGTCGCGATTGCGGGTGCGCTGCGGGGCACTGGCAATGATGGCGATGTTGCCCTTGCCGATTTGCTTCATCAGGCTGGCGCGGCGTTTTTTGAATTCGCTTTGTTTCATGGTCTATCTACTTAGATTAATGCGTTTGCGATGGGCCGAGTTCGGCAAATTGATCGCGCACGGTAAACACGGCGGCGCGCACATATTCGCGGAGTTCGACCAAGGCATTTTCGTCGTCTTCATCGCCGACGTCGGTGTCGATTTTGGTGAGCTCTATCATGTCGCGCATCACTTCAGCGGTATCGCCCGGCCAGTCGGCGCCGGTTTGCGCATAACCCACGCCGAACAAAAAGCCCTGGCACCAACAGCGAAGGGCTTCCACTTGTTCGTCTAACGGATCGTCGTCGTCAGGCATCAGCAAATCGAAGGCGAAATCGTCGTTTTGATTTTCCAGCAATACTCGGGTTCTTTCGAACACACCATGCAGCAGCGCTTTGTCTTCGTCGATCAACTGTTGCTCGTCGTCAATGAGTTCCCGTAGCCAGTTTTCCGCATCGGCGCGGATTTCGACGCAGAGCATGCCGGTGGCGATACCGTGCGCCTCGGCAGCGCCGATGTCGGCGTCATGTTGCTCTAAAATTTCTTCAACCGAACGGTAGGTCATCTGGGCTGCGTTTCCTATATAAAGCTGTTTAATAACATGGCTTATGCTAACATTCTTAACCATCTACGATGATTATAACGTCATATCGGCCCATACTCTTGCTATGTCTCAAACAGAAAAAGATCCGTCAACCGAACTGGAAGCATTGGAAGCGAAACTGGATACGCTGATTGCCCAGTTCAATCAAGTCAAAAGCGAGAATAAGTCCTTGAAAGTTAAACAGGATGCCTTGGTTAAGGAAAAAGCCAAGCTGCTGGAAAAAACCACGTTGGCCAAAACCCGGGTGGAAGCGATGATTGCCCGCTTGAAAGCCATGGAGCATGATTCGTGAGTAAAACCGTGCAGCCCGTTTCGCTGAATATCCTGGATAAGGAATATAAAATCGCCTGTGCCGCCGATGAAAAAGAGGGGTTGATCAACTCTGCCCGGGAACTTGACCGGCAGATGCGCAAAATCCGTGACACCGGCAAAGTCAGCAGCACCGACCGCATCGCCGTGCTGGCCGCCTTGAACTTGGCTCACGACTTGACGGCATCCAACAAGAACGAAGCCAACGGCAGTTTGGATATTGGTCAACGCTTAGCCGATTTGCGCAGCAAAATAGAAAACGTTTTGGAAAATTCGTAAATCATCCGGTAGACTATCAGTCCAATCTCCTGCGGCGTTCGAGCAGTACTGGGTGTTTCCTGAACCTGTTTTTACCCCGGAAACTTTTTGCCATTCATGGTGCGCATGCCTGTTTATTCAGGAAGCCTGATTGACTGGATTTGGTTTCCACTTGAACCTTCGGTTCAAGGACGAAAGTATCAGACGGCGCAGGCGGGAGATCTCTTGATTTTGCTTGTCTCGGTTTCTCGTCTTCGTTCGAAGACCCCCCTCGTGTTTGTTGTTAGTCTGCTGGTAGGTGGCGCGCAGGGTGGCGTAAGGCCTGGCGACTGTAGTCGCGGCTTAAAATTCGTTTAGCTAGCGCTGTATAGACTATGATCCATCCTCCAACACCTGTTGATAGCATGCCCCCTTTCTTTTCGCTCCGCTGGACAACGACGATTACGCGGCAATGAACATAAGCAACAGCAATGCTGGTGATTCCGGCAAAAGCTTCACAGAAAACTTCTTGGGCCTATTGGTTGATCAGGGCCTGATCGATGCCGAAAAACTGAAATACGCCTTGCGGGTGCAAGGCAAACTGGAGTCGCCAAAGCCGATTTTGTTGGTGCTTTGCGATCTGGGTTATGTCACCCACAACCAACTGGTCGAGTTGTTTCGTAACCACCCGGTCAAAGTCAAGTTAGGCCTGTTCCTGGTGGAGTTCGGGTATATCACCAACACCGACCTGGATTTGGCGCTGGCCGAGCAACGGCAAAAAGCAGGGCGCAAACGCCTGGGCGAAATTCTGGTGGAACGTAATCTGATATCAGAAATGAAAATGCTCGAGGTTTTGGCGGACCTGATGGGCATTTCGGTTATCGATTTAAGTACTGCTGTGATCGATCAGACGCTGATGACCAAGCCGATGTTGAAGTCCGCCAATAAGCATTGTTTTTTGCCTATCGAAAAACAAATGGACGGCGTATTGGTGGCTTTCGGCGACCCGCTGGATCAAAACGCCATCGAGATGGCCCGGCACGTCTTGGGCGCCGAGATCATTCCGGCGGTGGGGCGATATTCGCAGATCATGCGTTTTCTGCTCAATTACGAGCGTAATACCGGCGCCGAAAAAGTAGCCGTCGGCGAGCAGTCGGCCGTCGCGGTTGCCAACCGGATCTTTGAAGACGCGATACGCCAGGGAGCCAGCGATATACACATCGAACCGTTGGAGCATAAGGTCCGGGTGAGGCAACGGATCGACGGCGTAATGGTGCACTATCGGGACTTTCCGGTCGAAATTGCCCAGGCCCTGATTAGTAGGATTAAAGTGATGGCCGGTGCCGATATTGCCGAAAAGCGCCGGCATCAAGACGGTCGGGTCATGTTTGAGCAGGCCAGCAGCAATCGCGTGATCGACATGCGCGCTTCGTTTTTCAGTACCATCAACGGCGAAAAAATCGTCTTGCGGCTATTGAACCGCAAGACAGAATTGCTGGACATTCACGAAGTGGGCATGGCGCCCTTGATGCTGGAACGCTTTGTTCAAGATTCGCTGGACGTGCCGACCGGCGTTGTCATTATCACCGGACCGACCGGTTCCGGTAAAACCACGACGCTTTATAGCGCAGTGGATTACCTGAACGCTCCGGAAGTCAGCATTGTTACCGCCGAAGACCCGGTCGAATACGTGATTGACGGCGTCGCGCAATGTTCGATCAATCCGAAGATCAATCTGACTTACGAAGAAACCCTGCGCCACATCGTGCGCCAGGACCCGGACATCATCGTGCTCGGCGAAATTCGCGACAAGTTTTCCGCGGATACCGCGATCCAGGCGGCCCTGACCGGCCACAAAGTGTTGACCACATTTCACACCGAGGACAGCATCGGCGGCCTGCTGCGGCTGCTGAACATGGAAATCGAGGCCTTTTTGATTTCTTCGACTGTAGTTTCGGTAGTCGCCCAGCGCCTGTTGCGCCGAGTGTGCCGGCATTGTGCCGAACCGTTCAAGCCCGATCCGGCTTTGCTGCGCCGGCTGAATGTGACGCCGGATGACATTGCCGGTGCTCAATTTTTGTTGGGCAAGGGCTGCGAAAAGTGCCGTTTTACCGGATACTCCGGCCGGGTATGCGTGTTCGAGCTATTGTCGATGAACGAATTGGTCAAAGATGCGATATTGCAGCGCAAAACCTCCTACGAAATCCGGAGGGTGAGCTTGGAGACGGCGGGCTTGGTTACCCTGCTAGAGGATGGTTTGGTGAAAGCCGCCGCCGGTGCTACCTCGCTACAGGAAGTGATCCGCAATCTGCCGCGTTTTGGAAAACCCCGCCCTTTATACGAACTGCGCCGCTTGTTGGGCAGTCGATGAGCCAATAATACAATCCAATCTTATGAGTGAAAAATCGCTTTCCGAATTGATAGACGAGGCCATTACCTCGGGAGCCAGTGCCTTACCGGTATTTCCGCGGGCAGTAACCGAGCTGCGTTTGGCCTTGCAAGACGAAAATCGCTCGCTGGACGCGATTGCCAAGCAATTGGCGATGGACGCCAGTTTAGCCAGCCAAATTTTGCGCGTTGCCAACTCGTCATTCTATGCCGGCTTGGGATCAATCAACACCGTCAAGGATGCTCTGGTCCGCTTGGGTTTGCCGCGCATCGTCCAGATTGCCACTTTGGTTGCGCAGAAAGGCTTGTTTGCGGCAAAAGATGCCGCCACTCAGCAATACATGGTCAAACTTTGGCAGCATAGCGTTGCGGTGGCCTTGGGCGCCGAATGGCTGGCCAAGCGTTTATCGTTCCAGACGATAGCGGAAGAAGCCTTCATGGCCGGCCTGTTTCACGACATTGGCGAACTGTTGCTGCTGCGCTGCTTGGAAGACCTGGCGGCTAAGGACCTCAATCTAAATTTACCTGCCGATTTGCAGCGAGAACTGATCATCCGCCAGCACGAGAGCAAAGGCGCATGGTTGCTGCAAGAATGGAATTTACCGGAAACCTATCGTAAGGTTGCCGCCAACCATCATCAGCCGGCCACCGAACATACCGGCACAGTGGAATTGTTGGTGCGCGTAGCCGACATGGTCGCCTACAAGCTGGGTATCGCGCCGCGGCCGCAGCCTGATCTAGTGATCTCCAGCAGCGAGGAAGCCGGCCGGCTCGGCCTGTCGGAGATTATGCTGGCCGAGCTGGAAATCGCGCTGGAAGATTCGCTGGCCTTGTCTGCCTGACACGCCAACCCCGTTCATACACCTGCGATGCAGGGCAACCCTGTTGCTACCGATTCCAACCGGCTCGACTAATTGCCTTCGCTAAAACGCGAGGCTTTGCTTTAGAATGGCCGTCAGCCGGCATGGCCGCTTTCCCAAACTTTGCATAACCACGTTGGAACAATGACCATCGAATTTCTGATCAATTTTCTGATTCTGTTGCTCGGCACTCTGGCCGCCGGGTTTTTGGCATACCGCTCGTTTCAAAAGCGCCGGATCCAGCTCGGAGCGGAACCGACCTTGCCGCAGTACTTTATCCGGCGCAGTACATACTGGAGCGGGATTGTCCTTTACTGCTCGTTGATGGCTGGATTGTTTTTATTGCTGACTTGGCAATGGCTGCCGCTGGAGCCGTTGGTAACGCTGATCGTTAGTCATTTACGCGCCGGTGAGCTGGTGAATCTGCTCTACGGTCTGGATGGTAACAAACTGTTCCCGCTAATTGCTGCCGGCATCATGCTGTTTTTCGTCGCTTGGGAAAGCCCATTTAATCCGTTGTTGATTTTACGGGACAGCATTCACGACGCCTTTGCCATTCCGACCAAAGCCGTCGAAGTGTATAACGCGCTGATCAAATCCCGGCTGTCGGCGGCGGACGACAAGATAAAAGCCCAAATCGCTGATCGTCTGTTGGTGCAAAGCATCGACGCCGGCGATTTCGATAAATCCGGCGCCACGGTCGAATACAAATGGGCGCATAACAGCCTGCTGTTCGACCAGATTCAACATTACGCCGACCAATCCTCTTACCGACGCTTGTTCAGCGAGCCTTCGCTGAAATGGGGCGAGATTTGCATCTCCTATAATGCAATGTCGGAAAAGGTGAATATTTGGAAGGAAGCCGAACCGCATTACACCAAGACTGTCAACTTGCTGAAGGATTTGGACCGACTGACCGGACTGCTGTGCCGATTGCTGGCGGCGGCGGTGGTATTCGGCAGTCCCAGCGAAAACGACATGTGGGAGACGGTCAGAAAACTCGGCGGCAATGTGCACGAAGCGCGCTTGAAGCACACCTATAAATATCTGCTGATATTCGCCGCGGCGACGGCGTTTGGCGTGATTTTGGGGCGGGAAGTGTCGGTGGCGTTGCACAACGTGTTTCTGTTTCCGGACAAACCGTTACCGCACTTTAGCTATACCACCCTGCGCTGGATAGCCTATTCAATCGTCATTTACGTGGTGCCCATTACACTGGTTTTTGCTTTGCGGAGCGTCGCATTCCGCCATCAACAGGAACCTGCGGAGCAGAATTACGGCTTTTACATGGCGATCATGTTCGTCTGCTTCCTGGTTAGTACCACCATCTCGACCTTTATCTTGGAGTTAACCTTTTATCGCCGGGATGATTTTAATTTCCTGGACAGTTTCCTCGATCACGCCCGCTGGGGGATTATGCCGGCGCTGATTTGCGGTTTTGTCGCCTACCGGATGGACGCGCCGGCCAGCGAAGCCGAAGCCTTGAGCAAAACCATCCTCTCCGCTGTGCTGGGTTTTCTGGCTTGGGGTGGGATTGCGGTGATTTTCATGCTGTATGCGACGGACGATTTGGCGATTGAGAAATTGAATTTGCGGTTTACTTTGGTGGGGACGGCGTTTTTTGTGTCCGGATTGCTGGGGGCGGCGGCTCGGTTTAAGACGGCAAGTGATTGATGTTGGTTTTGTTGGTTTTGTTGGTTTGTAGGGTAGGGACGGGGTTTTGTGTCCACACGGTGGTGGAGATTATGTGTCGCTAACGCGACGGGTGTTTTATATGTCGGTTCGCGGACCGACAACCGCGATACTTTCTTTTGCTCCGCCAAAAGAAAGTATCCAAAGAAAAGGCGGCCCGGATGCCGCTTGTTTCCTGCGCGCCGGAGCTTTTATCGAGGGTCGGCAGAAGGGGCTTCCCAGCCCCTCCGCCGACGCACCGCATCCCTGCGGTGCCCCTTCGGACTGATCTCGATAAAAGCTCCGGTGCTCGGCGCGGCATACGGGAGAAACCCCGTCGCTGGCTTGAAAGGCTTTGACGATTCTTTTGGATTTAGCGGAGTAGCTCCGAATAGCGAAGCGTATTCGGAGGAACGAGGGATATTCCAAACATCGTTTGGACTATTTGCGAGATAGCGCACGCCCCAAAGATTTTGCCAATATGCGTCCGATTACGCTGCGCTAATCTGACCTTAACAACCAGATAGAAAATGGAGAAACCAGATGAGAACTCGTTTGATAGCTTTAATGCTTATTTCTTTCGCAGATTTCGCATTAGCTCAGGACAAAATTGAACGGATGAGCGCCGTAACCATGGAATCGTTTGTGCCGGATACGGTTAAGTGGAATGACGAACCGATACTCCCTAAAGGTGCCAAAAGTGCCATTGTATTAGGCGACCCAAACAAAGCAGGAGTTTTTATCGCTTTGCTGAAATTTCCCGCTAATTATCCAATCCCACCGCACATACACCCGTTTACAGAGGTAATTACCGTTCTCCGTGGCAAGCTAGGCAATGGCATGGGTGAAAAATTTGACACAAAAAAGGGTGAGGTTCTTAACGTCGGTTCAGGCTTTGTATTACCAGCCGGACACACTCATTATGTGTGGACCACTGATGAGGAAACAATCGTCGAGCTAATCGCTACTGGGCCATGGGGTATTACATATACGAATCCAGCCGATGATCCACGCAATAATAAATAACAAGTCGCCTGGACGAAGCGCAGCGGAAACGGAGTAATCAAACCATCAAAACCTCGACTTCGTTTCACCCTGTCGTCGCGATATTATTTCCTGATTAACCGAATTTTAATTCCGGGAAGGTTTTCTCCCGTATGCCGCGCCGAGCACCGGAGCTTTTGAACGGATTAGCCCGTAGGGGCGCCGCAGGGATGCGGCGCGTTGCCGAAGGGGCAGGAAGCCCCTTTCGGCGACCCCGTTCAAAAGCGAGGAGCACAGGACAAATCGGCAGGATAGCCGATTTGCATGCACCGCACCCGAAGGGCGAGGCACAGGGATGTGCCGAGTGAGCTAAGCGGCATTCGGGTGGCTTTTTCTTTGGATACTTTCTTTTGGCCACACAAAAGAAAGTATCTCGGCTGTCGGGCCGAGACCCGACATTAAAACAACCGTCGCGTTAGCGACACATAATCCCCTTCACCGCGTGGGCACAAAAAGCCGTGCCCACCCTACGCCCAGCAAGGACGACGGCCAATTCAACACCTCAAACGTTATACGGCGTAGAAATCCAATCCCTCAACACCGCCTCATCCCGCTCCGGCAAATACGCAAAATCCCCGGAAATATCCTTGTAGACTGCGTCAGCGCTGTGAGTAGACACCAACTTGCCTTTGACCATATAAAAAAACCAGGCAAACGGATAACCTGCCTGCCGGTCAAAGCGATTCAATACATTACTTAACGCGCTGCCTTTCTTGCCGGCAAAGTCTTCCAGATGCGGCAGGTTGTTTTTGTGGGTGTTGACGATTTCCACGTTGACGATTTGCTCGCCGAAGCGGCCGGTGTGCCGGTAGGGGCGGATGATCCAGTCTTCCGACATACTGTATTTTTGCCCGGCGCTGCTGCGGTTCCAGTCTTCCATGAAGCGTTGTACCGGGTGTTCGCCGGGGTGTCGCTCGTTAATCACTTCCATGAACAGCTTGACATCGGTCTTGCGCCGGTAGGTATATCTGGAATGCCCGAAGCCGAAGCTTTCGATGCAGAAGGGTTGCAGCGGGTCGATGAATTCTTCCAGGTCGTCGGGCGGATTGTTTTCGTCCACCAGCATCCGGTCCGAGACCTCGTGGGTTTTATCGATTTCGATCAGCGTAAAATCTTCGGCTTTGGTGCCGGTCTGTACCACAAAATACAGGGTTTTGCCGGTCTGCTTGGTGGCGATCAGTTTTTGTTCCAGCGTGTAATCGATCAGGGTTTGCAGGTTTTGCCCGCATTCCAGATAGGTGCGTTCCACCCATTCGATCAGATCGTTGGCGATGCGTTTGCCGTCCATATCCACCACGCCGCCCAGCCGGTACCATTCATCACCGGTCAAAGCCAGGCGGATGGGGTGGTCGGGAATTAGTGCCTGTAGTTTGCTGAGCAGCAAATCGTCGGTTTGACCGGGGATGATTTTTTTACAGCAATCGGTAATGTCTTGTCCGGCAAGATTGAGTCTTGATTCAGTCATGATCGGCTTCAGGTGTGGAGTTTGAATGTAAGCGTTGCCTTACCAGTTCGCGGACATCCGGTTCCGGATCTTCGGCGAGAGCGGCGAGTTGCGCGGGATCGACCTTTAGTGCCGCTGTGTAGCGCACGACCCAATCTTCGTCGTTTAACAGCATGGCTGCGTCTTCCGGCGCCATGCGTTCCGCGACGATGCGCCGCACATCCGGCGAACGGTCGTTAGCCATCAGCCCCAGGCTGACTTCCGGCAGCCGTTCGGCAACGCGCTTGCGTACTTGTAAGTCTTCGTCTTTGATGAAACGAAACAAGCGGCCCGGCGGTAGGCGTTTGGCGACCATCAAGCGCACGATATAGTCGGGGTCGTCAGCCAGCAACTCCAGGTGTTCCGGATCGATACGGTCCGCGACCGTCATGCGTACTTCGCGGTCCGGGTCGTCGATCAAGGCTTGTAGCTGCTGGGCCGGCAGGCGAAACGCGACGGCGCGGCGCACCACTTCGTCTTCGTCGGTGATCAGCGCCGACAAGGCTTTTAGCGGTGCGTAGCGCACGGCGATGGCCCGGCGTTCCCAGAACGGGTCTTGCAAATAAAGTGTGGCGTAGGCCGGATTGACCCGAAAGAAACGGTCGATTTGTCGGCCGCTATTGATGAACACGCAAGTATCGCCGGGCATGCACCGGCCCATCAGCAGGGTTTTCCCGCGGAACGGGCAGAGGCTGCAATCGGCGACGGGCAGAGTAACAGGGCTGTCTTGTTCCGCCATATTATCGTCTTATTCGGGAATAACTTCGGCGATCACAATGCCCGAGGCATTTTCGTAATTATCGGTAATGCGTAAGCAATGTTCGCGGCCATCGACCAAGTACAGATTGAATCCCGCGCCTTCCAATAACGGTTCATTGTTGGGCAGGTCGTCGTCCATGCAATAGGTGAAATGGACGCCGGGGTATTCGCCGCGCAGTCCACTGACGACGGTTTCGTTCAAGGCTTGGCCGTTAATTTTCTCGGCTATGGTTTGCAGTTGCTCTGGACTAATCATCGCTAGGATTCCTGTTCGAAACAAACGCGCTGCACGGGCTGGATGCCCATCGATTTAGCCAGCCACGGCGGCGGGGCATGCGCTAAAACGATTTGCAGTTGTTTGATTATTTGAGTGATGGCTTCGCCCTGGTCGGCTTTAACCGGATGAATGCCGTATTTGATAAGTTTTGCCGCCGCCGGGCCGCCGATAGAAGCAATATACAACACTCGGCAATCGGCGATCAGTTCTGCGCGATACACATTCTTATCGTCATGCTGCCGTTGCGCGTCGCTATCGATGCTGCGCACATCGACGAGCCGGGCGTCGTCCGCGGCAATCTGATAAATCAAAAACTGCCGGCACGAGCCAAAATGCCCGCTGATTAACTGCGGATCGTCGCTGCCGATGGCAATTCGGATCGAGCTGGCGGATGCAATTGTCTGGCAGGGATCGGCTATCGGCGCGGGCTCCTCGCTGTTTTGCAGAATGCGCAACGATTCACGGATACTATCGGCGTTGGCCACAATGCCGAAATTGTTCAAGGCTTGCTGGAACTGGGCTTTGCCGAGTTCGGCCAGGTTTTTGTCGTTTAATGCTGTGCCTATACAGGCACGCAGCACGGAGATAAACAGTTTGGGAGGGGTATCGGGCAGGGCGCAGAGCCGCCAGCCCGATGCGCAGTGCCAGTTCCCGGGTTAAGGTAGACTGGCTCATGGCGTCAAGCCACTAAAGGCAGAATGCAGTTGTCGATTGGGCAAACCTTGACGCATTGCGGTTCGTCGTAATCGCCATTGCATTCCGTGCAAGTTTTTTTGTTGATTTCAAAAACAATTGCCCCTTCCTTGATGGAGTCGGTAGGGCACACCGGCAGGCAATCGCCGCAGGAGATGCATTCTTCGGCAACAATATACAGAGACATGGCTTTATTCCTCCGATAATCGTTTAGCTTGCAAAGTTGTTGGGATTTTAGGCGGAGGTGACAGCGGATCAAAGTAATATTTGGATCCGTCACCCAAAACCACTTCACCGCCCCATTTATCGGCGCTGTCAAATTCTAAGGATTCGATGGTTTCTTCAAGGTCTTTTTTAGCGATGTAGAACAGCAATTTGCCGTCTTCGCGTTTCCTGAGCATGACGCTAGGCATTGGGATTCTCCAGACAAGTGTAGGTCGGGTTACGCCTGTGCTGTAACCCGACACGATATGATTGACTGGTGGGCGCCTGAATCGGTGCCCACCCTACGCTTAACGAATCAAGTCGTAGTTGTAGTCAGTGGTTCCCATACCTTTGGTTTCTTTGTCCAACTGCTCCAACAAGGCGTTAACGATGGTGGTCAACATGTACATGCCGCCTTCGTAGCCCAATGTGGTCATACGGTGCAAGTGGTGACGATCGAAGATGGGGAAGCCGATACGGATCAACGGTACTTCGAACTCTTCGCCTTTGTAGAAGGTGTCACGTTGGATAAATTTGCCGTAGGAGTTACCGATCATGAAGTCCGGTTTGTTGGTGAACATCAATGAACGGAAGTGCCACAAATCCTTGCCGATATGTACCGTCGCTTCCTGGCCGTAAGGCGAGGCTTTCAACACTTCTTCAACCGCTTTTTTGTAGCGTTTGTTGGCGTGGTTGACTAACACGTCTGTTACCTCGGCGCCCATTTCCAACAGGAATTTGGTCATACCCAGAGCAAAGTCGGCGTCGCCGTACAAGGCAAATTTTTTGCCGTGTAACCAAGCGTGCGAGTCGGTCATCATGTCCACATAACGGCCTCGTTCCACTTCCAGCGATTTTGGAATCGGTTTGCCGGTCAGTTCGGAGATTTTCATCAGGAACTGGTCGGTCCATTCCAAGCCCATCGGGATGTTCAATTTCGGCGCGTCGTGTTTCCAGCTAGTTTCAACGAATTTTTTGGTTTTTTCCAACTGCCAAGGTTGCAGCAACACGGTAGTGATCGCGTTAGGCGCATCTTTGACTTCGTCGATCGTGGTGCCGCCGGCATACATGTTGAAGTGGCCGTCAGCTGGGGTATCCAACACTTCGGTAGGATCGCTCAACAAAGTGTGGTCGACGCCCATCTCGTTCAACATCCGGTGAATGACGCGGAAGTTGCCCAAATAGGTTTCAAAGCCGGGGACTAAGTTGATTTTGTTGTTACTGCCAACTTCGTATTTACCTTCAGGCAACATACCTTTTTCAAGGGTGAAGTAGCGGGCAATGCCTTCGAACATGTTGTCCCAACCGGTGGTGTGGCTACCGACGAAGCTAGGCGTATGCGCAAATGGTACAGGGTAGTCTTGATCGACGTGGCCTTCTTTTTTAGCGTTGTTGATGAATGCGTTCAAGTCGTCGCCGATAACTTCCGCCATACAGGTGGTTGATACTGCAATCATGGTCGGTTTGTACAAGGCTTTGGCGTTTTCCAAACCAGCAAACATGTTTTTCTGACCGCCGAATACCGCCGCGTCTTCAGTCATCGAGTCGGACACGCAAGAGATAGGCTCTTTGAAATGACGGTTGAAGTAAGTCCGGAAGTAAGCCACGCAGCCTTGCGAACCGTGCACATAAGGCATGGTTTTTTCGAAGCCCAGTGCGCAAAGTACCGCGCCAAGAGGTTGGCAAGCTTTGGCAGGGTTAACCGTGATCGCTTCACGTTGGAAGTTCAGTTCTTGGTATTCCTTGGTAGTCGTCCATTGGAACACTTCATCAATGGTGTCTTGTGGATGACGTTCTTCGTACTGTTCGCGTTTGTTGGCCAAGCTTTCCTTGTACTCGTCATTTCTGAATAAAGGATAACTGGGTTCTATTTTATCGACATTTTGGCTCATGATAATCTCCTAACGCGCCACTAATCTGTGGTCCGGCGTTGATTGGATTTTGCCGGGAATGAAATCCCGACCGACATTTTGGCACCTGGTAGGGTGGGCAGTTTGCCCACCTTTCCGGGAGTTAAGATGGGCAATGCCCACCCTACGGATTACGCAACCGCTTTAACGGGTTCGCTCTCTGTAGCCTCGGTTTTCCAAGGCGCTTTGAAGCTTTTCCAGCAAGGGTTGTTGATGGTCATGTCCATATCGCGGGCGAAGATGGCGAAACCGTCGTAGCCGTGATAAGGGCCTGAGTAATCCCAGGAGTGCATTTGGCGGAAAGGCACGCCCATTTTTTGGAAAATGTATTTTTCCTTGATACCGGAGCCGACCAAGTCAGGTTGAACTTTTTTCACGAACTCTTCGAATTCGTAGCCGGTGACGTCGTCATACAACAAGGTCGCGTTGCCCATTTCTTTAATGGTGCGGTCGTAGTCGTCGTTGTGACCGAACTCGTAACCGGTACCGACCACTTCCATGCCCAAATCTTCATAGGCACCGATCACGTGGCGAGGACGCAGACCGCCGATGTACAACATTACCCGTTTGCCTTCCAGGCGAGGTTTGTATTTAGCGATAACGGCATCGTATTCGGCTTTGTAGCGTTCGATGACGCGCTCAGCACCTTCTTTGATAGTGTCATCGAAGTGAGCGGCGATTCTGCGCAAAGACTCGGCGATTTTGGTCGGGCCAAAGAAGTTGTACTCGATCCAAGGGATGTTGTACTTTTCTTCCATGTGGCGCGCGATGTAGTTCATCGAACGGTAGCAGTGAATCAGGTTCAGTTTCACTTTTGGGGTTTTTTCGATCTCGGCAATGGTACCGTCGCCAGACCATTGAGCGACCACGCGCAGACCCATTTCTTCCAACAAGGTACGTGAAGCCCAAGCATCACCACCAATGTTGTAGTCGCCGATCACGGCTACGTCGTAAGGGGTGGTTGGGAAGCTTTCATCGCCGTCGCGGTTTTCCAATACCCAGTCGCGAATCGCGTCGTTAGCGATATGGTGACCCAAAGATTGAGAGACACCACGGAAACCTTCGCAACGTACTGGCACGATGGTTTTGTTGTACTCTTTGTTTTTAACTTTAGAAACCGCTTCGATGTCGTCGCCGATCAAACCGATTGGGCACTCTGATTGAATGGAGATGCCTTTATTGAGCGGGAACAAGGTTTCGATTTCGTCGATACATTTGGCCAGTTTTTTATCACCGCCGAATACGATGTCTTTCTCGGTAAAATCCGAAGTAAAGTTCATGGTACCGAAGGTGTTGACGCCTGTAGTACCTACATAGTAGTTACGGCGACCGGCACGGGAATATTGACCACAGCCAACCGGGCCGTGTGAAATATGGATCATGTCCTTAATAGGACCCCAAACCACCCCTTTGGAACCCGCGTAGGCGCAACCACGAATGGTCATTACGCCGGGCAGGGATTTACGGTTGGAAGTGATACATTTGTTTGATTTTTCCAAGCTTTGATCGTTGATGGCCAAATGTTTGGCGCGATCAGCTTTAGCTTTTTCGGGATAGACTTCCAGCACTTCTTGAATAAGCGCTTCGGTCTCTTCTCTTGTCATGGCTGCCATGATGAAATCCTCCTGGTAGTCCTGGGTAATCCCCCACAGACTTGTTAGGAACTATGCGAAAGCAGGTTGGACAGGCTAACAGCCGGCCCAACCTACATACTGATTAAGCTTCGGCTGCTGCGGTTACACCGACAACGCTTTCGTCAACTTCTTCCATGACGCCGAATTCCATCAACAAGTCTTCCAACTCGTCCATAGTGATTGGAGTTGGGATCACCAAGTTGGTGTTGTTGATGATTTTTTGCGCCAAGTCGCGATACTCTTGTGCTTGTTTCGCGGTTGGTTCGTACTCGATTACTGTCATACGACGGATTTCGGCACGTTGGACAACGTTGTCACGTGGTACGAAGTGAATCATGTGTGTGCCCATTCTGGCAGCCAATTGCATGATCAGTTCGTCTTCGCGAGCGGTGTTACGGCTGTTGCAGATCAAACCGGCCAAACGCACGCCGCCTGAGTTAGCATATTTCACGATACCTTTAGCGATGTTGTTGGCAGCATACATAGCCATCATTTCGCCTGAGCATACGATGTAAATTTCTTGGGCTTTGTTTTCACGAATTGGCATCGCGAAACCACCGCACACCACGTCACCCAATACGTCGTAGAATACGAAGTCGAGGTCGTCGGTATAAGCACCTTCTTCTTCCAAGAAGTTGATCGCGGTGATAACACCACGGCCGGCGCAACCTACACCTGGCTCTGGACCGCCTGATTCAACGCATTTAACGTCGCGGTAACCCACTTTCAATACGTCTTCCAGTTCCAAATCTTCTACGCTACCGGCATCAGCTGCCATTTGCATGATAGAGTTTTGCGCTTTCGCATGCAGGATCAAACGAGTAGAATCGGCTTTAGGGTCGCAACCGACGATCATTACTTTTTTGCCAAGCTCTGCCAAGCCAGCAACCAGGTTTTGCGTGGTGGTAGATTTACCGATACCACCTTTACCGTAAATAGCACATTGACGTAATTTCGCCATGATCTTCTCCTCTTGAGTAGGTGTTGTTAATAACAACCTGATAATTGCAATGGCCGTGCCAAAGTTTTGATGCGTTTTAACTCATTGAAAATAAAGGATTAAAAATAATATTTCTAGCTTTTTCGATGGTCGGATTAGCAACATTCTTTGTAAGGCCTGTTATCTAACCAACATAAATCGCGGGGTTTTTATTTGGAGGCGGCGGCTAGGTGCGTATTCGCCGCGGATTTTGGCCCCGGTCCTTTAGCGATCACGCTGTGTCTTGATTTGGCTTGCCGATAACGGGAGTTTGCTGCTTTGCCCGGACGACTTCGGTGAATAATCGCCTACACTCTCTATAATTGATGCCAATCTTGGGCGCCGGGCATAAGTAGGCGTATATCCGGTTTTATCACGGGACCTGTAGGTGGCGGTTTGCAGCCAAATTTTTAGTTACTCATGCGGTATTTCTCGAATTTAATAATGATATTGTCTTTGTATGTTCTTTAAGAATTGGTGGCCTTTCCGCCGCAAGCTGAAAAATCAGGCGAAGAAGGATGATTCCTTCGATGTCAATCAGCGCATCTACACGCCGGTTAGCCAGTTGACCGTCGGCATGTATGTCATCGAACTGGACCGGCCTTGGTTGGAGAGCCCGTTCTTATTTCAAGGATTTGAACTGGAAACGGAAGCCGATATTCGCGCGGTAAAAGACGTTTGCCAATACGTCTATATCGACGCCACCCGCAAAAGAAAACGCCCGGTCCAAGCTAAAACCACTCAAGACAGTTTGCTCAGCGAGAGCAATATCGATTTTGGTGCGCCGCCACCGCCAAAGCTAAGTGTTTTCGAGAAAGAGTTTGCACGTGCCGAACATGTTCATAAAGAAGTGGGTCAGTTGGTATCCAACTTTATGGAGCGCATCGCCAATGGTGAAGGGATAGACACTCAAGCCGCCAAAGAAGCGGTCGCGCAATGCGTGAACAGTATTTTGCATTCACCGGATGCTTTTTTGTGGCTGAACCAGCTCAAGAACAAAGACAAATACACCGCACAACACAGCTTGAACGTTTGCGCCTTAGCCATTGTGTTGGGCCGCTACCTGAATTTTTCCGTAGCCAACCTCAACAATGTCGGCTTGTGCGGGATGATGCACGACATGGGCAAAATGTTGGTGCCTTTGGATATTCTGAATAAGCCCGGCAAGTTGGAACCTGAGGAGCTGGCGATTATGCGCTCGCATGCCGCTCTGGGTTACGAACTGCTCAAATCCAGCGATCAAATGTATCCAGGGGCGATAGACACGGCCTATTCTCACCACGAAACCTTGGACGGCAAAGGTTATCCCCGGCGTATCGGCGAAAGAGGGATTTCGCTCTTCACCAGAATCGTCACCATCGTGGATATGTACGATGCCATCACCAGCGACCGGGTGTATCAGAAAGGCCGGACGCATCTGGAAGCGACCAATATCCTGGCCAATATGGCCGGCTCTCAGCTGGATGAGCGTTTGGTGATCAAATTTATAGAATGTCTGGGGGTTTATCCGCCCGGCAGCATCGTCATGATGACCAACGGTTACATCGCCATTGTGGTGGAGGTGAATGAATTGCAGAAGCTGCGGCCGAAAGTCATCCTGTTGCTCGATGCCAAGAAACAGCGGATTCAGGAAAGAATCGTCAATCTAGCGGACATGCTGTTGGATGAACACGGCAAGGTGTTGACTATCAAAGGCATTGTCAAAGCCCAGGATTACAACATAGACATCAAAAAATATTACCAACAAGGCGTTTTGCAAAAGGGCTTTGCGAACGAAAAACGCTAGGGTACCCTACGAAACCGGACGTTTAGAGCAACTCTGCTAGAATAAGCAACCTGGCGATGGTCACGAAAGGGTTTGTGCGTGGGATTATCGTCCGTATGCTTTTGCTCAGCTTTGCCAAGCCAGGGCTGCAAATTTCTCGAGGCGTTTTGGAATCAAATGTACAGAAAAAACAGGGGAGGGCAAGGCTTTACGCTGATGGAGATGCTGTTGGCGGTCGCTATTATGGCGGTGTTGACGGCCATTGCGATACCTGCCTACAACGGTTATATCGATAAAAGTAAGAACGATCTGGCTATTAGCTATCTGCTAGCCATACAGACGGAAATCGAACGGTATTACACCCGCGAATTTCATTACCCGAATGCGCTTAGCGACATTACCTCGGCTCTGCCCAACAACGGCAAGGACCCCTGGGGTAGAGACTATGTCTATCTCAATATCATAGAGGGGGGGCCAGGGACCATGGGCTCAGTCCGAAAAGATCATGCGCTTAACCCCATCAACACCAAATACGATTTGTACAGCCTGGGTAAGAATGGCGTCACTAAAAAGCAGATCAGCCAGAAGGACAGTCTGGACGATATTATCCTGGCCCGAGATGGCGGTTTCGTCGGTTTGGCGGCGGATTTCTGAGAGAACCCCTTAGCAATGGAGCGCAAGCTGTCTTTTAGCCATAGCAAGGTTGCCCGCCGCATTCTGTTTTCTTTCGTGTTGGCCGCGTTGATCCCAATCGCTATATTGGGCGTCCTGTCATTCCAGCAAGTGAAGCAGCAGTTGCAAGCACAGACTGCCAAGGCATTGCAGAGAGGCTGTAAGGATTACGCCTACGGACTGGTCAGCCGTTTGTTGTTTGCCGAAAATTCTCTGCGGCTGGCGGCCTTGAAAATTCATAAATCCAACAAGGACGATAAACCTGTGGCGCTGGCCGGCGAACAATGGCTGCAAGGCCAGTTCACCGGGTTGGCGGTGCTACGTGCCGATGGTCAACCCGCCACGTTATCCCAAAACAACAAGGCAATACCGACACTGACGCCGGAAGAGCAAGCGCAGATTGAGATCGGGAAAACGTTGATTAAACCGGTGAGTGGTCAGCGGCTTGAAGACAATCGCTTGTGGATGGCTATCAATCTGGTCGAAAACTCACCGAAAGCCGGCATCCTGATGGCTGAATTGAAACCCGACTTGTTATGGAACTCCGAAACTATCGATCCCAACAATCTGTTGTGGGTGATGGCTGCCGACTCGCTACAGATATTGTTCGCGCTGGAGCAAGATTTCGATCCGTCTCCGGAACTTAGGGCGCAAGTCGCGCAAGCCAATAGCGGCCGCTTCTCGTGGCAAAGGGACGGCGAAGCCTATCTCGGAGCGTATTGGAAGCTGCCGGTCGCCACGCTATTTTTCGGTCCGGACCTGATTGTCGTGCAAAGCCTGCCTGAATCGTTGGCGTTTGCGGCAATTCGGCAATTTAGCGCGATTTACCCACCGGTGATTCTGCTGGCCGCGCTGATTGTCGTGTATTTAAGCAGTAGGTTGATTGCTAAATATCTGACTCCGCTCGAACGTTTAAAAATAGGCACTCAACGGGTTGCCGACGGCAATCTGGAATGTCGAGTAGATATTGATAGCCATGACGAATTTGAAGAGTTGGCGGATTCGTTCAACGAAATGACGCGCCGCCTGCGCAGCCAGTTCGATATTCTCGCCACCATGGCGGAAATCGACCGTCATATTCTCTCCGCCTTAAATGCCGAAGACATTATCGACACGGCGTTGAATCGCTTGCCCAGCATATTGTTTTGCGATTTGATTTCCATCGCCGCCGTCAATCCCGATACCGGTATCGCCGACGAGATTAGGGTTCGGCGCAGCGGGCACGATGCCGAAAAATTAGCCGAGCCGGTGATTCTGAACCAACAGGATGTGGCGGATTTGCTCGATATGCAAAACACCGCCATCGAGATTGACATCGCTGACCAGCGGATGTCCGAGTATTTGCAAGTGCTCGGCGTTTCCGGGGCGTGGCGCTATTTGATCGTACCCGTTCATGTGAATGGCGCATTAGCGTCGATTATTTGCTTGGGCTATCAGGCACCGAAACCGATTCCACCGGAATCGCGCAACGCCGCCATCAACTTCGGCGACCGCATCGCGGTCGCGCTGTCCAATGCCGCCTGGGAAGAGAAGCTATACCAGCACGCCCATTACGATTCCCTGACCGGCTTGCCCAATCGCTTGGTACTGCATGACAGGCTGGGGCAGGAAATTGCGCGGGCCCGGCGCGATGACGCGCAGCTGGCCGTGTTTTTTATGGACTTGGATCGCTTCAAAAACGTCAACGACTCCCTGGGACACGCGGCCGGCGACGAATTGCTGCGGCAAGCGGCGCGGATTTTTCTGAATTGCGTTAGAGCGACCGATCTGGTTGTCAGACTGGGCGGTGACGAGTTCGTCATCGTGATCGGTGAATTGCATACTCAGCATAACCCGGCGGCCTTCGTCAGCGCGGTTGCCGAGAAAGTTCTGGCTGCGCTGAAGCAACCCGTGACGGTGGCCGGATTGCCCATGACCGTGACGACCAGTATCGGGATTGCATTGTTTCCCGACGATGCCGACAACGTGCCGGATTTACTGAAGAACGCCGATGCCGCCATGTACCACGCCAAGAGCGAGGGGCGCGCCAATTTCCGGTTTTACTCGCCGGAGCTGAATGCGGCGGCATTGGAAAATATCAAGCTGGAGCAAGAACTGCGCGGTGCTATCGGCAGAAACGAACTGCTGGTGTTCTACCAACCCAAGGTGGATTGGGACGGGCACATCGTCGGCGCCGAAGCCTTGATTCGCTGGCGACACACCGAGCTGGGCATGATTTCGCCGGCTAAATTCATTCCCTTGGCCGAACAGACCAGTTTAATCGTGGAGATCAGCGATTGGGTGTTGGAGCAAACCTGTTTATGGGTAAACGCTTGCCATGCCCAAGGCCTGGGGCCCTTGCGGATTTCTGTCAATCTTTCAGCGGTTGATTTTAAACATCCGGATTTAGTCGAGAAAATCGCGGCGGTGTTGAGCAAAACCGGCACCGATCCCAAATTTATCGAATTGGAACTCACCGAATCGGTGGCTATCGGCAACATCAAGACCTGCATCGAACGCATGCACCATTTGAAAGCGCTGGGATTGACCCTGTCCATGGACGACTTCGGGACCGGTTTTTCCTCGCTGTCCTACCTAAAAGAATTGCCGTTGGATGTGCTGAAAATCGATCAATCGTTTGTCCGGCAGTTGGAAAACGACGACAGTAGCGCGGCTATCGTCCGCGCCATTCTGGCACTTGCCGACGGCTTGGGTATGGAAACCATCGCCGAGGGCGTCGAAACCGCAGCGCAACTAGAACTATTGAAACAACATCACTGCGGCCTATTTCAAGGCTATTTATTCAGCCGGCCGGTGCCTAGCGACGAATTTTTAAGCTTGTTGCAGGCCGATGCTGCCAAGCGTGGCGCAGAACTGCCGGCGATTAGTTCCAGTTAAACCAGCGGCGACCCCAGGCACTGACACCATCCAGATACAGATACACCACCGGCGTGGTGTACAAGGTCAGCAATTGACTGAAAATCAAACCGCCCACGATGGAAATCCCCAAGGGCTGGCGTAGTTCCGCGCCATAACCAGATCCCAAAGCTAATGGCAATGCGCCCAGCATCGCCGCCAGCGTGGTCATCATGATCGGCCGAAAGCGCAATAAACAGGCTTGGAAGATGGCGTCCTCGGCGCTCAGCCCTTTGTGGCGTTCGGCGTCCAAGGCAAAGTCGATCATCATGATCGCGTTCTTCTTCACTATGCCGATCAATAAAATTACTCCAATCAAGGCGATGATGCTGAACTCGGTATCGCAAGCCAGCAAGGCCAGCAAGGCGCCGACCCCGGCCGAGGGCAGGGTGGACAGTATCGTCAGCGGGTGAATATAGCTTTCGTAGAGCATGCCCAGCACGATGTAAATACTCAGCAGGGCCGCCGCGATTAACCAGGGTTGGTTGCGCAGCGACTCCTGAAAAGCCTTGGCCGAGCCCTGGAAACTGCCGCGTACAGCGGCCGGCGTGCCGAGGTCTCGCAGGGTTTGTTCAATGAATTGGGTGGCGGTGGACAGCGAGGTGCCGGGCAGCAAGTTAAAGGATATGGTGGCGGCGGCAAACTGGCCTTGATGGTTGACGGTCAGCGGCGCGTTGCTGGTCTGGAAGCTGGCCAGCGTGGCCAGCGGAATTTGGGTGCCGCTGCTGGCGCTGACGTAAAGCTGTTGCAAGGTGCGCGGGTTTTGCCAGTATTCCGGCGCCAGTTCCAGCACCACCCGGTATTGGTTCAGCGGTTTGTAAATCACCGACACCTGGCGTTGCCCAAAGGCATTGTTCAAGGCGGTATCGATGGCCGCCTGACTGACGCCCAAGCTGGCGGCTTTGTCTCTATCGACCATCAGCGATATTTGCCGGCCCTTGTCTTGTTGATTGGTGTTGACATCGGTCAGTTCCGGCCGCTTACGCAATGCCGCGACGATTTTGGGCGTCCATTCGCGCAGCAGGCTCAAGTCTTCGGATTGCAAGGCAAACTCGTACAGCGCCGCCGAGCCGCGGCCACCGATGCGCAAATCCTGCACCGGCTGCAAAAACAGGTTGGCGCCGGGTTCGTCGGCCAGTTTTTCCCGCATGCGCCGGCTGATTTCAGCCATCGGCGCGTCACGCTGTTCGGGCGGTTTGAGCACCGCAAACATCAGGCCAGAGTTGGTGTTTTGCATGCCGCCGGCAAAGCCCACCACATTGGTGACTGCCGGATCTTGCCGCAAAATATCGACAAAATCATGCAGCTTGCTTTGCATGGCCTGGAAGGAAATGCTTTGATCGGCTTGGATCGTGCCGCTGAGCCGGCCGTTGTCTTGCACCGGGAAAAACCCTTTCGGGACGATGATGTACAGGTACACGTTCAAACCGATGCAAGCCAAAAGCACTGTCAGCATCAATTTGGGATGGTGCAGGGCCCAGCTTAAACTGCGGCGATAGCCGTTTTGCAAGCGCTGGAACTGCGCTTCCAGCCAAGCCGACCCCTTGCCGGGGGTATGATTTTCCGCCGGTTCCAGCCAGCGGGCGCAGAGCATCGGCGTGACGGTTAACGATACCACCAGCGACACCAAAACCGCCGCCGACAAGGTCACCGCAAATTCCCGAAACAGCCTGCCAACGATGCCGCCCATCAAGAGTATTGGCGTGAAGACGGCGATTAGCGACAAACTCATCGCCAACACCGTAAAGCCCACCTCGCTGGCACCGCGCAGAGCCGCCTGGAACGGCGGCACGCCGTTTTCGATGTGCCGGCTGGTGTTTTCCAACACCACGATGGCGTCATCAACCACAAAGCCGGTGGCGATGGTCAATGCCATCAAGGATAAATTGTCCAAACTGTAATCGCACAAATACATCACCGCGCAGGCACCGATCAGCGATACCGGCACCGCGACGACCGGGATCAGCGTCGAGCGCAGCTGGCGCAGAAACAGCAATACCACCAGGATTACCAGCACCACCGCGATCAATAAGCTGCGTTCCACTTCATCGGCCGAGGCGCGGATGGTTTGCGAGCGGTCCGAGACTATCGATAATTCCATGGCCGCCGGCGTCAGCGCGCGCAATTGCGGCAGCATGGCTTTGACGTGTTCGACCGTGTCGATGATATTGGCGCCGGGTTGTTTATTGATGATCAATAACACCGCTGGCTGGCCGTTCTTCAGGCCGGTACTGCGCAAATCTTCCACCGAATCCACCGCCGTCCCCAGATCGGCGATGCGCACCGGCGCACCGTTGCGGTAAGCGACGATCAACGGCAGGTAATCGGCGGCGTGCTCGGCTTGGTCGTTGGCGTGAATTTGCCAATGCCGCTCGCCAGTTTCCAGCGCGCCTTTGGGGCGATTGGCGTTACTGGCGTTGATGGCTTGGGCGACCTGGTCCAGGCCGATGCCGTATTGCGCTAACGCGCCGGGATTCAGTTCCACCCGGACAGCCGGCAGGGAACTGCCGCCGACATTGACCTGGCCGATGCCTGGCAACTGGCTGATTTTCTGCGCTAATATCGTTGACGCGGCGTCGTACATTTGGCCGCGGCTGAGGCTGGTGGAGGTGAGCGCCAGAATCAGAATAGGCGAATCAGCCGGATTGACTTTGCGGTAGTTGGGCCGATTGGGCAGATTACTGGGCAGCAAACTGCTGGCGGCGTTGATCGCGGCTTGCACGTCGCGGGCCGCGCCGTCGATGTCGCGATTTAAATCAAACTGCAAGGTGATCCGAGTCGAACCCAGCGAACTGGCCGAAGTCATTTCGCTGATGCCGGCGATGCGGCCCAGCGCTCGTTCCAGCGGGGTGGCGACGGTGGCCGCCATGGTTTCCGGACTGGCGCCGGGCAGGTTGGCGGACACCGAAATGGTCGGGAAATCCACTTGCGGCAAGGGTGCGACCGGCAGTTGTAGAAAGGCGATGATGCCGGCCAATGCCACGCCCAGCGTCAGCAGCGTGGTAGCGACCGGGCGATGGATGAACAGCGCCGATATGTTCACGGCTGGCGGTCGCCGCTGTTGGCTGAAGGCGATTCGGTGGTGCCGCGCAACCGGCGAGCCAGTCGGTCCAGGCTCAAGTAAATCACCGGTGTGGTGTACAAGGTCAGTAATTGGCTGAGCAATAAACCGCCGACCATGCTGATGCCCAAGGGATGACGTAATTCCGAACCAACGCCGCTACCCAGCATCAAGGGCAGGGCGCCCAACAAAGCGGCCAGCGTGGTCATCAGAATCGGCCTAAAGCGCAGCAGGCAGGCCTGGAAAATCGCTTCGCGCGGCGGCAGGCCTTGCTTGCGCTCGGCTTCCAGTGCAAAGTCTATCATCATGATCGCGTTCTTTTTGACGATGCCGATCAGCAGCACGATGCCGATCACCGCGATGATGCCCAAATCGTTGCCGGACAACTGCAAGGCCAGCAGCGCGCCGACCCCGGCCGACGGTAGGGTGGACAGAATGGTGATGGGATGAATATAGCTCTCGTACAGCACGCCCAGCACGATATACACCGTGACGATGGCAGCCAGGATCAGCCACAGCGTGCCGCCGAGCGAGGCGTTAAACGCCAGCGCCGCGCCCTGATAATCGCTTTGCACCGCTAACGGCAAACCAATGTCCTGCTTGGCCTGTTCGATGGCTTGCATGGCGTCGCCCAAGGCGGCGCCCGCCGGCAGATTGAAGGAGATGGTGGCGGAGGGAAACTGATCCAGATGGTTGATAGCCAGCGCGGTTTGCCGTTCGGAAATACTAGCCAGGGCCGACAGCGGCACTTGGCTGCCATTGCTGGAAGGAATCCGCAGTTCTTGCAAGCCTTCCGGGCCGCTCTGCTGCTTGGGGTCTACTTCCAACACTACCCGGTACTGATTGGACTGGGTGAAAATGGTCGAGACCAGGCGCTGGCCGTAGGCATTGTATAAAGCGTTATCGATGTCGGCGGTGCTGATGCCCAGCCGGCTGGCGCTGGCGCGGTCGATTTCGATATAGGCTTGCAGGCCTCGGTCCTGAACGTCGCTGGCGGCATCGGCGATGCTGGGAATGCCGCGCATGCGCTCGACCAGGCGCTGGGTCCATCGATTCAGTTCAGCCAGATCGACGGTCTGCAAGGTAAATTGAAATTGAGTACGGCTGACCCGGTTTTCCAAGGTCATGTCCTGCACCGGTTGCAGATAGACCGAGATGCCCGGCACGTCGGCTAGGCGTGGCCGCAAGCGTTCGATCACTTTACTGGCGTTGTCGCGTTCGGCTTGCGGCTTCAGGTTTATCAGGAAGCGGCCGCTGTTCAGCGTCGGGTTGCTGCCGTCCACGCCGATAAACGACGACAGGCTGGCCACGGCCGGATCGGCCAGGATCTGTTGAGCCATGGCTTGCTGGCGTTCGGCCATCGCCGCGAAGGAAATGCTGGGCGGTGCCTCGGTAATGCCTTGAATCAGGCCGGTATCTTGGATTGGGAACAGGCCCTTGGGCATGGCCGCGTACAACAACACGGTCAACGCCAGCGTGGCGATAGCGACCAGTAGCGTCAGGCCTTGGCGCTTAAGCACCCATTCCAGGCTGCGGCCGTAAGCGGCGATGACTTTGTCGAGCAAGCTGGTGTGTTGTTCGTGGTCTGCTTCGTCGGCCCGTAACAGCCTTGCACACATCATCGGCGTCAAAGTCAGCGACACTACCGCCGAGATCAGAATCGCCACCGCCAAGGTGATGGCAAATTCGCGAAACAGACGGCCCACCACGTCGCCCATGAACAGCAGCGGAATCAACACCGCCACCAGCGAGATGGTCAAGGAGATGATGGTAAAACCGATTTGCTCCGAGCCTTTCAATGCCGCCTGCAAGGGCGACTCGCCGCGCTCGCGGTAACGGGAGATGTTTTCGATGACGACGATGGCGTCGTCCACCACAAAACCGCTGGCGATGGTCAGCGCCATCAAGGTCAGATTGTTGATACTAAAGCCGGCCAAGTGCATCACCGCAAAGGTGCCGACCAACGACAGCGGCACCGCGACTGCCGGGATTATGGTGGCCGGCAGATTGCGCAGAAACAGAAAAATCACCATCACCACCAGCGCCACGGCCAACAGTAACTCGAACTGCACATCGTGCACCGAGGCGCGGATGGTGACGGTGCGGTCGGTCAAAGGCAGCACTTCGACCGCGGCCGGCAAGGTCGCCCGCAGTTGCGGCAGCAACTTGTTGATGCGGTCCACCACCTCGATGACATTGGCGCCGGGTTGGCGTTGGATATTGACGATGACGGCGGCTTTGTCGTTGGCCCAGGCCGCCAGTTTGACGTTTTCGGCGGCGTCGACCGCGTCGGCCACTTCTGAAAGGCGTACCGGCGCGCCGTTGCGGTAAGACACCACTAAGTCGCGGTACTCAGCGGCCGAGCGTAGTTGGTCGTTATTGTCGATGATGGCCGAGCGTTGCGGGCCGTCGAACATGCCTTTGGGTTGGTTGACATTGGCGGCGGCGATGGCGTTGCGCAGGTCTTCCAGGCTCAGGCCATAGGCGGCCAGAGTTTGGTGGTTGGCTTGGATTCTGACTGCTGGCCTTTGGCCGCCGCTGATGCTGACCAGGCCGACGCCGGGCAATTGGGCGATTTTCTGCGCCAGGCGGGTATCCACCAAATCCTGGACTTTAGGCAAGGCCAGGCTGGATGACGTCACCGCCAAGGTCAAAATCGGCGTGTCCGCCGGGTTGACCTTGTTGTAAATCGGCGGCAGCGGCAGGTCTTTGGGAAGGAAGTTATTGGCGGCGTTGATGGCGGCTTGCACGGTTTGTTCGGCAATGTCCAGATCCAATGCCAGATCGAATTGCAGCGTCACCACGGACGCGCCTCCGGAGCTGGTCGAGGACATTTGCCGCAGGCCTGGCATTTGCCCGAACTGGCGTTCCAGCGGCGCGGTAATCGCCGAGGTCGTGACTTCCGGGCTGGCGCCGGGATAGAGCGTGGTGACTTGAATGGTCGGGTAATCGACTTGTGGCAATGCCGAGATCGGCAATAAGCGGTAAGTCAAAACCCCGGCCAGCAGCAGGGCCAGCATCAGCAAGGAGGTGGCGACCGGACGCAGGATAAAGTGTCGCGACGGGTTAAAGCCGGGAAGCGGGTTTTGCGCGGCGGCCATGTTTAGTTGGCGGTTTTGCCGGAGGCGGTGGGTTGGGTTTTATCGATTACCTTGACTTGGCTGCCTTCGCGCAGTTTGTCGGCGCCATCGATCACCAGTTTTTCGTTTACGCCCAGACCTTCCGGAATCGCGACCGTTTCGCCGTCAGCCGGTCCGGCTTTTATCCGCTTTACGCTGATGGTGTTGTCGTCCTTCACCACGTAGACGAATGCGCCATTGGCCCCGTGCTGAATGGCGGAGCTGGGGACTAAGGTGGCGGCATGCAAGGTGTCCAGACGCATTTTGATATTGACGAACTGGTTGGCGAACAGCGTGCGGTCTTCGTTAGCAAATTGGGCTTTTAATTTCAGCGTGCCGGTGCTGGCGTCGATCTGGTTGTCCACCGCCAGCAGCTTGCCGCTGGCCAGTTTTTGCCGGCCGGCCCGGTCGTAGGCGTCAATGGCCAGCGTCTCGCCGGAACGCCAGCGCCGCATCACCTCGGGTATCACATCTTCCGGCAGCGTGAACACCACCGAGATCGGCTGAATTTGGGTGATGACGGCCAGGCCATTGACGTCGCTGGCGCGGACCATGTTGCCTTGATCCACCAGCCGCAAACCGATGCGGCCCGTTACCGGCGCGGTGATGCGGGAATAACTGAGTTGCAGCTTGGCATTGTCGAGCTGGGCACGGTCGATTTCGACCGTACCTCGATATTGCTTGACCAGCGCGGCCTGGGTGGCGGTTTGCTGGGCGGCGATGGAGTCCTGTTCCAGCAAGGTTTGGTAGCGAGCTTGGTCGATTTCGGCGTTTTTCAGCAGCGCTTCGTCGCGCAGCAACTGGCCTTCGGCTTGTTGCACGGCCACTTGATAAGGGCGGGGGTCGATTTCGGCGAGCAGTTCGCCTTGTTTAACCGCTTGACCCTCGGTAAACGCTACCCGGATCAGTTCGCCATCGACGCGCGAGCGCACTGTCACGGTGTGCAGTGGGGTGACGGTGCCCAAGCCGTTTAGGTAAATCGGCAAATCACCTTGCCAGCTTGAGGCGACTGCGACGCTGACGGGGATGTTTTCGTTGGGATTGGCGTGCGCATCCTGGTTTTCCCGCGGATGCTGGCCGGCATGGTGCAAATAATAGCCGCCCGCCGCGACCGTTAATAGCAGAATGGTCGCCCAGTGCCAGCGCGACCTCGGCTTTAATGCGGAAAAATCCTGATCCTGGTTCATAGCCATGCGAATAACAATAAGTGGGTGCCGGCGTCATGCCGGCCAGCCGAGTCTAGCGGCACAACTAAAAAAGGCATCTTGAAGATGCCTTTTTCGGATTGTCTGCCGCTGTCGTGACGATCAATCGTAATGGTAGTGTTTGCGCAAAGGCTTGACCACTTCCCAATGGCTGTCCAGGCCTTCATGAAACATCACCAGGTCGCCCGGTAAAATCCGCACCGGCTCGCCGCCCACTGGAGTGACGATGATTTCGCCTTCCAACACATAAGCGGTTTCGGTTTCGTCGAAATCGATGGTGAATTTGGAAATTTCTTTTTCCCAGATCGGCCAGCTCGATACGCCCAGCTCTTTTAAACGTTCTTCGCTGGGGTTATGTTCAACGGTAATTTGGCTCATGGGTTTCCTGTTTGAATGAAGTTGATCGAGCGGCGGATTTTAGCATTGTTGCCGAGCCGCAGCTATGAATCGGTGGTTTCGTCCGGTAATTGCTTCAGATCGTCCGCGCGGCGCAACCTGTTACGCCGTTCCGTCCCGACCGTGAGGTTGTCGGCATTGTTCTCCAACTTGGGCTCGCTTTGCTGGTAGATTTGAAATTCGGTGACGGAATTTATCGTGGTCAGCGTCGGCTCCTTGTTCAAATAATCGTTAAGCCAGACCACCAGTAATGCGATTGCCAGGCTGGCCGCGCCGGCGATGCCGGCGTCCCGGCCGTAATCGGGTTTCACCGGCTTATCGGGCAGCGAGGCCCAATCCACGACGTCCAGTTGCGGATTGCTTTGCCGTTGTTTGACGTCGATTTCCACCAGACGTTGTTTGGTTTGTTGCAATAATTCCTCCAACTTAACCAGTTCTTCCTGCATGGCTTTGTGTTTGGCGAATTTATTGGTGTATTCGGCGGCTTTTTGTTTATGCTCGGCCATTTGCTTTTGAATGGTCAATACGGTGCGGTGCGCTGCATCGTAGGCGTTTTCGGCCTCTTGCGTGGCATAGCTCGAGCCGGCTTGTTCTTTACTGGCAATTTTTTCATCCAGCTCGGCCAATTGGGTTTTTAAATTGCGTAAGCTGGGGTGAAATTCGATGTATTCGTCGGTGTATTGGCTTCTTTGCGCTTCCAGGCGTTCGCGCAGGCGCTCGGCTTGCTGGGTTAACGCCGCCAGACTTTGCGAATCGGCTTCCGGCACCACGGCTTTGCCTTCCGCGACGGCGGCATGAATGGCGTCCAGCTTGGCCTTGGCTTTCGCTTCTTCTTCCAAGGCGGCATTCAAGGAATTATTTAAACCTTGTAAGCGGGCGTGGGCCTCGTTATCGGTGCTCTCCAGGGAGAGGATGTCATGCTGCAAGCGGAACGATTCAATGTCCTGGCGTTTGTCGCGCACTTGTTGTTCGAGGCGAGTCAATTCCGATTTAATCGAGGTACTGGCTTTATCGGTGATTTCGGCGATGTACTCCGCGCGAATTTGTTGGTAGGTTTTGATCCAGGTATTTAAGGCCATTTGCAGGAATTGCGGATGACTGCCTTCAGCCGCCAATTGCACTAGATTGGTGTCCGCAACCGGTTTTACCTGGAACAGCTCTTTTAACTGGTTGATATTGGGATGCTCGATACCATCCTGCTGTTTTAGCGTCTCGGCGGTTTTTTCCAATACCGGTTGCCCCAGCAAGACCTGCTTTTGAATGTTGACATGCTCCAGATCCGCCTCCGCATGCGTTTGATCAATATCGGTTGCCGCAGTCGTCAATACCAAGGCTTGGCTTTCAAAAACCGCCGGCTGGAGAAAGACATAGGTTTCGGTAATCAGCAGCAAGGGCAGAAGTACCAGCAAAAATAAGGTCCGGCGCCGTAAACGGCGTGGCCAAGGCGTTGGATGGGAACGGTAAAAGTCGTCTCCGACGATCTGGAAATCATGGCGATAAGGAAACATCACGATTTTCTCCCTGGCGCTAAGTCCGCAGGTTATAGTTTTTGTTGTAATCCGCTTTGCGGAAAATTTTCTCAGCGATCCCTGCCGAGAAAATTTTTAACGCCCGGACCGAGTCAGTGCACGTCGGCTTCGGTCAAGGGCGATTAAACGACTGTCTGGTTTTGTTGTTGTCGCTACTGACTGCTAACTTCAGTGGGAATTTTGATTGCTCAAGACTTAATTGATAGCCCATTTTTAGGCTTTAGAGCTCAAGATCCGCGCTGGCTGGTCTGCTCTGGTGCCTAAACAGTCAATATCGGCGAGCTGCCAGTTTAAACCAATACAAAAATCAAGCAATTCTTAATTTGCCAACGGCTATAAAGGCTGGGCTTCAGTTTGAGGTTATGTCGGGTCAATAATCGAAGGCGCCAAAGGCGGTGACTTGAACCGAAAGCGATTAGCAAATCGGTTGTAGGCGTGTCACTCAAATCCGAGATATTAGGCCACGATAAAATCTGCTTCGCCTATACTAAAAAGCCTATTGGATTTGTGATCCGCCGCCGGTTTGCGGGCTTTTTGTTCGGACAAGATCGGGTGAACTAGGTATGCTGGCTAACTGACGTCCGAGGCTAGTCGGACACAATTTTCCTTGATGCCGTTTTGGCGGCTATTTTTCAAATTTTTGGATTTCTACAAATCCCCGATTGGATTGGTATGGCAGATAAAGAGGATGGAATACTCAGAATTCATGTATATGAGCTGAGAGTGGGTATGTGCGTAAGCCGTCTGGAAGCGCCGACGGCGGATTCACCTTTTTTATTGGATAGAATTGTGATTGAAAGTCATGCGGATATTCAAGCCATCCAGGCGATTTGTGATTATGTCTATATCGATGTCAAATACCAAAAGTCCTTCTCCGGGGCGATTCCCACCAGAAATACCGAAGCGCGTAAACATCTGAGCTTTGCGCGATCTTTTAACCAAACCGCCAATACCTTTCAACGCACCGGTAATTTAATTAAAACGGTGATGGACGATATTCGTTTCGGGAATCAATTTAGTGTCAGTGCGGTTAAACAAGCTGTTTCCGAGTGTGTCGATAAAGTATTGGAAAACCCCGATACGATGCTGTTGCTGACCCAAATTAAAGATCAGGATCAATATACTGCGCAACATAGTATGAATGTTTGCATATTGTCTATTCTGTTGGGGCGTGAGTTGAATTTTTCGATGGAAGACCTGAATAAAGTGGGTTTTTGCGGCTTAATGCACGATGTCGGTAAAATGAAAGTGCCGCTGGAAATCCTTAATAAACCGGGCTCTTTAGAAGACTATGAAATGGACATCATGCGTAAGCACACGCTCTACGGACGCAACGTGTTAATGTCGGCTCGTAATGTCTATCCCGGCGCTGTTGACGTTGCCTACGATCATCACGAGCATTTGGCCGGTACCGGTTATCCCAGAGGTTTGAACAAAACCACGCTATCGATATTTACCAAGCTGGTAGCGGTGGTCGATACCTACGATGCCATCACTAGCGACCGGGTGTATCAGCGTGGTAAGCCGCATCTTATGGCGTTGGGAATTTTGGTAAAAGGGATGGGACAGCAATTTGAAGCTAATTATGTGACGCAATTTATCAATTGCATCGGATTTTATCCGCAAGGTAATTTAGTGGAATTAAGTAGTGGTGAAATCGGCTTAATAGTCGAGCAAAATAAGGCCGATAGGCTTAAGCCAAAAATATTGCTGATTCAAGATGGCAATAAAAACCTTATTGAAGAGAAGATACTCGATTTGTCCTTGAATATTGCCGATGCAAGCGGTAAACGCTATGGTGTCAAACAGGTGATAAGGCCGCAGGATTGTGGTGTCGATTTAGCCAAGTATTATCAAGACGGCAAGTTTACAAAAGAATATGCGGTAGTTGGCTAAGGGTTTAGTTTTGTAAATTATCTTCCTTGGATATTGTTTTTTAACATGGTTAAAAAAATTAATATTAACCAGCTCAGAAAAGGCATGTTTGTTTGCGGCACCGATCGGAAGTGGCTAGATACCCCTTTTTTCAGAACTAAATTTCTGATTTCATCTGATAAACAAATTAATACCTTAAAAGAGTATTGCCAAACCGTTTCTATCGATACCGGCAAAGGTATCGACGTGGATAAGCCCGCTGAAACCGACATAATCGATTTCGCCAGCCCTGCGGCTGCGGAGATGCGTAGCTGCGCCGAGGAAAGCGATTCTGCTTACCCAGTGAATTGCATCGTCGAATTGCAGACCGATGAATTGGCGGTGGTGGTCCAGGAAAACTCACAATCGCCCCTGCGCCCGCTCGTGAAGGTGATCACCAATCCGCAGAAACAATTGCTGTTTCAAGAGCACTTGCTTGATCTAGCTGATGAACAGCAAAATCAGACCAAGATAATCAGGGTGTTGGCTAGTGACGAACCGATTGTCGAGTTACTGAAAATGTTTGTCGAACTGGAAAAAACTTAGCCGGCCAATCACTCAGGCGCGTTGTTGGGTTTTGCCGAATAGCTCGTTACTCAGGGCTATGACAGCACGCGGGTCGATTTCGGCAATCGAAAAATCGTTTTTATCCAGTTTGAACGGATTGACCGGTGAAGGCGACTTCAAGGCTTTATTGATGGTAGTTTGATAAATTCGACTGACCGGCGTTGGCCCGAACAAGGTAATCGACGGCCGGTTTAAACCCCAGGCCATATGCGTCGGTCCGGTATCGTTACCGATCACTAAATCGGCTCTGGCCAGCGCCGCTTTCAAATCATTGAGGCTTAATTGCGGTAATACCCGCGCCAGGCTGCGTTCTGCCAGCCATTGCGCCATCCAGTGCTCCTTCTCGTTGCCCCAACTGATCAGAAAATTAGCTTCCAGGCCGAAGATGACCTGTAGAAATTTTTCTAAAGGGTAGTTACGGCTGGGCCAAGTCGAGCCGATGACCAGAATGATGTTGGGTTGATCGGCTAGAAAATATTCATCCAAGGCGGTTTGCGGCGGCTGAAAAAACAAAAACGGCTGCTTTGCCTGAATTTGCTCAGTTGTTACATGCAGACCCAGCGGCTGGGTCAGTAAGGCGACATTGCGATCAATGGTATTGGCGTCGTAAGGGTAGGCGACATGCCGGCTATAGAACAAAGCCGCCCATTTTTCCCGGATCGAGTCTTGATCGAAACCCACACAATTGGCCGACAGCAAGCGCGCGACTACTGCGGACTTAATCAAACCTTGCGCATCCAGCACTAAGTCATAACCCTGCTCGGCATAAGTACGTATTTTGTTTATCTCGGCAAAGACACGCCATTTGTCGGTTTTCAGGGCTTTTAAATTCACACCCAAAATATTATCCAGGTGTGGATTGTCGGCCAGTACGCCGACGAAGCGTTCTTCAACTATCCAGTCGATTTGCGCCAGCGGCAAGGCGGCTTTGATGAATTGCAAGGCCGCCATCGCATGCACGATGTCGCCCAAAGCCGACAATTTGACGATGGCAATTTTCATCGCTCAGAAGTCCAGCGCCGCCATTACCTGCTCCGGCCTAATTTCCGTTAAGCAGCGAGTATGGCCCAACGGACACTCACGCTTAAAGCACGGCGAACAATCCAGGTTTAAATCCAGAATCTTCGCCTCGGGATGTAGCGGCGGGGTAAAGCCGGGGTCGGAAGAGCCATAAACCGCGATCAGTTTTTTATCCAGTGCTGCAGCGACGTGCATCAGGCCGGAATCGTTGCTGACGACCGCGTCAGCCAAGGACAACAAGTCCACCGCATCCGCCAGCGAGGTAATGCCGGCGAAGTTACGGTAAATGCCGCCAGATAGGTCATTGATTTGCTCGGCAACGGCTTTGTCTTTGTCGGAACCGAATAACCAGACTTGCCAGCCTTGTTCTTCCATTTGCCTTGCTATGGCGGCGTAATGCTCGCTCGGCCAGCGCTTGGCCGGACCGTATTCCGCGCCGGGACACAGAGCCAGGATCTTGCTGACAATAGGGCGCAACTCTTCCGAGCCCTCAAGCAGAGCGCTGGGGTGGGGGATTTCGATTAAATCCGCGCCGGTGATCTCGAATTTTTTGCAGACGCTTAATTGTTGCTCGATTGTGATCGTCAGCTTCGGAACCGGGTAATTTGGTGGCTGCGGCGCCTCTTTCGGTAAACCCAGCGCCACGAAACGTTGCACGGTCATGGTCAGTACAGTCTTATCCAACGTACGCACATCGTTCAATAGGCCGCGGCGCAGTTCGCCGAGAAAACCGGTGCGTTTGGGGATATGCGCAAAGAACGGAATAACGGCCGACTTCCAGGAATTGGGCAGTACAATCGCCTGATCGTAATGCTGGTTTTGTAGTTCCCGGCCTATGCGGATTCGCCCCCGCAAATCAAACTGCCCGTGGCCCAACGGCATCGTCAGGCCTTTATGCACTTCCGGCATGCGCTCCAATAGAGGCAAGGACCACGCCGGGGCCAGCACGTCGATCAGGCAGTTGGGATGTTGTTGCTTGAGGGTGATGAACAGGCTTTGCGCCATCACCATGTCGCCGACCCAGGACGGGCCGACGACCAGGATTTTATAAGCTTGCTCCGCCACTTAGGAAACGAGCGTCAGCCATTCCTTATGGTCGGCGCGGCGGCCTTGCACGTAGTCGAAATACAAGGCTTGCAGCTTTTCGGTGACGGGGCCGCGGCTGCCGGAACCGATGTCGCGGTTGTCGTATTGGCGGATTGGCGTGACTTCGGCGGCGGAACCGGTGAAGAAGGCTTCGTCGGCAACGTACACTTCGTCGCGGGTGATACGTTTTTCGATCACTTCGTAGCCTTGTTCGCGGGCGATGGTGATCAAGGTATCGCGGGTGATGCCTTCTAAGGCTGAGGTGGTTTCCGGCGTGTAAATTTTGCCATTACGGACGATGAACAAGTTTTCGCCGCTGCCTTCCGCGCAGAAACCTTCGTGGTCCAGCAACAAGGCTTCGTCATAGCCGGTGGACAAGGCTTCTTGCAAGGCCAGGATGGAATTGATGTAGTTGCCGTTGGCCTTGGCTTTGCACATCGTGCTGTTGACGTGGTTGCGGGTGTACGAAGAGGTCCGGATGCGGATGCCTTTTTCCATGTTTTCCGCTCCCAGATAAGCGCCCCAAGTCCAGGCCGCGACCATGACGTGTACTTTCAGGTTATCGGCGCGCAAACCCATGCCTTCGGAACCGAAGAACACCATGCTACGGATGTAGGCGCTGTCCAGGTTGTTTTTGGCGACGGCGTCGCGATGCGCCTGGTTGATCTCTTCCTTGGAAAACGGCATTTTCATGTTCATGATATGCGCGGAGCGGAACAGACGGTCGGTATGCTCGGCCAGTTTGAAAATCGCGGTGCCGGCATCGGTTTTGTAAGCGCGCAAACCTTCGAATACGCCGCAGCCGTAATGCAGCGTATGAGTCAAGACATGGACTTTTGCATCGCGCCAATCAACCCATTTTCCGTCTAGCCAAATCAACCCGTCTCTATCATCCATCGTTGCCATTATCTGAACCTGTTTTGTTTAGTGATTATTGCTGCGCCGCGTCGGCTTAAAAGTGACGGAAATTGTACTATAAAGCGCTCTCCGGCAATACCGGCTGCGCAGAAGTCCTGATTTTGGCGTGAGACTGCGTTTGGCAGGCCCAATATGGATTGTGGACACCGGTGAAATAATTCACTGATTCCACGTGGCATAGGCTACCGACGGCAAGCGCTGTTTGCGATAACTTAAACTCAGCGTCAATTTTTAGAAGTTGCCTAAGGTTGGGAAAATCTTACTGCCATGATTTTTAAAGGCTTTTGTTAGTTGGCGTCACTTATGCTGGTCATTTAGTAGTCAAATCGGCAGATTCGGGAGAGCGTCATGGAAACAAGCAATGAAGTCAACGAAATCAGCACCCTGCGTATCGTGTTTATCGAAACGTTAAGCAGGCAGTTTATCGCCATTACCGGTTGCGGCATTTATGTATACCTCAATCCGCTGACGATTAACGAATTGTTCAACCGCTATTTAAGCAGCAGCGTGCCTATCAATGTATTTGCCAGGCAATGCGTCAGAAATATAGTGGCTTAATGTTGCGTAGCCGACCCGGACGACTAGCGTCGTCCAGGACGTCTTTTAGCCAAATAGCGTCGTTAGGCTTTGGCAAAGCGCCGGCGTGAGACGAAGAGTACCACCAACAACAGCAACGCCAGCGCCGCTTGTCCGGCAATCAAGCTTAGACAGGCTGCCGGATTTGCCGGATACGCAAAGGCAAAGCGCGGTTGGTCGTGGCTCAGTTCATCGCTCCAAGCGCTATCGCTCATGATCTTGGGGACGAAATAGTCGCGCCATTGATCTTCAAAGTGATTGACCGCCTGAATATATTCGGCATAGCGCGGCGCATCAATGCCGGCCAGCCTATCCGCCATTTGCACGGCCGCCAGCGCCGGCGACAGCCAAGACCACGCTTCCAAAAACTCGAATTGCGCTTGGCGGGCGCTGTCGAAGCGGTACATCACCGGTCTGATCTGTTGATCCAGAACCAAACCGGCCGGCAAACCGGCAGTTTCGCGCGGTAGCTCTTTACCGGTTTGCGGCAGCTGCAGGTCTGAATGATTGCTATACCACTGTGCCATTAGCGCTTGACGTTGTTGATTGTTTTGTTCCTGAAACTGGCGGACGGCGATAATGCTATCCAACCGCGAAGGCATCGGCGCGTGCCGGTCGGCCGCCCAGGCCAGCAAGGCCGGGCCGGCAAAGGTCAAAACCAACCAGACGCCCAGCATGCCGATGGCCGCCGCCCCAGAGGAAAAGGGCAGCAGCAGGAACAAGCCGGCGATGCCAAACCACACCAGTGTGTACAGACCTGTAAACGCCAGCCAATAAACCAGCGTTTCCAGGCTAAATGCCGGATCGAGGCATAGCGTCAACAGCGAACTGCTGAAAACCGCCAATACCACCACGCTATAGCGCACGCTCAACGCCGCACACACCAAGCGCCAGGGTGCCGACATTTGCGTGCAGACCAAACGCCAGACTCCGCTCTCCCGGTCTTCCTGCACCAGGCCGTAGCTCAAGGCAATTACCATCAGCGGAGTCAGTAGCGCGAACACAGTGGCAAAATCCAGCATGCCCAGTTCATGCAGCATCGGGTTGAACAACTGATCGCTGTTACGGCCGTCGGTGTGGCGGCTGCGGGTGGAGATTTTGATGCCGGTACTTAAAAAATCCAGTTGCCGCACGCTCAAGGCCAAACCGCTCAGGGCCGGCAGCCGCAAAGGCGGCGCGGCGGCGCTGGCGGCAAATGCATTGGCTTTGGGGGTGTGGTCCGCCGCTTTCGGGGCGTCATGCATCTCCGCTTGATTGGACATCGCGTTGACGGTCTGCGGCGCTGCGGTGCCGTGTTGACGGAATTCGCGCGCAGCCAAACCCGACCAAACGGCGCTAGCCAGCATCACCAGCAGAAACAAACCTGTCACCCACAGATTTAAGCTGTTGCGTTTAAAACGCAGCCATTCGATAGCTATTAACTGCATCATGGCACCAGCCTCCGAGCGGAAAGGCTCAACAAGCCCACCGATAAACCCAACCACAGTAACAACACTAAAATATCCAGTTCGGCGGCCTGCAGGGCAAAACCGATGTCCGGGGCTTGATAGCTAAAATCCGCCACGCTACGCCAATCGGCCTCAGCGCCGGTGGCCTTGCGCTCCGTGCCGCGGCTACGCTCGCGGTCCCAGTCTTCGGTCAGGTTGATAAAGTACTGCCGATATTGTTCGGCGGCGTCTTCAAAATGCCGTTGATGGCTCAAATCCATACCGGCCAAGGTCATGGATAAAGACCGTAGCGCTAGGCTCGGGCCCAGCCAGGACCCCAGATGGCTCAAGTGTTGTTGCTTAATAAAATTGTCGCGCAAGGCGTCGAAATGCAGGGCATGGACCTTAACGGAATAAGCATCGTTGTGCTGACGATTTAAGGACACGAAACCGACCGGCAAATCTTCCTTGCGGGACACCCCGTACTGCGTCAACACTTGTGCTTCGAAGGCTTTGGCGCGTTGCTCGTGGTCGCCGTCGTGGTCCAGGCCGTGGTCAATGTCGTCCTTGATCTCACGCCAAAACTCGCTGGCGCTGGGGTTGGGTGCCAACATTTCCGCAGTCACTGCGCCGAGGCGCGGGGCGATAAACACGCTGACCAACCAAAAGCCCAGCAGGCAAAACAAGGTGGTGCGGCTGGTGTTAAAAGACGCGGACGCGGCGATGGCGACTGCCGCGAAGATGCCGTAGTACAAATTTAACAGCAGCAGCAACACCAGCAGGCGCAGCACGTCGTCCAGGGTAAACGCGAAGTTGCCCAGCAGTATCACGGCTGCTACCAACAGCGCCGGTGCCAAGACCAGAGCAAACGCGCTCAACAAGCCCAGCAATTTGCCGAACAACAGCTCGCCGGCGTTCACCCCCAAGCTGTGCAACATCCGCAAAGTGCCGGATTCACGCTCCTGGCTGACGGAGTTAAAGGTCAAGGCCACGATCAATAGCGGTAACAGCGCAGTCAGCACAAAACTGGTCGTGGCTTGACCGAAACGGCCGGCCAACACTTGATCCGCCGCCGGGCTGAAGCGGGTGAGGTTGCGCTTATGCGGCTCCAGCCATAAAGACTGGCCGATATACGGCCGCAACCCCGGATCCAGCGCCGCCACCGGCGTGTCCGGCTTAAACACGTAGATGCCGTAATGCGCGGCGGAGTGCGGGTTTTTCACGCTCTGAGTATTCCATTGTTCCTTGGCGGTGGTGCCGACGCGGTGCTTTTCCGCGCGCAATTGCTGTAATTCGTAGGCTGACGCCAGGAAAAAACCAACAAATAATAGCAATAGGGCAACTCCCAGAGTCAGCAAGCGGCCGTCGCGCAGTGTGGCGAGAAATTCCTTGCGGATGATGGTCTTGATCATGCCAGCCCCCGGGCATGCGCCAGATATTTTTGCTCCAGTTCGTCGTGTTGCACGGTGTGGGCGTCAAATTCTTCTACCAGCCGGCCGCTTTTCATGATGCCGATGCGGTCGGCGACTTGCTTGGCGTTGAACAAATCATGGGTGGCCATCAGCACCGCCATGCCTTGATCGGCTGCGGCGCGGATGCGTTGGGCAAAGTCGTTGGCGGCGCTCGGGTCCAGGCCGGAGGTCGGTTCGTCCAGCAACATGGCCTTGGCCTGTTTCGCCGAGGCGATGGCCAAGCCCACTTTTTGCCGCATGCCCTTGGAATAAGCCGCCACCCGTTTGCCGTGAGCATCCGCTTGCAGACCGCTGTCCGATAACAAAAGGCGGGCTTTCTCGTCATGCAAGCGGATATTCGCCAGCGCGCAGAAATAAGTCAGGTTTTCCAAGCCGCTCATCACCTCGTACAGCGCCACGTTTTCCGGTAAATAGGCCAGTTTCGTTCGCACCAGGTCGGGATTGGCGTGTGGCGATTCGCCTTCGATCAGCACCTGTCCGCTACTGGGCTGGTTGAAGGTCAAAAACGTACTGATGGTCGTGGACTTACCGGCACCATTGCCACCCAGCAGCGCGTAAACGCAACCCTTGGGGATGTGTAAATTTAAATTCTCGACCGCACGGTGTTGTCGGTAGTCAACAACCAGGTTGCGGGCGGCCAATACGGGGGACTCAGCGTTCATAAAAGATATTGGGTTTAAGGTGAATGATCTGCGACGGTCAGCCGGATGGCCTGCCGCCGCGCCCGGCATGTTCAGTATTTTAACGATAGACTGAGGTAATGGGTGCGTTGTGCCAATGGGATATTTTCCTGGATATACTGATCCAGGGTATTTTTGATAGCCAATTGTGCGCTATTTGATTTGTTTATGAATCGATAGTAAATGATCGTTATCGACCCAAGGCGGAAGTTCGTGTATTTACCTTGAATGTCGGTTTAAAATTTAAATCAGCCATTCAAATAATAAAAGTTGTAGGGTGGATAAGCGAAGCGCCATCCACCATAGGAACACAAATAGGTGGATGGCGCTTCGCTTATCCACCCTACGGCCCTGCTTTTCGTGGCGTGACGGCCAATATCGAAGTCATTTGCCTAACTTCCAGCGCCATCCTGCATGAGCTGGGCTTGATGCTGGCAGCCCCATCGCCGGATTTTCGTTACTCACACTACATGGTTTTTTGCAGCCTGCTTAGTTTGCTGTTGCTGGCGCGTCCCTGGTTGGCAAAAGCCAAATAATAATTTGGCTTTTGCAGTTTGAGTATGCCAACCCAAACCGTCTCTGTTCCAAATTTACAGTCAGCCGCCAATTTCTTTGAGATTATGCCAGTAGAGAATGACAGTTTCTGGAAGTGATGAATTGTCACAATCGACCGTTGCGGTCTGTCGACCGAAGTGATTCAATCACAGAGACTTGACCGCTACCCGTCGTTGATGGCTGTCGTCGATGATATACATAGAAGGAAAATAAATGCAGATCAATAAATTATCGTGTCGAAGATCATTTTTAGGTAGCTTTACAGTTAACTATCTAAATCCTTGTAGGGCACGTGGAAACAAAATAATCATGGTTGGAAAATTAATGTTTGTTTTGGTGAGCTTGTTTTCTTTACCGCTTGAAGTTCGTGCAACAGTGGTCGATTCTGAACAGGTTTGTAAAAATCTCAATGGGACATGGGAGCCTACATCTGGTCAAAGTTGGTATTACTATTGTTATGTTTTGTGGTTGCCGGAGGTTTGTGAAGGCAAAAATGGGTTCTGGGACCCACATAAAGAACGATGTCGATTAGACCCTTCTGAAAAAAGCCAGAAAGCTGAGTGTAAAGCACAAGGTGGAAATTGGGGTAAAGATCAGGCGTCTTTTGATCACTGTTTCTTTGAGAAAGATAGGATTCAATGTTTAGCTGAAAAGGGTGAATGGAGGCCAATGGGTAAAGCTCATGTTAGTGGGTGCGTTCGCACCAGCCGTGATGCTGGAAAACCATGTAAAAAATACTCTGAATGTGAATTCGGGTGTCTCGCTGTACGGTCAAAATCCCCCGCATCGGAAAACGACATTGTTTCAGGGCAGTGTGCGAAAACTAACAATAAATTTGGATGTAAAGACTATTTTGAAGAAGGCCGTATTATAGGATCCTGTAAAGATTGAAAGGCTGGCTCTTTCTCAGTCCAACAAGTCGGTAAAACGGACGCGCTCCCCCGTTGGTGGTTTGGAAAGTTTTGATTTTATCATGGGATTGGCGGCTTCGCCTAGGTTTGCGTAAGCGGTGCGGCCTTTACTTAACGTCGAATGGCAGTTCATTGAACCCTCGCCGACACTTAGCGCAAAGCTTCGGATGTCAGCTAGTGGCCGAATTTGCTCAGTCAGCACTGAATGTCTGCAAAATATTCCAATAGAGCTGGTGCACTCAGAATTCTTTCAGCAATGCTGCCAAAGGGATTGCGGTGTGTGCCACAAAGAATCAAAAATCGCTTCAATATCAATCGAGCATGAGTCATAAATTGCGGCTCAGACACGAACTCGGACTTACTTTCAATCGAGATTTGGGGTCTGACTGGGTAAAGGGCGGGGGTGTTTTAGTGAAGCCGTTGCCGCCGATGGCTGAATCGGTCGGCGGCTGGCGGAGAGGGCGGCGTTAAGCTCGCGAAGAGAATTCGCCGGTTTCGGTGTTGACCTTGATCATCTCGCCGGATTCTATATATTCGGGGACTTGTACTTCCAGGCCGGTACTGAGCTTGGCAGTTTTGGTACGTTTGGTGGCGCTGGAGCCTTTCATGGATGGCGGGGTTTCGACGATTTGCAGCGTAATGGTGGTTGGTAACTGGATACCTAGCGCGGCGTCGTCCATCAACAGCATGATGATACCTTCCAGACCGTCGGTCAGATATAGCGTTTGGCCTTCCAGGTCGTCAGCCGCCAGCGCGTATTGATCGTAAGTTTCGCTGTTCATGAAATAGTAGGTGTCGCCGTCCTGGTAGGAAAACTGCACGTTGCAACGTGAACAATCGGCGGCTTTCAGCATGTCGTCACTTTTGAAGGTTTCGTCCAGTTTTTGCCGGGTTTTCATGTGAGTGAAACGGACTTTGTATAGCGTGGTCGCGCCGCGCGAGGTAGGGTTGCGCACGTCGATGTGTTTGACCACATACGGTTCGCCGTTGATTTCGATGGCGGTTCCCTGTTTCAGTTCGTTGGCTTTCGGCACGGCTTAATCCTCGTTAAATGTTTGATTTGAAATAAATTGCCACTGGCCGTTTACTAGGCCGGACAGCGGTTGATAATCGATTTTGTAGCGCATTTTACGACAGTCTTTGATCCAGTAGCCCAGATAAACATATTCCAGTCCCATTTGCTTGGCGGTTTCGATTTGCCACAATACCGCGTAAACGCCAGGGCTATGGTCGGCAAAATCCGGGTCGAAAAAGGTATACACCGCCGATAGCCCGTCGCTTACCACATCGACCACCGCGACCGCCGCCAATTGGCCGCCGATTAAAAACTCCACAAACATCGTGTCGCACCAACTGCTACCGAGGAATTTGATGTAGTCATCGGGCGTGGTTTCGGTGTCTTCACCAGGTTTGTCGTGACGGGCACTTAGATAACGCTGATAAAGCAGGAAATGGCGCGGGTCGAACTCGGCGTTTTTGACGACTACCCGGGTTTGCGCATTGCGCTTAATACAGCGCTTTTGTTTGCGGTCAGCTTGGAATAAGGCCACCGGCAGTCGCGTCGGCACGCAAGCCTGGCAGGCTTCGCAATAGGGTTTATAAACATGATCGCCGCTGCGCCGAAAGCCCTGAGCAATCAGTTGCGAATAGAGCGTGGTGTCGATATTCACCGACGGATGTACGAAGCCGGAACGCGCGACGCGGTCGTCCAGATAACTGCAGGTGTGGCCACTGTCCAGCCAAATTGGGATGGAGTTCATGCTTGCCAAGCGTCGGGCGTCGGTGTTTGATCGCAGAGCCGGTCCAGCAGTTCTATAAAGCGGCTGCGAGGGATTTCCGCCGCGCCAAGGCTGAGTAAGTGTTCGCTGCTGACCTGGCAGTCGATGAGTTGATAGCCCCAGGCGCTGAGCTGCTGCACCAGATGCACAAACACCACTTTGGAGGCATCGGTTTTACGATGAAACATCGATTCGCCGAAAAACACCTGGCCAATGGCAATGCCGTACAGGCCGCCTACCAACTGGCCGTCCTGCCAGGCTTCGCAGCTGTGTGCGATACCCAGGTGGTGTAGTGTGGTATAGGCTTGGCGGATGTCGTCGGTAATCCAGGTGCCACCTTCGTCGCGACGCGGCGCCGCACACGCATCGATTACTTGACGAAAGGCGCTGTCGTAACGAATTTCAAACAATTGTTTGCGCAGGGTTTTCGCCAGGCTGCGAGAAATATTCAGCTGTTCCGGAAACAAGACCAAACGCGGGTCGGGTGACCACCACAGAATGGGTTCGCCGGGATTGAACCAGGGAAATACCCCGTGCCGGTAGGCGTTGACGATGCGCTGCGGCGACAGGCAACCGCCAAAGGCCAGTAAGCCGTTGGGTTGTTTCAAGGCCTTATGCAGTGGCGGAAAGGCTTGGTGCGGATGATCCGGGTCGAGCAGGGTGAGTTGCATAGGAGGCGCGTGGGTCCGGGTTGGCGCTGGTTTGTGAATGACTTAGCTTACCAAGGTTTGTGGGCAGAGCGGCCGGCTAGGCTAGTTAGCGGCGCCTGGAGACAAAATTTCGTACGTCCAACTCACGACGCATCCATTTTGTAACCAAAGCCGCGCACGGTTTTCAGCAATTTCAGCTCGTAATCGTCGTCGATCTTCCGCCGCAGCTGGCGAATATAAACATCCACCACATTGGTCAGCGGATCGGCGCTATAGCCCCAGACTTGTTCCAGAATGCGTGTGCGGCTCAATACTTTACCCGGCATGCGCATAAAGCATTCCAGCAAGGCAAACTCCTTGGGGGTTAACTCGATGACGTTATCGCCGCGTCTTACCTCGTGGGTTTCGCCATTAAGTACCAGGTCTTCGATACGCAATTCCTTGTCGTCCTGTTTTACTTCGCCGCCACGCCGCCTGAGCAAAACTTCGATACGGGCCAGCAATTCTTCAAACGCGAACGGCTTGGTCATATAGTCGTCGGCACCGGAGCGCAGGCCGGCTACTTTGTCTTGCACGGTATCGCGCGCGGTCAGCATCAAAATCGGGGTGTCGATGCCGTTGCTGCGCAAGCGTTCGCAAATCTGCCGGCCGTTCATGTCCGGCAGGCCCAAGTCCAGAATGATCACCTGAAAGCTGCCTTCGGTACCCAAGGCAATGGCCTCTTGCCCGCTACGGGCCACCTCCACGGCATAGCCCTCGGCTTTTAAGCCGCGTTGCACGAAATCGATGATACGCTCGTCGTCTTCAACCATCAGTACCCGCATATAGCCTATTCCCGTCAGAGTATTGGTTGTCATGTATTTATCATTCATATGAAAATCCGTCCTATGCTACCGTAAGCAGGGGTAGTGTAACCGTAAATGTCGATCCGGCGTTTTCGACGCTACGTACCGCGATTTGCCCGCCGTGGGCTTGCAGGATGGATTTGGCCATCGGCAAACCCAGGCCGGAGCCGTCGTCTCGGGAATGCTGGGCATTGCTGCTGCGGAAGTGGCGTTCGAAAATTCGATCCAGATCCTCGGAGGGTATGCCTATGCCCTGATCGGTCAGGCTGAAGCAGGCCTGTTTACCGTCGCGCCATAACGCCACAGCGATATGCCCGAGCGGTTTGGAATAGCGGCAGGCATTTTCGCCCAGAATGAACAACACCTGCCGTAGCCGCTGCTTGTCGCCGCGCACCAGTAACGGTCCGGAAGGCGCGTCCAGGCTGACGGAAATCGAATATTCTTGCGCCATCACTTGAAAATCCTCGACGCTGCTGGCTACCAAATCCGCCAAATCCACTTTATTCCATTCGAATTGCAGATTGGCCGTGTCGGCGCGGGCCAGAAACAGTAAATCGTTCACGTATTTACCCAACTGCATCGACAGCTCGACGATGCGTTGCAATGCGTCTTTGTATTCTTCGGCATCGCGGTCCTGGCCGCGCAACGTCACTTCCGCTTCGCCGCGTATCACCGTGATCGGCGTGCGCAGTTCGTGGCTGATGTCCGCCAAAAACTCACGGCGGGCATTATCCATGCGCTTTAATTCCTCGTTCAACAGATTAAGTTCAAAGGTCCGCTCGGTCACTCGCTCTTCCAACACAGCACGGCCTTCGCGTAGTTTATCTTGTTGAACTTCCAGTTCCTTGGCCATTTGATTGAAGTGGCTGGCCAGATAGGCAAATTCGTCGCGGCTGTCTAAGGCAATCCGGTAATCCAGGTTGCCGGAGGCGATTTCGTCCGTGCCTTTCATTAGCGCTTCGATAGGTTTTTTAAACGCGCGCAGCAACATGATGCCGGCTACCAAGCTGAATAACGCCGCGGTTAACGAGGCCAAAATCGCCGTCCAGCGCGACTTTTCCACCAACATTTCCAACTCGCGCTTGGCTTTTTGGGCTTTTTCCCGTTCGGCGTTGATGGCGGCGTCGATTAGGGGTTGGAATTTACCGTCGATTTCCTCTTCAGTGAACTTGGCTAAAGCCTGCACGGCGGTAGTCAGCTTACCTTGCAAGCGCAGCCGTTCCACTTCTTCGAAGCGATATTCGCTGGCTTCCAGGAAAGCGGTGAGATGGGCGACTTTCTCCAATTCCGCGGGCTTATTGGTCCATTCTTCGCTGGCGCTGTCAGTGTCCGGCGCTTTGACGGCGGTGTCGCGTAGCGTTTGCATGGCCTCGTAAAGACGGCGTTTGGAAGATTCCACGCCGGTTTCCGCATTGGGGTTGGCGGTGATCAGCCGGTCCATGCGTTGCTTGAAATGGCGATAAGCTTCCTGCGACAGCTGTTCGTAATCGTCGAAGGTTTCGTAGGCGGTTTGGCTGTGTTGAAAATAGCGCGCTACTTCGTCGGCGCCCCAATACAAGGCAATGCCCAAACTCAATACAAAGCAGAACGAAACAACAATGACTATCGCCAAGCGAAACCGAAACATTGGCCCTATTTGCCTTCGCTAGTCTCGTCCAGTTGCTTTTCCATCGACCGGATGGCTTCCAGTTTCTCGCGCAGCAGTCTTGATTCTTCTTTCTTGGAACCGGCGGCGTCTTTCGTTTCCAGCACGTTTTGCACGGTTTTGTGTTTGCGTTCCAATGATCCGAGTTTTCGTGATGCGCTGTTGATGCGCTTTAATGCCTCGGTGTGAATGGCAACCAGGTGGCGCATCCGTTCGTCGCTCAGGCCTGCGGGCGGAATGCCGGCAATTTCATCGAGAATTTTGGGAATGTCGCCACAGGCATCTGACAATAGGCGGCCTACCATCAAATGCAGTAATACGCCAATCTCGGGTTCGTCTTTTTGGCGTTTCATTAAAGACCTGCATGTCTCGGTGCGGCTCGCCGTGGTCATGTTGGCCAGATTGTTGCCAAAATCCAGCAACTCGTCTATGTCCGAATGCACCACCGGCGCGCTGTAAACGGTTGGAAAATGTTCCTTGACGCTGGAATCCATCTCGGCGCAGCCGCTGATGGTCAACAATGATGCGACCAGTGCCAATACGCGCATGAATAGTGCCTGCATGTTGCTTAATTCTCCCCGGTTAACGGAATTTGAACCCTGATGCGGGCTCCTTGTTGGTCTTGACGGGCATCGATGACTTCCACTTTGCCTTGATGATTGGCGACGTATTCCTTGACGATGGCCAAGCCCAGGCCGGGGCCGTCGCCGGTATCGCCGGTCTTGCCGCGATAAAACGGCTCGAAGATATGATCGCGTTCGTCGATGGCGATACCGGGGCCTTCGTCTTCCACTTCCAGTTCCATCAAAGTACCGGCGTCGCGTAATATGACGCGAATTTCACCGCCTTCCGGCGAAAATTTCACGGCATTGGTCAGCAATTGTTCGATGATTGCCCGCAATTGTTCGGGAATGCCGGCAATTTCCACCGGCCTTGCCAACATTCGGATAGCGATGGCTTTACTGCTTAAAACCGGTTGAAAATCGTTAACGACGGTTTCCAGCAAATCTTTGATGTTTACGCTTTCCTTGCGATTGATGTCGGGCAGGGAATTGATCCGACTGTAGCGCAGTAATTCCTCGGATACGGCGCTTAACTTTTCGATATTGGCGCATAAATGCAAAACAGTGGCTTGCCGCTTGCTGTTGGGGTCGTAGTCGGTTTCGCTGGCCAGCAATTCGGCATCCTGACGCAGGCTTGCCAAGGGCAGTTCTATCTCGCGGGCGACGTTTTGCATAAATTGTTGCTTGGACACTTCCAGTTCCAGTAAGCGAGTGCGCAGCCACTCCAAACGGTTGCCCAGGTAACGTAAATCCGACGGGCCGTTCACCAGAATCGGTTCTGCCAGCTCGCCCGCGCCCAAACGGCGGATCGAAAGATCAAGTTGCCGCATCGAACGCGACAATACGATCAAAAGAACGGCAATCACACCGAACGAAATCGCCAGTAATACTGCGCCTTTGACCAGTAGGCCATGCTCCAGCGATTCCGACAATTGGTGCAGTTCGTTGAATTCGTGATCCACGTGGTTTTCAAACTCGCGCGATAGAGTGGCGGCGGATTCGCGCAAGCCCTGGAAAGCCTCGTCTATCGGTAATTCCAGATTATTCTCGTCATCCGAGCCGATGATTTGCTGGTAAATCAGGTTTTCTTTTTCGGATAATTCATTGACCAACAGCGCGATTTTGTTATCGACGTGCAGTTTCAGCAAATCACCCAAAGCCTGTTTAAACGAGGCCCGCACGGTTTCGTAGGATTGCCGTTCGTAGGGTTGGCGCAGCGTCGGGTCAGACAGCAACACAAACAGTTTGGCCTTGCGCTCTATATCGGAGGCTTTTTGTAAAACCAGGCGGATGGTTTTGGTTTGTTCGAAGACATGCGTGTTGACGGTGCGGCCCAGCGCCGAGGTCTCGCGCATGCCGAAAGCAGCGTACATCACGGCCAGAAACAGCGGAATCACCGCAATGACAAAGCCCAGAATGATCAGGGACTTTAACGATAAAAAATTTTTAAATTTCATCCTTGTGCGAGAAGCAATAAATCACTCCATAGTATAGTTGAAACGGTATCCTAAAAATTGGCCCTAAATCCGTCACAAACGGCATTGCCCAGCGGCCATAAGGCTGGCGGCAGTAAATACCGGGAGGCGCAGGCCGGATGCCCTGAGCTTAGAAAAAGGTAGTTTTAGCGTTGGAGATGGTGGCGCAAATGTCGGTCGCCGACCCAAGCGTGCGATTATTTGCGTCAGGTCTTCACATATCATCGCTGCCGCGGGGATGACGCTACCCGGAAATGTAAGGACAGGGGTAGTAGAGTGGGAGGGTATTAAGGCAAAATTGCCCGGCAGATTATTCAGCCCATTCTTCGTCAGCCATCTCTGCAAAACGGCTCTGATCTTTACCGGATTTTTGTTTAAAAATACGTTCCAGCAACGGTGACATGGTCCCGGTAAGGTCTTGCTGTAACTCGGCAATGATTTCTTCAATGTCGGGGCCACCTTTAACGATGACGGGATGCGCGCCCAATTTGATCAACTCATTAGTCGCCGTGCCGCCGACGGAGCCGCAATAAACCATATCGCAGCCGGTTAACCAGGCCAGCTTAGGCTTTAATTTCTCTTCATTCCCGTCACGCTGTTCCTTACCAAACGACTTAGCCGCCAAAGGCGTCGCGGAACTGCCGTCTATGGCGTAGACATGAAATCCCAAGGATGACCCGAAATGCTGATTAACCATTTCCCCATCGGAACTTGCAAAAGCCACGATCAGCTTATTCGTATCGACTTCAAGTTCCGCGACACTGTTTACATCGGCAAGTTGATTCATATGACACTCCTTAATGAATATTTGGGCCAAAGGACGACTAAGGCTAGGTCTTAAAATTGATGGTTTTGGGTGTTGTTAATCCGTGCCTTACTTAAATCCGGCGCTTAAATACCGTTCGACCTGAGCCTGTCTGAGGGCCCAACAGCCTTGGGCTTGGACGAGCTCGGTACAAACCGCGCTACTTTCGTTGCCGGTATTCCGCAACCAGCTCTTTAATCTTCAGTCGCATAATGTCTTTTAACATTTGTATTTTTCGATCATGTTCCTGGTGTGCAATATCGTAAATTTGTTTCCTGAGAGTTTCGTTACTATCCTCGGGTAGGCTCAAAGCCCATTCAGAAAAAAAGGCATCGTAGCTGTCTATCGTTTTGATCAACTCAAACCTGAGTTTTTCCCTGTCTTGCCTCGGGATAGACTTTAGCGCTGCATCGATAACCGCATCAAGATCCGATTTTTGTTGTTGGTTGGGAACGGGAAACGGGATGATTTCAGACATAAACGCCGTGATAATGATGAACAACCGGACATAGCATTGATTTGTGCACGGCCTGCTTAATTCATATTTCGCGCCAATTCCTAAGCTATTGATTAATAAATGAAAAATGCTTTAGGTATCTGTTGTGTTTGTAACAAACAAGACCCTGTTGAACCGCAGATGTTTGAATGACAGCAGTTGCGCTTAATCAACTGCCGCAATCCGACTTGAAATGTTAGCGCTATAGCAGGTGTAAATTGGCGGAAGTTGCTCGGTCAGGATTAAGCGGGTAAAACCGACCCATCGACGACATTCAAAGCTTTGAGATCAATGGCAGCAGCAAAACAGTAAGCTGTCGGTCAATGCAAAGTTAGGTTGCGCACAGGTTCTGCTTCTAGTGGCAATATCCTAAATCACACTAACCGCCAACGATACGCTCCGCATTTACGGTGCTGGCTGAAGTTTGAAATCCTGCAAAGACTGGAGTTCGTTTCTGATTAGCCCTTCGGCTTAAATCTAGTCAGTACATTCATTAATTCAAACATTTTAGTTGTCGGATCATCCGTGTTCAATTGACTTTGTTGTTTGAATAGTGATTCAGACCTGTCGATTGCGTATTCTATATTTTTGCCATTGTTCAAGAGATCAAATCGATCTTTATTAATACGCTTATTAGTGTGACTATAATCAGTTATATGCTTTTTGAGCCGTTTTATTGTGTTATTTTCGGATCCTAGCGGAGAGTCCACTTTCTCAAAGTGTAATAACATCCAATATTCAAAGCACGGAACAGAGGTTATTTTTATTAATTCACCGCCACGAACAGATTTGGTTCGTTGGCAAGCTTTGGTGAATGCATCTGGATCATCCTTATCGAATAGGCAATATATGTATTCGTACGGTTTAAACGGCGTTTTGCGTTTCTGAGCAACTGCAACGGCATAATCAACAACGCTAATGGGCGATGACCCGTACGTAACCTCACCGATTTTGGGTGGAGCTTTTTGAATCTCTGAAAACGTTTTAAGGCATACATGCTGAGTGGCATCAATCAAATGAATTTTGTTTTCAATGCCCCAAGTGTTTCGTAAATGGCGAATATAATCGCCTTCGGTTTCACCTTCGCAAACCGCTAAAATGACAGCCGCCTGTTTAACTTGTTGTCTTTTTAGATCGTCTGCTTTTTTCTTATTTCTTTGAAAAAGCTTATCGCTCATTGCCAATTAAACTCACCGATGAAAGGGACGGCACCATACTTTCCTTCTAAATAACCTTTTGCCAGCGATTCATTAGATCGTGGGCAAAAATCGCTCAACGGGTAAAGTTGAGTCGCGAGTTCGCTATCTTTTTCAACAAACCACACTTGGTCGCGGCGGAAAATATCATTTTTTAATACCGAAATATCGTGAGTCGTGAAAATTAACTGGGCATTATTAGGATTGGTTTCTGGGTTATTGAATAAATCGATAATCATCTTTACGATAAATGGGTGTAAGCTATTGTTTAACTCGTCAATATAAACAATACGCCCATTTTCTAAAATATCAATAATAGGAAATGCCCAGCCAAATAGCTTTTGGGTGCCTTCAGATTCTTCAGTTAAACTAAGTGGGGCACGTTGGTCTTTGACATGCGTTAAATTTACTTTGAATTTACTAAAATTACCCTTTTCAAAGGCGACTCTAAGTCTATCAGGGATACTACCGTTTTCTTGTTCAAACTTTTTTAAATCGTCCAAATCCAATTTTTTTTCTTCGACATCAAGGTCGATAATAGATAAGTCAGCAGTATTGAGGTAGCGTAGAACTTTCTTCTTAAGCTCACTATCTTGGATTTTGTTAGCTGTATAACCAATATATCCTTCTGAAAGAAAGACAATTTTATTTCTAAGCCAATTAAATACGGGTTTTAATGTTTCTGAATTATCTTGCACCGCTACGGATAATAACAAAGAGTTATTGCGTGTCCGGCGTTTCCAAGCCTCTCTATCCGCTTTTTTGGCTAGATTTCTGTGTACAATCCATTGCTCTTTATCTTCCCCATCGCGTTCAATCCAGGTTTGTACTGAGTTTTTTGGAGTAACATAAAGCCATTCATTCAATACTGCTTCCTGGTTTACGGCAAAGCCGTACTGATACCGTGCGCCTTTATCGATAAATACAACTTCAAACGTGGATGGTTCTAGGTAGGAGGTATTGTCTAATTTGAACGGGATCGTGTCGGTTTCCTCGCCTTCATTCATCTTGCTATTGTTAAGAATAAATTTCTCCATGAAGTTCAAGGCATCCAGTAACGATGTTTTTCCTGCCGCATTGGCTCCATAAATCGCCACGGTACGAAGTAATTCGCTTGGCTGGCCGCCGGTAGAAAACAGATTATCAGTATGTTCCTTATAAGCTTTAACTGGAGTAAGCCTTAACGTTTGTTGCTCCCTAATCGACTTAAAGTTAGCAACGCTGAATTCAACTAGCATGATTTGTGTTTAGCCGTGACAGAAATAATGAAAAATTGCATGTTTTGTGCAAAAAATAGGCTTAATCTATTGAAGTATAGACGTAATCGGACTAAAACGCACTAAAATAACAACCCTCACCAATACTTACCGAAGTCATTACATTCCCAGCAAGGCCTTGCAATCAGGCTTTTAGATATGTTGACAGACGAGTGTATATTCCAATGCTGCCATTCGTAACGCTAACCCAGCGGTCCGCAATTGGCCGAAATTTGCCCATCAACCTACTCCAGAACGCCTACCGGAAAATCAAGCTTTGGGGTAGGTTTTAAGACAATTCAAAAAGTCCCGGAACTACATCAGGCTTCAAAGCCAATCTCGAAGGAAGAGAAACCGGACTCGTCGCCATATATCAACGACAGGCCGGACGGGTCAGGAGTTTTGATTTGTTTGGCCGAGTAGGCGTCCAGGATTGGCGTGATGTGGCGTACCGATCTGGGTGTGGTGTAAACCAGGAAGGCCGTGTCGTCGTCGGACCAGCCGCCGAACATCGCCATGCCCTCGGGGCCGTTTCGCGCCACGTAGGCGGCTCGGAAAGCGCCTAACAGCACGTAGATTTCACCGGATTCGTATTCCTGGCGGGAGAGGGTGATGCGGTGCCAACTCATGGTTTTTGCCATTTCATGCCTTCCGTCACTAAATCAACTTAATTGACCCTAAATCGTCTTGCTGCTTGATTTTGCTCAGCCCCAAGAATCTTAACATCGGAAGGCAATACAGACCATACAGGTGCCCACCGGGATGGATAATCCCGGTGCCAAGAAAATTACGAAATGTAATTAAACAACGACAGATTTTGCACCTTGGTAAAGGCTTGCTGCGCGGCTTGCAGCGATATTTGTTGCAGATTGAATTTGCTCAAAGCTTCGGCATAGTCCAGGTCGCCGATGTCCGAGGCGGTGGATTTGTTGTCCAGAATGTAGTCGGCGTTTAAATTTTCCTGATCGTCCAAGGCGTTTAAACGGGCGCCGGCCGAGGCGCGTATCGTATCGAAGCGCACCAGGGCGGTATCGATGTCGTTCAGCGAGTTCTTGTTGGGCGTGTTGGCTTTTAAATCGGCGGATATTTGCGCGACTGCTTGAAACACGTTGCTGATGCTGCCTGCTGTCAGCGGCGCGACTTGAATACTGCCGAATACCGACTCGCCGGGGTCGCCGTCGGTCACTTGCCGGCTGGGGCCAATCGCGATACTACGTTGGTTGGCGTCACCCTGATAGGCGTAAGCCGGGGTGTCGGTAAATGCGGCCTGGTCGGTTTTGTATCCGGAATAAATATACTCGCCGTTGGCATTTTTGGTGTTGGCGATGCTGAGCAATTGCTTGTTCAGCTCGTCGATTTCCATCGCGATTTGTTTGCGGTTGGTGGCGGTGTTACTGTCGTTCAAGCCTTGTACGGTCAATTCCCTGATTCTATGCAACACGCTGCCGGCATTATCCAGACCGGATTCTTCCAGGTCCAGCCTTTGCCGCGCCGCGCCGATGTTGACTTGGTATTGCTCATTTTCCTTAATGTTGTGATTCAGGTCGATCATACTGGTGGCGGCGACCGCATTTTCGGCCGGGCTCAGGTATTTTTTGCCGGACGATAGTTTTAGCTGAGTCTCGCTGAGTTTGGATTGCTGATCCAACATCGCGTTAAGGCCGAGCTGATGATTCCATGAAGTTGAAATGCGCATAATAATCTCCTAGCGAAATGCCCCGATCAGCGTGTCGAATAGTGAGTTAGCCACCGACACGGCTTTGGCTGCTGCCTGATACGAATTTTGAAAATTGATGAGATTGGCCGCTTCTTCATCCAAGTTGACGCCGGATACGTTTTCCTTGGCGCTGGTGGCTTGTTTTAGCAGGGTTTCCTGCGCGGTGCGACCCACCGAAGCGGCATGCGTTTGCGAACCCACATCCGAGATCATTTGCCCATACACTTGGGTAAAGCTGGCTTTACCGCCGAACATTTTTGCTTGGGTTTCCAAGTTAGCCAATTTCAGTGCATTGCTGTTGTCGCCGGGCAGGCCGGTGGCGCTGGCGGCAGCAATTTGTCTGGGATTGGTGATGGCCGCGTTCACTTTGATTTTGGTGGCGGCATTAAAGTTGGGGCTGATCTGGAAGGAATCGCCGCTGGTCAACGAGCCGCCGCTAAAACTGATACTAAAACCGTTAGTGGCGGCGGTGGTCGCCAGAGTAGCGGCGCTTAAGCCTGTGGTAGTGGTATTGTCGCTTAAATTGGTCAGGCTGAAAGTGGCCGCCGGCACCGTTGCGGTCACATCAAGCCGGTAAGCGGCGCCCAAGCCGGATGCTGATGTTGGGGCAACAAATGCGCTGGAAACCACCAAGGTGCTGTCGCTGACAGTGGCTTTCACTTGCGGAGTCGGCGAATTCAAATCAAAAAACGCCACATTGGTATTGCCGTTGATGTCGTAGCCGGCTTTATGAATATTGTTAAATTCCGTAGCCAAACCTGTTGCCAGCAAACCCAGCTGTTGTTGCGCAGGGTCCAGTACTTGATCTCTAAAGCGCAAATTGCCGGAGATTTCGCCGCCGGATAACTGTTTTGAAATATCCTGGCCATTCAACATGATCAACTTTTGATTGACGTCGTTACTGTCGCCTACTACCGATAGCGTGGACGCCGCACTGCCCAACACCAGTGGTTGGCCCTTGCCGATAAACACGTTGTAAGAGCCGTCGGCTTGGGCGACATAGGAAACATCGGCTTTTTCGGCAATTTTAGTCAGCAATAGGTCGCGCTGATCCATTAACTCGTTGGGCATTTGCTTGCCGGACGAGCGGCCGATGTCCGACACGATTTTCACATTCAATTCGGCCAGGGTTTTGGCAAAGCCGTTTAGCTCTTGCACCGAACTGGTGATGTTATCGTTGACACGCTTACGCAAGTCGCCGAAGCGGGCGCTCATGGTGTTAAATTGCTGGGTCAGCGATTCAGCTTCGGTCAGCATTACCTGGCGGGCGGCCACCGAGCTGGGATCGTTGGCAACGCTGTCTATCGCATCGAAAAAACTCTTCATGGCCGGCGCCAGACCGGTGGTTTCGTCGGCGGTGATATTGTCGATTTGCGAGGACAAGGTGTAAAAACTGTCTATATCGTGAAACGTCGCGGTGCTGGAGCGGACCTGATTGCTGATGAACTGGTCGTAGCTGCGGGTGATATTAGCAACCTCGACGCCGTTGCCCATATAGCCGTTGCCGGTAAATTGCTCGGGACGTGTAGCCAGTTCGACGCGCTGCCGGCTGTAGCCTTCGGTGTTGGCGTTGCTGATGTTGTTGCTGGTGGTTTCCAGCGAGCGTTGGAACGCCGTCAGCCCCGACAATGCGTTTCCGAGAATGCCAATGGCCATGGTCGCCTCCTATCCCGCGCTTTTTAGAGCTGCTACCTGGGCCGCGGTTTGGCTGTGGTAGATGGTCATGACTTTTTCGGCATACCGCGGATCGGTGGCATAACCGGCTTGTTGCAGCTCGTGTAAATAGTGTCCGGCGTTGCCGGCTTTTTTCAAAGCTTCGCTGTAACGCGGATTGGTTTTGATAAAGTTCACGTAATCGTCGAAGCTCTCTTTATAGGAATCGTAAGCCCGGAAGCCGGCCATTTCTTTTTTGGCGACCCCCCCGGCATATTCCAGCGTCATGGTTTTGGCTTGTTTGCCTTGCCAGGACCTGTCGGCCTTGATATTGAACAAGTTAAAGCTGTTGTCGCCCTGGGGATTTTTCACCATGCCTTGGCCCCAGCCGGTTTCCAATGCCGCTTGAGCCAGCAAGACATTGGGATCCACTCCCAGGCTGCGCGCCGCTTGTTCGGCATGCGGACGCAATTGGTTAACGAACTCGTCTCTGGAGGTTAGCGGCCGATCACTATCGCTGCGCACTTTGTCGTCCAGGGTTTGCCATTGGTCGGCTAGCGCATTTTGACTACGTTCCAAACGGGCCAAACTGCGTTCCAGGCTGCTTAAGCCGGAGGCATCCAGCGGCAGGGATTCTTCGCTTTCCTCGCCGGCACGCAGCGATTGGTGTTTGTCGGGGTTGTTGCTGGCGCCGGTGCCGGCCGCGCGATTCAAGAAATCGCCAGTGGACAGTTGTTTGTCTTGTTCTTCGTCTTTATTTTGTTTGGGCGACAGTTGTTGAGCAATCAAATCCGCAAAACCGATACCGGGTTTGCCGGCCAGGTGCACGGACATTTGTTGGTCGTACATGTCTTGGTAAAACTGGGTTTGTTGGCTATCCAAAATACCTTCGGACAATTTAGCCTGACGCATGTTTTTCATCATCATGCCTAAAAACACCGACTCGAATTGTTTGGCGACTTCCTTGATCGCCTCGGGCGATTGCTCGCGGGCGCCTTGTTTAAGTTTCGCCAGGCCGTTGAAGTCGGTATAAACCGAAGCGCTGTCTACGTTTAACATGGGAATCTCCAAAAAATCATGCAATTGGCGGCTGTATTACGCTGTTTAAATCACGATCAGCTCGGCTCTGAGCGCGCCGGCGGATTTCAATGCTTCCAAAATCGCCACCAAGTCGCTGGGGCCGGCGCCGACGCCATTTACCGCTTGAACGATCTCGTCCAGCGATACGCCGGGGTTGAAGACAAACATGTGGTTCTTGTCTTCTTTGACCGATACGTTGGATTGCGGTGTGACTACGGTACTGCCGCCGGATAAGGGGTTGGGCTGGCTGACTTGTTGGTTTTCGCTGATCGTCACCGTCAGGCTGCCATGAGACACCGCGGCCGGTTGTACTCTGACCTTGCTGTTGATAATCACGGTGCCGGTGCGGGAATTGACAATCACTTTGGCCGGCGCATCGTCGGGGGCCAGTTCCAGGTTTTCGATAACGGAGGCAAAGCCGACCCGTTGATTGGGATTAACCGGCGCTCTGACGCTGACCGAAGTGGCGTCGACGGCTTGCGCGGTGTCGGCACCTAGGGCCTTATTGATGGAATCGGCCATGCGCTGCGCGGTGGTGAAGTCCGCGGAATTCAAGTTAAACACCAGGTCAGCGCTTTGATCGAATGAACTGGGCACGATGCGTTCCACCGTGGCGCCGTTGGGCACCCGGCCCACCAGCGGATTGTTGACGGTAATTTTCGAACCGTCCTGACCGCCGGCGCTAAGGCCGCCTACCACTAAATTCCCTTGTGCCACCGCATACACATTACCGTCGGCACCGCGTAAGGGGCTCATCAACAGTGAGCCGCCGCGCAAACTTTTGGCGTCGCCTATCGAGGACACCGTGACGTCAATTTTTTGACCGGGTTTGGCGAAAGCGGGCAGGTCGGCGTGAATGCTGACCAATGCGACGTTTTTGGCTTTGGGATCGGTATCCGGCGGCAAAGTCAGACCCAGCTTGCCCATCATGCTGCGCAGGCTTTGGCCGGTAAATTTGGTTTTGTCGCCGGTTTTATCCAGCCCCGTCACCAGGCCGTAGCCCACCAATTGGTTGGTGCGCACGCCGGCGATGGCGGCGATGTCTTTGATGCGTTCCGCTTGCGCGGTATTTGCCAAGAGCAGCAAGGCGATTGAAAAGAGTATTTTGTTCATCAGATTTCTCCGTCAGCCTCGCCTAGAAGGGAAACAAGGGGCTGGAAAGAATTCGCGAAATCCAGCCGGGCTTGCTGCTGTCGGCCAAGGCGCCGTCGCCGGTGTACATAATTGTGGCGTCGGCCACTTTGCTGGAGGCCAGGGTGTTGGCGACGTTGATGTCGATAGGCCTTACGATGCCGGACAGGCGGATATATTCGCTGCCGTCGTTCAGCGTCACACGTTTTTCGCCGCGCACGCGCAGATTGCCGTTGGGCAATACATCGACTACGGTCACGCTCATGCTGCCGGTCAACCGGTTACTTTGCCGGGAGTCGCCTTTGCCTTCGCTGCTGCGGTCGGTACTGTATTCGAGCGATGAGGCCAGGTCATGTCCAAGCAAAGCCTCGCTGGCGACGCCGAATAGAGTTGGGGCGGAGCCTTTGATATTGATGTCAGAGTTTTTACTGGCCTTGGAATTGGCTTGCTTGGTGGCGTTGGTGTTCTCGTCGAAGGTTACCGTCAAAATATCGCCGACCCGGCGCGCGGCATGATCTTCGAATAAACGCATGTCGTAGCCGGCCTGGTAAATCGCGCCGTTGCTTTGTTGGGGCGGCCGCAAATCGGCGGGTTGCACTGGAGCGAAGTCGGGGTCGCGTTTTGGCAAGGTATCGCAGCCTGCCAGTAAGGCGATTGCCGCTAGCAGCAAAATTTTGCCGCCTGCTTGCCGTGTGATGAATGTATTCATGAGCTTTGTCCTGAATTAAAGTTGCTGCGTGACAAAGGACAACATCTGGTCGGTGGTGGAAATGGCTTTGGAGTTCATCTCATAAGCACGCTGGGTTTCTATCATGTTGACCAGCTCTTCCACGACGTTGACGTTTGAGGTTTCCAAGGAACCTTGAATCATGGTGCCGAGTTCGTTCTCGCCGGGCGCGCCGATAATCGGCGCACCGCTGGCGACAGTTTCCCGGAACAGGTTATCGCCAATCGGCTCCAGGCCGGCGGTATTGATGAAGTCGGCAATTTGAATTTGGCCTACTTGATTGGCCGCCGCGGCGCCGGGTTGGGTTACCGATACCGTGCCGTCCTGGCCGATGGTGACGCTCAGCGCGTCTTGCGGAATGGTGATGGCCGGTTCCAGCGGCATGCCGTTGGAAGTGACCACTTGGCCGGTGGAATCCATTTTGAACGAGCCGTCACGGGTGTAGTTGATGTCGCCGTTGGGCATTAAAATCTGCATAAACCCGCGTCCGCTGACCGCTATATCCAGCGAGTTGCCGGTTTGTAGAATATTGCCTTGGGTGTGCAGTTTTTCGGTCGCCACCGTGCGCACCCCGGTGCCTAGCTGTAAGCCGGTGGGTAATTGGGTGTTTTGGGTAGACTGTGCGCCGGCTTGACGGACGTTTTGATACATCAAGTCGGCGAAAATCGGTCTGGCTTTCTTGAAGCCGGTGGTGTTGACGTTGGCCAGGTTATTGGAAATAACCGCCATGCGGGTTTGTTGGGCATCCAAACCGGATTTTGCGACCCATAATGCTCGTTCTGTCATGACAATCTCCTAATCTGACAATTTTTTGTCTTATCAGGAGTAATGCAGAAACTATGCCACTTGCATCAGCTTGGCGCTGGCGCCGGATGTGTCGTCGATGTTTTTCATGACTTTGGATTGCAATTCGAAGTTTCGAGACAGCTCTATCATTTCCACCATCGCCGCCAAAGCATTGACGTTACTGGATTCCAGCGAGCCTTGAACCAGCGTGACAGTGGCGTCGGCCGGGATGGCACCGGCTTGCTTGGCGTGCATCAAGCCGTCTTCGCGTTTTTCCAGATTGGCCGGATCAGGGTTGACCAGCTTGATCCGTTCAACAATCACGCTATTGGTGGCATTGACGCCTTGCGGGACGATGGAGATGGTGCCGTCGGTACCGATTTCCAGTTTTTGGGCGGGCGGAACGGTGATCGCTTCGCCGCCTTCGCCAAGCACCGAGAGTCCTGCGCCGTTTTGCAGTAAGCCTTCCGGGGTGAGGCGCAGATCACCGGCGCGGGTATAGGCCTCCTGGCCCTCTGCATTACGCACCGCGATCCAGCCTTGGCCGTTGATGGCGACATCCAGGTCGCGGCCGGTGGTATGGATGCTGCCGCTGGCCATGTTGGTGCCGGGGCGTTCGGTCATCGAATACACCCGTGAGGGATAGCCGGGACCGAAAGCCGGCATCGCGCGAAATTGCTCGAAATCAGCCTTGAAGCCGGTGGTTTGGGCGTTGGCCAGATTATTGGCGTTGGCGCCTTGCGCCAGCAAGGTCTGCTTGGCGCCGTTCATCGCAATGTATAGGCTACGGTCCATGGTTATTCCCCATTAATTACCGAATCTGCAGTATGGTTTGCATAATGCTGTTTTCAGTGGTGATGGTTTGCGCATTGGCCTGGTAATGCTGTTGGGCTACGATCAGGTTGACCAGTTGCGCGGATAACTCGACATTCGAGCTTTCCAACGCGCCGGCCTGAATCAAGCCGAAGTTATTCGCGCCGGCCTCACCGGGAATCGGTTCCCCGGAGTTGGCGCTTTGTCCCCAGGCGGTGTCGCCGATTTTGGCCAAGCCGTTGGTATTGGCGAAGCGGGTTAATGCCACTTTACCCATGGTCTGTGAGCCGCCGTTACTGAAGCGGGCAAATATCACCCCTTCGTCGTCAATATCAATGCCCGTCAAGCGTCCGGCCGGTAAGCCGTTTTGCGTCATGGTATTCACGCTGAACTTTTCCTGAACCTGGGTGGAGCCGAAGAAGTCCATGGTGCCTACCTTCACAGGGGCCGCGCCGGTCGCCGGCAGTATGGTGTAATCACTCAAGGCGAAGCGTCCGGACACCGGGGATTGTAATTTGCCGGAGGAATCAAAAGTCATCACGGCCGGCGTCGGCAAAGTGGTGGTCGTGGCCGGGGCGGCGACCGCCGTGCCATAGGTGCCGGCATTGATGGAGGTTCGGGCGGTTGGGGTGGCTGGCTCGGCCATAAAATGATACACACTCCAATTCGTGGTGGAGGCTGTCGAGGCGCCTTTCACATAATAGGTGGAGAGAATATGCGGCGAACCCAGCGAATCGTAAACAGTCACCGAGGTTTGCGAGTTGTAGGAGTTATTGTTGGTTGGGTCGAACGGAGTTACGCTGGGAACGGTTTCGTTGGCGTTGAGATTTACCGCCAGAGAGACAGTGTCGGTGGCGCTGGGTAAGCCGGTGAGGGTATTGATCTGCACCGGTTGCGTCACCCCGGTGCTGAAGCCGTCGGAGACTGCAGTGCCGTTGGGTTTATAAACCATCAGTGATTTGCCTTGGTTGTTAACCAGATAGCCGTCCTTGTCCAGTTTGAATTCGCCGGACCGGGTATAAGTGATGTCATTGGTTTCTGTTGGGCTTTTGGCCATGGTAAAGAAGCCTTCGCCGCTGATCGCCAAATCCAGATTGTTGTCGGTGAACGACAAGCTGCCTTGGTTGAATTGTTGGGCGACGTTGGCAACTCTGACGCCGGCGCCGGCCGTGGTGTTGCTGACGCCGCCCAGGCTGGAGGCGTAAACGTCGGCAAATTCCGAGCGCGACTTTTTAAAGCCTACGGTGTTGGCGTTGGCAATGTTGTTGCCGGTCACCGCCAGATTGTTGGATGCGGCGTTTAAGCCGCTTAATGCTGTTGTAAAAGCCATGATGCCTTCTCCTTCACAAGATTTGTTTAATTTGACTGAATTTTACGGTGCCGACGCCGTCCAGATTGACTTGCAGGCCGTTGCTGCCGCTGCCCATCGTCACGCTTTTCACTAGCGATTTAATATTGGTGGCTAATACCGTATTGACGCCGTCAATTTTGGCTTCCGCTTGAATTTTGTAGACGCCGGGGTCGGCAAATTGTTTATTGCTGTCTTTGCCGTCCCATTCGAAGGTGGTAGTGCCCGCCGACTGTGCGCCCATATCGATTTCTCTGATGGTGGCGCCGGTTTGCGGGTCTATGATTTTCACGCTGACATTCGGCGAGCTGCTGGGCATTTCGAAATCGCCCGAGACGCCGCCGCCGGCACCCAGCAAAGCTTCCTTGGAGGGTGCCGAAACATGGCGGCCAACCAAGCCGGCTGCTTGCAGGGCTTGGTCTGAGCTGAGCGAGCTGGCAAACTCTTTGAACGAAGCCTGTAGATCTTGAATACCCGATACGGTGCTGAATTGCGCCATCTGGCCAAGAAATTCGCCGTTGTCCATGGGCTTCATCGGGTCTTGATGCGTCATTTGCGTGGTCAGCAGTTTCAGAAACTGGTCTTGCCCCAAGCTTTGTTTTTTTACGCCGCTTGATGTGTCGGAGCTGGTAGTGGCCAAGCCGAGACTTTTAAAGGTGTCTATTGCGCTGGTCATAAATGCCTCACTGTCCCATTTTCAGGGTTTGCAAAATCAGGTTTTTAGCCGTATTCAACACCTCTACATTGTTTTCGTAGGAGCGGGAAGCGGACATCATATTGGCCATTTCTTCCACGGTATTGACGTTGGATTTATAGATGTAGCCGGTCGCGTCCGCCAACGGATGATTGGGGGCATATTCCATCACCGGCGGCGCTTGGTTTTCGACGACGCCCAGCACGTTGACGCCGCTGGCGGTGCTGTTCTTGTTCATTGCATTTTTCAGTTCGGCGGCAAACACCGGTTGACGGGATTTGTAGACTTGGTCAATGCTGCTGCTGACGCTGTTGGCGTTGGAAATATTGCTGGCGACCAGATTGAGTCTGAGGTTTTGCGCGTTCATACCGCTGCCGGCGACGTCGAAGATGCGAAATGCAGACATGGTTATTCTCCTTTAATGGCCGACATCAGGCCGGAAAACTTGTTGTTGATAAACCGTAAGCTGGCTTCGTACTGCACAGCGTTTTCTGCGTATTTGGCTTGTTCGATGTGCGATTCGACGGTATTGCCGTCCAGCGAGGCTTGTTGCGGATTGCGATAGAGCAGATCGGCGCCGAGTACATTATTCTGGCTAGACAGATGGCCTTGCTGGCTGCGTTTCAGCTCTGATCCTGCCCCGGCCAGGGTTTGTTGAAACACCGACTTGAAGTCCAGGTCGCGAGCTTTGTAATCGGGCGTATCGGCGTTGGCCAGGTTTGACGCCAGAATTTCGCTGCGCTTTTCGCGCAACGCTAATGCTTGCGGATGAATGCCTAAGGCACTGTCGAAGTTAATAGCCATAATTGCCACCTTTGGGTTTTTTAAACCTTAAAGCAGTATATGTGCCATAAAATAAATGTGCTGTTATTTCATTTGTGTAGCGGATTTGAGGGATGGCGAGAGTGTCAAAAAACAGTGTTTCGGGCGGGGCGGCAAAATGCTGCCGCTGTGTTAAGTCGTCAATAAACTGACGAGCGACTTAACCGATTTTTTTGAAGTAGCTGGTTAAGCCGGAACGAACCAATTCAAAGCTGTTTAAGCCTGTTGGCATCGCTTCGGTACTGCTGAGGAACAGATAGCCGCCGGGTTCCAGGCTGTCAGCCATGCGGGAGAGGATGTCGCGTTTAACTTGATCGGAGAAATAGATCAGGACATTGCGACAGAAGATCAGATCAAAACGGCCCAAGGCAGTGAACGATTTGAGCAGGTTGAATTGTTGAAAACGCACGAGTTGGCTGACTTCCGGGCTAAGTAAGTAGCCGTCGTAATTTTTGTGGAAATACCGGGCTTTTGCCGTGCTATCCAGGCCGCGAGATAGTGCGGCTTCTGAATAAACCGCTCGCTTGGCTTCTTCGAGGATAGCTTCCGAGATGTCAGTGCCGATAATTTGCACGGAGCGGGATTTGCTGGAGGCTCTGATGGCTTCCAGGGCGCAGATGCCTATCGAGTAGGGTTCCTGACCGGATGAGCACGCGGCGGACCAAACTCTTACGTTGCCGTTTTTGCTGTTTAACAAGCCGGGTAAGACCTTGTCTTTGAGTTCGACGAATTGCCGTTCGTCGCGAAACCAGAAAGTTTCGTTGGTGGTCATCGCGTCGATGACGGCGCTTTTGATTTTTTGCGAGGAAAATGACGCGGATTGTAGGCTGTTGGCTAGTTCAGCGAAACTTGCGAATTCAAATTTGCCCATCAAGGGCAATAATCGGCTTTTTACCAGGTATTGTTTGCTGTCGCCCAACTCGATGCCGCAGCTCTGGCTGAGGAATTGTTGTATGGTTTGGTACTCCGCGGCGGAAATGTCGATAATTTTACCCGCCGGACTACCCGGTTCAGCCTGGTTCAACATGTCTAAGCTTTGCGGCTGGACGGCATCTCGAATATCGGTCAGGAATGGGCTGCATGATAAAGCTTGAGCTGATGCTGGATGGAATTCATCAACGAGTCTGGGTCAAATTTGGCCAGAAATTCGTTAGCGCCGACTTTTTGGACCATTGATGTGTTAAACACGCCGCTTAATGAAGTATGCAAAATCAAATAGATTTTTTTCATGTTGGGGTCGGCTTTGATTTTGGTAGCTAGGGTATAGCCGTCCATGCGCGGCATTTCTACATCGGAAATGATCATCGAGTATTTGTCCTGAATATCGATGCCGTCGGCCACCAGCGCGTTTAAATGATCCCAGGCTTCTTGGCCGTCTTTTAGCAGCGTACATTCGATGCCGATTTGCTGGCAGACCCGTTTAACTTGGTTCCTGGCCACCGATGAATCGTCCACTACCAAGATATGATCGTTTTTGCTGGTTACTTCCATGTCAATGATTTCTGCAGAAGCTTCTTCGCGGCCGCCGATGACTTCTTTCATCACTTTTTCGACGTCAATCACCTCTATCAGCTCACCGTCGATTTCAGTCACTGCAGTTAGATAGCTTTCTTTGCCGGTGCCGGTAGGTGGGGCTTTTACTTGTTCCCAACCGATATTAATGATCCGGTCTACCGAGCCGACCAGAAAGCCTTGAATGGAACGGTTGTATTCGGTGACGATGACGTAGCAGCCGGCGTCGCGGACCAAGGGTCTCATGCCGATAGCCATCGACAAATCGAGTACGGGAATGGTTTTACCGCGCAGGTGAGCAACGCCGCAAATCACCGAATGTGAATTGGGAATTTGCGTTAAGGGCGGGCATTGAATCACTTCCTGAACTTTGAAAACATTAATCCCAAAGCGTTGTTTACTAACAAGTTTAAACAACAAGAGTTCGAATCTGTTGTGCCCCGCCAGTTTGGTGCGCTGATCGACTCCGTCTAAGACTCCGGCCATAAAACCCCCTGAAATATACTGCTTGCAATTATAGACACTTTGCTTTTTTTTACTTTATAAAATTACTGGTATGTTTCGTGCTGTATTCTTGCAAAAGTCAAAAAAATGGCGACTGCAATGAAGATCAAAAATTTGAGAGTGATTTGGCTGTTGGTCTGCGAAACAGCGTTAGCGGGGCCGATGCAGTCGGTGCCGTTAATCCAGGATGCGGTTAACCAATACATCAGCACCAATCTTGCTCCAGGCGGCAAGTACGAAATAGGCGGAGCGCAAATTGATCCGCGTTTGCAATTGCCGCAGTGCGAACAACCATTACAAGTATTTACCCAATCCGGCGAAATAAAGCCGGGCAGGAATACGGTTGGGGTGCGATGCCAAGGCGAAAGAGGCTGGACGATTTACAGCATGGTATCGGTAAGGTCGTTTAAAGACGTACTGGTCCTGAATCGTTCGTTACAACGCAATGATGTGATTCGTGCCGAGTATTTGACTGCGGAAACTCGCGATATTGGCTTGTTGCAACAGGGTTATCTGACTGAGTTGGATGATGTCGTTGATAAGCAGGCGGTACGTAATATTCCCGCCGGCAGTGTGTTGAGTAAGCTGCACGTTACCGAGTTGACGTTGGTCAAGCGCGGCGAGCGGGTGAATATTCAATCGGGCAAGGCCGGAGTGCTGATTAGCGCGGTTGGCACGGCGATGGCGGATGGCGCAAAAGGTCAGAAAATCAATGTAAAAAACTTGTCTTCGCAACGGGTAATCCAGGCCACCGTGGTGGATTCCGGTCAGGTATCGGTTTATTTTTGATAAAGCGTTAAAGGAATTTATGATGATGCCGCTAAATGCTACAGATAAAACTAATTTAGGAATACCGTCATGGCTATCGACCCTATCACCAGCAAATCTGTTAGCACACCGCTACCGGCAAAACCAGCGGTTAAGGACTCGGCCGAACCTAAAGAGAAGCCCGTCAGCGGCGCCTCCACGGACACAGTCAACATCACAGCGACCGCTCTGGACATTAAATCGGCAACTGCTGCAAGCGCTACCGCCCCCGTGGTGAACGAAGACCGTGTGGCGGCCATAAAAGCCGCTGTGCAGGACGGCAGCTATCAAGTCAACGCCGAGCGCGTTGCCGAGAAAATGTTGCAATTTGAAGGTCAACTAACCAATAGCACATGACGTCATGATAGAGAAAACTTATCAAATCACCGAAAAACTACTAAATAACGGTTTAAAAGCAACGCAAAGTTTGCACGAGCTGCTGAACGCCGAAGCCGCAAACCTGAAACAAAAAACCGATGCGGATGCCATATCGGCAATCGCTACCCACAAAAAAGATCTGGTTGCCCAGCTTGAGCAATTCACCAAGCAACTTGGGCAGGTACTCGCCACCGAGCAACTGGTGGTGAGTAACGATGGCATGAAAGCCTATCTGGTCAAAGCTAAATCCGCCGGTATCAATATTTCCGAGTCCTGGAATTATTGGAATCACATCGTTAGGCTCTCCCAAACCTGTCGTACAATTAACGAACAAAACGGTGCCAGCATTGCGTTATTGAGTCGACATACGCAAAGATCACTGCAAATCTTAAGAGGCAAGTCGCCGTTAGCCGCTACCTATGGGCCTGATGGAGTAACCCGCAACGAGCTGTTTTCGCATACATTAATTTCGGTGTAGACTGAGCGACGAATAACCAGATAGGTCGCTCATATGCTGCGAAAACTCAAGCATTTATTTTCAAAACCGTTGCCGACGGAGCCCGCTCACGATGACGATGACGAGCTATTGAGTTTTGAGAACCCCAACTTTATTACCGATTCCGACAAGATTGCCAAATTATTGGGGGAAATTGAAAATAGTTCGCCGCTATGTACCGTTCAGGTTGAGGGCGAGGACTTTAGTTCTTCAATATTGGCAGTCAAACTGGATAAGAAGGTCATTATCCTCGACGAGCTGATGCCTAAACACGGCAACGATTTTCTGTTGCTTAATCGCTCGCTGAAACTCTCTACCTTTCATAAGGGTATCCATTTATCGTTTAATCTGGCGGGAATCGAAGTCGGTCATTCCCGGGGAATCAATTACTACAAAGCCCCGTTCCCTGATCGCGTGTTTTATCCTCAGCGGCGGCGCACCCCGCGTCTGGAAATTAGCAGTATCGATATTCCATTTTCCGGCGTTGTGCAGCGCACGGGTATTTCGGTAGGAGGTAGTCTGTTCGATTTATCCAGAGGCGGAGCGGGGATTACCGTTCCTGTTAATAGGGCGCGGGTTCAGCGCGGCGATACCGTCAAAAACTGCCAAATCACCTTTGAAGATTATGTTATGGATTTTGATCTGTCCGTACGCTTTGTAAAGCCGGTATCGGCGGCATCAGCCAAAGTGCAAATCGGCGGATTATTCGAAAATCTGTCTGCAAAAAGCCAATCCAAGTTGTCCTATTTCATCACTTCACTTGAGCGCGTGGAGATTAGAAAACAGAAAGCCTAGTCTTCTGGCCTGTGGTAAAATCACGCTCTAAGGTCCCGGTAGCTCAGCAGGATAGAGCGGTCCCCTCCTAAGGGACAGGTCGGACGTTCGAATCGTCTCCGGGACGCCATAACAGCCGTTACGAACTGCTTTTGGCTGACCAAAGCTCTCGCAATCGTTGCATCAAACGCCGGTTTAAAGTCTGGACATGAGGCATAGTTTTTTGCAAATCCAACTCCCATGTGCGCTCAACGCTGATGGCGTTTTGAAATAGTTTTCCCGTGCGAGCTTATTTTTCTGCGCATCCGCTATCTTCATTATGAGTCTTGTAGCGGCCATGATTCATGCCAGTTTGGCACGCTGATGAACTTCAATAGTCGGTCTTACAGGGTGGTAGCCCAGCTAGCAAAGCATCGTTCGTTAAAGGCTTTAATCAAAACTTAATATTTTGTTAATAAAGGATTAAGTTGCCGGCTGTAGAATCTCGGCATACCCAATTTCTAATTGCAGTTTTTAGTCTTGAACAACCGATTTGTCCGACAGGTGCACGACCTCTCATAGAGGTGAAGGGCGTTTCTGTCTTAACAATGGATTGTGGCGCATTATATTGCACGGTAGAGTTGGGGGCGATTGGTGTTGGGTAGCGGGGCTTGCATTCAGTGGTTTATGCCGTGGTATAGGGATAAGTCTAGGGAGAAAGCCGGAGGGGTATGCACCCTATGTAGCCAGGTTATTCAAGTGGTTGCCATGCCTTTGTAAAAAGCGCCGTTTCAGTAAAGTCGTTTGAATATATCAATTCATCTATTGAACTTGATCTCTGTTTCAGGGATTAACCATTTTGAGCTATTGCCTTGCGATCAACGAATGTTCGGCAGTAGCGGCTTACGAGAGTTGAAGACTCGTAGTAAGCAGACAGAACTCTGCTAAAGCTGATGTTGTTATGCAATATCGGCTTCGGAGTATAAGGTGGCTAAAGGATAGCCGTTTGTTAACGTAAGTGAAAATGGGGAACAATCCATGAAAATGCTTTTATCTTTAAAACTTTGGCTTGCTGTTTGCCTGTTTGCAGTTTCGACTGCAAGCTCAGCAGGCATCATTTGGGAAGCTACTGACGGCGATAGTAATTTTATCTCCTTCGGTTCTAGTGCATTCCCATTTACTTCAAGTGACACCTTCGGTATCTTCGCTGCTACCGCTGATCTGGCTGCTGATGCACCGGTGTACACTTTTAACGGTGTAGGTAGCTTTGCCTCTGCTAGCCCTTTTAAATTGGGTCTGTTGACAGCAAGCGGTTGGGTTAGCGAAGCCGGTAATTACGAGCTGAGCGCTCCTAATACCTTCTTGTTGTCCTTTGTAAAACCTGGCGTGATTACCAACAACTTAAGCTTTCTGTTTGGATTTGATCTGAAAGCAACCGCTAATCAAAACCCTGTCACTAGCGTGCCTCTCCCCGCTTCTGTATGGTTTATGACAAGTGCGTTGATGGGCTTTCTGTATATAGGTCGTCGTAAACAGGTCGTTTAATCCCAAGCTATCATTGGGCTTTTAGGCCGGTTGGAGTCCAGTACTCCACCCGGTTTTTTTATGCCTATTGAACAGAGGCCGGTTTGTTCATAAGTGCTTACACAAAGTTGTGAGCAAATCCGGCAACGCACCAAAATCAGCGCGCTCATTTTCGAATGCGTTCGAGGCACGGTTTTTATAGCGTTTATCTTGTTGCAGCAGGCCATAATAGGCGGTGTGCAGATTATCTTGGGTAAATACTATGGCGAAAATACTAGTGATCGGTTGTGGAGATATTGGCTATCAGGTGGCTTTGCGCTTGCACCAGCAGGGACATCAGGTAACCGGGTTGAAGCGCAGCGCGCCGGCTACCTCAATCCCGTTTCCCATTTTTATTGCCGATATAAGATTGGCCTCGTCATTGGTTACTTTACCAAGCAGCTTTGATGCGGTGATATTTATCGTAGCTCCCGATAGCCGACAGGCTGAGGAATATCAGGCGCTGTACGATGTTGGTTTGCGCAATTTGTTAGCGCATTTTGCGGGAGCTGAAACATCACCCAGTTGGTTGATGGTGTCTTCTACCAGTGTTTACGAACAGAATCGCGGTGAATGGGTCGATGAAACCAGTATGGCAGAGCCAGTTGGCGCCACTAGCCGGTGGCTGGCTGCGGCCGAGAAACGGTTGTGGGCTGCGAGTGACCGAAGTTGCGTCGTGCGTTTTTCCGGGATTTACGGACCGGGTCGTGATTGGTTATTACGCCGAGCGGAGCGAGGGGAGGGCATCCAACAGCAACTGCCCAGTTATACCAACCGCATCCACTCGGAGGATTGTGTGGCGGTGTTGTTATTTTTACTGGAAAAACAACTCGCCGGTGTAGCCTTGGAGCCTTGCTATCTGGCGACCGACGATGAACCGGCCCCGCTTTGGGACGTGATGAGTTGGTTGGCCGAACAATTTGCTTGTCCTCCGCCCTCTCCGTTGCCAGTAACCCCGGATGCCCCACAAAACAAACGCTGTCGCAACACCAGGCTCAAGGCCTTGGGTTACCGCTTTTTGTACCCTAGTTATCGGGATGGTTATGCAACCGTGCGATCATTGCCGGGCGCGGATGACTGAGCTCAATGACTTTTGATGCCCTCTTCATGTTATTCAAGCTCAAGCAAGTTTATAGGTGTTGAGTTTGCCGTTTATTCGCTACACCGCGCTTCGTCGCGAACACTGTTGCGGCATGTTGTAAGAACGCCGGCCGACTTTTTTCGCCGCTCCTCCGATAGTCCTCGTCTAACGCTGCGATCGCTTCGGCTGGCGATACAAATAGTGTGTCAGTCATGACCGAGTAGGTTAATTCGAATAAGCGTTTCAAAGCAATTTGCCAGGTGCTGTCCGTTAAGGCGTATAGCGCATCGCTAAATTGTAAAAAGCGGGTAAACGGTTGTTCGGCGACAATGAGCGGCAAACTCGCGGCAAACCGGCCGGAGTTGCCGATCAAATCCCAAAAGCGGGCGAATCGCGTAATACGTTGCAAGTCAGTAAAGCTTATATCTCGCGTGCTGAGAATGGCGTAGGGTGGCTGCGGGTCATAACGTAGCTGGTAGCCGTCATTGTGTCGGTTGATTGGTGCGCCGCGCAGACGTTTTAAAATCCCGACCTGAATTTCTTGGGGATTCAGCGCAAACAATTTATCGAAACTGGCACCGAAGCCGGCAAGGGTGTCGCCAGGCAGGCCGGCAATTAAATCGGCATGAATATGGGCGTTGGAATGTTGCCGGAGCCAGCTTAAATTGGCTTCGGTCTTCTGGTTATCCTGTTTGCGGCTGATCAGATGTTGGATGGCAGGATCAAAGGTTTGTACACCCACTTCAAATTGCAGTACACCGGGCGGAAATTGGCTGATGGCCTGCTTCAGACGTTCAGGCAAATTGTCCGGAATCACTTCAAAGTGCAAATATAGATCTTCGCTCAAGCGAGCCAAAAAAAACTCAAGGATAGCAACGCTGTTGTCTACTTTTAGATTGAAGGTGCGGTCGATGAACTTAAAGTGTCGTGCACCGCGCCGGTATAGAATTTCCATTTCGCGCAAAAAGCCGTTTAAGTTGAACGGTTTGGCGGTAGTGTCCAGCGACGACAGGCAAAATTCGCATTTGAACGGACAGCCGCGCGATGCTTCCACGTAGATAATCCGTTGACGAATGTCGGTGTCGGTATAGTGTGGATATGGCGATGCCAAGCTGTCCAATGCGGCCATTTCACCGGCCACGATTTTTTCGGGTGGTTTAAATCCTGACAGCAGCTGCCGGCATAATTGCGGGAAACTTATTTCGCCGTTACCGGTGACGACATAGTCCGCCGATTCGGCAATGCTTGGTAAATCGGGCGGATGACTGACTTCCGGCCCGCCAAGTACGATGATAATTTCTGGTGCGACTTGTTTCAGGATGGCTACCACGGCGCTGATTTCCGCCACATTCCAGATATAAACGCCAAGGCCGATAATCCGCGCTTGTTGTTGCAGTAGTTTTTCGACAATTTCGATTGGGCGCTGCTGGATGCCGAATTCTAATAAGGCCGTGTCTGTTTGCAACGTGCCCATGTTGGCGTAGAGATAGCGTAAGCCAAAAGCAGTGTGAATGTATCGGGCGTTGAGGGTAGAGATAACGATGCGAGGCATGTCTGATGTGGCGGATGGCGTCTAAATTGCGGTAATGCGCCAGCATAGCATCAATTTGGTGTTGGAAGCTGCTCTCGGCTGGTCTGCAAATGCAGGCTACGCGCTAGTGTAAACTATTGTGGAAACTGGCATTGTGCTGGAAATGCCCGGCCGTATCAGCATGGCTGGGTGAATGATGTTGCCGGGTTCTGATTAGGCCGGTGATAGTTTGGGAATAAAACGCTTGTGCTAAACGGCCTATGAAATAACTGAGCCGCTACCGATTTTTCCAAAAAGCGGGATCTAACAATTTAGAGAAATCGGCTGCTGCAATCGATGCTTATTTAAGTTCGTCAAGTAAAGCCTGTGCGGCTTGTTGTTGTTGTTTTGAGCCTTTGGACAAGACATCCTCGGCTATCAATTTTGCCGCCTCGGTGTCGCCCATATCGATATAGGCTTTCGCCAAATCGATTTTGGTTTCGAATTCGTCCATATCGGTCAAATCGGAAACCCCCAGCTCAAACTCGTCGGTGTCTGTAGTGCTGATGATTGGCGTGTCAAAGTCGAAGTTGAAATCGAACTCGCCGCTCGGTTGCACAGATGTTTCCAAAACCTGATCTGAAGATTGGGCTGATTTCGGGGTGATATTGTCGAAATCGGAAAAGTCGAATGTTTCCAGTTTCAACTGCGATTCTAAATTCAGTTCAGGTTCGATGCTTAGGCTATCGTCAGTTTGCGCTTTAGAGGTGATGCTTTCGAAGTCGAAATCGAAGCTGTCTGCGTCCGCTAACGCTTCTTTGCTGCCGTCCGTAAGGTCTGAAGCAGTCTTTTTTATGTCATCGAAATCACTAAAGTCGAATGATTCTATATCTGTTGATATCTCGGCTTTTGCGGCATCCTCGTTAGATTTATCCGCAGTTGCTTCTGGAGTTGCATTGTCGACATCGAAGTTAAAATCGAAACTCTCCAAAGCATCCATCGAGTTAGGAGATTTTGTTTCCATCTCCTCTTTGTTGTCAGTCGTTTCGGATTCAGTATCCGCAGCAATTTCGGCAAAACTGGCAAAATCCAAAGATTCAAGCGCCAAGGCAGCCGAATCCGCTTCAGTTTTTTCCGAGTCAGAATCTAGCGCAAAGTCGAAGTCGAACGATTCTATGTCATCGTTGCTGGAAACTGCGGCACTTTCCGTGGTTTCGATAGCCTTCGCCGCAGATTTAGAAGCCGGTGGCTGATCGAAATCAATACTTTCGATATTTGCATCGGTTTGCTTGCTTTCAAGCGGTGACCTGGCGCTGCCGCCGAAACTTCCCAAATCAAAATCCAGTCCGTTGTCTTCGAGTGCCAAATCTTTATCGATATTCAGATCCGACAAATCGTCGTCGAGCTGCGAAAAGCCTTTATCCAAATCGATAATTTCCGTATCGGCCGCGGTGGAACTCGCTGCGCTAACAGTAGTATCGCCTTTGCTGATGGGCGCTGTGGTAGCGGCAAAACTGCCACCAAACAGGGCTAAATCGGGGACGATTTCTTTAGCCATGTCGGTGACTTTTTTCCAGAATGGCTTATCGGTTTGTTTGCCGGCATCGGCCAGTTCTTGCGCATAACCGGCAAAGCTGTCTTTGTTTTCACTGGCGTAATAGATTTCCAGTAATTTCAGTTTGCATTCGTCGCGGTTAGGCTGTTCGCTTATTGCATGGCGGATCAGTTCTTCCGCTTGTTGATAGCGGCCATACGCCAAGTACACGTCGGCTTCCGATATCGGATCAACTTCATTTTGATCGGTGTCGAAGGCATCGAAATCGCTAGGAGTAAAGTCGCTGATAAACGAACTTTCCCCTACAGTGCCGACGTCGTATTCATCGGTACTGCTGATGTCCATAATGGGCACGGAAAGGCTGCTCTCAGAATCGGGCAGCCGAATTTGACTGGCCGATGCGAACATGCTTTCGGTGTTGGTGCGTTCGTCGATTTTACGTTTGCGCCATAACAACCAGCCCAGCAAGCCCAAAATACCAGTACCTAAGGTGCCGGCAACCCAGTAGTAAGCATCCGAGCTAAATAAGCCTTCGTCTTCTGCAACAACCGGTGGAGGTGGCGGCGGAGTAACTTTGGGTGCGGGTGGAACAATAGGCTTGGGCGCCGGTGGTGTCACCACTGCAGGTTCGGAAACCGATGGTTGCGGAGTCGGAGTCGGCATTACTGCCGGAGCTGGGGCCTCGGGGCTGGCAACGGGTGGCTGAGGTGCCGGTTGCGCGGGCTGAGGGCTAGGCTCGGCCGTTGCTGGTTTATTGTTTTGTAAAGTGGCTAGTTGCTGATCTTTTAAGGCCAGCAATTGCTGCATCATGCCTAGTTGTTGCTCGAGCTTTTCGATGCGAGCTTGTAATTCCAGGTCTTTCCCTTCGCTGGCTTGATCAGCAGCGCTATTTAAAGCAGGATTGGCTGTCGCAGCCGAATTTTGTTCGGTTTTTGTTGAACCCGTGCCGGCGGCCTTCGCTTCGGTAGGTGCTACCAATTCGAGCGCTTTCTTGGTGGTTTCTGCTTGTGCGGTTTCCGGCTTGACCTGCTTATTGGCGGCTTTTCGCTCATTTTGCGCTTGTCTTTGTGCCGGATTCATAATTGCGTCCGGCTCAGGAATCTTTAAGGTGGCGCCTTCTTTCAGCGAATTGATATTGCCGTTGTTAAATGCGTCCGGATTGGCTCTGTACAAAGCGGTCAACATTTTCTGGGTCGGAATGTTCTTTTCCTGGCCCACTTGGGTGGCGATACTCCATAAAGTATCCGATTTTTGGATAGGGCCGAATTCGCCGCTAGTGGGTGTTTCTGGCGTAATGTTGTCGGCAGGGGCGGCTCGCACTGCTCGCTTTGGTGCAGTTCGAGTTCTCTTGATCGGGCGCTCTAGTGGCTCAATGGGTTCGGCACTGTAACCGCTGGTTTCCACGACAGGCGTGACCGGTTGGTTATAAGCGGCCGGTGGGTCGATGAGCAATGTGAACTCGCGCATCATGCTGCCTTGCGGCCAAGTGACTTCCAACAGGAAATCCAGAAACGGCTCTGTCAACGCTTCCCTTGAGGAGACTTTTACGATGATGGAGCCGTTTGCTTGCACAACCGGCTCCAACTTGATCTTGGACAGAAAATAATTCCAAACTACGCCGGCTTGGTCAAATTTTTCCGGCGGGGCCAATTTTACCGAGACATCGGCCGGATTTTCGCCCGGTGCGACGCTGAGTCTGATTTCGGCATTGAGTTTTTGGTTTAGGGCAGAATGTAATTCAATTTCGCCGATACCTAAGGGTTGGGCACTGACTGGTGCCAGTAACGATACAACCGCTAAGGCTTTAGTTAAATTGCTCACATTGCTTTCCTTCACTTGTAATACCTCGGTACTTACTGACCCACTATAAAACACAGAGCTAAGCGTAGACTAGATGTAGCTTTTTACCAGCACTTCGGCTATTTGCACACTGTTAAGCGCAGCACCTTTTCTGACGTTATCACTCACTACCCATAGATCTATGCCGGTCGGATGGGAAATATCCTCGCGGATTCTGCCGACAAATACATCGTCGTTGCCGGATGATTCCGTCACCGCCGTTGGATAACCGCCGTTCTCACGTTCGTCCAACAACGTTACCCCGGGGGCAGACGCCAACAGCTCGCGAACCTGCTCAGCGGAAATCTTGGTTTTAGTCTCGATATGCACAGCTTCCGAATGTCCAAAAAACACAGGCACCCGCACCGCTGTGGGGTTGACCAGAATATCGGCATCACCGAGGATTTTTCGAGTTTCCCAGACCATTTTCATCTCTTCCTTGGTGTAGCCGTTATCCATGAAGACATCGATTTGCGGCAACACGTTGAAAGCAATTTGCTTTGGATACACGCTAGGCTCGACCGGCTTGGCATTCAACAAATTCGCGGTTTGCGTGGCTAATTCCTCAATCGCTTCCTTGCCCGTGCCGGACACTGCTTGATAGGTGGCAACGTTGATGCGGCTGATACCTGCCGCATCGTAGATCGGTTTCAAGGCCACCAACATCTGGATGGTCGAGCAATTGGGGTTGGCGATAATGCCGCGATTTTTGTAGTCGGCAACTTTTTCCGGATTGACTTCCGGCACCACCAACGGAATGTCGTCGTCGTAGCGAAATTGCGAGGTGTTGTCGATCACCACACAGCCGGCCGCGGCGGCTTTGGGCGCATACTCCGCAGACACTGACGCGCCGGGAGAAAATAAGCCGATCTGCACTTTCGAGAAATCGAAGGTCGCCAAATCTTCCACCACCAGCGACCCGTCTTTAAACGGGATACGTTTGCCGGCCGAGCGCTCGCTGGCTAATGCATAGACTTTGCCCACCGGAAAATTGCGTTCTTCCAAAATGGAAATCATGGTTTCGCCGACCGCGCCAGTGGCGCCGACGACTGCTACATCATAAGTTTTAGACATATTGCTTATCCTTTTAAGGCGTTAAGAACAGCATCGCCCATGCCGGAAGTGCTGACTTTGGTCATGCCTTCCGAATAAATGTCCGCGGTTCTGACTTTACTATCCAATGCGCTGTTCACCGCGCGTTCGATACGCTCGGCGGCTTCCGGCTGGTTAAATGTATAACGCAGCATCATCGCCACCGACAAAATGGTCGCCAGCGGATTGGCGATACCTTGGCCGGCAATGTCAGGCGCGGAACCGTGAATCGGTTCATACATGCCCTTGGCATTGGCATCCAGGGAAGCCGACGGCAGCATGCCGATGGAGCCGGTCAGCATTGCGGCGATGTCGGACAGAATGTCGCCGAACATATTACTGGTGACGATCACATCAAATTGTTTCGGCGCCCGTACCAGTTGCATCGCAGCATTATCGACATACATATGACTCAGTTGTACGTCCGGATAGTCCTTACCCACTTCGGTCATCACGCTGCGCCATAGTTCGGTCACTTCCAGTACATTGGCTTTATCGACCGAGCACAGTTTTTTGTGACGTTTTTGCGCAATCTTGAATGCGGAATGGGCGATGCGGCGGATTTCTGATTCGCTGTAAATCTTGGTATTGATGCCGACTTTCTCGCCGTTTTCGGCCACATGCACACCGCGCGGCTGGCCGAAATAAATGCCGCCGGTCAATTCGCGGACGATCATGAGGTCCAGGCCCGACACCACTTCCGGTTTCAAGGTCGATGCGTCGACCAATTGCGGATACAAAATCGCCGGACGCAGGTTAGAGAACAGATTCAACTCGGAGCGAATGCCCAATAAGCCGCGTTCCGGACGTACCGCATGGGCCAGCGGCTCCCACTTAGGGCCGCCGACCGCACCCAGCAGCACCGCATCAGCGTTTTTGCACAGATTCAGCGTGGTTTGCGGCAGGGGAGTGCCGAAAGCGTCATAAGCCGCACCGCCAATCAAGGCGTTCTCGAAAACCAACCCCAGATTCATGTCGGTATTTAGAAAGCTCAAGACCTTGATCGCTTCGGCGACAATTTCCGGTCCGATGCCGTCGCCGGCCAGGACTGCTATTTTTTTGGGCATTTTTTTACCTTTCAGTGGCGCTTATGCGTCTTTGAACAACCACGGTGCGCGTTTGGCGCGCTCGGCTTCGTAACTCTTGATTTTGTCGGCATGTTGCAGGGTAAGTGCGATGTCGTCCAGGCCGTTCAGCAAGCGGTAGCGGCGGTTTTCATCGACAGTAAAGGCAATGTTTTGTCCGCTTGGTGTGGTAATGGATTGGCTTTGCAGATCGACCGTCAATTGGTAACCGTCGACAACTTCCTTGAACAACAGGTCCACGGTTTCCGCCGGCAACACAATCGGCAGAATGCCGTTTTTAAAACAGTTGTTGAAGAAAATGTCGGCAAAGCTTGGCGCGATGATCACGCGGAATCCGTAGTCTTCCAGTGCCCACGGTGCGTGTTCGCGCGATGAACCGCAACCGAAGTTTTCCCGGGTCAGCAGAATCTGCGCCCCTTTGTATTGCGGTTGGTTCAAAACAAAATCCTTGTTCAACGGTCGGTTGGTGCAATCCATTTCCGGTTCGCCATGATCCAAATAACGCCATTCGTCGAACAAATACGGACCGAAGCCGGCGCGACGGATCGATTTCAAGAATTGTTTGGGGATGATCGCGTCGGTGTCGATATTGGCGCGGTCCATCGGCACCACCAGGGCGGTTAAAGTGGTAAAAGCCTGCATGATTTAAGCCTCCTCGGCGACGTTGACAAAGTGGCCGGCAATCGCAGCCGCGGCAGCCATGGCGGGACTCACCAAGTGGGTGCGGCCGCCGTAACCCTGACGGCCTTCAAAGTTACGATTCGAGGTCGAAGCGCAATGTTCGCCGGCATCCAGACGGTCGGCGTTCATCGCCAGGCACATCGAGCAACCCGGTTCGCGCCACTCAAAGTCGGCGGCGGTGAAGATTTTGTCCAGGCCTTCCGCTTCGGCTTGTTGTTTGATCAAACCCGAGCCGGGCACTACCAACACTTGTTTGACCGACGCAGCTTTTTTCCGGCCTTTGATCGCCGCAGCCGCGGCGCGTAAATCTTCGATGCGCGAGTTGGTGCAGGAACCGATAAACACCTTATCCAGCTTGATGTCGGTGATTTTTTGGCCGGCTGTTAAGCCCATGTATTGCAGGGCGCGTTCGATGCTTTGCTTCTTGACCGGATCGGCTTCCTGAACAGGATCGGGGATGGATGCATCGACCGGTAATACCATTTCCGGCGACGTGCCCCAGCTGACTTGCGGTTTGATCGCGGCCGCGTCGAATTCGATGACTTTGTCGAATTTGGCGTCGGCGTCGGAATGCAGTTTTTCCCAGTAACGGACCGCCATATTCCAGTCCTCGCCTTTGGGCGAATAGGGCCGGCCTTGATAAAACTCGATGGTTTTTTCGTCGCAACCAATCAAACCGGCACGGGCACCGGCTTCGATAGCCATATTGCAGACCGTCATGCGGCCTTCCATGCTCAGCGCGCGAATCGCGTCACCGCCGAATTCGATGGTGTAACCGGTGCCTCCGGCAGTACCGATCTGGCCGATGATCGCCAACACGATGTCCTTGGCGGTGACGCCCGGACCGGTTTTGCCATTGACTTTAATCAGCATGTTTTTAGCTTTTTTCTGCACCAGCGTTTGCGTGGCCAGGGCGTGTTCCACTTCCGAGGTGCCGATACCGAAGGCCAGCGCGGCGGAGGCGCCATGCGTAGAGGTATGCGAGTCGCCGCAGACCACGGTCATGCCGGGCAGCGTGGCGCCTTGTTCCGGGCCGACCACGTGGACGATGCCTTGGCGGATGTCGGCCATGTCGAATTCGGTGATGCCGAACTCGGCGCAGTTGTTTTCCAGGGTTTGCACTTGCAGACGGGAAACCGGGTCGGCGATGCCTTGCGCGCGGCCGGAGGTCGGCACGTTATGGTCGGCGACGGCCAGATTGCGGGTGACCCGCCACGGTTGGCGGCCGGACATGCGCATGCCGTCGAAAGCTTGCGGTGAAGTCACTTCGTGCAGCAACTGCCGGTCGATATAGATCAGGCACGAGCCGTCGTCTTCGGTATGGACGACGTGGTCGTCCCAGAGTTTGTCGTATAAGGTTTTACCTGCCATTTGGATTTCTCTTTTTAGGTGGTGTACGCATTTGTGCCCCTTGGGGTATCGCGTACCGAAAGCTAAAAGGTACGTGTTGCGTACCCTACGAAGTTTTTATGCCAACACCGCTAACACTTTGTCGGTGATTTCGCTCACCGAACCGACACCAGCAATCGACGCGAATTTGACGTTTTGACCGGGCGCGGAATAAAAGCCGACCAGCGGTTTGGTTTGCTCGTGATACACGCTTAAGCGCTTGCGAACGGTTTCTTCTTTATCGTCGTCGCGTTGGATCAAAGGCTCGTTTGTAACATCGTCCAAGCCTTCCTGTTTCGGTGGATTGAACACCACGTGATAGGTACGGCCCGAGGCCATATGTACGCGCCTGCCGCTCATGCGTTTGATGATCTCTTCGTCATCGACGGCAATTTCCACGACGTAATCCAGTTCTACGCCCATTTTTGCCAGACCTTCCGCTTGCGCAATCGTGCGCGGAAATCCATCGAGCAAAAAGCCGTTTTTGCAATCGTCCTGAGTGATGCGGTCTTTAATCAAACCCAAGATGATGTCATCGGAAACCAGGCCGCCGGCATCCATGATTTTTTTGGCTTCAATACCCAGCGGGGTGCCTTCGCGGACGGCGGCGCGCAGCATGTCGCCGGTGGAAATTTGCGGAATCGCGAACTTCTCCGTGATGAACTGGGCTTGGGTGCCTTTGCCCGAGCCGGGGCTGCCTAACAGGATAATGCGCATATCAATCACTCCAGTGTATGAATCAGGTTGGTTGCCTTATATAAAGAGAGCCGGCTCAAGCGCATCAGTTCGTGAGCCTGGCGGAAAAATCCTGCATTTTATCGCACTTGTCCTGTAAATGCCGTCAAATCTTGTTGAACTGGCGGCGCGAGGAGTTGCGAACTTAACTGGCGGTGCTTGCTTGGCTGTGAGTGCTGAGCAGGGCGAACTCGGCCAGGCTAATCGACTCCGCACGTAAATTGGCGTCGATGCCAAGCTCGATAATCTGCTGCTCGGAGATGAAGTTTTTCAGCGAATTGCGGATGGTTTTTCGGCGCTGCGAAAAAGCCTGGGTCACCAATTGGCTAAAGCTTTTTAGGTCTGGAATGTCGACCGGCGGTTGGCTGTGTGGGGTCAGGCGGACGATGGCCGACATAACTTGCGGAATTGGATCGAAACTTTCCGGTGGCACGTCGAACAGCAATTCCGTTTCACAGTAATACTGCATCATCACGCTCAACCGGCCGTATGCCTTGCTGCCGGGCTCGGCGCAAATGCGGTCCACCACTTCTTTTTGCAGCATGAACAGCATATCTTCCACGCAATCGGTGGATTCCAGTAGGTGAAACATTAGTGGTGTGGAAATGTTGTAAGGCAGGTTGCCGATGATGCGCAGTTTCTCGCCGGTTTGTGCCAGCGCGGCAAAATCGAACTTCAAAGCGTCGGCGCTATGCACGGTTAAATTGATGTGGCCGGCAAACTGTTTTTGCAGACGGCTCACCAAATCGCGGTCCAGCTCGACCACATCGAGTTTAGTGCCCGATTCCAGCAAAGGCTGGGTCAGCGCACCCAGGCCGGGGCCGATTTCCACCCAATGCTCACCGGCGACGGGATGGGCGCTGGCCAGGATGTTGTAGATGATGCTGTGATCGTGCAGAAAATTCTGGCCGAAACGTTTGCGGGCGGTGTGGGTCATTTTTAATTTTATAAGTGGGGAATCATATCCAGCGCAGTCTGCAACGCAAATCGCAAACTGCCGAGATTGGCTTTGCCGGTGCCGGCCAGTTCCAGGGCTGTGCCGTGGTCGACCGAAGTGCGGACGATAGGTAAACCCAGCGTGATATTCACGGCCTGGCCGAAGCCTTTGTATTTCAATACCGGTAGACCTTGATCGTGATACATCGCTAACACGGCGTCGGCGGTTTCCAGGTATTTGGGTGTAAACAGGGTGTCGGCGGGTAGCGGGCCGTATAGGTGAATGCCTTCGCAACGCAGGCGCTCCAACGTCGGCTCGATAATCTCGATTTCTTCCCGGCCGAGATGGCCGCTTTCGCCCGCGTGCGGATTAAGGCCGCAGACCAAAATTTTCGGGTCAGTAATGTTGAAGCGTTGGCGCAGGTCGCGGTCCAGCAACCGGATAACGGTCGCCAATGCGTCCGAGGTGATGGCGGCGCTTACTTCTGACAGCGGCAGATGCGTGGTCGCCAAAGCGACGCGCAGGCCCGGTGTTGCCAGCATCATGACTGGGCTGCCGCCGGTCAGTTCGGCGATAAACTCGGTGTGGCCGCTGAAAGGAATGCCGGTGTCGTTGATCACCCCTTTGTGGACCGGGCCGGTCACCATTGCGGCAAATACGCCGCTCATACAGCCCAGAGTGGCTTGGCGGATGGTTTCCAGAACGTATCGGCTATTTATGGGGTTGAGTCTTCCGCAAACGGCTGGTTCGCTTAGGCTGATGGGCAGTACGGTTAAGGTCCCTGCTGACTGTTTTGTGGCAGCGTGATCAATGTTGAAAAGTTGAATTGTTAGAGGTAAATCCAGTTGTTGGGCCCGTTGCTGCAATAATTCCGGATCGGCAATGGCAATCAGTTGGCAAGTTTGTTCTTGCTGCGCCAATTGTATGCATAAGTCCGGACCGACGCCGGACGGTTCGCCGGGCGTCAAGGCGATGCGAGGTATAGACATATTAACTCCCAAATCGAACCGGCGAATGATGCAGCGTAAACCGAGCCAAGACTTGTTTATTGTCTATCTGTGCATTGGCCGGACAGTTAAACAGGGTTGTGTTCCTGGCAAATTTGCTCGCTATCGGCTGTGCTGAGCTTTTCCTGGGTTAGCTGGCAGAAAAAGCCGCCGTCTTTTTCGCTGAAATTGCGGCAGGTTTTGCAAACGCCGAATGATTGCGACTGATTTGCTTTTTGCAGCGCGGTAAGGGCTTGCTGAAACACATTGGCATCTGATGGGGGCGAATCGCTATTTTGCAGGATGGCCGTAGCCCCGTGGAATAAATCAGACGGTCGCGCTTGTTTGAGTATGGCCGCGCCGTCCGCCAGCAACTGCAAATGCACCACGCGCTTGTCGTTGGCATCCGGCGTTTTACCGATATAGCCCTTCTTTTCCAGAATAATCAGCGATTGTGATACGGTGCCGCGAGTCATGCCCAGATAATTGGCGACAGCTGCTGGGGTGTTGCTATATTTATTGCAGCGCGAGAGGTAATTGAGCACTTGGAAGTGTACCGGCTGCAAGCCCAGTTCCGTACATTTTTTCCGCTCTTCGGAGCGGATCAATGTAGTCATGCACTCAATAAGTTCGTAAATATCAGTTTGTTGCATAAATTGCATTCTCATCGTGACCCACTAGGTTGACAAGGCGATAGTTTAGGGGGTAAATTGATAGCGAATCGAAACTTTACTTTATAACATCGGCCTGGAGTCAACAAGCTGTTATTTTACCATGCTAAATCGGGTGTCTGTTCGTCCTGATCTTTTATGGTTTAATGCACCAAGTTGGCTCTTTTTTTTAACTTGCGGGTGGCAGGAATTTTAAATGAACAATACTATAAAAATGCTGAATAAATCCCTACTGGCGAGTTCTATCGCCATGCTGTTGTCATCCGGAGTGGCGATGGCAAAATCCGACGACTTTCATAAGCTCTACCAAGACAATTGTGCCAGCTGCCACGGTTCCGATCACGGCGGTTATCTGGCGCCGGCGCTGAACTCGGCGACGTTGAAAGGCCGCAGTCCCACCGCCTTGCGCACCATCGTCATGGCCGGCAGCTTCGACACCTTGATGCCTCCGTTCTACGGCAAACTGAGCGACGACGAAATTCGCGGCGTGATCAAACATCTGCAAGAAACGCCAAAACAACCCAATCCGGCTTGGACGATAGACGATATGAAAAAGTCGTTGAAAGTCTATGTCAAAGACGAAAGTACATTACCGGCCAAGCCGACTTTTCAAATCGACGATAAATTTGAAAACTTGATTGGCGTCGCGGCGCGCGGCAAATACGGCCGTGGCGAGGGCTCCAAAGCCATCTTTATTAACAGCTCTACCCATCAAAAAGTCGGTGAAGTACCGACCGGCACTGCCGCACATATTATCGATTTCAACCCGGCCAACCCGCGCTGGGCTTATGTAAAAACCGATACTGCCGAGATTTTTAAAGTCGATTTGTATTCCATGCAAGCGGTGCGCAGCATCAAAACCGGCTGGAACGGCCCGGGCATGGGGGTATCGCGCGACGGTAAATATATTATGGCTGGTTCTTTCGTACCGCATAACGCCGTGATTCTGAATGCCGATACCCTGGAACCATTGAAAACCTTCGAACTGGAAGGCACCGATCCGGATGGTAAACACGTTTCGTCCGACTCAGGCATGATTATCGGTACTCCATACGCGGACGTTTTTGCGATTGCATTGGAAAATGCCGGCCAGGTTTGGGTCATCGATTTAAACAAAGAAGGTTTCCCTGTCACCCGGATCGAGAACGTAGGCCGACATTTGCATGACGCCTTCCTGACTCACGGCGGCAAAAAACTGATGATCGCGTCTTACGACGACAGCATCGTCGCCGCCATCGATCTGGAAAAACGCGAAATCATCAAAAAATTGGAAGCCGGGTGCGTGCCGCACGTTGGCGGCGGTTCGGCGGTGAAAGTGGATGGCCGTACTTTGGGCTTTGGCACCAACTTCGGCGACTGCGACAAAACCGTGGTCAGCGTTTGGGATCTGGACAAAATGGAAGTCGTCAAACAAGTACCGGTTTCTGGTGGCACCGAATCGCCCGCTGCGCATGCCAACGCCCCTTATGTCGCGGTTGACATCATCAGCAAGGATAGACGCGCCCGTACTGTACAGTTGATCGACAAGAAAACCCTGGAAGTTGCCAGAACCCTGGATGTCGGCGGCCACGCCTACTTCCCGGAATATAGCGCCGATGGCAAATTCTTGTATATCAGTGCCGGTTACAACGGCGACGAAGTGGTGGTGTACGATTCCAACACCTTGCAAAAAGTCGCCAGCGTACCGATGGAAAGCCCCGCAGGTATTTTCTCGCGCGGCCGGGTTAAATACATGACCCGCGGCTTGTCGCCCGACGAAATGGAGCAATCAAAATGAAGATGACTCATTTTATCGTGTCGTTGCTGGCGGGGTTGCTTGCCGCCGGTAGCGCACAGGCTACCAGTTTGTATGTCGGTCAAGCTAAAGCGGGCGCGGTGTGTGCGCAATGTCACGGCATCCGAATGCCCAGTGCCGATGCGCCGTTTCCACCGTTGGGCGGCCGCGATCCCGAGTATTTGAAAACCGCGATCAAACAATATCGCGACAAAACTCGGAAATCCGACATTATGAATGCGATCGCCGGTTCGCTGACCGATGCCGAAATCAACGACATCGCCGCGTATTACGGCAGCGTTAAACCCTAGTCAATGCGTTATTGCTGGGTGTTGATCGGTTTGCTATCCACCTGCGCCGTTGCGGAACAACCCAATCCGCAACGGCAGCAGGAGCTGTTGAATATGCTCAAGCATGATTGCGGCTCCTGCCATGGCCTGCCGCCGAAAGGCGGCTTGGGACCGTCGTTGATGCCGGAAGCGCTGGCTGGCAAAAGCGACGCTCTGTTGGCGGATGCGATTCAAAACGGTCGAGCAGGCACGGCTATGCCGCCGTGGAAGAGTTTTTTGACTGTCGATGAAACAAACTGGTTGATTCAACGCTTACGGCAACCTTAGATTCGATTAGTGTGCAAAAAGGTATTTTAAAACGTTGGATCGACGATAAAGGGTATGGTTTTATTACCCCAGACGCTGGCAGTGAGGATGTATTTTTTCATATATCTTCGTTAAAAGGTGCAATCCGAAGGCCAGTTGAAAACGACATAGTTTATTTTGATGTAATCACCGATCTGACAGGCCAAAAAAGAGCTGTCGGCGTTACTATCGAAGGGATGAAAAGCGTTTTCTCGGAGCGGAAGCTCGTGAACTCAGCCTCAGTAGTGCCGCGAAAAAATGCAATTAAACCCCAATCTTATAAACTTAGTGCTTATAGGCATAAAAACAGCAGCTATCGATCAGTATTTAGTTCTATTGTTATTGCCGTGCTTATCGTTGGATTTGTTGTGAATAAATTTAAAAGTCGTGAAAGTACTATTTCTTGGTCGCCGCCGGTCCCGGAGGTTAGCTATCAGACCCTAGAACAGCCTGAAATACAAGTCTCTGCGAAATTTACATGTGAAGGTAAAACGCGATGCACGCAAATGACTTCATGTGAAGAAGCAATATTTTATTTGAATAATTGTCCTGGCAGCGTGACGGATGGTGACAATGATGGGCGGCCCTGCGAAGACCAATGGTGTGGGCACTAAAAATTTTCCTTGGCGTCGATATGAAGCAAATAATTCGTAAAGTTACCATTGCTGTTTCGTTATTTTGGGTTTGTCAAGCCAATGGCGATCCGCGCGGCACTGGCGATCTCGGCGTAGTGATCGAACGCGAAACCGGCAGCATACAGATCATCAACACCACGAAACCGGCGTCGATGAGTCGCATCGAAGGCTTGGGCGATTTGTCTCACGCTTCGATAGTGTTCTCCCGCGATCAGCGCTACGCCTATATATTCGGCCGGGATGGCGGTTTGACCAAGATCGATTTGCTGCAAGACAAAATCGAAAAACGCATCATCCAGGCCGGCAACAGCATCGGCGGGGCGATTTCTCAGGACGGCAAAGTGATTGCGGTTTCTAATTACACACCCGGCGGCGTTAAGCTGTTCGACGCGGTGACGCTGGAACAGCTGGCTGAAATCCCCGCGATTTACGGCGAAGACAACAAATTATCCAAAGTCGTCGGTTTGGTGGATGCGCCGGGCCAACGCTTCGTTTGCAGTCTGTTCGAAGGCAACGAAATCTGGCTGATTGATGCTAAAAATCCGCGTCAGCCCGTCGTGAAAAAATTTAAAGACATCGGCAAACAGCCTTACGACGCCTTATTGACGCCGGATGGCCATTACTATGGCGCTGGATTGTTTGGTGAAAAAGGTTTGGCTTTGCTGGATTTGTGGCAGCCGGAAAAAGGTGTCGAACATATTCTGGAAGATTACGGCAAAGACGATGAACAAATGCCGGTCTATAAAATGCCGCATCTGGAAGGTTGGACTGTGGCCGGCGACTGTTTGCTGGTACCGGCAGTGGGATTGCATGAGGTGTTGGTGATCGACACCCGCGAATGGGAGTTGGTCAAGCGTATTCCGGTGGCTGGCCAGCCGGTGTTTGTTAGCTCGCGGCCGGATGGGCGGCAAGTTTGGGTGAATTTCGCCTTTCCGGACAATCAAACCGTGCAAGTCATCGATTTGAAAGATTTTAATGTGCTTAAAACCCTGCAGCCCGGCAAGGCCGTGCTGCACATGGAATTCAGTCCGCGCGGCGAATCGGTATGGCTGGCGGTGCGCGACGAGGACCGGGTGATGGTTTATGACACTGAGACCTTTGCCGAAACCGCTCGCCTGCCGGCGCAAAAACCCAGTGGGATTTTCTTCACTGATCGCGCCAATCGCATAGGTTGGTAACATGCTGGCACCCTTGCACAAACGCTTGCTCAACGACTATCAACAGGATTTTCCGTTGAGCCCGACCCCCTACCGCGACATTGCCGAACAGCTTGGCGTCAGCGAGGATGAGGTGTTAAATGCGTTTCAAACATTATCCGAGCAGCAGATGATCAGCCGCATCGGTCCGGTGATCGCGCCCAATAGCATCGGTAATAGCGCGCTGGTGGCGATGGCGGTGCCGGAATTTGATTTGCCAAGGGTCGCCGAATTGGTCAGCGCTTATCCGGAAGTCAATCACAACTATGAGCGCGAAAATCGCTTCAATCTCTGGTTTGTATTGATTGCGGACAGTGAGGCTCACCTTAAAGGTGTGATCGCGGATATCGAAACTCAAACCGGCTATCCGGCGATGCTGCTGCCGATGCTGGCCGACTATTTCATCAACCTGGGATTTGAGCTAAATCTGCATGATTGACGCGATCGATTATCAACTGATTGCCGCCGTGCAAACCGGTTTGCCGATTGCGGCGAGGCCCTATGCGGCGATAGCAGGGCAGTTGGCGATTACCGAACAAGAGGTGATTGAGCGTTTGGCGCGCTTAAAGACTCAAGGTTTGATCAAGCGGTGGGGCGTGGTGGTCAAGCATCGCCAATTGGGTTACCGGGCCAATGCAATGATAGTGATGGATGTGGCAGACGACAGGGTGGCTCGGGTGGGCGCTTTGATCAGCCAGCAGGCTTGTGTGAATCTGTGTTATCAACGCCCGCGCCAGGGCGAAATCTGGCCGTATAACCTGTATTGCATGATTCATGGCAAGACCCGGGACGTGGTGTTGGAACAATGGGCTGAACTGCGGCATGCTTGCAACCTATGCGAATATCCATTCGAAGTATTGTTTAGTCGGCGTTGTTTTAAACAGCGTGGCGCTCTGTATGCTCACCCCAATGGCAATGGGGCCGTTCCCTCTATTGCCGGAGAGAGCAGGACTGAGGAGATTAAAAACAAGCAGTCTTTTGGTATGCACTTCGCCTAAACATGGACGCCATAGACAAAGCCATTATCAACCGCCTGCAACAAGGCTTCCCGATTTGCGCAGCACCCTATCAACGAGTTGCTGAGGAATTGGGGCTTGTGGAAGCAGAGTTACTCTCAAGATTGCAAAACATGCTGGCCGAAGGCGTCTTGTCACGCTTTGGGCCTATGTATCATGCCGAACAAATGGGCGGCGCCTTGACCTTGGCGGCCCTGAAAGTACCGGAGGCGCGCTTCGATGAAGTAACCGAAATCGTCAATAGCTTCCCGGAAGTGGCGCATAACTATGCCCGCAATCATTTATTAAATATGTGGTTTGTGTTGGCCACCGAAAAGCCGGAACAGGTGCAAAGTGTGATTGCCGAAATTGAGCGGCAGACCGGATTGGCCGTTTACAACATGCCGAAGATCAGCGAATACTACGTTGGTTTGCAATTGGAAGCCTGATGCCAATCGACGAAATAGACCGGAAAATTATCCAAGCTACCCAGGCCGGTTTGCCTTTGGTCAGCAAGCCCTACCAAGCCGTTGCCGAGCAATTGGGCTTGTCCGCCCAAACCGTGATGTTACACCTAGCCGAAATGCAACAGACCGGGGTGGTTCGCCGCATTGCTGCGGTGCCCAATCATTACAAACTGGGTTACCGCTTTAACGGTATGACAGTGTGGGATGTCGAAGATGGGTACGTCGACGAACTGGGACAAAAAGTGGCCATGCTAGCGTTTGTCAGTCATTGCTATCAGCGCCCCCGGCATTTGCCTGAGTGGCCCTATAACCTGTTTGCCATGGTGCACGGCAAGACCGAACAGGATGCCGGCGAGCAAGTGGCTATCATTGCCGAACTATTGGGTGCGCAAGCACGCAACCACGAGGTGTTGTACAGCACTAAAATTCTAAAAAAAACCGGTTTAAGAATCGGAGGATAAAGCATGTTCAGACTGAGCCAATACATGCGAGAACTGCTGCATCCAACCCCGCTGACGGCGCCGCGCAAACCCGCCGGGCCGGTGGTGATCTGGAATTTGATCCGCCGTTGCAATTTAACCTGCAAGCATTGCTACACCACCTCCGCCGACATCAATTTCCCCGGCGAATTGAGCACGCCGGAAATTTACACGGTGATGGACGACCTGAAGGCGTTTAAAGTCCCTGTGCTGATTCTGTCCGGCGGTGAGCCGCTGCTGCATCCGGATATTTTTGCGATTTCGCAGCGTGCTCGCGACATGGGGTTTTATGTCGCCTTGTCCAGTAACGGCACTTTGATCAATCCATCTAACATCAAGCAAATTGCCGCCATCGACTACCAATATATCGGTGTTAGCCTGGATGGCATTGGTCAGACCCATGACACGTTCCGCCAGAAGCGAGGCTCGTTCGAGGCATCGCTGGCCGGTATCCGTTTATGCCGTGAACACGATATTAAAGCCGGCGTCAGGTTTACGCTAACTCAAGACAACGCGCACGATTTCGAAGGTCTGTTGCAATTGATGGACGACGAAGACATCGACAAATTCTACCTGTCGCATTTGAATTATGGCGGCCGCGGTAACAAAAACCGTAAGGACGACGCCGAGTTTCAGTTGACCCGCAAAGTCATGGACAGCTTGTTCGAAAAGTCTTTAAGTTGGGAGCAGCAAGGTTTGCACCGCGAGGTAGTGACCGGTAACAACGACGCTGACGCCGTGTATTTTCTACATTGGGTCAAGCGGCGCTTTCCTGAGCGCGCGGAGCACATCCGAACCAAACTACAGCAATGGGGCGGTAACGCCTCCGGCGTCAACGTCGCCAATATTGACAATCTCGGTAATGTCCATCCGGATACCTTTTGGTGGCATTACGGCTTGGGCAATGTGCGTAAACGACCTTTCTCCGAAATTTGGATGGACGTCAATGATCCGTTGATGGCCGGATTGAAAGCGTCGCCGCGGCCGCTGAAGGGACGCTGTGGTGAATGCCATTATCAAAGCATCTGCAACGGTAATACGCGGGTTCGCGCGCAGCAAATGACGGGCGATTTTTGGGCCGAGGATCCAGGCTGTTACCTGTTGGACGAAGAAATTTTTGCTTAGATGGGCTTGAGTTTGATTAGGTTTGACCTTGGTGCATCAATGCACATGGGATGCTCCACAGCAATTTAGCCGAAGCTTGAGCCGAAAAATCGGTATCCAATCGAGTCAGAGAGGCTTTTTTGATAACAATGTTGTCGGGAGTCGTGCCCAGAAGCCGGGAAATGGTAATCGAAAAGTCCGGTTCGTGCCCGACTAGCCATGCGTCGCTTGTGCCACGCTGGGCGAGTTTGCTAAGTTCGGTGAGTATAGTGGGTGTAGCTGTTTCGATTGCCAACCAACTAACGGTTTGCGGGGCGGGGTTGCCAGGCAGGCTTTGGTTGAGAATCCTTGCGGTCTGTTGGGCGCGTAACAGCGGACTGCAATAAATTGATCCCGGAATTAAGCCGTTGGCCAAACAAAATGCAGCGATGCGTTTTACCTGCTTTTCGCCTTTATCGATTAAGGCTCTGTCCGCGTCGGGCAGCGATAAGCCACCAACTTCTGCTGTAGCGTGTCTGAGGAAGGTGATAAGCATGGTTGGTCTCCTTGTCGGACGGTTTTAACTGGAATCTTCGGTTATCGACACGTTTGGGCTTTCGGCGAAGCAGCGGAGTGTGTTTAAGTTCCAGCTAAATTTAGCGCAAATAGTTGCCTGGTTGTTACGCCTTTAGGGCTTTAACCGCTAGCCTGGGAAATATAGTGGATAATTCTTGACTGAATTACTGGGTATAGTCATAATCGCTCAATCTTTCAATTGCTTATAGAGTTTTATATGTCCGATCCTATTGTTTTTACCGACAGTGCAGCGCAAAAAGTAGCGGGTTTAATTCAGGAAGAGGGTAACGATAATCTTAAGCTCAGAGTTTATATCAGCGGTGGCGGCTGTTCCGGATTTCAGTATGGTTTTACCTTTGACGAAGAGGTGAATGACGACGATACGCAAATCCTCAAAGATGGTGTGACAGTGCTGATCGATTCGATGAGTATTCAGTATCTTAGCGGTGCCGAAATCGATTACAAGGAGGACTTGTCTGGTGCGCAATTCGTGATTCGCAATCCAAATGCGACCACTACCTGCGGTTGCGGCTCGTCTTTCTCAGCTTAAGCCGTTTTTACCCGGATAAATCCCACCTAATACCACGGGCGTAGCTGCGCCCGTGACGCTGCATAGATTTCCCGGCAGATTGTTCAGGGTTTGCCGTGCCAGCCAGGCAAAAGCAATCGCTTCGACATGGTCCGGGTCGATTCCCCGTTCCTCTGTCGACGTTACAGGCATATCCAGACTTTTCCGTAACAGCTTCATCAATTTGCCGTTATGCGCTCCGCCGCCGCAAATCAAGGTTTGCAAAGTATTTGGCGCATATTGGCGAATGGCATCGGCGATAGTATCGGCGCTGAATTGACAGAGTGTGGCTTGAATATCTTCGGGCTCAAGGTCTGGAAATAAGCTGAGCTTTTGCTGTAACCATGCAGGCGAAAAATATTCCTTGCCAGTGCTTTTCGGTGGCGCTAGCCGGAAGTAATCGTCGTCACTTAAAGCTGCGAGCAGGGCAAGGTGGGCTTTGCCCTTGGCTGCCCAGTCGCCGTTACGGTCATAATGCTGGTTGCAATGTTTTTGACACCACCAGTCCATTAAACCATTGCCGGGGCCGGTATCGAAGCCGATGACCGGTTTATCGTTTAACACCGTTATGTTGGCGATGCCGCCAATATTGACGATGACTCTGGCTTGTGCCGCGTCGCTAAAAACCGCTTGATGAAAGGCTGGAACCAGCGGCGCGCCTTGGCCGCCGACGGCAATGTCGCGGCGGCGGAAATCGGCGACCGTGGTGATGCCGGTGATTTCGGCGATGCGATTCGGATCACCGATTTGCAGAGAAAAGCCATTGGCAGTCTCCGGGGTGTGATAAACGGTTTGACCGTGACTACCGACAGCTTTGATTGCGCTCGCTGGGATCTGAGCGATACTTAATAAAGTCAGCGCGGTTTCGCCGAATAAACGACCGATCTGGCTATCCAGCGAGCCGTAATCTGTTAATAAAACAGGTTGATTCGCTTGACTAAGCTTGTGAATTTTTTGCCGGAGTTCGGGGGGGAATGGTTGGTAATGGAATGCGACAAGTTGTATTTTGCCGTTGCTAAAATCCACAAGACCAGCATCGATACCATCGACGCTGGTCCCTGACATTAAGCCTATATAAAGCTCGGACACTGTATTAGTTTTGAGCAACCAGTGCGTCGCCTTTGGCTTGTTTCAGTTGCGCCAAAAATGGCTGGGTTTGTGCTTTGAATTTGGCCAATAAGGCTTTGTCCATAGGCATAGAGTGCGGTATTTTGGCGGTAACCGGGTTGACATGCATGCCACCGATACGGAATTCATAATGCAAATGCGGGCCGGTAGCTAAGCCGGTTTTGCCGACATAACCGATCACGTCGCCTTGTTTGATGGCGCTACCGAGTTTTTGACCGGATTTGAAACCGGACAGGTGGGCGTACAAAGTTGAGTATTTTTGGCCGTGTTCGATTTCCACTACATTGCCGTAGCCGTTTTTCACGCCGCGGAAGACGATTTTGCCGTCGCCGGTGGTTTTAACCGGTGTGCCGATGGCTGCGGAATAATCGACGCCTTTGTGAGCGCGGATGGTGTTCAGGATGGGATGTTTGCGGTGCAAATCAAAGTGCGAGCTGATTTTGGCAAAATCCATCGGCGTTTGCAGAAAGGCTTTGCGCAGGCCATTGCCGTCCGGGGTGTAATAACCGGTGTTGCCTTGGTTGTCTTCGAAGCGCACGGCGGTATAGGTTTTGCCTTGGTTGACGAATTCAACTGACAGGATCTCGCCGGTGTCGAATTCTTTGCCGTCTACAAATAGCTTTTCATAGACGACGGTAAATTGGTCGCCGTCTCTTAAATTCAGCGCAAAATCAATATCCCAGGCAAAGATGTCAGCCAGTTTCAGGATTAGTTTTTCCGGCAGGCCTGCTTCCTTGCCGTCTTCGAACAGTGAGGAATCGATAGAGCCTTTGGCGCTGGCAATTTGGTAATCGACTTTTTTACTGAGTAGTTCCACGTCGAAATTGTCGTCATGCCGCGTGGCTATCAATGTTTCAAACGGATTTTTGCTGTAAGTCAACTGTTCCAGTTCACCAGAAGCGTTCAACGTAGCGACGACGTCTTGACCTGGTTCGACGTCCGCGAATTGTTTGCCCGTAGGGTTGGCGTGGATGATTTTATGCAAATCTTCCCGGCTTAAATTGAGTGCGGAAAAAATGCTGGAGAGGTTCTCGCCGGATTTGACGGTGTGTTCAAGTTCCTCGGTGATGTTGAGGTGTTGCGTTTCGGGAGGTTCTACGTATTTGGTGTATTGGTTGATCTTGGACGAGATCAGTCTGTCTTGCTCCAAGGTTTTTGCGTCTTCAAAACCTTTATGCGGTATCAATCCGTAACTTGCGCTGGCGGCAACAACGGTGCAGGTGCCTAAAAGCACCGACTTGAGTATTCTGTTCTTCACAGTAATCACACTTCATTGTTTGTCGAGCGTTTCATTGTAGGGAATTTTGGTGCATAAGGCCAACAAAAGGCCATTTTTTATCCTTCCCTACAATTCCATCACTTATAATGCGCGGCCAAAACTTAAGGCTAATTGGAGAATAAATTGTTGCAAGAAACCTTGGCTCAGTTGCGTTACGGCGCTGAAGAAATTTTGCTGGAATCTGATTTGGTCAAAAAATTGGAGGAAAATCGGCCGCTAACAATCAAGGCCGGATTTGACCCGACTGCGCCCGATTTGCATCTGGGGCACACGGTGCTGATTAATAAGCTGAAGCAATTTCAGGATGCCGGGCATAACGTGCAATTTTTGATCGGCGATTTTACCGCGATGATAGGTGATCCGACTGGCAAAAACGTCACTCGTAAGCCGTTGAGTCGTGAAGAAGTGGCGGAAAACGCGAAAACCTATCAGGCACAGGTGTTCAAGATTCTTGATCCCGAAAGAACCGAGGTGAAGTTTAATTCGGCATGGATGGGGGCGATGACCAGTGCTGAGCTAATCCAGTTGGCGGCAAGAAATACCGTGGCGAGAATGCTGGAGCGTGATGATTTCAGTAAGCGATATAAGGGTGGTCAACCGATTGCAATTCACGAATTCTTGTACCCTTTAATACAAGGCTATGACTCGGTGATCATGAAAGCGGATGTCGAGCTGGGTGGTACGGATCAGAAATTTAACTTGTTGATGGGTAGGCAATTGCAGGAAGGCTATGGACAAAAGCCGCAAGTCGTTCTAACTATGCCGATATTGGAAGGACTTGACGGTGTACAGAAAATGTCCAAGTCACTTAATAACTACATAGGCATTGCGGACGCGCCTGACGAGATGTTCGGCAAGATCATGTCGATTTCTGACGAGCTCATGTGGCGTTATTTTAAATTGTTGAGCTTTAAGTCAATGACTGAAATAGAAAGTTGGCGGGCTGCGTGCGAGAGTGGCGAGAACCCAAGAAATTACAAAGTTGCGCTTGCGCAGGAGATTGTCGGTAGATTTCATGGGTTGCAGGCTGCAAAAACGGCTCTGGAAAGTTTTGAGGCTCGGTTTCAGCGTGGAGCTTTACCGGATGTTATCGAAGAGGTTCAAATAAAGGTCGATGAGCAGGGGATGCCGATTGCTAATGTATTGAAAATTGCTGGTTTAGTGGAAAGTACTTCTGAAGCGCTACGTTTGATCAAACAAGGTGCAGTAAAGATTGATGGTGAAAAACTGGAGGATCCCAAAGCTTTAATTTCGGCGCCTGCGAGGCATGTTTATCAAGTAGGGAAAAGAAAGTTTGCGCGAATAGAAATAATTTCTTGACGCGAGGA